>NZ_CP019082.1:0-4800000 GCF_001956985.1 Paludisphaera borealis
ACGTCAGTTTGCACCGCCGTGCTTTCGACTGGCCGGATGGCAAAGGGAAAGCCACTAACATCACGGTCTATCACCTGTGGTTTGATTGTAATTGAACAATAAAGGTGATGAAAGGGCGAGGCTTAGCATTTCTGCGACCGTCTCGGGAGCGAGTTTCAAAGGCAAGTTGAATATGCAAGAATTTTAAATTCGATTGGGGGAATTCCACGACTTCAATAACTCCATTCCTCATGCCGCACCGGCAGGCGGTTGAGCTGCTTGCGGCGGAATGCCCATTGGGGCATGACGCGATCCATGATCGCCACGAAGCGGGCGTTGTGCGTCGGCTCCAGAAGATGCGCCAGCTCGTGGACGACGATGTATTCCAGGCATTCGGGCGGCTTCTTGGCAAGTTCCGTGTTCAGGCGGATGGTGGATTTGCCGTGTGTACAGCTTCCCCATTTCGTCTTCATGCGCCGGACGAAGAACCGCTCCAGCTTCACGCCCAGGACGGGCTCCCATTTGGCGAGGAGGGGAGGGACCGCCTGCCTGAGCTGATCGCGATACCACTGCTCGACGATTGCCGCTTTCTTGTCGTCGGAGGTGCCGGGGCGAACGCGAAGCGTGATCCGCCGGTGGCCGAGTTCGAGGGCGGCGGGCGCTTCCTGCTCGACCACGCGGAGCAGGTAGCGGTTTCCCCACAGATAGTGGCTTTCGCGGGGGACGTATTCGCGCGGCGTTTCGCGCTCCTGCTCGCGGAGCTTTCGCTGCTGCTGCTTGATCCAGCCCAGTTTGGAAATGGCGAAGACGCGGATCGTGTCCAGGCTCATGCGGCGGGGCGCGGCGATGCGCACCCGGCCGGCGGGCGGATAGACGCTGAGATGGACATTCTGGATGTCCTTCAGCACCACGTCCACGGTGATGTCGCCGAGCTGGATCACCGTCGCCATCAGTATTCCCTTTGCGCCTTGATGATGAGGAATATCCGCTCGACTTCGTCACTGTCCTGAAGCACGCCGTAGAGCGCCGCCTTGATCACCTGCTCGCGCGCCTGCACGCCTCGCCAGCTATCGGGCCGGGTCTTCCTGACTGCTTGATCGATCCTCAGCGCCAGCGCCTCATTCTGGCCGAGATTGCTGAAAAGCGCGCGTTTGCCCGGCGTGTCGAGCGATGCCGGCGTTTCCTCCGCCTGTCCGCCGCCCACGCGCTTGGCCAGTTCGGCGATGCGATTCAGGTATTCCGCGTACTCCATTGCCTTGGCCCGCCGTGCGGCGATGATCTCATCCAGGAGGGCCGACATCCGATCGAAGTAGGCGGGATCGCTCAGATGCTGCCGGATGATGGTTTTGCGGACGTTGTTTTCGATCGCCTCGGCGATGGCGTTCTGGTTGCCTTTCAGGCCGCCGAGTTGCGAGGTGATGGCATTGGCGATGCCGGTTTTGACGATCAGGTCGAGCAGGCCGATGCCGTCGAACGGCGAGATCTTTCGCGGCTCGGAAGCTTCGATGTAAGTGTCGATCAGGTGCCGCATGTCCGCTTCATAGGCTTTGGCATCGAGGCTTTCGCCGCTCGCCTTGCGGATGATGTCGCGCAGGTCCAGGTAATGCCGGAGCTGCTCCTTGATGCGGGCAATGTCGGCCGCCGCGTAGCCGGCGGCTTCCAGCTCGTCGGCGAGGTTGGCGTAGGCACGCACGAGGGACGCCGTCGCCTTGTAGAGCTGCGAACGCTGCGGCTCCCGTTCTGCCAGATCGGTGGCGATCTCGGTGTTGCCGCAGAAGTAGTGAATATGCTCCAGCTCCCCGCGCGGCGGCGCCACCGGCTCACAGAGGAGCGCCAGCGCCTCAATCGCGTCGTCGAGCCTTTCCTTGCCCTTTTTCAGCCGATCCTGGAGCAGCACCTCGGGCGCAGCGCCCTCCGCGCCGTGGTCGAGTTCCGACGTATAAACGGCGATCGCGTTCTCGACCTTCTTGAACAGGTCCTTGTAATCCACGACGTAGCCGAAGTCCTTGTCCTCGCCGTCAAGCCGGTTGGTGCGGCAGATCGCCTGGAAGAGGCCGTGATCCTGCATCGACTTGTCGATATAGAGATACGTACAGGGCGGTGCATCGAAGCCGGTGAGTAGCTTGTCCACGACGACCAGAAGCTTCATATTCGCCGGCTCGCGCGTGAACAGATCCTTGACACGCTCCTCGTAGCTTTCCGTCTTCGTCATACCTGGCTGAAGCTCGACATCCTTCAGCAGTTCCAGGTAGCTGTTGTAGATGAACTGCTTGTCGGTTTCGCTGTTGGCCCCGGTTTCCTCCTCCGTCACGTCCCTGGCTTGCGGGTTGTAGGACGTGACCAGGGCGCATTTGCCCTTGAGCGGCGTTTTCTGGAACAGGCTGAAATACTTGCACGCCTCATAGATGCTCGACGCCACCAGGATGGCGTTGCCGCGGTCGTTCGACAGGCGCGGCTTGACACTGAAATCGAACAGGATGTCGCTGACGACTTTCTCCATGCGCGATTTCGAGCTGAGCACGGTTTTCATCGTGCCCCATTTCTTGCGCAGCTCGTCCTTCTGCCAGTCGTTCAACCCCCGGGTTTTCGCCTCGAACCAGGCGTCGATCTTGTCCTCGGAACCCAGGCGCTGGTCGATGTCGCGCGCCTCGTAGATCAGGTCGAGCACCACCTCATCTTTGACGGCTTCGCTGAATTTGTAGGTGTGGATATACCGGCCGAAGACTTCCAGGCTGGTCTGGACGTCGGCCTTGAGCAACGGCGTACCGGTGAAGCCAATGAAGATGGCGTTGGGCAGCATCGCCTTCATGACCCGATGGAGCCTGCCGCTTTGCGTGCGGTGGCATTCGTCCACGAAGACGAACACATCGCCTTGCGCAAAGCTGGGGCTCGCCTCCAGATCCTTGATGAAATCGTTGAACTGCTCGTCGGTTTTCCTCGCGCCCTTCGGCCCGAACTTATGCACCAGGGAGCAGAGCAGGCGCGGCGTTGCCTGGCCAAGCTGCCGGATCAGGTCGCCGCCGCTGCTGGAGCGGTAGATCGCTTCCCCCGCCTCCTTGAATACGCCCTCGATCTGCTTATCCAGCTCGTCGCGGTCGGTGATGATGGCGACGCGGGCATCGGGGTAATTTTCTAAGATCCATTTGGCGAGCAGCACCATGACGATGCTCTTGCCCGACCCTTGCGTGTGCCAGAGGATGCCGCCTTCCCGCGATCGGATGCGCTTCTGCGCCTCCTTGATGCCGAAATACTGATGCATGCGCGGCAGCTTCTTGACGCCGCCATCGAAAAGCACGAAATCATGCAGCAGCTCGATCAGGCGGTGTTTGCTGCACAGCTTGAGCAGGTATTTGTCGAGCTTGAACCGGCTGTTGTCGTCCTCGTCTTCCTTCCATTTCAGAAACATTTTTTCCTGAGTGCCGATGGTGCCGTATTGCAGTCCCTCGGTATCGTTGCCAGCAAGGACAAGCTGCACGGTGCTGAAAAACCACTCGTTGAATTCTGGCAACTGGTTGGATAGGCTCTGGCGGATACCATCGCCAATTGACACGCGGCTTTTCTTCAGCTCCAGTACGCCGACGGCGATGCCGTTGAGGTAAAGCACCAGGTCGGGCCGGCGCTCGTGGCCGCCCTTGAGCGTCACTTCCTCGGCGACGGCGAAATCGTTCTTGTCCGGCTCGCTCCAGTTGATCAGGTGGATGGTTTCCGTAACCTTGCCGGCCTCGATCTTCACCGGCACGCCGTAGCGGAGCAGGCTGTAGACCGCCTGGTTATTGCCGTAAAGCTTGCGGCCGTGATGGTCGGCTTCGGTGCGCAACCTAAACACCGCCTGGCTGATTTGGGCAGGAGAGTAACCGGACTTTGTGAGATGGGCCGTAAGCAGCGATTCTTCGATGTTGCTGTTGCCGTCACGATCCGACCAGTCGCCGAGATAGCGATAGCCAAGTTCATCACGGAAAAGCCCGATCACTCGGTCTTGCGTGGCGCGTTCGGGCTTACCAATAAACTCTGGGCGTTCAAAGGGCGATTCAAAGGTGGTTGCAGCTTCATGCGGCGTGCTCGTGGGTGTCGCTGCTGCTGAATAGGACTGAATCGGATGCCAAGCTTCCGTGTCGGGAATCTCAGTTAGAACCCAACGTTCATTTGAATCGAGGTCAAGAATCAGCTCCTTCAGGGATAGCACACCAGCTCGGAATGATTCGAGCTTTGATTGCGGGAATCCGGTCAGTAGGAACAGCGGCCCGTCTGCACGCTCCTCGTGCAGGAAGCCAAGGTAGACCCGTTTCTCCTGATCCTCGGCAGTAAATACCTGCGGGATGTCGTAAAAAAGAAACGTCTCTATAAGTTTTATATATCTGGTCATTCTTCAACCTCGCAGGCTGCCACAGCGTCGAAATCGCTATAGCGCCACCAGTCGTGATGGCAAATATCCTGACCAGTCTGCTGCACTCTACCGCTATGTGGGCCAAGTGTGAGTTTGCCGATCGTCTTACTTGAGTGTACGGGCATTTCGAGCAGCCTAGCTAGGCTGGTTCGCTCCGAGAATATGGATACCGAATAGTGTCCACATTTGCTACCGAATCGATCCGGCCACTTCGCGGCATGCGAATCGAAATCACGCGGGCAAGGCGCCGTAGATTCCAGAAGCCGATAGCCAACGAAGGAAGCCTTCTCAGTTGCTTGGACAGGAGGACAACCCTCTGGCAACGATTCAGCAAACACTTTGTCGCCTCCGAACTGTGATTGCATTCCTCTCATGCCGAAGTCGAATACGACCGGCCAAAAGCTCTTGCATCATGCCCTGCTTGATGTCGCATGCCTTGGCGAACTTTGCCTCAATTATATCGATTTCCATATCCATTTCGCTGAGGACTGCGGCGATGGCGGATTGCTCTTCGGTAGATGGGAGAGGGATTGGAATGGTCTCGAATTTGTCCTTCGGTAAATGAGCAATGCTAGTTTGTGTTACATAGTTTGCAAACACACCTGTTTTGGAAAATAGCTGGAGCAGATTTAGTAGAAATCGAACGTTGTATCCGCCGATTGGCCTAAGGCGGTGCAAGGCCTTTTGGTAGTAACACTCGTCGAGTGGCTGTCGCCAGATTGCGGCGCGTCCAACCTCGCCGCCTTCGCAAACGAGTAAATCACCATCCCGAAGTCGGAACCGTTGCATGTCCGATGGCGTCAGAGGCACTTCACCAATTTCCGCCAAATCGATATGGCCCCATTGTACGGCTCGGTTTCCCAAGTATGGCTTCGGTATTCCTTGGTTTTTCTCTGCGTCAAGCATTTTTCCGAGTTGAATGTGGAACTCATCGCCGATTTTAGTAACACCCCAGTCTTCTGGTATCAGTCCAATATCGCTTGTTTTGAGGCCGGGCTTTATCTCATGGCCCGGCACGCGGCGTTTGCCAGTCAGCAATACTTGCATGGCTCCTTGCTTTATCTGCTGCTTCTTGGCGATTAGCTGCTCCAGCGATTCAATGTAGCCATCCGCATCGCTCAACGCCTCGGCGATATCTTCCTGTTCGTCCTTGTCACGAGGCCATGCTAATTGGAGGTTCTGGAAACGGCTTACCCCCAAGTGTGCTACCGAGGTCGTCTGCAACGCGATACCGGCGAACACGCCTGTTCCCTGACATCGTCGAAAGAGGTGGGAACAGAAGCTTGCGGAAACATCTTCATTCGCTCGAAATCGAACGAGCTGATTCTGTATCGCACATGGATCGGGGTATTCATCACGGTACATCGCACAGCGCCCAACAAGCTCCAGGCTCTGGCCTTCGTTCAGCAGGAGGTCGCCGTATCTGAGTCGATACCGTGAGAATTCCGCATCGGTCATGGGCATTTCAAGCACATCGTCGAGGTCGATGCGACCGTCGAATACATTCTTCGTGCGAAGGTACGGACGTAACTTCCCCGCTCCCCGCACAGCCAGCGCTTTTCCCGCGCATACATCACCGAGAGAGCCAACACGCTTCACATTCCAATCAACAGGAATGACTCCCACCTCGGTTTGCTTGTAACCGGGTTTCACTGGCGTGCTCATTCCTTGGACTCCGCCAGCGTCAATTCCAGTTCACGACGCAGTTCCTCGCGGTTCGGCAGGTAGAGCTGGTACTTCTGGACGAAGAGCTGGCTGTTCATGCCGTAGGTGGCGTACTCGACCAGCAGCTCATCCTTGTGCCGGGTCAGGATGATGCCGATCGGCGGATTGTCCCCCTCGACGTTTTCCTCAGCGGCGAAGTAGCCGAGATAAAGGTTCATCTGGCCGATGTCGTGGTGCTGCACATCGTTGATTTTGAGGTCAATCAGCACGAAGCATCTCAGGATGCGGTGGTAAAACAGGAGATCGACGCGGTAATGCGTGTTGTTGATGGTGACGCGGTACTGCCGTCCGACATAAGTGAAGCCCTTGCCCAGCTCAAGCAGAAACTGCTGGAGGTGATCGCACAGCCGGGTTTCGAGTTCGCCTTCGGAAAGTGCGGCGGCTTCGGGAATTTTGAGGAACTCGAAAATGTAGGGTTCGCGCAGCAGATCCGTCGGCTGTTCGACGATCTGCCCCTGGGAGGCGAGCTGCAGCACACCCTCCCTGTCCTTGCTGGCGGCGAGACGCAGGAAGAGGCCGCTTTCCCGCTGCCTCTTCAACTCACGCACCCCCCATCGTTCCAGGACCATTTGTTTCTCGTAGAAGGCACGTTCGAGCGGATCGTCCATCTTCAGCAGCTCGACCACATGCGACCAGCTCAAAAGGCCAGACGGTGTCTGGCTTTTTGGGTAGGCGACGTAGAACTGCCGCATCGCCTTGACATTGCTGAGGCTGAAACCCCTGCCATGGCGAAGAGATAAATTCTTGGCCAGTCGTAGGATAAGTCCCGCGCCGTAGTCAGCTTTTGCTTTTCCGCCCTGTTCAAACTCAACGACGTGCCGGCCAATCCGCCAATAGGTTTCGAGGTTGTGGGCGTAGACGGCCTGGATCGCCTGTTTGCGGCCGGTTTCCAGCGTCGTGCCAATTAGCTGGAGCAATTCGTCATAAAGATTTGCCGGGGTCAGCTCCATGCGAACCCCATCCTTTCCAGGTGTCCGTTCACCTTTGCCTCGAATTCCGCAACGCGTAACGTCACTGCGGGGAGGGGGATATCGTAGCGTTGGGCAAGCTCTCTGAGGCGGCGGGTCAGCCCCTGGCTGATGCGATCCATCTCACCGTGGATGTCGCGGTCGAGGGTAGCCAGCCACTTGTCATCGATGACCAGCGTTTTCACGTCAGCTTCGGTCAGTTCGCGGTATTTGGCGTAGGCAGCGGCGTCGAGCTTTTTCTCCGCCTCGGCGATTTGCTTACCCAGCAAGCCTTCCTGCGTGCAAAGCGAAAGGTATTCGGTGAGGACGCCTTCCTCGTCTTCCGACAACGCGCCGCCTTCCCTGGCAAGCTCCTTAAGCCGGGCGCGGACATTGGCGAGCGTGACCTTTTCCATCTCCGCAAAAACGCCTTCCTCGCCGCTGTGCTCTTCCTCGACGGCGTTCAACTGGTTGGTTAGGCTTTCTTTCGACGCTATCATTTCATCGAGCGTCGCCTGATCGCCGGCGAAATACCGCGCGACGATCAGGGGCTTGGGCACCAGGTCACACGCCCAGCCTTTGTCTTTTTCCTTGCCCTTCTTGTCGGTCTCGGTGACGCGGTAGGTTTCGGCCTTCCAGCCATCGGCGGCGATCGCGTAGCAATCGTCCTGCATCGCGGCCGCCCAGTAATCCATCAGGTGCTGATAGACGTCGTACTGGTTGATCAGCGGCTTGCCCGCATAATGGGCGAGCAGGCCTTCGGAAATCTCGGCGATCACGTCCTTAGGGTGGAAGCCCGTCGCGAGCGCCTTCAGCGTCATTGCACTATTTTCGCGCCAGATGTCGAAATGCTTATTCATGCCGGCCATGAAGGCGGCGAATTCGGGGTGATCGTAGATCGCGGTCTTGATCGCCGATTTCTCGACCGCCAGATCGACGTAGCCCGGACGGTTCGGGCGGCAAAGCGTCTCTCTGAGCGTGGGGCAAACGGCCCAGTAGGCGTCGAGCGCATCCACATCGGCGACGGGGATTCCGCCGCGCAGGTGGGCCTCGATATCCTGCCGGTCCTCGGGCGTCTGGCTGTCGATGTAGCGCGGCAGGTTGAGGTTGAAGTCGTTTTTCTCGATCTCGTCGATCGACACCATGCGCGAGTAGCGCGTCAGCTCGATCTGCCTGTTGAACACATCGACGATCTTGTGAAGATCCTGGGCACGCAGGCGGTTCTTCGGCCCGTCCTTCATGAAACCCTGGCTGGCGTCGATCAGAAAGATCCCCTTGCGGACGCTGGCGCCCTGCTTATCAACGACGACGATGCAGGCGGGGATGCCCGTGCCATAGAACAGGTTGGCCGGCAGGCCGATGATGCCCTTAATGTAGCCCTTCCGAACAAGGTTGCGGCGGATTTCGGCCTCGGCATTGCCACGAAAGAGCACACCGTGCGGTAGGATGCACGCGCCTTTGCCGGTGCTCTTCAGCGACCGGATGATGTGGAGCAGGTAGGCGAAATCACCCTGCTTCGCGGGTGGTGTTCCAAACGACTTGAAGCGGTCGAACGGGTCATGCAGCGGGTCGAGCCCCGTGCTCCAGCGCTTGTCGGAAAACGGAGGATTGGCAACCACGTAGTCGAACGATTTGAGCGCCTCACCGTCCTTGTATTTCGGATCGGTCAGCGTATTGCCCTGGTGGATGAGCGCGGTGGGGTTGTTGTGCAGGATCATGTTCATGCGAGCCAGCCCGCTCGTGGCGGAGTCTTTCTCCTGGCCGTAGAGCGTGACCGCTGTGCCGGCTTCGTCGGCCACCTTCAGCAACAGCGAACCGGAACCGCACGTCGGATCGTATACGGTCGTATACGGGCCGGTTTTCGCCTGCCGGATGTTCAGGATTTGGGCGATGATGCGGCTGACCTCGGCTGGCGTGTAAAACTGCCCCTTGCTCTTGCCACTCTCCGTGGCGAAGTGCCGCATCAGGTATTCGTAGGCGTCGCCCAGGATGTCGTCGCCTTCGGCCCGATTTTTCGAGAAATCCAGCCGCTTGTCCTCGAAGATGGCGATCAGATTCGTCAGCCGATCGACCATCTCCTTGCCGCTGCCCAGCTTCGCCGCGTCGTTGAAATCCGGCATGTCAGCCAGCTTATTGGCGCTGGCCAGCGGCTGGATGATCTTCTTGTTGATCTGGTCGCCGATGTCGCTCTTGCCCTTGAGCGCAACCATGTCCTTGAAACCGGCTCCTGCCGGAATCGTGATCGGCGCGTAGGGAATTCCGGCGTACTTGTCGCTGACATACTTGATGAACAGCAGAACCAGGACGTAATCCTTGTACTGGCTGGCATCCATGCCGCCACGCAGTTCATCGCAGCCTGACCAAAGGGAGGAATATAGTTCGGATTTTTTGATCGCCATGCCGTAAAGTCAGTTCATTCACAGGGTTATTGATCGCGAGAAACGCCAACGGTCGCGACGTTAGCAGGCCGACGGATCAATGCAAGCACGCAGGCACACGTAGGGCGGCTTGTTCTTCGGCTTAACCGAGTCTAACGTGAAAGGTACATTGAGGCGAGTCAAGCCGTAAATACCCATGGCACATCAAGTTCCGGCTGAGGGAGCGACGCGGTTCTGCCCTCTACTGATTGTAGTTGGTCCAAGCGCCTGATTTGGGACTTTGTGACGGGATTCCTGCACGCAGCGGGCGAGGGGTTGCAAGCAAGCTTCTTCGCTGGCCGCGCCGATGTCATTTATCCGAGAAGTGGGCGGCGTACAGCGCCACGCTGCTCCACCAGTTCGCCGAAACTCATCTCTGCGGCGACGAGACCCATGCCGACCGGCGGCACTGCCGCCTCGTGGATGTGTTCGCCGGGCAGGTACACGAGGCGCCGGAGCGATTCAAAAACCTGCGCAAGGATGTCGAGGCCGCCTGCGGCCAGATCCGGGAGCTTTGGAAGAGCGTCGGAATGGATGCAACCAGCCGTGGCGCATGAAGATGGGGCCGTGAAACCAAGGAAGGGGAGCAAAGTAGCTAACGGTCCGATTTCGGCGTCGGAAATCGCCTGTTTCGCCTACTGCCCTGAGCAATGGCGTCTGGAATACGGGCTAGGGCTGGAAGCGGCAAACCGGGCGGAGCGGGCAGCGGGCACGCGGCACCATAACCTGAAAGCCGTGGCGGAGCGGGTTGCGGGGGGCTCCATCGTCATCGGGCGGCTGATGGCCGTCCTGGCAATCCCGGGGCTGCTCCTGTGGCTGGTGCTCTCCCGGTGATGGAAATGCCCTGGGTGGCCGCTATCGCAGCTGTAGTCCTGCTCCTGGGCCTGTGGCTGATGTTTGCCGGACGTGGGATTCGTCGTCGGAGTGGGCTGGGTGGCGGAAAAACGGTTTCGCTCGACCGGATTACGCTCACTTCTGCCCGGCTAGGGCTAGCCGGCAGGCCGGATCGACTCGTCAAAACCGAGGGCACGATCATTCCGGAGGAATGGAAATCCGCCCGGACGGTGCGGCCCTGGCATCGGGCGCAGATGGGCGTCTAATTCCTGCTGATCGAGGAAGAATTGAGAACTCGACCACCGTATGGTGTCGTCGTCAGTGGCGATGGCACGCGGCACCGGATCGAGAATGACGATGCGCTACGTGCGTGGGTGCTCAGCCTGGCAAGGCAGATACGCAACGCACGCGACGACATCGCCACGCCTATCCCCGTGAGGCCTATTTCTGGCCAGTGCCGGCCGTGCGGCTTAAGAGCGTTCTGTATGCAAGCAAGATTGTAGATTGCCTTGGGTCAGGTACCACGCTCCACTCTGGCAATCCCTAATTCGATGAAGAATTTCTTGGAAATTCGACTACGTGCTATTGAAATGGGCGTAAACACCAGTCAACAGAGCGAGAGCCAACGCTTTATCAACATCGTTATATTTGAGTTGTCGTAACAAATAGCTGTAAGCACACGCGGAAATCTCACGCTTGCCGACCGCAACACGCTCAGACCAGGCGCGACATTCGCGTATAAACTCGGCGGCGGGACAGCCTGCAAGATAGAAATCCAAATCGCCCCATCGCATCGCCTGTTCTGTCGTGGGCCAATTCACTCGATCAGCCCGTTGAGGATGAAACGGTCCTTGGGGATGAAAGATTAGGCTTAACTCTAAAGTGATAGGATCGAGGCTAGCAGGCCCGTCTCCGACATCACCGTAGTCGATGATGACGACAGCTCCTTGATCTGAAGCCAAAATATTGAGGCCGTGAAAATCACCATGAATGTAAGCCCATTTTGTCTGTATGATTTTCGCCTCTAATTCATCAGCCCATTTGATGCGGTGTGCCGCGGCGAGCCTAGCAGCGTTCTCATCCGACAAAACACGTTGCCGAATCTCTCGGATGGTACGCCTGCTTTGCGCGACACCGTCATTCCAAGGCTTCGTAGCCTGCTCCACAGCCAGTATGGCCCCCGCAGCCCGGGGTTCGGCCCATAATGCGACGTCGAACGCGGATACATCGAAACCGCGAGCGAGGCTGTAGAAATTGCCTGCTTGAGACCCTGCACCGAATTCAAGCGTCGCAAGTTTGCGCGGCGTGGCGCTGGGATCAAGGCGGGCCACCAGCTTGTCGAACTTCTCTCCTTCCTCGCGAACAACATCCGCACTTCCCAATTTCGCTATTGCGTCGTAAATGAGGGCACCGGACGGATCGGTCAGGTGCAACCGCAAAACAACCGCCGTCGAAAGTCCACCGGAGAGCTTTGTAACGCGACAAAACGCTCCCCCATTCAATTTGGCAAAAATGCGGATCAGCCGATCATTCGGGGTTGAGAGGTCGCACCCCTGCCGATCCAGCTCAACGTCCGCTAGGCCTGAAATTCCATCAACGATTGGCCGCAAATTCTCAGGGCATCGCTCGAAATTGAATTTTTGCAAGAAAGTAAGATTTCCCACCTTCTGACCTTGGCCCCAGATGTCCACCTGCTGCTGCTTTGAAAGCATGGGTTGGATGAAATCTTCTACCGGAGATCCCGTCAGTACGAAAACGGGCGTACCCGGTGCGACCGATTGAGCCTTTGCAAAAACGGCGTGGCCATGTTCTGGCTCAGCATCCAAAGCACCGTCGATGGTGGGGATTTTAAGGTCCAGCACAATTAGATCGAAGAATACCTTGTCGATCAACTTCATCGCGCTACTGCGGCTTCGCGCGACCTGAATCTCTGCCGAAGGCGCCAGCTCAAGAAACACCTGTCGCAGTTCGTCGATGAAATCGTCTTCGTCTTCGACTAGAAGTACAAACATAGTCATCGCTCCCACCTGGCTTCGTACCGAGCGCCACCTTCAGCCGCTGGCTGAAGCGTCACCGAACCTGATAGCGTCTCGATGGCCTGGCGGGCGATCGTAAGGCCAAACCCACTATGCCCTTGCTTGGTCGTCTTTCCCATTTCAAAGGCGGACTCCGTTGGACCGATGATCCCGTGTCCTTTGTCCAGGATGGAAACCCAATAATCTACGTCGGTATGGCCCCAGTTGATAATGATGGGATGAGGCTCATCAGAACCCAGTTGCTTCACGGATTCGAGTGCATTTCGTAGCCCATTACAAATTGCCAATCGCACCAGAGTGCGGTCAGTCGTGATTAACATCGGCCGCTGGCCCTGGAGAGAAACCGGGGCTTTGTGATTGACTGATTCAGCCGCAATGATGTCGGAGAGTAGCTCGGCCAAATCGAACTGCTCTGGCCTTGGAACTGATGTCGCGCTCTTTAACTGTTCGATTGCCTCGAATATTTTTACTACATTTTCCAAATGGTGCTTAGTTTTTGATGTTTCGTAGTTTTGCACTTCACGCGAGGCAGACCTCTTCACTAACCCCATGGGCGAGGCGATCTCGTGGAGCAGTAGTCCTGTCACCCACTCCACCGCCTCACTCCGAATTTGCCTACGGACTTCTTCAGGTACATCAAACTCCTCCACTTCCTCCCGGGCTTGTTCTGTCCGTAGGTTCGAAAGTCGTGAAATCGTTGCATCAAGGCTGGTTTTTACGTAAGAGACGGTCTCAACTCGCCGTGCCTGGCGAAGCGACGTCAGATCCGTCATGTTTGCCTGCTTGCCCAGAAACCGTGCTGCCTTCAATCGCTCATGCGGCGACTTCGAAGTCAGCAAGCGAAGTGCCTCATCGGAGGTCATTTGGCTTTTCGCCGGCCGTAGAACGACGCCCTCCGTCCGAACGCTTCGATTCCCCCTTCCATTACGGACGTTATTGCGTGCACGGCTGCAGGGGAATTGAGATCTGCTGTCACTAACGCAAATCCGCGCCGACCATCAGAACCCAGTTGCACCACCCGGTCTGCGTTGCCCAATACTGGGATGTTTGCGTTATGCGTCGAAAAGAGAATCTGGCCGGAGGGATCGCGCGCCATGATAGCTCGAATCAAAGTGTCGGCGATAAACGCATTGTCAATGTGATCTTCCGGCTGGTCAACGATCAGCAGCCTTTCGGTGTGACGTAACACAAGCGGCAAAATTACGGTGCAGCGTTGCCCAGTAGACAGCTGAGAAATATCCTTATAGTCGGTTCCATCAAGTAGCTGGAAGCTCACGACATCTTCCACATTTATCGTTGCCAGCGCCCCCAAGTCGGAATCCTTTAGCTGGGAGATGGTGCGGACCGCACGGTCTTTTGTGATGCCAGCCGCTTCTGAAATTAGCGCTACATCGCCGGCATCTGCGGCTTCCATCAGCTCTCGCGGGCTGACCGATTTGGCGAGTGTCGGAGCAAGCTCTCCGTATCGCAGTCCGCTGCCGCGAAGCACTTCTGCGATAGCAGAAGCGTAAGCGTCATACTGGCCAGCTCGGGTAACGACGATTTGGATCTTAGGCCCGAGCACGTGGTTGAGCTTATCCGCAGCTGCCACGCGCGCATTAAACCTGGCTTCCCGAACCGTCTCCAGCCTGTCCAGGGCGGCGTTTCGTTGATTCAACAGTAGATTAATGCGATGGTTTCTCTCCTGAGCAACAGTTCGCAGCGATTCAAGTTGGGCTTTCCGTTCGCGCAGCTGTTGCCCTTGACGGGCTGTCGTTCCTGCCCCTTCCTGGAGTGTCTCTATCTCTTTGCGGAGTTGCCGCGCCTGATCTTCCAGATCGACCTTGTGTTTGTTGAACCTGGCAGCGGCAGACCGCGACTCAGCGTCAATCGCGTTAATCTCGGCTAGCGCCTGCTGGATGTATGCCGCGGCCTTTGCGGCACGTTCCTGCAGGGCGGGGAGTGGGTTGTCATCCGCCTGCCCCGACCAAACCTCCCCGGGCGGTGTTACTTGCGCGGCTGCGACGATGGTTGCCCGCCAGCGTGTCACGGCCTGCGAGAAACGCTCGGTCGATGTCAGGGCGACCGCTGTCGAAGCGATGGATTTGGATAGCACATCCAGGCTTTGCTTTTTCGCGGCGACGTCTGTAGAGGATTTGGCGAGCAGCTGTTCAGCGGGCATAAGCTGATCTAGCTGCTGGTCAATCGACGGGATTTCGGCCAAGTGCCGCTCATAGTCGTCCAGCTCGCGACGTATCGCGTCCACTTCCTTCGTCAGTGAGCGAACTTCCGATACCGCCTCGCCCTCCTCAGCCTCGTTGCGTCGCATGTCGCCGAGGAAGCTATCGATCAAACCCAATCGGCCGTTAGGTTGGAGGCCAACTGTTTCGATCTCTGTCTGGGAGAAAACAATTGGACTAGTAAAGGGGCCGGTGCTTCGAGGCGTTTTGTCTGTCGCGGTTCTGGTAACGATGACCTGCCTACCGTTTTCAGTAAGCGTCACGGTGACCTGGCCAGTGCCTAATACCGACAGCGCGTGATCCTGGCTCCGTTTGGCAGTCTCCGCTGCAAACCCCCTGACATCTAAGCAGAAGCGAACCAATTCAATAAGCGAAGTTTTACCTGTTCCACGCGCCCCAATCACGACGTTCAGACCGGGGACGAAATGAACGTCCAAGCCATCGAGAAACCCTTCTTCGATCTGGACCCGGTCAATGTGCATCGTGAATTTCACCAAACTATTGATAGTTATGGATTTAGGGTTTGGGGTCGACAGAATTCTAGGCTAAGAATCCGCGATTCGAAGGAGCATGCACGCATTTGGTTTTGCGCTCCGCTCGGAGGCTGATCGTATCAGAACTCCATTTCTAGCTTACTGGGCGGTGGTAGTCAACTCTCAGGCTGTCTTTGCAAAGCGATGCATCTTCTTTTAGGAAAACGACTTATTGCCAAAACCATGAACTAGGGCATCAAACTTAGGCCCGTTAAGCCACCATCCCGAGCCAACCACCCGAATCGCTTAGTTCGCGGATCTGGTAGCCGACGCCGATCCGCTTCTTGGCGGAGCCCCGCCGTTGCAGGCAATGCTTGACGATCTTCCGCGCATGTGCCTCGTCGGCGGCGACATGGCGGATGGTGCGACCGCGAGAGCCGATGCGGCCGTAAGTGACATCGACCAACCAATCACCGAATAGGTCGGTGCCCGCGTCAATGCGGTAGGCCCGGAAATGGCCTCGGGCCGGGTCGCACGCCTCAAGCCTGGCGGTGAAGGCATCGAGCATAGGCATCCTCCCTGATGCGGTAGTGGGCTCACTCGACAGTAAAGCAAACGACCGTTTGTTTTACTGACCATCGGGCAACATCGGCTAAACGATTTTCCTTGCCATTCGTCGTAAAGTATTCCAGTAAAAGAATCAAGGGAAAGTTCAACAAGGTCGCCACGGGTTTCTTGACGCTCCGGCGATGGCTGGAGGTACGGATTTGAAGATCGGGTATGCGCGAATCTCGACGCAGGAACAGAATCTGGATCTACAGAGGGACGCCCTGAAGGCGGCTGGGTGCGACAGGATAATCGACGACAGCGCCAGCGGCGGCAAGGCACAGCGTCCAGGGCTCGACCGGGCGAGGGAACTGCTCCGTCATGGCGATGTGCTTGCAGTATGGCGCCTGGATCGCCTTGGCAGGTCGCTGCGGCACCTCATCGAGCTGATGGCGGTGCTAGAGGGGGAGGGTATCGGTTTCCAAAGCATCACCGAAGCGATCGACACCACCACGCCCGGAGGCAAGCTGGTGTTTCACATCTTTGCGGCATTGGCGGAATTCGAGCGGAACCTGATCCGCGAGCGCACGACGGCCGGATTGGACGCGGCGCGGGCGAGAGGGAGAAAGGGCGGGAGGCGGAAGAAGCTGGATGAAAGGAAGCGGCAGCTTGCCGTTGACCTCTACCGGCAAAAGCAACATACAGTCATTGAAATTTGCCAGATGCTCGACATTAGCAAGCCGACACTCTATGCTTACGTAGATGAATTAACTGATATTATTAGCACATAATCCCCTTTATGGCCTACGATCCGGCAGCGGTCAAGCGGCAGGTAGTGATTAACGAATCGTTAACCGTGGTGGGCTAGAGTAACGGGATGGGCCATCGTCAATCACATAAGTCGCAAGGCGGCTTCACGCTGATCGAATTATCGATTGTGTTGGTTATCATCGCCCTTATCACGGGTATGTCGATCTCAATGGGCTTGGGCATGGTGGAAACCGCCCGGCGAGTTCAAACCGCCAGCAAGCTTGACACTATCGAAAATGCCCTGATGTCGTACCGCACGGTCTACAACCGTTTGCCGTGCCCGGCAAATGCGTTCTTGCTGCCCACAAACGCCAGTTACGGATTAGAGGCGGCTAATACCGGCACCTGTACCGGCGGAACTCCGGCGGCGAATTTCTCCGACACGACACATAATGTCGTTGAGGGAGCCGTACCCTTCAAAGCCTTGAACCTGCCGGAAGAGTTTATGTATGACGGCTGGGGCCGGAAGTTCGCTTACGCGGTCAACAAATTGGTGACAGCCTCGCGGGCTATGGCGAGCATGTCGCTCACGGAACAGTGCGGCATAAGCGTTACAGACGCGGGCGGAGTCGCCGGGAATCGCACGAGCGGATCGCTGTATTCGCTGGTCAGTTTCGGAGCCGATGGCCATGGCGGCTATACCAAAACCGGCACGCGGGTCAACGCATCGTCCACCAACGTCGATGAGCTGACTAACTGCCATTGCAATTCCTCCGCCGTCGCAACCACCTACGCGGCAAACTATGTCCAGAAAGAGGCAACCCGAAATCCGGCATCCTCTACCGATGTGTTCGATGACATTGTTCGCTTTAAAGAACGCTGGCAGATGATGACATTGGATGATCCTCTGAACACTGGAGGATCGGTGTGCTCGCTTGGTTTTCGCATCGATGGATTGGCCAACCGGGATATTGTGATTACTCATAGCGCCGTGGGCGATGTCAACGGGGATGGCCTCAAGGACCTGATCCTTGCCGCCCAGGGTATCGACGGCTATGGCCATGTGTATGTCATATTCGGACGCTCCTCCTGGCCCAGCACGCTCTCCGTCGGCAGTCTGGACGGTACGAACGGCTTTGAGCTGCATGGGATACCAGAAGTGGATTGGTATTCACAACCGATGACGCGAGTAGCAGTTGGCGACATCAATGGCGATGGAATAGATGATATATTTATAATTCAGTATACCTTTCACGGCTATTCATCGGCGTTTGTGATCTTCGGCCACAGCGGGGCTTGGACGGCCTCATCCGATGAGTTGTCGTTAGCCGACGGCACCCACGGCACCCAACTCGCTATTAATGGGGATTTTGGTGACGGTGGTAGCTTCGACAGTCCAACCATGGCCGTCGGGGATATCAATAAAGATGGCAAGGTGGATATTCTCATGGGCAGTCCTAGGAGCACACCCGCAAGCAATGGATACGCCTATGCCGGAGTGGTCCGCGTCTATTTCGGGCACACAGGGGCGTGGAGTGCAACGACCGATATTGGCACACTCAACGGCACGAACGGCTTTGAAATCGACGGCTCCGGTCACAGAAGCGACCATGCGGATTACTTTGGGTCCTCAATCGCGGTCGGTGACATCAACGGCGACAATATCAAGGATTTGGTGATTGGGGCATCGAATCAGGCGGACGGAGCCTATGGATCAGCTTACTTCATTTTCGGGAAAACCGGTGCGTGGACTTCTCCGGTGAGCGCGGATACGCTAGCGGACGGGACACGCGGCAGCAGGTTTGACGACGACAGCGGTGGGAATTACGGCTCTGTCGGCATGCTGGCTGCGACCGGTGACCTGAATGGGGACGGTATCGCCGATGCCTACGTTGGCGGAGGCATAACTTATACTGATATACACGGGTTTATTATTTTTGGACATTCCGGGGCATGGAGCAACCATTTCAGCTACACCACGCTTGCCGGCAGCGGTAGTAAGGGTTTCTATTTGGATGATGCCGATGGCCATGGCTCGACGGATGCCGTGTTCGCCGATCTGAACGGCGACGGCACAGCCGATCTCATTCTTGGCTGCGGCCAGCAATATTACAATTGCGATGGCGGAGGAACCAAGCGGGGCACCGCCTATGTAATTTATGGCAAGGCGTCCGGCTGGCCCCAGTCATTTTATTATGCTCAGCAGATGGATGGTACTCAGGGCTTCCTCATCAACGGGATCGATGACAATAGCTATATGGGGCAGGTGGTCATGGCGGCGGACGTTACCGGCGACAATGTGCCGGAGCTTATGGTCGGATCGCCGTACGCCTCGCCGGGAGGCGTTACGAATGCCGGATCATTGTACACCCTCTACCGACGTACTTCATGGCCCGCCAGCTACGATTTAAGTATTATCCATTGATAAATCATGTGTGAATAATGGATTGCGATTAGATTAATTCGGTCAATCGATTACGGGATGGTGCCGGCCACGCCGCCTCGCAGCCCGGCCGTTGTTCAAGTTTCTACCTCAATCATTTGCCGCCAGTCGGTCGTGAAATGCCCAGATTTCATGTTGGCAATCGCCTTCCGATCACGGCAGATCAGGGCCGAAGATTCACGCCATCCTTGCGGATGACCATCGAATCACGCGGGACGGTGGTTTCCTTGCGTATGCCATCGGCCTGACTTTCAACCGCCAGCTCGCCAGACTCGTTGCGGATAACCTTGCCTGCGGCATGCTGAATCTGCCCTTCCTGGTCCATCCAAGCCGCCTTCACCCTTTCGCCTACAAGCGTTCGCTCGGTCATCTCGCCGCCTTTGCCGCTCTTTCGTACCCATTCGCGGCGCACCAGGCCGCTGTCTTTATCCTGCGGCTGAACGGTGGTATCGATGGGCGGCTTCTCGCTCTGGCGTCGTTTCAGGCGTTCCACCTGATGATAAAGCTGCAACACCTCTCTTTGCGTCGCCTTGTCAGGCACGGTCAGCTTGCCGTCGCGTTTGGCGTTTGGCGTCTGCCCGCTGGTCATGCCGCCTCGTTGAGCAGCGTGCGGGCGTGCTGGAGAAGATCGTTATAGGCCAGCTTCCTGCCGGTCAGGATGTCGATGTCCTGCACCGGGCTCTTGGCGATTTCTTCGCGGACTTCGCCACGCCGCGTTTCGCAATAATCGATGACTTGTTGAAGCGTTGCCTTGTCGTGGTTCATGCCTTGGTTCCTTTCTTAATGGCGTCCGCCGTGGCCGTGCCCGTCGCCGTAGGCTGGTTGCCGGTGGCGGGCGGGCTTCTCCCGGTCGGCGGCTCTCGCTTTTTCTACCCAGCTCTTTTCCTCGCGGCCGGTGATGGCCTGAATCGGCGGCTCGGGGGCATGCCGTGCCTCCTGCGGCTTCGGCCGGTCATGGCTGCCGCTGTAGCCCTTTCTCTCCGGCTTCCTACTCAAATCTCGGGCGATGGTGTGGGCGGCATGTAACAGACCGACGATGGTGGTGACGGCGGCGGAAGCAATCAGCGTCCACGTCGCCACCTTCTGAAAGGCGGGCGATCCCGATTCCTTGGCGATGGCTACCGTCTCTTTGGCGATGGCCACCGGGTTGCTGTGTGGCATCCCGCTCATGGCACCATCGCTTAGAGCAAAATCGGCGTTCGGTCAATCGATTATGGCAGCCCGTCTGTAACGAGGCCGAACTTGATGCCGTCGCCGCCTGTTCGGGCGGCTATGATGCTCGCCGATCATAATCGGCTGCGGGAAAGGATGAGACGATGGCTGAGCAGATCCGGGCGGCATGAGTTTAGCGCTTTCCGACCCCGGTCGCCGTCCAGCCGAAGCACGAGGAGCGTCGTCCCTGGGGCATGCGTGGCCATTGCGCATGGGTGAGGCTATAACGCCTAGCGCGAACGCAGGGCGGGCGTCAGCGTTGCCTGGTCATCTCCATTGGTCTGGCCGTCCTTAGCACCCATTGCCCCTGTGGCTGCGGATCGTCGGGGAGGGCGATTGCAAACGCACGTTCGATGTCCGGGCCAACATCATCATGGTGCGACCGCAGCGCCGTCGGCGCGTAGGCTTCTTCCCGGTCGGACGAAAACACGGAAAACGTCGCGTATGTCAGAAGCCCGGCGCCCAACGCACCGAGCACAAGGCCCACCGGTCCGCCGATGAGCGACGCAACGGCCAAGAGCGATCCGGTAAAGAACGCGGCCGTGACCTGTCGCGAGGAAATGGGCTTCGTTATCTCCTCATGCTCCATACTGCCTCCTACATGCCGATGACCAAAGGCATAGTCCATGCCGAAGCTTTCGTCAAACACCGCGACGGGTTAACCGCCCCGGCGACATTCGGCCGTTAATTACTTGCCGAGTCAGTCGCCCGACTCAGCGGCTGGCGCCGTTGCCTATGGAGTAAGCGTTTTCACGGTGAAAACTCCCGTCCTGTTCCTAGCCGGCCACGGCTAGGGCATCAGACTGCTACCTTTCTGTGTGAAAGCGCTTACACGTAAAAGCCACTTGATTTAGTAGTTTCGCAACCTATGATCCCCCCAGATGTAGCTCACTCAGGGGGTGGCCCATGCTTCGCATGAAGCCGGTCGGAAAAGGTGAACGCGGCGCCCGCCGCGCCGAGCTGTATTACGAAAAATCCGATGCCGGCTACTACCGGGCCGAAGGCGAGTTACATAGCGAATGGATCGGCAAGTCGGGCGACATGCTGGGCCTCACCGGCCAGAAACCCGACTACGAGCATTTCAAGCGGCTGATCCGCGGCCTCGATCCGCACACCGGCGAGCAGCTCACCGCCCGGCTGCGGGACGACCGCATCGCGGCGTGGGATCTGACCGCCAGCATGCCCAAAGGGCCGACGCTGGCCATCGAGCGCGGCGATACCCGCGTGCTCGACGCCTTCCGCGAATCCTACCGCGAGGCTTTCTCCATGGTCGAGCGCTACGCGACGACGCGGGTGCGGATCGACGGCCGGCAGGATGACCGGGTGACGGGCAATCTGCTCGCCTACGCGATCGAGCATGACGAAACGCGACCGGTCGAGGATGAAAACCTGCCGGAAGACCATCCCTGGCGGATCATGCCGCTGCCCGACCGCCACGCGCATCTCGTCGTGCCCAATGAAACCTGGGACGACGTCGAACAGCGGTGGAAGGCGGTCAAGTTCCGGCCGATCATGGATTTGCGCAAGTATTTCGACCGCTCCTTCGACGCGATCTTCGCGGCCAAGCTCTCAGGCCTGGGCTACGAGATCGAAACCAGGCTCAAGGACGACGGCAAGGGCAAGGCCGGCTATTACTCGTGGGACATCAAGGGCATGCCCGCCAGCGTCATCGAGCGCCTGTCGAGGCGGACGCAGGAAGTGAAGCGGCTGGAGCGGGAGATCGTCGCCGGGCGCAAGGCGCTGGACCCGTATGCGCCGGATCACCTGTCGCCGGTCGAGCGCGACCGGCTGGGCGCCACCAGCAGGCGCACCAAGCGCGACGATCTGACCTCGGACGATTGCCACGATTACTGGGCCAGCCTGATTTCCGAAGAGGAAGGTCGGCAGATCGACGACACCATCGGGCGCGCCCGCCTCGGGCTGAATCCCAAATCGCCGTCCCTGGCGGCGAAGGCGGCCGATTTCTCGATGCGGCACCATTTCGAGAAAGAGTCGGCGCTGCCGATCGAGCAGCTGGTGACCACGGCGCTGGAGCAATCGATGGGGAGCGCCACGCCGGACGATATCGAGCGTGAGCTGGCCCGTCAGGGTGTGATCGTCGTCGACAAGGACGGCAGGCGGCTCGCCACCACGAAACAGCTCATGGAGGAGGAGGACGGCCTGGCGGCGTTCGCGGCGGACGGCAGGGGCATGGTGGCGGCGATTGGCGTAGAGGAGGGGCTTACGCGCAAGCTGGAAACGGGCGAAACGCTCAATGACGGGCAATGGGAAGCCGCTCGCGGCCTGCTCGAATCGCAAAACCGGGTGAATGTCGTGCTCGGCCCGGCCGGTGCCGGCAAGTCGAAGCTGCTCAGGAAATTCGACGAAGGGGCGACGCTGGCCGGCGAGACCGTGACCTATCTCGGCACCACGGCCACCGCCGTCAAGGTGCTGAAGAAAGACGGCTTCGAGGAAACGCAAACCGTCGCGCGCTTCCTTCTTGACGAAAAAATGCAGCAGGCGGCGGCCGGCGGCAGGGTGGTGATCGACGAAACCTCGATCCTCGGGCATGCCGACGCGGCGAAGCTGTTCGCCGTCGCCCGGAAGCACGATCTGAAGCTGATCTTCGTCGGCGATCCGATGCAGCACGGCAGCATCCCGCGCGGCGCCTTCCTCCGGCTGCTGACCGATTACGGCCATGTCAAGCCGTTCCGCCTCACCGAGATCCTGCGTCAGAAAGATCCCGAATACCGGGCGGCGGCGCAATCGCTGTCCGAAGGAAAGTCGCTCGCCGGGTTCGATGCGCTCGACAAGCTCGGCTGGGTCGAGGAGATCGACCACGGGCAGGATCGTTACACGCACATGGCGGCAGATTACGTGCAGGCGCTGCAATCCGGCACGGCCTGGAACGACGTGCTGATCGTCGCACCGACGCACCGCGAGGCCGGGCACATCACCGGCGAGATCCGCGCCCAGCTGCGCGAGGCCGGCAAGCTCGGCGACGATGAGCGAGAGTTCAACCGGCTGGCGGCGGTCGATACGTCGGAAGCGGAGCGCGGCGAGGCCGCCACCTACCGGGCCGGCGACGTGCTGGTCTTCCACCAGAATGCCAAGGGCGGCTTCACCAAGGGCGACCGGCTCAAGGTGACCGATCCGGCCGCCGTGCCGGTCGAGCATGCCGACAAATTCGCCCTCTTCCGCGAAGAGGCGATCCGGCTGGCGGCGGGCGACGTGATCCGCTTCACCTCGACGGTGCGCACGCTGGGCAAGGATCACGTCATCAAAAACGGCGACGCGCATGCGGTGGCCGGCTTCACCGACGCGGGCAATATCCGCCTCGACAACGGCTGGGTGGTCGCCAGGGACGCCGGGCATTTCCGCCAGGGCTTCGTCGAAACCTCGATCGGCAGCCAGGGCCGCACGGTCCAGCAGGTCATCCTCGGCATGTCGGCGGAGGCGGGCCGGGCGGCGATCAACATGCAACAACTCTACGTGTCGGCAAGCCGGGCGTCGGGGCGGCTGCGGCTCTATACCGACGATAAGGCCGACATCCGCGACGCCATCCAGAAGGACAGCCAGAAACGGCTGGCGCTCGATCTGAAGGCCGTATTGCCACGGGAAACCAAGCGCGAGGAACGGCGGATCGACGGCATCGCCCGGCGGCAGCGGGCATCGGCGCTGAACCGCATGCGGGCGGCATGGAAGCGGGCCAGCCGGCCGCTGACGCCGAAGCCGCCCACGCCGCCGCTTTCGCACGCGGCACGGATCATGCAACAGGAGAGGAGCTACGGCCATGAGCGGTGAGAACGTGATCGGCCTGGACCGACCGAAATCGAGCCTTCTTGACGCGATCGGCAGGACGGCGAGACAGGATCCGCCACCGGTAACTCATCCGCCGGTACCGCCCGCGCCGCCGGATGAAACGCCGCTGTCGCCAGAGGAGCTGGCGCCGCTGCCCCAGATCGGCGACGCCTACGAAGCGCATTCGCGCGTCGCCGGCCGCCCGCTGGCGACGATTTTCTTCCTGTCCAGGACCGGGCTGCCGGACGGCTTCTGCTATGCCGGGTTCGAGCGGGTGCGCATGATCGAAACAGACCAGCCGGGCGCGGGCCCGGCCCTGCTCGTGCGCTTCAACGGCAGCGTTATTTATGAGGTGCTGATCGAGGGGCGGAACCTGCTGGCGCTATGCACCCAGATTGGCCGCCAGGTCATCCACTGGGTGCGGGAGCACCCGACCGGCCGCGACGATCGCGGTCCCGTCTTCATCCGGCGCATCACCATCCGCGAGATCGAGCGGCAGTGACGGCGACCGGGGCGGTCACCCCGCCATGCGGCGCCACGCGGCTTCGGCTCGCTCGTAAGCGTCCTTGAGCCGGATGAATTCCTCGTGGCTGCCTCCCTGGTCGGGGTGCAGGCGCAGGGCGAGAAAGCGAAAGGCGCGCTTGGCGGCCTGGGAATGCTCGGCCGACGGCTGCCGTTTCAGCCGCTCGATGGCCTGCCAGTGCTCCGCCTGCTCGGCCAGCCGCTCGCGCCGCCGCCGCTCGGCTTCGGCCTGCTGCTCCCGCCATTTCTGCTCCGCCGCGGCGGCGGCGGCCCGCCTGATGTGGACTTTGATGACGGCGATGCGGCCGGCGGCGGCGTTCTTCCGCTCCCTCAGCATCACTTTTCGCGGGCCGGCGGCGGTGCGCAGCTCACGGGCGATCTTGCGGGCGTTCCGCTGCCAGTGGGCCAGCGCCTTCGCCAGCGTGTCGGTGCCGTCCTGCTCGCGCCCGAGGTAGCAGAGCGTCCGCTTGCGCGACCGTCCTACCTCGTCGCGGTAGCTCTCGACAAGGTAATAGCCGCTGGTGTTGCGTGATCGTCGGAGCGCGATGAAGGCCATGGCCGGACGCATAGCACGAAACGGCGTCACGGGCAAGAATTACAGATACCACGTTCGAGGCGGTTAGGGTCGTCCGTCCGATGGCCCGGCGAGAGTCCTCCGCCGCGTGGTGTCTGCGATCATCGGCCAAATCACGGGCAAAGCTGGATAAAGCCGGTGCAGCGCGGCGAGTCGTGAACTCGTCCGGGCTCCCGAGGGGTCGCGCCGCTTGTGGTATCTGTCGCCGCCGTGCAAGCCACGGCATGCAAACGAAAACGCCGCCCGAAGGGCGGCGTCAGGATTCGGTCGCTCGGTCGGCCCTCAGGGAGCGAGCGGCTGCGGCTGGAGCGAGTGCAGGTAATCGGCCGCCTTCTGGGCGTGGGCGGCGGCCTGGAAGATCGCCCGCTTGTCTTCTTCGAGCACTTTCAGCCAGTGATCGAGGTAGCTGGCGTGATCCTCACGCGGCTCGGCGGCAATGCCCAGGTCACAGCACAGGAAGGCGGCGCCGATCTCGGCCACCAGCTCCTCGCGGGCATAGCCTTCATCGCCGAATTTCTTGCGGCCGAATTCGCGGTCGAGCCGCTTGGGGTGCTTGGTCCAGTGGGTCAGCTCGTGGGCGAGGGTCGAGCAATAGGACTGCGCGTCGTGGAAGGCGACGAAGGGCGGCATCTGCACGTAATCGGCTTCACACGCGTAGTAGGCGGCGTTCCCGCCGTGGCGGATGTCGGCGTGGGTATTGGCGAAAAACAGGTCGGCCGCCTCGATGCGCTGCACCGGGTCGAGCTGCGGGGCGGCGGCGGCGTAGTAGTGATCGGGCAGGCCCTCGATCTGATCGACGTTGAAGACGGTGTAACCCTTCATGAAGAAGATGTCGCGCTCGGCCTCCTCGCCGTCGTCGCCGGTGTCGGACTTGCGGATGCGGTCGGCGTAGACGACCAGCGATCCCTTCGAGCCCTTCTTGACGAAGCCGCCGATGTCCTTCGCCTGGTTGAAGGTCATCCAGATCGGGGCGGCAAAGCCTTGCAGCTCGGCCGACATCCACAGCATCAGCACGTTGACGCCCTTATAGGGCTGGCCGTTGAAACGCAACGGCCGGGTGATGCGGCCTGCGGCGTGCTCGGCGTTCCACGGCTTGAGCCAGGGCCTGACGCCCTTCTCCAGCTCGGCGATGATGGCGGCGGTGACGCGGGTGTAGACGTCGGTGCGGTCGGGATTCATGAGCTTTCTCTCCTTCGTTGAAGTGTCTGGTTGGATGCGTCGCGCGCATTCAACCGGAACGAAGGAAAGGCCTGCTAAGGGGGGAGGACGGTCAGGGCCGGGCGGCGTGGGGGGCACCGGCCTGCACAAGCGCAGCGCGGAAGGCTGGGGGGAAACCGCGCCGGCCGCCGTCAGGGCAGCCTTGACCGGCCGGGGGATCGCCCCCGCTTCCCATCAGCGGGCGAAAGTGCGGCTTGCCGGTCGCTACTGCGACGGGAGCGGAGCGCACCACGAAAGCACGCGGGCGGCGCCAGCCGCGATGGCCGGATCGTGTTTCAGGGGGTGAGGAAGGCGGAAGGAAAGAGAGCGACGATTCCGAGACTTCTCGCTGAACCCGACTGGGCTACTTTTGTGGGCCTTACTGATCTTCGGCGGAGTCCACTGGCCCTCGCTCCCAGGGCGAACCCCTCCGCTCGCGCCACGCTTGCCAGCCCACGGGCAAGTCAGCCAGTTCGGCGAGGCTCGAGTCGCGCTCAACCATGCTGCGTAAGGTCACCAACTTTCCGTCCGTGACATGGAACGAGCCGCCGGTGAGAAACTGCCAAGAGCCATCGTCGGCGTCGTGGCAGACCAGCAGGATGGGCTCGCCCCCGTGGACGATCTGTTGCATGGTGACGGTCATCACATTCGGCGGGTCCGCGAACGGCCAGTCATCCATGCGACGATCCCTTGGCCGGCGACCTTGACGTGGCGAGAGAAAGCCTGCGTGCTTGTGGGTGCTTAACCAGCCCACAGGAGCACGCAGGTCATGGAGACCATCGGCCCCCACGTGCGCACCATACCCATCCGGTGCGCGCCGCGCAAAGCCCCCTGTCCGACATGCGGTAAACTCGGCCATCGCAAGGCCGTTCACAACCGCCAGGTCCGCACCATCGCTTACAAGGAGGTCGTCTTCCTCGACATCACCTACGGCGAATACCGAGCCCGCTGTCGGTGCTGCACGACCTTCCGCACCACCCCTCCAGGCGTCGAACCCCGCGCGCTGTACGACAACAAGGTCCGCCGCGCCGTGCTCGACCGCATCCTGGAGGATGGCATGAGCGTCGAGCGGGTCATCGCCTCGATGGAGCGGGACTTCCTCCTGAACCTCTCCGACGGGTTCGTCTACGACTGCCTCGACTGGCAAGTTCGGCGGCTCGACCTGGCCGATCACCGCCGCTGGGTCCTGGCCCATTTCAGCGGGACCCTCTGCGTCGACGAACTGCACCTGGGCAAGATGACCTTGCTGCTGGCGACCGACCCGTTGAACGACCTGCCGGTGGCCTTCGCGCTGGTCGGCATCAACGACCAACCCCACATGCGACGGTTCCTCCAGAACCTCAAGACCTGGGGGCTTTCGCCCCAGGTGGTCGTGACCGACGGTTCGAACCTGTACCCGGGTATCCTGGCCAAGCTGTGGCCGGACGCCCGGCACCAGTTGTGCGTCTTCCACGTCCTGAAGGATCTCCATGTAGGGGTCCTGGACGCCTTGCGTCGCCAGCGGCGAGCGATGTCACGGCGAGGCAACCGCGGCCGGAAGCGGAGGCGCGGGCGGCCGCCGAAGCGACGGGCGAAGCGGAGGGGCCTGACGAACAAGGAGAAGTCGTTGTTCGTGCACCGGCACCGCTACTTGGTCGTGAAGCGTCGGGAGAAGATGACCCGCCAGGAGCGGGTCGACCTTGCGACGATGCAGAGCTACATGCCCGAGTTGAAGGTGCTCCGTGAGTTCGTCGACCGCCTGGAGGCGCTCTTCGAGGAAGATCAGACCGAGTCCTTGGCCTGGAGGCGCCAGGCCGCGTTGGTGGCGGACCGCCGATTCCATGCGGTCCCGGAACTGGCGCAGGCCCTGGAGATGCTGGCGGCGGAGAAGTTCGTGAAGATGATCGCCTTCCTGAAGAGCCGAGCCAGTCGGCGGGAACGGACGAACAACCATGTGGAGCGGGTCAACCGCAAGCTGCGGCACGAGGAGAAGTCGCGGTACAAGTGGCGGACGCGGCGGACGACGGTGCGGTTCCTGGTACTGTTGCTGGACGGGTACTGGAGGCGAGAACGAGCGATCCGTAAGCGCTGGGCCGATGATCCCCCGACGGAGGAGCCAGAGGACATGGCCTCGAAGCCGACGACAAAGGGCCACGTCGCATGAAAGGGCATCGAGAGGCTGTCGGCTTCAGCGAGAAGTCTCACGATTCCTGGGCTCATTCCCCGAGGGCGATGCCCCTGGCGGTCGTCAGGTTTTTGACGTTGACGCGGCCCGGCAGGTCGGGCTTATCCCATTCGATTTCGGCCAGCGTGACATCCTTGCCGAGCGTTTGGAGCGCCGTCACCTTGCCGCGAGCATGCGGCACGTCGCCGGTATATTGCCCGGTGCTTTGCAGGAACGCCTTGCTATAAGCGACCGTGTCGCCCACCTGGATGGCCTGCGTCCGTTTCACCCAATCGGCCATGCGCCCTCGCTGTTTCGTTGCTGCGCAGCCGGTATAGCGCGGTCGGCAGGTCGTGTCAATTCGCCTGGCCGTCCCCACGCGACCATTCGGCTAACTCGGCCACCATGGCGGCCAGCTCCATCCGGTCGCTGGCGTCATCGGGGTCGAACTCGACCCATTCGCCGCCGGTTAGTATGGGATGCCGCCATTCGGCGCCGCCGCAATTCGCGTAATCCGGCTTTACCTTGCGCTCGAACTGGAACAGATCGTATTGGGCCAGGGCGTCGAGCAGCAGGCTTGCCGTGTCCATGTCGGGCACCGGATAGGTGAAAGGCTCCATCGTCGTCTGCGACATCCAGCTGATCCTCATCTCGACCTCGGTGTCATCGGTGTGGGCGGCCAGCGTTTGCAGAAGGTGGCGGTAATCGCCGGCCATCGCTTCTCGCCGGACGACCTCGATTTCCTCGTCTCTCCATCCCTGCCGCGTCGCGTTTTCCGTGAAAGCGCCGAGCAGCGCGAAGGCGTTGCCGTCGAGGCCTTCCAGCGTCATCCTGACTTTCTTCATCGTTCCTCCTGCGTCCTTGCTAATCGAAAATTTACCCATGATCAAGCGGCTTTGCGCAACTCGGCGACCGCAGCCGCCGCTTCAACGCGGCACACCTCCAGCCCGAAGAATCCCCAACAGGAATCGACCGGATCGGCTTTTTCGCCGTCGCATTCGCCGCAGGTGACGATTCGCTCGACCTCGTAGCCGTACACCTCGCCATTGCACCAGAGCGTATAAGCGCCGCACGCCTGGCGGGCGCGCTTGCGCATGAAATGAAACCGCGTCCTGCCGCCATAGTTGCGGGCGGATTCCAGCGTGTCGGCGTCGGGCAGCCAGAGTCCGGCGAAGCGCACCGAATCCCACGGGCAGGCCGCCCCGGCGGGCAGTTCGCCGGCCACGCACCATAGGCAGCTTCCATGCTCGTAATAACTGAGCGGCACCGCGTCGGCGTTGCTCTCGATCGCCTCCTCGATGCCGTCGGGATCGAAGTTGGCGTGCCGGCGGCTCAGGCTCAGGATGGCGCCCATTTCGCTCCAATCCTCCAGCGGGTTGGGCGCGTCCTCGTCGGCATAGATGGTGATGCGGTAGGTCTGGCCGTTCTGCTCGACGGTACGGGTTTCGATGGCGTCCATGGCGTGATTCCTTTCCGGCTATGCCGCGTTCCCTAACGGCGTGATCTCCCACTCGGCGGCTTCGTAGCCGGGCAAACTGTCGTCATCACCGGCGATGATTGCGGCCAGCAGGCGGCACGCGTCGCATTTCTGCCAGCCTGGATGCTCACAGGATTGATAATCAAGGCAGCGGGCGGCCTTGACAATCTGCACGCGGGAAAACGGGTGGAACGCCGCCCACCCGCACAGCCGGAAGTCGGGCCGGGTGGTTTCGCGATAGCGGTAATTGACGCTCGCCACGTTCTCGGCGTGAAGCATCTCGCCGATGCCAAGGGCGTCGTCACGTCCGAGGATGCGGTTTCTCGCTGCGTAAACCGCCAAGGCGGTGACGTGCGACAAGTTGCAAATAAAAGCACTCACATGAATCTCCATAAATAAGGGGCAGGCCGAAGCCCGCCCCGGTTGAGGGTTACGCCGCTTTGCGGGCGGATTTCTTCGATTTCGGCGTCGCCGGTGCGGTGTCGGTGAACGCCATGCCTTCGGGCAGCCAGCGGGTGAGCTTGGCGATCTGCTCCGGCGTGCGGCCGTGCTTTTCCGGATCGGCAAAGGCTCGCTCAAGCTGAGCGGCCAGCTCGCCCTTCTTGTCGCGGTGCCTCGACTGCGCCCAGGCGTCGCCGAGGGTATCGCGTCCGAGGGCAAGCAGCTGGTCGCGGGTGATGCGGCCAAGGTAATTGGCCACGGTCGGACGCCAGTAACCGGCCACCTCGGCGCCGGTCAGCGACAACGCCAGTTCGTAGGCGGTGGCTTCCCTGCCGGTCGAAAGCTGCGGCTTCAGGCTGCCGGCGACGCACCAGGCCAGCAGATGCAGCTTCTGCGTATCCGACAGGTTGCTGAAAACCCGAAATTGCTCGGCTTCGGTTTTCGGTTTCAGCCATGCCAGCGGCAGCGCCTCCTCGATAGCTTTCAGGGCGTGATCGGCGGCGGTCAGTTCCTTGACCGTCGGGCGGGTCTTCCTGAAATTCACGTCCAGCCCGCTGCAACCGACTAACCGCCGGGACACAGCGTCGTTGACGACGGTGAAGATCAGCAGGTCGAGGGCGACCAGCCGGTTTTTGGCGATTTCCACCTGGGCGATTTGAAGGCGGTTGGCTTCCAGGTCACGCTTGAGCGTTTGGGGCATCCCCTTCGGCCTCTTCGGTATGGCGTCGTCGCCTTTGGCCAGCCGCTTCATGTCCTGTTTGCGCACCAGCCCTTTTTCGATGCGAAGCGAGCCGTCGGTGTCGATCGACACGTAGCACCCGGCGATCTTGATTTCTTCGGGATCGTAGACGGCGAAGCCGGCGATTTGCCGGTCGATGTCGGCAAGCCTGGCTTCCGCCGCTTCCTGTGCCTGGGTCATCTCGTCGGATTCCGTGTCCTCAAGCGTCTGCTCGATTCCGGCAAGCTCTGCTTCGATCAGTTCGCGCTGCCCGGCCAGCTCGGCGGGCATCTCGCCCGGCAGCGGGTGGATGTGGCCGCATGGGTAGATAACCTCCCAATCGCGCTCCGGGCTGATTTCGATCCAGCCCCAGCCTTCGGCTTCCAGCTCCTGCTGGACGGCAGCCAACCTGTCGTTTGCCAGCTCGTGCAGCAGCGCCGCGTTTTCCAGATAAATCGTTTCGCTGAACAAATCGCTCTGCGTTGTGCCACCCGCTTCGCGGTAGGCATCCAGGCCGACGAACTTCGCCAGCTTGCCGTCCGCATCCGCCATTGTGTCGGTGAGGGCGGCCCGGATGGCGCGAGGGTTCAGGGAATGGCTGTCTTTGAGAGCGCGGTAGACCTTCATCTGCCGCTTGCGGTCGTCGGTGATCGCAAACGCCTTCAGACAGTCGAGAGTCAGGTTTTCCTCGCGGTATTCCCTGAGCAGCCGGGGATCGGCGTTGCCGAGCTTCATCAGTTGCTCGACGTATTTAACCGTCTTGCCGAAACGCTGGGCGATCTGCTCGGGCGTGTGGTCGGCGGCGAGCTTGGCAAAGGCCTCGTACTCATCCGCCGGGTGCATGGCGAGCCGCACCGTGTTTGCGGCGAGGCTCGTTTCCAAAGCGCTTTCCTTGCTTCGCACCTGACAGGGCACCGCGTGGTCGGCGGGTAATTTTCCCTCCTTCTGCAAGGCTTTCAGGGCCGCGAGGCGGCGCGCGCCGTCGGTGACGCGGTACGTTCCGTCACCCTCGTCGATGACAACCAGATTGTGCATCAGGCCGTGGGCGTCGATCGAGTCTTTCAGATCTTCGCCGGCTCCCTTGATGACGGTACGACGTGCGTTTTGCGACGACTTCTCAAGCTTGTTGATTTCGATCAATTGATGGTTCATAAGTAAATCTCCATTGAGTTAGGTTCAGTGGTTGTTAAACGGGGCGGGCGGCAACCCGCCCCGGCCTGCTAATAGTCCTCGGGCATGAGGACGGTCGTAACCGAACGGTCGGCTTCGGTGATGATCCAGAAGCGGCGTTCGCCGGTGCCGTAGATCGACAGCAGCCGAAAGCCTTCCTTGAGGGAAAGCTCGTTTTCACTCGCATCCTCGGGGCAGACATCGCCCCAATCACCGGACGCATGCCGGCGCAGGGCTTCATGCACCGCGACGGTATCAAGCCGGCCGGCGGCGTTGGCCGTGATGACCAGCTGTCCGAGCGGGAATTTGGATGCGTTCAATGCGAATATGATCTTGATCATGGTGTCGAATCCCTTCGATGGTTGGACGATGTGCGGCGCCGGCGGGGCATCGCCCCGCCGGCATCACGGTCAGTCGGCGGAATCGGCCGCCTCGCGGGCCTTGCGGGCGGTAGCGTCAGCCGCCATCTGCTTGGCGATCCAGGCAAACGCCATCCGGTGAAGTTCCGCCATGATCAGCAGGTCGTCGGCGCCGAGCGAATCGGTTTCCTTCCATGTCTCGTCGCCCGCCTTGTAGCTGCGCGCGGGGTTGACCGTGTACCAGGTGCCCTTGTCGTTCTTGTTGCGCCAGATCGTCACTGACAGGTTCTGGAAGCGGAATTTGTGAGCCGGTTGAGACATATGCTTTCCTTCGCTTTAGAATTTCCGGCCCCGCCATCGGGGCCTTACAGGAGCGGCCAACCGACGCCTAAGGCGGGAGCAATTGCGACGGTCAAACCGCCGGGTGAGAACGAAACGGCCGCTCGCGGCTGTTTCGCAACGGAAGCCGGTGGTTGACCGGCCCGGCGGCGGCGGTAGGTTCGCGGATAAGGCCTTGTGCGGGGGTGGATTCAAGGAGGGAAGGAAAGGCGTGGGGAAGGCACCGGCTCTATCCGCTCCTTCCGTCCTGGCGTCGCTCTGGAGGAATGGCGTGCAAGGCTACGCGTAAACGGCTACGCCATCAGCCGCGTGTAACGGCGCGGTAGTGAAAGGGCGCGATCGGTGCCACAGGCTCCGGGCGATGGGGCGGCCCCTAGCCGTTAGCGGCATTTCCTGAATGCCCGCCTCTGCCGCCGCAGGCTTTTGCGGTGCGGTTCTTCCCGGACGGTGCCGAGTGACTGGTGATCGGAGAAACGCAAATCGACCCGCTCCGCGGGACGGGCATGAGATTCGGCGATTGCCTACCGGCAATCAATCCCGTAAGCCGTGCCGGGTACGGCCCGGCACCTGCCGCTGCCCTACGCAATCCGGGGCCATCTTCGGTCAGCGGCAGAAAGATGGCAGCCAAGGGGAATTTTTGGCTAAATTGAAGGCCGTCTGGGTGGATGGGACCCCTAAGGATCGTCCAGGCACGCTATCGGCCGCTGCCTGCCGTAGGATGTCGGGCTCCGTCCTCTAATGCGAAGCCTCAGAACCCGATCTGCTCCGGTGACAAGATGGGTGGCTCGAAGAATTCGCTAAATCTCCGCCAAATGATGGAAGCGATCAGGACAAATCGCCTGGACCGCTTACAGCGTCACCTTTCCGACCTGAATCGGCGACGCGCCGAGAGAGCAACGCTTGTCCCCTTGCTGATCGAGGCTCTGGGCGATATTGACAAAGAAGTGCGCCTGTGCGCCTTATTGGCGATCGGCGCAGCCGAGCTTCACTACGAAATCACCTTGGAAAAACTGTATCGAATCTCGCTCGACGATCCGTGCCCGCGAGTGCGGGTGGCCGCAGGTTCGCTATCGCTCTCAGGGAATCAAGCCGCGGTCATGAAAGATCTGGTGGCGTACGACGATGGCCAGCCAGAGTTCCGTTGGGCCGTCGCGATGGCGATGGGTGTCGAGGGGCCCGTTCTCGAGGAAGCGATACCTACACTCATCGAGGCCTTGCAAGGCAGACGCCGGTGGAACGCTCAACGCCAACTGGCACTCATCGGGGAGCCGAGCATCGAGCCGCTTGTCGATTGCCTACGTCAAGCGAACCGGGAAGTGAAGGCATTGGCAGCCGAAACACTCGCCATGATGGGGGCCGCCGCGACCGCCGCTGTGCCCGCGCTGGTCGAAGTGGCGCAGGCCGAATTCTCGGACCCGATTCGGCGCGAAAGACGGACAATCGTCATCGATGCTGAGGCCGAATCGGCCATTGATGAACCCCCTGACGACCCATTCATCTTCGGAACTATACTCAAAGCACTGGGCTGGATCGGACCGGGCGCCACCCTTGCTTTTCCGACTCTGGAGGCGATGCTACCCTACCTCGACATGCCGCAACTCGATTCGGCGCTAATTTCGATAGGTCCCCACTTACCCGACGCGATTTCGCGCGTCGAGGCGATGCTGAATCACCAGCTCGACGGCGTGCGGACGGTCGGGGCAAAGATTGCAAAGCGTCTCGGAACCGGAGCTGCCGGGCTCGTTCCTCGATTAGTCAATTGCCTCACCTGCGAGTGGCCGGAGGCCCGCCTTGCAGCGGCAGAGGCCATCGCGGAAACGGGTCCGGATGCACGCGTTGCGGCTTCGGCATTGGCCGCGGCCCTTGACGATCACGACCTTCGTGTCACCAAGGCCGCCGCCGTGGTGCTGGGCAGGATCGGAACGGGCGCGCGTGATTTCCTGCCCGCGCTGACGTCGGCACAGGCCAGGGTGCGCGACCAACACGACGTCCGGGCGGCGATCATGGAGGCGATCCTTGCCATCGGCGTCGAGCCGGAATGGGGCCTTGACGGGATCGAAGTGCTGGGCGACAGGCCTTTACTCATAAGGGATGCTCTTGAGCGATTTTGCCAGATCGGTCAAATCTGCCGTGACCGGAACTCGGACCGGTTTTCGTTTAAAAAAATGTCCCCCTTAGTTGGGGAGACCGAAAGCACGCTGCGTAGTCGTATCAAAGATGTGTCGAAACTATTTTGCCATTATTTTTCGGATATCGAAAATATTATTACTGCCGAGGACGACGATCTGACAGTCGATCTCACGTGCAAGATTTTTCAACGCGCCGCGCGGATGCCGGTTACGATTTGCCGGCCGTTGGGCTGGCGAGCATGGGAACTCAGTTGCCGCTTCCTGGAACGCCTGGGCCGGGTGGCAAAGGCCTCTCAACATCCGAAACGCTAAAATTCTTGACACCTACTGGATAGATATATTAAGAAGTGTTATCTATTGTTGCTGGCTAGCTGAACTTGATGATATGCCCGATAAGATCCCAACGATCGACTTTACGACTATCGACTTCCCTTCCGACAAGCTGACGATCAAGATGGTCCGCCAGGGGTGGCCGGACGCGGTCGATGTGGACCGGGTTCACGAAGGGGGGCGCGCACCGAATCGGATCTTCAACCGCCATTCGCTCGACAACGTGCTCGGCGACGGGATCATCGACGTTGAGCGCCTGGTGGCGGAACGGGCTTTCAAGCGCGCCATGGGCCAGAACGTTGAGGTCGGCGCGTTCGACAAAGACTCGGACCTGATCGACAGCCTTGCAAGCGAATATCTCCGCTACGGCCTCGCTCGCGGCGAGCATGAAGTGGCGGCGATGGTCCGCCGCATCGAAGCCCAGGCCGAGAGTCAGGCTCGGCAGCACGGCGGCAGGCCGCGCTGACAATTGACCTCGCCGTCTCCGCGCTTCCGCCCCCTTCGGGGTCCCTGCGCTAATCCCCTGCGCAGATTTGGTAATCGCCGATCTCTCGCCAAGAATGATCTGGAAGGCCGAGGTGGCCGACCACAAACCCCCAGGTTAAAGCCTCGCCTTGGTGGCATAGCGCACCGGTCCTGGCAGATTCAGACAGCTTATCGCCAGCGGATTCTCTCTTCAATCCGGCAGCTCGGTGTTGGGCTGGGTGAACCAGCCTATGCCACTCAAAACGCTCCGCATCCGACTTCGGCCGGCAAACCCGCCAGGCCTGCGGTCGCGGTGCGTCCGTGCCTCGCCGTTCTTTGACAATTCGGAGGGACGCTTATGGACAAGATCCTCAGCGTCGCGATCGAGGAGCTGATGCCCGATCCGACGCAACCACGCAAATCCTTCCTCGATGAGGAAATCGAACGGCTGGCCGCGTCGATTCGGGCCAGGGGCATCCTCATGCCTCTGCGGATTCTGCGCGACGAAGAGCGGCGCTGCTGGCTGATCGCCACGGGCGAAAGCCGGTGGCGCGCCGCCCGGCTTGCCGGCCTGAAGACGGTGCCTTGCATCGTCGTCGATGGACAACCCGACGAAGCCGACCTGCTGGCCGACCGGGTGATCGAGAACCATGTCCGCCACGATCTATCCGCAATGGATCTGGCGCGTGCCCTGGCCAAGCTCAAGCTGCTGAAGAAATGCACCTCGCAGCAGCTGGCGAAAGAGCTGGGCATCAGCGGGGCGGCGATCACGCGGGCGGAAGCCCTGCTGTCGCTGCCGGAAGACGTTCAAACGCTCGTCGAATCGCGTGCCGTGCCCGAGAGCACGGCCTACGAGATCAGCCGCATGCCCGACGCCGACTCCCAGCGCGAGCTGGCGGCGGCGGTGGCCGACCGGCGGCTGAAGCGCGACGCCGTCGCCAATGCGGTGCGGGACCGCATCGGCAAGCGCGCGGTCAAGCCCAAGGCCGGTCGAGTGGTTTGCCGCCTTGGCGGCGGCCTTTCCATCTCGATCAGCGCCAATGACGCGCTGGACTGGACAACGATCATCGAGGCCATCGACCGCATCCGGCGAGAGGCCCGAAAGCTCAGCGACAACGGATCGGAAGTGCAGGCACTCGCCCGTTCGTTGCGGGCGTCCTGACGGATTTCCCGGCCAGGGATGGCCATCACCCCCAAGCAAAGGGAGAAGAGCCTTGGAGATTCTTATCATGCTGATACTAGCCGCTGTCTGCGGCATCTGGATCTGCTCGCAGATGAAAACGCTGCCACAGCCTCGGCTGCCGGAGGGAAGGCACCTGCCGACAACGGTGCTCGCGCCGCTCAGGCCGGCGGCAGCGCCCTCGCATCAACCGATCGACACTCGCGGCTGCCCGCCGCACCCGTATTTCTCGCCGTACCCGTATCCTCCCGCTCCGCCGGCGAAGCTGAATATCGGCAAGTACATCGCCGCCGGGCTGTGCCTCGCCTACATCATCTCGCCCATCGATTTCATCCCCGATGTCCTGCCGCTCGTCGGATGGGGGGACGATGCCGTGGCGGCCCTGGTCGGCCTGGGTTCGCTGCTGTCCCGGTGACATCGAAGCTGCCGATCCATGGCGGCGGCTCAGCGCGAGCCGGCGCCGGTGGATCGCATGAAACCTGATTCTTAACCGATGACTCGTTCCCCACCAGCACCCAAAAGGGAGGCATCGATGATCGAGACACTTACCACGGCGTTGGTCATGTCAGCCCGCCCGCACGTCATCGCATTCGCCGTCGGTTTGTTCTTCGCACGCCGAATGCGCAATGACATGCCTGAGCCCTCGCGGTTCGCCCAGCTCGGTTTCGGCATCATGCTCGTTGCTACCGTCGCGTTCAATGTCTGGTTTGCCTATGCGACCCACTTGATGCAGGAGCGCGGTAGCGAAGCAAAGGCCACCATGTTGTTGAACGCGGCGTCCCTGATAGGCAGCGTCTTCCACGCCGTCGCCGTGAGCTGCCTGCTCAAAGCGATCTACGCCGGGAGGGCGGAAGCGTCGGACATCTCACAAGAAAACAGCGAACCCTGCACCGTCGAGGTGGTCGGTCACGGGTCGATCGCCCTCCCCTCACCCCGTTTCGATCACGCCCGTTCGGAGTTTCCAGCATGATAACCCCAAGAATGCGAGGACAAGATGCGATTCATCCGTCGATGGACGGCCCGGCTTTGCCGCGCCATCCTCATCACTGCCTGCGGCATCGCCGCCCACAGCCTGGTGATTCTCGCCGCGCAGAACCCGGCCTATATGCTCCTGGCAGCGGTGGGCGCCGCCTACCAGTACCGCCGCCGCTGGCGGCCCGACGCCGATACGCACGGCTCGGCATGCTGGGCCGACATGGCGACGCTGGCGCGCAGCGGCATGCTCGCCGACGAGGGCCTGATCCTCGGCCGTACGGGCGCCACCGACCCGATGTCGCGCTGGCGGGCGCTCAAGGGCCTGCTATCGCCGCGCCTGCGTTCCGACATGGCCTGCTGCCTGTTCTACCACGCCTTCTTCACCCGGCGGTGGGGTGGCTCGCGGATGATCCGGCTGCAACGGATGATCCACGCCGCCACCTTCGCACCGGCCGGCAAAGGCAAGGGCGTCGCGGTGCTGATCCCCAACCTGCTCAGCTATCGCGGCAGCGTCGTGGTCACCGACCCCAAGGGGGAGCTGGCGCTCAAAACTTCGCGCCACCGGCGTCGCAAATTCGGCCACCGCATCGTCACGCTCGATCCCTTTCGCATCACCGGCGAGGCATCGGGATCGATCAACCCGCTTGCTCTCATCGACCCGCAATCGGATTCGTTCCTCGACGATTGCCGCGACCTCGCCAACATGCTGGTAGTGCGGCAGGGAACCGAACACGAGCCGCACTGGAACGATTGCGCCGAGCTGGTGATCTGCGCCTTCATCGCGCTCACCTGCGCCTACGAAAAGGACGAGCGCCTGCGCAACCTGCAGATGGTCAGGAAGCTGGTATCGTCGCGCGAGGCCTTCGCCAACGCGGTCGCGCTCATGCGTCAGTTCGACGGCTGCCACGGCGTCATTCAGCGCCTGGGCGACCAGCTGAGCTGGTTCCAGGACAAGGAGCTGAACTCCGTTCTGACGCATGTGCAGCGGCACACCAACTTCCTCGATTCGCCCGCCATCCAGGTGATCACGCAGAGCAGCTCCTTCGATCCGCGCGAGCTGCGGACGGGCCGCGTGTCGGTCTACCTGATCCTGCCGCCGGAGCGGCTGGTGACGCTGGCGCCGCTCATGCGCATGTGGCTAGGCACTATTATCCGCGTGCTCTCGCGAGGCGAGGCCAGCGAGAAGCAGCCGGTGCTGTTTCTGCTCGACGAAGCGGCGCATCTGGGCAAGATGCAGATCATCGAGGACGCGGTCACGCTGATGCGCGGCTACGGCATCCGGCTGTGGTTTTTCTTCCAGTCGATCGACCAGCTCAACAAATGCTTCGGCGAGCGCGCACCCACCATCCTCGAAAACCTCGACACTCAGCAGCATTTCGGGATCGCCTCCTACGAGGCCGCCGAGGAATTGAGCAAGCGGCTGGGCGACACCACGATCGTCGTCAGCGGCAGCAGCGACACGCAGGGCGGGTCGCATCCTACCGGCAACGGCGCACACGGCCAGTCCCCGGGCAGCTGCTCATGGAGCAGCACCGTCAACCATTCGCTCACGGCCAGGCGGCTGGCCTTCGCCAACGAGCTGATCACCGCCGGCGACGATTTCCAATTGATCCTCACGCGCAACCTGCCGCCGATCGCCGGCCGGCTGCTGCGCTACTACCAGGCGCCGGAATTCCGCATGGGCGGCACCGGCAGGCAGGGCCGACTGGGCGTCGCCGGGCTGGCGGCGGCGTCGCTGTTGCTGGCGGCGAGCCTGTGCCTGGCGTCGTTCAGCGCCGCCCTCGCGCCAGCCTTGCGGCCCGAGGGCATGAACCGCCCGGCGGCGACACGGGCGTTTGATGGCTCACCGAATGGCTTCGGGGAAAGCTTGCGAGTTCCCTTTAGCCGCCCGTCGCCATACCGGCCGCCCAGCAATGATTCCCGGCGTTTCGGGGGGGTGGGCGGCCGGACGGGTTTCCCACGATGAAAGGAATGACCATGGCAACTGAGAACGCGAATCAGACGCAGAATGAGGGCTTTTTCGCCGCTGCCGCCGCCACGATCAGGGCGGCGCAGCAGGCCGTCAACGACAGGATCGAGGTGGTGACCGCACCGCTCATGGCGGACGGCACGCTCGCCGCCGCCTTCCGTCAGGGCGCGGATGAGCTGTACGAGGCGTTGAAGCCGTTTCCGCAGTCCATCCAGGTGCATGAGCCCGGCACCCTGCTCAACCCGACGCAAGGCGAGATCGCAGCCGATCGCAGGCCTGATCCGCCGACGCTGAGCGAGATTGCCGCCAGCAGGCCCTCCGCTTCGACGGAGCTGGACAGCGGCAAGCAGAACGAGCTTCAAAACCAGAAGGAGATGGGCATGTCGATGTGACATGCCCTCCCGGCCACGGATGGCCTTTTCGTTATCGGGGGCACGCCATGCCGGACGCTGGGCGTTACGAGGCGGCGCTCGCCGCCGCCATTGCCATTCTGCACGAGCTGGCCGCCAGGCCCGAGCTGGAGCGGCCGGCCCGGCTATCGATCGTCACTTTTACCATTCTGGATGCAATGAACCGGTTGCAGGAACAGCAACCTTGCGCACTGCGCCTCGACCGGTTGGCGGAAGGGACCATTACCAGTGGATCGCGATAACCAGAAGCACATCGACTCCTCCCCGGCCCGGCGCGTCGATTGGCGCGGCGCCGACCTTCGCGGCGTGAGCATGTCCGGCGTCAATTTGTCGGGGATCGACTTCCGCGGCGCCGATTTGCGGGGCGTCAGCTTCGCGCGCAGCGATATGAGCCTCTGCGACCTGCGCGGAGCGCAGATCCAGGGGGCGAATTTTCAGGACGCCAGCCTGTACGGGGCGAAGATGCAGGGCTGCGAAGCGGCCGGGGCCGACTTCCGCGGCTGCGATATGCGGCAGGCCAACCTCGGCGGCGCCTATCTCGACGGGGCGGCGATGCCCGCGCCGCCGTCGCTCTCGGACATAGCCGACGCCCGGTCCTCGCCGCCGGAGCCGGGCCAGGGTAGGGAGCTGGAAAAGGAAATGGGCATCTCGAAGTAGCCAGTCATCGTCATCTACGGAGCGATTTCGATGGAAGCGAAGCCGGTCTACGACAATTACGAGATCAGCGGCTGCGTAAAGCGAAATGACGGCGGCGGCGAATATGTCGAAATCGCCATGGACGGCGAAACGCCCGATTTCTGGACTCTCTATGGCCATATCGACGGGGGTGGCATCGAGGCGATCGGCGATTTCAAAAGCCGGGAACAGGCCGAAGCGGTCTATTCCCGCATCACCGGCCTGCCCTTCAGCGAATCGTATGAGGCGGACGGGCGGCTGCGGCTGATGCACGCCGCCCCCGCTTTGCTGGAGGCGCTGGAGCCGTACGCCGTCATGGCGAAAAACCGGGTTCACTGGGCGTACGCCAACGGCGACGACGGCGAGCTGCTGGAGCAGGTGTTCTCGAAGCTGCTGGGCGCATATGCGCAAGCCACCTCGACACCGCCGGGGGCGGCGGCCGTCGCCCGGCAGATCGAGCGGTTGGTGCAGGCCGATTTCTTCGGCGAATGGGATTCTGAGCGCGAGAATCCGGAATTCGTCGCGGTGGAGCACGATATTCCCGGCCGCTGGGTCACGCCGTGGTCGGGCCTGGACCGGTCCCAGCAATTGCGAGCGCTGGAAACGCATGTCGATTGGGACGGGTTCGACTGGGTTGAGAGCGGCGTGGTTACGAGAAACGTCATCGAGGGCAAGCCGAAGGAACGCTGGTTTGAAGGAACCGGCGGCGTGCAGGATGCGATAACTGAGGAGTTTTCACCAGCTTTCAGGATTTCCACCATGAGCGATAAGCCAGAAGCTGCGGAAATGGCAGAAGGGCAAGACGGCCGCCTCATCCGCGACACGACGCGAAGTCTCGTCAAAGCCGTGATGCTCGATGTTTGGCCAAGCATCGCCACCGTGGTCGATTTCGGCATCAACACCCAGGAGCATTACGAGGCGCTCTATTACCCGCTGCGTCACGGGGATTTCACGCCCGAGCAACTGGACGCCGCGCTCGGCAAGGGCCTGATCCTCACCGAGCTGGTGAACGCGGCCACGCACAACCCTCACAAGGGCATCGTTTTTCGCACGGGCTGGGATGGGCTGGTGCTGGAGCCGGAGGATTGCCACGCCGGCGGCAAACCAGCCTGCAAACCCTCCCTCTCCGATATCGCCGACAGCCGGGCAGAGCCTGCAAGGCCAGTTCCCTGCAAGGAAAAGGACGACGGTTTCGAGCTGTAGCCGTTATCACCAACAAGAGGGTCCCACCACGGAGCGTATCCATGTTCGTTGACAGCCAGCCGGCCGATCCAGGCATTCACGAAACGGCGGTGCGAATGGCAAGGCGATGCCGGCATATCATCCAGGCTTGCCTTCGCGAGGAAGAATGGTCCGACGCGGACCGTGAGTTCTACCGCGTGTGCCGCGAGGAATTGGAGCAGTGGCGCGCGAGTGCTTCGCGGCACACCGGCAGGGAGGTGCCGCGGCCATGAGCACCGACGCTGCACCGCTGCTGATCTGCGCCGTTGACGTGGCGCGGATGATGGGGGTGTCCGAACGGACGTTGTGGCGGCTGGTCTCCGCCGGCAGGGTGCCGACGCCGCTGCGCATTGGCCGCAACACACGTTGGCGTGCCGGCGAGGTCAGGGACTGGATCGAGCGCGGCTGCCCGGCATCGCACGCCAAAGCCTGACTTCCGGCGCGTCCCCCTGGCGCGAAATCGTTGTGAACGTATAATCAGCATGTTGGCTCTGGTTTTTCCCATGGAGGGCCGGTCATGGCCTCGATCTCGAAGCGCTCGCGCGACAAGGGAAAGAAGAACAAGCCTTACTGGATCGAATACGTGGACGCCGACGGCGGACGCGCCTTCGCCAAGGGCTTCACCGACAAGGGGCTCACCGAGCAGCTGGCGGCCAAGCTCGAAAACGAAGTGCTGCTACGCAAGCGCGGGATGATCGACCCGGCGGAGGAACGGCTCCTGGCCATCCGGCAATCGCCGACGGCCGATCACCTCGCCGCGTTCGAGCGGAGCATGGACAACACGACCCCGAAACATCGCAAACTCACGATGACGCGGGTGCGGCGGCTGGTCGAGGGCTGCGGCTTCGCCACCGTCGGCGAGATGGACGCGGAAGCGGTGGAGGAGTGCCTGAAGGCGATCCGGCGCGACGAAGATTTGGGCGCGCGCACCTACAACCATTACCTCCAGGCGATCGATGAATTCGGCAAGTGGCTCGTGGCGACAAAGCGCCTGCCCGCCAACCCGGTGGCCGGCATCGAGCGGCTGAACAGCGAAACCGACATCCGCCATAAACGGCGGGCGCTGACGCCGGAGGAAGTTTCGCGGCTGGTGCAATCGGCGCGGGATTCGGGCCGCGTCATCCAGAGCTACGACGGCGAGCTGCGGGCGCGGGCCTACCTCACCAGCTTCTTCACCGGTTTGCGGCGGCAGGAGCTGGGCAGCCTGACCCCCCGCTCCTTCCGGCTCGACGACCAGCAGCCGATTCTGAAAGTCGCCGCCGCCTGCTCGAAACACCGACGCGAAGACACACTGCCAATCCACCCGGAACTGGCCATCATGGTGCGTGAATGGGTGCAAAATCTCGGTCCGGACGACCTGCTGTTCCCCCGCATCGAACGCAAGAAAACCTGGTTGATGGTGAAGCTCGATCTGGAGCGGATCAGCATCCCCTACGAAACGCACGAGGGCATTGCCGATTTCCACGCCGCCGGCCGGCACAGCCACATCACCGGCCTGCTCAGGAACGGGGCAACGCTGGTCGAGGCGCGCGAGCTGGCCCGGCACGCCGACGTGCGGATGACGATGAAGTACACCCATATCGGGCTGGACGACCAGGCGGCGGCCCTGGCCGGGCTGCCGCTACCGAACGCATCAAAAACCTCGTGGCCGGGTATTGGCCGGGTTTCGGGCGGCGCTTCGGGGCAGGAGCTGTCAGCGGCTGGCAGCAACGACGACGACGAGGAAGGCCCGGAAAACGAAAAAACCCCTTCCGGGGAAGGGGTTTCGTCGTTTCCTGGCGTCGCCAGTCAGGAGCTGGCATTTGACGCAAGTTATGGAGGCGGCGGGAATTGCACCCGCGTCCCGAGAAGCGTCTGTGAGGGCTTCTACGTGCGTAGCCGATCGTTTGATTGTCGGCCTGGGGGCTCCGGTCGGCAGGATCCCTTGCGGCTTAGCTCGTCATGAATTTAACCCGGGCGGCAACAAGCGGTTAGGCCAAGGCTGTCCCGAATTGGCGTCCCCGGCCGGGTCTCTCGGGAGAAGACTCGGCGCGAGGCCGTTGCTGTTTTTTAGGCAGCGAGACGGAGACCAACAGTGGTGTTGGCAGTTAAATTTTAGTCGGCTTTTTACGAGGCCCGCTGACCAACCTCGGCACGCCACCGTTCACTTCGGACATCCGGTCGATCCTGGTTCGCCCCCGAATGCGGTTTCATCGACTCGACTCGCGGTGGTTTGCGAATCGAGCCACCGACATTATGATCACTACGTCGCCCAGGTCAAGTAGGTTCGCAATTCGCGTCGCTTCGCGTCACCCGCGCCGCAGGGCGCGGTCGATGTCGCGCTTGGCGTCTTGTTTCTTGAGCGCCTCGCGCTTGTCGAAGGTCTTGCGGCCCTTGGCGATCGAGATTTCGACCTTGGCCATGCCTTTCTTGAAGTAGATGGACAGGGGGATCAGGGTCAGGCCCCGCTCGCCCGACTTGGTCCCGAGCTTCTCGATCTCCTTACGGTGCAGAAGCAGCTTGCGAGGCCGCTTGGGGACGTGGTTCATCCGGTTGGCCTGGAGGTACTCGGGGATGTCGCAGCCCAGCAGCCAGATTTCGCCCCTGGTGATCTCGGCGTAGGCGTCTTCCAGGTTGGCTTTCCCGTTGCGGAGGCTCTTGACCTCCGTGCCGGTCAGGACGATGCCGGCCTCGACCTTTTCGAGCAGGTCGTAGTCGTGCCGCGCCTTGCGGTTGCGCGCGACGATCTTGACGCCCTCCGCGTCATGCCTTTCCTTGCCCTTGGCTGAGGACTTCCCCGCGTCTTTCTTGGCCATGATTCCGACGCCGCCTCGATGCTCGCTGTGCTGTGAGGTGTTCTAAAAGCAGTATACGTCGCCCCGGCGGTCCGCCAAGCGTCGGCCCTCGCCGCCGGCCTCGATTGATCAGGAACGGGTCGCCCCGCACGTCGTGACGATCTCGGCGGCGATTCCCTCGGGGTCGGTCGAGTCCGGTATCAGGATCGGCCGGGGGAACCCGCGATCGCGGACGGCGGCCGCCTCGGCCGGTTTTCCGATCAAGACCACGAACGTCGGCGGCAGCGCCCGGGCCACGGCGGCTTCGGCGGCGCGCTGGTAGGTGAACAGGTTCCAGACGTGCTTCCAGGCCGCGTCGTCGGCCGCCGCCTCGTTCCGCTCCATCGTCGCCCCTCGTTGCAGCTCCAGATCCAGGCTGAAGTCGGCGACCAGCCAGTCCTCGCCCGGGACGTTCCGCGACCACTCGCCGGCGTCGGTCCGCCGGGCGATCGCCTGGACCTCGGCGTAATGCCGGTCGCAAAGGTGGGCCGGCGCGACCGTTCCAGAGGAGCCGGCCGGCTCCCCCCGCTTCAAGGCCACGGCCCCGAGCCGGTCGACGACGTCGCGTTGAACGCGCGCGACCAACTCGACCGATGCTGCGTCCGCCGGGTCGACGGCGGTCAGGGCCACCAGGCTGGGCCGGCGGTCCAGGCTCGTGAGCAGTTCGTTGATGGTCAGCCCGGTGTGGGGATCGATCGACCAGGGGGCGACCTCGACGGCTGGCACCAGGGCGAACCGACGGAACGCCAGGCGCGGGTGCGGCACGATGATCTGGGGCGTCCGCCGCACCTCCTCGCCGTAGAGCAGCAGGTCCAGGTCGAGCGTCCGGGAGCCCCACCGCTCCGTCCGCTCGCGGCCGAACCGCGCCTCGATCCGGTGCAGCAGTTCGAGGAGACTCAGGGGGTCGAGGGCCGGCTCCAGCAACGCCGCGGCGTTGAGGAACGGCCCCTGCCCCGACGGCCCACCGATCGGCGGCGACTCATAATACGAGCTGATCGTATGCAGATGGACGTGGGGCTCCGCCTGGAGCGCGTCGAGAGCCTCGTCGAGGATCGCGCCGCGGTCTCCCAGATTGCTCCCCAGACCGACGATCGCCAGCGAACCAGTGCTCATGCCGTCCTCGTTTCGAAGCCGGCCCAGATCAAAGGCTGAGTTTGCCGATGCGTTCAACGGCTTCGAGGAGCCGAGGCGTCTCGACCGTCAGCGCAGCGCGGATGTAGCCGTCGGCCGTCCGGCCGAAGCCAAGGCCCGGCGTGGTCACCACGTCGGCCTCTTCGAGAATCCGTGCGCACAGGTCGGTGGACGAATAGCCCTTCGGGCAGGGAATCCAGACGTAGAAGGTCGCCTCGGGCGACGGCACGTCCCAGCCGAGCTTGCGAAGCGCGCCCACGAACGCGTCGCGGCGTTCCTTGTACAACGCCCGGATCGGCGGGGTCAGCTCGTCGTACTGGTCGAGGGCCGTCTTGGCCGCGAACTGGATCGCCGTGAAGATGCCCGAATCGGTGTTCGCCTTCACCTGGCCCAACGCCGCGATGAGCGGCGCGCCGCCGATCGCGAAACCGACGCGCCAGCCCGTCATGTTGAAGGTCTTCGACAGGCTGTGGAACTCGACGGCCACGTCCTTCGCGCCGGGGACCTGCAAGATGCTGGGGGCCGGCTTGTCGAAGTACATCTCGTTGTAGGCGGCGTCCTGGGCGATCACGAAATCGTGAGTCTTCGCCAGGTCGACCACCTTCTCGAAATACGCGAGGTCGGCCGTGCCGCCGGTCGGGTTGTTGGGGAAGTTGAGGAACATCAGCCGGGCGAGCGCGTAGACGTCGGCCGGGATCGCGTCGAGGTCGGGCCGGAAGCCCAGCGACCGCTCCAGCGGCATCGTGTAGACGTCGGCCCCGGCGAACATGCTGCTCGACCGATACACCGGATAGCACGGGTCGGGGACCAGGCTGATCTCCGACGGATTGAGCACCGCGAGCGGGAAGTGGGCGATGCCCTCCTTCGACCCGATCAACGGCAGGATCTCGGTGTCCGGGTTCAAGTCCAGGCCGTACCGCTTCTTGCAGAACGCCGCGATCGACTTGCGCAGCTCGGGCGCTCCTTGGTCGAGGGCGTACTGGTGGAACGCGGGGTTCTCGACGTGGTGCTGCAAGCTCTCGATGATCGGCCGGGGCGTCGGCCGGTCGGGGTCGCCGACGCCGAGGTTGATGATGTCGCGTCCCGCGGCGATGGCGGCTTTCTTCTTCTTGTCAATCTCCGCAAACAGGTACGGAGGAAGCTTCTGAAGCCGCTGAGACTTCACAAAAGGGGTCGTCGCCATCGCATCGAGCCTCGACTGAATATTCGATCGTTTACCAACCAACCGGAAGTCGGTGCCGTCCCGCTCATCGCGGAAGGCCCGCTCCTTCATCCAAAGTTCGTCCAAACCAGTGTATCCCCGCTCCTCCATTCCAACAACGCCCGTAGCCCCGCCGTTTGGCCGACCGGCGCGAAGAGACGATGCAACCACCCTTGAATTGCATTGCCAGCCCGAAGCGCCAGCGAGTGCATGCTCCCCCTGAACTACAAGCCCGAAGCGCCAGCGAGTGCATGCCCCCCCCGAACTACAAGCCCGAAGCGCCAGCGAGTGCATGCCCCCGAATGACAGCCCGAAGCGCCAGCGAGTGCATGCTCCCCCTGAACTACAAGCCCGAAGCGCCAGCGAGTGCATGCCCCCCCTGAACTACAAGCCCGAAGCGCCAGCGAGTGCATGCCCCCGAATCCAGATCATCATGACGCCGTAGGGCACCCGGCCTCGTGAAAATATGGGCTCTGGGTGATCTCAAAGTTCGTCTCAAGAGCTAATTTCAAAACAGCCTTGCATGACGCCGTGGGCACACCCGGCCTCATGAGAATGGGCTCGCGATCGGCCACGGGGGCCGAATACAAGCCCGAAGCGCCAGCGAGTGCATGCCCTGTCGATCAGGACTCTGGGCCAAGTCAGTCTGCAAAAGGAGCTGTTCAACCCATGAACGGAGACCTTTCCCACAAGTTCAACACCGACGAGCCGTTGGCTTACTTTCTAACCTGGACCACGTATGGAACCTGGCTCCACGGGGACGATCGAGGTTGGAACCGGAAATCTGAATCCGACATCCAGCACGCGAATCCCTTGTTCGTCGAGATGGCTCGATCGCGGATGAGAGAATCCGAGTTCCGTCTCTCGGAGGTGAACCGGCGATTGGTCGAAGACACGGTTCGCGAGCATTGTCGCATCCGGAGCTGGCCGCTGCATGCCATCAACGTGCGAACGAACCATGTTCATGTCGTTGTGACCGCGCGCGGATATCGGCCTGGGGCTGTTCGCGATCAATTCAAAGCCTGGTGTACCCGTCGACTGAAGGCGGACAACCCGACACGAACCCGGTTCTGGACCGAAGGGGCCAGTTGTCGATGGATCAACAACCAAGATGACCTGGAGGCAGCCGCCCATTACGTCATCGTGGCTCAGGACCAAGCGGGAGCCGTGTGAGCGGCGAGCGATTTCAGCTTCAGGAGGCATGTTTGTCATTCGGGGGAATGCACTCGCTGGCGCTTCGGGCTTGTATTCGGACCCGGCCGACGCGATACCCCATTTTCATGAGGCCGGGTGTCGCCGCAACGTCATGACGGTTTGTATTCAGGGGGAATGCGCTCGCTGGCGCTTCGGGCTTGTATTCGGCCCCCGTGGCCGATCGCGAGCCCATTTTCATGAGGCCGGGGGTCCCCACGGCGTCACGATGGTTTGTAGTTCGGGGGCTCAGCCCCCTGCCCTGGCACCGGGTCCGCCGCTCGTCGGACTCAGCGGATTGGCTTCGTTCGCGCCGATTTTGGGGGTTCTCGAAGGCCGTTCACCGGCCTCAAGGAGCTTCGCCAGGTAGTCGGTCATCCCTTCGGCGACCAGGGTTTCGATCGGGTCGGACCGGTACGACGACGGGCGCGCGGCGGGCTTGCGGGGGGCCGGCGGATTGGGTTCCTTCGACGCTTTTTTCTCGGGTTTCGAAGCCTGGGCCTCGGCCTTGCGGAGCTTCGCCAGCAGGTCGATCGTGCGGAGCAGCTCGCGGGTCCGGGCGGTCTGAAACCGTCGCAGCCGCTCGGCGGCGTCGCTGGTGCAGAACGAGGCTTGCTCGGCCAGTTCGAGCGCGTCGTCCCCTTCGATCTCTTCGAGGTCGACGAGCAGGTCTTGCAGCCGTTCGACTTCGCGCTCGGCGATCCCCCGGAGGAACGCGACGCCGGCCTCGGGACTTTCGGGACGCGGCACGATCTCGCGCCAGACCCGCCAGGCGCTGAAGGCCGGATCTTCGTACGGCGTCAGTTCTTGCATCTGGTGCCAGAACCGCGTTCCCCACACCTCCTCGATCGTCTCCCAGGCGAGGAAAATCTCGTTCAGCTCGGGATCGTCGATCGCGGCGAGCGGCTGCTTGCCGAGCAGTCGGACGAACTTGAACTGGTCGAGGAAGGTCCAGTTCTCGTTCGAGATGATCAAACAGCGCATCTCGACCCAGCGGTCGAGCAGCCAGCGGACGCCTTCGGGCGATTCTTCGAGCCGGGCGACGAAGGCCGAGGGGTCGTCGGACCACGCCGGGCCGGAGGTCGGCAGCAGCCGCTTCCCCGCCATGTAGAACAGCTTGCGGCCGAGGTCGCAGACCTTCTCGGTGCGCTTCGCCTTCGATCGGAGCATCGCCTTGCGCACTCTTCGCGCCAGCACGGCGGTCTCGTACCGCTCGGCCCGATCGAGGGTCCACGACAACCGCGCGGCCCGAGTGATCAGCTCGCGCTCGACGGCGTTGGTCGGCTGGTAGTCGTCGATCCACTCCTGGATCTTGGCTTCCAGCTCGGCCGGGTCTTCGTGCGGCAGGATCGGGTTGACGGTTTTGGCGCACAGGCCGTGTTTGAGGGCGTTCAGCCGCGATCGGGCCTTGCCGTCGTCGGATTTCGGTCCGCAGCTTTTCTTGGCGTTGGCGCGGTTGGCCTGGATCTGGGCGTCGGTGGCCATGGCGGGGCGATCTCCTCGGAGGGAGGGGGGCGTCGTCGATGAAGCCTCTGAGGATAAGGATGTCGCCTGCCCACCTTAATTAAACAAATATTCTGGTAAGACAGAGGGCGGCTTACGGCAAGCTTGCGGATATTAAGGATAAACACAGCGAGTGGTGGCATTCCCGCTCCAGGGTGGCCGGAACGGCCGGGCGATGGTCGTGGCCCGCCCCACGGATCGCGGTCCGCGAAGTCGCTCCTACCTCGATATGCACCTCGAAATCCCACGACCCTCATCCGCCCCTGCGGGGCACCTTCTCCCGGGGGGAGAAGGGATCATCGCATCGGCAACTGATTGTGTAGTGTCGGTGGGAGTACGTGGCGCCCGGCTTCATCCTCCGTGGTGAGTCGTCCCGAAGTCGAGTGATGGGCGGCCGCCTGCGCGCGGGTTGAATGGGCTTTGGGTCGGCCGTAAGATGCCTGGTGGCGACTCAACGTTGGACGGCCCGCCTGCGAGCGGCGGACGCGTTTCCCTTCCTCTCTCCGATCCGCCCGGACATCATCGAAAGGGAGTGTGCATGGCCACTGTCACCAAACCGCGAAAGAAAGCGGCGGCGTCTCATCAGACGAAGCTGCTGATCGACGGCAAGTTCCGCGACAGCGTGAGCGGCAAGACGTTCGCCACGATCAATCCGGCGACGGAGAAGGAGATCGCCCAGGTCGCCGAGGGGTCGGCCGCCGACATCGACCTCGCGGTCAAGGCCGCGCGGAAGGCGTTCGACTCCGGTCCGTGGCGGACGATGGACGCCCGCGACCGCGGCCGGCTGCTGTACAAGCTGGCCGACCTGGTCGAGCAGCACATCGACGAACTCGCCGAGCTGGAGAGCCTCGACAACGGCAAGCCGCTCAAGGAGAGCCGCAACGGCGACCTGCCGCTGGTCGTCGACTGCTTCCGGTACTACGCCGGCTGGGCCGACAAGATCACGGGCAAGACCATCCCCGTGCGCGGGGACTATTTCTGCTACAGCAAGCGCGAGCCGGTGGGCGTGGTCGGCCAGATCATCCCCTGGAACTTCCCCCTGCTGATGGTCGCCTGGAAGTGGGGCCCGGCGCTCGCCGCCGGCTGCACGGTCATCCTCAAGCCGGCCGAACAGACCCCGCTGACGGCCCTCCGGCTGGGCGAGCTGGCGATGGAGGCGGGGTTCCCCGCCGGCGTGATCAACATCGTCCCCGGCTTCGGCGAGACCGCCGGCGCGCCGCTCGTGGCGCATAAGGGGGTCGACAAGATCGCGTTCACCGGCGAGACCTCGACCGGCAAGCTGATCATGAAGAACGCGGCCGACACCATGAAGCGGGTGACGCTGGAACTCGGCGGCAAGAGCCCGAACATCGTGTTCGCCGACGCCGACATCGACGCGGCCGTCGACGGCGCGATGCTCGGCCTGTATCTCAACCAGGGCCAGTGCTGCTGCGCCGGCAGCCGGCTGTTCGTCCAGGATTCGATCTACGACAAGATGGTCGACAAGCTGGCCGAGGCCACCAAGAAGCGGAAGGTCGGCGACCCGTTCGCGGACGACACCGACCAGGGGCCGCAGATCGACGAGAACCAGTTCAAGAAGATCCTGTCGTACATCGACAAGGGCAAGGAGCAAGGCGCCAAGTGCGTGACCGGCGGCGAACGGTCGGGCACCGAAGGCTACTTCATCAAGCCGACGATCTTCTCCGAAGTGAAAGACGACATGGCGATCGCCACTGACGAGATCTTCGGGCCGGTGATGCAGGTGCTAAGGTTCAAGGACGTCGAGGAAGTGATCAAGCGGGCGAATACGACCGACTACGGCCTCGCCGCCGCCGTCTGGTCGCGCGACATCGGCAAAGCCCACGCCCTGGCCGACCGGATCCGCGCCGGCACCGTCTGGATCAACTGCTACGACGTCTTCGACGCCGCCGCGCCGTTCGGCGGCTTCAAGTCCAGCGGCATCGGCCGCGAACTCGGCGAAGCCGCGCTCGAGAACTACACCGAGCATAAGACCGTCACCGTCGCGCTGAAGTGAGCCGAGCGGGAGCGGTGGACTAAAACGAACACCCACGTCCTCCCGTTCGGAGGTCGTGGGTGTTTTGCGTTGCACGACGACTTCTGACTTCTCTCAGGCGCTCAGCCAGCTCGGCAGCTCGCCGGGGGCGGGGAGCTTGATGAGGCTGATGCTGATGACGTCCTTGTGCTTGCGGACGGCGTCGAGGGCCGCCTCGTCGGGGACGCTGTCGAGGTTGACGACGCCGATGGCCTCGCCCCCCTGCTGCTCGCGGCCGACGTTCATCTGGGCGATGTTGACGCCGTGGTCGCCGAACGTCTTGCCGATGAAGCCGATCAGCCCCGGGCGGTCGTGGTGGGTGAAGATCAGCATCGAGCCGTCCATGTGGGCGTCGAGGTGGTACGAGCCCAGGCGGACCAACCGGAGGAACTGCTTGCCGAACAGGGTGCCGGCGGCGACGTAGGTCTTCCGCTCGGTCGTCACCTCGGCCTGGATCAACGTGCCGAAGTCGCCCGGCGCCTCGGCGGTCTGCTCCTCGATGATCAACCCGCGCTCGCGGGCGAGCGGCAAGGCGTTGACGAGATTGACGGACTGTTCGAGGGCCGATTCCATCAGGCCGGCGGCGAATGCGGCGGTGATCAGCTTGGTGTTCTTGAGCGCGACTTCGCCGCGGTAGATCAGCCGGGCCTTGGTGATCGCGCCGCGGTCCATCTGCGTGTGCAGCATGCCCAGCCGCCAGGCGAGGTCGAGATAGCTCTTGAGGTCGGCCAGCTCGGCGCGGTCGAGCGTCGGCGTGTTGACCGAGAACTTGACCTGGCCGCGAATCAGGTAGTCGCAAAGCAGCTTGGCGGCCTCGACGGCCACCGACACCTGCGCCTCCTCGGTCGACGCGCCGAGGTGGGGCGTGACGACCGTCTTGGGATGGATGACGAGCGGATCGTCGACCGCCGGCGGCTCGGCTTCGTAGACGTCGATCGCCGCGCCGGCGGCCTTGCCGGCGTTAAGCGCTTCGATCAGCGCGGCCTCGTCGATCAGGCCGCCCCGGGCGCAGTTGATGATCCGGGCGGTCGGCTTCATTGACGCGATCGCCGCGGCGCTCACGACGTGCCGGGTCTCGGGGGTCAGCGGGGTGTGAAGCGTGATGAAATCGCAACGCGGCCAGAGGTCTTCGAGCCGGCTCACGCTCTCGACGCCGTGCTCCAGGGCCTTCTCGGGCGACATCAGCGGATCGTAGCCGATCACCGTCATGTCGAACCCGAGCGCCCGCTTGGCGACCGCCAGCCCGACGCGGCCGAGACCGACGACGCCCAGCGTCTTGCCCTCAAGCTGGGTGCCGGTGAGGCTGTTGCGATCCCACTTGCCGGCCTTCAGGCTTTCATTCGCCTTGGGGACGTTGCGGGCGAGCGAGAGCATCAGCGCCAACGTGTGTTCGGCCGTCGAGACCGTGTTGCCCCCCGGCGTGTTCATGACCACGATCCCCTGGCGGGTCGCGGCGGGGACGTCGATGTTGTCGACCCCGACCCCCGCCCGGACGATCGCCTTGAGCCGGGGCTGATCGGCCAAAATCTCGGCCGTGAGCTGCGTCCCGGACCGGATCGCGATGCCGTCGGCCTCCTTGAGCGCCTCGCGGAGGGCCTTGGGGTCCTTGGCCAGCTTCGTGTCGATGATCAGCTCGACGTCTTTCTCGGCCCGCAGAAGCGCCAGCCCTTCCTCGGCCAGCTTGTCGGTCACCAGCACGCGATACGGCACGCTGCACTCTCCCTGAAACTCGTTGGGGAAAAAATCTCGAATCGCGGGCGAGCCGGCCGAGATCGTCGGCGACTCGCCCGCCTTGTCTTCTGGCGAGGGGCTTGGCGGGATCAGCCGACGTTCGCGGCGGCGCGCTGGCCGATCAAGACCTGCTGCGCGGCGGTGACGCCCTTGCCCGGCTCGACGTCGAAGCCGAGTTCGGCGAGCGTCATCTCAAGCGCGGCGAGGGCGGAGATCACGTCGAGTTCGTCGGTGTAGCCCATGTGGCCGATCCGGACGATCTTGCCCTTGATCTTCCCCTGGCCGCCGACGGTGGTCACGCCGAACCGCTCGGCCATCTTGTTGCGGATCTGCGAGTCCTTGAAGCCCTCGGGGACGCGGAACGCCGTCAGCCCCTCGGCCGGCTTGGCGCTGAAGAGTTCCAGCCCGAGCGCCTGGACGCCCGCCTGGCAGGCTTCGCTCATCCGGGTGTGCCGCTTCCAGACGTTCTCCATCCCCTCTTCGCGAATCCGCCGCAAGGCCGTCCGCAGGGCGAGGATCAGCGTGTGGGCCGGAGTGTACGGGGTGTCGAACTCCTTGGCCTTGCTCCGCGCGGCTTTCAGATTGAAGTAATAGCTGTGCGACTCGAAGGCGTCGATCTTGGCCCAGCCCTTGGTGCTGACGGTGATGAACGCGAGGCCCGGCGGCAGCATGAGCGCCTTCTGCGACCCGGCGCAGAGGACGTCGATCCCCCACTCGTCGGTCCGGCACTCCATCGCGCCCACGCCCGAGATGCCGTCGACGACGAAGATGGCCGGCGTCTGGGCGACGACCTTGGCGACGGCCTCGATCGGGTGGCCGGTGCCGGTCGACGTCTCGGAGAGCGTGCCGAACACGGCGACGGTGTCGGGATGCTGGCGGAGCGCCTCGGCGACCTTCTCGGGGTCGACGGTCTGGCCCCACTCGGTGTCGATCGTCACCACGTTGATGCCGAACGCCTTGGCGATCGATCCCCAGCGGGCCGCGAAGTGGCCGGCGTTGAGCACCAGGGCCTTGCCCCCGGGCGGCACCGTGTTGACGATCGCGGCTTCCATCGCGCCGGTGCCCGAGGCCGTCAGGATCATCACGTCGTTCTGGGTCTGGAAGACCTCCTTGAGGCCTTCCGACACCTCGACGATCACCTGCTTCGCCTCGTCGGAGCGGTGGTGGATCACCGGTCGGGCCAACTCGAGCAGCACGTCTTCGGGGACCATCGCCGGTCCCGGCGTCATCAATCGCGGCTTACGCATCGACTCTTTCCTTACATTGTCAAGCGGATCGCGGGACCGGGCGCCCTCGCGACGAAGTCAAGGGACTATTTTAGTCGGACGACGCGATTTCGGTAAGGGACATCCTCGCCCACCCCCTCCCCCGTTGCGTTTTCGCCATCATGACCGATACCAATCGTCGATCGGTCCGGAGGGTGCCGCCGCGCCCACGCCGAGCCGGCCTAACTCCAGGCGGCCTACGGCGGTGAGCCTCAAGAAAGCGCTACGTCCTCGTTTTTCCGTCCCAACCCTTGGCGTTGCCGGTCATGGCGAGTTCGTGAAGCGAGGGCAGACGGCGAACGGACTTGGCGGTAGGAACGAGTCATGTGAATCGGAGTACGCCGTCGTCCGGATGTGAGTCTGCACGACGGCCCTTTTTCATGCGCGGCGCAACGACGCTCCAGGATTCGCACTACATAGGCGATTAATCAAGCGCCAATCCTGCGAAAAATGCGATACTCGCGAGGCGAGATGCCGAAGTCCGCACTCGTCGGAGAGTTGATTGCTTTTCAGGGAATCGCGCGTTCCCTGGAAAGGCTCCCTCTGCACGGCTCCAGGGGGCAGGAGGGCTGGGAGATCGAATTGCTCGGAGAGGCCGTAGGGAAGGCCTACGCCGCAGCGTTCGATGCGTTCAGGCGGAGCCGTGTTGCAGATCGGCCCGTCGATTCGATGCTGCCATCGATATCCAACCCGGGGCCGGACGAAGGGGGCGATTTCCAGGAAGATGACGGCCGGGAAAGTCTTGAGGCGGAGGATTGCCACAAGGACGGGGATGACCGGTCTGACGTCGCGACGTCCATCCTGGACGAAGCCCTCGCCGCAGGTTCCTTCGACTATTTGTTGGGAATAAGATGCATTCCGGGCAAGGGCTTCGTCATGTCAGAGTCCAATCCCAAGAACCGGTTCCCACTCGCGCTTGACCTACCGCTGTTGCTGGCGAATCGAATTCGCGAGGTTTATGGAAAAAGGGCGGCTCCCCGCTCGGCTTCCTGATCGATCGGGAAAAAAACAGGGGCATAGCGATTTTATTCGCAGCCAGCCCCCCCCCCGCATTGACACGACTCTGTTATTTTATATATCTGTATTTTTAACTCCTTATATCGTGATCATAACCAGGCTCGTTGAATCGGCGACAGGTTTTGCACGACATGAGACGGTCCAGACGCCTCGACTTGCTCACGGCTGCTACGCACGGCTTCGAAAGCCGAATCCGTGGGCGCCAGGCGGACTGAGCCGTAAGAGACGCGCCGAGCTGGTACAATGACGGAAAGTCCCCCAACCTCAAAAGGGATCCGCCATGAAGACGATCCATGCCATCTATGAGAACGGCGTCTTTCGCCCGACCACACCAGTGGATCTGGCCGAAGGGAGCGAAGTCACCATTGAGGCCAAGAGCGTCGTACCTGCGTCCAGCGGACCGGGCGAATCCGATGAAGAGAATATGGCCGCCGTCTACGAGATCCTGTCCCATAGTTACGAGACGGGCGAGACCGACCTGGCGGCTCGGCACGACGAGCACCAGCCGTGAATCCCAACACGGCCTTTCTCGACACGGCGGGACTGATCGCCGTTTGGAACGCGGACGATCAGTGGCATCCCCTCGCAAAGCCCGTGTTCGCTGGCCTGGTCCGCTCGAAGTCCAGCCTGTTGACGACGAGCCTGGTCTTGATGGAATGCGCCAACACCGCCGCGCGACGCCCGTTTCGCAACGACGTGATCCTCCTGCGGGACCGACTCAAGACGGCTCGGATGCTCATCGACCCGACCGAGGACGACCTTGAACAAGCCTGGCGCGCTTACGCTCGGGGCGAGGCCGGGCAAGCCGGGATCGTCGATCATGTCTCGTTCGTCGTGATGCGGCGTCTGGGTCTGACTCAAGCATTCACCAACGACGCCCATTTCCGAGCGGCCGGGTTCGTGACGTTGTTCTGACTCGCGCCGAAAAACGGGAGGCGGGCGGCATGACCGAGCGGTTCGGGTCCTCACGGTGGAATAATCCCGGAACCAACCGAGCCACCGAGGAGGATACACGCTCATGAATCCGACGCAAGTCGTCGTGGAAGGAACGCTGAAACCGGACGAGTCGCTGGAAGTCGCCGAGACGCTCGGCCCTCCGAGCCGCCAGGGCCGAGCAGAAATCGGCCGAGACCGGACGAGGGAGGCGATCGACTTCTAGATCAACGCAAGGCGGTACGAGTGGGCTCGGCCGCAATCGGATCAGGAGCCGCCACCTCGCTCGTCTTCGGGCTTTCACCCAAAGCCCCCAGAACCCGTCAAAATATAAGAGTGACCCCGTTCCTGCTGACCCCGTTCCTGCTGCCCCGTTCCTGCTGTTCGTCAAAATATAAGAGTGACCCCGTTCCTGCTGTTGCCCCCGTTCCTGCTGTCCTCGTCCCCTCACTCGTGGTGGCTCAGAGTCCTATGGCACGCCCTGCGAGCCGCCGGTTCTCCAAATCGGGGTCCGCCGTCCGGGTGACGAGTCGCCGATGCCCGACAAACAGACCTGATTCGGCCTAACATGGCCTGCCGCCGTCGAGCGGAGATTCGCCAGGAGTCGCCGCGAACGGTGATCGGGATCGCCCGACGGGCGCGGCCGACGCTTCCCGCCGGACCGCGTGCCGGGATCGGCGTGGCACCGCTAAAACTCCCAACCCGTCCCCTCGATCGGGCGTAGACCGCAACTTCCTGCAACAGGGTGGCAGGAACCTGGAAGATCCACCCCGTCTCGTCCCTCTATGATCCCAGCAACGTGGTCAAAGGGAAATTCGGCTGCTGGCGAGGTTGGAAAGCGAGCACGTCGACGTTCCTTGCGCCCTGCCTTGCGGAGGCTCGGCTGACCGTTGGACGCCGCGGAACACGGGGGAGTTTCGGAATGACCGACGAGACGGATGAACGAATCGAAGGCGATCGAATGTCCCGCCGGCAGGCCGTCGCCCTGGCGGCGGGCTCGGCCGGCATGGTCCTGGGAGTCGGAGCCGTGGAGGCCCAGGAAAAGGCCCCGACGGCGAGGCCGATACGTCGGTTCGACGTGGTGGTCGTCGGAGGAGGGCCGGCCGGGCTGAGCGCCGCACTGGTGCTGGGGCGGGCCTGCCTGGAAGTGCTGGTCTGCGACTCGGGCAAGGGCCGCAATGCCCCGGCGGCCGGCGTCCACGGCTTCCTCACGCAGGACGGCACCCCGCCGGCCGAGTTGCGCCGGATCGGCCGGGAGCAGCTCCGGCCGTATGAGGTCGCCTTCCGCGAGGAGGCGGTCGTCGATGCCCGGAAGGCCGGGGGCGGCTTTGAGGTCACGCTCGCCGAGGGCGACGTCGTCGCCTGCCGCAAGCTGATCCTGGCCACTGGGCTGGTGGACGCGCTGCCCGAGATCCCCGGCCTGCGTGAGTTGTGGGGCGTCGGCGTGATCCACTGCCCTTACTGCCACGGCTGGGAGCACCGGGGCCAGCCCTGGGCCGTCCTCGCCCCGCCCGAGGAGGCCGTCGAGCTCACGACGCTGCTGCTCGGCTGGACCCACCAATTGACCCTGCTGACGGACGGCCCGTCCGCGCTCGTCCCCGAAGACAAAGCCTGGCTGGAGGAGCGCGCCGTCGAGGTGGTCGAGGGCCGGGTCGAGCGGCTGGAGGGGGACGGGGGACGGCTCCGGGCGATCCAGCTCGACGGGGGCCGTCGGCTGGAGCGGGAAGTTCTCTTCGTGCGGACCCGGCTCCGGCAGCCGTCCAACCTGGCCGAGCGGTTGGGGGGCGAGGTGGTCGCCGACGGTCCGAAAGCGGGCATGGTGCGGACCGACCCGTTCGGGGCGACCAGCGTGGAAGGCCTCTACGTCGTTGGGGACGCCTCCGACGCCGGCATGCCAAGCGTGGCCTCGGCGGTGGCCGAGGGCTCGGTAGCGGCAGCCATCGCCAGCAAGGCGATCTTCACCGAGGACGCCCGCCGGCCCGCAAGAGGCGGGCCGGCGCGCCGGGAATGATCCCAAGGAGCCGCCGGACGTGATGGTGCAGGTGGCTCTGGCCGGAGAAGCCGGCCCGCGCCGCCGAGCGGGAGTTCCCTCGCCCGCTCTAACACAAGCTTGCGAAACGAATGAGGTGATTCACTATGAACAAATCAATGCTTCTGTCTGCATTTTTTATTACGGGAGCGGGAGGAATGATGGGGTGCCAGAAGCCCACAGAGAGCGCCGCGCCGTTCGTCGAGAGCAAACAGGTCGCCGAGCAAGGTCTTGAGCAAGAAGGAGCGAACATGCACGGAGAGCACGGACATCACCACGGTGGCTTCGACGATCCCAAACTGTTCGAAACGCGGTGGAACGACCCAGATCGCGACAAATGGCAGCACCCAGAGGAGATCGTCGCGGCTCTTGCCCTGACGCCCGGAGCGACGGTGGCAGACATCGGCGCGGGGACGGGCTACATGGTGGCGCACCTGAGCGAGGCGGTGGGGGAGCGCGGCACGGTGATCCCGATCGACGTCGAGCAGGCGATGATCACGTATCTGACGAGGCGCGGCGAAGAACTGGGACCAGCCAAGATCGTGCCCCACAAGGCGAGAGGAGACAGCCCGGAGCTACATGACGACAGCGTGGACGGCGTGATCACATTGAACACCTGGCATCACATCAAGGGGCGAGAGGCCTATGCCAAGAAGGTGTATGCGGGGTTGAAACGTGGGGGGAGATTCGTGGTGGTGGATTCCGAAGTCGACGCGGAGTCAGGGCCGCCGAAGGAGATGCGGCTCGCAGCAGGGCGGGTCGTGAAGGAGCTTGAAACGGCCGGCTTTCGCGCTGAGATCGCGCGCGAATCGATGCCGCAGCACTATATGATCGTAGGTTATAAGGATTAGGCGTTGCTCCTGTGGGGAGCCCCGTCCGACCTCTCCACGCCACACCACGCTCGCTCTGCCAGCAAGATGATCTTCACTGTGGACGCCCACCAGCCCGCGAACGGTGGACCAACGCGCCGGGAGTGACGCCCAAAAGCCGCCGGAAGTGGTGGTGCAGGTGAGACTGGCTGGAGAAGCCGACCCGAGCCGCCGTCTGTGCGATGCCCGCGCCGCCGAGCAGGAGTGCCCTCGCCCGCTCGACCCGGCGGCGGATGACGTACTGGTGGGGCGTCGTCCCGGTGGCGGCCCGGAACCGGCGGGCGAAGTGGTACGGGCTCAGGCCGGCGACGTCGGCGAGCCGGCTGAGCGACAGGTCGCCGTCGAGGCGGCCCTCGATGAGGTCCGTCACCCGCCGCAGTTCGTGGTCGGACAAGCCGGCCACGCTCGGGGGCGGGAGCGGGCCATCGTCGGCGTATTGCCGCAGCAGGTGGACGGCCAGGGCGGTGCTGAGGGATTCGGCAAGCAACGACGGCCCGCCGCCCGCCTCGGCCTCGTCGGCGAGCTTGCGGGCGACCTCCCCAGCGAAGGTGTCCCGCCGCACCGCCGTCGGTCGGAGGCGGCCGGCGTCCAGACCCGCCCGTGTGGCGACCCGATCGAGCAGGCTGGTCGAGTAGCGCACCGAGACCGCCTCGAACGGCCGGTCACAGCGGACCAGCGTGGGGACGAAGGCCGGCGTCAACACCATGTCGCCCGACGTCGGTCGGCCCGAGTAGGCGCGGCCCTCGCCCATCTGCCACTCGACGTGTCCGGGACTGGAGAGGAACAGGGTGACTTGATGGAAGTCGTGGGCGTGCCGGCCGCGCACGACGGGCCTCAGGGGCGACGAGCGGCTGACGACCATCCCGTCGGCAAGCCGCCCGTCGCCCTGTCCCAGCGAAACGATGTCCAGAGCCTCGCCCATCGAATCCTCCCCATTCCGTCCGCCGATCAGCGAGCCAGCCTCGCCGAGGCCGTTTCCGGGCCAAAGGCCAGCCCAAGCCGAACCTCGTCACCCTATCCTACGGACCGATTCAACTAAACGGCCGCTCCCACGTCGCTGCCATTTGCGATACAGAGGTTGGCCGCCCCTGAAATGGCTGGACGCAACCATCTCGAACGGGAGACTCTTCAGTCTCATTGTTTGCGTCATTTCTTGTCGCCTGTTTTCGCCAGACAGACCCAGTCCCCTCTCCAGCGTGTCTGGCTTCTTGACCTGACCACTCGGATTTATTGAGGTTTTAGGCTGAAGTTTTGCAAGACGATTGGTTTTCGTTATCGATTGGCGATCACACTAGATGGGCCCACTGCGAAGGGTTTGCGTCGATGAGCATTTCCTTGAGATTGTTTCGATCGGCGCCCTCGTCGTTGCGAAAGCCCGGCAGCCGTGGTTTTCGGCCGAAGAATCAAAGGGGTCAGGAGCGAATGGCGCCAGGATAACGTAAGCTTCAAGAGGGCTTGGGATTGAGCCAAGCGACGTGGCGAGCGAGTACAGCGACCTCCTTGGTTGGTAACGTGGTGGTACTTCAACTCCACCTGTCACCTCGTCAAAGAGGTCGCCGTGATTCAGTCTACCCCCACATGTCCTCGTCACCAATTCGTATCCTTGCGAAACGAACTTGGTCGGCGGCAGGGACTTCCCTTCCTCAAGTTCCTTTCTCGGGATCTCGTCGAGGCGGCTTGCCGGCGATGCAACCACTGCTGGCGGGAGCGTCTCTACACCCCTTGGATCACCTTGAGCATCTTCCTCTCCCAGGTCCTCTCCGACGACCACTCCTGCGACGACGCGGTCGATCGGTTCCAGAAGTTCCGCTTCGACCAGGGGCTCGCCGCCGTCGCTCCCGAGACCGCCAGCTACTGCGAGGCCCGGCGGCGGTTGCCCGAGGGGCTCGCCTGGAACCTGGTCCGCCGCACTGGGCGTGCGAGCCATCAGAGAGCCGACGATCCTTGGCTCTTTCACGGGCGGGCGGTGAAGATCCCCGACGGGTCCACCGTGACCATGCCGGACACGCCGGAGAACCAGGCGGCGCACCCACAGGCGACGTCCCAGGAGCCCGGCGTCGGGTTCCCGATCGCCCGCATCCTTGTGGTGTTCAGCCTGGCCGTGGGAACGGTGCTCGACGCCGTGTTGGGGCCGTACCAGGGCAAGCAGACCAGTGAACTGGCCCTGCTCCGTCAGATCATGTCCGTGTTCCACCAGAGCGACGTCGCCCTGGCCGACCTGTTCTTTTGCTCATACTGGGTGATCGCCGCCTTGCAGGCCCGCGGCGTCGACGTGGTGGTGCGTCCAGATGGCGTGCGAGAAGCTCGTGAAGGCCAGTCCTTGTCGCGCGCATCGCGTCATGACGTGTCGATGCGCCTCAAAACCGGCTCCTGATCCCTTTGTGACTCGCGACGTCTGCCGACTTCTCTGCCAACGCCGACGGCCAGGCCCTTCCCAAACCGTACGCGAGGGCTTCGAAAGCCCTCGTGGATAGCTTGGAACGTGTTTTCGATCCCGTCCTCGGCAGTTCGGTGAGAGAGGTCTGGCGCGGATCGGCGGTATGGTCAAAGGCCTTGGTGGATTGCGTACCGGCCTCCCCCGGGATCGGAAGGCTCTTGCCCCCGGAATACTTTGCGATATAAAGTTGATCCGGATTGGGTCCGGTCGAGACCACGGCCCGGCCTCCGAACCAACTCGTAGACCCTTGCTCCGTGTGGATGCGGGAGGCCGCCCCGATGGCGACGCGCGGATGGCCGGGACTAGGTCCGGTCTTCGCCTATGAATGGCTGACGGCCTCGCGGCGCTGGCAGTGCTATGGGCTGCGGTCGTTGCTGGTCCTACTGCTCTTGTTCGGCCTATCGGCCGTCTGGCTGGGGAACCGCGACGGTGCGGGGGAGTTGTCGGTCCAGCAGATGGCCGAGGTCGGACGGGCGTTCTACGCCGTGACGACGCTGATACTGCTCGGGCTGGTGGGCCTGGCGGCTCCGGCGGCGACGGCCGGGGCGATCTGCTTGGACAAGGCCCGGGGAAATTTGACCCTGCTGCTGGCGACCGACCTGACCGACGCCGAGATCGTACTAGGCAAGCTGGCGCCGCGACTGGTACAGGTGCTCGGCCTGATCGCCTGCGCCGCCCCGGTGTTGGGGCTGTCGACGCTCCTCGGCGGCGTCGCCCCGGCGATGACGACCGGTGCGATCCTGGTATGTCTGGCCTGCGCCGTCTTCGGCTGCACGCTGGCGCTGACGCTGTCCGTCTGGGGCCGGAAGACGCACGAGGTGCTGCTGGCGACCTACGCCTTCGGCGTCTCCTGGTTGCTGGCTGCCCCGATCTGGGCGGTCTTGGTCTCGAACCTGCCCACATGGGCCCGGTCGGCCTGGCTGCCGAACTACTTGGCCCTGCTGCCCTACAACCCCGTCTTCCTCGTGCTCGCCCCACTAAACGCCCCGGCGGCGCTCGGCCCAGTCGGGCTTGCGACGCAGGCCAGGTTCTGCGCCCTCGGGCTCCTGACCTCGGCGCTTCTGGCCGTCGCCGCGACTTGGCGGATCCGGGCCGTGGTCATCCGGCAGGCTGGCCGGGTGGAGGCGATACGTCGAGCGGCCCGCCGAGGCCCGCTCTACCGGCTCGTCCGTTTGCTGCCGTCTCCTTCGCTCGACGGCAACCCGGTGCTCTGGCGCGAGTGGCATCGGCGGCGGCCGTCGCGCTGGTCGGTCGCCGTATGGGGCCTCTTCGGCGTGCTCTCGAGTGGGTTCAGCCTCTGGGCGATCGTCGACACGCTCGACGGCGCCGGGCCAGGCGGCCGAGAGCGGGCCGGGGTGATCGGCGGCGTGCAGGTGGCCGCCGGGCTGCTGCTCCTGAGCGTCTCGGCCGCGACGAGCCTGGCCGAGGAGCGCCAGCGCGGCAGCCTCGACGTGCTGTTGTCGACTCCGCTGTCGACCCGGTCGATCGTCCTGGGCAAGTGGTGGGCCGCCTTCCGCGGCGTCCCGCCGCTGGCGATGTGGCCGGTGCTCATCGCCGGGGCCCTGGCGACGCACACCGGATTCCCCCTCGCCCCGGCGCTGATCGGCGGCTTGGTCCTCGCCTACGGCGCCGCGATCACGAGCCTCGGCCTGGCCCTGGCCACGTGGCTGCCTCGGATGGGCCAGGCCATCGGCCTGACCGCCGGGCTCTACATCATCGTGCTGATCGGGGCCGTCCCAGTTGGGATGAACTTCTTCGGCGCAAGCCCCAAAGCCGCCGGCGCCGGCTTCGCCGCGGCCAGCCCGTTCTGGGGCGTCGGCTTCTCCAGCGCCATGTTCGGCGGCGCGGCCGGGCCAAGGCATGACATCGAGGAGCAGTCCGCCTGGCTCGTCCTCTGGATCCTGGCATACGGCCTGGTCGCGTTCGGCTTGATGCTGGCTACGCTGAAGACGTTCAATCGCTGCCTCGGCCGGATCGACGATACTTAGCCGTCAACGCCTCTTCCCCGCCAACCCGCTATCCCGAGGTCGGGCGGACCGGCTCGGGGTGATCGATGACCGCCGTGGCGAAGCCCGACGCCGGCACCCGAGGCAGACGGAGTAGGAAGCGACTGCCACGACCCGGCTCGCTCTCCACGGCGATCGCGCCTCCGTGCGCCTCGGCGATGCGATGGGCGACGGCCAGGCCCAGCCCGACCCCCGCATGACCGAGCCGGCGGGCCGACTCGGCGCGATAGAACGGCTCGAAGATGCGCGGGAGTTCCCCATTCGGGATGCCGCCCCCGCGGTCTTCAACCGATAACGCGACGGCGTCGGGCTCGCTCCAGGCGCGGACGACGATCGGCGTGCCGGGCTCGCTATATTTGCATGCGTTCTCAAGCAGATTGTCCAGCAACTGGCCGATCAGCGGCTGGTGCGCCCGGGTCCAGGGCGGGTCTCCGTCGCACCCCTCGAACCGGAGATCCGCCGCCCGGTCGTGGCCGGACCAGGCGCGGAGGTGGTCGGAGGCCCACGCGGCGAGATCCATGCGTTCCAGGTTGGGCAGTTCGGCCTCGGCGTCAGCCCGCGCAAGGAACAGCAGCGCCTCGATGACGCGCCAGAGTCGGCCGGCGTCGTCGTGGAGCCGGTCCAGCACGCGCTCGTGCTCATCGACGGTTCGCCGGCGACGGCGGGCGACCTCGATCGCGGCGATCAGGGCGGCCAGCGGCGTCCGGAGCTGGTGGGACGCCTGTCCGGTGAACTGCTTCTGCCGTTCCAGCGCCACATACAGGCGGTCGAGGAGCCCGTTGAAACTGCGGGCGAACTCCTCCAGCTCGTCGCGCGTTCCGGGGCTGGGCAGCCGGCCGTCGTCGAAGGGCATGCTGCCGGCCGACTCCGCCATAAGCATCAGCGGGGCGAGGGCGCGACGGGCGAAATGACGACCGATCACCGCGGCCAGCGTCCAGAGTCCCACCGAGATCAGCGGCAGGATGGCCGCCAGCCATCGGATCTCGGCCTCCACCGGCTCGATCGAGGACCACGCGGCCAGCACCCGGCTCGGCCGCTCGTGGGCCGTTGCGCCCTTGTGCTCGTCTCGCGGCCGCCGCTCCGGGCGACGTCCCTCGCCTTTCGCCTCGGGCGATCCGCCATGCGGGCGTCCGCCGCCGATCTTCCTCGCCAGCACCCGCCATCGAAGGCCGTCGGCCCCCTCGATAGTCGTCGCCACGTCGATCGCGAGGGGGCCGAGGTCACGGCCGTCCAGGACCATCGGCCGTCCGACGCCCGGCGTCCCCTCCGCCCTCCGCCCCGACTCGTCGTAGATGGCCCAGGTCACGCGTCCGGTCTGCCCTTCGGGGCGATCCGGGAAGCGGTCGAGCGTCGCCTCCAACTCCTGGTCCAGGGCGAGTCGGAGACGCAGCCCGGCGAGGTAGTACAAGGATGCGGAGAACCCGCCGAGAGCCAAAGCCAGGGCCACGAGGAAGGCGACCGAGACGCGCGTCACGAGACTCATGGATGCTCCTCCGCGGGAAGAGGAGGATCGCCGAGCAAATACCCCCGGCCCCGAACCGTCTGGATCAACCTGGGCCCCCACGCCTCCAGGGTGCGGCGCAGCTCTTTGATGTGAACGTCGAGCGTGTTGGAGGCGAAATCGTAGTCCTCGCCCCAGACGTGCCCGTAGATCCGCCCCCGCGACAGGATCTCGTCGGGATGGCGGAGAAAGAAGACGAGCAGGGCCAGCTCCTTGGCTGTCGGGTTCAGAGGATGGCCGGCCCTTTCGGCTTTCTGTAACGCCAGATCCACGCGCACGTCGCGATAGGAGAGCGTCATCACCTCGGCCGGGCGTCCGCGACGGATCAGGGCGCGAGCGCGGGCTATCAGTTCGTCGAACGCGAACGGCTTGCACAGATAGTCGTCGGCGCCGCCGTCCAGGCCGCGCACCCGATCGCTCACCGCGTCGCGCGCCGTGAGGAAGAGCACGGGTGAGTTCCCCCCCTCGCGGCGGTAACCTTCCAGCACTTCCAGTCCGTCCGGGCCGGGCAGCCACCAGTCGAGGATGACGAGATCCCATTCGCCGGCCCGCAACGTCTCCCGGGCCGAGTCGCCATCGGCGACGTGCGAAACGGTGAAGCCTTCGTCCGACAGCCCATCGACGATCGATCGGGCGAGGCTCGCGTCATCCTCGATCACCAGAACCCGACCCGCCACGCCACCCCCTCCGATCCCTCACGATGAGCGGAACATCCTACTCGCATCTCATCACAACCGGTCGGGCCGCAGGAGTCCAGCGGGCGATGATGAACTGGATTTTAGGTGAGGTCGCGGCCGGTCTCCGGAACTCCATCGCCGAGGTTCATCGGGCGACGGGGCTTGGTCGCCGATTTCCTACTCCAAAAGATCTTCAGTTGAGAGGAAGAACGATGATTCGAACTGCGATCGTGATCGTCACCCTGATCGGGACCGCCGTCCTGCCCCAGCGAAGCTCGGCGCAGCAGACGGCGCGGACGGGCCAGGGAGGCCCGCAAAACCCACTTCTCCAGGCCTTCGACACCGATCACGACGGCGCGCTCTCGGCGACCGAGATCGATGCGGCGGCCACAAAGCTTCGAGAGCGCGACGCCAATCAGGATGGCAAGTTGACGGCCGACGAACTGCCTCGGGGGACGGGCGGCCGCGGCGGCGCCGGCCGTGGCGCGGGGGTCACGGAGGTCGACGGCGAATTGAGCAAGCCGCCGCTGCCTCTGGACGACGGCGAGAAGCGGATCCTCGCCGCGATCGAGCAGGCCCGCGGCGGTGAGCGGTACGCGAATGTCTCGACGGCCGACGGACGACTGCTCCGCCAACTCGCCGAATCGCTCGGGGCCAAACGGATCGTCGAGCTTGGCACATCGACCGGTGAGTCGGGGCTCTGGTTCTCGATGGCCTTGCGCAAGACCGGCGGCAAGCTCCACACCCACGACCTCGACCCCGGCCGGATCGCCGTCGCGCGTAAGAACTTCAAGACGGCGGGCGTCGAGGACCTCGTCATCATCACCGAAGGCGACGCCCACCAAACCGCGCCGCGGAACAAGGACCCGATCGACATCCTGTTCATCGACGCGGAGAAGGAGGGATACGACGCCTACCTCAAGGAACTCCTACCTTACGTCCGTCCCGGCGGACTGATCATCGCCCACAACATGAAGCGACCGGCGCCCAATCCGCGCTATGTCGAGGCGATCACCACCAGACCTGATCTGGATTCGTCGTTCGTGCTCATGGACGGCGCCGGGCTCGGGATCACCCTCAAGAAACGTTGAGGCTGGGAGCGGGACGTTGCGGAGACGCGCCCACGCCCCGGTCGTCGCGGATCTCGCCGTCGAGACGGCGGTGCCAGAGCGAGGCGATCGGCCATGGGAGGGAGACGCCGCGACCATCCCGGAAAAGAACTTCACGACGGGGACGAACGATCCGGCTCGACCCGCGCGAGCCCCGATCCCGCGTGCGACGATGAAGAGGATTTTAAGGTTTCTCACCGCCTGAGCGAGGGGTCCGTTCGCTAAAATCCCGGGGCGCCCCTCCCTATCCACGCCTGGATTTCGGGGAAGACGACAAATTGAGACGGCATCGCTGATCTGTTCCGAGAGGTCGCCCATGTCAAGAAGGTGAAATCACATGAGACTGATAATCCGGCTGATTCTACTCGTACTGGCTCTGTCCGGCGCCGCGCCGGGCGAGGAGAAGTCCCCCTCCACGTTGCTGGTCTTGAACAAGGGGCATCGGGGTTCGACCCGGCCGAGCGAACTCGCCATCGTCGACCCGGCCACTGGCCACGTGACCGCCCGGATTCCTACCGGGATGGAGTCCCATGAAGTGGCCGTCACTCCCGATGGGAGGCTGGCCGTGGTCACCAATACGGGCCCTTATTCCGACCCAGGCCACACCCTTTCGGTGATCGACCTGAAGGCCCGAAAAGAGATCCATCGCGTCGATCTCGGCCCGCTCCCGAACCCTCACGGGATCGCCTGGCACGACGGCAAGTTCTACTTCACCGCCGAGGGCGCAAGGCTCATCGCACGATACGACCCGGCGACGGACTCCGTCGATTGGATGATGGGCGTCGGGCAGAATTCCATTCACATGCTGGTTTTCAGCAAGGACGGAAAGAAGATCTTCACTGCGAATCGCGGCTCGGGGTCGGTCGGGGTGGTCTCGCCTTCACCCGTCGGGGGGCCTGGCGGCGGTCGTCCCGGCGGCCTGAGTGGCGAAGCTCCCGGCGGCGGTCCTGGCGGGGGCCGTCAGGGTGGCGGCCTTGGAGGCCGTAGTCCCGGGGGGCCGAGCCAGGTCCTCATCCCGGTGAAGGCAGGCCCCGAAGGTATCGACGTCACGCCTGACGGCGCGCAGGTCTGGGTCGGCTGCCGTGGCGCGATCTCGATCATCGACGCGGTCGGCGACCAGGTCATCGGCACCATCGAGACCGGCGGAGGCGGCGTCAACCGAATCAAGTTCGCGCCCGACGGCAAGCGGGCGCTCGCCACCCACATGGGGCCGTTGATCGTGCTGGACGTGGCGTCGCGTAAGGAAATCAAGCGAATCGACACCGGCGGCGGCGGCTCGAGCATCCTCATCACGCCCGACGGCAAGCAAGCCTACATCGGGATGACCGAGAAGGACAAGGTCGCCGTCGTAGACCTCGACAAGCTGGAGGTCGTCTCGACGCTCGAAACCGGCGAGGGACCGGATGGCATGGCATGGGTCGGACGGTGACGCGTGGCAGGCGTCGCGCCGCAACCGCCCCACCTCACGCCCCTCCCCGCCAGCGACTGCTCGGCGGGCGACGATGAAGCGGAATTTAGGGATTCCGAACGTCCATTCCAGATCCAATCAACGAAGCGGAGCCCATATCCCATGTCCACGCATTTCTTCAAAAGCAATCGACGCCATTTCCTCGGCGCGCTCGCCCTCGGCGCCTCTTCCGCGTTCACCGTCCGAGGCGCCTTCGCCGAGGAATTGACCCGGACTCCGACCACGAACGAGGGGCCGTTCTTCCCGAACAAGCTCCCGCTCGACACCGACAATGACCTGTTGATCATCAACGACGCGATCACCCCGGCGGTCGGCGAGGTCACGCACCTTAGCGGCCGGCTCCTCGACGCCAAGGGCGCCCCGCTGCGCAACGCCGTCATCGAGATCTGGCAATGCGACAGGGACGGCATTTACCTCAAGCAGCACACGCGGGACGGCGACCCGTTCGACACGAACTTCCAGGGATACGGGCGTTTTCTGACCAGCTCGACCGGCGAATACTACTTCCGCACGATCAAGCCGGTCCCCTACCACGGCCGCCCCGCGGCGCACATCCACGCTCGGATCTGGAAGGGGGACAAGAAGCTGCTCACGACCGAGTGCTTCATCAAGGGATCTCCCAAGAATGAGCAGGACGGGCAGTTCAAGCAGATCCGGGCCCGCGACCCCAAGGGCCACGAGACTCTTTGCCTGGATTTCGCCGCGATCAAAGGGTCGAAGATCGGCGAACTCGCTGCGAAGTGGGACATCGTCCTGGGATACAGCCCGGAAGCCTGAGCCGAACGATTCGTCGCGGCCGATCTCCGGTAGTCCGTGGAGCAACGTGCCGAAACCATTTCGTTCGACTTCCTGGCTCAGCTCCGCCTACTCGTCGCCGAGAAACACCGGGTTCCGTGGCGGTCAGGACGACGACCTCGACGTTCGAAGTAGAAAACAGGGACTTAGCGCGGATGTCATTTGGGTTGCAGACAGTCATGAAAACAGGCTGTCGCAAGCATGCCTTCTCCCGCAAGGTGGAGAAGGGAATCCGGCTCCGACCCGTCTGCAACTCAAATGCAAATCCCTTAAGAATCTGAAAGTAGCGCGTGACCGAGCCGTCTTTCCCTCGGGAGTGCGGGAGCTTGCTCCCGCGCCTGCCCCCCCATGCGGCGGCAAGCCGCCGCACTCCACTTCATTCGCGGTTGGACGTCGACATATCGTTCTTTGTTTCGCGGTCGTCACGTCGTCGGGCCGCGCCGTCTCGACGCTTAATCATCGTCATCGTCCGCGAGGCCGATCGCCCATGCCGGGTAGGGAATCGCTGAACCTTTCCGCGCCCGCCACAGGATGCGATTGAGAGTATCTTCCGGCGCCTTGTCGACCTCGCGGAAATTGAGCTGGGCGGAGAGGACGGCGTCTTCTCTGAGGACTTCATCCCGGATCGCCTTGGGATCGGGGTTCATTTGGTCCAGCGGAACGCGGTTGGCAACCGAGTCGAACGGCCTGAAATCCGGTTTGTCGATGAAACAATCGAACATCGGCGTCGCGCTGGCGTCGAACTGGTTCATCGGCGGCAGCCCGAGGATCTGCTCGATCGTGCGAATGACGCTCGTCGTGTTGTACTGTGTGCTGACCACCGCGTTGCGCTTCGCATAGGGACTGACGCAGTACGCCGTCGTACGATAACCGCTGACATGGTCCCAGCCGGCCTGGGGATCGTCCTCGATCGCGAAGACGGCCATCTTGTCCCAGAATCGGGAATGGCTGAGGGCCTCGACGATTCGCCCTAACGCCAGATCATTGTCCGCCATGCACGAGGCCGGGGTGGGGCTGCCGGGGCTCGTGCCGCTGGTGTGATCGTTCGGCAGGCAGATGATCACCAGGTTCGGATATTCCCCTTTCTTCTCGAATTCCCTGAGCTCTCGGATGACGAAGTCCGCGCGATACTGGTCGGGGACCGCCATTTCCCAGCCGACGTAGTCCGTGGGAGAGAAGGGGCGAATGGACTCCACCGACGGCTCGCTCTGAAAAACGACCTCCGTGGACTCACCCTTCCAGGTGCGGTAGCAGGCGAGATAATCGGGCACCCCCTTCCTGGTCGCGTCGCGCCAGCGAACCTTCGGGCCCATGAACTCGCCGTAATTGCGGATCGTCTTCTTATGGGCGACGACGTTGTCCCACAAGAAGCCGGCGGGAGAATAGGCCAGGGCGTCCTTATCGTCCTCTCCCATGCCGTCCGGATAGCTTCGCGGGAACCCGGCGAAGCTCTTCTCCATGTAGTCGGTGCCGAAGGCCGTCGTGCTCCACTGGTGGCCGTCCGCGCTCAGGATTCCGGCGCAGTACGTGTTGTCGAGGAGGACGAATTCGTCGACCAGCTTGTGCTGATTCGGCGTGACGTCCGCTCCGAAGATGCACAGGTCGGCCTGACCTCGACCGCGCTTGTGTGCGCCGAGGACCTGATCGTAGGTCCGGTTCTCCTTGATCACATAGACGACGTGCTGGATCAGGCTGGGCTCGCCGATTCGCTCGGGAACGGCCCGCGGCGGCTGGTTCTCGCGGGCCGGCAGCGCCGCCTGGGCGATGGCGCCGCGACGGAGATTCCTGGCGGCCCGCTCCGAGAGCTTGGGCAGATCCTCTTTGGAGGGCAACGGCATCAGCGACACCGATCCATGATAATGATGCGAGTTGAAACCCTTCTTTCCGTCCTTCTGCGTCTTCGGAAGAAGCGGCAGCCCCTTGATGTTGGCCACGCACAGCGACTTGCGGCGTGCGTCGAACGCGATCGCCCCCGGAAACCAGCCGGCGGGGATCAGGCCTTCGAGCTTCGTGTCGCCTTTATCGTCAGGATCGAAGTGAAAGACGGCGACGGCGTTCTGCGTCCCGTTCGCGACGAACAGCCTGCGGCCGGAATCATCGAACGCCAGCGCATTGGGCGTCGCCCCTAACAGATCGGACGGCTTGTTCTTCGCCCACACCGTCTCGACGACCGCTTCCCGGGCGACGTCGATCAGGCTCAGGTGATCGCTCCCCGCATTGGCGCAGACGACGAACCGGCGGTCCGGCGAGACGGCCAGTGCCGAGGCGTGCAGGCCCGTCAGCAGTTCCCGCGAGACGCGGTTCCCCGCCAGATCAATAATGCTCACCGAGCCCTCGCTGGCGATGTACCGGACCGGATCGACGTGCACTTCCGTTCCCTGCCCGGCCGGTCCGGTCAGATCGCCTGAACCGGGACGTCGCCCCCCCCAATTGCTGACGAAGGCTTTTCCAGCCACCAGCACGACGTCGTAGGGAGCGACTCCCACATCCCAGGAGCGGAGCAGCGCGCCATCGGCGGTGTTCAACTCCAAGAGCTTGTTGGAAAGATTGCCGCACACATAGAGGCGAGCGTCGTCGTCCGACATCGCCAATCCGCTGGGGATCTCCGGCTTGCGCCGCGGCGCATTCGCCTCCGGCAGATGGAAAACCTGCGCGGGTTGAATCGCGCCATCCTCCGCCACGGCGAAGACCTTGATCGATCCGTCCACGTTGCTCAGATAGACGCGCTTCCCGTTGTGCGAGAACGTCAATCCCGTGTAACTGACTTGGCCCTTGCGATCCGGATTGAGGATGTTCGGCGAAACCACGGCCGGCGGTTTCTGCTGGTCCTCGCCGGGAAGAGCGACACGTTGCACCACCTTGGCCTGATCGATGTCGATCACGAGCAGCTCGCTCGTTTTCCCCGATACCAGAAGACGCTTGCCGTCCGGCGACAACGCCAGCGCCTGAGGACGCAGGCCGGCCAACTCCACCTGCCGGCCGTAGGGGGTGAGGACCTGGTTGACGGGCGTGCTGATCACGTCGTCTCGCCATCGTCCGACAAGATCCGTGGTCCTCTCAATCGCGGCTTCTTGACCAAGGGCCGTGGACGCCACGACCATCCAGCACATCAGACTCCAGCCACGGACCATAACTTCCTCCGGAAACGCAGTTTTGTGACGAGGGAACCCACCGGCGGCGGGGGAAATCGGCGTCGGCCGTCATGCCGCAGTCCCGGCGGCGACAGCCCCCAGGAAACTCATGCTGTAATAAGGGCTCACGACCATCGCCGGCGACTCATCCGTTAAGGCTCTTCAGCATTCCCTCGATCGACTTCGGCGTGGATATCCCGGTACTCGACTTTGCCTTCAGAATCGATAACTGCCTCGCAGTTTCCCACGATCCGATCAAAGTTGATTCCGTTGGCCTCCGCCACCTCGCTTGAGGCACTAAACCAAAGAGCTACCACACATTCATATCCAGGAAAGCCAATATCGTTTATATCGTATTCATCGACTGCAAACAAATTGGCGTTCGCCTCCCCAATGGCACTTTTGAACTCGTCTGAGTCTCCAATCTCGTGATAAGTTTCCGCAATTCTTGCATCAACGGCGGCATACCGATCGATCTCGGAAAGGACGAGAAGGTATTCGATATATCCGGACTCAACAAGGACCAGCAGCTCCTCTAGTATGGGGAGCGTCGCCTCTATGGTGTTCAAGGGGATCTGGGATCCGGGACCGTGAACGATGCTGTTGCGCAGTCTACGCACCTTGTTGTACTCGTCCAACATCAAACGGTCCAAGATCCCGAGCTTGACCAACTCTTCTCCAGAGTGTTGCATCCTCCTCGGCCTTCCCTGCGCCTCAGCACGACGCTCGATTGCGGATTCCAATTGCTGCCAGTCGCTGATGAACTCACCGATTGTTGCGTTTACACGTCGGGCAACACTCTCCGCAACAGCTTCGGCATCCTCGGCCGGCACCTTTACCTTGGACAGTTTCCTGATCGCCTCCTGAAGCTTCGGCTTCACCTCGCCGATCAGTTTCTCGATGTCGCCGAGGTCACTCCGAGTCATCAGGGCGTTGTGAGCGACCTTACACCGCAGATCGTAGAGCCTCTCCCATCGGGCCTTCAGGTAGCCGTCCTCGCAAGTAACGAATTCGCCGAAGTATCGCTTCCAGTTCGACTCTGGGATGAACTCCTGAAGGGCCTTCGCATCGTCCTCGCTCTTCACGTCCTTGAGCTTGGCGTACATATCCTGCGGCGTCTTCTTTGAGTAGGCCGTGAACAGGAACTCGCCCAGATGGATGAAGTCCACCGTGTAGAGGACGTTCAAGTAGTCCTTCTGCTTGCTATTCCTGACAGCGTCCTCTACCGCTTTCGGCAATGTCTCGATTGCCCATTCACGCCCGACAGTAACCAGCATGAAGTTGGCGATCAACTGCCGCATCAGGCTCTCGATCTCATGGATCTGCGGGTACGCCTTGCGGGCGTAATGTGCCGACAGGTCGTCCCAAAGCGTCTCAGTCTCTCCTTCGGCCCGCCGGACCGCTCCGCGCACCGTCTTCAGCAGCGAGTTCAACCTTTCGAGCGCCTCGCTGTCCGCGTCCGGATCTCCGTCCCAGGTGAAGCGCAAATGGAAGTACCGCTGCTTCTTTCGCGGGACCTCGCCATCGAAAAGCTGGAAACCGCAGGCGCGTTGATCTTCGTACCAGATGTCACCGCCCGAGATTCTAATTTTAGAATCCACCTGCAGCAGACGGATGAAGCCTGCAGCAGAGTCGCAGAAGGTGTCACTCTGGCGAAAGATGGCTAGGTACTCGATCGTGATCGGCATTGCCGGTCTACCTTTAGCGTGACGAGTCATTCCTCGGTAGTGATGGCGCTCGCTATGGCGACCCCGCCTGCGCAGCTGATGCTGATGAATCCGCCCGTGATCCCGCTTTGATCGGCGAATTCCTTTACTTCGACGCTCAGCCGAACGAGCGATGCAACGAAGCTATTCTCATGTTTTGACGAATTATGGGGTCTTTGCGCGAAGATTCGAAAACAAGCGAAGCGGCGGATCCTGATCCCGTCGGGAGCGATGCCACTCGTCACGCACGGCATCGATCTCCTCGCTGGTCCGGAATCCGGCCCCGGTCGCTCTCCGCTCGGCCCCGGCGACTTGAAGGGCCCGGCCTCTCGGCGGCTCCCCGCGAGCCGTCCGGCTTCGGCGCTCCTTCCACGAGGATCTGTGTGGGGGGGCATAATCGTGCATTCGGCTCAACGAATCGGGATGACACCCACTTTACATTGTATCACTCAATCGGCAGAGCTGCGAGATTGCCGTCCCCGCGACGATTCATCGTGTTTCGGCTCTCGGGTCAAATACCGTCTACCACTTGTCGATCGGCCCAGACGGCACCGGCACGTGGGCCTCGAAGTGGCCGGGCAGCGGCGCGCTGGGGCCTTCGGACCGCATCTCGGCGACGGTTTCGTCGAAGACGGCCGAGTTGCGGAGGTTGATCAGTCGGAGGTACAGCGGCTTGGGCATGCGCGTGAAATGCATGTACCACTTGAGGATCTTGCGGAACTGGAGGCAGGCGTAATGCTCGCCCCGGCGTTCGAGCAGGCCGTGGAAGTGGGTCGACATGAAGTCGACGCGCTCCTCGAACGACGGGTCGGGGCCGGGCTCGCCGGTGCGGCGCCAGCAGTCGAGCTGGCGGAAGAAGAACGGGTTGGCGAGCGCGCCCCGGCCGATCGCGATCGCGTCGCAGCCGGTGTCGGTGAACATCGACGCCGCGTCGGCGATGGAACGGATGTCGCCGTTGGCCACGATCGGCATCGATTCCACCGCCTCGCAGACCGCTCGGATGCCGCTGCGGTCGACCGTTCCGCTGAAGCCCTGGGCCCGGGTCCGGCCGTGGATGATGACCGCCGCGACGCCGATTTGCTCGAACGACCGGGCCAGCGCCGGGGCCGACAGCGATTCCTCGTCCCATCCCAGCCGCATCTTGACCGTGACCGGGACCGACACGGAGCGGACGACGGCCGAGACCAGCTCGACGGCGCGGTCGGCCTCGCACATCAGGGCCGATCCGCCGCCGATCCGCACGACCTTGCGGACCGGACACCCCATGTTGATGTCGACGATCGTCGCGCCTTTGGCCTCGACGATCCGCGCCGCCTGCTCCATCTCGGGGGTGACGTGGCCGTAGATCTGGATCGACAGCGGTTTGTCGGCCTCGTTCGTCTCGGACAGTTCGAGCGACCGGCGGCGGTTCTCGATCAGCGAACGGGCGTTGACCAGGTCGGTCGTCGCCAGCCCGAGGCCGCCGCATGAGCGCACGGCCAGCCGGAAGGCGAGGCTCGTATAGCCGGCCAATGGGGCGAGGAAGAACCGCGATTGCAGCGTCACGTCGCCGATCTTCATGGGTTCGCCGACGATCGGCGGCACGGGCGGGTACAATGGTTCGTGGATGGGCAACGATCGACTCCAACTACTCAGGCGAACACGTCACGTCACAATGTCATTCTATTCCGAAACGTCCGCCGGCTCGACCCAAGATCGTCGAGAACACCCGCCCGACGCCTCCGACGCCGAGTTCACCGTGCTCACGACCGACCTCGGCCGCGACCTGCTCGACCGGATGCGCGACACCCCGAACCCCGGCCCGGCCGACGTGATGCGATGGCGCAAGCTCGCCCCGGCCGAGATGGTTTCGGCCGCCGTCCGGCTGTCGGCCGGACGCCGCAAGGGCCTGGCGAAGTTCGCGCGGGCCGAAGCGATGTGGCTCGACCCGGTGGGCCTCGAACAGGCGACCGCCGAGGCCGTGGCCGAGCACAAGGCGAAGCGGTTCGAGGCCGACGTCGTGGTTGATCTCTGCTCGGGGATCGGCGGCGACGCCCTCGCCCTGGCCGCCCGAGCCGACGTGATCGCCGTCGACCGCGACCCCGGCATGGGCCGGCGGATCGCCTGGAACGCCCGCGTCTACGACCGGGCCGACCGAATCCTCCCCTGCCGGTCTTCCGCCGAGTCTTTCCCCATCCCCCCGGCCGCCTGGGTCCACGTCGACCCCGACCGCCGGACCTCCGGGAAGGGCCGGACCGTCGCCCTCGAAGGCTACGCCCCCGGCCCGGAATTCCTCCGCGCGCTGATGCGGACCGCCCCCGGCGGCGCGATCAAGCTCGGCCCGGCGAGCGACTTCGCGCGGTTCACCGAGGCCCTCGATTGCGAGGTCGAGCTGATCAGCCTCGACGGCGAGTGCAAAGAAGCGACCGTCTGGTTCGGCGCCGCCGCCCGGGCCTCGCGGAGCGCCGTCAAGCTCCCCGAGAACGTCGCGTGGAACGATCGCGAAGGCGACGGCGACCGGCAAACCCTGGCCTTCGCCGCCCCCGTCGGCCGCTGGATCTACGAGCCCGACACCGCCCTGACCCGCTCCGGCCTGCTCGACTCGTTCGCCAACGCCCACGGCCTCTTCCGGATCGCCTACGACCTCCCCTACCTGACGAGTGACGAACTCCTCGCCACCCCCTGGCTCGAAGCCTTCGAGGTCCAGTCCGTCCACCCCCTCGACCTGAAACGCCTCAAACGCCTGATCGCCGACGAATCCCTCGGCCCCGTCACCGTCAAGCACAAGACCACCAAGCTCACCCCCGAGACGATCCGCCCCCTCCTCCGCTCCACCGGCGAGCTTCCCACCACCCTCTTCCTCACCGGCGGCTCCGGCCCCGGCCGGGCGATCGTGGCTCGAAAGGCGGGGGTTTGACACGCTCACCTCACCGGTGGAGCTGGTTCTGTCCCCGACTCAGAGTTAGCCCGAAGGTAGGGCAAGGCCCGCCCAAAGTGCGCCCTGGTCCTGTCATCCCTAGCCGCTAAGAGGCTATCCCGTAATTCTAGAAGATCGTAAACTCTTGTCCTCCCAGGAGGTTCGCAGGATTCATCGCCGCAGGAGCACCGTTCGATGCGTAAGCCCTACCCGTCCGACCTGACCGACGAACAGTGGGCGATCGTCGAGCCCTTGATCCCCGTTCCCCAGGTCGGACGGCCCCGGACCAACGACATGCGGGAGGTGCTCAATGCCATCCTCTACCTCAACCGCTCGGGGTGCCAGTGGGATATGCTGCCGCACGACCTGCCGGCCAAGAGCACCGTCTACAACCACTTCGCCCAGTGGCGGGACGACGGCACATGGCAACTCATCCTGGACGCCCTGCGCCGCCAGGTCCGCACGACGGCCGGGCGGGAGCCGTCCCCAAGCGCCGGGAGCATCGACAGCCAGACGGTCAAGGGGACCGAGACAGGGGGCGAACGGGGCTACGACGGCGGCAAGAAGCTGACCGGCGTGAAACGACATATCATCGTGGATACGCTGGGGTTGCTGCTGGTCGTGGCGGTCTCGGCGGCGTCCGCCGACGACGGGACGCACGCCCCCCAGGTGCTGGGGCGGCTGACGGCCGAGCATCGAAGCCGGTTGGCGTTGGTCTGGGGCGACGGCAAGTATCGCAACCACCACCTCGACGGCTGGCTGGCGGAGGCCTCGGCCGGGTACAGGATCGAGGTCGTGGAGCGGCCGCCGGGAAGCCAAGGGTTTGTGAAGCTGCCGAGGCGCTGGGTGGTGGAGCGGACGTTCGCCTGGCTGGGGCGGCATCGGCGACACAGTCGGAATTACGAGCACCACGCCGAGAGCAGCGAGTCGATGATCCGCATCAGCTCTATTCATCGCATGCTCAAGTTCTTGAAGCCCGATCGCTCAAGGCCGGCGATCCCGTTCAAGTACCATAAAAACCAGGACATCATTACGGGATAGCCTCTTAAACAATCGTATTACCAGCACATTAGAAGGATCAACACGAACAACCGAGGAATGGTTATACTATTAACCGACAAGGATCTTAAGACTTTTGTCAGACAAACATTGAACGGCAAGGTTAAAGAGACACATATCCAACAAATCTGGGACGAGACACTGCGGGAAATTTCCTAAGGAGCGGGAAAGGGGAACGCTCCGAGGTTGGATTGCAGAGTCTCGCCGATTCGCGACACCCTTGAGGGTAAGCCGTCGATTCGCGTTGATGGGGGAACTGGCTGATCGAAGGAGTCTGAGAAGTAATTGCTCTTTACGGCAGCGATCTGGCCAGACGCACTGCACGTGTCGCCATCCTTGATGACCCGGATCCGCAGGTCATGCTCGATAAGGTTCTTGCTCACCTCATCTCGTCCGCCGAGAACTTGTCCGAGACGCTTCCAGAGAGTAAGCGGTCACGGCCTGGTATTGAACTTTGCCGTTGAGGGCGCTATACCGTCGTAATGACGAACGCGCCGCCGATCCCCGAGGAGCTTTGGAGTAAAGTGCCGCCTGACGCGCAGGCGGCCGTCGCCGCCGTGTTTCTGGCGACACAGCGGCGGATCGACGTTCTGGAGCGGCGGATCGCCGATCTCGAGGCGCGGCTGAACCAGAACTCGACCAACTCGTCGAAGCCGCCGTCGTCGGACCCGATCGGGGTGAAGCGGAAGCCGCCGGCGCCGCCGTCGCGACGCAAGCGGGGCGGACAGCCCGGGCATCGCAGGGCGGTCCGGCCGCTGGTTCCGCCGGAGCAGCTCGACTCGTCGACCGACTGCAAGCCGACGTCGTGCCGGCGGTGCAAGGGGCCGCTCGACGGCGTCGATCCGGCGCCGTTGGTCCATCAGGTCGCCGAAATCCCCCGGTTCGATCCGTGGGTGGATCAGTATCGGTTGCATCGTCTGACCTGCCCCGGCTGCGGCGCGTCGACTTGCGGCACGCTCCCCGAGGGGGGCTCCGCGAGTTGTTTCGGCCCGCGGCTCCAGGCGGTGCTGGCGACCCTGGCCGGGGCCTATCGGCTGAGCAAGCGGCAGATCCGCCAGTTGGCCGGCGACTTGCTGGGGCTGTCGATCTCCACCGGCATGATCGCCAAGTTGGAGCGGCGGTCGGCCCTCGCCCTGGCCGAACCCCACCGCGAACTGGCCGCGGCGGTCCACGAGGCGGCCGTGGTCAACGTCGACGAGACCGGCTGGCGCGAGCAAGGCCGTCGGGCCTGGCTGTGGGCGGCGACGACCCCGACCGCCACGGTCTTCGCGATCGCCGCGAACCGCTCCGGCGAGGTCGCCCGAAGCCTGCTCGGCGACAGGCCGGACCGGACCGTCGGCAGCGACCGCTTCAGCGCGTACAACTGGATCGCCGCGGCGGACCGGCAACTGTGCTGGAGCCATCTCCGCCGCGATTTCCAGGCGATGATCGACCGCGGCGGGGTCGGCGCGAAGTTCGGCGGCCGGCTGCTGGGGTTGTCGAACCGGCTGTTCCGGATCCATCGCAAGGCGCGCGACGGACTGCTCGGCGGAGCGACATATCAAAAAGCGATCGGCGGTCTGGAACGGCTGGTCCACGCGACGCTGGAGGCCGGCGCGCGGTGCGCGAGCGAGCGGGCGGCCGGTACGTGCTCGGAGCTGTTGCGGCTGGAAGCCGGGCTGTGGAACTTCGCGCGGCGGCCGGGCGTCGAGCCGACCAACAACGTCTCGGAACGCGCGGTGCGTCACGCCGTGATCTGGCGACGGATCAGCGGCGGGACCGCCAGCGCTTCGGGGAGTCGGTTCGTCGAGCGGATGCTGACGGTCGTCGCCACCTGCCGACGACAAGGCCGCAACGTGCTCGACTATCTGACCTCCGCCTTCCAGGCCCATCGCGCGGCCCTCGCCGTCCCATCGCTGACCCCGCCCTCAGTCGGCTCGTGCTGATTCAACAGCGCCGACCCGTGAACGGTTACTCCAGAGAATGAGCCATCCATGCCTCGCTCGTCGCCACGGCGGAGCATCTCGGCCTGAGAAGGATCTTCACGCTCGACAGTGATTTTCCGAACCCATGACGGGGGCCGTTGGCATCGTCCCCGACTCAGAGTCTAGCGGGAGGGCTTTCCGGAGCGTAACATCTTGGCGGGAAAGGCCGGACCATCGGTCGCCTGCTTTCCTGGCCAAGACGTACCTGGCCACTTCCCGACCCCTCTCCCCTTGCCATTTTGGAGTATTGATCGTGAAGAACTGTTCGACTTCCGTCGCTGTCGCCCTCGTCTTGGGACTCGCGCTGCCGGTTCTCGCGGCGGACAAGACTCAGCCCGTGCGGATGGGGAGTGGGCTGATGACGTTCGACACGACGCCGGGCTGGGGCCTCGGACCGGACGGAAAATCAGTGATCGGGCCGTGCCACGGCGGCGTCGTCGTCGACAAGGACGGGAACATTTACACGAGCGCGCACGCCGGGGTCTTCGTCTTCTCGCCCGAAGGCAAGGCGCTCCGCAGCTTCCTCGGCGACAAGTATTCCGATATGCACGACATGAAGATCCGCGAGGAAGCGGACGGCGAGTTCATCTACGGCGCCCGCAACGCCAACGCCGAAGGGATCAAGTTCAACGCCCGGACCGGCGACATCGTCCTGAAACTGCCGTTCCCCACGGAGTCGGGGCCGAAGCCGGAGAAGTTCAACCCCACGGCGATCACCGTCGCCCCGAACGGCGACATCTTCCTGTCGGACGGCTACGCGAGCGACCACATCTACAAGTTCGACAAGACCGGCAAGTACCTGATGCACTTCGGGACCAAGGGGAACGGCCTCAAGGAATTCAACACCGCCCACGGCATGACGCTCGACACGCGTTACAACCCGCCCCGCCTGCTGATCTGCGACCGCAACCATGCGCCCAAGGGCCGGCTGCTGCACTACAGCCTCGACGGCGAGTTCATCGCCGAGGTCGTGACCGGCCTGGGGATGCCGACGTCGGCCTCGGTCCAGGGCGACTACGTCTCGGTGCCGGACCTGCACGGGCGACTGGTCATCCTCGACAAGAACAACACGATCGTCGCCGTGCTCGGCTACAACGCGGACCCGGCGAAGGGGGGGAATTACAATATTCCGCAAGCGGATTGGATCGAAGGAGTCTTCAGCGGCACGCACGGCTCGTCCTGGGACAAGGACGGCAACCTGTACGTCCAGGACTGGAACGTCTCCGGCCGCATCATGAAGCTGGCGCGCGTCAAGTAGCCGACGGCGCTCGATTTCACGTGAACGGAATTCGGACGGCCGGCTGGCCGGGAAAAGGGGGACGGCACTCTCCCCCGCCCCCTTTTCCCGCCCCGGAATGACGCTCCTGTTTTTTCACAGAGGCTCATATCAAGATATCGCCCTCGGATCGAACCAGATCGTTCACGACGACCTGATCCACCGGCGCATGAAGGACCGCCAGCCGAGCGGCAAGTTGATCTCAGCGTCGATCTCCTCGCCTGGTCCGGAATCCGGCCCCCGCCGATTCCTGGCCCGCTGTAGATACTCGAACCCGTCTTCCCCTCAAAACAACTTGCTTTCCGGATAATAGCGGCGGATCACGAAGGAGCGTAGCCAGAAGAGGGCCAAGAGGTTGGCTCCCTTGGCCAGGATCAACCACGACTGGAGCGAGTATGCTTCACGGAAGTCCGTCAGACCGAACGTGAAGAAGGCCAGAGCATAAGCGAGTTCCACAGCCGAACGGCGATGTCGGAGATATCGGCGCAGGACCAGTGCCGAGAGGAGCGTCCAGACGGCCCCTTCGAACAGATTGAAAACATGATAGGGGATCTCGATCCAAGGCGGGCCTCCGGACGGATACGTCCACCACGTCCGGAACCACAGATCCTGCGTGAGTCGTTTGAGGCCCACCGTAGCGCTATTCGCCTTTCGGATTCGGAGCGAGCGAGCCCGAACCTGGAAGCTTGACCGACGCATTTCCGTTGCCGTCGTAGACTTTGAGGCCCGCATCACCGTTGCGGTCTTTGCTGACGACGATGCGGTCGCGGCCGTTGGCGTCGAAGACGGCCAGGCCCGCGCCCCAGTTCTTGGCGTAACCGACGACGACGCTGGGCGTTTCGGACCGAGTGCTTTCGTCGTCGTAGACCTTGAGCGCCGCATTGTCGTTCTTGTCGTCGCAGACGGTGATGCGTTCGCGGCCTCTCGGATCGCGGACGGTGAGGGCCACATCCCCTTCATCATCGCGCCCGATACCGAGGCGCACCTTCCCGGACGGATCGGAGATCCACATGCCCGTCGATCCGTCGGAGGAGGCCTGGATATGCAGGAGGTTCTTGCCCACCCGATCGTACAAGGCGAACATCGGACCTTGCTTCCACATGCGAAGCTCGCCGCGAACGACGCCTTCCACGTCCTGAAGCTGGAATAGCTCTGCCTTGACGACCCTCGGGTTTGCGACCTTGTGGGCTTCTCCCGTCAAGTACGACAACAGCCCGACCAGAGCCAAGCCGCCGAGGAAGTAGAGCCTTGTTCGCGCCCGGCGTTCCGCGCGGTCGAGACGGTTCGTCAACTCCTGAACGCTCCGCTCCAGGCGTTCGATTTGCTCGCCTGGATCGTCGCTCGGCGTGATCGACATCATTCGTCCTCCAGGGGACGGCGATCTCACGAAGGATTTGGCCCCCGTGCGTTCGCTCGGCCCCGAAAACGACCACGGCCCGTCGAGTGACGGGCCGTGGGGGGGGGTCAGAAATTGTCGGGCTTGGTTTCAGCCTCGGCCGGCTCGGCCGGCTCGTCGAAGTTGGGGAAAACAGGCGGCAACTCGTCGTCGTCTGGGAAAGCGGGGGGGAGGTCGTCGTAGCGGTTGCCGTGGCCGTTGCCGTTGTCTTGGGAGGCGACGGGCGCGGGTTCCGGCTCGGGGATGGGTTCGGGTTCGACAGGGGCGGGACGCGAGAAGAGCTTGTGCTTGACCTCGGCGATCCAGGCGTCGTCGGGGAGGCCGTAGGGGCGGAACTTCTCGATCCGGTTCTCTTCCTCGCTGTAGAAGAGGGCGCGGTTCTCGCCGAGCTTGCCGGCGACGGGCGAGTCGATGACGGTGCTCGAGTCGTTGGCGCTCATCTGGAACAGGACGCGCAGCTCGAACTCGCGGAGGGCGTTGCGGTCGAACGTCCGGTTCATGTTGTTGACGCTGTCGCACCAGACGATGACGTGGATGCCGACCGGCGGGCCTTCGCGGAGAATCTCGCTGAACTGCGTGCCGGGCGAGGCGGCCTTCTCCTCGCCGAAGCTGGAGGAGAAGCCGAAGTCGTCGTCACCCTTGCGGAGGTCGCGGAACCGCTGGAGGTCGTAGATGAACACGTAGATCGGCGCCTGCTCCTCGGCGCTGCCGCTGTTGTCGCGGCGCCGGCCGAGCTCGACGGCGACTTCGTTGATCGAGGCCGCCAGGTTGCGCTGGGTGACGTTCTTGACGGTGTGCGGCAGCCAGTCGGCGATCTGGCCGAGCTTGCCGTTGAGCCACGAGTCGACGGGCGTGCCGTCGAGCAGGTAGAGCTTCAGGCCGTTGTGCTTGCGGGGCGGGTGCTGGGCGGCGATGCTGACGGCCGCCATCATGAACATCGCCAGCGCGGCCTCGGCGTTCTGGCCGATGATCAGCAGGTTCGAGCCGCTCTGGGGGCGGAAGACGGCGACGGTCGGGTCTTTGATGGCGATCGCGTCGCCGAGCCAGGCCTGCTCGTAGCGGGGACCCTGCTCGGCCCATTCGGCGGCTTCGAGCAGCTTGTTCAGCAGGGCGTTCTTGCGGGTGTCGGCCGGCAGGTTGCCTTCGAAGACGATCGGCGAGGCCGGCGGCCGGTTCTGGGCCTTGGCCAGGTCGAGGATGTCTTGCAGGTACTCTTGCCGGCGCTTGTCGGAGAGCCAGACGACCTGGAACAGGTTGTTGCCCTCGGGCAGACCGTTGGCGTCGTTGTAGATCGCCTCGCCGGGGCGGGTCAGCAGCCGCGCGGCGCTGTTCTCTTCGCTCAAGATCAGGTGCGCGTCGGCCTCGCTGCACTGGAGGGCGATGCGGATGGCCATCTGGCCGAGGGTCGCCCGGCCGACCGAGTAGGCGCCGCCGAGCGTCTGCGAGCCGAGGATGACGTGGACGCCGAACGCACGACCCTGGCGGACCATGCGGTCGAGCAAGAGCGAAACCTCTTGAGCCACCTTGTCGTCTTCGACGAAGAACTCCTGGAACTCGTCGACGACGAACAGGATGCGCGGCATCGGGTAATCGGGCTTGGCCTCGCGGAAGCCGCGGAGGTCCTGAACGCCGGTGTCGCGGTAGAGGTCGCCTCGGAACTTCAGCTCGGCGTCGAGCCGCTGGAGCACGCTCAGGCCGAACTCGCGTTCGGATTCGACGGCGATGACCTTGGCGTGCGGCAGCTCCATCTCAGCGTAGACCTTGAATTCGACGCCCTTCTTGAAGTCGATCAGGTACAGTTCGAGCTGGTCGGGGCTGTACCGCAAGGCCGCGTTGGTGATGAGCGCGTGGAGCAAGGTCGACTTGCCCGAGCCCGTTTTACCGGCGACGAGCGCGTGCTGCGAGGTCCCCTTGCCGAGGGTGATCGGCTGGAGCTTGGTGGCGCCGGCTCGGCCGAGCGGCACTTCCATGACCTTGCCGCTGTTCCAGCTCCAGAACTTGTCCGGGGTCGGGGCGATGAAGTCGAACGGGACCTCGACGCGGTTGGCGTCGCGGGCCTTCTCGCCCATGTCGTGCATCAGCCGGCTGTAGAGGGTCTGCTCGGGGAGCACGTCGAGGGCCAGCGGGAACCGGCCGAAGTGCTCGTCGCGCCAGCCGAGCTTGCCGTCGCGCCAGCTCAGGTTGACGCAGTCGGCCTCCAGGTCCTTGAGCTGCACGCCGGCGGGCGTGGGGAGCTTGGGGTCGGCCGAGATCAGGGCGTAGACGCCGCAACGGGCGCCGCTGGCGACGATGCTCTGGAGCCGCCGCGCGGCGGTCTCGTTGAAGTTCACCGGGAAATTCGCGACGACCAGGACGCGGAACGGCTCGGCGACCTCGCCGGCGTGCACGTTGTATTCCTCGATCGTGGCGAACTCGTTGCGGAGGTACTTCTGGATCACATTCTCCATGTGCTCCGAGAGGTCCGTCAGCCGCTGCTCGAAGTCGCGGGCCTCGGTCCAGATCCGGCTGGTGACGAGCAGCTCCTGGTAGTCGGCCAGGTGCATGAAGGCCGCGAAGTTCTCGCCCAGTCCGACGGGGTCGAAGATCGTGAACCGGACCTTCCCCGGGGGGATGGAGGTCAGGAACCGGATCATCATCGTCTGGAGCAGCAGGTTGGCCTCGGCCTTGCCGGACTCGGTCGTCTTGATGAGGATCGAGCTCTTGGTCGGGAACGGCACCAGGGCGGGCAGCTCGAAGCGGGTCGGCCCGGCGTTCTTGAGCCGCTCGTCGGCGGGGTAGCCGCTGGGAAACTCGCCCAGGTCGAAGCTGAACTTGCCGAAGGGGAGCGCCGGAGGAACCTCGGTGGGGGGCTTCCAATCCTTGATGTCGGCGCCGGTCCAGTCGAGGTAGCGGCGCGTCGCCTCCTCGTTGACCTCGTTCACGGCTCCGCCGACCCGGGCCAGGCCCTCGGTCCACGTCCGGATCAGTTCGTTCCAGGCGGCGTCGTAGGCGTTCTTGGTGGCCTCGCGGATTCCCCGGTGGTGGTCCTGAAGCTGCTTGGCGTCGGCGTCGAACTTCTCCTTGTGCGCCTGGATGCGGGGCGGGTAGGTCGCCTCGCACTTCTGCGATTCCTCCTCGCGGCGCTTGCGGATGTCGGCGAGCCGCTGGGGGTAGACGACGTCGGCCTCGGCGAGCGCCTTCTGCTGGCGGGCGTCGGCCTCGGCGACGCGCACCTTCATCTTGTCCTCGGCCTTCTTGTAGTCGTCCTCGCGCTTCTCGTCGGCCTCTTTCTGCCGCCGCTCGAACTCGGTCTTGACCCAGTCCTTGGTCTCGTCGAGCTTCCGTTCGGCCTCCTCCAGGTCGTGCTTGAGCGGGTGGAAATGGCGGGCGACGCCGGCCTGGGCCTTCTTCGACAGCGCGACGTGCGCGCCGACCGCGGCGGCGATCGCCGCGACGACGCCGACGCCGATCCCGATCGGCCAGCCGATCACGGCCCCCAGGCCGCCGCCGACGACCGCGCCCAGCAGCAGGAACGGCCAGATGAAGTTCGAGATCTTGAGGAAGTTCGGCAGCTTGAGCGATTCGAGGGCCAGCAGCTCCTCGTCGGCCTTCTTGATCAGCTCTTGCAGGACGGCAATCCGACCCGTCTGGACCGGAGGCTTCTCCGCCGCGCCCCCCTCGCCGTCGCCTTCGCCGTCGTCGTAGTTTTCGACCGGTTCGGGCTCGGGCGTGACTTCGGAGGCGAGGAACGTCGACGGGTCCGGCGCGGGGCCGGCGAGCTTCCCGCAGCGGTCCATCACGGGCTCGGCCATTTCCTTGAGGTGCTCGAAGTCGCGGCGGGCGGCCGACAACTGTTCTTCCTCGCGCTTCCGCCTCTTGACCGTGTTGTCGCGGGCGGCCTCGTACATCGCCAGGGCCTGCCAGCGGGTCTCGTCGCTCGCCTTCTTCGACTTGCTCCGCTCCGACTTGAACTGGGCCTCGATCTTCTGCTTCGCCTGGGCGTACTCGGCCTCGGTCGCCTGGGTCTCGCCCTGCGCCTTGCGCGCGATCCCCGCGCGGACCTTGTCGTACTCAGCTTGCAGCGCCTCGCTCTCGGCCTTGAACTTGGTGTTGAGCTGATGGGACGCCACCCGCGACTCTTGCTCCTCGCGATCGCGACGCCGCTTGAAGGTCTGCTCGACTTCGGTCTCGACCTTGGCTCGATGGGCGATCAGGCTTTCCAGATCGGTCAGCGCGGCGACTTCTTTCTGGATCAGCGGTGATTCAGGCATGTTCAAGGTATCCGGTTCATCAAGTGAGCAGGGAGTAAAGGCGTCGGGCGCGATCGATGTCTCGGTATCAGTCTCGACGGGTGGCACGGGTTCGGCTCGTCCGAACCCGTGGTGCAAGCCACGGCAAGCGCTCACGGGTTCGAGCCGACCCCGTGGCGCCCAGAACTCGCGTCGCGAAACTCGGACTCACCACATTAGCGGGTCAGGAGTTCTCGTCGCAGGCTTTGCGGATCTTGCCGAGGGCCTCGGAGAGCTTGTCCATGCCGACGACGTTGCGTTTGACGAGCCCTTCGAGCGGGGCCAGATGGTTCTTCTCGAAGTCCTGCGCGACCTGGTCGTCCCACGCCTGGGTCGTGATGTCCCACTTGTCGCGAAGGTCTTTCATGGCGTGCTGAAGTCGGGCCGAATGGGCGCTCATTGGGGGGCGTCTCCTCGATTCTCGGCGGACGAAATGGCGACGACGACTCGGTTTCCGTTGCGATCAGGACGGGTTGGCGACGGTCTCGGCTTCAGCCGCGACGGACTGACGCTCTCCAGCGGCGGCCGGCGCGGCCTGGCCGTCGGCGGGCGTCGATTCCGAGACGCCTCCGGTGCGGGCCGAGCCGCCGGCGCTCGCGGACGAGCCCGAGCTCGCCCCCGAGCCGCCCGGCGCTTCCGCGCTCGGGGCTGTCGGCGCGCGCAGGGCCAGGTATCCTTCGAGCGACTTGACCATCGCCCCGATCCGGTGGATCGATTTCTCCATCCCGCCCGACAGGTGGTCGGCCAGCGGCGAGGCGCACGACTTGTACTCGGCGATCGTGTGGTGCAGGACCGGGATCAGCCGCTTGACGAGGGCGACCTTCTCCTCGGCGATGCGAAGCCTGCGCATCGCCTCGCGGAGCTTCTCCTTCTGCTCGGTGTCGGAGATGGTGTCGCTGCCCTGCGCGGCGATCTTGCGGCGGGCCAGCTCGGTCCGCGCGTTCATGACCTCTTCGCTCCGGCGCTTGACCTGCATCTGCCAGTAGCCGAGCTGGTCGCGCTCCAGCCAATCGCGCATCCGCCGCAACTCCATGTCGACGCCCGACAGCGCCCCCCGCGCCTCCTCGTTGAACTTGATCATCGAGTTGCGGAAGTCCGTCAGGGCTTCGACCGACAACACTCTCGCGGCCTTGCTCATGGCGCCTGTTCCTCTTGAGCCGTGGCGTGACGTGTCCCGGAAAGACGAAGGGGCCGACGCGCGACGTCTCGGCGTCGCGCCGTCGGCCGAGCGATCGACGATTCCGCTCAGCGCTGCTGCAAATACTCTTCGAGACGTTCGGCTTTGCGGAGCAGGAACGGGATATGCTGGTTGGTCGAGTCGACGAACCGCTTGACGACCAGCAGGGTCGCGTCGAATTCCTCGGTGAACTTCTGCTGCTCGCGGTCCCGCCAGGTCTGGCCCAGCGCGGAGACCTGACCGTGGAGGACGGTCAACTGGTTCAGGAGATCGTTGTTGAACTGCTTCAACCGCGCGGCGAACCGGCGGATCTCCTCCGGATTGGCGATTGCTTGGGCCATGCGTGACCTCGATTCAGCCTGGGGGATCGGAAAAGGCACATCCGTTCGCGGCCGGCGCGTCCCCGTCCGACCGAATCCGGGGCGGAAACGCAACGCCAAGACTTGACGACTTTTATGGTATACGGACGATTTGGGGCTGTAAAGTCTCGGGTCGAGTCCCTCGCGCGCCGGGGTTCGCCCAGGACTCACGCAGGTGAAACCGGGAAACGAAACTACGGGAGTTCGCCGATGGATGAACTGACTATTCTACGACACGGGATCACCGTCGAACATGGCACGCCGGGAATTCCCGACGACGACCGGCCGCTGACCCCCAAGGGCGAAAAACGGATGCGCGAGATCGCCGCCGGCCTCGCCGAGATCGGCCTCGAACTCGACAAAATCGTCACGAGCCCCCTGCCCCGCGCCCGCCGCACCGCCGAGATCGTCGCCGAGGCGCTCGACCTCGAAGACCGCCTCGAAACCGCCGACGTCCTCCGCGCCGGCGGCGCCGCTCAGTCGGTCGTCGACTGGCTCCGCGACCGCCGGGACGCCCGCCTCATGATCGTCGGCCACAACCCGATGCTCGACGAGTTACTGAGCCTGCTCGTCCTCGGCGACCCCCACGCGCTCCCCTTCTCCCTCAAAAAAGGAGCCGCCGCCGCCCTCCGCCGCTGGACCGAAAACCCCGACCGCTTCGACCTCGCCTGGCTCGCCCCCCCACGATTGCTTCGTCGGAAAGAGGACGATTGAGGTGGGCCGGATCGCCAGCGCCGCCACTCATTCGGCCCTTACGAACTTTCCCGGCTCCTGGTACTGAGATTCCGATGACAACGCCAGACAATCCCGAATTAATCCGGGGCTTGGCCGCCCTCGACGCCGGCCGCTACGCCGACGCTTATGTGATCCTCCGACCTCTCGCCAACGCGGGGAACCTTACAGCTCAAGCAAGGCTTGGCGGCATCGTGTCGCTTGGTATGCATCGCTTCTCCGATTGGGACGCGTATCAAGCGTGGCCCGACTCCGCATCCCCTGATCAAATCGCGGATTACCTCTCGAGGTATGCCCAGGAGGACAGAGAACTGGCCGCAGCCTGGTTGCAATCGGCCTCGGACGGCGGCGACGCCTACGCGTCCCACTGCCTTGCGATGCTATTCGTGACGGGAGTCAGTGAAGAGGGCTGGGAGGTGCGAAGGAAGAAGGTGCTGGAACTGGTGGCCAAGGCGCAGTCGCAAGGTTTCGATTGCGTCGACTACGGCGATCCGCCGGGGGAGGCTTATCTTCAATTCCTTGAGCGAGACGCCGCCCTGCATAAACGATACGCCGCCCGTCATCCCGACGAGGCTTGATTCGACCACCAATTCCATGCCGTGCTCCCAACGACCCGACACGTGGTAGATCGGCGAGGGGCGTCGATTTTCGGCGCAAGATTCCGATCCGATCGGCGAATCTCATCGTATGGACTCTGGTATCAGGGGGAAGACCGCCTTTCTGTGTTTGACTTTTGTAAAATCAGGAAGACGTGACGAGGGCCCCACGCGGACGTTTTGCTGCCGCGCTGACATTTCTGCGCCCACCCTGAACCCAATTTGAAAATGAACCCGCTGGACTGGAAAAGGGAGGCGTCGATGGACCTGAATCGCTGGCGTGTCGTCGCGGTCGCGTGCGTGGGCGTTCTTGGCGGCGGCTGTTCTGAACAGGCCGCCAGAGAAGCCGGCCGCCGCGCGAAAACCGCGGAGGCTCCTACCGCCGCGGCGTCGGCCCCTGTCGCGGCCGGCGAGTCGCCTCTTCCGGTCGCCAAGAGCGAGGAGCCCGCGGGTAAGCTCGTACCGGCTCAGGAGGCGTACGAGGAGATCGTCGACAATGACTTCGCCCAGGTCGCCCGGGAACCTCTCTCGACGTTCTCGATCGACGTCGACACGGCGAGCTACGCCAATGTGCGACGGTTCCTCGAACAGAACACGCTGCCGCCGAAGGATGCCGTCCGCATCGAGGAGCTGCTCAACTACTTCCAGTACGAAGACCCTGCTCCCAAGGGCGACGAGCCGTTCGCGGTACATGCCGAGGTGGCCGGGTGCCCCTGGAATCCCGAGCACAGGCTGGCCAGGATCGGGATCACCGGCCGGAAGATCGAGGCCGGTCGCCGGCCGATGAGCAACCTGGTGTTTCTGATCGACGTCTCAGGCTCGATGAGCGAGCCGAACAAGCTGCCGTTGTTGGTCGGGTCGTTGAAGTTGCTGGTCGACCAGCTCGGCGAGAACGATCGCGTGGCCATCGTGGTCTACGCGGGCGCGTCGGGCCTCGTCCTCCCGTCCACAACCTGCGACAAGAAGGCCGAGATCATCGCTTCGCTCGAAAGTCTCCGGGCCGGCGGCTCGACCAACGGTGGCGCGGGGCTCCAACTCGCCTACGACACCGCGATCCAGCACTTCATCAAGGGAGGGGCGAACCGGGTGATTCTGGCGACCGACGGCGACTTCAACGTCGGCGTAACCGGACACGACGAGTTGACCCGCCTCATCGAAGCGAAAGCCAAAAGCGGCGTGTTCCTGAGCGTTTTCGGCTTCGGCATGGGGAACTTCAAGGACGGGACGCTCGAACGGCTCGCCGATAAGGGAAACGGTCACTACGGCTACATCGATTCCCCCCGCGAGGCGCGCAAGGTGTTCGTCGAGGAGCTGGGGGCGACACTCGTCACGATCGCCAAGGACGTGAAGATCCAGGTCGAGTTCAACCCCTCGAAAGTCGGGGCGTACCGGCTTATCGGCTACGAGAACCGACTGCTTCAGGCCCAGGACTTCAGCGACGACAAGAAGGACGCTGGCGAGATCGGCGCCGGGCATCACGTCACCGCGCTCTACGAACTGGTCCCTCCGGGGAAGGACGTCGGGTACGCGAAGGTGGACGCGTTGGAGTTCCAGAAGCCGGCCGAGGAGGTTGAGCCTCGTCCCGAATCGTTGATCGTCAAGCTCCGCTACAAGGCGCCGGACGGAGACGCGAGCAAGCTCATCAAAGGGGGCGTCTTGGATGCGGGGACGCCTTTCACCTCGGCCTCTCGGGATCTCCAGTTCGCCAGCGCCGTCGCGGGTTTCGGGATGCTCCTGCGAGACTCGCCCCATAAAGGCGACCTGACCTTCGCAGCCGTCGTAGAGATCGCCGGCTCAGCGGTTGGGAACGACCCCGGCGGCTATCGCACCGAGTTCCTCGGCCTGGTGAATAAGGCAAAGTCGCTCGGTCGTTGAGTTCAACTTCGCGTCGACCTGGGACGAGCCCCGGTTCGCTCGCTCGCGAAAGTACTCCTGACACGTCAGTCCAAGTCGATGTGGAGGGTCGCAACGTGGGCGTTTCGAAAACCATTGCGCGAAAAATCTCCGCGTCGTCCTCAGAAACCGCCCGCTGCGGCGTCTAACGGGATAGAGGGAAGGGTCGGGCGAGGTCCGTTGGGCACCGAACCAGGGGGGACGCACATGTTTGCAAAGCCGGGGCGAATAGGCGGGACGCTGTGGATGGCGGCGGTCGTCGTGCTGTCGGGCGCGGGGGGGGCTTGGGGGCAGGGATTCATCATCGAGACGCGGCGGACCGTGCCGATCCAGAGTTCGTTCGAAATCCGCGAGGTCGGCGTCGACGCCCAGGTTCGCAACCAGGCGGCCGAGGTCCAGGTTTCGCAGACGTTCCACAACCCCGGGTCGACCCAGCTTGAAGCCGAGTTCTTCTTCCCGCTGCCCGAAGACGGCGCGGTGCAGGATTTCGTCCTCATGGTCGACGGCCGTGAGCTGACGGGCCGGCTGATGAACAAGGACGAGGCGCGGCGGATCTACGAGGAGATCGTCCGCACCAAGCGCGATCCGGCGCTGCTCGAATACATGGGCCGGGGGCTCTACCGCACGAGCGTCTTCCCGATCCCTCCGGGGGCCGATCGCAAGCTGACGATGAAGTACACGCAGCTCTGCAAACGCGACCGCGACGTGATCGAGTTCTCCTATCCGCTGTCGACCCAGAAATTCACCTCCAAGCCGATCCAGCGGCTGTCGATCCGCGCGTCGATCGAGAGTAAAGACTCGATCAAATCGGTCTACTGCCCCAGCGACGACGTCCGCATCGACCGCTCGGGGGATCACGAGGCCCGGATCAGCATGGAGCGGACGAACGTCATCCCGACGAGTGATTTCCGGATGGTCTATACGCTGGCCGAAGGGGCGATCGGGGCGTCGGTCGTGAGCTATCGTCCGAGCGCCGGCGACGACGGCTATTTCCTGCTGCTGGCCAGCCCCGAGGTCAAGGCGCCGGACGCCAAGCCGCTGCCCAAGACGGTGATCTTCGTGCTCGACCGATCCGGCTCGATGGCCGGCAAGAAGATCGAGCAGGCGCGGCGGGCGTTGAAATCGGTGCTCAACAACCTCCGCGACGACGACCTGTTCAACATCGTGGTTTACGACAACGCCGTCGAAACCTTCCGGCCCGAGCTGGAACGCTTCACCTCGCGGACCCGCGAGGAGGCCGAGCGGTACGTCGACAACATCCGCGAGGGGGGCGGCACGAACATCGACGAGGCGCTCACGTCGGCCCTCGGCTTGATTCGCGACCACTCGCGGCCCAACTACCTCCTCTTCCTCACCGACGGCCTTCCGACCGCCGGCGAGGTCCGCGAACTGTCGATCGCCGACCACTGCCGGAAGAACAACACGCAGAAGGCGCGGATCTTCAGCTTCGGCGTCGGCTTCGACGTCAACGCCCGGCTGCTCGACCGCCTGAGCGCCGGCAACAGCGGGACGAGCGAATACGTGCGGCCCGACGAGGACATCGAGACCCACGTCGCCCGGTTCTATTCGAAGATGAGCAGCCCCGTGCTGACCGATCTCCGCATCGAATTCACCGGCACGGACGTCAACCGGACCTACCCACGCGACCTGCCCGACCTGTTCGAAGGCGGCCAGATCGTCTGGGTCGGGCGGTATCGCCAGCCGGGCCGGACGACGCTCAAGGTCACTGGCCGGATCGCGGACGAGTCCCGCACGTTCGAGTTCCCCGCCGAACTGGCCGACTCCGATCGAGGCAGCGGCCATAACTTCGTCGAGCGGATCTGGGCCGTGCGCCGGATCGGCTATTTGATCGACCAGATCGACCTCAGCGGCCAGAACAAAGAGCTGGTCGACGAGTTGGTGAGCCTGAGCACGAAGTACGGAATCATGACCCCTTACACGTCGTTCTTGGCCGACGAGCGCGTGCAACTGCACGCGATGAACCAGAACGCCGACCGCGCCCGGTTGTCGTTGGAAACACTGTCCGAGTTCAGCGGCGCCTCGGGCGTCGCCCAGCGGGACGCGAAGAGTTTCTACATGCGGGAAGAACGCGCTGCGGGTGCCTCGTTCGCCGAGCCGAACCAAATGGCGGGCTTCAGTGCCGACGCCGCCAAGAGCGGAGGCATGATGGGCGGCATGATGGGCAAAGATACGGCGATCGGCAGGAGGCGCCGCAACCCGCAAGCCCCGGCGAATGCCGGCATGGGGATGGCCGGACAGAACCCCGAGGCGGCGATCCGCCGGGTCGGCTCCAAGACCTTCTATTACAAGGGCCAGCGCTGGGTCGACGCCGTGGTGAAGCCCGAGGAAGACGCCAAGGCCAAGCTGATCCGCCAGTTCAGCGACGAATTCTTCGCCCTGGCCCGCTCGCAAGGGTCCGAGCTGAACCAGTACCTGACGTTCACCGAGCCCGTCACCGTCAAGCTCGACTCCGCCGTCTACCGCATCGAGCCGGCCGAGGATAAGCCCTGATCGACGAGAACACCGGGAACCCGGATGATCGCCCGCCAACGAACCTCGTGATCTTGGCGGGCGATCGTCTGCGCGGGACAATGTTCGCCTGACGGGGCGTCGAGAGCGCCTCGCGCGACGCCCCGCCAAAATCGGAGCCGAATGTGGACATTATCTACCGTTACGATCCGTTCGAGAAGATCGCCCCCCGGCCGGCGCTGAACGCCGAAGGGGCCTTGAAATCGTTGGAAAGCGGACATCTTCGGTATCGCCATACGGTCGATCGGGTCAAGGCGGAGCTTGAAGGCGAAATCCTCACGGAACCGTTGGTGATCAAGGTCGATCCGCTGCGGCTTGGGCTCAGGGACGTCGCGGGCGTGCCGTTGCACACGCCGTACGCCCTGGTGCTGGGGTGTTCGGACGCCCGCGCGCCGATCGAGCAGATCTTCGACCAGTCGCCCAACGACCTGTTCGTGATCCGGGTCGCCGGCAATGTGCTGGGGACCGAGTGCCTGGGGAGCATCGACTACGCCGTCCGCAATCTTGGTGGCAGTCTGGCGCTGGTGGTGGTCCTGGGGCACACCGGCTGCGGCGCGGTGAAGGCGGCCGTCGACCTGTACCTGGCCCCGAACGACTACCCGGACCTCGGGCTCACCCACGCGCTGCGGTCGCTCGTCGATCGGGTGCTGATCGCCGTCCGGGGGGCGGCCAAGGCCGTTGATCGCGTGTGCGGGAGTGACGCGAAGAATCACCCCGGCTACTATGACGCGCTGGTCGAGACCGGCGTGTACCTCAACGCCGCCCTCACGGCGTTCGACGTCCAGCGGGAGGTCGAGATGTTCCAGGGGAATTCGCGGGCCGGGGTCGTGTACGGCGTGTTCGACCTGGCCGACCAGCGCGTCCGCTCGCAGCCCGACCAGGGGACTGCGCTCCCGCCGCCGTTCGCCAAGGTCGCCGAGAGCCCGAGCGACCTCGAAAGCCTCGGCGACCGGGTCGTCACGGCGATCGTGGCCAGAGGCGCGCTCTGATCCGCGAGGCTCACGGCTTGAGGGTATAGACCGTCACGATCTCGGGGCGGATGACCTTGTCGCCGGCCTGGAAGCCGGGGCGGAGCCGCTGGGCGACGGTCTTGGCGCGGTCGGGCTCGTCGGTCGGCGTGGTCGTGACGGCGCGCTGGCGGCGGGGGTCGAACGCCTCGTCGTCGTTGCGGAACGGCTCGACGCCCTGGCGGTAGAGGATGTCCTCGACGGCGGTCTGGATCGATTCGAGCATCCCCCGGACGGCCTCGCCGTCGTCCCCCTGGGCCTCGGCCATCTTGCCGACGTCGTCGTGAAGCTGGATCAGGTCGACGAAGATCGGCCGCTGCACCTTCAGCAGCAGGTCCTGCTTGTATTCCTGAAGCTCGGCGTGCAGCCGGTCGACGACCCGCTCGCGGCTGGCCTCGGCCCGAACCTCGCGATCGAACTGGGCCTGAAGGCCCGCCAGCCGCTGGTCGATCCGATCGCCGAGCCGATCGACCGCCCGGCGGACGTCGTTGTCGGGCTCGACGAGAACTTGCTCCGTGATTGGCTCAGGCTCAGGCTCCGCCTCCGGTTCGAGGATCGCCGCGACGACCTCGGCGGGGATCTCCAGGTCCAGGCCGAACGCCTCGTCGTCGTCCGGGGTCGGCGGAACGTCCTCGGTCAGGTTTACGGGATCGGGCATCGGGACGCGGCTCCTTTTGAATTGCCGGAGGTGGCCGAGAGATGAGAAAAGTGGACGCGAGGCTCACGACTTCCGCCCGCCAGGCGGCCGCGCTGGCCTGATCGGGTGCGACTCGACTTGAACGCGTCCTTTCTTTTAGGCTAGATTCGTCGGTCGATCAACCTCGGCGCGGCGGCCCGAGAGAGTCTTCGCCGCGGCGGCCGCGCTATTCCCGAAAGGTTTGCATGCTCACCCGTGAAGGATGTCTGGCGCGGCGGCGGCGGCTTTGGGAAGCGACGGCCGGCACGATCGACGCGATCGTGATCACGCAGCCGGAAAGCCTGGTCTACTTCGCCGGCTTTCGCGCTTCTCCCTTCACGTTCCGATCGTCGGAATCGAGCGCCGCGCTCATTTTGCTTCCCGACCGGGCGATCCTCATCGCCGACGACCTGCTCGATCCGTACCTGGCGGAAAGCCACGTCGACGCGACGGCGGCGTTCTCGTGGTATGCGGGCGAGCGTCCGGCGCCGCACCGGGGGGACAGGCTCGTCGAGGCGTTCACGGAGGCCTGGCCGCGAACCGCGGGGAGCCGGCTCGGCGTCGAGTACGCGTCGATTCCAGCTGGAATCCTCGACGGCGTCTCCGGCATCTCGGACGACCAGGCGTTCGAGGTGTCGAACATCGATCCGATCGTCCGCGAGCTGCGGCGCGCGAAGGACGCCGACGAGCTGGCCCTGCTCCGCCGATCGGCCCGGGCGGGTGAAGCCGCCCACGCCGCGGCCCTCGATCGGATGCGGCCGGGCATGACGGAACTCGACGCCTTTTTGATCGTGCAGGAGGCGGCCGTCCGCGAGGCCGGCGAGCCGGTCCAGGTGTACGGCGACTTCGTCGCCAGCGGCGGCCCCGACGCGATCGAGCCCCCGCGCACCCCTCGGCTGAGAAACCGGCCGATCCGGGCCGGCGAGCTGCTGTTGCTCGATTTCTCGGTCGTCGTCCACGGCTACCGGGCCGATTTCACGAACACGTTCGTCGTCGGCGGCGAGCCGACCGCCCGCCAGCGCGCGATGGCCGACGCCTGCCTCGGCGCTCTGGCCGCCGGCGAAGCCCTGCTCGGCCCCGACCGCGAGGCCCGCGCCATCGACGCCGCCGTCCGCGGCTATTTCGCGAGCCTGAAACTCGACTCGTACTTCCAATCGCACAGCGGCCACGGCCTCGGCCTCGGCCATCCCGAACCACCTTTTCTGGTCCCCGACAGCGACGAGACTCTGGCCGTCGGCGACGTCGTCGCCCTTGAGCCGAGCATCAACGCGCCCGAGGTCGGACTAATGCGGTTCGAGCGCAATTACCTCATCACCGAAAACGGCTGCGAACTGCTGACCCGCCACCGCCTCACCCTGACGCCTTGAGGCCAGGGCGAGGCGAGCGGCAAGGCGAAGCCAGGCGTCAAGCGCCGGCGGCGGCTTTCAGGGCCTTCAGGGCGGGCTCGTAGTCGGGCTCGGTGGCGATCTCGGGGACGATCTGGACGTAGGTGATCGTGTTCGAGCCGTCGACGACGAAGACCGCGCGGGCCAGCAGCGGGACCGGCAGCCCCTGGATCAAGACGCCGTAGTGCTCGCCGAAGCTGTGGTTGTGAGCGTCGGAGAGGTTCTTGACGTTGTCGATCTGGGCCTCGGTGCAGAACCGGGCCTGGGCGAACGGCAGGTCGGTGCTGACGGTGTAGGCCGCCACCTTGTCGCCCAGCTCCTTGAGGACCTCGGCGAAATGCTTCGTCTGCTTGTTGCAGACCGGGGTGTCGAGCGACGGCACCACGTTGAACAGCCGGGCCTTGCCCGCGGTGTCGGCCAGCGACAGCACCGCCAGGCCCGCGCCCACCGCCTGGAAATCCGGGGCCTTGTCGCCCGCCTTTAGCTTGGGGCCGACCAGCTCGACCGGGTTGCCCTTGAACGTCACTTCGCCCTTGCGCGTCTCTGCCATGGCTCGCGTTCCCATATGTTAACGAAAATTTCGAGGGGGGCTCGTCCCCAAATGGTCGTCGGACGTCTATCACCTTAGAGCGGGTCGGGAACCTCGGTCAAGCCGGGCGCGGCGACGACCCGAGGCGCGGGCGACTCGACCTCCTGCTCTGTTCGCGGGCGCGAATCCACCGCTAAAATGAACGGGCGAGGCGCACGAACGATCCACGAACGACCGGTGATGCGAAGCAAAGCGAGAACATGGGAAAGACACGCGATCCTTACCAGTTCGACGTGATCGTCGTGGGCGCGGGGCACGCGGGACTCGAAGCGGCCCTCGCGCCCGCCCGCATGGGCCTGCGCACCGCGCTTTTGACCATGAACTGCGACACGGTCGGTCAGATGAGCTGCAACCCGGCGATCGGCGGCGTGGCCAAGGGGCAGATCGTCCGCGAAGTCGACGCCCTGGGGGGCGCGATGGGCGTTTTGACCGACGCCACGGCGATCCAGTTCCGCCTGCTCAATCGAGGCAAGGGGGCGGCCATGCACAGCCCCCGCGCCCAGTGCGATAAGAAGGCGTACCAGTTCCTCGCCAAGCTGACCGTCGAGCGGCAGCCGAACCTCACGCTCCGCCAGGAGATGATCGAGACGCTCGACGTCGTCGACGGCCGGATCGTCGGGCTTCGCTGCCGGGGGGGGATTGTTTACAAGGCCGGGGCCGTGGTGCTGACGACCGGCACATTCCTCCAGGCGCTCATGCACACCGGCGAGGAGAAGACCGTCGGCGGGCGCGGCGGCGACGTCGCGGCCCTCGGCCTCTCGCAGAGCCTCCGGTCGCTCGGCTTCGAGCTGCGACGGTTCAAGACCGGCACGCCGCCCCGGATCAACGGCCGGACGATCGACTTCGCCAAGCTCGCCCCGCAGCCGGGCGACGCCGAGCCGGTCCCGTTCTCGTTCTTGACCGACCGGATCGAGCAGCCGCAGATGGAATGCCACATCACGGCGACCAACCCGGCCGTCCATGAGATCATCCGCGCCAACCTCCACCGCGCGCCGATGTACTCGGGCCAGATCCAGTCGACCGGCCCGCGCTACTGCCCGTCGATCGAGGACAAGGTCGTCCGGTTCGCCGACCGCGAATCGCACCAGATTTTCCTCGAACCCGAGGGCCGCAACACGCTCGAATACTACTGCAACGGGATCTCCACGAGCCTCCCCCGCGACGTCCAGGAAGCCGTCATTCCGCTGATTCCGGGCCTCGAAAACGCCGAGATCATGCGCTACGGCTACGCGGTCGAGTACGATTTCGCGCCTCCCGAGCAGCTCAACGCCACGCTCGAAACCAAGGCCGTGCCGGGCCTCTTCTTCGCCGGCCAGATCAACGGCACGACCGGCTACGAGGAGGCCGCCGCCCAGGGCCTGATCGCCGGGATCAACGCCGCGCTCGCCGTGAAAGGCGAGCCGCCGTTCGTGCTCGACCGCTCGTCGGCGTACATCGGCGTTTTGATCGACGACCTCGTGACCCGAGGGGTCGACGAGCCCTACCGGATGTTCACCAGCCGCGCCGAGTATCGGCTGCTGCTGCGCCACGACAACGCCGACCTGAGGCTCACCGAGAGCGGCCGCCGCGTCGGCCTGGTCGACGACGCCCGCTGGTCGCGGTTCGAAGCCCGTCGCGACGCGATCAACGGCCTGCGCGACCGCCTGACGACCACCCGGCGCGGCGGCGTGTCGCTGTTCCAGGTCCTGCGGCGCCACGAAACCACCTGGTCCGACCTGGTGGACCTCGCCCCCGAGCTGGCCGAGACCGGCTGGCCGGACGACGTCGTCGGTCAGGTGGTGATCGAGGCCAAGTACAACGGCTACGTCGGCCGGCAGGTCGAGCAGATCGAGCGGTTCCGCCGCCTCGAAGACAAGACGATCCCCGGCGACCTCGACTACGGGGCGATCCATCAGCTCCGGGCCGAGGCGCGCGAGAAGTTCGAGCGCGTCCGCCCCCAGTCGCTCGGCCAGGCGGGCCGGATCAGCGGCGTGAACCCCGCCGACCTCGCCACCCTGCTCATCCACCTCAAGCGCCGTGGCCCGCTGCCGACCCAAGACGCCTGAACCGAGCCCGCATCACATTGCGCTCGATTGCAACCCGCTCGTCGGAAATCGCCCCAATACCGGAAAGCCGCTTCGCGTCGTCGTCTTTCTCAGAGCGCGGATACTCTGTCACCCTCGGAGTCGTGAGCGACAACCGAGATTGACAGAAAGCCGCATTCGGTATTTGTTTGACAAATCGACATTTTTTGCCAATTCTCAGGCGATCCAGATCGCGTGATCGCCAGAGACCGCCTATTTTCTCTTTGCTCGGCCTGGAAATTGAGGGCGGCAGCGGGACTCAAGGCGCACGTGGAGCAGGGACCACGCCGGATTCCATCACGTAATCATCTGGATTGACAAACCAGAGGGGCATTTTACAATTGGCTGAATCGGCAAGATCGGCAAGATCTATAGCCTTCGCAGGTTTTAACGCCTGAGTCATTGCCACGGGTTGACCGTAAGCGAGGAAGACTGGTCAACCATCCCATCGATCGTTCGTAGGCGGTGAACTGGACAAGGATGTGTCGCACGGAGGCCGATCGAGAATCGTTTCGCGTCGCACGAGGGTCGTCAGGGTGGCGTCCCGTGGGTCGAGTCTCTTCTCGGTCGGGGAAATCGGGATTTCAACTACTATGAAGACCGTTTACACGACAGGCGAGGCTGCCAAGATCTGCAAGGTCAGTCAGCAGACCATCATCCGCTGCTTTGACTCGGGTCAGCTCAAAGGATTTCGGGTTCCTGGATCCCGATTCCGACGCATTCCTCGCGAGGCGCTGTACCGCTTCATGAGGGACAATGGAATTCCCACCGACGCGCTGGAGAGCGGGCGCCGTCGCATCCTGATCGTCGACGACGACCAGGCGGTTGTCGACCTCATCGCCGAGGTGCTCTCGGGCGACAACCGGTTCGAGAACAAATCCGTCAACAACGGCTTCGGCGCGGGAATGCTCGCCAAGGAGTATCACCCCGACCTGATCATCCTTGACGTCATGCTGCCGGACATCAACGGCCAGGCGGTCTGCGAACTGATCCGCAAGGACCCGACGATCGCCGACATCAAGATCATCTGCATCTCGGGCATGGTCGAAGAAGACAAGATCGAGGAGCTGAAGGCGTCCGGCGCGGACGATTTCCTCCACAAACCGCTCGATATCGATGAACTAATGAAGCGAATCTGCCGACTCTTGGATATGGAGACCCGCCCCAACGGGTGAAACGCTGGCGATCGCTTGCGTGCATCAGGCAAGCCTTGCCTCGTCTCGATCGTCGTTGGCGTCCGGCCTTGCCTTGATCCGGCCGTCCGGCCCGATCTCGAGTCAGGCGGGCGGGGGGGTCGGGAAGGAGCCCGATTACCGTGCGGGTCCATTCAGGACGAAAGTCGCCGGGGGGGAAGCCGCACAGTCGCTTGCAGGGGCTGTGCCATCTTCCCGTACGTCCCCACTCGGCCCGCGCGGTGGTGGCGGCTGTCGCCTCGGCGTGCAGCGGCGAGCCGTCCGACGTCCCCGCGCCGGGCGTCGGCGTCGGTGCCGCCCGGGGGGGGCTCGACCTCGACCCGGGGTGGGTGCTGGCCGAGCGAACGAGGCCGGGCCGGGCCGACCCGCTCGAAATCGTGGCGGAAACCGCGTGGTGGCCCGCGACGCTGGCCACGGGCCCGTGCACCGAGGCGATTCAGCGCCTCTGGCGGCATTCGGTCGCCGTCGCCCTCGCCTGCCGATCGCTGGCCCGTGAGAAGGGCGACCGCGACCCGGACCAGCTCGTCCGCGCCGGGCTGCTGCACGGAATCGGCCGATGGGCGGTGGCGGCCGTCGATCCCGACTGGTTCGCCCGCTGGCTCAACGAGAACGACCGGGCCGTCCGCCGTCGTCTGGAGCTTGCCGACCTGGGGACCGACATGGCCGACCTCGGCCGTCGGCTCGCCGAGCGCTGGGGTTGCGAGCCGCTCATCGTCGACGCCGCCTGGCTCCATGACGATTCCGCCGGCGCGCTGGCCTCGGCCGCCCGCGAGCCCGAGCGGCTGGCGCTGATCCAGGAAGCCGTGCGATGGGCCGAATCGACCCCCTGGTCGTTGAACGCCGCCGGTCGGGAGTCGCTTCCCACCGAGCCCCGGCTCCGCATCCTCGTGGCCGAGGTTCAGTCGAAATGCGCGTCGATGTTCGCGACGGCCGACGCCTCGCCCCATGAAGAGCGGATGACTCGCGAGAACGCCCGGCTGCATCTCCGTCTCGCCGCGCTGTCGCGAACCAACGCCACCCAGGAGCGGATCATCCACGCCCTGGCCGACGACCTTCCCCACGAGTCGACCGAAAGCTGGACCGCCCGCGCGGGGATGATCTGGTGCGAGGAACCCGAGGTCAACGCCGCCCGCGTGGTCTGGCGCGATCCGGAGTGGCCCGAAGCCGAGCCCGCGACGGCCGAGGGCGACGGCCTGGACGTCCCCAGCCGGCCCGCGTCATGGACGATCCCGCTCGAATCGCGGACCGGCGTCGTCGCCGAGATCCAGCTCTGGCTCGATCCCGATCAAACCGAGCTGCGCGGCCGGCTCGAACGGACCCGCGTGATCGAGGCCTGGCGGTCGTGGGCGACGCGGATCGCCGATCGCGACATGCTCGAACGCCGGCTCCAGGCCGTCGTCCGGGGCTCTCGCCAGAGCGCCGAGGACGAGGAGGAGCGGACTCGTTCCGCCAAGCTGGACGCCCTCGCCGAGTTCGCCGCGGGCGCCGGCCACGAGCTGAACAACCCGTTGGCGGTGATCGTCGGCCGCGCCCAACTGCTGCTGGCGAAGGCGGCGGACCCGGCGACCGCGCGCTCGCTGCGGATCATCCTCAGCCAGGCCCAGCGGACGCATCGCATCCTCCGCGACCTGATGTTCGTCGCCCGTCCCCCCGAGCCGCGCCCCCGCGCCTGCCGTCCCGCCGACGTGCTCCGCGCGTGCCTGGCCGAGTTCGAGGCCGAGGCCGAGTCGCGGGGGATTCGCCTGACCAGCGAGGTCGAGGCCTCCGATCAGCCGACGTGGATGGACCCCGACGCCTTCCGCCACCTGGCCGACATCCTGATTCGCAACGCGTTGCAGGCGAGCGTCGGCGGCGGCAAGATCCAGGTCCGTTCGTCCCGCCAGGGGCAAGAACTGCGGCTGTCGGTCGCCGACGGCGGCAAGGGAGTCTCGTCGTCCGAAGGGGCCCATCTCTTCGACCCGTTCTTCTGCGGTCGCCAGGCCGGCCGCGGCCTCGGCCTGGGACTCCCCCGCGCCGCGCGGATGGTCGCGCTGGCGGGTGGCTCGCTCACCTGGTCGTCGGCCGTCGGACAGGGCTCGGCCTTCAACGTGCAGCTCCCGCTGCAACGCCCTCCCGACGAACCGACCAGTGCTTTGATCTAGGCTTCTTGCATGCGCCACCCGACCTCGCTCCTGCCGCTGATCTCTTGGCTCTGCGCCGGGAACGCCGCCGCGAGGGGATGCCTCGCCCAAGCCGGCGTCTCGCCTTCGCTGATCACGTGCTCGGCCCCGACCGCGTCGCAGTGCGCCTGCTCGTCGATCATCGCCAGGAAGGATTCAACGACGCGCGGATCGAGATGGGTGCCGGCGAGGGAGGCGATGTGGTCGCGGACCCGGTCGCGCGGCCAGGCGGCCCGGTACGGTCGATCGTTCCCCAACGCGTCCCAGACGTCCACCGCCGCGAAGATACGGGCCGACAGTGGGATCTCTTCCCCCTTGAGGCCCAGCGGATAGCCCGAGCCGTCCCATCGCTCGTGGTGGCCGTACGGGATCTCGAGCGCCGGCCTGAGGAACGTGATCGGGAAGAGCATCTCGTAGGCGTACGCCGGGTGGCGGCGCATGACTTCCCATTCCTCGTCGTCGAGCGGGCCGGGCTTGAGCAAGACCCGATCGGGGATGCCGACCTTGCCGATGTCGTGCAGCAGCGCGCCGCGGCGTAGATGCACCAACTCGGCCTCGCCGACCCCCATGGCGCGGGCCAGCCGGACGGTGATTTCGGTGACGCGTCGAGAGTGCCCCTCGGTCTCCTGATCGCGAAGGTCCAGCGCCCGCGCCCACCCCTCGATCGTCGCGTCGTAGGCCGCCGCCAACTCCGCGTTGGAGCGCCGCAGGCCGTCGAGCAGCGAGGAGTTGTCGATGGCGATAGCCGCTTGGCCGGCGAGCGTCTCCAGGTATTCGAGCCAATCGGCGTCGGCGTCGAGCGGGCTCCGATGGAAGACTTCGAGCACGCCACGGACCTGGCCGTTGGCCAACAGTGGCAGGGCATGGTAGGCGACGAAGCCTTCCTCGACGAGCCCCTCGGCGCAGGCGTGGGTGAGGGTGGAGCAGCTCAGGTCAGCCACGTCGAGGCGACGGCCCTCCAGGGCGACCCAGCCGGGAACGCTCCGATCGAGCGGCATGGGACGCTCGCTCATCCCGGGCGTCTGGAAGCCCATCTCGGCGGCGCGGACCAGCGTCCGGGCCTGCGTGTCGTGCATGAGCACGTCGGCAGCATCCACGCCGAGTTGGGCGGCGACCTCGTCGAGGACGACTCCCAAGGTCTGTCGCAGGTCGAGGCCGGCGGTGATCGCCGCGTCAATGCGACGCAGCGCGGCAAGCCGGGCCAGACGCAGTTCGAGCCGCGCGTTGAGGCCGCGAATCTCCTCCTCGGCGACCCGATGCGCTGTGACGTCGACGCACGCGCCGGCCATGTACGACGGCTTGCCGGCGGCGTCGACGAACGTCTTGCCTTTGTCGGCGAGCCAGTGCACGGTCCCGTCGGGCCAGACGACGCGGAACTCCACACAAATGTCTTCGCCCCGCTGCGCGCTTCGGTCGACGGCCGTAGCGACGGCGTCTCGATCGTCCGGGTGGATCCGATCCATGAAGTCCGCGACGCAGCCGGCCTCCTGGCCCGCGGGGATGCCGAAGAGCCGGTCGAGGTTCTCGTCGCTGTCTACCGCGCCGGTGCGGATGTCCCAGCGAAAGGTGCCGGTGCCCGACGCGGTCAAGGCCGCGCGGAGTCGCTCGCGGCTCTCGCGGAGCGCCTCCTCGGCCTGCTTGCGCTCGGAGTCGTCCTGGACGATGTAGGTGAATCGGCCCGGGAAGCCTTCGAGCGGGCAGCCGACTGCGGAGAGCCAGGCCCGACCGCCGGGGTGATCGTACGCGTACTCGAAACGGATCGGCCGGCCGGTCCGCTCGGAGTCGCGATAGGCGTCGATCCAGCGGCGATTGTGCTCCTTCGTGATGCCCACCTCGCTGGAGAGCCGTCCACGCATGGCGTCGGGCGTCAGGCCCAGAGGGCGCGCCGTGGGCGCATTGGCGGAGATCATCAACAGGTCGTCGCCGCAGATCTCGGAGATGCCCATCATCATCGGGGCGTTGTCGTAGAAGCTGCTCAGGATCGCCTCCCGATCGCGCACCGCCTCGGCCTGGCGCCGAGCGTCGTCCAGAACGTGGTCGTAAGACCGGGACACGGCTACCAGTTGCCGTCGGGCCGTGGTTGCGAGGATCAACCCAAGTAAAGCTGAGGCGACGAGGCTCGCACACACGATCGTCCACGTCGACCGCCGGACGGCTTGGTTGCGCTCGCTGCGGACGACTTCCTCTTCCTCGACGCGGAGGAGCTCCGTCAGGCGGCCTCGCATCGCGTCGATCATCCAGCGGCGGTCGACGTCGATCGCCTGTCGAGCGAAGGAATCGGGGACGCCGGCGATCGAGCGATCCAGGTCGACCCGCCTCCAATCCTGCATGTCGCCCAGGATCGCCTGGATCAGGCTTGTTCGGGCGATGACCGTGTCGGAGCGGTCGATCCGCGCCATGACCGCGACCAAGTGCGCGATCAGGCCGAGGAAGACGGCGGCCAATCCGGCGAAGAGCATGGGCGGCAGCACGAAGGCTCGTGCCAGCTCGCGCAAGGCGGTCGGATTCGGCCCTTCGATAGCCATGTGCCTTGGGACCTCTCAGGGATCACTCTCCAGGGACGCGAGCCGGTCCCCTGGACCCGCAATACGGCGCTATGTCGCAGCTTCTGAAAGTAACTTAGGTCGTCCCCCGCCCGTCAGCCGGATTAGATCACGAAAACGAGCTTCCGGCGCTGGCGACGGGCCTTTTCCTCCGACCAGGGCCGCGACCCGATCCACCGCCGCACAGCGGCCGGGCGACAGCCTGCTGCGGATCGTCCCGACGGGGCAGCCCAATCTGCCGGCCGCCATTTCGCGGTAAGACCTTCGAGACAGCAGAGCACGACCGCCGCGCGGAACTTCCCAAACAACCGCCCGATCTCCTCCTGAAGGACGCGGGGGAGATCCTCGCCCGTTCGCGAGGCTTGTGTCGGCACCTTCCACGGCAAGAACCGATTTACTGAAGATCGGTGAAGCTGAAATCGACGATTCGTCTGGACGGCTCTTCAGACATCCGGCATAGTACGCCGCCTTTCGTTTGGGGATTCCCATCTTCGGGCCTTCGCCCGCTTCAAAAAGAGGGGGGTCGTCCGGCCGGGTCTCGGTCGGTGGCTTTCCGCAAAACGCTCAAAAGCGAGGATGGTGTGGCCATGCGGCGACGCATGATCGGCCTGTCGAGCCTCTTGGCGGCTTCCATTTTGGCGACGGGATTGGGTTGCGAGAGCTTGCGGCACGCGACCCGGGTTCATGATGACAAGGATAAAGGCGACCATGCCAAGTCGGTCACGGGCGAGTCGCTCGAACCGACGGCCGTCGACGCCGACGTGAGCAAGCTCCACGCGGTCGATTCCGACCCCAAGGCGAGCGCGTCGCCGTTCTTCAAAAACAACCGCAAGCCCGGCGCGCTCAGCTCCGAGGCGCGTGATATCGAACGCAGCCTCGGGGTACAATAGTCGCGTTCAACCCGACTGGCACTTCGCCGTGACGGGGAGCGGAGGCGAGGCGAGGCGCGGGAATGAACCCGATCACGCGGGCGTTCTGGAACCGGTTCCTCGGCGACCGCGGCGAGCGCGCCGCGGCCCGCTACCTGCGCGGCCGGGGAATGCGCATCCTCCGACGCGGCTACCGGACGGCGAACGGCGAGATCGACTTGATCGCGCGCGACGGCGATACGCTCGTCTTCGTCGAGGTCAAGGCCCGACGCCGGGGCCAGCCGGCCGAGGCCGTCACGCTCGAAAAGCAGCGCCGGCTCACGTTGGCGGCGTTGCATTTCTTGAAGCGATACAACCTGCTCGAAGTGCGATCGCGGTTCGACGTCGTCGCCGTCCTCTGGCCCGACGACGACGCCGACCCTGAAATCGAGCACATCCGCGACGCCTTCGACGCCCAGGGGCGAGGCCAGATGTTCCGCTGATTTGATCCGATCCGGGTCAGGAGGCGGCGGCGGTGCGGATCGCTTCGAGAGCTTCCATCTGGGCGACGCCGTCCTCGCCGGGGAATTCGAGCGAGCCTGATGCGATCGAGCGGCCGAAGGCGTCGACCATCGCGGCGTACTGGTCGACGGCCTCGAATTCGAGCGTCCGGACCACGTCGGCCGAGGCGTCGGCGTCGGAGCCCGAGGCGATCGTCCGCAGCCGAGCGATCGGCGCGCCCGAGGCGGGCGGCAGGTAGGCGTCGGGGACCTCGATCACCCCTTTCGTCCCGACCAGCTCGTAGACGCATCGGAACGGCTGCTCGAAGCTGCAATCGACGGCCCCCAGCACGCCGCCGGGGAATTCGAGCACGGCGGCCAGGCTGAGGTCGACGTTCTTGGCGTGGAACCGGGCGGTCGCGCGGACCTTCACGGGCTCGCCCCCCGCGAACAGCCGGGCCGTGCTGACGCCGTAACAGCCGACGTCCCAGAGGGCGCCGCCCCCCCGCGCCGGGTCGAGCCGCCAGTCGCCGGCGTCGATCGGGAACGAGAACGAGGCGCGGATCAGCCGGAGATCGCCGATCAGACCGTCGGCCACCTTGGCCTTCAGCTCCAGCGTGCGCGGCTGGTGCCGCCACATGAAGGCTTCCATCAGCAGGACGCCCTTCGATCGGCAGTAGGCGGCCGTCGCGCGGGCCTCGGCGGCGTCGAGGGCCAGCGGCTTCTCGCAGAGGACGTGCTTGCCGGCGTCGGCCGCCGCCTCGACCCACGGCTTGTGCAGCTCGTTGGGCAGCGGGATGTAGACCGCGTCGATCTCCGGGTCGGCCAGGATCTCCTCGTAGCTCCCGTACGCCTTCGGGATCGCGAACTCCTCGGCCCAGGCGCGCGCCCGGTCGAGGTCGCGACTGGCGATCGCCGCGAGGGTCCCCGACTTCGACCCTTGAATCCCCGGAATCAGGCCCCGACGGCTGATCCGAGCGCACCCGAGAATGCCCCATCGAACCTTCATTCCATCATCCTTTCGTCTCATGATTGATCGTGGCGTCGACGCGCGGCGGAAGGGGGCCGAAGCCCGGCAGAGGCCGGGCGGTTTTCTCGCCTTCGCGGAGGAGGTAGCCGGCGCCGGCGTCGAGCGGGCCGAACCGGTCGACGACGCCCGAGGGCCAGCGGACCTCGACCGACTCGACGGCGGTCTGCTCGCCCAGGCCGAAATGAATGCGGGGATCGCCGGCCGAGGCGAAGCTGCCGCCGCCGAACCGCGCGGCGACTTGCACCCGACCGCCCGATCGGACCGACACCCGCGCGCCGACGGAGTCGCGGTTCGACCGCGTCCCTTCGAGCCGGAAGACGACGAACCCGCCGGGGTCGGCGGTCGTGTTGTGGAGGTAGATCAAGGGGTCATTCTGGGGGACGATCAGGGCGTCGGGTCGGCCGTCGTTGTCGAGGTCGCCGACGACAAGGCCGCGCGCGACCAGCGGGCGCTGGAACGGCTCGCCGGCCTGCTCGCTGACGTCGGCCAGCTTGCCGCCGCCGAGGCCGACGAAAAGCTGGGCGGACATCCGGTGCGGGAACAGCGGGCGGAGGTCGCTGACGTGGCCGTTGGCCGACATGAGGTCGAGCCGGCCGTCGGCGTCGGCGTCCAGAAACGAGACCCCGAACCCCAGCCGCCAGCGGCTCGGCGCGGCGAGGCCGACGATCGACGTGTGATCGGCGAAGGCCCCTCCTCCCATGTTGTGATAAAACGTCGTGGATTCGAGGTAGAAGTTGGTGACGGCCAGGTCGATCCGACCGTCGCCGTCGAGGTCGCCGCAGGCGATCCCCATGCCGGCCTTGTAGCCGCCGTCGGCGCTCGCGGCGAAACCCGAGTCGTGGCCGACCTCCTCGAACCGAAGGCCCCCCTTGTTGTGGAACAGGTAGTTGGCGGTGCCGTCGTTGGCGACGGCCAGGTCGAGCTTGCCGTCGTCGTCGAAGTCGGCCGCGACGACGCCAAGCCCCCTGCCCTCGCGATCGACGATCCCCGCTTCGGCGGTCGCATCGACGAAGACGCCGCCGTCGTTGCGAAACAGGTGGTCGGGCGTCGCCGAGATCGTGCGGGGATCGCACGAGGCGTAAGAGGTGTTGCTCGGGTCCTTGCAGAGCGTCGGATGGTCGGCGTCCCATGCACCGTAGTGGCAGACGTAAAGGTCGAGATCGCCGTCGTTGTCGAGGTCGGCGAAGGCGGCCGAGGTCGGCCAGTCGCGGTCGCCACCGCCGAGGCCCGCCGCCACGGTCACGTCCTCGAACGTCCCGTCCCCCTTGTTGCGGTAAAGGGCGTAGCCGCGCCATCGGGTGACGAACAGGTCGGGGCGGCCGTCGCCGTCGTAATCGCCGACGGCGACCGCGTGACTGTACCCGCGCGGGAAGGCCGCGAGGCCCGCCGCCACGGTCACGTCCTCGAACGTCCCGTCCCCTTTATTCCTCATCAGGCGGTCGCCGGACGACGAGCCGGGCGTCGGCGGGAACCGACCGCCTTGCAGCGCGTAGACGTCGAGCCAGCCGTCGCCGTCGTAGTCGATCAGCGCGACGCCGCCGCTCGACATCTCGGGGAGCTGCCAGATCGGCGAATGGCCGTTGTCGAAGACGAGACTCCCCAGCCCGGCGGACTCGGCGTCATCGACGAAGGTCGGGACGGCGCGGGCGGCCGAGGGCTTCAGCGCCGTCGAGTCCGCGACCGTCGGCGACTCTTTCAGCGCCAACGCGTCGGCGAGCGTCACGCCCGGCGATCCCGCGAGCGCTGGGGGCTCGGCGAGGGCCGACAGGGTCGCGCGCGCGTCGGCGTTGTTCGGGTCGTCGGTCAGGATCAGCGAGCAAAACCCCCAAGCCTCGAACCCGCGTCCGAGGGTCGCCGCCAGCCCGGCGAACGCGCCGAGGTTCTCAGCCATGGCGTCTTTCTTGTGGAGCCGGAGATAGGCGTCCTGGGCGGCGTCGAGTTCCGCCTTGCGCTTCTGGAACCGGGCAGAAGCGTCGGCGTCGGCTTGCCGGCGGGCCAGCTCGATCAGTCGCGTCCACGACGCCGGCCGGTTCGGCTCGCTCGCGACCAGGCGTTCCAGCTCGGCGCGCTCGGCGGCCTCGTCGCCGCTCTGGCCGGCGAACCAGGCGCGGAGGGCCGCGGCCTCGGTCGTGGTGAAGTGGGAGGCCGGCAGGTGGGCGAGGGCCGATCGCGCCGCGGCGGGATCAGCGGCGGCGACGGCCCAATCGAGCATCGCCCGCCAGGCTATCGGGTCGACGGGACGGTCGCGGAGGTTGACGTCGAGCCATTCCCTGGCCTGCGGCAGCTTCCCCGCCCGGATCGCCAGATGCGCCTTGGCGAGCCGCATCCGCGCCCCGTCGTCGCCCGGCGGGTCGTGGTCGAGGATCTTCCCAAAGTTAACTTCGAGATCCACCGGCTCGAAGTCGAGCGCGATGTGCTCGCGCAGCAAGGCCATCCGCTCGGCGCGCTCGTCCGAGGTCGTCCGGTCCCATTGCCGCTCGATCAACCGTCGCGCATCGGCCTGCCGCCCTTCTTGCACGAGCACGGTCAGCAGCGCGTGACGGATGTCGGCGCGTTGGGGGGAGGGCCGGAAGACGAAGGGGCTCAGGACCTCCTCGGCCTGCTGGAACCGCCCGGCCTGGGTCAGGACGCCGCCCCGTTCGAGGGCCGCCTGAGGGGCGACGGGCGATTGATCGGGCACGCGCTCCCAGGCCGCGAACGCCGCGTCGCGGCGTCCCCGCATCATCTCGCAGTGGGCCAGTTCGAGGGCGGCCTCGCCGTCGTCGGACCATCCGCCGTCGAGGAGTTTCGTCAAGCGGTCGCGCGCCAGGTTGATCAAGCCGGAGGCCATCTCCTGGCGTGCCTGAGCGACCTCGGCGCGGACGCGCCCCGCCGCATACGCGCGCCAGCCGACGACCGCGCCAGCCGACGTCGCGGCCAGCAGCACGCCCCCCAGAACCAGCCTGACCCCGCGCTTGCCCATCTCCGTCTCCGCTCAGCGCTGTTCGGCGCCCGCGTCGGCGTCGGCGGCCTGGAGTCTATGATAGTTCGCCAGCCCCGATCCGTCAGGCTGCGTGTCGTAGTATTCGGCCATAATCCGGTTGGCCGCTCGATGTTTGGGGTTGCTCGCGAGGATGGTTCGGGCCCACTCGACGGCCTGGCCAAGCCGCGAGCGCACCAGGCTCCGCGTCTAGCGCGCCTCGCTATCGAACGGGTTGAACTTCAGACAGCGGTCGAGCCGCTTGAGCGCCGGCCCCAGGTCGCGGAACTGCTTCACGCGGCCTGAGGAGCGACGTGGGGAATGGCTGAAAGCCGAGCCGCAGGAGCTTGTGGAAGTTCCCCAAGAGCACTTTGGCTCGGGCGGGGTCCGGGAAGAAGAATCCTACGCAATATCCAGCTTATAGGTCGTCTTTAGGTCATTAGTACCGCCTATAGTTGACACCGTGTTGATGAGGGTGTTGGAGGCCACGTTCCACGGGATTCCTGTGGCCGTGCCGTTGGGGTTTGTTCCCGCCCCAGGAAGGATGCCCACCGGTCGCGTTGCCGTCAGAGTCAGAGAACGGAGTCCTGGAGACGCGATAAAGCTATAAGAATAGTACGTCTGACCGCCCCCGATCGTTCCGGAACTGCTGGTGGTGAGGTTGAGGCTAGCGAAGCCCGGGATGGTAACGGTCGTGCCGGCACCGTTGGCTACAACGGTCATACCTGGGGTAGCCAGGCCGACGGCGAACATGCCGCCAACCTGAAAGGTATAGCCCATCGTAAAACTCTCGGTGACGACGGCAGGATTCACGCTCCCGCCTGGATTCGTGTCGGCGAGAACGTAGTTTCGAACGAGAGTGGTTGCGGCGAGGGCGTTGGGGGCAGCACCAGCTCCGCCGGAGTGTATGAGTGTCACATCGCTCGCGAAAGAGACCTCGTATGTGCCGACCGGGGCTGCGGGAGCGTTAGGATTGACGGAGTCTATAACGCCGATGCTCGCCATCTGAAGAACGGACATCGTCCCCGCAGCGTTGAAGATCGTTCCCGCAACTACGGCGGCATTGACACCGTTATCTACGGGCTGACCGATCACTGTGGCCGTCAACAAATCCGTAGCCTCGAGCGGATCGGATGGAGGCCTCCTGAAAATGGCGGGAGCGGTGAGGGCCCGCGCCTCGAGCCGACCATAGCCCGATTTTGCGATCCAACCCGGAGTGAAATTCCGGTTGCGCCGTTTTGCGTTTCCTCGAATCGACGTGATTGACATGTTGCGCCTCCTGGAGAGATTGGTGACAAACATCTCAACGCAATTGCGTCTCAAGGCGATCCTAAAATATTCGGCGCGTAATGGCGTGTCAATTACTTAGGCGATACAGACGCTTTTTGTTTCCAGAAAGAGAGTAGGAAAGGGGGCAGAACCGCAAAACACAACGGGCCCGAACAAAACATCGGGCATTCCTAGAGGCTGGGGGAACACTGGACGAATGACGGGGAGGTTCCGTAGTCGACGACCGCGCCCGCCGACGTCGCGGCCAGCAGTACGCCCCCCAGAACCAGCCTGACCCCGCGCTTGCCCATCTCCGTCTCCGCTCAGCGCTGTTCGGCGCCCGCGTCGGCGTCGGCGTCGGCGTCGGCGGCCTGGAGTCTATGATAGTTCGCCAGCCCCGAGCCGTCAGGCTGCGTGTCGTAGTATTCGGCCATGATCCGGTTGGCCGCTCGATGTTTGGGGTTGCTCGCGAGGATGGTTCGCGCCCACTCGACGGCTTCGTCGGCCCGGCCGTGGGCGAGCATCCAGGCGGCGACCTGCGCCCGCAGGCCGTTGTCGTCGGGCGCGGCCATCAGCTTGTCGCGGATCGCCAAAAGCTCGGCCTGCTCGCGCTTGAGCCGTTCTACGGTCTCGAGGTCGGCTCGCGCTTCGTCGGCCTGGCCGAGCCGGGCCCGGACGAGGCTTCGCGTGTAGAGCGCCTCGCTGTCGAACGGGTTGATCTTCAAACAGCGGTCGAGCCGCTTGAGCGCCGACTCGGGGTCGCCTCGACTCAACTCGGCCGCCGCGCGTGCGCGCAAGGCGGTCACGTTCTGGGGATCGACGGCCAGTGCGGCGTCCGCCAGCTTCAGCCCCTCGTCGATCCGGCCGAGATCGACGGCGTTCTGGCCGGCCCCGGCGAGGGCCGTGGGATCGTCGGGCCGAGCTTTCAGGTAGATCTCGTATTCGGCGGCGGCCTCGGCGCCTCGATGCGCGCGGCGGAGGAGTTCCGCCAGGCCCAGCCGGGCCGCTTCGAGCCCGGGGTCGCGCCGGAGCGCTTCGCGGTAGTCGGTCTCCAGGTCGATCGAGGTGTCGACCTGGATTCGTCGATCGATCTCCGCACGCCACACGTACGGGCGGGCGGCGTCGGGCTGCGCCCGCATCCAGCGCGCGATCAGCTTCTCGGCGTCGCGAAGCCGGTACGTCTTGAGGTAGACGAGGGCGAGCGCCTCCAGCACCGCGGCGTCGTCCGGGTGTTCGTTCAATTCCCTCGCGAGGATCGGCTCGGCCTCGCCGAACCGCCCCATCCGCGCCAGGACCAGCGCATGGACGCGCTCGAGGCCCGGCTCGGGGAATCCGAGCGCCCGGGCCTCGTTCAATTGGTCGCTGACGCGGGCCAGGTCGCCTGTTTCGATGTCGACCTGGGCCGATAGAGCCTTGGCCTCTCCCGACCGGGGCTCGAGGGCGAGCCAGCGATCGAGGCGGGCCCTGGCCTCGTCGCGGTCGCTGCGGGCGATGGCGGCGAGGGCGGCGGCCCGCTCTCCCTCAGCCTCGGCGGATCGCTGCGGCCCGAGGGCGAACCAGGCCGCCGTGGCCGATCCCAGGAGGATCAGCGACGCGAGGGCGAGGGTCGTCGACGATGGTCGTTTTCGCTTTGACACGGCCAATCCCGTCCGTCGTCCCTCGCGCCAGGACTTCGCAAGGCCGATGCTTACTTCGCCTCGGCATCCCCGGCCTGGGCCGGAGCCGACGCGTCCTTGCCGACAGTCGGCGGAGCCTTCTTGGGCGCGGACATGTTGCCCATCTTCTTCATCGCATCGGAGACGTTCTGGGCCCTCTCGGCGTCCGCGCCGGCGGTCAGGCCATCGCTCGCCCCGTCGCCACAACCGACCAGCCCGATCATGGCGGCGAGCATTCCCCCGCCCAGGGCGAGGCGCACATACTTCTTCATCAAATCATTCTCCTTGGTGAGAGGCGAGGCCGCCCACGACAACGCGAGGAGCCTCGGGGTCCGGGTGCCCCACACGAAGGCGGCGCGACCGGACCCCTTGGATCGAAGCCAGTTTCCGGGGAACGTCAATACGAATCCGAGCTGACGACCTCCCCACCGTTTCGCGTGCCGATCGCGTACCACGATTGCGGCGAGACCGAGTCCTTGATGAACTTGACCGAGCCATCAGTGAAGCAAATGTTCACACCGCCGGGGTGGAAGCTCGAGGGCGGGGCCATGCCGCTGGTGCCGCCGTACACGTTCCCGCCCACGTCCGTGGACGTGTTGATGCAGATGTTCTTGTTCGGCATATTGCCATGGTTGTAGCAGTTGTTCATCCAGTGCCACTGATAGCCGATCGCCCAAGAGAAGCCGGAGACCCAGCTCTCCGCCCGCGACGCCGTCGTGGCCGGGATCGAATTGCACGCCTGCATCGACTGAACGGCGAGCGCCTGGTTCTGCGAGTTGTAGGCGGTGGACATCGTCGTGATGTCGAAGATCCCGCGCCGCGCATTCGCTCCCGCTCCGGCGGTCACCGGAGGATTCCCCTGGGGCGTGCCCAGCACTTTCTCGCTGAACAGGGCAGTGTTCGAGGTGCCGTCGGTCACGCTCTCGAACCCGAAGAACCCGAGGTTGCCGTCGGCCCCCCACCAGGCCGTCCCCGGCGGATAGACGGAGCTGCCCGCCGGGCCCTTGGTGAAATTCTCGACGATCATGCCCGACCACATTCGGTCGACGCCCGGGCCGCCGTGGTTGCCCACGTAGTTCGTCGGCGCCCAGTTCCCGCCCGGACGCGCCTTCTGGCTCTCCGACGGGCAGAGCATGAAGGCGACCTGGCTGCGCGTCACGGTCGAGTTGAGCAGCTCGCTCGAATCCGCGGCACCGACAGAGAAGTTATAGGCGTTGTACATCGGCGCCTGCTCCATGTTGGGCAGGAGCATCACGGCCCAGGTGGCGTTCCAACCCCAGCCCAGGTCCTTCGTGGGGCCCAGGAACTGATTCGAAGCCGGCACCACGTTGTTCGTGGAATGGTAGTTGTGCGTGGCGAGCCCCAGTTGCTTCAAGTTGTTGACGCACTGAGCCCGGCGAGCCGCTTCCCGCGCCGACTGAACGGCCGGCAGCAAAAGAGCAATCAAAACCGCGATGATGGCGATGACCACCAACAGTTCAATGAGGGTGAACCCTCGATTGGAACGAGAAACACGATTCATAACCGACCACCCCAAAGACAATGGATGAGAAAGCAAACGCACGATCTAAAGGCAGTGAGCGTCGCGCACGACGCGAACACCGAATTCCATCGAAAAATATCGACGAGCCCCTACTTATGCCACGTCGAGGATGGGACCGCAAGAAAAACTTCTATAGAAATTCAACACTTCTTTGACGACCCATCATACGAGGCTTGAGATTTCCGGCCTGCGGCACCAAGCAAGCCTGCACGCACTCTCGCGCGGCCTCCTGTCTGAACCCTTTACAAAATCGAGGGTTAACGACAGATAGCGGAGCACGACAGCGTCTGCCGTACCTTGCCTGAGCCGAATTTCCCAGGGTCTATTTCGACCGCGCGTCAGCCCGTTCACGACGGTATTCGTAGTTAGGCGTCGTAAACCCGCCCCCGGGGACCGACATATCCCCGACCAATCTCGGATCCATCACGCGACGATCGCGGTTCGAGCGTCCGAGGTGCCTGGAAAGTCGAGCTTTCTTTCTCTTGTGGGCGGCGACGTTGATGCGGGATGATGGCGGAAAGCAGGATTTCCGGCGAACCGCAGAGGCGGGAGCCGTCGAGGAGAAGGCCGTCCTGCCGAGCGACGGCGGAACGAGGACGATGAATGCGCGCGAAGCGATCGCGATTTCGGGTTGGGGTGATCCTGTTCGCAGCGGCGACTTTCGCGGTCGTCGCCGGGCTCTGCGGCCGGGCCTACCAGCTTCAAACGTGGCGGAGCGAGCTGGCTCAGGCGCGGAAGGCCGTCGCCGACGGCCGCCTGGGCGCCGCGCGCGAGCAGCTCACGAGGCTGGCGGAACGCTGGACGAATGACGGCGAGGTTCCGTTTCTGCTGGGCGAATGCGAGCTGGCGCGGGGCCGGCGCGAGGAGGCGCTGGCGGCCTTGGCGCAAATCCCCTCCGCCAGCCCTTACTTCCCGCGCGCGGCCGATCTGCGGGCGACGCACCTGCTGAATTCGGGCCGCTACGCCCAGGCCGAGGAGGTGTTGACCCAGGCGCTGGCCGTCGCCCCGGAGGCCGAGCGTTACCCGCTCGAACGCACCATGACGCGGCTCTACCGGTTCGAGGGAAGGTTCGACGAGGTCCGCGAGCTGCTTCGAGCCTCGTGGGGCCGCGGCCCCGAGCCCGCCGCGGTACTCAAGGAACTCTGGCTGCTCGACTACTCGTCGATGCCGATCGAAGCCTGGCGAGCCGCGCTCGGCAAGGCCGAGGCCGACGACGACCGCGTCTGGCTCGGTCAGGCCCGTCACGCCATCCTCACCGGCCGGTTCGCCGACGCCCGCGCCCTGCTCGACCGCTGCCTGAAACGACGGCCCGACGACCTCCCCGTCTGGCGGGCTCGCCTCGATCTGGCTCTCGCGGACGACGATCTCGACGGCTTCCGCGAAGCATCGGCCCGCCTGGCGGCCGACCGCTGGAGCGACGCGGACATCCACGGTTTGCGGGCGTGGATCGCCCGCCGTCGCCGCGATCCCCAGGCCGAGCGGCTCGCGTTGCAGGCCCTCTTGAAGGATCGCCCGGCCGACGCCCCCGCGCTCGAACGCCTGGCGGCCCTCGCCCTCGAGAGCAACGCGGCCCCAGAGGCCGAAGACCTTCACCGCCTCAAGGCTCGGACCGACGTCGCCAAGGACCGCTTCCGCAAGCTGATCCTCGACGACGGCCTGCTGTTCGAAAGGGCCGGCGAACTGGCCGAGCTGTCGCGGACGCTCGACCGCGATTTCGACGCCCGCGCCTGGTCATTGCTCGCCGAGGCGCGGGCCGTAGCGTCGACGACGGCCCCCGTTTCATTCGCCGCGTCCGCATCGCCCACCGACTCGATCGTCAGGCAAGCTCGCGCGCTCAGCGCAAGCACCGGATCGGCTTCGAGCGGCGGCGACACGCTGGCCCAGCGCCTCGACGACGTGCTCCGAGGCTCGGCGGCAAACGACTCCGAATCGATCGCCTCGAAACCGTCCGGCGGGCGCGGGCCGGTGCCGATGTTCGTCGACGACGCCGAGCGCGCGGGTCTGCGGTTCGTCTTCGACAACGGCCAGACGCCCGAGCATCTGCTGCCCGAGACGATGTCGGGCGGCGTCGGCCTGATCGACTACGACGGCGACGGCTGGCTCGACGCCTACTGCGTTCAGGGGGGCTCGATCCGCGAAGCGCCCAGGTCGCCCGCCGACATGCTCGACCGCCTGTTCCGCAACCAGGGCGACGGCACCTTCAAGGACGTCAGCGACGAGACCGGCGTCGCCGCGCTCGTCGGCTCGAAGGGCTACGGACTCGGCGTGACGGTGGGCGACTACGACGGCGACGGCCGCCCCGACCTCTTCCTCAGCCGGCTCGCCCGTTACGTACTTTTACGCAACAAAGGCGACGGCGGCTTCGAGGACGTCACCGACGCGGCGGGCCTGGCGGGACGTCGCGACAACCCGACGTCGGCCGCGTTCGCCGACCTCGACAACGACGGCGACCTCGACCTCTTCGTCTGCCACTACATGCTCTGGGACCCCGCCGATCCCCGGACCTGCAAGAACGAGAAGGGCGAGTTCTTCTACTGCGATCCGAGCAAGGTCGAGCCCGCGCCCAACCGCGTCTTCCGCAACGACGGCGGCCGATACACCGACGTCTCGACCGCCGCCGGCTTCACCGACGCCGGAGGCCGCAGCCTCGGCGTCGTCGCGGCCGACGTCGACGACGACGGCAAGCTCGACCTGTTCGTCTCCAACGACGGCACGGCGAATTATCTCTACATGAATCAAGGCGACTTCCGCTTCGAAGAATCCGCGCTCGTGTCCGGCGTCGCGGGCAACGCCGGAGGCGGCTATCAAGCCGGCATGGGCGTGGCCTGCGGCGACCTCGACGGCGACGGCCGGCCCGAGCTGATGGTCACCAATTTCTACGGCGAAGGGACCACGCTCTACCGCAACATGGGAGGCGGCCTGTTCTCCGACGCCAGTTCAAGCTCCGGCCTGGGGGTCGCCTCGCGCTACTTGCTCGGGTTCGGGATGGCCATGCTCGACGTCGCCAATCGGGGACGCCTCGACGTGATGGTGGTCAACGGACACGTCAACGACAACCGACCCTTTTACCTCTACGCCATGCCCGCGCGACTTTACGAGAACCGATCGACCGGCGGCCCGAAGCTCGTCGACGTCTCCGAGCAAGCCGGAGAGCCCTGGGCCGCGCTGCGCGTCGGCCGCGGCCTGGCCGCCGGCGACCTCGACAACGACGGCCGCGTCGACGCCCTCATCCTGTCCCAGAACGAACCGCTTGCGTACTTTCACAACACGACGGCCGACCCCGGCCGGTTCGTCGTCGTGCAGCTCGAAGGAACGCGGTCGAACCGCGAAGGCGTCGGCGCCCGGGTCACGATCGAGGCCGGCGGCCGTCGCCAGACCTCGCAGCGGATGGGAGGCGGAAGCTACCAATCGGCCTGCGATCCGCGCCTCCACTTCGGCCTCGGCGCCGCCGACCGCGTTACATCCATCGAAGTCCGCTGGCCGACCGGAAAAACCGACCGCTGGACCGACCTCGCTGCGGATTCCGCCTACTTGCTCAAGGAAGAATCCGCCGTCGCAATGCCGCTCAAAGGTTGGATCGAGAAACCAGCAAAGCCTTGAAATAGAACGCAGGTCATCGCTGCTGATCTGCGTTACGACGCGGAAGCCACAGTGCCGGAAACCCCGGTTCGCTTCTTCTCAGCCATTATACGCTATTGCGTGGGACCGTCGCGTTTCGCGGTGGGACGCACGGAGCAGTCCGATACGAGCCCGAAGCGCCAGCGAGGGATCTCCAGGGGATTGCGCCGATTCCCTCGCTGGCGCTTCGGGCTCGTATCACGGGTCTTCGATCGCCAAGGGCGACGGTTTCACGCAATTACGTATCACAATCCGAGACCGGACGGGGTTCGTCCATTGTAGTTGCAATGCCAGCATCGGTAATCGTCGGCGGGCCCGTCGAAATGGATCTCAACGTCGTCGGGACGCTTCGGCCAGCATAAGAAGAAGTCCCTGATCCGAAGCAACCGGATCTCCTCGGCGACGTCCGCCCAGTTCTTTTCGGATTCCGCTTGGAGGAAAGCCGCGACGTCTGATTTGATCTGGTCGTAATCTCGGAGGATATCCGTAGCGCGCGCAATCAGGACGGGATCTGGGGAGTAACGGCCACCAATCTGGAAGCAGACTCGCTCACCATCGACAAAGGCCTCGGCCTCCCACCACCCGTCGACCAGAGTCAGACGGCCCAGTGAATCAGTGTTCACAAGTTCGATTGGCTTACGCGTCAGGCATTCCTTCGATCGCGCGAGCCAATTCACTTTCACTTAGAAACCACTCCATTTTCGCGCAACAAAACAGCCGCCCGCGATCAGGACGATCGGGGGCGGCTGGGGTGGAGGATTCCGGCGATGACCGACTTTCGCGCTGAAAGCACTATCATAGGCCCGACGGGCTTAACGGCCGTGTTCGGAATGGGAACGGGTGTGGCCCCGTCGGTATGGTCGCCGGAAAAACGGCCGGCGGACGGTGAGGTCCGCCGGTCGTGGTTCGGTCGGTCGGTCGTACGCACTACGCGTGTTCAGGGGAGGGGCGACTCCACAGCACGACCCTTTTCGGGATCGGCGAGTCACTGTCTTGCAGCCACACCGGTTCGGGTCCGCTCTTCGGAGAAGAGGGCCGATCGGGGTGGTCAAGCCGCTTGGCTGTTAGGACCGGTCGGCTGAGACGATCGCTCGTCGTGCACGTCCGGCCTATCGACCTGGTCGTCTTCCAGGAGCCTACGCAGGAAATCCTGCTGGAAACCTCATCTCGGAGGGGGCTTCGCGCTTAGATGCCTTCAGCGCTTATCCTGTCCCGACCTAGCTACCCGGCGGTGCCCTTAGCAGGACAGCCGGTACACCAGAGGTCGGTCCTCCCCAATCCTCTCGTACTAGGGGAGACTCTCCTCAAGTTTCCTACGCCCACGGCAGATAGGGACCGACCTGTCTCACGACGGTCTGAACCCAGCTCGCGTACCGCTTTCATTGGCGAACAGCCAAACCCTTGGGACCTTCTCCAGCCCCAGGATGCGATGAGCCGACATCGAGGTGCCAAACCTCCCCGCCGCTAGGGACGCTCGGGGGAGATCAGCCTGTTATCCCCGGAGTACCTTTTATCTGTTGAGCGACGGCCTTTCCATCCAGCACCGCCGGATCACTAACGCCGACTTTCGTCTCTGCTCGACGCATACGTCTCGCAGTCAGGCACCCTTGTACGTTTGCGCTCGTGTTGCCCGATTGCCGACCGGGCCGAGGGTACCATGGCGCTCCTCCGTTACTCTTTGGGAGGAGACCGCCCCAGTCAAACTGCCCGATGAGCACGGTCCCGACGCGGGCTACGCGTCGGTGAGGGCCAACGATCATTCAGGGTGGTATTTCACCAGTGGCTCGCCGACGGCTGGCGCCGCCGGGTCGAAGCCTCCCACCTATCCTACACAGAACGAGCATTGGACCAGTGCCAACCTGCAGTAAAGGTTCACGGGGTCTTTCCGTCTAACCGCGGGTACGTGGCATCTTCACCACGACTACAGTTTCACCGGGTCCCTCGTGGAGACAGTGCTCCAGTCGTTACGCCATTCATGCAGGTCGGAACTTACCCGACAAGGAACTTCGCTACCTTAGGACCGTCATAGTTACGGCCGCCGTTTATCGGGGCTTCGGTCGCCGGCTTCGCTTGCGCTGACTGGCTTCCTCAACCTACCGACACCGAGCAGGCGTCAGACTCTATACGTCTTCTTGCGAATTAGCAGAGTCCTGTGTTTTTGATAAACAGTCGCTAGAGCCGATTCTCTGCGGCTCCCCCTTGCGAGGGAGCACCCCTTGTACCGAAGGTACGGGGTCATTTTGCCGAGTTCCTTCACGAGGGTTCTCCCGAACGCCTTCGGATGCTCACCTAGCACACCTGTGTCGGATTGCGGTACGGGCCGGCGGGTCGTCCCGAGGGGGCTTTTCGCGGCCGAGACTTCCAGAGGCTTCCAGATCAAGCTGTCGGCCTTGCGGCACGGGGGTTTCTAGCGCCCCGACCTCTCTGTTCCCGGCGTCCTCCCTCGTTCAACCTTCCCGCTCGGGCGACGGAATATTAACCGTCTGTCCATCGACTACGCCCTTGGGCCTCGTCTTAGGTCCCGGCTGACCCTGGGCGGATTGACCTTCCCCAGGAAACCTTGTGCTTTCGGCGGACGGGCTTCCCACCCGTCTTATCGTTACTCGTTCCGGCATGCGCACTCGACGCCGCTCCACGGCTCGTTACCCGTGCCGCTTCACTGCTGACGTCGACGCTCTCCTACCATTCTTGCGAATCCGCGACTGCGGCACGACGCTTAGTCCCCGTCATTTTCGGCGCGGGATGGCTCGACCGGTAAGCTGTTACGCACTTTTGAAATGGTGGCTGCTTCTAAGCCAACATCCCGGCTGTCACCGCGATCCCACTTCCTTTACCACTGAGCGTCGCTTTAGGGGCCTTGGTCGGCGGTCTGGGTTGTTTCCCTCTCGAGCATGAAGCTTATCCCCCACACTCTGACTCCCGGGGTCCGGCGTGCGGTATTCGGAGTTGGGTTCCGATGGGTAGCCGGGAAGGCCCCCAGTCGGATTCCGTCGCTCTACCCCCGCACGCTACGTCCCGAGGCTGGCCCTAAAGCCATTTCGGAGAGAACGAGCTATCTCCAGGTTTGATTAGACTTTCACTCCTCCCCACGGGTCCTCCCCCAGTTTTTCAACACTGGTGGGTTCGGTCCTCCACGGCCGGTTAGGGCCGCTTCAACCTGCCCATGGGTAGTTCACCTGGTTTCGCGTCTACCACGCCCGACTCTGACGCCCTGTTCAGACTCGGTTTCCCTACGGCTCCCCCCCTGAAGGGGTTAACCTGGCCGGACACGGTAACTCGCCGGATCATTATGCAAAAGGCACGCGGTCAGGCTGGCTTGCGCCAACGCCCTCCCACCGCTTGTAGGCGCGGGGTTTCAGGTTCAGTCTCCTCCCCTGATCGGGGTTCTTCCCACCGTTCGGTCGCCCTACTGGGTTCGCTATCGGTCGTCATCGAGTACTTAGCCTTGCGGGATGGTCCCCGCGAATTCAGGCCGGGTTTCCCGTGCCCGACCCTACTTGGGTGCCGGATAGGAGAGTCGTCGCTTCGCCTACGGGACTGTCACCCGCTCTGGTGCGATTTTCCAAACGGCTTCGGCTCGCTTCGACTCGTTCCATGGCTCCGGTCCCACGACCCCGAGTGGTGACCCACTCGGTTTGGGCTGGTCCCCGTTCGCTCGCCGCTACTGAGGGAGTCTCGGTTGATTTCTTCTCCTCCAGGTACTGAGATGTTTCAGTTCCCTGGGTTTTCCTCGAGGATTCCGGGATCGACGCTCGTTGGGCAGCTCCCCCGGACATATCGCAGCCTTCCACGCTCGAATTGCTGATGACGCCTAGGCATTCCCCCCGCGCCCTTAGGAGCTTGACCACGCCGATCGGGCCTCCGCCGTCTGGGAAGACCGCGGTGCCGACCTGCGGGCTGCTTGCGGGCCCCGAGGCGTGCGATCCCGGCGTCTCGCGACGCGGCGACCGCTCTCGGGCCCTGACTTTCCAATTCCTAAAGGGTTCGTATCATTCTGTCGCCGCGTCGACGTCTCGTCGATGCGGCGTGAAACTGTGTTGTGGAGTATGCCACTACCCCTGATCGCGAAAGCGTCACAACTCGCGTCATGAGACTTCCGCGGGGATGTAGTGTGAATCCCTCGTCCGTCGCCGCGAACCCCCGTCCGAAGACGAGCTTTCGCGACACGAACTTGGATTCGTGTATGACCAACCACCGAATTGTCAAAAAGCAACGGGAACGGATCAAGCCTCGCGGCCCGAGCCGGTCCCTTTCCTGGCGTTTGTGCCGGCCAGGGGGCGAGGTCGTCCCGAACGAGACGGCCCCGCCCCGCGGCCGGCGGACGCGGAGATCGATTGCAAGAGGGAAGACGGCGTCCGGGGCGGGCTCTTGGAAAAGCCCGGCCCCGGACGTCGTTGTAGCAAGAAGCGTTTCTTTCGGTGTGAACCTTCAGGGGGAGCAGGCGTACGCACGGCGGTCCTCCGGGGAGGAACGGCGCCGACGAGACCTTGGGACGGTCGCGGACGAGGCCTGGCGGCAACTTCCGGATTGAACGTCCCAGGTCGGTTTTCTAAGTATCCTTAGAAAGGAGGTGATCCAACCGCAGGTTCCCCTACGGTTACCTTGTTACGACTTAGTCCCCATCACGGGTTTCATCTTCGGCGCCTGCCTTTCGGCTCCGACGACTTCGGATGCCCCCCGCTTTGGTGGCTTGACGGGCGGTGTGTACAAGGCTCAGGAACACATTCACCGCGGCAATGCTGATCCGCGATTACTAGCGATTCCAGCTTCATGCGGGCGAGTTGCAGCCCGCAATCCGAACTGAGGAGCGGTTTTTGCGATTAGCGCGGCCTTGCGGCCTGGCGACGCTTTGTCCGCCCCATTGTAGCACGTGTGCAGCCCTGGGCATAAGGGCCATGATGACTTGACGTCGTCCCCGCCTTCCTCCGGCTTGACGCCGGCGGTCTGACTAGAGTCCCCACCTTTACGTGCTGGCAACTAGTCACAGGGGTTGCGCTCGTTAGGGGACTTAACCCAACACCTCACGGCACGAGCTGACGACAGCCATGCAGCACCTGCACAGGTTCCACCTTGCGGCGTCACCGACGTTTCCGCCGGCTAATCCCTGCATGTCAAGCCCAGGATAAGGTTTTTCGCGTAGCCTCGAATTAAGCCACATGCTCCACCGCTTGTGTGAGCCCCCGTCAATTCCTTTGAGTTTCAGCCTTGCGACCATACTCCCCAGGCGGAGCACTTCACGGTTTCCCTACGGCAGAGAGCCCATCGGCGAGCCCCCTACCTAGTGCTCATCGTTTACGGCTAGGACTACCGGGGTATCTAATCCCGTTTGCTCCCCTAGCTTTCGCGTCTCAGCGTCAGAAAACGTCCAGGATCTCGCTTTCGCCACGGGCGTTCCTTCCGATCTCAACGCATTTCACCGCTCCACCGGAAGTTCCAGATCCCCCTACGTCCCTCCAGACGGGTCGTTTCGGCCCCACTTCCCCGGTTGAGCCGGGGGCTTTCAGAAGCCGACGCACCCATCCGCCTACACGCGCTTTAAGCCCAGTGATTCCGAATAACGTTCGCACGGTTCGTCTTACCGCGGCTGCTGGCACGAACTTAGCCCGTGCTTCCTCCAGGGATCGGTCAAGGTTGCCCCTTCCTCCCCCTCGACAGGAGTTTACAACCCGAAGGCCTTCATCCTCCACGCGGCGTCGCTCGGTCAGGCTTGCGCCCATTGCCGAAGATTCTCGACTGCAGCCTCCCGTAAGAGTCTGGGCAGTGTCTCAGTCCCAGTGTGCCGGGCCACGCTCGCACGCCCGGTAGGCATCATCGGCTTGGTGGGCCGTAACCCCGCCAACTACCTAATACCACGACGGCCCGTCCCAAGGCGGCCGAAGCCTTTGGTGAAACGCCGATGCCGGCGTCGTCACGTCGCTGGGGATTACCCGCAGTTTCCCGCGGCTATACCCAACCTCGGGGTTGGTTGCCGTCGCCTTACTCACCCTTCCGCCACTGGCCCGGCCGAAGCCGGACCCGTTCGACTTGCATGCCTAATCCACGCCGCCAACGTTCATTCTGAGCCAGGATCAAACCCTTCATGATTAGGTCGTCCCTCGACTCGCCCTCGCGGGCTTCGCCGAAGTCCGGTCCCCATCCGAATGGATTGAGGAAATTCTTACTGTCGCGGCAAGCCCGCCTCCCCCGCTCGCCGCCGCCCCCGAAGGAGCGGCGGATCGTTGAAGAAGCTTCTTGCCGCCGGTCCTTGCGGCCGTCCCGACGTCGTCTTTGGCGACCCCCAGGACCTGGAGGTCGACGACGCCTTCGGTGCCGTCCGCACGCCGGCTCCCCTCAAAGGTTCACTGGCTGACTGGCTTGCTTCTTGCTTTCGTCTGGCTGACGAATTCTTGCAATCAATCGGATTGTCAAAGAGCGTCTCCGGCCCCCGTCCACTCGACGTTTTCGGCCGGTCGAGCCGTCTCTTGCGAGCGTCTCAGCCGGCCGTGTCGTTCAAGGCGACGTTTACTGGCGACAAGGGATATATTACCCGGACGGCGGCGAAGGTCAACAACCCACCGAATCTTCTTCACGGTATTTTCTCGTGGTCATCTCGCAACCCGCATTGGACAAGCTGTTTACGTCGTCCCTTATTCCTTGGTTTTTGGCTCGTAAGGCTCATAGAAGAAGGTCGCCGCGTCCTGATAGAAGCCCAAATCCAACGGGCAGTTGGCCAGGGCCGTGGTATTGAGGCTGGTTTCGGAGATCCGGGCGTCTTTCAGTGTGACGACGGTCCCGAATCGCCGCTGGAGGACCAACTCGCCGGCGGCGAGGCCGAACCGGGTGGCGAGGATGCGGTCGTGAGCCGTGGGGGCTCCTCCCCGTTGGAGGTGTCCCAGAACGACGGTCCGGGTTTCGATGCGGGTCTGGCGTTCGATGATCTCGGCGATCGAGGCACCGATGCCGCCGAGTCGGGGGTGGCTGAACGGTCGGGGTTCGAGGGCGAGCAGTTCCGGGTCGGTGTATCGGGCCCCCTCGGCGACCATGACGATCGCGTGGTTCTTGAACGGGGTGCGGTGGTATTTGAGGACGCCGAGGAGGTGGGGGACGTCGATGGGAACTTCGGGGACGAGGATATAGTCGGCGCCGACGGCCATGCCGGCGAAGCAGGCGATCCAGCCGGTGCTGCGGCCCATGGTTTCAACGACGATGACGCGGCGGTGGCTTTCGGCGGTCGTCCGGAGTCGTTCGACGGATTCGACGACGACGTTGACGGCCGTATCGAAGCCGAACGAGAAGTCGACGAGTTTCAGGTCGTTGTCGATGGTCTTGGGGATGCCGACGATCGGGAGTTCGAAGTCGTTGATGAGGCGGACGGCGACGCCGAGAGTGTCGTCGCCGCCGATCACGACCAGGGCGTCGAGCTCCAGCGCGGCGAAATGGCGGCGGAGCAGCGGGACGTCGGTCTCGGGATTCTTATAAGGATTGGTGCGGGACGACCCGAGGATCGTGCCGCCCAGTCCGATGAGGGCGTCGGTCTCGGCGACGGAGAGGGGCCGCGTGTTGCCACGGACGAGCCCGCGCCAGCCTTCAAGGACGCCGACGCACTCGCCTCCGGCGTTGGCGATCCGGCGGACGACCGAGCGAATCACGGCGTTGAGGCCGGGGCAGTCCCCACCGCCGGTGAGCAGGCCGACTTTCATAATGCCGCTTCCATTCGACGCGACGACGGGCTCGCCGAGCGACGGAATCGAGCCGGTTGGGAATCGCCACGACTCTCTCGCGTTCCCTTCCGTCGGCGGGACGCTTCATTTGAACGTAGCACGGCGGGAAGGCGGCGGCTAGCGGGTCGTCGCCGATGTGGAGCCCCTGTTCGACTCGTCTATTTCTGGTCAGGACGGCGGAGGATTCTTGACTTCGATGGAAACCTGCGTCCCGTCCGGCATGCCGCGCAATGAACAGTGGTAGGAGCCGTACGCCTCATAGTGCTCCTTGATCGGCAGGACCACGGTGTTCTCGGCCGTGTAATCGCCGCCAAGGACGGGCGGAACCACGAAGCTATAGCATTGCCCCGATTGCAATCGAATGCCCGCGGCCGTCAGCCTGTCGACGAGCGGGATCATCAACCAATCGTCCGCATTGCCTTCTTCGTCGAGCTTGCGGAAGAAGTCGTTCCGATCCTCGGCCAGACGTGTAAGCGATCCGGCACCAACGTCGAGCAAATGGACGGTCCCGCCGGGCGACGTGAGGAACAAATCGCCAAAGCGATTCATCAGCCAAACGGTAACCTCCACGGGCAATAGCCAGGCCCAGCCCGAGAGAAGGTCGGTCCAATCGAAGCCGCTATGGTCGATCAGGTAGTCGCGTGCTGGCATTTCCCGTTCTCCGGAGGGCTCGTGAACCTCCCCGGCAACCCTATCCCAAGATCGCCCTGGACGAAGCGCCTCAAGAGCGCGAGACATAAGCGACCAGCGATGGGCGTTCAACGACTTTCCACGTGCCCCCTCATCCGGCCTCGGCCGCCTTCTCCCTCAAGGGAGAAGGCGTGCTTGCAACAGTCAGTCCTGAGACTGACCGCGACCTGGGGCACGAAGCTGGCTCAGCCGCCGGCGGCCGACTCGCGGCCCTGGGGCATGAGGACGCGCTCGACCCAGGTGGTGTCGACGTTGCCTTCGATGAAGTCTTTGTTGCGGAAGATCGTGCGATGCAACGGGATGGTCGTCTTGACGCCGTCGATCACCAGTTCGTCGAGCGCGCGGCGCATCCGGGCGACGGCTTCGGGGCGGGTCGGGGCGTGGACGATGAGCTTGCCGACGAGCGAGTCGTAGTTGGGGGGGACGGAGTAGCCGGCCTGGATGTGCGAGTCCCAGCGGACGCCGGGGCCGCCGGGGATGCGGAGGCCGGTGATCTTGCCGGGCGAGGGCCGGAAGTCGTGGTCGGGGTCTTCGGAGTTGATCCGGACCTCGATCGAATGGCCGTTGGAGACGACGTCTTCCTGGCGGATGCCGAGGGGCTCGCCGGCCGCGATGCGGATCTGCTGCTTGACCAGGTCGATGCCGGTGACCATCTCGGTGACCGGGTGTTCGACCTGGATGCGGGCGTTGACCTCGATGAAGTAGAAGTTGTTGTCGGCGTCGACCAGGAACTCGCAGGTGCCGGCGTTGTAGTAGCCGACGGTGCGGGCGAGGCGGACGGCGGCCTCGCCGAGCTTGGCGCGGACCTCGATCGGCAGATAGGAGGCGGGGGCTTCCTCGACGAGCTTCTGGTGCCGCCGCTGGAGCGAGCAGTCGCGGTCCCAGCAGTGGATGACGTCGCCGTGGACGTCGCCGAGGATCTGGACCTCGACGTGGCGGGGGCGGTCGATGTATTTTTCGAGGTAGACGCTGGGGTTCTTGAACGCGGCCTCGGCCTCGTTGCGGGCCGTTTGCAGGGCTCCGGCGAGCGAGGCTTCGTCGCGGCAGACGCGCATCCCCTTGCCGCCGCCGCCGGCGGCCGCCTTGATGAGGACGGGGAAGCCGATCGCGCGGGCGAACCGCAGCGCGTCGGCGTCGGAGACGGCGCCCCCGTCCGAGCCGGGGACGCTGGGGACCTTGGCTTCGGCGGCGATCCGCTTGGCCTCGGTCTTCAGCCCCATCTTGCGGATGGCCTCGTGGGGGGGGCCGATGAACTCGAAGTTGCAGCTCCGGCAGATCTCGGCGAACTGGGGGTTCTCGCTGAGGAAGCCGTAGCCGGGGTGGATCGCCTGGACGTCGGCGACCTCGGCGGCGGCGATCAGCCGGGGGATGTTCAGGTAACTGTCGGTGCTCGCCGACTTGCCGATGCAGATCGCGCGATCGGCGAGCGCCAGGTAGGGCGCGTCGCGGTCGGCCTGCGAGTAGACGGCGACGACTTCGACGCCCAGCTCTTTGCACGCGCGGATGACCCGCAGCGCGATCTCGCCGCGGTTGGCAACCAGAATCCTTTGGAACATCGGGCTTCACCTACCTCGACAAGCGCACTGTCTTGCTACCGCTTCTCTCGGGACGCATCGCGGCGCGGCGGTCAGGCCGGGACGACGCGGAACAAGGGCTGACCGAACTCGACCGGCTGCCCGCTCTTGACCAGGATCTCGGCGATCGTCCCGGAGACGCCGGCCGGGATGTCCGTGAAGACTTTCATGGCCTCGATGATACAGAGCGTCGACGAGGGCTGCACGGCGGTCCCGACCGAGACGAACGGCGGCGTGTCGGGGGCGCTCGAAGAGTAGTACGTGCCGACCATGGGGCTCTCGATCACGATCGTCTTGGGGCCAGCGGCCTCCTGAGGCGCGGGCTGGGGCGCCGGCGACGCCGAGGGGGCGACGGCGTGTTGGGGATAGGCGAGGGGCGAGCCGGCCGGCGGGTTGAAGGCCGATGCGGGGATCGCCAGCTCCGGGCCTCGACGTTGGAGGTGGATGCGGGCGGGGCCGTCGCTGATATCCAGGTCGGTCAGGTCGTAATGTTTCATCAACCGAACCAGGTACTTGACCTTCTTGAGGTCGAACGGCTCGCTTGTTTCGGGAGCGTTATCGCCCATTCCTTGACTCCACAACGCGATGCTGGTTTCTATGCTTTTTATTTATTGAATATCGATGAAGAGGGCCGCTCGGAACCGTGTCGGCGAGGACCGCGTCGTGCGTCGTGGTTCAGAGCCTCATCGCGTCGAGCGCCTTCGGCAGGTCGGACAGAACCTCGCAGCCGTCCGGGGTGACCAGGACGTCGTCCTCGATGCGAACGCCCCCCCATTCGGGGAGGTAGACGCCCGGCTCGACCGTCACCACCATGCCCGGTTCGAGGATCGTCGGCGACTCCTTGCGGAGCCTCGGGGCTTCGTGGATGTCCATGCCGATCCCGTGTCCGAGCCCGTGGTCAAAAAAACGGCCGAACCCCGCTTGCTCGATGACCGAGCGGGCTTCGGCGTCGACGTCTTGAGCTTTAACACCGGGGCGAATCGCCGCGATGGCACGTTCTTGAGCCGTCAGGACGGTGCGATAGACCTTTTCGAATTCCGGTGTGACCTTACCGGTCACTACCATGCGCGTCAAGTCGCTTTTGTAGGGTCGGCCGGTCGCCCCCCAGTCGATCAGGACGAAATCGTCGTCGCCGATCCGCGTCTCGGCGGTCGGCCGGGCGTGGGGCAAGGCCGCGCGGCGACCGACTGCGACGATCGGCGGAAAGCTCGATCCCGTGGCCCCGAACTCGCGGAGGAAGGCTTCCAGTCGGTCGGCGACCTGCTTCTCGGTCTCGCCTTCAACCAGGCTGGCCCGCAGCTTCACGAATGCATGCTGGGCGAAGGCGACCGCCTCGCGAATCTCGGCGATCTCGATCTCGTCCTTGACGGCCCGGAGGGTCTCGACGTGGTCGCAGGTCGAGATCAGGTCGCAGGAGGTCAGCTCGCGCTTCAGGAAATCCCAGTCGGCGACGCTCAGGTACGATGATTCGAAGCCGAGCCGGCGGATTCCGAGCCCCTTGACGGTCTGCGCCACGGCCTGGTTCATCGACTGGACCGCCGGGCGGATGACGGCTTCAAGGCCGGGGCATTCCTGTTCGAGCTGGGTCGTGAACCGGCCGTCCGAGAGGATCACGTCGCGATCGCGGCCCGCCAGCAGCAGCGTCGAATCGCCCGAAAAACCGGTCAGGTAGCCGACGTTGGTGGGATGGACGACCAGCAAGGCGTCGAGGTTCTCCGCGGCCAGCCGGGCGCGCAGCTTGTCGCGGCGAAGCAAGATTCGATCCATGAGCGACTCCAACGATCATTCCGAGAAACGAGGACGAGAAGGATCGCGGATCGAGACCGCCGAGGACTGGCGGGGTGGAACCGGAACCTCCGCATGTTACGTTAGCCGGAACAGCGGCCGCCGCAAAGGGGCGACGGCCCTGCCCGTCCCCGCCACGACCGACAGAAAGTGAAAAGCACCATGTGGATTCGTCAAAGTTCCCGACTGACCGCCGTGGTCCTGGCCGGTCTCGCAGCCGGCTCGCTGGCCGTCGCGGCCGTCGATGACGCCAAGACCCTCTTCGACGGTTCGAGCCCCAAGGGCTGGATTCTCTGCGACGGCAAGCCGCTGGCCGACAAGTTCGTCCAGGCCGACGGCCTGAACCCTCACGACACGGGAAGCTACATCACCGTCCACGAGGAGAAGCTCGGCGACTTCGTCCTCGACTTCGACTACAAGCTGACCAAGGGGTGCAACTCGGGCGTCTTCATCCGGGTCGGCGACCTCAAGGACCCCGTCTACACGGGCATCGAAGTGGCCCTCGACGACACCACCGGCACGGGGTTCCACGACTCGGGCGCCTTCTACGACCTGGTCGCCCCCAAGGTCAACGCCCAGAAGCCGACCGGCGACTGGAACCACATGACCATCACCGCCAAGGGTCCCAAGATCGCGGTCGTCCTTAACGATAAGGAAGTCTCGAAGATCGACCTCGACCAGTGGAACGAGGCCGGCAAGCGGCCCGACGGCAGCAACCACAAGTTCTCGAAGGTCGCCATCGGCAAGCTGGCGCGGACCGGTTACTTCGGCTTCCAGGACCACGGCAGCGACTGCTGGTTCAAGAACGTCAAGGTGACGACCCCCTGACGCAGTCGACCCAAGCGAGAAAGGGGAGCGCGCCGGCTTCGACGCACTCCCCTTCCGTTGGTTTCGCTCAGATCAGATCGACGCGACAGGCCGCGCGGCGGTCACCAGCTTCCGCCGTCGCCGCCGCCTCCCCAATCGCCGCCGCCGCCTCCCCAGTCTCCGCCGCCGCCTCCCCAATCGCCGCCGCCGGAGTCGCCCCAGGAGGCTCCGCCGTCGTTGCCGCCGACGATGTCGTCGCCGCCGGTGTTGGTCGCGTCGCCGGAGTTATAGTTCGACGAGTCGACGTGGCCCTGGGAGTGGCGTCCGGAGAACTGGTCGTAGAGCCAGTTGCCGGCGACCGCGCCGCCGATGCCGCCCATCAGGCTCGACATAAATCCGCCGCCGCGACCGCCGCCGTAGCCGCCGCCATAGCCAGGGCCGCCGAAGCCTTGTCCCATCCCCGGGCGCATGCCCCCCATCTGCTGCGGATATCCCGCGCCGGCGCCGCCGCCGAAGAGGCCGCTCAGCAGGCGGACGACGAACAGGACGGCGAGGATGCCCAGGCCGATCGTCAGCAGCGAGCCGATGCCGTGCGGCTGGGCCCCACGCGCTCCGACCGGCGCGCCGGGACCGGCGTCGGCCGCGCGGCGGCGTCCCGGAACGGCGACGGGGCCGTCGGGAAGGGCCGTGGCGAGCGCTGCGGTCGCCTTGGCGAGGCCGCCGTCGTAGTCGCCGGCCTTGAACGGCTCGACGAACGCGTCGCGAATCGTCGTCCGCTTCTCCTTGGTCAGCACGTTCGCGTACCGCTCGCGCACCAGGACGTTGGACAGCACCCGGTCTTTCTTGGAGAGCAGGATGTAGACCCCCTCGGCGCGGATGTCGCGGTCGCGCTTCACGGCCAGCTCGTTGACGGCCTTGAGCTTGACCTCGCGCGTGGCGTCGGCGTCGAGGTCGGGGATCGCGTCGATCGTCTCGATCACGATCGGAACCTTGGTCACGCGCTCGACCCGCGTCAGTTCCTCCGTGGCCTTCTGGACCGCCTCTGGAGAGAACATCCCGGCGTGGTCGCGGACCTCGGCGGCTCGCGCGGAGGACCAGGCCGCCGCCGCCGCGATCAGGGGCAAAAAGGTCCAGCGAAGGAGCTTCTTCATGGCTTTACGCGTTCCTTCCAAATGCAAGGCAGCCGATCATTCGACCAGAAAAATCACCCGCGATCTGAGCGCGGCGTGAGTTTGTGTTTCAGGAGCGTGTTCGTCGGTCGCAACGGTTTCTCTCATCTTACGCGGATTTTCCCCGACGGTTCGAGGAAAACGGGCGTTGCGTCACGATGTCGCGACATCTTCCAGCCGGGAGACGGCCACGACGTCGGCGAGCCGGAGCAAGAGCCGGTCGCGGTTGCGTCGAATCCCCAGGGTCGCCGACTCGTAGACGTACACCTCGCGGGTCGCCGTGCCGTCGCGGAAGTCGTGCAGGTCGGCGTCGCGGAGTTCGAGGAACAGCTCGTCGCACCCCGCGAGCGTCCCGAGGCAGACGTACGTCGATGCGAGATCGACGACCACGACCTGGCCGACCACGCCCATCAGCATGGATGATTGATTCTGAGCCACCGTGCGTCCTCGTGAAAAATCCGGTTCGGCGCTCGGGACAGGCATTCCGATCATTCAAATGGCGCGCCGCGGTTCGCCTTGACGGATTCTAGGGGCTTGGCTAACGTCCCGCCACCACTTCCATCAATTTCTTGACTTGTCGGCCGAAGTGAATCCACTTCCGGCGACGAGATAGGGCCGAGCGGCTTATGACTATGTCTCATCGTACGCTCATGGTTGTCGCGATTTCCGTCCTGGGGCTTGCGGGCTGGAAATCGCAAGCCGCCGACAAGTCGGATGAAGCGGACGTGCAGGCGGTTGAGAAGCCGGCCGCCGACGCCGCGAAGCCGAAGCTGGTCTTGCTCACCGACGGCCGCATCCTCAGCGGCGTGGTCTCGGAGGAGGACGGCATGGTCGCGGTGACCCAGACGGCGGGGATCATGAAATTCCCCGAGCGGAAGGTCGAGCGCGCGTTCGACACGATCCAGGAAGTCCACCAGTACAAGCTCGAACAGGTTCCCGAAGACGACATGGACGAGCAGTTGAAGCTGGCGCAGTGGTGCCTGTCGAAGGGCCTGGCCGCCGAGGCCCAAGGGCATCTCGACAGCATCCTGAAGATCGATCCCAAGCACGTCCGGGCCAAGGCGATGCTGACCTCGATCGGCATGGCCGACAGCCGGACGGCCCAGCGCCAGCAGCGCGACGCCGAGGTCAAGCAGACCAGCGCCGAGACCGTCGAGCCGGGGACCATGGAGCGTCCCGCGACGCTCGACAACGCCGTGGTCCGGGGCGCCCGCCGCGGCATGGGGGTCAGCGACCTGCCCGTCATCTTCGACCTCCCCCCCGGCGCCGCCATGAAGCGGGCCCAGGAATTCCAGAGCTTCGTCCACCCGGTCCTTCAGTCGTACTGCGCCAAGTGCCACAACGACCGCTACGAAGGGGACTTCCAGCTCATCGAGTTCAAGCGCAGGGCTGATCGCACGCCCCACAGCCTCCGCACCAATCTTGACGCCGTGCTTCGGCTGGTCGACCGCGAGAACCCCGGCCGGAGCGAACTGCTCGCCAGCTCGCTGCGACCGCACGGCCGAGGCCCCAACACCCGGCCGATCTTCCAGGGGTCGAACGACAAGGCGTACCAGATCCTGGCAGCCTGGGTGAACAACCTCCGCGTCAAGCCGGGCGGCGGCGCCGCGACGGCCGAATCCGGCCCCGCCGCGCCCAACGGCTCGACCGAAGACTTCGCCGTCAGCCGCACCCGGATCAGCAAGGGGACCGTGGACGTCGAGCCGGTCGCCGGCGGAGCGGTCGTCGGCGGCCCCTTGCAGACGACCACGAAGGTCATCCCCCCCATGCGGTATTCCCCTGGCACGGGATGGGCCGACGACGCCGCCGCCGACCCCAATGAGTTCCCGGTTCCCTTCGCCGTCTCCGGCGTGAAGCCGAACCTTCCGGCCGCCTCCGCCGCCTCCGCGATCCCCAAGCCCAAGAGGCTCCCGATCGCCAAGCCGGCCGCCGCGAACGCCCCTGGGCTTCCCCCCCTGCCCTCGGCCGACCAGGCCGCCGCCGCCCTCGAAGCCGGCGAGGACGACGAGCCCACGCCCCCTCCCGCGGCCAAGAAGCCCGCCCCGAAACTGAAGCTCGACCCGGCCCTGCTCGAACGCGCCCTCCAACTCAAGAACAACCGGCGCTGATCGAGCCCCCCTTGCATTCCGATTGGGGCCGGGGTCGGCCCCCCGGCCTCACAGACGCCGGCTACAACGACAACGGACCGATCAGTCCCTTGGCTCAGGCCGCCCGCTCCGTCTCCTTCGGCGGGGCGACGCGGTCGAGGAGGACGGCGACGGTCATGTCGCCGAGGACGTTCGAGGTGGTCCGGCAGCGGTCGAGGAACCAGTCGACCGTCAAGAGGATCGGGATCTTGTCGACGGGGAGCCGGACGGCGGCGAAGATCAGGGGCATGGTCACGAAGCTCCCCGAGGGAATCCCCCCCGCGCCGACGCTGGCGACCAGAGTCGTCAGGACGATGAGCACCTGGTCGGTCAGGCTCAGCGAATAGCCGAGGGCCTGGGCCATGAACAGGGCGGCCGTCGCCTGGTAGAGCGCGGTGCCGTCGTTGTTGAAGTTCGTGCCGATGCAGGCGCACAACTGGCTCGACCGCCGCGAGACCCCGAGCCGCTTGAGCGCGCCCAGCGTGATCGGGATCGTGGCGGCGGTGCTCGCCGTGCTGAAGGTGTTGGCCATGACGTCGCCCGCGCCGCCGAGGAACCTCCATGGCGACATCCGAGCGAAGACCGCCATCTGAAGCAGATACCAGGCCACCTGGCAGCAGAGGCCGGCCACGACGACGACGATCAGCCAGATCAACGACTGGAAGACCTGCATCCCCTCCTTATGACCGACCTGCGCCGCCACGATCCCGAACACGGCGAACGGCACCAGCGCGACGACCCAGAGCAGGATCTTCATCAGCAGCTCGAAGCCGATCGCCAGCAGGTCGACGACCGTCTGGAACGAGGTCTCGCCGCGCGCCTTCTGGGCGTCCCGGATCTTCACCAGGCCGATCCCCAGGGCCAGCGTGAGGACCACGAGCTGCGCCAGGTTGTTCTGCGCGAACGCCTCGCCGATGCTCCGGGGGATCAGCTCGACGACCAGGTCGGTCACCGACTTCCTGACCAACGGGGCCGCCGGCATTCCGTGTTCTGTGAGAGCCGCGCCGAGGCCGGGTTTCACCAGGTTGGTGAGGCCCAGACCGATCACCATCGCGATCAGGGTGTTGATGAGGTAGAAAACCATCATCAAGGCCCCGTGGCGGCCGTGGATCTCGTTGCTGACGATCGCGTGCAGGATGGCCAGCACGACCAGAGGCGCGGCGATCGCCGTCAGCGCCCGCATGATGAGGGCGGGCATGATCTCCAGAGCTTTCGCCCCCTCGCCCCAGTACCAGCCGATCGGGATCGCGATCAGGGCGGCGACGATCACCCAGACGTACAGCGGCACGCCCCCCGGCCGACTCTCGGGCTCGTCCTCAACGACGGGCGCCCCGCTCATGACGTCCGTTTCGACTTCGAGAGGCTCCGTGAGTTCGCTTCCTGACGGGCTCGACGGCATGCGCTGTCTCCGGGTTCACGGTTCGATTCGACCTTTCGAAAACGGCCCGTCCGGCGAGCCCCGGCCGATTATCGCCGCCCGGCGACCCGATCGCGAGCCCGCATCGGAAGTTCGGTCGCTTCCGCCGGGATCATCGATTCTCGGATCGGAATCCGATTCGAATACGAGCCCGAAGCGCCAGCGAGTGCATGGCATCCCGAGCCTCGTCACGCCCGAAGCCGTCCGGTCGAACCATGCACTCGCTGACGCTTCGGGCTCGTATTCCGAGGGCTCGATGCAAGTGTCGGGCGATCAGCCCTTTGGAGCGAATTACGTTTGGGATGCACACAGATGAAGAAGATTGATCCGGGAGGGCGAGGCTCCCGCCGAGCCGCACTGGCTGGCTCGGCGGGAGCCTCGCCCTCCCAGCTCGAACGCAAGTTCGTGTGCAACCCAAAGGAAAACCGCGCTAAATCGCTCGAAGCAACTTGTTGGAGACCAAACGCCGGTTCCGCTTGAAACGCATGACTCCATCCTGTCTCAAAATGATCGTTGCGGGGAGTGGCGTCCTCGGCGATGATCGCGGTCTCATTCCAACGGCAGGCCGCGGCGCGCCCGGCGCTCGGCGCGCTTGTCGAGGCGGCGCTGCTGACGTGTCTCGCGCTGAAGCTGGCGCTCCTCAGGCGTGAGTGAGCCGGGGAGGCGGAGATTGGGGAACAGCGGGCCCTTGGGGGCGTCGTCGCGGGCCTTCGCCGGTTCTTCGCCAGGCTTGGCCGGCTTGTCGTCGCCGGCTTCGTCCAGCTCGTCGTCGGGACCGGAAAGCGGCGGAAAAACCTCGCGTTCGGGGCGAGGGCGGCCGGCCCCCTGGAAGAGCCGGCCCAGGCCGCCGCCGCCGATCCCCAGCGTCGTTTCGAGGAGGGCGTCGCCCAGATTCTTGAACCGGTCCTTGATCGCGTCGCCGTTGATTTTCGGCTTGTCGAGCGTCCCCGATATCGGAACTTGAAGCTGCGTGGATTCGAGGATCGCCGAGAGGACCGGGATGTTCTGCTTGGGGGGGACGACGGCGAAACTGGCGAGCAGGTCGAGGTTCTTGTCGAAATCGACCCAGCCGTCGACCCCGATCACCGCGACGTTGCCGACGGGCAGGATCAGCCCCTCCTGGAAGATCTTCCGGCCGAGGACGCGCACCGAGATCGGGTCGCGGAGGACCAGCAGCGGCCGGCGCTCCAGGCGGAAGACGCCGATCAGCTCGTCCACCAGCGGCCCCGGCATGAACTCGACGTTGCCGAACTGAACGTCTCCCTCGACCCGCGTCTGAACGCCCTCGCGCTCGCCCCCCAGCGGCACGTTCGCGAAAACCAGGTCGAGCGAGATCCGCCCCTGGACCCGGGTCGCCTGGTCGAGCACGGGCGCGGCGTAGGTGAGCACCCGGTGCGAGACCTCGTCGTTGATCTCGGCGTCGATCAGGCTCGATGACCGCCCCAAATGCAGCCATCGTACTCCCTTCTTGTCGACGACCAGCTCGGGGTCGAGATGGAGCCGGCCGGCGTTGAGCGTCGAGTCGATCGGGTCGATGAGGACCTGCCCTTCCTTCACGCGGACGACGACCTTGGTCTGCTGGAGCCGCATGCCGAAGACGTCGGCCTGATCGACGTGCACGCCGACCTCGCCGTCGAGCGTTTCGGGCAGGTTTCCATCGGTCGCTTCCGAGAGCGGCAGCTTGCCGACGAGCCGCCAGGGGAAGGCCTGGCCGCTGATCGAGGCGTTGGGCTCGACCTTGCTCGCCAGCAGCCTCGTGAGACCTTCCCAGTCGGGGCTGAGGTTTCCCTTGAGGTCGACGTCGGGCGTGTCGCCGAGGTCGCGGATCGTCCCCTCGCCATCCGCCCGGACGTACGGCGTGACGATCGCCAGCTCGGCGAGATCGAGCCGCCTGGCGTTCATCGCGAGCGTCGCCCGCGCCTGAACTTCCACCTCGCCGATCTCCTCGCGCGGGGCGTCCGGCTTCGCCGCTTTTCGGGACAGCTCGTGTCCCAGGAGCCGGAAGCCGAGGTCCCAGGCGTCTTGATTCTGTCGCCCCTGAACGATCCCGGTCAGCCGGCCGGCGACCGAGGCGGCGTCGAGCCCGGCCAGCTTCTGGAGCGCGCCGAGATCGCCTTTCAGGTCGGCCTCGAACCAGGCCGCCCCCTTCGACCGGAAGCCCCCCGCGCTCAGCTTTTGAGGAGCGATCGCGAACGCCTTCACAGCCTCGCCGTCGGCCGCCGGCCGGGCTTCCACGACCAGCTCGTCCTTCTTGCGGTCGTACCGGCCGCCGCCGTTCCAGACCGTCGCCGCCGCCGGCAGGAACTTGCCGCCGGGCCCGACGAACGGCTCGACCGAGAGCGCGAGCGCGCCCAGGTCGATCGCGTCGGCGTTCGAGCGGACGTCGCAGCCGGCCTTGACGACCTGCTTCGACCCGTTGAACGTCAGCTCGGTCCGGCCGCTCGCCTTGACCGTCGCCGGCGCGGGGCTCGCGGCGTCGGCCGTCGATTCGAGCTTGATCTCGTCGACCCCGCTCTTGCCGAGCAGCGAGACGAACCGCCAGTCGCGCGGAATTCCCGAGGCTTCGGCCGCGCCTCGAACGGCCAGATCGCCGCGAACCGCGTCCCGGCGCACGGTCTCGACGACCGGCAAGCCGCCGAGCACCAGCCCCTTCACCTCGGCGTCGGCCGCGAGCTGATAATCGGCCTTCTCGCGGCGGTATCGGGCGTGCAACGTCCCCTGCCCGGCCGTCTCGACGGCACCGAGTTCGACCCAGTCGCGGAGCCGGTCGCGGACGGCGGCGAGGTCGAACGTGGCGGTCACGTCGATGCCGCGATCGACGTCCCCCTGGCCCGTGGCGGTCAGGAACGGCGTCTGGACCTCGAGCTGATCGAGACTCAGGCTGTCGGCCGAGCGGTCGAGCCGGGCGACGAGCGTCGCGGGGTCTTTCCAGGTGATCGCCCGGCCCCCCTTGGTCGCGGCCAGCTCGCCGAGCTTCGCCGTGACGTTGATCCGCTGGCCCGGCCCCTGCGCCTTGGTCTCCTCGTCGGATCGGGCCTTCGCCTCGGCGAGGATCTCGACGGTCCCCTTTTCGAGCTTCAGGTCGTCTTGGAGTCGGAGCGTATGGCGAAGCTGACCGGCAAGGGCGGCGAGGTCGACGCGGCCCTCGACCTTCGCCTGCTGGTCGGCGGCGGGCGGGAAGACGCCGGCGGCCGAGAGGGTCGCGACGGGCGCGTCGAGCGTGAACCGGTCGGCCTTGTACGAGCCGTCGCGGCCTTCGACTTTCCAGCCCAACGCGACCTTGTCTTGCCGCAACTCGTCGCCCGAGAGCTTGCCGCCGCCGACGACGAGGTTCAAGATCGCCGCGTCGCCTTCGGTCGTCGCCACACCATCGACGAGCTGGGCGGCGAGCGAGCCGGTGAAGACGCCCGTCGCGTGGAGGTTGGGCTGGGTGAACCGCCAGGGCCAGTTGTCGGCCTTCACCGCAAGCGCCGCGTTCCGGGGCGGCCCGCCGACTTCGTCGTGGCCGATGTGGCCTTCGATGCCCATGGTCCCCGGGCCTGAGGGCTCGCTGGTCCGGGCGAGCTTGAGGTTCCAGGCGATCGGTTCCGGATAGCGCGCGAGGTCGATCTCGATGTCGGCCTTGTCGGCGTAGAACGGGTCGGCGAGCCCTTCCTGGCGGAACCGGAGCGTGGCGTCGTCGAGTCGGACCTGGATCGTTCGCTCGGGCTTGTCCTTCAAGATCGGCTTGAGGGTCTGGAGCAGGTCGACCGTGCCGTCGGCCGCGCGTTCGATGTCGACCTCCCCGTGATGGAGCGCCAGCGTGCCGACCATCGGCCGGGCGAAGAGGATCTGCCAGAGGCTCCAACTGAACGTCCCCGACGGCGCCGAGACGATCTTGTCGCCTTGCGGGTCGATCAGCGTCGGGCCGTCGATCTCCGTCGGTCGGAACCACGACAGCCGGACGCGGTCGAAGGCGACGCCCCCCGGCGCGAGGATCTGGTTGGCGAACGCCTCGATCCGATGCTTGGCGAACGGCGTCCCCGCGATCCACGGCAGCGCCGCGAACAGCGCGAACGGAACCGCCACGACCGCCAGGACCAGCCACAACAGCCATCGGCGTCGCGACCGGCGACCTCCCGGAACCTCGTTGGAAGTGCTCATCGCGTCTGCTCGATCCTCGTTGTGCGTTATCGTTATAAAGAAGCCGCCCGACGCGCCCCCGCCCGCGCCCCGCCCTATTCGCGACAATCAGTATAACCACTCACCGCCCCCGCGCCTCACGGCTCCGAGAGACGAGCGTCCAAGGAAACCCGGCTCTTCACGCCGAAAAGTACGGCTTCGACGCGGGCGGGCGGATTGAAATCGGAGCTACTCGCCGCGACCTCGCGCCACGCGGTTCCGCCAGTAATCCGGATCGCCTTCGATCTCCCCCATGAAACGCCGGGCGATCGCGCTGGGGGGGCGGGAACCTTGCTCCCACGACCGGATCGTGTTCGGGCCGACGCCGAGGAACCGCGCGAAAACGACCTGGCTCATCCCCAGGACGTCGCGAACGCGACGGACGTCGTCCGGCCCATAGGTGGGGCGAACGAAATCCGCGTGGTAGTTGCGCATCGTGAGCCGGCCGTCGGCCAGGCCGCCCGATCGCACGGCCTCGATCGCCTCCTCGAAAGCCGAGACGATCTTCGACCCCGCCGACGACAGCTTCTCGCTCCCTGTAGAGCCCGCCGTGGGCCGGGCGTTCTTCCCGCCACGCCTGGGCTTCTCGTCGACCGCCTTGCTCATTATCGGCCCCCTTGCTCCTGGCCTGGATCGCGAGCCTGATCGCGACGGAACTCCGCCTCAAGTTCCTCCCTGAACGCTCCGATGACCACCGCGACCGCTCGGCGATCGGCGGGGCTCAAGTCATCCTTCTCTTTCTTTCCGAACACGACCACCAAGGCGATCACACCGAAATCAGGATAGACGACGTAGCAAACCCGGTACGCCCCGCTCTTGCCGCGAGCCGATCCCCGCCCGGCGAATCGGATCTTTCTCAAGCCCCCGGTCCCCTGAACGACGGGAGGCCGGGTTGGATTCTCAAGGATCACGAGTTCGAGCTGTCGGAGATCCTCGCCGCTCAAACCGAGCCGGTCCCAATCACGCGTGAAGGCCGGAAACCGGACGAACCGCAGCCACCTCTCGGGATCGAACTCGGGCATTTTCCGAATCGAACTCGGGCATTTTCCGACCCCTGGACCCGAATCGACCACACCACCAATCTATACCACTGAGCGGCACCATCCTCAAGTACCGTTCCAACTCAGCCGGCTGGTAGGGGGAGAAGTTCGGCCGGCTCGTTACGCCGTGAAGTGCGGCTTCGAGGCTTCGGCCCGGGCGGTGGGGCGGTAGTCGAAGCGGTCTTTGAGGCGGAGCAGCGGCATCTCGACGTATCGCCAGGAGAGAGCGGCGACGGCGTAGATGACGGCGGCGGTGAGGGCCTCGCGCCAGAAGGGACGGCCGCCCAGGCCGAACGCGCGGGCGAGGTCGTCGCTGAGCAGCATCAAGACGTAATGATAGATGTACAGGCCGTAGCTCAACTGGCCGATCTTCACGAGCCTCGGCCGTCGCAGGACGCTCAAGGCCGGCCGGCCCTGGTAGTAGATCACCAGGCCTACGATCGCCGCGCCCAGCACGTTGACCGCCAGGAGCGACGGCCCCGGCCAGGGGGGCGCTTCGGGCTTCGACATCCCGCCCGACGCGATCAGAAACGCCAGGTACGCGACCGCGCCCAGGCCGATCGCGGCGAAGACCTTCGGCACGGCGGAATGCTCGCGGATCGCCTTGCGGGCGGTGAACAGCGCCGCGAGCAACGCGCCGAGCGCCAGGCCGTCGGCCCTCGTCAGCAGCACCCGCCAGTACATCTCCGACGACCGCGCGCACACGGCCGCCGTCGCCAAGGCCAGGGCCAGCGACACGACCCCGCGACGCCCGACCAGGCAGACCAGAACCGGCCAGATCAGGTAGAACTGCTCCTCGACGGCCAGCGACCAGGTGTGCATCAGGTATTCGCTGAACGCCGGAGTCGACCGCGACCAGTGCAGCCCGACTTCCTGCGTGTAGGTCAAGATGTACGGCAGGCCCGCATAGTCGTACGTCCGAGGCAGCCACGGCGAGGCCGCCGCGACCACGAGGACCGTCAAATAGTAGATCGGCCAGATGCGGAGCCCGCGACGCATGTAAAAATGAAAGAGAAAATGCTTCTGGCGTCCGTTCTTGAGGATGATCGCCGTGATCAGATAGCCCGAGAGGATGAAGAACAGATCGACGGCCGCCCATCCGAACGGCAGCAAGTGCGGCTTGAAATGGTGGAACAGGATGGCCAGACAGGCCAGTCCGCGCAGCGCGTCGAGCTCGAGCACGCGCCCGCTCATCACCCCCGCGTCGGACTTCGTCGCGGAATCTCTGCTCGCCGTCGAGTCGGCCCGGCCTCTCGTCGATTCGGTCGTCTTCACCGGGCCTCCCGCCCTTCCACGATCTCAATCCCTTGGAGCGCCGAACCCTTTGGAGTTCGCCCATGCGTTCCAGACCACTAAACCAATCGGGGCGATCCGTAAAGGCGCATGCCGGAACATGAAGCGAAATCCATGCGCCGGCCGCACCGTGTTCTATCGACGCGGATCAGCCCGTGACGTAAGCTGAAGCGAAGACGTTCAAGAACCGACCGCCGGAGCCGTCGCCCATGCTGGCTATGTTGCCCATTATCGGACCGATCGAACTGCTGATCATGGGATTGGCGTCCCTCCTCGTCTGGGGCGGCGTCATCACATTCGTCGTCTTCGTCGTCCGCGCCCTGCGCCGCAAGACCGACCAAGACCGGACGATCGCCACCCTCGTCGAAGAGAACCGCAGCCTCCGCGAAGCCCTCGGCAAGCGGCAAGACGCGGGGGTTTAGGGATTCGCAAGAAGCAAATTGGGGTTTCAGACGAGCTTTCTGTTTTCAGGTCCCTTAGCGGCTCTCCGACGCCTCGGCCCTGAGCGTCGACCAGGACGTAGTATGGAAAACCCCGGCCGGATCGATCGGGCCTTGCGAGCCAGGATCAGGAACATGGCCTGAAAGGCGTCCTCGGCGTCGTGCTCATTGGGCAGTACGCCTCGACAGACGCGCAGGACCATCGGCCCGTGCTGGTCCATCAAGGCCGCGAAGGCCAGCTCGGCCGCCTCCCCCTCGCGGGTCACGAACCGCTCGATCAATTGCCCGTCGGTCAAGCCCCCGAACGTCCCCGCCGTCAACAGCGCGTGGATCGACCGAGGAACCGCTCCGCTTCCCTCAACGGCCACAAGCCCGCCCCTCCGCGTGTCGGTGTCTCGCCCATTCTGATGTTATAGACGGACGAGGCGGGACGATCATTCCAGAAATTCGGAGGGATTCAGCGCGGTGCTTGGCCCGATGCCGGCGATGGCCTGACGAGACGCCGTGGCGGTACCCGGCCTCATGAAAAGGGGGCTTCGGGTCGTCCAACGGGCGGCCTCCCCATACGAGCCCGAAGCGCCAGCGAGTGAATCGATTTCGAACGGCCGACTGGAAATGCACTCGCTGGCGCTTCGAGCTCGTATCCGGCCCCGGCCGACGCGATGCCCCATCTCCATGAGGCCGGGTGTCCCGACCGCATCATGATGGTTTGTATTCCCCAGGAAGTTGGCGGCTCAGGTCCATCGCGTCGTGAAGAACTCGGGCGATTTCGATCCATCCGTCGCCCACGGCCCGGTAAAGGAGAAAATGCCGGGGTTGCCGAACGCGATCCGAAGATCGTTTGACTCGATCGCGGCTGTTCCGGAGATGGTAGGTGCGGGCGGGAGGGGCGATTTCCGGCCGGGAGTGGCTGCCATGTCGCTCGGGGTTCTCGGCCACGTCGAGGATGGCTTGAATCAGAAGGGCTTCGTAGCGGATCCGGGCCTTCTTGCCGAACTCCGCATGTGTTCATTCCAGGATCGTTTCGATATCCCGCTCGGCCTGGGGGGAGAGCCGGTAGAGTTGCATCGATTATTGGCCACCGGCACCGCGTGCGCAGCGATCGGCCGCTCGCCGGCCGAGTCCCCCGATGAAGTCGGCGAGCTGCTGATCCCCTTCGAGCCTCGTCCCTTCACCCCGATCCAGCGAGGAGAACGCCTCGGATGCCAGGCTCCTGAGGACGTTCAGTTTCTCTTCGTCCTCCCTCGACTCCTGCTCCAGCAGCCGCAGACCCGCACGCATTACTTCGCTGGCATTCTTATAACGCCCCGAGGCGACCAGATTCGCCACCAAGTGGTCGTAGTGATCGGTGAGATTCACGTTTCGCGTGGGCATAGTCGACCCTCCTGAGATCGAGTTCATGCTAGGGAAACTGGCAAATATTGTCAATTCGTCCCAGCATGTCGACCGGGGCGATCCCGGCGAGCGCCCGTATCCACGAAATCCCCTGACGGCGAGAAACCGTCGATCCCACGTTCAAAATGCATGATCCGTCGTAAATTAGTAGAAGGGGCGACGACTTCCCCCGCGCGGCGGCTCTTTGACAATTCGGCGGCGAGCTGTTCCGGGGCCGTCCCGATCCTCAATCGACAGCCTCGGGCGATCCGAGAATGACGACGATCGAACCCAATTCGCCAGGGCGGCGAAAGTGGGCGACGGAAGCCGAGCTTGATGGCGATCGACGATCGAAATGACGACGATCGAACCCAATTCGCCAGGGCGGGCGCAAGGGCGGCGGCGGCCGACGACGATCGCACAAAGCCGACGATCGAACTGTCATGAGCCTTTGGCTCACCCCGACCCATGAAAATGGGTTCGGGGTTGGTTATGCTGTGGGGGTCCGGCCCTGGGCGAGAGGCCGTCATTGGCTTTGGTGTCGCGAACCCGCGAAGGAACTTGGCCCCGGCCTCGGCTCGACTTCACGTCGAACCCCGTCCTGTCGCCCCCCGGAAGCGGGGAAGCACGTAGAAGAAACTGCTTTACGCCCCGAGGTCGTCCCACCGGCTCGGACTGCTTCGTTTCCGACCACTCGAGTTGGAGGGGACGTCATGGACATCGTTCACGATCGCTGCGCCGGGCTCGACGTCCACAAGAAGACCGTCGTCGCCTGCGTCCGCCACATCAACCCCGACGGCTCGGTCGCCTCGGTGGTCCACACCTTCGGCACGATGACCGCGGACTTGCTGGCCCTGGCCGACTGGCTCGACGCCCACGGCGTCCGCGAGGTCGCCATGGAGAGCACGGGCGTCTACTGGAAGCCGATCTTCCACATCCTGGAAGGGCGGTTCAACGTGATGCTGGTCAACGCCGGCCGGCTCAAGCAGGTCCCCGGCCGCAAGACCGACGTCAAGGACGCCGAGTGGATCGCCCAGTTGCTCCAGCACGGCCTGCTGTCGCCCAGCTTCATCCCCAAGCCGGAGATCCGCGAGCTTCGCGACCTGACCCGGCAGCGCACCGAGTTGGTCCGCGACCGCGCCGCGGTGGCCAATCGCCTCCAGAAGACGCTGGAGGACGCCAACGTCAAGCTGGGGTCGGTGGCCAGCGACGTCCTGGGGGCCTCGGGACGCGACATGATCCGGGCGATGATCGACGGCCAGGACGACCCGGAGAAGCTGGCCGATCTGGCCAAGCAGCGGCTCCGGGGCAAGATCCCCGAGCTGAGGCGGGCGCTGTTGGGCCGGGTCACCGACCACCACCGCTTCGTGCTCCGGCTGCTGACGGATCAGATCGACGCGTTGGAACGCCTGATCGAGCGGCTGGACGAGCGGATCGACGAGGCCATGAGGCCGTTCGACGAGGCGGCGGGCCGGCTCCAGGGGATCCCCGGAGTGGGGGATCGGGCGGCGGAGGTGATCGTGGGGGAGATCGGGCCGGACGTGGAGTCGTTCCCGACCGCGGGCCACCTCTGCTCCTGGGCGGGGCTGTGCCCGGGCAACGACCAAAGCGCCGGCAAACGCCGCAGCGGCAAGACGACCAAGGGGAGTCCGTGGCTGCGTTCGCTCCTGGTGCAGTCGGCGTGGTCGGCCAGCCACGCCAAGAACACCGCCTTCAGCATCTGCTACCGTCGATGGGTCCCACGACTCGGGAAAAAGAAGGCTCTCATCGCCGTGGCGCACAAGATCCTGGTGGTGATCTGGCACCTGCTCAAGAACGGGGCCGACTACCGCGAACGCCAACTACCAGCCCCTGCAGCCTGACACATGGCCCGGAAGATTTTCAGAAGAACCCAATCCGCCGAAGGCGAGATCCCCTCGTGGTACTTGACCGCCGGCCATCAATCGGCAGGCGATGCCCACACTACAACGTTGCCTCCAAAGGGTTTACGTAAGGCCAGCACCACTCACCTCCCCCATCCATCGGACGACGAGAGGGAACGATTGGATAATCAAAAACAGCGACGATCGAACCCAATCCGCCGGACGGCGGACGTCGGAAGGAACGTCGAATGAATCAAAAACAGCGACGATCGAACCCAATCCGCCGGACGTCGGCGGGGGACAGTGGACGATCAACGGTGATCGTGGGAAATCGGACGATCGAACCCAATTCGCCGGACGGCGGCGCGAGCGAAACGAGCGGCTGATTCCATAAGTAAAGAGAGGCCCGTGCGGCGTCGATCCACCGCCCACCGCACGGGCGATTCGACTGATCTATGCTATGCGATCGCCTGGGCCATCACCATGCCGTCGGCGATGGCGTGGCAGTCGGGGCAGAGGAAGGTGACGTTGAGTGGTTCTTGGTAGTCCCAGTGGTGACGTTGCAAGCGCTGGCGACGGCGACACCACGAACAGACCTTGGGACGATCGATCAAGCCCAGCGACTCGCCGAGGGCGGCCGCGTAACGCGCCGAACGGGTCCGGATGCGCCGGGGGCGAAAGGAGTCGAAACAGATTTCCAGATGACGGCCGAGACGGGAGAACAGGGCTTGCTGACGCTTGCGACGGATTTTTTTCATCGTTCGCAACCCGTGTAATGGATTCGGTGGCCACCTCAAATCGAACGCCGTTAGGACGGGACGACGGGCCGAGCAAACCAATTCTCGCCGGGTTGGACGAGGCGACGCGAAACGACCCGGGAGACGGCTCGTTCTCGACGTTTCCATTATAGAGCAAAAGGAATACCGAGGTCACCGGTTTCGACTCGAATCACGATAGTTTCCTTCGTGAGAATCTTCATACTTCGGGCGGCGGCCGCAAAATGGAAACGACTCGCCGCGGGTGACGGCGCGCGGTATGGTGGATTTTGGTCGTTCGGCACGCCGCGACCGTCCCGACGCTGGGCAGTCTCTGGGCGTTCCTGCATACTTTCGACGCATCATCCGCCGCCGCGGTTCGGACTTTTCGCGAGGCCCCTGGCCATGCCTTCGGATTTCACGGATTCTTCCGATCACAGCGATTGCACCAGCGAGCCTCCGTCGTCGGGTCGATCCTTCGATCGTCGCGCCTTCCTGAAGTCGGGTTGCGCGGGCGTGGTCGCCGGCCGGCTCGCGACAGCTGGGTGCGTCCTGGCCGACGAAGCGCCCCAGGCCGCCGACCATCGGCTGATCGTCCGGACCGAGCGGCCCCTGAACCTGGAGTCCCCCTCCGCCTCCCTCGACTCGTGGCTGACGCCGTCCGAGGAGTTCTTCGTCCGCAGCCACCACGGAGCGCCGGCCGTCGGGCTCAGCCCGTGGGAGATCGCCGTCGAGGGCCTCGTCGAGCGGCCGCTGGCTCTGAGCCTCGACGCCCTGCTCGATCTGGATTCGACGACCCGGCAGGCCGTGCTCCAGTGCGCGGGCAACGGTCGGGCGCTGTTCCGCCCCCGGATGCCGGGGACGCCCTGGGAGCGCGGGGCCGTCGGGCACGCCGAATGGTCGGGCGTCAGCCTCGCCTCGTTGCTCCGGAAGGCCGGGCTCAAGCCGGGCGCGGCCCACGTCCACCTGATCGGCGGCGACGTGCCGCCGAACCCCAAGTCCCCGGCGTTCGTCCGCAGCGTGCCGATCGAAGCGGCGATCGACGCCGGCGCCCTGATCGCCGTCCGCATGAACGGCGAGCCCCTGCCCGTCCTGCACGGCGGCCCGGCGCGGATGGTGGTCCCCGGCTGGGCGGCCAACAACTGGACCAAGTGGATCCGCAAGATCATCGTGTCGGCCGAGGAGTCGCAGGCCTTCTTCATGAAGACCGGCTACCGGCTCGCCCGCCACCCGGTCCCCCGGGCGTCAATCCCGACCCCAAGGACCTCGCCCCCGTGACGTGGATGAATGTGAAATCGCTGATCTCCCGGCCGGGCCTCGGCGAGACGGTCGCGAACCGCCCGCAAGAGGTGCGCGGGGTCGCCTGGACGGGCAAGGGCCATGTGACGAAAGTCGAGTTCTCCACCGACCGCGACCCGACCTGGCAGGTCGCCGAGCTGATCGGCGAGCCCGTGCAGGGGAGCTGGCGGCGGTTCAAGATCGCCTGGACGCCCCCCGCGGCGGGCTCGTACGTCCTCCGCGTCCGGGCGACCGACTCGGAAGGGGACGTCCAGCCCGAGAAGTCGCCGTGGAACAAGAGCGGCTACCTGTGGAACGGTTACGACCAAGTCGCCTGCGTGGTTTCGTGAGATCCTAATATGAAATTATCCGCTGTACTCGCCGTCGTACCGGTCGTCGGGCTGTTGCTCCCCCCGGTCGCCTCGCACTGCCGTTCAGCCGTCCAGGACCAGAAAGCCGCCCAGGACGCGACGCCCAAGACTGCGGACAAGGACGACGAAGAGGACGATGAAGCCGCTTATCGCGAGGTCCTGGCCAAGCGGGCGATCCAGGAAAACTGCCTTATATGTCATGAAGCAGGCATGTACACGAACCAGCGGTTGACCCCGGCGCAGTGGAAGGCGGAGATCGACAAGATGGTCTCGTGGGGGGCGCCCCTGCCGCCGCAGGACCAGCAGGGGGTGATCGATCACCTGGCGAAAACCTACCGGGACGTCGACCCGGCCGTCCCGCCGGGACGCGTCACGCTGGCGACGATCAACTCGCTGGAAATCCCGAGGCCCGGGACCGCCCCCGGGCCCGACGCCGGCGATCCAGCCGCCGGCGCGGAGCTGTACAAGACCAACTGCGCCAACTGCCACGGCCCGACGGCCCTGGGGGGCGACCTCGGGCCGAGCCTGGCCGGCCGGGCGGTCCTGAACAGCCGCAAGGCCTACGACGAGGCCGTCCACAAGGGGGTCCGCAAGATGCCGGCGTTCGACAAGGTGCTGAACGCCTCGCAGCAGCACGACGTCTTCGCCTGGCTGCTTCAGGTCAAACCCTGACCGACCGCGTCAGCTCTGGAGCAGGCTTTCGCGGGCCATCAGGGCGGCGCCGAGGACGGCGGCGTCGTCGCCGAGGGAGGCGCGGACGATCTGGATCTTGCCCTCCGGGTCGGTGAGGATCTGCCGCCGGGCCGAGACGCGGACGAGGTCGAGCCACGAGTCGCCGAGAGCCTGGGCGACCCCCCCGCCGATGATCACGATCTCGGGCCCCAGGACGTTGACGAGCCCCCCCAGCCCCAGGCCGAGGAAGTGGGCGGCGCGGCGGACTTCGCGGACCGCCACGGAGTCGTTGTCGGCGACGGCCTCGGCCAGGTCGCCGCTCTTGAGCCGGCCCCCCTTGCGGGCCATCTTGGCGCCGAGGACCGTCGGCGTCTTCTTCTTGACCGCCTTGGCGACCCGCCCGGCGATCGCCGTCTTGCTCGAAAGCGCCTCCATGCAGCCGCGTTGGCCGCAGCCGCACTTCGGGCCCCCCGCCTTGATGATGATGTGGCCGATCTCACCGGCGTTCTCGGTCGACCCCGTGACGATCCGGCCGTCGACGATGATGCAGCCGCCGATGCCCGTGCCGACGAACGCCGAGATCACGTTGCGGTAGCCCCGCCCCGCCCCCAGGACGAACTCGCCGTAGCCCCCCACGCGGACGTCGTTCCGCACGACGACCGGCGCGTCGAGGACGGCCGCCAGCTCGGGGCCGATCGGGTAGTTCTTGACGTTCAGGTTGGCGCTGAAGAGGATCACGCCGGTATGGACGTCGAGCGGGCCGGGCGAGCCGATCCCCCCCGCGGCGATCGCGTCGCGCGACACGCCGGCCTGAACCAGGGCCTCGTCGACGCACTCGGTCATCGCCTGGAGGATCGCCGGTCCGCCATCTTTCGCCGGCGTCGTGCGCTTGCCGCGCCCGAGGATGCGATTGTCGGCGCTGACCACGCCCGCCAGTATCTTCGTCCCGCCGAGGTCGACACCGACCACCAGGGGACCGCCGTCCAGCCCTGCCATATTCGAACGCTCCCAACCGGTATTGACCACGGCGCGACATCGCCGACGCCCGGACGATTCTACAAGACCAGGCGACGCTTCGGAATGGAACAAAGTTCGTCAATTCGAGGCCGGGGCGTCGGCGGCGGTCTCGGCGGCAAGGATCTCGGCGAGTTCGACCGCGCCGATCGTCTCCCGATCGATCAGCCGCCGGGCGATCCGTTCGAGCGTCGCCTGACGTTCGACGAGGATCCGCCGGGCCTTGGCGAGGGCCTCGTCGAGAATCCGCCGGACTTCGAGATCGATCTCGCGGGCGGTCTGTTCGCTGCAAGCCAGCTCGGGGCCGCCGGCGGCCGAGGGGTCGGACGGGTCGCGGCCGTAGCTCTGCCTCCCCATGACGGGGCTCATGCCGAACTCCAGAACCATGCGGCGGACGATCCGGGTGGCGCGGGTGAGGTCGCTGGTACAGCCGTCGGACGATTCGCCCAGCGCGATCTCCTCGGCGAGCGTCCCCCCCAGCAGGCTGCACACCGCGTGTTCAAGCGAGGTCCGGGTGTGCAGGAAGCGGTCGTCCTCGGGCCGGTAGAGCGTGTAGCCGAGGGCGCCGGCGCCGCGGCCGACGATCGAGACCTTGTGGACCGGGTCGGTCCCGGGAAGGCTGCGGGCGACCAGCGCGTGGCCGGCCTCGTGGAAGGCGATCCGCTCCTTCTCGTCCGGCCGGAGGAGCCGCTGGCGCTTTTCGGGGCCGGCGATCAGGCGTTCGATGCCTTCCTCGAATTCCGGCTGCCCGACCTGGTCCTTGCCCCGCCGCGCCGCCAGGAGCGCCGCTTCGTTGACGAGGTTCGCCAGGTCGGCGCCGACGAAGCCGGGGGTCATAGCGGCGATCTGCCGGAGGTTAAGGCCGTCGGCCAGGGGAACGACCCGGGCGTGGACCTTGAGGATCTGCTCGCGGCCGACGAGGTCGGGACGGTCGACGACCACCTGGCGGTCGAACCGGCCGGGCCGGACCAAGGCGGGGTCGAGCGTCTCGGGGCGGTTGGTGGCGGCCAGCAGGATCACGCCACGGTTGGCGTCGAAGCCGTCCATCTCGACGAGGAGCTGGTTGAGCGTCTGGTCGCGCTCGTCGTGTCCGCCCGATCCCCCCGCGCTTCGGGCCTTGCCGATGGCGTCCAGCTCGTCGATGAAGATCAGGCAAGGGGCCTTGGCCTGGGCGCGGGCGAACAGGCTGCGGACCCGCGCCGCGCCGACGCCGACGAACAGCTCGACGAAATCGGACCCAGAGAGCGAGAAGAACGGCACGCCGGCCTCGCCCGCCACGGCGCGGGCCAGGAGCGTCTTGCCGGTGCCGGGCGCCCCGATCAAGAGCACCCCCTTGGGAATCCGGCCGCCGAGCGACTGGAACTTATCGGGGGTCCGCAGGAAGTCGACGACCTCGCGCAGTTCGTCGACGACCTCCTCGTGGCCGGCCACGCTGTCGAACGTGACCCGAGCCTCGTCGTCGCCGTACACGCGGGGCCGGCTCTTGCTGAAAGCCAGGGCCGACCCGAACCCACCCGAACGGACGAGAATGATCGAGAGGAACGCGATCGTCAGCAGGAACATGATCGCGGGGGCCGCCATCGTCTGGATCGACGACGGCCCGGCCTCGGCGTCGTAGTCGCCGCCGGGGACGTGGGCTTCGAGGAGCCGGATCAGGTCCTCGTCGTGCTCCATGCCGACGCGCGACACCTGGTAGCGGACCGCCCGACCGCCCGAATCCCGCTCGGCGAGGCGGCCAGCGATCGACGTCGGGCCGACGCGGGCCGAGCCGACGCTCCCCTCGGCGAGCCGCTTGCGGAATTGGCCGTAGGAGAGGTTCTGGACCTGGGGTTGCAGCAAGACGAACGTCCCGACGGCCAGGGCGACGACCAGCGCGGCCCCGGCGACGGCGGCGACGAGGTTCCGGCGGCCTCGCCGGTCGTGGATCGAAAAGCGATTCGTGGTGCTCATGTCAGCTCGACGAAGGAGAGACGGACCAACAGGCTTTCAAACGACCGGCGCGTTCCTCCCCCGGTCTCGGTTCCGCAACGCGTCGGGCGGAACGCCGCTGGACGGCGATTTCGACAGCGGGAGGTGAGGGAACGACGGCGGCGGCTCGATCCGGCGCGCCTTGGAAAGGTCGATCCGCTCGTCGGAGAGGTTGACCTCGAACCGTCGGTTGCCGGGAAGCTGGAGCGGGATGCGGACCGTGAACGTGCTCCCCTGCCCAAGCTGGCTGCGAAGGTGGATCTCGCCGCCCAGAAGCTTGGCCAGTTCGCGGACGATCGACAGCCCCAGGCCGGTCCCCTGGTGCTCGCGGATCAGCACGTCGTTCTCCTGGCCGGGCGCCTTCGCCTGGCGGAACTTCTCGAAGATGGTGTCGCGGTCTTCCTCGGCGATGCCGATGCCCGTGTCCTCGACCTCAAGCACGACGAACCGCCCCTCGGTCCGGGCCCGCAGCGTCACGCGGCCCCCCTCGGGCGTGAACTTGATCGCGTTGGAGAGCAGGTTGTAGAGGATCTGACGGATCTTGCCGGGGTCCTGGCGGAGCAGCGGAATCACCTCGTCGAGCCGGCATTCGAGCGTGATGTCCTTGTTGTCTGCCATCGGCCGGGTCAGGTTCGTGAGCGCCTCGCAGACGTCGCGGATCGAGAAGTCCTCGCTCCGGACCTCCATCTTGCCGCTCTCGATCTTGGCCAGGTCGAGGATGTCGTTGATCATCCCCAGGAGCATCTTGCCCGACGTCTGGATGTTGTTGGCGTATCGCTTCTGGCGGTCGTTGAGGCTCTCGTTGCCCCCCAGGACCTCGGAGAAGCCGATGATCGAGTTCAAGGGGGTCCGCAGCTCGTGGCTCATGGTCGCCAGGAAGTCGCTCTTGAGCCGGTTCATCTCGTAGAGCGCCATGTTCGCCTGCGCTAGCTCGTCGACCTTGTAGTCGAGGTCGTTGTTGACGTCGCGGAGCTCTTGCTGCATGGCCACCAGGTTGTGGAGCATCCGGTTGAACGCGTGCGACAGGTCTTCGAACTCGTCGCCGGTCTGGATCTGGCTGCGGATGTTGAGCCGACCCGCCGCGATGGCGTCGGAGACGTCGCGGAGGTGCTTGACCGGCTTGACGATGATGTAGCGGACGATCATGTACGAGGAGACCATCGCCAGGATGGCGGTGACGATGGCGGCGGCGATCAGCATCGCCCGGTTGTTGTTGATCGCCTTCTTGGTGGCTTTGAGCGGATAGTGCACGACGACCGCGCCGGCGAGGTCGCCGGCCTTGACCGGGACCCAGTGCTGGCCGTCGCCGGTCGGCCGCATCATGTGGTTGTCGATGTGGTTGCGGCCAGTCTCGGAGCCTTCGAGCACGCTGTCTTCCCGGCTGTGGCAGTCCATCAGGCAGCTCGACTTGAACGTGACCGCCTGGATGTACTGGTACTCCTCGTCCCCCGCCGTGACATGATCGGCCCACATCGGCGTGCCGTCGGCGAACGTGTAAGGCTTGTCGCGCGGCTTCCCCGTCTTCCCGAGGGCGTCCTCGTCGGTCGCGGACTTGAGGAATCGGGCGAGCGTGTTCCGCTCGAAATCGTCCGAGGGCTGGCGGCTGGTTTTCTTGGGGCTGTAAGGGCTGAGGACGGAGGCCTTGGCGTTGGGCGCCTCGTCAAGCATGGTCAGATCGCCCCAGAGGACGTCGATGACCGCTCCCCAGTTCTCGTTGCCGAGCGCCTTGACGTGGATGTCCTTGAGCGTCGGGTTGACGAACATCCGCGCCGTCTGGGTGGTCTGGTTCTTGACCAGCTCCTCGGTCTTGAGCCCGTAGAGCGTGAAACTGACCGTGACCAGCAGGAAGATGCCGAGTCCGAAGATGAAGCGGCACTTGCGTTCCAGGCTGGTCTCGCCGAGCAGGTGCTTGAAGCTGCGATAGGACACCGGTCAAATCCCTCAACCAGGCTCCAACGATCAACCCGGACCCGACTTCCCGGACCCACGCACCCAACCAACCAAACCGAAGGTCGCAACCGAATTTCCGCCGCGCACCGGCATCACGAAAGGAGTATTCACCCTAATCGAAACGACCCACCCTGGCCAGACGGAGATGGCCGAAGCCGAAATCCGACGATTTCAGCGCTCGATCCCACGCCCGGGTTTGACCTTGCCGCTTTCGAACCGTGGTGGCATCCTCCCCTCGCTCGCCCCAGCCGGGACGAGCCAGCCCGCCGGGAAAGGATGAGGATGCGGCCATGCACCCGATCGTGCTCGAACTCCCCGTTCTGGGTTTCAAAGTCCACGGATACGGGCTGATGATGCTTCTGGGCTGCGCGTCGGCCCTGGGGATCGCCGTCTGGCGCGCCCGCCGCGAGGGCCTGAACACCGACGCCGTCTACGAGCTGGCGACCTGGCTGTTCCTCGGCGGGGTCGTCGGCGCGCGCGCCCTGTTCGTCGCCAGCCGTCCCGACCTGATCCAATCGCCCCTCGACCTGTTCCGAAGCTGGGAGGGGGGAAACGTCTTCTACGGCTGCATCATCGGCGGCCTGACGGGGACGCTCATCTACTGGCGACGGCACCCGTTCCCGTTCCTGCGCATGGCCGACGCCGTCGCCCCGGCGCTGGCGGTGGGGGTGTTTTTCGGGCGGCTCGGCTGCCACCTCAACGGCTGCTGCCACGGCGCGATCACGCAAGTCCCCTGGGGGATACAGTTTCCGGCCGGCTCGCACGCCTGGACCGCACACGTCGATGAAGGGCTGCTGGACCCCGGCGCGCCGTGGTCGCTGCCGGTGCATCCGACCCAGCTTTACGCCTCGCTGGCCGGCCTGGCGCTGCTGGTCGGCCTGCTGGCGTACATCCCGTTCCGTCGCCGCACGGGCGAGATGATGGCCTTGCTGATGATCGCCTACCCCATCACGCGGTGGCCGGTGGAAATCCTCCGCGGCGACGACCCGGGGATCATCGCGGGGATCACGATCTCGCAGCTCATCAGCCTGGGGCTGCTGGCGTCCGGCCTGATCGTCTGGAGCCGGCTCGGCCGCGAGTCCGCTCCCTCGACGACGCTCGTTCCCGCCCGGCCAGACCCGTTGAAGCTGCCGGGCTGAGAGTCGGTCAGCCGTCGGGCGGCCCGTTGTCGCGACGTCGGGCCTTGGTTTCGCTGTGCTTGCGCTTAGTATCAAGCCGTCGCTTCTGGGAGCCGAGGGTGGGCTTGGAGGGTCGGCGGAGCTTCGGCCGGATGCTGGCGGCGACGATCATCTCGACGAGGCGGTCGACGGCCTCGCGGCGGTTGGCCTCCTGGGTCCGCTTGGCGCGGGCGTGGATCGTCAGGAAACCGTCGGCGCCGAGCTTTCGGCCCGCCATGCCGATCAGCCGGCGGCGGACGTCCTCGGGCAACGACGGCGAGCCCTTCAAGTCGAACCGCAGCCGGACGGCCGTCGACACCTTGTTGACGTTCTGCCCGCCCGGGCCGCCGGCCCGGATGAACTCGAAATCGAGCTCGGCGTCGTCAAGCGTCACGCGATCATTGACCACGATCATGGCGAAAAATCCAAACTCCCGAGGCGTCGACGGATGGGTGGCGCGGGTTCGGCTCGCCCGCCCCCGTGGGGCAAGGCTCGTCCGTAGAGTTTACACCAATTGACGCCCGGAAATCGCCGGCCGTCGTCAGGGCTTCGAATCGATTCCCCAACCGCGCGGGGGCGTGGAAACAGCGAAGCCTCGCGAGACCTTCACGCAATCTTCATGATGAAAGCTTATCATTGGGGGGCGATAGGGAGTACGATTCGAGTTCCCGCGAGCGAGCGAAGGTCGTCGCCTCTCGTCTGGAATCATTATATGGAACGAGGACTTCCGTTCATGCGGTTTTATCGAATGACGCTCTCGGCCGTCGGGCTGGGCCTGGCGTGCGCGGTCGGCGGCGGATGCGGCGGCGGCGGTGAAGGCGTCGACGGCCTGACGCCGTCGGCCTCGATCATCATCGACGGGTCGAGCACGGTGTTCCGGATCAGCAAGGCCGCGCAAGAGGGCTTCAGCGCGGTCGAGCCCGAAGTCACGGTGGTCGTCGACAACCACGGCACGGGGGGCGGCTTCGGCCGTTACCTTCAGGGCGAGGTCGACATCGTCGACGCCTCGCGCGACGCCAAGCCGGATGAAGAAGCGAAGTCCAAGAGCCAGGGCATCGAGTGGACCCGGTTCCTCGTCGGCTACGACGGGATCACGCTGGCGATCAACCCCAAGAACACGTTCGTGAAGTCGCTGACGGTCGAGCAGCTCAAGAAGCTGTGGGCCGCCGGGTCGACGATCAAGACGTGGAAAGACCTCGACCCGTCGTGGCCGGACCAGAAGATCGTCCTCTACTCGCCCGACAACGACTCGGGGACGTTCGAGTTCTTCGTCGAGGCGATCCTCGGCAAGGGGACGCACCAGCGCGACGGCGTGCAGCAAAGCTCGGACGACAACATTCTGGTCAACGGCGTCGCCAGCGACCCCGACGGGCTCGGCTACTTCGGCTACGCCTACTACGCGTCCAACAAGGATCGGCTCGGCTGCCTGGCGGTCCAGGCCGGCCCCGACGCCAAGCCGGTCGCGCCGAACCCGGAGAGCATCGCCGACAAGTCGTACACGCCGCTGTCGCGTCCGCTCTACATCTTCGTGAAGAATTCGGCCTCGCGGCGGCCGGAAGTGGCCAAGTTCCTCAAATACTACCTTGACAACGTCGAGACGCTCGCCCAGAAGGGGGGCTACGATCCGCCGACCCCCGAGGACGTCGCGGCCGACCGCCAGGCCCTCGCCAAGTTGGCCCCCCAGGGCGACGGCGGCGAACCGACGCCGGCGAAGACTCCATGACACCCGACTCGGCGGAGGCTCGCTTGTCCGTCTCTCCTTCCCAGGACGACCTCTGGCCCGGCCATTCTCGGTTCTCGGGCTTCCTCGAGGTCTTCGTCGGCCTGGTGCTGGGCCTTTGCGCCCTGGTGTCGGTGCTCACGACGATCGGTATCGTCGTGGTGCTCAGCGTCCAGACGGTGGAGTTCTTCGTGCACGCCAAGATCGGCGTGGCCGACTTCCTGCTCGGGACCGAGCTGAAGCCCGACGCCTCGCCCCCCCGGTTCGGCATCCTGCCGCTGGTCTGGGGGACGTTCGTGATCGCCTTCGGGTCGTCGTGCATCGCCCTGCCGCTGGGCCTGATGAGCGCGATCTACCTGAGCGAGTACGCGCCGCGCGCGGTCCGGGCGGTGCTCAAGCCGTCGCTCGAACTGCTGGCGGGCGTGCCGACGATCGTCTACGGCTACCTCGCCTTGCTGCTGGTGACGCCGGTGCTCAAGGCGGTGTTCGAGCCGCTCGGCTTCCGGGTCGAGCAGTTCAACGCGCTGAGCGCCTGCATCGTGGTGGGGGTCATGATCGTGCCCCTGGTGTCGTCGCTGAGCGAGGACATGCTCTCGGCGGTCCCGCAAGGGCTGCGCGAGGCGGCGTACGGGCTGGGGGCGACCAAGTTCGAGGTGTCGACGCGGGTGGTGCTGCCGGCGGGGCTCTCGGGGGTGGTCGCCTCGTTCATGCTGGCGATCAGCCGGGCGGTCGGCGAGACGATGGCGGTGGTGCTCGCCGCGGGCATGCTCCCCCAGATCACGGTCAACCCGCTGACCTCGATCGAGACCATGACCACGTACATCGTCCAGGTGATCGGCGGCGAGGCGTCGTACGGGTCGTCCAAGTACCTGTCGCTGTTCGCGGTGGGCCTGGCCCTCTTCGCCATCACGCTGACCCTCAACATCATTTCGAGCCTGGTGCTCAGGCGCTATCGCGAGGTCTACCAATGAGCCAAGGCGACGGCGATCGGTTTCGCCCCAATCGCCAGGTCCGCCGCTGGCTGGGGCCGATCTTCGGGACGGCCTGCTTCCTGGCCACGTTGACCGGGGTGGTCGTGTTGATCGTCCTTCTGGGGGCGATCCTGTTCGCCGCGCTCGCCGGCCCGCCGCACCATCCGTGGTACGCCGTCGGGGCCAACATGCGGGAGCTGTTCGCTCTGCTCAGTCGGCTGATCTCCCAGCGGCAGTCGAGCGATCCGGCGATCGCGGGCTACCGGGTCGGCCTGGTGGGGAGCCTCTGGCTGCTGGGGTTGGTGGCCCTGATCGGGATACCGGCCGGGATCGGCGCCGGCGTGTTCCTCGAAGAATACGCGCCGCCGGGGCGGCTCAAGCGGATCGTCCAGACCAACATCGCCAACCTGGCGGGCGTGCCGTCGATCGTGTACGGCATACTCGGCCTGGCGCTGTTCGTCCGGGCCTTCGGCGTCCGGGGGCTGGCGATGGGGCCGTCGCTGGTGGCCGGCGCGTTCACCCTCGGGCTGCTGATCCTGCCGATCATCGTGATCACGACCCAGGAGGCGCTCCGGACCGTGCCGAACTCGCTCCGCCAGGCGGCGTTGGCCCTCGGCGCGACGAAGTGGCAGGTCGTCAGCGGGCACGTGCTCCCCATGGCCCTGCCGGGGATCATGACCGGGACGATCCTCGGCCTGTCGCGGGCCGTGGGCGAGACCGCCCCGCTTTTGATGGTCGGCGCGGCGGGCTCGATCCTCCGGCTGCCCCGGGGGCCGCTCGACCGCTATACAGCGCTGCCGGTCGAGATTTACAATTACGCCAAGGAGCCCAATCGTCAGTTTCAGACGATCGCGGCCGGCGGCATCTTGATTCTGTTGGTTTTGCTGCTATCCATGAATGCGGCGGCGATCCTGATCCGCAACCGGTTTCGACGCTACCGCTGAACCGGCCGCCGCTTCCTCTAATCCCCCAGCGACTCGCTTATGAGCCTTTCCGAGCCCCGTCTGGAACAACGCCCGGCCGACCTCTCCAAGGCCGCCCCCGCCTCCGCGCCCGGCCTCGACCCCGTGGTCCTCTCGACGCGCGACCTTCAGGTCTGGTACGGCTCCTCGCTGGCCCTCAAGCAGATCTCGATCGACATCCCCCGCAACAAGATCACGGCCTTGATCGGGCCGTCCGGCTGTGGCAAGAGCACGCTCCTGCGGTGCTTCAACCGGATGAACGACCTGATCAACGGTGCCCGAATGGCAGGCGACATCCGGTTCGACGGCGACCTGATCTCGGGTCCGGGGATCGACGCGGTGTCGCTCCGCCGCCGGATCGGCATGGTCTTCCAGAAGCCCAACCCGTTCCCCAAGAGCATTTACAACAACATCGCCTGGGGAGCGCGGATCAACGGCTACCGCGGCGACATGGACGAGCTGGTCGAGCGCTCGCTCCGCCGCGCCGCCCTCTGGGAAGAGGTCAAGAACAAGATCCATCGCTCGGGCATGGAACTCTCGGGAGGCCAGCAGCAACGGCTCTGCATCGCCCGGACGCTGGCCGTCGAGCCCGAGGTCATCCTGATGGACGAGCCCTGCTCCGCCCTCGACCCGATCTCAACGGCGCGCGTCGAGGACCTGATGGACGACCTCAAGACCGACTACACGATCGTCATCGTCACCCACAACATGCAGCAGGCCCGCCGCGTCAGCGACCTGACCGCCTGCCTGATGCTCGACGAGACGGCCGTCGACGGCCACCGCACCGGCATCCTCGCCGAATTCAGCCCGACCGACCTGCTGTTCACCAACCCCAAGGACAAGCGGACCGAGGCCTACATCACCGGCCGCATCGGCTGACCCGCGCTCGCGATCGGCCCGCGGGAATCGGCGTCCTCGGCCGAATCCGTCTCGAAACCGGAACCTAGACTCTGTTAGTCTCTTGATTGAGTCGTTCGACCCGAACGCGACGAATCTCGATCGGAGTTCGGGCCCCGAGCCTCGCCGGGCCGAGCCGGCGCGCGTCGACCGGACTTTCGGCTCGTTTTCCGCACCCAGGGGCGCACATGGTGATTTCCGACTATTTCGCAAAAACTTACATCATCAATCTTCCCGCGCGATCGGACCGCCGGCGCGAGACGAACGCCATGTTGAAGCGGGTCGGCCTGGCGACGGGAAGCGGGGGGATCGAGTACTTCCCCGCCACCCGGCCGGATTCGGCCGGCGATTTCGCGAGCATCGGCACGCGAGGCTGCTTCCTGAGCCATCTCGGAGCCCTTAAAAAGGCCCGCGACGAGGGGGCCGCCAACGTCTTGCTCATGGAAGACGATCTTGAGATCGATCCGAAGTTCTCCAACCTGACCGACGCGTTCGTCTCGACCCTGCGAAAGGAACCCTGGGGGTTCGTCTACTTCGGTCATCGGCTCACGGACGTGCCGCCGTCGCCCGGTGGCGAGCTTCTCATTCCCTATCGAGGACCGATCGTCACGGCCCATTTCGTGGGGATCAACGGAACGGTGCTGCCGCGCCTGATCGACTTCCTCGACACGGTGCTCGGGCGGCCCGGCGGGCACCCCGACGGCGGCCCCATGCACGTGGACGGCGCGTACAGCACCTTCCGCCAGCAGAATCCGGACGTCCTCACGTTGGTCGCGCAGCCCAGCCTGGGTTGGCAGCGCAGCTCCAAGAGCGACATCACCACGGCATGGTTCGACTCCGTCCCTGGGCTCAACGTCCTGTCGGGACTCGCGAGGATCATGAAAGGCAAGGGCCGCAAATTGGACGCAACGAAGTAATAAAATAAGTCGAGCACAACCATCCCACGACCGCGAGCCCGACGAGGCGTCTCCATGAAGGGGGGCCCTGACTGATGACCGACTGGCGCAACGCCGTCGACTCCTGGATCGACTCGCACGCCGACGAACTGCGATCCCTTCGACGCCATCTCCATTCCCACCCCGAACCGAGTCGCGAAGAGTTCCAGACGATCCGGTTCCTCGCCTCCCGCCTCGAAGCCGAGGGAGTCCCCTACGAGTTGACCCCCTCGCGGCGCGGAATCCTCGCCGGCGCGCTGGAGGCCGACGGCCGCCCCCTGGCCGCCTTCCGGGCCGACGTCGACGCCCTCCGGATCACCGACGCCAAGGACGTCGAATATCGATCGCGTCAGGACGGCGTCATGCACGCCTGCGGCCACGACGCTCACGCCACGATGGCCCTCGGCGCGACGCTGGCGCTCTGGCGGTGCCGCGAAATCCTCCCGAGTCCGCTGGCGTGGCGCGCCCTGTTCCAGCCCGCCGAGGAGGTCGGCGAGGGCGCTTTCGAGATGGTCGCCGCCGGCGCGATGGAAGGCGTCGGGGCGATCCTGGCGCTGCACGTCGATCCGGAGCGGCCGACCGGCCGGGTCGGCTATCGGGTCGGGCCGCTGACCGCCTTCTGCCACGAGCTACAGGTCACGATCCGGGGCGCCGGCGGGCACGCGGCGCGGCCGCACCAGGCGTGCGATCCGATCATCGCGGCCTCGCAGTTCGTCTCGTCCGTCTACCAGCTCGTGCCAAGGTCGGTCGACGCGCGCGATCCGACCGTCGTGACGTTCGGCAGCATCCAGGGGGGGACGAGCGGCAACGTCGTCCCCGAGGAAGTCGTGCTCAGGGGAACGATCCGCACCCTCTCGCGCGCCTCGTCCCAGCGCGTCGCCGAGCGCATCCAGCAGATCGCCGAAGGGGTCGCGACCGCCACCGAGACGAGCTTCGCGGTGAGCCTCGGCAACAGCACCGACGGCGTCGTCAACGACCCCGGCGTGACCGGAACCTGCCTCCGCGCCGCCGGGGAGGTCCTCGGTCCGGCGAACCTGGAGGAGATCCCCCTGCCGAGCATGGGAGGCGAGGATTTCGCGGGATACCTGACGCAGGCCCCCGGCTGCCTCTTGAGACTGGGCGTCGCCGAAGAGGGGAAAACCCGGCATCACCTGCACTCGCCGCACTTCGACATTGACGAGCGGGCGCTGACGCTGGGGGCGAAGATCCTGGCTCACGGCGCGATCTTGACGGCCGAAGCGCTTGCCGACGCCTGATCATGAACCGGGGCGTCTTCACGATTTCTTCGCGCAATGTTCACGTTCGGAACATCGGTGCATCTACAATGGAAGCAACATTCGAGCGATCGCCCCGCCAGCCGACACGGATCAAGACTCATGCCCAAGCCGAAGATTCTGATCATCGAGGATGAACGGTCTCTCGTCGAGGTTTTGACCTACAACCTGGAGCGCGAGGGCTACGAGGTTTTCGTGGCCAACGACGGCCAGGAAGGGCTGAGGCAGGCTCAGTTGAAGCTGCCCGACCTGATCGTCCTCGACCTGATGCTGCCGCTGAAGCCGGGCCTGGAGGTCTGCCGCGACCTTCGCGGGGGCGCCCGGACGAAGGACATCCCCATCATCATGGTCACGGCAAGAGCCGAGGAATCCGACGAGCTGGTCGGGTTCGCGACGGGCGCCGACGACTACGTCGCCAAGCCCTACAGCATGAAGGTCCTGATCCAGCGGATCAAGAAGGAGCTGCGACGGAGCCAGTCGCAGGACGAGGCCCCGACCGCCGCCCAGATCGTCAGCCAGGGAGTGGTCATCGACCGCCACAGCCACCGGGCCTTGTATCGCGGTCAGGAACTGCCGCTGACCCCCACCGAGTTCCGCCTGCTCGAAGTCTTGCTCCGCCAGACCGGCCGCGCCTTCACTCGGTACGAGCTGATGGACGCGGCCATCGGCGAGGACGCCATCGTTCTCGAACGGACGATCGACGTCCACATCAAGAGTCTCAGGAAGAAGCTCGGCGAGGCCGGCGAGCTCATCGAAACCGTTCGCGGCGTCGGATATCGGTTTCACGAGCCGCGACTGGTGGAAGCCTGACGTCGGATCGGCCCGCCTCCTCCGCGATCCGAGCCGTCGGCCGCGGACGTTCCAGCCGTCGCTCGGGCACCAGCTCGGCGCGGACGACGGCGATATCGAGCGGCGCCTCGATCCCCAGCCGAACCTGCCCTCCTTCGAGGCGGACGACCGTTACACAGATGTTGTCTCCGATGTACAGCTTTTCCATAAGCTTTCGCGTCAACACGAGCATGGCGTGATCATCCTCCTGGCGCCCCTGGGCCTATCGCCTACCTGGATAGTCGTGGCCTTGAGAGAGCCGTTCTCTGAAGCCGTTCAGGGGTGTCTGCTCAAAACCTAGCTCATGTCTCGCGGGGTTTGAGACTCGCTCATCGAGAATGATCGGGAAATCTCGCCTTCGGCCGGGCCGGCGCTCGGTTTCAAGGCCTTTCTTCGCGTCGCTCGCGGCGTTCCAGGCCGAAAGGGACTGGACGATCGGGCCGCGGGCTCGACAATGAATAGGCGCGGGTCGGCCCTCGATCGGCGGCGGAGACTTGATTTCCGCCCGGCCGCCCCCCTATTTGAAATACGGACGAGTCGAATTCTCGACCGCGGGGCCGGCCGTCGCCGGGCGGCCTGGTCGCAACAACACGCCTGCTCTCTTGAGGGAATGATGTCTGAAGCTCATTCGGCCGTGATCATCATCGGATCGGGTTCCGCCGGACTGACCGCCGCGCTGTACGCGTCGCGCGCCAACCTGGCGCCCCTGGTCTTCGAGGGCAAGGAGCCGGGCGGACAGTTGACCCTGACGACCTCCGTCGACAATTTCCCGGGGTTCCCCGAGGGCGTCGAGGGTCCCGAGTTGATGGAGCTGATGCGGAAGCAGGCCCAGCGGTTCGGGGCCGTGACCAAGTGGGAGACCGTGTTCGAGGTCGACCTCTCGAAGCGGCCGTTCCAGGTCCGCACCACCGACGATCCCAGCGGCGACCCGACGAGCGGCGACGTCCGCACGTACACCGCCGACTCGGTCATCGTCGCCACCGGCGCCTCGGCCCGCTGGCTGGGCCTCGAAGGCCCCTACAAGGGCAACGGCGTCACCACCTGCGCGACCTGCGACGGGGCGCTCTACAAGGGCAAGGAGATCGCCGTGGTCGGCGGCGGCGACTCGGCCGTCGAGGAAGCCACGTTCCTGACCCGATTCTCACCCAAGGTCACGCTGATCCACCGCCGCGAAGACCTCCGCGCGTCCAAGATCATGCAGGATCGGCTCGAAAAGAACCCCAAGATCGAGTACGCGCTCAACTCGGTGGTCGAAGAGATCCTCGGCGAGAAGGACGGCAACCTGTCGGTCCTCAAAGGCGTGCGGCTCCGCTCGACCAAGGACAACTCGAAGCGCGACCTCCCGATCTCCGGCCTGTTCCTGGCCATCGGCCACGTCCCGAATTCGGCCATCTTCAAGAACCAGCTCGCCATGACGCCCGAGGGCTACCTGCTGACGCGCTCGGCGCTCGCCTGGAAGGACGTCGAGGCCCCCGCCGGCCTGCTCGACTCGCTGCCGAACTACGGGACGGCGACGAACATCGAAGGCGTATTCGCCTGCGGCGACGTCGTCGACACCCACTACCGCCAGGCCATCACCGCCGCCGGCTCCGGCTGCGCCGCCGCCATGGACTGCGAAAAGTGGCTGGAAACCCAGGGCGAGTGACGACTCGGCGAATTCAGCAGGATGCGTGCGTCGAGACTTCCGGGTTCCACGGGTCGCTCACACCCCGTGGAACCCGTGTCGATGTGGGCGGCTCATGATCTCGCCGACGCCGCCGATACATCGCTTGCACGTATTCTCCTTTTCGGTGTCAATGACTCCTGGCTTGCGGCGTCCCGGACATGCTCATATTGAAATCGACATAGCCACGGAGCAACGGCATGCGACACGCATCGTTCAAACGCATAATAGGCCATGTCATACGAATGGTTATCTGCATCGCGTTCTGGACGTTGGTCCTTTCAGTCGCGATGTCATTAGGCGATTGCGTGTTAATGCGTATAAAAGATCGCGGCGTCAAGACGTTTGACATGAATACGCCGTTCCGGGAGATGGTCTCCTACAATCAGCTCGAGGCCTTTCGCACGTCTCTGCTCTTTTGCCCATTAATGGCCTATTACGTCATCCCTAAGATACGCAAGGCGCACCGACGAAACGCTTGAGCCCAAACACTCAAACCGAAGCCAACCCGGCCTTGTTGGTGAGCGCTCGGGCGGTGCTGCGCTGCGTTGGAAGATGGGAAAGGGCTGCTCCCTCTTCAATTCCGCACCGCAGGCGAACCGTCCGTTCGCACGCGATCTCAGGCGTCCAGAGCCCGCGGTGCCGGGACGAAGGCCCGGGGGAGCTGCACGGTGAACCGCGTCCCCACACCGGGGCGGCTGGTCACGGTGATCTGGCCGCGCAGCGACGAGACCAGGTGCTTGACGATCGCCAAGCCGAGGCCGGTGCCCCCCAGCTCTCGACTTCGCGCCTTGTCGACGCGGTAGAACCGCTCGAAGATCCTTGGCAGGTCGTCGCGCGGGATGCCGATGCCGGTGTCCGACACCTCCACCACGACGGCCGTGGGCGCCAGCGAGCAGACGAGCTTCACCTCACCGTCTTCGGCCGTGTACTTGATCGCGTTGTCGATCAGGTTGTCGAAGATCTGCCGGATCGCCTCTTCGTCGGCCAGGATCAGGACGTCGCCGTCGAGCGAGCCGGCGTCGAACACGAGCGCCAGGCCGCCGGCCGCGGCGCGATCGCGGTGCGCCTCGACGCACCGCTCGATGACCGGGATGAGGCTGAGCGGGCCGTGCTCGAAGAACGCCTGGCTCGATTCCAGGCGGGCGAGGCTGAGCATGTCGAGGATCAGCACGTTGAGGCGGTCGACCTGCTCGTCGATCCGCTCCAGGAACCGTCGGTTGACGGCGTCGTCGTTGAGGGCCCAGTCGAGCAGGGTTTCGGCGTACGCCTTGATCGACGCCAGCGGCGTCTTCAGTTCGTGCGAGGCGTTGGCGACGAAGTCTTGCCGCATCCGTTCGAGCCGGCGGAGGTCGGTGACGTCGTGGAAGACAAGCACCGCGCCCGAGGGGGGATGGCCCGGCAGCGGCGTGCCGCGAACGGCGAGCACGCGCGCCGGCCCGCGCAACGGGGCGTCGCGCCCCGGCAGCGACAGTTCTCCTTGATAGGCGTTGGGATGAGCCAGCCGGAGCGTCGCCTCGACGGCGTTCTGCACCTGGGGGCTGCGGATCAGCTCGGGCGCCAGGCGGCCCACCGACGTCGCGTCGAGGCCGAACAGCGCGTCGGCGCTGGCGTTGGCGAACAGCAGCCGACGCCGGGCGTCGACGGCGACGACGGCCTCGGCCATCGCTCCCAGCACGACCCGAAGCTGTTGGCGGTCTTCCTCGAACCGCGTGAGCCGCTCGTGAACCTCCAGCGACGAGGCGTTGAAGACCCGGACCAGCTTCCCCAGCGAACCCCCGGGGCGGGCGAGCAACTGCCGGCTCCGCCGCCCCTCGGCCAGCATCTCAAGGCCCCGGGCGATCTCTCCGAGCGTGCGCGCCCGCCGCCAGCCGATCGCGACGACCGCGACCGCCATGGCCGAAATCAGGACCCCCGCCACGTAGAACATCCCCTGACCTCGACACGGGAACACCTGCTCACGCCGACACGGCTTCTCAGTATCGAGTGCGGGTCGGCGAGGGTCAACAGGACGTTCGCGCGGCGAGCGCCGCATTCCGACGAGCGCGTCGAAGCCGCGTCGGCTCAGAGGTCGCCAAGGCGTGAGTCGGGGGGGGCGTCGGCCCGGCGGTCGGCCGGCGATTCCGGAGTGCAGGGCTGCATGAACACGGCGCAGACGACGTCTTCCGCGTGGGTGACCCGGTTGCGGCCGTGGCGTTTCGAGTGGTACATGGCGAGGTCGGCGGCCTCGACGAGGTTCGCCGCGGTCGCGGCCTCTTCGCTCTCGCAGTGACGGAGCGTGGCCACGCCAAAGCTCGCGGTGATCGGCCGGAGGTTCCATTGCCGCTCCTCCAGCGACCGCCGCACGCGGTCGGCCATCGCAATCGCTCCGCTGCGTCCGGTGCCCGGCAGCAGGACGGCGAACTCCTCGCCCCCGTACCGCGCCACCACGTCGTGGTTGCGGGCGCAGTTGAGCACGATCGACGCCACCTCGCGAAGCACCGCGTCGCCCGCCGGATGCCCGTAGCCGTCGTTGAACGCCTTGAAGTGGTCGACGTCGAAGAGCACGATCGACAACGAGAGCTGATGACGCAGCGCGAACGAATACGAGATGTCGAGCGAATCGACCAGGAACCGCCGGTTCCAGAGGCCCGTCAAGTCGTCCATCGACGCGATCCGCTTGAGCTGATGGAGGTCCTCCTCCATCCCGCTCCGGCTGGCTCGCAGCTCGTCGATGGTCGCGTAGGCTTCCTCAAGCTTCGAGCGCAACTGGTGGATCTCGTCCAGCACGGCCGGCGGCGACGCGGAGCCGAGCCGCGCCGAGACCTCCGCAAGGTCGTGCGCCGGCGTCCCCAAAAGAGATGCGTCGCCGTTCACGCCAGGCCCAAGATTTCGCTTCGTTTCCAACGAGACCATGGTTGTTTTCCGACCTCGCCCCAGGTTTCGCTTCGGCGTCGCCCACGGTCCCACCACGTGGACCGCCGCTCCGTGGACGTACCGCGACGCCGTTCGCGACTCAACACGCGCCGGCCTCCGCTCGCCTCGGCCGCGCTCCCTGCTCGGGAGCCGCGTCCGGGTTGAACGATTATGCCGGGGCGTCGTTATGAGAAGCGTAGGCTACATCGAGCGTCGAGCGGCGGATGACTCCCGATCGCGACCTTGATTCGACTTTGTCGATTGCACGCAACAGTCGAGGCGTTCCCGCACGCTTCGATTCAACTCAACTGCTGGCGCTGCGGTAGGAGCGGAGGGCGACGAGGAAGAACCGGCGGCTGACCCAGAGCAGGACGACCGCCGCGACGACGGTCAGGCCGACCATGGCGGGTTCGAGGGCGCGGACCATGACGTTGGCCGGCACGTTGGAGACAAGTAGGATCGGGATGAAGAACGTGAAGAACTGCCCCAGGGGCTCGGCCCAGCGCCCGGAGAAGATCTCGCGGGGGTAGCGGGCGAGGCTGGAGAACAGCCACCACATCTCCATCAGGCTCTGGTTGCGGACCATCCAGACCGAGACCGACGTCAGCAGCAGCATGAAGCTGTAGGCGATCGCCACGCCGCAAGTGAACGTCAGGAAGAAGGCGCCGACCCGGACGGGGTCGAACACCCATCCCGCCTGGACCAGGGCCGTCGCCATGAGGATCGCCCCCATCAGCAGGTTAGGCGCGGAGCCCCAGTCGATCCGTCGGCACGAGACCAGGAATTGCTCGTCGATCGGCTTCAAGAGCAGGAAGTCGAGGTCGCCGGTGCGAACCAGCTCGGCGAACTCGTTGCAGTTTTCGAGGAACAGCGTCTCGATCAGCCCGTTGAGGGCGAAGAAGCAGCCGACGAAGAAGAAGTACTGGGGCTCGGACCAGTCGGCGATGTGACTGGTGCGGGCGAACACGGTCTTATAGAAGGCGATGAGAATCCCCAGCCAGAGCAGCTCGACCGAGACCTTGACCAGGAAGTTGCCGCGAAACGCCAGCTCGCGGGCGAGCGTGTAACGCGCCAGATATCCGATCATGCGCACGTATTTGGAAACCACAGCGACCACGACGTCAGCCTCCGTACGCGCTGTAGCGCTTCAAACCCGCGCGGTAGAGCACCCGCGCCAGGGCCATGAACCCGACGGCCCACAACAGTTCGAGCCCTAGATGAAGGACCAATTGCCAGCCCCGGATCTTGCCGAGGAACACCACGGCCGGAAAATAGGCCATATACTGAAACGGCAGGATCTTGAGCAGGGTCGACCAGGGCTCGGGGAGCAGGTCGAGCGGCAGCATGTGCCCGGAGATGAAGAAGTTGAGCGTCATCACGATGTAGAGCAGCGACGTCACTTCCAGGAACCAGAAGCCGACCATGCCGACGCTGACCTCGAAGAAGAACCCGACCATGAACGAGAGCACCAGCGACACCGCGTAGGCCGCGAGCGTCAGGGCGTCGGGGAAAGCGTCGAAGTAGCCCCGGCAGAGGTAGAACAAAAGCGCGTACGGCAAGAAGGACATCGTGATATAAGCGACCTTGTGCGCGACCCGCGAGGACAGCAGGAACCCCACGAGGTCGAGCGGCTGGATCAAATAGCGCTTGAGCGTCCCTTCGCGGACCTCGCGGGCGATCCCCCCCGCCAGGCCGGGCATGCTCGAAAACATCCGGCTGATGTTGGTGAGCAACAGGTACGCGATCATCTCCCGGTAGTGGAAGCCCCCCAGCTCGACCTGGCCCGAACTCTCGTAGATCGCCTTCCAGAGCAGGATCGTCGTGACGATCGGCAGGAACCGGAGGATGGTCCCGAACAGGAAGTCGCCGCGGTAGGTCATCCGCTCGATCAGCGAGACGCGGAAGATCTTGGCGTACTTGGCGATGGTCCCCAGCACACCGCGACGGCCGGAGGCGCGAGGAGGCCCGGCGTCGAGTTCGGCGTCGGCGGGGTTCCGCAACGGCGGCGCGGTGGTCGTGGTCGCTTCAGGCGGCGTCATGGGCGAGCCGAGCCTCCTCGAACACCTTGGCGATGACTTCTTCGAGCGGCGGGTCTTCGACGCTGACGTCGGCGATGGCGTGCCGATTGAGCATCGCGCCCAGCACCTCGGCCACGCGCGCCCGCTCGATCTTGACGTCGGCGAACGGCCCCTCGCAGCGGACGACCTCGCCGTACCGCCCCAGGTCGTCGGGGGCGTCCTCCTCGAACTGGAGCCGGACCAGCTTGGACTCGCTGAACCGCTCGACGATCTTGGCCAGCGGGCCGTCGTAGACGATGCTTCCCTGCGTGATCACGATCACCCGGTCGCAGAGCGCCTCAACGTCGCGCATGTAGTGGCTGGTCAGGAGCATGGTCACGCCGCGCTTCTCGTGGTAGTCGCGCAGGCACTTCTGGATCGCCGCCTGGGCGACGACGTCGAGGCCGATGGTCGGCTCGTCGAGCAGCAGCAGCTTGGGGCCGTGCAATAGCGCGGCGATCAGCTCCATCTTCATCCGCTCGCCCAGCGACAGCTCGCGGACGGCCTGGCGGGTCAGCTTCTCGACGCCGAGCAGGTCGATCAGCTCGGCGAGCGTCTTGTCGAACTCGGCCTGGGGGATCGAGTAGATCTCGCGGTGGAGCTGGAAGCTGTCGCCGGCGGGGAGGTCCCACCAGAGCTGGTTCTTCTGGCCCATGACGAGCGCGAACTGGCGGCGGAACGCGTCGGCCCGCTGCCAGGGGACGTAGCCGAGCACGCTCGCCTCGCCCGAGGTCGGATAGACCAGGCCCGAGAGCATCTTCAGCGTGGTCGTCTTGCCCGCGCCGTTGGGGCCGAGGAACGCGACCATCTCGCCCGGCTCGATCTTGAAATCGATCCGATCGACGGCCTTGACCTCCTTGTATTCGCGGCGGTACAGGCCGCGAAGGGCGCCGGCGAGCCCTTCCTTCTTCTGGAAGACGCGGTAGGTCTTCGTCAGGCCGGCGACCTCGATGATCGGCATGGGACGCGACGTCCTCCTCGGTTCAGCGGCTCGCATCGACTCAAATGTCGATGTCTTTGGCCGTGTAGGCTTCTTCCATGATGAATTTGAAACGCGCCTCGGGCTCTTTGCCCATCAGGTCGCAGACGGTCCGCTCGGTGTAAGAGCGATCCTCCTCGGGGACCACGACGCGGAGCAGGCGACGGCTCGTCGGGTCGAGCGTGGTTTCGAACAGCAGCTTCGCGGGCATCTCGCCGAGGCCCTTGAAGCGGGTGATGTTCGGCTTGGCGTTCGACGGCAGCTTGCCGAGAATCCGATCGCGGTGCGCGTCGTCCGACGCCCAGAACGTCTCCTTGCCCCAGGAGATCTTGAACAGCGGCGGGCACGCCAGGTAGATCCGGCCCTCGGCGAACAGGCTGGGGACGTGGCGGTAGAAGAAGGTCAGCAGCAAGGTCGCGATATGGTGGCCGTCGCTGTCGGCGTCGGTCAGCAGCACGATCTTGCCGTAGCGGAGCCGGGCGGGGTCGTACTGGTCGTCCATCCCGCAGCCCATGGCGCTGATCAGGTCGGTCAGCTCCTTGTTGTCGAGCACCTTGGCCTTCCCGGCCTGCTCGGCGTTGAGCACCTTGCCGCGCAACGGCAGGATCGCCTGGATGTCGCGGTCGCGGCCCTGCTTGGCCGACCCGCCGGCGCTGTCGCCCTCGACGATGAACAGTTCCGACTCCTCGGGGTCGGTGCTGTCGCAGTCGGCCAGCTTGCCCGGCAGGTTGAGCCGGCCGCTGATCGCCGTCTTGCGGCGGACCTGCGACGCCGCCGCCCGGCTGGCCTCGCGCGCCTTGGCCGCCTGGATCACCCGCGCGGCGATCGCGTCGCCGACGCTCTTGTTCTTGAGCAAGAAGTTTTCGAGGCTCGGCCGGACCATCGATTCGACCTGCGCCCGCGCCTCGGGGTTGTTCAGGCGCCCTTTCGTCTGCCCCTGGAACTGGGGCTCGTGGAGGCAGACCGCCAGGACCGCCGTGAGCCCCTCGCGGACGTCCTCGCGCTTGATCTCGGTCCCCTTCTTGACCAGGTCGTGGGTCTCCATGAATCGCTGAACGGCGGTCCCCACGGCGCTCAGCATGCCCATCTCGTGGGTGCCGCCGTCGCGGGTCGGGATCGTGTTGACGAACGACCGGACGTCCTCGTCGGTCGCCTCGGTCCAGCTCAACGCGAGGTAGCAGCGGAGGTCGTCATCCTCACGCTCCAGGACGAACGGCAAGGGGGCGACCCGGACGTCCTCGCGCTGGCGGTTGACCGCTTCGAGGAAGTCGGCCACCCCGCCGTCGTGGCGGAACTCGACGCTCGTCTTGTTCTTCTGATCGACGAACTGAATGACCAGCCCCTTGTTGAGGTAGGTCTTCACTTCGAGCCGCTCGGCGATCATCGCGACGTCGTAGTCGAGCGTCTGGAAGATCTCCGGGTCGGGCGTGTAGGTGATGGTCGTGCCAGTCCCGCGCGACGGCTCGCCTTCCTCGACGGGTCCTTGCGGCTTGCCGCGCTTGTAGTGCTGGACGTACGTCTTGCCATCGCGGCGGACCTCGGCGGTCAGGCTCTTGCTGAGCGCGTTCACCACGCTGGCGCCGACGCCGTGCAAACCGCCGGCCACCTTGTAGGCGTCGTTGTCGAACTTGCCGCCGGCGTGCAGGGTGGTGAAGATCACCTCAAGGGCGCTCTTGCCGGTCTGCGGGTGCTTGTCGACGGGGATGCCGCGGCCGTTGTCAGCGACCGACATCGTCTTGCCGTCGGCGTGTAGGGTGACGACGATCCGGCTGGCGTGGCCGTTCATCACCTCGTCGACGGCGTTGTCGACGATTTCCCAGATCAGGTGGTGCAGGCCCGTCTTGTCGACGCCGCCAATGTACATGCCCGGCCGACGACGCACCGCCTCGAGTCCCTCGAGCACGGTGATCGATTTGGCGTTGTAGGTCGTGGATCCATTGGACATCGCGGTCGGGTCCCTCTCTATCTCTAGACAGACGGGCGGCGGTCTGTCGTCCGGCTCATTCTTCGCGGGCGCGGGGATTCGTCAATCCTGCGAGCCCGACGGGTCTTCGGATTTGCCGCGTCCCTCGGCGCCCTCGCCCACCTGATCGACGGGCGGGATCGGCTCGGCCTCTTCGGGCAGGACGCATTCCAGCGACCCGCGCTGGAGGATCGCATAACCGCGACCGCCGCGACCGGTCACCGGGTACTTGGTGGCCCGGACGATCTGCGTGGCGCCGCGATTGGTTCGCACCGCGAGCCCCTCGCGCTTCTTGTTCGCCAGGACGAAGCCGATGACGCGGTCTTTCGAGTCGAGCTTGATGGCCGCCACGCCCCGCGCCGGGCCGGCGACGACGTTGGCCTCGGTGATCGGGAAGATCAGCACCCGCGCCGCCTTGGTGGCCAGGCAGACGTTCTCGGAGCCGTCGGTGGCCTCGACGCGAACCACCAGATCGTCCTCGAACGACGGGTCGAGCCGGGCGACCAGCCTTCCCTTCCGCGTCGAGATCGCCGCCAGCGAGCCCAGGGCGAACCGGAGCACCTTGCCGCCGGCCGTCAGCACCACCACGTACGGCGGAGGCGGCAGCGCCGGGCCGTTGGCGAGGGCGTCGCCGTTGACCGCCGCGTGGCCGTTGCGATCGGCGGGCGCGTCGTCGCCGTCGGCGTCGAGCGTCCGCTGCACCAGGCGGGCGGGCGTCTGAACGTGCTTGGTGTAATCGGGCAAGCATCGGGGGTCGTGGCAGACCACGCCGACGATGTGCTCCTGGTCCTCGAATGCGAACTGCTTCTGGATCGGGTCGCCGTGGCCGGTCGTCAGCGGGATGTCGTTGACCCGGAGGGTGTACGCGACCCCGCGATCGGTGAAGAACGTGATCGTCTGGCGCGCCCGGGCGCGGTAAATCCAGCCCACCTGATCGTCGTCGCGGACCCGGATGCTGGCGACGTCGGTGAACGACCGCTGCCGCTTCGTCCAGCCTTCCCGCGTGACGATGACCCAGGAATCCTCGTCGACGATGTAGTCTTCCTCGCGGAACTCCATCGGGGCCGACGGCGCCTCGATCCGGGTCCGCCGGGGGTCGCCGTACGTCTTCGAGATCTGCTTCAGCTCGTCGCGGATGATCGCCCACCGCGCGGGTTCATCGTCGAGCAGCTTCTGCAACTCGGCGGCCCGCGTCCGCTTCGCGGCCAGCTCAGCGAGGATGTCGTTGATCTCGAGTTTGCCCAGGCGGTAGAGCTTGGTTTCGAGGACCGCGTCGGCCTGGATCGGGCTGAGATCGAACCGGGCGATCAACTTGGGGGCCGCGTCGGCCTTGCCGTCGCTGTCGCGGATGATCCGGATCGCCTCGTCGAGGTTGTTGAAGACGATCGCGAAGCCTTCGAGGATGTGGATCCTGTCGAGCAGGTTCCGCAGCTCGTATTGCAGCCGCCGCGTGACGACTTCCATCCGGAAATCGAGGAAGTGCTGAAGGATCGACTTCAGGTCGAGCCGGGCGGGAACCGCCACCTCGGTCCCTTCGGCCGGCAGCAGGCAGGTCAGATTAACGCCGTAATTGACCTGAAGCGGCGTGTTCTTGAATAAATAGGCCAGCGCCGCCTCAGCGTTCGAGCCCGGCTTCAGGTCGAGCACGATCCGGACGTCGTCGGTGCTCAGGTCCTTGACGTTGATCAACTGGGGGACCGTCCCCTTGCCGATCAGCTCGCCGATCCGGCCCACGAGCGCGTCTTTCTCGATCCCGTAGGGAATCGACGAGACCACGATCGAATTCGGCCGGTCCGGGTGCGGCTCGTAGGTCCCCCGAAGCTTGATGCTCCCCTGGCCCGTCGCGTAAATCTTGTGCAGCTCGGCGGCGGTGTTGAGGATCACGCCGCCCGTCGGAAAGTCCGGTCCGATAACGTGTTTCGTCAGTTTTTCGAGCGGCGCCTCGCGGTTGTCCAGCAAGACGAGCAGGGCATTGCAAACCTCTTTGAGGTTGTGTGGCGGGATGTTCGTCGCCATGCCGACGGCGATTCCCGACGCCCCGTTGACCAACAGGTTCGGAAACTGCGCGGGCAAGACCTCGGGCTCGAACGCCTGGGCCGAATAGTTCGGCCGAAGCGTGACCGTCTGCTCGCGAAGCTCGCTGAGGAGCGTCTCCGAGATCGGCGTCAGGCGGCACTCGGTGTACCGGAAGGCGGCCGGCGGGTCGCCGTCGATCGAGCCGAAGTTGCCGTAGCCCTCGATCAACGGCTGTCGGAGCGAGAACGGCTGCGCCATCCGCACGAGGGCGTCGTAAATCGACTGGTCGCCGTGCGGGTGATACGTCTTCATCACCTCGCCGACCACCGCCGCGCACTTCATGAAGCGGCCGTCGGAGGAGATGTGCAGATCCGCCCACATGGCGTACAAGATCCGTCGCTGCACCGGCTTAAGGCCGTCGCGCACGTCGGGCAAGGCCCGCGAGGTGATCACGCTGAGCGCGTAATTGAGGTAACGCGAACGAGTCGCCTCGGCCAGCGGCACGTCCTCGGTCAGCGAGCTTCGACGCGCCCGTGTTTCCCGATCCTGATTCCCGCGGCGGTTCCGTTTCGCCATCGCTGGGTTCTCGACTCCGTTCTAAAGGCCGACAATCTCGCGACAATCCCTACAGATCAAACCAAGTCTCGCGTTCGCCACAATACCAATACTGTCGGCTCTACCGCAACCGACACTGTACAAAATTCCATTTCATGCGAAATGAACTTTCGGCGCGCGCAGCCGCGGGATCGCCACCAGGCCTTGGGAACGGTGGGCGATGCCCACCCTACGTAAAACCTTTGACGGCAATACTGTAGGGTGGTCATCGCCCACCGTTCGACGGCCTTCGGCTTTAGCGTGCTTCGCCGGCCTGGGCGGCTTCGAGTTCGCGGCGGAGGCAGGCGATGCTCTGGCGGGCGGTTTCCTCGGCACCGGGCGAGAAGTCGAAGACTTCGACGGAAACCCAGCGGTCGTAACCGGATTGGACGAGGGCCTTGAGGATCGGTCCGAAGTCGACCGCGCCCATCCCGGGGCCCTGGAGGTTGACGTCCTGGGCGTGGAAGTGGCCGGCGTCGCGGGAGAACCGGCGGATCAGCTCGGGGACGGTCGTGTCGGTCTCGCCGCTCTGGGCCTTCACGTCCATGTGCAGCTTGAAATGCGGGTCGCCGACCTTCTCGATCACCGCCTGGGCCTGGGCGCAGGTGTTGAGGAAGTTGGTCTCGCTCGGCGCGAGCGGTTCCAGGCAGAGGTCGACCCCGATCGATCCGATCGCCGGCATGATCCGCGAGAAGACTTCTAAAGCATAACCTTCGGCTTGCTCGTAGCTTACGCCGGGGAGCAGGTCGCGCTGCTTGGGCGAGCCCAGGACCATGAGCGAGCCGCCGAGATCGCGCGTGGCCTCGGCCAGGGCGATCAGGTAGTCGCCGGTCCGGCGTCGGGTCTCGGCGTCGGGCGAGGTCAGGTAGAAGCCCTCGGTCTTGGCGAGCAGCCAGTGAAGGCCGATCGTCGCCAGCCCGGAATCCTCGACGATCGTCCGGATCTCGCGACGCCGCGAGGCGTTCAGGTCGGTGACCCGCGACGCCAACGTGAACGGGGCGATCTCCAGGCCGTCGTAGCCGAGTCCGCGCACGGTCTTGCAGACGTCTTCGAGCGCCCAGCCTTCAAACAGCTCGTTGCAGATACCGAGGCGGATCACGGTTTCATCCTTGTTCTTGGGAGCCGACGACCCCGGCGGCGAGCCGCGCCGCGTGCAGGGTGTTGCTCAACAGCATGGCGACCGTCATCGGCCCGACGCCGCCGGGGACCGGCGTGATCCGCGAGGCGACCTGGGAGACGCTGGCGAAATCGACGTCGCCGCAGAGCTTGCCGTCGGCCTTGCGGTGGATGCCGACGTCGATCACGACCGCCCCCGGCTTGATCCAGTCGGCCGTGACCCGCTCGGGCTGGCCCATTGCGGCGATCAGGATGTCGGCCTCGCGGGCGAAGGCTGCGGGGTCCTTGGTGCCGGTGTGGCAGACCGTGACCGTCGCGTCGGCCCCCTTCCCCTTCTGGAGCAGCAAGAGCGCGATCGGCTTGCCCACAACCTGCGACCGCCCAAGCACGACGGCGTGCGCGCCTCGGGTCTCGACTTCCGCGTCCTTGAGCAGCTCAACGATCCCCAGCGGCGTGCAAGGGACGAACCGAGGGTTCCCCTGCGCGAGCAGCCCGAAATTGGATGAATGGAAGCCGTCGACGTCCTTGAGGGGGTCGATCCGCTCGATCACGAGCCGGGAATCGATGTGCTTGGGGAGCGGAAGCTGAACCAGGATTCCGTGAACGGAGGAGTCGGCGTTCAGCTCGTCGATCAGCGAAAGCAGTTCGGCCTGGGTGGTCTCGACCGGGCGCCGGATGACGTCGCCATGCATTCCGGCCGCGCCGACGGCGTTCTGCTTGTTGCGAACGTAGACCCGGCTCGCCGGGTCGTCGCCGACCAGCACGACCGACAGCCCCGGGACGATCCCCGTCTTGACCCGGAACTCCAGCGTCTCCATGGCCAACTGTTCGCGAATCCGCTCCGCCAGGCCTTTTCCATCCAGAATCGCAGCAGCCAAGTGACTGATTCCCCGATCACGAGCCTTCGGACCTTCGGCGCAACCGACGCGCCCCCATTGTGCCAGAAGCCTCCCCACAAGGCGAGATCCGATCCACGCCCGTGCGGCAAGGCCGGTGCGCGCCGCCCGATACAAGCCCGAAGCGCCAGCGAGTGCGTGGTTCGGCCAGACGTCGCGGCTCCCGACGAAGTCGCGCGAGGGAATTCACTCGCTGGCGCTTCGAGCTTGTAAGGGACGGGCACTGGCGGGACGCTCTCGCATGCGCGACGATGAGGGAAATCGGCTCTCCTCGTGTCCGGGTCCGTCGCGGCGATCGAGATCCCAGAACCATGAGACGACACCAGCAGTTCTTGCAACTGGCCGAGCTGTTCGACTGCGTTGAGGACGTGGTGGTCTGGGTCAAGGATCGCGACGGGCGGTACTGTTGGGTCAACCGGGCGTTTCTGATCAACTATTCGCTCGACGAGCATGACGACCGGACGAGCGACGACGTGATCGGCAAGACCGACTACGACTTATCGCCCGACTTCCTCGCCGATCAGTTCCGCCTCGACGACGAGTCGGTTCTGGGCGGGAAGCGGATCGTCGATCGGATCGAGCAAGTCGTCCAGCCCGACGGCCAGGCGGTCTGGAGCGTCACGAACAAGATTCCGCTCGTCGACGATCGGGGCGACGTCGTCGGCACCGCGGGGATCACGCGGAAGCTCGTCTCGCCCGACCAGGCGATCGCGCCGGGGTCGGAGTTCGGGCCGGTCCTCGCTCATCTGCGCGATCATTACCACACGACGATCACCAACGGCCGCCTGGCGCGGCTGGCGCACATGTCGGTGCGGGCGTTCGAGCGCAAGTTCCAGGCCGTCTTCCACCTGACGCCGCAGAAGTACCTCCGCAAGCTGAGAATGCGGATGGCCAGCCGGGCGCTCGTCTCGACCGGCCAGACGCTCGCCGAGGTCGCGGCGGGCTGCGGGTTCTCGGATCAGAGCCATTTCACGCGCGAATTCCGCCGTCATTTCGGCCGCACCCCGCGCGCCTACCGCGAGCATTACGCCCGAGGCGATCGAGCGGACTCCGCCGGTCCTGTTCCAAAAACCGCCGCGGACGCACAAGAAGCAACCCGGCCGTCGCCGTTATCGTTCAGTCCGGGCGAGACGAGCGACGGGATCGTCACCCTGTAGACGTCAAGGAGCATCGTCATGTCGAAATCGCGTCTCGTGCTGATCTCCGGTCCCGCCGCCCTGCTGGTCGCGACCTCACTCGCCTGGGCCGCCGGCCGGTCCGACGCCGACGGATTCACGCCGCTGTTCAACGGCAAGGACTTCACCGGCTGGACGGTCCCCCAGGGCGACGGCGGCCACTGGAAGGTCGTCGACGGGATGATCGATTACGACGCCCAGAGCGAGTCCAAGGGGGATAAGAACCTCTGGACCGACCGCGAGTACGGCGACTTCGTGCTCAAGCTCGACTGGCGGCTCAAGGAAGCGCCTTTCATCAACAAGAACGTCCCCTACATCCTCCCCGACGGCACCCACGCGAAGGACGTCCACGGCAAGGAATTGAAACTGGCGCTGCCCGACGCCGACTCCGGCGTCTTCCTCCGGGGCGACGGCCATTACCAGATCAACATGTGGTGCTGGCCGATCGGGTCGGGCGAGATTTACAGCGTTCGGATGGACCCCAAGACCTCCCCCGAAGTCCGCGCCGCGGTCACGCCCAGCCACCAGGCCGACAAGCCGGTCGGCGAGTGGAACCACTTCGAGATCACCGTGAAGGGGAAGACGGTCAAGGTCGACCTCAACGGCAAGACGGTCCTCGCCGGCGCGACCATCCCCGACATGCCCGACAAGGGTCGGCTCGCGCTCCAGCACCACGGCGGCAAGAACGCGGCCGGCGAGTGGGCCGGGCCGCCGAGCCTCGTCCAGTTCAAGAACATCGCGATCAGAGAGCTGAAGTGACGGCTCAACTTCTCAACCGTCGTCACAGAGGAGAACGCCCATGATCTCGCGGCAAGATCCGTGCACGAAGCGTCTCGCCCTGGCCGTCGGCATCCTATTCCTGGCGCTGTCGGCCACGACGGCTTCGGCGGCCGAGGAGCCCCGCCCGATCCGCGCGCTGATCGTCACCGGCGGCCATTTCCACGACGCGGCCTTCTACGGGCTGTTCACCGACTGCGAAGGGCTCGGCGAAACTCCGGTCGAGACCAGCGACGTCTACAAGAAAGACCTGCGCGGCAAGTACGACGTGATCGTCATGTACGACTTCACCCGCGACCTCGACGACGCCTCGAGGAAGAACCTCCGCGACTACGTCGAGAGCGGCGGGGGCGTCGTGATCCTCCACCACGCGCTGCTCGACTTTCAGACCTGGACCTGGTGGTCCGAGAACGTGGCGGGCGGGCGGTATCGCTTGCAGCGCGAGGGCCAGAGCCCGTCGTCAAGCGTCAAGGACGACCAGCAGATCCACGTCAAGGCCGCCGGCCCGCATCCGGTCCTCGAAGGGGTCGGCCCGTTCCACATCCAGGACGAGGCGTACAAGAATCTGTGGATGTCGGACCGGATCAAGCCGCTGCTGACGACCGACAACCCCACGAGCGACGTCAACCTCGCCTGGGTCGGGCCCTGCGAGACCGCCCGGGTGGTGGCGATCCAGCTCGGTCACGGCCGGACGGCCTTCCGTCACCCCTCGTATCGAACCCTCGTCCACAACGCCGTCCGATGGGCGGCCGGCAAGACCAGGTGACATCGCCCGCCCCGCCCTGATTCCGAACATTCAACCGCCATCGAGGAAATCACGATGAAACTGGGACTTTACAGCATCACGTACATGGGCCTCTGGTATCGCGGCGAGGCGCTCACGCTGCCTCAGTTGATCGCCAGGGCCAAGGAATACGGCTACGACGGGATCGAGATCGACGGCAAGCGCCCGCACGGCAACCCGCTCGACTGGTCGACGAGCCGCTGCCGCGACCTCCGCGCCCGGGCCGACGGCGAGGGGATCGACATCTACGCGGTCGCCGCCAACAACGACTTCAGCAACCCCGTGCCCGAGGTCCGCGAGGCGCAGATCTGCTACCTCCGCGACCTGATCCGCATGACGGCCGACTTCGGCGCGCCCACGCTCCGGGTCTTCCTCGCCTGGTGGGGCATCACCCGCCACCCGCAGCTCGCGACCTACGACATCGCCGAGGGCTACTGGCCGATCGTCCACGAAAAGTTCTCGACCGACGAGATCTGGGGATGGTGCCGCGAAGCCCTCGTCGAGTGCGCCCGCTACGCCGCCGACGCCGGCGTGACGCTCGCCCTCCAGAACCACAAGCCGCTGATCAACGATCACAACGACCTCCTGCGGATGGTCCGCGAGGTCGACTCGCCGAGCCTCAAGCTCTGCCTCGACGCCCCCCTCATGCCCGACCGCAGCACGGAAGGCATCTTCGAAGGGGCGAAAGCCGTCGGGCCGCTCCAGGTTTTGACCCACTTCGGCGGCGAGTTCGAGCGGCTGGCGGATGGCTCGATCCGCGGCTTCGAGCGCAACGACGGCGTCGTCGGCGAGGAGACCAACCGCTACTACGGCGACTTCGCCCGCGCCATGGACGAGATCGGCTACATCGGCTACACCGGTTACGAACTCTGTCACCAGCTCCCCGTCGTCGACGGCCGCACGGTCGGCGTCGAGTACGCCGACGAGCAAGCCCGCCTCGCCGCCGAGTTCATGCGCGAACGGATCGCCTCCGTGACGCCGGCTGCCGCGCTCAGCGGCCGTTGATCGTCGAAGCCCGCCGTCGAGCGAGACCACCAAGGAGGCCTGACATGAGAATGAACGCGACGCGAGCGATCCTGGCCGTCGTCCTGTCCTCCGCTCTAGCCGGTACGGCCTCGGCCCAGGAGCCCAAGAAGCGGCTCCTGGTCGTCGGCCAGAGCAAGGGGTATCAGCACGAGGCGATCTCGACGGCGATGGTCGCGCTCTACAACCTCGGACGCGGGAACGGCCTGTGGGACACGACGTTCCGCACCGACTGCGGCGCGATCACCAAGAAGCCGCTGAAGTACGAGGCCAAGAACCTCGACCACTACGACGCTCTGGTCTTCTTCACCGACGGCAACCTTGACATGGACGACGAGCAGAAGGCCGCCTTGCTGTCGTTCGTCCGCGACGACGGCAAGGGGTTCATCGGCGTCCACAGCGCGGCGATCACGTTCACGTCGTGGCCGGAATACGGCGCGATGCTCGGCGGCGTGTTCGACGGCCACCCCTGGGGCCAGTTCGACGCTCCCCTGATCGTCGAGGCACCGGATTTCCCCGGCCTCGGCCGCCTGCCCCGGAGCTTCACCCTCAAGGACGAGATCTACCAGATCAAGAACTTCGCGAGGAACGACGTCCGCGTCTTGATGCGCCTCGACCGCGACAAGCTCGACCTCTCGAAGAAGGGCGTCCACGCCAAGGACAATGATTTCGCCGTCGTCTGGGCGCGGAACTACGGCAAGGGCCGCGTGCTTTACAACGGCCTCGGCCATCGCGAGGAAGCCTGGAACCGCCCCGACCTTCAGGAGATGTGGGTCGAGTCGGTCAAGTGGTCGCTCGGCATGGTCCCCGGCGACGTCCAGCCGAGAGCCAAGCCGTAGCGATCGATCGTCGCGCGGTGAACGGCGTCACTCGACCACGCGAACGTGCTGAATCTTGTTGGTCTCCAGCCAGTTGAGCAGCAAGTCTTGCTCCTCGGTCAGCTCGACCTCGGTCATATTCTGGGTGTCGAGGGGGGAGACGAGGTAGAAGACTCCTTCCATCACCCACCGCGTGACCTCATCGCGGTCGAACCAGTATTCGTACTCGCCCAGTTCCGGGATTCCCGGCGCGTCCGGCCCGGCCATGAAATAAACGAGCTGCGACCGCAGGCGAGGCGACAGCCGGAAGGGGGCGATTTCCGGATGATCGAGAGGCACTAGCATCGGTTGAGCCATGATCGTTCGCCCAGTCGTCTTGAAGCGTGAACGTGCGGAAACGGCGAGCGAGGTCGAAGACGCGTCTAGAGCTTTTCGACCCACTTCGTCGACTCGCGCCCGCCCCGCTCCCGAGTGATTGTCCGCGAGGGCCCAAGCGGCGTCAAGCGATTCCAAGGCGATCTCAACTCCTCTCATTTCATGAGCACACGTCGGCTTGATTGAGGGGCGCGAAGATCGACGATCTCAACCCGATCGAGCGCCTCGGACGCATCCGGAAAATACGGATCGACCAGCCCCGCCCGCGCGGCCTCGCTCCGCGTGACCGCTCCGGTCGCCGTACTCTTCAGAAGAACCAGACGGGTCGCGCGCAGGTCGATGGCCACGCGCGCGGCGATCGCGTCGGACGTGACCTCCCACGAGAACGCCAGCCGATCGGCCCTCCGTTCGTCGACTTCCTCAAGGTAAAGCCGAGGCGCCAGGATCGGCCGCCAGCCGGCGTGCCAGACCGACGGCAATTCGACCAGCCGACGGACGACCCGCGAGCCGGGGAGCAACCCCGCGAGCGTCTCGGCCGTGAAGTCCATCGCATGCAGCGCCAGGCGGTGCGCGGCCTCGTCGCCCAGGCGGTGCATCGCGTCGAGCGTGCGGACGAAGTCGGCCGCCGGACCGCCGCCGGCGATCAGGACCAGGCGAGCAGGCCGCTCCTCGTCGAGCCATCGCGCCAGGCGTTCCGGCAGTTCCGGCCATGTGAGCAGGCTGCCGCCGACCTTGACCACGATCAGCGGCGCGTCGTCATCCGGCGCTCGCATCCTGGTTCTCCAAAAGCTCGCGGGCCAGGACCACCAGCGCATGGGCGCACGCGGCGTCGGAGGCGGCGGCGCCCCAGAGGTCGCCCATCGCGACGACTTCGCCGGACGGCCCGACCAGCTCGGACGCGACGCGGCGGGCCAGGAACTCGCCCGAGCCGCTGACCAGGGCGACCTTCGGCCCGCCGATCGTCGCCTCGCAGGCGCGCCGGGCGGACTGAACCAGCCGGTCGAGCAAGACCCGGTCGGCGGCCGTTGCGAGCCCCCGGGCGTCGGCCTCGGAGCAGCCGTCGCGATCGGCGCCGACCATCCGGGCGAGCCGGTCGCGGGCGAATTCGGGGACGGCAGGCCGACCGTCGGCCGTCCCCCGGTCGTCGGGAACGGGCGCGTGGTCGCCGAGCATCAGGTAGACGTCGCGGGTCGTCGCGAACAGCTCGGCCGCCAGCCCCGTCGGCTTCCCCTGAAACGGCAGCTCGGCCGCCAGGGCGCAGACAGGCGTTCGACCGACCCCGGCGTAAACCAGCTCGCCGGTCTGGAGCCGTTCCGTGTCCGTCCGGCCACGCGCCGCGACCAGGCCGTCGGCGACGGGGATCAGGTCGGTCGTCGTGCTGCCGACGTCAATCAGGATCGCGCTCCGCCCGTCGACCAGCCGGGCCGAGACGGCTGCCAGGGCGACCCAGTTCGACGCCGCGGCGATCAGCGGCCGGCTTCGCACGGCGTCGACGTCGTGGAACCGACCGTCGGTCCCCCAGTAGATCGGCTCACGACCAGGAACCGCCCGCGACACCGCGTCGACGATGGCGAGAACGCCCTCGCGCTTGGTGGCGTAGCAGTCGCAAAGCTCGGCGGTCATCGTCGCCGCGACGCGGTCGAACGGCGGGAAAAGGGCCGTCAACTCGGCGATCGCCTCGGCCAGTCGCTTCGGCTCCTTCCAGACGGCGAACGGCGACGTGCGCGCCTGACCGTCGCTGTGCGCGGCTTTCAGATTGGCCCCGCCGACGTCGATCCCCAGCCAGGTTGCATTCTTCGAGTCGTTCATTCCGAGTCCTCCTCCGAGACCGTTCCAGCGGCGTCGAACCGGACGCGCGGACCGGACGCGATCGCGCGCGTGATCCGGTCGATCGCGTCGTCCCATCCCGTCGCGTCGGCGAAGCCCGCCAGCCAGACGCGGGCGAGCAAGCCCGGCGGCAAGAGCCGGCAAAGCCCGACGCACGACGTCGTGGCGCGCGGGTTGATCTCCAGCACGGTCGCCTCGCGACGATCCGCGTCCCAGAGGAAATCGACGCCGACGAACCCCCGCAGCCCCGCGACCGACGCCACGGCATTACGCAGCACGGGCCAGGCGTCCGGACACTCCACGGGGATCGTCCCCCCTTCGTAGACGAAACGGCCGTCCTCGACCGTCATCCGCTGCCTCCCGGTCGCGATCAGCCGGGCCTCGCCTTGTGACGAGACGAGAAACACCGCGCTCATCGCCACGCCCGGCGCGAGCGGCTGCAGCAGCGCCGACGCCAGCGAGCGAGCGGCGTCCGGCAGGCTCGACGGCCCGGCGATGCGGAACGTGTCGACCGATCCGGCGCCGTCGACCGGCTTGAGCACGGCCGGATAATACGGCCAGTCGGCGGGCAGGCCGTCGCGCGGGTCAATGATCCGAGAACGGGGCGTCGGGATCTCATTCCGCTCGAACCACCGGGCCAGGGCCGACTTGTCGGCCGTGAGGGCCACGGCTTCGGACGTCGAGCCCAGCACGCGGCCGCCGGCCTCCTCGATCTCAACGGTCAGCCGTTCGAGAACGCCCGTCGTCTCGGGAGCGACGAGCACGGTATAATCGGCCCGACGCGCGAGGTCTCGGAGCCGATCCAGGTATGAGCCCGGTTCGATGGAGACGGTGGTCCAGGGGCCGTCGTCGGGGGCGAATCGCTGGTCGAGGGAAACGACCACGCGGGTCGCGGCGTCGACCTTCGCGATATCGGCCGCGAGCGTCCGGCGCATGGCGCGGCCTTCGGCGGCCCACGACTCAGGCAAGGGCTCGCCGGCCATGCCGCCGCCGGTCACGTATTCATGGATAAGAATGGTCAAGGGGCTGGGCAGGGTCATGGTTGGTTCGATTTTCCAGGTCGTTCCGGTCCTCGACGTCTTGCGAGGCGAGGCGGTTCATGCGGTCGGCGGGCAGCGTGCGCGATACCAGCCGCTGCGGAGCATCTTACACCCGACCAGCGATCCACTGGAACTGGCCCGGGCCTATCGCGACACGCTCGGCCTGTCGTCGCTGTACCTCGCCGACCTCGACGCGATTACCGGCGGAGCGCCGAATGCGTCGCGGTATCGCTCGCTCACCGGCCTCGGGCTCGACCTCTGGGTCGACTCCGGCCTGAGGGACGAACGCGACCTGCCCCCCCTGCTCGACCTCGATCCCGACCGCGTCTCGGTCGTCGCCGGCCTCGAAAGCCTCCGAGGGCCCGAGACGCTGGCGGCAGTCCTCGATCGTATCGGCCCCGACCGCCTGGTCGTCAGCCTCGACCTCTGGGCGGGCCGGCCGATCACGGCGTCTCCAGAAGCCTGGAACGGCGACGACGCCGAGGCTCTCGCTGCACGATTCGTCGCCCTCGGCGTCCGCCGCCTGCTGCTCCTCGACCTGACCCGCGTGGGCAAAGGGAACGGGCCGGGCGTCGATCGCCTGCTCGCGGCGATCCGCGCGGCGAGCCCTCACATCGACGTTGCGCTCGGCGGCGGGATCACCGCGATCGAGGGCGTCGAGCGGTATCGAAGCCAGGGCGCGGCGGCGGTGCTGATCGGCTCGGCGCTGCATGACGGCCGCATAGGGCGGGATCAACTGGCGGCTCTGCTCTGGAAATAGCCCCGAGCTGGCCGGCCACGATCTCCCTGCCCACGCATCAGATAAGCAAACGCAAATCAATGCACTCGCTTGCGCTTCGGGCTTGTATTCGGATCGGTTCGCGGTTCAGAGCGTCAACTCGACCTCGGCCGATTGGCCGAAGCACTCTTCGACCTCGACGCGGACGGCCCGGGGATCGGCCCAGCCGCGCGCCCGCATCGCGACGAGCAGGCGGTCGGCGATGTACTTCGCCAGCAGCTCGGCCGTGGTGTTGGCGATCGGCAAGACGACGCACTCGTCGCGCGGGAAGCTCCAGTACCGATCGCGATAGCGGGCGACGATGTTCGGGCCGTCGTCTTCGAGCCGGATGTATGGACTGCCCGCGGGCAGGAGCATGCGATGGTCGAGTTCGTCGCAGATCGTCCGCGTCATGTCGCGAAGGGCGATGAAATCGACGACGTAATGGTTGCCGTCTAGGTCGCCGTCGACCTCAACGGCCGTCCGATAGTTATGGCCGTGGACCCGCTCGCACTGGTTGCCTTCAAACGTGATGAAGTGACCGGACGAAAAGACCAGGAAGTCCTTGGTGACCCGAACCTTGTAGCGCGAACTCGACACGGCTGACGGACTCCCGATTTCTCAAGTGAGGCGGCGATCACGATCTCCCGACCAGCCGGTCGGTCCGGTCGGTCGCGGCAGCTCGATTGTGCCATCGCGAAGGGCGGCGAACAAGACGGCCGCCGTGAGGTCGGCGGTCGCGCCGGGGTTGAGGCGGTGGCCGTCACTCCGCAGCGTCGCGTCGAGAACGCGGAGCAGCGAGCGGCCGACGGCCTCATCCGGCCAGCCGGCGGCGAGCACTTCGCCGGCGCGGCGCGACGCTTCGGCGGCTCGCTCCCGCCCCGCCTTCCGAGCGATCAACGAATCCGGATGGCGGGACAACATATCAAGAAACGCGCCGATGATCGCGGTTTCGAGCGGCTGGCCGTCTTCGATTCGCCGGCGGAGCGCCGGCAGCCCTTCGTCAAGGACCTCCGCGAAGTCGTCGGCATACTGTCGAGCGATCAGGTCGCGATCGGCGGCGAGGGTCATCGCTTCGCGGAGCGTGATCGTCGGTTCGTCGGCGACGTCCTGTTCGACGGCCTCGCCGAGCCCCCCCGGGTTCGCCAGCCGGATCGCCCGGTAGACCAATCGGGCGTCGTCGACCGTCGTGGCGTCGAGCACCCGGCCGACGCCTTCGCCGAGGCCCTGTTCCGGCGGGACGGCGGTCAGCGGGGCGAGGAGGAGGATCATGCCGAGGTTCGAGTTGGTGGCGACGACGCGTTTCGTGGCTTCGACGGCGGCCAGGACCGACGCGCCGACGCCTTCGGTTCGCGCCCGGTCGAGCGGGTCGGCCACGGCCGCGGCGCTGAGGACGAAGTCGAGGTAGTCGAGGTCGTCGAAATCGAGGAATCGATGGACGTTGCCCGGCTTGCGGGCCGTCGCTTCCAGGATGCAGGCGATCTGCGCCAGCTTGCCGGGCGAGAGTGTGGATTTCATCGTGCCGCGTCCCGGAGGGCGTCGAGCAGGGCGGCGGCCACGTCGATGCCGGTCACGCGGGCAAGGGCCCGCCAGCCGGGCACGGCGTTGACTTCAAGGACGACGAGCCCCCCGCGATCGAGGTCCTCGATCAGGTCGACGCCCGCGAACTCGGCCCCGAGGGCAGCGGCCGCCGCGACGGCCAGGCGCTCGGCCTGCGGATCGGGCCGCCACGCCTCGGCCCTGCCGCCGATCGCGACGTTCGTCCGCCACTCGCCCCCCTGGGCCGACCTCCGCATCGCGCCCAATACCCGCCCTCTCAAAACGAACAGCCGCAGGTCGTGCCCGGGGTGCCTGATCCAGCGCTGGAGGTAAAGGACCGACGCCGTGTGTTCGAGCATGTGGAAGCACCGCCAGGCCAGCTCGCGGTCGCTGATCCGCACTATCCCCCGCCCCTCCGACCCGAACAGCGGCTTGACCACCACGTCGCCGCCCAGTTCTTCGAAGGCCGCAAGCCCCTGCTCAGCCGACTGCCCGGCCCAGGTCGCGGGGATCGGCAGCCCCCGGCGTTCGATCAAGCTCAGCGTCAGGTACTTGTCGACCGCCGCCTCCACCGCGCGAGGCGGGTTCCAGACCGGCACCCCGACGGCCGACAGCCGAAGCAGCGCATCCATCCGGAACACGACCTGTTCGAGACTCCCCGGCGGCATCATCCGCACGACCACGCCGTCCACGCCGTCCAGCTCGACCCCGCCCGCCGAGACCCTGCCCGACGCCGCGCCCCCCACCGCCGCCGACACCTCGGCGAACGGCAAGGCGTGCAACTTCACGTCCAGGTCATCCGCCGCCCGCAGCAAATCGGCGACGTGCCAGCCGGTTCCGGAAACGAGCGCGGCGAAGGTGGTCATGGGAGGAAGGCGTCCAGAAGTCGATTGCAGATCGTCGAGTCGGCTCAGTCCCAGAACGACCGGGCGACGATCTCGGGCTTCGGCGAGCCGAAGGCGTGGGTGCGGCCGGTTTCGAGGTTCTGGAAGACGACTTCGGCGGGGCTGAAGAGGTGGGGGTCGACGGCGTAGAAGTCGTTGTTGTAGCGGGCGAAGATGGCGGCGAACGGCTCGCCGAAGTCGTGCGAGGCCGACGAGGGGACGCGCGGGCCGACGTCTGCGATGGCGTCGTCGTCGCCGGTGACGTGCAGGATCACACGGGCACCGTAGAGGATCGCGTCATTGGTCCGGCCGATGGCGGCGAGGTCGTCGCGGGCGACCGGTGGGAGCGGGGCCGTCCCATGGGCCGAGACGATCCGGCCGAGATCGAACTTCAGCTCGGCCAGCTTGTGGAGGGCCGTCTCGACCGACCGCGCCACGATCTGCAAGCCCCCCGCCAGGCTGGCCGTCGGCGCGGCCAGGAGCGTGACGGCCGAAGGGGCGACGCCGCACTCGGCGGCGATCTTGGCGACGACCTCCGCCGTCGGGGCCTTGCGGGTTTCGAGCACGCCGACGACTTCACCGGCCTCCTCGTGAAAGCCGACCGCGTCGAAGATCGGCTCCTTGCGGCGGATCGCGCGCATCGGGCCGGAGCCCATCGCGAAGTACTTGCCCTCGCTGATCGCCCAGCCGGCGTACTGGCTGGCCAGGCAAGCTTGAACGGGGTGGTCGGTCACCACCTGGATCAACGGAACCGGACGGCCCGCGACCTCGCCGGCCAGGATCGAGACGTCCGCCAGGCCGCCGAGGCAGACCCGCGCCAGGTCGAGGCCCGCGAGCAGACCGCCGCGGACCTTGATCCCGCAATCGATGAACCGGCCGCCCCCTTCGATCGCGTGGATCGCGACTTTACGCTCCTCGGCGCGTGCCAGGAGGGACTCGACGATTTCGAGGGCGTTGGCGTTGAGCGACGTCATGGCGGAGGGAACCTCAGTGCGGCGATATCAAACGCAAGGTCGAAGGCGGAACGGCGACCAGGATCTCTCCCTGACCGCCGACCGCCAGGTCCCCATTGTATCGGTCGACCTCCGCCGAGGAAACCGAAGGCGGCACGACGAACCCGTGGCCGTGGAACAACGACGCGTAAACGCCCAGGATCGGGACCGGCAGCCGGACGGCGAAGTGGAAGGTCGGCGAGAGGCTCCGTTCGGCGTCTTCGCCGAGGCCCGACAGCACGAGCGACCCGCGCTTCATCCCGGCGCCCGGCATGGCTCCGACGGCACCGCAGGCGTAGATCGTGCCGGCGATCATGTTGCGGCCGAGGCCCGCGCCCACCGCGCCTTTCACGCCGATCGCGCCGCGGCGCATCAGCAGGCCGACGTCGTCGCCGGCCGAGCCGCCGACCAGGATCAGCCCCTCGCGCATCCCCCGGCGGCTTCCGGGGTAGGCGGCGCCCAATGAATTCCCGGCGTCGCCCCGAATCCGGAGCACGCCGCCGGCCATCTCGGCCCCCGCCCAGTCGCCGCACGAGCCGTCGAGGTCGAGCAGGCCGCCGGCCATCTCGGCACCGAGCCGCGGCCCCACGTCGCCCCGGACCTTCAGCGAGCCCGTCGCCATGCCCCGGCCGAGCTTGTCGACGTGCGTCAGGTCCCCCTCGACGACGAGCGCGCCGTCGGCCGCGTCCCCCTCGATCTCGAACAGGTCGCCGACGTCGGCCGTCGCGTTGCCGACGCGCAAAGCCACGCGAGCGGCGTCGGCCGACGTCCGCTCGCGGAAGGTCTCGGGCTTGAGCGGCGAGCCGTCGACCGGAAGCGTGGTCGACGACCGCCATCGGAGCGTCAAGGCCATGGATCAACCCTTCCCTTCGCCCCGGTTGTTGCCGGCTTCATGCGGATGCGAATCGCGAGGCGGATTCACCGGGCCCGTGCGCGCCTCGTGGGTCACGAGATCGGCGCTGATCATGGCGTCGCGCATCTGGGTGGTCAGGTCGTTCAGGTTGCCGGGCGTGTGCGGGATCAAAATCGTGTTGCTCCGCGACGAAGCGCCGATCTCCTTCAACGTATCGAAATACTGGGTCATGAGCACCAGGTTCATGACGTCCTGGGGGCTGGTGCCGGGGACGCTCTTCTGGAACTCGTCGACCGACTCGCGGAGCCCCTCGACGATCGCCCGGCGCTGGTCGGCGATGCCCTTGCCTTGCAGGGCCTTGCTCTGCGCCTCGGCCTCGGCCGACTTGACCTTGAGGATGCGGTCGGCCTCGCCCTTCTCGGTGGCCGCGATCCGCATTCGCTGCGCGGCGTTGATCTCGTTCATCGCTTCCTTGACCTTGCGGTCGGGCTCGATGTCGGTGACGAGCGCCTTGACGATGCCGTAGCCGAAGTCGTACATGACGTGCGACAGCTCATTTTTGACGGCGTCGGCGATCTCGTCCTTCTTCTCGAACACGTCGTCGAGCTTCTGCCGGGGGACCCGGGCGCGGATGACGTCGAAGATGAACGCCGACATCTGCGTGTGCGGGTCCGTGAGCTTGTAAAACGCCTCGTAGACCTTGTCGTGCAGCACCGTGTACTGCACCGAAACGACGACGAACACGAATACGTTGTCTTCGGTCTTCGTCTCCACGCGGACGTCGATCTGCTGGACGCGGAGGTTGATCCGCCCGGCCACGTTCTCGATGATCGGCATCTTGAAGTTCAGCCCCGGCTGGGCCACCCGCATGAACTTCCCGAACCGCTGCACGATCGCCGCCGATTGCTGCTGGACCGTGAAGAACGGCCCAAAAGCCAGGAACAGGATGAGCAGGACGAAGCCCAGGAACAGAAAGCCGACGATGAAAGACGACACGGCGAGACTCCTCTGCATTATTGAGAGAGCGACGAACACTTTTCTTTCGGATACATTCGCACGACCCTCCAACATATTGGCGTGTTTTGAGGTTTCACGACCGCCCCGCGACGTCGCGGAGCCGGATGTGGAACGGCCCGAGCTTGCCGCCGTAGTTGCCGGCGGTGACGGCGACGACCCCCCGATCAGGCCGGGCCGCCGCGACCAGACCGACGGCCGTCGCCCGCTCGACGGCTTCCAGCGTCAGGCCGTCGATGACGATCTCATAGGCGCACCGAACCTCGTCCGGCAACTCGCTGGCGACCAGCCCGCGCAGCGTCGGCGCATAGGCGGTGTTGGTGCTGGCGCGGAGGGCCTTGTACTTGCTGCCGACCTTCGACCCCGACCGCGCGATCCCCCCAGGGAACGGCAGGATCACCCCCTCGATCTTCCGCATGGCGGCGGCGGCGTCCTCGGCGGCCACGAGCGCGCCGGCGGGGTCGGTCCCCAGCAGGATGATGTTGCCGCCGGCCACCCCCTTGACCGTGCCGAAGGTCTCCTCGCAGGTGAACTCGCCGTCCATCACCGGCACGCGCCAGAACCGCCGGCCTTCCAGCCGCTTGGCGATCTGCCAGCCGTCGCCGAAGTAGCGGAGCCGGCCGCCGACGTTCACCGTCTTCTCGCCGATCGGCAGGCCATTGTAGCAGGCCGTCGTCGGGCAGGTCATCACGCACTGGCCGACCCGGTTCGCCAGCGCCTTCTCAAGCGCGTCGCGGCTGAACGCGAACAACAACACGCTCACGCCGGGGCGGCCGTCGGGCGTCTCGCCAGGCGCGAGCACGCGCTCGATCGCGGCCTCGGCGTCGCAGCCGATCACGCTGGTCGCGTAGCCCGACATCTCCTTCCCGGCGATCTCGGCCCACGCCGGAGAGTCGGCCGTGACGATCGCGCGGGCGGCCGTCATCGGGAACGCCTCCGCGAATGTATCTTCGATCGCCACGCCGTTGAGTTTCATCAGTGCATTCTCACGAAATCAGAAACCACTATTGGGACCGTCCACGAACAACGTCCAACTATTTCGAAGAGATTCACCACGAAAGACACGGAGAACACGGAGAACACGGAGGGGACATAAGGCGAAAGAGAAGATTTCATCTGAGATTCTTCCTCTCCGTGTCCTCCGCGTCCTCCGTGGTGAGTCCTCCCGACCTCCAAGTTATGCGAGAGAGTTGGAGGCTATTCTTGGACGGCCTCTCTTTCTTTGGGGCCGACTTCCAGCGGGTCGGCCAGGTCGTCGACCTTCAGTCCGAAGTTCGCCGGGTGGAACGACGCCTCGCGCGCAAGCCGGCCTTCCAGTTCGGCGCGGGCTTCGGGGTCGACGTCAAGGCCCGTGTAGAGCGTCCGGCCGCCGGGCGCGGACCTCAGCTCGCCGTCGTCGACGACGACCTCGCCGGCCTTGACCACCCATCGCGGCAGGGCGAACATCCGCCGCTTGTCGTCGTCGGGCGCGTAGATCGTCACGTCGGCGTCGGCCCCGGGGCCGAGGTGCCCCTTGTGCGAAAGCCCCAGGATGCGCGCCGGCGCCGCCCGGGTGACGATCGCGATCTCGGCGAGCGTGTACTCGCGCGAGAGGTCGGCCAGGCCGCTGCGGGCGCGGACCCGCTCGGGAAGCTTCGCGAGCGCTTCGGCACGCAATCCGCTATCCATCAAAAGCGCAATCACGTCGGGATACGACCGGAACGTCGCGCCGTTGGGATGGTCGGTCGAGAGGGCGATGCGCCAGGGGTCGCCGACGCGGAGGAACCATTCGAGGCCGATCGCCCACTGGAGCGCGTGGACGTAGTTGCGGTCGCTGTAGGTGATCGGCACGACGCCGCAGCCGTCCTCCTGCTCGACGTTCAGGCTGTACCACTTCCGGCCCAGCAGGTTCGCCAGGAAGTGCCCGACCGGCCCGTCGGCCGTCATGCTGGTCGTCTCGCCGAACAGGACCTGGCCGACGTCGACGGTGAGGTTCGGGTGCGAATCGACGTACTCGGCCAGCGGTGCGACCTGCGAATCGAAGTCGCCCGCCTGGTCGGGCGTGCCGCCGTAGCTGTGGAACTGGATGTGCGCCAGGTGCGCCCGACTGCCGTCGAGCGCCTTCATCCCTTCGAGCGTCTGGACCCAGTTGCCGGGAATCCCCAGGTTCAGGCCGTGGAAATGCAGCGGGTGCGGCAGGCCGAGCGCGTCGACGGCGCGGGCCAGGGCCGTGACGATCTCGCGCGGGGTGACGTCGAAATGGTCGACGCGGTCGTCCCAGCCCGAGATCCGGTCCTTGCCCTGCAACCACTGCTCGACGCCCCCCGGGTTCACCGCCTTGACGCCGAACCCCTTGGCGGCGTCGAGCAGCCAGGCCACGGCCTGCTCGATCCGGGCGGGGTCGCCGGCGCGGACGGCGTCGAGGATCGCGTGGTTGTTGCCCATCAGCACGAGCATGGCCTTGTCGACCAGCGGCGTGTCGCCGAACTCGGCGTGGGCGTGCCGCGCGCCCAGCGGCGGGATCGCCGCGTCGACGGCCGTCGTGTAGCCGAGCCCCGCGTATTGGTAGCCGGTGGCGAACGAACTCGGCACGCTGCCGATCGTCCCGGATCGGAACGCCCCCCAGCGTCGCATGACCTGGTCTTCCGACCGCCGCTCCTCGGGCCGCATGATCCGGGCGGCGTTGACCTTCGAGCCGGCGATGTGCGAGTGGACGTCGACGCCGCCGGGCATCACGACGTATCCACGCGCGTCGATCGTCCGATCGGCGCGGGCGCCGGGGTCCGTCGGCGCGGCGGCGACCCGCCCGTCCTTGATCCAGAGGTCGCCGACCTCGTCGTTCACCCCGTTGGCCGGGTCGATGATCCGCCCGCCGGCGATTCGCAGCGTACTCATAAGGAAGCCTCGATCCTCGACAGCAGCGCGACGAGTCGGTCGCCCTCGGTCGGCAAGCCGCGATCGCGAACCGCGCGGATCGGCAGGCTGACGCCGTCGACCCTCGTGACCGTGCCGTCCTCGTCGAGCCCCGCCGTCGCCGCCGCCAGCGCGACGGTCGCCGACGCCGCGAGCGGACTCTCCGGCGGCCCGACGAAAATCCAGGGGGTGCTCGTAAGCCGCGCCCGGGCCGCGTCCGGCCAGTCGTCGAGCGTCACGTCGCCGACGACGAGCACGCAGTCGGCTTCGCCCCGGGCCAGCCGCTCGACGCCCGAGGTCGCGCCGGGGAGCGCCTCGGGGACCCCGGCGCCCAGGTCGACGCTCGGCGTCAGGCCGGTCTGCCAGGCGAGCACCGCTTCGGCCCCGTGAGCATTACCCGCCTCCCCCATCCCGATCGCCACGAACCGCGAGGTCGGGCTGTTGAGGTCGCGGACCAGGCCGGCGACCGCCTGATGCCGGGCCTCGGCCTGGGCGACCGGCCCCCGACCCGCGAACGGGCCGCCGAACCAGGCGCCGTAGCGAGCGAGCTTCAGCAGCTCGACCACGTTCTTGAGGTCCGAAACCCCGCAGCCCGTCGCGTGCTCGATCCGGCTCTCCTTCATCGGAATTCCCCGGGCGAGACCTCGCAAGACCCAGAGCAGTTCCAGCTCGTTTTGGGGATCGACCTGCAAGAAGACGTCGGCCTTCTCGGCGGTCGCCGTCCGCTCGCGATCGATCACCACGACCGTCCGGCCCGCGCGACCTTCCGGAGTGAACCGGCCGACGGGCTCGACCGAGTATCGCTCCCAGTGCCGGGGGTGGGTCACGACCGGGTCAGTCGCCCAGAACACGACCACGTCGGCGCGGTTCTTGACCTCGCCGAGCGTCGCCGAGACCAGGCCGCCGCGCTGGAAGGCCGTGATCCGAGGCCCCGACGCCGGTCCGCCGACCTGAACGACCGCGCCGATCCGATCGGCCAGCGCGACCGCCTTACCGACGGTCTCGTTGGACGACTTCCCCAGCCCGACGATCACCGGCGCCCGGGCCGCTCGCAACAAGGCCGCCGCCCTGGCGAGCGCCGGCTCGTCGTCGCCGACCTCGTTCCCCCGCGCCGTCGAGAGCCCCACCAGCCGCGGCCGCACCAGGTCGCAGGCGTTGCGGGCCTCGACGATCGTCCCGCCGTCGATCGTCAGGGCGAGGTCGTCGCACAGGCAGCCGCAGAACGTGCAGGTGAAGGGGTCGACGCGACTCATATTCATATTACACATAGGTCGAAGGCTGATTCCCTTCTCCCCTTGCGGGAGAAGGTGCCCCGCAGGGGCGGATGAGGGGGATTCGATCGCCGCGGTACTTTTCGAAGTCCAAGCCTATGACGCCCACCCCTCATCCGGCCTTCGGCCACCTTCTCCCGCAGCGGGAGAAGGCATGCTCGCTCCGGCCTGTTTTGATGGACGCCTGAAATCCGGAGCCCGCGCGTCCTGTTCCGCGCCGATTGTGCCAGAGGGGGGGCGTCCTGTCAAATTCACCGCGGAAGCTCCAGAATGTGCGGAAGGACCGCCTCGGCGATCTGGGCGTTGCCGGCCTCGGTGGTGTGGCAATAGTCGATGAAGACCAGGTCGTCGGCCTCGCGGAAAACGTCGCTCAGGTCCACGAAATCGCGCCGGGCTCTTAGGTCGGCCGCGTTCTGGATCACGCGGGCGACCTCGGCGAAGATCGGCGCGGTCCAGGCGTACTTGGCGGCTTCCTCCTGCTCGAACGGGACCGGCTTCGCCTTCGAGAACACGACCGGCTGCCAGACGAACAGCGGGCGAAAGCCGTACTCCTTGGCGAGAGCGTCGACGATCGCGATATTGGCGCGGTAGCCGTCGACGACGCCCCGGGCGAGCACGGCGGGATCTGCGGTCGCGAGAGCGGGGTGGGCGGTCGCCGGCGCGCCGAGGAACCGGCGGCCGATCGATTCGGCGAGGCGTTCCAGGGCCGAATCGGCGACCAGCCGACCGATCAGCGCGGCGGTCAGCCGGCCGGGGGACTGGAGCAGGTTGAATTCGCGGACCCGGTTGACCTCGTTGGTCGTCAGGGTCGGCTTTCCGGCAAGCAAGGCCGAGGTCGTGTCGTTGACGCCGTCGTAGAACAGGACGACGTCGGGCCGATAGCCCTCCTGAAGCTCGCGGACGAGGGCGACCAGCTCCTGCGTGTTGACATAACCAATCTCCGATAAGTTACGAATCTCGGCCGCGACGCCGCGCTCGTCGAGCGACCGGGCCAGCAGCGACGGGATCGTCTGGTCGTCGCGGGCGCCGTACCCCCAGAGCGACGAACCGCCGAGCATGAGGATCTTGACCGGCGGACGACCGGAATCAGAGACCGGCGGACGCCAGACCGCGCGGCGGCCGAGGTCGTCGATCGTGATCGTCTTGCCCGCGAACGGCTGCTGGCGGAAGTAGACGTAGGGCTCCCAGCGGGCGGCCAGGGCTTCCAGCTCGCGCGCGTGGTCGATCGGCCAGGCCGCTCCGGCGTAACCGTCACGGATCACCCGGGCGTCGGGGACCGTCGGCTTGGCCACGCGATCCTTGAGCTGGAAGACGCCGCGCAGGCCGAGTTCGAGGGCCAGCAGCAGCAGCAACGTCAGGCCCAGCAGGAGCCAGGTCGTCCGGAGCGCGGCGGCGGCTCGGCGGATCGTCTGGATCAGGGGCCGGCTCATGGGCGGACTCGGCTTGTGTGAGGAAACCTGGGCGGGATACCTTGAGAGACGTCGAATGTACGACAGTCGGCCCGTCCCCGGCCAGCCCGAGCCGGTCCTCCCTCCCCAGCGAACGCCCGATGTCCGACGCACAACCCGATCCCCCCCTCAGCGGAACGCGATGCGCGGTCCTGGGCGCGACGTCCGGCATCGGCCGGGCCGTAGCCCTGGAACTGGCCCGCAACGGGGCCGACGTGATCGTCCACGGTCGCGACGCCGAGGCCGCCGCTCGGGTCGTCGGCGAAATCCGCCGGCTGGGCGTGAAAGCCGAGGCGATCCTGGCCGACCTGGGCTCGCGAACCGAGGGGGACCGCCTCGTCGAATCGGCCTGGAACCTCTGGGGAGGGCTCGACGCCTGGCTGCACATCGCCGGGGCCGACACCCTCACCGGCGCGGGGGCGGAACTCCCGTTCGACGCCAAGCTCGACCTGCTCTGGGAGGTCGACGTCGTGGCCACGATGCGGCTCTGCCGCGACGTCGGCCGGCGAATGCTCACGCGTGGCCGGGGCGCGATCGTCACCATGGGCTGGGACCAGGCCGAGACCGGCATGGAGGGGGACTCGGGCGAGCTTTTCTCCGCGACCAAGGGCGCCGTGACGGCCTTCACCCGGAGCCTCGCGCTCAGCCTCGCGCCGGCCGTCCGGGTCAACGCCGTGGCCCCGGGCTGGATCAAGACCGCCTGGGGCGACCAGGCGTCGCAGACCTGGCACGACCGCGTGATCCGGGAGACCCCCCTGAAGCGCTGGGGGACGCCCGAAGACGTCGCCCGCGTGGCCGCGTTCCTGGTCGGTCCAGCCTCGGAATTCCTGACCGGCCAGATCTACCGCGTCAACGGCGGGGCCGTCCGCTAGGCAGCCTCCCACCCCGAGGGTCGAGTGAGCCCGAACCCCGAACCATCCCCGGCCCGCATCCTGTTCGTCACCGGCCGCCTCGCCGAGTTCGCGCTCCGGCAGGTGCTCGACGAGCTGGCTCCGCGCGCCGGGTTCGTCGCCGAGGTCGCCGTCATGCCGATCACGGTGGCCGCCTTGATGACCCCGAAGTGGGCCGCCAGGCATCTCGATCCCCCGCCGGGGATCGACCGGATTATTCTCCCGGGCCACTGCCGGGGCGACCTGGCGCCGATCCAGGAGAAGGCCCCGGGCGTGCCGATCGAGGTCGGCCCGCAAGACCTCCGCGACCTCCCCCGGTACTTCGGAAAGGCCGACGCCCGGATGGCCGATTACGGCGGTTACGACATCGAGATCCTCGCCGAGATCAACCTGGCCCCCCGGCTGTCGCGGGCCGAGCTGCTCGACCAGGCGGGCGACTTCGCCGCGCAGGGGGCCGACGTGATCGACCTGGGCTGCGAGCCGGGCGAGCCCTGGGCCGAGGTCGGCGACGCCGTCCGCGCCATGCGGGATCTCGGCCTGCGGGTCTCGATCGACAGCTTCGACCCCGACGAGGTCGCCCGGGCCGTCGCGGCGGGGGCCGAGCTGGTGCTGAGCGTGAACGCGGGGAACCGGGACGCGGCCCGCGACTGGGGGGTCGAGGTCGTCGTGCTCCCCGACCGGCCGGGCACGCTCGACGGGCTCGACGCGACGATCGAAGCCCTCGGCGCTTCGGGGGTCCCGTTCCGCGTCGACCCGATCCTGGAGCCGATCGGCTTCGGCTTCGCGGCGTCGCTTGGCCGCTACCTGGAGGTCCGCCGCCGCTATCCCGAGGCCCCCTTGATGATGGGCGTCGGCAACCTCACCGAGCTGACCGACGTCGATTCGGCGGGGGTCAACACGATGCTCCTGGGCTTCTGCCAGGAGCTGCAAATCCGGAGCGTGCTGACGACCGCCGTCATCAACTGGGCGAAGTCGTCGGTCCGCGAACTCGACCTGGCGCGGCGGCTGGTCCACCACGCCGTGACGAAGCGGGTCCTGCCCAAGCACGTCGAGCGCCGGCTGGTCATGCTCCGCGACCCCAAGGTTCCGCGGTTCGGCGCCGAGAACCTCGCCGAGCTGCAGCGGCGGATTCGCGATCCCAACTGGCGGATCTTCGCCGAGGATGGGAAGATTCATGCTCTGAACAACGCCTGCTTCCTGAGCGACGCCGACCCGTTCGTGCTGTTCGACCGCATGGGGGTCGTCGATCCGTCGCATGCGTTCTACCTGGGTTATGAGATGATGAAGGCCGGAACCGCCTTGACGCTGAGCAAGGCGTATCGCCAGGATCAAGCGCTGGAATGGGGCTTCCTCACCGAGGCGGAGGTCAGCCATCGCGGCCGTCGCCGGACCGCCTCGGCCCGCGAGGCCCAAGACCCGCCGACGCCCGCCGCGCGTCCCAACGAAGAGGGCGACCCCGCGTGATCCTCGAAGGCATCGTCACGACCCAGAGCCCCTCCGGCCTGCTCAACATCGCTCCGATGGGTCCCAAGATCGCGCCCGACATGAACATGGGTACGTTCGTCCTCCGTCCGTTCAAGACCTCGACGACCTACCAGAACCTCAAGGCCCACGGCGAGGGGGTCTTCCACGTCACCGACGACGTCCTACTGCTGGCTCAGGCGGCCATCGGCGTCCCCTTCGACCCCGAGCCCGCCACCCGGCCGGCCGATTCCGTCGAGGGCCGGATTCTCGTCGGCGCCTGCCGCTATTACGAGTTCCAGACCATCGTTCTCGACGACCTCGACGAGCGGACGACCGTGCTGGTCGAGACCGTCGCCGAGGGTCGCCAGCGCGATTTCCTGGGGTTCAACCGCGCCCGCCACGCCGTCGTCGAGGCCGCGATCCTGGCCACCCGGATCGCGCTGATCCCCCCGGCGGAGATCCTCGGCGAGTTCCAGAAGCTGGCCGTCCTGGTCGACAAGACCGGCGGCCCGGTCGAGCACCGGGCGTTCGACCTGCTCCGGGAACACGTCCGCCGCGCCGCCGAAAGCACCCCGCCGCCGCCCCCGCCCGATCGGAAAGCCAGCCCCTCATGACGCCCCTCCGCATCCGGACCGCGAGCCGGCTCCATTTCGGACTCCTCGGCTGGGGGCCCCACGCCCCCCGGCAGTTCGGCGGCGTCGGCCTGATGGTCGAGCACCCCGGCCTGGAGCTGACCGCGACCCACGCCGACGAGTTCCAGGCCGTCGGCCGGCTGTCCGACCGCGTCGCCTCGCTGCTCGACCGGATGCGCGAGAAGGAAGTCTCGGGTTCCGGGCTCCGGCCGGCTCGGATCGAGGTCGTCGCCGCCCCCGACGAGCACATGGGATTGGGCGTCGGGACCCAGCTCAGCCTCGCCGTCGCCGGGCTGTTGCTGACGCTCTCGGGCGTCGGCGAACCGTCGGTCGAGGCGCTCGCCCGACTGTCGGAGCGAGGCCGCCGGTCGGGCGTCGGGCTCCACGGCTTCTTGCACGGCGGGCTCGTCGTCGACGGCGGCCACAAGGTCGCCGACGACATCCCGCCGCTCGTCTCCCGCATGGACTTCCCCCCGGAATGGTCGATCCTGATCGTCCGCCCCCCCGGCCCGGAAGGGCGGCACGGCGCGGAGGAAGCCCTCGCCTTCGCCGAGCTTCCCCCCTGCCCCGAACGCGTCACCGAGCGGCTCTGCCGGCTGGTGCTGCTCGACCTCCTCAGCGCCGTGGCCGAGCACGATCTGGCCGCCTTCGGCGCGGCGGTCAGCGAGCTTCAGCATCGCGTCGGCACGGCCTTCGCCCCGGCCCAGGGGGGGGTCTACGCGACCCCCGAATCGGAAACCCTGGTCGACGACTTCGCCCGCCTCGGCCTGGTCGGCGGCGGCCAAAGCTCGTGGGGGCCGTCGCTCTACGCCTTCGGCGACCTCTCTGCCGAGGAGCGCCAGGCCGTCGCCGACTGGCTCGTCGACCGCCGGGGCCTGGATCGTTCGGAAATCCTCTGGACCCGGGCCCGCAACCAGGGCGCGTCGATCACCTCCCTCTGAACCGTATCGAACCGCGCGGTTTTCGCGTGACGCTGCTACTGAGGGCCGCTACGATCAGTCCGATGGACTTCATGTGATCCGGCCGACGCATCCAAGGGCATGACGACAACGTGAAGGGACGACCGTGATGATCAAGATCGCAAAACCAATGGCGTTCGCGATGCTGGTGGGAATCGGGTGGCTGGGTACGGCCGCCGCCCGGGCCGAGAACCTCGGGATCGGCGACCCCGCGCCGAAGCTCGAAGTCAAGTCGTTCGTCAAGGGCGAGCCCGTCAAGGCGCTTGAACCCGGCAAGATCTACGTCGTCGAATTCTGGGCGACCTGGTGCGGCCCCTGCCGGTCGACCATCCCACACTTGACCGAGCTGCAAAAGAAGCATGCCGACGCGATTTTCATCGGCGTCAGCATCGCGGAGCAGGACCAGGACAAGGTCAAGCCATTCGTCGACGAGATGGCCGATAAGATGAACTACCGCGTGGCCCTCGACGCCGTCCCCGACAAGGGAGACGCGGGCGACGGCGCGATGTCCAAGAACTGGATGAAAGCCGCCGGCCAGGGCGGAATCCCCACGGCCTTCATCATCAACAAGGACAACAAGATCGCCTGGATCGGCCATCCCGCCGGCATGGACGAACCGCTCGAGAAGATCGTGACCGGCTCGTGGGACCTCAAAACGGCCATCGCCGAGAGCAAGAAGGCCGCGGAAGAGCAAGCCAAGGGCCAGGAAGTCCAGAAGAAACTCGCCGCCGCGATCCAGTCGGAAGATCCCGACAAGGTCCTCGCCGCGATCGACGAGATCGCCAAGGAGTTCCCCGCCAAGGTCGCGGCCCTCGACGGCCTGAAATTCACCAGCCTGGTCCAGAAGGGCGACGAGGACAAGGCGCTCGAAACCGGCAAGAAACTGCTCGAAGGCGACGCCGGCAAGAGCTCCGGCGACCTGAACAACATCGCCTGGGCGATCGTCGACCCCGCCGCCAAGCACAAGCCGAGCGCCAAACTCTTGACCTTCGCCGTCGAGGCCGCTGAGCGCGGCGACGAATTGGAGAAAGGCAAGAGCCCCTACATCGCCGACACCCTCGCCAAGGCCTACTTCGATTCCGGCAAGGCCGCCAAGGCCCTGGAAGTCCAGAAACGAGCCGTCGAAAACGCCAAGGGGACCGACCTCGAAGACGACAAAGGCATGAAAGAACGCCTTGAGCAGTACCAGAAGGCCGCCGAAGCCGGCAAGTAAGGGACGCAACGTCCAACGCTCGAAGCGATTCACCACGGAGGACACGTAGAGCGAAAGAGTGGAATTCCCCTCTGCGATTTTTCCTCTCCGCGTCCTCCGCGTCCTCCGTGGTGAGTCCTCCCGACCTCCAGGTAACACAGCTCTCGAAGAGGGCCACCCGACGACCTTCGCCCCCTTCATCCCGATTGGGATTTGGCTTCGTTCGCGCCGAAATCGCTCGATCGCGGTCCGTCGTCTCCCCCCGGATCGGCTCGGCGGATTGGGTTCTTCTGAAAATCTTCCGGGCCATGTGTCAGGCTGCAGGGGCTGGTAGTTGGCGTTCGCGGTAGTCGGCCCCGTTCTTGAGCAGGTGCCAGATCACCACCAGGATCTTGTGCGCCACGGCGATCAGAGCCTTCTTTTTCCCGAGTCGTGGGACCCATCGACGGTAGCAGATGCTGAAGGCGGTGTTCTTGGCGTGGCTGGCCGACCACGCCGACTGCACCAGGAGCGAACGCAGCCACGGACTCCCCTTGGTCGTCTTGCCGCTGCGGCGTTTGCCGGCGCTTTGGTCGTTGCCCGGGCACAGCCCCGCCCAGGAGCAGAGGTGGCCCGCGGTCGGGAACGACTCCACGTCCGGCCCGATCTCCCCCACGATCACCTCCGCCGCCCGATCCCCCACTCCGGGGATCCCCTGGAGCCGGCCCGCCGCCTCGTCGAACGGCCTCATGGCCTCGTCGATCCGCTCGTCCAGCCGCTCGATCAGGCGTTCCAACGCGTCGATCTGATCCGTCAGCAGCCGGAGCACGAAGCGGTGGTGGTCGGTGACCCGGCCCAACAGCGCCCGCCTCAGCTCGGGGATCTTGCCCCGGAGCCGCTGCTTGGCCAGATCGGCCAGCTTCTCCGGGTCGTCCTGGCCGTCGATGATCGCCCGGATCATGGCGCGCCCCGAGGCCCCCAGGACGTCGCTGGCCACCGACCCCAGCTTGACGTTGGCGTCCTCCAGCGTCTTCTGGAGGCGATTGGCCACCGCGGCGCGGTCGCGGACCAACTCGGTGCGCTGCCGGGTCAGGTCGCGAAGCTCGCGGATCTCCGGCTTGGGGATGAAGCTGGGCGACAGCAGGCCGTGCTGGAGCAACTGGGCGATCCACTCGGCGTCCTTGACGTCGGTCTTGCGGCCGGGGACCTGCTTGAGCCGCCCGGCGTTGACCAGCATCACGTCGAATCGCCCTTCCAGGATGTGGAAGATCGGCTTCCAGTAGACGCCCGTGCTCTCCATGGCGACCTCGCGGACGCCGTGGGCGTCGAGCCAGTCGGCCAGGGCCAGCAGGTCGGCGGTCATCGTGCCGAAGGTGTGGACCACCGAGGCGACCGAGCCGTCGGGGTTGATGTGGCGGACGCAGGCGACGACGGTCTTCTTGTGGACGTCGAGCCCGGCGCAGCGATCGTGAACGATGTCCATGACGTCCCCTCCAACTCGAGTGGTCGGAAACGAAGCAGTCCGAGCCGGTGGGACGACCTCGGGGCGTAAAGCAGTTTCTTCTACGTGCTCCCCCGCTTCCGGGGGGCGACAGGACGGGGTTCGACGTGAAGTCGAGCCGAGGCCGGGACCAAGTTCCTTCGCGGGTTCGCGACACCAAAGCCAATGACGGCCTCTCGCCCAGGGCCGGACATCCGCAGCATAACCCAACCCGACCCCATTTTCATGGGACGGGTTGAGCCAAAGGCTCATGACCGTTCCTTCGCGCGGTTTTTACGAGCCCCAGCCGATCGTCGCGAGGCTCTCCCGCGTCACATCGAACAGGCGGATTGCCAAAGAGTCTGGATGATTGCGAGAACCCTCCATTTACAATGTACTACCTGTCTACCGCCGTGATCGGCCCCCCGATCTTTTCCGGCGCGGCGGCGGCGGCGGCCGTCAGGCGAACACGTCGACGACGTAGCGGATGGTCGCTTCCAGGTCGGCCAACCATTCCTCCGCCCGATCCGCCTCGGCCCCGGCAAGCTCCCGGTAGATTCGGCCGAGGGTCGCGCGGACTTCCGGAGCCATCCGCCGGCCGTCGCCGCAGACGTAGACCTTCCCCCCCTTCTCGATCAGGTCCATAACCTCCCGCCGCTCCTCCCACAGCCGATCCTGCACGTATTTCACCCCTCCGACCGGGGCTCGAGAGAACGCGGGACGCAAGCGGACGACCCCGTCTTGCTCCCACGCGGCGAACTCGTCTCGGTACAGGTAATCAACGTCCGGATGCGAGCATCCGAAGTAAAGCACCGCCGGCGTCGCGGCCGTCGAGCTGGCCGAGCGAAGCGCGAGTTCCTGGACGAACCCTCGAAACGGGGCCACGCCGGTTCCGGCGGCGATCATGAGGATCGGGACGGCCGGAGAATCGGGAAGGTGGAACCCGGGGTGCGACGGGCGGACGGCGACGGCGATCTTCGCTCCCGGTCGGGCGTCGGCCAGGTAGGTCGATGCCACTCCGTGATGCACCCCTCGGCCCGACCAGGCCGGTCCGCTCACCACTCCGAACGTGAGCGAACAGTGGTCGGGGCTCCAGAGCGGGGAGGACGAGATCGAATACTGCCGGGGCTTGAGCGGCGGCAACATTTGCAAAAACCCGGCGAAGGACAGGTCGCAGGAGGCGAACCGTTCCATGAGATCGAGGACGCTCACCCGCTTGTCGCGGACTTCGGCCGCGTAAGCCCCCTCGTCCGCCGCCCACGACTCCAACTGCCGCTTCTCCGGCGGGCACGGGGTCGCGGCGGCCAGCCGCTCGATCTGGAGGCGGGTCGCCGGATGGCCCAGCTCCACGTAGCTCGCAAGAACCTCGCCGGCCATGACCGGCGCGTCGGTGGGCAGGAACGTCTGCACGCCGTCGCCGGGATGGATCACCACCTGGGCGTCGTACGGCAAGCCGAACCGCCGCAAGGCCCGGTCCACGTTCTCGGTCGGGTTCCGGGGCAGGACGGCCAGATAATCCCCCGCCCGGTAGCTCGCCCCCTCCGGCAGGGCGATCTCGACGTGCCGCTTCGATCGCCCGGCCGACGTCGACGGGTCGACCAGCTCCCGATTCTCCACCACCACGCCGAGCTGGAGATGGTTCTGCCGGAGCAGCGAGTCGCGGACGCCGGGGACGAATTCCAACTCCAGCGCCGGGCTCGGATCGACCCGGTCGACCGCCGGACCGGGCCGACCGTCGAGCCGGCCCCAGAACGACGCGTACCAGCGGTCGAAGTCGCCGAAGAAGTCGCCGCGACCGTCCGCCTCCCCCCGGGGCACCAGCCGAGTTCCACCGGCCCGCTCGATCAGCTCGTCGATCTTCTTCGGCACGGCCTGGTAGGTTCTCGCCCAGTCCCGGTTCCCGCACCCGAACACCGCGTACCGCACCCCCGTGCACGCGCCCGCCGGCGCTCCCTCCAACCATTGGACGAACCGCCTCGCATTCTCGGGCGGCTGCCCTTCGTATGAGGCGGTGACGATCACGACCGGCCCGTCGGTTCCGAGGCCGCCGGCCGCCGAGTCCAGGGGCCCGAGGGAGGCCGCGTAGCCGCGAGCGCGGGCGTCGGTCGCGATCCGCTGGGCGAACGCTTCCGACGACCCGCTGTTCGAACCGAACAGCACGCGCAGAGGCCGGCCCCCCGCCGGCCCGCTCGGCGACGGTTCAACGGCGACGGAACGGCCGCCCGGAGTCGAGGACGTCCGACGCGCGACCGCCCGGTCCCGCCGCCGGGCGCGGATGAAAAATCCGTCGGGCTTGAGCGTCAGCGTTTCCTTGATCCGCAACTGATAGTCGGGATCAGCGGGCGCGAGGTCGAACCGTTGAAGGACCGAGGCCAGGACCAGGGTCGCCTCCTGCATCGCGAACCCCCGGCCGATGCACGCCCGCTGCCCGGTCCCGAACGGCTTCCAGGCGTTGGGAGGAAGCTTGTCGAACGCCTCCGGGGCCATCCGATCCGGGTCGAATCGATCAGCATCGGCCCCCCAGACGGCCGGGTCGCGGTGGAGGGTCGGCAGCAGGACGAGCACGGTCTCGCCGCTCCGGACCGGATACCCGCCGACGGCGGCGTCCCCCTGTTCGGGCTGGACCGCGAACGCGGGCGCCGTCGGCCACAGTCGGAGCGTCTCCTTCAACACCTGGTCGAGATACCCGAGGCGGGCCAGATGCTCGACCCTCGGCGCGTCGCCGCCCAGCACCGCGTCGACCTCGGACCGGGCGCGTTCCAGGAACTCGGGATTCCTCAAAAGTTCGTACAGGGCGAACGTCAGCAGCCCACTCGTCGTCTCATGACCGGCGATCAAGAACGTCACCATCTGGTTGCGGATGTTCTCTTCGCTCAGCCGTTCGCCCGTCGCCGGGTCGGCGGCCAGGAGCATCCGGTTCAGGAGGTCGCGGGCCTCCGGCCGAGGCTGCTTCTTCCGCTCGGCGATCAGCTCGTCGGCGACCTGCCGCATCAGCCGCAGATCCTCGGCGTACTGCCTTCGCGTGCGGAGCATCAGTCGGGTTTGCAGCGGAACCCGCCTGGACCGACCGCCAGCCTCCGCCAGGCCGCGGACCATCGCCCCCACGAACGGGTGCATCCCATCGCGATAAAAGCTGTTGAACCGATAGCCGAACCCGCACAGGGCGATCGTGTCGAGCGTCAGCCGGGTCATCTCGTCGGCGACGTCGATCCGCTGCGCGGGGCCGTACCGCTCCCACTTCAAAAGCATCTGGTCGGCGACGTCGGCCATGCCGTCGAACTGGTCGTGGAGAGCGCCCGGCGCAAAGGCGGGCATCAAGATCCGATGCGCGGCGCCCCAGTTGGGATCGCTCGTCTCGGCGGTGAACAAGCCGTCGTCGACCAGGTCGCGAAGCTGCCGCAGCGGCTCGTGAACCTTCTTGTCGAACCGCGACGGGTCGCACAGCTCGTCCACAAGCGCATGAGAGCTGGCGACCAGCAACTCCTGGCCCGGGAAGGACAAGCGGTAGAACGGCCCGAACTCGTCGGCCAGCCGCATCATCGACTGGATCGGCGCGTCCTGATCGATCGCCGGCAGATTGCGAACGACAGGGTAGATCGTGGGCTGGGGAATCGCCCTCCTCGGCTCGGACATCGGCTTGACTCCTCCGGACGTGGCCGGGACCAGGACCCCGTTCAGGAAAACGCCGATCACCGTGGCGGCGACGTCGGCCCCGGGGAGGTCGGCGGCGACCAGTTGAGGATTCTCGCCGAGCCCGATCACCGACGATCGGAAAACCGCCCGGACGACCACCGGATGGAGCCCCGGCCGAAGTCGGCCCGCGTCCCGGGCCACCCGCAGGGCGGACTCGAACATCCCGTCGATCGCGGCCTCGCGTCGAAGACGGAAGCCCTCGTAGATCGTGGGGAAGGCCCGGTGGATCTCGTCCAGACAGGGAAGGAAATTGTCGACCGGGAGGGCGCGGAGGTCGCCGATGAATCCGGCGATCCACGCTTCGAATCCGGTCATGACGAGGTCCTGGCCGGCCCGCGCCGACCGCTCGAACGGGCCGAGCACGAGGTCGCACACCGCCTGGATCAGGCCCGGCTTGCCGTCGAACCGACGGTAAATCGTGACCCGCGTGACGCCCGCGGCGGCGGCCACGTCGTCCAGGCTCGACTTCTGCACCCCCGAGAGCGCGAAGACCCGCAATGCAGCCTGGACGATCCGATCTGAAGTGGAGTCGATAGTCATGATACACATGATACGCATTTTGCATCATTCGTAAAGACTCTTCTTCTCCGGTGCGGGATCAGCGTTCCTTCAACAGCCTGGGAAGGAGCGTCTCGAGCCGACCTCGGGCCTCGGTCGAGTGCAGCTTCCCTTCCGCGTCGACGACGAAGACGGTGGGAATGCCCGAGATCCCCCAGGATTCCGAGAAATCGTCCGTCGGCTCGCCCGCCACGATTCGGTGATTATCGTGCCCCTGGTAATACTGAGGCCAGGGGATCTTGCGCTCCGCCACGAACGTCTTCAGGGCGTCCAATCCGCCGTCTTCCACCGGAGCGTCGTGGCTCACCCCGATGAACTCGACGCCGCGATCGTGGTACTCGTTGTAGAGCCGCAGCATCTCGGGGATCTCTCCCACGCAGGGGCCGCACCAGGTCGCCCAGAAATCGACCACGACGACCTTGCCCCGCAGATCTTTCATCGCAACCCGACGTCCCGAGATCGCGTCGTTGAATTCCAGCTCGAACGGCTCGCCGATGCGGTCGCGCCGCCGATTCTCCCCCTGGACCATCCGCCCGTAGAACGAGTCGGGATAGTCCCGCACGGCCTGATTCAACAGCGAGCTGCGCTGGATGAAGAGAAACGCGGCGTCGGCGGCGCAGAGCAGCGCCAGGCACCCGACGAATCCAAGAACGCCTGTCCGTAGAGTTGACGCCACGGGTTCGGTCGTCTCCGCGCGACGACGGCGGACGGCGATCAGCACCCACGCTGAGGCCAAGGCAAGAGCTGCGGCCAGGGCCGCTCGCCGGCTCAAGACGACGCTCTGGATATCGGGGAGGAGGAAGTACGCGAGCCAGGAACCGATCATCATCGCTCGATTCCGCAGTTCGTTGTCGTTGGTTATACCGTTGGTTTTCTGGATGGTTTCGAGGATGATCCGACTCAAGCCGTCGTCGGACGCGAGCCGGACGCCGCAGGCCGCGACCGCAAGGATTGCGAGCGCCGCCAGGCCCAGCCGGAAGAGGAATCTCAAGAGAGATTTCCAGCCCCGCCGCTTGATCAGCAGCAGTCCACAGACCACGACCAAAGCCGCCGCCAAGCCAAGGCGAATGTATCCCGTGGTTTGCAGTCGCGTGGCGGCCTGGTAGAGCGAGCCCGCCGCTCGCTTGTCCCCCTCCATCTCCCGAGCGTAGTACCGGGCGAGAGACGCCGCCGCCGGCCCATCGATGTGCTCTTGAAGACGAATGATGCTTTGATAGTAAAGTGCGTCTTTCTTCAACTCAGGGTCTTTCGTCGTGCCGAGCACGAACCGGACCTCGTCGATCGCCTCGGGCTTCCTTTGGGCGTAGCTCAGCGAGAGCCACCGATCGAGCATATGACGATAACCACGTATGTCGTCGGGATACGCCGTCCTCAACTCCAGGACGAGTCCGGCGATCACCCCGTGGACTTGGAGGAACACATCATGCATCAGCGGCCGTCGAGCCGTCGCCAACCGCGCTTCCAGCTCCTTCACGATCTCGTCGGCCGGTCGGTGATGGGCGGGCTTGACGGCCTCGACCCGCGATACGGCGGCGGGTGGCGACGCCGGATCTTCCTCTCCGCCGCGCGACCCGGCCCCGGCCACGACGCCGGGGATCACCACGGCGGTGGAGGCGATCGCGAGCAGGACCGCGGCCCCGACCTTCAACTTGAACGCGACCGCCGCGCGCAAGACTTCGTTCATCAGCGAAACGGCCGCGGTCGATGCGACCCCGGCCCCCCCCTTCCCGGTCGTCGTGAGGCCGATCGCGGCCCGCACCGTCGCCGCGGCCAAGCATTCCGGAACGGCAATCCGAGCTGCTGCGGGAGTGAGAAGAATCCCCATCGCCCCGGCGGTCGGCGAATGACCGCTCCGGACAAGCCGATCCTTCAAGAGCGCCCGGGCCCGAGAGAGTCGCCCGCTGACCGTGCCGACCGGCCATCGCAGCCGATCGGCGGCCTCGGCGTGAGACAACCCTTCGAGATGACAAAGGACGACGGGCGCACGATACTTCTCGGGAAGCCGGCGGACCTCTTTATCGAGCGCGGCGAACAGGTCCGACTGGTCGGCCGCGAAAGCTGAAGCCGTCGGCTCGACCGCAAGATCGATGTTGCAGACACGAATCCGCTGCGAGCGCGATCGCGCCTTCGCCGCGATCCGAAACGCGACGCCGTGCAGCCATCGACCCAGCGAATCGTCCACCCGAACCGAGTTGGCCCGGCGAACCAGCACCAGAAACGTGGCCTGAAATGCGTCCTCCAGCTCGTTCGGATCGGTCAACGCACGGCGGCAGACCCCGAGAACCATCGGCCCATGGCGCGCCACCAGAACCTCGAACGCCGCCTCGGCGTTGCTCCGCGCATCGACCGAAGCGACGCAACGAGCCGCGAACCGCTCCAGCAATTGCGCATCGGTCAGCCCTCCCGAGACTCCCGCCCCGAAAAGCCGGCCAACCTGGTGCAGAAGATGCGACGATCTCGCGTTCGCCATAGCCGTTCCCCGTCACAGCCCGGTGGTTTTCCCTCTCTACCATCCCGGCCCGAGGCGATTCCATACAATCTTCTCGCCAATTTCACACACTCTAGGATACAGAGTCGCAACGGCTCACCAAGCTCCGTCCCCGCGCCGGTCGCCCAAATGCCCAACCACCGCATTCTTCGCAAAATATCTACTCAAATGGTCGCGTAAAGAGTCGGCGACGGAGAACAAGTGCGGCGCTGCGCGCACCAAAGCCGCCCCGGACCTGGAAACGGGTACGGGGAGGCGGGGCGGAGGAGTCCGGAGACGACCGATCGTCGCGATGGTTGGGCGCAATCCGCGCGGTCGACGACCGACGGACGCGTCGGCCCCGAGCCCGAGACGGACGCCCACTCGCCCGCCCGGCCATGGAAAACCGGGGGTCGTGAAATCTCGAATGAGAAAAATGACAAATCGCCATCCATCCCGACGCGCGGCCCCGGCGTCGAGCGGCGCGCATGAAAACAGCCGCCCGCGATCAGGACGATCGGGGGCGGCTGGGGTGGAGGATTCCGGCGATGACCGACTTTCGCGCTGAAAGCACTATCATAGGCCCGACGGGCTTAACGGCCGTGTTCGGAATGGGAACGGGTGTGGCCCCGTCGGTATGGTCGCCGGAAAAACGGCCGGCGGACGGTGAGGTCCGCCGGTCGTGGTTCGGTCGGTCGGTCGTACGCACTACGCGTGTTCAGGGGAGGGGCGACTCCACAGCACGACCCTTTTCGGGATCGGCGAGTCACTGTCTTGCAGCCACACCGGTTCGGGTCCGCTCTTCGGAGAAGAGGGCCGATCGGGGTGGTCAAGCCGCTTGGCTGTTAGGACCGGTCGGCTGAGACGATCGCTCGTCGTGCACGTCCGGCCTATCGACCTGGTCGTCTTCCAGGAGCCTACGCAGGAAATCCTGCTGGAAACCTCATCTCGGAGGGGGCTTCGCGCTTAGATGCCTTCAGCGCTTATCCTGTCCCGACCTAGCTACCCGGCGGTGCCCTTAGCAGGACAGCCGGTACACCAGAGGTCGGTCCTCCCCAATCCTCTCGTACTAGGGGAGACTCTCCTCAAGTTTCCTACGCCCACGGCAGATAGGGACCGACCTGTCTCACGACGGTCTGAACCCAGCTCGCGTACCGCTTTCATTGGCGAACAGCCAAACCCTTGGGACCTTCTCCAGCCCCAGGATGCGATGAGCCGACATCGAGGTGCCAAACCTCCCCGCCGCTAGGGACGCTCGGGGGAGATCAGCCTGTTATCCCCGGAGTACCTTTTATCTGTTGAGCGACGGCCTTTCCATCCAGCACCGCCGGATCACTAACGCCGACTTTCGTCTCTGCTCGACGCATACGTCTCGCAGTCAGGCACCCTTGTACGTTTGCGCTCGTGTTGCCCGATTGCCGACCGGGCCGAGGGTACCATGGCGCTCCTCCGTTACTCTTTGGGAGGAGACCGCCCCAGTCAAACTGCCCGATGAGCACGGTCCCGACGCGGGCTACGCGTCGGTGAGGGCCAACGATCATTCAGGGTGGTATTTCACCAGTGGCTCGCCGACGGCTGGCGCCGCCGGGTCGAAGCCTCCCACCTATCCTACACAGAACGAGCATTGGACCAGTGCCAACCTGCAGTAAAGGTTCACGGGGTCTTTCCGTCTAACCGCGGGTACGTGGCATCTTCACCACGACTACAGTTTCACCGGGTCCCTCGTGGAGACAGTGCTCCAGTCGTTACGCCATTCATGCAGGTCGGAACTTACCCGACAAGGAACTTCGCTACCTTAGGACCGTCATAGTTACGGCCGCCGTTTATCGGGGCTTCGGTCGCCGGCTTCGCTTGCGCTGACTGGCTTCCTCAACCTACCGACACCGAGCAGGCGTCAGACTCTATACGTCTTCTTGCGAATTAGCAGAGTCCTGTGTTTTTGATAAACAGTCGCTAGAGCCGATTCTCTGCGGCTCCCCCTTGCGAGGGAGCACCCCTTGTACCGAAGGTACGGGGTCATTTTGCCGAGTTCCTTCACGAGGGTTCTCCCGAACGCCTTCGGATGCTCACCTAGCACACCTGTGTCGGATTGCGGTACGGGCCGGCGGGTCGTCCCGAGGGGGCTTTTCGCGGCCGAGACTTCCAGAGGCTTCCAGATCAAGCTGTCGGCCTTGCGGCACGGGGGTTTCTAGCGCCCCGACCTCTCTGTTCCCGGCGTCCTCCCTCGTTCAACCTTCCCGCTCGGGCGACGGAATATTAACCGTCTGTCCATCGACTACGCCCTTGGGCCTCGTCTTAGGTCCCGGCTGACCCTGGGCGGATTGACCTTCCCCAGGAAACCTTGTGCTTTCGGCGGACGGGCTTCCCACCCGTCTTATCGTTACTCGTTCCGGCATGCGCACTCGACGCCGCTCCACGGCTCGTTACCCGTGCCGCTTCACTGCTGACGTCGACGCTCTCCTACCATTCTTGCGAATCCGCGACTGCGGCACGACGCTTAGTCCCCGTCATTTTCGGCGCGGGATGGCTCGACCGGTAAGCTGTTACGCACTTTTGAAATGGTGGCTGCTTCTAAGCCAACATCCCGGCTGTCACCGCGATCCCACTTCCTTTACCACTGAGCGTCGCTTTAGGGGCCTTGGTCGGCGGTCTGGGTTGTTTCCCTCTCGAGCATGAAGCTTATCCCCCACACTCTGACTCCCGGGGTCCGGCGTGCGGTATTCGGAGTTGGGTTCCGATGGGTAGCCGGGAAGGCCCCCAGTCGGATTCCGTCGCTCTACCCCCGCACGCTACGTCCCGAGGCTGGCCCTAAAGCCATTTCGGAGAGAACGAGCTATCTCCAGGTTTGATTAGACTTTCACTCCTCCCCACGGGTCCTCCCCCAGTTTTTCAACACTGGTGGGTTCGGTCCTCCACGGCCGGTTAGGGCCGCTTCAACCTGCCCATGGGTAGTTCACCTGGTTTCGCGTCTACCACGCCCGACTCTGACGCCCTGTTCAGACTCGGTTTCCCTACGGCTCCCCCCCTGAAGGGGTTAACCTGGCCGGACACGGTAACTCGCCGGATCATTATGCAAAAGGCACGCGGTCAGGCTGGCTTGCGCCAACGCCCTCCCACCGCTTGTAGGCGCGGGGTTTCAGGTTCAGTCTCCTCCCCTGATCGGGGTTCTTCCCACCGTTCGGTCGCCCTACTGGGTTCGCTATCGGTCGTCATCGAGTACTTAGCCTTGCGGGATGGTCCCCGCGAATTCAGGCCGGGTTTCCCGTGCCCGACCCTACTTGGGTGCCGGATAGGAGAGTCGTCGCTTCGCCTACGGGACTGTCACCCGCTCTGGTGCGATTTTCCAAACGGCTTCGGCTCGCTTCGACTCGTTCCATGGCTCCGGTCCCACGACCCCGAGTGGTGACCCACTCGGTTTGGGCTGGTCCCCGTTCGCTCGCCGCTACTGAGGGAGTCTCGGTTGATTTCTTCTCCTCCAGGTACTGAGATGTTTCAGTTCCCTGGGTTTTCCTCGAGGATTCCGGGATCGACGCTCGTTGGGCAGCTCCCCCGGACATATCGCAGCCTTCCACGCTCGAATTGCTGATGACGCCTAGGCATTCCCCCCGCGCCCTTAGGAGCTTGACCACGCCGATCGGGCCTCCGCCGTCTGGGAAGACCGCGGTGCCGACCTGCGGGCTGCTTGCGGGCCCCGAGGCGTGCGATCCCGGCGTCTCGCGACGCGGCGACCGCTCTCGGGCCCTGACTTTCCAATTCCTAAAGGGTTCGTATCATTCTGTCGCCGCGTCGACGTCTCGTCGATGCGGCGTGAAACTGTGTTGTGGAGTATGCCACTACCCCTGATCGCGAAAGCGTCACAACTCGCGTCATGAGACTTCCGCGGGGATGTAGTGTGAATCCCTCGTCCGTCGCCGCGAACCCCCGTCCGAAGACGAGCTTTCGCGACACGAACTTGGATTCGTGTATGACCAACCACCGAATTGTCAAAAAGCAACGGGAACGGATCAAGCCTCGCGGCCCGAGCCGGTCCCTTTCCTGGCGTTTGTGCCGGCCAGGGGGCGAGGTCGTCCCGAACGAGACGGCCCCGCCCCGCGGCCGGCGGACGCGGAGATCGATTGCAAGAGGGAAGACGGCGTCCGGGGCGGGCTCTTGGAAAAGCCCGGCCCCGGACGTCGTTGTAGCAAGAAGCGTTTCTTTCGGTGTGAACCTTCAGGGGGAGCAGGCGTACGCACGGCGGTCCTCCGGGGAGGAACGGCGCCGACGAGACCTTGGGACGGTCGCGGACGAGGCCTGGCGGCAACTTCCGGATTGAACGTCCCAGGTCGGTTTTCTAAGTATCCTTAGAAAGGAGGTGATCCAACCGCAGGTTCCCCTACGGTTACCTTGTTACGACTTAGTCCCCATCACGGGTTTCATCTTCGGCGCCTGCCTTTCGGCTCCGACGACTTCGGATGCCCCCCGCTTTGGTGGCTTGACGGGCGGTGTGTACAAGGCTCAGGAACACATTCACCGCGGCAATGCTGATCCGCGATTACTAGCGATTCCAGCTTCATGCGGGCGAGTTGCAGCCCGCAATCCGAACTGAGGAGCGGTTTTTGCGATTAGCGCGGCCTTGCGGCCTGGCGACGCTTTGTCCGCCCCATTGTAGCACGTGTGCAGCCCTGGGCATAAGGGCCATGATGACTTGACGTCGTCCCCGCCTTCCTCCGGCTTGACGCCGGCGGTCTGACTAGAGTCCCCACCTTTACGTGCTGGCAACTAGTCACAGGGGTTGCGCTCGTTAGGGGACTTAACCCAACACCTCACGGCACGAGCTGACGACAGCCATGCAGCACCTGCACAGGTTCCACCTTGCGGCGTCACCGACGTTTCCGCCGGCTAATCCCTGCATGTCAAGCCCAGGATAAGGTTTTTCGCGTAGCCTCGAATTAAGCCACATGCTCCACCGCTTGTGTGAGCCCCCGTCAATTCCTTTGAGTTTCAGCCTTGCGACCATACTCCCCAGGCGGAGCACTTCACGGTTTCCCTACGGCAGAGAGCCCATCGGCGAGCCCCCTACCTAGTGCTCATCGTTTACGGCTAGGACTACCGGGGTATCTAATCCCGTTTGCTCCCCTAGCTTTCGCGTCTCAGCGTCAGAAAACGTCCAGGATCTCGCTTTCGCCACGGGCGTTCCTTCCGATCTCAACGCATTTCACCGCTCCACCGGAAGTTCCAGATCCCCCTACGTCCCTCCAGACGGGTCGTTTCGGCCCCACTTCCCCGGTTGAGCCGGGGGCTTTCAGAAGCCGACGCACCCATCCGCCTACACGCGCTTTAAGCCCAGTGATTCCGAATAACGTTCGCACGGTTCGTCTTACCGCGGCTGCTGGCACGAACTTAGCCCGTGCTTCCTCCAGGGATCGGTCAAGGTTGCCCCTTCCTCCCCCTCGACAGGAGTTTACAACCCGAAGGCCTTCATCCTCCACGCGGCGTCGCTCGGTCAGGCTTGCGCCCATTGCCGAAGATTCTCGACTGCAGCCTCCCGTAAGAGTCTGGGCAGTGTCTCAGTCCCAGTGTGCCGGGCCACGCTCGCACGCCCGGTAGGCATCATCGGCTTGGTGGGCCGTAACCCCGCCAACTACCTAATACCACGACGGCCCGTCCCAAGGCGGCCGAAGCCTTTGGTGAAACGCCGATGCCGGCGTCGTCACGTCGCTGGGGATTACCCGCAGTTTCCCGCGGCTATACCCAACCTCGGGGTTGGTTGCCGTCGCCTTACTCACCCTTCCGCCACTGGCCCGGCCGAAGCCGGACCCGTTCGACTTGCATGCCTAATCCACGCCGCCAACGTTCATTCTGAGCCAGGATCAAACCCTTCATGATTAGGTCGTCCCTCGACTCGCCCTCGCGGGCTTCGCCGAAGTCCGGTCCCCATCCGAATGGATTGAGGAAATTTCTACTGTCGCGGCAAGCCCGCCTCCCCCGCTCGCCGCCGCCCCCGAAGGAGCGGCGGATCGTTGAAGAAGCTTCTTGCCGCCGGTCCTTGCGGCCGTCCCGACGTCGTCTTTGGCGACCCCCAGGACCTGGAGGTCGACGACGCCTTCGGTGCCGTCCGCACGCCGGCTCCCCTCAAAGGTTCACTGGCTGACTGGCTTGCTTCTTGCTTTCGTCTGGCTGACGAATTCTTGCAATCAATCGGATTGTCAAAGAGCGTCTCCGGCCCCCGTCCACTCGACGTTTTCGGCCGGTCGAGCCGTCTCTTGCGAGCGTCTCAGCCGGCCGTGTCGTTCAAGGCGACGTTTACTGGCGACAAGGGACATACTACAGGATTCCCGCCGAAGGTCAACAACCCACCGGGAATATGATCCAAATGCCTGCCAAGGATGCGCCGCAAGTCGTTTACTGAAAATTAGTTATGGATCTTGATTTTCTCAACTAACTCACTCGTTGAGAGGGCTCCGGTCGTAGGGGATCAACCAAAGACGCCGCAATTCCCGATGTAGGACCGGAAGAGACCCTCATGAGGGGTTCAGATTGGGCGATATAGATCCGATAAGCCCATGTGTGCGAACCAGCGAAGCATGGAAAGGCCGGGGGGTTCTAGCAGCCATGAGCACCGGATCGACGATCAGGAAGCGTAGTCGATCGTTCCAGGATGGACGGATCGATCCCAATGGGCGTAGCGCGTCGGGGGTTCGTGCACATAAGGAGTATCCCGCGATGGCGGTTGTCACGTACGAGCCGACGCGAACGGACTGGGTCCAGAGCGTGCTCTTCGATCGCGGCTATCTATCCAAGATCCGCGGCGAGGCGATCAAGGTGTACCTCGTGGTCATCGAGGCGGGTGGGGGCGAGCCCGACCGCAGCGTGACGATCAGCCTGAATCAGTTGACGACCCGCACCCGGCTCTCGACGCCGACGGTCATCGACAGCCTCGGCCAGCTCGAGGAGTTGGGGCTGGTGGTCTCGACCACCCGCCAGCGGGGCAAGGTGAAGACCTATTACATCGCCGACCCCCCTGCCCTGACGGCGGGTTGAGGAGGGCCGCCGCGGCGCGGCCGGCGCGCGATGCGTCGGCGGCATCGTCGCGGGTGGGCAGGGTCGGACGGAACGAGCGTTCAAATAGAGCGACACCCGAAGGCAAGGTAGCATCCGGCCATGGCATCGTATTTCTTCAGGGTCGAGCACGATCTGCTCCGGTCCGACGCCTTTCGGTCGCTCGGCGGTTCGGCGATCAAGGTCTATCTGGTGATCGGGCTGTTCTCCGACTTCGGCACCGACTGGGGATACCCGAGCACGCGGACGATCGCCCGCCAGTCGGGCCTGAGTCGGCAGACGGTCATCGACGCCGTCAAGGAGTTGATCGAGGCGGGGCTCCTGGTCGCCAGCAAGTCGAAGGGGCGGTCCACGGCGTACCGGGTCCTTCGCCAGCCCGCGCCCGAGCACCGGCCGACGGGCCCTCGCAAGACGACCAAAACCCGAAAGACCGCCGCGACCGGACCAACCAGACCAGATTCCTTAGATGGGAGCCCGGAAACTGGTCCAGGATCTTTAGTTGACCCCCTCGAAACCGGCCCAAAATCTTTAGTTGGCGCGGTCCAGTTTCTGGACCGGGCCGGCCGTGAGGCTGGGCCCAAACTAGAGACAGGAACGAAAGAAGACACAGCATCGGTCCCGATTCCGGGAACGCCGTTCCGTTTGAGCGCCGAGGGACGGCTCCTTGTTGCTGTTGATTTACACGAGTTGTTGACGAATCAGGGAATCCCCGAAAACCTCGCGCACCGCTTAGTTACGCAGAAAGATCCCGAGGCCGTGGCGAAGGTTTTGCTCAACGCCTTCTACCTTCAAAGCCAGGGTAAGCTGCAAAACGGCCCCGGCTACATCCGCGCGGGGATCGAGGACGGCTACGATCTGCTTCCCCAGGTCGCCACCCGTCTAGAAGGACGTCGTCGGGAGCTTCAAGCCCGGCTTCGCGACATCGAGAATCAGACGCGTCAGTCGCGCGAGGTCGACGCCCGCGAGTCGCAGGAAGCGGCCGTCGCGTATGTGCTCGAACGGCTGCATCCCGATGAGCTGCAACGGCTTACCGCCGCCGCCCTGTCCGCCCTCCCCGAACCCATCGTGAAGCGGAACCCGACCCTCTCCAACCCCTTCGTCCGGGGCAAGGTCTACGAGCTGGCGTGCGGCGATCCGGTTGAGTAAGTCGGTTCCGCTCCAGTGTTTAGGACGATCGATCGAAAACAAGGGGAGAGCAGGCCGTGGCTTGCCTCCCCTTTCTCTTTGCGCCCCTTCCGGATCGTCCCGGCCGGGCGCGACGAATGCGTGTCGCTCGTACTCTATTATTGGCGAGTGCCAATGTGGCAGATGCCGATTTGGCATGTCGTGATTGTGTATGAGGGATGGCAGGCGGCCGCATCTTGGTGCTTCAGGAGCGATCGTTCGGCTAGTCCGGTGACTGCCGATTGCGGTTGCGGGATGTCGCTGGCCGGTTCATGGTGATCGTGGGGCTTGCGCATCACGAGGAGATCCCGGACCTGGCCGAGCAGCCGCCCTTCGACCCGGGCGCGGCGGACCTGCTGCGGGAGGTAGTTGCCGTTCATCGGGCAACTGATCCGCCGCTCGGGGAGGAAGCCGGCGTCGGTCCCGGCGCGGTAGCCGAGGAAAGTGTGATCAATATAGCCAAAGCCTCGGGGCAGGTCCTTCTCGGTCTGGGACGCCAATAAAAGCGTGAAGTAGCCGCCGGGGCGGAGGGCGGCGAAGGCGTCGCGGGCGAGCTGTTCGAGGAACCGGGTCCAGTCGTCGAGGGGGGCCGAGCCGACGCCGTCCTTGTGGTACTTCCGGGCGAGCATCGAGTAGTACGGCGGATCGCAGAAGACGAGGTCGCAACCTTGGGCTTCGGGGAGGAATCCCTGGCGGACGTCGTGGGCCCGGATTTCGGGGCGGCTGGGGTCGAGATCGGAGGCCACGCAGCGTCTTCCCATGGCCTGGGCGACGTCGACCACGGTCCCGCCGCCGGCCATCGGGTCGACGACCAGGGCGCCGGGGGTGGTGAAGTAGAAGAGGGCGTGGGCGACGACGGCGGGGGGGATCGACCCTGGGTAGGGGATGCCGAAGGCTCGGTCGTGGCGGAAGGCCCAGACGTCGTAGGGGGTCGGGCGGAAGTCGCGGCCGAACTGATCGCGACGCCGCAGATCCTTGTAGGCCGCGTGGATGGTCTTGGTCTCGGCGTCGAGCTGGGCGACCCCGGCGATCGCCCGGGCGTCTCCCTCCTGGGCCTTCTTCCAGACCGCGCGGGCCTGGCGGTACAGGTCCTTGCCCCCCAGCCCGATCCGGGCGGCGATCGCGGAGTCGGTGCGTCCGCGACCGCGACCACGCGACTTCGAGGCGGCGGCCGGCTCCGGCTGGGGTTCTCGATCGTCGGAATTCCGACGGTCGGCGTCGGCGTCGTCGAGGGCGAGGCTTTCGACCTTGTCGCTCCATGAGGGGTGGTCGTCGAACTGGAAATCCCAGTCGGTCGACCGGGACGGCTTGGCGGGTCGGCTCTTGAGGTTGCTCAGGCTGCGATCACGGGCGTCGGTCGACCAGATCTCTTCGATCGCGTCGGCCTCGCGCATCAACTGGCTGAACGACTTGCGGCGATAGCGGTTGAATTCGAGGACGGCCGACCGGCGCTCGGCCTCGGTCGCGAACTCGCGGATCACGCAGGGGACGCTCGCGAAGCCCAGCTCGCACGCGCAGGCCAGCCGACGATGCCCCGAAACGACCTCCCACCTGCCCCGGACGCGGCCCGGCGCGACGACCAGGGGATCTAGGATTCCGTGCTCGCGGATGCCGTCGATCAGGCTGTCGGTCTGCGCGTCTGGGTCGCCGTAAATCGATAAACTAAATTGGTTTCGGTCGATATCCTGGACGTCGATGAGGTCCCAGGAGGATTCGTCGGGGGAAGCGGAACGGATGGGAAGGACGGAGGTTGAGCGTGTGGAGGAGAGCATGGTTGGACGTCCTTGTCCAGTATCCAGAGAGAGCCCGGGTGCAGATCGTGTCTGACGAGACGGGCGTGACGACGCGGGTCCTCGCGGGCCGGCGTCGGCAGGGAATCTAGCAGAGCCGGCGTCACCTGTCCATGAGGAGTGACAGCGACGGGGCGGGGGTGGAGAGTCGGTTCGGCCGGAGCCGACCCGTTCGCATGTAGCGATTGCGATGGACGGTTTGGGGAAACATTGCAGAATGACGGGTCTTGGAACAGACCCTTAAAGCAAGCGATGCGATCGGGCGGTTTGTGCTGGGAGCCGGCCGCCGATCGGGCGTTTGAGGGTGGTTCGAGAATCCGGGTTGGCTTTTCCGACGAGCAGGGAGGTTCGCCGTGACGCCGATTCCAGGGGGGAGACCCCACTTCACTGAAGGCTGGGGACAGGACGGTCCCCGGACGTGGCGGCGCGACGACCCTTCCGTGGTCGACCCGTCGGGCGCTGGCTTTCCGGTCATGTCGGTGGTCGTTCCGGCCAGGAACGAGGCCGAAAGCCTGCCGCAGCTCGTCGGCGAGATAGCATCGGCCCTGCGGCCGCTGTGCGCCGACTGCGAGGATCGGCGGTTCCGCCTGGGAGGGTTCGAGATCCTGATCGTCAACGACGGCTCGACCGACCGGACGCCGGAGGTCCTTGAGGGGCTGCGCGCGGCGTATCCCGAGCTGCGCGAGGTCAGGCTGCGGACGAACGTCGGGCAGTCGGGGGCGACGGCGGCGGGTTTTCGGGCTGCGCAAGGGGCGTGGATCGCCACACTCGACGCTGACTTGCAGAACGATCCCGCCGATCTGGAAGCCTTGTGGCGGAAGCTGCCCGGGCACGACGTCGCGCTCGGCTGGCGGGTGAAGCGGCGGGATACGTGGTTCCGGCGGGTGGTGAGCCGGTGGGCGAACCGGGTTCGGAACGCGGTGCTCGGCCAGTCGATCCGCGACACCGGGTGCTCGGTGCGGATCTTTCCGCGCCAGCTGGCGTTACGGCTGCCGCTGTTCCACGGCTCGCACCGGTTTCTTGGGCCGTTGTTGATTCGCGAAGGGGCGAGAGTCGTCCAGTCGGCCGTCAATCATCGCGCGCGGCCGCATGGAAGCTCGCACTACAATTTCCGGAACCGGTCGTTCCGGGTGGTCGTCGACCTGCTGGGCGTCTCGTGGTTGATGCGTCGCCCGTTGCGGTATGAGGTAGTCTCGGCCGAGTCGCCCGCCGTCGACCATCACCGCGCGGAGACGTCCGTCAGGCGATACGCCGAAGACCGCGCCTGAGGACGAAGCGGTCCTGGTTGAGTTGAAGCGTCTCACTTCCTTTCGCGCGACTCGTGTTTGAGTACTCCCTTCATGTCGAGTTTTTCGTTCTGGCTGACGGTCGGCTTTGTAGGTCAGGGCTTTTTCACGGCGCGGTTCCTCGTGCAGTGGCTGGCTTCCGAGAAGGAACGCGCCGTGGTGGTGCCTTCGGCCTTCTGGTGGCTCAGCATTGTGGGGGGGGCCGCCCTGCTCTCCTACGCCGTTCACCGACGCGATCCGGTCATCATCGTGGGCCAGTCGATGGGGCTGTTCGTCTACGCGCGGAACCTGATGCTGGAGGAGAAGAGGCGGAAGCGGGCCGGTCGCGCCAGGGGGGCGTTTGGTCCGCCCGCTCCGCATTTCCACGCCGTCGATCGCGGCGAGCACGAAGTCTCCCTTGCAACGAGGGGGCCGCGCGACGATCGCGCCGACGGATCGGCGCGGATGTAGCGAACGAGCGGATCGTCTTGCCGGGGCGGCTTCGTCGTGGTTGAGAACCGCTCAGCGCGGGGCGGCGGACACGTCGATAGCCCCATTTTGTGGTCGGTGGGCGGGCGTCGAAACGCATCGACGTGGGAGGCTCGCCGAGTAATTGGATCGGAACCGCGGTTCGCGAGGAATGCGCCGCTGTTGCGTTCTTGGTTGGGTCGTGTGGTCGAGCCCGCCGTCGACCCGTCGCGATCCCCTGCGCAGGTGCCGAATGCTTGATCGCGTCTTCCGATCGTTGCGAGAGCGCCGCCGGGCCCGGGCGAGACGAGAGCGAGCTTCGCTGCGCCCGCTCGTCCGCGACGTGCTGGAGCCGCGCGTGGTCCTGAGCGGGCTGACCGGGGCGTCGGACGTCGCGATGCTGTCGGCCACGACGACCGATTCGCAAGGGGTGACGGTCGAGTACCAGATCGGGGCGACGGCCGGAGCCTCGCAGCCACTTGAGTTCGGCGTCTACCGTTCAGCGGACGCGCAGTTCGACGCCTCCGACGTCTTGCTCGGCTCGTGGACGGCCGACGCCGGCTTGTCGGACGCGGCGGCGGGCTCGCACCAGGTGACGATCCCCGTGGCCGGCGGCCTGCCGATCGACACGGCGAGGCCGTACGTGCTGGTCGTCGCGAACCCGAACGACGCCGGGGCGACGACCGACCCGGGCCGGACCGCCTCGTTCCGCACGTACGTGATCGGGGTCGTGTCGCACGGCGGACTCGTCCACACGAGCTGGAAGTACGCTCCCCCTTGGGCCCTCCAGACGGCGAAGCTGATGCAGTGGCAGGGCTACGACGCGGCGTTCCCGTTCAACTGGGCGAGCGACAGCCGCACGGCGGGGCGAGCCGCGCGGCAGGGGCCGAAGCTGGCCCGGCAGATCAACGCCATCGCCGAGCAGTTCCCCGCGTCGGCGGTCGTCGACCTGCACGTGATCGGCCACAGCGAAGGGGCGATGGTCAACAGCCTGGCTCTGTCGACGCTGGCGAAGTCGGCCGCGCCTCAGTTGCAGAGGGGCTTCGTCCAGGACACGATGCTCGACCCGCACGCCGCCAACAACAATTCGCCGGGTCAGCTCAGCGCGTCGAACACGATCATGGGCGCGATCGCCAGGGTCGTCACCACCAGCTTCCAGGCCGACGCCGACGATCCGGCCGTGTTCGTGCCGGCCAACGTCGATGAGACCGAGGTCTTCTACCAGCACACGCTGGCGAAGAACACCCACGGGGGCGACTACAACCTCTGGGGCCAGGTGCCGGTCCCCAACCTCAGCGCCCATCCGATCCACTACTACAACTTGACGGCGACCGGGGCGTCGCATTCGGGGCTGTACGGCGTGCAGCTCTGGTATCGCAACTTCGTCGCGACGACCCTCCACAACCAGGCGCCGCTGGTCGAGGCGCTCCGGCTGGAAGGTGGGATCGTCAATGCCTCGCCCTCGCCGGAAGTTCCGACGAGCCGCGTCCAGGAGCTTCGCCAGGCGAACTGGGGAGCCGTTCAGACCATCGACGGCGACCAGCCCACGTTCTCCGGCACGGCCGCGCCGGGCTCGACGTTGCGGCTCTACGTCGGCCCGACCGGCGACCTGACCAAGGTCGGCCTCCTGGGAACCGCCACGGCCGGCGACGACGGGACCTGGACTGTCACGACCCACCGCCCCCTGCCCGACGGCCGCTACCGCGCCGTCGTCATGGCCTACTCGCGAGCCCTCCACACCCGCCCCGCGTACGCCGTCGTCCCCATGGCCCCGATGGGCCGATTCGTGATCGGGAAGGATTAGCGAGTGGCGCGGTTGGCGATTCGGGCTCGGATTTAGTCGTGGTTGCGTTGGATCGCTCGCCCGGGGAGAATGCTTCGAGGAAGCGACGCACGCCCCGTGGCCTGGAGATGATCGTGACGGACCGCCGCAAGCTCTGTGTGATGTTCTTCCTTGAGTACTTCATCAAAGGGGCCTGGCTGCCGCTGCTGGGCCTGTACATGGGGAGCCGCTACCTGAACTTCAGCGGCTTCGAGCAGGCGTGGGTGTTCAACGCCTTCGCCGTCGCCTCGGTCACGGGGATGTTCTTCGGCGGTCAGCTCGCCGATCGCCACGTCTCGCAGGAGAAGTTCCTGGCTCTCAGCCACCTGATCGGCGGCCTGGCGATGCTGGGCCTGGCCTACGTGAAGACGTTCTGGCCGTTCTTCGGGCTGATGCTCGTCCACTGCTTCTTCTACGTCCCGACGCTGTCGGTCGCCAACGCCATCGCCTTCGCCCATGTCGACGACCGCCGGAAAGAGTTCGGCTTCGTGCGGCTCTGGGGGAGCGTCGGTTGGGTCGCGGCGGCCTGGCCGTTGATCTTCATCCCGATCGACTGGGCGCGAGTCCCCGCGATGGAACAGGCCGGAGGGTTCCTCCCCTGGCTGGGAACGGCGCTCTCGACCCTCAAGTCGGGCCCGGCCATGGAAGGGGCGTTGACCGGCACGTTCCTCGTCTCGGGGAGCGCCTCGCTCGTTCTGGCGGCCTTCAGCTTGTTCTTGCCGCATACTCCGCCGTCGACCCACAAGGGCGAGTCGTTCGCCCCGTTCAAGGCGATCAAGCTGCTGGCGGTCCCGAGCATTCTCGTTTTGTTCATCGTCACGTTCTTCGACTCGCTGGTCCACTACGGCTACTACTTCTGGACCAGCCGCTACCTCCAGTCGATCGGCGTGCCCGAGAACTGGATCGCGCCGGCGATGAGCATCGGGCAGACGATGGAGGTCGTGGCGATGGCCATGCTCGGCTTCCTGATCAAGAAGCTCGGCTGGCGGAAGACCCTGATGTTCGGAGTGCTCAGCCAGGCGGTCCGGTTCGGCGTCTACGCGATCGGCGACCGCGACCTGCTCTGGCCGGTGATCGCCGTCAACGTCGTGCACGGGTTCGCCTACGCCTGCTTCTTCGCGACGGTCTACATCTACGTCGACGAGCATTTCCCCAGCGACATCCGGTCGAGCGCCCAGAGCCTGTTCAACTTGCAGATCCTGGGGATCTCGCAGTTCGCCTCCGGCTTCCTCTGGGGCTGGCTGGGCGAGGTCTTCGCGACGACCACGACCGTCGGCGGCAAGGTCGTCAAGGTCGTCGACTACCACCACCTGTTCCTCGTGCCGTTCGGCATCTCGCTGGTGGCCGCGATCCTTCTGGCCGTCTTCTTCCATCCTCCCGAAAAGGCCGCGGAATGATCACGATCGGGATCACCGACCATCTCGAAGGACCGACGGACCGGCCGTCGGCGGCGATCTTCGACGAGGTGGCCGAGCTGGCTCGCCTGGCCGACCGACTCGGCGCGCGCTTCGCCTGGTTCACCGAGCACCACGCCCACGCGCACGCCGGACACTTGCCCACGCCCCTGCTCTTCGCCTTGCACCTGGCCGGCCAGACCCGGTCGATCCGCCTGGGGACCGCGATCATCTGCCTCAACCTGCACCATCCGCTGGACGTCGCCGAGCAGGTGGCGGTGGCGGACGTGCTGACGGGCGGCCGGACGGCCTTCGGCTTCGGGAGCGGCAGCACGCCCGAGGAATCCCGCCTGTTCGGCGCCGACCTGACCGACGACCCGACGCGTCAGGCTCGGTTCACCGAGGCGTTGCAGGTCATCCGCGCGGCCTGGAGCGGCGATTGGTCCGAGGTTTCTCCGCGCTTCTTCGACGTGCCGCCGCACCGCGCCCTGCCGGTTCCCGCAGTGGACCTGCCGGATCGCTGCTGGGTCGCCGTCAACAGCGAGGGGTCGGCCCGGATCGCCGGTCGCTTACGATTCAATATGATGTTCTCCCACCTGCGAACCCCCGAGCAATACCGACAGTATTCCGCCGCCTACCGCGAGGCCGGCGGCGCGGGCCTGATCGCCGCCAACCGGCCGGTGTTCGTCGGCCCTGACGACCGCACGGCGTTCGACCTCGCGGAGCCGGCGCTCCGGACCATCTGGCGACGATTCCGGCAGGAAGGGAAGATCCCCGCCGGCACCCCCGAGCCGACCGACCCGTCGGAACTCTGCGGCCACCCGATCAACTTCCTCGTCGGCGGCCCCGAGACGGTCGCCCGCCGCCTCCTCGAACTGCACGCCCAGTCCCCCTACGACGTCGCCAACGTCGAGGTCCGCTGGGCGGGCCTGTCGCACGAACAGACCCTCGACAGCCTTCGCCGCCTGATGGAAGACGTCGGGCCGATGCTGGAGCGTCCGGCCCCATCGCCATAGCACGGCTTGCGTCTGTGTTGATAGGCTGTCGTGAGCATGCCTTCTCCCCTTGCGGGAGAAGGTGGCCGAAGGCCGGATGAGGGGTTGACCCTCATAGGGATTCGTCGAAGGCCAAGGCGATCGAACACCCCTCATCCGCCGCTGCGCGGCAGCTTCACCCGCAAGGGGATTCGGCTCCGGCCGGTCTGCAACCCGGCCGCAAAATGCTCAATGGTCGGTCTCGACGGGCTTCTTGGTCTCGGGGAGTTTGAATTGGTCGGGACGCGACTCGACGACGTGGCGGAGCCATTCTTCGGAGTAGCCGGCGGCTTTGGGGTGGCCGTTGGCGTCTTTGGTGTAGCCGTCGACGTTCCGGGTCAAGATCGAATGGGCGAGGTCTTGCCAGCGGCGGAAGACGGCCTCGGCGGTCGAGACCGAGTAGTTGGTGAGGAACGACTGCGCGAGGGCCGGGTCGGCGGCGGCGAGCTTGGCGGCGGTTTCCTCGATCACCGGCTGCATCTTGAGCAGCGCGGCTTCCTGGTCGGCCTGGGCCTTCTGGACGTCGGGATAGACGCGCGACCAGCGGTCGTAGGTCAGGTTCGAGACCAGGTTCGTCACCCACCACGCCGATTCCCATGAGAACTTGTCATAGGTTCCCGTCGTGTACGGGGCCGGCAGGGCGTCGATGGCGCAGTAGAACGGCGTGAAGCAGGAGGTCGAGGCCTCGTCGGGGGTGAACCAGGTCAGGCCGCCGACGGCGTCGGGGAGGTTCTGGCGGCTCTGGTTGACGATGACGAAGCCCGACTGCTGGGTCGAGATCGGCCGCTCCCACATGTAGTTCTTGCCGTCGACCTTGAAGGCCAAGTCGCGGAGTCGCATCGGGCTGCAATAGGGGCCGGCGTCGGGTCCCTTGGTCATGTCGTAGGGCGTGCCCTCGAAGTGGTCGCGCATCAGGCCCATCACGTCGTGGAGGCCGAGCTGCTGGTCGGGCTTGATGAACAGCGGGTAGTCCTCGACGTTCTCGGCGCCCCGGTAATAGGCGTCGGAGAAGTTCTGGCTCGGGGCCGAGCGGCGGTAGATGCTCCAGACGCGGCCGGCGCAGGCGCGGCGGACGGAGGCCGACTGGCTCGGGTGGTAGGCGTCGCGGTAGTTGAACGGCTTGCCGGAGTCGGTCTTGTAGTAGCCCTTCTCGATCGCGAACGTGACGACGTCGGGCGAATAGAGCCAGTTGTCGGGGTCGTTGAGCGGGAACGTGGTGATCCGGCTCAGGTTGGCGTGGGCCGTGATGCAGCCGTCGGGGACCTTCGCGGCGACCCAGACGATCCCCTTGACGTCCGGCCCCTTGCCGATCAGCTCCATGATCCAGGCTTCGTTCTTGTCGGCGATCGAGAACGTCTCGCCCGAGCTGCCGAAGCCGTACTCGCGGCAGAGCGAGTCGACCAGGGTGATCGCCTCGCGGGCCGTCTTGGCGCGCTGGAGGACCAGGACCATCAGGGCGTCGTAGTCGAGCTGGCCCTTGCGGTTCTTGAGTTCGGGACGGCCGCCGGTGGTCGTCTCGCCGAGCGAGAGCTGATGCTCGTTCACAAGCCCGACGACGGTGTAGGTCCGCTCGGCCTGGGGGATCTTGCCCCGGTCCTCGTTGTCTTCCCAGCCGCGGACGTCGACCATCGTCCCGGGCGCGTGGGTCCCTCCGGCGATCCGCAGCAGGCGGGGCATGAACGGGGCGTCGGCCGAGTACGTGACCATGACCGAGCCGTCGCGCGACGCGCCCCGGGTGACGACGATGCTGGTGCACGCCTGGGCCGTCGCGGCGGCTGTCGCCAGCGCGGCGGCGAGAAGCGCATGGAGGAGAACCGGCGGTCTGTTCATCGAGGTGCCTTCCTTCGAATCAAGCAAGCGCGGACGTGACTCCCTGGCGGGGATTCCCCCGGTTCGAGGATAAAACGTCGCGACCGTCGACACAATGCCGTGCGCCCGGCGGAAGGGGCGAGCGCACGGCCTCGCGTGGCTTACTTCTTGAGTGCGACGTCCGCCTTGCCGGCGGCGGTTCGGTTGACGCCGATCTTCCGATAGTCGGACGCGAACTCGGTGATTTCGATCACCTGGCCGGCGGCAACGTCCTTGAAGACCTGGGTGGTCTTGCTGGTGGGCCAGTAGACCTCGATCACGGCGGCGGTGGAAGCGTCGGCCAGGCCGATGGTCTGCTCCAGGGTGTTGGCCCCGAAGCTGCTGCCCGAGGTGACGTCCCGATGCACGGTCAGCGGCTTGGGGCCGGCGATCGTCACCTTGATCCTGGCGCCGATCGCCGCGCGGTTGGTTTTGGAGCCGACGAGCCGGAGCGTCAGCGACTTCCGCCCCTGGCCGGGGTTCTCGAACAGGACGTTGTGGTATTTGTCGCCGTTCACGGCGCCGCCGGTCTGGGCGAAGATGTCGACGTCGCCGTCGCGGTCGAAGTCGCCGCAGGCCACGGCGTGGCCTTTCTGGAGGAGTCCGGTGCCCGAGGAGGCGGTGATCTCGGCGAACCGTCGGCCCTCGACGTTCTTGAACATCCGGTTGGGGATCAGCGTTCCGTAACTCGGCTCTCCGGTTCCGAGGTAGAAGTCGAGGTAGCCGTCGTTGTCGAAGTCGGCGAAGTTGCTCCCCATCGCGGCGAAGCACAGGTCGAGCCCGGCGCTCTTGGTTTCGTCGACGAACCGCTCGCCGCCGATGTTGTGGTACAGCTTGTTCGACGTCCGTTCGTGGGGCTTGCCCATGAGTCCCTTGACGACGTCGCGGAGCGTGCGGTCGTAGCTGGTGGCGAAGATATCGATCCAGCCGTCGTTGTCGTAATCGAACGCCCAGCACGAGAAGCCGGTCAGCGGTCCGTCGATGCCCATCTCCATGCTGGCGTCGGTGAAGCCCCCCTTGCCGTCGTTGCGGTAGAGCACGGCCATGCCGCTAAGGTAGTTGAGGAACAGGTCGGGGTCGCCGTCGTTGTCGTAGTCGACCCACGTGGCCCCCTTGCACATGGGCCGCCATGCGCTTTGGAGTCCCGCGGTTAATCCCACCTCTTCGAAGGTCCCATTCCCTTTGTTGTGGTAGAGGCGGTTGTACTGGCGTTCGCCGCAGACGAACAGGTCGACGTGGCCGTCGTTGTCGTAGTCGGCCCAGCATGCGGAGTTGGAATTAATCGGGTCGAGCAGGCCGGCCTTCTCGGTGACGTCGGCGAAGACGCCGCCCCCCTGGTTCCGCAGCAGCGACGGCCGGATCGGTCGGCTGATCCAGGCGCCGCGGGGGACGTAGAGGTCCATCAGGCCGTCGTTGTCGTAATCGGCCTGGACGCAAAAGAGGCCGCCGAGCTGGCCTTTCACGCCGGCCTCGGCGGTGCGGTCGTCGAATCCCCCCTGGCCGTCGTTGTGATAAAAGGCCATGGATTCGAGCGGGTCGAACGCGGTGACGACGAGGTCGAGCAGGCCGTCGCCGTCGAAGTCCTCCATGATCGCGCCGCCGGCCTGGTTCAATCGGTTGACGCCGACCTTGTGGCCGACGTCGCGGAACCGGCCGATGTCGAACTCGGAATGGGCGTACGCGTCCATCGTCACCAGGAACCGAGGATCGACCTTGTCGGGATATTCGCCGAGGGTCATGTGGGCGACGTTGAGGAGCCATCGGGCTTCGAGGTCGTCGGGGAACCTTTCGAGGTACTCGGTGAAGTGTCGGATGGCTGTGGTCGACCCCTGAGGGTAGAGATGCTGCGCGGCTTTGGAGATGGGGAGGATGCACGAGCTTTCGCCGCGGCACATGATGCAGTTGTCGTTCTCGCCCCGCCGCAACGCCGCGACCGCCTGGAAGTAGACGATGCTCGGAAGGAACGTCGCGGCCAGGTGGTCTTCGGCTTCGGCGATCGCGCGAGCCCGTTTCAGGATGTCGTAACCCGCGACCGCCTCGCCGTCGGAAAGGACGAGCGACGCCCGGGTGAGAAGCAAGGGGATCTTGGCCTGTTGAGGGATCAGCCCCGCGGCCTCCTTGAGGACGAGGGACCGGTCGAACCGCTTGGCGGCGTCGGTCCAGGCGGTGCGGACCTCGTCCAGCGTGGCGGTCGGCGACCAGGGTTGGACCGCGCCGGCGAGGACGGCGAAGCCGCTGGCGTCCATCGGCTGCCGCTTCGCGTAGGTGAGCGGACGCAGACGCGAAGGCGTCGGCGCCGTCCACTTTTTGATCAAGCTCGTCCCGATCCCCGCCGCGGAGGCGGCGACCAGGCCGAAGACGAGAATCGCGACGCTTCCCAAGCGGCGTCGCGAGCGTTTCGGTTCCACCATAAGATAATCCTCGTAAATCGATGTCAGAGATTGATGATATGAAAAGATAGGGGCGTGGAGCGATCCTTTGCGCTCGCGCGCCTCTGGCGAAGAGGACGGCGCGGCGGTCGAACGTCCAGCCTTGGGGGTGGCGGGCCGGTGCGCGAGGCGGCTTGAGCCGGAGCGGCGCGCGTTCCATCGACGGCGGTCGGGTCAAGGCGACGGTCGACGGATCACGCGGCCCGGGAGGTCGCGGGCGAACGCTCGCGACGACGTCGACGGCTCGACGACGACCGCGCAGGGGCGGTGGACGACGTCGGGCGCAGTCGGGCCGGTCGCGATCGAGCGCGGCGCAGGCGCACAGGCTGTGAGGTCAGGCGGGGAGTGGGCGCGGAGGGCGGTCGACGTCGGTCTGACGTCGGAGGCGATAGAGAGATGTGCGTTCCACCTGGGCCGCGGATGGCTCCGGGCTGTTTCCAGGCGGCGGGGCCGCCGTGTTGCACCAGAGTTCGTGATGCCGCACGGAGGAGACCGAGAGGGGGGAAAGGGGGACGCGCGATCCGTCGGAGCACAACGGACCCGAGCAAGGCGGGGCGTCGCCAGGCCCCGACGGGCGATGCCCCTCGTCCAATGTCCCGACGACCATGTCGGTGAACGAGTCCATCCCCAGCAATCGGGATTGCCCGGCGATGCGGACGTGATTGTTGCAACCCGCCCGGGCCGACGACGGCGCAAATGCGCAAATCCCCAGCAGTGCGAAGATCGCACCGGGAGCCAACCGCATCGTGCGTTGGGGGGATCGGATGCTCATGTCGGCTCGGTGACGTCGACCATCAGCCGAATCGGCGCACACAGAAATTACAACGATAGTGATAATACATGGCATCTTCGATAGATCAAGGGCTTCCGGCCTTGAATGAGGCTCGACCCGACCGCCGCCGTGGAGGCGGCGACGAGAATCGCAGAGACGTCTTTCGGCCGGTTCAGTCGCGGCCGTAGCATGAAGGGGCGTGCCGGTGCGTCTGTTTCGAACCGTCTGGAGCGTGGTGGTTTTATGATCGAGGCCGAGGCCGACAGCGATCCCGTGAACGTTCCGCCCGGCGAGCTGGAGGCCGTCGCCCTTGACGCGATTTCCCAGTCGTCGCCACCGGACCTCGACGCGGCCGACGAAACGGAGTACGAACCGGTCGTGGCTTACTGCGACCGATCGGCCCTCGACCTTCACGCCCGGCTTCGGGTCTTCCAGTCGCTATGCCGCGCGGTTCACGGCGCGCATCAGCGGGGGACGATCTTTGGCGACCTGAGCCCGTCGCGGCTGCGGGCGACGGCCGAGGGGACGGGCGTCATCGTCGCTTCGTCGGCCGATGATCCGGGCGAAGCCGTTTCGATCGAGCCGTGCACGAGCCCCGAGCAGGTGCTCGGCGAGCCGGCGACGACCGCCTCCGACGTCTACGCGCTGGGGGTCGTGTTCTACGAGTTACTGACAGGGCGCTATCCGTATCAGGTCGACGTCGGCGATCCCGACGCGCTGGCCAAGGCGATCAGCGAAGAGTCGGCCGAGCGGCCGAGCGCGGCCGTCGCGCGGACGAGCGGGCGACCCGACGAGACCGGCGACGCCGCCGCAGGGGCGCGCTCGACGACGCGTCAGAAGCTCCGCGCCGCGCTGGCGGGCGACCTCGACCTGATCGCGCTCAAGGCCCTGCACAAAGAGCCCGAGCGGCGGTACGCGTCGGCCGACGCGCTGGCCGACGACCTCGATTGCTACTTTCAGGGGCTGCCGGCGCGGGCGCACGCCCCTTCCGAGCTTTACCGCGTCGGCAAGTTTCTCCAGCGGCGCCGATGGGTGGGAGTCGTGGGGGCGTCGCTGATCGCGGCCATCGTCGTCGCCGGCGCGCTGGGCGTTCGGGCGGTCTCGACGGCTCGGCGCGAGCGCGATCGGGCCGAGCGGCTGTATCTGTCGGCGCGCGCGTCGGTGCACGACGTTTACATGCGACTCGCCGAGGATCGTCCGAGGGATTCGGAGGACGTCGCGGGCCTGCGCCGCGACTTGCTCGACGGCGTCGCGCGCTACTACGAGGATTTCAACACGGCGAACAGCGCCGAGCCCGACGCGGCCGCCGACGTCGCCGAGGCGCGCACCCGATCGGCGATGATCGCCCGCGCGATGGGTCTGAAGAAGGAGGCCGAGGCGCGGTTGCGCGAGGCGAGCGACCTGTGGCGTCGCCTGATCGCCGCGAGTCCCGCCGAGGACGCCTATCGCGAGCGGCTGGCGAAGGTTCAAGCCGAGCTGGGGCGGTCGCTCGACGCGGGAGGCAAAACCGACTCCCAGCCCGACGAGGCGCTGGCGGCCTTCGAGTCGGCCCGGAGCCTGTTGACCCCGGTCGTCGACGCCCACCCCGACGCCCGGCCGCTGCGCCGCGAGCTGGCGCGGCTGCTCCGCGACGAAGCCGACATCCACGACCGCCGCGATCGCCCGGGGCCCGCGAACGACCTCCTGCGCCGGTCGATCCGCCTGCAAGAGGAGCTGGTCTGGGAGAACCCCCACGATCTCGACGCCCGCCTGGCGCTTGCGTCGGCTTATGGGTTCATGGCCCGCGTCGACGCCCGGCGAGAATCCGGCCGGAGCGGCGCTCGGGCGGCTCTCGAGCGCGCGATCGAGGTTCTGAACGAAGCGCCCGAGGCGGGCGCCGCCGATGCGCCGCCGCGGCTCGCGTTCGAGACGGCCCAGCGGCTCATCGATCTGGCCAACGTGGAGCGGTCGGTCGACGCAACGCGGGAGGCGGCCGGCCACGCCACCCGGGCGACCGCGATTCTCGAATCCCTGACCGCGCGCCACCCGACCGACCTCGTGTATCAGGAAGAGCTGGCGGCGGCCTACAACGTCGTCGGCGAACTGCTCCGCAACCAGGGCGCATTCACCCCGGCCCTGGAGGCCGCGCGGAAGGCCCGGGGCGCGCTCGACCGTCTGCTGATCGAACAGCCTAAAAACCCCTCCTACCCGATCGAGCTGTCCACGGTCCATCAGTTGATCGGCCGCGTGCTGGCCCAGTCGGGCAAGTACGCCGACGCGATCCAGTCGTTCCAGCGCGCCGTGGACCTGCTGGAAGGCCGGCCCGACCTGGATGCGACGAGCCAGTACAACCTCGCTTCCACGCTGTCGCTGGCCCTCTCGCTGGTCGGGGCCAAGGACGGCTCGCCGCCCCCCGACGACGACGAGAAGCTAAGCGCGGCCGACAAGCTCCGCCGTCGGCTGTACGCCGACCGGGCCGTCGTCGCGCTCCGCCAGGCCGTCGCCAAGGGCTTCAACCAACTCGACGTCTACCGGACCGACCCCGCCCTCGACCCGCTCCGCTCGCGCGACGACTTCCAGAAGATCCTCGCCGACCTGGCCGCCGAAAAGCCGTGAACGAACACCCAACCTTGCCAGGCCCGGCGTCGGGTGTTAGATTATTGTTGAATAGAATCCAAAAGACCGTGGATGGAGTGCGCGGACGATGTTGACTCTCTGGGGACCGGGCGGCGCGAAGCGGTATTGCGACGGCATGTCGCGCCGGTCGTTCATCCGGGTCGGCGGCCTGGCCATGGGGGGCCTGAATCTGCCCGGCCTGCTGGAAGCTCAGGCGTTCGCCGGGTCGAACAGCCGGAGCGGCGGCGCCGGCGCGACGACGAAGCGGCACAAGTCGGTCATCATGGTCTATCTCACCGGAGGCCTGGCCCACCAGGACACGGTGGACCTGAAGCCCGACGCGCCCGACGGGATTCGCGGCGAGTTCAAGCCGATCGCGACCAAGCTGCCGGGCGTCCACGTCGGCGAGCTGCTCCCCCGGACGGCCGCCGTCATGGACAAGCTGGCGATCATTCGGTCGCTGATCGGCCAGATCGACGAGCATTCGAGCTTCCAGAGCATGACCGGCTTCCCGATGGGGATTTCCCAGCGCGAGGGCAAGCCGCATTTCGGCTCGGTCGTCTCGCGGGTGCAAGGCCCCGTCGACCCGGTGGTCCCGCCGTTCATCGACCTCTCGCCGGTCATGCAGCACCGGCCGTACAACACGCCGGGGCCGGGCATCCTGGGCCAGACGTTCAAAGGCGCGCGGATGGAAGGCGACGACCTGGCGCTCTTGCGGCCCCCGTCGGGCGTGGCCCCCGAGCGGTTCTCGGGACGTCACGACCTGCTCGGCCAGTTCGACGGCTTTCGCCGGTCCGTCGACAACGCTTCGGTCGAGGGAATGAACGGCTTCTACCAGCAGGCCTTCGACCTGTTGACCTCCGACAAGCTGGCCCGGGCCCTGGACATCGAGCGCGAGGACCCCCGGCTCCGCGACCGCTACGGGATCGGCTCGTCGAAGCACCTGGGCGACGGCGCCCCGATGTGGAACGACCAGCTCCTGATCGCCCGCCGCCTGGTCGAAGCCGGCGCGCGGTGCGTGACGCTCGGCTACGGCTTCTGGGACACCCACGGCAACAATTTCGGCCACCTCCGCCAAGTGATGCCCCTTTTCGATCAAGGGGTCTCGGCGCTCGTCGAGGACATCTACGCGAAGGGCCTGGACCAGGACGTCACCGTCGTCGTCTGGGGCGAGTTCGGCCGGACCCCGAAGATCAACAAGGACGCCGGCCGCGACCACTGGGCGCGCGTCAATTCGGCGATCCTCTCCGGCGGCGGCATGAAGGTCGGCCAGGTGATCGGCTCGACCGACAAACTCGGCGGCTCGGCCGTGACCCGCCCCATCCACTTCCGCGACGTCCTCGCCACCGTCTACCACAACCTCGGCATCGACCCCCGCGCCTTCCTCCGCGACAAGGCCAACCGCCCCGTCACCATCCTCACCCCCGAATCCGAGCCGATCGCCGAATTGGTCTGAGGCGAGACGCGAAGGAATCAGCCTCGGGAAAAGACGGCCGGGCGAGGAGCCTTGCGCGCCTCACTTCGCAATCCGAATCAGAAGATCCCGCCGCCGCCTCCGGCGGAAGAACACCACGGCCGACGGTGGACGCGACTGATAATGCGATTTATGTGCGCAGGTGTGGAAATTGAACGAATCTGCGTGTTGCGCATGCCTGCCCAAGAGGCCGTCGCATAAGTCCTGATCCATCGTCTCAAACGAAGGTTGGACAACCTTAGGAACCCCGACTACTGCAACTGAAGAATCGAACTAATTGATCAAGAATGCCTTGGCAGCAACAAATACCGTCAGGGCAATAGCCAAGAACAGAAGTCCAATCATGACCCATCTTAGTGGCAAGTTTCCCAACACCGACACCCACCACGGCGTTGGCGGCATCTTCTTCTCAAAGTCGGTCCCCTGATATTCACCTCTCTTGATGAGCGGTTCCCAATACTTCTCCACGAACTCAGGCTCGAAATACTGTCCGTGCCCCCCCGCATGGAAGCGGTCGTTGACCAGGACTGCCCCGAAACCGTGCGTCCCCGAGGCTCCGTAGCCCCAACTCAAGGACTTCGCCAGCACAGGCCAGATGTCAGCCTTCCCGCATTCGTTGACCACCTCGCCGTTGACACGCCCCTGTAGCTGGTGCCAGGGATAAACCTCCGGCAGGACGCATCCGCAAAGGATTAGTCGGTGGACCTTGAGGTCGAAGCCTTGCTGGAGGATCTCGCCGATGACGTACGTCCCAAAGCTGTGGGCAATGATCGACAGTTTGGCCTCGGGGTGGGTCTTTCGAGACCTCTGGAGGGCCACTCGCATCTGCGTTTTAACATGTTCAACTGGTCTGCGGCGTGTCCAAATGGGGAACCAGAATCGTAGGACGTCAAAGTAGCCGTACTTGATAGGGATGACCTCAATACGGCCGGCAATTTCGAGCTTCGACCGCACCATCGGTCCCCAGTCGGCCTGAGTCCTAATCCCGTGAATCAAAAGAACTACATGATTTCCGTCCACGCCGGACGAGGACGGGATTGTGTCGGGGGCGTAGGTTTCATCGGCCGGGCCCTCCGGTCGCTGGTAGTGAGGAACGACTTGTGCCGTCGCGACCGGCTGAGCGTCGCCGTTGCCGTGACTCTCCGGCGATTCCAAAAGACGAAATTGTCTCACCAACTCATCGACCACCTCGACGAGTTGAGCATGCTCTTCGAGAGACAGAATTGGGGCCTTCTCCGCCAAGGCCGGAGTCACGAACCAAATCCGGTGCCGATCCCAGATCACTTTCTCGCCTTCCTCGGCAGTCATCGTTGGCTTGATGCCGAGCATTTCTGCCTCGTCCGCCAGCTTGTCGGCCCCGTCGTGCTTTGCCACGTTTATTCCCAGTCGCCAAGAAAAGGCCGCATCGAGTAGCGGAAAATAGGTGGCTTCTCTGTGGGCCTTCAGGCGGTCGCGAATCTCTTGCAGACCATCGGTGGTCAGAGCGTAGGTCCAACCCCAGTTTTGAAATCGCCTCCCAACCATATCGGGCAGCCGGTCGATCTCTCGGCGAAGGCCTATAGAGAAAGGATGGGCTGGAAGTTGAGAGAGTCGGTCTTTGTATTCGAGATAGAAATGATTGAGCCAATGACCATTCGAAGCCAGCCCCCCCTCGATTTGGCAGAGCGGTTGAAAGAAGGGGTAGGGTCCTGGCAGGCGTTCAACGAGCATCGTTTCGCTTCCAAGGAAGTGACGGGCATGCTTCAAGATATCTTCGAGGATGTAGTACGGATGGCGAGACATGCGGCCCTACCCCGGAATCGAGGCGTCAATATTTAAGCAAGTAGGCTGGGCTCTTGCTGAGCCAATCACGCGAGCGGCCGGCAAAGTCCTTCAGGTCAATGATATCCGATCCTCGCTCACGAGCGGTGTCCAGAGCCGTGACCCTGAGCATGTTGGGATCGAGGCCCAGGCCGCTCACATACCGCTCGATGAGCTTCACCACCGCAACCTTCATCGGACGGTTGCGTTTCAGCTCAGCGATTTCTTTGAACAGCAAGGCAATGCCATGCATGATACAGAGTCGCGGCACTGAATGTCGGGCACCACGATGTTTGGCGACATAATGTGTCTTATGGCCCCAAACCCCCGGCGTTTCGGCCGTCGGAGGGCGTTCGATCGGTCGTCCCTCAGCCTTTGTTTCGGGGTCATAAAGTGGGCGGGCCGAACGCCCGGTCAGGCGACGATGTGGGGCACGCCGTAGAGGGGCACGTTCGGGTCGCGGCTGACGAGCTTGAATCCCTCGTGCCTCGCCTGGGCGATGATGAGGCGGTCGAACGGGTCGCGGTGGACGTCGGGCAGGGATTGCACGGCCAGGGCGTGGGGAATCGTCACGGCGAGCGGCAGGAAGCGGTTGGCCGTCATCGCCGCTTCGATGTCGTCGGGGGCGTCGAGCTTGCCCAACGCCTTCTTGATGGAGATTTCCCAGACGACGGCGGCGCTGACGTAGACGGTGTTCTTGCCGTCGCCGATGGCTTTCCTCGCGGGCTTCGAGAGCAGACTCGGGTCGTCGAGCCACCAGAGGAAGGCGTGGGGGTCGAGGAGCAGCGTCACTTCGCCGGTCCCATCCCGAACGCCTCCGGAAGTCCGATCCCAAAGGGCTGGCTGATGGGTGGCCCGGGTTCGGCTCGTCCGAACCCGGGGGATAGGCCGCGGTAATCGTCCACGGGGTCGCGTACGAACCCGTGCCACCCAGGGACTACGGCTAGGAGACCTGGTCCATGGTCACGGCCGCCTTGGCGTCGACCGACGCGCGGACCAGGAGGCAGGCGAGCACCGCCGCACGGCCGTGCTCGACCGTGCAGACCGGCTCGCTGCGGGTGCGCACCGAGTTGACGAAGGACCGGAGCGAGAGCAGCGTGTTGTTCGTTTCGGGGCCCCCCAGCTTCTGGTCGGGCTTCTTCGAGTCGGGCCGGTAGGAGAAGGTGCCCGAGTTGAAGTCGACGCCCCCCTTGAGGCCGATCAGCCGGGTGTACTCTTCGTTGAACTTGTTCGGCGCGACCCAGCTATGAATGATGTTCACGAACACGTTGCCGGGATACTCGACGACGCCCGAGTAGTAGTCGTGGACGTCGCGATCCGGCTGGCGGTCGCGGAACAGGTCGTCGCGGCCCATCGCCATGGCGCGCACGGGCTGGGCGTTGACGGCCCAGTTGAGCACGTCCCAGTTGTGCACGGCCTGCTCGACGATCCAGTCGCCCGACCGCTTCCGCTGGCCGAACCAGCCGAACAACGGCCCCCAGGAATTGGACCAGAGGATGCGGCCCTCGACGAGGTCGCCGATCTCGCCGTGGTGCACGGCGGCGATCGGCTCGATGAAGTGAGGATCGGCCCGGCGCTGGTGGCCGATCTGGACGATCTGCTTGCTCTCATGCGTCGCCTTCACCACGGCGTCGAGGTCGGCCCGGGTCAGGCACATCGGCTTCTCGCCGTAGAGGTCCTTTCCGGCCGCGATCACGTCGAGATAGCAGCGCGCGTGCAGGTCGACCGGGATGGCGCTGACGATCGCGTCGAGGCCGGGCTTTGCGAGGATTTCCTTCCACGTCCCGTCGGTGGTTCCTTCGGGCCGCTTCTGGCCGGCGTTCTCGACGGTCTTGAGCCCGCGTTCCAGGTGCTCGGCGTCGACGTCGCAGATGGCGCGGACGGCCACGCCGGGGATCTGCAAGAGGTTCTGGAGCAGGGCCGAGCCCCGGCTCCCCACGCCGATGAGGCCGACGTTCAGCGTATCGTTCGCGCCGCGCGACCCGGCCGCCAGCAGGGGCGCCGAGGTGATGGCGCCGGCGGCCGCGCCCAGGAAGGTTCGTCTCGGAATGCTCGTCATCGCGTGTTCTCCGGCCGGCACGGCCCGGACGGGGTCCGCCCAACACGCGGGACGGCCTCGTCGGCGCTCGTCCGACCGTCGTATTCGAATCGATCGGCCGGCGCGTCGCAAGGGACGACCACCGCCGCCTTCAGTGGGCGGCGTCGTTCAACGGAGGGAACGTTTCGCGGAGGATCGTCCGGACGGCCTGCTTCTCGTCGATCGGCAGGTAGGCGTAGTCCGGCGAGGGCGACGTTGGGTCGAGGGCTTTCTCCAGCTCACGGTCGACGGCTCGCCTGAGTTGCGGCGGGAGGCCGGTGAATGCGTTCGATTCGATCATGTAGGAACATCGATAACGCATCAGCCGACCATTCAACTCCAGATCGCGCAGGGAGCGGCCGCCGGATGCGACCTTGCGGCGCGCCAGGAAGTCGGCTTTGAACGTCTCCGACCCCTTCACTCCGCCCGGCGGGAGCGGCGCCTCGTCGGCGAAGAGCAGGTAGCGGACGAGTCCGCGGGCCGTCGTTTCCAGTTCCCGATCAACGACCTCGCCCCCCTCCGGATTCTGATGGAGGAGCGATCGGGTGCGATAGGTCGCGTCGACCGCGCGATTGACGAATCCCACCTGATGCTCGTGGAGGAGCTGGGGGAGAAGATCGCTGGTCGACGCCGGGTAGCGGCGGAGGTCGAACAGCTCGCCGGCCTTCATCGTTTTTTCCTGGACGCCGTCCTTGGTGTATTCGATGAGGATGTTGCCCCAATGACGCGAGAAGTCGGAGGCGTTGGTGACCAGCCAGCCACCGAAGCGTTGGTCGAGCGGGACGCCGTGCCCGCTCAGGCCGCGTCGGAACGCCTTCTCGCCCCCGCCCGACATTCCCGGAACGATCGATTCGATGACCAGTTGTGGGATCTCGTTCATCTCCGGCGTCGCGTGGCAGCTCAGGCAGTTCTCGCTCCTCCGGATGCGCGGCGTCTTTCCGGGGTCGAGCCGATTGAAGATGTAGAAGACGCCTCCCCGCTCGGGGTCGATCGAGATCACCTCGATCTGCCCCCCCGGCACGAACCCGACGTACGTGTCGTCGTTGAAATAGAGCGCCCGCGGCCGTCGGGGCGAGATGATCGTCTTCTGAAAACTGGACGCGGACGTGACGATCATCTGCGAGGAGACGGGGACGTCCAGGGCGCGGAGCAGGCTCGTCAGCAGCGAGAGCTCGTCGTCGACGTCGAGGGTCGCACGGCCCGCCTCAAGATCCGCCTTGAATCGAGCGAACGGGTCGAGCGTCGGTTGATCGTTGTATCGATGGATTGGGTCGTGGACGCCGGTCGGCTCCCCGGCGACTGCGGGGGTGGTGGGAGCTGGCAACCCGATTAGACCGCAGGCGAGCACGGAGGATCGTATCCATCGAACGTGGGCGGTCTTCAGACTGGGCATGCCTCTCCCTCTTCCTTTCCGTTTCCATTACGTCTCGAAGGTCGGGGGCGACCGACCGAGGTCGATCGCCCCTGTCGCGACGGCTAGTGGGAGGCAGCCGTCACTCGGCCTTCTCGATCTCACCTCCCGCGGACTTCCATCCGAGGATGCCCTTGGGGTAATGCTTGATGTTGGTGTACCCCAGCTCCTTGGCGGCCTTGGCGGCGGAGCGGTAGGCGGTGCAGCGCTCGTTCGCGCAGTAGGCGACGATCAGGGCGGACTTGTCGGCCGGCAGCTTCGAGGCGAGATCCTTCTCCTGCTTCTCGAAGTCGATCGCCTTGGGGATGTGCCCGTCCTTGTAGGTCTCGGTGCCATTGGCGTCGAGCAGCGTGACCTTCTTGGCCTCGATGGCCTTCACCAGCTCGTCATGGGTGATGTTGGGGTAGGTCGCGTCTTCGGCCCGGACGATTCCGGCTCCGGCGAACAGGGCGATGGTCAGCGCGATGGCGTGTCGCATCAGGTCTCTCCTTGGGTTGAGAACATCGAGACGAAAAGGGACGACGAACAGGCGGGGCGAGGCCCCGACGGGGTGCTCTAATGGCGAATTTCCAGGCGGGTGACCGCGAGCAGCGGGCGACCGTTCTCGGAGTGGACGATCCCTTCGGCGAGGACCGGCAAGGGGGTGCGGCCGCATCCTTCCCTGCGGTAGAAGTCGCGGCAGACCGCGTTGTCGGTCAGGTGTATCGTTCCATCGAGACCCACCTCATGGGCTCGGACGGCGGGACGGCACTCGTCGGATTCGTGGAGGATGCAGTGTTCGCACACGACCTCTCCGCGCAGCGAGATCCGCATCGCTTTTCCAGAGCCCGAACCGAAGGCGACGTATCCCGTCGCCGGGGCGGTTGTTCGACCCCAAGGCGTACTCGACACACGCCAGGCGATTCCGACCGCGGCCAGAAGCATCGCGGCGACCGCCGCGGCGCGGAGGACGAGGCTGCGATGGCTCGACGTCCTTGCGGGGGCGTCGGAGTCGTCGCCGAGGCGGGCGCGGACTCCCTCCCAGAACGCGTCGGCGGTGCGATGAGGAGCCTGTTCCTGGGACAAGAATTCCGAGAGCATCAAGTGCTCGCGCACGTCGCGCAGGCGGTCCGGATTGCACGCGAGTTCGTCGCGGAGGGCCTCGGCGTCCGGATCGGAAAGCGAGTCGTCGAGCAATCGACCGAGCAATTCATGATAACGCGTCTCGGTCATCGCCCCGCTTCTCCCGTCTTGCGTTCGATGCACGCCTTCACGATCTGCCGAAGCCGAAGGAGTTTCTGACGAAGCGCGTCTCCCCTCACCCGCATGCGCGCGGCCATCGCCTCGGCGAGTTCGCCGTCGGCGTACCGCCGCACGAGCAGCTCTCTGCCCGGCGGCGGCAGGTCTTGCAGGCACGATCGCAGCGCTTCAATCCATTCGGTCGCGGCGGGAAGCTGTTCACCGTCCGCCTGATCGACGAGGAAGTCGCCCAACCCCCCTTGGAGCAGCCGAGTTCTGCGTCCCGACTTCCGCCGTTCGTTGGCGGCGAGATTCCGCGCGATGCCGCGCAGCCAGCTTCCCGCGTCACGGGTGGAGTCCCACAGGCCGAGCTTCTGGTAGGCGACGAGGAAGGTCTCCTGGGCGAGGTCGTCCACTGAGGCTTCTTGCACCCCCAGCATGCGGATGAAGGCCCGGATTCCGGCCTGCTGGTCCCGAACCAGCTTTTCCAGAACGCCCGCCCGCCCGTCGGCCGTCGTCGCTTCATTCATCTGCGTCTTCGCCGCGGACAGACGATCCATCCGCGGCTCGGCGCCGCGGAACGCCTCGATCTTGTAGGTCTCGTTTCCCGGCGGTTGCATCGTGGATGGTCTACCCCGCGACGGGGCGGCGGGTAGGGCTCGAGACATAAGCGATCCCTGCGTGTACGCGATTTCTTGCTTGGCCTCGCGAGAACCTTGTCGCGGAGACGCCGTCCGTGACGAACTCGCGACGCCGAATTCCGAATCCCCGCTGGCGAATGCTGGAAGCCCTTGGGGTGAATCCATGCAAAATCCCCTCGACGGATGGAAGGCGTCCGCCGAGGGGATTGGGGTTTGCGAGTCGGTTGCGGGCGGGCTTAGTGGCCGCCGCCGGAGCCTGGCCCGTGGCCGGTTCCTCCGCCGTGGCCGTGGGCCGAGGCGTGGCCGCCCTGGAAGACGGCGTGCTTGGAGTCGCCGCCGGCGGCGATGTAGGCGACGAGGTCGAGGATCTCCTCGCGGGTCAGCTTGTCGAGCAGGCCCTTGGGCATGGTCGAGACCGGCGACTTGGCGCGGGCGGTGATCTCCGACTTCTTGATCACCTTCGGCACGGTGCTCAAGAGCGGGTTCTCGACGACCTTCACGACGTCGGGCGTCTCCTCGACGATCAGGCCATTGACGACCTGGCCCGAGTCCAGCTCCAGGGCGTAACCGTAAAACTTCTCGTTGATCTTCGCCGACGGGTCGAGGATGTTGCGGAGCAGGTCGGCCGGGTTCTGTTTCGGTTCGAGCTTGGCGAGGTCGGGGCCGAACTCGGCGCCGACGCCGTCGACGCGGTGGCAGGTGACGCAGGTGGCGAGCTGGAAGAGCTGCTTGCCGTTGCTGAACGATCGGCCGTTCTCAAGCTGGGCGACCGAGGCCGCCAGGTCGTCGAACTTCCATTCCGTGCGGGGACGGGTCGACTTCAGGAGTTCGTCGGCGATCGGCACGGGGTGGGCGGCCAGGTACGATTCGGGGGCGGCGAGGTACTCGTCGAGATCGTCGACGACGTAGAGCGCGCCGTACATCCGCCGCCAGTGGCCCGGATAGGTGCAGACGTAGGGATAGACGCCGGCCTGCGACGGGGCGTTGAAGGTCAGCTTCTCGACCTCGCGCGACGGCAGCAGGCGGCTGGCCAGGAGGATCTTGTTCGAGGCCGGCACGTACTGCCGCTTGACGGCGTCAGGTTGCAGGGCCGTGCTCTCGGCCAGGAGGCCGATCTCTTCGAGCGCGCCGGGCTGGGTCACAACGAGGTTGTGAGGCATCATGTCGACGTTCTCGAACACGATCTCGACCGGCTTGCCGGCCTGGACGACGATCCGGTCGACGTCGTACCGCATCTGTTCGAGCACGGAGGCGATCCGGATCACGCGGACGCCCAGGCTCCGCAGCTCCTTGCGGACGGCCTTCGCCTGGTCGGCCGGCAGTCGCGAGGCGAGCAGGTCGCCCAGTTGAAGCGCGTCGACGGCCGAGGTCGAGCCGCGGTCGGCGGGCGGGAGGGCGCGGACCGAGGCGATGACGTTCTCGACCAGCGGCTTCAGCTCGTCGTCGGGCCAGTAGGCCGAGGGGATCTTCTTGAGGGCCAGGATCGCCGCATGCCGGTCGATCCCCTCACGGACGAACTTCGCGAGCGCCTTGAAGGTCGGGACTTCCTGGCCCCGGATGGTGGTCAGGGCGTCCATCGCGGCGCGCCGGACTGTCCCCTGAGGGTCTTCGGCGGCGAGGTCGAAGGCCGATTTGGGCGTGGGCGCGGGGTTCTCGCGCTTCTGATAGACCACCTTGTGGTTGGCGTCCAGGACCGTCAGGTCGAAGCCCCGGAGTCGCTTGCCCAGCTCGCCTTCGGTCCGGTTGTGGACGACGACGGCCTCGATGGGGATCTCGGTCCCCATGTCGATCTCCCACCACGGTTCGTCGGTGTCCTCCTCGGTGTGGGTCTGGCTGCCGTGGCCGTATTCGCCGTCCGGGTTGCCGTCGGTGGCGCGTGAGGCGTCGCCGCCGTTGGACGTGTTCTTCTGCGAGGCTTTCCCCTGGCGAGAGACGTTGCGGCCCTCGCTGCGGACTTCCACCTCCGCCAGCGTGAGCGTTCCCTTGCGGGGCAGCGCGATGCGGACGAACCGGCCGAACACCCCCCGGCCCGATTTCGACGTCGCCAGGCCGGCGGGCAAGGCGTGGAGCAACGGCTCGACCTTGGGGTAGAGGCTGGCCCGGACGATCGGGTCGCGGATCAGCGGGGCCGTCGCCAGGAGGTCGCGGAGCGAGCCGACCGACCGGACGGCGAGGCTCCAGGCGTGGTCGATCGAGCCCTCGGACGCGATCAGGGCGGAGTAGCCGAACTGGCGGACGATCGGCAGCTTGGCGGTGGCCGCCAGCTTCTCGAAGTCGGCCCGCGACGCCGCGAGCGCGGCCGGGTCGCGGTCGCCGAGCAGCCGGAGCAGCTCGATCACGACGCCTTCGTCGAGGTCGTCCCCTCGGCCGTCGCGGCCGGCGAGGGCGTCGGCCAGGACCTTCGCTTCCGACGTCTTGGCGAGCTTGGCCAGGTCGCCGAGCGCCTGCCGGCGGTCCTCCTCGCGAACTCCCTTGCGGAAGAGGACTTCCTGGAGCACGCCCCGGCTTCGCTTCATCTTGAGCAGGTCGTCGACGCTCACGTTGTGGAGGAAGTACCGCGCCCCGGCGTCGCTCGAAAACTCGATCGAACGGCCCTCGGCGAGCGCCTTCTTGACGTACGGTTCGAGCGCCCGGAGCGTCTCGGCTCGGGTGTAGTCGAGGTAGTAGTCGGAGGCGCTCTCGGTGGAGATCAGGGCCACGTCGACGGCCTCGGGGACCGTGAAGAAGCTCGCCGCGCGAACGGCTTCAAGGCGGACCCGGGGATGCTCGTCGGCCGCCAGCTTCTTGAGCAGGTCGAGCGCGTCGGGGACGCGGTCGTGCCAGTAGCAGAGGACCCGGACGGCCGCGGCCCGCGCCCGGGGGTCGGCGGACGTCAGGTTTTGCTTGAGCAGCTCAAGGTTCGTCTTGTCGTGGAACTGGTGGACCCAGAGGGCTTCCAGGAGGTGGTGGTCGAAATTCGGGTCGTTCTTGTCGAGCCCGGCGACCCATGTCTTGGCCGCCGCGAGCACCGCCGCGGTGTCACGGCCGCCGAGTTCGGCCTTGGCCCGGTAGCGGACGCGGTCTTCGGACGACTTGAGGAGGTCGAGCAGCGCCTCGATCGGCTGGCCGGCGATCTTCGCGGGGGTCGCCAGCGCCCGACCTTCGTGGGTCACGCGGTAGACGCGGCCGTGGGCGCGGTCGCGGCTGGGGTCGCGGAGGTTGTGCTGCATGTGGCCGATGATCGGGTTGATCCAGTCGAGGAAGTAGATCGCGCCGTCGGGGCCGACCTCGATGTCGACGGGCCGGAAGCTGGGATCGGACGAGGAGACGACCGGCTCTTGCTCGACGGCCGTGAAGCCCGACCCGGCGTCCTGATACCGGTAGCGTTGAATCCCCTGGAAGCCGATCACGTTGGCCGACAGCAGGTCGCCCTGCCAGTCGTCGGGGAAGTGCGGGCTGGAGAGGATCTCGGTCCCGCCGCACGGCCGGGTGTGCTGCTTGAAGTACCGATTCATCGCGCCGTGCTTGTGCGGGTATTCAAGATGCCCCGAGAACGCGGTGCCGAAGTAGTTGTCGTTGCCCGTGCCGTCAGTGACGAAGTCCTGGCCCCAGCGGTCGAAGACGTGACCGTGGGGGTTGGCGAAGCCGTAGGTCACGTAGACCTCGATCTTCTGCGACCGGGGCTCGTACCGGAAGACGCCCGCGTTGGCCAGCCGCACCGGCGGGCCGAAGGGGGTCTCGATCTGCGAGTGGTGGAACGTCCCTTCCTGGAAGTAGACGGCGCCGCCCGGATCGACCCGGAAGCTGTTCGAGGCGTGGTGGGTGTCGGCCGAGTCGATGCCGCTGAGGACGCGCGTCTTGACGTCGGCCTTGCCGTCGCCGTCGGTGTCTTTCAACAGCACGACGTCGGGCGCCTGGGCCACAAGGACGCCCTGCGGGACGATCTCGAAGCCTGTCGGGCAGTGCAGGCCGTCGGCGAAGGTGGTCTGCTTGTCGGCCTTGCCGTCGCCGTCGGTGTCCTCAAGGATCAGGATCTTGTCGTTCATCGCCTCCTTGGGCTTCCAGTGCGGATAAGTAGGCCAGCAGGCCACCCAAAGCCGCCCCTTGGCGTCGAACGTCATCTGCATCGGCTTAGCGAGGTCGGGGAACTCTTTCTCTGAAGCGAACAGGTTGACCTTGAGCCCCTTGCCGAGCGTCATCTTGGCGATGGCTTCTTCGCCGCTCAGGAAGATGTGCTCGCCGTTGGGGCCTTGGCCCGGCTTGTTGGTGATCACCGGGATGAACGGGGGCGTGTTGGAGTCGTCGACCTTCAGGTCGCCTCCCTGGGCGATCGCCCAGATCCGCTGATCGCGGTTGGCGGTCATGACGTCGAGGACTTCCATCTCGCGCTGGGCGACCACGCGGTTGGTCTGGCCGTCGGTGAACGCCAGGTCGGCCCGGCCGCCGAAGATCGAGTAGCCGTCGACCGTCCGGTAGCGGTTGAACCAGATGAAGCTCTTGTCGACGACCGCCTGCCGGAGTCGCTCAAGCTGGGCGGCGTCGCGCAGGGGCTCGTCGTTGGGGAACAACGCGCGGTCGACGACCTCGGCGAGCTGGCGGTTCCCCTCGGGCGTGAGGTGGATGCCGTTGATGGTCAGCGGCGTTTTGGCCGCGGCGTAGAGCTTCTGGGTCGGGTGGAACAGGTCGATGAACCGGACCTTGTGGGCCTCGGCCGCGTCGGCCATGACGGCCGTCAGCCGTTCGAGCCGGACGTTGTTCTCCTTGCCGTCGGGGAGCGACGGATCGTGCAGGTCTTCGTGCGCGATCGGCGAGAACAGGACCAGGCGCGGCGGCGATTCGCCGTTGTATTTCTGGGAGAGCGTGTGCTTGATGAAGGCGTCGAGGTCGGTGCGGAACTGGGCGAGGCCGCCGAACGACTCGTTGTACCCGAAGAACGCGCAGACGACGTCGGTCCGATTGCGGCGGAGCCATTCGTCGGGCGAGCCGAAGTCTTTCGATCGCAGGCGGGTGGTCAGCTCGTCGCCCGAGAATCCGAGGTCGCGGATCGTCAGCCGGTGTTCGGGCAAGCGGCTGTGGATGTAGGTTTCGAGCCAGCCGTCGTGCTGCATGCGGTCGGCCAGAGTGTTGCCGACCACGCTGATATGGGCCCCCTTGGGGACGGTCAACCTGGGGTCGGGAACTTTTCCGTCCTTGGCGAACAACGTCGGCGCCGAGACCGCCAGGAGCCCGCACAAGACCATCGAGACCGCGCGTCTCGACGCGAACCGAGCCGTTCCCGCGCGCCGTCGCGTCTCGCTTTGACGGTGTAATTCCATGATGATGCTTCCCTTGGGACGTTTGTGGAGGCGCCCGGTGAGTTTGCGTCGAGGGTCGGTTGACAGAGGTCCTTCATTGTCCGAAGCCCGGCGCGGGAATTCAACCGGGTTTCGACGTCAATGCCCAGCCCCAGCCCCGGCCCCTGCCAGGGCGAACTCGCCGCGAGCCAGCGCGTCGGCCTTGCGGTTCCAGGCGAACAGGAGGGCGATCCCGGATGCGCCCAGGCCCGTCGCCAGGCCGATCCAGAGGCCGATGACGCCATGTCCGGCGGTGAACGTCAGCAGGTAGCCGAGCGGCAGGCCGACGCCCCAGTAGGCCGCCAGATTGCAGACGACCGGCGTGCGGGTGTCGCCGGCCCCACGCATCGTCCCGGTCGAGACCCCTTGAAGGCCGTCGAAAAGCTGGAAGGCCGATGCGACGATCATCAACGTCGCCGCCTGGGCGATCACCTCGGCGTCGGTCGTGAACAGCGATGCCAGCGCCCGGGGGAACGCCGCCATGACCAGGCCCGCGGCGGTCATGAACGCCGCGCCGAGGATCACGGCGATCCAGCCCGCCCGCCCCGCCGCCGCCGGCTCGCCCCGGCCGAGCGCCTGGCCCACGCGCACCGCCCCCGCCGACGACAGGCCCAGGGGGATCATGAACGTCACGCTGGCGACGTCGAGAACGACGTGATGGGCGGCCAGTGAGACCGGATCGAGCCTCCCCGCCAGGGTCGTCGCCGCCGCGAACACGCCGACTTCGAGCGTCACATGCACCGCCGCCGGCAGGCCGATCACCAGCAGCCGGACGATCGACCCGAACCGGGGCGCGAACCGCGCGCGGAGGAAGCCCGACTGATTCCAGACGTCGCGATAGATCACGTAAACCAGCAGGAAGCCGGCCATGTAGCAGCGGGAGAACGCCGTCGCCCAGCCCGAGCCCGTCACGCCCATCGCGGGAAAGCCGAGTCGACCGTAGATCAACACCCAGTCGGCCGCCGCGTTGACGAGGTTGGCGCTGACGAGGGCGAACATGATCGGCTGGACGACCCCCATCCCCTGGAGATAGCGCCGTAGGGCCGCGTACAGGAAGAGCGCCGGCGTGCCCCATGTGAGCGCCTTCAAGAACGGCTTGGCCTGCGCGAGCACGACGGGGTGCAATCCGAGTTGGTCCGACAGTGGAATGGCCGCCCAGAGTCCAAGCATCGCCAGCGGGGCGATGACCGCGACGAGGTAAAGCCCCTGGACCAGCCAGTCGTGGCATTCCTCAGTCCGCCCCGCCCCGTATGCCTGCGAGACCAGGGTGTCGAGGCCCAGCAGCAACCCCATGCCGAAGATGGCGACCGCGAAATAGAGCGCATTGCCCAGACTGACCGCGCCGATCGCCTCGGCCCCGAGCCGGCCGACGAAGATCGTGTCGACCACCCCCATCGCCATCCATCCCAGCTCCGCCGAGATCACCGGCCCGGCCAGGCGCAGCATCGGCCCCAGCTCGACCCGCAGACTCCGCCGCAACAATCCGCCCTGAAACCGATCCATGAACCCCATCCACTCAAGCGTCGGATCCGAGTCGCGTCGTCGTTACAATACAGTGGCCGTTCGCCCGTCCTTTCATCAAGGGCACGTTGCGCCCCGAGGGGGTTCGCGCATGGGATCGAAGTCGCCGTTCATCGCCGCCGTGAAATCCGCCTTCGAGGACGAGCGTCGTCGATGGTGGATGTTCTACTTCGCCATCCTCATGGTGGGCATGGTCGTACACTCGATCTACGTCGCTGCGGTTGGATACCACCCTGAAGACTATGTCGCATCCCATCCGTGGGCGCAGCCACTCGATCGAGGCCTCTTCGTCCTGACGCTGGTCCTCACGATCGCCGCCGTCGCCTTCTGGGTCGTCTGCATCTGGAAAACCATTCACGCCGAGAGCCTTTGAGAAAGGCTCTTGGTCCTCGTCTTGCTGACGAGTGGTTCGCCCTTCGAGGCGGCCAAGAATCGGCTGGGAAGAATCCCGAGGGTCGCCGAGCTGGCCTCGACCCTGCAAGAGGTCCTCTTCCTTCCGGTGCCCTTTGTGGCTTTATGGTTCCTCGTCTACGGCTTCAAGCAAGCGCAAGAGGCGAACAAGAAGGAAGTCGAGGCCTACAAGGCCCGCAGGGCATCGAAACCCCATGAAGTCGTGGACCTCGCGTCCGCGGGGGAAACCGCTGGAAGACGAGTCCCACCACGACGCGGACGACGATGGATTTGAACCAGGGGGCGGCTGGCGACCCGAAGCCCTCACACCAGGGGATCGATGCGTTCCGGGTGGGTGTAGACGTTGAAGCTCGGCCCGCGGAGGAAGCCGATCAGGGTGATCCCCAGGCGGTCGGCGACTGAGACGGCCAGGCTCGACGGGGCCGAGACGGCGGCGACGATCGGCACCCCCGCGACGGCCGCTTTCTGGAGAATCTCGAAGCTGGTCCGGCCCGAGACGAGCAAGATCCGGCCGCTCAGCGGCAGCTCGCCGTCGAGGAAGGCGCGGCCGACCAGCTTGTCGACGGCGTTGTGCCGTCCCACGTCCTCGCGGACGGCGATCAGGCGGCCCTCGGCGTCGAACAGGCCGGCGGCGTGCAGGCCGCCGGTGCGGTCGAACGCTTTTTGAGCCCCTCGCAGGCTCTCGGGCAGACCAATCAGGATCGAACGGCCGACGACGGGGCCCGGGGCGACGGCTTCACAGCGGACGGCCACCTGATCGAGCGCGGCTTTGCCGCAGAGGCCGCAACTCGACGTCGCGAAGAAGTTGCGCTTCAGCGCCGAGCCGTCGAACGGCCGCGAGAGGACGACGTGGACGATGTTGCAGGCCCGATCGCCCAGCAGGTCCGTTTGCGACGCTCGCTCGACCGGCGCGACGACCTCGTCGCCGACGCCGATCAGGCCCTCGGTGCGCAGAAAGCCGACGGCCAGCTCGAAGTCGTGGCCGGGCGTCCGCATCGTCACGGCCACGCTCTCCGGCTTCTGGCCGAGCCCGCCGGCGCGGATCTCCAGCGGCTCCTCGACGACGACCCAGTCGGTCCGCGCGCGACGCCCCTCGGGCCCCTCGGCCAGGACCTCGACCCGCGCGACTTCGGAGGGTACGGCCGCCGAGGCGATCCGAAGGACGCCGGCCGGCTTGGTGCTGCGCTGGTCGCTCATCGGTGCCTTGAGAAAGCCGTCGTCGTCGGCTTCCTTCCCGAAGAAATTCCGTCCCGGTGAAACCGGATTTTTCGCCTTTTGGTCGGCGGTCTCGCGTCTAGAATGGAATGATAGGAGGACGGAGGCCGACAAGGCAACCGTCGGCCGGAGACGCCCGCCGCAAAAGACCTTGCCGGCGTGATACATGAAGTTGGACGTCTTTGCGTATTCGCATCGAAACGTGATTCGTCGTTCTTTAGATTTCGCTTCCTGAGATTCCACCGATCGACGGCCGATGAGCCGCGCCGAGGGCCGTGATGACGACTGAACCCGACCTCCCGATTCCGAACGAGTCCGACCCCCTGCCCGATCTCGAAACCGATTCACGCTTTCCGTCCGGACCGTGGGTCGGCTACTTCCTCCAGTCCGAGATCCCGCCGGGCCGGCACCCGATGGAACTGCACCTGACTTTTCGCCACGGCGTCGTCACCGGCGAGGGCCGCGACTTCGTCGGCGAATTCCTGATCCGAGGCCGCTACCAGGTCGAGGACGGCAAATGCTGGTGGACCAAGCGGTTCATCGGCAAGCACGACGTCACCTATCAGGGTTACAACGAAGGCAAGGGGATCTGGGGGAACTGGGACATTCCCCCGAGCTGGCGGGGCGGCTTCTACATCTGGCCCGAGGCGATGGGCGACCCGACCCGCCGGACGCTCCACGAGTCGATCGACGAGCCCGTCGACAAGGTCATCGTCAGCGAGATCCCCGCGGAAGTCGGCGTCGGTGCGTGAGACGGTCGGTTCTCGGCGCCGTCAAGCGTCGGCGTCAGGTGAGAGCCGTTTGACCATCGTGATGGTGTTGCCGGTCGAGTTGAACGTCACCTCGTCCATGAAGGTGCGGATCAAAAGCAGCCCCCGGCCGCCGATGCGGAGGAGGTCTTCGGGGTCGATCGGCTGGTCGATTCGCGAGGTGTCGAACCCGGGGCCTTGATCGCTGACCACGAACGTCGCCGACCGGCGGTCGAGGCGGGTCAAAACGCGAATCCGGCGCGATTTGTAGGGCTCGCGGTCGCGCCGGGCTTCCGCCAGATCGAAGAAGATCCGCTCGTCTTCCTGGCGGAGTTCGGAGCTGACCTCCAGGTTGCCGTGGTAGAGCGCGTTGACGAGCGCCTCTTGCAAGGCGACGCGGATGCGGATCTGCGCCGGGCGGTCGAGGACGCCCAGGCCGTCAAGCTCTTCCTGGAGCAACTGGACCAGCGACCCGACGAGGTTGGGGTCGTTGCCGATGTCGAAGGTCGACTCGCGGCGCTCGACGCACTGGAAGAGCTGCTGGCGGCGGCGGTCGGCGTTGAAGACGTCCAGGACCTGGCGCACCATGCCGACCAGGTCGCGCGCCAGGTCTTTCTTGGGGAGGTAGTTCGCCGCGCCGGCTCGAAGCGCCTGGATGGCCACGTCTTCGCTGCCGAAGGCCGTCATCAGGATCAGCGGGACGCCCGGCCGCCGCTTGCGGACCCGTTGCACCAGCTCCAGACCGTCCATGTCGGGCATGAACAAGTCGGTCAGGATGACGTCGGGCGTCTCGCTCTCGACCGCTTCCAGGCCGGCGACGCCTCCCGAGGCGAAGGCGACGCGCACGCCTTCCATGCCTTGCAAGAGCCTGGCGATGACCTGGTGCTCGAATTCGGAGTCGTCGACGACGAGCAGCTTCATCAGCCGACCCGTCGTCTGGGACGACCCAGGAGTTCGAACGTCGTCCTTGCACCCGGCTGACATGCCGTCCTCCTCCCTACATCTTCGGATCAGTCCATTGGAACTTCCTAAATATGGTGCAATCAATCAGGTGAAAGCAAGCCGGCGCGGAGGATTCGTCGCGGAACCATCGATTTTCAGGTCAGCCGAACCAGCGGCGGCGGCAGGCCTGAGGTTTCGCGCCCTGGAGCCAGCGCCGGAGGTCGGCGGCGAACGCCTGGCACGAGGCGTAGCGGCGCTCGGGACGCTTCGCCATCGCCTTGCGACAGATGTCCGCCAGCGGGCGCGGGATGTGTCGGTCGATGTCGCGGGGGTCGGGGGGATCGTGATGGATCGCGTGGAACAGGACGTACGACGGCGGTCCGCAGAACGGGGGGCGACCGCAGAGCAGCTCGTAGAAGACCGCACCCAGGCTGTACTGATCGCTGGCCGGCACGACCGCGCTGCACGCGCCGACGGCCTGCTCGGGGGCGATGTAGGCGGGGGTGCCGAGGATGGTCCCCGGCGGCGTGGGGGCGTCACCGGAATCGGGCCGGTAGGCGATCCCGAAATCCATCAGGTAGATCTCGCCCTGGGCGTCGAGGCGGACGTTGGCCGGCTTGACGTCGCGGTGGACGATGCCGAACCCGTGCGCGCACGCCAGGGCTTCGGCCAGTTCGGCGGCGATCTCCGCGCCGCGACGGTATGAGAGCCGCGTCTCGGCGAGCACCTCGGCCAGGCTCTTTCCCTCGATCAGGGCCAGGGCGATGTAAAGCTGATCGCCGTCGCGGCCCGCCTCGTACACCGAGACCACCCGGGGATGCCGCAGCCGGGCCAAAGCGCGCGCCTCGCCGAGGAACCGCTCGAAGGCGCGGGCCGACCGGGGAGCGCCCGCTCGCAGCAACTTGAGGGCCACCTCGCGTTCCAGAGTCGGGTCGAAGGCCCGATAGACCGTGGCGTGCCGGCCCTCGCCGAGCAGTCCCACGATCCGGAACCGCCCCAGGCCGCGCGTGTCGGCCGCGGTCGCTCGCTGAAGCTCTCGGGTCTCCCGCCGCGTCGGGGCCGATCGGGGCGGCGCCGCCGTCGCGACGGCCGTCAGGCCGGGCGCCGGAAGGCTCGCGAGCACGCCGCCGGGCATCGGCGCGGAGGCGGCGGCCAGCAGGAACCGGCTGTCGTCGACGTCGACATCGACATCGTCGGGGTCGTCGTCGAACGGCGCCGCCAGGAACTCGCCGCTGTCGAAAGAGTGGGCGTGAGCGTGGGCGTGGCCGTCGCGGATCGTCGAGAACGCGAACTCCCGCCCGGCCGTCTCAGGCCCGAGCCGCGGTGCCTGCCTCGGCAGCGGGCCCAGAACGTGCGCCCACCCGGAATCCGTGTTCGAAGCCCCGCCGGCTGGCAGCTTCGTCAGGCATCGGGGGCATCGGAATATCCTCCCGAGTGGATCTTCTCCGAGCTGGGAGATTCGGCCGCACGAAGGGTTCGGACATTGCACGGCGATTGTCATCGCGACCTCCTCTCCACTCTTCTCAAGCCCCGCCTTCGCTCCTGAAGGCGGGTTGCGAACGGGCGACGTCCTCGACGCTCCGTCGGCCGTTTGCCGGAAATCTCGAGATGCGATAAGCTGGCTGTCGACGACCCGGAACGAATGCCGTCCGGCCGCGGTGATGCTTTTTCGCAACGTGGAATCAAGGCGACTTTATGTTCTCGCCCGATCTCTCCGCAAGTAGGAAACGCAGTCGATGGGCGTAATTAGGACGGATATTCGGCATGTTCGGCAAAACCTGCCCCGCTTGTCTTGCCTCGTCCGTACGATCGCCACGACCGTGATTGGGTTTAAGGGCGAGTTGTTTTTAAATGATGCGAGTTCGGGGCGGGTCGATTTCAATCAAAACACCATAAGAGCGATCAATGAGTGCGAGCATTCTCGATGAGATCGTCGCCTCGAAGCGGCGCGAAGTGGCCGCCGGGCGGAAGCGGATGCCGATCGAGGAGCTGGAGGCCCAGGCGGCCGAGGCGCCGCCGGTCCGCGACTTCCGGGCGGCCCTCGACGGCCGGGGGGCGATCCAGCTCATCGCCGAGGTCAAGAAGGCCAGCCCGTCGGTCAAGGTGATCCGCGAGGACTTCGAGCCCGTCGCGATCGCCCGCGCCTACCAGCAGCACGGCGCGGCCTGCATCAGCGTCTTGACCGACGTCCCCTATTTCCAGGGCCACCTCTCGTACCTCGCTCGAATCCGGGCGGCGGTGGTGATCCCCTTGCTGCGCAAGGACTTCCTGATCGACGAGTACCAGGTGGTCGAGGCCCGCGTGGCCGGCGCCGACGCGATCCTGCTGATCGCCGAGATCCTCGACGACGCGACGATGGCCCGGCTTCTGGAGCGGGCGCGCGAGCTGGGGATGGCGGCCCTGGTCGAGTTCCACGATCCGGCCAATTTGCCCCGGGTGCTGGCCGCGGGCGCCGATCTGGTGGGCGTCAACAACCGCGACCTCCACAGCTTCACGACCGACATCGACCGAACCTTGCGGCTTCGCGACCAGATCCCGCCCGAGATTCTCCTGGTCAGCGAGAGCGGCATCCACGACCGCGCGCAGGTCGAGCGCCTCGAAGCCGCCGGCGTCTCCGCGATCCTCGTCGGCGAATCGCTCCTGCGCAAGCCCGACGTCGGCCTGGCCGTCGAGCGCCTCCTGGGCCTCGCGCCCGAATCGCGTTGATCCCCGCTGGAGGCACCACGATGACTGAGGCGATCGACGTAGACGCTTACTTCCATCGGATCGGCTACGAGGGCGGTCGCGCGCCGACGCTTGAAACCCTTCGCGCCCTCCATCGACTGCACCCGGAGGCGATCCCGTTCGAGAACCTCGATCCGTTGCTGGGGCGGCCGGTCCTCCTCGACGTCTCGTCACTCGAACGAAAGCTGGTGCGCGAGGGGCGCGGGGGCTATTGCTTTGAGCACAACCTGCTGTTTCGCGACGTCCTGAAGGCGCTCGGCTTCGCCGTGACGGGCCTTGCGGCCCGGGTCCTCTGGAACGCGCCTGAAGGGGCGGTCACGCCTCGGACGCACATGCTGCTACGCGTCGAGATCGACGGCGAACCGTACGTCGCGGACGTCGGCTTCGGCGGCCAGGTCCTGACGGGGCCCCTGCGCCTCGAAGCGGACGTCGAGCAAATCACGCCCCACGAGCCGTTCCGCCTGGTCAGGGCGGGTGAGCAGTTTGTGATGCAATCGAAGATCCGGGACGCGTGGGTTTCGCTCTACCGGTTCGATCTCCAGGAACAATTCCCGCCCGATTACGAGGTCGCCAACTGGTACGTCTCGACCCACCCGGCCTCGATTTTCGTCAACGGCCTGCTCGCGGCGAGGACGACGCCCGATCGCCGCTACGCCCTCCGGAACAACCAACTGGCGGTGCATCACCTGAACGGCGGCACCGACAAGCGCACGCTCGCAACCGCCGCCGAGATCCGCGAGACGCTCCAGGCCGCGATCGGCCTGACCTTGCCCGACGCGCCGGGGCTGGACGAGGTCCTGACGCGACTGATCGCGCAATTCGAGTGATGCCGATGCATGTCGATTAGGCGATGAATGGTGAACTCATAATTCCGCTGCTTCCCCCGCCAAGCATTGGGGCTATGCGAGCGAAAGATCTTGGTTCGTCTTGTGCATGGGCGCAGGATATCAGATTATGAAGCGCGCAGTGCTTTTGGACTTGGGTGGATGCAAAGGCGAGCTTGTGCATGTTAGAAGTCGTTCCGATTCTATCTATGCAGCAAGACGGGCGTGTCTTGAGGAAACGATCATGGCGAAGAAGACCGATCCCAAGAAAGCAAAGACTTCAGCTCAGGTTGCCAAAAAGGAAATCATCAAAGTTGCGGCAGAGGATCTGCCTCGTCGGTCGATCGAGGAGGCCAAGAAGGTAATCGAGGCCATTTATCGCAACTATGCAACCAATCCCGTCGGTTGGGAAGAGATTGCAGGGCTCCTGCAAGTCAAGGCGACCACAAACGTAAACCGGTATCCGCTTTGGGCTGCGGTCGCTTATGGGATGCTCAGTAAGACCGAAAATGATACTTATGAAATCACAGAAACCGGCAGAAAGATTGTAGCACCTGAATATCCTGGAGATGATACCGAAGGCAAGGTCAAAGCTCTGTTAACGCCCAGGGTTCTCAGTAAATTCTATACGGACTTCAATGGGCATTCCCTGCCGGAGCAACTTCATTTTCCCAATGTGTTGGAAAACCGTTATCAAATCCCCCGAGACCGTACAGCCGAAGCAATCAAGCTGATCATCGACAATGGCCTTTACGCGGGAGTGCTTCAAGAGCAAGGTGCTGGGACATACCTTGTGCGTTTGGAGCAGTCTGCGATACCGATAACTCCGGGGAAGCCTCCTATTTCTTCTGCAAGCGATCTTCGGGAGCCAAGCCACGCATACGACGTTCAAGATGATCTACACGAAGGTTGGGAAACGGTTTGCTTTTTTATTACTCCCATTGGAGACGAGGGAACCGAGCAGCGTCAGCACACAGACATGATTCTCAAACACGTGGTCGAGCCTGCGGCCAAGGAGTACGGGCTTCAGGTGATCAGGGCAGATAAGATCGAGCGATCAGGACTCATAACACAGCAGATCTTCGAGCATCTCGTTTGTGCTCGAGTGTGTGTTGCCGACCTGTCGTTTGCCAACGCTAACGTTTTTTATGAGCTAGGCGTGAGGCATACATGCAAGCTTCCGTCTGTGCAGTTAATTCGAAAGGAAGATAGAATCCCGTTCGACGTTGCTCAAGGCAGAACAATCATGGTCGATACGACGGACAGGTATTCTATTACAGACCGGTTGGCTTCCGCACAGCGAGAATTGAGCCAACACCTTAAGCATATAATGAGTTCAGATCACAGCGAGCCGGGAGAAGACAATCCCGTGCATCTCTATCTCCCGAAGCTAAAAATCTCCACAAAATGAAAGACAACTAGAGCATGTTTTGAGCTACAGACTCGAAATACCAGTTGCTTGGTGAGTTCAGCGGTCGAAGTCATCGTCTTGGCCTCGCTCCACGAAAACTCCCTGCCATTCAAGCTTACGCTTCGTAAACACACTCTAAAACACCTGGTTGATGCCGAACCAGATCACCGGGCCGCCGGGGACGCCGAGGGGCTGGGCGACATCGACGCGGAGGGTGGCGCGTTCGAGGAATGAGAAGAGGACGGCGTCCCACCGCAGGCCGACGCCGGGGCCGTAGACGATCGGACCGAAGTGTCCGTTGAGGTACGACTGGCCGATGTCGACGAACGCCGCGCCATAGAGGTTGCGGAACGAGACCATGTGGTCGACGACGTCGGTGTTGAGGTTCCGCCAGATCGGGAATCGCCATTCGCCGGTGATGATCCAGACGGACGATCCCTGGAGCGAGGTCAGGTCGAGCGCCCGCAGCCGCTGACCGCCGCCGAGGCGGAACATCGAGGCGTTGCCGGGCGACGACCAGCCGCCGTAGCCCCGGAACGCGAACCGGCTGTGCGGCAGGATTCCCCACGACTCCGGGACCTTCTTGACGAAGCCGTACTGGCCGACGACCCGGACGTAATCGAGGCTCGAACCCCAGAGCGCATTGCCGTACTCGGCGGCCACGTCGATGAGCTGGCCCTGCACCGGGTCCCAGTACGGGAACTGGGTGTTCTGGCGGTACCGCGCGCCCACCGCGCCGAGGTACTGCTCGACCGGCCGGCCGTCGTCGCCTTGCCAGAACTCGTTGCCCAGGCCGTAGTAAAATTCGTAGAAGACCGGATCGTCGACGATGAAGCTCGACGATTCCAGGAGCCGCTTGCGGAGGTAGGCGCGGCCCCCTGAATGGCGCTTGTCGTTGTAGAAGTTGTACAGGCCCTGCTCGTAGAAGAAGCCGGTGGCCCAGTTCGGTTTGGGCAGGTGGAACAGCGTCGCCTCGCCGCCGAAGATCGCCTCGCGGAGCGCCGGCTCGGTGCCGGCCCAGCCGACGACCTGCCACTTGTTGATCCGCTGGACGCCCGCCTTGACGCCGCCCCGGGCGTACTGGTCGATGAACGGCCCGGCGACGACCGAGATCCGGTCGTGGGCCTGGAACTGGGACGAGAGGTCCAGGGGCGTCACCATCGGAGTGACCTTCCAGGCGACCTCGGGCTTCCATCGGTTGTCGTCGGGCTGGGCGTCGAGCAAGGCGTGCCCGGGATCGACTTCAACCTGCCTCGGCGGCCCTTCGGTCTCGACCGTGACCCGCCAGCGGCGACCGTCGCGCGTGACCCGGCCGCCGGGGACGTCGTAGCTCCCCTTCCCCGGCACGATCGGCACCCGGACGTCCTGGGTTCGGCCCTTGACGAGCAGCTCGGTGGGCTCTTCCATCTTGCCGCGCTGTTCGAGATCGATGGTGACCTGGCGGACGTCGGCGTCGACTTTCGAGCCGGTGGCCTCGGCGACCTTCACCTCGTCGATCGCCCAGTCGGTTTCGTGGTGGTTTTCGACCCAGCCTTCGAGGAACGCCGGCCAGTCGCCCTGGGGGTCGAAGGCGGCGAGATCGTGCTTGAACTCGGCGTAGGAGAGGTTTTCGAAGGCGTGGTCGTGATAGAGCTTGCGGAAGAAGGCGAAGAACCGCTCCTCGCCGAGCCGGTTGTGGATCATCTCGACGACCTTGCCGCCGCGGTCGTAGGCCAGGCTGAACAGGGTTCCGAGGTTGCCCATCTGGTCGAGGTTCTGGAGGATCGAGCCGCCGCCCCCCTTGCGCCTCCAGCCGTAGTAGCCGGCCATCCGCATGTCTTCGCGGCCGATCGTGGGGAGCCAGTCGATCCCCTTGGGCCAGACGATCAGCGGGCCGTTGCGGCCGTACTTGGCGTCGAGCCGGAGCGCGGTGAAGCAGTTGACCAGGCCCTCGTCCATGAACGTCTCGGCGTAGCCGTCGGCCCCGACCGTGTTCCACCACCACTGGTGGCAGGTCTCGTGGGTCACCAGGTGCTCGATGTACCGCTGGCCGGCCGTCGGCAGCCGCATCACGCGGTCGTCGAGCAGCACCAGGCCCGAGCACTCGTTGCCGTTCCAGCCGAAGAACGACGGCGCGATCTCGAACTCGGTGTCGGCGTACGGGCCGAACCACTTCTCGTACTGGGGAATCACCTCGCAGGCGTAGTCGAGCGCCCGCTGCGCGTTGGCGGCGTGCTCGGGGCAGCCGTGAACCTTGACGCGGGTCGCGCCGACCTGGCGTTCCCAGGTCTGGAACCGGTTCGAGCAGACCAGGGCGAAATCGCGGACCGGCGGAGTCTCGATCGTCAGCCGCTGCCAGCCTTGGGCCGTCGCCTTACGGTTGATGATCCGACCCGTCGAGGCGACCACCTGATCGGCCGGCAGGTCGACGATCACCCGGTAATGACCGGCTTCCTGGTGCCAGGGCTGATGCCACGGCACGAACGGCTCCCGCCGCCAGCCCTGGTCGTCGTGGAACGCCAGAACCGGATACCAGTTCAGAAGATACGTGATCCCCTCGTACGACCCCCACCTTCCCCACTGCTCGGGCAGGTCGACCGTGAAGTCGATCACGGCCTCGACCCGGCCGCCGGGGGCGACGGCCTGCTTCAACGGGACCACCATGATCGTGTCGATCTTGGGATCGAATTCAAAACCGGCCGGCGCGCCGGCGATCGAGACCTGGGTCACTTCGAGACGTCGGCCGGCGGGGTCGAGCGCCTCCTCCGGGCTCAGTCGCAAGACCTCCATCGTCTTGGCCAGCTTGATCTTGTCGCCCTCCGGCACCTTGAAGCGCGGATAGACGTGCATGACCAGCTCGCGGACGGGGATCTTGGAACGGTTGGTGAAAACCAGTCGCTCCCGCGCCCGGACCTTCCGCGCCTGGGGGTCGATCCGGACCGAGAGGTCGTACCGCGGCAGCCCCGGCGGGACCGGCAGCGTCGGGGTTTGCGGAGTCGGTAGAATCTGGGAAGAGGCGAGGGCCGGGCTCGGGCTCGGTCTTGGCGCCGTCGGTCCTTGGGCCGAGGCGCGCGGCATCAGTGCCAGACTCAGTCCGACAACCCCCATCCACCAACCCACGAACCGAATCGAACCACCCATCCGTGCGCGAGGCTCCTCCTTCGTCGGCAGAGCGCCGCTCGAAGGCGGATGGTAGCAGAATACCGAGATCCGACAAGTTTAGGCCTGGGGGCGAACGGCTCTGGATTTCGATGGTCGCCTGGCGTCGGGTTTGCTGACGAAGTTCAAGCGGCGACGTTTCGATGACCTGCATTTCTCAACGAAGGCTCCATGTACCATCATTTCCAGCTCAATCCCCGGACGATCCTGGGCGTCGGCCCGGAGGCTTCGGCGGATCAGATTCGCGATGCGTTCCGCGAGAAGTCCAAGAAGCACCACCCCGACCTGGGGGGCGACGAATGGGCGTTCCGCATGGTCGTGCGCGCCTATGAGGTGCTGAAGTCGACGGCGAACGGCCTCGACAGCAGCGGCGTTGACGTCGATGTCGACGTGGTCGCGCCGGCCGCCCCGACGTCGTGGACCTGGCCCGGACCGATGGGGAACCCATTCGCCCAGGGGTGGTTCCCGTTCGGCTCGGAACCGGCGGCCGACGCGCCCACGGCCGAGGCCGCCCCGACCCAGACCATGCCGCCGAGCGCGTTTCAGACCGTCGACGTCGAGCTGATCTGGATCCGGTTCGAGATGGCGGAGAAGGTCGACCTCGACGCTTCGGACGGCTCGGACCGCGCGACGTTGAGCGTGTGCATGGTGGTCTCGTGGCCGATCAAGTCGCTCGTCGCCCGGACGGCCGAGTTCGCCGGCGCGGGCGAGACGCTTCGTCAGGTGATCGACGCCTTCGAACACCTGGACCGGGGGGCTGCGCTCGCGGTCCGGACGCGGATCGAGGACGGCCAGTTCGTCGGCTGGGTGAGCTACCCTGACGTCGTCGCCGCCCAGTCGGCGTTTCTGGGTTTCCGCGACATCCTCACGGGCGATGGTCTCTCCGTCCGTCTTCAAACCCGAGACGAGATGATCCCCCAGAACTGGCTCGTCTGAAGCCGCCCACGCACCGAGGGCGTTGGTAGCGATTGCGGCGGCGGGCGGCTTCTGGTCGTCCTGGTATATTTCGGGGAATCGGTGAAATGCGCGCGGCGATTCGGGCGAACTTCCCGGCGTCGGGTGTTTGTGGGCTATACTTCTTGGGCGCATGTGTCGACCGGTTTCCTGAGAGCGACGGCTACGGGGACTTCCCTGATGAGACGTGGGTTGCTGGGGCTGATCGGCGTCTTGGTGTTGGGCCTGCTGGCGGCCTGGTTCGGTCCGGGGCTGCTGCGCCGGGTGGAGCCGCCGATCCGGGTCGGCATCCTCCATTCGAGGACCGGCCCGCTGGCGATCAGCGAAGCCGCGATGGTCGATTCCGAGGTGATGGCGCTCAATGAGATCAAGCAGGCCGGCGGGCTGCTGGGACGCGACGTCGAGTGGGTGATCGCCAACGGCGAGTCCGACCCCAAGACGTTCGGCCGGCAGGCGCGGCGGTTGATCGACGAGGAGCACGTGAGCGTGATCTTCGGGGGCATGACCTCGGCGTGTCGCGAGGCGATCGACGAGGTCGTGGGGCTGTCCAACCACCTGCTCATCTTCCCGTCGAACTACGAGGGGCTCGATTTCTCGCAAAACGTGGTCTGCACGGGGTCGCTCCCCAACCAGCAGGTGATCCCGGCGGTCAACTGGTGTTTCGAGACCCTCAAGGCGCGAAAGTTCTTCCTGGCCGGCTCGTCCGACGTGATGTCGTACGCGATCCATACGATCGTCCGAGACCAGCTCACGGCGCTCGGGGCTTCGTTCGTCGGCGAGGGGTTCCTGGAGATCAACGGCGACGGGGTGCCGGGTATGATCGCCGCGATCAAGGCGTCGGGGGCGGACGTCGTGATCAGCTCGGTGGTCGGCGACGCCAACAAGGCGTTCTATCACCAGATGACGCAGGCGGGCCTGACGCCCGACAAGCTGCCGGTGCTCAGCGTCACCATCACCGAGGACGACCTGCGCCAGCTTCCCGTGGCCGAGATGGTCGGCGACTACGCGGCCTGGGGGTACTTCCAGACGATCGACCGGAAAGAGAACCTCGACTTCGTCAAGGCGTTCCAGAAGCTTCACGGGGCCGACAGGCCGACGAGCGATTCGATCGAGGCGGCTTACGGCGGCGTCAAACTCTGGGCGCAGGCGGTCGAGGAAGCGGGGACCGCCGACACGACGGAGGTCCGCAAGCACCTGCGACGTCAGAGCCGCAACGCGCCCGAGGGGATCGTGTCGATCGACTACGACACGATGCACGCCTGGCGGCCGTTCTACCTGGGCAAGATCCGCCGAGACGGCTTGTTCGACATCGTCTGGAGCCTTGAGAAGCCGATCCGCCCGGTCCCCTTCCCGATGTTCCGGACCAAGGCGTACTGGGAAGCCGCCGTGGAGAAATGGAACAAGACGGGCAGGGCCGACGGCGACGATCCGCCCGCGCCTTCACCTTCGCCCCCCTCCTCGCCGCCGAGGACCTCGCAGGCCTCGCCGGTGTGGGGGCCTCGGAGCGTCGTCCGGCCGGCGGCGCCCGAGCCGACCCGATCAGCCGCAGTTCCCAGTTCCAGCTCCACCTCCAGCGTCCATCGAGCCCGACCCACGACCCGCTAGGGCGCCGCCATGAACACGAACCGATTTTCGTCCTCGAAGCTCGGCGTCGCGACCCGGCTCATGCTGTGGTTTCTCGCGATCGCGCTGATCCCCTGCATCCTGCTGACCATCGTCACCAACAACCTGTCGATGCGGTCGCTCGAGAAGACTCTGCGCGACCGGCTTGTCGCGGTCGCGGGCTTCAAGGGGGCGGAGCTGAACAATTTCGCCAAGGAGCGCGCCGCCAACCTCGCGATCTTGAGCCAGATCCCCTCGACCCGGACCGCCGTCCTGGAGCTGACGAAGGACCTCGAAGCGGGCGGCCCGCCCGCCGGCGTCCGTCGCGAGTATCCTGGGTTTCCTCTCTTCTGCGAGACGTACGGCTACGAGAACGTGTACGTGTTCGATGTTCGGGGGCGGTTGCTCTACCGCCTGAAGTCGAACCTCGATCTGGGCGACGGGCTGCTGACCGGGCCGCTCAGGGGCAGCGAATTGGCCGAGGTTTTTCAGCGCGCGAAGATGCTGCTCCAGGCCGAGACCTCCGACTTCCAGGTTTATCCCGGCTTGACCGAGCCGGCCCTGTTCATCGCCCAGCCGGTGTTCAACGACGGGAAGCTCGTCGCCGTGGTGGCGCTTCAGGTCGGCAACAAGGAGATTTACCGGGTTTTCCAGGACTTCAACGGCCTGGGCGAGAGCGGTGAAGCCCTTGTCGGCATGCTCAAGGGGGACGAGATCACGCTCCTGACTCCGCTGCGCCACGACCCCGACGCCGCCTTCAAACGGCGGGTGAAGATGGGCGACCCGCGCTCCACGTCGTTGCAGCTCGCGGCCCAGGGCGCGCGTGGCTACGGCGAGTGCATCGACTACCGAGGCGTCCCCGTGACCGCGGCGTGGTCGTACGTGCCGTCGCTTCGGTGGGCCCTGAACGTCAAGCAGAACAGCGACGAGGCGTTCGCCATGATCAATCAGCAGCGCTGGGCGATCGGCCTCTTGCTCGCGGCGACGGTGGCGGCGGTGGCGATCACGGCCTACCGGGTGGCCCGGACGATCACCCAGCCGATCCGCCAGGCGGCCCTGATCGCCGAGCGGGTGGCCGGCGGCGATCTCACGACGTCGTACGAAGGCCAGGCGCCGGGCGAGATGGGGCTCTTGCTCACGGCGATTCGCAAGATGACCGGCGACCTTCGTGGGCTGATCGGCCGGATTCAGAAGTCGAGCATCGCGCTTCTGTCGACGGCGACCGAGATCGCCGCGACCTCCAGGCAGCAGGAGCAGGCGGTCTACGAGTACGGGACCTCGACCAACGAGGCCGCCGCGGCCGTCAACGAGATCTCGGCCACCAGCCAGGAGCTGCTCAAGACCATGACCGAGGTCAACGCGGTGGTCCGCCAGACCGCGCAGCAGGCCGCGACCGGCAGAAACAACCTGTCGGGCATGGACCGAACCATGCGGCAGCTCGCCGAGTCGACCGGCTCGATCAGCTCCAAACTGTCGGTGATCAGCGAGCGGGCGGCGAACATCAACATGGTCGTGACCACGATCACCAAGGTCGCCGATCAGACCAACCTGCTGTCGATCAACGCGGCCATCGAGGCCGAGAAGGCCGGCGAATACGGCCTCGGCTTCCTGGTCGTCGCCCGCGAGATCCGCCGCCTGGCCGACCAGACGGCCGTCGCCACCCTCGACATCGAACGGATGGTCAAGGAGATGCAGTACAGCGTCTCGGCCGGCGTCATGGAGATGGACAAGTTCAGCGAGCAGGTCCGCAAGGTCGTCGTCGAAGTCCAGCAGATCGGCGGCCAGCTCGGCCAGATCATCACCGGCGTCCAGGGCCTCGACGAGCGGTTCGAGCAGGTCACCGAGGGGATGCGAGTCCAGTCCCAGGGGGCCGACCAGATCCGCGAGGCCATGCTCCGGCTCAGCGAGGTCGCCGGCCAGACCTCGATCTCGATCCGCGAGTTCAACAGCGCCACGGACCACCTCCGCGAGGCCGTGGGAGGCCTCAAGGAAGAAGTATCCCGGTTCCAACTGGGAGCCGCCGAGGCCGTGGTGAGCGCCCTGCCGGATATGGACGTTTGATCCGAGGCGAATCGAACCGACCGAAGGGCGAGGCCATGCTTCTCTTGACGTTCCAGGCCGCCGGACAGCTTTACGCGGTCGACGCGGCGCGGATCGTCGAGGTCGTCCCCCGGGTGAACCTGCGTCCCTTGCCCCACGCGCCGGCGTTTCTGGCTGGCGTGTTCGAGTACCGCGGCGACGTCGTCTCGGTCGTCGATCTTGGCGTCCTGCTCGGCGCCGACCCGTCGTCCGATCGGCTCAACACCCGTATCATCCTGGTCGATCGAGCGGCCCCCGCCTCCACGGACGTCGCCGAAGAGTGCGACGCCGAAGCCTCGTCAGGGCCGTCTTCGCGCGCGTCGAAGCCGCGCCGGCGATCGCTCCTGGGCCTGATCGCCGAGCAGGTCAGCGACCTCTCGTCCGTCGACCCCGAAACCCTGATCGCCTCGCCCGTCCAGCTCCCCCGCGCCCCCTATCTCGGCCGCCTGGCCGAGACCGAGCACGGCATGGCCCAGTTGATCACCGTGGAGAAGGTGCTGGAAGAGTCGCTGGCCGGGTGATGTCGTTATATTGGAATTTGTAGAATGGGCGTCGCCCGCCATTCGGGATTTACGAGACTTGGATGAAGCGTGATGTCCGGTGGATTGGCCGCCATTGATGCGATCTTGACCGGCCGGCTGGGGCTCGACCCCTCGGCGATCGGTTCGGGGCTGATTCCGCGCGCGGTGAGAAGCCGGATGAAGGCGGTCGGGCTGCATGATCTGGAGGCGTACGCGGCGCTGGTGCGGGGGTCGGAGGCCGAGGTCCAGGAGCTGATCGAGGAGGTCGTCGTCCCGGAGAGCTGGTTCTTTCGCGACGTCCTGCCGTTTCGGTTCCTCCTCCAGCACGCCCGGAGCTGCTGGACCGTGCGGCCGAAGCGGGCTGCGATCCGGGTTTTGAGCATCCCCTGCGCGGGGGGGGAGGAGCCGTACTCGATCGCCGTCGCGCTGGACGAGGCCGGGCTGCCGCCGGACCGTTGCCGGATCGACGCGGTCGACGTCAGCGCCCACCGTCTCGCGTTGGCCCGCCAGGGGGTTTTCTCGCGGAACGCGCTGCGGGGGATGAGCCCCGACGTCGTCGCCCGATGGTTTCGAGAGCATCCCCAGGGGCTCCAGATCGTTGATGCGATCCGCCGCCGCGTCCACTTCCAGCAAGGTAACATCCTCGATTCCAGGCTGCTCGCCGATGAAACGCCTTACGACGTGATCTTCTGCCGGAACCTGCTGATCTACCTGAACGCCGGCTCCCGCGCGGAGGCGGCGGCGACCCTCGATCGGCTGCTCGCCGCCGACGGCGTCCTGATCGTCGGCCACGCCGATCCGCTCGGCCCGTCGACCGTCGCGCCGAAGTTCGTCCTCGCCGCCGAGCCGGGCGCTTTCGCGTATCGTCGTCGAACGGAAACCGCGATCCCCTCGCCCATTCCGATCGCGCCGGCGAAGCCTTTCGTGTTCACCCCTTTCGGCCATCAAGATGTGCATCTGGTCGAGGAACCGGAGAGCGCGCCGGCGGCGGCTCCCGTTCATCACCCGGACGAGGCCGATGCGCGGCCGATGCTCGAAGAGGCCGCCGAGCACGCCAACCAGGGGCGGCACGGCCAGGCCCTGGCCTGTTGCGAGGCCGAGATCCGCCGCAAGGGGCCGTCGGCGGCGGCCCTCGCCTTGATGGGGGTCATCCATCAGGCGGCGGGTCGGCGGGCGCAGGCGGAAAGTTGTTTCCACAAGGCGATTTATCTCGATCCCCACCACGACGAGGCGCTTCTGGCGCTGGCGCTGATCGCCGAGCGTCGCGGCGATCGGTCGGCCGCCTCGGGCTTCCGCCGCCGCGCGGACCGCGCGTTGAAGAACAAGGGAGCCTCGTCTCATGAGTGAGCCCCCCGTCCTCGTCCAGGCCGCGAACGGCGACGCGCCCGCGCCCGGGACGCCGGGTTACGACTGCTGGAACCGGATCGGCATCGGCGGCGACCGGAGCTGTCCCGAGCTGAAGCTCCACGTCCACTGCCGGAACTGTCCCGTGTTCGCCTCGGCGGCGAAAGCCTTCTTCGATCGTTCGGCCCCCTCGGGCTACCTCGAAGAGTGGACCACCTGGCTCGCCCGGATCGACGAGCGGGCCAATCAGGCCGAAGCCGAGGCCGGCGCGCCCGGGGTTCACAAGGGGGCGGGCGTTTTGATCTTTCGGCTCGACCAGGAATGGCTTGCATTTCGGACCCAGACCGTGGTCGAGGTCACGCTGCCTCGGCCCGTCCACCGCATTCCTCACCGCACCAACGCCATTCTCAACGGCCTGGTCAACTTGCGGGGGCAGCTTCAGCTCTGCTTCTCGCTGCACAGCCTGCTCGGCGTGCACGACTCGATCGCGAAACCTCACGCCCCTTCCGCCGATGGCTCCGGTGAGCTGGTCGACGGCCCTCGCCACGCGACGACTCCCGAGCGGCTGATCGTCCTCCGCGACCGCGAGCGCTCCGAGGTGTGGGCGTTCTCGACCGACGAGGTCCACGGCGTCGAGCACGTCGCGCGGGGCGACATGCAAAGCGTCCCCTCGACGCTCGCCAACCCGGCGGTCAGCTTCAGCCAGGCGATCCTTCCCTGGAACGGCCGCAGCGTCGGCTTCCTCGACGAGCAGCGCGTGTTCGCCGCGTTGCGGAGCATCGGTCAATGAGTGAAGACCTGAGCGGATTTTCGATGATGGACCTGTTCCGCATGGAAGCAGACGAGCGCCTGGCGGTGCTTTCGCAAGGTCTCGTCGGTCTCGAAGGGGAAGCCTCGTCGCAGGCGATCGAGCCCCTGATGCGCGCGGCGCACTCGCTGAAGGGCGCGGCTCGGGTGGTGGGGCTGGACGGTGCGGTGCGGGTGGCGCACGCGATGGAAGACTGCCTGGTCGCGGCGCAGAAAGGGAAGATCGTGCTGTCCTCGACGGCGATCGACGTCCTGCTGCGCGGCGTCGACTTCTTGACGGCGATCGCGCAGCTCAGCGAAGCTGACATGGAGAGCTGGCAGGCGTCGCACGCCGGCGAGATGGACGCGCTCACCGCCGCCCTGGCCGAAGCCGAGGCCGGCAAGCTCACCGAGACGGCGCCCCCGCCGCCCCTTGCTCCGCCGCGCGCTCCGGAGCCGCGGGCGATGACCGGCGACCTGAGCGGATTTTCGATGATGGACCTGTTCCGCATGGAAGCGGACGAGCGCCTGGCGGTGCTTTCGCAAGGTCTCGTCGGTCTCGAAGGGGAAGCCTCGTCGCAGGCGATCGAGCCCCTGATGCGCGCGGCGCACTCGCTGAAGGGAGCGGCTCGGGTGGTGGGACTGGACGCGGCGGTCCACGTGGCGCACGCGATGGAAGACTGCCTGGTCGCGGCGCAGAAAGGGAAAGTGGCGTTGGGTTCGGCGGCGATCGACGTCCTGCTGCGCGGCGTCGACTTCTTGACGGCGATCGCGCAGCTCAGCGAAGCCGACATGGAGAGCTGGCAGGCGTCGCACGCCGGCGAGATGGACGCGCTCACCGCCGCCCTGGCCGAAGCCGAGGCCGGCAAGCTGACCGAGGCTGCGCCGCCTGTTCCGGTTCAGGCTCCATCCCCTGCCCCTGCCCCTGTTCCGATCGACGACGAGTCGGCGCCGGTCGCGGCGGTGAAGATCGCGAAGCCGCCGGTCGCGGCGAGCGGCGAGGCCGCCGATCGGGTGGTCCGGGTGACGGCCGAGAGCCTTTCGCGGTTGATGGGGCTGGCCGGCGAATCGCTGGTGCAGACGCGCCGGTTCCGCCCGTTCCTGGATTCGTTGCTGTTGCTCAAGGGAAGGCAGACGGGGCTCCTGGAGACGCTCCAGCAACTGGAGGACCGGCTCACCGACTCTTCCGACGGCCTCCGCGCGGTTGAGCGGGAGATGCTGGCCAAGGCCAGGGACCAGGCGGCGCGTTGCCAGCAAGGGTTGAGCGAGACCCTGGAGACGATCGAGGAGTTCGCGCGAGGCGGTGAGGACCTGTCGAGCCGCCTGCATCACGAGGTTCTGGCCAGCCGGATGCGGCCGCTCGCCGACGGGGTCCGCGGCTTTCCACGGCTGGTACGCGACGTTGCGAAGGAGCTTGGCAAGCAGGCGAAATTCGAGGTCGTCGGCGAGACCACGGGCGTCGACCGCGACATCCTCGACGGCCTCGAAGCGCCGCTCAACCACCTGATCCGCAACGCGCTGGACCACGGCCTGGAGACGCCCGCCGACCGCCGCGCCCGGGGCAAGAACCCGACCGGTTTGATCCAGCTCGAAGCCCGACACCGCGCGGGGATGCTCCAGATCGTCCTCAAGGACGACGGCCGAGGCATCGACGTCGAGCAGCTCCGCAAGAAGGTCGTCGAGAAGGGGCTGACGACCGAGGCGATGGCCTCTCGGCTTAATGAAGCCGAAATGCTCGACTTCCTCTTTCTGCCCGGCTTCTCGACCAAGGAGAAGGTCTCCGAACTTTCCGGGCGCGGGGTCGGCCTGGACGTGGTTCAGAGCATGGTGCAGGCGGTCCGGGGATCGGTCCGGGTCGCCAGCCGGCTGGGCTGGGGGACGAAGTTCGTCCTCCAGCTTCCGCTCACCGTCTCGGTCATCCGCGCGCTCTTGGTCGAGATCTCCGGTGAACCGTTCGCTTTCCCATTAAACCGGATCGACCGGATCGTGATGGTCGAGCCGGACCAGGTGCGGGAGATCGAGGGCAAGCCCCACATGATGCTCGACGACCAGCCGCTGGGCCTGGTCGAGGCGACCCAGATTTTCGAGCTGACGCCGTTGGTTCGCGAGAGCGGGCGGCGGCCGGTGGTCGTCGCCAGCGACCGCAGCCACCGGTTCGGCGTTGTGGTCGACCGGTTCCTCGGCGAGCGCGACCTGCGCGTCGCGCCGCTCGACCCGCGACTGGGGAGGGTCCCCAACCTCAACAGTTCGTCGGTCCTGGAGAACGGCTGGCCGGTCCTGATCATCGACGTCGAGGACCTGATCCGGTCGATCGACAACCTGCTGGGGGGCCGTCGGGTCCGCAAGCTGACCGCCGACGTCGCCGCGGGGGGCGCGTCGGTCCGCCCTCCCAAACGGGTGCTCGTCGTCGACGATTCGATCACCGTCCGCGAGCTGGAGCGGCAACTGCTCGAAAACCAGGGCTACGTGGTCGACGTCGCCGTGGACGGCGTCGACGGCTGGAACACGGTGCGGAGCGGCCGTTACGACCTGGTGGTCAGCGACATCGACATGCCCCGCATGGATGGCATCGAGCTGGTCTCCCACATCAAGAAAGACCCTCTGCTGCGGTCGATCCCGGTGGTCGTCGTCTCCTACAAGGACCGCGAGGAAGACCGCATTCGCGGCCTCGACGCCGGCGCTAACTTCTACCTGACCAAGAGCAGCTTCCACGACCAGACGTTCCTCGCCACCGTCGTCGACCTGATCGGCGAGGCGCGGGAGTGACGGCTCTCGTCGGGGGACGCCCGATTCCAGCTTTGGTTCCCAGCCGGTCGGGTTGGCGTTAGAATACCGTTCGCTCGCCACGATGGCACACGTCTCCCGATTCCCGAGGTCACAGGATGAGAGTCGGAATCGTCAACGATTCGGCGATGGCTCGCGAGGCGCTCCGGCGCGTCGTGGCGTCGGCGCCCGGACTGGACGTGGTCTGGATGGCCGTCGACGGGGCCGATGGGGTCGCCAAGGTCCGCGCCGATTTGCCCGACCTGGTCCTCATGGATCTGTTCATGCCCCGGATGGACGGCGTCGAGTCGACCCGGCGGATCATGACCGAGACCCCCTGCCCGATCCTGATCGTGACCGCCACGGTCAGCGGCCACATCGACAAGGTCTACAGGGCGATGGGGCACGGGGCGCTCGACGCGGTCGACACGCCGGTGATCGGGACGACCGGCGACATGGCCGGCGGCGGGCCGCTGCTGCGGAAGATCGAGGTCATCGGCAAGCTGATCGGCAAGTATCAGGCGCCGCCGGCCGCGACGACCGCCTGGCAGGCCCGGACTTCGGCCTCGACCCGCGAGCCCTTGCTGTTGCTCGGCGCCTCGACCGGGGGGCCGTTCGCGGTGGCCGAAATCCTGACCGGTCTGCCGCCGTCGTGGAGCGTCTGCACGATCATCGTCCAGCACGTCGACGCCGACTTCGCGCCGGGCCTGGGGAGCTGGCTCACCGAGAACACGGGCAAACGCGTCGAGCTGATCGCCGCCGGCACGCGGCCGTCGCCGGGCCGGTTCCTGCTGGCGGCGACCGGCGACCACGTGCTGATGACCGACGAGCACAGGCTCGTCTATTCCGAGGAGCCGAGGGAGGTTTCGTACCGGCCGTCGGTCGACGTCTTCTTCCAGAGCGTCGCGCGGTGCTGGCCCGGCGAGGGGGCGGCGGTCCTTCTGACCGGCATGGGCCGCGACGGGGCCGAGGGGTTGCTGGCGTTGCGGCGGCGAGGCTGGCGGACGATCGCCCAGGACGAGGCGTCGTCGGTGGTCTGGGGGATGCCCCGCGCGGCCGTCGAAATCGGCGCGGCCGAGCTGGTCGCGCCGCTCGACCGGATCGCCTCGGCGATCGTCCAGAGCATTCCCGGATCTCAGCCCCGCTAAGGCGCAGACGCCGGCCCCCCCGCGCTGGAACAATACTGTCTCGTTCAACAATCCTTGAAGGACCGGCAGCCCTGAGCCTCGCCGCGTCTTGGTCTGGAGCCCCGGCATGAGCACCGATCCGCACCTTACGGAGCACAAGGTCACCGTCCTCTTGATCGACGATCAGCCGATGATCGGCGAGGCCGTGCGGCGGATGCTGGCCGGCGAGGCGGACGTGGAATTCCACGCCTGTCGCGACGCGACCAAGGCCCTCGACGAGGCGGTCCGCATCAAGCCGACCGTGATCCTTCAAGACCTGGTCATGCCTGACATCGACGGCCTGACCCTGGTCAAGAACTTCCGGGCCAACGACGAGACCCGGGAGATCCCCATGATCGTCCTCTCCACCAAGGAAGAGCCGGCCGTCAAGGCCGAGGCCTTCGCGCTGGGGGCCAACGACTACGTGGTGAAGCTCCCCGACCGGCTCGAACTCCTGGCCCGGATCCGGTACCACTCCAAGGGCTACATCGCCCGGCTCCAGCGCAACGAGGCGTACAAGGCCTTGCAAGAGAGCCAGGAGCGGCTCGCCGCCGAGGTCAAGCAGGCCGCGCGGTACGTCCAGTCGCTGCTGCCCGAAAAGCTCAAGAAGGGGGAGATCCGGACCGACTGGCGGTTCGTCCCCTCGGCCGAACTGGGCGGCGACTCGTTCGGCTACCACTGGCTCGACGACGACCACTTCGCTTTCTACCTGCTCGACGTCAGCGGCCATGGCGTCGGCGCGGCCTTGCTCTCGGTCTCGGCCATGAACGCCCTGCGTTCGCAGGCGCTTCCGAACACCGACTTCCGCAAGCCCAGCCAGGTCCTCTTCGCCCTCAACAACGCCTTCCAGATGGACCAGCAGAACGGCCTGTATTTCACGATCTGGTACGGCGTGCTCCACAAGCCCAGCCGGCGGATCGACTACTCCGGCGGCGGCCATCCCCCGGGTCTGTTGATCGCCGGCCCCTCGGTCGACCAGGCGACGCTGCATGTCCTCGAATCCCAGGGGCCGATGATCGGCGCCATGACTGACATGGAATACAAGTCGGCCAGTTGCCAGCTCCAGGAGTTCTCGAAGCTCTACATCGTGAGCGACGGCTCCTACGAGATCGAGAAGGCTGATGGCACCATGTGGCCGTTCAGCGAGTTCCTCGCGTTCGTGGGCCAGGGCCCGTTCGACGACCCCGAGAACCCCAAGATGGACGCCCTCATCGCCCACGACCGCCAGCTCATGGGCCGTGACGACTTCGACGACGACCTCTCGCTCGTCGAATTGACCTTCCTGCCCCAATGACCTTGAGCTGGCTTCAGGTCTTGATGTGCAAAAACCAAGGGGATGAACGCGCAAGTTACGCGTTCATCCTTTGCTGAGAAATCGAGGCGGGCGGACGTCAGTCGACCGGGGTCGGCTGCTGGTTGAAGATCGCGGCGTCCTTGCCGAAGATGTCGGCGTCGGAGTAGTAGTGGCCCGGCGACTTCCGGATGGCCGCCTCGCCGTTCAGCACTTTGTAGCTCAGGTAGCTGACGACCGTCGAGCGCGTATCCGAATAGGCGATCTTCGCTTCGGACGGGGCGTAATTGTTGAGCGAGCCGGCGACGTAGTCGACCAGCCCTTCCTGCTTCGCGTGCGGCAGCTTGTAAAGCTGGCTGGCGACCGACTGGCTGACGCGGGCGTAGTCGGCGTCGGTGCCCTGCGACTTGCCGAAGGTCACGATCGACTTGTGGATGTTGTTCAGGATGCTGTTGTACGCCCGAGTGGTCAGGATGGCCGAGTTCGGGACGAAGTTGTGCGTGCCGTCCGGCAGGTTCACCACGATCCCCGCCGCGTGGGCGTTGCTCATGACGACGCGCTCTTCAAGACGACCGTCCATCGAGGGAACGAACGAATGTTTCTTCATGGGTGCAGCTCCACGGAAGGTGAAATTCCAGCATCCATTTGCTTGTGGATGCGATGCGATGCGGCGCTGTTGCGGAACCGGGTCTCGCTCGCGACGACCCCTGTTTCGATTCCGCAGCGGTTCGGAGGAAATCCACCGGGGCGAATTCCCCCCAGAATGCGAGAGAATAGCATGGGTAAAATGAAAAAGGAAGTCTCTATAGGGAAAAAGGAGCCTTTGTAACGTATGGGATGTTTAGTTGGAGGTGGCTGAGGAAGACCTGAGAAAGCGATCATCTCCGATCCGTGCGCGATCGGGTGAGGGAAAGCGGGACGGGCCTCGATGCCTCGGAGGGGGCGTCCTTGTATAATGGCGTCCGAGGGTGACGTCTGCGTGATCTCGGCTGTTTCGGGGAGTGGCCGCTTGATGGAATACTCGACCTGGTCGCGTCGGATCGCCGAGCTGGCCGGGGCGTCGTCGCGCCTGGAGGCGGAAGCCGAGGCGGCGGGCGTGGCGCCTCCCGGCTCGGCCTCGTGGCGTGTGAACCTGCACCAGAAGCTGGCGCCGCAGGCGACCGACGCTCCTTATCTGATCGTGGCCGTCGCGGGGGGGACGAACATCGGCAAGAGCACGGTGTTCAACCACCTGGTCGGCTTCCCGGCCAGCCGGGTCCATCCCGACGCGACCCAGACCAAGCATCCGGTCTGCATGGTCCCTCAGGGGTTCGGCGCGCGTCACGACTTGCGGCGGGTCTTCCCGGGGTTCGCGCTCGAGCCCTGGAGGTCGGAGGACGACGCCCTGGGCGACGGCCCGTCGAACCTCTTGATCTACCGCGAGGACCCGACCGGCGCCCAGCCGGCGAACCTGGTCTTGCTCGACACGCCGGACGTCGACGGCGCGATGCCGGTCAACTGGGACCGCGCCCGGCTGATCGCCCACGCGGCCGACGTTCTGGTCGCCGTCTTGACCCAGCAGAAGTTCAACGACGCGGCCGTCCGCCGGTTCTTCCGCGAGGCCGCCGCCGCCGACAAAACGATTCTGGCCGTTTTCAACATGGTTGAATGGCCCGAGGACCGCGAGCACTGCGACCGCTGGCTGGAGACCTTCCGCAAGGGGGTCGGCGCGATTCCGTCGCACGTCTACGCCGTCCCCCGCGACCGCGCCGCGGTCCGCGACAACCGGCTCGTCTTCCATCCCTTGACCGAGGGCTCGACCGATCCTCGGCCCGACCTGGCCGACTTGCAGTTCGCCGAGATCAAGATCCGGTCGCTCCGCGGCGCGCTCCGCCGGATGCTCGACCCGGCCGACGGTCTCCCCGCCTTCCTCCGTCTCCTCCAGGCCCGGGCCGACGAGAACCGCGAGGCGCGGACGGTCATCCACCAGAAGGTGCAGGTCAAGATCGAGGCCCCCGAGCTGCCCGGCCACATCGTCGGCGACGCCATCTGGCGATGGCTCGAACCCCGGCGCACCTGGTTCGACCGCAAGGTCCACAACGTCTACAGCAAGCTCGGCAAGGCCGTCGTCCGGATCTTGCCCGGCCGTCGCGAGCCGGCCGAGGAGGAGGCCGCGTTCATCGAGGCCGAGAAGACCCAGCTCGCCCGGGCCCTCGAAAACGTCTACCACGAGCTGGAGATGGTCCATCAGGTGGGGACTCCCGCGCTCCGCCAGGAGCTTCAGCCGCTGATCGCCGGCGACCAGCGCCGTCGGGCTTTCGACCAACTTCGCGAGCGTCTCGAAGCCACCCCGCTGGCGACCGACGCCTACAGCCGGGCCATCGCCGAGCGGCTCGAACGGTTCGAGGCCGAGCACCCCAACATGATGCGGGCGATCGAGTGGGGGCTGGTCGCCACCGCCGTGATCCGGCCGGCGATCACGATCGGGATGTTCGGCGCGGCCGACATCGCGGCCCACGGCGTGCTCCAGCTCGGCACCCATTCCATCGGCCAGATCTTCTTCGACGTCGCCGCGGGGTCGGCCATGACGGCCGGCGGCGAGGGGGCGTTCGCCAAGCTCGGCGGCCCCGCCCAGAAGCTGATCGCCGACCTCTTCGCCGAGTTCTACCGCGAGCGCGCCAAGCTGCTGGCCGGCGTCATCGACGACTGCGTCATCGGCCGTCGCCTCGACCGCATCGAGCGACTGGCGGCCATCAGCGAGAGCGACGATTTCAAGGCCGTCTACCGGATCGCCGGCGACCTCTCGCGCGAGCTGGCGGCCTGGGATGACGTGAATACAGATATGGATGCAGCCGCTGGGACGCCGGTCTCCGCCGGAACCTGACCCGGACTTCAGCCCTCGCCGAACGAGGAGGAGACGCACTTGGCCGAGCGATTCACCAAGGCCGACTGGGAACGCGAGCACCTGCTGGCGGGCTTCGACCGGCTCCACGCCAAGCTGGTCGAGTGGGCGCGGCAGGCGCCCGCCTGGCCCCCGTTCGACGAGGCCAAGGGGCTCGTCGCCCGCCTTGAACCCCGGCTCCGCGTGCCCGAGATCGACCTCGACCGCGCGCTCGTCGTCGGCTTCCTGGGGGGCTCGGGGACGGGCAAGAGCACGCTGTACAACGCCCTGCTCGGCCGCCGGGTCAGCCGGGCGGGCAAGGAGTACCGGCCGATGACCCGCCGCGCGGTCGTCGCCTGCCACCCCGACGTCGACCCGTCGTTCCTCGGCCTCGACGCCGATTCGATCGAAGTTCATCAAATCCATATCCCCTTTCTCGAACAGATGATCCTGATCGACTGCCCCGACCCCGACACCCAGGACCCCGAGGACGGCGAGGGGGGCCGGCGGCACCTCGACATCCTCCGCGCCGTGCTTCCTCATTGCGACGTGATGGTCCACACCGTCACCTCCCAGAAGTACAAGTCGCACGTCGTCGGCCAGGAGCTTCGGAAGAACGCGCCGGGGCGTCAGATCCTGTTCGTCCAGACCCACGCCGCGATCGACCACGACAACCGCGCCGACCTGCGGAAGTACCTCGATTCGCTGGGCCTGCGGGTCCCCGAGATCTACCGGTTCGACGCCGCCGACGCCCTCGCCCGACAGGAGAGCGGCGAGCCGGTCGACGACGAGTTCGGGCGGTTTCGCGACCTCCTGGAGCACGAGCTGGCCAGTCGGGCGCGACACCGCATCCGAAGGGCGAACTTGCTGGGGCTGTATAGCTGGCTGCTGTCGGCGATCAAGACGCCGATCGTCGCGCGGCTGGAGGACGTCGCCAAGCTCGAAGCGTCGATGGGCCGCGAGCGGACCCGGATGGCGTCGAAGATCGGCGCCCGGATGAACGAGCGGATCGACTCCAACCACCGGCTCTGGCGGTCCCGGGTCCTCCGTCAGTTGAACCAGGCGTGGGGCGCCGGCCCGCTCGCCGCCTTGATCGGCCTCTGGTCGGCCGCCGGCAGCCTCGTGCGGTCGTTGATCTTGCTCCGCGCCCGGACTCCGACCCAGGCGGTGCTCGCCGGAGGGTTGGCCGCCAGCCAGCTCGTGGCCGAGAAGTGGCGCGAGCGCCGGGCGGCGTCGGCTCTGGTGGCCGAGGCCGATCTGGGCCTGACCGAAGGCGACCTCGCCGCCGCCCGGGCCGTGTTGCAGGGCTACCTGGCCGACGCCGAGATCCAACCCGCGGCGACCCCCGAGGCCGGCGGCGACTTCTCGAACCAGCAGCTCGCCGAGGTGGCCGTCGAGGTCTATCAGCGGCTCGACGCCGAGGTCAACGAGGTCGTCGAGCGGCGGATCGCGCGCCGCGCGGGGAGGTCGGTCCACCTGTTTTTCGAGATCCTCTTCAGCCTGCTGCCGGCCTTCCTCGTGCTCCGCCTGGGCCGCAACTTCTTCATCGACCACCTCTGGAACGACCGGCCGCTGCTCGGCCTGGACTTCTTCTTCCAGTCGGCCTTCTGGTGCCTGGCCTGGGGCGCCGCCGTCGGCGGATTGCTGCTGCACTGGCTGAACCGGGGGCTGGACGTCGAGTTGAAGGCCGTCGTCGATCGGCTCTCCCGCGCCCCGATTTTGGACGCGCTCTGCCGCGACGCCGCCGACGCCTGCGCCGCGATTCGGGCTCACGCCGTCGCCCTTTCGGCCATCGAGCGCGACCTGTCCCAGATCGAGGACAAGGTCGGCGGCGTCCTCGACCTCGGCCTCGGCGCCCTCCGCGCCGAACCCCGGCAGGCCCTGCCTCACGAACCCGGTTCGACCCTCCCCGCCGCCGTCCCCCTCCCGAACGCCGTGGAGACGAAGCCCACGCGAGTCACTTTGAGCTGAGTTGAGGATACGCCCATGACGGAATCGGAATGCTGTCCCCGCTGCAACGTGGCGACCATCGTGAACGGTCATGTCGGGACCCCGGGGGCCGTCATCGCCTTCATCCCCGAGCATGCGCGGCTGTCCCGCAGCCTCATGGGAGTCGAGCTCAAGCACGGAGCTTGCTTGTCGTGCGGCCACGTCTGGATGTATCTGGACCCTTCGGAATTGCGACGCTTCATCAAGACCCAGACGAAAGAGCCCGGGCGGCAGCCCCTTGATGAGATCGATCGTGGGCCCTACCGCGACCTGCCCAGCACCGAACTGAGCCAGGAGATCGGCCTGAAGGTCGCGGAGATCGACGCCCTGGTCCGGAACGGAAGTATCGGCAAGGCCGTCCGGCGCTACCGGGAGCTGCGGGGCGTCACCTGGGACCAGGCGATCAAGGACGCCGGGAACTGGGCCGAGCTGAAGCGTCCCGCCAAACTCGCCCTGTTCGGCTGGGTCCCCAAGAAGAAGGAGTCGTTCGACGATCTGCTCTGACGCCCGACGAGCCGGCCCGGGAAATTGGCTTCGTTCGCGCCGAAACCAGGCCGCCCCTCACTAACCTCCCCTCGCGAACGAACCCAACCGGGGACGACCGGCGCGACCCCCCCCGCTCCTTCCACCTCATCCCGAAATTGGCTTCGTTCGCGCGAACCCAATCGGCTGTTCCGTCGCCGTAACTCTCATTTCGACAAGGCTTTGATTGCGGCTGTTCGATTGGCTTCGATCGCGCCGATAACGTCTCTCCGCGCCCCAGCGGCCATCGAGCCATCCCTCTGCGGATTGGGTTCGCTCGTCCACTTTTCACCCTCGCCGACACCTCTGTCACCGCCCGCCGGCCCCATGTGAATTGGGTTCGCTCGTCCACTTTTCAACCTTGCCTCGACGCCTGCCGGGCTGTACCGGCTCGACGACTTACCGACCACCGGATTGGCAAGGAGCGAGGAAGGCGCACCTTCCCTTATGGGCTAGTTTACGACACGGCCGACATCTGGCCCTTGCGACCGTCAGGCTGAGTTTGTCCGGTGTAATCCGTCCAGCCCTTGAAGCGGGACTGACTCGATCCCCGGCCGTGCTCTCGACCCGCGATCTACAAACCATCATGTCTCCGTCGGGACGCCCGGCCTCATGAAAATGAGGGCTTGCGGTCGACCGGGGCCGGTAGGGGCACCCGGTTCGTTTCAGGCCGACCGCTCACGCTCGGCGATCGGGCACCCACAAGGGGCGCCCCTACGGCAAAGCACGGATCGGAATTTTCATGGAAGCCCGCGTGACTTCTCGTCAGCTCATTTTCATGAGGCCGGGCGTCCCGACGGCGTCATGATGGTTGGATACCACGCGGATCCGTCGGCCGTCATTTCTTGGGTTCGGTTGTGACGGGAGTGTCGGCGGCGTTGCCCCAGTCGGACCAGCCGAGGTAGTAGTTGCGGGTTTTGAAGCCGAGGCGCTCGAAGACGAAGGCGTCGACCGACGCGCGGCCGCCCCCTGGCAGTGGGTGATGACGGGGTCGTCCGGCTTGACGCCGGCGGTGGCGAGCTTGGCGCGGAGGGACGGTTCATCGAGGAAGCGGCCGTTCTCGTCGACGAACTTCTCCCATTCGAGGCTGCAAGCGGTCGGGACGTGGCCTGACCGCTGGGAAAACTTGACCGTCCCGTTGTATTCGCCTTCGCTGCGGGCGTCGATGATCGTCGACGACTTCGAGCCGAGGGCCGCGAGCACCTGGTCGCGGGTCGCCAGGACGTCGGGACGGAGGACGACCGGGAACGGGACGGGCTCGACTTTCGGGATCGCGGTCGTCACCGGGCGGCCGTCCTTGGCCCAGACCGGGAAATTGCCGTCGATCAGCCCGACGCGCTCGACGCCCAGGTAGCGGAGCAGCCACCAGAACCGCGCCGCGTCGAGTTGCCGATTGGCGTCGTAGATCAAGACTTTCGTCTTCGGGCCGATCCCCAGCGGCGCGATCCAGCGCTCCCAGGCGGCGCGGTCCGAAAGCGCGCCGGGCTTCGTGGACGTCGCCGCCACGGCCTTGGCGTCGACCCAGACCGCGCCGGGGATGTGGCCCTTGTCGTAAGCCGCCCTGGGACGCGCGTCGAGCACGCGGAGATCGGGCTCGCCGAGGCGTTTCTCCAGGTCGGCGAACCCGATAAGCCACGCGCCCTTCTCGGCCGGGGCCGCCGCATCGGCGACCTTCACGAGCGGGGCGAGCGCCGGAGTGAAGACGTCGGCCATGCGCATGAAGCCGAGGTCGGTCGGGTGCGAGCCGTCGACGGTCCCCTCGCCGTCATCGCCGACCTGGGACTCGCCTTCGAGATAGTGCAGGTTCGCGATCCCCTCGGCGCGAAGCCGCTCGTAGGCGGCCTTGAGGGCGGCGCGGCTGGTTTCGTTGCGCTGTCGGTGTGCGTCCAGGAAGGTGGAGTCGGTGTACGAACGGTCTTCGACGAGCAGGATCGGTGTGTCGGGGCGGGCCTTTCGGAGCGTTTTGACGAGCGGTTCGGTCCGGGAGGCGACGTCGTCGGCGGCCATGTTCGGCAGGCAGTCGATGACGTACACGGCGGCGTCGAGTTCGGCGAGCAGGTCGGTCATCGACGGGTCCATCGTGCCGCTGCCGGAGAAGCCGAGGTTGATCACCGGGACGTCGAGCCGGCGGCCGACGATCGCGGTGTGAACCATGCCCGGCCGCGAGGCGCATCCGCCGTGCGTGATCGAGGTGCCGTAGAAGACGATCGGCCGGCGTCGTCCTTCCTCCCGCGGCCCGGCCGGATCGAGCTTGGACCCGCGCGGGACGCCGATCTCGACGGTCGAGACGCCGTTGTAGAGGGGGAGATAGACCAGGTATTCCCGCGATCCGGCCTTGAGGCCCTGCGCCAGCACCTTCGTGTTCTTCGCCGCTTCCGGCTGGCCGACGGCCACCCAGCGCCAGTGGCCCTGATCATCGCGGGCATAGAGATCGAGGCCGCTGACTCCGGTGGCCGGCATGTGGGGCATGTCGAGGCGATCCGAGGTGAGCGTCCATCGCGCGTGGATCTCGGTCGCGTCGGTGACGAACCGGGCGCAGAGGCCGGCCGAGTTCCGCGAGTTCGACCAGACGGGCGGGCGCACGACCCCTTCCGCCTTGCCCGGAAGGCGGTCGAACGGGGCCTTCACGTCCTTCCACCCCTGCCCCTCGAAGGCCAGCGAGCGGACGTCGCGCCAGTCGATCGGTTTCTCGTCGGCTTTCGCCCAGGCGGCTCCGGACAGTAGGACGGCGACTAAAAGCCCGTGCAAACGGATGTGCGTCATGGCGACCTCGGCCCGGATCAGGATCGGATTTTCGTGGAACGGCCTCGCGACGGACGGTTCGGCGGGCCGCCAAGATCGTAATCCGCTTCGAGGACGAAGGCCAGACGGCCGCGTCGCCCGGGCCGATCGGTATTTCGTGATGAAAATAAGGCAAGCAGAATCATGGGTGCCACGGGCTCGGTCCGCCCCGCTTGGACCGTGAGTCGCAATGTCTCAAGGATAACTTGCCGATTGGTCCCAGAAGCGGGGGCTACTCTATCTCTCGGTCATCCTGACGCGCTCACTCGATCGGCCGATCTGGCTCTGACTTCTCCAAGCCGTGTGGACGCCTGGGTTTTTTTGGAGGAGGCGGGTCTGGCGCGACAGGACGCAATGGGGATTGGGCTGCCAGTTCGTACTTTTGACGGAGAGAATCGTGGTACTCGGCTTCTTCCAAGGCCACTTTCGCCTCGGCTCGTAAGTAGTCCTTATATTCCCTTTGTCGTGCGGTGTCACTCGAATAGACGTCGGAGCCTTCCAAATACATGCGAGCGTCGCCCCGACTTCCGTGGGCCCAAAAACCATGATGTGAGGATTTGCTTAGATATTGAGATCGAAGTGAGGCGGTCTGGTTCCATTCGTTCCATTTGTTCAATGCCGCCATCTCCGTCGCTATCAGCGCGATAGCGATCAGCATCGTCCGCAACCCGATCCCTCGTGGCGTTGGCTTTGTCGGATCAGAGCGTTTGGACCACAATCTCGACGCCAATACCGTCATATGAAAAGTATTAAAGATGATGATAAAAAAAAGATATAGCGGTAAGCCAGCCATTTGTATGCACCCTTGTGGAACGAGCGTCTTTCGCTGAGGCGCGTCATGACTGTGGTGAGCTGTTCGGTCCAACGCCCCCGATCGTAATCCGTCCCAAAGGCGAAGGCCAGACGGCCGCGTCGCCTGGGCCGATCGGTCCTTCGTGATGAGAACCATGCAAGAAGAAGCATGGGGGCCACGGATTCGCTCCGCCGAATTCGTGTGCGCTGGCCGTCGCCGGTCTCACGGCTTTGCGGATCGAACCCGCGGCACCGCCCCACGATATGAGATCGCCCCTCTCGACCTGCGAGTGACGTGGGACATCCGGGGCCGCTGTGCGAACTGGAAATGGCCCCCGGAAAGTCCACTGCGCGAATCCTACAGAGCTACTGGCCTTGGGTCTCGGCCGAGCCTGCGTCGCTCACGGCCATGTGGCTGCCTCGCCATAAGCTCCACGACCCCAAGCCCGTCATCAGCAGAGCGAAGCAAAGGCGGATCATTACGGGCTGGGGAAGCCATTCGTTCAAGTGGTCGGCGAAACGCTCGTCGAGATTGTAGAGCGTGGTCAATGCGACCCACGATCCAATTCCCAGGCAAACGATGCCTAGGATCGCCATCCACACGGCGTGTTCCGGCCAGGCACGTGCCTCGCGGGCCATGGTGAATTCCGCGACGAGCGACTGCGGCTCGCCCAGTCGACGTGTGGCGACAAGAAACCGTTCGTCAAAGCTTAGAGAATCTTCGGGCAGGGCGGCGAGCGTCTGCCGCAGGTGATCCTCCAATTCGTCAAGATCGGCGGCCGACATTTCCGAGGCGAGGGCGTTGCGCCACGCCTTGATCTTAATATTCAGGTCGGACATAACCCTGTCTCCCAGAGTTGTTCGAGTGCGTGGTGGATCGCCATCCACTGCTGGCGCTGGCGAGCCAGTTCCTTCTGCCCCGTCGAGCAGACCCGGTAGTACTTCCTGCGACGACCCGTCTCGGACACACGCCACGACGCCTTGATCAGCCCCTCCTTCTCCAGTCGGTGCAATACCGGATAGAGCATCCCGTCCGACCATTGGAGCTGTCCCCCGGACAACTCCCGCACGCGTTGGATCAGCGCATACCCATAACTCTCACCCTGAGCCAGGATGGACAGTATCAACGGCCGCGAAGACGCGGCGACGAGGTCTTTGTCGATCATGCGATGGACTCCTTGCCGATGCCTTGCGGTACTATACATTGCACCGCAATGTATGGCAACCGAAAATTACCCTCCGCCGAGCCGGAGCGTGCCGGCTTTGAAATCGTACGCGTATTTCAGGCCGCATTCCTCGTGCTGAGCGGGCGTCGGCAAGTCGTCGAAGCGGGTCCAGGTGTTCTGGTAGGCCTCGGGGGCGGTTCGGCCAGGATTTCCCGTCTCACGACAGGGCTTCGATCGCCGGCTTGGCTTCGGCCCCTTCCTGGGGGGGGATCCACAACCAGCGGGCGGCGCCAACGACGCATCTGACGCGCTCACTCGATCGGCCGATCTGGCTCTGTCTTCTTCAAACTGGGTCGAGGCTTGGGGCTTTTTGGCGGAGGTGGGTCCGGCTCGACAGGGTGCAACGGGAATCGGGCTGCTTGTTCGTATTTCTGACGGAGAGAATCGTGGTATGCGGCCTCTTCCGAGGCCGCTTTCGCCAAGGCTCGTGCATACTTCCTGGATTCCCTTTGTGGTGCGGTGTCACTCGGATCGTCAACGAGGTATTCCGAGGAGGCGAGAGACAAGCTATGATCTCGACTCAGTTGGGCCATGGACTTATGATAGGATGCTGTTTTCGAATAGGAGTCTCGCGAGAAGCGTTCTTGCCATTTCATCAATGCCGCCATCTGCAGCGCTATCAGCGCGATAGCGACCATGATCGTCCGCAGCCCAAACCGTAGCTTCGGTGGCTTTGTCGGGTCAAAGCATATGGACCACATTATTGATACGAACATGGTGAGGAGAAAAGTATTTAACGATAATACGAATAGGATATAGTACTGGTTTTTGATATATATTAGTGATAACGATGTGGTTGGGGAGATCGCGGACAGAAGCATGTGGCGTCGGTTGTGCGTCATTTCGGTCTCGGTCTTGCTGTGAACTTGATCTGGCGAGCGGCCTCGTAGCTGCTCGGCCCAACGCCCCGATCGTAAGGTGTCCCGGATGCGATGACCACCCCTTCGGCCCCTGCGTGGCGGCATCGGAGGTTGGAAATCTCAGCCGCTGAGACGCGTCATGGTCGTGGTGAGAGGAACGCACAACGCGAAGAGCGTCCATAGGATGAGCATCGCCAGGCCCATCCATACGGACTTCGAGTAGAAGCGAAGCCAATCGGCGTCGCCCCTTCGCTTCAGGCTTTTCAGCACAAGCCGATCCGCAGCGAGCAGCGCCACGAAAATCGGTACGACGTAGGCTCCCAGGTGCGACGCTCGAAACACATTGACCGTCGCGCGGGGCAGAGGAACTCCGAAGTCGCGGTAGATCGCATAGAGCCTCGGCCCCACGAAGCCCAGGAGGGAGAGCAGAAGTGCGCATCCCAGGACGTGAAGCAGGAAGCCGTCGCGAGTCGATTCCTTTTCTACTTTTTCACCGGATGGTGAGAAGTCCGACATGCTGACCTTCGACATGGGCCGCCCCGAAGAGGTTGGGACCGGTCGTCATGGCAAATCCGGCATAGCGAGCGCAACCGACTTTACTATCGTCTCTTCCTCCGGATCGATCCAGAGCCAAAGGCCGGCGCCGACGACGCACAGGGCGCTCGCCAGGCCGAGGCCGGCTTTCCAGCCGAAGTAGCCGCTGAACAGCGGTGTGACGACGGGCGCGAGCATGCCGCCGAGGTTGCCGCCGGTGTTCAGGATGGCGGCGGAAAGGCCGCCGCGTCTCCCGCCGAGTTCGACGCTCGTCACCCAGAACGGCGATTCACTCGCGCCCAGCGCGCCCATGGCCAGAGTGAAGCAGGCGACGACCCAGACCGGTCGGTCGCCGAGGACGCCCATGGCCAGCAAGATCGCGCTGGCGAGCATCGCGAAGGCCGGGGCGGCGATCCGGCCGATTCGGCCGGGGAACCGCGCCTGGACGCGGTCGGCGAGCCAGCCGCCCGCCATCATGCCGAACGCCATCGCCAGCGTTGGGATCATCGTGAAGAGCCGGCCGTCGGCCTTGCCCAGCTTCAAGATCACGTCGAAATAGTACTGCATCCAGTAGAAGAACAGGTACTGGAAGTAGCTGACCGTCGCGTAGCTGATCGTCAGAAAGACCAGGCTGCGATTCCGCAGCAACGCGACGAACGCGGCGCGTCCCTCGGACCCGCCGGCCGGGATCGGGGTGGGTTCTTCGTCGTCGATCAAGGATCGGTCGCCGGCCCACGCCCACCAGGCGAGCGTCAGCAGCAGCGTCGCCACGCCCGCCGCGACGAAGGCCGACGGCCATCCCACAAGGTCCATGAGGAAGCCGAAGACGGTGTACGTGACCGCGATGCCGAGGAGCGCCGCGCCCGTCACCAGGCCGTTGGCCGCTCCCCGGCCGCTCGGGGGATACCAGAACGACACCGCCCGCGCCGCCGCCGGGTGCAGCGGGGCGCTCACGACTCCCAGCAGGCCCCGGATCAGGCAGAGGACGAGGACGACGCTCGACGTCGTCGCGAAGCTCGCCAGCCCGGTCATCGGGACCAGGATCGACGACCCGATCCCCAACGTCAGGAACGCCCGCCACGGCCCGAAGCGGTCGATCAGCCAGCCGCCCGGCAGCATGCAAAGCGTGTAGACGAGCAGGTAGGACGAGTAGACCATCCCCATCCGCGCCTCGCCGATCCCATACTCCTCCATGAGATGCTCGGCGCCCGCCACCGAGATGCTGATCCGGTTGAAGTGGCAAAGCGCGATCATCGCCATCAACAAGACCAGCATCCGCCGTCGTCGGCGCGCGTCGGCCGTGGCGGTTTGCGTCGCCTCGATGTCAATCTCGGCGGACGAAGCGGCGAGGTCGGTCATTGCGACATCCTTCGGCCAATCGCCGGCTGGGCAGACAGCGTCTTCCCTGGGACGTAGAATCGACCTCGGAATCGTCTCACGTCCGATCGGTCCCGACCAGTGAGGAGCGTCGATCGATGAATCAACACGCCCTTGTGTTCGCGAGCCTCTTCGCGGTCGCCGCCGCATTCGCCGCCGCCGGCTGCGACGGCGCGGCGCCGGCCGCCTTGGCTGGAGCCGCGAAGGAGGGGGACGATCTGGCGGCCGAGATCAAGGCGCTGAAGGAACTGATTCCCGACCAGGCGCACATCATGGCCGACGTCGGCGGTCACTTCACGAACCTCTGGTTCGCGGGCGAGGCCGAGAACTGGCCGCTCGCCGACTTTTACCTCGGCGAGACGAAATCCCACCTCCGCTGGGCGGTCCGGTCCAAGCCCGTCCGCAAAGACGACGCGGGCCGCGACGTCAACCTGTCGGGCATCCTCGAAGCGTTCGAGAACAGCCAGTTGACGCAATTGAAGCAGGCCGTGGACCGCAAGGACAAGGCGGCCTTCGAGACGATCTATCGAGACAGCCTCACGGTGTGCTACTCGTGCCACAAGGCGTCCGACAAACCGTATCTCCGGCCGCAAATCCCTGCCAGGCCCGAGACGGGAGTCATCAACTTCGACCCCAAGGCCGCATGGCCGCGGTAGTCTGGATCGCTACGGTTTGGTGACGGTTCCGTTGATCGGTGCGGTGGATTTCAGACGATGTCTTCGGCCGGATCGTAGAATTCGGCGATCTCATCGATGAATTCGGGCTTGAGAAAGCGAATCACGTTCTTCGCCTCGTTCAATCGCGCGCACAGTTTCGAGTAGGGCAGGAAGCCGCAGACCGCGTGTAATGGCTTGGGTCGAGAGGCGAAGGTGGGACGGGCGATTTCGCGGGTGAACTTTGCATAGCGGTCGTCCGGTCCGACCAGAAAGAGCTTGAGATCCAAGTTCGGCTGCATCGTCAGCAGGTCCGACATACGCAGCAGGCCGGAGTAGACCGTCGTCGTGTGCTCGACCTCGAAGGCCGCCACGATGGTTTGTCCGCTCAGCCATAGGACGTCGATGTTTTCGATGGTCTTGGTCGTGGCCTCGTTAAATTGGGTGGGGAGTTTCTCCAATATTTTCTTCGAAGTGCCGATCACATTCGACCGCCAGACTCGCCCTCGGTCGGCGCGGGGGGCCCAGACGCTCAGTCCCATCTGTGAGCCAAGATCCAGCAGTCGCCATTGAATCTCGGTGTGGGTCGATTCCTCTTTGATGAGTGTCTCGCTCGCTTCAAGTTCCTCCGACTCCTCCTCCTTGGGAGGGATTCTGACGACTCTCTCGGTCTCATCGCCTTCCCCTTTCGGCTTGATCTTATAGAGATTTGCCGATCGCTCGAGTTGCTTGGGGTCGACCGGCCTCGAGACGGGATTCTGGCTTGCCTGACGGATGGCGTAAGCGATCGCGTCGCCGTCTTGGGATTGGTAGAGGCTCAACGAGCCGCGAACCCGCCCGGACCATTGTCGAGAGGTGGCGTCGAGGGGGAAGAAGCTCAGTTTACCCGCCAGGGATTCCATGGGGACTCCCAGCTCGGGAGGGAGTGCGATTGAGGATTCCACCGTGAATCGGACCGGAAAGATCTCCTCTTCATAGATTGGTGCCTCGTCTTTGAAGGGGCCGGTTTCAATCTTCAACAAACCGACCCAGCGTTTCACTCCCACGAGATAGCAGAGAAACATATCGCCTGGTGTGACCCGACTGGCCCTGGCGCGACCATGCTCTCGAAAGCCGCTCGTCTTCCCGCCGGCGTCACGGAATTCAGCCCATGTCTTGGCCGTGAACAAGTTGAGCCAATACTTCATGGGCGTCTCAGCGATTGGGAGTGGGAGAGTAGAATGATCCGCCCCGCTCGCGAGAGGAGAGGGGGCGGGCGTGGTCGCGGCGGCTCAGTTCTCGTCTTCGGCCTTGAGCGGTCGGACCCAGATGTTGCGGAAGCGGACGGGGTCGCCGTGGTCCTGGAGCACGAGCGGGCCCTTGGGGCCGTGGGCCTGGTAGGAGGCCAGGTTGCGGTAGGCCATCGGGCCGTAGATGGTCGCGTGGTTGTGGACGGCGACGCCGTTGTGCAGCACCGTGACGTGGGCCGGGGTCTCGACCGAGCCGTCGGTCTTGAACCTGGGGGCGGTGAAGAGGATGTCGTAGGTCTGCCACTGGCCGGGCTTGCGCGAGGCGTTCACGAGCGGCGGGTGCTGGCCGTACACGGCGCTCGCGCCGCCGTCGGCGTAGGTCGGGTTGTCGAAACTGTCGAGCACCTGGATCTCATAACGGCCGAAGATCAGGACGCCGCTGTTGCCCCTGCCCTGGTCGCTGCCGTGGGGCGGGTTCGGTGTGGCGAACTCGACGTGGATCTGGCTGTCGCCGAACTCGTCGCGGCTGACCAGCGTCCCCGCGCCCCGCTTGGAGACGACCGCGCCGTCCTTGACGTCCCAGCCGGCGTCGGCGCCGTTTTCGCTCCGCCACTTCGAGAGGTCCTTGCCGTCGAACAGGACGACTGCGTCGGACGGGGCCTTGCCCGGCTGGTCCTGGGTGCTGGCCGCGCCGGGGGTGACGACTTCGGGCCAGGGGCGGTCGCTGTCGTGGACGTGCCAGCGTCCCCCGGGGAGCATCGGGGTGTCTTTGAATCCCGGCCGACGGGCGGCCTGTTGCCCCACTCCGGCGGCGGCGATCGCGAGCACGCCGGCGGCGAGCGTCGAGGCTCCCCAGGCGAGTCGTCGGCTGATGATCATGGTCGGATTTCCTTTCGGGGAGAGGACGAGGAATTCCGCGATCCGCCGCGGCCCGCGGGGCGGGTCACGCGTCGTCGTCGCGGCGGTTGAGCACGGCTTGAATGTGCGGGGTGAACAGCCGGGGTTCGAGCAGGAACGAGTCGTGGCCCTTGTCGGAATGAACCGTGATCCACATCACGGGAACCTCGGCCTGCTTGAGCAGCCGGACCAGCTTCTCCTGCTCCTTGCGCTCGAACGTATGGTCGCAGTCGATGCTGAAGACGAGGAAGTCCTGGCCTCGACAGGGCCGGAAGAGGTCGCGGACGTCCTTGGCGCCGGCCTCGGCGACGAGGTCGAACCACTGCCAGGCGTCGAGGATGCGGAGGTACGAGTTGGCGTCGAACCGCCTGACGAACTTCTGCCCCTGGTGCAGCATGTACGATTCGACCGGGTGGTTCATCTCGTACCAGCCGTGGGGCGGCCGCTGGCTGACGACCTCCTCGCGGGCGCGAACGCGGAGGGCGTCGGGCGAGATGAACGTCTTGTGCGCGATCCGCCGGGCCAGCGCCAGGCCGACGTCCGGGCGCGGGGCGTCGTAGTAGTCGCCCCCTTGAAAGTGCGGGTCGGCCTCGATGGCCGTCACCTGTTCGAAGTTCAAGAGCCGCTGATGGATCGTCGTCTCGGTGCCGGTGCCGATCGGCAAGACGATGCGGACGCGGTCGGGATGCCTCGTGGCGGTCAACAGCGCGAGGAAGCCGCCGAGCGAGGCGCCGACGACCGCGTGCAGCTTTTGCACGCCGAGATGGTCGAGCAGCTTCATCTGCGACTCGACGACGTCGCACATCCGGAGGACGGGGAACGACGGTCCCCACCGCGCGCCGGTCTCGGGGTTGATCGACGCCGGGCCGGTCGAACCGTAGCAGCCCCCCAGGTAGTTGGCGCAGACGACGCAGAATTTGTCGGTGTCGAGCGCCTTGCCGGGGCCGATGAACCCGTCCCACCAGCCCTCGTGCAGCTCGTCGGTCCAACGGCCGTCAAGACCCTCGACGCTGGTGTTCAGGCCGGCGGCGTGCTGGCTCCCCGTCATCGCGTGATAGAGCAAGACGACGTTCGACCGGTCGGCGTTCATCCGGCCGTACATCTCGTACGCCAGGGTGAACCGCGACAGCGGCGGCCCCACGCGCATCGGCAGCGGATTCTGGGGGTCGTTGAACTCGAAGAACAGCGTTCGCGTTTCGCTTGGAAGCTGGCTCATGAAACTCGCGGCAAGAGTGCGATGAAGACGAGGACCGTGGACGATAAGCGAGCGAATCTAGGTCGGGTCTCGCTTGAATTGTACGCGACAGCCAAAACAAGCCGTCGTGAGCATGCCTTCTCCCCTCGCGAGGGGAGAAGGCGGCCGGCACGGCCGGATGAGGGGGATTTCCAGGGCCGAGGCGATCGAAGGCCCCTCATCCGCCCCTTCGGGGCACCTTCTCCCCGCATGCGGGGAGAAGTGCGTCCGGCATGCAACCCAACCGCAAAACGCGCTAGACGGCGGCGGCCTTGAGGGCCTGGTCGATGTCGGCGAGGATGTCGTCGATGTGCTCGATGCCGACGCTCAGGCGCACCAGGTCGGGGGTGATGCCGGCGTCTTTCTGCTGCTGCTCGTCGAGCTGCGAGTGCGTGGTCGTCGCCGGGTGGATGGCCAGGCTCTTGGCGTCGCCGACGTTGGCCAGGTGCGAGAACAGCTTGAGCGAGTCGATGAACTTGCTGCCCGCGGCGCTCCCCCCCTTGATGCCGAAGACGACCATCGCGCCTCCCTTGCCCTTGAGGTACTTCTTGTTCAGCTCGCCCATCGGGTCGCCTTCGAGCCCGGGGAACCGGACCCACGTCGCCTGGGAGTGCGACTTCAGATGCTTGGCGACGGCCAGCGCGTTCTCGCAGTGGCGGTCCATCCGCAGCGGCAGGGTCTCGATCCCCTGGAGGAACATCCAGGAGTTGTCCGGGGCGATGCAGGCGCCGAGGTTGCGGAGCGGGACCGTCCGCATCCGGAGGATGTAGGCCAGCGGCAGGAGCGGATCGGGCAGGTCGACGCCCCATCGCAGGCCGTGGTAGCTGCCGTCGGGCGTCGTGAACAGCGGGTGCTTGCCGCCGGCCCAGTTGAACCGGCCGCTGTCGACGACGATGCCGCCGATGCCCGCGCCGTGGCCGCCCAGCCACTTGGTCAGCGAGTGGACCACGATGTCGGCGCCGTGGTCGAGCGGGCGGGTCAGGTAGGGGGTCGAGAACGTCGAGTCGACGATCAAGGGAATCCCGTGGTCCTTGGCGACCTTGCCCACGGCGTCCAGGTCGGTGATCTCGACCGCCGGGTTCGAGACCGATTCGCAGAACACGGCCCGGGTCTTGTCGTCGATGGCGTCGGCGAAGTTCTTGGGGTCGTTGGAGTCGACGAACTTGACCGTGATCCCCAGCGCCGGCAGGATGTCGTGGAACTGGGTGTAGGTGCCGCCGTAGAGGTTGCGGGCCGAGACGATGTTGTCGCCCGCCTGAGCGAGGTTGATGATCGAGTAGAAGATGGCGCTGGTGCCCGACGCCACTCCCAGCCCGCCCATCTCGGGGGCCCCTTCGAGCAACGCGACGCGCTTCTCCAGCACGTCGGTCGTCGGGTTCATCAGCCGGGTGTAGATGTTGCCCAGCTCGCGCAGCGCGAACAGATTCGCCGCGTGCTCCGCGCTCTTGAAGACGAACGAGCTCGTCCGATAGACGGGCACGGCTCGGGAGCCGGTGGTCGGGTCGGGCTGGGCGCCGCCGTGCAGGCAGAGGGTCTCAAGTTTCATGGAGTGACCGCTATTAGGCGTCGAACCCTCCTCGGCTGGGAGGATGTCCGCTCGCTGGGTTCCAGTTCAACAGGGAAATACGGAGAGAATCGACCGCGATCCTCGCGCGCGAGACCGCGAATGATGAATTAGATCTCATCCGCGACCGCGATTCCAGATCGTTCCGCGCGGCCAAGTAGGCGGCGAGCACTTCCATCAATCCATGAGCCGCATCCGCGGCCTGGCGGCGTCGAGCTAGAGGGAGGCGCCGAGGACGACCATCATGGCGCCACCGATCAAGTAACTGATGCGGTCGCGGAGCGCGAAGGCGACGGGGTCGTCGTCGAGTTGTTCGCGGTAGGCGAGGAACCAGATGCGGGAGATCCAGTAGAGCAGAAGCGGGCAGGACAGCCAGAGGACTTCGGGCCGGCCGTAGTGGGTCCGGACGTCGGGGCTGTTGAGGTACAGGCAGAATACGAGAACGCAGAGATAGCCGCTGGTCGGACCGACCGACCGGATCAACTCCAGGTCCATCGGCCAGTAGCCGCGTCCGGGGATCTTCTCCAGGGAGCCTTCGGCGGCGGTCAGCTCGGTGTATCGCTTGGCGAACGCCAGGCTCAGGAAGAAGAACATCGAGAAGGCCATCAGCCAAGGCGAGATCACGATCGAGGCCGCCGCCCCTCCGGCCAGGATGCGCAGCGTGTAGAGGCCCGCCAGGCACAGGACGTCGACCATGAGCTTGCGTTTGAGGTAGACGGAATAGGCGGTCGTCAGCGCGAGATAGAGGATCAACAGGCCGATGAACGACGGGGGCAGGAACGCCGCCGCCGCCGTCGCCGCACCGAGCAGCGCGACGATCAGGCCCACGCCCGCGGGAATCGACGCCGCGCCGCTGGCGAACGGCCGGCGCCGCTTTCTGGGATGCCGGCGGTCGGACTCCAGGTCCAGGAGGTCGTTGAGGATGTAGACGGCCGAAGCGGTGAAGCTGAAGGCGAGGAACGCCATGCCGCACTTCAGCAAGGGCCCGAGATGGAAGACCTGGTGCGCGGCGATCAAAGCGACGAACACCAGGACGTTCTTGGCCCACTGGTGCGGGCGGAGCGCCTTGACCAAGGCTTTGGGACCTCCCCCTGCACCGTCAAAGATCAGCGAAGGCGAGCAGACGGCGGCTGCCCGCCGCTCGATCGAGCGGTCGGTCCGGACGATCAAGGCCTTGTTCGCGGCCTCCCAGATCGGCAGATCGGCACGCGAGTCTCCCAGGTAGTCGAACCCGCCGGCGCCGAAGCGCGCTTGAAGCGCCGCGAGCTTCTCGCGCCCCTTGAGATTCCGGCCGTCGTCGGACGCGACGACCTCGTCGAAGACGTCCAGGTGCTCGGCGACGGCCTCGGCGAGTCGTCGATCGGCGGCGGTGGCGAGCACGAGCCAGCGGCCCCGGGCCCGCTCGCCCCGCAGATAATCCACGACCTCGGCCCGATAGGGGAGCAACCGAGCGTCCACGCCGACCCGCTCGCCGATCCTCGCCTTCAAATTCGCGCGGCCCTTGAGCAGCCAGATCGGCATGAGGGCCGCCTCCATCGGCCGCGTGCGGATCAGCGTGAAGGTGGATTCCCAGAGAAGGTCGGTCGCGATCAGGGTGCCGTCGAGGTCCACGCAAAGCGGGAGAGAACGTTCCGTCGTGGTCATCGCCATATTCCAAGGTCTCATGTCGCCAAGAGTTCGCTTCATCCATCGCCAAGAAATCGCTTCATCGGGGCGATCCGGAACGCCGGCCGACGCCCCTCTTTGGAGAGAGTGCTCGGCGCGGCCGTCTCGCGAGGCTCTGCGCAGGAATCCTACGAGGACTCTATGCCATGAAGCTCTCCCTGGTGACGTGGCTTGGTCGCGCCGCGGCGCGGCACGTTGATTTTCCAACCCACGCGTCGCCGTCAGGAGACGTAAGCGATGTGTTTGGAAGACGTTGGTTTCGTTGTGCTCTTTCGAAAAATGCACGGCCGACCGACCGTTCGCGCCGCGTGACGCGATTTGGCAACACGGCGGATTCAAGAAACGTCACCTAGGATTGGAAGTGTGATTGGGTGCGTCGCGGGGGCGAGGGCTCCGCCGTCGCGTCGAATTTCTCCGAGTCGGCGGTCGCTCGTCTTAGAGAGGAGGGGCGAGCGATCAACCGCCAGCCGATGCGGTGGCGCGGGACGCGTCAAGTGGAACCTGGATTCGACGCAGCCGACGAACCTCGAAGCGAATCGTCGGGAACGAAGTCGAGAGGATGGGAACAATGATTCACAACGGCGGCGTTGACCGTGAAGCCGAATACGGCTGCTCGCCCGAGCGCATGCTCCTGCGTCCTTGGAGTCGGCTCGATTGGCTTGCCCTCATCGGCTTGTCGGCGACGGCGCTGGGGGTGTTCTTGGCCGTCTTGCGGTTCTACGGCGCGGCGCTCATGAGGCTGGCCGTCTGCGAGAGGCTTTTCCAATCCGACGGCTGGCGCGTCGTCTCGGACATGATCGACGTTTCGGGCGTTCACTATCGCGGTACGGTTCACCCCATGTTCTGCGTGTTCACGATGCCGATCACGAATCTGATGATTCATCTCTTCGGAACAAGCCGCATCGGAGCGATCTTGGTTTTGAACGCGGCCACGGCCGTGGCCTGGGTCGTCTTGCTCTACGTCACGCAGAGAAATCTGGATTGCACTCGCCGCAGCTCCCTCCTCATCTGCTCGCTGGCGATGGCAAGCGCCGGCTTCCTCTTTTGGTTCCCGGTCCCGGAAACCTATCCCTTGGGATCCCTTTCGTTGCTCGTCTGTTTCGCCGTGGCGGCGCTGGCGAGACGTCTCCCCATCTCCCAGTCCGCACTCGTGGCGGCGGGCGTCTTCAGCTTCGGCGTCACGATCACCAACTGGATGGCGGGATTGGCGCTCGCAGTCTGTTTCAAATCGCCCCGAAACGTCGCGTCGTCGGTCGCGTTGACGCTCGTCATCCTCTTGGGCGGCTGGTCGGTCCAGAAGATGGTATTTCCCTATCCTCCCAAGCTTTTCCTTAAGCCCGGAGCCGTTCAAGGCGAGGTGAACTACATGTTCCACCCCGACTCGGGAGGAGCTAAAGAAAGGCTTCGCGGGGAGCTTCTGAGCCCGGTCGTCCTGCCTCCCATCCGCCAGACCCGCGAACTTCCCTCCGGTCGGGCGCTTTCGGTTCAGGGGTTCTCGGACGTTCTGAAGAGCCCCGTGGGGACGGCCGCCAGCCTGGGGTGGATGATCCTCCTGGGCCTTGGGGTCGTCGCGCTGGCTCGCGGTCCGGCCCCCTCACGGTTTCGGCGGGTCCTGGGCGCGGTTCTCGCCGGTCAACTCGTGCTGCACTTGATCTACGGCGAAGAGACTTTTCTCTACGCCCTGCATTTTCTGCCGATCCTCATGCTGGTCGTCGCCATGGCGACGCTGACGCGCTGGAGACCGCTGGTCGAGATCTTGCTCGTGCCGACCATCCTCCTGGTTCTCTGGAACAACCTCGACCGCTTGGACGAGATAGTTAGAACTCCGTTTCACGGAGACGACCCGCGCCTTCAAGTCCTGTCCGGACCTCTTCCAAAAGTTTGGAATCAACAGATGCACCCAACCCCTCCGGCGAGTCCGAGCGTCGCCTCGCCGCCGATTGCGCGGGAGTAACGCATGAGGGCCTGGCGACGCCCGTTTCCGGCTTCCTCAACGCGGGGGCGCGACGGCTGCCGTCGCGCCCCCGGGGTTCCGGGTGGTCAGCCCACCGATTCGAGGACGGGGGTTTTCGAGGCGGGGGCCGGCGTGAGGGTCAGGGCGAAGGCCTCGTCGAGGCTGGAGACGCAGTGGAAGACGAGCGCCTTGCGGACGTCCTCCGGGATGTCGTCGAGGTCGGCCTCGTTCTGCCTGGGGAGGATGATCTCGGAGATCCCGGCGCGGTGGGCGCCCAAGACCTTCTCCTTGACCCCGCCGATGGGCAGGACGCGGCCGCGGAGGGTGATCTCGCCAGTCATGGCGATATTGCTGCGGACGGGGCGGCCGGTCATGGCCGAGACGATGGCCACGGCCATCGCCACGCCTGCCGAGGGGCCGTCCTTGGGAATTGCACCGGCGGGGACGTGGACGTGGACCTCGATCGACCCCAGCCGCTCCTCGGGGATCTTCAACGCCCGGGCGTTGGTGACCGCGTAGGTCAACGCGGCGCGGCCCGATTCCTTCATCACGTCGCCGAGCTGGCCGGTGAGGATCAGCGAGGCGCTGCCGACGCCTGCGGCGCCGTCGGACGTCGGCGGCCCCCCGTGCAGGCGACGTACCGCAGCCTCGACGAACATGATGTCGCCGCCGGCCGGCGTGTAGTACATCCCGGTGGCCACGCCGACCTCGTTCGTCTCGCCGGCGTGCTCGGGATGGACCTTGGGCCGACCCAAGAGCGCGCGGACGTCGTCGACGTCGAGCGTTCGGACCGACTCCTCGCCGGCGGCCAGCTTGCGCGCGACCTTCCTCGCCACGGCGCCGATCTGCCTCTCAAGCTGCCGGACGCCGCTCTCGCGGGTGTACTGGCTGACGATCGCCGCCACGGCGTCGTCGGTGAACACGATCGACTTGTCGGACAGGCCCGACTCCTCAAGCTGGCGCGGGATCAGGTACTTCTTGGCGATCTCGGCCTTCTCGCGCTCGGTGTAGCCCGCGAAGTCGACCACCTCCATCCGGTCCAGGAGCGGGCCGGGGATGTTCTGGATGAAGTTGGCCGTCGCCACGAACAAGACCTCGCTGAGGTCGAACGGCACGTTCAGGTAGTTGTCGGTGAACGTGTCGTTCTGCGCCGGGTCGAGAACCTCCAAGAGCGCGCTGGCGGGGTCGCCCTGGAACGAGACGCCGAGCTTGTCGACCTCGTCGAGCAGGAAGACAGGGTTCTTGGCGCCGGCCTGCTTCATCCCCTGGATGATCCGGCCCGGCATGGCGCCGACGTAGGTGCGGCGGTGGCCTCGAATGTCGGCCTCGTCGCGGATGCCCCCCAGGGCCGCGCGGATGTACTTCCGCCCCAGCGCTCGCGCGATCGACTTGGCGATCGACGTCTTGCCGACGCCGGGAGGGCCCACGAACAAAAGGATCGGGCCGCGCGCCATGGCCCGCGCCTTGGCCTCCTTGCTGTCGGTGATCGACCGGTCGTCGTTGGGCGGCGACCCGTTCACGCTCGGCGCGACCGTGTCCTTGACGGCCTTCAGTTTCGACGCCGCGCACTCGCCCGACTTCTCCACCTCGTCGGCGATCTGGCGGGCGCGCAACTGCCGCACGGCCAGGAATTCGAGCACCCGGTCCTTGACGTCCTCCAGGCCGTAATGGTCCTCGTCGAGAACCGCGCTGGCGTGGTTGAGGTCGAGGTCGTCGTCGGATCGGGTGTTCCAGGGGAGTTCGGCGATCCACTCCAGATAGGTGCGGATCACCTGGGCTTCCATCGACTCGCGGCCGGCGCGCTCGAGCCGGCCGAGCTCACGCTCGACCTCGACCCGCGCCTCGCGCGGCAGGACGAGCTTGCTCAGCTTCTCGCGCAGATCGACCATCTCGCGCGACTGGTCGTCCTCGCCGAGTTCCTTCTGGATCGTCTTGAGCTGCTCGCGGAGGAACATCTCGCGCTGCCGCTCGCCCAGCTCTTCCTGGACCTGCGACTTGATCTCGTCCTGGGCCGCCAGCATGCCGATTTGACGCTGGACCTGGATCAAGACCCGCCGCAGCCGCTCCTCGATCCCCAGCGTTTCCAGCAGCAACTGCTTCTCCGAGACCGGCAGCTCGACGTAGCCGGCGACCAGGTCGGCGAATTTGCCGGGCTCGGTCACCGAATCGAGGACCTGGTGGAGCACCTCGTCGGGCAGCCCCCGGCGCTCGCCCAGCTCCATCGCCCGCTCGCGAGTCTCCTTATACAGAGCGGCGAACGCCGCGTCGTTCTCATCGAGCGGCGGCAGCTCGTCGAGCGCCATGACGTCGGCCGTGAGGTACTCTTCGCCGTTGTGATAGTTCAAGACCGTGGCGCGAGACTCGCCCTGGAGCAGAAGCTGAACCCCCCCAGCCCGCGCTGAACCTGGCCGATTCGGCCGATCACCCCCATCGTGAAAAGCTGGTCGGGCGTCGGCTCGTCCACGTTCTCGCGCTGGGCGACCGCGAGGATCTCGCGGTTCCCCTTGAGCGCCGCCTCAATGGCGTGCAGCGTCCCCGGCCGCCCGACTCCGATCGGAACCGTCAGCCCTGGAAAGATCACGGTGCCGCGCAACGGCAGCACCGGCAGCGTTTGTCGTTCGGCCATGCTCTCCTCCTTTTAACCCTACGATATAGTTGGTCTCGACCCGGTCCCGATCAAGGGTTTCGAAGACGAAAGCGCCCCGAAGACGAAACTTCGCGTGGGGGCCGGCTTGGTTTCGTGGTCGCGATCGATCATGGGTGCGTGATGGTTTCGTCGAGCGGCGGCCGGCCCCTTCTTAATTTAGAACCCGCAAATCAAGCGCTCGGATTTTCGAGGAACGCGACGGTCCGGGGGCCCTCAATAATCCAGCCGGGGCGACGAACAGACCGGAAGGATCTCGGCCCAGCTCGCGCGCGGCCACTTGACGCCCTCGCGGATCGCGGACATCGTGAACTTAGACGAGGCGACGAGGGAATTCAGGGATCGCTCACACCGTCGTCGAGTTGTCAGGGCGTGCGAACAAAGCTCAACATGAGTTCACAACACCCTTTCTAGGGAGGAACAGAATGCTCGCTCGTGCGCAGACTTCCAACGCCAACGCGCTGACCTGGGCCGGACGCCTGGGCGTCTTCGGCCTCGCGGCCCTGCTGTCGCCGGCGGCTTCCGCCTGGGCGCAGGACGGCGGCTCCGATTCGCAGCAGAAACAGCTACGCCGGGAACATCAATTCCCGCCCGAGCGTGAGGACGGCGTCACGCCGCCGCGCGACCACCACCACATTCACCGGGACGCCGCCGAGAACCTGGAGAGGCACCTCAAGGATCTGGCCGAACGGCTGAGCAAGGACGTCGGCCCGGTCGGCGAACAGATCCGCAAGGCCATCGAAGAGGCCGCCGGCACGGTCAACGAGGCGCTCAAGAGAGACAACATCACCTCCGACGACTTCCGCAAGGCGCTGGAGCGGGCCGGCGAAGAGCTGAGGCGGTCGTTCCAGTCGGGCGGGCCGGTCGAGAAGGAGGCGCGCGACGCCTGGCAGAAAGCCCAGGACGAGTTCCGCTCGACTCTTGACCAGGCCCGCGAGGACGCCCGCGAAGCCCTCCGCTATCGCTACGACGTCGAGCGCGAACGGCTTGAGGGCGACGGCAAGGACGAAGACGCCGACAAGTCGGACGACGCGGTTGCTGACGAGCTGTCCAGGGCTCGCGAGCAAGTCCGAAAGAGCCAGCAACAGTTGCGAGCCGCCATCCGAAGCCTTGAGCAGCTTGAACGCGCCAACCGCGCCCCGCGCCGCAGGCCCGAACCCCGCGTTCGCCCGCGCCCTCCAGTTCCGCCGGCCGAGCACGCCAAGCCCGCCGAGCCGACCGAACCAACTCAGCCGGCCGAACCCGAAGCCCGCGACGAGCCGGCCGCCCGCCGCTTCTTCCGAGGCCCCGGCGGGCCCAACCCCCGCGCCGACCGCCGCCTCAACGATCTCGAATCCAAGATGGACCGCCTCCTCGAAGAGTTGAAGGAACTCAAGAAGGAGAAGGATAAGGACCATAAGGACAAAGCGAAGCACGAAGACAAAGACGAGAAGGACGACGACGAGACGAGCCTGTAGGCCGTCGCGAGCACACCTTCTCCCCTTGCGGGAGAAGGTGGTCGAAGACCGGATGAGGGGTTGATCATAATAGTTCCTCCGAACGCCATGGCGATCGAGGACCCCTCATCCGCCTCTGGGGCCCCGGCTTGGAATACGAACCCTCACGACGCCGTCGGGGCACCCGGCCTCATGAAGATGGGGGCTTTTCGCATGGCGTCACGACCAGGTCCGGTAGGGGCGCCCCTTGTGGGCGCCCGGTTCGTTTCACGCCGACCGCTCGCGCTCGGCGATCGGGCACCCACAAGGGGCGCCCCTACCGGACCCGGACCACGAGACCCCCATTTTCATGACGCCGGGGGTCCCGACGGCGTCATGATGATGGTTTGTATCTCATCAGGAAGCATCGCCCCGGGTCACTTCAGATCCGAGCCGGGGCGCGTTAGAGTCGAGGCCGGTTCGCGAGTCGGTGTTGTCGAGGCTGGAAGCTCGGAGCGTCTCGCGATCGCGACGGAGACTCTCCCATGCCTTCCCGCCGAACTCTCTTCCTGCCGGTCTTCTTCCTCCTGATCGTCTCGTCGCGGAGCACGGCGCAGGCGCAGCCCGCCCCGGACCTCGTCTTGTTCGTGGCGCCGGGGGGCGACGACCGCTGGTCGGGGAAAATCACCAAGGCCGACGGCCGGTCCGACGGGCCGCTCGCCTCGCTTCAGGGGGCCCGCGATCGCGTCCGGGCGCTGCGGAAGGGCGACGCGAAGCGGTTCGGCTCGGTCGTCGTGCGGATCGCCGACGGGACGTATCCCGTGGCCAAGGTGGTGGCGTTCGAGCCGGCCGACGGCTCGGTCGTCTACCAGGCCGAGCCCGGCGCGAAGCCGGTCTTCGACGGCGGCCGCGCGATCCATGGGTTTCAGAAGACGGCCGAGGGCCTCTGGGTCGCGAAGGTTCCCGACGCGGCGGCAGGTCGCGGCGCGTTCGAGCAACTGTTCGTCAACGGCCGCCGCGCGACCCGCGCGCGGACGCCCAACGACTTCTACCACTCCATGCTCAGGCGCGGTCCGCAGAAGCAGGAGAGTCGCTCGTTCGTCGCCCGGCTCGACGACCTGAAGCCGCTTCAAGGCCTGTCGCCCGCGCAGCTCAACGACGCCAACATCGTCGTTTACCACTCGTGGGAAGTCTCGCGGCACCGGATCGCGTCGGTCGATCTCCAATCCGGCCTGGTCGTCCTGACCGGCCCGGCTCCTTGGCCGTTCTTTCAGTGGGGGCCCGACCAGCGCTATCACATCGAGAACGTCCGCGCGGCCCTCGACGAGCCGGGCGAGTGGTTGCTCGACCGCGACGGCACGCTGTCGTACAAGCCGCTGCCTGGTGAGGAAATCGCCCAGGCACGCGTCGTCGCGCCGGTGGCCGACGCCTTCTTGCAGATCCAGGGTGATCCGGACAAGGAGACGCTCGTGGAGAACCTGTCGTTCCAGGGGCTGACCTTCCGCCACAGCCGCTACGCGCTGCCGAAGGAAGGGCACGCCGACGGCCAGGCGGCGGCGAGCGTTCCGGCGGTCGTCACGGTCGACGGCGCGCGGAAGGTCGAGATCAAGAATTGCCGGTTCGAGCATATCGGGATTTATGGAATCTGGTTCCGTCGCGGCTGCGTCGAGTGCCGCGTCGAGCGGTCCGCGCTCGTCGACCTGGGCGCCGGCGGCCTCCGCATCGGCGAGACGTCGATCCCCGCGAAGCCTTCGCACGCGACGGCCAAGATCACGATGAACGACTGCCTCGTCCGGGGGGGCGGCCGGCTGTTCCCGGGCTCGATCGGCGTCTGGATCGGCCAGTCGAGCGACAACGCGATCACCCACAACGACATTGCCGACCTCTTCTACACAGCCGTCTCGGTCGGCTGGACATGGGGCTACGGGCCGTCGGCCTGCCAGCGGAACGTCATCGACTACAACCGGCTGCACCACCTCGGCCGGGGCGTCCTCAGCGACATGGGGGGCGTGTACACGCTCGGGATCTCCACCGGGTCGAGCGTCAGTCATAACGTCGTCCACGACGTCGATTCGTACAACAAAGCCGGCGCTGGCGGCTGGGGACTGTACAACGACGAGGGCTCGACCGGGATCGTCCTGGAGGGGAACCTCGTCTACAACACGACCACCGGCGGATACCACCAGCATTACGGACGTGAAAACGTCATCCGCAACAACATCTTCGCATTCAGCAGGTACGGTCAGGTCATGCGGAGCCGGGCCGAGGACCACCTGTCGTTCACGTTCGAGCGGAACATCGTCTACTGGAACGGCGGCCCGCTCTTGACCGGCGTCTGGGACGATCGCAACTTCCGGCTCGATCACAACCTCTATTACGAGGCCGGCGGCCAGACGGTCACGTTCGCCGGCCGGAGCCTGGAAGAGTGGCGGAAGACCACCGGCCAGGACGAGCATTCGAAGATCGCCGATCCGAAGTTCGAGAACGCCGAGGGGTTCGATTTCCGCCTCAAGCCGGGAAGCCCCGCGCCGGCGCTGGGGTTCAAGCCGTTCGACTTCGCGAAGGCGGGAATTCAAGGCGATCCGAGCCTGGCGAAGGAAGCCGCCACTCCGCTGCCGCCGACCCGGTTCGCTCCCCCGCCGCCGCCGCTGGCCGTCCGCGAGGACTTCGAGTCGTCGACGCCCGGCGAAGGGGGCCACACGCCCGAGGGCGCGTCGGCGTCGACCGCCGGCCGGCCCGAGTTGATCGCCGTCACCGATCGCGATGCGTTCCGGGGGCGGCAGAGCCTCAAGGTCGCCGACGCGGCGGGCCTCAAGAACGCCTTCGACCCCCATTTCTACTATCAGCCGCACTACGATTCCGGCGTGGTGATCTGCAAGTTCGCGGTGCGGCTCGACCCGGGCGCGGTCTTCTACCACGAGTGGCGCGACGGCGCGAGCCCGTATCGGGTCGGGCCGAGCCTGTGGGTTGAGGACGGCAAGCTTCGGGTGAACGGTCGCGACGTGCTCCAAATTCCCGTCGGCCCATGGGTTCAATTCGAGATTCGCGTGGATCTGGGCGATAAGGATAAGGACAAAGCGACGACGAAGCCGAAGACCTGGAGCCTGACCGTCGCGAGGCCCAGTTCGAAGCCCGTGAAGTTCGCCGACATGCCCTGCGCCGAGGGCTGGAAGACGGTCGACTGGGTCGGCTTCGTCAGCAACGCCCAGCAGCCGACGGCCTTCTACCTCGACGACCTGGAGCTGAGCGTTCACCCCGACGAAAAGCCGTCGAAGTGACGCCAAGGCCGGGGCGGTTGATGGGGCGGCGGGACAATCCGTGGGATTCCGGAGAATTTTCGCGGCTCCGCTTGCAATCGCGGCGAGGGTATGATTAACTTGCCGGGTAGGTCATGCCTTTCGTCGTATCGTCGCGTCTTTCTCGATCCTCGAGTGGAATGTTGACTCGATCCTTCTGTCCATGAAGGTTGAGGCTCAATGAAGTCGTTGTGCCGCGAGCTGCTGGGACCGCTGGGCAAGGGCGCGTGTTTCGCGCTTCTCGCCGCGTTCCTGCTCGCGCCCCGCCCGGTCTTGGCGGGATGCAACGACCACGTCCGCTCGGCCGGTCCGCATCCCTGGCGGTCCGCACAGCTCGACGTCCTGCTCCGGGGCGACCTGTCGGCCGACATGACGACGAGCGACGACCCGGCGTCCGGACGTCAGCGGCCCCCCACCTGCTCGGGGCCGTCCTGCTCGAACAATGTTCCGGTGCCCCTCTCCTCGGGCGTTCAGCCCGATTTCGGCCCGCATCGCGGCGAGAGCCTGCTCCCGCCCGTTCCGGTCCTTCCTCCCTCGGCTTCGCAGGCGTTTCTCGCCTTCGACGAGCCGCTGGACGCGACCTTCCCTACTTCCCGCGTTTTTCACCCTCCGCGCCCGATCGTCTGATCCGCTTTCCCTGTTTCGGCCCTGCCTCGCGACCGACCGACCGACCGATCGTCGGATTCGTTCGCACGGACCGCGCCGAAAGGGAGGCCTCCGCAACACTTTTGTGGGCCAGGTTTTTCGACCTGGTGGATATCCGATCGATCGGTACAGGGTTTGAAATCCACGCGAGGTAGATCATGAAGTACGTCATGAAGCTGAGCCATCTCGACGCCATCCTGCTCCTTCCGGAAGAGACCGTCGCCCGCATCGGCTCTCTGGGCATCGTCGCCGGCAGCCTCCTGGCGCTCGTTGTTCTGATGTTCTGAACGGCCTTGTCGATCAGCAAGGGCCGTTCATGGCGACTTGGGGGGGGCGTTTCGCCCCCCTGCCTTCGTTCGACTCTGAAGGTTGGAACGGCGGGAGGACGCCCCCGATTCGCCATCAACATCAACTTCCGCCGAGAGACCCGCACCGCCGGGAGGCGCATCGATGAAGAGACCGGTTCGTGGTTCGCTCGCCTCGGGGTTCACGCTGATCGAATTGCTCGTGGTCATCGCGATCATCGCGGTCTTGATCGCACTTTTGCTGCCGGCCGTGCAGTCGGCGCGCGAGGCGGCCCGGCGCATCCAGTGCACCAACAACCTGAAGCAGTTCGGCCTGGCCTTCCACAACTATCACGATGCCTTGCAGTGCTTTCCGTTCGGCAAGGGGCGCGACTACATGATGGTCGACCCCATGGCGCCGATGTACGCGCGGTGGTCGGCCCACAGCCAGCTCCTTCCTTATTTCGAGCAGACGCCGCTGTACAACGCCATCAACTTCGCCCTGCCCCCCGAGGTGCCCCAGATCGGCGTCATGGGGGGGATGGGGATGGGTTTCATGCCCGCCTACCAGAACCCGAACCGCGCCAATTCGACGGTCAGCCGGATCGCGATATCGGGCTTCCTGTGCCCCTCCGACCCGGCGGGGCCGATCGACGACTGGAACGGCGGGAACACCTATCCGGGCAATGAAGGCTCGTGGCTGTGCGACGCCTGCGAGCAGACGCCCAGCACGATCGCCCCCGGCGAGCTTCCTCGCGGCCCGTTGTACAACCGGAGCTGCGTGCGGATCGCCAGCATGAGCGACGGCACCAGCAATACGGCCTTCATCAGCGAGAAACGGCGCGGGCTGGGGAGTCCCAGTCCCAAGAACGACCTGTACATGATGATGCCCACCACGACGCTGGACATGACGTACCAGTCCTGCACGAACCTGGATACGACCATGGCGACGGTCCTTTCCAACCGGATCGGCGCCACCTGGGCGATCGGCGACATGACGTGCACGACGTATAATCACGTCGCCGGTCCCAATGCGCGAACCTGCGCGGGGATGAGCAGCGACATGATGATGCCCGGCGCGTCGATGGTCGACATGTCGGTCCAGCTTCCGCCGTCGAGCTATCATCCCGGCGGCGTCAATCTCCTCTTCGGCGACGGCTCGGTCCGGTTCCTGAAGGACAGCGTCGCCATCACCGTGTTTCGATCGCTGGGCACGCGCAACGGCGGCGAAGTCACTAGCTCGTCGGATTATTAATGATCGAGCCAATCGCGGCGACGCTGCCGACTCCTTCCACTCCTTCGACCTTGAACACCTTGAAGCGACGGCTCGGGCTGACGACGGCGACGGCCGTGGTCGTGGCCGAGATGATCGGCGTCGGCGTCTTCTTGACGACGGCCGGCATGGCGAAGTCGGTGGGCTCGCCGTTCTGGCTCTCGGTCGTGTGGGCGACGATGGGCGCGGCGGCGATCGGCGGGGCGTTCTGCTTCGGCGCGCTGGCCGCCCGCCGCCCCGAGGCCGGCGGCTCGTACATCTACTTGAAGGACGCCTACGGCCCGCGCGTGGGCTTCCTCTACGGCTGGTTGTCGATGCTGGTGACCGATCCGGGGATCACCGCGGCGGTGGCCGTGGGGCTGGCCGAGTACGTCGGCTACCTCGCGCCGATCGGCCCTTGGGGCCGGAAGTTCGTCGCGATGGCGGCGATCGGCGTCCTGGCGGGCGTCAACATCCGGGGCGTCGCGCTCGGGGCGAGCCTGCTGCGGGTGCTCGCGGCGCTCAAGCTGGGGCTGCTCGGGTTCCTGGTGTTCTGGGGATTCGCATCCGGCAAGGGCGATTGGTCGAACCTGCTGCCGATCGTCGCCCAGCGCCCGGGCTCGCAACCGCTCGTCCCCGCCCTGATCGGCGGGTTCATCGCGGCGTTTTTCTCGATGGGGGGCTGGTGGGACCTCAGCAAGCTGAGCGGCGAGGTCCGCGACCCCGCGCGCAACGTCCCCCGCGCCCTGGTGCTTGGCGTCTCAATCGTGACGCTCGTCTACGTCCTCATCACGGTCGTCTTCCTTTACCTGGTTCCGCTGGAACGGATCGACGACAAGCAAGCGTTCGCGGCCCTGGCGGGCGAGGTCTTGTTCGGCCGGCTTGGGGGCGCGGTCTTCTCGTGGATCGTCATCATCACGGTGGCCGGCAGCCTGTCCGCGCTGCTGATGGCCGCGCCCCGCGTTTACTTCGCGATGGCCTGCGACGGCTTGTTCTTCCCCCGCTTCGCCGCGCTTCATCCGAAGTACGGCACGCCCGCGCGGGCGACGCTCATCCAGGCGGTCCTCGCCTGCGTGCTGGTGGCGGCCGGCACGTTCGACCAGATCCTCGCCTACTTCATCGTTCCCACCGTGGTGTTCCTGGTGCTGACCGTGTTCGCCCTGTTCGTGGGCGAGCGCGGGCGGTCGGCGCGGACGCCGGGCCTGATCGCCGCCGCCCTGCTCTTCCTGGCGCCGACCACCGCGCTGCTGGCCTTGTTCTTCATGGACAGCCCGTTGCGGGCGGGGATCGGCCTGGGCGTGGTCTTGCTCGGCGTCCCGTTCTCGTACCTCGTCGCCCCGGCCGGGACGACCGCGAATAGAACGGAAATCACAGATCAAGACCCGCCTGGCGAGGTAGGACGGAAGTTCGATTTATAATCAATAGATGATGGGTGCCACGGGTTCGGTTCGCCGAACCCGTGCGTAAAAAGCCGTGGCTTGCGGCCACGGGTTCGAGCCGAACCCGTGCCACCCCGACGAGAACGGACCAAAATCCACGAATCAGAATCTGCTGGAAGACGCCTGACCCGAGAAAGGAGCCTTCTCAATGGCCTGGATTCGCACGATACCGATGGACGACGCCGGCGACGAGTTGAACGACTTGATGGCCAAGCAGCGCGGGCTGTACCCGCAGGAGTACGCCGAGCCGGTTCACGAGCTGGACGAGGGGCTGCCGGGCATCGTGGCCTCGCACACGCTTATCCCCCAGGCGCTTTACCACGCGTTCGCGACGTTCGGCTCGCTGATGTCGCCCGACCTGCCGCTGAAGCGTCGGCAGCACGAGATGATCGCCACCATGGTCTCGCTCACCAACAAGTGCCATTACTGAATTGTCTCTCACGCAGAGTTTCTGCGTCGGGTCACCCTGGACGATGCGCTCATCCAGGCGTTGAGTGAAGACTATACCAAGGCGCCGATCACCGAGGCCGAGCGGGTGATGGTCGACTACGTCGTCCAGCTCACCAAGGACGCCACCAAGATCTCGCCGCTCGATCACGAGAAGCTTCGCAAGGTCGGCTTCGACGACCAGGCGATCCTCCAGATCACCTTGATCGCCTCGTGGTTCAACTATATCAACCGCGTGGCCGACTCGCTGGGCGTCGGCCGCGACTGATCGACTCGCCGGTTGCGTCGGCGTCCGGTTCGTCCCCTATAATGGACGGACCGGCGCGACGACGACCGTTGTAGGATGCGAGACCCAGCGACCATGCCGACGACCGAGAGGCGGACCGCCTGGCTACTGACGTGGATCGGGCTCGGCCTGATGAGCCTCGCGGCGTCGCGGGCCGTCGGCGACGAGGCTTCGAGCCTCTCGCTCGAGCGCGAGGCCATGGCGCTCTTGAAGGCCCGTTGCGTCAAGTGCCACGGGCCGATCAAGCCGAAGGGGGGCCTGAACCTGTCGAGCCCGCGCGCCCTGGCCCGGGGGGGCGAAAGCGGTCCGGCGATCGAACCGGGAACGCTCGAAAACAGCGCGCTCTGGGAGCAGACCGAAGCCGGCGAGATGCCTCCCAAGCCGGAGGAACCGCTGTCGGCCGATGAGCGCGCGGTGCTGCGCCGCTGGATCGAAGGGGGCGCTCCGGGACTCCCCTCGGCGGCCGAGATCGAGAAGACCCCGCCCGGCGCCGATCACTGGGCGTTCGCCCCGCTGAAGCCTTCCGAACCCCCGGCCGTGAAGCATGCCGATTGGCTGCGCAACCCGATCGATCGCTTCATCCTCGCGACCCTCGAAGGTCGCGGGCTGGCGCTGAGCCCCGAGGCCGATCGGGCGACGCTGGCCCGCCGCTTGACCCTCGACCTGACCGGCCTGCCGCCGACGATCGAGGAGGTCGAGGGCTTCATCGCCGACCGCCGGCCCGACGCCTACGAGCGGCTGGTCGATCGACTCCTGGCCTCGCCGCATTACGGCGAGCGGTGGGGGAAGTTCTGGCTCGACGCGGCCGGCTACGTCGAGTCGAACGGCTACTTCAGCGCCGACAGCGAGCGCCCGCTGGCCTGGAAGTACCGCGATTACATCGTCCGGGCGTTCAACGCCGACCGGCCGCTCGACCAGATCGTCCGCGAGCAACTGGCCGGCGACGAGCTTTCGGGGTACAAGCCCGGCATGGAGATCACGCCGGAAATCATCGATCAACTGGTCGCGACCCACTTCCTCCGCAACGCGCAGGATGGCACCGGCGAGAGCGACGGCAACGCCGACGAGGTCCGCGCCGACAAGGTTGCGGTGCTCGACGGCGCGGTGCAGATCATCGGCTCGTCGCTGCTGGGGATGACGTTCCAGTGCGCTAAATGCCATGATCATAAATTCGAGCCGTTCACGCAAAAAGAGTACTATCAGCTTCATGCGATTCTCTATCCGGCGTTCCACGTCGACAAGTGGGTGAAGCCCAACGACCGGACGGTCGACGCCGCGACGGCCGACGTCGTCGCGCCCTGGCAGGCTCACGAGTTGACGATCGACGCCGAGGTCGCCCGGCTCAAGCGGGAGCACGCCCCCCGCGACAAGGATTCTCCGGCGGAGAAGGAAGCCCGCAAGAAGGCGCTCGACGAGGCGGTCAAGGCCGCCGAGGCCCGTCGCCGGCCGCATCCGGGGAAGATCGCCTGGGTCGCCGACTTGCCGGGCGAGTCGCCGCCGGCCCCGCTTTTGATCCGAGGCGATCCGAGCCATCCCGGCGAACCGGTCGGCCCCGGGGGCCCCGCGTTTCTCAGCGACCCCGACGACCCGTTCGAGCCCCGGCCGACGGCCCGCAACGGCACCGGCCGGCGCACCGCGTTCGCGCAGTGGCTGACGAAGCCTGGATCGCGGCCCTCGGCCCTGCTCGCCCGCATCCTGGTCAACCGGATCTGGCAGAACCATTTCGGCGTCGGCCTGGTCGCGACGTCTGACAACCTGGGCTACACCGGCGCGCCGCCGACCCACCCCACGCTTCTCGAACACCTGGCCGCCGAGCTGGTCCGCTCGGGGTGGAGGGCCAAGGGCGTGCATCGGCTGATCGTCGGCTCGGCCGTCTATCGCCAGTCGAGCGCGGCCCGCCCGGACGTCCAGAAGGTCGACCCCGAGAACCGTCTGCTCGGCCGGTTCCCGACCCGCCGCCTCGACGCCGAGGCCCTCCGCGACGCCTGGCTCGCGGTCTCGGGCGATCTCGACACGCGTCTGGGAGGTCCGTCGACCCCGACCCGGCGCACCGAGTCGGGCGAGGTGACGCCGATCGCGTCGGAAGGCCGCGAGCTGCGCCGATCGGTCTATTTGCAGACCCGGCGGACGCAGGTCGCCAGCCTGCTCGAAGTGTTCGACGCGCCGTCGATCGTCGCAGCCTGTACGCGACGCGCCTCGGCGACGATCCCGCTGCAATCACTGAGCCTGCTGAACTCCGAGTTCGTCGTCGATCGCGCGCGTCGCCTGGCCGAACGCCTCGACCGCGAATGCGGCCCGGACGCCGCGCCCGAGGCTCGCGTCGATCGCGCGTTCTTGCTCTGCATGAGTCGCGGGCCGACGCCCGAGGAACTCGCGGCGGCCGTCGACTTCTTGCAAGCTCAACCCGCTCGATACCCCGGCGCGGCGAATGACGAAGCCCGGCGTCGAACGTGGGTCGACTTCTCCCAGATGCTCCTGGCCAGCAACGCCTTCTTGTATGTGGAATAGATTACGAGGGCTGCGATGACGGCATGGGACGACGCCTCCTTCCGACGCAATCGCCGGGCCTTTCTGGGCCGGTCGGCCGGCTCATTGGGCTTGATGGCCCTGGCCCACCTGCTCGGCCAGGAAAGCGGGCGCGGTCGGGTTTTCGCTGCCGGTCAGGAAATCGCCAAATTTCCGAAGGCCCGCGCCAAGTCGGTGATCTGCCTGTTCCAGCACGGCGGGCCGAGTCAGATGGATCTGTTCGACCCCAAGCCGGCTCTCGCCCGGTTCGACGGCAAGCCGTATCCCGGCAAGCTCGAAATCCACTTCAACACCCAGGCGGGCAACGTGCTGGCCTCGCCGTTCCGGTTCGCGCCCCGGGGCGAGTCGGGGATGGTCTTGAGCGAGCTGTTGCCCCACACGTCGGCGATCGCCGATGAGATCACGCTGGTCCGGTCGATGACCACCGAGTCGGTCGACCACGAGGCGGCGCTCCGGTTGATCCACTCGGGCAAGATCCTCGCCGGACGGCCGACGTTGGGCTCGTGGGTGATCTACGCGCTCGGGTCCGAGAACCGCGACCTGCCGGCGTACGTGGTGCTTTCCGACCCCGGCGGCCTGCCGGTCGACGGCGTGCGGAACTGGTCGAGCGGCTGGCTCCCCGCCGTCTACCAGGGGACCCCGTTCCGCTCGGGCGCGAACCCGGTGCTGAACTTGGAGACTCCCAAAACCCTTACGCCCGAGGCGCGCGGCGGCCAGCTCCGGTTCCTCGACGCCCTCAACCAGGCGCATCTGGCGCGGCACGCCGGCGACACCGAGCTGGAGGCCCGAATCGCCAATTTCGAGACCGCCGCGCGGATGCAGACGGCCGTCCCCGACGCCCTCAATCTGGACAGCGAACCGAAGGCGATCCGCAGCATGTACGGCCTCGACAACGAGGTCACGCGCGAGTATGGAACGCGCTGCCTGATCGCCCGCCGGCTGATCGAGCGCGGGGTGCGGTTCGTGCAGTTGTTCCTGAGCGGCCAGCCGTGGGACACGCACAACAAGAACGCCGAGATGCTCAAGTCGCTGTGCGCCCGGACCGACCAGCCGAGCGCGGCGCTCGTGCTCGACCTTCGCCAGCGCGGGCTGCTTGACGACACCATCGTTCTCTGGACGGGCGAGTTCGGCCGGCTGCCGGTCTCGCAGGGCAAGGACGGCCGCGACCACAATCGCCACGGGTTCTCGCTCTGGCTGGCCGGCGGCGGCTTCAAGCACGGCTACGTCCACGGCGCGACCGACGACTTCGGCTATTCAGCCGTGACCGACGCCGTCTCCGTCCAGGACCTCCAGGCGACCATCCTCCACACCCTCGGCCTCGACCACCGCCGCCTCGTCTTCCCCCACGAGGGCCGCGACGACAGCCTCACCGACCACGAAGTCACCCACGCCAAGATCGTCCCGGCGCTGCTGGCGTGAGCGGTCGGGAATCGAGGTCGGCTCTCACCTCGTCGGACGACGATGGTATTCGAGGAGCGAGGTGTTGGGATTGCTCGGCTGGCTCTTGTGATCGAGATAGTACGTGTCGGGTCCCCAGGCCGCGCGCATGCCGGCGTCGGTGATGCGAGTCTTTCCGACCCTGAGAGACTTGAGCGAGGCAAGCCCGGCGAGCCGGCGGACGCCCTCGTCGCCGACCTCTGTATGATTCAGGTAGAGGATTTCCAGCTTCGACAGCCCTTCCAGGCTGGCCATGCCGGCGTCCGTGACTCGCGTTTCGTCGAGAATGAGCCAGAACAGACTGGTGACGCCTTGTAGGTGGACGAGCCCGGCGTCGGTGACCTTCGTGCCGCCCAGATCGAGGCATCTTAGACGGCCCAGGCCCGCGACGGGGGCGAGCCCGGCGTCGTCGATCGACGTCGAATGAAGGCGCAGTGCTGTCAGGGCCTTCAATCGGCCGATCGGCGTGAGCTCTTCGACTCCCGACCCATCCAGGTCCAGGACTTCGAGGCGGGTCATGCCTTGCAGCGCGTCGAGCCCGGCTCCGGTGATCCCGGGGAACTGGAGCGCGAGCCATTGGATGTCGACCAGGCCCTTCAAATGGGCGATCCCGGCGTCGGTGACGGACGGCCCCATGTCCTGGAGCTCGAGCTGTTTCAGGCTGGTCAGGCCCTCCAACTCGGCGAGGCCGGCGTTCGTGACCGCGACGCCGCCCTTGATCCAGATGCGTTTGAGGCCGTTCAGGCGGGCGACTTGCGCCATCAACGCGTCGTCGACCTTCCGCGGGCCGTGTGTCGAATACACGGCCACGACCCGCTTGAAATGGTCCGTCCCCAGGGACTCGAGGAACGGCTTGAGTCCGTCGATCGTCTCGGACCACCACGTCGGCGGCTGCTTCGGCCGCCTCTCGCCGTATGAAAAGGGTTCGTGATCGCCCCAGATCCAATCGTACTCGACGCTCGCCCCCGCCCTGCTGAGGGCCTCGACGGCCTCGCGCTGGATGCGGACGCTGCGAAGATGCCAGCCGACGCCGCCTCCGACCACCAGGACGAGGATCATCGTCTTCCGCACGCTCAACCGGGGGATGAGTCGTCGCCACGAGCGACGGCGAGTGAGGATCATCGTCGCTCGCGCTCTCAGACCGGGGATGAACCGCCGGTGCGCGTCAGTCTCGGGTGTGTGGGACGCCATTTGTGGCTCGAGATCGTTCATGCGGCGTCACCTCGGATTCGGTTTATTGAATCTATGTGTCAAAACGTGTAGTATGGTTAATGGTGCCAATGAGGCCTGGGGCGAAAACTCGTGAATCGAGGAAGGTGGTCGATTCAAGGGGGCCAGTCGCCGGGCGTTGCGGGGAGCCGTTTTCGAGTGAACGCCTCGATGGCGGCGACGGTCACGGCCGTCTTGGCCGTCGAGAGGCTGCTGCACATCTTCAGCCCCTCCACGCCGATGAGCCCGGCGTCGGTGATGCGCGTCTGATCCAACGACAGCGAGGCGAGCTGGCGCAGGCCGGCGAGGCGTTTGAGGCCGTCGTCGCCGACCGCCGTGCGATTCAGCGAGAGGCTCCGAAGCTCCGGCAACGCGGCGAGTTCCGCCATCCCGGCGTCGGCGACCTGGGTGTCGTCGAGATTGAGGTTGATCAAAATCTTCAGGTCTTTCAAGGCGCTCATCCCGGCGTCGGTGAGCTTCGTGCCGTGGAGGTCGAGGTGGAAGAGATTCTCAAGGCGTCCGATCCCCGCGAGCCCGGCATCGGTGAGCTGGGTGTTGGAGAGGTCGAGGCGGGTCAGGCTCCCCATGTCGCTCACGCCGGACTTTCGGACGTCGGATATCTTCGTGTTGGCGAGATTGAGGAGGGTCAGGCTTTCCAACCCCCTGACGGAGGCCATGCCGGCGTCGGTGATCATCGTGTCGGCGAGATCGAGATGGACCAGACTCTCCAGGTTTCTGAAGCCGGCCAGTCCGAGGTCGGCGATCGGGGTGTCTCTCAGAAAGAGGACTTCCAGCCGGCTCATGCCGGCGACGGGCTTCAGGCCGACGTCGGTGATCGGCGTCGACCGCAGATCGAGCTGCTTGATCTTCTTCAAATTCCGGATCGGCGCAAGGTCGTCGACCCGCGAGCCGCTCAGGTCCAGGATTTCGAGGCGGGTCATGCCTTGCAGCGCGGCGAGCCCGGCGCCGGTAACCTGCGATCCTTTGAGTGAGAGCGTCTCGACGTTCACCAGCCCCTTCAGGTGGGCCAGCCCGGCGTCGGTGACGTGCGGGTTGGCGCGCCCGAGTTCAATCCGTTCGAGACCGGTCAGGCTTTTCAGGTTGGCGAGGCCGACGTCGGTGATCCCGCTGTTTTCCTTGGTGGTCCCACCGCCGTCGTAGAGTTCGAGGAACCTGAGATGAGGGAAGCGGCCGACCTGGTCCAGCAAGGCGTCGTCGGTCCGGCCGTAGAAGATCCCCACCCGGACGACGTTCATGAAGCAATCCGGCCCGAGCGCGTCGATCAGCGGTTTCATCCATTCGATCTGATTGGACGAATACTGATGGAAGGGGTCGTCTTTCGCCCAGATCCAGTTGTAGGAGACGATTCCGTGAAGCTTGTTGACCGCCGCGACCGCCTCGCGCTGGATGCGGGCGGCTCGGACGAACCATCCGACCCAGCCGCCGACGAGCAGGACGACGATCATCGTCGCCCGGACGCCCGGCCGGGTGAAGAACCGCCGCCACGAACGCGGGCGGCTATCCGTCTCGGTCGCGGGGTTCGCGGCTCGTCCCTCGGAATCGTTCATGCGCCGTCACCTCGGGGTCGGTCGATTCAATCGATGGATTCAAACCCGCATCCTAAGCTTTTGGGGATGGGCCAGCAACGGCCGTCCCGGCCCTGCTCGCGATCCAGCCGTCGCACGACGGGTTGCTCAAGCGCGTCGTCACGGGTCGGATCGCCGAACTGCACGCGCTGCTCGACGCCTCGGGACGTCCGGCGGGAATTCCGGCGACTCGTGTCCAACAATCGCGTATTCCTTGCGGGAGCGGGATGATTCGACTTCGACAGCCTTCGCTCTGCAATGCGGGCGCATGCGCGTGCTGAATCAAGAGAGGAGACGTCGCATCATGGACGGCTTCAAGGCGGACGACCCGCGATACGGGAGGTTCTTGAGGGTGGGCGAGCCGCCGATGCCGACGGAGGCGGAGACGGAGCGACGGCTTCGAAAAATCGGCGACTGGCTGCGCGCGCAGGACCCGCACGTCTTGGGAGTGCGCGCCGTTCCTGAGGACAAGGAAGCGGGCGGACGGCCCATGATCCATATCGCCTTCCCCCTGGGCTACAATCGTACGCGGCAAGCCGGCAGGCCTTTCGACCCGAAGACGCCCGCCATGATCGACCTGCTGGGCCCGGAAATCGCCGCCGGCAAGCGGCTGAACATCCATGCGAACGGCGCTTTCGACCATCCGTGCAGCTATATCCGCATCCCTCCCGAGACGCTGAACGACAAGGTCGAGGGGGACAGACGCAGGCTGACCGAGGCGCTCCAGAAGCTGGACGAAGTAGTACGGCCTCTCGTCGCATCCGTCGTCGCGGCTGCGCAGGGGGACGTCGACCATCCGACGATCGCCGCGCCCGCGAACTGGCGGCAAGAGAACTGGCGGGACGACCCGCCGAAAACCGAATTGGACACGCCCGGTTCGCGAGAGCTTATGACCGCGGCGCTTGATCCCACGCGGCTGACGAAGGACTACTTGACGGATCAAGGGGTCAAGCCCGACGTCATCGCCGCTATCAAGATTACTTTATTCGTTCGGCGGGACGAGGATTGGTTGCGCATCGACCTGCCCCGGGGGGGCAACGCGAGGGGGATCGTGCCCATGCTCCTGGACAAGGCCGGGATCGCCGTCATGAAGAATACCAAGGCCGCGACGGACGAGGAGATTCTGGGCTCGCTGTACTGCAAGGCCGCCGATGTCGTCGGCGCCCTGGGCGGCGGACCAAGTTCGATGAAGGAATTCCGTCCCAAGAATGGCGCGCGGCGCGGGGGACGCGGCGTTTAGGCTTGTCACCACGAGCTGCCGCCGCCGCCGCCGAAGCCGCCGCCGGACGAGCCGCCGCCGCCGAAGCCGCCGCTTGACCAGCCGTAGCCGGCCCCTCGGCCGCCGCCGCCGTCGCCGGTGGAACGGGGCTGGGTGGGGAACGTCCGGTTCATCATCCACATCGAGCGGTCGAGGTCGTTGACCAGCACCCAGGTTGAGAAGTCGCCGCCGTGCGCGGGCTGATACCAGTCGGGGGGCTGGCGGTAGAGGTCGGCGAACGCCTTGCCCCAGCGATTGGAGAGGCCGAAGATGATCGCGTACGGCAAGAGCCGCTCGAAGACCCCCCGGCGCTCCTGGTCTTGAATGTCGTCGACTTCGGCCCGGCGGATGTACTCTTCCAGTCCGGAGATCCGCTCCCAGGCGATCCGCCCCTTGCGGGTCTTCCGCGGCATGACGCGGCTGGCGACGACGACCACCACCGCCGAGAGAAGCCCCGCGACGATCGCCGGCGCGGGGAAGATGCGGTCGATGAGGACGAGTTGGATCAGACACGCCAGGGCCAGGGCCAGCGCCGTCAAGAAGATCCCGCCGACCAGGAAACTCGTCCGGACCGTCTCCGGGTTGCCGTCGAAGTAGCTCGCGCGGCTCAGCCCGCTGTACAGGTCGTCCTTGACGAGGCCGATGACCGGGTAGAACTTCTCCCGGAGGTCGCTCAGCATGACGGTCTGGCGATTGCCGAAAAGCTTGTCGAACAGCTTGCGCTCGAAGGGCTTGAGTCCGTCGGGGCCGCGAAGCCGGACGAACTGATATTCACCCCCCGAGGAGAACCAGCCGCCGGCCTCGACCTCCTCGATCTTGAGATAGCCCCGGACCGCCAGGTCGATGATCGTGGCCGAGATGTCGACCATATCGACGCGCTCGTCGATCAGCGTGCCGACCTCGGCCGGCGACAGGCCGTCGGGGGGCTCGTAGCCGACCACGATCGTCCCCGTCCCCGGCAGGTCGCGCCCCCGCAGAAACCACGCCAGGAAGCAGGCCGCGGCCGTCGCGGGGAAGACGATGTAAGGGAAATTATCGACGGTCCACCACCGCAGTTCTTGCCACCATCCCGGCTGGGCGACCGCGTCGGAAGGCATCGTCAGCTCGACGGTGATCCCCTCGCGGGCCCGAAGCGGGCCGGTCTCGTACTCGATGGTCCGGGCGTCGACGCGATGGGTCCGGAAATCGCGGCCGTGCGCGCCGTAGTGGCCGACCCAGGCGTCGTAGGTGAGCTGGTCGTCGGTCAGGTCGCGGGGCAGGTGGACGACCACCCGCGAATGAGCGATCGGCACCTCCCACTCGGTCCCCGTCGCGTTCCAGCGTAGCACCGCGTTGTTGGCGTTCTCCCAGGCGTGGTTTCCTTCCCAGAGGATCGCCCGCTGAACGCGATAGCGAATCCGATAGCGACGGCGGCCGACGACCGTGCGGTCGGGATCGCCGATCCGGATTCGCACCAGGTTCGACTCGTACGAGACCGACGTCGGGTAGTCGCGGTCCGCGCCGTCGTCCACCCCCAGCAGCCGGAACCGCAGCGCGTACTGATGCATGCCGACGGCGTAGCGGATCGGCATCTCGCGGAGGATGCCGTGCCTCGGGAACGCGAAGTCGGCCTCGATCGTCTCGGTCACGTCGATGCCGGCGTCGAGCCCCACCGCCACGTCGACGTTGAAATCGGCGATCGACCAGCCCTCGTCGGCCATCGTACGGGGGGCGGACGAGCCGAAAACCGCGACCGCGACCAGCAAGGCGACCGGGACCAGGAACCTTCTCACGAGCGTCTCTCCCTTGCCGGCCTTTCAGCCCTGCCGTTCAGACGCGGCCGCGCCGTCGCCGGGCCTCGGCTCGAACCCGACCCGCGGCGTCGCGCGCTCGGCCTCGTCGATCTGGAAGTAGTTGCGCGGGCCGAAGCCCCCCGCCGACGCGATCAGCGACGACGGAAAGCTCTCCACCAGCGTATTGAGGTCGCGGATCACGGCGTTGTAGTACCGCCGCGCGTACTGGACGTTGTTCTCGATCTCGACCAGCGACTTCTGAAGGTCCTGGAAGTTGCGGCCGGCCTTCAGCTCGGGATAGGCCTCGGCCACGGCGAAGAGGCGGCCGACGGCGGTCGACAGCCCGCGCTCGCTCTCGCCGCGCTGGGCCACCGAGCCCGACCGCTCGGCCTGCGACCGCGCCTCGACCACGCCTTCGAGCGTCCCCGACTCGTGCCGCGCATACCCCTTGACGGTCTCGACCAGGGCCGGAACCAGGTCCCATCGCCGCTTGAGCTGGACGTCGATGTCGCTCCACGCGCCGTCGGCCCGCTTGTTCAACTCGACCAGCCGGTTGTACGTCCAACCCAGATAGACGAGCCCCGACGCCACGACTCCGCCGACAATCCACAAGACCACGTCGACACGCCCCTTTCGCTTCGCCCCGCGCCGCCTTCCCGACCGCCCTGCCCCGCATCGACGGATCGCCGAACCATCGTATTCGTCGCCGTCCCCGACACGAAGGGTTTTCGTTAAGATATAGGAAAAATTGCGGTTGCAGAAGCCATGCCGAACCGCCGCGCCGGTCTGGCCTCGATCGAGCGTCCGTGGCACACTTGAACGGCCAGGCCCCTTGAGGATCCCAGTCCAGAAGGTGGACACGACCATGAGCACGTCGATCACTCGGCCCTCGACCGATCGCAACCTCTACCCCGACGACGACGGGAATCCGATGGCGGAGAACACGCTTCAGTTCAAGTGGATCGTGCTCGTCAAGGAAGGCCTGGAGACGGTCTTCCGCGACGACCCCAACGTCTTCGTGGCCGGAGACCTCCTCTGGTACGCCCAGGAGGGGAACCCCAAGATCCGCACCGCGCCCGACGCCATGGTCGTCTTCGGGCGGCCCAAGGGCTATCGCGGCTCTTACATGCAGTGGGAGGAAGGGGGAATCCCGCCCCACGTCGTGTTCGAGATCCTCTCGCCGGGCAATCGGGGCAGCGAGATGGCGCGGAAGTTCCGCTTCTACGACGACCTGGGCGTCGAGGAGTATTACATCTACGACCCCGAGGACGGCTCGCTGTCCGGCTGGCGGCGCGAGGGCGTCGGGCGGCTGGAAGAGATCGCCGACATGCAAGGCTACGTCAGCCCCCGCCTGGGCGTCCGCTTCGAGCCCGGCGAAGGCTCCGACAACCTCAAGATCTACGAACCGGACGGAACCCCCTTCAAGACCTTTCAAGAAGTCCGCGACGACGCCGACGCCGCGAACGAACGCGCCGACGCCGCGAATCATCGCGCTGACGCCGAACGCCAGCGCGCCGACGCCGAACGCCAGCGCGCCGAACGCCTCGCCGCCAGGCTGCGCGAGCTGGGCGAATCGCTCGATTGACCCTCTCGACAAACTCAACCCGCGGGTGACTTCGCCATGACCATGACGGTCCGCTTCAGGTGCCTGTTTGTTCTCTCGCTTGTGATCGCCGCGCATCCGATCAACGCCAAGGCCGACGACGGCGGGACGTTGAAGGCCGGCGCGTTCGCGATCGACGTCTCGCCCCAGACCTTCCCCGTGATCGTCAACGGCGGCTTCCTCCAGGCCAAGGCCGACAAGGTCCGCGACCCGGTCTTCGCCCGCTGTCTGGTCATCGACGACGGCAAGGCCCGGCTGGCGATCGCGATCGTCGACAGTTGCATGATGCCCCGCGAGCTGATCGACCAGGCCAAGGCGCTCACGCACCAGAAGACCGGCATCGCCGTCGACCGGATGCTGATCGCCGCCACCCACACGCACACCGCGCCCTCGGTGATGGGCGCGCTGGGGACGCCCGTCGATCCGGCCTATGCGGCGTTTTTGCCCGCGAAGATCGCCGAGGGGATCGAGCGGGCCGCCGCCGCCCTCGCGCCGGCGAAGGTCGGCTGGGCCGCGATCGACGACGAGGCCCATACCCACTGTCGGCGCTGGATTCGACGGTCCGATCGGATGATCGAAGACCCGTTCGGCGTTCGCAACGTCCGGGCCAACATGCACCCGGGCCACATCAACCCCGACGTCGTCGGCCCGTCGGGCGCGGTCGATCCGGGGCTCACGCTGCTGGCGATCCAGTCGACCTCGGGCCGGCCGATCGCGGTCCTGGCCAACTACTCGATGCACTACTTCGGCTCGGAGCCGGTCTCGGCCGACTACTACGGCCGGTTCGCCAAGGCGCTCGCCCGCAAGCTCGGCGCAGAGGCTAAAGACGACTCGTTCGTCGCCATCATGTCGCAAGGGACCAGCGGCGACCAGCAGTGGATGGACTACGGCAAACCCAGCAGCAATCCCGGCATCGACGCCTTCGCCGACCAGGTCGCCGACACCGCGTTTCGGGCCTACCAGTCGATCAAGACGTTCGACGACCATCCGCCCGTCGCCATGGCCCAGACCACGCTGACCCTGCGCCGGCGGACGCCCGACGCCGAGCGGCTGAAGTGGGCCCGCGCGGTCGTCGACAAGATGGGCGACCGCGTCGCGAAGAGCATTCCCGAGGTCTACGCCAAGGAGGCGATCTATCTGCACGATGAGCCCGAGCGGACGCTCAAGCTCCAGGCGATCCGCATCGGCGGCCTCGGCGTGGCGGCGATCCCCGACGAGGTCTACGGACTCACCGGCCTGAAGATCAAGGCCCGCAGCCCGCTCGCCACGACGATGAACATCGAGCTGGCCAACGGCTCCGAGGGCTACATCCCGCCCCCCGAGCAGCACGCGCTCGGCGGCTACACCACCTGGCCCGCGCGCACCGCCGGGCTCGAAGTGCAGGCCGAACCGAAGATCGTCGACGCCGTGCTTGGGCTGCTGGAACAGGTCGCCGGCCAGCCGCGGCGCCACGACGTCCCGATCGCCTCGCGGTACGCCCAGATCGTCCTCGCCTCGCGTCCCTCGGCCTTCTGGCGGCTCGACGAGATGGACGGGGCCGTCGCCCACGACGCGACCGGCCACGAGCATCCGGCCCAGAGGACGCCGGGCGTCGCGCTCTATCTGCCAGGCCCCGAGCTGCCGGGCTTCCGCGTCGGTCCCCGAACCAACCGATCCAACCACCTGGCGGGCGGCACGATCGCCGGCAAGCTCGACGTCTCGGCCGAGGTCTACGCCGTCGACTTCTGGTTCTGGAACGGAGTGGCGAAGGACGCCGTCCTGCTGGAGCGGAGCCGCGACAAGACCCCCGGCGACGCCCTCGGCCTGACCCTGGCCGGCCGGCTCGCCTTCACCCACGGCTCCGGCAAGTCCGAATCCGCGCTCGTCGGCAAGACCGAGATCGCCCCCAAGGCCTGGCATCACGTCGCCCTTGTCCGCCAGGGCCGTGGCGTCGTCGTCTACCTCGACGGGAAGCCTGAGATCCAGGGCGAGACCGACGCCGACGCGTCGGGCCTCGGCTCGACGTTCACCCTCGGCGACCGCCTCGAAGGCAAGCTCGACGAGGTCGCGATCTACGCCCGGGCACTGACCCCTACCGAAGTCGCCGAGCACCACAAGGCCGCGACCGACCCGACCGGTGACTGACGCAGATCCCCCACGGACGGCGGGAATGGATCAAAACAGGCTGTCGCGAACATGCCTTCTCCCCCCTGGGGGAGAAGGTGGCCGGAACGGCCGGATGAGGGGGATTTGCGAAGGCCAAGGCGATCGTAGACCCCTCATCCGCCGCTGCGCGGCACCTTCTCCCCTCACAAGGAGAGAAGGGAATTCGACCTCGGCTCGTGTGCAACTCAAAAGAAAACCGACATGGCTCATATCGAACGATCTCGATTCACGTCTCCTTTTCCAGCGACTGTTCGATGTACCGCCGCACCGGCCGCTCGAACAGCTTGAACGCCAGCGGCACGCGACCCCGCGCGTGGACGTGCGTGTCGTCCAGACTCATCGTCACCTCGTACGACGGTCCCGTGAGCACCGCCGACGTCCGGTCGTCCGACCACGACACCTTATGAATCCAGCGCCCGTGCTCGGCGTGGGCCTTCTCGATCCCCTTCACGAAGTTCTCCCGCGCCACCTCGGGAGGCTGGCCGTGCTCGAACGACATGTTCACCTGGGCCATGGCGAAAATCCTCGAAAGGTTGACGGAAGGTTAAATTGACAGGCGTACACTGTCGATGTAAGTTGCACCGTCGATCGTAGCGGAGCAACGGATGAAGAGGCGTCAGGCGGCCGTGTTCCCGTGGTCCTTACTTACAAATTGAGGAGGATTGTCATGCTACGGATCTTCTATTTCAACGCGCTGGTGCTTGTCGCAAGTCTGGCTTTCACCGTCGTCGGGCCGGTCTCGGCGGACGACAAGGGGGGCGGCGGATCGCCGGTCGCGGCCCGGGAGGCGTTCGCGAAGCTCAAGACGCTCAAGGGCGACTGGAACAACAAGTCGGAGATGAAGCACCAGGACGAGACGCATAAAAGCGACAGCAAGGTGATCTACAAGCTGACCGGCGCCGGTTCCGCCCTGGTCGAGACCGATTTCCCCGACACCGGGCACGAGATGGTCTCGGTCTACCATCTCGACCGCGACGACCTTCGAATGACCCACTACTGCGCGGCGCAGAACCAACCCCGGTTCAAGCTCGACCGCGACCATTCCACGCTCGACAAGCTGGTCTTCGTCTTCGACGGCGGCTCGAACCTGGACCCCGCCAAGGATATGTATATCAGCGGCATGACGATGGTCTTCGAGAAGGACGGCCGCGTCGTCTGCAACTGGGACTCGAAATTCAACGGCAAGGACGCCGGGACCACCGTCTTCCAGTTGAGCCGGGCCGCGAAATGACCGTTCCGTCCCCCGCCTCGTCCCCGGACGCGGCCGTCGCTTCTCTCGGCGGGTTGTTGAACTCGGCGACGGTCGCTGTATCCTAGGAGCCGGCCACGAGATGGAAGACACGCTGACTGGGGGACGACGACCATGGTTCGAGGGATTGGCTTCCGGGTGCTGACGGGGATCTTCGCCATCGGGCTGGCGTTCGGCGTCTCGACGTCGGCGAGCGCGGCCGAGAAGGTTCGCGTTCTCATCATCGACGGGCAGAACAACCACACCTGGAAGAACATGACGCCGCCGATGAAGGCCGACCTGGAGCGTTCGGGCCGGTTCGACGTGACGGTGGCGACCGCTCCCCCGGCCAAGTCGCCCAAGGAAGCCTGGGATTCGTTCCGCCCCGACTTCAGCAAGTACGACGTCGTCGTTAGCAACTACAATGGCGAAGCCTGGCCCAAAGAGGTTCAGAAGGCGCTTGAGGAGTACGTCGCCGGCGGCGGCGGGCTGGCGATCATCCACGCGGCGAACAACGCGTTCTCCGACTGGCCGGAGTACAACAAGATGATCGGCCTCGGCTGGCGCGACCCCAAGTTCGGCGACCGGGTCACGGTCGACGACGCGGGCCAGGTCGTCCGCACGCCCAAGGGCGAGGGCCCGGGCTCGGGCCACGGCCCCACGCATCCCTTCACGATCAAGGTTCGCAAGCCCGACCACCCGATCACCAAGGGGATGCCCGCCGAGTGGCTCCACGCCAAGGACGAGCTTTACCACGGCCAGCGCGGGCCGGCCGAGCACATGGAGATCCTCGCCACCGCTTATTCCGACAAGGAACACAAGGGGACCGAGACCAATGAGCCGATGATCTGGGTGATCCCCTACGGCAAGGGGCGGGTCTTCACCACGGTGATGGGCCACGTCATGAACGACGACGACCAGGCCATCCGGTGCCCCGGCTTTCGCACGGTGCTGCTCCGAGGGACCGAATGGGCCGCCACCGGCGACGTGACGATCCCCATCCCCGACGACTTCCCCAAGGCCGGCAAGTAACCTCGTCACAAAGCCTCCCGCTCTCCAGGGAAGGACGTCTCTCGCCTCGCGAATACTGACGGAGAGCCCCCATGGCCAGCCCCGACAGCGAACAGCCGATGCCGCTCGACGACGCCGCGCCCGTCGTCAAGGTCGCCCCGAAGCCCGAGCGGTTGCTCTCCATTGACGCCCTGCGCGGCTTCGACATGTTCTGGATCATCGGCGGCGACGCCCTCGTGCGTTCCCTCTGCAAATGGTGGGGGACGCCCGGGGCGGCGATGTTCGGCGAGCAGTTCGAGCATGTCGAGTGGCAGGGCTTCCGGTTCTACGACCTGATCTTCCCCCTCTTCCTGTTCCTGGTCGGGGTCGTCATCCCGTTCTCGCTCACCAAGTACCAGACCGGCGAACACCCCCGATCGCAGGCGCTTCAGCGGACGGCGCGGCGGGTGGTTCTGCTGTTCTTGCTGGGGCTGATCAATGGCGGGCTCCTCAAGCTCGATTTCGCCAACCTCCGCGTGGCCGGCGTCTTGCAGCGGATCGCGGTGTGTTACGGGATCGCGGCGGTCATCTACCTGTTCACGAAGACCCGAACCCAGGCGCTGATCGTCGCGGGAATCCTCGTCGGATACTGGGCGATTCTGACGTTCGTACCGGCTCCCGAGTCGCACAAGGCGGGCGATTTCAGCATCGAGACCAACCTCTCCGGCTACCTCGATCGTCATTTCCTGCCCGGCAAGATCTTCAAGAGCTACTACGGCTTCGGCGACAACGAAGGTCTGCTCTCGACCATCCCCGCCGTGGCCACCGCGCTGCTGGGAGTCCTCGCCGGCCAGTGGCTCATGACCGCCCGGCGCCCCGGCGCCAAGGCCGCCGGCCTGATCGCCTCGGGGGCCGTCAGCGTGGCTCTCGGTTACCTCTGGGGGCGCGACTTCCCGATCATCAAGATCCTCTGGACCAGCAGCTTCGTCCTCGTGGCCGGCGGCTTCAGCCTGATGTTGCTGGGCCTCTTCTACACGATCATCGACGTCTGGAAGCTCCGCGCCTGGTCGTTCTTCTTCGTGGTGATCGGGATGAACGCCATCACGATCTACGTCGCGCAGAACATCGTCCCGTTCCGCGAGATCGCGCAGTTCTTCCTAAACGGTTTCGCCCACACCCGATATTGCAGCGACCTCGCCCGCCCCGCGCTCATGGCCGCCGGCGTGCTGGCCGCGAAATGGCTGTTCCTCTATCACCTGTACCGCACCAAGACCTTCCTGCGGGTCTGATCGCGTGGCCTCGAAATTGGCTTCTTCTGAAAATCTTCCGGGCCATGTGTCAGGCTGCAGGGGCTGGTAGTTGGCGTTCGCGGTAGTCGGCCCCGTTCTTGAGCAGGTGCCAGATCACCACCAGGATCTTGTGCGCCACGGCGATCAGAGCCTTCTTTTTCCCGAGTCGTGGGACCCATCGACGGTAGCAGATGCTGAAGGCGGTGTTCTTGGCGTGGCTGGCCGACCACGCCGACTGCACCAGGAGCGAACGCAGCCACGGACTCCCCTTGGTCGTCTTGCCGCTGCGGCGTTTGCCGGCGCTTTGGTCGTTGCCCGGGCACAGCCCCGCCCAGGAGCAGAGGTGGCCCGCGGTCGGGAACGACTCCACGTCCGGCCCGATCTCCCCCACGATCACCTCCGCCGCCCGATCCCCCACTCCGGGGATCCCCTGGAGCCGGCCCGCCGCCTCGTCGAACGGCCTCATGGCCTCGTCGATCCGCTCGTCCAGCCGCTCGATCAGGCGTTCCAACGCGTCGATCTGATCCGTCAGCAGCCGGAGCACGAAGCGGTGGTGGTCGGTGACCCGGCCCAACAGCGCCCGCCTCAGCTCGGGGATCTTGCCCCGGAGCCGCTGCTTGGCCAGATCGGCCAGCTTCTCCGGGTCGTCCTGGCCGTCGATGATCGCCCGGATCATGGCGCGCCCCGAGGCCCCCAGGACGTCGCTGGCCACCGACCCCAGCTTGACGTTGGCGTCCTCCAGCGTCTTCTGGAGGCGATTGGCCACCGCGGCGCGGTCGCGGACCAACTCGGTGCGCTGCCGGGTCAGGTCGCGAAGCTCGCGGATCTCCGGCTTGGGGATGAAGCTGGGCGACAGCAGGCCGTGCTGGAGCAACTGGGCGATCCACTCGGCGTCCTTGACGTCGGTCTTGCGGCCGGGGACCTGCTTGAGCCGCCCGGCGTTGACCAGCATCACGTCGAATCGCCCTTCCAGGATGTGGAAGATCGGCTTCCAGTAGACGCCCGTGCTCTCCATGGCGACCTCGCGGACGCCGTGGGCGTCGAGCCAGTCGGCCAGGGCCAGCAAGTCCGCGGTCATCGTGCCGAAGGTGTGGACCACCGAGGCGACCGAGCCGTCGGGGTTGATGTGGCGGACGCAGGCGACGACGGTCTTCTTGTGGACGTCGAGCCCGGCGCAGCGATCGTGAACGATGTCCATGACGTCCCCTCCAACTCGAGTGGTCGGAAACGAAGCAGTCCGAGCCGGTGGGACGACCTCGGGGCGTAAAGCAGTTTCTTCTACGTGCTCCCCCGCTTCCGGGGGGCGACAGGACGGGGTTCGACATGAAGTCGAGCCGAGGCCGGGACCAAGTTCCTTCGCGGGTTCGCGACACCAAAGCCAATGACGGCCTCTCGCCCAGGGCCGGACATCCGCAGCATAACCCAACCCGACCCCATTTTCATGGGACGGGTTGAGCCAAAGGCTCATGACCGTTCCTTCGCGCCGAAACGCAGGCGATCGACGACTCTCCCCGACGATCCGGGGCCAACCCCAATTGGCTTCGTTTGCCCAAAATAAGCGGTTCTTTCGGCCCTCCAAAGACCAGACGCCGGACCTCCTTCGGCTCGCCGTTCCGGCTGGCTGATCGAGCCGACGCGTCGGGCGATTGGGTTCGTTTGCGCCCGTCGAAGCGGCTGGTGAGTTTCGTAATGCCTTCAAGTGCAATGGCTTGTGTTTAGTCATGGAGTTGGGTTCGTTCGCGCGTCTTCTTCGGTTCGGCTTCTCCGTCCTCACGGTGGGAGGCGATCGAAACATCGCGGCGGTTCGATCGGTGGGCAGTGCCCACCCTGCCAGATTGGCTTCGTTTGCGCGTTTTTAAGCCTGGCTGGGGTGCCCGGCCGATTGGGTTTGATCTGAGAATCGTTCGTGGGACCGACTGGGGGATGATCGGGGAGCGGAATACAAACCGCGATGACGCCTTCGGGACACCCAGCCTCATGAAAATGGGGGATCGCGGTCGGCCGGGTCCGATTACAAGCTCGAAGCGCCAGCGAGTGCATTTCCGGTCGGACGTTTGAATCCATGCACTCGCTGGCGCTCCGGGCTTGTAATCGGGCATGCACCGGTTCGCCTCAAGGCTATTTTCATGGCAGCTCGAAGCGCCAGCGAGTGCATTTCCGGTCGGCCAGCGGGGAATTCACTCGCTACAAGTCGCGTTGCCCCTACGTAGAATTTACAACCGATCGTGTTTGGGAATCATCCGTTTCGACGGTGTGTGTGGGATCGCGGTGGATTCTCTCGATCCAAAGCTGGTGTCGCCAAGAACGGGGAAAGGTGCGATAATTGTTGAAAACGAGGCCTGCCCAATGAAACTGCGATCCCTCCCCGCCGTTCTTCCGTTGACTCTCGCCCTCATCGCCGCGCCCGGCGTCGTTGCGGCGCAAGCGGCCGATCCACCGACTCCGAAGCTGCCGCCGGCGGCGTCGAAGGTGGTCGACTACGCGCGCGACGTGGCGCCGATCCTGTCGCGGAGCTGTTATCCGTGCCACGGCGAGAAGAAGCACAAGGGGGGGCTGGCGCTTCATGTCCAGGAACGGCTGATGGCCGGCGGCGACGAGGGGCCGATCGTCGTGGTGGGCAAGAGCGCCGAGAGCCGGCTGATCCACTCCGTCGCCCGGACCGACCCCGACTACCCGATGCCCCCCGAGGGCGAGGGCGACCCGCTCACCGCGGCCGAGGTCGGCCTGCTCCGAGCCTGGATCGACCAGGGGGCGAAGTGGTCGACCGACGGGACCGATCCGGCGAAGTCGGCCTCGATCAAGTCCGACCACTGGTCGTTCCAACCGCCGAAGCGCACCGAGCCGCCGGCCGTGAAGCGGGCCGACTGGCCGCGCAACCCGATCGACCGATTCATCCTGGCCCGGCTTGAGAAGGAGGGGCTCGAACCGTCGCCAGAAGCCGACCGCCCTACCCTGATCCGCCGCCTCAGCCTCGACCTGATCGGCCTGCCCCCCTCGCCCGCCGAGATCGACGCCTTCGTCGCCGACCCCCGGCCCGACGCCTATGAGCAACTCGTCGACCGACTCCTGGCGTCTCCCCAGCACGGCGAAGCCTGGGGCCGACACTGGCTCGACCGCGCCCGATACGCCGACACCAACGGTTACGAGAAGGACCGCGAGCGGTCGATCTGGCCCTACCGCGATTGGGTCGTCCGGGCGATCAACCGCGACATGCCGTTCGACCAGTTCACCATCGAGCAGATCGCCGGCGACCTGTTGCCGAACCCCTCCGCCGACCAGCTCACCGCCACCGGCTTTCATCGCAACACGATGATCAATGAGGAAGGGGGTATCGACGTCGAGGAGTTTCGGTTCGCCGCCACCGTCGACCGCGTCGCGACCACCGGCGCCGTCTGGCTCGGCCTCACCGTCGGCTGCGCCCAGTGCCACACCCACAAGTACGACCCGATCACCCATCGCGAGTATTACAGCCTGTTCGCGTTCCTCAACAACGCCGACGAGCCCGAGATCGAGGTGCCCAATCCGGCCATCGCCGCGCGCCGGGCCGAGATCGAGGCCGAGGCCCAGCGTCTCGAAGCAAAGCTCGAAACCCAGTACCCGGCCGAAGGCCCCGAGAGCCTGAGCGCGAAGCGCGCCGCCTGGGAAAAGACCCTCCACCCGGCGCATTGGACGATCCTCAAGCCGACCAAGCTGGTCTCGCGCAAGCACGCCACGCTGACCGTCCAGCCCGACGGCTCGGTGCTGGCCAGCGGCGACAAGCCGAACAACGACGTCTACGAAGTCGAGGTCCAGACCGACCAGGCCGGGGTCTCGGCGGTTCGGCTCGAAGTCCTGCCCGACCCCAGCCTCCCCGACGGCGGCCCCGGTCGGGCGCCGCTGTTTCTGGTCGGCGACTTCCTGCTCACCGAGTTCCAGGCCGCCGTCGTCGGGGCCGACGGCAAGGCGGCGCCGTTGAAGATCTCCAGGGCCACGGAGGACTACGCCGCGTCGAGCCGATCGGCGGCGCTGGCCATCGACGGCGTGACCGACACCGGCTGGGGCGTCAACGGTCAGATCGGCAAGCCGCACGCGGCCGTCTTCGAGTTCGAGCGCAGTCCCGACGTCGTCGCCGGCCGTCCGACGACGCTGAAAATCACGATGAACCAGGAGTTCATCCACCAGACGACGATCGGCCGGTTCCGGCTGTCCGTGACGACCGACGCCCGCCCGGTGATCGCCTCGGGCGTCCCCGCCGACGTCGAGGACGTGCTGCTGGTCGACCCGGCGAAGCGGACCGACGACCAGCGACGGCTGTTGACGAAGCACTACCTGGCGGTCGCCCCCGAGCTGGCCAAGGCGCGCGAGCCGATCGCCAAGCTGCGGCAGTCGGCGCCGCATATGGCGACGACGATGGTGATGCAGGAGCGCCGGGCCGAGAACGCGCGGACGACGAACATCCACAAGCGCGGCGAGTTCATGAAGTTGGGCGACGAGGTGGGGCCTGGGGTGCCCGCCGTCCTCCATCCGCTTCCCCAGGGAGCGCCGCTCAACCGCCTGACGCTGGCTCGATGGCTGGTCGACCACCGCAATCCGCTGGTCGGCCGGGTGGTCGCGAACCAGCTCTGGCAGACGTATTTCGGTCGCGGCCTGGTCTCCACGCCCGAAGATTTCGGGGTGCAAGGAGCGAGGCCGACGCATCCCGAATTGCTCGACTGGCTGGCGACCGAGCTGCCGCGCCAGGGGTGGAGCCTCAAGGCGATGCACCGGGCGATCGTGACGAGCGCGACGTATCGCCAGCGGTCGAACGCGTCGGCCGATCAGATCGCCCGCGACCCGATCAACGCGCTCCTGGCGCGGGGGCCGCGGTTCCGGGTCGGGGCCGAGACGATTCGCGACGTCGCGCTGGCGGCCAGCGGCCTGCTCGCGCCGATGATGGGGGGCCCGAGCGTCCATCCGCCGCAGCCCGACGGCGTGACCGCGCTCGCTTACGGTCAAGAAGCCTGGCCGACGAGCGTGGGCCGCGACCGCTACCGCCGAGGCTTGTACACGTTCTTGAAGCGGACCTCGCCGTACGCCTCGTTCATCACGATGGACGCGCCGACGTCGGATACGACGTGCGTCCGCCGCGAGCGGTCGAACACGCCGCTCCAGGCGCTCACCATGCTCAACGACGCCGTGTTCGTCGAGGCCGCGCAGGCGCTCGCCCGCCGAATCGTCCGCGAGGCGCCCGCGCCGACCGCCGAGGCGCGCATTGTGCTCGCGTTCCGTCTCTGCATGGGCCGCGCGCCGCGTCCCGAGGAGCTTTCGCGGATCACGGCCTTTTACGGCGACCAGCTCGCCCGCCTCCGCGGCGGCGAACTCGACGCCTCGAAGATCGCCGGCGCGGCGAAGGCCGACGTCGACGGCGCCGACCTCAACGAATTGGCCGCCTGGACCACCGTCGCCCGCGTGCTCCTGAACCTCGACGAAACCGTGACCAAGGAGTGACGCCCGTCATGAATCTCCACGACTGGAACCTCGCGCGGACGCGCCGGTACTTCTTCCGCGATTGCGGCGTCGGGCTCGGCAAGATCGCGCTGGCGTCGCTGCTCGTCGATGCGCAGGGGCGAACTCGGGCGAGCGCGGCCGACGTCGCGGCCGCCGGGCCGATCAATCCGCTCACGCCCAAGCCGCCGCACTATGCGCCCAAGGCCAAGCGGGTGATCTTCCTGTTCATGGCCGGAGCGCCCAGCCAGCTCGACCTGTTCGACGACAAGCCCGTGCTGGCCAAGCACGACGGGAAGCCGATCCCCGCCGAGGTGGTCAAGGATCAGCGGTATGCGTTCATCCGGCCCGACGCCAGCCTGATGTCGGCCCGCTACAAGTTCGGCCGACATGGTCAGTCGGGGGCGGAGCTCTCGTCGATGCTGCCGCATCTGGCGAAGGCGGCCGACGATATCGCCATCGTTAAATCGATGCATACCGACCAGTTCAACCACGCCCCGGCCCAGATCTTCCTCAACACCGGCTCGCCGTTCCCCGGCCGGCCGAGCCTCGGCGCGTGGGTCGTCTACGGGCTGGGGAGCGAATCGACCGACCTGCCCGGCTTCGTCGTGATGTCGTCGGGCAGCGGACTCAGCGGCGGCGCGGCCCTCTGGTCGAGCGGGTTCCTGCCCACGGCCTATCAGGGCGTGCCGTTCCGCTCGAAGGGGGACGCGATCCTCAACGCCGCCAGCCCCTCCGGCGTCGACCGCCGGCTCGAACGCGCATCGCTCGACCTGATCGGCGACCTCAACCGCGAGCGCTTCGGGGTCGCCGGCGACCCCGAGATCGCCACCCGGATCGCCTCGTACGAGATGGCGTTCAAGATGCAGTCGAGCGCGCCCGAGCTGATGGACCTGAGCGGCGAATCGCCGGCGACCCTGGCGATGTACGGCGTCACGCCCGGCGCCCCCTCGTTCGCCGCCAACTGCCTGCTGGCGCGCCGGCTGGTCGAGCGCGGGGTGCGGTTCGTGAACCTCTACCACGAAGGCTGGGACCACCACTCCGACGTCGCCGCCGGCCTCAAGGGGCAGTGCGGAGTGACCGACCAGGCCAGCGCGGCGCTCGTCATGGACCTCAAGCAGCGCGGTCTGCTCGAAGACACGCTGGTGGTCTGGGGGGGCGAGTTCGGCCGCACGCCGATGGTCGAATCGAACGCCGCGCTCGGCCGCAGCATGGGCCGCGACCATCACCCCCAGGCGTTCACCATGTGGCTGGCCGGCGGCGGCGTCAAGTCGGGCCTGACCCTGGGCAAGACCGACGACCTCGGCTTCCACGTCGTCGAAGACCCGGTCCACATCCACGACCTTCAGGCCACGATCCTCCACCTGCTGGGGCAGGACCACACCCGGCTCACCTTCAAGTCCCAGGGCCGCCAGTTCCGCCTGACCGACGTCTACGGCGAAGTGGTCTCGAAGCTGCTCGCTTGATTCCGATCCGTCGAGAGCAAAATCGGTCGTATCGCGCCGAATGCGGACGCAATGCGCGAAGACGATGGTTGATGCAACAAACAGCACGAAAACCGTCGCCGCCGGGCGCGGCGGTCCGTCCGAACATCGTCAAGCGGATGAAAATGTCGTAGTATCTGGATGTCCGCATAGGATTGTGCGTGGCGTTCGTCGTCGAACGCGCAGGTGTTTGACGTATAGATATTCAGGCATGTCGGATTCAGGCATCCATAGGTGGAGATTTCTAAAGACGCTTTCGTCTAGCACTTGCCAGCGGAGCGAATGCGTCCTAGAATCCTACTAAGGAATTAGGACATGCCTGCCGACAGGCGATTTGGTCGCGGCTCCTCGCCGATTCCCGTGTTCGTGCCATTGGAATCGGCGGAGCCGTTTTCGTTCATCCTTTCAGTGAGGTCGTGCTGCGGAAGCGACTGAGCCCACGGCTCCGCCAAGGAGGCGTGCCAGTTCGTGTGCGCTCTCTGGTTCGTCGATGAAGCGAGGCGAGGCTCGACGACGCTTCCATCGTCTCGCTTGATCCCCTCGCTGGAGGAGCCTCTTCCATTCGAGATGAAAGGCGTAGCTCCGTCATGCGCAAATCACGAAGGCTTCTTTCCGTCGTGGGCCTCGTCGGCCTGCCGATCCTCTGTGGAATGCTGCTGTCCGGTTGCGGTTCGAGCGAGTCGGGCGAGGTTCCGGTCGCCCGCCAGAACTCCCGCGAATCCATGAAGGAATCCATGGATTTTATGGCGCAGCAGCATGCAAATTCGAAGAAGGGGGCCGCGGGCAAGGCGCGTCGCGGATCGGGATACACCGTTCCGACGAGGTGACGGTCGGGCCGCGGCCTCACGGCGGCGGCTGGAAATCCAAGTCTCCCCGCCCGCTCCTTGATGTGATGTCTTGAGCGCGTCGCTCACGCCGCGCCGCTTCCGTCTCGCCGACCGAACGATTGATCCGTCATTCATTAGCCAAGGACGTCAACATGCGAATCGCCCCTAGGATCGATCGGGGGTTCACCCTGATCGAGTTGCTCGTCGTCATTGCGATCATCGCCGTCTTGATCGCGCTCTTGCTGCCCGCCGTCCAATCGGCCCGCGAGGCGGCCCGGCGCGCCCAGTGCATCAACAACCTGAAGCAGATCGGTCTGGGTCTGCACAACTACCACTCGGCCAACAACACGTTCCCGCCGGGGGCCGCTGCGTCGTTCAACACCGTGAACAACGGCTGCGTCGCATGGGCCGGCTGGAGCGCCCAGGCGATGCTCCTGGCCTACATGGAGCAGACGCCGATCTACAACGCGGCGAACTTCATGCTCGACCCCGCCACCGACCCGTACAGCTCCGCGGTCAATGCGACGGTCCGCAACACGAAGATCGCCTCGTTCCTTTGCCCGTCCGACGGCAACGCGGGCCAGAGCAACTACAACAGCTACTACGGCAGCCGCGGGACGACGATCACCGCCGACTCCGGCGTCAGCGGTGGCAGTCCGCCGAATTGCGGCGGAGGTCAGGTCACGACCGGGCTGTTCGGCTACGGCACCGCCTACGGCATCAACAACATCACCGACGGCTCATCGAACACGATCGCCTTCGCGGAAGGCATCGTCGGCTCCGGCACCAGCATCGGCGGGCCTTACGTCTCGGGAGTGAATGTGGGCGGAATCTCCATCACCGGCCCGACCCTGCCGCAGTATCAAGATCCGTATTCCACCATCGCGATGGGTCAGGCTCCTCCCGGACCGCTCATCTCCTCGATCCTTCAGACCTGCTCGCAGGCCTTCCTGACCGCGACGGCCGGTGCCGGCCTCGCCACCAACAAAGGCCAGGAGTGGGCCTGGGGCGCTGACGCCTTTACGATGTTCAGCACCATCGTGCCGCCGAGCTCGACCCAGTACAAATTCGGCCAGTGTCGGTTCGGCTGCGAGTCGTGCCCCGTCGCCTCCGCCGACCACTCGAACCTCACGAACGCCAGCAGCAACCACTCCGGCGGCGCCAACGTCCTGTTCGGCGACGGCAGCACCCGCTTCATCAAGGGGTCGATCGCGATGAACATGTGGTGGGCCCTGGGCACCAAGGCCTCCGGCGAGGTTATCAGCTCCGACGCCTATTGATCGACGCCGAGTCGATCCGACCCATCTCCTCTCCTTGGGTGGATCGGATCACGATCTCAAGCTCAACGCCGGCCGTTCGCGATCTCGACAATCGCGGACGGCCGGCGTTTTTTATATTCGCTCGGCGAGCCGCTCAGGCCCGGATCGTCGGCGCCGCGCTCCGGCGCGTCCTCGGGAAGCTCAGGCCGATCGCCGCCGCCGCGCCGATCGAGACGAGCATGCGAGCCAGCAATCGGGCCTTCCATGCCGTGGCCAGCGGCTGATCGGTCTTGGCCAGCGGGTAGAGGATTCCACCGACGGCCTCGAACACCCCCGTCCCCAGCGCCGCGCCGATGAACCCAAGCACGAAGTAATGGAGCATCCGTCGAGGCTTTCCCAGGGCGTAAGCGAAGGCGAGTCCCGCCGCGCCGCCGAGCAGGCCCCAGACCACGATGTGCAGACCCAGGCCGATGACGATCGGATCGACTTCAAGCTGATCGATAGCGCGAAAGAAGACGGGGAACGTCGCCAGCGGCAGCACCGCCCCCAGCGCTCCTCCGAGGATCAGCCCCAGGACGCCGCCGATCCCCGCGCCCAGGGCCGACTTCCGCACCAAGCCGCCGGCCAGCCCGAGGTACAGGCCGAGCATGGCCCCCAGCTCGGCGTAGGCCAGGACCGAGTTCTTGATCGTCGCCACTTCCTGGGTCGCCGCCGAGGGGAGCATCGAGATGCTCCCCATCAAGTTCGTGGGGACGAGCTTGGCCTTGTAGGCGTCGTAACTCATCTCGCCCAGGCCGAAGGCGAGCAGCCCTGCGGCGAGACCGGCCAGAAGGCAGGTCGTCAAGGGATGAAACAACACGGGAGACGCGGCGTCGACCCCCGCCCCTCGATTCGCCGCCACGTGCTGAATCGATTCCGGCTCGCGTCCGTCCAAATCGGCCACCTCGTCTCCTCCTCGCCGGCGCGTTTGCCGGCTTCGACCTCGCAACGAACTTGCAACGACCAATTTACCACCATAACGTCAAAGTCCGGGTTGACAAGCCTCGACCAGCCTCTTGTATCTAAATGATGGAGGCATATAATCTCCGCTCATGCGAGATTCAAAAACCGTGCGCCGCGAGCGGTGAACTGCCGTCGCCGAGCGATCGAAAACCCCGACTCACCGGCGGTGAGATATTTCGACGGGCTCGAACACACCCCTTGGCGTCGGGCGCGGTTTTTGCCATACTCACGATCGTCACTATCTGGATTTCGTGCGTTTTAATTCTTTAAGACATCGATCAAGGGCCGCTGCAACGGCCCTTGATGGGGCGATTTCGTCTTTTCGCCGCCCCACATTCCTTGGTGGTCCCAGGTCCGTTCGAATTTTATTGATTCTCATCTCCGTTTTCACGTGCACAAGGACTTTTGCATGCTGCGATTCATTGGCCGCTCGTCTCGGATGTTCAGTGGCCTCGGCCTCGGCGTGTTCGCGATGGGTCTCTTGCTCGGCGCGGCCAGCCTGACGGTGACCGGCTGCGGCGGCGGGCCTTCCGAGGGCGACAAGATCGAGAAGGTCGACTTCGCTAAGAAGGGCGAAGACTCGATGAAGGGGTACATGTCTCAGAAGGCTGAGAAGAAGGCCGAAAAGAAGAAGTAAGCCGCGGCGGTTCGAGGCCGACGCGATCACGTTTCACCATCCGTCGCGGGACCCTGGGGATTCCGGCGGTCGCGCGGATTTTGACACGGACGGCTCGTGTGCGCCGCCTTTTTATTCGCCATTGAAATCATCCGTTTTCCGGATGGGTCCCGAAGCTTTTCATCATTCTCATCGTCCCTTGTTTCGAGAGGAGATCGTCCATGCGACCCCGTACTCGCGGCTTCACGCTGATCGAGCTCTTGGTGGTGATCGCGATCATCGCGGTCCTCATCGCCTTGCTCTTGCCCGCCGTTCAATCCGCTCGTGAAGCGGCCCGACGCGCGCAGTGCATCAACAACCTGAAGCAGATCGGCCTGGGCCTGCACAACTACCACTCCACCCACGGCAGCTTCCCGATGGGCGTGGCGGCCAGCACGAGCACCTGGAACGCCAGCAACGGCTGCGACAAAACGGTCACATGGAACGGCTGGAGCGCCCAGGCGCTCATGCTCCCCTACCTAGAGCAGTCGAACATCTACAACGCGATCAACTTCATGTTCGATCCGTTGGTCTGCAACAGCCAGAACTTCCAGAACACGGCGTTTCTGAGCATCATCCCCGGCTTCCTCTGCCCGTCCGATGGCAACGCGGGACCGAAGACCGGCTTCATCATCAGCTACTGCGCCAGCGTTGGCACGACCATCGGCAACGTCCAGAACTTCCCCGGCACCTCGACGGGGGCGTTCGGCTACCAGACGACCTACGGCATCGAGAGCATGACCGACGGGTCGTCGAACACGATCGCTTTCGGTGAATCGCTGGTCGGCGGCGGTGACAACTCGCGGTTCAACTACCGCGGCAACGGCGTCGCCGCGGCTGATAATGCCTACCCGTGGGTACAGGACGCCTCGGCAAACGTGCCGCAGACCATGACCGCCCTACAGAACTGCACCGCCGCCTGGCTCACGGCCAAGCCGAACGCCGGCCTCGGCACCAATCGCGGCTGGCACTGGGGATGGGGAGCGGAGGCCATGTCGATCATCAACACGATCGTCCCTCCCAGCTCGACCACCTACACGTGGAACGCCTGCCGCAACGGCTGCTCCAGTTGCGGTACCTACTGCATGGACCACGCGGCGATCTCCAACGTGACCAGCAACCACCCCGGCGGCGCCAACCTCTTGTTCGGCGACGGCAGCGTCAAGTTCATCAAGAACTCGATCGCCATCCAAACGTGGTGGGCGCTCGGCACCCGTGAGAACGGCGAAGTCATCAGCGCCGACTCCTATTGATCGAAGTGGATCGGCACGGACCGCGCTCGATTCCGCGAGCAACCTGGCAACTCTCCCTCGATTTCGGGGGAGAGTTGCCTTTTTGGTTTCCTTCCCTTCTCGTTTTCCTCAACCGTTGAGACGTCGTCCATGTCACGTCGCCTGATCGTCGTCTGGCTCTGCCTCGGCGCGCTCGGCGCGGCGGTCTTCTGGGTCGCCGGCGCGTGGTGGTTCCGCACCGCGATCGCCGCCGCCACCGAAGACCTGGCGGCCGGCCGCGCAGCCCAGGCCACGAAGCGTTTGAACCGACTGGCCGGGCTCGGGCCGCTCGTCGGCTTCTGGTCGAGCGGCGGCCGCGTCGAGGTCGACTACTGGCTTGGCGTCTGCCAGGAGGCCGAAGGCAAGGTGGACGAGGCGCTCCAGACCTGGCGGCGGATTCCGGACGGCTCGGCCCGCGGCGCGAACGCCGCCCTGCGGCTCGCCCGGCTCGCGCTCGACCACGGCCGGTTCGCCGTGGCCGAAGAGACCCTGGAACGGGTCGCCTTCACGCCCGGCAGCCCGGCGTTCGACATGCACGAAGTCATGTTGCAACAAGTGTACATGTTCGAGGGGCGCGATGAGAGCCTGCGGCGGCGGAAGTACGTCGAGCTGGGCTCCGCCCGCGACGCCGCCGAGGTCCTCCGCCGCAACTGGCTGATCGACGAGTCGAAGGCGTTCCCGGTCGACGCCATGAAGACGAAGCTCGAAAAGGCCGGCGAAGAGGCGCCCGACGACGACCGCGTGTGGCTGGGCAAGGCGAATCTGGCCCTCCGCATGGCCCGGCCCGACGAGGCCGACCGCTGGATCACGCGGTGTCTGGCCCGCCGCCCCGACGATCCGGCCGTCTGGCAGGCCCGGCTCGACTGGGCGGTCGCCGTCAACCGTGAGCCCGAGGCCCTGGAGGCGATGGGGCGGATTCCGGCCGACCGCCTGAGCGCGGTGCAGCTTGAACGGCTGCGGATCTGGCTGGCCGTCCGCCGCGGCGACGCCCAGGCCGAGCAGGCGGCGACCGACCGCGTGTTCGCGATCGAGCCCGGCGCGCCCGGGATTCTCGGCCGGCTCGCCGAGTTGACCGCCCGCGCCGGGCAGACCGAGCGCACCGCCGAACTCCGCCGCCGCAAGGCCGCGATTGACCAGGCCACCGACGTCTACCGCGAACGCATCGGCGTGGTCGTCCCGACCGACCGGTTCGCCGAGCTGGCCGAGGCGGCCGAGACCCTGGGCCGCTGGTTCGAGGCCAAGGGCTGGTGGACGTTGGCGATCGCCGAGTCGTCGGGCTCGCTCAAGGCGCGCGAGGCCGCCGCCCGCGCCGCCGCCAGGCAGGCGGATTCGGTCTTGAAACAGGTCAAGGGGAAGACCGTCGCCGACCTCGTGCTCGGCGCTTCCGAAGCCCTGGCGACGACGACCGTCCGCCCCGGCGCGCGCCCCGTCGAAAGCTCCGCCGGGGTCGTCCCCACGTTCCGCGACGACGCGAAGGCCGTCGGCCTGAACGCGGTCTACAACAACGACCCCTCCGTCCTCTGCCGGTTGCCGGAAACGATGGGGGGGGGCGTCGGCCTGATCGACTACGACGGCGACGGCTGGCTCGACGTCTACGCCGTGGACGGCGGTTCGTTCCCCAAGGACAACGAACCCGTCGCCTCGCCCCAGCGCGACCGGCTGTTCCGCAACAAGGGGGACGGCACGTTCGAGGACGTGACGGCGAAATCGGGCCTGGCGGCCTTTCTCGGCGGCTACGGCCACGGCGTGACCGTCGGCGATTACGACGGCGACGGCCGGCCCGACCTGTTCGTCACGCGGTGGCGGAGCTACGCCCTCTATCGCAATAAAGGCGACGGTACGTTCGAGGACGCCACGCACAAAGCCGGCCTTGAGGGCGACCGCGACTGGCCGACCTCGGCGGCCTTCGCCGATCTCGACAACGACGGCGACCTCGACCTTTACGTCTGCCACTACAGCGCGTGGGACCCCGTGACTTCACCGCCGTGCCCCAACGCCGCCAAGCCCGGCGCGTATCTTTACTGCGGCCCCCGGATGTTCGACTCCAAGCCCGACCACCTGTTTCGCAACGACGGCGGCCGGTTCGTCGACGTCTCCGATCAGGCGGGGATCACCTCGGCCGACCGCGAAGGCCGTGGCCTGGGAGTCGTCGCGGCCGACCTCGACGGCGACGGCCGGCTCGACCTCTTCGTCGCCAACGACATGACCGCCAACTTCCTCTTCCACAACGAGGGGGACTGGAAATTTCGCGAGATCGGCATGGAATCGGGCGTGGCCACGAACGCGGGGGGGGGCTACCTCGCCGGCATGGGCGTCGCCTGCGGCGACCTCGACGGCGACGGCCGGCTCGACCTGGCCGTCACCAACTTCTACGGCGAGTCGACGACGTTCTACCAGAACCTCGGCGGCGGCCAGTTCGTCGACCGGTCGGCGGCCGTCGGCCTGTCGGCCCCCACGCGCTACGTGCTCGGCTTCGGCCTGTCGTTCCTGGACGTCGACAACGACGGCCTCCTCGACGTGGTGCAGACCAACGGCCACGTCAGCGACCTGAGCCCGCACGTCCCTTACGCCATGCCCTCGATGCTGCTTCGGGGCGAGGGGGGGGGCGGCTGCGCGACGTCTCGGCCCTGGCCGGCGCGCCCTGGGCGGTTCCGCGCCTGGGCCGGGGGCTTGCGGTCGGCGATCTTGACAACGACGGCAAGGTCGACGTCCTGATCGTCTCGGACGGCGCCCCGCTGGTCTACCTCCACAACCAGGGCCCCGCCGGCTCGCACCTGACCCTCCAGCTTGAGGGGGCCGGTCCCCATTCCAACCGCGACGCGGTCGGGGCGCAGGTGGCGGTCGTCGTGGACGGGCGGCGGCGGATCGTCCCGCGCCTGGGGGGGGGCAGTTTCCTTTCCGCCAGCGACGGTCGGCTCCACTTCGGTCTCGGCGCCGCGACCCGCGTCGAGTCGGTCGAAGTCCGCTGGCCCTCGGGCCGGGTCGATCGCCACGACGACCTGGCGGCCGACCGGGCCTATCGAATCCGCGAGGGGGACCCTCTGCCCCAGCCGCTTCCCGGCTGGACGCGACGCACGGCCGCGCGCTAAGCTGAGGCGATCGACTCGCGACCGAATCTAGACGCCGTCCACGAGAAACGTCCAACTTTCAGAACAGATTCACCACGGAGGACGCGGAGAGGAAGTGGAGTGAAAGAGAGGGATTTTCATCTCGGGATTTTCTTCTCCGTGTCCTCCGCGTCCTCCGTGGTGAGTCCTCCCGATCTCCAAGTACAGCGACGGAGTTGGAAGCGATTCTTGGACGGCCCCTTGTGCGTGAAACCGAGTTCACAAGAAACACCTGAGAAACGGAGTCTCCGGATGAAAGCCCTCATTGGACGTCGCGCCGCGACCCTGCTCGCCTCGACCCTGGCCCTGATTCTGGCCCTCGCGGCCGGAGGCGCTTTCGGCATGATCCCGCAGGAGCCGGGCGCCGTGGAGCGCGCCGGCGAGAAGCTCGACGAGGCGGGCCGGCAGATCAAGCAGAGTCTCGAACGCGGGTTCGGAACGGCCCGCGACGCCGTCCGCGAACAGTTCTCCCGCACCCGCGACCGCGTCAACGACATGAACGTCGAGGCCCGCGTCTACGGCCGGTTGCACTGGGACAAGCTGCTCACCACCAGCGTGCTCGAACTGACCGTCGAGGCCCGGGGCATCGTCACCCTCCGCGGCTCGGTCCCCACCGCCAAGGCCAAGAAGCGCGCCGTCGAACTCGCCATCGACACCGTCGGCGTCACCCGCGTCATCGACCAGCTCGCCGTCCAGACGCCGACGTCCGAGACCACCACCTCGCCCGGAACCACCACCACCACCACCACCACGGTCAAGCCGGCCCCGGCGCCGGCCCCCGCGCCGGAAGATTGACCGCCGGTAAACGCGTGAGCAAGAGAACAGATCTGCATGTCTTAATTCGAGAGAGGGCGTCGTCCGCGATCCGGCCGGCGCCCTTTCTCGTTGATTGGCGGGGATTCTTCGACGTTATCGAATGTGTCGCGTGCAGGCCGAAACCTTCCGTGGGCCTGAATCGAGCGTTCCATCACGTCAAACCGCGAGCTCGTCGATTCCGCTTGCGCTGGAAGACGAAGAGATTTCCACTTGTCACATCTTGCAAGTGTTACGATTCTCTGTATCGTAATATCCATCGCGGCCACGATCGGGCTCTGGCATGGGCTCCGGTCGGCTCGGCCGTCGATTGGAGAATTCGGGGCCGCCGAAGCGCGGCCTCTCCCCGGCTATTCGCGTGAAGCAAGAGCGCTTATGAACACCCGAGATCCTCTACGGCCCGTGTCGCGCGTCTCGATGTGGATCGTCGTGTTGCTCGCCTCGCTGGCCTTCAATGGATGCGGCGGCGGAAGCGGCGACGACGGGACGGTCGATCTGACGCCGCAAGGGGCCGCCGGCGTCAAGACCGGCCTGACCAAGGAAGCCGAAGCCCGCGCTCGTCGGATCGCCACCGAAGCCGGCGGCAAGGCCCGCTGATCGTCTCCGGCCGCTTCGGATCGCGATCGGACGACGCCCCCCCGACTCCCCTCCTCTCTCAGACCGACAACCGGCATCGGAGAGTTCTATTATGTTGAACGATTCGCCGTCCACGCGTCGAGGCTTCACGCTCATCGAGCTGCTGGTCGTGATCGCGATCATCGCCGTGTTGATCGCCTTGTTGCTGCCGGCCGTGCAGTCGGCTCGCGAGGCGGCTCGCCGCGCCCAGTGCGTGAACAACCTGAAGCAACTGGCGTTGGCGGCGAACAATTACGAGTCGGCGTTCGGCTCGCTGCCGCCGGCCATGCTCACCAATCGGATCGGGACGACGACCCACTCGAACCACATCGGCCCCAGCGCGTTCGTGTACATGGCTCCCTACTACGAGCAGTCGGCCCTCGCCAACTCGTACAATTTCGACATGGCGATCTTCGCCGGCGCCAACGCCACGGTGGGGAACATCGCCCTCTCCGCGCTCTGGTGCCCGAGCGACGGGGCGATCAACAAGGCTCAATTGTTGGACGCCGACTGGTATCTCGACCAGCCCCCGGGAGACTTCTACAACCACGCGTCGAGTTACGTCGGCTGCGAGGGGATGTGGCCGGTCCGCCTGCGTCCTTGGATCGGTGGAGGCGCGCAGAAGAACGGCGCGATCTCCACGACCGAGTCGAGGACGGCCAACGGCGTCATGCGGTCCAAGCACGCGACCCGACTTGCCGAGGTGACGGACGGGACGAGCAACACGTTTCTGTTCAGCGAGCACGCCAAGGCGATCTTCTCCGACGCCACGATCCAGCTCGACCCGTGGACGTTCGGGTTCTACTGGCAGAGCGGTTATTACACCAATACGCTGTTCGACGCGATGTACCCGCCCAACGCCCATCGCAAGTACGCGGGGAACCTCGCCTATCCGTCCGGATGGTGGTACGTGACGGTGCAAGCGGCTTCGAGCATGCATCCGGGAGGGGCGAATTTCGCGTTCTGCGACGGCTCGGTCCGGTTCGTCAAGGAGACGATCCAATCCTGGGCGATCGACCCGAGCACGAGCGACCCGGTCGGCATCGCGATCAACCCGGTTGAAGGGTATCCGATGTACTCCCTCGGCGCGGCCCAGCCGGGCGTCTATCAGGCCCTCTCGTCACGAGCGGGGGGCGAGGTCGTCTCCGCCGATTCCTACTGACGCCGTTGAAACGACATGGAGAGGTTGCGATATGTTGAAGAAATCGGTCGCGATGGGTTGGCTCGCGCTGGTCGTCGCCTCGACGACGACTTTCGGGCACGACTACTGGCTCGCCCCGAACGCGACCTCCACGGTCATAGGAGGCGTGATCGACGTGCGGCTCTATCGCGGCGAGCCTCTGGACGTCGGCGACGAGCGTCCCCTGGAGGTGGATCCGACGGAACGATTCCGCCTGCTGGCTCGCGGTCTGGACCTGGATTTGCTGAAATCGGCGGAAGAAGGACGGACGCCGGTCGCCCGGCTCACGCTGACCACGCCCGGCGGAAACCTGGTCGTGATGGAGCGTCGGCCGCAACCCAACCGGCTGGCCGCCGACAAGTTCACGGAGTACCTGAAAGAAGAAGGTCTTGATGCGATCATCGACCAGCGCAAGCAGCTCGGCGAGTCGGAGGCCGACGGCCGCGAACTTTACGGCCGCTGTCTCAAGGCCTTGATCCAGGTCGGCGATCGACATGACGACGCGTACGGACGCGTGGCTGGGCACGTCCTGGAGATCCTCCCCGAGGTCGATCCCACGTTGCGACGCCTCGGCGAACCGCTTCCCGTTCGCGTTCTCTTTGAAGGTCGTCCGCTTGCGAAAGCTCAGATCACGTCGCACGTCCAGGACGCGGGCGAGGTCCACAATCAGACCGTGACCACGGACGCGGAAGGCCGGGCGACGTTTCGAATCGACCGAAAGGGACTCTGGCTGATCCGTATGGTCCACATGCGGCGCGCGCCGAAGCTTGACGCCGCCGATTGGGAGAGCTTCTGGGCCGCGTATACGTTCGGACTCTGACCTCTCGTCCGTCGCCGCAGCCTTGCGACCGCGCCTTCGCCAGCGCCTTCATTCCCGCCCGGCTTGCTCGTATAGTGCAAGGCGATGGTCGTGCCGCCGGCCGCGATCGGGCCGGCGCGCTTACTTATTGATGCGTTCGAGTGGAAGGAAAGGGTTGGGAATGCTCCGCGATTCGCAATTGCATGGTTGGCGTGGACCGATTCGAGGGTTGGTCGTCGCCCTGGCCGCGACCGCAACGGTCGGTTCGGCCCGCGCCGACGTCAAGCTGCCGGCGATCTTCAGCGATCACATGGTCCTCCAGCGCGACCAGAAAGACCGCGTCTGGGGATGGGCCGAGCCCGGCGAGGACGTCACCGTCCGGATTCTTGATCAATCCAAGACCGCCAAGGCGGGCGCCGACGGCAAGTGGCAGGTCGTTCTCGACCCGATCCCCACCGGCGGCCCCTACGAGCTGGTCGTCCAGGGGAAGAATACGATCACGTTCAAGGACGTGCTTTCGGGCGAGGTCTGGATCTGCTCCGGCCAGTCGAACATGCAGATGCACGTGGGGGGCTCCGACGACGCTGACCTGGAGATCCCGGCGGCGAAATACCCCCAGATCCGCCTCATCACGGTCCCCAACCGGGGAACGCAGGAGCCTCAGAACGACTTCCACGGCAAGTGGCAGCCCTGCTCTCCCGAGACGGTCGGCGGCTTCTCGGCGGTCGGCTACTTCTTCGGCCGGCAGCTTCATGAAACGCTCGGCGTGCCGATCGGCCTGATCAACGACTCGTGGGGAGGCTCGGCCTGCGAGGCCTGGGTGCCCCGCGAACGGCTCGCCGCCGATCCCAAGTACAAGGACCTGCTGGCCGCCTGGGAAGAGCGCGAAAAGAACTACCCCGTGGCCAAGAAGGCTTTTGAAACCTACCAGGCCGAAGCAGCCAAGGCGAAGGCCGAGGGCAAGCCCGAGCCCAAGAAGGTGGAGAATCCCGACGGTCTCATGCACGGCAATCACCGGCCCGGCAACATCTTCAACGGCGTGCTCCTGCCGACGATCGGCTACGGAATCCGCGGCGCCATTTGGTATCAGGGCGAGTCGAACGCCGGCCGCGCCTATCAGTATCGCGACCTGTTCCCGCTCATGATCCAGACCTGGCGCGAGCTTTGGGCCCAGGGCGACTTCCCGTTCTACTGGGTCCAGCTCGCCGACTTCTACGACGAGAAGCCCGAGCCGGGCGACAGCACGTGGGCCGAGCTTCGCGAAGCCCAGACGATGACGCTGAAACTGCCCAAGACGGGCGAGGCCGTGATCATCGACATCGGCGAGGGCAAGGACATTCATCCGCGCAACAAGCAAGGGGTCGGCAAGCGGCTGGCGCGTTGGGCCCTGGCCCGCGACTACGGCGTCGGCGTCGCCTGCCAGAGCCCGACGTACAAGTCGATGGAGAAGAAGGACGGCAAGGTCGTGCTGACGTTCGACCATGTCGCCGGCGGCTTCCGGCCGTTCGACGTCGCGGCCCCGCGCGGGTTCACGATCGCCGGAGCCGACCGTAAATTCGTCAAGGCCGAGGCCAAGGTCGTCGGGCCCGACAAGATCGAGGTCTGGTCGTCGAGCGTCGCCGAGCCCGCGTCCGTCCGCTACGCCTGGGCCGACAACCCGGTCTGCAACCTCTACAGCGGCGTCGGCCTGCCGACCACCCCGTTCCGCACCGACGACTGGCCGGGCGTGACCGTCAACAACACCCGTTGATTCGAGTCTCAGCGAACGGCGTCGAGAATCCGGGAGCCCACTTCCGGATTCTCGATCCGGTCGTGAAGATTCTGGGAATCGGCGCGGGGCCGATGCATAATGGGCGGATCGCCTCGAAGTGCGAGGCGGTCCGCCGATCGAAACCAGGAGCCCCGCCATGTCGAGATCCGAGCAGAGTCGTCGCCGGTTTCTTCACAATTCGCTGGCGATCGCCGGCGCGGGCTTCGCGATCGGAGGGACGCGGACGACGGGACGGGTCATCGGCGCCAATGATACGATCCGCGTGGCCGTGGCCGGCGTCAACGGCCGGGGCATGGAACACATCGACCAGTTCTCGAAAGCGGCCGGCGTCGAGCTCGTCTATCTCGTCGACCCTGACGAGCGCACGTACGAGAAGGCGCTCCACGGCGTGAAGTCGAGCGGTCGCGCGCCCAAGACCGTGCGCGACATCCGCCGCGTGCTCGACGACAAGGACGTCGACGCCGTCTCGATCGCCACGCCCAACCACTGGCATTCGCTCATGACGATCTGGGCCTGCCAGGCCGGCAAGGACGTGTACGTCGAGAAGCCGTGCAGCCATAACGTCCACGAGGGCCAGGTCGCCGTCGAGGCCGCCCGCAAATACAACCGGATCGTCCAGCACGGCACCCAGGGCCGCTCCGAGCGCCACTGGGCCGAGGCCGCCGCCCTGATCCGCTCGGGCAAGCTCGGCAAGCTCCACGTGTCGCGTGCGCTCTGCTACAAGCCCCGTAAATCGATCGGCGAGAAGCCGACGACCACTCCTCCCTCCGAGCTGGACTTCAACCTCTGGCTCGGCCCCGCGCAAGAGCAGGCGTACCACGCCAACCTCGTGCCTTACAACTGGCACTGGTTCTGGGACTTCGGCAACGGCGACATCGGCAACCAGGGCGTCCACCAGATGGACGTTGCGCGGTGGCTGATCCCCGGGCCCGACGGCTCGAAGTCGGCCACGCTTCCCAAGTCGGTCCTCAGCGTCGGCGGCCGGTTCGGCTACCACGATCAGGGGCAGACGGCCAACACCCAGGTCAGCGTGATGGACTTCGGCGACGCCCAGCTCATCTTCGAGGTCCGCGGCCTGCCGACCAAGAAGTTCGAGGGCGAGTTGGTCGGCAACATCGCGCATCTCGACGAGGGGACCCTGGTCGGCGACACCTTCCATCCCAAGGGGGGCAAGGAGGCCGTGCCGGTCTCGAAGCTGGCCGCCGGCCTGGACGTCCCGCGCCGGCCGGGCAAGAACCACTTCGACAACTTCCTCGAAGCCGTGCGCAGCCGCAAGGTCGAGAACCTCAACGCCGACATCCTCGAAGGTCACCACTCGTCCGCGCTCTGCCACCTGGCCAACATCTCGTACCGGCTCGGCGCCGAAGTCCCCTTCAGCAAGGAGACCAAGGCGTTCGGCGACGACAAGGACGCCTTCGAGACGTTCGCCCGGATGGAAGACCACCTGAAGGAGGACGGCGTGAAGCTCGAAAACCTCAACTACCGGCTCGGCCGGAAGCTGACCGTCGACGCGGCCTCCGCGTCGTTCGTCGACGCCCCCGAGGCGAACCGGCTGCTGACCCGCGCGTACCGCGCCCCGTTCGTGGTACCCGATCGCATCGCCTGAGGCTGATCGTCGCGCGGGAGATCCAATGCGGACGCGAACCGCGAGCGCGGCGAGCGGCGACGACAAGGAGCCGCTGGACGTCGACGAGGCGTTCCGGCGGCTCCGCGAGGCCGTGCGCGGTTTGCCCAAGGCGGCGATGTTCGACCTCCGCGACCGCGGGTTCGGCACCCCATTCGAGCAGCTCGTCGGCAGCTTGATCTCGGCGCGGACCCGCGACGAGACGACGCTCGACGTCTGTCTGAAGCTGTTCGAGTCGGCCCGGACGCCCAGCGAAATGAAGGCCCTGGGGGAGGCCCGGTTGGTCGAACTGATCCACAAGGCGACCTTTCCCGAGGCCAAGGCGCGCGACATCCTGGCGTTGTCGAAGCGGATCGTCGAGGAATGCGGCGGCCGGACGCCCGACACGATGGAGGGGCTGACGACCTTCCGGGGCGTGGGGCCGAAGATCGCCGCCCTGACGCTCGCGGTCGGCTTCGGCAAGCCGACGATCGCCGTCGACGTCCACGTCCACCGCGTCACGAACCGCTGGGGATACGTGGCCACGCGCACGCCCGAGCAGACGATGAAGGCGCTCGAGGCCAAGCTGCCGGAGCGCTACTGGATCGAGATCAACGAGCGGCTGGTGCCGTTCGGCAAGTTCGTCTGCACGGCCGCCGCGCCGAAGTGCTCGACCTGCCTGCTGCTCTCGATGTGCCGCCAGGTCGGGGTCGCCCGACGGCGGTGACCGCCCCGCGGCGGCCTACAGGTTCTCGGTCGGCTCGCTCTGGACCTGGACCGCCGACTTCTGGGGCGCGGGATTGTGCCGCGAGTGGGTCGAGCGGAGGCAGCCGATCTCGGCTTGCAGCCGGAGGATGGCCGGCCAGCAATGCGGACAAGCGGCGACGTGCGCGACGAGCTGGGACGAGAGGTCTTCGCCGGCGGCGAAGGCCAGCAGGTCGGTTTCTTCAGGACACACCATCACTGGGGGCATGGCTCAGGTCCTCGCCGTACTCGTCGCAGATGGTCCGAATTTTTCTCAGGACGCGGCACGTGTAGACGAACACGGCGTTCGTCGAGACGCCCAGCTCGGCGGCGATCTCGGCGCCGGGTCGGTTCTTGAAGATCCGCTGCTCGAAGCACGACCAGACCACCGTCGAGGTGTGCGCCCGAACCTTGCTGACGGCGTAGGCGAGGATCCGCTCGCAGTGGATCTTCTGCCAGACCTCTTCCATCTTCCGGCTCTCGCTGGGGTTGTCGTCGAGCATCCGCTTGGCCCATTCGTCGAGGGCCTTCTTCTGCACCTTCTGGCGGCGGGCCTTGTCGATCAGGGCGTTGCGGGCCACCGTGAAGAGCCAGGTGCGGAACCGCGTCCGGGTGCGGTCGTAGGTGCTGATCTTCTCGATCAGCTTGACGAAGATGTCCTGGAGCACGTCGTGGGCGTCGAACTCCGACAGCCCTTGCTTTCGCAGGTAGGCGAAGAGCATGGGCCGGTAGATCGTGTAAAATTCGCGCCAGCGATCGGGGTCCTTGTCTCGCACCCCGAGGATGACGGAAGCCCTCGTGTCCGTGTCTGTCATGGCGGTTCGTCCGACTGTGACGGAAGCGTGATCCGAGACCGGCGTTTCCAATTGGTCCTTCCCCGCTAATGTAACGCGGAGACGAAAAGAAAACCCGAAAAAAATCACAGCCGTAGATTCCGACGAGCGGCGGACCGACCCCGTGGGATCACGATGATTTGGATACGCGGGCCGTCGTCGCGCCTTACACGCCTTTCGAGAAAATTCGAGGGGTGAGACGGCGGATCGAGATCGTGTACAATGCGAACTTCGCGGCCGGGGACGGCAGCCCGCGCCGCATCGATTGATCGATCGATCTCGGCTCAAGAGTGGTGCTCCCATGGCATTCGACGCGTTGATTCAGCGCAAGGTGATGGGCAAGTTCGCGACGGGGGTGACGGTGGTCACCACGGGGGGCGCGGCGGGCTTGCACGGTCTGACGGCCAACGCGGTCGCCTCGCTCTCGCTCGATCCGCCGCTCTTGCTTGTGGCGGTCGACAAGCGGGCGCACAGCCTGGACTTCCTCAGGGCCAATCGCTGCTTCGCCGTGAACATCCTCCGGCTCGACCAGGAAGAGATCTCCAAGCGGTTCGCCAAGCCCGGCCCCAAGGACTTCGACGGCCTCGACTACACGACCGACGCGACCGACTCCCCCGTGCTGGCCGGCTGCCTGGCCTACGCCGATTGCCGGGTCGTCGACATTCTGCCGGGCGGGGACCACGAGATCTTCCTCGGCGAGGTCGTCTCAGGCGCGGCCTCCGAAGGCGACCCCTTGCTTTACTTCGCTGGCGGCTACCACCGGTTGGCCAAGTGATCGCCGGCTCATCGACGCGCTGGTGGCGCGAGCTCACGTCGACGCACTGGTGGGTTCTCGCCGTCGCCGTGCTCGGCTGGCTGTTCGACGCGATGGACCAGCGCCTCTTCATCCTGGCGCGGACCCCGGCGATCCAGGAGTTGATCCCTGGCCTCCCCGCCGACCGTCTGACCACGCTCGCCGGCTGGGCAACCGCGTTCTTCATCGCCGGCTGGGCGACGGGGGGGCTCGTGTTCGGGCTGCTCGGCGACCGCTGGGGGCGGGTGCGGACGCTGTCGCTGACGATCCTGGTCTACTCGATCTTCACCGGGCTGTCGGGCCTGGCGCGGTCGTGGCCGGAGTTCGCGGCTTACCGCTTCCTCTGCGGCATGGGGATCGGCGGCGAATACGCGGCGGGGGTCGCCCTGGTGGCCGAGGCCATGCCCGCGCTCGCCCGGCCGTTCGCCCTGGGGCTGGTGCAGGCCGGCTCATCGGTCGGGGCGATCATCGGCTCGGGCCTCAGCTTGTTCATCGGCCCGCAGTCGAAGGTTTATGGATACTCGGGATGGCGCGTGCTGTTCTTCTTCGGCGTGATCCCCAGCCTGCTGGTCCTCTTGATCCGGATTCGGGTCAAGGAGCCCGACCGCTGGCTCCGCGCCCGCGAGGAGTCGCGAACCGAGGGCGTGGAGAAACAGCTCGGCGACGTCCGGGCGATCTTCCGCGACCCGATTTTGCGGCGTCGGACGATGATCGGCATGACGCTGGGAATGGTGGGCCAGATCGGCCTTTGGAGCATCGGCCTGTTCACTCCCGAGCTGGTTCGCGGCAGCCTTCTGGTCGAGCGCCGGACCGCCGTTGCGGCCGAGCTGCGCGCGACGCCCGAGTCGGCGGACGCGGCGTTTAAGGCCTCGAACCTCGACGAGCTGGCCCGGGCGTCGACCGCGACTTCGACCGAGGCCGCCGCCCGGTCGGCGTCATGGAAGCGCGAGGCCGACGGCTACGTCGGCTGGGGGACACTCCTGCAAGACGTCGGCTCGTTCTTCGGGGCGCCGTTGTGCACCTGGGTGGCCGTCCGGTTCGGCCGCCGCCACGCGTTCGCGCTGGCGTACTCGATGGCCCTGGCCGCCGCCTGGCTCACGTTCGGCCTCCTCACGACCGGGGCCGACGTCTTCTGGATGCTCCCCCTGCTCGGCTTCTGCACCTGCGGCATCTTCGGCGTGGTGATCGTCTACCTCCCCGAGCTTTACCCGACCCGGCTGCGAACGACCGGGACGGGCTTCTGCTACAACATCGCCCGATACGTCACCGCCACCGGGCCGCTTTTGCTCGGCAAGCTCGCGATCGTGTTCGGCGGACTCGGCTACGCCCAGCCGATCCGCCCGGCGGCGATGAGCCTGGCGCTCATTTACTTCCTCGGCCTGGCCGTCGTCCCCTTCGCTCCGGAGACGCGCGACCAGCCGTTGCCCGAGTGACGGGGCCGATCAGGTCCCCGTCGCGCGGAAATTGTCCCAGACGATCCCCGGGTCTCGGGTGTTGAGGATGAGGTACTGCGAGGCCATGCCGGGGTAGAGGCTTGGCTTCGCCTCGCGCTGGAAGATCCCCTGGAAGATCGGCGCGACGCGGCCGACGTAGACCTTGGAGTTCGCCGGCACCGTGACGTCTTCGACGAAGTACGCCTGGTTCGTGCCGTACCAGCTCTGGTCGAGGGCCAGCCGCCGGACGGCGTCCGTGGGAGACTTGAACGTGTCGGCGGACAGGAATCGGCCGAATCGGTTGGACGACGAGCTGAAATTCCGGTGCAGGACCAGAGGCGAGGTCGTTTCGATCTGGCGGTATTGCAGGTTGGCGAAGGTGCTCGCGTCGCTGATGCCGAGGGGGCTCGGGACGTTCGGCAACTGCGCATAGCGTCGGCCGATCGCCCCGCCGGGTCCGAAGAATCCGCCCGGCTCGACCAGCGCGCTCGCGAAGGTGGTCGACGCCGCAGCGAGCTGGGCGGCGAAGTCCGGGCTCCCCACGGCCGCGTCGACCTGGGAGGTCAGGTTCGCGGAGACGTTGACGACCGTGTTGCCGATCCGAGGCTGCCGGGTCGTGGCCAGGAGGACCTCGCTCTGGAAGGCCTCGGCCTCCGCCTTGACGAGGGCGGCGGCCGTCTCGTTGGTGACGGTGGAGGTCTGGACGACGACCGACAGGTTGGCGATGTCGTCGGAGGTCTTGGTCGACAGCACGAGGTACGTTTGCAGTGGCGTCCCCACCGGCCAGACCTGCCGGCTCTGGGTAAGCTCATTGATCTGCATGAACGCGTTGGAATTGAACGCGGGCCGGTTGATGAGCCCGACGTTGAGCTGAAGATTCAACGCGTTGATCGCGTCGCGCGTCGTCTCGCCCTGGTAGACCAAGAGCGTGCGAAGCGCCGGCTTCGAGCCGAACAACGACCCCGCAGCCCCCTCGTACTGGTCGACCAGCTCGTTGACCACCTGGGTCAGATGCGCCGGATCGTCGTCGCGCGGCGCATTGATCGCGATCTGCGCCTGAAGCGAGCCGACCATCCGCTCGAACGTTCCCCGAAGATTCCGGCCGCCCCCCAGCCCCGCCAGCGACGGAACCTGAAACGTCGCCATGAGGGCCCGATCCTCCAGCGCCTCAAGTCGGACGACTACCCGTCGCACGCGTCGATCCACGGTTCGCTCTGAAGACATGAGAGATGATCCGCATCGAGAAATAGATTGAGTCGGTTAAATTCTCCAAATACACCATGTTGTCTAATTTAACAATCGGTGGAGGAAATGCGAGTGGGAAGCGGCTGATGCCGAATGGCCTGGATCGCTAACCCTTGGCGGTCGGAAGTCCCGACGATACAAGCTCGAAGCGCCAGCGAGTGAATCCGCGCAAGCTGTTGGGAGATTCACTCGCTGGCGCTTCGAGCTTGCTTGTATCGGCCGCCCCTGGGAGACGGCCCGCGAAAGATCGGAGAGTGGCCGGGGTGCCGTCGGAGTCAGGGGTTGCGGCTGATCCGCGAGTCCTGGCGGACGGTCCAGGTTTGTGGGGGCTGGCCTTGGGGCTCGAAGGTGATGGCGGCTTCGTAGCCTTCGGGGGTCTTGCGGATCGCGGTCGTGTGCCGGGGCATGCCGGCGGGGAGCGGGCCGAGGTCGAGCGGATCGAGCGTCTCGGTCCAGGCTTTGTTGTTGCGCTGGAAGGCGCTCTGGGCGTGGTAGATCTGCATGAGCCGATCGCGGACGGGAACGGCGGGGTCGGGGCGGAACGAGGCGGTCCCGGGCTTCGCGGTCGAGAACTGGACGAACCCCCAGCGCTCGGGGCGGTGCATGTCGACGACCCCTTGCGGCGACCAGACCCAGTTGTCCTCGGGCGTCTTGGGGACCTTCCGGTACTGGCCGTCGACGACGTCGTGGAGCCACTCGACGCGCGAGAAATTCACGCGCCACTGGTCGCCGTCGTTCGGGGGCGAGGGCCGGTGGGCGAACTCGGCGAGGACTTTCCACGGGAACGCCAGCTCGACCGACCACGCCTCGTCGACGTCGCTTGGCTTGTTAAGAGTGCCAGCGACGGCGACGCCCTTCTTGAGTCCGGGGATCTCCCACGCGTTCTCGGCCGGGCCGCCGTCGCGGTAGGGCTTCTTGAGGAAGAGGTCCCACTCGGTGTTCAGCGCGTTGATTTCGATCTCATAGTATTCGTGGTTGTCGCCGTCGGGGTCGATGAAGACCTCGAAGTCGTTGTCCTGGAAGATGACGGCGTCGTGCTGGGTGAGCGTCCCCCAGACGTGCGGTTCCTTGAGCCGGGCGGCGATGTAGAAGTACTCGTCGTCCCAGAGCATCTTGGCGCGAGTCTCGAACCGGGGGAGCGGCTTGCGGTCCCCCTCGATGTCGACGAAGGCGTCGGTCCAGGGGGCCGCGTCCCAGGCCGGGTCGTCGAGCTTGCCGTCAACGGCGATCGGCCGGTCGGCCCGGTAGCAGACGTAACCCTTGGGAAGCGTCGGCTGCGGCTTGGTCGGCGAGGCGTTCGCGGCGGTTTTGGGGGCCTCTTCCTTCTTCGTCTCGACGGTCGTATCGCGGGGCTTGAGAATCGCGGCGAGCAGGTCGGGCTGGGAAGGGTCGCGGACCAGCTCCGGATGCCGGAGACCGTCGGCGTAGGCCAGCGTGAGGGGCCGGAGGCGGTCCCCCTCGACGATCAGAAAGTCGACTTTTTTGTCGGATACGCTGGCGGTGAGTGCGTCGTGGAGCGCCTCGGCGCTGAAGGTCCGGCCGTTGATTCCGACGACCTTCGTCCCCTTCGACAGCCCCGAGCGGTCGGCGATCATGCCGGGCGCGACGTCGACGACGCGGCCGTCGTCGCCGAAGGTCAGGCCCAGCGAGTGCCGGGCCGACAGCCCGACGCGGCGGCGGCCGTGGTCGGGAGCCGACGGACCGGCGCCGAACTGGAGCCGATAGCCGAGCCGGGCGACGAAGTCGACGGGGAGCGCGTCGAGCGGGCGCGTCACGCGGTCTTCGAGGAACGTCTTCCAGTCGTTCGGCGCGATCTCGTTCAGGCGGGCGGCGATCTCGGGAAGCTCGTACGGCGCGACCTTCTCGGGCTTGGTCGGTCCGCCCAGAAACGCCTTGCAGAAGTCGTCGAGCGACTTCTTGCCGTCGGTCTTCTGACGGATGAGGGCGTCGATCTCCATCCAGAGGAGCGCGCCTTCGGAATAGTAGTCCTGGCTGCGACGCAGTTCGTTCCAGTTGGGGCTGCGGGCGCGGAGGATCGACGACGCGACGGCCGTGTCTTCGAGCGACCGCCACCGCCGGCCGGACTGGAGCACGAGGTCGCCGATCGAGCCGGTGAGGGTCCGCTTGTAGTCCTCGGGCTTGACCAGGCCGCAGCGGACCATCAAGACGTCGCCGAGGTACTGGGTGAGCCCTTCGTACACCCAGAGCAGCCGCGTGGCCATCGGCGAGTGGAAGTTCGGCGTGCACATGCCGGCCGGTCGGCGGTACTTGCCGCACCACGAATGAACGTATTCGTGGGGGATCAGGTTGGCGACCCAGCCGACGCGCAGATGGTCGTCGAGCAAGTCGCGCGCGCCGACGCCGTTGAGGCTCGACGCCAGGTGTTCGAGCCCGAGGTAGCCCAGGTCGTCACTGCACGTCACGAGGAATTGAAAGTCGTCGTGATGGTACGAGCCGAACAGCGCGCCCGCCTCGCGGACCAGCCGGCTGTACTGCGCGATCACGTTCGGGTTCAGCTCCAGCGACGCCGGCGCGTCGGTCGCCAGGTGGAACGAGGCCGGCGGGTACGGGCCGGTCTCCAGCTTGATCGTCCGCAGATGCTCGCCGGCGATCAGCGGCGAATCGATCAGGTCGACGAGCGAGACGGGCGCGAACCGGATCAGCCCGTCCGCGACGGCCTCGGTTTTGAGGGCCGTGGCGTACTTCCACGTCTCGGGCAGTCGGGCCGAAAGCTCGACGGTCGTCTCGGCGGCCGTCGGCCCTTCGGGATAGAGGACGCAGGTCGACCAGTTGACGACCCCCACGAGCTTGTTGCCGAAGGTCAGGTGTCCGCTGGCTTCGATCGCGGCCTGGTTGCAGATCGTGTCGAGCGTGACGCGAACCGACGAGACGTCGGCCGGCGCCTTGAAGACGATGCGGTAGAGGTCCAGCTCGTCGCGCCGCCAGGGGATCGTCGCGCCGTCCGGGGACTGGATGCGTAGTCCCCCGGTGTTCTCGATCGACCCGCACGGCTCGTGGGTGCCGGGTATCCATTTGGGATGCCAGATCGCCAACTCTCGGCCCGGCTTGCAGGGGATCTGGATCGTCGAATGCACGAGCCGCCGCGGCAGGTCGCGAAGGTCGACCTCCACGCCGATCGTCGTCGGCTGGGGCTGGGCCGACGCCGTGAACATCCCGCTCAGAATCACGACCCAGGCCGTCGCCCAGAGCCGCGACCCACGCCGCAAGCCATCGCCGGAGGGGCGGTCGGTCATCACCGAGGTCCTCGAAGTGCGCATCGAATTGAAGAAGGGCTCATGGAGAGATCACCATCGTAGTCGGCCCGCGCCGACCTCGCCAGCCGAGGGCGCTTTCCCGGCGATTTCGTTTGTGGAGGGGCCGTCGACCGGGTAGTTTGACACCTTCGTCCAAAGTGAGTCTTCGAGGAGTTCGTCATGCGTTTGTGGAACGTCGTCGCTCTGGCCGCCTTGTCGTCGCCGCTGTTTTCGGTCGCCCAGGCGGAGGAGCCGGGCAAGTCGGGCAAGCCGTTGCGGGCGGGGATCATCGGCCTGGACACGTCGCACGCGACGGCCTTCACCGCGCTGCTGAACGATCCCAAAACCGAGGGCGAGCTCGCGGGCGTCCGGATCGTCGCGGCGTATCCGGGAGGGAGCGCCGACATTCCGTCGAGCCGCGACCGCGTGGCCGGATATACCAAGGAGCTGCGCGAGAAGCACGGCGTCGAGATCGTCGATTCGATCGAGGCGCTGCTGGACAAGGTCGACGTCGTCCTGCTCGAAAGCGTGGACGGCCGGCCACACCTGAGCCAGGCCCGCCCCGTCTTCGCGGCCAAGAAGCCCGTGTTCATCGACAAGCCCGTGGCCGGTACGCTCGCCGACGCGATCGCGATCTACGAGCTGGCCAAGGAGTCGGGCACGCCCGTTTTCTCCAGCTCGTCGCTGCGGTACAGCCCGGGGATCGCCGCGATGCGGACCGGCGGCAAGGTCGGCGAGGTCGTCGGCTGCGACGCCTATGGGCCTTGCGAGCTGGAGGAGCATCACCCCGACCTCTACTGGTACGGGATTCACGGCGTCGAGACCCTGTTCACGATCATGGGGCCCGGCTGCGAGTCGGTCAGTCGAATTCAGACGCCGGGCGGCGAACTCGCGGCGGGCGTCTGGAAAGGGGGCCGCATCGGCACGTTCCGGGGCCTCCGTCAAGGCGTGCACGACTACGGGGCGACCGTCTTCGGCACCAAGGGGATCGCCCCCAGCGGCGGCTACGCGGGTTATCAGCCGCTGGTCGTCGAGATCTGCAAGTTCTTCAAGACCGGCAAGCCGCCGGTGAGCGCCGAGGAGACGATCGAGATCTTCGCGTTCATGGAAGCGGCCGACGAGAGCAAGCGGCAAGGCGGCAAGCCGGTCGCGCTTGAAACCGTGATCGCCAAGGCCCGCACCGAGCTGGCCGCCCGGCCCAAGTAATCGGCGCGCCGTCGTCATGAGTTTCAACTTCGTTTCACCCCCGGCCGGCTCTCCCGGCCCAATGATCGGGAGACCGCCGTCCGATGAGTGAAGCCTTCGACGAAGAGCCGACGCGCGTGCGTTACGGCGTCCTCGGGTTCCTGGCCGCGATGACGTTCGTGTTGTATCTCGATCGAGCCTGCATGGGCCAGGCCGCGCCTCGGATTCAGGAGGAGCTGGGCATCTCGAACACCCGGATGGGCTGGGTCCATTCGGCGTTCAGCCTGTCGTACGTGCTGTTCGAGATCCCGACCGGGCGGTGGGGCGACCGCTACGGGTCGCGCGGGGTGCTGACGCGGATCGTCGTCTGGTGGTCGTGCTTCACCGCGATGACGGGTTTCGCCGGCAGCCTGGCGATGCTGCTGGTGATCCGGTTCCTGTTCGGCGCCGGCGAGGCCGGGGCGTTGCCGAACTCGGCCCGGGTGCTGCGGGTATGGTTCTCCGACGCCAACCGAGGCCGCGCGCAGGGGCTGATCACGACGGCCATGATGCTCGGCGGCACCGTCGCCCCGATCGCCTGCCAGTACCTGATCGACGCCGTCGGCTGGCGGTATACGTTCGCCGCGTTCGGGGTGATCGGCCTGGTCTGGGCGTCCGCCTTCTACGCCTGGTTCCGCGACGACCCGGCCCAGCACCCGGCGGCCAACGAGGCCGAGCGCCGGCTGATCGTCGAGGGACGCGGCGGCGGCGCCGACCCCGGCCTCCACGCGCACGGGCCGATCCCCTGGGCCAAGGTTTTCCGCTCTCCCGACATCTGGCTCCTGGGCGGGGCGATGTTCACGATGGCCGCGATCTACAACGTCCTGGTCAACTGGTATCCGAAATACCTCCAGGCGGCGCGAGGCGCGTCGGAAATGCAGTCGGGCCGGCTGGCCAGTCTGGTCCTGGGCGCGGGGGCCGTCGGCTGTCTCGCGGGGGGCTGGCTGACCGACTGGCTGACCGCCCGGACGGGGAACCGGCGATGGGGCCGCACGCTCCAGTCGGTCGTCGGCGCGGCGCTGGCCGCCTCGGCGATCACCGCCAGCCTGTTCGTCGACTCCACGAACCTCTCGGCGGTCTTCGTCGCCCTGGCCTGCCTGGGCGTCCAGATCCAACTTCCCGCCTGGTGGGCCGCCGCCACCGAGGTCAGCGGCCGGCACGTCGGGGCCTTGTTTGGAATGATGAACATGATCGGCAACGTCGGGGGCATCCTCTCGGCCTCGTTCCTGGGCTGGTTCGTCGACGTCATGAAGGAATACGGCCGCGAAGGCCGCGCCCAGTGGGACCCCGGCCTCGCCGTCTACATCGGCCTCGCCCTCGTCGGCCTGGTCTTCTGGCTGCTCGTCGATCCCCGCAGAACGGTCGAATCGATCGACGCGCCCGTGGCGGCTTGAGTGGATCAACTGGGTTTGAAGCGAGGATCGCCGAAGATGGCCGGTGTTTCAGAGCGTCCCAAGTCCCCCCCGGGTCCGAAGCCGCACTGGCTTTCGGGCAACCTCCGCGAGTTCGCCCGCGACCGCCTGGGAGCGCTCACGCGCTGGCAGCGTGAGTACGGCGACGTCGTGTCGGCGCGGTTTGGTTCACGCGCCATCTTGGTCGTCTATCATCCCGACCTGATCGAGCAGGTGCTCGTCGAGCAGAACCGGAAGTTCATCAAGCACTATCGCCTCCGAGGCGCGACGAGGACGCTGGGCAACGGCCTTTTGACCAGCAGCGGCGATTTCTGGCGCGGTCAGCGCAAGCTGGCGCAACCGGCCTTCCACCGCGATCGGATCGCCTCGTACGCCGACGTGATCGTCGACCACGCCGAGAGGATGTTGCAGTCCTGGAGCCCCGGCCAGACGCGCGACCTCCATGTCGATCTGATGCGGGTGACGCTCGAGGTCGTCGCCAAGACGTTGTTCGACGCCGAGGTCGGAAGCGACTCGGCCGACGCGTCGGCGGCGATGGAAATGCTGATGAACAATTTCCTCGCGCGGACCTCCGCGTTGATCCCGATCCCTGAATGGATTCCCACGCCGTTGAACCGGAAGCTCGAACAGGCCGCGAGGCGGCTGGATCGGATCATTCTCGGCCTGATCGCCGAGCGGCGAAAGACCGGCGAGGACCGCGGCGACCTGCTCTCGATGCTCTTGCACGCCCAGGACGAGGAGAGCGGCCGGGGGATGAGCGACGCCCAGCTTCGCGACGAGGTGATGACCCTCTTCATGGCCGGGCACGAGTCGTCCGCCAACACGCTCTCCTGGGTTTTCTACCACCTGGCGAACCATTCCGAAGTCGAGGCCAAGCTCCACGCCGAGTTGGAAAGCGTGCTGGACGGCCGACTGCCGACGTTCGCCGATCTGCCCCGGCTTCCCTACACCGGAATGGTGGTCTCCGAGACGTTGCGGCTCTATCCCACCGTCTGGATGATCGGTCGCGAGGCGATCGAGCCGACGGAGATCGGCGGCTATGCCATCCCCGTCGGCACGACCGTCTTCATGCCCCAGTGGGCCGTGCATCGCGACCCTCGCTGGTTCGACAACCCCGAGACGTTCCGCCCCGAGCGCTGGAGCGAGGAGAACCGGGCGTCGATGCACCGTTACGCCTACTTCCCCTTCGGCGGCGGTCCGAGGATCTGCATCGGCAACAGCTTCGCCCTGATGGAGGCCACGCTCTTGCTGGCGTCGATCGCCGGCCGCTACCGCCTGGAACTCGCCCCCGACGCCGACGTCGCGCTGCTCCCCACGATCACCCTCCGCCCCGCTCACGGCCTAAAGGTCGTGGTCCGCGAGGCGTGGACGTCACAGGCCGTTCTCTAGCCGCCCTGGCGGAATCTTATCGCCACTCTTTCAGTGGACTCGGTTGACGTGCGAGCGTCTCGCCAAGCGATGGATTCGGAGAAATGGGATGGGACGCGACTTTGGCCCAAGCGAGATCGAATCGGTCAAGGAGTTCGCCGACCTCTTCTTTAAGTCGAGGTACTATGGCCGTGTCCGAGCGTTGCCAGATGAAGAGGACCTCAAGACCGCAGCCTGGTTGCCGGGATATACGTATTGGGTAGCGCCCTCAGAGATGATTAGCGATCGAGATGCGGACGGCACTGCAGCCTGGGCACCGATTCCGAGCCCGATCGACAGAAACCTGATTCACTGCTTTGAAAGATTCCTTGGCGCTGATCTTCCTCCATTGTTCAAATGCTATTTATGCTCTTCAAGCATGTTGTGCGCCGATTTGACGGTCGGATTCTTGCCTCAAATCGATCCGCGCCACCCACTCTCCTGGCTCGAATGGTGCCTGAGGGCCAGGCGTCATGAGCCCTTCATGTCAAGTGCTCGCTACGTTCCCTTCGCATGGGGCCCTGCGACCGCCAGTTATTTGTGGTTCGACGTGGAGAGCCCGACTCCGGACGGAGACTACCCGATCATCCAGACCATGGACCGGAGCCGTCACCCCGAGCCGGCGTCGTACCGAATCGACAGAGTGTTCGACAGCTTTGGTGAATACTTTGAATATCTGAAATTGTGGATGAAATTCACGGCTGATGGCATGCCGGAACACATGTGTAGTTGGGTCGAGAAGAATCCGTTGAAGCACCCTCCTCGTCCTTACTTCGACTGAGGGGTTTCGTCCGCGATGCGAGGGCGTCACAGGCCGTCGTCGCTCCCTAGCCGTTGCAGCTCGACCATGTCGCGGTAGGGGCCGTCGGAGGCCATCAACTCTTCGTGAGCGCCGATCTCGACGATCGCGCCGTCGTCGAGGACGAGGATGCGGTCGGCGTGGCGGATCGTGCTCAGGCGGTGCGCGATCACGAACGAGGTCCGGCCTTGCAGCAGGGTCGCCAGGCTTTGCTGGATCAGGCGCTCGCTCTCGCTGTCGAGGTTGCTGGTGGCCTCGTCGAGGATGAAGATCCGGGGGTCGGCGAGGATCGCCCGGGCGATGGCCAGCCGCTGGCGCTGGCCGCCGCTGAGCCGCACCCCGCGCTCGCCGATGAAGGTGTCGTACCCGTCGGGCAGGCGATCGATGAACTCGGCGGCGTTGGCGGTCTCGGCGGCCTGGATGATCCGTTCGAGGCTGGCGGTGCGGTCGCCGTAGCTGATGTTCTCGGCGATCGTGCCGTCGAACAAGAAGACGTCCTGCTCGACGATGCCGAGAATCCGCCGATAGCTCTCGACGTCGATCTCCGGCAGCGGCGCGCCGTCGAGCCGGACCACGCCTTGCGTCGGATCGTAGAACCGGGCGATCAGGTTGCAGAGGGTCGTCTTGCCCGACCCACTGCGCCCCACCAGCGCGATCGTCTCGCCGGCCTCGACCTCCAGGTCGATGTCCCGCAGCACCATCCGGTTCGTCCCCGGATAGGCGAAGCCGACGCCCTCCAGGCTGAGCCGGCCGTCGACGTTTTCCTTCTGAATCCGATGCGCGCCGACGCGGTCGGCCATCTCGCGAGGTTCGGCGAGCAGGTCGAGGACGCGGTCGAAGCCGGAGAGGTTGTTCTGGAACTGGGTGACGCTCGTGGCCAGCACCGCCATCGGCTCCAGGAGCATCGCCAGGTAGACCAGGAACATCGTCAGGTCGCCCAGCGAGATCTTGCCGTCGAGGACCTGAAGACCGCCGTAGTAGAGCAAGACGACCGAGGCCAGCGGCAGCAGCAGCTCCCAGATCAACTCGATCGACCGCGACAGCCACCAGACGAACAGCTCAAGCCGGATCATCAGGTGGTTCTCGCCCATGAACCGGACCGACTCGCTTTTCTGGCGGCCGAACGCCCGGACCACGCGCATGCCGCCGAAGACCTCGGTGGTCTCGGAGTCGATCTGCTGCCGCCTCTTGCGGACCTCGCGGAAGATCGGCCGGATGCGGCGGTTCCAGATCAGGTCCGAGAAATACAAGACCGGCAACAGGCACACCGCCCCCGCCAGCAGCCGCCAGTCGACCCAGGCCAGGACGACGAGCCCGCCGAGGAACTGGACCACCGCGCGCCAGGGGTTGTAGATCATGCTGAAGACCAGTTCGCCGACGCCTCCGGCGTCTTCCCGGAGCAGGCTCGACGCCCCGCCGGACTTGAGCTGGTAGACCCGGTGCAAGGGCAGCCGCATGGCGTGCTCGTAGACCTTGCGGCGGACGCCGATCTGGACCCTCTTGGTCGCTCGGGTCGCGAGCCAGCGGCTCCAGAGACCGACGATCGTGCCCAGAAGCGTGACGATCATCGTCGCGCCGACCAGGATCAAGAGCCGCTGGCGGGGCGATTCGGGGATCGCGACCGGCGACCACCGGACGACCGCGTCGGGGATCGGCTGGGCCAGCATCACGTAATCGATGGCCGCCTTGGTCGCGGCGGGGGGGATCAGCTTCAGCAACGTCCCGATCGAGAGTCCCAGCAAGGCCGCGCCGAGAGCCTGCTTGTGGCCCTTGAGGAGCCCGTAAAGCTCGCGGTAAAGCACCTTCAGCGAACGGTTTCGGGTGGCCGGCGCGGCGCGGCCGTCGGGCTCGTTGGGGGCGGCGTCGGACGTCTTCCAGAACGCGTCGCGCTGGGTGCGAAGGAACGCCAGAAACCGCCGCCTGCTGCCGGTCCATCGATGTTGAGCCAAAGTTCTCTTCCTCATGCACGGACGAGCCCGAGCAGCGGGCCCGGGCAGCGAAGCTTCGTGGTCTTTTTCCTGATCGCGGTCATTCTCATGATATTGTAGGGGACGTCGAGCGAACGGCCAGCCGAACGCCGGCTCGGCCTCATGACGAGGGGAACCGCCAAGGGATGAAATCGACTCCGGTAGGCTGGCTGTTCGGGATCGCGACCCTCGCGGCCTCGGCGTTGCTGTTCGCCGTTCAGCCGATGATCGGCAAGATGCTGCTCCCCCACTTCGGCGGTACGCCGGGCGTCTGGAACACCTGCATGGTGTTCTTCCAGGCCATGCTGCTGGCGGGCTACGCCTACGCTCACCTGACCACCTCACGACTCGGATTTCGAGGGCAGGCCGTGGTCCACGGGACGCTCGCGGCGGCGGCCCTGCTCGTCTTGCCGATCGTCGTACCCGTCGACCGGCTCCCCTCGGATTTCGGCGCGCTCGGGCCGGCGCCGAGGCTGTTCGGTCTGCTCGTCGCGGCGGCCGGAGCGCCGTTCTTCCTGATCGCGGCGACGGCCCCGCTGCTGCAACGTTGGTTCACCCTCAGCGGCGATCGCCGCGCGCACGACCCGTATTTCCTGTACGCCGCGAGCAACACGGGCAACCTGCTCGCCCTGGCCGCGTACCCGCTTTTCATAGAACCGCTCTCGACGCTCGGCTGGCAGAGCCGCGCCTGGGCCTGGGGCTTCGCGGTCTCGGCGGTGTTGACGATCTCGTGCGCGGTCGTCGTCTGGGCTCGATCGCCGCGCGTCGAGACGCCGCCCGTCGATCCGGTCGAGGACTCCGATCGGGTGGGTTGGGCGACGCTGTTCGATTGGATCGTGCTGGCGGCGATCCCGTCGAGCTGGCTCCTGGCCGTGACCACGTACGCGACGACCGACCTGGCGTCGATGCCCCTGCTCTGGACGATCCCCCTGGGCGTTTATCTGGCGACCTACATCCTGGCGTTCGGCGCGTCGGGGACGCGGTGGAAGCGGGGGGCGGAGGCCGTGTTCCCCTGGCTCGCGGCGATCCTGGCCCTGGTGTTGAGCGCGGGATTCGTGAATGCCTACTGGGTTCCATTGCACGCCCTGGCTTTCTTCGCCGGAGCCTTACTCTGTCACCAGCGGCTCGCCGAATCGCGGCCGCCGGCCGGGCGCCTGACTCTTTTCTACCTGGCGATCGCCCTCGGCGGCGTACTCGGAAGCCTGTTCAACGCGATCGTCGCCCCCCTGCTCTTCGACCGGATGATCGAGTACCCGCTCGCCGTCTTTCTGACGTGCCTGGCCGCGTTTCGCGAGCCTGGGCTGTGGGCGGCGGGTTTTCGACGCATTGCTCGCGAGCTGATCGCACCGGCGGCCGTTTTCGGCCTGATGCTGATCTTGATCGCCGGCCGCAACGTCAGCGATTCGCCGGTGGGCGTCCTGGCCCTGATGCTGGCTTCGGGCCTGGGCGTTCTGGTCGTCTGGAAGACGCGCGGCCGGCCGCTCCGGTTCGCGCTGACCATCGGCGCGGTCTTGCTGGCCGGCGGCGTCGCGCCCGAACCGGGGGGCGAGGTGATTCATCGCAGCCGCAACTTCTTCGGGACGCTGCGGGTGCTGTACGATCGGAGAGCGGAGGTCTATCGGCTGATTCACGGCAGCACTCTCCACGGCCAGCAGAGCCTTGAGTCTTCCCGGCGAGCCGAGCCTTCGACGTACTTCACGCGATCCGGCCCGATCGGCGGCCTGTTCGAATCGCTCGATCCCGCGCTCCGGCGAGCCGGTTCGCGGGTGGCGATCGTCGGGCTCGGCACGGGAACCCTGGCCTGCTACGCGCAGCCCGGCCAGTCGTGGACGTTCTACGAGATCGACGACGCCGTGGTCCGGATCGCCGAAGACTCTCGCTATTTCTCGTACCTGGCCGATGCGCGAAAGCGCGGCGCGACGGTCGAGATCGTCGAGGGGGACGCGCGGCTGCGGCTCGGCGCAGCCCCCGACGGCGGCTATCGACTGATCGTGCTCGACGCCTTCAGCTCCGACGCCGTGCCCGTGCACTTGCTGTCGCGCGAGGCGATCGCGCTCTACCGCCGCAAACTCGCGCCGGGGGGCGTGCTGGCCTTCAACCTCTCGAACCGCTACCTGGATCTCGATCCGTTGATGGACCGCCAGGCCCGCGACGCCGGCCTCGTCTGCCGAATTCGGTACGACGTGGACGTCTCCCCCGAGGAGAAACAGGCCGGCAAGCTGCCGTCGATCTGGGCCGTCATGGCCGACCGCGACGCCGATCTGCCTGGCCTCGTCGACGCCCCCCCCTGGCAGCTCCCCCGCCATCGCCCCGGCTCGATAGCCTGGACCGACGACTACTCGAACCTCGGCTCGTACCTGGTTTTCCGCTCTCGCTGGGCCCGCGATCGAGCCCGATGAACCGGTGGAGTTGAGAAAGGCGTCGCTTCACGGCCCGCTGGTCGGCCCTGAGCGTTTCTCCGCTTTCTTCCGTCGCCCCTGGGCGCAATCTTCGAGGTGGCGCGCGATGAGCGCGGTCCAACCGGTCTGGTGGCTGGCTCCCAGCCCCCGGCCGTCGTCGCCGTGGAAATACTCGTGGAACAGCACGAGGTTCCGCCAGTGCGGGTCGTCCGCGAACCGTCGTTCCGGCCCCTGACCCGGTCGACGTCCCTGCTCGTCCGTCCGGAAGAGACGGCCCAACCGTTCGCCGATCTCGTGGGCCACCTCGAACAGGTTCAGGAACCGTCCCGAGCCGGTGGGGCACTCGACCTTGAGGTCGTCGCCGTAGAAGTGGTGGTAGCGCTGGAGCGCCTCGACCAGGAGGTGGTTGACGGGGAACCAGACCGGTCCTCGCCAGTTCGAGTTCCCGCCGAAATCCGTCGTCTCCATGTCGCCCGGCATGTAGGCCACGCGATATTCCTGGCCGCCGGCCCAGAACACGTAGGGCTGGTCCTTGTAAGCCCGCGACATCGAGCGGACCCCGTAAGGGGAGAGGAATTCGCTTTCGTCCAGGATTCGGCGCAGGGCGCGCACCAACCGTTCCCGTCCTGGCAGAGCCAGGAGCAACCGGCGGCTGCCCGGTTCGCCCTTCCTGTCCATGAGGGCGATCGACTTGAGCAGATCCTTACGGAATTTGAGGAACCAGAACAGCCGCTTCTGGAACTGCGGCAGCTCGGCATGGATGATCTCCTCTTCGAGGACCTCGACGGCCAGCAAGGGAATCCAGCCCACGAGCGAGCGGACCCGCAGCGGAATCGATTCGTTCGCGCATCTGAGGTGATCGTAGTAGAAGCCGTCTTCCTCGTGCCACAGCCCGTCGCCGCCCAGATGGTTGAGGGCGTCGGCGATCTGGATGAAGTGCTCGAAGAACTTGCTGGCGACGTCCTCGTAGGACGGGTTGAACCGGGCCAGCTCGATGGCGATGGCGAGCATGGTCGTGCAGTAGAAGCCCATCCAGGCCGTGCCGTCCGCCTGCTCCAGCCGACCGCCGGCCGGCACCCCTTTCGAGCGGTCGAAGACGCCGATGTTGTCCAGGCCGAGGAAGCCCCCGGCGAAGACGTTGTCGCCCGCCGCATCCTGGCGGTTGACCCACCAGGTGAAGTTCAGCAGCAGTTTCTGGAAGGCTCGCTCCAGGAAGCCGACGTCCCGGCCGCCGGGTTTGCCAGTGAGCTTATACACGCGCCAGCACGCGTAGGCGTGGACCGGCGGGTTGACGTCGGAGAGGTCGTACTCGCAGGCCGGGAGCTGGCCGTTGGGGTGCATGTACCACTCGCGGAGGAGCAGCAGCAGTTGTTCCTTGGCGAAGTCGGGGTCGATGTGGGCGAACGGGAGCATGTGGAAGGCGAGATCCCAGGCGAAGAAGGCCGGGTACTCCCACTTGTCGGGCGTCGACAGCACGTCACGGCTGTAGAGGTGGGGCCACGCGCGGTTCGGGTGCCGCCGCCGGGCGTCCGACGGCCTCGGCTGGCCGCGATCGCCGTCGAGCCACTCGGGCAGAATGTACTCGTAGAACTGCTTCGACCAGAGCAACCCGGCGTACGCCCGGCGGGAGACGAGCCGCTCGTCATTGGTCAGCTCATGCGGGATGCGCGCCTCGTAGAAGGCGTCGGTCTCGCGGGCTCGCGCGTCGAAGACCGCCGCGAAGTCGGGGCCGATCGGGTCGCCCGCGGGTTTTTCGCTATCGGCCGACAGCCGCAGCCGGACCGTCGCCTGGCCTCCCGCGGGAATATCCAGGATGTAATGAGCCGCCGCCTTCGTGCCGACTCGCGCCGGGTTCACCGCGTCGGTGCGGCCGTCGACGACGCATGCGTGAAAGCCGTCCTTGACGTACGGGCCGGCGTTCTCGGTCTTGAACAGTCGCGCCAGGTTCGTGTCGTTCTCCGTGAAAAGCCATGACGGCGGCTTGCCGTCGGGACCGGGCGCGGCCGACAGGCGGAAGCGTCCCAAGGTGGCGTGTTCGGCTTGAACCGAATCCTCGCCGTCCTGCTCCAATCGCGGTCTGGGCCAGTGGCCCTCCTCTTCGTAGGCGGCGTCCCACGTCCAGGTGTTGCGGAACCAGAGCGTGGGGAGCACGTGCAGCCGGGCCGATTCCGGACCTCGGTTGAACACGGTCACGCGGATGAGGATGTCCTCGGGCGCGGCCTTGGCGTACTCGGCCTGGACGTCGAAATAGCGGCTGTCGTCGAAAATCCCCGTGTCGATCAGCTCGAACTCGGGATCGCGCCGAGTTCGACGGCGGTTCTCATCGACGAGCCGCTCGTAGGGGAACGCGGCCTGCGGGTACTTGTAGAGGGCTTTGAGGTAGCTGTGGGTGGGCGTGGAGTCGAGGTAGTAATAGCACTCCTTGACGTCCTCGGAATGGTTCCCCTCGGGGTTGGTCAGGCCGAACAACCGCTCCTTGAGGATCGGGTCGTTCTCGTTCCAGAGGGCCAGAGCGAAGCAGAGCCGGCACTCGCGGTCGCAAATCCCCATCAGGCCGTCCTCGCCCCAGCGGTAGGCGCGGCTGCGAGCGTGGTCGTGAGGGAACGATTTCCAAAGTTCGCCGTCGGGCGAGTAGTCCTCGCGGACGGTCGCCCACTGACGCTCGGACAGATACGGCCCCCAGCGTTTCCAGTTCTTCTCGCGTCGGGCGTCTTGCTTCAGGCGGTCCGCCTCGGCGTCGAGCGGGTGGTCGAGATCCATGATGGCGCCTCTAGGGAGCGCGTCGACTCACCCGCGGCTTCGACGCGACGCGCTCAAAATCCCGCGAGGCGCGCGTCGGCGTCGCCGAAGTGGTCGAGCTGAACGCCCATCCGGTCCATGATACCCAGGTACATGCCGCAAAGCTTGCGGTGGTCGTCGCCCTTGTCGTGGTAGTCGAGCACGCGGCCGGTCTGGAGCGTTCCTCCGAGGCCGCCGGCGAGGACGACCGGCACCTTGCTCGCGTCGTGCTTCGAACCCGACCACATGCTGTTGGTGAATAGCAGGCAGGTGTTGTCGAGCACGGTGCCTTCGCCCTCGGGCATGGCGTCGAGGCGCGTGGCGAGGTAGGCGAGCTGGCTCACGTAGTATTGCGTCACCCGCTCGTAGGACGTCGATCGGTCGTCGTGCGAGGCCCCGTGGTGCGCCGCGCGGACGTCGAGGAAGGGATAAAAGAGGCCCGAGATGTCGCGGCAGAGCAGCAGCGTGGCGATTCGCGTCTTGTCGGTCTGGAAGCCCAACGCGATCAGATCGCACATCAAGCGCATGTGCGCGCGGACGTCTTCCGGCAGGCCGTTGTCGGGCCGGGGCATCGTCAGGGTCGGGCGGCCCCGGTCGCCGGCGCGGGCGTCGGCGGTCGACTTCTCATCCCGCATCGGCGCGACCCGGCGCTCGACCTCGCGGACGCTCGTCAGGTACTCGTCGAGCTTCGCCCGGTCGCTCGCGCTGACCCGCCGGCTCAGGCCCGCCGCCTCGTCGCGGACGCGGTCCAAAATGCTCTGGTTTCGCTTGCCGCCCCGGTTGTCGAACAGGCTGTCGAAGGCGAGCGACGGGTAGACCTCCATCGGCACCGGCGAGGTCGCGCTCTGCCACGAGATGTGCGAGCTGTACGCCATCGAGAAGTTCGTCTCGTGGTAGCCGGTGATCGGCTGCTCGCAGCCAAGGACCATGCTCGGCTGGACGGCGTCTTCCCCTTGGTGGCGGGCGAGCATCTGATCGATGCTGATTCCCCCCTTCAGCTCCGCACCCTTCTTGAGAGCCGCGCCCGAGAGGATGTTGCCGGTCTGGCCGGGGTGGATGCCAACGCCCGTGGCGTGCTTGTTGAACAGGCCGTTGACGACGTTGATCTTCGACCGCAACGGGGCCAACGGTTCGAGGCAACGACCCAGCTCCATCGTCGCGCCCGAGCCCTTGGCCCACCACTGGTCGGGGTTGACGCCGCACCCCATGAACAGCGCGGCGAACCGCTTTGGGGCAGACGCGGCGGCGCTCCCCGACGCCGTGGCGGCGCCCCAGACGGGGACCGACTCCAGCCACGGCAGGGACATCGTCACCCCTGCTCCGCGGAGGAAGGTCCGCCGGGTCGCGCCGCGAGGGCCCTCGTTCCGGTCACGTCCCGAGCTGATTGGATCAGACATCGCGATCACTCCGCCTTGGCGCCTTCGATGCGCTTGTTCCGGAACTGGGGGCTCGTGACGATCGTCTCGACCAGGCCGCCAAACCGGCTGCCGTCGTCGGTCAGCCGCTTGCGCATGGCGTCGATCGTCACGTCGTCCGACGGGATGAGGCTTCGCCCGAGGGCGTAGGCCAGGAGCTTGCGGCAGAGGTTCTCGACGAACTCCTCGCGTCGTTGGGCCAACACGTAGGCGCGGAGCCCCTCGAAGCCGACCCCTTCGCCGCCGCGAGGGAAGGTCGCGCGGGTGTCGACCGGCCGGCCGCCGAGGTCTTTCTCGCGGGCCTCGCCGACCGGGCCGTACCCCTCGAAGGCCAGGCCGACGGAGTCGAACCGCTCGTGGCAGCCGGCGCACGCCTTATCGGCTCGGTGCCGGGCCAGGGTCTCGCGCAAGGTGCGGTCGCCGAGCTTGGCCTCGTCGTCAGGAAGGTCGGGGACGTTCGCAGGCGGCGGCGGGATGTTCTCGCCGAGCAGCCGGCGGACGACCCAGTAGCCGCGCTTGACGGGGCTCGTCCGCAGGCCGGGGGAGTTCTTGGTCAGGAAGACCGCCATCGGCAAGAGCCCGCCGCGCCCGTACCGGGTCGCGTCGTCGACTCGCGCCCAACCGTCCGGCCCGGCGTCGGAGGCGGGAGCGGGCATGCCGTAGTGGCGAGCCAGCGCCGGGTTGACGAACGTGTGTTTGGCGTCGAGGAACTGGATCACCGGCCGATCGTTGCGGACGAGATCGACGAAGAACCGGATCGGCTCCTCGAACATCGACCGCCGCAGCTCGTCGTCGAACGTCGGGAACCGCCCGCGATCGACGCTGTTGTGTTCCTCGAACCGACGGAAGTCGAGCCAGTTGCCGCCGAACTCCGTGGCCAGCCCGCGTACGCGGTCGTCGCGGAGCATCCGCCGGGCCTGGGCCGCGAGGGTTTCGGGACGGTGCAGGTCGCTCGCGGCGGCGTGCGAGAGCAGCTCCTGGTCGGGCATGCTCGCCCAGAGGAAGTAACTCAGGCGGCTGGCCAGATCGTAGTCCGACAGCGGCTGGACGCCCGCGCCCGCGCCGGGCAGATCGACCCGGTAGCAGAAGTGAGGGGACATCAAGACGCTGACGATCGTGTCGCGGACGGCGTCCTCGTGGCCAAGGCCGTCCTCGGCGCGGAGGACGCGGTAGAAGGCGGCCACGCCCTGGCGCTCGTCGTTCGTCAGCGGTCGGCGGTAGGCCCGCTCGGCGAACGCCTGGAGCGCCTCGACGTGGCGGGGCTCGGCTTCCTGGCGGTCCCGATCGACGCGATGGATGGTCTCGGCGAAGATCTTGAACTGATCCTGGATGGCGGTGATCGCCTGGTCGCTGGCCTTGAGCCGGCGGGCCTTCGCCAGATAGACGTCGGCCAGTCGGCCCAGCTTGGCCTCCGACGCGGCGTCCTTGTCCTCGGCGCGGACGAAGTCGAACGCCTCATCCCCCTTCATGAAGCCGGTCTCCGCCCGCTCGTACCAGAGGTAGCTCGAATACTGCCGCATCGGCGCGCCGGTGATGAAATCGAACGCGCGCCAGAGGCGATCGAGCTCGCGTCGTCCGTTCTCGTCCAGCATCAGCTCGTAAAGCGGGCCGTCGTCCCGGAAGTAGCCGGTCATGCTGTGGAATCCGGCGCTCAGCAGGCGTCCGGCGTTCCCCTTGTCATTCTTCGGGTCGAGGTAGACGCGGGCCCGCTCCGACACGAAGAACGCGTCGGGGAACGTCTTGCAGAAGCGGTCGAAGGTCGCCTCGTACCGCTTGAGATCCTCGGGGTTCTCCGGGATCGAGAGCGCCTTGGCCGCCGCGCCCTCCAGCGCCAGTTCGCTCGTGTGGAGCTTCGAGGCGCCCCCCGCGTACCGCATCCGGTTGGCGACGAACTGGCGGTTCTTCCAGAGGACGAAGGGCTGCGTCCCGGAGTCGATCCCCCGCGCGGTCAGGTTCTTGACCTCCGGCGTGAGCTGGCGTCGCAGGCCGACGACGAAATCGCGCATCCGCTCGCAACCGGCTCGCGCGACATCCTCGGATTCAGGCAGCGCCCGCCACATCGCCTGGAGCGCGGCGATCGGGCCGACTTCCTCCGGCCGTTCGGTCAGCACGGCCCAGATCGTGGTCAGGTACTTCGAGCTGAGTCCGGCTTCGGCGGCGAGCGTCTCCAGCGAGGCGTTGGGCTTGCTCATCGCCGCGCGGTGCTGGAGCCGCCAGGCCGCGAGGAAGTAATCGGCGTAGTCGGTCTTCTGTCGCTTGTAGAAGTTGATGACGGCGTTGACGCAGTACTTGTCGCGGTCGGTGTCGGCGAGCATTGAATGGGGGGCGAAGGCGAGGCCGTCCGGGGTCAGGACAAGGTGGTCGGCGACGTCGCGCGCGGCTTGCAGGTATTTCTTGACCAGCGCCGGCGACATCGCCAGCGATTCGGCCGAGTTGTCGAACCCGGCCTCGTTCGCCGGATCGACGGGGAACTCCTTCGTCGGCTGGAGGTCGAATCCCGTCAGGTCGCGGATGGTGTGGTCGTACTCGGCGTTGCTGAGCCTCCGCGCGGCGACGGGGCCGGGATCGCCCGCGTTCCGCGCCGCTTCGAGCTTCCGAACCGCCCCGATCCAGGCGATCAGCTCGGCGCGGGCCTCGGCCGTCGGCTGCTGCTTCGCCTTCGCTGGGGGCATCGTACCGGCTTCGAGCTGCTCCAGGACGAGGGCCCAGCGCGGGAGATCCTTCGCCACCGACTCGGCGGTCGCGAACCCGCTCAGGTCGAGATCCCCCTTGGGCTTCTCGGCACCGTGGCACCCGAGACAATGCGTTTCGAGGAACGGCCGGACGGACTCGCGAAAGCGGACTTCGATCGGGGCGGGCGAACGCTCCGGCCGCGGTTCGTCGGCGACGGTCCCAAGGCCGAACACCGCCAACACGAGCCCACTTGCCGCTGCCAGCGGGAAGGTCGTCCGCATCATTCGCTCAATATCCCCCGCCACGCCGGCTGCTAATGGTTGAACAAATATTAGACTAGCCGGCTCGGCCGCCGCCATCAACCGCAGTCGGTTCGTCACCGCGAGGGGGGCGCGGCGTTCTCGGAGGGCTTTCGCGGGCTGAGCAGATCGTTGTCGGCCATCCAGTCCGCCAGGCGTTTCGGCCAGTTTTTGAGGGTGGCGAGCTTGGACCGGTTTCCCATGTTGAACCCGTGGCCGCCGCGGGCGAAGACGTGGGCCTCGACCGGGGCGCCCGCGGTCCGGTACTTCTGGAACAGCCCGGCGATCACGCGGGCCGCGCCGCGGTCGTCGTTGGCCACGAGCAGGAACGCCGGAGGGGCGTCCTTCGGGATCACGTCCGGGATTCCCAGGGGGCCGGGGTAGATCTGGATCAGGAAGTTCGGGCGGGCGTCGACGCGGTCGATCGGATCGGCGGCGTCGGACTGGCCGGCGGTCGGGCCAAAGGACACGAGCGAGGCGACTTCGCCCCCCGCCGAGAAACCCATCACGCCCACGCGGTTCGGGTCGATCCCCCACTCTGCGGCCCTGCTGCGGATCAGGCGGAGCGCGCGGAGGCCGTCCTCGCGGGCGTGGACCTCGGGCTTGTAGGGCGAATCCTTCTCGCGGCCGAGGCGGTACTTGAGGGCGAACGCGGCCACGCCGATGCTGTTGAGGTAATGGGCCGCCTCGACCCCCTCCGCGTTGAAGACCAGCTCGCGGTGGCCTCCGCCCGGGCAGATCAGCACCGCCGCGCCCGTCGCCTTGTCTTTAGGCGGGAGGAAGACCGTGACCGACGGGTTGTGAATGTTCTTGACCCAGTAATCCTTCGCCTGTTCCGCCTCGTCGCGCCGGGCTTCGAAGCCGGGCGGGCCCTTCGGCCAGAGCGGGACGACCTGGGGATCGTCGGCGGCAAACGCGGCGGTCAGGACGAGGGCGAGCGTCGTCAGCATGGGCGGGAACTCCGATCGATCCAGGGCGTGCGAGGGCGTTCGCGAGTCAGACGTTGGCGAGTCGGGCGTCGGAATCGCCGAACCGCTCCACGTCGTGGAGCCCCATCCGGTCGGCCATACTCAGGTAGAGGTTCGACAACGGCTTGGAGCCGTGCTTGACGTACCGCCCGGGCGTGAGGACGCCGCCGCCCGCGCCCGCCAGCACGACGGGCAAGTTATCGTGGGTGTGGCGGTTGGCGTCGGCGTTGCCGCTGCCGTAGACGATCATCGAATTATGCAGCAGCGACTTGCCGTCGACGTCGTTCGTCGACTGGAGCTTCTCCAGGAATTTGCCGAACTGGCGGACGTACCAGAGGTCGATGTCGGCGACCTTCTGGACCCAATCAGGCCGGTTCTGGTGGTGGCTGAGGTCGTGGTGCCCCTCGGAGATCCCGATCTGGTCGAACGAGCGGTTGCTGCCGTCGTGGGCCAGCAGCAAGGTCGCCACCCGCGTCGAATCGGTCTGGAACGCCAGGATCAGCATGTCGAACATGAGCTGGACATAGTCGGCGAATTCCGGGGGGACGCCCTCGGGCGTGTCGCGCTGGGGGGCGCGCGCGTCGCCGAACCGCTCGGTCTTCTCGATCCGGGTCTCGATGTCGCGGACCCCGCCGAGGTACTGGTCGAGCTTCCTGGAGTCTTCGGAGCCGAGCCGGCGCTGCATCGAGCGGGCGTCGTCGAGCGCGAAGTCGAGGATCGACCGCTGCTCGTGACGGCGGCGTTCCAGGTTCGCCTTGCGCTCGCCCGGCTTGCCGGCGCCGAACAAGCGCTCGAAGGCTAGCCGAGGATTCGACTCCGGCGGCATCGGCGTCGTCGGCGAACTCCACGAGAGGTTGAACTGGTAGGCGCACGAGTACCCCGAGTCGCACGCCCCGGCTCTCCGGCCCGAGTCGCAGGCGAGCTCCAGCGACGGGAACCGCGTGAGGTGGCCGACCCGGCGGGCGATCATCTGGTCGATCGAGACTCCGGCGCGGATGTCGGTGGCGCTCTTCTTGAGCCGGACGCCGGTCAGGAACGTGCCATTGCCGCGCGCATGGTCGCCGGCGCCGTCGGGACCCCCCTCGGCCGTCTTGTGGTTCAGGCCGCCGCAGACCTGGACCAGCCCCTTGAGGGGTTCCAGCGGTTGGAGCGTCTTCTTGAACTGGAAGTCGGCCCCCTCGCCGCTGGGCCACCACGAGGCGGGGATGGCGCCGTTGGGGAAGTAGACGAACGCCGACCGCAGCGGCGCGCCTGTGGCGGTGGTCGCCAGGGCCTCGGCCCCTTCCGAGGCGAGCAGGCGGGGGGCGCCCAGCGACGCGAACGCCGGCAGCGCGATCGATGCGCCCAGGCCGCGAAGGAAAAAGCGGCGGCTGAGGTCGGCCGGGCGTCGCACGTCGGCGGATTCGAGTCCCGAGTTCATCATCGAGTCCTTATTCGGAGGGATGAGACGCCCGGCCGGCGTCTGGGTCGGGGAGCTTCGCGGAGTCCGCCGTCGTCGATCGACGGCGCTTCTGGAACGGGACGGATTCGACGATCCCCGCGATCAAGGCGGAGGCGCGGCCTTCGCCCCCCTCGATCCGTCCCACGATCAAATCGACGGCCTCGACGTCGTACGCTTCGAGGCCGCGACCGAGCGCGTAAGTCAGCAGCTTCTCGGTCAGGCAGCGGTAGAACTCGCGGCGGTGGTTCTCGACCAGGAGCTTCTTCAGCTCGCGAATCCCCACGAACGATTCGCCCGAGACCAGCTTTCCCGAAGCGTCGACGGGGCCGGCTCGCTCGGCGTCGCGCCATCGCCCGAGCGCATTGAAGTTTTCGAGGGCCAACCCCAGCGGGTCCATCTGCGCGTGGCACGCGACGCAGGAAGGCTGGCTGCGGTGCAGGGTCATCAGTTCCCGGACACTCGGATTGCGGCCGGCGGCTTTCTTGCCGGAATCCTCCAGCGCCGGCAGGTTCGGCGGCGGCGGGGCCGGGGGCGAGCCCAGGATGTTGTCGAGGATGTAGAGGCCGCGCTTCACGGGCGAGGTTCGGTCGGGGTTCGACGTGACGGTCAGGACTGTCCCCTGCGTCAACACGCCGCCGCGCGGGCTTTCCTTGGGCAGCGTCACCCGTCGCATCGAATCGCCCGCGACGCCCTCGATCCCATAGGCTTTCGCCAACCGCTCGTTCACGAACGTGTAATCGCTGTCGAGCAGGTCCAGGAGCGGGCGATTCTCCCGGACGACGTGCTCGAAGTACATTTCGGTCTCGCGCCGCATGGCGCGCCGAAGGTCGCCGGTCAGCTCGAACTCGCGGAACCGGCGGAACGAGCCGAAGAGCGAGCCGCGAGCCTGCTGCAGCTCTTTGTTCTCGGCCTCGCTGAGCGTTTCGGGCGGCTTGCGGTTCAGCTCGCGGAACCGATTGCGCCGCGCTTCCGCCTCGGGGTCCGGCTTCTGGTCGCGGGACATGACGGCGGGCGCGTTGATGACGACCGCTTCGACGTCGCGGGCCTGGAGCCACTGGCCGACGAAATTGCGGATGAACTCCCCCGAACGCGGGTCGGCGAGCATCCGATCGACCTGGGCCTGGAGGTTCGCGCGGAGCTTGTGCGCGCCGGCCAGCCGGATCAGCTCGGCGTCGGGCATGGACGACCACAGGAAGTACGAGAGCCGCGACGCCAGGGCGTATTCGTCGATCAGCGGATATCGGTCGGTCGATCCCGCCTCGACGGTTTCTTCGCGGAAGAGGAACCGGGGCGAGGTCAGGACGGCCGCCATCGCTTGCGCCACGCCGGCCTCGAAGGTCGCCCCGTCCCGGGACGAGACGGCCTCGACCAGGGCCGCGAGCCGATCCTTCGTCGCGTCGTCCACAGGGCGCCGGAACGCGCGCTCGGCGAACGGCCCGAGGATCTCGCGGGCGTAGAGTCGTCGGCCGTCGGCGTCGGCGGGGACCGCGCGCGGGAAGAACTTCGCGTAGTCGGGCGGGCGGACCCAGAACCGCTCGTCCATCGGCCCGCGCAGGGTCGCCGACCGGATTCTGATCGACAGCGACCGGACCCGCTTCTCGTCGGGCGTGAGCGGCTGGACCTCGACCGTCAGCGTGTGCGGGCCGGACTTCCAGTCGCGATCGAACTCGAACCGAAACGACTTGCCTTCCTGCCGGACGAACTCGCGGCGGAGCAGCTCCTCGCCGTCGGCGCGAAAGACGAGCCGGCAGCGGTTGTAGTCGTTCTGGCCGTCGACGTAGCGTTCGTTCGCCGACAGGTCCAGGATCAACTGGTATCGGCCGTCGTGCTCGACCACGCCGACGGCCGACGCCGTCGACGCCTCGTAGTAAGACAACGAGGCCGGGCCCGCCTCGCCTTTCCCTTTGCCGTCGCCGTCCCGCCGGAAGCCGTGGATCACCTGCTCGGCGACGACCTTCGAGACCGTCGGCACGGTCCGGGAGATGATCGCATCGGCGGCCGCGAGGTACTTCTCCAGAAGCAACGGCGAGAGCGTGAGCACGTCGCCGATGTTGTCGAACCCGTGGCCCGAGTCGTCGGGCGGGAACTCGGAGGCGGTGTCGTAATCCACGCCGATCAGGTCGCGGATCGTGTTGCGGTACTCGACCCGGTTGAGCCGGCGGACCGTGACGCGCCCCGGGTCGGGGTCTTTCGAGTCGATCCCGATCGCCCCGTACTTGATCCACTCCTCCAACCGCCGGAACTCGTCGGCCGTCGGCTTCGGCTTGCCGGGCGGAGGCATGATCCCGGATCGGAGATTCTTGATCACCGCGTGCCACACCTTGGGGGCGCTGCGCGCGGCCTCCTCATCGGCGACTTCGTCGAGGGCCAGCCCTCCCTTCTTCTCCCCCAGGCCGTGGCAGCCGTAGCAGTATTGCTCGAGGATCGCCTCGACGGCGTCGGAGGCACGGGCCGGGGCCAGATCGTCGCCCGCCGAGGCGCGACCGTCCAGCCCGCACCAACCGACCAGTCCCGCCGCCGCGAACCACGCAAGCCAGCGCGCGGCGCGAGCGCGCCTCGCCCCGCGAGTGGACTTTCCCCCCGGTATATCGCTCATTTTAGAGATCATCGGCTCACCAGTGGGGTGGTGTGGCGGGATTTTTCGGCGGCGCAAGAGAAGTAGGCGACGAAATCACCGTGGCCGTGCTCGATAATATCCGAAAGGTCCGAAAAGGGCGATCACCCGCCCGGCGCCGGGGCCGGCGCCTTCGCGGCGGCGGCCGGAACCAGCAAGGTTCGGTTGCTGTCGTCTTTCGCGTCGTCCGTCCTCGGATAATCGCGCCACAGCCAGCGAAGCATCTCGGGCATGATCGCCCCGCCCTGCTTGTTGGAATGCGTGCCGATGCCCCAGGTGAAATTGACGTCGTACTTCTTCTCCGTCAGCGCCTGGACCATCTTGATGTTCTGCGCATGCCAGTCGCGGGTCGGGTCGTAGCTTCCGTCGCGCCGGAGGCCGCGGTTGTCGTTGACGCCGTCTTGCAAGAAGATGCGGATCGGCTTGGGCTCGCTCTTGCGGATCAGGTCGGGGTAGACGTGCCCCCCCATGATGTTGGTGAAGCTGCCGATCGTGCTGACGACCTTGCGGAACTGGTCGGGTCGGTGCCAGGCCACGGTGAACGCGCAGATCGCACCCGAGCTGGCCCCCGAGATCGCCCGGTTCTCCGGGTCGGGGGAGATGTTGTACTGCTTGGTGATCACCGGCAGCAGCTCGTCGACGATGAGCTTCGAGTACTTGTCGTCGAGCGCGTTGTATTCCACGCGACGGTTGGTGGTGCCGTCGCCCCAATTAGAGTCGGATGCTTCCTTCTGTTCGGAGGTGTGGCCCGGGTTGATGAAGACGCCGATCGTGACCGGCATCTCGCGCCGGTGGATCAGGTTGTCGAAGACATAGGGAATCCGGTAGCTTCCCTTCAGGCCGACGTAGGCGTGGCCGTCGAAGAAGACCATGAGGCACGCCGGCTTCGACGGGTCGTACTGGGCCGGGACGTAGACCCAATAATCGCGAGTGGTGTTCGGATAAACGGTGCTCGGCAAGGCGGCCGGCCCGACGACCTTGCCCTGGGGAACCCCCTCGTGGGGCTCGGAATCGGGACCGAGGTGGTAGACGTCGTCGGGGGGCGCGGCGAACCCGCTCGCCACGCCCAACAACATCGCCAGCGCGCAAGCCATTGCCATTTTCATATCGCTGCTCCGGTTGAATTGGATCCGTCGCCGACGATAACCCGCGCGTGACGCCGTCGCAAGGGGCGGCGCGTCTTACGGTCGATCGGCCGGGGGCGTCCCCGACGCGGGGCCGAGGGGCCGGAGCTTGATGTTGCGGTACCAGCAGTCGGCCCCGTGATCCTGTAGGCCGATGTATCCCGCTCTCGGGTGGTCTTTGTAGGCGACGTCGAACTTGTGCGCCGAGCCGTCGGGGCGCTTGTTCGGCTCGTTCCACTCGTCGAAGTCGACGTGCGACACGCGCCGGCCGTTGACTTCCACGTCGATCCGGCTGCGGTCGGACGTGATCTGGATATGGTTCCACTCGCCGACGGGCTTCATCGCGTTGACCTCGGTGGCGACGAGGTCGTAGATCGCCCCCGTGGTGTGGAACCCCGGCCCCTCGGTCGCGTCGATGGCGATCTCGACGCCGTTGAAGCCGACGTCCTTGCCCGGCCGGGCCGTCAGCGGGTTGGTCCGGATGAAGATCCCGCTGTTGCAGTTCGGGGTGATCTTGAAGTCGAGGGAGAGCACGAAGTTTTCCAGCGGCTTCTCGTAAACCAGCATGTAATCGCAGGGATGGGGGTTCAGGCTGCCGTCCTGGACGTGCGACGCGGGCAGCGGCTTGCCCTTCGGCGTCATCCAGCCCTTGGTCGTCGCGCCGTCGAAAAGCAGCAGCCAGCCGTCCTTCATCTCCTGCGCGGTCAGCGCGTCGTCGTCAGCCCGGGCCGCGGTCGCCGACGTTCCGACCAGGACGAGGGCAATGATGAAACGAAGGAGCATGATGTCACCTGTGTTGGTGTGGCGGATTCTCTCGGAGCGGCCAACCGTTGCGATATTCCGTTGCGCGGGGGGCGAGGAGCCGCACTTGGTAATGGCCGGGGGAGCGCGTCATGGGCTTGGCGACGGCCTCGTATCGACTTGTCCGACGAGCGTCGAGCCGGATGATAGATCACGGCTCGACCGGCTTCAAGAGGATGGCACAGTGAGCCGGGCGAGGACGTCGCGGTGCTCGCGGGCCTGGCCGGAGCGCGGTGGATCAAGATCGAGGACGTCTTTCGACGCGTGCTCATGGTGTTGAAACCCGATGCGTTTCTGGGATGCTTCCTCGTGACACGTTCGTTTGCGCCCGCCCTGCCTCTCATTACACTGTTAAACATTGTCTGGATCTGATACGATCGCATTACCAGACAGGGAGCCGTGACTGTGGGAGGAAGTCGATGGTAAGGCGATGGCCCGCGCCGGTGCTGTTTTCCGCCCTCATGCTCGCCGCAGCGTTCACCGCCTTCATGCCGGTCGCCTTCGCGCAGGCGACCCGCGTGGTGGATGAGTCGTTCTTCGTCGAGAGCGCGTACCCCATGCTGCACGCCGTTCAGTGCGAACGGTGTCACAGCGACAATGGCGTGGCGTCCGAGGCGCGGCTCGCATTCCCCGAGACCGACGCGGGCCGTGACCAGATCACGGCGTTCGGGCTCTCGCTGATGGATCTGGTCGATCGGAAGAACCCTGAGCAATCGATGTTGCTGCGGAAGCCGACGAAGCGGGTGAAACACACCGGCGGCCAGCGAATCAAGCCGGGCAGCGACGAAGAAGCCGTGTTGCTGCGCTGGATCAACTACCTGGCCGGCCTTTCCGACGAGCAGGTGCGCCAGGCGCGCGAGCGAATCGCTCGGTCCGATCCGCGCGGGGTGGAGGCGTTGGCGGTGCGGCGTCTGACGCACAGCCAGTACAACCAGACCGTGCGCGACCTGCTCGGCGATCAGATCCAGCCCGCCAGCGGCTTCCCGAAAGAGGACTTCGTCAACGGGTTCAAGAACCAGCTTGAGGGGCAGGGAATTTCGCCGCTCCAGGCGGAAGCCTACAGCAAAGCGGCCGAGCGACTCGCTCGGGCGGCCTTTCGAGGCGGCGACCAACACGGACTGATCCCCCGCCAGCCCGCGTCGCCCACGGACGCCGCATGCGTCGACGCGTTCGTTCGCCAGTTCGGCCTCAAGGCGTTCCGGCGCCCCTTGACCGACGACGAGGCTCGCCGCTATTCCGGCCTGTTCCTCGAAGAGGTCGGCCGCGCGAAGAACTTCCAGGCGGGGGCCTCGATGGTGATCGAGGCGATGCTTCAGTCGCCGCATTTCCTATTCCGCATCGAACGGGGAGCGGACAGCCCCGCCGCGCCCTTCGAGATCGCCAGCCGCCTCTCGTATCTCCTCTGGGGGACGACGCCCAGCGACGAACTGCTGCGCGCCGCTGGAAAAGGAGACCTGGCGACGGCGGAGCAGATCGAAGCCTCGGCCCGGCGGATGCTCGAAGATCCCCGCGCCCGGCCTGCGATGGAGGAGTTTCTGGCGCAATGGATGCGCTTCGACCGCGTCCTCGAAGCCACTCGCGATCGCAGGAGGTTTCGCGAATTCAACGCCGACGTCGCCGCGGCGATGGTGGAGGAGACGCGGCGGTTGTTCAGCCACCTGGTCTGGAACGATCAGAACTTCATGGAGTTCTTCACCGCCGACTACACCTTCGTGAATTCGGACCTCGCCCGGCTCTACGGTCTGCCGGCGCCCGGCGAGGAATTCGCGAAGGTGGAGTATCCGGCGGATTCCGGCCGTTCCGGCGTACTGGGGCACGGCAGTTTCTTGGTGTTGACCAGCACCCCTTCCGAAACCTCCCCGACCGCGCGGGGGCTGTTCGTCCGGAACCATTTTCTCGGCCAGGAAGTCCCGCCGCCTCCGGCCGGCGTGAACACCGTGCTGCCGAATATCACGGAAGACGCGCCGATGACCAACCGGCAGCCGCTGGCCGTCCACCTGAACAGCGAATCGTGCGCGAGTTGTCATCGCCTGCTCGACCCCATCGGCCTGGGTTTCGAGCAATACAACGCGATCGGCGCGTTCCAGAAGAAGATGGTCCTCCAGTTCCCGGGACCTCGGGGTGAAGAGGGCCGAGGGCGCAAGTCGACGATAAAAGAACTGGACGTCGACTCGTCCGGTTACATCCAGGGGATCGAGGATTCGGCTTTCTCGACCCCCCGCGAGCTGGGACGCTTGCTCGCCGCCAGCCCGACTTGCCAGAAGGCCATCGTCAAGCAGTTGTTCCGGTATGCGTTTGGTCGGCAAGAGACCGTGAACGACCAACCCGTCATCGACGCGCTGGTCGCCAAGTTTCGTGATTCCGGCTTCCGATTCCGCGAGTTGATCATCGCCCTGGTCACGTCGGAACTCTTCCTTCAGAAAGGCTCAGGTTAGCTCATGGCGACGCGAAATGAGTTGTCCCGCCGCACGTTTCTGAGGGGCGTGGGCCTGTCGGGGGCCGCGATTCGCATCGGATTGCCGGCGTTCGAGGCGATGTTCAATGCGGGCGGGACCGCGTACGCGGCCAGCGCGGGCGTCGCGGCCCGGCCGATCGAGACCCGGTTCGTGTACTGGTTCAACGGCAACGGGATCGTCGAGAAGTACTGGATACCGCGCGAGGACGGCGCCGACTACGAGATGACTCCCTGCCTGCAACCGCTGGCCCGGTTCCGCCAGGACGTCCACATACTCAGCGGCGTTGACAACCCGGCGGCCCGCCTCCCCGGCCCGGGGAACGGGCACCACAACTCGATGAGCGGCCTCGTCTCCGGACAGGTGTTTTCGGGCCGAGGCGCCGGCGGCCCCTCCATCGACCAGGTGATCGCTCAGCGGATTGGCAACGACAGCCGCTTCCGCTCGCTCCAGATCGGCGTCTGCCAGGAGTCGTTCGGCGAGAGCATTCAGCGCAACATGAGCTGGGCCGGGCGCGACCGTCCACTGCCGCCGGAGATGATCCCGCACCGGCTGTTCGATCGCTTGTTCGGCTCCAGGGAGCCTTACTGGATCGACCGCAAGAAGAGCATCCTCGACGCCGTGAGCGATGAGGCGAGTTCGCTGAAGTCGGCCCTGGGACACGGCGATCAGCAGCGGCTCGACGAATACCTGACCTCGGTGCGCAGCCTGGAGCGTTCGGTCGCGAGCCTTCCCCCCGAGTACACTCAGGCTGTGGAGCAGCCGCCGGAAGGGGGCGATCTGAAGGACTGGCCTCGGATCGCGAAACTGCAAACCGACCTGCTGGTCCACGCTCTGGCCTCGCGTCAGACTCGCGTGGCGTCGTACATGCTGACCAAGTGCCAGGGACTCTCGCGGTTTCCCTGGCTGGGCCATACCTACGAACGGCACCACGAGTACACGCACGGCCGGGTGGAATCGCCCGAAGGCCAGCGGATCTTGCGCGACATCAACCGCTGGCACGTCGAGGAGTTCGCCTACTTTCTCGCCAAGCTCAAGTCGATCCCGGAGGGCGACGGGACGCTGCTCGACCACACTTGCGCGCTGTACGTCCACGAGCACGCCGAGGCGAATTCGCACAAGAACGCCGGCCTGGCCATGATCGCCGCCGGGCACGCGGGGAACCTGAAGACCGGGCTTCACACCCGGGTCGCCGGGACAGTGGGCGACCTGTATCTGACCCTCGCTGAAGAGGTCGTCGGCGCGCCGATCGGCGGCTTCCCCACGGGCGACAAGAAGCTGTCCCAGATCGTCTGAGTGGCGCGACGCCTAACTCGGTTTACTTTTTTGGGATGCAGGCGAGTCGGGGCCGAATTCCCTTCTCCCCGCATGCGGGGAGAAGGTGCCCCGAAGGGGCGGATGAGGAGGGGCTTCGATCGCCTCGGCCGTTGAAATCCCCCTCATCCGGCCGTTCCGGCCTCCTTCTCCCGTCGCGAGGGAAGAAGGCATGTTCGCGACAGCCTGCTTTGATTGCTGTATGCAACTCAATTGCCGCCGCGCCTCGGCTCGGGGCTCGCGATCGCCGGCTTCTTCCACCAACTCACCAGGCAACCCGGCAAGGCGTCGCGGAGCGTCTGGGCCTGCTCTGGCGTGACGTCGCCGCCGCCGATGAAGAGCTGTTTCAGGCCCTTTTTCGCGGAGAGCTGCGTCAGCCCTTTCGCGGTGACGCTCGTCTCCGGCAGTTCGAGGACCTCCAAGGATTCCATCTTCAGGAAGACGGGAACCGCCGCGTCGTCGATGCCTTTGGCTTTCCAGAGCTTCAGCCGCCGCAGCCTGGGCAAGCCGCTGAGAGCCGATATTCCCTTACTGGTCACCCGGGTCGCCCGGAGGTCCAGCGTCCGCAGGTTCTTCAAGCGAGCCAGCTCCGCGACGCCTCGATCCGACACATTGGTCTCGCCCAGATCGAGAACTTTCAACTGAGCAAGTTGCGCGATCTGGCCGATGTTGAAGTCCGTCACGGCGACGCTCCAGAGGCCCGAGTCGGTCCGCTGCTGGCCGGAGACGCTCAGTTCCTTGAGCGCGGGGAGCGACTTCAGAGTCGACAGCGCGGCCCCGCTCATCTTGTTTCCGCCGAACGCGAGATGTTCGAGGTGATCGAGGCTCTCCAGCAGCTCGAAGGAGTCGTCATTGACCCGGCTGTGGCCGACGTCGAGGAATCGGAGATTTGTCATCTGCGCGATGTGCTCGAACAGCGTGCTGGTCACCTTCGTGCCGCGCAGGTTCAGGTGTTCGAGGTTTTTCCAGTGCTTCAGGTGGGCGATCCCCTCGTCGGTGACGAACTCCGCATAGTACAGGTCGAGCGTTTTCACGTTCGTCAGCGGGGCCAGGTGCTCCAGGCCCTGGTCGGTGATCTTCGTATAAGCCAGGTTGACGCTCTCCAGTCGCGGCAGCCGCGCCAGCTTCGCCAGGTCGGCGTCCGTCACCCAGGAGTCGCTCAGATCGACGCCGATCGTTTCTCCGGCGGCGTTGCGGACGCAACGCGCGCCGAGCGCGGCGTCGGGACCGTCGTCGGCCGAGGCGGACGGCGACGCCAAGGCCACGCCAAGCCCCGCAAGCCACCAACACATCGCGCTGCGAACCATGATTGCTCCTGCATGTGTTGAGGGTCGATCAGCTTCGACGGCGTTTGGGATCGCTCGACTTCGCATCGAAGAGGATTTCGCACTGGGGCGCCGCCTCATGGATCCGGCGATGACCCTTCTCCGTGACGAACGTGTGGTAGAGGTTCAGATCGCGGAGCTTCTGGAATTTCGCCAGCCGCTCCGTGGAGCCGTCGCCGATGTTGGTGCTGTCGAGGCTGAGCCGCCGGAGGTTCGTCAGGCCGCCGAGCGCTTCCAGGCCCTTGTCGCCGACGTCCGTGTAATCGAGGTTCAGATCCACAAGTTCGGTGAAACGGCCGACGACGGGCATGCTCGCGTCGGTGATCCGGGTGCGGATCAACGCCAGCTCCTGAAGCTGCTTGAGGGGTTCGAGCTTCGCCAGCGCCCCGTCGGTGACCCGCGTATAGTTGAGCAACAGAGCCTTGAGGCCCGACATCCGTCCCAGCTTCGCGAGCCCCTTGTCCCCGATGTCCGTGCCCGCCAGATCGAGCCGCCGCAGCGCTTTCAGCGACTCCAGGTAGGCCAGGCTGGAATCGGTCACGTCGGTATAAGACAGGTCGAGATCCCGCAGGGAGGCGACGCCCGACAGGTGAGCCAGTCCTTGATCGTTGACGGGTGAGCTGGACAGATTCAACCTTTCGAGTGCGAGGCCCCGCAGGTGCTTCAGGCCCGCGCCGGTGATCTGAGTGTGAGAGAGCCCCAGCTCGCGCAGGCTAGTCAGACCGGCCAGAGCAGCCAGGCCGTCGTCCGAGATCGTCGCGCCGTCCAGGTCCAGCGCTTCGAGGCTGGTCAGAGCCGCCAGGTGCTGGACGCCGAGGTTTCCGATCTCCGTCGATCGGAGCACCAGCTTTCGGAGGTGCTTCAAGCCCTCCAGGTTCCGGAGCAGATCGTCCGACACGCTCGTCGAGGCCAGCGAGATTTCCCTCAATTGGCCGTTCTCGACGTCGGCCCGGCCGCCGATCGAACGCACCCATCGGGCCACGATCTCGTCTCCCTGGCCGGCGACGATCCGGTCCGCCCCTTCGGGAAGGCTGGGCCGTACCGAGGGGTCGAGGAAGCTCACCTCGCACCGCGGCGCGGAGGCGCGCAGGCGGTCCACGCCCGCCCGGGTCACGCGCGTGTAGCGGAGATCGACGACGCTGAGGTGCTTGAGGTCTTTGAGCACCTCGACGCCCACGTTGGTGACCTTGGTCCCGTAGAGGTTCAGTTCTTCCAGGTCGGCCATATTCGCCAGGTGCCGGGCTCCCTCGTCCGTCAGCGCGGCCCCTTGCAAGTTCAGCTTCTTCAGCTTCGTCATCCCTCGCAGGTGAGCGATTCCGGCGTCCGTGATCCGCGTTCCGCCGAGGTCCAGTTGCTCGACGTTCACCAGCCCGCTGAGGTTCCTCAGGCCCTCGTCGCTGATCACGGCGTCGCGAAGCAGAAGCCTGCGCAGCTTGGTGAGGCCCTTCATCTGCCGCAGGCCCTCGTCGTTCACGGGGCAATAGACGAGGTTGAGGGCTTCGAGATTCGTGAACGGAGCCAGATGACGGCCGCGCACGTGAGTGTCTTCCAGACTCAGCACCCGGAGACTCGGCGCGAGGGCCGCGATCGCTTCGATCCCCTCGTCCTCGAACTTGATCGATTCGAGATAGGTGTAGCTGAATGTCAGTTCTTCGAGCGAGCGAATGCGCGCGAGATGGCGCAGCTCGCGGCTGTAATCGATGTTCGCCCCCGCGCTCGGGTTCCACATGGGGCCGGGAAGGTTCAGAATCTTCAAGCGGGTCAATTCGCTCAAGCGTTGCAGCTCGGGGGGATTGATATTGGTTCCCACCAGGTCCGCCAGCTCAAGATGAAAGTCGGCCGCCGGCAGCTCCGTCAGATCTCGAATCCGCTCGCCCCGCCCCTCAAGGCGCACCGAACCGCCCATCAGGATCACCCATTCGGCGACCTGCCGATCCAACGGCTGGGCCCGCAACGGCGACGACGCCAGGCAGATGACAAGGCAGAACCCGACCGCATGGATCACGGAACGAGCAAGCGAGTCGCGAGCCGTTGTTTTCATGGTTCGTGATCCGATCACACCTGGCCCTCCGTCGGCACCACGAACGGGCGGCGGTATTCGCGGGTCAGCAAGGCATCGGCGTCCGGGTTGTTCGAGAATGCCTCCCGCTCGGAATCGATCCGCAAGAGTGGGCCGACGGTCAGCTTGTAGCGTTCCAGGTCGACCCCGTTGTCGCGGAGATGCTTCGTCATCTTCTCGAACGTTTTCCCCACCTCCGCGTTGAGTTTGGAATCCTCGATCCGTCGCGCAATCTCCTTCACACCCTCGGGCTGTCCCAGGCGCTGCGAGATGTTGCCGACGTGGCAGAGCGCGGTCGACTGGTGGCCCTCGCGGATGTCGGCCTTGAGGTCGCCCCGCCGACCATTACGGACCGCCTGGATGAAATTGACGAAGTGGTCCTCGGGTCGGCCTTCAAAAGTGCGGACGAGGTTGCCGTCTCGATCGAACAGGGACGACTCGGCGACGAAGCCTTCCGTGCCGTGGATGACGTGGCCGGCCTTGAACTTCGAGCTGAAGGGATCGGTCTTCAGCCCCCGGACCTCTTGCACGATCGTGGCCTTCCCGAAAGTGTGGGCGACCATCTGCGTGTTGGGCGTCTCGCCCGCGTCCTCGTACCCCAGCCGACCGCCGATGCTGAGCACCGAGTCTCCCAGGCCGTTGAGGTCCATCAGCCAGCGGCAGATGTCCACATAGTGGATGTTGTTGTTCCCCAGCTCGCCGTTGCCGGTGTTCCAGACCCAGTGCCAGTCGTAGTGAAGGTTCGGGCGCGTGAGCGGGACGTCGGCGGCCGGTCCCATGAACAGGTTGTAATCCACGTTCTTGGGAACCGTGTACGTCCCGCGCGGGCCGATGCTCCCGCGTTCTCCGTAGACGATGGTCCGCGCGAACGTCACGTCGCCGAGCTTCCCCTCGCGGATGAACTCGGCGGCCGCGGCGAGGGCGGTGTTGGAGCGATTCTGCGTCCCCGTCTGGCAGAGCCGGCCGGTCTTGTCCGCCACCTGCACGATCCGCCGCCCCTCGGAAACGTTGTGGCTGACCGGCTTCTCGACGTACACGTGCTTGCCGGCCTGCATCGCCCAGATCGCCGCGAGCGCGTGCCAGTGGTTCGGCGCGGCGATCGAGACCGTGTCCACCGACTTGTCGTCGAAGATCACACGCAGGTCCTGGACGGCCTTCGGCCGGCGGCCGGTGGCCTTCTCGACCGAAGCGGCCAGCTCGTCGGCGAGCTGACGATCGGGATCGCAGACGTAGGCGATCTCGACCCCCTTTTGCCGGCCGAAATCCGCGGCGTGCACGCGCCCGCGCGTCCGGCAGCCGATCACCGCGTGCCGGATCGTATCATTGGCCGAGGCTCGCTTCGTTTCCTGCGCCTGCGTTCGCGGGACGTTCGAACCCACGGCCACGGCGGCCGCCGTCGCGATCATCGATTCCTCGAAGAACTGCCGTCGAGTGGTGCGCGTCATGAAGGTCTGACTCCTGTTGATCGCGATCTTGAGACCGGCATGGGGATCACGGGGATTTGGCCGCCGAGACCGTGAGAGCCTCGGAGCCGAGGGCGTGGTAGGCGGCGCGGGTCCAGTCGTACGGGCCGACGTCGGGGACGCGCAACGCGCACGGGCGTGGGGCGACGAGGCTGGCGATCTGCGGCAGGTCGCCGACGGCGAGCAAGCCGGGCGCTTCGGCCAGGGCCGAGCGTCCGCCGGCCTCGAACTGGGCGCGGTCGGTCGGAGGGAGGCTGGCGGCGACGGCGGCGATCTCCGGGGCCAGCGCGGCGGCGAACAGCACGGCCTTGCCCCAACGGCCGTCGCCCTTGAGCGAGATCGAGGCGGCGTCGCGGCGGGTCCTCCACAACTCGGCGACGCGGAGGACGTCGAACGCCTCCTGGCCGACGCGGGGCCGGCCGAGGAACCAGGCGGCGTTGTCGGTGCGGCGGCCTCCCCAATCCACCTCGCCGGTTCCGCGCGGCTCGACCACCAGCGCGGCCTTTCCGGCGGCCAGAGCCGACTCGACCTCGGCGCGCGACTGGGCCCGCTCGCCGACGATGAGCACGACGGGCAGCGGCCCCGCGCCGGCCGGCCGGAACTCGGCCACGGGGATCGTGATGCCGGGCTCGGTCTCGATCGCGTGGAACGTGGTACGGACGCCCCCCGCCTCGGCGTCCCGGACGGCCCGGATGGTCGGCGGCTTCAGCCCGGTCGGCAGGCCGAGCTTCTTCGCCAGCGCGGGACGCGTCTTGGCGGCGTGGGCGGCGGCGTCTTCGCGGGTTCCGGGGGCGTGAGGAACCGGGATCTCGGCGACCCATTCGCGGTAGACGTCGTGGTACGTCTTGTTTCCGGCGGGGAGGCCGACCCGGAGGGTTTCAAGCGGCTCGGGCGTGACCGGCAGATCGCCATTGACCCCGCTCGGAGCGTGGAGCAGTTCCCGCTCGACCCAGGCGTAAAGCTCTTCGCGCTTGTCGGCCTGATAGCCGTGGCGGGTGGGCGACTCGACGTGCGTGATCTTGTCCCCTGCCCCATGGAGTTCATAGACCCTCTTCGCCCATCGGTAGGAGCGTTCGGCCTCTTCCCAGGGGAACTCCAGGTCGTCGGTCCGTCGCTTCGAGGTCACGATGAGCGTCGGCCTCGGGGCGTGGAGGGCCAGGAGGACGCCGATGTCGGCGACCCGTCGGGCCCCCGGCGGCCGCTGGTGCCAGTCCCAGTTGCGGTCGTTGTCGATCCAGTAGTCGAAGGTCGAGACCGAGCAGACCGGGACGCTGAGCTTGACGCGGTCGTCGAGGGCGGTGATCCAGTAGGTCGAGTTCGAGCCGCCGGATTCTCCCGTGAACCCGAGCCGGTCCGCGTCGACCTCGGGCCGAGCCGCCAGGACGTCGAGCGCGCGGCGGGCGTCGAGGATCTCAAGCGCCGTCGGGCACCGCTCGCTGAACGAGAAATCGCTGATGCCGTGGTCGTTGCCGCCGCCGTGCGGGACCGGGTCGTGGCCGTCGCCGTCGCCGCCGGTGTTCCGCTCGAAGCAGTTCATGTAGTCGTACGACAGCACCACGCAGCCGCGCCGGACCAGATTGACGTTCCGGGCCTGCACGAAATCGGCCGCCTTGCTCGCCTTGTAGTGGTGCCCGCTGATGCTGGCGACGCCCGGCGCCTTCTCCGGCGGAATCCGGTCGGGCACGTAAAGGAGGGCGGGGACCGCCATGCCGGGCCAGCTCTCGTAAGTCAACTTCTCGATCGTGTAGCCGTCGCGCCGGAGGGTCTCCCCGACGCGCGCCTGGAGCGGCCACGACGGCGGCCAGACCCCCCGCAGGCCGATGACGTCCAGCAGCGCCTCGCGGATCGCCGCGCGCCGAGCCTCCCAGTCGCGGATAGAGGTGCCCTCCGCGAGCGGGAGCGGAACGAGCTGGGCGTCGACCCAGCGCCGCATCGCGTTCTTGGCCACGTCGGGCGGAAGGATGGGGTCGTTGAACCACGCGTCCGGGAGGCTGCCGACCAGGGCGAGAACGATCGCGAGGTGGTTCATCATTCCTCGATCGGGTTGAGGGTTGCCGGGACGACGTGTTCGAAGCCGATCCGGAGGGAACGGCGCTTCGACTCACCCGTCGGCATCCCGCCTCGGATCTCGACAAGATGCTCGATGCGATCGAGTTTTACAAGGGTGTAGAATGACTCCTGGCCGGGAGCGAAGGCCCGTTCCACCGATCCGCTCGCGCGCCCTTCGCGAGTAGTTTGGGCCGCCTGAGATGACTACGGAGCGCGGGGGGGGGCAAGATGGGCGTGGAAGCAGTCCGACCGGCGTGACGGTAAACCACGCGCCACGATCGGCGAACTCTTGAGATCGACGAACTACGGCGACTCGTCAAAGCCGCCCGCACCGTCCCAGCCTGGTGGAAACGGAAGGCGAACCCATAAGCAAAGACTTTGCCGCACGCTGGGGACGGAACGAATCGAAATCCGTCGGGTTCTGGCGTGACGACGAGGTCGGACGGTCGGACGAGCAACCGGGCGGAGAGGCATCGACCCGAGAAAAGACGGGGTTTGACGGCCCCCCGTCGGCCGAAGTGAAAAGTGCCCCCCGATGGACTCGAACCATCAACAAGCTGATTAAGAGTCAGCTGCTCTACCAATTGAGCTAGGAGGGCGAATGCGGCAGGCGTATTCGACAGGTCTATCATGACGGTTCCTCGCGCCGATTGCAAGATCGGCTTGGGAAGGAAAAGGGAGAATTGGAAACTCGGGGTGTGGTGTGGTGGAACGGGAGTAGGCTTGGACTTGCACCGGGGCTATAATCCTCAAGGAACGTGAATGTTCGGGCTCGGATCGGCTCGGGGAACGGCGCTCGGGGGCTGGCGATGCGGAAGGATTTGGACGACGTCATCCAGGGGTGGCCGTACGACCCGGAGCCGGGCGAGGTTCTGGCTCGCGAGGTTCGGGCGCGCGACGGGCGGAGCGTTTTGCAGATCCGGATCGAACTTGGCGTGCTCCAGCTCGAGGTCGTCGGGCGGCCCGACGGCAACCGTCCTCACGGCTCGACCACCTATCTCGAATACCTCCGATATCACGCCGCCAACCGCAGCCAAAGCGCCGACGGCAAGGGGCCGGCCTGGACGATGTCGCAGCACCACTGCGTCGAGGCCGATCGCGAGTTCGTCCAGTTCTACCACCGCCGCATGGCCTGGCTGTCGCTGCGGCGGTACGAGAAGGCCGTTCAGGATTCCGACCACACCCTGGCCCTCATGGACTTCGTCCGCAAGTACGGCGGCGACGACGAATACATCGCCTCCCACGAGCAGTTTCGGGGGCTCGTCCAGTTCCACAGGGCCCAGGCCCAGGCCGCCATGTCACTCGAGCGGCGGCGGCCCGAAGAGGCCGTCGACGCCCTCCGCGAAGGCGTCGAGAAGCTCACCCAGCATCAGCGCCTCTGGTGGGAGGATCATGACCCATCCGAGTCTCCCAATCCGTCTCTGATCGAGCAGCTCCGCCTCAACGAGCAAGAGATCCGCAAGAACTTCGCCGTCGAGAAGACCCTCCGCGAGCAGCTTGACGAGGCCGTGGCCCGCGAGGATTACGAGCAGGCCGCCCGCCTCCGCGACCAGATCCGGGCCCAGGCCAAGGCCCGGCGCTGAGTCCCCCCCTTCCCCGCAACGGCCGCCGTCAGTGCGACGGCCGCGACCAGTCGACCCGGTCGGCGGGGAAAACCGGGCCTTCGACGCAGACGCGCCGGAGGTCGGGCTCGCCATCGGCCTGAAGGATCGGGGTCACGCAACTGAAGCAGGCGCCGAAGCCGCAGGCCATGTGGTTTTCGAGCGAGACGTCGCAGGGGATCTTGTGGGTCTCGACCAGCCGGGCGACGGCCGCGAGCATCGCCGGCGGGCCGCAGGCGACCACCCGACTCGGCCGCTCTCCGCGCTCGAGTCGCTCGGCCAGAAGCTGGGTCACGAAGCCGTGGCGGCCCGCCGAACCGTCGTCGGTCGCGATCTCCACGTCGATGCCGGCCTTCCGGAAGTCGTCCACGCCGGCCAGCAGCTCGGCCGTCCGCACCCCGTAAAGGAGCGTCGCCGACTCGACCCGGCCGCGGTCTTCCGTCCCGGCCCGATCGCCGTAGGACGCCGTTCCGAGCCAGTCGCGGCCCAGGGCCAAAAACGGCGTCTGGCCCACGCCGCCGGCCACGAACACGACCGGCCCCGGCCCGGGAGGCGGCCCGAACCCGTTGCCCAAGGGCCCCCAGACCGCCAGCCGCTCGCCCGCCCGACGACCGGCCAGCGACGCCGTCCCCCGGCCGATCACCAGGTACACGACGTCAAATGAATAAGCGTTTCCTGATGCATTGCGGTGGACGTCGTATAGGGCGAAGGGGCGTCCGAGCAGGGGGTCGGAGGCTCCTTCGGCACCGGTCCGGATCATCACGAACTGGCCTGGCAGGATGCGCCGAGCCAGCTCGGGGTCGGCGATCCTCAGCCGGTAGGTGTCGAGGGCGATCGCTTGGTTCTCGACGATCGTCGCCCCGGCGCGGACGACCGCGCTGGGGGCTTGGGCTTCGAGGCTCATTCTTGGTCGCCCGCCTTGTGTCGTTTCACTCCGAGAACCTTACGAGGGGGGAGCCGCTTGGCCGCCGGCCGCTTGCGGAGTTTGGACGACGAGGAGCTGTCCGACGAATGCTCGGTGATCTTGGGGTCCAGACCGATGATCTTGCGGCCGGACCTCGGCGACGGGTCGGTCGGAGCGGGTCCCGATTGCTCGGCGGCGGACCGGCGCTTCGAGGGAGGCAGTCCGAGCGGCGGCGGGACGTTCGAGCCTCCGCCCCCCTTGCGAGCGCGGCTGATCGGGCCCGGACCCGGCGGCGGCTGTTGTTGCGCGCCGGGACCTTCGGGACGCCTGCCCGGCATCTTCGGTCGATCGCCCGGGGGCCGACCCGGCCGTTGGTGTTCGCCCTGCGCGGCGTGTGGAGGGCGTCGGTCTTGCTGGCTTCGCGGACCGCCGGGACCGGGGCCGGGGCGTCCGGGACCTTCGTATCGATCACGTCCGCCTTGGGGAGGTCGTGGGCCCTGATTCGGCCGCGCCCCCTGGCCTGGCCGCGGGCCCTGGCCTGGCCGCGGGCCCTGACCTGGTCGCGGGCCCTGGCCTGGTCGCGGGCCCTGGTTCGGTCGCGGGCCCTGGTACGGTCCCTCGCGTTCGACCCGGGCGCGGGGGCCTTGCGGTCCCTGGGCTTCGGCGTCGTGCTCGGGGCCGTCGCCCCGGCGCGACCTGGGGCCGGGGGCTCCCTGATTCGGCCGTGGGTTGCGGCCACGCCCCGGCGCGAACGCGCGGTTTTGTTCGATGAACCTCGGGGGCGAGATCGCGATGCCGGCGGCCACCTTGCGGAGCATGTCGATTTCGGTCCGCGAGAGCGGCCGGTACTCGCCCACCAGGAGCCCCTTGAGGATGATCGGGCCGATGGCGACGCGCGTCAGGCTCATGACCTTGTGGCCGAGCTTGGCGAGCATCCGGCGGATCTCACGATTCTTGCCCTCGGCCAGCACCAGTTCGAGGACCGTCGCCTCGCCTTGCATGCCGACGATCCGCGACCGCCTGACCCGGGCTTTCCCTTCCGACAGCCAGATGCCCTCGGAGAGCTTCGTCAGGACCTCGCGGCTGGGCATGCCGGCGACCACCGCCCGGTAGATCTTCTCGACCCCGTACCGCGGATGCGCCAGGCGGTTGGCCAGTTCGCCGTCGTTGGTCAAGAGCATCAGCCCGGTGCTCTCCTCGTCGAGCCGGCCCACCGTGTAGACGCGCTCGGGCACCTCGGAAAGCAGGTCGACCACCCGGGGCCGGCCGGCGGGGTCGTCGTTCGTCGACACGTACCCCTTGGGCTTGTTGACCGCGTAATAGACCATCGTTTCGAGCTTGATCTTCTCGCCGTCGACCGCGATCGTCGCGTGCTCGGAATCGACTCGCGAGCCCAGCTCGCGCATGACCTTGCCGTCGACCGTCACCCGACCCTGGAGGATGTATTCCTCGCACGCCCGGCGCGAGCCGAGGCCCGCGTGAGCCAGGATCTTCTGGAGCCGCTCACCCTTCTCGGCACCGCCCGGGGCCCGCCCCGGCTTCCGTTGCGGCCCCTGCGGACCCGGCGGTCGGCCTGGCGCGGGCGGACGATTCGCCACCTGCGGTCGACCTGGCCCTGGCGGTCGGCCCGGCGCGGGAGGTCGATTCGCTCCCGGCGGTCGGCCTGGCGCGGACGGTCGATGCGCTCCGGGCGGACGGCCCGGCCCCGGCGGTCGGTTCGGCCTGGGCTGATCGCGATCCCCTTGAGCGGCGCGCGCCGGCTTGCCTTTTCCATAGCCGCCCGGCGGCTTGCCCGGAGGGCCTCCCGACGACTTGCGCGGCGGACGACCGTCCTGGCGCGATGTTCTGCGAAATGCCATGGCCCCATGCTCCTTCTCGATTCGATATCACGGCAGCGACCGGGCCACCGAAGCCGATACGACCGAACCCCGAACCGCGATCGGTCCCGGGGCGGCCAGATTCTTCCATCTTACGGTTTGTCGGGCCGAATTCACCAGCCGTCGCGCCCGACTCCTGCCCCGCCCCTCGGAAATTGGGTTCGTCCGCGCGGTTTTCGCCATCTCTCCGCCCCGCCTCGGCTCTCGAAAATTGGGTTCGTCCGTCGCGATTTCGTCCGCCGTCCGTCCGCCGACCCCCTGCCCCGTGATTGGGTTCGTTCGTCGCGATTCCGCCCATGTGGGCCGTGGCGAAATTGGGTTCGCTCGCTCAAGATCGCGGTGGGCTTTGTTGGTCTTTGCGGCCTGGTTGGTGGTCTTGATTCGTCGTAAGCTGGATATTGGAAAGGAAATAAGTGCTGTCGAGTTCGTCCGGTCGTCGTCGAGGTCGCAGCGGAAATTGGGTTCGTTCGTCGCCGTTTCGGCTCGCGGCGACGGCTACGCGATTGGGTTCGATCGCCCCGATTTTCAACCTTGGGGCGCGCCCGGCCAGCCGGTCCGATTGGGTTCGATCGTCGCGTTTCCTCGGTTTCCCAACCACGACGTCCGCCGATCGCCGTCCGTCGAAATTGGGTTGGTTCGTCACCGCTTCGCGGTTGGTCCGGCCGTGCTGGGTCGGACGGGCCTCGTCGGAGAGCGCAGGCAATCGCGACTCATCTACTACTTATAGTGTACGACATGGGGGCGCTCCGCACTTTGATGATTGAGGCGGATCGTGGGCGGACGGCGAAGTCAATATTCTGGGGGCGTTCCAAGCGGTTTGCAATTGGGCAGCACACGTAGGGGCGTTCCTTGTGGGCGCCCGATCGGCGTTGGCAGCCGCGGCGGCCGGGCACCCACGAGGGGCACCCCTACAACGAAAATAGTCCCGCGAGGGGATGCCCCGATACAGCCCGAAGCGCCAGCGAGTGAATGGATTGATCTGAAAATGGCCTCGCGAGGGCCTGCCCCGATACAAGCTCGAAGCGCCAGCGAGTGGATGGATTCGACCCGCCGATCGGAAATTCACTCGCTGGCGCTTCGAGCTTGTATTCGGACCCTGGCCACCCCGAACCTCCATTTTCATGGGGTGGGGCGACCTTACTTCGACCTTACTTAAGGTCATGACTGTTGCTCTGAAAAAGACATCCCAGGAATGCGTGTGCCGTAAGATCCATGGGTGCCACGGATTCCGTACTCGGACCCCGTGCTGGACCAAGCCTCGCCTACATGGGGGCCGAGTACGGGACCCATGGCACCCCAAGAGGTTCCATGATCCCCGACTCCATTTTCATGGGGGCGGGCGTCCCAAACTGGCGGCATGACGATTCGACCCGCCGATCGGAAATTCACTCGCTGGCGCTTCGGGCTCGTATTCGGACCCGGCCGACGCGATGCCCATTTTGTCGCCTGCTGGAAGCGGCCCAGGCTCGCCAGGCGGATTATTCGACCGGAACCGGCAGCGGGTCGGGGATCTTCACCGACAGGGGCGCGTCGCCACGGATCATCTTCGTTGCGGCACCGGTCAGCTTGAGGTAGAAATCGGACGGCAGGCCGTCGTAGGTCGCGAAGTATTTCCCCTCGGGGATCTGGTTGGAAACCTTGTAGATCGCCGTGCCTTCGTCGACCTCGTCGAACATGCCGACGAAGACGGTGCGAACGCCCAGCTCGCGGAAGATGGCGAATTGCCGCCAGTAGAACTCCCCCTTGCGACGGGGGATCATGGTCTTTCCCGGCGTCGTCCTTCGCATGTTGTCCCAGCAGAACCCGGGAAAGGCCGTCGGCATGTAGTCCTTGCCCAGGGTTTTCAGTTCGGCCAGGTCGCCTTCCCAGACCTCTTTGCGGATGTGGTCCATCGAGGCGTCGTCGCGATATCGGCCGGCGTCCCAGGGGCTGACGGCGTCGAATGATCGATAGATCTTCGCCCATGCGGGTGCGGGGCGCGAGTCGCCGCGCAGCGTGCGCCAGAACGGGTCGACGCCGCCGATCAGGTAGACGCCGCCGTAGTTCGGGTCGTTCTTGAAGAAGTCGACCAGCTCCTCGGCCTGCTGTGGGGTCCACGGGCGGTCCTTGAAGCCGAGCCCCCAGAGCAGCACGACCGGCTTGCCCTGGTGGTGCAGATACCGCGAGTCCTCGCGGACCTTCACCCGATCGCAGAGGAATTTCCAGTCGTCCTTGACCATCTGGGTCGTGGCGCGGCGGCCCATGGAGAGGTCGAGCATCAGCGCCCAGACGCGGCCTTCGCGGTGGCAGCCCTCGCGGAGGTTGGCGAGCACGGTGTTGACGTGCCGGGCGCGGTTCGGGTCGGCCGCCTCGCCGACGAACCGGCTGACGAAGACGCCGTCGATCCCGTACCGCCGCATCCAATTCGTGTGCAGCAGGACCGGCCCCTTGCGGAAGGCGCTGTAGAGCCGCGCGGGCGAGCCGTCGGGCATCTTCAGGCCGGGGACGTCGCGGAGGTCGCTCGGGTCATATTCCGAGACGTCGGGCCAGAGGTCGACGGTGAACCGGCCCCGATCCGGCTGATCCAATCGCTGGCCCCAGTGCGTGAAGCCGAAATTGGTCCCGTCCCCCGGCGTGTTGAACCAACCCTGATAACCGCACAGCACCTTGCCGTCGATCGTCGAGGCGTCCACGTCGGCCCGGCTCGGCCCGTTGTACGGCCCGAGCCAGGGCTCATCCTCCGCCGCGAACGCGCCGGCCGTCAGGATCGCCAGCATGATCGGCGTCGCCGCCCACGATCGGGGATTGAGCTTCACCATGCGTCGGCGCCTTTCGCCTTCGTGCTATCATTTGCAAGAATCACCCCGGGGGCGAAACCCGGTTTTCATGAAATGAGGCAGTCATGTCCGATCGATTCCTCGGCGCTCTTGCCAGTCAGGCGCTCCCATTATGCGGCGGCCTCTACTTCACGCTGCTGGGCTACCGGAAGATCGGCAAGCGACTGGGAGAAGACCCCGGGCTGGACGCCCGCCACGCCCGCTTCGGGTTTCTGCTCCGCTCCCTGGGGCCTCTAATCATGATCACATCGGGTTGTCTATTGGTTTATGACGTGTTTGTGCGTCGATGGCCGTGCGGGCGGCGGCGTCACGCCAAAACGTCCTTGACGACGTTGCCGTGGACGTCGGTGAGGCGGAAGTCGCGGCCGGCGTAGCGGTAGGTGAGCTTGGTGTGGTCGAAGCCGAGGAGGTGGAGGATCGTGGCGTGGAGGTCGTGGACGTGGACGACGTCCTCGACGGCCTTGTAGCCGAAATCGTCGGTCGCGCCGTGGATGTGGCCCCCTTTCACGCCGCCGCCGGCGAGCCAGACGGAGAACCCCCAGTGGTTGTGGTCGCGGCCCATGCCGGGCTTGCCGCCGACCAGCTCGACGGCCGGCGTCCGGCCGAATTCGCCGCCGCAGAGGACCAGCGTGTCCTCGAACAGCCCGCGCTGTTTGAGGTCGGTCAGAAGCGCGGCGATGCCCTGGTCGCATTCATTGCCCAGGTTGCGGTGGGCCGTGGCGATGTTGTCGTGGCTGTCCCAGGGCTGGACGTCGCCGTGGAAGAGCTGGACGAACCGCACCCCGCGCTCGATCAGGCGGCGGGCGATCAAAAGCTGACGGGCCTGGACGCTGGGGCCGTACATGTCGCGGACGTGCTGGGGTTCTTGCTCGACGTCGAAGGCGTCGGTCGCCTCCATCTGCATCCGGTAGGCGAGTTCGAAGCTGGCGATCCGGGCGTCGAGCTTGTCGTCCTCGGCCCGCTGCCGCTGGTGCCGACGGTTCAGCTCGGCCAGCAGGTCGAGCTGCCGGCGCTGCTCGCCCTGCGAGACCACCGTGTTGCGGATGTTCTCGATCAGGTCCTCGGCCTTCGCCTTGCGGGTGTCGATGTACGTCCCCTGGAAGACGCCGGGCAGGAACGCGGACCGCCAGTTGGAGACGTCGGCGACCGGCAGGCCGGGGCACATCGAGACGTAGCCGGGGAGGTTCTCGTTCTCGGACCCCATCCCATACGTGAGCCAGGCGCCCATGCTCGGGCGCGAGAGCCGCTCGTCGCCGCAGTTCATCAGCCGCATCGACTGCTCGTGATTCGGCGTGTTCGCCTGCATCGACCGGATCACGCAGAGGTCGTCGGCGTGCTCGGCCGTCCGGGCGAAGATCTCACTCACGGGGATTCCGCTCTGGCCGTACTTGCGGAACTTGAACGGCGACGGGAGCGCCGTGCCGGTCTTGCGCTCGGTCGAGAGGTTCCCCTGGGGGAGCATCTTGCCTTCGAACCGGTTGAGCATCGGCTTGGGGTCGAACGTGTCGACCTGCGACGGCCCGCCGTTGAGGTAGATGTGGATGACCCGCTTGGCCCTGGCCGGAAGCGGCGCCGGCCGGGGCGCGAGCGGATTGGCCGTCTGGGCGTGGGCCGGAACGGCCGTGTCGGCGGCCGACGCCGCGCCGAGCAAGCCGGCGTCGCGCAGCAAGCTGGCCAGCCCGAACACGCCGAACCCGGTCCCGGCCTGGCAGAGCGCCTCGCGGCGAGAGATCGGTCGTCGAAAGTCGTGATTCATGGCGATCGCCCTTGAGGGAGGGTGCGGAAGGTCAATCGACGAACATCATCTCATTCGTCATCATCAAGACCTGCGCGAGCTGCGCCAGGCGGTCGAGCTTCGGCTGGTTCTTGGGGTCGTCGTTGCGGCTGTTCAGGAAGCCCTCGGCCATGCCGAGTTCGTCGGGGACGGCCGGTCGGGCGAGGATCAGGCGGTAGAGGCCCTGGATCTTGGCCTCGGGGGCGGCCTGGCCGGCGATCTCGGGCCGCGCGACGACCGCCCGGGCCTGCTCGATGACGAGCGGGGCGTTCATGCTGAAGAGCGCCTGCTGGGGGACGGTCGTCAGCGACCGGCGCTCGGCCGAGTTGTCGGGGTTGGCGAAGTCGAACGCCCGGAAGATGGCGGGGAGACTCTGGCGGTCGACCATCCCGTAAACCGTGCGGCGGCCGTTCGCGGGATCGCCCGCGACGTCGACAGGCTTGCCGAGCATCGTCGGGTCGAGCCGATTGGAGACCGTCAGCAGCGTGTCGCGCATGGCCTCGAAGTCGAGCCGGCGGCGGTTGGCGCGCCAGAGGAGCCGGTTCTCGGGATCGACCTTGCGGCAGTCGGGGCGGTCGACGCTCGCCTGCTGATACGTGCTGGACAACACGATCATCCGGTGCAGGCTCTTGATCGACCAGCCGGTCTCCTGGAACCGGGCGGTGAGGTCGTCGAGCAGCTCGGGATGCGACGGCGGGGTGCTGCGGACGCCGAAATCGCTGGGCGTGGAGACCAGCGGTTCGCCGAAGTGGTGCATCCAGACCCGGTTGACGATCACCCGGCCGGTGAGCGGGTTCTTGGGGTCGGCGACGGCGTTCGCCAGGTCGAGCCGGCCGCTGCCGTGCGTGAACGGCTGGGGAACGTCGCCGGCCAGGACCTGGAGGAACCGCCGAGGGATGCGGTCGCCCGGTTGACCGGGGTTGCCCCGGACGAACACGCGGGGCTCGTACGGCTCCTCGGCGTCGTTCAAGACCATCGCCCGGGGGGCGATCGCGGCGGCCTTGGCGGTCATCCGGTCCAGCTCCACGGTCTTGCCGCCGTACATGTCCTTGTCGCCCCGCGACATATAAGCCGAGGTCTGACTTCTGCGGAAGTAGGCGGGGCCGTCCGGGCTTTCGAGGATGTCGAGGATCTGCCGACGCGGCTTGTCGGCCGGTTCGGGCTTGGCTTTCTTGGAATCCTCGTAGACGTGGCGGATCAGGTCGGCGTAGACGCGGGCGACGTCGGCCTTGGTCTTGATCGCAGCCTGGCCGAGGGCCGCGTAAACCAGGGGGTTGAGCGCCCCGGGCTCGGTCCCGGCCGATCGGCTCGACCACCGCGCGACGATCGCGCCGGCCTGCCCGGCGAGGGCGTCGTCGGCGCACTTCATCAACTCGGTCCAGGGGCCGAAGACGGGGTCGTCGGCGGTCGCTCGCTGCTTGAGGAACCGCCGCCATCGGCTGATCATCGGCGGGCGAAGCTGGTCAGGGTCCAGCGACATGAAGAAGATGGCCGTCTCCAGCGGGTCGACCGGCTTCGTCGCCGCGTGGACCAGGTAGTCGCCGCCGCGCTTGCGAGCCTCTTCCGACAGCAAGGCGTACTGGTCGTCGATGAATTTCTTGATCTCCGCCCGCTTGGCGGCGGCCTGCGTCTCGAACGCCAGGCAGGCGGGGTTCTTCTCGGGCGCCTCGATCAGCGGCAGTTCGAGCGGCGGTTCCGAGCCGGCGAAGACGCCGTACAGCGAGTAGTAATCGGCGATCCCGATCGCGTCGTACTTGTGGTCGTGGCACCGGGCGCACGAGACCGTCAGGCCGAGCAGGCCCCGGCTCACGGTGTCGATCTTGTCGTCGATCTGGTCGTGGACGTTGTTGTCGAACATCCGCCCCAGCGTCAGAAAACCAAGCGCCGCCAGTCGCCAGGGCTGATCCTTGGGGGCCGTCGCGTCGGCGGCGATCTGCTCGCGGACGAACTGGTCGTAGGGGATGTCGTCGTTGAACGCCCGGATCACGTAGTCGCGATAGGTATACGCGTACGGTCGGACCCGGTCGTCGCCGAACATCAGCACGCCGTCCTTGGTGTCGGCGTAGCGGGCGACGTCCAGCCAGTGCCGCCCCCAGCGCTCGCCGTACCGCGGCGAGGCCAGCAGCCGATCGACCACCCGGGCGAAGGCGTCGCCGGCGCGGTCGGCCTCGAACGCCTTGATCTCCTCAAGGGTCGGAGGGACGCCGATCAAATCATAGTAGACGCGGCGGAGCAGCGTGCGACGGTCGGCCGTGGGCGACGGCGACAGGCCGGAAGCCTCCAGCTTGGCCAGCACGAACCGATCAATGGGCGACGTCGACCAGGTTGGATTCGATACGGCGGGGGCCGCGTGGCGATGGACCGGCTGGTACGACCAGTGCCGCCGGGCCTTCGTGAAGTCGATGCCGCCCGACTTCGCCGCCGCCGGAGCGCCGGCCGTCGCGGTCGCGGGGAACGCCGCCCCGCTCGCGACCCACTGCTTGAGCACGGCGATCTCGGCCTCGGGCATCTTCCGCTTGGGAGGCATCTTCACCGCGTCGTCGTCATACCCCACGGCCTGGATCAAGAGGCTCTCGTCCGGCTTGCCCGGAACCACGGCCGGACCCGTATCGCCCCCCTTCGTCATCCCTTCCAGCGAATCCAGGGTGAGACTTCCCTTGATGCTCTTGGCCTGCCCCGAGTGGCACGAATAGCACCGCTCGACCAGGATCGGCCGCACCTTGGCTTCGAAGAAGTCGGCCCGAGCCGCCTCGGCGTCGTCGGCCCGCGCGCACCACGGGACGCACATCAGCCCGACGACGATCCCCAGACCAAGACGCCGGCCCAGGCTCGCATCCCGGAACCCCTGCCCTGGCTGCTCATTCCGCCGAGTCAATCCAAGCATGACGCGCCCCTTCCGAATGTCAAACATTCCTTTGATCCTTGCGCCTTGCGGGGCGGCTGTCAAGGCGATGAGGGGATGTAAAATGTTTGGGCGTCCAAAAACATGAGTTGGCGCACAGGAATTTTGGATTTAAGATGCCGCTGTCGCCAATTTGGCATGATCGAGTTTTCGATTCCTGATCGCCGTGGAGGTGGGCCTTGAGAGTGAAGCCGGAACGGGAGGAGGGCGGATTCACGTTGATCGAGTTGCTGGTGGTGATCAGCGTGATCGCCGTCTTGATCAGCTTGTTGTTGCCGGCGGTGCAGGCGGCGCGGGCGGCGGCCCGGCGGACGCAGTGCGTCAACAATCTCAAGCAGATCGGCCTGGCGCTGGCGAACTACGAATCGGCGCTGGGGGTGTATCCGCCGGCGTACGTCGGCAATCCCAAGGCGGCCGGCTCGGCTTACGGTGTGAGTTATCCCGACGGCAACATGAACACCCTGCCGGGCTTCGCCTGGGGGACGCTGGTGCTCCCTTATATGGAGCAGTCGCCGTTGTACGCGAGCTTCAACATGAACCTGCCGTGCTGGGCGCCGGACAACACGACGGGGGCGACGACGAAGGTTTCGGGCTTCTTGTGTCCCTCGGCGACCGGCGGCTCGGACGGGTTCGCGTTGCACCACTACACCAACGGCGACTCGGGATCGCCGGACGACGGCGGCGAGTTCGTCCCGACCATTCGGTTCGCGCACAGCCATTACGTGACGAACGCGGGGGTCAACCAGCCCTGGGGCCGTACCACGGCCTATTCGTCCGATTTCGACGTTGCCGAGCCTCTCCCCAATGGCCTGCCCCACGTCATCGACGGTCCGTTCTATCGGAACTCGCGGACCCGGCCGGCGAGCGTGACCGACGGCCTGTCGAACACGATCTTCATCGGCGAGCGGACGTCGTACCTGACCGACGCGACCTGGGTGGGCGTGGTCCCGTTCGCCTGCACGCCGGAGCGGCCGAAGTGGCCGTCCGACCCGAACAGCGGCGGCAACCTCGTCGGCGCGCACAGCGGTCCCGACGTCCGCGACCATCCCCAGGTCATCATCCACGCCCCGAACCACCCGTTCGGCCACACCGACGAGATGTATTCCCAGGACGGCGACGGCGGCAACGTCCTGATGGGCGACGGCTCGGTCCGGTTCATCAAGCAGACGATTTACCCCTACACCTGGGTCGCCCTCTCGACCCGGAACGGCGGCGAGATCGTCCCGGGCGACTATTGATTGCGACGAAAGGGAAGTAGCACGATGACAGGAAGACTACGGAAGGCGCTGGCGACGGCGGTTCTCGCCTCGGCGGTCTGCGGCTGCTGGGGACCTCCCCAGATCGGCGGGGACGACGCGTCGTTCAAGGCCGTCGACGCCCTCTACACGGCGGTTTCGCTTCGCGAGGTCAAGCTGGTCGACCAGTGTCAGACGACGCTCAAAAGCCTCCGCGAAGCGGGCTCGCTCGGCGAGGACGCCTCCCAGTCGCTGGAGTCGATCATCGTCGAGGCGAAGGGAGGCGCCTGGGAAGACGCCCAGACGCGGCTGGCTCGTTTCATGGAAGGCCAGCGTCGGGGCCGATGATCCGGCCTGTCCGACGGCTTGCGATTCGCTCCCAGGCGGATCATCATGGGCTTCGGTGCATCGTTCGCAATCCGCCTGGAAGACGAGAGGGATCAGAGACAATGGTGAAATCGCTGTACATCGCGTTGCCGGTGCTGTTCTGCCTGGCCCTGGGCTATCCGTCGTTCGCCGTCTCGAAGAAGGCTGACGCGCCGTATGCGCACATGGTCTTCTTCACGCTCAAGGACCACTCCAAGGAGTCGGTCGACGCGTTCATCGCGACGTGCGACAAGTACCTGTCCAAGCACGAGGGGACGAAGTACTACTCGGTCGGCGCCCGGGCCGAAGACTCCAACGAGGACGTCAGCGTCAAGGATTTCGACGTCGCGCTGCACGCCGTGTTCGAGAGCAAGCAGGCGTGTAACAACTACCTCAAGAGCGAGCGTCACGACGGCTTCCTCGCCGCGACCAAAGGCCAGTTCGAGAAGGTCCGGGTCTTCGACTCGTACCTGGTCAAGCCCTGACGGAGCGCCGAGCCGTGACTTCCACCCGAGCGGGGGGCGCCAGCCCTCTGCCCTCGGGGAGCGAAATACAAGCCCGAAGCGCCAGCGAGTGCATTCCTAGCCAGCGTGCTGAATCAGCAAACGCAAAATCATGCACTCGCTGGCGCTTCGGGCTTGTATTTCGAGGGCGACGCACGAGCAAACCTCGGTCGGCCGGAATCCAATCTCGTCGTCAGAAATCGATCTTCATCCGGAGGCCGAACACAATCGCGGTGTCCACCGGCGCCAGGCCGGGGTGGAGGATTTGCAGGTCGGGCGTGAGGTGCCAGCCGGGGGCGACCCGCAGGTTGTAGAAGAGTTCGACCCCGCGCTCGTCGCGGAGGCCTGGGAACTGGCTCTTGGCCTTTGAGCTGAGCCCGAGGTCGTAGAACCCGACGCCGAGAAGATCCCCCTCGCGGCCCGGCAGCGGGCTGTTCCCGCAGAGGGCGACGCTCACGAATCCGCGAACCGGGTTCGGGTTGCCGTCGCCGAGGCCGGTCTGGACGTACAGGCCGAGGCCCCGGTCCGGGTCGTCGGGGTCGACCCAGAGCCGCTGCTCGGTGTGCCAGAGCAGCGTCCAGGTGCCGGCCTTCTTGGGCGAGGGCGTCGCCCCGACCGGCAGCTCGATGAACGACGCCGGAGCCAGGTCGGTGAACGACCCCGAGCCGTACAGGCCCGCGAACGTCTGCGTGCCCGGCAGGTCGAAAAAGGTCGTCGCCTGCTTCGCCTCGGCGTAGAGGAACACGCCGTTGCGGCCCAGGTTCTCGAACCCGCTGGTCCGCGGCGCATTGTGCGAATCCAGCACCAGGAACGCCAGCGAAGGGCCGCGCTCCCAGCCCGTGTAGAATCCCGCGCCCGGCGTCGAGTACGGGTAGCGGTCAAGCGCCAGGTTGAAGTTGAACGCCCCGTTCCAGAACCGCGAGGTCAGCGGGTACTTGAGGAACTTCTCGCGATCGCCGTTGAGGGCGTTGAGCTTGCCGAAGAAGAGGCCCGTGCGATCGGTGATCGCCTGCGTGAACTTGAGCCCCGTGATGGCCGTGATCTGGGCGTCGGGCACGGGGAAGAACATCGCCAGGTTCGTCGGCGAGAACACCCCGGCGAAGCCGTCGACCGACTGGCCGAGCCGCGACTCGACGAAGAGATCGAACATCCCCCCTTCCCACAGGCCCAGCTTGTCGCTGTCGAGGTGCGCCAGGATGTCGAACTTGCCCCCCCAGCGGAACGCCTGCCGGAACCCGCCGGACGCCACCCCCTGCTCGAACTGGGTGAACGACGTATAGAAGGAAACCCCGCGCTCCTCCCAGGTGGGCCGGAGGCCGAAGACGTCGCCCAGCAGGAACCGGCTCGACTTCGGGCCGTCGGGGTAGGGATCGGGGCCCGGCGGGGGCGTGACCGGCGAGGCGGGCGACTCCTGGCCGGCGTCGAAATTCGGGTAAACGCTGGTTCCGGACGGACGATCGGAGGAAGGCGAAGCCGCCGTCTCGGGCCCTCCCTCCTGTCCGAACGTGAGCCCGCCGAAGCCCATCGACCACGCGAGGACGGCCGACGCCACGATACTGGATCGACCAGCGGACGAACCCATCCGGACCTCGCGAAAGTGATGACGCCGAAACTCCTCGGCGCTTTCGAGGCGCGTGGGCGAATCTTCGATACAGACGGGCCGCAACCCTCATTCAAGTTCGACGTCGGCCGCCGTGAACTTGAACGATTCGGTCGGTCGTGACGCGGGCCGCTGGTGGGAGTTCAGATCGTCCAGTCCGGCGTCTTGCTCTGCTCGGCGAGCTGAGCGATCGAGGTGTGATTGAGAATATGAACCTGGGACGCCTGGATCTGCTCCCAGAGCTGGGAGAGGACCACGGCCGAGGCCCGACGCGGCGCCCGAGCCGAGTGGTCGCCGCCGTCGATCACGCGGAGCACGTCCCCCAACGAGATCTCCCCCGGGTCGCGAGCCAGCCGGTAGCCGCCGGACGAACCCCGGGTGCTGGTCACCAGCCCCGCCCCCTTGAGCCGGATCAAGATCTGGGTCAAAAAGGTCTCGGGTATTCCGTGCGACTCGGCGATTTCACGGATCGGCACCGGCTTGTCGAGAAGATATCGGCTCGCCAGGGCGATCACTGCCAAGCATGCGTATTCCGCCTTCGCCGAAACCTTCACGGCCATCCTCCTGGACTCGTCGGGTCGTCAATTCCAGCAAGGCGCGTGAGCCTTCTGAAACCGCGAGGGCTCCAGGGCCGCCTGAGCCTGCTGGTAAGCAAGCCGATAGATCTGCGTCCAGGCGTCGCCCGCCGTGAATCCCCCGCGCACGGCGTGAACGAAGGCCCGAAGGCGACCGCCGCTCGCGGAAACGCCATCACCGCAAAACCCGACGGCGCGACCGCCGGAAGAATCGCCGTCGAGATCGAAGCATTCGAAGGGGCCGGGAAGGAGATCCGTGACATCGCGGCAAGACCTCAAGTTCGGTGGGTGATTCGTAAGCTCAAGGTAATGATTACCATTCCTATCGCCTCAGTCAAGTTTGTCTTCGGTAACCTGATCGGTTTTCTTGAGATTGGTCGCCGGGGGTGTTGAGTAATCGCCTCGGAACTCCTGGGCGGACGCCGTTTTGGGCGATGTAAATACCAAAGGCGAAAGGATTTGTGGTTTGGGTTCGGCTTTGAGTCGGAAGCGCGCCGAGCGGAGGCGATTGGCGACTGGCGTGATAGGGATAAGGGCCCCGGACGCCGACGGAGAGGTCGGATAGCTTACCTTCCAGCTTACCATGGACGAATCTTGGCTATCCGATCAAATTGATCTGATAGGTCATGATCCATCAAAGTTTTTTGATGAATCTGCTTGAAATGAGTTTGTCGATTCGTTATTAGTGAGTGGAGTGGGGGCCGAAAAAGGCTGGGCTCCGAATCGACGAGGCCGAGTTACACACGAACGGGAGTTACCACGATGACCAGCGCGATGATGATGGAACGGGCCGGCATGGGCATGACGGGCATGGGCATGGGGATGGGCGCGACGGGGATGCCGACGGGCGCCTCGATGCCGACCGGCCAGCAGTGGATGATGGTCCCTCGCTGCACGATCACCATGGAGAAGTGCCCCGGCGGCATGAAGATGGTCTGCAAGAGCGAAGACAAGATGAGCGCCACGATGATGCAGAACCTCTGCAACATGATGGCCGGCGGCATGTGCAGCTGTTGCATGATGATGAACGGCATGATGATGTGCTGCTGCAACATGGCCATGGGCATGTGCAAGTGCGAGATGACCGAAGACGGCGTCTGCATCACCTGCACCAGCGGCGACGCCGAATGCTGCAAGATGATCCAGGCCTGCTGCGACTGCATGATGGCCATGAGCAAGGCCGGCTGCGTCTGCTGCGTTTGCATGAACAACATGCCGGTCTGCTGCAGCTGCTGATCGCCGCTCGACGCGATTCGTCTCGTCGACCGTAACGAAACCGACGCCGTCGCCCCGCTCGCGCGATTCGAGGGGGGCGACGGCGTCGGTCGATTTGGGAACGATCGAGTTTGCGGGCCGGTCGAAGTCCGGGCTAGATGGTCCAATCGGCGACGTAGAGATATCCGAGAGCGTGGTTTTCCTTCACGAGGTCGGCGAACGTGGTCTGGTCGACGACGTCGGCGATGGCCTGGCGGACTCGCCCCCAGAAGCCGAAGAACGGGCAGTTGCCCGGATACTCGCACTGCTTCGGTCGCGACTGGCTGACGCAGTCGACGGGCGCGACGGGGCCGTCGATGAACCGGATGACCATCCCGATCGTGATGGTCTCGGGCGCGCGGGCGAGCAAATAGCCCCCTTCGGCGCCCCGGCGGCTGTTGACGAAGCCGCCCCCCTTCAACTGGCTGAGGATGGCTTCCAAAAACTTGATGGGGATGTGCTGCTGCTCGGCGATCTCGTTGGCCTTCAGCGGCGTGGTGGTCTTGTGTTCGGAGAGCGCGTAGATCGCTCTCAAGGCGTAGTAGCATTTGGCCGAGACGGTCATTCCAAGGCTCTTTGACTTTGAGTTGGGTCGAGCCGGCCACGCACGACGATGATCGGAAGAAGCGCCTGCGACGACGTTCTCGAGCTTCGACCTGGCCCGCAAGATGATTCGATCGGAATCCTCGACATTCCATCTTACTCGGGTGGAGCGGCCGTCAAAACCCCTTTCCGACGCATCGGGACCGACGCGGGGCGTTCCCCTCAGTTGGTCCGGGGGTCGTTGGGGATGTGCCGGGGGGCGACCAGCCCCTGGATTTCGCGTCGGCCGACGTCGGTCGCGGCGGCTTTCCAGAGGGCGAACGCGTCGAGGTCGCCGAAAACGTGGTCGGCGCTCGCCGGCAGGACGAGCCAAGTCCCTTCCTCAAGCTCGCTCTCAAGCTGTCCCGAGCCCCATCCCGAGTGGCCGATGTAGAACAGCGCCCGGCCCTCGACCGTTCCGGCCAGCCACTCCATCGCGTTCAGGGCGGTGGCGACGTAGAGGTCGTCCTGGACGATCATGTCGGCCATCGGCCGCTGGTCGTGCAGCGCCATCAGGGTGCCGCCGACCGGCCCGCCGTGCCGCACCTTCTGGTCGCGGACGCACGGCTCGTCGCTGATCTGGCCCCAGACCTCGGCGAGGCCCACCTCCAGCTCGCGATTGAGGATCAACCCCAACGCGCCGCTCTCGCCGTGCGCCGCGATCAGCACGACCGCCTGGTGGAAGTTGGGATCGACCAGGCTGGGGGAAGCGATCAGCAATCGTCCTCGAAGTGATTCCATGACGATCTCGCGTTCCATCGAGGGCCGCGTCAAGCGGCGCCGCCGTGGAGCAATGACAAGCCCGAAGCGCCGGCGAGTGAATTCCCGGCCGGCGCGCTGAATCCGCAAACGCAAAACCAACGCACTCGCTGGCGCTTCGGGCTTGTACTCGGAGATCTACTCGAACTCGCCGAGGCGCTACGGAGTGGAATCGTTCCGCGATCGGAACCGATCCCACTCCGGCACTGTACAACGGACTTCGACCGCGCGAAACGGTCTACTTCTTTTCCGCGGCTTTCTTGAAGTCGCCGGCGGTGATCACCGAGAGGTTCTTGGGATCGAGGTATTTGCGCAGGGCGGCGTTGACGGCCGCGACGTCGAGCCCCTTGATCGCCTTCTCCAGATCGGCCTGGAACTGCATGGTCCGGCCGATGAAGAGGTTCGAGGCCAGCGTCGAGGCCAGCGAGCCGTCTTCGGTCCGGCCCATCTCCTGCTGGCGGAGGAAGCCGTCCTTGGCCTTCTTCAGCTCGTCGTCGGTGACGCCGTCCTTGAGAATCCGAGCGACCTCTTCATCGACGCCGGTCACGACCTTGGCGAGGTTCGACGGGTTGTAGATCGCGTAGATCATGATCGAGGCGCGGGGGTCGAGCGCGCTGGCGTTGAAGATCGAGGCGGCCGAGTACGACAGCCCTCCCTTGCCCCGCAGCCGGTCGGCGATCCGCGACGAGATCGAGCCGCCGCCGAGGATGAAGTTGCCCACGGCCGTCGCCGGGTATTCGGGGGCGTCGTCCTTCAGCGGGAAGATGGTCGCCGCGAAGTACACGGCGTTCTCCTTGTCGGGCGTCTCGATCGACTCCTTGACCGCCTTGATGTCGGGCTGGGCGGGCCGTTCGATGCGCTCGTACCCTTGCGACGCCTTCCAGCCCTCGAAGGTGCGGTTGAGGACCGCGAGAGCCTCGGACGGCTCGAAGTCGCCGACGATCGCCAGCTCGCCGTGCTCGGCGCCCAGGTACTCGCCGTGGAGCTTGCGAACCTGGTCGATCGTCGCGTCCTTGGTCCGCTGGATGTTCTCGTCGAGCGTCGGCACATAGCGGACGTCGTCGGGAGGATACTTCGACAACTGCCGCTGGATCCGGTTCGAGGCGATCGCGGTCGGCTCGGAACGCGAGGCTTCGAGCTGGGTGAGCTGCTCGGTCTTCAACACCTGGAACTCGGTCTCGGGCAGGAGCGGCTCGCGGAGGATCTGGCGGAGGATCTCGAGCGCGGCGGGAAGGTTGGCGCGCCGGGTCTGGATCGAGAACGTGATCGAGCCGGGGCCGCCCGGTCCGCGACCGCCGGAGATCCGGGCGAAGTTCTTATCGAGCTCGTCCTGGACCTGCTGCCGCGAGAGGCTCTTGGTGCCTCCCCGGATCATCAACTGCTGGAGGAAGTCGGCCGCGTCGATCAGGCCCTTGAGGTTCTTGGCGTCGCCGTAGTGGAGCGTCAGGGTCGCGTGCACCGACTCGCCGCGGGTCTTCTTGGGCAAAAGCGCGAGCTTTACGCCCTGGATCGCGTCGGGCCGCTTCACCCGCGCCTCGATGGCCTCGGGCTTGACGTCGAACGCCTCGCCGGCGCTCTTGACCGTGCGGCCCTTGTAGTCGGCCAGCAGCTTGTCGACTTCCGGCGTCGCCGGGATCGGCGTCCGCTCGGGCTTGGTGCTCGGGATGAAGAAGCCGACCGTGCGGTTGCTCGACGCGAAGTAGTCGGCGGCCGCCTTGCGGACCTCGGCGGGCGTCACCTTCTCGATCCGGTCGCGGCCGAGGAAGAACAGCCGCCAGTCGCCCTGCGCGGCGAGGTTGCTGAGCTGGATCGCGATCCGGTTGGGGTCGGCCAGACTCATTTCGTGGTTCTTGAGGTACTTGCGCTTGGCGCGGTCGACTTCCTCGGGGGTCACGCCGTCGCGGGCGACGTCGGCGACGATCTTGGTGATCACGTCGCGGACCTTCTCAAGCTCGGCCAGGTCCTTGGTGTTGACCTCGGCGTCGATCCCGAACGTGCCGGGGTCGTGCGCGGCGTCGGCGTAGGCCGACACGCTCGACGCCTTGCGGGAGTCGATCAGCGCCTTGTAGAGCCGTCCCGAGGGCTGCGAGTCGAGGACGTCGGCCAGAACCTGGAGGGCCGGGAAGTCGGCGTGCGGGCCGGCGGGGATGTGGTACAGCAGGCCGACCAGGCCGACGTCGCCGACGCGCCGCAGGGTCACGGTGCGCTCGCCGTCCTGGGGCGGCTCCTCGGTGTAGGTCGTCGGCAGCTTGCGGTCGGGCTTGGGGATCGCGCCGAAGTACTTGACGATGTATTCGAGGGCCTTCTTCTCGTCGAACTTGCCGGCGACCACCAGCATGGCGTTGTCGGGCTGGTAGAACTTCTTGTAGAAGGCGCGGAGGTTGTCGACCGGCACCTTCTCGATGTCGGAGCGGTTGCCGATGGTCGATTTGCCGTAGTTGTGCCACTCATACGCGGCGGCGGCCATCCGCTGCGAGAGGACCGCGCCGGGCGAGTTCTCGCCGCGCTCGAACTCGTTGCGGACGACCGAGAACTCGGTGGCGAGGTCTTCGGCCTTGATCGGGCTGTTGACCATCCGGTCGGCTTCGAGCTTGATGGCGAATTCGAGGTTGTCGTCGGTGGCCGACAGGGTCTCGAAGTAATTCGTCCGGTCGTTGCTCGTGGTGCCGTTGAACTGGGCGCCCCGCTCCTTGAAGACGGCCGGGATGTTGGGGTGGGTGGGAGTCCCCTTGAACACCATGTGCTCAAGCAGGTGAGCCATTCCGGTCTCGCCGTAGCCCTCGTGCCGCGAGCCGACGAAGATCGTCAGCGCCACGGTCACCTTGGGCCGCGACTCGTCGGGGAAGAGGAGGACCTGCAAGCCGTTGGGCAGGCGGTACTCGGTGATCCCCTCGACCGTGGCGACCTTTTTGGGGGCGTCCTGGGCGCGGGCCGTCGAGACGGCCGACCCCAGGGCCAGGGCCCAGGCCAGCGGCATGATCAATCTGTGCGCTGTCAGTCTCATGTTTTCACCTTTTCAAAATAAACGGTCGCGTCGTGCTTCGTCCCCAAGTCCGGCCGGAAAAGCCCGCTTCTCGGTCACCGATCAGCTAGTGGACGTCGCCTACCTGGTAAAACGTCTGGCCGAGCGCCCTGGCTATCGTGGCCGTGAAGGCCTCGGACGCCCGGATCGGCCACTCCTCTCGGGCGAAGGCCTTGCCGCAATCGACGACGACGGCGAACCGATATACGACGCCACCCGGACGACTGATCGGCTCGCCGGTGCGGCCGTCCCGCACCTGGGCGACGAATTCTTGTGGGCGGAAGGGCCTTCCGCACGCCGGGCAGGCGCGAGGAATCCGGGCGTCGCCGAAGACGGCGATCGCTTCGATCGTCCCCTCGTCCCAGTACTCGTCCAAGTTCCGGCCGCACCGGCAGGCCGCATCGACGAACGGGTCGATCAGTTCGGATTGGTGGTAGACGAAATCTCTCGCCACGTGGATTTCGAGGTCGTAGGACGGGTCTCCCCACTCCGGGAACGGATTGAGCGGGTATTGAAGGCCGGACTCATAGCTGCTCTCCACCGGCCAGACGAGCTTGAAGTCCTGCTCGCCCAGGGGGGCGACGTCCCGTGCCGAGCATGGGCACGGGAACGATGAGGAGCGTTGGTCCCTGGTCTGAGCGAAGCAGCCGGTCGTTCTGGCGTGCGCGTCGTCTGCGGTGGTCTTGAACGTACTGTTGTTGAAGGAATCCGTGCTCTCTCGGGGCACGAAGCCGCCGTCGAGCAGAGCGTCCACCAGCCTGCTCAACGCCTCGGCACCGGGCGCGTACGTGTTGTCTTCGGGGATCAGGTAGTGCTTGTATTCGACGCCCATTGGACTCCTCCCAGCCGCCGTGATCGAATATTCGCACGAGTCGCCCCGACCGTCCATCCCCCGGGGAGAATTAGCCGATCACGGGACCTCGGCGGGCTCCGGCTTCGGGACCTCCGGAGGCATCGGCGGCGCGGCGGGCTCGGGCGGCTCGGCCGGCTTCGGCTCGGCCGGTCGCGACGTGATCACGACCTTACCGTCCTTGATCTCGAACGACGCGATCTGGTGGAGCAGGTCGTCCCGGTCGCCCTGCTTGTCGAGTTCCAGGATGCTCGGCTTCGCGAACAGGTCGCGGATGTTGTCGGGCAGCGGCTTGCCGTCGACGTCGATCGATTCGACTTCGAGCCGCGCCGCTCCGTCCCGGATCGACGCCTTGAGTTCGGCCTCGCCGTTGAGGTAGCGGCCGCGCGTCAGACTGGTGTTGATGAACTCTTCCAGCGGAAGGCTGACGCGCGCCTTGATCTTGTCTCCCACGATCGTCAGGTAGACGCGGTCCTTGAGCTTGTCGGACTCCTGGACCAGGGCGTTGAGATCGTCGCCGGTCAGGACCAGCGGCTCGGTTTTGGCCTTGGCTTTGAGAGCCTCGCGGAACTTCCGGGCGCGTTCGACGGCGCTCTGCCGCTGCTGCTCGGTGATCTCGATCTTGGGCAAGGCGACCGGCGCCACGGCGGTGTAGTTTTCGACGTACTGCGTCAACGTCCGATAGATCACGAACGCGACGACGGCCAGGCCGAGGAGGACGACCACGAGCGAGACGATCGCGAATACGCAGCCGTAGAACCAGCAGCCGTTGCGCCTCGGCGTCGGATTGAAGGACTCGGGAGTCGCCTTGGCCGCGTCCTGAAACTCGGGGTCGTAGCTTGGCATGCGCGGTTGACTCATGGGTGGCGGACAGCCGTCGCGAACAGACCTTCCTACAAAGCCCGAAGCGCCAGCGAGTGAATGGTTGAGGCGTCCGGTTCCCCGGAGGCGATCCCCTCGCTTGCGCGTCGGGCTTGTATTTTCGATGTTCTCGCTTCGCTTCGGTTTCAGACCACCTTGGTGACGCCCGGGATCGGAATGGGCGCGACCGGGTTGGCGCCGAACTCGTACTTGGCGGGGCTCATGTCGAGCTTGGAGTTGAGGATCTGGTCGGGGGTGATGTTCTCGCCGGTGTAAGCGGCGGTCCGGCCCATGATCGCCAGCAGCGTGCTGTTGGCGGCCTTCTCGCCGTTGTTGATCGGCTTGCCCGCGCGGAGGGCGGCGAACATCTCGTCGTGCTCGACCTGGTACATGTCGGGAGTCGCCGACTTCTTGCTTCCGCGACCGGGGCGGTAGCTCCAGCTCTCAGGGCCGGTGATGCTGTTGCCGAAGACGTCGGCCATGCCCTTGGTGCCGAAGATGTAGTCCTTCACCCGGTTCGGGGTGTTGACCCAGTGGCGGCACTGGTGGGTGGCGCGGACGTTGTTCGGGAACTCGTAGACGACCGAGAAGTGGTCCCAGATGTTGCCGTACTTGGCGTCGGTCCGCGACTGCCGGCCTCCCACGCCCCAACACTGGATCGGCAGCTTGTCGCCGAGCGCCCAGCCGATGGTGTCGATGCCGTGGATCGCCTGCTCGACGATGTGGTCGCCCGAGAGCCACGAGTAGTAATACCAGTTGCGCATCTGGTATTCCATGTCCGACGAGCACTGCTCGCGGGTCCGGCGAGGCTCCCAGACGCCCTGCGAGTTGTAGGTGGTCTCGATCGACACGATGTCGCCGATCTTACCGTCGAAAACGTGCTGCATGGTCTCGCGGCGCGGGGGGAAGTACCGCCAGCAGAAGCCGTTGACCAGCGAGAGGTTTTTGGCCTTGGCGTCCTTGCAGGCCTTGATGTACATGCGAAGGCCGGGGCCGTCGACGGCCATCGGCTTCTCGACGAACGCGTTCACGCCCTTCTCAACCGCGTAGGTCAGGTGGATCGGCCGGAAGGCCGGCGGCGTGGTCAGCAGGACGAGGTCGACCTGGTCGATGACCTTCTTGTAAGCGTCGAAGCCGGTGTACTGCCGGTCCTTCTCGACGTCGACCCGCGAGCCGACGCCCGACCCCTTGAGGGCCGAGAGGCTCTCCTCGATCCGGTCTCCGAACGCGTCGGCCACGGCGACCAGCTTCGTGGCGCTGTCGGCCGTCAGCGCCTGCTCGGCCGCGCCGGTGCCCCGGCCGCCCGCGCCCACCAGGCCGATCTTGATCACGTCGCTGCCGGCCGCGTGAACCATGGGAACCCACGAGGCCGCCGTCGCCCCCGCGCTCGCCACCGCCGCCGTACCCTTCAAAAACTGCCGTCGCGAGGGAGAGTCGATCGCATCAGGTCGTTCAGTCACTACAGGTTCTCCTGATGAAGACGTTGTGCCGCCCAGCTCGTGAATCTCGACCCGAACGCGCGACAGGGCGGCCCGCCGAGACCCCGCCCGAGCCCATCCGTATGTTCCTGGATGGTTTGGGCGACGGTTGGAACTTCACGCGCCATCCTAACCTGCCGCCCCTCCCCTTGCCAAACCATTCCACCCGCCGTCGCAAGCCCGACGACCCGAAGAATTCCTCCCGGAACCCTCTTGTGGATGCCTACGAGTGTAGGTAATGTTGCCGACGTCTGTAGGTGATGAGGGTCCGGATTTTGTAGACGACGGGGCATCCAACGGAGGGCCTTGGCATGGCGGACGAGGACGTGGAGGGCGATTACGGGCCGTCGCCGTCGCAGGCGCAGCTCGCGATCATGCAGGTGGTCTGGGACCGCGGCGAGGCGACGGTGGCCGACGTCTGGAAGACCCTGGCCGAGGCCCGGCCGGTGGCTCGGAACACGATCCAGACGATGATGACGCGGCTTGAGGAGAAGGGCTGGCTGCGAAGCACGGCCGAGGGCCGCGCCTTCCTCTACCGGGCGGCGCGGACCCGCGAGCAGGTGCTGGGCGGCATGGTTAAGCGGCTGCTCGATTCGGCATTCGGCGGTTCGGCCGAGGGCCTGATCCTGACCTTGCTCAAGGAACGAGGCGTCTCGCCCGACGAGGCGAAGCGGATCCGGAAGATGATCGACGGCGTCAAGAAGACCGGAAGGAGCGACGGATGAGAAGCGCGGGATGGCTTGATCTCGGCGATGCGGCTTTCGCCCTGCTCGCCGGCGTGATGCTCGTATCCACGATGGCGATCGTCCTGGCCGGATTGATCGGCCTGGCGCTCAAACGCCGCGCCTCGGCCCGACACGCGGCCTGGCTCTGCGCCCTGGCCGTCGTCCTGCTCAGCCCGGCGTTGGCCTGGGTAGGCCCCACGCTCGCCCTGCCCCCGATCGCCTTGCCGAAGCTCGCTTCGACGATCGCGGATCGACCCGAGCGGGCGTCCTCGACCGACCCGGCTGGCGCTGGCTCATTCCCTGGAGCCGCGAGTCCGAGACGCGGGGCGAGAAGGGAAGTCCCGATCGAGGAGGTTCTGTCCTATGGACCCCCGCAGGGCGTCGTGGCCGAGAGCATCCTCTTCGTTGGAACGACCCTGCCCGCCGCCCCGGCCGCCGTTGCAGAGTCCTCTCGCTGGCCCCGGATCACCCGCGGCGCGATCGTCGCGATCTGGCTCATCGGCGCTCTGGGCCTGCTCGTTCGCCTCGCCTGGGGATGCAGAGAAGTCGCCCGGCTCCGGCGGTCGGCCCGGCCGTTCCGGTTCGGCACGGTCCTGCCAAGCGTGGCCTCCGCCCTCCGAATGAACGTCGACCGACTGCCGGCGATCGGCGTCTCGGACCGGACGAGCCAGCCGTTGACGCTCGGCCTGATCCGGCCGTCGGTTTTGATGCCGGAGGGGCTGGCGGCGAGTCTTCCGGCCGACGCCCTGCGCGACGTGTTGATTCACGAGTGCGCCCACGCGTTGCGGCGGGATACGTTGGTCGGGCTGCTCCAACGGTTCGCGGCGATCCTCTGCTGGCCGAATCCGCTGGTCCATCTGATGAACCGCGCGCTCGAATCGGCCCGCGAGGAGCTGTGCGACAACCACGTTCTGCGCGCCGCCGACCCGGCCGACTACGCGGCGAGCCTATTGGCGGTCGCCGAGCGCCGGCCGTTTGCGGCCGACTTCGACGCCCTGCTCGGCCTTCCCATGATCGCCCGTCGTGGCACCCTCGAATCGCGGATCGCCGCCTTGATCGACCCGCGCCGACATGCCGAAACCTCGACACGTCGCGGCACCGTCGCCGCCCTGGCCGTCCTGTTCCTCGCCGCCGGGGCCGCCGTCGCGGCCGTCCGATTCGGCGACGCCGAGCAGCCACTGGCCGTCGTCGCCTCTTCGAAGCCCCTCGATCCCACGAAGACCCGCATTGAGGGCGTGGTCGTCGACGAGTCCGGCAAGCCGGCGGCGGACGTAAACGTCGCGGCCTGGGGCTGGAACGAAATCCTCCGCGAAGCGCGGACGGCGGCCGACGGCCGCTTCCTCTTCGACGTCGATGCGAAGAAGTGGTTCAGCGTGGTCGCCTCGAACGCCGACGGCTCGCTGCAGGCCGTTGATCGACATGACGGCGGTGATCCGGCGATTTATCCGGAACTGAAGACGAGATTGACGCTCAAGCCTGCCCGCGAGACGACCGCACGCGTGGTCGACCTCCAAGGCGCGCCGATCGCCGACGCGACGGTCGCGGTCGCCTATCGTGGCTTCGCGACCTGGGAATACAAGACCGATGCGAAGGGCGAGGCCCGCGTTCGAATCGCCCCGGATGCGGAGTTAAGCTCCGTCGCCGCCGTCAAACCCGGTGTGGGGCTTGATTACTTCGAGAGCGAGGTCTACTGGCCGGGGCCCAAGCCCGCCCCACTGCCCGAGACCATCGAACTCGTCCTCGACGGTGCGACGGCCTTCAAGGTCAAGGTCGTCGATGCGTCCGACTCGCCTGTCCCGGGAGTCTCGGTCCTCTTTCCGGGGTTCTGGAAGCTGGGCAAGCATAGGGGAGGCAACTTCATCGGACCTGCGTTTACCCGGGTCGCGGACGGTGCAGGGGTCGCCACCTTCGATTTCATCCCCAAGATGTCGACTCAGCCGGATTTCCTTTTGGTTGAGAACGAGGACTTCGCCGTCGTGCCGGCGCTTGGAGATCGGAAAGGTCCTGGTGAGAGCCTCGTCATGCGAGTGCGGCGGAACGCATCGGTCTCCGGTCGTGTGCTTTCGGCTGACGGCGAGCCGGCGCTGGGCGTCCTGGTCCGGGCCGAGGGCCAGGGCCGGCCGTTCGGCCCGAGCTCGAATTCGAAGCGGACGGGACCCGACGGGTCGTACCTCCTCACGCTCCAGCCCGGGGCGTCGTACCTGATCGGCGTGGACGACGACCATTGGTCCGCCCCGAGTCGGGGAGGGGTCCTCCCTCAAGACGGCGATCGGATCCGGGGCGTTGATTTTCGTCTGGCGCCGGGGGCGCTCGTGAAGGGGCGGGTCACGAAGGAGAATGGTGAACCCGCGGCGAGAGAAACCATCTGCCTCCTCGAGCGGGGCGTGAACGTGGAACACTTGACGGTGGAAGTGCGCGACGGCCAGACCACGGTCTACGGCTCCAGGACCGAAACCCTGAAGCGGTGGACCAAGACCGACGCCGGAGGAAGCTTCGCGTTCCGCGTCGGGCCGGGCTCGTTCGCATTGCCCGACGAGCGAGTGAGGACCGAGCTCCGCTTCGTCCCTGACGATCAGTACACCCGTCGTTTCCACGTCGAAGGCCGGGAGGTGATCGTCCGTGATTTCAAGCTCAGGGACCGTGCCGGGGAACTTAAAGAGGAGAACTCGGTCGCGATCACGGTTCGCGACAAGGCGCTTGGAGGGGCACCGGCGTCCGGGGCGCGGATCACCGTCGCCACGAGCAATTACGAGGGAAAGATCAGTTTGATCGATTCTTTATTTATGCAAACGGATGGACACGGAGTATTCCGGATCGAGAAGTGGGCGCGGCCTTTGTACATCTTCGCCCAGTCGATCGACGGCTTGCGCGGGGGCTTCGGTACGATCGGCGTCGACGATTTCGAAGCGACGGTCTCGATCGATCAAGGGGCGACGGCCAGCGGGAGGGTGGTCTCGGAAGCCGGGGCGCCCATCCCCCGAGCCGTCCTGTACGCCTACCTCGTAGGACCTGCCGGTGTTCGGGACGAGTTCGAGGCGCTGAGTCCTACCCAGCGCAACGTCCCTCAGCTCATCGTGAAGACCGACGCCCTCGGACGCTACACGCTGAGCGGGCTTGCCGCCGGCGCGCGGGGGCACGTGTACCAAGCCCCGATCCCCGGGAAGGGGCCGAACCAGGAGCTGGGCGCGATCGACTTCGTGGTCGAGGGCCTGAAGACCGTCTCGGTTCCCGACTTGGTGTTCAAGCCGGTCAAGCCCTGATATCGGATCGCAAGGATGCGTCGCCATTGAATGGCCTTGGGCGGAGTCGAACGATCCAAGCACGAGGCGTCGGCGAGTGAGCGTCCGGAGGCCTGGGCGGATTCACTCGCCGGCGCCTCGTGCTTGGATCGCGGGTCGTCTGGATCGCCGACGATTCAGGCGTCCCGCTGAATCACATCAAGGCCGAGATCGGCTCGCCGTGGTAGACGAAGTGGGGGCGGTCCTGGGGGTCGCGCCAGGAGACGTTGGAAGGGAGGCCGAGGGCGTTGTAGATGGTCGCGGCGAAGTTCTCGGGGGGGTGCGGGTCGGATCGCGGGTAGCCGCCGATCTTGTCGGTCGAGCCGATCACGCGGCCCCCTTGCACGCCTCCGCCGGCCAGAAGGACGCTCTGGGCCGGTCCCCAGTGGTCGCGGCCGGGGAGTTTGTAGAACTCCGCCAGCCTGGAGATTTTGGGCGTGCGGCCGAACTCGCCGGCCATCACGACCAGGGTCGAGTCGAGCAGGCCGGACGCGTTCAGGTCGTCGAGCAGGGCCGAGACGGCCTGGTCGGTCGGGGGGAAAAGCTTGTCCTTGAGGTGCGGGAAGATGTTGCCGTGGTTGTCCCACGTCTCGTTGTTGCCGAGGTTCACCTGGACGAGCTTCACGCCGGCCTCGACCAGTCGCTTCGCCATCAGGAGCGACCAGCCGAACGTGTGCCGGCCGTAGCGGTCGAGCACGGCGTCGGGGGCGTGGAGAACGTCGAAGGCCTGCTTGACCTTGCGGTCGGTGAGCAGCGAGACGGCCCCCTGGCGCTCGTCGTCGAACCCGCCGGCCGCCGCCGAATTCTCGAGGGCCGAGCGCTGGCGGTCGAGCGTCGCGAGCAATCCCAGCCGGCCGGCGAGACGGCTCTCGGAGAAGCCTTCGGGCAGGCCGAGGCTCGGGGTCTGGAACCGCTTGGTCTTGGCCCCCGCCGGCGGGCGCTGCTGGTGGTCGAACTCGTACGTCGGATACGCCCCGTAGGCCGTGGGGTCGAACGGCGAGGCTTCGATGAACCAGGGGTCGTGCTTCGCCCCCATCTCGCCGCCGAACTGGCCGGGGATCGCCCGGCCGGTGGAGTGGATCAGCTTCTCGGGCAAGACCACGGCCGGCGGCAGGTTGTTCCTCGGCGGGCAGAGCGCCCCGGCGATCGACGCGATCGACGGCCAATCGCTCGGCCGGGGCTTGGTCGGATCGAAGCCCGACGGCAAGTCCGACCGCCCCGAAAGCATGATGTGGTGACCCGCCGAATGGTCGTTCGACGAATGCGTGAGCGACCGGACCAGCGACCAGAGCCCGCTCCGCTCGGCGAGCTTCGGCAAGTGCTCGCAGATCGACAGCCCCGGCGTCCGCGTGGCGATCGGCCGGAATTCGCCACGGATTTCCGCCGGCGCGTCGGGCTTGAGGTCGAAGCTGTCGAGCTGCGACAATCCCCCCGAAAGGAAGATGTAAATCACCGCCCGATCGTCGCGCCCCTTCGGCGTCGCGGGCCCGCCCATCGCCCGGAGCGCGCCGAGATGCTCGATCCCCAGGCCCAACAGCCCGACCGCGCCCGCCTGCACCGCGAGCCGCCGCGTCATCTGGGGATGCCAAGGCTGTGCTTCGCTCGTTCGCCCTGTGCGGCTCGCCATCTTTAGGGACTCCATCGACAGCCAACTTTGTCGGCTATTTGTTGGATAGAGGTTCAACTTTACTCGATTCCGCCGCCCGATGCGAGAGCATCGACGGACGGTTGGCGGATGGAGGCGTCATGGGTCGATCGATCACCGTCGAAATCTGCGTGGGCGACCTGCGCTCGGCGCTAGAAGCGGGTGAAGGAGGAGCCGACCGGGTCGAGCTGTGCGACCGCCTGGAGGTCGGCGGGACGACCCCGAGCGCCGGGACGATCGCCGAAGCGTGTCGGCGGCTGACGATCCCGGTCCACGTCCTGATCCGCAATCGCGCGGGCGACTTCGCGCCGAGCGAGCCCGAGCTGGCGGCGATGCACCACGATGTGGAAACGGCCAAACGCCTGGGCGCATCGGGCGTCGTCTTAGGGATTCTCAAGAACGACGGGACGATCGATCGCGACGCGACCGCGCGCCTGATCGAGTTGGCCCGGCCGATGAGCGTCACGTTCCACAAGGCGTTCGACCAGACTCGCGACCTGGACGAAGCCTTGGAAACCCTTGTCGAGCTGGGCGTCGACCGCGTGCTGACTTCGGGAGGACGGCCGTCGGCCGAAGCAGGCGCCGACGCGCTCGTCCGTTTGGTCGCGCGAGCCGGCGACCGCATCGGCGTCCTCGTCGCCGGCCGGCTGACGGTCGAGAACTTGGGTGGGATCGTGCGCCGGACCCGGGCGCGCGAGATTCATCTGGGCTCGGCGGCCATGGGTCTCAACGAGAGCCCCGCCGCCTTCGCGCCGCCCGACGGCTCGACTCTCGACTGGCTAGGCGTCCGGGCCGAGAGGGTGCGGCGGATCATTGAGGTCGCGGCGGATTCTGAATCGACTCTCTGTTGAGTTCCAGTCGGAGCGAAAGGGCGAATCCGCACCTACGGATTTTGCAGACGAGGCATTTATGAACGAGGCACATGCCTTGCTGACCGGCGTCCAGCGCCGCCGGGTCATACGCCTGTTCGTCTCATCGACGTTCCGCGACTTCCAGGCCGAGCGTGAGCTATTGGCTAAGAACGTCTTCTCACAGCTCCGCGCCTTGTGTGAGTCGCGCGGCATCGCCTGCTGCGAGGTGGACCTTCGCTGGGGGATCACGGCGGAGGAAGCGAGGCGGGACGAAGTGCTGACGATCTGCCTCCAGGAGGTCCAGGAGTGCCAGCCTTACTTTATCGCAATGCTCGGCGAGCGTTACGGATGGGTGCCCAAGGTGTTCCCCGCCGCCCTTCTCGTCGAGCACCCGTGGCTGGCCGGGCTCGAAGGACTGTCGGTCACCGAGCTGGAGATCATCCTGGCGACGTTGAAAACGGCGCGAGACGCGTCGTTAGCCCCGCCGAAATGGGGAAGCTGGTCGTGCAGGATCTCCCGGCGCTGGTCGACCGCGAGTTTCCCGAGGCCACGACTCCCGACCAGATGCGGCGCGAGTCAGACACCCACGATTCGCTCGCGGCCGCCCAGGCGTATGTCTTCGTCGGGCGTCTCGACGAGATGGACCACCTCGACGCTCACGCCGACGGGGTCGGGCCGCCGCTCGTGGTGACCGGTCCGCCGGGCGTTGGGAAGTCGGCCCTGCTCGCCGCTTGAGCGAAGCGCTACCTGCGCCGACGGCAGGGAGAGCGGCGACGCCGGCTCCCGGTAGGCTCGCCCACGGGCATGGAATTGGCGTACCGGGCGCTCCTCGACGATCCCGGGGCGGATCCGGCCGCCGTCTGGGCCGCGTTGATCTTGCTGACCTAAAAGGGGGCGAACCGCGAGGCGATCACGACGGTCGAGCGACTCGCCGCCGCGAATGACGAGCCCCGGCTCGGGCAGGTGCTCGGGCTTCTCGCCCGGCTTCTCCGCGATCTAGGCCGGACGACCGAAGTACTCGAAGCCCTGCGGAGGCAGGAGCCGCTCTGCGCGGGGGACCCCGCGGCTCTGGCGGCCTGCCTGGGGAACCAGGAGACGTTGCTCCGAGAGCTTGACGACCTCGACGGGGCTCTCGCCCTCTTCGGCCGCGAGCTTGTCCGGGGGGCCGTTCGAGGAAGGCGGACGCCGAGGTGAACGCGATCTGGAGCATGAACTGGAACGGGACCAGGGACTCGCCCAACTCTAGGGCTAGCAGAGCCTCGGGCCGGGCGGCGAATTCCGCCTCGCGCACGCCGCTCCAGTAAACGAATTCCGGCGGGAAGTCGATCGCGTTCCGGAAGACCTCGACCGCCGCCCGGAGCCCGGCCTCACGGCCGGAGCCGATTTCCAGGCCGAGCGGCGAGTCGAGCTCGGCGAGCTGGCGGTGGAACCGTGCGTTGAGGGACTTGACGAACTCGTCGAGATCGCCCGTCGGAGCGGCCTCGAGTATGGCATTGACCAGGCCGGCGTCGAAGTGCTCGGGCTTGGCCGTGAGCGGACTACGATCGGGGTCGCGAAGGCGGCCGACGTCCTTGATCGCCAGGCCGACCGTGCTCGCCAGGTTGACGTTCTTGAGGGTGAAACGCGCTCTCGCGAGCAAATCGGGATAGTAGTTTTCGGGGAACTTCATCAGATCGAGTAGTCTGCTCCGGCTCGTCTCACGAATCGAGTCGACGACGAGGACGCGATGCGCCCAGGCGAATTGATACAAGAGGTTGTGTGAGGCGACGCCCTCCGTCGCCTTGGACCGGAAGTCGGAGTCCCCGGTGAACTTGTCCACGAGCCGGTCGAGGTCGATGACCCTCGCCCCGAGGGGAGTGTCGACGAGCGTCGGGTGGAGCAAGTTTTGAGTTCCGGCAGCGGCTTGGCGGTGACCATCGTGAGGGCCAAGGGGCGGCCGTCGGCGGCGTAGTCGAGCGGTCGGCCAATTCCGGCGGCAGGGCGTCGGCGCTGCCGGAGAGCAACTGGCCGACAAGCTCACGGTCGAGGTCGTGCGTGGTCGCGGTCGTCTGAAACGACTTCGCCCCGGCGACGATCTTGGCCCGCAACCCGGACGATTTCGGCGCGGCCTGCTTCGCCTCGGCGTAGACCTTCCGGCCCGCGCGGGTGGTCGGGCCGTCGGAGAAGGCGTTCTGCTCGAAGACCCGCGACGCCGCGCTCTCGGCCGGCGTGAAGTTCGGACTCTCCGACATCGACGGCATCCGCCGCCACGGCGACTCGGGCCAGCGCGAGGCGCGTCACAAGACCTGGTTCCGGACCGCCGCGGCGCGGTAGGCGTACGACGGCGCCCCATCCGGGCGGGTCGGTCACCTGCTGCTCGAACTGCGAGGCGATCCGCCTGATCGCCGAGTCTTCCTCCTCTGACAGTTCGATGGGGTCTTCGGTCAACCCGGCCTTCACCGTTCCCAGTCGTCACGGGCTTGATCGACGCTGAGCCGGACCTCCAGTCGAGAGAGACTCGCGCGGACCTGATCGAGGTCGGCGACTCGGCGATCCACCCTCGGCGGTCGGGGCGAGGGGCGGCCACTCCGCGTTGTCCTTCAGATGCGGTGGGCGTGCACCGCGAGCATGACGACCAGCCCAAGCGAGGCGAGCAGCCCCCAGGTTGGTCCAAAGCCGACGACTCGGTCGCGCCAGGAGCGCATCATAGCAGCCGGGGGACCCGCTTGGCGGGGAAGTCGATCTCCAGCCCCGCTCCCTCCTCGTGCTCGACCCGGAGCGAGTGCCTCGCCCTCGCCCGGCCGGCCTCGACGAGCGTGAAGTCCTTGGGGTACATGTACAGGAACGACGGGCAGAAGAGATCGGAAAGAGTTCCCTGAGGCAAGGTCAGGCGGGTCAGGTTCCTGATCTTGGAGGACCGGACCACGTCGATGACCCGTTCCGTTATGGCCTCGCCCCGGAGGAGCGAGGGCATAAGCGTCTGCGTTCGAAGACGGGCGTCCATCGGGGCGAGCAGGCGCTTCTCGTCCACCTCGATATCGAGTGATTGGATCTCGCCCAGGATCTCGGCGATGCCGCGCACCGGCGGCGCGCCCCCGACCGCCTTGCCCATGTCGGGGATGACGCCTTGGTCGAGGAGGCGGTCGTACCGCGCACATCTCCCCTCGTCCTGGAGGATCTCGTACGACTCGGTGAACCGGTTGGACAGCGCGGCCGCCGCCACTTTCTCGGCCTCCCCGACCATGTCGGGGTGGCACGCGAGGGCGAGCTTGCGGTAGGCGTCGCGGATCTCGGCGGCGTTCGCCTCACGGCGAATTCCGAGGATCGCGTAGGAGTTCGTCGCACCTGGGACGGGGCTCATCGCGTGGCCTTCAAATAGCTGACGGGGACGGAATGTTTGGTCGCCAGGTTGATCACCCTCACCAGGTCTTCAAGGCGGCCGACCGACGCGATGACGTCCCCGCCTTCCGACTCGACGGCCAGAAGGCTCAGGCCCCGCGACGGCCGGTCCGCCAAGGCGATGCGCCGGACCTCGCTGTATCGCACCTCCTGGCAATCCGTTCGCCCGAGGAGCAGGAGTCGGTCCTGTGTGAAGCAGAGGCACGCCTTCGCCTCGCCACTCGGCGGATTCGCGACGGAGGCCGGAATCAAAGCTTCGACGCGGTTCCCCGCCCTCAACAGCGAAGAGCCGTCGCCATCAGAAGAACAGCGACAAGACGCCAGTGGACTGATGAGTCCGTCATCGATGACACCTTGTCAGGCTTTCCCAAAATAGGGAGCCGGCACGGTTCGCGTTATCCCTGAGAAGGGCGACGGGTTGAGATGAAGAGCAATAGTCTCGGTCCATGTCAGCAAGAGTAAGCCAAGCTGTATTCAGGCGTTAGTGTTTCTTATGATAATCATCCCGCGTTGCATGAAAAAATGACAAAAGGTCGACGTCGACGAAGTTCGTGGAGCCGCGCCAGGCCCGCCGTTCGATCGGACCCGGAGCCCGGATTGTTCACGAATGATTTAGGTGGTCGACGTAATCTCTTTGCCTTCGGGAGATTGTCGCCGATCTTACTCTTACTCAAGCAGCGACCCAGCTTGGCGCGGTTTACTTTTGGGACGCAGGCGGGCCGGGGCCGAAATCCCTTCGCCTCGCGAGGAGGGAAGGCGTGTGTGAAAAAAACATCTTTGGATTACTATGTGCAATCCAGTGGCAAACCGCGCCAAATGCTAGGCCGATGTTCGGCACGAGGTCGGCTCGTCCGAACCCGTGGTGCGAGCCCCGGTTAGGGCCCCGGGGGTCGAGGACGACTCCAGACCGCGCAGGGGCCAGTTCATGAACTTCTGACTCGCTGCGCTAATCGATCAATGGAAGCCGCGGAGGGTTACGAATCGGGTTTCTGAAAAATGGGGCTCGATGTGTCATGGCTTCGCTCCCAACCCCAACTCGTGCCGGGCGGCTGTCAGGAAGCCGTCGAAGCGCCGTTGCAGTTCCCCATGCGTCATGCGGTATGTGTCGCATTCGACTTGGACGAGCGTCCGGAACTGGGCGTCGCGGGCGTTGCCGTGTTCGAGGATCAGGGCGGTGTGATAGGGGTAAGCCCCCCAACGGGAACCTCACGAGGACGTCGCCTCGATTGTAGCTCAAGGCGTCCGGATACAACTGCCCCGCGCCGATCACGGGATGCCAGGCGGCGGCGCGCAGGGCCGGTTCGAGGTCGTTTCGGATGAGGCCGAGCCAGCGCCTGGCGTTCTGTAGCGGGTGGGCCTTCCCCTTGTGCGACCGGGCGTCTCGCCGACACGTCCGGCAGAGCTTGGCCCCCGAGTAGAGCGAGCCCTTCGCCACCTCGTACCACCACTTCTGCTGCGAGGCCGTCCAGACTTCCTCCGACCCGCACGAGGCGCAGTTGAAGGGGACGTCGAGGTAATAGCCGCGCCTGGCGAAGTCGGGCGAGACGGGGCTGTTGCACGGGTCGAGGGCCGTGGGATCGACCAGGACGGCGTCCCGCAGTGCGGCTTCGTGGCGTCGCCGTTCCCGGTCCACCGCCTCGCGCCGCTTGCGGTTGTGGTTCATGATCGATCCCGGAAAAACCAATTGCAGCATGTCTCCTGGGGGCGCAGACAGCGGCTACAATTCCAACGTTCGCGTTTACCGCGCTAATCGATGAGCGGCTGGCCGATCCGCAGGTACGAGAACAGGTCGCGGAGCTGCTGGTCGGTGAGCGGGGCGAGGAGGCCTTCGGGCATGATCGAGGTCTTGGAGGGTTCCATCGTCTCGATCTCGTCGCGGGCGATGGTGAGCTCCTTGCCGTCGGAGCAGCGGAGGACGACGACGCGGTTGTCCTGGTCGGGGCAGGTGCCGGCCAGGACGCGGCCGTCGGTCGTGGCGACGACGAACGAGTTGTAGCCCTCGCGGATCTCGGCGTTGGGGTCGACGATCGACAGCAGCATCGTGTCGACGTCGTCGCGGCGGTAGGTGGTCAGGTCGGGGCCGACCTTCCCCCCCTTGCCGAACAGCGTGTGGCAGCGGTCGCATCGTTCGAGGAAGATCTTCTGCCCCGCCTTGGGCGTGCCGGTCCCGGTCCGGACGAGGCTCGCGAGCTTGGCGACCTGCTCCCGAAGCTGGGGCGTGCCGGTCGGCGCGAGCGAGCCGAAATGGCGTGCGGCGAGGGCCGAGATCTTCGGGTCTTTCAGCAGCGGGAACCGCAACGCGATCTCCCGGGGGATCGTGCGGGGGTCGACGCGGCCGGCGTCGACGGCTTCGAGCAACGCCAGCGCCCAGCTCCGGCGTGACGCGAGCAGGTTCTGCGCCGAGGCGAGCACGTCGTCGGAGAGCGAATCGTAGGTCTTGAGGACCTCGACGGCGACGGCCGGGTCGTCGGAATTCGCCAGGGCCGACAGCGCGGCCGAGCGGAGCGGGTTGACGGGCGACTGGCAGGCGAGGCGGAGGATCGCCGGCTGGCACGCCTTTATGCGGACCTCGCCGAGCACCCGGAGGTACTGGAGTTGCTTCTCCAGGTCGCCGTTGGGATCGCCGAAGACCTTGAGCGCCGCGGCGATCGCCTCGGGCTTCCCTTGCCGTAGGCCGAAGGCGACCGACTGGCCGCTGTACTTGGCCATCGCGTCGGCCAGCGCCGGCGGCAGCCCGGCCAGCGATCGACCACTGTAGGCGGCTTCCAGGCCGGCGACGAGTCGCTTGGCATGGTCGGGCCCCGGCGCCAGCTTGAAGAGGCGGAGGCAGTCGTCCAGGTCCTTCCGACCGCCGGCGGCGGCGAACCGTCGCATCAGCCGCTCCGAGATCGTCGTCGCCACGATCGGCGCGTCCCAGAACGCCTTGTCGCGGAACAGGTCGATCACGGCCTCGGGATCAGACCCGACCTTGGCCTCGACGGCCCACCAGAGTAAGAGCGGCAGGTGGATGTCGGTCGCGTCCTCGGTGCGCGTGACCAGCCGGGCGACGATCGCCAGCGCGTCCTTCGCCGGCAGTCGCCGGGCCGAAGCGGCGAGCTGGCTGCGGACCTCGACGTTCGGCTCCGTCGCCGCGCGTTCAACGAGCTTTTGCGCGAGCTTCGGCGACGCTTCCCGATCGTCGCAGGAGAGCCGGGCCGCCCAGATCCGGACGAAGGGGTCGGCGTGGTCGAGGGCCGCGAGAGACGTCGCCTCGTCGAGCCCGCCGACGAGGTTCAACGCCCAGAGCGCTTCGAGGGCGTTTTGACCGGTCGTCTCGGTCAGCCGGCGCTTCAACTCGGGGGCGATCGAGGCGTCCTTGCGGTCGCCGATCAGCCGGAGGGCCGTCTGGCGGGTCCAGCGGTTCGGGTGGTTGAGGAGGTCGGCGAGGTCTTTGGTCGCGAGCTTGCCCATGTCGGGAAGCTTGCGCCGGGGCTCGGAGTAGCGGGCGCGAATGCGGTAGACGCGGCCCGAGCCGGGGTCGAGCTTGCCGTCGTTGTTGAGGCGGTGGCTGAGGTCGGCGTCGTACCAGTCGGCGACGTACAGGCAGCCGTCGGGTCCGTGGGTGACGTCGACCGGGCGGAACCAGCCGTCGGGCGTCGTCATCGCGTGGCCGACGTCGTGGGTCCGGACCGACGAGCCGTCGGGCAAGACCTCGCTCATCACGACGTGGTTGAGCAGCGGCGCGACGCCGAACAGCGTCCCCTGGTACTTCGACGGGAGCTGGTCCCCCTGGTAGAGCAGGAAGTCGTGGGTGAACCGCTGCACCGGTTCGTGCTTCATCGCCGGGAAGTAGCCGAACGCGTACGGGTTGGAGAGCGGGCCGTGCTTCTCGAATCCCTTCTGGAAGTACCCCCCCTGGACGTAGGCGAACCCGCGCGTGTCGCCGCCGTTGTGCCCCGAGAAGATCCGGCCGTGGGAGTCGATCTCGACGCCGAACGCGTTGCCGCCTCCCTCGGCGAAGATCTCGTAGCGGCGGGTCTCGGGATGATACCGCCAGATGAGCTGGCCGAGCGAGTGGACCGGCTCCTTCCCCTTGTCGAGCACCGGCCGCGATACGTGGCCCGAGACGGTGCTCCCCTGCGCCGCGTAGAGCCAGCCGTCGGGGCCCCAGCTCAGGCTATTGACGACCGAGTGCGTGTCTTCGAGGCCGAACCCCTGCAGATGCACTTCGGGATCGCCGTCGGGGACGTCGTCGTTGTCCTTGTCGGGATAGAAGAGGAGGTACGGCGGGTTGAGCACCCAGACGCCTCCCCTCCCCCGCGCCGCGGAGGTGGCGATGTTGAGGCCGTCGACGAACGTCTTGTGGTGGTCGAGGACGCCGTCGCCGTCGGTGTCTTCGTGGATCGTGATCTTGTCGAGCCCCTTGACGTGGTGCGGCGGCGGCAGAGGAACCTTGTCGTACGTCACCCGCCAGACGCCGTCGCGGCTGAGAATCTTGAGGCCGGCCGGGTGCGGGTACTGCAAGTACTCGACGACCCACAGCCGCCCGCGCTCGTCGAAGCTGAGGCTCAGCGGCTGGCGGACGACCGGTTCGGCCAGCATGAGGTCGAGGGCCAGGTCATCGGGCGTCTTGAACGCCGCGAGCGCCTGGTCGGGCTTCAACGGGCCTTTCGGCTTGCCGGCGAGGGTCGCGGGGGGACGGTCGAGCGCCCAGAACACGGCGTTGCGCAAGAGGCGGCGGAACGCCGGAATCGCGAAATCGTCGGGGTGGCCGAGCGACGTGTAGAACACGCGCGACTTGCCCGATTGATTGGTCCAGGCGACCGGCTCGGCGGGATGGCCGGCGATCGTCCCGATCAGCAGCGGGTGAGTCGAAGCCGCCAGCGGGTTGACCTTGTAGAGCGAGCCCTGGCCGTTGAACGCCGGCTCGACGCCCAAGAGGATCGGGTGGCTCGCCGCGCCGGGGGCTGGGACGATGCTCGGCTTGACGTCGTTGGCGTGGTGGCCCGTGTAGTGGCCGCCGATCACGTCGGGGTCGAACGTCGGCCATTCGACGTGACCCGCCGGCGCTTTGCCCCGGGCGTCGAACGCGTGGCAGGCCGTCCGGATGCCGACGACCGGCTTGCCCGACTCGATGTAGCGGCGGATCGTCTTCATCTCCCCGTCGGACGGGGCGCGGCGGCGGACGCTGACGACCAGTAGATCGGCGTCGTCAAGGGCCTCGATCCCCGGGAAGTCGTGCGGCTTCTTGGGGTCGGCGATCGCAAACGTGCATCGCACGCCCAGCGGCTCAAGCTCCGAGAGGGCGAACGCCGGCAGGGTTTTCTCGGTCTGGTACTCGTCCTCGCCGATCAGGAACACGGCGCGGGGGCGGTCGTCGAGCTGGAAGGCGAACGCGGGCTGGCCGGTCAAATCGGTCGAGACGATCGTCGGGCAGACGAACTTCTCGATGTGCTCGATGATCCGGTTCGTCCCCTCGAAATGGCTGACGTAGGGCCGGCTCCGCGAGTTGTACATCGTGTCGGTCAGGTCGCGGAGCAGGACGACGTTCTTGCCGTGACGCGACAGGTTCCGGAGCCCGAACGAACGCCCGAGCACGCACATGTTCGTGTGAACGCCCGTCAGCATGACGTTCGAGATCCCCCGGCTGGCGAGCAGGTTCCAGATCTCGGCGCCCGAGTCGCTGATCGCGTCCCCCTCCTTGATCTCGATAGCCGGATGCTCGCCCTTCCAGGCGGTGCGTTGGGGGCAAGGCGGGCCGTCGTCGCAGCCGCCGTCGGTCTGGTCGATCGGATAGATCCCGCGCTCCTCCGAGGGAATCTTGTAGCACCACGCGCCGATGTCCTTGGGGAGGTCGGCCGCCTTGGGCGCGTCCTGGGCGAGTCGCCGACCGGCGTGGTCCTTGTACGTCGCCATGCAGTCGCTGGGGGCGTGGATGATGAACACGCCCTTCGACCGGGCGGCGGCGACCGCGCGGTTGATGGCCGGGGCCAGCTCGCCGACGCGGCGGGTGGCGCCGCGGCACCAGTGCTCGTCCCAGACGTCGCAGACGATGAGGGCGGTCTGCGACGGCTTCCACTGAAGGGTCGATTCGGCGGGTTGGTACGTATCGGCGACCGGCTTGCGAGACCGGGCGTGCAGCGTCAGGGAACCCTTCACAGGCTCATCGGCGACGACGGCGGCGAGGCCGCCCGTCAAGACGACCGTGGCGAGCAAGGCGAAACGGGCCGACCGCATCGGGCAGGTCTCCTGGGTGCTTGTCTGTAGGCGGGAATGAGGCGACGCGGAACGATTCATGTCAGGCCAGCAGCTTCCGGCAGACTCGGCCTTCGTTGACCGTCGGCCGCTCGGGACGGCCCTGGTGGCGGTAGATCAATTTCGAGTGATCGGCGCCGAGGCAATGGAGGATCGTGGCGTGGAGGTCGTGGACGTGCAGGCGGTCCTCGATCGCATGCAGGCCGGCGTCGTCGGTCGCGCCGACGGTGACGCCCGGCTTGATCCCGCCGCCGGCCATCCACATCGTGAAGCCGTACGGGTTGTGGTCGCGGCCGTCGCCTTTCTCGGACATCGGCGTGCGGCCGAACTCGCCCCCCCAGACGACCAGCGTGTCGTCGAGCAGGCCCCGACGCTTGAGGTCCTTGATCAGGCCGGCGACCGGCTTGTCGGTGCTCCGGCAGATCGCGCCGTGGTTCTTTTCGATGTCTTGATGCGAGTCCCATCGCGAGCCGGCGCCGCAGTAAAGCTGAACGAACCGCACCCCGCGCTCGACCAGGCGGCGGGCGAGCAGGCAGTTGCGGCCGTTGTTCTCGGTGGCCGGGTCGTCGAGGCCGTAGAGGGTGCGGGTCTCGGCGGACTCGTCGTCGAGGTCGACGGCCGCCGGGGCTTCGGCCTGCATCCGGAAGGCCAGCTCGAAGCTTTGAATCCGGGCGTCCAGCTCGGTCTGGTCGAACCGAGTCTCCAGGTGGCGGCGGTTGAGCCGGTCCAGCAGCGTGAGCTTCGCCTGCTGGCGGTCGGCGGCGATGGTCGCGGGAGGCAAGAGGTTGGGGATCGGCTCGGCGCCTCCTCCGATCCGCGTCCCCTGGTAGACCGCGGGCATGAAGCCGGCGCCCCAGTTCCGCGGCCCCCCGGCGACGGTCGACCGGGCGTTGTCCTGGATCACGACGAAGGCGGGGAGGTTCTGATTCTCGGTCCCCAGGCCGTACGACGCCCAGCTTCCCAGCGAGGGCCGGCCGCTCAGCGTCGAGCCGGTGTTCATCTGGGTCACGCCGCCGACGTGGTTGAGCCCGTTCGACCAGCACGAACGGATGATCGCCAGGTCGTCGACGCACTCCGTGATATGCGGCAGCCAGTCGGAGACCCACGCGCCGCTCTCGCCGTACTGCTTCCACTTGCGGCGCGAGGGGAGGATCGGCGAATAGAACTCGCCCATGGGCGTGATCACCGGCTTGAAGGCCGCCGGCATCCGCTGGCCCGCCAGCTTGTTCAGGAGCGGCTTGGGATCGAACAGGTCGATCTGGCTGGGGCCCCCTTCCATGAACAGAAAGATCACGCTCTTGGCCGTCGCCGGACGTCGCCACGACGGATCGCTCGCGCCCGCGCCGCCGACCGGCCTGGCGAGGATCTCGCCCGCCTGGCTGTCGCGGCTCAGCAGCTCGAACAGGGGCAACGCGCCGAAGCCGGCGCCGGCCCGTATCAGCCAGTCGCGCCTTGAAAGCGGGAGTACGCGATGCGCGGGGGGGCCGGACTCGCCTGAGATCACGTCGTGGTCGCTCACGGCCGGCCCCTTTCCCGTCAATCGACGTAGAGGAACTCGTTGGAATTCAGGAGCACGTGGCAGTAGTCGACGAGGGCCTCGCGCGGGTCGGGACGCCGCAGGAACGCCAGGCCGTCGGCCAGTTCGTCGGCCTCGGGCTGGCGGCCGAAGGCCAGCCGATAGGCCCAGGCGATCCGGGCCTGATCGCGATCGCCGCTCGCTTCAGCAGTCAGGCGGTCGAGCCGCCCGGCCATCGCCTTCGCCCGGGCGAGCGTCCACGAGCCGTTGATGAGCAGCAACGCCTGCACGGGCGTCGTGCTCACGTTGCGTCGGCCGGCGCTGGTGAAGCCGTCGGGGGCGTCGAAGACTTCGAGAACTGGGTCGTGGGTGTTGCGCATCACCTTGGCGACGACGGACCGGAGCGGCGTCTTGGGATCGACGCTCGGGCCGCTCGCGGCGGCGGTCAGCTCGCCCGAGACGGCGAGCATTGCGTCGCGGACCTCCTCGGCTTCAAGCCGCTGGACGGTCTGTTTCCAGAGCAGGCGGACCTCGGGGTCGATCAGCCGCGCCGACTCGACCTCGCTCTCGGACCGCTCGGACGACTGGCGATAGGCAGCCGAGGTCAGGATCAACCGATGCAAGGGCTTGAGCCGCCACCCGTCGGCCACGAACCGGCGCGCCAGCCAGTCGAGCAGCTCGGGGTGCGACGGCGCGTCGCCGACCTTGCCGAAGTCGTTCGAGGTTCCCACCAGGCCCCGGCCGAAGTGGTACTGCCAGATCCGGTTGACGATCACCCGGGTCGAGAGCGGGTTGTCGGGCCGGCTCAGCCAGTTCGCCAGCGCCAGCCGCCGGCCCGTCGATCGCGGCGCGTTGACGGGGGCTGGGACGGCCGCCGGCGCGGGGGCGAGGGCCGTCAGATACCCCGGCGCGATCTCCTCGGTCTTCCTGGCGCCCGGAATCGTCGTGGGAGGGGCCGACGGCCCGACGTCGCCGACCCCCAGGGCCTTGGCCGGCTCGGCGGGCTTGATCGCGTCGAACTTTTTGAGGTCGCCGACCAGCGCCTGCCATCGCTCGCGATCGGGCTTGGCGATCTTCGCGGCGGTGAGCGGTTTGTCGCGTTCGAGGGTGATCTGCCGGAAGGCCAGGGCCGCGAGCTGCGCTTCGAGCGGCGTCCGTTCGGCCTCGGGCCTGGCGAGCATCGCCTTGACGTCGTCGGGGAACTTGACGATGGCGGTCGCGTCCTCCTGCTCGCGGATCGGGCGCTCGATCGCGTCGAGCTTCGCCCGGATCTCGGCCGTCGCCTTTTCCCATTCGGCCCGCTTCGCCTTGTAGTCGGACGTCTCCGAGGCTGTGGCCACGGAGAGGCCGTCGATGGGCAGGATCGGCGTAAAGAAGGCCTGGAGGCGGTAATAGTCTTTCTGAAGGATCGGGTCGAACTTGTGGTCGTGGCACCGCGCGCAGCCGATGCTCAGCCCCAGGAACACCTCGCCGGTGACGTCGGTCATCTCGTTGAGGATGTCGGTCCACTGGCCTCGCACGTTGCGCTGGTTCGCTTCGTACGGACCGAGGCGCAGGTAGCCGGTGGCGATCCGCAGGTCGGGGTCGCCGGGGTCGAGTTCGTCGCCGGCGAGTTGTTCGGTGAGGAAGCGGTTGTAGGGCTTGTCTGCGTTGAGCGAGCGGACGACGTAATCGCGATACCGCCAGGCGTCGGGGCGGTAGGCGTCGGCGTTGTGGCCGTCGGACTCGGCGTAGCGGACCAGGTCAAGCCAGTGCCGTCCCCAGCGCTCGCCGTACTGGGGCGAGGCCAGCAGACGGTCGACCAGCCGGTCGTAGGCGTCGGGCGCGGCGTCGGCCAGAAAGCGGTCGATCTCCTCGGGCGTCGGCGGCAGGCCCGTCAGATCGAAGGCGACCCGGCGGATCAAGGTCCGCTTCGACGCCTCGGCGGCGGGCGTTAGCCCCTTGTCGAGCATCGCACCGAGCACGAACCGATCGATCGGATTCCGCGACCAGGCAGCCCACGGCGCGGGAGCGTCGGGCCCTTCGGGTTGAATGTCGCGGAGCGGCTGGAACGACCACAATTCGCGGTCCACCGGCGAGGCCGGTCCAGGCTTCGTCCCGGCGGTCGTCGCGCCCGGCGTCCAGAAGGCGCCTTGCTCGACCCATTGCGCGAGGATGGCGATCTGGTCGGCTTCGAGCTTACCCGTCGGGGGCATTTCGAGGTCCTCGTATCGGACCGCCGCCACCAGCGGGCTTGCTTCGGGTTTGCCTGGCGCCACCGCCGCGCCGGTCTCGCCCCCCTTGAGAGCGGCCTCGCGCGAGTCGAGCCGCAGGCCCCCTTTTTGCTTGTCGGGGCCGTGGCACGAATAGCACTTCTCGGCCAGCAGCGGCCGGACCTTCTGCTCGAAGAACCGGGCGCGGTCGGCTTCGGCCTTGGCTTCGCCCGGCTCGCCGGCCGAGGTCGTTCGGGACGACGAAACGATCGCAAGGGCCAGGAAGGCCGCAACGAGGAGACGCGAGCGGGTCCGTGCGACGACATCCATATGGCGTGGCCCTCGGCTGGGATTTCCGAGTGATCGCGTGGACCGGAGGGGGGCCGGTCGTCGGGCTTCTCTAGGCTCTTTCTTCGGGGCGCATCATCTCATTCGCGGTTTCATCATAGGCGGAAGTCGCCGTCAATGCTACTTTTCGTTTTCACGCAACCTCATTCGTGACAAAATTTCAGGACAAGTCCCCGAACGACGGAGCCACTGCGCCGATAATCCCAATCTTCAGAGGAGGTCGCCGTCGCCTTCGTATCGGCCTGGGGGCTGTCCACGAACCAATCGTCATGTCCCGGTTTGGGGCTCCCGACCTCATGATAATGGGCTCCGGGTCGTGTCGCGAGCGGCCACCCAATACAAGCCCGACGCGCCAGCGAGGGAGTGTTTTCGAATCGCCGAGGCGATCCCCTCGCTGGCGCGTCGGGCTTGTATTCCGCTCCTCGATCGTCCCGCAGTTGGTCCCACGAGCGATTTTCAGAGAAAGTCCAATTGTCGGTACGAAGAAACTCACCACGGAGGACCCGGAGAATATGGAGGGGGAGCGATTCATGTGCAACCGTTTCCGAATCCTTCTCTGGTTCAGCTCCGTATTCTCCGTGGTGTACGGGGGTGCTTTTTCGACTTGGATGGTGTTTGTGGCCGCCCCCTTACTCCGTCTTCGGCTCGGGGACGGCGATGAGCTTGGCGTCTCGCGGGTGCAAGACCAGGGCGAGGACGCGGGTCTTTCCCTTCGCGGCCGGGTTCTTCGACACCCGATGCAAGCTCCCCGTCGGCTCGTAGAACGTCTCGCCCACTTTGAGCACCTTGGCGGGCTGGTCGTCGACGCCCCACTCGTACTCGCCCTCCAAGACGTACCCGAACGCCGGGCCGGGGTGGCGGTGGGGCGAGCCCGCCTGGCCGGGCTCAAGGTTCACCTCCACGACGGTCGCCTTGGTCGCGTTGCCGTCCAGCTTCTCGACGATGTTCCTCTCGGCGATGAGGGTTACTTTCCCGTCCTCGTGGTAGACCGCGGCCATCCCGCCAGCCCCGACGCCGATGCCAGCCGCGAGGGTCAACAAAGTCCGGATCATGGCCTTTCCTCCTCACAAGATTGAAGATGCCGTACCCGCCGTTCAGCGACAAGGACGACGGGGCGGCCCGTTCCGTGACAAGGTGGTCGGTTTTCGAAGAATCCGCCGTAAGGCGCGGATTTGTAGCCGGCCTCTGTGAGGCCGGTCCGGTCTCACGGCAGCCGTCCCGGGGTCCATAGACCCCGGCTACCATCCGGACTCGGTCCCACGCCCAGCTAGCGATTTCCGTTCATCACTCGGAAACCGATTCCGGGCGATCAGGATAATCGGGGTGATTCGCTTAAGCTGCAAGGATTGCGCGGCCGATACAGGTGTGGTGCGGGTTCTCCATATCGCAGGAATTGCGCGGCCACGCGCTGTTTGGATATTCGGGGCGTTTCATGCTGAGAGACGAAGGGCCGCGCCGGCGCGCCCATTGGGCCATCGCGGCGGTCTTGACCTGTTGTGCGACGACTTCCGCGTGGGGGCAGGCGCCTGCTCCCACGCCCGCGCCGCAACCCGCCGCGACGGTGTCTCACGAGCCGACGGTTGAGGAGCGGCTGCGCGCCCTCGAAGAGACCAACAAGGCTCTCATCGAGCAGAATCGCCAGCTCTCCGGTCAGCTCGGCCGGATGAGCGAGCAGTACGGCAAGGTCAACCAGCAGCTTCAGTCGCTTTCCAGGGAGCTGGACGGGTCGGTTGTGCGAGCCCGTCAGGATCCTTCGGTCCAGCCGCCGCGCAGCGACCGCTCCGACGAAGGGGGCGCGGGGGCGCGCGACAACCCGGCCGAGCCTTCCGGCGGGGGAGGCGGCCCGGCGCAAAGCCTCGACGTGAGAGGCGGCGACGGCACCTTTCAGCCGCCGCGCAGCGACCGCTCCGACGAGGGAGGCGCGGGGGCGCGCGACAACCCGGCCGAGTCGTCGCGTACGACGCCGTTCAAAGGGCCGGGCAAGATCCCGTTGAAGGTCAACTTCGGCCCCGGCATCGAATTCGAGACCGATAACGGTGAGTACCAGTTCCAGATCCACAACCAGACGCAGGTTGAGGGACGGTTTTACAACCAGTCGGCTCAATCGCCGGGCGCCGGCGGTTTCGACGTGCCTCGCGAGCGGTTCATCATCGCCGGCCGGCTCTCCAAGCCGATCGAGTACGACGCTTCGCTCGAATCGGCGTACGGCACCGTCAACCTCCTCAACGCCTTCGTCAACTGGCACTACGACGACCGCCTGATGGTCAAGTTCGGCCGGTTCAAGGTCCCTTATCTCTACGAGTACTACGCGATCTCCAACACCGACCTCCTGCAGCCCGAGCGGTCGCTCTTCGGCGCCAACTTCGGCCTCAATCGAGGAGTCGGCGCGCAGATCTGGGGACAGTTGTTCAAGAAGAGCGTCGACTACGCGGTCGGCATCTTCGACGGTCCGCGCAACCAGCAGCTCGACTTCAACGCCGGCAAGGACGTGATCGCCTATTTCGACGCCCGGCCGTTCCAGGAGAACGCCGCGCTTCCGGCCCTGAAATACTTCAACATCGGCGGCTCGGCCGACTTCGGCAGTCAGAACAACGCCGTGTACCCGACCGCCCTGCGGACCTCGGTCAGCGGCACCAACAACCCCGGCGCCTTCAGCGCCGCGCCGTCGTTCTTCCAGTGGAACAACAACGTGATCGAGAGCGGCGAGCGGGCCATGTGGTCGTTGCACACGGCGTACTATTATAAGCAGTTGAGCGTGATCGGCGAATGGCAGGGGGCCTTCGCCGACTACGCCCTCACGAACGTCGTCGGCGCGAAGAACGTCCGCGTGCCGCTGAACGGCTTCTACGTCGCCGCCGGCTACTTCCTGACCGGCGAGACGGTCAACCGCCGGTCGCAGGTCCGCCCCAACAAGCCGTTCGACCTCCGCAAGAAGTCGTTCGGCCTCGGCGCCTGGGAACTCCAAGGCCGCTACAGCCTGCTGACCATGGGCGACGAGGTTTTCACCGGCGGCCTCGCCGACCCCAACATCTGGACCAACCGCGTCCAGTCGTTCGACCTGGGCCTGAACTGGTACATGAACGAGTACCTCAAGATCTATCTCGACTGGCAGCACTCCGAGTTCGGCGCCCCGGTCCTCTACGCCCCCGGCAAGCTCCAGAGCAGCAGCGACCTGTTCTGGGTCCGCGGCCAGATCTACTTCTGAGAGTCTGTCTCGTAGCGGGAGCCTCGCCCTCCCGTTATACGCGCATGTGGGACAGACTCTGAGACGCTCTGAAGGCGGGATCGTCGAGGCGGCCGGGCCGGCCTCACGACTTGTCGATCATGACCTCGGTCGACTTGATGACCGCGTTGACGACGTCGCCGGCCTTCAGGTTCATGGCTTCGGCGGAACCGCGCGTGATCGCGGCGACCAGTTCCACGTCGCCCACGGTCATGACCACCTCGGCCATGACGTTCCCCAGTTTCACGGACTTGACGGTCGCGGGGAGTTGGTTTCGCGCGCTGAGCATGGCGGCCCTTTCGATTCGAGAAAGACGTGGTCGTGTTTCGAATCCTCGGACGGCCATGATAATCCGGCGAACCCGCGCCGCACACCCGCCCGACGACGATTCCGACGCCCCGATTGCTACTTCGCGCGCACACCCTCAGAATGGACGGCCGTGGCGAGCGGGGCCGAATCGTGCATCGGCCCGGCGCTCCGAAGATTATCGAGATTGATATGAACACGTTGGCGCTCAGGAAGTTCCGCGAAAAGCTCGCCGCCGGTCGGGCGGCGTACGGGCTGTGGGTGACGCTCGAATCACCGAGCGTCACCGAGATGGCGGTCGCGCTCGGGCTCGACTGGGTCGTGATCGACGCCGAGCACGGCTGTCTCGACTGGGCCGACGTCGTCGCGCATCTGCGGGTCGCGGTCCGCAGCGAGACCGTGGCGCTGGTGCGGGTGGCCGAGCTGGACCGAGGCCTCATCAAGCGGACGCTCGACCTCGGCGCCGACGGCGTGGTCGTCCCCTGGGTCGAGACCGAGGAGCAACTCCGCAGGGCCGTCTCCTTCGCCCATTATCCTCCCGAGGGGTGCCGAGGTATTGGCGCCGAGCGGGCCACGGGATGGGGCGAGTGCATGGCCGAGCACACGGCCGAGGCGAACGCCAACGTCCTGGTCGTGCCGATCATCGAGACCATCCGCACGGCCGACGACATCGACCGGATGACCCAGGTCGATGGCGTCGACGTCTTCTTCTTCGGCCCGGCCGACTTCTCCTCGACCGCCGGCTTTCGAGGCCAGTGGGAGGGCCCCGGGGTCGCCCGGCGGATTCTCGATTTGAAAGACGCCGTACGCAACGCGGGCAAACATTGCGGGGTCGTGGCGGCCGGCGACCCGAATCTCGCCGAGCGCCTCGAACAAGGCTTCTTGATGCTCGGCCTTGGCCTCGACGGCGGCCTCTTGCTTCGCTCGCTGCATGCGTCTCTGGCCGCAGTCGGCCGAGACCGAAAGATCCGATCCGGCTTCCGAATCGAGGAGTAGACGATGTCCAGTCCGCCGCTTGCCCGCCCTCCCGAGTCGATGCGGCCCGATCGCATGGAGGTCATGACGCCGATCGGCGCCGGCGCGTTCCTCGACGTCGAACCCGGCGTGCGGCTCGAATGCCTGGTGGGCGCTCACAACGGCACCCGGGGCCTGACCACCGGCCTTGTGACGATCGCCCCTTCGACGGCCCTCTCCTACCACACGCACACGTTCGCCGAGTCGATCACGCTGCTCAAGGGGCGGGCGATCGCGGCCGTCGAGGGCCGCGAGTACGTCCTCGAACCGCTCGACAACGTCGTCATCCCACGCGGCCCGGCGCATCAAGTCAGGAACCTGTCGGACACCGAACCGGCGATCCTCCACGTCGCGCTGGCTAGCGACGCGCCGACGCGCACGATCGTCGATGATACGTTCCCGCGCATCGCGATGCCGGACGAAGCCAACGGCCTCGCCGGCGCCGAGCGGTTCAACCGGTTCCGGACGGCCGAGCGGTTCGCGGCGGGGCCGAACACGGCGTTCATCGACTTCTTCAACGAGACGCTCATGCCGGGCCTGGAGATGAGCGGCGGCTACGGCCTGTTCCTCCCCGGCGGCCGGCTCCCGGCCCACGTCCACGACTTCGACGAGTCGATCTCGATCATCGACGGCGACGCCTTGTGCATCGTCGAGGGCCGCCGGCACCCGATGCGCGACGCGACCGCCTTGCAGCCGCGCGGGCGGGTTCATTACTTCATCAATGAATCCGATGAGCCGATGGCCATGATCTGGGTCTACGCCGGGCCGTCGCCGATCCGGATCGTGGTCGACGAGAGCTGCGCGACCGTTGAAGGCAACCCCTGGCGCGAAGGAGCCACCCGATGAGCCAGACGCCGAAGCGGTTCCGGGTGGCCTTCACCGGCGACTTCTTCGCGGCCGACGGGTCGACGAAATATCCCGACGTCGGCCTGTCGATCTTCGACGGCCGCGACGACGTCGAATGGGTCAAACTCGCCGAGCATCGGACGCCGATCGGCGCTGACCAGATCGCCGACGCCGGCGCGCAAGGCGTCGTCGTCTTGACGCCCGCCGTGACGGCCGAGACCGTATCTCAGAGCCGCGATTTGCTGGCGATCGGCCGGTTCGGCGTCGGCTACGACGCGGTGGACGTGGCCGCCTGCACCGCCGCCGACGTCGCTGTCTTCATCACGGCGGGCGCGGTCGATCGGTCGGTCGCCGAGGCGACGGTCGGCTGGATGATCGGCCTCTGCCACAACGTCCGCATCAAGGACGACCTGGTCCGCACCGGGAGATGGGACGAGCGGTCGAAGTATATGGGGCGCGACCTGCGCGATCGGACCTTCGGCGCGATCGGCTTCGGGGGGATCGGCCGGGCGACCGTCGGCTTGCTGCGAGGGTTCGGCATGAAGCCGCCGCTCGTCTTCGACCCGTTCCTCGACGCCCGCGCGGCCGACGAGTTGGGTGTCCGATCCGTCGGCCTCGACGAGCTGCTGGCCGAGGCCGACTTCGTTTCCATCCATTGCCCACTCACCGACAAGACCCGCGGTCTGATCGGCGCCCGCGAGATCGGGCTGATGAAGCCCGACGCCTACCTGATCAACACGGCGCGGGGCGGCATCGTCGACGAGGACGCTCTGTACGACGCCCTGGCGGCGGGGCGGATCGCCGGCGCGGCCCTCGATTGCTTCGCGGAGGAGCCGGTCGTCCGGCCGCATCGGTTCGGCACGCTCGACAACGTGCTGCTGGCGCCGCACTGCATCGCCTGGACCGACGAGTTGTTCCGCGACATCGGCCGCGCGGCCTGTCAGGGGATGCTCGACCTCGCGCTCGGCCGGACGCCGCGCGGGGTGGTCAACCCCGAGGTCTTCGACCGCCCTGGATTCCAGGAAAAATGGGCCCGACTGCGATGTCGATAAGGTGGTGGCGCGAGGGCGAGGAGCCGAATTGATGAGTCGCAGGCTGGAAGGACAGACCGCGTGGATCAGCGGGGCCGCGTCGGGCATCGGCGAGGGCGTGGCCCGACTGTTCGCCGCCGAGGGGGCGAACGTCGCGCTTGTGGACGTTGATATCGAAAGGGCCGAGGCCGTGCGCCTGGCGATCACCGAGGCCCGCGCCCTCTTCATCCCCACCGACGTATCATCCGAGGCCGCCGTCCGCGATTCGATCGCAGCGACGGTCGCCGCGTTCGGCGGTTTGAACATCGTCGTCAACTGCGCGGGGCTCGTTCATATTGGGCCGTTGCACGAATACGACGAGGCCGATTGGGACCGGCTGATGGGCGTCAATCTTAAGAGTATATTTTTCTCCGTGAAGCATGGGATTCCGTATCTGCGTCGCAACGCCCGCAGCTACGTGGTGAACGTCGGGTCGATCAGCAGCTTTGTCGGCCAGGCGGCGACGCCCGCTTACACGGCCTCGAAGTCGGCCGTGCTGGGGCTGAGCCGGTCGATCGCGCTGGATTACGCTTCGATCGGCCTCCGGTGCAATTGTGTGTGCCCTGGGATCACCGATACGCCGATGCTCCGCCATCACCTCGGCAAGACCGGCGACCCCGAGGCCGCCCTTGCAAACCGCCTCCGTCGCGTTCCCTTGAAGGTGGCGCTGGCTCCGGACGAAGTTGCCCGGTCGGTGCTTTACCTGAGCTGTGAAGACTCGGCCGGTGTCACGGGGACGTCGCTGGTGGTCGACGGCGGCTATCTCGCCGCCGCCGAGTGGAACGCCGAATAACGATTGGTCCGGGAGGATTCGCGATGTCGCTGAAGCTGGCCTGTGCGGACTTCACGTTCCCGCTGCTCGAACACGACAAGGTGCTCGACTTGATCGCGCTGCTCGATTTCCAGGGAGTCGATATCGGCCTGTTCGAAGGTCGTTCGCACCTCTGGCCATCGAAGGTTTTCGAGGACGTGCGCGGGTCGGCCCGGGAACTCGTCGGCAAGCTCCGCGATCGTGGTCTCGAAGCGGCCGACGCCTTTCTCCAGACCGCGCCCGACTTCGTCTCGCTCGCCCCCAACCACCCCGACCCGGCCAGGCGCCGGCAGGCGCGCGACTGGTTCGCCCGGACCGTCGAGTTCGCGACCGAGTGCGGCGCGCGGCACGTCTCGGCGCTGCCGGGCGTCTACTTCGAAGAGGAGCCGGAATCGGAGTCTTGGAAACGATGCTGCGACGAGCTGGCCTGGCGATGCGAGTCCGCCCGGGCGCAGGGCGTCACGTTCGGGGTCGAGGCGCACGTCGGGTCGATCGTCCCGACTCCCGCCGCCGCCGCCGAATTGGTGCGGTCGGTTCCCGGCCTGACGCTGACGCTCGACTACACCCACTTCACCCGCGACGGCCGCCCCGATTCCGAGATCGAACCTCTCGTCGCCGTCGCCAGCCATTTTCACGCCCGCTGCGCCCGGCCCGGACGGCTTCAAACGTCGTTCAAGGACAACGCGATCGACTACGGCCGCGTGCTCGACGTCATGAAGCAAGTCGGCTACGCCGGCTTCGTCGGCGTGGAATACGTCTGGATCGACTGGGAGCACTGCAACGAAGTCGATAACCTGTCCGAAACCATCCTCTTGCGCGATTATATTCGCAATCAAGAGAAGCTGATGTAACCCCCTGCTCCGCCCAGCCGCACACTCCCGCCGAGGCCCTTGCGGGGAATTCACTCGCTTGCGCTTCGGGCTTGTACCGACCATCAGCACACTCCCGCCGAGGCTTCTCCCATGCACCGTCGTCTCGCCCTCGCCGTCGGTTTCGTTCTGGCGACCGCCGCCCCGTCCCTCGCCGCTCCGGCTTCACTCCGCGTGGAGGACCTGCGGTGTGAATACCTGATCGACCCCCTGGGCATCGACGCCCGCGCCCCTCGGCTGAGCTGGAGGTCGACGGCCGTCAAGGACGCCGCGCGCGGGCTGAGCCAGTCCGCGTATCAAATCCGCGTGGCTCGCTCGCAAGCGGCTCTCAGCGAGGGCGAGGACACGCTCTGGGACACCGGCAAGACGGCCTCGGATCAGTCGCTGCACGTCTCTTACGCCGGCAAGCCGCTCGGGTCGCACGACGCTTGCTGGTGGTCGGTCCGGATCTGGGACCGGGATGGGAACGCCTCCGATTGGAGCAAGCCCGGGCGATGGACGATGGGGTTGCTCGACCCCAAGGACTGGACCGGGAAGTGGATCGGCCACGACGGCGGCGACACGACCGAGAGCCCGACCGCGATGTTGGAGGGCGCCTCGTGGATCTGGTATCCGGCCGGCAATCCCTCCATCGGCGCGCCGATCGGCGGGCGATTCTTCCGCAAGAAGGTCAACCTGCCCGAAGGGCGTCGCATCGTCAAGGCGACGCTGACGATGACCGCCGACGACTCGTTCGGCGTCTTCGTCAACGGTAAGCTCGGCGGCCAGGGGGCGAGCTGGGCGTCGGTCAAGGCGCTTGACCTGACCCCCCTGCTCCGGCCGGGCGCCAACACGCTGGCCGTGACCGCCGTCAACGCCGAGTCGACCACGGTCACCCCGGACAAGAACCCCGCGGGCCTGATCGGCCTCCTGAAGGTCGAGTTCGAGAGCGGCGAGCCGCTGCTCGCGCCGACCGACGCGAGCTGGCGAGCCGGCGACGAGCACATCATCGGCTGGGAGCGGGAGGACTTCGACGACTCCAAATGGGCGGCCGCGCGCGAGTCGGGCAAGCTCGGATCGGCCCCATGGGGAATGGTCGGCGGCTCGGAACATCGCCGGCTGCCGGCCCGGATGCTGCGTCGCGAGTTCGACGCTTCGAAGCAGGTTCGCCGGGCGACCGCCTCGGTCTGCGGACTTGGATTCTTCGATCTTCATGTGAACGGAAGACTTGTCAGTGACCAGCTCATGAACCCCGCGCTGACTGGCTACGACCGCCGGGCCTGCTACGTCACGTTCGACCTGAGCGATCAAGTCAAACAGGGCCGGAACGCACTGGGCGTGGTGCTTGGCAACGGCCGTTACTTCGCCCCGCGCGTCAACGATCCCGTGCCGATGCACAGCTACGGCTACCCCAAGCTGCTCCTCCAGCTTCGCGTGGAGTACGCCGACGGCTCGGTCGAGAACGTCGTCAGCGACGAGAATTGGAAGCTGACCACCGACGGCCCGATCCGCTCGGACAACGAATTCGACGGCGAGGAATACGACGCCCGTCGCGAGATGCCCGGCTGGTCGAGTCCCGGCTTCGACGATTCCAAATGGCGCAAAGCCGACCTCGTCGCGGCGCCGGGCGGGACCCTCGAAGCCCAGATGATCGAGCCGATCCGGATCACCGAGGTCCTCAAGCCGGTCGCTCTCACGAACCCGAAGCCGGGCGTTTTTCTGGTCGACTTCGGCCAGGCGTTCTACGGGATGGTCTGCCTCAAGGTCGCCGGCCCGGCCGGTCGGTCGGTTCGGTTGCACACGTCGTTCAACGTGACCCCCGACGGCCTGCTGAACGCCGCCAACGATCGGAGCGCCTACAACACCGACGTCTACACGCTGAAAGGCGAAGGGGACGAGACCTGGAGCCCCCGGTTCAAGGGCAACGCCACCCGGTTCGTGCAGGTCGAGGGCTATCCGGGCACGCCGGACGCCTCGAACTTCGAAGGGCTGGTCACTCACACCGATATGGAGCCGACCGGGCGGTTCGCCTGCTCGAACCCGCTGATCAACCGGATCTACCTCAACGCCCGCTGGGGCACGCGGATGCAGAATCGGAGCGTGCCGATGGAGCCCGACCGCGACGAGCGGATGCCCTGGTCGGGCCACCCGGCCAAGACGTCCGAGAGCGAAGGCTACGCCTTCAACGTCGCGCGCTTCTATGATCACTTCCTTCACAACTACCGCGCCCACCAGGCGGAAGACGGCAGCCTCCAGGAGATCCTCCCGCCGTACTGGACGTTCAACTCCAAGGACATCGTCTGGCCCAGCGTCGTCACGGTGATCCCCGATTGGCATTACAACTTCTACGGCGATCTGAAGATCCTGGCCGACAACTACGATTGCATCAGGCGCTGGGTTCTCTTTCATGAGAAGGCGTACCAGAAGCCGGACGGCACGATCGATTATTGCAACTACGGCGACTGGGTCGACGGCTCGTGGATCAAGGGGGCCGTCGACAAGCGGGTCACCTCGCGGCCCTTGATCTCGTCGGCCTATTACTACAACAACTGCCGGATCGTCGCCCGCGCCGCGCGGCTGCTGGGGAAGGCCGACGACGCCAGGCGGTTCGACGCGATGGCCGAGAAGGCGAAGGCCGGCTTCAACGCGCGGTTCTTCAACCCGAAGTCGAATAAGTACGAGAGCGAGACGCAGGCGTCGTACGTCTTCCCGCTCGCATTTGGGCTGGTCTCCGAGGCGAACCGGGCGGCGGTCGTCGCCAACCTCGTCGACGAGATCATGGTGAAGAACCACGGTCACACGTCGGTGGGCCTGGTCGGGATGCAGTGGTTCATGCAGGTTTTGACCAACGCGGGGCGGGCCGACGTGGCCTATACCGTGGCGACCCAGACGACGCGGCCGAGCTGGGGCTACATGGTTTCCAAGGGCGCCACGACGAGCTGGGAGCGGTGGGACACCGACACCCAGGACGGCGGCATGAACGGCGAGAGCCAGAAGATCCTCTCCGGCAACCTCGAAGCCTGGCTCTATCAGACGCTCGGGGGGATCAACTACGACCCGGAGCGCCCCGGCTTCAAGCACATCATCCTCCGCCCTTGGCCGGTCGGCGACCTGACGTTCGTCCGGGCCGAGCACACGTCGCGGTACGGCCGGATCGACAGCGAATGGAAGCTCGCCGACGGGGCGTTCGCGTGGACCGTCACGGTCCCGCCGAACACGACGGCGACCGTTTATGTGCCGTCGACCGACGCGGCGGCCGTGACCGAAGGCGGCAAGCCCGCCGGCCAGGCCGAAGGGGTGAAATTCGAGCGAGCCGAGCCCGGCTTCGCGGTCTACTCCGTCGGCTCGGGGACGTACGCCTTCCGCTCGCCCGCATGGAAGCCGGCCGCCTCGCGATGACCGCGCTGGTGCATGGGGATGGCGGTACGTGTTCAAACGATGAACGACCGCGCCGCGTCGAGGAGACGCGGCGCGGTCGGCGATCAGGTCGACATTTCAGGCGAGGCCGGTGGGGGATCGACGCGGGCGTTATTTCTTGGCCGGCGCGCCCGCCTTGGCTCCACCCTTGCTCGTGGCATCCTTCATGTTTTTTTCCATGCCTTTCATCATGTCCTCGAACCCGGCGGGGCGACCGTCCGGGGTCGGGGTCGTATTTGCGGGCGGCGTCGAAGGGCTGCCGTCATCACAGCCAGCGAACGTGAGGACCAGTAACGCGGCGCCAAGCCATCCAGCAATCGGCTTCATCTCGAGGAAACTCCTAAGACTTATCAGGGGGTGAATCAGCAGGAAGTCGCGAAGTAAGAAGGGAATCGTGGGTGCCTTACTGATGTGGAAGCATTCCCACGATCCCCTGATCGCAACAAGGAACTGAGTTATCAATAGGCGTCGGAGCTGATCACTTCGCCGCCGGCGCGGGTGCCGATGCCCCAGAACGTCGGGAGGTTGATCGAATCCTTGAGAAACCGAACCGACCCGTCAGCCATGGCCATGTTGACGCCGCCCGGATGATTGCTGGACGGCGGGGCCGAGCCCAGCGGGCCGGTGAAGGTCAGCCAACCTCCCTGGTCCACCGAGTTGTTGCAGGACACGCTGTTCGGGGCGCCGACGTGGGTGTAGGCGTTCACGGCGATGTGGTAAGGGTAACCCGCGAACCAGGTGTAACCGTTGGCGTCGGAGCGGGTGGATGCGGTCGTGGGCGGAAGGGCGTTGCAGGCGGCGAGGAGCTGCTGGACGCCGGCGGCGCCGGTGCCCGCGGCGGGACCGGCCGCCGTGAAGATGGCGCGCTTGGCGTCCTTGTCGGCCTTGGTGATCGACGGGCTGCCGACGAGGCCGATCAGCCGTTCGCTGAACAGCGCGGTGTTCGATGTTCCGTCCCGGATCGACTCGATCCCGACAGGTCCAAGATTGGGGTCGGTCTTAAACCCGTTGGGGACGATCGTCCCGCTGTAGGCCCCATCCGAGGCCGCGCTGGCGAGCTGGCCGGGGCCGCCGTAATTGCCCACGTAGCTGGTCCCCCCGTTGGGGTCCGCCGGCATCTTCTTGACGCCGTCGGAGGGACACAGGAAGCCCGCGATCTTGAGCTGGCAAACCGTGTTGTTCCCCTGCTGGTACGTGTTTCCACCGGCGTTGCCGAAGATCCCCAGCGAGAAGTTGAACGAGCTGAACGCGGGCTGCTGCTCAATGAAGGGCAGAAGGCCGAGCCCCCAACCGTAGCTCCAGCCCCAGCTCTGGTCCTGAGCCGTCGGGGCCAGGCTCTGCATCGGCAGCACTTCGTTTGAGGAAATGTAGTTGTGGACGGCCAACCCGAGCTGCTTCAGGTTGTTCGTGCACTGGGCGCGGCGGGCGGCCTCGCGGGCAGACTGCACGGCGGGCAGGAGCAAGGCGATCAAAACCGCAATGATGGCGATGACCACGAGCAATTCGATGAGCGTGAATCCGCGAACTGATCTCGAACGCATGAACAAGGCTCCCGATGAGAATGCAGGATACAAGGGAAGTACGGACAGGAGAGCGCGCACCGCGACCAAGCGGGTCGCGACGCCGTCGGGGAGATCGTCCTGAACGACGAAATCCGCACGGCTCACCCCAGGGAAGAGACGACGAGCGAGCTAAGGAGGAGCAACTGGAAGCAGGAGGCCTCGACGTCAGCGTCGGGGCGGCGAGCCAGAATCGCAACTCGATGGGAAGATCGGTGCGATCACAAGGGAGGACGGCGAAACGATTCTCAGACGCCGAGGCATCGACGACTCCTTTTCACGGATGCAAAGGACCCAAGCGCAAGCGGGCCGACATCGAAACGTGCTTTAGGAAATACACCGCTTATGGGAAGAAAACAAAAAGCTGTGAGAGTGGATTGATGCAAGAACCGTGGTCCTGGCGAATCGAATGGGATCGAGGCGTTGCAGCCGGAGCGGCTTCGACTCACTCAGTGGAGAAGTCGTAAGCAGGGCGTGCCCGGAAAGCAGGCTGTCTTGAAGCTCGGTTTCAGTCCTCCCTTCCTGAAATCGTGGTTTTTACGGTGTTTACAAGGGCTTGGCGTTCCAACGCCGAAGTGCTTAGTGCAAGTTCCGTTCCAGCGGCTCAAATCTTTGGACTCTCGGATCAAAAACCGCGCGCGCCTGCCTCGTTGCAAGGCTGCCTGCAACGTCGGCGCGGTCGGGGCGGCGAGGCTTACGAGCGGGCCGTCACGGCTTCTGCGTCAGCCGCGCGGCGAGGTCGCGGTCGAATCGGGGAGGGGTGAGCCGGAGGATGCCGGACGCGGGTTGGACCTGATCGGTCTGGACGACGACGCCCTGGAAGGTGTCCCACCATTCGACCCGCCAGTCGGCTTGCGAGGTCGTCGGGACGTGGAGCGTCAGCTTCTCCTGGGGCTCGGGCGACTTACCGTCGAAGTCGGCGCGCCAGGTGCTCTGGCGGTTGTGGACCCAGAGGATCATCCGGCCGACGGCGGCGAGGCCGAGGGCGTCGACCTCGGGGTGACGGCTCGATCGGTAAGACGGGAGGGTCAGCTTGCGGATTTGCAGCCAGTCGCCGTCGGCGTTGGCGAGGGTCAGCTCGTGGCGGCCGGCGGGGACGTCGATCGGGATCGCCTCGTCGTAGTCGCTCACCCAGACCTTCCACGGCTCAAGCAGCCGCGACTTTTTCCAGGGGCCCTTGCCGGGCTCGCCGGTCGCCAACGGCCGGTCGAGCACCTCGTGGCCGTCGAGGGCGACCCGCAGTCGGCCGCCCGAGCAGACCTCGCCGAGGTGGACGAGGACCTTGCCCGCCTGGGGCATGTCGAGCGTCCAGACGACTTCGCTGAACACCTCGTTGGCGTTGCCGCGTTTGGGGCTGCCGAGAGTCACGGCGACGGGCCCTTCCTTCACCGTGCCGTCATGGAGCGCGGTGTATCGGTTCGACGCGGTCTTGCCCCAGCTTTGCGAGCCGGCGAGGGTCACGTCGCGGAAGGTCTCGGTCCGGCTGGGATCGCCCACGATTTCGATCCTCTCGATGGGGCGGAACGGGGTGTTCGCCCAGTCGATCGTGGCGGCGAAGGCCTGGACGGGCGTGAGGACGTGATAGACGTTCTTAGGATGGACGTAGCCGTCCCACCACCAGAGCATCGCCGTCCCCGCGCTCCCGGAGGCGAGCGCGGCCCACGCGCCGTTGTGCATGTTCAGTCCGTTCCCTTTCGGGTCCCACTTCTCGTCGCCGGCCTGCCAGTCGATGCCGAACTCGGCCAGCAGGTAGGGCTTGCCGAACGCGAGGTTGGCGTGCGTCTCGCGCTGGATCTGCGCGGTGAAGTCGGCGGTGGCGCCGGCCGTGCCGTACATGTGGGTCATCGAGAGGTCGATGTTGCGATCCTTCCAGATCGCCGGCGAGCCGTAGCTGGTGCTCACGAGGTGGCGGTTGGGATCGTGCTGCTTGAGGTACGCGGCCATCTCGGCCGTCCAGGCTTCGACGGCCGGCGTCGGCTGGACCTCGTTCCAGAACTCCCAGGCGAAGACCTGCGGCGAACACCCCCAGCGGGCGATGATGTACCGCAAGCGCTGCTTGTACAGCTTCCGCGCCTCCGCGTTCGTCCAGAAGTCGTCGGGCGAGGCGCACGGGCCGCCGTTCTTGGCGTTGTAGGGGTTGCTGACCCAGCTCCCTTCGTTGAAGAAGCCGCCGTCCTTGAACTCGCCGTAGGTGCCGATGCAGAACATCAGCCGGACGCCGTTCCGCTCGGCCAGGTGGACGACCTCGTCAAGCCGCCAGGCGTTGTCGAGCGCGTAGCGGCCGAGGCCCTGATAACTGCCGGTCCCGCCCTTGGGCGTCGGCGCGGGCATCCATTCGAGACCCTTCTCGTTGAACGCGAGCCAGAGCCGCGCCCAGTTGCCGCCGGCCTTGCCGAGCCCCGCGAACCAGGCGGCGTAGTCGGCCATCGGGGCTTTGCCGCCTCCCCAGCAGACGTTCTCGCCGATCGCGAAATACGACGCGCCGTCGTCGAACGCGAAGTAGCGCGGCGACTTCGCCGCGACCCGGACGAAGCCTGGTGTCTTCGAGGCGTCGACGATGAAGGCCAGCGGCTTGGCACGCACCTCGCCGGAACGGTCCTTGACCTTGATCGTGATCTGGTGCGGGCCGGCGACGGTCGGCGTGTACCGGACGCGGAAGCCCGACGCGCCGGCGACCTTCAGCGACTCGCCCCCTCGACCCGCTTCGAGCTGGAACGGAGTCTGGAAGTAGCCGGGGACGTTCACGATCTTCCCGGCCGGCGTGGCGACCTCGCCGTCGACGGCGATCTGGTCGGGGTCGAACGGGTTGTCGTACCGGGCCTCGATCTCGGCGTCGACCGTGATCGACGCGAAGGCTTCGAGCCTGTCCCGGTCGATCCGCGCGTTCTTCAACGCCAGCGGCCGATCGTCGACGAGCGAGACGCCGGCCAGCGCGCCTTGCTTCACCTCGTCGTCGAGTCGGCCGGCGGCTTCGGCCCGCAGCGACAGGGCGAATCGGATCGGCTTGCGGGCCAAGTGCTCGCCGCCGCCGGCCGTCGCCAGCAGGCCGAACGCGGGGGTGTTCCACTTGCGATCGTCTTGAAGCTGAAGCCCCATGTCGCGAGGGACGACGCGCAGGCCGCCGACGCCCGGAAGGCCGAAGCCCAGCCACTCGGGATCGCCGCTCCAGAGGATGTGATTCTTATCGTTCAGCTCGGCCGGCAAGATCCCGCGCGAGGTGGTCGGGCCGCCGACGAGATACGACGTCTTGCCGGCGTGCGACGCGGTCGCCAGCGAGCCTTGGAGCAAGACCGTTTCCAGCTCGACGTCCTGGTCGGGGATCACCTCGTACTGCACGTCGACGAGGTCGCCGTCACGGGTGACGCGCTCGATCAACTGGGCGGTCAGGTTTTCGCCCCGCAGCGGCATCGTGTAGGTCGTCGTCCGGCCAGCCTTGTGGACGCGGACCGTCGCGGGGTCGACGGCCCGCTGATCGGCGAGGTTGCCGGTCCAGCCGGGTTTGACCAGGGTCACGGCCACGTCGCTGAGATAGATCGCATCGCCTACGCGGACCTCCGCGAGCGTCCCCCGGGCGTCGATTTGTAGGGCGAGCTGGGCCGGGGCGGACGTCGACCCGAGGGCCGCAAATAGGGCCAGGGCGAATGCGATTCTCATGTGATCAGCCTTTCAGTTCACGATGCGGGCGGGCCTCCGCTTGGCGCGGCCGGCTGCTGCTGGGAGAGGCAGTGGAGCGTGCCGAGGCCGAGGACGAGGTCGACGCAGTGGACGCCGACGACCTCGCGGTCGGGGAAGAGTTCGGCCAGGATGTTGAGGGCGAGGCGGTCGGCCGGATCGTTGAAGGTGGGGACGATCACGACCCCGTTGGCGATGTAGAAATTTGCATAGCTGGCGGGGAGCCGCTCGCCTTCGAAGATCACCGGCGCGGGCATCGGCAGCGCGACGACGCGGAGCGGCTGGCCGTCCTGGTCGCGCGCTTCCTTGAGCCGGCGGAGGTTGTCTTCGAGCGGTTCGTGGTTGGGGTCGGCGGCGTCGGGCTCGACGACCGTGACGACGGTCTTCGCGTCGACGAACCGCGCCAGGTCGTCGACGTGCCCGTGGGTGTCGTCGCCGTTGATCCCGCGCCCCAGCCAGATCACGTTGGTCACGCCGAGATTGTCGGCGAACACGCGCTCGATCCCCTCGCGGCCGAGGCCCGGGTTGCGGGCCTGAACGTCGCTCAGGAGGCATTCCTCGGTCGTCAGCAGGGTTCCCTTGCCGTTGACGTCGATCGCGCCCCCTTCGAGCACGACCCGCCGCGGCACGGTGTTGATCTCGGCGCGGGGGGCCCAGCAAGTCAAGCCGAGCTTCTTGGCGATCCGTCGGGGGAGATGCTTGTCTTTCAGGTAATTGTCGTACTTCGCCCAGGCGTTGAACTTCCAGTCGACCAGCGCGACCGGTCCGATCGACTCGCCGTCGGTTTCGGCTTCCTTCACGTCGCCGTCGCGGACGACGAACGTCGGGCCCGAATCGCGGAGCCAGACGCGGTCGGTGTCGGCCCGCAGGAACTGCACGCGGGTGAGGTTCGCACCGGCCTGGTCGAGGATGCTCGCCGCCCGCCGCCTCGTGTCGCGGTCGCCGACGACGATCGCGACGTTCTCATGCGCGCTCAGGATGCGGACGATCTCGGCGTAGACCCACGGGATCGGCGCGAACTTGCCGGGCCAGTCCTCGCGATGATGAGGCCAGGCGATCCAGGTCGCGTCGTGGGGTTCCCACTCGGCGGGCATGCGGAAACCAAGCTGTGCGGGCGTCATGGGGGGCGTCCGTTTCGAGTGTTGGGGGCGTCCAGGAACTCAGCCCAATCGTCGATCGCGAAGAATGTCCACCACGGAGGACTCGGAGGAAATACAGGAGGAAGAAAGGTCGGCTTGTCTCTCGACCGCGATGTCGTTCAAACGATCATGATCGATGGAATCGTCTTCCTCCGTGTTCTCCTGAGTCCTCCGTGGTGAGTTTCCTTGATCCGACGTTTCGTCGTTCGATGTCTCAGCCGCCGTCGAGGAACCGCTGGGTGATCGGCGCGTAGGCGTCGATCCGACGGTCGCGGAGGAACGGCCAGTTCCGCCGCGTTTCCTCCTGGAGCCGGGGGTCGCACGTCGCGGTGATGATTTCCTCGCGGTCGCGGCTCCCCTTGGCGAGGATACGGCCGAACGGGTCGGCGAGGAACGAGCCCCCCCAGAATTCGATGCCGCCGTCGGCCGGCCCTTCATGGCCGATCCGGTTGACCGCGGCGACGAACACGCCGTTGGCGATCGCGTGGGCGCGCTGCATGGTCTCCCAGGCGCTCGCCTGAGCCTCGCCGAACTCGGCCTTCTCGCTGGGGTGCCAGCCGATGGCCGTGGGGTAGAAGAGGACCTCCGACCCTTGCAAGGCCGTCAGCCGGGCGGCTTCGGGATACCACTGGTCCCAGCAGACGAGCGTGCCGACGCGGGCGTGGGCGGTCTCGAAGCTCTTGAAGCCGAGGTCGCCGGGCGTGAAGTAGTACTTCTCGTAATAAAGCGGGTCGTCGGGGATGTGCATCTTGCGATACTTGCCGACGAGCGAGCCGTCGGGGTTCAGCACGACGGCCGTGTTGTGGTAGACGCCGGCCGTCCGCCGCTCGAAGATCGAGCCGACGATCACCATCTTCGTCTCGCGGGCGACCTCCGCCAGCGCCTCGGTCGTCGGCCCGGGGATCGGCTCGGCCAGGTCGAACGTGGCGGCGTCCTCGGTCTGACAGAAATACTGCGTCAGGAACAGCTCCGGCAGACACGCCACCTGCGCGCCGCCTTTCGCCGCGTCGCGAAGCATCGCGGTCGCCCGGCGCAGGTTGTCGCCGGCGTCGGTCGAACACCGCATCTGGATCAAAGCAACGCGGAACGGCGGGCGGTTCGCCCTCATTGTGTCGAGCCTCGTTTCGAGTCGGTGGTCAGTCAGGTCTTCTCATGTTAGCAGGTCGTCAAGCCCCCCATACAAGCCCGAAGCCCCAGCGAGTGAATCGACTTCGAATGGCCGACCGGAAATTCACTCGCTGGCGCTTCGGGCTCGTATCCGGGCATGCCCTGGCGGGACTATTTTCATGGAAACCGCCATGACGCCTTCGGGACGCCCGGCCTCACGAAAATGGGGGCTTTTCGCCTGGCGTCACGACCAGGTCCGGTAGGGGCGCCCCTTGTGGGCACCCGGTTCGTTGTCACGCCGACCGCTCACGCTCGGCGATCGGGCACCCACAAGGGGCGCCCCTACGGCAAAACACGGACCGGAATTTTCATGCCAACCCGACGCGCCAGCGAGTGAATTCCCGCACGATCATGCTCGCGGCGGGGGGGGCGAGCCAGTCTGCCATTTAGTCAAACTCGCGCCATCCCGCGGAGCTGCTATCGGATGCGACGCCATCGAGCATGCCCCATTGATGCCTGATCAAGAACGAATAACCGTCGCTGGACGAGAAGTAAAAGTGTTCTCCTCGCAGCAGCCAGGGCAGTTGGTCTCTGGTGGTGACTTTAGACACCGTCTCCGGGTATCGGCCGGTCGCTTGCCTGTGTCGCTTAAGTGCGGGCCGGAGTCGGTCGCAGAAGCTCTTGGCCTGCCCCATGTCGTAACCATTGACGAGCGAGCCGATCGGCAGTGAGACGAGGCTGCTCCCCGCGACGAGCCCGAGGATGACGGCTCGCCTCGCGAACCGCCGAAGGGCCGGTGCTTCTACCGCCAGCCGGGCGACGAGATAGGTGAGAAAGCCGATCCCAACCGAGATCACCGCGAGCCCCAAGGCGAAGATCATGGCGATGATCTGGCCGAACGAACCACGCCCCACGACCAACAGCACGATATTGATCACACATGAGGCCGCGAGCGCGATTGCCAACCGTCTGGACATGGTCCGTCGCCTCTTGAGACTGAATTCAACGGTTAAAACCGTGAACTCTGATTCTACCAGGCCGATGCGCGAGGCGGCGCCGGCGGCCGTTCCAGGCGAGACGCAGGGTTTGGAGAGGAATTCACTCGCTGGCGCTTCGGGCTTCCTTCGGAGCCTTCGGGACGACTTCCCACGGTGGACACAGAGAACACGGAGGGGGATCGACCGGAAAGACCGATCAAAGCGACGAATCGGTAGTAAATTAAACTGGAGGATTCTCGTAGTCCGTCCGCGTCTTTGACAATTCGTCCGACCGTGTGATGAGCGGCGGCCCCTCGCGAAGATCGATCCGCCGTCATCAAAGACCGCGCGAAGGAACCTAATCGGCCGGGCTCGCCGCGTGAGGCCGAGTGCAGCGAAAAGCGCGCGAAGGAACGGTCATGAGCCTTTGGCTCAACCCGTCCCATGAAAATGGGGTCGGGTTGGGTTATGCTGCGGATGTCCGGCCCTGGGCGAGAGGCCGTCATTGGCTTTGGTGTCGCGAACCCGCGAAGGAACTTGGTCCCGGCCTCGGCTCGACTTCATGTCGAACCCCGTCCTGTCGCCCCCCGGAAGCGGGGGAGCACGTAGAAGAAACTGCTTTACGCCCCGAGGTCGTCCCACCGGCTCGGACTGCTTCGTTTCCGACCACTCGAGTTGGAGGGGACGTCATGGACATCGTTCACGATCGCTGCGCCGGGCTCGACGTCCACAAGAAGACCGTCGTCGCCTGCGTCCGCCACATCAACCCCGACGGCTCGGTCGCCTCGGTGGTCCACACCTTCGGCACGATGACCGCCGACCTGCTGGCCCTGGCCGACTGGCTCGACGCCCACGGCGTCCGCGAGGTCGCCATGGAGAGCACGGGCGTCTACTGGAAGCCGATCTTCCACATCCTGGAAGGGCGATTCGACGTGATGCTGGTCAACGCCGGGCGGCTCAAGCAGGTCCCCGGCCGCAAGACCGACGTCAAGGACGCCGAGTGGATCGCCCAGTTGCTCCAGCACGGCCTGCTGTCGCCCAGCTTCATCCCCAAGCCGGAGATCCGCGAGCTTCGCGACCTGACCCGGCAGCGCACCGAGTTGGTCCGCGACCGCGCCGCGGTGGCCAATCGCCTCCAGAAGACGCTGGAGGACGCCAACGTCAAGCTGGGGTCGGTGGCCAGCGACGTCCTGGGGGCCTCGGGGCGCGCCATGATCCGGGCGATCATCGACGGCCAGGACGACCCGGAGAAGCTGGCCGATCTGGCCAAGCAGCGGCTCCGGGGCAAGATCCCCGAGCTGAGGCGGGCGCTGTTGGGCCGGGTCACCGACCACCACCGCTTCGTGCTCCGGCTGCTGACGGATCAGATCGACGCGTTGGAACGCCTGATCGAGCGGCTGGACGAGCGGATCGACGAGGCCATGAGGCCGTTCGACGAGGCGGCGGGCCGGCTCCAGGGGATCCCCGGAGTGGGGGATCGGGCGGCGGAGGTGATCGTGGGGGAGATCGGGCCGGACGTGGAGTCGTTCCCGACCGCGGGCCACCTCTGCTCCTGGGCGGGGCTGTGCCCGGGCAACGACCAAAGCGCCGGCAAACGCCGCAGCGGCAAGACGACCAAGGGGAGTCCGTGGCTGCGTTCGCTCCTGGTGCAGTCGGCGTGGTCGGCCAGCCACGCCAAGAACACCGCCTTCAGCATCTGCTACCGTCGATGGGTCCCACGACTCGGGAAAAAGAAGGCTCTGATCGCCGTGGCGCACAAGATCCTGGTGGTGATCTGGCACCTGCTCAAGAACGGGGCCGACTACCGCGAACGCCAACTACCAGCCCCCGCAGCCTGACACATGGCCCGGAAGATTTTCAGAAGAAGCCAATCGGCCGGGGCGGGTCGCGGCGAGTTGAATTGGGGGGCGACTGCCGGTAGGCTTGCAAGCCAGAGACGGTCCGGCGCGGACCGGCCGCCGATCGACGACGCCTTGGCAAGGATTTTGACTCATGGGAGCTGAAGAACGTCTGGCCGCCCTCAACCTCGAACTTCCCCCCGCCCCCAAGCCGGTGGCCACGTACGTCACGGCGCTGCGCGTCGGCGACCTGCTGTACGTCTCGGGCCACGGGCCGTTGAAGTCGGACGGCAGCCTGATCAAGGGGAAGGTCGGCGCCGACGCCGATATCGAACTGGGGATCGCCGCGGCGCGGCAGACCGGGCTGGCGATCCTGGCGACCCTCAAGGCCCACCTCGGCTCGCTCGACAAGGTCGTCCGGGTGGTCAAGAGCCTCGGCATGGTCAACTGCACGCCCGAGTTCGGCGACCAGCCCAAGGTGATCAACGGCTATTCCGACCTGATGCGGGACGTCTTCGGCGACGACGCCGGCATCGGCACCCGAAGCGCCGTGGGCATGGGGTCGCTGCCCGGCGGGATCGCCGTCGAGATCGAGGCCACGTTCCAGGTCAAAGACTGAAATCAGGAGGTCTTTCGCATGCCGCCGGGAGCCCGACTCGACGACCAGAGATGCCTGATCATCGGCGGGACCAGCGGCATCGGGCTCGCCACGGCCCGGCGGTTCCTTGAAGAAGGGGCGCGCGTGGTGGTCTGCGGACGCTCGGCCCAGGGCTGTGAGGCCGCGATCCCGCCCCTCGAACTGTTCGGCCCCCAAAACGTCCACGCGATCACCGCCGACGCCGCCGATCCCGACGCCGTCGACTACCTGTTCCAGAGGACGATCGACCTGCTCGAAGGTCGCATCGACGTCGTCTTCCACGTCGCCGGGATCAGCGGGCGACGGTTCGGCGACGGCCCGCTCCACGAATGCAGCGTCGAGGGCTGGGACGCCGTCCTCGGCGCCAACGCCAGATCGACGTTCCTCACCAACCGCGCCGCCGTTCGGCAAATGCTCGCCCAGGAGCCCGACGCGCACGGCCTGCGGGGGACGGTTCTGAACATGGGCTCCGTGCTCGGTTGGTCGCCGTCTCCGGACTTGTTTGGTACTTATGCGTACGCCGCGAGCAAGGGGGCGATCGAGGCGATGACGACGGCGGCGGCGGCCCGGTACGCCCGAGACAAGATCCGGTTCAACCTGATCGCCCCAGGCCTGATCGACACCCCGATGGCCGCCCGGGCGTGCGGCGACCCGGCGATCCTGGCCTATCTGGCCGCCAAGCAGCCGATGGCCGGCGGCCCGGGATCGGCCGAGGACTGCGCCGAGGCCGCCCTTTACCTGTGCGAGCCGGCTTCGCGATTCTTGACCGGGGTCGTCCTGAACGTCGACGGCGGCTGGTGCGTCTCCGAGGGGAAGAGTCCATGACCGAAGACGTTTGCTCTCAGTATCTTAAGGCGGCCCGCGCGGCCCTCGACGCAATCGAGGCCACGCAGCTTGCGGCGGTCCGCGAGGCGGCGAAGCGGTTCGCGACGACGATCCTCGCCGGCCGTCTGGTCCACGTGTTCGGCACCGGGCACTCCCGGATGGCCGTCGAGGAGATGTTCCCGAGGTACGGCTCGTTCCCCGGCTTCCACCCGATCGTCGAGCTGTCGATGAGCTTCCACAACCCGGTCGTCGGCGCCAACGGCCAGCGCCAGGCGATGTTCCTGGAGAACGTGCAGGGGTTCGGTCCGGTCCTCTGGCGGAACTTCGCCACGAGCCCCGACGACGCCCTGCTGGCGATCAGCAGCAGCGGCTGCAACGCGGTGACGATCGACGTGGCGGCCGAGGCCAAGCGGCTGGGCATGTACGTGGTGGCCTTGACCTCGAAGGCCAACGCCGACGTATCGACCTCGAAGCACGAGTCGGGGGTGAAGCTCTACGAGCTGGCCGACCTCGTCGTCGACCAGCAGGCCCCGCCCGGCGATTCGGTCGTCTGGATCGACGGCCTGAAAACGCCGGTGGCGCCGCTGTCGAGCGTCACCGGCTGCACCCTGATCAACCTCATGAAAGCCGAGACCGCCCGCCTCCTGACCGAAGCCGGCCAGCCCCCAAAAGTGCTGACCTCCGCCTGCCACCTCGGCCCCGAACCCGCCCGCCGACTCTTCGAGGAAACCTACGACGACTACCGCCGGCGGATCGGAGTCCTTTATAAATAAGCAAAAACGAATGCAATCACGGCTTGGCCGGCTCGAAGACCTTCACGTCCGGGTGCATCGTGTAGAGCCGGTCGCCCTGGGGCGTGGGGACGAGCACGGCGCTCGAGCAGTTGCCGTCGATGATCGGGTTCTTGGCGTACTTCTCCCAGTGGATCAGATCCTTCGAGCGGGCGACGTTGGTCGTCCAGTTGCGGACTTTCGGGTCGGCCAGCGCATGATAGAAAATGTAGTAGTGCCCCCCCCGGCGCACGACCTGGTTGGCGGCCACCATGGCGCGGTCGAAGGGTTCGGGGCCCAGCTCGATGATCGGTTCGTCCTTGACGTTTGTCCAGGTTTTGAGGTCGCGGCTGGTCGCCAGCCAGATGCCGGCGTCGCGGCGCTCGTAGAACAGGTGCCAGACGCCGTTCTCGAACCAGGCGGTCGGGGTGCCGTAGGGGCCCGGGGGGATCGGCGAGCCGTCGACCTTGCGGACGTCGAGCGAGCCGAAGTCGGTCCAGTGGACGCCGTCGGGCGAGCTGAGGCGATGGGCGATGTCCCCCTTGCCCTCGGCGAACATCTGGTACGTCCCGTTCTGCCGGACCACGCAGACGTCCTCGACCCACGACCCCTTGAAGACCGGGTTGGCGGCGTCGCGGGTCCAGTGGACGCCGTCGCGCGACGTGGCGCGGCCCAGCGACATCGTCTCCGGCTTGTCGCCGTTGTATCCGGTGTACCAGAGGTTGTACGTCCCCGAGTCGTCGATCAGGATGAACCCGCGCTCCCGGATCTTGCGGTCCCAGGTGTCGGCTCCGGTCCCCTGAAACACCGGGTTGCCGGCGATCGGCTTCCAGGCCGTGAAGCTCCAGGGCTCCTCGTCCCCCCAGGCCCCGGTCGACCCGAGAATCCCGGCCGCGAACAGAAAAACGGCGTTGCGAATCAGACTGCGGACGGCTGTCATCATGCTCAAGGCTCCAAATCGCCCCAGTTAATCTTGCGTCGTCGAGGCTCGGTCGGTAGTCTATTTCATATCCCGAAACCAATCGGGGCGGTAGCTCAATTGGGAGAGCGCAGCGTTCGCAATGCTGAGGTTGAGGGTTCGATCCCCTTCCGCTCCACTAGTCGTAAACTCCGACGAATCCTCGACTTAGGATGCCCGCCGATGCACGGCGGAGCGGCCGATAGGCTCCAGGTGATCCGGCAATCTACCGGATTTGGAGGCTTGGCCCGTGTCCACCCCCACGCTTCGGACCCCCTCTTACCGGCATCTCAAGCTCTCCGGCTGAGGAGAGTCCGGGCGAGTACCACGGGCTCTTGGCCGAGTGGCCTTCCAGCGTCCGTCGATTCCCGGCTTCCGGGACCGAGTTCGGATCTCGCCGGCCGACGCCGTCGGTCCCGTCGTGCAATCTCCATTGCGCCCCATGCAAAAAGCAATGCAATAGACAACCCTTCGAGTCCGGCGTTGATGGTGTCGGTTCGCAAGTCGTTTCAGGTTAACAGTCTACGCGATTGGAGTGGGGCTGGCACGGGCTCTGCTTACTGATCCATGACGGACGACCCGGGCAAGCGAGCGCTTGACCTCCTCTTGGAATTCGACGCGGCTCGGCCTGCCAGGACGAGAGTCGAGGTGAGCCGCCCCAAGCCTCAATTCTTGGTCGCCTCGCCTGGTCATCAACTGCGATCGCACGGAATACCATCCAGCCGGTGTAACCATGCAACTTCACGAAACTACAACCCACCGGGCGGCCCGAGCCAGCCGCGTCTTGGTCGTCGACGACGAGCGGAACATCCGCCTGGTCTTCCGGACGGCTCTCGAGTCCGTCGGCCTGCACATTGAAGAGGCGGCGGACGGGGCCGCGGCCCTGGAGCGATTGGAGCATTCGTCGTTCCACGTCGTCTTGCTGGACCTCCAGATGCCCGGCGTGGGCGGGATGGACGTGCTCCGGCGCATCCGCGAGAAGGGCGATGACACCCCCGTGGTCGTCGTCACCGCCCACGGCACGATTCCCGACGCCGTGGCGGCGATGAAGCTGGGGGCCGTCGACTTCGTCCAGAAGCCCGTAACCCCGGTCGTGTTAAAGACGGTGGTCTCGGAGGTGATCGATCGCCACGCCCTGGACGCCTCACGGCCCGCGCCCGACACTCGCCGTGAGGCGCAGCCCGTCGTCATCACCCTGGGGCCGCCCGCGGTCGACCTCGCGCCGGTCAAGCTTGCGCTGAATCGCCGCGACTTTGACCTGGCTTCCACGCTGTTGGATCGCGTGCTGGACATCGCCCCGGAATCGGTGGAGGCACTCAACCTGATGGGCGTCCTGCTGGAGAGCCGTGGCCAAGACCACGCGGCCTACTACGCCTACAAGAAGGCGCTCGCGGCCGACCCGCATTACCGACCTGCGTGCGACAACATGCGTCGCTACTGCTTGCGTTTCGGCCTCGACGCCGACAGCCCGCAGATCAACCCCGCCGTTGGGTGGGAGGCCCGGCCTGGGCCGTCGCCCTCCTGACTCCGCGCTCGGCCTCTCGGCCGACGGTCGGGGCTCGACGCCGCGTGACGATCCGGTAAACTGATTCCGCCGGGTCGACGAGTTGCGCCACGAGGCGGTCTTGCGCCTCTTTCGAGAAGTCTCGGTCGAAACGGCAGGGCCGCCGCCCCCGGACTCACCGAGAATGTGACGCTGTAGTAATGAAAATATTAGTCGTCGACGACGAGCCGAACATTCGGCGAACTTTGCGCGTCGCCCTGGAGACGATGGGCCACGAGGTCCAGGAGGCGGCCTCGGCGTCGACGGCTCTGAGCGAGGTCGAAAGACAGCCCTGCGACGTCGCGCTCGTCGACCTCCGTCTCGGCGGCGAGTCGGGGCTCGAACTCCTGGAATCCCTGCGGGCGCAATCGCCTCGTCTGGCGGTGGTCCTCATCACGGCGCACGCCTCGATCGACACCGCCGTCGAAGCCATCCGACGCGGGGCGCTCGATTATCTTCCCAAGCCCTTCACCCCCGCCCAGGTGCGCGCCGTCCTGGAGCGAGTCGACCAGGTTCGCGGGCTGCGGGATCGGGTCGCGGACCTTGAGCAGCAGGTCCGGGATATCGTTCCCGAGGTCGAGCTGGAGAGCTCCGACCCGCAGATGCAGCAGGTGATGGAGCTGACCCGGCTGGTGGCGTCGGCCGACGCGGCCGTCTTGATCCGGGGTGAGAACGGCACCGGCAAGGGGGTCCTGGCCCGCGCGCTGCACGCCTGGAGCAAGCGAGCCGGCGGGCCGTTCGTCACGGTGAACTGCCCCAGCCTCAGCTCCGATTTGCTGGAAAGCGATCTGTTCGGGCATGTCAAGGGAGCCTTCACCGGGGCCGTGCGAGACGCGGCCGGCAAGGTGGCCGCCGCCGAAGGCGGAACGTTGTTTCTGGACGAGATCGGCGAATTGCCGCCAGCCCTCCAACCCAAGTTGCTGCGGTTCCTCCAGGAGAAGAGGTACGAACGCGTCGGCGAAGCCAAGACTCGGATCGCCGACGTCCGGCTGGTGGCGGCGACCAACCGAGACCTCGAATCCGCCGTCGCCTCGGGTGATTTCCGCGAAGACCTCCTCTACCGGCTCAACGTCGTCGAGCTGACCCTGCCCCCCTTGCGTCGCCGCAGCGACATCCGAACGTTGGCCGAACACCTGCTTGCGTTCTTCTCACGCCAGTCGGGCGGTCGCCTGAAAGGCTTTACGCCGGAGGCGCATGATCGGCTCGCCCGCTACGCCTGGCCCGGCAACCTGCGCGAGCTGAGAAACGCCGTCGAGAGGGCCACGATACTGGCGGCGGGCCCGCTCGTCGGCCTCGCCGATCTCCCCGACCGGATCGGCCAGATGCAGACCGACGCCTCGCGATCGATCGAGATCGGCCAGTCCGCCACTCTCGAGCAAGTAGAGTTCGAGCACATCCGCCGCGTGCTGGTCGCCGCTCCAAACCTCGAAGCGGCCGCGCGCATACTCGGGATCGACCCGAGCACCCTCTACCGCAAGCGGAAACAGTACGGGCTGTGACAACCGCCCTTCACGTTGCAAGGGCTACCGGGCGTTCTGCACGATAAGGCCTCCGACCCTCTCGGCTCCGAGGTTCGCAAGGTTTTGCGAAACCCCTGTTCGGTTATCGACTTAACGTTGATTCTTGGACTGGGCACGTCACTTGCTTTACCTCGTCGCATGAACTGCGCGACGACCTGAGTTTCGATGGATCCGCCTTGAGACTCTCTCGGCCTCGCAGATCCGGTCGCGTCCGGGGCCAAGGCGGTCCCTATCGACGCGGGGGCCGTCCGCGAGCATTTCAGGTTGGGCGACGCTACATTGCGCGTGACAACGGTGTCTCATGCCCAGCGATGGTTCCGAACGAGGCAATCATGTTCAGAACGCTCCGGTCGAGGCTTCTCATCGGGATCGCGCCTCTACTCGCCATCATGGTGGCTTTGGGAGTGTGGGCCATCGTCATGTTCACCCGCCTCGGCGGAAACATCGACGTCATCCTGCGCGAGAATTACAAGAGCGTCCGGGCCGCTCAGGACATGAAGGACGCCCTGGAACGCATGGATTCGGCCGCCCTGTTCGCCATCGGCGGTCGGGACGATCGGGCTCGTAAGCAATACGACGAGTTCCGGCCCGTCTTCGAGACCAACCTGAACATCGAACAGAACAACATCACCCTGCCCGGCGAGCAGGTGATGGCCGACGAACTGACGAGACTCTACAGCGATTACCACAGGCTGAGCGACCGGTTCTACACCCTGCCTTCCGGCTCGCCCGAGCGATCCGAATTGTATTTCAGTGAACTGCTGCCGACGTTCGATGCGATCAAGCAGCAGGCCGACGCGGTGCTGGACCTCAATCAACGGAACATGGAAACCGAGAACGACCGCGCCCGCGACGCCGCGACCGTCTCGGTCCGGCTCATGATCCTGGCCCTCCTCGGGTCGGCGGCGGTTGCCACGGTGATCGCCTTGGTCCTGAGCCGGTCGATCCTCGTGCCGATTCTCGCGGTGACGGACGCGGCTCGGGCCCTGGGCAAAGGGGACTACGACCAGGTGGTGCCGGCCACGACGCGCGACGAGCTGGGCGAGCTGGCCGTCGCCTTCAACGCGACCGCCCGCCGCCTGCGCGAGTATCAGCAGGCCGGGACGGCCAGGCTCGTGCGTGCGCAACAGACGGCGCAGGCGACGATCGACACGTTCCCCGACCCGGTGGTGGTCGTCGATCCCGTGGGCTCCGTCGAAAGGGCCAACCCGGCCGCCCGGCGGATTCTCGGCGTCTCGTCATCGGAGGCGGACGCCCCCTGGATTCCCCTGCCCCAGCTCCAGACGCCGCTGGCCGAAGTGCTCGCCGGCCGCGGCGATTACCTGCCTTCCGGCGTCGAACAGGCCATCTGCCTTCGAGACGACGGCCAGGAACGGTTTTACCTTCCCCGGGTCCTGGGGATGCGCGACGACGATGGGCCGCTGGGAGCCGCCGTGGTGCTCCAGGACGTGACCAAGTTCCGCCTGCTCGATCAGCTCAAGAGCGACATGGTTTCCACCGTCAGCCACGAGTTGAAGACCCCGCTGACCAGCATCCAGATGGTCGTTCATCTCTTGCTGGAGGAGGCCGTCGGTCCGCTCTCCACGAAGCAGATCGAGCTGCTGATGGCGGCGCGTCAGGATTCGGACCGCCTCCTCGCGATGCTCAACGACCTCCTCGACCTGGCTCGAATCGAACAGGGCGGCGTCAAGCTCGACCTCAAGCCTGTCACGTCCAAGGATCTCGTGGACCAGGCCGTCGAGCGGTATGAGGCCAGGGCGCAAGATGCGGGCGTCGCTCTTGAGAGCCATGTCGCGCCCGAACGGGCCGCGGTCCTGGTCGATCGGGAGCGGATCGATCACGTTTTCGACAATCTGATCGGCAATGCGCTGGCCCACACCGGCCGAGGCGGCTCGGTCCGCGTGTCGGCCGAGGCCGATGACGGCTCCGTCCGATTCGCGGTGACGGACACGGGCGAGGGCATCCCGGCCGAGCACTTGCCGAGGATCTTCGAGCGGTTCTACCGGGTGCCGGGTTCCCGGGTCAGCGGCGGAGCCGGGCTGGGCCTGGCCATCGCCCGCGAGATCGTCACGGCCCACGGCGGTCACATCGAGGCGAGCAGCGAACTGGGTCAAGGCAGCGCCTTCACCGTCCTTCTCCCCTCCGCCCCGCGAGAAAACGGAACACCCAGCGCGGAGGTCGACATATGAGTGATTCGCGTCGCATCCTGATCGTCGAGGACGAGCCCAACGTAAGGCTCGTCTTCTGCACGGCGCTTCTCTCGAACGACTACACCCTCTCCACGGCCGCGGATGGGGAGTCCGCCCTGCGCTGGCTGAAGCAAGAGCCGGCCGACGTGGTCCTGCTCGACCTCCATATGCCCGGGATGGGCGGGATGGGATTCCTCCGGCGCCTCCGCGAGGCGGGGATCGACGTCCCCGTGGTGATCGTGAGCGCCCACGACCAGGTCCCTAACGTCGTCCAGGCGATGCGCCTGGGGGCCATCGACTTCGTGCCCAAGCCCGTCACGCCCGAGGCCCTCCGTCGAATCGTCGCCGAGGTCCTCTCGCGAACCGCCAAGCTCGCGCCGCCCGCCAAGCCCGAGCCGAAAGCCGCTCCGGCCTCGGCCTCGGGCGCGACGGCCGATGCGTTGACGCGGGCCAAGGCGGCCTTCAATCGTCGGGCGTTCGGTGATGCCGAGGCGGCCCTGCGGCAGGCGATCGGAGGAGTCTCCCGCTGCGCCGAGGGGCATTACCTGCTCGGTGTTCTGCACGAGTTGCGAGGCGAGCGGCACGCCGCCTATTCGGCCTACAGAGCCGCCGTCCAGGCCGACCCGGAGTTCGAGCCGGCCACGTTCCACCTGATGAAGTACTTCGACGACAAGTTGATGTAACGGGGGCGGTCGACCGCCCTGTTCCTGACCCTGGCCGCCTCCCTGATGGGACTCGGCCGAATTCCGCGAGGAGGTGGACCGTGATGGCCTTCGCCACGTTAGCCCTGGGCATGGCCCTGTTCGCTCTGTTTTTCGGACTCGTCTCCGGCTGCGACCGACTTTGAACCGAGGCGTTCCCTCGTCCCTGACGACCTCTCGTTATTTCTTGGAGATACGTGCATGAATCGCACGCTCCCGCCCTGCTCTCAAGGCGCCTTGCCGGAGGATCGACCGTGCTCTACTTGACCGCCGTGCTCACCGTGCTGGCTCTGATTTACCTGGTCTACGCCATGATCCGCCCCGAACGTTTCTGAACCGTCGCGAGGAAGCCCCGCCCGGACGGTCCCACCTCGGATTCTTCTTCGCAGACACCTATTGTTTGGAGACCCTTACGTGCCATCGACGTTGTCCTGGCTACACCCATTCTGGGCGTTCGCCCTGCCCATCGCCATGTCGTTCCCGCTCGGCTGGCTCATGTGGCGGTCGCTCGACGTGCCCGAGGATCGCGCGGGGCGCGGCCTCGACGCCCTGCCGATGTTCCTGCGCCGCCTGATCGATCGCCGCCCGCCCGCGAAGATGGACTGGAGGCGGTACGCCTTCGCGATGCTCGCCTTCAACGTGGCGCTGTTCGTCCTGTCGTTCGCGCTGCTCTATTTCCAGGACAAGATCCCGCTGTTGAACCCCGACGGCAAGGGGCCGCTGACGACCCTGGGATACAAGGACGCGGCGGGCGTCCAGCACGACGGCGCCGACACGGCGGTGATCTTCAACACCGTCTGCTCGTTCGTCACCAATACGAACCTCCAGCACTACTCGGGCGAGCAGAACCTGTCCTACTTCAGCCAGCTTGCCGCGATCGTCTGGCTGATGTTCGTCACCCCGGCCGCCGGTCTCTGCGTGATGCTGGCCACGCTCCGGGGGCTGCGGGGCGACAAGGACATGGGCGACTTCTACGTCGACTTGATGCGCGGGCTTCTCTTCGTGATCATCCCCTACTGTCTCCTCGTGGCGGTGCTCCTGGTCGGGATGGGCGTGCCGATGACCTTCGAGAAGGCGGCGACGGCGGCCACGATCGACGGCGCGGCGACGAAGATGGAGACGCAGACCATTGCGCGAGGCCCGGTGGCGGCGCTGGTGGCGATCAAGCAGGCCGGGACCAACGGCGGCGGCTTTTTCGGCCCGAACTCGGCCCACCCGTTCGAGAACCCGTCGCCCTGGAGCAACATGTTGGCCCTGGTTTCGATCATCGTCCTGCCGATGTCCTCGATCGTGATGGCCGGGCTGATGCTCAAGAACAGGAAGCATGCGATGGTCATCTACGGCGTGATGCTGGCGTTCCTGGCCGCCGGCGCCTTGATCGCCATTCGCGCCGAGGTCGAGCCGAGCGCAGCGACCAGGGGCCTGCCGGTGGTCCAGGGACCGAACATGGAGGGCAAGGAGGTGCGGCTCGGCCCCGTGGCCGCCGCGACATGGTCCGCCATCACGACGGCGACTTCCAACGGCTCGGTCAACAGCATGCACGACAGCCTCAACCCGATCGCCGGCGCCGTGCCCATGAGCTTGATGATGCTCAACGTCGTCTTCAGCGGGATCGGCGCCGGGTTCGAAAACATGCTCATGTACATCGTCGTCGCGGTCTTCATCGCCGGCCTGATGGTGGGCCGAACGCCGGAGTACCTCGGCAAGAAGGTCGAGGCGAAGGAGGTCAAGCTGGCGATGCTGGCGATCCTGATCCATCCGCTCCTGATCTGCGCCGGAGCGGCCCTGTTCGCGGCGACGGACTGGGGGGCGAAGACGACGGCCAACCCCGGATCGCACGGGTTCAGCGAGATCCTTTACGAGTTCACCTCGGCGGCGGCCAACAACGGCTCGGGGTTCGAGGGCCTTGCGGACAACAACCCGGCCTGGAACATCGCGACGGGGGTCGTCCTGCTGCTGGGCCGGTTCCCGGCGCTGATCCTGCCGCTGGCCGTCGCGGGTTTCCTCTCGACGAAGAAGCGCGTCCCGCAAACCACGGGCACGCTGCGAACCGACAACCTGACGTTCGCCGGGATGCTGCTGGGGACGGTGCTCCTCGTCGGCGCCCTGTCGTTCATGCCCGCGGTCGTCCTCGGCCCGATCGCCGACCACCTCTCCGCATTGAAGCACTGAGCCGTCCAGGCGCCTGAAAGTCGCTTGGCCCTCAGCTCCGGCCGGGCCCCGAGCCCGTCCGGGGCGGACGTCGAGCCAAGGAGAGTGGCGAAGCGTTCGTCCGGGCCCTCGGAGGAGGGTGCCCGGCCGGAGTTGAGAGCCAAGCGGCGATGAGCATTGCGGCGCTCGATCCAAGACAATACTCACGAAGGGGAAGTGAATACGATGAGCCTCGACACCGAGGTCGGAGCGCCCGCTCGGGACGCCTCCGGAGCCCAGGCATTCAGACTCCAGCGCCGTAGTACGAGGAAGCTCCGCCTCTTCGAGCCGGCCCTCGTGCGGATGGCGACCGTCCAGTCCTTCAAGATGCTCGACCCGAGGGAAATGGCCCGCAACCCGGTCATGTTCCTGGTCGAGGTCGGCACCGTGCTCACGGCGATCGTGACCGTCCAGTCGATCGTCCAGCACGCGGCGATCGGGCTGATCGTCTACCAGGGGGTGCTGGCGGCCCTCCTGTTGCTGACGGTCTTGTTCGCCAACTTCGCCTCGGCCCTGGCCGAGGCGCGGGGCAAGGCCCAGGCCGACAGCCTGCGGGCGACCCGCGCCGACACGCCCGCCTTCCGCCTGCACGACCTGAAAAGCGCCTCCGGCGAGATCGTCCCCTCGACGACGCTTCGCGCCGGCGATTACGTGGTCATCGAGGCCGGGCAGGTCATACCGACCGACGGCGAGGTCGTCGAGGGGGTCGCGTCGGTCGACGAGAGCGCCATCACCGGCGAGAGCGCGCCGGTGATCCGCGAGGCCGGCGGCGACCACTCGGGCGTCACCGGCGGCACCCGCGTCCTGTCCGACCGGATCGTCGTCCAGGTGACGGCCGAACCCGGGCAGAGCTTCCTGGACAAGATGATCGCCCTGGTCGAGGGCGCCGCTCGGCAGAAGACCCCCAACGAGATCGCGCTCACGATCGTCCTGGCCGCGTTCTCGTTGATCTTCCTGATCGTCACGGCCTCGCTCTACCCGATGGCCCGCTACTTCGGCCTCACGTTGGACATCGCGACTCTGATCGCGCTTCTGGTCTGCCTGATCCCGACCACCATCGGCGCGCTGCTGGCGGCGATCGGCATCGCGGGCATGGACCGGGCCCTGGCGGCGAACATCATCGCCAAGAGCGGCAAGGCGGTCGAGGTGGCCGGCGACATCGACACCCTGCTCCTGGACAAGACCGGCACGATCACCATCGGCAACCGCCGAGCCACGCAGTTCTTCCCACTGAACGGCACTTCGCCCAACGACATCGCCCGGGTGTCCGGCCTGGCCTCGATGGCCGACTCCACGCCCGAGGGGAAGAGCATCCTCGACCTCGCCCGCCAGCAGTCGGCCGTCGACGGCCGCCCACCGGACGACGCGACCTTCATCGAATTCACCGCCCACACCCGCATGAGCGGCGTGGACCTTCCCGACGGGCCGAGGCTCCGCAAGGGCGCCCCGAACACCATCGCCAAGTACGTCCAGGACCAAGGCGGCGGCATCCCCGACGGGTATCAGCGGACCGTCGACGCGATCGCCTCCGGCGGCGCGACCCCGCTCGCCGTGGCCGAGGACGACCGGATCGTCGGCGTGATCAAGCTGGAGGACATCCTCAAGCCCGGCATCTCCGAGCGGTTCGCCCGGCTCCGCCAGATGGGACTGCGCGTGGTGATGGTCACCGGCGACAATCCGCTCACGGCCACCGCGATCGCCGCCGAGGCCGGCGTCGACGACTTCATCGCCCAGGCCACGCCCGAGGCCAAGCTCGCCTATATCCGCAAGGAGCAGGAGGGGGGCAAGCTCGTGGCCATGATGGGCGACGGCACCAACGACGCCCCCGCGCTCGCCCAGGCCGACATCGGCGTGGCGATGAACTCGGGCACGCAGGCCGCCAAGGAGGCCGGCAACATGGTCGACCTCGACAGCGACCCGACCAAGCTCATCGAGGTCGTCGAGATCGGCAAGCAGCTCCTGATGACCCGGGGCGCATTGACCACGTTCTCGATCGCCAACGACCTGGCCAAGTACTTCGCGGTCATCCCCGCGATGTTCATCGTCACCTTGCCCGAGTTGAAGGTCCTCGACGTGATGGGTCTGGCGACGAACGGCGGCGCGTACTCGGCGATCCTGGCGGCGGTGATCTTCAACGCGATCATCATCCCGCTGCTGATCCCGATCGCGCTGAAGGGGGTCAAGTACCGCCCCGTCGGCGCCGGCGCCCTGCTGCGGCGGAACCTGTTGGTTTACGGCCTGGGCGGCGTGATCGCGCCGTTCATCGGCATCAAGCTCATCGACGTCGCGATCGACCCGCTCCTGGCGTTGGTCGGCATCATTTGAAACCGGCGAACAGCCCCCTCCTTTCAGAAGGACCAGACTGAGATGATCCGCGAGACCGTCAACGCCCTCCTGGCCTGCGTCGTGACCTTCGCCCTCTGCGCCATCGCCTACCCGGCGGCGGTCTACGGGCTCGGGCACACGCTGTTCCCCAAGCAGGCCCGGGGGAGCCTCATCGAGCGCGACGGCAAGATCGTCGGCTCGGAGTTGATCGCCCAGCCGTTCGCCTCGGATAAATATTTCTCGCCCCGCCCCTCGGCGGCCGGCGCCACCGGCTATGCCGCTGACGCGGCCAGCGGCTCGAACCTGGCGACGACCAACCCCGCCCTGCGCGACCGGATCGCGTTGGATGCGGCCCGGCAGATCGCTTCCCGGACCGGTGACGCCGAACTGAAAACGAGCCTCGAACGCCTCGACGCCCTGCAAGCCGAGCTGAAGGCCAAGAAGGAGATCAAGGAGCCGTCCCAGGACGACGCCGACGCCGTCGTCAAGCTGGAAGGGGAGGTTCCCACGGCTCAAGCCAAGGTCCTCGATCGTTCGTCAGGCTTGGGCGAGTCGGACGAATTCCGGGTTCCGATCGACCTCGTGACCACCTCCGGAGCGGGGCTCGATCCGCACATCAGCCCCGAGGCCGCGCGCTACCAGGCACCCCGCGTGGCCGCCGCGCGCGGCCTTACTCCCGAACGCGTCGAGGCGCTGATCGAGGCGGACACGGATCGATCGGGCGAGTTCATCGGCGCGCCGTCGCGAGTCAACGTCCTCCTCCTGAATCTGGACCTGGACCGAGAGGCTCCGGGGCCGAAGCCTCCGGCCGTGACGCCGACCGCGACTCCCTCGGTCGCAGCTCCGCCGGCCCCCGTCGCCGAGGCCGTATCGGCAATCACGGCTTCCCTGAACGCGCTATCGAGCCGCGTCGACACGTTGCAGGAACGCGTCGGAGCAGCACCCGACGCGAATGCGGCGACCGAGGTTAAGGACCTGCGGGCGCGCGTCGACAGGATCACCGACGATCTCAGTCCCACCGCCGAGTCGGTCCGACGCATGGACGAATTGGTCAAGCGCGTCGCGACCCTGGGCCGGGACCTCGATGCCGTGCGATCCGAGGCGAAGCTGGCCAGGGGAGGAGATCCGTCGGCCGAGTCCGACAAGAAGATCCAGGCGATCAGGATGGAGGTCCAATCGCTGAAGGGCTCGTTCATGCGTCTGGAGGCGGCCTCGCGCGACGCCAAAGCGCAACCGCCCGGCCTCGACCCGGCCGTCAAGCTGTTCCAGAGTAAGCAGTACGCCGAGTCGGCCCGGGCCTTCCGCGCTCTCACCCTGTCCCACCCCGACGACGCCCGCGTCTGGTACTTCGCGGCGCTGGCGCAGGGGCTCTCCACCAGCCAGTGGCAGGGAGCCGAGGTCCTGGAGTTGGTCCACAAGGGCGGAGAGCGGGAACAGGCCGGCACTCCGTCGTCCGAAACCATCGACAAGGCGTTCGCCGGGCTGACCGGGGAGACCGGCCGGGACTGGCTGGCGTACTACCGCCAGCTCGTCGTGAGGCGGTGAGACGTTCAGGCGCTTCGAGCCCGTTGACTCGGCCTACAGATAGGACCAGCCCGCCATGCCCAAGACCGACGCGGCCCGGCCCAGCCCCGAGCAGTTCCTCAATCTCATTCGCCGCCAGGAGCGGGGCCGGCTGAAGGTCTACCTCGGCTCCAACGCGGGTGTGGGCAAGACCTACTCCATGCTTCGCGAGGGGCAGCGGCTCAAGAAGCAGGGAGTGGACGTCGCGATCGGCATCGTCGAGACCCACGGCCGCGCCGAGACCGCCGAGCAGCTCGGCGACCTGGAGGTCATTCCTCCCCGTCAGATCGAGTACCGGGGCGTGACTCTTAAAGAAATGGACCTCGACGCGATCCTGTCCCGCCGCCCGACCATCTGCCTGGTCGACGAGCTGGCCCATACGAACGCGCCGGGCAGCCGTCACCCCAAGAGGCATCAGGACGTCGAGGATTTGCTCCGCGCCGGCATTCATGTGATCACTACGGTGAACGTCCAGCACTTGGAGAGCCTCTACGACAACGTCGAGCGGATCACGGGCATGAAGGTCAAAGAACGACTGCCCGACTCCGTGATCGGCGAGGCGGATCAGATCGTCAACGTCGACCTGTCAGTCGAGGACCTGCTGGAGCGAATGAAGGCTGGCAAGGTCTACCCGCCCGAGCGGGCCGAGCGGGCGATGGAGAACTTCTTCACCCCCGCCAACCTGACGCGCCTGAGGGAGATCACGCTGACGGAGGTGGCCCACCTGATCGACCGGCGCGGCCGCCGGGCCGAGGCCGACCGGGGCCCGTCCTCGGCCGCGGAGCGCGTGATGGTGGGCCTCTCCAGCCGCAGTCCCAACGCCCCCGCCCTGCTCCGCAAGGCGGCTCGCCTGGCCGACCGACTCAACTCCCCCTGGTACGCCGTCTACATCCAGACCCCGGCTGAGGACCTGACGAAGACCGACGCCGCGACGCACCGCATCTTGACCAAGAATCTGGAGCTGGCCCACCAGCTCGGCGGCATCCCGATGACGTTCAAGGGCGGGGACGTGCCGAGCACCATCCTGGCCTTCGCCAGGGAGTACGACATCCGCGTTGTCGTCATGGGCAAGAGCCACCAACCCTGGAGGCGACGCCTCTTCGGCGGTTCGATCTTGGAACGCCTCATCCGCGACTCTTCCGGCCTGGACGTGCTGATCGTCGACGTCTGAGCGAGGATCTCGGGCGTTTCGCCGTTTCGATCGTGCAGGATCCACGGAACCGAGGTTCCTCCTCCGTTCTCGTGAATCGCCGCAACATGATATAGGCATGTTTCTTGCGGTCTTCTCCTCGAAAAGGAACGCGGCGTGCTTTCTCAGAGTCGTGAAGCCCGCGGCGGAGAAACCGAAGCCGCGCGTTTCTCGCCGTCACGTCCGAGGCGGGACGAAGCGGGCCGGATGAACAGTCTTGCGCGACCCAGGAGAGACGATGCACGTCGACGACCTTTATTTCGTGATTCCCACCTACCGCCTCCGAGACGTCGGAGAGACGGTGCAGCAGTATGACGAGCACTTTTGGCGGAACGGCCACTCGCCGACCCTGATCGTGTTCGACGATTCCAGCCCGGCGGCGCAGGAGAAGTACTACCCACTGCTCGAACAGACCGCCACCCACAACGACCTGTACTACGTCGGACCCAAGGAGAAGGAGCAGCTCGTCGGTTACCTGAGCACCCGCCTCCGCGACAAGAGGCTGGACGGCCTGGTCAAGAACCTGTTCCGCCCGAGCTATGGGGGGAACCGCAACTACACGCTCATGTACACCCTCGGCGGCCTGATGATCTCGTCCGACGATGACATGAGGCCCTACGCGCTGATGGAGCACAGCCTGGAGTCGCTGGGCGAGGGCGAGGTCAGCCGGGGGCGCCTGCACCCCGCCGGCCACAACGGCTACAGCCGCAAATCGTTCGACATCGTCGGCTCGTTCCTGGACGTCCTGGGCAAGCGTGCGGACGAGGTCCCGGCCAACTTCGAGAAGGGGGAAGTCCTGCTCGACACCGCGATGGAGTTGGAGACGAACGTCTCGAAGGGCCTGGCGCGGGAGAACTCCCTGGTGCTCGAACGGGGCGTCGTGACGCCCGACACCATCATCAAGATGGCCCAGACGTTCCGCTCCGGGACCAACGACATCGACGCGATCGACTTTGCCGAGATGTTCCTCGAGAACGAGGACCAGCTCGACCCCGACGAGCTGCACGCGCTCTACGTGCTCGTCAATTTCCGCCCGGTCGTCACCAACAAGAACTGGAGGATGGACTGCGGGGTGGCCGGATACGACAACACCTTCGGGCTGCCCCCGTTTTTCCCTACGCGTCTCCGGTTCGAGGACTACATCTACCGGCTGTGGATCCAGCAGAACGGCGTGGCCGCGGCCCACGTCGACGCCGCGCAGGACCACTCGAAATCCAGCTACATGCGGAATCCGGTGGCCGCCGAGATCTTCAACGAAGAGGTCTCGAACCTGCTCAAGAGCAAGATCAAGGACTCGGTCTCGCGCGTGGACGATCTTGGCATCGCGTTCGACTACGAGGGCGAAGTCACGGCCGAAGACGCCGCCGCGATCCTGGACAAGGTGCGGGCCATGTATTCCCGGACCGTCGAGGCGACCGGGAGGGCCACTCGCCCCGAGCGCCGCGACGCCCTGCGCCTGTTCGCGGCCAACCTCCAGAAGGCGTTCTACGGGTTCGAGCCCGACTTTTTCCATCAGAACCTGCTGCGCGTGGTCGACGACGTGGTGACGACGATCAAGGGCTCGATCGAGCTTTGGCCGACCCTGGTCGAGATCGCCTATTTGCAGAAGGACCGCCGGGGCCTTCCTCAAATCAAGGTGAACAATCGGCGCGTGGGCTGAGCCCGCGCAGTCCGCCCTACGTGGAGTCCAGTTCATGCGGATCGCTCAGGTGGCCCCGCTTTTCGAGTGCGTCCCGCCGAAACTGTACGGCGGGACGGAGCGGGTCGTTTCGTACCTTACCGAGGAACTCGTGCGACAGGGCCACGAGGTCACTCTATTCGCCAGCGGCGATTCGGAGACTTCCGCCCGATTGGTCCCGGGCTGCCGCCGGGCGCTCTGGCAAGAGGCTGGTTGCCTGGAGACGCTCCCGCATCACGTCCGACTCGTGGAGATGGTCGCCGCCGAAGCCCATCGGTTTGATTTGATCCATTTCCACATCGACTACGTCCATTTCCCCGTCGTGGGGCGGCTGCCGTGCCCCACCGTCACCACGCTCCACGGCCGGCTTCACCCGCCCGACCAGGAGGGGCTGTTCGAGACCTGTTCCGAGGTCCCGCTCGTATCGATATCAGACGACCAGCGGAGGCCGATCCCTTCGGCCAACTGGCAGGCGACGGTCCACCACGGGCTGCCCCTCGACTTGCACACCTTCCGCGACGCGCCCGGGTCGTATCTGGCGTTCCTGGGCCGAGTGTCACCGGAGAAGGGCCTGGACAGGGCGATCGAGATCGCCCGGCGGGCCGGGATGCCGTTGCGGGTCGCGGCCAGAATTTATCCGGAGGAGCGGCCGTACTACGAGCGCGTGATCGAGCCCTTGCTGCGGGCGTCGCCCTGGGTCGAGTTCGTCGGCGAGGTCGGCGGCGCGGCGAAGGACGACTTTCTCGGGAACGCCCACGCCCTCCTGTTCCCGATCGAATGGGACGAGCCGTTCGGGCTTGTGATGATCGAGTCCATGGCGTGCGGCACCCCGGTGATCGCGTTCCGTCGCGGGTCGGTCCCGGAAGTGATGGTCCATGGCGTGACCGGATTCGTGGTGGAGGACGTCGCCGAGGCCGAGGAGGCTCTCGGCAGAGTGCCGACGCTGAGCCGATGGGCCTGTCGAAGGACGTTCGTCGAGCGATTCGGCGCCGCCCGGATGGCGATGGATTACCTGGCGGTGTATCGCAGGCTGGTCGGCGGCGGATCACGTCCGATCGCCCGAGGCGCGGGCCGGGCTTTCATCGCCGAGCCGCTCGCCCCGATCCGTCGCCACGGCCGGCTGCTGGGGCCCGTCGCCGCCGTTCAGTCGCCAGGAGGGGCTTGACGTGGCCGAACACGACCCGACGGACCCGGCCCCCCCTTCCCCGGCGGGCGACCCGCACCATGTGCTGGCCGCCACCGGGGCGACCGACGATCGCACCCGGGTCCTCAAGCACAACGACGCCTTCGCCGTGTTCGACCACCTCGGCAACATAAGGCCCGGCGGCCTCGGCGAGCAGGGCCTCTACCACGATGGCACCAGGCACCTGTCCTGCCTGATCCTCGACCTGGATGGACAGCCGCCCTTCTACCTCGGGTCCACCATCCGGGACGAGAACGACCAGCTCTCGGTAGCCCTGACGAACCCGGACCGGCTCCGCGACGGCCGCATCGAGGCCCCGCTCGGGACGCTGCACCTGGCCGTGCGGACCTTCCTCCGGGAGAAGGCCTGCCACTGGCAACTCCGGATCAGGAACCACGGCCCGGCTCCGGTCGACGCGTCGATCCTGCTGCGCTTCCGCGCCGACTTCGCGGACATCTTCGAGGTCCGCGGGATGAGACGCGAGGCCCGCGGCCGCGACCTGCCTCCGGAGGTCTCGGCCGATCGCGTGGTGCTGGGCTACGTCGGTCTCGACGGACGAACCCGCCGGACGCTGCTCCGATTCGCCCCGAACCCGGACCGGCTGACTGAGGACCGGGCCCGATTCGAGCGCTCGGTCGGCCCCCACGAGGAGGTCGCGATCGAGCTGGCGATCGCCTGCCGGGGCGAGGGAGAGGACGCCGAGCCCCCCTGGTTCGCAGAGGCCCGGGCCACGGTTGAGGCGGCCTCCGAGCGGCTCAAGGCCGGTTCCTGCCGCGTGCGGGCGTCGGACGGGCGGTTCGACGCATGGATCCGGCGGGCCGAGTCGGACGTGCACATGATGACCTCCGACCTGCCGACCGGCCCGTATCCCTACGCCGGGGTCCCGTGGTTCAACACGCCGTTCGGCCGCGACGGGATCATTACCGCCCTGCAATGTCTCTGGCTCCGGCCGGATCTGGCCCGCGGCGTGCTCGGCTACCTGGCCGCCACGCAGGCCGTCGATGAGGACCCGGGGCAAGACGCCGAGCCCGGCAAGATCCTCCACGAGACTCGCAACGGCGAGATGGCGACGCTCGGGGAGATGCCGTTCGGCCGGTACTACGGGAGCGTCGATGCGACCCCACTGTTCGTCCTGCTGGCGGGGGCCTATTACGAGCGAACCGCCGACCGGGCGTTCGCCGCCGCGATCCAGCCGAACGTCGAGGCCGCCCTTTCGTGGATCGATCGCTACGGGGATCGCGACGGCGACGGATTCGTCGAGTACGAGCGACGCACGGCCGACGGCCTGATTCATCAAGGTTGGAAGGACTCGGACGACGCCGTGTCGCACGCCGACGGGACGCCGGCGATCGGCCCCATCGCCCTGTGCGAGGTCCAGGCGTACGTCTACGCCGCCCTCCGGGCCGGGGCCGTCCTGGCGCGGGCCCTCGGGACGCCCGACCGGGCGGCCGAGCTGGATATCCGGGCGGACCGGCTCCGCGAGCGTTTCGAGGCGGCGTTCTGGTGCGACGACCTCGGAACGTACGCCCTGGCCCTGGACGGAGACAAGCGGCCCTGCCGGATCAGGTCGTCCAACGCCGGCCATTGCCTGTTTGGCGGCATCGCCTCGCCCGAACAGGCCGCGCGGCTGGCTCGCGGGCTGACCTCGCCGGACTCCTTCTCCGGTTGGGGCGTCCGGACGCTGGCCGTGACCGAGGCTCGGTACAACCCCATGTCGTACCACAACGGGACCGTCTGGCCGCACGACAACTCCCTGATCGCCTACGGAGCCGCGAGGTATGGGCTGCAAGAGATCGCCGTGCAGGTGATGGAAGGGATCTTCGCCGCCGGGACCTACTTCGACCTGAACCGGATGCCGGAATTGTTCTGCGGGTTCGACCGGATTCAGGGCGAAGGCCCGATTCCGTATCCGGTGGCGTGCGCCCCGCAAGCCTGGGCGGCGGGCTCGGTGTTCCTGCTCTTGCAGGCGTGCCTGGGCCTCGGGGTCAGCGGCGTCGAGCGTCAGGTCTGGTTCCACCGGCCGCAACTCCCCTCCTTCCTGCCCGAGGTGCGGATCACGGATCTGTCCGTCGCGGGATCCACCGTGGACCTCCTGCTCGTCCGCCACGGAGACGACGTCGGCGTGAACGTCCTCCGCCGAACCGGAGACGTCTCCGTGGTCGTAGCCAAGTGAAGCGACCTGAGCCCGACCACCCCGGCGTGTTCGGGAGCTGCCGCGCGGTTTCCGCGCGCCTCAATCAAATGCTCGCCGACGCCTTGACAACTCGACGCCGCCAGGGCATGATCGATCGAGTTGAGACTGAATCTCAATCGCAACCGCGATTGGGAGACGGCGGCGTCGGGGGGCCGGGGCTGTCATCTTGAATCCACGGGAACGGCAACCATGAGTCAGACCGGGAACATCCTGAATCGTTGCTTCGAGCTGGCGGGCGCGGGTCGGCTTGACGAGGCGGGGGATCTGGCGGAGAGCGCGCTGGCGGTGGAAGACGAGAACGGATCGCTCTGGCGGTTCGTCGGCCTGCTGCGTCATCAGGCGGGCGACTTCGCGGGGGCGTGCGACGCGCTCGAGACGGCGCAGCTTCTGGTGCCGCTCGACCCGGCGACGAACTGCGCCCTGGCCGAGTGTCTGGCGCGGACGGGCTGCCGGGGGCTGGCCAGCGAGATCTACCGCACCCTGGCGATCAGCGACCGCACTCCGGAGCGGCTGCTTCCGGCCGTCGCCGCGGGGCTGGGATATCTTGGTGAATACACCACCGCGCTTGAGGTCTGCGTCGACCTCACGCGCCGCCAGCCCGAGTTTCCCGAGGCTCATTTCGGCGTGGCGTTCTACCTTCGGCGGTTGGGGAAGCCCCCCTCGGCCGCCCTGCCCTTCATCGCCCGGGCGCACGAGCTGGCCCCCGACGTGGCGCTCTACCGGATCTCGCTGGCGACGCTCCTGGACCACGCGGGACGCCGCGAGGAAGCCTACGACCTGCTTCGCGACGTCGACCTCGACAGCGTCTCGTGCCAGTGCTGCCTGCGGAGGATGACCACGATCTTCCTGGCCGCCGGTGACGCGAACCGAGGTGAAACCTGCCGTCGCAAGGCCGTCGACGGCTGCGGCGAATGCTGATCCGGCGTCCTCCAAGACCCATCTAGAGCGGTTCACCTTTGAGTCGCGCACAGCCGGGGTATCCGGAAGACCGCATTACTGTAGGGGCGTCCCTTGTGGGCGCCCGAATTGCGGGGATCGCCGCAGTCGCCGACGCCGATCGGGCGCCCACAAGGGACGCCCCTACGTGTGCAACCCAAACGCAAACCGCTCTAAACGGCCTTGAGCTCGTCGTTGTGAAGCAATGAGGCGTCCAGCAGCGGAAGCAGGTCGGCCTTTCGCTTGACGAACTGGTCGAGCGTGTATTCGTCGAGGACGGCCAGGAACGCCTGCTGCGCGCGCTGAATCGCCCCTTTCAGGCCGCACGCCGGCGCGATCGGGCACGTGTTCGTCTCGAGGTCGAAACACTCGACGAGATGGAAGTGCGGCTCCGTTTGACGGATCAGCCAGCCGACGTTGATCTCCGACGGCTTCTTCGACAGCCGCATCCCGCCCCCTCGACCGCGCTGGGCCGTCACGACGCCCAGCTCGGTCAGGCTCTGGACCACCCGCACCAGGTGGTGCCGAGATATCCCGTACGCTCGGCTGATCTCGTCGACCGAGACCAGCCTCTCCGGCCGGCATCCCAGGTACAGCACCGTGCGCATCGCATAGTCGGAGAACTGCGTAAGTTGCATGTCTGCTCCATCCCCGGACTCGTCCTACCGAAGAAATGCCGTCGCCCGATTGACTGGGCGGCCTCTGATCTATAATATGCATTCAGTATGCAAATTAAAATCCTGGCTCGCAAGCTTCCACAATCTCGCGGCCCTGCTGTGACGCGTGGGGGAGAGTCGAGCGCGACGCTATGACGACATCATAATGTTCGCGAGTCCTAGCTGCGCGGACAACTGATGCTATTTGAAGTCGCCGGGACGGGTAATGCCGACGTCCGCGCGTCCTCCTCGGGGCGTTTGTGGTCCCTTGAGCGTCGTCCGGGGCGAGTCGTTTTCCTCCGTGTTCGCAAAGAGAGGCTTCCCGATGTCCGAGCATGCACCTTCGTTCGCCGACGTGATCGACGTCCTTCCTCGCGAGCTTCTGACCGAGGGGCATCGCGTGGATACACTCGTCAAGACGCCCACATTCGAGGTCAAGCGACTGTTGCTCTCGAAGGGGAAGGAGATCCCCACGCACCAGGCCCCTGGCGAGATCACGGTGCAGTGCGTGGCGGGTCGCATCGCCTTCACCGCCGGAGGGGAGACTCACGACCTCGAAGCCGGACGGATGCTCTACCTCCGCGCCCGAGAGCCCCATTCGCTGGTCGGACTCGAGCACTCGGTGGTGCTGGTGACGAAGCTCGCGGGGGCGCCGGCCGGCTCGTGAACGATCGCCTGGTCAGCCGCGCGCGAACCGCTTCTGGTATTCGCGCTCGGTGGCCAGTTGGTCGCCGGCTTCAAGCCGATCGAGGAAGACGATCCCGCGCAGGTGGTCGTCCTCGTGCTGAAAGATCCGGGCGACGAAATCGTGAAACTCGCGGACGACGTGATCGCCCCGGACGTCCTGATAGCGTGCCACGATCCGCTTGTGCCGGGCGACTTCGCCCCGCAGCCCCGGGATGCTCAGGCAGCCTTCCCATCCCTTGACCCGCTCGGTCGAGCGCTCCACGATCTCGGGATTGACGACCACGATCGGTTCCATTTCGACGGCGTCCGGATAGCGCGGGTTTGGTCGCGAGGCGACGATCATGATCTGGAGCGGTTGATAGACCTGCGGCGCGGCGAGGCCCACGCCGTCGGCGTCGCGCAGGGTCTCCAGCATGTCGTCGATCAGGCCTCGCACTTCGTCCGTCAGAGGGAACGGCACGGACGTGGCCGGCGCTCGCAGAATGGGATTGCCAAGGTGGGCGATCTGTCGGAGAACGGCCATCGTCGCGAGGTCCTCGAATGGGGATGGAAGAACCGATTGCGGCTGGATTGCAGTCGAGCTGGGGCGCGATGAGGGGTATTCGAGCGCCGAGGCGTTTGAAGCGAAGACGATGATGACCACTCCTCATCCGGCCTTCGGCCGCCTTCTCCCGCAAGAGGAGAAGGAATGCTGGCAACAGCTGATTTTGATAGTTGCCTGCAAACCAACAGAAAGCCGCCCTGACGCGATGTTTCTTTTGATGATCGGCCGTGGCGCCTTGAAAAACAAGGCGAGTCCAGGTCCTCGTCCCGTGCGTTCCGGCGCGGTATCCTCATCGTGCCCGTGAGTTCACCTCGCACGAAGGATCGAGGAAGCCGGAGATCGGTCATGAGACATCGCGTCGCTTGTCGGCTGCTCGCCGCGGCCCTGCTGACGGTTTTGGGCGCTTCGGTCCACGCTGAGGAACCCAGGACAGCCTTGGGGGCGGCTTTGGGCCCCTGGATTCGCATCAATCAGATCGGCTACCTGCCCGACGATCCCAAAATCGCGGTGCTTTCCAGCGATCAGCCGCTGTCGGGCGACTTCTCCGTCGGGGATCTGAAGGCGTCGATCGGCGTCGATCAGGGGGCCTGGGGGCCGTTCGCTCATAACTACCGACTCGATTTCACGGCCGTCCGGTCGCCGGGGCGGCATCGCATCCGGTTCGACAAGGTGGAGTCGCCCGCGTTTTCGATCGGGGGCGACGCCTATGCGAAGACGCCCGCCGCGCTCCTCGACTTCATGAGGCTCCAGCGGTGCGGCGAGAATCCCGTCACCGGCACGAAATGCCATCAGCAAGACGCGATCGACACGATGACGGGCGAAAAGGTCGATCTCGTCGGCGGCTGGCACGACGCGGCCGACCGACTCAAGCATATGATCACGACATCGTACTGCGTCGCCGCTCTCAAGCTGATCGAGGGGGACGGCGCCCAGGCCGAGGCTCGCCACGGCGCTCCCTTGATCAAGAAGCTGCACCCCAAGCCGGGCGTCATCTACGTTCAGATCGGCGACGACCGCGATCACCGGCCGCCGCAAACGCTCTGGGACGACGACAAGTCCGACTACGGCTGGGGGCCCGGAGGACCGAGGTCCGCCTGGCCGGCGACCGGAAAGCCCGAGGGACCGAAATATAAGAACCAGTCGACGGGCATGGCCAGCCTCGCGGGCCGCTGCTCGGCCGCGATGACGCTTTCGGGCGACCTCGACGCGGCCCGCTCGATGTACAAGCTCGCCCAGGATCACCCCGGCTGCGCGATGTCCGTTCCCGTCTTGGCGCCCCATTATTACGGCGAGAGCACGTTCTACGACGATCTGGAATGGGCCGCCGTCGAACTCTATCGCGCGAGCCGCGACCCGCGCTATCTGGCCGAGGCCGTCGCCTACGCCGACAAGGCCGGCGACAATGTCTGGATGGGCCGCGACGCCCACGGCCACTATGAGTTCTTCCCATACGTGAACCTCGCCCATTGGCGGCTTTACGAGCTGGTCGAGGCGCCCGTGCAAAAGCGGCTCGCCGAGTATTACCGGCTGGGGTTGGAGCGAATCCGCGAGCGAGCCTTGCGGAACCCGTACCGGATCGGCACGCCGCTGGTCTGGTGCTCGACCAACGACGTGATCGCCTTCGCCACGCAGGCGAGGCTTTACGAGCGGATGACCGGCGACGCCCAGTTTCGGTCGCTCGCCACCGAGGCCCGCGACTGGATCTTCGGCCGCAACCCGTGGGGCGTCTCGTTCGTCATCGGCACGCCCGCCGACGGCGCGGCGGCGACTCGGCCTCATCATATGTTCTTCAAGTTGGCCCATCACCTGCCCGTCGGCGGCCTGGTCGACGGACCGGTGACCAAGGCGATCAACGACGGCCTCAAGTTCTCCGCCTTCGAAGCCGATCCCCTGGCCCACTTCCAGTCGGACGCGGCCGTCTACCACAATGAGTTCGCCGACTTCTCCACCAACGAGCCGATCATCGACGGCACCGTCTCGCTGCTCTTGCTCCTGGATCTGTGGGAAGGTTCGTGATTTCCAGAGCCGGCTTCTCGTCCGTGACGGAGGCGTTCCGCCGATGCGCATCGACAACGATCCCAAGCTCGATTTCGACGACGTCTTGATCCGACCCAAGCGGTCCGAGGCGCCGAGCCGGGCGTCGGTCGACCTGAAACGCCAGTACCGATTCCTCAACAGCGATGCGGTCTGGAGCGGCGTTCCGATCGTCGCCTCGAACATGGACACCGTCGGCACGCTGGCCATGGCCGAGGCGCTCGGGCCGGAAATGCTGACTTGCTTGCACAAGTATTATTCCGAGGATCAGTTGATCCGCTTCTTCCGCGACGAGGCTCGCTGCTCGAGCGCGTTCTTCACGCTGGGCCTCAAGGACGACGAGTTCGACAAGCTCCGCGCCGTGAAGGCGAAGGCCGACGTCCGCCTCGTGTGCATCGACGCGGCGAACGGGTACACCAAGTATTTCGTCGAGCACGTCAAGCGAATTCGCGGGGCCTTCCCCGAGCTGACGATCATGGCGGGGAACGTGGCGACGCCCGACATGGTTCAGGAGCTGTTCATCTCCGGCGCGGCCGACATCGTGAAGATCGGCATCGGGCCGGGGAGCGTCTGCACCACGCGGCGCACGACCGGGGTGGGCTACCCGCAGCTCTCGGCGATCATCGAGTGCGCCGACGCCGCTCACGGGTTGCGCGGCCACGTCTGCGCCGACGGCGGCTGCCGGTTCCCCGGCGACGTCGTCAAGGCGTTCGCGGCCGGGGCCGATTTCGTGATGCTCGGCGGAATGCTCGCCGGTCATGACGAATGCGAGGGCGAGTGGGTCGAGGAAGACGGCCGCCGCGTCGCGCTGACGTTCTACGGCATGTCGAGTCGCGAGGCCCTCGACAAGTACGCCGGGGGTCGCAAGGACTATCGAGCCTGCGAGGGCCGCGCGGTCTCGGTGCCGTACAAGGGGCCGGTCAAGGAGACGATCCAGGAGATCACCGGTGGCATCCGCAGCGCATGCGCGTACGTCGGCGCCACCCGGCTGAAAGACCTCACCAAGTGCACGACGTTCGTGATCTGCCAGCGGCCGCATGGAAGCATGTTCGCGTAAAGCCTCGTTATGTCTCGACGACCAACCCGTCGCGCATCCGCACGACCCGCCCGGCGGCGGCGGCGACCTCGGCGCTGTGGGTGACGGTCACGAGCGTCAATCCTCGGCTCCGTCGCAGGTCTTCGAGGAGGCGAAGGATCTCGTCCTGATTGCGGCTGTCGAGATTACCCGTCGGTTCGTCGGCCAGCAGCACACTGGGCTCGTTGGCGAGGGCGCGGGCGATCGCGATCCGCTGACGTTCGCCGACTGAAAGTCGTGTCGGCCGATGGTTCCGCCGATGCGCCATGCCGACCTGTTTGATGAGTTCCTCGGCTCGGCTCGCGCGTTCACGGGGCGTCCAGGGGGTTTCGAACATCGGGATCTGGATGTTCTCGACGGCTGAGAGCGTCGTCAGCAGATGGAACGATTGGAAGACGAAGCCGATCTCGCGGGCGCGGTACTGGTCGCCGTCGAGCTTCGCCAGGGGCGTTCCGCGGAAGAAGACCTCGCCCTCGGTGGGGCGGTCGAGGCCGCCGAGCAGATGGAGCAGCGTCGTCTTGCCGCACCCGCTGGGGCCGACGACGGCCACCGACTCGCCGGCGGCCACCTGGAGCGAAACCCCGCGCAGGGCCGCGACCTCGCCGTCGGGGTAAAGCTTGCTCAGCCGCTCGCCGCGAAGGACGGGCGCGTCGGTGTGATCGTGTGGGTCACTCATGGCGAAGCGCCTCGCTCGGGTCGAGGGCGGCGGCGCGGACCGCCGGGTAGATGCCGCCGAGGACGCTCAGCACCAGGCCGAGCACCAGGCCGAACGCCAGGACCGGCGGCGGCACGCTGGGGTCGATGAACCCGCGCGCCGTGGGCGCCAGCATGAGGCAGCGCATTCCGACCAGGGCCAGTATCATCCCCATGATCGCTCCCAAAACGCCGAGGCACACCGCCTCGCCCAGAATCAACGACAAGACCCGCCGCCGCTTCCAGCCCAGGGCGCGAAGGACGCCGATCTCTTGCGTGCGCTCGAACACCGTCATGATCATCGTGTTGAGCATCCCGACCGATCCGAGCAGCACGGCCAGGGCCGTCGTGGCCCCGGCCATCACCCGGACGAGCCGAAGCTGAACGTCGCGCTCCACCTGGTCGCGGGCCGGCGTGGCCGCGACGCCTGGTATCGCCGACTCGATCCGCTTCCGCAAGGCGGCGACGTCGTCCGCGGCCGACGAGCGAGCCTGGATCACGAACCCCGTAACCTGGCCTTCGCGCCCCATCATGTGTTGAAGCGTCGCCAGCGGCACGATCAGCGCGCCGCTCTCGAACAGGCTGTCGCTCTCGTAAACGCCGATCACCTGGTACGGCTCGCCCGCCACGTCGAGCGCGTCGCCGACCTTCTTGCCAAGGTTCAGGGCGAGCACCCGCCCGAGCAGGGCGACGTTCTTCTCGTCGGGTCGGAACGTCCGGCCTTCGAGGATGTGCGAGCCGCGAAAGAGCAGGCTGCCGCTTTCCCAGCCGTTGATCAGGGCGCTGGCGATGTTCGCTTGCTCGAAGCCGACGACGTCCATGAGCGAGGGGGCGACGGCGGCCACGCCCTCGATTTCGCGGATGCGGTCGCCGAGCTTCTGGTCGAGCGTGCTCGAAAGCTGGTTGGTGATCCCCGCGCGGACCACCACCAGATCGATGCCCTTGCCGACGTACAGCGTCATGAACGCGCGCTCGAAGTTCCAGGAGACGCCGACCAGGTCGAGCACGGCGGCGATCGCCACGGCGAGGCCGGCGGCCGTGAGGATCGTGCGCGTGCGGCGCCGGAACAGGTTGCGGAGGATCAGGGTGGAGAAACGCATGAGATTCCGTGAATTCCAAAGCGGACGTGTCAGCCGGGGACGCGGCCGACGAGGACGTAGCCGAGCCCGCGCCAGACCTCGTGGTATTCGACGCCCGGCATCACCCGCTCGGCGATCGCTCGGACGTCCAAATCGCGATAGCGCTCGACCATGTCGGTGAACGGGTCTCCCAGATGCATCAGCCGCGAGACGATCCAGCGGTCGAGCGCCGGGACGCCGAGCTTGTGGCCGATCATGCGGTCGGTGAGGTTCGGCATCTCGTCGGAGATCACGATCGTTCCGCCGGGACGGGTCGCGCGAACCATCTCGCGCAGCGAGCCCTCGGGGTCGTTGAAGTAATTGAAGGCGCCGATGCTCAGAACCGCATCGAACTGGGCGTTGTGAAGCGGCAGGTTCTCGGCCTCGCCCTGGATCAAGCGGACCGTCTTGCCTTGGGTTCGCGGCCTACACGCGGCGAGCTGCGTCCAGGAGACGTCGACGCCCACGACGTCCCAATCATTGGGCATCCACGGCAGATAAACGCCGTCGCCCACAGCCACGTCGAGCAGCTTCAAACCCGGCTGCGAGGGCAGGTGCCGGAGCACCTGGTTGCGCGCCCGCTTCTCGCCGCCGTTGCACCACCAGGTGAGCTTTTCCCAGAACCGGAACCGGGGCCAGAGCGGGCTGTCGTAGAAGTCCTGCGCGACGCGGTTGTTCTCGTCGCTCCACGCCTTGACGATCAAGACGTCGTCGCGGATCGGATACGGCGTGCCGCATCCGACGCACGACAGGCCCGCGTCGGATGCCGCCAGATCGCCCGAGCACGACGGGCACCGAAACGCCCGCAGATCACCCGTCCAGGGACTCGCGGCCTGGGATTGCATCGAAGCCGTCGCCATGTTCACTGTCCTTTGTTTGTTGTCAGGTTCGTTCATCCCGACGCCTCGATTCCTGGATGAACCAGGCAATAGCCGAGTCGGCTCCAGATGTTGCGGCTCGTCGCCGAGGGCCAGGTCGCCCTGGCCACGGCTTCCGGATCGACGTCGTACTGCAAGACCATCTCGACGAATTCGCGATCGAGCCCGAGCCCGCGGAGCCAGAACGCGTCGATCGCGGGAACGCCGATCAAGTGGCCGATCCCCGCGTGGTGCATGCCGGGCGTCTCGTCGGCCACGACCACCGGGCCGCCCGCCTTCGTGACGCGCCTCATCTCGCGGAGCGCGGCGGCGTGGTCGTTGAAGTACGTGAAGCCGCCGATCGCGTAGCAGACGTCGAAAGTCTCGTCCGCGAACGGCAGATTCTCTCCCTCGGCCCACGCCAACCGGCCCTTCATGCGCGGATGCCGCTCCTGACAGGCGACGAGCTGCGTGCGCGCGACGTCGACCCCGTAAACGTCCCACGACTCAGGTAGATATGCGAGGTTGTCGCCGTCGCCGATGCCGACCTCGAGCGCCCGTACCTCGGGACGGTCGATCGCCAGGACGTGCCGGAGGATCTGCAATCGCGCCCGCCGGGCGCCTCCCTGGAGCGTCAGGAACAGCCGTTCCCACTTGCGGAATCGAACCCAGCCGGAACCGTCGTAGAACGCCGCGTTGATCCGATTTCGCCCTACAAGCGGGCCGATCGCTTCCAGGATCTGGTCACGCGTCGGATAGGAACGACCGCATGTGAGGCAAGCGTCCCGCCCCCGCAACGGTGCGCGACAGCCGAGGCAGACGGCGAGGTCGGCGAGCGTCGGTTCCGTTTCGGAGCGGGTCGCTGGCATCGAGAAATCCTTGAGCGATGATCTCAGTGGTTAGAAGTCGACCGACAGGGCTTCGGGTCCCGCTTTCCGCATCATCCAGTCGAAGAGGAAGTCGGGCGTGACCTTGAGCACGGCCAGACCGATCCGCATCGAGAACGGGAAGACGCAGTTGCGAGGGCGCCGGAGGACCGCGCGGGCCAGGTGCTTGGCCGCGACCTCGGGCTCCAGCATGTCGATCTTCCGCTTGTAGGGGATGCCGGTGCTCATCGCCGTGCGGACGAAACCGGGGCAGACCGTCGTGATGGTGACGCCTCGCCGCGCCAGGCCGGGCCGCAGCGCTTCGAGGTAGGCGATCAGGGCGGCCTTCGACGCCGAGTACGAGATCATCCAGGGGAACCCGCGATAGCCCGCCAGGCTGGCGACTCCGACGAGATGCCCTCGGCCGCGGGCGATCATGCCCGGCAAGACGGCCTCGATCGATTCGGCCACGCCGAACAGGTTGACGTCGAAGGTTTTTCGAAGCGTGTCGAGGGCCAGGTCGGGCACGAGCGTCAGTCGGCCGAACCCCGCGCAGGCGACGAGGACGTCGATCGGCCCCACGGCGGTTTCGACCGCCGCGATCGCCTCGCGAAGCGACTCGCGCTGACAGACGTCTCCGATCTGGATCGAGAACCTGGCGCCGAGCTTCCTCAACTCGTCGCCCAGCGACTCCAGGTTGGGGACGTCGACGTCGAGCAACCCGAGCGGGACGTTTTTCCGAGCCAGTTCCAGGGCGGTCGCGCGACCGATTCCGTTGGCCGCGCCGGTGATCAAAACGACGGGTGAAGTCGAAGCGGTCATGAGCAGACCTCCTGCCGCTCGGCGGGCTGAAGGCTTTCGAGGTACGCGCGGACGGCGGCGTTGAAAGCCTCCGGGTTCTCTTCGGGGGCGCGGTGCTGGGCGTCAGGGATGCGCCGTCCCTGACATTGCGGCAGGTGTTGAACCAGGTAGTCGGCCGTCGACAGGAACGGCGAGTTCTCGCCGTAGAGCGCCAGGCAGGGGACGGAGACCTGGGCGATCGACTCGGCCGAGAGGCCGTCGGCGAGCTTGGAATCGTGGCCGCAGGTCGTCCGCGCCAGCCGGAGCACGCGGTTGAGCCCCGGCAGGCCGACGGCCTGACGGAACGCGAGGAGCTTCTGATCGTCGAGATGGAGGACCTGGTCGAAGAAGCTGGTGAGGTCGTACCAGGTGTCGGCCGAGAGCGACACGCCGGCCTCCTCGGCCTCCTTGCGGAAGTTCTGCCAGTGCCCCCACCGGCTCACGTCTTCCAGGTGGCGCAACGACGGGAAATAGGGGTCGGAGAGCACGATCGCCTCGACCCGATCGGGAGCGATCACGGCCGCGTGCGTGGCGATCACGGCGCCGAAGCTATGGCCGACCAGACGGGCCCGAGGGATCTCCAGCTCGTCGAGCAGGGCGAGCAGGTCGTGGGCGTGTTCGAGCGACGTGTAACCCGTCGCCGGCGCGTCGGTGTAGCCGTGGCCGCGCAGGTCGTAGGCCGTCACGCGGAAGCTTTCGGCCAGCATCGCGAAGGTCTTCGCCAGGAACCAGATCGACATGTCGCCGGTCAAGCCGTGGATCAGCACCACGTCGGGGCCGTCGCCTGCTTGCTGAACGTGGAAGGTCAGGCCGTTGGCTGTCATTCGAGGCATGAGCGTATCCACACACCAGAGAAGAAAGTGAATAACCGGTCGACTTGGTTTAAAGGTTCTGCTGAAGGAATACGACCAGCTCGCCGACCGTCAGGTCGCGTTCGGCGCGGCCGCCCAGCTCGGCCAGCAAGTCGTTGAACGGCAGGGGCCGGCCGTAGCGCTTTTGAAGCTCTTCGCCGAGGACCACCGCGTCGATCGACGCGAGGCCGAGATCGGCGAAGAACCGCGTCGCCGGCGTGATCGGGTCGACCGGCTCGACGCCCAGGCCGTCGCGGAACACTTGCCGCAAGTCGTCGAGGATTTCCATGTCGCTTTCGTTTGTGGCAGCATTCATGATGTGGTTATGCCTCCGCTCCCAGGGTCCACGCCCAGGCGTGGTCTTTCCTACGGTTCGTGTGGACGATCAGATCGACCCGATCGCGGACGTGGACCAGCACGGTTCCGGCCTCGAAATCGACGCGCCGCGCCTCGACCCGGCTCGGTTCGGCGGTCGGCCCGATTCCGATCGACTTGGCCGCCGCCTGCTTGGCCGCCGCGAGCCGGGCGGCCCATTCCAAGGCGTCGGACGGGGCGGGCTGCGCGAGCAACGTTCGCTCGTGAGGTGTGAAAGCCGAGGCCGCGAAGTCGTCGGACCGCTCGTCGATGGCGACGACGTCGACGCCCGGCCGCGCGTCGGGACCGTGAGCCGCCAGGGCCACGGCGACCCCCTCCGCGTGGGCGATCGAAACCGCCGGCGGATCGTCGAGGTCGGGCCGGGCCAGATCGGCGACTCGCGGTTGGCCGTCGGCGTCGTGAGTTATGACGAGGTCGGCCGGGAAGCGCGGCGGCCCCCCCTGCTCCAGCCAGATTCGTCGGACCGCCTCCTTGGCGGCGGTTCGTCCCCAGAGTCGGTGCGTGCGGCGAACGTCCGGGCCCCCCTGCGCCAGGGTTTCGGCCGACTCGTCGGGCCCTAGCTGAATCCGCTCCAGGACGTCGCGCCATACGGGCCGCGCCATGTCGATCGGCGGCGCGAGCCAGACGGCCGAGGCGACTCGCGGGGAGAGCCCCTCCAGCGGCAACGGCTCGCCGATCAGGACCGAGTCCGGCGCGCGAAAGACGTCGCGATACCGCGAGGGCCAGTAGAACCGCCAGTCCTGCCAGTCCTCGACCCGCAGCCAGACCCGGCCGTCGGGCCGGATCAACTCGGCGTCGACCTGCACGCGGTGCCGTTCGATCTCACGAATGTGGATGCGGCAGACGGTCGAGTCACCCACCTCGGGGCGTTCGCCGTGGATCGTCAGCCCTCCCATGCGGAGCGGGAAGATCACGTCGCCTTGCTCGAAGACGTCGAGCCCCCAGCAGCCGAGAAGCTGCGTGAAGCCGTCGAGCGCGACCGGGTCGGTGTGGAGCCGCGAGGGCGATCCCGGCCGAAGCAGGTGCTCCAGCGGACGGAGGGCGATCGTTCCGCTGATCCCTTCTTCGCCGACCGATCCCAGCTCGGTCAACGGCTGCATCGCGGGACCGTGGAACAGCCATTGCTCGTCGTACAGACGCTCGGCGGTGAACTTGCTCGGCTTCGGGTCGCTCAGGAACAGGGGCTTCGGCGCGATGGGCGGAAGCGTCCGTTCGGCGAACCGCGCGACGCCCTCGAAGACGAGTCGGCCGTCGGTCCCATCAGCGGACGCCGAGCGCTTTCGGTGGCGGAGAGAGACGCGAATCCGGCGCGGGTCGTCGGGCTCGCATTCGCCGTGCATCGCCAGGACGGCGTCAGGGTCGTAACCGACCCACTTGTGCGCCTGGACGTCCTCCAGCCCCTCGAGCACGAGACCGACGGGGGCGACGAGACTCCCTACTTGCGCCACCATCTCGGCCATCACGAAGAAGGGCAAAACCGCGAGCCCCTTCCGTTCCGGATCGAGGGCCGAGACGCGACGGCCGCCGAGGGTGTGATCGGCCGCGATCGGATCGTTGGATTCATCAAGCAGAAATTCCGTGCTGATCCATCGTCCCGGCTCCCCCGCGAGGATCGCGCCGGCCCATGGACCGGGCTCGGGGAAGGCGGGCGCGACTTCGGCTTCGGCCTGACATCCACCGTTCGCCGCCTGGAAATAGGCGGTCATCACCTCGTTCTGAGTCTTCAAGAACGCGTTCATTGTGCTCAGATAACCGAGCACCGCTTCATCGGCGACGGCCGCGCCGGCCTCGTTCGACATCGCGAAGCCGGCGAATTCCATCGGCGGAGGAGCCACGACGGCCGCGGCGGGGGCGTCGATCGTGAGCGTGGAATCCGCACGCGGATAGCGGACGTGGCCATTTCCATTGCCGTTGAGGAAACCGTGCGGTTCGGTGTCGAAGCTCAAACGCGGCGCGGCGAGGTCGGGTTGCTTCGGATTGAGACGTCCGTTGTATTCGCGCTTCAGCGGCTCGACGGCCTTCGTCGGTTCGGACGCTAGGTCGAGTCGTTGCGGACGTCGGCGGGCGTAAAGGTAGGTCGCGTCGAGGGGCAACCCCTGGGCGAACAGGGAGGCGACGAGGTGGTTGAGCTGTTTCGTTCCTGAGCGTCGCGCCAGGTTCGCGGCGACGGCGAAGACCGGCTTGCCGCGCAGCACGTCGTCGACGTAGCCGCAGAGGTTGCCCCGGGCACCGACGTCGACGAACACGCGGAGGCCGTCGCGGTACATGGTCTCGATCGTCTCGCGGAACGCCACCGTCCGCGTCCATTGCGCGACGGCGAGTCGACGGATCGCGTCGGGTTCGTCGGGCATCCGCTCGGCGTTCGAGCAAGAATACACGCGCGTCTTCGGTCGATGGAAATCGAGGCTCGCGTAAAATGCTTCGAGGGGGCCGAGGACGGCCGAAAAGGCCGGAGTGTGATAGGCGCGGGCGAACGGCAAATCCTCGCGCATCGCGCCCGCCGCGCACAGCTCGGCGACGACCCGTTCGGTCGCGTCGGGGGGACCGGCGAGCACCACTTGATGCGGGCAGTTGTCGATCGCCACGACGACCGATCCGCCGTGCGCGCGGCAGACCGCCTCGGCTTGCGCCCGGTCGACGCCGACGGCGGTCAATCGGGCCTGGGGGATCGTCCCCTCGGCTTCGAGCTTGCGGAAGATCGTGGCCAGACGGCTGAGCGCCGATTCCAGCGACCGTTCGGTTTCGAGCGTCCCCGCGGCGGCCAGGGCAGGAAGCTCGCCGCTGCTGTGGCCGACCACGGCGTCGGGCCGCAGCCCCAGCCGCGACAAGACCTGGAACATCCCCCACTGCGACGAGAGCACGGCCGTGACCGCCGTGTCGGTCGCCCAGAGCGCATCGGGCGAGGACGACGCGGCGCCGAAAAGATGTCGGCTCGGCGGCACGGCTTCTCCCGACTCGCGGGCGATCCGGTCCGCCGTGTCGAGCACCGCGCGCAACTCGGGGAAATGCGGGCAGAGGTCGGCCAGCATCCCGGGATACTGCGAGCCTTCGCCGGGGAAGAGGAAGGCGAGCGTACCGTCGCCCTGACGTCCCGGCGGGTCGTGCCAGAAGTAGAGCCCGCGAGCGTCACGCACCCGCTGGCACGAGTCGTTGCGGAGGCACGGCTCGATCGTCTCCAGATGCTTCATCAACTCGTCGAACGAGCCCGCGACGAGGCCGAGGCGAACCTTCCCGTCCTTCGGCTCGCGCCCCGTGTTAAGCGTGTGGGCGAGGTCTTTCAGGTTGATGCGGTCGCGACCTCGGCGTTGCAATTGTTCACGAAGCTCGCGGACCCGATCGGCCAGGGCGGATCGATCGTCGGCCGCGAGGAGGAAGGCTTCGCAATCCCAGTTCGGCAGCGCGCCCGGGGTTATCTGATCAGCCGACGCGGCGTGTTCTTCGAGGACGGCGTGGGCGCAGAGGCCGTGAGGGCCGGAGGCATGGACGCCCGCGCGCCGCGGCGCATCGGGATCGCCGTGAATCCACGGACGTGGAGCGGTCAGGACCTCAAAGCCGTCGGAGATCGCCAGCGACTGCGGGCGGTCGTCGGATCGCGTCGGCGGTGAGAGGCGATGATGCAGGGATAAGGCCGCCTTGATCAATCCGTCCATTCCGGCGGTGGAAGCCGCGCCCAGAACGCGAACGCCGGCGTCGGGCGGCGGAAAGACCGCGCGAACCGCCCGCAGCTCGGCGGGGAGGCCGCGCGCCTCGATCAGTCCCACGGTCTCGGGCTTCGCTCGGGCGGTGCGGCAGGCGCGACGGATGGCTCGGACGCAGCGGGCCGCCGGCCCGCTCCCGTCGTCGCCGAAGCCGATTCCCTTGATGATCGCATAAACGCGGTCGCCGTCGCGTTTGGCGTCGCGCAGCCGTTTGAGGGCGACCGCTCCGACGCCCTCGTCAACGGTGACGCCGACGGCCACCGCGAGATCGGCGTGCCGCTCGATCAACTCGCGGCTCGCCAGATCGATCGCGGCCATCGACGCAATGCCAACGTCGCGGAGCAAGCTCGCGCTCGTCCAGTTCATCTGGTCGACGTGATCCCGGATCGCGTCGTGATCGCAGCCGCCCCCTGATCCGACGACCACCTCGACGCGGTCGCTGCTCAGGCGTCCCGGGTCGACGCCGGCGTCGGCCAAGGCGGAGTGGACGACGTCGCCGATCGGCAAGACGTCGGGCTTGGCTCGATCGCTGGTCGCGTCGCGATTGGCCAGGACGTCGGCCCAGAACGCGAACAGATCGACGGCGCCTGGAAAGCCGCAGCCCATGCCGACGATGGCGACGTCATAGGGCCGTCGTCGATTCATCGCAGGGCCTCCGCCCGGGGCGCGTTTCGCTTCATCGGGCCGTCAAGGCCGCCAAGATGGCTCGCGAGCACGACCTCGACGTCTCCCTTGCGACCGCGCGTCAACTCGTCGAAGAGCGCGGCGACTCCCGCCTTGGGAGCGATCATCCCCAGGCCCCGGGCGTCGAGCACCGCTTCCAGGTCGGAGACCATGCCGACGCCCGACCACGGTCCCCAGTTCGCCGCGAGGACGCGGCCCGGCCACCGGCCGTCAAGCCAGACGGCCAGCTTGTTGAGCACGTCGTTGGCCGCCGCGTAATCGGTCTGACCCTTGTTGCCGAATCGACCGGCGATCGACGAGAAGAAGATCGCGAACCGAATGAGTTCCGGCCTGACGAGCCGGACCAGGTTGAGCGCGCCGTCGACCTTTGGGCTGAAGACGCGATCGAACGACTCAATGGATTTATCGCGAGCCAGCTTGTCCTGGATCAACCCCGCGCCGTGGATCAGACCCACGGGGTCGCCGAAGCGACGTCGCCAGTCGGTCGCCAAGCGCTCGAGACCCGCCGTGTCGCGGACGTCGATCTGGGCGTACTCGACGCGCGATCCCAGCGCCTGAAGCTCCGCGATGTTGGCGCGGGCCTCGCGCGCCTTTCGGAGCGCCTGGTAGGCCTGTTCGATCTTCGCGGGGCCGCTCTCTTGACCGGCTCGACGGAGCTTTTCGTGGAGTGCCGTCTTGAGGTGGGCCGGATGCGCGATCGCGTCGAGCCGAGGGTCGTCGACGTCGCCGGTCAGTGGCGACGTGCCGATCAGGAGCAGCGTGGGCCGCCATCGCCGGGCTAGCTCGGCCGCCGCCAGTGCGGTGATCCCTCTCGCCCCACCGGTGATCCAGATCGGCTCGCCCGGGCTCAGATGGAAGTCGTTCGGGACCGCGGGCAACGACTTTGAGACCGCCTTCAACCGAACCCGGCGGTCGCCAAGGTAGCCGACCTCCGACCACTTGTCGTCGAACCAGAGTTCGGCGAGGAGTCGGCCGGCGATGCTGGCTGTCGCGAGGTTCGGGTCGAAGTCGACGACGCGGGCCCGGACGCGGGGCCACTCGCGAGCGAGCGTCTTCATCAGTCCGGCGACGGCGCCGTGGCCGGGGAAGAAATCGGCCGAGGTTCGCGCCGCGCTGGCGAATGCTCCTCCCATCGCGGTCGCCGAGATCAGGCAGGCGCCGCCGCGTCGCGAGGCCCGTTCGAGGTCGCCGGCCGCCGCCTTGGCCAGCACGAACAGGCCGCGCGCCTCGGACGTCATTCGATCCGTCCAGCCGGTCGGATCCAGTTCGAGACTTCTTCCCGAGCGCAGCGGTTGGGCGTGGACCAGGCCCGCGATCACGTCGCCTTGGCGGGCGTGGCGGTACGCGGCCTCGACCGACGCCGGCGACGACCAGTCGATCTCGGAGTCTCGACCCCCCAGGAAGGCGACCCGACATCCTTTCGCCCGGACCTGCTCGGCTAGCGCGGCCGACGTTCCGCGATCGTCTTCGACGATCATCACCGTGGAGCCGAGCGGTAGTCCGCTCTCGTCCTCGGCCATCGGCGCATCGACGGCTTCAAGCAGGAGCCTTCGGATTCCGTCGTGCGGCTCGGTCTCGGCCGACTTCATTCCCTCCTGGGTCGGCGCGGGAGCGACTGGGGGCGCGGGAGTCGGGGGAGCGGCGACGTCGGGCGCGTCGGTTCGGCCGAGCAACTTCTCGACCCGATCGACGATCGCGCCCAGAGTCGCGGCGCGGGTGAGGGCGTCCATACTTTCGGGATCGGAGGCCGACGCGAGACGAGGGAAGACGTCGCGCAATTTGCCGAGGATCTCGACGCGCTTGATCGAGTCGATGCCGAGGTCGGCCTCGATGTCGAGCCCGAGTTGAAGGACTTCCAGAGGATACCCCGTGCGGTCGCGAACGATCTCCAGAAGCTTGGCCGCGATGACATCCCGATTGGCCGGTTCGGACGTGGCGGCCGGGCTCGGCGCGATGGCGACTGGCGCGACCGGGGGAGCCGGCTCGGACGCGGACGGAGCGACCGACGGACGGCTTTCGACGACGGGCGGCGGTGTGAAGACCGGCGCGGGAGGAGCGGGAGTCGTCCTCGGCGCCGTGGTCGTCGGAGCGGCGGACTTGCCGGTCAAGTACGCCAGCATCGTCGCCTGCTGGACTTCGAGGAACGTCCGCATCGTCTCCTGGAACGCGGCCATCACGCGCTCGGAGGCGCCCGACGGAGTCGGGGTCGACGGCGCGGGCGTGGCGGCCGCGGCTTGTTTGTGCGGCTTGCCGTTGACTGCGGGCGGAGGAGACGTTGTCTGGTTCATGTTCGCTTCGACCCGAGGTAGGGAGACGACAGGCTTGGGCGTGGTGGTTGAGGGTTTCGGCTGGATGTTCGCCTGGCCGAGCCGGCGCGGCTCGGGAGCGTTCAGCGGCCGGGCGCGGCTGCCGTTGACCATCCAGGTCGAAGGGCTGAGCGGCGGCGAGCCGTCGCCCGCCGGCAACGTCGCGAGGTCGAGCCGCGCATCGGATCGGCCCCGCGTGAGACGTTCCAGCTTCAAGGAGAGCCCGGCCGCCGCGAGCCGGGCGAGGGCGTGCAGCAAGCTGACCAGGCTCGATCGCCCCGGACCGCCGCCATCGCACGAAACCGCGACATGGGGGCGGTCGCCCAGGATCGAATCGACCAGGCCCGAGAGGACCGAGCCGGGACCGACCTCGATGAAAACCCGCGTCCCTTGCTCGTGCATGGCCGCGATCATGTCGGAGAAACGAACGGGTTCGACGACGTGATCGCCCAGGCGACCGGCGATCGCCTTCAAGTCGGTCGGGTGGGGCCTGGCGTCGAGGTTCGAGAACACCGGCCGCCCCGGCGCGGCGATCAGTCGATCGGCGGCGAGCCGGGTCAAGGGCTCGCGGGCGGCGTCCATCCGTTCCGTGTGAAAGGCGCAGGCCACGGGCAGGCGTCGGCCGCGAACGTTTCGCCCTTGGGCGCGGTCGACGACGGCCTGGACCGACGCCTCCGAGCCGGCGACGACGGTTTGAAGCGGGCCGTTGAAGTTCACGGCCGCGACGTCTTTCAGGTCGCCGATCAAGGAACGGACGGTCTTCGCGTCGGCCGCGAGGGCGGCCATCGCGCCGGGGTTTCGGCCGGCGGCGTCGCGGAGCAATCGCCCTCGCGTCAGCGAAAGCTCGACCAGGCCGCGGACGTCGAGCGCGCCGGCCTCGTGCAGCGCGACGAGTTCGCCGTAGCTGTGACCGGCGACGACGTCGGCGGCGAGTCCCAGGCTTGCCAGCAGCCGCGAGAGCCCGAGGCTCGCCGCGCCGAGGGCCGGCTGAGCGATCTCGGTGGCTCGCAACGCGTCGGTCTGGGCGCGGCGGGCGTCGTCGTTGAAGGCGGGGGGCGGGAAGATCTTCGGGCCGATCGGCTCGCCGCCGAGGTCGCGGACGGCGGCGTCGAACTCGTCGAAGGCGCCGAGCACTTCCTCGAACGCGACCGCCAGGTCGCCGAGCATGCCGACCGCCTGAGAGCCCTGCCCCGGGAACACGAACGCGACATTGCCCCCCGCGTGCCGCGGACGCTCGGCGTAGCGGACGCCGCGCGGGTCGTCGAACGCGGCGTCCCCCTTGCGAATCGCCGACCGGGCGGTTTCCAGCTTTGTGGCCAGATCGTCGAGGCCGGTTGCGACGATCGCCAGCGTGGGGCCGTTGCCGTCGATGGGCTTCCGGCTCGCCAACGTGTGGGCGACGTCGCGGAGCGCGGGCCGCGCGCCGGCGTTCAGGCGATCGGCGAGTTGATCGAGGTCGCCAAGCAGCGACTCGCGATCGGCGGCCGACCAGACGAGCAACTCGGCGGGCCATTCGCGATCGGCGGCCCGAGTCGTCGGGATCGGATCTCGCTCATAGGCTTCCATGACGACGTGAAAATTCGTGCCGCCGAATCCGAACGCGCTGACGCCGGCGCGGCGCGGGCGTTCGAGCGAGGCGTGCAGCCAGGGGCGGGCCTCGGTGTTGAGACGAAGCGGGCCGTCGTGGAGATCGAGCTGGAGGTTCGGGGTCGTCACGCCGATCGTCGGCGGCAAGACCCGGTTGTGCAGCGCGAGCGTGGCGTGGATCAGTCCGGCCAGTCCCGCGGCGCACTTGGTGTGGCCGATCTGCGACTTGACGGAACCGACGGTGCACGAGCCTCGCTCGGCGCCCGCCTCGCGCATCAGCCGGCTCAGGGCGGCGATTTCGACGACGTCGCCGACGGCGGTCCCGGTGCCGTGGGCTTCAACGTAGCCGACGGTCGCCGGATCGACGGCCGCCTCGGCGTAGGCGCGTTCGAGGGCTCGGGTCTGGCCTTCGATTCCGGGCGCGGTCAGACCCCGGCTGCGGCCGTCGCTGGAGGAGCCCACGCCCTGGATCACGGCGTAGATGCGGTCGCCGTCGCGCTCGGCGTCGGCCAGCCGCTTGAGAATCACCGCCGTCGCGCCCTCGCTGATCACGATGCCGTCGGCGGTCGCGTCGAACGGGCGGCAGCGGCCGCGCGGCGAGAACGCTTGCGTCTTGCTGAACGCCAGATACGTGAACGGATTTTGAACCGTGTCGACGCCCCCCAGCACGACGACGTCGGCCGCCCTGCTCCGAAGCTCGCGGACCGCCAGGTTGAGCGCGGCGAGCGACGACCCGCAGGCGGCGTCGACCGTGTAGTTGGCCCCGCCGAGGTTCAGCCGGTTGGCGATCCGGCCGGCGGTGACGTTCAGGAGGAAGCCGGGGAACGAGTCCTCGGTCCACTCGGGCAAGAGCCCATCGCAGCTTTCGAGGGCCGCCGCGCCCGAGCCGGGGACGACGCCGTCGAGCATCGGCAGGTACGACTTGAAAGCGTAGCCCATCGCCACCTGCGCCGCGCCTCCGCCCATCCCGAGCACGACGGCCGTACGCTCGCGGGGGAACGGGCGGTCGGCGTAGCCGGCGTCGGCAAGCGCCGCTCGCGCTACTTCCAGGGCGAGCAACTGCGCGGGCTCGATGCTCGGCAGGCTGGACGGCGGCATGCCATAGCGGAGCGGATCGAACGGGACGTCGGGAACGAAGCCGCCCCACTTCGAGTAGATCTTGTCCGGCGCCTTGGGGTCGGCGTCGTAGTAGAGCCGCCAGTCCCAGCGGTCGGGCGGAACCTCGGTGATCGCGTCGCGGCCGTTCAGCGAGTTCGCCCAGAACGTCGCGAGATCCGGGGCGCCGGGCAGGACGGCCGACATCCCCACGATCGCGACGGCCGCGGGATCGGGCTGGCGTTCCGTCGCCTCGACGACGCCTGAGGCGAGCCGTTCGATCCAGGCGGTCGCGCCGAGGGCGACGTCTTCGTGCAGCTCGCGCATCGTCACCACGCGATCGCGCAGCGCGGCGGCCTGGCCGAGCATGTAAAGGCCGTTCGCCGCCTGCACGGATTCGGCGACGGGCGCGAGCGAGGCTTCGGAGCCGTTCTTGCGCTCTACGCCCTTGGCCGCGATCCGCAGCCGGCCGAGGTTGAGGGTCTCCAGCGACTCGCGGATCTCGTCGTGCGACTTGCGCTGGGCGATCAGCCCCGCGCGCTCGGCGGAGAAACGATCGACGAACGGCGTCTTGCCGACCCGGACGAGGTGTCCTGGGCCGGTTTCCAGCAGCACGGTCTCCCGGCACTCGGCGGCCTCGTGCTGATAGCGCGCGACGATCGCGCCGGTGGAGACGGCCTCGCGGGTGAACAGGTAGGCCGTGCCCATGAGGACGCCGATCCGAACCCCTCGCGCGGCCAAGTCGCCGGCCAGGGCCGCGACGGCCGCCGCGGATCGCGCGTCATGGATTCCGCCGGCGAACACGAGGCTGAACGACTCGGCCGCCGCGCCCGCGTCGATCGCTTTCTCGATGACGCGGCAGCCTTGCTCCCAGAGCACGAAGCTCGATCGCGGGCCGACGTGCCCGCCGCATTCCCGGCCTTCCAGGACGAACCGCCGCGACCCAGCCCGCAAGAACTGGTCGAGCAGGCCCGGGGACGGGACGTGGAGGTATGTGGCGATCCCTTCCCGCTCCAACTCGGCCGCCTGGTCGGGTCGGCCTCCCGCGATCAGGGCGAACGGCGGCTTCACCGCGAGCACGACCGCAAGCTGCTCGCGACGCAGTTCGGAAGGGACGAACCCAAGCAGGCCGACTCCCCACGATCGGCCTTCGAGCCGCCGGGCCGATTCGTTCAAGAGCCGCTCGACTTCCGCCTTTCGCAGGAGAGCCAATGCGACGAAGGGCAAGGCCCCTTCCTCGGCGACGGCCGCCGCGAACAGCGGCACGTCGCTGACCCTCGTCATCGGTCCCTGAAGGATCGGAAACCGACAACCGTGCGACTTGGCCAGGGCCGCGCTTTCGGCCATCGGTCGCGCCTTGAAGGCCCCTTGGAGTCCCGCGTCGATCGCCTTCTCAATCGTCTGGACAACGCCGCCGAGCGTGACATGGGTCGCCGCCAGCTCCGTCGCGAAGGCGGCGTCCTGGCCGATCGGCCACGCCTGTCCGGCCTTCCAGCCCACGTCGCAAGCGACGGCCCGCGTCCAGACGTCGCCGCCTCGCCGGGCCGCGTCGCGCAATCTCGAGAGGACGGGGGACGTCGGGGGGGCGTAAACGCGGATCGCGCCGTCAGCGGCCTCGATAAGTTGCGTCTCGCCGCCGTCCCAGTGCCGCAACACGTCGCGAAACGAGGCCGTCAGAGGAGATTCGCGAACCAGTAGAGCCGCCCCGTCGAGCACCACGCCCGCCGCGCCCGCCGCCACGCAGCCCGCGGCGACCCTCGGTCCGACACCGCCGCGAACCCATACGGGGAGATCGGTCCGCGCGAGGACGGCCTGAAGCAGGATGAACGCCGAATCCAGGCCGACGCGTCCGCCCGCCTCGTTGCCGACCACGATCAGACCATCGACCCCGGCCGAAACCGCCGCCTCCGCTTCCGTCGCCGATACGATCTCGCCGACGATCCGACGACCCGAGTCGTGAATCCTGGCGCATACCTCGGTCAGCATGTCGCCGTCCCAGGGGCCGGTGCAGACGACCACGGCCAGACCCGGGCCCGCCGCGTCGACCCACGGTTCGGCGATCTGATCGGCGCGCAGGCGAACCGCGTACTCGCTGTCGGCGAACCGCGTCAACGAGTCGATCGCCTTCGAGGCGTCGTCGTCGCCCGTCACGTCGAGGACGCCCAGCGCGCCACCGCGCCCGGCAGCGATCACGAACGATGCGCCGCCAGCGATTCGAGGGGCCAGGGCGAATACACGGCGTTGATTCCACAGCATCGCGTTGGCTCTCAATGAATGCGGGTCATCCATAGAGGACTATAACACCCGAAGTGAAGATGGACGTTTTGGGGCGAGTGCGAAATTTGGGTCAACGATTCATGGTGCACGATCTTTGGATCGATCGTACTGTGCGCGGTGTGGCGCATTTAAGGAATACGTTGGCTGGGATGTCGGGGTTGGGTGGGCGGGGGTCAGGGGGGGCTCGATTTCGGTCGGTTCTTGAGAAGTTCGCGGCGGAGCCGTCGGACCTGGTCCTGGGCGACGGGGGCGAATTTCGATCGCAGGATCGGGGCCCCTCGGAACCAGGCTTCGGGCTCGGCGAAGGCCGCGTGCATCTCGACGAAGAGGGCGTCAGCGGCTTCCTTCGACTTCAACCGGCTGACTTTGACGTAGCTGACGCCCCCCTGGAACGGGTTCGCGGGACCGTTTTCCGCGAGGTTCTTCCAGTGGTTGGTCGGCTCGCCCGGGGGGTTGAAGGCGGGATCGACGCGCGCGGCGATCACCATCGAGTCGTCGGTCCGGGTCGCCATGACTTCGTCGACGGCTTCGAACGCGATCCGATCCAGGAGCCGGCCTTTCAGGTGGACGAACCAGTGCGGGGCGTCGCCTTCGAGCTGGGCGACGCGATTCCGGGGCTTCGGGTCGTCGGCGGTGAGCAGGCGCTGCTCAAACCGCATGTTGCCGACCTCAACGGCCTTCGCGTCGGCTTGCGTGATCAGCTTCACCGGGTCGAGCTGGCTCAGATCGGCCCGGACGACGAACCAGAGGTCGACCGAACGGATGATCGAGTCGGCCGTCTTGGCGTCGTGGAGCTTGAGGATGTACGGGGCGGTCACCGAATCGCGGAGCAAGTCATTCACCGCTTGCTCGGAGCCGCAAAGGTCGAGCAAGGCGGCGCGTCGGCCTTTGTCGTCCAATCCGTCGTGGAAGGTCGGCGCGGGAAGGGCGACGGTCGTTCCACCGGCCTTGAGGCCGTCGCGCAACGCCACCTCGTAAACCGGGTTGCGCTGGTGGGCGGGCTCCGGGCTCGGGTCGGGCTGCTGGGGAGGTAAGAAAAGGATCGGCGCGAGCACGATCGCTGCGAGATGGTTCAGCATGGCCGGATTGTAGCAGTTTCGCGGCTCGCGTCGATCGAAGTGGCAAGTTTCGCCGCCGCGCGTCCGATGAACCGAGTGAGGAGTGAAATCCACTCCGACGATCGCGTGACGGAATTCGAATCGAGACTTGGCGAGACAGGCATGGGTCGCGTGTATTCCCACAACCGACATTCGAGCGCATGGCTGACGCTGCTGATCGTCGTGATGCTGACGTTCGTGAGTGGCTGCCATCATGCCATTCCGATTGTCGGGCAGTTCCAGGGGGCCGCGCAGGTCGACGCCCGGGCGGACGTTCGGGGCGAGATGGCCGTCAAGCTTCCGGCGGCGATCGATCCCGGGCCGATGGTCGTGGCGACCGTCGAGGCGTCTCCCAGCGGCGATTCTTCGCACCGGGTCGCGGTGATCGACGTGGACGGCTTGATCCTGAACCAGAACGTCGAAGGGATTTACGACTCGGGCGAGAACCCGGTGGCCGGCTTTCGCGAGAAGCTGGAAGCGGCTGCGGGGGACGCGAAGGTCGTGGCGGTGGTCTTGCGGATTCACAGCCCCGGGGGGGGCGTCACCGCCTGCGACATCCTGGCCGACGAGCTGGGACGCTTCAAGGCCGCGACCCACAAGCCGGTGGTCGCCTGCCTGATGGACGTCGCCGCTTCGGGCGCCTATTACCTGGCGGTCGGAGCCGACCGGATCGTGGCCCATCCGACGACCCTCACCGGCGGCGTCGGCGCGATCTTCAATCATGTGAATCTGGAAGACGCCATGGCGCAGCTCAACGTCACGGTCGAGCCGATCAAGTCGGGGCCGCTGATCGACATGGGGAGCGTCACCAAGCCGCTCGACCCCCAATCACGTGAGATCCTCGTCGAGATGGCCGACGGTTTTCGCCAGCGGTTCCTGGGAAGAATCGCGCAGCTACGGCCCGTCGTGAGCGACGCCGACCTCAAGGCGATTTCCGACGGCCGCATCCTCGCTGCTCCCAAGGCTCTTTCGCTGCACCTGGTGGACCAGATCGGCTATCTCCCCGACGCCGTCGGCGAGGCCCGGCGCCTGGCCGGCGCGCCGGGGGCCGAGGTGGTCCTCTACCATCGCGACGGGGCGCCCGCGCGGTCGCTGTACGCGATCGCTCCGAAGCCCCCCCGCATGGGCGAGGTGTTGCCGTTCAGTTACCCCGGACTCGACCGGGCCAAGCTGCCGACGTTCCTCTATCTCTGGCAGCCCGACCCGACCCTGCCCCGGACCACGGCCCGGTGAGCCAGGACATCCCTCGTCCGCTCGACCCCGATCCCGCGGAATGGCCCGTGCTCGTGACCGGCGCCGGCGGCTTCGTCGGCGGACACATTGCGCGGAGGCTGGCCGAAGCGGGACATCGCGTGCGAGGACTGGTGAGACGACCGCCCGTCGAACGGGCCGGCGATCCGGCCATCGAATGGATCGTGGGCGAATTGTGTGATTCGGAGCGGGTCCGACGCGCCCTGACCGGCGTGCGCGGGGTGATCCATTCGGCGGCTTGGGTCAGCCTGGGCCGCGACCGCCTCGGCGTCAGCCGCGCCGTGAACGTCGATGCGACCCGCCAGTTGCTGGACGAGGCTCGACGCGTCGGGGTCGAGCGGTTCGTCTTCACCTCGACCTTGCACACCCTGGCCGCGGGAACTCCCGAGACGCCGGCCGACGAGGACGCGCCGTGGAACCTGGAATGCGTCGAATCGCCTTACGGGCGCTCCAAGCGCGAGGCCGAGGTTTTCGTTCGCGCGGCGAGCGAGGGCGGGTTCACGACGATCGTGCTCTGCCCCGGGATGGTCCTCGGCGCGCGCGACCTCAAGCCGACTTCGACGCTGCTCGTTCGCATCATGGCCCGCCATCCCGTGGTTGTGGTGTCGGGGGGCGGCATCCCGATCGTCGACGCTTCGATCGTCGCTCTGGCCCACCGTCGGGCCCTGGTCCTCGGCGAGCCCGGCGCGCGTTATGCGGTTGTCGGAGAGTACCTTGGCTTCCCGGCCCTCGCTCGATTGGTGGCTGAAGTCGGGGGCTGGCCGCTGATGGTCTTCGTCTTGCCGAACTTTCTGGAGCGTCCCTTGAAGGCGACGGCCGATATCTTCACCTGGCTGCGCCTCACCGCCGAGTTTTCGGGGCCGACCGTCGCGGGGGGCTTCCTCCATCACCACGTTTCGGGCGTCCGGGCGGATCGGTGTTTCGGTCTGGTGCATCCGCCTGCCGTCGAGTCGGTCCGCGCGGCCCTCGTTTCGGTTGGAGGCGGACGTCAGGGCCTATAATGAGATGAGACCGGGTTATTTTGCGATTCGACCTCGATCCTGACGGGCTCGAAAACCGATGGCCATTCAATCGCTCAAAGGACATCTGCTGATCGCCACGCCCGAGGTTCACTCCTCTTTGTTCGCTCGTTCCGTCGTTTTGATGGTCGAGCACACGGAGGACGAGGGGGCCAAGGGGATCATCCTCAATCTCCCCACAAGCGCCACCATGACCGACCTGGCGGGCAAATTGTTCGACGAGGACTTCGTGTGGGACAAGCCGCTGCATCTCGGCGGCCCCGTCGCCGGTCCATTGCTGGTCCTGCACACCGACCAAGGGCTGGCCGACCTGGAAGTCGTCTCGGGCGTTTACATGGCGCTCGACGCCGTGAAGTCGCAGCACCTCATCAGCATGGAGGTCGAGCCGTCGCTGGTCGTCGCCAACTTCTCGTGTTGGGCCCCTGGTCAGCTCGAAGACGAGTTGAGCAACGACGTCTGGCTGACGACGCCGGCCGACACGGCGCACATTTTCCTGCGAGGCGATCAGGATCTCTGGCAGACCGCGATCCGCCAGATCCGGGCCGACAAGCTCAAGGAAATCATGCGGCTCCGCGAACCTCTGGGCGATCCCAGCCTCAACTGAGGCGGGAATCTCGCGCCGGTGGCGTCCTGTAAAGCTCGCGCGAAATCCCTATCCTGGTTGGCGAGCCCTTCCGATTCGGGAGGCGGCCGCAACGGACGTGGGAGATCAGCGAACGTGTCTAGCTTGGACGGCGAGGCGAAGCGGGGGGCGGCGACGCAAGGTTTGCATCGCGTCGTGGTGATCGGCGCCGGGTTCGGCGGCCTGGCGGCGATTCAGACGCTGCGGCGGGCTCCGGTGCGGCTCTCGGTCGTCGACCGACAGAACTACCATCTGTTCCAGCCGCTCCTGTACCAGGTGGCGACCGCCGGGCTGAACCCGAGCGACATCTCGGGGCCGATCCGTCGCATCCTCCGCCAGCAACGGAACGCCGACATCCTCCTCGCCGACGTGGTCGGGATCGACCTGGCTCGAAGAACCGTGATCCTGGCCGACGGCGAGTTGGGTTACGACAGTCTGATCATAGCGGCCGGGGCGACTCACTCGTATTTCGACCATCCGGAGTGGGAAGAGTTCGCGCCGGGGTTGAAGTCGATCGAGGATGCGCTGGTGATCCGCCGCAAGGTCCTCCTGGCCTTCGAGATCGCCGAGCGCGAGACCGACGAGGCGCGGCGCCGGGAGTGGCTGACCTTTGTGATCGTGGGGGGCGGACCGACGGGCGTCGAACTGGCGGGCACGCTCCGCGACGTCGCCCGGATGACGCTGGCGCGCGACTTCCGGCACATCGACCCGGCCTCGGCCCGGGTGATTCTGATCGAAGGCTCCCCCCGCGTATTACCGTCGTACGTCGAACAGCTTTCCGAGAGTGCGAAGCGTCAACTCGAAACGCTGGGCGTGGAAGTACGCTCCGGCGTCCACGTCACGGGCATCGACGCCGAAGGGGTGTGGATCGGTTCCGAGCGGATCAAGGCGCGGACCGTTCTATGGGCGGCCGGCGTCTCGGCGTCTCCCCTGGGGAGGATGATGGGCGTGCCGCTGGATCGAGCGGGCCGCGTCATCGTCGAGCCCGATTTGACCATCGCCGGCTATCCCGAAGTCTACGTGATCGGCGATCTGGCCCATGCCGAGCAAGACGGCCGGCCGGTGCCGGGAGTCGCGCCGGCGGCCGCGCAGATGGGCAAGCACGCGGCCCGGAGCATCCTCCGCGCTCTCGGAGGCAAGCCGCGCGAGCCGTTCCGCTACGTCGACAAGGGGTCGCTGGCGACGATCGGCCGCGGCGCCGCCGTCGCCCAGATCGGCCGCCTGAAGATCTCGGGCTTCTTCGCATGGCTACTCTGGCTGTTCGTCCACATCTTCTTTCTGATCGGCTTTCGCAACCGGCTGTTCGTCATGATCCAGTGGGCCTGGTCGTACATCAGTTACGATCGCGGCGCGCGGTTGATCACCGGCCGGGCCGAAGGCCCTCTGGTCCATGGCCTGACCGAAAGCCGGCTGCCGTCCACAACGCAAGCCGAGGCGATCAAGTGAACGGCTGAGCCGTCGATTCTCGTGGAAATCCCCCGCCCGAGCGGCGAGAATCCTATCCCCGCGTCGATCGCAGGGCGGACCGTGTTCCCGAACGTCTCCATGGCATGAAGCGAGGTTGCGTGGGCGATGTCGCCCATGCGGAGTAAGCATGATGAATGTTGGAAGTTCCACGATCCGTTGCACGTTTCTCGTCCTGCTGACGGCGGCCGTCGGCTGTGGTTCATCGAGCCATAGCCAGGCGGAGACCAACCCGGCCGGCGCGTTCGTCGTCAAGCCCTACATCCAGCTCGGCGATCCTGCAGACCCTCGCAAGATCGACGGCCTGGACGTCGTCTGGCACGCCGCCGACGTCGACGCCGGCTGGAAAGTCGAGTACCGGGCGGCCGACGACCAGCCCTGGCGGTCGACGGACGCGCCTCGGAGCCAGAGGATCGCCGTCGTGGGACAGCCGCCGCACCGGGTCTATCGAGCCGGTCTCCGCGACCTGACGCCCGGCGGCGTTTGCTCGTACCGCGTCATTCGAGGGGACGAGGTCGTTTTCTCGTCGACCGTGAAATCACCGAAGGCCAAAGAGCAGCCGCATCGCTTCGTGGTCTTCGGCGACTGCGGGGCCGGGACCCCTGGCGAGAAAGCCGTCGCCTATCAGGTCCACAGTGCGAACCCCGACTACGTGATGATCACCGGGGACATCGTCTACAGCCGAGGACGGGTTTCCGAGTACCGCGACAAGTTCTGGCCGGTCTACAACGCCGACGAGGCCTCGCGCGACGTCGGCGCTCCGCTGCTCCGTTCGACGCTGTTTCTGGCCGCGGCCGGCAACCACGACATCGCGGATCGAGACCTGGGCAAGAACCCCGACGGACTGGCGTTCTTCTTCTACTGGGACCAGCCGCGCAACGGTCCCGCGCTCCGGGACGGCGGCCCCCACGTGCCGCCGCTCAGGGGCCCCGAGGAGAACCAGAAGGCGTTTCGCGAGTCAGCCGGCGACGCCTATCCGGGGGCCGGAAACTTCTCGTTCGACTACGGGAACGCCCACTGGACCGTCCTCGACACCAACGCGTACGTCAACTGGACGGCCCGCGAAATGCGCGCCTGGGTTGAACGCGACCTCGCCGCCGCCCGTGACGCCGATTGGCGGTTCGTCTCGTTCCACCAGCCCCCCTTCAACTCGTCGAAGGCCCACTTCGCCGACCAGTTGACGCGCGTGCTCGCCGATGTCTTCGAAGCCGGCAAGGTCGACGTCGTCTTCAGCGGCCACGTCCACAACTATCAGCGTACCTACCCGCTCCGGTTTACCCTGGCCGTCGACGCCGCCGGCCGCGCCGTCAAGCCGGGCGAACTGCTGGGCGGCTCGTTCGTCCTCGATCGCGCGTTCGACGGCCGGACCATGACGCGCCCCCAGGGCGTCATCTACCTGGTCACCGGCGCGGGAGGCGCGACCCTCTACGATCCAAGCCAGCAGGACGACCCCGATTCATGGCAGGAGTTCACGTGCAAGTTCGTTTCCAAGATCCACTCCCTGACCGTCGCCGACGTCCAGGGCAAGACCCTGACCGTCCGCCAGATCTCGGCCGACGGCAACGAGCTGGATAAGTTTAGTGTGACTAAATAAGCTCGGCCGGCTCTCGGCGCGACGAACGATCGGGACCGCGCGGTCCCGACGGTGGTCGATTTCTTCGTCGCTAGTCCGTCTCGCCCGGGGATTTTTGTTGCTTACGACCTGACGATCAGGTGGGATATTACGGAGGAAATCCTGCTTGGGATGGGGCTTGCATTGCACGTCGAGTCGACGCGAGGCGGTCGGGATGATCGAGAGTTCGGAAAAACATGAGGGGTTCGCGTACAGTCGCGCGCGCTGGGACTGGGCGAGTTCGGCCGATCATGCGTACTGGATCACGGGCACGAGCTCGGTCGACCATTTCGACCGGTCGGGCTGGGCCGACGCCTGTAATCTCGCGACGTTGTGTCCGGGCTACCGCGACCAGACGATTCTGGAGTGGGGCAGCGGCAGCGGCCGCGTGACCCAGTATCTCTGCCGGATGTTCCGGCGCACTCATGCGGTCGACATCTCCAGCGGCATGCTCGGCTTGCTCGCCCAGCGAGGCTTTCCGGATCTCTCGCTACACCATACGGATGGGGCGGAACTGCCGCCGGGGATCGCGGTGGACGTCGTTTATTCGTATATTTGCTGGATGCACAACCGCAAGGAGGATCTGCCGGCGATCATGCGAGCCTGTCGCGCGGTCTTGAAGCCGACCGGCAAGTTGGTGTTTCAGCTCCCCGTCTACGACGAGCCGCGATCGCCTCGGACGTTCATCGATACGGCGTGCTGGACGCCTCGAGAATTCCTGGAGCTGGCCGAGGAGACGGGTTTCGCCGTCACGCGGATGACGGCCAGCGTCGGTGCGTTCGCGCCTGAGTCGATGGGAGCCAACCACTTCGATCTGCACGAATGGCGGCCCCGGCCGTGCGCGTCGTCGAATCACGATGCCAACGGGCGGCCGGCGTCGATCTGAGTCGGAGAGGGAGGTTATGAGTCAACCCGCTGACTGTCCTGATGACGATCAACTGCGCGAGTACGCCGCGGGACGGCTGCGCGCCGAGTCGTTTTCGACCGTCGCCGCGCATTTGCGCTCGTGCACGAAGTGTCGATTGCAGGTCTTCGCCGGAGAGCCGACGATCGAGGACGAGGGGCCGCACAGTTTCCGTTTCGATTTGACGGGCGACACTCTGAACGACGCCGAGAGGGTCAACCCTCGCACCGACTACGACGCCAAGCTCAATCGAGACGACGCCGACAGCGCGGTCCGCTATCTGTTCCCCGATCGTCAGGGGAGCAGCCTGGGCTGGCTCGGCAACTACGAGGTCGAATACGAACTCGGTCGCGGCGGCATGGGGATCGTCTTCAAGGGGTTCGATCCGCTGTTGCATCGCGTCGTCGCGATCAAGGTCATGGCGCCGCCGCTGGCGGTCAACGAACGCGCCCGGCTGCGGTTCTCACGCGAAGCGCGCGCGGTAGCGGCGATCAACCATCCCAACGTCGTCACGATCCACGCCGTCAGCGAGCACAAGGACGTGCCCTACCTGGTCATGGAATACGTGGCCGGCGAGTCGCTCGAGGATCGGATTCGCCATCGTCGCCCGCTGCCTACTCTGGAGATCGTGCGGATCAGCGCGCAGATCGCCGACGGCCTGGCCGCGGCCCACGCGGTGGGGACCATCCATCGCGACGTCAAGCCGGCGAACGTCATGCTGGAGAACTCGGTCGACCGGGTCAAGATCGGCGATTTCGGCCTGGCGCAGGTCGCCCTCGACTGCGCCGATCTGACCCCGACCAACCAGGTCCTCGGCACCCCCTCGTACATGTCTCCCGAGCTGGTCGAGGGTAAGGAAGTCGATGCGCGCAGCGACCTCTTCAGCCTCGGATGCGTCATCTACGCGATGGTCGTCGGCCACTCTCCGTTCATCGGCAGTCACATGCTCGACGTCGTTCGCCGGGTGAGCGACTTCGACCCCCTCCCGCTCGACGAGGTCGACCCGAGCATCCCCAAGTCGCTCGCGGCCTTGGTTAGCCGCCTCCTGGAGAAGGAACCGAAGAACCGCATCCAGTCCGCGAACGAAGTCGCCGACGAATTGCGGCGGCTGTTGACCACCGAGAGCCTCGAACCGTCGCGGGACGTCACTCCGTTGCTCTCGCAGCCCAGGAGCCTGTTCTCGCAACCCGAGAGGCGCGGCCTCCTGAAGCGCGGTGCCGTCGTGGGGTTGCTTGGGGTGGTCGCGGTCGCGGCGATCGCCTCGGCGTGGTGGTGGCGGCCCTCTTTGTCGTCGTGGTTTCGGCCGCAGCCGGTCGCGCGGTCGGGGAACCAGCCTTTGACGGTCTCGCACGATGGGGCCGCCGATTTCACGGACCTTCGCAAGGCCGTCGAACAAGCGAAGCCCGGCGCGACCATTCAGATTCTCGACGACGGCCGCTACGAGGGGCCGATCATTATCACCCCGTTGCAGCGGTTGAGCGGCCTGACCATCGAATCGCCGCGTGGCGCGACGCTTTTCGCATCGGAGAAGGAGATCACTCTCCTGGAGGTCCGTGACACGCCCGGCATAACGGTGCGCGGGCTGAGGCTCGAGTGCGGCCGTGAGCAGCACGGCGTCGTGCTTTACAAGAACGTCTCGGGGATGGTTCTCGACAAGCTCCAGATCGATCAGCCGGCGGGTTCGCGAAAAGCGGCGGTCTACTTGACCAACGGGACGCGCGGGTCCGCCGAGAGCCCCGCGCGATTGAGTGAGCTTGACGTGACGGCCGGAGGGTTGGGGATCGTGCTGGGCGGCGAGACGCTGGGGGCCGCCATTTCTTCGGTCCGGATCGAGCGTTGTCGGATTCGCGGCTCGGGCTTGCTCATCATCTTGGAGAACGACATCCACGACGTGACGGTTTCCGAGTGCATTCTCTCCGATGGGCAGATCGGCGTGACCTTGGACGTCACTGGCGAGGATCCGGTCGCCAACATGATGATCAGGAACAACACGTTCTTCGGTCTCAATTCCTGGATCAGCCTCGGCAAGTCGCGGGACGACTTAACGAACCTGTCCATCGCCCGCAACTTGATCATCGATTGTGACGGGACCAATCCTTCGAGGCACGACTTGTCGGTCGCCGGCCCGCGCTGGTTCGAGGGTAATGTGTGGCGAGGAGGCCGCGGCGTCGCCGGCGCCGGCTTCGTCGCTCAAGTGGTCGACGACGTACCGTTACTCTCGCTCGACCCGGCGAGCCCCGATTACCTCCGCCCCGCCGAACCGGCGACGATATCGGTGAAGGACGCCGCGACGGGCGGTTCCGCCTTCGCGGGCGCGGTCCTTCCCAGGCACGAGGCGCCTCCAACACATCCTTGACCGCCGCTCACGTCCACAACGAGACGGAATCCCCCCCATGAAGTACGACGAAGACCACGATCTTTCTTCGATCGACGACCCCTCCTCCACGACTGGCGCCTCGCCGCCGGCGGGCTTCCCGTCTCGCCTGTCGACCGCCGAGCTGCGTCGTTCGCTCGAAGCCGGTTGGCCGCATCCCGAGGCGACCTCGGCCGCGTCGCCCGTCGTCCATCTTTCGGGCGCGGCGCCGGCCGGAGCTCACGTCGCGTTCGGCGCGTCGCCCGTCGTCCATCTCTCGGGCGCGGCGCCGGCCGGGGCCCACGTGGCGTTCGGCGCGTCGCCGTCCGTTCATTTATCAGGCTCAGCGCCGACTGGCGCTCATGTTTCGTACTCGGGGTCGCCCGCCGTCCACCTTTCGGGCGCTGCGCCGATTGTGGGGTCGCATCAAGTGGGCGCTGTCTCGGGGGGCGTACCGAGCTGGCAGGGCTTTCAGGTAGGCGGGGTTTCGAAGGCGGCGATCTCGGGCGCGGGCGGCGTTTACGACGAATCCGAATCGTCGGCGACGACGCCGCTGAAGATGACTCACATCGGCCCTTCGCTGGTGCGGGCGGGGGTGGAGGTCTGGCTTAAAGGGCTGTCCCGGTTTCTCGACCCCGGCCGGCTTCAGTTCACCCGCTGCCTGGTCACGATGCCGGAATTCTTCGATCCGGAGTTCGCGGCCGAGCTGTCGATTCCCACCGAGGTCGGCGGCCGCGAGGCCGTCCGTCGGGCCGCGGCGGAAAGCGACGTCTTGATGATCTGGGGGCCGAGCGAACTGGGCGACTGGCTCGGAGACTGCCGCCCCGCCCTGACCGTCTTCGTCGCTCACGGCGAGGGGAGCTACACGCGCGGTTATCTCGACGGCTGCGGGCCCGTCGTGGATCATGTGGTGGCGGTCAGTCGGAGGGTTCAAGAGCGAGTGACCGACGGTTATCCGACCACGGTCATTCCCAACGGCGTCGATTCGTCGCATCTGGCCAGGAGCCTCTCGCGTTCGGAGTCGCGCGCACGGTTCAGCTTCGGGCCGGACGACTTCGTCGTCGGCTACGTCGGCCGGTTCTCGCCCGAGAAGCGCGCCCACCGCGTCATCGAAGCGGTCGCGAAATTGCCTCAGAATTTCAAGGCGCTCCTGGTGGGCTGGGGGCCGTTGCATCCTCAACTCCTCGATCTGGCCAACCGCCTCATTCCAGGACGGTTCGCCATGACGGTCGGGAAAGGCTGCTTCGGCGACTACTACGAGGCGATGGACGCGCTCTGCATGGTCTCCGCCGAGGAGGGCTACCCCTTGGTGGTCCTCGAAGCCATGATGTGCGGGCGTCCCGTCATCGCCACCGACGTCGGCGGCGTCCCCGATCTCCTGATCGATCGGGTCAACGGCGTCGTCGTTCCGGGCGACGTGGAGTCGATCCGCTCGGCGGTCCTGCTGCTCCAGAAGCATCCGGAATGGGCCCGCGGTCTCGCGGCCGAAGCCAAGAAGGTCGCCGACGAGCGCGGCCACGCTCGCCGGATGGCCCGCGGCTATGAAGACCTCGTCCATCGGCTCTGGCGCGAGAAGAAACAATCCGCCGTCGGCTCCCGAAACGGCCGCGAAACCAACGGAGCCCTCTCGCACGGAGTTCGATGAACCCCCGGGGCCGACGCCCAGGACGTTCCGGCGATCAGTCGAGGAGAGCCCAAGCCCGAAGGGCGGGAATCGAGGCGGCCGAGGTCATGCAGTCGTGACCTCGGCTCGTTGCGATCCGGGGGCGGGGCGCTGGGTTTATTGGTAAGCCTTAAGAATTTCTCCCGTAGGCATTCCTGGAGTTCGTCCCGGCGTGTACATTGAAGCATCCGAGTCGCGCCGAGGGTCGTCGGTGAGCGTTTGGAGAGGGCCTTCCCCGCGCTCTGTCCGCGCGGGAAGGCCGAAGGCGGATCGAGTCCACGTGCAGCCGGCAGGCGAGCGCTTCGAGAAACGAGTGACACGTCATGGTCCGCGCGCTGATCTCCTGGAGCCTGCACAATAGGCTGATCGTGATTCTGGGCACGATCTTGCTGATCGGGGTCGGGCTGCATTCCGCGCGGAATCTCAACGTGGAGGCGTACCCCGATCCGACGCCCCCGCTGGTGGAGGTGATCACCCAGAATCCGGGCGCCAGCCCCGAGGAGATGGAGCGCCTGATCGGCATCCCCTTGGAGACGGTGCTCAACGGCATGCCCGGGCTCCAGTATCTGCGGAGCATCTCCCTGGCCGGCCTCAACGACATCAAGTGCCAGTTCGAGTACGGCACCGACTACTGGCTGGCCCGCCAGGAAGTCATCAACCGCATCAGCATGATAAACGGCCTTCCGCCGGGCGTCACCCCCGGCCTGTCACCCTGGAGCCCCACCGGCGAGATCGTCCGTTACGTGCTCGAAGGCCCCGGATACACGCTCAACCAGATCAAGGCGGTGCAGGACTGGGTGCTTGAGCGGCAGTTCCGGACGGTGCCGGGAGTGATCGACGTGACCGGCTTCGGGGGGACGGTCAAGCAGTACCAGGTGCTGCTCGACGGTCAGCTCATGAAGCGATACGACGTGACCCTGCAAATGGTCACCGACGCGATCAGCCAATCGAACGCCAACGTCGGCGGCGACATCCTGCCGTTGGGGCCCCAGTCGCACAACGTCCGGGCGATCGGCTATCTCGGCGAGGGCGTTGATCCGCTCGATCCCGCCCACGCTGACCGGGCCTATGCGATCGAGGTGGAGAAGCTCGAGGATCTTCAGGACGTCGTCGTCACCACCCACAAGAACATGCCGGTCTACATCCGCCAGCTCGCCAAGGTGGTCATCGGCTATGAGCCTCGCCTGGGGGTCGTCGGCCGCGACGGCGAGAACGACGTCGTCGAAGGCATCATCCTGATGCGCAAGTACGAGAAGTCGCTGCCGACCTCCAACGCCGTTCAGGAGAAGATCGACGCGATCAACAGCGGCGGCATCCTCCCCGCGGGCATGCGGATCGTGCCGTTCAACAGGCGAACCGATCTGGTCAACGTCACGACCCACAACGTGCTGCACAACATGCTGGTGGGCATGGGGCTGGTGACGCTCATCCTGTTCGTCTTCCTGGGCGACCTGACGAGCGCGGGGATCGTGGCGCTGATTATCCCGCTGGCGATCTTGTTCTCGATCTCGGTGCTTTACATGCAGGGCAAGTCGGCCAATCTGCTGTCGATCGGCGCAGTCGACTTCGGCATCATCGTGGACAGTTCGGTCATCATCGTCGAGAACATCTATCGCCACGTGACGGCGCGCGGGGCCGACCGCAGCCGTCCCTTGATCGACCGCATCGCCGAAGCCTCGCACGAGATCGAGCGGGCGCTTTTCTTCTCGACCTTGATCATCGTCTGCGCCTTCATCCCCCTCTTTTCGATGACCGGCCCGGAGGGCGCGCTGTTCGGCCCGATGGCGAACACCTACGCCTTCGCGATCTTCGGGGCGCTCTTGCTCGCGGTGACGCTCACGCCGGTGCTCTGCTCGTTCTTCTTCCACAACAAGAAGGAAGAGAAGGACACCTTCGTCGACCGGCTGATGAAGGTCCGCTATCTGACGATGCTCAACCGGGTGCTGGATCATCGCTTCCTGGTGCTCGCGGCGATGGTCGGGCTGTTGATCTTCACGGCCACGCTCGTCCCGCGGCTCGGCGGCGAGTTCATGCCTCCGTTGGAGGAAGGGAACCTCTGGATCCGCGCCCTCCTGCCGCGGACGGTCACGCTTCAGGAAGCCGCGCGGGTGGCCCCTCGCCTCCGCTCGGTGATCGGCTCGATCCCCGAGATCCGCGGCGTGATGTCGCACGTCGGCCGCCCCGACGACGGCACCGACGTGACCAGCTATTTCAATCTCGAGTTCAACGCTCCTCTGATTCCCATGGAGCAATGGCGGACGAAGCCCGTCATGTTCCTGGGCCGCAAGATCTGGGACCGAGCGATCACGCGCGAGGAGATCCAGGAGGAGTTGGGCGAGAAGTTTCGGGAATTCCCCTCGGTCAATTTCAACTTTTCGCAGCTTATTCGCGACAACGTCGAGGAAGCGCTCTCAGGCGTCAAGGGCGCCAATTCGATCAAACTGTTCGGCAACGACCTGAACGTGCTGGAGGAAGAGGGCCAACGGATCGTCACGATCCTCAACCAGGTTCGGGGCATCGACAACGCGGGCCTCTTCCACATCATCGGTCAACCCAACCTTGAGATCCAGATCGACCGGCATGAATGCGCCCGCTACGGGATCAACGTGGCCGACGTCGAGTCGGTGGTGCAGGTCGCCGTGGGAGGGCGTGCGTTCACGCAGATGGTCGAGGGAGAGAAGCGATTCGACATCGTGCTTCGGCTCCCCAAGGACCAGCGCGACGATCCCGAGGTGATCGGACGGATCTTGGTGGACACGCCGGGGGACGACGGCAAACCGGGCGCGCGGATTCCGCTCAAGCAACTGGTCAAGATCGATCCACACAAGCCAGGCGCTTCGTACATCTATCGCGAAAACAATCGTCGTTACATACCCATCAAGTTCAGCGTCCACGGACGCGACCTGGCCTCGGCGATCGCCGAGGCCCAGCGCAGGATCAACGATCCGATCACCGGGGTGAAGCGCCCGGAGGGCTACCAGATCGAGTGGGCGGGGGAGTTCGCGCAGATGGAGCAGGCGAACAGTCGCCTGATGTTCATCGTGCCCCTGTCGATCAGTCTGATTTTGATCTTGTTGTACACGACGTTCAAGTCGGTGAAGGACGCGTTGCTGGTCATGTGCAACGTGCTCGAGGCGGCGATGGGAGGCGTGCTGGCCCTGTGGGTGACCGGAACGCCGTTCAGCATCTCGGCGGCGGTCGGGTTCATCTCGGTCTTCGGCGTGGCGGTGCAGGACGGCGTCTTGCTGATCTCGTACTTCAACCAGATGCGCGCCGCGGGCCTGCCGGTTCGCGAGGCCGTGATGCGCGGGGCCGAGCTGCGGGTTCGGCCGGTGGTGATGACCTCGCTGACGGCGGCCTTGGGCCTGCTCCCCGCCGCCCTGGCGACCTCGATCGGCTCGCAGGCCCAAAAGCCCCTGGCGATCGTCGTGGTCGGGGCCATGCTTTGCACCTTGTTCCTGACGCGTTATTTGATGCCGATCCTTTATAGTTTCTTCCCGGCCCCGGCCGGAACCGCACCCTGCGGCGAAGATCTGATTGAAGGTTCGCACTACAGCGACCGCTTCTTCCCTCACAAGCACCGCTCCGCCTCGCCGGACGGCCGCCGTGAAGCCGCCATCGATTCCGACGAGGGCGACGCGACCGACTTTGGCGCTGAAGATCACGAAGGAAGCTCGTCATGAGAATCGGCTGGAAAATCCTGGTCGTCGCGCTGGCCGCGGCGGGCCTCGCCGGCTGGCTGGCCGTCGATCACCAAAGCCGGGCGCGCGCGCTCTCGGCCTGGCATCAGCTCTCGGGATCCGCGCACCACGCCGACGAGCCGCCGCGGAAGGACTGGGTCAAATCGCCGGGCGAGGCGACGTCGACCCTGCCGCGCGGCGTGGTCGAGCTGACCGACGCCCAGGTTCAAGCGATCGGCCTGAGGACCACCACGGTCAAGACCCAGACCGAGCCGGTCATCCTCCGGCTCACCGGCGTCACCGATTACGATCCGGCCACGCTGACCTTGATCCGGTCGATGTTCGATTGCCGGATCGACAAGGTGCTCGTCGGTTTCGGCGCGGTGGTCAAGGCCGGCGACCCCCTGCTCGAAGTGTTCAGCACCGACCTGGCGCAGACCAAGAGCGACTACGAGACGGCGCGCAGCCAGTGGATCCGCGACAAGAAGGTTCTCGACTACAAGGCTCCCCTGGCAAAGAGCGAGACGATCCCCCGCAAGGAACTGATCGAGATCGAGAACGACGAGAGCAAGAGCCGGCTCCTAATGAAGCTCGCCAGGGACAAACTGCTCGTCTATGGCCTGACCGAGAAGGAAGTCGAAGACGTGGAGAACGAGGACGGCGTGCAGAAGGCCCGGCTGATCCTCCGCTCGCGGGCCGACGGCATCGTCATCAAGCGGTCGGTCGTGCCGGGCAACTACTACGACGCCAAGGACGAGCTGATGGAGATCGCGCCGCTCGACCACCTGTGGGTGCGGGGCAGCGTCAGCGAGCTCGACGCCGACAAGGTCGAGATCGGCCAGACCCTCCGGATCATCTTCCCGTACTCCGATCAGACGATCACCGACGAGGTCGAAGGCATCGACAAGGCCATCGACCCCGAGACCCGCTCGGCCAAGTTCCGGACGTCGATCCCCAATCCCGAGAAACGGTTCAAGGCGGGCATGTTCGTCCGCGTCCTCCTGGAGATCCCACCCAAACCCGGTGAGACCGTCATCCCACGCGAGTCGATGGTCTCGGTCGACCGCCTCGATTTCGTCTTCGTCCAGCAGCCGGGGCCCGGCCATCGATTCGAGCGCCGCAAGATCCTGGTCAGCAAGGAGACCAGCGACTGGGTGATCGTCGCCAGAGCGACCACGGAGCACGCCGGCTTGAAAGTCGGCGAGACGCTCGCCGTCACCGGTAGTCTGATCCTCGAGCAAATGCACGAAGATCGGCTCACCATCGAAGGCAAGAAGTCGTCCGATCGCCCCAGGGACGACGAGTCGTTCGGCAGGCCCGAAAAGTCGGTGACCATCAAGCTGCACTGATCCGAGCCGGGCCGGACCGTCGCGGCGATCGCTCCGCGGTCGCGGTTTGGCTCCAGTCGGCCGCGCGGCCGGTCGATCTAAGAAAGGCGTCGATCGTATGGATTCGATCGATCGCGAGACGCCCGCCCCGGCGATCCCGGCGGCCAAGCCGCGTCGCGCTCAGGCCGGGATACGGCCTCGCCGTGCCTGGGAAGGAGCCTGCGAGACGATGAACCCGTTCTTGGTTCGACCGAGCCCCCTGCTCTTACTCGCCGTCGTCCTGTTGGTCGCCGCCGTTCGCGCCCCGGCCCAGGGGACCTCCGACTCGGAGGGATCGGCCGCCGGCTCGTCGGTGTCGCGACTCGGCCGGGCGCCGGGCAGCGGCGGCGGCTCGCTCGGGAACTCGCCGAACACCGGCCAGATCATCGGTGGACGCCCGGGGATCTCGACGCCCAAGGGGATTCCGACTTCGGTCTCGACGCCCGAGGCGATCTCTCCGACCCTGATGCAGCAGCCGATCGCCCCGCCGGAGTCGGCGCCGATTTCGGGCGCGTCCGTGCCGCTTTTCGGCGTGATCTCCATCCCCGAGGGCGCTGAGGACGACGGGCCGGCCGACGGCGTGACTCTGGACGCCGCCATCGCGACCACCTTGAACCGAAGCCTGGATCTCCGCTCGAAATTCTTCGAGATCCCCCAAGCCAAGGCCGACACCCTCCAGGCCAGCCTCAGAGCCAACCCGGTCTTCTACGCCGACGCTCAGCTCGTCCCGTTCGGCCAGTTCAACCGGGCGGCGCCGGGGGGCCCCACGCAGTACGACGTGAACGTCACCTACCCGCTCGACGTCACCCGCAAGCGACAGGCGCGCACCCAGGTCGCCATGCGGGCCGAACGCGTCCTCGAGGCGCAATATCAGGAGGCGGTTCGACAGCGGATCGACGACGTCTACGACGCCTTCGTGTTCGGCGTCCTCGCCGCGCGTCAGACGGTCCGCTACGCTCAGTCGAGCGTCAAGGGGCTGCAAGACCTGACCGCGAGGACCGAGCAGCTCCACCAGAAAGGCGGGGTCTCGCTCGGCGATCTGAATCGGATCAAGAACCAGTACCGCACCGCCCGGCTCGGATTGATCGACGCCCAGGCGTCGTATCGCAAGGCCAAGCTGGAGATGGGTTCGCTCATGAACCTCACCCGGCCCGAGATCGAGGCGATGAGCGTTCGGGGGACGATCCAGGACGATGCGCCCCCGCCGCCGCCGGTGGAGGAGATGGTCAAGATCGCCTTGGCCGAGCGTCCCGACATCGTCTCGTTCCGTCTGGGACTTCACCGGGCCGAAGCCGACGTCCGACTCGCCCGCGCCAACCGCTTGAACGACGTCTTCGTCCTGGCCCAGCCTTTCACGTATCAGGACAACACGCCCTACGGCCTCAAGAGCGCGTACTCCTGGGCGCTCGGCGTCACCGTCCCCTTGCCCGTCTACAATCGCAATCAGGGGGGCATCCAGCGCGCGGTGCTGAACGTCGATCAGACCAAGACCGAGATCGCCGAGCTTGAGCGGCAGATCGCCATCGACGTCGAGAAGGCCGCCCAGGAGTACGCCGTCACCCGCCAGGAGGTCGACGAGCTGAAGTCCGAGGTCATCCCGGCCGCCCGCCAGGTGCAGCAGGAGGCCTACCGGCTCTACCTGTCGGGCGAGACCAGTATCGTCAACTATATCAACGCACAGCTTGATTTCAACCAAGTGGCCAAGCAATACCTCGACACCGCGATCCGCCACCGCCGCAGCATGCTGGATTTGAACACCGTCACGGGCAAACGGATCATGCCCTGAGTGGGATTCGGCCGAAGATCGGTTCGGAGATTCCCGAGACTCTGTGGGAGGGACTGATGTCGCGTCGAAGATCCCGAAGCTGGAAGCCGGTCGTCGAGGCCGTCGAAGAGCGCCAGCTCCTCTCCCTGGTGACCAACATCATGATGAGCAACCACCAGAGCTTCATGAACTCGGTCAAGGCTCGCTCCATGCTGGGCGATTCCTCGTCCGCCGCCGCCTCCGCGGCCTCGACGAGCGGACAAAAAGGTTTCGCCCCCTCGCAGTCGTCGATCGCCCTGCCCGAGAATCAAGGGCCTCAGGGGATCAACCTGATGCTCTCTCCGAGGGGCGCGATGACCCCGCTCCAGTACAAGAAATCGCTCTACACGGCGAAGTTCGTCGGCAATTACACGATCGGCCCCGGCCGGTTCGACAGCGAGGCCCTCCAGGTGGCCATCCAGGGCGTCGGCAGCACCACCAACATCCTCCACGCCGACATCCAGCTCGGCCTGATCGTGGCCAAAGACCCGAGCATCCAGAACAGCGGCGCCAGCGTGATCTTCGACCGCAACATCAACTCGAACAGCTCGCTCGGCTTCAACCTGGCGTCGCCCAGCAGCGACGTCGACGACCACGGCAGACCCAATCGCTTCGTGAGCGTCTCGCTCGACACCAACACCAGCGCGGGGAACTTCGTCGAGGGCTACTCTCAGGGGGTCCTTGAGATCAAGTACAAGCCCAACGGCAAACGCACGCGCGGCGTGCTCGAACAGGGGACGGCCGTCGTCACCTTCAAGGGACAGGTCTACGCGCCCAACATCGCGTTCATCCTCCGCAACGCCAATATCAATCCGTAAACTCCGCGACCGGCCGGGGCGCGGTACGACCGACACCCGCCCCGTCCTGGCGTGGTCCCTCCGCGACAGGCTAGAATGGACGTGTTGGACGCGGCGCTCGACCGTTCAGCACGACACCACGGACGCCTACTCATGATTCGCAGCCAGGGACGCCATGTCTGGATCGCCGCACTCGGGTTGATCCTGGGAACGCCGCATTCGGGATTCGCCGAACCCCCAAGGGCCGGGCGGATCGAGGCGAACGCCCTGGAGCCGCTCCCCCTGGGGCGGATCAAGCCGACCGGCTGGCTGAAGCGTCAATTGGAAATCCAGGCGGCCGGTCTGGGCGGCTGCCTCGACGAGTTCTGGCCCGACATCAAGTCGAGCGCCTGGATCGGCGGCAAGGCCGAAGGCTGGGAGCGCGTACCGTACTGGCTTGACGGCCTCGTGCCGTTGGCTTACCTCAACGACGAGCCGGCGCTCAAGGCCAAGGTCAAGCGGTTCGTCGACACCATCCTCGAACACCAGCAGCCCGACGGCTGGCTCGGACCGATCGGCGACGCGGCGGGCCACCAGCCTTACGATCCCTGGCCCCTGTTCCCTCTCTTCAAGGCGTTCCTCCAGTACGAGCAGGCCACGGCCGACCCTCGCGTGATTCCCGCGCTGCTGAGGTGCGCCCGCAAGCTCGACAAGGTTCTCGATCAGACGCCGCTGTCGAACTGGGGTAAGATGCGCGCGGCCGATCTCTCGACGGCCCTCTACGCGCTGCACGACCGCGTCCGCGAGCCCTGGCTGATCGACCTGGCGCGGAAAGCCTTCGCGCAGAGCTACGACTGGCGCGCCCATTTCGACGACTTCAAGTTCACCGGCAAGACGCAGGGCAAGTTCGAACTCGACACTCACGGAGTCAACACCGCCATGGGGCTCAAGTACGGGCCGGTCCGTTACCGGATCTCGGGAGACCCCAAGGACCGCGACTCCGTCTTCTCGATGCTCGAAATCCTCGACAAATACCACGGCCAGGCCACGGGGATGTTCACCTGCGACGAACACCTCGCCGGCCGCAGCCCGTCGCAGGGCACCGAGCTTTGCACGGTGGTCGAGGCCATGTACTCGCTGGAAACGGCGATCGCGATCACCGGCGACGCCCGGCTGGGCGATCGGCTTGAGAAGATCACATTCAACGCCCTGCCCGCCACCTTCAAGAAAGATATGACTGCTCATCAGTACGATCAGCAGTGCAACCAGGTCGTATGTAAGCGGGAGGGCGAGCACGTTTACGTCGACAACGGACCGGATTCCAACCTCTACGGCCTCGAGCCCAACTTCGGCTGCTGCACGGCGAACTTCCATCAGGGCTGGCCCAAGTTCGCCTCCAACCTGTGGATGAAGACGCCCGGCGGAGGACTGGCCGTCGTCGCCTACGCGCCTTGCATCGTCGAAACCGAGATCCAGGGCAAGCCGGTCAAGGTCGAGGTGAGGACCGATTACCCGTTCCGCGATGCGATCGAGATCGTCGTGACGGTCCCCGAGCCGATGACGTTTCCGCTGGAACTTCGCGTGCCGGAGTGGTCGCCCCCCCTCATGATCGAGGGAACGAACGTAACCGTTCAACGAGTCGGTCCCCCGAGGAACGAAGGCGCTGGCTACCAGGCGATGAACGCCCGGTGGAGCGGCTCGACGGTCGTCCGGTTCGCCCTGCCGTCCGAGTTCCGGCTCTATCGCGGCGATCACGATTCCGTCGCCGTCGAGCGCGGCCCGCTCGTCTTCGCCCTGCCGATCGGCGCCGAGTGGAAGAAGCTGAAAGACAATCCGATATTCGCCGACTGGGAGGTCTACCCGACGACTCCCTGGAACTACGCATTGGAGATCGACCCGGCGAATCTCGCAAAGTCCCTGAGCCTGGAACAGAGCCCGCTGAACGCGAGCGGCTCGCTGTTCTCGGTGGACGCCGCTCCGATCTCGCTACAGGTCAAGGGGCGGCGCCTTGAAAGCTGGAAGATCGAACGAGGGGCCGCCGCGCCTCCGCCGCGAAGTCCCGCGCGGAGCGACGCGCCTCTGGAAGAGTTGAGGCTCATCCCTTACGGCTGCACCGATCTTCGGATCACCGAATTTCCGATGCTGGTCCGCTCGTCCGGACGCTGACGGAATCCGTGATCCGGCAGCAACCCGGATTTCCCCATGGTGATCGCCTCCAAGCCGACTCCGGAGTCCTCCCCGCCCAGGGTGAAGCCTCAGGGATCGATCGTCGCCAAGCTGACCCTGTTCGTCGGCTTCCTGGTCGCGCTCACGGCCGGGGTGCTGATCACGGTCGGGTATCTTTACGTCAGCGCGATGGTCAGCTCTCAGATCGATGCGCAGCTCTCGGTGATCGCCGACGACCGACAGGCCCTGCTCTTGACGACGATGCAGCAGGAAGAGGAACGCGTCCGCCAGCTCGCGACCCGCACGCGGCTGCGGATCTTGCTTGAGCAGTTGAAGCGCGGATCGCTGAGCGAGGCGCAGTTCGGCAAGGACGTCGAGGACGTGCTGGACGACGTCCGCGAGAGCGCCAAGGATTTCCTGGCGATCTGGCTCGAAGACGTTCAGGGCAAAGTACTGGCCTCCAGCGGCCCCGCCGAGATTACTGAGAAGTTTCCGATCGGACGTTGGAGCGCGCGCGAGCCGAGCCGAGGCGAGACGCTCGTCGCGGTTCCCGAGCAAGTCGGCACGACGCCGACCGCGCTGTTCTCGGCGCCTGTCCGAGATCGAGCGAGAAGCGAGATCGGCAGGATTCTTTTGCTCGTGGATCTCGGCCGCATCGCGGCGGAGCTTTCCAATTCGGAGTGGTTGGGCCGGACGGGCGAGGTCTTGCTCGGCATTCACGAAGACGGCGGCATTCGCTACCTGTTCCCTCCCCGCCACAGTCCGGAGCGGACCCGGTTCCCCATCGACAAGTCGGCGTCCATGAACCTGGCGATCATGGGCCGCCGTGGCCTCTTGCGGTCGCCCGATCGACTGGGGCGGGACGTGCTCGCGGCTTACCGGCCGGTGGGTTACGGCGGTTGGGGAATGGTGGCCAAGATCGACGTCGCCGAGGCTTACGCGCCCGTGACGCGGCTGCGATGGCTGCTGATGGCGATCGGCGGATCGATCCTGACCTTCGGTCTGGCGGCCTCGTATGTGTTGGCCCGCCAGCACACGCGGCCGATCCGTCGCCTCGCCGAGGCGGCCGAGGCGGTTGCGTCCGGCGATCTGAACGCCCCGATCCACGTCTCCTCGAACGACGAGATCGGCGTCCTCGGCCTCGCCTTCTCGAAAATGACCGAACAGCTCGCGCTGTCGCACGCCGACCTCGAACTGCGGATTTCCGAACGCACGCGCGATCTGGAAGCCGTCCGCGACCTGCTCGACGCCTTCTTCCGGATCTCCACGTCCCAGGCGGATTCCCAGACCATCGATCGCACCTTCGACTCGGTGCTCCAGTTCTGCTCGCGGCTGGGCTACGACCTGGCGATGATCTCGCTGGTGGATCGCGAGGCCGGCGTGATCCGGGGAGTCCGGGGCGCGGGCTCCATGACCGGCGTGGTCGAGCAAACGGTTCGGCCTCTCGACGGCCGAGACGTCCTGGCGGATGTGGTCCGCGAGGGCCGGATCGAGATCATCCCCGATTCGCTGGCCGATCCTCGATGCGATCACGAGGCCGTGGCCCAGGCGGGCATCCGGGGGCAGATCATCCTGCCCCTGGTCGGCGAGGACGTGCTCGGGACGCTTCAGGTCGCGGTGCGTGGCGTACTCGACCCGGCCGCCATTGATCTTCGACCGCTGGAGACGCTGGCCAGCCACGCCGCCCGGACCCTCTCGCGACTCAATCAGGTCGAAGAAATCCGCCGCCTCAACCAGCGGTTGGGGAGGCACGCCGGCGAGCTGGCGCGGTCGGAGGCCGCGCTCCGCGAGCAGACCGGCATCCTGCGGTCGGTCCTCGACTGCATGAGCGAGGGCGTCGTGGTCGCCGACAAGCAGGCGCGGCTGCTGGTCATCAATCCGGCCGCCGAACGCATCTTCGGCCGTCGGCCGGTTGCGGAAGCCTGGCACCCCCTGGCGTCGGTTTATCCCCCCAACGTCGGCATTCCGTACAAGACTGCGGAATTGCCCCTTCATCGCTCGATCGGGGGAGAGTCGGTTGATCAGATCGAGTTGATGATCGGGCATCCCAGCCTTCAGCAAGGGCGGTGCATGCTCGTCAACGGGCGCCCTCTCGTCGACGACCGGGGGGCGATCCAGGGGGGCCTGGTCGTCTTCCACGACATCACCCGGAGGAAGCGTTTCGAGCAGCGACTTGCCGTCGAATACGCGACGGCCCGCGTCTTGGCCGAGGCCGACTCGCTGGTCGAGGCCGCCCCCCGAATCCTCCAGATCGTCGGCGAGCGTCTGGAGTGGGATTTCGGGATTCTCTGGAGGACTGACTCAGGCTCCCAGCAGATCCGCTGTCTGACCGTCTGGCGCACCGGCGACGACGCGTCGTCCAGCTTCGAGGAGCAGCTTCGCGCGCACGACTTCCGATCGGGCGAAGCCCTGCCGGGTCGGGTGTGGGCGAACTGCGACGCGGTCTGGATTCCCGATCTCTCTCAGGACCCGGATCGCCGTCTGGCCGACACCCTTGCGGCCGAAGGACTGCGCACCGCGTTCGGGACGCCCGTCTTGCTGCGCGGCGAATGTCTGGGCGTGCTCGGGTTCTTCAGCCGCCAGTCTCGGTCCCAAGACTCCGAGCTGATCGCGATGATGAAGATCCTGGGCAATCAGATCGGACAGTTCATCGATCGCACTCAGATGCACGCCCGCGTCGTCCAGTCGGAAAAACTCGCATCGCTCGGCATGCTCAGCGCCAGCGTGGCTCACGAGATCAACAACCCGCTGGCCTACGTCGCCAACAACCTCGCCAGCCTCGACCGCGACGCGCGGGCGCTGATGGGCATCCTCGTCTGCTACGAGCAGAGTATCGACCTCATCGCCTCGGCACGTCCCGACCTCGCGATCGAGATCCGACGGCTCGATGAAGAATGCGACCTGGCTTACGTCAAGGAACACCTCGGCAAGATGCTCGGCAGCACGCGTCAGGGGGTCAAGCGCGTCGCCGACATCGTCCACAACCTTCGCGGCTTCGCTCGATTCGACCGCAAGGCCGCCGACCAGGTCGACCTTCACGAGACGATCGACGCGGCTCTCGAAATGATCCGAGGTCGACTCGACCGACGGGGGATCGCCGTCTCGCAGCGCTGGGGAACCGTCCCGCTGGTCGCCGCATCGCCCGCGCAGCTCAATCAGGTCTTCCTGAATCTTCTCGTCAACGCGATGCAAGCCATCGACTCCACCCATCGTCAGGACGGCGAGATCGTCATCGAAACGAAACTTCGAGACGACGACGTCTGCGTCGCGATCCGCGACAACGGCTGCGGCATGCCCGTCGACGTGCAGTCGCAGATCTTCGACCCCTTCTTCACCACCAAGGCTTCAGGCGAAGGGACGGGGCTGGGGCTGAGCATCAGCCATGGCATCGTCCTGGACCACGGCGGGCGTATCGAGGTCGAGAGCGCGACCGGCGAGGGGACCTGCTTCCGCGTCGTCCTGCCCATTTCGCGCAAATCGGATTCGTGAGGGCCGCGCGGCTTCTTGGTATCGAGAGGTCGACATGGGTTGGGGCGACTGGGATTTTTCTTGTGCCCGGGCTCGGTGGGCTCTTATCCTGGGATCGCGCCTCCACGATGTGTTGCATTCGGGTCGAGGTGTTTTGGTGATTTCGGATCCCGACGGACCAGGGGTTTCTTTATGAATCGCTCGTGTCGCGCCTCGTCGAATCGATCGGCTCGTCGGCCCTCGTGGCTTGCGGCGGGATCAGCGTTGTGTCTGATGTTGATCGGATCGAGGTTCACTTCGGCCCAGGCCGTCGCGCCCGCCGCGACGGAGAAGGCCGCCTCGTCGCTCGCGCGTTACGTGCCGGGCGAGAAGGTGATCGCCCTGTTCGAGTTCGGCGGGATCGACGCCCACCGCGAGGCCTGGAAGAAGACGGCGGCTCAGAAGGCCCTCAACGACACGCCGCTTGGAGCACTGCTGCGCGACCTGGCAGGCCAAGGGTTTGATCTCGCCCAGAAGGCGAATCCCGGCTTCAAGAAGGTCGCCAAGGCCGACGTCGTCCTGCTGTTCGATCAGATCACGGCCAAGGGGTTTGCGGCGGGGCTCTTCGGCGACCCCGACAAGCCGAGCGGCGTGTTCGTCCTGCGCGACGCCGACCGGCCCGAAGTCGTCCGACTCGTGGAGGCGGCCGTCGCGGCCGGTCGGGCGAAAGACGCTCCCAGGCCCGAGCCGATCCAGAAGTCCGGCCGATCGATTCATCCCAACGGGGACGGGGGCTGGTGGATCGAGGGCCATGACCTCGTCTTCGCCGACAAGGGGGGCGTCGACGCCGTGCTCGCGGCCCTCGACGGCAAGGGGGCGAACGCCGAGTCGCATCCCAGACGGGTCGCCCTCGCGAAGCCAGGCGACGGCTACGAGCCCGTGGCCCTCGGCTTCTTCGACATCACCGCCGCGCCGGCCCTGCCCCCCAAAGCCGTGAAGCTCGGACTGGACGGCGCGAAGGCGGTCGAGTTCCAGTGGGGCTTCCAGGCCGAGGCCCTGACGACCGTCTTGCGGCTTGTCGCTCCCTCGCCCCGACGCGGGGCGCTGAAGTTGATCGATCAGCCGACGTTCGACGTCGGCTCGCTGCCCCCGATCCCGGCCGGTCTGACCGGCTTCAACCTGTTCTCGATCGATCCACTCAAGACCTACGATCAGGTCGTCGCGCTGGTCAAGGAGAACGCTCCCGAGAACATCAAGGAGTTCGAGACGTTCGAGGCGAGGGTTCGCGACCGGATCGGCCTGGACCTTCGCGGCGACGTGCTCAAGCTGCTGGGCCCCCAACTCGCGATCTACCTGCTCCCCGTCGAACTGCCTCAGGTCAACCTCCCCGACCCGAGGATCGCGACCTTCTTCGCGTACGGCGGCCTGGTGGTCAGCGCGCGGACGACGGACGAGGCGGCGCTGGGCGCGAAGCTGGAAGGGGTCGTCAAGATCATCAACCAGGCCGTCGCCGAACAGGCCAAGGGGGTTCCCAAGCCTCCCCGGTTCGTCCGTGAGGACGGAGCGGGCGTCGAGTACGTGATGGATCTTTCCGAGATCGGCCCGCCGGGGCTGCTGGGCGCCGCCTTCTCGCCCACGATCACGCTCGCCAAGGGACAGCTCATGGTCGCCGCGTCTCGCGATGCGGCGCGCAAGGCCGTCGCCGCCGCCGGCGCGGGCCCGGACGGCCGATGGAAGCCGACCGAGGCGTTCATCCCCCTGGCCGAGCGGCTGCCGCGCGGCATGGTCATGCTGTCGGTCTCCGACATCCGCGAGACCCTGCCGGCGATCATCGAGAGCCTCCCTCAACTCGTTCCGATGCTCAACGCTCAGATCTCCCAGGCGTCGCGCGCCAACGGAGGGCCGGCCGTCGCGATCAACATCGACCCCGCCAAGGTCCCCCCGGCTGATCAGCTTCGGGCGCTGCTCTTCCCCGCGTCGTTCGCCCTGGCGGTCGACGATCAGGGGATTTTCTTCGTCCAGCGCGAGTCGCTCCCGAGCGTGACTTCGCCGGCGTCCTCGGGCGTGCTGGTCGCGCTCTTGCTGCCGGCCGTGCAGGCGGCCCGCGAGGCCGCCCGCCGCGCCCAGTGCGTCAACAACCTCAAGCAGATCGGCCTCGCATTCCACAACCACGACGCGGTCACCGGGGCGTTCCCGGGCGACATCGTCGACAAGGACGGCAAGCCGCTCTTGAGCTGGCGCGTGGCCATCCTGCCGTTTATAGAGCAGCAGGAACTCTACAACCAGTTCAAGCTCGACGAGCCCTGGGACAGCCCGCACAACAAGCCGCTGCTGAGTCAGATCCCGACGATCTATCGCTGCCCGAGCGACCCCCGGCCGGACTCCACCCTGACGAGCTACCTCGGTTTCGATGGACCCGGCGGCTTTCTGGAGAAGGGGCGGAAGGTCCAGTTCGAGGACGTCACCGACGGCGCCTCGAAGACGTTCGCGGTCGTCGAAGCCGCCGAGGGCGTTCCCTGGACCAAGCCCGCGGATCTTCCCTTCGATCCCAAGGCTCCGTCCTCCCTGTTCGGCGCCGGCTCCAAGCACCCCGGCGGCTTCAATGCTCTGTTCGTCGACGGTTCGGTCCGGTTCATGAACAGGGCGACCGACGCCAAGACGCTCAAGGCCCTGATCACACGCAACGGAGGCGAAGCCATCGACCCCGGGTCCTATTGAAACCTCGATCCCGGGCGACTCCGATGGAATTCGGAGAAAAGTCTTGCCTCCGGCGGAGCCGCCCGGCTAAATCGTAGAGCGAGGACATGGTCTGATGTCATGGTCTGATCCCGGGGAAGCCCCGAAGCGGGCGCCTTCCCCCCGATTGGTCGAGCGAGGCGAACGGATGACGCCCTTTGGGAAAGACGATTGGCGGCTTCACGATCAGGAGCGTTACCTCCACGGGGCGACGCTGCATCCGGCTCCGCGACGGCTCGCCGTCCCGGACGCCTGCTACGACGGTCATTGCGAGTTCTGCTGGGAGCCGATCGCCGGCGGCGACCGCCTCGACGCCGCGAGCGAAGCGTACGCCACGCATCGCGGCGACCGCTGGGTCTGCTCTCGCTGTTTCGAGGATTTCAAGAGCCTGTTCGCCTGGGTCGTGGCCAACGCGGTTTAACGCGGTGGACTTTTGGGATGTAGGCGGGCCGGGGCCGAACTCCCTTCTCCCCGCGCGAGGGGAGAAGGGATGTTCGCGATGGTCTGCTTTGATCGCTGCATGCAACCCAAATGCAAAGGCGAGGAGCGTCGCTCACTTCGTGTGATGACGGTCGAGATACGTCTTCAAGACCAGCGCCCCGTTGTGCTCCTCGTCATGGGAGGCGTACAGCAGCGTCACGGTTCCTTCCTTCCCTTTCTGCTTCAGCACGTCCAGGGCCGCTTCGTCATCCTTGAGTTCCGCGGCGTAGCGCTCTTGAAACTCCCGCCACTTGGCCGGGTCGTGGCTGAACCATTTTCGCAGCTCAGGGCTCGGGGCGACGTCCTTGAGCCAGAGGTCGAGTTCCGCTCGCTCCTTGCTGACGCCGCGCGGCCAGAGCCGTTCCACCAGCACCCGGAAACCGTCATCCGGTGACGTCTGTTCGTAAACCCGTTTGAGTTTGAACATGGCGGAAGAGCCTCCTTTGAGTGTTCGGCAAGGCGGCGGTCGAGGGCGTTCGTCCTCCGACCAACGCCCTACCCCGAGGAGCCGAGAGCGCCGCCGCCGGCCTGGGCGGCCGCAAGCAGCGTGGAGAGGTCGTACAGGAGCAGGTCTTCGATTCGCTCGACCGTGACGTCCGCGGGCGGGTACGCGGTCAACAGCTTCGGGTCGTGCGCGTAATGCCCCTGACGCGGGAAGACGGTCGTCACGCGCGGCCCCCAGACTTTCTTCACGGCGTTCAGCAGTCGCAGCTTGTCGTCCACCAGCACGTAGTGTCGAGCGGGGTAACGCATCTCGACGTCGTCCAGTTGCTGCTCTTTATGGACGTAGATGAGTGCGCGCTCATCGACCGCACTGTACAGGCCCGAACGCTCGATCTTCCGGGGCTGAAAGACGACGTCGCCGTCGGACAGGATGACCGACTGGCCCCAGGAATTGAATCGCGCGATCACCTCGAGGGCGCCGGGGAAGAGGCGATCGGCGAACGGATACTCCAGCAGGAAGTAAGACAGTTTGAGTATGTGCGGGTTGTGTGGGTTCTCGATCCGATAGCGCTGCAAGGCGCTGAGGTAGTCCGCATAGCCCACGGCCGCGCGGTTCTCCTCGAAGATCGCCCAGTAGCGCTTCTCGCACTCGGACCCGAACGCCTCCGTCAAGTGGCGTTTCAGGTCGACGACGATCTGGTCGTTGTCGAGCAACGTGTTGTCGACGTCCAGCAGAAACACGACGGGATGAGCTTGCGGCACGCGATCGTCTCCATAGAGTCTCTCAGGGGAATCTCGGCGGATCTCGGCTTCGCATCGCCGGTCTGACTCACGACGTCGTCGGATTATGCCAGCCGGCAGCGTCGGTGATGATCCGATCGGCCTGACTCGGTCCCCAGGTGTTCGGCTCGTATTCGTGAACGGGGGTGGCCGAATCCAGGACCGGATCAACGATGCGCCACTCTTCCTCGACGTAGTCTTCGCGGGCGAAGAGGCCGTGGTCGCCGTTCATGGCTTCACCGAGGAGCCGCTCGTAGGCGTCCATCTCGTCGGCGTCGGGGTGGTGGCACGCCATCAACTCGACCGGACGGCCGGCCATGGTTTCGCCCGACCCCATGATCATCACGCCGATCGCGATCGAGGCCTCGGGGCTGATCCGGAATCGGAGGTGGTTCGGTAGCGGCGAGTCGAAGTGATGACGGCTTCGCGACGGTCGGAGCTTGACGATCACCTCGGTGCACGTCACGGGCAGGCGCTTCCCGGCCCGGATGAAGAAGGGGACGCCCCGCCAGCGCGGTGAATCGATCTCCAGCCGCATGGCGGCGAACGTCTCGACCTGGGAGTCGGGCGCCACGCCCGGTTCGTCGTGGTAGCCGCGGAACTGGCCGCGGACGACGTTTCGCGCGTCGAGCGGGCGGACCTCCTTGACGAGCTTCACCTTGGCGTCGCGAATCGACTCGCCGTCCGTCCCGGCCGGCGGCTCCATCGCCACGTAGGCCAGCACCTGGAGCAGGTGGTTCTGGATCACGTCCCGGATGGCGCCGGTCTTGTCGTAAAACGCGCCACGGCCCTGAATTCCGAACTGCTCGGCCATGGTGATCTGCACGTCTTCCACGTGCTCATGGTTCCAGATCGGCTCGAGGAACCTGTTGGCGAAGCGGAAGTAGTGAAGATTTTGAACCGGGCGCTTCCCCAGGTAATGGTCGATCCGGAAGATCGCCTTTTCGTCGAACGCGCTCAGGAGAATCGCATTGAGCCTCTTGGCGGATTCGAGGTCGTGGCCGAACGGCTTCTCGACGATGACCCGGGCCCCTTGGGCGCAGCCCGACCTGCCGAGTTGCTCGACGACCAGTCCGAAAAGACTCGGTGGGATGGCGAGGTAGTGCGTCGGGTGTCCGGCGTCGCCAAGTTCCCCGCGCAGAGCCTGGAAGGTCGCCGGATCTTGGTAGTCGCCGTCGATGTAACGAAGCAATCCGCACAGCTTGGCGAATGCGGCCTCATCGACGCCGCCGTGTCGTTCGAGGCCGTCGCGCGCCCGGGCCTTGAGTTGGTCGAGGTTCCATCCGGCCTTGGCCACGCCCACGACCGGCGCGGTGAGACGGCCGTGTTTGACCATCGCCTGAAGCGCCGGGAAGATCTTCTTGTGGGCGAGGTCGCCGGTCGCGCCGAAGAAGACCAGCGCGTCGGAGCGGGGAGCGATCATTCAATCCTCCTGAACCCGAGGTCCCAGCCCATGCCGCGAGCCTGCCGGCGAGTCATTTCTCGACGGTCTTTTCGTGGTGCCCGCCGAACTGGCGGCGCATCGCCGAGAGCAGCTTGTCGGCGAAGGTGGCCTCGCCCCGCGAGGCGAACCGCTCGTAGAGCGCCGTGGTGAGCACGGGCGCCGGCACGGCCTCGTCGATCGCCGCCTTGATCGTCCATCGCCCTTCGCCTGAATCGGCGACCCGTCCCGAGAAACTCGACAGCTCGGGCTCTTCGAGCAGGGCCGCCGCCGTCAGATCCAGGAGCCACGACGCGATCACGCTGCCACGCCGCCAGACCTCGGCGACGTCGCGCAGATCGAGATCGTATTGATAAAGCTCGGGGTCGCGCAGCGGGGTCGTCTCGGCGTCGACCAGGTGCGACTTCTTGCCGACGTCGGCGTGGTGGAGGATGTCCAGCCCCTCGGCGTAGGCGGCCATGACGCCGTACTCGATGCCGTTGTGGACCATTTTGACGAAGTGGCCCGCGCCGCTCGGCCCGCAGCGCAAGTAGCCGTGCTCCGCGGTGCCGCCGAGCCGCTCTCGCCCCGGGGTCCGCGACGCGGCGTCGATCCCCGGCGCGAGGGTCGCGAAGATCGGATCGAGGCGTTTCACCACGTCCGCCGGCCCGCCGATCATCAAACAGTATCCCCGCTCGAGCCCCCAAACGCCGCCGCTGGTGCCGACGTCGAGGTACTCCAGCCCCCTGCTCTTGAGTTGGCCGGCGCGGCGGAGGTCGTCGATGTAGTACGAGTTGCCGCCGTCGATGACGACGTCGCCCTCGTCGAGCCTGGGCGCGAGGTCGTCGAGGATCGGATCGACGAGGGCGGCGGGGACCATCAGCCAGACGGCTCGCGGTTTCTCCAGTTTCTTCACGAGATCGTCCAGCGACGACGCGCCCGTCGCGCCCTCTTTGACCAGAGCCTGCACCGGACCGGGTTGCACATCGAACACGACGCACTGATGGCCGCCCTTGATCAAACGCCGCACCAGGTTGGCCCCCATCCGGCCCAGGCCGATCATTCCGAGCTGCATTCCTGACTCCTGTTTCCTAGCTGTCGTGGGGCATGACGATCGTTTCGTGAGGCCGCGACGACGGCGGTTCAGCGGGGTCGTGAAGCCTCGACTCGCCAACTCCCCTCCTGAAGCGAAATCCTCCTCGAACCCAATCGGTGACGCCGCTCGCGTGGCGCTGAGGTTAAAGACTTTTAATAGTGAGTCTAGCGGGCTTTCGCCTGGTTCGCCATCCTCGCGACGCAACCGGCGTTCTTGCTGGTCATCGTCGTCGGGGCCGCGCTGGCGGCCGTCGGGCATGTCGTGGGACCGCTCTCGTTGCGATCCGCCAGAGCCCGGCGCGACAAGAACGGCTTCGACTGGCGCTGATGCGGGGCATTCCGACCGCCGGAAGCGCTTGCCGTCGTCGCGTCGCGGAGGTTAAGGTTGGAATCGAACCTCGGACCCTGATTCCTGGCACCTTGATGGTAGACGCCCACCTTGTCGACTGCTGACCGTTCACCGGACCAAGACGCCCCCGCGGCATTCGACCCCGCCGCCGGCAAGTGGGTGTTCATGGGCATGCTGCTCCTGATGACCACGGGCGTCGTCGGGTTCTACGCGTTCCGTCCCCGTCCCGTCCCGGTTCCCGTCGAGGTCTTGAACGATCCGACGCTGCTCCTGGGACGAACCGTCTACATGGCGCGTTGCGTCGGTTGCCATGGGGTCGAGGGCCGGGGCGACGGCCCGATCGCGGGGAGCCTGACCGGACCGCCGGTCGGCGACCTGGCCGACGGCAAGTGGAAGCACGGCGACCGGCCCGAAGACGTGGTCGCCGTGATCTCCCGAGGCGTTCCCGACACCAGGATGTCCGGCTGGGGCCAGTTGCTCGAAGACGACGAGCTCAAGGCCGTGGCCGCCTATTGCTATTACTTGTCGAAAGCGCCGATCCCTGAGTCGTTGAGGGGCTCCGGCGGTTTCGGCCCGGTCGCGCCGCGCTGATCGCCGCCGGTTCAGGCCATGCGGTTGACGAGGTCGTCGTGAATCAAGGCGTCGACCTCGATCTCGATCTGGGCGTCGGCGTCGATCAGGCCCGAGACTTGAACCATCGTCAACGCGGGGCGGATCTCGCCGAACAACTCGCCGTGGACCGCGCCGACCTCTTTCCACTTCTTGATGTCGGTGACGAAGATCCGCGTGCGAACGACGTCGGCCGCCTTGCCGTCGAGCGCTTCGAGGGCCGCGAAGATGATCTCGAACGCGCGTCGGGTCTGGCCTTCGAGCGTCGGCGAATAGTGGCCGTCGGCCTCGACGCCGACCGTGCCCGTCACGAAGATCGCGTCCTTCACGCGAATGGCGCGCGAGTAGCCGATGGTCGCTTCCCAGGCCGATCCGCTGGAGGCGCAGAGACGTTCGTTGCGTTCGCTCGTCGTGATCTTGACCTTGGGCGTCATATCTTGCGTCGCTCCTGTTTTCAAAGGGGGGCTGGCGGTGGACTGGAAACGTCGAACGGGTGGGGCCGAGTGGCACGTCTTCACCCCGTCGTTCGACTCGCCTCAGCGTAGCGCGCCGCAATCGAGCGGGCAAGGGCGTCCAGCGGTTGGTCCACGATCGAACCGGCTTCTCCCTTCGCCGGGATTGCAGGCGGAAGCCGTTTATGCCAAGCTTTTTATGGTTGCCCACTCACTCCCGCTGGAACCGTCAATGGCTACGACCCGTCTCGCCGGCGACGACACCGAGGTCCTCCTCCTCCGCCACGCCGCGGACGGGGATGCGGTCGCATTGCAAAAACTCCTGGGACGGCATCGGGATCGGTTGAGGCGCATGGTGGCCTTGCGGTTGAGTTCGCACCAGGCGGCGCAGATCGACGCCTCGGACGTCGTCCGGGAGGCGTTGGTCGAAGCCGAGAGCAAGCTGGCCGACTATGTGCGCGATCGGCCGATGGCTTTTTACCCCTGGCTGCACCGGTTGGCCGCCGAGCGGCTGACCTTGACGCGTCGGCGACACATGCCGACCGAGGCCGACGGCGGCTTCCTCAACGAAGACGACACCATCGTCAAGACCGCCGGATCGCGCCAGCTCCTGGCCGCCCTCCGGAACGACGACGAGACCACGCCCGGTCAGGCGCACGTCCTGAAGGAGAGCCATCCTCGGACTCGGGCCGCTCTTGAGCGTCTGAATCCGCCCGACCGCGAGATTCTGGTCATGCACTACCTGGAGGAGCTGAATTTCTCCGACATCGCCGCGATTCTGGGCGTCGACGAAACGACGGCCAAGATGCAGCACCTCCGCGCCTTGCAACGGATTCGCGTGCTCATCAACATCCGCGACCCCGAGGGCGGATGATGAGCGGATTCGACCACCCGTCCGATCCGTTCGATTCCGATTCCACGGAGACCGCGTTCGCCGAGGTGGTCGCCGAGGTTGGAGAGCGGCTTCGCCGCGGCGAAGCCGTCGACCCGCTGGATTATCCCGACTTCGAGGCTCCACTCCGTGAGATCCTGCCCACGCTGCGGATGGTGACCGAACTTCGAGGGCCGACGACCCCGCACGTCGACCTCGGCCGCCTGGGCGACTTTCGGATTATCCGCGAGGTGGGCCGCGGCGGCATGGGGGTCGTCTATGAAGCGATCCAGCTCTCTCTCGATCGTCGAGTCGCCCTGAAGGTCTTGCCCAACGCGTCGGCCCTCGATTCCAAGCAACTGCGCCGGTTCCAGCTCGAAGCCCAGGCCGCCGCGGGCTTGCAACACCCGCATATCGTGGAGGTTTACTCCACGGGAACGGCTGAAGGAACCCCGTACTACGCCATGCGGTTCATCGAGGGACGCGACCTGGCGCAGGTCGTCCGCGATCGCCGGGCTCAGAACGAGCGGCGCGACACCGGCGCGTCGCCTCAGGCGGCCTCGGGAGGCTCGCGATCCTTCAGCCGGGGCGTGGCGTTCGCGCGCGAGGTCGCCCGGATGGCCCTTCAGGCCGCCGAGGCGCTGGAGCACGCCCACGCGTGCGACGTCGTGCATCGCGACATCAAGCCGTCGAACCTCCTCGTCGACGAGGCCGGCCACGTCTGGATCACGGATTTCGGTCTGGCCCGGATCATGGGGGGCCTCGACCTGACCTTGACGGGAGACCTTCTCGGGACGCCTCGCTACATGAGCCCCGAGCAGGCGCTCGGCCGTCGCGGACCGTTCGACGGCCGCGCCGACGTCTACTCGCTGGGCGTGACGATTTACGAGCTCTTGACGTTGCATCCCGCGTTCCCCGGCGACGACCGCATCGACGTGCTGCGGCGGATCGCCGAGGAGGAGCCGACGGCCCCCCGGAAGCTCGATCCGACGATTCCGGTCGACCTTGAGACGATCGTCCTCAAGGCGATGGCCAAGGCTCCGGCCGACCGCTACGCGACGGCCGGCGACCTGGCCGCCGACCTCGCCCGGTTCCTCGACGATCGGCCGATCCGGGCCCGCAGGCCGACCCTCGTCGACCACGCCTGGAAATGGACCCGGCGACACCGAAGGCTGGTGACGGCCGGCCTCGCGGCGACGGTCTGCGTCGCCGTCTGTCTGGCCCTGGCCGCGTTCCAATACACCGTGTGGCTTCAGAAATACACCGCCGTGTTGCGGACCGCGGTCGCCCGGGCCGATCAGTCCACCCGGCTCGCCGAACGCCGCGCCTACGTATTGAGCCTCCGTCTGGCCGCCCAGGCCGTCGACGACAAGCGCTGGGAGCGGGCCCAGGAGTCGCTCGACGCGATCGAGCCCAGCCCGGACGGCGACGACCCTCGCGATTTCTCCTGGTACTACCTCCGTCGCCTGGCTCGCCGCGAGATCGTGCTCCTCCCCGGCCCCGCCGTCCCCACTCACGAGATTCTGCTCACCCGCGACGGCTCGAAGCTGTTCTCGCGAGGCGTCGATCAAATACTCACGTTCTGGAGCTTTCCGCGGGTCGCCGCTCCTGGAAGGAGCGGGCCCTTCGACGCGCAGGACGTCGTGTTCAGCTCCGACGGCCGGATCGTCGTCGGCGATCGCCTCGGCTCGGGCGGCCGGCGCGACGAGCTCGCCGTCTGGGAGACGAAGGGGGGCGAGATCCGGATGCGGTTTCCGCTCGAAGCTTCGGCGGAGAAGCTGGACCGGTTTTTCCACCACGCGCTCCTTGCGGACGGCCGCCTGTTGGCTTGCGCCTGGGAGACCGGCGGTGCATGGCCGTCGGTCTCGTTGCGGATCTGGAACCTCCACGACACCGGCCCCGAGCCGAAGCCGCTGGTGGCCCTCGACGGGCTCGCGTACCCCGTTTTCGCTCCCTCGGGCGAGCGCTTCGTCACGCTCGAAAACGAGGGGGTCTTCGTGCGCGACGTGTCGACCGGCGAGGTCCTGTCGAAGCTCTCGGATCGAGGCGACGCGACGCCGGCGATCGTCCTCTCGGCCGACGGCCGCTGGGTGGCGGTGGGCTTTCCCGACGGCCTGATAATCATCTACGACACATCCAACGGAACCGAGCGGGAACGGCGTCGGCTTGACGTCAAGCTCACGAGCCTCTGGTTCGGCCCGGGGGGCGACCTGATCGCGGCGTCCGATGCGACCGGCGCGGTTCATGTCTGGGATCGTGCTTCGGTTCCGTACCACAAGTTCGACTCGCGCGACCCGCTCGATCCGAACGAATCGGACGGCGTTCGCGCGATCGCCTTCTCTCCCGACCGCAGGTTTCTGGCGGTTTCGCCGAAGCGCAAGCCTCAAGGCCTCCTTTCCGCGGCCGTCTGGGAGCTGGCCACCGGCCGTCGCTTCGGTCCGCCGCCGAGTCCGGACCCCGCGACCGACTCGCTGGTCTTCACGCCCGACAGCCGCGCCTTGGTGATGGGTGGGCTCCGGTCGCCGCGGATCTGGCGGTTCGACCCACCCCCAGATCCTCCGCCGCTGGCCGGGCACAAGGATGAAGCCTGGTCGGTCGCCTTCTCCCCCGACGGCAAGTTGCTGGCCACCGGCAGTGACGACACCGACGAGCCGCAGACGATCAAGATCTGGGACCCGGCGTCGAGCGCTCTCCTTCGGGGGTGGTCGGGGGGGGTGGGGACGGTCGCGTCGATCGCCTTCTCTCCCGACGGTCGCATGCTCGCCACGGGCCATCTGGCGTCGACCGGCAACGTCCGGCTCTGGAACGTCGCCGACGGCAAGCTGCTTGCCGAACTCTCCGGTCACGACGACATGGTTCGGACGGTCGCTTTCTCCCCCAACGGCGCCGTGCTCGCCTCGGGCGGCCGCGACCAGACGATCCGGCTCTGGGACGTCGCCGCGCGACGCTGCATCCAGCGGCTCGTCGGCCACTCCAGTACGGTCCGCAGCGTGGCGTTCTCACCCGACGGCCGCCGGCTGGCCTCGGCCAGCACCTCGGGAGCCGTGCGACTCTGGGACCCGGTTCAAGGCTCGCTCCTGCATCGAGAAAAAATCCCGACGAAGCTGGTGGCGGTCGCCTTCTCTCCTGACGGAGCCCTGCTCGCGACCGCTGACGAGGACGGCGTCGTCGTGCTTCGCGATGCGACGACCCTCGCCCTGCTCCGATCCATCCGCGGCGACATTGATCCGTTCCTCGACCTCGCCTTCGCCACCGACGGTCGTTCGCTGGCCACCTCCAGCAAGTCCGGGACGATCCGGGTCTGGGACACGCTCGCCGGTCAGGAATTGCTGACCTTGAGAGGACACGCCGCCCAGGTCAACGACATCGCCTTCTCGCCCGACGGCCGCCTTCTCGCCTCGTGCGCTCACGACGGCTCGGTCCAGCTCTGGCGAGCCTTGTCCGACGACCCGTTTTCACTGCGGAAGTCGTCGGAATAATCGGAAGAATCCGGATTTTTTTCTGGAAGTGGCGATCCGGATACATCCTCTCGGTAGCGGCCTCATCGACGACGCCCCCACCGAGGAGATTTCCCGCGATGTCCACCGACGCCCAGCTCCAGGCCAACCGCGCCAACGCCAAGAAAAGCTGCGGACCGAAATCCGACGAGGGCAAGGCTCGATCGCGGCTGAACGCCCTTAAACACGGAATGCGCGCCAAAACCGTCAACCCGATCCTGCCCCACGAAGACCCGGCCGAGCTGGAAGCCAAGATCCAGGAGTGGGTCGACGACTACCAGCCGACCAACGCCGTCGAACGCGAGCTGGTCGTCCGGGCGGCGCGGATCTCGTGGACTCTCGACCGGGCCGAGCGGTACGAGACCGCCCTCCTCGCGCGCAAAGTGCGCAAGGCCATGCTCCGCTCGCGCGCCAAGCGGACGGAGAAGGTCTGCGAACTCGGCCGCAAATTGTTTTACATGGCGGGGAAGCGGTTGTTGCCGATCTCCGGCCCGGCCTGGACCGACGACCCCTCGGCCTTCGTCGCCCGGCTCGAAGAATCGCCCGAAGGCGCGCAATGGCTGCTCGATCGCTGGGTCGAGATGCGCTGTTTGATCATCTCGAATGAGAACTGGACCTTCCTCGACCAGTTCCGATTCGTCCGCCTGCTCGGCAAACAGCCGCTGGCCGCGATCGACGATCCGGAGTTGAACGAGATCTTCCTCGCCTGGGAGACAATCGAGGAGAAGTGGGGCACCCGGTTCTGGCTCCAGATGCAGGAGATGACGCCGTACGAAGATCCGGCATTCAGCGCCTGGCGGGTCTGGCGCGAGATCGTGCCACGCCCCGAATCTCCCGAGGCCGGCGTCGCGTTCCTGCGCGGGATCGCCGAGCGCGAAATCGAACGGCTTCAGGATCTGCTCGTGGACCTCGAAGAGATCGAGGGCGAAGACGCGATGGAACTCGCCGAGCAAGCCTCGTTCTCGGCCAGCGACACTTTCGAGCGGCTCCGACGGTTCCAGACCGCCCGGACCCGCGACCTCCTCCGCACCATCGACTTGCTGACGAAGATCCGCAAGGCCGAGGCCCACGCGTCGAAACCGGAGAAAAAGCGACGAAGGAACCCAATCCGACGGCCCCCCGGAAGCCGGTCGCCCGCCCCTCGTCGTACCGGTCCGACCCGATCGAAACCCTGGTCGCTGAGGGCATGGCCGATTACCTGGCGAAGCTGCTGGAGGCGGGGGAAAGGCCCTCCAGAACACCCAGAAACAGCGCGAACGAAGCCGATGGACGAAATTCCGAAGCCTCTGTACCGCTTCAGGTTAAATCGCTGGAGACCGGGTTCCCCGCGAGCGAAGGAAGCCAATCCGGCGCGGGGCTCACGGGGGTGAGGCCGCCCGCGTGACTTCTCGTCAACTCATTGCCCCGGGCGTCGTCAAGTCCGGCTGAGTGGTGCGAACCGGGACGGGCTCGCACTGGACGGCTCCACGCGAGGACTCGACAATATCCAAACAGGATCGGTGGGATGGCCGATCGACTCGATCAGGGAGGCGCCACGCACGGCGAGAAGTGACGCAACAAGCATGGTTCCCGACTATTACGAGAGACTGGGCGTCGACCCGGCCGCCACGGCCGCCGAGATCGACGCCGCGCTCCGGAAGAAGCAGCCGGCGTGGTCGATGGGGACGCGAAATCCCAAGACCCGACATGCCAACCAGCTCTTTCTCGACGAGATCCCCGCGCTCCGCCGCGCCCTCATGGGCAGCGCCGAGACCCGCGCCGCCTACGACGCCGAGCTTGCCGCTGCGCAGATCGCGGACCGCGACGAGAAGCTCGACGACCTTCAGCGGCTGATCCGCATCCGGGCCGCCAAGGGAGGACTCGGCGCGCCGGACTTCGCCCTGCTCCGCGCCGAGGCGAGCCGGCTGGGCCTCGAACCGGACGTGCTCGACCGCTTGACCCGGCTCATTCCCAAGCTCACGGATGACGCCGTCCACGACGCCGAGCCGGAGAAAGACGCCGAGCCCCCCGCCGACGTGCTCGATCCCTCGACTCGTCGGCAGATCCGGTTGGCCCTTGAGCACCTGGGGCGCCGCGACCTCTACGACGCTCTCGGGCTGTTTCGCGACGCGCCGCTCTCGGTGATCGCCGCCCGCGCCGACGAGGAGCGCCAGCGGTGGATGAAGAAGGCCCAAGTGACCGCCGAGAAGACCGCCTGGCTCGAAGCGATCTCGCACGCGCAGTCGCATCTCGGCGCGGCCAAGTCGAGGGCGCGCTACGACCGGACGCTGATGCTGGAAGCCGAGGAGCGTTTCGACCAGACTGCCGACTTCGCGCTCCAGGGGCGCGATCGTCTCGACGCCGGCACGCGGGCGATCCTCATCGACGAGGCCGGCGCATTGGGGATCTTGCCCGACCGCGCGAGTCGGCTGCTCCAGCGCGCGTGCCGGCGCTGCGGCGCGGCTCTCGACTTGTCGGCCGCCCACGCCGCGACGCCGTCGGTCGCGGGCCAGCCGAAGTCCGCGGCGGCCTCGGCCGGAAGCAACGGCGCTTACAAGGTCGTCCGCTGCCGCAACTGCGCGGGGGTGAGCGAGGTCAGCCCGGTCGCCCGCCGAGCCGGCCCCGCCCGCTGCAAGCACTGCGGCGCCTCGCTCAAGTGGGAGTGCCCCGTCTGCCGGCGTTCAAGCTGGGTCGACCAGCCGCGCTGCGCCTGCGGCTTTCGGCTGGTTCTTCGCGAGGCGCTCGTCCGTCATTTCTCCGCGGCGTTGCATGCGTTTCGGTCGCACGACCTGGAGACCGCCCGCCGCCATCTGGAGAAGGTTCAGTCGTTCGCGCCGCACCACGTCGGCGCGCGCAACGGAATGGCCAAGATTCAGGAGCGCCGGGTCGAGATCGAGCAAGCCCGGATGGTTTTCGAACTCGCCGAGGCTGGCGGCCGGATGACGGCGGCCCTCAAGGCCCTCGAAGCGTGGCGGCGGATCGACGATCCCGGCTCGGCCGAGATCCGCAAGGCGCGCGAACTCGTCGCCGATCGGGTGCGGCGGGCCGAAGGGCTGGCGGCGAAGGCTCGCAAGCTGGAGCGCGTCGACCCGCCGCAAGCCCGGAGAATCTACCGCATGAGTTTGGAGCTGGCCGCCGACCTGCCGAACGCCCTCGACGGCCTGAGCCGCTGCCCTCCCGACGCGCCGACGAACCTGGAGGCCCGAGCGCTCGGCGACCGGGTCCAGCTCTCCTGGACTCCTCCCGAGGCCGACGGCCTGGGCCCACTGACCTTCGCGATCATCCGCAAGCGGGGCGAGCTGCCGAAGCACCCTGGCGACGGCACGCGGATCGCCGAGGTCTCGACGGCCGAGTTCGACGACCGCCGCGTCGAGCCGGCCGAGACGGTCAGCTACGCCGTGCTCAGCAAGCGGGGGGCCGCCGAGTCGCTGGCCGCGGTGGCGGCCGGACCGATCCTCTTCCTGCCCGACGTGGAGGACCTCCGGGTCGCGACCCGCGAGGGCGAGGTGTCGCTGTCGTGGGTGGTCCCGCGAGGCGCCACCGAGGTTCGCGTCGTCCGCAATCAGGAGGCCGCGCCCAAGAACCCGCGCGACGGCGCGCGCGTGCCGGCCGCGCGCGACCAGGCCGTCGATCGCGACGTCGCCGACGACAAGGTTTACCACTACGGCGTCTTCGCGATCTATGCGACGCCCGACGGCCGCCGCTTCCCGTCGCCGGGGGTGACGGTCTCGGCCCGCCCGAGCCCGCCGGTCCCGCCTCCGGGACCTCCCCGGATCATGCTCGCGCCCGGCGGCCAGGTTCGCCTCGATTGGATCGAGCCCGCGCGCGGTTCGGTGCGGCTGCTGCGCTCTCTCGAACCTGTCCCGCACGCCCCGGGCGCGATTCTCTCCCTCGCCGAGGCCGAATCGCTGGCGGGAGAGTGGGTCGAGCTGACCGGCCCGAATCGGGCCGAGGACTTCGATCCGCCGGCCGCCGGCTCGTGCCGGTACACGCTGTTTGCGTCGCTGGGACACAGCCTGGTCGTCGGCCACGGGGCCAGCCTGAGCCGGGTCGCCGACCCGTCGGGCCTCCGCGCGATCCGGCTCGGCAACGCCCCCGGAGAAGCCGCCGGCGGTCGGGTCCAACTTCGATGGAACTGGGCCGCCGACACCGTCTCGGCCCGGATCGTCGCGCGCCAGGGGACGTCGCCGATCGGCCCGGACGATCCCGCCGCCCTGGGGGTCGCGGTCTCGCGCGCCGAGTACGACCGGTTCGGCTCGTGGCTTTTCCACCTGCCGGCCTCGTCGCCGGACGAGCCGAGCGACTTCGAGCTTCATCCGGCCGACGGCGGCGGCCCCGTCCCGCCTCGCCTGGCCCACTGGCACGTTCGGGTCTACAGCGTCGCCGAGCTCGACGGCGCGACGTGCCTCTCGCCGGGCCTGGAGCCGTCGGCCGAGACCGTCGTTCCCGGCCCGCACCCCGAAATCACGGTCGCCTACCAGTTGAAGCGTCCCTGGCTCCCCGGCCGTCCCTGGTCGGTCTCGATGCGGACCGACCCCCCCGGCGCGAACGTGCCGCCGATGGTCGTCGTCGCCAACGCCCGCGCCGTGCCGCTCTCGGCCGAGGACGGCGACGTCGTCGCCCGCCTCCCCGCCGGCCGCGACGGCGCCAGCCACCCGATCCCCGCCGACCCCCGCCTGGCGTTCCTCGGCCTCCGCGCCTTCGTCGACCCCGGCTACGATCCCGACGCGCTTTTCCCCATCCGTCTTCGCCACCCCGAGGCCGGCGCGACCCGCGTTTGAACAGGTCGCGGCGCAAACCCTATTGAGACAAGGAGATGCGGATCATGGCGACGCCGATCAAGCTGAGTTCGTTTCCTCGATTGCCGCGTTCTGGTAGGATGGTGGTTTCACGAAATCGGGTGTGAGAAGCAAGAAATCCGTTGATAAAACAGGCGCTTTCGGAAGACTCCGGCGCGTCGTGGTCGATGGTGATGGAAGCGGCAGACGACGAGGGCACCAGGATGAACCGATACAGCGGCGACGCCGACGATTATTACGTCAATGTGAATCTGAACACCGAGATGGAGCTTCCCAGCAATCGCGATACGGTCCTCCACTTCTTCGAGCAGATGCGGAAGGGCTTTCCCGAGATGAGCAACTTCCACACCAGGGAGAACGGCGACCTGGTGCTGGAAGGCGACAAGGAGGAAGACTCGTACCGTTGGGTTTCCATCGAGCCGCGGCGACTGGGCTCGGGCCATACCAATCCCGAGTCGACCGAGGACGCCTACCGCCAGCACGAATTGCTGCTTGAGCTGGCCCCGCCGCTCTTGACCATCAGCCTGCTCGACTGCGAAGCCCTCGACGTCATGTACGGTTTCGACTTCACGTACGACGGCAACCATGACGAGGTGGTCGCCGAGGCGCTCGGCGTCGGCGGCGCACTCGAAGGTCTGCTCGAAATGCCGCGCGCGAAGGTCGTCAACTTCGAGCCGTCGCTGACGATGGCCCTCGACGAGTCGTGCCAGCTTCAGTGCCGGCTGTCTATCGAGACCCGGACGAGCGCCCATCAGATCCGCACGGGCGACTTCGCCGAAGACCAGATCAGCCTCTACTTCACGGTCCGGCAGTACTGGGGGAACGGCCCCGACCTCTCGTTCCTGGAGTCGTTCCGTCGCCAGCGCGAGATCGGCGAGGAACTCCTCAATCGCTCGGTGATCCCCCGGATCGTGCGACCGCTGGCCCAGGTCATCGCCTCACGGTAAGCATTCGCGAAACAATAAACTTGAGCAAACCTGGGCCGCCGTCTGGGTGCCACGCGGTTCGGTACTCCGAACCCGTGCGGAACGGCCGAGGGCTCTCGGGGCACGGGGCGAGTACGACCCGTGGCACACTGGCTCCTTTGGGTTGGATTCGGGGATGTCACGATGATTCGGTTGAGCAAGTTGGCGCGGAACCTGACGCCCGAGATCGCCTTCACCGTGCTGGCCCAGGCACGGGCTCTCAAGAGCCGGGGCAAGGACGTGGTCGAGCTGGAGATCGGCGACAGCCCGTTCGCCACCACACCGCACGCCAAGGAGGCGGGCGTCCGGGCGATTCGCGACAACCAGACCGGCTACGGCCCGAGCCTCGGCCTGCCGAGCTTTCGAGAGGCCGCCGCCCGCTTCGTCTCGACCGAGTTCGGCTATCCGGCGACCGCCGAGAACATCGTCGTCGCCTCCGGGGCCAAGCCGTTCGAGCAGTACTTCGCCGAGGCTCTGATCGATCCCGGCGACGGCGTCTTGCTGTTCAGCCCGCACTTCCCGACCTACATTCCCAATCTTGAGCGCCGGGGGGCTCGCGCCGTGCTGGCCCCGCTCCGCGTCGAGCAGGCGTTTCGACCCCAGGCCGAGGACGTCCGCAAGTTCCTGGCGACCGACCCCCGCCCCCGCGCCATCTTCCTGAACTCGCCGCACAACCCCACCGGCGGCGTGGCGACGCACGACGACCTCGCCGCGATCGCCGACGTCGTCCGCGGCACCGATACGATGGTCTTCTCCGACGAGCCGTACTGCCACATGGTCTGGAGCGGCCGGCACGCCTCGATCTTGTCTCAGCCGGGCATGCTCGATCACTGCGTCGCCGCCTACACGTTCTCGAAATCGTACAGCATGAGCGGCTGGCGGATGGGGTTCGCCGTCGCCCACCCGGACGTGGTCGCGGCGATCGGCAAGCTGATCAACACGGCCGTCTCGTGTAGTCCTCCGTTCGTCCAGGAGGCAGCGCGGGCGGCTCTCGAACATGACGCGGCCACGCGCGACGAGTATATGGAGCGGTTTCGCAAGAAGGTCGACCGCCTCTGCGACGGCCTGGAGAAGGTCGAGGGCGTGGGCGTCGTCCGCCCGGCCGGCACGTTCTACGTCTTTCCCGACGTCCGGCCGATCTGCAACCGGCTGGGGATCGTCTCGCACGGCCTGGCGATGTATCTGCTCGAAGGGGCCGACGACGGGTTCGGCGTCGCCTGCCTGGGGGGCGAGTGCTTCGGCGAAGCCGGCCAGGGGTTCCTCCGCTTCAGTTGCGCCGAGCCCGACGAGCGCATCGACCAGGCCATGGCCTTCCTGCCCGACGCACTCGGTCGCCGCGACCGCATCGCGAAGTACCTGGAAGCGAATCCCCAGTACGTCTTGAAGCAGCCTTACCCCGAGGCGTAGATGAGCCCGAAAGCCGCGCCGAAGCTTGAGAAGCCCGTCGATCCCTGGGCAAAGGCGATCCGCCACCTCAAGCGAGTTGATCCTCAATTCAAGGCGGTCATCCAGCGGGTCGGCCCATGCGGCCTGGCGCCTCGGGAAGACCGGTTCGGGGCGCTCGTGACGGCGATCGTATCTCAGCAGATCTCGACCAAGGCCGCCGCGTCGATCAACGAGCGGCTGCACGTTCTGGCCGGTCGTCCCCACGACCCGCGGCGGCTGCTCGAACTCGACGAGACGGCGCTGCGCGGCGTCGGACTGTCGGGGAGCAAGGCGCGGTACGTGCTCAACGTGGCGACGGCCGTGGCCGACGGCTCGGTCCCCGTCGATCGCTTCGACGAATCATGGGATGACGATAGGATCATCGAAGCGTTGACGTCGATCAAGGGCGTGGGCGTGTGGACCGCTCATATGTTCCTGATCTTCGTGCTCAACCGCCCCGACGTCCTCCCCGTCGGCGACCTGGGCGTTCGGGCGGGGCTCCGCGACTGGCACGGCCTGGCGGAACTGCCCAAGCCCAGCGACTGCCACGCGCTGGCCGAGCCCTGGCGGCCCTACCGATCGGTGGCGAGTTGGTATCTCTGGAGGAACGGCGACGCGCCTTCTTAGTGAGGCGCCAGCCGCCGGGTCGGCCGTTTTCTCGACCGACCCGGGCGGGCAGGACGGATTCGCTCACCACCAGCCGCGACGGCCATAGCCGTAAGCTCGCGGGCCGTAGACGCCGTAAGGACGCGGTCCCCAGCCCGGGCGATAGACTCCGTAGGGAACAGGCCTCATCATGGGCACCATGGGCGCCGGCCTGACGATCACACCAGGGGCCGCCGCGACGTACGAGTAGGGGGCCATCGGCGCGACGATGGGCCCTGGAGCGATCATCGGCCCGTTGGCGACGGTCACGAAGCCCGACGGACCACCGACGCCGATGTAACTTCCGCCGCCGTAAAACTGAGCTTTGGCCGGTGCCGAGCCGACGCACAAGATGATCGCCAGGGTCGATGCAAACAAGAACGGCTTCGTGCGCATTCCACTCACTCCTTCATCGAGCCAAAAGGCACCCATCCGCAAAGGCCGATGGGACGCGTTGAACCACGAGGGTCTTCGTTCCGGCGCTTCTTCTTATTGGTACGAACAACGGTCTCGTTTGGTGGGTCGGATGATCAAGAAACCCTGCGGATCGATCCCTGCCGTTGTTCGCGACGGAACGTCAGTTGAGGATTTCGAGCTTCGGCATCTTGGGGTTTTTGATGTTCTGGATGCTGATCTGGGCGGCGAGCCGCTCGACGACTTGCAGCAGATACGGGCGAGAGGGGGAGCCTTCTCGCAGGGCCTCCTCGATCTTGCCGTCGTCGCCGCTCTCGCGAAGGAACAGGTTGAGCGGAACCTCGCCGAGGAAGGGGACTTGCAGCTCCTCCGCCTTGCGCCGGGCCCCCCCCTGACCGAAGATGTGGACCCGCTCGTCGCCCGGCGCGTCGAAGCAGGCCTTGTTCTCGGCCAGCTTCTTCGCCTCCGGTCCGCCGCGCTCCTTGAGGTACGCGAGAACGTCGAAGAACGCCATGTTCTCGACCATGCCCAGCACCGGCACGCGCAACTGGCGGAACATCGCGATGGCTCGCACGGCGTCGAGCAGGGCGACTTCCTGAGGCGTGCAGATCACCACCGCCCCGGTCAGGGGCAAGGTCTGGGCCAGGGTCAGGGGGACGTCGCCGGTTCCCGGCGGCAGGTCGATCACCAGGTAGTCGAGCGGTCCCCAATCGACCTGTCGGAGGAACTGCTGCATGATGCCGTGAAGCATCGGCCCGCGCATGATGACGGCGCGGTCGGGTTCGAGGAGGAAGCCCATCGACATCAGCTTCAGGCCGTTGGTCTCGATCGGCTGGATACGCTCGCCGCGCGCCATCGGGCGGCCGGTAGCCCCGACCAGGTGGGGGATCGACGGTCCGTAGACGTCGGCGTCCATCAGACCGACCGACGCGCCGTACGACTTCAGCCCGAAGGCGATCGTCGCGGCCATCGTCGACTTGCCGACGCCCCCCTTGCCCGAGCCGACGGCGATCACGTTCTTGATGCCGGGGATGTCGCCGGTCTCGGCGGCGCCCTTGCCCCGGACCTCGGCGGTCATCGCGATTTCGATCTTCCAGTCGCCCGACAGCCGGTTCGTGAGAGCCTGGCGGACGTCGCCTTCAATCTTCGCCTTCATCGGACAGGCGGGGGTCGTCAGGTTGACCGTCAGCGCGACGACGCCGTCGCCGATCTTGACGTTCTTGATCATCCCCAGGTCCACGAGGTCGCGGCCCAGGTCGGGGTCCTTGACCCCCTTGAGCGCCTCGAGAACGTCCTTCTCGGTGAGCGCGGAATGGGTCTTGCCGAACATCAAGCATGGTCCCCGGATCGTGACGGTTTCGCCACAAGGTTGATTGGGTGGGCCAGAGTGATCCCTTTCAATCCATTGTAGGGAATCCCCCTCGAAGCGACTAGGAGTCGTCCGGGGGCGGCTCGTCCGGCTGCGCCGGCGCGAGGGCGTTTCCGGCCTCGGCGATCAGCCCGTCGATCCACTCCATCGGGTGCTTCACCGGGTCGACGGGCAAGGGGCGCGACCAGCCCGCGCGCTCGATCTCGACCGCCGCCAGCGTCACCCATCGCGCAATCAGCTCGGCGACCTCGGGAGGAGCGGCGAAGCCTGATACGACGTGCGTGGCGCCCAGCTCGCGAGCCAGCTCCTTGACCCCTTCGCGGGCCTCGGGATCGATCACCAGGACCCGCGCCGACGACTCCCGGGCGATGATCCCGACCAGGTCTTCCAGCGGGCCGGCCGGGTCTTTTCCCAGGTCGATGACGACCACCGGCGCGGCCAGCCCGTCGATCGCCCCGGTCAGATCGGCCGCCGACCGGGTCTCGAACCAGCGGACGGGCAAGTCTTGCAACCGAGGCCGCAACTGCCTCGCCCAGTTCCCCCGCCGCTCGTGCAAGATGACGGCGACCGGCGATCCCTCATGGACGCCGCTCGAATCGGTCATGACGCTCGGTCCTCTCGGCTTCGTCTCGGCGGCCTGGGCGGTTTTTTTGGAATTTGGTGTTATACCAAACGCCAGGCGGTCGTGTGACGCGGGGAACTTGGACGGATCAACGCAATTGGCGATGGGTACTGGATGGACCATGGGTGGTGGACCGAGGTAGAATCCGGGTCCGCCGGAGATCTATTGCAGTATTCGGAATTGCGGACGCGATAGAGATCATGCGGTCATTTCCTTGTACCCGAGACGGGGGCCTGCGCCATGAGCGACCGTTATCCTTGCGGTTCCTTGAAGCGTCGTGGTTTTTTGGGGGCCGCGGCGTCGTGGCCGTTCGCCGCGTCGCTGCTTTCGTCGTCTTCGTCATCGGCCGCCGACGAGGCCCAATCGCGGGTGGTCGGCAGCGCGTCGCATCACGGGCCCAAGGTCGACGCCCTCGGGAAATTCGCCGCGCCCGGCCTGTACCCGGGGCGAGTCGTCGAGGTGAAGAATCCGGCGATGATCCGCAACGGCGCCCGCAGTCGCGAAGCCGTCAAGGCGACGCTCGACCGGGGCCTGAAGGAGCTGACCGGCGCCGGCGACGCGACGGCCGCCTGGCGAACCTTCTTCGAGCCCGGCGACGTGGTCGGGATCAAGGTCGTGCCCAACGGCCAGCCCTACGCGCATTCCTCGTTCGAGCTGGTCCTGGAGACGATCGAGGGGCTGAAAGCCGCGGGGGTGAAGCCCGGCGACATCTTCGTCTACGATCGCTATCGCCAGGAGTTGCTGGCCGCCGGGTATGACAAGATCCTCCCCGCCGGCATCCGCTTCGGGGGACTCACGGCCGACGGCGGCGATCAGCTTGCGCTCGACTTCGAGGGCTTTCGCGACGACCCGATCGCCGGCTACGACCGGGACGCCTTCGTCTGGATGGACCTGGTCAACTACGGCGACAACCCCAAGGACGACCGGGCGTACCGGTCGCATCTGGGGAAGTTCGTGACGAAGGTCGTCAACAAGATCGTGGCGATTCCGGTCCTCAAGGACCACGGTTCGGCGGGGGTGACGGGCGCCCTGAAGAACATGAGCCACGGGTCGGTCAACAACGTGGCTCGGTCGCACACCAACACGTTCACGAACGTCTGCAACCAGTTCATCCCCCAGGTCGTCACCCACCCGGTGATTCGCTCGAAGTTCGTCCTCCAGATTATGGACGGCATCCGGGGCGTCTACCAGGGAGGCCCGTTCGCCCATGCCCATGAAAACGGCAAGTGGACGTGGGAGTACAACGGCCTCCTGCTCGCCACCGACCCCGTCGCCCTTGACCACATCGAGTGGGGGATCATCGACGCCAAGCGCGCGCTTGCGAAGCTGCCCCCCGTCGCCGCTTCGGGCAAATCGGCCCTTGACCCGCTCGGGACCGAGGGGTTCGACGTCCGCCAGCCGCAGCACATCGCGCTCGCCGGCGCGCTTGGCATGGGCAACTTCGACCTCACGTCGTCGCCCCGAGGACGCCGCTACCTCGTCAAGCATTCGGTCGTCAACCTTTGAGAACTCGGTAGTGACGAATTCCGGGACCGAATCCGGTCGCGCTTTGACGGAGTCATCGCAGCGAGTTGATGCCTTTTGGGGTTACGGGCCGGCTTTCTTCTTCCACCGGACGATCGTCACGGTGCCGTCTCGGCTGCCGACGGTCACCATAGGCTGCCTTCGCGCCACGGCGAGACTGTCGATCTCGCCGTGGCTTATTTTGATGCGATTCTCCTCCTCATAGAGCGGAGGAAACGAACTCCGCAACACCACTTCGCCGTTCTCGAGGGCCGCGACGATGTGATCGTCAGACGAAAGGGTCACGCACTGGGGACCGCTGGCCGAGCCCACCGGGAGAGTCGCCTCCACGCTCCGTGTATCGAGGTTCCATATTTTGATTGTTCTATCGGAGCCTGCCGTCAGGAGTCGACTCCGAGTCGGGAAGAAGTTCAAGCTCTGAATCGCCCTCGTCTGGTCCTCAAGGATCGCATGCAGCTTGCCGGATTTCAGATCCCAAAGTCGAACGTCGGAGCCAAAGCCGGCGCGGGCGAGAACGCGATCACCGTACCCGTCGTCAGTCTGGCTCTCTTGTCAAATGCAAATCTCTGCTCGCCCGAGGCGACGTCCCAGATCCGGATGATGGTTTCAACCCGGTCGAGGCGAGCATCGTCCCGTCGTGGGAAAAGACGACGCCGTCAACCACGTCTTCGTGCTGTGCAATCGGCGACGTCCCAGAGCCTACCGAGCCGTCGCGGCTTCCGGAGGCCAGGAGCGTCCCGTCGGGGGAGAACGCGACGTAATTGCTCCTGTCCTCATGCCCGACGAGGTCGACGGATTCAAGCGTGTAATCGGCCTGTGGAGCCATGCACAGGTAGATGGTCGCGAGACGCAGCAGGATCGTGTGCATGGGGCGTTCCTGATGATTGGGACGTTCGACACCTTCGCCCCGCATCATGCAGGATGCACATCGAATCGGAACGCCCTGTCCGCGAATCCCGATTGCGGTCGGAAAAAAAATGCGCCGATTGGTGAATGATGTCATAGGTTTGAACTGCAGGAAATTGGTGACGCTCCCGGACGCCCGGGATCGTGATCGCGTCGATGCGAATGACGACCCGGCTTTAAACTTCTCGGAGCCACAACGATGGCGGGCGAAACCTCGGCGATTCGCGGCATGTTCTTCGATTTCGTGGACGATCCTTGGAAGCATGTCGGGCGCGAGCAGGAGTCCGCCCGATTCATCTTCGATGGGCTGATGGTGGTCGAGGACGGCCTCATCGCCGACTTCGGCGACTACGCCGAGGTGTCGAAGCGTCATCCGGGCGTCCAGGCCACCCACATCACCAACCGCCTGATCCTCCCCGGTTTCATCGACGGGCACGTCCACTTCCCGCAGGTGCGCGTCCTCGGCGCCTACGGGAACCAGCTCCTCGACTGGCTCCAGAACTGGATCTTCCCCGAGGAAGAGAAATATAGCGATCGCAACTACGCCCGCGACGCGGCCGGCCGGTTCTTCGACGCCCTGCTCGCCGGCGGCACCACGACCTGCCAGGCGTTCACCACGAGCAACCCCGTCTCGACCGAGGAGCTGTTCGGCGAGGCCGCCCGGCGCAACCTGCGTCTCATCGCGGGCCTCACCGGCATCGATCGCTTCGCCCCCCAGACCACTGTCATCAGCCCGGAGTACTTCTACAGCGAGTCCAAGCGGCTGATCGAGCACTACCACCGCAAGGGCCGGAATCTCTACGCGATCACGCCCCGGTTCGCCGTCGGCTGCACCGACGAGATGATGGAAGCCTGCCGGAGGCTCAAGGAAGAACATCCCGACTGCTGGATCAACACCCACATCTCGGAGAACCCGTCCGAGCTGCGGACGTCCCGGAACGAGTTCCCCGACTGCCAGGACTACACCCAGGTCCATGAGAAGCACAAGCTGCTCGGGCCGAAGTTCACGGCCGGCCACGGCATCTGGCTCTCGGACGACGAACTGCAGCGGTTCTCGAAGGCCGGCGCCGCCATCGCGTTCTGCCCGCTCTCGAACCTGTTCCTGGGCAGCGGCCTGTTCCGGATCGGCCGCGCCACCGACCCCGAGCACCCGGTCCGGGTCGCGCTCGGCTGCGACGTGGGCGGCGGCAACGCCTTCAGCCTCATCCGCGTGCTGGAGGAAGCCTACAAGATCGGCATGTGCAACAACACGATGCTCGACGGTTCGGTCGACCCCCGCTTCCAAAACGGGGCCGAGGCCGAGCGGAACAAGCTCAATCCGTATCGCGGCTTCTACCTAGCCACGCTCGGCGGCGCCCGGGCCCTCTACCTCGACGACCTGATCGGCAACTTCGACAAGGGCAAGGAGGCCGACTTCGTCGCGCTCGACTGGAACGCCGGCCAGGCGGCCATGAGCTGGCACCAGTCGCTCATCACCGGCGGCAACGCCCCCGAGACCATGGACCAGGCGTCGCAGCTCCTCTTCGGGATCATGGCCTGCGGCGACGACCGCAACGTCGACGAGACCTGGATCGCCGGCCGTCGCGCGTACAAGAAGGCCGGAGCCTGATCCGCCTCGGGCGGCCGGGGTTCGCACGCGAACCCCGCGTCGGCTCCCGCAACCGTACCCGTCGGGATCTCGAGGGCCCGGGTCGTCCCGCGGCCCCCCTGTCGCCCGATCGCGTCGTCGCCGAGAGGAATGAACGAGTCTTCGAAACCGTCCGGTTGGATGAAAGGCCCCGATGGCGACCATGAACAGCCCGACCCTGGACCTACACGCGTCGCGATCCTCGGCGGTCGTGGTTCAGCGCGTCCCCCCCAAGGCCGCGGCGGCCTTCGTCGAGTGGCAGCGCGAGTCCGTCCGCGTCGCCGAGGGGTTCGCCGGCTACAGCGGCACGGACATCTATCCCCCGGCCGCGGGCCGAGGTGACGAGTGGGTCGTCCTTCTCCACTTCCTCGACGAGGAGTCCCTGACACGCTGGCTCGACTCTCCCGAGCGGGCCCGACGAGTCGAGGAACTCCGGGCGAAAATCGGCGATTTCGACCTGAAGACCTTGGGTGACGGCTTCGGCCCGTGGTTCGCCCGGCAAGGTCGGACCGAAGCTGCGGCCCCGGACTCTTGGAAGATGGCCCTGACCGTCCTCCTGGCCCTCTTCCCGATCGTCATGCTCCTGAATATTCTCGTCGGACCGCTGACGTCGCCCCTGGGCCTCGCCGCCTCGATGCTCATCGGCAACGCCTTGAGCATCTCGATTCTCCAGTGGGCCGTGATGCCCCTGCTGACGAAGGGGCTCGATCCCTGGCTCTCCGGGAAGCGATCGGCCTGGCGTTGGACCCCGTTCCTGATCCTTCTGGCGTTGGCCGTCCTGACGGCCCTCTTCCGCCAGGTCACCGGCTGAGCCACACGTCGGAGCATCCCCGCACGTCTCGCACGCGGACTTCGAAGGACCAGGGCGAATCCGCCCTGGTCCACGGCAGCGACCGCAGGAACTCCATGAGAGAGGATCATGCCGGAATTGTAGAAGAACCTCGGCCACACGCTTAGGCCTGGGCGGGTCGCCGCCTCAGCAACGAGGGCAAGAACATCAGGAGGCCGAGGCAGGCGGTCAGCGCCAGGAAGAGGGGAGACCAGCCCGAGGCCGGCACGACCATGCCGGGGATGAACACGGCGGTTTCGCCCGCCTTCCGGCTGCTCTGGTGGAAGACCTGAACCGGCCGGAGCGTACCGTCGGGAAGCCGGCGGTCGCTCTGGTAGACGAGCGAATAGCTGGCGCCGAGCCGTTCGGCGATCGTCGTGTAGACGGCTTTCAACTCCTCGGCTCGCTGGGCGGGATAGTATTGACCCCGGGTCGACTCGGCCAGCGCCTTGAGGGCGTCGCCGGCGATCGCCTCTTCGGTTCCCAGGCCGAGCGTGTAGACCGGCAGGCCGAGGCGCCGGGCCGCGGCGATGTCGGCCGGCAGGTTGGCCTCCTGACTGGACGTGTCGTGGCCGTCGGTCAGGGCGAGCACGGCGCGTCGGCCGTGCTCGTGGTCGAGCATCGCGAGCGCCTCGGCCACCGCGTCGTAGAACCGGGTGGCGCCGCCGGGGTGAAGCCGATCGACGGCGGCGCGAACGCGGTCGCGGTCGGTCGTGAACGGGCAGATCAGATCCACCTCCGAGCCGAACGCGACCACCGCCACCCGCGAGCCCTCGGGCGTCTTCTCCAGGAACGTCGCGACCGCCTCCTTGAGCGATCCCATCCGATCCTCTTCCTGCATGCTCAGGCTGCGATCGACGACCAGCACGATCGTCGTGGCGACCGACTCGGTCGTCAACGGGGCCTGGAATTCGAGGATCGGCAGCTCCTTGCCGTCCTCGGCGACCCGGAACTCGTCCTTCCTGGCGTCGCGGAGGAACGTGCCGTCGGGCCGTCGCAGCTCGAACTGCACGGCGATCCGGGGGAACTCCTGCTGACTGGCTCCGGTGACGACGACCGTGTTCCCGGCCTCGGGCGGGGGAGGCGCCTCCTCGGCCTCCAGCGTACTCGACAGCGCGAGGAACAACAGCAATGCCGATGCAGACAGGCCGGGTTGCAACACCCTTCTCCCGCAAGGGGAGAAGGCAGGATCGCGACGGCCCGTGTTGCAGACGATGCGGCTCATGACCCGTCCCCCTTGCGAACGACGTTCCGGCGCGGGAACGCGACCCACGACGCCGCCGCGAGCGCCGCGCCGAGCAGCCCCCAGACGATCAGCAGCATCGGTGCGGACAATGGGGAACCGACGACCCCCTCAACGCTCCGAATCGCCGCGAAACCCAGGGCCGAGGCCAGCAACCCGACGGCCGCGCCGGCGAATCCGGAAGCCGCGACGTCGAGCCGATCGCCTCCCCGGCTCCCCAGCACCGCGCCGATCAGAAAGCCCAGCGCGCTCATCACGACCGCCGTGGCCGGCAGGCCGGGCTCTCCCGTCCCGCTCGGCGGCAGACCCAGGGGAAGCCGATCCGCGAACCCGACGAGCAGGCGAAAGCTGATCAGGACGCTTGGAAACAGCCAGAACCTTCGCTCCAGCGGCAGCGAGGCCAGCCGGGAGCCGAACGAAACGCCCGCGATGTTTGCGTCGACCGGCTCGTCGGGGAATGCGACCGCCATCGGGCGTTCGACGCGGACCTCGATTCGCTTCGTGCCGCCGTTGCTGGCGACCACGATCGTCCCCAGTTTCGTCGAGGTCGCGGCTTCGGGAACCTCGATCTCCACCCCGATATCGCTCTGGTCGATCGTCAGCAGCGGCTTTCCGTTCAGGTCGGGGGACAGCCGCAGACCGCCGGGGGTCGACGATTCGATCTGGATGGTCGAGCGCAGCAAACGGTAGCCGACGTTGGTGATCCGCAGCGATTGGCGAATGACTCCACCCGTCGCGCCGGTGCGGACGACGAGCGTCTCGGGGTGGACGTCCAGCTCCGGGGCACTCGACCGGGTCGAGGGAAGTCGGCCCAGCCAGGCGTCGAGAGCCTCGTCGGGCGTCTGCCCGGGCTCGTGGCGAGGGATAAGATCGGTTCGCTGAATCCGCCGCAGGTGTTCGGTCAGCCGACCCGACGCCAGCTCGTCGCGAACCAGCGGCCAGCGCTGGGCGGCCAGGGTCAGAAAATCGTCCCAGGTCCGACAAACCGCGCCGCCGGGGAACGTGTAGGTGGCGTTCGGTGGCGTCGTCGACGGGGGCTTCGGTCTGACGGGCTCGGCGACGACAGCTTCGCCCCCTTCCGGCTCGCGCTGGACCAGGAGCTGGACGCCGCCGACCTGTATCACGTCGCCCGGCTGGAGCTTCCGCTCCTGGCCGCTCAGCAGGCGCTGCCGATTCACGAAGGTGCCGCCGGGGCTTTCAAGGTCGCGGACGGCGAGGCTTTCAGCGGTCGCGACGAGGCAGGCTTGCCGGCCGGACATCCGCCGCGGCGACGCTCCTTCCTGGTCGCCGAGATCGACGTGGGCGGTCGTCGCCTGCTCGTTGCCGATGGTCGTCTCGCCCGCGCCGAGGGCGTAGCGACGCCCGACGTCGCGCCCGCGAACGACTTCCAACGCCCATCGTTTCCGCGTCGTGGTGGTCGCCATGATCCCTATCGTCGTCGGAAGACCAAGGAAGTTCGTCCCAGCTCGATTCGATCACCGTCGTTGAGAACCCGCGCCGAGGAACAGACGACGCCGTTGACCTTGGTGGCGCCCGACTTGGCCAGGTTCCGCAGCATGTAGCCTTGCGATGTCCGTTCGATCTCGGCGTGCTCGCGCTCGACGGCGGCGTCGCCGAAGACGCCTACCTCGGCGCGCTCGTCGAGTCCCAACCGGCATCGCGGGCGAGCCAGCAGGTAGATCCGGCCCTCTTGCCGACCGCTGGCGATCTGCACCCAGGCCTGCCGCAGCGCCTGCTCCACCAGGGCCAGGAAGAGGCCGAGCCCGCCCCCCAGGATCACGATCCCGAGCGCCTGGCTGAGGTCGTAGCGGTTGCCGAGCGCGACCCGCAGGGCTTCGAAGCAAAGGCCGCCGACGAACCCTCCCAGACCGCCGCCGATCAAGCCGAAGGTGAGCCGCTGCCACGAGCGGTCGGCGAGCCCCTGCCCCAGCCCGATCCCCAGGCCGAGCACGGCCCACGACGCCGCCCGTCCGAGCAGCCCGCCCTGGAACACGCCGATCACCACCTCGCCGAGCACCAGGCCGAGCGCCCCGCCCAACGCCGCGGCGGGCGTTCCCCAGGCGACGGCCCGTGCCAGCTTCCGCCAGGCGCCGTCGCGCCACGGCCCCCAGGCGTTCAGGAAGAACCCGATCGAGCCGCCGAGGATCGCGCCGGCCAGCGCGTCGCGGACGTACACCGAATCGGTCCGCACCAGCTCGACGTAGAGATACAGGCCGAAGAGCCCGCCCAGGGCGCCGGCCAGAGCCAGGTCGTACGCCTGCCGCAGGCTCGCCCAGCTTCGCCGGGGTCGCGGCGACGCGGAGGGGGGCTCGATCGTCGATTGGATCGAAGTGGTGGTCGTGATGGTCATACTTTGTTCATCACCCGCAGCGAGCGGCCTCCCTCGGCGATGACGCGGGCGATATGGCCGAAGGTCTGGACCAGCTCGCCCCCCTTGACGAAGATCGACGCCGCCTCGCTGCTGGCCAGCCGGCTCAGGTACTCGCGGTCGGCGGCGCCCGTGCCGATCGCGACGACGTCGATCCCCTGCCCTCGCGCCCCTTGCGCCTGTTCGACCGCGCTCTCGGGGGCGTCCGGGAAGCCGTCGGTCAGGATCACGACGTATCGCTTCCAGTCGTCGGCGACGAGCTGGCCGCGGGCCATCTCCAGGGCGTCGGTCAGGTTGGTGCTCCCCTCGGCTTCCAGGCGGTGGATCGCGGCGTGCAGCCGGCGGACGTTGCTGGTGGGGGGCGACTGCAAGTTCACGACGCTGGAGAACGAGATCAAGCCGACCTCGGTCGTCGTGAAGTCGCAACGGTCGAGGAACTCGCGCGCGGCGGTCTGGGCTTCGATGAGCGGCGCGCCCATAATGCTCGACGAGACGTCCATCAAGAGCATCACCCGAATCCGCTCGGGACCGCCGACGGCCACCATCTCGGGGGGCTCGCCCATCCACGAGAGATCGTCGGGGACGGCCTCGACCGTCATGGCCAGCCGATGTCCGCTGTCGCGCTGGGTCGCCCGCACCTGAACCACGCCGTTGGCGTCGTACGACAGGCCGACGTCGATTTTCACCTCCGCGTCGCTCGGGTGGATACCCGTGAAGACGTACTTGCCCAGGACCGTGCAGTCGAGCGGCGAGGGGCTCTCCCCCTGGGTCAGATAGACTTCGAGCCTTGTATTCGCCCCGCCGTGGGTGGCGTGGATGTAAGACCGGACGTTCTCGGCCGGGATCGCCACGTTGCGGCGGATCACGACGTCGTTGACGTAGGCCGTCCCCTCGGGGTTGACCGCGACCACCCCCAGGCTGTGCGACATCACGTCGGTCACCCGTCGCGCCGTCGTCGCCGTGCCGGTCCCGCCTCCTCCGAGCGTGAATTTGGGCGTGGCGTCGCCGATCGACTGGCCGGCTTCCATCGCGGCCTGGACCGCCGCGCCGAGCGCCACGACCTCGTCGACGTTGACCCCGGTGCGTGGGGCCTTGCCGGCCGTCCTGGTCACGTACGACCGGACCATCGGCATCCGGGTCGAGCCGCCGACGAGCAAGACGCCGTCGAGCCTGTGCCACGAGAGACCGGCCTCGTCGAGCGCCTCCTCGGTCAGCCTTCGGGTCCGATCCATCAGCGGGGAGGTCATGGCCTCGAACTCTTCGCGCGAGATCTCATAGGTCTTGCGCTGGGCGCCGAGTTGAAGGGTGACGCGGGTCGAGGATCGTTCCGAGAGCGCCCACTTGGCCTGTTCGCTGCGGACGAGGACTTCGTTCAAGGCGACGGGGTCGTCGAGCGGGTCGAAGCCGGTCTCGGCCGCGAACTGCTCGGCCAGGAAGGTGGCGATGCGGTCGTCCCAGTTCTTGCCTCCCAGGTCGTGGTCGCCGGCCGTGGCCAGCACGGCGATGTCGTCGGCCGTGATCCGGGCGACGGTGACGTCGAACGTGCCGCCGCCGAGGTCGTAGATCAGGACCGTCTCGTCCTCGGCGCCAGGCTTGTTCAGACCGTAGGCGAGGGTCGCCGCGGTGGGCTCGTTGATGATCCGCAGCACTTCGAGCCCGGCGGCGTTCCCGGCGGCGATGGTCGCCTTCCGCTGGGCGTCGCCGAAGTACGCCGGCACGGTGATCACGGCCCGGTCGATCTCGTCGCCGATCGCCGCTTCCGCGTCGTCCTTGAGCTTCTTGAGCACGATCGCCGCGAGGTCGGCCGCCGAGTAAGTCTTGCCGTGGAACTCAAGCTGGTAGAGCGGGCTCCCCATGTGCGGCTTGAAGAAGCTGGCGATCTCGGCGTCCCCCAGCCGCGCCCATTCCTTGGCCTCCTGCCCGACCACCGGCGGATCGACGCCGAAGTAGATCACCGACGGCGTGATGTTCGCCCCCTCGCGATTGGCGATCACCTCCGGCCTGCCATACGCATTCCGACGCGCCACCACCGAGTTGGTCGTCCCCAGGTCGATCCCGACGAAGCTCGCCATGTCGCGTCCTCACTCGCCCTCGCGGTCGTTTTGAACACGCGGCAGAATCGTCTCGCGGAACCACTCTTGGAAGGCTACGGCCCAAGGGGTGTCGTCGCCGATCGAATATTGACGGAGGAATCGCCCGATTTCCTCCATGGGCACGAACGGGAAGATCCCGCTTCGCGGAACGACCTGGTAAGTCCCTGGATCTTGAAGCTGGAGCACGTCCTGGCGGTCGCCGTCGAATCGCCAGACTTCGGGGATCTTCAAGGCGGCGCAAATGCCAAGGCGATGCCGCGAGTCGCTGGTGACGTCGATCTCGATCGCCAGGTCGGGAGGCGGGTCGACGTCGAGATCGACCCGCGCCCAGTCGGCGACTTTGCCGGCGTTGGAAAAGTAATAGCACTGATCGGGCTCTAGACCGCGCTTCAATCGCTTGCGGTTGAGCGTCGTTGACCCCACACCTACAACGCTTGTTCTCGATTCCAAGGTCATGATATCGATCATCCGACCGATCAAGGTTTTGTAGCGTTCGTGAAGGGAGAGGGGCGTCATCAGTTCCAACGTCCCTTGATCGTAAGTCAGGCGGATCGGGCGATCTTCCAGGACTTTCAAGAAGGTCTGATAGTCCTCCCAGGAAATGTCATGAAGCACGAATCTCTGGGCGGTTCCCTGAAGCTTCGCAGGTGCGGCCGTGGTCATGTCGCATCCTCCTCGCGATCGTTCGGAACCCGTGGCAGAATCGTCTCGCGGACCCAGCTTCGGAACGCCTTGGCCCAGGCCCTGTCCGTGCCGTCGCCGTAGTTTTGAACGAACCCGGCGAGTGCGTCCGTCGGCACGAGGGGGAAGGAGAGGCTCTTTTTGGAAGGGACGTATTTGTCGTTTCGAAGGATCAGCACCGAGAGCTTCTCGCCGTCGAATCGCCAGACTTCGGGAATCTTCAGCGCCGTGTAGATTCCCAGTCGAGGTCGCGAGTCGCTCGTCACGTCGATCTCCACGGCGAGGTCGGGAGGGGGGCCGACTTCCGCATCGTACTGCTTCCAGTCGCCCACCTTGCCGGCGCTGGCGATGTGGAAGCAGGCGTCGGGCTCGAGACCGCATTCGAGGAGTTTGCTCGGAAGCGTCATCGACCCGAAGCTGTAATAGTCGATCTCCAATTCATCCGCGAGACTCTCGATCATCCGGGTGAATAAGGATTTATACCGCTCGTGAATCGGGAGTGGCGTCATCAGTTCCAGCGTCCCATGATCGTAAGTCAAGCGGATCGGGCGATCTTCCAAGACTTTCAAGAAGGTCTGATAGTCCTCCCAGGAAATGTCGTGAAGCACGAACCTCTGGGCGGTTCCCTGAAGCTTCGCAGGTGCGGCCGTGGCCATCTTGCGTCCTCCTTTCACGACACGGTCAAGAGCCGGAGCGCCGTCGAGCGTTCGTCGACTTCGGCGGAGTCCATGACGGCTTCGGTCTGGAATTCGACGTCGATCGAGCCGCCGGCGGTCAGGTCGACGGCGGTGACGTTGAGGCGGCCGTCGCGGTTGATGGCGAACTTGACGCGGATCGGGCTGCGGGCCGGCAGCTTCTCGGGGAGGTTGAGCGTGGCGACGCCGACTTCCTGGCAGTCGGTCGGCTCGGCGCTGTCGCGCTCGCCGGCCATCACGCGGATGTCGACGGCCGCCTGGTCGTTGGAGTCGGTGCCGAAATCGGTCGCGCGTTCGAACGGCACTTCGGTGTTGCGCGGCAGCATGTAGACGACGACCTCGCGGCTGGCCTCGTCGCGGGCGACGACGCCGAGGCTCTTGGACAGGACGTTGACGATCCGCGTGCCGACCAGCTCGCGCACCGGCCCGGTGAGGGTGAAGCCGAGCTGCCGCTCCAGGCTGTCGAGGGCCAACGCGACCTCTTCCTCGGGGACCGCGCTCAGGTCGAAGGGGCGGTCGTCGTCGTCCGATTCGCCGTCGCGGCCGGCGAGCATCTCCTGCACGCCTTCCTGAAGCGATTCCTTGAGGCCGAAGAGCGCCGCGCCTTTGGCCACGGCCTCGTCGGGGTCGAAGGTCTCGGGTTCGAGGTTGAACTCGGCCACGAGGCGGCTGTGGACTTGCGGCATGCGGGTCGAGCCGCCGACCAGGATGATCTTGTCGAACCGGTCGTGCCCCTTGGCCCGGGCGTCGGTCAGCATCTCATGCGTCAATTCGAGCGTGCGGTCGATCAGGTGCTTGGTGACTTCCTCGAACTTGGCCCGGTCGAGTTCGACGCGGGCCTGCTTGCCGGCGTGGGTCACGCGGAACGGCGCCTTCTCACGCTGGGTGAGCGTCTTCTTGCCGCGCTCGGCCTGGAGGAACAGGTCGTTTAGCACCTCGGGGTCGTCGAGCGGGTCGGACGTTTCGCCGGTCTGCTCGCGGAATTGCTCGGCGAGGTACATCACGATCGCCTCGTCCCAGAGCGTCCCCCCCAGGCGATGGTCGCCGCCGGTGCAGATGACGCGGATCAGGCGGTCCTTGATGTCGATCATGGTGACGTCGAACGTGCCGCCGCCGAGGTCGTAGACCAGAACCGTCTGATCTTCGCCCTGTTCGAGCCCGTAGGCGACGGCGGCGGCGGTCGGCTCGTTGAGGATCGCCCGGACGTTGAGACCGGCGAGCCGGCCGGCGTTGGCCGTCGCCTCGCGCTCGGGCGTGCCGAAGTACGCCGGGCAGGTGACGACGACGTCGGTGATCGTCTCGCCCAGCGCCAGCTCGGCGTCGCCCACGATCTTGCGGAGGATGAACGACGAGATGTCTTCCGGACTGTACGATTGGCCGTCGTGATCGAAGACGAAATTCGGATCGCCCATGTGCTGCTTGATCCGCGAGACCACGCGGTGGGGCTCGATCTTCGACGACTCCTTCGCCGTGTTGCCGACGATGACGGACTCGCCGTCGAACAGGACCACCGACGGCGTGATCCGCTCGCTCTCCTGGTTCGGTACGACGACCGATTTGCCGTGCTCGTCCACGTACGCGATCGCCGAGTACGTCGTGCCCAGGTCGATCCCGTAGACGCGTTTCAGACCTTCAGACATGTCAACAGCTCCCGATGCTCGCGATCCGCGCGGGGCGACGACCGTCGATCCGGACCCCGATCCGGCCCGATTTCCGTTCCGCATGATGAGGGCTCGTCGGGATCTTCGTCCGATCGACGCTTTTATTTATTATGGAAGCGATTCCGCCCGGTGGGAAGCCGCTCAACCACCCTCCGCCGGATCGTCCTCCGCGCGAGGGAAAATCAAAGCGGCGGGGTGCGTGTTCCAAGCTTGTGGCCGAACGGCTTGTACCCTAGGATGGTAGGAAATCCAACGCCGGCCACGTGCATCCATCGACGGATTAAGACCGAACTTCACGCGGCGCGGGGCGAACGAAAAAATACGGGTCTTGGGAGGAACGATCATGAAAGATGGGTCGGATGTGGCGTCGCGCGGTCGGATCTACGACGACATCACGCAGACGATCGGCGGCACGCCCCTGATCCGTCTCCGAAAAGTCACCGACGGCAGCAAGGCCGAGGTGGTGGCGAAGATGGAGAATTTCAATCCGCTCTGGTCGGTGAAGGACCGGATCGGAGTGGCGATGATCGACGCGGCCGAGGCTGAAGGCAAGGTCACGAAAGACACCGTCGTGATCGAGGCGACCAGCGGCAACACGGGCATCGCGCTGGCCTTCACCTGCGCCGCTCGAGGGTACCGGCTCGTCGTCACCATGCCGGAAAGCATGAGCCTCGAGCGCCGCCGGTTGATCAAGGCGTTCGGCGCCGAGATCATCCTGACCCCCGCCGCCGAGGGCATGCCGGGCGCGGTCCGCAAGGCCGAGGAGCTGCTCAAGAGCACGCCTAACTCGTTCATGCCCCAGCAGTTCAAGAACCCCGCCAACCCCGCGATCCACCGCCGCACCACGGCCGAGGAAATCTGGCGCGACACCGACGGCAAGGTCGACGTCTTCGTCGCCGGCGTGGGGACGGGCGGAACGATCACCGGCGTCGGCGAGGTGCTCAAGAGCCGCAAGCCATCGGTCCAGATCATCGCCGTCGAGCCGACCAACTCGCCGGTCATCGAACAGAAGCGGCGGCACGAGCCGCTCCGTCCGGGGCAGCACAAGATCCAGGGCCTTGGCGCGGGGTTCATCCCCGACGCCCTCAACATGGACGTCATTGACGACGTGGTCGCCGTCCGCGACGACGACGCGTTCGAGATGACGCGCCGCCTCGCCCGCGAAGAAGGCATGCTCTGCGGGATCTCCAGCGGCGCCGCCGCGTTCGGAGCGATCGCCGTGGCGCGGCGTCCCGAGAACGCCGGCAAGCTCGTCGTGGTCCTCCTGCCCGACCTCGGCGAACGCTACCTCTCGACCCCTCTCTTCCCCGAGGCCTGAGCCCGTTGGGAACGCCCTCGTATCGCCCTGAAGGCTTCGCGGCGCCGCTGGAGATCCCCGCCGACGTCGTCGAAGCCATGGTCGCGCACTGCCAGCGCGAGGCCCCCCTCGAATGCTGCGGCCTGCTGGGGGGCGAGCCCCCGCGCGTCTCGTCGTTCCACCCGCTCCGCAACGCCGCCGCCAGCCCGACCCGCTACGACGCCGACCCCCGCGACCTGATCGCCGCGGTCGTCGACCTCCGCCGGCGCGGGGCCGAGATCCTGGCCATCTATCACTCCCACCCGCGGTGGGCGGCCGTCCCGAGCGCCACCGATCTTCGCGAGAACCACTACGGGGCCGTCCCCCGGATCATCGTCTCGCTGCTCACCGAGCCGCCGGACGTCCGGGTCTGGCGGCTCGAACCCGAATCGTACGAGGAACTCGCCTGGTCCGTCGTTCAGCCGGCGGGGACGGCGTTGCACGATCCGCATCGGGCCGAATAGACTACGACACGGAAAAAAGCGACGACGGCGGGCCGGAACGGCGGGCGATGTGGTCCGACATCGGCCCTCGGCCTCGGTTTCAACTTCAATTTCAACGCATCCCGCTACGAGTACGAGTTTCCTTTCATGCAGAAAACTTTGATCATCCTTAAGCCCGATTGCGTTCAACGACGGCTGGCCGGCGAGATCATCGCCCGGTTCGAGGCCAAGGGCCTGCGGATCGCCGCGCTCAAGCTGATCCAGGTCGATCGGGCGCTGGGCGAGAAGCACTACGCCGAGCACGCGGGCAAGCCGTTCTTCGAGGGGCTGATCGACTTCATCACGGGCGGGCCGGTCGTGGTCGGCGTGCTCGAAGGCAACGAAGCGATCAGCGTCGTGCGGTCGATGCTCGGAGCGACCAACGGCGTCGCCGCCGCGCCCGGGACGATCCGCGGCGATTTCTCGATCAGCAAGCAGAACAACCTCGTCCACGGCAGCGACAGCCCCGAGTCGGCCACGCGCGAGATCGCCCTCTGGTTCAAGCCCGGCGAGGTCGTCGACTACACCGTGGCCGGTGCCCAGTGGGTCTTCGACGGCGCCTGAGCGCGCTCCGCATCTCTTCTCCGACGATCGTGATCCCATGGCTCGAACGTATCGCAGGAACGAGATCCTCACGAACCCGTTCTATCTGGCCCTGGTGGCCGTGAGCACGATCTTCGTGGTCACGGCCCTGGCCTACCTGGTGAGCGGCTTCGCCCTGGATCCGGCGAACGTCCCGGCGAGCGAACGCTCACGCCGGGTCGCGCTGTGGTTCGACCGTAACGGGCCGCTCGTGATGACCATCGAATTCCTCGTCATGTTCGCCACCGGCGTCGTGATGATGGCCACCGACCGCTGGTACACGGAACGACGCAAGCGCGGCGGGCGCGGCTAGCGCGCGGCCGCGTCAAGTCGGAGGCCGACCGCGCGACCCGACCGAAAACCGCGATTGAGAGCTGATCCACGGAAGGGAGGCCCGCCGATGGCTTCAAAGGATCTGAGCAAAGAGATCGAGAACCTCCGCGCCGAGATCGAGCGGCACAACCGGCTTTACTATCTCGAAGCCGCCCCCGAGATCAGCGACCGCGAGTTCGACCGACTGATGGCTCGGCTGACCGAGATCGAGGCCGAACACCCCGAGCTGGTCACGCCCGACAGCCCCACCCAGCGCGTCGGCGGCTCGCCGCTCGCCCAGTTCGAGACCGTGGCGCACACCGTGCCCATGCTCTCGATCGACAACACCTACAGCTACGACGAGATCCGCGAGTGGGACGCCCGCGTTCGTCGCGGGTTGAACGCCGACGAGGTCGTGAAGTACGTCGTCGAGTTGAAGGTCGACGGCGTCGCGGTCTCGGTCCGCTACGAGCACGGCAAGTTCGTCCAGGGCGCGACCCGGGGCGACGGTGAGCGCGGCGACGACGTCACCGCCAACCTCCGTACTGTCCGCGAGATCCCCCTGGCCTTGAAAGGCGACGCGCCCGACCTGCTCGAAGTCCGCGGCGAGGTCTTCATGACCAATGCCGAGCTGGCCCGCATCAACGCGCTGCGCAAGGAGGCCGGGGAGAAGCCGTTCGAGAACCCGAGGAACTCCACGGCCGGCTCGCTCAAGCTGCTCGACCCGAAGATCTGCGGCCAGCGCCGGCTCCGGTTCGTGTCGCACGGCCTCGGCGAGTATCAAGGCATCGACGACCCCTCGTATTTCGATCTCGTCAAGAAGGTCAAGGCGCTGGGAATCCCCGTCAGCTCCCACATGAAGCGGTACGACGCGATCGACCAGGTCATCGAGCACGCCCAGGAATGGGAGACGAAGCGGAACACGCTCGACTTCCAGACCGACGGCCTGGTGATCAAGGTCGACGACCTCAACCAGCGGCGGCGGCTGGGGGCGCGGACCAAGAGCCCGAGGTGGTCGATCGCCTTCAAGTACGAGGCCGAGCAGGCGATCACGAAGATTGTGGCGATCACCGTGCAGGTCGGCAAGACCGGCAAGCTGACGCCCGTCGCCGAGCTGGTCCCGGTCCGGCTCGCCGGCACGACGGTCAAGCGGGCGACGCTCCACAACGCCGACGAGATCGCCCGCAAGGACGTCCGGGTCGGCGACGCCGTGGTCGTCCAGAAGGCCGGCGAGATCATCCCCCAGGTCGTCCGCGTCGAGAAGGACGCCCGCACCGGCGACGAGGTCCCGTACTACTTCCCCGAGCACTGCCCGAACTGCGGCGCGCCGGTCGTCCGCGACCCCGGCGAGGTCGACTACCGTTGCTCGAACCCCCCTTCCGCTTGCACCGAGCAGCTCAAGGGGAGGCTTCGCCAGTACGCGCACCGCGACTCGCTCGACATCGACGGCCTGGGCGAAAAGCTCGTCGAGCAGCTCGTGTCGTCGGGGCTCGTTCGCTCTTTCGTCGACCTGTACCGGCTCGACGCGCCGACGCTGGCGGACCTCGAACGCATGGGCGAGAAGTCGGCCGAGAACCTGATCGCGGGGATCGAGCGGAGCAAGAGCCGGACGCTCGACCGCTTCCTCACCGGGCTGGCGATCCGCCACGTCGGCGTGCGGACGGCCGAACTGCTGGCGGCCCGCTTCCCGACGCTCGCCGACGTCCGCAACGCGACGCTCGCCGACCTGGAGGCGATCCCCGGGCTCGGCCAGGTCGTCGCGGCCAGCGTCCACGAGTTCTTCCAGGACCCTGACCATCATCAGCTTCTCGACCAGCTTGGCGCTGTGGGCGTCGACCCCCAGCCGTACCAGCCGCCGACCGCGAACTCCGCCGATTTGCCGTTCGCCGGCAAGACGTTCGTGCTGACCGGAACCCTCCCCAAACGCACCCGGCCGGAAGCCGAGGTCTTGATCAAGAGCCTCGGCGGCAAGGTCACCGGCTCGGTCTCCAAGTCGACGACCTACGTCCTCGCCGGCGCCGACGCGGGGAAGAAGCTCGACAACGCCCGGAAGCTCGGCGTCACGATCCTCGACGAACCCGAATTCGAGCGCCTCGCCGGCGCGTCGTGACCGCCGCTCACTCGGCCGGACCTTTCCGCTTCGGGACAGCCAACCCCATGGCTCGCATGAGCATTTGCAAGTCTTCCCAGGCGTCTTTCTTGGCGGCCGGGTTGCGGAGCAGGTATGCGGGGTGATACGTGGCGATCGTCGGCACGCCATGGACGCGATGCCACCTGCCGCGCAGTCGGCTCATGCTCAGGGCGGTGTGCAGGAGGGTGCTCGTGGCGATCCGCCCCAGCAGGCAGATGAACTCGGGCCGGACGATCTCGATCTGGCGTTCGAGGTAAGGGAAGCAGTTCGCCGACTCCTCGGGGGTCGGGTCGCGGTTCTCGGGCGGCCGGCACTTGAGGATGTTGGCGATGTAGACGTCCTGGCGACCCAGGCCCATCCCCTTGGTGATCATGTCGGTGAGCAACTGCCCGGCCTTGCCGATGAACGGGACGCCGGTCCGGTCCTCGTCGGCGCCGGGGGCCTCGCCGATGAACATCAGCCGGGCCGTCGGGCTGCCGTCGGCGAAGACCGTCTGGGTCCGCGTCGCCGCCAGGTGCGGGCACTTGCGACAGCCGGCCACCTGCTCGGCGAGGGCCGCCAGCAGCGCGGGACGCTCCTCCGGCGGAACCACCGGCGCGGCGAGCCCCGAATCGTCGAACAACGACCGCGCCGGCAAGACCGGAAGCGGCTTCGGCGCCGGCGGCGGACTCGGCTTGGGCGCCGCGACCGGCTCGATCGGCCGGGGCCGGGCGATCGGCGGGCTCTCGACGGCGACGGCGACGACCGCCGCCGGAGCCGGCGCTTCGCGTTCGCGGACGACGGTCGAGACGACCTCGACCTCGACTCGCGGCAGGTTCGTGGCTCCGGCCCTGGCCAGCGATTCCAGCCGCTGGCGCACCTCGCGAATCAGTCGTCCTCGCTCGGCGTCGAAATCCCTTTCCGCCTCGGTCAACGCATCACTCCCGGCGATAGGCCTGCAAATTTCGTCTCGAAGAATCGTCACGATCGGATCAGGGCTGGGGGACTCGGCGGACCGGGTTGGGCCGGGGGTTGAACGACCGGGCCACCCACTGCCGCCACTGGTCGACGTCGTAGCCGAAGTCCTGCTCGGTCAGCTTGACGAGGGCGCCCAGGACCTCGACGTTCTGGTACGTGAAGGTCATCAGCCGCGGGGTGGGCCCGCGGTTGCCCCCCATCGACCCGGGGTAATCCCCGCCTCCCAGGGTTGGTCCCAGCGGGACTCCGGGGTTGTAGGGATCGAGTGCGAACACGCCGGGGACGACGGTCGCGCCGAAGGCGACCGAGCCGGCTCCCACGGCCGGTGGGATCATATAGGCGGCCGAGTTCCCGTTCCAGGCCATCAGGATGGGCGGAAAGCCGGGGCCTTGTCCCCCGGTGGGGGGCGGGACCAGGACCAGCCGTTCCTCGCTCGTCACCAGGACGTTCAGCAGCCGGGGCACGGCCCCGACGGCGTCCAGATTTCCGAGCGTCCAGGCCGCGCGATTGACCACCCTCAAGTCGTTGGAGCCGAGCGCCCGCACGAGCTGGGGCTGGATGCCGGGATCGTCGCTCTTCTTGAGGCGGTCGAGCACCACGCCGCGGACCACGTCCTCTTCCTCGGCCAGAATCAGCCGCACCAGCGCCTGCGCCGATTCTTTGCCCGGGATCTCGCCGAGCGTCTGCGCCAGCAAGATCCGGAGGTCGGTTTCGGCTCCCCCCATGACCTTCACCAGCGGCCACACCGCTTCCGGGTCGCGGATCTGCATGAACTGCGTTTCCGCCTCGCGCCGGCGGTCCGGGGCGCCCGAGAGAACCCCCTGGACCATCAGCTTGATCCGCCGGACCCACGCGGCTTGCCCGGCGGTCGTCAGGGCCTGCTCGTCTTGCTTGGTTTTTTCGTCCTCGGTGATCCAACGCCCCTTATGCTTGGTCAGCCCCTGCGCCTTGCGCAGCTCGTCGCGCGAGACCCACTGGCCGGCGTGCTCGACGTGGCCGAGCTTCTGATGCGCCGCGACGAGCGTCTTGTCGTGTTCGAGGGCCGCCTCATAGTGAACCCGGGCCAGGTCGCCGAGCTTGTTGCTCTCGCACCACTGGCCAAGCTCGAACTGGGCCGGGGCCGTCGCCGCCGCCTTCTCGCGCTTCACCAGGTATTCGTCCAGCGGACTCGCCTTGGGGACGATCTCGAGAATCTGCTCCTTGCGCAGCATCAGGGGGGTCTTGCTCTTGAGCAGCAAGATCTCGACGCGACTGTCTTTGGACTTCGATTTGGACTGGGCGGAAACAGAAGCGGGGACCACCTTGCCCTCGACCTGCCCGCCGCCTCGCAAGACGATCACGTCGGCCCTCGCAGTCGCGACCGGCCCGACCGTGCCCGATCCCAGGGCGCCCATCAAGCACCCCAGCGCCACCCTCCTGAGCGATGCGCGACTCATCTCGGCCTCGCCTTCGTCATCAGAGTTGGACCGACTCCCATCTCTATTGATACGTCGACACGTATTGTAGAGGACGTCGGCAAGACCCTGCAATCGCCGATTTCAGGCGGAGCGCCGGCTCTGTTTGCGGCGTCTGATTGCGCTGGCTGGTGCGTCTTCGTGGTTCGGGTGAATTGGGTTGCCTGGGAGGGGGCCGCCGCTCTCCCCTTGGCTGGGGGAAGTCGGAAGCATTCAGGGCGAACTCCTGGTCGCTCGACACGTGGCGAGCCGTCGGAGGGAACCTAGCGCCGCAGGGAGGCCGGACGCCGATCCACGGTCATACCGGGATCAGCGACCCGAGCCCCAACGCTGCGGCTTCGCGCTTTCAGTCCGTCATCAGGATGGTCAACCCGCCTTGGGGCGCTTCACTCTCAAGGAATTGTACGCCGTCGTCGGTCACCGCGTAGGTCTCCAGGTAGGAGGCCGTGGTCGACGTAACCGCGCCCGCCTCGCTAGCCAGGTGGGGGAGGACCTGCACGCGGACCAGCGTCCGGTCGTCTTCCTGAACGACGTTCTTGATCGTGCCGTACCAGCCGTTGATCCGCACGCCCGGACGGTCGAGCCAGGCGAAGTGGGCCAGCCGGGCCGGCGGCGCCGGCGGGTCGTGCAACGCGAAGAGCCGGCCGATCCGGCTCTGCAGTTCGATGTTTGGGCCGCCGGCATCGGGGTGGGGACGGATCTCAGTTCCCCGATACCGCATCACGTCCTGTTCCCGCAACACGGCTTGGGCCTCCGCGTCGGGCGCGATGAAAGCCTTTTCCACCGTCTGTCGTAACGGCTGCGCAGCAGCGCCGGCCGCTCTCCTCCGGACGGCGGTCCCGGCCGCGAGCCCGATAGGGATGCAGGTCGCGAGAACCAACGCCGTCATGGCGAGGGATTTCTTCATCGTCAATCCTCCCTCCACTTGGAATGCGCCACTTGAGCGAGGCGATCAGTTACTCGACAAGCGGCCACTGCCCAGTCCCCGACTTCATCTTAGTGAAGTGGTGTTCCGTCAGATACATCATTACCACATGGTCTGAGCAGGAGACCACCGTGACGATTCGGAACCGCTGGTAGAAGTCGTCGAGGGTGCGGGCGTCTGCGGTCGCGACGATTACGGCCGGCATGAGCCTCCGGCGTCTATGCTCCGACCCTCTGTTAAGTGTCAGAGTCGACGAAGGGGCCCATCCACTCTGCGCGGCACGGTCGCGACGTATTGCGAAAACCCCCGAAGATGCGGAGATGGTATCTGGAAGTGGACTGAATCCAAGATGGTTCGCTCGAAAGCGGAACCTAGCCGATCTTCTCCTTCAAGAGCCGCGTGGCGGCGGCGAGGTCGCGGCCGCGGAACGATTCGAGGATGGCGCGGTGCTCGTCGTAGATCTCCATGGCGTCCGGGAATCGCCGCTGCGTGCTCTGGAAGTGCGAGCGGATGCGGCCCACGAGCGTTTCCCAGATGACGATCAAGTCGGGCTGGCCGGCGCGTTCGAGCAACGCGCGGTGAAAGGCGATGTCGGCCTCGGCGACAGCCTGGAAATCGCGGCGCTCGCAGGCGTCGCGCATCCGGAGCAGGATCGTCTCCCAGACGGCGAAGTCGGCTTCGCGGAGTTCGTCGAAGACGAGTTGCAAGGCGTAAACCTCGAGCGTGCGGCGGATCGGGACGATAAGACTGCGGATCGCGCGCGGAGCCTCGGGCGCGACTACCGCCCCGCGATTCGGACGGCTGATCAGCAGCCCCTGGAGCGAAAGCCGCTGCACCGCCTCGCGGACGAGACCACGCCCTACCCCGAACCGGCTGGCGATCTCGGCCTCGGTCAGCCGAGAACCGGCTTCGAGCCGCCCGGTGAGGATCTCTTCACGCAGCGTGTGGGCCACGCGCGAACCCGGCGAACCCGTAGCTTCGGCCGTCATGAAAACAATCTCATTCAAAGAAAGGCCGTGATCTCGACGATGTGGCGGAGGTCCCGATCGACCTCGGAAGATTGTAGACAATCCGGCGCGGATTGTCTACAATCTCGATCGCCTCGAAGCTTCCTTCCGAGTGGACGACCGAGCCGTCGTCGTCTACCATTCACCATCGGCGGCCCTCCTTCCGCCGGTTCCATCCCGCCCGCGTCCGAGCGAGGTTGCCCATGCCCGACGATCGGCTGAGATTCACCGGAACGACCGCGCTGCTCGCGATTGCTTTCGCAGTCTCGTTCTCGTCCGTCGCGGCGCGGGCCGAATCGCCGGCCGATGTCGAAGACTTCGAGAAGCACGTTCGGCCGCTCCTGGTCGAGCACTGCCAGTCGTGCCACGGTCCGGAGAAGCAGAAGGGGGGCCTGCGGCTCGACTCGCGACCGATGATGGTCGAAGGGGGCGATACGGGGCCGGCGCTTGAGCCGGGGAAGCCGGATGAGAGCCTATTGATCCAGGCGGTTCGGCGGACGGGCGACCTGAAGATGCCGCCGAAGAAAGCCCTGTCGAAGGAGCAAGTCGCCGTCCTCGAACGCTGGATCGCCGCGGGCGCGCCGTGGCCGCAAGCGTCGACTCCGGCGGCCGCCACGCGTAAGGAGATCTGGGCGCGGCACTGGGCGTTTCAGCCCGTGGCCGATCCCAAGCCGCCCGCCGTCGGCTCGGATTGGGGCCGCAACCCGATCGACGCGTTCATCAAGGCGAAGCTCGACGCCGCAGGCCTGTCGCCGTCGCCCGCCGCCGACCGGCCGACGCTGATCCGCCGCGCGTCGTACGACCTGACCGGCTTGCCGCCGACCGCCGAGGAGGTCGCGGCCTTCGTCGCCGACCCCGATCCGGACGCTTTCGCCAAGCTCGTCGACCGCCTGCTGGCTTCGAAGGCGTACGGCGAGCAGTGGGCGCGGCACTGGCTGGACGTCGCCCGCTACTCCGACACCAAGGGGTACGTCTACGGCCGCGAGGAGCGGTTCTTCGTGCAGTCGGCCGCCTACCGCGACTGGGTGGTGAACGCGTTCAACAAGGATCTCCCCTACAACCGGTTCTTGCTCGATCAGATCGCCGCCGATCAGGCCGACCCCGACGATCCCTCGGCCCTGGCGGCGATGGGCTTCCTGACGCTCGGCCGGCGGTTCCTCGGCGTAACTCCCGACGTCATCGACGACCGGATCGACGTCGTCACCCGGGGAACGATGGGGATGACGGTCGGCTGCGCCCGGTGTCACGACCACAAGTTCGACCCGATCCCGACCGCCGACTACTATTCGCTCTACGGCGTCTTCATGAACTGCACCGAACGCACGGTCCCGCTCGCCGAGCCGGCCGTCAAGGACGAGGCGTTTGAGAAGGAGCTGAAGAAACGCCGCGACGCGCTCCGCGACGGCACGGCCGCCAGCCGGGAGGAAGCGTCGAAGCGGGTTCGAGGCCGCATCGCCGAGTACCTGCTTGTGCAGCAGGATCTGTCGAGCGTCCCTGCGGAGGGGTTCGACACGGTCCTCTATGAGAAGGACCTGATCCCGGGGTTCGTCCGCCGCTGGAATGCGTACCTGGACAAGCTCGCCAAGGCGGACGATCCGATCTTCCGCCCCTGGCGCCGCTTCGCCGCGCTCGCGCCGGCCGAGTTCGCGGCCAAGGCGGCGGAAGTGACGCGCGATCTGACCCGCGACGGGGTGCCGCCGCTGAATCCGCTTGTGGCCTCGGCCTTCGCAAAGCCCCCCGCGACGATCCGCGAGGCGGCCGAGCGCTACGGCAAGCTGTTCGCCGAGGTCGACCGGCTGTGGGGAGAGGCCCGGAAGGCCAAGCCCGACGCGGCGACGCTGCCCGAACCGGCCGTCGAGGCGCTTCGGCGCGTCCTCTACGCCGCCGACGAGTCGCCGTGCTACGTGCCCGACGAGCCGATCGTCACGACGGAATGGTTCTTCGACTCGGCCAACGTCGTCAAGCTGTGGACCCTTCAGGGCGAGGTCGACCGCTGGCTGATCAACTCGCCGCAGGCGCCGCCTCACGCGGTGGCCGTCGTCGACCGCGCCGAGCTTCGCGAGCCCCGGATCTTCAAGCGCGGCAGTTCGGCGAACCTGGGCGACGAGGTCCCACGGCGGTTCTTGCAGGTCGTCGCCGGCCCCGACCGCAAGCCGTTCGCCAACGGCAGTGGCCGGCTGGAGCTGGCCGAAGCGATTGTCGACCCCGGCAACCCGCTCACGGCGCGCGTCTGGGTCAATCGGATCTGGACGCACCATTTCGGCGCGGGGCTGGTGCGCACGCCCTCCGATTTCGGAATCCGGTCCGAGCCGCCGAGCCATCCCGAGCTGCTCGACTGGCTGGCCCGCCGCCTCGTGTCCGAGGGCTGGAGCACGAAGGCGATCCACCGCCTCATCCTCCTCACGTCCGCCTATCAGCAGCGTTCCAACGGCCCCGACGACCTCGCCGCCCGCGCCCGGTCGGAGGACAAGGACCCCGAGAACCGCCTGCTCTGGAGGATGAACCCGCACCGGCTGAGCTTCGAGGAGGCCCGCGATTCAGTCCTCGCCGTCAGCGGCGAGCTGGACCCACGCATGGGGGGCCGGGCGGTCGATCTGTTCGCCGCTCCGAACGTCCGTCGCACGCTCTACGGCCTGGTCGATCGCCAGTTCCTGCCGGGGGTGCTTCGGGTCTTCGACTTCGCCAACCCGGACCTCCACATTCCGACCCGGAGCGAGACGACCGTCCCCCAGCAGGCGCTGTTCGCGATGAACCACGCGTTCTTCGCCGACCGCGCCCGCGTCCTGGCCGCCCGGCTGCCGTCCGACGATCCCGACGCGGCGGTCGGCTTCCTCTATCGGTCAATCTATCAGCGCGATCCGACCCCGGACCAGGCGAGTGCGGCCCGCGCGTTCGTGGCCTCGGCCGCCGCCGAGCTGGCCCCGGTCGCTCCCCCCGCGACGCTCGCCTGGAGCTACGGCTACGGGCCGGTCGATCCCAAGTCGGGACCTTCCAAGGTGTTCAAGCCCCTGCCCCACTACGACGGCAAGGGATGGGGAGGCGGCCCGCAATGGCCCGACCCGACGCTCGGCTGGGCGCGGATCACGGCCGAAGGAGGGCATCCGGGCGACGATCTGGCCCGCTCCACCTTCCGGCGGTGGACGGCTCCGATCCGTGGTGAAGTCGCCGTCGATTCGACGTTGGTTCACGACGTGGCCGGCGGCGACGGCGTTCGCGCCTGGGTGGTCTCCAGCCGGCACGGCGTCCTCAAGACGGCGGTCGTGCACAACGCGAAGGTCGATTTCCACGTCGCGAAGGTCGCCGTCGAGCCCGGCGACACGATCGACTTCGTGGTCGACATCCGCGACGGCCTGAACAGCGACCAGCATCTCTGGTCGCCCAAGATCCGGCTCGTCGCCCCCGCCGACGTCAAGGCGACCTCGGAGACGTCCGAATGGGACGCCTCACGCGACTTCACCGGACCTCCGACGCGCCAGTTGAAACCCTGGGAGCAGCTCGCCCAGGTGTTGCTGATGTCCAACGAATTCTTGTTCGTCGATTGACGATCGATCCGAGGGGCCTTCGCCATGCGAGACGTCTTCCCCGACCGGTTCCCGATCAGCCGCAGGTCGTTGCTCCAGCGGTCCGCGCTGGGCCTCGGCGCGCTGGGACTCAGCAGCATCCTGAGCGATGAGCGGGCCTACGCCGACGTCGCCGCCTCGGCCGGTAATCCCGCCGCCGACGCGCTCGGGGTGAAGCCGCCGCATTTCCCGGGCAAGGCTAAGCGGGTGATCCACTTCTTCCTCAACGGCGGTCCGAGCCAGGTCGATACGTTCGACCCCAAGCCCGCGTTGTTGAAGTACGCCGGCAAGCCGGTTCCGCAAAACCTGACCACCGAGCGGAAGACCGGAGCGGCGTTCCCGTCGCCGTTCAAGTTCCGGCGGTACGGCGAGAGCGGCATCGAGGTCAGCGAGCTGTTCGAGAAGACCGCCGCGCACATCGACGACATCGCCGTGATCCGGTCGATGGTCGCCCAGGTGCCTAATCACGAGCCGTCGCTGATGCTCATGAACTGCGGCGACTCGGTGCTCCCTCGGCCGAGCGTCGGGGCGTGGGTGATGTACGGGCTCGGCACCGAGAACCGCAACCTTCCCGGTTTCGTCGCCATGTGCCCCAGCGGCTTCCCGGTCAAGGACGCCGAGAACTGGGGCTCGGCCTTTCTGCCCGGGGTCTACCAGGGGACGTTCGTCGACCCCCAGTTCACCGAGGTCGACAAGCTGATCGAGAACATCCGCAGTCCGCACGCCTCGACGATCACTCAGCGCCGGCAGCTCGACCTGCTGCGGACTCTGAACGCCGAGCACCATCAGCATCGGCCCGACGCCCGGCTCGACGCCCGCATCCAGTCGTTCGAGATGGCCTTCCGGATGCAGATGGAGGCCGCCGACGCTTTCGACGTGAAGCGCGAGCCCGAGATGATCCGCGAAATGTACGGCGAGACCGTCCACGGTCGCCAAACGCTCATCGCGCGTCGGCTGCTGGAGCGCGGCGTCCGCTATGTGCAGCTCTGGCACGGCGCGGGGCAGCCCTGGGACAACCACGCCCAGATCGAGTCGAACCACCGCAAGTTGGCCGCCGAGATCGACCAGCCGATCGCCGCCCTGTTGACCGACCTCAAGCAGCGCGGGATGCTCGAAGACACGCTCGTCCTCTGGGGGGGCGAGTTCGGCCGGACGCCGACCGTCGAGCTGGGCGGCAACGGCGAGTCGCAGCTCGGCCGCGACCACAACCACTACGGCTTCACCGTCTGGATGGCCGGCGGCGGCGTCAAGGGGGGGACGGTCCACGGCGCGACCGACGACTTCGGCTTCAAGGCCGTCCAGGACCCGGTCACCGTCCACGACTTCCACGCGACGATCCTCCACCTGCTCGGCTTCGACCACGAGCGTCTGACCTACCGCTACGCCGGTCGAGACTTCCGCCTTACCGACGTCCACGGCCAGGTGATCCGGCCGGTCGTCGCCTGAGTTTCTTCTCAACATCCCTCGACGAAAACACGGACCCAACCGCATGACGCGCGTCGTAGCCCGCCCCGACCGACTCGACCTCGACTCCCCCGGCCGCCGCGACTACTGGGTCGCCCTTGAGCACGACAGCATCTGGGGTGATCACCTGATCCCCCTGACCGTCTGGGTCGGGTCCGAGGCCGTCCCCGACCGCGGCCTCGTCGCCTTCGGGTCGAACCACGGCAACGAGTACGAAGGCCCGGTCGCCCTCAAGCATTTGATGAAGCGGATCCGCCTGGAGGACGTGCGCGGGCGGATCATCTTCATCCCCGTGCTCAACCCGTCGGCGTTCCGCTCGGGGACCCGCGAGAGCCAGCCCGACGACGGCGTGAACTTGAACCGGGCGTTCGTCGAGGGCGCCGGCGTGACCCCCGCTCTGGCCGGGATCACGCACCGGATCGCGGCGTTCGTCCGCCAGTTCATCTGGCCCCGCGTCCACACGGTGATCGACCTTCACGCCGGCGGCGACGTCGCCCGCTTCGCCCTCTGCGCGAATTACCATCCCGTGGACGATCCCAAGCTCGCCGCCGAGATCGAGAAGACGGCCCGGTGGTTCGGCACGCCCTGCCTGATGGTCTATCAGAACGTCACGCCGGGGCTGCTGCCGAGCGAGGCCGAGCGGCTGGGCAAGATCACCGTGGGGACCGAACTGGGCTGGGGCCGCTCGGTGAACGTGGACGGCGTCCGCTACGGCACGCAGGGGGTCCTCGCGGCGGCGATCCACCAGGGCCAGCTCAAGGGGGAAATCGAGCCCATCGACTACCACAAGGCTGGCACTCAGCGGGTCGTCGAGATGGTCGATCGCGACTGCTTCACCGTCGCCCCGTTCGACGGCCACTACGAGCCGCTGATGGAATGCGGGACGGCAGTCCGCCGCGGCGAGACCGTCGGCCTGCTCCACGATTTCGACCACATCGACATGGACCCCTGGCCGTGTGTGGCGGGGGTCGATGGCGTGGTGCTGGCCCAGGCGTGGGCGGCGGCCGTGCCGCGCGGGCAGCACATCGTCGTGGTCGCCCGGAACGCTGCCCGATGAGTCTCGAAGCCGCTGCGCGACCGTCGCGCGTGCGCTATCGGGTCCTCGGATTCGCCTGTTCGCTGTCGATGATCACGTATCTCGACCGGGCCTGCTTCAGCACCGCCGCGCCGTCGATCGCGGCGGAGCTGGGGCTCACCGACGTGTCGCAGCTCAAGTGGACGATGACGTCGTTCGCCATCGCCTACGCCGCGTTCGAGATCCCCGCCGGGGCGATGGGCGACCGCATCGGCCCGCGCGCCATGCTGATGCGGATCGTGCTCTGGTGGTCGGCCTGCACGGCCTTGACCGGCGTGGTCGGCCTCCGCGTCGGCGCGACGGCTCTCGGCGGGCTCGGCACGCTCGTCGCCCTCCGGTTCCTCTTCGGCGCCGGCGAGGCGGGCGCGTATCCGAACATCACCCGGGCGCTGCACAACTGGTTCCCGTCGCGAAGCTGGGAGACGGCCCAAGGGCTGGTCTTCATGTCGGGACGGCTGATGGGAGGGGTGACGCCGCTGATCTGGGCGATCCTCGTCGGCGGCACCGCCGCATCGGCGCCGCTGATGGGCTGGCGAGGGGCGTTCCTCCTCTTCGGCCTCGTCGGCGTGGTCTGGGCGGTCGCCTTTTCCCTCTGGTTCCGCGACCGTCCCGACGACCACCCGGACGTCAACGCCGCCGAGCGCGCCCTGATCGGCTCCGAACCAATACCTACCGCCAGCCATGCGAACGTCCCCTGGAAGGCGATTCTCACGAGTCGCAGCCTGTGTGCGCTTTGCATCATGTATTGTGCGATCAATTATGCGTGGGCGTTCAACATGACGTATCTCCCCTCCTACCTTGAGGAGCGGTTCGGCGTCACGCAGGGCGACCGCGTGGGGGCGATCTACAAGGGGGCCCCGCTCTGGGTCGGCGCGGCGGGATGCTTTCTGGGCGGCGTGTTCGTCAACGGCTTGGCCCGGTTTCTGGGCGACCGCCGCCGGGCGCGCCAGGCGCTCGGCGTCTCGGCCCTGTCGCTGGGCGCGGTCTGCTGGTGGGGGGCGGTCCGAGCCGAGAACATCCACCAGTTCAGCATTCTGATCTCGCTGGCCGCCTTCACGGTCGACCTGACCCTTGGCGCGGCGTGGGCGACCTGCCAGGACCTCGGCCGCGCGCACGCCGCCGTCACCGCCGCCTGCATGAACACGATCGGCACCCTCGGCAACGCCCTGGCCGGCTGGCTGATCGGTGCCCTGGTCGAGCAGTCGATCGTGGCGCGAGCCAAGTCCCTCGACGTCGCCGTCGCACAGTTCTCGTCGGCCGACAAGCATTTCGCGGTTCTCGACGGCTATCAATCGGCCTTCGGCACGTTCATGTTCGCCTTCATCCTGGCCGCCGCCTGCTGGATCCTGATCCACCCGAAGGCCCCCCTCGGCTATGATGAGCCGTCGCCGACCGTCGCCTAGCCGACCACCGCGGAGCCTTCGTCATGGACAATCCCGTCGCCGAACACCGAACCGCCGCGCCCGTTTCGCTCAACCTCGCGGTGCTGACCGTCTCCGACACCCGGACCGTTGAGACCGACATCTCGGGGGCGCTCATCATCGCGCTGGCCGAGGCCGCCGGGCATCGCGTCGCCGACCGGGCGATCCTCCCCGACGAGCCGGTGGCGATGCGGTCGTTCCTTCAGTCGTGCGCGGCGAACGTCGACCTGCACGCGGTCCTTGTGACCGGCGGAACGGGCGTGAGCGCCCGCGACCAGACGTTCGAGACCGTCTCGACGCTTTTGACCAAGCCGCTGCCCGGCTATGGCGAGCTGTTCCGGATGCTCAGCTACGCCCAGATCGGCCCGGCCTGCATGCTGAGCCGAGCCGTCGGCGGCCTGATGGGGAAGCTGGCGGTCCTGGTCATGCCCGGCTCACGAGCGGCCGTCGAACTGGCCATGACCAAGATCATCCTGCCCGAGCTTCCCCATTTGGTCCGGGAAGCCCGCAAGCACTGAGGCGAGCGAAGCGGTGATAGGAAAGAGAAATTCGTACGATGGGTCAAGGGTGCCACGGGTCGTACTCGCCCCGTGCCCGACAGCCTCAGCCATCCCTCACGGGTTCGGAGTACCGAACCGCGTGGCACCCGGCGCATACTGAGCCTCGCGTCAGCCGCCGCCCCGCCGCGACCAGACGTAAAGCGCGACGGCCGCCGAGGTCGCCGCGTTGAGCGATTCGACGCCCGGCGCCATGGCGATCCGCCTCCGCTCGCCGCGTCGAAGTTGCTGCGGCAGGCCGGGGCCTTCCAGGCCGACGACCAGGCCGAAGGTCGGCGGGAACGGGCTCGCGCCGACGTCGTCGCCCGAGGCGTCGAGCGAGATCAACGGATAACGACTCGATTCAAGCGCATGGACAGACGGCCCGGCCATGAGCTGCGTCTGGAACAGCGCCGGGCCGGCGGCGCGGCTGCTCCGGGGGTGGAACGGATGCGCGGCTTCTTGCAGCAAGACCACGCGCGGGACGCCGAACGCCGCCGCCGAGCGGATCACCGCACCGACGTTCTCCGGGTCCTGGAACGGCACGAACAGCGTGCAGCCTTCCGGCCAGGGGGCGTCGTCGGACCACGCGGGCGTCTCGGGCGTCGCGACCAGCAACAGCGGCGCGCGCGTCCCGGCCACGTCGAGCGTCTTGAACAGCGGCGGGCTCAGCCGGTACCAGGTCCACGAGGCGTCGGCCGGCGCGGGGCCGGACGCGTCGGTGATCCAGCCGACCACGCGGTCGGCGAATTTCTCCTGGACCTCGCTCGTGATCCGCAGCCCCGCGAGGATCGCCTGCCCGTGCTTGCGGACGCCGCGCCCGGTTAGAAGATCGCTCAGGAGCCGGTACGTCGGATTCGATTCGCTGGTGATCTCGCGGACCGGGCCGTCGAAGGCGCGCGAGGCCCGCGCTTCGGCGGCCCCTCGGGGCGCGTCGGTGTCGAGCCGTTCGTAGACGACCAGCCGTCGGTCGTGCGTCGTCCCGGGGATCGTGTAGGCGTGGTCGCTCGCGAGCCGGAAGTGATCGCTCCACGTTCGCTCGGCCTCGGCGATCTCGGGATCGCACCCCGGCCCCTTCATGAAGATCATCCGGCCGCCGGGTTCGAGGCAGGCGGCCACGCGCTCGAGGGTCTCGGGGATCGCGGCGACGGCCCGGCTGATCACCCCCTTGACCCGCCCGGGGTAGTCGGCGCCCAGCTTGCGGCCGTAGACCTCGACGTCCTTCAGCCCGAGCCGCTCGCAGACCTGCCCCAGGAACTCGACCCGCGCGGCTCTCGGCTCGGCCAAAATCATGTGGGTTTCGGGACGCGCTATCTTGAGCGGAACCCCCGGCAGACCCGGCCCCGAGCCCATATCGATGAGCGGCGAGGGCAGCTCGACGAACCGCAGCGTCAGCAGGCTGTCGACGTAATGCTTCAAGACCATGTTTTCAAAATTGTGAATTCGTGTAAGGTTCAAGATCGGGTTTGCCGCGCGGAGCATCTGGTGGTACGCCCAGAGGGCGTCGAGCTGTTCGGACGACAGCGTGATTCCGCACTGGGTCATGAGAACTTCGAGAGCGCTTCGTCCGGGTCTCAACGACTCCTCCTCGTCGACGACGACGTCGACCTGACGGCTGAACGGTCCAAAGAATGACACGGTTGATTTCGAGCCTGGTTCGGGGATAATCCGGAGTGTTGCACGCACGCAGGCGGCCGACGGGCTTCGACCTCGCGCGTGGTTGTCCGGGTACCCCCTGATCTTTCGGCGAATGTACGTTACAATTTCACTGAGCGCTTGTCGGCTGACGCCGCCCGGCTCCCATCGGGATGGGTGGGAGGATTTCGCCGAGTTTCCCACGTGCCGCCTTGGTAAATAGAGTGAGACCGCATGGAGAACCGACCTCAACCGCAAGAACCCCCACGCAAGCCGACGCCCGTTCCGCGCAAAACGAACGGTTCCGGCGGGTCGCCGACGCCCCCGTGGCTTTGGCTTCTCCTGATCGGGGGCTTTGCGATCATCTTCTGGCAGTTCAAGCCCAAGCCCGAAACTCCGGTCGTCTACAGTCCATGGTTCCTTGACCAGGTCGATCAAGACAATATCAAGAGCCTGGCGATTCTGGGGACCGAGGCGCGCGGCGAGCTTCGCGACTCTCAGCCCTACCAGAGTACCAGCTCGACCAACAGCGTGCCGATCAAGACGTTCATCACCAACTTCCCGACCGAGCAATCGATCGACCCGATCGTGCAGAAGCTGCGCGACGGGAAGCCGAAGGACGGGGGCAAGAAGGCGACCCACGATCCGGTCCGGATCGACGTCAGCCCGGCCAACACGCCCAACGGCCTGGTCTGGCTGATGCTGCTCTTGCCGACGTTTTTGATCCTCGGCTTCATCTACCTGATGATGCGCCGGGCGCGCGACCAGTTCGACGGCGGAATTTTGGGGAGCTTCGTCAAGAGCCCGGCCAAGCGGCACGACAAGTCGAAGCAGCGGACCACGTTCGAGGAGGTCGCCGGCCTCGAGAACGCCAAGGCCGAGCTTCAAGAGATCGTCGAGTTCCTCAAGAACCCCGAGAAGTTCCAGCGGCTGGGGGGGCGGATTCCCAAGGGCGTGCTGCTGGTCGGCCCCCCCGGAACCGGCAAGACCCTACTGGGCCGCGCGGTGGCCGGCGAGGCCGGCGTGCCGTTCTACTCGATCTCGGGCTCCGAGTTCATCCAGATGTTCGTGGGCGTCGGCGCCAGCCGGGTCCGCGACATGTTCAAGACCGCCAAGGAAAACAGCCCCTGCATCCTGTTCATCGATGAGATCGACGCCGTCGGTCGGATTCGAGGCGCGGGGCTCGGCGGCGGGCATGACGAGCGCGAGCAGACGCTCAACCAGATCCTCACCGAGATGGACGGCTTCTCGCCGAGCGAGAGCGTCATCGTGCTGGCGGCCACCAACCGGCCCGATGTGCTCGACCCCGCGCTGCTGCGTCCCGGCCGCTTCGACCGCCACGTCACGGTCGACCTGCCGACCAAGAAGGGCCGGCTCGAAATCCTCAAGGTCCACACCCGCAACGTCCCCTTGTCGGCCGACGTCGATCTCGACAAGATCGCCCGCAACACCGTGGGGATGAGCGGCGCCGACCTGGCCAACCTCGTGAACGAGGCGGCCTTGCTGGCGACCCGCGAGGACAAGACGGCCGTTGACAACCGCGACCTCGACGCGGCGCTCGACAAAGTCATCCTCGGCGCCAAGCGCGAGGAGGTCATCACCGACCGCGACAAGCGGGCGACCGCTTACCACGAGGTCGGCCATGCCCTCGTCGGCTGGCTCACGCCGCGCTCCGACCCGGTCCACAAGGTGACGATCATCCCCCGCGGCCGGGCCCTGGGCGTCACCCAGTTCATGCCCGAGGAAGATCGCGTCAGCCACAACGAGAGCCAGATCAAGGCCAAGCTGTACACCCTCATGGGGGGCCGCGCCGCCGAACGTCTGGTCTACGACGACCTCAGCACCGGCGCCGCCCAGGACCTGGAACAGGCCACCCGCCTGGTCCGCAAGATGGTCATGCAGTGGGGCATGAGCGAGCGCGTCGGACCCGTCTCGTTCCGGTCGATGTCGGAGCACCCGTTCCTCGGCCGCGAGATGTCCGAGCCGCGCGACCACTCCGAGCACATGCAGCAGCTCATCGACGAGGAGGTCGCGCGGATCTTGCGCGAGGCCGACGAGCACGCCTACCGGCTGCTTGAAGAGCATCGCGACGAGCTTGAACGCGTGACCGAGGCGCTGATTGAACGCGAGGTGCTCACCGAGCCGGAGCTCACCCAGCTCATCGGCAAGCGCACGGGCACCGTGCCCGAGCCGACCAACTCGCATCCCCGGGGCGACGAAGTGGTGGCCTCGCTCGACCAACCGCACTGACGACCGCCGCTTGCCGCGCCGTCCAAGAGGTGTATTTCGCCAACGTGCCGATTCGGCGTCGTCGAGCGGCGAGCGGGGATTCCCGGCTCGCCGCTCGACGACGATTCGCCCGCCTTGTTAGGGATCTCGTGCCGTGTCCAACCCTCCCGCCTCTCCCTCGTCTTTCCCGTCCCCGGTCGTCTGCGCGGGGATGATCGTCGTCGATCACCTGACGCCGCCGATCGATCGCCTCCCCAAGTCGGGCGAGCTGATCGCCGTCGACGGCCTGGTGCTGAACATCGGCGGCGGGGCCGCTAATACGGCGATGGCTCTGTCGCGGCTGAGCGTGCCGGCCTCGATCTGCGCCCGAGTCGGCGACGACGCCTTCGGCCGGTTCGCCACCGAGACGCTCCAGGCCGCCGGCGTCGAGAGCAGCGCCGTGAAGATCGACGGCCGCCGCGCGACCAGCCAGACCCTGATCCTCAACGTCAAGGGGGAGGACCGCCGGTTCATCCACAGCGTCGGCGCCAACCTCGGCTTCGTCCCGGCCGACATGGACGAAGCTCTTGCGACGTCCCCGCGCGTCCTCCACATCGGCTACTTCCTGATCCTGCCCGAGCTGGACGCCGACGGCCTGGCCGAGCGGTTCGCCCGCGTTCGCAAGGCCGGCGGCCAGACCCTTCTGGACGTCGTCACGCCGGGGCCGGGCGCGTATATCGAGCCGCTCCGCAAGGTCTTGCCCCACACCGACGTCTTCGTCCCCAACACCGACGAGGCGGCCTTGATCCTGGGCGAGACCGACCCGCTTCGCCAGGCCCGGATCTTCCACGAGATGGGCGCCCGCCGCGTGGTCGTCACCCGGGGCGAGCACGGCCTGGTCTCGTACTCCGGCGAGAACCGCCTCCAGATGGGCGCCTACCCCGTTGACTTCGTGGACGGATCCGGCGGCGGAGACGCCTTCAACGCCGGCTACATCCTCGGCCTGCTCGAAAACCGCTGCGAGATCGACTGCCTCAAGCTCGCCAGCGCCGTGGGGGCCAGTTGCGTCCGCGCCGTGGGGACCACGGCGGGCGTCTTCAGCCGCCCCGAGGCCGAAGAGTTCCTGCGACGGCATCCGATCACCCTTGAGCCGGTCGACGCCTGATTCTTCGATCAGATATCGACGATCACCTCCGCGAGCCAACCCTCGGGGCCTTCCCGCAAGACCACCGCGTGATGGGTCGCGGCCTTCACCTCGTGGTCGAGGATGTGGCGGTCGGCGTCGATGGGCTCGCCCCAGATCGTTCCCGTCAGGCGGGGCCGGTCGGCGGCGGCGTCCACCGCGACCTCGAACCGGCCGTAAAGCCGATGCCCGGTCTCGCTCCGGAAGATCAGCTCGTTGAGCCAGTCGATCAGCAGCAGTTCGAGCGATTCGGCTTCGATCGCCACCGGTTCGGCGTCCCGGGGCTCGATCCCGCCGCGGTCGGCGGTGACGACGTCGAAAAGTCCCTCGGCGGCCGTCTGAAACAGGTCGTCGAGATCGCTCGCCGTCACTCGCAAGCCGAGGTCGGCCGTGTGATCGAAGACTTCCACGCGTCCCACGAGCAACCCTCCCCTTGTTCCGCCGGCGCGGCTCCTACTCTCAAGTTACCGCAAGGCGGCCTTCTCGAAATCGAACGGGCGAATTAGAACATCAGGGTGAACCGTCCGCCGTCGTCTCCTGGAGCTTTTTCGATGCTGGAACCTGGACAACCCGCCCCCGACTTCACCCTGCCCGATCAGGACGGCAATGAAGTGACCCTGTCGAAGCTCAAAGGTTCGCCGGTGGTCCTCTACTTTTACCCCAAGGACGACACCTCGGGCTGCACCAAGGAAGCCTGCGACTTCCGCGACGGCTTCGCCGACTACGAGAAGGCCGGGGCGAAGATCCTCGGCGTCAGCCCCGACCCGGTGAAGTCGCACGCCAAGTTCGCCGGCAAGTACGAGCTTCCCTTCACGCTGCTGGCCGACGTCGAGAAGGCGGTCAGCCAGGCGTACGACGTCTGGAAGGAGAAGAGCATGTACGGCCGGAAGTATATGGGGATCGAGCGGACGACCTTCGTGATCGACGCCCGGGGGATCGTCTGCCGGGTCTTCCCCAAGGTCAAGGTCACCGGCCACAGCGAGGCCGTGCTTGAAGCCGTCAAGGCGGCGAAGTGAGCGGGACATCGCATCGGGGGCGGCCGGGATGTGCCGAACCGCCCTCGCGAACGCTCGTCAGGCGATCTCGCGCTGGGGCTGGGAGTTCTGGGTCTTCGCCTTCTGGGTGAAGATCTCCAGCTCGTCGTGCTGGTTGCGGAGGTGGAGTTCCAGCTTGCGGAGCGCCTTGTATTTCTCGTCGCTGACCCGGTTGACCGGGATGTCGAGGTCGGCGCTGATCTCCGGGACCGACCAGCCGCGCATCCAGAGTTCCAGGATGCGGTCCTGGCGGGTCGAGAGGACCGCGCGGCGGGCGGATTCAAGGATCTCGCCGAGTTCGAGCCGGTCGCGATGGCGCTGGTCGCAATCGGGGGCCGGTAAGGCGAGGGCGTCGATGGGCTGGTATCGCTTGGCTCGCTGGACCCGCTTGCGGACCATGTCGATGGCGCGGACCAGCTCGCGGCGCTCGGAGGTGTCCTCGGCAAGGACCTGGGCCAGGTTGAGCTGGCCGTCGCGGGCCTTGGTGAGCAGCCGGCAGCAGACTTCCTGCGTGCAGTCGTCCCACAGCCGAGGATCGAGCCGGGCGTTCCGCCAGCAGACCGTGCAATACCGCTGGATGTCGCGGACCAGGTCGGATTCGGAGGCCTGGGCCGTCAGCGCGGCCAGACCGATGACCAGGGCCATGGCCGCCGGACCCGCCTTGCAGGTTCGCGCGATGACGCCCGGAGCGCCCTCGGAAACCGCGTGGGAGCCGGGCTTTGCGTTGATCTTCGTGTGTTCCTTCATGATCGCCACGGATTGTGCTTCTTGCTGGTGGTCCGGAATTCCCGCCATCTACCAACAGACGATTGTCGGGCCGATCCTCGCCGAAAATCAACCCGATCCGTCATTATCCTTTCGTGCGTTTTACCTAAACCTTGGCGGAATCGCAAGTTGAAAAACGATGCGGTGATTTCTCGCTTTCTCCCAACGACGGATTCCCGCGACACGGAAAATGGAACCGACGCGTCTACAATGTAAAGAGCAGACGACGTCCGGCCGCGTCCGTCGCGGGTGAGAACGGTCGAGTGGCGCGATTCCAGGAGAATCGACGGATGGGCGGCGGAAGCGATACGACCACGAGCAAGGCGGCTGCGAAGACGGAATCGGACGAAGGCCTTGGTGGGGACGGCCACGACCGGGGGACGGTCGAACTCGATCCGGCGATACGACCGGGGGCGGGAACCGAGTCGTCGGACGTGGGCGCGATGGACGTCGTCATCGAAGGCTCCCCCCCATCAGGATTGGCTCCATCGCCGCCGCCGGCGCGGAGGACCCTGGTCGATAATCGCCGGTTGGCGCGTTGGGGGATCTGGTTCGTCGGCGCGCTCGGCGTCCTGGTCGGGGCGGCTGTCCTGGCCGAGGTCGTCTACTATCGCTTCACCATGTCGATGACCAACGACGCCTTCGTGGAGTCGCACATCGTCCACCTGGCGTTTCAGGAATCGGGGATCGTGACCAAGGTCCTGGTCGAGGAGCACGACGAGGTCAAGGCCGGTCAGATCCTCGCGGAGATCGATCTCGTGCCGTTGACCCGGAGCGTCGAGGAGGCGACCGCGAAACGCAAGGTGGCCGAGGCGACCTTGAGGTTCGAGGAGGCGACCCTCGACCGACTTGAAAAATTACACCCGCGCCTGGTCGCGGTGGCTGAGAAAGAACTGGCCTCGGCCGAGGCGGCCTGCGGGGAAGCGCGGGCGATGCTCAAGATGACCACTCTCGACGTCGAGAAGGCCGTCAACGAGGCGAAAGCCGACGCCGCGGGGGCCAAGGCGGCCTTCGCCAACGCCCAGGAAGAATACGATCGCTCCTCCACGCTCCTCGCGACCGGCGCCACGACCGAGCAGAAGTTCCAGGACAAGACCCGCGAGTTGCGCACGGCGAAGGCGAAGACCGAGGCGGCGCAGGCCAAGGTCGAGCGGGCCGAGGCCGATCGCGAGCAGGTCGAGATCGCCAGGCTGTCGCTCGACCAGAAGATTCGAGCCCTGGAGAAGGCCTTCGAGTCGTTACGCCTGGCGGAGATGGGCGACCTGGAGATCGAGATCCAGAAGCATCAGGTGGAGCTTCGACGGGACGAGGTGGCCCAGGCCGCCCGAGTCGAGGCGACCGTCAAGACGCGACGGCAGAACGCGCGGATCGTGGCTCCATTCGACGGCGTGGTCGTGCGGCGGTATCGCAACCCGGGCGATCACGCGCCGCTCGGTTCGCCGGTGCTCAGCATTTACGACCCGGAACTGATTTACGTCACGGCGTATCTCGAGGAAGATCGGCTGGAAGGGGTTGCGCCGGGGAACAAGGTGAAGATCTGGGTCGACGCCTTTTCAGGGACTCTTGAAGGTCGGGTCGTCTGGATCGGCCAGGCGACCGGCGCGAACTTCTCGCTGTTGCCCCGCGACGTCACCGCCGGTGAATTCACGAAGGTGACTCAGCGGGTGCCGGTCCGGATCGCGGTGGATCGCGGTCCTCGATGGAAGCAGCTTCGTCCCGGCCTGTCCGTCACGGTCGCCATCTCGCATCAACCGGGCGATCCCGAGTGGGCGAAGGCCGAGGCCGAGCGTCAACGGGCGCGTGGCGAGTTCGGCGTCAGCGCCACGTCGATCCCCGAAGCGATGATCGGCGAGCCGGGCGTGGCGCCCGTGGTCTTTCCTGAGGGGGAAAAGGCGTTCGTACCCGACTCCGGAGGATCGAAGCCGTGAATGTGTTGAGTCGCGCGGTGCATCGACCGGCGAAGGACCCGGTCCATCCCCAGGTTCTGCCGTGGCGCGGCGTCCAGCGCCGCGAGTGGATCGTCCTGGCGATCATGCCCACGCTCCTGCTCGCCGGGATGAACTCGACGTTCACGGACCTGGCGAGGCCGTTCGTCGTCAATGAACTGTCGTCGGACCGGTATCGCTATCAGTGGGTGCCCGGCTGCACCTTGCTGGGCTCGGTCGCCGGCATGTCGTTGATCGCCTGGGCTCGCAATCATTTCGGACTCAAGAAGGCCTATATCACCGGCCTGATCCTTTTCATGTTTGGAAGCTTGGCCTGCGGTCTGGCTCCGAACATGGAACTGCTGGGGGGCGCCCGGTTCGTTCAGGGTTGGGGGAACGGCATGGTCGTGACGACCGTGCTGGCGGTGTTCTGGCGGGAGTTCCCCGACCATCGCGACGGCGCCATCGCCGCGTACGTGCTCGGGCTGTACTTCGGTCGGATCGTCGCGCCGAGCGTCAGCGGCTACCTGATGAACCTCCCGACGTGGCGAACGATCTTCTTCTTCATGGTGCCGATCACATCCACATGCACGGTGCTGACGTCGCATCTGCTCCAGCCGGACGAACCCCGGGAAGAGGCGCTCGAGCCGTTCGACTTCGAGGGGCTGCTCCTGCTTCTCGGCTGGGTCGTCTGCCTGATGTTCGGGCTCTTCCGCTTCCAAAAATGGGGATGGTGGACGGCCAACGAGTTCTGGATCGTGAGCACCATCGGCGGCGGCCTGTTCGTCTGGTTCTTGCTCCACGAATGGTTTTGCCCTCACCCGTTGCTGGATCTCCGTCTCTTCGGGCGGCTGCGATTCGCGTTGAGCGTTGTGATCAAAGCGCTGGCCGATCTGACGTTTTTCAGCGTCATCTCCGTCCTCGTTCGTTACATGGCGGTGACCCGCGACTACGAGCGCGTGACGACGGGAATGGTGCTGCTGCCGGCGGTCGTGACGATGGCTTCGACCCTGGCTCTCACCGCCTGGCTGGGCACGCGGTCCGACCGGAAGCTCCGACTGATCCTCGGACTGACCGGCATGGTCGTCGGCACGTGGACTCTCTCGTCGATCGACCTCTACACGGACAAATTCTGGACGGCCGTTTACACGGCGCTCTGGTCGGCCTCGGCGGGGCTGGTCGCGTCGCCTCTGATCTGTATTTCGCAAGAGGACATGAGCCCCGCGGAGGTCGCTTCGTCGGCGGGCATCAAGAACCTGATGCTGGTCTTGCCGGCGTTCGTGGGGGGCAATCTGCTGACGATCTTCATCGAGCGGCGGAGCGACGCCCACTTCGACGCGATGCGTCAAAGCGTGACCTCGAATCGTCCCCCGCTCGACGACGTCCGGCGCGACGTGGTCGATTACTTCATGCTGAACGGTCTGGATGTGAGCGATGCGACCGGTCAGGCGAGGCGGCTGCTGGCGAGCTACACCCACGACTATGCGACGGTGTTCGCGTACCAGTCGGCCTTTCAGATCCTGGCCGTGACGCTGGCGCTCGCGATACCGCTGGCGTTCTTGCTCAGGCCGCTGCCCGCCGATGCGACCGGGCCGCAACGTGGGTGATGGGGGCGACCTTCCGGCTCGTCCGCCCCGATCGCACGCCTCAGGGCTTCGGCCCGAAGGGTGAAGTCGACTCGTAGGGCGGTCGAGACAGGGCGGGCGGGCCGAAAAGGCCCGGTGCGGTCGACGACTCAGGTTGCAACGGCCTCGGAACGCCCGGTATTTGCGGTTGGTTGATCCTCGGCGCACCGAAATCCGGGGCCGCCGGCAGTCCTGGCATCGCGGCTTCCGGACGCAATCGGAATGGAGACGGCTCGCCTGGAGGCGGCGGTGCGACGTTCTCCCCCTTCGGCTCCCGCGTCGTGGTGGGGATCTCCTCGGCCGACGTCGGCAGCGGGCCGCCGACAGCGAACTCAAGCCGGGCGAGGGCCCGCTGGTACTGGTAGACGGCGGCGTTGAGGGTCTGTTCGGACTTCGTGTCCGAGGCGCGGGCCTCGATCACCTCGGCCGGGGTGGCCCCTCCCGCACTGTACCGGCTCTTCACCAGCCGGAGGTTCTCCCTCGCCTGGTCGAAGACCGCCCGGGCTGACTTGATTCGCTCGCGGGCGTCCTCGAATCCTCGATACGCGGCGTTGACCTCGAACGCGACCAGGTCGCAGACCTGCTGAGCCTGCGCCTCGGCCGCTCGCAACCCCGCCTGAGCGGTGCGGAGCTGGCCGCGCCGCTTCCCGCCCGCATACAGATCCTGACTGATGAAGATCCCGCCGGCCCCGACGTTCGCGTTCTGGACGCCTGTGCCCGTGACGTTCGAGTAGCCGGCCTGGATGGAGACGCTCGGCAGAAACTCGGTGCGAGCGACGTCGACGTCTCCTCGGGCGATCGCGATCCCTCTCATGACGACGGGGATCTCGCGCCGGTTGGCCACGGCCAGTTGCAGCGCTTCCTTCAGCGGCATCTCAAGTTTGGGGGCGGCCTTGCGCTCGGCGACGCGAGTCGGCGTGTTGACGTTGATTCCCATGGTCTGATTCAGCGCGGCGACGGCGACCTCTTCCTCGCTCTTGGCGTCGGCTTGGAGCTGTCGCACGCTGGCCAGGCCGGCGTCGACCCGGAGGAATTCCTCGCGGGTGATCGAGCCCCGCCGGAGCAGGTCGCCGGCCTCCGACCTGTACGCCTCGGCTTGTCCCACGGCCTTCTCGGCGATCTCGAACGCCGACTTCGCCTCGAGAACCTGGAAGTAGGTCCGGGCGACCGCATACCCGACGGTTTGATGAGACCGCTCCAGCTCCAGCCTGGCGACGTCGGTCTTGAATTCCGCCTGGCTTTGCTTGGTGAGGAGTCTGCCGAACTGGAAGATCGTCCATTTCATCTGGACTTCGGCCACGTTGAAGTCCTGCGTTCCGGGGCCGAAGCCTCGCACCGGCAGGACCGGGAAGCGTCCTCGGGTGCCGGCGAAGCCGACCTGCGACGAGAACGCCTGGAAGCCGTAGTTCCCTTGGAATGACGGCAGGAAGGCGGAGTCGACGACCTGGAGATTCCCCAGCGCCGCGTCGATGGACGCCTCGGAGAGCTTGAGGATCGGGCTGTGGCGTAACGCCAGGCGATTGGCCTCTTCGAGGGTCAGGGGGCCGGTCGACTGGGCCTCGTCCGACCGCTCGTCCCGGTCTAGAGGAGCCTCGAACGAGACGCGTTGGAGGCGCGGGTCGGCTCCGGGCTTCCCATCCCCGTTGGAGCCAGGCGCCGCCAATCCCGCCTCGGGCCCGGTCACTCGGGCGATCAGATCATGGCGAGGGCTCGGGTCGGGACGCTGGGCGCAACCGACCGAGATCGCCAGCAGCCCAGCCAAAAGACCCGTGGTTCGGTGCCACATGTGCATGGTATTCGGATCGCTGGGACGCGGCGCGGGTCCGACTTCCTGTCGGAATCCCGCACGCAGTCCGAGGTTCTCCGGCAATCGACGCCCTGCGTCAAGGCCACCTCATCTGGACGGATCTCGAAGCTGGCTAGCGAGACACCCCGCGAGGGTTGGCGCGGCGGCGGGCGGGCCGGGGCGGACGGACGACGTCCCAGCCGCGTTCCTTGGCGAGCCGGAGCAGTCGGGAACGCGGGTGCACGACCACGGCCCGGCCCGCGCGCTCGAGCAGCGACCGGTCGCTCCAGTTGTCGGCGTAGGCGACGGCGTCGCTCATCGCGATCCCGTGCTGGGCGGCCCATTCCTCGGCCCAGAACAGCTTGCCCTCGCCGTAGCACGGCGGCCCCGTCCCCATGCCGACCAGACGTCCGCGGTTGATCACGACTTTCGTGGTCAGCGTATCGGCGCAGTTCAGGTAGATGCTCAGGGGCTCGATCACCAGGCCCGGCGATGACGAGACTAGCACCAATGGCGTCCCGGCCATCCGGATGGCGTTGAAGTGGTCGACCACCCCCGGGTAGAGCCTCGGCCGCACGTGCTCGACGAAGTTTTCATAGGCGATCCGCTCCAGCTCGACAACCGGGATCGAGGCGATGTTCTTGAGGCCGTAGCCGATCAGAGTGCCGTAATCGAGCCGGCCGAACCGGTGCTGGAGCCCGTGGTACAGGGCTCGGAGCAGGAACGACCGCCTGATCAGACCTCTCTGGAGCAAGATCCTGGCGAACAAGAAGGTCGTCGTTTCGGCGAGCAGCGTTCCGTCCACGTCGATGAAGGCCACGGACGGGGGGCGGTCGTAGGTCGGCCAGGCGTGCTGGGTTTCGGTGTTGGTGCTGGTCATGGCCGGACGTCCTCGGTTCCGCTCACCCAACGGCCGACCTGGCCCGACAGCCGGCGCGCCTCGTCGTGGGTTTTGGCCTCGGCGATGACCCTCACGATCGGCTCGGTGTTGCTCGCCCGGACATGGACCCAGCGGTCGTCCCAGGCCAGCCGCAGGCCGTCGCGGCGGTCGGCGTCGGCCTCGTTGTGGGCCTCGGCGATTCGGTCCCAGAGGGCCGCCGCCTCGGCCGGCCCGCCGCCGCCGGCTTTCAGAGGGTACTGATCCTTGACCATCGCGTACCGCGGCAGCTCGTCCACCCAGCTCGAAAGCGGCCGGTCGGCGGTCGCCAGCAGGTCGAGGACCAGGGCCATCCCGACGAAGCTGTCGCGGACCAGGCCGACCCTCGGGTCGATCACCCCGCCGTTCCCCTCGCCGCCCAGCACGGCCTTCTTCGTGAGCATCGCCTCGACCACGTTGATCTCCCCGACGGCCGTGCGGATTACGGGGCAGCCGTGGCGGATCGCCAGGTCCTCGGTGGCTCGCGAGGTCGAGAGGTTGAGCACGACCGGCCCGCGCTCCTGGCCGAGTCGTCGCACGGCGGCCAGGGCGAGCGTCAGCTCCTCGCCGATGTACCTCCCCTGCTCGTCGACGATCGCCAGCCGGTCGGCGTCGGGGTCCTGGGCGAATCCGACCGCCGCGCCGACCGCCGGGACGATCTTGGCGAAGCCCGCCAGGTTCGTCTCGGTGGGTTCGGGGGGGTGGTCGTAGCGGCCGTCGGGCTCGCCCCCCAGGACGATCGGTCGGCAGCCGAGCCGCCAGAGCAGCTCGCGGCCCATCCGTCCCCCCGCGCCGTGGCAGGCGTCCAGGGCCACCACGAACCGCCGGGCGCGGATGGCCTCGACGTCGACCACGCCGAGCACCCGCCGGAGGTGCGTCTCGTCGGGATCTTCAAGCCGGCGGATCTTACCCAGGCCGTCGTAGGCCGCCCAGCCGAACTCCTTGTCCTGCCAGCGTTTAAGGACTGATCGTCCGGCGGCCGGGCTGAGCACCATGCCGCCGGGCTGGAAGAACTTGAGCCCGTTGTACTCGGGCGGGTTGTGCGAGGCCGAGATCTGCACGCCCCCCGCCGCCTTGTGCTCGCGGACCAGTACGCCCACCGTCGGAGTCGCCGTGGCGCCCACGGACAGAACGTCGCGGCCCATGCCCGTCACACCGGCCGTGACCGCCGCCTCGAAGACCGACGACGAGACCCGGCCGTCGTGGCTCACCACGATCGCCCCCGGCCCGCACTGGCTGGCGTAGGCCGCGGCGAATTCCACGGCCGTCACCGGGTCGATCCCATCGCCCACCCATCCCCGAAGCCCGGAGATGCTCGCGATCCGCGTTCCCTTCACGTCGTCCATCCTCCTGCGCGTCCCGGTAATCTCTCCTCTAGATCCTAGTCTACCCACCAAGCGGCGAGCACGCACGAGGATCGCGTGAGAGACGAATCGGCCGGGGCGAAAGACGACCAGGAATTGGCTCTAAACCGGCTCAAGCGGCGTGGAGCGAGACCCCCAGGACGATGAACCGAAGCGCCTCCCGCTGCTCGGGGGTGATCTGGTCGGCGGTCCGCAGAGCGTCGATGTCTTCCAGGCACTGGTTCAACGTCTGCTCGACGCCCGGATAATAGGCGTGGCGGGCGATCCGGCCGACCGAGGCGACCAGACGGTCGTAATAGGAGAGGCTCGGGGTCATCGTTTCTCCTCCCTGAGAAATCGGTATTCGTCGATCGGTAGGATGACCCGATGAGCAACCGGCGTCAAGCGGATTTTCGCTCGATTCGGCAAAGTCGGAAATCTCGTTGCGGCCCGCCGAAGGCCTCCGATCCCCGACCCCGCCGACCGGTCCGTCGAAATTGGGTTCGTTCGCCGCCGCATTCGGTTCGTTCTGGCGTCTTAAAGCCCTGGTTTATAGCGACTTACGCAAGACGGCTGACTGGCTTCGATCGGCGAGAAACACCGCCTGTTGCAACCGACCCGGCATGTTTCCTTGCTGTGTCGTGGCTTCTCGCCGATTGGCTTGGTTCGCGCCGTTTTCGAGGCAAACCACGAGGCCGAGCGAGCCTCTTACCGGGCGTTTTTCAGGCTTCCGGCTTGCGAACAGAGGTCCCCGAAATTGGGTTCGTTCGCCACCGCCGGATCAGGTTTCATGGAGGTGAAACCCAGTGTCCTTAAGTGGTTTACGTCAATCCGGTGTTTGGGTTCGATCGGTGAGGAAAGCCGGGTTCTCGGTGCCGGGGCCGGGAGATCCCAACGCCCTGACGACCTCCGCCGGCTCCCTCGTCGTCGTCCAGGCGGATTGGGTTTGTTCGCGCGTTTTTTGACGCTGGCGAAGTCGGCGGACCGCCCTCTTCCTCCTCTGGCGTTACCGCGTCCGAATTGAAAAGGAGCGAGGCCGGCTTTCAATGGCTAGCCTTCTCTTCTTTAATTTACTCCACGACGACGGGAACGACGAGTTCTGGGAAGAGATCGTCGGGAAGGGGCGCCTTGAAATCGAGGGCGAAGCGGGTGACCGTCTCGCCGTACTCGACCTGCTCTGAAAATTCCGGTCCGTGGTTCGCCGTAGGGGCGCCCCTTGTGGGCGCCCGATCGCCGAGCATGAGCGGTCGACGTGAAACGAACCGGGCACCCACAAGGGGCGCCCCTACCAGCCCCGGTCGTGACGCCATGCGAAAAGCCCCCCCTTTTCATGAGACTGGGCGTCCCGGCGGCGTCATGGTGGTTTGTATTGGGAGGCCGATCGCGGCGCGACCCAGAGCCCCTTTTCATGAGGTCGGGGGCCCCAGACTGGGGCATGACGATTCGTGTGCCATTGTTACTCACGCCCCGTATACTGGCGTCCAGAGGACGGGCGGTATTGGCGTCATGGTACAATCACATGGGTGGCGAAAGGATTGTCGTGGCGACCGCCGGCCGGGCCGCCAATCGGTCGGCCGGCTCCGGTCGAATCGATCAGACCGTGGCCCGCGATGCTCGGGAGATCGGTGTAACCGGTTCGCCGTCGGACCGGACGACTTGAGGAGCAGTCAGATGACGACCTTGAAGGTGTCGATCCCGGACGACCTGATGAAGTTGGTCGAGGCGCAGGTCGCCGAGGGCCGCTACGGCTCGCCCGACGAGTATCTCGGGGAGTTGGTGCGGCGCGACGATCGGAAGCGGCAGGCCAAGCGGGCGTTGGAGGACAAGCTCCAGGAGGCTCTGGACGGCGGCCCGGCAGAGCTCATGACCCGCGAGGAATGGGATTCGATGCGCCAGGAGGCGCTCGACGGCCTGGCCGGTGAGGACATCCGGCCATGAGCCGGATCGTCCGGAGGATCGCCGCGAGGCTGGACATGGTCGAGGCGTACCGCTACTACGCCCGGAAGGCCGGCCGCCGGACCGCCGATCGCTTCTTCGCCCGCGCCGAGGCGACGTTCCAAAGGCTTGCCACATTTCCGGGCGCGGGGACGGTCTACAATCCCGACCGGCCGGCGCTTGCGGACCTGCGGTATTTTCCCATCGCCAGATTCCCCAATCAGATCGTCTTCTGCAAGCCGATCCCGGACGGTGTCGAGGTCTACCGCGTTCTGCACGGGGCCCGCGACCTTGAGGGCGTCTTTGATTTGGAGTTCGATTGACCCGGCGCGAGAGCGTCGGAGTTCATCCGGCGGCGGGACGTTGATCGAGGAAAGCCCATGATGCGACGCGAGTGGAGCGACGGAACGAAATTGGTCCTGGCGTCGATCCTCGTCATCCTGGTCGCCGGGCGGGCCTCGGCGCAGACGGTGACGACCGCCGAGAGCCCGGACGGCTCGTTTCGGAATCCGCTGAAAGTTCACGGCGCCGATCCGTGGTTGATGCATCACGACGGCTGGTATTACCTGACGGCGACGACCGGCGTCGACGTCCAGATGCGCAAGGCGCGGCGGCTGGGCGAGTTGAAGGACGCCGTCGACCAGGTGGTTTGGAAGGACGACGACCCGTGCCGCAACCGCGACGTCTGGGCACCGGAATTTCATCGGCTCGACGGCGGAACCGGGATCGGCCCGCGCTGGTATCTGTACTTCACGGCGTCGGACGGCCGGGAGCCCCACCACCGGATGTACGTGGCCGAGTCGGCCGGCGACGACCCGATGGGACCGTACACCTTCAAGGCCAAGTTGCTCACCGACCCCAAGGACGAGTTCTACGCGATCGACGGCACCGTGCTGACCATGCCCGACGGCGCGCGGTACTTCGTGTGGTGCGGTCGCCCGAGCACGGCCGGGCAGGGTCTCTACATCAGCCGGATGACGAATCCCTGGACGCTGACCGGCCCTCGGGTCTATCTGGAGGTCGACGGCTTCGGCTGCGAACACGTCCGCGAAGGGCCCGTCGCGCTGCGGCAGGACGGCCACGACCGGACCTTCTTGATCTACTCGGCCTGCGGGGCCGACACGCCCGATTACAAGCTCGGCATGCTCTCGATCGCGGCCGGCGACGACCCGATGGACCCGGCCGGCTGGAAGCAGCACACCGAGCCGGTCTTCACGCGGAACGACGCGGCCAAGGTCTACGGGCCCGGTCACAACGCGTTCTTCCGCTCGCCCGACGGCCGGGAAGACTGGATCGCCTACCACGCCAAGACCGAGACGACCCGAGGCTACGCCGACCGATCCGCCCGCGCCCAGAAGTTCACCTGGAACGCCGACGGCACGCCCAACTTCGGCAAGCCGGTCGGCACGGAAGTTGACGTCGCGCTTCCTTCCGGCGAACCGAAGCCGGGAAGGTAGCCATCAAGGTCGGCTGGCGCGATACCCCATCTTCATGAGGCCGGGTGTCGCCGTGGCGTCATGGTGGTTTGTGTCGGGCGGAATCAGGGCGGCGGAGCTCACCGGCGCTCCGGCTCGGCCGTCGCCGTTCCACTTCGTAACCGTGGCGGTGAAGCCCGGCGTGGGCCTGAAAATCGAGGATGCGCTCGATTTCGTCTCCGCTTGTGGCGGCGCGCGGGGGTCGTCATGATGGGCGCGGTCGATCCTGTCGATCGACGTCGATTCTCGCTCGGAAAACCGCGAGGAGCCAGGACGATGAGCACGATCGAGCCCACCGGGGAGATCTACGGGACGCAACCGGCCGGCGTTGGATTTCGGCGACTCGCGGTCCTGGCGATCGCGGCCGGCGTGGTCGCGGGAGTGGTTTCCTGGCTGATCGGCGAGCGGATCGTCGAGGCCTACCGGGGCGAGCTTTTTCCCAAGCTGCGGATCTCGCCGTCGCTGGAGGAGATCGCCCGTTTGGGCCAGGCGCGGCTTCTCAGCGCGCTGGCGACTTACACGGTGATGGGGGCGGTGTTGGGCCTGGCGCTCGGCGCGGCGGGGGGCCTGGCGCGCGGTTCGGCCTCGGCCGCCGCTCGAGCGGCGCTGGTGGGGGGCGTGCTGGGCGGCATCGCGGGAGGCGTCCCGGCGGCGATCGCGACGCCGCTGTTCTACGGCTGGCGCGACTCGCAATCGACCGACTTGCTCGCGCCGCTGTTGATGCACGCCGCCATCTGGTCGGCCGTCGGCGGGGCGGCCGGCGCGGCGCTCGGCTTTGGTCTGGGAGACCGGCGCCGGCGCGTCGAGACCCTGGTCGGAGGCTTGGCCGGCGCGCTGGCGGCGGCGGTCGTCTACGAGATCGTCGGCGCGCTCGCGTTTCCGGTCGACCACACCGATCTGCCGGTGTCGAGGTCGAGCGTCACCCGAGCGGCGGCCCATGTGCTGGTCGCGGCTTGGACGGCCGCCGGCGCGGCCTGGGGGGCGTCGATCGCCGAAACGCAAAAGGGGCCGGCCGCGACGACCGACCCCTCGCCAGGCGAAGTCGAAGATCAGTAAGCGTCGGCGCTGACGACCTCGCCGCCGGATCGCGTGCCGAGCGCCTGGTAGGTCATCATATCGACCGAATCCTTGATGAAGCGGACGCTGCCGTCGCTCATGGCGAAGTTCGCGCCGCCGGGGTGGTTGCTGCTGGCGTTGATATAGCTCGACCCTTCCATGGCGCAGTCGAAGCAGGCGGACGTCCGGCAACTGTGCCAGGGATATTGCTTGGAATTGGGCGGGACCACCGTGTTGAACAGGGTGTACCCGCGCTCGCCGAGGGCCCAGGTCTGGCCGAGGTATTGCTTGAGCCCCGAGCCGTCGCAGCCGATGGGGCCTCCCGCGCACTGCGAGGTGATCTGAGCGGTGTTGTTCCAGAACGTGTTGCAGGCTTGCAACTCCTGGACGACGGCCGCGGGGGCGGACCGGGCGTCGAGGACCTCGGCCGCCGTGATCTGGTTGGCGCCCGACATGCCGTTGCCCCGGTAGTTGTTCAACTTGCCATAGTCGCCGACCAGGCCCTCGCCGAAGGCGATGGTGTTTGAGGATCCGTCGGTCAACCCGGCGATCGTCACCGACGCCGTCTGGTTGAGGTTGTTGTAGAGCCGGAAGATGCCGGTGGTGTTGCCGTCGCCGGGGTACTGCTGGGTCGAGTCGCCGATGCTGCCGTAGTAGTTGTTGATATTTTGCACGCCGGCGACGCCGTCGGACGGGCAGAGGAATGCGGCGATCCGCGACAGGTAGACCGTCGAATTGATGGCGTCGGCCTGAGGCGAGTCGTAACAACAATTCCAGTTGAAATTGGCCGCGTTGTAGAGCGGGGTCTGCTCGACGTATGACAACAGCAACGCCTGCGGGCTCCAGGCCGTCCAGGTGGCGAGCTGACCTGGAGAAGCCGAGCCCGGGTAGCCGACGGTCGTGTCGATGCCCGGGGGGAAGGCCCCCGTGGCCGAAAGGTAATTATGGAGCCCCAGCGCCAACTGCTTGAGGTTGTTGGTGCACTGGATGCGCCGGGCCGCCTCGCGGGCGGACTGGACCGCCGGCAAGAGCAGCGCGATCAACACCGCGATGATCGCGATCACCACCAGAAGCTCGATCAGAGTAAAACCTCGACGAATTCTCATGATACCGTGCTCCTTGCGTGAGCATGCATTCGAGACGGACGAGATGGGATGCGCTGTCCATGGGGGTCGAAGACCCGAAGCCGGCCCGGAGAGGTGAGACGCGGAGCCGCTGCGTGTCTCAGTACGGAGCCTGAGCGCAAGTGGAGAGAGGAGAGAGGTTGCGCTCGATTATCGCTTCTTCAGCGACTTGGGATGTTCCTTGGCCCGAGCGTTGTACATGTCGCGCTTGGAATTGAGCTGGGCCTTCTGTTCCTCGCTGACCTGGACCTGGGTCCCTGATTGCTTCGATTCGTCGCTGCAGCCGGACATCAGCGAGGGAGATCCGAGAAACAAGCAAAGCAAGATTGCGCGTCCAACAGGACGACACGCCGATCGCATCGGAAAACGCCTCCCGGTAAAGAGCCGCCTACGACTGAGGAACCGAGGGGGCTGAAACCACTCGGCATGCGAATCTGGTGTGAATGCAATTTATCATGTTGCGGGCGCGTCGCAAGAGTCGGCATTCCCGAGTCGCCGGTGTAAGGGTCGGTCCGCATTCTTGTAGGCCGGCGTGAACTATAGCGGCGGCGGGCCGATCTCTTCTTGTCCCTCTGCGGCAGTTTTTGGAACAGAAGCGGCTGCGCGGCCTGGCGCATGTTCATCGCCGAGAGCTTGCGATCACACTGGCGTGTTGATCCGTTGCGCGGTCGAACAGCCGGTCCACGTCAGCGAGAGGGGGGCGGCGAATCGGCCAGGGGGGTCGCCTGGGAAGCCCGCGCCGCGATGACCCGGCGATAAATGCCGAGCATGTCGTCGATCTTGGTTTCCCAGTTGAACTCGTGCTCGACGCGCTGGCGGCCGGCGCGGCCGAGGCGGGCGCGAAGTTCGGGATCGGCGGCCAGCCGCGACATCCCCTCGGCGATCCCGGCGATGAGCGCTTCGCGGGAGTCGGGGGGCACGAGGATGCCGCACGAGTCGTCGAGGTAGTCGGTCGGCCCGCCCCAGGCGGTGGCGACGACGGGGAGGCCGCAGGCCATGGCTTCCAGCACGACCGCGCCGCCGCATTCGTAAAGGCTGGGTAGCACCAGGGCGTCGGCCTCGCGGAGCCGACGGGCGCATTCCACCTGAGTCTGCCACCCCGAGAACCGGACGCGGTCCTGGAGCCCGAGCCGTCCCACCTGTTCTTCCAGCGACGCGCGCATCGGCCCGTTTCCCAAGATCTCCAGCACCGGCGGCGGATTGGTCTGGACCCTCGCGAACGCTTCAAGTAGCAGGTCGACGGCCTTCCAGTCGACGAGGCGGCCGAGGAAGATGAACCGCGTGGGGCCGTCGCGGGGAGCCCGGTCTTCAGGAGGAGACCAGATCTCGAGATCGACGCCGTTCTCGATCAGCGTGATCACTTCGCCCCGGGCGCCGGCGGGCAAAGCCTGGCGCGTCCGCTCATTGGCGACCAGGAGGGCCGCTGCTTGCAGTTTGCCCGGCGACAGGCGGTTCACGAAGTTGGTCGCCCTGCGAGAGAGACGGAGGACGGCGGCGTCGACTCTCTTGGCGAAAGCCGGCGGGTACGTCATGTTGCCGTTCATGGGGCCCATGACGACCGGAACCTCCAGGCCGTACAACAACGACGGCTCGCGCGGCGAGACCAGGATCGGCTGGTGGACGACGTTGATGCGATGCTCGGCGATCAGGCGGCGGGCCGTCGCGCGGGCGGCCCGCTGGGTGCTCAGGCGGCTGGCGTAGGCGACCGTGAAGTGTGAGATCCGGCCGGGGAGCCGTCGGCCGATTTGATACGCCCGTTTATTGAGCGCGGTGTCGGGCAGGAAGTGCATCCGGTCAGCCTCGCCCGGCAGCAGGCCGATCAACTCGTCGCGCGTCCGCGAATGGACGACCAGCCACGCCTCGACCCCGCGCCGTCGCAGAAACCGGAAGTAGTGCCAGGGGAGAATCGCCTCGCCGCCGAATCGCACCGAGGCGTGCTCGCTGACGATCAAGACGCGGGGCGCGTCGTCGGTCTCGGTCGTCGTCGAGTCAGCCATCACGGCGTGCTCCGCGCGGGGAGCCTGTTCTTCGGGACATGCGGAACACCTCTAAGGAAGGGGAGTCAGATCCAGAGCCAGGGAGCCAGCTTCAACGCCACGGCCCGGACCAGGGCCTTCCGATCCTGGTACGGCTTGTTGTCCCAGCCTCGATATCCCTCGATCCGAGGGACGCGCCGGAACCGAGGCGTGATTTTCAGGACGCTCGAACGCTCGTCCATCAGGTGGCGGAACTTCTCCTCCGCGCATTGACCATCTTCCCGGGTCGCCTCCGAGAGCCTGTGGCAGCAGTCCTTGATCACGCCCTGGTAGCCTTTTATGTTCCAGGCCAAGAGATACAGATCACACCACAAGATCGGGCGATTGCGATAGTTGCAATAGACGTCGAATTCGCTCGGCCGGTTCTGAACCAACTGTTCCATGTTGCGGATGATGTAGCGGCCGGTGCATTTCCAGACGACCAGGTCGTCGGTCGGCTGCAAGAACCGCGCGTGCTTCATCGCATGGTCGACGAGCTTGAACTCGCCGAAGCCTCGACCGTAGTTCGGCGGAAAGTCGAGCCCCTGGAACGAGACGAACTCGACCCGGCCGCCGGCGCCCGCCTCTTCCGCGACGTTCTCGAGCGGCCTCAGATCGGCCCCCGAATTTTCGCAGAAGACGATCGAATCGAAGCTCCGTGCCAGCAATCCCATGTAGAAGCGCAAAGCCCGTTCGTAGTCCTTCAGCCGCATCGCCGGGTCGGTGCGGGTCATCGACTTGATCCCGGTGAGCGGGATGATCGTCGCGCTCAGCAGCAGCACGTTCCGGGGCATCGCGTGTCATCCTCTCGAACCGTTTTCGATCCGTAATATGCTGAATTGCTGACGTTCGATGATTTGCAAGTGAAGACGTTCGCGCCCCCTCCCCGTATGCTTTGGATATGGTACTGGACTCTCCCACGTCCTTTCAATACGCCTTGCGGGCTTCGGCTGGGACGTCGGCTCACGGCATCTCGAGAATCGCCAGATCGCCGCTTTCGAGCATCACGGTCGTCCGGCCGTCCTTCCACGAAACGTTCCGGCCGCCGACCAGTTCGCGAGACGTTCCGGATACGGGCTTGTCGAGCGTGATCGTCTCTGATCGTTTTTCGGGGCCGTCGTTGAAGACGGTCAGGTAGCGAGGGCCGAGGTCGCCGTACCGCTCGACGTGGACGTGGTCGTCGCTCGACCGCGCCAGGGTGATCGGCTCCCAGCCGGCCTCGGCGATGGTTTTGCAGAGCGGCAGGTACTTGCGAAACAGCGGGCGGTCGCGGTCGTAGAGTTCGGGACGCGTGAAGTAGGCGCCGTCGGCCGCGTTGGGGCTGAAGAATCCTGGGAACATGCCGTATGCGACGGCCCGCTTCATGTACTTCTCAACCTTGTCGGCGCCGAACCGGTCGAAATCGGTGTTCATCAGGAAGCAGAACGGCTTCCCCTTGCACAGGGCGCGGCGGTACAGCAGGTCGGCGTCGGACATCGGCCGCCACGCGCCTTGCGGGTTCCAGTCGGTCTCGGTCCCCATCACGTCGAGCATTGGGGCGAGCCACCAGAGCCGGTCGGGCGTCGCGTTGGCCATCATGAGCTTGTCCGCGGCGTGGACGTCGCGTGCGATCCCGCGCGCGTATTCGAACGCGATCGTCCCGCGGAAGACGGCGGGCCGGCGGTCGTCGATCGAGTAGACCAGCGGCGCTTCGGAGGTCGCGAAGTGGCTGCGGCGGAAGTCGAGTTCGTCGGTCACGTAGCCTTCGCTCGAATCGATGTACTCGCCGTCGAGGTCCCCCTTGCGGTTCGGTCCGTAGAATCGCTCGCGGACCCGGGGGTTCCATTTGACCTGGAAGTCGTTGAGGTCGCCCGCGACGCCGGGCGCCGAGTTCATGCTCCACACGACCCCCTTGTTCCAGGGCGCTTCGATGAGCCGGCCGACGTACTGGCCGTCGCGGTCGTGATAGACGCTCGAGAGCCAGGCGCGGGCCTCAGCCTTGCCGGTCGCGGCGAGCCGCTCGGCCTCGGCCTTGGCGGCGTCGATCGTCCGGGGCATCTTCGGCGGCATCGGCATCCACCAGGTCATCGGCTCGGTGTAGCGGAACGTAATGATCCCGTGCGCGTCGTCCCAGGCGGTCTCGTCGGCGCCCTCCTTGAACCGGAAGCCGAAATCCTCCCAGCCCGGAATCGTGCTGATCTTGCTGAACGGCATCCAGAGCCCTTGCTTGGGGACGCGGCGGACGAAGGCTGCGGGGAACCGCCGATAATAAGCGTCGAGGGCTGCGCGGAAGCCCCACGCGGGATCGAAGCCGAACCGACGGAAGTGGAGCGAGGCGCGATTCTTTTCGGGGGTCAACGCGACGTCGAAGGCGAGGAACAGCTCGCCGGTCCCCGCGTTGTAGCCGATCCGAGAGAAGGCGGGGCGATCGGGATCGAGGCCCAGGGCGAACCCCTGGCCGTCACGGGTCACGGCGCCCAGCGGGTAGAGCGACATCCGGCCGTTCGCGCCGGCGTGGAACGTCTTGGCCTGCATGTACTCGGTCCCCGGCGTCGCGGGCGACGACCGCCGCAGGTCGTCGAGCCATCGGGCGCCGTCGGCCGGGACGGGGATCGTGTAAAGCAACGTCACCGCCCGGTCGCGGCCGGTCGCGTCGCTGAGCGTAACGTCGAAGACCTCGCCCCCCTGCTCCTTCGTCCGCTTGACTTCGAGCCCGAGACCCAGCGCCTGCTTGTCGATGTGGACGAAGTCGCCGGCCGCCGCGACGTCGCGAACCAGGAAGCCGTCGCGCGACGGCCCGCGCGGGACGACGGGCTCGCCGTCGAACACGACGCCCGACGAGCCGGTGTCAAGGACGGTCAGCTTGGGATCGCGGAACGTCGCCTTGCCGGCGTGGCCGCGAAACAAGAGGCTGACCGTCAGCTCCTTGACGGGCCGCTCAGGGACGAAGACCACCCGCGCCTCCTGGTCGCCGTGCGAGCCCGTCTTGAACGGGGTCGACTGCCCCCAAACCTGCGAGCCGTCGTCATAGACGAGGTCGAGATAGAGCGCGTAATCGGGGTCGGGCGTTCCCGAGACCCCCTCGGCCGCGCTCCAGGCCGAGGCGACGATCGGCGCGGGGCGCTTCTGGTTGAGCACGACGTGCTGCGAGAGCCCGCGCCGGGCGTGGGCATCGCCACCGTTGTCGCAGACGAACCGAGCGCCTTCGACCTGAAAGCCCAGGTCCCAGGGTCGCCAGGCCTTGGGGTCGAGCACGTTCCGGCCGCCGTCGGCTGGTTTGACGACCGCCTTGGCGACCGCGCCGTCGAGTTCCACAGCGTCGGCGCGCTGGCTGATCGGGAACAAGGCGGCGGACAAGACGACGAAGACGCGCAGCGCGAAGGCCGCGGCGTTTCGTCTGCGTTGGCGGGCGTCAGGAATTTTCACGGCAAGGGGCTCCGGAGGAAACGAGTCGGGTGCTCGTCTACCATCCTGATCCGATCCGTGATCGGCGGCAACCCGTGGTTGGGCGAGGACGATCCGTGAGAGCGGGCGGGCCTTCCCCCCTTGCTTGGGAAGGCCCGCCGCGGAGGGCGGGATCGAGAATGTGGGCGGGTCTCCCCCCCTTTGCATGGGGAGACACGCCGCGAAAGGAGTTTCGGGAGGGGTGGGCGGGCCTTCCCCCCTTGCATTGGGAAGGCCCGCCCGCGAGGCGGGGGAATCAATACCGGCCGACCAGCTCCGGCTCCCGTTCGAGGGCCGTCGAGGCCCGCTCGTGGATCGGCAGGAGGCGTTCGGTTCGGCGGTGGTCGCGCGAGGCCTGTTGGACCGGACTGTTGGGATGGAACGAGCTTTGCTTGGTCAGGAAATCGGCGTTAAGCCGAAGCCAGCGAAGAACCTCGCCGGCTTGATCACCGACCAGCCGGAGGTCGCTGCGGCCGCCGGTCTGGGTCGCGAAACCCAACCGAAGCACCACGCCTTCAGGCCCCGGGCCGTCGACGACCGCGTAAGCCAGCAGGTCGGGATTGATCAACGTGTCGCCGACGGACAGGAATTTCTTGCTCATGTCGGATCTCGTCTCGCTTTGCGTGATCGGGTGTTCTTGTATCCGACCGCTCGCGGAAATCTCACGCGGCGATCTTCGATGAAAGGAACGTGTCGTCGTTTCGGGCGAACCGTCGAGGATCGTGGACCGCTCTCGACCCCCGTTCGCTCGCGGTTGCGGCTCCCGCGTCGTCCGCCGAGCCGGGAAGGCCGCGTCAACAGCAGCAACAACAACATCGCCCTGATCGAATGAACATGCCGAGACTCCTGGGGCCGCCGTGGCCCGCTTGAATTCCGTCCGCTTTCAAGCACCGACGACGACTGTGATGACAGAACAATACCTGGACCCGGCGGGCAAGTCAAGATTTTGTCGATAGAATTAGTATGAATTGATTGTGGAGCCCGACGCTGGTGGTTGCGCGGCTGCTTTTTTGACTTGGGCGATTAGGCAGGATGGCGCGATAAAATCGTCGGATGCGAAACTGTGTGGGGTTATGCGGATGACGGGGTCTTTACGGGGTCTTGGCGATTCGGGAAGAATAGATGGCATGGAGAACCAGGAATCCCGATGCAAAGGAGTGTGTTCTCGGTGGCTGGATGGGCTTCGGCGCCGACGCCTGGTCCAGTGGGCTGGAGAGGAGAGGGCATGAGCGTCTCAGAGGTGGTCGTCCGTCCCGCGTTTGACGATGTCGTCCTTCAGCGGCGGATCATGCGGCTGCGACAGGCTGACAACGTCACCAATTTGCTGTACCTCGCCCGCGAGTACGCCTGCCTGATCGTGGCGATCGGAACGACGGTGGCGTTCGCGGAATCGCGGGCGGCGTGGGGGTTGTCGTGGTTGTGGAACATTCCCATCTTCGCGGCGGCGATCGTCGTGGTGGGGGCGTTGCAGCATCGGCTGGCCGGGCTGGGTCATGAGTCGTCGCATTACACGTTCCTCAAGAACCGGTTCCTCAACGACCTGATCCCCGACCTGTTCTGCATGTTCCCGCTCATGACGTCGGTGCACTTCTACCGCGTCTTCCACATGGCCCATCACCAGTACACCAACGACCCCGAGCGCGATCCCGACCTGCTGAACCTGGGCCGTGGCAAGCGGGCGTTCGAGTTCCCGATGAGCCGCAGCCGGTTCATCGCGGTGGTCTACTTCTGCATGTTCGTCGCGCCGTTGCGGTTCGCGGAGTACCAGTTCGCGTACATGACCGTGAACACGCTGGGCAAGGGCAAAAGCATCTACCGACGCCGCGACGGCGCCGACCACGGCCGGTTCGAGATCTACATCCCGAGGCTGGCGACGGCTTTAGGGGTGCTTTACGTCGTCGGGCTGAACATTCTGTTCGGCTGGATGCGGACGACCCACCAGCCGGGCTGGATCGTGCCGGCGGGCCTACTGGCGGGAACCCTCGCCACACTGATCCTTCGGGCGCTGCCGGACTGGGCCGTCTTCCAGTCGCCGTTCCGCCAGGTTTATTCGACCCGGTTCTCGGGCGCGGCGAGGCTCTGGTTCTTCACGGTCGCCTTCATCGTGCTGTCGCTCTTGCGATACCAGACCGACGGACGGTCGGCGATGTACGTGATCTTGCTCTGGTTCGTGCCGATGCTGACGACGTTCCCGTTCTTCATGCTGCTCCGCGACGTCTACCAGCACTCGAACGCCGACACCGGGCGGCTGACGAACTCGCGGGTCTTCTTCGCCGACCCGTTCACGCGGTGGGCGGTGTTCGTCTACGGGCAGGATATGCACATCCCCCACCACCTGTTCCCGGCCATCCCGCACTACCGGCTCGCCGAGCTGCACGAGCTGCTCAAGGAGACCCACGACGCCTACGGCGCGCAGGTCGTGGAATGCCACGGCACGTTCGTCGGCGACGACGCCCACCCGACGATCCTCGACGAGATGACCAAACCGAGAGCCCCATTCGGCCGTGGCGAGCCCGTGACGTCCTGAATCAACCTGAGCCGGTCCGACTGACAAGCGGGCCGGCTCGTCGGTTAGAGTGGACGATCATGTTCAAACGAAGCTTGATGGTCCTCATTGCTTTCGTCGCTTGCGTCGTCTTGGCGATGACGTACCCGGTGCGGAGCATCTCCACCTGGATCGATCCCGTCTCCGGGTCCGTGAAGTTCGAGACTTCCTGGTTGTTCATCCCGACAAGGACCAGGATCGAGACCTCGGAGCTTGAGCGCTGGATCGTCGCGCACGAAGGATGCCACAATCCCCAATGGCACTTCCTGAATGAGAATTACCGGCTGATCTCCGGCCGGTTCGCGGGATGTGGAGTCGGCCGAACGCCGAAGATCTTTCCCATTCATGCGGGCGATTCCAATACGCGTTTCGTCCACGTCGCGACGGATGCCGAGATCGTTGAGTTCGTGCGCGCCATGAGGAGCGGTACGCCTGACGAACAGGAGCGCGCCGTCGATGAGGCGGGGAAGATCCTCGAAAGAGGCTACGGAAGCCCGACCGCGGCCCCCGCCGGCCCGTCCTGACGAACGGGCCGGCTCGTCGGTTAGAATGGATAATCATGCGACCTCGAACCCGGGCTTGCCTCATCGCAATTCCAGTTTGCACCATCCTGGCGTTTGTGCTGCCTGTACGGAGCGACCACGACTGGATCGATCCCGTCAGCGGTTCGATGAAGTTCCGGACCTCCTTGTTGTTCATCCCAGTAAAGACCAGGATCGAGCAGTCGGAACTCGAGCGCTGGATCGTAGCGCATGAAGGGGCCCACGTTTCTCAGTGGCGCTCTCTCAGCGATGTTGCATCGACGATCAGCGGCCAGGTGATCGCACGCGGATGCAACTTGTCGCCGGCGATCCATCAATTCCACGTGCGCGACCTCAATACGCGCTTCGTTCGCAACGCCACGGATGCGGAGATCGCGGAATTCGTCCGTGTCATGAGACATGGGACGCGCGACGAACAGGCGCAAGCCGTCGATGAGGCGTCGAAGATCCTCGACAGACGCGACTGAGTCCCGAGGGCGACGGCGACGGCGACGACCGATCGGTCGACTTGCTCGACGTCCTCAGGACCGGGATTCTTGCGGCCGAAGCGACGTCGTTTCCGGCGGCCTTCGCAGGTGGTTGACGACGTCTTCGAGCGAGCCCAGGCTCATGGGGAAGTGGGGCCGGTTGACGGCCTGACGGGCCAGGCCGGCGCGGACTTTCCGACGCTCTTGAAGGTGGCGGATTTCGCGGACGGCGTCGATCTTTCCCAGGAAGAAGGGGAGGAACCGTAATCGGAGCATCCGCCAGCCGCCCTGGGCGACGAGCAGGCCGAGGTGCGGCACGAGGGCCGTCGCCAGCTTGCCGGCCGGCAGGTTCGACCAGAAGACCAGCTCGGCGTTGCGTGCGATCCGCCGTTGAAGGCCGGGGCGGCGGTGGTCGTAGGTCGCGGAGATCTCGTGCAAGATCCGGCAGTGCGGCGTGAACAGCACGCGGTAGCCGGCCCACCGGAGCCGGAAGCCGAGATCGACGTCTTCGTAGTACGAGACCAGCGACGGGTCGAAGCCGCCGCCGACGCGCTGGAGGGCCTCGGCCCGGTAGAACGAGCTGGACCCGCTGGCTCCGAAGACTTCTTCCACGGGCCGTGCCGACCAGCGCTCGACGGGCTGGCCGTGGCCGCGCTTGGTGGGCCAGCCGGCCAGGCTGTAGGAATCGCCGGCCGAGTCGACGCGGTTCGGCGTCGACCGCACGAGCACCAGCGGCGTCACCGCGCCGACCGTCGGGTCGCGAAACGGTTCGAGGCCCGCCTCGATCCAGCCGGACGTCACCTCGGTGTCGTCGTTGAGCACCTGGATGAACCGCCCGCGCGCCGCCGCGATGCCAGTGTTGGCGGCCACGCAGAAGCCACGGTTGGGGTCGAGACGGACCACCCGGACCTGGGGATAGGCGCGGGCGAGCCAGTCGTGCGTGCCGTCGATCGAGCCGTTGTCGACGACCACGACTTCGCAAGGCAGCGCGGGATCGCACGGCAGGTGTCGGTAGATGCTGGCGAGGCACGTTTCGAGCAGCGCACGGCCGTTGTAGGTGGGGATCACCACCGAGCAGAGGGGCCGATCGTCGTGGTCGACGTCGAGGAAAGGCCCGGCCGGCGTCACGCTTCCGGCTTTTTCGCCGTTCGAGAGAGATTCCACGATGTTTTTCCCCACGCGACGTGCTGGAGGGTCATGAACAGAATCTGGAAGTCGAGCAAGAACGACCAGCGGTTGATGTAGTCGAGGTCGTACTGGATTCGCTTGCGGAGCGAGGTCCGCCCGCGCCAGCCATGCACCTGGGCCCAGCCGGTCATGCCGCTGGGGACCGCGTGGCGGAGGTTGTAGTCGGGCATCTCGTGGGAGAACTGGTCGACGAAGACCGGGCGCTCGGGGCGCGGCCCGACCAGGCTCATCTCGCCCTTGAGGACGTTGAAAAGCTGGGGAAGCTCGTCGACGTTCGTGCTCCGGAGCCAGTCGCCGATGCGGGTGCAGCGAGTGTCGTGGTCCGAGGCCCAGATCGGCCCGGTCACATCCTCGGCGTCGCTCTTCATGCTCCGGAACTTGATGATCCGGAACCGCCGTCCCCCCTGCCCCACGCGTTCCTGGGTGTAGAAGATCGGCCTCCCGGATTGCAGCAGGATGGCGACCGCGACGATCAGGAACAGGGGCGCGAGCAGGGTCAGGATCATCACGGAGACGACGATGTCGGCGATCCGCTTGGCCAGCCTTGCCCCATCCGAGCGAGCCCATTTACGCAGTCGGACGATCGGCCATGACCAGTCGCCGAACGGGGAACGGCGCTCCGGGGTCTCGCCGTCGAGGTCGAGGCCGGACAGATCGAGGCCGCCCGACGCTGCCGAGATCCAGTGGACGCGGACCCGCGAGTTGGTGAGCTTGGCAAGCCGGGGCCGGAGATGCTTCTTCGGCTTTCTGGAGAGGGCGACCACGACGTGCGTGGCCCGGGCCTGGTCGACCAGCTCGTCGACGCGGTTGATGTTGCCGAGCACGGGGAGCGGGCTGGTCCGCTGGTTGACGGCGAGGTGCCGGCTGCGGAACCGCGGGCTCGACTTGTGGTCGTGGCCGGTGTCGATGAAGCCGATGATCGGGACCGGACCGGCGTCCATGTCGCGGAGCAGCCTCCGCGCGTCGCGACGTGCGCCGACGAGGACGATCCGCTTTCGCGACGCTCCCGCGACGGCTTCCGATCGTTTTCGTCCCACGATCTCCAGGGAATCATTCATGAGGCGCCACCGATCCATCGGCTGAGCTGCAAGAGACCGCCATCCCGGCGTCGGTCGTCCGATTGGCCTTTGCGGATCTCCGTCGTTCCCCGTACCATCCTTGGCATGCAGTGCCCCGAGCGGTTTTGGTTCAAGCTTTTCCATCGGTCCATCCGACGGAATTGTCCAGTGAATCCGAAAAACCGTCGGATTGCGTAAGCCCGAGAGCCTTGTCTGTCGAGGTCGATTTCGTGGACGCATCCTCCCGCCGATCGCCGACTTCCGGCCGACCGGAACCGAAGTTGACGGTGATCGTCGTCAACTACGACGGCTGGCCCGACGTGCTCAGCCTGGTCTCCAGGCTTGAGGATGAGCCCGAATTCCTTTCGGGCGCGTGCCAGGTCGTGGTCGTCGATAATGCGTCCCTCGGCCCGCTTCCGGAGTCGCCCGCGCTTCATCGGCCGGGACTCCAGCTCGTGCTTCGGCCCGATAATGGCGGATTCGGCGTCGGTGTCAACGCGGGTTGGCGACAGTCGCGCGGTCGCTGGCTGCTTTTGCTCAATCCCGACGTCGACGTCGAGCCCGGGACGCTCGGCCGGATCTTCGATCGCATCGACGCGCTCGACGCCCTTCCCGGCGACCCGCCCGGCGTCGTCGGCTTCGGCCTTCGCAACTCGGACGGCAGCTCCCAGGGCTCGGTCGGCGTCTTTCCGAGCCTGGCGCGGACCGTCTTCGAGCAGTTCCTCCCCAGGAGTCGGCGCAAGTATCAGGTGGACGGGCGAATCCGCTTCGGACCGGTCGACTGGGTGACGGGCGCCTGCATGCTCGTGAACACTCGGATGATGACCGAGCTGGGGGGCTTCGACGAGGACTTTTTCCTCTACCACGAAGAGGTTGCCCTCTGCCGGACGGCCCGCGACCGGGGCTGGCGAATCGAGTACGATCCGACCGTCAGCGTGATTCACCGACATCCCTTGCAGAATCGGCCGGTTTCGCCCAAGATGCGGGTCGTCATCCGGCATAGCAAGCTGCTCTATTTTCGGAAGCACACGCCACGGTGGCAGTTTCTCGCCCTGGCGTGGGTGGTCGCTCTGGAAGCGGCGGCCAAGGGGGCCTGGGCGGCTCTTAGGGGGCGGCCGGTGGAGCGCCGGGCCTGGCGCACGATCGGCCATATCGCCCAGCGACTTCGCCGAGGACGTGGCCCGCGCGGTCGCCGCGTCCTCGCCCTGGCGGAGGAAGCGGAGCGTGGCCCGAGCGAGCCTGCCAGGGTGCCCGAACCGAGCAGAAGGCTCGCCCGGAACGCCGCCAGCCGGCCGGCGGGGGGCGGCGTCTTGCGACGAGAAAGCCGGGCGTCGGCGTCCCGTGATCGGGCCTGACGCCGGGTGAGGAAACGGGCAAGGATTCGCCCGTTATGGATCGAACGGCGAAAGGACGGAACCGCTTTTGACCACCTCGCAACACGCAACACGGATTGCGCTGCTGACGGCCTTCGCCGCCGCCCTCCTGGGATGGTTGGCCGCCCACACCGAGGTCATGTACGCCGACGGCCTGCGGTACGTCGCCGGGGCCCAGGCGGTCGAGCGCGGCGACTGGAAGGCGACGATCGCCCGCGCCGTCGATCATCCGGTCTATCCACTCGCGGTCGCCGCCGCCCATCGCCTGCTCGGAGGAGGCGATCGGCCGCAGGACTGGCAGACCGCCGCGCAGGTGGTTTCGGTCGGGGCCGGCGTCCTGCTGGTGGTCCCGCTCTACCTTGTGGCCCTCGAACTGTATGGCCCGGCCGTCGCCTGGCTCGCCTGCCTGCTGACTTACATGGTCCCGATCACCGGCCATGTGCTGGCCGACGTTCTGTCCGAGGGCGTCTTCTTGCTCTTCTGGACCTGGGGATGCTGGTTCGCGTTGCGGTTCTTCCGCCGTGGGGGCATGGCCTGGCTGCTGGCGACGCTCGGCGCGGCGGGCCTGGCCTACATGACCCGTCCCGAGGGCCTGCTCTTGCCCGCGGCCCTCGCCGCGACGCTCGGCCTGATGGTCGTCCGGCCCTCGATTCGGTTCGCCCGGCCGGTCTGGCTGCGGGCGACGGCCCTGATCGTCGTCGGCCCGCTGGTGCTTCTTGGGCCGTACATCGCGCTCAAGGGTGGGATCGGCACCAAGCCAGCCGTCGCCCGGCTGTTCGGCCTGGCACCGAAGTCGACGGCGATGGCGATCGAGCGTGAACGGCCGCTCGACCCCGACCAGTCGGCCGCCAAGGCGTTCGCGACCGCCTGCCGGGGGATGTTCCGAGCCGTCCAGGGAGCCGCCACCACGCCGTTGCTGGCGCTCGCGGTCCTCGGCCTCTTCTTGCGATCGCCCGGCCGCGATTCCGGCCAGGCGCGCGACCGGCTGTTCGTGGGGATCGTCTGCGTCGCCTGGACCTTGGCCCTCGTCCGCCTGTACGCGACGGGAGGCTACTGCACGCCTCGGCACGCCTTGATTCTGGCCCTGCCCGTGGTCGCCGCCGCCGCCAGCGCGCTCGTCCGGCTCTCGGAGCTGACCGCGCGCCGGTTCGCGGCCGACGCGACCGAGGGACGACGGCGGTTCGTCCAGGCGACGGTTTGCGCGGCGTGTCTGCTGGTCGGCGGTTCGCTCTGGGGCAAGGCGACGCTGGCCCCGGTGAACGAGAGCTACGCCGGCTATCGCCAGGCCGGGGAGTGGCTGTCGGCCCACACGGCTCCGGGGGCGAAGGTGCTCGACCTCAAGGGCTGGGCGTTGTTCTATGGTCAGCGTCCCGGCTATTCGTTCGGCGATCTCGGCCAGGCGCCGGGCGACGCCGGCCTTGGCTGGGTCGTCGCGCACGACGCTTTCCTGGTCGGCCCCTGGTCGTACTGCCAGACGGTTCGCGACCTCGTCGGCGGCCGGACCCCGGTCCGTTCGTTTCCCGAAACGCGGCGCAAAGGGGTGTCGCAAGTTCACGTCTTCGAGCTTTCGCCCGATATGGCCCGGTCCGAACCCACCGACTCGACGACGAGACATTGAAACATAAGGGAGTGCCGACATGGACGTCGCAGCGCCTGAACGAGAGCCCGTGCTCGAACCCGACGCGATCGGCCCGGCGCGGCACGCCTGGCGGATCGTCCTGCTCATGGCCGTCGCGGCCCTGTTTCTGAGCTGGACGCTCCGTCATTCCGAGGCCCAGATTCGCGACGGCCTGCGGTCGATCCAGCTCGCGCAGCGGATCGACGAAGGCGCGTGGCGCGACGGACTCGTCGGGGGGATGGACCATCCGTTGCATCCGCTGGGGATCGTCGCGATGCACCGGCTGATCGGCGGCGAAGGCCCCGAGTGGTGGCAGCGCGCGGCCGTCGCGCTCGGCTACGCGGCGATCGTCCTGCTCGTGATCCCGCTCTACCTCCTGACCCGCGACCTCTTCGGCGACCGCGCCGCGTGGCTGGGCTGCGTCCTGTTCATCGTCAACCCGGTGGTCGGATCGGTCGTCGTCAACGTGCTCAGCGAGTCGACGTTCTTGTTGTTCTGGACCTGGGGCCTGTGGGCGGCCGTGCGGTTCCTGCGCGAGGGGCGGTTCTTCTGGCTGCCGTTGGCCCTCGGTTTCGGCGTGCTCGCCTACCTGGGCCGTCCTGAAGGGCTGCTCTTGCCGGCGAGCGTGGTGGCGACGCTGGCGCTCTTGCCGATGCATCCGGTGACGCGGATCAACTGGCCGCGATGGTGGCGCGCGATCGCGTTTCTGGCCGTCGGCTCTCTGCTGCTCGCGGGTCCGTACATGGCCGCGAAGGGGACGTTCGCCACTCGTCCGGGCCTGGCGCGCGTGCTGGGTCTCGAAGCCCATTCGTCGCCGGTCGCCCTGGAGCGTGAAGCGCCGCTGCCGGCCGGTCAGACGCCGTTCGAGACGTATCGGCTGGCGAGTGTTCAGATGTTCGAATCCGTGAACGCCAACGTCCCGCTCGCGGTCCTGGCGCTGGCGGTCCTGGGCCTGGCGACGGCCCGGTCGGGCGCCGCCCCGGCGCGGACGTGGCTGTTCCTCGGCGTCTTGCTGGCGACGTCCGCGATGGCCCTGGTCCGGCTCCACGCCACGGCCGGTTACTGCTCGCCGCGCAACGCTCTGGTGCCGGGGATGATCCTGACGTTGATCGCGGCCCACGGGCTGTCGTGGGTGATGAAGCATGTGTCGTTCAACGGTCGTCTGGTCGGCCTGCCTGGCGAGCGACTGCAACCGGGGCCCGCGGTATGGGCCGGCGCGATGGCTCTCGGAATCGTGTTCCCCCGATTTCACGAGCCCCTCGTGAGCACGCCCGGGCCGTTCAACGTCTACTGGGACGCCGGGCTCTGGCTGGCGAACGCGTCGAAGGACGACGCCCAGGTTCTCGACCTCACCGACTGGTCGCTCTACTTCAGCCAGCGCAAGGGGTCATCGTTCGCGCAGATCCACGAAGCCGCCGTCGATCCGAACATCCGGTGGGTCGTCGCGCTCAAGTCGCAGGCCGAAGGAGCGTCGACCTACGCGCCGGCTCTCCGCGAGCTGATCGGCGACCGGCCCCCCGTCGTCGTCGTTCCCGCCTCACCTCAGCCGGGGCAAGTGCAGGTCCAGATCTTCGAACGCGTGGCCGCCCCTCAGATCGCCCGGGGCGAGACCTCGGGGACGCGGCGCTGAGCCGCCGCGCTCGCTCCGAACGTCGTCGCGCCAGACCAGGGCGAGAGCGGCGAGCGTGGCGACCTCGACGGCCGCCGCCGCGATCAGGGTCGGCGAGCCGAGCCACCAAGGCTGCAACCACGACAGCCGAGCGAAGGCGACGGTCCATGAGGCGTAGCCGGTGTAGGCCGGGACCATCTGGCCGAACAACCCGATGAATTCGGCCGCGAGCGACGCGGCGACGAGGGCCAGCGGCAAGGCCGGTCGGAGCCGGTCGCCGAGCGGCCACCGCAGGCCGCCGACGATCACCAGGGTCAGGAACCAGGGCAACGCCGGGCTGGCGTACCAGGGGCCCGTGGACGACGCGCCCCAGGCCAGTTTCGACTGGACCATGTGGTACGCGAGGGCCGCCGTATACGACGCGACCAGCACCGCGCAGGCCGGCGCCGCGCCGGGGTTGGCGAACAGTCGGCCTCCGCCTCGCCGCCGACCGGCGACCCACACGAGCCCTCCCCAGGCCCAGCCGAACAGGCCGATCGCGACGACGTCGCGGTACGCGCCGACCGCCCGGGGATGGGAGTGGAGGAAGCTCCACCCGCCCGCGAAGAACATCCGGCGATCCCAGAGCTGCGTGATCGTCTTGCTCCAGGGGATGCTCGCCGCCGTCTTCAAAAGGTCGGCCGGGCCGAGGCCTCGGCGATGGTTGACGGCGGCTTCCTGCATCGCGCTCAGCGAGCCGTAGTGTTCGAGGTTGAACCGGATCTCCGATTGCATGACCGCGACGAAGCCCAGCGCCAAGGCGACCCCGGCGATCAATGACCGCTTCAGGTCGGCCTTCGCTCGGATCGCCAGCATCAACACGCAGAAGCCGGCGAAGGGGACGAGCGCGAAGTTGGTCGCCTTCGCCAGCACGGCCATCCCGGTGAGGACGCCCGTCGCCAGCCAGGCCATCGTAAGCCGGCTGCGCCGCAGGTTCGCGGCGGTCGACGACAGCGAAAGCCCGAGCCAGACGGTGAGCGTGGCCAGGAATACGCCGAGGGCGTCGTTCGCGACCCGGACGCCGTTGAGCAGGAACAGCGGGTGAGTCGCGAGCGCCAGGCCGATCAGGGCCGCGTCGCGGCGTCGCAAGAGTTGGCGTCGCAGGCAGGCGACGGCCAGCCCGACGGCTCCCGCCGTCAGCAGCAGGTTGATGAGCCTCATCCCGGCGATCGACGACCGCAACGACCCGACCCCGCCGAGCGCCGAGAACGCCGGCTGGAGCACGCGATAGCTCAACGGCCCGTGCTGAGCCTGATAGAGCGAGACCGGCAGGTCGCGGAAGTTCGGCGCCGCGTGCGCCTGGTGCAACGCCCAGAACGAGCCGTAGCCGACGGCCCCGACGCCGCCGAGCAGGTCGCGCACGGCCGCTTCGGGATGGGGGAACTTCACGGCCTCGGCCAGAAGGGCCGGCGAAACCACCGATTGGCCGGCGACCGGAGCGCGGCCGGCGTCGCGGAGGTGCTGGACGTAGGCGACGTGCTGGTACTCGTCCCAGCCTTCGAAGGGGGGCAAGACGCACATCAGCACGACGCCCCGGACCACGACGAGGGCGAACAAGAGGACGCCGAACCGGCGCCTGAACCGGGACCGGGAAGTTCGAGCTTCGACGCCGCCGGCGAGGTCGGCCCTGATCGTCGTTTGCGGCACGTTCTTTCTCTCGTTGGGAAAGACGCGCAGGCGCGGATCGCGACCATCGGGCGGCGACGTCCCGCGGCGATTCGGTCCGAGCGCGTCGAGACGAACCCGCCTCGTGGCAACGGGTTTATCGATTGCGCGGTCGGGCTCGGTCCACGCAAAGCCGAGGCGTTGCGCGCGTAGTGGATGGGCCAGCCGGCGCAATCGTCGCGGCCGTCAAGCTCGGGGCGTGAGGGGGGACGCGAAGAACATGTTCACCACGGAGGACAGGGGGCGGCCTTTGGCCGCAACCAAAGAGGAAGAGATGATCGAGGGAGCATCAGCCTGGCCCGCCCATCGGAAGAAGATTTCACCACGGAGGACAGGAGGGGCATGGAGGAGAGAGGGCGAAGAAGGTTCGGGCTTCTCCTCTGCGGCCCTCGTCTCCTCCGTGACCCTCCGAGTCCTCCGTGGTGAGTCGTTCCGGCGTCCAAGGTTTGGGCGGCCCCAATGAGCGAGCGGCCGGGAGTTGTCAGGTTCGCTCAGGACTTGAGCTTCGCCAGGGCCGCGGCGCGGTTTTCGACGATGTCGAGAACCTTGTGCAAGTTCATCGTCCGGAAAATGTCCATGATGTAGGGCGAGACGCCGTAGATCACGGTCTGCCCCTTGCGGCGATCGATCCGCCGCTTGATCGTGACCAGGAAGCCGATCTCGGAGCTGGCGAGGTAATTGACGTCGGTCAGGTCGATGGCGAACCGGCCGTCCTCGCGCGACTCGAGGAGCTTATATAGCCAGTCGCGCTGGCTGAGCTGCCAGTCGTAATTCTCTTCTTCGGTGGGCTCGAAGTTGATGATCATGACGTCGCTCACCTCGCTGGTCGTGAAGTTCAGCATGCGAAGTCCCTCCAGGACCCCAGGTGAGTGAATCGGCCAAATAATCACGGCGTCTCGCCACGACGTCGGAGCAAGACTGGCCTTATATGTCGAATGTATTGGGTGGGCCAGAACCGGCCCCGTGGAGTCTCCGGATGGATTCTAACGGACTCTTCATTTGAATCAAGAAAGATTGATTTTGATTCGCCGAGCGCGCGGAGCGACCGTCCTCGATCGAGATCGGGACGGCCGGCGCTCAACGACCTTGGGGAATCGCTCGGCGGAGGTTGCCGTCGCCGAGCGCTTCATGTCCTGTTCGCCGCGTTGACGTTAATGCGATCGCGCGAATGAGAGCCCTGGATCGCCGGCGCCGCCGCCTCCGGCCAAGGTGAACGTGAAGTGGTCGTCGTCTTTCCAGGAGAGCCTGCCGACCATCGGCGGCTGGGGATCGGCGCCCGTCTGGGCGAGGGTCAGCAGGCCGTTGCCGTTGGTCCGCACGCCCTGGAACTGTCGCGACTTGCCGTGGTCCGTCACCTTCCAGGTGAACTTGCCCGCTTCGCTCAGATCGAGGGTGATCGTCGTGTCGGGCGTGGGTTCGGCGGTCCACGTCCCTTCGATGTTCCCCTCCTTGACCGCGACGTCCGGCAACGCTTCGACCACCGGGACGCCGAGTCCCGGCCGGGCGTTCCTCGGCGCGGGCGGGTTCTCGTTCGCGGCGGCGGGCGCGGCCTGGCCGCCGAGCGCCTCGCGCTTCGACTTTTCGAGCTGCTGGAGCAACTGGGCCGAAATCTTGTCGCGGGGCTGAAGCTGCGTCGCCGCCCGAAGCTGACCGAGGGCCGCCTCGCCGTGCCCCTGGGTCATGTAGTGGTACGCGAGCAAGAAATGCCCGGGCGCCGAATCGGGATTGTCGGTCACGTAGGCTTCCAGCGCGCGGAGCTGGGTCGTGTACGTCTCGGGCTGCTCATAGAGTCCGATCAAGGTCGCCCAGTCCCATCCAGGGCCGATCGAAAGCACCGGGTAGAGGGCCGCCGCGGCCTCGGGGTAACGCTTCAGGGCGAACAGCGTCAGGGCGCGGAATTCATGCAGCGCCGGATCGTTGGGAAGCTGCCGAAGCGCCTGGTCATCGAAATCGAGGGCCGCCGTGTACAGACCTTGCTTGAAGGCTTCACGCCCCTTGTCGAAGAGTCCCACGGCCTGATCCGCGACCGATGCATCGGGCGCGGCGGCCGTGGGATTGATCGGCTGCGCGTAGTCGTACACACCGGGCTGCGAAACGACGACGTAATAGGGGTTGTAGTAGTTCGAGTACCCCCAGTCGTAGAGCATCGGCCCGTACAGCCACGACGACATGCCGAGGCCGCCGTAACCCCAGCCGCCGTAGCCCCAGCCGCCGTAGCCACCCCAACCGCCGTAGCCGCCCCAGCCCCAGCCGCCAAGTCCCCAGCCGAGTCCGTATCCCAGGCCCCAGCCGAGTCCGCTGCCGAATCCCCAACCAAACCCAGGAAAACCGAAGCCTCCCCAACCCCACCCCAGACCGCCGCCTCCCCAACCCCATCCGCGACGGCCCCAGCCGCCGCCACCCCATCCACCGCCACCCCAACCGCCACCGCCCCAACCGCCGCCACCCCAGTTGCGGCCACCACCCCAGTTGCCGTGGAAGCCGGCGTAGTTGTTGCGCCATCCCATGCCCTGGCCGCCGAAGTTGTTGACGTTGACGTTGCGGTTGAAGCTCGTCTGGTTGAAGTTCCCCCGGTTCACGCCGCCGCCGGTACGACCACCCATGCCAGGACCGCCGCCGGTACGACCGCCCAAGCCAGGGCCGCCGCCGGGACGACCGCCGACGCTGGCCATCGAGCCGCCACCCCGGTTGCCCCAGTTGATCGATCCCCCATTATTCATCCCCGGACGACCGCCCAGGCTCGGGCCGCCCATGCCGGGGCGGCCGGCGCCGGCCATGGAGCCGCGATTGCCGAAGTTGATCCCCCCCTGGCTGTTCATGCCGGGTCGGCCCGCGTTGCCGAAGCCGCCGCTGCCCATGCCGGGGCGGCCGGCGCCGGCCATGGTGCCGCGATTGCCGAAGTTGATCCCCCCCTGGCTGTTCATGCCGGGCCGGCCCGCGTTGCCGAAGCCGCCACCCATGCTCGGCCCTCTCATCCCCCCGTTGAAGCCGCCAGGCATTCCACCGCGCATTCCTCCGCCCACCATTCCGCCGGGCATTCCCCCTCGGAACCCGCCGGGCATTCCACCTCGGAACCCGCCGCCCATTCCGCCGGGCATCCCACCTCGGAACCCGCCGGGCATTCCGCCTCGAAATCCGCCGCCCATGCCGCCGGGCATTCCACCTCGGAATCCGCCGCCGCCCATTCCGCCTCGAAATCCGCCGCCCATGCCGCCGCCACCGCGCATTCCACCACCACCGCCGCCGCGTCCGCCGCCACCGCCGCCACGGGCCAGAACAGGAGCCGTCGATGCGAGAGCGAAAAGCATCGCCAACCCGGTCGACGCCAGGAGTACCATTCGCCGTCCCATGACCCGCCCCCTTTCTCATCCCGTCGCGCTACGTACTGTCGGCACCCTAATTCTATGCCCGACGAGGCGCGAGTGTTCATCGTTCGGGCTGGTTTTCTCAAAAGACCACGAAACATATACCGGCGCATTCCGAATCCAACGATTCGATGGGCATCCGAGTGGACGCCCAGCCGTCGCGCGGTGGGAGTGGTCGTGCTCGTCGCCAGCCTCACCGTCGTCGTCACGATCGGTATGCGCGGAGGCCTGAGCGTCTGAGCCTCGCAGTTCGCTTGACCGACCTCGGGGTTTTCGTACGATATCAATAGAGACTGAACGACTTGTTCTGGGAGATTCGCTTGGTCGCGTCCGCTCGTCGGCTCCGCTCCTGGCTCTTGCTGACCGCCTGCACGGCTGCCGTGGGAGTGCTCTGGACGGAGCCCGAGGCTCGGGCGTGTTCTGAATCGCCTTCCGCGGCCCGGAAGGCCGGTTCGTGCTGCAAGTCGGCGGCCGACGCGGCATGCTGCTGCCTCGGTTCTGAGGATCGGCAGCCGACCCCAGTTCAGCATCCCGACGCTTTGAAGTCGGCTTGCTCGACGGCGGGTCTCACCGGTCCGTCCTCCTGCATCTGCGTCGGGGACGAATCGAGCCCGGCCGATCGGTCGTCGCGGCCCTCGGGCTCGACGTCCGACTCGCGATCGTTGGGCGACGTCGCCGGCACGGCGATCCTTGAAGCCGACGTTTCCTCACGGTCCTTCGCCGCACTTCGAACAACGCCGTTCGATCCGCCCGGACCGCACATCCTGCTGCGCACTTCACGACTCCGCTTCTGACGTTGCTCCTCCGGCTCGACCGTCCGCGCCTGGAGTCCGTCCACGGTTCCCGGCTCGGCGTCCCCATCGCGGGGATTCCCCCGCTTTCTCTTTGCGAATCCGAACGAGCCTGGCCGTAAGGCCCAGACGAGGAGAGCGATCATGTCGGCGTCGTCGAACGATCGAGCGAACGCCCATTCCGAGGGTGCCCCGCCCACGCGCTGGGAGAAGGTTCGACTGGTGATCAAGGTCGTCGAGCTGCGGCTGCGGTTCGTCGCTCTGATGGCCGTCACCGGGCTGACGTTCGCCTACTGGGACGAGTTGTGGAACTACTATGACAAGTGGACCCGGCCGGCCGCCGAGCGGGTCGTCGCGGACGCCGAGCACGAGCACGAATACTACTGCCCGATGCACCCGAGCGTCGTCCAGGCCGAGCCGGGCAACTGCCCGATCTGCGGGATGCCGCTGTCGAAGCGCAAGAGAGGCCGCGCCGAGGCGCTTCCCAAGGGGGTCGTCGCGCGGCTTCAGCTCTCCCCCATGCGGGTGGCGCAGGCGGGGATTCGGACGGCCGAGATCGGCTACGAGCCGCTGGCTGAGACGGTCTCGACGGTCGGCTTCGTGGCGTTCGACGAGCGGAACCTGAAGCGGATCTCGTCGCGGACCAAGGGCCTGGCGCGGGTCGAGAAGCTGATGGTCGACTTCACCGGGACGCGCGTGACCGCCGGCCAACCCCTGGCCGAGCTGTACAGCCCCGAGCTTTACCAGGCGCTTCGCGAGCTGCTTTTGGCCCGCCGGACGGCCGCCGAGACCGAGGGCCTGCGCGCCTCGCTCGGCCGCAACGCACTCGGCGACCGCGGCGACTTCTTGACGATGAGTCGCGAGAAGCTGGCCCTGTGGGGCGTCGCGCCCGAGCAGGTCGAGGAGATCCTGGCCTCGGGCAAGGCCGATTACCGGCTGCCGATCCTTGCGCCCATCGGCGGCGTGGTGGTCCGCAAGAACGTGGTCGAGGGCCAGTACGTCTCCGAGGGGGACGCCCTGTTCGAGGTCGCCGACCTGAGCCGGGTCTGGGTTCAAGCTCAGATTTATGAAGACCAGATCGACCGGGTGCGGATCGGCCAGGAGGTTCAGGCGACGGTCGAGGCGTTCCCCGGCGAGCGGTTCACTGGCAAGGTCGCCTTCATCGACCCCGCGCTCGATCCGACGACCCGGACGGTGAACGTCCGCTACGACTTGCCCAACCCCGACGGCCGGCTGCGGCCGGGCATGTACGCCACGGTGACGTTCCGCACGCCCGTCGCCGAAACGCCGCTGTACAAGCAGCGGATCGCCAAGGCCGACGCCCCGCGACCGCGCATGAAGATCACCCGGGCCAGCCTGACCGTCGACGAGCAGAAGACCTGCCCGGTCACGCGCGCCAAGCTCGGTTCGATGGGCGCCCCGATCCCCGTCGCGGTCAAGGATCGCAAGGTCTGGGTCTGCTGCGACAGTTGCACGGCCAAGCTCGCCTCGCAGCCGACCCGTTATCTCGACGACGAAGCCCCCGCGCCGGCGGGCTCGGTGGTCAGCGTCCCTGAGTCGGCGGTCGTCGACGACGGCGCCCGCCAGGTCGTCTACGTCGAGACCGACCCCGGCGTCTTCGAGGGCCGCGTGGTCGTTCTGGGACACCGCGTCGGTGATCGTTACCCGGTCGTCTCCGGCCTTGAACCGGGCGACCGCGTCGCGGCGGCGGGCTCGTTCTTGATCGACGCCGAGAGCCGGCTCACCGCCGGCGGCTCGACGGCTCATGCGCACCCGACGACCGAGCCGTCCGAGCCGGCGCACGGAGAGCACCGGCGATGATCGAAGCCGTCATCGAGTGGTCGATCCGCAACCGCTGGCTGGTGATCGTCGCGGCGCTCGGCCTGGGGGTCGCCGGGCTGTACGCGATGCTCACCATGCCGGTTGACGCGATCCCCGACCTCTCCGAGAACCAGGTGATCGTCTTCACCGACTGGATGGGCCGCAGCCCCCAGGAGATCGAAGACCAGATCACCTATCCGCTGTCGGTCAACCTTCAGGGGTTGGCCGGCGTCAAGGTCGTGCGGTCGTCGAGCGAATTCAACTTCTCGATGATCACGATCATCTTCAGCGAGTCGAGCGACTACTACTTCGCCCGCACCCGGGTGCTCGAACGGCTGTCGATCGCCTCGACGTTTCTGCCCTCGGGAGTGACCCCCTACCTCGCGCCCGACGCGACGGCCGTCGGCCAGATCTTCTGGTACACGGTCGAGGGGGAAGGCCGCGACCAGAGCGAGCTGCGGTCGGTGCAGGACTGGTACGTCCGCTACCAGCTCAACAGCGTCGCGGGCGTCGCCGAGGTCGCCTCGGTGGGCGGCGCTCCCAAGGAGTATCAGATCGATCTCGATCCCAACTCGCTGCGGGCTTATGGAATCAGCCTGGGCGAGGTCTATTCGGCCGTCGCGCGGTCGAACTCGTCGGTCGGCGGGCGGGTCGTCCACCAGGGGAACGCCGAGTACCTGATCCGCTCGGTCGGCTGGATTCGCAACCTCGACGACATCCGCGACACGGTCGTCGCCGAGCGCAAGGGGACGCCGATCTACGTCAAGAACCTGGCGACGGTCCAGGCCGGTCCCTCGTTCCGCCGCAGCGTGCTCGAAAAGGACGGCAAGGAGGTCGTCGGCGGGGTCGTGTTGATGCGGTACGGCGAGAACCCGCTGGCGGTCACGCGGGCGATCAAGGAGAAGATCACCGCGCTTCAGCCGGGGCTTCCCGAGGGCGTCCGGATCGTGCCGTTCTACGACCGCACGCCGCTCATCCACGGCGCGATCGAGACCGTCCGCGGCACGGTGGTCGAGGAGCTGATCGTCTGCTCGCTGGCGATCCTCTTCGTCATGGGACACCTCGGCGGCGCGTTCATCGTGTCGATCACCCTGCCCCTGGCCATTCTCTTCAGCTTCCTGATGATGCGGCTTTTCGGCGTGTCGTCGAACATCATGAGCCTGTCGGGGATCGCCATCAGCGTGGGCATCCTGATCGACCAGGCCGTGGTCATGACCGAGAACGCCGCGCACCACCTCTCCAGGCACTACGGGCGCGAACGAATCAAGGGCGACATCACCCCCGTCGTGATCCCCGCCTGCCGGACGGTCGGCCGGCCGATCTTCTTCTCGGCCCTGATCACGATCCTCTCGTTCCTTCCGGTCTTCGCGCTCTCGGGCCGCGAGGGGAAGCTCTTCCACCCGCTCGCCTGGACCAAGACGTTCGCCCTGGTCGGCGTGGCGATTTTGTCGATCACGCTCGTCCCCGCGCTCATTCCGATCTTCCTCAAGGGGCGGATTCGGTCGGAGGACGAGAACTGGCTGGTCCGGACGATGATCGAGATCTTCAAGCCGATGCTCTCGTGGCTGATGGACCGGCCCAAGCTGGTGATCTGGCTGTTCGCCGTGATCGTCGGATTTGGTTTCGTGGCGTCGTCGCGGCTCGGCCGCGAGTTCATGCCGGCGCTCGACGAGGGGAGCATCCTGGAGATGCCGACCACCGTCCCCCGCGCCAGCGTGACCCAGGCCGGCGACGACCTGCGCGCCCGCGACGCCCTGCTCCGCGGCTTCCCCGAGGTCTGGCAAGTCGTCGGCAAGGCGGGCCGCGCCGAGACCGCCACCGACCCCTCGCCCCTCGACATGATCGAGACCATCATCAACCTCCGTGACCACGGACTCTGGCCCCGGCGCAAGCTCCGGTTCGAGGACGCCCAGGCCGAGACTGAGGTCGTGCTCAAGGAGCTGGAATCGCAAGGCTTGATCGGCCCGGTTCCCGCCGATGCGCGGCCCGATTTGCTCGCCGCCGCCGCCATGACCGTCGCCGAGCGCGTCGACCGGGCGCTTCGCGATACGTCGATGCTCCGCCTGGGCGAGTTCCGGCCCGAGCTGGGCAAGGCGCTTGTGGAGACGACCCTCGACGAGCTGTTGCGCCGGCTTGATCGGTCCTCGATCCTCCGCCCGCTCGAAAAACCCGAGCGCGATGCGCTCGTGGACGAGCTGACCAAGTTGCAAGGCGATCATCTGGCTGTCGAGCCGCTGCACGACGACGTCGCCGCGACGACCCGAGCCGCCGTCGATCGGCTCGTGTCGCTGAAGGTCCTGACCGACGCGCCCGACCTGCTGAATCCCCGACCGGGCGCGATCGAGGAGGCACGCGACGCCCTTTTCTCAGCCCTCGGCTCGCCGAGCCCCGACCTCTTCGCGAAGCTCACGGAACACGTCGTCGCCCGCCATCGCGCCGGGCTGGCCGCGCGGATCAAGACGCTCGACTGGGAGCTGTTCGACCAGGCCGCCGGCGCCGCCGTCTGGGCCGCCATCGAGGAGCTGCGCCAGGGGGCGCGCGATCGTGGACTGACCGTCCCCGAGGCGACGTCCGACGCGCTTCAGGCGGTGCGAAGCCGGCTCGAAAAGCCGTTCGCCGATGGGTTGCTGCTCTGGAGGAAGACCAAGGACGACCTGGTCGCCGAGATGGATACGGCGATCCAGATGCCTGGATGGGGTAACATCTTCACCCAGCCGATCATCGCGCGGATCGAGATGCTTTCGACCGGCGTCCGCTCGCCGATCGGCGTGAAGATCTTCGGCGAGGACCTCGACCAGCTTCAGGCTGTCACGCAGCAGGTCGCGGCGGTGGTCCGCGAGGTCCGGGGGGCGGCCAACGTCGTCCCCGACCAGATCACGGGCAAGGGGTACATCGAGATCCACATCGACCGCGCCAAGGCCGCGCGGTACGGCGTGCAGGTGGGCGACGTTCAGGATGTCGTCGAGGTGGCGATGGGGGGCAAGCCGCTGACGATGACCGTCGAGAAGCGCGAGCGCTACCCGGTCCGCGTCCGCTACGCGCGGGCGTACCGCGACGACGTCGACGCCCTCAAGCGCATCCTCGTCTCCGCCGCCGCTCCGATGCCGGCCGCTGGAGAGGACATGAGCGGCGGCCGGGGGCCGGCCGGCGCGCGGGCGTCGGCGCCGTTGCAGGTCCCGCTCGGGCAGGTCGCCGAGGTCAAGGTGGTGGAGGGGCCGGCGATGATCAAGAGCGAGAACGGCCGGCTGCGGTCGTACGTCCAGGCCAGCGTCCGCGACCGCGACGAGGTCGGGTTCGTCGAGGAGGCCCGGCTCGCGGTCGCGCAGAAGGTCAAGCTGCCGGAGGGGGTCTACATCGAGTGGACGGGGCAGTTCGAGCACCAGCTTCGCGCCCGTCGCACGCTCCTGTTCGTCTTCCCCGCCGTGATCGGCGTCATCGTCTTGATTCTTTATATGACCTATAAAAGCGTGCTCGACACGCTGTTGCTGATGACGAGCGTGCTCGGCGCGCTCGCGGGCGGCGCGATCTTCCAGTGGCTGTTCGGCTTCAACTTCAGCGTGGCGGTCTGGGTCGGCTACATCGCCTGCTTCGGCATGGCGGTCGAGACCAGCGTGGTGATGCTCGTCTATCTCCGCGAGGCGATCGACGACCGCGGCGGCCTCGGCCGGATCGGCTCGATCGCCGAGCTGCGCGCGGCGATCCTCGAAGGCGCGGTGCACCGGTTGCGTCCGAAACTCCTGACCGAAGGGGCGGCGATCATCTCCATCGCCCCGATGCTCTGGGCCACGGGCCCCGGCGCCGAGGTCATCCGCCCCATGGCCGCGCCGGTGCTCGGCGGACTTTTGATCGCCGACGAAGTGATCGACGTCTTCTTGCCCGTCCTCTATTTCGCCGTCCAGAAAGGACGATGGCGCAAGCTCAACCCCGAGGCCGCGGCCCTCGATCGCCAGCCCGCGGAACCGGCCGCTTCGTGAAAGGGTTTCAACCCCGGCGGTTGAAATCTGATGAATTTCGTCGAAAAAATAGAAAAGCGCTTGTCGTGGTGCTAGGATGAAATGCGCTTTGATAGTCGAGAATTCCATGCGGCCTCTCACGTCTCCAGTCTTGGAGGTTGTCCCCCATGGTTTCCGTATTGGTCTTGAGCTGGGCGTTGGGCGTTACGGGAGCGTCGGAACCCGAGGCCGCGAAGCCGTCCGGGCCCGACCTGATCGCCTACGAGTCGGCGAAGGCGACCGCCGGCCGCGACGCCGACGCCCACGTCGCGCTGGCCCTCTGGTGCGAGGCCCACGGCATGCCTGCCGAGAAGGCCACGCACCTGGCGCGGGCCGTCCTGATCGATCCGTCCCACGCCAAGGCGCGGGGGCTGCTGGGTTATGTGAAGCATGAAGGCAAGTGGCTGCGGCCCGAGGAGGTCAGCCTCGCCGTCGAGGAATCGCCCGAGAGCCAGGCCCTCTTCCGCGAGTACCTCGGGCGCCGGACCCAGTCGCGCGACAAGGCCGACGACCAGTACAAGCTCGCTCAGTGGTGCGACGAGCACGGCCTGGCGCAGCAGGCGACGGCCCACTACCACCGCGTGATCGAGCTCGACCCCGGACGTGATCTCGCCTGGAAGCATCTCGGCTTCAAGAAGGTTTCCGGCCAATGGGTGAAGCCCGAGCTCCTGGCCGCCCAGAAGGTCGAGCGCGAAGCTCAGGCGAAGTCCGACAAGTTCTGGAAGCCCAAGCTCGAACATCTCAAGTCGATCCTCTCCGGCCGCGACAAGGCGAAGAAGGTCGAGGCCGAGAAGACCCTCGCGGCGATCGTCGACCCCCGCGCCGTCCCCATGGTCTGGGCGGTGTTCGCTCACGGCAGCGAGCGATGGCAGAGTGTCGCGACGGGGATTTTCGGCCGGATCGACGCGCCCGGCGCGTCCGCCGCCCTGGCGATGATGGCGGTGTTCAGCCCCGTCGCGAACGTCCGGTCGGAGGCGTCGCAATTACTCACTCGCCGCGACCCGCGCGAGTTTGCGCGGCTGCTGGCCAACCTGTTGCGCGACGAGATCAAGTACAAGGTCAAGCCGGTCGAAGGACCAGGCTCCCAGGGCGAACTGTTCGTTGAGGGGAAGTACGCCAACGTCAGGCGAGTCTATACGCCGTTGCAAAGTCCCTGGGAGATGCTGATGCCCGGCGATCTGAACGGAGTGGACGCAAATGGATCCGCGGTCGTCTATCGGCCGTTGGGTACGACATATCTCGGATCACTTATGAGCGTCGACCAGAGGTCACAGTCTAATCTGGGGCCGGTGCTCGATCCCTACTTCCAGAAGTTAGGGCTGTCTCCGCAACAGAGCCAGACGCTGGTCCATCGAATGGAAACACCCATCAGCGGCGGGATCGCAGCAAACGCCTCGTCTTCTACCTCATCCGCGAGCACATCGGCCTCCAGCTTGGCCGGCGGATTGACGAAGAACGGATCCGCTGCGGTGTTCCCTTCGAATATAAGACCGGTTCTGGAAGATTTCGCGAGCATTCCCTTTCAGCAGATGATCGCCGAGGCGCAGAGGTCCGCCTTGGTGGCCCGGCGGCAGCTCGCCCAGGACGTCGAGCAGATCGATTCGCACAACGCCCCGATCCGCGACGTCAACGAACGCGTCGCGGCGATTCTCACGAGCGTAAGCGGTCGTGACTTCGGAGACGACCGCGACAAGTGGATGGAATGGGTTTGCGACGTCGAGGGATACGTCTTCCCCTTGAAAATCGCGGCGTCGGCGCCTCCCACGATCGACGAAGCCGTTCCTCTGGGCTATCAGCCCCAGACGTTTCCCGTGGCCGTCGTCACGCGAACCGTGGGATTCCAGGTAAGCCACTCCTGCTTCGCGGGCGGGACGCTGGTCCGTACGTTGCGAGGCACCAGGCCGATCGAGGAGGTCATGCCGGGCGATCAGGTGCTCACGGCGGACACGTCGAGCGGCTCCCTCCAGTATCGGCCGGTCGTCAGGGCTTACCGCAACCCGCCGAACGAGACCTACCGACTCGATCTGGGCAAGGAGTCGATCGTCGCCACCGGCATCCACCGGTTCTGGAAGGCGGGGCATGGCTGGATCATGGCCCGCGAGATCAAGGCGGGGGACCGGCTGCGGACGATCGGCGGGGCCGCCGAGGTGGTCGCCGTGACGAAGGATCAGGTTCAGCCGGTGTTCAACCTCCAGCTCGACGGCGGCGACGACTTCTGCGTCGGCGAGCTCGGGGTGATCGCGCACGACAACAGCTTCGTCAACCCGGTCGAGCGTCCGTTCGACGGCGTCCCGACGCTGGCAGATTTGGGCTCGACGCACAGGCCGTAGGAAGGTCAATCCAACAGACTCGTGCCGCCTCTCCGCGTTGAATCTGGAGGAATCGTCATGGTTTCCGCCTTGGTCCTGGGTTGGGCGTTGGGAGTGGCGGGCGTGTCGGAACCGGAGGCCGCGAAGCCGCCCGGGCCGGATATGGCGGCCTACGAGGCGGCGAAGGCAAGCGCCGGCCGCGACGCCGACGCGCACGTCGCGCTGGCCCTCTGGTGCGAGGCCCACGGCATGCCCGCCGAGAAGGCCACGCACCTGGCGCGGGCCGTCCTGATCGATCCGTCCCACGCCAAGGCGCGGGGGCTGCTGGGTTATGTGAAGCATGAAGGCAAGTGGCTGCGGCCCGAGGAGGTCAGCCGCGCCGTCGAGGACTCGCCCGAGAGCCAGGCGCTGTTCCGGGAGTATCTCGGGCGTCGCACTCAGGCCCGCGACAAGGCCGACGACCAGTACAAGCTGGCGAAGTGGTGCGAGGAGCAGGGCCTGGCCCAGCAGGCGACGGCCCACTACCACCGCGTGCTGGAACTGGACCCTGGCCGCGACTCGGCCTGGAAGCATCTCGGCTTCAAGAAGGTCTCGGGCCAATGGGTGAAGCCCGAGATCGTGGCCGCCCAGAAGGCCGAGCGCGAAGCTCAGGCGAAGGCCGACAAGTTCTGGAAGCCCAAACTGGAGAAGCTCAAGGACGCGCTCTCGGGCCGCGACAAGGCGAAGAAGGCCAAGGCCGAGGCCGAGAAGTCGCTGGCGGCGATCGTCGATCCCCGCGCCGTGCCGATGGTCTGGGCGGTCTTCGCGCGCGGCGACGAACGTTGGCAACGCGTCGCGGTGGGAGTCTTCAGCCAGATCGAGGGGCCCGTGGCGTCCCGAGCCCTGGCGATGACAGCGGTGTTCAGCCCTGTGGCGAACACCCGATCGGAAGCGTCGCAAATGCTCACGCGTCGCGACCCTCGGGACTTCGCTCGGCTTCTGGTCGGCCTCCTGGGCGACGAGATCAAGTTCAAGCAGAAGAAAGTAGCCGGACCCGGCTCCCAGGGCGAGTTGCTCGTCGAAGGGAAGGAGGCGAACGTCAAGCGCCTCTACACGCCGTTGCAGGCTCCCAGCTTGGAGTCCGCTCTCATGCCCGGCGACCAGGTCGGCGTGGATCAAAATGGCATGACGGTCGTGAATCGGCTCGTAGGCGATCTCCATTTCGGTCCGAGGGTGCCCCTCGAGATGTTCATCAACAACCCGCAGCGAGCCACATCTCTCGTGTCGTCACTGGTGCAAAACGGCTTCCCTGACTTTGCTTACAACCCACCCATCACGTATCTGCCGACCGCGGATATGACCCCTGTGTTCCAACAGTGGGGGCTGACTTCGCAGCAGAGCCATGAACTCGCAAGCCGACTTCCGCGCGTAAAAACGGCGACGGCCGCCTCAGGACTGAATATCTCGCCGATCGTGCAGGATTCCGTACAGATACCGATCGGTCGGATGGCCGCCGAGGCGCAAGCCTCCGCCGAGGTCGCCCAGAATCAGCTCCAGCAGGACGTCCGGCAGATCGAAATGCAGAACGCGCCGATTCGTGAGATCAACGATCGCGTCTCGACGATCCTCAAGGCGGTCAGTGGGGAGGATCATGGAGCCGACCGCGACAAGTGGACCGAGTGGGCCTACGACGTCGAGGGCTACGGCGCTCCTCTGAAGGTTGCGGCCTCGACGCCGCCCACTGTCGTGGAGCCTGTTCCCCTGGATTATCAGCCCCAGGCGTTCCCGGTCTTCAATTCAACCGTCCTGGGGGGGGCACGCGTCGGCCCCTCCTGCTTCGCGGGCGGGACGCCGGTCCGTACGCTGCAAGGCGCCCGGCCGATCGAGGAGGTGAAGCTCGGCGATCAGGTGCTCACACAGGACACCACGACCGGCAAGCTGGCTTACCAGCCGGTCGTATCGGTGTTCCACAACCCGCCCAACGTGACGTACCGGATCGATCTGGGGAGCGAGTCGGTCTTCCCCACCGGCATCCACCGGTTCTGGAAGGCGGGACACGGCTGGATCATGGCCCGTGACGTCAAGGCGGGAGACCGGCTGCGGACGATCGGCGGCACGGTCGAGGTGGTCGCCGCGTCGAAGGATCGCGTCCAGCCGGTGTTCAACCTGCTGCTGGCCGGAGGCGACAACTACTGCGTCGGCGGTCAAGGCGTGCTCGCGCACGACAACGGATTCGTCAACCCCGTCGAGCGCCCGTTCGACGGCGTCCCGGCGCTGGCCGATCTGGGCGCGACCCGCAAGCCATAAGCACTATTTCAACGGTCTCGTACAGCCTCTCCGTTGGGACCTGGAGGAATCGTCATGGTTTCCGCATTGGTTTTGGGTTGGGCGTTGGGCGTTGCAGTTGCAGTTGCATTGGAACCCGAAGCCGCGAAGCCGCCCGGCTCGGACCTGATCGCCTACGAGGCGGCGAAGGCGGGGGCCGGCCGCGACGCCGACGCCCACGTCGCGCTGGCCCTCTGGTGCGAGGCCCACGGCATGCCGGCCGAGAAGGCGACGCACCTGGCGCGGGCCGTCTTGATCGACCCGTCCCACGCCAAGGCCCGGGGGCTGCTCGGTTATGTGAAGCATGAAGGCAAATGGCTGCGGCCCGAGGAGGTCAGCCGCGCCGTCGAGGACTCGCCCGAGAGTCGGGCGCTGTTCCGGGAGTACCAGGAGCGCCGCGTCAAGGCGCGCGACAAGGCCGACGACCAGTACAGGCTTGCGCAGTGGTGCGACGAGCACGGCCTGGCGCAGCAGGCGACGGCCCACTTCCACCGCGTCGTCGAGCTCGACCCCGGCCGAGAGGGGGCGCTACGGAAGCTGGGGTTCAAGAAGGTCTCCGGCCATTGGATCAAACCCGAGATGCTGGCCGCGGCCAAGGCCGAGCGCGAGGCGCAGGCCAAGGCCGACAAGCTCTGGAGATCCCGGCTTGCGCACCTCAAGGACGATCTGAGCGGCCGCGACAAGGCGAAGAAGGCCGAGGCTCTTGAAGCCATCGCCAAGATCGACGACCCCCGCGCCGTGCCGATGGTGTGGAACGCCTTGGCGCTGGGTGAGGAGCGTTGGCAGCGGCTCGCGCTTCAGATCTTCAGCCAGATCGATTCCCCGGGCTCGTCGATCGCCCTGGCGACGATGGCCGTATTCCATCCTTCCATCGAGCTGCGGTCGCAGGCGTCTCAAGTCTTGCTCCGTCGCGATCCTCGCAGCTTCGCCGGGGAGCTGATCGGCCTGCTGCGAGACGAGATCGAATACAAGGTCAGGGCCGTCAACGGACCGGGTTCTCAAGGCGAGCTCTTGATCAAGGGGAAAGGCGCCAATGTCGATCGCGTGTACAGGCCGATGCAGGGGCCCATTCTGGCGCCCGGCGATTGGTTGAGCATCGACGATTATGGGATGCTCATCGCCAACCGCTACCTCGGCGCCACCACCACGCGGTCGACCACCTACAACGCGGCTCCGGCCGCCGACGTGCCGGCTTCGGTCGTCGCCGCGAACGTCGCCCCTCAGTTGGCGCCGTACCTGGAGAAGTCGGGACTGCCGACCCAGATGGCTCCGGCGGCCCCGTCGGCGGGGGCGCCGTGGCCGCAGGCCCCCGCGGCTGGCTCCTATGTCTTCGGTGGGTACAAGGGAATTGGGTTCAGATACACGCCCTCCTACTCTTACGATATGTACACCAAGACGACGACCACGGCCGAGACCCTGAAGATCCCGATCGGCTGGATGATGATGCAGGCCCGGGAGTCGGCCGCGGTGGCGCAGCAGCAACTGTCGGACGACGTCCGGGAGCTCGACGCGTACAACGCCTCGCTTCGGGAGGTCAACGACCGCGCCCTCACGGTCCTGAGGTCGGTGAGCGGGAGCGACCCGGGGCCGAAGCGCGAATCGTGGGATAAATGGTTCGTCGACCTCCAAGGGTACGCATTTCGATCCCAGACCCAGCCCGAGCCGGAACCGCCGACGATCGTCGAGGAGGTCCCGATCAACTACCAACCGATCCCCTTGGGGGGCACTGTGAGTTCATCTTTGCCCACCAGCAGCGTGACTCGATCGCATCAGGTCGTGGCGGCCAACGTGAGCAGCACGATGCCTTTCCACTCCTGCTTCGCGGCGGCGACCATGGTCAAAACCTTGCGAGGCGGCCGGCCGATCGAATCGATCCGCCCAGGCGATCAGGTGCTGACGCAGGACACCGCGAAAGGAAGCTTCCAGTACCGTCCGGTAGTCACGGCGTACCACAACCCGCCGAACGAGACTTACCGGCTCAACCTGGGCAAGGAGTCGATCGTCGCCACCGGCATCCACCGGTTCTGGAAGGCGGGACATGGCTGGATCATGGCTCGCGAGGTCAAGCCGGGTGATCGGCTGCGGACGATCGGCGGGGCCGCCGAGGTCGTCGCCGTGACGAAGGATCAGGTCCAGCCGGTGTTCAACCTCCAGCTCGACGGCGGCGACGACTTCTGCGTCGGCGAGCTCGGGGTGATCGCGCACGACAACAGCTTCGTCAACCCGGTCGAGCGTCCGTTCGACGGCGTCCCGGCTCTGGCCGATCTGGGGACGTCGCGCAAGCCTTGAGGCGAAGGAAAATGGCGTTTCGATTCACGGGTTGCCGGCCTTCGACGGTTCGGATCGACGAGCGACGAGCGCCGCGTAGCCGGGGGCGCGTCGCAGGGCGGCGAGCCGCGCGTCGCCCTGCAACTCATCGACCGTGGGGGGGCTCGCGCTGAGTGCGTAAACCCGCTCCAGGGCCGCCACCCCTCGATCCAGAAGCCGGGCGACGATCTCGGGAGGGGGTTCGGCAGGCGCGCGTTCGGCGTAAACCTCGACGATCCGGGAGCAGACGCGCGCCAGGCCGAGCCAGTCGCGGGCGGTCTTGGGCTCGATTTCGAGGAGCCGGCGAGCCGTCGCGAGCGCGTCCGACGGCCGCTTGTCGGCAAGCAGAATCTCGATCTTCGCCTTGGCCAGCTCGAAGGCGGTCGTGTGGGGCGTCGACCAGACGGCGGCCTCGTCGGCGAGCGCCTTGGGCAGCAGCCGGCAAGTCTCCAGTTCCCCCTCGACGGCCTCGCGCCGCTCGATGGAGTAGATCGGCAGGTCCGTCAGCTTGCCCGCATCCTGGAGCCGGTGCAGCATCGCCTGGGCCTCGACCAGGAACGGGATCGCGGCGGCGTATTTCAGGTCGTACTGCTCGACGGCCGATCGACTGTAGAGGGCGTCGATCAGGTCGAGCCGGCGCTGGACGTCCTCGGGATCGTGGGCCGACCATCGCCGAGCCCGGTCGAGCGCGGCGTCCATCTGGAGGCGGGCGGCGGCGAAGTCGTGAGCTTGAACATACGTGATGGCGAGGTTGTTGAGCGAGACCATGACGTCTCGAAACGTCCGCCCGTCGACGGCCTCGCCCCCCTCCTGGCCGCTCCGGGCCGCGCGTCTCCGTTCGTCCTCGAGGTTCAGATCCAGGGATCGCTTATAGTTCGCCAAGGCTGATGGGATGTCGCCCTCGGATTGGTCGATGCCCGCGAGCAAGTCGAGCGCGGAGCCGAGAAGCCGCCGGGCGCGGTCGTCGTCGGGCTCGTCGGCGACCCGGGCCTCGGTCAACTCGCGCATTCGGGTGAGGGCGGACCGCGCTTCCGCCATGTCGCCGACCCAGTGGGCGGCGTGGCCGAGGTGCTCGTAGCCCTCGATCACGGCCAGGAGAGCGCGGGGATCGTCGGGGTCGGCTTTCCGCCAGGCTTCGGCGACGTCGAGCGCCTGCTGGAACAACGGTTGCGCCTGCTTCGGCCGGTCGCCCCGGAGCTGGACGTCTCCCAGCCGCCGGAGGGCGGTGGCGAGGAGGTCGAGGGCGTCGGGGAGGCCGGGCTGAACCGCCAGCAAGTCCGTTGCGACCTGGCGACAGCGCTCCAGCTCGGCGCTCGCCTCGCTCGCCCGGCCCAGCTCCCAGTGGATTTCGCCGAGCAGTTGATGGGCCATGGCCCGGCTCAGAAGCGGCCCTCCGGCGTCGGCGCCGGTGACGCGCTGGAGGCCCGCGACGGCCGTTTCGAGCAGCCCCTTGCGAAGCGTCCGGGTCGCGGGCGCTTCCTGGAGGAGCGTCTGGACCTGCTCGACCAGGTGCTTGTGAGCGTCGATCGCCAGGCGGGCGTTGTTCTCGGCCTGAAGCTCGGCGGCCCGGGTGGAACCGAGCGCCTCGCGGAGCTTGCCGTTGTACCACGACGCCCCCACGGCCAGCACGATGAGCGACGCCTGGACCACCGCCACGGCGGCGGCCGTCGCCGGCCGGCGCTTCGACCACTTCCAGGCGATCTCCCACGAGGGCGTGGGCCGCGCGAGGACGGGCCGTCCGTCGAGGAACCGTCGCAGGTCGGCGCCCAGCTCGGCCGCCGAGCCGTATCGCCGCTCCGGCTGTTTGCGGAGGCACTTCAGGCAGATGGTCTCCACGTCCCGGGGCAGGCCCGGGCGGATTCGAGACGGCGGCGCGGGGTCGTCGTCGACCACCCGCTTCAGGGTGTCGTACGAGCCTTCGCCCTCGAACGGGGGACGGCCGGTCAAGAGCTCATAGAGGATTGCGCCAAGGGCGTAGACGTCGGCCGGCGGGCCGACCGCGCGACTCTCGGCCTGCTCGGGCGCCATGTAGGCCGGTGTTCCCAGGACGGCGCCCGTGCGGGTCGCCCCCGCGCCTGGGTCGCCCCCCTCCTCTCCCAGCCGCTTGGCGATCCCGAAATCGCTCACCTTGGGCGTGAAGTCCGAGAGCCGCGCCTCGCGCGCGGTCCCGGGGGCGGCGGCGGCCTCGCTCGACGGCTGGAGCAGGATGTTGGCCGGCTTGAGGTCACGGTGGACCACGCCGCGGCGGTGTGCGTGGTCCACCGCTCTCGCCAGGGTTTCCACGAGGGTCGCCGCATCGGGGGGCGGCTGCGGACGGCTCTGGAGGAAGTCGGCCAGCGAGCCGCCGGCGACGTATTCGAGAGCCAGATACGGCTGGCCGTCGTGATCGCCGACCTCGTAGATCTGGACGACGTTGGGGTGTTGAAGCGCCGCGACGGCCTCGGCCTCGCGGCGGAAGCGGTGGAGGTCGAACAGCGAGCTGGTCTTCAGCCGCTTCAGGGCCGTCAGCCGCCCCAGCCGCAAGTGGCGAGCCTTGTGGACCACCCCCATCCCGCCCGCGCCCAGCAGTTCGAGGACTTCATAGCCCGGCACGGTCGAACCGGCTTCCGGAGTCCGACTCGTCGTCGGCGGGGTGGCGCCCCCGCCCCGTCGGATGGCGTCAAGGATCGGATCGGGCCGGCCCTCGATCTCGGCGAGCCGCTCGGAGCACGAGGCGCAGGCTTCCAGATGGGCGGCCAGGCCGTCGAGGTCGTCGTCGGCCGACTCGCCGTGATGGAAGGCGAGCCAAGCTTGATCATCAGGGCATTGGTCGATGGGAAGGGTCAAGAAGCGACTCCCTCGGCGGCCCGGCCATTGTCGACGAGACGCGGACAGGTCATTATGAACATTCCCGTTTCTCGATCGCAAGGAGCCCACGCCCCCGTGGCCGACGACACGCCCACATCGCCGACGCTGCTCGACCGCGCCCGGGCTTCCGACTCCGAAGCCTGGTCGCGCCTGATCTTCCTCTATGAACCGCTGGTCCGCCACTGGTGCGCCCGGTGGGCCTGTCAGGGGGCCGACGCCGACGACCTCGTCCAGGAGATCTTCGTGGGGGTCGCCTCCGGGCTGGCCTCTTTCCGCCGCGATCGGCCGGGCGACAGCTTCCGGGGCTGGCTTCGCGGGATCGCCCGCAACAAGCGGATCGATTTCCTCAGACGACGCGGTCGGAACCCCGTCGCCCAGGGGGGGACCGAGGCGCTCCTCCAGCTCGGCCAGGCGCCCGACCTCGCGGCCGAGGCCGACGACCCGATCGAGCAGGTTTCCGAGCTGTACCACCGGGCGCTCGCGCTCGTCCGGGGGGAGTTCGAGGAGAAGACCTGGGCGACCTTCTGGCGGGTGGCCGTCGACGGGCTCTCCGTCGACGCGGTCGCCCGCGATCTCGGCGTCACGCCCGCGGCCGTCCGGCAGGCCAAGTCGCGCGTGCTCCGACGGCTCAAGCAAGAGGTCGGCGACCTGATCGCGTAGGCCCAAGTTCGAGGCGGAACTACGGCGGGCGAAGGCTCGGGGTCGTCCCGTTCCTTCGCCCACCTGGTTGTTATCTGATCAAACGTACATGCGTTCCGCGTTCAGCCGCACCTCGGCGCCGTGCTCATAGAGGAAATCGAGGCAGCGGCGCGGGAGTCGGCACTGGAGCAGGACGCGTTCGCGGTCTTCGTCATAGGTCCGGTTCTGGATCTGGGCGTGCTGGGCGAGGTACGCGAGCACGCGGCCGTCGCCGACGCCGGTCTCGATCTCGGCGTCGAGGGCATGGTCGAGCAGCGCCGAGCGGACGGCCTGTTCCAGCCCTTCGAGGCCGTCCCCCTTCGCGGCGCTGATCGAGATCGAGTCACGATGGCGGGCCCGGAGGACGTCCAGGAACGACGGGTCGAGCACCTTGTCGACCTTGTTCAGGATCAGCAGGGTTGGGTGGTCCTTGAGTCCGAGTTCTTCCAGAACCTCTTCGACGGCATGGACTTGCATCTCAGCCTCGGGGCTTGACGCATCGACCACGTGGAGCAGCAGGTCGGCCTGGCTGGCCTCTTCGAGCGTGGCCTTGAACGAGGCGACCAGGCTGTGCGGCAGGTTCCGGATGAACCCGACCGTGTCCGACAACAGCGCCGCGCCTCCGCCTCGGAACCGCCACTTGCGGGTCCGGGTGTCGAGCGTGGCGAACAGCTTGTCCTCGACCAGTACCCCGGCGTCGGTCAGGGCGTTCATGAGGGTGCTCTTGCCGGCGTTGGTGTAGCCGACGAGCGAGACGGTCGGGAACGCGCCCCGGCCGGCGACCTCGCGCTCTTTCCGCGCCTGGATCTTGCCCAGTTTGGCCTTCAGCTCCTGGATCCGGTGCACCACCAGCCGACGGTCTTCCTCAAGCTGCTTTTCGCCCGGTCCGCGGACGCCGATCCCGCCTTTATATCGGGAAAGGTGAGTCCACATCCGCTTGAGCCGCGGCATGGCGTATTCGAGCTGCGCCAGTTCCACCTGGAGGTGGGCCTCGTGCGTCTGAGCGTGGGTCGCGAAGATGTCGAGGATGACCTCGGTGCGGTCGATGACCTTACTCTCGAGCGCGCGTTCGAGGTTTCGGGTCTGTCCGGGGCCCAGATCGTTGTCGAAGACCACCACGTCGGCCTCGTACGCGGCGACGAGTTCCTTCAGTTCCTCGACCTTGCCCGAGCCGATATAGGTCGCGATGTCCACCTGCTGGCGCTTTTGCAGCATGGTCCCGACCACGTCCAGGCCGGCCGTCTTGGCCAGGCCACGGATCTCGTCCAGAGGATCGTCGGCGTTGTGCGTCCCCCCCGGCAGGACGACCCCCACCAGAATCACGCGCTCGCGACGTCCCAGACGCTCGATGCGGCTTGTATCGATCAAAAGAGTTGTGACCTCGCTTCCAACGACTTGACGATCTTGACTGGACGGATTGCCACGCTGGTCGAATTCTAGGACGACTCGGCGAGTCCGTCAACGACGAAGCTCGACCTCCCTCCCCGCCCCCTTCGTAATTCGGACATCGAATCGACACGCCCAGGCCACCAAGGTTCACCCCCACCCCCAGACGCGACATCCCGAGATTGGCTTCGATCGCGCCGTTCTCTCGGCCGTTCCGTCCTCCCTTCGCTCTCCGCTCCGACCTTCCCGGAAATTGGCTTCGATCGTCCCGAATTCCACCGATGATCGTCGGTCGCGTCTCATCACCCGCTGGAATCGAGGCCGCCCACTCCCTTGCCGAATTGGCTTCGATCGCGCGCCGCGGTCAAGCCATTCAAGCGAAGCAAGTTGTTTTTCTATATGATTTTAAAGTCGATTCGCGGTTTGGCTTCGATCGCGTGGAAACCACCCGATTTCGATTCGTTCTCGGCCCCGCCGTCGTCCACCCTCCGGGCCGGACGCCCCAAACCAGCCCCGGCCGATTGGCTCCGTTCGCGCGTTTTCCCCATGCTTCCTCCGGCTTGTCCGCCAAAGGCGATTGGCTTCGATCGCGCGTTTTTTCGGAGCCGTCGGCGTCGTCCGCCGGAGCGCTTTACCTGCTCACCCGACAGCCGTGTTGTAAAAGAGCCGGACGACTCGGAGAGTCCTCCATTTTGAACATACGACCGATCGACGGGCTTGATCGACGATTCCTCGCGAACGCCCGGAACTCGGACGCGACAAGGTGCGGCCGAAACGATCCGGCGGCAGGAAGCGATTGCATCGATGAAATGGCGGGGCGGCACGACTCCAGCACTAGCCTTTTTTGACCCGGTGGCCGCTGGCTCCAAGGTTACCCAAACCGCCTAAACATCCTAATGGTTTAAGAATGTCCTCATTCCCTGTGCGTCCGTGCAATGGGGGCTCCATTGAGGCTGGTACTCCCATGACTTCCGCCACAACTCGATTTATAATCTGCTCCGTATCCCTAGTAGGGTTATGCCGCTAGCGCGGCGGCGGGAACATTTTTTGGGAAGGTACACCAATTGAGCGCTATCGGTTCCATTTGGCAGAAGTGGGATCTCCATATCCATACGCCCGCGTCTTTCCAATGGAAGGGTCCGCGATTCGAAGGGATGACCCCGGGGCAGCGGGACGACACCTGTAAGAAGATCATAGAAAAGATCAATGAGCTCGATGTCGTCGCCTTCTGCATCATGGATTACTGGACCTTCGACGGGTTCATCGCGCTTCGCGACTATATGTATCGCAGTACGACTCTCCTAAAGAAGCGGATCTTTCCTGGTATTGAGCTGAGGATGGTGGCCGCGACGCCATATCGTCTAAATACACATGTACTCCTCAATGACGACGTTAGCGACGATGATCTGCGGACGTTTGTCTCCAGCCTAAAGCTTGCCGGACAGGATCATAAGCCGCCGACCAAGGCACACATGATCGAGGTGGGACGTCAGTTCGATCCCGGCAAATTGAAGAAAATTTACAACCTGGATGTATCCGCCAGAGCTGACGAAGCCAAGATGCTGGAGATTGGGTACAAGTCAGCCGAGATCACGTGCGAGTCGATTGAAAGCGCAATCAGAGTCGTCGGAGAAGAGCACTGCCTCATCATTCAGCCCTACGACACGAGCGACGGCATCGAGAAGCTGGCCTGGGAGCAGCATCCCTATCGTGACTCGGTCTTGATGAAGATGGCGCACTGCTTTGAGACGCGGAATCAGAGCAACGTAGATTTGTTTCTCGGTCACGGCCACCCGAAAAAACCTCATGTCGGTCCCGAGTTTATCGAGAACATCGGTGGCTATCCGAAGCCGGTCTTCGCCGGAAGTGATGCTCATCGCATCGCGGATTACGGGGTTTACCCAAGTAGTCGAGCTACTTGGCTCAAGGCACAACCGACCTTCAAGGGGCTCAAGCACATCTGCCATGAGCCGTCTCTCCGATGTCACATCGGGGACCGACCGCCAAAGCTCGTCCACATTGACGAGAACCCCACCAAATACATCCGCAGGATTAAGTTGGCGAAAGTGGCGGACTCGTCGCTGAAGGACAAATGGTTCGATGGCCAGGACGTCCTTCTCAACCCCGGACTTGTGGCGATTATCGGGAACAAAGGCAGTGGCAAGAGCGCTCTCGCGGACATCCTCGCTCTCGCCGGTAACTCGCACTGCACCAAGATGGAGTTCCTGAACGATCGTCGCTTCCGGCATGGCGGCAACAAGGCGAAACAATTCACAGCCACGATCGAATGGGCTGACGGAAACAGCTACGACGTTCTCCTCAGCCAGAACCCGGATCTCCAGAAACCGGAGCGGGTCCGGTATCTGCCGCAGCACTTCATTGAGGAACTCTGCAACGAGATCGCGGCGGGGAATGAAACGGAGTTTGGCAAAGAATTGCGGAAAGTGATCTTCTCGCGGGTCCCCGAAGAGAAGCAGCTCAAGATGGGGACACTCGACGATTTGCTCGACTACCTCATCAAAGCCCGAAAGAAAGCCATCCAGCAGGTGCTGCAGACTCTGCACACCCTGAACGAGACGATCGTACGCAACGAGGCGGAGATGAGCGACGCCACGCTCAAGTCCTACAGAACGTCTTTGGAGCTCAAAGAGAAGGAGCTGGAAGCTCACCAGAAGATCAAGCCCGTTGAGAAGCAGAAGCCCGTCGAGGATCCGAACGACGAAAAGACCAAGGGGACGATAGCCGAAATCCAGAGGCGCGAGACCTCGCTCACTGCGATCCGCGATCAGATCGAAACACTTAAAGAGGACCGTACCACTCTCACGGCCGAGGAAACCCGTCTGACGCAGCTGCTGGCTCACATCGAGAATTTCGCGGCCTACCACGAGGGGTTCCGTGAAGAACACCAGCAAGAGTTTGAAGATGCGGGTTTCGATACTGACGAAATCGTAAAGGTGGAAATCGATCGCGATCCGCTCACCAAGCGGAGCCTCGAAGTGGCTGCACGCCTCGTGGAAATTCGCCTCCTTTTAGAAGGCAAGCTGGCAGAACGCGACACGCCCGCGGTAAATAGCCTGGAGATTCAGGAGGCGGAGAGCATTGCCGAGATAAGAAAACTGCAGGACCAGCTGAACTCACCCGAGAAGGAATATCAGACGTACTTGGCACAACTTAAGGCATGGGGGATTCGCAGAGACGCCATCGTTGGAGCCGCCGACAAGGCCGACACCATCGAGTACCTGAAAGACCGGATCAACCGGGCGACGGAAGTCATCCCGGCGGAGCTGGAGGCACTTCGAGAAGAACGGCGGGAGCTTGTCAGAAAGATTCACGAGGAGTTGCTCGCAATCCGGACTGCGTACGAGGAGCTCTATGCGCCGGTCCAAAAGGTTGCCTCAGATGCGGCCGAATCAGCGGACCCGACCGATACCCACCAGCTTCAGTTTGACGCCTATCTCAGCCCCGGAAAGTTTCAAGAGAGCTTTCTCGACTTCATTCACAAGAATCGCAAGGGCTCGTTCTACGGAGAGGACGAAAGTCGCAAGGCTGTCATCGATCTCCTGAACGCTCACGATCTCGGAACGACCGATGGGGTTGTCGCGTTCACCGACGTCATGTACTCGGCACTCACTGTGTACGAACGCGACGGAACACCCGAGAAGGTGTCGATCGAATCTCAGCTCCGGCAGAACAAGACCGTCCTGGAGCTGTACGATTATCTCTTCGGCCTCGGATACCTGGAGGTACGTTACACCCTCCGTCTCGGAGGCAAGGACATCTCTCAGCTCTCGCCGGGCGAGAAGGGGGCGCTGCTGCTTGTGTTCTACCTGCTGCTGGATACGGAAGAGATCCCCATCATCATCGACCAGCCAGAGCACAACCTCGACAACGAGTCCGTCGTGAGGCTTCTTGTTGACTGCATCCGGAAGGCTCGTGCTCGCCGGCAGGTCATGATCGTGACCCACAATCCCAATCTTGCCGTGTTCTGCGACGCTGACCAGATTATCTGCTGCAAGATCGATAAGAGCGACGGCAGCAAGATCACTTACTCCACCGGCGCGATCGAGGACTACGAAATCAATCAGACGTCAGTCAATGTTCTTGAAGGTACCTATCCGGCTTTCGATAACCGCCGGAAGAAATACCAAAAGCCCGAAATCGACTACACCGCGCCAGCAATGCCGGCGGCGAGGCTGCCATTGCTTGGAACGGTCTCATGACGAGGCTGATTGACCATCTGTCCGCATCTTGCATCTTGCGCCAGTGTAGGTGCCTAGCTCCGTCCTCAGCTGTAAGCCCTGGCTTGAGCGAGTGGCCGAGTGCTGCGAGATCGCTCCCTGGGACTTGTGCAATCACCGGGGTGACAGCCTGTCCACTCGGGGTCGAGTACGAACCCGGGGAAGGCACCGGACCGTCGCCATCCCTATGCGAAATCGATGGACTGCGGGATACGGGCTTTGGGTCGGCGGGTGGCCTGGGTTCGGTGACCGAACCCGGGGAAGGAGCCTCGGCCTGTCCACCCGGGGTCGAGTACGAACCCGGGTCACCCGTCCGCCCACGCCCACGGCTGCGGAGAATCGAGGACCCTCCCTCGGGAACGCCGATCACCCGATCGGCTCTTTCCTCTCCTCCGACCATGCCAGCCGATCGGGTGATCGGCGTTCCCGGGAAGACCTTCGGGGCCGCCCACGGCGTCTATGATGACTTATCGATGAACACCTTCCTCGGCTGGACGGCGAGGCCGTCGGGGTCGCCCTCGCCTAAGGCGACGAGGTCGCCGTCGGAGGAGAGCAAGGCGATCTCGCCGGGGGGGATGGTGGCGTCGGCGAGGCGGTCGGCGGTGATCTTGCGGCCGAGGGCGACGTCGGCGACGAGGGGGGCGTCGAGGGTGATCCGGGGGAGGTCGCGGACGGCTTCGAGGGGGGAACGCAGGTGGTCCTCCAGGTTCTCGCGGTCGAGGTCGTCGGGGGCGACGGCGGTTGCCTGGGTGAACGGGCCGATCCGGGTGCGGACGAGGGCGTCCATCAGCGCGCCGCAGCCGAGGAGTTCGCCGACGTCACGGGCGATCGACCGGATGTAGGTGCCGCCGCCGCAGTCGATTTCCAGCTCCAGGTTCGGCCACTTGTAGGAGAGAAGCTCGACCCGGTCGATGCGGACGAGGCGCGGGGCGAGTTCGACGGGGAGCCCGGCGCGGGCGAGGTCGTAGGCGCGGCGGCCGTCGATCTTGAGGGCCGAGTATTCGGGCGGCTGCTGGAGGATCTCGCCGCGCTGGGTCGCAAGCGCGGCTTCGATCTCGGACACGTCGGGCTGTCGGGGATCGAGCGTCTTGACGATCGTGCCGTCGCAGTCGTGGGTGTCGCTGCGGGCGCCGAAGCGGATCACGGTCCTGTACGTCTTCCCCATGCGCTGGATGTTCTCGATCAGGCGGGTGGCGGACCCGACGCAGACGACCAGAACACCGGTCGCCAGCGGGTCGAGCGTGCCGGCGTGGCCCGCTTTCGCCTTCCTGGGCAAGAGCCGGCCGACCTGGTTGACGATGTCGCGCGAGGTCCGGCCCGGGGGTTTGTCGAGGTTCAAGATCCCGATCGATTCCGTCTTCACTTCGAGGATGCTCCCTGATTGGTCTCTTGAAAATCGAAGGCCGGCAAGCCGACCTCGTGGATTGTTGCGCCGGCGCGGAGCCGGCGGGCGGCCTCGGCGAACCGTCGCGACGCTTCGAGGCGTTCGGCGGGGTCGTAACGATAGCCCGACACGCGCTTGTAGTGAAGGCTCGTGCGATCGCAGGCTTCGGCCAGGCGCTGCGGGGCGATGCCGAAATGGGCGACGCAATCCGCGAGCGTCGGCGGTTGGATCGCCGTCGACGCGGAACCGAAAACCGCCCGGTCCGCCAGCTCGCGGAGCACGGCGGCGGCGAGCGCGACGTAGCCCTTCAGGTTCGGGTGGTGGGTGTCTTCGATCACGTGATCGTCGAGCAGGCCCGACGGGCTGGCGGCGACGACCTCGCGGCGGCCGTCGATCAGGATGCAGCCGGGGTGACGCTCGGCGACCTGGCGATAAGCCTCGCGGAACGGCTCGGGGCAGCGGATCGGCAGGCCGTCGTCGTCGAGCGCCAGCCGGAAATGCTCGCGGGCCTCGTCGATCCGCCCCGATCGTTCGAGGATCTTCCCGAGCCGGTAATGGGCCTCGGCGAACCCCGGATGGCGGTCAAGGATCGCGCGCAGGAGCGGCTCGGCTTTGGCTGGCTCGGCGCCGCGCGCCTCCTGGAAATCGACGACGAGGCGGTTGCGATCGGCCTGGTCGACGCCGGGCGCGACGGTCGATCGGCTCGGCTCGTAGTCGGCTTCGTTGGCCGGTGAGATGACGAGGATCGGCAGCGCGCCGATGCGTTCGCAGTACGCGACGATCGCCTCCAGACGGGCGGTGAAGTCGGCCAGGATCGCGGCGGCCTCGGTCGGGCTGCACAGGGGAGGATCGATAAGCTGGTGATGATCCTTGAGCGAAGGCGGCGTGTCGAGCCGGTTCTTGCTGATCAGCTCGTAGACGAGGCTGCAGAACGGCGAGAGCAGGCTGGCGTGGTGAAGCTGGCGGACGACCGCCGCGCGGGGTTCGAGGTCGAGCGAGTAGTCGCGGTTCTCCTCGAACCGCGCGGCGAACTCGTTGTGGCCCGAGTAGACGATCACGGCGTCGGGCCGCTGGGTGATCCGGCCGAGCTTCTGGTGCTGCTTTTCGAGCGAGTCGCCCAGCCACGCCAGGATCTCGGTCTCGAACCGGCGGTCGGGCATGGCCTCGCCAAGCTTCCAGGCGACGATCTGGCCGACCGAAACCCAGGGCCGGTACGGCTCGCCCAGGGCGCTCGACTCGCCGAGCACGACGATCCGGTATTCGTCCACCGGCTTCGCCGGAAAGGTCGTCGGCAAGGTCGGGAACCGGTGCGTCCACGCCAGAACCGCCGCCGCGCCGAGTTCGAGGGCGACGAACGAGAACAGGCACGAGAGGCAGAGCAAGAAGACCCGCTCGGACCGCGACCCCCGGCGCTTCCGCCGCCAATTCTGGATCGTCCGCCAGCCGAAGTAAGGCGCGCCGATGAAGGAGGCGAGGCAGACCGCGACGTAGAAGAACAGCGTGCCGCGGAGCAAGCTCTCGGTCATTCCTCGCTGCACCGCGCGCGGGAACAGCGGGACCCAGCCCGGCAGGACGACCACGGCCGTGAGCGCGAGAGCCAGCGGAACGGCGATCCCCAGGATTCGGACAGTCCGCTTCATTTCGCCTCGAACATCGCGGCGATGGAGAATTCGAGCCCCGGCAGCAACCGGGTCTTGTGCGTCTCAGGGGCCTTCAACGTCCGCTCGGCCCACTGGCCGCCGGAACGACGCAGCACCTTCATCGACTCGTCCGCGACGTCGACGATCCAGTATTCGTGGACCCCGAACCGCAGGTATTCCTCGGGCTTCTGCTGGTAGTCTCGAAACCGCGAGCTGGGCGAGACGACCTCGATCACGATCTCGGGAATCCACTGCGACCAGATCTCGTCGGCGTTCTCGGACTCCGGGGGCGGCGTCTTGTAGACGGCCAGGTCGGGGTGACGATCCGATTCGAGAGCCTTGATGAGCAGACGGCACTCGCCGCCGCTGGCGACGCCGTAGATCCGATCCGGGTGCGACTCTCGATATCGCGCGAACTCCATTCTGATGGCGTCGATGATCTTGAAATGACGCGGGCTCGGTACATCGACCATGGTCACGATTCCCCGGCTCAATTCGTAGAGGCGTCCGCCCTCCCCTCGGGCGTCGATGAACTCGTCGAGGGACATGCGGCGGCCCTCGTCGGCGGGGCCGATGATCGTCGCGGTGGTGCTCATGGGGAGGGGCTCCGTCGTGGTTGGTCTACGGGGCGATGGTCAGGTCGACGGGGACGACGAGGCTCGCAGGGGCGAGGCAGACCTTGTCGTCGCAGGCCTGGAATTTGAGCCGGAGGAGGACGCGGAGCTTGCCGGGGGCCGCGGCCTTCGTCAGCCGGAATCGCAGGGGGATCTCGACCTTCCCTTCGTACAGCGAGACCGGCTCGGGGCTGACCGAGGCGAGCGTCTGGGCCTTGCCGCCGGGGTAGTCGACGCGGATCGACTCGGCGGGCTGGCCGGCTTCGAGGGTGATCGTGGTCGGCTTCAGGAACTCTTGCCCGGTGGGGTTGGCGTAGACGTGCCAGCCGCTCTGGATCGCCAGCGAGACGACCACCGCGACCGCGCCGCCGGCTTTCGGTTTCTGACCCTCGACGACCTTCGCCTGGGCCGACACGACCTTGGGGGCGTCGGCCGAGGCGCCGGGCGCGGGCTTCTGGGGAGGGCGGACGTCGTGGTATTCGAGCAGGCCGACGAGCATGATCGGCATCGACGCCGGGTTCTGAGCCAGGAACGGGCTGAAGGCGTCGAGCGTCTTGCCGGCGAGGTCGAGGTAACGCGTTTCGCCGGCGTCGGCCCGGTGGAGGGCCATGAGGTTGAGCACGGCGATGCCGTTGGCGCTCGGCAGGGCGCCGTCGAGCGGGTCTTTCGACCGCGCCAGCAGGCTCTCGTGGTCGTCGGCGGTGAAGAAAAAGCCGCCGTCCTGCTCGTCGGCGAAGTCGGCGATCATCCGGTCGGTCAGTGCGCGGGCCTGTTCGAGCCGGCGGCCGTCCTTGGCGGCTTCATGCAGCCGCAAGAGGCCGTGCGCGAGGTAGGCGTAATCTTCGAGGTACGCCGGCAGCCGCGCCTGGCCCGCGCGGTAGGTTCGGAGCAGGCGGCCCGAAGGATCGCGGAGCTTGTCGAGGAGGAAATCGGCGGCCTTCTCGGCGGCGCGCAGCAGGCGGTCGTCCTTGAGCACGCGGTAGCCGTCGGCGTAGGCGGCGATCATCAGGCCGTTCCAGGCCGTGAGGATCTTGTCGTCACGCGACGGCCCGGGACGCTGGTCGCGCGCCTTCAGCAGCTTGGCACGCAACGGCGCGAGCCGGCGTTCGAGTTCGGCGGGCGTCGTCTTGAAGCTCTCGGCCTGCTCGGCGCGCGGTCGGGGTTCGAGCAAGACGTAGCGGTCTCCCTCGAAGTTGGGCTCGCGCTTGAGGCCGTAGACCTGGATGAAGGCGTCGGCGTCGGGGCCGGCGCCCAGGACTTGCTTCACCTCGTCGGGCGTCCAGACGTAATAGGCGCCCTCGCCGGCCTTGGTCTCGGCGTCGAGCGACGAGTAGAAGCCCCCTTCGGGGGAAGTCATGGTGCGGTCGATGAACGCGAAGGTCGCCCCGGCCTCGTCGCGCCATCGCGGGTCGCCGGTCAGCTCGAACGCCTGCAGGTGGACCGAGGCGAGCTGGGCATTGTCGTAAAGCATTTTCTCGAAGTGGGGGACGATCCAGAACCGGCTGGTGGCGTAGCGGTGGTAGCCGCCGCCGAGCTGGTCGCGGACGCCCCCCCGCGCCATGTGGTCGAGCGTGAACAGACTCATCGTCAGCGGGTCGCGGTTCGAGGGCGCGGAGGTGGGCGAAGCGGGGGCTTTGGCGGGGTCGCGGCGGTGCTGGTCGAGGAGGAACACGAGGTTGACCGGCTCGGGGAACTTGGGGCGGCGGGCGTTGCCGGGGTTGAAGCCGAACCCGCCGTACTCGGGATCGAACTGGTCGGCGAGCTGGCTCCGACCCTCGGCGACGACCTCGGGGCCGAGCGGGACCTTGCGGCGCGAGGCGCCCTTGCCGAGCTTGCGGCGGACGATCTCGGTCAGGCCGGCGGCGGCGCGCTCGATCTCGGCGTGTTCCTCGCGCCACGACTTGGCGACCCCCGCGAGCACCGTCTCGAAGCCGGTGAAGCCCGGCTTGTCGCGGGGCGGGAAATACGTGCCGCCGAAGAACGGCCGGCCGTCGGGCAGCAGGAACATCGACATCGGCCAGCCGCCGGTGCTGAACGCCTGGAGGGCCGCCATGTACACCTGGTCGACGTCCGGGCGTTCCTCGCGATCGACCTTGATGCTGATGAAGTGGTCGTTGAGCAGCTTGGCCACCGCCGGATCGCGGAAGCTCTCGCGCTGCATGACGTGGCACCAGAAGCACGAGCTGTAGCCGATCGACAGGAAGATCGGCTTGTTCTCGGCCTTGGCCTTGGCGAACGCCTCGGGGCCCCACGGCCGCCATTCGACGGGGTCGTGGGCGTGCAGGAGGAGGTACGGGCTGGTCTCGCCGGCCAGGCTGTTCGCCGGCCCCGCGTGTTCGGCCGGCTCCTCGGCGACGGTCGAGATCGAACCCAAGCCCGCCAGGACGGCGAGCGCGACGCCCATCGCCGCCGCGACCTCGCGAATCCTCGTTGTGCGAACGGCCGTCGATGATGGCATCGCGTGGTCCTGCGTCGGGTTGCGAAATCGGCGAGAGCGAGGCGCACGTCGATTGTATGCGGAAACCGTCCGGCGAACCAACCTCAGACGACCAGCGGCCCAGTCACGTGTGGAACTCTCGACGCTGGTATTCCGAATTCCAAAGGTGGGTGGCCGGGGGTCGGTTCGCGAACCCGGGTTGGCAGGCCGAGTCTCTCTCGCACGGGTTCGGAGACCGAACCCGTGGCACCCACGAACGGCCATCTGCTCATTTCGCGGCCGGCGGCTCCTTGGCGTTGGCCGTGCGCCGGCCTTCGGCCACCTTGACCATCGCCATGTCTTCCAGTTCCTGGGTGAGATCGTCGTGCGAGACGAAGACGCGGCAGACGCCGGCGCTGGCCTTCTCGTCGTGGTTGACGACCTTCACCTTGATCAGGATCGTCATTTCCTTGCCGGCCTGGATGCGGTCGATCTTGGGGAACATCGCCTTGGTATTGTTGTCGGCGGGTTTGGCCGGCTCCGTCGGGCCGCCGGCCGTCTCCTCGATCCTGAGATTGGGGCTCACTTCCGCTCGGACCTGGACGTTGGCGGCTTCCTTGCTGCCGTAGTTGCGGAGCCGGACCTGGAACGTGGTGGTGCCGTCGACGTCGACCACCCGCCGGCGCTCGCGGACGACCAGGTCGAGGTCGGCCATGCCCTGGACGTCGGTCGAGCGCTTGTCGCCGGCGAGGATCGCGTTGTCGGCTCGGGCCTCGGCAGTGACCTGATAAAAGCCAATGCCCCCCATCTTGACCTCAAAGGTCAGCGTTCGCGGCTTCTCGGTCGGGTCGATCTGGGAGAGGGTCCAGGTGATGCGTCGGGTGGCGGGGTCGTACTTGGCTCCCGGGGGGGGCGTGACGAGCTGGCCGCTGACCGGCAAGGTCGCCAGGACGCGGACGTTCTTGGCCGGCGCGGAGCCGGGGTTCTCAAGCGTGATCGTATAACTCGCGATCGTGTCGGTGTAGCGTTTCTCGGGGGCGTCGAGGGTGATCTTGAGCTTGGGCTCGATGACCTCGAGGGCTTTCTCGATCTCGGCCTCTTCCTTGTTGAATACGACGTCGGGGCTGGTCGCCTTGACCTGGCAAGTCTGATGGCCCCCTTGCTTGGCGTCGACGACCATCACCGGCAGCTCTTCACGCTGGCCGGGGCCGATCTCCTTGATCGGCAGGTCGAAGCTGTTGTCGTCGTTCTTCTCGCCGCTCTCGTGGCTGAGACCGGCGCTGAGTTTGGCCAGCACCACGACGTCGCGGGCGGGGCCGTCGCCGGTGTTGGTCACGGAGATCCGGAACTCGGCCGCCTTGCCCTTGAGCACCTTGTCGATGCTCGGCGTCTGGACGACTTCGACCTTGAGCTTGGGCTGAAGGACCCGGCTGCGGGCCTTGCTTCCGGCCTGAAACGTCACGGTCGCCGCATGGTCCATCGGCGTCGCCTGGGTCGGCTTGACCTTCACCAGGATCACTTTCTCGGTTCCCGCCTGAAGGATGCCGATGCTCCAGGTCAAGAGCGAGCTGGCGGCGCGCTGCGCCTCGGGCAGGCTGCTGACGAATTCGAGGCCCGTCGGCAGATCGTCGCGGACGACCACGCCCAGGGCGTCGGCCGAGCCGTTATTTTTGACCACGATCTTCACCGTGGCTTCTTTATTGATGTTCATGTCCTGCGGGGCCAGGACGTTGACGCTCAGCAGCACCTCGTGCTTGCCCAGCGGCAGCCGATCGAGCGGTTGCATGAACCCGCCCTCGACGACTCCGCCCGCCCCAGCGGCCGCGGCGGGATCGGGGGCGGCGGCCGGCGCGGGGGCGTTCCCGGGAGCGGCCTGGATTCGCTCGACCTCGTCGTCGCGCTTCGGGGCGGCTCCGACCGGGCGTGCGAGGCGTTCCGGGAGCTTGCCTGGTTCCACCACGGGGAGCCGCTCGGGCTCTGCGAGATCATCGGTCGTCGCCGGGAAGGACGCGGCGTCGACCTCGGCCGGAGCGGGCGAGGGGGTTTGTCCCAGGACGCGTTCCGGCCCCAAAATGATCAGAAGCGACGCACCGAGCAGGAAGAAGTATCGCCGGCCCATGGAATCGGTCCCCTCCTTGGGAACGGCCCCGATCGACGCCGGGCGCGTCGTCTCGGGTGCGATCGCGGGATCTGCGTCAGGACAGGGTGCGGATTTGGATCGACCCGACCCGGCGAGCGCGCATCCCAAAGGGGGGCGCAGGCCGGTCGTCGGCAAGATGGCTGTCGCAGTTTAATAGCAAAAGCCCCCCAGGCGAGGAAGGTCAATCCGGGGGAATTGAAGGGAACCGCGAGGCTCCCAATCCCTCACCCTTCGCACGACCGACGGCGCGAACGCGACACCGCCGCGAACGCGATTCCCGCGGCGCCGAGCACCAGCAGCGAACTGGGTTCGGGCACGGGCGTCGAACCGGGGTCGGGCACGGCCTTCGCACTAGTGGCCCACCTCACCGAGTTGCCGACGAGGCGATCATAATTCGGGTCGGCCAGGAGGGCGCTGTCGGAGAACATGGACAGGCTGAGTACTCGGCCGCTTCCGAAATTCCATCCCACGACCCCGGCCATGACGCCGTATCCGCCGAACGTCGCCGTCCACTGGTTCGTGTCGAAGAACGCGGTGGCTCCCCACTTGGGTGTGTAGCCTATCTCGGTGTTGTACCCCTGGGGATGGAGAACGAGCTGGCTCGGCAGTTGGTCGTTCATGATCGGATCGTTCGTGATCTGGCCCAGGATCACGGGCGAATTGGCCGTGTTGTGAAACAGCCCTGTGAACGGAAGCGCCTGCGCCAGCTTCTGAAGCATGTGCACGCCGCCCGGGCCTTGGATCATGTCGCCGACGGCCTCGCTGGTCACTAACCCTCCTCCGTTTTTCACATAGTCAACCAGGGCTTGCTGACCGGAATCGGGCATGTCGACTCCGTTATAGTATGAGCCGTTGGGGAGGAGAAACACGGCGTTGTAGGCCGAAAGACCGCTCCCGGTGAACGCCGTATAGGCCGGTGCGGTCGTCACCGTGTTGCCCTGAGCTTCGAGCACCGACGCCATCATCGACGTGTTGGACGCGTCGTCGCCGCCGATCAGCAGGATCTTTGAGCCGAAGGCGTTCGATGCGGTCAAGAAGAGGATCGTAAGCGCGAGAGAACGAGTGGTGAAACCTGGCATCCGTGCCGTCTCCGAGGAAGGTGTTTGAGTCAGATCTCGATGCATGGCGTATCCTCAGCCATGCACGTAGTGTTAATGACTGTTAATGCTTTAGTCAAGTAAATGTTCCGGGGTCTTTCAACGTCGGAAGCGGGAAGCGGGCGGGGGCGTCGCGGTCGATGGGAGTCGACAGGTTCGAGGCTCAAATCCTGACGACCACTTCCAGCCGGCTCGCGGTGACGTCGGGGGGCTCGTCGGCCGCGACGGGGAGCGATCGGACTTCGACCAGGCCGCGGAACCAGGTCGCCTGATGCTTGGCGAACTGGCGGGTGCGGGTCTGGATCAGGTCGATGGTTTGATCGAGGTCGAGTTCGCCGGCCAGGTGGGCGACGACCTGGCGATAGCCGACCCCCTGCTCCGCCACGCCGCTGAGCGGGCGCGGGGCGGTCTTGAGGCGTCGGACCTCGTCGACCAGGCCGGCCTCGAACATCCGGACCACCCGTTTGTTGATCCGGTCGTACAGGACGGGTCGGGGAGGTTCGAGGGCGAAGACCTGCGTTGACGCCGGCGCGGGCTGGGCGTGCTCGCGCTGAAGCTCGCTGAACACCCGGCCGGTGGTCTCGATCACCTCCAGGGCCCGGACGACGCGCCGCCGATCGTTGGGGTGCAGCCGCGCGCCCGTCGCCGGATCGAGGGCCGTCAGTCGCGCGTGCATCACCGGATCGCCCAGCGTTTCGGCCTCGGCCTCAAGGCGGTCGCGGACTTCGGGGACCGTGCCGGGGCCGTCGAAGAGGCCGCGCAACAGGGCCTTGAGATACAGCGCGGTGCCGCCGACGAAGAGGGCGCGTTTGCCGCGCGACTCGATGTCTAGGACGGCGTCGATCGCCCAGCCGCGGTACTCGGCGACGCTCGCCGACTCCCAGGGATCGAGGACGTCGATCAGGTGGTGCGGCACCCCGCCGCGCTCGGCCGTCGTCGGCTTGGCGGTGCCGACGTCCATGCCTCGGTAAAGGGTCATCGAGTCAAGCGCGATGATCTCGGCGTCGAGAATGCGGGCCAGGTGGACGCCGACGGCCGACTTGCCCGAGGCCGTCGGGCCGGTCAGATAGATCGCGCGATGCAGGGGATTCTCGGACACGGAAGTCTCGCGGTCGAATCGGGGGTGATTTGAGTTGATGCGGGGGCGCAAACCATGATGACGCCGTGGAGGCGTCCGAATACAAGCTCGAAGCGCCAGCGAGTGGATGGATTCGAACGGCCGACTGGAAATCCACTCGCTGGCGCTTCGAGCTTGTATTTCGAGGGCCGCCGGTCAACCCGCCGCCGGTCCCTTGCCATCCTACCACGGATGTGGTCGACTGAACTTGGCGGGGTGTTCGGCCTCGATCCAGTCAACGCAGACTCCACGCGTCTTCAACGGCCGGGGTATCCCTCCCGGCGCGTGGGGCCAGGCCAGGCGCCTCGGTCCTGTGAGGTACGCTGAGCAATGTCAACCACCTCTTCCGTGGCTGAACCGGCCCCGGCGCGCGCGGCGGCGCCCAAGGTCGCGCCTGTGGTCAATGATCTAGCGATCCGTGTGGGGACCGTCAACGGATCGGGGAGCCAGTCGGCCAACCTCGTCTTGTTGCGGTCGCTCTATGCAATGGGCATTCCGTGCAGCGGCAAGAACATCTTCCCCTCGAACATCGAGGGCCTGCCGACATGGTTCCACATCCGGGCGAGCGCCCGCGGCTACGGCGCGCACCGCGCCGACCCCGACATCCTGGTCTGCATGAACGAGGTCACGGCCCAGGACGACGTGTCGGAGCTGAAGCCCGGCGCGATCTGCCTGTACCGTGAAGACTTCTCGGTGGACCTCCCGAGCCTCCGCGACGACGTGACGTTCCTCGCCGCGCCCTTCTACAAGCTGGTGGAGCAAGCGTATCCGCCGGACAAGACCGACAAGGGGTATCGCGACAAGCTCCGCAAGGTCGTGAACATGGTGTACGTCGGCGTCCTCGCGTCGATCTGCCGGATCGACATGGAGGCCGTCGAACAGGGCGTGCGCCGGGAGTTTCCGGGGCGGAAGGCGAAGGCCGCCGAGATCAACATCGCGGCGGTGCACACCGGGTACGAGTGGGCCCAGGCGAACCTGCCTACCAACCTGCCGTATCGGGTCGAACGAATGGAGTCGACCCAGGACAAGATCCTGATCGAAGGGAACAAGGCCGCTGCGCTCGGCGTCTTGTTCGGCGGGACGAGCGTGCTCACGTGGTATCCGATCACGCCGTCGAGCAGCCTGGCCGAGTACGCCGAGGGCTTCCTCAAGCAGCACCGAACCGACGCCGAGGGCCGCAAGAGCTTCGCCGTCATCCAGGCCGAGGACGAGCTGGCGGCGATCGGCATGGCCATCGGCGCGGGCTGGGCGGGCGCCCGGGCGCTGACGGCGACGTCGGGGCCGGGCATTTCGCTCATGACCGAGTTCGTCGGCATGGGTTACTTCGCCGAGATCCCCGTCGTGATCATCGACGTCCAGCGGATGGGGCCGAGCACCGGCCTGCCGACGCGCACCAGCCAGGGCGACGTGCTCAAGATGCACCTGCTGGGCCACGGCGACTGCCGGCACATCGTCCTCTTGCCCGGCTCGGTCGAGGAGTGCTACGAGCTGGTCATCGAGGCGCTCGACCTGGCGCAGCAGTTCCAGACCCCCGTCTTCGTGGCCACCGACCTCGACCTGGGCATGAACCTCTGGCTCTCCGAACCGTTCCGCTATCCCGACAAGCCGCTCCAGCGCGGCAAGCTCTTGAACGCGGCCGACCTCGAACGCATCGGCGAGTTCGCAAGGTACAAGGACGTCGACGGCGACGGCGTCTGCTACCGGACGATCCCCGGGACCGAGAACCCGATGGCCGCCTACTTCACCCGCGGCACCGGCCATAACGAGAAATCGGGCTACAGCGAACGTCCCGAAGACTGGAAGAAGAACCTCGATCGCCTGGCGCTGAAGCTCGAAACCGCCCGCAAGGCGCTCCCCGCGCCGATCATCGAGGGCGACCCGAGCGCCCAGGTCGGCTTGCTCGCCTACGGCGGGTCGCACGTCGCCATGGCCGAGGCCCGCGATCAGCTTCAGGAGCAAGGGGTGCGCACCGGCTACTGCCGCATCCGCGCGTTGCCCGTCTCCGACGAGGTGACGCACTTCATCGAGCGTCATCAGCGGGTCTACGTGATCGAGCAGAACCGCGACGCGCAGGTCACATCGCTCTTGAAGACGACGCTTCGCGGCACGATCGCCGACCGCCTTGTTCCGGTCACGCACTACAGCGGCACGCCGATCTCGGCCGAGAACATCGTCCGCCCGATCCTGGGATGGGAGAAGAATCCCAGCGGTCCCGGCTGGCCGACCGGCGACGTCGAGCGCGACAACCCGCACGCGTCCCACGTCGAGCAACCCTCGCCCGAGTGACATCGGCCCGTCGTCGGATTATTCTCTTCCCGCGCACATTCCTCATTTCGAGGCGATCGAATCATGGCTAGCGAGGCGACCATCACCGTCGAGTCGAACGGCCGCAGCTTTGCGTTGCCGACCGTGGCCTTTCAGGGGCTGCCGTCGACGCTCTGCAAAGGGTGCGGCCACAACAGCATCACCAGCTACCTGATCGAGGCGTGCAAATCGATCGGGCTCAACCCGTACCAGACCGTCAAGCTCAGCGGCATCGGCTGTTCGAGCAAGACGCCGGCCTACTTCCTTCAGGCCAGCCACGGCTTCAACGCGCTCCACGGCCGGATGCCGTCGGTGGCCACCGGCGCGCTCATGGCCAACGCCAAGCTCGTCTGCATCGGCATCAGCGGCGACGGCGACACGGCGAACATCGGGCTCGGCCAGTTCAAGCACGCCTGCCGTCGCAACGTGCCGATGGTCTACATCGTCGAGGACAACGGCTGCTACGGCCTGACCAAGGGCCAGTTCTCGGCCACCGCCGACCTCAAGGCCCACCTCCGCCGCCCCACCGGCGAGGAGAATACGATCGCCCCGTTCGACCTCTGCGTCGAGGCGATCGTCGGCGGGGCGAGTTTCGTCGCGCGGTCGTTCGCCGGCGACAAGAAACAGCTCGTCCCGTTGCTCAAGGCCGCGATCCGGCACAGCGGGACGGCCGTCATCGACATCATCAGCCCGTGCGTCACGTTCAACGATTTCGCCGGCTCGACCAAGAGCTGGGAATGGGCCAAGGACCACGAGGAGCCGCTCCAGGACGTCGGTTTCGTCCCCCGCCTGGCCGAGATCGAGGTCGAACAGAAGGTCGGCGAGCCGGTCCGCGTCCAGCTCCACGACGGCTCTTGGATCGTCCTCCGCGCCCTGAACCACGAGGAGCACGACGTGAAGAGCCGCGCCTCGGCCCTCAACCTGCTGGAAGAGAGCCTGCGGAAGCACGAGTTCCTCACCGGCCTGCTCTACGTCGACACCACCCGCGACGACTTCGCCACCGCCCTGAACACCGTCGCAACCCCCCTGGCCCTCCTCTCCGACGAAGCCCTCCGACCCAGCCCCGAAACGCTGGCGAAGATCATGGAGACGATCTGAGTCGGAGCTTGAACTCAACCGCGCCGACCGACAGTCCGAGATTGGAATCGGCCTGTCGGTCGGTGGCGATCGGGGGCGACTGGATTTTGAAGCGCGAACCCAAAGGAGCACCGATGCCTTCGGACGACCCCGCCTCTGGCGAACCCCGAAATCAAGAAGACGTCATGCGACGATCTGAGGCCCTCAAAGGGTTCTACGGGTTGCTGGAATCGGTTCGAGAACGTCCCGGGATATACCTGGGACATAAATCGCTGCAACGCTTCGACTCGTGGCTCCATGGGTATCGGCACGCAAGGTGGGGGCTCGGGATTGCACAAACCTCGGAAGAGCAAGAGTTCGATGAATTCGACGCTTTCGTGCAGCGGAAATACGACTGGCGGGACGTGGGAGGTTGGGCCGCGAAGATCGCGTATTACCATTGTGACGACGCAGATGCCTTCGATGAATTCTTCAAACTCCTGGACGAGTTTCGAGAAGAGAACCGTCCACGGTCGAGGTGAGAAGGCGGCCGGGACGGCAATCGTGTTCGGCACGATTTTAGCCCATGGAAGGTCGATGCCGATCGGGTGGGGTGAGGTGGCCAGCGTGGTTATGGCCAGGGTTGCGACCCCGACGTGGGAGCGGTTCGGCCTTCTCCGTGGAGTGCGGGAGCTTGCTCCCGCATGGGCCGCGTGTCAGGCGCGGCGGCAAGCCGCCGCACTCCACATCAGCATCCGCGAGGGACCGGATCACTTCCAACTCTCGCCTCAAATCTCGCGCCAAACACGATTGGCCGGGCCGGCCGTTTGAGGGGGATTTCCAGGGCCGAGGCGATCGAAGCCCTCCCCTCATCCGCCCCTGCGGGGAGAAGCGAATTCGGCCTCGGCTCGCGCTTGAGGAGGTGATGCGATCATGGCGAACGATTCCAGGCCTCGGCGTAAGGCGTTCGGACCGCTGTTCTACTCGACGGCGCTCGTCGCGGTGATCTTGCTGTCGATTTACGGGGCCGTGCAGATACGGGAATGGGTCGGCGACTGGATAGGTGTGCGGTTGGAGGCGCAGGAGATTCAGAGCCTGCTCGTCTCGGCGGGCTCCACGCGCGGGGACGTCCGGGCGCGGGCCTATCGGTCGCTGGTCGAGCGTCGCGCGGACTGGCGGCTCCTCATTCCGGTGCTCCTCACTGGTTCGACCGACCAGGACGACGACGTTCGGATCGAGGCGGCCCGGGGCCTCAACCACGCGGTCAATGATCTGTTCCACCGGTCCGATTCCCTGCCGAAGGAACGCGAGGAATGCCTTCAGGCCCTACGGCGCATGCTCAAGGATTCGTCGATCATCGTTCGCAATGAAGCGTCGGACGGGCTCGCGGCGTTCGCCTCGGCGCTGGGGCTTGCGGCGTTCGACGGAAAGGACGCGATCGTCGCCGACCTCCGCGCGGCGCTCGCCGACGCCGATCACGACGTGCGAATCGTGGCGGCGAAGGCCCTGCTGACTATCGAGGGCGGCCGCGATCAAGCCGCCGTCGGAACGCTGCTCGCCCTCCTGGCCGATCCCGAGCCGGTCGCCAATCGTGCCGAGGTGCTCTCCGTCCTGGTGGGACATCGGCAGGGGGAGCACGCGTTGAATGCGCTCACAAGCCTCCTCGGCTCTGGAAATCCGTTCGTCCTGCCCGACGTGCTCTCGTGCATCGAGAGGCTCGGCCCTGAGGCCGCCGTCGCCGTTCCGAAGCTTGAATCGTTGCTGGACGATAAAGACCCCGGCGTGCGGGCCGGCGCCGGAATGGCGATCGTGGCGATCGAAGGGGAGTCGACTCCCCGGGTGGTCGCGCTTTCGGTCAAGGCCGTCGCCGATCAAGAATTGCCGATGCAATGGCGGATGACCGCCGTGGACACGGTCCTGGGCTCCAATCCGGCGGCCCTGTCGTCCGCCGCCGGAGTCCTGATGAAGCAGCTCTCTAACGAGAATCCCACTGTGCGGCAGAACGCCGTTGGTCTGCTCTCCTTGTTCATCGAACAGGTGCGCCCCGAGCCGCCGAAGCCGGACCCGGGACGATGACGAGCGAGGCGTGGCGGAGAGGTTGCCGTGCCGGCTTGTGGTGTTCGGGATGATCCGGTGGTCCGGTCTGGAGAGCAGCCGGGCCGGATGGTTCGGCCGTCTTGGTCGCCGAATGAAGGAGGGGCGACGACCACGGCGACGGCGATTGGAGGAAGGGGGCGTTCTCCCTGGCGGGGAGTTTTTAGTAGACTTCCGAAGTCAGGAAGACTTCGCGGGAGCTTCGCTTCTTGAGGCGGGGCGTCGGGGCGACGGACCGTTTGAGATCGTCGGCGAAATCCTGGGCGAGCTGCGCGGGGTCGAGGTCGGCGATCGATTCGACCACCTTGTCGGGGCGGTAGGCGTAGCTGGCGAAGGCTTCACGACTGGTGCCGCCGCTGAGGACCAGGACGGTCTTGAAGCCGAGCTGGACGCCGCCGAGGATGTCGGTCTCCATCGTATCGCCGATCACGACGGTCTGGTCGGTGGTCAGGCCGAGCGCCTTGCGGGCGCCTCGGAGCATCAGCGGGTTGGGTTTGCCGACGCTGAACGCCTTCACGCCGCTCGCCGATTCGAGCATGGCCGCCGTCGCGCCGCAGCCGGGCCGCAGGCCGGATTCGGTTGGGCAGTTGGGATCGGGATTCGTTGAGACGAGCTTGGCGCCCTTGAGGATCATCCCCAGCGCCGCCTCAACCATCTCGAAGCTGATCGTCCGCCCTTCGCCGACCACGACGTAATCGGGGTCTTTATCGACGACCGAATAGCCGTTTTCGTGCAAGGCCGTGAGCAGCCCTCCTTCGCCGATGACGAAGGCCGTGCCGCCGGGCTTCTGCCTGGCCAGGAACTGGGCCGTGGCCATCGCGCAGGTGTAAACGTGCTCCTCTTCGACCGGAATTCCCATCCGTTGAAGCCGCGTCGCCACGTCGCGACGGGTCCGCTGGCTGTTGTTGGTCAGGAACCGGAAGGGAATCTCGGCGTCGAGCAGCTTGCCTATGAAGCGGTCGGCCCCGGGGATCAAACGACCTCCCCGGTAAATGACGCCGTCCATATCAACGAGGTATCCCAGCCCGGTCGCAGGGTCGCGAGGGGCGCGGAAGGCTCGATTCATCGTGTCGCTGTCCGTCATAACAATCAGGTCTCCTCTGGAATCGAAATGGGGCCGGAGCGGATCCGGTCGTCTCCCTCGGTGGAAGTATAGACAGGCTTCCGGGAGTTGCTATTGGCAGTTGTCAGGATTCATGCAAAATACTTGTCATGACATTTGGGCCGGTTGTCAGGACGAAGACGATGCCTTCCGAGTCGAAACACCTGCGGATCTCACGCGAGCTGCTGGCCGAGATCGCGGCCGGGAAGTACGTCCCGACGGGTCGACTGCCGAGCGAGGCGCAGCTTGTGGAGCGGTTCGGCGTGTCGCGGCCGACGGTGGCGCGGGCGTTGCGTGACCTTCAGGATCAGGGGTTGGTCGAGCGCCGCGCGGGGGCGGGGAGCTTCGTCCGTGACGCCGTCGCTCCGGCGGTGGCCCATCGCCAGTTCGGGCTCTTGATCCCCGGCCTGGGAACGACCGAGATCTTCGAGGCCGTCGGCGGCGAGCTGGCCGGGCTGACGCGGGTTCATGGGTACGGGCTGCTCTGGGGGGGCGGCCACGTCATGCCGCAGGAGGACATGAGCGTCGAGGACGCCGAGGAACTCTGCGATCAGTTCATTCGCAGCCAGGTGGCCGGCGTCTTCTTCGCGCCGTTCGAGCACTCCGTCGGCTGCGACGAGGTCAATCGCGGACTGGCCGAGAAGCTCCACCGGGCGGGCGTGCCCGTGGTGTTGCTCGATCGCGACCTGGGCGCGTTCCCGACGCGGAGCGGGTTCGACCTCGTGGGGGTCGACAACTTCGCCGGGGGCTACCAGTTGGCCGACCACCTCTTGAAGCTGGGCTGCCGCCACCTGGCGTTCGTGACCCGTCCGTTCTCGGCGCCGACCGTGAAAGCCCGGATCGCCGGCGCGCGCGAGGCGATCCTCGCGCAGGGGCTCCCGGTCGCGCCGAACTTCGTCCGCGAGGGCGAGCCCGACGACCCGAAATACGCCGCCGGCCTGTTCGCCGGCGGCCCGGTCGACGCCGTCCTCTGCGCCAGCGACCACGTCGCGGCGCTCCTACTCCGCTCCCTTGAAAAGAGCGGCAAGCGAGTGCCCTGCGACGTCCGGCTGGTCGGCTTCGACGACGTCCGGTTCGCCACGCTGTTGTCGGTCCCGCTGACAACGATGCACCAACCCTGCCGCGACATCGCCGCCGTCGCCTTCCGCGCGATGCTCGCCCGCCTCGCCGACCCGTCCCTCCCTCCCCGGCGAATCGCCCTCTCCCCTCGCCTGGTCGTCCGCGAATCGTGCGGGGCCTACCTCCCGCGCGGTTGAGCCGCGGGGCGGTCGTCGAGGCCGAGGATGCATTCGACGATCGACTGGAGTTCGGTCGGAACTTTCACCTCGTCGGTGGTGCCGCAGTATTCGGCGGTCGGACCATGAAACCGGTGGAGGGTGACGCCGAAGGCCGATGCGCAGTCGGACGCCCGGCCGGTCAGGACCACCCGGCGGCGGGCGGCGTCCGACTCGACGACGCTCAGGCCATGACGGCGGGCGAACGCCCCGACCGCCTCCAGCTCGACCGGGTCGGCGCCATGCGCGTCGGCGACCGCCCCGCGCGCGAGGTACGTGCGCTCGGCGATCGGGGTCATCGCTTGGGCCTCGATCTCGGCCTCGGAAGGCGCTGGGCGCCGCGGACGGACGATCACGGTTACGGTCATCGGCTTATCAGGGTCAGCCGGGCCGATTGCGTGCGATTCGCTGGGCGTGGTCATGGTCGCCGCCCTGGGGACGTTCTGGGGAAGGAGGCCGGGCCGGGGGCGCGCCCACGGCCCGGAGCCGAGACGATGGGGAAATCTTACCCAACGGCGGCACCCGCGGCGGCCGCCTTCTTGGACGCGCCGTCGTGCGAGACCGTCGCCGCGCCGTTCGTGCCGCCCAGCAGCGAGAGGATCTTGGCACCGTCGGGCGAGCCCAGCCCGGTGCACGGATCCCAGCCCTTTCCCGCTTTGAAGGAGCCGTTGTTTCCCACCGTGACGTCGTGGAGCCCGCCCCCCGTGGCGATCTGGGAATAGAGCAGCGGGTTGAGGAATCCGACCGGTTTGCCCAGGCTCTGGTTGAGCAAGGCGATCAGCCCGGCCCAGAGCGGAGCGACGGCGCTGGTGCCGCCGATGACGGTGTTCAGGCCGTCGACCCGGACCTCGTAGCCCGACTCGGGGTCGGCGTTGCCCGCGACGTCGGGGACGCCCCGGCCGGCGAAATGGCCCGGGTTGACCGACTTCGGCACGTGGGCGTTCTTCTGGTAAGCCGGCTGCGGGAAGCTGTCGCTCACCCCGCCCCCGGTGGCGCTGTTCGGGCCGTCGTTCCAGACGACCTCCTCGGAGATCGACGCGAGGGTCCCCTCAAGCCGGGTTCCGCCGCAGGCCAGGGCGAACGGGCTGGACGCCGGGAAATCGACGTGGGAACGGCGGTCGGTCAACCCGTCGGCCGAGCCGTTGTCCCCCGAAGCGACCGTGACCGTCACGCCCATCAGCCCCGCGTCGCGGATCGCATTGGTCATGGCCGTCCGCTCACTCGCCCGCCAGGTGCTTTCCGGCCCTCCCCAACTGATCGAGATGACCGACGGCGCGTTCACCGTGTCGTGCGCCGCGTTGGTGATCGCCGTGACGAACCCCTGGGTCGTATTCGGCGCGAAGTAGACGACGATCTTCGATTGGGGCGCGACGGCTCCGGCCACCTCGATGTCGAGCATCACCTCGCCATCGGCGCTGTTCGGATCGTTGACGGGAGTGTTGGACGCGCCCAGGACCGAGACCGCCGAGACCGACGGCGTCGGCAGCCCGAGGCCTGTGAAGTAGGCGTTGAGGTCGGCCATCGTGAATCCGCCGCCCAGCTCGATGATCGCGATGCTCTGGCCCGATCCGTCCAGGCCGGTGGGGAAGTCGTAAAGCTGGGCGACCTGGAGTGGGGTGAGCGGCTGCGGCGCGTCGGCCGAGGCGAACATCCCAGCCAGCGGGTTCGCCCGCCGCCGCGCCTGGAAGTGGGGCTTGGCCGCGGGCCGGTTGCTCAGTCCGAGCACGGCCTCGACGATCGGCTCCAGGTCGGGCGGAACGTGGACCGACGAGGTATACGAGCGGAACGTCCCACCGGGATGCTCGAATCGCTCCAACGTCACGCCGAAAGCCGACTCGAAGTCGGAGACCTTGCCCGCGAGCACCACCCGCCGCTTCGCCGTGCAGCTCTCGACGACGTTCAGGTTGCAGGCCCTGGCGTAGTCCTCCACCTTCTTCAAGTCCGCCGGGTCAGCGCCATGAGCCGCCCCGAATTCCTCGCGGCTGACGTGCGACCGGTTCTTGACGGCTTGCATCGCGAGCGCGTGCAGACCGTCCGCCGAACCTTTGTCGTTCTTTGCGCGGACCTTGACCGTCACGGTGATGAGCTCGATCGCGTTCGCCCGGCCGACCGCCTTCGCCGTGAATTGCGCCGGAAGTTCACTTCCGACGACTGGGACGAGCTTTGGCTTCGAAGAGGCCATGATGAATCTCCTGAGAGATTGGACACGACGCACGTTTCGATCGGTTCCTCGAGGGCGTGAATCCACGCCTCCGAAAGCCAAGCATACGCTGAATCGACACGATTGCAATACGTAAATCGCCAAAGATATTCATGATTGTGCCGTCTGGGTGCGGCGGAGCTTCGTTTCACGCCCCCTGGGGCCAGCGGCGGGTTTGTTCGAGCGACTCGCCGGTTTCGAGGAGGCTCTTGAGGCTGGACAGGATCGCCGGCCATCCGGTCGACACCGCTTGGATGAGCTTGGAGCCGGGCGTCTCCATCTCGTGGATCAAGGTGAGCTTCACCGAGTCGCCGTGTTGTTCGAGTTCGTAGGTCAGGCGGGAATGGCCTTCCGAATGCAACTCGGGCTTGAACTCGTTGCGCCACGTCAGGACGAGCTTCCGGTGCGGCTCGATTTCGAGGATCTCGCCGCTGTCGCCGACGCGGCCGTCGGGGATCATGATCCGCCAGGACGCGCCGGGCTTCCACTCGGATTCCTGCCACGTCCCTCCCCAGTACTGACGCGTGAACTCCGGATCGAGCAGCGCCTGCCACAGTTTCTCCGGCGTCGTGCGAATGTACGTCACATAGACGAATCGAGAATCAGCCATCGGTCTCTCCTTCAAGCTTCTTCTTGAGTTCCGCGAGGGCGCGCAATCGCCCCCGATCGAATTTGCCGATCCAGCGCTCGGAGATCTCGTGGATCGGCGCGGGGTTGAGATAATGCAGCTTCTCGCGCCCCCGCCGGATCGGCACGACGAGCGACGCCTCCTCCAGAACCTTGAGGTGCTTCGTCACGGCCTGGCGCGTCATATCCATGCGCTCGCAAAGCTGCCCCAGCGTCTGCCCGTCGTCCGCGTACAGCCGGTCGAGCAACACCCGACGGCCCGGGTCGGCCAGCGCTTTGAACACCTTGTCGAGGTCCGCGTCCATTTTTCTATTATGCAACCCCGGGGTTGCGTGTCAATGGGTCGCGTCCGGCCTGAGCGGGACGAGAGGAAACTGGCGACCGGCCTGTGAGTGGTTTATCATTGCGGGATCGCAATCGCGTTCGACGGACGAAGTCATGAACCTCGGGGCCTCCTCATGCCTCGCCTACTCTTCCTCGCGACGGTCTTCCTGCTCGCGCCCGGATGGTCGGCCCCGCTCCAAGAGGTCGACGCGGACGAGGTGGAGTTCTTCGAGCGGAAGATCCGGCCGGTGCTGGTCGAGCATTGTTATGCATGCCATTCGGTCGAGTCGTCGACGCGGAAGAAGCTTCGCGGCGGCCTGAAGCTGGACAGTCGGGAGGGGCTGCTTCGCGGCGGCGACGGCGGACCGGCCGTCGAGCCGGGCAAGCCCGACGAGAGCCTGCTCATCGCGGCCCTTCGTCACGACGACGACTTGCGAATGCCGCCCAAGGGGAAGCTTCCGGATGAGGTCGTCGCCGACTTCGTCGCGTGGGTCCAGCGGGGCGCCGCCGACCCTCGATCCGAGCCGTCCTCCCCCGCGCGGGACGTCGAGAAAGCTCCGCCGGCCGGTCGCGATCATTGGGCGTATCAGCCGCCGGTCGACGCGCCGCCCCCGCCGGTGCGCGACGCCTCGTGGCCCGTCGGTGCGATCGACCAGTTCCTCCTCGCGCGTCTGGAGGCCGCCGGCCTGCGACCCGCCGTCGAGGCCGACCGCGCGACGCTGATCCGCCGCCTTTCGTTCGACCTGACCGGCCTGCCGCCGACTCCCGAGGAGATCGATTCGTTCATCCACGACCCAGCGCCCGTCGCCTACGAGCGACTGGTCGATCGCCTGCTCGGCTCGCCCCATTTCGGCGAGCGCTGGGGACGCCACTGGCTGGACGTGGCCCGCTTCGGCGAGTCGCTGACGCTGCGCGGCCTCGTGCTGAAGGAGGCGTGGCGATACCGAGATTACGTCATCAACGCCTTCAACGCCGACCTGCCTTTTGATCAGTTCCTCCGCGAACAGATCGCGGGCGACTTGCTCCCGGCCGCCGACCTGGAGTCCCAGCGTCGGCGGCGGATCGCCGTCACGTTCCTCCTGCTGGGCAACACGAATCTTGAGGAGCAGGACAAGGCGCAGCTCGAAATGGATTTCGTGGACGAGCAGATCGACGTGATCGGCAAGGCGATCCTGGCCCAGACGATCGCCTGCGCCCGCTGCCACGATCACAAGTTCGACCCGATCCCGACAGCCGACTACTACGCCCTGGCCGGCATCCTCCACAACGCCAAGGCGTTGAAGCACGACAACGTCTCGAAGTGGATCGAAGCCCCCCTGCCGACGTCTCCGGAACGCGAGGCCGCCGTCGCGTCGCGCGGGGACATGGCGATGAGCCTCGTGGAGTCGTCCGTGATCACCGAGGGGCGGATTCTCGTGCGGGGCAGCGTTCACAGCCCCGGCTCGCCGGTGCGGCGCGGCTGGCTGCGTGCGGCGAGCCGGGGGGGGCCGCCCTCCTTGCCGAGCGACCAGAGCGGCCGGCGCGAGCTGGCCGACTGGCTGGCCTCGGCCGACAATCCGTTGACCGCCCGCGTGATCGCCAACCGCGCCTGGCACTGGCTGTTCGGCGCCGGCCTGGTTCGCACCACCGACAACTTCGGCACGACCGGCGAGGCTCCCTCTCATCCCGAGCTGCTCGATTGGCTGGCGATCCGGTTCGTTGAAGACGGCTGGTCGATCAAATCGCTGGTGCGTCGAATCGTCCTGTCGCGGACGTATCGGCTGGCCTCGGTCGACGCTTCGAACGGCCGCGCGATCGATCCCGAGAATCGCCTGTTGGGCCGGGCCAACCGCCGTCGGCTCGACGCCGAATGCCTGCGCGACGCAATGCTGTCGGCCTCGGGCCGGCTGCGCCATGAGATGGGAGGCCGATCGTTTCCGCCCGATCTCGCGGCCGATTACGGTTTCCTGTCGCGCGATTCCCGGCGCGGCGTCTACGAGCCGGTCTTCCGCAACGCCCTGCCCGCTCTGTTCACGGTGTTCGATTTCGCCGACCCGAGCATGGTCGTCGGCCGGCGCGACGCGAGCATCGTGGCCCCGCAGGCGCTGTTCCTGATGAACAATCCGTTCGTGCTGGAGCAGGCGCGCCACGCCGCCCGCCGCTTGCTCGCTGAGCCGGCGGCCGACGCTTCCGACCGACTCGGCACCGCCTATCTGCGGGTGCTCGGCCGGGCGCCGACCGAGTCGGAACGCCGCATTACGCTCGATTTTCTGGCCCGATCGTCGGCCGAAGACGATGAGGAAGCGTGGTCGCACGTCGTTCACGCCCTGTTCGAGTCGGCCGACTTCCGAAGCTTGTAAGCCGTCCACCCGGAGAATCGCACGTGCCCGGACCCATCCCCCGCCGCGAAATTCTGAAAGCCGCCGGCTGTGGATTCGGCTATCTGGCGCTCGCCGGGCTGGCCGACCAGCAGGCCCGCGCCGGCGTGGTCGATCCGACGGCCCCGCGCGCTCCTCACTTCGCGCCCCGGGCGAAGCGCGTCATCTTCCTGTTCATGCAGGGGGGAGTGAGCCAGGTCGATTCGTTCGATTACAAGCCTCGCCTTGAGCGGGACGCGGGCAAGCAACTCGGCTTCGACGACGCCCGCGTGCTGGCCAACACCGGGATGAGAGGATCGTCGCAACTGATCATGAAGTCCCCCTGGAAATTCGCCCGGCACGGCGAGTCCGGCCGTTGGGGCTCGGACCTGTTTCCCGAGTTGAACCAATGCGTTGATGATCTCTGCTTCATCCACTCGATGCACACCGAGGGGGTCGCCCACGGGCCGGCCACGCTGTTCCTCCACACCGGGTCGGCGACCTCCGTGCGGCCGTCGATGGGGTCGTGGGTCCTCTACGGCCTGGGGACCGAGAACCGGGACTTGCCCGGCTTCGTCTCGATCGCCCCGACCAGCGGCAACGGCGGGACGCGGAACTACGGCAACGCCTTCCTGCCGGCCGCGTTTCAGGGGACCGCGCTGGGCAAGGCGGGCGGGCGAGCTTCCGAGGCCCGCTTCCGCGACCTCGCCAGCCTTGGCCAGACCGACGACTCGCGCCGCCGCCACTTTGGGCTGCTCCGCGAGTTGAACGCCGAGCGTTTGCGGCGAAGCCCCGGCGACTCCGAGCTGGAGGCGCTGGCCGCTTCGTATGAGCTGGCCTGGCGGATGCAGGACAGCGCGCCGGGCGTGCTCGACCTCGCGGGCGAATCGAAGGAAACGCTTTCGCTTTACGGCGTCGGAACGCCCGAAACCGACGACTTCGGCCGCCAGTGCCTGTTGGCCCGGAGGATGTGCGAGTCGGGGGTGCGGTTCGTCCAGGTGACCTACGGCGACGGCACGGCGAACCCCGCGTGGGACCAGCACGCGAACCTCGCCAAGCACTCCGACCACGCCCGCGCGGTGGATCGGCCGATCGCCGGATTGCTGCGCGACCTGAAGCGGCGGGGGCTGCTCGACGACACGCTCGTCTGGTGGGGCAGCGAGTTCGGACGCACCCCTTACGCCGAGAAGAAAGGGACGGGCCGCGACCACAACCCGGGGGGCTTCACCGTCTGGCTGGCCGGCGGCGGCGTGAAGCCCGGCTTCGCCTTCGGCGCCACCGACGACTTCGGCCATCAGGCCGTCCAGGATCGGGTCCACATGCACGACCTCCACGCCACGATCCTCCACCTGCTCGGCGTCGACCACGAGCGCCTCACGTATCGCTACGCCGGCCGCGACTTCCGCCTCACCGACGTCCACGGCCGAGTCGTACGCGAACTTTTCGCCTGAACGGAGTAGAGTGAAGCCCTCACCACTTCCTGCTTAACCGCTCCTCGAGTTCCATTCATGACGCGCTCCACGACTCTGCGGCGAATCCGATGGCTTTCCTTCGGCCTTGTGTCGGCGATAGCCGCGGTCGCGGCGCTGTCGAGCCCTCGCGTCGGCTTGCGGGGCGCTCACGACGCGCGCGTCGGCTCCGGACGGGCGTACGCTTTACTCGGCGACCTGCCCGTGGAACATCGGGGACGCGTGAAACCCCTCAATAGCATGGCCGCCGAAGAAGTCGAACGGATTTACGGCCGGTCCGCCATCAAACTCCTCGGCCCCGACGGCAAGGCGACGGCGAGCTGGGAACCCGTGGCGGCGGTCCTGGACTGGTCGGCCCGTCCTGAGTTCTGGGACGATCAAGACATCATTCTGGTCGACTACCCGCCGTTGAAACGCCTGCTCCTGGAGGCGTCGATCCGTGAGCAGGTCCGATCGTTGGCCGGCGTGGAAACGTCCGTGGTCGGAAAGTTGCTCCAGGCGCTGGCCGCGCAGCCGGAGCTGGCCGAGGCCGACCTGCGCGCAGCGGCGCATCAGGCGGGCGAAGCAAGCACGACGGGGAAGACTCTCGACGCCTTGGCCGCCAAGATCGGCGGGGATCTCAAGTGGCTCTCGCCGCGCGTGCTCGAGAAGACTCAGCTTCAGCACGAAGGTCGCACGCTCACGTTCCCGCGGTGGGCCGGCGAGATCCTGGACAAGAAGGACCGGACCCGTTTCGGCGGGACGGGGGCCGTCCCGGAACTGACGCTGATCGAGGAGAAGGCGACCGAGCTCGCCGAGCAATTCTTTCGCTACCAGGCGCTCCGGGAGCACAAGAGCCCGGCGACCAAGCCACTCGACCTTCTGGTGATCCCGCGCCCCTCCGCCGGAACCTACGCCAAATATTCGGCCGAGAGTTTCGAGAAAGGCATGAAGCCTGATCAGACCCTGTCGCCGTTGGAGGCCAACGTCGCCAACACCCTTGTGGAGTTTCTCCAAAGCCTTCCGAGCAAGGAGTGGGCCCTGCCGGGGGAAGACGGCATGTTCGACCAGAAGTTCGGGCTCTGGCTGGGCGATCGTTCGCCCTGGCTCCCCCTGGGGGTCGTCATCCAGAGCGACGAGTCGGAGCTGTCGCGCGCGGGGTTGCCTCTCAAACAAGTTGTGGCGTTCCGCAAGAGCTATCGAGACCTCGAAGACGCGGAGCGCGCGGAGCCCGGCAACGTCCCCGAGGCCGTCGTGGTCGCCGTGATCACCGCCGCTCGCGACCTTGGCGCGAGCCTCGGGCGTTACGGCGATTCGACCGCGATGGCGCGCGAGTCGCGTTTGAATCGATTCGCGCCGTTCTCCAAAGCGCCGATGGCGTACGCCTTGGGTCTGGCGCTGCTGCTGGCGAGTCTGGGGACCAAGGCGGATCTGCGCACGGCCGCCGGGAAACGGAGCGCCGCGGTCTACGGTTTGGGGATGGTCGGCCTCATGGCCGGGATCGCACTTCAGCTCTACGGCTTCTTGCTCAGGTCTCGCATCGCTCGCTGGGGGCCGGTCACGACCATGTACGAGACGGTCGTTTGGGCCGCCCTGGCGACCGCGACCCTGGGCCTCGCGATCGAGCTTCTCTGGCGGAAGAAGTACGCCGCGCTGGCCGGGAGCGGCGTCGCCTTGCTGGCGACGCTCCTGGCCGAGAACGCGTCGTGCCTCGACCCGAGCATCCAAGCGATCCCGCTGGTGCTGCGGACCAATCGTTGGCTTGTCGGCCATGTCCTGCCGATCGTCTCCAGCTACGCGGCGTTCGCGCTGGCAATGGGCTTCGGGCTGCTGGCGGCGGGGTGCTGCCTCACGGCGACTTATCGCCGATCCCCGTCTTGCCGCGAGCTCGCTTGGCCGCTGTCGCTTGGGATGCCACTCTACGTGCTCGGCCGCTTCGGACTCGACCCGTCGTATCGGCTCTCGCCTCTATCGATGCTCGACGCCCGTTGGCTCGAGTACGCGAGTTCGGGCGTTGCGGCCTTGGGCGGTGGTCTGACGCTCGTGGGGGGCTTCAGCCTGCTGGGCGAACTCGCGAATCGGTCGCCTCGGCGCGCGTGCGTCCTCGGAGTCGTCCTGGCGGCGGCCGGCTCGGCCGGGGTGGTCGCCGTTGCGACCGGGACAGTCCAGGGACCGTTGGCGAGCGCCCTCGCTTCGTCCGACGCGTGGCTCGTGGGTCTGGTCGGCGGCGCGCTGATCGTGATGAGTCGGCTGGCGGTTCCCACGCGGGAACCCGTCGCGCGGATCGAGACCCTGGCCGGCTTCAGCTTTCGCGCCATGCAGGTCGGCGTCCTACTCCTCGCGGCGGGCGCGATCCTGGGCGCCGCGTGGGCTCGCAAAGTCTGGGGGGGATACTGGCGTTGGGAACCCAAGGAGGTCTGGGTCCTGATCACGTTTTTGGTCTATCTCGCGCCTCTGCTTGGCCGATTCACCGGCCGGATGAGCACGTTCGGACTCGCGGCCTCGTCGGTCGTATGCTTCATGTCTGTACTGGTGTCCTGGTACGGCGTCAACTTCGCGCTGCGCGTCGGGATGCACAACTTCGGCTTTACCGAAGGCGGGGACGGAAGAATCGTGTCGACCTGCGCGCTCGCCCTGCTGGCGGTCGTCGGCGCCGCGGCGTGGCGGCGGTCGCGATCGCAGTCGTAGCGATGTGGTTTCAAGTCGTTCGCCCGGTAGAAGCAAGCAAGAGAAGCCGACGCTTAAACAGGTCGGACGCGGCGATCGTCCCTCTTGCGATCGTCGCAGCTTTGATGCACCCGCGCGCTGGCATGCGTGTAGTCGCCGCGACGACGCCGTCGGCCATGGTGAATCTCGTCAACAGCGCGGCGATCGAAAGAGCCGCGTGGCGGTTGAAAATTACGAATTTTTAAGACATGATTACAATGCCGGGGCGATGCACGACGTTCTCGCCTGTCCCTGGTCGAAGTATGTTTTCAAGTCGACGCCTGCCGAGCCAAAGATCTCGGCTCCTTCTTCTGGGATAAGTTTAGTGGATGAATTGGGGGCGAAGAGGTGGTTATGGCGGCGGATTCCGGTCGCCGTAGTCGCAAAAAACGATGAAAACAGGACTGATCGAAAGTCCGCGGCCGGCGGACTCCAGGCCCGACCGCTCCAAGCCTCTTCGGCCGTTGGCTCGCGAAAGTGGAAAGGGACGGCGCCCGGTGGTACTGGATCGTGAAGGAAGAGCAAGAACTACGCGTGTGTTGCAAAATCAAATGAAAATCTGCAAACTTTACCCAGGCGGAAATGTATAAAGGGGCGAGGATTCGGGCAATGGGTGCATTGTGGGGTCCGGGGGGGGCTCGACTGGGTCGCCCGGGCCGACTGACGCTTGGTTTGGCGTGCATGCTGCGGGTGGGCGTCACCCTCGTCCTTGCCCACGTGGTCGTGCTCGCCGCGGAGGCGAGCGCGGCGGACCAGCTCGAGAAGCAATTCCGCGAGCGCGTGCAACCCATCCTTGAGGATTACTGCATTGCATGCCATGGCGACGGGATCGACAAAGGGTCCGTGGCGCTCGACGAATCCGCGTTGAACCCGGCGCGCCTGCGCGACAAAAAATTCTGGTGGGCCGTACTCAAGAACGTGAGGGCCGGCCTCATGCCCCCAACCGGCGAACCCCAACCGTCCGAGGCGGAGCGGCGGCTCCTCGTCGATTGGATCAAGTACGGCGCCTTCGGAATCGAGCCGACGACCCCCGACCCCGGCCGCGTCACGGTGCGGCGGCTCAATCGGGTCGAGTACCGAAACACGATTCGCGACTTGATGGGCGTGAACTATGAAACGAACGTCGAGTTTCCACCCGACGACACGGGTCATGGGTTCGACAACATCGGCGACGTCCTCACCGTTTCCCCCTTGCTGCTGGAAAAGTACCTCGCCGCCGCGAAGTCCATCGTCGTGCAGGCGGTGCCGGTGGTCCCGAGAGTCGTCCCGGAAACGAAGATCGCCGGTCGACGCTTCCGCCGAGCGGGCGACGACGAGAAGAAGGACGAAGGGCCATTGCCGCTCTCGTATTACGAGCCGGCGTCGATTGCAAGCACGTTCCACGCCGAGCACCCGGGCCGGTATCAACTGGTGCTGAACTTGACGGCGACCGACAAGGAGGCCTTTGGAGCCGACTACAATAAGTGCCGGGTCGTTTTCAAAGCGGATGATCGGGAATTGTTCCGGCAGGAATTCAGTCGCCAGGACGAGAAGCCGTTCCACACCCAACTGGACCTCGATTGGAGCGCGGGAGAGCATGAGTTGGCGTTCGTCCTCGAACCGCTGACGCGGGACGAGAAGCGACTCAGATCTCTCACGATCAGGATCGATTCGGTGGACGTGCGCGGGCCTTGGGAACGCCGTTTCTGGACCCGGCCCGCAAACTATTCCCGCTTTTTCCCGAGCGACGCCCCCGAGGGCGCCCCCGAGCGGCGGCTTTACGCGCGCTCGCTGCTTCAGGCTTTCGCCAGAAGAGCGTTTCGACGCCCCGCGGACGAGGCGACGGTGGATCGGCTTGCGGCGCTGGCCGAGCGCGAGTACTCCCGGGAGGGGCGGACCTTCGAGGCCGGCGTCGCCCAAGCGATGGCGGCCGTGCTGGCTTCCCCGATGTTCCTGTTCCGGGAGGAAGGGCTTGAGGAAGGGTCTTCAGACCGATACCCGCTCATCGACGAATATGCACTGGCTTCGCGGCTGTCGTATTTCCTCTGGTCGTCCATGCCCGACGCCGAGCTGTTTCGATTGGCCGAGGAGCACGCGCTCAGGAAAAACCTGGCCGCGCAGTTGAAGCGGATGTTCGCCGATCCGCGTTCGAGAGAGTTCGTCCGGCACTTCGTCGGGCAGTGGCTGCAGGCGCGCGACGTCGAGACGGTCCCGATCAATGCGTTCGCCGTGATCCACCGCGATCAGCCGTTCGATCCCGAGGCGGACCGACTCCGGGCGCGACTGCAAGAACTGAACCGTCGATTCCCCGAGACGCTCACCGACGAAGAGCGGAAAGAACGGAACGAAGTGCGCGCGGCGTTCTTCAAAACGTTTCGCGGCGTCCGCGAGCACGAGTTGAACGACGAATTGCGCCAGGCCATGAGGCTCGAATCCGAGATGCTCGTCGACCGCGTTCTTCGCCAAGACCGCAGTCTGCGGGAGCTGCTGGTCAGCGATTACACCTTCCTGAACGAGCGGCTGGCGAAACACTATGGGATCGGCGGGGTCGAAGGCAAGGAAATGCGTCTCGTCGCACTGCCGCCCGAGAGCCCGCGCGGCGGCGTTCTGACGCTCGGAGCCGTGCTGGCCGTGACATCGAACCCGGATCGAACCTCTCCGGTGAAGCGAGGCTTGTTCATCCTCGACAACATCCTGGGAACTCCCCCGCCGCCTCAACCGCCGAACATCCCCCCTCTGGAAAAGTCCGCGAAGGAATTCGCCGGCCGCACTCCGACCTTGCGGGAGACCCTGGAGCTGCACCGCGCAAAGCCCCAGTGCAGCGCCTGCCATAATCGGATGGATCCCCTGGGATTGGCCTTGGAAAACTTCAATGCGCTCGGTGTTTGGCGGGAACGGGAGCAAGGCGGTCCCGTGAATTCGAGCGGCAGGCTCCTCACCGGCGAGTCCTTCTCGAACGTCCAGGAGCTGAAGCGCATCTTGGCCGACGAACACGGCCGCGATTTCTTTCGCTGTCTCAGCGAGAAAATGCTGACGTATGCTTTAGGGCGCGGTCTCGACTATCAGGACGTGGAGACGATTGATTCGCTGGTGGATCACATTGAACGAGAGAACGGCCGCGCTGGCGCGTTGATCTCCGGCGTCGTCGAATCGGCGCCGTTTCAGAGAGGCCGAAGACCCGCGGAGGGGAAGTCCCCGAGCCCGTGACCGACCGGACGACGATGTATCCGGAACACCGCGCCGAACTGAGGATGCAACCTTGAAGCCGATGAACCCCGCCGGAACCGATCTGGCCGCCCCCCCCCGCCGTGGGCGTCTCAATCGCCGTCATTTTCTGCGAGGCCTGGGCGTGACCGTCGCGCTGCCGGTCCTTGCGTCGCTGCGTCCGACGTCCCAGTTCGCCTCGCGCGCGTTGCCCGTCGGCGGCCTGGGCGTGACCCCGACGGGCGCCCCGCTGCGCGCGGCCTTCGTCTACGTCCCCAACGGCGCTATACCCGCCGCCTGGTGGCCGGCGGCTGAGGGCGCGAATTTTCCGCTGAGCCGCAGCCTTCAGCCATTGGAGCCGGTCAAGGGCTTGGTCCAGGTGCTCGGCGGCCTGGACCATCAGACCGCGGGCCCGGGCCCGGACGGCGTTGATGGTTCTGGCGAGCACGCCCGCGCGAACGGCACGTTCCTGACCGGCGTCCGACTCAAGAAGAGCGCGACCGACGTCCACGCCGGGATTTCCATCGACCAGATGATGGCGCGCCAGGTCGGTTCACTCACGCGTTTCTCTTCACTGGAACTGGGATGCGACTCCGTGCGCAAGACTGCGGCGTGTGATTCCGGCTACTCGTGCGCCTACCAGTACAACTTGTCCTGGAGCTCGCCCACGACGCCCATGACGCCGGAATCCAATCCGCGCCTGGTCTTCGAACGCCTGTTTGGGACTGGAGCCCCCGGCGAGCGGCGGGCGATCCTTCAGCAGCGCCGGCAAGAGCAGCGGTCCCTCCTCGATTCCGTCCTTGAGGACGCGCGCTCCATGCAGCGACGACTCAACCCTCAAGACAAGGACAAGCTGGACCAATACTTGACCGGTGTGCGCGAGGTCGAGACGCGCATCGAAAGAGCGGAGCGGTTCGGGACGGCCCAAGATCCGGGCGTCGAGACCCCGGCGGGCATCCCCTCGGACTACACGCAGTACGTTCAGCTCATGTACGACATGCTCCTCCTGGCGTTCCAGACCGACTCCACGCGCGTGGCGACTTTCCTGGTCACCCACGAGGGGAGTAATCTGTCGTTCGACCACATCGGGATCACCGAAGGGCATCACGACCTGTCGCACCACCAGAACCGGCCGGAGTGGGTCGAAAAGGTCGCCAAGATCGATTTGTGGTACGTCCAACAGTTCGCCAGGTTCCTGGAAAAGCTCGACGCGACGAAAGACGCCGACGGCAACTCTCTGCTCTACAACTCCATGATCGTTTACGGCAGCGGCTGCGCCGATGGCGACTCTCACACGCACTCCAACCTGCCGTTCCTGCTGGCCGGCGCCGGGGGAGGGACGCTTACACCCGGCCGGTACGTGAAATACGGATCCCGACCGGCGACGAACCTCTTCCTGGACATGGCCGATCGCCTCGGCGTCCAGCAGTTGGAGCGATTCGGCGATTCCACCGGACGTCTGGGGAACATCTAATACCGAACCGCGTGGATCCGTTGCCTCGCGCGCCGCCGGGACTTTGCAGCGTGCGCACGAGGCCGGTCTGAGCCAGTCGGCTCCGTCAGCGAGGAAGTCGTCATGAGTCTTCGGACGAAACGCGCCTTGGTCGTTGCGCTCGGGATGACGCCGCTGCTCGGCGTCATCGTCGAGGCTCAAGGGGCTGGCGAGCCGCCGACGTCGCTCCAGGTTCCTGGGATCGAGAACGTCTTCCGGCTGGGGCCCGGTCTTTACAGCGGCGGCCAGCCGAACGGCGCCGCGAGCTTCGCCGCGTTGAAGGCGATGGGGGTCAAGACGATTCTGACCGTCGACGGCGCGGCGCCGGACGTCGAGGCGGCTCGAAAACTCGGCCTCCGCTACGTGCATCTGCCGGTCGGTTACGACGGCATCCCGCGCGAGCAGGCGTTGAGGATCATCCAGGCGGTCCGGATGCTGCCGGGGCCGGTGTTCGTCCACTGCCATCACGGGAAGCATCGCGGTCCCGCCGCGGCGGCCCTCTGCGGCATCGCCATCGAGGGATGGAGCAAGGGTGACGCGGCTTCCTGGCTGAAGCAGGCGGGGACGTCGCCGGATTATCGGGGCCTGTACGCGACGGTGGCCGATTTCCAGCCGCCCTCGCCCGCCGAGCTGGCGAAGCTGGGCACGGATTTCCCGGAGCGCGCCCCAGCGCCCGCCCTGGTCGAGCGGATGGTGGCGATCGATGGAGGCTGGGACCGGATTAAGGCGATCCGCGACGCCGGTTACAAGCCGCCGGCGTCACACCCGGACGTCGACCCTCCGCATGAAGCCTTGCAGTTGGCCGAGCAATTCAAGGAGATGGCGAGGAACGCGGAGACGAAGCGCCGAGGCGCGGATTTAGTCGGCCGGTCGGAAGCGGCGGCCCGGCTCGCGAGCGATTTCGAGGCCGCGCTGCGACGACACGGCGATTCCCCGAACGAAGCGACCCGGAAAAAGCTCGATGACGGCTTTGTCGCGATCGGTAGAAGTTGCACCGACTGTCATGCTCGACATCGCGACGAGAAATCAAAATAATCGGTTGCAAGGCGTCTCAATCGGACGGCCGCTCCGACACCTTGTGCAACGATCTCCTGAAGAACGACACGACCGTCCAGCCGCTGAGCATTCCCAGAAAATAGGCCCCGATCGCCAACAGGGCGACCGGCCCGGTAGCCCTCCACGTCCAGAAGGTTACTGTGATCGCCTCGGTGTTCTGCACGGCGAAGAGTCCGACCGCTCCGAGGAAAGCCAGCAAGACGACCGCCTGAATGTACCGCATCACGCCCCCGATCTCACACGGCGAGCGGATGCTCGGCCCGTCGGTCAAATATTCCCACTCTTATTCTATCACGCCGTGCAGGTCCGGACGACGCGGCCAGCTCGACCGACTCCCGTGACGAACAGCCTCTCGGCTTTCAAGACGGCCTCGCGGCGCTGGGTTTCGTAAGTCCGCGCCGCAGGGCCGAGCCCAGGAGCTGTTTGAACATCGAGTCGAGCGGGTCCAGCCGTCGCCGTCCGCGTGCCGGCGTGGAAACTCGGCTTATGCTGACGTCTTGCTCTTGAGCGGGACGGTTGTGAGCCAGAGATCGGTTGCTGGGGCGGCCATGGAGTTCAGGACCGCCTGCGCCATGATTTCACCGCTTACGCTGGCGCTCGAATTCCTTGCACCGCCGTCGCCGGCGAGAGAGGCGATCGCCGCGGCGTGGACGTCGGCCGCGCCGGTCGACGCGGCGAGCGAGCCACTGGCCGGCGTCGCGGCCATGGCGAGGCTCGGCGAATCGGGGTTGATGGTCAGGACGCCATTGTCGGCGACGTTCAAATCGTAGGCGATCAGCGCCCCGTCGATCGGAGGCAGCGTCGCGGTTCCCGGGCCGGGGTTGATGGTCACGCGCCCGTTGCCGCTGATATCGACCGCCGCGTGAGCGGCGTAAGCCACCCCAGTCAGGTTGAGCTTCGCATTCTCCGTGACGCGGATCGGGTTGCTGGAGGCCGGGGCCTGGAGGACTACGACTCCTTGATACGGACCGCTCGTCAGGGCCGTCAGATTCAGTTGTCCTAGGCCGGAGAGGGTGATCGTGTCCCGGGGGCCGCTTGGGACGTTGATGATCAGGACGTCGCTTCCCTTGACCACTCCATTGCCGGACACCGAGAGCCCGCCGCCCTTCAGGTAGTAGACGCCCGGGGCGAGCGTCACCGTGGCGTTGCCGGAGACGTGGATGCCGCCGAGGTAAGTGCCTGGAGAGAGCGTGAGCGGCACGCTTCTCGTGTCATTGACCGCGCCGAAGAGCGGGGACGGGGGCGTGGGCAACCCAAGCCCCAGCGGATCGGGGACCGCGGCGTCATGATCGGCCGTGGGGTTGATGGTCGCGTTGCCCCAGGTGGATACGCCGCCGCCGACATGGATTTGCGACGCGCTTAGCTTGCCGTTCTGGGCGACGACGGCCGCGTAGTAAGGGGCGTTGGAGTCGACGACCACCGCGCCGCAGCCTGTGACGACGACGTTGCCGTTGCCGGTGACCAGGAGAGAGCCGGCGGCCGTGGGGTCGAGCAGCAGGAGGCCGAGGTCGTCCTTGATCGTGGCCGTACTGGTCGCGACTGACGGTACGGACGATTCGTGATCGATGGTGGTCGTGATCGTGTAGTTGCCGTGCGAGGCGTAGGCGTGGGCGCCGTTGACGGTGAAGACGCCGCCGGCATAGGAGATGGAGCCGACCGAGCTGCCGGTGCCGTCGCCCCAGTCGATGGAGGCCGAGTAGTCGTTGAGGCTCTCCGGCCCGCCGGGGTCGGTGAAGGTCGCCGGCGAAACCGTGATCGTCTTGCAGTTCACCGCGAAGACAGGAACCCCCACGGCCACGACCGACGGGTCGGAGACCGTGGCCGAACTTGCGACCACCGTCATGGGCGCCGACTCGTGGTGGATGGTCACGGTGATGACGTAGGGCTGCGAGCCAGGGTGTTCGGGCCCGCTCTCCTCGGCGTAAGTGTGAACGCCGTGGACCTCGAAGGTCGAGCCGTTGAAGACGATCGAGCCGGCCCCGACCTGCGTCCCGGAGCCGTCGCCCCAGTTGACGTCGGCCGAGTAATCGCCGATCGGCTCCGGGCCGCCGGGGTCGGTGAACGTCGCCAGCACCACCGAGCCGGTGCTGGCTCCTTCGACCGCACTGATCGACCGGCCGGTGGCGATCACGGCTGGATCGGAGACGTTCACCTGGAAGGTTTTGGACTGCGTCTGGCTGGTGAAGTCGTTGACCGTGACCGTCACGGTGTAGCTTCCCTCCTCAGCGTACTTATGCGGCTTGGATCCCAGCGAGCCCGCGCTGTTGAGGAAGAAGCTGGTGTTCGACGAACCGTCCCCCCACGCGACCGTCACGCCCCAGGGAGCCGCATCGGGGTCGGTGAAACTTCCCAGGTTGAACGCCTTGGCCGCACCCTCGACCCCCGTCTGATCCGCGGCAGCCGTCACCTGGGGGACGTTCAGGACGAGCGAATAGCCGAGAACGTCGAGCCGCGTCAGTTCGGCGGCGTCCAGATTCGCGGTCGCTCCCGGCGTATTGAACGCGTCTTGCACCTGGGGCGTCTGGCCGCCGAAGAAGCTGTACCAGTCGCCGTAATCCCCCGCGTACGCCGCTGTATGGGTTTGGTTGAATCGTGCGAGGTCGGTCGTGCCGCCGTCGATGGAGAAATACGCTTGATCCGTCGCCGTCGAGCTATAGCTTCGGGCGCCGTTTTGATCGTACCGAAACAAGTCGTCGGGACGGACCATTCCGGTGGGGACCGGAGTGCCATTATTCGCCGCGTCGAGTGATGAGCCGAAGCCCAGGATCTCGTCGATCTCGTGCGCGGTCACGGCCTGCAAGTCGTACTTGGAGGCGTCTTGCACCGACGTGCGATCGAGATTACAGATGGCCGTGTTGAGCGTGATCGTGCCGTCGCCCGCGGCACCCCCGGCGTTCGGCGCGTTGAATCCCAATGCCCGAGCGAGGGGCGACCTCACGGCGATTTGACTGTTGTTGTTGATTGGGTCGTTGGTTTGCACCGGAAGCGATGCGATCGCGGTGTTGTCGTTCGCGGTCGTCGCATGGCTGACCAGGGCGGAGCGGTAGTCCGCGTACTTGATGAAATAGAGAAGGCCGCCCGAACTTCCTCCAAGTCCGCCGCCTTCCTGGAAGGTAATGTCGACCGTGACGTTGTCGGTGATCAGATTCTCATAGGCCGCAATCGTCCTGTTGATCGTGCCTTCGATGGCGGCCGCGTTGGGATCGTTGGTGATGCTGCTGTCGAAGGTCGCATTGATCACCAGCGCCATGAGTTGTCGAGCTTCAAGCTGCTCGAGCCGTGGCCGAGTTTGAGACGCGCCTCGACCTCGGAAGTGGTGGCTCGTCGAAGTCCGCGGTCGGCCTCGCCGACCACGACCCGTCAAGGAGTTCGTGGACAGAATCATGATGTGCAGTCCTGGTGATATGGTGCGATCGCGTCGCCGAACCGTTTCGTATCCAGGTTTCCGCCCGGGTCGCAGGTCCACTGGGTCGTCGGAACCGATCGCTGGTGTTTTCGCGAAGTGATTTGCGGACAGGCTTCGCATAATAGGTTAATTGGATCGTGTTGCAAGAAAATAATTGAGAATCGGGCCAAGAATGGTTGAAGCTGTTTCGTCATCGACTGGTTTTCGAACACGCGGCCTCGTTTTGGCCGTCGCCGAGCGTGCCGAAAGAAAGTGGGGAGCCGGGGCGACTGCTCACCGCCAGTCGAGCGCCTGAACCCATTCGAGCCCGCGCTGATGGAGGTCGAGCCGGTTGGCCTGGCCCGTCTCCACGGAGAGGATGAGGAGTTCGATCCTCATTGTGCTGGAATCAAGCTTTCTCCTCGGGATGAACCAGACGACGGATTTCCCGTCGGGCGACCAGCACGGCGGGCCGTTCGGTTTGTAGTGCCGGTTTCCCTTATAGATCTCGTTGAACTGCGCCAGATCTCTGGCGTCGGCACCGTCTCGCCGTTGTACGACGGCGAAGTGCATCACGAGGTTGTTGGGATGCCGCCTCTGGAAGTAGGTGACTCGGCTTCCGTCCGGGGAGAAGCGGGCGTCGAGATTATCGGCCAACGGCCTGCTCGTCAGGCGCGCGCGGCCGGTCCCGTCGGGATGCATGAGGTAGATCTGCCGGAGCGGATAGGTTCCTTTCGTGGGATGTTCGAACACCTTGCCTACGTTGGCCGCCATCGCGGTCAGCGTCTCTCCATCGGGCGACCAATCCTCCACCGCGTCGGTCTCCGGGATCGGCAGTCGCTGCTCGCGACCGGTTTCGACGTCGAGGATGAGGTTTTCTCGACCCGGAGTATTCGGGTCCGTGTCGCGAATGGCGGCGAGGCGGCGCCCGTCGGGCGACCAGGCGACGACGATGATGTCGTCGGCGATTTTCCGGCGCACGCGGTCCGTCGTCACCGACCATAGATCCGGGCGCCGCGTCCCGGCCTGCGAGGCGCTGAACGCCAGGCGCTTGCCGTCGGGTGAAACGCGGCCGGCGTGAATCGCCTGTCCCTTGTCCAGGGTCAGGATCGTCTCCAATCCCGTCCCGTCGGGGTTGATCATTTCGATCCGTTGGGCTTCGCCGCCGACCGCGCGCCTGGTTCCGAACAGCACGATCTTGCCGCGGAACGTCGTGATCGGTTTCGGAGCGTGCTCCGCAGCCGGTTCGTCGACCTTTGGAGTGGAGACCAGGATTCTTATCTTGGGGGGCGGACTCGCCGGCAGCCGTCCGGCCAATTCTTCCGCCAGCCCCCACAAGGACCACGCCTTGGCTGACGGCGAAGCCAGGTCGTCGATCCAGGCCAGGGCGGCCTTCTCTTCCCTCACTTCGGCCTGCGCGCTGGCGAGACGTCCGAGCGCGGCGGGTTTGACGTTCCCGACTCGTGGGTCGTCCACCAGGCGTTCGGCCTCGCGCCGGGCCGCCTCGAAGATCCCCCAGGCTTCCTTGCGCCGGCCCGAACGGTACTGCCCCTTGGCGATCGCGAGCAGGGCGTCGACGCGCCAGCGACCCGGCTCGATTCTGGAGGCGAGCGTGCGCGCGGCGTCGAGGTCGTTCGCCGCGACCTGGGCGGTCACGACGTCGTTGAGGGCCTCGCCTTTTTCGTAGGCGCCGTGGATGTTCTCCGCCGTCTGCAAGGCGGCCTCGATCTCCCCGCGTCCGGCCTGCGCGGCGGCGATATTCCTCCGGGCGATGTCGTCCCACGGGGCCTTCGCGATTTCGCCGGCGACTTTTCGGGCCTCCTCGGTGGCGCCGGAACCGGCCAGGACGCCCGCAATCGCGGCGAGAGCGCTCGCTCTGGAGTCGGTCGGCTCGCGTCGGTCGCCGACGAACGGGGGGATCTTGTCGGCGGCCCGCCGCGCGTGTTCCAGACTCAGGGCGGCCGCCGGGTCCTTGGCGCGATACTGCCGGGCCGCGATGGCCGTCAACACCTCGGCCAGAACGGCGGCATCCGAGATCTTCGCGACGGTCGTTTGGGCCCCCTTCATGTCGCCGCCCTCCGCTTGCGCGATCGCGATGCGTTGAAGGGCTTCGCTCCTGGAGCTTTCGTTCCGGATCGTCCCCGCCACCCGAAGTGCCCCGTTGACGTCGCCGGCGCCGGCCATCGCCGCCGCCACATGATTCAGGCCGTAGTCGCGGTTGAGGGCGAGCGGGTCGACGAGTTCCACGGCCGTCTTGAAGTCGCCGGACCGGGCCAGGGCCTCGGCCACGTCGATCAGTCGGTGCTCGCTCTCGGTTTCCTGAGCCGCCTCGATCGCCGTTTTCAGGGTTCCTTCGAGTGCGTCGGCGAGCCCCGCCCGGGCTTGCAGGCGGGCGATCTCGCAGAGGAGCCAGACGCGCTGCTCGAGATCCTCGACCGTGCGGACGCTCGCCAGGGCCTTCTCCAGAACCGACCGGCTCTCGTTGCGGAGTTGCACCTCGGGCGCATCGCGGTCGCGAGGAACAGCCGGCTCCGCCGCCGCTGCTTGGGGCTCTGCCTCGGCCTCCCGCGAACCCGAGGCGACCGCGCAATACGCAAATCCCACCCCCGCGAAGCCGAGCGCCATCAGGGTCATGTTGACGAGTGCTTTCTTGAGTACCATGCCGGCCGAGAGCCGTCCGACAGTTTTCCGCTCAAAGAGCCTACGGAAGTCGTGGTTCATGGTTTTCAATGGATGGGCCTTTCGTCGCGACGGTTGCGGCGGCGCCGAAGCCTCGTCCACGGGCGGGATGACTTCGATCGCCGGTCTGGTATCATGGGCGACGGAGACGTTCACCAATCATTCTTCTCCTGGAGCATCCGCGATGTCACGCGTTCGAAGCCTCTTGCTCGCGATAACGATCGCGGCGCTCTACTGCCATGCGACCCTGGCGGCGGCCCACGACGGTCCCGGGACCCACACGCACGAAAAGCCGGCCGCGAAGGCCGCCCGCGAGATGGCGGGGGCGGCCAGGAACCTCTGGGCGTCGCTCACCCCGGAGCAGAAGACCAAGATCGGGTTCGACTTCAAGGACGCGCTCCGCTACGACTGGCACTTCATCCCGAGGCCCCGCAAGGGCCTGCCCTTGAAGGAGATGTCGGGCGACCAGAAGGCCCTGGCCACCGCCCTTCTCGCCAGCGGCCTGAGCCAGAGCGGCTTCATCAAGGCGGAGTCGATCGTCAGCCTTGAGCAGATCCTGGCGTCGATCGAGCAAGGGAAAGGTCCGGTCCGGGACCCGGAGCTGTATTACTTCAACATCTTCGGCAATCCGGACTCGTTCGGCGCCAAGGAACCCTGGGGCTGGCGCTTTGAAGGCCACCACCTGTCGCTGAACTTCACCATCGTCGGCGACAAGGGCGTGGCCGGCGGCCCGACGTTCATGGGGACCAACCCCGCCGAGGTCAAGGCCGGGCCTCGCCAGGGACTTCGCGTTCTCGGCGAAGAAGAGGACCTCGCGCGGAAGCTCGTCAAATCCCTCGACTCGGGCCAGCGCGCCAAGGGGCTCGTCGAGATCGTGGCCCCGAAGGACATCCTCACCCTCGCCGCCCGCAAGGCCACGCCGCTCAAGCCGGCCGGCGTGATGATGACGGACCTCAACGCCGAGCAGAAGGAACTCTTGAACTCGATCGTCGTCCTCTACGCGGAGCGGCTTCGCCCCGAGATGGCCGCTGACGACCTGGGCAAGATCCTCAAGGCGGGCGTCGACAAGGTCGGCTTCGCCTGGGCCGGCGGCCTGGAGCGCGGCGAGCCCCACTACTACCGCATCCAGGGCCCGACGTTCCTGATCGAGTACGACAACACCCAGAACAACGCCAACCACGTCCACAGCGTCTGGCGCGACTTCGAGGACGACTTCGGCGACGACCTGCTGAAGAAGCATTACGAGTCGGCCACCGCCGAGCACGGCCACTCGAAGTGACCCGAACGGATTGCGAGCCTGTCCGGTGAGCCGTCGAATGTGATTCGAGCGATGGTTTCACGTGCTCCGATTGGAATACGTGGAACCATCGGCTTTTACGTCAAACGAACGCTTCCGCCGGCACCTGGAACGCCTGAAGAAGTGAGGTGGTCATGCCGATCCGTCTAGAGGATTTCGTCGCCAAGCTGCCCGAGGAAGAGCGCGCCGCCATCGAGAAGCGGATCGCCGAATTGGTGGAAGAGGTGACGTTGTGGCAGTTGCGGGAAGCCCGCAAGCAGTCCCAGAAGGAAGTCGCCAAGAAGCTCAACGTCAAGCAGGCCGCGGTGTCCAAGCTCGAACGTCGCGCCGACATGTTCGTGAGCACGTTGCGGGACTACATCGAGTCCGTGGGCGGAACTCTGGAGATCATCGCGCGCTTCCCCAACCAGGACGTGAAGATCAATCAGTTCCGGGGTCTCGGCTCCAAGAACCGCGCGGGCGTCGAGATGTGCCCGAGCGGAGACGGCACGTCGACCCATTAACTCTCCACCTCCTCAAGAGGCAGACGGGGCAGGTGAGTCAGAGCTGTTTTCCGAGACGAGCCTACGCCAGAAACGACTCCTGACCCCTTTGATGCTTAGAGCGTGTTATGAACTTTAGTCCAGTGCAGGGCGTAGGATAGGCATGATCACCCACAAGCCCTATCCGAGCGACGCGACCGATGCGGAGTGGCAGTTCGTGCTTCCCTATCTCTGCCTGGTGCGCGAGGACGCCGCGCAGCGCGTCTACAACCTTCGCGATCTGTTCGACGGCCTTCGTTGGCTCTCCCGCAGCGGCGCCCCCTGGCGTTATCTGCCCGCCGATTTTCCTCCCTGGCACGCGGTCTACCAGCAGGCTCGTCGTTGGATCGACGCCGGCTGCTTCGAGGCCGTCGTCTCGGATCTGCGGGTCACGATCCGTCTCGCCAAGGATCGCAAGGCCCAGCCCTCGGCGGCTGTTCTCGACAGCCGAACGCTCCGCTCCACGCCCGAGAGCGGCAACCGCGCCGGCTACAACGGTCACAAGAAGATCAAGGGGTCGAAAGTTCATATCGCCGTGGACACGCTCGGGCATTTGCTGGCGCTGGGCGTGACGCCCGCCAACGACGACGACCGGACGCAAGTCGCCGAGCTGTGCGAGGCCGTCCAGGCGGCCACCGGCGATTCGGTGGAAGTCGCGTTCGTCGACCAGGGCTACACGGGCGAGGCGGCGGAGAGTGCCGCGGCCGACCACGGGATTCGCCTGGAAGTCGTGAAGCTGCCCGAGGCCAAGCGAGGCTTCGTCCTGTTGCCGAGGCGATGGGTGGTGGAGCGTTCGTTCGCATGGCTGACGCGATTCCGACGCCTCGCCAAGGACTACGAACGCCTGCCCGAAGTCCTCGCCGGCATGAACTTCATCGCCTTCAGCTTCCTCATGCTCCGCAAAGCCGCTCCGCTCCTGGCAACAAGTGCATAACACGCTCTACGCCAGAAACGACTCCTGACCCCTTTGATGCTCCGACCCCTTTGATGCTCCCCTTTGATGCTCCGGCCCATCGTGGAAGCCCTTCCCGCGCCCCGTGCGGAAACGCGACCCGGTTTGGCCTGCAGACTTGAAAGAGCCCGTCATGGCGGCAACTATTGGGAGAGCGAAGCTGTTACTCCATGGACCGGCCGTGGAATCTCCGGCTCCGTTCCACCAGCCCCGGTCGGGCCAAATCTGCAGATTTCATCCCTCTTCTGAGTCGTCTCACCCTGCACTTAGCAAGGCAAATACCGGCTCGACCTCGCAAAGCAGCCCGACGTGATAAATCAGGAATTGCTTGAGCTGACATGGGAAATTCAAGAGATCATTGGCCGTATCACGCCCGACGCCCCCGACAGAACACGGGAAGCCGAGAACCGGTTCCGGCTGTTCCTTGAACATCTAGGCCCGAAGCAATGCCTCGGACTTAAGGCGTACTTAGTCGCAGCGTGTAACAGCTTCCCTCGCACACAGAAGCGAAGGCTTGAGCCGCTTCTGCATGAAAAGTTGCGACAATCAAAGGAACCCATCAGGCCGCCAGCATCTTCACGAGACGAGCCGACCGATCCAGCCGGCCGGCCGGTCGTTAACGGGCCCCCGACGCCCAAACAAAACGGTGGGTCGGTCGACCTGCTCATGGATCTTAGCTACCGACTCAACGAACTGCGTGACCACTGGATCTTCGACTGGTCGTACAGCTACCGGAATCTAATCGGCGAGGTCTTCGAGCGAACTCTTTCGTCGCTCGAAATGGAGCCCAATGACAAACGGCCCCTAGCGACGATTGAGCGTGAATTTTCCCGCCACAGCACGGAAGTTTTCGCCAAGGGGTATAATTATAAAATTAAGCATTCGGCTTATGACCAGGCGATTCGGATCTCGGTCAGCGGGCTGCAGAGGTTTCTCGACCTGCCGTTCGAGTCGTATGTGGCCGTGGCCCGGAGTTCGCCATATGCCGCGCGCGGGCTAGCGGCGCGACGAGTCTGCTCGAGCATGCTGATCGGAATCCTCCAGGGCTACGGAGAGACGCGGTTCGGCGACCAAGAGGGCTCTCAGTCCTTGGAGAATAATAAGCGCTGGTGGGTCCATTCCTTAGCCTTCCTCATGCCTGGGCACGTCCATCAACTCCTCCAAGTTCTCGGACACAGTCAGTTCCGCGACTCGATGCGCGACGTTGTGGCACCAGTGCTCGAAGCGATCGACCGGGTCATCCGTGACGCTCCCCAGAATCAAGCCCTCTTGCCCACCAGCGGCGAGTACGAGTTGCGCGTGAATAGACTCGACTTGATCCTCGAATTACCGAGTATTCAGGACCACCTAAGATTCCTTGAGATTCATTGCTTCCTCAACCCTAACGAGGTCCGTGAGGTGGATCTCAGGAACTCGAGCGAGCGAGCTGTCTCAGTGATAGCGGGTTCGCTGACGCACCAGCTCCAAGAGTGGGCCGAGAATCAAAGTACTCTCAAGGGCGTCCTAATCAACACCGCATTATCAGACCCTGAGAACACCACAGGGCAGGCCCAGGGAATCCTCACTCAAGTTATTTCCCGGATATCCGGCGATAAGGGTTGGAACGCGCCGCTGTCATACAACTACGCCCGTCACTTCCCGCTAAACAATCCATTCCTCCACGCCACTTTCCGGGTCATACGGCACAGTGTTAGGAACCTGCTCCGCTCGTTCGAACGCGATACGGGCATCCGGCTCTGGTGCAGCATACGTCGCAGCGGGAAGACTACAGCCGCCAGCTTCGACCTACATCCCAGCGGCAACACCAAAGTCGTTAACCAGACGATGCAGCCAACCGGGCAGTCGCCCAACGACCACATTTTCGCGGAGAGCTTTAAAGAAGCTCTGCACGTCGGCAAGCCCTTATCAAATGACTTCTTTAAAGAGGTTATCGAGAAGTACTCCCACGGGCAAATCGAGCCGGGCAAGCGGACAATATTTGTCCTTGATGAGTATGAACTCCTCTTCGACCAGCTCCGAATCGCCGACCGTAAGGATGAGAGCATCCGCTACGATGTGGCGCTGCCTCTACTTAACCAACTCGTGGAGTTCTCCCGCGAGAACCTGTTGCTGATGATCGGCATGCAACCCGACGCACACTATATCTTGATGGAGCACAATCAGTTCAGTCCATACGTGGTGCTCGACCACTTTCCGCTGTTTGCTCACTCATTGGGCGCCGTGGATTCGGAGTTCGCGCACCTGCTCCACCGAGTTCTGCGAGATCTCGTGCAACTCGACCCGACGTTCATCAACTCCCTCTTCGCCGAGACCGGTGGGCACCCTTATCTGACGGTGAACCTGCTGACCGACCTGTTCGACTGGCTGATCACTGAGGGGCGGCGCGCTGCGGGCCTAACGCTCACGGGCGATGACTTCCACGCGTTTGCTAGATGCCGCCTTACTCCTGAGGCGATTCACCGTAGTCGAGAGTACGAATTCTTTCGTAACTTCCTGCAGGCGACGCTCGCCCGCACCGACCGCCATAGCGACCGCTGGATTCATACCGTTGTCAGGTCACTGCAACACATCGTCCGGGAGGACCCGGTTACCATGTTGTGCCCGTTCGACCGCTTCCGTCAACTTGTTGAGCAGTCGCCGTCCCCTACGGACGCGGCGGGACTTGTGCGGACGGCGAGTGAGGCCAACTTTCTGGTGATGCAGGGCGACCAAGTACGGCCGTGCATTCCCCTGCTGGCCCGCATCGCGTACCCGATCCGGCCCGCCATCCATCCATGACGAGAGGAGCCGGCGACGATGATACTAAGCCCCGAACGCTTGCTAGAGTTGATCGATCGCAGCCGCCAAGAGCACGCGGGCCAGAGCGTCGTAGCCTTCTGGTATCAGATGCCGCGCGACCGCGAGGGCTTCGCCGAGCGGATCTGCGCCCGACGCGGCGACCTGCCCGTCGTGCCCTTAGTAGTTCGCGAGGGCTTCCAGCACGGAAACGCCATTATGGGCGACCTCTGCCGGCTGATCGAGCGGAATCGCGAGCGAATTGAGTCGGTGCCACGGTCGGGTCTCGGTGACGACAGCCCGTTGGTTTTACTGCTCTTGAGTGTTGAGCCGTTCCAACTCAACCAGATCTCGTCGTTCGTCGCCCTGCCCGAATGGTTTCCGATGCAGGGAGGACTGAACTCCACCATCGACGTTGAGGATCTGTTCTGGACCGCTAGGTCCGGCCTTGACGCCGAGGAGTCGCGCATTGACGAGATCCAAGAGATGCTGTGCCGCATAGACTTGGCGCTGGCGAATCAGCTGGCCTGGACGCACACGCATGATAAGGAGGCTCATAAGGCGTTCTTCGACCTGATCCGGCAGCCGACAGACAAGAAGCGAGACCCGGCGGCTGCCACCTCTGGGCCGGAGAAGTATGCCGACCTCCTGCTGTACGCACTTGCATTCTGCGAGCAGCAGATGCAGTCTGCGAGATCCTACCGCCCCAGCGCGCGAGAGGGGCGATCAATAGTCGCGCGGCTGATCCGACTGGGTTACAAGACCACGCCCGATAATGCACGTGATGTTGGCAAGAAGCTTGCCTGCGCACTCGGTGTGCTCGCGGATGTTGTCCCGCCCTCAGACGCTCTGACCACTATCCTCTCCCGGCCGACTAATCCTGAGAAAGACCCCGCGACCCGCTTCGGCATGAACCTGTTCGCCACAGTGTTCGCCGCGGCGCAATTCGTCACCTCCGCGCACCATTCAGCCGAATACCCGCCGTATCCGACCGCTTTGTTACAAGCCTTTTCTTTTAACCTGCGACAAACCCTCGATGCTTTGATCCAGGCACTTGAGGATCGGAAACGGGGTTATTCTTAAATCGTGGGGATGTTTAGGAGCTTTGGGCGAGATCGACGAAGGCTGTCACTGAGCCGAGAATCAGGCGAGTTCTCGAGTCGCGTCGTCCCAGTCAAGCCCGTGCAATCCCTGCTTGTCACTCGATCGTTTCGATCACACCTCGTCGCGCCCAAGTTTCGGGCGGGCGAGAGGAATCGTCGATCAAGCCCGTCGCTCGGTCGTATGCTTAAGGTGGAGGACTCTGCGAGTCGTCCGGCTCTTTCGCAACTCGGCTGTCGGGCGAGAACGGGAAGCGCTTCGGCGCATGAAGCCGACGGCTTCGAAAGGCGCGAACGGAGCCAAGCTTCCACGGAGGGCAAGTCCCAGGAAGTTTGTGGGAAAAGCGCGCGAACGGAGCCAATCGGCCGGGGCCGGTTCGAGGGTTCGCGAGACTCGGAAAAATGCGCGATCAAAGCCAATCGCTTCGCGTGGTCGGGCGGAGGATTCTGTCGGAAAAGCGCGCGAACGGAGCCAATCCGGCGGCGCGGACGGCGGGCTGGGTTGGCGGGGGGATCGGTCGAAAAGCGCGCGAACGGACCCAATTTCGGCGGACGGCGGTCGCGACGAGTACGTCGAACCGCGCGGATCGTCATCCGGCCTTCGGCCACTTTCTCCCGGGGCGAGAACGGATGATCGCGGGCGAACGAAGCCAATTTCAGGGCGGAGGCTTTTGACGCAAGGCTTGTGTCGGATCGGCTTTGCGTTTTGGAGCCTTGCCGATGGGTCGGCAAGAACGACGCAAACGAAGCCAATCCGCCGGGCGACGTTCCGCGGCGGGTCGTTCGGGGAATTCGGCGGTGGAGGGGGTGGTTTCGGCGCGAACGAAGCCAATTCACGGGGCCGTCAGAATTCCCAGACGCGACGGCCTTTGAGGAACATGGTGACGTAGCCGTCCTCGCTGATCTTGAGGACCGGGCCGTGCTGCGAGGCGGCCAGGGCGGCGAGGGTGCGGGCACCCTGGACGGAGCGGCCGAGTTCGAGGGTTTCGGCGGAGATCCGGAGGATGGCGCCGAATGTAAGGAGATTGCCGTCGGGGTCGGCCACGACGGCGCCGTCGAGGCTGGCGATGGATTCCAGTACAGTCGGTTCGAGCACGGTGAGGTTCATGCCGCGGACGGCGTGGTGCAGGGCGCGCTTGGCCAGCCGCGGGGAAAGGTTCTCGGGGTCCTGGGGGTCGTCGACGGCGACCTCCTCGGTCATCCGGTCGATGGGGGCGATGAGCTGGGCGATCGACTTCTCGGGGTCGCGGACCACGACGAGCAGGGCGCCGACGCGGGCCGCGCTGAGGTTGAGCGCGGCCTGGAAGAGCCGGCGGGCCAGGCCGCCGTCGCTGGAATGCTTCACCGCTTCGCGCCAGAGGGCGAACTTGGCGGGGATGTCGAGCAGCCGCCAACGGCCGTCGCTGAAGCTGAACATCAGTTCGCCATGCGCGAAGATCTTGATGTCCTGCGCGGGGGTGAGGACCAGGCAGACGTGTCCTCCCGAGACGGTGGCGCGGGCGTGGCTCTGGTAGAGCCTGGGGCAGAGATGGGCGGGCGGGGATTCCGGCTGGGTCTGCTCGGCCCACTGCCCGATGTCGGCGACTCGCACGAGTTCGCCCTGGCGGTCGACGACGAAGACGGTCCGGGAGCCGTCGCAGAGGCGATGAAACCCCTTGATTGCGGTCAGCCGGGCGTTGAACTGCGGCGCCCCGACGAGGTTTTCGCGGCCCGGCAGCGTCGGGTCGTGCTCTGTTCCCAGCAGCAAGGCGCCGGTGGTCACGCGGCGGTTCTCGTAGGTCGAGAGCGCCGCCAGGCGGAGGGCTTCGAGGGCGGCGGGGATGCGGTACGGGCTGGCCCCGGCCAGGTAGTCGGCGATGATCAGGTCTTCGGTGACGAAGTGGAACCGTTCCACCCGGTTGTCGAGTTCCTGGTCGAAAAGGCCCCGAAACCGGTAGTCGACGGCGCGGACGATGACGTCGATCATCCGCCGCTCGGAAGCCAGCAGGGGGACGGGGCTCCCCGGCTGGAAGGTGAGCCGCGAACCCAGCCACTCGATGTCGATCGCCAGCCGGTCGGGATCGTCCACGAGGCGGTACGAGGGCTCGGCGAGGAGGCCGTCCCAGTCGATGATGCTGCGATCGCCCTGGATCTCGAGCACCGAATCGGGGAAGAAATGCTCGAGCGTGCGCCTCATGATCATCTGATAGAGGCCCACGACCTTGGAGATCGGGCCCACGGGGCGGTCGGGTCGGGCCTGCACGGGCTGCTCCGGCGTCGTCACGGGCGCGTCGAATCGTATCGACTTCGATGTCGCTAGGTTCATAGCCGACGGTCCCTCGGGCTATTTCGGGCTCTCGTCCAAGGCTGTTCCACCCAGGCCGGGCAGGGTTCCGAGCATACCAGCCCGCGTCGATTTGGCGATCGGAAAAACCGCGAAATCGGAATTCTTCAACTTGAGGACGCACGGCGGACGATCGAGAAGGAATGTCGTCCCCGCCGACCGGTCGGGGCCGCCGTCCGCCTTGTGGCTTTTGGACCGTACTGCTAGGATTCGCCGCCCTCCTCCAAACCCGTTGCGGGGGGCGTCGTCGCGGAGGCAACGGGCCTCGAGTCGCCGCGGACCGTCCGGGAACCGGCTTGCAGGGAGATTTGACCTGATGTCCACGCGTCGAAAATGGTTCCGTCTGGCGTTGTCGATCGGTCTTGCGGCTCTTGCGGCCCACCTCCTCTGGAGGCACGGCCACGACTACGTCTTCCCGAACCAGTTCGCCGAGGTCGTGCCTGGCAAGATCTATCGAGGCGCCTGGCAGAAGGAATGGCCCATGCGGCAGATCGCCCGTGATCGCAAGATCAAGACGATCCTGGCCCTGGCCCACCCCTACGACAGCGCGATCGCGGTCAAGGAGCGCGCGCTGGCCAAGGAACTGGGCATTCGCTGGGTGCATGTGCCGATCATCGACCAGCGCTCGGAAGAACAGCCCAAGACCATCTTCGAGCTGCTCGACGACGCGGCGGCCGTCCTTAACGACCCCGCGAACTACCCGATCTTCTTTCATTGCCACCACGGATTGAACCGTGTGTCGATGACGCAGATCGCCTACCGCACCAAATATTGCGGCTGGACGCTTGAACAGGCGACCGACGAGGTGGCGTCGAGTTTCGGGTTGGTCACGGTCAACCACGGGCCCGACTTCCGCACGATGACCAACTATTACGACAAGTGCGTACTGCCGTTCCGCGAATCGAAGGCCGCCGAGGAGACCGCCGTCGCCGCCGAGAAGTCGGCCGAGCTGGCGACGAAGAGCGTCCCGGCACCCCGGACGGCCGCCGATCAGCCCGCCGCGATGCGCCGCTGACCGCCGTCGCCGACGGCCCGACGGAATCCAGGCCGCCCGTCGCCGGAACCGTGCTTGATTCCCAGCCCGTTTACCCTAGAATTGACGGAATGAGTCGGGAGTCCTTCGTGGCTCCCTTTACGTCGTGGTTTTCGTCCGATCGTTGGTCCTGAAAGACGGCCGAGAGGCTGATAAGGGAGTTCCCTCTATTGAACATCCGTCCCGCGCGCGTTGGTGACGTCCCCTCCATCTATGAGTTGATCCGCACGTTCGCCGACCGGAAGGTCATGATCCGGAGGTCTTTAGGCGAGCTGTACGAGTCGATCCGCGAGTTTCAGGTCGCGATCGACGACAACGATCGGGTGGTGGGTTGTGCGGCCTTGCACGTGTTCTGGGAAGACCTGGCCGAGCTGAAATGCCTGGCCGTGGCCGAGGACGTTCAAAGGGCCGGGGTCGGCCGCGGGCTGGTCGAAGCCTGCTGGAACCAGGCGCGCGAGCTGGAGATCAATTCGGTCTTCGCGCTGACCTACGCCGTCGAGTTCTTCGAGCGGTGCGGTTACCAGCAGATGGACAAGGCCGACCTGCCCCACAAGATCTGGAACGAGTGCGTGCGCTGCCCGCTCTTTCCGAACTGCACCGAAGTCGCGTTGATCCGGTCGCACGAGCCCGTGCCGAGGACCGCCGACGCTGAGAACCGGTTACAGTTGATCCAGGTCTGATCCCCATCAAGGCGGAGCGTCGTCCTTGAGCGGATCAGCAACGAGTCGAAACACCCCGGGCGACCCGCCGGCCGACGCCGGATCGCCCGGGCGGCTCCGCCCGCGGCGACTCGCTGTATCCGTGGGCGTCGGCCTGGCGACCCTGGCGATCATGCTGGCCGCCGAGCCAAGGCTGGCGATCGTCTGGGACGAGGGCTACACCCTGGGCCGCGAGGCCCGGCTGCGGACCTGGTTTCGGGCCCTCCGCGACCCCCAGGCGTTCGCCGCGACCTGGGTTCCTCCCGTCGAGGAGCTGGTGCAGCAGGTCGGCGCGCCGGCCCCGAGGCCCGACCAGGTCGACACGCGGTCGAAGCTCCTGTTCGACCCGCGCGTCCTCGCCTGGTTCTGGCCGTTCGCCCGCGAGGAGCCGCACGGCCACCCGCCATTCTACGCCCTCCTCGGACTGGCCGGTGATGTGCTGGCCCCGACCTGGCAAACTTTGCCACGTGCGCGGTTGGGCCCGATCTTGCTGTTCAGCCTCTGCGCGGGGGCCGTATTCCACTTCGTCGCCCGGCGTTGGGGAGGGTGGGCCGCAGCCGTCGCGGCCGGAGCCTGGGTGTTGCAGCCGAACCTCTTCGGTCATGGACACTACGCCGCGTACGACGCCGTCCTGAGCGCGCTCTGGCTGCTCGCCGTCTTCTCGTTCGTTGCGGCCGTGGACGACAACGAACCGGCCATCCGACGTCTTAAGTGGCTATCGGTTCTCATCTTCGGCGTGATTCTTGGCTGCGCGATGGCCACGAAGCTGACGGGCTGGTTCCTGCCGATTCCGTTCGTGGTCTGGGCCGTCCTTTACCGCCGCCGTCGGGCGTTCTGGGTGCTCGGCGTCGGCCTAGCGGTCGGTTTCGGCGTGCTCTTGCTGCTCAATCCCCCCTGGTGGACCGAGCCGGTGACGGGTCTGGTTCGATTCTTCCGGTCAAACCTCACCCGGGGGCGGACGATCCCGATCCCGGTCCAGTTCCTGGGGACGATCTACCAGACGCCCCTCGAATCGCTCCCCTGGTACAACACGATCGTCTGGACGGTCTTCGTCACGCCGGTCGGCTTTCTGATTCTGGGCCTGGCCGGAGTCTACCGGGCCGTCGCTCGGATCAAGACGGAGCCCGTCGGCCTCTTGATCCTCGGGCACTGGCTCTTCCTGTTGGCCCTCCGGGCCGCTCCGCACACGCCGGGGCATGACGGCGTTCGGCTGTTTCTGCCGGCGTTCGGCGTCCTGGCCCTGCTGGCGGGCCTTGGCGTCGGTCAAATCGGGCAATGGCTGGGGAAGGCGTCGAGGTGGATCGCCTCGGCCAGCCTGGCGGAAGGACTTCTGAGCGTGCTCGTCATGATGCCGACGCCTCTGGCCTACTTTAGCCCGATCGTCGTCGGCTTGCTGGGGGCGGTCCGGCTGGGGATGGAGCCGACCTACTACTGGGACGGGCTCGATCCCGCCGCCCTGGCCTGGCTTCGCGACAACACCCGGCCTGGTCAGACCATCCAGTTCGCCACGTTCCCGACCTCGTGGCTCTACCTGCGCGAGACCGGGGCGCTCCCCCGCCGCCTGGCTCCCATCGATCTGGGAACCCCCGCCTGGTACGTCCTGCAGAACCGGCCGGGAGCATGGGCGCCCTGGGACCGGGCCCTTGTCAGCCGGGCGACCCCCGAGTTCACGGTCGATAAACTCGGCGTCCCCCTGGTCTGGATCTTCCCCTACCGTGCGCTTCAGGAAGCCGCCCGGGGGCGTTGATTGATCAGAAAATGGCCTTGCGAAGGCCTGCCCCGATACAAGCTCGAAGCGCCAGCGAGTGGATGCTTCCCCTGGCCCGACGGAGATTCACTCGCTGGCGCTTCGAGCTTGTATTCGGACCCGGGGCACTTTCATGAGGCCGGGGGTCGCCACGGCGTCATGATGGTTCGTATTGGGAGGCCGCTCGCGGCACGACCCAGAGCCCTCTTGATGGGGTGGGGCGACTAGCTTGAAATGGCGGCTCGCGGCCCGACGTGAGCCAAAAAACGAACCGGGTGTGAGGCGAGAGATCGCTTCACACCCGGCCGCATGTATCACGGGCAAACCGTCACCCTGACGCACGGATAGGATGTGCGTTGCTGGGTTTGGGCGTTGCAATGGGGGGTTGCTCAGTTCTGGGCCGAGGCCTGGGGGGCGGCGTAGACCGGAGCGGCGAAGACCGGGGCGGGGGCGGCCGAGTAGACGACTTCGCCGCAAGGAGCCGGGGCGGGCTCACAGGCGGCCTTCTTGTGGCCGTGGCCGAAGCTCAAGTGCTTGCCCTTGAGGGGGTTCTTGAGCGCGAAGCAATGCTTCTTGGCCGGGGCCGCGCACTCGGCGACGACCGGGGCCGGGGCGCAAACCGGGGCCGGAGCGCAAACCGGAGCCGGGGCCGCACAGGCGACCTTCTTCGACTTGTGGCACGCCTCGGCGCTGTTGACCAAGAGGAAAGACCCGACCAGAGCGCTGAAAGCCAGGGTCATCAGGTGCCGCTTCATGTGTGAACTCTCCGAAAGATTGAGTCTGCCGATCTTGATTCTTTGGAACCGTCGATCGACCATGCATTGGGACCAGGTAAATCCTGGGCATCACCGTAAAGTAGGGTAAATAATCGGGCGCGAAATGCCAACCCCCAAGGTCAACTTTCCCGGAAAAGCTTGAGTAGTCCCCCGGCAATCTCATTGCGTTCGCTTTTATCGTTAAATAGGTAAGTCGGCCTGGGATGTCTGTGTTGTGAGAAGGTGTACACGCTGGATCGACGGGAGTGGCAAGCATGCGCCGTTGTTTCGTCGGGAGGCGGTCGGGGGGGGCGAGGCGGTAGGCAGATCCGATGTCGCAATCGGGCAAGGGGATAGGGATGTTTCGACGGGTCGATCAGCGGCGGCCGCGCCATCGCGAGGCGTCCCAGATGCGGACTTCGCCGTCGTCGCCGGTCGAAGCGACGTAGCGTCCTTGGGGGTCGAAGGCCACGGCGCGGACGCGGCCCTGGTGGCCGAGAAGGGCCGCCTGCTGTTCGCCGGTTTCCCGGTCCCAGATGCGGATCGACCAGTCGCCGCCGGCGGTCGCCACCACCTGGCCGTCGTCGCTGACCGCGACGCCCCAGAGCCGGCTCAGGTGGCCGCGCAGCACCACGGATCGGCCGGTTTTGAGGTCCCAGATTCGCCCGGTCCAGTCGTGGCTGACCGAGGCCAGGCAGCGGCCGTCGGGGCTGAACGCCAGGGAGTTGATCTGGCGTTGGTGGCCCAGCAGCCGACGTTCACGGCGCTCGCCGACGGGATTCAGCTCCCAGAGAGTGATCGCGCCGTCGTCGTCGGCGCCGGCGGTGGCCAGCAGCCGGCCGTCGGGGCTGAACGCCAGGCAGTAGACTTCGTCGGCCGCCGACCAGGCGACCGGCGGCCGCGAGCCGACGGCGTCCCAGAGGCGGATCACGCGGTCGGCGCCCCCGGTGGCCAGCAGCCGGCCGTCGGGGCTGAACGCCAGGGCGATGCAGCGCTCCCGGTGGTATCCCAGGAGCCGGACGTCGGGCTTGGTCGTCGCGTCCTCCGGGCGGCAAAGTCGCCAGATCCGGACGGCGCCGTCCCTTCCCGCCGAGGCCAGCAATCGGTCGTCGGGGCTGTAGGCCAGGGCGTTGACCTTGTTGACGTGACCGACGAGAGTGTCGGTCAGCCGGCCGGTCGCCGCGTCCCAGAGCCGGACGACGGCGTCGGCGCCCGCCGTCGCGATCTGGCGGCCGTCGCCCCGCACGGCCAGGGCGGAGACCGATCCCACGTGCCCCAAAAGCGTTCGAGGCGGGAGAATGGCGGCTTGCACCCAGGGCCGAGCGTCCCAGATCACGATCGAGCCGTCGGCCGCCGCCGAGGCCAGTCGCTGACCGTCGGCGCTGAACGCCAGCGCTTCCACCTGATCGTCGTGGCTGGTTCGAGCCAGCACGGTGGTCCACGACTCGGTGTCCCAGAGTTTGACCGCGCGGTCCGCTCCGGCGGTAGCCAGGCGTTGATCGTCGGGACTGAACGCCAGGGCGTTCACGCCTTCGAAATGCGCGGTCAACTCCTTGAGAATCCCCGGGGCGTCGGGGCTCCAGATCGTCACCCGGCCCTCTGCGCCGGCGGCGGCGATCAGTCGGCCGCCGTGGGAGACGGCCACGCCGAGCGAGACGTCGCGCGTGCTTCCCAGATCGAGGTGCGTCGCCGTCCCCTTCGGGCCGAGCCGCCAGACGCGGACGACCTGATCTTCGCCCACCGAGACCAGCCGGTCGTTCCAGGGGCCGAACGACACGCCGAGGATCGACGTTCCGATGGACTTCAAGTTCCAAGCGGGTTGATCGTTCGCGCCAGCGACCTCCCAGACCTGGATTCGGCCGTCGTCGCCGGTCGTGGCCAGCCGCCGGCCGTCGGCCGTGAAGGCCAGGGCGTCGACGGCTCCGTCGTGCCCTCGCAGTTCACGTGGCGGCTCCCAGCCGCCGGCGGGGTCGGTCTTCATCCAGATCCGGACGAGACCGTCGCTGCACCCCGCGGCGATCCGCTCGCGGCCGTCGGCGGTCTGCGACCAGTCGACCGCGCGGATCGTCGTTTCGGCCGGGACTCCGGGCAGATCCAGCGCCTTCGCATCCGAGCCGACGTCCCAGACTCCCAGCGTTCCGCGCCGGCCTCCCGCGGCCAGGGCCCCTCCTCCGGGTCGAAAGGCGACGCCGTAAATCGACCCCCGCGAACTGTTCAGGACCGTGCTCTTGCGATGGCAGAGCCGGTTCAGGAACCGCCATTCCCAACCCCGCAGCTTCTCCGGGCATTCTTCGAGCCGGCGTTCGGCGTCGGGCATCCGCCCGGCGTCGATCGCGCCCGAGATCATCACCAGGCTGTCGCGGTAGGCGCGGAATTCCAGCTCGGCGAGGGTCTTGCGGGCCTGCTGGAGATGGTAGGTCGTGTCGGCGAGCACGAACAGGAGGGAGAGGACGACCGCCGCGACCAGTCCGGCCGTCGCGGGTCGGCGTCGAGTCCAGCGGGCCACGTGCCCCCAGGACGACAGCGGCCGGGTGACGATCGGCTCGCCCTCGCGAAACCGCTTCAACTCGTCGGCCAGCGCGTCGGCCGTGCCGTACCGCCGGCCGGGATCTTTCTCCAGGCATCGCAGGCAGATGGTTTCGAGGTCGCGAGGGACGGCCCGGTTGAGCCGTTGCGGCGGGACCGGGAACTCGTCGATCACCTGCCGCATCGTCTCGATCGGGTCGGAAGCCTGGAACGGCGGCCGGCCGGTGAGCATCTCGTAGAACGTCGCGCCCAGGCTGTAGACGTCGCTTGCCGGCCCCACCTGCGACGAGTCGCGGGCCTGCTCGGGCGACATGTAGGGGGGCGAGCCCAGCAGCGCGTCGGTCTTCGTGAGCGTGAGCGATTGTTCGAGCGGCTTGGCCAGGCCGAAGTCGCTCAGGTAGGGCTTGCCCCGCGAGTCGATGATGATGTTGCTGGGCTTGACGTCCCGGTGAACGATGCCCTGGGAGTGGGCGAGCCCCACCGCGCGGGCGATCGGCTCTAGCAGAGCGGCCGCCTCGGGCCCCGACATCGGGTCCAGTCTGAGCCGCTCGGCCAGGCTCGGACCGTCGACCAGGAGCATCGTATAGTACGGAGAGCCGTCATGTTCGCCGACCTCGTAGACCGGCACGATGTGGTCGTGCTGGAGCCGGGCGGCGGCCATCATCTCGACGTGGAACCGAGCCAGGGCGGACGGTGAATCGGGGGCCCTGGCATCGGCCGACAGGTTCGCCCGGATCAGCTTCAGCGCGACGAGCCGATCGACCTTCATCGTCCGCTGGCGGGCGCGGTAGACTTCGCCCATGCCTCCCCGGCCGATCTGTTCGAGGATCTCGCAATGGCCGACCATCGAGCCGGGGGCGACCCGGCCGCGGATCGCGAGTCGCGAGAGGCCGTCGCCGTCGTCGCACTCCGACCACTGCGTCGACGTGTCCGATCCGGCATCGGCGGCCAGCGCGTTCGCCAAGGGGTCGACGGTGTTACCGTCGGCGATCGTCTCGGCGAGCCCTTCCACCTCGGGGTCGACGGGCGAAGCCGCCGAGGGATCGACCTCGGTCGAATCCAAGGCGTGGAGCGCGCGCAACAAGGCGGAGCCGCCCAGATCGAGCGGTTCCGTCGACTCTCGAACCTTCTCGATGGCGTCAGGAGGGGGCTTGGCGACCCCGGACGGGGCCGACTCCGCATTGTCGCGCAGGGCGGCCTCTGGAGGGCGTCCATGGATCGCGGACTCGCCGTCGCCGGTGAAACCCTCTTCCATGACGCACGCTCCTCAACAGGGTCTTCGCCCTTGCGTCCTCCTCCTCTTCCTGGTTCCGCTCGGCCACATGGTTCATGTGGCCGATGCATTCATAGTAGTAGGCGGTTTCAACGCGAGCAATGAAAAAGGGAATCTTCCGACAGCGGGAGGCGTCGGGGCTGGATCACGGCTTTGCTGGGGGAGGAGTCGGTTTGATCGGATCGGGCGCCTCGACTGCGTCGGCGATCGCGGCGGCCACGTAAGGATGATCGCCGAACAGATAAGGGACCTGCTGAGCGTTGGCCTGGTTCGCGAGGTCGATCGCCTCGGCGGTTCCCGCCGCCACATGCCGGGTGTAGTGGACGCAGCACATGCACCGCAGTTCCTTCTCAACCATGAAGCAAAGCGGCCAGCATTTGCCGCAGCCCTTGGACTCTCCCGCCGTGGGAGCCTGCGCCGAGGGCGTCGCGTGATCGTGGGGCGATTGCGGAGCCGGCGCGGGGAGCGATTGGGGAGTGGGCGTCGGAGGCGGCGTATAACAGGGCCGGGTGGGATTGGGGATGACGATCTTCGTGAGCGTCGGCGCCAGTTCATAGTACGTCGCCGTCGTGTACACCGGCGCCGCCCCCGGCTTGCAGAGCCGGTGGAGATGCCCCTTGTAAACCGGGGCGCTCGCCGGCGCCTGCTGGACGATTCCGGTCCTCAGCACCGGATAATACGCGACCACCGGGACGACGATGATTCCATTCGCAACAGCTCGCTCGCTCGATACTCCTAGACCGACCAGCATGCAGGCGATGACCGGACCTCGAAGTCTCATGGGTGCTCCTCGGCGTGGACGACTTGGGGCGAACAGGTGGATTGCACAGAATGAATAGAATACATGGGGTTTGGTTGAAAAAAAAGAATAGTACGGAAAAAGTTTTCCGCCCCTTCGTCGGCTCTGGATCTGGGGAAGCTTGAATTCGCCGGGTCGGACCCTGAGAATCGGTTCCCTCGGTAAGGACGCCCCGACCGTCTGGGAGACCTGGATCGCATCCATGGGAATCACGATGTTCATGCCGCGACGTGGAGTTGCTTCGACGTTCGCCGCGCGGGCGGTGTTGGCGGTCGTCTTGACGACGACGGGTCGGGGGGGGGCGGCCGAGGAGCCGAAGAAGCCCGACGCGGCCCCGAAGGTCACGTCGCGGGAGCGTCTCAGCCGGCGGCGGTTGGCGGCCGCGCATGAGGCCGTCGCGCGGATCGCGAAGGGGAGGCGGACGCTCGATCCGCCCTCCGGATTCCACGACTACCGCGCCATCCTGCACGCGCACGCCGAAGACTCGGCCCACACCGGCGGCACGCGTCCCGAGATCCTTGCCGAGGCGAAGCGCGCCGGGGTCGACGCCGTCTTGCTGAGCGACCATTACCGCCCGCCCCGCGACTTCGTGAAAGATAGCTGGCGGGGCCTGCGCGAGGGCGTGCTGTTCGTGCCGGGCTCGGAGGTTCGGGGGTTCCTGGCCTATCCGATGAAGTCGGTGATGGCTCGGATGGAAGCCCCCCTGCCCGACTTCGTCTCGGCGGTGACATCCGACGGCGGCCTGATCTTCCTGTCGCACATCGAGGAGCGGCCCGACCACTCGATGGAGGGGCTGACGGGCCTGGAGATCTACAACCGCCACTACGACGCCAAGCGCGACGCCGCCGGCATGCTGGCGCTGATCCTGAAGGTCACTGCGCCCGATTCGCTGCGCGAGCTGGAGGAAGACCTCGCCAGGTATCCCGAGGAACTGTTCGCCTTCCATGTCGAGTATCCGGCCGAGTACCTCGCCAAGTGGGACCGTGAGACCAAGGAGCGGCGGCTGACCGGTGTGGCCGCGAACGACTGCCATCACAACCAGGTGCTGATCGTGAAGATGATCGACGAGGGTTCGGTGCGCGTGGGGACGAACGTCGACAAGGACGAAGACATGCGGAAGTTCTCAGCCCTGCTCCGCCCGGGAATCCGCGCCATGACGAAAGGTCGGAAGCCCGGCGACGTGCTCGCGCGGGTCGACCTCGATCCCTATCACCGCTCGTTCCAGAACGTGAGCACGCACGTTTTCGCCCCCGAACTGACCGAGCCGGCCGTCCGCGAGGCGCTTCGCGAGGGCCGCGCCTACGTGAGCCACGACTGGATGTGCGACCCGCGGGGCTTCCGGTTCGGCCTCGTCGAGCCGGCCGTCTTGATGGGGGGCGAGGTTGCCTTCAAGCCGGGTCTCAAGCTCTCGGCGTCGTTCCCGGTCGCCTGCCGGATCCGGCTGATCCAGGACGGCCGGGAAGTCGTCAGTCGGTCGGGCGACTCGCTCGAATACGAGGTGACCGCGCCCGGCGTCTACCGGGTCGAAGGCTGGCTCGACCTTGGCGGCGAGGAGCGCGGGTGGATCTACGTGAATCCGATCTACGTGAGGGGCTCGCGACACCAGTAGATCAGGTCGGTCATGGCGGGTTGGCCTCCCGAGGCGCGGACGAGCATCGCGATCTGGCCGCGATGGTACCACGAGTGGCCGAAAAGCTGGGTCAGGATCTCCTCGACGGTATTGCGGAACCGGTTGCCGTCGAAGCTCTGATACTCGACGACGCGGTCGAGCGCGTCGTCGTCGTCGAGCTTGGCGTAGGCGTCGGCCCAGAGGGCTTCCACCTCGCGGCAATCGTCCTTGAGCTGGCTCAATTCGACCTCGGCGGGGAACAACTGCCCCTTGAAAAGTGGGGCCATCCCCAGCCTGCCGAGCCACGCGCGACGCGCCGCGACGACGTGTCCGAAAATCGTCAGCGCCCGGCGGAATTCGGGATCGGACCGGCGTTCCTCGGGGACGGTTTCGAGCGACGCCAGGACCTTGGCATGGGCGTCACGTTCGTAGTCGAACCAGCGTTGGAAGCGATCGATCAAGGAATTCGCCATCATTTTGCTCCAGGGTTCGGTTGTGAAGCCGCGACACGACGTTCGCGATCGAGGACACGAACCTATCGATCCGAGTTCGCCCCGGCCGGGATCGAGAAACTTTGGCGGCCGATGGTATCATGACTCGTGAGACGAAGACACGAGACCAGGGGATTGGCGATGCACGCGAGTCAGCCGACCGTCGAAGAGCAGCCGAGCGCGGAGACGGTCGTCGGACCGGCGAGCGGCGTCGAGTTGGTTTCGCCGCCGAAACGCCGGTGGCTGGCCACGGCGATCGTGTTCGCCGTCGCACTCGTGGCGCTCGTCCCGACGACGGGCGACCTGGGGCTGACCTGGGACGAGCCGGCGTACCGGCATAGCCAGGTGTTCTCGGCCCAGTGGTGGGAGCAATGGCCCAAGGCGCGGTCGTGGTCCGACGTCCAGAAGATCCTCGATCCCGACGCCTTGATCTATTACTGGCCGTACGCGCGATTCGGCGTCAACTTCCACCCGCCGCTTGCCGGACAGCTCAACCTGTTGACGCACACGGTGTTCGGCCCCTGGATGAAGGACATCCCATCGCGCCGGATGGCCTCGGTGATCGAGTTCGCGCTGACGATTACGATCGGCTTTCATTTTCTGTCGCGGCGGTACGGCCAGGGCGTCGGGCTGGTCATGGCGGGCTCGCTCCTGTTGATGCCCAGGCTGTACGGCCAGGCGCACCTGATGGATACCGACATCCCGGGGCTCTTGCTCTGGGCGTCGACGGCCCTGTGCTTCTGGAAGGGGCTCTACGAGCCGAACGCCCGGCGATGGCGGGTTCTGGTCGGCGTGCTGATGGGACTTGCGTTTCTTGAGAAGATGGCGGCCGTCGGCGTGCTGCTGCCGATTTTGCTCTGGCTGGCGGCCGTTTCACTGCCGGCGATCTTCTCGAAGCGGGTGGGGCGAGCGGGTTGGATCGACGGCGCGGCGACGATGGGCCTGATGCTCTTGCCGCTTGCTCTGGCATTTCACGAAATCCAGTCGCTCCAGCGGCAGATGCCGCCGCCGGCTCAGACGAACCTGTTCATCCACCGGCCGCAAAGCGACTTGCCGGGTTTGATCCTGGCCGTGCCGCTGGCGGTCTGGCTGGTTCGTCGGCTGCTCGGCAGGCTGTTCCCGCGTCATCGAGTCTGGGGCGCGGAGCGGCCGGCGCTCGAGACGCTCACGGCGATTTTGGCCTTCGGGCCGGTCGTCGGCTGGCTAGGAAACCCGCTCTGGTGGCGCGAGACGCTCACTCGGATGACCCACTACTACACATTGAGCAACGACCGCCAGGGGGCGTTGCCGGACATCCTCATCATCTATTTCGGCCAGACGTACCAATACAGCCTTCCGTGGCACAACGGCTGGGTCTTGCTGGCGATCACCGTGCCGGTGAGCATTCTGGCCGCCGCCGCCGTCGGGGTCGTCTGGGGCTTGGGGCGGACGCGGTCCGACCGTATCCCGCTGTACTTCCTGGTCCACATGGCGACCCTCCCCGCGCTGCGGATGCTGCCGACCCCCGCGCACGACGGCGTCCGGCTGTTCCTGCCGACGTTCTTCTTCCTGTCGGCCTTCGCCGGCTGGGGGGCGATGGCGGCGGCCTCGTGCTTGTCGAGGATGACGAAGGCGCGGCTCGCCGTCAGCCGGCCGATCGTCGCCTCGCTGGTGCTTGCGCCGGCGCTGTTCGCCCTGGCGACGGTTCATCCGTACGAGCTTTCGTATTACAATGAATTGATCGGAGGAACGCCCGGCGCGTGGCGCCGTGGTTTCGAGGCGTCCTACTGGTACGACGCTTTCACGCCGAGCGTGATCGAGGAGCTGAACCAGAAGTTCCCTCCCGCCGCCGAGGTCGACTTCTTGAACCCCCGGACGAACCCGTCGACGTTCTATCAGCTTCAGTGCCTCGGCCACATCCGGCCCGACGTCGAGCTGGGCCGGCGCGGTCGCGATCATTTCCCTTTCGCCTGGCTGTTGACCCAGGATTCCAAGGCGTCGGCCTTCACTCGACTGCTGTTTGCGATGAAGCCCTGGTATGCGCTGGCGCCGAAGCAGGTCGGCGGCGTGCGGCTGGCCAGCGTGGCCGATCCCGTGGCGGTCTCGCGCGCCTGGGCGCTGAGCCTGCTGCTCGACGCCCCCGACACCGCCCCTCCCGATCCGCCCGCCGCGCCGGAATGGGTGCGCAAATACGCGCCGATTCTCCGGCGGTTCTGGGGTGACGGGCTTCAGAAATCCAGCCGCCTGACGGTCAACCCGGCGGCGCTCGACTGGGCCGCGAACGATCCCGAGGGATTTCTCGCGGCGGCTCGTCGGCTGGCCTCGCGGAAGCAGGGGGAGGACGACCCGAACGCCAATCGGCTGCTTCGCATGCTCTTGATCGACTCGCGAGGGCGAACCAACGCGACCAATCAGGACCTGCTCGACCAGCTTCTCAGCGCCCGCCCCGAAGCGCTCGTCGAGGCCGTCGAAATCCTGACCGCCCATCGCGACGCCGTGGTCCAGGTCATGACCCGGTACGGCTACACGGACCCCTCGTGGATCGGCGGCTTCCTCGATCGCGACCTTTGAGCCGGCGGTTGGCTTCTCTCCCGTCTCCCCTCGCGGAAGAAGGTGGCCGCGCAGCGGCCGGATGAGGGGGGCGCGAGGTCCTGGGCGTTCATCACGTCTGCCGCGCCATGGGCTGTTTCTCGTGCTATCGTCCTCTATGGGGGCCGTCGTCTTGAGTCGCCGTCACGAGTGGGCGCTCTTGATTGCGGGGGGGCGCATGAGCGAGCGAGACGGTGAATCCGAGATGGTCCGACGAGCCCGACGGCTGCGCCGAGAGATGACAGCCCCGGAGCGGCGGCTCTGGTGGGAAATTCGGGACCGTCGCATAGGCGGGCGGAAGTTCCGGCGTCAGGTGCCGATTGGGGAATTATGTCGTCGATTTTCTGCATCTCACAAGCCGGGTCGTGATCGAACTCGACGGCCGCAGCCACGACGATCGGTTCGAACAGGACGCCGCTCGGCGGTCCTGGCTCGAAGGCCAAGGGTTCCGCGTGCTCCGGATCGCCAACGACGATGTACTTGACGACATCGAGGCGGTGATCGAAACGATCACCGCCTCGATGTCGGCGAGACGGTGGCCGTCGTAACCACAGCCAAGCGGGTTTGGGAATGGCGCGACGGCCGTCGCGCCCCCCTCATCCGGCCGTTCCGGCCACCTTCTCCCGCAAGGGAATGACCACTTCAGCCCGCGCCGTGCTCACGCCCCCTCGCCGACCGCGAGTTCCGCGGCGGGGATTTCCTGCGATCGCTTCAAAACCGCCGTGATGACGGGGGCGAATCGCGCGGCGGCGAGCAAGGCGACCAGGTAGATCGCCGCTCCGAACCAGTAGGGCGCCGACGGCGAGACGCGGGCGAGCAGGATGTTGCCGGTCATGTAGCTGATGATCCGGGCCAGGGTCTGCGTCGAGGTCAGCGCGCCGAAGACGGCGCCCTGCTCGCTCATGGGGGTGATCCGCGACAAGAGGCCGCTGATCGAGGGGCTGACCAGGCCCGATCCCACGCTGAACAGCACCACCGCGCCGATCAGCGGCCAGGCGCTCGCGCCCGACATCGCGGCGACCCCGACGAAGCCGAGCCCCGCCAGGATCACGCCGACGAGGATCAACCGGATCTCGCCGTACCGGGGAACCAGCGGACGGATCAGTCCCCCCTGCACCAAGGCCGAGACGAGGCCCGATCCGGCGAACGCGAAGCCGATCGCGCTGGGCGACCAGCTCATCCGATCCTGGAGGAACACCGCGAAGGTCCCTTCCATCGTCGCCCAGGCCAGGACCGACAGGAAGGCGACCGCCACCAGCTGCGCCACGCCGGGGAGCTGAATCGTGTCGACGATCCCTCGGCGGCTGAGCACCCGCGCGGCCTGTCGAGGGGCCGAGCCGGCGGGGATGCTCTCGGGAAGCTTCCAGACGACGACGATCCACGCCAGCGTCGAGAAGGCGGCGGCGACCAGGAACGGCAGTCGGAGTCGCCAGTCGGCGGCGATCGGCAGGTCGGAGAGCAAGGCGCCGAGCAGCGGGCCGAGCACGAAGCCGACGCCGAACGCCATGCCGATCAGCCCCATGTTCCGCGTCCGGTGCTCCGGCGGCGTGACGTCGGCCACGTACGCCTGCGCCACCACGATGTTCCCCCCGGAGGCGCCGTCGAGCATCCGCCCCAGCAGCATGACCCGGAAGTTGCGCGACAGGCCCAGGATCAGGAACGAGAGCGCCGTGCCCGCCTGGCTGAAGACCAGCAGCGGACGGCGTCCGTAACGATCGCTGAGCCGGCCCAGGATCGGACCGGCGATAAGCTGGCAGATCGGGAAGGCCGCGAACAAGAGGCCGAGCTGCCAGCCCTCGAATAGGTACTGCTTGGCGAACGGGCCGAGCAGCGGCATGACCAGCGCGAAGCCGAGCAGGTCGATCAGGACGATCAGAATCACAATCGCAAGCGGCGACATCGGCGAGCTTCTTCCTCCGGTGAAGGGATGCGAGGCGGGTGTGTTTCTCGGCGAGAGAGAGAGGGAGGGTCAGAGCGAGGTCCGCGCGGCGACTTCGGGGCCGTAGCGCTCCTCGCGCATCCGGTCGGCCTGGTTCTTCAACTCGCTGAGCAGCCGGTGATGCGAGACGATCCCGAGGTACTCGACGACGAACGAGACGAAGTTGAAGGCCAACGTCAGGCTCGCGACCCAGAGGTGCCACGCGCCGTAGCTTCCCCCTCGGGTGTCGGCCGCCGCCCCCAGCCAGGCCGTCACGGCGACGGCCGTCATGCTTCCCATGATGAACCGGAACGCCCGCCGCTTGTTCCGCGTGGCCTGGGCGATCAGCCAGTCGGGGAGCTGATACACTCGCGCGACTTCCTTGGCCCATTTGAGCGTGGCCATGAAGTAGGTGTAGACGATCGAGTGGACGCCCAGGATCACCAGCACGGTGAGCAGCGAGAACAGGACGTGCACGCCGCGCCAGACGGAGCCCGGCCCGCGCGGTTCGCTCGCGGCGAGGAACCCGATCGCGAAATCGGCGAGCAAGAGCGAGCAGCCGGTGACGGCCAGAACCAGGAAGTAGCGAATCATCGGTTGTCCGTGGCCGGTCGTAGATTTCCACCGCGAGCCGTCGTCGCGCACTCCCATAGACTAAGGAAACCACGCCGCCCCGTGCAACCGGAGAGCCCTCGGGCCGGCGGATTCCTCAGTCCACCTGGGGTGCTTTTCTGACAACCTGAAGGCCTTCCATCGTTCCCGCGGCGCTTGATCACTTCGGAGTGGAGGGCCGTGTTTTCACGTCGGCCTTCAGGCTTTTCAAGAGGGTCTGGGCGAATTCTCGTTCGTCGCCAGAGACTCCGACCACACCCGCGGCCGCCTCCAGCTCCTTGACGGCCTCCTCCGGCTTCCCTTGATAGGCGGTGGTCATCCCGACGCCCACCCTGGCGAGATAGACGTCGATGGGCCGCTTCGCGGTTCGGCCCGCCTTGTCGTACCACTCGGCCGCTTCGGCCGGCTTCTGGCGGATCAGTAACTCGTCGCCGATCGTGTTGTAGACCGAGGCCCAACTGTCCACGGTCGGGTCGGTCTCCTTGCCATGCGGTCGGCCAGCCAGCTCGCCGGCCTCCATCAACTCGCCTTGCATCGCCAATGAAGTCGCCAGTCGACGCGCGGTCTCGTCGTCGTCCGCGTGGGCCTTGAGCTGTTCGCGCAGTTTCGGAAGGTCTCTCGGAAGGCCGGCGATCACATTGAGAAGCTCGACGAAGGCCAACGGTGGAGTATAACCCGGGATCTTGCCCACGATGCGGCCGTCGTGCGCATCCTCAATCGCCGGGTCGAGGAAGAGGATCGCCGGGTAACCCTGGATGTGAGCCTGATATCGCTCGACCAGCGGCCGACCTTCGCCGTCCTCGGCGTCGACCTTCACTGGCACGAACCGCCGCATGGCTTCGACGACGGCCGGCTTCGGGAAGACGTCGGCGTCGAGGCGCTTGCACCAGCCGCACGTCTGGGTCGAGAAATCGACCATGACCAGCTTGCCCGCCTTGGCGGCCTCTTTCCTGGCGGCTGCGAAGTTCCTCGCCCAGTGGACGGCGCCAGGCTTGCGTTGGGTTTCGGCGGCGGCCGGGATGCCGAGCTTCGCGAGACGCGCTTCCACGGTCTTGATCTCGGCCAGGGCCGCGGCTTCGTCGATCTTCCTGGACTTAGGCAGCACGTTGACCAGGTTTTGGAGGGCGTTCTCCTGGAGGGCGACGGGGTAGGATGCACGGAGCATCGCCTCGGCCTTGCGGGCGTATTCGAGCGTCAGGTCTTCGAGGTCCTCCGCCCCCACGAGGTTTCGGACGATCAAGTTGATCGTACCGACTTCCATCTCGGGGCCGTAACGGGCTGCGACCTCGATCGCGCGATCGACCGCGGCGCGTACTTCAGCCGTTGGTGCCTTGTCGTCGGCCAGGGTGATCGCCAGCGCCCACCCTGCTACCGGCGCCATCGGCTCCTCGGCGTACTTCTTCAGCATCTCCTTGAGGATTTCGACCTGCTTTTCCCGGTCTTTCGTCTGATTGAATCGCCGCAGCTCGTCGTTGCCCGCGGCAAGCGCCTCCTTGGGATCTAGCTCCTTCAAGTCGGTCCGATCCAATATGGCCGGGAACTGCCCTTGTTGAGAGAAGTCGATCGAACCCCGAAGCACCTTGGGCTCGGCTTGGTCTTTGGGAAGATACGCGACGACGTTCAGGACCCTTGCATCGATGGGTCTCGTCGCCGCGATCTTCAAGGTGAATCGGACCGCCTTGTCATCGATCTGGAAGTTCTCGATCGTCGATTCCGCGAAGTGGTAATGCTCCGGCATGAGGATCGCGAGAAGCGTCGCCCGGGCCGAGGCCCGTCGTCCCTCGATCTTGATCAAACTCATGGCCTGGCCGGATGGATACCCTCGGACGATCCAGTTCCCTTGAAGGTCGACGGTGGGGGCGCTGGTGTTCTTCTCGACGTTCCGAGGGGCCGGCGCCGGGCGCGGTGAGTCGTCTGGAGCCGCGTGCGCGAGCCACCCCAGCGTGGACAGGCCGATGATCGTCGCCAGGACCGCCGCGTCCATCTTCAATCGGGAGAACAGCATCACTTTGAGCACTCCTTCCGCCAGGGTGATTGACAACGCAGAGAGGCCGCAGGCTGCTTGCAAGGGGCCGACGGCGAACGCCGCCGCGGCCCGGACCGTGGACTCCAACAGAGCGGGAGGCAGGGAGACGGACGTCGGCGCTCCGATCATGATCAGCGTCTGCTGAGCCGACGAGGGGGTGATCCCACGGCGTATCAGCCGGTCTTGTAGGTGCGCCCGTCCGCGCGCCAGCCGGCTCTTGACCGTCCCCACGGGGCATCCCAGGTGTCGCGCCGCTTCCTCGTAAGAACGTCCTTCGAGGTCGCAGAGGACGAGGGGGATGCGATGGCGATCCGGGAGCCGTTCGACCTCCTGGTGGATCGCCAGCGAGAGGTCGTCCGAAATGCTCGGGACGGTCCACGCTGGCGTCCGCTCCGCCGCCTGTCGCTCGACCGCGCGGCGGCGGTTCTTGTCTCGTTTGGCGTGGACCGCGGTACGAAAGGCGACGCGATGGAGCCAGGGACCGATCGATTCGCTGACCCATAGCGAGCCGGCCCTGCGGACCAACACGAGGAACGTGGCCTGGAAGGCGTCGCGGGCGTCGTGGTCGTCGCGCAGGACGGCCTGGCAGGTGCGCCAGACCAACGGCCCGTGCCGCGCGACCAGTGCGGCGAAAGCGGGCTCGCCCGCCTCGCGGGCCCGCGTCGCGAATCGTTCGAGCAACTGCCCGTCGCTCAGCGCGGTGAACGAGCCGGTGTGGAGGAGATCGCCCAACGCGCTAGCGGCGGCGTGATTCCGATTCAATGGCACGAGTTTCACCTCCCCTACATGACCGCTCCCGTCATGGTAAGGGATGCGCGGGGGGTGAAAGTTCCATTTTTTCTTTGGAATCGACGACCGCTTCGTTGATCACGGGTCGTTCGAGCAGGCGGTCCCTTTTTCCAGCCCGGCGCGGGGGGTACGATCGGAAGAGGCGGGCGGATTCATGGATGGACCTCCCTGGCCGATCACCTGGGCGTGGGGGTGGACGATGGCGATGCTGATCTCCTTGGCCTGTGTCGCGCTGGGAATGACGATCCCGCTGTCGGGAACGGTGGAGGACGCCGCCGGCCGGCCGGTCGCCGGGGCGACGGTCTGGCTCGGCGACACGATCGCGACCCGCAAGGGGTCCGAGGTCCTGGCGACCGCGAAGACCGACGAGAACGGCCGGTTCCGGCTCGAACGCGCGGCCGATCTCGTGGGCCGGGGCCGATCTTGGTCGCCGACACTCTGGGCCTACAAGCCGGGCGGCCGCATCGCCCACCTCGAATTCAAGGGAGACCTGCCGGCGGCCGACGAGCCGGTCCGCCTTGTGCTCGGGCCGCCGGCCTCGACCCCGGTCCGGGTGCTCAACCCCGACGGCAAGCCCGCCAAGGGGGCGAGCGTCCGACCTGTCTATCTGAGGATCAAGGCCCCGCGACCGCCGGACAAGCTGCTCGACCGCCTTGGCGCGACGACCGACGCCGACGGCCGGGCGACGCTCGACGGCTTCGCGCCGGTCGACGTCGAGTTGCTTGACGTGACGGTCGAGGGACAGATAGTCCAGTACCTGCCGCTCGACCCCGACGACGGGACCCTCACGCTCCGTCCGCTCGGCCGGCTCAAGGTCCGGATCGTCGCCGACGATCCCAAGGTCCTCAAGGGCTGGATAATCACCGCCTCATCGCATCCGACCGATGCGGGTTATCAAGGTCCCACGACCCACTGGGCTCGTGAAACGACCGGCGACGACGGCCGGATCGACTTCCCGCCGCTGGCCACCGGCCGAATCACCTGGGACGCCAAACCCCCCGAGGGCTCGAACTATCTCCTAGCGAAGCAACCGGGCGGGACGGTCCGGGCGGGCGAGACGGAAGAGGTGGAGATCGCCGTCCGCCGGGGCGTCCGGATCGAGGGGGTCGTCAAGGAGGAGTCCGGCGGGGCGCCGGTCGCGGGGGTCCAGGTCGTCGTCACGCCCCTCCAGGGGAACTCCCAGTCGGGAGCTTCGCCCGTCACCGACGCGCGGGGCCGCATCTCGGCCGTCATCCCACCCGGAACGACCCGGTTGACCTACATCGAGGTGCCGAAGGATTACTTCCTGCCGCCGCGCGTCCAGAACTGGGTGGACTTCGAGGTCAAGGAGGGCGAGGAGCGGCATGAATGCGCGCCGCCCCCGCTCCGGAAGGCGGCGCACGTCCGGGGACGGGTGGTCGACGAGGCGGGCGAGCCGTCCCCGTGGGCCGCCGTCTCGGGCTCCTGGAGCCTTGACGAGAACGGTTTCAACACCACCAGCACGATCCACGCCGAGACCGACGCGCGAGGCGAATTCGTCCTGGGAAGCATCCCTCCGAACGCCCGGGTCACCGTCACGGCGTCGTCGGGGTGGACCACCGAGTCGGACTCGTCGGTCGTCCCCAAGGTCGACGAGGGGGAGCCGACCACGATCCGCCTCCGGAAGCGGCCGACCCTGGCCCTCTCCGGCCGGGTGCTCGGCCCCGACGGCCGGCCCCTGGCCGACGCCCAGATCCGGGTCATGATCCGCGCGCCCGTCCAGGGGTTCAACTCGGGCAGCCCGTTCATGTTCGGCGAATCGGAGGAGGTCCGGACCGGCCCCGACGGCCGATACAAGACGCCGGCCCAGCTTCCGGTCAAGCATGAGTACCGCATCGAGGCCCAGGCGTCGAGATGCGAGCCGTCGATGTCGCGATGGCTCGTCGGGCAGGCGGTCGAGGTCCCCGACCTGGTGCTCCGCAGGTCGATCGGCGTGCGCGAGGCGGCTGGTTGGGTGGTCGACTCGACCGGCAAGCCGGTCGTCGGCGCCGAGGTCTTCCAATCGGGGGATGGACCCAGGAGGACGCGAGGCGTGACCGACGCCGACGGCCGGTTCCGGGTCGCCAAGGTCCCCGACGCGCCGGCGTTCCTGTTCGTTGCAAGGGAGGGATACCGCTTCCTCGGCCGGCGGGTCGAGCCGGAAGCGCGGGCGATCGAGTTCGTCCTCCGTCGCCTCGACGAGCCCCCGGCGGCCCTGCTCGGCTCGGCCGGCTCGCCGGTCGCTCGCGACGAGGAGCGCGCGATCGCCCGCGACCTGATCGCCCAGGCCCGGAAGGCGCCTGGCGGCGGAGGAGATTCGCAACGGGGGCCGCTCGCCGTGGCCGCCCTCGTCGATCCCGACCGGATGGTCGAGATGATCGAGAATCAGGTCGTCGCGGTCGATGCGGGCGTGCTCACGGCCCTGGCGATCGGCCGGTCCGAGGGCGACCCTCGGAAGGTCCTCGAAATCCTCGACGCGATCGATTCCCCCGCCACGGCGTCGCACGCGGCCTTGGGCCTGTTCGACCGCCTGGGGAGGTCGGCCCGACCCGCGTTCCGTCGCGAACTCCTCGATCGGGCTGAACGCCGCGCCCACGATGTCGGCGAGCCCGGCCAGGAGGCGAGCCTGCTCGCTCGCGCCGCCGACCGACGGCTCGACATCGGCGACGTCGACCGCGGCTCGGCCCTGGCTCGGGAGGCCCAGACGGTCGCGGCAAGACCTGGCCAGCAACTCGTCCCCGACCCCCTCGACGACCTGGCGTCGGCCCTGGCGCGGGTCGACCTTGCCGCCGCCTTGAAGCTTCTGGACGGCCAGGCCAAGCCTCCCGGCGTACTCGACATGACCCGGGCCGCGATCGCCAAGCGGATCGCGGCGGCCAACCCGGCCGAGGCCCGCCGACTCCTCGGCGTGATCCAGGAAAACAATCGATGGTCCGCCCGGCGCGCCGTCTGCGCCCGGATGGTCGCGAAGGACCTGCCGGCGGCCCGCGCCCTGGCGGCCGAGGGGGGCGACGCGATGCTCGCGGCGGTCTTGCCGGCGTTCGCGGCCCGAGCGCTGGCCGATTCCGACCCGCGCGCGGCCCGTGAGCTTTTATTCGAGTCGGTCGAAAAGCTCGGGAAGCTCGACCAAATCCAGGCGGCCCAACCGGCCCCGGCCGTCGTGCTGGCCCGTCTGGTGCCGCTGGCCGTCCGACTCGATCCCGACCGGGCACCAAGCTGTTTGTGGCTCGCCCTGTCGCGTCGCCCGCCGCTGCCGGACCGCGAGTTGTCGCCCGTGCTTCCTGACGTCCGCCAGCGCTACCTCGACCTGGCCGAGCTGGCGGCGTTGACGTCGCGGTACGACCGGGCGGCGGCCGAGGTCGTGTTTGCGCCGGTGGCCGCCCGACTCGCCGCCCTGGACGACGAGCCCTGTGGGCTGGGCAACGAAGGTCCCGCGATCTTCCGGGCCGCGGGGGCGTTCGACGCCCGGGCCGCCCGCGCCTTGCTCGATGCTCTGCCCGAAGACCCGCCGCCGTTGGACGGACGGCAGGCCGGCTTCCCCAACTTCCGCCACCACAGCAAGGCCGAGGCTCGGGTCGCCCTGGCCGAGGTCCTCGGCCTGCCCCCCAGGCTTCGCCTCCGCGAGCCGTTCATGCCCATCGGGGGCGATGACTGGCTTGAAGTTCTCGACGACCGAGGGATGGGTCGAATCGAAGGCCCTTAAGATGGGAAGATGGGTGGGGCGATCGATCGAATCTCAGTACATGGCGCTCATGCTGAAGTTGAAGTAACGCAGGGCGTCGCCGTTGGCGTATGAGATCGGGAAGGCGAGGTCGAAGCCGAGCGGGACCGGGCCCATCTGGGGGATCTTGAGCCGCAGACCGGTGCCCACCGAGACGCGGACCTTGTTGAAGCTGTAGTCCCCCTCGACGGTGCCGAAGTCGGTGAAGACGACCTGCTGGACGGTGTCGCTGGCGGTCCAGGGGAACTGGTATTCAAGCGAGCCGACGGCCATCAACACGCCGCCGACCGGCACGCCCAGGGCTTTGGGGCTGACGGTGCGGTACTGGAAGCCGCGAAGACTGCCGAAGTTACCGGCGAAGAACCGCTCGTAGACGGGCGTCGATTGGGTCGTGATTCCGAAGTGGCCGCGGGCGGTGATGAACCGCTTGCCGGTGCCGTCGGGCCGGCTGCCGGTCTCGAAGTAGGCCCGCCCCTCGGCGTCGAACTTCGACCAGGTGTACGTTCCCCAGCCTTGCTCGAAGGAGAACTCGGCGTACTGGCCCTTGGTCGCCTGGAACGGGCTGTTGCGGTTGTCGAAGCGAAGACTCGGCCGCACCGAGAAGAGCGACGATTCGCCGCTGGCCGCCAGGTACTGCGCGGGGGCCGGCGTCTTGAACCCGAAGAAGTTGACCGACTCGGCTCGGACCGCGACGTCGGCGTAAGTGCTGGTGCCGAACTGCCGGCCCAACGAGAACCGGCCGCCGCCGCGACGCTCGTCCCAGTTGGGGTAGAAACGCGAGAAGTAGTAGCCGGCGACGCCGGCTCCGATGGGGAGGTCGAACAGGTACGGCTCGCGGAGGCTGACCTGGAACCGGTTGATCAGGGTGCCCGGCTGGAGGTCGACGCGGAACTCCTGGCCGGCGCCGCGGAAGGCGGTGCCGTTGAAGATGTCGTTGAACGACCGCGGGACGTTGAAGAGGTCGAAGTTCTTCTCATAGATCGTCACGTTGCCGAACAGCCCCTGAAAGCTGCTGGCCGCCATGCCGACCATGAACCGGCCGGTGGGGGCCTCTTCGAGCGAGGTCACGATGTCGGCGAACGACCGGTTCGGGAACGGGTCGTTGCGGTCGGGGCCGACGTCGGTCATGTTCAGGCCGGGGACGCTCGGAAAGGTTCCCGGGGGCTCGCCCGAGCCGACCGGAGGCGTGTTCGCGACCGCGCCTCGCCGCGAGGGGGCCGCGCCGGGGACGGGGACCGGCGAGGGGACGGCGACCGACGGCGCGGCGTTGGGGGGCGGGCTGAACAGGTTGCTCGATCCGAACGGCGTCAGGCCGGAAGGACCCGGGTCGGAGACGGTCGGCGGCGCGCCTCGCGGCGCGATCGGCTCGGGGGCGGGGACCAACTCGACGCCCGAATCGTCGTCCTGCATCCGCGCCCGGCTCATCTCGCCGAGCAGCGGGATCATCAGGTCGTTGTACGGCTTGTCGCCTGGCCGCTCGTTGACGATCTTGACCTCGATCGGCTTGCCCAGTTCGGGGTTCGTCTGGAAGTACCCCGTGCCGTAGAGCCGCTTCTGGAAGGTCTCGATCCGGTTCTTGTCGAGGACTTCGCCGGGCAGCAGGCCGGCCATCATCGCCTCGCGACGGATGACCTTGTCCCTGGTCCGCGAGTTGCCGCGGATGATCAGGTCGCCGAGCAGGAACGCCTCGCTCTCCTCGATCTTGTAGACGAGGTCGACGACCCCCTGCTCGTTGGTGAACCGGGGCTCGGTGACGATCTGCGTCTTGATGCAACCCAACTCGAAGTAGCGGGTCAGCAGGCGATTGCGGTCGGATTCGCGGACGGCCTCGAGGAACGGCTTGCCCGAGTGCAGTTGCAGCCCCTCGCGTAGCTCCTTGGTTTTGATCTGCTTGTTGCCCTCGAAGATCAGGTCGCGGACCTTGTACCGGACCCCCTCGGAGATCACGAAGGTCAAGTTGACGTCGCCGATGCTCGCGCCCGGGCGTGTGACCGGCGTGATCGTGACCTCGAAGAAGCCCTGCGACTGGAAGTACTCGACGAGCTTGCGCTTGTCTTCCTCAAGCATATCGCGGTGGTACTTGCCGCCGAACGACATGATGATCGGTTTGCGACTGGAGATCTTGCCCCAGAGCTGGGAGTCGGTGGCGAAGGTGTTGCCCTTGAAGTCGATGCTGGCGATCTTGTACTTCGGCCCCTCGAAGATCTGGATGACGACCTTGGTGTCGCCGACCTCGCCCCCCTCGATCAGCCTGACCTCCGCCAGCTCGAAGCCCTTTTCCTGGTAGAGCCGCTCGATCTGGCTGATCGCGAGCCTGGTGCGGGTGGGGTCGGCGCGGTTGCCGACCTTCAGCCCGGTGTTCTCCTCGATCTCCTTCTGCGAGATCTTCGACCGGCCGCGCAGCTCGACGACGCGGAGGATCGGCATCTCGCGGACCTTGAAGATCAGGATGTACTTGCCGCTCTTGGGGGGCGATTCCTCGGTGTACGGCGCGACGTCCGAGAACCACTTCGTCCCCATCAGGCTGTGCATGTCGGTCTCGACGAGCTGCTGGTCGAGCGGGTGGTTGACCTTGCTCAACAGCTTGGCGCGGATCTTCGCGGCCGGGATGCTCGCGTTGCCTTCGATCCGCACCTCGGTCACGACGCCCTCGGGGAGCTTGTCGCCCCGCTGGGCGTTGGCCGCGACCGGCGCAAGAGCCAGGAAGACCGTCGCCGTGAGCATCAGCCTCATCGACCGCGCGGCGGCCGCGGCGGTCGCTCGGCTCGCGACCGAGGTCGAGCGCTCGGCATCAATGAGTCTTTGCTCCACCGGTCCCGTCCTTGGCGCCGGAAGGCGTTTGAATTCGTTACATGTCATGAGCGATCGTTCCTGACCCGAACCGATCTAGAGCCGCCCGACGATCCGCGAGTCGTTCGTTCGTCCGTCGACCGTCGCGGCGCGGCGGTCTCGGGCTTGGTTCGACTTGCGCCCGTCTTCCCGACGTTCCGGGAGGTCGAGGCGGCGATCAGGATTGGCCGATCATCCCAGTCGGATGCGAGGGGGCGACGACCGCTCCCTCCTTCTGGAGAAACCTGCGACGTGTTCAGCGGGGCCGGGAAAAGGACTCGGACCGCGTCCATCCTGGTCGCAGCCCGCATTCGGCTTCCGCGCGTCGCCGTGCAAAGACGTGACGAACGGGGGAGTTTTACTCAAGTTGTTCCGACGACGCAAGGCCGGAAGGGCCGAATCCCGCAACGCCCCAAGCCCAAGCCCGATCGCGGTCAGGACATGACGTGGCGCGGCTTGGGGGCCTTGAAGTGCTCGCGGAGCGACGGGTTGAGTCCGTAGCCGAGGCTCAGGAGCTTGATCGGATGGAGGGTCCTCTTGGCGATCCCCTGCTCCATCTGGATCCGGCAGGCGCCGCACTCGGTCGAGCCGATCTCGATGTCGTCGTCCTTGAGCCGCTTGTGCAGCTCGCGGCCGGCGCGGAGCGAGGCGCGGAACTGCCGCGTGCCCAGGCCGTAGGTGCCTCCCATGCCCGAGCACCCCCGGTTGATGTACTCGACGTCCAGGTCGGGGATCTTGTGGAGCAGGTCGAAGCCGGGGAGGCCGACGTCGAGCGCCCGGAGGTGGCACGGCTGGTGGTAGCCGACGCGCGCCCGCACCGGCTCATGAGGCGTCGGAAGATGGCCGCGCGCGTCGAGGCCCATCAGGTACTCGCCCAGGTCCATGGTGTTGCGGGCGACCAGCTCGGCGTCGAGGTCGTCGGTCAGCTTGACGTACTCCTGGCGGAGCATGAGGGCCGCCGTGGGCTCGGAGCAAACCACCGTGTAGCCGTCGCGGACGGCGTTGCCCAGCACCCGGAGGTTTCGGAGGGCGAGATCGCGCGCGTGGTCGACGTCGCCGACGATCAGCGGCGCCATGCCCGAGCTGCGCTGGCCGGTCGGCACGTAGACGTTGACCTCGGCCTGGTGGAGCACGCCGACGACCGACTCGGCCAGCTCATGGTCGTAGTAGTTGGCGTAGACGTCCACGAAGTAGATCACGCGGGGCCCCGGCTGCGAGGGTCGAGGGCGGTTGAGACCCAGCTTGGCCGCGCGGCGCGTGTAGGGGGTGCGGCGGACCTGCGGCAGGACGCGCCGTCGCGAGAGGCCGAGCGCCCGTTCGAGCACCCAGCGGGCGCTCCGCCGCGACATCAGGAAGTTCGAGAGGATCGGCAGCCGGCTGGCCAGCCGCGCCCACATTTCGAGCCTTGAAAAGATCCAGTCGTGCGGTGGCAGACCGTGGTTCTCGACGAACGCCGCCTTGGCTTCGAGGATCAGGCTCGACACGTCGACGCCGGACGGGCATTCCGACTTGCAGAGCTTGCAGTGGATGCAGAGGTCGGCGTGCGCCATGAATTCGGCCGATCCCCAGAGCCGGGGGTCGACCTGGCCCGAGGCGACCTGGCGCAGCAGGTTCGCCTGCGATCGCGGCGACGCCGCCTCGGTCCCGTGCGCCCGAAAGCTCGGGCACATCCGCAGCGTCGGGTCGCTGCTTCGGCAGGCGCCGCAGCCGTTGCAGGCCGAGGCCATGCTCAGCACGTCGATCTCCGGCCATCGCAGGACCGGCGGCATCAGGATCGACGACGGAGCCGAGCCGCCGGCCTCGGGCGCGTCACCATCCGAAGCCCGTACGACCGACGTCTCCCGGCTGTCGTACGCCTCGGGAATCCGGATGAAGCCCGAACCGGAGCCGGAACCCAGGCTCGAACCGACGAGCGAGCCAAGATCGCCGTCGGGGTCGCGGGGGATGTCGGGGAACCGCTTGAGGTTCTTGGCGGCCAGCCGAGGGTCGTCGCCGACCACCTTGCCGGGGTTGAGCAGGTAGGCCGGGTCGAACACGTCCTTGACGTCGCGGAAGACCTGGACGAGTTCGCCGTACTGCCGGGGGAGGAACTGGGTCCGCAGCAGACCGCAGCCCTGGGCGCTCGAAATCGTGCCGCCGGCTTCGAGCACGACGTCGTAGAATTCGCCGGCGAGCCCTTCGATCTTGGTCCGGTCGTCGGGATCGGCGAGGTCGAGGAGCGGCCGCATCCGAATCCGCCCGTCGGCCGCGTAGACGTCGAGCGTCCAGGAGAGTTCGTACCGCTTGAGCAGATCCTGGAGCTTGCGGATCACCGGGCTGAGCCGTTCGACCGGGACGGCGACGTCGTCGACGATCGGAACCGGCCGCGCTCGGCCGCGGCCGCGCATCAAGAGAGGCTCGATCCGCCGCCGCAGCGTGACCAGCCGCTCGCAATCGGCCCGGCGGTGGACCGTCGCGGCGTCGGCGATCATCAGGCCGGTTCGGTAGGCCTTCTCGATCAACAGCCGGGCCTTGCCGTCCACCTCGGCGGCCGAGTCGCCCTCGAACTCCACCAGCATGACCGACTCGACCGAGTCGCCGACGTGCTCGCGGAACAACGGGTCGACGTCGCGGGCCAGGCTCGCCGACCGCCAATCGAACAGATCGCAGGCCGACGGTTTCAGGTCGCCGGCGATCAAGTACGGCACGCAGCCGGCCGCGTCGGCCAGCCGCACGAACGGCAGGATCACCACCGCCTGGGCGGCCGGCAGGGGCGTCGTTCGCAGCGTCGCCTGGAGCACCAGGGCGAGCGTCCCTTCCGAGCCGCAGATCAGGCGGGCCAGGTCGATCCCCCGGTCGTTCGCCGAGGCCGCCAGGGCGTAGCCGGCGCGGTTCAGGGGCGACGTCTCGCCCCGGTCGGCCCAGCGGGCCCGGCCGTGGCGATGGATCGCCTGCAGCTTGCGGACGATCAATTCCTTGAAATCGGCCGGCTCGTCGTCGAAGTCGGGCCAGGCCTCGAAGCCCAGCTCGGCCGTCTCCCCCTGGGCGAAGACGACGCGCAGTCGTTCGACCTGCCGGCTGACCGGTCCGTACAGGCACGACCGTTCCCCCGCGGTGTCGACGCCGATCATCCCGCCGAGCGTGGCGGCCTCGGGGTGCAGCGGCGACGGTTCGAGCCGTCTACCCAGGGGAGCCAGCCGGGCGTTGAGGACATCGAAGACCACCCCCGCCTCGGCCACGACGTGATCGTCGGCGATCGCCACGATCTTACGGAGGTGGCGGCTGAAATCGATCACCAGGCCCGGGCCGATCGCGCCGCCGGCCGGGTCGGTGGCGGCGCCTCGCGCGTGCAGCGGGATGCCGTTCTCCGACGCGTAGCGGACGATCGTCACCACGTCTTCCGAGGTCCGCGGGACGACCACGCCGAGCGGGTCGATCTCGTGGGGACCGGCCCCCAGCGCGTACGAGGCCCGATCCAGGGGCTCGAAAAGCAGCTCCCCGGCGACGACGCCCCTCAAATCGTCATTGATCCGGGCTCGTTGCTCGTCCACGGTGGCGGTTCGACCTCTGCCGGAAGGGAGACGCGGCTCGTTCGATGCGGCTTTCGCTTGCCCGCCCGCCCCAGGTTCAGCGGTCGTCGCGCGCGGTCGGTTCGGACGGTGGCGACTTGACCGAATCGCCGCGGTGGCGAAGCTCCTCGATCCGAAGCCGCTCCTGACGATAACGCTCGCCGACCGAGAGGTCGAACGGACCGAATCGCCCGTCGGGATTCGACCCCGGTCCGCGGAACTGGCTCTGGCACCGATAGCAAATCGCGACGTTCGGAACCCGATAGTACAAGATCATGTCCAGTAAGGCCGATGCAAGCAGCACCAGATAAGCCGGAATGGGGTTTTCATAATACCAGAAGACGGTGCTGACGGCGAAGCCCACGCAGACGATCGCCAGGCCCAACGTCTGGGGGAAGTCTTTCTGGATGTACACGTCGGGCGTGCCGCACAATGGACAGGCCGCCAGCGTCCCCCCGTCGGCGATCGCCTCGGGATGGAGGTCGCGGACCGTCTGGCAGTGGCTGCAACGCGCCTGCGAGGCGGACTCGACGTCGTCGACGTGGTCGATCATCTTGCACTTCGGACATTCGAACGTCAGTTCCATGAACGAATCCACGACCCTTTCTCGGCGGACGAGCGGCCCGCGCCGCCTGGTTCGCGTTAGACGATCGGAACGCCCCCGCGGGCGGCGATCAGCGAGCTGAGTTCGCCGAAGAGGAGCAGCGTCATCGCGGCGTAGAGGATGCCCGTCGCCGACTGCGTCGAGCGGATCTGCACCGTCTTCCACGCCAGCGCGGTGGCCACGGCCGGCGCGACGAATCCCATCCCCCAGCGCATCATCGGGAAGATCCACGAGTCGGCCGACACGGCCCCGACGCCCAGCGCCGGATGCGCGCCGTGGCTGAGCAGAAGGCCCGACAGGCCCAGGGCGCCCCGTACGGCGAGCGCCCAACCCATGAAGCGGACGTAGCGTTTGAGCGGCTCGATCGACATCGAAGGCGCCGTCAGGTAGTGGTGGCCCAGCAACATCGCCGCCAGCGTGGCCCCGAGCACGAAGCCCGAAGCCCCCCGGCTGACGGAGTTGAACATCCAGAGCCCGCGGTCGGCGTCGTACGACGCCGCCGTCAGCCAGGCCGCCGCGACGACCGCGATCAGACCGAGCACCGGCCGGCCGATCCGAGCGAGACCCAGCCCCCAGGCGATCGTGGCCGCGTAGGCCGCGAAGGCCGCCGCCGCCAGCGACCAGCACGCCGGGCTCGTCGCGCCGCCTCGCGAGACGTCCAGGGCCGCCAGCACAAGCAGCCCCAGGATCACCTGGGAATTCGTGCGAAAGAAGGCCAACGGCGTCATTCGCCAGCTGGTGGCCGCCAGCACGAGCGACAGCCCGAACGCGAGGCGGACGGCGAAATCGGCGAGAATGGAAGAGCTGGAGGTCACAGGCGTGCTCGGAGCCAAGATCGCGGGTCGACACGGAAGTTAGAGAACCTATTCTCGCACACGGCGCGGGCTGGGGCGAGCAGCGCGGCTCAGTTCTTGGCGCCGAAGATCAGCGACATCACCTCCGAACGCGTCGCCATTCTCTCCTTGAACGCTCCTCGGACCGCGCTTGTGACGAACGTGGCGTTCGGCTTGTTGACCCCTCGGATGGTCATGCAGCTATGGCTGGCCTCAATGACGACGGCCACGCCCCTCGCGTCGAGCTCTCTCATCAAGAGGTCGGCGAGCTCCTCGGTGAGCCGCTCCTGCATCTGAGGGCGCTTGGCCAGGACGTCGATCACCCGGGGGATCTTCGAAAGGCCGACGACCTTGCCGTTGGGGATGTAGGCCACATGCGCCTGGCCGACCACGGGCAGCAGGTGATGCTCGCAGAAGCTCACGAAGCGGATGTCCTTGACCAGGACCATCTCGTCGTATTTCTGCGTGAACAGTTTGGTGAGGTGGACGCGGGGGTCTTGATGCAGTCCCTGGAAGACCTCGGCGTACATCCGGGCGACGCGGTCGGGGGTTTCCACCAGCCCTTCCCGCTCCGGATCTTCGCCGACGGCCAGCAGGATTTCTCGAACGGCCCGGCGAATCCGGTCGAGATCGACTTCGTGACGAGGCGTGTTGGCAGCCATCAATACTTTCTCGGGACGAGGCAAGGCGAGGCCTCCCACCGGATCTCCGTTCCCGGGCGGCTTTCGCAATCGATCTCCGCGGCCCGAGCCGGGTTCATCCCGCCCAGGTCGGCCGCAAACGCCGGGGACGAGTCGCCGGCCTTCGCGATTTCGACGTAAGTCGAAAAACGCCAAAAGCTTCTGCTGAAGCACGGTCCATTGTAAGGTTCGCCGCCCCGAAAATCAAGAAGCTTGGAGCGGCGTTCAATTCAGGCTGAAATCAGGGGGAAACGGGTGCGTGCGCGGGGCCGAGCCGGCGATTTGCTCGAGCCGTTCGAGCAGTTCCTGGATCGTCCCGCACCGCTTTTCGACCGAGGGCTCGTTCAGGAGCGACTGCTTCAGCTCGATGGGTAAGCTGAGCGCGTGGGCCATGACGTCGACGAGGACGCCCAGGGGCGCCGACGCGTTGAGCAGCTTCGAGAAGTCCGGATCGAGCGCGTGCTCGCGGCCGACGACCCTGCGGAAGAGATCGACGAGGCCGGCGCGTCGAGCGGCTTCGGAGTCGCCCGGGGCGAGGTCGTCGAGGACGTCGACCTCGGCGACGCGGTAGAGCCGCCCGCTCGGCGGCTCGCATCGCAATCGGACGCGTTTCCGACCCAGGAGCAGCAGGTTGAACCGGCCGTCGGCGAGCCGTTCGTGCCGAATGATCTTGCCCAGACAGCCGACTTCCTCGACCGCCGCCGGCTCGGTCCAGCCGCCGACGTCGGGGACGGTTTTGAGCTGGACGATCGTGATCAGCCGGTCGTCCGCAAGGGCGTCTTCGGTCATCTGCCGGTATCGAGGCTCGAAGATGTGCAAGGGCAGGACGACGTGAGGGAAAAGGACGACCTTCGGCAGCGGAAACAGCCGGGTGACGTCCGAAAAATCGCGCAAATCCAGGTCGTCGTCCATACCACTTGACTTTCGCCTCGTCGAGACGGCAAATACAGTACGGGGCTCGGCCCGATCCGGGCGCGGTCGACTTCGCCATGTCGCGAAGTGCATTGTAGTCGGCCTCGGAACGGCGGCAAGGCTGCGTCAGGCCAGGGTTTGCAAGTCGTCGCCGGGGCGATGATGGTGGGATGCGTGGGGATGCCCAAGAAACAACAGCCTTCCAGCGATCCCAAGCTTCAGGCGCGTCGCGTCCTCAAGGCCCTCAAGGAACTGTATCCCGATGCCGAGTGCGCCTTGGTTCACGACGGCCCGTTCCAGCTCCTGGCGGCGACGATCCTCTCGGCCCAGTGCACCGACGTGCGGGTGAACCTCGTCACGCCCCGGTTGTTCGCCCGGTTCCCCGACGCCCGGTCCCTGGCCGAGGCCGATCGGGCCGAGGTGGAAGAGCTGATCCGCTCGACCGGTTTCTTTCGGGCCAAGGCCAAGAACCTCCAGGCGATGGCCGCTCGCCTGCAACAGGAGCACGGCGGCCAGGTCCCCCGCGATCTCGAACTTTTGACGGCCCTCGCCGGGGTGGGGCGAAAGACGGCCAACGTGGTGCTCGGAACGGCCTTCGGCCTGGCGACGGGCGTCGTCGTCGACACTCACGTCAAGCGGCTCGCCGGCCGGCTCGGCCTGACGACCCGAAAGACCCCCGAGCAGATCGAGACCGACCTGATGGCCGTCGTCCCGCGCTCCGAGTGGGTCGAGTTCAGTCACCGCCTGATCCACCACGGCCGGAAACTCTGCGTGGCCCGAAAGCCCCATTGCAGCCAATGCCCGCTCGAACCGTTCTGCCCCAAGATCGGCGTTCGATCGTCGCAGTGACGAGTCGCCGCGGGCTCACGGCGAATCAAGATCATCTGTCGGCAAGGCGGATCAGCCGTTATTCTATTGTCCAGTCATAAGAGGGACCAGCCGCCGGGCGGGCCGGGCGATTCGATGGGACGGATACGATCATGCATATTCTGGACATCTTCGAGACGAACCCCACGACCTTCAGCTTCGAGTTCTTTCCTCCGAAAACGGACAAGGCCTCGGCGGATCTCTTCGAAACGATGGCGCATCTCCAGGCGCTCCAGCCTTCGTTCGTGTCGGTCACCTACGGGGCCGGCGGCACGACGCGAGAGCGGACGCACGATCTGATCGTCCGGATCCAGCAAGAGACCAACCTCACGGCGATCTCGCACCTGACTTGCGTGTGTCACTCCGAGGCCGAGCTGGAGGCGATCCTCGAACGCTACGCCGCCTCGAAGATCGAGAACATCCTGGCGCTGGGTGGCGACCCGCCGCGCAACCTTCAGGGGTACGACCGCGCGAACGACGCCTTCCAGTACGCCGATCAGCTCGTCCGTTTCGTCCGCTCACGCCTGGGCGTGGCCGATTCACGCGGGTTCGGCGTCGGGGTCGCGGGCTTTCCCGAGGGGCACCCCGGGACCCCCAACCGGCTCCTGGAGATGGACAACCTGAAGCGCAAGGTCGACGCCGGCGCCGACTACATCTGCACCCAGCTCTTCTTTCAGAACGCCGACTTTTACGACTTCCGCGAACGGTGCGACCTGGCCGGAATCCGCGTGCCGATCCTCGCCGGGATCATGCCCGTGACGTCGAAGGAGAACCTGGCGCGGATCGCCGAGCTGGCGCTGGGGGCGCGGATTCCCGCCCGGCTGCTTCGGGCCGTCGAGCGGTGCGGCGATTCGGCGGAATCGGTCGCCAAGGTCGGCGTCCACTGGGCCACCGAGCAGTGCCGCGACCTCCTCGACAACGAGGTGCGCGGCCTTCATTTCTACACCCTCAACCGCTCCGACGCGACCCGGCAGATTTATGACTACCTCGGTGTCAAGGACTCGCAGGCCCTCGCGCGCCGCGCGGCGGTCTGAGCGAAGCGTTCCGAGCGAGCCGCGGCGATGAGCGAAGCCGACCTCACGCGCCGGCTGAAGGCCAAGGCGGTCGAGCTGGGCTTCGACCGCGTCGGTGTCGCCGGCGCGCGGACGCCGCCGGACTACGACCGGTTCCGCGAATGGCTCGACGCCGGCCGCGCCGCGGGCATGCAGTACATGGAGCGGCACGCCGAGGCCCGCGCCCATCCCGACAGCGTGCTCGAAGGGGTCCGCGCGGTGGTCATGGTCAGCCTCGTCTATGGCGAGCCGACCGACGCCGACGCGCCCTCCCGCCGATTGTCCGGCAAGATCGCGCGGTACGCGCGAGGGCTCGACTACCACCAGGTCCTTCGCGCCCGGCTCGCCGCCCTGCTCGACTGGCTGAAGCTTGAACGCCCCGAGGTCGAGGGGCGCGCAGTGGTCGACACCGCGCCGCTGCTGGAACGCGACTACGGGCGGCTCGCCGGTCTGGGGTGGATCGGTAAGAACACGCTGCTGATCGACCGGCGGCTGGGGAGCTTCACGTTCCTGGGCGCGTTGCTGGTCGATCTCGATCTTGAGCCCGATCCGCCGCACGTCTCGTCCCATTGTGGGACTTGCACGCGGTGTCTGGACGCCTGCCCCACGGGGGCGTTCGACGGTCCGTACCAGCTCGACGCGGGGCGTTGCATCAGCTACTGGACGATCGAGCATCGCGGCGCGATCCCCGACGACCAGGCCGACCGCCTCGACGGCTGGGTCTTCGGCTGCGACGTCTGCCAGGACGTCTGCCCGTGGAATCGCAAGGCGCCCGCCGGCCGCGTCCACGAGCTGGACGCGCGCGACGAGTGGGTCGACGCCGATCTGGTGGAATGGCTGAACCGGTCGAAGGGGGACTGGAAGCGGGCGCTGCGGGGCTCGGCCCTCGAACGCGCCCGCCGCGTCGGGCTGGTGCGGAACGCGGCGCTAGTCTTGGGCTCGGCGCGTGACGAAGGCGCGGCGCCTGCCCTGATCGATCGGCTGGCGGACCGCGCTGAAGACCCGGTGATTCGCGCCGCCGCCGCCTGGGCGCTCGGCCGCATTGGATCGCCGATCGCCCGCGAGGCGCTGGAACGGTTCCAGGGCGACGACGACGCGCTGGTGCGCGAGGCCGTCGCCCGGGCGGTGGAGGGGTTCGGCGGCGTCAGGTCGTCGTCGGCGGCGTGTTCGTGACGGTCGGCGGGTTGGCCGACCACGTCACGGGGGAGATCTGGCCGGTGATCGACTGGCCGAACGCGTCGGCGGTCGTCACCTTGAAGGTGTTCGAGCCGTCGCCGAGGGGAACCATGATGCTATAGTTGCCCGTGGCGTCGGCGGTGGCCGTCGCGCCGGGGGAGTTGTTGTTGATTTCGGCGAATTTGACCGTCGCGTTCGGGGTCACGGCACCCGTGAACCGGACGAGCCGCGAGCTGGTGATCCGGCTGTGCAGCGGGCCGTCGGTGGCCGGGTCGAGGTTGACGTTCACGACCGGGCTGATCGTGGTCTTGGCCCCGAGGTTCTGCGTGGCGATCCGAAGGTCGGCGCTGTTGATCTTGCCGTCGCGGTTGGCGTCGGCGTCGAACGTATACTTGGAGCTGGTCGACGCCGCGCCCATCTCGGACTTGATGGCCTTGATGTCGGTCTGATCGACCGTGCCGTCGCCGTTGGTGTCGCCCGGCAGGTAGAAGCCGAGCAGGTAGTTGCCGGTCGTCGACGACAGGCCCTTGACGTCGACCAGGTAGGTCGCCGGGCCCTGGCCGGCCTTGGGCACGGTCAGGGTGCTTGTGATGGCCGAGCTGACCGGAGTCGAAAGGCTCTTGGATTTGACGATCGACTGCGAGTAGACCGAGTGCTGGACCGACAACGGACGTCGGCTCCCCTCGGCGCGGATCGAGACGATCTCGGGCTTGGCCGTCGAGGACGGGTCGGCCGCGACGTCGACCCCCACCACCAACTTGCCCCCCTTGCCGCCGGTGAAGTAGCTGGGGTCGATCTTGACCTGGACCGTCGAGATCTGACCGGCCGCGGCGATCGTTCCGGGGACGATGGCGAAGGTGCTTCCCATCCCCGCGCTCATCACCGTGCGGTCCTCGAGGAGATCGACGGAGAACGTGCTTTGACGACGCTTCCGGGGCAGTTCACGTGACGGGTTCATGGGCCCTCCTTGGCCGGCAGCCGAGATGTTGAAGGCGCCAGGGTCGCCGGACGCCGTCGCTCAGACAGAGGCGGTCTCGATCGATCCTCGCGGCGCGCCTACGGCCGTCGCGGAGACCAATCCTGACACGAATTGATAATTTGATCGGCCGCATCGGCCTGTAGACTTGAGATTATCGTTGAAATCCGCAAAGTCGGCAAAGTTCGCCTGGGCGTGGCCGGAAGGGCCGACCGGCCGTCGCGAGAACCGCGACGCCGGTTTTGAGGAGACTTGGGATCGAACAGGCGAGGCGCGGCTCAGCCGGCCCCGAGCGTCTTGTAGGCCGGGCTCAGCTTGCGGTTGGGCGCCGGATCGTCGCGCCCGGGCGTCGCGGCGGCGACGGCGAGGCTCGACTGGCCGACGCGCAGCCTCCATGCGACCGCGGCGTAAAGGACGACGGCCGCCCACATGAACATTCCATAGTACTGAGCGATGTCATGCCCCTTGCCTTCGGCGAACAGGCCGCCGAACTCGCTCGACGTGCTCGCCATCAGCAAGAACGACGCGACCAAGGCGCCGGCGATCCCGTATCGACTCCGCAACGTCAGGCCGGGCGCGTACAACTCGTAGACCAGATACGCATAAGGAAATACCAGCGTGACGAAGTGGTGCTTCCAGCTCCGTTCCGACACGAACAGCATGGTCAGCACCACCAGGGAGATCTCTCCCAGGTAGAGCGGGCTTCGACGGTCGGGGTCCTTGGTCCGGCAGAAGACGGCCAGGAGCCCCACCAGGCCCAGGGCCACCCCCTTGACGAGCAGGCTGACCAACTGGGGAGGCAGCGAGGCCAGGTTCAGGTCGAGCCGCACGTCGTAGCGATTGGTCCCCGGCTTGATCTCCGTGAGCAACCGCGTCAGGACGCCGACGATCGACTGATTGGGCTCTTGCGGGCTGGCGTTCCCCTCGATCAGGAACGGCGTCAACATCCGGTGCCACCAGGTCTTGAGGCAGAGCGTGTTGAAGTCCGGGCCGAGCACCAAGCTGGGGATGACCACCAGAAACAGCGCCAGGCCCAGGAACGTCGCGGCCACCGTCCGCCACGACTTCTTGTAGAGGAAGTAGGGCAGGAACAAGGCGGGGGTCACCTTGAACGAGATCGCCAGGCCCAGCAGCAGCCCGGCCGCCGTGTCGTGTCCCTTGCGCCAGGCCTGGAACATCGTCGCCAGCAGGAACAGAATCAGGAGGTTGATGTTGCCGTGGTGAAGGTCGCCGAGGATCGGCCGCAGGCTGAGCACGAGAATCGCGGTCTGAAAGAACGGGGGGAGCAACGGCCGATCGCGCGACTTGACCACGTCGAAGCAGATCAAGAACGTGATGGTCGTCAGCGCCGCCTTGATCAGGAACCACGACATCGCCGCCGCGACCGGCGGCAGCGTCATCAACGGATAGAGCGTGATCGGCATGATCGGCGGGTTCGGGAAGTACATCTTGTCATAGATGTTCACCCCGTCCCAGAACTTCAGCACCTGGGGCTGCCAGCGCACGAAGGCGCTGCGCTGATCGGCGGCCTTGGGATAGTAGAAGGCCGCGGCAGTGATCACGACGGCCGCCCAGAGGAACCAGAAGAACGGTCGCGCGTACCGGCCGATGACGAGGCGTCGGGGTCCGGTGTCGATCTCAAGCACGGCGTACTCCCTCCCTGGAGAAAGCCACGCAGAGCGAATCAGCATGCGTGTTTCGCCGCGGACTTCAAAAGATGCCCTTCACCGGCCGGAAGCCCAGGGGATCCGAACCGGCGGAATCATCTCCAATTCCACCTCGGACACCCCCGGAGAAGGTCGGAGCCGGATGAACGGAACCGGATCCCCTTCCTCATACGTGGCGTCAACCGGGACGGCCGGATGGGCCTGCAAGCTCGGGACGGAGTGATACCGCAAGACCACCGATCCGTCAAGATCGGGCGACATCTCGCGGACCGTCAGCCGGCCCGGCGCGGCGGCCACCCGCGCCGACCCGCGCACGGCGTCCCCCTCGAAGCCGGAGATCCGGGCGATCAAGAGCGTGCCGTCGTCTTCCAGGATTTTCGCCAGGTCGGGGTTCGACTGGCAGAACCGGCGGGCCCGGGGGGTCCAGCAGACCATCAGGCTGGGCCGGTACAGTCGGGCGTACTTCACGAAGAAGTCGCGGTCCCAGTCGACCATCCCAAACAGCTTGCCTTCCCCGAACTGGGTGAAGTTGGTCTGGAGGGCCGCGTGGAGATAGGGGCCGCCGATCAATTCAACCCCCACACGCTCGGGGATCAGGCCGCTGAACCGGCCGTGCTGGTAGGGATCGGGAATCCCCTGGACGTCGAAGCCGCTCTCTTCGTAAAGCACGCGGTCGCCAGGCTTTGCATGTCTCTTGACGCCGTCGACCACCCACAGGAGCGTCGCCGACGGCTTGCTCATCAGAAACGTTTCCGCTCCTCCGATCCGCAGTTGCACCGAGCCCACCAGCGGCATGACCAGGATGCGAACGCCGATCAAAACAGCTGCGGCCAACGCCCAGTGGTCGAGCCGGAACGGGCCGAACTTCGTCGGGCGGAGCTTCTCCAGGAACGGAAAGAAGCCCGCCCCGACCGCCACGGTCAAGGCCGTGTAAAAGGCGTATGTGTGCCGCCCCGGCTGGAGAAAGTCGAGCGAGCGGATGTCGCTGGCGAGATATCCCCAGAAGAAACCCGCCGCGCAGAACCCCCAGAGCGCTGCGCCCAGGCCGCGATGACGACGACTCAGCAGGACCAGCCCCGGCAGGCCCAGGGTTACGAGGATCACCTCGATCGGGGATTCGCCGATCGCGATCCGGACGATTCGCAGGAGCGCCCCTTCCGGGTGCCGGAACACGAAGTCGCTGGCCCCCTTGGTCTCGGAAAGCCAGAGCCCCGGCAGCCACCAGAAGGCGTTCGTCGCCAGGACCACCAGCGGCAGCAGCCAGACGCCGAGATGTCGCGTGAACTTCAGCCCGGCCCAGGACGCGATGTACGCGACCGCCCCGGCCGGCGCGATGATCATGGCCGAGGTCAGATGGACGAGGAACGCCCCCGCGCACAGCAACGAGGCGGCCAGCCAGCGGCCGGATCCACCGGCGTCGAGGAACCGGCCGAACGCCCCCGTCGCAACCAGGCTTAGAGGGATCGCCAGCAGATACGGCACCATGCCGAGCGACGCGTAGTTGATGGGGAAGTCGGTCCAGAGGTAGGCGAGGAAGAGCAAGACGGCCGTCGCCACGCCTCCCGCTCGTATCCTCCAGATCCAGCAGGCCGCCGCCACGAGCCATGGCACAAGTGCGGTCGAGATCAGGACGTAAAGCTTGTACGCCAGCTCCGGCCGTTGGCCGCCGAACGCCCAGACTACCAGTTCAGGGAGCGTCGAGGAGGCCGGGAAGACGACGCTCTTGGCGTAGCCCGACATGAAGCTGGGGTCGTATCCGGCCGTCGTCCCCGACTGTGCGAGGAACGACCGGGTGACGAGGGCGCTGTGGTAATAAAGTGGATGGTCGTCGCGCCAGAGTGGCCAGGCGTTGCTCAGGCCCTCCGCGCCACCCATTCCTTTCCAGACAGCGATCCCGTGCAGGGTGCACGCCGCGATCGTCAGCAGGATCGCGAAGCCGCGGCCGATCCGCCGACTCTTCCGCTCGGCCTCGTCGCGCTTGACGACGATGGGGGCGGATGCCGGCGTCGGCCGTTCGGGGGCCGTCGCGCCCGGGGGCGGCACGTCGGCGAACGGAATCGGATCGGGGTCGATCATCGATCCGTCCACCTGAAGTTCGGAAGGTCGGAAGGTCGCAAAAAAAACCTGCCCGAGTCGATGACCGGCGAAAAAAACGGCGAGACGAGTGCGGCCCGCAGGATTCGAACCTGCAACCAAGGGATTCAAGTGCCCCCGCGTTTCCACGGGGCTTGGACTATCTCATCCTCGCCTGCGACGATCGAAACGGTTGCGTGGCGGTCGTTGACGGACCGCTTGACGTGACCGCCTCGAAGCATTCGAGGGAGGCCGGGCGCTCGAGGCGGGGATTATCGTTGGGACTCACCCCGCTAGTCTCTGAACCTTCCTGGCCACCAAAGCCCGGCCAGGCTTGGCTGCGGATCGCCGTGCCTCAAAACAGAGGTTTAGGTTTCCCGCAATTCACCCGGTTCGCATCCGAAGGTCGCCCTCCGGCGCCACCATTTTGGTTGATGAGTCCCCTGCTCTGCCGTTGAGCTAGGGCCGCTGAGAACCGATCGAACGACGTCATCATCGCCGGTCGCCACGGGGAAGACAAGGGGAAGCAGCCGCAGGATCGCGACCGCGCTTCGAAAACACGAACCGCCGCGGTCGACCACTTGGATCGACCGCGGCGGAAGTTGGAAATCCCGGAGCCGAGCGGAGGCACGGCGAGCCGTCGCGTCAAACGCGGGATTGCTGCATTTCCGTCAACGCCTCGTGGGGCGTCTCGACGGCCGGGATGATGGTGCGAGCGCCCGGCTCGATGAGGGTCCCGTCAGGACCCTTGCGGACCTTGGCGAGCTTGATGTCGCCCGCCATTCCCAGGGCCGACATCAGTTTGATGGCCATGTAGGTCGGGTCGATCTCCCACCAGTCGAGACCGTGGCGGGCCGAGGTCTGGAACGCGTGGTGGTTGTTGTGCCAGCCTTCGCCGTAGGTGAGAGCCGCGACCCACCAGAGGTTGGTCGACTGGTCGCGGGTGGCGTGGGTGCGGTATCCCCAGATGTGGCTGGCCGAGTTCACCAGCCAGGTCGTGTGCAGCACGAAGATCGTGCGGACGAACCCGCCCCAGATCAGCCAGCTCATGCCCAGCCCGTAATACGAGCCGGCGGCGTACAGGGCCGCGAAGCTCGCCAACGGGAAGACGATGAAGTAGCGGTCGATCCAGCGGTGGATCGGGTCGCGGAACAGGTCGGGCGCCCATCGCTTGTAGTAGGCCTCGTCGTGGCGCGAAGCCTCGTCCGAGACCATGAACCATCCCATGTGAGCCCACATGAAGCCCCGGAGCGGCGAGTGGGTGTCGAGCTCGTCGTCGGAATACGCATGGTGGCGGCGGTGGTCGGAGACCCAGCCGATCGCGCCCCCTTCGGAGGCCATCCCGCCGATGACGGTCAGCGGGTATTCCAGCCATTTCGGACGTACCGTGAAGCTGCGATGCGTCAGCAGCCGGTGGTAAACCATGCAGATCCCGATGCCGCCACTCAGCCAGTGGAGAAACACGCAGAGCAGCACGCCCGACCAGGAGAAATAGGCTGGAAGGAACGCGAGCAGGGCCCCGACATGGAGTGCGACCATGTACAGGATCGAAGCCCATGCGATCTGTCGCCGGGCCGGTCGAGCGGCCGTCGTTGTACTCATGATCAACCTTTTCTGTCTGTTTCAATCCGCGTCCCCACGGGGGACGACCATCGGCCTTAGGCCTCGCGAGGACGAGGAAGCAGGATCACAGGGGCGCGGAGTCGGTCGTCGCGGGGCCGTCGTCGTCGGGAGACGAACGTATTAAGAGTGATTCGCCGGGGGCGAAGAGACGAACCCGCGATCTCTCCGCGTCGAGAGTCGCTGTGCGCCTTTCGAGCCGGTCGGTGTCGTCGCGTGATTCGGGAACCACCCCGAAACGGACAGCGAACTCGCTTCGTCTCGCCGCCATGGGGGATTTTTCAGGAACCAAACGCCTGCCGGAACCGGGGGAAACCGCCTCGTCGTAGACGGCGATCCCCCCGACTCGTCGGCCCGCCGCGCGCGGCGGCGAGCCCTTGAGCCAATTGAAAGTATCCCTTTGGCCGGCCGAACTCAACCGGAAAGTGTCTTGCGTTCTCGGGACTCAGAACGAGTTGACCAGTTGCGAGCTTCGGCTGGACATGTCCTTGGCCATCTTCCAGGTATGATAATGCATGGCGAGATGGAATACGTAGAACAGCAGCAACCCGGGACGGCGATGGACCTTGAGGAAGTTGAAGAGGCGCTTGCGGTACTCGCGGCGCAGCTCGGCGCTGGGGACGCTCCAGATCAGTCGCGAGAACAGGCCGAGGCTCTCGACGACGCACTTCGCCTCCGAGAGCACCCAGCGCCGGGAGAGTCGCCACCAGGGTTTCTTCTTGACGATCCCGAGCTCGAAGGCGGGGTCGAGGAACAAGGCGTCGGTCCGCTCGAAGTAGGCCTCGGGCTCGTAGAGCCGGTTCAAGACCTCGAAATAGCCGTTGAGCAGCTCCTCTCGCGACATCTTGAGCGGGACGACGTTCGTGCCGAACTCGGAGCGGTCGGAGAAGTCGAGCCGGCCCTCCGTGGCGAGCCGCGAATGGAGCGGCGTCTTGGGAATGGCCGAGAGCATGCCGCTCATCGAGAACGCGATCCGGCTCTGCTGGATGAACTCGATCTGCCGCTCGACGATTCCGACGTCGTCGCTGTCGAACCCCATGATCATGCCGCACCAGACCTCGATGCCGGCCTTCTGGATGGTGCGGACCTTCTCCGTCAGGGTCCCCCCCGCGCGGACGTTCTGGAACTTCTTGGTCTCGCGGAGGGCTTCTTCGCTGGGGCTCTCGATGCCGATGAACGTGGCGACGAAGTTGGCCTCGACCATCAGGTCAAGCAGCTCCGCGTCGTCGGCCAGGTCGATCGACGCCTCCGTGAAAAAGGTGAGTGGATAGCCTTTCTTCCGCTGCCACTCGATGACCTCGCGGAGCACGACCTTGATCGCCTTCTTGTTGCCGATCAGGTTGTCGTCGACGATGAAGACGATCCGCAGCCCCGTCTTGAGAATCGCATCCAGCTCGGCGATCACCTGCGCGCTGGTCTTGATCCGGGGACGCCGCCCGAACGTCACGATGATGTCGCAGAACTCGCACTGAAACGGGCATCCGCGCGAGAACTGAAGGCTGCCGAAGGCGTACTTCTTCATGTTGATCAGGTCGAACCGCGGCGTGGGCACCGTCGACATGTCGGTCTTGTCGGCCTGCTCGTACCGAAACTGGTGCAAGCCGCTGGACCACTCGCGGAGGAACTGGGGCCACGTCTCCTCGGCCTCGCCGACGAAAATCACGTCGGGGACGTCGTCGAAGTAGTCTTCCTGGACGGTGATCCACGGGCCGCCGATCACCACGAAGCAGCCCCGCGCCTTCAGCTCGGTGAGGATCTCCTTCATGCGGAACCGCTGCACGCTCATGCCCGTCAGGGCCACGATGTCGGCCCGCGCGCACCGCTCCCAGTCGATCGCCTCGACGTTCTCATCGATCAGCGTGACGTCGTGCTCCCTGGGCGTGAGCGCCGCCAGCAGCGGCAGGCACGCCACCGGCAGGTTCGCCGACTTCCCCATGAAGGGAAGCGCATGATCCATCCCCCAATAGGACGGTTCGAACCGAGGATTGATGATCACGATGTCTGCCATGATATGCCTGACCCTTGAATCCCAGAACGGGTGAAACCAGGGGGGGAATCGCGCGGCGTCAAGACACCATGCTAGTCGAGAACCAGAAAAGTTCCCAGCGAGCACGGGGAGTTTCCTGGAAGTCGTCGCTCGGTTCGCGGCTCTCGACGACGTGGCGACGAGGTCTCGTAATTGCTATAATTCCCAACAGGTGTTGGGAACCTACGACGACTTCGCACGCGAAGTCGGACTCCAAAATGTTCCATCACTGCCGAAACGTATCATATTTCATGCCGCATTTCATGCCGCACAGCCTGATTCGATCGACTGAGCCGACAACCCAGGCACGTGATGCCGCGCCCTCCTTCGCGCCGCACCCGTGGGTGAAGGGGGGGCACGCTCAGACGATCGGCGGCTGGCTCCTCGGCGGCGGGCGGCTCGGGCTTGAAGTCGAGACCCTCTCGATCGATCTCGGCGACGGCGATCATTTGTGCGTGCTCGAATCGATTCCACGCGGGTGGCGCGTCGGCGAACCGGCGGCGGTGCTGATTCACGGCCTGGCCGGCTCGGCGGGCGCGCCGTATCTGATCCGGTTCGCGAACCGGCTGCACGCGATGGGCGTCCGCGTCGTCCGCATGAACCTGAGGGGGGCGGGCGAGGGTTTCGGGCTCGCCAGGCGAATCTACCACGCGGGACGCAGCGCCGACGTCCGCACCGTGGTGGACTGGCTGGCGGATCGGGCTCGCGGGTCGCCGATCGCGGTCGCCGGGTTCTCGCTGGGCGCGAGCCTCGCGCTCAAGCTCGCCGCCGAGGCGGCCGAGCGCCCGGCGGCGGGGCTCGACTGCATCCTCGCCGCCAACCCGCCGATCGACCTCCTCGCCTGCGCGCGTCGGATGCAAGAACCCGAGAACTTCGTCTACGATCGCAACTTCGTCCGCTGGCTCCGCGGCGAGGTGGTTAAGCTGCATCGCCGGTTTCCGGACCTCGGCGCGGTCGATCTTCAGGGCGTCCGGTCGGTCTACACGTTCGACGACCTCTACACCGCGCCCCGCAACGGGTTCGCCTCGGCCGACGACTATTACCAACGCTCCAGCGCCGGACCGCTCGCGCCTCGGATCGCACTCGCCGGGTTGGTTGTGCACGCAGCCGACGACCCATTCATCCCGGTCGAGGCGTTTCGCTCGGTCGCGTTTCCAGCGAACGTCGATTTCGAGCTCTGCGCGCATGGCGGACATCTGGGCTACATCAGCCGGACCCCCTGGCGAGGCGACCGCCGCTGGCTGGAAGCGCGGCTCGCCGACTGGCTGTGCCGACGTTGGGGCCTTGGCGGTTGAGCCAGGCTGGTCAGTGAGTGGGGCGCGACCGGTCGATCTCGGCGAACTCGCCGCGGAGGAAGGCGGCGAACGCGCGGGGGTTGTCGAGATTCAGCTCGAACGAGATCCATTCACCCGTGGACTCATCGAGCATGGCGGCCTGGGTCGTTCCCGCGAGCTTGGAGTGGGGGTCGCACCAGATGAGCCGGTCATCTTCGTTGGTGAAGCCGTGGCCGTCCCACTGGCCGACGCCGCCGACAGCCTCGCGGAGCGCGGTGCGCACCGAGAAGACGGCTTCGATGGCCTCGGGATGGTTGCGCATCGCCTCGGGGTAGATCCGGATGGCGTAGATGGCCCGAACCGTTTCAAGGTAGTCGGCCAGCCAGCGGACGGCCGACGGGGGCCCGCCAGACTCGAGGCTGTCGATGAATTCGGCGACCTCTTCGGCACCGAGCGTGTTCGGGCCGACGGGGTTGCGCTCGATGGTCGCCCACACGTTGTGCAGGTCGCTGAGCTCAGGGCCCATCGCAAGGTAGTTGCCGAGCATTCCCGGGTGGTCGACCGACCAGACTGCGCCGAAGGGTACGGCTCGTTGCAGTGCGGCCAGGGGAACATCCCGGTCATTGACGGTCAACAGGCGGAGATAGTCACCCATCGGCCGACTCCGTCACCAAGTTCCCAACGCAAGCAACCGTCCCCCGCACAGCGTACGGACGCGAGGGAAGGTCGGCGTTGGCTGCGCCGGCCCGATCCACGGTCGAGACATGCGATCGAAACCCTCTCAGGAAATAGATTAACAACGCTCCATTGATCATGCAAGGGATGAGGAACACCAGAACATCATCCCCCGAGCCGCGCCCGACCCATTCGCCGGCCAGCAGGCTTCCCAGCAGCGAGCCCAGCCCGGTCGTGAGGACCAGGAAAATCGCCTGGACGCTGGCGCGGTGGGTCCGAGGCGCGCGGCTGTCGAGGAAAACCTGGCCGCCGATCGTGAAGCAGCCGTAGCCCACTCCGTGCAGCACGCCGCCGCCGACGGCCAGCCACAGCGGCGGGTTCACGGCCAGCGTGGCGAACCGGGCGAGCCACGCGGAGACCCCCAACGCCATGGTCCACTTGTAGCCGATCCGCCCGAGCAGCCACGGCAAGGTCGCCAGCGCGGCGACCTCGGGGACTTGCCCAAGCGACATGGCCGTCGAGATCCAGGGGCGGGGCAAGCCCCGCGCCGCGAGGTATCCCGGCATCACCTGATAGACCATGGGCGTCGTCAAATAGACGCCGAACGCCGTGATCAGGTAAACCCGAACGTCCGGCTGCCGCAACACTTCCAGCCCTTGGCGAAGGTTCGCCCGGGCCGGCGCGGCGGTCGCCAGCGGAGGCGTGTGCGGCAGAAACCAGCAAAAAACGGCCATCACCAGCGACAGCCCGGCGGCGAGGTAGAACGCCTCGGGCATGCCGCCGGCCGTACGGATGGGGGCGACCGCCAGCATCACGACCGAGACCAGCCAGCCCACGGCCATCCAGCCGACGGTCCCCCAGAGCCGGACCGCTGGGAACTCGCGGCTCGGCTCGTCGAGGTTCCGCATCGCCAGCGAGCTGCTCAGGCCGTTGGTCGGCGCGATCAACGACCAGTAGGCCAGGAAGACGAGGAACAACATCAGCGGATTCACGACCCAACCCGAGGCCAGGACCGCCAGGATCACGGTGCCGATCGCGTAGGCCAGCACCAGGAACGTCTGGGTCGGCATCAGGCGGTCGACGAGCTGCCCGGCGCCCAGCGGCAGGGCGGTCGCCGCCAGGGCCTGTGAGGCGAAGATCCAGCCCCGCTCGCGGCCCTCGACGCCGAGTTCGCCGAGATGGACCCCCAGCAGCGGCCAGAACGACCCCTGGACGGCATAAAGCAACGCCATCATCAAAGCGAGCCGCCATCGCCCTCGCGTCTTCATCGCCGCTCCGTTCCCGACAGCCTCCACCCTGGGTCGAACTCAATGTTACAGGGAAGCGCACACGCCCCCAAGGCCAGTCTCGATGTTGATTCCACGAAACCGCCGACCTTCATGCGACTTACTTACTTGTCGACGGCCCGCATCGCTTGAGCATGGTAGCGGTCGCCCGAGGCCGACCCCGCCGGCAGCAACGCGTCGATCCTCGCCAGCTCGGCGGCCGACAGGGCGACGCCGGCCGCGCCCAGGTTGTCGCCGAGATACGCGACCCGCTTGGTTCCGGGGATCGGCACGACGTCGTCGCCCTGTGCCAGCACCCAGGCGAGCGCAAGCTGGCTCGACGTACAGCCTTTGGACTTCGCCATCTCTTCGATCGTCTTCACGATGTCGAGGTTCTTCTGGAAATTCTCTCCCTGGAACCGGGGCGCGTTGCGGCGATAGTCGTCGGCCGGCAGGTCGTCGATCGTGCGATACCGACCGGTGAGGAAGCCTCGGCCCAGCGGACTGTAGGCTACGAACCCGATCCCCAACTCGCGGACCGTCGGCAGAACGTCGGCCTCGGGCTCGCGCGACCAGAGCGAGTATTCCGTTTGCAACGCCGCGATCGGATGCACGGCCGCCGCTCGCCGGATCGTCGCGGGCGCGGCTTCCGAAAGACCCAAATGCCCTACCTTCCCCGCCTTCACCAACTCAGCCATCGCGCCCACGGTCTCCTCGATCGGCGTGTTGGGATCGACGCGGTGCTGGTAATAGAGGTCGATGTGATCCACGCCGAGCCGCTTCAGGCTGGCGTCGCAGCATTCCCGGACGTACGGCGCGTCGCCCCGGACGCCGAGGAATTCGCCGTTCGGGCCGCGGACGTTGCCGAATTTGGTCGCCAGCACGACCCGGCCGCGACGGTCGGCGATCGCCTTGCCGACGAGTTGCTCGTTTCTCCCCGATCCATACATGTCGGCGGTGTCGAGAAGGTTCCCGCCCTGGTCGAGGAATCGGTGGATCACGCGGATCGACTCCGCGTCGTCCATCTGGCTCGGGTCGTAGAACTCGCTCATTCCCATGCAACCGAGCCCCGGCGCGCGCACTTCGAGGCTGCCCAGGCGGCGGACCGGCAGTTCCGATCGCGAATCGTGAGTCATGGCGCTCCCTTTTCGATATCCTTCCGGCGGTCCGCCTGTCGCCGTTCGATCGGCGGACGATACAGTATAGGGGCGAGGTTAAGGACCTCGCCGTTTCGACGCACGCCGCGCTTCCTCTTGGACTCGTCTCAACCTCACATGATCTGCCGTCTGCTCCCCTACCGGATCGCCGAAGGACCGACGAACATGGCGATCGACGAGGCGCTGCTCGACCTCGTCGCGAGTGATCCGACCGTCGCATGGCTGAGAACCTACGGCTGGTCGACCCCCACTCTCAGCCTGGGTTACTTCCAGCGCTGGGCCGACGCCGACGCCGAGCCGCGTTGGCGATCGGCGGCCAAGGTCCGAAGGGCCACCGGCGGCGGTGCGATCTGGCATGAACACGAACTCACCTACGCGATCGTGATCCCATCCCGGCATCCCCTGTCCCGCCCCAACACGGCGCTTTATCGCGCGGTGCATGCGGCGATCGGCTCGATTTTGACTGGTCGGGAAATCGAGGCCCGGCGGCACGGCGACCTGGCCTCGGTCTCGACCGCCGCGCCCGCGCCGCACCCGTTCCTCTGCTTCGCCGATCGCGACGGCGAGGACCTGGTCGCCGAGGGTTCCAAAGTCGTCGGCAGCGCCCAGCGGCGTCGCGCCGGCGCGATCCTCCAGCACGGCTCGCTGCTCCTGAGGAGGTCGGCCGCGACCCCGGAGCTCGCGGGCGTCGCCGACCTGGCCGACGTCGCGACCGACCCTCGGACCTGGTCCGACCTCGTCGCCGAACCGCTCTGCCGCGCCCTCGGGATGGAACCCGTCCCCGGCGATCTTCCCAACGACTTTCAAGCTCACGTCGAACTCCTTGAGCAGACCGTCTACCGCGATCCCAAATGGAACGCCAAGCGGTGAGGGACGTCGGCGCTGTTAGAGAAGCAGGTTGTTCCTGGGTTCGATCGGCTGGGGGACGTCGGTTTCACCGATGCTCTCGCGGAGGTCGATCTCCGCGATGCGGCTCAGGGCCGTGATCGGCACGTCGTTCGGTCCGCCCTCGAACGGGTTCGACGAGCTTTCGCCGATCTTGTCGATCGTGTGCAGGACCCAGGCGATGGCGACCCCGGCGGGGATGGTCAGCCAGACGAATCCCGGTCCCAGTTCTCGAAATTCATGCATCAGGCCGAACGGCAAGAGGAGGATGAACAGCCAGACGAAGATCAGGTTGAGCGTCGCGAATTGTCGGGGATACGGATAGTTCTTGAGCCGCTCGCACTTGCCCTGGGATTCCAAGAACCTATTAAGGACGTTGATCAATGCGAGTCGATGGGAGTCGCTCAACCATCCCGCCTCGACGCCCTCGCGAAGCGCCTTCGACTGGAGCCCGATGAGGGGCGTCGGTCGATTCTTCCTGAGTGCAACAGCGGATAGTTCGGCGGGATCGAGGAGCGTGGATAGCAAGGCGTCGAGCTTCCCGTCCCATTCGGCGACGACGTAGTTTCTTTCGAGGTATTCGGTGTTGTCGCTGCGGCACATCGTCTCCCAGGCCCTCGCTTCGCGAAGATGGTAGCGGAGGGCCGTCAGCCAGGCGATTTGACGGTGGATCAACGCTCGCTTCACACCGGCCGACTCGGGCGCGGTCACGAGGTCGGCGACCATCATTCCCCATGTCCGGCTCGTGTCGATGATCTCACTCCAGACCTGTCGGGCTTCCCAGAGCCGTCCATACGCGGCGCTGTTGTTGAAGCCCGTGATGAACGCCACCGCCGTCCCCACCAGGGCGATCGGCGACCACGAGATCGAGAGCCAGGTCCAACCCAGGACCTGAAACGCGACTGTCGGAATCACCATGATGACGAGGAAGATGTAGGTCTCTCTGCGAGTCCAACGGATCACTTCGTCCAGGCTGTAGTGGCGTCCCGTGTGCATCGATTCCCTCGTCTCGTCCCAATTCCAGTCCGCTTGCGACCCGCGCGCCGGCGAGCTCGACCATCAATAGCAGACCGTGCGTTTCGGTCAATCCGTCGTCGTTCGATCTGGGCGGCTCCTCCACCGGTTGCGAAAAGGTCAAGGCGTTGTTAAATTGTTTAACAGTTAGGGCGAGGGAGTTCCATCCACGAAGGCCGGCGACCCGAGTCGGAGAGAATCCTCATGCGATTCCATCAGGCGGAAGTTCCGGACGTCCGATTCACACGGCGCGGCGCCATCGGCTCGGCGCTGGCGTCGGGCGTCGGGCTGAACTTGCTGGGGTTGCTCCGGGCCCGGGCGGAGGCCGCGCCGCTGGTTCGCGGGCCGGATGCGCCCTTGCCGCCGATACGGTCGTGCATCGCGATCTTCTATTACGGCGGGCCGAGCCAGCTTGAGACGTTCGACCCCAAGCCCGACGCCCCGGCGGAGATCCGGGGGGAGTTCGGCACGATCGCCACGTCGGCCCCGGGGGTCAGGATCTCGGAGCATCTGCCGATGACGGCCCGGGTGATGCATAAGGCAGCTCTCATTCGGAGCATGCATCACAAGAACACGCTTCATGATCCGGCCTCGATCCACACGTTCACGGGTCGGCTGCCGCCGCAGGGGGATTTCGAGCTTTTCAGCGCGGCGCCGCAGCAGTTCCCAAGTTGGGGAGGGACCGTCGCCTACATGCTGCGCGACCGCGATCTGGCGGTCGCCCACGCGGCGCTGCCGTTCGTGTTTCACAACGTGGTCGAGACGCCCTGCCAGGGGGCGGGGTTCCTGGGCTCGTCGTTCGATCCGTTCCGCATCGAGGTCGACCCCGGCGCGAAGTCGTACCGGTCCGACCTGCTCGCGAGCCGCGAGGGGATCGACGCCGACCGCCGCGGCGTGCGTCGGGCGTTGCTGGAGACGATGGAGTCGCGAACCGGACCGCCCGGCGCGGACCGGATGAAGATGCATTACGAGAAGGCCTATCGGCTGCTCGCTTCCGAGGTCGTCGGCCGGGCGCTCGACATCAGCCGCGAGGACCCGAGGCTGCTCGACCGCTACGGCTCGGCCGACGGCGTCTGGGCTCAGGGCTCCGGCACCAACAGCGAGAGCGGCTACGGTCGCAACATGCGCGGTCGCAACCTGCTCCTGGCCCGCCGGCTGGTCGAGGCGGGCGTCCCGTTCGTGAATGTTTATGACTTCAAGCAGCAGGGGCAGAACTGGGACACGCACTCCCGGAACTTCGCTCAGCACAAGGAGACGCTGCTTCCTCCGATGGACCGAGGCTTCTCCGCGCTCGTCGAGGACCTTGACGCCCGAGGGCTCCTTGAGAGTACGCTGGTGGTCGGTCTCGGCGAGTTCGGCCGCACGCCCCGGATCAACAAGGACGCCGGCCGCGACCACTGGCCGCAGTGCTACAGCGTGATCCTCGCCGGCGGGGGCGTCCGAGGAGGGACGGTCGTCGGCGCCAGCGACCGGTTCGCGGCGTATCCGGACACCGACCCCGTCACCCCCGCCGATCTCGCGGCCACCATCTTCTGGCGGTTCGGGCTCGATCCCGCCAGCGAGATCCGCGACACCCAGAACCGGCCGTACAAGCTCGCCGACGGCCAGCCGATCACCGCGCTGTTTTGACCCCGATCCAGAGCCTGCGAGGGCGAAAGAGAGTCGACCGCAATGTTTTTGGCCGCGGTGATTCAGCTCACGTCGACGGCTGACGTCGACCGCAACCTTGGCGACGTCGAGACGCTCGTCGGCCGGGCTTCGAAATACGGCGCGTCGCTGGTTGCGACGCCGGAGAACGTGAACTTCCTGGGACCGGCCGAGGACAAGGTGAAGCGGGCCGAAACGCTTGAAGGACCGACGTGCCGGTTCTTCGCCGACCTCGCCCGCCGCCATGGGATCATCCTCTTGCTGGGCTCGTTCAACGAGCGCGGAAGCACGCCCGAGCGGTGTCGTAATACGAGCGTGCTGTTCGGCCGCGACGGGTCGATCCTGGCGGTTTACCGGAAGATCCACCTGTTCGACGTCGACTATTCCGACTCGGTGCGGTACCTCGAATCGAAGACGGTCGAGCCCGGCGATCAGACGGTCGTCGCCGCGACCGATCTCGGCCGCATCGGCCTGAGCATTTGCTACGACCTCCGGTTCGGCGACCTCTACCGCCGGCTGGTTCAGGAAGGGGCCGAGATCCTGTGCGTTCCGGCCGCGTTCACGATGCAGACCGGACGCGACCACTGGCAGCCGTTGCTCCGGGCCCGCGCGATCGAGCGCCAGTCGTACGTCCTGGCGCCCGCCCAGTTCGGACGCCACGACGACCCGGGCCTGCGCGAGAGCTTCGGCCATGCGATGATCGTCGACCCGTGGGGCCACGTCGTCGCCATGGCCTCCGACGGCCCGGGCCTGGCGCTCGCCGAGATCGACCTGGATCGCGTCGCCACGATCCGCCGGTCGATCCCGGTCCGCGACTACGACTGAGACGGATCGATCAGCTCTTGCGCAAGGCTTCGACGGCGCGCGCGGCGTCGTCGTGGATGAGGTCGGGGGCGTTGGTCTTGCGCAGGCCCTCGTAGATCGAGGTCGCCGGGCCGCGCTGGCCCTGGACGACCAGAGCCTCGGCGCATCGGAACAGACCCTCGAAGGCGGCCGCCCGATCGGCTTCCTTGAGCTTCGGCAGGGCGGCTTCGAGGGCCTGCGAGGCCTCGACGGTGCCGACGTAGCCGAGGGCGCGGGCCGTCGCCTGGCTGACGCCGGCCTCGGCGGCGAGCAGCTTGGGCGTCAGGATCGCGACCGCCTTGGGGTCGCGACGGACGCCGAGGCTGCCGATCACGCCGATCAGGTTGCGCCCCTTCACCTTGCCGACCGCGTCGCGGAGCGCGACGTCGACCGACGGGTCGGGGATCGGCTCGAGCGCGTACCGGGCCATGTGCGAGAAGTCGTCGTCGTTCAGCAACGGGGCGACGACCGGCACGCATGCCCGGCTTCCGACCCGGCCGAGCAGCCGGAGGGCGTCGGCCTTGTCCTTGCGCGAGGCGTCCGACTTCTTGAGGACGTCGATCAGCTTCGACTCGTCCTCGACCGTCTTCTTCGAAGCCGCCGTCGACGAGGCCTTTTGAGCGTAGTACATGAGCATGTTCCTTTCCGTTGAACCGGGCGTCGGCTTCACTCAGATGATGTACGGGGCTCGCTGGGCGCGGGTGCGGAGCCGATTGGCCTCGGCGTCGTTGCGGAATTCCTCGCGGACGGGGTCGTAGGCCATGTCGCGCTTCAGCCACATGCAGATGTTCGCCGCGTGCACGGTGCCCATCGAGTGGTGCATGACCGAGGGGTTGGCGACGGTCTGCCGGCGGGTCTTGATGCAGTCGAAGAAGTCGCGGACGTGGTTCATCGGCCGCTTGGTCTTCTCCATGTACTCGGCGACGAGCTTCTCGCCTTCGGCCAGCAGCGAGGGGGACGAGACGTCGGGCTTCGCGTAGCCGTCGGCGACGGCGACCGAGCCTTCGGTCCCCTCGAACTTCATGCCGCAGCTCCCCTTCCAGCCTTCAAGCTGGAGGACCATTTTGACACCGCTGGCGAAGGTCGCGACCATGCCGTCGCCGGTGGCGTTCTTGACGTAGGTGTATTCGACGGCCGAGGTGTCGAGGGCGTCGATGCCGGCCTGCGCTTGGGCGAAGGTGTGGGCGCCCCACTCGCCGATGCAGCTGGTGTGGAAGTCGTAGTGGCCGCGCCAGCCTCCCTTGACGTAGCTGGCGTTGTACGGCCGCCAGGGGCAAGGGCCGAGCCACATATCCCAGTCGACGACGTCCTTCGGCGGCTCGGCTTCGGCGGGGAGCCAGGCGTGGCTCATCTCGGCGGCGTCCCATGGGGCGATGTGGGCCCGCGCGGTGTGAACCTTGCCGAGCTTGCCCGAACGGGCCAGTTCGATCGCGGCGACGAACGGGGCCTCGCTGAGCCGCTGGGTGCCGGTCTGGTAGATCCGGCCGTGTCGCTTGGCGGTTTCGACGACCGCGCGACCCTCGGCGATGGTCATGCACGAGGGTTTTTCGGAGTACACGTCCTTGCCGGCCCGCATGGCCATGGTCGCGAGCGTGGCGTGCCAGCGGTCGCCGGTGGCGATGAGGAAAGCGTCGATGTCGGGCCGGGTGGCCAGCAGTTCGCGGAAGTCGGTGAACTGGGCGCAGTCCTGGTCGCCGTTGTGCTTGTCGATGATCCCCTTGACGGCCTCGCGGCGCTCCTTGCGGACGTCGCAGATGGCGACGAACCGGACGTCGCGCTCGGGGAGCATCCAGCCCAGCACGAACTCGCCGCGCGGGCCGATCCCGACGCCCGCCATGGTGATGCGTTCGCTGGGCGCGGTCGCGCCCCCTCGGCCTAGCGCCGAAGCCGGGATGATCGTCGGAACGGCCATCGCCGCGCCGGCGACGGCCGCCGTCTTGAGGCAGTCACGTCGCGTCACGCTCACGGATTCCGTCATCGTGGATTCTCCCTTGGAAGGACCGTGCGGGCCTCCCTTGAAGCGTTCATCGTCCCCGCCCGAGCCGTGCTTCGCGGGCGAACCTCCGGCGGGGCGATCGATCTGTCTGAAGGAAGGCGGACCCGCGTCGCCGCGAATCTCCGGCTCATCATGCCGGTCGCCGGGGCGCGATGCAAGTACCGAGGTTGCGTTACAATGGGTGGTAGTCCCAACCAAAGGAGAACGACCAATGAATGAGACCAGCGATCCAACCACGTTGGGCGAAGCGTTTGTGAGCGAGTCGCGCCGGCAGCTTGCGGAGAGCGTCGCCCTGATCCGCCACTGTCTGGGGCAGCTCGACGACGATGAGGTCTGGCGGCGGCCTCGCGACGACATGAACAGCATCGCCAACCTGCTCTTGCACCTGGCGGGGAACCTCCGTCAGCGGTTCCAGGCGGTCATCTCCGGCGATCCCGACGATCGCAACCGGTTCGGCGAATTCACCGAACGGAGCGCGATCCCCAAGGCCGACCTCCTCGGCCGGTTCGAGGATTCCGCCGGGAAGGCCGACGCGGCGCTGGCGAAGCTCGCGCCCGAACAGCTCGTCGAGACCCGGCGCTACATGCTGCTCGCCGGTTCGGAAGAGAAGTCGGTGCTGGGGATCGTGATCCAGGCCCTCACCCATCTGAACGGCCATGCCCAGGAGATCCTCCACCTGACCCGGATGCAACTCGGCGACCGTTACGCCTTCCGCCAGCCCGGCGGCGTTCCTCCCGAGATGAGAACCAACCGCGGTTGAAAGCTTCGAGGCTCATTGCGGGGGGAAGACGGCCCCCGCGCCGCCACGAACCCGGCTTGAGCCGTTCGACCCTGGCACGCGAGCCGGTTCGGCTTCGACCGCCTCCTCGGAACGACGAGAGGAGCCCGCGACGGATTGGCTTCGTTTGCCCCCGGAGGCATCGGTGGATGAATGCCGAACCTGTTGTAGTGTCGTGGTTTCCGCTTTGTGGCTGTTGGCTTCGTTCGCGCTGTTTTGGGGCGTTCGCGACGGTCGTTCGCCCGCCTCCAGCAGCTTTGCGAGGTAGTCGGTCATCCCCTCGGCGACGAGGTTCTCGATCGGGTCGGACCGGTACGGCATCGGGCGAGAAGCCGGCTTCCGGGGGGCCGGCGGATTGGGTTCTTCTGAAAATCTTCCGGGCCATGTGTCAGGCTGCAGGGGCTGGTAGTTGGCGTTCGCGGTAGTCGGCCCCGTTCTTGAGCAGGTGCCAGATCACCACCAGGATCTTGTGCGCCACGGCGATCAGAGCCTTCTTTTTCCCGAGTCGTGGGACCCATCGACGGTAGCAGATGCTGAAGGCGGTGTTCTTGGCGTGGCTGGCCGACCACGCCGACTGCACCAGGAGCGAACGCAGCCACGGACTCCCCTTGGTCGTCTTGCCGCTGCGGCGTTTGCCGGCGCTTTGGTCGTTGCCCGGGCACAGCCCCGCCCAGGAGCAGAGGTGGCCCGCGGTCGGGAACGACTCCACGTCCGGCCCGATCTCCCCCACGATCACCTCCGCCGCCCGATCCCCCACTCCGGGGATCCCCTGGAGCCGGCCCGCCGCCTCGTCGAACGGCCTCATGGCCTCGTCGATCCGCTCGTCCAGCCGCTCGATCAGGCGTTCCAACGCGTCGATCTGATCCGTCAGCAGCCGGAGCACGAAGCGGTGGTGGTCGGTGACCCGGCCCAACAGCGCCCGCCTCAGCTCGGGGATCTTGCCCCGGAGCCGCTGCTTGGCCAGATCGGCCAGCTTCTCCGGGTCGTCCTGGCCGTCGATGATCGCCCGGATCATGGCGCGCCCCGAGGCCCCCAGGACGTCGCTGGCCACCGACCCCAGCTTGACGTTGGCGTCCTCCAGCGTCTTCTGGAGGCGATTGGCCACCGCGGCGCGGTCGCGGACCAACTCGGTGCGCTGCCGGGTCAGGTCGCGAAGCTCGCGGATCTCCGGCTTGGGGATGAAGCTGGGCGACAGCAGGCCGTGCTGGAGCAACTGGGCGATCCACTCGGCGTCCTTGACGTCGGTCTTGCGGCCGGGGACCTGCTTGAGCCGCCCGGCGTTGACCAGCATCACGTCGAATCGCCCTTCCAGGATGTGGAAGATCGGCTTCCAGTAGACGCCCGTGCTCTCCATGGCGACCTCGCGGACGCCGTGGGCGTCGAGCCAGTCGGCCAGGGCCAGCAGGTCGGCGGTCATCGTGCCGAAGGTGTGGACCACCGAGGCGACCGAGCCGTCGGGGTTGATGTGGCGGACGCAGGCGACGACGGTCTTCTTGTGGACGTCGAGCCCGGCGCAGCGATCGTGAACGATGTCCATGACGTCCCCTCCAACTCGAGTGGTCGGAAACGAAGCAGTCCGAGCCGGTGGGACGACCTCGGGGCGTAAAGCAGTTTCTTCTACGTGCTCCCCCGCTTCCGGGGGGCGACAGGACGGGGTTCGACGTGAAGTCGAGCCGAGGCCGGGACCAAGTTCCTTCGCGGGTTCGCGACACCAAAGCCAATGACGGCCTCTCGCCCAGGGCCGGACATCCGCAGCATAACCCAACCCGACCCCATTTTCATGGGACGGGTTGAGCCAAAGGCTCATGACCGTTCCTTCGTCGCTTTTTTCGACGCGGCGCGGAGCTTCGCCAGCAGGTCGATGGTGCGGAGGAGTTCGCGGGTCCGGGCGGTCTGGAACCGGCGGAGCCGCTCGAAGGCGTCGCTGGCGGAGAACGAGGCTTGCTCGGCGAGTTCCCGCGCATCGTCGCCTTCGATCTCCTCGAGGTCGACGAGCAGGTCTTGAAGCCGCTCGATCTCACGTTCGGCGATTCCCAGCAGGAAGGCGACGGCCGTCTCGGGGTTTTCGGGACGCGGGACGATCTCGCGCCAGACCCGCCAGGCGCTGAAGGCGGGGTCCTCGTAGGGCGTCATTTCCTGCATCTGGAGCCAGAACCTTGTGCCCCATTTCTCCTCGATCGTCTCCCAGGCAAGGAAGATCTCGTTCAGTTCGGGGTCGTCGATCGCCGCGAGCGGCTGTTTGCCCAGGAGCCGGACGAACTTGAACTGGTCGAGGAAGGTCCAGTTCTCGTTCGAGATGAGCAGGCAGCGCATTTCAACCCAGCGGTCGAGCAGCCATTGCGCGCCTTCCGGCGATTCCTCCAGCCGGGCGACGAAGGCCGAGGGATCGTCGGTCCACGCCGGGCCGGAGATCGGCAGCAGCCGTTTCCCCGCCATGTAGAACAGCTTACGGCCGAGGTCGCAGACTTTCTCCATCCGCTTCGCGCGTGATCGGAGCATGGCCTTGCGGACCTGTTTCGCGAGCAGCGCCGTCTCATACCGTTCGGCCCGATCGAGCGTCCACGACAGCCGCGCCGCCCGGGTGACCAGCTCGCGCTCGACGGCGTTGGCCGGCTGGTAGTCGTCGACCCATTCCTGGATCTTGGCGTCCAGCTCGGCGGGGTCCTCGTGCGGCAGGACGAAGTCGACGGTTTTGGCGCGCAGGCCGTGCTTGAGGGCGTTGAGCCTTGAGCGGGCCTTGCCGTCGTCGGATTTCGGCCCGCAGCTTTTTTTGGCGTTGGCGCGGTTGGCCTGGAGCTGGGCGTCGGTGGCCATGGCGGGGAATCTCCTCGGAGTGGGGGCGTCGGATGAAGCCTCTATAGAGAAGATGTCGCAAGATGACGCCTTTCAGAAAACATTCCGGATTGTTTCGAGGATTCCGGTTGGGCGGCCTTGGCGAGCGAGCGATCCCGACGCCGTGGGGCCGCCCGCCCTCCTGAGAATGAGAGAGCGCGTGTGCGTGGCTACGGCGTCCTTCCTGTGGCATGCCATGGTCACCGTGCCGGCGGAATATTCCCGGACGAGGAGCGAACGCCTTTCCAACAAGTGGAGGGTCCTACGATGGGCTGGTTCGGGCCGAGTCAAGACGAGGTTTGGGGACGACTCAGCGAGGAGATCGGCGCTCAGTTCATGCCTGGAGGTTTCTGGAAGCGAGCCAAGGTTCAGAAGCGGGTCGACCAGTGGACGATCCTCCTCGACACGTTCACCCGCCAGCACGGTCAGCACCACCACGTCGTCTACACCCGCCTGCGCGCGCCGTTCGTCAATCCCGACGGCTTCCGGTTCACCGTTTATCGAGCGGGCTTCCTCAGCGGCCTGGGCAAATACCTCGGGATGCAGGACGTCGAGATCGGCGACCCGGAGTTCGACGACGCGTTCGTCGTGAAGGGGAACGACGAATCGCGCCTCGTCGATCTGTTCGCCGACCCGAAGCTCCGCGAGCTGCTCGCGTCGCTCCCACGGATGCGCGTGGAAGTCAAGGACAGCGAGGGCTGGTTCGGCCCGAGCTTCCCACCGGACGCCGACGAGCTTTACTTTACAACCCGCGGCGTGCTCAAGGACCTTGACCAGCTCAAGGGCTGCTTCGCCGTCTTCTCCGCCCTGCTCCACCGCCTCTGCGTCATCGGCGCGGCGCACAAGTACGACCCGGGCGTGAGGCTCTGACGAGGGAGTTCTCCGTTCAACGGGCCTCGACCGGCCTGCCGGCGTCTCCGAGTCGTTCATCGACCTTGTCCCAATCAATCACGTCGAGCAGGACTGGCATGATTTGCTTGGCTCCCCTGGTCAGGGGGACTTGGCGGAGCGCCGCGCCGACGAGCATGCCCGTGGCGAATGCGGTCACCACGGCCGGAAGCATGAAGGCCGAATAGCCGATCAGGGCGACGAGGATCGCCAGGCGGGGTAAGAGCGGTTTGAGGCGGAAGCGGAGTGTCTCCCGCCCTTCCCGAAGATCGCGATAGCGCGTCAAGAACTTCCGTTGCAGCGGCGTCAATTCCACGAGGAGGGCTCCGGGCGGGGGTTTGGGGCGTGTCGAAATCCACGCAGATTGTGCGCCGGCGCAAGCTGCGATGCAATCCGACGGGGCTGGCACGGCCCGAGAGCATGGTCCAGGATGTGGGCCTGGCCTCTTCCTCCTTCCTGACCGATTGCCCTGCCGGTCAGAACGGCGCGAGTCGACGAAATCCGTGTCCCAGGACGACGGGATACAACGCCAGGTTGCGGGCCAGGGCCGCCGCCGGCGAAATACCGAGGGACGCGGCTCGACCTCCCCTCGCGACGTTCCGCCAGGCAGGCCGCGAGCGATCGCAGGTGGGTCGGACCGAACGCGCCGTCGTGGATCCGGTCGATAAGCGACTCTGGCAAGTTCGACTCGCCGTGGAGCGCCCCCAGCCACGCCCCGAGGATCGCCGCGATCGAATCGGCGTCGCCCCCCGCGCCGATCGCTTCGGTCAAGGCTCGCATCGGCTCGGCGCCGTGACTCGCGAAACAGTAGGCGGCGAACGCGACGGTGTGCACAACGAAGCCCGACGTCCCGCAAACCTGCGCGGCGTCGTGCGTGTCCGCCCCCTTCTCCGCAAGGCTCAACCCGCGATCGATCGCCATGCCCAGTTCGAGGTCGTCCACCACACTCCGGGCCTGGACGAGCAACGCCGTACGATGCGCCCCTGGAGAACTCCCGGCGCAGCACGAGGCCGCCTCGGCGACGAACAGGGCGCCCTCGACCGCGCGAGGGTCGCGGTGCGTCACCTCCGCCAGGGCCCGCCCGAAGGTACTTCGCTCGTTCGGCCGGTCCTGAAAAAACACGCCGATCACCGCCGCCCGCATCGCCGCTCCGTTGCCGGCCGACATCACGCCGCTCGGAGAGAGTCCCAGACCCATGCGGAGGCACGAGCGGATCGTCGCCATCCCCACGCCCCACGGGAGCCGGCAAAACCACCCCAGAAGCGAACGCTGAAAGCTCCGAACGCACGCGTCGACGTCGTCCGGGAATTTGGCGAGACTCTGGGCGATCAAGGCCGACTGCTCCGTGTCGTCGGAGACGAATCCCGTCCGTCCCAGCATCCGAAACCGATCCACCACCCCGAACCGCCGCGCGATCGCCTCGGCCGACATCCCCTCGCAAGCCAACCCCAGCGCGTCGCCCAGCGCCGTGCCCAGCAAGACCCCGGACAGCCGCCCAGCCGGCGCGTCGTCGATCGGCCCCTTCATGTTTCCCCCTCCTCGAGGTCGAGGACCAAACTCCCATGCGTCATCCTACGACAATTGAAAGAGGTTGTCGATCGAGGTGAGGCGGCGGATGGGGGTCTTGGCGACGCCGAAGCGGATCGGCATTGAAATTGCATCTTCATGTCTTTCGGTAAGACGATGGAGCTTTATTCAGAGGGCGGGCGTTCGACGATCCGGACGAGCCGATTTGCATCCGGATTCCGAACGGCCGGAAGCAGGTGCAGCGATGACGATGCCGATCCAGTCCTTGATCGCCTCGGGCGGCAAGGTGTGGCTTGATTCCATCGACCCGGACGAGGTGGCCCGCAATCGCGTTTGGGGGATCACGGGGGCCACGTCCAACCCGATCATCGTCACCGATCTGGTCGAGACGGGGCGGCTCGACAAGGATCTTGAACGGTTTTTCCGCGAAGGGCTCGACGACTACGAAACGGCCTGGCGAACGACCGACGTGCTCGTCAGCCAGGCCCAGGAAGCGTTCCTGCACGTCTGGGAAGCGACGCGCGGCGACGACGGCTACGTCAGCTTTGAACTCGACCCGCTCCTGGAAGATTCCGAGCCGCGCGTTTCGGCGGGAGGTCGGCCGCCAGATCGCCTTGATGCGGAACAGCGGACGCAGCACTACATCGACCTCGGCAAGCGCTGGAGCGAAGGCCGTCGCAATCGCATGATCAAGGTTCCCGCCACGCCGAGCGGCCTGGCGGCGCTGGAGGAGCTGGCGGCGGCCGGCGTGACGGTCAATGTCACCTTGACCTTCACGCCCCGACAGTACGTCGCGGCCCGAGACGCCCTCTGGCGGGGCGCGCGGCGGCGGCGGTCGCTGGACGCGTTCAAGTCGGTCTACAGCATCTTCGTCAGCCGGGTCGACGTGTATACGGATAAGCACGTGCCTGACCTGTCGCCGCCGGCGCAGGGCCAGGTGGGCATCGCCAATGCCAAGCGGATCTGGCGCATGAACCAGGAGTTCTGGGCCGACAAGGGACTGCCGCTGAAGCAGGAGATCGTCTTCGCCAGCACAGGCGTGAAGAAGCCCGACGATCCGCCCTGGAAGTACGTCGAGGCGTTCGCGGGCTCGGACATCGAAACGAATCCGCCGGCCACGAACGCCAAGGTTCAAGCCAGCGGCCGCACGTTCCCCCGCGCGGTGGATCGGCCGCTCCCCGACGACGTGTCGGCGGAGATCGACGCCAAGGTCGACATGGTCCGCCTTGAGGCCGTCCTGATGGCCGAGGGCCTCAAGAAGTTCGCCGACCCTCAGGAAGCGCTGCTGGACCTAATCGCCCGGAAGCGTCGGGAATCCTAGTCGATTTCGATCAACGAGAAGAGACCGTCGGCGCTTGCGGCGCCGGCCCATTTGATGGAGATCCCAGCCATGAGAGAAACCCATCTGAGTCTGCCGGAACTCGCCTTGATCGCGGGCACGCGTGGAATGGCTGGCGCCGGCCTTGGCCTGCTGCTGGCGGACCGCATGTCCGACGGCCCGCGCAAGGCCGTCGGTTGGACGCTCCTGCTCGTGGGCGTCCTGACGACCGTCCCGCTGGCGATCCAGGTCCTCGGCGCGAGCCGATCCTCCGACTCCGCGGATTGGTCGGATTACCGACCCGATCTCTCGCACACGTATACCGGATAATCGATTCGGAGAATATCACAATGGGCAAGACATCGGCATTCGAGGACGTTGTGAAGCCGGTCCGGATCACGACGGGACCGGTTACGCTTGACGGCGATCTGGCCGTCCCAGAGGGCGCGCGGGGGATCGTCGTGTTCGCCCACGGCAGTGGCAGCGGCCGGCGCAGCCCGCGCAACCGATTCGTGGCCGAGACCCTGCACGAGGGGGGGCTGGCGACTCTCCTGTTCGACTTGCTCACCGAAGATGAAGAGCGTCAGGAGCGGTTCACACGCCACCTGCGGTTCGACATCGGCCTGCTGGCCGGGCGGCTCCTCGACGCCACCGATTGGCTGGCAGGTCAGCCAGTCGCGGGCGGTCTGAAGGTCGGCTATTTCGGGGCCAGCACGGGCGGAGGCGCTGCACTGGCGGCGGCGGCCGAGCGGCCCGAAGCCGTCGCCGCCGTCGTCTCTCGCGGCGGCCGACCCGATCTGGCCGGCGAAGACGCGTTAGCCCGCGTCCGCGCTCCCACGCTCTTGATCGTCGGCGGCGACGACACGACGGTCATCGCCTTGAACCGCCAGGCGATGGCCCGGATGTCGGCGGCGGTTTCGCTGGAGATCATCCCGGGGGCTTCGCACCTGTTCGAGGAGCGAGGCGCGCTGGAGGAAGTCGCCCGGCTGGCGCGCGATTGGTTCGAACGCTACCTGGCACCGGCCGAGACCGGATCGAGCGGGAGATAATCAAACTCACTCGCAAAGCGAGGGAAACCACGCAACGAGACCGTCTTGACGACTCGTGATGCGCTCGGCAACCGGCAAGGGCTGGCTTTGTTAGCGCTTGGCCTTGGATCCGGTTGACTTGTCCTGACCGAGCGGCTCCCAACGAAGGTGAAGGAGCGCATGGCCGGTGGCAGGATCGATCTTGTCGAGATCGGAGACATCAGTCAGCGTCACGAGGACCGAATCGCCCCCCTTGACGTAACTCGGCTCCTGACCCGCGCGAGAGCGGGAGAGCGCGAAGAGGACGGTGTCTCCGACGGAGAGCGAACCACCGGGAGCCAGCGGGACGACTGCCTCGCAACTCCGGCCACGTTCGACCTCGGAGATCCTTTGTTCGTCAGCGGGATAGGTATTCATCCAGGGGGGCTCACCATGTTGAGCAGGTTCCGGTCCGGGCAAAGTCGACCGACCCGCCGGTTGGGAGTTCCCGCAGGCGAAGGGCCATGTCGGCGGTAACGCCGACGCAGCCTCCCGGGACGGTAGCTTATGAGTAGGACGGAGGGCCTGCCGAGGCGAGCCCTCCGGATCCCATCGATGGGCGGATGATCAATACCGGCCGCCGCCGCCGCCGTAACCACCGCTACGGCCGCCACCACCACCGCCGCCACCCGAACGGGGCTCGCGGGGCTTGGCTTCGTTGACAGTGAGGTTCCGGCCGTCGTGGTCACGACCGTCAAGCCCTTGGATGGCCGCCTGCGCTTCGGCGTCCGAGCTCATTTCCACGAAGGCGAAACCCTTCGAGCGATTGGTGTCCCGATCAACAATGATCTGGGCGCTCTGCACCGTCCCGAACGGCGTGAACAACGCCTCCAGGTCGGATTCGTTGACATTGTAGGTGAGGTTACCGACGTACAGCTTCTTGGCCAAGATCGAACTCCGCGGCGAAAGAGCGACCCGCTTGGTGCTTTCCGGGTCGAGAAGAAAGGTGGACTCAGGGCGAGCCCGTCGAGTAAGAGAGACGAAGGAGAGGAAACAGTCGGGTCGAAAAACCCGACGGTGCCTAACGATCGTCTGACCCACCGAATCGAAGTATAGCAAGACTTGAAGAGCAATGATAGGGGTAATCCAGGGAATTATCTTTTCCTTTTCTGGTGGGCCGAGGAGCGCCGAGCTTCGTCGTCCGGTTCACCTCGCGGGCTCGCCTCGGGCGGCGTCTTGCAGCCGCCGGTTGCGGCGGACCTGGGCGTCGAGTTCCTCAAGTCCGAGCGACCGGATCATCTCGCCGATGGTCGTCTTGGGGTCGTTCGACCAGAACATGCCGAGGTCTTCCCGGGGCTCGTAATGGCCCCCCGCCCGCTCGCCGAACTTGTCGGTCAGCGCCTTGCCGTTTTCGAGCGGCTCCGACCACCCGAGCACGGCGTAGCTGAGGTCGAGCTGGTGGATCAGGATCTCGCCTGGTTTCTCGACCTGGGCGGCGACGAGGCCGGTCGGCTCGAAGACCGTGGCGTCTTCGCGAGGAGTGCTCGACACGACGAAATAGCGGTGTCGGGCGGCTCGCGACGCCGGCTGGGCCGTCGACGGCGAGGCGGTGGGCCAGGCGACGATCTCGGCGCCCTTCTCGGCCAGGGCCGCCCAGCCGTCCTCGAATTGAACATCCCAGCAGATCTGGATTCCCAACTTGCCGAAATCGCAGTCGAAGACCGGGTACGTCTTGCCCGGCGTGACGCCGGCCTCGAGCGCATCGGTGCCGAGCACGGCCACCGGACGGACCTTGCGATAGATCCCCGCCACCTCGCCCCGGCGATCGAAGAGCACGGCGGCGTTGGAGTAGATCGTCCCCTTCGGCCCGCTCTCGGCGAGGTCCATCGGGGCGACGATGTAGGTCGCGTGCTTCCGGGCCAGGGTGGAGAAGGTCTCCCGGACCGGTCCGTCGAGCGGAATCGCCCGCTCGGCGGCGGACCCATGGGGGGATGTCACGATCGTCTCGGGCAGGATCGCCAGGTCGAGCCCGCGACCGGGGTGTTTCTCGGACGCCTGGCGGGCCATCTCGTCGATCACCCCGCCCAGCGCCTTCAGCCGCGCGTCGAGGCCGGGGTACGCGCCGTGCCGGCTGAGGACGACGGTGGCGACGACCACCTTCCGCGGCGGCCGATCGGCCTTCGACTCGCCGCTCGACCCCGCGGCCGGTTCGAGTCCGACCATCAGCATCGCCGAGCCGGCGAGGCCGAGCGTCACGACGCACGTCCGAATCGACCGCTTCATTTCGGGTCCTCCCGCCGGAGTCAGGTTTCCATTGCGATGACGTCGATCTCCAGGTTCAACCGCCAGCCGATCTCTTCGAGTCCCGTCTCCCAGCCCCGGACGGACTCGTCCGGAGGGACGAGCACCCGGGCCGACATGGCGAACACGGGGACGCCGCTGGTGGACGCGGGGGCCGATTCCGAGTCCATCTCCTCGATGCTGATGCCGTGCTGGGCGAGATGGCGGGCGACCTCGTGGATGATCCCCTCGTGGTCGGCGCCGTGGACCTCGATGACGTAGGGCAGCCAGCCGACGTGCGACTCGGCGTGGGTTCGGTCGGCGGGGGTGGTCCCCACCTTGTAACCCTGGGTCTTCAGCTCGTCGAAGGCCCCTTCCAGGTCGGCGAATCGCTCCTCCGGCATCGAGACGAGCATCAAGACGGCGAACTCGCCGCCGAGCCGCGCCATGCGGCTGGTCTCGACGTTCCCGCCTCGATCGAGCAGCAGCCCGGTCACATTCTCAACGATCCCGATCCGGTCGGGGCCGGTCAGGGTCAGGACGAATTTCTTCGGCATGGCAGGCCGCCTCGGGAAACAAGGTGCGGAAGGTTGCGCCCGCTCATCTTATCCGCCCGGCCGGCTTCGAATCCACGAGCAACCCGACCGGTTCGGGGTGAAGCGTCGAAGATCGCCCCGCGTGTCCGCGCCGTTCTGCGGCGCGTCGCGCGGGGCGATTCGTTTTCAAGGCCGTGGGCGTCTTGGCGAGCTTCACTTATCGCGGTTCGTTCGCGCCCGCCGCCCCGTGTAATAGCCCTCGCTCGGGTCGCGTTGGCCGCTCGCATAGCTCTCCGACCAGACCTTCTTCTTGTCGAGGGTCACGTCGTAGGGGGCCGCTGTGATCCGGGCGGTCGCGTAGTGCCACGTCGCCTTTTCGGGCGACGGCCCTCTCGCCTCGATCAGGAGCATGGCCTCCGGGTTCGTGCCGGTGGCGAACACGAAGATCGCCCCGTCCACCAGATCGTTCTTCTCGTCGGCGTAGCGGGCGATCGGATGCGGCATGAGCCGGAGGACGACGGTTTCATTGCTGTCGTGTTGCTCCGTGCAAGCGAACCGATCCGCGATGGACCTGAGCTGGCGGAGGCGACCGAGCGGCTTCTTGTCGGGCGTCGGCCCGCCGGGCAGTTCCTGGAACGTGGCGGCGGCCTTTCTGGGGGCCCAGTGAAGATCGCCGTTCAGGAGCTTCGCGAACTTGGCGGCGTTGTCGGGATCGGCCCCGACGCCCGCCTCGAACTCCAGAGGGTCCGTCGTGAGCGAGATGAACTCGAACGCCCACGACGAGACGGGCGCGCCGCTCTCCGTTACGGGATAGAGTTCGAGCGCGACGACCGCGAGCGGCCTCCCGGTCTCGCCGAAAGCCCACAGCGAGGCGTCGCTGGCTCGGCGGGCCGGGTCGCTGAACCGGAGCAAGGGTTCCCCTCGCAGCTTGATCGGCTGTTTTTCGGCGCCCACGCCGCGATAGGCCGACAAGGATTCGGCGATCTGTTTCATCTCGTTGGACCGGTCGTTCCGCTCTTTGTCCGCGGCGGAACGATCGTCCTGGGCGAAGAGGTTCCGGTCGGCGACCGTGCACGACAGGGCGGCGAACAGCAGGGCGACGACCCATCGGGGGGGCGTCGTGGTCCGGAGGGAGTCGTGATGGTTCATGGGAGAGTTCCTTTCCGTCATTGACACGCCGCTCAAGACGGCCGCGCCGCCAGTTCGAGCTTCGGTCCACACTTTGAAGATCCCGGCGTCGTCGACGACTCCGGTCGGCCCAAGGCCTGAAATCGATGCGTCGATGATTTTATCGAAGCGGTCGAATTCGAGTTGACACCGGAGCCCTGTCGGCGATATTTGTAGTCGGACGACGGGAATCGTAACTCTCCGGGGGAAATCCGGCAATGTCTCATGAAGCCCCCGAGCCGCTGACGGCGGCCGAGTGGAAGGTAATGAAGATCGTCTGGCGGCGAAAGAGCTGCGCCGCGAGGGACGTATACGAAGAGGCCGGGGTAGAGCACGGCTGGGCGCCGAGCACGACGAAGACGCTGTTGCGTCGGTTGATCGACAAGGGGCATTTGACGGCGACGGCGGTCGGCACGAGCTATCTGTACCGCCCGTCTCGGCCGGCCTGGAAGTCGCTCGCCGGGGCGGCCGACAGCCTGCTGGACAAGACCCTCGAAGGGCTCGACGGCAAGCTGCTGGCCTACATGGTGCAGCGGAGTCGTTTGACGTCCGACGACCTGGCGCAGCTTCGGTCGTTGCTCGAACAGCATCCCGCCGGGGGCGACGCCGCGTCGAAGGTGGAATCGGCGGCGACATCGGAGACCGGTCCCGAGGAGGCGCCATGATTTCGATCGAGATCCTGAACGCCTGGGGCGAGGCCTGGACCGGGGCGATGGGCCGGGCGCTCCTCGATTCCTCGGGGCTGCTGGTGGTCGTGCTGGTGGTCTGGCTCCCCTTGCGTCGGCGGATCTCGGCGCAGCTCGCTCATGGGATGTTCTGCCTGGTTCTGCTCCGTCTGGCGGTGCCGCAAGCGTTGCCCTGGCCGTCCTGGCTGCCGGCGCCTTCGGTCCGTCGCGTGGTCGAACGGACCGCGGCCTGGGCGTGGCAGCCGGGCGACAAGGTCGTCGAGCCGCCCGTGGCCACGGCGCTGATCCCGCCGCCGGTCGAGCCGACGGACTTCGAGTTGCCGACGACGGGCGACCTGGTCGCGAGCCCCACCGAAGCGCCGCCGACCGCCGTGGCGGGGGCGGTTCGAGACGCTTCGCCGCCGGTCCGAGCGTCGTCGTCGACCCTCTCGCCGCGCGCCTGGCTGATGATCGCCTGGGGAGCGATTTCGCTGGTGCTGCTCGGTCGTTTCGGCAGGTCGGCGCTGGCGACCCGGGCTCTGATTCGGGATGCGCTGCCGGTCGATCCTGAGTGGATGCCGGTGGACGTCGGGGCGCTCGAAGCGGCGGTGGGCGTTCGCAGGCCGGTGCAGTGGGCGGTCAGTCCCCGTCTCCGCACGCCGGCCGTCGGCGGTTTGTTCCGGCCGACGGTCGTGCTCCCGCCGGATCTTGAGGACGGCCTGACCCAGCAACAGTTACGTTGGGTCTTGCTCCACGAACTCGCGCATGTTCGACGCGGCGACCTTTGGGTGGTGATGGCCCAGCGCCTCGTGCAATCGGTTTTCTTCTTTCATCCGGCCGTTCACGTGGCCAACTGGGTGATCGACCAGCTTCGCGAGTACGCGTGCGACGACGAGGCCCTGGCGGCGAGCCAGGCGCCGCGCCGCGACTGCGGCGAAGGGTTTCTGACGGTCGCCGGCCGATCGGTCGAGTCCGAGCCGGCATCCGCGTCGGTGCTCGGGCTGTTCGAGTCGCGGATGGTGATCCGTCGCCGGCTGGTGCGGATTCTCGATCCGGATCGCGAGGTCCATGCGCGGCTGTCGATCCGGTCTTCGATCGCTCTGTTCGCGGCCGCCGCGGTGGTCGTCGCCTTCGGGCGAACTCCGGAAGCCTCGGCGCGGCCGAGAGATCGGCTCGACCTGGCGTCGAACCGGCCGGGCGCGACGATCGAGCCCGAGCCCGCGGCGTACCGCCCCGGCGAGATCTGGCACCGCGAGGCTGCTCCGGCCGCCGCGAGGTCGTCGGTGCTGGCGATGGCGTACTCGGCCGACGGCTCCTTGCTGGCCACGGCGGGCGAAGGATCTCTGATCGTGCTTCGCGACGTCCGCTCGGGCCAGGTCGTCAGCCGGCTCAGCGGTCACGCCGACGCGGTCTCGTGCCTCGCGTTTTCAGCCGACGGCAAGACGCTCGCCTCGGGCGGTTACGATGCGACCGTCCGCCTCTGGGACGTCGCCGGCGGTCGCTCGCTCGCCGTTCTGAAGGGGCACGCCAACTGGATCTTCGGCCTGGCGTTCGCGCCCGACGGGGAGACGGTCGCCTCGGCGGGGCATGACAAGTCGATTCGGCTCTGGAGCGTGCCTGACGGCCGCGAACGCGCGGTGCTTCTGGGTTCCACCGGATCGGTTCGCGCCCTCGCCTTTTCCGCCGACGGCCGGACGATCGCCTCGGGGGGCGCCGACCGAATCGTGACGCTCTGGGACGTGGCCGAGGAGACCCCTCGCGGTCGCCTGGAAGGTCATCGCGGGACGATTCGCGCCCTCGCCTTCGCGCCGGGCGGTTCCGGGTCGGGCTTGAGGCTCGCCTCGGCCGGTGAGGACGGCGAGGTTCGCTTCTGGGAGGCCGAGGCGGGGCGAGTGGGACCGATCGCGACGCTGGCGGGTCATCCCGACATGGTCGTCTGCCTCGCGTTCTCGCCCGGCGGCTCGATGCTGGCGACCGGGGGGCTCGACGCGACCGTCAAACTCTGGAATCCGACCGACGGCCGCGAGCGGGCCACGCTGCGGGGCCACCACGACGGCGTTTCGGCTCTGGCGTTCGCCCCCGGAGCCCGGCAGTTGGCAACCGCCGGATTCGACGGCGTCGTTCGGCTCTGGGAGCCGTCGCCGCCGGCTTTCTCGCCGGCCGCCTGCTGGAACGTCGCCGGTCCGACTCGCGGTCTCGGCTTCTCCGCCGACGGCCGCGCGCTGTCCACCCTGGGTTCCGGCGGGATCGAACATTGGGACGTCGTCACCGGCCTGGCGCGAGCTTCGTCGACCGTCTCCAAGGCGGTGCTCGATCACCCGAACGGTCCGTTCGCCGTCTCACTCAGCGGTCGACTCGGCGCTTTCGGCGCGCTCGACGGCACGATCCGGCTCGTCGAGATCGATTCCGGCCGGTCGACGACCGAACTCAAGGGGCACAAGGGCGCGGTCGTGGCGGTTTCCTTCGCCGGCGACGAGCGCGGGCTCGCCTCGGTGGGAAGCGACGGCCGGGTGCTGCTCTGGGATTGCAAGGCCGGGCGCGGGCTACGCGAACTCGACCGGGTCGAGGGGGTGGTCTCGTCGCTCGACTTCTCGCCCGACGGCGTCCGACTCGCCGCCGGCACCGATCGCGGCGTGATCGTCTGGGGGGCCGAGGGCCGCATGACTCTCCCGCCCGACGTCGCGACGACGCGCGCCTCGGCGCTCGCTTTCGCGCCCGACGGCAAGACGCTCGCCATCGCCGGAACCGACGGCGAACTGCGCCTGATCGATTTCCCGATCGACGGCCGTCGATCTTACAAGAACGGCGTCTGCGAAACCCTGGCGTTCTCTCCCGACGGCCGGACGCTCGCATCGGCCCTGAACAACGGTGAGATCGCCTTGCGGGACGTTCGCTCCGGCCGAGAAATCGGCGTCCTCCGCGGTCATCAGGGGGCGGTCGCCGAGTTGGCCTACGCCCCCGACGGCCGCTCGATCGCATCGGCCGGGGTCGACGGCGCGGTGAAGATCTGGAACCTCAACGCACGACGACTCACGGCGCGGGAATCGCTCAAGCCCGAGCCCGCGTGCCCGTGGGCCGTCGTCTATTCGGCCGACGGCTCCACGCTGGCGGTGGCCGAGGGACGCGCCGACGTCCCCGGCGTCGTGACGCTCTGGGACGTTGACGCGCGTCGCCCCCGGTTGACTCTCGAAGGCCACGCGCGAGGCGTCGTCGCCGTGGCGCTTTCTCCCGACGGCGCCACCGTCGCCTCGGGCTCGTTCGATCAGACCGTCCGGCTCTGGGACGCCCGAACGGGGGCGATTCGTTATGTGATCGACGGCCTGGACGGCGTCGTGACCGAGCTTGCGTTCTCGCCCGACGGGTCGCTGCTGGCCACCGCCGGCGAGTCGGGCTGGGTCACGCTCTGGGCCACCGAATCGGGCGAGGAATCGGTCCGACTCGACGGCTTTCGGGGGCGGGTGCAGTCGGTCGGTTTCTCTCCCGACGGCCGCCTCGTCGCGGCGGGCGGGGGCGTCGGCGACGCAGGCCCGAACGCCCGGGGAGAGGTCAAGGTCTGGACGATCGCTGACGGGAAGGCCCTCGACGGCTTCACCGGCCACACCCGCCCGGTCGTCGCGGTCGAGTTCTCGCCGGACGGAGCGACGCTCGCCACGGGCGGCCTTGATGAAACCCTGCGTCTCTGGAAGGTCGGCGACGGCCGTTCGCGGCTGACCTTGTCGGGACTTCCCGGGCGCGTCCTTTCACTGGCGTTCGCTCCCGACGGCCGATCCTTCGGGTGGTCGGGACGGAACGACGGCCTCGTCGCCGTTCACGAGACTTCGACCGGCGCCGAGATCGCTCGCCTGGTCGGCCACTCCGCGACGGTTCGCGACCTGGCGTTCTCGCCCGACGGCTCAACCCTCGCGACCGCCGGCGCCGACCGTTCCGTGAAGTTCTGGGATGTTCCTAAACCGAGGAATTGATGGAGTCGAGGGGCTTGGATCAAGCCACTCCGGGAGGCACCATGCGGCACGGCCCGAGACTTGTGACGATCGCAGTGTGGTCGACCTTCGCCGTGGCCTGCTTCGCGTCGCTTCGCGAAGTTCCGGGGGCCGATCCGAAGCCGGCGGCCGCCAAGACCAAAGCCACGGCGTCAAGCGAACTGACCGCGGTGATCGATAAAACGTTCGAGGACGCCTGGGCCAAGGCGAACGTCCGCCCTGCCCCGTCGGCCGACGACGCTGAGTTCGTCCGCCGCGTCTACCTCGATCTCGTCGGCAAGATTCCCCGAGTCTATGAGACTCTCGCCTTTCTCGACGATCCGGCGCCGACTGCCGAGAAGCGGGCGAAGCTTGTGGAGATGCTCCTCGAAAGTCCGGCGTATCTCTCCCGAGCGACGGAAACGTACCGCGCGATGCTGCTTCCCGAAGCCGAGACCGACGCCCAGGTTCGCAACGTCCTGCCGACCTTCGAGGCCTGGCTGCGGAAGAAGGTCGTCGACAACGCCGGTTACGACAAGATCGTCCGCGAGGTTCTCACGGTCAGCCTCGGAGGTCGGGGCCGGCGCGCGGGGAATGCGCTCGACCCGAGAGCTTCGCCGTCTCCGTTGGCCTTCTACATCGCCAAGGACGCCAAGCCCGAGAACCTGGCCGCCAGCGCCTCGCGGCTGTTTCTCGGCGTGCGCATGGAGTGCGCCCAGTGCCACAACCACCCGTTCTCGCACTGGAAGCGGGAGGAGTTCTGGGGCCTCGCGGTTTTCTTCGGCGGGGTGACTCGACAGGGAGGGAATCAGGCCTTCGGCCAGATCCGCGAGAACGAGTCGCCGCGCGAGATGGTGATCCCCGGCACGACGAGGGTCGCCCGCGCGGCCTTGCCCGGCGAGGCGGAAACGAAGTGGCGTCGGGGCGCGTCGGGCCGCGAGGTTCTGGCCGACTGGATCACGGCTCCCGACAATCCGTATTTCGCCCGAGCGGCCGTCAATCGCGTCTGGGCCCGATTCTTCGGCGTCGGACTCGTCGAGCCGGTCGACGACTTGCGCGACGAGAACCCCTCGGCCCATCCCGAGCTTCACGACCGCCTGGCTCGTGAGTTTCGCGAGCACGGCTACGATCTCAAGTACCTGATCCGCGCGATCACCGCCAGCAAGCCGTACGGGTTGACCAGCGCGGTCGGCCGTTCCGAGCTGGCCCCCCCCCAGTTGTTCGCAGCGATGCCATTGCGGAGCCTCTCTCCCGACCAGCTTTTCGACTCGCTCTCCCAGGCCACGGGGCTTGGAACGACGGGCCAGGACATGATCGGCGGCGACGCCCGGTCTCGGTTCAGCGAGCTGTTCGCCAACCGCGATGAAAAATCGACGGAGGGGCAAGTCTCCATCCTTCAGGCGCTTTCGTTGATGAACGGCCCGTTGATCACTTCGGCGACGAGTCCCGAGACCGGGAATACGCTGGCCGCCGTCGTCGACTCGCCGTTCCTCGACACGGCGGGAAAAATCGAATCGCTCTACCTCTCGGCCCTCAGTCGTCGCCCCCGAGCCGACGAGTCGGCCGCGATGACCGCCTTCGTGCAGCAGGGAAAGAGCGAGAGCGATCGCGCGAAAGCTCTCGGCGACGTCTTTTGGGCGCTGCTGAACAGTCCTGAGTTTCGGTTCAATCACTGAGTTGGAGCCTGGCTGCTCCGTGCGTTCGTCCGGCTTCGTGGGGAGGCCGAGTATCGCGCTGACAGATTGTGAGCCGGCGTCGCGCCGGAGACGAGGAGACGAGACGCCATGACCTCCTTTCGATCGACGCGTAACGCCGGGGGGCTCTCCCGTCGCGCCCTGATGAGGCTCGCCGCCGCGGGCGCGGTCGGTTGTTCGGTCTCGGGCTGGATCGAGGCCCTGGCGGCGAACGCCGCCGCCGACCCGAAGCGCCGGAAGGCGTGCATTCTGCTTTGGATGTCGGGAGGCCCGACCCAGACCGACACCTTTGATCCCAAACCGGGGCACGCCAACGGCGGCGAATTCAAGGCGATCGACACCGCCGTGGCGGGCGTCAAGATCAGCGAGCACCTGCCGGGGCTGGCGAAGCGGATGAACGACCTGGCCCTCATCCGCTCGATGAGCACGAAAGAAGGGGACCACGGCCGGGCCACGTTCACGATGCGGACAGGCTACCTTCCCGCCGGTCCCATCCGCTACCCGACGCTCGGCTCGCTGCTCTCGAAGGAACTCGGCGATGACGCTGCGGAGCTGCCCAACTTCGTCAGCGTCGCGCCGGTGCGGGCGTTGAATCCGGCGGCCTTCAGCTCGGGCTTTCTCGGGCCGCAGTTCGCGCCGCTGGTTGTCGGCGAGCGCGCCGTGACGACGCCGGGAGGCGGCCGCGACGCGCGGAACTTGTCGTTCGCGGTGGAGGATTTGAACCTTCCCGCCGGCATCGATCCGCATCGATCCGACTCTCGCCTGGCCCTGCTCGATGCGATGCGCCGCGACTTCGGCGGACGTCATCCGGGGGTCTCTCCGGAGAGCCACGACGACGCCTATCAGCGCGCCGTACGGCTGATGAGGTCGTCGGCGGGGAAAGCGTTCGAGCTTGACGAGGAACCGGCGACGCTCCGCGACGCCTACGGGCGGACGCCGTTCGGTCAGGGGTGCTTGCTCGCCCGCCGGCTCGTCGAGCGCGGAGTGCCGTTCGTGGAGGTGACCTTGTCGTCGGCCCAATCGTCGGGAGGGCTCGGATGGGACACCCACGCCGGGAACTTCGACGCCGTGAAGCAGTTGAGCGGAGTCCTCGACCCGGCCTGGTCGACCTTGATCGACGACCTTCGCACCCGAGGATTGCTCGACTCGACCTTGATCGTCTGGATGGGCGAGTTCGGCCGAACCCCCAAGATCAACTCCAACGCCGGCCGGGACCACTTCCCCGACGCCTGGACCGCGGTTCTCGGCGGCGGCGGAATCAAGGGAGGCCAGTTCGTCGGCGATACGGGCGTGGACGGCATGAAGGTCACGGACAGGCCCGTGGCCGTGCCCGACTTTCTGGCCACGATCTGCAAGGCGCTCGGCGTCGACCCGATGGCCCAGAACCTGGCCGAGGCCGGGCGGCCGATTCGACTCGTCGACCCGAAAGCGAAGCCGATTCAAGAGGTGCTCGCATGATTCGCTCTGGCGCGTTCCGCCTGCTCTCGGCGACGGCTCCGGCGTTTCTGGCCGCGATCCTGGGCTCGGCTCCCTCCCGCTCGGAGGCCGACGACCGTCCCGACCCCGCGCCTGCGAGTGATCGCGAGGGGCCCCAGGACCTCATGTTTCTCGCCGACGGCCGCCCGGTGTTCATTCGGTTGAAGTTCGACACCGGCGGCCGAGGGTTCCGCTCGGCGTGGCTCGACGCCGTGAAAGAGTTGCACGGCTATCTCGACCGCGACGGCGACGGCACGCTGACCCGCCAGGAGGCCGACCGCGGCGGCCTGCCCACGATGGTTCGCGCCGCGACCGGCAACAACGCCGCTCTGCCGACCGCCGACCTCGACGCCGATCCGCGCGACGGCAAGGTCTCGCTGGACGAGCTGGCCGCCGTGCTTCGTCCCGCGCTGGGACCGTTTCGGGTTCAGGTCGACCGCCTCGCGGTCGAGAAGACCGACGCCTTGTTCAATCAACTCGACCGTGACAAGAACGGCCGCCTCTCGCAAGCCGAGCTGCGGTCGGCGGTCGCTTCGCTTCGTCGATTCGACCTCGACGACGACGAACAGATCAGCCCCGACGAACTCGATCCGTTCCGCAACCCGACGGCCGCGCAGTTCGAGGTCGACGACACCCGGCGCGGCCGGTTCACGGCCGTCCCTCCCGTGATCGAGCTGTCCGCCGAGGCCCCTTCGGTCCGCCCCGTCCGGATGCTCTTGCGGCGGTACGACACGGGCGCCGGCGAAGGCGCGGTCGGGGGCGACAACCGGCTTTCGCACGGCGAGTTCGGCATCGATCCCCGTGACTTCGAGGCCGCCGACGCCGACGCCGACTCGGCTCTCGACTCCGAGGAACTACGTCGCTATCTGGCCAAGGCCGCCCCGGACGTCGAACTGACCGTCAAGCTGCCCGACGACGGCAAGACGCCCGCCTCGATCGAGGTCGGCAGCTCGGGCTCCAAAGCGGTCCCGCCGGGGGTGCGGGTTCAGCGGATCTCCAGCTCCGACATCGAGGTGGCCGTCGGCGAGGTGAATCTCGAATTCCACGCCGACGCCGGCGCCCGCGGCGACGAGGCCGCGAAGTCCTACTATCAGAACCTGTTCCGCGCCGCCGACGTCGACAAGAACATGTATCTGGAAAAGTCGGAGGTGAAGGACCAGGCGCCTCTGTCCTCTTTGTTCGATCTCCTGGATCGCGACGGCGACGGCAAGGTGGATCTCAAGGAGGTCGACGCCTTCTCCGAACGCCAGTCGCGCGTCGCGCGCAGCCAGTTGGTTCTCTCGGCGGCCGACCAGGGCCGCGCGATCTTCGCGATCGTGGATCTGAACCGCGACCGCAAGCTAGGCGAGCGCGAGGTTCGCAGCGCCGTCGACCGGGTGTCGTCCTGGGACCGCAACGGTGACGGTCAGGTGAGCGCCGATGAGATCCCTCATCACTTCCAGATGACGATCGGCCGAGGTCGGTTCAATCCCTTCCACGCGAACCTGGCGATCGGCCACCACGTCCCCGCTCCTGTCGCGAAGCCGGCCGCCTCCGGCCCGGAGTGGTTCCGCAGGATGGATCGCAACCACGACGGCGACGTCTCCCGTCGTGAATTCCTCGGCCCGCGCGCCGACTTCGACCGGCTCGACGTCGATCGCGACGGACTCCTGAATCCCGACGAAGCCGCCGCCGCGAAGTCGTAGGGGTAGGGCGAGATCGCGGCGCGGCCGTTGCGGATCAGGCGAGCCCGAGCCGCCGCCGCCAGACCCACTCGATCGTCAGCAGGGCCAGGAGCGCGAGCAGCAGCGGCCACGTGCTCCAGGCGGGAACCGTCTTGATCTCGGAAGGACCGACGATTCGCGGCAGCCCGGCGAGCATCGAGGAGAGGTCGTCGGCGGTTTTGAGCACGGTCCCGCCCGACTGCTCGGCGATCCGTCGCAGCAGGGCGTGATCGGGCAACGGATTTTGTTGTTCGGTCGGGTCGTCGAGCACCTGCACTTCGATCGCCGTGCTGTCGACCTGCGTGTTGTCCTCGTAGGCGGTCAGCTCGATGCGCAGGCCCTGAGTCAAGGTCACGCCGGGCGGCAGAGACTTCGCGGTCGCGATATCGAGCTTGGCGTTGTACGCGGTATCGGCGGCCGACCGCGTCAGCTCGAACTCGTCGCCCCAGGGGAGGAGCGGCCCCCCGGCGGCGGTCGCCTCGGCCGATTCGCTGGGCAGGCCCGAGGGGCGTCGCAAGGGAGAGAGATCGGAGGCGGCGTCGGAGGCGCTTCTGGGCTCGATCGACACGGCGACTCGATAGCCGAGCGTCGCCGCGGCGTTCTCGTCGAACGCGTGCGCCCGCACCATGATCGGCTCGCCGGGTCGATAGAGTCGTTTATCGGTTTCGGCGAGCAGCCGTCGCCGAGCGATCGACGAATTCTCGGTCAGCCAGTAAACCACGTTGCGCCAGAATTTGTTGTAATAGCGCGCGTCGCCCTCGCCCCAGCGAAGGCTGAAGTCGTTGGCGTACCGCCGGGTGACGCCCGTCAGCATCGCCATCGTGCGTCCTCGGCCGAACGGCTGAGCGGCGATCAAGGGGGACGGCGAGGCGTCGCCGTCGGTCGCCACGGCCTCGGCCCCCGGCTTCAGCCGGCCGAGCCGGTTGTGGCCCTGGAACGCCGGCAGCGTTTTGAGCAGGTCGCGGTTCTTCACTTCGTCGGTGGAAATGTGCCAGATCGGATGCAGGCGTCCGGCGTTGGACGGTCGCAGAGTCACCGGGTCGTCGAGCCAGTCGCGGCCGACGGCAGACAACTCGACGGGAAGCATCTTCGCCACCGAGGATTCGTTCCACCGGCCCGAGGCGAACGAGTTCGGCCCCCCCGCCATGCAGAGCCCTCCCCCGCGATGGCCGATCCAGTCTTCGAGCCAGGCGAGTTGCTCGTCGCCGAGCGCTTCGCGAGGAACGTTGCTGAGGATGAGCGCGTCGAAGGCGAAAAACTCCGAAGCCGTCGACGGCAATCCTCGCAGCCGTGCGTCGGCTCGGGTGAAGAACGACACGTTTCCGGAGGCCCCGGTCAACAGCGTCACGGCCGCGCATTCAATGTCCGGGTCTTCGGTCAGCGCTTCCAGCAGCGGCGAATAAGCCCCCTTCACTTCGCCCGCGGTCGACGAATTGGCGCCGCGCCCGCCCGTCGCCCGATTGGCGACGAAGCTCTCGGTCGCCCCTTCCAGGTAGAGGACGCGGATCTTCGTATGATCGATCGACAACTCGGTCGTGAATTGGTTGTTCTCGGCTGAAACCTCGCCCGGCTGGGGATCGATCACGGCGGCGATTTTCCGGTCCTCGTCGCCCGATGAGAAGCTAAGCGTATACGTGGCAAGGCCGTCCTGGAGCGAGATCGGAGTCCGGGCCAGCACGGCGCTGGGTTGACCGGACGGATCGAGAGCGACGATCTTCAACTCCGCTCCACGTCCCGCGTAGCCGAAGCTCCGGACGAACACCTGGCTGGCGATCTCGGAAAACTTGCGCGCCTGAGTCGGCGCGACCATGCTGACGATCGCCACGTCGCCTCCGACGTCTTCCTCGCCGACGGGGAAGACATGGACGGGAACGTTCAGCTTGCGATAGGCGCGAGCGATCGCGTCGGCCCGTTCCGGATCGCGCGCGCGGCCGTCCGAGAAAACCACGACGGCTTGCGGAGGAGTCGAGTCGAACCGCCCCGCGAGTCCTTCAAGCGAGGCGGCGAGCCGCGTGTCGGAGTCGGTCGGCTCGGGCGGTTCCTGTGAAGCCCCCGGCGCGGCGGCGAGCGCTTCTCCGGGGGCCGATCGAGGCGTCGAGTCGTCGGTTGTGGGATGGGGATTCAGCGACGCCGGATCGACGGCGGCGAGGCGGTCGCCGAAGCGAAAGACGCTCACCTGCGCGCCCGCCTTCGGGTCGTTCGACAAGCCTCGGTCTCGGATGACTCCGACGACCTGATCAAATCGCGTCCCCGCTTTGCCCAGGGCCATGCTCTGGGACGAATCCAGCAGATAAACCACCTTCGGCCGCTCGATCGGCCCGGCCGTCTCGTCGACCCGAATGGGATTGAGGAGGATCAAGCCGAGGACCGCCAAGGTGAGCAGCCGAAGGACCAGGAGCGACCGCCGTCTCGCCGGCGCGATGGGGCGGCCGGCGGTCTTGCGCAGCAGCAGGGCCGTCGCCGCGATTCCCACAACCGCCGCCGTGACGAGGGCGATCGAAAAAGGAGGCGCCCATTGCAGGGTCGATTCAACGCTCATCGGACCTCGGCTCGGATGAAAGGCTCGAATCGGGGAAGGACCAGGGCGGCGACGGCCGACCCGACGATCAAGGAGTCGCCTTCGCCCCGTCGGTCGAAAGGACTTCGTAATAGCGCTCGACCAATTCGCGATATTCAGGAGGCGTCGACTCGTCTCGGGAGGCGGCGAGATCCCGGAGAATCAACTCCTGGACCCGCTCGCGGAGCTTCGCCGAGACCTTCGAGAAGGCCCCCGCGTAATCGGCCGGAGGGACGAGGTATCCGTCAGGCCCCGCGTTCCAGGGCTTGACCCCCGACCGGTCTTCCTTGAGGACGCGTTCAAGGGCCTCGGCGGCGGCGGTCAGTCCCGCTTTTTCGAGATCGCGAAGGAGGGCCTCGGATTGCCCAAGCCACTCGTCGCGCTGAGCTTCGGTCTCCAGCTTGTCCAGGCGGGACGCCAGCCGGGCGACGCGTTGGTCAAGCTCGGTGAGCCTGGCGAGTTCCGGGGCGATCATCCCCCGGTGAATTCCATCGATGCGGCGGGCGAGCCCTTCGAGCGTGCGCGCCAGGTCTCGGGCTTCGTCCGCGGCTTCCTTTTTTCGGTCGTCGAGATACAAGGCGCCCACGCGGTCGGCCTTCTCGACGATTGCGGCGGTCTCGCCTTGCTCCAGCAACTCGCGAACCTGCGAGGCGGCGTCGCCTTCGGCGTTCTGAGCGGCGCCCTTGAGCCACTCCTCCAGGGTTCTGGCCGCCTCCTTCATCTGTTCGAGCTTCTCGGCGTCGGTCATCGCCTTCCATTCGGATCGAGTGGTCGAGCCCGCGTTCGAGCCGGGCTCCGCATCCGTCTCGGGAGCTTTCTCGTTCCCGGGTTCGCCGTTCTGGTCGCGGTCGTCGCCTGTGGGGGAGGAGGTTGATGAACGACGAGCGAGGTACTCGGCGAATTCGGCCTCCTGGCGCGCGAGTTCGTCGGCGAGGTCGCGGGCCTGAGCCAGCTCGTCGGCGATCTCGGTGCTGACGTCCCCTTTGACCTGACGGGCGACCTCGTGCAGGAGGAGGGCTCCGGCGCGAGCGGCCGCGGTTCCTTCCTTGGTGTTCCCCCGCGTCAGGGCGGCGGCGGCTTTTTCGGTGACCTCGGCGGCGCTCGTCATGCGTTCCTTGGCCAGGTCGGAGGCTTGTTCGAGACGCTTGAGCCGCTCTTCGAGGGCTCTCGCCTCGTCGGCGATCGTCTCCTGACGGCCCAGCGCGTCGGCGCGGGCTTTGGTCTCGTCCTCCTTCGCCTCGTTCTCAGGGTTCAGGTTCTTCAAGGTCGCGTGGACGGAGTCTTCGGCCAGGGCGAGCTGTTCGAGTTCGAGGGCGATGCTGTCGGCCTCGGCGCTCTTGCTTCTCGGGGGGCGGAGCTTCTGGTTCATCCGCCGATCGAAGGCCCTTGCGGCGCCTGCCCGGCCGCCGCCGCCGCCGATCACGAGCCGGAACGTCCGCCGTACTTCGATGAGGTGGTGAAGGGCCTCGGTCATGCGGGTCGAAGCTTCCTCGGTGCGGCCCCTGTCGAGGGTCTCGACCGAAGCCAGCATCGCTTCCTCGGCCTGGTGCAGCGGTTCGATCCGTTCGCCGACCACGCCTTCGAGGCCCTCCGTGAATTCGCGGACGAGGCCCACGAGCGTTTCCTCGAACGTTGCGATCCGGATCGGGTCCTCGGCCGGAGTCCGGTCGTTGGGACGTCGCCGAGCATGTCGCGAGGCGCGGCTGAGGTTGAACCGCTGGCGGGCGATCAATTCGTCGAGCGACGTCGATTCACCGTCGCCTCCGCCTCCGCCGCCGCCCTCGCTGAACTGGTACTCGCGTTTGAACGGGCGGATGTCGAGGAATCTCAGGTCGGTCTCGGTCCGGCGCGCCCCGTCGGGATGATTATCCTCGGCGAAGGCGTAATAGACGATGCTGTCGGTCGACGTCGCCTTGAATGTCTCGAGCATGAGCATTTCTTCCAACGTCGCCGTCGCGGTCAACGCGTCGGCGGAGCCGGTCGCGAACTCCTTCAGCAGCAAGGTTCGTTCCTCGCCGTCGTTCATCCGAACCACGATCCCGGCGCGGGAGAGGCCGAAATCGTCGCTGAGCCGGATCCGATTACGGACCTCGGCCACGGGATGGACCTCGAGCGCCTCATTGGGTTCATCAAAACTGACGCGTGGGGCGCGGTCTTCATGAACGTCGATCCGATAGCGGTTCTTGGCGACGGCTCGGCCGTCGGCCGTTCGCGCCTCGATTCGATAATGCCCGCTCTTCGCCAGTGTTGTGCTGGCGACGTACGTTCCGCTCTCGGCGCGCAACGGCAGAACCAGGGGCTTCGGTTCGGGGTCGCCTTTCTTCGGTCGGATCGAAGGATCAGTGAATACCAGTGACGCTTCGGCTGGCGCGGCGTCGAACGAGAGCCGAAACGTCGCGATCGTCCCCGCGATCGCCTGGAGGTCTCCCCCTTTCGCGATCGACGGGGCGAGGCGCGTGTACGCTGGAGCGTTCAGCCCGATTTCCAGGGTCTGGACGGCCAGAGGGTATCGAACGTCGATCTCGTAGGTCGAACTCGATTCCGGGCCGGCGTCGACCCAGTAGACCAGCGGCTCCTGGATCGCGTCGACCGTCGCAACGCGAGGGACCGCGCCCCCTTTCGCACTCGAGCGGTCAGACGGATGCATCGGCGTCGTGGTCCAGGGATCGGTCGGCCGGTTGGCGGGACGCGTCCGCAGGGTGACATGACGACGCGGTCTACCTTTCAGTTCGACCGTGAAATCGACCGATTCCCCCTGCTCGATCCGCGTATCGCCCGGCAGGATCGCCAGGCTTGTGTAGACCGCATTACCCAGTAGGGCTCGCTTGAGGGCCGTTCGCCATTCCGGGGCGGCGGCCGCCGCGACGAGCAGGACGGCGACGGGAACCACCGACGCCGCGGCGACAAGCCAGACCTTCTCGCGAGGGACGACGCGGTTGAGCGACAACGGCTGAATATGCCCCTCGATCTCTTCGCCGAGGGCTTCGACGAGCCCCGGCGCGACGCCGGCGTCGGCGATCGCGTCGTCGTCGAGTCTGCCGTACTGGATGACCGTGCGGATGCGCTGGCCGAGCTGCGGAAACCGGCGTTCGATCTCGGCCGCGGTTCTCGGTCGGCTCCACCACCGAGCCGGCGCGATCACGCGCCGGACCACCGTGGCCAGCGTGATCAGAACCGCGCAGGCCAATCCGGCCGTCCGGGCCGCGCCGGTCCACTCGAACCAGAAGTCGGCCGCCGTCAGTGCGATCAGACAGGTTCCGGCGACGAGCGCCGAAAGGCCGAGGCCGAGGCCGATTTGCGATCGCCGGAGCGAGGCGCGAAGGTCCTCGAAGCGTTCGAGAAACGGTGCTGCCGTGGGGTCGTTGATGGTGAGGCTCACGGTCGTTCCTTTCGACGGATCAGGCAGCCGTTCGGTTGGCGAGAAATTGTTCGAGGAGCAAGAACCCGAGCAAGGCCGCGGCGAGTTGAGGCCAGACCTCGTCTCGTCGCAGCCGCTCGTCGGGTTTGGCGGACGCGACGGCGGCGTCGGCCTCGTCGGTTGAACTCATCGCGGGCGCGTCGGGGATTCGAAACCCGAATCGCCCGGCGAACTCGCGAGGAGTCGTCCGGGCCGAGTCGGACTCGAACGGGTCGGCGTTGACGATGCGGACGATCCCATCCTGTTCACTGACGCCGGGCGCCTGGCCGTCGGCGGCCAGGAGGCGGCGGACGGGGCCGCCGTCGGCATGGCCCGAGACGTAAGAGGCCATCTGGTGGACGAGCGGGACGTAGAGCCGGCCGCGAGGCCAGTCGCCCCAATCGCGGTCGCAGGCCGATGCGAACCAGAGGACCTTCCCCTTGCCGTGGCTCGTCTCCAGCAGCGCGGGGGTTCCTCCGCGGAACGAAGCCAGAACGCGGGCCGAGGGCGACGGTTGGATCGGCGTGATCGTCGTGAAGGCCGGGCGGTGGAGATCGCCGTGTTCAGGGTTCGCGAACGGTTGAAAGACGGTGTGCGACGTCTCCCAGCGATCGAGCCGCCACGGCAGGTCGGTCGATCGCGATGCGTCGCCGACCGCGCCGACGCCGAGGCCGACGTCGGCGAGCGCTTTCGCCGCCTTGGGCCCGAACCGATCGCCGGTGAAGACGATCAACCCGCCTCCCGCCTCGACGAACGCGGCGAGTCGAGTCGCGTCGGCGACTTCCAGCAAGCCGATGTTCGCGAGCACGACTACTGAGACGCCTTCCAGCGGCGGAACGGCGGTTCCCCCCTCGCCCGACGCATCGGTCGTCGTCAACTCGAACGGCGACTTCGCGTACGTCTTTCCGTTCGGTGCGAGTTGAAGCGCGGCCCGCAGATAGTAAGTCTCGCCGCCGATTCCGTTTCGCCCCGGATCGCCGTCCAGTATCCGGATCGCCGCCGGAGGAGCGACGGAGACGGCGAGGTAGCGGCGATCGTCGATCGCCAGTTGGTCGCCTTCGACCTCGACTCTCACGGCGCCGCGCCAGACTCCGGCGGGAAGCTTCTTGAGATCGAAGACGACCGCCGACTCCGCTCCGCCGTCCAGGTCGATCGTCTTTTCCTGGTCGCGTTCGTCGCCGTCGAATTCAAGGTGGAGGCGAACCGGTACGCCGGCCAGAGGCAACGGCGACGCGTTCCGAACCGCCGCCGTCACCGTGGTCGAACCCCCCGGTCTCGGGGCCGAGGGGGATGCGGCCACGGCCGTCACCGCGACGTTCTTCGGAAACGGCCGGCCGACGTCGATGATCTGAACGTCCACGTCGGCCGGCAACTCGACCCGTTCGCCTCGATCGAGCCCCGAGCGTTGCAGGTCGGTGAAGAGATGAATCTCCTTCCGCGTTTCTCGCGAGCGAACGCAGAGGTCGCGAGCCCAGGCCAGGGCCGCCGCGTAATCCGTGCCCGTTCCCGAAGCCGGCTCAAGCCCGGCTCGAAGTTCACTGGCGGGATCTTTCATCGGGACGACTTCGCGATCGAAGACGGCGGCTTCGAGCTTCGTGTTCGGACCGAGCCGATCGACGATCCGCCGCGCCAGCTCCACGGCTTTCCCGAGGGGAGACGGGCCTGGCGTCAGGCCCATGCTCGCGGATCGGTCGATCAGCACGATCACAAGTCGATCGCCGATTTTCGGTTCGAGCGCCGGCAAGAAGGGCCGAGCGAACATCAACGCGGCCAGCGCGACGCACGCGAGCCGCAGGGCGAGAAGGAGCCAGCGCTTGACCTTCCGCTTCCGGGCGTTCTCGCGGAGCACGACGTGAAGGAACTGGAGCGTTCCGAGTTCGATCGTTCTCGGGCGGTTGCGGAAGAGAAGATGGATGACGATCGGAATCGCCAGCGCGGCCAGGGCTCCAAGCATTCCGAACTGGACGAATTGCATCGCTCGATCGCTCCCCGTTCGTCGTCTCTAAGGTAAGACGAACCATTCCGTTGTGCAAAACCCTCATCGATCGGCTTGCGGCTCGCGAGGGGCTTCGGGGTCTGGCGTCAGCACCCGATTGACGAACGTCGCGGTCGGGCTGTCGCCGAACCGGAAGCCCTCGTTCCAGACGGTTTTCCCCTGGAGCGAGGCGCGAAGCGGGTAGATGGTCATCCGCGTCAGGGCGTACTGCCATTCGAGGCCGTTCGAGCCTTTGCGGGCCTCGATCAGGAGATAAGCCTCCGGGTCGGTCGTCAGCACGAAGCAGAACAGCGCGCCGTCGACGACGGCGCCGTTGCTCTCGCCGTACCGGGCGAACGGCTTCGCCAACATCCGCAGCCGTTGCCATCCCTGGCCGCGAAACTCATCCTCGACGACGAAAAGCCGCGTGAGCGCCCGCATTTGAACGAGCCTCTGTTCGGCGGTCCCCGCCGGTTTCGGAGCGCCGGGGACCGGTCGGAATTGGACGCCGCCTTCCGTCGGTTTCCAGTCGGGAAGCCCTGCGGACTTCGCAACCAGCGTCCCCGTCGACAGCGACGTCAGCTCGTGGACCCAGGTCCCGCCGCGAAGGACCATGACCTGGGCCGCGGCCTCGGGCCGACCTCTGGCGTCGACCCAAAGAAACACCGCGCCGTCGCGAGACGCGCCCACCGTGTTCACGAACCGCAGGGCCGGCTCGGGCTTCACCGTATAGAGAGCGTTCGAGCCGTCGGCCGGTCGGACCTCGTAGGCCGCGATCATCTTGTTCATGTACGCCAGCCGCGCCTCGGCGTCGGTCGGGGTCTTCGCCTGGGGCGACCGCGCCTCGGCGGCGGCGGCGCAGGCGACGAGAACCGCGAGCGCCGCGACGGATCGCGAGAGCGAGAGCGGCAGGCGGGACGTTCGCCTCACGGTCGACCGGCCCTGAGGATTCAAGTTGCAGCGTGCCCGGTTGGACATTCGGTGCGGCTCCGCTATCTGGAATTCAACCTTTTTACTTTTCGTGTTCAATCGATGACCGAGGGGTCGTGAACGAGCTTTCCCGCCACGTTGACGCCGAGGCCGTCGCGGAGACCCTCGGAGCGGTTCGAGACCGTGAAACCGGAGGAGCCGCCGGGTCGAAGCTTGAGTCGATAATCCAATCCACCGTTCGCCACCACGAAATTGTAAAACCCGTCGATCGTGGCCGAATAGCCTGGCCGAATCGGGAAGGCTTCGCCCAGGGTGACGATGAGACTGCCCGACCGGCTGTACGTCACGAGGAGCAGCTCTTTCCCCTCCTTGTCCTCCAGGATGTAATGCGAGTAGGCTTTCCCCTCGCCCACTTCGAGCGCGATCCGGGCCCTGTCGGCTCCCGAAACCGAGACGATCGACTGAGGAGTATTCTCAGGCGCGTCGACGAACGAGTCGTTCCAGTTCTTGGAAGACATCGCCACAAGCACCGCCAGGACGATCACCACGATCCCCATATTCCACACGATGCCAAGAGCGGCGGTCACAACGGAACGGGCGTCTCTCATAACGCAACTCTCCCTTCGATCGGGTACGGCCCAGGGTTAATGCCTTCGTCTTCGGGCTCTCGCGGCTACGAGCGGGCGAACCATCCGACGTAGAAGGGCGCGTTGCGATCCAGCCAGGCTTCGCGGTAGGGGAGGCTCCAGACCTCTTTCCCGCGCACGTAGCCCTTGATGGGGGCGATGGCCGCGGGGGCGAAGGCGTAGTGCCAGGCGTAGCCGTCCTTTGTCCGCCTCGCCTCCACGAGCAGGTAGACCTCGGGATCGGTCCCGTCGACGAAGGCGAGGAGGGCGCCGTCGAGCACGCCGGTCTCGGCCTTGCCGTAGCGGGCGTACGGCTTCGTCAGTCGTCGCAGCTTGTGGAAGCTCTCGGGCGTCTTGCCCGCCTCCTTGCCCGCGCCTTCGGGCGCGTTCTCCGCCGCGCATTCGCGAGCGAGGTCGTTGATCTGTCGAAGCCGCAGCTCCGGAGTGTCCGCCGGTTTCGGCGCGCCTGGGAACGGCCGGAACTCGACCCCCGCGGGGGTGGGCCCCCAGAGCCGACCGGCCGAAAGCGGAACGTCGGAGAGCGAGCAGAATTCCTGATACCAGTTGCCGTTCTTGTTGTGATGGAACACCTGCACGGCCGCCGCCGGCCGCCCCGATTCTCCGAGCCAGACGAAGATCGCGCCGTCCTGCACGGTCCCGACCGGATTGGTGAACCTCATCACCGGTTCCGCGCGGAGCGTGAAGGTCGCTTTCGGATCGTCGGTCGCTCGCAGGGATTCGACTTCGAGCGAGCCTCTCATGAAATCGAGCCGGCCGTCCGGAGTGTCCTTCGCGGGGCCCTGGGCGATCAGGCAGAGGATCATGTTCAGAGTGAAGGATGCGATCATCGTCTTCGAGTCTCTCGGGGATTCTCGGTTACAGGGACCTGGGCGAGGGCGGTCAGGGCGTTGCGTGATAACCCCAGTCGAAGTAGGGTTCGTGGCTGAACCCGTGAATCGTCCGCGAAAACACCCAGACCATCTTGCCCTTGAACGAGCCGATCAGCGGGGCGCTCGCCTCGGGAGCGAAGGCGTACTGCCATTCGAGTCCGTTCTTTCCTTGCCGCGCTTCGAGCAGCAAGAGAACTTCAGGATCGGTCGTCAGCACGAAGCCGAAGAGCGCGCCGTCGACGGCTTCGGTACCGGCTTTGCCGTAGCGGATTAGCGGCCTGGCGAGCGGGCGGAGACGATGCCGGGTGCCTTCGAGGTCCATCTCCGCTTCGAAACCCTTGAGCAGGTCGTGCATCTGCCGCAGTCGCGCCTCGCGCGTTTCGGCCGGCCTGGGCGCTTTGGGGACGGGCTGGAACTCGATCCCCGGCTTGTCGGGATTCCAGACGTTTCCGTTCGTCAAAGGCGCGGTCGACAGCGACGTAAACGCCTGCCGCCAGCCGGTGTCGGTCGTACGATAGACCTGCACGACGGCCACCGGCCGGTCGTCGGCGTCGAACCAACTGAACAGCGTGCCGTCCTCGACCGTCCCGACCTTGTTGTTGAACCTCAGCAAGGGCTCGGGCGCCAGCCGATAGGCGACGTCGGGAGTGTCGGCCCGGCGCAGAGGGTGCTCCGCCACGATTCGTTTCATGAATTCCAGTCGAGAGGCTGGATCGGTCGGGTTCAGGGGCCCAGGCTCATCGAGGAATCCCGATATCAGCGTCAGTGCGAACAGCGCCGTCATGGTTCGATCTCCCCGAGTTCAGAAGGTCTTCGAGCGCTTGACGAGATATTGAAGGAGCGCGCGGTCGGGCGGCTCCGTCGTGATCAACTCGACTCGGTCGACGGCCCGTTTGCGGCATTCGGTCTCCAGTTTCCGACGCCAGTCGGCGACCGCCTCCAGGTACGCTTCGCGAACCCCTTCGGCCTGGGTCGTCAGGTCGTCGCCGGTTTCGAGGTCTCGGAACCGGATATGTCCGTCGACGGAGAGATCGCGTTCATAGGGATCGAGAATTTGAAGCACGACCACCTCGTGGTTCAGGAACCGAAGGTGGTCGAGTCCGCCGACGATCGCCGTGAGATCGCCGAACAGGTCGCCGAGGAGAACGACCATTCCCCGGCGCCCGGTCAACGCGGCGGCCTCGTGCAGCGCGCGATCGTTGTCGGTCGCCGGCCTCGTCTCGGCTCGGGCGATGGCCGCGAGCACCGCGTCAAGCTGGTTCGGCTTCGCACGCGGGGCGATGTGCGAGACGACCCGGTCGGCGAACAGGGTCAGGCCGACCGCGTCCCCCTGCTTCAGCGCCAGATACGCGATCGCGGCGGCGAGCGAGGCCGCGTAGTGCAGCTTGCTCCGGCCCGAATTCGCGCAGGACATCGAGGCGCTCGTATCGACCAGCAGGTGAAGGTTGAGGTTCGTCTCGGCGTCGTACTCCTTGACGTAGAGCCGGTCGTGTCGGGCGTAGAGCAACCAGTTCAAATGCCGGAGGTCGTCGCCGGGGGCGTACTCGCGGTGGGTCGCGAATTCGACGCTCATTCCCAGGAACGGGCTGCGATGCATCCCGTGCATCGATCCCTCGACGATCGCCCGGGCGCGCAGCTCCATCGATTCGAGTCGCGAGAAGAACGCCGGGTCGATCAGGGCGCGGGGGTCGAAGGGCATCGGATCGCGTCTCGCAAAAGGACGAAAGGAGGCCGGCCGGCTGCACTCAGGCTTCGAACTTCACCGACTCGATCAGACGGCGGATCACCGCGTCGGCGTCGACGCCGTCGGCGCGGGCGTGAAAGTTGAGCACGAGCCGGTGCCGGAGCACGGCGCCCGCGATCGCTTTCACGTCGTCGAAGTCGACGTGGTACTTGCCGGCCAGGATCGCTCGCGCCTTCGCGCCCAGGACGAGGTACTGCGAGGCCCTCGGGCTGGCTCCGTACAGAAGATACTTATGGACGCCGTCGATCTCCTTCGACTCGCCGGGGCGCGTGGAGGCGGCCAGCCGGACGGCGTACATCGCGACGGCGTCGGCGACGGGAACGCCGCGGACGAGGTCCTGAAGCCGGATGACCTCGTCCGCCTTCAAGACCGGTCGAGCCTCGCCGGTCTTGGTGCCGGTGGTCCCCTTCACGATCTGCAACTCGTCCGCGGGCGTCGGATATTTCACGATCAGGTTGAACATGAAACGATCGAGTTGCGCTTCGGGAAGTGGATACGTTCCCTCCATCTCGATCGGGTTCTGGGTCGCGACGACGAAGAACGGAGGATTGAGCGGGTAGGTCTTGCGACCGATCGAGACCTCGCGCTCCTGCATGGCCTGGAGGATTCCGGCCTGGGTTTTCGGCGGGGTGCGGTTGATCTCGTCGGCGAGCAGGAAGTTGGTGAAGACCGGGCCGGGGAGGAACTCCAGTTTGCGACGGCCGGTCTGCGCGTCTTCCTCGATGATGTCGACGCCGGTGATGTCCGACGGCATCAGGTCGGGGGTGAATTGAATCCGGCGGAACTCCATGTCGAGGGTTCGCGCCAGGGTGCGCGACATGAGCGTCTTGCCGACCCCGGGGACGCCCAGCAGCAAGACGTGGCCGCGGCAAAGCAAGGCGACGAGCAGGTTGTCGATGATCGACTCCTGGCCGACGACGACCTTCGCCATTTCCTCGCGCACGCGGATCCTCGCGTCGCGAAGCCGACCGACGATCGCAGCGTCTTCATTCGACAGCCCGTCCGGCCGGCGGCTGTCGACGGTTTTCGAGTCGTCCATCAGTCAACGGTCCCTTCATGTCTGGATTGGATCGGATCGGAGTTCTGGGCTCAACCTTGCGGAGCGTGTTTCGACCGATCCGCGGTTACTTGGTCTTCGCCGCTTCGGGCTTCGGGCCTGGCGCGGCGGCGAACGGAGTACGCGAGGCGAGCGAGCCGTCGTCTTTCGGGCCGAACGCGCGGGGAGGGCGAGGCTTCGCGGAGCCTCCCAGTTCGGCGGGAAGATAGGCCTGTTGCAACTCGCTGCCCCGGCCGTCGCCGTTGTCGTCGAGCCGAGCGTGCTCGGTCGGCAGGAACATGTCGTCGGCGTACCGCTTCATGACGTTGGCGACGACGGCGAGGTAAAGCTCGAACACTGAGATCGAGCCGTCCTTGTCGCGATCGATTCCTTCCGGCGGCGTCGTCAGGACGTCGACCAGGGCGAGCGGGAAGAGCGTCTCGTTCACCTCGTGATCGGCCTCCGTCGCGGTGATGACGATTCGTCCGGGCGCGGCGAGCGGCTTCATGAAGAATCCGCTCGCGGGAGTGCCGATCATGAACACTTGATCACGGGTTTTGAGCCCCTCGAACAGCTTGCCGAACTCTTGCTCGTCGAGATCGGGGCCGGGCAGGTTGAGGTGCGCGTGGCGATCATCGAAGTGCCCGTGTCCGATCGCGATCACGAAAACGGAGTCGTGGGGCTGGGCGCGGTTCCGTAGTTCGGCCGCGTCGGCCTCGATCCCGGCGCGGTCCGAGAGCCCCCGGGCCTTCTGCAACGCGGGGCCGTCGCCGGCCGTGACCGGATCGCCGAAGCGCACGAAGACGTCGGCCGCCTCGAACCCGCAACGGGTCGTCAACGCGCTCACGATCTTCTCGACGGCTCCCGCGAAGAGCGCCCGATGCTCGTCGTCGCCGGGAATTCCACAGATGACCAGGGCTCGCTTCGTTCCCGGGCGCTTCGGGGACTCGGCCGAGAACACCGAAGCGGCGCCGGCGAGCGACAGAACCACCACGAAGTACAGCAGCGACGGTTTCCAGCGGCTCATTGCAGCGTGCCCCCCGTCCCGACTCGCACCTTTCGCCGATCGACCCAGGCCGCCAAGCAGGCGGATTACGAATTCAGTCGACTGGCTACAAATATAGTCGGTGCGGCGGTCGTGTCAACGGTTATTCTCGGAGTCCTTGATGCTTTCTTTCCTCGGTCGCTCGCCGCGGCTTCGAGGCGCGTGATTCAGGGTTTCTCAGCCAAGGCGGAGAACCCCGGGGAATTTGCGTCGTGGTTCTCGAACAGGAACAAGGTATAGGGCTCGGCGTGGCCGAACACGATTTCCCAGGGCATGCTCGGCGTCGACCAGACTTCTCGGCCGCGATGTTCGACGTGCAGGGCCATGCTGTTCAGCCGCGCGATCGCGTAGTCCCAGCCGAAGGCCCCGCCTTCGCGGCGCCGGGCCTCGATGAGCAGGAGGACCTCGGGGTCGGTCCCCTCGACGAAGGCGAACAGGCCGCCGTCCCGGACCGAGGGATCGGTGCTTGCGTATCGGTGGATCGGTTGTGTCAGCAGCCGAAAGTGGAGCGGAATTCCGCTCTCCTTCACCCCGCGGGCGCTGAACTGCTGTGCAAGATCGCGCATCTGCCGCAGGCGGGCGGAAGGAGACTCGGCGGGCGCCGGCGCACCCGGGACCGGGGCGAACGAGAGGCCGGGTTTCGTTGGGGTCCAGACGACCGCTTCGCCTCGTTCAGCGCGAATCGGCGAAGTCGAAAGCGAATGGAATTCGAGGCCGAGGTGGAAGAACCTCGGTCCGAATAGCTTGTAGGGCGTCGCGACCATCTCGGGCCGTCCTTTTTCGGTCCAGATGAAGACCGAACCGTGGATCGAGCCGGCGACGGGATTCGACCACTGAAGCAACGACTTCGGTTCGAGGACCAGCAGCGCGGGCTGTTCGCCTTCACGGCTGAAGCGGTACTCGGCGACCGCGGCGGCGGCGATTTTCGACGCCTCGATCGCACGATCCGATTCCGTCGTCGCCGAGGGCGACTCCCCCGTTTGAGCCGAGGCCGAAGCGCATAAGCCAACCAGCAATAACACGACGTTTCGACGCATGGCGAGCTCTCCTCCTGAATCGAGGCCGAAAACCGACATCCGTCGGACTGCTTCGCTTATACTCGCCCTCCCAGACGAAAGGAAGCACCGATTTTCGTTTTTAGTTTTGTCGTCTTCCGTCTACAGGCGTCGTCGCGGTCGAGGCGGACACTAGGCCGATGTGCGAGGCGTCGGCGATCGAACCGACCCACTTGACGCCGCTACTGATGCCGACTACGCTTGTAGCCGAAATGGGGGCGGATTGATTCGGCGCCTCGCCGATTCGGTTTCGCCCTCGCATGTCGGGCCGCGTCTTGCCCGGAACGCGAGGAGTCTTCACCATGCGGTCATATCTCCATTGCGTGATCCTGTTGATTTCAGTGAGTGGGGCGTTGATCGTCACGGCCGCCGCGCTCGGCCGTCGGGCGAACGGTCAGGAGGCGGCCTCTCCCGATAGCGCGGCGGAGAAAGCGAAGCGGGCGGAGCGTCTCGAAGAGATGGATCAGATCGCCGCGTCGATCCGCCTCGCATCGATCGACGGCGACGGGTCGGAGACGCCGGCCGTGATGTCGGAGCAGCCGTTGCTCCGCTGGACCGATCCGACCCGGGAATTCAGCGACGGCGGGCTGTGGGTCTGGAGGGTGTCGGGCCGACCGGTCGCCGTCGTCGGGATCGAGCTTTACTTCCAATGGTCGCTCGAATTCGTCTCGTTGTCGACCGGGTTGGTCAAGGCGGAGGAGAGCGGGGTCCGTTGGGCGCCTCGAACGGGCGGCGTCGAGTTCAAGGAGATCCCCGATGCGCCGGCTCCCGCCGCCGATGAGTCGGGACGGCTGCGACAGATGCACCAGTTGGCCAAGCGGTTCGCCGCGCGCGAGTACTGGGTCGGCGGCAACGGCCAGCATTACGCGCTCCGGCTTCTTCCTCATCCGGTCGACCGTTACTCCGACCCCGGATCGGGCGTCGTCGACGGGGGCCTTTTCATCTTCGCTCACGGCACGAACCCCGAAGTTCTGATGATGGTCGAAGCCCGCAAGAGCGGCGCCGGCCCCGCCAGATGGTCGTTCGCCGCCGCGCCCCTCTCCCATGCCGAAGTCGCTCTCAAGATCGGCCTTCAAGACGTCTGGACGTCCCCGAGCAAAGACCCCCCGCACACGATCAGCGCCGCCGATCCCTACTTCGACGTCCTGACGCCTCGACGCGTTGTGGACCCGTCGCGGACCGGCAAGAAGCAGAAGCCCCCGAAGTGACAACGCCTCTCAGCATAAAAAGGGGATTCGGGCATGCTTTCGCGGGATTATTTTCATGACAGCCGAGGAGGAGTTCGGAGTCGCACGGGCCGCGGTGACGGTGCTCCCCCTTGCGGAAGGGCGGCCTTCCCCTGACAATCCGGTCGATCTGATATCGACGGTTCGCCAAACGGAAAGGGGACGGGCTCGTGGACATCGCAGGCCGCTGCCGAATTCTTGTCACGATCTTCGCCGCCCTGACGGCCGGCCCGGCGGTTGCAGCCGACGCCGAAGGGCCTCTTGGGGCCGAGGAGCGACAGCAGATCGAGAGCGGCTTGCGCGACGCGTCGGCCCGGCTCGCGACGCTGAAGCGTGACGCGGCCGATCACTCGAAAGGGGAGCCCGACCGCATCGCCGACGCGGAGCTCTTCGCCAAGGGGGTCGCCTGGGCGCTCAAGTACGACGCGAGCTTTTCAACGGCCGATCGCGGGATCCTGAAATCGGCCGTCGATCGGTTCCGGAGCCGGGTGAATGCGCTCGAGGCGGGTGAATCGCCATGGGCGGGGAGAAAGGGCAAGGTCGTCCGTGGCTTCGTTTCGGCGGTGGACGGCTCGGTCCAGCCTTACGCCGTGGTCGTTCCGACCCGGTACGACCGGACCAGGCCCGCGCGGCTCGACGTCGTGCTCCACGGCAGCAGCAAGCCCGTGGGGATGAGCGAACTCCATTTCATTGCTCGCTTCGACGAAGGCGACGGTCCCGCCTCGGGCGCCCTGGAGCGTGATTACATCGAGCTTCACCCGCTCGGGCGGGTCGAAAACGGCTATCGCTGGGCTGGCGAAACCGACGTCTTCGAGGCGATCGAGGCCGTCTGCCGGAACTACAACGTCGACCGCGACCGGATCGTGCTGCGCGGGATGTCGATGGGGGCCTCCGGGACCTGGCACCTGGGGCTCAAGCACCCGGACCGCTTCGTGGCCCTCGGCCCGTACTGCGGCTACGTCGACACGTACGAGTTCTCGAAGACGCCGCTGTCGAACTTCGTGAAGGTCGGCCCGCTCCCGCCGGACCAGGAAAAGATGCTTCACATGCTCGACTCGGTCGACTACGCGGCGAATGCCGGCGTGGTCCCCACTGTCGCTTGCATTGGCGATAAGGACGTCTTCTTTCAAGCTCATGAGATCATGAGCCGGGCGATGGCGAAGGAAGGCCTCGCGATGGTCAATCTCATTTCCCCAGGCACGGGCCACGTCATCGACCCCGTCACGCACAAGGAGCAGATGCGGCGGATCGGCGAGTTCGCCACGAAGGGGCTGGATCACGCTCCAGGGCGGATCCGGTTCGTCACGTGGACGCTCAAGTACAGCCGTTGCCACTGGGTCCAGGTCCTGGGGATGGAGGAGCATTACGCCCGCGCCGAGCTGGAGGCGCGGGTTGAGATGGAAGGCGCGGTCGTGGTGGTCGAGCCGAAGAACGTCACGCGGTTCGCCATCCGTTCTCCGGTGGCCGCGACGGTGAGGACCGTCCGGATTGAGGATGAGGTCGTCTCCTTGCCGGGGCGACCGGTGGAACGGGATCGCTCCGCCATCGTCGTCGGCAAGCGGGCTGGACGGTGGGCCTTCCTGGGCGATCTCGACATCCTGAAGTTGGACGGCAAGCAGCCGGGGTTGCAGGGACCGATCGACGACGCGTTCACGACTCCATTCCTCTGTGTGCGCGGCACGGGAACGGCCTGGGACCCCGCCGTGCAGACATGGGCGGAGGCGAGCCTGAAGCGGTTTTCCCACGAGTGGAGCCGCTATTTCCGCGGCGCGCTGCCGATCAAGGACGACACGGCGGTCACGGCGGAAGACGCCCGCCGCTACAACTTGATCCTCTTCGGCGACCCCGGGAGCAACTCGTGGATCGCCCGGGTGCTCCCCCGCCTGCCGGTGCGCTGGACGCGGGAAGAGTGCGCGATCGGAGACGCGAAGGTCCCCGCCGCCGGCCACGCGCTGATGCTCATCCAGCCGAATCCCCTGGCCGACGGCCGCTACGTGGTCTTCAACAGTGGGCACACCTTCCATGAGAAGGAACTCGCCTCATTGAACTACCTGCTCTTTCCACGTCTGGGCGACTGGGCCGTCGTCAAGACGCCCGACGACCCGTCCCGGCCGGAGGCTGAATCCGTCGTCCGGGGCGGTTTCTTCGACGAAGCGTGGGCCGCTCCCGTGAGATGAATCCAGGCGACGCATCAGGAGACGAGCAATGCGGTCGATCGTGGCGGTGCTTCTCATTGTCGTGGGTCTGTTCACGGCGAACGCGCCGACCCGGGGGCAAGCGGACGCCTCTCCCGGGCCACGGCTTCCCAGAGTCGTGCTCGTCGGCGACTCGATCCGACTGGGCTACGCCCCCCGCGTCGCCGAGCGGCTCTCGGGCAAGGCCGTCGTCGTCAGTTCTCCGGAGAATGGCGGCGACAGCGCGAACGTGCTCGCCCATCTCGACGAGTGGGTCGTTCGCCAAAAGCCCGACGTCGTGCATCTGAACTGCGGCTTGCACGACCTGAAGCGGGCCAAGCAGGACGGACGTCATCAGGTGGAGATCAATGGATACATAGACAATCTCCGCAAGATCGTCGCTCGCATCCGCGAAGCGACGGACGCGGCGCTGGTCTTCGCCGACACGACTCCGATCCTTGACGAGCGGCACGCGCGGAGGGGTGGAGACTTCGACCGGATCGAGGCCGACGTAAAGCGGTACAACTCCGCGGCGATCACGGCGATGCGTGACCTCGGCGTGCCCGTCCACGACCTGCACTGGGTGGTCGAGCAGGGAGCCCCGGAGACGATGCTCGGACCCGATGGGACCCATTACACGCCCGCCGGCTCCGATCGGCTCTCCGAGGCGGTCGCTGACTGCGTGCTTCGGCAGGTGACGGTTCACCGCTATCGGCCCCTGCCCCGTCCGGCGTCCGGGCCCGAGGCCGCCGTGGAATACCGCAAGACGGAAGCCCAACGCGATGCGCTGGTGCCCGAGGCCTATCGTCGGCTCAAGTTCGGCGAGTTCCGCATCCCGGCGGACGCCGGCGCCTGGAAGGAGCAGCGGCCGAAGATCCTTCAAACCGTCGTCGATTCGCTCGGCGACCTGCCACCCCGTCCCTCGCCCCCGCGAGCCCGGATCATCTCCCGAGAACTCCGCCCGGGCTACACGCTCGAAAAAATCGCACTCAGCAACGGCGTCGACGGCGAGGTGTCGGCCCTGATGCTCGTCCCGGAGGGCCGAAAAGCGTCGATGCCCGCCATCCTCTGGCTCCATTCCTCGACCCCCGACAAGACGCAGGTGATCATCCCCGGGACCAACGGCGGCGCCGAGTCGCTGGGCGAGACCTTCGTGCGGGCGGGCTACGCCGTGCTCTCACCCGACGCCTACTGGCACGGCGACCGCGCCGGGACCGGGCCGTCGGGCACGGCGGAATCGGGCCGGACCGAGCAGGAGGACCTGTTCAAGCTCAACCTGTGGCTCGGCCGCACCCTCTGGGGCATGTTCGTGCGCGACGATCAGGTCGCGCTCGACTATCTTTGCAGCCGCCCGGAAGTGGACGTGTCTCGGATCGGCGCCACCGGCATAAGCATGGGGAGCACGCGAGCCTGGTGGCTCGCGGCGGTCGACGAGCGGGTCGCGGCCGTGGTGGCCGTGGCCTGCCTCACCCGCTACCAGAACCTCATCGCCCACGGCGAACTCCGCGCTCACGGCGTCTACTACTTCGCGAATGGCCTGCTCAGGCACTTCGATAGCGAAGGTGTCCTCGCGCTGATCGCGCCCCGGCCGTTCCTGGCGCTGACCGGGGATCTGGACGCCGGCTCGCCCGCCGACGGGGTCCGCGCTCTCGAGCGGTCCGTCGGGGGCGCCTATAAGGCGCTGGGGATGGGTGATCGCTTCCGCAGCATCCTCTATCCGGAGGTCGGCCACGTCTACACGCCGGAGATGCGGGCCGAGATGCTTGCCTGGTTCGAGCGCTGGCTGCGACCGTGAATTGGCCGCGCCGGTATTTTTCACCAGTCGCCGACGCTGCCGTCTCGGTAGAAGCTCCGGAGCAGGACTTCCTGTTCGAAAGGGTGTTTCTTGATGGCTTCTTCGTCGATTTCGATCCCCAGGCCAGGGAGCGTGTTGGGAAGGACGATGCGCCCCTCGGGCACGATGGTGAAGCCTTCGCGGACGACTTCCGAGCGCCAGGGGACGTCGTCGAGGACGGCTTCGCAGATGATGTAGGAAGGCGTGGCGAAGCCGAATTCGAGCGAGGCGGCCGTGCTGACGGGCCCCTGAGGGTTATGCGGGGCGAGGGCCACGCGGTACGCCTCGGCCATCGCGGCGATCCGCCGGGCCTCGGAGAGGCCGCCGCAGTGGGTGATGTCGGGTTGGAGGACGCTGCAGGCTCGACGTTCCAGGAGTTCGCGGAAGGCGTGCTGCGAGACGAGGCGTTCGCCGGTCGCGATCGGCGTCGAGACGGAACGCTGGATGAGGGCGATGTCCTCGATCGTCTCGGGCCAGCAGGGTTCCTCGAAGAAGTAGAGGCCGTAAGGCTCAAGGACCTTGGCGAACCGCAGCCCCATCCGGGGTGAGGGGCGGGCGTGGCAGTCGACCATGATGTCGATGTCGTCGCCGACCGCGTCGCGCATCGCCTTGACGCAGGCTTCGGCGTATTTCAGAGGGCGCAGCCCTTCGAGCGGCATGGTTTCGGGGACGGCCATCGACTTGAATGCGGTGAAGCCCTGCGCGACCGCGCGTTGGGCTAGGTCGCCGAAGCGGCGGGCGTCGGTGGGGTCGGTCTGATAGAAGTCCTCCATCCGGCCTCCGCCAAGGTGGCAGTAGAGCCGGATGTGGTCTCGGACGGCCCCTCCCCAGAGCTTGTGGCAGGGAACCCCGTGGATCTTGCCGACGATGTCCCAGAGGGCCAGGTCGATGCCGCTGATGGCCGTCCCGCGCACGATGCCGTTGCCGTGCCAGAAATGCTGGCGATACATCATCTGCCAGAGATGTTCAACCCGCGTTGGGTCTTCGCCGATCAGCAGTTGCGAGATGTCCTCGATCGCCCCCACCACGGCGCGGGTGTGCCACTCCAGGGTGGCCTCGCCCCAGCCGTAGAGTCCAGCCTGGTCGGTATGGACCTTGACGAAGATCCAGTTCCGCATCCGCGCATTGCAGACGAATGTTTCGATCTTGGTAATCTTCATGGCATGCCTCTTTGATTCGTATCGCCCTGATCAGTCGACTCAGATCCCGTCGCGGAGAACGGCGTCGGTCGCCTCCAGGGTGGCGTCGATATCGGCTTCGGTGTGCGCGGTGGAGATGCTCCCCTGCTTGGTGGGCAAGGGGAAGTGATAGACGCCGCGGGCGATCAGGGCTTTGCGATAGCGGACGTCGCGCGCCATGTCGTTGTTCGAGGCCAGGTCGTGCCAGTTCTTGGGGGCGTGGTCCATGAAGTAGACGCAGAAGGCCGATCCCTGGCGAGCGACGGTGACCGTGACGCCGTGACGGTCGAAGAGGGCTTCAAGCCCTTGCTGCATCCGGGCGCCGAGCGCCTCCAGCTTGGGATAAATGGCCGCCTGGTCGCGTTTGAGGATCTCCATCGTGGCGATGGCGGCGGCGACCGGGGCCGGGTGGCCGTTGAACGTGCCGGCGATCAGCACGCGGCGGTCGGCGTCGGGGTGGCTGAAGAGGTCCATGATCTCGGCCTTGCCGCCGATCGCTCCCAGCGGGTAGCCGTTGGCGATCGCCTTGCCGAAGGTGGAGAGATCCGGCCGGACGCCGACCAGCGATTGATATCCACCGAGGGCGTGCCGGAAGCCGGTCTTCACCTCGTCGAAAACCAGGACGACGCCGTATCGGTCGCAGAGGTCGCGCAACCCTTGCAAATAGCCGGCGCGGGGTTTCACGATGCCGATGTTCTGGAGGATCGGCTCGGTGACGAGGCAAGCGACCTCGTAGTTCCGGAAGCACCATTCGACGGCTTCCAGGTCGTTGAACTCGATCACATGAACCCGTGACGCGACGTTCGACGGCATTCCGGCGGAGAGGGGGACGAACGGATTCTCTCTCCCCTCGGAACGCGGCCCCAGCTTCTCCAGCGGGGTCATGACGTTGCAGGCGACCTCGTCGTGCCAGCCGTTGTAGCCTCCCTGCATCACGACGATGTGATCGCGCCCGGTGTGCGCCCGAGAGAGCCTGAGGGCGTGGTATGTGGCCTCGGAGCCGGTCGTGGTGAGCTGCACGCGGTCGAGCGACGCGACGGATTCGCAAAGTAGTTCGGCCGCCCGCCCTTCCCAGGGCGTGGTCCCCGAACCCATCAAGGTCCAGCCCTCCTCGACCGACCGAACGACGGCCGCCTGGACCTCGGGATGGCTGTGGCCGAGGAGGTAGGGGGCGAACCCGGCGTGGTAGTCGAGGTACGCGTTGCCGTCGGCGTCCCAGACCCGGGGGCCGCACCCGCGCACGAAGGCGATTTCGGGATCGACCAGCCGGTTGAGCGAGACCACGCCGCCAGGGATCAGGCGACGGTTGCGGGCGAACAAGGCCTTGGATTGCGCGAATTCCATGGAATCTCTCGAAATGGACGTGATCGCCGGAGGGAACGGCGAATCATGATTAAGTATGAAGCAGGTGTAGGCGGTCGCCCCTCAAGCGGGGAACCACTCGGCGATCCGGGCGGCGACGTCGTCGGTCAGCGACTCCAACGAGCCGGCGGCCAGAACGGCCACGTCGGCTTGATAGATCCCGCGACCATAGGAGGACGCGGTCGGCAAATAGCCGGGTTGCCAACCGTTGACGAGAGTCAGCACCACGATCGGCACGTCGGGGGCGCGGCGTCGGAGTTCGACCTGGAGGTGCTGGTAATGTTCGCCCTTCACGGCCAGCCAGGCGGCGCCGCCGGTCTTCCAGAGCAAGACGTCGAACGGAAAGTCAGGCCCGGGAGGGATGTCGCCGATCCGGACGAGTTGTCGGTCCATGCGTTCAACAAACGCCCGGCACTCGGCGGCGCGGGCTCGGTCGTCGCGCTTCAAGGCGGCTTGCTCCTCGCGCTCCCAGCGAGCGCGGTCTTGCCTTGTGGCTTCGGCGGTGGGGAGGTCGGAGCGGTAGGGAAGCTCGACGGTCCATCGCTTCAACTCCCAGGCTTCCAGGTCGCGAAGCCGATCGGCGTCAAGCGGGGTGTGACGCCAGGGGCCGAGAACCGCCCCCGACTCGACGGGGCCGGCGTACTCGAACCGGGTCTTCGGCGGCGGCATCCCTTCGAGGGCCGAGAGCGCGGCGTAACCGAGTTGTCGGCCGTTGCGGTCGGCGACGGCCGGGTCGCCGACGAAACCCTCACGCGGGCCGAGTTCCCCCGAAGCCCCCTGCAAAAAGAGGCAGGGAACGCCGGTGGCTTGCTCGACGACCTCGCGCATCGCCCCCGGGAAGTCGGGGCTGATGAGCGTGTTCTCCCAGGCGAGGGTGGTCGGGTGGCACGCGTAATTGACCATCGTGGCGAGCGTGCGGCCGTCGGCGCCGGTGGCGCGGACGATCATGGCGGTATCGTCGGCGGGGCCGCCGGGATTGAACCCGCAGACGAATCGACCGCAGGCCTCATCGAAGAGGTCGCGATGCGCCGCGAGATCGCACCGACCTTTCGCGTAGCAGAGCGTGGCCGGTTCCGCATGGGCCCTGGCCTCGGCGACGAGGCCGGCCAGCCGCTCGGCGAGATCCGCCATGTAAGGGGCGATGAGATCGCCCCCGGGACGGTCGGCGCGTCGAGAGTCCATCAGGCCGGCCGCGTGCGTGTGCGAGAATGCGACGAGCAGTTGCTCCCGCGCGACGCCGGATTTCGCCGCCACGGAGTCCAGGAGCTGCTGGGTTTCAAGGTCCCAGAAGAGGCAGTGATCGAGGGCCAACAGCACAAGGCCCTCCGACGGACGGCCCGGAGGGGCGATGAAGGCCGCGGTGGCCGTGAGAGGCCGATGGACCCCGGTGGAGCGCTCATGGGAGGCGGCGCCCCACATCCGGTGATAAATCCCCACCGGCGGAGTGACGTCGCCACGGGCCACGCCGAACGAACAGAGGCTTTGCGGTGTTTCCAGGGGAGTCGGCATGATCGGTCCGTTGAAATCAGATGGCGTCGCGGTCGGCGTCGAAGAGGAGCCAGCACGCGCCAGCCACGATATGGATTGCAGCGAAGAAAGCAAGCACGGCGTCCCAGGACCCCGTCAGTGCGACGAGTTTGGGGACGAGGATGGGGAAGAGGATCGATCCAACGGCTCCGGCCGTGTTCATGATCCCGAAGACCTGCGGGGTGTTGCGTCCCCCCAGGTCCATCGTCAGTGCATAGGCGCAGGGGCCGGCCAACGCCGCGCAGAACGCTCCGATGCTCAGGATGAATACGGCCAATCGGGCGTCGGAAATTGGGTAGGCCAGGCCGATCGAGACGGTCGCCGCCAGCATGCTCGCCACGGCGACCCCCTGGCGAGCAAGCCGGAGCTTCCCCGTCGTCGCCAGGACGCGATCCGAGAGCCAGCCTCCGGCCAGGCAGCCGAGCATGGTCGTCCAGTGCGGCAGGCTCGTGAGCAGCCCCGCTTCCCAGACTCCGACGCCTCTGGTCTCGTGCAAGTAGGTCGGGAACCAACTCAGGTAGAAGATCGCCGCCGCCGCGCGGAAGAACTGCTGCAAGGCCAGGCCGAGAACCGCCCGATTGGTCGCGAGGGCGCGCCAGGCGATCGGACCCGGCGCCTGGTGATCCACTGGTTTCGCCCCTTCGGAGATGAGCGCAAGTTCCGCCGCGTTGACCGAGGCATGTTGGCGGGGCGTGTTGCGGAACCAGAACGCGAAACCCAGCGCCCAGATCAACCCTGGAACGGCGTAAAGCATGAACATCCAACGCCAAGAAACATAGACGAGGATGGTCCCCGTCAAGGCCGCGCCGACGGCCCCTCCGACGCCCATGAAACTGGTCAGGACCCCGCTGACCCAGGCGCGTCGCGACACCGGATACCAGCGGCTCAGGACGCCCGTTGAAGCGGGGAAGATGCCCGCTTCCGCCGCGCCCATCGAGAAGCGAGCCAGGAGCAGGAGAGCGACTCCGTTCGTGGCGCCGCAGATCCCGGTGGCCACTGACCAGGAGGCGGAAAAGAAAGGGAGTGCGCGCCTGGAACCCCAAACATGGTCCAACCAGGCGGCGGGCATCTGGAAGAGCGCATAGGCCAGGAAAAAGGCGCTCATCACCAGGCCCATCTGCGACTCGGTCAGCCCGAGATCGGCGCGGATCAACTTCTCGGCGACGCTCAGACAGCCGCGATCGATGTAGGCGATGGTCGTGGCGATGCAGAGCCAGACCAGGACGGTATGTCGAACCCGCGACGCGCCGGCGTAGGCGGGCCGATCGAGGAGGGGGAACGACTCGTCCGTTGCGAGGCTCGCGGCATCCATCGCCAGATTGATGTTTACGTCTTGCTTCAAACCAGCCCCCGTGTCGACGTCCTGATCACGCCATGATTTCGCGAATGGGCGTTCCGTGGTCGATCTCCAGACGCTTGCGTCCGGGGATCTCCAGCTTGCGGCTGTCCAGGCCCAGAAGGTGGAGGATGGTCGCGTGGACGTCGGTGACGTAGTGGCGATTCTCTTCGGCGTGGAAGCCGATCTCGTCGGTCGCGCCGTGGACCACGCCCCCCTTGATCCCGCCGCCGGCCATCCAGACCGAGAAGCCGTAGATGTGGTGGTCGCGACCGTCGCTCCCCTGCGAGCCGGGGGTTCTGCCGAATTCGGTCCCGAAGACCACGAGGGTCTCGTCGAGCAATCCGCGGCGTTTCAGGTCGGTCAGGAGCCCGGCGATCGGTTTGTCGATCCGCCGACAGTTTCCGGCATGGTTGGCCCTCAGGCCGCCGTGAGCGTCCCAGGCCCCTGCCCCGCCGCCGCCGTCCTGCACCTGGACGAACCGGACCCCTCGCTCGACCAGCCGCCGGCAGGCCAGCATCTGCGCGCCGAAGTCCTTCGTCGCCGGGTCGTCGAGGCCGTAGAGCCGTTGGGACTCCTCGGTCTCGTCGCGGAAGTCGATCACCTCGGGAAGCGATCCCTGCATCCGGTAGGCCAGCTCATAGGCCTTGATCCGAGCCGTCAGAGTCGGGTCGTCGGGATACTCGACGGCGCGGAGACGATTCAGGCGATCGACCAGGCCGAAGCCGAGCTTCTGCTCGGCGTCGCCGAGCTCCATCTCGGGGCGGCCGTAATCGAGTGGGTTCGCCGGATCGATCCGGATCGGGATCGCGTCGTGCGCCGGCCCGAGGTAATGGCCGTCGGTCTTGTTCCAGTACTCCCGGACGCCCATCGAGATGTACTGAGGTAAATTGTCGTTGAGCGAGCCGAGGCCGTAGTGCGCCCACGCCCCGATGTTGGGATACTCGCCGTCGAGCATGTGGCGGCCCGAGTGAAACTGCGTCTGCGCGCCGTGGTTGTTGTCCGTCGTGTACATCGAACGAACAACGGCGACGTCGTCGATGCATCCGCCGATATGCGGCAGCCAGTCGCTGACCTCGATCCCGCTCTGGCCGTACTTCTTGAAACCGATCTGAAGCGGATAAAGCTGCGTGCGCGCCTGGCCGTTGGCGTCGTTCACGACGACGACGCGGGCCAGGGCGAGCTTCTTCGGGTCCTGGGTCCCCTGGTAAGGGGTCTCGGCGATGGTCTTTCCCGCGTACTTGGTCAGTTCGGGCTTCGGGTCGAAGGTCTCCATGTGGCTGACGCCGCCGTTCATGAAGAGCCAGATGACCGACTTGGCCTTGGGCGCGAAATGGGGACGACCGTTGGGAGGCGTCCAGATCCCGTCGGAGGCTCGGGCGACGCCGTCGCGATGGAGCATGGCCCCCAGAGCGAGGCCGGTGAAGCCCATTCCCATATCGGCCAGAAAGCGGCGTCGGTGACCGCCGGGGCAACAGCCACTGCCTTGGTGAATCGGGGTGGGCATGGTTCCCTCGTCCGTGGTCAGCGGATGGTGATGAAATCGTTGTGGTTAAGCAACGACTGCACAAGGATCTCGCGGGCTCGCCGGTTCGGCTCGGTCGCGCCTCGCTTCTCCAACAGCGTCTTCAGGTCAGTAAGGGCCTGTTCACACGCCGAGCGTTCGTCGGCGGTCGGCGGGGCGCAGAGGATCGTCTGGAACGCCTCGACGGCGAACTTCGCGTCGGACGTCTCGCCGAGCCGTTTGTTCAGACGGTCCGCGATTTTCGCCGCCATGGTCTGCGAGAGGCTGCTGTTCCAAAGCGCCAGCGCCTGCACGGGGACGACGCTCTCGTCTCGCCGGTAGCAGTCCAGCACGCTGGCGTCGTCGAAGGTGGAGAGGAACTTGTTGTGGTCGTTGTGCGAATGCACAAAGTAAACGCTCCGCCTGGGAGACATCGCTTCGGACTGCGGGACCGACGGCCCGCCGGACTGATCGGACAGCTCGCCGGCCATGTGGAAAAGGCTGTCGCGGACGACCTGCGCCTCCATCCGGACCGGGTTCATGCGCCAGTAGAGGCGGTTTTCCGGATCGGCCGCGAGGGTGGCGGCCGCCGCGCCGGCGCTTGACGAACTGCGGCGATAGGCATCGGAGAGGACCATCAGCTTATGGAGCCGTTTCATGCTCCAGCCGTTCTCCATGAAATCGACGGCCAGCCAGTCGAGCAGCTCGGGATGAGTCGGCTGGGCTCCCTTGCGGCCGAAGTCGAAGACGGTCGTGACCAGCGGCTTGCCGAAGTGGCGAGCCCAGATGTGGTTGACCGCGACGCGGGCCGTCAGCGGGTTCCTCCGGTCGGTCAACCAGTTCGCCAGCGCGGTGCGACGACCCGTGCTCGTGGCGGGGAAGGTCAAGACGTTCGGGCCGTCGGTGTCGGTGGGCGACTCGACCGCCTTCAGCGCGCCGCGGAGCGGAGTGTAAGCCTCGCTCTTCTCCTCGACCGCCTTACGGGCCGCGGCCAGAGCGGTGGTCGCGGCCTGATGCTGCTTCTGGTCGTCCTTCGCATCTTTCGCCTTGGCGTCGACCTGCAATTCGAGGCGGGCGAGTGCTTCCTCGGCCTTGGCCAGGGCTTCCTGGCGCTCGGCAAGAGCCGCTGCGATGGCCAGCGACTTCGCGTTCTCGGCCGGGGGTTGTTGAAAGCGAGCTCGATCGGCGGCGACCCGCGCCTGGAGCGCTTTCGGCTGGGCCAGGGCCGTCGCGAGCGCCTTCTCGGCGACCGTCACCTGGGCCTTGGCTCGATCGATGGGCTTCGCTCCCTTGTACGTCGGCGAACCGACCTCGACGAATTGCGTTCCGGGAGCGAGCGAGACCAGCTCCATCGAGGTGAACTCAGCCTTCGCCGCGTAGGTGACGAGCGAGATCGCCCCGGGGCCCCGTTCGACGGGCAGGCGGTAGGCGAGTGCGTGTTCGCCGTTGACGGCGACGTTCACCAACGTCCCTCGAACGCTGACGGCCAGCTCATACGGTTCGCCGACCTTGATCGGCCGGGCCTGGCTCCCTTCCGCCGGATAGGAGCTGGCCCCCCCCTTCTGATAGGAGATCTGGAGCTTGGGGCCGCCCGCATGGGCGCTCAGATAGACGAGGACCTCGCGCCCTTCAGCGGAGTCGAAGCTCAATCCCACCGATCGCCAGGGTTCGCCGCCGGTGATGGTGAACCGGAGGGACGCGCGGAAGTCGACCGGATGATTCGCCTTGGTCCGGTGTACGGACCGGATCTCTCCGGGATCGTTCTGCAAGAGCTTGCCGTTCTCGTAGACCCAACGTCCCCCCGTCGACTCCCAGTCGCCAGGGCGCGCCACGGAGAAATCGTCGCGGAAGTTGGAACGTGCCGCGCTTGCGGCCCCGCCGGCAGGCGCTGAGGTCTCGTCCGCCTCGACCGCGGCCAGATGCTCTCGCGCCTTCGCCAGGGACTTCTGGGCCGTCTCAAGCCGAGCGTTCGCCGCCTTGAGATGGTCTTCGAGGACGAACGGCCGCAACCCCGGCCGCGACGCCTCCAGCGGAAGCGTCACCGGCTTGATGGCGAGGTCAGCCCAGGCGAGCAACGACGGCACCCCTGGCTTGAGCGGCTGATTCTTCAACGGGCGGGCCTCGTTTCCACGCTCGAAACGGTACGTCGGGGCGTCGAGGTTGGAGTCGAAGGCGCGGGGGATGCCCTCTTTCTCGAAATCCAGTTGGCCGGGAACCTGGTCCGTCCGCACCTGATAGGGCTCGAAGAAGGCGCGGAATTGGTAGTACTCGTTGTGGCTGATCGGGTCGAATTTGTGGTCGTGGCATTTCGCGCAGTTGAACGTCAAGCCCAGGAAGGCCTTGCTCGTATGCTCGACGACCTCTTCAAGCCAGGTGTTGCGATTGAACTTGAAGTAGCCGCGGGCGAGGAACCCGGTGGCGCGGAGCCGATCGGGGTCGTCGGGATGCGTTTCGTCGGCGGCGATCATCTCGCGGATCATCTGGTCGTAGCCCTTGTCGGCGTTCAGCGACTCGATGATCCAGTCCCGCCAGTGCCAGATGTGCTTCTGGCTGTTGCGAACCTCGGCGCCCAGGCCCCACCAATCGCTGTAGCGCCAGACGTCCATCCAATGTCGTCCCCAGCGCTCGGCGTGGTGCTTGCTGGCGAGGAGACGATCGACCATCGCCTCGTAAGCGGCGGGCGAGTCGTCGTTCAGGAACGCGGCCTGCTCCTCGGCCGTTGGGGGGACGCCGACCAGGTCGAGGTAGACCCGACGCTGTAGCAGGCTTTTCGGGGCCGAGGATTGCGGCGTCAGTCCCTTCGCCTTCCAGCCGGCGGCGAGGAAGGCGTCGATCGGATTGCCGGGCCGCGCGGCGTCGGTCGGGGGGACGGACGGACGAACCGGAGGGCGAAAGGCCCAGTGGTCGCGCGGGTCGGGCTCGGGAGCGTCGCCGGGAGGAGCGACGGCTCCCTGGTCGATCCAGGTCTTGATCAATGTGATTTGATCGGCGCTCAACGCCTCTCCGTCGCCTGGCGGAGGCATCCGCCCTTCTCCTTCCTCGGAGATGAGGTCCACCAGCCGGCTTTCGTCGCTCTTGCCCGGCTCGATCACCGGCCCGCCGGCGCTCCCCGCGATCAGGGATTTCACCGAGTCGGTGCGAAGCTTGCCTTTCTGCGTGAGCGCTCCGTGACAGGCGTAACACCGAGCCGAGAGGATCGGCTTGATCTGCTTGACATAGTCGATCGTCTCGCCCGCCGGCGCCGTGCGTGGGGCGAATGCGCAACAGAGGCCGGTGATCAGAAGAAGAGCGGAACGCATTCTGGTGAAGCTCCAACGTTTCCCGCCAACCGAATGCGATGAGCGGAGGGGCGAGCGGTCGGGGAGTGGAAAATCTCCGTCGGATGACAGCCGTATTCAGAATCCTGGATCGGCAGGCAGGGGCGCCAGGACGCCGTTAATCGTGAATCACTGCGGGGGAGTCCGGCCGCTGACCGGTTTCTTGCTGAGCTTTATCGTTAAAGAGAAGCTATAAGGCAAATCCTTGTCCGTCAAGCTTCGTGTTGGAAAATTATCTGATCTTCTCGTCGCGAGGTCGATCTCGAAGCCTCATGCTCGACGGGGTTAAGAAGCTGAGCGTGTTATGGGGGTGTCGTCGCGTCAAGCACTGCCGCGACGGATCAACTTGGTTGGGAAGACGACTTCTGGGGCGTCGAACTTGCCGTTTTGGATGTAGGCGAGGAGGAGTTCGGCGGCGCGTCCTCCCATCTCGACGCCGGGCAAGGCCACGGTCGTCAGGGGGGGATCGAGGTGCTGGGCGATGTCGTTGTCGCCGAAGCCGATGATGGACAGGCTCGTTGGGACTTTGCGTCCAAGCTGCTTGGCCGCCTGGATCGCACCGACGGCGAGTACGTCGTTGGCGCAGAGGATGGCGGTGACGGCGGGGTCGTCGCGGAGGATGGCTTCGACCCTGCTGCGCGCCCCCTCGACGGTCTCGCGGTCGACTCCCCAGACCTGGCTCCAACGGCCTCCGCTCGTGCGGATCGCCTCTTCGTAACCGGTGATCCGCTTCTCGACGGCGGGCCAGAGGCGGTCGGTCGCGAGGAACCCGATCTGCTGATGTCCCTCGGCCTGGAGCAATGCGACAGCGGCGGCGGCCCCCCCTCGGTTGTCGGCCAGAACGCAAGCGGCGGTGGAAGCCTCCGCGCGATCCTCGATCAGGACGAAAGGGCAACCGGTGCTCTTCAGTTCCTCAATGTGCTCCGACCGCCGATCCGGCGAACCGGAGAGGTGGACGACCGCGCCGTCAAAGCGGCGCTGATGCACCAGACGTCGGAACCCCCCGCCGGCCTGGTCGGGATGGAACCCCTGGACCAGGAGCCCATAATCCTGCTGTCGAAGAGTGTCGACCATGCCGCTCAGGATGGCGACGTGGAACGGGTCGGAGAGGAACCGGACCGCCGGGTCGATGGTGAGAAAGGCCATGGTCTTGGTGCATTGCAGCCGCAAGCCCCGCGCCTGCACATTGGGCTGATAGTTCAGGTCGCGAATCGATTGCAAAATGCGTAGACGCGTCTCTTCCCGCATCTGCGAGGTCCGACCGTTCAGGACGTTCGAGACGCTCTGGAGCGAAACTCCAGACCGTTTCGCCACCTCACGCATTGTCACTCTCATGACCAACCGTACCTTGTCATTCTACCGGAGCCTTGCCCGAGGACGGACCTTCCTCCACGTCTCGTGGGCGCTTTGGAGGAGACTGGTATAATACCAAGTCCCCATCCGGCCGTGGCGGTGCGATCCGTGCGGTTGGGGACAGGAAGGCGAGGCGTCGACGAAGTTGACCGTCGCGCCGGTCGGCCGGCCCATGGTGTGGTGAATCGACAAGAGCCGCAGGCCAAGCCGGAGGCGTCGAAGAAGCAGAGGCTTGAAAATGGTTCCCATCCCGTGCTGGCGGCGACGGGTGGACCAGTGGTTGGGCAGCCAAGGAAGTGATTCGTCGTAAATTAAAGCGGGCGAGGAGATTCGAACTCCTGACGTCCAGCTTGGGAAGCTGGCATTCTACCACTGAATTACGCCCGCGGTGAGATGGCGAGTCGCCATGCACGAAAGTCATCTTAGCGACTCGCGACGGCCAGGGCAACCGCCTAGAGGGGGGGATGGGCTTGCTTTTGACGGCGGGTGTAACAATGATTTAACATCGACGTCGCGGGCCGCGCGGAGAGTGCGGTCGTGAGTTCGGGTGGATTTACGGAGTTCAACGGACATGGCTCAGGTCCGTTCGGCGGTGGTTCTCGGCGCGCTGACGATGGCGTCGGCGTTCGGGACGCACGGGGCGCGGGGGGAGGAGCGGCTCACGTTCGAGAAGGACGTGCGACCGATCTTCAAGGCGTATTGCCTCGATTGCCACGGTGGCGAAGCGACCAAGGGCAAGCTCGACCTGCGGCTCAAACGGTTCGCCGAGAAGGGCGGAGAGAGCGGCCCGGCGATCGTGGCGGGGAACCTCGACGAGAGCTACCTGCTGACGCGGCTGCGCGAGGGCGAGATGCCGCCGGGCGACAAGAAGGTGCCGGCCGAGCAGATCGCGATCGTCGAACGCTGGATCGCGTCCGGCGCGGCGACGCTCCACGACGAGCCGGAGAAGCTCTCGCCGGGGATCGGCGTCACGACCGAGGATCGCGCGTACTGGGCTTTCCAGCCGGTTCGCAAGCCCGCGCCTCCGGCCGCCGCGAACGGCGATCGCGCGCGGACGGCGATCGACGGGTTCGTGGTGGCGAAGCTCCGCGAGCGCGGGCTGGCGTTCGCCCCCGAGGCCGACCGGCGGACCTTGATCCGCCGCGCGAGCGTCGATCTGACCGGGCTGCCTCCTTCGCATGATGAGATCGAGGGCTTTCTCGCCGACTCGCGTGAAGACGCCTACGAGCGATTGATCGATCGACTGCTGGCCTCGCCGCACTACGGAGAGCGCTGGGGGCGGCACTGGTTGGACGTCGCGGGTTACGCCGATTCGGACGGCGACGGGGCCGACGACACGACGCGGCCCTACGCGTATAAATATCGCGATTACGTCATCCGATCGCTGAACGCCGACAAGCCGCTCGATCGGTTTATCGTCGAGCAGCTCGCGGGCGACGAGCTGACGCCCCGGCCGTGGAAGGATCTGAAGCCCGAGCAGGTCGAGGCGCTGGCGGCGACGGGATACCTCCGCATGGTCGCCGACGGCACGTCGAACGGCGGCGGCGACCTCGCGCTCGAGTCGAACCAGATGGTGGCCGACACGCTGAAGGTCGTCGGCTCGACGTTTCTGGGCCTGTCGGTCGGATGCGCCCAGTGCCACGACCACCGCTACGACCCGATCCCGCAGGACGATTACTACCGCCTCCGCGCCGTGTTCGAGCCGGCTCTCGATCCGTCGCATTGGCGACGGCCGGGGCAGCGGCTGGTCTCGCTTCAGTCGGACGCCGAGCGGGCCAAGGCCGCCGCGCTCGAGGCCGAGGCGCAGGCGATTCAGAAGGAGATCGACGCCAAGACGAACACGTATATCGCGGCGGCGGTCGAGGTCGAGCTTCAGAAGTTCCCCGAGCCGCTACGCGGCAAGCTCCGCGAGGCCCGCGACACGCCGGAAGCCAAGCGGACCGAGGAGCAGAAGACGCTCATGGCCCATAATCCCAGCCTGAACATCTCGGCGGGGGTGCTCTACCAGTACAATCAGAAGGCGGCCGACGAGCTGAAGAAGGAGCAAGAACGCGTCACCGCCAAGCGGGGCGAGAAGCCGGTCGAGGACTTCGTCAGCGTGCTCGACGAGGCGGCCGGCGTGCGGCCCGAGACGCACCTCTTCCATCGCGGCGACTACCGCCAGCCGACCAAGGCGGTCGCTCCCGGCGACCTGACCATCGCGGCGCCCGAGGGGTCGCGGTTCGACATCGCCGACGCCGACCCCAAGGCTCCCAGCAGCGGCCGGCGGCTGGCTTACGCCCGGCACCTGACGAGCGGGACGCACCCGCTGGTCGGCCGGGTGCTGGTCAACCGGGTTTGGTCGCACCACTTCGGCCGGGGACTCGTCGACACGCCGGGCGACTTCGGGGCGCTCAGCATCCCGCCGAGCCATCCCGAGCTGCTCGACTGGCTGGCCGCCGAGCTGGTCGACTCGGGCTGGAGCCTCAAGACGATGCATCGGTTGATCATGACGTCGACCGTTTATCGGCAATCGTCCCGCCGCGATCCGGCGAAGGACCAGGTCGATTCCGAGAACCTGCTGCTGGGCCGCTACCCGGTGCGTCGGCTCGACGCCGAGTCGCTGCGTGACGCGATCCTGGCGGTCAGCGGCCGTCTCGACGCGCGGCTCCACGGCCCGGCGGTGGCGGTGGCCGAGGACGCCGTCGGCCTGGTGTCGCCGGCCGACGACGCGCCGAGGCGGAGCGTGTATCTTCAGATGAGGCGGACGCGGCCGGTGTCGTTCCTGTCGGCCTTCGATGCGCCGGTGATGAGCGTGAACTGCGACCGGAGGACCGACAGCACCTCGGCGCCGCAGTCGCTCATGCTCATGAACAGCGACTTTCTTCTGAACCATTCGGCGAAGATCGCCGCGCGGGCTCAGGCCGAGACGCCCGAGGGCTTCTACGACGCCTCGAAGCCGATGCAGGAGCGACGGATCGCCTACGCCTGGCGGCTGATCTACGAGCGGCCGATCAGCGCCGAGGAGATGGAGTGGGCGCGTGGGTTCGCCGCCGAGCAGCGGGGATTGCTCGACCGCGAGAACGCAAAGGGGGATCGCGACCAGACCGTGCTGGCGCACTTGTGTCAGCAACTCCTCAATTCCAACGAGTTTCTCTATGTGGATTGACGAACGTTACGCGACCCGGCGGTCGTTCTTGTCGCAGACGGCGTTTGGCGTCGGCTCGGCGGCCCTGGCCCATCTCCTGATGGAAGACGGGTTGCTGGCCAATCCGGGCAACACCATCGCCGAGAACCTACCGCTGAACCTGAACGCGCGAAAGCCGCACTTCGCGCCCAAGGCGAAGGCGATGATCTCGCTGTTCATGCACGGCGGGCCGTCGCACGTCGACCTATTCGACCCCAAGCCCGACCTGTGGCGGATGAACGGGACCGACTACGCCGGCGAGGTCGGCTTCAGCTTCGTCAACCGGGCGAGCAAGAAGCTGTTCGGCAGTCCCTGGAAGTTCGCCAAGCACGGCCAGAGCGGCACCCCGATCTCCGAGCTTCTGCCCGAGACGGCGAAGTGCGTCGACGACCTCTGCGTGATCCGGTCGATGCACACCGGGCACAACGGCCACGAGGTCTCGATCCGCTACTTCCACGGCGGCATACCGGCGGTGGCGGGGCGGCCGACGATGGGGAGCTGGCTGGTCTACGGCCTGGGGAGCGAGGCCCGCGAACTGCCCGCCTACATGGTCCTTTCCGACCCCGGCGGACACCCCGTCGACGGCACGATCAACTGGTCGAGCGGGTTCATGCCGGCGCTCTACCAGGGGACCGTCCTGCGCCCGCAGGAGCCGCGCATCCTCAACCTCGACCCGCCGCCGCAGATCAAGGGGACCGTCCAGCAGCAGAACCTCGCGCTGCTCGACCGCCTCAACCGGCGGCACCTGGCGATGCACCCCGGCGAGGCCGATCTGGAGTCGCGCATCCAGAGCTACGAGCTGGCCGCCGGCATGCAGACCGCCGCCAAAGAGGCGCTCGACGTCTCGAACGAGCCCGCGTACATCCAGCGCATGTACGGACTCGACGAGGACGCGACCCGCGACTACGGCGCCCGCTGCCTGATCGCCCGCCGGCTGGTCGAGCGCGGCGTCCGGTTCGTCCAGCTTTTCCTCGGCGGTCAGCCGTGGGACAACCACACCGCGATCCGCAGTGGGCTCGCCGACATCTGCCGGCGCACCGACAAGCCCTCCGCGGCGCTCGTGAAGGACCTCAAGCAGCGCGGGTTGCTCGACACGACTCTCGTCCACTGGGGGGGCGAGATCGGCCGTCTGCCGGTCGTCGAAGGCGCGCTCGACGCCAACGCGGGCCGCGACCACAACGGCCAGGGGTTCAGCATCTGGATGGCCGGCGGCGGCGTCAAAGGCGGGATGACCTTCGGAGCGACCGACGAGGTGGGCCACAAGGCGGTCGAGAACGTCGTCACGCCGAACGACTTCCAGGCCACGGTGCTCCACCTGTTCGGCCTCGATCACGCCAAGCTCGCGTATCAGGCCAACGGCCGCCTGCAACACCTCGCCGACGGCCGCAAGGCCCGCGTCGTCAATGAGATCCTCAACGCTTGATGTAATAGAGTAAGGACGATCTGATATGTCGCGATGGTTGCCCGTGATCGTGGCGGTTCCGGCGTTGTGCGCGGCGTTCGTCTTCTCGGGGGCGGCCTTCGGCGACGAGGCTCCGCCGTTGCGGGCGGGGGTCTTCGCGGTCGACGCCTCGCCGCCGGTCGGCAGTCCGTTGGCCTACGACCCGACCAAGGGGACCGTGCACCCGCTGAGCTGCAAGGGGGTCGTGCTGATCGGCGAGGGGACGCCGATCGTGCTCTGCGCGCTCGACTGGATCGGCGTCGGCAACGACGGCCAGCGCGAGTTCCGCGCGAAGCTGGCCGAGGCGGCGGGGACGACCGTCGAGCGGATCGAGGTTCACACGCTGCATCAGCACGACGCGCCGGTGTGCGACTTCTCGACCGACCGGCTGCTCGCCGAATACGGGATCAATCGCGAATTCTATGATTCGGACCTGGCCCGCGACGTGATCGCGAGGACGGCCGCTGCGGTGAAGAAGGCGGTCGCCGAGGCGAAGCCGGTGACGCATCTGGGTCTGGGCCGGGCGGAGATCGAGAAAGTCGCGTCCAACCGCCGCATCCTCGGCCCCGACGGCAAGGTCGAGCACGTCCGCTACACGGCCTGCAAAGACCCCGAGGTCCGCGATCGGCCGGTCGGCGTGATCGATCCGTCGCTCCGGATGGTCAGCTTCTGGGCGGGCGACAAGCCGATCGTCGCGATCTCGTACTACGCCACGCACCCGCAGAGCTATTACCGCACCGGGCTGGCGAACCCCGACTTCCCCGGCATGGCCCGCGACCAGCGCCAGCAGGCGACGGGCGTGCCGCACATCCACTTCAACGGCGCGGGGGGTAACATCGGGGCGGGCAAGTACAACGACGGCGCGCCCGAGAACCGTCAGGTGCTCGCCGACCGCGTGGCCGACGGCATGTCGAAGGCGTGGGAGGCGACGGTCAAGACGCCGATCGCCGCCGCCGACCTGGGGTGGGAGACCGTCCGCGTGGCGCTCCCCCCTGCCCCGCACCTCGACGAGAAAACGCTGCTGGCGATCGTCGCCGACAAGTCGAAGCCGATCCGCGAACGTGGGACGGCCGCCAGCGAACTGGTCTGGCTGCGACGCTGCCACGACGGCGCCACGATCGACGTTTCTTGCCTGAAGCTGGGCAAGAAGGCTCGGCTCCTGCACCTGCCCGGCGAGCTGTTCGTCGAGTACCAGCTCGCGGCCCAGGAGCTTCGGCCCGACCTGTTCGTGGCGACGGCCGCTTACGGCGACTACGGGCCCGGCTACATCGGCACCGCCGAAGCCTATCCCCAAGGGGGCTATGAGACCAGCCCTCACGCCTCGCTCGTCGCCCCCGAGGTCGAGCCGGTCCTGATGGACGCGATCAAGCGGCTGCTCCGCGACTGAGTCGACAAGGAGCCGATTCCCGAGACGCCGTCAGACGGTGATCTTGGCGCAGAACTCGGCTCCGCACCAGCAACAGCACTCCGCCGTCTCTTGGTCGCCGCGGCAAGCCGATTCCTCCTGCTCTGGACCGCTTTTGGCTGGATCCTTCGACTCGACGCCAAGCGGGATGTCAAAATCTTCATCGTAGAGCCGTTGGTTGAGTCGGTCGGCATTGAGGGACCGACTTGCGGCGTGGCACGCGACGAAGCGGGCTTGAAGGCTTCCCAGTCCGGCCCGCCAACCCTCGTGGGCGAAGATGTTCCGAGCGAACTCCGAGCAGGATTCGCCCCCATGCTTCACCCGGTGGGCGCAGGAATAACCCTTGCGCGGCGACAAGTGACGCTGATAGCCGCGAATCAAGACGACCATGAAACGGCCAAGCGCGACGTCAATCGATCCGGTCATCTCTGCGATCCTCGTCACCCTCGACGTGAGTCCGAGAACACCGTATCAAAAGCCAACCCGCCGATCCACTCATGCAGATCGCGGGCCCCGCCGGTCTCGGCTCGCATCGGCGGGGTGAGGACGCTAGAATCCAGCCTGACTTGACGTTTTCAGGGAGGCTGTCGGTTCATGAATTCGGAAATCACCATCGTCTCGGGCCTGCCGCGCTCGGGCACGTCGCTCATGATGCAGATGCTCGCGCAGGGGGGCGTCGAGGTCGTCACCGACAACCTCCGGACGTCCGACATCGACAACCCGCGCGGGTATTACGAGTTCGAGCAGGTCAAGAAGATCAAGGAAGACGCCTCCTGGCTGCCCGACACCCGGGGCAAGGGCTTCAAGATGGTCTCGCAGCTCCTGTACGAGCTGCCGCCGTCCGAGACGTACCGCATCGTTTTCATGCGCCGCGAGTTCGAGGAGATGCTGGCTTCCCAGGAGAAGATGCTCGAACGCCTGGGCCGGCCCGCCGCTCCCCGCGACGAGATCCAGCGCGCGTTCACCGCGCATCTCGACCGGCTGTTCGCCTGGCTCAAGGAGCAGCCGAACATGAACGTGCTGTTCGTCCGCTATCAAGACCTCGTCGCCAACCCTCGCGAACAGGCCGAGCAGGTCAACGCGTTCTTCGGCGGCCGGCTCGACGTCGACAAGATGGCCGCCGCCGTCGATCCCTCGCTCTACCGCAACCGGAAGGCCGACGACGCGACGAGCCCTTGACTCGTCGTGGGACCGGCTGCAAGGCGGAAATCCGCTCTTCGAAAAAACGAAACGGGATGGAACCCAGGGCCGTCGCCGAGAGTTCCTGTCCCGTTTCTTTTTGCGGTCAGGATCGAGTCGGAGTCGAGTCGACTCGATCATCAGTTCAGATCTGTTTCGAGGGGGCGATCTGGCTGGTCGGAGCGGCCTGGATCGACGGGGCGACGGCCTGCGGGGCGGCGTACTCGACCGGGGCGGCGTAGGTCACCGGGACGACCCGCTTGACCGGCTTGTAGCAGGTGACGGCGACCTGCTCGCAGACCTTGTGGGGGACCTGCTTGGTCACGGTGCGGGGCTCGCACGTCCACGTCACGACCGGAACGCGCTCGGTGACCACTTCCTGAACCTGGCGGCGTTGCGTGACCTTCTGGACCTCGTTGACCACTTCCTGGACGTAACGGGTGCGGGTCACAGGAACCTGGCGGGTCTGGGTTTCCTGGACCATCTGGGTCACGACCACGTCCTTCACCACCGGGACCGGCGTGAAGGTCGTCTGAACGACCGTCTTGCACTCGCCGCAGGCCGGCTTGTGGTGGAAGAGGCACTTCTTCTGAGTGACGGGGACCGTCACGAGCTGGGTCGACGGCTGCATGCAGTACTGCGTCACCTGCTGGGTCGTCTGGACCGGCTTGCAGACCGTGAAGTTCTGCGTGACGTAGTCGGTTTCGTGGATCGGCTTGCAGACCACGCGCTGACGGGGGACGTCGACCGTGTCGCAGACCGTCTTGCAAACCACGCGCTGACGCTCGACGTAGTTCGTCACCGGAACCCGCGTCATCACCGTCTTGCTGACCGTCTCGTACTCGGTCCGCCACTGCTTCTTATAGACCGTGTACGGAACCATTTCCGTCACGCACTGGTAGGCGGGCTGAGGCGCAACCGCCACGCAGGGGTTGCGATGGCACGTCGAACACGCCGACGCCGTTTCGACCGCCATCAACAGGCCAGCCGCCACCGCCAAACTCGCACGAATCCGCATCTCTGTTCTCCTCCGGTTGTCAGTCTGGCGCCTCTCCCGCCCCAGGCTGCTCGTCTCGGTGCTCGCTGAGAGGCTTCCCGAGAATTCTACAACATGGGAAAGAAGAGACAAATAGAAAATCTTTAACGGTTAGGGGTCGTGGGCGCACTGGTGCCATAGCCAAAGCAAAACGCGGACCAAACGCCATGGATCGGGCAACGACGCCCGATGAGGTCAAACGCGCAGGAACAGCCTGCGACGATACATCCAGAATAGGATCAACCAGAGAACCGACAAGACCGCTACACCTTGAACGAACGGTTGCCAGCCGGCTCCGAAGAGGTTGAAGACGTCTTTGCCGAGGTGGGTTTTGAAGCTGGAGTTGATGAAGCCTTCGATCAGGTGGCTGAGGCAGTAGGCGGCGATCGAGTTCATGCCGATCACCCGCAGCGGGAACGCCCAGGCTTTCAGGTTGAAGACGTCGAGCACGAGATAAAACGCGGCGAGGAACAGGAAGCTGATCCCGCCGGAGTAAAGCACCCAGCTCGGCGTCCAGATCCGCTTGACCACCGGGCAGACGCCCAGCTCGCCGAGACCCCAGCCCAGGCCCACGGTGATGACTCCGGCGATGGTCAGCCAGCGCGTCTTGGACCATCGAGAGCGGTCGCTCCGCAGCACGTCGCCGGCGATCAGGCCGAGGATCATGGTGGCGAGGGTCGGAATGAAGCTCAGCGTCGCGTAGCCGCCGCCGTTGTACCGGAACGGGTTCTCGCGAGGGAGCAGGTTGAGGAACCAGACGTCGAACGCCCAGGCGGGATTCGTGTTCTTGTTCCAATGGGCCGCGAACCCGTTCAGCAGGTGCGGCCAGTCGGCCGGAACGCCGTGCGCGGGGAAATCGAATGATGCGTCGGGCAGCGGATAGGCCGCGAACAGCCCCCAGTAGCCGACGAGGATCGCCGCCAGCGCAGCCCATTTTACGCGGGTGGATTGCCAGCCGAGGAGGAAGAGCAACGGATACCCGAGGCCGATCTGCGAGAGCGTGTCCTCGAACGTCCAGTTCGTTTGCGAACGGCCGACCGACCGGAGGAAGACGCCGAGCAGCACGAGCACCAGCCCCCGCCAGAGCGCGTGAAGCGTCATCATCCCGCGGGTCTGCCCCTTGGCCGTCCGGCTCGCCAGCGAGAACGGCAGCGCGACGCCGACCAGAAACGAGAACGACGGCTGGATCATGTCGTGAAGCACGCAGCCGACCCACTCGACGTGGTCCTGGTGCATGGCCAGGAATTTCCAGATCGGATTGTCCGGGTGCAGCTCGGCCATCCGGCCCAACCGCAGGACCTCGGCCATCATCAGGAACATCACCAGCCCGCGGTACGCGTCGATCGAGTCGAGGCGAGCCGGAACGGGAGCCGGAACCCCGACCGCCGGGCCGGATGCCTGCGAGACCTCTTCTGGAAGCGGGACGCTGGCGCTCATCGTGGATTCTCAGCTCGACGGAGACGTTCAAAAGCCCGACCGACGCTCGCAACACCTTACCGCGCCCGGGCTAGCGAAGCGAGCACCAGCCGGCGGGCTAACCTCTCGCGGAGGGCTCGCGCACGCAATAGACTGGGAGGCGTGCGAGGTCGGCTGTCCCTTGGTCGAGAACGAGGTCGCGTCATGGATCGTCGAGATTTTCTCAAGGCCGGCGTCGGCGCTGGTGCGTTGGGTCTGGCATGGCCGGCGTGGCGGGAAGTCGCGGCGATGGCCGCCGACCAGCCGGCGAAGCGAGTGGGGCTGATCGGCTGCGGCTGGTACGGCAAGGCCGACCTGTTCCGTCTGATCCAGGTCGCGCCCGTCGAGGTGGTTTCGCTCTGCGACGTCGACAAGAACATGCTCGCCGACGCCGCCGACACGACCGCCGTCCGGCAGGCGTCGAAGAAGCGGCCGAGGACCTACGGCGACTACCGCGAGATGCTCAAGGAGAAAGACCTCGACGTCGTCCTGATCGCCACGCCCGACCACTGGCACGCGCTGCCGATGATCGCCGCCGTCGAGGCCGGTGCCGACGTCTACGTCCAGAAGCCGATCAGCGTCGACGTCGCCGAGGGCCAGGCGATGCTCGCCGCTGCTCGCAGGCACGGCCGGGTCGTCCAGGTCGGCACCCAGCGCCGGAGCACGCCGCACCTGATCGAGGCCCGCGACACGATCATCAAGCCAGGCAAGCTCGGCAAGATCGGATTCGTCGAAACTTACTGCTATTATCACATGCGGAATCAGAGCAATCCGCCCGACACGGCTCCGCCCGAGAACCTCGACTACGAGATGTGGACCGGCCCGGCCCCGATGCGGCCGTACAACTCCATCGTCCACCCGCGCGGCTGGCGGGCGTTCATGGAGTACGGCAACGGTATCGTCGGCGATATGTGCATTCATATGCTCGACATGGTGCGCTGGATGCTCGACCTGGGATGGCCCAAGCGGGTCTCGTCCACCGGCGGGATCTTGATGTCCAAGGGGGGCAAGGCGAACATCACCGACACCCAGACCGCGGCTTTCGACTACGGCGACCTGAACGTCCTCTGGGAGCACCGCACCTGGGGCTCGACGCCCGACCCGGCCTATCCCTGGGGGGCGACGATCTACGGCGAAAACGGGACGCTCAAGCTCAGCGTCATGGGCTACGACTTCATCCCCAACACCGGTGCTCCGGTCCACCGCGACGTGACCTACGAGTTGGAGCAGTACCCCGTCGACAAGACCGAGAAGGATCTCGAAAAGCACGTCGCGCCGGCGATCCGCTACCACATGCTCGACTTCCTGAAGGCCATCGCCGACCGCGGCAAGCCCGTCGCCGACATCGAGCAGGGCCACATCTCGACGGCCACCTGCATCCTCGCCAACATGTCGCAGCAGCTCGGCCGGTCGCTTACCTGGGACGCCGAGCACCAGCGCGTCGTCGGCGACGACGAGGCCAACCAGCGGCTCCGCCGCCCCTACCGTCAACCCTGGGTCCATCCCGAACCACCGTCGGCCTGACTCCTTTTATTCTCCAAGGAACACGTCATGACGCGATCTTATGAATCCAATCCGATCGGTTTCCCGTCGACCCGTCGCGACCTCCTCCGCGGCGCGACGACCGTCGCGGCCGTCGGCGTGCTGGCCGGCGGCTCAACGGCTCTCGCGGCCGACGCGAAGGCGGTCAGGAAGAACGCGGCGGAAGGCCGGCTGAAGCAGTCGGTCTGCCGATGGTGTTACGGCAAGATTCCGCTCGACGAGCTGTGCTCGGCCGGCAAGCGGATGGGCCTGGTCGGCATCGACCTGCTCACGCCCCCGAGTTCGAGACCGTCAAGAAGTACGGCCTGGTCTGCACCATGACCAGCTCGCACCCGCTTTCCGACGGCCTCTGCGAGCCGAAGTTCCACGAGATGGCGCTCAAGAAGATCAACGAGGCGATCGAGGCCACCGCCAAGGAAGGCTGGCGGAACGTCATCTGCTTCTCGGGCAACCGTCGCGGCATCGATGAACGCGTCGGCATGGACAACTGCGTCAAGGCGCTCAAGCAGATCGTCCCGGTCGCAGAAAAGGCGAACGTCATCCTCAGCATGGAGCTGCTCAACAGCAAGGTCGACCACCACGACTACATGTGCGACAACACCAAGTGGGGCGTCGAGCTGGTCAAGCGCGTCGGCTCCGGCAACTTCAAGCTGCTGTACGACATCTATCACATGCAGATCATGGAAGGCGACGTGATCCGCACGATCGAGAAGGACCACGACGCCTTCGGCCACTATCACACCGGCGGCAACCCCGGCCGGCACGAGCTGGACGAGACCCAGGAGCTGAACTACAAGGCCATCGCCAAGGCCGTCGCCGACGTCGGCTTCCAGGGCTATTACGCCCACGAGTTCATCCCGGTCCGCGACCCCTTGACCAGCCTGAACGAGGCCGTCGAACTGAGCATCGTCTGAGCGTTCTGGGAGCCGCGCGGCGAAGGTTCACGCCTTCGCCAGATCGGCCCCGTGCGCCTGGATCTTGCGGACGGCGGCGGCGATCTGCTCCATGTCGCCGCGCGTCCCCAGCAGCATGTTCTGCGTGAACCAGACGGCCTCTTCGCAGAGCCGGTCGTTGGCCGGGCATTGGTTGCGGTCGCGGTAGCCGTCGAGGACTTCCTTGGAGAAGACCCGCCGGAAGCCCTTGGAATCGAGGGCCGCTTGCAGGAACGATTCGCGGTTCAGCGGCGAATAGCCGCCCGACGCCGGGATTCCCTCGGCCTTCAACGCTTCGAGGAACCGGGCGCGCGGCAGACTCGCGAAGGCGTCGGGATGGTATCGGAACATATAAAGGTGATAGGCGTTCCGGGTGACGCCCTCGTGCATCTTCGCGGGGGCGATCCCGGGGATTTCGCGAAGCAGGCTCGTGAGATGCGCCGCGTTTTGCTCGCGGGTCGCCGACTGCTGTTCGAGCCGGGTGAGCTGCCCGAGCAAGAGCGCGCCCTGGAACTCGGTGAGCCGGAGGTTGGTCGCCCGGCCGCCGACGTACCGGAAGTTGTAGGAGTCGACGGCTCGGCCTCGGTTGTTGTTCTGGAACGCGTAGCAGCGTTCGGCGAGGTCGCCGTCGTTGGTGAGGATCGCGCCCCCCTCGCCCGAGCTGAGGTTCTTCGAGACCTGGAAGCTGAAGCACCCGGCCGTCCCCAGCGTGCCGACCTTCCGCCCGCGCCACTCGGCCAGATGCGCCTGACAGGCGTCTTCTACGACCGAAAGTTTGCGTTTCGAGGCGGTTTCGAGGATCGCGTCGAGGTTCGCCGGCGAGCCCCCGAGGTGGACCGGAACGACGGCCGTGGTGCGGTCGGTGACGGCGGCTTCGATCTTCGCGTGGTCGATCTGGAACGTCTCGGGGTCGACGTCCACGAAGACCGGCAAGGCGTACTGAAGCATCACGGCGTTGACCGTGGCGATGAACGTATAGGGCGGGACGATCACCTCGTCGCCCGGCCCGACTCCGATCGCCGACAGCGTCGTCGTCAGCGCGCTGGTGCCGTTGGCGACGGCCACGCAATGCTTGGCGCCGGTCAGCTCGGCGAAGGCCGTCTCGAACTGATTCACCTTGTCGCCGCCGCCGCGGAACCAGCGCCCGCTCCGCAAGACTTCGAGCAGGTTGTTCTCGTCGCGGGCGTCGGTCCGGGGCCAGCTCGAAAACGACGCGCGGCGGACCGGCTCGCCCCCCAACAAGGCCGGCTTGCCGGCTTCGCCCGCCCTCGCCGCGCGGCCCGCGAAAAAGGCCCCGGCCGTCGCGGCCGCGCCCAGAAAGGTCCGACGATCCGTTGGGTTCTTCATGGTCGTGCCGGCCCCCAGCCTGAGTCTCGACGTGTCGATGCTCGAACCGACGCCCAGCGTACCCCCTGGCGAGCCGCTCGGCAATCAGCCAAGGCTGCACGATTCCACGACGCCGACCGGAGTACCTCGCCATGAACCGCCTGCAACACCTCTTCCCCGCCGGGCGGGTCGTCGTCGCCGACGGCGGCTGGGGCTCCGAACTGCTCCGCCGCGGACTCGTACTCGGCGAGTCGGCCGACCTCTGGAACCAGTCCCACCTCGACGTCGTCGAGGCCGTTGCGCGGTCGTACGTCGAGGCCGGCGCCGACGTCGTCCTGACCAACACCTTCCAGGCCAACCCGATCGCCCTCGGGCGGCTCGGAAAGGCGACCGAGGCCGTCAATCGCCGGGGCGCCGAGATCTCCCGCCGCGCCGCCGCATCGGCCGCCGATCGCGTCGTCCGTGTTTTCGGCTCGATCGGTCCGATCGGCGCGGGTCGCCTCGCGACCGACGCCTTCGCCCTCCAGGCCGGAGCGCTCGCCGAAGGGGGCGTCGACGCCCTGCTTTTCGAGACGTTCAGCGATCTCGACGAGGCCCGCCTGGCCGTCGCCGCCGCCCGGCCGACCGGCCTGCCGATCATCGTCTCGTTCCATTTCGACGACCGAACCGGCGAGCCCCTTACCCTCGCCGGCGCGACTCCCGAGGAGGTCGCGAACGCCATGTGTGACGCCGGCGCTGACGCCGTCGGGGCCAACTGCGGCGCCGGCCCTGAGCGGTTTCCAGACCTCTGCCGCCGCCTCAAAGCCGCGTCGGGCTTGCCCGTCTGGATCAAGCCCAACGCCGGCCTGCCGACGACCGAACAGGGCCGGGCGGTCTACCCGCTCGGCCCCGAGGCGTTCGCCGCGTTTCTCCCCGCCCTGACCGCCGCCGGGGCTGACTTCGTCGGCGGCTGCTGCGGCGCGGGGCCTGACTTCGTTCGCGCGCTGGTCGCGGCCCGGGATCAGACTCCGTACAACGCGCCGTACTTGTGACGAAGTGAAGCCATGAGCGGACGATGATCGATGGGCTCTCCCACCGCGCGTTCGATCAACTCGGTCGGCGTGTATCGTCGGCCGTGGCGATGGATCTTGTCGCGGAGCCAGGCCAGCAGCTCGGAGAACTCGCCCCGGGTGAAGGCGTCGTCGAGGCCCGGCAGATCGGCGTTCGCCTTGTGGAAAAGCTGGGCTGCGTACAGGTTGCCGAGCGTGTACGTCGGGAAATACCCGAACAGCCCCGCGCTCCAGTGGATGTCTTGCAGGCAGCCCTCGGCGTCGTTCGTCGGCGTCACGCCCAGCATTTCGGCGTACTTCGCGTTCCAGGCCGAAGGGAGGTCGGCGACCGGCAAATCGCCAGTCAAAAGGGCCTGCTCCAGCTCGAACCGGATCAGGATGTGCAGGTTGTACGTCACTTCGTCGGCCTGGACCCGGATCAGAGTCGGCTCGACATGGTTGACCGCCGCCAGGAAAGCGTCGAGCGGCACGTCGTGCAGCGCGTCCTGGAACACGCGGCGGGCGATCGGGAACCAGTAGTTCCAGAACGGCCGACTGCGGCCGACGGCGTTCTCCCAGAGCCGCGACTGCGACTCGTGAACCCCCAATGAGACCGCTTCGCCCCCCGGCGCGCCGTACTGCTCGACCGGCAGACCCTGCTCGTAGAGGCCGTGGCCGACCTCGTGAAGGACGCCGAAAAACGCGTCGCTGAACTGCCGCGCGTCGAACCGCGTGGTCGCCCGCACGTCGCCCGGCCCGATCCCGGTGCAAAACGGGTGCGCCGAGACGTCGAGCCGCCCGCGCTGGAAGTCGAAGCCCAAAGCCGCCGCCGCCGCTTCGCCGAACATCTTCTGCCGCTCAACCGGATACGACCGCTCCAGGATCGACGTCTTAACCCCCTCGCCCCGCGCTTCCCGTTTGCGGGATGCCTCGGCGATGTCCCGGACGAACGGCGCCAGCTCCTCGCGAAGCGCCTTGAACAAGATTCGCAGCCGTGACGTCTCCGCTCCCGGCTCGTACTGGTCGAGCAGCGGGTCGTAGATCGTGGCCCCGGCGTCCGGCTTGGGCTCGTCCTCCGGATGCGCCGGTTTGGCGGCGGCGCGGCGTTCCTTCACCAGGGTTTCATGAAGACATTGAGATTCTTGCCGCTTGAGTTCCAGCACCTGTTCGAGCCAGGGGCGGAAGCTGGCGAAATCCGAATTCTTGCGCGCGGTGATCCACTCTTGCTGAGCGAGCGAAGTCGTGCGGGCGAGCGCTTCGACCAGGCCGCGAGGAAGCTTGGTGCGACGGTCGTAGTCGCGCCGAAGCTGGCGGATGTTGGCCGCCTCGATCGAGTCGCGGTCGGCGGCGATCGACGAGTTTTCGAGAACCGACAGCAGCTCGCCGAGCCGCGACTCGGTGGCTCGGTCGTGTTGCAGGCCGGCGAGCAAGGCGAGCTGCTCGCCGCGATGGGCGGCGGCGCCGGCGGGCATGTACGTCTGCTCGTCCCAGCCCAGAACCGCAGAGCACGAGCCGAGCACGGTCAGCTCGCGCGATCTCCCGATCAGTTCGTCGTAGAGGGCGGTTTCCTTGGCGGCTTTCGACGTGGACGTCGGCATGGACCCGGCTCGCGATCTTCTTCGGGAAGCGTCCCGAGCGCGCGGACCGCTCGACGCGAATCCAGAAGGACGCCGGCCCCGGGGACGCTTCGAAAATACAAACGGCCTGGACGTGGGTCCAGGCCGAGAGGGTCGTCAGGGGATTTTCAGGGCCGTCGGCTGGAGCGAAACTCGGTCCGTCCGGCAACCCGCGCCGGGGGCAATCGTATGAAGTAAACTTAATCAGTAGAACAATTTGCGGAAGCGGCGAAGCGTAATGAAGCTGCTGATTCCAATCCCGAAGAGAGCCAGTGATGTCGGCTCGGGAACGGGCGTCGGATCGTCCTGCACGACGGCGGCCGGTTGATCGGCCCCGATGACGATCTGGCTGGAGGCGAGGTCGGACGGAAGAGGCGAACCCGCCTGGCTCGTCGCCGCGGCGATGGCCAGGATCGTGGAAGCGGAGACGGCCAAGAGCTTGGCCCTGGATCGTTTCATGGATGCTTTCCTCCTGATGTCTCGAACAGTCCAAGATCAGCCGGCTGGACGATCACGTATTCCATGACATCAGTCGATTTATACGAAAACATTCCTGAGTTGCGATGAAGTTCACGCGAGTCATCGAAGAAATTCGTCGATTGCCGCAGGATCATCGCCTTGAACGTAGAAATCGATGCAGCCTCCATGCCAAATCGTCCCGAAAGTTCACAAATCGCGAATTACTCGCCGTTTTCCGGCACGGTGGATTCGCTCGTGGGCAACCGACGGCCGCCATCATGAAACCCCTCGTCGACGCTCATGGTCGACGGCCCATCACCTCGCCAACCCCCGACCCCGAACGGTCGGAACAGCGCGAGCTTAGGCGGCTTTGATTTTGACCAAGCCAATCTCGATAGTCAACAATAAAGAACGAGGCTTTTCCAAAGGCTACTGCACGCCACAATGCTTGGGTCGAATTGCGAGCCGACACACTGTTTGCGCGAGCCCCGCTCAGAATTAAGCCGAAGACGGAGACCGGCGATTTTCGAGAATACCAATTCTTTAAGGGGAAGGCGACACCCCAGGCCGGCGTTCTGGCGCGAATCGACCGCGTCGGGCTACGGGGCGTCCATGTCGAGGATTGTTCGGAGCCGGAGGCCGTTGTAGTGGACGGTGCGGACGGCGCCGTCGCGGTGGCGGCTCTTGGTCAGGCCGGGGATCGCGGCGTGGAGGTCGCGGCCGAGCGATTGCTCCTCTCCGACGGCGTCGCGACCGTGCTCGCGGCACCAGGTCCGCCACGCCTCGTAGAGCGCGCCCGACGAGATCGTCGCGCCGGGTTCGAGCATGCAACGATCGTCGAGGAACGTCGCGATCGGGCTGGCCATCTCATCCATCGATTCCATCAGGTCGCGGGCCGAGTCGGGCTGCAGGAACCGGCCGCGGAGCCGGAGCCGTCGCCAGCCCTCGAACGCCCAGAGCAAGATCCCCGGTAGCTCTCCGTTGAGCCGCTGAAACAGCGTCACGTCCTCGCGGTCGTAGAACGAACGTGTGAACCGGAGGATGACCAGCCGGCTCGACAGCGCCCGGCTCGAATCCTTCAGCCTCGGTAGTTCGTTCGAGATGAGTACGAACCGCGTCGGCAGCCGCCCGGTCCACGAGGGCAGGTGCTTGCGGTCGATCGACTGATCGTCCTCGCCGCTGATCGACAGCAGCGATTCGACGATCGCCGCGTTGTCGGGCCGGCTTGACAGCCGCGCGTCGGGGAAAATCGCCACCGGCTTGTCGATCAACACCGACAGGCCGAACGGCCGCGCCAGCGTCGAGAGCGTCGGATTGACGACGTTGTTCGGCCCCGCGAGCGCCTTCAGCACCCGGCCGATCGTCCCCCGGCCCGACCGCTTCGGACCGATCATCATGAGGATCTTCTGAAGCCTTGTGTCGGTCGTCAGCAAATAGCCGAACCACTCTTGCAGGCTGTCGATGCTCGCCGGATCGTCGGGCCAGATCTGTTCCAGCAGATCGAGCCAGGCGCGCGGGGTCGGCGCCCAGGGGTCGAAATCGTAGTCAAGTGCGTGCGCATTGAAATACCGGGGCGTCGGCGCCATCATGCACCGGGCCCCGGTCACGAACGAAGGCGGATGCACGAGTGCGTTCCGCGCCGGAATCAGCTCGTCGGCCGGCCATTCCGAGAGGTCGCACTCCGAGTCCACGAACGTCGCCGCCTCATCGCCGTCCGGCTCGGGCGGACGCCAGTTGGGATCGCGGGCGAGGGTCTCGGGAACCGCGTCGATCCACGACGGCTGCGACCCGCACTCGTCGCCGCGGACGAGGACCAGGCCCGTGAGCGCCTGGACGACGTCGCCCACCAGCCGGCTCGTAACCGGGATCGGCCCCGCCGGCCGCCGCCCTCGGCCTCGGTCGTCGGGCTCGGCTCTCGCCAGCTCCAGGTGATGAAGCCGCCGGAACTCGTCGGCCAGGCATTGCGAAAGCTGGGCGCGAAGCTCGGGTGCGGAAACGACGCGGTAGACGCCGTCATCCCATCTATGAAATCGTTCCCGCCAGAACCGCAAGCCTACGCCTCCCGCATGGGCGAACCGCTGCAGCAAGAACACGACCGCCAACCGGTGCGGATTCGACTCTGATCCCTCAATCGCAATTGCCGGAACCTCGCTTGCGGTCTCGCAATGCAGCGCTGGCGCGGGGGCCGGAGGCTCGGGCCGTCGAGCCGCGCGCGCCTCGCGACGAGGCGCGCGCCCGCGCTCCGCCAGGTATCCGCGCGGTCGTTCGTCGGGGGCCTTATCGGCGCTTTGGAGCTTGTGCTCAAGCTCGGCGGCGGACCAGGGCGGGACGCACGACCGGTTCCAGTCTTCGAGCAGCGGCCGGGCCTGATCGATGCTGAGCCCGAACCCCTTGACGAGCACGCAGGCTGCATGGAACGCCCGACCGTGCCCCCCCTGCCCCGAGATCGCCGGCGGCAGCTTGGCCACATAAGACGATGCGCGGGTCGCGACCGGCGTCGGGCCGCTCGCGGGCCGTGAGTTCGGATGCGGCGAATCGGGGCGCGAGGCCGTCTCGCGTCCCCGCCTTCGGGCCAGCCATCGCGCCAGGTCGACGGCCCCGGCCGCCCCCGGTGCGGGATCGGCGGCGGAAGGGGGCCAGGGATGCGAGCCGTCTTGGTTCCTGATCATGCAACGATCACTTTATTATCCGTCGTGGCGATCGGAGGGGTGATGAGCCGTGCGTCGTCTTCAGCCGCCGAGGGTGGGGCCGGCACCGTCGAAGGTCGCCAGCCGCCAGGGGCGGTCGGGTCGAGGCGATCCCTTGGCCTTGAGCGTGCCCGGCAAGCCGATGAGCCGCGACGGGTTGACGGTGGCCGTATCGATCACCACCGCGTCGTCGTCGTACTCACGGGCGAGGGTGCGGACCGTATCGGCGATCAGGCCTCGGTGTTCGGCGTCGTTCGGATAGTCGGGCAGCCGGACCAGAATCCAGGCGCCGTTGCCCGAGCGCCCCCATAGGGCCGAGGCCGCCAGCTCGGGCTGGCCAGCGAGCAATGCGTTGCGCCGCGCGACCGCCGCGGCCAGCTCGGCGTCGGTGCTGCTGACGTCGGGCGGCCGCTTGGGGTCGATGTCGAGATAGAGCCATCGCAGGCAAACGACGTCCTCGTCGCGGGTCGTGTGTCGAGTCCGGCCGAGCCGGTTGTCGGACCTCGCCAGCAAGTCGAGGCGGACAGGATTAATGGTGACGTAGCCCGAGACGGTCCGCAGCCGCTCGGACTGGGCGGCGAGCCGGTCGAGGTCGTCGTACCAGCCGGCGAGCGTCGAACCGCCGAAGCTAGTCCCCAGCCGATCGGCCCGGTGGACGTCGCCCCGCCGGTCGAACGCTCCTCGCAGCACTCGAAGCTCGACGCAACCCACACAGGGCGCCGCCAGCGACGACAAGAACCGACGGGCCACAGTCGGATCATTCGTCGGGATCGGCGGCTCGTAGGGAGCGCGGCGAAGGGTAGGTTCCCGGATCTGCATTGTGCTCATGACGGCCTCCCGTTCGTGCGAACGCTCCTCCTCCGCCTCAGGCCGACGCCCGCCGTGCGACGGGCCGAGGGGACCGAGCCGCCGGGAGCAGGAACGTCGGCGCAGGTGATTCGACGAGGGTTTCTTGCAGCTTGTCGAGGGCCTTGCGCTCGATCTGTTTCAGGCGGTAGACGGCCAGACCGCATTCGCGCTCAAGCTCGCGGTATGGGCGAGGTTCGTCGGCCAGATCGTTCGCCCGCTTGATCCGCTTCGCCTCGCGATCATCATCCCGGCGCGATGCGGGGCGAGAGCGGGATTGGGAGCGAGGGCGTCTGTCGGCCTTGACGTCTTCGGCGCGGTCGTCGAGCCGGAAGCGACGCTTGACGAGCCAGGCCTCGAACGGAGTGAGCTGGTTGAACGCGGCGTACAATCGTTCCATCTCCTCGGCGGTTTCCAGCGGCTTTTCGGGCGGCCGTTCCTCGGAGAGCAGGTCTTCCGACGCGCCGGCTTCTTCGGCGTCGAGCGTCGACGCGGAGTACGACGAGCAATCGGCCTGCGCGTTTCGCAGGAACCGGAGGCGTCGGGCCTCGATTCCCATCTGCTCGGCGACGTCCTCCATGGTCGGCTCGCTCTGGTCGCCGCCGGGGTTTGAACGACGACGGCTCACCATCTCGGCTTTCACGCGGTCGAACCGTTTGCGGAGGATCACCAGGTAGTACGGGAAGTGAATCATCGATCCGCCGCCGGACGTGGCTCGCATGATGTAGTTGCGGATCCAGCACGCCGCGTAGGTTGAGAACCGCGTCCCGTGCGTCTCCGGGTCGAAGTCTTCCGTGGCCCGCATCAGGCCGAGGTTCCCTTCCTGGATCAGGTCGTCGAGCTCCATGCCGCGGACCTTGAACTGGCTGGCGATGTTCACGACCAGCCGCATGTTGGCCAGAGTCAACTCCTCGCGGGCGGCGCGGTCCCCGGTCTTGATCCGGGCGGCCAGGTCCAACTCGGCCTCGGCCGACAGCAACGGGACGGACTGGGCGAAGAAGGCCGATTCGTCGCGTTCGGCCTCCGGTCCGTCGGCCTCGCATCCGTCCTGATTTCGACCCACCCGTGAGAGATCATTGGATGTATAGATCATCGCATCAGTCTCGCTTAATCAAGATGTACGCCGCGGCGACTCGCCGCGACGGCGAAGGTTCAGAGCGAAGCAGAGCAGAGCGGAGCGGTCGTCAGCCGGCCGACGCGAGGGCGCCGGGCTCGGGCCAGATCACGAGGAGCTTGTGCGTCGGCGAGGTCGGGGCGGGCCGCGCGGCCTGGAGTCCCCAGGCGCCTCGCCCCACGGCGTCGACCGCCGCGCGGGCGTTGGCGAAGTCGAGGCTCTGCGGCTGGCTGCCGACGTGCGTCAGCGACCGCACGTACCATCGCCCGGAGCGGTGGCCGGCGCGGAACTGGCTGGTGTAGCTCGGCGTGTAGACCAGCACGTACGTCCCCGTCGGTCGATCCAGGACTCGCAGGCCGCCGTCGGCCTGACGCGGCTCGACGTGCAAACGAGGGACGGCGAAGGCGTCGATCGGCGCCAGCCTGAGCATCGCCATGTCCCGCGCCGAGGACGGGGCCGTGGGACGCCTCACGAACTTGGGGGTCGCGTTGGACATGAACAAGACTCCTCGATTTCGGTTGAAAACGACGATGAAATTCAAGATAAGAACAAAACGAGATGCGGAGAGGCGTGCAACGTCGCTCAGGTCAGGCTCTTTCGACGGGTCCACAAGTGTTGCGAAGCCGGCGGCCCGGCGGCGGTGGCGGCGTCGATCAGGGTGTCGGCCGCCAGCCGACGGAGCAGTTCGGGGGCGTTGTCGCCGGGGACGATCGCCCGGCCCAGCAAGGGGAAGGCCCATTCGATCACGCCGGCCTTGCGGACCAGAGTCCGGAGCCAGCCGAACGGCCGGTCGTCGTCTTCAAAGGCCAGCTCCACGACGACGTGGAAGGCGTCGCCGCGACAATCGACATCACGTCTGAGCAGCTCGACGGCGAACGCGGACCATCGCCAGTCGATCACCGCGCCGTCCAGCCGCGCCCCGGTCAACTGGACGCCTCGCAGATCAGCCCCGTTGAACCGGGCGTCGCGCAGATCGGCTCGCCGCAGGTCGGCGTCGCAGAGGTCGGCCTTACGCAAGTCGGCTTCGCGAATCGATGAGTTCGCGAGGTTCGCGCCGACGAGGTTCGCGGAACGGAGGTCGGCCTTGCGAAGGTAGGCGCCGGGCAGATCCGAGGCGGCCAGATCGACGCCTCGCAGATCGGCTCCGGGCAGGAAAGAGCGCGGGGCGACAAGCCCTCGCAGGTCGGCGTAAGTCAGGTCGACTCCGCCTCGTGAGGCCAGCTCGAGAGCCTGGGCGGGGCTCTCGGCCTCGACGAATGCAAAGGGCTTCGTCTTCCAGCGTCGGTACATCGGATGGATCGACATGCCTGATCGTCCCGCGACAAAGAAGGAGGAATTCATGTCCGTGAGCAAGAGCGATGGGCCGCCCGATCGAGCCACGACCGGGCGGCCGAAGCCTGGCGTCAGGCGGGGCCGACGGGGCCGCCCAGCGGCGGCGGCGGGTAGACGATCGGCGGGTTGGAGCCGGGGAACGGCCCCGGGCTGGGCTCGGGAGCCGGCACGGGGTCGCTCGGCGGGGTCGCCGGAGGACGGGGGATCGTCGGATCCGATGCGATGAGCGGACTGGAAAGCATGGCGCCCGGGCTCAGACGCTCTTCGAGCGACTCACCCCAGGTTCGGAAGCGGAATTCGGAGAAGCTTTGCATTGGTAGTTCCTCGTTCTTGAGTCGATGGTTCGTGTGGACGAACCGGCCGATACCGCTGGAGCGACCGCGTCGCACCGTTGGTGTCCGCTGCCGTCGTCCACGCTTCAAAGAGATGATCCGCAAGTGCGAGGAGGAAGTTTCGGGAAAATGGGAAAGTTGTCCCAAATTCGCAAACTTCTTCGATCTCGGAGGGTTGCACGATCGGGATGCCTCTGCATGCGGGCCCGGCGTGGAACCGGTCCGCGAGGTGGGGCGGCGGGAGGGGAGAGGCGTCCCTTCCGGGCTGAGGGGGTGCTTCGGTCAGGCGTCGACGGGCGGGAGGTCGGATGAGAGGATGCGCGTCAGCCGTTCGCAGGCCGCGATTTGAAGCCGGTCGAGGGCGTACTGGAGGCGGCCGTTGTGCTGGGCGTCGTGCATTCGAACCTGCAAGACAGGGACGATCGCCTTGATCCAGAGCCGGTTCTGGGCCTCGAACGCCTCGTACTGGACGAAATCGTCGTCGGCGTTTTCCGTCTCGTCGGTGATCTGATCATCGTCGGGCGGGTTGTCGGTGGTCATGGCGGGTTCCCTTCTCCTGGAGTTCGGTGCGGGAGGTTTCGCGGGACGTTTGCATCAAGGCAATCGAAGCAGTCGCCGGAGTGAACGACGCCGGCGCGGCCCTTCCCTGATGTGCAAGAAGCCAGTCCGCCACAGCCGCAGTCGGTCCGCTCGATCCGATGCGGGCAGGCTTTCATGGCGCTCAGTAGGGCCAGGGTCTCGGCCAACCCGCGCCGTCGTCGTCCCGGCGCGTGGTCGTCGGCGATCCCCGGGGGCCGCTCGGGGACTGGTCGGAGCACATCGAGATAGGCGGGGTTGTAATCGGGGTGAGCCGGGTCGACCAGCTCGCAGAGCCGGACGACCGAGACCCCGGCGCACGACGATCCAGACGCGACCGGGCAGTGCCGGCAGCGCGGCGAGGCCGGGCTTGGGCCGATCATGGTATTGACCGCCTGAGAGTCAGGGAGGTGACGGTGCGGGGCGTCGCGCTATGAGCGACGGGCGACGGCGAACAGTGATGTGCCGGAGCCGAGCGAGCCGCGGAGGGCGGACTTTTCTTCGAGGCGGAAGGCGAGCGACAGGAGCCACGACGCGGCCTTCGGCGGCAGAGTCAGGTGGCGTTGGTAGATCTGTGCGGGCGTTTCGCCCGGTCGGGACAGCGTGCGGGCTCGCTGGCGACGGAGCAACGGGACCAGCCAGCGGCCCCACCAGAACGTACGATCGAGGCGGAGGCCCGAGTCGTCGAACGCGGCGGCCAGCGTATCGGGAAGGTAGCGGCGGCGGTGGCCTTGAACCGCGTCGAACTCGGAGAACATCGCGGGCAAGGCGGGGACGCTCACAACCAGCGCGCCTCCCGGTTCGAGCAGCGCGCCGAGCCGTCGAACAGCCTCGCGATCGTCGTCGAGATGTTCGATCACGTCCAGGGCCAGTACGGCGTCATACCGTGGCGCGTCGGCCCGAAGCGGCTGCGTCAGGTCGGCTTCGATGAGTGTGCGGCCGGGGCGGTCGAGGTGTTCGAGCGTGCGCCGCGAGACGTCCATGCCGACGGCCCGGTAGCCCTGAGCTTCGAGGGCGTCGAGCGTCACTCCCCAGCCGCAGCCAGCGTCTAGCACGTGCGCGGGCGGCTCAATTCCCAGGTCGGAGAGGAGCCGGAGCGTCAACGCGGCGCGGGCGCGCCACCACGGATGGCGGCGGACCACGTCGCCGAGCTCGACGAGGATGTCCTCGGCCATGTTGTCGTCGGCGATTCCCTCCGACCAGTGCTCGATCATCGCCGTTCGGCCCCTGGTTCGTCGTCGTCCTTCGGGCGTTCGGATCGAGGCCCGGAATAATCGCGGACGATGTACGACGGCCGGCCCTTGGTTTCGAGGAAGATGAGCCGGATGTACTCGCCGATGATCCCCAGGCTGAAAAGCTGGATCGAGCCCATGAACAGCACGGTGACGACCATGCTGGCCCAGCCTCGTGGCGCCTTCCCGTTGGTGATCGCGTCAGTGAAGACCCAGACGAGCAGCGCGATGGCGATCGAGATCGTGATCATGCCAAGATACGTAACCAGCCGCAGCGGGTAGCCGCTGAAACTGATCAGGCCGTCGACGGCCAAAGCCATCAGCCCGCGCATCGAGTACTTGGGGTCGCCTTCCTCGCGGGCCGATCGGTCGTAGGCCAGGCCGACCTGGCGGAAGCCGACGAACGATCGCAGGCCGCGGACGAACCGCATCCGTTCGGGAAGGTGGCGGAGCACGTCGACGACCTTACGATCCATCAGGCAGAAATCGCCGCTGTCGAGCGGGATGTCGAGGTCGCTGATCGCGCTCAACAACCGGTAGAAGGCGTGGTAGCCGAGGCGCTTGACCCAGCCTTCCTTGCGGCCCCGGCGAACAGCGTAGACGACTTCGTAGCCCTCGCGCCATTTGTCGACGAACGCGGCGATCAGCTCGGGCGGATCTTGAAGGTCGCCGTCGATGACGACGACGGCCGCGCCGCGCGCGTGGTCGAGGCCGGCGGAGACGGCCGCCTGGTGTCCGAAGTTGCGGCTCAGTCGCAAGACGACGACGCGCGGGTCGCGGCGGCGGAGGTCGTCGATCAGGTCGGGCGTCGCGTCCCGGCTGCCGTCGTCGACCAAGAGCATCTCGTAATCGAGGCCGATCGCCGCCAGGGCGGCCGACGTCCGCCGGTACAGCTCATCAACGTTCTCATGCTCGTTGTAGAGCGGAGCGACCACGCTCAGGGTCGGTCGGGGGTCGGTCGGTCGAGGCGGATCGCACATGGGGCGGGCGTCTGCGTCAGTCGGAGTCGGAATCGGGAGCGTCGTTCACATGAACGCGGCGACGCCTCATCTTGGACGCTCCACCGCGACGCGGCAAGGGGAATCCCTTGCGTTTCAGCCCGGTCCGTCATTGGGTGATGGTGAACTGCCTGAAGCCCTGGGTCGCGAGGAACGGGCAGGTCGACGCGGACGCCGAATACGACAGAAGGAACGGATTGCAAACCTGCTGGACGACAGCCAGCCCGTACGGCCCGGCGGCGGAGGTCGCGCAGCTCTGCGACGCGCCGTTGGGGCACCCGCCGGTCGGGAAATAGGTCGCCGAGAACACCAGCGAGCCTCCCTGGCAGGCCAGCGTGAGGACAAGCTGGTTGGCGCAGCCGCTTTGCCACTGATTCGACCCGTTGAATGTCATCAAGGCTGAGCCGCCGCTGGTCAGCACGTTGGTCCACGAGACGGTAAGGTTCCGTCGCGGAACGGCGCAGGGGGAGCAAGCGACGGGGCTCGCGGGCGTGCCGTTCAACTCGGCGACCCATCGTCCGCCGATTGACTGTGCGACGACGAAATCGCCGATATTCGGTAAGAGTGTACCGACGATCACGACCGGGATCGTGCGGCCGGAGTCGACGAGCGTGGCGCTCGCCGCGCCCTCGGATTCGCCCCCCTCGATCCGGACGGGATGGACGAGGAAAACGTGGTCGAGGCTGTTCGGCATGGCTCCGCCGGAGGCGACCTGGCCGATGAATCGGGGGGTTCCACGGGGATTCTGGGCGTCGCGCCCGGGGGAGCGGAGCCGGTTGCGGTCGCGACCGGGATCGCGCGTGACGTCCCATTTCAGCCGCAGTGGTCGGAGCGGATCATGCGTCATAGTTTGTCTTCTTCGTCCGGTCGATCGGTCAGCCGTCGAAGCGGAACGTCCAGCGTCCCGAGCACGATTGGGCGATGACCTTGGTTCCGATTGGCGGGACGTGCGTCCCCAGGTTGTAGACGAAGTAGGTGCGTGAGAGGTCGGTGACGTAGACCGCGGCGGCGCCCTCGGACTCGGGGCCGTCGAGCCGCACCGGCGAGCACGCGAAGAATGCGTTGGCCGACGACGGATAAACGATGGCGACCTTGGTCTGCACGAGCATGGCGACCGAGCCGTCCTCGGCGAACCTCGCCGCCCGGCTGGTCGCGGCGAGGGCGTCCTCCTGGCGGTCGCGAAGGATGCGAGCATCGAACATGATGATGCGATTCCTCGTTGCTGGGTTGAGTCGGTCGAATCGGCGCGGTCAGACGCGGGCGTCGGCCAGCTCGATGACGGTGGCCTGGCGGTCGGCGGTGAACTCCCACGTGAGGGCCGAGATCACGGGGTAGACGGGCGACTCGCCCTGATCGGCGCCGACGTTGGTCTGCAAGCCGACGTCGCGGCCGTTGATCCGGGCGACCCGGTCGCCGACGCGGTACGACGTGATCAGGCTGGGGACGGTGACACTGCCGGCCATCGGGGGCAGCTCGTGGGCCGACCGAAGCTGCTCGGCCCAGGCCAGGGCGCGCGGAGTGTCGTCACGCAGGGTCACGGGGATGGCGGCGGCGTTGAAGGCCGAATGGGCGGCGACGGTCTCCATGCCGAAGTGGTCACGTGCGTCGACGCGGCGGCGGCGGGTGAACTTGGTCGGCGAGGCGGGCCGCGCGTCGACGGCGGCGGGGAGCATCAGGTCGTCGTCGACGACCGTGGTGAGCCGTAGGAAGAAGCGGGTGTTGGGCGCCGAAGGATTCGCCTGGCTGGTGACGCCGCGAAGCGTTCGGCTGGGCTCTTGCGCGGTCAAGCCGGTGAAGTCGCCGATCGGCCACGCCTCGGGGTCTTCGACGACGACGAACACGCCGAGCCGGTCCTCCAGCAGCTCCCAGCCGCCGGAGATCGGCTGCCAGTCGCCGGTGCCGTCCCAGACCGCCGGCGCGGCGCCGTTGTAGTTCCGCGAGAGCGCGAGTTGCGCCCGCAACCGCCGGCCCTGGGCGTCGCGCGTGACCAGCGAGGTCGAGCCGGGCCGCAGCCGCTTGACGTACGTCGAGCCCCCTTCGTCGTCGTTAGGGAAGACGGGCGAGAGGTCGAGCGCGGCGTTCGACCACGACGCGGCGGCCGGGTTCCAGTGGCCGTCGCCCGCCTCGTCGGCGACGTAGTAGCGATACTTGCGCTGGGAGTCGCCGGCGGCTGCGGCAAGGTTGGCGCGGAGGAACTGAATGCGGTTGGTCGCCGTCTCGTCGCCGGCCGTGGGAATGAAGCCCGGCGCGAGCACGACCGAAAGCTCGACCCGCCTCTGGTTGGTCTCGACGGTCACGGCGTTGACGATCGGGCGGGTGTCGCGGTGAAGGTGCATGGCGGCGACGTTGCAGCGGGCGGGGTTCAGATCGTCGCCGGCGTCGGGCAGCAAAAGCTCGCGGATCAGGCCGGCGTCGTCGGCGTCCTTGCGGTAGATCTCAATCTCGTTGCGGGGCGCTCCGACTCCGTCCTCGCCGGTGACGAACCGGAGGCCGAAGCCCGCGTGGTCGAGCTGCGCGGCCAGCGCCTCGGGCCACGGGGTGTTGGTCGCGTCGAAGTCGCGGACGACGACATCGGCGGCCGAATAGCCCTTGGCGTCGCCCGCATTCATATCAACGAACGCCGATCCATTGATCGGGGGTCGCGATTGAAGCAGGGCGTCGAGCCGCTCGAAATCGGGGTTGTTGACATAAGTCTGATCGTTATAAACGCTGAGGACGTAGCGGACGAACTTGCCGAGGGTCCAGAAGGTGCGCGGGTCGGGGACGCGGTCGATGTGCGGGTCGAGGAAGACCGGGTAGCTTGCCGAGGCGTCGCCCTGGTTGACGTCGGCGCCGTCGGGCGTGCAGTTGGGACGGCCGTCGGGGTTGAACCGCGAGGGGAGCTCGACGTCGACGACGTTGCCGTTCCGGGGATCGTCGGCGTTGCGCTGGCGACGGCCGCCGATCGGGACGTCCCAGCAGCGGACCGCCGCGCCGAGGGCGAGGAAGCTGACGCGCTGCGAGCGCGAGGTGAGGTCGACCTGCGGCGACTGCGCAAACCCGTCGAAGAGGATTCGCTGGGCGCCTGACGGGCTGGTCACAAGGACGACCAGGCGGTCGTCGTTGCGGACGACATACGGGCCGGATGCGTCGATCGGCCAGAGACCGCCGAAGTCGGCCGGGGCCGGAGCGTCGGCGGTCGCGTCGTCGAGCACGTACGAGAACCGGGCCGCGGGGGGCTCGGGGCCTTCGCGGTACTGGATCTGGTCGCACCGCACGTTGGGCAGCGTCTGGTACTGGGCGTCGCCGGCCTGCGAGGCGTCGTACCGGCAAACGCAGACGGCCGCCGCCGGACTCGACAGCGGCGCGTCGTACGGATCGAAATCAAAAGATCCAGCCATGCCGATCCCCTTGGAGCGTGTCGTATTTCGCAAGACCGAGAACGCCAGCCGCGCCGGCGATCATCCGAGCAGTCCCATCGCCCTGAGATCGTTGACGAGGGCGTTGAGAAGCTGGGTCGTGTTCTCGGAGAAGACCCGCAGATTCTCATACGCGGCCCGAAGGCTGTTGAGGTCGGCGGCTTGGGCGTAGGGTGTGCCGGTCTGACCGCTGGCGACGCCGGTATAGGCCGTCGACGCCGGGGTGGACGTGTAGGCGCCGAGGGTCCGCGTATTGGTCGCGTACCCCTGGACGTACGTGCCGGGGCGGACGACGGGCGTGGCGTTCCAGAAACCGAGCTTCTGCGTGGTCGCGGTGCCGATCTTCGTGCCGGCGGTCGTTCCGAACGCGACGTTGGCGCCGTCGACGAGCGTCCCGCCGGCCAGCGGCATGTACGGGAGGGCGTCGGTTCCGACGACGCCGCAGACGACGCGGTCATCGGTCAGGCCGAGGATGGTCGTCGCGCTGGTGACGACCGTCGCCAGTCGGACGTGGGCGGTCGTCGGGTAGCCGGTCGTCGAGATCGTAAGCGTGCCGGCGTCGGTCAGGTAGAGCGAGCACGTCTGATTTTGCGGCAAGGTCGTCAAGGCCGAACCGGCGAACGCGCCGACGGTCCCGTCGCGCTTCTGGAACCGTCCGGCCGCCGCCTGGACGTTCAGGCTGGCGCTGGGGATCTCGGCCGTGGTGACGCACAAGCCGCCGACCGGCGCCAGAGCGTCGATCGCGTCGGCGTTGGCGTTCAGCGGCAGGTTCCAGTTGCGGTCGGCCACGGCCGGCTTGCCGAGTTTCGCGTTGTTCGTGTAGATCGTCGACATGAGTGAATTCGTTTCCGGATGACGGGGTGGAAGCGTCGGGGAAGGCTCGTCACGCGGGGCTGGGGGTCCACGAAAGGGTCGCGCGGCGGGTGGCCGGATCGTACGTGCACGACAGCCGCGAGCCGTCGGGGCCGGCGCCGGGGGGGCGTGGGGGCGACTGGATCACGGCCGAGGCGATGAACGGGGCGGACTCGTTGCCGGCGGCGTCGAACGAGGCGACGGCGAACGTCCATGCGCCTCGCGAGAGGGCCGGACTGGTCCAGCGGTACGACGACGAGGCGCGGCCGAAGCTTCCCTGGCCGAAGCCGCCGAGGCCGTAGCCGTCGGTGAGCACGCCGGAGGGGTACGCCTGGATCTCGGCCAGCGGGCTGGAGTAATCGACGCCGGCGCCGGGCAAGGGCGAGCCATAGACCCGGAACCCCTGGACGTCGTCGCGGCCCGACGGGTCGAGGTACGTCCCGCCCAGCCAGTCCAGTTCGACGCGGTCGCTAGGGGCCGCCGGGAGCATGGTCGAGAAGTCTTGCGCGGCTTCGCCCGGCCCGACGGCGCCGACGTCGATCCGAACCCGCGAGCGCGGCATCGTGATCGCGGCCCAGCGGCTCGTGCCGTACCAGGCGAGCACCCGGCCGACGTACACCTGGAAGACCGTCCCCAGGGGCGCGGTCGAGGTCCACTCAAGCTGGAGCGTCGAGCCGTCCCAGACCGGCGGCCGGACCTCGGTGATCGTGCTTTGATCGAAGGGCATGATGAGCGTCGCCTTGTCGTCGTCGAGGGCGGAGATTTCAACTCACGTCACGTCAGGCCGTGGAACACGGCGCGGTAGGGCATCGCCCAGCCGCCGCCGCAAGGTTGTGGACCGCGCGAATCGGGGACGAATTCGCCCTTGAAAACGACGTTCGACCACGCTCGCCCGCGCGGGTCGATCAGCGTCCGGGCGACGCCGTCGGCGTAGAACGCGAACTGGGCCTCGGCGGCGTTCAGGCCGGCGAACGTCGGGGCGGTGAGCATTCCCCGGATGAAGAACGATCGGCCCCGGCCGCCGCCGTCGAGCACCTGCGTGCCGCTGACGCCGAAGAACGCGTTGACCTGCTGCGCCCGGGGGTGGACGACGTGCTGAAACTGCACCGCCGATCCGAAAATATTGACGCCGTTGTATGTCATCATTGATGTGAATCCTCTTGACGGTCAAGCGTCGATGCGGCCCCGGAACCCGCGTGGACGCGAGCCGAGCGGGGAAGGCCCCGGAGCCGACAGCGCCGCGACGGTCTCTTCCAGCTTCGCGACGGCCTGCGACAGCCGGCCCTCGATCCGCTCGAGCGCCTCGGAGCCGGCTGACGACCGGTCGTCGCCCCGCGCCCAGTCGTCGAGCGAGCCGGACCCCGACGGACCAGCGTTGAGTCCGTCTGGTCTGAACCGCGACACGGCCGCCGCCCGGTTCGACCAGGACGAATCCGCCGACCAGGGGGCGAACCGATCCGCCGAGCCGCCGTCATCGACGGCCGGGGTGGCGAGAGGAACGGCCGAGAGCAGGGCCGAAGGATCTGCGAGCAGGCCGTCGGCGAGCGGGTTCGCGGCCAGGGCCGAGAGGACGTCGCCCCCCCCGCCCTCGTCGATCCCGGCCGTGACCAGCGAGGCAAGCGACGCGCCCGGATCGGCGTCGTTCGGGAACACGACGTCGGGCGGCGCGATGAGCGAGGAGTCGTCGCCGCCGAGGCTGTCCACGACGGCCGGGGGGGCGGCTGTCTGCGGCGGGAAGCTCGTGAGGATCGGCAGATCGGCCGCCCGGATCGCTTCGCTCGGGACGAAGTTCGGCGTGGTTGATGTGAGTGCGGCGACCGTCGGAAGTTGGTGCGGCGCGGGAGCGGGTTGTACCGCGGCTTCGGATTCCGGAGCCGCCGGTTCGGCCGGGATCGGCGGGACGGCCAGGAAGTCGTCCAGGCCGGCGACGGACGGAAACGCGGCGGCCGGTGAAGCGGCGATCAGGAAGGGATCGAGCGGCCTGGACGATGCGGATGGATTTTCATGCAAGTTCATGACGATTGACTACCTCCTGGCTCTCGCCGCGGCTTTTGTTTATTCAAAACAGCGACTCGCGGGCTGCGTCCTGGGCGCGGAGGTCGAGGTTGTCGATCCACCGCGAGGGGGGGACGGCGCGGCCGAGGGCGACGAGCATTTCGGAAACGCCGATGGCGTCCTCCCAGGGAAGGTCCTGGTTCACTCCGTTGGCGATCAACGTGCAGCGGAGCCATCGGCTGAAGGTTTTGGGGAGCGGCCGGTCAACACCAAGTTGATCTTCGCCCAGCGGTCGCGGCAGTCTGGGTCTTCGGCGTCGACGACCAGCAGGCGGCGGAGGTCGCGGTCGGTCAGATCGTAGTTGCGGAGGAGTAGCGCTGCGGTCATGCGGAACTGGACGGCCAGACGGCCGGCGTGGTCGTCGGGGTCGCAGTCGGTCAACTCGTCGATCAGGTCTTCGAACTCGACGCCGAAGCTGGGCCCGCCGCCGACGCCTATGCGGCCGTCGCCGTCGCGCGTCGGATAGAGCCGCAGCCAGGGGCGCGGAAGGGTCCAGATCTGGCCGTCGCCGAGGGCGACCTTGGGGCCGTCGGAAAAGTCGGGCCGGCGCGTCGAGGCTTCGTCAGGCATCGTGGGCTCCCGCGACGAGGAGGCCCCGCTCCGATCCGTCGGGGCGGGACGTCCACTGGTAGCGCGTCTGGCCTTCCCGGGGGTGGCCGACGGGGAACAAGAGGGTGTCGCGCGGGTCGGCGGTGACGAACAGCCGTCCGCCGGGCTGGCGGCGGATGTACGCCCGCTCCCCGCGCGACCGGTCCACGCCCAGGAGCGGCTCGGCCGAGCGGAGGATCGAGTCGATCCGGTCGAGTTGGGTTTCGCCGCTCTTGAGCGACTCGGGCAGGATCAAGGCGTCGAACGTGTGATCCATCGTCGTATTCACCTGTGAGGTTCCGTGGCTCGACCGGTCCGCCGGGTGAGGAGGACGCGGCTCAGGCCCGGGTGAAGCTCAATGGGTTGGTCGTGCCGTCGGTCGAGAACGCCAGCAGACTGAGCGTGGCCGAGCCGAACTGGCCGTGGGCTCCGCTGGTCTCGGCGTTCTCGGCCACCGCGTTGGCCAGGACGTAAAGGATGTCGCCGCCGGTCTCGCCCTTGGCGTCCTTGTGGGTCGCGCTGAACGAGGCCGTGGTGCCCGGCGCGACGGCCATCAGCGCGGCGGTGTCGGCGCTGGTGACGGCGGCCCGGGGCTTGTTCATCAGGTTGACGACGACGGTGGGGAAGTGGTCGCCGTCGGCGGAATAGGCCGCCAGCGAGCCCCCCTGGGTGAAGCTCACCTGGGAGACGCGTGAGATCGGCGTCGACCCGAACGACACGGCCGTCCAGTTCGCCTGGAGCTTGGTTGCAGCCATGAATCAACTCCTTTGCAAGGGATCAAAAGAAAACGTGAGCAGTCGTCGTCGACGTCATTCCGAGAGGTCGAGGCCGCTCCAGCCTTCGACGAGGTACTGGAAAGCGAGCTTGGCGACGATCCGCCGCTCGGGAGCGTTCGGCTTCAGCCAGGTCCACGAGCGGATGCGGGTCGAGCCGGGGAGCGTCACGTCCGCCAGCGAACGACCGTTCAGGACGGCCGCCGCGGTGTTCAGCAGCAGCTCGACCGCCTCGTCGCGGAGCTGGGGGTCGTCGTCGCGAGCGAGGAAGGTCAGGGCCGCGGTGGCGGTCATCACCATCGCGCCGGTCGTGTCGTCCCAATGGTCCGCGGCGGTCGTCGCTTCGGGCTCGACCACCGCAGCGCGGCGGTCGCCGCTGCGTTCGCCCCGGTCTTCGGGAAGGCCCGAGAGATAGACGCCGTCGAACGCCCCGGAGACGTCGAGCAGTTCGTGGATCGCATTGCGGACGTCGCGCTCGCGATGACTCGCCATGATCGTTCACCCCTAACCGCGGTTTGAAGAAGGTGCGTATCTGGTTCGCGTCGGAAGCTTCCGGGCTGGTTGTTGCGTGGTCGTGGGGTTCGAGGGATTGCCGGTACCTGTGCCCGGACCTGTGCCCGGGTTGCTTCCGTTGAGTTGGGCGTAAAACCCGATGTTTTGGTCGATGACCGACTGGAGCCGGACGGAGACGTTCGTCTCGTCCTGGTTGACGAGCGGGCCTTTCGAGTACGTGTTGCCGGGCTGGGCGAGGCAGAGTCGGTTGTCGGCCTTGCCGTCGCTGCCGTCGCCCCGTCCCGCCGGCTGGCCGTGCCAGGTCGTGACGCCCCACAAGGCCTCCGTGCCGCCCGTCCCCACGTTGGCGGGGTACGGGATCTGGCAGTGGTTGAAGAGGGCGGCTCCGTCCACGTCGCCGATCTTCTTCATCACCGGATAGAAGTCCTGGTCGACGTTCCACCAGTTGGGGTTGTAGGCGACGTCCCGCTGCTTCTCTCGTCCGTAGTAGTACACGGCGGGGTCGGTGATCCCGTTGGCCGTGCCGGGCATGACTGTGGTCAGGCCCCCCTCGTAGCAGATCAGCTCGATAGGGCGATTACCCGTGAGGCTGCGGTGGGTCGCCAGCGCGGCGGCGTCGGCCCGCAGCCGCCCTCCCGCGCCGCCGCGATAGAACTCCAGGTCGAAGATCCAGGCGTCGCCGCATTGCTCGTTGTCGGAAAGGTTGAAGGCGTCGATGTGTGCCTGGGTCTGACCGGGGTCGACGTAGCAGGCGGTCGACGCCACGTCCACGTCCACGCCGAGAGCCCGGCATCGCGCCAGGGCGTCGCCGAGGTTGGACGCCTGGTAGGCGATGCAGTGCAGGACTTCGCCCCCCCGCCCCTGGTCGTCGAAGATCGCCCGGACCCGATCCGTCACCGCCTTCGAGCGGAGCACCCACCAGTCGAGCCAGTTCGCGTATCCAAGCAGCCGACTGGCCCCCTGGATCGAGCTGGTGAACGGGAAGTAGTAGTTCCAAACTTCGTTGGCCAGTTCGACGACGACCTTGTGCTGCCCGGCCGGCAGCCCGTCGCGAATCTTGCGGGCGTAGGCGTCGACCAGATCGTCCGAGGCGGTGATGTTGATGTTGAGCCAGTGGTAGGCCCCCGGCGCCAGGGCCGTGACCCGCGCGGAGTACTCCATCGAATTGACCGAGTACGGGATGTGGGTCAGGCTCGCCCGCGTGTCGTTGCCGGCTCCGTCGAGTAACGTGGTCGTGTCCCACGTCTGGGACGGCCCGACCATCAGCGGGGTCTTGCCCGCGTCCGTGTAGGCGTACAGCCAGATCAGCAGCTTGTTCGGCCCGACCACGTGGCAGGGGCCTCCCCACCCGAGGCTCCAGGCGTAGCTCAGGCCGTCCTCGGAGATGCAGTAGACGCCCATCGAACTCGCGGCGCCCACGGTCCCGTTCGCGTGGTTGGCCGCGATCGGGCTCTTGGTCGTGACGATCCCCGTGGTCTTGTCCGCCGTGACGACCAGCATGACCTCGCCGTCGAACGTCAACCGCAGGTCGCGGACGATGTAAGTCCACGAGGCGGGGTCGGCGGAGATGGTGATCGACTGGCTCCCCGCGACCACCGGCGCCGTGAGCGTCACGGGGAACCGGGCCATCGGATTGAGGTCGGTCGACGTCGGCGCGACGGTCCACGCCCCCGACCGCATGTTGTGCGGCCTGTCGGTCGTGGCGACGACGGCCACCCCCGACGTGTAGCGGTACTGCGCCGTGGACGTGATGGGGATTCGCCAGCCCGCCGTGATGGTCCCCGCCGCATGGGTCGCCGGCGTCGTGTCCTTGGCCCCCCGGACCACCGTGACGTTCGAGCCCGAGACCGCCGTCACGCGCATCCATTCGGAGCCCGCCAGCAGCCGCGTCCCCGCCATGACCGGGTTGTTCGTGTCGGGCGTGATTTGGATCGTCTCGGTCGTTCCGGCCGCCGGTGCGGTGGTGATGTCGGCCGCGAGCGCGACGCTGTAGGTCTGAGCGCCGGTGGGGACGTGCGTGTAGGTCCACGGCGTAGTCGCATAGTCCATCGGGACGAATGACGCGACCTTGTACGTGTTGATGTACTTGTTGAGCTGGCCCCAGTACAGGTCGGCGTCCTGCCGCGCGTCCTCCGGCTCGGACAGCGGGAAGAAGACGCCGCACGAGTCCATGTGGCGGACGACCCCGAGGCCGCCCACCAGGGAGTCGCGGATGAACTTGGTCGGCCCTACCTTGTTCAAGAACGAACGGTCGAGCACCACGGGCGCGGCGGGACTGGGGGGCGTCCAGTCGCTCGGCCCGTAGATGACGAGGTTCGAGTAGTTCGGCACCCCGCCGGTCCCCGTGATGCTGACGGTGACTCCGAAATTGTGCCGATACCATTGCCCCGTGCCCGCCGTGCCGGACGCGTGCGATGCGGCGGTCGAGCCGAGGTATCCGCGCGTCACCGTGATCTGGTTCAAGCCGGCGTTGACTGCAGTCACGTCCATGTACTCGCCGTCGAACAGCACCCACATCTTGCCGGCGGCGATGTGCGAGACCGAGGTCAAGGTCAGGACTGTGTCGCCGGCGGCGCAGGGCGCCGCGAGCGTGAAGGGCCACGTCGTCATCTGGAAGTCGTAGACGTAGGCGACGCCGACGCCGTTCGCGTCGCCGGTGTTGCGGTAGGCGGGGAGTTCCGTGGCCACGCCCGCCTCGCTGGACGTGGTCAACACGATGGAGGTCGGCTTGGTCACGTCGTTGTTGTCCCACGAGACGACGTATTTGCCGCGCTCGATGGGGTACGTGGTCCTGTCGATCTTGCTGTCGGCGGGCGACGCGAGCAGCGCGGCGCTGAAGTTCCGCATGAGGGTGCCGTCGGCCCTCACGGCGGGCGGGTTCGCGCCGTAGTTGATCACGGGGATCATCAGCGCCATGTTGCGCGGCCCCCGCTCGAAGCTCCAGTCCGTCATCGCGGGGTAGGTGTAGTTGAACCCGACCCGCGACGTTTTGGGAAGATCGCCGTACGTCGGCTTGTCGGCCTTGTTGACGCACGTCACGTTGACGGCCGCCGCCGCCACGCCGAGCGCGGTGGCGAACCATCCCGCCGCCGCCGAAAACACGACCACGTCGCCGGAGTTGATCTTCGATCCACGGGGCAGGAAGTAAAGGATGCCCTCGTGCGAACTCGTGTAGAACGGCCGCACCAAGGTGATCGGCGGGCCGCCGTTGATCGTGATCGTCGGCATGATCGTCGCGGAGCCGGCCGTCACGGTGGTCGAGGCGCCCGACCCGATGATGTTGGCGGTGACCTGAATCGACTTGCCGCTGGAGCGGACGACGGGCGTATTGAATCCCGACTGCGAGACGAACGGCATCGCTGCGTCGTACAACAGTGAGCTTCCGGCGACGGCCCCGTTGACGGCCGGGACCAGCGGCAACGACCCGTCGACTGTGTTGGCCAGGGCCGCGTCGCCCAGCGTCGGCGTCGCGCCGATCGCGCCGTTCAGAGGGTAGTAGCCGCGCCACGTCGCCGTCAGGCCGATGTTGGTCGCGTCGGCGGTCCCATTCATTAAATTGATGGTTTCGGACGCCGTCGGAACGTAGCCGTTCCAGATCGACAAGGGGCCGAGCGACCAGTTCTTCTGGGTCGTCGTCGCGCCGCTGCTGCCGATCTCGAACGTCGTCGCGACGGCCAGCGTCGGGGCGGTCCCGGCCGGCGCCAGCAGGGTGGGGGCGCCGTTGACGTAGACCGCCTGGTTGCTCGGGTTGCTGGCGTCGTAGCCGACCAGGATGAAGTACGTGATGTTCGGCAGGATCGTCGCGGTCGTCGAGCACGACGTGCCGTTCGTCAGCTTCCAGAAGAACCGCAGGATGTACTTGCGGTTCACCTCGTCGATGTCGTACACCATGCCGGCGAAGCCGCTCTGGCCGCCGCGCTGGATGAAGCTGAAGTTCAACCAGTTGGCCTTCGTCGGCGTCGCGTCGTTGAAACGGATCGAGAACGCGACGGCCGCCTTGGTCTGATTCGCGAAGATGGAGTTGTTCGTCGCGACGATGATCCGCGATGCGTTGTTGAAAGTCACCGACATGTTCAAGTAGCTCCGTAATCGCGAGGGCCGTCGACCCCCTCGCCGAGGGGGGGACGGCGAGTGCGGCCGGAAGTGGTCCGGCCGGGTGGGGTCGACGGCCTCGTGCGATGGGCGCGGGCGGTCGACGGATCAACGCACGCGAGACAGGGGCGTCGCTTGGAGGAAGTCGAGCGGCGACGGAGGGAGTCCGTCGGCGCGGACCTGAACTGATGTGATGTTGTGTTCTTCGCCGGACGTGTTGTACGCCCGGACGCCGACGGCGTACGTGACGCCGTCGACCAGCGGGCCGATCTCCACGGCGAACGTCCCGGAGAGATCGGTCGCATACGGCGCGACGGCCGCGGGGGTCGTGAAATCCGTCAAGACGCCCGCCTGGGCGTACACGTGGAATCCCGTCGGACGGCGGCGAGGATCAGTCGCCTGACTGGTCCACTCAATGCGGACCCGCCCGCCCGCGAGCGGCAGAGCGCGGACCCCGAGGGGAGGATGCGGAACCCAGGTGACGTCGGCGCCGCCGGCGTCGAGATCCAATTGCACCGACGCGTCGAGATTGCACTCTTCGAGGCCGGAGTCGGCGCCGAAGGCCCTCACGCCGAACTTGTACGACGAAGGAGCCGCGAGCGCCGGGCTGGTCCAGGAAGGGTCGTAGACCGTCGCCGCGGGCGTCGCGTAGTTGATGGGGCCGCCGTGCCCGTCGTTGACGTAGATGTTGTAGCCGAGTTCGATCATGATCACTCGGCCGCCGAACGTCGCGCCGCCGGAGGTTGCGAGTCCCGCCGACAGACTCGCGACGGACCGGCCGCCGAGGCCCCAGCCCCCAGAGGTCTTGAGAGTCCTTGACAGACCAGCGACGACTCGACCGCCGGCTGTGAAGCCGCCCGCGGCGACTGCCCGGTACGTGGCCTTGGCCGTCGCGATTCCGTGTGCGGAGAGGCCGCCGGTCGCGCTCGGCGACCAGGCGACGGAGGTCTTCGAGAAGCCGCCGAACGTCACGACGACGCCGACCGCGTGCGTCGGGGTCGTATGCAACGAGACGGTGGACGACCCACCCGCGCCCAGGCCGCCCGAGGCGTGGGCCGAGGACGAACGGTGGATGCCGGCCGCGCCGCCGAGTCGCGAGCCGCCCGAGGCCGTCGCCGTAAACGAGGTGACCAGCGAGGGGTTGACGACCGGAACCCCGAGCCGGCCTCGGTAGGCATAATCGAAGTGGCCCGTCGCGGTCTTCGCGGTGCTTGAAACCGATACGCCGCGGCGCCAGTAGCGAAACGAGGCGGTCGTGGTCGTCGGCAGGAGCGAGCGGCTCGACCCGCCGAAGCGGGCGCCGCCGGAGGGCATCGCGGCGCGCGAGAGGCCCGCGCTACGCGAGCCGCCGGCCGAGAGGCCGCCGCCGACCAGGACGACGTGCGCGACGAAGGCCGCTGATCCGCCCCCCAGCCCGAGGGCAGAGGCCGTCGCGACCGTCGTCGCCTTGCGAACGGCGACCGACCCGCCCGCCCGCGCCCCTCCTGAGGCCGAGGCCGTCTGCGCCGTGCCGACGCGGACGACCGGCGTTCGGGCGACCCCGCGGTAGCTGTTGGCGAAGTGGCCGGTCGAGACGACGGCGGTGTTCGAGGTCGGCGTTCCGCGGAACCAGAATGCGAAGGAAGACGCCATGGCACCCATCAGGAAAGTGTGATGGTATCGAAATACGCCGCTCCGTTGCCGGCCGCCGCCCGCGACGCCATCCGCAGCATCACGACCCCGGCGGCCGTGGGGGTGATCGGGGCGAAGGTCAGGGTTTCATACCCGTTCGGCGTCGCGCCGACTCCGCCGGTCGACGCCGCCGTGATCGTCTGGGCCGCGACGCCGATCTCCGGGTTCGACAGCAGAATCGCCTGGGGCTTCGCCGCGTCGCCGTGGTTGCCGTCCCAGCGGACCTTGATCGACAGCGTCGTCGATTGCGGGTTGACGAGGATCGGCCGCTCCTGCGACGACGGACCGACGAGCGCCAGGCAGGCGGGCGAGCCCGCGTCCTGGTGCGTCACGTCCTTCGCGCCGGTGTCGTGCCGCTCCAACGCGCCGGCCGCCGCTTTGATCGCGCCGAACCCTTCGGGCCGGGCCCGGTTCCAGAGATCGATCGCGGGAACCGTCCCCGAGCTGCCGAAGCCGCCGATCGCTCCGACGGCCGACGGCTCGCCGAACGGGCGGAGCGGGACGCCCGAAAGCCGGCCGTCGTTGAGGTCGAACGCGGGGGCGGCGTTGGTGATCGAATTCGGCCCGACGTTCACCAACGTCCGGGGCGTCGTCGCGTAAATGATGTTGTAGTCTTCGGCGATATGGGTCGTGTTGCCGCCTGACAGCCCTGTGACGGCCTGGTGGATGTAACAGCCGCTGATGACGCACGGCGCGGCCAGATTGACGCCGGCCGGCGCCGTGACGCTGATGGGGGTGTTGGTCAGGAAGAACGAGCAGCTCTGGACCGTCACGCCGGTCGCGAAGTACGAGCCCGTGCCGCTCGCGTTGGCGACGCGGACGCCTCCCGTGCCGCCCAGGAACCGACAGTTTTGGACGAGCACGTTGACGTTGTACTCGGCGCTGTACAGGCCGGCCCTGACGTCGATGCAGTAGCCTTGCCCCGTCAGGAAGTCACACCGCTTGACGGTCAAATTCATCGCGGCGCCCGGTGTGCCGACGGCGTAGATGATGTAAGGCTTGAGGATCGACCCAAGAAAGATGCAGTCCAGCAATGTGAGGTCCGACCACGCGCCGTTCAGATCGAGGCATGACGCGCCGCCGCTGGAGCCGTGCGACCCGAGCATCTTGACGCCTTGAAGCGTAACGAACGATTTGCCCGAGATGACGAGGCAAGCCGACGTGGTGATCGGCGTCGTGTCGTTCGTCCAACCTCGCCAGTCCACGGTCCCGGTCGCTGGCGTGCCGTAGCCGCCCGCCAGATACCCCGCCCCGTCGCCGTCGCCGATGATCGAGAGCGGGCCGGCGGACGTCGGCGCGAGGCCGAGCGTGACGACCTCGCGGTAGATTCCCGGCTCGATATAGAGGACGTCGCCCGTCCCCGAGAGGGTGATCGCGGGCGTTGGTCCGATGGCCTTGCCGATGGTTTTCCACGGATTCGCCGCCGTGCCGACGCCGGTCGAGTCGCTGCCGCGATTCGCCGAGACGTAATATTTCGCCATGTCTTCACCTCAGCCTTGGTGGATCGTCGGACCGCGGCCGTCGCGGTACGGGTACGTCGGCCGCGGCCCGCAAGCCGCGCCGGATGCGGAACGACGTCGTGGTCAGGCGGCCTCGAAGACGGGGGTCATCGACAGCGAATCGCCGTTGGCGAGCGTCCGGGGGGTTGCGAACAGCTCGGCGCAGATCAACTTGCCGCTGGTCGCCCCGACGATGAAGTAGCCGAACACGGAGTCGCCCGCGCCCGAACATGTCCAGCTTTGCGGGGCCGAACCGTACTGCGCGTGGCCGACCTGGGTGCGGCCCGACCAGGCGGGCGAGCCCGACGGGGCCTGCGAGACCGGGGTGTTCCAGGTGGCCGGCGACACCGTCCGACTGAGCGTCTTCCGCCCGTAGCCGGCGAAGGCCGCCTCGTGGGCTGTGTAGGTCGCCGCCGTGTCGGTCTCGGTGGGGGTGATCGCGGTGTTGTATAAACCGAGCGACCAGTCCTCGAGCGGACCGCCGCCCAGCAGATCGACGAGTAATTGAACGTCGCCTTCGCGGGGAACCAGGAAAGGCATGGGATTCACCTCACAATGCGGGTCGAGAAGAAAGAAGTCGATTGCCCGTCGGAGCCGCTCGCGCCCCAGCGAAGCTCGAGCCGCGCCAAGGTCTCGGAAAGCTCGCTCTGGACCTGCTGAAGCTTGAGGGCGAAGTCGCCCTGGTCGCCGCGAGTTTCGGCGGCGTATCGGCGGACGAGCACGCTCAGCACGCACGCCTGGCGAAGGTCGCGGAGGTCGTACAGATCGGCGGGCGTCCGGCCGGCGATGTTGGGATCGATGTTGAACCGCCGGTTCAAATCAAAGCTCGCTTCCTCGATCTGGGGGTCGAGGGTGGCGATCAGGAATTCGACCCCGGTCAGGCCCGAGGCGGGGGCGGGGGGCGCCCCGGCACCGGCCTTCGCGCCGATCCGTCGGAGCGAAAGCGCGGCGCCCGAGGCCGATTCGACGGCCAGCAGCTCGCCCGCCCCCTTGAACGCCGAGGCCGGCTTGCGGAGCGAAACGACGTGACCGCTCCGAACTCCCGCCGCCTCGAAATCCACCGTGGCCGAGGTCAGCGTCCAGGGGGCCCCCGGCGCAAACGCGCCGTCGACCCCGTACGCCGCTTTCTGCCAGTCGGGCGCGAGAACCGGGAAGTCGCCGCTGCTCCGCACCGCGACGTTCTCGTCGCTGGCGTAAACCGTCGAGAGGCTGTCTGGCTCGCTCATGGAAGACTCGTGGAGGAGGGTGGCGGAAGCGGAAATGGATGCGTTCGGCTCAGCGGTCGCGCTTGCGGCGTGGTTCCAGCGGCGTGTCCGTGGCCTTGGCGGCCTCGGCGATCGCCAGGTCGACGCCCTCGACGACCGCCGCCAGCGAATCGCGCACCTGGACGACGTGGGCGAGCAGCGCCTTGCGGCTCTCGGGGTCGAGCCGGGGGAGCTGGCCGAGCGCGTCTTGAACCTGCTTCGAGTGCCACAGTTCGCGAGCCCGGCCGAGCTGGTACAGCGTTCGGCCCTCGGCGGCGCGCTCGATGAACGGCCAGAGACCGGGGAACGTATACATGGTTGTGATAGTCCTGATCGGTCGAGGGGCGAGGGTCCGCCCGCTCGCGGCGACGCGCGGCGGACGGACCCCGGGGCGGGAGGAGGCGGAAGGGATCGGGAATCCGGAACGATCAGGTCGCGGAGAAGGCGGTGATGCCCGAGACCCACGCGTGGTGCGCCTCGTTGTCGATCTCGATGGCGCCTTCCATGATGATGTCGCCCTCGAAGGCGTCGCCGCGCGAGCCGCGGGGCTTGTCGATCATCGACCGCTTGAGCCGGACGCGGGCCTCGTGAGCCGACAGGCAGATCGCGGTGCCCGGCCGCAGCAGCGGGGCGGGGATGATCGAAATGCCCGAAAGGAACGGCGCCTCGAACAGGTCGATCGGCACGCCGAACACATTCGACCCGGCGTTGATCCGCATGGCCGCGTGGCCCCACACGGCGAACGCGCTGAGGAAGTCGGTGCTGACGACCAGCAGGCTGGGGTTGCCGCCGCCGTTGAAGCAAGCCTGAAGCGTGTCGCGGATGAGGTCGCTGGGCTTGTAGGCCGCGGCGTTCGTCGGGGCGGTCGTGTTGTTGGTCGCCAGAATGCTCTGCACGCCCTTCATCAGCGGCCGGCTGGAGGCGGAGGTCAAGCCGACCCCCTTGCCGTAGTAACAGGCGCTCTCGAAGTCGTCCATCACATGCTGGACGGCCAGCATCCGGTCGCGGTCGAGCGGCGTAGCGTAGGCGCTGCCGTAGTTCGAGTCAGCCTGCAACGCACCGCCGACCTGGTAGGCGTGCTGCACGGTCTGGCAGTACTGGGTGGTCGCCTGGGGAATCCGGCTGACGCTGGCGATGTTCGTCTCGGAGCCCGTCCGCGAGTTGCTGATCAGGTAGACTGAAAGCAAGTCGTTGTGGGCGGCGGCCGTGGTGCCGGCGTAGCCGCGAGTCAGCGTCACCGTGTTCGTGGCGCTGCTGACGGCCGTGATCAGCAGATACTCCTGCTCGATCTGGACGACGTCGCCGGTGTCGAAGATCGATGCGTCGGCGACGATCGCCGTGGTCGCCGCGGCGGTGAGGGGGCCGCCGTTGGCCAGGGCGATCGATCGCGGCCGGTAGTTGTCGTTAGTGATCAAGAACTGCGGAGCGCCGGTGGGCAGCTTCGGCAGCCGCGAGACCAGCGGGTTGCGGTTCACGAACCAGTTGATCGCCACGCCGAACACGTCGTTCGGAAGGACCCCGGCGTTGAAGGCGGAGAACTGCGACAAGGGGCCGTTTTCGTAGGAAGGCATGGAAGCATGCTCCGGTCGGTGAGGAAGTGATGCGGGAGGCGGCGGTCGCGGCACATCGCGACAGGGGCCGCACGACGGGGGGGCTCGGGTGTTGCGATCAGCTCAGCGGGTGCAGGCCGAACGACTGGTACTGGTTCTGGCGATCCCTGAACTGACTGGCGATGGACTCCAGCGAGCCCGGCTGGACCGAGTGCGGCAGGGCGGGCGCGCGGGTGCCGTCGCTGCCGGAACCTCCTCGCGAGGACGGAGCGAAGAAGATCGCGAACTGCGCCGAATCGAGCCGCTCCCGGATCGCCTCGGCCGCCGGGCGACCGCTGACCTTGTCGCGGACCAGAAGCGCGCCCGAGGCGTCGCGGACCGTCTCGAACTCGTCCTGAAGCAGTCGGCGGACCATCGCGGCGGCGGCCGTCTTCTGCTCGGGCGAGTCGCCGACGAACGACCGGCCGTGGAACGCCTCGGCGATCGCCGCCGTCTTCCGCTCCTCGTAAACCTGCCGCTCCAGGCTGGAATACCGCGACAGCGCCTCGGCGTGCTTCTGCTCCCACGCCTGCCGCTGCTGGCTCAGGGCCTCTTCGATCTGCCCCTTCTCCGCCAGGGCCCGCAGCCGCTCGGACTCCTTCTGCTCCAGCGTCGCCTCCTGCAACCGCTGGTATTCCTTCAACTGACTCTCCAAGGTCCGCAGCCGCTGCTGCTCCTCGGCCGTCAGCGCCGCCGGGCCCGGGGCCGTCGGGGGACTCGTGTTCGGATGGCCGTCGATTGGGTCGTTCACGGATGATCCTCACTCAAGGACATGTCGATAGCTCTTGCTCGGGACGATGCCCGTCGCGCGAGCCGGCCTCATCCTTACTCGTTCGATTCGACTTCGAGGTAGGCGTCGATCTCGGCGTCGAACCGGGTGTAATCCTGATCGTCCAGACCGGGGAGCATCAGCCGGATCAGCCGGCTCAGCAGCTCACTCTCGGTCTCGGGGGCGTTGCCGGCCGCGGCGAGGATCGCCTGGAACTGGCCGACGGTCCGGGCCAGCTCCTCGCCGGTCGACAGGTCGAACGCGGTGGGATACTGCACGCGGACGGCCTCGCGGTCATCGGTCGAAACCGCGCCGTCGCCGAGGACCGTCAGGACCAGCTCGGCGAGCTGCTTCTCGGCGTGGCCGAGCACCGCGGCGATCTTGCTCAGCAGGTCGTTGCCCGCCGCCTGGTCGATTCGCTTCGACACGCCGCTCTGGCCGACCGTCGATCCCCCCGTTCCCGAAGCGCCGGCGGGCTTTGTCAGCAAGGCGGCGCGGTCGGCGGCGTCGCGGAGGTCGGCCTTGTTCAAGCGGATCGACTCGGCCCCGTCCTTCGGGAACGGCACCACGTCGAACCCCTCGTACGTCGCCGCGCCGCCGTGTGTATTCTTCTTCTTGGGCAGGAGCCAGTTGGGACCGATCGGCACCGTGCCGTCGGCCTTGACGAAGTCTTCCGGACCTTGCAGCAGCGGGTGCGCCTGCGTCGTGTCGGACAGGATCAACTCGCTGTCCCGGTTGTAATACTCGCGTTGAATTTCGGCGATGCTTTCATATCTGGGCACGCCGATATTGCGGCAACGCGGCCGGCGGCGGTCGAAGACGCGGACGATCGGCACGCGGCCGTAACTGTGGGCGATCGGGCCCTTGACGACCTCGCCCGAGCCGTCGTAAAGCGTCCACGACGACTCGTCCCAGAACCGCCAGAGGGCCGATCCGTCGTCGGTGACTTCACGGACGAGGCACTCGACGTAGCGGCCGAGGCGGTCGAGCCGCCACCACACCATGTTTTCGGGGAGGATGTACGAGGCGACGCAACCGTCGAGCCCCAACCGGATCTCGTCGGCCCGCGTGCGGATCTCCTCGCCGTCGGGCGTCGCCGGGTGGTCGACGATCAGGTCGAGCTGACCGAGGACCAGCAGCAACGGCGCGATCGAGCTGGCCATCCACTGGTCGATCGATGTGCCCCGGCCGTCGACGTCGCGCCACCAGGCGACCAGCTTCGACGGGCCCTCGCGCTTGACCTCGCGGCTGTAAATCCGGGCGAGGTGCGTCTCGGCGGCCTCGGCGACGAACGTCGGCACAGGCGTGCGCGCCCGCCGCAGCTCGTAGTCGTCGTCGGTCGCCTGGTTTGCCTGGTCGGACCCCGCCGGCCGTCCCGTCTGGGGCGAATAACCGGGGTCGAACGACGACGGATACTCGCGCTTGTGCCGCACGAGATTCCGCACCGGCATGCCGTGCATGTCGTAACCGTAAACGGCCGTGCGGTACGCCTCGCCCCCCTCCCACGAATCGAGCAGCCATCGCCACCGAAGCTGGTGCGAAAGCCACTCGGGGTGAGGATGGTCGAGCCGGCGGCCGTCCGGCAGCGCGATCCGCGGCATGCCCGCCGCCGGCGACGAAGGAACCAACGCGCCTGTCGTGGTCGAAAATGGCATGGTAGTCTTCGTGCTCGATGAGGAAGGAATCATGTCGTGATACGGACGCTCAGAACACCCGCCCCGCCTTGGCGCGGCGGAGGGGTTCGGCGGGGCTGGCGCCATCGGGCAAGGCGACGCGGAGGCCGCCGCGGAGGGCGTCGATCAGGTCTTCCTGCGGGTGTTGCGGGTCGGCGGGATAGTCCATCCACTGGCCCGCGCGTCGAGCCCGGGCGTAGCTGAGGAAGGCGCTGGCGAGGTGCTTGCAACGTGGGTGGATCTTGAGGCGGACCGTGCCGTCGGCCGATCGCACCAGGCTCTCGATCAGGACCAGGCCCTCGGTCACGCATCCGGGATACTTCGGCCACTGCTGGATGCCCGTCTCGCCGACGAGGCCGCATCGCTGGTATTCGGAGATGACCGTGGGGCCGACCGGGTTGCGGGCGCCGCCGGCCGAGTCGGTCGAGACGTACCGCGTGGCGATCCCGCACATCTGATCGGCCAGAGCACGCAGGGCCAGGGCGCAGGCCTCGGCCGTTCGCCCCTCGGCCAGGAACTCGGCGAACACGTTCACCCGCAGCGGTTCGCGAACCGTCGCCCATTGCGAGCCCGGGTTCACCTGGAAGAACACGGCGCCCGTGAAAACGCCGCTGTCGACCGCGATATGAACCGGCAACGCCGGGTCGAACTCGGCCGCCTCGCACACGTTGTCGGCCAGGTCGAACTGAGTGAACCAGACGCCCTCGGCCTGCGGGCCGCGACACAGGTAGTCGCTGGCGAAGACCCGGGCCGACACCCCCTTGACCTTCTGGATCAAGGTTTCAATACCATAGTGACCGTTGCTGCGTTTCGCCTTCGGCCGAAGCTTCGGGTCGAGGTGGCGGTCTTCATGGCACCAGGCCATCAACGGGCATTCGGGGCATTTTTCCAGCTTCCGGCCGCTCCGCGACGTCGGGCAACGCTCAAGGACTTCAAAGACGCAGTACGTGTGCACGGGAAACGCACCGGAGCGTCCTTGTTCGACCAATTCGGCCATAGGGCCGGTCAGCTTGTGCCAGGTCGAGGTCATGAGGACGCTCGCCTTAACGCCGCGCAGGTCCATCGCCATGCCGAGCGCCGCTTCGCGGATGTCGGTGGCGATCTCGTCGACCTCGTCGAGCTTCAAGCTGGCGACGTGCGGGCCGCGGACGCTCGTGGGGCTGGCGGCGAGAATCGAGACCCGCGAGCCGTTGGTGTAAAGCGCCTCGGTTTTCAGCAGGCGGTCGAGCGTGTCGTCGTCGCCGCCGTAAACCCCCCTGCCCTCGATCACGAGCGCCTTGAGCGCCCGGTAGATCTGTTCGGACTGAGCCTTCGAGCCCCCCAGGATGTGGGTCTCGTGCCGGGGGTTGAACCGGCTGTTCAGGTGGGTGTCGAGGGCCGAGAGGAACGACTTGCCGCTGCCGCGCGGTCCGTGCCAGAGCGCCAGCGAGGGGCGGTCGAGCACCTGGCGGGCGAACATGTCGAATGGGGACGAGTGCCCCTGACAGACGGCCCGCGACGGGATGCGGATGCCGGTGAACCCGCGAACCCAGTCGCTTAATTCGCCTCGCCCTTGGGGGCGTCGGCCGCGGACGGCATTAAGCAACGGAGCGATCCTTGACAGGTCCACGAACGGCCTCCAGTACCTTGCGGGCGGTCGCGTCGTCGATGGAAAACGTCTCGACGGCTCGATGCGATGCCGGCGGCCCGCCGATTCGTCGGAACACCTCGTGCTGCGACCGGACGTCGCCGCGGACGGCCCCGGCCACGAGCGAGGAGAGGATGCGCTCGGCCCACGATCGACCCGGGTCGTCGCTCGACCGGATCACGAACGCGCGGAGCCGGTCGTCGAGACCGACCTGGGCGTCGGAGCCGAGGCCGTCGTCGAGGGGCGCCGGCTCGGCGTCGCCGGTCGGCGGCTTGCGAGTGGAATGGCCCATGTTCGCGGCCTCGTTCAATGGGAGGAGGAGAGCGGACCGGGAGTCGAGACCGACGTCGCCTGGCCTTCGGGGAGCCGGGCCAGAATCCGTTCCAGCAACTGAACGACTTCGGCCTGCCTGCGGGCTTCGACCCGGTCTCCGGCGATGTCGGGCGACCGCGCCGACTGGAGTCGTCCGGCTTGCTCCTGTCGATGAAACGACGCTTGCACGCGTGAATACAGAAGGTTGTACTGTCGCGTCGTCTGGGCCAGCCCAATGGTGAGCGCCACGACGACGCAGGTTGTAAAGAAGAAGGCCGAGAGCCGGCTCCACTGGTGCCAGACCCAGGCGCAGTAGGTTGTCGCCAGATGTCTAAACGTCATGGTCGTCGTCCGCCTGTAGGCTGATTTCCGGTACGGGGGGCAGGGTCGAAACCGCCGCGCGGGCCGCTTTCGTCCAGGCGAGCAGGGCTTCGATCGCCTGGATCGACTTGTCGTTCCGGCTCTGAAGCCGCAGCTTGTCCAGCTCGTGATCGCGCTGCTTCTGGCGGTCGAGCCAGAAATCCTTGGTGAACGCCGATAGCGCGGCGACCAGCCCGGCGCCCCCCAGAAGGAACGATCCGGCGCCCATCGTCGGATCGGTCGAGACCGTCTCGGCGACCACCACCGCGCCCGCGGCCAAGATTCCTCCGGTCAGCGTGAGCGTCCGGGAGACGTCGGGGATGTAGCTCATGGCGTTCAACGTCCGTTCCCGTGTTGAGTGTCCATTCCTTGATCGAACCGACTGAGCCGGCGACGCGTCGGAACCGCGTCGCCGGTCCGCGTCACTTCGGGCTCGACTTCGCGACCGCGTTCTGAAGACTCACCACGGTGGCGCCGCTGAAGACCAGCGTGAGCGCCTGGAAGATCGTGTTGATCCCCCCGCTGTAGTTCTTCGACAGGATCATCCCGACCCCCGAAGCCACCGCCGCAATCACCGGCGCGTACTGCTTGGAGGCGTTGAGAAACTGAATGACAAGTGCGACTGTGCTCATGAGAATGCGCCTTGGAGTGAAAACACGATTGTCAACACGACTGCGCCGGTCAGAACGGCGTGAGGTTCCACACCTGTTCCGAATAGAGGAGGCCGGCGGCGACGACGATGAGGAGGGCGAGGGTGAGGCGGTCTTCGAGGCTGGCGAGGCGTCGGCGTCGGGGGCGGGAGGGAGGCTGGGGTCCGGGGCGGCTGGCGTACGCTCCGGGCCGTGACCGGGTCGAGATGCGGTCAGGCGGCCTGATGGTAGCTCCAGCTCGGCGGCAAGGCCCGGGCGACGAATTGCGGAGCCTTCGCCAGCGCCCAGGAGTCGCCCTGGGCGAGAATCCGCTCGACGACCGCCCTGTCGGCCCAGAAGCTGTAGCTCGGCTGGCCGAGGGCCGTCGGCCCCACCGGCTGGTCGGGGCCCCAGCTCTGGAGGATGCACGCCCCGGGGCGGTCGAACCGGACCCCGGCGATCACCATGCAGTGGCCCCAGCTCCCCTTCGCCTGGCAGAAGCCGTCCTTGTCGCGCTGAAGCGTGAAACCCTGGCCGGAACAGATCGACACCGGGTAGCCGTTGCGGACCGCCGTCGTCAGCTCGTCCCAGGTTCCGACCCGGGCCGCCGAGCCGAGCTTGAACGCCGCGGCCTCCGCCTTGATCGCCGGCGGGACGCCGCTGTAGCCCCACTGCTTGGCGCGCTGGCCGCTGTAGGGGCCGTCGGCGCCGAGCATGTCGCGGCTCACCAGGCCGATCGACGTCATCGCCGTGACCGCCGCCGAACCGTACGACCCGTCCTGACGGCCGAGGATGCCGGCCGCCTCGCGAGACGACGCGTATATGAACTCGGTGTCGGTCTCACGGTACTCCGCGGGCGCCCCGAGCGCGATCTCGACGCACTGAAGCAGGTCGACGCCGTGCCCGTGTCCGAAACCGACGCAATCGCCGATCTCTTGTGCGGGATAGGCGGGGAAATCGCCGAGGACGTCCTTGAACGCCTTGTAAAGCAGGATCGGCGAGCCGTCGGCGGGGACGTCTCGGAACAGGCCGGGGGCGGCGGCGGCGAGCGCCGGGTACTGGGCGGCGAAGGTCTGTTGAACTTCGTCGGCGCCGAGCCAGCCGGCCGTGAAGAACGGTGGGTTCGATTCGCTCATCGCGGGCCTCGTGGGATGGGTCGTGTTGTGCGGATGCGATCGATGGGGTGGGCGGGCCGGCGGTTACTTCCCGGTTGCGGGGGATTTGAGGCCGGCGGCGAAGCTCCGCCAGGCGGCGGCGAGCGCGGTTTTGTTCTGGGCCGTGACGTCGGCGTCGGCCGTGTTCTCGGCGACGATCTTGGAGAACGCCGGCGCCGCGGTCTTGTCGAAGAGGGCGACCCGGCCGGCCTGCCACGAGCCGGCGACGACGCCGAGCGCGTCGGCGACGCTCTTGCCCGATTCGAGGGCCGAGGCCCCTTCGATCCAGGCGCCGGCGTAGACGTCGCCCAGGCTCGCCACGTAGGTTCGTCCGATGGTCGTGAGCGGGTCGACGGCTGGCGCTTTGGCCCCCTCGCGGGTTTTCCACGCGAAGGCCGCCGCGGCCAGGGTCGCGATCAGGACGATCGTCGGGGAGGCCTTCTTGAACGCCTGGACCGCCGAAGCCGCCGCACGTTGGATTTCGATCAGCGACATGGTTGCAACACCCTGATTGACAAAGAGGATACGACGCACGATTCCCAGTGGCTTGCGGCCTTACGCCCCCTGCTCGCCCGCGACCGCACGATATTGACGCCGCCGACGCTCTTTTCGCGTCTCGCGGTCGGCGGTCGGGTCGAGGGGGGACGAAGATCGCGAGCCCGCCGGCGACTTCGTCGTCGCTTTCGAAGCCGTCGGAACGGGCTCGGGCTGGGGGGCGGTCAGCGGATCGAGCTGGAGGGCCGGGTGGTCGTCGATGCCGGAGGTCGAGCAGACCATGCAGCAGAACAACGAACCCGCCCGGATCGGCCCGTGGTGCGGGCACTTGGACGTCGGCGTGAACGCCCCGATCGGGAACAGCGGAACCAGCTCCAACCACCACGGCTGCCGCGGGGCGGGTGCCGAAGCGTCATCCCGGATCGGCAAACTGGCGTCGTCGTCGCATCCCGCACCGGCCGATTGCTCCGCGTCGCGGGCTCGGGCCAGGGCGAGCTGGACGGTCCGCTTGCTCACCCCCTCGGCCGTCGCAATGTCCGCAACCGTCTTTCCCTGACGGTGCTTGCGCATCCATTCGTGATCGAGCGCCTCGCGGACCTTGCCCCGCGCCTTGGTCTTGCTCAGCTTCGACTTCGCCTTCGCCCCGCCCATGATGCTCATCGCTTCGATCCCCCGCCATCGATCGATCGACTAACTAAGGGGATAATGCTACATAAAGCGGTATTGCGAAAAAGCAAACGGTCCGATGATTACGGGAATTCGTCGCAAGGCGTTGGCATGGAAGACGTTGCGGGTTTGGAAAAATCTCCGGCCTGCGCAAGATCGCGCGACGGGGCGATGTGTTTGGTGCGCGTCGTCACGCGCTCTCAAAAAAACAAGCCCGAAGCGCCGGCGAGTGAACGGCTCCTACGGTCGGATGCCGATTCACTCGCTGGCGCTTCGGGCTCGTATATCCTTCTCTCGATGCGTGAAGGAATAAGCACGCGAAGAAATGTGGGTTCAGCTTATGCGGTTGGCCAGGGCCTGGAGCGTGTCGGCTTCGGCGGTGGCGTCGGTGGCGCGGAGGGCGGCGATCAGGCCGGCGAGGGCGTCGTGGAACGGGCGGTTGGCGACGCGGTTTTTGGGGAGGCGGCCGTTGAAGTCGGGGGGCAAGGAGCGCTGGACGAGTTCGACGGCGTAGCCGTAGTGGCCGCGCGCCAGGCGGTGGTCGCGGAACTCGCGGACGGCCAGGTCGCCGAGCGCGACGTGCACCCACAGGTTGTCGTGGCAGGCTTCGAGGGCGAACCGGAGGGCGTCGCGGGCCTCTTCGGGGTCGCCGGCCTTCCAGAGTTCGAGGCCCTCTTGATAGTCGAGCTCGGTCTCCTCGACGCATTTCGGATGGATCAGCTCGAAGACGTTGCCGTCGATCCGCCGCAGGCCGATCGGCCCCAGGCGCGCGCTGAGGCCTTTGTCGCGGACGTTCCCTCGTCGCGGCTTGGCGGGCTTGCCCTGGCCGGGTTTGTCGGGGCCGGAAGGGTCGTGTCGTCCGTTGGGCTGGTTCATGGTTCTCTCGAAAAGCCGAGCTGGGCGAGGATGCCGGAGACGGGTTCGAAGCCGGAGACGTAGGGGGCGTCGCCGACCCATTCGCCGAACGGCCGGCGATGGCCGACGGCCATGCACGAAATCCCCGCGGCGCGGGCGGCGCGGAGGCCGGCGGGGGTCCCCTCGATGGCCAGGACGTGGCCGGCGGCGACCTTCAGCCGCTTGATCGCCAGGCGGAGGCCGTCGGGCTCGGGCCGGACCGCCTTGACGTCGTCGGCCGCGACGATCAGCTCGATCCGGTCGGCCAGGCCCGATCGCTCCAGCAGCGCCTCGACGTGGTCGCGAAGCGAGTCGGCGACCACCACCAGCCGGGCGTGGCCGGCGAGGCTCTTGACGAGGTCGGCGGCGCCCGGAAAGAGCCGGGGGGCGGAGCGGATCATCTCCAGGGTCAAGGCCTGCTTGCGGCGGACCCAGCCGTCGATGTCAGCCTGGACGATCCCGCGATGGGCGAAAATCTCGGCCGCGAACAGGGAATCGTCGATCTCGGCCGACCGCGCGGCGACATCGTCGGGGACGTCCCAGCCAAGCCTCGCCAGCGTCCGCTGCCAGGCGGCCACGTGGTAATTCTCGGTGTCGGCGAGGACGCCGTCGAAAGCGATCAGGACGGCGGATGGAGGCATGGAGGGTCGCACGCGAGTTGTCTGGAGAAACGAGGGCTGAGCAAGATCCTTCATTATCATGATATCCGCCCGTCCCGTCAAATCGTTGACAACGGCCGGCCGCCGGTGCAATCTGGCCTTGGTCGTTGTCATCCGGCCCTGTCCGGCTCGAATCGCGTGGGGGCCACGGGTTCGGTCTCCGAACCCGTGCGGAAAAGCCTTGGCTTGCCCCCCTGGGTTCGGAAGCCGAACCTAGGCCACCCAACTGCGTCCTCGTCGCGCTCAACACTCGTGCCCCGTTCTTGTTTCCGTCCTCGCCCCGCCCTTTGCTTTTGGGAGACTGCAATATGTCGCGTCCCGTGACGCTTTTCACCGGCCAGTGGGCCGACCTGCCCATCGAGTCGATCTGCGAGAAGGCCAGCAAGTGGGGCTACGACGGCATCGAGCTGCCGTGCTGGGGCGACCATTTCAACGTCCAGCAGGCGCTCAAGGACGACAAGTACTGCCAGGGCCGCCACGACCTGCTGGCCAAGTACGGCCTGAAGGTCTGGGCGATCTCGAACCACCTGGTCGGCCAGGCGGTTTGCGACGTGATCGACGAGCGGCACAAGCTGATCCTGCCCGACCATGTCTGGGGCGACGGCGACCCGAAGGGGGTCAAGGACCGCGCGGCGAAGGAGATGATCGACACCGCGCACGCCGCCGCCAAGCTCGGCGTGAAGGTGGTCAACGGGTTCACCGGGTCGTCGATCTGGCACCTGCTGTACTCGTTCCCGCCGGTCTCCGACGCCATGATCGCCGCCGGCTACAAGGACTTCGCCGACCGGTTCAACCCGATCCTCGACGTCTTCAAGAAGCTCGGCCTGAAGTTCGGCCTGGAGGTCCACCCGACCGAGATCGCGTTCGACATCTACTCGGCCGAAGCGGCGCTTGAGGCCGTGGGCCGCCGCCCCGAGTTCGGGTTCAACTTCGACCCCAGCCACCTGATCTGGCAGTTCGTCGACCCGGTCGCGTTCATCCGGGCGTTCCCGGACCGGATCTACCACATGCACGTCAAGGACGCCGCCCGGACGCTCGACGGCAAGTCGGGCATCCTCGGCTCGCACATCAACTTCGGCGACCCCCGCCGCGGCTGGGACTTCCGCTCGCCGGGCCGCGGCCAGGTCGACTTCCAGGCCATCGCCCGCGCCCTCAACGAGATCGGCTACACCGGCCCCCTGTCGGTCGAATGGGAAGACCCCGGCATGGATCGCGAATTCGGCGCGGCCGAAGCCGTCCAGTTCATCAAGACGAACATGAGCTTCCCCCCCGCCGGCCGCCTCTTCGACCAGGCCTTCGCCGAAGGCCAGGCGAAGAACTGAGCACTGCCTCGCAAGGGTTGCAGCGAGCGACGCCCTGTTCCGTGGGATGGGCGTCGCTCGCCGGCTGAACGCCAAGCCATCCTTTGCAGCGAACCATCAGGGCGTCGTTTGTGTCTGGACCACGTACATAACCGATGCCCCGCTGGCAGCTGAACGGTGTCGTTGGCTCTTGGAGGCCGTATGCGAATCGCGGTGCTTACATTCGAAGGATTTAACGAGCTCGATTCGTTTGTCGCCGCGGCCATGCTCAATCGGGTCAAGAGACCAGAACTACAGGCCCTTATCGTGTGTCCCGCCCAACGGGTCACATCGATGAATGGGGTTGTCGTCCATTCCCAAGCTCCCCTGAGCTTTGCCCGCGAGGCCGAGGCGGTCATCGTCGGCAGTGGAAGGGACACGCGAGACCTGGTGCGCGACTCCGGCCTGATGGGAGAGCTCGGGCTGGACCCGTCGCGCCAGATCATCGGCGCCCAATGCTCCGGGGCGCTCGTACTCGCGAAGCTCGGACTTCTCGCGAATGTCCCGGCGTGCACCGATTCCAAGACAAAGCCGTGGGTCGAAGAAGCCGGAATCCAAGTCCTGGAACAGCCGTTTTTCGCTCAAGGGAACGTCGCTACAGCCGGAGGCTGCCTCGCCTCTCACTATCTCGCGGCGTGGGTGATCGCTCGCCTCGGGGGCTGGAGCGCCGCGGAAAGCGTCGTTCATTACATCGCCCCCGTCGGCCAGAAGCAGGAATACGTGGAGCGTGCTCGCGCGGTGGTCCAGCAGTACTTGCCAGAGCACGATTGCGTCGCGGTCTAATCTCGGCGACCACCTAAATGACGCTGCGCGGAAGTGATGCGCGAAATTGAGGGCTTTCGATGACTCGAGCACCGCGGGTTCCGGCCTTTGGAACTCGCGGCGCCTGGCGTTCAAGAAGCAGAGCGGGCGAAAATGGACCCCAAGAAGCAGGCGGCTCTCGAAGCGGCCGGCTACGTCTTCGGAGACGCCGAGGACTTTCTGGAACTTACCGAAGAGGAAAGCCGCCTTGTCGACATCCGGCTCGCCGTCAGCCGGGCGGTCCGCAACGCCCGATTGGCCCGGAACCCGACGCAGGCCCAAGCGGCTAAGATTCTCAACACGAGTCAGCCCAAGGTCTCCAAGATCGAGTCGGCGGCCGCCGAAGTGTCGCTGGACCTGATGTTCCGCAGCCTCTTCGCACTCGGCGGCAACGCGGCCGACGTCTTCGGATCGGCTCCGCCGCCCAAGAGGTCTCCCAAGCGGAAGCCGCTCGCCACCGGCTGAAGGCCGTTCCGACCGGGGCCAGGTCGACCAACTCGCCCGAATGGCGGAGTGAATGCTTGAGATGGCCACTCGAGAGACCTGGTTCTGGGATCTGACGCGCGAGCCCGACCGCGTCTCGCTCCGCTCTTGCATCAACACCGACGAGGTTTGCGCGGATTTCTTTGACGCGATCAGCCCCGGCGAGATTGCACTCGGCCTCACCAGCACCTCAAAGCGGCACGCGAAGTACGTTCCTCATTGGGCCTGAATACTGGTGAAAATCGCCGTTCCGCATCGGCGTGCATAGGCTCGGAATCACCCAGATGCAAATCCACCCAGACGCATTCTCCATTTAGACGCAAACCCACAGCTCGACGCAAGCTTATAAGAAACCACACGTTGCAATTTAGATGCTAATCGGTTCCACTGGCGCCGTCGGCCTGGCCGGCTACACGGGCCCCCTGTCGGTCGAATGGGAAGACCCCGGCATGGACCGCGAATTCGGCGCGGCCGAAGCCGTCCAGTTCATCAAGAAGAACATGTGCTTCCCCCCCCGCCGGCCGCCTCTTCGACCAGGCCTTCGCCGAATCGTCATGCCCCAGTTTGGGGTACCCGACCTCATGAAAATGGACGCTGGGTCGTTCCGCGGGTACCCTCCGAATACAAGCTCGAAGCGCCAGCGAGTGAATCTCCGTCGGGCCATTGGGAACATCCACTCGCTGGCGCTTCGAGCTTCCATTTCGCCCCCTGATCATCCCACGGGTTGTTTTCAGAGCACATCATCATGGTGCCGTCGGGACACCAGGCCTCATGAAAATGAGCTGACGAGAAGTCATGCGGGCGGCCTCCGAATACAAGCTCGAAGCGCCAGCAAGTGAATCTCCGTCGGGCCATTGGGAACATCCACTCGCTGGCGCTTCGAGCTTGTATCGAGGCAGGCCTCCGCAAGGCTATTTTCAGATCAAGCCTTCCCTCCGTGTGCAGCCCGAGAGCAAGCTGCGCCAAATTAGGAAGTTTGGGCAAAATGAGTCGACTGCGCCGGTTCGCATGAATTAAACTGAATCCCGTGGCGGGGAGGATGGCTGATCGCATTCGCGGCGCCATTCCTCGTCTGACGAATCGTCAGCCGTCGAATCTTGCGATAAGGGGTTCAGCCGTATGCTCGCTCATGAGTCGTCGCGTGCTCGCCGTCGGGAGAAGCCAACAAGTCGGAGCCGATTTCGCCCATTGGCGGAACGGATGGAGAGCCGGATCTTGCTCTCCTTCGCGGACGGAAACGGCGCCGTGGTGACGGGCCTGGTCGAGCCGATCGATCGCGGGCGGTCGTCGATCGTCATCAGCTTCGACGGGCCCTTGAATCCGACGCAAGCCGTGGACCCGTCCTATTACCGGGTCAACGCGCTGGCCCCGGGCAACATCGAGGTCGTGACGAAGCCGGGCGCGGTCGACCCGATCCGTTCGGTTCGCTACGACGCCGCCACGCAACAGGTCACGCTCAACCTCGCTCATCCGCTGGCCACGGGGCAGTGCTACCGCGTCTGGGTCGACGGCAACCCCACGACGGGCCTGACCGACGCGAGCGGAACGACGATCGACGGCGACGCCGACGACACGGCCGCCGGCGATTTCTACGGCCTCGTCGCCGCGGGCAAGCGGCTCACGTTCAACGACATGAACGGCAACCGGGCCACGGTCGCGGTCTCGGGCGGCGGGCTCGTCGAGCTCTGGCGTGGGCTCAACGGGAACGTCAACCAGTTGACCATCGTCGGCGCGACGGCGAATTCGACCACGCTCACCGGCTCGATCCGGCCTGCCAAGGGGAGCGACGGCCAGGTGGTCATCCCCTCGATCCAGGGGCTCGACGGGGTCGACAACTTGCTCCCGGCCTCGTTCGTGACGCAGGCGACGCCGATCCAGTCGCCCACGCCCGTCGTGGCGACTCCGCAGAACCTACCGTATACGCTCCAGATCCAGGCGGTCGCGATGCCGGACGCGCCGACGATCCAGGCGGCCGTCCACGCCGAGTCGAACGGGCTCTGGCTCATCTTCGGCGGCCGGACCAACGGCATGCACTCGTTCGACCCGAGCGGACTCGTCAGCTTCCCGCCCATCTATCAGAACAACACCATCTACGTGATCAATCCCGCGACCGGACAGGTCTGGTCGAAGGACTGGAGCGCGACCGGGCTGCCCGCGTCGGCGACCGCGTCCCTGGCCTCGTCGAACCAGGAGTTCTACCAGAGCGGCGACCGCCTTTACACCGTCGGCGGCTACTCGTACGATTCCTCCACCGGCCAGTTCGTCACCTACGATACGCTGTCCGCGATCAGCGTCTCCGGCCTGATCGACGCGGTGGTCAACAACGGCGACGTCGCGGCCCAGGTGAAGCAGATCAGCGACCCCCGGCTCGCGGTGACCGGCGGCGACATGAACGCGATCAACGGCCGGACGTTTCTCGTCTTCGGCCATGACTTCCAGGGGGGCTACAACGGAGGGGGCGCCGAGCTCAGCCAGGTCTACACCGACGAGGTCCGCAGCTTCCGGATCGTCGACAAGGGCCGTTCGCTGTCGATCGCCTATTACCAGGCCCAGCGCGATCCCGTGAACTTCCGCCGTCGCGACGGCAACCTCGGCGCCGTCGTCTTCCCGAACGGCCGTCCGGGGCTCGCCTCCTACGGCGGCGTTTTCACCCGCGCGGGGGGCGGTTACCTCAATCCGATCACGATCGGCACCGGCGGCACGGCCCGGGTCGACACGCAATACGACCAGTTCTTCTCCCAATACACTGCGCCGAACATCCCGCTGTTCGACGGCCGCGACGGCTCGATGACCACCATTTTCCTGGGCGGGATCAGCCTGTACGACTACAACTTCAGCACGGGGAAGTTGACGTCCGATCCCGAACTCCCGTTCGTAGACGACGTGACCTCGCTCGTCAAAAGCGCCGACGGGTCGTTCCAGGAATTCATCATGCCGAGCCAATTGCCCGGCCTGCTCGGCGCCGAGGCGGCGTACTTCCAATCGCCGGGCCTCCCCACGTATTCCAACGGCGTGATCAAGCTCGACCAGTTGAGCGGCCCGACGACGCTCGGCTACATCTACGGAGGGATCGTGTCGAGCGTTCCCAACACCACCACGCCGGCCGGACAAACCACGGCCTCGAATCGGGTGTTCAAGGTGACGCTCACGCCCGTCGTTTGACGAGCGGGTCGCAGTCGCACGCGATAGCGTTCGGCTGGAACGTCGAAGCGCCAGCGAGTGAATCCGCGAGCCTCGGGAGATTCACTTGCCGGCGCTTCGAGAGAGCAACGGATCCACGTGATACGGTATCAGTCGCCCAGGGCGGCCGCGCCGACCAGTTCGTCGGCGTTGTCGTCCGACGAGCCTCCCGACTGGCTGGCGTCGATCCGCATGCCGTAGAAGCTGCGGTGGACGAACACCAGGGCCGCCCCGAGCAGCAGCGCCGCCAGCACGATCCGCGTGGTGGTGGGGATGCTCTGCGCCAGCTCCACGGCGAGTAGGCCGAACAGCGTGGCGAACTTGATGATCGGGTTCATGGCCACGCTGCTGGTGTCCTTGAACGGGTCGCCGACGGTGTCGCCCACGACCGTGGCCGCGTGCAGCTCGGTCCCCTTCTCGCGGAGGTCGGTCTCGACGATCTTCTTGGCGTTGTCCCAGGCGCCGCCGGCGTTGGCCATGAAGATCGCCTGGAACAGCCCGCTGAGCGCCAGGCCGATCAGGTAGCCAACGAAGAAGAACGGCTCCACGAACGACGCCGCCAGCGTCGTGAAGAAGATCGTGAGGAAGATGTTGAACATGCCGAGCTGCGCGTACCGCGTGCAGATCGCCACCACCCGCTTCGAGTCCTCGACGCTCGCCTTCGACGAGCCGTCGAGGTTCATGTGCCGCTTGATGAACGCCACGGCGCGGTAGGCGCCGGTGATCACCGCCTGGGTGCTCGCGCCGGTGAACCAGTAGATCACCGACATTCCGAAGATCATCCCCAGCAGGAACGGCGGGTGGAGGATCGACAGCTTCTCGACCTGCTCGGGGAGCAGCGTCAGCAGGCCCGTGGCCGGGTCGACTCCGCCGGCGAGCTGGACGACGATCGAGAAGATCATCGTGGTGGCCCCCACCACGGCCGTGCCGATCAGCACGGGCTTGGCGGTGGCCTTGAACGTGTTGCCCGCGCCGTCGTTCTCTTCCAGCAGAAACTTGGCGTGTTCGAAGTCGGGCTCGTAGCCGTACTCGCGCTTGATCTCGTCGACGATGTCCGGCTCTTGCTCGATCAGCGACAGCTCGTAGACGCTCTGCGCGTTGTCGGTGACCGGGCCGTAGCTGTCGACGGCGATCGTCACCGGGCCCATGCCCAGGAAGCCGAACGCGACCAGGCCGAACGCGAAGACCGCCGGCGCCAGCATCAGATCGCCGGGGAAGAGCAGGCTGACCGCGTAAGCGATCGCCATCAACCCGTTGATCACGACGCCGCCGACCCAGAAGGCCGAGAAGTTGCCGGCCGTCAGGCCCGAGAGCACGTTCAACGACGCGCCCCCTTCGCGACTGGCCGTCACCACCTCCTTGACGTGCGTCGATCCGGTCGACGTGAAGATCTTGGTCACTTCGGGAACGATCGCCCCGGCGAACGTGCCGCAGGTGATGATCGTCGCCAGCTCCCACCAGAGGTTGGGGTCGCCGCCGACGTTCGGGATCAGGGCGAAGCTGGCCGCGTAGGTGACGGCGATCGACAGTAGGCTGGTGATCCAGACGAGCGACGTCAACGGCTTCTCGAAGTCGAAATGCCGAGCCTCGGCGAACCGCGACCGGGCGATCGCCTCGTTGATGAAGTAGGAGAGGCCGCTGACCACCACCATCAGCACCCGCATCGCGAAGATCCAGACCAGCAGGTCGACCTGCACCTCCGGTCGGGGGACGGCCAGCATGATGAAGGTGATCAGCGCCACGCCGGTGACGCCGTAGGTCTCGAAGCCGTCGGCCGTCGGGCCGACCGAGTCGCCGGCGTTGTCGCCCGTGCAGTCGGCGATGACGCCGGGGTTGCGCGCGTCGTCCTCCTTGATCCCGAAGACGATCTTCATCAGGTCGGCGCCGATGTCGGCGATCTTGGTGAAGATGCCGCCCGCCACCCGCAAGGCCGCCGCGCCCAACGACTCGCCGATGGCGAACCCGATGAAGCACGGCCCGGCCAACTCCCTCGGAACGAACAGCAGGATGCAGAGCATGATCAGCAGCTCGACACTGATCAGGACCATGCCGATCGACATCCCGGCCTTCAGCGGGATCGAATAGCACGGGAACGGCAGGCCTTTCAGGCTGGCCATGCTCGTGCGGCTGTTGGCGAACGTGTTGATCCGGATGCCGAACCAGGCGACCAGATAACTGCCGGCGATGCCCAGGAGGCTGAACGCCAGGATCACGGGCACTTTCACGATGCGCGGGAAGTCGCGCACGCCCTCGGCGGCGGCCGCGGCGTGACCCTCCGACAGAAAGCCGAAGTAGGCGACGATCACCGCCGCGATGAACGCCCAGAGCACAAGGATGAACTTGCCCTGATCGAGCAAGTATGTCTTGCAGGTGGCGTAGATCAGCTCGCTGACTTCGCGCATCGTGCGGTGGACGGGGAGCCTCTCCAACTGCCGATAGAAGATCAGGCCGAAGGCCAGGCCCAGCGCGCAGACCACCAGCCCTCCCAGCAGCAGCGTCCAGCCGTCGACGGAGCCGCCGAGGTAGACGCGACTGCTCAGGTCGGGCAGAACCAAGTCCGCCTCGTTCGCGACGGCCGAAGTGGGTAGCGCGAGCGCCAGCCCGCCGGCGGCCGACAGGGCCGCCCCGGTGATCCAACGTCGTGTGTTCGCCATGGTGTTTTTCAGACGTCCGAGTGAGGGAATTCCGGCGGCGACGCCCGGTTGACGGAGAGTCGGGCTCGTCCGGCCGACAATAGAAGGAACGATTATGCCGACGACTTCGCCCTCGCACAAGCAATCTCAGAGGCATCTCGTCTGATCGGAGTCTAGCTCGCGATCCGGGGAGATTCGGCCGAATTTCGGCCGCCGCCGAACGCGTCGACGACGGCGACGGCAGCCGCGCGCACCGAGTTCTCGCTACCGATGGACAACCGATGGCGGACGCGTGTATACTACCTCGGGGTGGTCTTTATCGATGAGGGCGGTCGGGGGGGCTTTCCAGGGATGGCTGCATCGGACGTGGTGATCCGGGGCGCGCGCGAGCATAATTTGCGGGACGTGTCGCTCACGCTGCCGCGCGGAAGGTTGATCTGCCTGACGGGGGTGTCGGGCTCGGGGAAGAGTTCCTTGGCCTTCGACACGCTGTATGCCGAGGGGCAGCGGCGGTACGTCGAGAGCCTTTCGAGCTACGCGCGGCAGTTCCTGGGGCAGATGCCCAAGCCGCAGGTCGACCGGATCGAGGGGCTGTCGCCGTCGATCTCGATCCAGCAGAAGACCGGCGGCCGGAACCCCCGCTCGACGGTCGGCACCATCACCGAGATCAACGACTATCTCCGCGTTCTGTTCGCCCGGGTCGGCCAGGGGCACTGCCCGAACTGCGACCGCCCCGTCGCCGCGCAGACCCGCGAGCAGATCATCGCGCGGATCCTCGACCTCCCGGCGGGCACGGCCTTCAGCGTCCTCGCCCCGGTCGTGCGCGGTCAGAAGGGCGAATATAAGGACCTGTTCGTCGACCTCGCCAAGGCCGGCTACGTGCGGGCGCGGGTCGACGGCGTGGTTCACGAGCTTTCGTCCAACCTGGCGCTCGACCGCCAGATCAAGCACGACATCGAGGTCGTGATCGACCGTCTCAAGGCGACGGCCGTCGAGACGGCCCGGGCGCGGCTGGCCGAGGCCGTCGAGCAGGCCTTGAAGCTCGGCGACGGCACGCTCGTCGTGGCGATCGAGGGGCGGCCCGACCTGATGCTTTCGGCCCACCACGCCTGCGCGCATTGCGGGATCGGCTTCGACCCGCCGAGCCCGCAGTTGTTCAGCTTCAACAGCCCGCAGGGGATGTGCCCGTCGTGCGACGGCCTGGGCGTGCGGCACGATTTCGACCCCGACCTGCTCGTCCCCGACCCGTCGTTGTCGGTCTGGGACGGCGCGATCGTCCCGCTGGGCGCGGTCAAGGGGATCGGTAAGTGGCGTCGGCACATATTTGAAGGCGTCGCCGCGAACTTCGAGGCCGACGCCGACGGCCCGCCCAAGGGCGCGATGCTCAAGGGGCCGTGGGCCAAGCTCGACCCCCGGTGGCGCGACGTCTGGCTCCACGGCGCGGGAGACCGGCCGATCGTCTGCCGTTGGAGGAGTCGCGGGAAGGTGTCGTCGCACGTCGAGAAATGGGCCGGCGTGGGCGTCGACATGCTCGACCGCTACAAGAAGGCGACCGGCGGAATCGCCAAGGCCCAGCTTGAGCCGTACATGCGCAGCATGCCCTGCCCCGACTGCAAGGGGACCCGGCTGAACCCGCGCGCCCGGGCCGTCCGGGTCGGCGGCAAGACGCTCGTCGACCTCGGCGGCCAGCCGATCGGCCAGGTCAAGGGCTTCTTCGACGCCCTCGCGGGCTCGCCCGCCGCGGCCGGAGCGCCCGAGGGCTTCTCGCCCCTCGACGCCGTTTCGCGGACGATCGCCGACGAGCTGCTCAAGGAGATTCGCGGTCGGCTCGGGTTCCTCAACGACGTCGGCCTGCACTACCTCGCGCTCGACCGCTCGGCGCCGACCCTCTCCGGCGGCGAGGCCCAGCGCATCCGGCTGGCCAGCCAGGTCGGCGCGGGGCTCGTGGGGGTGCTCTACATCCTCGACGAGCCCTCGATCGGCCTCCACCCGCGCGACAACGACCGGCTGATCGCCACCTTGCAGCGGCTCCGCGACGTCGGCAACACGGTCATCGTCGTCGAGCACGACGAAGACACCATGCGCGCCGCTGACTGGCTCGTCGACTTCGGCCCCGGACCCGGGGTCAAAGGGGGCGAGGTTGTCGCGCAGGGCGACCTCGAAACCGTCTCGAAATCGAAGGCCAGCCTCACCGGCGCCTACCTCTCGGGCGCGGCCCGGATCGAGGTCCCCGTCGACCGCAAAGCCCCCGACGGCCGCGCCGTGGTCGTCCGGGGCGCCTGGCATCACAATTTGAAAGGTATCGACGTCTCGATCCCGCTGGGGCTCTTGACGGTCGTCACCGGCGTGTCGGGCTCGGGCAAAAGCTCGCTCGTCAGCGACATCCTCCGCGACGCCCTCGCCCGCGATCTGAACGGAGCGCAGAGCGTCCCCGGCGCGCACGATCGGATCGACGGCGTCGACCAGCTCGACAAGGTCATCGACATCGATCAGTCGCCGATCGGTCGAACTCCGAGGTCGAATCCAGCGACGTACATCAAATTATGGGATCTGGTCCGCGACCTTTACGCCAAGCTGCCGGACTCGCGGGCGCGCGGCTACCAGCCGGGGCGGTTCAGCTTCAACGTCCCCGGCGGCCGGTGCGAGGCCTGCGAGGGGAACGGCTCGAACAAGCTGGAGATGGACTTCCTCGCCGACGTCTGGGTCGTCTGCCCGGTCTGCGACGGCAAGCGGTTCAGCCGCGAAACGCTGCACGTGCGCTATAAAGGAAAGAGCATCAGCGACGTCCTCGACATGGACGTGCAAGAGGCGCTCGAGCACTTCGCCAACGTCCCCAAGATCGCCCTGATGCTCCAGACCTTGCACGACGTCGGGCTCGACTACCTCAAGCTCGGCCAGGCGTCGCCGACCCTCTCCGGCGGCGAGGCCCAGCGTATCAAGCTCGCCCGCGAACTCGTCCGCAGGGGGACCGGCAAGACCCTTTACATCCTCGACGAACCGACGACCGGCCTGCACTTCGACGACGTCCGCAAGCTGCTCGACGTGCTCCACGGCTTCAAGCGGCAGGGCAACACGGTCGTCGTCGTCGAGCACAACCTCGACGTCGTCAAGACCGCCGACTGGCTCATCGACCTCGGCCCCGAAGGGGGCGCCGGAGGGGGCCGGATCGTCGCCGAGGGGACGCCCGAAACCGTTGCCGCCGTCGCCGGAAGCCACACCGGCGCCGCCCTCCAGCGCGTGCTTCACCCCGACCCCTCGCGGCGCGTCGGCCAGATCGAGACGAAGACGAAGAAGTCGAAATCGAAGAAGTCGAAGTCGTCGGAAGAAGGGCTCGACGCGATCGCCGTGCGGGGCGCGCGGCAGCACAATTTGAAGGGGATCGACGTCGACGTCCCGCGCCACAAGATGACCGTCTGCACCGGCCCGAGCGGCTCGGGCAAGAGCTCGCTGGCGATCGACACGCTGTACGCCGAAGGCCAAAGGCGGTACGTCGAGAGCCTGTCGAGCTACGCCCGGCAGTTCCTCGCGCCGTTGCAGAAGCCGCGCGTCGAGCGGATCAGCGGCCTCTCGCCGGCCGTGAGCATCGAGCAGAAGACGACCAGCAAGAGCCCGCGATCGACGGTCGGAACCGTGACCGAGATCCACGACTACTTGCGCATCTTGATGGCCCGGCTCGGCCGCCCGTTCTGCCCCGACTGCGGCGCCGAGATCGGCACGCAGTCGGCCGACGAGGTCGTCGAGAAGATCCTCCACCTCCCCGAGGGGAGCCGCGTCTACGTCATGGCGCCGATCGAGCGCCGGGACAATGAGACGTATGAAGATCTGTGGGAAAGCTTGAAAGCCACGGGCTTCGCGCGGGTCCGGGTCGACGGCGCGTCGGTCGATCTCGATTCGCCGCCGAAGCTCAGCCGACGCCGCAAGCACAAGGTCGAGGTCGTCGTCGACCGCGCGATCGTCCGCCGGTCGACCCGCTCGCGGCTGGCCGACTCGGTCGAATCGGCGCTCGATCTGGGCAAGGGGGTGGTGCACGTCGCCCGCGTCGGCGACGAGGACGACGAGGCCCGCTGGCCCGTCGACCGCTACAGCCAGCACCGCTCGTGCGACGGCTGCGGGCGGAGCTTCGAGGAGCTTTCGCCCCACCACTTCTCGTTCAACAGCCCGCTCGGCTGGTGCCCGGTCTGCGAGGGGCTGGGCGTCCAGCACGGGGCGAACCCGGCGATCCTGATCCCCGACCCGTCTCGCAGCCTCCGCGCCGGGGCCGTCGCCGTCTGGCCGAAACTCGCGGAGAATCCGCTGTTCGCCCGGATGATCGAGGCGATGGCGAAGGCCGAGGCCATCGACCTCGACCTTCCGTTCGACGACCTCGAAGGCCGCCACCGCCGCACGATCCTCCACGGCAAGGAGAACGCCTGGTACGTCGTCCCCGCCGCCGGCCGCGAACCCGGCTTCTCATTCCAATATAAGGGATTGTTCCCGGCGATCGAGGAGGCGGCGCGGGTCTCGTTCGTGTACAGATATAAGTTGCAAGGCATGGTCGACGACGTGCCGTGCGCGTCGTGCATGGGGGCGAGGCTCCGCGACGACGCGGCGGCGGTTCGGTTCGAGAGCTGGACGCTCGACCAGATCAGCCGATGGCCGCTCGGCCAGTCGCTCCAGTTCTTCGAGGGGCTTTCGCTCACGGCCGACCAGCAGCACATCGCCGGCGACCTCGTCCGCGAGGTCCGCGAACGGCTGTCGTTCCTCGTCGAAGTCGGGCTCGACTACCTCTCGCTCGGCCGGGGCACGCCCACGCTCTCCGGCGGCGAAAGCCAGCGCATCCGGCTCGCCAGCCAGATCGGCAGCGGCCTGACGGGCGTCTTGTACGTCCTCGACGAGCCGACAATCGGCCTCCACCCGCGCGACAACAACCGCCTGCTGGGCGCGCTCAAGCGGCTCCGCGACCTGGGCAACACGCTGGTCCTCGTCGAGCACGACCGCGAGATCATCGAGGCGGCCGACCACCTGATCGACTTCGGCCCCGGCTCGGGCCGGTTCGGCGGCGAAGTCACCGCCAGCGGCACGCCCAAGGCCGTCCGCGCCAACCCGGATTCGCTCACCGGCCGCTACCTCAGCGGCGCGACGGCCATCCCCGTGCCCACCAACCGCCGCCCCGCCGGTCCCGAGTCCGGCGTCGGCGCGATCACGATCCGGGGCGCGCGGCAGCACAATTTGAAGGACCTCGACGTCCGCATCCCGCTCGGCGTCGTGACGGTCGTCACCGGCGTGTCGGGCTCGGGCAAAAGCTCGCTCGTCGAGGACGTGCTCTGGAAGACCGCCGCCCGGCTCTTGCACCGGGCGCAGACGACCCCCGGCGCGGTCGAGTCGGTCGACGGCCTCGGTCAGGTCGACAAGGTCATCAGCGTCGATCAATCGCCCATCGGCGGCACGCCGAACTCGACCGCCGCGACCTACTCGGGCGTTTTCGACCTGGTCCGCGACCTGTACACCAAGCTCCCCGAGGCCAAGGTGCGCGGGTACACGAGCCGGCGGTTCAGCTTCAACATGGCCGGCGGCCGGTGCGAGGCGTGCGAGGGCGCCGGCAAGAAACGCATCGAGATGCACTTCTTGCCCGATGTCTGGATCACCTGCGACTCGTGCGGCGGCAAGCGGTTCGTCCCCGAGGTGTTGGCCGTCCAGTTTCGCGGCAAGTCGATCGCCGACGTGCTCGACATGTCGGTCGACCAGGCCCTCGAACTGTTCGCGAACACGCCCCGGATCAAGAAGATCTTGCAGACGTTGCACGACGTCGGCCTCGGCTACCTGCCCCTCGGCCAGTCGGCGCCGACGCTCTCCGGCGGCGAGGCCCAGCGCGTGAAGCTGGCCGCCGAACTCGCGCGGCCGGACACCGGCCGGACCCTTTACATCCTCGACGAGCCGACCACCGGCCTGCACCTCGACGACGTCCGCAAGCTGCTCGACGTGATCCACCGACTGTCGGACCTCGGCAACACCGTGGTCGTCATCGAGCACAACCTGGAGGTGATCAAGACGGCCGACTGGCTTCTCGACCTCGGCCCCGAAGCGGGCCACGGCGGCGGCGAACTGGTCGCCGAGGGGACGCCTGAAGACGTCTCGAAATGCAAGCGCGGATATACGTCGAAGTTCCTCCGCGAGCTGCTCGCAGCCGGCCCTCACGCCGAGCGACCCCGGTACGACCCCAAGGAGGCCGCCCGCAAGGCCGCCGAGGAAGCCAAGGCCGCCCGGCTCGCGGCCAGGGGGCCCGCGAAGGCCGCGCCGAAGGCGAAGGGGGCGGCGAAGTCGAAAGCAACCGCGTCGATTCACGTCGACGAGTCGACGACCACGGCCCTGGCGCCCTGGGAGCGCGACGGCCGGAAGTGGCACACCGAGACGCGGACGGCCCGCACCGGCCGCCCCGCGCGGTGGGACGGCCGCATCCTGTCGCGGATCGTCGACAAGGTCGCCAAGCTCACCGGCGGCGACCTCGCGCCGGCCGACTGGAACGAGCGCGGGGTGGTCCGGATCGTCGCCGCCGATCCCGAAACGTCGCTCGGCGCCCCGTTCTTCCACGCCACGACCTCGGGCGAGTGGATCGTCACCCTGCGGTTCTGCATCCCGCGCCGGACGTTCAAGGAGAAGACCCTCGCCGGCCTGCTCGCCCTCGTCCCGTTCTCCGAGTGCGCCACTCCGGTCCTCTCCGACGCCCCCCGGATGCGGTTCGCCGAGCACCCCGGCTATCAGGAAATCACTCTCACCGGCCACGGACTCGACGACTTCCAGACCCCGGCCTTCGACGACTTCCTCACCCTCGCCGTCGCCGCCCACGCCCGCCGCGACCAGCCCGCCAAGCCGAAAGCCAAGCTCAAACGCGCTGCGGATCTGTGAAGCCGCCCCCCGTCGTTTGTTGATCTCGAAATGAGCGAGGAGCGATGTCCGCCGATACCGTCCGCCAGCCTGAGCGACCGCCCAACGTGATCGTGCTGGCCGGGCCGAACGGGGCGGGGAAATCGACGACCGCCCCCGCGCTTTTGCACGGGAGGCTGGCCGTGAACGCGTTTGTCAACGCCGATGCGATCGCCCGGGGACTGGCCGGCTTCGCCCCCGAGACCGTGGCCATGCAGGCGGGCCGAATCATGCTCGCTCGGCTGAAAGAGCTGGCGGCCGACCGAGAAGATTTCGCGTTCGAGACGACGCTCGCCACCCGCTCGTTCGCCCCCTGGCTGAAATCGCTGATCGCCGACGGCTACGAGTTTCACCTCGTCTTCCTCTGGCTGCCGTCGGCCGACCTGGCCGTCGCGCGCGTCGCCGACCGGGTGCGTCAAGGCGGTCACGACGTGCCGGAAGAGACGATCCGAAGGCGATACGCCGCCGGAATCCAGAATTTCCAGACGCTCTACCGACCGATCGCGACGAGCTGGCAGGTCTATAATAATGCGAAGAGCCTGGAGCTACGGCTCGTCGCCCACGGCTCCGGCGCGAAGATCGAGGCCGTGAGGCTGCCGAAAGTGTGGCGTCGCATCGAGTGCGAAGCGGGAGGGAGCTGATGAGTGACAAGCCCAAGGTCGATATCGCCCGGATCTTCGCGGAAGTGACTCCGATCGAAGAGGCGCTCGAGGAAGCCGCTCGCGCCGCCGCGATCCAGCACAAGCGAGCCGGTTTGCCGCTGGTCGTCTGGAAGAACGGCAAGGTCGCGTACATCCCCGCCGAGGCGATCAACGACGACGGCACGGTCCGCGACGAGGACGAACCGGACGAGGACGACGAGCCGGATCGCTGAACACGGGCGTCCTCTGATCGAGCGATCTGACGTCTTGACATCCCCGCACGAACCGCTACTGTGTATTGCGTTGTAGATGTACGAAGGAGAGGATGGTTCGCGATGAGTCCCTGGGAGACGCAGTTGCGGAAGGGGATCGTGGAGCTGGCGGTGCTGGCGACGATCGCCGAGGGGGAGGCGTACGGGTACGGGATCGTGGAGCGGCTTCAGGGGCTTTCGGGACTCCAGTTCTCGGAGAGCACGGTGTATCCGGTGCTGGCGCGGCTGGCCCGCGAGGGCCTGCTGGCGATCCGGACCGAGCCGTCGCCGGCCGGCCCGACGCGGCGGTATTATCGGCTGACAGGCGAGGGACGACGGCGGCTCGACGCGATGGCAGGGAGCTGGCGGACGGTCACGGACAGCCTGTCGAATTTACTCAAAGGAGTGCGGGGATGAGCACGATCGACATGACGGTGGTTTCGGGATCATTGCAGACGATGATCGACGCCCGGCTCGACGCGATCGACCGGGCGCTGCTGGGCCGGGTCTCGCGGCAGGAGCGGCTCAACGTCGTCGGCGAGGTCGAGGGCCGCATCCACGAGCTGCTGAACGACCGCTGCGGCCCTGGCGTCGAGCCGTCGCGCGACGACGTCCTAGCCGTCCTCAGCCGCCTCGATCCGCCCGAAGCGTACTTGTCGGAAGGTCCGGAAGAGTACGCGACGGGAGCGCCGGTGCGGACGCCACCGCATCACGTGGTGCACACGCTCGCGGCCCTAGATCACGGACGATTCGCCCAGCTCAGCGGCATCCTTGGGTTGTGCTCGTTGGCGATGAGCGTGCTAATCATGTTGTCCTACCCGATCACCATCATGTTGAACAACGAGATTCCGCTCCTCGCCGCTGGCTTTGGCGGCGGGGTGTTCATGGTGATCGGCGGCGCCGCCAGCATCTTCCTGGCGATCCTGTCGCGGCTGAGCAATGTCTGGGCTGTTGTCGGCGCGGCCGCCGGCTGCCTGTCGTGCCTGGCTGGGGCGTCGTGCGTGCTGTTCCTGGTTTCGAATATTTGATCTCCGGCCGGCGGCCGGGTGGCTGTGGCAGAATGCCACAGAGGCGAGCGCCAGGCCATCCCTCCTGTAGCGTCTGCCACAGCCACCCGGCGCTTGGTCGAGGTTGAAACGCCTCTTGAAACCACGCCCCGATCGGCCTACCGTCAAGGGAGAGGGGGGGGCGATGACGGAGCAAGACGAGGGGCGCGGGGTGCTTTGGCGGCTGGAACGGGACTTCCTGCGGCCGTACCGGTGGGAGATCGGCGCGGCGCTGCTGGGGTTGCTGGTGCAGTCGGTGATGCTGCTGCCGGCGCCGCTGTTGCAGGGGTGGGTCGTCGATCAACTGGTGGCGTGGTCGAAGGCGGGCCCGGGGGCGCCCTCGCGCGAGGCGGTCGGGCGGGCGATCGTGCTGGCGCTCGCCGCGACGATCGGGCTGCACCTGGCGCGGTCGGTGTTGTCGTGGTGGACGGCGTCGGCGATGGGGAGGATCAGCCAGGAGGTCGTCCGCGAGATCCGCGGGGCGCTGCATCAAAAATTGATGCGGCTGCCGATGGCGTATTTCGACAGCCAGCAGACCGGCCGGCTGATGGCCCGCGTGACCAGCGACGTCGGCGGCGTGCTGATGTTCGTCCGCAGCGGCGTGATCCAGCTCCTCAGCGACCTGATTCTGGCCGTCGCGATCACCGGCGTCTTGTTCTGGCTCCAGTGGCGGCTGGCCCTCGCGGCGATGGTCGCCGTGCCGCTCTACGCGCTCAACCAGGCGTTCTTCTTCAAGCGGCTCCGGCTGCTATCAGACCAGATCCGTGCTCAGATCTCGGCTTTATACGCACTTTTAAGTGAGCGCGTGTCGGCGGTTCGCGTGGTCCGGTCGTTCGCGAAGGAGGACGCCGAGCTGGCGGCCCTCGACGAGCGGATCGACGCCCACCGGGCGCTTTCTTGGGCCAACACGCGGGCCGCCGCGACCTTGGCGGCGATCGCCACGCTGATCAGCGGGCTGGGGACGGTCTTCGTCGTCGGCTACGGGATCGTCCTGGTCGGCCGGGGGGTGATCAGCGTGGGCGAATTGCTGGCGTTCTACGCGCTCATCGGCCAGCTCTACGCGCCGATCGTCCGGCTGACGCAGTTCCAGGCGACGGCCCTGTCGACGCAGGTCTCGCTCGAACGGCTCTACGAGATCTTCGACGAGCCCGAGCCGATCCGCGACCGCCCCGACGCCCGGCCGATCGTCGCCCCGCGCGGCAAGCTCGAATTTCAGAACGTCCGCTTCACCTACGGCCGCCGCCGCAAGGCCGAGGACGAGACCGAAGCCGATGACGAGGCCCGATCCGACGCCCCTCCCGCGATGATCCTCGACGGCCTGAACCTGACGATCGAGCCGGGCTCGCGCGTCGGCGTGCTCGGCCCCAGCGGCGCGGGGAAGTCGACGCTGCTGGCCCTTGCGCCCCGGCTTTACGACGTGGCCGAGGGTTCCGGCGCGGTCCGGTTCGACGGCGTCGACGTCCGTGATTTGAAGCTCGCCGACCTCCGCCGCGCCGTCGCGCTGGTGCCGCAGCAGGCCCTCCTCTTCGAGGGCACGATTCGATCGAATTTGCTTTATGCGAAGCCCGACGCCACGCTCGACGAGATTCGCCAGGCGCTCGAGATCGCCGACCTCGCGGCGATGGTCGACGGCCTGCCGAAGGGGCTCGACACGCCGGTCGGCGAGCGCGGGTATTCGCTGTCGGGCGGCCAGCGGCAGCGGCTGGCGCTGGCCCGCGCGATCCTCGTCGACCCGGCCGTGCTGCTGATGGACGATTGCACGAGCGCCCTCGACGCCGAGACCGAGGCCCGCATCCAGAACGCGCTCGACCGCCGTCTGCCGGGGCGGACCTGCGTGGTCGTCTCGCATAAAGTTTCGTCGGTCCGACGGTGCGACCAGATCGTCGTCCTCGACCACGGCCGGATCGTCGAACGCGGCAGTCACGACCAGCTCGTCGCCCTCGGCCGGCGCTACGCCGACGCCTTCCAGCAGCAAACCCGCTCGCTCACGCACGTCGTCGGCGAGTGAACACATGATCCGCATGCGGATTCGGTCGCGACGGTTGCATGGGTTGTGGCGGTCGTGTCGACGTCCATAGATGCGTCCCTGGCTCCCTGACGAACTATGGACAGCGCAAAGAGTTGCAGGCTAATGAGTTAGCGATGGTTTTTTGGTTCTGTCCATAGACCACTGTAAGAATAGAATATCAGTTTGGAGTGAAAAAGGAGTCGGAAAAACGGCTTTTCGGCCGTTGCCGGAGAGAACAAAGTGTGTGGGCGCTATGGACATCGTGGCCGGGCGCCATTCCCAGCCGGCGGGTCGATATGGTACGGTCGGCGGCAGTCGCGCCCCCGGTCTCGATTGGATCGGGGGGCGGAAATCCGAATCACCGTCGAGGAGTCTCTCCGTTGATGACCGTCAAGACGACGCTGGGCCTGAGCTTGGCCGCGGCCCTCACATCGGCCGTCCTGCTGACCGCGCTCTCGGCCCCGGCTTCGGTCCAAGCCCAGGACGCCAAGGTCAAGTCGACCGGCGCGAAGGACGACAGCAAAGACAAAGCCAAGGAGAAGAAGATGACGAAGACCGACAGCGGCCTCGAATATCGCGACACCAAGGAAGGGACCGGCGCGAAGCCCGAGAAGGGCCAGACCTGCGTGATGCATTACACCGGCTGGCTCTGGGAAGACGGCAAGAAGGGCGAGCAGTTCGACAGCTCGGTCGGCGGCGATCCGTTCGAGTTCCCGATCGGCACGAAGCGGGTCATCGCCGGCTGGGACGAGGGCGTGCTGTCGATGAAGGTCGGCGGCAAACGCGAGCTGCTCATCCCCTCCAAGCTCGGCTACGGCGATCGCGGCCACCCCGGCGGCATCCCGCCGAAAGCGACCCTCTTCTTCGAGGTCGAGCTGCTCAAGGTCAAGTAAGAACGCCGCATTAAGATGTGTGGGCGCGTCCGCTTTCTCCTTCGGGAGAGGGCGGCCGACCGCCGATTCACTCGCTCGGCGGCGGGGCGTAGACGGCGTGGGCGTCGAAGACGGGGACGCCGAGGGTTTCGAGGCCGCCGTCGGGGGTGAGGCGGCGGAAGAAGCAGGTGCGGTAGCCTTCGTGGCAGGCGCCGCCGACCTGGCGGGCCTTGATGAGCAGGACGTCGGCGTCGCAGTCGATGGCGATCGATTCGACCGTCTGGACGTGGCCCGAGGTCTCGCCTTTCATCCACGACCGCTTCCGCGACCGCGAGTAGAAATGGGTCAGGCCGGTTTCGAGCGTCTTCCGCAGCGCGGGCTCGTCCATCCAGGCCATCATCAAGACCTCGCCGTTCTCGGCGTCCTGGACGATCGCGGGGAGCAGGCCGTCGGCGTCCCAGCCGAGTTCTGCCGGGAGGTTGATCTTCGCAGTCGTCTTCACGTCCATATTCGTGTCAGCGTTCATGGCGATCGTCTCGTGGCGTGGAGCAGGTGACGTTCGGCGCGGCGGCCGACGCCGCGGAGGCCGATCGGGCCGGCGAGCTGGATGGCTTCGCGGAGGAAGTCGTGGGCGGCCTCGGCGTGGTCGTTGTCGATGAGGGTTTCGGCGGCGTCGAGCGCGAGCCGGGCGCGGTCGCCGGCGGTCGAGCCGGCGGTCAGGTCGCGGTAGACGCGGCTCGCCTCGTCGGGGCGGTCGGCGCGGGCGAGGACTTCGGCCCGCCAGACGTCGAGCGTGCGCTGCTGGCCGGGCTGGCCCAGCGGCCGGATCTGGTCGATCCAGTCGAGGGCCGTTTCGGGCCGCTGGCTCTGCATGGCGCGGCGGACGAGGCAGGCGCACAGCTCGTCGGCGGCGACCCGTCGCAGGCCCTCGGGGCGCCGTCGCAGCAGCTCCTCGGCGAGCGGCGCGGCGACCGAATCGTCGCGCAGGCCGACGGCTGAGAGGAACGCTTCGACGAGCTGATGGTCGTCGATGTCGGCCGGGATGAGGGCCTTCAATTCGGTCGCGCCGGCGCAGCTCAGGTCGGTCGAATCGACCGACGCGGGGTCGATCGGATCGAGCCCCAGGCGGCGGCGGAGGCGGTCGAACGGGTAGCCTTGATACAGCGCGACCGAGCTGGCGCGGGCGCCGAGCTGTTCGCGGAGCCGGATCACGGCGATCAGCTTGGCGCGGATCGGGTCGTCGCCGGCGCGGGCGTCGAGGCTGGCGGCGAGGGGCGAGAGGCCGTCGAGGCTCTGGCGCGGGCGATGAATCCAGCGGTCTTCGTAATACGCCTCGACGACTTCGCGGGTCCAGCGGTCGGCGTCGGCCCGGTCGCGGCCTTCGGGGAGCCGGACGGTCCAGACCGCCGCGTCCAGGAACGGCAGCGGCAGCGGCGCGGCGGCGCGCTCGGCGGGCTCGACGTCGTCGCCGATCAAGAGCCGGAGCTTCTCCTCGGCCTGTTCGAGGCTGTCGACCCGCGGGCTGGAGAGCCGAAGCGTGCCGGGCGCGAGGTAGACGGTCGCCAGCACGCGGGGCAGCTCGGAGGCGGCGACGTGCTCGCGGTCGGCGGCGGGGAACGGCCGGTCGAGCCACTCGAAGACTTCGAGGTCGGTGATCTTGGGATCGAGCCGGGCCGGATCGAGCGGGGTCGGAATCCGGCGGATCTCGGGGAAGAGGGCGAACAGGGCGTCCGTATCGTCGGCGCTCCAAGGGAGGCTGCACGCGTACCGGAGGTCGTCGGCGAGGATCTCGGCGCCCCCCCCCTGGCGGAGCACCTCAGCGAGCGTCCAGGCCTCGACGGCGCCTTCGACGTCGTGGTCGGATTCGATCGCCACCACGTGGTCGAGGCAGGTGACGGCCTCGCGGTCGCGGCCGATCCAGGCGAGGGTGAGGCCGTGGTTGTACCACGCCTCGGCGTCCTCCGGGAATTCGTTGTTGAGCGCTCCAAACGCGGCGGCGGCGGCCTCCAGGTCGTCGGACGTCGCCGCTTGCAGGTGGGCGTCCCAGCGTTGCCGTTGCTCCTGGTTCCTCGGCTGTCGGAACCGGTAGACCTTCCGCGCGGCCAGGGGAAGCTCGTGGGCCGATTCGAGCGTCGCCAGCGCTTTCTTCGCGGCGGCCAGCTCGGGGACGAGCCGCAAGGCGCGCTGCCAGGTCCCCCAGGCGGCCAGGGGACGCTGCGACATCAGGTGGTTCCAGCCTTCGTGGACGAGGGCCACCGCCGCTTCGTTCGCGTTCTGGGTTGTGGCGGTCATCCGTTTGGCACCCTCAACAAGGTTGTAGCCGGGGTTTGCGACCCCGGCCCGCCTGCCTTCAGGCCGACCTCGCGTAGGTCGGCTACAACAGTCTTCGCCCTCGCTCACTGGCCGGGGAGGATGATCCGGGGCTTGTCGGCCGGGGCGGGTTTCGGCGACGACCCGGGGGTCCAGACTCCGCCGCCGACTGGCGCTTCGGGGGTCCAGATTCCGCCGCGGGTGGCCGACACGCCGACTTCGCCTGTCGCGGTCTGCACGCGAGGACCGTAACGGGCGATCAAGTGCTGAAGCAGCGACGAGTCGGCGACCATGCCTTCCGACTCGTTCTCCGACTGCGTCAGGCGGATCAGGCCCGCTTGCACCAGTCGCGAGAGGACCAGCCGGGTGGCGTCCTGATCGCGCTCGTAGCGGTTCATGACGACGACCAGCTCGGGAACCCAGGTCTCGGGCTCGTCGGTCATCATCTGGATCTGGAGTTCGAGCATGTCCCACGAGGCGGCGGCGACCGATCGGCGGGCCTGGGGGTCGACCCCCCTCCCCTTGCGGGCCCATTCGAGGGCGGCGTCGCGGCGGCGCTCGCCGGCCTCGGCCATCGCCAGGTCGGTGTAGACGCTGAACACCGGGAACCGGTCGCGCTCCAGCAGCTTGCGGCGGGTGGTGATCTCGCGGGCGGCCTTCAGCAGCACGTCGGGCAGGCCCCAGGTCTGGGCCCGCTCATAGAGGCTGACGAGGCGGTCGTCGTCGAGCCGCTTGGGGTCGAGCAAGGCGAGCCGGCCGAGCTGCACGTCGGCGATCACGACCGAGGCGTGATCGATCGGCGGCTCGACGGGGACTTTCAGGCGGGTCCGCAGCGCCGACCAGTCGGGCTGAGCCTCCCACTGCCGGCCGCTCTCCTCGAACAGCAGGAACGCCGCGCGGAGCGGCAGCTCGTAGCCGCCGGCCTTGGCCGCCGCGTTCGGCGTCTTGCCGTCGAGGTAGACGAGCGGCGTTTCGGGCCAGAGGTTGTTGATCTGATCGGACAGGAGCGCCGTGGTGAGCTTCTCGCGGTCGGCCGGCGGCAGGTCGGACGGCGGGAAGCAGACGACGTCGAGCACGAGGTCGGCGCGGGGAATCGCGCCGATCACCTTCGTCCTCGGCTGCGCCGGCGGGATCGTCTTGTCGGCGACCGAGGTGAAACCGTCGATCGCCTCGTTGAGCCGGCCGTCGTCGCGGGTCCGCAGCGTGACGGCGTCAGGCCCCAAGGCGATCTGGCCGACGACCAGCGGCAGGTCGGCGGGCTTGAGGCCGGGCTTCGCCGCGTCGAGCTTCGGCCGGTCGAGCAGCAGGAACGTCTCGGAGCGCGCGGGTCGGCCGGCGGCGGCTTCCTCGTCGTCCTCGTCGCCAGCGGTCTCGACGCATCGCTTGTCGGCGGCCAGGCGAGTCAGCAGGCCGGCGCGGTCGCGAATCGGCCACGACAGCTCGACCTCCTCGACCGGGTCGTCGCCCGGTCGGTCGTCGAGCGTCTGGCAGAGGGCTTCGAGGTCGACGGCGTCGGTCGTCGGCTTGGCCTTCACGCGGGGGTCGGCCAGGCTGCGGCGGAGCGCTTCGAGCGCCCCCGGGTGGTCGCCCAGCCAGAGCCGGCAGAGGCCGAGGTTGCGGTCGGCTTCGACGGCGGCGGCGCGGTCGGCCGACAGTAGCTCGAAGGCCGAGGCCGCGTGCGCCCACTGGCCCAGATCGGCCCAGCCGATCGCCTGTTCGAACTGCCGGCGGGCCTCGTCGCCGAGCCCTTCGGGGGCCCTCGACAGCTTGTACGGGTTCTTGATCCAGGCCGAGAGCGCGGGGTTGGCCCGGGCGCGCGGCAGCGCCGAGTCGATCCACATCGTGTCGTCGGGGGCGGCGAGCGACTTGGCCAGCTCAAGGTGCTTGATCGCCGAGGCGGCGAGGCCGACCTTCGGCAGAACGGTGCCGAGCATGGCCGCCAGACTGGCGAACCGGGTGCGGCCCGCGGCGTCGGCCGCGCGGGCGAAGGCGTTCTGGAACTGCGCGACCGCGCCGGCGACGTCGCCGGTTTCGAGCATCAGGCGGAAGTTCAGAACGATGGCGCCGAGGTGGTCGGGGTGCTGACGGAGCAGCTCGCCGATCGCCGCCTTGGCTTCCTGCGGCTTCTCGAGCGCGAGCATCGAGACCGCCTTGCGGATGTGCAGCCAGGGGACGTCGGGGTACTTCGTCAGGCCGTCGTTGACGACCGCGAGGGCCGCCTCGTGCTGGCCGTTGCGGTCCAGCCGCTCGGCTCGATCGACGTACGACTCCGCCTTGTGGCAGCACCATTTGAACTTCTGACCGCTGCCGCAGGGGCAAGGCGAGTAGGCATCGACCGCCGCCATCGTTGTCATTCCTTGGGGAGAGTAGCAAACTCCGCGATTACCGTGGAGTCGCGCTTGATCCTGGAGGTTCGCCGCTGGCCGACCGTCCGAGTCGTTTCAGGTCCAATCGTGGGTGCCACGGGTTCGGACCCCGAACCCGTGAACGAGGGCCTCGGCCTGTCCCCCGGGTTCGGAAGCCGAACCCGGGCCACCCTCTCTGGACTTCGGATCTCCAGAAACGCGAGCTCGACCCAGCACTGGGGCCACACTAGCAAAAGCGCGGGGCCCCCGTCTATGCTGATGCTATCGTGCTCGCCGTCGCTCGCCGCCCTCTCCGCGACGCCGCGGTCGGCCCTTTCACCCGACCTTTCGCCCTCGACTTCGGAGCCGTCCCGTGATGGGATTCGACGACCTCGCCGCGCGACGCCGCGCGTACCCGAGCCGACGCCGCAAGCCCGCCGCGCCGTCGTTCGCGCTCGTCGCCGCGCTGATCGCGGCCCTGATCCTTCCCGACCGGCCGGCGATGGCCTGGGGGCGGATGGCCCACCGCGCCGCCACGAGGCTGGCCGAGACCCGGCTCTCCCCCGAAGCCAAGGCCCTGGTCCGCAGCCTGCTCGACGAGGGCGAGTCGCTGGCCGACGCCTCGACCTGGGCCGACGAGAACAGCCGCGACATCCCCGGCAGCGGCGCCTGGCACTTCGTCAACGTCCCGCTCGACGCCGACGGCTACTCCGCCCGCGACTGCCGCGACGGCTGCGTGGTCTCGAAGTTCCACGAGTTCTACAACATCCTGGCCGACAAGACCGCCCCCAAGGCCCGTCGCCGGATGGCGCTGCGGTACGTGGTCCATCTGGTCGAGGACGCCCACCAGCCGATGCACGTCGGCGACCGCCGCGACCGGGGGGGCAACAACGTCCAGCTCACGTTCTTCCGCGACGACCGCACGAACCTTCACCAGATCTGGGATTCGGGCCTGCTCCGCATCGGTTACAAGGGCGAGCGCGAGCTGGTCGAAGAGCTGGTCTTCCTCGCCCGCCGCCCCGAGGCCCAGGACTGGATCAAGGGGAACGTCGAAGACTGGGTCGACGAAAGCCTCGAAGCCGCTCGCCAGGCCTATCGCGTCCCCGGCTCGCGTGAGTACCTTCGCACCGGCATGCGGATCGGCAAGGAGTACCAGGACCTCAACCTCCCCCTCGCCACCCGCCGCCTCGCCCAGGCCGGCCTTCGCCTGTCCGACGTCCTCAACTCCGCCGCGTCCGAGAAGCCCTTCGCCGAGAAGCCCACGGCCAAACCGGCGCGCGAGAAGGTCCCGGTTCCCGCGCGTTGAGCATCCCCGTTTCCGATCACCGATTCCGCGTTCGTCCGGCCCGGACGCGCAGGGCGACGGCTCCGATGGCGGCGGCGAAGACGAGGAGGCTGGCGGGTTCGGGGACGGGGGCGGGCTGGATCGAGCCGTCGGCTGTTGCGGCGGCGGGAGGGGCCAGGAGCTGCGCGGCGGTCTTGGTCGTGGTCTTCGTCTTCGGCGGGATGATCACGGGCTTGGGCGGATCGAGGAAAAGCTGGCGCTTGATGGCGTCGGCGATCTGGGTGTTCAGGTTCTGGACGGCGTTCGTGCTGCTGGTGAACCAGCCTTTGAGGGTGTCGCCCAGCGACGAGCCGTCGGACGCCGCCGGCCGGGGCTTCGCGCCGCCGGTCGCGGTCGAGGCCATCCAGATCTGCGTCGCGGCGTCGCCGGACGTCGATCCGAGCAGCGAGGAGAGCGACTCGACGACGTACGTCTGGCGCGGCAGGTGGACGGCGGCCTCGCCCGACTTCGCCAGCTCGGCGTCGAGGGCCGTCTTGGCCAGCGTGTCGAGCCGCAGCGGCCCCCGCGCCGGACCGCTCTGCGCGGTCCCCGGTCCCACGTTGATCGTCGGGAAGCCCGCGGGAAGCTCAGACGCCTTATCGAGCCGGTAGGCCACATAAGTCGGCGACGCGCCCGCCGGCAGGCTCTTCGTCGCGCCGTGGGCGCCCTTCAGCACCCTGATCTGCGTGCCGTTCTCGTCCAGCAAGACCGGCCTGCCGAGTTCGGAGGGCGACAGCGTGAAGCTCGATCCGATCGGGCCGCTCCAGGCCGTGCCCGTGGTCGCGGCCAGGCTGAACAGGGCGGTCGCGAGCCGAGTGCGTGTCGTCGTCCTTGCCATCATGGCGGGGTCCTTCCGGATGATTGATATGGGGAGTCAAGGGGGTCCTGGCGACCGTTTCTTGACGTTGGACTTCGGCGCGATGGGATGTCGTGACGTGTTGCGTTTCCGCGTTCGGCCCGCGTTTTATCACGATTTCCTCAAGTCGGGCAACCCGAATATCCGACCGCGCGCAAGGCCGTTCGGCTTGGCCGGGGGTTGACGGATGGATACGATTCAACGAGGGAACGGCCGTCGGTCGACGCCGCGTTCGGGTCACGGAGGTTCGACGAGGAATCGTGAAGACGTTGCGGCGGATCGGCGGCTGGCTGGCCCCTTACAAGAGGTCGTTGGCGCTGGCGTTCGTACTGACGGCGGCGGCGGCGGTCTGCAACCTGCCGGTGCCGCTGCTGGTGCAGGGGCTGATCGACCGCGTCGTCACGCGGAACGAGTGGGGCCTGCTGCCGATGTACGCGGTCGGCCTGTTCGCGGTCTTCGCCGCGCAGTCGGGCCTCGCCTGGTGCAACGGGCTCTTGATCGGCCGGGTCGGCCAGGGGGTCGTCCGCGACCTCCGCCACGCGCTTTACGAGCGGCTCCAGCGGCTCAGCCTCTCGTACTACGACGAGACCCCCAGCGGCGCGATCTTGTCGCGGGTGATGGACGACGTGGGGGCGATCCAGGTCTTCGTCACCAGCCAGACGTTCACGATCTTGACCGACCTCGGGACGACGCTGGCGATCGCCGGGCTGTTGCTCTACCGCGACTGGCGGCTGGCGGCGGTGGTGCTGGCGGTCGCGCCGCTGTTCGCGCTCAATTTCCGCTTCTTCATGAAGCGAATCCGGGCGACGAGCACGGTGATCCGCGAGAAGATGGACCTGATCTTCGGCGGGTTGAAGGCGAAGCTGGACGGCACGATCGTGATCCGCGCCTACGCCCGCGAGCCCGACGAGATCGCCGATTTCGCCACCCAGCTTGACGACGCGCACACGCCCCGCGTCCGCGACAGCAACCTCGGCGCGGCGTTCGCGAACATCAGCGGGGCGATCGGCGGCGTGGGGACGGCGGTCGTCTTCGCGATGGGGGCGTACGAGGTGCTGGAGGGCCGGCTGACGGCCGGCGGCGCGGTCTCGACGGCGGCGCTGGCGGCGATGGTCTTCGGCCCGGTCGCCCGCCTGGCCGACCTGGCGTACGTCTTCGAGCAGGCCGCGGCGAGCGTCGACCGCCTGGGCGAGATCCTCGACCGCGAAGTCGACGTCCCCGAGCCCGAGCCGGCTGAGGCCCGCCGGCTCCCCGGCCCCGACGGCCGCGCCCGGGGGGGCGTCGTCTTCGACCGCGTCGGCTTCGGCTACGTCGTCGGCGAGCCCGTCGTCTGGGACGTCCGGCTCGACGTCAAGCCGGGCATGAAGGTCGCGCTCGTCGGTCCGACCGGCTGCGGCAAGAGCACGCTCGTGAACTTGCTCATGCGTTTCTACGACCCGACCTGGGGCCAGATCCGGCTCGACGGCGTGCCGGTCGACCGCATCCCCACCGGCGACCTGCGGCGGCAGATCGGCGTCGTGCTGCAAGACCCGGTCGTCTTCCGGCTCAGCCTGGCCGACAACATCCGCTACGGCGCCCCCGACGCCACCGACGCCCAGGTCGAGGCCGCCGCCAGGGCCGCGCTCGTGCACGGCTTCGCCGTCGCCCTGCCCGAAGGCTACGACACGCTCGTCGGCGAGGGGGGCTTCAAGCTCAGCCAGGGCGAGCGCCAGCGGCTGGCGATCGCGCGGGCCGTTTGCAGCGACCCGGCCCTGGTGATCCTCGACGAGGCCACCAGTTCGCTCGACACCGCCAGCGAGGCGCTCATCCAGGCCGCGCTCGCGAACCTGCTGCGCGACCGCACGGCGATCATCATCGCGCACCGGCTGTCGACGATCGTCGACGCCGACCTGATCGTCGTCATGGACGGCGGCCTGATCGTCCAGATGGGCTCTCACGCCCAGCTCCTGGCCGATCGCTCGGGCCTCTACCGCCGCCTCTGCGCCCGCCAGTTCGGCGACCCCGGTCCCCCCCCGACCCACGCCCAGGCCCGCCCCGCTTTCCCGCCCCGCGCTTTGTTATAATGGGATGGTCGAATCGGTCGTCTACCCCAACGCATACGATACAGGAGGAGCGATGTCCGGACCTATAATTCGCAAGTACGGATTTCCCAATCATGAGCAAATCTTCGGGTCGCGCCCGCTCGAACACGGCGCCGACGCCGAGCCCGCCGCCGACGTGAAGCCCGCCGACAAGCCGGCCGAAGCCAAGGCCGAGCCGAAGCCGAAGGCCGCGCCCAAGAAGAAGAAATGATGCTGCGACCCCCGCCCGGCCGTGGCGAGCATGCCTTCTCCCCTTTCGGGAGAAGGTGGCCGCAGGCCGGATGAGGGGTGATCGTAATAGAGCGTGTTCGAGCCGCTTCGGCGATCGCCCTTCCTCATCCGCCCGCCGTTCACGCCGAGCAAGGCGACGTCGGCTCAGGGCCGACGTCGGGGCGCGTGAGGGGCAGGCGGACGGTGAACGCGCAGCCGCGGCCCGGTCCGGCGCTGGTGCAGGTCACGGCGCCGCCGTGCCGCTCGACGAGGGCCTTGACCAGCGACAGGCCCAGGCCCAGGCCTTCCGAGGCGTGGCCTGCGCTGCGATCCAACTGGGTGAACGGCTCGAAGATCCGGTCCGCCGCCTCCGGCGCGATTCCGATCCCGGTGTCGCGCACCCGCATCACGACCTCGTCCCCCTCGCGGCACGCCGTCAGGCGGATCTTTCCACCCGGCGGCGTGTACCGCGCGGCGTTGGTCAGCAGGTTGATCAGGATCTGTTCGAGGCGGTTCGGGTCGGCGGTCAGGTCGATCCGATCCAGCGGCGGGGTGACCGTCAACTCGTGCCCGCGCGACTGGATCAGCGGCCGGATCGTCTCGGCGACGCGGCTGACGATCACGCCCACGTCGACCGTCTCCAGACAGAGCTGGATCTGGTTCCGGGTGATCCGGGAGTGGTCCAGGAGATCGTCCACCAGCTTCGACATGCGATGCGCCTGGCGGCTGATCAATTCGCGCACCTGCTCGATCGCGGTGGGGTCGTTCTCGGCGAGCCGCCAATAGTAGACGGAGTTCAGGATCACCGCCAGCGGCGTGCGCAGCTCGTGGGCCAGCAGGGCCAACGCTTGCTCGCGGCCGTGGTCCGCCTCGACGCTTTCGCTGACCGGCCGCGCGGGCGAGGGCGATTGGTCCTCGGCGCTGCGTCGTTCCTCGATTTCACGGAGTCGGGCCTCGGCGATCCGCAGCCGTCCGATGGCGTCGTCGGCCAGGGCCGAAGCCTCGTCCAGCCGGCACTGAAGTTCCTGGGGAGTCGTCGTCGGCGCCGCGTGCAGGGCCGACGCCCGACGTGTGAGGACTTGATAATTGTGCTCGAACAATTCGGTGTTCATGTGGGCCATCCTTCACGCCGCCTGTGCATCTACAGCTTCGGATGATCCATCCTGGGGAACGCGAAACCGGTCGACTCGACCTTCCCGCCGCGTGCGTCTGTGCGTTCCGGCGGGCACCCACCGCCTGCCGTCATGGATGTGTCGCCCGGCAGATGTGCTTCGACTGCCCCGCACCGGGGCAAGCGATTCTGAGATTGTCTTCATGTTAGCCGAGTCGACGGAGTTTCGCCATCGTCCCTCAAGCGGAAAGCGGAAAAGTTCGCCTGGTGATTCCCTGACCTCGCTGGCGGCGCGCGGCTTGACCCGTTGGTAGAATTGTTCAAGTCGCGAGGCCAGTCCTGATACCTTATTCGAAAAGAAAGACATCGAGGCGCCAGATATGTCGAAGCCGACCCAGGGGGAATCGCCGCGCGTGTTGAACGTCGGTCAGTGCAATTTCGATCACCGGACGATCTCCGAGCATCTGGCCGGGCGGTTCGGGGCGCAGGTCGATCGGGCGCACGGGCTGGACGACGCGCGGCAGGCGCTCGGCCAGGCGCGGTATTCGCTCGTCCTGGTCAACCGCCTGCTCGACGCCGACGGCACGCCGGGCGTCGACGTCGTCAAGGCGATCAAGTCCGACGCCGCGCTCGCCTCGGTCCCGATCATGCTCGTCAGCAACTTCGCCGACGCCCAGGAGGCCGCCCGCGCCGCCGGCGCCGAGCCCGGTTTCGGCAAGGCCGAACTCACCAACCCCGACACCACCACCCGCCTTGAAGCCGTCCTCGGCTGAGTCGGGGCGAACCCGAGAGCGTCAGGAGCCGTTGTCGACGTAGACGGCGCCTGACGCCGCGTTCATGCCGACGCCTTGCGGACGCGAGAAGTTGGGGGTCGCGAACCGCCCTCGGATCGGCTCCGTCCCCTGCTCCGTCTCGGTCTCGGTCGCCGAGCGCACGGGAGGTCCGGCGGGCAGGACGACGTGGAACATGAAGTGGAGGTGCGCGGCGGTTCCGGCCAGGACGAACATGTGGAAGAGTTCGTGCGAGCCGAAGACGCCGGGGAACAGGTCGGGGCGGTGGGCGAGGTTGACGACGGCCCCGACGCTGTAAAGCGCTCCGCCCAGGGGCAACGTCAGCAGCATCCGGTGGCCGCGGCCGCGCTGGATGTCGTAATAGCCGACGATCATCCCCCAGCCCAGCCCAAGGTACACGCTGGTCGCCAGCCAGGGGGGGAACGGGCCGCCGATCCAGACCCTCGCGGCGCACGTCAACGCCAGGCCCCACACCAGCACCAGCCCCCCGCGCATCCACAACGGCCGCATCAGCGCCCAGGCCGCCGGCGTGAACGTGCCGGCGATCATCAAAAAGATCCCCACATGGTCGAGCCGTTGCAGCCGGCCCAGGGGCTCGCCCTGGAGCTTCGCCGCGTGGTAGAGCATGCTGGCGCCGTAGCAGAAGACCAGGCACGCGCCGAAGACCGCCAGGCAGACGAGCTTGCCCTGGTGGAAGTCGCGGTCGCAGGATTCGTCAGCCGTCGCGGCCGACCGCAGCGCGTCGCGGCCTCGGCGCAGCAACAGCCAGACGACCGGCAACGCCGCGATCATCCCCGCCCCGTGGCTCCAGGCGCTGATTGGCTCGCGCAGATCGAAAAGCGACATGGGCGGCACCGTGGTTGGCGGTCCATCGGAATCGACATGACTCAAGTCTACGGCCTTGGATTCGGCCGTACCACCTGAGTCACTTGATCGATTCGGACCGCCCACCGACTCCGCCGGTTCCGCAAACGACGACCGCGACGAAAAACCGCCCTACGACCGCTTTCGAAGGCGGATGCCGGCCGCTATTCCCGCCACGGCGAAGACCAGAATGCTGGCGGGTTCGGGGACCGGCGCGGCGAGGACCTGCGCGGCCGTCGCGCCGTGGGGAGGGACCAGCACCTGCGCCGCCGTGTTCGTGGTCGTGAACGAGGGCGTGGGGGCGGGGGGCTTATGGTCGACGATCCGGGGCGAACGGAGCTTGAGGCGGCCTCCCAGACTGCTGCGGATCTCGTTGCTCCACCGCTTGAAGGCGGAGGCGCTCGTGCCGTACCAGTGCTTCGCCGTCGCGTCCGCCTTGTCGACGGCCGCCGTGACGAGCGAGGCGTGCGTCGTCGTCGTGGCCGCGGCGGGGGTCGCGGTCGCGGTTGCGGCGGCGGCCGAGACGGAGGCGAGCGACTCGACGAGGTACGTCTGCCGTGGCGTGAGCACGGCGGCCTGGCCGTTGGATGCAAGCGCGGCGTTGAGCGCCGATTGGCCGCTGGCGTCGAGCCGCAGCGGGCCGGTCGCGCCTCGTGACAGCGACGGCCGCACCGCCAGCGTCGGCAGGCCGTCGGGCAGTTTGGCCGAGCCGTCCAGGCGATAGACGATGTAAGTCGGCAGCACTCCCCTGCGGAGTGGAACGGTCCGGCCGGACTGGTCGAGGACCGTCGCCTTGCCCTGCTCGTCGGCCGTCAGCGCGTAGGTCGTCGCGATCGTCGAGGCGAGCGCCGGGCTCGAAGCGGCGGCGATCAGTCCGAAGCCGAGAGCAAGCCGTCGAGAGAGCGAGGCGCGGGCCGCACGGCGGCGCGGTTGGCGTGGCATCGACGGGCTCCTTCCTTGGAATCCCAGTGATGTGATGAACAAGGCCCGATCGGCCAAGACGTGTCGACCCGCCTTGTAACACGACCCCGCCGGCGTGATCAAGCCGGAATTCCGCGCCGAGGACGCAATAGCGCGGTTTGCTAATGGGTTGCAGACAGCAATCAAAGCAGACTGTCGCGAGCATACCTTCTCCCCGCACGCGGGGAGAAGGTGGCCGGACGGCCGGATGAGGGGGGGCCAGGGCCAAGGCGGTCGAAGACCCCTCATCCGCCCCTTCGAGGCACCTTCTCCCCGCACGCGGGGAGAAGGGAATTCGGCTGCGGTCCGCCTGCATCCCAAAAGTAAACCGCGCTAGCCAGGCTCTTTCGACCGCTCCCCAACCGCGATAGACTGCGCGGTCGGGCCGGCTCGCGTCGTGGCGAGGCGTCGGCCGCTGGATCGGAGAACTCGCGGAGGCTGGAGTGGTGATGCTACGGAATTTCCTGACGATTTCGGCCGTGCTGACGGCGGCCGTTGCGGCTGGCCCCGCGCGGGCGGGCGAGCTGATGGCGGGCGCGGCCGCCGCGAACATCCCGGCCGACAACGCGTTGGTGATCGGCGGCGGCATCGGGCCGCACAAGGTCGACGCCCAGGAAGGCGAACTGCGGGCCACGGCCCTGGTGGTGCAAGACCCGCAAGGGGCGAAGGTCGCGCTGGTCGAGTGCGACGTGCTCATGATCAATCGCGACGTCCTCGACCGCGCCGCGCGCGACATCGAGAAGGCGACGGGCATCCCGTTCGAGAACGTCCTGATCAATTGCACCCACACCCACCACGCGCCGACGACGGTCAAGGTCCACGGATACGAGCGTGAAGAAGCGTTCACGCAACTCGTGGGCGACAAGGCGGTCGAGGCGGTGGTCGCGGCGAACAAGCGGCTGGCGCCGGTGACGATGGAGTTCCGCCTCGGCGAAGAATCGTCGGTGGGGCAGAACAGCCGCTTGCTGCTGTCGAACGGCATGATCTTCTGGGTCGGCCCGCGCGACGAGGTGGTGCGGCCGACCGGCCCGTTCGACCCCGAGTTGCCGGTCTGGGCGTTCCGCCGCAACGACGGCAAGCTCGAAGCCGTGATGTTCAACCACTCGACCCACACGATCGGAACCAAGACCGGCAACGTGCGGTCGCCCGGCTTCTACGGCGTCGCCGCCCAAGAGCTGGAGAAGGAGCTGGGGAGCACCGTGCTGTTCTTCGAGGGCGCCTCGGGTTCGACCCACAACCTCGACCTCAAGGGCCCCGAGATGATCGTGCGGATCGAGCAGGCCGTCCGCGACGCGCTGGGCAAGGCCAAGCCCCGGAAGGTCGACTCGGTGCGGGCGATTCGCAAGGAAGTGACCTTCAAGGTCCGCGATTTCGACGAGGCCAAGGACGACGCGGCGGTGGTGGCTTATGAGAACCACGTGCTCAAAGACCCCAAGCTGATTCAGTTCGTCGTCGACGTCTTCCGCGACATGCGCAAGGAGCTGGCGCCGCACAAGGGCGAGGAGCGCAAGACGTGGGTCCAGGCGGTCCGGATCGGCGACGTCGCGGTCGTCGGCGTGCCGGCCGAATTCTTCACCGTGCTCGGCCAGGACATCAAGCGGCGGTCGCCGTTCCGCTACACCTACGTCTTCGAGCTGGCCAACGACTACATCGGCTACGTCCCCGACCGCAAGGGCCACGAGCTGGGGGGCTACCAGACCTGGACCGGCCTCCACAGCTACGTCGCCCCCGGCACCGGCGAAATGATCGTCGACGAGGCCGTCTCGCTCCTCAAGGACCTCCATAAGGACCTCAAGAAGCCCGCCGCCGCCAAGTGATTCGAGCCGGCGCAAGCGCCAGCGAGTGAATGGTTCAACCGGCCGCTTCGGACGCGACGCGGTTCGCGGGACGATTCACTCGCTGGCGCTTCGGGCTTGTATTTCAAGGGCTCGGAATAGGTTACGGCCGGTTTCACTCGACGTCGTGACGGCCGTAGAACTGCTGGGCCTCGTCGACTGAGCGGAAGACGTCCCAGAAATCGTCCATGTGCATGTCGACGAGGAACTGGGCGATCTGCGGGCTGGGACGCGCGATGACGACCTCGCCGCCGCGCCGGCGGATCTCGCGGGTCAGCGTCATCAAGACGCCGAGGAAGCTCGCGCCGGTCTCGTGGACGCCGGCCAGCTCCATGACGAACTTGCGAGCCCCCTGGTCGAGCTGCTCGTCGACGTCGCGCGCCGAGTCGACGTACCGCGGGTCGTTCATCAACTGGCGGAAGTTGCTGAGGATCGTCACGTCGCCGTCGTTCCGGATGTTCAGCGCCATGGTCGCTCCTCGCTTGCGTTGAAGCCCATCTTTAATAAGAAGGAAGTCCACTCTATTCTACAGCCGGCGGCTCGACCGGGCGCGGTTTCAGGCGGGTTTGCGATTCGGCTCAAGTTTCTGGAGCGAGCGGCCGAATAACCGCAATGTCATTTCTTTCCGCACAATCGGCACATCTTTCCGAGGCGGCGAATGAGAGCTTTGCGTTCTTCGCTGGTCGCTGTCCTGCTCGGGCTGTCGGCGTCGTCGGCCGCCACGGCGCAGGGGATTTTCGCCCCGAGCGCCGGGCCGATCAACTCGGCGATGGCCGGCGCGTCGGTGGCGGCGCCGGTGGATTTCGGGGGGAGCTACTGGAACCCGGCGATCCTCAGCGGGTTGAAGCGGCCGGAAGCGCTGATCAGCACGGCCCTCGCCATTCCGAGCATCCATCTGGCCTCGGAGCTTCAGGCCAACTCGATCGGCGGCGCGTTCCCGCCGGCGAACCGGTTCGGCACGGCGCGGAGCGACAGCGGCGTGTCCTCGGGACTGGCGGTCGGCGCGTCGTTCAAGCTCAAGGAGGATTCGCCGCTCACGCTCGGCCTGGGGATCTTCGGCCTGGTGGGGGGCGGCGTGAACTTCGCGGGGAGTTACAGCACCCCGGTGCTGGGGCCTCGTCAGCCGCCCAACAATTTCGGCCTCGGGCCGATCTATGCGAATATGTCGATTCTGTCGGTCAATCCGATGGCCTCGCTCCAGGTCACCGACAAGCTGGCGGTGGCGGGGGGGCCGGTCGTCACGGCGGGGACGATCAGCTTCTCGCCGGCCTTCTTCGCGGCGGGGCCGAAGGACCAGTACGGCGTGGCCACGTTCCCGGCCGGAACCAACGGGCGGCCGTTCTGGGGGGGCGGGTTCCAATTCGGGCTCCTCTACGAGCTGAGCGACGACTGGAACCTCGGGTTCTCCTACAAGAGCCCCGTTTGGCAAGAGCGGTGGGCGTACAACAGCTTCAACCCGAACCTGTCGCCCCGGCGCATCGGCGTGCAGGCGCAGCTCCCCGAGGTGATTTCGTGGGGCGTGGCTTACAAGGGCCTGCCGAAGACCCTGATCGACGTCGACCTCCGCTACTTCGACTACGCGAACGCCAGCCTGTTCGGCCAGAAGATCGCCGACGGCGGCCTCGACTGGCGGAGCGTCTTCGCCGTCGCGACCGGCGTGCAGTACAAGGCGACCGATCGCCTGTCGTTGATGGGCGGCTACCTGTTCAACACCAACCCGGTGCGGTCGCCGCAGACGCTGTTCAACGCCCAGGCGCCGGCGATCATCCAGCACATGCTGTCGATGGGCGTCTCGTACCGGATGACCGACGACGTCGCGTTTTCGCTGGCCTGGCAGCACGGGTTCCGCAACGCGATCGAGGGGCCGATCGGCCAGGTCCCCGGCAGCAGCATCCGGCTCGACGCTCAGGTCGACGTCATCTACGCCGGCCTGACGATTCAGTACGGCGGCAAGAAGGTCGCGACGCCGCAGCCGGCCCCCGCCCCGCCTGCTCCGGCGGCCGTCGCGAACGCCGGAAGCGACGAATGATCGGACTCCCCGGCGGGGCGCGCGGCCGAATCGGTCTGGTCCTGGCGTGCCTGGGCGCGCTCGTCGTGCCGTCGGGCTGCGCGTTCGGTCCCAAGCTCCTGGAGAAGACGCACGGGCGCTACCAGGAGGCGATCCGCACGGTGGGCGAGGAGCAACTGCTGCGGAACATCGTCCACATGCGGTACAACGAGACCCCGCTGAATCTGAACGTCTCGTCGATCGCGTCGCAGTACGAGCTGGCCGGCGGCGCTCAGGCGCAGCCGTTCTTCGTCGCCCCCAACCCGAGCAACAGCAACGTCATCTTCAGGACGTTCACGTCGATCCTGCCGAACCTGAACGTCAGCGGGGCGAACCGGCCGACCATCACCCTGCTGCCCGCCGACGACGGCGACGCGGTGCGTCAGTTCATGACCCCGGCCCCGCCCGAGACGCTCGCCTTCTTGATCGAGACGAGCTGGCCCCCCTCGGTGATCCTCCGCCTCTGGGTCGAGCGTCTCAACGGCGTCCCCAACGCGGTCACCGCAAGCGGACCGCAACGCGCCGTGATCTCGGATTTCCGGAGGTTCCAGAGGGCGACCGAGCTGATTCAGGAGCTTCAGACCCAGGAATGGTCGAGCCTCCGGGTCGAGGAACACGAGACGGTCGTGGGGGGGCCGTTGCCGATCGAGTCGTCGTCGGCCGCCGCCGCCGTCGACGCCGCCAAGTCGGGCGTCGAGCTCCGCGCCCAGCCGGACGGGAAGATGGTCCTCGTCCGCAAGGGGACGAAGATGGTCGTCCGGATCAACCCTCGCGCGGTCGATCGCCCGGAGGTGGTCGAGCTGATGGAGTTGCTGAATCTGGAACCCGGGCGGCCCGCCTACGACGTCGTGGTCGCCCCCGGTGTGATACCCGACCCCATGCGTTATCCTCGGCCCCCTTCGTCCGAGATCCGCGTCATGACCCGGTCGGCGTCGCAGGTGATGTACTACCTGGCCAATGGAGTCGAGGTTCCCGAGGAGCACCTGAGCTGCGGGTTGGTGAAGACCCAGACCGACGACGCGGGCGATCCCATCGACGGCCGCGAGCTGACCCAGGGGCTGTTCGAGGTCCATTGCGGCAAGGGCCACAAGCCTCCGCCGTGCGCGTTCGTCGCGATCTCGTATCGCGGCTACTGGTACTACATCGACGATCGCGACCACGCCAGCAAGTCGACCCTCGCCCTGATGCTCCAGCTCGGCCGGCTCGACTTCGGCAACAAGGCGGCCGCCGGCCCGTTCCTGACCCTGCCGATCGGCCGTTGACCGGACGTGCTCGACGTCACCGGCCGCGGACGGATCGGGACGCGTCGATGAGCAGGCGGTCGCCGGCGATCTCGTCCCAGGCGACGTATTTGAAGTTCTGGTTGGCGCCGGTGGTCTTGCCTCCCTGGCAGACGAACAGGCCACGGGAGAACCGCGCGGAGGTGGGGACGGCGACGACGTCGAGGCCGTCGACGTCGGCCAGGCCCAGGTCGATCGTCGCGACGAACCGGTTCGCCCCGGCCCGCTCGAACACCTTGAAGTCGCCGCTTCCCTGGCTGGAGGCGATCAAATAGCCGGCGTCGCGGGCGCCGCGATAGATCGTCAGGCCCTCGACGTCGGCCGTCAGCCCGTGCTCGCCGACCTTGGCGATCAAAACCCCTTCAGTCCCGCCGTCGGGCTCGGCCGAGAATTTCCAGATCCCGACCGACTCTTCCGAGAGGTAGAAGGCCCCCAGGTCGTCGTCGGCGACGCACCCCTCGGTCTGCGATCCGACGCCGAACGCGCGGACCAACGTCGCCCGCACCGCGCCCTCGGAAGGCGAGTCGAGGCGGTACTGCTCGACCTTCCCCTTCTTGTTGTTCACGAAGATGTAGAAGGCCTGATCCTTGGGGCTGCGGTAGACGCAGGTGCCGTACGGCTCGGTCCCGCCGAACACAGTGAACGCCGGCCCCGGGGCGATCTCGGCGAGCCGGCGGTTGGCGGCGTCGATCCGCCAGATCGCGACCCCTTGCTTGCCCTCGGCACGGGTCCCCGCGACGGCCAGGTCGACCGCGCCGCCGTGCATCGGGAAGCCGTAGATCACGTCGATGTTGTTGGGCCGGAGGTCCGGCGAGACCTCCTGAATCCGCTTGCCGGCGAGGTCGAAGGCGATCACGCCCCCCTTCTTGTCGGTCCCGAGAACGAGGCTCTGCGCCGGGTCGTCGGGGTGGACCCAGACGGCCGGGTCGTCGGCCGCGTCGCCGGCGTGCGGGACGGTCTCGGTCTCGATCACGATCCGAGGGGCGAGCACGTCCTCGGCGAACCCTTGGATCGGCGAGAATACGGCGAACGCGGCGGCGAGGGTCAGGGCGGATTTACGCATCGGCGTCATCATGTTTCCCAATTCGTGTCGGTTAGTACTGGTCGGAGGAGACGATTTCGCCGCCGCGGATCGATCCGAGCGCCCGCCAGTTCATGCCGTCGATCGAGTCCTTGATGAAGTGGACGCTGCCGTCGGCGAACAGGGCGTTGACGCCGCCGGGGTGGTGGCTTCGCGAGGTGATGGCGGCGAAGGTCGGGCCGCCGTTGTTCTCGTCGAGCGTGGCCAGGTCGTAGCTCTGCTGCGTGCCGTCGACGATCACCTTGGCGTTGGGAGGCAGGGCCGTGGTGAAGCCGTCGTAGCAAGCCGAGCCGATCGACCACTTGGTGTGGCCGGTGTCGGCCTTGCACGAGCCTGACGTCGCGGCCGCTTTCACGACGGCGAACGAGTCGGCGGGCGACGGCACGTTGTTGGGGTCGCTCAGCATCGGGAAGGTTCCGCCCGACCCGTTGCCGAAGCACGACTTGAACAGCGGCTGATACGTATTGACCTCGGCGCTGAGGACCGAGTTGCTGAGGCCGTCGGTGAACGCCGCGTACGACCGGCTGACGTTGACGGCGAAGGCGTTGCGGTTGGCGGGGCCCGACGCGCCGCCGAAGACGTACCAGTCGCCCACGTTCCAGCCGTAGTTCGACACCCCGAACGACTCGCCCTTGGCCGGGTTGGCGTTCGGCTGCTGATTCGGCTCGCTCGGGCAGAGCAGGAAGCCGATCGTCGTGTAGCTGACCGTCGTGTTCGTCGGGTCGCTGTACTTGAGCGTGAAGTTCATCGAGTTGTACAGCGGCCCGGCCTCCATGAACGGCGCGAGCCGGGCGCTGACGCCCCACGACGTATACGACGTCGGCTGCTTGGTCCCGACCTGCTTCATCGTCTGCTGCGGCGGCAGGGCGTTGTTGCCGCTCTCGTAGTTGGCCACCGCCAGGCCGAGCTGCTTGAGGTTGTTCGTGCAATGAATGCGACGAGCGGCCTCGCGGGCTGACTGCACCGCCGGCAGCAGAAGCGCGATCAACACCGCGATGATCGCGATCACCACCAGCAACTCGATCAACGTGAACGCCCGGTCGAGACGACGATGCGAGTTCATGAGCTTCGGCTCCATTTCGTAGGGTCGAAATCCTGTTCGATCACCCTACAAAATGATGCTCGATTCCACCAATGATATTACATGCAAGAATTGATGAAGAATCGATGAGCCTGGCTGGGCCGGTTCAGGCCAGGATTTCGTGGACGACCTCGCCGTGGACGTCGGTGAGGCGGCGATCGACGCCGGCGGTGCGGAAGGTGAGGCGTTTGTGGTCGACGCCCATCAAGTGGAGGATCGTGGCGTGGAGGTCGTAGCAGTAGGTCTTGCCCTCGACCGCGTGATAGCCGAGGTCGTCGCTGCGGCCGTGCGACGCGCCCGCCTTCACCCCCGCGCCGACGAGCCAGGTGACGAACGAGCCGCCGTTGTGGTCGCGGCCGAGCGAGCCCTGCGCGAACGGCGTGCGGCCGAACTCGGTGGTCCAGACGACGAGCGTGTCGTCGAGCAGGCCGCGGGCCTTGAGGTCGCCGAGCAAGGCGGCGATCGGCTGGTCGACGCTCGCGGCGATCGGCGGCAGCTCGGTCTGGATGTTGCCGTGGTTGTCCCAATTCCCCTCGGCCCCCTGCGGCCCGCTCCAGACCTGGACGATCCGCGTCCCGCGCTCGATCAGCCGGCGCGCCAGCAGGCAGCGGCGGCCGAAGTCGGCCGTGTGGTCCTGGTCGAGCCCGTACGCTCGGCGGACGACCGCGCTCTCGCGCGAGACGTCGAAGACCTCCGGGGCGCTCAACTGCATCTTGGCGGCCAGCTCGTACGACGCGATCCGGGCCTCAAGCCGTGAATCGTCGGGCCGGTCGTCCGCGTGCTTGCGGTTGAACCGTTCGAGCAACGCCAGGCTGTCGCGCTGGGCGTCGCCCCCGGCGAATTTGCAACCGGCGTCGGGGAACAAATCGGGCACGGGCCGGGCCGAGGCCGCGTTGATCACCGTCCCCTGGTGCCGCGCCGGCAGGAACCCCGCGCTGAAGTTCCCCTTCTGGTTGTACGGCAGCCCCTTGGGATCGGGCAGGACGACGAACGTCGGTAGGTTGTCGGTCAGGTCGCCCAGCCCGTACGAGATCCAGGCGCCCATGCACGGGAAGCCGGGCAGCAGAAAGCCCGTGTTCATCATGTAGCTGGCCGGCCCGTGGACGTTCGTCTTGGAGGCCATGGCCATCAAAAAGGCCATGTCGTCGACCCACTTCGCCTGATGCGGAAACACGCTGCTGACCCACTGCCCTCGCTCGCCATGACGGCGGAACGCGAACGGGCTTTTCATGACCGCGCCGGCCGGCGCGGTGAAGCCCTCGGGCTTCTCCTTGGGGCCGATCAACTGGCCGTGCAGCCGGTTCAGTTCGGGCTTGTAATCGAACGTGTCCATCGGGCTCGCGCCGCCGTTCATGAACAACTGAATCACCCGCTTCACCCTGGCCGGATGATGCGGCGCCCCGAGCACCCCTGGAGCACCCGCGCCGGCCGAGGCGTCGCGCGATAGAAGCTGCGCCAGGGCCACCGAGCCGATGCCGCCGCCGAACCGTGAGAGGAAGTCGCGACGCGAGACGGCCGGCATGTGCAACGGGTTTTGATTCATGATTCAGTCCACGAACAAGAATTCGTTGCTATTGAACAGCAGGCGGCAGACGGCGGCGAGCGAGTGCGCGTCGGCGAGCTTGCCGAACGCGGCCAGCTCGTCGGTCGAGGGCTCGCGCAATAGGGCCAGTCGGAACGCGGCGCGGACATGGTCGTCGGTCGACTTGCCGACGGCTTCGACTCGCGCGGCGAAATGCGCGCTGAACCGGAGCACGAACGGGTTGTTGAGCAGCGCGAGGGCCTGGAGCGGCGAGGCTGAGAAGCCGCGGACCGGCGTCATCAGCGTGGCGTCTGGAAAGTCGAGGGCGTCGAACAGCGGGTCGGGCATGCCGCGCCAGACGATCCGGTAGATCGACCGCCGGGTCGCGCCGGGGGCGTCCCAGTCGAACGTCTCGTAGTCGAGTTTGGGCGTGACCTGGATGCCGGGGAGCGTCTTGAACTGGGCCGAGCCGGGGCCGCCGGGCTGGTGGTCGAGCCGGCCGCTGACGGCGAGCACGGCGTCGCGGAACTCCTCGGCTTCAAGCCGGCGGCGGCTCATCCGCCAGACCAGCCGGTCGCCGGGGTCGACGGCCTCGGCGTCGTCGCGATGGACCGACGCCCGCCGGTAGGCCGCGCTCGTGCAGATCAGCCGGTGCAGCCGCTTCATCGAGCCGCCGTCGCGCAGCTCGACCGCCAGCCAGTCGAGCAATTCCGGATGCGACGGCGGGTCGCCCATCCGGCCGAAATCGCCGGGCGCGTCGCTCAGGCCGCGGCCGAAATGATACTGCCAGACCCGGTTCGCGATGCTCCGCCAGGTCAGCGGATTGCGATCGTCGGCCAGCCATTCGGCCAGCGCGACGCGTCGGCCCGCCTCGTCGTCTCGCGCGACCTGGTCGAACCGACCCTTGAGCGACGACACGGCCGAAAGCGCCCCGGGCGCGGCTTCGGGCCCGGGCGCGTCGAGGTCGCCGCGACGGAGCACGCGGATCACGCGCGGGGTCGTGATGGCGACGATCCCGCGCTCGTTCTCGGCCGAGCTGGACGCCGCGTAAACCTGCAACGGCACCGGCAGCCGTGTGAACGCGGCCGTCCCGACCGCCCCCAAGACGAACGCGGCCGGCGCCGAGATCGCTCGACCGGCCCAGGACGCGGCGAGGAACGTCTTCAAGAGTCGTCGGCGACGGCCCGTTTCGAGATCGGCGTCGTACGCCACGTCCCCCTTGCCGACGCCCGCGAAAACCGCCTGGAGCGCGAAGTAGTCTTCCTGCGGGATCGGGTCGAACTTGTGGGCGTGGCAGCGGGCGCAGTTGACCGTCGTGCTGACGAAGGCCGACATCGTCTGCGTCACCAGGTCGTCGCGGTCGAGGTACTCGAAATTCTTGGGCGCGGTCCCCGCCGCGCTGCGGTCGTAAGGACCGGCGCCGAGGAAGCCGAGCGCGGCCGTCAGGCTCGGTTGATCGGGATAAAGCGCGTCGGCGGCGATCTGCTCGCGGATGAACCGGTCCCAGGGGACGTCGCGGTTGAAGCTGGCGATCACGTAATCGCGATACCGCCATGCGTTGGGCCGAAGCTGGTCATGCTCAAGGCCGTGGGTGTCGGCGAAATGGATCACGTCGAGCCAGTGCCGCGCCCACCGTTCGCCGTATCGGGGCGAGGCCAGCAGCCGATCGACGAGCCGCTCGTAAGCCGTCGGATCGGCGTCGGCGACGAACGCGGCGACCTCGTCGGGCGTCGGCGGCAGGCCGGTCAGGTCGTGTGTGACGCGGCGGATCAAGGTCCGGCGGTCGGCCTCGGCGACGGGCTTCAGCCCCTTGGCGTCGAGGCGTACACGCAAGAATGCGTCGATTGGATTCCGGCCCGCGTCGCGGCCCGCGTTCGGGATTTCCGGACGGGTCAAGGGGCGGAGCGACCACCAGTCGGCGTCGGCCGTGGCCGGCGCGGGCTTGGCGGCGTCGGGCGTGCGAGGGTCGATCGCGCCGTGGGCGATCCAGGCGCGGAAGTCGGCGACGACGGCGGCCGGCAGCTTGGTTTTGGGAGGCATCGGCGCGACGTCGCCGGTTCGTTCGATCGCCTGAAGCAGCAGGCTCTCGTCGGGCTTGCCGGGGACGACGCCCGGCCCCGAATCGCCGCCGCGTCGGACGTCGTCGCGGGTGTCGACCCGCAGCCCCCCCTTCGGCGCCGCGATGGCCGCGCCATGGCACTTGGCGCAATGCTCGACCAGCACCGGCCGGATCTTGGTCTCAAAGAACGCGGTCGACGCGGGTTCGTCGGCCGCGTTCGCCGAGGCGAGCAGGCCGCCCAGCATCGCGAGCACCCAAGCCGGACGAGTGGGGGCGGGGGCGTGTGGCATGGGCAAGGCGCCTCGGTGTGCGATTCCTGGCGGAAACGGCGGGAACGACCGGAGGGCGGGGACGCTTCCCGGATCATAACCCCCACGGACAAGCCGCTCAAGGGGGGGCGTCGGCCAGGAACAGCGCCTTGAGCCGGTCGTCGATCCGCTTGGGTCGATGGGTCTGAGGATCGACGGCCACCCAGACGGTCTTCACGCGGGTCAGCAGGGTGTCGTCGGCGGGCCGGACGATGTCGATCCGCCGCTCCATGCTCGCGCCCGAGACCGACTCGATCCAGGTACGGGCGATCAGGTCGTCGTTGAGGAACGCCGGCCGCAGGTAGTCGATCTCGTGCCGCCGCGTCACCCACGACAGGGTTTCTCGGAACGATTGCGGGACGGCGGTCTTCCAGTGCGCCACGGCGACGTCCTGGGCGTATCTCACATAGACCACATTGTTAACGTGGCCTTGACCGTCGATGTCCTCGGTCCGGACCCGGAAGGCGTGCTCGAAAATTTTGGACGAACTCATTTCCAAACACGCTCCACTCTCTAATAATGCGTAAGGCTATGACGAATGTACCAAGGAAAAATCGCCCTGGAATGGTTCTTTCCCCGAACCCATCGAGCGAAAGTTGCCTCTAGCGGATGTGTGACCTAGAGTCGTCATTAGACGGATCTTTGTTCCCCGAAATCGCCCAGAGAGGGCTTGCGACGTTCTCATGACTGACGCGGACGGACGGACCCACACCATCGAGCGGCTTCAGTCGCTCCTGAATCGGCTCTCCGCCTCCGACCTGACGCTGGTCGAAGCCAACGACCTGCGCGCCCAGGTCCTCGACATGCTGTCCGAATCCTCGGCGCCCGCCCCGGTCGATCCGGGGTCGAGCCCGTTCCGGCTCCGCGGCCGGCCCACGATGGCCTGCGAAGCGCTCTGCTGCTGACCCGCTCGGTCGAGTCGGCCGGCGGACGCCGCGATCGATCACGATCAGATATGGCAGCTTCCGCCGCCGTTCTTCTGAACGTACTGCTGGTGATACTCCTCGGCTCGCCAGAAGGTCGCCGCGGGGGTGATCTCGGTGACGATCGGCCGGGGGAACGCGCCGGACTCATCGAGCCGTCGCTTGAGCGCCGACGCCTCGTCGCGCTGGGCGTCGTCGTGATAGAAGACGGCCGAGCGGTACTGACTGCCGAAGTCGGGCCCCTGGCGGTTGAGCGTGGTGGGGTTGTGGATCTTCCAGAACAGCTCAAGCAGTTGCGGGAAGCTCACTTGCGCGGGGTCGAACTGAACCTGGACGACCTCGGCGTGCCCGGTCTGGTCGGTGCAAACCTGCTTGTACGTCGGATGCTCGACCGCCCCCCCCATGTAGCCGACCGCCGTTTCGACGACCCCGGGCATCTTGCGGAACGCTTCCTCGACGCCCCAGAAACACCCCGCCCCAAACGTCGCCGTTGCCATCGCGCACCCTCCCTTTGGATTCGGACTCGGGAAACTCGCCGTTCCCGACCATCCTCATCTTACCGCGGTCGGCAATTGGGCGGCGCGCGAGGGCCGGCGCGTCTTCTCCTCACGGTTGCTTGAGGAACGCGATCAGGTCGGCGAGGCCCTGGGGGCCGAGGGTTTCTTCGAGGCCTTCGGGCATCAGGGTTCGGCCGCTGGGGCGCAGGGCTTCGATCTCGGAGCGGAGCACCGATTGCTCGATCCCCTCGGCGGCGCGGAGCTTCAGGCTGGAGGCGGTTTCCTCGGCGAGCAGGCCCGAGAACGTCTGGCCGCGTTTGGTGACGACGAGGAACGTCGAGAAGTCGGGCGAGACGTCGGCGTTGGGGTCGAGGATGTCCTTCAGCAGCGCCGCCGGGGGACGGCCGGCGACGCCGGATAGGTCTGGGCCGACGCGGTTGCCCTTGCCCTGGCGCTGGTGGCACGTCTGGCAGTTCTTGGCGAACAGCTCGCCTCCGCGCTGGGCGTCGCCTTTCAGTTCGAGCGACGGCTGGAACTTCAGGACGACGGCGCCACGATCGGCCGGGGCCGATTTCGCCAGCAGCTTCTCGATCCGGGCGCGGAGCGCGGCGTCGGGCGTGAGCCGGAGCGCGTCGCGGTCGGCGGGGGCCAGCTCGGTCATCGCCACCTCCTCGTCTTCGATGGCCGTCACGAGCCGGTCGGCCAGCGGCGCCGAGGTCGTCAACGCCGACAGCACCTCGCGGCGGACGCGGGTCGGCAGCGCTCCCCAACGCTCCAGAATCCGCCCCGCCAGCTCGGGCGAGCCCACCTCGGCGACCGCCCGGGCCGAGGCCGATTGCACGGCGTCGGGCTGGCCGGGCGCGAGCAGGCCGGGGACCGCCTCGGCGCACGCCTCGGGCCGGCAGCGCGCCAGCAAGGCCAGCGCCTGGGCGCGGTCGGCCGGCGGGGCGTCGGCGGCAGAGACGACCTTCGCCGCGCGGTCGAGCAACGCGCTGATCCCCTTGAACGCCTCGGCCGGCCCTTCCTTCAACAGCGCATGCAGCGGCCGGCCCGCTCGCGACAGGCCGTCCGACAGGCCGTCGAGCAGGGCGATCCGGCCGGCGACCGACGCGGCGTTCGGATCGGGCGACAGCCGGGCCGCCAGCTTCCGCAACTCGTCGGGGCGATTCCGCGCCCCCACGATCGATGCCGCCGCCGCCAGCAATCGAGCCTGACCCGGCGACGTCGCGGCCAGCCATTCGGGGTCGTCGTCGAGCAACGCCTGCAAGAACCGATCGGCCTTCTCGCCCAGCCCGCTGAGCACCGCCAGGCGGGCCCATTCGTCGTCGGCGTCCCGCGCGGCGATTTTCGCCAGCGCGCCGGCCGCGCGGTCGTCGGCCAGGTCGCCCAGCGCGATCGCCGCCTGAAACCGCACGCGGATCTCGGGGGCGTCGGCCGCCTTGACCAGCGCGTCGGCGAGCCCCGGGCGGCCGTCGGCCAGCTTCGCGGCGGCCTCGCGGACGCCGGCGTTCGGATCGGAAAGCGCCCGGGCGAGCACGGCGTCGTCGAGCGATCCGAGGCCGTCGAGCGTCCAGAGGGCGTGCGCCCGGCCGAGCGGAGTCGCGCCGGCGTTCGCCAGCGCAGCCAACGCGGGGATCGCCGCCGTATCGTGGCGCTCGACGAGCAGCCGCTGGGCGGTGTCGCGCTGCCAGGCATTGATGTGTTCGAGCGAGGCGACCAGGACGGCCGTCGGCGCCTTGCCGAGCGGCGGGCCGACCGCGAGCTTCGCGTCTTTCTTGCTGATCCGCCAGAGCCGGCCCCGGTTGTTCCAGCGGCGGAAGTCGACCGACTTGCGCAGCGCTTCGGGGACGAACTGCGGGTGCTCGACCATCTCGCGGTAGAAGTCGACGACGTAAAGCGCGCCGTCGGGGCCGGTCGTCAGGTTGACCGGGCGGAAGCAGGGGTCGGTCGAGGCGAGGAATTCGCGGTCGGCTTCGGCCCGGCGGGCGAGGAACGTCGGCCCGCGCTGTTCCAGCACCCGGCGCTGGACCAGGTTCGTGAGCGATTCGCAGACGAAGGCGTCGCCCTTGTAGGCGTCGCCCAGGACGTCGCCGCGGTAGATCGTGGGGCCGCAGGTGGCGTTGAAATAGGCCGTCGACTCGCGATTGAACGTCGTCTGCGCGGGGCTGATCGGGAAGACCCGGCCGCCGTCGGCGGGGTCGAGGATCGACGCGACCGACGCCGATTCGGCTAGGTATTTGTTGCGGCTGAGGACGCGTTCCTCGATCACGGCGTGGCGGATCGGGATCGTGTTCCACGACGGGAACCGGCGGCCCCAATCATCGCGCGGCAGACCGAACTGGCTGAAGCCGGAGACCACCTGGATTTCGCCGGTGTCGGGCCGGAACCGGAAGTCGTGGCGGTTGAGCGGGACCGCCTTGGCGTCGGGGTCGCCGGGCCGGCGGACGACGCCGTCGCTGCGGCCGTTCGCGGCGTAAACCCAGTTGTCGGCGCCCCATGTCAGGCCGTTGACGCGAAGCTGCTGGTTCCCCTCGACGAACCCGGTCAAGACCACCCGGCGCTCGTCGGCGACGCCGTCGCCGTTCGTGTCCTTCAGGAACACAATGTCGGGCGCGGCGGTCACGAGCACGCCGCCGTTCCAGGGGAGCACGCCGTTCGGAAAATTCAATCCGTCGGCGAACGTCGATGCGGTCTCATAGCGGCCGTCGCCGTCGCGGTCGACGAGCATACGGACCTTGCCCGATTTCGGACCGGCCGGGTAGTCGGTCATCTCGACGACGAACAGCCGCCCGGCCTCGTCCCAGGCGACGGCCACCGGGCTGGCGATGTCGGGTTCGGACGCGATCAGCTCGATCCGCAATTCCGGGTCGATCAGCCGCAACGTCGCCCGTTCGTCCTCCGGCGACAGCGGCCCCGGCCCCGCCCCCGCCGTCAGGCTGATCCAGACCCCGAGGAAGACCCTGCGCGCCAGGCGCGACGAACGCAGTACGGAGTTTACGTGTGAACAGATCATCGTGGCTCGCTAGGTGAAACTCGGTTTGATTATGAGAACAGGCCGTCGCGGCCATGCCTTCTCCCCTTGCGGGAGAAGGCGGCCGGCACGGCCGGATGAGGGGGGAGCATCATCGTGTCTTTGTTCGGGTCACAGGGCGATCGAGCACCCCTCATCCGCCCCTTCGGGGCACCTTCTCCCGCAAGGGGAGAAGGGAACCCGAATCCGGCCGTCCACAACGTGTCTGCGAGCCGCGCTCAAACGTGGATCGAGAAGCCCTTGCGGTAGTCGCGGCGGATGTACTGGTCGGCGGCGGAGTTGTTCTTGGCGCGCATGTCCTTGGCGTCCCACTCGATCTTGGTGCCGGCCTTGAGGGCGACGACGCCCAGGAGGACGGTCTCGGTGAGGCGGCCGGCGTACTCGAAGTTCGAGAGCGCCTTCTTGGGGTCCTTGGTCTTGATGGCCTCGACCCACTCGGTGAAGTGGCCGGGCGAGCGCGGTAGGGTCGCCTCGGGCTTCTTGAATTCCTTGTACTTGTCGCGCGGCAGCAGGACGTGCTCGGCGCCGTAGTCGTTCACGGAGTAGAACGAGCCCTTCTCGCCGACGATCAACAGGCCGCTGCCGGACGACTTTTCGCCGTGCAGCAGCTTCTTGTAGGCGCGCTTCTCCTCGGGGAGCTTGTCGCCGCCGTCGTACCAGGTGAGGGAGAGCGGGGCGCGGCCGTTGCGCTCGCCGAACTGGGTCTTGATGATCGACCAGGTGGGGTAGGTTTCGCGGTCGACGATGCCGGAGGTGTCGAGGACCTCGACGCTCTCGGCGTCGAACAGCTCAAGGCCCATGGCGGCGACGTTGATCGTGTGGCAGGCCATGTCGCCCAGCGCGCCGGTGCCGAAGTCGAGCCAGCCGCGCCAGTTGAACGGGTGGTAGCCGCCGTGGTAGGGGCGGTCGTGGGCGGGGCCGAGGAATTCGTACCAGTGGACGTTGTTGGGGATGCCGGGGGTGTCGGTGGGGCGCTTGACGCCCTGCGGCCAGATCGGCCGGTTGGTCCAGACGTGGATCTCCTTGATCGGCCCGAGCGCGCCGGCTTTGAGCAGCTCGACGCCTTCGCGGAAGCCGTCGTCGGCGGTTCCCTGGTTGCCCATCTGGGTGCAGAGGTTCTTCTCGGCGGCGAGCGTGCGGAGGATGCGGGCCTCCTCGATCGACCACGTCAGCGGCTTCTGGCAGAACGTGTGCTTGCCCATCCGCATGGCCATCGCCGAGGCGACCGCGTGCGAGTGGTCGGGCGTGCTCACGGTGACGGCGTCGATCTTGTCGCCAAGCTCTTCGAGCATCTTGCGGTAGTCGAAGTACTTCTTCGCGTTGGGGTACTTGGCCGCCATCTTGTCGAGCGTTTTCTCGTCGATGTCGCAAAGGGCGACGATCTCGCCATGCTTGCCGGCGTCGTTGGTGTCGCTGTCCCCCTTGCCGCCGACGCCGATGCAGGCGAAGCGGACCTTGGAATTGGGCGACTCGTCGGCCGCCCGGGCGACGGCCGGCGCCGCGCCTCGCAAGAAGCTCCCGGAAACGCCGGCGATGGCGGAAGTGGTCAGGAAATCACGACGTTTCATGGTCCAGCGACTCCTCGAAAACAGGCAAGAGATCGGCCTCGGACCGCGACGCCCGAATCCGCCGATAGGTTTTCAGCATGACGCGCACCGCCCGCCGTCGCAAGCCGCCGCCGCCGCAACTCCAACCGCGATCGGGCAACTTACTCCGTCGGCCGGGCCGAGGCGCGGAGCATGGCGGCCATGCCTTCGAACAGGGCGCCGAGGGTGTCGGCGGCTTCGGCGGGGGCTTCGATGACGAGGTTGCCGTTGGGCTCGCGGCGGACGCTCAACTGCGAGAACAGCCGGCGGACCTCGCCGTCGCTGGCCGGCATCGCGGCCCTTCGCTCCTCGATCACGGTGGTCTCGCTGACGACCGCGACCGGGTCGCGCGATTCGTCGCCGGCCTCGATCAACTCGTCGAACCGGTCGGCGACCGCGTCGTCGAGGGCCGCGTCGGCCAGCTCGACGGTCTCGGTCTCGTCGTCCACCCCCCCGCCCCCTCGGGCGGCTTCAGCGATCGAGTCTTCGTAGAGCTTCTGGACGCGGCTCAAGAACGAGCCGGCGTTCTCGAACTGGATGGAGTCGCTCTGGCCGTCGAAGAGGCCCTTGAAGAACGCCTGCTTCGAGCCGACCAGATCGGCGATCCGTGATTCGATCCCCTGCTCCGCGATCAGGTTGTAGACGTCGATCGGCAGGTTCTGGCCGATCCGGTAGATGCGGCCGATCCGCTGTTCGAGGACGGCGGGGTTCCAGGGGAGTTCGAGGTTGACGACGGAGTTCGCCGCGCGCTGGAGGTTGAGCCCGACGCCGCCGGCGTCGCTGGCGAAGAGAATGCGGAACGTCGGGTCGTCGTGGAATTCGACGATGTTCTGGGTGCGCCGCCTGGGGTTCTCGGCGCCGGTGAAGAAGCCCGCGCGGAGGTTTTCCTCGGCGAGCAAGTCGCTGACCGCCCAGTGCGCCAGGTGGAGCATCCGCCGCCACTGGCTGAAGACGACGACCTTGCGGCCCTGGTCGAGCACGAGCTGGCGAATGAGCTGGCGCAGCTCGATCAGCTTGGGGGCCGACAGGCTCTTGAGCACGCCGTCGTCGGGGCTTCGGCGGCGGATCGACGGCCAGACGTCCTCGAACCGAAGCTGGGCCAGGCCGTTGGAGATGATCCGCTGCGTGGTCAACAGGCTCATCAACCGGAGGAATTCGTGCTGCTTGAGCGGACGGATCATCGAGATGCGGACGAGCTGCGCGATCGGCTGGTTGAGCGCGTCGTGCTCCTCCATCTGCTCTTCGGTCATCTCGATCGGCACCCGGACGTCGGTGCGGGGCGGAAGCTGGTCGAGCACCTCCTGCCGGACCCGCCGGAGCATGCACGGCGCGAGCCGCTCGCGGAGCGTGTCGAGGTTGCGGACGCCGACGACCTCCTTGCGGCCGTCGGCCCGGACGGCGTGGACCGCCGGCAGCCGCCACTTGGGCTCGAGCGCCATGTCGTCGACCCACTCGACCACCGACGCCAGCTCCTCGACCCGGTTCTCCATCGGCGTCCCGGTCAGCACCAGCCGGTACCGCGGATTCAAGCCCTTCACCGAGAGCGCCGTCTTGGTCGCCCAGTTCTTGATCCGCTGCGCCTCGTCGAGCACAACCAGGTCGGGCGCCCAGCCCCGCACCATCTCCAGGTCGCGAAGCAATTGCTCATAGTTGATGATGAGGAAGCCTTCATTGCAGCGTTCGTAAATCCGTTGCCGTTCGGCGGGCGGCCCGTCGACGACCTGGACCAAGAGGTCCGAGAACTGAGCCCACTCGCGGGCCCACTGGGGCTTGAGCGCCGCCGGCGCGATGATCAGCCCGCGCTTCGCCCGCCCGGCCCGCCACAGGACGTTGCAGCAGGCGATCGCCTGCGCCGTCTTGCCCAGCCCCATGTCGTCGGCCAGCAGTAGGCGCGTGGTCCGCAGGAACCGGTTCACCCCCTCGCGCTGATACGGATACAGCGGCCGCGAAAGCCCCTTGAAGGTGTTCTTCAGGTTCGACGGCCCGACCACGCCGCGGATGATCCGCGTGAGCCTCGCCTGCTCTTGGGCCAGCAAGGCATGCACCGCCGGATCGAGGCCGCGATCGCCCGGCGTCTTCGGCCCGACCGCCAGCAACGATTCGACGACGGCGAGCCGCTTCTCAGGCGCGTCGCGAAAGGCGTTCTTGACGAGGCCGTCGCCCTGGGCGTCGACCTTGAACAGGCCGCGCGGGGCGTCCTTCCCCGCGCCTCGCCAGACGACGCGCTCCAGCCAGTCGCCGAAGCCGACCAGCGGGCGGATCGGGTCCCACGTCAGCCCCTCGACATCGGCGTCCGTCGCGGTCTCGGCCTGTTCCTTGATCGCCCGGGCCAGCAGCCGGGGCCGGGAGTACAGATGCTCAACGACGGCCAGGACGTGCTTGCAGACGCCGAGCGAATTCTTGAGGAAGTCGGGGCAGTCGCATCGGCCGACGATCGGATCGACGCCCGAGGCGACCGTGTGGTACGGCCGTGAGTTCGACCCCTTGCGGCGGGTCGCGTACCGTCCGAGCGTCCGCCCGTCGGCCGGCCGGGCGTCGATCCGCAGCTCGTCCTTCCGCGCCGATTCCAGGCGCCGCAAGAGGGCGTCGACCGCCTCGACCCGCACCGGCCACTCGTCGGCCGGAACGATGCTCATCACATGCCGGGCCAGCGCCTCGGCCGGGATCGCGCCCCCCTTCCTGCCGATCCGACCGACGAGGACCCCGAGCGCCTCCGACTCGGGATCGGTCGGTTCATCTTCGGTCTCGAACTCGATGCCAGCCAGACTCATGGCGGGGTCTCGGTTGGTGGTTGGAGTCTCGGAGGATGCTCGGCTCACGGGGCCTGAAACGTGGTGGCGCCGGGGTGTTCGCCGGGGGTGACGCGGGCGCGGCCGTTGGCGGCGAGGTGTTCTAGGACGAGGTAGACGGCCTCAGCGGCTTCGGGCGCGCCGACGGCGGCGGCGATCTGATCGGCCGTATGCGGGGTCGCCGACAGGGCCGAGGCCGCCTTGTCCTGGATCGCCAGCACTTCGGCGGCGGCCTTCTTGCCGGCCTCAACGCCCGGCTGGTGGTAGGCGTTGACGTTCACGAGGCTCGCGTACAGCCCGACGGCCCGCTCGAACAGCGCGATGAGCGCGCCGACGGTCCGGGCGTCGACCCGCGTCACGGTGATCGTCACCGACTGGCGGTCGTTGGCGAACAGGGCCTCGCGGGTGCCGAGCAAAAAGCCGTGGAGGTAGTCGCCGGGCGTCGCGCCGGGCTCGACCTCGACCCCGTCGCCGCCGTCTTCGAGCACGCGGACGAACGTCAGGAAGAAGTTGTTGACGCCGTCGCGAAGCTGCTGGACGTACGCATGCTGATCAGTCGACCCCTTGTTGCCGTAAACGCTGATCCCCTGATCGACGCGGTTGCCGTCGAGGTCCAGCCGCTTGCCCAGCGACTCCATCACGAGCTGCTGGAGGTATCGACTGAACAGCAAAAGTCGATCCTTGTAGGGGAGCACGACCATGTCCTTGCGCCCCTTGCCGTCGGTCGCGAGGAACCACATCAGGGCCAGCAGCGCGGCGGGGTTCTTGGCGGCGTCGTGCGCGCGGGTCGCCTTGTCCATGTCGGCCGCGCCTTCGAGGAGGGCGGTCATGTCGAGGCCCTGGAGCAGGCCCGGCACGAGGCCGACGGCGGAGGTCTCGCTGGTCCGGCCGCCGACCCAATCCCACATCGGGAATCGGGCGAGCCAGCCTTCCTTGACGGCGGCCTGGTCGAGCTTCGAGCCGTCGCCGGTCACGGCCGCCGCGTGCTTGGCGAAATCGAGGCCCGCCGCGCGGTAGGCTTCGGCGATCACGAGCATGCCGTTGCGGGTCTCGGGCGTGCCGCCGCTCTTGCTCATGACGACGACGAGCGTCTCGTCGAGATTCGCACCCAGCCGCGCGACCTCGCGGGCGATGCCGTCGGGGTCGGTGTTGTCGATGAAGTGGGGCTGAAGCTTGTCGATCCCGGGGCCCCCCAGGGCGTCGGCGACGAACATCGGGCCGAGGGCCGAGCCGCCGATGCCGATCGACAGCATCCGCGTGAATCGTGGCTTGCGCTGGGGCTTGATCGCGCCCGAGTGGACCTGGGCGGCGAAGTCGACCGCCGCGGCGAGCGTCCGGGCGATCTCGTCGGTCAGGTCCGACGTCGGCGCGAGTTCGGGGGCGCGCAGCCAGTAATGGCCGACCATCCGGTTCTCGTCCGGGTTGGCGATCGCCCCCTTCTCCAGCTCGTCCATCGCCGCGAACGCGCGGTCGAGCGCCGGCTTCATCCGCTCCAGGTCGGCGTCGTCGAACGCCATCCGGCTGACGTCGAGCGAGACCCCGACCGAGGCGACCTGACAGAGCGTCCGCTGATAGCGCTTCCAAAGTTCCTGGGCGTTCATTCCGTTCTCGATTCCCATCAGGTCAAGGTGCTAAGTCGTCAAAATATGAATCGCCATCATCATTCCGGCGACGGCCAGCACGGCGGCGAGGGCCATCGAAGCCGACAGGCTCATTTGCGGGTTCGCCACCCCGGCGCGGAGCGCCCGGATGTACACGCGATGACGGACGGCCGCGACCAGACAGACCGCGACGCCGAAGCAGACCATCGTGAATCCGAGGTAGGGCGAGAACTTCGAGTTATACGGACGGCTCGGGTCCATGATCGCCAGACTCCGGATCAAGAAGCCGAACCGGGCGATCACGAAGCCGAAGCCCATCAGCCCGATCGAGGTCCGCACCCAGGCCAGGTAGGTGCGCTCGGCGGCCAGGTAGACCCGGGGGTCTTCGATCGGTGGGTGCGTCTCGTGATGTTGGTTCAGGTCCATGCCGGATCGTGTCTCGGGTGAAAAGTCGTCGAGAGCTATCATACACAGACGCCGACCGCGGCGAGTATGCCTTCCCCCCCACCGGGAGAAGAGATCATCGCATCGGCAATCGTCTTTGTCGTCAGGCCAGGCCGATCAGGGCGCCGACGGTCTCGTCGCAGGCGCGGGCGACGTCGCCGTCGCCTCGGTTGGCGGCGACGAGAATCCCGAAGTCGCGGGCCGGGGCGAGCCAGATGGTGCAGTACCAGTAGGTGTTGCTGCCCGAATGGGTCAGCGCCCGGCCTCCGGCCCAGGGCCGATTGACGACGATCCAGCCGGCGGCGTACTGCGAACCCTTCGGCGCCGTGTGCAGTTCGCGGAACGTCTCGGCCCGGAGCAGCTTGCCGTCGGCCCGCTCGCCGCGAAGGTGGGCGATCGCGAACTTCGCCCAGTCGGCCGTCGTGCAGTGCACGGTTCCGGCCGGTCCCAGGCAGGCCGCGTTGTCGTGTCGGGTCGCTTCGAGCCGGCCGCGAACCATGTGGTGGCCGAACGGCTGGTCGACGGTTCCCGGCCGCCCTTCGCCGGGCGGGCCGAAGCCCGCCGAGAACATGTTGAGCGGCGCGAACAGCCGCTCTTGCATCAAATCTTCCCAGGGCTGGCCGGTCGCCTGCTCGGCCATCAGGCCCGCCAGCGCGTAGCCGGCGTTCGAGTAGGCGTAGGTCGCTCCCGGCTTCGTGAGCGGCGGCTTCGACATGAGTTGAAGCATCGCCGAACGCCGCTGTTCGGTCGTCGTCTGGCCGGCGAGCTGCCACCACGAAGCGTCGTGCGGCAGGCCCGCCCGGTGGGTGAGCAATTGCCAGAGCGTGACCTTCTGAAAGTCGGGATGCAACCCCGGCGCGTCGTCCGGGAAGAGTTCGGAGATCGTCGTCGAGGGCGCGAGCAACTGGTCCTCGAACAGCGTGCCGATCATCGTCGCCGTCATGGCCTTGGTGCACGAACCGATGTGGATCTGGTCGGTCACGCGGATCGGGTCGGACGAGCCGATCTTGCGGACGCCGACCGCGCCGATCGCCGTGATCGCGGTCCCCTTGAGGATCGCGCCGATCATGCCGGGCGGCTTGTAGGCTTCGACCATCGGCGCGAGGATCGTCTCGATCCGGGGATCGCTCGCGAGGCCCGTCTCCCAGGGCTCGAGCACCGGCCGCATCGCCGTGCGGTCGCGAGCGACCACAGGCCGTCGAACCGTGCGCCGGCCCTTGGTCTGGGGCTTGGGCTCCTGGGCCGAGGCTCGGCCTCCGAGCCCGCCCGCCGCGATCGCCAGCCCTCCCGCCAGGGCCGAACCCAGCCAGCCGCGCCGATCGATCATCGCCGTCTCCCCCTCCTGAGATTCGCAATCGCCCGCATCAGCCGCGTCGACACGGCATCATTCCAGCTTAGATCCCGCGAATCCGATCCGCAAATGGCGACGGTCGTGTTTCGGTCCGACTCTCGGAGTTCGATCGGTCGGGCGAACTCTGTCGACCGGGCTCGCGCGGCGGCCTTTCCGACTTGGGCGGCTGTTTCCGGCAAGGATGAATGCAGGTTTTGCAATGCGACCCGCGCGAATGGCGCGGTTGTCGTGGATAGGGAAATTCGAATCCGACGATTGCAATCGACGGGCTCTCGCGCCCATGCTGGACTTGCCGATTAACGCGGCAGCGGGGCGGCCGTCGCACGATTCGGTTCGACCGATCGACGACGTATTTAAGGGCTTGAATGGGATGGAGGGTCTTCCATGGATCGCTTCGTCATGCTCGAAAGACTGCCGACCGGGTTCGTTATTCCTCGGGACATGAAGGACCGGTTGTCTTACGACGCCGCGACCAAGCGGCTCACGTGCAACGGCTACATGAGCAAGACCGACTTCGATCGGCTCTCGCAGCTCACTCAGGATTGGTCGTTTCGCCGCAAGCTGGAAGAATTGTTCCGCTCGTGTGCGTACAATGACCAGCCCGACGCTCGCTCTCGCCCTCGCGGCGGCCTGCTTTCGGGGCTGTTGCGGCGGTTCGTCCCCGGATAAGCGAGCGAGTTGGAGTCGACGTGATCATGAGATGGAGCGGGATGGCGGCGTGTGCGTTCCTGTGCCTGGCGGTCGCCGCGCGGGTCGACGCGGCCGACGGCCTGGAGCGGCTGAAGTACAACAACCCCGGCCTCGTCGTCGACCTCGGCGTCGGCCTCTGGGCCTGGCCGCTGCCGATGGATTTCGACGGCGACGGCGACCTCGACCTCGTCGTCGCCTGCCCGGACCAGCCGTACAACGGCGTCTACTTCTTCGAGAATGCGACCGGCCCGACCTCGGCCGTCAAGACCCCGGTCTTCAAGCCGGGTCGGCGCATCAGCAAGGGGTTGCAGAACGTCCAGGTCAGCTACGTCGACGGCCGCCCCCGCGTCCTTTCGCCGGGCTTCGAATACCCCGACTTCCTCAACCGCGGCCTCGACGTCGTCAAGAGTCTCGGCCTGCCCGCGAACATCCACCCGAACAAGGTGCGCGGGAATTTCTGGCGGCTGGTCGACTATGACGGCGACGGCAAGCTCGACGTCGTCGTCGGCGCCGACGACTGGACCGATTACGGCTGGGACGACGGCTACGACGTCGCCGGCAAGTGGACGCGCGGCCCGTTGCGCGGGTTCGTCTATGTGATCCGGAACGTGGGCGAGAACGATGCGCCGAAGTATGAGAAACCGTTCCAGGCGACGGCCGCCGGCGCGCCGATCGAGGTGTTCGGCTGGCCGTCGCCGAACTTCGCCGATTTCGACGGCGACGGCGATCTCGACCTGATCTGCGGCGAATTCCTCGACGGCTTCACGTACTTCGAGAACGTCGGCTCGCGGACCCGTCCCGAGTACGCGGCCGGCAAGCGGCTGGCGAACGCCGACGGCCGCCCGCTGGCGATGGACCTGGAGATGATCACGCCGACCGCGATCGACTGGGATCTTGACGGAGACGTCGACCTGATCGTCGGCGACGAGGACGGCCGGGTCGCGTTCGTCGAGAACGCCGGCGCGCTCGCCGCCGACCGCTCGCCCCGGTTCCTGGCGCCTCGCTATTTCCAGCAAGAGGCCGACGACCTGAAATTCGGGGCGCTCGCCACGCCGGTCGGCTTCGACTGGGACGGCGACGGCGATTTCGACATCCTCTCGGGGAACACGGCCGGCTACATCGGCTTCTTCGAGAACCTGAGCGGGCCCGGCGTCGAGAAGCCGAAATGGGCCGCGCCGAAGCGGCTGGATGCCGACGGCGCCATGATCCGCGTGATGGCGGGTCCGAACGGCAGCATCCAGGGGCCTTGCGAGGCCAAGTGGGGCTACACCACGCTGAGCGTCGCCGACTGGGACTCCGACGGCCGGCCCGACCTGCTCGTCAATTCGATCTGGGGCAAGGTCCAGTGGCATCGCAACATCGGCTCGCGGACGCAGCCGAAGCTCGCCGCAGCGCAGCCGATCGAGGTGGAATGGAATCAGGGCCGCCCGCAGCCGCACCTGCCTTGGGGCTGGCTTCGGCCCGAGGGCAAGGCCCTGCTCACGCAATGGCGGACGACGCCGTTCGCGATCGACTGGAACCGCGACGGCATGGTCGACCTGGTGATGCTCGATCACGAAGGCTATCTCAGCCTCTTCCCTCGCGCCCGGTCCAGCGGCCGGCTGGTCCTCCTGCCTCCACGGCGAGCGTTCTACAAACCCAACGGCGACCCGCTACGGCTCAACGCGGGCAAGGCCGGCAAGAGCGGCCGGCGCAAGCTCTGCGTCGTCGACTGGGACGGCGACGGCAAGCTCGACCTCCTGCTCAACGCCGCCAACGCCCAGTTCTTCCGCCAGGTCGACGCCGAGGACGACGTCTGGGCCTTCCGCGACATGGGCCCGCTTTCCAACCAGAACATCGAAGGCCACGACGTCAGCCCCACCGTCGTCGACTTCAACGCCGACGGCCTCCCCGACTTCCTCGGCGGCGCCGAAGACGGCCGGTTTTATTACCTTCGCAACCCCGCGACGAAGCTGGGTAAATAGAATTTGTATATGAGTCGTAGTCGTAGGGTGGCACGGGTTCGTACTCGACCCCGTGATCGCTTGCCACGGCCTGTCCCACGGGTTCGGACGAACCGAACCCGTGCCACCCATTGCACTCGTTCGCATCCTCAATCGATCGCGACCTGTCGGCCGTCGGCGCCGTTGGCGAACCGGAGGAGCAGCGTGTGCGAGGCGTCGTCCCAGGTCTGGGACTCGCCGTCAGCCGGCTGGCCGTCGACCGTGACCTTGGCCGGACGCTTCGCGAGCGCGACGCGGATAGCGGCCGTCGTGTCCTTCGGGCCTCGGGCGACGAACTTCAGGCCTCCTTCGGGCGTTGGCGTCTCGCTCGTCACGCGGCAGGCGGCGGCGAGCACGCGGGGCGCTTTCGCGGCGCGGTCGAGGTCGATCAAAAGCGCCCGGGTCGTCGGGGCGAGCGGCACGGATTCGACGACCTTCAGGCCGGCGTCGAACAGGTCGATGAACCGCCCCTTGAGCGTGTGGCTTTGCCCCGGCTTGTCGGCTTCCAGCCCCGCGGCGATCACGTACGGGCCGCGGCGGAGCACCATGTGGTCGGTCTCGCCGTACGAAACGCCGGCGGCCTGGCAGGCCTGCTCGATCAGCTTGCGGATTTGTACGGCGCCATCGATTTTGTAAGTCAGCGCGGCCGGGCTGGCGGCGTCCCAGATCAGCGTCCCCTTGTCGACCTTGTGCGCGCCGGGCTTGGCGTCTCGCCCCACGCCGAGGGCCTCGAAGAGCGACTGCCGGGGCGTCGTGAAACCGGGGCCGCCGGGGGCGTTCCACCAGGCCTTGACGGCGTTGTACGGGTCGCGGTCGTCGTCGACGAACACGAGCGCGCCGCCGGCCTTCACCCAGTCGGCGAGCACTTTGTCGGCGTCGGGCGACATCGGCTTCATGCCCTCGTACGTCATGAGCAAGACCTTGTAGCGGTCGAGGTCCTTCGTGGTCTTGAGGTTCTCAAGCTGGACGGGTTCGACGGGCATGCCGCGCTCGACCATCGGCAGGGCCAGGCCGAAGAACGAGCCGAGGTGCTGGTCGGATTGGTTCGGCCCCTCGCGCTGAAACATCATCGTATCGGACATCACCAGGCCGACGCCGCGCGTGCCGCTCTCCCACGCGAGGTCGCTCTGTTCCATGTCGTTGAGCGCGTTCATGACGGTGAGTAGCTCGGTGGCGTACGAAGCCGGGATCGGCTGAGGTTCGGGCCGGGCCTTGAGGAGGTCGCGGAACCGCCGCCCGCGCTCCGGCCGGGGGTATTTGCCGTGGAACACGCGGTCGGGCCAGGGCGCGACCTCGTACCGCGACGTCTCGGGCCAGAACAGCGAGGCGACGACGGTGCATTCCCAGTTGATCTTGTAGTTGTCCCAGGTGTACTCGGGGTTGTCCTCGATGGGATCGTGGAGGAACCAGAGCTTGCCGCCGCTCCCTCGGGTGGCGGCGGTCATCGAGCCGTATTCGAGGAACGCCGTCTGGAACGTCCGCTCGGCCTCGACGCCGCGATAGACGTTGTGCGTCCGCGCGGTGCCGGTCCAGACCTGGGCGATGAACCCGTCGGCGCCGACCTGGAGCAGGCTCGACTCGGGGCTGACGATCCGCCACTGGGCGTAGTTCACCAGGCTGTGCGTGGGGACGTAGCACTTCACGTTCTTGCCCGTCTTGGCGTTGTGCTCCTTCACCGCGTCGAAGATCTGCTTGAGGGCGTCGCGGTAAAGGACGTACTTGAGCTTCGATGCGCGATACTGGGCGTCGGGCGACTCGTGCGGCGGAATCCATTCTTCCTTATAGTGCGCGCGCCAGGCGCGTTTGAAGCCTTCGCCGTAGCCGGCGCGGGCCCAGAATTCGGGCTCCTCCAGGTGGATCGCCTCGGCGCCGGCGTCGATGGCCTTGATGACGTTCTGCGCCAGGTATTTGCCGTAATTCGGCCCGGGGCACATGTAATAGACGTCGCCGCCGTGCGAGATGACCTTGCCGTTGCGATCGGTCTGCGCCTCGTCGACGTGATTCTTGCCGTCGAACCGCCCGTAGAGGTAATCCTGATATTGCCCCCACGAAACACCGGTCATCAACTGCGTGATGTAGCCGCGACTCTTCCATTGCGCGAGCCGCTTGGGCAGGTCGTTGCCGACCCCGTAGCACATCACGACGTCGGCCGGAAGTTGAAGCCCAGGGTCCCAGTAGGCACCCGTCTGGAACGACGTCCGCTCCTCTTTCTGACGCGGGTCGACCAGCGCCGAGGGATTGAGCGACTGGCCCCTGACCGACGTTGTGAGCGCGGCGAACGCGAAGAGAACAAGGGCGCGGCTGGATGGTTTCATGGCGGGAGGGTCCATGGGAGGATCGTGATTGACCGCTCGTCCGTCCGGACGGATGAGGGAGAGTCGAGCGCCGAGGCGTTCGCGTACGATCAAACGCACGCCTCCATTATCCCCTTAGGAGTGCGCCGGGTCATCCCCGAACCCGTCTCGCCGAGGCGGTTGGGGCCGTCCACGACTTCGGCGTATCGCGGCCGAGGGTTTCGGCTTCGTGCTGGAGGAGCCAGAGCTTGCGGTCGAGGCCGCCGCCGTAACCGCCGAGGGTGCCGTCGGCGGCGATTACGCGGTGGCAGGGGACGATGATACTGATCGGGTTGCGGCCGTTCGCGCCCCCCACGGCTCGCGCTGCGCCATCCTTGCCGACCCGCCGGGCCAGCTCGGCGTAACTGATCGTCTGGCTGTATGGGATCTTGTAAAGCTCCTCCCACACCCGACGCTGGAACGGCGTGCCGTCGGTCTGCATCGGCAGGTCGAAGCCCCGCGCGCGGCCGTCGAAATACGCCTCGAGCTGCGCGCGGGCGGCGTCGAGCACGGTTCCGCCTTCGATCCAGTCGTCCGAAATCGTCGTCTCGGATCGCAGGCCGAGCATGTGGAGGCTGGTCAGGGCTCCACCGCGCGAGGTCAGCAGGACGTCTCCGATAGGGCTCGAATGCCAGGCGAAATGTGTGGACGTGCTCATGTCGGCGTTGCTCCCGTGTTCCAGAGGTGCATGGCGGCGTAGGCTCGCCAGGGCCGCCACGTTTCGGCGATGGCGTCGAGGTTGCGGATGGACGATTCGCCGACGGCCTTCAGCAAGCCGAGGTCGCCGGTCGGGAAAGCGTCGGGCCAGCGGAGGGCCCGCATGGCGATGTAATGAGCGGTCCAGTCGCCGACGCCCGGCAGCCGTTTGAGCCGCGCAATCGTGGCGTCCGGGTCGGCGCCGGGCTCCAGTCGGATCGAGCCGTCGGCCATCGCCGCGGCGAGTTCCCGGATCGCGATCGCGCGCGGGCCTGTAATGCCGAGCGTCTGGATCTCCGACGGATCAACGGCCGCCACCCGCGCGGCGCTCGGCCCGATCCGGTCGAGGCCCGCGATCGGGGTTTCGATCGGCTCGCCGAAGGCCGACGCGAACCGGCCGGCGAGGGTCGTCGCGGCGGCGACCGAGATCCGCTGGCCGAGGATGGTCCGCACGGCCAGCTCGAAGCCGTCGACGCAGCCGGGGACGCGGAGTCCCGGAAACAGGCTCACCGCGGCGGCCAGGCGCGGGTCGACCGCGAGCTGCGCGGCGATCCGGTCGGGTCGGCAGTCAAGGTCGAACAGGCATCGAATCCGCCCGAGAAGCGGCGCGAGCGCCGGCAGCAGCGAGCTGGCCATCTCGACGGCCACGGCGTTGCGCTTCGGCCGGTGTTCGACTCGTATCCAACCGCGTGCGTCGCCGACGGCGATCGTCCGCGCGTACCGGACGTCGGCGACGACCTCGACCCCGGCGGTCGCCCGGCCGGACAGGAAGCCGAGCAGTCCGTCCCACGCGAACGGCGGCCGGTACGCGAGGCTGAGCGTCAGACTTGCGGCGTCGGCCGGCGCGTCGGCCTGGCGGCGTCGAATCCGCGACGGCGGCATGCCGTAATGGGTCCGAAACAGCGCATTGAACCGGCGGAGGCTGGCGAACCCGCTGGCCGACGCGACGGCGATCATCGGCAGCGCCGTCTCGGTCAGCAGGTGCTTGGCCAGCAGCAGCCGCTTCGTCTGGGCGAGCACGACCGGAGCGACGCCGAACTCCTGTTGCACCACCCGCCGAAGCTGGCGCGAGCTGAGGCCCAACTCGTCGGCGAGCCTCTCAAGGCTGCCGCCGTCGTTGAGCGCGCCAGCCTCGATCCGGACCGCCGCCTGCCTGGCGAGCCTCCCCGGCGCGTCCATCGGCGCGTGTCCCGGGGCCAGCTCGGGCCGGCACCGCAAGCAAGGGCGGAAGCCCGCTTGCTCGGCCGCCGCCGCGTGGTCGAAGAACCGGCAGCGGTCGGCCCCGGGCGTTCGCGCCGGGCAGATCGGCCGACAGTAGATCCCCGTCGTCGTCACCCCGACGAAGAACACTCCGTCGAAGCGCCGATCGCGGGCAGCCAGGGCTCGATAGCAAGTTGCGTCGTCGGTTCTCATGCAGGAAATGTAACAGCCGCCCCGCCCGACGTCTCGCCGTTTTCGGACGCCGAGGCGCGGAGCGGCCGTCATGTCCGAAAACGGCTGGCCGATACGCGGATGCCAGGTCGGCGCTCTACGCCGACCGTCGCGGCGATGGTACGATCGATCGAAATCACCGAATTGTCGACCGGGAACAAGACCCCATGATCATGCCACGACTCAAGGAAGCCACGCGCCCGCACCACGATGCGATCGAGACCCGGATCGACGTCTTCCGGATGGGGCGGACGATCGAAGGCTACCGGCGCGTCCTGGAGCGGTTCCTCGGGTATTACGAACCCGTCGAAGAGGCCTTCGGTCGCACCTCCGGCTGGGAGGCGACGGGCCTCGATCCCGACGAGCGGAGGAAGGCCCCCCTCCTCAAGGCGGATCTCCTTGCGCTCGGCCTCGATAACGAAGCCATCGCCGCCCTGCCCCGCTGCCGGGATTTGCCAAGCCTGACCGGCCTGGCCGAAGCCTTCGGCGCGATGTACGTTCTGGAAGGGGCGACGCTCGGCGGGCAGTACATCCGGAAGAGCGTCGCAAGCGAATTCGGGATCGGCCCGGATTCCGGCTGCGCCTTCTTCAGCAGTTACGGCGACCGCGTCGGCCCGATGTGGAAGGCGTTCGGCGCGGCCCTCACGGACTATGCGACGACGCCCGAAATCGAGGACGCCGTCATTCGCTCGGCGATCGAGACGTTCGAGGCGATCAACGGGTGGTTCGCGGCCGATGTGTGAGTGATCCGGCGGTCGAGAACGCGGTATGAGCCTCCCGCCCCGCCTTGGTGCGTGGGATGGAGGACGGGAGGCCGAAGCCGCGTTTTCTACTTCGCGTCGAGCTTCTCAAGGAGCCGGTCAAGCTTTTCTTCGACCTTCTGGAGCCGCTGCTCGACCGACGAGGCAGACGATGCGGGAGCGGCCGGCGCGGTCGGGGCAGGAGCTTTCGCGTCGATCGGCGGGGTCGTAGGCGGATGGACGGTCGTCGTCGCCGTGCGTTGGTCCACGTTGGGGAACCAGCTTGTATCGACGACCTCGCCGCCGTTCCGCGTGATTAGGTGGAGCAGCAAGTTCTGGCGGACGTTCGGGAGCACGTGGACCGAGCCGTCGCACAAGCCCAGCAGGTAGCCTCTCGGATCGCTCTCGTCCAGCACCGGGAGATCTTGTCCGGGGACGAACGGGAGTTCGCCCGGCCTGGTCCAGATCGTCGCGTCGCGCGCCATCACAACGAACACCGTGTTCGACGTGCCGTCGGTGATTTCCCTCATCTCGACGCCCCGCGGCCTGGCGGGCGACGGAGTCGCCGTCGTCCTGGCGCCTATCGCGTTGCGCGTGGTCAGGGCCGGGTCGAAAACGGAGCCCTTGCCGGCGAATCCCCGGATGCGGGTCTGGCCGTTGGGCGCGGGGGCGCCAGGCGTCTCGAAGACGGCGGGCATGCGGTCGATCAGAGCCTTGTTGTGCGGACTGTCCCACGGCTCGTTCAGGTGGAATTGTTGATACAGCTCGCTCTGGTCGAGGTACGGCAAGATCGCGACGCGCCAGCTTAACAGGGGCTGGCCCGCGTCATTGGAGATCGCCGCCGGGGGGAAGGTGGCGCTGGCGTTCGCTGAGATGTAGTTATGAGTGGCGGCGAGGATCTCCTTGAGGTGCTGGTCTCGGGCCTTCGAGTCTGGGGTGACAGTGGACAGGGCCGGGTTTTGGCCCTGGCCCTGGCCGCCGGGCTGATCCCCGGACGATGGCAGGTAGACCTGGGCCAGCGTCGGCTTGATCCAGACCGCTGTGCCGAGGCCGGCGAGGCCGACTCCGGTGGCGAGCACAAGGGCCGTGAAGGTGGATTTAGCGAACATGGTTGTTGCGACTCCCTCGGTGAGAGCGACGACGCCCGGTGCGACGGCCTTGGTCGTGACCGTCTTCAGGGTCGCGCGGATCAGGGTGGACGAAGCGGGAGACGCGAAGGTGAACGCGTCGGTCGTGGTCAAGGCCCCAAGGGCCACGGCCGGGGCGATTCCACGGCTCGTCAAACGAGCGCGCAGGGTCTCCCGGGCGCGAGCCAGGCGGCTCTTGACGGTTCCGACCGGGCAGTCAAGCCGATGCGACGCCTCTTCGGCCGTCGCGCCGTCCAGCAGGCAGGCGACCAGCACGTCGCGATGCTTCGCCGGCAGCCGAGCCAGCTCGGCGTCGATGATCGGCATCACGTCGCACCATTCGGCGTTCCCTCCTTCGCGGGAAGGAACGTCGATGATCGCCTCATCCTTGCGACGAGAGGCGCGAGCGCGGGCCTTGCCGGCCACGCGCATCGCCACCCCATGGAGCCAGGGCCCCAGACGGTCGGGGTCCCGCAGTCGACCCCCCTTCCGCACCAGGACGAGGAACGTCGCCTGAAAAGCGTCGTCCGCGTCGTGCGGGCTGGGCAGAAGCCGCCGGCAAACGCCCCGGACCATCGGTCCGTGACGATTCACCAGCGCCTCGAAGGCCGACTCGTTCCCCTCGGTCAAGAAGCTTTCGAGCAGGGCGCCGTCCCCCGATGAGACGGTCCCATAACGAAAAAGCCGATCCAGGTCCTGAAACAGCAGCCCTTTATCGCTCTTTCTCATCCCCTGCCCCCGTCGCTTGGTTCGCGTCTACAGAGATACTGCCCCCTGACCTCGCTTTGGGTCCGTCGCCTGGCGAATTTTCTTCGGGAAGATGGGACCGGGCTTGCTTCGTTGGGTCGGTATGCAAGCCCGAAGCGCCAGCGAGTGCATTGTTTTGCGTTCGCATACTCGGCCGGCTGACGTGGAATGCACTCGCTGGCGCTTCGGGCTTGTATTTCGCTCTCCGATCGTCCCACTGGCGATTTTCAAAGCGTCCGGGGCCGATCGCACGAATCATCCACTCGCTGGCGCTTCGAGCTTGTATTCCGAGGGCTCGGAATAGGTGTCGGGCGCTCAGCGAGCGAACGGATTATAGCGACGGCTTTTCTTGCTTACTTCGCCGCCAGCGAATCGGCCGGGTGCTGCCAGGGGCCGCGGTAAGGGAGTTTGAGGAGCGCGGTGGCTTCGTCGTCGCCGACGACGATCCGCTTGGTCGGATCGTAGACGACGGGGCGGCTCAGCTTCATGGCGAGGTTGGCCAGGATGCACGACGCGGTCGAGATGTGGCCTTCCTCGATGTCGGCGACCGGCTTGCCCCGGCTCTCGATCGCGGCCAGGAAGTCCTTCATGTGGGCCCGGGTCGCGGGCGCGGCGTTCAGCTCGATCTCGGGCTCGTTGACGTCCTCGGGGTACTGCTCGCGCTCGAAAACGCAGTCCTTGCGGATCGCCTTGCCCTCGCCCTGCGGAACGAAGTCGTACCGCATGGTGCTGGCCTTCAGCGTCCCCTTCTCACCGTAAATGAACAGGGCCCACGGGTAATCGGGGTCGGGGGACGTGCCCCAGCTCCGGTGCTGCCAGACGACGTTGAGGCCGGGGTATTCGAAGGTCGCGACCTGGGTGTCGGCGATGTTCGACTTGCCTTCCTTCTGCACGAGGATGCCGCCCGAGGACGTGATCTTGGTCGGCCATCCCAGCCCGAGCATCCAGCGCACGGTGTCGAGCATATGAACGCACATGTCGCCCATGATGCCGTTGCCGTACTCGTTGAAGGTCCGCCACCATCGCACGTGCGGCAGGCCGTCGTAGGGCCGCAGCGCGGCGGGGCCGGTCCACATCTCGTAGTCGAGGAAGTCCGGCGGGACGGTGACGGGCGGGTTGCCGTTGGCCCTCATGGGGAAATAACAGCAGACCTCGACGTGGCCGATCTTGCCGAGCAGGCCGGCCTCGACGACGTTCTTCTTGGCGTCGACCAGGTGCGGCGTGCTCTTGCGCTGGGTGCCCACCTGCACGACGCGATTGTGCTTGCGGGCGGCGGCGACCATCGCCTCGCCTTCAAGGACGTCGTGGCTGATCGGCTTCTGGACGTAGACGTCGGCGCCCGATTCGACCGCGGCGATCATCGGCAGGGCGTGCCAGTGATCGGGCGTGCCGACGAGGACGATGTCGAGGTCCTTCTCCTTGAGCAGCTCGCGGTAATCGCCGTACAGGCGGGGCGTCTTGCCGGACTTCTGCCGCTTGGCGACCATCTCGGCCGCGCCTTGGAGCTGGTGCTTGTCGACGTCGCAAAGCGCGACGACCTCGACGGGCGCGACCTGGATCAGCCGGAACAGGTCGCTCTTGCCGTACCAGCCGCAGCCGATCAGGCCGACGCGGTAGGTCTTGCCGTCGGCCGCCCCCGCCGCGTACGCCCCCAGCATCGAGGTCGTCAGTCCCGCCGCGCCAACCTTCAGCACCTCTCGGCGATTGATCATCATCACTTCCCTCAAGAGAGATTTTCATCAACATCGACGCCCTGACCGTTGCACGCACGCCCGAGACGGTCGATGATCTTCCGAACATCGCACAGCCCGCGAATCCGTGCAAGCCGCGCGGACCCGCGGCCGTCGCCCTTCTCAAATTCGGCCTCGGCTATGTTATGATGATCGCCTGCGATCACGTCCTCTGATTGGATTGGCGAATCCCCATGGAAAATCACGAGCGGCTCGGGCTGAAGATCCAGTCGAACGAGGTGAAGGTCGGCGTCATCGGCCTGGGATACGTCGGGCTGCCGCTGGCGCGGGCGTTCGCCGAGCAAGGGATCGAGGTCATAGGCTTCGACGTCGACGAGGCCAAGGTCACAAAGCTTCAGCGCTGCGAGAGCTACATCGGCCACATCGCGGCGGCCGTCGTGCATCGGATGCGGGCGCAGGGGTTCGAAGCGACGACCGATTTCACGCGGCTCGACGAGCCCGACGTGGTGATCATCTGCGTGCCGACACCGCTTACCGACGCGCGTGAGCCCGACCTGTCGTACGTCGTCAACTCGGCCAGGGCGATCGCCGAGCGGCTCCGGCCCGGCCAGTTGATCGTGCTGGAGAGCACGACCTATCCGGGGACCACGCGCGAGGTCGTGCTGCCGATCCTCGCCGCCGGGAGGCTGCGGGCGGGCCTCGATTTTTACCTCGCGTTCAGCCCCGAGCGCGAGGACCCGGGCAACCCCGATTTCTCGGCGCCGACCATCCCCAAGGTAGTCGGCGGGCTCGACGCCGCGAGTCTCGAACTGGCGTCGGCCCTGTACGGCAAGATCGTCGTCCGGGTCGTCCCGGCTTCGACTCTAGAGGTGGCCGAGGCTTGCAAGATCCTCGAAAACACCTACCGCGCGGTGAACATCGCGCTCGTCAACGAATTGAAGATGCTGTACGACCGTATGGGGGTCGACGTCTGGGAGGTGATCGAGGCCGCGAAATCGAAGCCGTTCGGCTTCCAGGCGTTCTATCCCGGCCCGGGCCTGGGGGGGCACTGCATCCCCATCGATCCGTTCTACCTGACGTGGGTCGCTCGCAAGCATGGGATGGCCACTCGGTTCATCGAGCTGGCGGGCGAGATCAATACCCAGATGCCGGCCTACGTGGTCGGCAAGGTGGCCGACGCGCTCAACGACGTCGCCAAGCCGTTGCGCGGGAGCAAGGTCGTCATCCTTGGCATGGCGTACAAGAAAGACGTCGACGACCCCCGTGAATCGCCGGGCTTCGAGCTCATGGACTTGCTCCTCAAAAAGGGGGCGATTGTGGAGTACAACGATCCCCATATCGCCGCTCTCCCCGCGATGCGACATTATCCCCATTTTCAGTTGTCGAGCCGCGAACTGACGCCCGAATACCTCCAATCGCGCGACTGCGTTTTGATCGCCACCGACCACTCGGCGTACGATTGGAAGACCATCGCCGAGCACGCACCCTTGATCGTCGACACCCGCAACGCTCTCAAGAACCTGACCGACGCCAAGGCGCGGATCGTTCGCGCCTGATCTCCGACATCGAGGAAGTTATGAGCCGACCCGAACACATTCTCGTCACCGGCGGGGCCGGATTCATCGGCTCGCACCTCGTGGAAGCCCTGCTCGGCCAAGAGCTTCGAGTCCGCGTGATCGACGACCTGTCGACTGGCCGGCCCGCCAACCTGGCGGCGGTCCGCGATCGGATCGAGTGGGCCGAGGCGAGCCTGACCGACTTCGACGCCTGCCGACGCGCGACCGAGGGGATCGACGTCGTGTTTCACGAGGCGGCTATCCCCAGTGTTCCGCGATCGGTCGCCGAGCCGCTCGAATCGCACGCCAGCGGGCCGACCGCGACTCTCAACATCCTGGAAGCCGCGCGCCGGGCCGGCGTTCGCCGGGTGATGTTCGCGGCCTCCAGCAGCGCCTACGGCGATACGGTGGAGTTGCCCAAGGACGAGTCGATGAACCCCAATCCACTGAGCCCCTATGCGGCCGGAAAACTCGCCGGTGAGCATTACATTCAAGTGTACGCCCGGACGATGGGCCTCGACGGCGTGAGCCTACGTTATTTCAATATCTTCGGGCCGCGACAAGACCCGTCGAGCCCCTATTCGGGCGTCATCTCCCTGTTCATCAAGGCGATGTCGCAGGGCGTCCGGCCGAAGATTTACGGCGACGGCTCGCAGACCCGCGACTTCACCTACGTCGCCAACGCCGTGGCGGCCAACCTCGCCGCGATGCGACACCCCGAGCCGCTCTCCGGCCGCGTCCTCAACGTCGGAACCGGCCGCAGCATCAGCTTGCTCGACCTGGTCGCCGCCTTGAACTCGATCCTCGGAACCCGCCTCGAACCCGAGTTCCTTCCCCCCCGCGCCGGCGACGTCAAAGACTCGCTCGCCAGCCTCAAACGCGTCGAAGCGACGCTCGGCTACAAGCCCATCGTCGGTTTCGAGGAAGGTCTGCGACGCACCGTCGAGGCGATCCAGAGCAGCAATGTCCCAATATAGTGAGGCTGCAATGAGCCACGCATTGGCTCCATGAGGCGGGCGTCGCGCACCATCAAAAATCCCTGTCGCCTCGTGAATTGGTGTCGCTGGCAGTGTCCACCCACGCGGCATGGCGTGCGGAGTTCATCCTAGAGCCACATCCGCGCACGAAAAAAGGAACGTCGTATTGAATACGACGTTCCTGAATTTCCACACGACCCTATCGAACAAGCTCAGCCGATGACGCGATAAAGGAGCCGGCGCGCCTGGCGGAGCGTGTCTTCGACCTCGGAGAGGCCGTCGAGGCCCATGACCTTGAAGAGCAGGCGATCGATGTCGGCTTCGACGTCGACGAGCCGGTTGAGCCGGGCGTTGCGGCCCCGGAACGCGGAGGCGGTCAGGCCGATGCGAGCCGAGGCCGAGGCGTCTTCAGTCGCGTTCGCGGCCACGGTCGCGAGCGCCGATTTCGGCTTCCGGCCGCGCTTCTTTCCGGTGTACGGCCGCTTGGCCTCGGCAGGCGCGGACCGCTTGGTCGTGCCGCGAACGCCGCGCAGGTTGCCCGTCAGGCCCATCTCGGAACGCATCTTGTTGACTAGGGTGGTGCTGATCGACCCATCGCGGCCGCTCTCGGTCCACAGCTCATTGATCTTGGCCGAGTTGGCGTACTGATCATCAAACAGCGTCTGCTTGATGAACGTCGACTTACCTTGGTCGCGGGCGACGGTGGCGGGCATGAATCGGCTCCGGGGAGTGAATAACCAAGTTCGCTTGTTGTTGTACAAGGTACTGTAGAACCTAATCTTAAGAATAGCAAGGAATGCAGTGCAATACCCTCGCCACACAGAATCATTTGATTTCGTTGGATCATGGCGGTTTTATGACGGCGGGCGCTTGTTTTCTTGGTGAGATTCGCCGTCGCATCATGAAAATGAGGGTTCGGGGTCTCTCGCGGTCGACCTCCGAATGCGAGCCCGAAGCGCCAGCGAGTGAATCGATTCGCATGGCCGACCGGAAATTCACGCGCTGGCGCTTCGGGCTTGCGTGTTGTTGGTGTGACGGTCGTCACTTCAGCGGCGGGCCGCCCAGTTCGTAGAGACGGCGGCGGAGTTCCCAGCCGGCGAGGGTTTCGAGAGGGCGGACGGCGTCGCTGGCGTCGATGTCGAGGTTGGTGGCGACGCGGACCCAGCAGGCGATCCGCTCGACGTCGCCGGGCAAGGGCGTGGGAGTCTTCCAGAACCGTAGTCGGCCGTCGGCGCAACTGGCCGCGAGCCGGCGGCCGTCGGGTGAGAAGGCGAGGACGTCGACGGGGCCGGCGTGTTCCAGCGAGGGCCCGACCGGCAGGCCCGTGGCGGCGTCCCAGAGCCGGGCCGAGCCGTCGTGGCAGCCGGTCGCGAGCACCGAGCCGTCGGGATGGAAGACGACCTCGCCGAGCCTCGAACGATGAGGCAAGGGCTCGCCGATCGCCGCGCCCGTGGCCGAGTCCCAGAGCTGCACGTCGCCGCTCGTGGAGATCGTCGCAATGGTGTCGCCGGACGGGCTGAAGCCCGACCACGCGGTCTCCTCGAAGTCCGCGAACTCCAGTAAGGGCGCGACGCCGCGCTGATCGCAGAGCCGCGCCACGCCGTCGACGCAACGCACCAGCAAGCGGCCGTCGCGGGGATGGACCGTCAGCGATCCCGCGCCCCGGGGATGAGGCCGGGGCTGAAGCCGCCACGCCCGCTCGCCCGGTTCGTACAGCCAGACGTCGCCGGCCTCGGTCACGGCGGCGACGAACGATCCGTCGGGCGCGATCGCGCCGGCAATCAACCGGCCTTCCGCCGGCAGTGGATCGGTCGCGGGTTCGTCGTCGTCCCGTATCAAAGTCGACGCGGTTCGGGAGACGACCACGAAGCCCGACCCGCATGATTGCAGATCGACGACTGTCGCGCCAAAGTTCAACGGCAGTCCGACCGGCTCGCCCGTCATTCCGTCCCAGCGGCGGACGGTGCCGTCGTCGCAGCCGGTGACGATCCGCCGGCCGTCGGTCGAGAAGGCGAGGGCCGCGACGGGCCCGGGGTGGTCGAGCGCCGCGCCGAGGTGCGTTCCGGAGGCCACGTCCCAGAGCACGACGACCCCCTCGCGGCTCGCGGTCGCCAGCCGCTTGCCGTCGGGGCTGAACCGCAGGGCGTGGATCGAGCCGGTTTGCGGCAACGTCCGTTCCAGCAGCCGGTCGCGGTTGTGCCAGGCGGCGAGGCTCATGCGGACGGCTCGCTCCAGGGCCGGCGTGCCGTGCTCCATCGCCCGGGTCAGCCAGACCATCCCCTCACCGACCCGGTTGCGTCCTAAGAACGTCGACGCCCGCTCGAGCGCGAACCGCGCTCGCGAGTCTTTCACCTGCTCCATCGCCGATTGTTGCTCGGCGCGATAGCGGACGTCGGCGAGCCATTTCTCCAGCTCGTCGGCCATTTCAAGGGGTGACTCGTAACGATCCTCGGGCCGCAGGGCCAACGCCTTCAGGCAGATCGTTTCGAGGGCCGCGTCGATCGACCGCCGCACCCGGCGAGGCGACGGAAAGACGCCCCGCCGCACGCGCCCGAGCACCTCGACCACCGACTCGCCGGTGAACGGCGCGTGGCCGACGAGGAGACAATAGAGAGTAGCCCCCAAGCTGTAGACGTCGCTCGCCGGCCCGATCCGGTCGTTGTCGCCCCACGCCTGCTCGGGGCTCATGTACGGCGGCGTGCCGATCGCCGAGCCCGGCCGCGTCATGAACGGCGAGTCCCGTAAGCTGAGGGACTCGTCGGCGGAACCGACCACGTTCTCGGCGGCCGTCGAGGTGAGGTTCTTGGCGATCCCCCAGTCGACGACGAGGGTCTCGCCGAACTTCCCGAGCATGATGTTCTCGGGCTTGATGTCGCGATGGACGACGCCCCGGCTGTGCGCGTAGCCGACGGCGTAACAGGCGTCGACGACGCTCCGCAGCAGGCGGCGGAAGACCAGCTCGCGATCCTCCAGGCGGATGTCCTTCGGATCGCCGCGATGAAATCGGTCGATCGCGGCGCGGAAGGTCTCGCCCTCGACGAACCGCATGGCGTAATACGGCCGCCCGTCGGCGTGCCGGCCGAGACCGTACACCGGCACGACCCCCGGATGCTCCAGCCGGCCGGTGATCTCGGCTTCCTGAAGAAACCGCAACTGGCTCATCTCGTCGTGGGCGAACCTCGGTTGCAACTCCTTGAGAGCCACCCGCCGGTCCAGCTCCATATCGAGAGCCGTGAAGACCTCGCCGAGCCCGCCCCGCGAGTGGAGGCCGAGCACCCGATAGCGCATGGTCGGCTCGTCCGCTCCCCTGCCCTCGCCCGCCGAGGAAGGCCCCGTGTAGGCGACGGTCGCCGACGAATCCTCGCCGCCGCCGGTCGGCTCTTGCAGTCGGTCGAGCGTGGGGGCGTCGAGGCTGCCCTGGGAAACGAGGATCTCGCCCAGCGACCGGCCCTCGTCGGCTTCCCAGAGGGTGAAGGCGGTGATCAGGTCGTGCTCCGCGATGAGCCGCTCGCGGAGCGCCCGCAGGCCGAGGATCAGGTCGGTTGGATCGCGTCGAGCCAAGGTGTCGAGTCCTTACTCTCGGGCCGTCGACCCCGCGTTCGTCCCACGCACGTACTGATCGTGATTACACTGACCCAGTCGGCCGAAATCAAGGGCAAGACGATCGCGCCGGGGCGAATCTTTCGGCGCGGGAATCCGGTTGACAATCGGCCTTTGGTGTGGTTCTCTTGTTTCTCTGTAATAGTTGCAACAACTTCTTCGCGGTGATGCGCCGCCGTCACCCCTGGATGGCCCTTTCCTGATGCAACGAGTGCTCAGGCGACTACTTCTGGCTTCGTTCGTCGCTCTGTACGGGGCCGCGACCCTTTGCGGCCCTGCGTTGCACTCGATCCCCGGGTTCGACCACGCGAAGGCCGAGTCGGCCCCCGACGGGCACGATTCCGCGCCGACGCCCTCGCATCACGACGACTGCCCCGTCTGCCATTTCCTCGCGCAGGGCCAGATCGCCGCTGAAGACGAGCCGGAACATTTCACGAACGTGGTGTGGAAGGAGCCGGCCCACAACCTGCCGCTCGTCCCTCCGCGACCGTTCCGCCGCTCCTCCATCCCCCGCGCGCCTCCCGCCGTCTGATCCGTCGCGCCGTCGATTTCGCCTTCCCTGGTTTGTGACGTCGGAACCCTGAGCGGTCGCGTCGCCAAGCCTTGGAGTTCGCGCGGCTCGACGAGCCCGAACCAGATGGTCCACGTCCCGAACGCACCGGCGAGACCGTGGCGCGGCTTCGTGGGCCAGGGTGTCCGTCTCTGCGTCGGCGCTGCGCTCTTGCAAGTGCGCCGGATCGTAACCAGGCGTATCCCGTAAAAGGCCGAGCAGTACCACGCGCTGAGTTCCACAAAGGGAGCCACGCGCGCAGTCCGAGAGACGGTTGCTCGTCTCCCGGCGAGAGATGGACATTGGCGAGAAAGCCTTTGGGGAAGCTCCCATGAACCCGGCGACCGATCGACGAATCCAAGGCTGGCAGGCCGTGCTGTACGGGATCGCGATCCTGTGCGCGCCGGCGATGCACGGCCATGGCCCGCGATCGGGAGAAGGCTCGAACGAGAATGTGATCGCCGAGTCGGTGCCTTCTGGAGCGGAGTTCACGCACGGCGACTGCTCCGTTTGCCACTTCCTCGCCCAGACCTCCCTTCCTCCCGAGTGCGGATCGGCTCATCCGGCGCCCGCCGTCGCGGGACCCGTTGATCACGACGCCCCGCTCCTCAAGCCCCACGAGCGCCGAGGAAAAGCCCGGCCTCGCGCGCCTCCGCCCGCCTGAGCCTCGTCAGGTGGTTTCCGTCGTCACGCGTGACGCGTCCGGCCGCAGGCCGTGACGCAGTCGTTCCCCTACGGACTTCGCGGAGGTATCCCCATGCGCCGTTGCGCCTTCACATTGATCGAACTCTTAGTGGTCATTGCGATCATCGCCGTGCTGATCGCCCTTCTGTTGCCCGCCGTCCAGGTCGCTCGCGAGGCGGCCCGGCGGGTCCAGAGCACGAACAACCTCAAGCAGATGGGCCTGGCTCTGCACAACTACGAGAGCGTCCACGGCTGCTTCCCGGGCTCCGGAGGGCAGTCCTCGTCGGGGTTTTCGGTCCTCGCCCGGCTTCTGCCGTTCATGGAGGGGTCGAACCTCGTCAACTCGATGAATTTCAGCCTGCCGCTCGGCTCGGGGCCGCCGACGTTCGTCTTCAACGCGGCCCAGACGACCGCCTCCCAGACGGTCGTCCAGGCGTTCCTCTGCCCGAGCGACGGGCAGACTCCGTTCTACCCCAGCTACTACCAGCAGAGCCCCACGGCCGGGACGTGCTACGTCGTCAACGTCGGCTCCGGGACCGGGACCTTCTACGACCCCCGCTACCCGACCGACGGGGTCTTCTGGGACAACTCCGCTACGCGGTTCGCCCACGTCGTCGACGGAACGTCGAACACCATGTTCATGTCCCAGTGCGTGCTCGGCCTTGGGCAGGACACGGCCGGCGCGACGCCCACGCAGCAACTCCGCCAGATCGTCAACTACGCGACGAAGGTCTCCCCCGCGAAGGCCGCCCCCGGCGGCTACAACCCGCCGATGAACAACCCCGACCTGGCCGCCGTCGTGCCGCCGTCGTGGAGCGGCGGGCGCGGCGTCGCCTGGATCGTCGGCACCGAGGCGATGTCCGGGTTCAACGCCTACCTGCCGCCCAACAGCAAAACCCCCGACGTCTACGGGCACGGGTTCGGCTGGTTGGGGGCGCGAGGCTTGCACCCCGGCGGGGTCCTGACCCTGACGGGCGACGGCGCCGTGAGATTCGTCAAGGACTCGGTCGACCTCGCGACGTGGCGGGCGCTAGCGACCCGGGCCGGCGGCGAAGTCGTCTCGGCGGCCGCTTATTGATCACGCCTCGGGACGGCCTCCGACGGGTCCGGCCGAGGCCGTCCTCTCTTTTTTTCGGACTATCCACTACTCAATACAAGGGTGTAAAAATGAGACAGAAATCAAGCAAGACCCAGGACCGCCCCGCGTGGGACGCCGGCGCGGCGGCCCATCTCCTCAGCCGCGCGACCTTCGGCGGGACTCCCGAGGAGGCCGCCCGCCTGGCCGCGACGCCGATGGAACGGGCGGTCGACTCGCTGCTGTCCGAGGCGGGCACCGCCAAGACGCCCGCTCGGCCCGCCTGGGTCACGGACCCGTGGGTCAACACCGAACGCCGCTTCGCGGACACGACCCGCGAGCAGGCGGCCGAGTCGCACCGCGCGACGCGGCGACGCTACGCCTCCGAGTTGAACGACCTGAGGGCCTGGTCGCTCCGGCAGATGATTGCGGCGCCGGTCCCGCTCCGCGAGGTGATGACTCTGTTCTGGCACGGCCACTTCGCCACGGCCGCCGGCAAGGTCAATCTCTCGCAGGCGATGTTCCAGCAGGACGAGACGCTCAGGCGGCTCGCCCTGGGCGACTTCCGCTCGCTGGTGCGCGAGGTCACGCTTTCGCCGGCGATGATGATGTACCTGGACCTGGAGGGCAGCGACAAGGCCAAGCCCAACGAGAACTACGCCCGCGAACTGTACGAGTTGTTCACGGTGGGGATCGGCCACTACACCGAGAGGGACATCAAGGAGACGGCCCGCGCCCTGACCGGCTGGACTCTCGACGGCCCGCGGGGGGCGGCCAAGACCCGCGTCACGGCGGCCGACACCCCGCGCGACTTCGCCCGCGACGGCCTGATCGCGACCTTCGTCCCCGAGCGGCATGACGACGGCGTGAAGACCATCTTCGGCGAGACTGGTCGCTTCGGGCTGGACGACGTCGTCGAACTGATCCTGAGGCAGGAGGCGACCGGCCGGTTCCTCGCGGCCAAGCTCATCGACTACTTCGGGGCGATCGACCCCGACGAGGCGCTCCGGGGGCGGATGGCCGAAGCGTTCACCGCGAGCAAGGGAGAGATCCGGGAAATGCTCCGCGTCCTCTTCACCGCGCCGGAGTTCTACGCCGAGGCCGCGCGCGGGTCGCTCATCAAGAGTCCGGTCCGGCTGCTCGTCGGGGCGTGCCGTCAGCTTGCGCTCGACGTCGAACCGACGCCGACCCTGGCGCAGTTGACCGCGGCGATGGGGCAAGAGTTGTTCAATCCGCCCAACGTGAAGGGCTGGCCGGGCGGCCGGTCCTGGATCGGCGCCGGGACGCTGGCGGTGCGCTACCATCTCCCCACGGCGCTGATCGACGGCAAGGAGCCCGCGGGCCTGGAGCCGCTCGGATTCAACCGCTTCCTCGCCCTGCCGCGCGATGCGACGCAGGGGCCGGCGATGATGGCCCGCCTCCAGGGGGCCATGGCCGAGCGGAGCGCCGCACGCCACAAGGAAGGGCTGAAGTGCCGCTTCCGTCCCGAGGCGGTCTTTCCCAAGGGGGCGCCGAACGACCCCGCGGCCCTGGTCGACGCCCTGCTCGCCCGCCTGGTCGTCACCCAGGTCCGCCCGTCGACGCGACCGGCTCTGATGGCGGCCTGCGAGGCGGCTCCGGCCGCCGACCGCCCAGCCGTCGTGGCGCGGCTGATCCTCGCGTCCCCCGAATATCAGATGGCCTGAACCATTCACCGATATATCCACGAACACGAACAGGAGACTGATGTTATGTTGATCCAGATGGGCCGCCGCCGGTTCCTCCGTCGGGCCGCCGGACTCACCGCGCTGACCTCGACGGTCCCCGGCTTCCTCCACAAGACCGGAATCGCCTTCGCGGGCGCCCCGGGACGCGACGCATCGCCGATCCCCGGGCTGAAGGACGACCGCGTGCTGGTCGTCGTTCAACTCGCCGGAGGCAACGACGGCCTGAACACCATCGTCCCTCACGGCGACGATCTCTACGCAAAGGCTCGCCCGAAGCTGGGCGTCGACCCGAAGAAGGTGCTCAAGCTCGACGAACACACAGGGATGCACACGGAACTCGTCGAGCTGAAGAGATTGCTCGACGACGGTCAACTCGCCATCGTGCAAAACGTCGGTTACCCCAACCCCGACCGCTCACACTTCCGCTCCTCCGAGGTCTGGGAGACCGCCTCCCCGGCCGACAAGGCGTGGACGACCGGGTGGGTCGGTCGCTACTTCGACAACGAGTGCGCCGGAGCCGAGTCGTCGGTGCTCGGCCTCCAACTGGGCGAGCGGCCTGCGCAGACGTTCGCCGGGACGTCGAACCGAGGCGTGACGATCTCCAACCCGGCGATCCTCGACTGGCCGGCTCGCGGCCCGGCCGCCGAGGCGATGAGGCGGATCAATCGGATCGACCCGACCGCGATCGACGCGCTCGATTTCGTCCAGCGGACCGCCAGCGACACCCTCCGCCTCTCGAAGACGATCGGCGAGGCGATGGGCGGAGCGAAGTCGCCGGGCGATTACGGCCCGTTCGAGCTGTCGCAGTCGCTGAAGCTCGTCGCCCAGATGATCGCGGCGGAGGTGCCGACTCGCGTCTTCTACGTGACGCTCGGCGGGTTCGACACCCACGCCGCGCAGGCCAACCGTCACGCCGCGCTGTTGCAGGAGCTGAGCCAGGCCCTCGCGGCGTTCCACAAAGACCTGAAGGCGAGGGGGCACCTCGACCGGACGCTCGTGATGACCTTCTCGGAGTTCGGCCGCCGGGTCGCCGAGAACAAGTCGGCCGGGACCGATCATGGGACGGCCAACGTCATGTTCCTGATGGGCGGTTCGACCCGTCCCGGCCTGCACGGCGACCGCCCCGACCTGGCGGGGCTCGACGAGTCGGGCGATCTGGCCCATAAGATCGACTTCCGCTCGGTCTACGCGGCGGTGCTCGGCGATTGGTTCGGCGCCGACGCGAGGCGCGTCCTCGACGGTCGATTCGACCCTTACCCGATCCTTGCCGCTTCGTCACGCGCCTGAGCCGCGTCCCAACGGCCGGGCCGTCGATCTGCTCGACGGCCCGGCTGTAATGTAATAAGGAGGACCAAGGTGGAACGAATGTGGGCGCGGCCGTCGCGAGCCTGGGCGCGGAGGGCGACGCCATGGCGGCGTGGCCGCCAACGGTTGAATCGGCCCCTTCGAAACGACGACACCGTGTGAAATCGGGCTGGATATGCGACAATCACGGCCTTGCGAAACGCCAGCCCCCTACGCGATGGAGTGAGTTTGAAGACCATGAGTCAAGGCAGCACCCCCGGGGGGACTCCCCCGATCTCGTGTGATTTCTGCGGACGAAGCTCGACCGAGGCCGGGCCGATGATAGAGGGCAAGGCGCTTCAATCGCTGGGGCCTGGACACGCGATCGCGCACATCTGCGGCGACTGCGTCGAAGTCTGCGAAGGACTGTTTGCACAGCACGAGCGTAAGAACGTGCAGCTCGACAAGCTGCCCACCCCTCGCCAGTTGGTGGCCCACCTCGACGACTACATCATCGGCCAGGAGGGCGTGAAGAAGACGCTGGCGGTCGCGGTCGTCAACCACTACAAGCGCGTGCACGGCCGCGAGATCACCGACCCCGCGCTCCAGGGCGTCGAGGTCGCCAAGAGCAACGTCCTCTTGATCGGCCCCACCGGCTGCGGCAAGACCGCGCTGGCGCAGACGCTGGCCCGTCGCCTGCACGTGCCGTTCGCCATCGGCGACGCCACCACGCTGACCGAGGCCGGCTACGTCGGTGAGGACGTCGAGAACCTGATCCTCAAGCTCGTCATGGCGGCCGACTATGACATCCCCGCGGCCGAGAAGGGGATCATCTACATCGACGAAATCGACAAGATCGGCAAGACCAGCCAGAACGTCTCGATCACTCGCGACGTCTCCGGCGAGGGGGTCCAGCAGGCGATGCTCAAGCTGCTCGAAGGGACCACCGCCAACGTCCCGCCGCAAGGTGGCCGCAAGCATCCCGAGCAGCAGTACCTTCAGGTCAACACCACCAACATCCTGTTCATCTGCGGCGGCACGTTCGTCGGTCTCGAAGAGATCATCGGCAAGCGACTGGGTAAGAAGATGATCGGCTTCGGACGGTCGGAGGTGAAGGACCGCGAGGTCGAGCGCAACGAGCTGGTCGCGCAGGTGACGCCCGAAGACCTCGAACGGTACGGCATGATCCCCGAGCTGATCGGTCGACTGCCGATCATCGCCACCCTCGACCAGCTTTCCGAGGCCGACCTGACCCGGATCTTGACCGAGCCCAAGGACGCGCTCACGAAGCAGTACCAGGTGCTCTTCCACCTCGACGGCGCGCAGCTCGAATTCACAGGCGGGGCCCTCCACGAGGTCGCCAAGCTCGCCAAGGCCCGAGGCACCGGCGCGCGGGCCCTGCGATCGATCATGGAAAGCTTGATGCTCGAGATCATGTACGACCTTCCCGACCGCGAGCCCGGCCAGACCTACACGGTCACCGAAGCCGTCGTCCGCAAGGAAGAAAGCCTCTTCCAGCCGATCGCGAAAGCCTCCTGAAGTTCTTGGACGTCGGGCGTCGCGCCGTCGCGGCGCCCGGCTCGTCCTCTGGAGTGGATCGATGGGAATCCGCGAGCCCGAGTTCGATCCCGACGGTGGAATGTTACGGCGGCGGACCGTCCTGAAGGGGCTTGCGGCCCTCGGCGCCGGTTCGGCCCCCTTCCGTCGAGCGCTCTCGGCCCAGGCCGCGGAGGCCGGCGCGGTCACGCCGGAGATGGTCGCGCAGGCCGAGTGGATCGCCGGGCTGAAGCTCACCGACGACGAGCGCAAAGAGGTCGCGCAGTCGGTCCGCGACAGCCTCAACCGCTTCGAGGCGCTGCGGAACAGCGAGGTCGGCTTCGACGTCGCTCCGGCGCTTCAGTAGGAGGCGACGGGCGATCACCACGCTCGCCCGCCGCTCGAGCGCTTTCTGGCCGAGGAGTAGCCGCCATCAATCGTCGTCATCGTCGTCGTGCTTGACCGACGGCAGGATGAAGGCGGAGCGGACGGGGGCGGGCATGACCGAGTCGGCGCCTCGGACGGCCTTCCAGATGATCTCGTTGAACACGAGGTCGTCGGCCTGGTCTTCCTTGTCGAGATCGAGTTTGAGCGAGGCCTCGACGGCGACGGCGTGGGGGCCGTTCTTCTCGTTGACGTCGACACGCGCCGGGCGGCAGGTGAAGGGGGCGAGGTCGGGCTCGGCGGTGAACGAGGCCCACATCGGCCGGGCGGCGGCGTCGAACTGGCTCATCGGGTCGAGGCCCAGGATCAACTCCATCGTCCGGAGCATCGACGACGTGGAGTACATCGTCGAATCCACCGACTTTTTCTTGATGTAGGGGCTGATCGCGAGCGCGACGGTGCGGTGGGCGTCGACGTGGTCGGGGCCGTTCTGGGCGTCGTCCTCGACGACGAAGACGGCGGTCTCCTTCCAGAACCGAGACCGGCTCAGGCCGTCGATCACCATGCCGAGCGCCAGGTCGTTGTCGGCGACCATCGCCCGGACGGTGAGTGCGCCCGGGCGGGTGCCCGCGGTGTGGTCGTTGGGGAGCCGCATGACGATCAGGCTGGGCATCTCGCCCTCGGCCTCGAACCGTTTCAGTTCGGCGAGGAAGCGTTCGGCCCGCTTGACGTCGGGGTAGTTCAGGTCGTACGACCGGTAGAGAGGGTCGAAATGGCCCTTGAGTGTCTCGTACTTAGTCGTGGCGGGATCGTCCGGAGTCGTGCCGTTCGCGACGAACTCGCCGTACGAGCGATACGAGACGCCTTTCTCCTTGGCCTTGTCCCAGAGGTAGCCGCCGGCCGGGGTGGCCAGGGCGAAATTCCCCTCGGCCGGGTACGGCACGCGCTTGTCGCCGCGGTAGCTCAGCGGCCAGGTGCGCTCGACGAAATCGGTGGCGTAGGCGCCCATCGTCCATTCGTGGCCGTCGGCGCTGACCTCGCCGTCGACGTAGAAGTTGTCGAGCAGCACGAACTCGCGGACCAGGGCGTGCTGGTTGGGGGTGACCTCCTCGGGGAAGAGGCAGAGCTTCGGCTCGCCGTTGCCTTCCGGCATGTCGCCGAACACCTGATCGTAGGTGCGGTTCTCCTTGATGATGTAGATGCAGTGCTTGATGGGCGACGGATCGCCGACCCGCCCGGGGATCGGGTTGCCGGCCGGCGGCTTCGGGCCCGAGGCGACCGACGGGCCGGCTTCGGCGAGCGGGCAGCACTCGTAGACGGTCTTCGTGTAGGCCGCCATCTGCTTCGGGGTGGGCATGGCGACGACCGACAGCGTCCCCTTGAACAGGCCGCCGATGTACTCGCGGACCGACGGGGTGGATACGCCCGGAATCGGGCCGTCTCGGTTGGCCTTCGAGGTCGTCCCCTTGCCGTTGACGATCCAGAGGGTCTTGCCGTCGCGGGCGACCCGTACCGAGGTCGGGTACCAGCCGGCCGGGATGAAGCCGAGCGGCGTGCTGTGCGCCGGGTCGGCGACGTTGAAGGCCGCCACGTCGTTGGTGTTGGCGTTGGCGACGAACAGGATCGACTCGTCGGGCGAGAGGGCCAGTGCGTTCGGCGTGCAGCCGGAGGGCGCCTTGGGGTGGATCGCCGTGGCGATCGTCGCCAGCGGCTTGCCGGCCTCGGCGTCGTACACGCTCACGGTGTTGCGGTTCGCGTTGGCGACGTAGAGGATCTTACCCCCTTTCGACAAGAGCAGCTCGTTGGGGTGCTCCTCGGCCTTCCACGAACCGACGACCGCGCCCTTCTCCGTGTCGATCACCGCGACCTCGGCCCTGCCCCAGAGGCTGACGTACAGCCGGCCGCGCGCCTCGTCGAGGGCCAGGCCGTAGGGGTAGCTCTCGGCCGGGAGCTTCACCTGCGTGGAGGGCTCGCCCGACTTCAGATTGATGCGGACGACGTCGTGCGCGAAGGCGTCGGCGACCCACAACGACGCGCCGTCGCGGGTCGGCGCCAGGCCGGCGACCGCGCCTTGGGCCTGATCGGCCCCGCGCTGGGCGCGCGGCAGGGGCTCGGTCCGCTCGCCGGCGCCCGGTTTGATCGGTCCGTGGATCGGGAGCGTCGCGCGGTTCGAGAGGAAGCCCTGGGCGTGGTCGAAGCGGTAGACGACCTCGTCGAAGCCGCCCCCCACGAACAGTCGCGAGCCGTCGGCCGACCAGGCGAGGCCGCCGTAGGTCTCGGGCACGGCGACCCGGCCGATCACTCGGGCCGTCTTGGCGTCGAGCGTGACGACCTCGTGCTCGCCGTAGCCGGCGTGAAGCACGGCCAGCACGCTCTCGCTGGGATGCTCCGCCAGTGTGATCGGCAACTCGCCCAGCGGCGCCTGCCGACCCACCGGTTTCAACGACCAACCGTTGGGCAGAAGGACCGAGCCCGAAGGAGTCACGCCGGGCCAGACGACGGCGTCCTTCGCCTTCACCTTCGACGCGGCCGGCTCGACCGGCTGCTGGGCCGAGGCGATCGCCGTGAGGGACGCGGAAAACAGGACGCCGGCGCGCGCTGCGCTCCAGAAACTCGATCGCATGTCGCTTCTCCCTCGATTCGTCCGCCGCGCCCTCGTTGGGCGGCGATGCCTCTCAAGCGTAGCGACCGGGGATGGAATCGACCACCTTCGCGGCGTCCGTCCGATCCTGTTTCGCGGGATCTTCGCGGCGCGCTCATGGAACGCCCGCGAAACGATCACGGAAACCTCGTTCGACGGGGCGGTCCGCTGGTCGAATGAGGTTCGTCGGTGATCCCCGCGCCGGGGTCGTGAGCGACGACCGGCAAGGGCCGGCGCCCGCAACCGGAGGCCCCGAGACGGAGAGAAGAGAGGGCGATCGAACCTTCGCTCCTCGCAAAGGGGAGGTGACGAAGACACACGCCGAGGCGTCGGCGAAACGGGGAAAATTGAGAGTCCCTGGAAGCCGGTCGTCACGTATACTCATGACCGGCCTGGATTACTCGATCGCGCGTGGGCCGCGGCCCCGTCTGACCATTTAAAACACACGAATGCATGAAAATATGAGCGTTGATGCGCAGATTTCGGCGGGGCTCTCGACGGACGGCCGCCAAGACCCCTCGGTCGGCTCCGAAGGGAGCCTAGCGCCGGTTGTGGAGGCCCGACAAAACGCCGCAAGGAAAGACAAGCTTTCGAGCGTCGACGGACTTCGAGGGATGGCCGTCGGGATTGTCATCTTATTTCATCTGTACGAGCACTGGCCCGAGACGCTCTCGCCTCTCACCGATCGTGTCTTGCGGGCGACCCACTTCGGCTATACGGGCGTTTCCCTCTTCTTCGTCCTCAGCGGATTCTGTCTGAGCTACTCGCTGCTGAGGCGGGAAGCCGCCGGTCGATCGTCGAGTTTCTCATCGTACATGGCGTCGAGATTCCATAGGATAGCTCCCCCGTACTACATCTCGATCTTGCTGTATCTTCTCGTCCCGTCCGTGAAGTGGCTGACGAGCGGCCAGGCATCGGACGATCTGACATGGCGTCAGGTGACCAGCCACCTGATGTTTCTCCACGGATTTCGCGAAGATACGCTGTACGGCATCTGCGCCTCCTACTGGACCCTCGCGGTCGAGATGCAGTTTTACCTCGTGTTGCCGATTCTCTACTTCTGCGCCAAGAAATTCGGCGTCACATGGGTCGTTGTCGCGGCGGCGCTCTCTTCGTTGGCATGGGCCTTGAATTCCGGCGACACCCGGAGCATGACTCACGGCGTCTTCCTGGCGCGCTGGACCGAGTTCGCACTGGGGATCGCCGTCGCCTTCTGGTTTGTGAGGGCGCGGGAGCCGTTGAGCCCGACCGGGGAAGGGACGTTGCTGGGCGCCTCGGGCGTCTTCCTTGCGTCGGCCGCCGCTTTTGCGTCGCGGAATGAATTCAGCTCGAACTTGCAATTCGGTTTGGGATACGCGCTGCTGCTGAGCGCGATACTTTCCTCGTCTCGTCGAGGGAGAGGGATTTCGACGCTCTTCGAACGTCCCTGGATCGTGTTGGCCGGGCAAATCTCCTACAGCCTCTATCTGACCCACGTGTTTTCACAAGGCAAGATCAGAGTGCTGCTGTATCGACTGCTTCCAAACCCCGGCGTCCTGGGCGAATTAGGCATGATCCTCGTGACGCTCATCACGATCTGGGTCGGGGGATGGGTCTTCTATCAGTTGGTCGAGCGTCATTTTCTCAGGTCCATCGACCTGCGGTCGTCTCGAAAACCCGCACCCGAAGTTCATTAGAGACCGTATCCGGTCGCCGATCCGGGGAAGCCGCCCGATCGCGGCAATTTATGAGTCGGCGAGCCGGCGGCCCGTTTTTTGGGAATCTCCGCGGCGCGCCCGCGGAGTCCTCCTGCGACGGAGCAGTCGATGGGGCGACGAGGGAATCGACCCGGCCGCCGTTGAAACTGACGACCTCAGGACAGACCGGTCAGGGGGCCGGCGCCGCAGTGGTCGGGGTTGCCGAACTTGGTGATCTCGTGGCCCATGCCGTGGGCGATCGACAGCAACAGGCGGTTGTGCGGCACCTTGGGGAACTTGATCGACTGGCCCATCTTGAAGTCGAGGCCGTTGCCGACCAGGACGAACGGGATGTCGTCGAGGGTATGCGAGTTGCCCTTGCCCAGCTCGTTGGTCCAGATGATCGTCGTGTTGTCGAGCAGCGACCCGGGGCCTCCCGGCTCGGGGGTCTCGGCCAGCCGCTTGGTGAGGTAGGCGAGCTGCTCGCAGAACCACTTGTTGATCTTCGTGAGCTTCTCGACCGACGCCTTGTCGCTGTCCGGGTTGTGCGACAGCTCGTGGTGCCCCTCGTTGACGCCGATCCAGTGCATCTTCGCCCCGCCGACCGAGTTTGTGTACTGGAGCGTGGCGACCCGGGCGAAGTCGGCCGAGAAGCTCTGCACCATCAGCTCGATCTGGGTCTTGCTGATCTTGGGGATGTTGTCGTTCTCTTCCTTGATCCCCTGCTCGATCTCGGGCACGGCGTGGCTCGCGCCCGCGCCGGCGACCGGCTCAGACTTCAGCTCTTGCTCCATCTCGCGGACGAACGTGGCGTGCTCTTCGAGAATCCGACGGTCCTCGACGCTCACGGCGGCTTCGAGCGTCTTGAGGTCGCTCTGGACGTCGTCGAGGATGCTCTTGAGGGTTTCCTGGTCCTTCATCCGACCGTAGAGCTTGGCGAACATCTGGTACGGGTTGTCGATCGGCGCGACCGGCTTGTTGGGGCCGTCGTAGACCATCCGGGTCCAGGTGTCGGCCCGTTCGGGGACCATCACGCCGAATTCGAGCGAGCCGAACCGGGTCCGCGTTTTGGGGTCGGACTGGAGCTTCCGCTTGATCTCCTGGTCGATCGACAGCCCGCTCGCCCAGCCGGCCGGCGTGTCGGAGCCCCCTTGGATGTTGCCCGGGAACAGCTCGATGCCGGTCAGCAGGCAGCCCATCCCGCGCATGTGGTTGTCGCCGTCGCCGCGAACCTTGTCGCAGACGCCGTGGAGGATCATCGTCCGATCCTTGAACGGCTCCAGCGGCGTGAGGCTTTCCTTGAACTTGAAATCCTTCCCGGCCTCGTCCGGCCAGAACGCCGACGGGATCACGCCGTTGGGGCTGAACATCACGACCAGGCGTTTCTTGCGCATCGGCTCGGCGGCGAAGCCCAGGCTGGGGAGGTTCATCGCGAACGGCAGGGCCGCCGCGCTGACACCCAATTCGCGGAGAAAATCGCGTCGGTTGCGGGTCCGGGCCATATCTCGTCTCCGTGTTGAGCCTGGCGACGTTCGCCGTTGGGGCTGATGAAAAGGAATACCTTATTACGACGGGCCGTCAGCGGCTCGAAGCGACGGGCGTTGCGCCGCCCGAGGGTTTCGGGTCGGTTTGTCGCGGGGTCAAGGCCGAGGAGGCCATGACGTCCACCATCAACTTGCGGATGTTGAAGCTCTGATTCTCGAACGATTTCGTCAATTTCGCCAGCTCGTCGCCGCCGAACGCGTTCAGCGGCTGCTTGACCAGATGGTGGAACATCTGCTGAACGAAGGCCGAGTGCGACTCCGGGCTGGCCGCCAGATAAGCCGCGAGATCCTTCGGGCCGTCGAACGTGGCGAGCTCGCCGGTCTTCGACTGGTAGGCGCCGACCGCGTTGACGGGCTTGCCCTTCTCTTCCTTGCGGAACCGGCCGACGGCGTCGTAGTTCTCCAGGGCGAAGCCGACGGGATTGATCATCGTGTGGCACACCTGGCACGATTTGGGACTGGTTTGCAGGTCGACCCGCTCGCGCGTGGTCAGGCCGGCGTGCAGATCCGGGGCCAGCGGAGCGACCGCCTCCGGGGGAGGCTGCAACACCCGGCCCAGAACCCCCCGGGTGACGAATACGCCTCGGTGGATCGGCGAGCTGGCCGTCGTGTAGGCGAAGCTCGCCATCAGATAAGGATGCGTCACCACCCCCGCCCTCGGCTCGCCTTCGAGCTTCACTTTCTGAAACGGGGCGTCGGCGGGGAGCTTGGCACCGTAAAACTGGGCCAGCCGGCCGTTCAAGTAGAGGTCGTCCGCCTGGAGGAACCGCCGGTAGTCGGAGCCCCCTTCCCATACCACGTCGTCGAGGAACATCTCCAACGAGGTCCGCAGGTCGGAGACGATCGACTCGTCGAAGTTCGGGAACAGTTTGGGGTCTTTCGCCATCTCGCCCGTGCGATCGACCCGGAGCCACTGGAGCAGCAGCTCGCGGACCTTGCCCCGGGTCCGCAGATCGGCGGTCATCCGGTCGGCCTGCTGGGCGACTTGCTCGCGGGTCGCCAGTTTGCCGGCCGCGGCGGCCTCGCGGAGCGGTTGGTCGGGCAGCGAATCCCAGAGCCCGAACGACAGCCGCGCGGCCACGTCGTGGGCGTCGAGCGAGCCGGTGGGTTCGTGATAAAGGAACCGGGTCGACTTGAGGACCAGGATCACCGACCGCTTGACCGCCGCGTTCAGATCGCCCCCCTTTCCGAACTGCCGATCGACGAGGACCTTGCGCTGGTCTTCGGTGAGCGGGCGGCGGAACGCGCGTTCGGCGAACTCGGCGCAGAACGCCTTCAGCTTGGCCTCGCGGTCGGCCGCGTCGGCCTTGACCTTGGCCAGCTCCTCGATGTGCGCGACGACGTAGCCGGCCGCTTCGAGGGCCGCGTCGGTCGTGGCCGAGTCCCACGCCTTCGAGATCGACGTCCCGCGCTCGTAGCCGATGCTTCGGTCGTCGGGGGGGAACGGCGTCTGGAGCACGAACAGCTCGGGGGTCCACTTGGGCGAAAGATTGCGCTGGGGGATGACCTCGACGGCCTGTTTGGGCTGCTTCCAGAGCAGAGCGATCGAGGCTTTGGTCGGCGGCGGGTCGGGGTCTTTCTTGCCGTCTTTCTCCCCCTGCTTGCCCTTCGACATTTCGAGCCGAATCGGGTAGACCCGGCCGCCGATCAGCCGGATCGTCTCGCGGAACTCGGTGTCGTTGCCCGACTTGACCCAGCGATCGATGAGCGGCGTCTTGGGGTCGTTGACCCAGAGCTTCGTCGAGTGCTCGGTGCGGACGATGAATTCGTAGTCGCCGGTCTCGGGTGCGAGAACGCCTCCCTGCCACCGGACGAAGAACAGGTGCCCGACCTCCTTGTCGGAGCCGGGCAGGTTGACGCCGAAATCGAACTGGACGGTCGGATCGACCCGGTCGATGAGCCGATTCTCCTTCTTCCAGTGCTGGTGCGTCTTGTAGTATTCGCCTTGCAACCCCTTGGGGCCGTCCCAGACCATCGGCCCGCGAACCCAGCCGATCAGGTCGGCCAGGGCGTTCTGATACTGCCGGACCGTCAGCCGCGACAGCTCGATCCGCGCGGGCTGGTTGCGGGCCCGGGCGATATTCGAATAGAACGCGTCGTGGATGTATTCGGCCACCTTCTGGGCGTCGTCGCCCGTGCAGGTTCCCGGGTCGTCCTCGGGCATCGTCTTGGTGATGTACTTGGCGAGTTCCTGGACCGACTTGTCGCCCACCAGCGCGTGCGGGTACTCCTTGCTCCCCTCGCCCGCCTTGCCGTGGCACGCCAGGCATTGCTTCGCATACACGGCCTCGCCCTTCGGAGGGTCGGCGGCGCGGACGAATCCGCACCACGTCGCCGTCAGAGCGAACGAGAAGACCGCCGCCAGCCAGGGCGTGCGCGAGCCGAATTTCGATGTCTGCTGAGGATTCATGGCAGGCCAACCCTTTGACGGAGTTGGAGGATCGTCCGAGGCCGGGACGTCCGGCGCTCGAAAGCCGGTGGGGCGGAGCCGGAAGCTCGGGGAAGAAACCTCCGGCGCGGCAAGCAAGGGTGGGAGTCGTCGCGGTCTCGCGGAGGCGTTCAAGCCCCATCGATTGTATCGGACTCCGCAGCGCGAAAACGTACACCCTTTCTTATACCCCATCCAATCAGACAAAACAAGCCTCGGGCCGTCGGTCCACTGGAACGATTTCCTCGCGGCGCCTCTGTTGCAAGAGAACAGCGCATTGGAATCGTGGAGGCACCGGCGGATACGCCTCGACCGCAGTCGAGCGCCTGTCCAATTCACACCTGTTCTGACACACGCAACGAGAGAACGAAAGGAGACAGTCATGCCCAGGGGCGACAAATCCAAGTACACAGACAAGCAAGAACGTCAGGCCAAGCACATCGAAGAAAGCTACGAGTCGCGCGGCGTCGATGAAGCCGAGGCCAAGAGCCGGGCGTGGGCGACCGTGAACAAGGAGTCCGGCGGCGGCAAGAAGTCGGGTTCCGGCCGTGGCAAGGCCGTCTCCCACGCATCGAGCAAGAAAGGCGGCGAAAAAGGGGGGGACGCCTCCGCCGCTCGCACTCCCGCCGAACGCTCCGCCTCCGCCAAGAAAGCCGCCGCCACTCGCAAACGCAGCCGCGAAGCACACTCCGAATAACGTTTACCCTGCCCAGCTGCTATTTCATCCCGGCCCCGCCGACCCTTCGACGCGGGCCGGCCGCGCATTGCGGCGGCTCCGCCCTCGATCACTTGGGCGAATCCTTACTCCTTGAGCCGGCGGTCCGAGGCGGGGGGGGGCCGATGAGCGGATGAATTGGGAGGGAAATGAGCGAATGCGGGCGTCCCACTGCGGTTGACGCCGTCAGGGGACGCTCTCATCCGGTGGTCGGGCAGGAGATTCGGCGTCGTCACGTTATTTGTTGAACGCCTTCGCGACTCCGTAGATTACGGCCGCTCCGACGACCCCACCGCCGCAAAGCATATAGAGCAGGGAATACTGGATCGCCGCGAAGACCATGGGAACCTGTGAAATGGCTTGCATATCAAGCTCCTATTGAAGCAGGTGAAATAAGTTCGTTGACCAATTGGCGGTCGGAGGAATTCGGTTGCACGCAGCAACCTAGAGGTAGCTCCGGCCCGCTCGTCTTTGCTCCTCTGCTCGATACTTAAAAGCAATTCGCGTACCAAAGTCGATTGATCGGCTCCCTGGCCGACACGATCCCAGCGGCCCATAATGGGCCTTACTCTGGATCAGCCTCTCGGCGGGAATTCCGCCGTTCGTTTTTCTTTCGGAGATCACACCCTGGCGGCACAGATGAAAACACCGACGTCCGACGTCATCGCGGCTCTCGGCGCAAAAGAGGTCGTCATCGCCGTGATGGCCGTGGCGGCGATTGGGATTCACCTGGTGCTGCGGTTCGGCGTCGCTGCGACGGGCGCGGTCTTCGGACTGCCGGCGCAGGAGATTCCTCTCCTGGTCGCGTTGGCGTGTGGCGTCCCGCTGGTGGTGGATCTGGCGACCCACATGGTGCGCGGGGAGTTCAGCTCCGACCTGCTCGCCGGGATCTCGATCGTGACGTCGGTGGTTCTCGGCGAGTATCTGGCGGGGACGCTGGTCGTGCTGATGCTGTCGGGCGGGCAGGCGCTGGAGGCGTTCGCCGTGCGCCGGGCGTCGTTCGCCCTGGAGGCGCTGGCGAAACGGTTGCCGGCCCTGGCGCATCGTAAGACCGATGGGGATGTGGCCGACGTCCCGCTCGCCGAGATCGCGGTCGGCGACGCTCTGGTGGTCTTCCCGCATGAGACCTGCCCCGTCGACGGCGTCGTGCTTGAAGGTCGGAGCACGATGAACGAGTCGTATCTGACGGGCGAGCCGTATCTGTTGCCCAAGGCGACGGGTTCGGCGGTCCTCTCCGGGGCCGTCAACGGCGACGGCGCCTTGACGATCCGGGCCGAAAAAACCGCCGTCGATTCGCGATACGCCAAGATCATGCAGGTCATGCGCGAATCGGAACAGCGACGGCCCCGACTGCGGCGCCTCGGCGATCAGCTCGGCGCGGTGTACACGCCGCTGGCGATCGCTCTCGCTGTTCTGGCCTGGGCGTTCAGCGGCGACGCCTCGCGCTTTCTGGCTGTGCTGGTGGTCGCGACCCCCTGCCCTCTGTTGATCGCGATTCCGGTGGCGATCATCGGCTCGATCTCCCTGGCTGCGCGTCGCGGCGTCATCATCAAAGACCCAGCCGTGCTCGAATTGATCGACACCTGCCGCGTCGCCATCTTCGACAAGACGGGCACACTCACCTACGGGCAGCCGAAACTGACCGAAATCCTCCCGGCCCACGGCTTCACGAAGGATGAAACCCTCGGGGCCGTGGCGAGCCTCGAACGCTACTCGCGCCACCCGCTGGCGTCCGCCATGATCGACGCCGCTGCGGAGGCGAAACTTCCGCTTCAGGAGGCCGGCGAGGTCAGCGAACGACCGGGCGAAGGCCTGCGCGGGGTGATCGGCGGCCGGACGATCCAGGTGACCAGCCGGAAGAAGCTCGCCCTTCAATCGCCGACGGCCGCCGAGCCGCTGCCGCCGCTCTCCGGAGGGCTGGAGTGCGTCGTCCTCATCGATGGTCGCTACGCGGCGACGTTCCGGTTCCGCGACGAACCGCGCGCGGAGGGCATGTCGTTCGTCCGGCACCTGAAACCTCAGCACGGTTTCGATCGCGTGCTGCTCGTCTCGGGCGATCGCGAAACCGAGGTCCGCTACCTCGCCGAAAAGGTCGGCGTCACCGAGGTTTACTCCAGCCAGAGCCCGGAGCAGAAGCTGGCCCTGGTGCGCCAGGAGACTAGTCGGGCCAACACGGTTTTCATGGGGGACGGGATCAACGACGCCCCGGCGCTGACGGCCGCGACCGTGGGGATCGCCTTCGGTCAGGGGAGCGACGTGACCGCCGAGGCGGCCGGCGTGGTCATCCTCGACAGCTCACTGGAGCGCGTCGACGAACTGCTGCACATCGGACGGCGGATGCGATCGATCGCGTTGCAGAGCGCCGTCGGCGGGATGGGCCTGAGCCTGATCGGCATGCTCATCGCGGCCGCCGGCTACTTGCCGCCGGTCGCCGGCGCGATTTCGCAAGAGGTGATCGACGTCCTCGCCGTGCTCAACGCCATGCGCGCCGCCGTCACTCCGCGAACGCTGTCCGACTATCAAACGCGGCCTCCGGCGGGTTGATCGTCGGAGTCTCCGCGCGCAGCGGATAGGCCAGTTGCCCGACCAGAGTATCCGGCAATTTCGCCTTGATCCCGTAGGCCGCCGGCCATTCCTTGCGGGGCAGGTAATGAGTCCCGAAGATCCGGTCGAGCCAGGGGAGCGTGGAGGCGTAATTTCGGTTGACGGGCGTGGTGGTGTGGTGCCAGTGGTGGAACGCGGGAGTGGAGATCAGCCATTCCAGCGGCCCGAACCGCCACCGCACATTGGCGTGGATGAAGAAGCCCCACACCGTGCCGATCAGGGTGGCCACGACGGGCGCCGCGCTCCCCGCCGGACTCGCCGGACTGCCCAGGCCCAGCACATAGATCGGCACCAGGCCGCAGAACCGGCCGAACACCATGTCGACCGGATGCGCGCGGGTGTTGACCAGGAAGTCGACTTCCTCGGCGCTGTGGTGGATGGAATGGAACCGCCAGAGGTACGGGATTTCGTGGCTCCAGCGATGGCCCCAGTAATAGCCGACCTCGCCCGCCACCAGCCCGGCGAGCGCGCGCGCCCAGAGCGGCAAGGCGGCTGCCGTCGCCAGAACACCGCCCGGCACTGCGCGATGGACGGCCCAGGCCAGCAGGCCGACCGGCACGCTCAGCAGCAGGGCGGGAACCAGGCTGCTCAGGAAATAGTAGCCGAGATCCGTGGCGATCCCCTTGCGGAAGATCTTTTGCGGATGGGCGGCGAAAAGCCGCTCCAGCGGCACGAAGATCACGACCAAGATCGTCAGCCAAAGGGAGAGCCGGAAGACGTCGATCAGGAAGGCGTGAAGTTGCGGACCCATGAGCTGCGACATATGTCTTTTTCCTGACAGGTCATCGGACGGACGAGGGGGACGGCGTCTCCCCCGTTCGTGTTTGGCACGATCAAGACGGGTTCATCGATCAGACCGTGGTGGACTTACCGCGGCAACGCAGGCCGGCGACGCCAAGGCCGAGCATGCCGCCGCCCATGAGCAACAGGGCCGAAGGCTCCGGCACGGCGTTGACCGTCACACCGTCCAGCAGCGTGAAGGGGGGCACGCCCACCGGACTGCCGTGCGAGATGAAGGAGAGCAGTTCGCTGGTGCTGGTCGCCTGGAAGTCGAAGGTTTGGTACATCCAATCGGTGAAACCATGACTGACATTATTCACGACGACGGTGGACTGACTCTGGCTGCCGAACTTGACTTCCCACTGCTCGGTGGTGTCGCCGGTAAAGCCATACTGCTGACCGGCCGCCCACCAGAAACCGACCTGGTATGTGTCGCCGACGACCAGGCCGTTGATGGTCTGCGAGATCGCGCCGTTCTGGAAAGGACCGTCCGCGGCGATGAAGTTGCCGCCGACCGGGCTGCTGGCGGGCATGCCATTGTTCGAGCCGTTGCCCGGACCCCAGAGCTGGACGTTGCCATACTGGCCGGTCGCGCCGACGGTGTCCGCCGCCCCGGGAGCGTAGATGAAGTTGTAGGCGTCGTTGTTGCCGTTGGTGGAAGTCCATCCGAGGACCGTCGTCAAACTGTCGAACTGCTTGTTAACGCCGGTGGTCAACTCGAAGTCGCCGTTGTACACCAAGTTGGCCTGAGCACCACCGGCGCCGCCGAGCGTCAGGGCAAGGGCGGGGATCACGATCGCGGCCGTTTTTTTCCAAGACATGTAGCTTCCTCGTGGGTGTTTGAACAACCTGAGCTGGGAGGTCCGCCAACAATCCGAGCCAGGAGGTCCACCATGGATGAAATAAACCTAGCTCCAGTCATGCGGGGACGATCCCATGGTTTGTGTAGACTGAAAACATGTAAATGATTGTTCCCCATATGCGACAGGTTTGAGGCGTTCCAGCGTCAACGACGGCGGCTGAGACAACGCCCTTGTCGCCGACGTTCGATTCTCGCAACGCGCAGCCTCTTCTGGGGACAAGCCTGGCTTCGCCGTGACAAGACTTCCACGCGGGAATACCGGCGAAGACGAGCGTGAGGGAGGCTCGCGCTTAGAATTTGAATCGGAAGTGGTGTTGGGCCGAGGCCGGCTTCGCTTCTCCCGTTGCAGGAGAAGGCAGGATCGCGACGGCCTGTTGGGATAGCCGTCTGCGACTCAGCGGCAAACCGCGCTCACGGGTCGAGATTGCTTGAATCTCGAAATCCCGTGTTTGAGCGGATGGCCTGTCGGTGGAGCTTTCGGCGGAACAACGAAACAAGCCCCTCGGCTTGGAGCCGAGGGGCTTGTTTCGCGTCAATAGTCGGGGCGAGAGGATTTGAACCTCCGGCCTCACGATCCCGAACCGTGCGCTCTAGCCAAGCTGAGCTACGCCCCGTACTGCGTGAAATGAATCATAGCGATCCCCGGCGATCTGTCAATCGCATCGTGCCCGAGAAGTCGATTGTGGGGGGCCGAGCCGGGCTGGGAGGCGGCCGGAAGCACTTTGGGGGCGTGGAGTTCCAGCGGCGTTGCGGCGTTGCGGAGGAATTCGTGCCACTCGCGTTCGAGGGATTCGAGATCGGTCCCGAAGGCGCGCCGGAAGGCGTCGAAGGGAGTTGGCGGGCTTTCGGGGTGGTCGTCGGTCGCGGGGGACGGGTTGCGGAGGAGGTCGAGGAAGGTCACGAACTGGGCCGAGCGGCGGGCGCGGAGGAAGTAGACCAGCGCCCAGGCCTGCACGTACGGGTCGCGCTGGTAGCCGCGGCCGAAACCCTTGTCGCGGACCAACGGTTCGAGAGGAGGCGGAGGGTTGAGGCTCCGCCAGTCGGCGAGGCGGATGTCGTGGGCGCGGCCGATCCCCGCCCAGCGCCCCCCCCGGACGACCTCGAACTGCATCGCCAGCCCTTCTTGCAGCCAGATCGGAAAGGCGTCGTGACGCGGCTGGAGGCCGCTGGCGGCGGCCAGCAGGTGGATCGTCTCGTGCGCGGCGATGCCGTCGTCCATGGCGAGGCGGCGATCGGCCAGCAGCAGCTCGCGACGCCGCACGTCGCGTTCGAGACGATCGATCAGAGCCGCGCCGTCGGCCTTGCCGACCGTCTGGGCCGGCTCGTCCGCGAGCACCACGCGCGCCCGGGCTCGCGGCGGCAGGCGGTCGAGGACCGTCTGGAACCGCTTCAGCTCGCCGCGACGGGCGGCGAAGACGTCCCGCTCGCGACGATCCGACTCGGCGCTGTGGGCGTCGTAGGAAACCACCGCGTTCCAGGTCGGATGGTAATAACCGCGCGTGGTTTCGAAGGCCCCGGCGCCCTGCGATTTCAGGAAGGCGAGGTAGTCCGTCCGGTCGGCGAACCAGGCGAAGACGACGCGACGTTTCGGAACCTGAAGCTCGATCCCCGAGCCGGCGAACGTCAAGTAATAGCTTGTGACGACTCGTTCCAGGAGCGCGACCCGGGCGGCGGCCTCGGCGTCGGAGTGCTGGTGCAGCAGCAGGACGTGCGGACCTCGGGCGGTCTCGAACGCGACCCGCAGCGCCCCTCGGAAACCGGGCATTTCGGGGTCGTTGCACGGGGGTTCGAGGCGAGCGATCATCGCGGCCATCCGGCCGGCCGGCCCGTGCATTGGGGCGGCCTGATGGATCGCCTTCACCTCGGCGACCGCTTCGTCCGTCAGGCCGTTTTCGAGAGCCCACCAGGCGTTCGCGAACCGGGAGTCGGCTCCGGCCTCGCGGGCTCGCGCCGCCCGCTCGCTCCATTCCTCGGAAGGGAGGAAGCCGGGCAGCCGCTTGCGGACGTCTTCAGGAGGAAAAACGTACTCCTCGCCCGCCAGGTCGATCACGATCGAATCGCCCCGCATCGCAACCGGGGCCTGAATCTCGCCGCCGTTTCGAAAATAAACCAGGTCGGCGCGAACCCCGCCGCCGAGCGAGAACCACGCCGCGACCAGGGCCGGGAGCCAGCGAACCGCCGTCGAGGTGCCGGGAACATCGACTTTCATGCCCTTCCCCGCGCGTTGAAGCGAACTCAGGACTGATCTCGCGAGGTCGCATTAGAGCGGAATCGGCCGCTCTCGTCATCGCGAAACGCTCGGCCGTCGAATTCGTCTTCCGTGGGTGGGTGATGGGGCCTGCTCCGGCCCCGGCTGGAAAACGATGTCGGCTCAGAGCACTGGACTTCGACGATTCTGACGACGGAAGGAAACGACGAGGGAGTTCGGACTTGAGTGAGAGTGGTTGGGACGAGACAGGGAGGTCGACATGCTGGTGCTGAGCCGCAAGAGTATGCAATCCGTGACGATCGGTTCAGATATTCGGATCACCGTGATTCGCCTCGAAGGCAACCAGGTGAGAATCGGAATCGAGGCGCCCCGTGACGTCCGTATCCTGAGGGATGAACTCGTCGACGGCTATGAAGAGGTGCCAGGTCTCTCCGACGAGCCGATCATCGACCTGGCCTCGGTCGTCGCCTAGCCAACCGGCCGACCGACCCACGGCCCAACTTCTCTAAAAAACACCGAATAGCGAAACCCGGCGGGCTGGGTAAACCAGGCTCGCCGGGATGTTTCGCGTTGGGGAATCGGCCGACCGATCAAATCGGCGGACCGCCCCCTTCTCCGCCCCCGCCGCCCCCTTCACCGTCGGCGTTTTCCTCGACCTCGCCGCCGGCGAACGCCAACCTGGCGGCCTCGCCGACCGCGAAGCATTCGAGGCACAGGCCGATCTTGGGACTGACCGCGTTCTTTTCGGCCTTGGGGTACTCGAAGATCAGCGCGACCTTGTGAGGCGTGCTCTTGCCGCCGTAGAGGTAGATCTGGATCTCCTTGGCCTCAAGATTCACTGTATAGGCCTTGAACGTGTTGTTCTGCTTCTTCTGCTCCTTGAATTGGCCGAGATTGATCTCCGCGCCGTAGACGTTGCGGACCAGGTCGACGACCTCTTCGTTGAAATCGCCGCGGGGGGCGGCGTCGGCCGGCGCGGGGGTCTTCTTGGCCGCCGCCTTGGGCCGATCGACCCGGGCGAGGACGTGCAGGCTCTGCTTGTCGGGTTCGATGAACGTCGATTCGACGTCGAACTTGCCGGGCTCGACCACGGTCATCTGGAAGGTCTGGGTGGGACCGGCCAGTTCCTTGGGAGGGCGCAGGTAGATCGACAGCTCTTCGAGCTTCCCCTTGGCCGCGGGGGGCATGAGGTTGTCGTCGAGCCGCTTCTCGTAGTACATCCGATCGAGCGTCTGCTCCGTCCGACGGTCGTAATTCTGGGAGCAGCCAACCACCAGCAGCAGCGTCATGCCGCCCAACATCGCCCACGCGCGTTTCATGAAACAACCCTCTCGCCTGCGGATGAATCCCGACGCCCCGCCGTCCGACTCCCTCCCGAATCGGGAGGACCAAGCGCGTTCACGGGCGACCGCGATCGTGTTAGCTTCGATCATAGTTTCCAGACGCGGACCACGCCAGTTGGCGGCCGGCTTTCAACGACGGGACGGGGCATGGGCGATCGCGACGACACGCAGGCCAAGACGCAGCCGCAACCGCAAGGCGACCCGGTCCGGACGGGCCGTCCCGTCCAGATCGTCGCCCTGGTGAAACCGTTTCGCACCCAGGCGGTGCTCGAAGCCCTCGAGTCGGTCGAGATTCTGGGGGGAACCGTCCGCGAGGCGATGGGCTACGGCCGGCAGAAGAACCGGCTCCACCATTACCTGGGCAGCGAGTACAACACGTCGTTCCTGCCCAAGGTCGAGTTGACGATCTTCGTCGAGGAGGAACACGTCGCGGCGGCGATCCGGGCCATCGTCGGCCAGGCGCGGACGGGACGGATCGGCGACGGCAAGATTTTGGTGTTGCCCTGCCTCGGCGACTTTCTCAGTTGGTGACGCGGCGGTCTTGCCCTCAGTGCGGCGTTTCGATCCAGAGCACCCGGCGGAACCTCGGCGTGTCGTGCTCGTCCTCGAGGTCGACAAGGGTTTGCGAGGGGCTCGCCTCGGGGTTCTGGGCGCGCAGCAGAGCGTATCGGCCGCAATCCTGATACCAGCGGATCAACGGGGCCTGGTCGATCCAGACGACCACGATCTTGCCGTCGAGGGTCACGGCGTCCTCGGGGTCTCGCGAGTAGGCGATCGACGCCCCCTCGGCGATGACCGGAGCCATCGAATCGTCGACGACGTGGAGGCAGCGATTCTCCCGTCGCGCTTCGATCCATTCGGATCGGGCGACGCTCATCCGATCGTGGGAGTTGCTGCGGAGCGTGTCGTGCTCGTCTTCCTCCGCGTCCGTTCCGCCCGGCTCAAGCCGGTTCGACGCGTCGCCCAAGCCCGGCTGTTCCGACTCGAGCAGTCGCGCACCGCCCGCTCCTCGTTCCGGAGGCGCCTCGCCTTCCAGCAACTGAAGCGCCGTGCGCAACAAGGCGCCGACCATCATCGTCGGCTGCGACCCCGCCTCCGACCGGTCCGCGCGCGTCGTGTTGCGGAACTTCGCCCCCTTGCCGTGCAACAGCCATCCCGGCTCGACCGCCGTCAACTCGATGATCTTGAGCACGACCTCGGCGGGAACCGTTACGCCGCCTTCATAGTTGTACCAGGTGCGCACCGGAATCCCGAGCCGTCGAGCCATCTCGGGACCGCCACGCTCACCGAATAATTCCAGTCGTAGTATCGCGAGCCGTTCGGCCAGATCAAGTTTGGCGCGGAGCGACTCAGGAAGGGTCTTCCGTCGAGCCATGGGATGAGTTTCCTGAACGCGTGCAGCCGAAAGTGACTGTCAAAAGAAAAGAATCAAACAAGTCGACACGACCGTTCGTCTCTGAGAGCTTTTTATAGCGAATCGCCAAGAAAATCAATCGGTGAGTTGCAAAGATGCAAAAGTTCAACAAGAGAGGATGGCAACAAGGGTGAGGCGTTGGTTTTTATCACGCTCCCACGATGGGGTGAGCCGGCGGGACGTTGCCGGCCGCCGGCGACGAGGCGTGGATGTCGCAACGGGGCTGCGACGGAACCGCGGGGGCGTTGGGGATGGGTCAATCTTCGTCGTCGAGCTTCAGGTCCATCAGGAATTGTGCCACGGCGTCGTCCGCCGGCGGCTCGGGGGGTGTTGGTTCGGCCGGTTGGCTCGCTTCTTCCTTCGCCTTGGACTTGGCGGAGGCCTTCTTCTTAGGTTCGGGCGCGGGTTCGTCATCAAGGGGGATGATGTCGAGGTGGTCGGCGGGCTGGTCGAACACCGTCTCGCTGACGTCGAGGCCGACCTCGAAGTCGTCGACGACCGCGGTGAGGGCTTCGACTTCGGCGGTGTCGCCGGCGGCGGGGGTGTTCTTAGCGGCGGGGGCGGCGTCGGCGTCGATCCGCAGGGCCACGCCGCCGACGGTGATCACGTCGCCCGGGCTAAGAACCTGCTGCGCGCCGATCCGCGCGCCGTTGACGAACGTGCCGTTGGAGCTTCCCAGGTCGCGGATGATCAGCCGGCCCTCGTTCTCGAAGAGTTCGCAGTGCCGGCGGCTTACCTGGGAGGAGCGGATTCGGATCAGGCAATCGTCATGGCGACCGATGCTGTTGACGCCTTCGATCAGCCTGAGGGACGTGGCCTCGGTGCGGCCTCGAACGACCTGAAGTGTGTAGTTCATCGCGGATCAATCCCGGCTGGCTGGCGGACCCGTGGAATCGCGGAAGCGCGTGTGAGAACGGTGTTAAAGCGAACTGCGATTACTTCAAGCTACCTTCTGAAACCAGGACACGCAAATGGAAAGCCCCGCGATCCCGATTCCGCGCCGGGACCGCGAGAAACCCCGCCGCGAGACGATCGCGACGCGAATCCGAGAACTCGGCTTGCTTTCTTCGATCTCGGGTTTATACTTGGTTCACCAGTCGACTGACGCCGGTTTGGAAACGAACGGCGAAAGATCAAGTGGTGACGGCCTTTAAGGCCTTTTAGCGGGAGTAGCTCAGGGGTAGAGCACCACGTTGCCAACGTGGTTGTCGTGGGTTCAAATCCCATCTCCCGCTCTTCGATCAGCCATCTGGGTTGGCCGCTTTCGCTCGAGCGCGTTGGGTGCGTGTTGGCGAGTCAAGCCAGCCCAGCCCGACGTCCCCCGAGGAAATGCCGCTCATGAGTACTGGCGAAGAACGCGATCAGACGTCGGTTTCCGTCGACGAGCCGGAAGCCGCCGTGGAGCCCGAAAAGCGGAAGCTCGAGATCGACGTCCAGATCGACGACGCCGGGGCCTGCAAGAAGCACGTCAAGATCACCATCCCCCGCGCTGAGATCGACCGACAGTTCGATGAGTCGCTGGGCGCGTTCCAGAAGGAAGCGCAAGTTCCGGGGTTCCGCCCCGGCCGCGCCCCCAAGACGCTGGTGGTCAAGCGGTTCCGTAAGCAGGTCTCCGATCAGGTCAAGTCGACTCTCCTTATGGAGACGCTTGAGCAGGTCGACCGCGACTATCAGCTCAACCCGATCACCCAGCCCAAGCTCGACGTTGCGGCCATCTCCCTTCCCGACGAAGGCCCGCTGTCGTTCGATATGGAAGTCGAGGTTCGGCCCGAGTTCGCCGCGCCCGTGTTCAAGGGCCTGAAGGTCAAGCGTCCCATCCGGACGGTTACGGATAAGGACGTCGACTCGCAGTTCGAACGCTTCCTCGAACGGTACGCCCAGGTCGTGCCCAAGCTCGAAGGAGCTGCTCAGGTCGGCGACTACCTGACCGCCGATCTCACCTTCTTGCGCGACGACGGCACGGTTCTGAACGAGGTCAAGGAAATCCAGTTCCGGCTTCAGCCCGAGCTGCGGTTCCAGGACGGCCGAATCCCCGAGGTCGGCAAGGCCCTTGCGGGTGCCAAGCCCGGCGAGTCCCGCGAGGTCGACGCTCAGCTCGGCACCTCGGTCGCTGATCCCGACCTGCGCGGCAAGACCGTCAAGGTCAAGGTCGTCATCCACGACCTCAAGCAGGTGCGGCTGCCGGAAGTCAATCCGGAGTTCTTGACGTCGATCGGCTTCGACAGCGTCGACGAGCTTCGCGAAGCCGTTCGCGACGCCCTGAACCGGCGGATCGCCAACCAGCAGCGGGCCGCCGTCCGCCGCCAGGTGCTCGACAAGCTGATCGAGGCGAACCCGTTCGACCTGCCGGCCGACCTGGTCTCGCGTCAGGAGAAAGGCACGATCTCCCGTCTGGCCATGGAGTTGCGGCAAGAAGGGTTCTCGCCCGACGAGATCCGCGCCCGCCAGGCCGAGATCCGGGCCAACGCCCATGAGATGACGCTCCGCTCGCTCAAGGAGTTCTTCGTCCTGGCCAAGGTCGCCGAGGCCGAGGAGATCAAGATCGAGGACGAGGATCTGGAGCTGGAAATCGAGGCCATGGCCGAGAAATCCAACGAGAGCGTCCGCCGGGTTCGCGCCCGGGTCGAGAAAGAGGGCCTGGCCGACGCGCTGGCGACCCAGATTCTCGAACGCAAGGCTCTCGACCGGATTCTCGAATCGATCGAGTACGAAGACGTCGCGGCCGACGAGCCCGAGGTCGACGTCGAGACGCTCGACGAAGCGGCGACCCCGGAAGCCGAATCCGACGAGACGGCGGGCGAGTCGTCCGAAGGTTGAGCGGCGGCCTTCGCTCCGCTTTCGCCCTGGCCCTGGCCCTTGCGGCCAGGGCCGTATAATAGAACTTCGGCGATCGACGCCTCTTCGATCCTGTAGACGCTGATAGCGAAGGACCGTTCCATGCCCTTTGACCATCCGCTCGCGGACCCGATGTTGCAACGCGGTCGCGACTACGCGCGCCAGAGGCAGATGACTCTTGGCGACCTGCTCCTCGAAAACCGCATCATCTTCCTCGAAGGCGTGATCAACGACGCCGTGGCCAACAACGCGGTGATGAAGTTCTTGTATCTCCAGTACGAGAACCGGACCCAGGGGATCAGCTTCTATATCAACAGCCCTGGCGGCAGCGTGAGCAGCACGCTGGCGATCTACGACACGATGCAGTTCATCGAGTGCCCGATCGCGACCTACTGCATCGGCCTGGCCGCCTCGGGCGCCGCGGTGCTGCTGGCCGGCGGCAGCAAGGGGCGGCGGTATTCGCTGCCCCACTCGAAGATCATGATCCATCAGCCTTACGGCCAAGTCGGCGGCCAGGTCTCCGACATCGAGATCCAGGCCGAGGAGATCGTCAAGAGCCGCCAGGTGATCAACGAGGTCCTCGCCCGCCACACCGGCCAGCCCATCGAGCGGATCGCCAAGGACACCGAGCGCGACCGCTATCTCACGGCCATTCAGGCCAAGGAGTACGGGCTCGTCGACGAGGTGGTCGGCCGGATCGTCGGCGTTGGAGGCCCCAGCGGCGTTTCGATGGGAGGACCTTCGTCCGACGCTTCGGGGTCGGGAAGTCCTCCGCCCGCGCCCAGCGCGATGTGAGGCTCGGGGGGATTCGCAATCTCCCCTGTTCGCGCGTCTTCCCCTCCTTCCGATTCCAATCGAGAATCCGAGCGGGGAAGTTGCGAGCCGGCCGTTGACCGACACGGCCATTCACACACCCGACCTATCGAACATCGCCGCGGCGAGCAGGCTCGTTTCCTGACAAAGAGGCCAATCACCGATGCCACTGGTTCCAATCGTCATCGAACGTAGCGGTCGCGAAGAGCGAGCGATGGATATTTATTCCCGCTTGCTTCAGGATCGCATCATCATCCTGGGAACCGCCATCGACGACAACGTCGCCAACCTGGTGGTCGCCCAGATGCTCGTCCTGGCCCATCAAGACGCCAAGGCCGACATCCACCTGTATATCAACAGCCCCGGCGGCAGTGTGACGGCCGGTATGGCGATCTACGACACCATGCAGTGGGTTCCGTGCGACGTGGCCACCTACTGCATCGGCCAGTGCGCCAGCATGGGCTCGCTGCTCATGACGGCCGGGGCCAAGGGCAAGCGCAACGCCCTGCCCCACAGCCGGATCATGATCCACCAGCCGCTCGCCGGCATGGAAGGGACCGCGACCGAGATCTTGATTCATGCGGAGGAGTTCATCCGCATGAAAAAGCAGCTCAACGACATCTACCGCCGCCACTCCGGCCAGTCGCTTGAACGGCTTCAGGAAGACACCGACCGCGACCGCTTCATGTCGCCCGAGGAAGCCCGCGACTACGGTCTGATCGACAACGTCGTCGACCGCGCCCCGATCTTCCCCGCCCCGAGCCCAGACAAGATCTGAGCCGGGACCTCGATCCGGACAGATTGATCACATGAAGCCGCCGCTCTGCAAGATGCTCCTCTGGGCCTTGCTCGCGGCGGCTTTTTGCGTTTGGGAGGCCTGTAGCCGCCTGAGTCCAAGTCGGCCCCGACTCCCAGCCCGGGACTCGGCCCGGCTCCGTTGGCGGCTGGCCAGCAACCGTGAGCACACCGCGCACGCTTCGATCGAGGAACTAATCGAATTCGTCGCGATCTGAAGAGTCGTCGGTCTCGGCGACAAGCTGCTCGATGATCACCTCGTTCGCCTCGGGGAAGCGGTAGAGCCGCAATTCCTCGGCCTTCACCCAGCGGCAGCCGTGTTCGGCGGCCGGTTCGACCACGAGGTCGATCGGCGTGCAGTCGAAGAAGAAGAGTTTCACCCGGCCGTGCGGGTAGACGTGTTCGATCACGCGCCGAGGTTTGCGGACGGCGACTTCCAGGCCGGTCTCTTCGAGGCATTCGCGGGCGGTGGTCTGTTCGGGGGTCTCGCCGGGCTCGCACTTGCCGCCGGGGAATTCCCAGTAGCCGGCGTAGACGGTCCCCTCGGGACGCACGCGGATCAAGAACTGATCCGCGCGCTGGATGATCCCGATTCCGACGAGGGTCAGGCCGTGTTCCGACGATTCGGGCTCAGGCATGACCGGCTTTGGCTTCTTCGAGGGCGCGGCCGGGCGAGCCCATGACGTTGTAGCCGCAATCGACGTGGAGGATCTCGCCGCTGATTCCGCTGGCGAGGTCGGAGAGCATGAACATGCCGGCGCCGCCGACTTCTTCGCGGGTCACGTTGCGCTGCATCGGGGCGACCGCGACGTACAGGCCGGAGAGCAGGTCGAAATCGCCGACGGCTGACGCCGCCAGGGTTTTGACCGGACCGGCCGAGACGGCGTTGACCCGGATGTTCTTGGGACCGAGGTCGTAGGCCAGGTACTTGACCGAGGCGTCGAGCGCGGCCTTGCAGACGCCCATCATGTTGTAGCCGGGGACGACTTTTTCGCCGCCGTAGTAGGTGAGCGTGAGGATCGAGCCCCCGTCGGGCATGACGCGGGCGGCGTGGCGGGCGACGACGGCCAGCGAGAAGACGCTGATATCCATCGCCGTCTTGAAGCCTTCGCGGCTGGAATCCACGAACGCGCACTTGAGATCCGCGAGCGGGGCGAAGGCGATCGAGTGGAGCACGAAATCGAGCGAGCCGTAGGTTTCCTTGGCCTCGTCGAAGACCCGGGCCACGTCCTCGTCCTTCTGGACGTCGCACGAGGTGATCAGCTTGGCGCCGATCGGCTCGGCCAGCTTCCGCACGCGCCGCTCCATCTTGTCGCCGGGCAGGTGGGTGAAGCCGACCTCCGCGCCTTCGTCAAGCAGCTTGCGCGTGATCGCCCAGGCGATGCTGAAATCGTTGGCGACTCCCAGCACCATTCCCTTTTTCCCGGTAAACATCCCCATCGGTGGTCCCTTTCGGATCGGTCGAAATCACTCGATCGCCCTGGCTCATCGACCAAGGCGCGCAGGACTGTACAATAACCGGACGAGCACACCCGCTCAACGTCCAGTTTCTTGGTGAGGACGTCCGGAGTACGAGGATCGTGATGGAACCGGGACCCGATCTAGCCGGCGAGCCGACGAACCGAGCCCTTTGGGAGCGGCTGACCTGCTTGGCCGTGGCCGTGGGCGTCGCGTTGCGAGTCTGGGAGTATTCCAGCTTCCGCGCGCTGTACATGGATGAAGAGGCGCTGCTCAAGAACCTGGTCGGCGTGCCGATCTTCGACTTCGGGCACGTTCTCAGCCAGGACCAGCTTGCGCCGCCGGGCTTTCTGGTGGTCGAACGGCTCATGCTGCGGTCGCCGCTCGACGAGCTGGCTGCGGGTCGGCTGTTTCCGCTGCTCTGCGGGCTGGCCTCGATGCTCCTGGTCGTCCCGCTCGCCCGTCGCTTCGTCGACCGCCGGGCGGTGCCGATCGCGGCGTGGTTCCTCGCCCTGGCCGATCACTTGATCTACTATTCGGCCGAGATCAAGCAGTACTCGTGCGATCTCGTCCTGGCCATGGCGGCCCTTCTGGTCGCGATCCCTCGCGACGCCGAACGGCCGACGCCCCGCCGGATCGCGGCCCTCGCCCTGCTCGGCGTGGTCGCCCCCTGGTTCTCGTATCCGGTCGTCTTCGTGCTCGCGGGGGTCGGGTTCCACTGGATCGCCCGCCGCGCGATGGTGAAAGACGGACGCGGGGTCGCGCTGGCCGTGGGCGTTTGCCTGGCCTGGCTGATCAGCTTCGTCGGCTGCTTCGCGGTCTCGCACATCATCGTGAGCAAGCGCGACTTTCTCTGGGTCTGGTGGAATTTCGCGTTTCTGCCGATCCCGCCGCACAGCGCGAACGACGCCCGGTTCGTGGCCGAGACCTTGGCCAACGTCTTCATCAATCCGGGAAGCCTGCTGACGCCGTTCTCGCTGGCCGTCACGGCGGTTTTGGCGTCCGGGCTGGCGGTCGTCGGCTGCGTGTCGCTCGGCCGACGCTGGCGAGGCGGGTTGTTTCTGCTGCTGGCCCCCCTGGTCTTTTCGCTGGCTGCCTCGGCCCTCCGTCAGTATCCGTTCCACGGCCGGTTGATCCTCTCGCTCGTGCCGACCTACCACCTGCTGCTGGCCGAGGGCATCGCCGCCGTCGGGCGGCTCACGCACGTCGGGGCGACGATCTTCCTCGCGCTCGTGTTCATCGTCGGCCAGGCGTCGGACATCGGCTGGAACCAGTTCGTCATGCCGAAAAGCCGGGCCCGCCCGTTCGACACCCATGGCGATCTTAAGAACGACCTGCTCGACTACCTCGACGACCAGCGTCGGCCGCCGCGACGGCCGGAACGCGAGCGGACGCCATGAATTCAGCCGACGTCGAGCCATCGAGTTCCCCGTGCCGGCGCGTGCTCGAAGCGTCGGCGCTCGTGCTGATCGTGATCGCGGCGACGGTCCTCCGCGTCTGGCAGCTCGGCCGGCTCAGCTTCTGGTACGACGAGGTCGTGACCATGCGGCTGGCGGAGACGCCCTCGATCGCCGGGCTGTTCGCGCTGCTGTTCCAGATCGACGCCACGCGAGCGCCGTTGCATCCGCTGATCCTTCAAGACTGGCTCGCCGTCTTCGGGACTTCGGAAATCGCGGGGCGCGCGTTGAGCGTCGGCTTCGGCGTGGCGACGGTCGTGCTGCTGTACGGGCTCGGCCGGCTCGCGTTCGACCGATCGACGGGCGTCTGGGCGTCGTTCCTGGGAGCGTTCAGCCCGCTCCTGGTCTATTATTCGCGCGAAGTGCGGATGTACGCCCTGCTGACGATGCTCACCACCCTTTGCTGGGTGTTGCTGTTCTGGCGTCGGCGGACGCCGGCACGATGGAAGACGATGGCCTACGCGGCTTGCCTGGTCGCGATGCTGTTCACGCACCCGCTCGGGCTCTTGATGCTCGGGACCCTGGCGCTGGCCTCGGCCCTGGACGTTCGCGCGTTCTTCGGGTCGTGGAAGGCGTGGCTGGCGGTCCATCTCGGTGCCTTGATCGTCACCGCTCCGTGGCTACGGTTTTACTTCGACCACGCGCCTGAGTTCCTATCGGGCCGGCTGCCGATCAAGTTTCTGCTGGCCACGCCGATCGGCTTTACTGGCGGCGACTCGACCGTCTACGTCGTGATCGTCGCCCTCATCGCGTTCGGCCTGTACCGCCGTGGGGTCGCGGATCGGACGATGCGGGAATGGGTCGCGCCGGCCTGCCTGGCGCTCTGGCTCGTCCTGCCTCCGACGATCCTTTTCGCCTATTCGTGGATCGCCAGCCCGATCTTCGGTCCGGCCCGCTACACGCTGTTCTGCGCCCCGGCCTACCTGGTGCTCATCGCGCAGGCCCTCTCTCGTATTCCGCCGTTGAGCCGATGGACGTTGGGACTCGGGCTCGCGTGCGTGGCCGTCGTCACGCTGAGGACCATCGTTTACGACCCCCAGTTGAAGGCGGACTGGCGCTCGTTCTCGGAGACGCTCGCCTTCTTCCAGGCCCAACCGCCTCGTGTGAAGATCACCGTCATGACGGCCTCGGACGTCGAGCCGAACGTCGAGATGGTAACGGCTCGCTACTACCTTGAGAGGGCCTGTCCCATCGTTCCGTTCGACGAGAGCGAACTCGAGGCGCTTCGCAAGCTGCCTCGCCAGGAAGTTTACCTGCTGGTCGGCGGGGGACCTTCCCGCGAGATTTCCCCGAGCCTTCAAGAGCGGTTGCAGCCCTTCGTCACGGGCGTGGATCAGCACCGGATCGGGCCGTTGCGGTTTTACCGCCTTGCGGCTGCGTCCCTCCAACTGCCGGCGCGGGCTCCGGCGCCTGCTCCAGCACCGGCAGAGCCAGCGCGTCCAGCTCCTGATTGAATTCAGCCCGGGCGATGCCGAGGGCCTTGGAGGTGGCGGCGCCGATCTTGATGCTTCGCTGCTTGAGGTCGCCCGCGATCGCGCCCAGACCGAGCTTTTCGACGATGTCGAAGGCCGCCTGGACCTGGGGGTCGCCGGCGATGTTCTGCTCGACGCCGACGTCGACGTCCTCGGGCCGGACGGTCGCCGTCCTCGATCCCCAGGCGATCCATCCCCGAGGGCCGCGAACCCAGAGGGCCGACTCGACCGTGACGTGGCTCATGTCGGGCGCGATCTCCAGCCGGGTGACGGCCGCGCCCGACCGGCCCCTCGCGGCGATCTTCTCAAGGGCCGGGGCCAGCGGATCGGCCTGCGCGGCGTTGGGGTCGAGCAGCTTGGCGATCTCGCCGATCGCCGCCGAGGCGTCGAGCCCGCCGACCGCGAGCGGCTGGCCGAGCTTGGTGTCGGGCAAAAGCAGGCCCTGATAGCGGATGAACCGGAGGTCGGGATCGATGGCCAGCTCGGTCGCCGCGCGGCGGGCCATCCATCGCGCGTCGGGTTCGGAGACGACCGGCAGCATGCGGTCGAGCGACGGCAACGCGTCGCCTTCGGTCAGGAAACCTCGGCCTTCGAGGGAGAGCTGGAGGTCGGCGATCGGCGTCGCCTCGACGTCCTTCAGCCCACAAAGCCAGCCCAGGGCCAGCAGCCGGCCGCTCGATTTCGGCTGGCGGACCAGCTCGCGGACGTCGGAGCGAGGGACGCGAACGGCCAGCAGCGGCGTCTGCGCGCTGGACTTCGCGTCGTCGAGCCGGATCAGCTCCTGGTCGATCCAGGCGACGATCGGGTCGTTTTGTGGAGCGTTCGCCGCGCGTTCCTGACGCCACGCCTTGAGCCGGCTCTTGCGCTGGGCGAGGGCCGGTTTGGCGGCGGATCGGGCGGCGCGGTCCCAGGTCTTGAACCAGGACGGCAGGTTCGCCTCGGCCCAATCGCGACGGACCAACATCTCGACGCCCCCGCGCGCGCCGGGCACGGCCGACGTGACGAGTCCCCGCGCAACTCCGCCGTCGCGCAGCGTCAGGCGGTCGGCGACGGCCGCATCCGGGGCTTTGGGAGGCTCCGGCTTGCCGGCCTGGGGCTCCGAGGCGTTCGTCAGGCAGCTTGCCAGCAAGAGCGCGGCGCAGAGCATGATCCACCTCGTCTCTCTTCCCGAGTCGTCGTCCGAGGGCGTACGCTTCATTCTATCGGCGACCGTCGCTCGTGCAACTTGAGGGCCGTTTCGGCGGAGGTTCGACGTGGTTCTCGACCTGGAGCCTCTTGGCGACCGGGCGTTCCTGGCCCGGTTCCCGACCGAGGACGCGGCCCGAGCCTGGGCGGCGACCGTCCGCAACCGCGCGTTCCAAGGGGTTGACGATGTCGTCCTCGCCTACCGCTCGACGGCCGTGTTCACCGACCCGGAGCGTTGTGATCTCGATTCGCTCGAACGCGCGCTCCGCACCCTCGAACCGCGAATCCACGACGCCGAGGCCGGCGCGCGGCACGTCGTCCCGGTTCTGTACGACGGCCCCGACCTGGCACACGTCGCGTCGACGCTCAGCCTGAGCAGGGACGAGGTGATCGACCGCCACGCGGGCCGCGATTACCATGTGTTCGCTGTCGGCTTCCTGCCGGCCTTTCCGTACGCGGGCTACCTGCCGCGCGAGCTTTCGGGGTTGGCCAGACGGGCCGAGCCCCGGCTCGAAGTCGCCGCCGGCTCGGTCGCGATCGCCGGCCGCCAGACGGGGATTTACCCGTCGAAATCGCCCGGCGGCTGGCATCTTCTTGGGCGGACGCCGTTGCGGATCGCCGACCCCGAAGCCGGCCGGTTCCCGATCCGCGCCGGCGACGCGATCCGGTTTCAACCGATCGATCGACACGAATACGAGGCGAGGCTCCATGAACGACTCTGAACGCCAGACCGCCGCCGTCGCTCGCCGCTCGATCGACCTGAACGCCGATCTCGGCGAAGGCTTCCCGAACGACCTCGCCCTGCTCGATCGCGTCAGCTCGGCGAGCGTTTGCTGCGGAGTGCACGCGGGAGACCCGGACGCGATCCGCCACACGCTGCAAGCCGCCGCCGAGCGCGGGGTGGTCGTGGGCGCCCACCCCGGCTACCGGGACCGCGAGGGTTTCGGCCGTCGCGAGCAAGACCTCTCGACCGAGGATGTCGAACTGCTGGTTCTCGATCAGGTGGCCGATCTTGACCGCCTCGGCCGCGACCTGGGCGTGCCGATCCGGTTCGTGAAGCCGCACGGCGCCCTCTACAACCAGGCCCAGCGCCAGGAGGAGATCGCCCGGGGGCTGATCAAGGCGGTCGCCCAGTGGGGCCTGCCGCTGCTCGGCCAGCCCGGCACGTTGCTGGAGACCCTGGCCCATTCCGCCGGCCTGCGGTACGTCGCCGAGGCGTTTCCCGACCGCCGATACAAGCCCGACGGCTCGCTGACCCCGCGCGACGAGCCGGGCGCGGTGCTGTCCGATCCCGACGAAGTCGCGGCGAACGTCCGGGCGCTCTTGGCCGACGCCCGCGTGGCGACGCTTTGCATCCACGGCGACGAGCCGTCCGCCCTGGCCGTCGCCGACCGCCTGCGGGCGATCGTTCAGAGCCAGGGGATCGTCATCCGCTCCTTCCTGGGTTGAGGGGCGTCCACAAGAACGTCCAACCCGAATTGTGGAGTCGAAACGTGGGCAGGAAGAAACTCATCAATTCATCTCACCACGGAGGACGCGGAGCAGAAGCGGAGAGGAATCGAGAATGATTCGGGAAGAGATTAATTGAGTTGTTTTCCCTCCGTGCTCTCCGAGTCCTCCGTGGTGAAGTTCCCCGAACCAACATGGGACTACTCGTCGTCAACCCCGGACTCTGGACGACCGTGCAAGACCTCGGCCGGCCTGGCTTTCGCGAATGGGGCGTGCCGGTCGGCGGCGCGTTTGATCGGCGGTCGCTTGCGCTGGCCAACGCCTTTGCTGGCAATCCGCCGGACGCCGCCGGTCTGGAGCTGACCCTTCATGGCGGCGTCTTCGAGGCTCGCTGCGACCTCGGAATCGCGCTGGCGGGCGCGGATATGGAGGCGTCGATCGTCGATCCGGACGGCGGTCGGCGATCCGTGATCTCCCCTTCGAGTACGACTCTCAAAGCGGGCGAGCGGCTGATCCTCGGCCGGGCGACCGCCGGCGCGCGGACGTACCTGGCGGTCGCCGGTGGGTTCGGCGGCCGGTCGTCGGAACGTCCCGTCCGCGCGGGCGACTTCCTGCCGGCCGTCCCGAGCCGGCTGCACGGCCGACGGCCTCGGCCGGTCGAGTCGGCCGCGACCGATCCGATCGGCGAGCCGTTCCGGTGCCTTCCCGGCCCTGATTCGTCGTCGCTCGCCGATTCGGAAGCCCTTTGGAATCAACCCTTTCAGGTCGGCCTGCGGAGCAACCGCATGGGGCTGCGGTTGGAGGGCGAGCCCCTGGCGGTCGTCCCCGAAGCCGAACGGCTGTCGGCTCCGGTGGCTCCGGGGGCGATCCAGGCGGCGGGAGGGCGGCTGATCGTCCTGGGTGTGGCGTGCGGCACGATGGGGGGCTATCCGCACGTCGCGCAGGTGATTTCGGCCGATCTCGACCGGGTCGGCCAGCTCCGGTCGGGCGACGGCTTGCGGTTTCGGCGGGTGACGATCGACGAGGCCCGTCGGCTCGATCGCCAGGCTCGCGAAGCCCAGCGGCGGTGGTCGGCGCCGATCACCGCCCTCTCCCGCGACCTGTTCGAGCTGGAATTCCGGCCGGAGGGGACGCCAGGTTGAGCTTGCCGGGACCGGCGTCTTGGGGTACACAGGCGTTCCATTCACGTCTTTTCGACCGGGCGCTTCTTCGGCCGACGTGCCGGAGCACGAGCCTCGGTCCCGGGTTTCAGGCAAGGGTCGTACGATGTCGCATCATCGCTGGGCGCGGCACGTTTTCGGGGTCGCCGTCTGCATCGCCGTCATGGTCGTGACGACCGGCTGCCGTAGCTCGCCGTACCACCCGTTCGGCAGAGATCGGCCGATCGGGCCGGACGGCAAGCCCGTGGGCTTTCAGGAAGCCCTCTCGCCGCTCGATCAGGCGTCGGCCGCCCCCGGTCCGAAGCCGTCGGCTCCTTCGCCCGTCGCCGTCGCGGCGGCCGCCACGAAGCGCGCCGCTTCGACTTCGACCTCGACTCCCAGTCCAGTTCTGGCTCTGGCTCCGACGCCGTCCGACGGGCCGTCGATCGCCCCGGCGGGCACGCCGTTGCTCGACGCGGCGCTCAAGCGGGCCCAGGCGATCGAGGCCGAGCAGCGGCTCTTGATGCGGGCCGAGGCCGATCCGCCCGCCCCCGTGCCGGCCGAAATGAAGGTCAAAACGGCGGCTCTCCCCGCCGTCGTCAAGAAGCCGGACGCCAAGCCGCCGAGCGACGCCGCCGTCAAGCTCGCCGGTGCCGAGGAGCCCGCCGGTCCGACCGAAGTCGATAAGGCGAAGCTCTGGAACGCCTGCGTCGAGCTGGTCGACCGCCTCCCCGCCGACCTCTCAGCCGCGGCCGTTCCGGCGATGCTGCCCAGGGCCGTCGCCCTGCTCGCCCCCGTCACGACGACGAGCGAGCCGGCCCCATCGCCGCGCCGGGAACCCTCGGCGTTCGGGATCAACGCGGTCGAGCTTTGCCGCAATATCCAGGGATTCGGATCATTCGAGACGATGGACGCCCAGACGCTCAAGGCCGGCCGCCAGGTCCTGATCTACTGCGAGCTGGCGGGCCTGCACTACGAGCGGCAAGGCGACGAGTTCGTGTCGCACGTCGCCACCCGCGTCGAACTGGTCGACGCCAGGGACGGCGCCAAGGCGTGGGAGGTTCTGGGCGAGGCCGAGGACCGCTGCCACAGCCTCCGCCGTGATTCGTTCGTCAGCACCCTGGTCACCCTTCCCGAAACGATCGTTCCCGGCGCCTATACGATCCGCCTGACCCAGACCGACACCCTCGCCCAGCAATCGGCGACCGCCGAAATGGCTGTCACGATCGGTCGTTGACCGCCGTTTCTCTGAATAGAGAGCGCTTGCGCAGCTTGCCAAAGCGCCCATCGCGAGCAAGAATTAAGATGCACATTCTCGCTCGCCGATCGACTATTCGGGGATGAGACGATGTTTATGACGCTTCGGCCTCGAGCCCTGACCGGCCTCTTGCTTGCGGCGGCCTGGTTCGTTTCGGCTCCAGAGCACTTGAGCCCGTTCCATGGCCGCGCGGCGGCCCAGGAACCGTTTGACGAAGGCGACGCGCCCGTCCAGGCCGGCGACGCGATGCAAGGCGACGCGAACGGGGACGACGCTCCGGCGACGGGCCGGCGCGCGGCGACGAAGAAGGCGCGCCGCCCGCGCGCTTCGACCCCGACCGCCAAGTCGGCCCGCAAGCCGTCCACCTCCCCGTCGGCGAAGACCGCGACCGCCGCGAAGGCCAAGGATCAGGACAAGAAGTCGGCCGGCCTGTCGTTCGCTCAGGACATCGCGCCGATCCTCGTCGCCAATTGCGTCGGGTGTCACCGCGAGGGCCAGCCGGGACTGAACCGGGGCAAGCTCGACCTCACGACCTTCGAGAATCTGATGAAGGGGACGACCGCGAACAAGAAGGTCGTCCTGCCCGGCAAGCCGGCCGAGAGCCACATGGTCTTGCGGATCAAGGGCCAGGAAGAGCCCCGGATGCCGCAGGGGGGCAACAACAACGGCCTGGCGGAAGACGTGATCGCGCGGATCGAGGGCTGGGTCAAGGCGGGCGCCACGCTCGACGCCGGTCTCGACCCCAAAGCGCTCATCGCGTCGTACGCGGCGTCGCTCGACGACGTCGAACGCTCGAAGCTGGCCAAGCTGAGCCCGAAAGATCGCGCGGCCAAGATCGAGGCGGTCGGCCTGGAGCGCTGGAAGAAGGCCAATCCGAAGCTCAAGCCCGAGATCACGCCGAGCGACCATTTCGTCCTGTTCTCCAACATGCCCAAGGACCGCGCCGCCAGCACGCTCAAGGCGGTTGAAGCCCAGTACGGCAACCTCCGTCGGCTGCTCGGCCCGGGCCCGACGGAATGGGTCGAGAAGGTCAGCCTCTACGTGTTCGACGACCGCAAGGATTACGTCGAATTCGTTCGCACCGTGCAACAGGGCGAGGTCGACTCCGAGGAGGCGGGACGGGGCGACCTCCGCACGTCCGAGCCGTACGTGGTCGTCGCCGACCCTCACGACGCCGCCGGCAAGGACGAACCGGCCGCCCGACGCAGGACGACCCGCCGCCGCGGCGAAGACCGCGACGCCTCCGGCGCGGGGGCCAAGCGGAGCCTGGTCGGACTGCTGACCCAGCACATGGCCGAGTCGGCCGTGCTGGCCGACGGCAAGTCGCCGCGTTGGCTCGCGGCGGGCGTCGGCCTTTACCTGGCCTCGCAGACCGAGCGCCGGGCCGACTTCTACCGCACGCTTCGCCAGACCGCCCTCGAAAAGTATCAGCAGGGCTGGTCGACCAAGACCAACGAGGTGCTGGGCGACGGCAACGGCGTCTCGCCCGACGAGTTCCTCGCGATCAGCTTCGGCCTGGTCGAGTGCCTGACCTCGCCCCAGTACCGTGAACAATTCCCCGCGCTGACGAAGAGCCTGAGACAGGGGGGCGACAAGCTCGACGAGGTGCTCAAGGACGCCTATGGAGTGACCCGGGAAGAGTTTTTCAACGCCACCGGCGAATGGGTGGCCGCCGCCTACGGCAACGATCAGTGATCCCGATCGCGGCGGCGACGGCCCTAACGAGCAAACCAAGGAAGGCGTGAACGAACCATGGCCCGAGTCGTCGTGATTGGATCGAGCAACACCGATATGACAGTCCGTCTCCCCCGGCTTCCCGAGGCCGGCGAGACGGTTCTCGGGGGGGCGTTCACGACCACGCCCGGCGGCAAGGGGGCCAACCAGGCCGTCGCGGCCCGCCGCGCGGGGGCCGAGGTCGTTTTCGTGGCCGCCGTCGGCGACGACGAGCTGGGACGCCAGGCGCTCGCCCTGTTCCGCCGCGAGGGGCTCGACGTCAGCCACGTGCGGGTCGTCGATCAGACCGCGTCGGGGGTCGCGCTCATCTTCGTCGGCGACGACGGCGAGAACATGATCGGCGTGGCCTCGGGCGCCAACGCCAGGATCGAGCCCGAAGACGTCGACCGCCTCCCCGCTTCATTGTTCCGGCGCGGCGACGTGCTGTTGACGGGTCTTGAAATCCCCCACCGCGCGGCCGTCGCGGCCATGAGACGCGGTCGCGACGCGGGCATGATCGTGATCCTCAACCCGGCCCCCGCGCCCGCCGCCGCCAGCCCGGACGTCGCCGAGCTGCTCGCCTCGGCCGACGTCGTCACGCCGAACCGCCTGGAAGCCTCCGCGCTGGCGGGAATTTCGCCCCGGCCCGAGACCGACTGGGCCGATTGCGCGCGGCGGCTGATGGCGAAAGGTCCTCGCGCCGTCGTGATCACCCTGGGTGCCGAAGGCTGCCTGACGGCGGAGGGGGATCGGTTCGACCGGATCGCCGCGCGCCGGGTCGTCGCCGTTGACACCGTCGGCGCGGGCGACGCCTTCAACGGCGCCCTGGCCGTCGCCCTGGCCGAGAACCGCCCGCTGGCCGAGGCCGCCGCCTGGGCCGCCGCTGCCTCCGCCCTGGCCGTCACCCGGCCGGGCGCCCAGTCGGCCCTTCCCCGCCGCGAAGCCATCGACTACCTTGCGCGTAACCCCGATTGAACCGGCCGGCGTTCGTTATCTGGCCGCCGGAAACGCACCGAGAGGAGCCGACGGCCATGACGTTCGCGCCTGTTCATGCCTTGTTTCTTGTGGGCGGTCTGGCGATCGTGGCGTCGGCCCATGATCGACCTTCCGGCCCGCTGCACAAGTCCCGGTCGGTGGTCATGGCTCGGCACGGCATGGCGGCGACCAGCCAGCCGCTGGCGACCGCCGCGGCGATCCGGGTTCTTCAGCAAGGGGGCAACGCGGTCGACGCGGCGATCGCGGCCAACGCCGTGCTGGGCGTCGTCGAGCCGATGTCGTGCGGCATGGGCGGCGACCTGTTCGCGATCGTCTGGGACGCCAAGACGAAGAAGCTCCACGGCCTCAACGCCAGCGGGCGTTCCCCCGCGCGGGCCGACATCGCCTTCTTCCAGGCCCAGGGGCTCGACGCCATCCCGACGCACGGCCCGCTGAGTTGGTCGGTCCCCGGCTGCGTCGACGGCTGGGACCAGCTCCGGCGGAAATTCGGCACCCGGCCGTGGGCCGACCTGCTCGCGCCGGCGATCCAGTACGCCGAGGAAGGCTTCCCCGTCACCGAGATCATCGCGGCCGACTGGAACGGCGCGGCTCCGGCGCTGGACCGGATTCCGACCTCGGCGGCCTGCTACCTCCCCGACGGCCACGCGCCGGCCGCCGGCGACGTCTTCCGCAATCCGGGCCTGGCGCGGTCGTTGAAGGCGATCGTCGACGGGGGACGCGACGCCTATTACAAGGGGCCGCTGGCCGAGGCGATCGTCCGCTATTCCGAGTCCGAGGGGGGGCTGTTCGCCCTGCCCGACTTCGCCGAGCACGCGTCGACGTGGGTCGAGCCGGTCTCGACCAACTATCGCGGCTACGACGTCTGGGAACTGCCCCCCAACGGCCAGGGGATTGCGGTGCTCCAGATGCTCAACCTCCTGGAAGCCTACAATCTCAAGAGCATGGGCCCGCAGTCGGCCCAGGCGCTCCACCTGATGATCGAGGCCAAGAAGCTCGCCTACGAGGACCGGGCGAAGTACTACGCTGACCCGGACAAGGTTTCCGTCCCCGTCGCCGAGCTGATCTCCAAGGGCTACGCCGACAACCGCCGCAAGGAGATCGACCCCGAACGCGCCAGCGACCAGCCCCGCGCCGGCGATCCTCAGCACAGCGACACGATTTATATGACGGTTGTCGACGGCGATTTCAACTGCGTCAGCCTGATCCAGAGCAACTACCACGGCTTCGGCTCGCGGCACGTCCCCGGCGACCTCGGTTTCGCGCTCCAGAACCGGGGCACGTCGTTCTCGCTCGACCCCGGCCGCCCCAATCGATTGGAACCCCGCAAACGGCCGTTCCACACGATCATCCCGGCGTTCATCACCAAGGACGGCAAGCCCTGGCTGAGCTTTGGCCTGATGGGGGGCGACATGCAGGCGCAGGGACATGTCCAGGTCGTCTGCAACATCATCGATTTCGGCATGGACGTGCAGCAGGCCGGCGACGCCCCGCGGTTCTGCCATTTCGGCTCGTCCGATCCCAGCGGCCCGCCGGCCCAGGGAGGCGGCTCGGTCGCGCTGGAGTCGGAAATCGGGCCGGAGGTCCGCCGCGCCCTCGAAGCCAAGGGCCATCGAGTGCTTGATTCGCGCGGCGGGTACGGTGGCTATCAGGCGATCCGCATCGATCTCGAACACGGCGTGCTGATGGGAGGCTCCGAGTCACGCAAGGACGGTGCCGCGATGGGCTACTGACAGGGGCCGCGCGCCGGGGAGCACCCGGCGCGCTTGCTCGTCACTTGGCCGAGGTCTTGTCGAGAGGCCAGATCTCGATCTTTCGGAAGACGATCTCGGCCCCTTCCGACTGGAACATGAGCTTGCCCTTGGTCACGCCCGCCTTGGAGCCGACGTTCACCACCTGGCCGTTGAGGATGTTGGTGATGGCATCGCCGTCGCAGACGACCTCCAGCGTGTTCCACTCGCCGACCGGCTTCTCGACGTCGCGCTCGCCTCGGATGCCGATCACGTCCTTCCACTTCGGATCGCGGCCCCACCAGTTGAACCGGCCCCCCTTGAGCGTGAGGGACTCGCCCCCTTTTTCGTAGTACGGCTGGCCGTCGGGGCCGCGGCGAGTCTCGGAGGTGAGGCTGAACTTGCCGCCGTTGTTGACGACCAGGAAATCGCCGGTCCCCCCCTCGATGATCTGGCACTCGATCGATTCCATCCAGTGCCCGCCGATGGTGCCGTCGGGCTCCTGGCAATGGAGCAGAATCCCCGAATCGCGGGCGTTCTCGACGCGCGGGGGCCAGGTCTTGCCTCCCCATTTCCACTCGGTGACCAGGCGGTAGTTCGAGAACGTATCGCGCGTGGCGAGCCCGCCGAACTCCTTGCCCGAGATGTGGATCGCGCCGTCGACGACGGAGAACACGCCGTCGGGGTCGTCGTATTTGTGGTCGTGCAAATAGCCGTACAACCCGGTCAGGTCCTTGCCGTTGAACTGATAGAGCGGCGTCTTCGCCGCGGCTTCCTTCGGCGCATCGGCTCGAACGGCGCCGCCGGCGGCGAGACACGAGCCCAGACCCAGGCCCAGGACCAACATCGTCAGGGACGAGCGAAGTCGCGATTCGAACATGAGGGAAGGCTCTCTTTCTCAAGGAAGGCGGTCGCGATCATCCCTTCTCCCCCCGGGAGAAGGTGCCCCGAAGGGGCGCATGAGGGTCGTGGCGTTTCGAGATCCGAGGGGCAGGCGGGAAAGATCACGGGCCGACATTCATGGTCGAGCGTCGACTCTCATCCGGCCGTTCCGGCCACCTTCTTCCGGGGGGAGAAGGCGAGTCGACCTCGCCTCAGCCGCGCTGGCGATGGATTTCACCGCCGAGCTTCCGGAGGATCGACTCGGCTTTCGCCTGGAGCGCTTCGGTGGGGCAGCCGACCGACAGGAGCATGCCCTGGCCCCCTTCGAGCTGGTCGGGAGGGGTGACGCCCAGGCGGTCGCTGGGGATGCCGATCCCGGTCAAGAGCTGGACGGCCAGGTTGCCTTCGGCGGCGCTGTAAAAGTAGGCGAGGACCCGAAGTTTCGGTTCCGGGCTCGAAACGGCTCCGGGGCGGATCTGAGGCGTTTCCATGGCGCGTGTCTCTTCCGGCGACAGTGATGGAACGCGAGTCGGCGAAGCGGCGAATCGGACGTTCCGCCCGCGATCGTCGACTAGTTTGACAGTCGACCGGCCGGTTCGCAAGCGGGGGCCGCTCTCGCCCCGTTCACGATCGGCGTCGATCCGGCTCGACGTTCGTCGATTCGCGGAATCATGGTGCGCGGCGGACGCGGACGTTTTTTCGGCGTGGGGCGAAAATTGGACGTAGGGTTGATCGGGAGTCGCGAGCGGCTCCGACAACCCGGGCGTGGGAACCAGACGATGAGAGCGCGTCGAGCCGAGATCACGAACCGAGGGCGTCGCGGGATCGCGGCGGTGGAGACCGCCGTCGTCTTGCCGGTGCTCTTGACGCTCTTGCTGGGCGTGTGGGAGGTCGGCCGGATTCTCCAGGTCCAGCAGGTCCTTTGCATCGCTACTCGGGATGCGGCTCGACAGGCGGGATCGGGGCTGATGACCAACAGTCAGGTGCAGCAGACGGCGATCAACTCCGTTCGGCGAATCCTCGGCGACACGTCGGGCGTGATGACCAAGAACATCGTGGTCGCCGTGGCGGTGTCATCGAACACCAACCCGCCGGTCGTCAAGTCCATCGACGTCTCCCAGGCCGCCCCCCTCGATCTGTTGAAGGTGACGGTCACGATCCCATACCAGGACGTGCGCTGGATCAACCTGCCGATGATCACCAACGCCACGCTGCTGCGGGCCGAGTCCATGTGGCTCTCGCTCAAGAACCTGCCGTATCCCACGACGGTCCCCCAGCCACCCACGGGATGATCGCGCGGGCGGCCCGGACTCGGAGGCGACGGCGACGGAAGGACGATTGCGATGCGCGTTTCAGGAATCCAGCAGGCGCGGAGGCGACGGCGCGGGGCGGCGGTGGTCGAGACGGCCGTGGTCCTCAACGTCTTGCTGCTCATGGTCCTGGGGATCTTCGAGTACGGCCGGCTCGTGATGATTCGCCAACTGATGCTGAACGCGGCCCGCGAGGGGGCCCGGATCGCGGTGGTCGGCACGGCGTCGAACCCTCCGGCGACGACCTCGCAGATCCAGGCCGCCGCGACGGCGTATCTGGTCGGCCAGCCGCTGTCCAGTCTCGCGGTGAGCGTCTACCAGGCCGACCCCGCCACCGGGAACTCGATCGGCGCATGGGACCAGACGCCGTACGGCGGCGCCCTGGTCGTGAAGATCAGCGGCAATTACAAACCGGTCATCGCCAGCACGTTCGGGATCGTGCCCAATCCGATGCCGTTGCAGGCCGTCGTGATGATGCTCAGTGAGGCCAATTGACACGTGTAATCCAGAGTTGTTAGTGTTTGTTGGTGATCTCTCGAATTAAATAGTGTGGATTTCTCATGCGGGACTGATGGCGATGTGAGGTCCCCGACCATGCGAATGGGGCGTCGCCCGCCATTCGAGATCGTTACAGCCTTCGGGTGGATGGCGCCCTATCCGCGACACAAGGGCTCCCTCGCCGCCACGATCTCGACGTGAGTTGAATTCATTACCTGGAAGCCGGATCCAATTTGATGCGCATTTCCATCGCCATGACGTCGTACAACAGCGAGCGTTTCGTCGGGGAACAGCTCGAATCCTTTGCCAACCAGACGCGAAAGCCGGACGAACTCGTCATATGCGACGATCAATCGACCGACCGGACTTCGGAAATCCTCCATGAGTTCGCGAGGAACAGCCCTTTCCCGACGCGTGTCGTCGTCAACGAGCCGCAGCTCGGGATCATCAGGAATTTCGAGCAGGCCGTCCGGCTCTCCACCGGCGACCTGATCTTCTTCTCCGACCACGACGATCGATGGCTGCCGGATAAGTTGGCCATGCATGAATCGACTCATCTGTCGGCGCCGGACGTCGGTTTCGTCTTCAGCAACGCGGAAGTCTGCGATGAAAAAATGGCCCCGCGCGGGTTCACGCATTTCGACGTTCAGCACCTGGGCGGCAAGCGACTCGCGGAGATACCTCGGGGCAGGTTGTTCGACATGTGCATCCGGTCTCCTCGGCTCTATGGATGCACGATGTCGTTCAGCGCGAGTCTGAAGGAGGCGATCCTCCCCTTCCCGACGTCGACGTCGCATGACATGTGGACCTGTCTGATTCTCGCGGCTCTGACCCCGACGAGATGCATCGAAAAGCCCTTGATGAAATACCGAACTCACACATCCCAGCTTTGCGGCGTCTTCTTCGACAAGCCCGCGAAGAGCGACGATCCGGGCGGAGTCGATCACTTCCTCACCGAAATCGAACGGAACGCGAGGTATTTCAGCGATGCTCTGCAACGCCTCCGCCTCCACGAGCACCGCCTCTATCGCAAAGACGCATTGAGAATACTGGAGCAAAAACTCGCGCATCTCAACGCGCGCCGCAAGCTCCGCGGAACTTTGCCGACGCGCGTCGGGGCTTTTTGTCGGGAGATGCTCAACGGTCGTTATCTCAGATACACCTCCAAGATTGATCTGATCAACGACGTCAAACGGGTCTACCGGGACGGTCGGGCGCGATAAAAGTGGAACCTCTCGGCCGATCGGAGCCCCCGAAGGACGAGAACCGCCCCTCTCCCGTCGCCACCGAGACCGACGCCGAGTGAGCCGTAATCGAGCTGATGTGTCCATGACGGAAAGTGGAAGCGAGGCGACGACACGTCGTCACGCCTTCGCCGAAGGAGGATCGCCGTGATTCGCTTGAACCAGCGCAGGGGACCGTCGGGAGGCGTCGCGCCCTTGGTCGCGGTGAGCATGGTCGCGCTCACGGGCATGGCGGCCCTGGCCGTGGACGTGGGGCGGATCGCCGTGGCCAAGGTCGAGTGCCAGAGCGCCGCCGACGTCGCCGCGATGACTGGGGCGCGAACGCTCGACGGGGTCATGCCGCAAAACCTCGCCTCGGCCACGACCAACGCCAAGAACGCGGCCGGCTATTACAAGGTCATGGGCGATCCGATCGCCTCGACGGAGGTGACCGTCCAGCACGGCTCGTACCGCTACGACCGCTCGAAACAGCAGTTCTCGCCGTCGTACTCCGTGCAGTCGAACGAGAGCTACAATCTGACGAAGGTGACGATCAACAAATCGTGCCCGACGACGTTCGCCCAGGTTCTCGGCTACTCGGCGTTCAAGGTCGCGGCGACGGCCGTCGCCGCCCACCGCCCGCGCGACGTCGCCATCGTCCTCGACTACTCGGGGTCGATGAACAACGAGAGCGACCTCTGGAACTGCGAGAGCTACCTCGACAACGGCCAGGGCAGCACCAGCAACCCCAACAACACGTCGAACAACCAGGAGACCGTCTACCCCAAGTTCGGACACTACAGCAATGACAAGAACTATTCCAACTACACCAACTACGCCAACCTGCTGAGCCCGGCCGCCGACGCCTCGAACCCGCTCTCGAACGACCCCCGGATCGGCAAATCCAACGTCTCGATCTCGGCGCTCGGCATTCCCGCGATGGTCAACGACTTCTGGTCGAACAACCGTGGCGCCTCGTCGACCGCCTCGGCCTTCACGGCCGCGTCCGACGCCGCGCTCGATTCAACCAACCGCGCCGGCGGCGACAAGTACCTCTTCAAGTCGGGCTCGACCACGGTTTACGCCGCCACGGTCCAGGATTACACAGGCTCGACGACGAAGAACACGGCTTTTGAAACCAGCGGTTATGCGACGCTCGGCTACATCCAAGGGCCGCGGTATTGGGGCAAGACCTTCTTCGTCTGGCCCCCCGATCCGCGAGCGGCCTACGATTGGCGACAGCTCTATTTCGGGACCAAGGACAACACCGTCCTCTGGGACGCCAGCGGCAACTGGCGCAGTCCGTCGGGCTATTACACGATCAATTACAAGGCGATCCTCGCGTGGATCAAGGCGACGCCCAACCCGTTTCCTTCGCAACTGCGGTCGGGCAACATCCTCTACTACAACCTGATTCCGACCGACGTGCCCGCGTCGGCTTACACGCACACCCAGCTCAATTCGGCGATCACCGACTCCAATCAGCGGTTCTGGAAAGAGTACATCGACTACGTCGTCGGCTCCTGGCGCGATCCGTTCAACGGCGTCCAGACGCCCGGCAACCCGTCGATGAGCTACGGCCCGGACTACACCTTCGGGACCGTCAAGATCAGCTCGCCCCCCACCGGTTCCACCCCGGCGTATATGAATTACGCCGACAATCCCAAACGGCCCCGCCACCGACTCTGGTTCGGCCCGATGACGATGATCCAGTTCATGTCCGACACCGGCATCCTTCCCGGCACCGCGCACGACATCTCGATGTACAGCATGAAGGCCGGCCTCGGCCAGGCGCTGGAAGACATCCAGAACAACCACCCCAACGACCTGGTGTCGATGATCCTCTTCAGCCGCCCCCTCTTCAACGGCGGCGCCAGCGGAACCGGCGCCTTCAACCTGGCGCAATACAGCCTCACCAACAACATCCAGCCGATGATCAACTCGCTCTGGGTGCCCCCCAACAGCGGCACGAGCGACGTCCGCCCCTGGGACGCCAACGGCTCGCAGACGCCCAGGGCCTTCGGCGACTGGTGCTCCAACACCACGTCGGTGTACGGCTTCATGCTGGCCTACAACCAGTTCAGTTGCAGCAACACGTTGCAGGCGCTCGATCTGTCGACCGCGGCGGGGGTCGGCGGCGAGGGCCGCGTCGGCGCTCAACGGCTGATCGTCTACGAGACCGACGGCATGGCCAACCAGGGGGTGACTCCCGCCAACGGCTTCTCGACCAGTTCGAATTACAGCTCGTACTATCAAATCCAGCCCGGCCAGACGCTGAACTCCGTCGGATATACCGATGCGAACCTCTTCCAGACCGTGCAGAACATCTGCAACACGTCGAGCGGAGCCGCGGTCAGCGCGCCCGGCGTCCTGCCGTACTCGCCGAATCAGGGGCGGCCGGGCTTTGGAACGCCGGGGAAGCCGGTGACGATCCATTGCCTGGCGTTCGGCGGAATCTTCGAATCGCCGTCGTCGGTTCAGACCAGCTCGGTCGCCCTGTTGCAACAGGTCTCGGGCATCGGCGGGACCGTCTTTCCGTCGTCGGCGTCCGATCCAGCCAACGGCTTCAAGTGGTGCATCGGCACCCTCCAGCAACGGCAGTCGCGGCTGGTCAACGCCTTCCAGAACATCATGAACCTGAAGCCCGTGCCGATCACTTTGATCCAGTAGTCTCGCCGCGGTCGGCGCGGGAGCTGGATGGTGGCCCTCGGGCCGCGTTCCCGCTATCATGGGGCCTTGCCTTGACCGCTGGTCGGAAGGTCCTTGCCCCATGCTCCGCCTCATCGCTCTCGCCGCGACGTTGCTCCTCTTCGCCGGTGATCCCCCCGACTTCGAGCCGCTGGGCCGGTTCGATCTCCGGGAGATCCCTGAGTCGTCGGGGGTCGTCAAGAGCCGTCGGCACTCCGATGTTTTCTGGGTCCACAACGACTCCGGCAATCCCGCGACGCTGTTCGCGATCGATCGCCGGGGACGCATCCTCAACAAGTTCGCGATCGCCGTTCCCAACCTGGACTGGGAAGACCTCGCTATCGACGGTCAGGGTCGGCTTTACATCGGCGACATCGGCAACAACAACGGCCGCCTGGCGATCCGGATGATCCACCAGATCGCCGAGCCCGACCCGGGCAAGCCGTCCGCCGGCCCGATCAAGCCGCTGGCGTCGTCGTTTTACGCGATGTCGCGCGACGATCGGTTCGACGCCGAGGCGCTCGTCGTCGACGGCGACCGGGCGATCATCGTGACCAAGCGGTTCGACGGCCGCGAGGCCGAGCTGCGCGAGGTTTCGTTCAACCCCCCCGCTCCGCTCTTGCGTCCCGCGACCGCCCGGCGGATCGGGGTTCTACCCCGCTTCGTCGAGTCCGCGACCGGGGCCGACCTCTCGGCCGACGGCCGGCTGCTGGCGGTCTGCGGCAACCGCGTGACGCGCGTCTACGAACGCGCCGACGCACGGTCGTGGGACAAGCTGCGACTGCTGGCCGAGGTGTTCCACGAGCCGCTCGGGACCGAGGGCGTGGCCTGGGACGGTATGGACCTGATCCACGTCAGCGAGAACCGCGGCGTCGACCGGATCGCCGAACGGGTCTGGAGACGCGCCTCGGCCTCCGCGACGGCGGGAAAGACTCGATAAGATGGCCAGATATGAAGTCGTGATCGTGGGAGGAGGCGTGATCGGGCTGTCGATCGGCTACGCCCTGGCCCGATCGGGGGTCTCGTGCGTGATCCTCGACCGCACCGAACTGGGGCGCGAGGCCTCGTGGGCCGGGGCCGGCATGCTGCCGCCGCAGTCCGAGCCGCGTCCGGGGCCGATCCATCCCAGCGTCGAACTCCGCTCTTGGAGCGCGCGGCTGTACCCCGAGTGGTCGGCGGCTCTCCTCGACGAGACCGGAATCGACAACGGCTATCGCCGGACCGGCGGGGTCGACGTCGCCTGGACCGAGGCCGAGGAGCAGGCGCTGCGGACCACCGCCGGCCGATGGCGGGTCGAGGGGATCGCGTTCGAGCGGCTCGCGGCCGGCGATTTCGGGCGGGTCGAGCCAGCGCTCAACCCCGAGCTTCGCCTCGTCTACTTCCTCCCCGACCGCGCGCAGGTGCGCAATCCGCGACACCTCCGCGCGCTGGCCGTCGCCTTCACGGGCCGAGGGGGCGTGATCCGCGCGAATTGCGCCGTCGAGGGCTTCATCGCGCGCGGCGACCGCGTCGTCGAGGTCCGGACCGAGGCCGGGGCGTTCCAGGCCGATCAGGTGATCGTCGCGGCTGGAGCGTGGTCGGGGCGTTTGCTCGACGCTCTCGGTGTGCACGCGCCGACGCCCCCGCTGAAGGGCCAGCTCGTGCTGCTGCGTGGCGATCGTCCCCTGCTTCGACGGATCGTCGAGCATGGCAAGACTTACCTGGTTCCTCGCGACGACGACCGCATCCTGGTTGGCGCGACTGAGGAGGACGCGGGTTTCGACGTCCTGCCGACGGCCGACGCGTTCCGAGCGCTGACCGAGGCGGCCGTGCGGCTCTGTCCGGAGTTGAAGGAGGCCCGGGTGGAAGCGACCTGGACCGGGCTTCGTCCCGGCAGCTTCGACACCCGGCCGTACATCGGGCTGGTGCCCGGCTATCGCAACGTGGTCGTCGCCTCCGGGCACAAGCGCGCGGGGCTTCAGCTCTCGCCGGCCACGGCCGAGCTGGCCGTCGACCTCGTGCTCGGCCGGCCGCCGAGGATCGACCTCGCCCACTTCCGCATCGATCGCGAGCCGTCGACCGGCGACGACGTGTTCCGCTCGTGATCTCTCAGCGGGTCTGAACGAGGACTTTTTCAGCCGCCGAGAGGCCCAGCGCGACGTCGCGCCCGCCCAGTCGGCAGACGACGGCGGCCGACTCGGGGCGGTTCTCGCACAGTTCGCCCTCGGCGTTCAGATCGAGCCGGCACTCGGTCAGGTAGCGGAGGAACGCCGGGTCTTGATCGAGCACGCGGATGACCCGGAAATGCTGGCCGCGACCGCACTGCGACAGCGGGATCCCCTTCGGTTCGGTCAGCGAGCCGTCGGCCCCCGGGATCGGGTCGCCGTGCGGGTCGACGGCCGGATGGCCGAGAAAGTCCTCAATGCGGTCGATCAAGCGTTCCGAGACCGCGTGCTCCATGTGCTCGGCCTCTTCATGCACCTCGTCCCACGACATTTCGAGCGTGCGGGCGAGGAACAATTCGAGCAACCGGTGCCGGCGGATCACCATCAGGGCCAGCCGGTTGCCCGCGTCGCTCAGCCGCGCGCCTTCGTACGGCGTATAGGTCGCCAGCGCCGCCTCCGAGAGCGTCTTGAGCATGCCGGTGACGGTCCCCGGCGAGACCCCCAGCGCCAGGGCCAGTTGACCCGTGCTGACGGCGGTCCCGGCCGGGTTCCGAGCGGCGATGAGCGCGATCGATTTGACGTAGTTCTCGACAGTCAGGCTTGCCACGACGGCTCAAACTCCGGGTTCAAAAAATTCGTCGGGCAATCGTTCGCCGATGCGGAGCCAGGCGACCTTGAGGTACGAGCTTTCGGGCGCGTCGAGGGCGACCGGGTGGTCGGCCGACGCGCCGGTCATCGCGAGAAGCTGGACGCTCCGGTTCGCCTTCCGAGCCGCGGCCCGCAACAGCGACAGGAATTCGGGCGCGTCGAGCAGGCCCGAGCACGAGCAGGTCAGAAGCAGGCCGCCGGGCTCGACCAGTTTCATCCCCATGACGTTGAGGTCGAAGTACTTGCGCTTGCCGGGCGCGACGTCGTCGCGGTCGAGGATCAGCTTGGGCGGGTCAAGGACGACGACGCCGTACGTCCGCTCGTTCTGCCCCATCTGCCGCATGTAGCCGAAGGCGTCGGCGTGGACGACGTCGAGTCGCACGCTGTTGGCGTTGCCGTTCTCCTTGGCCAGCGCCACGGCTTTTTCATCGAGGTCGATGCAGGTGACCTCGCGGGCCTTGCCGCGGATGAGCGCGTTGAGGCCGAAGCCGCCGGTGTAGCAGCAGGCGTCGAGCACGGTGCGGTCGTTGCAGAACTTCGCCAGGTCGCGGCGGTTGTCGCGCTGGTCGCAGAAGAAGCCGGTTTTATGAGCCTCGGCGAAGTGGATCCGGTAGCGGATTCCGTGCTCGGAGACGGTGATCCGGGGCGGAAGCTGGGGGCTGGCCAGCGGCCTCCCCGAGAAATCCTCCTGAAGCGCCACCCGCTCGGCGACGTGCACCCGGAAGTGCTTCGTCCCGAGCCGACCGGCGAACAGTTCGAGGATCGGACCGATCCGCTGGTACATCCCCAGGCTGTTGATCTCGACCGAGAGGACGTCGTCGTAGCGGTCGACGATCAGGCCGGAGAGCCCGTCCCCCTCGGCGTGGACGACCCGGTAGGCGTTGGTTTCCTGTTCGAGTCCGAGTGTGTTGAGACGCAGGCTCACCGCCTCGTCGATCCGCCGGACCCAGAACTCGGTCCCGGGCGCCTCGGGCGCGCGCGACAGAAGCCGCAGGCTGATCTGGGAACGGGGGTTCCAGAGCCCGTAGCCCAGCGGCCGGCCGTCGCGGTCGACGATCTGGACGAGGTCGCCGGGATTGGCGACGAGCGGGCCCCGGACGCCGTCGATCATCTTCCGGAAGATGAACGGGTGCATTCCCGGAGTGCGGATCGCCACGACCGGCAGCGGGACGTCGGGGTCCAGGCTGCGGTCGGGGATCGTCTGAGCCGCCACGGGGGCGGTTCGGGTTCTTGGTCGAGGCTGGTTGCTCATTCGTCGTCGTCCGCGTCGAGCGCGTCAATGTCCTCGCCGCCGTCGCCGGCGTCACCGGTTCGCAGGAGCCGGCGCAGCCGGACCAGAAGCGCCGTCGCGTACCGCTGAACCGAAAGTTGCTGCGTCAAAACCGCTTCATCGACCGCCGCTCGCGGAATCTCGGCCATCAGGCGGTGCGCCTGAATCAGACTGGCCCAGCCGGCGTCGACGATCCTCGGCGTCAATCCGGGGTTCTCCCGCCCCTGCCTCATCAACTGCCGCGCTTTCTTCAGACCGGCGTGGGCTTGCTTGAGCTGCCTCAGCGCCGCGCCTGCACTCATCTCCGCCATATCGCGTCTCTCTCCGCCCTTTACTCCAGGGCCAAGCCAGTATTCCCGTTTCATTCTCACCGCCATCCATTATAAACTAGTGGATCGTCCACGTCATGCCGACCAGAGCCGTGGGCGATGCCCATTCTGTATAAACCCTTTGGTGGCAATGTGTAAGGAAGATCCGTTGGGTCGGGACGGGCGAGGCGCACGAATCGCGTAGCCGATACGCAGAAGCCCACAGGAGCCCGCGCGATGTCGGAAGAGCAAGGGGAAACCAGCGTCGCCGTCGAGCCGGAAGTCGTCCAGGAGACCCGAACGCGCCGGCTTCCGCCGTACAACGTCGTGATCCTCAACGATGAGGAACACACGTTCGAGTACGTGATCGAACTTCTGACCAAGCTCTTCGCCCATTCGCTTCCCACCGCCGAGAAGCTCACCCTGGAGATTCACCACCGGGGCCGGGCCATCGTCTACACGACTCACAAGGAAAAGGCCGAACTCAAGCGCGAGCAGGTCGTTTCCTACGGCGCCGACCCCCGGATGGCGGCCTCCAAGGGCCCCCTCCGCTGCTACATCGAACCGGCCGGCGATTGAGCGATCAGGGGAGGTCTTCTCTTCATAGGGTGGGCACCGCCCACCTCCGAACCTGTTGTAATATCGATGATTAACGACGGTGGGCGGTGCCCACCCTACGGGGAAAGGACTCCCTCGGCGCTCACGCCAGCGCCGCCGGCACGCCGGACGTCGCATCGGGATAGGCGAGTTTCACGCCGAGTTCGGCCTTCATCTTGCGGTTCGCCACCCGCCGGCTGGCGGCGTCGCGCGCGGCTTCGGGCGATCCGGGCGCGGGAGGGACGAACCGGGGCGGAACGGCCTTCAGGCAGTCGGCCGCCAGCGAATAGTATTCGAGCCGCGTGACCGGGCGGTCGTCGCTGATCAGATACAAGCCCGACGGCCTGGAGGCGTCGAGGGCGGCGGTCACGGCCTGGGCGGCGTCGTCGATGTGGATCAGGTTCAGGTACTTGTCCGGGTCGCCGGGGATCGGCTCGCCGTTCGTGATCATCGACCGACGGACGATCCGGTCCGGCCCGTAAAGCCCCGAGCAGCGGAGGACGACCACCTCGACGCTCGCTTCGCGGCCCCAGGCCGTCACGACGCGTTCGGCGTCCAGGCAGATGCGGCCGGCCTCAGTGCGCGGTTCGGTCGGCGAGTCTTCATCGACCCAGCCGCCGTCGTCGCGTCCGTAGACGCTCGTCGAGCTGACGTAGACCAGCCGGATCGGGGCGGTCGCAAGCCGATCGAGGACGTTCCGCAGACCGTCGACGTAGACGGACCGCTTGTCGGCCCCCGCCGTGCGGTCGTAGCCGACGCAATAAACCACGCGGTCCGCCGCGGGCAGGGCGCGAAGCGAATCGGCGTTGAGCACGTCGGCCAGGACCGGCTTCACGCCGAGAGAGGCGAGTTCTGACGCGGTGGACGCCGATCGGCACGTCCCGAAGACCTCCTCGCCGCGATCGACGAGCCGCGCGGCGACGCGTCGTCCGAGGTAGCCGCAGCCGATGATCAGGGTGGTCATGGCGTGGTTTCCGAAATGGAGTGAGGCGGAAGTTCGATGTATGATTGTGAGCTAATGGGTGGCACGGGTTCGGATCGTCCGAACCCGTGGGTCAAGCCGTGGCGAGCGTCCACGGGGTCGAGTACGAACCCGTGCCACCCGGGATGAACATCCCGGACTTACGACCCATTACTTTCCTCTTCGGAATCGACGAGCGGCTGGAGCGGCGATTCGGTCTCGGGACAGCCGGCGTCGAGGTAGCCTTGCAAGAGGATCTGAGCCGCCAGCATGTCGCGCAGTCCTTTGCGCTTCTGACGCTTGAATCCCGAGCCGATGAGGATCTCGTCGGCCAGCTTCGACGTGTACCGCTCGTCGAAGTAAAAGACCGGCAGGCCGGTGATCGTGATCAGCCAGCCTCCCCATTCGCGGGCCTTCGCCGCCAGCTCGCCCTCCTGGCCGCTGGTGTGGACCGGCAGGCCGATCACGACGCGGTCGATCTCGTTCTCTTCGACCAGTTTCCGGTAATGGCGGGCGTCCTGGGCGGCGTCGCGGCGTTCGTAGACTTCGAGCGGCGTGGCGATCGACCGGCCGGGGTCGCTGACAGCCGCGCCGACGCGTCGCAATCCGAAATCGATCCCCAGGGTTCGGGCGAACGGCCGACGGTGGCTCACAGGTACGACCCGTAACCGCGCTCGTCCAGGCTCTCGACGAGGCCCTTGAGCTTGTCGAGCTGGTCGCGACGTGCGACGAGCGTCGCCTGTCCGGCCTGGACGATCACGACGTCGTCGAGCCCGAGGGTGGCGATCAGGCCGCCGTCGTTGGAGAGGATGATCGAATTCGTGGTGTCGCGCGCGATCACGTCGCCCTGGATCGTGTTGCCCGACCCGTCGGCCTCGATCAGCGACTTCAAAGCCCGCCAGTCGCCGACGTCGTTCCAGTCGTAGCGGACTTCGAGGACCTTGACATTCTCGGCCTTCTCCATCACCGCCTTGTCGATCGGCGTCCGCTCCATGCGCGGGAATTCGAAGGCCAGAACGTCGGCCTCGGCCGGTGTTCCGATGCTCGCTCCGACGCGATTCAAGGCCGCGCCGAGCTGGGGCCGATGACGCTCGATTTCGCCCTGGATCGTCTTCGCCCGCCATAGGAAGATGCCCGAATTCCAGGCGAAATTTCCCGATGCGAGGAACCGCTCGGCGGTGTCGCGATCGGGCTTCTCGCGGAACTGGACCACGCGGTTGACGGCGACGCCGTCGCGGGTTTCCAGCAGCTCCCCGCGCTCGATATAGCCGTAGCCGGTCTCGGGCCGGGTCGGCTTGATTCCGAACGTCACGAGGGCCGAGGGATCAGCGTCGATGACCGCGACGGCGGCCTTCACCGTCGCCAGAAACGTGTCGATCGGCTGGATGACGTGATCGGCGGGCATCACGATCATCGTCCCCTCGGGGTCGCGCCGCGCAACGATCTGCGCGGCCAGTCCGACGCAAGGGGCGGTGTCGCGCGGGCAGGGCTCGGCGATCACGTTCTCGGCCGGCAGGTCAGGGAGCTGGGCGCGAGTCGCCTCGGCCTGATCGGCCCCCGTGATGATCAAGACGCGCTCGGGAGCGACCAGGGGCGCGATCCGGGCCACCGTCTGCTGGAGCATCGTCGCGTCGCCGTGCAGATTCAGGAGCTGCTTGGGACGGTTGCGGCGGCTCCTGGGCCAGAACCGCGTGCCGCTGCCGCCGGCCATGATGATCGCAAAGAGCATGTCTCACCCCTGAAGGGCCGCCGCCGCGCAATCCCGAATGCGGTGACGACCTTGGCCCTACGAATGGTTCGTGTCGGGAAGTCGGTCGATCCGTCGATCCCCGAAATCATAACCATTCGGCGGGGCCGGCTGTAGGGCGACTGAGAGGCTGAGTCGAAGGCTCGCGTGATCCGCCGCGGCGGCGAGGCCGTCAGCGATTGCAAATCGCCATGGCGCCGGAGCCCTCTCCGGCGTGCAGCCGGTCGGCGTCCACGGTGTCGCAGATCAGGCCGGCCACCAGCCATCGCAGGGGAATGTGCTCCTTCTGAGCGACTTTGCGAAGGCGGTCGAGCAGATCAGCCGAGAGGGTGACGAAGACTTCGGTGTTGGCGTCCATGTTTTCATCCTCGTGATCGTGCCCTGAAGGGCGATCATGTCTATCAAGTGACGTGAGCCGAGGAACGTGCTACAGCAAACGATATGCCAGAAGATCCAGGCAGACCAAACGACCCATACCGGGGGGCTTCGAGTCGTAAGGCCACGCAATCGTGGCTGTTGTCATTCGTGCTCCATCATAACGGTAGATCACGTCTACTGTGACAGGGGGGAGCCAGCTTTTTCTTTCCTGCTCGAAAGAGCGGACGGAAGGCGGCCGCCGGGCCCCCATTCGAGTAGAATGGCGATGGAGAAGGAGGCTTCGATGGAACAGCCCAAGCCGGCCGAACGGCCGTTACGCCCCGGTGTGGTTTCGCGGGTCATCCGCAAGGGGACGCCCGAGCCCACCGACGTCGACTGGATGGCCCTGACGCCCGAACAACGGATCGACGCCGTCTGGACTTTGACGAAGGCCTGCATGGCCTGGAACAGCGAGGGGGACGATGAACCCCGACTTCAAAGATCTGTTGTCCACATTAAACGCAAGGGGCGCTGAGTTTCTGGTGGTCGGGGCGCATGCGCTCGCGGTTCACGGGCATCTCCGCGCCACCAAGGACCTCGACGTTTGGGTACGGCCGTCGCCAGACAATGCGTCCAAGGTAATCGCCGCGATCGCTGAATTCGGCGCGCCGCTTCATGACCTGGTCGCGAGCGATCTTGCCGAGAGAGGAACGGTGTTCCAGATCGGCGTGCCCCCAGTCCGCATCGACCTGTTGACGGCGGTCGACGGCCTGGAATTCGACGATGCCTGGAAGGATCGCCTGCCGACGCAATTCGCGGGAGAGCCCGCATTCGTGCCCTCGCTCGCGCATTTGATTCGGAATAAAAAAGCCTCCGGGCGTCTGCAAGACCTTGCTGACGTGGAGGCTCTGGAGCGGCTCAGCGCAGATAGATCGGCTTCTCGATGACCAGGCCCGGTTCGAGTTTGGCTTTCAGCTCGTGGGGGTCGAGGGCGTAGAGGGGGCTGATCTCGATGCCGAACGGGGCCGAGCCGTCGGGTCGGCGGGGGACGATGGCGCCGGCCTGTTCGAGCCAGTCGCCGAAGAGGTCGCTCATCCGCTGGTGGACGGTGGCCGGCGAGTCGGGGCCCGTTGCGTTCTTGAGCGGCTCGAACTCGCGGGCGCGGTCGGTCTCGACGATCGACCACCGCTCAGCTTCGGGCAGGGCGTCGAAGATGAACTGCTCGAATTTGACGGCGTTCGGTTCGGCCGGCTTGATCGTCGCGCCGGAGTCGTCGATGTGCGCGACCTTCTTGACCGCACGATGGAAAGGCAGCCGGTGCTGACCGACGAGGCGTTCGATGAACGCGCGTTCGAGGACGTGGATCGCGATGCTGCCGGCCCAGATTTCGAGCTGGCCGTCGCTTCGTCGCTTGCCGGCGAGTTCCGGCGGCAGGTCGGAGTACTCGATCACCTGGGGACGGCCGTCGATGGTGACGACCACGCCGACCTTCTCTTCCGGCGTGCGGCGCTCGACGATCTTGAACGACATCTCGGCGTCGGCCTTCCGGTGCAGGCCCAGGAACGCCGCGTCGGCGATCTCGACCATCGGGTTGTCGACCTGGAAGTAGAACAAGGTCCGGACGCCCCGCTCGCGCATGTCGTCGAGGCAGCTCGGCCCGGCGTCGGCCCCCCGCGCGGCCATCGCCAGGAGCGTTCCGCCGTGGCCGTCGGGGCTGAGCGCGACATGGTCGGGAGCGGCGAGGAGGATCTTCCCGGTCCGGCGGTCGACGGCGGGCATCTGGCCTTGCTGGAAGAATCGCGGGCGTTCAAGGCCGAACCGATCGTGCTCGTCGAAGAACCGCACGGTCGCGTCATGATTTTCGGGGCTCGTCATGACGTACAAAGGCGGCTGTTTGCCATACCGGCCGCCGAGGGCGACGATCTTCTCGGCGTGGATCTGGAACAGGCTGGCCGAGGAGACCGGTCCGATCGGGAAGGTTCCCTTGGGGCCGTCGAAGCCGAGCCTCGTGCCCGAGCCGCCGGCGACCAGAATGACGCCCACCTCGCCGGCCGCCAGGGCTTCTTCGCCGAGTTCCATCGCGCGGCGGCGGGCGACCCGCTCGCCGTCGGTCTCGGGAAGCCGGATGACCTCGATCGGTTCCACGCGGTCGGTCGGGACCGTCGCGACGGCCGCGCCGTGGACGTGTTCGGCGATCAGCCGATCGATCTGCTCCAGATCGATCGCCGCGATCTCCGCTTCCAGCCGTGCGCGCTGCGCCTCGCTCAGATCGTCCCACCAGCGCAGTAAGTGCCGCTGTCCGTGAAGCTCCAGCCGTTCCGCCAGATCCGTCTTGAAAGCCATCGCTCGGCACGCTCCTGAAGCCTTGTGGCGGCGCGATCGTTCGCGGTTCGCGCCCTCGCACCGTGATCGTACCATCTCACCGCATCGACGACACCAGCGCCCGCAAGTCGCGTGCCTCCCAGAGGCCCTAAAAAGGCACGATCAGTCCGTCGTACGCCAGCCGGACGTCGGCGGGCAGGCGTTCCTCGACATAGCCGTGATCGAAACTGTGCGACAGGTGTGTGAAAAACGTGCGTTTCGGCTTGAGCCGCTCGACGACCCCCAGGGCCTCGTCGAGGCTGAAATGGGTGGGGTGAGACTCGTAGCGGAGGGCGTCGAGAATCAGCGTGTCGAGCCCTTGAAGCGCGTCGAAGCTCGCCTCGGGGATGCGGTTGACGTCGGTGCAATAGGCGAGGTCGCCCACCCGGAAGCCCAGGACCGTGAAGCTGCCGTGATGCAGCCGCAACGGCAGAATCCGCTGACCCAGGACTTCGAACTCCCCGCCCGGCTCGATCCGGACGAACTGGATCTTGGGGATGAACCCCGGGGGCCAGTCGCGCGACTCCTCGCGAAACGCGTAGGAAAACACCCGCTTGATGTACTCCTCGGTGTCCTGCTCGCAGAAGACCGGCACCGGGCCGCCGATCCACTTGGGGAACAACCGGGCGTCGTCGAGACCGTAGAGGTGGTCGGCGTGATGATGCGTGAACGCGATCGCGTGGACCCGCCGGATCTTCTCGCGGAGGAGCTGAATCCGCATCTCGGGCGTGGTGTCGATCAGCAGGTTGCCGGCGGGGAACGACATCAGGACGCTCGGCCGCGTCCGCTGGTTCCGAGGGTCGTCCGACGTGCAGACGGGGCAGTCGCACCCCAGGATCGGAACCCCTGTCGAAGTTCCGGTCCCCAGGAAGGTCAGCCGCCGCTCGGGAGCAAAAGGGCTTTCGATCAACCGACTTCGTCTCCCGCCAGTCGTCCCGGACCGCCGCCCGACGCCGTCGCGACGTCGATTCGAGCCGGCGGCCTCGCCGCGAACTGGTTCGTTCGCATTTTACGCGAACCCCGCGCCGATGGCGACCCGAGCGATTCCGAGGTCTGGTAGGATCGCCGCTTCGACCCGATTGATCAGACGCAAACCGGCGTCGCCGCCGAGGAGTCCTACGATGATCCAGACTGAGAGACTGATCCTTCGAGAATGGCTCGACGACGATCTCGCACCGTTCGCCGCGTTGAACGCCGATGAGCGAGTCGTCGAGTTCCTGCCCGGCCTGCTGAGCCGCGAGCAGAGCGATGCGACGGCGGCGTCGATTCGCGACCATTTCGCCCGTCAAGGCTTTGGTCGCTGGGCCGTCGAGGTCCCGGGCGTCGCTCCGTTCATCGGCTTCGTCGGCCTGTCGGTCCCATCGTTCGAGACGCATTTCACCCCTTGCGTCGAGATCGGCTGGCGACTCGCCTGCGAGCACTGGGGACGCGGCTACGCGACCGAAGCCGCCCGCGCCGCGCTCCGGTTCGGCTTCGACGAACTCGGACTCGACGAGATCGTCTCCTTCACCGTCCCCGACAACCTCCGGTCGCGCGCCGTCATGGAGCGGATCGGCATGCAACGCTCGCCCGTCGACGACTTCGACCACCCGAGCCTGCCCGCCGGCCACCGCCTGCGGCGGCATGTCCTGTATCGACTGAGTCGCAACCCCGACGCGAGCCGTCCCTGACGTTACGCATAATTTGGGAATCACCAGTCCATCGTCTCGCATCTTCGCCGAGAGGCACCAACGCGATGAAACTCCGGGCGCTCGTCTTTCTTCAAATCGCGTGCATCGTGTTCCTAGGAGCGGCGATTCGAGAAGGTCCCAACGCCGTGTTTTCGGGGCGGTGGGATGAGGCTGCCAAACGGCTCGCGGTTATCATCTATCTTCCGGTCTGGATCGGAATCCCCATCCTGGTCTGCCGGGCCTTGAACCGATCGGGGCTGCCAGCGTGGAAACGTTGGATCATCGCCGGCATCGAAGCCGCCCTCGTCTACGCCACCATGCTTGCCATGCTGCCGGCGGTGCAGTAACTCGAAGCCCGCCGCCAATTTTGTAGGGCGGACACCGCCTGCCGTGTTTAACCATCGACACCGTAATGGGTTCGGACGGTTGGCAGTGCCCACTCTACGAAATGAGAGATGTGTGTGGCCGATTCTTCTAGACTGTCTCTCAAGCCTTGGGGCCGGTCTGCTCGGCCTGAGCGAACCAGTCGGCGAGGGCGAGGCGGAAGCCGGGTAAGACGTCGCCACCGTCGAGCTCGTCGTCGATTGTCAGCGTGGTGAAATCGTGGCGCGCGGTGTAGGCGCGGACAGTGTGGCGTCTGGGGTCGACGTACCAGACGAGCCGCACGCCGGCCCGGAAATACTCGTCAAGCTTGCGCTCCATCTCCCTGCGTCTGTTCGACGTGTTGAGGATTTCCACGACGAGGTCGGGTGCCACAGTCGGGATCTCGCCGCTCCCTCGACCCGTTTTGGGAACACGCTCCCACGAGATGAACATGGTGTCGGGGATTCGGATTACGCCGGGAAAGAGCCTGATCGTGCCGTCGGCCCTCAGGATCACGCCGAGATCGTGCTCCCGGAGATAGCTGCCGAGATAGTAAGCGAGCAGAACCGCGAGCCGCGATTCATGGAACCCCATGCCCTTCTCTACCAGCACCCCGTCGACCAACTCAAAGAGCCGTCCCTCGCGGCTGCGGTTGTGGAATCGGATCACGTCCTTCTCGGTGGCCGTGCCGGGGGTGGGGACCATCCGGACGCGCGAGGGGGGGACGTCGCCCAACCGCTTCAGCAGGTCGGCCACGGTCTCGGTGCCTGGAGGCGTCGCGATCGACATGGGCGTCCCTCGAAAATGCCGGAGATCAAGGCGATCCATTGTCTCATCAACCGGGATCGGCGGGCAAGCCGACCCCTGTCGACGATAATCTTGCGAAACACCTCCGATACGGTCGTCTCAATCGAGCGATCCGGGAGTAAATTAGCTGTAGGGGATTCCCTGCACTTTCTCAACCTGGAACGCCGTTCGGCCGGGCCGTGGAAGCCGGGAACTTTCGGTGAGATGGGATGAAAAGCGCGCGATCAAAGCCAATCGTGGGAACAGGAGCCTGAGTCGTTCGACTTCAACGGAAACGGGGGGGGCAGATGTCGGCTGGTGACGAATCAGGCCGAAAACCGCGCCGAACGAAGCCAATTTGTTGGCGTGAGTGTAAAGAAAAATGGGGTAAGGCTTTGCGTTTGTTGGCCGGGCGGTTGGCCCGGCGCGAACGAAGCCAATTTGTTGGGGTGGGTAGAAGGAAGTCCGTATCGGTGGGGCCCTTGGATGCCGCAACCCGTTTTGGGGCGAACGAAGCCAATGCTCAAGTCGCGTCAGCCTGTTTTCGGGACGAACGAAGCCAATGGCATTCTATGATACAAAGTATTGCAAGATAGGGTTTTGCGTTCTTGGGGCGGGCGTTGTGGCCGGCGCGAACGAAGCCAATTCGGCGGCCAGGCTCGAATGAGGACGGGCATCAGGGCAAGACCTTCCTCGCGACTGTCATCGGTCGGGGGGAACTCGAATGCGGAGTGGTTTTCGGGGCAAACGAAGCCAATTCTCCGGTCTGGCGGTCGGAGGGACGGGGCGGCCTTTTCGGCGGCGGGTCCGGCTCGGGGGGCGGAAGGCCGCATGCGGTTATCCATGTGGCGGCCAAGAACTTCGGGCGAGGAATTTGCGAACGGGCGTCCCATAATGATCGTAGGAAATGTCGACGGCCCGTCGAGCGGACCGCCGCGGCCCCGGTTGACGAAAACCGAGCGGGCGCTGTAAGGTTTGGCGTCTTAACGACTTGCTGCAACGTGTCCAGAGTCATTGCGTGGGGAATGAGCGGCAATGGAAGTGCTGATCGAGCTTTGGGATAAGACGACTGACGCCCTGTCCGCCATCTCCGAGAACGTGTCGGAAGGGCTCGTGCGGCTGTTCGGCAGCTCCAACGAGCGCCGGATTCGGCACATGCGTCCGCTGGTAGCCCGGATCAACGAGCTCGAGCCGTCGATGCAGGCGCTCTCGGACGACCAGCTCAAGGCCAAGACCGAGGAGTTCCGCGGCCGTCGACAGGCCGGCGAGTCGCTCGACGACCTGTTGCCCGAGGCGTTCGCGGCGTGCCGCGAGGCGGGGCGCCGGTTCCTCAACATGCGCCATTTCGACGTCCAGCTCATGGGCGGGATGGTGCTGCACAGCGGCGACATCGCCGAGATGATCACCGGCGAGGGCAAGACGCTGGTCTCCACGCTGGCGTCGTACCTGAACGCGCTCGACGGCAAGGGGGTGCACGTCGTCACGGTCAACGACTACCTCGCCCGTCGCGACGCCGAGTGGATGAGCCCGCTGTTTCAAGGGCTGGGCATGACTGTGGGCGCGATCCAGTCGGAGATGGAAGCCAGCGAGCGCCAGGCGACCTACGCCTGCGACGTCACGTACGGCACCAACAACGAGTTCGGCTTCGACTACCTTCGCGACAACATGAAGCCGACCAAGGACTATCAGGCCCAGGGCGAGCTCCACTACGCGATCATCGACGAGGTCGACAGCATCCTGATCGACGAGGCCCGGACCCCCCTGATCATCTCGGGGCCGGCCTTCGACGACGTCCGCAAGTACGCCGAGGCCGACCGGATCGCCCGGTTGCTCAAGCGCGACGTGCATTTCGAGGTCAAGGAGAAGGAGCGGACCTGCCATCTCAACGACGAGGGGGTCCGCGAGGCGGAGAAGATCGCGGGGGTGGAGAGCTTCTACACTCCGGGCAACATGGAATGGCCCCACCTGATCGACAACTCGCTTAAGGCCCACCATCTGTATCGTCGCGACCGGGACTACGTGGTTCAGCCCAACGGCGAGGTCGTGATCGTCGATGAATTCACGGGCCGGCTGATGGTCGGCCGCCAGTGGTCCGACGGGCTCCACCAGGCCGTCGAAGCCAAAGAGCGGGTGAAGATCAAGGAAGAGAACCAGACGCTGGCGACGATCACGCTGCAGAACTTCTTCAAGCTCTACAAGAAGCTCTCGGGCATGACCGGCACCGCCATGACCGAGGCGAACGAGTTCTACAAGGTCTACGGCCTCGACGTGATCGCGATCCCGACCAACCGGGGGCTGAGCCGGGTCAACTACCCCGACGTGATCTTCCGGTTCGAGCGCGAGAAGAACAAGGCCATGCTCGACGAGATCAAGGAGGTCCACGAGACGGGCCGGCCGATCCTCGTGGGCACGGTGTCGATCGAGAAGTCCGAGGAGCTGTCGGAGTACCTGACCCGGTACGGAATCCCGCACCAGGTCTTGAACGCCAAGTACCACGAGCGCGAGGCCGAGATCGTCGCCCAGGCGGGTCGCAAGGCCGCCGTGACGATCGCCACCAACATGGCCGGCCGCGGCACCGACATCATCCTCGGCGGCAACCCGGAGTTCATGGCCTGGTCGGACCTCAAGCGGGCGACCAACGAGGACGGCCGGATCATCTACGAGACCCGGCTCGACGTCCCCAAGCAGGTGTGGCTCGACGCCGTGGGCAAGTACGAGCCGGAGATGAAGGCCGAGGGGCGCGAGGTCGCCGCCAACGGCGGGCTGCACATCATCGGCACCGAGCGGCATGAGAGCCGGCGGATCGACAACCAGCTTCGCGGTCGGTCGGGCCGTCAGGGAGACCCCGGATCGTCGCGGTTCTTCCTCTCGCTTGACGACGACTTGATGCGGAAGTTCGCCGGCGACTGGGTCTCGGCTGTGCTCACCCGGCTCGGCATGCAAGAGGGCGAGGCCATCGAGAGCAAGATGGTCAGTCGCCGGATCGAGGGCGCCCAAAAGAAGGTCGAAGAACGCAACTTCGACATCCGCAAGAACTTGCTCGAATACGACGAGGTCATGGACGAGCAGCGGAAGCGGGTCTATTCGTTCCGCCAGAGCCTGCTGGAAGGCGAGTCTCCCAAGGACCGCATCCTGGAGATGATCGATTCCCAGGTCCAGGACGCCGCCGGCCGGTTCCTCGCCGACGACTACGGCGCCGCGAGCTTTGCCGAGTGGGTCTCGCATAGGCTCAACGTCGATGTCCCGGCTCGCGATTTCAAGGGCGTCGCGTTCGAAGACGCCGGCGAGGTTGTTCGCGGCCGCGGCGAACGGCAGCTTTACGAGACGATCCGCGAGGCGATGGACGAGAACCTCCCGTCCGACGCCGAGCCCGAGGACTGGACCTGGGTCGCCTTCGTCAACTGGTTCAACAAGCGATTCGAGCTGGACGTCAAGGAGAAGGAACTTCGACGATTCGAAGAGCGCGACGGCGACGAGACGCGGCTCAACCGAGGAGAGCTCGAGGATTTCCTCCACGGCAAGGCGAAGGAGTCGATCGACAAGCTCGACCTCACGCCGGCCAAGGAGTTCCTCGAACCGGACTGGGGCCGACGGTCGCTGGCGGGATGGGTCCACCACAAGTTCGGCCTGGCCGTCGATCCCGAGACCTGGCAGGGCCTCGGCCGCGTCGAGATCGTGCGGCAGCTCAGGGACAAGGCGCGCGAGCACTACGCCGTCAAGGAGTCGGAGCTTCCGGTGCGGATCGCCGTCACCCGGTTCCTCGGCGAGCGGTCGCAGTCGCAGACCCCGCGCTACGATCGCGAGGGCCTGGCGGCCTGGGCGTCGGAGCGGTTCCACTCGATCGTCGACGCCGACGAGCTGCGTCCCCTGCTGCGTCCCGAGATCGAGTCGCACCTGATCGAACTCGCCCACAAGCACTACCAGGGGGCGAAGCTGGCCGCCGACCTCGACGCGCGGCTCGACGCCGCGTTCCCGAAGGGCTCGGGCCGTGAGAAGTTCCCCTTGCCCGCCGACCAGAACGCCCTGGCCGAGCTGTCGTCGTGGGCCCGCCAGAACCTCGGCGTCGAGTCCACGCCGCAGGAATTCGCCCAGATGCCCCCCGCCGAGGTCCGCTCGCTGCTGGTCGCCGCCGTCGACGCCAAGGCCCGGCCCGAGATGCGCGAGATGGAGAAGGTCCTCCTCCTCCAGATCCTCGATTCGAGCTGGATGGAGCACCTCCGGGCCATGGACCACCTCCGCAGCTCGATCGGGCTCCAGGGCTACGCTCAGATCGATCCCAAGGTCGAGTACAAACGCGAGGGGATGCGGATCTTCGGCGAGATGTGGAACGGGATCGCCGACCGCGTCACCGACCTGATCTTCCGCGTCGAGCACTTCGACCCCGAGTTCCTTTCGTATCTCGGATCGCGCTGGAAGCTCGATCGGGCCCAGACGATCCATGAGTCGGCCGACTCCCAGCTCGCCGCCGTTCCCGACGGCGGCGGCGTCCGGCAATCGCAGGACGCCGCGATCCAGTCGAGCCAGCAGGCGTCCGATAAACGGAAAGAGCCCGTCCGCAACGTTGGAAAAAAGGTGGGCAGGAACGACCCCTGCCCTTGCGGATCAGGAAAAAAGTTCAAAGCCTGCCACATGCGCAACCAGGCCGCCGCCGACGAGTTTTGACCAGGTGGGTCCGGTCGCCTGAAGGACTCCGCCGCCCGCGCCAACCGCGCGGGCGGCTTGCTTCTGGAGCCGTCGTGAGGACGATCTGAGCAGGAGTTTGATTTTTAACTGGTTGTGGTGAAAGGGTTTATGGTTCGGCTTTTGAGCCGGCCGAAGCCCGGTCGGCGGATCGGGAGAGAATTCGGGACCGGAGACCGGGAGGGGCGTCGATGGTCTTTTTCGAGGGCGTCGAACCAGAATTCGATCGGATCAGGCATGTCACTTGCGTAGGAAGTCAGCGTCTCGTCGAGAGGACCCCTAGCTCTCTAGCGGGAAAGGATTCCCCGAGATGCCTCTGGCATTGAACCTGATTTACGCCTCGCTGCTGATTCTCTTCTCGCCGGTCATCCTGTTTCGGATGGTGCGGTCGGGCAAGTACCGCGATGGATTGTGGGAGAAGTTCTGGGGCGCTGCGCCCCATCGGATCGGCGACCGTCCCTGCCTCTGGTTTCATGCCGTGAGTGTCGGTGAGGTCTTGCTGCTGCGTCCGCTGGTCCGCGAGATGGCCCGGCGGCGGCCGAATTGGGACGTCGTGATCTCGACGACGACCCCGACGGGCTTGGCCGTGGCGCGGCGGACCTTCCCCGAACTGATCACCTTTTACGCACCCTTCGATTTCAGTTGGGCGACGCGGCGGGCGATGGGCCGCATCCGGCCGACCGTGCTGGCGCTCGTCGAACTCGAGCTCTGGCCGAACTTGATCCGCGTGGCGAAGCGGTCCGGGGCCAAGGTGGCGATCATCAACGCCCGCCTCAGCGTCCGCAGCCATCGCGGCTACCGCCGCCTGCGGCGACCGCTGGGCCCGACCCTTCATCTGATCGACATGGTGGCGGCTCAGGACGAGGACTACGCCCGGCGGTTCATCGATCTGGGCGTCCCTTTCGAGAGGGTGAGCGTGACCGGTTCGGTGAAGTTCGACGGCCTCGAAAGCGACCGTAACAACGCCCAGACGCGGGAATTGCGATCCGAGCTGGGCCTCTCGCACGCGGATCTCGTCTTCGTGGCGGGGAGCACGATGGAGGGCGAGGAGGCCGCGGCGCTCGCCGCGTACCGTGCTGCGAGGCGCGACCATCCTCGGCTGCGGCTGATTTTGGTCCCTCGGCACGTCGAGCGGTTCGAGGCCGTCGCCCAGTGGCTGGAGGCCGAGGGCGAGACCGTGCTGCGACGCAGCCGCTGCGACTCGCACAAGTCGCTCGCCGGGCATCGCTCCGATCCGATCATCCTGGTCGACACGATCGGCGAGCTGGGCGCGGTCTGGGGGCTGGCCGACGTCGCTTTCGTCGGCGGCAGCCTGGCGCCGGGACGAGGCGGCCAGAATATGATGGAACCCGCGGCGTACGGCGCGGCGGTGATGTTCGGCCCCCACACGTCCAATTTCCGGGAAACCGTCGACCAGCTCCTGTCGCGCAACGCCGCGCGTCGGGTCGACGGCGCGCACGATCTGGTGCTACGGCTCCAGGAAGACCTCGACGATCCCGAGAACGCGGCGGCTCGCGGCGAGGCGGGTCGGAAATTCGTGCTGGCGCAGCACGGCGCCTCCGGCCGAACACTTCATGAGTTGGACCGTCTCGTCGAGTCATCGTTCGCCCAAAAGACGGCTTGATCGAGTTTTGTGTTTCGCGTTAGTCTTCACCTGATTTACGTCGACGCGGGACCGAGAGATCGCCGTGTGCTCTCCTCTCCTCGCTACCGTTATGAATTTCGTACGGCGGCAATAACCAAACAGGACATGGAAATGAGCGAATCCGAAACCCCGACGCCACAACAGCAGGTCACCAACGAGGTCGTCGTCGACGACACTGGCGCGCTGCCGTCGTACTCCAACTTCTGTCGCGTCACCGCGACCCCCGAAGAAGTCATCCTCGACTTCGGCCTCAATCCCCAGCCGTTCGCCCAGGGGCGGCAGGACGTCAAGGCCAACCAGCGGATCGTCATGAACTTCTACACGTCCAAGCGGCTGCTCACAGCCCTCGGCATGACTATCCAGCGCCACGAGGGGACCTTCGGCTCGATCGAGCTCGACGTCCGCCGCCGCGCCACCAACCAGCCTCAGCAGGGTCAGACCGGCGGTCGCGTCGGTCCTCAGGGCGTGGTCGAGTGAGCGTCCGACCTGTCAGGTCGGTCTCATTCGTTTGATCGTCCCTTCGCCTCAGGGCGGAGTTTTCAGGCGGTCCTGGCTGAAGATGCACCATCTTGCCACGGCCGCCTGATTTTTTTGAATCGACGGCTTCTTCACCCCGGGCGGCCCTCGATCCCCCTTCGTTCCCGCGATTTTCCGGCAGGTGGTCCGGACCGTAGCCGACGGGTCTGTGATGAAGTAGACTCGCGGTTCGTCCGGCATGCTGCTTGACAGGAGAACGTATCCACATCACGGGGGGACCAATGCAAGCTTCAAAAACGCTGCGAGTTCGCCGCTGGCTGCCGTGCCTGTCCGACCCGACTGTTCTGGCGTTTCTGACCGCCGTCTCGCTCGTTCACTTCTGGCCCGCTCCCGTCGGCGCCGAGGAGCCGCCCGCCAAGACGAGTTACGACCAACTGGCCCCCGTCCTCCTCGGTCAGGAGACGTTCCAGGACCGGGTGGCGAAGGACAAGGCCGACAAGCCGGCGGTCGAGGCGCGCCAGAAGGCGCTTCTGGAGGAGCGCTACGAGCTCGGCTCGCGACCCGACGGCCAGGTCAAGATGACACGCGGCAAGCCGATCCAGGTCGGCCCGGCCGCGAAGCTCGTCGCGGGCACGACCTGGGAAAGCCTCGCCGCGACGGCCGCCGACGAGATCCGCGATAAGGGCCTGTTCCCCAAGGGCTTCCTGCCCCTGCCCCACCCCAAACACGAGGTCGGGGGCATGGTCTTCCCGCAGATGGAGATCAAGCTGCTGCCTCGTCTGGAGCGGTTCGATATCGATTTCGACCTGCCCGAGCACTTCCTGCCCGAGTTCCCGCCGGCGATCTTCCTGACCACCCGGCCCGACCTCGGCGACGTGTCTCAGGGCAAGGTGCTGACCGTCGACAACTTCCAGGAGATCTTCCAGGGCATCCTCAACGCCAAGGATCTTGAGGGGGTGCGGCTGCTGGTCACGCAGTTCCCCCAGCAGCAGTTCAACGCCACCCACGACCGCAAGACGGAACTGCCCCTTGGCATGCTGGGCGTGGCCTGCTTCGACTGCCACGTCAACGGCCATACCTCGGCGGCGACCCATCTGGTGGGCGACATCCGGCCGCAATCGCACCGCCGCCGCATAGAGACGCCGAGCCTTCGCGGGGTGAACGTCCAGCGGCTGTTCGGCTCGCAACGAGCCCTCAAGACCATCGAGGACTTCACCGAGTTCGAGCAGCGGGCGGCCTACTTCGACGGCGACCAGGTCTCGGCGGCGGCCAAGGGGATCAACCCGCTGGAACGCGGCAGCCAGGTCCACTTCATGTCCGAAGTCCAGGAGCTGCTCGACTTTCCGCCGGCCCCAGGGCTGGACGTTTTCGGCAAGCTCGACCCCAAGAAGTTCCCGGCCGACTCCCCGGAGATGAAGGGCCAGACCCTGTTCTTCGGCAAGGCCCAGTGCGCGGTCTGCCACCCGGCGCCGTACTATACCGACAACCTGATGCACGACCTGAAGGTCGATCGGTTCTACAAGACGCAGTCGATCAACGGCCTGGTCGCGACGAAGCAAGGGCCGATCAAGACGTTCCCCTTGCGGGGAATCAAGGAGTCGCCGCCGTACTTCCACGACGGCCGCCTGCTGACGCTCGAAGACACGGTCGAGTTCTTCAACCTGGTTCTGGAGACCCAGCTCACTCCGGACGAAAAGCAGGCCCTCGTCGCGTTCATGCGGCAGCTCTAGGTGGAAGCGAGCACGGGGCTTATGTCGAATTTTCGGCGGCGGGCGATTCCTTCCTTTTGGGGCGGGGGTCGCTCGCCGTCGTCGCTTTCAGCTCTGCGGCGGTGGGGGTTGAGCCGTTCGGCCGTATTGCGGCGGCCGTCGTGCTCGTCCTGAAAGTGACGATTTTTCCGTCCGTCCGGCGGCTTTGTCTGATCGTCGGCGCGGCTGCCGGCCGATTCAGATGGTGAAAAGGGGTCCGCGTGTGCGGGTTATGCCCCGCACCGTGGCCTTGCCGGATGTTTCGACTCATCGTCAAGCGCCAGGTGCGCCGATACTAAGGATTGCCGGGCGTCTCGGCCTCGGTTCAGGACGGACGAGTCCAGCGTTAGGAGATAATGGAATGTCTCAGCCATCCCGACCGCGGGCCAACGGCCCAGCGCAGCGGCGTAAACGCGATCTCAGACCCGACATCATCATGCCGTTGGAGCAGCGCTGCCTGCTGGCTCCGGTCTTGCCGCTCTATCCGTTGCAGGCTGTGTTCACGGCCGCCACGACGCCGACCAACGGCGACTTGGGCACGGTCGTGGTGTCGAGCAACACCACGGCGACGACCCTGACCTCGGCGGCCCCGATCACGTCGGTGTCGGAGACGACGCCGTTGACGTCGTTCGGCGGCGACAACGTCCGGATCAAGGCGGGGCCGGGCGGCGTATTCGGCAACGGCCTTTATGCCATCTCTCGCGGCGCCGGATCCAACACGGGCGCGGTCAACCGGCCCGGCGTGATCTACCGGGTCGACCCGGCGACGGGGAAGGCGAGCGTCTTCTTCGACTTGAACACGGTCATGTCTCAGATCGACCCCAACGCCCTCAACACCGACGGCAAGAACGCCGCCGCGAACTCGCTGGGCGGTGCCACGGGGGGGGCGGTCGATACGACCGGGTTCGCCAACTGGTACGACATCGCGTTCGACCCTGAAGGCTACATCGACGGCAAGCCTTCGATGCTGGTGAGCACGGTCGACCGTTCCGACCCTTCGAAGAACGCCATCTACCGGATCGGCCCTGACGGCAGCTTCCTGGGCGCCTACGTCACCCTGACGGACGGCCAGGCCGCGACCAAGTTCAACATCAATCCGACGGGCATGGTGGTTCCCGGTCCTGAGATGCAGCAGTTCCTTCGCGGCGTGATCGCCGGCAGCGGGATCAGCTCGACCGGCGGCACCATGGCCGCGTTGTTCTTCAACGCCAACCAGTACTCGCCGGGCCAGGTGATCTCGAACGGATCGAATTTGCCCAAGGGCGCGTCGGAAACCGGGTTGACCCTCGGGCCGATCGTCGGCATCACCCAGGCGAACGTCGACTATACCTCGCCCCTCTATTCGGCGTTCACCGACTTCGGCACCCCGACCGGGGGCGGAATCCCGGCCAAGCCCGGCTTCAGCGGGGTGCAGGGGTCCAACGGCGGTCTGCTGATCGGCACCCAACTCACGTCGACGACGACCGGCGCGACCACCGCGACCATTGACCAGACCGCGCTGGTCACCACCCCGTTCCGCCGCTTCGAGGACATCGCCTTCGACCAGTACGGCTACTTCTCGCAGTCGATGGGGCTCACCGCCTCGGCGACCGGGACGGGGACGACGGGCGGATCGACGTCCGGCACTTCGCTCGTCACCGTGACGGGCCAGCCCACCTACGCCGGCAGCCTGTTCGTCAGCGACCTGGCTTCGGGCCTCTCGGTCAACGTCGTCTCCGTGGCGGAAGGCGACATCCCCGCGGGCGTCACCGTGCCGATCGCCGTCCAGGGGAGCGGCGTCCTCGGGATTCAGAAGCTGGATCCCAGCCTCCCCTACAACGCCACGACGAACCCGCTGGTTCCGATCGTCAGCAACGGCAACACCACAGGCGGCTCGAACGCCGCGGGCGGTCGCATCGTGCGGATCACGCCCGAAGGCGTGATGACGGTCTTCGCCCAGGGCTTCAACACGTCCGCCGCGCAAGACTCGACCAGCTTCATGGATTCGAGCCTCTCCATCACCTTCTCGGCCGACGGCACGACGATGTACGCGTCGGACGGCGACGGCATCTGGCAGTTCAAGACGACCGCCAGCCTGGCCGGCTCGACCTCGGGCACGCTGATCGGACTGAACGACTTGCGGACCCTGGGCGTGCCGTATAACGGCCAGGGAAGCGCCGTGGCCGTCGTCGACACCGGCGTGGACGGGCTCTCGGCGCCGTTCCGCGGCAGGGTCTCGACCGGCAAGAACATCTACACCGGCGGCCCCGGGAACGCGGATCTTTCGTCGTTCACGAACTCCACCTCCGGCACGGGCGGCACGACTGGCGGCACGGGCGGCGGCACCACGGGCGGCACGGGCGGCACGACGAACGGCACGGGCAACGTGCTCGTCAACACGTTTGACGGCCACGGCACGCCGGTGGCTGGCGTCGTCGCCCAGTTCGTCCCCCAGGCCACCATCGAGCCGGTCGCGATCTTCTCGCCGTACTTCGGGTCGAGCACGCTGACCGTTGGCGGCGGCACCGGCGGCACGGGCGGCACCGGCGGCGGCACGACCGGGGGCACCGGCGGCGGCACGACCAGCGGCAACCTGTCGGCTTCGAGCAACGCCCTGACATCGACCAACGCCGTCTACAGCGGCATGGACTACGTCGCCAAGCACCCGTTCGTCAACGACCCGGTGCGGCCGGGCGTGGTCAATCGCGTGGTCGCTTCGGTCTTCGCCTTCGGGACGACGCAGACCTTCGCCACCGAGGCGCAGGCGTACAAAAACTATCCCCAGATCGTCATCGCTCTCAAGAACCAGTTGCACAAGTACCGTAGACTGGGCATCGCCCCGATCGCGGCCGCCGGCCAGTTCGGCGCCCCGCTTGGAGCGAGCAGCGGCGGTTCCACGGGCGGCACCGGCGGCACGGGCGGCGGCACGACCGGGGGCACCGGCGGCGGCACCACCGGCGGCACGACCGGCATAACCACCCAGTTCAATAACAGTGGAGCCAATCCGTCGATCGGCGACAACGACGGCATGTCGCTGCCGGCGGTCTTGAACGAAGCGATCTCGGTCACCGGGACGTATCCGTTCCCTTACTCCACCGACGCTTCGACCACTCCGAACAACCCGCCAATCGGTGCGATACCCAACCCGCTTGGTCCCGTCCTCATCTTCGGCAACGCGCTGACGATCGGCGGCACGGCCTCGAGCACGACCGGGACCGGCAACGGAGGGGGCAGTGGCGGCGGCGGAGCCGGTGCCGGCGCGGGGGGAGGAGGGACCACTGGCTCGGCGACCAGCGCCAACGTCGCGCCCAACGTCCAGACCTTCGCCGCGTCCGACTTCAATATGTGGAACGACCGCATCCCCGGCGCCGTCAACCGCAGCATCACCACCGACTTCGCCGCGCCTGCAATCGACGTGCCGACGTTCCGGCGTCGATTCTCCTCCCTCCAGGCGAATGGAACGACCACGACCACCGGCACCGGGACCAACATCAACGATCCGGCCAACCACTTGACCTTCACCCAGGTCGGCACCTCGATGTCGTCCGCCATCGTGACCGGCGCCTACACCATGGTGTCGTCGGCGCTCAACTACTGGACCAATCTCAACAAGGCGAACGGAGTCACCTCCGACGCCTACCTCACGACGCCCGTCGGCGTCCGGAGCCTGAACTTCGGCCGTCGCGGCATCAAAGACCTGTCGGCGTACAACACGCCCGACGGGATCAACGGGATTCTCGCCTACACGGCGGTTCCCGCCTTCGACGTCAACGACGGCAACAGCGTCTCCACCCCGAATCTGGTCAGCTCCACCGACAATCAGAACGGGTTCTCGGGGGGCGATTCGGCGCCGGCTTACGCTCGCGTCTCGATCGGCAACGCCATCGCCTCCATCGAAGGAACGATCGCGATCCGCTACTTGCTCGACCACAAGATCTTCCCGATCATGGACGAGAACAACGACGGCGTGATCTCGGCCCAGGAGGTTCAGGACTTCACCGACACCGCCGCCACCAAGGGCCTGGCGGAAGCCGGTGCCATGGCTCGCTTGCTGGGCGGCACGTCGACGACCTCGCTGCCCCAGGCCGGCATCAACAACCAGGTGTTCAATGAGAACCCGGATCAGCCCGCGGCCCTGCAACGCCGGTTCAACTACTTCGACTTCGTCGCCAACGGCCAGCTCAAGGGGGGGATCAGCCTCGACAGCTTCCGGATGCTCGCCAACACGCTCTTGCCCAAGCCTGACAGCTACAACATCATCGACCGCCAACGGGCGTCGGCCAACGGCTTCCTCGTCGACCCCACGGCTCAGCGGAACACCACGGCCCTTCAGCACAAACTGCCGTCGTTCGCCTGGGTGCCGAAGTCCGCGGTGGCGAAGTACCGCGGCGTCTCGCCCGCGAAGTTCAAGGTCAACCGCAACGAGACCCCGGGCACTTACTTCCCGGTCTACACGCTGTTCGATTCCACTCAGGCCGCGCCCCAGCAGACTGGAGTGACGGTTACGAGGACGGTTCGGGTCAACGGCGAGACCATCTCGCTGGCCTCGGTCCGGCCGGTCGCGGCCCCGGCGGTTCAGACCGCCGCGCCGACGACCACGACCACCACCCCGCCGGCGACGACCACCACTCCGCCGGCGACGACGCCCGCCACGACCGGAACGACGACCCCGCCGGCGGCGACGCCCGCCGCGACCGGAACGACGACCCCGTCGGCGACGACGCCCGCCGCCGACACGACGGCGGGCACGACGACTTCGGACACCAGTCCCGTGGTCAGCGCTCTGTTGAACCTGGTCAACCAGTCTCAACAGCAGTCGGCGAAGACCGCGACGTCGCTCCCCGCAGCCACCCCGTCGGCGACGACCGATACGTCGACCACGACTACGACCCCGCCGGCGACGACCACGACCCCACCGGCGCCAACCGAGCCGACCGCGACGCCCGCGGTCGCCACGGCCGCGACCACGACGGCGGACACCACGGCCAGCGACCTGGCCGCACAACAGCTAGCCGCCAGCCAGGCCCAGGCTCAGGCCCAGAAGCAGAAAGCCCTGGCGCTGGCCAATGCCAACAAGAATCAGGGCTTCTTCGACAAGCTCTGGAGCGACATCAAGAAGCCTTTCAGTTGATCGACGACGATCACAGAGTCAAAGGCAAGTCCAACCCGGCCGCCCCTGGTCTCCTGCGAGACCAGGGGCGGCCTTTTCGTTGCCTGTACGCCAGAAGCCGTTTGTTCGCCCATCTCACGCGGTCGTTCCGTCTCCTTCCGCGCGATTGATCGTCCGCAAAATGCGCGGGAGGTCCGGCTCTCGGGGCCGGGGCCGGATACGAGCCCGAAGCCCCAGCGAGTGAATGGTTCCAACGGCCGACCGCCGATTCCCTCGCTGGCGCTTCGAGTTCGTATCCCGGCGTGCCCGCGCGTGGGATTATTTTCAGCGCAACCGTCCTGACGCCGAGGCGACGCCCGGCCTCATGAGAATGGGGGCTTTTCGCTAGGCGTCACGACCGGGTCCGTAGGGGCGCCCCTTGTGGGCACCTGGTTCGCTCCACGCCGACCGCTCGTGCTCGGCGATCGGGCACCCACAAGGGGCACCTCTACGGCAAACCACAGACCAGGATTTACATGGCAGCAGCCCGAGGCGTCAGAGAGGGAATTGCCTCTCGAGTCGAACCGATCCGCGTCGCGTGCGGAACCGTCCGACGGAACCATGCACTTGGTGGCGCTGCCGAACCGAGGGCTCGGAATCGAGGTGGTCGGAGCACGGGCTGATCGCGCTATGCGGCGGCGACGGCGGAAATGCACAAGGCCCCGGGAGTCGATCGGAGGGATCGTCGCCCGGGGCCCTGCGTTGGGAAGCGGTTCGTCGGTCGGCTCGTTAGATGTTGAAGTGGAACGTCTTGGTGATGAGCCGCCAGAGCCACCAGCCGAAGGTGTGGGTGCCGCCGTCGATCTTGGCGAACCCGCGCTGGCCGGGATGGAACAGCAGGTTGGGATTCTCGATGGGGATGATGACCTCGTAGACGGCGGTTTGCGGCTTCACCTGGCCGGTTTTGGGGTCGGGCTTGGCGGCGATCTCGCCGCCGGCGGAGTTCGCAAGCTCGGGAGGGATCTCGTCGCGGTTCCGCTTGGCGATCTCGGTGACCTTGCTGACGAGGGTGGTCTCGGAGCGGCCGTGGATTTTGACCCAGGTTTTGTTATCGGGCTTGATCAGGTCGATGTCCGACTGGTCGATGATCAATCGGGCTTCGAGATGATGGGGGTCGGCGAGCTGGCAGAACGGTTTACCGGTCTTCAGCCACTGGCCGAGCGTTTCGCGGTGGGGGACGCCGATGAGCTGACCGTCGCGGCTGGCGGTCAGGGTGAGCTTGCCGAGTTGATCGTTGATCCTGGTCATGGACGGCTCAAGTTGTTCGGCCATCACCTCGTGCTGCTTCGCCTGCGCCCGGGTCGCGGCGCTCTGGTTGTACCAGAGGGCCTTGAACCAGTAGGTGTCGTGTTCGGCCTGGCGCTGGACGCGCTCCTTCTGCTTCTCAAGGTTGACGAGCTGGGCCAAGACGGCGCCTTTTTTGACCCACTGGCCGTCAAGGACTTTGAGGTCGACGAGCTGGCCTTCGACTTCGGCGTAGACCTCGACGGGGTTGGCCGGCGACAGCACCAGGGTGCCCTGGATTCGCAGCGGGGTGGGGATCAGCAAGATCCCGGCCACGACGGCTACGAACGCCGCGGCGAAAGCGGCCGCACGAGCTTTCTTCACTTTGCGCATCCTCCCGGGCGTGCGAACGAACTTACCGATCTGGTAAATGGGCATGGCCAACAGCGGGATCAATGATCCGAGCGCCAGCATATAACTAAGCGATTGCAGCTTGTACGGCTTCAGCACCTGCGACAAGAAGAAGATGATGCTGAAGGTGACCACCCAGCGGTACAGGTAGCTGGCGATCGCGTACGACACGAACAGCGTCCGCCGGGAGCGCGGCAGGTAGCTCTGGACGGGGACTTCCAGGCCGAGCACCTTCTCCTGGATCAGGTAGGTGAAGAACTGGGTGCTCTTGATCCGCAGGTTGGGGATTTCCAGGTAGTCGGCCGTCACGTAGTAGCCGTCGTACCGCAGCAGCGGGTTGGCGTTGAACAAGACGGTGTTGACCGAGCAGATGAACATCGTGGCCATCGCCAGGCTGTTGAACAGCCCTTGCTCGGTGTTGAACCAGACGAAGGTGGCGATGCTGGCCAGGAAGAGTTCGACGTAGATGCCTGCGGCCGAGATCCAGATCCGGTGCCACTTGTTGGGCAGGAGCCAACTGTCGGTCACGTCACAGTAGAGGGCCGGGGTGAGGACGAGGAAGAGCATCCCCATCTCGTGGACCTCGCCGCCGAAGTGCTTGGCGGTGAGCCCGTGGCCGAACTCGTGGATGATCTTGATGATCGCCAGGCTGATCCAGAACGTGAAGATCGTCCACCAGTTGAAGAAGCTCTGGAACTCGGGGAGCTTCGAGTAGAAGTGGCTCCACTGGCTGACGACCAGGATGATCGCGGCGAGCATCATGCTTGTGCTGAAGGCCACGAAGGTGCGGGTGAACAGCCAGCGGAAATACGGATACATCCAGGTCAGGAGCCGCTCGGGGTCGATGACCGGGATCTTGATGAACAGGATGTTCGCCAGGAAGCCCCAGACCTTCCGCCACCGGTTCTTGCGGCGGCGGCGGATCAGGGCGACGGCCTGCTCGGGACTGTCGATGATGACGACGCCCGCCTCGTGGAGCTGGGCCACGAACCGAACGAGGTCCTCGATCGAGATCGTCTGGGGCCGGTATTTGCGCTCGAAGGCCCGCTTGACGTCCTGCAGGTTCTTCTCGCCGTCGAACTGCTGGAGCAGGAAGTACTCCTCGATCTTGAATCGGAAGTACTTGAGGGCCAGCGGGTCCTTGATGACGTAGTGGGTCATCCCCTCGTAGAACTGGGGTTGGACCACCAGGTCGGGCCGGAGCTTGACCTTGAGGTGCTCGGCGGCCTGCCCGTAGGGAGTCGCTGGGGCTGTTGTGGGAGCTGCGCTCATCGATCGGCGATCCTCGGTGGGCCGTGCGAGGGACGACTCGTCACAGGGTCAGGGATGAATCGGAAACGGCCGTCTCCGCCCACGTTCAGCGGGCGGTCGGCTGGGGGGTTCGCGAGGCGACGTCGTCGGTCAGAAAAATCGTCGCGGCCACCTTGAAGCCCGGCCGCAGCTCGAAGTTCGGGTTGTCGAACTCGGCTCGGATGAGGACGGCGGTCTCGCCGACCGGCTGGATCTCGGGGTTCACGAACGAGATCTTGCCGCGGAACTTCATGCGTTCGATCGGCTGATCGCCGCGGGTGCCGACGAGCCGGGGCTGGATCTCGACGATCTGGCCCTCCTTGACGCGCAGCGCGTACTCGAGCGGAACGTGGAATTCGGCCCAGAGTCGCGCCAGGTTGCCGATCTCGACGACGGCCTCGTTGGCCCGCACACTCTCGCCGGGGTGCTTCATCCGCTTGATGACGATGCCGTTGAACGGCGCCACGATCGTATGCTCCTTGAGCATCTGCTTGGCGAGGTTGAGCTCGGCCTTGTTGATCGCGACCTGCTCCTTCGCCTCGTTGATCTGGGCCACGGCGACCTTGAGTTCGCCCTCGGCCTTGGCGACGTCTTCCTGCGACACCATGCCCGGCTTGCGCTCGTTGAGCCGCTTGTTGCGAGCGACGACGGTGAGGGCGACCTCCCAGGCGGCTTGCCCCTTCTCGATCGCGGCGGTGTTGCTGGCCATCAGGGCGTTCTTGGCGACGGTCAGCTCGGCGACCTCTTTGTGGAGATAACCGATCGGCTGGTCCTTGATCGCCGGGTCGCCTTCCCGCAACTCCATTTTCTCGATGACGCCTTCGCGGAGGGCGGCGACTTCCGACTTCTCGATCCAGTCGAGCCTGCCGAGCTGGTCGGCCGACTCGAGGACGAGGGTGGCGGTCGCGCCCCGGGGAGCGGGGTCCTGGCCCGCGCCGTTCTGCCCGAAGGCGGCTACGGACAGAGTCGCGAGCATTCCCACGGCCACGGTCCCGGCGGTTTTCAGGGCGGTCATGATCGAACGAGCCTCCACGCGTTGATAGTCGGAAAACGTATTTGAAGGAGTTTCAGGCCGCGGCTGCCTTCGGACCCGCCGCGCGGCGGGGCCGCAGGCGAGGCGATCGATGATCAATGCAGGAACGGCCAGCGGAAGAGGACCGACTCGTGCCACACCTGGACGACCTTGCGGAACAACACGTAGGCCAGTCGGGCGTCGCCGCAGTCGATCCGGGCGCGGGTCTCGGCGCCCGCCCGGAATTCGTGGTTCCGCTTGAGGTACTCGTTGCGAACGGCGTCGCTGAATCCCACGGTCACCTTCACCGTGTGCCGCTGCTCGTTGCTGTCGGGCTTGGTCTCGGCCTTGGCCGCGATCCGCCGCACGAAGCCCTGGTAGCGGTGCTCGGGCTCGGTCATGACCACGAAGTAGGCCGACAGGGTCGATCCGGCGGGCGCCGATTCGAGCTTGCTCTGGGCCGCGAGGACCGGTCCCATGTCGTCGTCGGGAACGTCGACCTCAAGCACCCACTCGCCTTCGGTCGAGGCGATCTGGAGCAGCTCGGTCCCGATGTCGACGGGACGGCCCATCAGGTTCTCTTTCGCCTTCCACGTGGTGATGACGCCGTCGTGCGGGGCGCGGATCGACATCGACTCGATCTGCTCCTGGACGATCTCGATCTGCTCGCGAGAGCTCTTGGCCGTGATCTGGGCCTCCGAGAGCTGCGCCTGGAGCTGGTAGACGTTCTCGCGATCGTTCTGCGTGGTGCTCGACCGCTGCTCCTGGCGTTGGAGGATGACGGTCTGGTTGCTGGCCTTGTTGTATTCGGCGGTCAGCTTGTTGAGTTCCTTCTGCAGCTCGCGGCTGTCGAGGCGGGCGATCACGTCCCCCTTCTTGACGACTGAGCCGTGATCGACGGGCACCTCGACGACGATGCCGGGGATCGGCGCGTAGACGCTTTGCCGCTGTTCCGGCATGAGCGAGCCGCGGCCTTCGATCCGCAGGTTCCAGGGGACGAAGGTCAAGGCGCCGATGAGGGAGACGATGAGCAGCAGGACCGCGACGATCTTGGCCAGCGTCCGGCCCCGCAACAGCCGCCACGGCGAGCCCATCGCCTTGAGCAGTGGCCGGAGGAAGATCCGGTGATGCTCCTGCGCGTTCCAGAGCGCGGTCGAGGCGTGCCGCGACACGACCTCGGTCCGGGCGTGCATGTCGGTGGGGGCGATCTCGTCGCCGATCTGCTCCGCCACGAGGCAGCCGTACGCCACCTTCTCTTTGTGTTCGGCGCCCTCCTCCTTTTCAGGCTTGTGGAGGATCGCGATCGCCACGGCCTTCGAGCCCGACTCGTCGACGTACAGCTCGAGAGCGTCGCGGATGTCGGGGGCGAAGCCGTCGGTGTTGCCCGTGTAAACGAGGTCTTCGCCCGACCGGATCACGGCCTTGCAAAGCTTCGTCAGCTCGCGGACCTGGTTGGACCGCTGTTCGACGACCTCCTGGCCGCTGATCGCCTCGACGAGCGTCCGGCCGGACAGCTTCATCGCCACGCTCAGGCGGTCGCAGCCCACCAGCCGCTTGCCGTCGTTGACGATCGCGTAAGCCGTCTCCTTGAGGTCCAGCGATGCGTGGATTTGGTGGGTGAAGCCCTCAAGCTGGTTCCACAGCCGTTGCTGCGAGACCATCTGCCGCATCTGCCGGTTCTTGAGGTAGTTCGAGGCCAGGTCGCACAGGTCGGCCACGAACCGCAGCGTGCTCTTCTGCTGGGCCGCCCGACGATTGGGGTCCATCAGAATTTCGAGCAGACCGACGACCTGCTTGTCGACGACCAGGGGGGCCAGGATGATCGCCAGGTGGGTGGGGTTGTACGCCTGCGGCACCCCTTCGATCACCGCGCCGGGAGGGACGATCTGGGGCTGCGTCGCCTGAACCATGCAGCCGAGCAGAGCGTCGTGCGGGGGCGTCTTGACGCGCCCGTCCATGAGCCCGGTCTGGGCGAAGTCGAGCTGGTACTGGAGTCGCAGGCCGCCCCGGCCGTCGAGCAGCCAGAACGCGCCTCCGGTCGCGGCCGTCGCGGCCACGGCCCGGTTTAGAAACTCGCCGTAGAACTCACCGGGCTGGACGTCCGATTCCGCCAGGTCGGCAATCTCGGCCACCAGCTTGCGGATCTGGGTTTTCGTCTGTTCGAGCAGACCAGCATCGATGGTTTCTTCCGTCATGGTGGTACCAGTTCGTTAAGAGCTGAGGCCGTCGTTCCCGCGCCCCAACAGGCCCATGTTCCATTCGGCGACGACTGCGACGCGTTCCGGTCGGCTCGAAGAGGACCCGTTCGGGACACCCTCCTGGTTGGCGCGCAGCGCAGGCTGACGTAGACAACGGGACGATCACCTCCCTCACATTCCTGAAGAAGTCAAGAAATCTCTGATCGCGGACCGCCCTCCGGCTCGTTGATCCGACTCAAGTTCAAGCCGGAATGCGAGATGGGCCTATCGGCGGTCGACCGAAAAATCAAGGCCAGCGACCATTGAGTTTGACGATCGGGCGGTCAAGGAGGGGGGGCGTCGCGGCCGATAAAGGAGATCAGGCGCGTCCGGGCGTCGCACCGCGACGGGGCCGGCGGCGACTACGGGGGCGAGGCGAATAGCAGCCCCGCGCGGGCAAGAGATCGGGGCGTTTTTGATGGCACAGAGGCGACGGCCGATTCGCGACATTCTCGTCGTGCTCGCCGTCGTCTCGGCCTTCGAGGTCCGGGCTCAGCAACCCTCCGACGCCGAGGCGTCCCCCGCGAGTGAGCCCCAGGGCGAAGTGCTCGACGATCGGCTCCGCAAGCTCGAGGCGATGAATCGGGCGATCGTCGAACGACTCGACCGCTCCGAGCGCGAGCGGCTCCGGTCCGAAGATCGCTATCGGTCGCTGGAATCTCGATACGAAGACTTGCTCAAGCGTCTCGATGCGAAGCCGGACGCCGCCGCCGATGCGCTCCCAGATCCGCTCCCCCCGCGACCGGCCTTCCGCGAACCCGGCCGGCAGCCCGACGACGACCGGCCGCGGGGACTGGCGGAGCACGCCCGGGGGGGCGCCTTCGCCGATCGGCTGCTGATCGGGGCGTTCGGGGAGGGATTCGGGCTCAAGACCGAGGACGACGAGTACCAGCTTCGATTCCGGGTTCTCGATCAGACCGATTTCAAGGTCTTCTCGCCCGGCAACCAGATTCCCGCGTCGAGCGGCATCTACATCCCCCGCGTCCGGATTTACTTCGAAGGCCAGCTCACTCGCCTGTTCCAGTACGAGGTTTCGATCCAGCGGAGCGTCGAGGGAGTCTGGGACTTGCTCGACGGCAACGTCGACGTGAACATCGATCCCCGGTTCAAGGTCAAGTTCGGCCGGACGCTCGTCCCATACAGTTACGATTGGTACGACCATCTCGAACAGTACTTCATCACGCCCGAGCGCTCGCTTTTCCCGCTCAACTTCGGGCTCTCGCGGTCGGCCGGCTTGATGGCCCACGGGAGGCTGTTCGAGGACCGGCTCCAGTACGCCGTCGGCGGCTTCGACGGCCACCTGGTCGGGGTCGCCGACAACAACTCGACCCGCGACGCCGTCTCGTACCTCAACGCGAAGCCGTTTGCGCAATCCGAGCGTTGGCCTTGGCTCAAAAACCTGAATATGGGCGTATCGGGGTATCTCGGCCAGCAGGTCCGTCCCCAGAAGCCGTTGCCTATGCGGACGTCGCTCCAGTCTTCGGAGAACGACGAGGCGGCGCAACAGGCGACCTCGCTGTTTCTTGCTTTCAATGAGGACGTCTACTTGCTCGGCGGCCACAGCGCCCTCGCGGCGCACGTCGCATGGTACGTCGGCGGCCTGTCGTTCGAGGCCGAGTGGCAGGGAGGCCGCGACCACTACGCCAGGGCCGGCTCGTTCCAGCCGGTCTCGGTGCCGGTCAGCGGCAACCACATCACGGCCTCCTATTTCGTGACGGGCGAGAAGGTCACGGACCGCAGCCGCGTCGATCCCCTCCGGCCCTTCGACCCGCTCCGCAACGGCTGGGGGCCGGGCGCCTTCGAACCCTTCGCGCGTTACAGCGAACTCCGCCTCGGCGAAACCGTCTTCAAGGCCGGCCTGGCCGACCCCAACGTCTGGACGAACAGCATCGGCATGACCGATATCGGCCTCAACTGGTATCCGACCAGCTTCATCAAGATCTACTTCGACTGGCAGCACGCGATGTACGGCACTCCGGTCATGCTCAATAAAGACCTCCGAAGCAACGTCAACGACCTCTTCTGGATTCGCGGCCAACTTTACTACTGACGCGTCGCGGCTCGGAATCGGCTTGCTCTCTCTGCGTCAAAGTCGATAATCCGCTATAATGGATTTTTGCGCTGCGACGGTGCGTTCAACCTGACTTGTAAGGGCTTCCCGATGACACCCTCGAAGCTGGATCGTGAGAGGCTCGTGATCGAGGTCCACCGGCGCGAGGCCGACGACCTTGCGGCTCTGCTGCACGCGCTGGAAGTCGACTGCGGAGAGCCGACGCCGGACCCCGACACTGGTGAGATGCTCATCACGTTGGCCCCGTACATGGACGCCGCCGAACTCGACCGCGCCGACGCTCTGGTTACGGAATTCAACAAGATGCGCTCCACGCGAGCCGCCTTTTGAGCCGCCGGGTCCTGGTGACGGGCGCTACCGGCTTGCTGGGGAGCCACCTCGTCGAGCGGCTTGGCGCGCGCGGTGATCACGTGCTCGCTCTGGCGCGACAGTCGAGCGCCACCGGTTTTCTCGACGAGCGCGGCGTCGAGGTGGTGCGCGGCGATCTGACCGACCCGTCCGCCTGCGATCGGGCGCTCGACGGGATCAACGTCGTGTACCACTGCGCGGCGAAGGTCGGCGACTGGGGGAGTTGGTGCGAGTTTCAGGTCGGCTGCATCGACGCGACCCGGACGCTCGCCGAGGCGGCTGTTCGCGCGCGAGTCGACCGGTTCGTCCACGTCAGCTCGACGAGCGCCTACGGCCACCCGAGCGACCGCGCGGAGCCCATCGCCGAGACCCACCCGCTGGGCGACAACATCTGGGTCCTCGACTATTACACGAGGAGCAAGGTCGATTGCGAGCGGCTGCTCTGGGGACTCGCCGAGACCGGCGGCCTGCCGCTGACCGTGATCCGTCCGAGCTGGATCTTCGGCGAGCGCGATCGCACGACGATGCCCCGGTTGATCCAGGAGTTTCGCTGGAACCGGGTGTCGATCGTCGGCAAGGGGGACAACCCGCTGAGCGCCGTGTATGCGGGGGTCGTCGCCGATGCGGCGATCCTGGCGGCCGACGATCCGGGGTCGGTCGGCGAGGCGTACAACGTCACGAGCCAAGCGGCGATCACCCAACGCCAGTTTCTCGACATGCTGGCCGACGCCCTGGACGTCCCTCGGGTGACCTGGCGATATCCGTTCTTGTACGCTTTCTACGGTGGATTCGCGCTCGAGCTTCGCGAACGCCTGCGGCGGAGCAAGAAGCCCCCGCAGGTGACGCGATACGGGGCGTGGCTCTTGGGCCGCCGGCTCAGCTACAGCACCGAAAAGGCCCGGAACAAGCTGGGATGGACGCCGGCGCTCTCGTACGAAGAGAGCATCGAGCGGACGGTGCAATGGTTTCTGGCTGACCAGGATGCCCGCATTCCGAAGCGTCGGACGCCGCCGGTCGTCGCGGTCCGGCGCGCCCTGGGCTTGCTCAGAACGGAACCGGAGGCGGCGCCGCGTTCGCGGGAGCCGGCTTTTGACCGGCCGGCGGCTGAGTCGGCGCGGGTGCCGCGGCGGCCGGAGTCGGGACGGGGGTCGCGATGACGGCCGGTCTTTCGACCTGAAGGGCGCACCGAAAGCCGACGTAGGTCAGCCGCTTCTCGGCCGCCATCGGTTCGCGAGCCGCGCCGGCGCCGGTCTTTCCTCCCTTGACGACCAGGTCGGATTTCCCCGAGCGAGGCTGCGCACCGGTCGGGTCGCTGACGACCTGCGAGGCGATCGACCGGTAATAGCCGGGGTCGAAGGAGTCGGACGTCCACTCAAGGACGTTCCCCGCCATGTCGAAGACGCCATAGGGCGACTTGTCTTCCGGAAACGACTTGACCGGGTCGATTCGACGGGCGGTGCGGGGGCGAGCGTACTTGGCGGGCTCGTCGCCCCAGGGATACGTCCGGCCGTCGATCGACCGGGCCGCCAGTTCCCACTGCGCCTCGGTCGGCAGGCGTTTGCCGGCCCATTCCGCGTAGGCCTGCGCGTCGCCAGCGTTGACCATGACCATGGGCAAGGCCTCGGTCGAAGGCTTGCCGGTCTCATCGACGGTCGGCCAGTTCCCGGGGGGCCGTCCACGAAACCGCGTCTCGGAGAGGAAGAGGCGGAACTGGCGGACCGTCACCTCGTGCTGATCGATGTAATAGCCGGATAGGTTGACCTTGTGCTCGGGGCTGGCGAAACCCGCATCGCGGTCGTCGCCCATCGTGAAAACGCCGCCGGGGACGAACACCATCGGAGCGCCGTCGCGGTCGCCGACGATCAGCAGCGGCCATCCGGACGGGTCCATCCCCGCCTCGGTCTTGGCGGTGAAGCCGGGAGGCAACTTGCGGTCGGCGCTGACGGGCGTCGCCGTCGCGTTCGCTGAAACCTGCGAGGGAGTCAGCTCGGCAGGGTTGGCCGGTAAGACGAGCGTGGCGTTGCCCTTCGCCTCGACGCCGGGCGCTCGGGCCACGACCACGGTCGGCGGGGCGGTCGGCTCGGCGTCGGGAACGGCTGGGGCGTCGGCCTTCACGGTGGGACGATCGAGGAACAGCGGCAGATTCTGCGCCGGTCGCTTGAGGGCCTCGCGGGCGTCGCCGGCCGTCTTGGTGTTTTTGTACGCCTTGACCAGCTTCTCAAGGAGCGCGACGGCCTCGTCGGACCGGCCGATCTTGGCGAACTCGCGCGCCCGGACGAACATGGCGCGCGCCTCGACATCGAGGTCGGGCTTGGCGGGCTCGACGGGGCCCTGGGCCATGGCGTCTTCGTCGGTCGGGCCGCCGTCTGGGAACGGGTTCTTGGGGAACATCTGGTAGCCCACGTAGCACGCCAGGCCGACGATTCCGGCGATCAGTCCGCCGGTGAGCATCCGCGCCCGCTGGCGGGCTTCGTAGGTGTCGAAAGCGGGCGTCTCCTCCATGAGCGCTTTCTTTTCGCCCGGCTCGTCGCCGCCCGCGCCCGCCTTGGAACTCTTCCCCGCGTCGGCCGGCTTGCCCACGTTCCGCTTCCTGCCGGGACTCGCGGCAGGCTCGTCCTCGGGCTCGGCCTTCCACATCCGGGGCAAGGGCTGCCCCGGCGCGCGGGTCGGCTGCGCTTTCGGCGTCGGGGGCTGATCGGTCTCGGACTCGTCCGATTCCGGATTGTCGGCCAGATCGTATTCGTCCGGTGCGTCACCGTTCATGACCGGGATTCCCAAGTGATCGGCTCGGGCTGGAAGAATCGCTTGATATTCCTAGCCTAACGCCTCGCGGAGCCGCCGCACAGTCCCGACCACGGTTCGCCGATTTCCTTCGTAGTGCGACGCCGAAGGGTATCGAGCGGGGCCTTGGAAATGCGACCGGCGACGGTGCGGCGGCTCGTGGCTAGGGCTCACAAACCACTGCTACAATAGGACGTTGATTCCACGTTGCGAACAAGGACGAGTGTCATGCAAGAACGTACGTTCGGTCGGCTGGGTTGGGACGTCGGCGAAATCGGATATGGAATGTGGGGCCTTGCCGGTTGGACCGGAAACGACGACGAGGAGACCGACGTCGCTCTTGAGCGGTCCGTCGACCTCGGCTGCAACTTCTTCGATACGGCCTGGGGGTACGGCGAGGGCCGGAGCGAGCAGATCCTGGGACGGCTGCTGAAGAAGCATCGCGAGAAGCGGCTTTACGCCGCGACCAAGATCCCGCCCAAGAACTTCCAGTGGCCGTCGCGCCGCGGGTCGACGCTCGACGACTGCTTCCCGCCCGACCACATCCGCGAGTACACCGAGAAAAGCCTCAAGAATCTCGACGTCGCGACGATCGACCTCCAGCAGTTCCACGTCTGGGAAGACGACTGGGCTGACGACGACCGCTGGATTCGCACCCTGGACGACCTCAAGCGGGAAGGGCTGATCCGGGGCGTCGGCGTCAGCGTCAATCGCTGGGAGCCGAACAACGTCCTCAAGACCCTGCGCACCGGCGTGGTCGACGCCGTGCAGGTGATCTACAACATCTTCGACCAGGCGCCCGAGGACGAGCTGTTCCCGCTCTGTCGCGAGTTGAACGTCGCCGTCATCGCCCGGGTTCCGTTCGACGAGGGGACGCTGACGGGAACGCTCACCAGGGAGTCGAAGTGGCCCGAGGGGGACTGGCGGAACACCTATTTCGTGCCTGAGAACCTCGCCAAGAGCGTCGATCGGGCCGAGGCCCTGCGTCCGCTGATTCCCGACGGCATGACGATGCCCGAGCTGGCGCTTCGGTTCATTCTCGAAAACCCCGTCGTCTCGACGATCATCCCCGGCATGCGGAAGGTCCGCAACGTCGAGGCTAACCTCGCGTCGAGCGACGGCCGACGACTGCCGGCCGATCTCACGGCGTCGCTCCGTACGCATCGGTGGGATCGGACGCCGACGAAATGGTCTCAGTGAGATAACCCGATCGTTCCCTCGAACTTCGGATTGACCGTCCCCGAGCCTTCGTTACCATCCGGCCGCGCGGAGCGTACGGACTTATCCCCGGCGGACGTCGGGGTACACGGAGGTGCATGATGGCGGTCATGACGACGATGTTCGTGGTGGCGTGGCTCGGGGCCGGCCCGGGCGACGAGCCCAGCAAGCTGGCCGTCGCGGCGGCTGTCGAGACGTTCACTTCGACGGCCCCGGCCGGCCCCGTTCCGAAGATCGCGTTCGAAGTCCATGACATCACCGTCGCCAGCCCCGATTGGCGTGGAAAGATGCTCGCGCAGCTTGAGCCAGTGGCTCGTCAAGAAGGGTCGGCGGTCTGGGCGCTCGATCAAAAGGCCCTCGCCGACCTTTTGAAATACTGCCAGAACGACGCCCGCTGCAACGTCGTCCAGTCGCCCCGGATGATCTCCAACGTCGGCGAGCCGGCGCGGATGACGAACGAGACCTCCGTCAAGTACGTCGCCCACCTGAAGCGCGTCTCCGACGGCCCGCCCAACGAGGGGACGCACATCGCCTTCGTCCCGGAGATCGGCGAGGTCCACGACGGAATCCGGGTCAACGTGACGTCGAGCCAGCTCAAGGGGCAAATCCTTTTCGCCAAGGTGGCGATCGAGCAGAACCAGGTGCTCGCGTTCCTCACCACCACATACACGGAAGGCGTCAAACCGCAGTCGAAGGACAAGGAGAAAGAGAAGGACGACCCCGGCGTCGTGAAGACCTCACTCCTCGAACGGCTTCGACCCGAGCACGCCAACGCGGCGTCCATTAACGGCACGATCCAGATTCCCGAAGTGGTTTCCAAACGCATCGAGGGTGAATGGATGATTCCCTCGGAAGGCGCGCTGCTCGTCAGCATGGGGCCTGCCCCCCGTCGTCACGACAAGGGGTTGCGGCAGTCGTATCAGGAGCGACTGGTCGCCATCACCGCGAGGCCCGCCCCCGAGCCTCCGATCGTCACCGTTCCTGCTCCAGCCCCAGCTCAGTCCAAGGCTCCCGCGACGCCCTGATCGGGGCGGTTTGACGGCCTCCTATAATCAATGACGACGCGGCTCGAAATCCGCGCGGTCAAGAGAGTTCGGCATGCGTCAATATCTGGATCTGCTGAAGGACGTTCGCGAGCACGGCGTGCGCAAGCCGACGCGGGCCGTGCTGCGCTCGACGGGCGAGAAGATCGACGCGCTGAGCGTCTTCGGCCGACAGATCCGGTTCGACCTCGCGGACGGGTTCCCCTTGGTCACGACCAAGAAGATGGCCTTCGGAGCGATCGTCCACGAGCTGATCTGGTTTCTCCGAGGGGCGACCAACATCGGCTATCTCCGCGAGCACGGCGTCGGCATCTGGGACGAGTGGGCCGACGAGAACGGCGAGCTGGGGCCGATCTACGGCAAGCAGTGGCGGTCTTGGCAGGCGCCCGACGGCCGTTCGATCGACCAGATCGCGGCCGTGGTCGCGGGCGTCAAGGCCGTGGCGGCCGACCCTTCGGCCTCGGTCGGCCGCCGGCTGATCGTCACGGCCTGGAACCCCGCCGAAGTCGCCGAGATGGCGCTCCCGCCGTGCCACACGCTGTTTCAATTCAGCGTCGCCGAGGGCCGGCTCTCGTGCCAGCTCTACCAGCGGTCCGCCGACCTGTTTCTGGGCGTTCCGTTCAACATCGCCAGCTACGCCCTGCTGACTCATCTCGTCGCCCAGGCGACGGGCCTTGAGCCGGGTGATTTCATTCACACGTTCGGCGATGCTCACATTTACTCGAACCATCTCGATCAGGTCGACGAGCAGCTAAACCGGGCGCCGCTCTCCCTGCCCCGACTCGAAATCGACCCGGCCGTCGTCGATCTCGCGCAGATCGATCGCGGTCAGATCAAGCTGATCGGCTACCGTTCTCATCCCGCCCTGCGGGGCGAAGTGGCCGTTTGACGGGGAACGCGGAGGCGATCATGGATGTTTCGTTCGTCGTCGCCATGTCGCGCGACCGGGTGATTGGCCGAAGGGGCGAACTCCCCTGGCGGCTGCCTCGCGACCTGAAGCACTTTCGCAAGTTGACCTGGGGTAAGCCGATCGTCATGGGACGGAAAACCCACGAGTCGCTCGGCCGCCCCCTGCCCGGCCGCACCAACATCATCCTGACGCGTCGCCCGGGTCTTGCGGCCCCGGGATGCGTGGTCGTCGGTTCGATCGACGAGGCTCTCGACCAGGCGCGGGCGACCGACGCCGACGAGGTCATGATCGTCGGCGGCGGCGAGATGTATCGGGACGTTCTGCCCCTGTGCTCGAAGGTCCACCTGACGCTCGTCGAAGGGGATTTCGAGGGCGACACCTTCTTCCCGGTCGACTTGCTCGGCTCACCCGACTGGCGGACGGTTCACGAGGAGCGCTGGGAGGCCGACGCGAAGAATCCGCACGACGCCCGCTATCTCGTTTTGACCCGCGTGGTATCGCCAATGGATCAGGAATCGCGATCCTGAAGGGCCGAGGCCTGGCGGCCGGCTCCGACGCGGCCCAGGCCAATCGATACGACCTGTTCGGGCTGGCCCGCGCCGCTCGCCTCGGCACCCGACGAGCACTTGCCGCACGATGATCCGCAGCCGCTGCTCCGCCCGCCGATCAGCCCTTTCCAGCCGAGGCTGGAGAGGTAGACCGCAGCCCCGAAGACCACTGAGATTGCGACCGCGTCTTGCCAGCCCATGTTCCGCACTCCCTTCCGACCTGATCGATGCGATCGAGGAACGGACTTCAAGAGACGAACAGCATCCCCACGTGATAGGCGAGGAACGCCCCGATGTAAGCGAGGACGGTCATGTAGGTGAACGACAGCGTCGGCCAGATCCAGCTTTGGGTTTCGCGGCCGATCACCGCGAGTGTCGAAACGCACTGGGCGCACAACGCGAAGAAAACCATGACCGAGAGCGCGACGGGGATGTTGAACAGGGGCTTGCCGGTCTCGGGCCAGGTCGCCGTTTGCAGGGCTGTGGTCAGCCGCTTCTCGCCTTCTCCTTCGCCCACGTCCTCGCCTACGTCGAAGATCACCCCCATGGTGGCGACGACGACCTCGCGAGCCGGGAACGACGCCAGCACGGCGCTGCCGATCCGCCAGTCCCATCCCAGGGGGCGGACGACCGGCTCGATCAGCTTGCCGGCGCGGCCGAGGAAGCTGCGCCGCTCCTGCTCGCCCGCCATCTTGTGATCGATCGCGCCTAGGTCTGCGGCGAGCGACTCGGCCGTCGCCCCGTCGTTGGCGGCTCTCGCCGTGTCGATCGCGGCTTCGATTCGCGCTTTCTCCGTCAACAACGGCTTCAGCTCGTCGGCCGAGATGCGAGGGTAGTAAAGCGCCCCCCACATGAGGATCGAGACGGCGAAGATGATCGTGCCGGCGTTTTGCAGGAAGTCCAAGCCGCGTTCGAACATCCGATAGATGATCACTCGGGGCGACGGCCACTGGTAGGCCGGCATCTCCATCAGGAAGACCGGCGCGGCGCTGCGGAGCAAGGTCCGCTTGAGGATTAGGGCGACTGCGGCCGCCACGACGACGCCCACCGAGTACATGGCGAACATCGTCAGGCCCTGAAGCTGGATCAACCCCCCGAGATAGGATCGCGCCGGGATGAAGGCCGCGATCATCAGCGTGTAGACCGGCAGTCGGGCGCTGCAGCTCATCAACGGAGCGATCAGGATGGTCGTCAGTCGGTCCCGACGGTTCTCGATGACCCGCGTGGCCATCACGCCCGGTATGGCGCAAGCGAACGACGAGAGCAGCGGGATGAACGATTTGCCACTCAAGCCCACCCGGACCATGATCTTGTCCATCAGGTACGCCGCGCGCGACAGGTAGCCGCACTCCTCAAGCGCCGTCAGGATGAAGAAGAGGATGAAAATCTGCGGCAGGAAGATGACCACCGCGCCAATCCCGCCGATGATTCCCTTGACCAGCAGACTCCGGATCGGGCCGTCGGGCAGCGCCTCTTCAAGAACGCCCGACACAGCGTCTTTACCCGCATCGATCCAGTCCATGGGAATCTGGGCCAAGGCGAAGACCGCACTGAAGGTCAGCAACAGGACGGCGGCCAGGATCAGCGATCCCCAGACCTTGTGGGTGAGGACCGCGTCGAGCCGGTCGGCGGATTTGGAGACGGCGTGATCGGGATGCTCGACGACTCCGTCGGTCGCGTCGGCGATCCAGGCGTATCGGGACGTCGTCTCGACCTCAGGCACGCGGCAGCCGACCTCGGCCAGCCTTGCGCGGGCGTCGTCGACCCGCTGGCGAAGCTGTTCACGGTCGGGCTCGCCGAGCGCGAGCTGCGCCTCGACCTCCGACCCCGAGTCCAGGAGCAGTCGTTCGATAAGATAGCGTGCGGGAGGCGGCGTGAGCGTCGCGGCGAGTTGTTCGACTTCCTGGCGAAAAGCCGAGGGAAATGGGCTCGCGATCGTCGGGGCCGGCCGCGTACCGGCTTCCTCGACGGCCTGCTTGAGCGCTTCGAGCCCTTCGCCCAGTTGCGCCTGGATGGGGACGACCGGAATCCCGAGCTGGCGGCTGAGCCTGGCGGCGTCGACGGTCAACCCGTCGGCTTCGGCCAGGTCGCCCATCGACAACGCGACGATCACGGGACGACCGAGTTCGAGCACCTGGCTGACCAGGTAGAGGTTGCGAGTCAGGTTGCTCGCGGCCACGACGCAGATCACGACGTCGGGGGGCTGGACGTCGGTTCGTCTACCGAGCAGGACGTCGACCGTCACCATCTCATCGGGAGAGCGCGGGGCCAGGCTGTAGGTACCGGGCAGGTCGACGAGAATCCAGCGTCGGCCGTCGTGGACGACCTCGCCGAGCTTCTTCTCGACGGTCACTCCCGGGTAGTTGCCCACTCGTTGCCGCACGCCGGAAAGCGCGCCGAACAGCGTAGATTTGCCGGTGTTCGGGTTGCCGATCAGGGCGATCGTCCAGGTTCTGTTTTCCGAGGCAATCGCCATCACATGACCGGAGGGAAGCATGGGGAGGGAATCAATCAATCGCCGATCGTCGTTGCGACGGTCTTGGAGGCGATCAGGACGCCATCGCACCGGTGCGGACGAGCACCCGCGCCAGGTCGTCGCCGCGGAACCCGAGTCGCTGGCCTTCAAGGCCGATGATGCACGGGCTTCCCGGCCGGATCATCTTGACCTGGGCACCATTGTAAAGCCCCATCTCGCGGAGCCGATGCACCAACTCGACGTTGCCGACCACATCGCCGACGCTCCCGGCTTCGCCGGCCCGCAGCAGCGAAAGCGGAATCAGCTCGCCCACCTCTTGCCGATCAACCACCAGCGCCTCTGCCTTCATGCCCGGGCCCCGATCGCAATTAAGATGAAGTCGCACCGCTCCACACCGCATCGTGGTCGAGGGACGCCATGGCACGGCGTGCCGCCTCGTGGTTTATTGAGACTGAATCTCAATGCCGGATTATATCCGTCCCGCCTCGTCGTGACAAACGGTTTTCGTCTCGATCGCGAAATTCGAGGGTCTGTCGCGCGGGCGTTGAGCGCTCCAGAATGGAATCGCAGTCGACAGTCGAGCCGCGTATTTCGCGAAAGGAAGCATGATGCCGTCGCCTTGTCTCAACCGCCGTGACTTTTCGCGACTCGCCCTGGGAATTGGCGCCTGTTCCGCCTTGGGCCGCGCCGCTCGGGCGACGGGGGTCTCGGAACCGTCCGGCCCGCGCAACTACCATTTCGATCGAACGATCTCGCGGGAGGTGCTGGAGCATTACCTCGGGCGCGCGATCACGATGGAGGGCTTGCTCAACGGTCGCGGCGATCTCGACGACAACGTCCGGATGCTCAAGCACGTCGGGGCGAAATTCTTGGGGCGGAGCCTTTGCCTGTGGGCAGGCGAGGCCGAGCTGCTTCGCAACTTCGAGCGGGCCAAGGAGCAGATCGTCAGGGTCTTCGCGGCCGATCCTGAGATGATCGTCCAGGCGTGCGTCTTCGAGATCGTGACCACTCAGGCGGATCAGGTCCCCGTTCCGGACTGGGCGTTCAAGGCCCTGGGGCAGCCGGTGGAAGAACGGAACTTCCGGTACGACGACATGCTTTACACGAGTGGTCGACTTCGCAACCACTGGGGGCGGAACGCCTCGGTCCCGGACGTGAGCCGACCGGAGACGCAGCTCTGGTTCCATTTCCTCGCCGCTTCCTACATCGACCTCGGCGTCGAGGCGATCCATTTCGGGCAAGTCGAGCTGATGAACGGCAACGACAAAGACCTCGCTCACTACGCCCGGGTGCTTGATCGCGCCCGGTCGCACGCGGCGCAACACGGCCGCCGTCACATGCTGCTCTGTGACGCCCACGTCCCTGGCGGCGGCCTCATGCGCGACGGCAAACTGCTGCTCGACTTCCATTCCTTCCCGTTGCGGATCATGGAGGTTTCCGATCGGCCCCGCGAAGGGATCTTGAAGGTCGGCTTCCTGGACAGCCTCTACGGCCGGAGCCGGGGCGGCCTGACTCCCAGCGGCTGGGCGTGCGAGCACCTGCCCTATCTGGTGGAGATCGACAACTGGGGCGCCAGCAAGCATCCGGGAGAGCCGAAGCAAGGGAGCGTCTGGGTCTGGGGCTACGATGAGATCACCTGGTTCGCCCACCTGACCGAGAAGGATCGCAACGAATGGTTGCGGTACGCCTGGGATTGGGTCCGCAAGACCGACCCCAACGGCTTTCTCCAGATGCCCGGCAGCCGTACGCTTCGCTCTCCGCTCGATGATCAGCGCTGGTACTTCGCCAACACGCCGAGCCCCGCGGTTCCCAAGGGCTACGGCCAGGAGGAGACCATCCGCGCCATCTGGGCGGCCGACTCGTCGACCTGAACCCGGCCGGCGGAGCCTCCTGGAGGCGGTCGAATCCTGGTACAATCCGAACGAGCCGCACGTTTCGACGCCTCCAGATTTCCGCTGCTTGATACTTGTTGCAGACGGGTTCATGCGTAAGATCACACTCAAGCATAAGCTGCCCGCCGGGCTGGACAAGCAGTTCGCCGACGAGCTGAACAGCTCGCAACGGGCGGCGGCGACCGCGCCCGACGGATACAATCTGATCCTGGCGGGCCCGGGCTCGGGAAAAACCCGGGTGATCACGTTCCGGGTGGGATTTCTGATCGCCCGCGGCGTTCCCGCCGACTCGATCCTGCTGGCGACCTTCACCCGCCGCGCGGCGCGCGAGATGGTCGGTCGGCTCGGGGAACTCGTCGGCAATCAGGCCGGGCGCGTCTGGGCCGGGACGTTCCATCATGTCGGCAACCGGCTGCTCCGTGGGGCGGCGAAGGATCTCGGCTTTCAGTCCAACTTCACGATCCTCGACAGCGAGGACCAGACCGACCTGCTGCGACTGGCGATGGACGACGCGGGACTCGTCGACAAGAGCAAGCTCGCGCCCAAGGCGTCGCAGTTGCAGCACCTGATCAGCTTCGCCATCAACACGCGACGGCCGCTCGCGGCGGTGGTCGAGTCGGAAGCCGCCGACCAGGCGGAATGGCTGCCGGAGATCGAGAAGGTCGCTGACGCCTACGCCCGCCGCAAGCTCGCCAGCAACTGCATGGACTACGACGACCTGCTGACCCAGTGGCTGCGGCTGCTGGACGAGTTCCCCAACCGCCTCGAAGAACAGGGACGGATGTTCCGTCATATCCTGATCGACGAGATGCAGGACACCAACGCCCTCCAGATCGAGATCGTCGAGAAGATCGCGGCGGCCGGTCGGGGCAACCTCACGGCGGTCGGCGACGACGCGCAGTCGATCTACCGGTTCCGGGGCGCGAACTACGACAACATCCTCAAGTTCCCCGACCGCCACCTGGACGCGCGCGTCTTCCGGCTCGAAGTCAACTATCGTTCGACGCCGCAGATCGTCGCGTTCACCGAGGCGTCGATCGCGCACAACCAGTCGGGATTTCCCAAGCAGCTCGTCTCGGCCCGGAACGACGGCCCGCTCCCGGTCGTCGTGGCCACGGCCGACGTCTACGAGGAAGCCGCTCTCGTCTGCCAGCAGATCCTCGAAGCCCACGACCAGGACGTTCCGCTGGGCAGGATGGCTGTCCTCTATCGCAATCATTACGACAGCGTGGTGCTCCAGGGCGAGCTGTTGGCCCGCAACATCCCCTACACGGTCCGCAGCGGGGTCCGGTTCTTCGAGCAGGCGCACGTCAAGGACGTCATGGCGTTCTTGAGGGTGGTACTCAACCCGCGCGACGAGGCGTCGTGGCGGCGATTGTTCGTCCTCTTGCCGGGAGTCGGTCCGGCCAAGGCTGGGGCCGTCTACCAGAGGATCGCAAGCGAGGCCGACCCTCTCAAGGCGCTGGCGACCGCCGAGACGATGGCGATCGTGCCTTCCAAGAGCCGGGGGTTGTTCGCCGCGTTCGTCAACGATCTGAACCTGATCCGGGCGACCGATCCGGAGCACCACCCGGCTCGGGCGATCGAGGCGGTCCTCAAGGGGGGATATCCCGGGACGATCCGCCAGAAATATGACAAGGCCGACAACCGGATCAAGGACGTCGAGCAGTTCGCCGTGCTGGCCGCCAAGTACGACAGCCTGGAGCGGCTGCTCGCCGAGCTGCTTCTGGCCGGCGACGTCTACGGCATGGACGCGGCCGGCAGCGAAGATCCGCAAGACGTGCTGGTACTGAGCACGGTCCACCAGGCCAAGGGGCTCGAATGGTCGCACGTCTTCGTCGTCCGCCTCGTCGACGAGGGATTCCCGCACCGTCGCGCGATGGACGAGCCCGGCGGCGAGGACGAAGAACGGCGCATCTTCTACGTCGCCGTCAGCCGCGCCATGAACGAGCTGATGCTCTCCTACCCTTCGACCATCAGCCGAGGCGGCTACGGGCCGACCGTCTTCTCGACCCCCAGCCGCTTCCTCACGGAAATCCGCCACGATCTCTACGAGCGCGTCGTGCTCGAACACGAGTTTGATCGTTTGAATGCGGATGACGACGACGATGAAGGCGAACCACCGTGGACCGGCCGGCCGTTGAAAAGTCAGCCGGACCGAGACTCCAAGACCTGACCGGCGCTCGATCGAAAAGAGCGGAGACCACCATGTCGCGTTGTTGGATTCGCTGTTGGATCGGTTGCGCGTCGGCCCTCGCCGCGTTTTCAACGCCCGTGATCGCCGGCGAGCCGCCGACCGACCGCCGGCCGTTCCGGATCGAGGTCGTCGACGACGAGACCGGTCGAGGGGTGCCGCTCGTCGAGCTTCGGACGGTGAACCAGATCCGCTACGTGACCGACAGCAACGGCGTCGTCGCCTTCGACGAGCCGGGCCTGATGGGCCTCAAGGTCTTTTTCTCGGTCAAGAGCCACGGCTATGAATTCGCCAAGGACGGATTCGGGATCGCCGGCGCCGCGATCGACGTCCGGCCCGGCGGCGAGGCCCGGTTGAAGATCAAACGCGTCAATGTCGCCCGGCGTCTCTTCCGGGTGACGGGTGCCGGGATCTACCGCGACAGCCTGCTCACCGGCGTTCCGATCCCGATCCGAGAGCCGGTCCTCGACGGCCAGGTGCTCGGCCAGGACAGCGTTTTGAACGCCGTCTATCAAGGAAAGATTCACTGGTTCTGGGGCGACACGAATCGGCCAGGATATCCGCTGGGCAACTTCCACTCCCCCGGGGCGGTCTCGGACCTTCCCGGCAAGGGCGGACTCGATCCCGCCAAGGGAGTCGACCTGACGTACTTCGTGGACGACAAGGGCTTTGCCCGGCCGACTTGTAACATGCCCGGCGAAGGCCCGACCTGGATCACTGGGCTTGTGGTCCTGACCGACGACCAGGGGCGCGAACGGATGTTCGCGAACTACGCCAAGGTCAAGCCGCCGATGACCATTTACGAGCGCGGGATCGTCGAGTTCGATCCCAAGACCCAGACCTTCGAGAAGCGCGCGCAGTTCGCCGCCGAGAAAACCCTCCACCCGGCCGGCGGTCCCGGCGGTCACACGTTCATCCATCGCGACGATGATGCAGCTTACGTCTATTACTCCGGCCCCTACCCTCTCATCCGGGTCCCCGCCGATCCCGATAAGATCGTCGATCCCGACGCCTGCGAGGTGTTCACCTGCCTGGAGCCGGGGACGCGCGCCGATCAGGGCAAGCTCGACCGAACCTCGGACGGCCGGCTGAATTACGGTTGGAAGAAACACACCGACGTTATCGGTCAGCAGGAACAGGCGAAATTCGTCCGGGACGGCAAGATGAAGGCCGAGGAAGGGCTCCTGCAATTGCGCGACATCGAGACCGGCAAGACCGTGCTGGCCCACGGTGGGTCGGTCTACTGGAACCCGTACCGCAAACGCTGGATCTCGATCGCGGTCGAGGCTGGCGGCCGGACGTCCTACCTGGGCGAGGTCTGGTTCAGCGAGGCCGACACGCCGCTCGGGCCGTGGGTCTACGCCCGCAAGATCGCCACGCACGACGATTATTCGTTCTACAACCCCAAGCAGCACCCGATGTTCGACCAGGAGAACGGTCGCATCGTCTACTTCGAGGGCACGTATACATCGACCTTCTCGGGTGCCAAGGACGTGACTCCGCGCTACGACTACAACCAGGTCATGTACCAGCTCGACCTTGCCGATCCCCGGCTCGCGCTCCCCGCGCCGGTGTTCGAGGTCGAAGCGAGCGGGTTGGCGTTCGGTTGGGCGGTTCCGGAGGGCGTTCGCAGCCGTTCGATCGCGTTCTTCGCCCCCGACCGGGCGGGCGTGGCGACGATCGCCGCCGGCTCGAGGACTGGGGGCGAACCGCTGTTCTACATGCTGCCGGCCGATTCCGAGCTTGCGGAAACCACGCCGATCTACGAATACTCCAGGGACGGAAGCGGCCTTCGCACCTACTCGATCGACCCCGCCCGCCCGGAGACGGGCTCCACGAGGTCGGCGAGCCCCGTCGGCCGCGTGTGGAAGAACCCAGGACCCTCACGAGTCTGGTGAAGCCGGATGGACTCAGGCGCTCGACGGATCGAGGATCCGGGATGGGACGAGATCCCCGGGCCGACGCTCGGCCAGGACGACGCGGACTCGTCGACGGCCTGGCTCGGCGACTTGCTCGCCAGCCTGGAGCACGATCCCGAACAGTCGTGGAACGCCTTCCAGGGGCTCGAAGCGATCGATCCTGAGAGTCGGCTTCAGATCGTCGCCGAACTGCTCAAGGCGCGGGGGGGCGATGGGTTGACCCGGCTGCTGCTCCTGCTGGGCGAGAGTCGCGACGAGGACACCCGGGCTGCGATCGGTCGGGCGACCGCTGAAGCCTCACCGGACGCGGCGCCGACGTTCGCGATCGCGACGACCGGCGATTCGCCTTCGCGACGGGTGATTCGCTCGCTGGTCACGGCGGTCGACGGCGAGGGCTCGGGCGCGATCGTCGTCTCGACCGAGCGCCAGGGGGTCGTCTCGTCGGCCGCGTTCCTGTGCGACGTCCGCAAGGGCATCCTCGACGTGCTCGGGGTGGCCGAAGCCGACCATGAGGCCGAGAGCGACCTTTACGAGCAGTTCGCGGAACTCTCGTCGGGGCAATGCGTCGAGGACGCCCCGGAGCTGGCGCTCGGCCTCCTGTCGGGGAGCCTGTTGCTGTCGGGCCGATCGACGCCGCCGGCCGTGCGCCCGTGGCTCGACGCGATGCTCGGCGCGGGCTTCCACTCCGGCTCGTTTCTGGCGACGAAGCCGGAGTGGGCGTCGGCCCCGATCGATCAGGCTGTGCTGGCGGAACGGTCGTGGAACGTGCTCGAGGAGTGTCCCGGCTGGGTGGACGGCTCGCCGTTGACCTTTGAGCTGGCCCAGGAGATCTCCCTGCGCGAGCGGAGGGCCGCGGCCGATCCGGCGCGCGATTCGGGCGCATATCGCTATCTCTTCGAGCGCCGGCTGATCCATCGCCTCGAACTCTATCGGCGGATGTTGCTCTGGATGGCGTTCTTCTGGGACGCGGCCGGCGACGACGAGCTGTCGCTGTCGGCGGGAATCCTGGCGGGGCAGCTCGCAGACGAGCAATACGCCGTCCCCGCGCATCCCTTCGCCGTGGCGCTCACGACCCGCAGTCTTCACGAAGCTCAGCGGCTGCTCGGCACGGCGGCCGATCCCCGGTCGTCGTGAACTGAACGGCCGTTGATGAGCAAGGCCGGCGTCGTTCGACCCGGATTGGTCGAGCGGCGGCCGGCCCATGTGGTGTACGGATCGACTGATGCGTCAGGATCACTTCTTGCCGGACTTGGCGGCAGGGGCGGCCGGCGGCGCGGCCTTCATTTCGGCCTTGGCGGGCGCCTTGGCCGGCTTGGCCGACTTCTTCTCGTCAGCCTTCTTCTTCTTGGCGGTGTCACGAGCGTCGCCCATGATGCGTCACTCCTTCCGATCGAGAATTGAGCTGTACCGTCGGAAATGGGTCGTCATCTCGAAGCAAGATAACGATGTATCTGAGAATGCCCTTTCGTCGGAACGAGATCAAGATGAAAGACAGGGAAATTCCACGACCCTTTGACTTTTCATACCATGAAGTCACCGGGGCTCGAATCCGCCCCCAGCGCGGGCTGCGGCGGACGGTTCGCGAAGGGAACGCGAGGCCCGGGAGCAAACAAAGAACGCCCCGGCGACGGTCGATCGTCGCCGGGGCGTTCGGGGGTTGCAGCAGCGATCCGTCGGGCGATGAAGGCCGGCTTGGGCCTCAGAGCGGCTCGTGGCAGGAACGGGCCGGGTTGCGGCAGTCGTGGATGCCGACCGACTCGTCGTCCGGTCCGTAGCCTTTCATGGTCTTGAGACACCAGAAGATCGTGTTGTCGTAGTCCTTGTCGGGGTCGCGACCCCGCCCGTCGGTGAAGACGTACATCCCCTGGTGTCGGAGATTGCGGCAGGGGTAGGTTTGCTGTTCGACGGCCGTCGGGTCGTTCGGTTCGGCGTCGGGCATGGCTCAACCCTCCCAGTAACGATTCCCCACGGCGGCCAGAAGCGTCCGCTTGACGACCGTCTGGGTCAGGCCGACCTTGTAGGCGTTCATCGAGAGCGGCTTGGCGGCGGCGATCGCCGCCGCGCCGGCGGCCTCGGCGGTTTCGAGCGTGATCGCCTTGCCGACGAGGGCTTCCTCGGCGGCCTTGCTCCGCCAGGGGATGGGTGCGACGCCGTAAACGACGATCCGCGAGTCCGAAACCTTGTCGCCGTCGAAGCTGAGATTCACCGACGCCAGGATGATCGGCCAGTCGTGAGCCTGCTTCTGGCGCGCCTCGTATGATGCGTTCTTCCCCTTGAGCGGCGGGACGATGAGCTTGGAGACAATCTCGCCAGCGGCGAGCGTCAGCTCGGAGTCTTTCTCGCTCTTGGGAACCTGGTACAGATCCTCGACGGCAACGGTCCGCTCGCCGCGAGGGCCGGAGACGACGGCCTTGGCGCCAAGCGCGATCAACGGCACGGCCAGGCTCGACGGGTTGACGAAGAGGGCGTCGCCGTCGGTCTGGAAGATGGCGTGGTAGCGGTTGTCGCCCTCGCGGACGAGGCTCTTGCCGTCCTTGACGGCCAGCAGGCCGTTGCCGGCGCGGAAGTACCAGCAGCGAGGCCGCTGGAGCAAGTTGCCGCCGACGGTCGCCATGTTGCGGATCTGGGGCGTGCCCACTTCGAGGGTCGCCTGCCAGATCGCCGGGTACGAGTCGTGGACGACCTTGCTGGCGAGGACGTCGGTGAGCCGCGTCCCCGCGCCGATCGTCAGACCGGAGGCCGCGTCGCCGGAGATCCCGGCGAGCGCCTTGACGTCCTTGAGATAGACCACGCGCTTCGGCGAGGCCACGTAGTCCTTGATCCGGCTGAGCAGGTCGGTGCCGCCGGAAAGGGCCTCGGCCTCGGGAACGCCCAGGAGCTTGACGGCGTCCTCGACGCTGGTGGGGGCGGCGAAATCGAATGCGTTCATAGGGTCACGCCTTCCCTTCTTTAGAGGCCGCGGCGAGTGCGTTGAGGACGTTGCGGGGAGTCATCGGCCACTCGGTGACCCGCACGCCGATGGCGTTGGACACCGCGTTGCCGATCGCGGCGGCCGTGGCGATCGTCGGCGGCTCGCCGATTCCGATCACTCCGCGCGCCTTCTGCTCGTCGGGCTCGTAGGCGTGGATGACGATCTCGGGGATGTCGGACGCGCCGGCGAGCTTGTAAAGCTCCATGTCGGGGTTGAGCATCACGCCCGTCCCCGGGTCCATGATCCGCTCTTCGAAGAGGCCGTAGTTCAGGCCCATGATCACGCCGCCGTAGACCTGGCTGTCCCAGGTGAGGCGGTCGATGATGAGTCCCGAATCCTGCACGGCGACGATCTTCTTGACCCGGACGACGCCGGTCTCGACGTCGACGGTCACCTCGGCGAACTGGCAGCCGCCGACGCCGGTGCTGGCCAGCCCCTCGACGGCGCTGCCGATCTCGGAGACGGAAGCCGTGCCGAGTTTGCGGCAAGCCTCTTTCCACGAGATGGAGGGCTTGCCCTGGATCAGCAGCTTGCCCCCCTGGAGCGAGAGGTCGGCGGGGGTCGCGCCGAGGGCCGGGGCGATCTTGGCGAACAGGGCGTCGCGCGCCTTGGTCGCGGCGTCGAGGCACGGAGGGGCCATCGACGGCGTCGTGGTCGAGCCGCCCGAGGCCTGGCCCGGCGGGAAGGTCGAGTTGCCGATGTTCGAGATGACGTCGGTCGGCTTGAGGCCGAGCACCTCGGCGGCGATGATCGCCAGCACGGTGCGGGCGGCCGTGCCGATGTCCTGGGTGGCGCTCTTCAGCTCGACGGTCCCGTCGGCGCTGATGGTGCAGCTCACCTTCTTGTCGAGTGTTCCGCCGCCTCCCCATTGATGGAGGGCGAGGCCGAAGCCGCGACGGATCGGGCCGTCGCCGTTCTGGCCGCGCGGCTTGCGCTTCTCACGCCAGCCGATCAGGTCGGCGCCGATCTTGACTTCGGCCTCGTAGATCGGCGTATGGAAGTCGTCGGGTTTCAGGTTCTTGAGCCGGAACTCGATCGGGTCGACGCCCAGCTTTTCGGCCAGATCGTCCATGGCCGCTTCCATCAGGGCGCATCCCTGGGGATGGCCTGGCGCCCGCATGGCTCGCGCGCCGCCGCCGTTGACGAAGACCTCGGAATGGACCCGCGACGAGGCTGGAACGTCGTAGACGTAGGGCAGCGGGAAGTTCGAGCCCCCCCGGCTGCCGCCGGTGCCGTGCGTGTCGGCGATCAGGCCGACGAGCTTGCCGTCCTTGGTGGCTCCGAGCTTGATGGTCCCCGCCGCGCTCGGGCGATTGCCGGCGGCCAGGTGCTCCTGGACCCGGTCGAGGAACAGCTTGACGGGCTTGCCCGTCGACTTCGCCAGCTCGGCCGCAGTGCGTCCCCAGACGTCGGCCCCGAACTTCGAGCCGAACCCGCCCCCCATCACCTCGGTCAACACCGTGATGTTGGCGACCGGGATCTGAAACGAATCGGCCAGCTCTTGTGCGACGACCTGGACGGCCTGAGTGCTCGACCAGACGGTCAGCTTGTCCGCGGTTTCCCACTTGGCCGTCAGCCCGTGAGGTTCAAGGCAGACGTGGGTGATGACCGGCAGGCTGTATTTGCCTTCGACGACCACTTCAGCCTTGGCGAACGCCTCGCCGGTTTTGCCATTGTCTTGCGAGCGTCCCTTGCGGACGTTGCCCCCCTTGACGATCTCGGGCGCGCCCGGGGCCATCGCCTGGGCCTCGGTGACGACGTGGGGGAGGACTTCGTATTCGATCTTGATCGCGCGGACGGCGTCGCGAGCCTGTTCCTCGGTGACGGCGGCCACGGCGGCGATGTCGTCGCCGTGATAGCGAAGGGTGGCTCCTTCCTGGGCGATCGCCACGACCCCCTTGACGCCCGGCATGCTCTGGGCCGTGGAGATGTCAAGCTTCTTGATCTTGGCGTGGGCGTGAGGGCTGTAGAGCATCACCGCGAACAGCGTCCCCTCGGGAAGCATGTCGCTAGGGTATTTGGCTTTGCCGGACGCCTTGGCGAGTCCGTCGAGCCGGGTGATTCGGGTGCCGATCAGAGTCGGTTTCTCAGGCCAGGTGAGGGCCATGGATCAGGCTCCTTTCATCGCTTTGGCCGCGTCGAGGGCCGCCTGGAGGACGCCGACATAGGTCCCGCACCGACAGATGTTGCCATCCAGACCCCGGCGCACTTCGTCGAGGGTCGGGTTGGGGTTCTTGTCCAGAAGCGCCTTGCAGGCGGTGACGAACCCGGGCGTGCAGTAGCCGCACATCAGGGCGTCGTTCTGGTGGAAGGCGTGAGGGACGCCGTGCTCGCCGGTTTCGAAGCCTTCGAGCGTCTCGATTTTCTTGCCTTCGCAGGTCACGGCGAGGGTCGTGCACGAGTAGACCGGGTCGCCGTCGGCGATGACCGTGCACGCGCCGCAGCTCGCCCGATCGCAGACCCGCTTGGGCCCGGTGACGTCGAGGCGGTTCCGCAGGGTGTCGAGCAACGTGCTTCGCGGCTCGACGGTGGTCTTGCGGTCCTCGCCGTTAATCTTGAGCGTGATCTCGACCTCGCCCGAGAGGACCTTCGGCCCTTCTTCGGCGGCCTTGGCCTCGTCAAGGGCGGTTGCGGCCGTGCCGGTCAGGACGGCCGACGCCGCCGCCAGGCCCGACCCCCTCAAGAAGTCGCGGCGACTGGGGCCGCCCGGCTCGTCGCCGTTCTTGGGATCGTGTTTTCGCATCACGCGGTCCTCCCACTAGAGTCGGAACCACCCCGAGAACGCCTCGAGGAGCTAGGCGCCGCAGGCGTGCCATTTCGCACGCGGGTTGGCGAAGACGTCTAAGCTACGCCGAGTCCTCGCATGGGACAAGAGAATCCCATCGCAGTTCTCCGAGGCAGTCGGGACGCCCCCTTGACCGAGCGAAGCCCGAGTCGCCGGGCGGTTGCTCGCTCGGCGACCCGGCAGTACCATGGCGTCCGATCGACGTGAAAGGGTTCGACGCGACCGTGATCGGCGTGCGAGGCCGAGGGCGGTTGCGAGCGGCGACGGAGTTCGGCATGCCCCTTGCACCTATTAACGAGATGATGGCGAGCGCCCGCCGTGGAGGCTACGCCGTCGGCTACTTCGAGAGTTGGAACCTGGAATCCCTCCAGGGCGTGATCGACGCCGCCGAGGCGTCGCGGTCGCCGATGATCATCGGCTTCAACGGCGATTTCCTTTCCGGTCGCGAACGCATCGCCCCGGAACGACTGAGCTGGTACGGTTCGCTCGGCCGCGCGGCGGCGGAATCGGCCACGGTCCCGTGCGGCTTCATCTTTAATGAGTGCCCGGACGACGACTGGGTGCGCGCGGCCGTCGTCTCGGGCTTCAACCTCGTGATGCTCGCCGACCCGTCGGCTTCGTACGAAGACTCGGTTCACCGGGTGTCGGAGCTGTCTCGCTTCGCCCACGCGCACGGGGTCGCCGTCGAGGCCGAGCTGGGGGTGCTGCCCTGCGGGACCTCCGACGACCCGTCGCACGCGGGCTCGCTCACCGATCCCGAGCAGGCGGCCAAGTTCGTCGAGGCGACCGGAATCGATCTGCTGGCGGTGAGCGTCGGCAACGTTCACATCCGGCTCGAAGGGGCGGGCGGCCTCGATCTCGACCGGCTTGACCGGATCTCCCGGCGCGTAAAATGCGGGCTTGTCTTGCACGGCGGCACGGGGGTCGAGCCCGAGGCGCTGCGGGCGGCCGTCGGGCTCGGGGTCGTGAAGGTCAATTTCGGGACGTATCTCAAGCAGCATTACCTCGCGGCCGTTCGCAAGGCGCTGGCGAACAACGGCGCCGACCCCCACCGGCTGCTCGGAATCGGCGGGCCGGACGACGTCCTGACGGCCGGTCGGCTCGCGGTGCGCGACGCGGTGCTCGCGCGGATCGACCTGCTCGGGTGCTCGGGCAAGGCTTCTTGAGGGATTCGGGAGGACATGTTGGAAACCCCCATGCGGATGCCCGACCTGGCGACGACCGGGTCGCCGATGACCTTGATCCGAATTCTCGCGACGGTCGGCGACGCCGTCACGCGCGGTCAGACGATCCTGGAAGTCGAGACCGACAAGGCGGTGATGAACGTCGAGTCGACCGTCGACGGCGTCTTGAAGAGTCTCGCCGTCGAAGAAGGCGCCGAAGTCGTCGCCGGCCAGGTCGTCGCGGTCTTCGAAGTCAGGCAGTCCGGCTCGGCTGCTTCGATTATACAGAATGTCGCCCCCGCGCCGGTCTTGCGGGCGTCGACCGCAACTGCTGTCGCGAAGAGTCCGCCCGCGCCGGTCGTCGCGACGTCCGACCGAGTCTCGTTTTTCGCTCGCAACCGGGCGCGGCGAGAAAAGGCCGGGGCGTCGCGCTGGACGCGATCATTGACGCTCAGCGTGGTCGAGCGGGTCGTCGCGCGTCGGACGCAGGCGAGTAAGCAGACTGTCCCGCATTTTTACCTTCAGACGTCGGTGAACGCTGAAGGTTTGGTGAAGCGTCGCGCCGCGGCCGAGGCCAGTAAGCCGGTCTGGGACGCCTTTTTCGTGATCGCCGCGGCCCGGGCTCTCAGGGAGCACCCGCGATTCGGCTATCGCTTCGACGACGATAAGCTGACGCCCCACGGCGAGGGGGCGATCGGCGTGGCCGTCGATCTTGACGGCGATCTCTACACGATCGCGGTCGACGATCCAACCGGCCAGGACGTCGAGCAGGTCTCCGATTCGATCCGCGCACAGGTCGATCGGCTCAAGACCGGCGACCCCCGGGGGAGGCAGGCGCGGCCGACGAGCTTGACCATCTCGAACCTCGGCGGCTCGAACGTCGAAACCTTTACGGCCGTCGTCAATACGCCCGAGGCGGCGATTCTCGCCGTCGGCAAGATCATGCCCTCGGCCGTCGTCGTCGACGGTCAAGTCGTGGTCCAGAACCGCGTGAACCTGACGCTCTCGGTCGATCATCGCGTCGCCGGCGGCAAGGCCGCGGCGGGCTTCCTCGGCGCAATCGTCCGAGAACTCGAATCCTTCTAATCCGACCTACCGTTGCGAGGCCCGGCATGCCCCATCCCACCGAATCACTCGGCGAACACGCGCAACATCTCCTCGACCGCTACCCCGCCCCGTTCCTGCTTGGGCTCTACGAGCGGATGGTCGTGATCCGCGAGTTCGAGGAAGGGGTCAAGTTCCTGTTCCTCGAAGGCTCGATGCCCGGCACGATCCACCAGTGCCAGGGCCAGGAGGCCACGGCCGTCGGCGTTTGCTCGGCGCTTGAAGAAGGCGACTTCATCACCTCGACCTTTCGCGGCCACGGCCACGCTCTGGCCAAGGGGCTGTCGGTCGAGTCGCTCCTTTTCGAGCTTTTCGGCGCATCGACCGGCTGTTGCAAAGGCAAGGGGGGCTCGATGCACGTCGGCGACATGGACAAGGGGATGGTTCCCGGCATCGCCATCGTCGGCGGGGGAATCCCCCTGGCCGCCGGCATGGCCCTGGCCTACAAGATGCGCAAGGAGCCGCGCGTGGTCGCCTGCTTCTTCGGCGACGGCGCGGTGGCCGAGGGGGCGTTTCACGAAGGCGTCAACCTCGCGGCGATCTGGGACCTGCCGGTCGTGTTCGTCTGCGAGAACAACCTGTACGGGGCCTCGACCCGCGTCGACCTGGTGATGCGGAACGAGCGGATCGCCGAGCGCGCGGCGACCTACGGCATTCGCGGCCAGACGGTCGACGGCAACGACGTGCTGGCCGTCCACCAGGCCACTCTCACCGCCGTCGACGAGTGCCGTCACGGCAAGGGGCCGGTGCTGCTCGAACTGCTCACCTACCGCCGCACCGGCCATTCCCGCCGCGATCCGTGCCACTACCAACCTCAGGACGAGCGAGATACGTGGCTTCAGCGCGATCCGATCGACCGCTTCGGCGGCCTCCTGATCGAACTCGGCGTGGCCGCCGCCGGAGCGCTCGACCAGATCCGCGCCGACGTCCAAACTCGGTTTCAGGACGCGGTCGTCGAGGCTCGCCACCAGCCGTTGCCGACGCTCGCCGATCTGACGACCGACGTCCTCGCCTGACGTTCAACAATCCGACGATCCGATCATCCACACCGCATTCATCAGGATTCGCCGCGCATGAGACGTTTGAGCATCGCCGAAGCGCTCCGCGAGGGCATCGCCGAGGAAATGAGACGCGATCCGGCCGTCTTTTGCCTGGGCGAAGACATCGCCGTTCCAGGCGGCTGGGGAGGCGCGTTCACCGTCACGCTCGGGTTGGAGACGGAGTTCCCCGATCGGATGCTCAACACGCCGATCGCCGAGCTGGGCTTCTTCGGGGCCGCGGTGGGGGCAGCCGTGGCGGGCATGCGGCCGATCGCCGACGTCCAGTACGGCGACTTCCTCTTTCTGGCGATGGATCAGATCGTCAACAACGCCGCCAAGCTCCGTTACATGTCGGGAGGGACGATCGCCGTGCCGCTGGTCATGCGGGCGCCGATCGGGGCCACGGGCCGGGGCTCGCAGCACGCCCAGAGCATGGAACGCTACTTCACCGGCGTCCCAGGGTTGAAAGTCGTGGCGGTCTCAAACGCCTATGACGCCAAGGGCGTGCTCAAGTCTGCGGTACGCGACGACAACCCGGTTTTGATGTTCGAGCACAAGCTGCTTTACGGCTCGAAAGGCGCGCGCATCGAGCCGGGCGCCGTCGACGCGACGAGCGACGTCCCCGACGGTGATTATACGGTGCCGCTCGACCGCGCGGCGGTGCGTCGGGAGGGCGCGCACGTCACCGTGCTGGCCTGGCTCCTGATGGCTCACTTCGCCGCCCAGGCCGCCGAACAGCTCGCGGCCGAGGGGATCGACGTTGAGGTGATCGACGTTCGCAGCCTCTCGCCGATCGACTACGAGACCATCGGCGCGTCGGTGCGCAAGACCGGCCGCGTGGTCATCGTCGAGGAGGGCCCTCGCGTCGGCGGCGTGAGCGCCGAGATCGCCGCCGGCTTGATGGAGCACTGCGGCGAAAGCCTGCTCGCCCCGGTCGTCCGCGTCGCGTCCCCCGACGTTCCCGTCCCGTTCACGCCGATCCTGGAAAACGCCTACCGGCCCGACGTTCCCCGTATCGTCGAAGGCGTGCGCCGGGTGTTGCGGCCGTGACCCATTCGGAAGAGGTTTCGACGATGAAGATGGCACGATTGGTCGTCTGGGCGGGGCTCGCGACGCTCGCTGTCGTTTCGACCGCACAGGCACTGGACCAGCCGCCCGTGGGGATCACGGTCCAGGTCGAGGAGGCCCACCCCTGGCGTCCTCCGTTCCGGCTCGAGCGCGTCGGGCGGCCCGTCACGATCCGGATCGTATCCAAGGAAGCGCCCGTGCCTGGACGCTTTCGACTCGTTGAACGGGCCGACGGTCACGATGCGGCTCGCCACGAGGTCGCCTTTCCGATCCAGCCTCCTTATGAGGTGCGAAGCGAGGTCGATGCGGAAGCGACCGAAGTCGTGCTGCTGATCGAAAAGGATGGTGCGCCGGCCGTCGAAGTCGCCCGAGCGACGATCACCCGTCAGGCTCTGGATGCCGACGCGACGGCCCGGCCCGAGACGGTCGTGAATCCCGTCGATCTCGGGACGATCCTCGTCCCCGCCGACCGACTCTTGCTCGGACCCGGGCAGGCCGGAGTTCTGGAAGTCGCCGCTCTCGCCCACAATCGCGACGTACCCGATGCGCAGGTTCGCGCCCGGTTCGCATCCGATCCCAAGACTGAGATCAAGGCCTTGCCTCTAGCGAAAGGGCGACGGGCGGTGGCCAGCCTGCGTCTGCCGCACCCGACGACGACCGCCGATCGCGACGTGTTGCAGGTCGCGATCGGCGGCAAGGACGGCGCGACGCTCTGGAGCAAAGAGATTCCGGTGATGCTGCCGCGCGAGGCGCTGGCATTGCCCCGATTCGGCGCCTCGTACACGAAGCTGCGGTACGATCCGCCGATCTCGGTGCGTGACCCCGCAACGGGCGCGTTCTCATCGCTCGATTACGACAAGGGGTGGGAACCGAGCCTCCGCGACGTCGTCGTCAGCCTGCCCGGCGGCGGCCGGTTCGTCTTCTGGAGAGGGTCGAGCTACATCCCGTTCTGGGCGGGCCGGCACAACACCGGCGCCTGCTACGAGTGGGCCGAGGTGATCACTCCGCGGCCGGGCGCCGTCGACTGCGTCGAGCCCCTGATGGACAAGGATTTGCGGTATGGGCGCGTCGAGATCATCGAGTCGTCGGCTTCGCGCGTCCATGTGCGATGGAGGTACCAGTCGACCGACCTGCATTACAAGGTCTGGGGCGACCAGGCCGTCGAGGACTATTATTTCTACCCCGACGGCTTCGGAACGCGGGTCGTCAGCTTGAAGACCGACCCGGCGATCGAGTACGAGCTGTGCGAGCTGATCGTCCTGTCCCCGCAGGGCGCTTACCCGTTCGAGGTCTTGCCCGAGAACCTCGTCGACGCGCTGTCGCTCGACGGCGCCAAACGCGAGTACAAGTTCCCGATCCGGGGCGAGGCTGACACGCCCAAGGGAGGCAAGCCGCCGGCGATCTACCGGCTTCGTCTCAATCGCCAGGAAGAGCAGGCGGCGGTCGTTTTCAACCCCGGCGATCGTTCCTTTCCCTCAGTCGTCTTCGGACCGTTCGAGGATCGCGGGCAACTTGTGACGCCTTGCTACTGGGGCAGTCACTGGCCGCTCGCGCGGGGCAACGCCACGGGCTCGAAGATCGACGACCGTATCGCCCTCAGCCCATGCCACAACAGCGTCATGAGCTGGGCCGCGAACCGACCCGAGCCGATCTCGGAGAGCCGTCGCGTCACGATCGACTCACTCGGAGTTTCGCGGCCCGTCTCGGTTCGTCACTGGGCCTGGCTGATCGGCATGACCGACGCCGGCGACGACCGCCTGCTCCAATGGGCTCACAGTTATGCCAAGCCGCCGGCGCTGACTTTCGAAGGCGCGCAGGTCGCCTTCGACGGCTATGCGATCGAGCGCCGGGCCACGTCCTTGCGCGTCGAGAAGCCGTCGATCGCGATCACGATCAAGCCCGAAGTCGCGTGCGTCAACCCGGTCTTCGAACTGATCGGAGCGCCCTCGGGTGATCTCGCCGTTCAGCGTGACGGCGTCGCGCTGGCTCGCGAAGCCTATGCCTGGGACGGCCGCACGCTCTGGATCGACGCCACGATCGCCGGGCCTTCGCGTCTGGATCTGGTCTTCGGCAAGTCGCCCTCGAACTGAGAATCAAGAACGTCGCCCCGAACGAGAACCGCGCAGGGAGAATTGCATGTTCCATCGAATCTTGATCGTTGTTTGCGTCGGCGTCTGGAGCGCGCTCCTCCAGCCTCGCGGGGCCGTCGCCGCCGATCCGCCCCCGGCCGATGATCGGCCGACCTTCTGGGTCATTCCCCACACCCACTGGGAGGGGGCCGTTTTCAAGACGCGGGAAGAGTACCTGGAGATGGGCCTGCCGAACATCCTCAAGGCGCTTCGGCTGCTTGCGGACCAGCCGACCTATCATTTCGTGCTCGACCAGGTCGCCTACGTCCGGCCGTTCCTCGAACGCTATCCCGACCAGGAACCGCTGTTTCGCAAGTACATCGCCGAGGGGAGGCTCCAGATCACCGGCGGGCTCGACGTCATGCCCGACGTCAACGTCCCCGGCGGCGAGTCGTTCGTCCGGCAGCTTCAGTACGGCAAGGGCTACTACCGCGAGAAGCTCGGGATCGACGTGACCTCGGGCTGGCTGATCGACACGTTCGGCCATCACGCCCAGATGCCGCAGATCATGAAGCTCGCGGGCATCCACTCGTACTGGACCCAGCGCGGGGTGTCCCACCGCGAGCATCCGTCGGAGTTCCTCTGGGAGGGGATCGACGGCACGAAGCTGATGACGATCTACATGCCGGCCACATACGCCCTGCTCTACGGCTCGCCCAACGACCCGGCCAAGTTCCGCGACTTCCTGAAGGGGCGGTTCGCGGCGCTTGACAACAACTCGCCCGGCCGCGACCGCGTGGGACTCGCGGGCGTCGACGTCGGCGAGCCCGAGGGGCAGCTCGCGCCGATGGTCGAGGCGTTCAACAAGATGGCCGATCAGCCGTTCAAGGCCCGCATGGCGATCCCCGCCGAATTCGAGAAAGTCGTCGCCGCCCGCACCGACCTTTCGGTGTTCAAAGGCGAGCTGAACCCGATCTTCCAGGGGACGTACAGTAGCCGGATCGAGCTCAAGTCGTGGATTCGACGCATGGAGGAACGGCTTCTGACGGCTGAGAAGCTCGCCGCGATCGATCGGACCCTCGGTGGCGAAGCCGACCTGTCCGCCCTCTGGCGGGCCTGGGAGCCGGTGCTCTTCAACGAGACTCACGACCTGGCCTCCGGCGTCATGACGGATCACGTCTATGACGACGTCGTCGGCGGTTTCCGGTTCGCCGACCGCCTGGCCGCCGAGCAGATCGACAAGGGGTGGGACGCGCTCGCCGCGCGGATCGACACACGAGGCGAGGGGACCCCCGTGGTCGTCTTCAACCCGCTGAGCTGGTCGCGGTCGGACGTGACCGAGGTCGACCTCGGCTTCAGCGCCGGCGGCGTCGGCGCGATCGAGCTGGTCGACGATCAAGGAGCGAGCCGGCCGCTGCAGATCGTCCGCTCGACCTCTTACCCCGACGGCGGCCTTTGCACCGCGCGGGTCGCGTTCACGGCGGCCGACGTTCCGGCGCTCGGATATCGGACCTATCACATCCGTACCGCGACCGGCTCGACGGCTCCGACGCCCGCTGCTCCCTCTCCGTCGACCTTGGAAAACCGCTTCTACCGGATCACGCTCGACCCACGAACGGGCGCGGTCGCCAGCCTTCGCATGAAGGAAGGCGACTGGGAAGTTCTCTCCGGTCCTGGCAACGTCGTCGCAAAGCACCAGGATAAGGGCGATTTCTGGGAGCTTTACAAGGGGCTCAACGGCGGCAGCAACATCGCGATGACCACGAAGCAAGCCGTCCCCGCTCGCGGTGACGCGAAGTTCAGCGACGAGTACAAGGACGCGCCTGGGACTCTCGTCTCAGGGCCGGTCTACTCCGAGTTCCGCGTCGCGCATCCGTTCGATTCGGGCCGGTACGCGGCGACCCTGCGGCTGTACGCCGACCTGCCGCGGATCGATTGCTCGACCACGCTGGTGAATGGCGAGAAATACGTCCGCTATCAGCTCTTGTTCCCGACCACGATCGCGGCCGGCAAGCGATTCGACGAGATCCCCTTCGGCGCGATCGAGCGGCCCAAGGGCATCGAGTTTCCCGCCCAGAACTGGGTCGACCAGGGGGACGAGAAGCATGGGCTGGCGGTGCTCAACGCGGGGCTCCCCGGCCACGTCGTGACCGATGGAACCGTGATGGTCTCGGTGCTCCGGTCGCACAATGTGGGAGCCTATGGTTTCGGCGGCGGCTACGAGCCGGGGATGAGCTCGGAGGAGGGCTACCAGATCGGCAAGGAGCGGACCGCCCGCTACGCGCTGCTCCCGCATGCCGGCGACTGGCGAGAGGCCGGCGTGCCCCGCGCCGGGCTGGAATTCAACCACCCCCTGCTCTGCCGCGTCGTCGGCTCGCACGAGGGGGGCCTTCCCAAGACTTGGGGCTTCGTAGAGGTTTCAGCGCCCAACGTCGTCGTCTCGTCTCTCAAGCCGGCCCGGGGAGGCGGAATCGCGCTGCGGATCTACGAAACCGCCGGCCGACCCGCGCCCGCGACCACCATTAAGGTGCACGCGAACGTGGCTGCGGCGAGCGAGGCCGACCTGCTCGAAAACGTCCAGGGCCGATCGCCGATCGCCGACGGCGCGGTGCGCGTTGATCTGGTGCCGTTCCAGATCAAAACCATCGTGTTGCAGGCGAAGTCGTTGGAGGTTCATTGATCATCACCAACGGATTGGAAGGGGCCGTCGAGGGGGGCTCGCGGCTCACCGATCGACGCTCAATCATCTAGGACAAGCTTCGATTCTCTCTTCCCTTTTCCCACTGTATCCGATACAGTACGAGGTGGTTGGTCTGACGACAGAGCAAGCACGGAGGGTTCACGCGAATCGCTTACGGCTTCCCTTCTCGCCCTTCCCACCTCAGGGCCCCTGTGTGTGCCCCTTTCTGACCGGCCGAGAAAGCATGAAGCAGGCCGGATCGTCTTTGCCACAAGGAGACACCCCGTGGGAAAGAAATTGTACGTAGGCAACCTCCCGTATTCCGTCGCCAGCTCTGACCTCGACCAGTGGTTCAGCCAGTACGGAACCGTTCAGAGCGCCGAGGTCATCATCGACCGCGCGACCGGCCGCAGCAAGGGCTTCGGTTTCGTCGAGATGGACACCGACGCCCAGGCCGACGAGGCCATCGCCGGCCTCAACGACCAGGAATATGAAGGTCGTCGGCTGACCGTTAACGAAGCCAAGCCCCGCGTAGCTCGCACCTCCGGCGGCTACGGCAGCGGTGGCGGCGGCGGTGGTGGTTATGGCGGTGGCGGCGGCGGTCGCTCCGGCGGCGGTGGCGGCGGCTACGGCGGTGGCGGCGGTGGCGGTGGCGGTGGCGGCGGTCGCCGTTATTGATCCACAGATCGTTCGCGGGATCGAGGAACTCCCTAGTGGAGTTCCTTTTTCCCGGCGTCGAACCCGATGCAAACCCAAGCAGGTCTTCGGGAACGGGAACCGTCCACGACTCACTCATTTCCTCGTAAGGATGGTCGCCTCGTGATCAACCCCCGAAACTCCCACACGCCGCTCCCCGACGACCGGCGCAAGCGCTGTCCCATCTGCCGTCAGACGGTCTATTCCGCGGCCGGCATCCATCCTCAGTGCGCCATCAAGCAGGCCGATCCCTGGCGGCCCGCCTCCGCGACGCCCTCCCCCGAGCTGGAACAACAGCCCGAGGTCGTCGAAGCCGAAGCGCCCGCTCCGGTCGTCGTTCCGGCCCCCGCCCTGACCGCCAAGCGACGGGTCAAGCAGGTCTGAGCCTGACTATTCCCCCTGGCGGCTCTTGCTCTCGATCAGGCCTCCACCGGCAGGTCGAGCCGCGCCCCCCATTCGTTCCACGAGCCGTCGTAGTTCGCCAGGTTCGTGTAACCGAGCCGGGCCAGGTTGAACAAGATGGTGGTCGCGGCGACTCCGCCGTTGCAATACGCGACGACCGGTCGGTCGGCTGTCACGCCCTCCTTGTCGACCAGCGCGCGAAGCTCGTCAAGCTGTAGGAAGCCCCCTTCTTTCGCGAAGAATCGCTCGCGAGGAAGGCTGGCGGCTCCTGGAATACGTCCGCCACGCGGTCCTCGCCGTCGTGCGGCCGTGTACTGGCCGACATCGCGCGCGTCGAGAAGCTGAAGCTCGGGATCGCCCAATCGCGCGGCGAGCTGCTCGGCGGTCAGCCGCAGCTCTGGCCGGGCGCACGGCGTGAAGACCGCGCGGGGAGGATTCACGGGGCCCGACGCCTCGGGCCGTTCCTCGTCCACCCAGCGGTTCCAGCCCCCTTGCAGCACGCTGACGCGGTTGTGCCCGTAGTAGTTAAGGGCCCACCACAGGCGCGTGGCGTACTGGCCGCCGCTGTGATCGACGGCGACGACGTGTGTCTGGTCACCCACGCCCCGAACCGCCATGGCCTCGGCGAACGCCTCCGGGCCCGCTATCTGAGCGGGGACCGGATCGTCGAGGTCGACGATGTCGCGCGTCCAGTCGATGTACATCGCGCCGGGGATGTGGCTGGCCAGGTATTCGTCGATCGCGCCTCGGTAATCGGCCTGCTCGACCCCTGGTTCGATCGGCCGGGTCACGACGTACCCGCGAACGTCGATCACGCGGACGTCGGCGTCGTTCAGGTGGTCTTCCAGCCATTCGGTCGTGACGAGCAAGTCGTGATCGGCGGGCATTGTGGTTGTTCCCGATGGGTTTTCGATGGCGTTCCCATTAAGATAGCCGGGGTTCGAGGTTTTCCCAAGAGAGCGGCGTGTGCGGCCGTGATTCGGAAGCCTCGTCGATCATCGGGAACAATCGGTATGAAAGCGGCGGTCTTCGAGTCGTTCGGCGGACCTTCGGAGGTCTTGCGAATCCGGGACGTCCCCACGCCCGAGCCGGGGCCGGGCGAGGTCCGCGTGCGGATGATCGCCAGCCCGATCAACCCGTCCGACCTGATGGTCGTCGAGGGGCGTTACGGCGTGCTTCCCACCTTGCCGTCGACGCCCGGCTTCGAGGGGGTCGGCGTGGTCGACAAGGCCGGACCGGGGCTGATGGGGCGGCTCGTGGTCGGCAAGCGCGTGGCCGTGATCAACTCGAAGGGGGGCAACTGGGCCGAGTACGCCGTGATCCCCTGGCGCCAGGCGCGGCCGATCGCCGCCGACATCCCCGACGACCAGGCCGCGACGTTCTTCGTCAACCCGGCCACGGCGCTGGCGATGGTCCGGCACGTCCTCAAAGTCCCGAAGGGGGAATGGCTGCTGATCTCGGCCGCCGGCTCGACGCTCGGCAAGATGATCATCAAGCTCGGTAAACACGACGGCTTCAAGACGCTCTGCGTCGTGCGACGCTCCGAGGCGAAGGCCGAGCTGGTCGCGCTCGGGGCCGACGCCGTGATCAGCTCGTCGGAAGGGTCGGTTCCGGAACAGGTTCGTGCGATCACGGGGGGCGACGGCCCTCGCTACGCCCTCGATCCGGTCGGCGGCGAGGCCGGCACGGCGATCTTCCGGTCGCTTGGAACCGGCGGCCGGCTGATCGTCTACGGCTCATTGACCGGTCAGCCTATCGAGGTCGATCCGCGCCTGGTGATCTCGGGACGGCGGGTGGTCGAAGGCTTCTGGCTCGGCTTTTGGATGCGTGATCGGTCGATTCCCGCGTCGTTGCTCCTGTTCCGAGAGATCGCCGCGTTGATTCGCAACGACGTCCTCACGTCGGAAATCGGTGCCAGCTACGCACTTGACGACATCGTGCCGGCTGTTCGCGAGGCGGCGGCCGTCGGTCGCGGCGGCAAGGTTCTTCTCAAACTCCCCGGTTCGTCGTCGTGATTGTGCGACCCGCCGCGTGAGGCCTGAACTCCACGAGCCTTGAATCTTCGCAACGGCCGCGTCGTCGGCTTCCCCGGTTCGACCAGTTGCGGCGAATCGACGGGCGCGCCGATTAGGAGATTTCGAGAATTCATTCGCCGATGCCCCCCTGGAACGCTACAATTTGGAGTGTAGAGTTCATCAACGCAGACGCGCCGAGCGGCTTGTTCCGTGCTCGCAATGGGCAGGGCGATGGGCCGTCCTCTTTATTTCGACGAACGCCCACCACGTCTGGCCTTGCCGAGATCGACTATCGTGCTGGCAATCTCGTGAAATCGGCCCAACGGCCGACCGTTCACAATTTCGTTCGTTGGGAAGAGGCGGCGCGGGTCTGCGGGGGTTTTGGATTCTATTCTTCTAGCATGATGCTGCTCGATCGAGTTGTTCGATAGGCCGCAGTGTAAAAGACCTGACGCAACGTTGTAACGAAGTCCACGGCTGGAAAGCAAGACGCGGCTGCGTCGGGCGGGGATCTACAAGACGATGAGTAGTGGAACAAGTGGTGCCCAGGACTGGCGAGCGGTGGCGTGCCTGGCCCCGACCGGCGAGCGATTGCTGTGCGTGGGTGAAAGCTCGTCGCAAGTGCGCGCCGCTTACGCGGGTGCCTGGGGCGAGGTGATCCGCGACGAGGATCGCCCGACCGTTCGCGCCATTTCCTTGCAGCGCTGGGCCGGTCAGTTCTGGTCGGGACAGTGGGAGCATCAGATGTATCTGGCTGTCCCCGCGACGCGGACCGGCAAGGCGGCTGGCGGCGAAGTGGTCGACGGCGACGCGGAGCTTGACGGCGACGTGGAAGTCGATCCCGACGCCGAGCCCGAAGTCGAGACGGATGAAGCCGAAGAGGCTGAAGTCGAGGCCGTGCTCGAAGACGAAGAAGATGACCTGCTTGAGACCGGCGGTTCCTCGGCCAAGAAAAATTGAGCCTGTCGTTTCGGCAGGCTGGCGATGAGCCTGCGAAACGATCTCAGTTCGACTTGCCGCCCCGACCGCTCCCTTTCCCCCGGATTACCCCGGGGGTTTTTTTTGGCAGTCCGAGACTGCCTCGATCGCCGTCACTTTAGCTTGCACCCGGATCGTGCCGCGCGGCCTCGCCCGACGTGTGAAGATAGGCGAAGGGGTCGCGCTCGTCGCGGCTCGGCCAGACGATGAGGTCGGGGAAGGTCCGAGCGATCTTGCCGGCAAGATCCTCGACGCCCAGCCGTTCGGTCGCGTAATGGCCGGCGACGAGTAGCCCGACCCCCGCCGCGCGGGCTTCGAGCGCCCGGTGAAAGCGAGCCTCGCCGGTCAGTAAGACTTGGGCGCCAAGCTTGACGGCGTCGCCGAGGAAGTCGTCCCCCGCGCCGCAGGCCACGGCCACGCGTTCGACCCGCGATTCCGGATCGCCGGCCGCCTGGATGGTCGTCAGGCCGAGCGCCCGCGCGGCCGACAGGGCGAATTCGCCGAGCGGTCGCGGTTCGGCGAGCCGCCCGATCCGGCCCGCTCCGATCGTGGTCGTCGTCGAGTTGAGCGGGAAGACGTCGACGGCCGGCTCCTCGTACGAGTGCGCCGCGCGGATCGCGGCGAGGACGGCCGACAGCCGATCCTCCAGGCAAATCATTTCCAGCCGCAACTCGTCGACCGTCTCCCGACGACCGCGCCGGCCGACAGCGGGGGCGGTGTTCTCGTCGCCGAAAAACGTCCCCTGACCGGGGATCGCGAACGAGCACTCGGAGTAGTCGCCGATCCGCCCCGCTCCAGCGCCGAAGGCGGCGGCGAGCACGGTCTCGCGGTCGGACTCCGGCGTGAACACGACGACCTTGAACGAGGAGGGCGCGGCGATGGGCCGGATCGGGGCCGTGTCGAGCAGCCCGAGACGGCGGCAGAGGCCCTCATTGATCCCGTCAACCGCGCTATCGAACGCCGTGTGAGGGCTCGCGATCGCCACGCCGGCCCGTCCAAGCGCCCAGAGCGGAGCGGTCGCCGGCAGGTCCGAACGAATCCGCTTGGTCTCGCGAAAGAGCACCGGGTGATGGCTGACGATCAGCCCGGCCCGCTCGCGGACGGCCTCAAGAGCCGTCTCGGCCGTCACCGTCAAGCAGGTCATCACCCGCTCGATCGGCGCACCGGGATCGCCCCACAAGAGCCCCACGTTGTCCCACGACTCCGCCAGCTGCGACGGCGCGAAGTCTTCCAGCCAGCGAGTCACGTCGGCGACGGTCGTCATGTCGTCTCTCCCGATTTCAACCAGGCGGTCACATCGTCTCGAATTCGCCCGGTCACGGGCCCAGGAGCGGGGAAGTGGGCGTCGCCCCAAGAGCCGACCGGAACGACGCCTCGAACCGCGTTGGTCAGGAACACTTCCTCGGGCTGAATCCTCCGGTCGAAGAGATTCAGGCCGATTTCCTCGACGGCGATCCCTAACGCGGCCGCGCGCTCGACGACGACGCCTCTCATGATACCCGGCACGATCCCGCCGTCGCAGGGAGGCGTCATCAGCTCCCCCCCGACCACGAAGAAGATGTTCGTTCGGCTCCCCTCGCGGACCGAGCCGGTCGAGTCGACCATCAGGCACTCGTCGAAGCCCTCGGCTCGGCTGTTCTCGTGAAGCAACCGGTTCGGCCAGTAATTGAGGCTCTTGTATCCGGCAAGTGTATCATTGCGGGCCGGACCCGCCGGGCCGAGCCGCAGGCCGGTCGCGGGGGCCGGCGCGGGGAGCGGCGACGACCGCATCCAGAGCGTCGAGCCCGCTGATTCCGAGATCCCGCCGCTGAGCGTGATCCGCAGCAAGGCGTCTCCTTCGCGGCCATCGGCGGCCAGCAGGGCGCGGACGTCGTCGGCCGTCGGCTGTTGGTTGGGGTCGAGTGGGATGCGAAGCTGCGCGGCCGACCGTTTCAGTCGGCTCAAGTGCCGGGGCAGCAGCGTCGGCCGGCCGTTCCAGGTGCGCAGGGTTTCAAACAGGCCCAGGCCGTGCTCGAACGTGCGGTCGAGCACGCTGATTCGCAGGGAGTCGTCGGCGACGATCCGGCCTTCAACCCAGATCATTCGGGTCGTCCTTTCCGGTCAGGACGCGGCGAAGGCCCCGGCCCTTGTGCATGGTTTCCTCGAATTCGGCCTCGGGGTCGGAATCGGCGACGATCCCGCCGCCGACCTGATAGCCGACGCGGTCGCCTTCGACGAGTACGGTTCGGATCGCGATGTTGAAGCCGCTCGCTCCGCCTCGGCCGAGATAGCCGATCGCGCCTGTGTAGAGGCTGCGGCGGGTAGGCTCCAACTCGTCGATGATCTCCATCGCGCGGATCTTGGGAGCGCCGGTGATCGAGCCGCCTGGGAAGACCGCGCGGATCACGTCGACCGGGCCGATTTCGGGGCGCAGCCGGCCTTCGACCGTTGCGACCAGGTGGTGAACTTGGGCATAGCTCTCCAGCACGAGCGAATCGACGACGCGGACCGAGCCGAACTGGCAGACGCGCCCGAGGTCGTTGCGTTCCAGGTCGACGATCATGGTCAGCTCGGCGCGGTCCTTGGCCGAGGCCGAAAGCTCGGCGGCGAGCGCCTGGTCGGCCTCGGGCGTCGCTCCCCGAGGCCGTGTCCCCTTGATCGGCCGGGTCGTGATGAGGTCGCCCCGGGTCTGGTAGAACCACTCCGGGCTCGCCGAGACGACGGCCAGGTTGCGCCAGCGGAGGAACGCCGAGAACGGCGCGGGGCTCTCTTGTTGGAGTCGCAGGAACAGGTCGAGCGGCTCGACGCGGCCGGTCGCGGCGAAGCGCTGCGAGAGATTGATCTGGAAGACGTCGCCGGCCGCGATGTAGTCGAGCGCCCGGCCGACGGCCTTCAGGTAGTCATCGCGGTCGAAGTTGCTGGTAAGCGGTCCGAGCGACGACGCGCCGAGGGGGCGGGGCGACTCGTCGGCCCTCCGCAGCGCCCGTCGCCAGAACCGCGCCCGGCGCTCGATCGCCTCGCGGCCCTCGTCGGTCAGATCCCAGGCATAGAGGACGACCGCATCCTTCTCGTGATCGACGACGACGGCCGTATCGTAAAGTGCCATGCGGACGTCGGGCAGCTTCGAGTCGCGGTCGGCCTTGCGCGGCAGGCGTTCGAGCGACGGGGCCAGGTCGTAGCCCAGAAAGCCGATCAAGCCCCCCTGGAATGGGCAAGCATCGGCGTCCGGGGTCTGATCCGTCTCGGCGAGCCGGAAGCGACTCGCGAGCGAGGCCAGCGCGGCGAGGGGATCGGTGCCGGTTTCGTACGAGCCGTCGTCGTTGCGGATCGACCAGCGATCGCCGACCGCCTCGAAGACGAGGCGCGGGTATGCTGCGAGGATCGTCCAGCGGCCGGCCGCGCCGAAGCCGGAACCGCTCGCCAGGATCGCCGGCTCGGGCCAGGCGCCGACGGTCGCGGCCAGTCGGTCGGCCGCCAGGTCCAGGGCGGTTTTTACGATCGTCGGCGTCTCGGGAACTCCCACTGGGCGATTGACCTCATCAAACCGGTCGGCGTCGCGTAACCTATCAGGTGTCGATGATCGTCAATACGCCCGACGGCTTCAACCCTGGCTTTGCGTCCGTCGGTTGAGAGGATAAGTTGGCCATGATACGTAACCCCCTGGGCCTGAGGCTCGACCCCAACCGCGCGATCCGCGAGCAGATCCAGCAAGCCGCCCGCCTGGGCGCGCGGGGCGTCGTGCTGGAAGCGTCCGGCGACCTCGCCCCGCATCGGCTGGGAGAGACCGGGCGTCGCGAGCTAAAGCACCTGCTCCGCTCGGTCGAGCTAACGCTGATCGCGATCCACCTGCCGACGCGCCGGACGTTCGACACGACCGATCAGCTCGACGAACGGGTCCGACGGGTCGACGCCGCCTTCGCAATGACGTTCGATCTGGGCGCGCGTATCGTGCTCGCTCAGATCGGCGCAGCGCCTGACGCCGAGGGCGAAGCGGCCCGCCGCGAGGTTTATACAAGCGCCGTCGCCTCGCTCGCCCGCCGCGCCGAGCATCGGGGCGTCCGCTTGGCGATCGAGAACGGCGCCGAGCCCGGACAGCGGCTTCGGACTTTCCTCGACGCCCTGAACGACCCGTCGCTGGCCGCCAGCGTCGATCCGCCGAGTCTGCTTCGCGCTGGGATCGACCCCGTGACCACTGCGCGCGAGTTGGGACCGTGGCTCGCCCACGCCTACGCGGGGGACGCAGTCGACTCGCCGAACGCCCCTCGCAATCCGCGTGGCGTCGGCTTTCATCCCGGCTCGCTCGACTGGGAAGAGTACATCGGCGCTCTGGAAGAGGTCGCCTACCACGGCTTCCTGACCGTCTGGCCCGAACCGACTGCCGATCCCGCCCGCCAGTTCAAGGCCGTCGTCGAGCGGATCAGCGAGATCGGCTGAAAAACAGATCGCGGCGCACGCTCCGCTCCAAAGGCCCACCGCACGCCGACTCCTTGTTGCGCTGTCGCCGGCACGGCTACCATGGGCCGGACGCCACGTGCGAGGCTCCCACGATATGTTTCGTTTTTCCGTCGGATTCGGCCGACGCGATGAGGATGGAACCGATCATGAGCGATAGTGAAACGACGAGCACACCCGCGGTCTCCTGGGTTCCGCTCACCCCCGACGAGCGGCGCGTGGTGGGAGTCCTCGCCGAGAAGGCCAAGACGACGCCCGAATACTACCCGATGACCGTTGCCGCGATCGTTACGGGCTGCAACCAGAAGTCGAACCGCGATCCGATCACCAACTTCGACGCCGACGACGCCGAGGACATCCTCCACACCCTTCGCAAGAAGGGGGCCACGATCCTCGTCGAATCGGGCGGTCGGGTGCAGCGTTGGAAGCACACCCTTTACGATTGGCTGAAGGTCAGCAAGGTCGAGCTGGCCGTGGTCGTCGAGCTGCTGCTTCGAGGCCCGCAGACCGAAGGCGAGCTTCGGGCGCGGGCGAGCCGGATGGAGCCCCTGGCTGACCTCGCCGCCCTGCAAGCCCAGCTCGATTCCCTCTCGGCTCGCAATCTCGTGATCTATCTTTCTCCCCCCGGGCAGAAGCGCGGCGTGACGGTCACGCACGGGCTTTATCCGCCCGCCGAGCTGGAGAAGGTCCGCCGCGCTTACGCACAGTCCGCCGCGGCGTTGGGCGACGACGAGGAACCGCCGTCGCGGACGTCGTCTTCCCGCGCCGAGTCGTCCCCCGCATCGACGGCCGCCTGGCAGGCCGAGGCGACCGCGCTCCGTGCCGAGGTCGAAGACCTGCGCGGCCGTGTCGACACCCTCGCCGCCGAGCTTCGCGACCTACGCAACGCCCTCGGAGCCTGATCGCATGAGCACGCCCGAACTCGAACCGACCGAATCCGCCGCCGAGCCAGCCGTCTCGCCCGAGACCCCGCCCCCGCCCTCGCCGCCTCGGACCGGCTGGACGCTCGTCGCCCTGATCCCCGACGACGGCAAGCAGCCTCCCGCCGACCTCTCGGACGCGACGGCCCAGAACGCCTGGTGCGCCGTGTCGGCCCTCTGGCATCCCTCATTGCTGGCGCGGGCGTCGGGCTTGCCGAAGATCGAGCCGATCCAGGACCCGTCGGGCCCCACGCCGCGCGAGATCCGTCTGGCGGTCGGCGGGACGCTCAACCTCCTGCCGTCGGGCTACCGGACCCAGGCCGCCGACGCCGGGGCGATCCTGCTTGAATCAGGCCCCGACCGCGACGCGATGATCAGGCAGATCCAGGAGCTTCTGGGCGCGGTGGGCACGCCCGAGACTTCGGACGACGCCGCGATGATCGACACGGCCCGCGACTTTCTGGCCCTCGGCCTGGTTCACTGGCTGGTTCGCGACCTCTCGATCGCGATGGGCCACCACGACGCCATCAACGAAGAGGCTCTGGCCCGTGAGACCCTCGCCGGTGCCGACGCCTGGCAAAACGGCGACCGGCCGACCGCAGTCAACCGGCTCCGGGCCGCGTTCGAGGTGCTCACCCAGGCCCGTGAACGCTCCTATCCCGTCGACGCCTACCTGCTGGACCTCTGTCTGCTCGACCCGGCGCTGCCGGCCGGCGCGCTGGCCGCCCCTCTGGAATCGCGGGTGGCGATCACATTTCTGGCCCAGGCCGACGCGATTGAGAGCCAGGCCCGGCAGGACCCGGAGCGGATCGCGGCCCTTTGCCAGGCGATCACCGACGGCTGGGTCGACGTCGTCGGCGGCGCGTATTCCGAAGCCGAAGACCCGCTCTTGCCCCTCGAATCGACTTTCTGGCAGCTTCGTCGCGGCGGCGCGGTCTATCGCGAGCATCTCGAAGAGCGGAACGTCGAGACCTTCGCCCGTCGCCGGTTCGGCCTCTCGACCCAGGTTCCGCAACTCGCCCGCCGGTTCGGCTTCCGGTTCGCGGTCCACTTCGCCCTCGACGGCGGCAAGTTCCCGATCCGGTCCGAGCCCAAGCGGCTGTGGGAGAGCCCCGACGGCTCGAACCTCGAAAGCCTGCTGCGCGTTCCCATGCCGGCCGACCGTCCTTCGCGGGGCCTGATGTTCCCCTGGCTGCTCGCGACGACCATGCGCAACGACCACGTCGCGACGGTGCCGCTCGTCCACTGGCCGGCACCGGTCGCCTCGTGGTATCTCGACCTCCGCCGCGCCGCGACCCATTCGCCGGTGTTCGGCCGATGGACGACGCTCAACGATTACTTCCACCTGACCGACCGGCCCTACGAGACCTTCCGTCCCCAGCCTGACGCCTACGCGACCCCTTATCTGGCGCAGTCGGCGGCCCGTCGCGAGCCCGAGCCGATCTCGCGGCTGGCCCGGCATCACCGCCTCCGCGCGGGGGTGGAAGCGGTGCAGTGGACGCGGGCGCTGGCATTGGCCTTGTCGTCGGCCCTCCAAGGCGCTTCGGCCGAGCCTCATGAGCACGACCCGGCCGACGACGTCGCGGCCGTCGAGAACGCTGTCGAGACCGGCAAGCACGCCGAAGCGGCGACGGCCCTGGAGACGCTCGAACCGCTGTGGGCGAAAGTCTTGGCCGGAAAGATTGGATCGGCGGGTTCCAGCACTCATCCGAAGCCGCGGCCGGGCTACCTGGTCGTCAATCCCCTGGGCGTGGCGCGGCGTGTCGCCGTCGTCCTGCCCGACGCGGCGGCCGATCTGCGTCCGGAAGGGGGCCTTCGCGCCGCGCAACTGACCGACGACGGAGTGGCGGCGGTCGTCGACCTGCCGGCCTTCGGATTCGCCTGGATTCCGCGCGAGTGCGATCCCGAACGTCCCGCCGCGCCACTCGGCAACGTCTCGGCGAGCGGGCGCGTTCTCAAAAACGAGTCGATCGAGGTGGAGATCGACGACGAGAGCGGGGGGATTCGGGGGATCATGGGGGTCGGCGAATCGACGGCCCGGCTGGGCCAGCAGTTCATCATGACGGGCCTCGGCGAGGCCGACGGCAAGCCGATCGTCTCTCGGATGAAGCGCGAACGGTTCGAGGTCGAGTACGCCGGCCCGGCGCTCGTCCAGGCGGTCGCGACGTCACGGCTCGTCGATCCGGCCGACGGCCGCGCGCTGGCGCGGGTCGATCTTCGCTATCGACTCTGGACCGGCCGGCCGGTCGTCGAGATCGACGTCTCCCTGAGTGACATCGACCCCAACTGGGCCGCCAACGCGGCCGGGGCCGACCCCTGGAAACATTACCTCGCCTGCCGCTGGGCCTGGCCCGATTCGAGCGCGATGCTCAGGCGCACGGTTTTCTTCACGCCCGAGCTGAGCGAGCTGGAGCGGCCGGAGACGCCCGACGCGCTCGACGTCTCGACCCGTCGCCAGCGCACGGCGATGATCTTCGGCGGCCTCCCCTATCACCAGAAGGCCGGCGGCCGGATGCTCGACACGCTGCTCGTGGCCGGCTCAGAGACCGGGCGCAACTTCCGCGTCGGGGTCGTCCTCGATCTCGAACATCCGTTCCACGCGGCCCAGGACTGGACCTCCCCCGCTCCGGTGGTCGCGACCGACGACGGCCCCCCCGCGATGGGCGATCGCGGCTGGCTGATGAACGTCGACCACAAGGCCGTGGCGGTCACGCACGTCGGGTTCACGCCGACGACCTTCGACGACCGCGGCTGGGGCCTCGTCGTCCACCTCGTCGAGACCGCCGGCCAGGCCGCCCGCTGCCGGCTCCGGTTCTTCCGCAACCCGACCTGGGCGCGACAGTGCGACTTCCAGGGCGAGGCCGTCGTCGACCTCAACGTCGACGGCGACGCCGTGCTCCTCGACCTCATGCCCAACGAGTTGGCGCGGATCGAGGTCTCGTTCGGTTAGGGGAGCGCGATCGGCCGGACGGTTCCCCTAAGAAACCGCCGTGAGTAACGTATAGATAGAGTACGGATGCCATCTCCGTTCCGGGCTGCGAGACGTCATTTCGCCCGACTCGTGCGAGGTCACCATGAAACTGTCGAGTCTAGCTCTGATCGCCGCGGCGGGTTCCCTGACGATTCTCTGCGGCGCGTTCGCCGGCCGCCTCGGCGCGGAGCCTCCCAGGTCTAAGGACGCGTTCGACGCCCTATTCAAGCAGGGGAATTTCAAGGACGCCTATAACGGCTACCGCGCATTGGCCCTCAACCCGTCGGCCGATCAGGGCGACGTCGACGTGTCGTTGCGTCAGGGGCTGCAATGTCTGGCGCAACTGGGGCGTGAAGCCGAATCGGACGAGTTCCTCGAAGCCGTCGTCGCCGCGTGGAAGAACGACGGCCGCGTACTCACGTCCGTGGCCGAGTGCTATCTGGACGGCGTCCAGCACAACGGATCGATCGTCGCCGGCAAGTTCTCCCGAGGGCGACAGCGCCAGCCGGGGCGGTTCGTGGCCACGGCCGACCGCGACCGCGTCCGGGCCTTGCAATTGCTGCTTCAGGCCATGCCCCAGATGAAAGCCGACCGCGACCGGAACCGGGCGGGACGGTTCTTCCTGACCCTGGCGAACGCCCTGGCCTTCGAGCGGATTCCCGGGGCCGCCTGGCGGTTTCAGAGCCTGACCTCGCTGGAGACGCTCCCCGACTACGACGAGCAGCAATACTTCGGAGGATGGCGCGGCGGAGGCGGCGGCGCCACGGGTGCCCCCGTCGACGCCGACGGCAAGCCGGTCTATTACCAGGTTCCCGAGAGCTTCGAGAAGGCGGCGAACGACGGCCAGCGGTGGCGGTGGGCGCTCGCGCAAGCGGCGGAGGCCAATCCCGAACTGGTCAACACGGTCCGTTTCACGCTCGGCCAGTTCGTGCTCAGCCAGTTCGGCGTTCAGACGATCGCGGGTGTTGAACCTTTCCAGGGCGAGGACGGGGAAGCTCCCGTTACGAGTCCCTACGCGTTCGAAACTCTGCGTGACGACGAGACCATGGCGCGGCTGGCGACGGGTGTCAAACGCTTCACTCTGCCCGACGAGTTCAACCCAATCAAGATCTTCCAGGAGATAGTCGAGAAGCCCTCGACCGGCAAGGCTGAGGACGCGGTGCAGATGCTGGCGTCGATCTTCGCCAACCGCCGCCAGTTCGTCCGCTCGGCCGAATACTGGGCGCTGGCAAAGGCGAAGTACGGCGACCCTCACAAGACGTATCAGAATCAACTTGACCAGATCACCGGCGGATGGGGCGAGTTCGGAACCCTGGCGACCCAGCCGGCGGGCCGCGGCGCGACGGTCGACTATCGGTTCCGCAACGGCCGGCTCGTCCACTTCGAAGCCCACCGCATCCTGTTCGACAAGCTGCTCGACGACGTCAAGGCTTATATCAACACGCGACCGCACCAACTCGACTGGCAGCAGCTCAACATCGACGACGTCGGGACACGCCTGGTGACGCTGAATCAGCAGCAGTATCTCGGCGAGTCGGTCGCGCGCTGGGACCTCGCTCTCGACCCTCTGTCCGGCCATTTCGATAAGCGAATCACCGTCTCGACTCCCTTGCAGAAAGCCGGCGCCTATCTGCTGACCGCCCGGGTCGAGGGGGGCAACACCAGCCGGATCGTGGTCTGGCTCGACGACACAGTCTTGATCCGCAAGCCGATGGAGAAGCAGTCGTATTACTACGCGGCCGATGCGCGGACGGGCAAGCCGATCGCCGGCGCCGACGTCGAGCTGTTCGGCTGGCGGATGCGGAACATCATCGGGACCAACAAGTTCGAGACCGACGTCAAGACCGAGGCGTACCGGACCGACGACGCGGGCCAGGTCTTCGCGCCGATCCCCGAGCCGCGAGCGGACGAGAGAGGCCCGTTTCAGTGGCTGGCGACCGCCCGGACGGCCGACGGACGGCTTGCGCATCTCGGGTTCTCGAACGTCTGGCGGATCGACCGGCAAGACCCGTTGTACGATCAGGTCCGCGTTTACACGATCACCGACCGCCCCGTGTACCGGCCCGGCGCCCCGGTGCGGTTCAAGTTCTGGGTCGCGCGGTCGCGGTACGACCAGCCCGACGCCTCCGACTTCGCCGGACAGGATTTCCAGGTCGAGATCCACAATCCCAAGGGTGAGAAGGTCTTCACCAAGACCCTCCGTTCCGACGCGTTCGGCGGTTTCGACGGCACGTTCGAGCTACCCTCCGACGCCGCGCTCGGGACGTACCAGGCGGTCGTCGTCGATCGCGGCGGCGGCACGTTCCGCGTCGAGGAGTACAAGAAGCCCGAGTTCGAGGTCAAGGTCGACGCTCCGACCAAGCCCGTGATGCTCGGCGAGAAGGTCAAGGCGACGATCAAGGCCGACTACTACTTCGGCGGCCCCGTCACCGAGGCGAAGGTCAAGTACAAGGTCACCCGCACCAACGCCGACGAGCGTTGGTTCCCGGTCGGCCGCTGGGATTGGCTTTACGGCTCGGGCTACTGGTGGTTCGCGGCCGACTCTTCGTGGTATCCCGGGTGGTCGCGGTGGGGGATGTTCCGCCGGTCGCCGCCGTGGTGGGGAAGCCGCCAGGGGCCGCCCGAAGTCGTCGCCCAGGCCGAGGTTCCGATCCGCCCCGACGGCACGATCGAGGTCGAGATCGACACCGCGCTCGCCAAGGCCTCTCACCCCAACCACGACCATCGTTACGAGATCGAGGCTGAAGTCGTCGATCAGTCGCGGCGGACGATCGTCGGCAACGGCAAGGTTCTGGTCGCCCGCAAGCCGTTCGCCGTTTATACGTGGGTCGAGCGCGGTCATTACCGCGCGGGCGACGTGATCGAGGCCGGCGTCCGGGCTCAGACGCTCGACAACAAGCCGGTCGTCGGCAAGGGGACGCTCAAGCTCCTCAAGGTCACGTACGAGGCCGACGGCAAGCCCGTCGAGACGGCCGTCGAAAGCTGGCCGCTGACCCTCGACGCCGACGGTCAGACGCATCAGACGATCAAGGCCGCCCAGGACGGCCAGTACCGGCTCTCGGCCGAGGTCGACGACGGCCAGGGACACGCGATCGAAGGAGGCTATCTGCTGACCGTCACCGGGCAGGGCTTCGACGGCGCGAGCTTTCGGTTCAACGACCTGGAGATCATCCCCGAGCAGAAGGAATACCGGGCCGGCGAGAAGATCCGCCTGCTCATCAACGCCAACCAGGTCGATTCGACGGTCCTGCTGTTCGTCCGCCCGGTCGGGGGGACCTACCTTCCACCCCGGGTCGTGCGGATCAAGGGGAAGAGTACGATCGAGGAGATCGACGTCGCGCCGCGCGACATGCCCAACATGTTCATCGAGGCCCTGACCATCGCCGGCGGCAAGGTGTTCGACGAGGCCCGCGAGATCGCCGTGCCCCCCGAGTCGCGGGTCGTGAACGTCGAGGTCACTCCGTCGCAGGCGACGTACAAGCCCGGCGAGAAGGCCAAGATCGCCCTCAAGCTGACCGGCCCCGACGGCAAGCCGTTCGCCGGCTCGACCGTCGTGACCGTCTACGACAAGGCCGTCGAGTACATCTCGGGCGGCTCGAACGTCCCCGAGATCAGGGACGCCTTCTGGAACTGGAAGCGGACGCACAACCCGCAGACCGCTTCGAGCCTCGACCTCAACTTCGGGAACCTGCTCAAGCCGGGCGAGATCGCGATGCAAACCCTGGGCGCGTTCGGCGGATTCCCCGGCGGCGGGCCCCCATGGCAGGTCGGGTTCACGTTCCAGATGCCGGGTCGTCGGATGTTCGGCATGCAGGCCGCGATGGCGCCCGCGCCGATGGCCGCCGGCATGGGCGGTATGGGGGGCGAGATGGAAGGTGCCCGGATGATGGCCAAGGGCGACGCCGCCGAGGTAGGCGAAAAGGACAAGGCCGCTGCGGTCCCGAACGGTCCCCAGCCCGTCGTCCGCACGAACTTCGCCGACACCGCGTACTGGGCGGCGGCCGTCGAGGCCCGGCCCGACGGGACGGCGGACGTCGAGTTCCCGCTGCCCGACAGTCTCACCACCTGGAAGACCCGCGCCTGGACGCTCGGCAAGGGGACCCAGGTCGGCCAGGCCGAGGCCGAGATCGTCACGTCCAAGGACCTTCTGGTCCGGCTCCAGGCCCCTCGGTTCTTCGTCCAGAAGGACGAGGTCGTGCTGTCGGCGGTCGTCCACAATAAGCTCAAGGACGCGAAGCAGGTCCAGGTGATCCTTGAACTCGACGGCAGCGTGCTCGAACCGATGGTCGAGACGTCGAAGACCGTCATGATCGCCGCCGGCTCCGAGACCCGGGTCGACTGGCGGGTGAAGGTCGCGCACGAAGGCCAGGCCGTGATCCGCATGAAGGCGCTCTCGGACGTTGATTCCGACGCCGCCCAGATGAGCTTCCCGGCCTACGTCCACGGCATGCTCAAGATGGAAGCCTTCGCCGGCGCGCTTCGCCCAGACGAGAACGAGGGCCAGGTGTTTGTGCGCGTCCCCGAAGACCGCCGCCCCGATCAGACGAAGCTCGAAGTGCGGTACTCGCCGACCCTCGCCGGCGCGCTGGTCGACGCTCTGCCCTACCTCGCCGACTACCCATACGGCTGCACCGAGCAGACGCTCAACCGGTTCCTCCCCACGGTCATCACCCAGCGGGCGATCATCGACCTGGGCGTCGATCTGAAGGCGGTCCGCGACAAGCACACGAACCTCAACGCCCAGCAGTTGGGCGACGGCCGCGACCAGGCCAGGCGGTTGAAGGTCGGCGACGGCAACCCGGTCTTCGACGTCGACGAGGTCGTCAAGATGGCCCGCGCGGGCATTCAGCGGCTCGCCGACATGCAGCTCGACGACGGCGGCTGGGGCTGGTTCTCCGGCTTCGGCGAGCACTCCTCGGCTCACATGACGGCCCTGGTCGTGCACGGGCTCCAGCTCGGCCGGCAGAACGACCTGGCGCTTCCCGAGGGGATGCTCGAACGCGGCCTGACGTGGCTCACGACCTACCAGGCCAAGCAGGTCCAGCTTCTGGAGAACGGCGTCAGCGAGGTCAAGCCGTACAAGAAGAACGTCGACGACGTCGACGCTTTCGTCTTCATGGTCCTGTGCGACGCCGAAGTCCGCAACGAGAAGATGCTCGGCTTCCTCGACCGCGACCGCACCCACCTGGCCGTCTACGGCAAGTGTCTGTTCGGCCTGGCTCTCGAACGGATCGGCGAGCGCGACAAGCTAGCGATGGTTTTGCAGAACGTCCGCCAGTACCTTGTCGAGGACGACGAGAACCAGACGGCCTACCTGAAGCTTCCGAACGAAGGCTACTGGTGGAGCTGGCACGGCAGCGACACCGAGACCGACGCCTTCTATCTGAAACTTCTCGTCCGGACCGACCCCAAGGGCCGGACCACGTCGAGGCTGGTCAAGTACGTCCTCAACAACCGCAAGCACGGCTGTTACTGGAACTCGACCCGCGACACGGCGTTCAACATCGAGGCCCTGGCTGAATACCTCAAGGCCAGCGGCGAGAACAAGCCCGACATGACCGTCACGGTTGCCGTCGACGGCCAGGCTCGCAAGGAGGTCCGGATCACCCCCGCCGACCTGTTCAGCTTCGACGGCACGCTGACCCTTGAAGGCAAGGCACTCGACTCGGGCGAGCACAAGATCTCGATCGTCAAGAAGGGGACCGGGCCGCTCTACTACAACACCTACCTGACCAACTTCACGCTCGAAGACCCGATCACCCGCGCCGGGCTCGAAATCAAGGTCGACCGCAAGGTCTATCGCCTGATCCGCGACGACAAGACGGTCGACGCGGCCGGGGGCCGAGGGCAGGTCGTCGGCCATCGCGTCGAGAAGTACAAGCGCGAGCTGCTGCCCGAAGGGGCGACGCTCAAGAGCGGCGAGCTGGTCGAGGTCGAGCTTGAGATCGACAGCAAGAACGACTACGAGTACCTCGTCTTCGAGGACTACAAGGCGGCCGGCTTCGAGCCCGTCGAGGTCCGCAGCGGCTACAACGGCAACGACCTCGGCGCCTACGTCGAGTTCCGCGACGAGCGGGTCGCGTTCTTCGTCCCGTCGCTCGGCCGGGGCCGCCGCAGCGTCTCGTACCGCCTGCGGGCCGAGATCCCCGGCGCGTTCCACGCCCTGCCCGCCCGAGCCGAGGCCATGTACGCGCCCGAGCTGAAGGGCAATTCCGACGAGATCAAGCTCAACATCGTCGATTGAGCCGGTGGGACGGGTATGCCGAGCCCCCAAATACGAGCCCGAAACGCCAGCGAGTGCACGGCTTCGACTGGCCGACCGGAAATGCACTCGCTGGCGCTTCGGGCTTGTACGAGGCCGGGTTTCCTACGGCGTCATGATGGTTTGAATTTGGGAGGAATCCACCTCAGGTCGTGCTCAACCTGATTGGAAACCGCGCTGACTCATCTTTTCCCGGCTGCCCAGTCGATCCCCTGGAGGACCAAGCGGTTGAAACCGGGGTTGCGGAGCGGGTCGTCCTTGTCCGGCCCGAAGTCGCGGTGGCCGAAGACGGTGTGGAAGACGCGGCCCTTGCCGAAGGTCTGGGTCCATGCGATCGGCCAGGCGACTCCCTCGAATTCGACGACGGCCAGCGGCTCGACGCCGGGCGTCATCTGGAGGTGGTAGTACAGCTCGTCCTTGAGCGGGAAGTCCGAGAGCCCCTTCGCGACCGGATTGTCGGGCTGGGCGATCTTGACGGTGTAGTCCCCCTTGCGGACCTTGCCGTCGGGAAGTCCGAAGTGCGAGAAGACGCCGCCGAGCATGAGCTTGAACTCGGGTTCCCAGTCGGCCGGAGCGTTGTCGCCGCCGTGAATCGAGACGTAGCCCTTGCCCGACTGGACGAAGGCGACGAGGGCCAATTGCTGGGCCTTGGTGAGCTTGATCTCGGGCGCGCGGCGATCGGCGATGGCGACGACCAGGTCGTACTTGGCCAGGGCCGGGGTGTCGAGAACGGCGGCCTCCTCGGTCACGGTCACCTCGTAGCGGCCGGTGTTCTCAAGCTCGGCGGTAAGGTAGAATGCCTGTTCGCGGTATCCGTGATGCTCCCGCTGGCCTCCCGAGAGCAACAGAACCTTGGCGCCGCCGGGCGCTTTTTTCTGGGCGAGCGCCGGGGCGCACGGGAGGCCGATCAGGCAGAGGCAAAGCCAACCAATCGCGGATCGAGTCACGGCTGCGCTCCTCGGGGCTGCGGACGTCGGGACGAAGACCTCACGCGTAGGGTAGTCGCAATTTCGGCCCGTCGCAAGCGGCGACGTCGGCCGACCGTATCAATCAACAGAGAGGACGAATCATGAAGCGTACGTATTTCCAGGCTCGTCGATTCTTCGGCGTCGCCGCGAGCCTCGTCGTGGCCGCGGGCCTCATGGGCGCCGACGATCCCAAGAAGACGGTCGAAGCGGGCGGAGTGACTTTCAAGGCGCCCGAGTCGTGGAAGTCGGTCCCGACCAAGTCCCAGATGCGTAAGGCCCAGCTTCGGGTCGAGCCGATCAAGGGCGACGACTTCCCGGCCGACTTGGTCGTCTACGTGTTCCCCGGCGGCGCCGGCAGCGTCGACGCCAACGTCGAGCGTTGGCAGAAACAGTTCAAGGATGCCGACGGCAAGACCCCCAAGATCGAGAGCAAGAAGGTCAAGGCGAAGAACGCCGAGGCGACCCGGGTCGAGACCTCGGGCTTGTACCACCCCACGGCCTTCCCCGGCATGCCCGCCGAGCCCGACCGGCCCAACGCCCGGCTCCTGGGCGCGATCGTCGTGACCGACAAGTACGGCTACTTCCTGAAGATGGTCGGACCCGACAAGACCATGAAGGAAGCTTCCAAGGCCTTCGACGAGCTGATCTCCTCGCTCGAGGTCGGCGAGAACTGAGAGAGGATCGGGTCCATGTCGTCCGCGACCATCGTCTGCGCGCGTTGCACGCTCGCGAACTACGGGACGGACCGCTTCTGCGCGGGCTGCGGGTTGCCGATGGGCGGCGTGCAGCCCGACGCCGGTGCCGCGGCCGAGGCGCTCGGGCCCTACGAGGCGCCCGAGCCCGCCGACCCCGACGTCGAGCGGACGATTCACGCGTTCGTCGAGCGCTCCGGCTTCGAGATCGCCCCCGCCCCTCGCGGCTGGCAGGCGACCGTCCCGTTGCGCCTCGACCGCCGGCAGGCCGTCTACCTCGGCCCGGCGGGCGTCGACGCCGAGGGCCGCGCCCTGGTCGCGTTCGTCTCGGTCTGCGGGCCGGTCAACGACCGCGACTGCCGCATCCTCCTGAAGCTCAACGCTCGCATGACCGACGGCTGCTTCGCCATCCGCGTCCTGCGCGGCGAGGAGTATTTCGTCTTCGTCGAGAACCTCCCCGTCGCTTTCTGCGCCCTGATCGACTCCCAGAAGCTCCTGCGGCGGATCGCCGACCTGGCCGACGGCCTCGAAGACCGCCTCTCGCGCGGCCGCGACCTCTACTGACCGTCAAACGTCCTATTTCAACACCACTCGCTGTCCCTCGTGATGGCTTGAGATCTCGTCCGGGATGTGATTGACTATCGAGTATGCATGCATTGTCTCTCGTGCGCCTCGTAACCCCGGGGTCATCGGGAGGGGCCATGGTTGCCTCGCGTAGAGTGGAGAAGACCGGATGAGTTCAAAGTACGATCGGGCGAACGTCGTCGGCGAAACGCGAGCCCGTGCGTTTTTCAAGCCGTTGCTCGTCGGCCAAATCGTCTCTCTCCTGATCCTCTTCGCCGTGTTCAGCGTCGCCGGCTTCTTCGGTGTCGACGTGATCTTCCTAAACAGGAGGCCGGTTCATGGGCCTACGGCGCTCGCGGTCGGATCGGTCGTTGCGGTTGTGTTCACGTTAGTATTTGCGCCCTTGTATGCCGCTTTCGTCTGCCTAGGATTGTGGATCTTCTCGCGCTTCCGGCGACTGATGATCCGCGTCGACTCGACTTACGAAGATCCCTCCGCCGAGTCCGCTATCTGACCGCCAATGACCCACGGAGACCGCCGTGCGAAGGCCGCCTTCTCAAAGCACATGTCGTGAAACGCTCGCGGAACGTAGGTCGTCACGGCCGATCCGTGCGTCGACATATCGGTAGATCGCGATCGTCGCGTCGTCCGTCAACGCGACCGGCTCGACCCCGTCGAGCTTCCGGAAGAACCCGGGCGGTGCCCAGGGGCCGAACTGGAGCGACGCCGAGACGGCGACGTACGCCGTCCGCACCGTCTCCGGAGTGGGCAGCGCCGAGTGGTCGTCGACGGCGTTGACCGTGTAGGATGTTCCGAGTACGCCGTAGTACGCCGGGTCGGTGTCGCCGAAGTAGTAGAAAGTCAGGTCGCGGAATTCAGGACGGGCTTGCTGGAGTCGTGCGAGCGACTTGAGCCCCTGGCCCCAATCGAGGTTCGAGTCGGCCAGGATGCGCCGGCCGCCGACCGGTCCTCCCGCGAGAACATGGAAATACGTCAGCTCGTTGGGATGGACGGCCGCCACGGCGATCGCCTGCCCCACGAGGCCGAGCGCGACGACCGCCTCGCGCATCCGCAGGCGTCGAGGTGGGGCGTCCGGCTTGTCGCGGGCGATCCGCGAGACCCAGACGATCGCCAGCGGCGCGAGGGGCAAGAGGTAGCGGAAGCCGTAGTTCCGCGACGACCCGACCGCCGTGACGATCAGGAACAGGACCATGAACTGGATCAGCATCCGGTCGGACGGCCCGCTTCGGGCTTCGGGCCTGACCGCGATCGCCAACCGCCAGACAGCGAGCAGCCAGAACGTGAGCGGGACTTTCACGGCCGCCGCCGCCAGGTAGTAGTACCACCAGCCGGTCATGCGGGTTCGGCCCATCAGGTAGCTTGGGCCTCCCGAGAGCTGGTGATGCATCTGCGTCGCAAAGCCGACCCAATCCTGGGGAAGCGGCGTCTCGTACAGCCGGGCGATCAGCGGCCCAAGTGCGCCGAACCGACCGACGGCGCTCGGGTGCTCACCGGTTGCCGGGCTGAGGGGCAAAGTCGAAAATCCAGTCAGCGCGAAGTCGCTCAGCAGCAGGGCCGCCACGTACGCCGCCATGCCCACCGCGTTCTGGACCGTGTGCCGGACAAGCTCCCCCCGCGACATCCCCCGGCGCAGGCCGTCGGCCCACCAGACGAGGGCGAGGATGGGCGGGAAAAGCACGACCGAGAACTTGCACGAGAACGCCAGCCCACCGAGGATCGCCGAGGTCCAGAACCAGCGCCGGCGGCCGTTGTTCAAGTAGGCCCAGAAGGCCATGAGCATCGCCGTCGACGCGGTGGTCAAAGGCGTCTCCATCGTGATCAGCGACCCGTGGGCGATCAGGTTGGGGCTCAAGGCGTACAGCCAGGCGGCCGCCGCCATCGCCTTCGAACCGTTGAGCCGTCGGGCCCACCAGGCGGTGAGCGCCAGGCCCAGCAGCCAGATCCACGACGCTCCGATTCGGACCAGCGGCAGCAGCTCGGCCTGGCGTTCGATGGGGGCATCGATCAGCGCTCCCTTGCCGATCCGGTCGAGGACCCAGTAGACGGGAGCCTGCTGGATCTTCCAGAACAGGATCGGCGAGCCCATCCGGGTGATCCCGACCCGCTCGCCGGTCCGCCACCAGCGGGCGCCGACCTTGAGGTAGGTGACCTCATCGTAGGTCGCCGACAGGCTTCGGGCCGAGTCCCAGACCAGCAGCAGGCCGACGACCCCGGCCGCCGCGGCGAGGAGGAGCCAGAGCCGACCGCCGGATGCCCGTTCGCGATCGTGGGCCACGGCTTTCGTCCTATTTCAATGGCGGAGGATCGGACTTCCCGGCCTCGTGCGACCCCCGGCCGACGACGATCCCCTCGGTCTGGCTCCGGCGCAGGTCGTGGACGAGTCGGGCGACGGCGAGGGCGTCGCGGATTGTGGGGGCGAACGACCGCTCCAGGCGTACGAGGCGATGGAACTGGTCGTTGAGCACGTCGCCGACGGTGGGCTCCAGCGGCAGCCGCTCCTCGTGGGTGCCGGTCGAGTCCCACCACTGGATGCGGTCGGGCATTTCGAGCCAGGCGGCGCCGCGCTCCGCGAACACCTGGAAGCCGGCGGGGGGCAGGAACCGGCTGGCCTCGCCCCAGGCTGTGCGGTGGTAGCGGTTATAGGAAATCTGCGCGGCGGCCCCCCCGGGAAACTCCGCCGTGAAGCTCTCGAAATCGGCCTCGGCGTTCGCGCCTTGCTCCGGGGGCAGGACGACCGAGCGGGCCGACGAGATAGATTCAGGGGGTGCCTGGAAGAGGAACGAGCACCAGTCGAGCAGGTAGCTGCCGGGATCGATCGTCAGCGGCACCGGGACGACCTGGGTGGTCGGCCCCGGCACGGCGTAGCGGTCGAAGCCGAAGAGTCGCGAATGCCCGATCACCAGCCTCGATGGGCCCAACGTCGTGGCGAGTAGTTCCTTGAGTCGGAGCGTGGCCGGATAGCAGCGACGGGCGAACTCGGGCATGAAGACGACGCCCGACTCCTCGACCCGCTTGACCAGCAGTTCCAGTTCGGCCAGGTCGTCCGACAGCGGCAACGCGCAGTAGATCGGCTTCGAGGCCGCGCAGGCCAGGTGCACCGGATGGAGTCCGAACCACTGGGGCGAGAGCAGGTACACTGCGTCGACGTCGGGCCGCTCGATCAGCTCGGCCAGCCCCGCGCTCGGCGTGCAGCCGAGCTGCGCGGCCTCGATCTCGGCCCTCCGGTAGACCTGATCGTACACCGCCGTGACACGGAACCGGTCGTGGAAGCGCGCCAAGGAAGGCTTGTGCCGGGTCTCCCAGAGCCGTCCCAGACCGATGACTCCGATCCGGAGCGGGAGGTTTTTCGACTCTTCCAAATCCGCCTCCTCACGCCCTCGCCCGACGGTTCTCACGGGGCTCGACGATCCAGTTTCCGGTCCTCGCCCACAAAGGTATCACCAATCCGCCCCGCCAACCACCCGGAACGACGCGTCATCGGCCTGCCGCCAGGCCGGTCAAACCTCGACGCCGGGGCTCCAAGCTCTTCTGATTCGGCTTCGAGCGGGGTTAAGATGTTTGCGGATGTCGTCCCACCCTTCGGCCGGAGATCGTCTGCGATGCGTGCGGTCGTACAACGAGTGTCGCGGGCGTCGGTCGATGTGGACGGCGCCTGCGTCGGCCGGATCGCCGGCGGCTGGCTCGTGCTTCTTGGCGTCGGCCGCGAAGACGGCCCCGAGGACGCCGCGCGCCTGGCCGATAAGATCCTGAACCTGCGGGCGTTCGAGGACGAGCAGGGCAAGATGAACCGGAGCGTCGTCGACGTTAGGGGCGGCCTGCTGGTCGTCAGTCAGTTCACGATCATGGCCGATTGCCGCAGCGGTCGCCGTCCGGGCTTCACCGATGCCGCGGACCCGGAAACGGCGGAGGCGCTCTACCTGCATTTCAAGGAACTCCTGGGGACCTCCGGCCTCGAAGTGGCCGCCGGCGTCTTCCGCGCGACGATGCAGGTCGAGCTGGTCAACGACGGACCGGTGACGTTTCTGCTCGACAGCCGCCGTCTCTTCTAAGTGTAGTACCGATCGACCACGATCCAAACCCATTTCCCTCGTTGACGAGGCCCTCTCCCATGCCTAACCGGACGCCCCACGAATCGCTCGTCCTGGGACTCGACGTCGGCACCCAGAGCCTTCGCGCCGCGCTGGTCGACCTCCAAGGGAGGACCGTCGCCTTCGGGGTCGCGCCGATCGAGACGACCTACCCCCGACCGACCTGGGCCGAGCAAGACCCGCTCCAGTGGTGGCAGGGCGCCAAGACGGCCGTCCGCGAGGCGCTGGCAAAGGCCGACGCGACGCCCGATCAGGTCGCGGCGATCGGCCTCGACTGCACCGCCTGCACGGTCCTGGCCTGCGATCTCGACGGCCGGCCGCTTCGCCCCGCCCTGCTCTGGATGGACCAGCGGTCGTTCCGCGAGGCCGATGAGATCAGCGCCACGGGCGACCCGATGCTCCGCTACGTCTCGGGCCGGGTTTCGCCCGAGTGGATGCTCCCCAAGGCCCTCTGGCTCAAGCGGAACGAGCCCGAGACCTACAACCGAGCCGACCGGATCGTCGAGTGCACGAACTGGATGATGCACCGGCTGACCGGCGAATGGACGCTCTCGCTGAACCACGTGGCGGTCAAGTGGAACTACGCCCGGCCCGACGGCGGCTGGCCGCTCGGGATGATGGCGGCGGTCGGCCTCGACGACCTGCCGTCCAAGTGGCCCGCCGAGATCGTCCCGCTCGGCAAGGGGGACGCCCGCCTCTGCGCGCGGGCGGCCGACGAGCTGGGTCTGAAGGCTGGCACGCCCGTGGCCCAGGGGGGCATCGACGCCTACCTCGGCATGCTCGGGCTGGGGGCGACCGGCGACGGCGACGTCGCCCTGATCGTCGGGTCAAGCACCTGCCACCTGGCCCAGACCCGCGAAGGGGTTTTCGGCTCGGGCGCCGGCGGCTGCTATCCCGACGCCACCGTCGAAGGGCTGTACACGCTCGAAGCCGGGCAGACCGCCACGGGCTCGATCCTCGACTGGTACCGTCGCCACTTCGCCGGCCGTGAGCAGGCCGAGGCCGAGTCGCGCGGGGTCAACGTCTACCAGATCCTGGATGAGCAGGCCGCCGCCGTCCCGCCCGGCAGCGACGGTCTCATCGTCCGCGAAGACTGGCAAGGCAACCGCTCCCCGTACAAGAACCCCCAGGCCCGAGGCGCAATCGTCGGGCTGTCGCTGGCCCACGGCCCCGGCCACGTCTTCCGGGCCCTGTACGAGGCCACGGCGATGGGCACCCGGCACATCCTCGAAGACGCCTCGGACCACGGGCTGAAGGTCGAGCGGGTGTTCATCGGCGGCGGCGGGGCCAAGTCGCCACTTTGGCTCCAGATCCACGCCGACGTCCTCAAGAAGCCGGTCCACCTGACCCGCGAGGGGGAGTCGTGCGCCCTGGGCTCGGCCATGACCGCCGCCGTCGCCGCCGGAGCCTACCGCGATTTCGACGAGGCCGGCCGCGCCATGGTCGCCATCGAGAAGACCGTCGAGCCCAGGCCGGCGAATGAGCAGATCTATGACGAACTATTCGAGAGATACGTCGATCTCTACGGACGGCTCAACAAGCCTCCTCTTGGATAGAACTTCGTGAATGCGTCGGCCCGGCTCAATCGGCCTCGGGGACGAGAGGCCGGGCCGGGACGCCGACGACGGTCGCGCCGGCGGCGACGTCCTTGCCGCGCGTGACGACCGCCCCCGCGCCGACGACCGCGTCGCGGCCGATCTCGACGGGCGCGACCAGTACGGCGTTCGCGCCGATCCGGGCATGGTCGCCGATCCGGGTCTCGCTCTTGCGGCTGCCGTCGAAGTTGGCGGTGACGGCGCCGCAACCGATGTTGACGTCGCGGCCGACGACGGCGTCGCCCAGGTAGGTCAGGTGGCGAGCGATCGTGCCGCCGTCGAGCTTCGACCGCGCGATTTCGACGAACGCTCCCACCACGACGTCGTCGGCCAGCTCGGTGCCGGGCCGGAGGTGGGCGAACGGGCCGATCCGGCAGTTCGCGCCGACGCTCACGGGGCCGCCGATCACGCTGAACGGGTGGATGATCGTGTCCGGTCCGATCGTCGCCCGGCCGTCGATGTAGGTGTTCCGGGGGGCGACGATCGTGACCCCTTCGGTCATCAGGTGGTCCTGAATCCGCGACTGCATGATCGCCCCGGCCAGGGCGAGGTGCTGTCGAGTGTTGACGCCCAGGACGTCGTCGGCTCGGAGCACCTTCAGGGCGACGACCTTCCGGCCCATCGTCATCAGCCGCTCGGGGGCGTCGGTCAGGTAATACTCGCCCTGGGCGTTGCTGGTGCCGATCTGGTCGAGGGCCTCCCAGAGCACCGGCGTCTCGAAGACGTAGCAGCTCGGGTTGACCTCGCGAATCGCCTTCTCCTCGGGCGAGCAGTCGCGCTCCTCGACGATCCGCAGGAACCGGCCGGCCGAATCGCGGAGGATGCGGCCGAAGCCCGTCGGGTCGGCGAGTTCGGCCGTTCCCAGCAAGCAAGCGGCACCTTCGTGCTTCTGGCGGTTGAGCAGGTCGGCCAGGGGCTCGGGGCGGAGCAACGGCTCGTCGCCGACCAGGATCAGCGCTGGGCCCTGATAGTCGCCCAGAAGCGGCCGGCAGACCTTGACGGCGTGGCCGGTGCCGAGCTGTTCCGACTGGGTGGCGAACAGGATGTCGGGCTCATTCTGCAAGGCGGAGTAAAGCTGCTCCGAGGCGTAACCGACGACCACGACGATCGTCTTCGCCCCCGCCCCCCGAGCCGCGTCGACCACGTACTGAATCATCGGCCGGCCGCAGACCTCGTGGAGGACCTTGGCTTTCTCCGACTTCATCCGCTTGCCCTGGCCTGCCGCCAGGATGATCGCTACAGGTCCTTTAATCGCCATCAAGCCGATCCTGGTTGAAAAAGGATTCTTCGACGTCCGTCCTGGCTTCGTCGTTCCCGCTCATGACCGATCGCATCATAGAAGACCGCCCGTCGGATCGTCAAACCTCGGGGGGGAAGTGAGGGCGTCCGGCGCATCGTGTGCGATCCACCGGTGAGCCGGGCTGGCTTCTTTCGGGCCTCAAGGAGTTACTTCTTCACGATCGGCATCGTGATGACAAGCCCGGCCGCGCGGCTCTTGTTGCTTGTACGACCCGGCAGGTGGCACTTGAGGCACTCGGAACCCAGCGTGATGAGACCGACGCGGCGATAGACTCCGTCCCCGGCGAGGTCGTATTCCTCTTTGCCCGATACAAGGACCTTCACGGCTTCCTTCTCGAATTCATTCCGAGGAGCATGGTCGATGTTCATCGCCTTCGTATCGACGGCGAGCCAGTGGAGTTCGACGCCGTCGCGCTCAGCCAGCCGTTGAAACACCAGCTTGAGGGTGGCCGCGGGGATCGGCAGCCCTTCATCCTCGCGGTAATACCGGCTGTGGACGATCTGGAGCGTGTCGTGAATGGTCCCGTGGAGCAACTTCGCCCGCTCGCGAGCCTCGCCCGCCGAGGGGCGCGGGACGACTGCGGCTGTCGCACTCGGCTCGTCCGGCGGGGTCGCGCCGGAGCTGAAGATCGTCAATGCAAGTCCGGCGATGATCGTTCGCACCACGCAGACCGAGCTCTTGAGTCGATACATGCGAAGCTCCAGATGATCGAGGATCGAGGTTTTCGATGACGAATAAGGCGCATGGGGCGGCGGCAGCCACTCCATCAGCAATCAAAGGGGAGCGGATCACCGGCCCGGCGAGCCTGGCGACCCGAACATGCGGGGAGAAAATTCGGCGTGGTATCTGACCCATCCCGATCCGAGTCGGATGGCACCGGCGCGACACGGCCGGTTCAATCGGAAGAAAGAGGCTTGACCGTCCGACGCGCGGGCGCGGTCAAGCTGTCCCGTCGGCATGGAAGTCTTCTTAACAGATCGATCTTGTATAACAATGTTTTGTCAGCAAGGCAATCCGTTCGTCGTCGACCGCTGGAGAAGGAGGAGAATCCAGGGTCGGGCCGCCCGGTCAATCGCCGGCCGTGTTCCCCTGAACCGCGGCGCTCGTTGCAGCGTCGTCTTGCGGCTGGCGCGCCTCGCCGCCGCCGCCATTGGCCGCTTCGTCGGAACCGTCCTGGGTGATGGCGGAGAACTCGGCGCGGACGCGGTCGCGTTCGCGGTCGATTTGATCGGGGGTGGCGCCGAGTCGCTCCAGGAGGAACTCGGTCATCGCCAGGGCGACCTCTCCCTCGCCGGAGAAGACGCTGTCGGCGCCGGCGGCTCGCAGTTCCGCGACGTCGCGAAGGTAAGCCGTGCGGGCGAGGATGAAGAGGTCGGGGTTGATCTCGCGAGCCAGGCGGATCGTCTCCTTGCCGCCGTGCATGGTCGAACTGCTGAGGACGAAGCCGACCGCCTTGTCCAACCCGGCGTGATCCAGGACGTCGCGATGCAAGGCGTCGCCGTAGATGGCCCGGACGCCGTCGTCGCCCAGGCGGCGGACGGTGTCCATGTTGAGCTCGATGACGACCGGATCGATCTGGTTGTCGCGCAGCAAACGGGCGAGCGTCTTACCCACCGGCCCATACCCCACGACGACGGCGCGGTGTCGGCCGGAGGCTTCCGGGTCGTCAAGCTCGTGCTGTGGACCGTTCTCCACCGGGGCTGACGTCTTGATGAAGCGGTTCAGAAGTTTTTCAAGGGGATCGATCAGGCGGTAGAGGATCGGGTTGAGCGTGATCGTGATGATGGCTGCGGCGATGATGACGTTCGTTGCGTCCTCGTCGATGATTCCCAGGGCCTTGCCGCCCGAGGCCAGGATGAACGAGAACTCGCCGATCTGCGCCAGAACCACGGCGACCGAGACGGCCGCGCGCGTTGGATACTTCAGCAAGAGGACGATCGTCAGCGCGGCCAGCGGCTTGCCGATCAAGATGACCGCCAGGGTGGCCGCGATTAGCGCGGGCGAGTCGAACAGCGCATGCACGTTGAAGAGCATGCCGACCGAGACGAAGAACAGCACCGCGAAGGCGTCGCGCATCGGAAGGGCTTCGGTTGCGGCCCGGAGGCTGAACTGCGACCGGCCGACGACCATGCCGGCGAGGAACGCGCCGAGCGCCATCGAGACGTCGAACAGCTTGGCCGCCGAGACGGCGATTCCGAGAGCCACGACGAGTACTGTCAGCGTGAACAGCTCGCGCGAGCGCGTCGCCGCCACCTTGTCGAGCAGCCAGGGGATCACCCGCTCTCCGACCACGAAGGTGAGCCCGACCATCGCCGCGACCTTGACCACGGCGACCCCGACGGCCAAGAGGACGCCGCTCGCCGACGTGGCGCCCGGGCCGAAGACGGCCGGCAGCATGACGAGCGCCAGGACCGTGAACAGGTCTTCGACCACGAGCCAGCCGACCGCGATGTGGCCGGACTGGGTGTGCAGATCATCGTTGTCCGCGAGCACGCGGATCAGGACGACGGTGCTGGCCACGGCGATCGACATGCCGAAGACGCATCCGGCCGCCCATCCCCATCCGTACGCATGTCCGACGATCGTGCCGAGGATCGTCGCCACCACGCTCTGGCAGATCGCTCCCGGGATCGCGACGCGACGAACCGCCAACAGCTCCTTGAGATGGAACTGAAGCCCCACGCCGAACATCAGGAGGATGACGCCGATCTCGGCAAGTTGGTCGGCCAGGTGCTGGTCGGCCGTGAAGCCGGGCGTCGTGGGCCCGACGACGATTCCCGCCAGGAGATAGCCGACGATCGGCGACAGCTTGAGCTTGAACGTGATGAAGCCGAGGACCAGGGCCGCGGCAAGGCCGCCCGTCAGTGTCAAAATCAGGTCGATGTCATGCATGGACAGCCAGTCCTCGCCGTTGATCGCTTCTCTATCCTGCCCACCCTCCCTCTTGGTTGAGGACGAACGGGTCGACGGTGCACCCCTTGTACGGAAGCCACCTTACGGGATCGCCGGGTAATCGTCATCCCATTATTTTTTTGAGAAGTGCTCGCTCGAATGCGGTGATTCGTCCCCACGGCGGCAGTACGACGCATGGTGGGCTGCGAACCTTGAACGCCGGGCCGGAATCTGTCAGACTGGCTCGATGCGCCGGACGCGGCTGAGACGTTTCCAAAACGACGGGCGGAGTATCGACTCCGAGCCGGATGCGACGGCGAGTTCCGAAGATTATCGCGGGGGATACCAGGCTGATGTCGCTCTCGACCGACGATGTGGCGAAAGTCGCCGTGCTGGCGCGTTTGCGGTTGAGCCCGGACGAGCTTCAGACGTTCACCGGGCAGCTCAATTCGATTGTGGAATACGTGGCCCATCTTCAGGAGCCCGACACGACGGGCGTCGAGCCGCTGGCCCACGGCGTCGAGGTCCGCAACGTGTTCCGCGACGACGTCCGCGGCCCCTCCCTGCCGCGTGAGGCCGCGCTCCTCAATGCACCCAAGCGGAACCTCGACAGCTTCCTGGTTCCCGCCGTCCTCGACTGAGTCGAGTTGAGCCGAGACGTCGCCGACCGATCGAACGAGCTGAGTGAGAATCCGCCTTCAGGACGCCCATTTCGATGAACAACGCCACCGCCGCCAGCCTCCTGGCGAAACTGAACGCCGGCGAGATCCGCAGCGAGGACCTCGTCCGCCAGTACCTCGACCGCGCCGAGTCGCTCAAACGCCTCAACGTGTTCGTCCACCTCGACCCCGAACGCGTCCTGGACCAGGCCCGGGCGATCGACGCCAAGCGGCGGGCCGGCGAGCCCGTCGGCGCGCTGGCGGGGGTGCCGGTCGCGATCAAGGACGTCCTTTGCGTCACCAACGAGCCGACGACCTGCGGCAGCCGGATGCTCAAGTCGTTCCGGCCCCCCTACGACGCGACGGTGATCACCAAGTTGAAGGACGCCGGCGCGATCCTGTTCGGTAAGACGAACATGGACGAGTTCGCGATGGGCTCCTCGACCGAAAACAGCGCCTACGGACCGACGCTCAATCCGTGGGACGAGGAGCGAATCCCGGGCGGTTCTTCGGGAGGCTCGGCCGCCGCGGTCGCCGCCGACCTCGCCCCGGTTTCGCTCGGCAGCGACACCGGCGGATCGATCCGCCAGCCGGCGGCCGTCTGCGGCATCGTCGGCCTCAAGCCGACGTACGGCCGCGTCAGCCGCTACGGCCTGATCGCATTCGCCAGCTCGCTCGACCAGATCGGCCCGTTCGCTCACGACCTGGCCGACGCGGCCCTGCTCTTGAAGGTTATCTCCGGCCACGACGATCGCGACGCAACCAGCGTCGACCAGGCTGTTCCGGACTACACAGCCACGCTCGACAAGCCCCCCGGCTCGCTCCGCATCGGCGTCGCCCGCGAGTTCTTCGGCGAAGGACTCGATCCGGAAGTCGAGGCCGCCGTCCGCGAGGCGATTCGGATCTACGAGAAGGCCGGCGCGATCATCGAGGAAGTCTCGCTGCCGAACTCGAAGTACGGCGTGCCCGCGTACTACATCGTGGCTCCCGCCGAGTGTTCGAGCAACCTGGCCCGCTACGACGGCACGATCTTCGGCCATCGCGCCGAGGACTGGTCGCCCAAGTACCCCGGCGAGGAGAACCTGCACCCGCTGGTCCGCATGATGATGGCCAGCCGCTCCGAGGGGTTCGGCCCCGAGGTCAAGCGGAGGATCATGTTGGGGACCTTCGCCCTCTCGGCCGGCTACGCCGATCAGTATTACAACCAGGCCCTCAAGGTTCGCCGCCTGATCCGCAACGACTTCGACGAGGCGTTCAAGAAGGTCGACGTCATCCTCGGCCCCACGTCCCCCTCGCCGGCCTTCAAGCTGGGCGAGCGGACCGCCGACCCGCTGGCGATGTATCTCTCCGACATCTACACGATTACCGCCAACCTCGCCGGCATCCCCGGCCTCAGCGTCCCCTGCGGCCTCACGAAGTCGAACCTGCCGATCGGCCTCCAGCTTCTGGCCCCAGCCTTCGCCGAGGAAAACCTCCTCCGCACCGCTCGCGTCTTCGAACGCGAGACCGACTGGCATACGAGGCGGCCGGGGCTCGCGGGCTGATCGATCGAGGGCTTACTGGTTTTAAGCTGGATCGAGTCGAAATATCAGCGGTTCTGGACGATCACTCCAGTATCACAAGAGAGCTAGGCGGGTTTCTTCTCCATGAGTCATCCTTACGACGTCATTATCGGCCTTGAGATCCACGTTCAGCTCCAGACTGAGAGCAAGATGTTCTCGTGGTGCGGCACCGAGTTCGGCCTGCCGCCGAATACGCAGACCGACCCGGTCTCGCTCGGGATGCCCGGCACGCTGCCGGTGATGAACCGCAAGGCGTTCGATCTGGCGCTCAAGACGGCGCTCGCCCTGCACGCCGAGATCGCGCCGTTCACGAAGTGGGACCGCAAGAACTATTACTATCCCGACCTGCCCAAGAACTATCAGATCAGCCAGTACGACCTGCCGTTCTCGCTGGGCGGCTGGCTCGACATCCCCGAGCGGAAAGACGGGGGCGGCGGCGGCCGCTGCGGGCTGACCCGGGTCCACCTGGAAGAAGACACCGGCAAGCTGACTCACGCCGCCGGAGGCTTCTCCGAAGTCGACCTGAACCGCGCCGGGATTCCGCTGCTGGAGATCGTCGGCGAGCCCGACATCCGCAACGCGGCCGATGCGCGGGGGTGCCTTGAAGAACTCCGCCTCACGCTCCGCTACCTGGGCGTCTCCGACTGCGAGATGCAGGAAGGCTCGCTCCGATGCGACGCCAACGTCAACCTGCACATCCACAAGGACGGCCAGAAGATCGCCACCCCGATCGTCGAGATCAAGAACCTCAACAGCTTCCGCGCCGTCGAGAAGGCGCTCAACTACGAGGTCGAGCGGCAGTACGCCAAGTGGCGGGAAGACGGCCTGACGATCAAGGACTCACCCAAGACCACGCGCGGCTGGAACGACGCCGAGGAGGTCACCAAGCCTCAGCGCGAGAAGGAGACGGCCGCCGACTACCGCTACTTCCCTGAGCCCGACCTGGTCCCCGTCGTCGTCGACGAAGCCTGGAAGGAGCGGGTCCGCGCGTCGATCGGCGAGCTTCCCGCGGCCCGTCGGAAGCGGTTTGAGAGCGACTACGAGCTTTCCCCCTACGACGCCAACGTGCTTGTCGAGCAGGGCTCGGACGTCGCCGACTATTACGACGCCGTCGCCAAGTCGACGGGCGAGTTCAAGATCGCCAGCAACTGGATCCAACAAGACGTGCTGCGGACGATCAAGGACAAGAAGCAGTCGATCGCCGAGTTCCCCGTCTCCCCCGAGGCCCTGGCCGACCTGATCAACCGCGTCCATCGCGGCGAGCTGAACACGAACCAGGGGCGCGAAGTTCTCGGCCGGATGATCGAGACCGGCGACTCCGCCGAGGTCGTCATCGAGATCGGCGGCTACAAGATGGTCTCCGACCGCGACGACATCGCCACGGCCGTCGACGCGGCGATCGCCGCCAACCCCCAGGCGCTGGAAGACCTGAGAAAAGGCAAGAAGAAGCCCGAGGCCGTGAAGGGCTTCCTCCGCGGCCAGGTCATGAAGCAGACCGGCGGCAAGGCCAACCCGGCCGTCGTCGGCGAACTGCTCGAAGCCAAGCTCGCCGAGTTGCTCGCCTGAACCGACTTCGATTCTCGTGAACTTGAATGCAACGCCTTCTCCTTGAGGTGGACGACGATGACGACGATCGACCGCAGAACGTTCCTCGCGGCAGCCGCCGGCGTCGCGGCGGGCGCGGCACTGGGCAAAGGCGCTGTTGCGGCCGAGGCCGGCAAGCCGCGGTGGAAGCGGGCGTTCATGCTCGGCGGCCTGACCAAGGGGCCCGCGCTGCCGACGTTCCAGCTTCTCAAAGAGGCCGGTTTCGAGGGCGTCGAACTCATAAGCCCCAACGAGTTCGACCTCGACGAGCTCCTGGCCGCGCGCGACAAGACGGGCCTGTTGATCCACGGCGTCAGCGGCGGACTGCACTGGCAAAAGCCGCTCTCCGACCCCGATCCCCAGGTGGTCGAGGCCGGGATGGCCGCCATCCGGCAGGAATTCCTCGACTGCAAGGCTTACGGCGGCACGACCGTCCTGGTCGTCCCGGCCGTGGTCAACAAGAAGGTCTCCTACCGCCAGGCCTACGAGCGATCGCAGGCGAACATCCGCAAGCTGATCCCGCTGGCCGAGCAAAGCGGCGTCAAGATCGCGGTTGAGGAGGTCTGGAACAAGTTTCTGCTCAGCCCCGTCGAGTTCGCTCGCTACATCGACGAATTCCAGAGCCCGACCGTCGGCGCCTATTTCGACGTCGGCAACGTGGTCGAGTTCGGCTACCCCGAGGAGTGGATCCACGAGTTGGGGCACCGTATCCTCAAGATCCACATCAAGGAATACGCCAAGCCCAAGCGGTTCGACTACCCCCTGGGCGAAGGCGAGATCGACTGGTCCGCCGTTCGCCAGGCGCTGATCGATGTCGGATACGAAGGCTGGATCACGGCCGAGGTCGGCCTGGGCGATCTCGAAGCCATGAAGGACGTCGTCAAGCGGATGAGCCGCCTGCTCCAGATCGGCTGATCCCGAGATCGCCCTCGGCTCGCGAATTCGCCGTCTTGCCCGCCTTGTCCGGACGAACTCATTCGGGGCGTTGGAGGTCGATTGCCGAGAAATCGCCGACTTCGCCCAGAAATTTGCATTCGTCGGACGCTGAATCGACATAATACAGAAGTAAGGCGGACATGAGCGGCCAGGACGAACCGACCGATGATCGATCACGCTAGTGACGCGACACTCCTGAAGCGGTTCGCGGAGAGGCGGGAAGAGACCGCCTTCGCGGAGTTGGTCGAGCGCCATGGCCCGGTCGTGCAGCGTGTTTGTCGACGTTTTCTTCGCAGCGAGCACGACGTCGAGGAAGTCTTTCAGGCGACGTTTTTGATCCTGGCCCTTCGCGCATCGGAAGTCTCATGGAAGCCTTCCGTGGGAGGCTGGGTGCAAAACGTGGCGCGGCGGCTGGCTCTCCACGCCCGTGGCGAGATCGCCCGGCGGGGGCGCCGCGAGGTCCAGGCGTCGAGCCTCTACGGCGGGATGCACTCGCCGGAATGCCCGGTTTCGGCCTTCGGCGACGAGGTCGAACGCCAGGACGTTCGGCGGATGATCGATACGGCCGTCGAAGGGCTCCCCGAGAAGTATCGCGCTCCGCTGGTCCTCTGCTACCTCGAAGGGCTGACCAACCACGAGGCCGCGCAACAGCTCGGGTATCCGGTCGGGTCGATTTCGAGGCGGCTGGAACGCGCCCGGGGGCTGCTCAAGAAGCAACTGATTGGCTATGGCGTCACGCTGAGCCTGCTGGTCGGCCTCGTCGCCCTGGGCTCCCTGGCCGCGAATCGGAACGCTCGCAAGCTCGAACCGATCCGTGGCGCGATGGCCCTTGTGGGTTCCGAAACGGCGCATCGGTCCGATCTGAGAGAACTTATCCAGCCTCTGGAACGTATTGACTGTGGTAGCCTGAGTTTCCCGGATCGCGATCGGATCGGGCGATTGGCGGAACAGTCCGCCTGGGCGGCCGATGCGGTCGCGCCGTTCGATCCGGGCGTCCGCCGCGACGTGTGGCGAGCTTACGCCGGCGAGATGAAGCTGGCGGCGCTTGAGCTTTCTCGGGTTTACGAGGACGGCCGCGAGCCCGAGCTGCTCGCGAGCGTCCGCCGTCTGAACGCAACCTGCGTTCAGTGTCATTCGGCGTTCCACTGATCGAATCAACGCCTTTTACAGTCGTTGGGCGCGTCGGCCGGGGCTGGCGCGCCGTCACGAGACTGGTCCCCGGCGCAAGCCGCGGATAGAATCTACTGGTACTCGGGGCGACTTCGGAACAGCCGGCGCCCCGCCCGCCCGATCTCTCCGCGTTCTTGTTCCTCCCTCCTCGGCAGGTGCGATATCATGGCGATGGCCAGCAAGCAGGCTCCAGGTTCCTCATCGTCTCCTGGCGGTCCTGCCAACGCGAATTCGAGTGCGCGTTCGACGTCCCGGTCGTCGCCCGGCGGCCTGTTCGTCAACGGGATCACCGCCGTCTACCGATTCCTCGCCTCGCTCAAGCTGGCCGTCCTCAGCTTGACGAGCCTGGCGGCGGCCTTGGCCTTCGCGACCTGGTTCGAGTCGAACTACGGAACCAAGGCCGTCCAGGACTACCTCTACAAGAGCGCGGCGTTCGCCATCCTGCTCGCGTTTCTGGCGACCAACATCCTCTGCGCCGCCCTCATTCGATACCCATGGAAGAAGCGGCAGACGGGGTTCGTGATCACGCACATCGGGCTCCTGGTCCTGATCGCCGGCTCGTACGTCCACTTCAAATCGGGCGACGAGGGCATGGTCGGGATGCTCGAAGGGGAGAAGCGGAGCGAGATGCTCCGGACCGACGCTCCGGTCTTCCGGGTCCGCGAAGTCGATCCCCATGGTCAAGAGTCTTCGCGGTCGTACGAGATGCCGTTCGACGCCGGCGGACCGTTCGCGTGGGGCGCGGGACAGTCGCGCATCAACAATATCTTCGATCTGGGGCTTAACTGGCTGAGCGGCGGCCGGCTCCCCTCGGCGGGCCCCGCCGAGGACGTCCTGAGCAAGTCGGGCGACCCGTTTCGGTTCGCCGTCAAGCAATACCTGCCGTCGTCGGCCCCCGCGATGTTGCGCGTCGCCGACCCCGCCGGTCAGCCGATGGCCCGGGTCCAGCTTCAGTTCAAGGCGCCGGGAATGCCCGAGCCTCGGCTGGCCACTCCCATCGAAGACGAGCAGTGGTTCAAGCTCGACCGCCGCTTCTACCGCGCCGCCAAGAGCGACGGCATGCCCGCGCTGTTGACGTTCGCCTACGTGGACAAGCCGGGCCTGCTCGAAGACTTCCTCAAGCCGCCCCTGGAGAAGAGCGCCGCCGGCGTGGCCCGGTTCCGCTATGCGGACAAGAACGGCAAGGAAAAGGTTTACGACTTCGCGGTCGACCAGCCGGTGGGCACGGCCCTCACGCTGCCTGACAGCGATCTGAACGTGAAGCTGGAAAAGTTGGCGCACTTCCCGACCGCCGAGGGGGGATTGTCGCGGGTCGTCGGCGAAGATTCGATTCCGATCGCCATGTTCCAGGTTCGCAAGGGGGAAGGCGCCGAGGTCGAGCACATCGCGATGGGCTCGATGCCGATGTTCCCCAACGTGATCCCGCGCCCCAGCGCCGACGGCGGCAAGCCGGCCGAGGCTCTGGTGTCGATTCATCTGATGGTCCCACCCGACCTTGATCCCAAGACCAACGGCCGCTTCGGCCAGATCGACGTCCTGGCCGGCCCCGATCACGCGCTCTACTACCGGGTCTTCGGCCGGGGCAAGGAGGGCAAGGTCGAGCTGCGGTCGTCGGGGCCGCTCGCCCAGCACAAGTGGATCGACGCCTTCGGCGCCGCCGCCGGCGCGGTCATGACGATCGGCTTTCAGGTCGAGGACTACCTGCCTGCCGGCGTCGAAAAGCAGATCTTCGAGCCGCTGTTCCTGCCCAAGGGCCAGATGGAACAGGCGATGCCCGCCTGCCTCGTCGAACTGACGGTCGGCGATCAGTCGAAGGAAATTTGGATCCAGCGCAGCGAGTCGCTCGAATCGCCCTCGTTCCGCCCGGTTCCGTTCGGTGATCGCCTGTACGAAGTCGCCTACGACGTCGACCGCCGCCCCCTGGGCTTCGAGCTGAAGCTCGACGACTTCGAGGTCGGCTTCGAGCCCGGCACCGAGCAAGCCACGAAGTTCGTCAGCAAGGTGCGGCTCGACGACCCGTCGACGGGCGTCCGCGACAAGCCATACACGATCTCGATGAACGAGCCCCTGACGCATCGCGGCTACTCGTTCTACCAGATGCGGTACTCGCCGATCGTCGATCCTCGCACCAACCAGCGCACCGGTCAGTTCCAGTCGGTCTTCCAGGTGGGGAGCAATCCCGGCCGGCCGATCATCTACGCCGGCTGTCTGCTGGTGGTGATGGGGGCGTTCGTGCAGTTTTACATGCGGGCCGGCCTCTTCACCGACGGCGGCAAGCGCGAACGCGAGCAAGCGGCTCGCAAAGCCGGGCTGCCGATCCCCGAGCCGGTCGTGGCGCCGAAGCCTCAGCCCCAGGACGAGATCCTCTAACTCAGCTCAAGCGTCGCGCGTGTCAGGAATGGGAACCGGTCGTTCGATCCGAATCCGTACACCGCCAGCCACGGGAGAAATGTGATGAGACGATACGGCCGACTTCTCTTTGGACTTGGCCTGTGCGCGCTGCTGATCACCACGGTTGCGGCGGTTTCGCCCGGGCAACGCGACGATCAGGGCGTGCGCAAGCTGGGCGTCGGGCCGGCCTACGAGCAGCTCGGCAAGGTCGCTGTCATGCACCAGGGGCGCGTCAAGCCGCTGGACACGGTCGCCCGCGAGGAGGTCAAGCACGTCTTCAGCCGCGAGACCATCAAGCTGCTCGACGACGAGAACCGGGTCGTCGAGACCTGGGGGCCGGTGGCGGCGTTCGTCGACTGGATCGTCCGGCCCGAGTTTTGGGATTCTCAGCCGTTCATCCTGGTCGACTACCTTCCACTGAAGCGGCAGATCCTCCTGAGTTCGATCCGCGAGCAGCTCGGCGTTGTCGCCGCGAAGTCGACGACCTCGGCCGACGACAAAGGGCGGCTGACCAGGCTGATCGAGGATTCCGAGATCACCACCGGGATGCTGGCCGAGCTCTTGAAGTCGTCCAAGCTCGCCGCCGACGACCAGAAGACCCTGACCGTACTGGCCGACAAGCTCCACGAGGAACACAAGTGGCTGACCCCCGACGAACTCGAGAACGCCAAGATCAAGCACGGCGATCATGACGAACCGTTCATGGAGTGGGTCTCGCAGCTCGACGCGCAGAAGCGGAAATTCGACGCCGATCCGAAGTCGGCCCAGCGGCTCACGGAAATCGAGAAGCGGGCGATCGACGTCGGCCAGCGGCTGGTGACCTACAAATCGTACAGCGGCGACGAGATGCGGTCCGCCGGCCTGATCCGGATCATGCCCCGGCCGTCGAGCCGGGCGGCCCTCGACTATTATAAAGAGGTCATCCCCAAGGCACGCTCGGTGCAGGACCCGCGCGAGCTTTCGCGCGTCCTCACCCCGATCGAGTTCGACGCGCTCAAGGCTTTGGATACGTACTGGAACGACACCCCGCTCGACGATCGCCACACTCCCGGCGAAGACGCCAAGTTCGATGAGAAGTTCAGCGTCTGGCTGAGCGAAAGTTCGGTCTGGGTTCCCCTGAAGGTCTTGCTCAAGGCGGAACCCGAAGGACTTGTCAAGGCCGGATATCCCGACGCCGACGTCCGCGCGTTCCTGACGGCCTACCGCCAGCTCGAGAACGCCGAGACGAGCGCTCCGGGACAGGTCGCCGCGGACGCCGCCGCGAACCTCTTGAAGACGTCGAGGGCGCTGGGCGAGGCGGTCAACCCGGGCAAGTATCCGACCCTGGCCTCGATGGATCGCGAGTCGCACTTCAACGCGGTTAACCCGTTCTGGCAGGCGCCCTTCGCTTACGGGGCGGCCCTCGCCCTGCTGGCCGTGAGCCTCGGCTTCGCCGGCGGCCGGCGGTCGGAGATGGGGATCGCCGGCAAGAGCTTCTACACGCTGGGCATGCTCGGCCTGGCGGCCGGAATCGGGCTGGAAGTCTACGGCTTCTACCTGCGGATCGCCATCTCGGGCTGGGCGCCGGTGACCAACATGTACGAGACGGTCATCTGGGTGGCCCTGGTCACGGCGGTCCTGTCGTTCACCTTCGAACTGGTCTACCGCCGCACCTTCACGGCCCTGGCCGGAGCGGGCGTGGCCCTGCTGGGAACGATCACCGCGGCCAACGTTCCGCTGCTCGACCCCAGCATCAAGAGCCTTCAGCCGGTCTTACGGAGCAACCTCTGGCTGACGATCCACGTCTTGACCGAGGTGTCGAGCTACGCCGCGTTCGGCCTGGCCTGGGGGCTCGGCCTGATCGCGACGTTCTATTACCTGACCGCCACATACCGCCGCACGCCGACGTTCAAGGAGCTGGCGGCGCCGTTGCTCCCCGGCTTGCCGCTGCTGGCGACGGGCGGGGCCGGCGTGGCGGCGTCTTACGGGTTGTTCGGCGAGTCGTGGACGACCGGCGACCCCCTGTTCTACGTCTTTGCGATCATGGGCGGAATCGGCTGGATGGTCTCGCTGGGGACGGTCCTGGCCTGCGCCGGCGAGGTCGTCAACCGGCTCACGACGCGCGGTCTGGACGATCAGCCGGCCGTCGAGGTCGAGCGGCACGCGGCGGCTGGAAGCCGTCCTCGGCCGTCGGTCGAAGAGATCAAGGCTATGGCCGAGGCCGCTCCGCCGCTCCAGCTCGACGCCCGAAGCCGGTCCATGCAGCAGACCGCGGCCATGATCAAGCCGCTGTCGAACTTCATCTACCGGGCGATGCAGGTGGGCGTTCTGCTGATCGCCGCCGGCACGATCCTCGGAGGCGTCTGGGCCGACTATTCGTGGGGACGCTTCTGGGGATGGGACCCCAAGGAAGTCTGGGCGCTGATCACGCTGCTCGTCTACCTGGTGCCGCTGCACGGCCGGTTCGCCGGCTGGGTCAATACTTTCGGCCTGGTCTTCGCCTCGGTCGCCTGCTTCCTCTCCGTCGTGATGGCCTGGTACGGGGTCAACTTCATCCTCGGCGTGGGCCTGCACAGCTACGGGTTCGTCGAGGGAGGCTCGCAGGGCTTCATGAGCTTGATCATCGCCAGCATGATGTCGCTGCCGCTGGCCGCCTACTGGCGGCGTTGGCTGGGCTACAACAGCCTCGCCGCCTGACCCGGTCCGATCCTAATCCGCTCCGTCGGCCCTCGCGGCCGACGGAGCCTTGAGAACCGTGGCGATGCAAGACGCAGCGACGAGCGTCGCGCACATGAACGCGACGAGGCGGCAGAGGCTCGAGCGCGGGATCGGCACAAACTCCGACTCGAACGGGAAGCAGAACATCTGGATGAGGCCGAAGAGCAACGCGCCGAGGCTGGCGCCCATGACCCCCGCCATCGCGAGCGTCAGCGCTTCCCTGACGCTCATCCGCGCCCCCAGACCGGCGGCGAGTCCGCAAGCCGCGGCCGCCGCCGAGTGAATCAGGGCGTGCGCCGCAATCGAGATCCTCGTGTCGGGCGTCTGTAGGATCAACCCGAGGTAGATCGGGACCACGAGCAGGCAGCTTGCGCCGCCGGCCAGCGAGCCCAGCAACAGCCCCCCCGCTCCGGCCCTCGCGGTCCTTGGGATCGATCGTGAGATGAGGCCGCCCGCCGCGCCGCCGAACAGGCCGAAAAGCCCGCCCAGGAGCGTGAAGACGACGGCCGTCTCCCGTGCGTACGATCCAATGTGCGACTGAGTGAGCGCCACGGCCGAGAGCTGTCCACGGAGCGCCCATGCGGCCCAGGCCACCGCGAACCCGTCGAGCCCCGACGTCAACTGGGCCGAGGACTGCATCAGCCACGCGCCGAACGCCCAGACCAGGACCGCGGTGGATATTCCTCCCAGCACCAGCAAGACGCGAACCAACTCGCTCAACGTCTGTTCCGTCAGCGACTTCAAGAGCTTCGGCGCCATCCGCCTGAGAATCACTAGTCCTTCTTCCCCGCCGTCGACGTCCGAGTAAGGTCTCGACGATTCCCTCGGCATGAGTTCGTTCCTCGCTGTTCGTTGATGAGACGCCGTTACGGCAGGGATTTCCTCGAACTAACGATGCGAGATCAGGCTGGTCCTTTCTCCGTCGCGAGCGCAGACCTTTCTTCTTGAATCGGGTCGCTCCACGGGTGCGAGCATGCGCCGTGGAAAATCATTGCACGGTCGAATGCAAGGGCGGCTGGTTGGCACGAACAATGATTGTTAAAAGCTGAGTTTCCGTCACGAATTGTCTGATTTTAGAATGAAAGTTTTTGGATTTCAACAGTCCCGTCGCGATGTGCCGAATGTTGGAGGATTAAGCTGGAAATCGTGGCTCGACGCGGAAGGGAAACACTTCATGTACGGCTGTTTCCGGACGTCCGGCGTCTTCGGGGGGATCGCATGCTATGGTTTCCGCGTGTTTGATCCACTGCGTGAGGTCGAGTCCGATCTGGCGGGAGCCCGCCTCGGCCATGGCGTCGGCGAAATGTTCCGCCGCGCGACGCGCGTGCGTCCGCGCGCCGGCGACACGTCCCTCGCGGATCTTGACGCCGGCGGCGGCCAGCTTGATGAGCCCTTTGAGGACGGTCGCCGTCGGCCCTCGTCGTTCGTGCGCGTGCCAGAGCGCTTCCCAGGCTTCGTGAGCCTCCCAATAGTATCCGGCGTTGAACAGTGCGACGCCGCGAAGGTAGGCCTTCGATTCGGGCCACGCATCGCCTTCGATCGGCGGGGTATGCTCGGGCGGCCTGCCGTGCAGGTGCCCGAGAGGTGAACTGGTCGGGTGCGGCCAGCGCCCGCCTGGAACGTAGCTGTACGGTGGCAGGGGCGGAGACTCGGATTCTTGACTCGACATGGATTCGCCTCCGCCTGGTATCCTGGTTTTCTTTACGGAACGATCCTCGAACCGGGAGTCGCACGGATCCATGTCGCCACCGCCCGTCGTCGTCGTCAACGCCGTTGGATTGACCGCCCGACTCCTCGGTCACGCCCGTCGGTTCCGTGCGCTGGCCGACGCCGGCTGGGTCCGCTCGCTGCATGAAGTCGCGCCGGCGGTCACCTGCACGGCCCAGGCGAGCTTGCTGACCGGGCGTCCGCCCCAGGATCACGGAATTGTAGGCAACGGCTGGCTCTTTCGCGACACACGCGAGGTTCGATTCTGGCAGCAGTCGAGCGCCCTGGTTCAGGCCGAGCCGATCTACTCGACGGCCCGGAGGATGGCCCGCGAGCGTGGGCGGTCGTTCCGCGCGGCCAAGCTGTTCTGGTGGTTCAACCAGGGTGCGGACGTCGAGATCAGCGTGACGCCCAAGCCTTATTACGGGGCCGACGGCGGCAAGGTGTTCGGCGTGTCGGGAACGCCCGAGCCCCTCTGCGGGAGGCTCGAAGCCGAGATCGGCAAGTTCCCCTTTCACACGTTCTGGGGGCCGAACGCCGGCCTTCCTTGCACCGAGTGGATCGCCCAGGCCGCCGCCGACGTGCTCGAACGCGATCGGCCCGACCTGACGCTCGTCTATCTGCCGCATCTCGACTACGAGCCCCAGCGCCGCGGGCCCGGCGGCTGCGACATGGCTCGGCTCACGGCCGAACTCGACGCCGCCGCGGCCCCCCTGCTCGACCGCGCCCGCGCTCTGGGCGCGCGAGTCTGGATCGTCAGCGAGTACGGCCATTGCGACGTCAGTCGGCCGGTCGCGCTCAACCACGTCCTGCGACGCGCAGGCCTTCTGACCGTTCGCAACGGCCCGTTCGGCGAGACGCTCGACACGTTCGACAGCCGGGCCTTCGCCGTCTGCGATCATCAGTTGGCGCACGTTTATGTGCGCCGGGCCGGCGACGTCGACCGCGTCCGCGACATGCTCGCTCAGGAGCCGGGGGTCGGCCGGGTCTTCGCGGGCGCCGAGCGCGCCGAGATCGGGCTCGATCACGACCGCTCCGGCGAGATCGTCGTCCTCTCCGAGCCCGACGCCTGGTTCGCTTACCCGTACTGGCTTGACGACGCCGTCGCCCCCGACTTCGCGCGGACCGTAGACATCCACCGCAAGCCGGGCTACGACCCTTGCGAGCTGTTTTTCGATCCGACGCTGCTCTGGCCGAAGGGACGCGCCGTGCGACGACTCATCCAGAAGAAGCTCGGATTCCGGACCCTTTTCGACGTGATCCCGCTCGACCCGACCCTGGTGCGCGGCAGCCACGGCCTCCCCGCCCGCGATCCTCTCGACAAGCCAGTCCTCATCGCCGACGGCCCCCCGCCGTCGACCGACGAACTACTGGAGACGACCGATTTCCACGCGTTGCTTCTTAATGCGTTGGTGAGCGACGGATAAGTGCAACGAAGATGAAAAAGAGAAGCCAATGAATGGATTCATGGTTTCGTCGTCCTCGGCTTGATCTCGGACGCGTGACTGAGTAAGGTTGGACGCACTCGACAGGTGCCCCCTCCCGAGTGTTCGGTCGTGGGGGAGAATAGGGAAGCCGGTGGAAATCCGGCGCGGGGCCGCCGCTGTAATCGGTCAGGCCATCGGACGAACATGCCACTGCCGCAAGGCGGGAAGGCCGTCCGAAGGCCGCTATGAGCCGTAAGCCAGAAGACCTGCCCGTCGAGACGCAGTTGTGATGCTTCGGCCTCAAGCATCCGGACGCGCGCGGATCGCAGGCTGTCTGCATCGGGCACGTACGGAGGGGTCGAAGCACCGACCATGCCCGGCCCGGCGGAAAGGTCTGCTCCGATGTCCCCCCGTGCTCCGTCCCCCGCGTGCGCATCCGTGCGCTCTCGCCCCTTAATGCTCATTGAGCCTGGGGAGGCCGCGATCCTCACGATCCGGCTCGCCTCCGACACGGCCGCCAAGCCGGATCGATCCGTTGATCCGTGTCCCGCCTCCACGCGGCCGGACCCGTCCAGCACGGGGTGGAAGGTCATCTCGCCCTGCGCCAGGGCCGGCGGCGAAATCGTAGACGACCACTGACGCCCGCCGCGTCGGTCGCCCGACCGACGTCGGGGATCGCGCGCGCCGGCCCTCAATCGGGACCGGTGCGCGCTCCACGCCGTTTCCGTGTTCGATTGTTTCATCCCACGCTGTGGAGCTTTCCGAAGATGCGCTCAAAGAGTATTCACAATTTCAAAGTTTTGTTTATGGCTCTCGCCTTCGGCCTGGCGGCCGGCGCGGCGCACGGCGGCGGCGCCGTCGCCACGTTCGACGACCTTCCTCTCGGCACGGATTCCTTCTGGCGGGGACCCGACCCGAACGGCACGGTGGTTCAGGGGCCGTATGGCGACGTGGTGCGGGGAAGCTTCACGACGGGGGGAGTCGACTTCGTCAACAACTACGAGAAGACCTTCGGTAGCTGGAGCGGCTTCGCCTACTCGAACACGACCGACACGACGACCGCCGGCTACCTGAATCAGTTCTCCGCCTTCCCCGGTTCAGCCCACAGCGGCGACGCCTATGGGGTGGCGTTCGGCTATCAGGATCTGGGCCCGGATGTCCTCCTCAGCCAGCTTCAAGGGCTGCCGCACTTGACGTTGCCCACAGGCGCCGGCATCGCGGGGATGTTCGTGACGAACACGACCTATGCCGCGCTCTCGATGCTTCGGGGCGACAGTTTCGCCAAGAAGTTCGGCGGTGCTTCGGGCAACGACCCCGACTGGTTCAAGTTGACCGCCTACGGCTCCGACGCGTCGGGCAAGGTCCTCGAAGCGTCCATCGATTTCTATCTCGCCGACTATCGCTTCGGCGACAACAAGCAGGATTACATCGTCAAGGACTGGCGGTACATGGACCTTTCCGCCCTGGCCGGCGCCCAGACGATCTACTTCAACGTGTCGTCCTCCGACGTCGGCCTGTTCGGCATGAACACCCCGGGCTACTTCGCGGTCGACGACGTGCGGTACACTGTCGCTTCCGCCGCCGTCCCCGAGCCGTCGAGCCTTGTGATGGCGAGCGTCGGAGTCGTGGCTCTCGCCGGCCTGGCCCATCGTCGTCGTCGAGTCGCCTGACGGTTCGCAATGGGTGAGGAGTCTTGACTGTGTCGTCGACCAGTCCGTGCACCGGGATTTGTCAGATCGAGAAAGACTCCCGCCTTTGCCTCGGTTGCGCCCGAACCCTCGACGAGATCGCCGCATGGCGGGGGGCGTCGGAAGCCGACAAGCAACGGATCTGGGCCGAGCTTCCCGCGCGTCGCGTGAAGCTCGGCGTCGGATTGTGCGACGTTCCTCCGGCCGTGCCGGATTAGTCGGACGCCTTGACGGGCGGGGTCCAGACGGGGAGGTCGCACAGGCCGCCGCCGCAGAAGATGTGGTGCCAGAGCTGCGTGGAGGCGACGCAGGTCAGGGCGACGTCGAAGACGAACCGGGCGGGGGTCATTCGTGGAAGTAGAGTTTGCAGCCGCCGCTGTTTCTGGACCGATTCGGGATCGAAGTAGCCGGTGGCGCGAAGCGAGTCGAGGCTCAGCAACTGGTCGGCCCAGGCGGGGCGTTGGGGGCCGAGAAACGTCTGCGCGAGGTTGGACCGGAACATCGTTTTGGGACGGTTGGCGATCTGGCTGGGGAGGATGCGGGCGGCGACCTGGCGGAGGATCCATTTCTCGGTCATGCCGCGCAGCTTGTACTCGGGGGCGATGCCGGCCGAGAACGCGATGACGTCGTCGTCGAGGTACGGGTAGCGCGACTCGACCGAGGCGTTCATGGCGATCCGGTCCCCCTTGGAGATCATCAGGAGGCCGGCGAGCATTACCTTGTAGCCGACGTAGAGCGACTGGTTCAACGGATGCCAGCGCTGGATGCGATCGTTGGTGATGTCGAGATCGGCGTACGGGCTGTGGCTGTCGAGCCGGTCCTTCATCGCATTCGAGTAGAGGATCGGCTTGCATTGAGATATCATCTCATACATATCCTGCTGCGCCGGGCGGACGCCGCCGATGGCCTGTTCGGGCGGGATGACCATCCGGCCGCCGGCCACCGAGCGGGCGATCAGGTTGCGGAAGAGCCTCGGAATCGTCCGGCCGATGCGCTGGTAGGCGCCGTCGCGGATCTTCTGGGACTTGTACCAGACGTATCCCGCGAACGCCTCGTCGGCCCCTTCGCCGGTGAGCACGACCTTGTAGCCCTGGCTGTGGACGGCCTGCGCGAGTCGCAGCAAGGCCGCGCACGAGGTGTCGAGCACCGGCCCCTCGGCCGCGCGGACCAGCTCGGGGAAGGTCTCGCCGATCTTCGAGCGATCCATGACCACGGTGGTGAGCGGCGAGCCGAGCATCTCGGCGGCCTCGGTCGAATGGGCCCGCTCGTCGGGCCCCGCGCGGTCGAGCCCGACCGTGAACGCCGGGATCGGCTCGCGGCGGAGCCGACTGCAAAGGCCGAGCACGACGGTCGAGTCGAGCCCGCCGCTGATGTAGGTGACGACCGGCACGTCGCTCCGCAGCCGCCGCTCGACGGCCGTCTCCAGGTGGGCCTGGAGCTCCTCGATCAGCGGAGTAGGATCGTCGAGCCGCCGTTCCTGGCCGGCGTCGGGGAAGTCGAGGTCCCAGTAGAGCTTCTTGGCGATCCGGCCGTCGTTGATGCTGAGGAAGTGGCCAGGGGGAATCGAGTCGATCCCCTCGAAGAACGTCCGGGTCGTCCCCGCGCAGAAGAACGTGAACAGATGATCGATCCCGCGGACGTCGGCCTGGGCTCGGACCATGCCCGAGGCCAGGATCGCCTTGATCTCGGAGCCCCAGAGCAGCCAGCCGTCGGCCTTGGCGTAGTAGAGCGGGCAGATGCCGACGCGGTCGCGGCCGAGGATCAGGGTGCGGGTCTTGCGGTCCCAGAGCGAGACGGCGAACTGCCCGCGCGCCTCCTCGAACATCCGTTCGCCGAGGTCTTCGTAAAGGTGGACCCACGCCTCGGTGTCGCACCGCGTGGTCAGTTGATGGCCGCGATCGAGCAGCTTCCGGCGGATCTCGGGGTACTCGAACAGCTCGCCGTTGAACGCGACCCAGACCGAGCCGTCCTCATTGCAGAGCGGCTGTCGGCCTCCCGCGAGGTCGATGATCGACAGCCTGCGGGCACCCAGAGCCACGCCCGGCTCGATGTGGATCTGCTCGTCGTCCGGCCCGCGATGCGCGATCGCGGCGGTCATGGCAAGGAGTCGCCGGGCGGGGAATTCCCGCTGTCCGGTCAGGTCAATGGCTCCGGCGATGCCGCACATGGTCACCTCTGATCAGCTATCGGATTGGAGTCGGCGTCCGCCGCGACGAAGCTTGGTCGATCCGGCGTTTCGACGAGAGGATTCAGGTGAGCTTCAGGTCGGAGTGCGAGCCGGTCCGCATCAGCCTCAGCTCCGTCTCCGTGCGTTCGTAGATAGGGATCCAGTCGGGCTCGATGTGACAGTCGCGGTAGCCGGACCACTCACCCGTCAGCGCATGATCCCGATGCTTGGGTTCCAAGGGTTGGCGGTTCGATAAGGCGACGATGACCGCATGGAGCTTGGCCAGATCCTTACCGCGCGCTTTCTGGCGTGCGACTTCCTTATCGAATCGAGCCGACCTGACAGGATTGAGCCTTGGGTGGTCGGCCGGCGTGAGTGGCGTTACGACACCGGTTCGGGCTTGGGCTTTCGCTTCCTGGCCAGATGTCACATGCCCAGGTCGGCGAACAGCTCGTCCCAGTTGTCGTATCGCACCAGCCCCTTGCCTTCTCTTGCATCCCGAAGCACCTGTTTGGTCTCTTCATTGAAGTCAGGTTCGTCCGGTAGCGGGCCGGCCAGGCTTTCGTGGATCGCGGCCTTGGCCTTGGCCTGGAACAGGTGGATCACTTCGTCGGCGACGGCGTCGTCGACGTGCTCGTCGAACGGCGGGCGCAGGTCGGCCATCGCCTCGACGGCCTCGCGAGGCAACTGGCGGACGACCGATTCGAGGAACCGCTCCAGAGCTGGCGATGCGTGGGTGTGCGACATGATATCAGTATACGCCGGATCGCCGTCGTCGAGAATCGCGTTCCTGATGAAGGCGAGCCGCCTGGCTTACTCGGCGGCGAGGGCGTCGAGCAGGTGCACCGGCAGCGTGGGATTGGAGAACGCCATATCGCGGCGTCGGCAGGTCTGGCGGTAGGCCATGCCTCCCAGGATGCCGATCACGAAGGTTCCAAGGCGGAGGACTCCGCCGCGCGGACCGAGGGGGACGTAAAAGACCACGACTTCATTCCTCGCTTCGGGTGGATGGTGACGGGAGCCAGAAGGAGCGCCGGATCAAGGTCGGCCCGGACGGGGGGCCGTGTCGGCCGTCGCAGATGCTGCTGCGACCCGCGAATCGGTCGAGGATCGTCGTGTGAAGGACAGGGATCGTGGTCCGGGTCTCGCCGCACTGGTTGGCGAACACGACCGGGACGCCGAGATCGACCGCGACCTTGGCGGGGATGTCGCTGCACAGCGGCCCGACGTGGCCGAGCAGCCAGTGCCGCCGTCCGGTGCCGCGATCGGCGAACTCGGGCCACGCGGCCGAGACCACGGCGAGGTCGATTCGATCGCGATAATCGGTCCAGACCCGTCGATAGATCATGTCGGCGCAAACGGCGAATCCGACCCGCCCCCAGGGCGTGGCGACGACCATCGGCTGACGACCGGGGCGGAACCGAAACCGTTCCCAGAACACGAGGTTGCGCTTGCGGTAGATGTGGAGGTCGCCGTCGGGCGTGCAGAAGGCGACGGAATCGTAGAGGTGCCTTCCCTCGCGCTCGACGTATCCGGCCGCGATGCACATCTTCCATCGTCGGCTGCGCTGGAGCAGGTACGACAAGGTCGGCCCCTCGGCGGTCTCGCTGTGAGGACCGTAGTCGGGGCAAAGGCTGTAACCCGTGTTGAACAGCTCGGGCAACACGACGAGCTCGGCCCCGGCCTGGCGGGCCTCGCGGAGCAGCCCGTCGGCGCGCTGGAGGTTGGCCGAAAGGTCGAGCAAGTCGCTCGGCATCTGGATCGCGGCGGCCAGGATCTTCACGTCAGTTCACCTCCACATCCCTGAGGATGGCGAACCCGATGACGGTTTCCCGTTCGGTTATCCACTCTTCATGAGATCGGACGAAGCTCGGTCTTGGTTGAAGAAAACAACTTGGATGCCGACGGTGCTCTGTCTGGTTTCGGGACGGCGCGGTTTCCGATGAATCGCGATGTGCATGTGTGGGTCACTCGAATCCGAGCCACGCGAAGAATCCCTTGCGCCTTGGCTTGGGTGCGATTTGCGACTCGGCCCGCAGCGCCTCGGCGCGATTGTACAGGTCGTTGGCCTGGGGAGGCGTCGCCTGCTGGAGGTCGAACTTGAATTCGCGCTCGTCGCGGAGCGTGAACGGCACGAGGTTCTCGGAGAAGAACTCGGTGAACAAGTTGTCCCACCAGGGGGCGGCGACCGGCTGAATGACCGTCTTGGTCTCGTAACCGTCGAGGAGGAACGTGATCTCGCGATCGCCGTAGTAGGTGAACGACCGCGAGACCGGCGTCGGCCCGATCTCCTCGTCGTTGACGATCGCCAGGGCGCCGGGGGGCTCGGTGCGGAGGGTGTAACGGCGCACCACGCAGCCCGCGTTCAGGCCGAGCAGCACTGCGCCCAGACCGAGAATCGCCGCCGAGCGGCGACGGACCTTCAGGGATCTCACCATCCTTGGCTCTCCCAACTCACCGTTCCGCCGATCCACGCGGCATCCGAACGAGGATCGTTCGATCGCAACAACCCCGGTCGATTCGTTTCGCCGCAGGCGCGTCGCGACGCTCCTGAGATCGAGGCGGCCGGGATTCTAGCCTTGATGTCGAAACCCGGCAAGGCGGCTTGCGGCGGCTCGATCGTTTCGCACTGGACGAGGAAGACAGCGACAGGAGCCCGAGACCTGGCGCGGGTTGCTCACGGGTTGCGGCCGGCCCTTTCCAATGGTGGAAACGCGTCTCCCCGATACGAGCCCGAAGCGCAAGTGAGTGAATCGCATCCCATTCGGCCGCGTCTCGTGAGCAATCTGATCGCAAACCGCGCCAGGACGAGCCGATCCTCCGCGTACGGCGACGAGCCCGAACTCGGCCCCAACCGAGCAAGCCTCCGACCGCTCCTGACCATCGCCCTGACCGCCCGACCGCTCGGGCCGAGTTTGGCTTCGTTTGCTCCGTATCCGCCCCCGAGCCGTCCGTCCTCCATCCCCTCGGACCGCCCTCCCGGTTCCGCCCCTCCGACAGTCCCTCTCCGGCGGCCCGCTCCCGGTCCACCGACCGGATTGGCTTCGTTCGTCGCCCGAGTATGCCGGTCTGACGGTTCCTAAACATGAAGGTCTAAAGACCTTACAGTCGAGGACCCGATTGGCTTCGATCGCGCGTGAAACCACGGGATTTCGGTTCGTTCCGGCCCCCCTCGGCCGACTCCCTTCGTCCCGGACGCCCCCGGACCGCCTCTCGAACCCGCCTCGGCCGATTGGCTCCGTTCGCGCGGTTTTCTGCTCTCTCCCTCTGCCCTGCCCTCCCGGTCAATTGGCTCCGTTCGCGCGGTTTTCGTCTGAAGTCAGCCGACTCCCGAACGGGCTTCCTCGGTCGATTGGCTCCGTTCGCGCGCTTCTTCTGCCCATCACGACGCCGTGGGGACACCCGGCCTCATGAAAATGAGCTGACAAGAAGTCACGCGGTCGACCTCCCGATTCGAGCCCGAAGCACCAGCGAGTGAATTTCCAGTTGGCCCTTCGAATCGATTCACTCGCTGGCGCTTCGGGCTCGTATTGAGAGGCCGCTCGCGGCACGACCCAGAGCCCGTTTTCATGAGGTCGGGCGCCCCAAACTGGGGCATGACGATTCGATCGCCACGGTAAGCCCTACTTACGCTCCAAGCCCTGGTTGCGAAAGATCAAGATCAGGGGGACGCCCCACTTCGAGGCGAGGACGTTCTCGGACTTGGCTCGCGCGATGACTTCTCGTTCCAGGTCAGTCAAAAAACCGACGCGGTTCTGGATGATGTACCATTCCGGGACATGTGATGCATACCGCATGGCTTCCGGCCAGAGGAAGTCCGGGCGCAGTTTGCCTGACTGCCGCAAATACCGAAAGCTCGACGTGTAGGCGGGGAGCAGGAGTGTCTCACCGGGCCGGACGACCGTATTGAGGCGATTGAGAGCGTCCTCGAATAGGGCGTCCCAGTAGTAGGTCGGTTCCATTCCCAATCGGGCGGCACCTGGCAAACCGCCGACGAGCGGGCTGTAATACGAGAGCGGGACCGGCATCATTATCGCGAGGCTCACGGCTCCTTCCGTCAGAGCGGCGATTACCAGAGCCTTTCCCCACCGCCCCAGCGCCTCGACGGCCCAGGCTCCTCCCAGCCCCGCGACGAGTGCCAGGCAACCGAAGGCCGGCAGGAATTGACGCTCGGCGTCGTGACCCGGAGTATGCGGCAGCGCGCGCAACGCCAGCAGGAACGCCCAGTGGATCACCACCAGAAGCCATAAGGGCCGCGAGCGCGCTGAGCGCACCGCCCAGACGGTGCCGGCCAGGGCGAGAGCCAGGAACCCGACCGGCGTCACAAAGGCGGTCCAGACCAGCGTGTTATACCACGGCAGCGACCCCTGAGGGGTAAGGTAGACCTGACCGAGGAATGCGGTGGGGATCTCCGTGGTCTGTCCCCGACTCAGATTAGACCGCAGGAAGCGATCGACTCCCGCGATCGGATTGCTCCACCAGGGGGGGATGAGAGCGACGAGGGCAACCAGAGCCACGAGGCCGCCGACCGCCAGCGCCAGACCGGCGCGACGGTTGCGGGAGACGGCGGTCCAGGCCAGGAACGGCAAACAAAGGAACCAGCCGGTGAGCTTCGTTCCCGCCGCCGCCGCCCCGAGCAGGCCGAACGCGACGACCCAGCGCCACCGCGGCCCGGTGGTCGGCGGGTCGCCCGGCTCGACCGCCTTCGTGAAGGCGAGGATCGATCCGACCCAAAGGCACGTGAGCAGCGCATCGTAGAGCGCGTAATGACCGTGAGCGAACAGGCGCGGCTGGAAGATCCACGCCCCGGCCGTCGCCGCGCCCGCCCAGAGGCCCCGGCGACGCGTCATGAAGGCAAACAACGCGCCCGCCGTAAGGCTGAAAGCGATCATCGGGCCGAGGCGGGCGCGAGGCAGCAACTCCCAAGACGGCGCCAGCACGTCGCCGGCCATCCCCACGATCGCATAAAATGGAGGATGGCCGTGAGGCTCCTCGCGCGCGAACGGCCAGAACCATTCCACGACCCGAGAGTCCAGCAACTTGGCGCGCGTATCAACCTGGTCGGGCCGAGGAGGACCGACGCCGACCTGCTGGACGAGATCCTCCAATGGCGACGCCGCCCGCCATGTCGCGGCGAAGGTCTTCGGGTCGCGCAGCGCGCGCAGCCAGTCGCGAACTCTCCCCTCGCGACCCAGCGTGTACCCCTCATCCCAGACGATCGCCATGCGGGACTCGGTCGCGATCATCAGGATCAGGGTCATGACCGCGACGCCGATGCCTCCGAGCAGGCTCGCCCGATTCGCGCTCAGCATGCGCACTGACTCCCGGGGACCCCAGACCAGCGGCAAGAGCGAAGACGCGGATCAGCACCAATTCGCGAAACATTCACCGGACGCAGTCGAAACCCGTCCAGGTCCGGTCGTGATCGCTGTTCTTAGTGTACTCGCGATCGAGATCATCGCTCAAGCGGGTGCGTACGATGGAAGGGAAGACGTCTGCTCTAAAAATTGCCTTGGGACGAACCAGTGCATGCCCGAGTATAAGCCCGAAGCGCCAGCGAGTGCATTTCCGATCGGCCGTTCGGGTCCATGCACTCGCTGGCGCTTCGGGCTTGTACTCGGGCCCCGCCGACCGCATGGGCGGGGGCTGGGAGGGAGGGGCTGCCTCGGGCGAGACGGATTTCCTGTCGGTCGGATGGTGAGACGGTCACGACGTCCGCGACGCCGGGGATGTGAATGCCAGTGGGACGGGATGCGCCTTGGCGCGGTCGGAGGGGCTTGCGATCATCGGTTTTCAAGATCCGACCCGTTCTCCGCGAGGCTCGCGGCTGCGCCCGCGCCTTCTTGCGTAAGGAAGCTTCCGCCATCATGACTATCAGGATCGTTCGCCAGGCGTCGACGACGGTGGCATCGCAGTGGCTTGTGGTCGGGGTTTTCGAGAAGAACGGCGAGCTTGCGCCGGAACTTCGGGGGACGCCGGCCGAGGCGCTTTGCGGTCGGTTGATCGCTCAGAAGGAGCTGAACGGATCGCTGGGCGAACTGACCGCGCTGCACGGGCTGGCCGGTTTCGAGGTGCCGTCGGTCTTGCTTGTGGGTCTCGGGACGCGTAACAAATTCGATGCACTCGCCGCGTATACGGCTGGCGTCGCTCTGGCCAAGCGGCTCGCGGGCAAGCCTCGGGACTCAGTCGCGGTGAGCCTTGCGAGTCTTCTCGACGGCGGGCATTCCAAGCTGGCCTCGGCCCTGATCGAAGGCGTGATCGTGGGCCAGCGCAGCGCGGGCCTGCGCAAGAGCGAGCCGAACCGGCACACTTTCGGACGGCTCGACGTCGTCTTGCCTGCCGAGACGACCGACGAGGCCGCGGCGGCCGTCGAAGCGCTCGTCGCGCGGGCCGAGATCGTCGGCCAGGCCGTCAACCTGGCGCGCGACCTGGTCAATACGCCCCCCTCGGAGAAGCCTCCGGGCGTACTCGCCGCCTGGGTCGGCAAGCACGCGGCCGACGCCGGGATCGACGTCCAGATCTGGGACGAGGCCAAGATCCGCGAGGAGCGGTTCGGCGGTCTGCTGGCGGTCGCGGCGGGGTCGGACGAGCCGCCGGCGTTCGTCGTCCTTGAGTACCGCAAGGGGGGCGAGGCCCCGACGTTGGCACTCGTCGGCAAGGGGGTGACGTTCGACTCGGGCGGCCTGAGCCTCAAGCCGAGCGCGTCGATGGAAGATATGAAAAGCGACATGACCGGCGCGGCCGTGGTCGCCGCGACGATGCAGGCCATTGCTCGGCTTGGCCTGGCGGTGAACGTGGTCGGATACCTCGCGATCACCGAGAACATGACCGGCGGGCGCGCCATGAAGCTCGGCGACGTCCTGACGATGCGCAACGGTAAGACCGTCGAGGTGCTCAACACCGACGCCGAGGGACGGTTGATCCTCGCGGACGCGCTCAGCTACGCCGCGGAGAGCCGACCGGCGCGAATTCTCGACCTCGCGACGCTGACGGGCGCCTGCATGGTCGGGCTCGGGCCCAAGATCGCGGGCCTGTTCAGCAACGACGAAGTTTTCACCCACGAGTTGCTCGAATCGTGCGGGCGGACCGGGGAGCGGGCGTGGGAGATGCCGTTCGACGACGATTTCAAGGATCAGCTCAAGAGCAACGTCGCCGACCTGAAGAACGTGGGAGGGAAGTGGGGAGGCGCGATCACGGCGGCCAAGTTCCTTGAGGAGTTCACCGCCTCGATCCCCTGGATCCACCTGGACATCGCCGGTCCGAGCTGGAACGACGGCGACAGCTCGACGCGCGACGTGGGAGGGACCGGCTGCTTCGTCCGGACGCTGACGACCCATCTCGAATCGATCGCATCGACCCGCGTATCGTGAACCAACCGGGGCCGACGCGTCGCCGGTCAGCCTGCCGCGCTGCGGTAGCGCTGGCCCGACGGGTCGAACTGACACTGAATCCGCGCGCTGTTGACGTCGAGCGTGGTCAAGATGTCGCGGACTTCCTCCATCGGAAGCCGTTCCTGCATGGCCCAGAGCAGGATGTCGAGGTTCTCGTGACCCCTCTTGAAGTGATCGATGATCGGATCGATCAACCTTGAGCCGGCGAAACAGGTTCGGAGGACGCCGAAGTCGCGATGGTCGAGCTCGACCCAGAAGGCCTTGCCCTGAAGGTGTTCGAGCCAACGCTGGCGCAGGAAGCTGTTCCAGTGTCGACAGATCCATAAGCGGATCGCCGTTTCGCCAAGGTCGCGGCCGGCCTTCTCGCTCTCAATCCATTTGAACCGCTGAGCTTCTTCCTCTCCACACTGGTGCAGACTCAACTGGAATTCGGGTTCGACCTCAAGATCCATCGTTGCAAGCGAAGGCAGCATCGACGCCTCCAAGTAAGGATGCACTTCCATTCCATGGAATGTCCGGAACCGCTGCATCTCCATAAGGGATTACGAACGTGCCGATCACGCTACTACTCTACTCTTACTCAAAAAAACACGAATCGTGAGGGACCGAATCGCATTTTCTTGAGCACGCGACTCTCGCCCAAGCTAACGGACGCCTCGCGATCTCGCAAGCATATTGTACGACGCGATTCCACGACCTCAATGATCACGCGAAATTATATCAGGCAAACATGGGTGCATGGCGTTTTTTCGCGACGCTTCGTCCGGAGAGGGGAAGGACCGTCGGCTCAGGAAGTTTTGCTCTCGGCTGGATTTAGGTTGGTTCCGAGGCCGGGCCGCCGCTGTCGAACCATGCGAGGGTCGTGCCGATCATCAGGGCGACTCCGGCGCGGCTCGCCGCGCACGGCCCCAGGGGTTGATCGCCGATGATTCTCCATCTTACGCGTCCGTCCAGCGTTGCGCAGAGGACGTGAACGTCCTTGCGTGTGACGCGCAACGGGATGGAGTCGGGGTCGAGGAAGAAGACGTCGTTCGAGCCGCCGGTGGGGGCTCCTTCGTAGCGGACGGTTCCCGAGCCGTCGAAGGCCATGGCGCGGCCGTCGGCCGAGGCGATGAGGGCGAGGCCGCCGAGGCGGATGAGCGACCAGCCTTCCCAGGGAAGCTGGCGGGTCCAGACGGCGTTTCCCTTGAGGGCGTGGCCGGTGAGTTGCTGGGCGCGCCGGGAGAGGGAGATCCAGGCCAATCCCGGCGGTGAGCCTTCGGGCGCCTCGATGAGCAGGGGAGGATCGGAGGCGTCGAAGCCGGCGGTCGGCTTGACCTCGCCGGCCGGGTCGAAGACCAGGAGTCGGCCGTCGTTGGTCGTCGCGGCGGCGAACCCTTCCGAGCCGACCGCCAGGTCTTCGATGGGGGTCGGCAGCTCGTGCTTCCAGACCCATCGGCCCGCGGGGGTCGCCCGACCGATCCGGTCGCGCTCCTGGACGATCGCCAGGCCGAACGAGTCGGGCTTGATGACCAGATGGGTCAGTTCGACCAGGCTGAGGTCGAGGCGTTTCTGGGTGTTGCGCCTGAGGTCGCAGAGCATGATCTGGCGGTCGGTGGCCGCGGCCAGCCAGCCCGGCGCGGTGCGGAGGATCCGGCCGACGCCCGTGATATCGGGGCCTTGCGCGATCGTCTGGCCGGTCGCGTCGTAGATCGCGAGCCGGCGCGGACTGCTGAAGACGGCCGCGCATGGTGGGTCGTCGCAAACGGTCAGCACGGCGGTTTCGGCCTGGTCTTCGGTCTGGACCGCGGGCACCGCCCAGTCTGGCTGGCGGACCGAACCCGCGCCGCCGCCGCGGGTTTTGGGACGGTCCGAGCCCAGCGTCCGGGTCGGCTGGGGGGTGGTCGGGCGTCCTGGGGCCGGGCCGAAGAGGTCGAGCCGGGTGATCTCGCCGGTGGAACTGCCGTGAATGACGTACCGGCCCAGGGGGTCGATCTCCAGAGCGATCACCGGTCGGGCGAGACGGGTCCGCCACCTGACGTTGCCGGCCGAGTTCATGATCGCCAGCTCCCCTTCGAGCGTCGCCGCGGCGATCGATCGGCCGGGGAAGTCGGGGATGGCGTGGGAGACCGTGCCGCCGAGGTGGTACGAGCCTTCGTTGCGGCCATTGAGGTCGAACCGCTGGATTCCGTGAGTGAAGCAACTCGCCAGGATCATCGAGCCGTCGCCGCTGACCGTCAGCCGGCCGACGTTCGACATCAGGCGGTCTTGCCAGACCACTTCGGGGTCGAGCCGGCCGGGCGTTTTCGATGCTTCGAGCTCGACGCCCGCCAGCATGCCGAACGCCGCCGCTCCCACGATGAACGGACGATCGGGCACGAAGCAGAGGTGGGCGATGGCCTGGATCGTCTCGATCCGGCCGGCGGCCCGGCCGTGACGATTGACCAGCGTGACGGCTCCCAGCCGACTTCCCACCGCGACGTACCGGCCGTGAGGGTCGGTGGTGACGAACGACGCCTCACCAGGCGCTGGGCGTTCGGAAACGATCTCGAAGTCGCCGCTCATGAGCAGCAGGCCGGTGTTCTCGTGCTCGCACAAGAGCGCGATCAACGAGCCGTCGTCGCTGATCGCGCCCGACAGAACCCGACTCGGCGCCCGGGACGACGACATCGTCTCACCGTGCGTCGTCAGCAGATAGAGCTGGTTCCCCTCGTCCCAGGCCAGGATGCGGCCGGCCTCGCGGGCGAACGCCAGGCCCTTGAGCGGCGATTCCGTGACCACTGTCCAGGCGACGTCGGGATCGATCCGCGTGTTGTTCCGGTCGGTCATCTCGGACATGAAGGCCGTCTTCGCTCGGAGATCGGATTTGGGACGGGTACTGCGCACTCGCACGCGGTTTCCCCAGTCGATCGTCGCCTCTCGTGACCCGAAAGGCAATCCCCAGCCGCGTTCGAAAACGACCCGACCGCGTCCGCCCGAGATCGGGGGCGCGGTCGGGTCGTTCGGTGAAAATCCGAGGCGGCGGGCGTTGCGCTTACTCTTCGTTCGCGTCGTCCGATTCGAGGGCTTTGATCTCCTTGGCCAACTCCTGGAGCTTCGCCTCCAGCATCTTGAGCCGCGCCTTGCGGTCGGCGGCGAGTTTCTTGCGATCCGTGGCGTCGGGCTTGCGATCCGGGGCGCTGGCTTTGCGGTCCAGGTCGCCGGCCTTGCGGTCCGCGTCCCGCGCCTTGCGGGCGGCGTCACGCTCTTGGCGAGCGGCTTCGCGGGCTTTGCGATCCGCGGCGCGGGCCTCGCTGTGGTTGGACTTCTCCTTCTCCTTCGCGGCCTTCTCCGACCCTGATGAATCTTCTGAATTTTCCTCAGCATCGGCTTTCTTGAGGTCGGTGTCTCGCTCGTGGGCCTCGCTCATCTTCTCGGCGACCTTCTTCATCTTCGCCTCGAACTCGGACCCGGGTCCGAGCTTCTTTTCGAGGTCCTTGCCGATCGATTCCATCTTCTTGGCGAAGTCGGAGCCTTCGCCGAACTTCTTCTCCATCTTCTCGCCGAAGGATTCCATCTTCTTGGCGAAGTCGGAGCCGTCGCCGAATTTCTCCTCCATCTTTTCGCCGAAGGCTTCCATCTTCTTGGCGAAGTCGGAGCCTTCGCCGAACTTCTTCTCCATCTCTTCGCCGAAGGCTTCCATCTTCTCGGCGAAGTCGGAGCCGTCGCCGAGCTTCTCTTCGAGCTTCTCGGCCCAGTCTTCGATCGACTTCTCAAAGTCGGGACCGAAGGCCGATTCGAGGCTCTTTTCGATGTCCGAGGTGTCGACGTCGATATCAAAATCAAAGTCGAAGGACTTCTTGCTCTCGTCCTTGTCCTTCTTCTTCTTGGCGTCTTTGTCGTCCTTATCCTTCTTCTTGTCGTGGCCGTTGTCGTCGTCGAACGCGAGGCTCGCCGAGCGGGCGGGCGTGGCCGTCGGCGTGGTGGCGAGGGTCCACGACGGCAAGGCCGCCAGCGACAGTACGCAGACGCCCATCAGGGCCAAGGGAGAGGGGCGGCACGTCGTTTGATCGCGTAGGATCATGTTCAATCGCCTTTCGAAGAAGGGACCGGAGCCGGCGACGCTCAGCGCGGGGGCCGGCGACTTGGCAAGGGACAGGTCGGAACAGATTTGAAGCAGGACCTGGGCGTAGGTCAGACGGTCGTCGGGCAACGACCAGACCACCCAGGCGTCGCAGGCGAGTTCGGCCTCGGCGTCGAGCCGGCGGCGGGCGGCCCAGTACAGCGGGTTCCACCACCAGACCAGCTCGGCGGCCAGCTCAAGGCGGCGGACCCAGTGGTCGCGGCGTCGGAGGTGCGCCAGTTCGTGCGCGAGGACGCCTCTCCACTGATCGGCGGCGATCGACTTGAGCAAGCGGGCGGGGACCAAAAGCTTGGGCCGGCCGAGGCACCAGATCATCGGCGAGCCCAGCTCGGCGACCGCCAGCAGCTCGGGAACCTTGACTCCAAGCCGCGCGGCGATCGACTCCGCCTCATCGGCGAGCCACGTCGGCGCGGGGACTGCCTGGCGAAGCCGACGCTGGAAGTGATGGATGCGAACCACTTGGAACAGTCCGACCGCGATGGCGCCGCCGAGCCATCCGGCGAACAGCCAGCGCTGGATCATTTCCCGAACCACGATGGGACGCGCGCCGGCCGGCCTCGGGCTCGGCGCCGTCACGGCTGCCGCCGGCGCGGAATCTCGGTCCTTTTCAGGCGGCGGCCAGGAGACGCGAACGACGTGCGGAGCGGGAAGGCTTTCGACGGCCGGGGCCGCGAGCGGGGCGTCGAAACTTGCTCGCTCGATCGCCGGCTTCGTCTCCATCGGCCACGAGACGGCCCAGGGCGACGAGATCAGCGGCGGCGTGACGAACTTGATCAGGACGGCCAGCCATAACAGGTGGCGCGTCGTCGGAGTGATCGGCCGAAGCCGGGAGAAGCCCGCCGCAAGCGCCGCGAGCAGACCCGCGACGAGCGACGTTTCCGCGAACCACCAGAGCATGGTCGACCTCCTGGATCTCTCGGATGATAGGCTGGTTTCGGACGTCGTCCCCGTTCACGATTTCTTGCGCCGGGATTCGTCGCCGGCGGCCTCGTCGAGCAGGCGGCGGAATCGGGCCAGCTCGTCGGCGGAGAAGCGGTTGCCTTGCACGAGAGCCAGCATCAACGGCGCGGCCTGGCCGTCGCAAAGCTCGTGCGCGGCGTCCTTGAGCCGGCGCTCGAGCAACTCGTCGCGACTGACCGTAGCGCGGTAAATGTGCGGCATCACCGACGAATCGGCGGCGGCGTATTGCTTCGTCGCCAAGCGCTGGAGCAGCGTCGAGACCGTCGTGTACGCCCACCCCCTGCCCCGCTCCGTGAGCGCATCCTTGATCTCGCGGACCGTCCCCGGCCCCTGGTCCCAGAGCACCCTCAGAACCTCGCGCTCCGCGTCGCTCAATCCCGGCTGATTCTCCATCGCCCCACTCCGTTCCACGCATCGGTCTTCGATCGCCTTCTACGTCTTGTAGTAGGAATCTACTACGCTTTGTAGAAGGGCACAAGAGACGATTCGCGGGCCGGCGCGGATTATTGAGGAGGTCAGGTTTTTTTCGAGTGGGGATGCGGACCGGAGGGGGGCTTACTTCATCGGGTGCTTCTGGAAGAACTCCCAGATGAGGTCGTTGGCGGAAACGTCCTTGGTGCTCTTGCCGAGGAAGAACATCTCGGGGTCGCGGCCGGGCCAGGTGTGGCCTCCGCCCTGGACGGAGTAGAGGACGACTTCGGCGCCGTCGGTTCCCGGTCCGTAGATGGCGCGGCGGATCGGGATCTGATCTTTGAGATGAGGCAGGACGTCGATGGACGGGGTGGGCGGGCAGCCGTCGAGCCTCGCCCAGGCCCGCACGGTGTCGTCGACCGAGAGGAATTTGATGTTCGAGGGGGTGCGTTCGTCCGGGCCGTTGTAGAGGACCACGCCGTCCTTGGTGCCGTGAAAGTGGAGCACGGGGACGGGGCGCTTGGGGTGGCAGTCGTTGATCGCCATGGAGCCGGCGACCGATGCGATGGCGGCGATCCGGTTGGACAGCTCGGCGGCGAGCCGGTAGCACATCATGCCGCCGTTGGACATGCCCGCCGCGAAGACCCGCTTGCGGTCGACGTGGACCACCGATTCCAGGTCGTCGAGCACCTTGGCGATGAAACCGACGTCGTCGGAGTCCCGGAACTTCACCCCGCCGGCGTCCCAGTATTTGAACAGGGACGTTGGCCCGGCTCCGTTGGGGTAGACCGCGATGAAGCCGGCCTGGTCGGCCTTGTCGTTCATCCCGCAGAACTTCGCCATCGAGGGGCCGTTCATGAGAGCCGAGTGGAGGATCAGGACGACCGGCGTGGGCTTGGAGGCGTCGTAACCGGGCGGGATGTGAACCCAGTACGCACGAGGGAGGCCTTCGCTGGTGAGCGACCGCTGATGGTCGCCGGCGGGGAGTTTCGTCGTGGTGAATGCGGCCAACGCGAGAGCGAGCAGCGGTCCAGCGTTCATCGCAGGCGTCTTCCTCGTTGTGTTCTCGTGGTGTGGTGAGCCCGCCGATTCCCGCGAGAGGGTGCGAGGCGCGGCGTCCGGGGGGGAACATCTCCAACGGCCGCTCATCCGGCGCTGGTCCGAGTGCTCAACAGTCTATTCTAGCTCCGTTAGCCGGAGTATCCAGTCGTCCCAGTTTTCTGGGATGACATGATCGCATCACTCGACTCGGTTTCAACACCGTTCTATGGTCGTCTAGGGCGAGTCGGTACACTCGTCGCTCGGGTTCGCCGCGGACCTGGCTGGATCACTCCTCGTCGTCCGAAAGGATGGTTCGATGACGCGCATGGGGATTGCGGTGGCTCTGGGACTCGTCTGGTGCGCGTGGTCGCCCAGTCGGGCCGACGAGTCGCCTTCGATCGAGAAGTACCTGGCGGAGGGAAAGCTCGCCGAGGGAGAGAAGACGCTGGAAGTGCGATTGAACGCGGCGCCCGACGACGGAAAAGCGCGGTTCGGGCTGGGCGTCGTCCAGTTCGTCCGCGGTGTCGAGCGGATGGTCCAGTCGTTCCACCGCTACGGGTTGAGGACGAGCCTTCTCGGTAACGCTCTGCCGTTCGAACGCCTACCGATCCCCGAGAACGCGCATCCCGAGCCGATCGGCTACGAGGAGCTTCGCCCGATCTTTCAGACCTGGGTCGACGATCTCGCCCGCGCCGAGGCGACGCTCGCCCAGGTGCGGGACGATCAGGTGAAGCTGCCGATCCGCATCGGCGAATTACGACTCGATTTCAACGGCGATGGTAAGGCCGACGCCGAGGAGACGCTCTGGAGGATCTTCGCCGAGTTCAATCGCGCGGCGAACGACCCGGCGATCGCGGCGGCCTCGAAGGAGTTCGTGATCGTACTCGATCGGGCCGACGTCTCCTGGCTTCGCGGGTATTGCCACCTGCTCATGGCTTACGGCGAAGTCTACCTGGCCCACGACTGCCGCGAGCTGTTCGACCACACCGGGCCGCTCTTCTTCGGCAACGCCAAGAGCGCGTATCCGTTCTTGCAACGCACGGCCGGCGAGCCGGGAGGACGGTTTGAATTCGACGACATCGTCGACGCCGTCGCGTTCATCCACCTGATCCGCCTGCCGGTCGTCGCGCCCCAGCGCTTGACCGCGACGCTCTCCCACCTGGAATCGATGATCGCGCTGAGCCGGGAGTCGTGGAAGTTCATCCTCGCCGAGACCGACGACGACCACGAGTGGGTCCCTTCGCCGAAGCAGCACACGGTGATTCCCGGACTGACGGTGACCGACGAGATGGTGAAGGGCTGGAAGGAGTTTCTCGACGAGGCCGAGTCGCTGCTGCAAGGCAAGAAGCTCGTTCCGTTCTGGCGAGCCCGGGAGGCGCGCGGAGTCAACCTGCACCGCGTTTTCACCGAGCCGAGGACGTTCGACCTCGTCCTCTGGGTTCAAGGAACCGCCGCCGCCCCTTACCTCGAAAACGGCCCCCAGACCTCGGCCGAGACCTGGCGCCGCCTCCAGCGCGTCTTCCAGGGCGAGTTCATCGGGTTCGCGCTGTGGTTCAATTGAGATCGGCGGGAAACGGCGAGAGGGCCCGTCCGGCGGTCGGGGCGGACCCTCTCATCGTATGGCGCGCAGTCGAGTCACAGCCGCTCGCGCTCAGCCTCAATAGGCGTCCGCGCTGATGACCTCGCCGCCGGCGATCGAGCCTAGCGCCTGGTAGACCCCCGGTTGTTGAGCGCCGGGGCCTCTGACGTAGCCGGAACCGGTCATGGTGACGCCGGTCGGAAGGCCCGTGGTTGGATCAAGGGCCCAGGTCGAGATGCTGTCCTTGAGGAACCGGACCGAACCATCGCACATTGCGAAGTTGGCTCCTCCCGGATGAAAGCTCGACGCGGACTGAACGAAGGCGTTGCCGCCGGTGATCGACGGGTAGTTCGCCTTCTTCTTCTGGATGTTGATGGGATAGAACGTGGTGAAGGTGCTGTCGCCGAAGTCGCCGGAGACCCACCAGTGCCACTTGAAGAAGGATCTGTCCGTCTTGCTGAGCAGCCCGTGCGCGTGTTCGCCGAAGCCGATGGTGTTGCTCGTGCCGTCGGTGATCGACGCCAGGCGAACCAGGCTCCGTCCTGTTCCCGGAACAAGCTGGGGGTATCCCGCCGATACGAAGGCGCCGTTATGCTGGCCGAGCGCCGCGGCGACCTCGGTGGCGCTGAACGGGTTCGTCACCGAGGTGCCGGTCCAATTGCCGGCCCAGTAGCCGTAGCAGCCGGCGTAGCTCGTGAACGTGAACGTCTGAGGAATGCCGTGCTGAGCGTTGGCGTCCTCGACGTAGCTGTTGCCCGCCATCTCCGTGTCGCTCGGGCAGAAGAACGCGTTGACCTGCGTGCCGCTGACCGTCGCGTTGGGACTCGTCCGGTAGGCCCAACTCGAGTTGTAAGCGTTGAAGAGCGGGGCCTGTTCGATGAACGGCAGGAGCTGCGCGAGGCCACTGTAGGCCTGATCGTAACCGTAAGCCGAACCGGGCGCGAGCTGCGCCGCGAACACCCACGGATACGTTCCATTGGTGCTCTCGTAGTTAGCCAGCGACAGCCCCAGTTGCTTCAAGTTGTTGAGGCACTGCGCGCGTCGAGCCGCCTCGCGCGCGGACTGGACGGCCGGCAGGAGAAGCGAGATCAAGACGGCGATGATCGCAATCACGACGAGTAGTTCGATGAGCGTGAAGGCGCGACGTCGCGCCTCGCTCAGAGGACGAATCAACATGGCGATTTCTCCGGTGGGCGTGGCGATGTGTGGTGGGGTGGGTCGAGCCTCTCGGCTCAGTGTTTGGCGGCCTTCACGGGGCTTCCGCTCTTCTTGGTCGCTTCGATCGGCTTCTTTTCACCGCCCGAGACGGAGCCGACGGCCGGCTGGTCCGGGTCTTGAACCGAGCATCCCGCGAAGGTTCCCAGAACGACCGCGAGAAGGGGAATGAGCAGCGTCCGCGTTCGCGCATTGGTGAACGACATCGTTCTTCGACTCCATTGCGTTCTCTGATGTATGGCGAGTAGCTGTGGGGATCCAACCAAGGAGGGCGTCATCGCACTCCACCAGGCGGACACGCATTCTACTCGACCAGAGCCGGCGCGAGGTGAAGATCGGATGGCGGTTGGCCGAAAATGCCGCGAAGGGAAGGCCGCCGTGGAGCGTTCGCCGGGCCGCGGCGTCGAACTGGGAGTCCGTTCAGCGCGCACCCGGGTCCGGAGGCCCGGGACGCTTGCTGAGATCGTTGAACCTTCGCCGAACCGCGATTCTCAATTCACCACGTTGACCGGCTTGCCCGCCAGGAAGGCTTTGATGTTGGCGATCGAGGACTCGAGGAGGCGTTCGCGGGCTTCGTTGGTGGTCCAGGCGATGTGCGGCGTGATGAGGCAGTTCTTGGCTTTCAGGAGCGGGTTGTCGGCCGGGATCGGCTCGCGCGTGACGACGTCGACCGCCGCGCCGGCGATCTCGCCGGCGTTGAGCGCGTCGGCCAGGTCTTGCTCGACGATCAACGCGCCGCGAGCCGTGTTGATCAGCAGCATGCCCGGCCGTGCCCGTTGGAGACGCTCGCGGTTCACCATGCCCTTGGTCGTGTCGGTGAGCGGACAGTGCAGGCTGACTACGTCGGACCGCTCGAACAGCTCGTCGAGGGTGCAGGTGGCGACGGAATCGCTTTCGCGATCGACCTTGCCGCTGGGGCGGTAGGCGACGACGTTCATGCCGAAAGCGCTGGCGACGTCGGCGACGCGGCGGCCGATCCGACCATAGCCCGCGATCCCTAGCGTTTTGCCCGCCAACTCGACGAGCGGCGTCTTGCGGAGCGAGAAATCGGGCTGGTTGGTCCACTCGCCGGCTTTCACCGCTTCGGCATGCAGGCCGACCTGCTGGCACAGTTCCAGCAGCAAGGCAAATGTGAACTGTGCGACCGAGTACGTGCTGTACTCGGGGACGTTCGAGACAGGGATTCCGCGCTCGCGGGCGGCGTCGAGATCGACGCAGTCGAAGCCGGTGGCGGTGACGGTGATGAATTTCAGGTCGGGCAGCTTGGCGATCAGGTCACGCCGGAGCGGGAACTTGTTCGTGACCAGGATCGTCGCGCCAGCGGCTCGTTCGAGGACGTCCTCGGGCTGACTGACCTCGTAATAAGCGACTTCGCCGAGCGAGTCGAGCCCGGCCCACGCGGTGCGATCAGAGTTCAACGTCCGACCGTCGAGTACGACGATTTTCACGATGTTGCAGCCTGTCCAGGTGTCGTTTGCCGATCCGCGTTCCCGTCGATCGACGAGTATACCACAAGCGAACGGCCGTCGATCGAGGGGGGCGGAACGAAACGATCAGCGGACCTCGGGGTCCCGGTTCTTGGAGGCGCGAAGGGCGGCGGCGAGGACGACGTCGAACTTGGGATCGCCGATCAGCGACTCGTCGACACCCTCCTTGTCGGCCTCTTTCTCGCCGGCGACGGGTTTGGCCGCGACGCGGGTCTTGATCGGCATGTCGGGCGTGACCCCTTGCTCGCTGTAGGCCCGGTCGCGCGGCGAGTAGAATTTGGCCGTCGTGAGCTTGAGGCCCGCCGGCGCCGAGCGGAGCGAGAAGATGCTCTGCACCGATCCCTTGCCGTAAGTCCGCTCGCCGACGATCGTGGCGCGATGATGGTCCTGGAGCGCGCCGGCGAGGATCTCGCTGGCGCTGGCGCTGTCGTGGTCGACCAGGACGTACACCGGCATCCGCCACCGCGCCCGGCCGTCCGCCTTGAACATCTGGCTCTGGCCGGCGGCCCGGCCTCGGGTCGACACGATCACGCCGTCTTCGATGAACCGGTCGGCGATGTCGACGGCGACGTTCAGCAGGCCGCCAGGGTTGCCCCGGAGGTCGAGCACCAGGGTCCGCATACCCAGGTTCTGGAGCCCGGAGACGGCCTGATCGATCTCCTCTGCCGACGACTTCTGAAAGCCGGAGAGCTGGATGTAACCGACCCCTTCGGCCTCGTCGACGATCTTGGCCCGGGTGACGCTCTCGACGTCGACGTGACGGCGGACCAGGCGGAGCGACTGGATCGAGGCGTCGCGCTTGAGGATCTCCAGGTCGACGCTGGTCCCCTCGGTCCCTTGCAGACGATTGGCCGCGTCGTCGAGGCTCAGGCCCTTGACCACCTGGCCGGCGATCTTGACGATCTGGTCACCCGAAACGAGCCCGGCCTCCCATGCCGGCCCGCCCCGAATCACGCCCACCAGCCGGAGCCCGTTCGGGGTTCCCTTCAGCTCGACGCCCAGGCCGACGAAATTACCGTCGATCATGGCGTACAGGTCTTCGAGCTTGTCAGGAGTCAGGTAGCTCGTGAAATCGTCCAGGGCGTCGCAGGCCCCGCAAGTGAATTCGAGCAAAACCGGCGTGGCCGTCAGGCCCAAGCCCTGGCTCGCCAGGTTCGAGGCCGCGAGCGCCACCTCGACCGCCGCGTTCCGGTCCGGGACCGCAAGCTGGGCGCGCATCGTCCGAAGCTGCCCGCGCAGCCACTCCACGCGCTCCGGCGTCGCGGTCGCCGCGTTGACCTGGAGGAACGACGGGTCGCGGAGGGCCACTTCCAGGTTGTCGAGGCCATGACGGATCAGCGGTTCGAGCGGAACCGGGTCGACGTAGAAGTTCTGGATCCGTTCGAGGACCTCGCTGTACAGTTCGATCGACTGCTCGCGCGGCAGCTTCAGCAACACGCCCCGAAAGCTCGCGTCGTGATAGCGGCGCACCAGCTTGAAATGCAGCTCGCAGAGCCGCAGCCGCCTGCTGAAATCGGTCCGGCTCGGCCAGTGCTCGAGCGCCCCGCGGTAGGTCTCGATGGCCGCCGCCCAGTTGCGGCCGCGCTCGTGGCCGAGACCGCGTTCGAGCGCCGCTTCCGGGCCGTCGTCGATCTTGCGATCGGCCGGGCTCGCCGAGGCCGTCGACTCGTCGGGGGGCGCGGCCCAGCTCGTGGGGAGGTTCGTCCATGCGAGCACAGCCGCTAACAACCAAGCCGTGCAGGGAAGCCCGATGCGGCGCATGGTGGACCATCCTCCGAATTGGAGGCGGTGCGGCGAACGTCTCGGTTTCTCCTGACCGCGTCGGGACCGTTTCCGAATGCTGAGGCCGAACCGGTGATGCTCGGATCGAATACCGTTGTTCGTCCTGGAAGCGGAACTCTCTCGGGCTAAGAGATTTGCGTTCGCTCAGACCGCTCCGTTGGTGCGACTCTCAAGTAGGTGTTCTTCACTTGGCGGCCATGACGAACGCGGGGCCGGACGATGCGTCGCCCGGCTCGCCATCTGTCGGACCGGAACGGAAAACCGGGTTCCACCGGCTTCCCTTCGTCGGGAATTATAACACACCGGAAAATGACTCAAGGCGCGGAATCCAAGACGAATGGATTGTCTCGTCGCGCGGTCCCGCATTCTCGATTCAACCGGGAGGCATCGCCGGACTGATCGGACCGGTTTCCCGCCGCGAAGCGTCGGCGGTTACTTGAGGCCGGCGGTCTCGTCGACGTGGTACGACTGGTCGGCCTTGAGGTTTTCGAGCTTGGTGGTCTTGCCCGAGGGCCAGGTGACGACCAGCTCGTCGATTTTCTCGGCCTTGCCGAGTCCGAACGTCAGCGGCAGCTCGACCGACGACAGGTAGCTCTTGGCGGGGAACAGTTGACGGCGGGACGTCTGGCCGCCGATCCTGGCCGCGACCTTGGCACCGATGGCGTCGCGGTTCGAGCCCTTGCCGTCGCCGGTGAGGCGGACGCGGACCCAGTGGTTGGCGTCGCTGCCGTCGTTGCGAAGGAGGCGGGCCGGCCCGTTGTTGACCGTCAGGACGACGTCGAGGTCGCCGTCACCGTCGATGTCGGCGTACGCGCTGCCGCGGCCGACGATGGGCTTGAACAGGTCGGGCCCGGCGGACTCGGGGCCGATGTTGACGTACAGGTTGCGCCCCCCCTTCCCCGAGTTCCAGAGAAGCTGGGCGGCTTGCTCGTAGTGTTCGGCGGCCTGGACCTTGGAGATCTCGGGTTCGAGGTGGCCGTTGGCCGAGAGCAGATCGAGGCCGCCATCGAGGTCGTAGTCGAAGAAGAAAAGCCCGAACTTGAGCGGCGGCTGCGTCGGGGCGCCCAGGCCGTACATGTTGGCGAGGTCCGAGAACTGGAGGCTCGACGGCTGGTCGCTGACGTACAGCGCGGTCATCTCGTTGGCGAAGTTGCCGATCGCCAGCCCGAGCCGGTCGTCGTTCAGAAAATAGGCCCAGTCGCAGCCCATTCCCCCCCGCGGTGATCCCGATTGGTCGAAGGCGACCCCCGCTAGCAGCGCGATCTCCTCGAACTTTCCGCCCCCCTTGTTGTGGAAGAGGAAGTTCTGCACGGTGTCGTTCGAGACGGCGACGTCGACGAGGCCGTCGCCGTCCAGGTCGAACGGGGCCACGCCCAGCGACTTGCCGAGTGGAACCTTCTGGTCGGGCGTCCGGACCTGAACGCCTGAGGTCTCGCTGATGTCGGTGAACCGCCCGCCGTCGTTGCGCAAGAGCGCGCAGAGCGAGCCGTTGAACGAAGTCGGCGGCCCGTAGGCGCGGCCCAGGCCGGTGAGCTGAAAGCCCTGCACCTTGTCGATCTCGGGGGTCCAGGTGATGTAGTTGCAGATGAACAGGTCGAGGTCGCCGTCGTTGTCGATGTCGAGGAACGCCGCGCCGGTGAGCCAGCCGTTGGGCCCCTTGGCATTGGCGGCCTCGGTCGCGTCCTCGAAACGGCCTTTGCCGTCGTTGCGAAGCAGGTAGCCTCGGCCGATCGCCGTGATGTAGACGTCGAGGTCGCCGTCGTTGTCGTAATCGCCGATCGCAACGCCCTGGCCGTAGAACGTCTTGTCGAGCCCGGCCTCCTTGGTCACGTCTTCGAAGTGGCCCTTGCCGTCGTTGCAGTAGAGGCGCTGGGTCGGCGCGGGATCGACTTCATGGCCGGGCCAGGGAGCCGAATTGACGAACAGCAGATCCTGGTCGCCGTCATTGTCGTAGTCGAAAAACGCCGCGCCGGCACCCATCGTCTCGGGCAAGAGCTTCTCCCCGAAGGCTCCGTTGAAGTGGGTGAACGCGACGCCCGATTCCTTGGTGACGTCGACGAACTTGACGGTCGGCAGGTTCTCGGCTTTTGATGGCGCGGTCGTCGTCCGTGCGTTGAAGGGCGAGGAGGAGATTATCGCCGGCTCCGGTTTCTTGCCGCAGCCGACCAGAGCCAGAGCCAGGGCCAACGCGAGGGCGAGGGCCGGTCGGCGAGGACGGGCGGTGCGGGTCGTGGGATCCAGCGCGACGCAATCGATCATTCTTCGCTCTCCTTCGGATACCGGCGGGGGCTCAGCCTGGAAAGTAAGTGAGAAGGCGAACCGAAGTCAACCACCGGCATGCCGTCGCGCCGGGCGAGACCCCTTGGTCAGAAATTCGCCGGTCTGATATATTTGTAGAGTCGAGCCGTCGACTCCCGTCGCATCGGCTCGCGACGCGCTGGTCGCGGATGAATCAAGAAGAAGCATCATCGACGGACCGTATCCGATTATTTGAACGACGTCGCGCGATTTTTTCGCGAACCGAGTGCGCGCCGGGTTCGTAGGGTTCGGTAACTCGGGCTGCACGGGCGGCCGGGTTGCGCGTTCGCCTTCGCGTTCACACCCGCCCGCATGTTCGCCGACCGTTGGGAGAGTGGCCTTGTTCGCTGGACCGATCATCTCCCGAGAAGTACTCACCACTCCTCGGCCGTTGCGCTATTACCTCTGGCGAGCGTCATTCGCCGGTTTCCTGTTCATTCTGCTGTGGACCGCCTGGCAGTCGATCGTCGGCTGGCAGGACGTTCGGGAGCTGGGGGTCATGGCGCGGTTCGGCGGCGTGCTTTACGGCATGTTCGCGATGCTTCAACTCACGCTGATGCTCTTCTTCGCGCCGCTGTCGACGGCCGCGGCGGTCGCTTACGAGAAGGACCGTCGCACTTTCACGCTCTTGATGATGACGGCCCTCAGCGACCTCGAAATCGTGCTCGGTAAGCTGGTCGCGGGGCTCTTGCACATTCTGACCATCCTCGGGGCGGGCGTCGGCCTGCTCTCGCTCTGTACGCTGTTCGGCGGGATCTCGTTCGGCCAGGTCCTCAACCTGTTCGCGGTCACGGCGGCGTCGGGAGTCGCGGGCGGGGCGATGGGGCTGTTGATCGCCCTCTGGCGCGACCGGACGTTCCAGTCGATCTCGCTGACGATTTTGATGGTCGTGTTCTCGGTGACCGGGGTCGAGCTGGTCTCGGTGCTCTATCCCAACCTCGAATTCCTCGGCGTGCCGGTCAACGAGGTGCTCAACCCCTACCGGGCGATGATCGCGGTGTTGTATCCGCCGTCGGACCAGATGACCGGCGTGGTGCGGACGTCGAGCCTGGTCTATATCGGCGTGCGACTGACGTTCGCGGCCGTCATCGTGGCGTTCGGCACGTTCATGCTTCGCAAGTGGAATCCCGGCCATAACGAGCCTCGCGAACTCTCCGACGAGGACGCCGAGGTGGTCGAGACGCTCATCGAGATCGAAGAGGAAGCCCAGGCGCCCGTCTCGCTCGCCGCCGCGAAGTCCGTCGTCCGCCACGAAGGGGGAACGACCGACCGAACCGCCGACCGCGGCGCGGCGGCCGTATCAACCGCGAGGCCCGGCGATTCGGGATTCGACGACACCACCGGTCCGACGACGGGGCTTCACGTCCCTCGTCGCACGCATCGGCGGGTGGCGGCCGCTCCCAAGCCCTACCGTCGCGCCTGGGCCAACCCGATCCTCTGGCGCGAGTTGAAGACCCGCGCCTACGGCACCAAGCCGCTGATCATCAAGGCCTGCTACGTGCTCCTCTTCGCGCTGGGCGCCGGCTTCTTCCTCAGCCTCGGCCATGGGTTGGAAAGCCCGTTGAGCACGGGCCTGGCGCTCATTCCCGTCGGTCTGACGATCCTCAGCCTCGTCCTCATCAACGCGCAAGGCGTCACGTCGCTGACCAGCGAGCGCGACACCGGCGCACTCGACCTCCTGCTGGTCACCGAGCTTTCGCCGGGCGATTTCATCTACGGCAAGCTCTACGGCGTGCTCTACAACTCCAAGGAGATGGTGATCCTGCCGGTGATCTCGGCCCTCTTCTTGTGGTGGACCGAGCGACTCTCGGGGGAGAACCTGGTTTTCTTCCTGATCGATTACCTGCTGCTCTGCCACTTCGCCGCGATGCTCGGCTTGCACGCCGCCATCACGTACATCAGCAGCCGGACCGCCGTGGCGCACAGCCTGGGGACGATCTTCTTCCTGATGGTCGGAATCCTCCTCTGCGCCTACCTGATCATCTTCAGCGACCGCGAGTTCGGCCGGCAGCTTCTGAGCTTCATGATCTTCATCGGCGCGGGGAGCGTGGCCCTGTTCGGGTCGATGGGATCCAAGAACCCGTCGCGGGCGATCGCCCTGGTCGCGTTGCTGACCCCGTTTTGGTCGTTCTACTGCATCATCAGCCTGCTGAACGGCGAATTCCTCGCCGCGTTCTTGTTCAGCGCCGGGATCTACGGCTTCGCCTTGCTGGCGATGCTGGTCCCCGCCGTCGGCGACTTCGACATCGCCCTGGGACGCACTAACGCCATCCAGGGTTGATCCGCTCCATGTCGGTTCGCTCCCGCCTCGTGTAGAATCATCGTCGCGAGCCGTCTCCCCGGTTCGCGACGGCGGTGGAAACGAGTAGATCGAGGCGCTGCGGCGTCGATCGCGGGGAACGAAACATGATGTGGTGCGTTCGAGCCTTTCTCCTGGCGTCGGCACTGGGAACGACCTTCAGCCTGCAAGCTCAGGACGAGCTGGCGCGCGAGCTGCCGAGGATTCCGGCTCGCGAACCGGCCGAGGCGCTCAAGTCGTTCGTCCTGCATCCGGGGTTCCGCCTCGAAGCCGTGGCGACGGAGCCGATGGCGGCGAGCCCGGTCAGCGTCTGCTACGACGCCGACGGCCGGCTCTACGTGGTCGAGATGCGCGGCTATCCCTACGTCGAGGACAAGCCCAGCGGCGCGGTGGTCCGGCTCGAAGATCGCGACGGCGACGGTCGGTTCGAAAGTCGCACGAAGTTTCTCGACGCCCTGACGTGGCCGACGGGCGTGGTTCCCTACGACGGCGGCGTCTTCGTGACCGCCGCGCCCGAGATCATCTACGCCAAGGACACCGACGGCGACGGCGTGGCCGACGTCCGTGAGGTCGTCTTCACCGGCTTCGGGACGAGCAACGTCCAGGGGTTGCTCAACGGCCTGCTCTGGGGGCCGGACGGCTGGATCTACGGCGTCGCCAGCGCCAACGGCGGAGAGATCCGCAACCTGGCGCACCCCGAACTCGGCCCCGTCTCGGTACGCGGCCGCGACTTCCGGTTCAAGCCCGACGGCTCGGCCTTCGAGTCGATCTCCGGGGGCGGCCAGAACGGGCACAGCCTCGATGACTGGGGGCACCGCTTCACGTGCAGCAACAGCAACCACATCCGCCAGATCGTTCTGCCCGCGCACGACCTCGATCGCAACCCGTCGTACGTTCCTCCCGGCGTGATCCTGGACATTCCGAGCGACGGCGCGGCGGCCCCGGTGTTCCGGATCAGCGCCCCTGAGCCCTGGCGAATCGTCCGGACCCGCCAGCGCGCCGCCGACCCCGAGATGCGCAAGCGTCTGGCCCCCACCGAGCTGTTCGCGGCCGGCTTTTTCACGTCGGCGACCGGCGTCACGATCTATCGAGGATCGGCCTATCCGGAAGCCTACCGGGGCAACGCCTTCATCGGCGACGTCGGCGGCAACCTCGTGCATCGCAAGACGCTCGCCGTCGCCGGCTCGACCTATTCTGCCGAACGCGCCGATCCGAAGGCGGAGTTCCTGGCCTCGACCGACAACTGGTTCCGCCCCGTCAACTTCGCCAACACACCCAACGGGACGCTCTTGATCGTGGATATGTATCGGGAGACCATCGAGCATCCCGTGTCGATCCCCGAACCGATCAAGAAGCACCTCGACCTGACCAGCGGCAAGGATCGCGGCCGGCTCTACGAGCTGGTTTCCGAGGGCGGGCGCCGGCTGCGGAGCCCCCGCTTGAGCCATGCCGCGACGGCCGACCTCGTCGCGCTGCTGGCCGACCCCGACGCCTGGTGGCGCGAGACCGCCCAGCGTCTGCTGGTCGAGCGCAAGGACGTCCAGGCGGCGGCCGCGCTCCGTGAACTGGCGAGTCGGCGACCGACCGCTCTGGGACGCCTTCACGCCCTCTGGACGCTCGACGCCCTCGGCCTTCTCGAAAGCCGGGACCTCGAACTCGGCCTGACCGACCCCGAGCCCCGGCTCCGCGAACAGGCCGCCCGCCTCGCGGAGCACCGCATCAAGGCCGATCAGAGGCTGTTCGAGCACGTGCTCCCGCTGGCCGCCGATCCCGATTCGATGGTCCGGTTCCAGGTCGCGCTGACTCTCGGCGAAGCCGGCGACGACCGCCGCGCCCTTGAGGCCCTTGCGACCATCGCCACACGCGACGCGGCTGACTCGTGGACCCGCGCGGCGGTGATGACCTCGATCCCCGGCCGGGCCGACGAGTTGCTCGCCGTCCTCGCAGATCGCGACGGCTTTCTGGGCAAAGCGGCCGGTGAGCCCTGGCTCAACGATCTGGCGACGCTCGTCGGCGCAAGCCGCGACGCGAAGCGAATCGAGGCGCTGGTGCAGAGCCTGTTCGACAAGAAGCTGAGCGACGAAGTCCGCGGTCGCGTGGTCCTCGCCGTCGGCCGCGGCCTGAAACGCGTCGGCGGCTCGCTAAGGGCGGTCCTGACCGATCCGACCTGGCGGCGGCTCGACCCGCTGTTCGCCGATGCCGCGAAGGTCGCCGATTCGGACGAGCCTTCCGACCGCCGCGCGATCGCAATCGCCGTGCTGGCGCTGGGAGCGCCGGACCGCGTCATCGACGCCGTCGCGCCGATGCTCGACGCTCGGCAGCCGCTCGACGTCCAGCTCGCCGCGTTGCGGGCCCTGGCCGAGCAAGATGGCCCGGGCGTCGCCGACCGGATCATCGGCCAGTGGAAGTCGATGAGCCCGTCGGCCCGTCGCGAGGCGGCCGAGGTCTTGTTCAGCCGCAAGGAATGGGTCGCGCAGTTGCTTTCGGCCGTCGAGGCGAAGCGGCTGGCCTCGTCCGAGATCGACCCGAGCCGGCTCAAGCAGCTCCGGACGCACGGCGACGCGCGACTTCGCGAGCAGGCCGTGAAGTTGTTCGGATCGGACGCCGATGGGACGAAAGCCCGCGCCGCTGTGATTCAGACGTATCGCCCCGCGCTCGATCGTCCGGGGGATCGCGTGAAGGGCCGGGCCGCCTTTCTCAAGACGTGCGGAACCTGCCACAAGGCCGAAGGGCAAGGCGTCGAGGTCGGCCCCGACCTGGCCACGGTCGCCACGCGATCGCCCGAGGACATCTTGACTCACGTCCTCGATCCCAATCGCGAGGTCGCGCCGACGTATCTCAACTACAACGTGGCCACCGTCGACGGCCGCGTGGTGTCGGGGATCATCGCGTCCGAGTCGGCCTCGGCGCTGGTGCTCAAGCGAGCCGAAGGGGTCAGCGAGGTCGTCTCGAGGTCGCAGATCGAGGCGGTCGCGTCCACCGGAATCTCGCTCATGCCCGAGGGGCTCGAAAAGGACCTGACCCCGAACGACCTGGCCGACGTGATCGCCTTCATCCGATCGATCAATACGGCGGGGGTTCAGAAGCCCCCGACCGGCGCGAAGTGATCGCGATCGGCCCCGGCCAGCGCGGTTTTCGCGGCGTCTCGCCGCTTCAGGAAATCGGCGACGGCGAGGGCCGCGACGCGATGGCCCTCGGCCGACCAGTGGGTGTCGTCCGCCAGGTAGACGAGTTCTCCTTCGGCCGCCCGGGCGTGGAGCGAGGGAGTGAGGTCGAGGAATCCGACGTCGTCGCCCGACGCGCGAACCGCCCGCTCGACGGCGCTTGGCAGGTCGTCGACAGGCCAGCCGCGACAGAGCGAGTCGGGGTCGAACCGGCAGAGGTCGCGGTACACCCGGAACTTCGCCGGCACGAACGCGACGACGAGGTCCACGCCCTGAGCGCGACAGAGCGCGCGGGCCTCGGTCAGAATCGCCTGGAATTGCTTGAGCGCGGGTGAGCCGGCGCGGCTCGATACGCGATCGGCGTCGCCCTCGTGGACGCCGCAGGAGAAATAGATCTCGGTGGTTCGGCCGGACGCGTCGCGGAAGTCACCAGCCTGCCGACGCGCCGGGATGGTCGGCTCATGGGCGCCTTGGCGGATCAAGTAGGCCGCGCCGTTGCGGACGAACGACCGCCCGAACCAGTCGCGCGTCGGGGATTCAGGCCTGAGCTTCCGCACGCGGTCGCGGCTGGCTTCGTACGACTCGACGTCCTGCAAGTCGTTGCCCTCGTAGAACGTCCAGACGCAGGCGCGCGGGCCGAGCGGCAGGCCGTGGCGGCGGAGGACTTCGAGTTCCTGCTGCGGCCCGTACCCGGTGCGCCCGAGGTTCGCCGTTGGGACGCTGAGGGCCTTCGCGAGCTGCGACGAGATCAGCTCGTCGTCGGCCGCCTGGAGCCCTTCGACAAACGAGTCGCCGACGATCACGACCCGCGCGGAGTCGAGATCGGCCGCGTTGCGAAAGCCCCGGCCGTCGAGCCGGGTGTCGCACCGATAAATCTTCGAGGCTGAAGCCCCCGCAAGTCGGTGGAGATCCGACCCCTGGAACTGAACCCACAGCCGCTGGTTGGGCTCGCGAACATAGAGCAAGTCCGCATCCGGCCGGTTTCCCGTCCGTCGCCAGGGGGGCGTCGGCGTGTGGAAGACCGACCGATAATCGACGACACGCAGGACCGCCGGCAGCTCGATCAGCCCGAAGGCGAGGACGACCGACGTCGTGCAGGCCGCCAGCCGGATCGACTTGCCGGCCGGAGAACGCCGCGAGAACAACAGGTACGGCCCCCAGCCCGCGAGGTATCCGAGGGTCGCGAGCGCGAGGAGATGGTCGGGGTTGGCGTCGCGCGTGCGGACCACGGACCGGACGAAGAAAACGAGCATGCCCCACCAGAGGAGGGACGTCGCGATTCTCGTCAGCCGCTGGATCTTCGGGTTCTCGATCGCTCGCACGCGAGCCTCCGCGTTTCGTCTCGACTCGTTCACCCAACCGTCTTGATCGGCGATGCGATTAATAACCCGAACGTTGATCCTGTCAACCCAATGGAGGAGGGCGACCTATGCGAGGCTCCAGTTGAACGCCAATGAAAAGGGCCGGGCGAAGGGCCCGGCCTGGTAGCTTCATGGTTGGAAGAAAGCTCGTTCGACTGCGGTCACTGGTCGGCGACGACGGCCCGCACGGGGGCGGCGGCGAGGACCTTCGAGCCCAGGGCGAGGTAGTCGCCGATGATACGGACGACCTCGTCGTTGTAGAAGTCGCTGGCCCAGACCTCGCGCTCGGTGAACTTCTTCTTGGCGCGCTTGTCTTTCTTTTCCTTCTCGTCGGCGGCTTTCTCTTCGTCGTCGGGAAGGTATTCGGCCTTGAACTTGGCTTCGTTGAGCGGGATTGAGTGCCGCGCCTTGCGGTCGACGAACTGCTTGATCCGCTCGTCGAGCTTCTTGAACTTGGGATCGTTCTTGCGACGCTCGGCCGACTTGGCGGTCAGGGCCGCGACGAGGTCGTCTGGGGTCCGGTTGTAATTGTCGTGGGCCAGGGGCGCGACCTTCTCGAACTTGAGCGCGTTGTCCATCTTGCCTTCGCCGAAGTCCATGAAGTCGCGGATCGACGGCAGGTGGATGTGGGGGGCGACGCCGTTGATCTGGGTGCTGTCGCCGTTGGCCCGGTAGAACTGCTGGATGGTGAGCTTGAGGGCGCCTCGGTTCTTGCCGCGGTCGCGCCGGGCGGTGTGCTCGCCGATGTTGACGATGCTCTGCACCGTCCCCTTGCCGAAGGTGCTGGAGTCGCCGATGATCAGCCCGCGGCTGTAGTCGCGGATCACGCCGGCGAAGATCTCCGAGGCGCTGGCGCTCAGCTTGTTGATGAGAACGACCAGCGGACCGTCCCAGGCGGTTCCTTCGTCGTCGTCGTCAAGGTGCTTGACGCCGAAGACTTCCTTGATCTGGACGACCGGGCCGGTGTCGATGAACAGGCCGGAGAGGGTCTTGGCTTCTTCGAGCAGGCCGCCGCCGTTGTCGCGGAGGTCGACCACCACGGCGTCGACGCCGACCTTCTTGAACTCGTTGAGGATCTTCCGGCAGTCGGCCGTGGCGCTGACGGCGTTGGGATCGCCCCGGAGGATGGCCATCGTGTCGCCGTAGAAGGCCGGCAGGCTGATGACGCCGAGCTTCACGTCCTTACCGTTGAGCTTGGACTCGATGACCTTCCCCTTGGCGTGCTGCTCGGTGAGCTCGACGCGCTCGCGGGTGATCTCGTAGACCTTCCGCTCCTTGCTGCCCGAGGGAAGCACGATCAGGCTGACCTTGGTGCCGCGCGGCCCGCGGATGTAGCGGACGACGTCGCTGAGCTTCTTCTCGACCAGGTCGATCTCGCTCTTGTCGTCCTTGAGGATGCCGACGATCTTGTCATCCGGCTGGAGTCGGCCGTCCTTGTCGGCGGCCATCCCGGGAACGACCTCGGCGACCACCGCGTAGCCGTCCTCGGAACGAAGCGACGCGCCGATGCCTTCCAGCGACAGGTGAAGCTGCTGGTTGAGCATGTCTTCCAGGTTCTTGGCGCTCAGATACGACGAGTGCGGGTCGAACGTCCGGGTGAGGCTGGACAGATAGACCTCGAGCAGCTCGTTCGAGTCGAACTGGTGGAAGATCCGGTTGCGGTCGCGATACCGGATAGTCAGCTTCTTGACCGTCTCTTCGTCGGTCGTGTCGTCGGCGCGGAGCTGGAGGGTCTCGTACTTGAGCTTCTTCCGCCAGCGCTCGTCGGCCTCGGCTTTGTCGGCCGGGAAGTCGATCTTGTCGGGGTCGTCGGTCAAGAACTCGTCGACGGTGAAATCGAGCTTCTTGCCCAGCAGGTCCATCACGGTCTTGTACCGCTCGTCATGGCGCTGGAGGAAGCGATCGAAGACGACGCGGGCGAAGTCGATGTTCCCCTCATGGATCTTGTCGTCGAGGGTCTTCGCCTGCTTGCGGAATTCTTCGACGTCCGCCTTCAGGAAGTAGTATTTCTGCGGGTCCAGATCCTTGATGAAGTTGTCGCACCACTTGACCGCGATCTCGTCGTCGATCACGGGCCGAGCCATATGTCCCTGCTCAAGAAGGTCGACCACGGTACGTGCGGTCTCCTGGTCCTCGTTCGTCGGAATCGGGGCTTGAGCGCCCACGACCGCCGCCATGAGGAACAAGACCGCTATCAGGGAAAGCGGACGTAATGCGAGTCGGGGCATAGGGATGTGTTCCTGAAACCTTGGCCTGGAGGTGCACGGATTGAACCCTGTCCGTCAAGCTAATCTTAGCTGTTCAACCTTATCGGGACAAGGGCGGCCGGTTGATCCGAAAATTCGTTGAAATCGGCAGCCGCTCCACTTCGAAGCGTCGAGAGAGCCGATCTTGGCCTTCTCTCTTTCGTAATCGGGAACCACAAAGTTCGACGCCATCCCGGCGGTGAGGGCTTTTCGCTACGCCGGCTTCCGATCATGCGGGCGCCTCTGAGTGAACGTCCTGTTCCTGAAGCCAGGCTGACCACGTTTCGGGGTCGGGGCCGAGGATTCGGCCCGAGATCGCCTCGAGCGCCCAGACGATCTCGGCTTCGGGCACCTCGCTCTTCGGATTACGCAGCAGCTCGATCAATATGTCGGCACCCTCGATTCGGCCGCCCATCCCCAGGTCGCGGACCGCCACGATGCGATCCATGACCGGCTGTAGAGGATCTTTCGCGAACGCGCCGATGGTGTTCTGGATCTTGTCTGCTATCCTCCTGGGAGCCGGGACGTGCCTGCCTTGGCCTTGACCCAAGATCGAGTCATTCCAACGTCTCAGGAATTCTTCGTAGCCGAATCCGAAGCGGCTCGCGAAGAGCTCCTCGATCTTGCTCCCCTCCTTCAGGTCACTCAAGAAGCCTCGAAGCGCCGCGAGTCGTTCGGGAGAGGTCCCCCCCTCAATCAAGAACCGGAATATCGACGCCGTCTGAAAGTGGATCTGCGCGTACTCCCGGAACGATCCAGGGTCGTACCACTTCCTGAAGAGTTGGGCCGTGCGCTTCGGCCGTAAGCTGAAGAGGTCCGTTCCGCGCGTCGTTCCATTGGCGATCGAAGCCGCCATCTTGCGGTCGATTCGCTGAGCCTCGTCTTCCTCCGGGCGGGAGACGAATCGAGCGATCCCCAACTTCAGCCAGAGAAGCGACGGGGGAAACCGGCGGTCTTCCATAAACGCGGTGCAGTAGAAGGAGCGGAGCGTTGCATTATTGTCGACGATGTACGTGCGGGCTTCCTCGGTGGAAATCGCGAGCGTCCTGCTCGGGAATACGACGCCGTCGAAATTCCACATGTGCGGGAGAAACGCCCGCGAGAAGACTTCGAGGTCGTTTTGGCGGTTGAAAACAAGAATCCGGAGAGGCCTTTCAACGTCACTCGACTCCCCCAGCAACGAGTTGAGGCGACACCGGGTCATTTCCATTTGCTCATTCAGAAGCGTCGAGGGGTCGGCGTCCCCCGCGTACCAGACGAGATGTGGCCCTTGGTGGAGTGTCTCGCCGTCCTCCTTCGCATTCTTGCGAGCCCGGGCGAGCAGCCTCGTCTCCGACTGCGAGGCCTTGAACCAGATGGCGAAGCTTAGCAAGACCAAGGCGAACGCCGTCGGAATCAGGAGGACGATCGTGAGGGCTGAGACGGCGATTGCTCGCCACAACTCCCACTCCGCATCTAGAACTAATATGACCGTCAGGAGGGACCCTAGAGTGAGACCTAAGATCGCATACGTGGCGAGCAACACACTAATTGTCTTCCGCACGCTCGTTTTTTGGGCGACGGGATCCAACTTACGGATTTGACAGCGCGGGCATACTGCCTCGCCTTTGGGGGATTGTGCAGGAAGGAACACCCTGCCGCACTCGACGCACTCCAATGACTTCCGCTTCATCCGATACATGGCGAAGAGGAAATACCATAGACCTACCAGAACGCCGAAAATGATCAAGAAATTCCTAGGGTCCGACCGGGGGTCGCTCCGGACAAGGTTGGCGAAGAAACCCAATACCAAAGCGCAGAAGGCGATTCCAAACATCAACGGAGCGATCCTGGACCCCGCGCGGACCTTCCCCATGGCAACCTCCTCGGTTGATTCCCATCGACGACGGCGAAGGGAGACGTGAAGCCGCGGCGATCGACGTCGAGGCTGTCGAATCCAGCGTGTAGCATCACGGAGGGCGTTTTGGGAGACAAAGGAAAAATCGAAATCCGACGAATGTGGTGAAAAATCCTCAAGTCGGGCGAACGGACGGTCGATGCACCAGATAAGGCGTGAAGCCCGGAAGCCATCTGGAACCGCCCCCAACCGAGTTGCGCAACATGAATCGCCAAGTTCTGCCCAGCATGGTGCTGAGCGTCCTGATCGTCTGCTTCTTCGCGGTCGTGCTCTTCCCTCTGGAGCGAGACCGTGAGCAGGCCCTCAAGGCGGGCGTCGTTCCCAAGGCGGCCGCGCCTCCGGTCGCGGCGGGACCCACCTCACCGCCACCTGCGCCGTCAGCCGTCGCGACCGCCGAGCCCCCGCCCCAGGCCGCCGAGCCGACGCCGGTCTCATCCTCGATCCCCGCGCCCCTTCCGCCGTCTCCCGTCGCGGTCGAGGCGTCGAGCGAGCCGGCCAGACCGGTGGACGTCGCGAGTCGCCGGGAGAGCCCACGGAATCAGGTGCTCGCGCCGGTGCCTTCTGGCGAACCCAAGGGAGCGTCGACCGTAGAGATCCCCAAGGCTCCCGCCCCGCCGGTCGCGGTCCCGCTTCCCGTACCCGCTCCCGTTCCCGCGCTGACCGCGCCGGTATCGGTCGTCAGGAAGCCCGCGAAGGTCGAGAAGCCCGACGAGCCGCCGCCGGTCATCGTCGTGAAGGAGAAAGAGAAAGCCCCCGAGCCCGCGCGGCCGGAGGCGTCGCCGTCCCGTTCCGAGCCGGCCTCGATCCCCCGGAGCGATCCCGAGGTGACGGTCGTGGACCAGGGCGAGACGCTCGACGACGTGGCGATTCGCGTTTACGGCACGCGAGCCGGCGCCGAGACCTTGCTGCGCGCGAATCGCGAGGTCCTGACGCGGCGCAAGGGACCGCTTCGGACCGGACTCCAACTCTGGACTCCGGCCCGCTGAACTGCCGGCGCGGCGGTCACTTCGCCACGGGGTCGCCCAGTTTGGCCTGGAGCGCGTCGAGGCAGGCTTCGAGTTCCTCCAGAGTCTCGGGGGGCAGATCGCGATCGCCGAACCGGACCTGGTAGAACGCGTCGACGATCTTTTGAGGAAGGCCGGCCACTTCCTGGGTTCGAGTCCCCTGCCCGCTCAGGAAACGGAACGCGCGGTGGGCGAACTCGTTCTGAGTTTCGGCCGGCGACCGCTCCAGGTCGTACTCGGCCAGGAGTTGGGCCAACCGCCGATAGAACAGGATGCCCGCCGTCATCCCGGCGCCGTCCTTCACCCCGCCGCGCCACCAGGCGATCACCTTCTTGACCAGCCACGACAACAGCTTGGCCAGGGCCGCCGTCAGGACGAGGACCAGGAAGGTAACGACGAAGCCCTTGACGCTGATAAACGACTGGATGCTCCGGAATTGAAAGAGCATTGTGAACGTCGCGCTGACCCATCGCCAGACTCGGATGGAACCGATGCGAATCTCGCGGGCCAGCATGCCGATGGGTTCATAGAGCAGCTTGCCCTGGCGATTGGAGTCGTATCCCAGGATGTAGAAGACCCAGATGTACCGGAGGAGGTCGGTCACCGTCCGAAAGTTCGACGCCATTCCGCCGACCTGGGCGATCGACTTCTCGCGCTCGGCGCTTGGGGTGGGGTCGAGGGTGATCCAGATCGGTTGGCGGGCCTCGTTCTCGCCGAGGTAGGCTTCAACCCAGCTATGGGCGTGTTTCTGCCGGACGGTCATGGCGTCGCTGATCTGGTTCCAGTCTCCCCCTTTAAAGCCGTTGACCATGCGCGAGGGAATGTCGATGGAGCGCAGCAGGAGCGCCAAGGCGCTGGCGTAATACTCGCAGTGACCCTCCTTGCGGTTGACCAGGAAGTCCAGCACGGGATCGAGCGTGGGGTCGATCGACTTCATCTCCAGCGAATAGGTGAAACCGCCGGACTCGCGAAGGTACGACTCAAGGGCCTTGCTCCGCGCTTTGGCGCCTTCGGCCCCGTCGCCGGGGATCTTCTCGACGAGCGGCAGCGCGAGGCTCCGAAGCTTCGTCTTGAGTTCCGGCGAAAGGGCCAGCAGGACCTCGCGGATGCGCATGGCGCTCGGGACGTCTTCTCCATTCTGAGGGGCGTTGGAATCGGAGTCGGTGATCACCTCGTAGTCGTAAGCCCCGCGCGAGTCCTGCCGGAAGACGGTGCCGTCGAGCGCGTTCAGCGAGGGAGGCAGACTGCGAGCGGCGGTGACCTCCAGGAACGGGCGGATGCCGAAAAGCGTGAACGAATCGTTGGGTTCGAGCTTGATGACCTGACGGATCACAGCGCGACGGCTGGGCGAGAGCGCCCGGTAAGTCGGGAACGTCCTCATGGCGCGGCTCGTCTGGCGGCGCCATCGGCCTGAGTCGTAATTGTTGAGGGTCACGCCCCGCCAGAGCGGCTCGGGAGGAGGTCGGAGCGGGTTCTTGTCGGAGTCGGAGAATTCGATTGTCATGACCGGGCTGTCGTTTTCGAGGATCTCGCCGAGCTGGCCGAGGGCGACCTCCTCGTCGAAGCCGGTCAGGTGTTTGGTCGTCGACTGGCCGGCTCGCGTCCGCGTGGCGCCGACCTGTCGGGGGAGCAGCAGGAAGAAGAAGAAGCCGAGCGCCATGGTGAGCGCCAGCACGCGCAAGGTCGCGGTGGCGTAGGCCCAGTCGAAGAGTCCTCGATACGGGTCTTTGCGTAGCGGCTCAAGCGGAGCGTGGCGCTTCGATGCGCCGTTCGAGAGAAACCGTCGCGCCTCGCGTTGAAGGAAGAACTGGCCGAGCACCCAGACGGCCAGCATCGCCCAGAGAAAGAGCCAGAAGCCAACCTGGTCGCCCACGTTGATGACCGCGCCGATCAACACCTGCATCAGCCCGACCAGGAACAAAAACCAGTCGTCCTCGGCCGACTTCGGCAGGAAATACTTGACGAGCTGGAGCGCGATCAGCCAGTGGCCCAGGTACCGGACGAACTGGGTGTCGTCGAGCTTGTATTCGACGTAAAGCAAGCCGAGCGAGCAGGCGCCGAGGAAATTGGCGAGCCCTCGGGGCAACGACCAGACCGGCTTGCGATCGACGGTGAAAAAGGCGAGCAGGCCGGCGGCGGCGACCAATGGAGGAAGCAGCCAGCCCCCCCGGTCGTCGGTGTTGGTGTCAGCGCAGAGCGCCGTCGTGGCGATCGTGAGCATCAGGTAGAAGCTGGCCCGATAGACGAGATAGCTGTTCACAATCGGTTGCTCCGATCGTTTTGCGGCGATGGGGGGCCGTCGCCCGACAGGGTTTCGACTACGACCTCGCCGTCGCCAGAGTACTTGCCCCGGCGTCGTTCTTCCTGGGACGTCAGGCGTTCGGCCTCGGCGCTCGACAGTCGCTGTTCCAGGAGGTTTCGCGAGTTCGACTCGGCGTACTGCACCAGATCGTTCAGCTCGCCTTGGGCGGCGTTGAGCGTCACGGCCCGGCCCAGCAGGCTCCGGGCCGACGCCGCCGTGAGGTGAGTCGATCGCTCCGCTTCCTCCACCAAGTTGTGAGGGCGGGTCGAGACCACGATCAAGAGCGCATCGCGGAGCGTCGCCTGCGGCAGGGCGTCGAAAAGCTCGGCCAGGCCTCCTTCGTTGGTGTAGCGGAGCACCGCCAGTTGCTCAAGCAGCTCGTGGACCAGCTTGACCGACGCCTGACCCTGGATCACTCCCGGAGTCGCGCCGGTCCATCCCAGAACGAGTCTGCGGCCCTGGCGGCGACAGGTTTCCAGGCAGATGGTCGCCGCGAACGAGATCGCCTGTTCCACGGCCTCGCGCTGGAGCGGCGAGACTTTGGTGCGGGGGAGCCAGGGGTCGATCAGGATCGCCAGGTCCTGCTCGTTTTGCTGCTCGAATTCCTTGACCATCAGCTCGCCGCGGCGGGCCGAGGTCCGCCAGTGAATCCACCGCGAGCTGTCGCCGGCGCGGTAGTCGCGGAGGCCGTGGTATTCCTCTTGCTGGGCCGATCGATCGTGCCGCTGACCCAGCCGGTTCTCGCTCGTCTGCCGCTGAAGCTGAAACCAGCGACGGGTCAACTGGCCGATCTTGGGATAGACGACCAGTTGCTCGGGCAGCGGGATCGTCACCCGCCGTTCGACGATGCCGAACGGCGCGCGGGTCGCCAGATCGAGGTCGCGGAACCGGTACTTGCCGCGTTTCGGGCTGGGCCCCTGCCAGCGCAGACGCACGCGATCGCGGGCCGCCACGCGGGCGAAGAAGACGCTCGGAGACAGCGCCGCGCCGGTCACGGATCGATCGACCGAGACTAAAGCGTCCTCGATAAACAGGGCGAGCGCCGCCATCCGCCGCCGACCGTTCTCAAGCGCGTAGTCGATCACCAGCGTGTCGCCCGAGAACACGTAGCCGGGCGAGCGGCGCTGCACGCTCAGCCGTTTGAGCATCGCCCGGCTGCTGAACAGCGAGGCTACGAGTGGACCGGCCGCGAAGGTCGCGACCAGGAGGATCAGGTTGATCTGCTGGATGACCCCGGCCGTCAGCAGGATGGCCATCGCCAGCCCGTAGAACCGTCCTTCCCAGGTCAGGATCGTCCGCTCGGTCGGCACCAGCGCCGACACCAGCCCACGCGCGATCCGCCTCGCCCGGCTATTCGAGGACGGGCCACGATGCTTGTCGTCTACGCTCATCGCGGGAACCTTCCCTGTGAAGCTCCGTGGCCGTCGCCGTCGTCCTCGCCGTCGCTCGTGGGGTCCGCCATCGATCCGGCCGTCAGGTCGGGACCCGGACGCGGTCGACGATGTCTCGGATGATGGCCTCGGCGGCGCCGAACTCGCCGGCCTGGAGGAACGATTTGCCCAGTACGCGGTGGGACAGGACGGGAACGGCCAGGCTCTTGACGTCGTCGGGCACGACGTAGTCTCGACCCGAGACCAGGGCCATGCTTTGCGCCGCGCGGTAGAGCGTCAAGGCGCCGCGGGTGCTGACGCCCACGTGCAGGTCTTCGGTGCGCCGGGTCATGTGGACGATGTCGAGCAGGTAGTCGGTGATCGCATCGTCGATCCGGACTCGTCGGACGCCCTGTTGAAGCTGGACCACGTCGTCGGCTGTCAGGACCGGCGTCAGCGACTCGACCGGCTCGCCCCCGCGGTGGTTGTTCAGCAGCCGACGCTCCTCGGCCCGAATCGGATAGCCCATGCGGAGGCGGATCATGAACCGGTCGAGCTGGCTTTCGGGCAGGACGTACGTCCCTTCGAACTCGAACGGGTTCTGGGTGGCCAGGACGATGAACGGGGGTTCGAGCGGATAGGTTTTGCCCTCGACCGAGACCTGGCGGTCGCCCATCGCTTCGAGCAGGGCGCTTTGCGTGCGGGGCGTCGTGCGGTTGATCTCGTCGGCCAGGATCACCTGGGCGAACAAGGGGCCGGGCTTGAAGACGAACTCGCCGCTGGGCGCGTGGTAGACGCTTGAGCCGAGGACGTCCGAGGGGAGAAGGTCCGGCGTGAACTGGATTCGCCGGAACGAACAGTCGATACTGGCCGCCAGGGCCTTGGCCAGGAGCGTCTTGCCCACGCCGGGAACGTCTTCGATCAGGACGTGTCCTTCGGCCAGGAGCGCGACCACGGCGAGCTTGATCGACTCGGTCTTGCCGAGCACGACCTGGCCGACGTTTTCCAGCAACCGATTTGTGAGCGCGTACAGATCGGCCCCGGACGGTGCGGCGGGTTCGATCGATGGCGGTGGATTCATTCCGTTCACTCGGTAGGTTCACGGCCCCTGGAGTCGGTTTCGAGAAGAGTTACTATAAACGAGTCGAGCATCGATTCCAACGCCCGGGTGCGGACGTAAAGGTCCAACAATCCCTGGATTGGGGAAGGAGCCGTGAGTGGCGGCGGGAGCGGACGAAGACATCGGCGAGCGCCCCATCGAGGTGATCCTCCTGGCCGGCCGCCTCGGCCTCGACGACGACGGCTGGCCGCTCACGCCGCTCGTCGATCGGATCGAGAGCCGGGGGATCGCGCCGCGGGTGCTTTGCTCGGCCCAGGGAAAAGCCTCGGACGATCCCCGAATCGTCGAGATCCCCTGGCTCAGCCGGCCCTGGCTCAAGCATCTCGCCGTTCGCCGGCTCCGGCTGGACCCGACGTTCAAGCGTCCGAGCATTCTGCACGCCGTGCATGAGGAAATGTCGGCCGTCGCCCTGGACCTGGCCGAGATCTGGCGAATCCCTTACATCCAGACCATCGACGATTTCGCCTCTCTCGACGAGGGTCTGCGGCTCAGCAGACGCTGGCTGCGGACGGTGGTCGCCTCGAGCGCCGAGCTGGCCGCGGCTTTGGTCGCCGAGTTGCACGTCCCCGGCGAGCGGGTGGTCGTGATCCCGCCGGGGATCACCGTCGAGAACGCCCCGGTTCGTGCCGACGGCTGGAAGGTCCCCGTGATCGGCGTCGCGGGGCCTCCGGTGGAGGAGGCCGGATTCGTCTCGTTCCTTGAGGCCGCGCGCATCGTCCTGACGAGGGGCCGCGACGCCGAGTTCCTGATCGCCAGCCAGGGGGGCGACGCGATCGAGCTTCGCAGGTACGCCCAGACCCTGGGCATTCAGGAGCGCGTGACCGTCGCCGACTTCCCGGTCGTCGGCCCGCGATTCTGGTCGGTCCTCGACCTTTATTGCCAGCCGTCTCTGGTTCCCAGTACGGGAAGGACGCTGACCCTCGCCCTGGCCAACGGCGTGCCCAGCGTGGCCGCCGACGTTCAGGGTCTGCGCGGCATCATCGAAGCGGGTCGCTCCGGCCTGCTGGCTTCCCCGGGCGACCCGGCAGCCCTGGCCGACGCCTTCATCCACCTGCTCGACCATCCCGACCACGCCCGGGCGATGGGCGCCGTCGCCCGCGACCAGATTCGCGCCCGCTTCAACCTCGACGACGAGGCCGACCGCCTCGTCGCGCTCTACCGCCGCAGCGTCGATCCGCCGCCGATCGCCGGGCGGATCTCATAGCATCTGGATCGCCTCGTCTTTGATCTCCGTCGCGGGCGTGCCGTCGACGTCCCGGCGGAGCGCAAGGTAGATCACCGACGCCGACGACCAGTAATAACCGTAAATCCAGGCGTGGGCGAGCAGCTTCACGACCCTGGCCCAGAAAAACGGCGCCATCCCCGCGAGCGAATCCAGCGCGACGTCCGGGCCGGGACGGCCGAGGCCGGCGAGGATCGCCGGCGGGGCCGTGAAGCTCAACCCCCAGGCCGCCAGGTGGACGGCCGCGCGAGCGAGAACGTCGACGGCGACCAGGCCGACGGCGCCCGCCAGCCACGCGGCCGTCGCGCAGGCCACGAACTGGACCGGGCGGCGGTTGACGTAGCTGAACGCTCGGCTGAGCGCGTCGAGCGAGCTTTCGGCGTCGGCGGCCACCGAAACGTGGATGAACGCCCAGGCGGCGGCGAGGTCGATCAGTAGCACGGCCATCACCAGTCCCAGGGCCAGCGGGATGAAGAAGGTGACCCCCGCCAGCGGCGCGCCGATGATCGGCAATCGGTAGAGTGCTCCAAATCCTGCGCAGATCAGTCCACACACCGCCGCGGCGCTGAGCGGGAACAGCGGCGCCGCGATTAACGACCGGGACGATCTCAGGGCGAACCGCAAGCTTTCGACGATCGTCGCGCGGTCTCCCTTGCCGACCTCGGAGACTGCGCTTCGCGAGACGGCGCCGCCGACGATCCCCGTCACGACGACCGCCCAGAGCACGCCCAGCAGCGCATGTCCCGTCCAGGCGATCCCCCGGTCGATCGCGAACAGGTCGATCATCGGCCCGATCAAGACGCGGGCGGGCTCGGTGATCCGCCAGAGCGCGGAGCGGAACACCGGGCCGGAGGCGATTCCAGGGGGCGCGGGCTCGCTGAACCGCCCGTTGAAATCGAGGATGTCCGGCGTGACCGTCGCGGTGGCGGGCAGCAGGACGTCGAGGGCCGACCAACCCGCCTGGATCAGGATCAGGGCGATGGTTCCCAGGACGATCTTGCGGACGTCGAACGCCAGTGGGACGGCGCGGGCGATTTTCAGCCAGGGAGTCCGTCCCGCCCGCCTTCGATTCTTCGGTTCCTCGGCCATTCTCGTTCCTTGCGACGCGACGCGATCCGAAGCCCGCGCGATTTACGGCTGTTGGCAGGTCAGGACGACGGCCTGACCGATCGGGGAGAGTACGTGAGGGCTAATCGAGGCCGGCAGCAGCAAGGTGGCACCGCGGGCGAGCGACAACTCGCCATCGCCTCGGCTCACCCGGACCTCCCCCGCCAGCACCATGACGACGGTGAAGCGGTCGTCGCGGCCGATTTCCTGAGGCGCGTCGAGCGTCCAGCGTTCAAGCTGGAAGTAAGGGCAGCGGGCGAGTGCTTCGCTCACGTTGCCGTCCTCAAGAACGAGCGGCCTGGTAACGAGCGGGTCGACCGGGCCGCGCCCGAAGTTGATCGATTGCAAGGCCTGATCGATGTGCAGCTCCCGGGGCTTGCCGTCGGCGCCGATGCGGTTCCAGTCGAAGACGCGGAACGTCGCGTCGGAGGTCTGTTGGACTTCCGCGAGCAACACGCCCGCGCCGATGGCGTGGACCGTGCCGGCCTCGACCATCACGCAGTCGCCGGCTTTGGGCTCGAACCGATGGAGCAGCGGCTCGACGTCGCCCGATCGGACGGCCCGTTCGAGCTGGTCGCGGTCGACCCCCGCCTTCAGACCCGCGTAGATGAGGCTGCCGGGCTCGGCGTCGATCACGACCCAGGCTTCGGTCTTGCCGTTGTCGCCGGCCAACGTCCGGGCGAGCGCGTCGTCGGGGTGGACCTGGACCGAGAGCGGCTCGCGGGCGTCGATCAGCTTGATCAGGAGCGGGAACTGATCCTGCGCGGCCCGGGAGCGGCCGAAGAGTTGGGCGGGGCGCGCGCGGACGAGGTCGCGGAGCGTGGTTCCGGCCAGCGGGCCGTCGCGGACGACGCTCACGGAATCGTGGTAGTCGGCGATCTCCCAGCTCTCGGCGTAGTCGTCGCCGTCGCCGATCGGCTTGCCCATCAAGGTTCCCAGCCGCCGGCCTCCCCAGATCAGCCGCCTCAAGATCGGCTCGAAAACCAGCGGTTGGAGAGGAATCGACTGCATTGCGAGGTTCCTTGAACGGGGCGGCCGAATTCCGGCCGCGCGGATCGCCCGGCGGCCAGGCCAAGCCATTTGTAACGCGAGGGCACCGCCGCGTCCATGCCGGCGCGTCGATAAGAGTCGGCGGTTCTTGGCAAGCGGGGGGTGGTCGTGCTAAGATCTCGGATCAGGAACGCCCTCGCTTGCCTGGTCGTCCCAGTGAGACCTTCAAGCGGTGCCGCCAGCAAGGGTTCCGGCCTCGGGACTGGCCGTTGCAACCCGCGTCTCCTCCGCACTCGACACCTCGGCGCGACAGCGCCGTCATCCTTCCGTTGGTCCACCCCCATGCCCAGCGATCGTGATCTCTTCGTCGAAGAGCAGAAGATGGTGACGATGAGCTTTGGCGAGCACCTTGAGGAGCTTCGCGTCCGGCTCATCCTGGCCCTCATCGGCCTGTTTGTAGGTGCCCTGATCGTCTTCATCCCCCCCATGGACATCGGTAAGCGAGTCATGGAGCAGATGCAAGCCCCGGCCAAGGGGGCGCTCGAGAAATTCTACCGCAACGAGTACGACAAGAAGGTGGCGGCGGCCGAGGCGGCCAAGGCGGTTTCTCCGGAGGTCCAGGTCCAGCTCCCGGCCGAGACCTTCTTCGCGGCGATCAAGAAAGCCGCCCCGAAGCTCGACCTCCCCCCGTCCGAGGAGCTGAAAGGCGTCGAGCTGACGTTCCCGCTCCGGTTCGACCAGCCCGGCATGATTGGAGTCATCGAGAGTGGGGAATATAAGATCGACAGCTCGTTGATCTCTTTGGGACCGCTGGAGACGATCACCATCTACTTCATGGTCTGCCTCGTCAGCGGCCTGGTGCTCGCGAGCCCCTGGGTTTTCTATCAGGTTTGGGCGTTCATCGCCGCCGGCCTCTACCACCACGAGCAGCACTACGTGATGCGGTTCCTGCCTGTCTCACTTGGTCTGTTCATCGCGGGGGTGGGGCTCTGCTTCTGGTTCGTGCTGCCGTTGACTCTGAGCTTCTTGCTCGATTTCAACGTCTGGTTGGGCGTTGCGCCGACGTTGCGGCTGAGCGAGTGGATGAGTTTCGCGACGATCTTGCCGCTGGTGTTCGGCGTCGCTTTCCAGACCCCGCTCGTGATGCTCTTCCTGGAGCGGATCGGGATCTTCACGGTCGACGACTACCGCGCCAAGCGGAAGCTGGCGATTCTGATCATTACCGTGGCGGCGGCGGTCCTGACGCCCGGCCAGGACCCGTTCAGCATGACCCTCCTGGCCGTGCCGATGGTTTTCCTGTACGAGATGGGCATCATCCTGATCAGCCGCGGCAAGAAGCGGGCGATCGCCTGAGCCGAACCGTGGCGAACCGAATCCGGACGCCCCCGACGCCCTCTCGCATCGGGGGCGACGGCCCACAATTCCGTCGACCCTTCCCGCGCAGCGCCGGCTGGCGCGGGAACGGCTCGCCCAGGGATTCATTCCATCAAGGTCGTCGGCGTTGGAGCGGGTCGCCGACTCGTGACGCCGGAGTCCGGCGGCAATGAAAAAGCCCAGCCGTCGCGGGCTGGGCTCGTCGTTGGGCGGTTTCTCCGGTGGTCCGATCCAGAACTTTAAGCGTACCTAAGGATCTGGAACTTGCCATTCGTCCCGGTCGTGAAATACCCACTGTAGCCGGCGGGAACGGTGACGACGACACCGCTGGCGGTCAGGGTATGGCCGGCGCCGTTGACGACGATCAGGTCAAAGAGGGCCGTCGGGTTTGGCAATCCGCCATCGCTAATCGTGATGCCGCTATTGCTCTCGAACCCCAGGTTACCGTTGACGGTCAACTGCTTGGTGGCCGTGATCAAGGAGAACGCGAGGGTTCCACCAGACTTGACCGTCATGTCGCCGTTGACCACCAGCGTGTAGCTTCCCAGGTCGAGCGTCCCCGAGTTGACCGCCAGCGACGACACGTTGGACAGGTTCGATCCCAGGTGGACGGCCGCGCCCGCCGTCTTCGCGACCACGAGTCCGCCGCCGCGGAAGTTGCCGTCCTGCGCACTCAATGTGGCGCCAACGCTCCCGAGCATCCGGATGGTTCCAACGATGCTGCTCGCGCCGTTGATCGTCAGGTTGCCGGCGACGTCCATGTTCGTGGCGGTCAGCGTGTCGCCGCTGCCGATGCCGATGATGACGTTGTTGAACGCCTTTCCGCCGGCGTCGACGGTCCTGTTGTTGTAGCTCAGGAACGCGACCGTGCTGTTGTTGGTGGCCGCATCGACCGAGCCGCTCGTCCAGATCCAGTTCCCGGTCACGCCGATGGCGTTCGCGCCCAGGGTCAGCGTGCCGCTCGTTTTGGCGATCTTCACGCTGGGGATCTGGTCGTTGACGTGAGTGGCGGTGAGGGTCTGATTGTTGAAGCCGGTGAAGAGAATCGAGCTGGTGCCGAAGACGCCGTCGTCGCTGGTGGTCACGTTGCCTTTCACGGCGATGTCGCCGCCGTTGATGTTCCCTACGCTTGAGATCGTCAGGTTGCCGTTGACGGCCATATTGCCGATCGTCAGCGTGTCACCGCTGCCGATCAGGATATTGACGTTGTTGAACGCCATGTTGCTGGGGCTGACGCCGGTATCGATGATCCTGTTCCCGTAGTTCAGGAACGCGATCGTGCCGGTGCCCGCGTTGACGGTGCCCTTGACGTACTGCCACCCTCCACCCGTCACGCCGATGATGTGCGAGGCGTCGAGGGTGAGCGTGCCGCCCGCCTTGTCGATCTTCACGCCGGGGATCTGGTCGTTGTCGCGAGCGGCGGTGAGGATCTGGTTCTTGTTGCCGGTGAAGACGAGGACGCCGTTGCCGCCGACGCTCGCGTCGCTGGTGGTGACGTTGTTGCCCACCTGGAAGACGCCGTTGAGGTTCGCCAGCGAGAGGATCGACAGTGTGCCGTCGAGCGGCTGCGTCACGTTGGCGGTCACCGTCTGGGCGCTTCCCTTATTGATGAAGATTCCGCCGTTGGGGAAGTCGCCGCCGGTGATCGTCGCATCGTTGTTGCCGACCATCCAGATCGCGCCCGATCCGCCGACGCTGGTGTCGGTCGAGGTCACGTCGCCCATGACCGGGATGGTTCCCTCGATGCCGCTTACGCTGGTGATCGTCAGATTGCCGTCGACAGGCATGCTCGTGACGTTGAGATTGTCGCCGCTGCCCATGTTGATGACGACGTTGTTGAACGCCTTCCCGCCGGCGTCGACAGTTTTGGTGGTGCCGTTGAACGCGACCGTGCTGCCGGTCGTGACGACGTTGCCGCTCACGTACGTCCAGTTCCCGGTCACGCCGATGACGTTCGGGCCGGCGATGGTGAGCGCGCCGGTCGTCTTGACGATCCGCACGCTGGGGATCTGCGCGCCGGCGATCGAGGAGGTGAGGGTCTGGTTGTTGCCCCCGGCGAAGAGGATCGTGCCCGATCCGCCGACGCTGGTGTCGCTGGTGGTGACGTTCCCCCTTGCTTCGATCGTGCCGGTGATGCCGCTCACGCTGTTGATCGTCAGGTCGCCGCCGACGATCAAATTCGTGGCGTTCAGCGTGTCGCCGCTGCCGATCTGGATGACGACGTTGTTGAACGCCATGCTGGGGCCGGCGCCCGTGTCGACGGTCCTGCTGCCGTAGCTCAGGAACGCGACCGTGCTGCCGGTCGTGACGACGTTGCCCTTGATGTACTGCCACCCTCCACCCGTCACGCCGATGATGTGCGAATTGTCGAGGGTGAGCGTACCGCCCGTCTTATCGATCTTCACGCCGGGGACCTGGTCGTTGTCGCGAGCGGCGCTGAGGATCTGGTTCTTGTTGCCGGTGAAGACGAGGACGCCGTTGCCGCCGACGCTCGCGTCGCTGGTGGTGACGTTGTTGCCCACCTGGAAGACGCCGTTGAGGTTCGCCAGCGAGAGGATCGTCAGCGGGCCGTCGAGCGGCTGAGTGACGTTGGCGGTCACCGTCTGGGCGCTTCCTTTGTTGATGACGATTCCGCCGTCGGGGAAGTCGCCGGCGGCGGGGGTATTCAAGGCGGTTCCGGTGAAGATCGCCGCGTTGGCGGTGCCGACCAGCCAAATGTCGGCGTTGCCGGCGACCGTCGTGTCACTTGAAGAAAGGTCGCCGGCCACGGTGAGGGCCCCGCTGGTCGCCCCACCCGTGAAATTGATGTCCTGGATGTTGAGGATTGACAGATTACCGTCGACGTTCAGCTTCTTGACGTAGAAGTGATTGCTGCCGGCATCGATCGCGACGTTGCCGAAGGCCATCGTGTTGGTGTCGACCGTGCCCTGGGCCTTGAACGTGACCGTACTGCCTGCGGCGGCGACGACGCCCTTCACGTGGGTCCAGTTGCCCCTGACCTCCAGGTTGCCGGAAATCGCGAGGGTCCCGCCCGTCCTGTTGATCTCGACGTTCGGAAGGCTGCCGACGGCACCGGTGCTGAGGGTCCGGTTGACGGACCCGCCGATGATGATCTTGTCGTTGGCCGTCGCCGAGAACATCCCGGCCTTCGTGGTCGTGACGTCGCCGTTGGCGTAGATGACTCCGGTGAGCTGCTGGACCCCGTTGATCGTCAGGGAGCCGTTGACGCGGAGACCGGCTCCCACGTTGATGTGGTTGCTGCCGTAATCAATGATCACGTTATTGAACGTCACGCCGGCCGCGTTGATCGGGCCAGGGCCGAAATTCATCGGCGCGTTGAAATCCACCGTGCCCATTCCGGGATTGAATGTACCCCCCGAGACGTTGAAAGCGCTGCCCGAGGTGAGGGTCGACGTGTTGACGTTGAACGTTCCACCCTGTTGCAAAAACCCGCCCATGTCGGTCAAATTCGCATTGAGCGAAATGATCCCGGTGTAATCGCCTGTGATCTTTATGGACTTGACGGTCGTGTTGGTCGACACCGTGGAGGCGTTCACGTTCGTGCCGTCGAAGACCACGTCATCGGATGCATTGGGACCGCCGGAATGAACAGAGCCGGTAACTATCCAGTTGTTCGTGTCGGACCAAACGGCTGCTGCTGCTCCGTTCCAGGTGAACGTCGACAGTACCGTGCGATCTTCGAGTGACTCGAGGGTCAGCCGCCGGCGTCGGTTGAGAGTCCTCTGGCGGTCGGAAGGACGGGCGCCGCGGGAACGGAGCGAGGATGCGAACCACGAAAGAGGCATGGATGCAGACTCCTGGAGAGGCGAGCCGTTGGTTCTGAGCGCGCACCGCGAGCGCTGAGCTGATTCGCACGCTCTCGCGAGATCGCTCTTGAAGCGAACGTCACGGGGAAGCCTGCGCACGCTCGATTCCGTGGACTCTTCTGGAGAGGAAAGATGCCAATGCGTCAATGCGGCCGAATGCAGTTCGGGTTTGTGATCAAGACGTCGGCCTTCGTCTTGCACGACCTTGCCTGGCACCATGACAGGGTGCCAGAGTCGCCATGCGTCAGCGTGGGCACGCATGGGCTCCATCGAGGTTGCGAGTTTAGCGACACTTCCCATGGTGTTTCAAGAAGATAATGAATATAAAGACGATTCAGGATGAACATTAAAGATTGTTTAGGTTTTGCGTTGCGCTTATTGCGGCGGGTGTTTGGCCTTATAGTGTCGATCTTGTGTTTTGTGACACGCGTGTTCGGACGCGGTCAGCAAAGAAAGCGGAGGCGGGACCGAGGGAATTCGTCGGCGGCGATCGAGAAAAAAGGGCCGAGGCACCGATGATGTATTTTTGCACTTGAGTGACTCGGGCTCGTGATACGGCGGTGAGGGTGGGGTTTCGGCCTGGAAATTCAAGGCGTTTGGGATTCAGCGCTTATCGGATGGACGCCCGGGCGGGGGGGCTCTAAACTGGGGGGCGGCCGTCGACTCGCCTTCGGATGGCGTGAACAGGACGGCGGACGCCGTCGTCTTCCGGCCCTCAAACAAGAAAGTTCAATCGACGGACGATATGGAACAGGTCAGTGTGGGATTGGTCGGCCTCGGCACCGTGGGCGCGGGCGCGGCTCGGATTTTGACGGAGCACGCCGACCGCGTCGCCCGCCGCGCGGGGCGCAAGGTCCGCCTCAAGTGGGCCGTCGTCCGTGATGCTCGCAAATCGCGCGACGTGGCGCTCGATGGCGTTCGGGTCACGACCGACGTCGATCAAGTGATCAACGACCCCGAGGTCGACATCGTCGTCGAGGTGATCGGCGGCGTGGACGCAGCCCGGCGGATCGTGCTGGCGAGCCTCGCGGCCGGCAAGCACGTCGTCACCGCCAACAAGGCGCTCCTGGCCGAGCATGGGCCGGAGATCTTCGCCCAGGCACGCGCTTCGGATCGCGCCGTGGCGTTCGAGGCCAGCGTGGGGGGCGGAATTCCGATCGTCAACGCCCTCGGCGTCGGGCTCGCGGCCAATCAGGTCCAGAATCTGTCGGCGATCCTCAACGGGACCTGCAACTACATCCTCACCCAGATGACGCTTGAAGGGCTCCCCTACGCCGACGCCCTGGCCGCCGCCCAGACGCTCGGCTACGCCGAGGCCGACCCGACTCTCGACGTCGACGGCACCGACACCGCGCACAAGCTGGCGATCCTGGCCCAGCTCGCCTTCAAGGCCGGCGTCCCCACCGCCGCAATCCCTCGCCAGGGGATCGACCGTCTTCAGCTCGCCGACCTCAAGTACGCCGGCGAGCTGGGTTACGCCGTCAAACTCCTAGCTCTGGCCAAGCTGACGGGCTCGGGGCTTGAACTCCGCGTCGCCCCCGTGCTGGTGAAACGAGGCACGCCGCTGGCCGAGGTTCGCGGCCCGTACAACGCGATTCGGGTCGTCGGCGACGCCGTGGGCGACACGTTTTTCTACGGCCGAGGCGCCGGGGCTGATCCCACCGCGTCGGCCGTGGTCGGCGACGTGATCGACGTCGCCGCCGGACGGGCGCTTTTGACGTCGCGCGTGCTCGACCTCTGGTCCGCGGATCAGGCTCCTACCCCCCTGCTCCCCTCGAATCAGATCAAGAGCCGGTACTACTTGCGATTCTCGATCGCGGATCGACCGGGGGTGATCGCAGCGCTCGCTCACATCCTGGGCGAGAAGGGGATCAGCATCGCCAGCGTCATCCAGCACGATTCCGGCGACGACGACTCCGACCGCAAGACGGTGCCGCTCGTCATCATGACCCACATGGCGATCGAGGAGAACCTCCGCTCGGCGCTCCGGGAGATCGATCGCCTCGACATCGTCCGCGCGCCGAGCGTCTGCCTGGGCGTCGAGGAATGAGCCGCCAAGAGGAGCCTGCCGTGCCAGCGAAGTATGTGATCGTGATCCCCGACGGCGCCGCCGACGAACCGTTCGACGCCCTGGGCGGCAAGACGGCTCTCCAGGCCGCCGATCTGCCGGCGATGGACCGCGTGGCTCGCGAAGGGATCGTCGGGCGGTCGCGCAACGTCCCCGACCGGTTCCTCCCCGCCAGCGACGTCGCCACGCTCAGCCTCTTTGGCTACGACCCGGAGCACTACTACACGGGCCGCGCGCCTCTCGAAGCGGCGGCGATTGGCTTCTTGCTCGGCCCCGACGACTGGGCGATCCGCTGCAATCTGATGACGATCCGCGACGGTCTGCTCGCTGACTTCACCGCCGGTCACATCACCAGCGAGGAGGGCGCGGCGATCATGGAGACGATCGCGGCGAAGCTGAGCCGTCCCAACGTCGAGTTCCACGCCGGGGTGAGCTACCGCAACCTGATGATCTACCGGGGCAAGCCGGGCGAGGCCCGGTTCAACGCCCAGACCGTGACCGACCCGCCCCACGACCACCCCGGTCAGCCGGCCGCCGACCACCTGCCCCGGGGCGCTGGGGCCGATCTGCTGATCGAGCTGATGAACCAGGCCGCCCCGATCCTCGCCGACCACCCGGTCAACCGGGCGCGGGTCGCGGCAGGCAGGAGCCCCGCCAGCGCGATCTGGCTCTGGGGACAGGGTAAGGCGCCGCACGTCACGCCGTTTCGCGAGCAATACGGCCTCAAGGGCGCCATCATCTCGGCCGTCGACCTCGTCCGAGGGACCGGCCAGCTTGCCGGCTGGACGCGGATCGACGTCCCCGGCGCGACTGGCTACCTCGACACCGACTACGCGGCCAAGGCCCGGTACGCGATCGATGCTCTCGACGACCACGACATCGTCTGCGTCCACGTCGAGGCGCCCGACGAGGCCAGCCACGAAGGAAGGGCCGACGCCAAGGTCGAGGCGATCGAGCGCATCGACCACGACGTCGTCGCGCCTTTGCTCGATAAGCTGAAAACGTACGACCAGTGGCGGATCTTGATCTCGCCCGACCACTCGACGCTGCTCCGCACCCGGGCCCACGACCGCGCCCCGGTCGCCTGGACGATCGCCGGGACCGGAATCCCCGCCTCGGGCCTCCGCTACGACGAGCAAGCCGCCCGCGACGGCGGCGGCCCGTTCTTCGATCAGGGCTATCGCCTGATGGAGAAGTTCCTCGACCTGAACTGGAACGGATAAGACCCGGTAGGATCGAAATACAAGCCCGAAGCGCAAGCGAGTGCATTGTTTTTGTTCGTACGGCAAGGCTGAATCGAAAACAAATGCATTGTTGTTGTTTCGCGTTTGCTTATCCATCGCGCTGGCTGGGAATTCACTCGCTCGCGCTTCGGGCTTGTATTTTTGGATTCCGAGGGCTCGGGATCGGAAAATACCACCCCGCGTCAGACCCCGCGCCAGGGGCCGGTGACGAAGTCGCCCTCGAACACCGTGGCGACGACGGGCTCGCGAGAGTCGAGAATCAGGCGGTAGGGATCGGTCTCGTGGCGGTCGGGCAGGCGGATGATCGCCAGGTCGGCCGACTTGCCGACCCGAAGGCTGCCGGTCGTCGTCTCGGCCCGCAGCGCCCACGCGCCGAAGAGCGTGGCCATCGTCAGGAGCAATTCGCCCGAGAGCGAGCCGTCGCGCTCGTGGAGGAACCGCAGCTCGTCGAGGATGCTCAGGCTCGGGCTCGACGCCAGGCTGTCGGTCCCCAGGCAGACGACGGCCCCCTTTTCGAGCAGCGATCGATAGGGGTGCGGCGCATGGCCGAACCGGGCGTGGGTCCGGGGGCAGAAGGCGATCGCCACCCGGTGGCCGTTCGCCGAAGCTTCGGGGCGAAGCTGCCAGAACTCGGAAGGTTCGATGTAGGTGCCGTGGGCGATCAGCCAGTCGGCGTTGCGCAGTTCGCCCTTGCGAACGTAGTCGGCGGGGCGCGGGCCGATCGGCTCCCAGTCGTCGTCCCACGCGCCGAGGTCTTCGAGGAACTTGCGAAGCGGGCCGTCCCGGTTTTCGAGCAGCCGAAGCTCCTCGGGCATCTCGGCCAAATGCGTTGAGAGCGGCAAGTGACTCGCGGCGGCGCTGTGGTAGAGCCAGTCCGCAGTGCTGTAGGGAGCGTGCGGCGAGAGACCCGGCTTGGCGCAGGCGGCGACCTGACGCTCGGGGGTGATCGAAGAGAGCCACTTCCAGGCGTCGTTGTTCGACTCCAGGCCGCGATATCGCTTCAGGCCGATGATCTCGGCGAAGACGACCGCGCGCAAGGGGGCCTCGGCGATCTCGTCCCAGCTCAGTCCGGCGGTCGTCGTGTCGGCCACCAGCGTAGTCCCCGCCGCGAGCGACGCCTGGACGTTTCGCGCGACGGCGTCGCGGAGCTTCGCCTCGCTGCCGGTCCGCCGTTGGTCGATGACCCGGCTCAACCAGGCGATCTCGTCCTCGACTTCGAAGGCGTCGCCGGCGTCTTCATCCGAGGCGAGCCGGGAGAGTTCGAGATGCGTGTGCGCATTGACCAGGCCGGGCGTGATCGCCACGTTGCCCAGGTCGACGTCGACGCCGTGCTCGCGCGCCGGGCCGATCCAGCCGATGCGGCCCTCTTCGATCGTCACTACGCCGTTGGGGATCGGCGGGCCTTCCACCGGAAAGACGTAGCGCGCGCCCAGGCTCAACGTTCCTCGCCTCATCGCTCCTCCCCATGATCGGCGGACGCCCTGAGAACGAGGCGCAAGCGGTGGATCATCAAGAAGCCCGCTCTGGTCGATGAGTGGTCGACGACAAGATCGCGGCGGCCGACGATCGGCCCCGGCTCAGATCGTGGACTCGGACTCGGATTCCGGCCAATGGGAGACACGGTCCGGACGGTCGAGCTTCCAGAGATAATGGAACAGAGCCGCCGCGACCACCACGCCGATTCCAACCCAGAACTTATGATATAGGCCCTCGTCGGGATTGCGATAGATCCATTCCGCCAGCCCGACGCTTCTCAATCCGGCGATCCAGGATTTGGAGACGACCGCGAAGCCGTTGTTCAACGCATGAAAGACGATCCCCGGCAGGAGGCTCCGGCTGCGGACCGCCAGCAGGCCGAGGAAGACCCCGAGCAGCGTCGCGTTGAAAAGCTGCTGGAATAGGCTCAACAGGACGTGCAAAAAACCGAACATGAGGGCGGAGAGGAAGATCGCCGATCGCGTCCGGCGGTGACGTTCGAGGCCCGAGAGGACGAAGCCGCGGAACGCGACCTCCTCGCAAACGGCCGGAATCAACGCGAAGACGAGCACCGAGACCCAGACGTTGGGCGCGTGCTCCATGACCTTGCTGAGCGATTCCTTGAGCGCGCTGGAGAGCGGAAAGAGCCAGGTGACCAGCCACCCCAGTTCGTTGACCAGCGGGTTGAGGGCGACGAACATCACCGCGGCCAGCCCCAGATAACGGGGCTCGGGCCAGGTCAGCCGCAGGGTCTTCCCCGGTGCCGAGGTCAGCATCACGGCCATGATCACCGGCGGGATCAGGATCAGGAATTGGCCGGCCGCCACGGCCGCCAGGCTCATGCCGATCCCCTGCGCGGCCATATACTGGAGCAGGAACCACGAGGCGGTGAGGATCAGGCTGAAGCACAAGAGCGCCTGCGCGCCCGTCGGCGTCGGCTCGCGGTCCCGGAACAGATGCCGGAACCAGTGCCCGAGGTTGAACCGTTCCGACTCGCGGAACAACACTTCCTCGCTCTGGAACTGGTCGATCGCCCACCGCAGCGCGATCCAGGCGTAGACCACCGTCGGCACCAGAACGGGCAAGAAGAACCGGACCGCCGTGGCGTAATCGCCCACGATCAGCGCCCGCAGCAGCAGTGCCACGCCGGTCACGGGGACGATGCTGTAGAACAGATTCAGCTCGATCCCCGGCGCGAGTGTCAGGAAGATCAAGGGCAGGCAGACGAGATAGAGCGGCGTCATGTAATACTGGCCTTCCTTCATGCTCCGCGCGAGCACGGCGAGGGCCACGCAGACGGCGCTGAAGAAGGCGGCCAGCGGGATCAAGAGGATGATCATCCAGAAGGTCGACTGCAAGGTCGGCGGTGCCAGGGCCGAGGCGGCGTGCCGCGCGGGGACGCCGCCGAAACTCGTCGCGCGCTGGGCCATCTGGAGGCCGGTCAGGCCCATGCTCGCCAGGTTCAGGACGGCCGTCGTCACGCTGGCCAGGAGCACGCACAGGAACTTGCCGACGACGATCTCGGCTCGGCTCGCGGGGCTGATGAGCAGGGTCTCCATCGTCCCCCGCTCCTTCTCTCCGGCGCACAGGTCGACGGCCGGATAAAAGGCCCCGGTGAGCGACATCATCACCAGCAGGAACGGGAAGATCCGTCCCCAGACGCTGCCGCCGACCTCCTGCGCGGTCGCGGCGTCGAGCGCCTTGACCTCGATCGGCTGCGCGTAGCCCGCCGGAAGTTTGTCCGCCTGGCGGCGAACCTCGACGATCCCGCGCTTCCAGCGGTCGAGGACCTCGCGGAGCCGCAAGTACGTGATCTGGCTGGGCTCGTCGACGCTCTTGTAGTGGATCGGAATGGCGACGTCGTTTTTCCGGCGGAACTGCTCGGGGAGGTCGGCTGGTATCACCATCACGGCCGCGGCCTCGCCGCTGCGAACCGCTTGCTCACGGTAGACCGGCTTGCCCCACGGATCGGCCTCCGTCTCTCGCTGAACGAGCAGCCGCTGCGCCTCGGCCGGGCTGTCGAAGAGCGCCGGGTTGAAGCCGTCGCCTTTGTCGTTGAGCAAGGCGGGCTCTTTCGGCAGGTGCTCGGCGCCGACGATCACGACGATCCTCGGCTTCTCCTGGAGGGCGGCGGCGAACTGGAGCACCCCCGCGCCGATGATCGGATAGAGGAGGATCGGGAAGATGAAGATCATGAACAGCGTGCGCCGGTCGCGAAGCTGGTCCAGGACTTCGCGGCGGAAGATCGTCAGCAGGTTCGACCAGCGCATGAGGTTGTCTCGTCTTCAGTTCGGGAGCCGGGAGGCCGTCTCGGCCGTGGCGCCGGCCGAAAGGCTGCGGGCGTCGGCGCTCTCGACGAGCGCGAAGAACAGCTCTTCGAGGTCAGGTTGATCGAATCGCTTGAGGAGGTCGTCGGGCGTCCCCTCGGCTTGCACTTCGCCCCGGTAGATGATCGCCACCCGCGAGCAGAGTCGCTCGACCTCGTGCATCGAGTGCGTCGAGAAAACGATCGTCTTGCCGAGGTCGCGGAGTTCGAGGATCTTCTGCAACACGACCCGCTGGACCAGGACGTCCAGGCCCGAGGTCGGCTCGTCGAAGATCAGCACCGGCGGGTCGTGGACGATCGTCCGGGCGATGGAAACCTTCTGCTTCATCCCGGTCGACATTTTCGAGCCCAGGACGTTGCGGAAGTCGTCCATCTTGAGCCAGCCGAAGATCGTCTCCATCCGCTCGCGAAGCCTGTCCTTCGGCAGGCCGTAGAGCCGTCCGAAGTACTCGACCAGCTCCCAGGCGGTCATCCGGTCGTAGATTCCGGTGCTCGCCGACATGTAGCCGATGTGGCGGCGGACGTTTTCGGGGTCTTGCACCACGTCGTAACCAGCGACGACCGCCCGGCCGCTCGTCGGCTTGAGCACGGTGCTCAAGATCCGCAGCGTCGTGGTCTTGCCCGCTCCGTTGGGGCCGAGCAGCCCGAAGACCTCGCCCGGGCGGCAGTCGAACGACACGTCCCGCACCGCGCTGACCCAGCCGCGCTGATAATCGAGGAACGACTTGCCGAGCCCTTCAACATGGATCACGCGACGCGCCGTTTCTTTGAAGAGGATGTCGATCGGGCCGATCGCCGACGACCCGGGTCATCATCCGACCTCGACCACGTCGGGCGCCGGCTGCGCGACCTCGTCAATATATTCATAGAACACGTTGCGCTGGCGGGGGATGTAGCCCGCTTCACGAATGCAACGTTTGATCTCTTCGAGCGTCAGGTGATGGACGGTTCCGGCCGACGAGACGACGTTCTCCTCGATCATCAGGCTGCCCATGTCGTTGGCGCCGAAGAACAGGCCGAGCTGGCCGATCTTGGCCCCCTGGGTCACCCAGGACGACTGGATGTTGGGGACGTTGTCGAGGTAGATCCGGGTGATCGCCTGGGTCTTGAGGTACTCGAACGCCCCGGCGGCGGCGACTTCGGCCATGTCGGTGTGGTCGGGCTGGAACGTCCAGGAGATGAACGCCGTGAAGCCCCCGGTCTCGTCCTGGAGCTGGCGAACCCGGTCAAGGTGCTCGATCCGCTCCTCGATCGTCTCGATATGGCCGAACATCAACGTGGCCGTCGACCGCCCCCCCAGCTCGTGCCAGACCCGGTGGACGTTCAGCCAGTCGTCGGTCATCACCTTGCCGCGCGTGATATCCTTGCGGACCCGATCGACGAGGACCTCGGCGCCGCCTCCAGGCAGGCTCCCGAGCCCCGCCTCCTTGAGCCGTTCGAGCACCGTCCGGATCGGCAGTTTGGCGATTTTCGTGAAGTGGTGCAGCTCCGGGGCGCTGAAGCCGTGGATGTTGACGGCTGGAAACTCGGTCTTGATCTCGCGAAGCAGATCTTCGTACCACTCCAGCTTGAGGTGTGGGTGCAGTCCCCCTTGCATGAGGATCTGGTCGCCGCCGAGGGCGACGGTCTCGCGGATCTTTTCGAGGAGGACGTCACGGTCGAGGACGTACGCCTCGGCGTCGTCGACCTTGCGGTAGAACGCGCAGAAGTCGCAGACCGCCGTGCAGACGTTGGTGTAATTGATGTTACGGTCGATGTTGTACGTGCGGAAGGGCTCGGGGTGGAGCCGTCGGCAGATGGCGTCGGCGGCGCGTCCGAGGTCGATCAATCCCGCCTCGCGGAACAAGGCGACGCCTTCGTCGAACGTCACGCGGCGGCCGTCAACGGCGCGTTGCAAGATCGCGGGGGCGGTGGAAGACAAGGTTCACTCCTTCGGGGGCCAGGCCCAGCCGCGCGGCCATATGAGCGAATCGCTTCAGGCCGGCAAGCTCCGGCTCGCCCAGGTCGTACGACAAAACACGCGTGAGGTAATCGTAACACGTTCGAAAATCGAGTCCCAGGCGAGGGCCGTGAATTCGGGCCAGCTCGTCGGCGTGGGCCAGCCCTTCGGCTCGGCTCCGTTCGAGGGCGGCGGGCAAGTCGCCCAGATCGGCCCCGGCGCGGACCACCCAGAGGGCGAAGACGAACGGCAGGCCGGTCAGGCCGCGCCAGGCTTCCGCCAGGTCGACGACCTCGTGGAACGGCTCGTCAGGCACCTTCATCGCCCGGTCGCCGATCACCAGCACCGCGTCGGCCGTGCTCTCGAGCGCCGAGACGCCCAGCGGCAATTCCTCGATCACCCCGGGCCGCACGCCGTGCCGGGCGTCGAGCCAGACCTGTGCGAGCGCCTGACTCGTTCGCGAGCCCGCGTCGAGCGCCAGCCGGTCGATCCGGCCGAGCGGAACCCGGCTGAACAATTTGACGCTCCGCACCGGCCCCCGGGCCGCGATCGCGAACCCCGGCAGAATCTCGTAGCCCCGCGACGCCCCCCGGAGATACTCGACCGACGGGATCAACGCCACGTCGAGTTCCCCCGCGGCAAGCTGGTCGGCGAGCCGGCTGGGCACCTCCATGCTCACCGCGACGTCGGGGGCGAACTCCGAAAGCTTGTAATACAAAGGCTTTGCATTAAGGTAGCGGACCGCTCCAAGTCGAACAGGGCTGGCCATCTTCCGGCTCCAACCAGGACTTCGCATCCTGCGAGACCGCGTCAATCGAATCCCACGACCGCGACGCAACCGACTTACCCGCTGATCGTTCAATTGTTTTTGAAATTATAGACCGAATCAAGCTGATCTCAAGTCCATCTGATCTGAAGTCCATTACTCCAGGCCGTGGGTCTGGCGGGCGAGGCTGGTCATGTCTTCGGCGGACAGGTCGTAGATCTTCCCGAAGCCCGTGATGAGTCGGGCAGATGCGGGATGGATGCGGACGAGGAAGAAGTCGCCGAGGTCGAAATTCACGGCCGACTGGGGGAACCGTTGCAGGTATGACTCCCGGGCTTCTTCGTAGGCGGGGCCGTCGGGGTGGATCGGTTCGGCGTAACCCTGGATCGAGAGTCGGGCGAGGGTCTGCGGGTTTCGCGTATGGTTGTCGGGCTGGGCGATCATGAGCGCGGCTTTGGGATTCTGCGCCAGGGCCTTGGTGTGCTGGGCGAGCCGGCTGATGTGGATGTCGAATCCGGACAGGTCTAATTTCGGGTTGAACAGGATCAGCGTCACGAGAGGATGGCCGTCGAGCACCGTTCCGAGCGACGCGGTCCGATGATCGCGGATCAGGCGGACGAGTTCCTGGCCGACTTGCGAGTCCATGAATCTTGCTCCGTTTCGCCGATGCGAGGGCGCCCGGCCGCGACGTCGTGCGTCGAGCCGGGACGCTCGCGAAGCGGTTCACTGCTGGCCGAAGGTGACTTTGACGGGGGTCTTCTTGCCCGTTTTGGCGTCGAGGATCGTGAGCGTGAACGTCGCGCCCACCTTCCCGAGCGCCTCGTCGAGCAGGTCGGGGGCGAAGATGATCTTGTCGTCGACGCCGGTGATGGCGTCGCCGACCTCGATCCCCGCCTTCTCCGCCAGGCTTCCGGCGGCGACTGCCACGACCTTGACGACCGGCAACAGGTCGGCGGTAGCCGCCTCGGTGGTGATGCCGAACGACTTCGAGGTCAGATGGCCGGGGTTGGGTTTAGGGGCGTCCGGCGTCGGCGTTCCTCCCGGGCGCGTCGAATTCGCTTCAGCGAGCGTGACCTCGACGGGCACGTCTTTCCCGGTGCGGCTGTCGCGGACCTTGATGGTGAGGCTCGACCCGCTCTTGTCGACGACCTTCTGGAGCTGGGCCGAATCGGTAAGGGCCACGCCGTCGGCTTCCACCAGGACGTCGCCCTTTTCGATTCCCGCTTTCTCGGCCGCTCCGCCCGGCTGGACCGCGGTGACTTCCAGCGCGGTGCGGAGGCCGAGGCGTTTGGGCTCGACCGTCACGCCCAGCGACCGCTTCGGCTCGGCGGCCGGCGCGTCGTCGGGCCGTCCGATTCGGGGAGGCGTCGCCGTGGCTCCGGGCACGTCGATTTTCACCGTCGCTTGCTTGCCGTTCTGGACGTTGAGCACCGCAAGCTGGCCCACGGGGCCCCCCTTGCGCAGGAGGTCGGCGAGCTGTTCGAGGCTGGTGAAGCCTTGCCCGTTCGCGCCGATGATGACGTCGCCCTTCTCGAACCCCGCTTTCTTCGCGGGCGAGTCGGGCGCGACGTCCGTCACCTTGAGGACCAGCCGGCCGCCGGCGTTGACCTGGTCGGCCTTCACGCCCAAGGTTTGAAGGATCAAGCCGCGCTCGGGCGCTGTCGGCGCCGGCGCGCCTCGGCCGCCGTCCTCGGCCGGCGGCGCGGGCTCGTCCCCGCCTCGGTTCGCGAACGCCTCGTTCGAAGGCTCGAACCAGTCGGGCGAGGCGCCGTCCCAGCCTCCCTGGGCGCGCGGGTAGAGATAGGCCCGGACGCTGGATCGCTCGGTCGGGATCGCGTTGTGGCCGTCGCCGGCGCCGGATTGCGACACGTGGACGTACACGGGATCGCCGGGCGCGGGGATCAGAAGCCGGCACGCGTCGACGGCCCCTCGGCCGAGCTCGGAGCGTCGGACGTCGATTTGCACGAGGTAGTCGACCTGATTGCGGCGCGGGCTGCGGAACACTTCGCGAACCACGCCCTCGACGATCGCCGCGGCACCGCTTTTCGGTTGCGCCGGTCGTTGCGCCTCGGCGGGAGCGCCGGCCGCGAAGGCCAGGGACGCTGCGAACACGGGTATCCACGGTCGCTTCATCAGGATCTCCTTGGATTATCAGAAATCGGTTTGTCAGGAGATTCAGGGCACGTCGAGTGCGCGTGCGGTGGGCGGGAATCCGCCTTCGTGGTGATTGTAATCGAGCCGTCGACCGCGGGATATGCGCTTGTTTCGGCTCGTTCGGCCGTCAGAATTCCATCCGCTGAAACGCCTTGACGCCGACGCGGAGGGGAATGATCGTGGCCGCGGCGCTGAGCGCCAGGCTGGCGATGATCGCCGTTGTGAGCCAGAACCGAAGCCCGCTGAGGGAGAGGATGTACCGCGCGGTGTCGGGGTGGTCTTGGCCCACGAAGTAGAGGTGGCAAGGAACGGCCAACGCCGTGACGACGGTGAAGATGAAGACCAGGCTGACCAGCAGGTTGAACGTCCCGCCGAACCCGGCCGCGATTTTCGAGGGGTCCGATTCGCGGAGGTTCGGCAGCCTCGCTCCCAGACCGACGCTGATCCCCGAGAGACCCAGGCAGAGCACCGCGATCATCCCGACGTGAAGCAGGATCATCAGCGGATTCATCCGCAGCATCAAATCGCTGAGGATCACCAGGAACTCGGTCGACACGAGCGAGATGCCCGCCGAGAACGCGAACTTGCCCCAGAGGATCTGCTCGCGACGCAACGGCAGCAGACCCAAGATCCAGAAGTTGCGGCCCTCCAGCGACAAGAGCGGGAAGATGAACCGGCTGGTGAACGTCGACAGGATCAGCGCCGTCACCGAGAGGTTCAGGAAGCTCACCAGATTCCGCCAGTAAGGGCTCTGCACCCCGTATCCCAGGCGGGGGATGTTCAGGAAGTAAAACGCCAGCAGCCCGAAGAAGATCAGGAACTGCGACCACTGCGCCGGATCGCGGAGGAACGTGCGAAGGTCTTTGAGGATCAGCAGCCGGATCGGGTGCGGCAGGAAGAAGAACAGCCGGTGGAACGTCGAGTCGAGGAACAAGAGCCCGGCGCGCTTGCGGCTGGAACGGCTGCCCTGAACCCGGCTGTAGCCCCGGCGATAGAGGTCGCGAGCGACCACGGCGGCGGCCAGGTAGCAGAGCCCGGCGTGCGACGAGAGGATCATCAGGTAGTAGCCCGCGTTGGCCCAGTCTCTCTTGGCCGAGGCCAGCATGCCCGCCGACATCCAGCGGCTGGGCCAGAGCGGGTGTTGGCAGAACGCCAGGCGGTCAAGGACGCCTCCCAGCCAATCGCTCGTCAACGTGTCGCCCGGGGTCCGCCAGAGCTGGAATCCGACGTACGTCATCACGCAAAGGGCGGCGAGGATCGAGAGCGCCAGAACCGTTTTCTGGCGGCGAGGGAACACGTTGGCCACGACGATCGCCACGATCGCCCCGAGGCTGGCTGGAATGATGACGAACGACAGCAGGAAGACCACGAACAAAAAATAGTAGCCCACGGGCGCCTCCACCGTCAGCCCGTACGCCACCATCAACGGACTGCCGAGCAGAAAGAAACCCCAGCTCGAAAACCCGACTGCCTCCGCGAACTTGTGCGCGAAGATCCGGTCGGTCGAGGCCGGCGTCGTCAGCAGGTACGTCGATTCGCGCGAGTGGAAGAGCGCGGCGTAGACGATGATCCCCGTCGAGAACAGGAGCATCGCCAGCAGCGAGAGGAAGAACATGCTGAACAGGTATTCGATGATCGTGTTGGCCAGGTCGACGTAGAAGGAGATGAACTGAAAGCTGCCGAGGAACAGGAAGAACAGTCCCAGCCAGAACACCACGCTGCAAAACGCGATCATCGAGATCCGCAGCCGCGCGTCGGCGACCAGGGCGCCGGTCATGTTGTGCAACTGCCGCCAGCGAACCCAGCGCAGGGCGCGGGCGGTGCGATCGGCGGCGGGCGCGAGGGCTTCGAGCGTTTTGGGCAGCGCGATGCTCATGGCGACGGTTCCGAGCGGTTTCGGGAGCCCGGGCCCGCGGTCCGGGGCAGGTCGTTGCCCGTAAGTTTGAGGAATAGTTCTTCAAGACTGCCGTCGTGCTGGGCTTGCTCGCGCAGCTCGGCCAGCGTGCCCACGGTGAGCATCCGGCCATGGTCGACGATCCCGATCGTGTCGGCCAGTTCCTCGGCGATCGCCAGCAGATGAATCGACATCAGCACCGCCGCCCCGCCGCGCGCCTGCGAAACGAACAGGTTTTTGACGATCCGGGCGCTCCGCGGATCGAGGCCGACCAGCGGCTCGTCGACCACGAGCACCTGGGGGTCGTGAACCAGGGCCGAGGCGAAGACCACCCGCTGCTTCATCCCCTGCGAGTAGTTCTCGCACAGCTCGTCGATGAAGTCCGACATCTCGAACGTGTCGATCAGCTCGTCGATTCGGGCCAACCCCGCCGACCGGCCGATCCCGTACATCTCGACGACGAACTTGAGGAACTCGCGCCCCGTCAGCTTGTCGTACAGGTACGGTTGGTCGGGGACGTAGCCGAGCAGCCGGTGCGCGTCTTGCGAGGCCGCCGGGTAGCCCCCGACGAGCACCTCGCCCTGGCTCGGCGCGAGCAGCCCGCAGATCATCTTGATCGTCGTCGTCTTGCCCGCGCCGTTGGGGCCCAGAAAGGCGTACAACTCGCCGGGGCGGACCGTCAGGTCGAGATGGTCGACCGCGCGCTTCGATCCGTACGATTTGCACACGCCGCGAAGCTCGATCATGGGGCCCCCTTCGCTTCCGAGACCGGGTCGGGAGACGTCGCGTCGGGCAAGCGCTCGAGCACCATGTTGAGGAACGGGAGCGGGACTTCCTGGCGGATGATCACGCCGTCCAGTCGCACCCATGCCTTGGCGGTGACCGGCCCGGCGTGCTGCTCGACTTCGAATCCGCTGACGGCCTCGCCGTTCCAGTCGATGAGGCCTCGCCGCTTCACCTCGACCCGCGCCACCTCGACCGCGCCCGTGAACGGGTTGATCATCCGGGTGTCCCACCGCTGGCCGACATGCAAGCCGGGAAGCCGGTCGAAAGGCCGCAGCGCGTCGTGCACGACCCCGCGCGGCTCGTAGGGGAACGACATCTTGCGATTGAGGGCCGGGACCATCCCCGTGGCCGTGACCTCCATCAGAGGGCCCTTGAGTCGGCCTTTAACGGTGACCAGGCCGTCGTCCATGTCGGCGTTCGAGACCTTCATGTCGAACCCCTGGAGGTTCCCCTTGGAGTCGACGCGATAGCTGCTCGCGATGTTCAACCGCACGTTGGTCGCGTTCGACAGCGGCATCCGCTTGAGCAGCTCTCCGGCGTCGAAGACGACCTGGCTGGAGAGTTCGACCCCGTGGTCCGGCAGTCGCTTCGACGAGGTTACCGCCTGCCCGACCGACCGGCGGACGTCGGGATGGAGCGGGTCGTCGATCACGTCGATCGCCCACGTCACCGGCTTGGAGTCGTCGCCCGCCGCGGTGATCGTCCGCAAATCGGGGGGGTAACCCAGGCTCAGCTCGGGCAAGACCTCCCAGGTCAGCAGCCAGAACGCCGCGATCGACCAGTAGATCAGGATCGCCACCGATACCAGTCGTGGAGGCATGTTCGGACACTCGTCAAAGACCTGATGCTCCCGTCTCATGCTACGCCCGATCCGGCCGGTGTGACAATACGGCGTCGGGGTCCGACGGCCTTCGTCCGCCACGAAATCGGCGTGATCATTTTCCGACGCCGGTCATCCTGTAGCACTCTATACATGGAGGACTCTCGCCGCGTCGCCGCGAGGCGACGAACGGACGTGTCCGCCCATGCTCCCAGCAATCAGCCGCGCACGGAGGGACCGGTCGTGAAACACCAAAAAAAGCGACGAACGAACCCAACTCGCCGGCCATCCGGAATGAGCCGCCGCACCCGTTTCGGCTCGTCCTTTCCGATCGAGAGCCAAGGCGTCGAGATGAGCGCCGGCCCCTTTGCGAAGCTTATGCGAACCGTGAAGAACGGCGAGAACGAAGCCAAACGAGGTTTGTCGGAAAACCTATCTGGACAGGCATTTAAGACAGAGTGCATCGATTCCTCGCCGCGCGAAGGAACCCAATCGGCCGCGAGCGGATGTTGGAGCGGAGCGTCGTCGACGCGGTTTAGTGGCGGCGATCGGGCGTCGGGTCCGACAAGCTCATGGGCGGGCGTCGTGGTCCTGATGGCGAGGAGGCGAAGCGGGAGAGGCGTTGGGTTCGTTTACGGCGAGTCTCGGTGGGGCGAGCGCGGGGCTCGGGATGAATTCAAGGGGTCGCGTCGATTGATTGGGTTGCGACGAGGTCGCCGCGAACTCCGGATTGACCGATATTTCGGCTCGGCGTATCCTGCGCAAGAGTACGACTGCGCGTTTTCGTCCCGATCGAGTCGACCGCTTTTTCGATTCCCATCCTCCCCCGCGCGGGTCGTTTCCCATCATTCTGTTCCTTCCAGACGCGATGGGCTGATTTAATGCGCAAAACGCTTTCCAAGCGGTTGATCACGGTCGGGATCGTCGTCGGCTTGATCACCTGCATTCCGGTCGGCGCCTGGCTCTGTTTGACGTATCAGCCGAGCTACTATCGCGACATGGTGCGTCTGGGCGTGCCCCGCGATCAGCTCGAAGTCCGCGCCAAGCGGTTCGTCGCCCAGAGCTTGCAGCTCCGCAACGACATCTGCAATGAACCGACGTGGGAGGCCGTCTTCTCCGACCAGGAGGTCAACGCCTGGCTCGCGGAAGACCTGGTCATGCATTTCGCCGACCAGCTCCCGCCCGAGGTCCACGATCCCCGCGTGCTGTTCGAGATGGACCGCGTGATCCTGGCGTTCCGGCTCGAACGGAGCGGCGTGAACTCGGTCATCACCGTCGTCGCCCGTCCCCGCATACCCGAGGGCAACACCATCGAGCTGACGCTCGAGAAAATCCGCGCGGGGATCTTGCCGGTCCCCGCCGACCGGGTCCTCGACCGGATCACCGAAATCGGCCAGCGGCACGGCGTCGACGTCGTCTGGCGCAAGCAGGAGGGCTTTCCGGTCGTCCAGCTCCACTATACGCCCAACCTCAATCGGGACGACGTCCAGCTCGAAGACGTGGAGATCCGCTCCGGCCAGATCCGCCTGGCGGGTCGTTCCGACCGGACCAAGGGAGCCTTCCACACGCCTCGGCTCCCCTCGCGAAAGATCCTTCAATCGACGTTCCCCAGGCGGAATTTCCAGCTCCTTCCGTCCGGTCCGCTCGATTCCAGTGGATTCTTCCAGAGGAGGACCTCGCCCACGAGCTGACTCCCGACGATCCGCGCCCGGACCTTCTCGGCCGTCCACTCGCACGCGACGTACGTCCCGTGATCGACCCGCGCGACGCTCCCTCGCCCCCCGGAGATCGGTCCCTCATAGTCGAGGTAGGCCAAGCGGTGGTCGTCGAGCGCCCGGGCGTCCAGGATCTTCCCGGCCGCGATCGGCTCGTCGATCGCCCAGGTCCGCAGGCGTCCTTCGGATTCGAGCATGAAATCCCAGTGCACCCCGTCCCAGCGGTGTTCCAGGAGGACGAAGCGAAGGGCCGTGGGTGATGGTTCCATGTCGCGCCGCCTCGACCGGGCCTTGGATTCCGCGTAAGCTGTGAGACGGCGGCCGGCCTGGACCCGAGCGCCGCCCCCTTCCCCTCGTGATTTCGATGGTAAGCTCTTTGAAGTCGATCCAGTAGAGCCGAGAGAACCGCACGGAGTACGCCCGCGTGACCCCCAAAGAAGTTCTGGCGCAGATCCGGCAGCGCGAGGTCACCACGGTCGACCTGCGTTTCATGGACTTCCCCGGCGTCTGGCAGCATTTCTCGATCCCCGCCGACGCGCTCACCGAAGAGACGTTCGAGGAAGGCATCGGGTTCGACGGCTCCAGCGTGGTCGGTTGGCGGGCGATCAATGAGGCCGATCTGCTGGTGGTCCCGCAGCCCGAGACGGCGCTCGTGGACCCGTTCACGGCTCAGCCGACGCTGACCATGATCTGCAACATCCACGACCCGATCACCCACCAGGACTACACCCGCGACCCCCGCAACATCGCCCGCAAGGCCGTCGCCTACATGCGGAGCACCGGGATCGCCGACCACTGCCTGCTCACGCCGGAACTCGAGTTCTTCGTCTTTGACGACGTCCGCTTCGACCAGCGCTCGAACGAGGGGTTCTACCACCTCGACTCCGTCGAGGGGGCGTGGAACCGCGGCCGGGTCGAGCGGCCGAACCTGGGCTACAAGCCGGGCTCGGGCCTGGGCTACTTCCCCTGCCCTCCTACCGACAGCCTGCTGAACCTGCGGTCCGAGATGGCCCAGCGGATGGCCGAGTGCGGGATCGCCACCTCGGCGCATTTCCACGAGGTCGCGACCGGCGGCCAGTGCGAGATCGATCTCGACTCCCAGAGCCTCATCGAGAGCGCCGACCAGGTGATGATGGCCCGCTACATCATCCGCAACGTCGCCAGCCGCGCCGGCAAGTCGGCGACCTTCATGCCCAAGCCCCTGTTCGGCGACAACGGGTCGGGGATGCACACCCACCTGTCCCTCTGGAAGGACGACGAGCCGCTCCTGGCCGGCCACGGCTACGCCGGTATGAGCGACCTCGGCCTCTACGCGATCGGCGGCCTGCTCAAGCACGCCCACGCCCTCTGCGCGTTCGCCAATCCGACGACCAACAGCTACAAGCGGCTGATCGAGGGCTTCGAAGCCCCGACCAAGATCTCGTACAGCCGTCGCAACCGCGCGGCGATCATCCGGATTCCGGTCTCGGGCGCAAGCCCCCGCAGCCGCCGCATCGAGTACCGCTGCCCGGACGGGGCGGCGAACCCGTACCTGCTGTTCTCCGCCATGCTGATGGCCGTGCTCGACGGCGTCCAGAACAAGATCCGGCCGGGCGACCCGCTCGACAAGGACATCTACGACCTTCAGCCCGAGGAACTCGCCAAGGTCCCCACGACCCCGCGCACGCTCGACGCCTCGCTCGACGCCCTCCGCGCCGACCACGAGTTCCTGCTCCGCGGCGACGTCTTCACCCCGGACGTGATCGACACCTGGATCTGGTACAAGCAGGCCCTGGAGATCGAGGCCGTCCGGAGTCGCCCGCACCCCTACGAGTTCACGCTCTATTACGACGTCTGAAACCGAGAGAGACGACCGGACGTCGCGGTCGTCAAACCGGCTCGGCCGATTGCGAGTCGATCACCCGCGGCTCGTCCGAGGGCTGCGGCCTGAGCGCGAAGAGGACCAGCGTCAGGGCGCCGACCACCAGCATGTTGTCGGCGAAGTTGAAGATGGCGCAGTCAAAATTGATCGAATCAACATGAAAGTGAACAAAATCGCGGACGTGTCCGTAGACGAGGCGGTCGTAGCAGTTCCCCATGGCACCGGCCATGATGAGGCCCAGGGCGATCGTGAGCGGAAGGCTGGCGGCCGCGCCGCCGATGAACAACCAGCCGACGATGGCGATCCCGGCGACGATCGAGAGGAGGGCGAAGACGAGGCTGCTGTACGGCATCGACGCGCCGAAGCCCCAGAGCGCACCGGGGTTGTAGCTGGTTTGCAGCTCGAGGATTCCCGGGATCAGCGAGACCGGCGCCGCCGAGCGCGGCGGCCCGACCTTCTCGAAGATCAGCGACTTGGTCGTCAGATCGAACGCGGCTCCTCCCAACGCCAGGCACAGGAAGAGGATCCATCGAATCGCCTTGGCCCTCGTCGTCATGCTCCGTTCTCCAGCTTCCGTGCGCACTGAATGCAATGGCGAGCATACGGCAGGGCCGCGAGGCGCTGCTTCGCGATCGGCTCGCCGCATTCGCTGCAAGATCCGTACTTGCCTTGCTCGATCCGTCCCAGCGCCTCGTTGATCAGATCCAGCGTTCCTTGTTCGTTCTCGATCAATCCCAGCGTGAATTCCTGGTCGTAGTTCTCGGTCCCCACGTCGGCCATGTGGAGCGGGACGTTGGAGAGGTTGCCCGAGCTTTCCGCGAGGTTCCGTCGCAGCGCTTCGTCGGTCATCTGGTTGAGGTCGCCTCGAAGCCTGGAGCGAAGGTCGCGCAAGACGTTGCGGTACGAGTCGAGTTCTTCCGATTTGAGGCTGGCGGCCATGGCGACCTCACCCTTCCATTCCGTCCGGAGAAGTTACGTGCGAACGCGGGTCGACGCTCGTCCACGCCGCGATTCCGCCACTTCGGAAAAGACCATTGCAACGGCCGGACCGGCAGGCCGCATCCGGCTTGGCATCGCCGAAAGCTCGGCGAACAGCTTATCCAGACTACACCGAGCGAGGAGCCTAAGACCACCCCTAAGTTCGATTCAATCGCCCCACGCCGACCTCGGCTCCGCCGCTCGCTCGGCGACGGGCGGTTTGCCGGACTTCGGCGATCGGTTACGATCGATGGCGCGCTCCCGCCGAGTCGATGCTGGTCGCGTCGTACCTGATTTCCCACTCACGGTCGAGACCCCAACGTTATGAGCACCGCCAGCCCCAAAACGATCTTCGTCACCGGAGCCACCGGCCTGGTCGGAGGCCATGTGGTCGAGGAGGCCCTGAGCCGCGGCTTCCGCGTCCGGGCTTTGGTCCGCGCCAGCAGCGACATCCGCAAGCTCGATGAATGGGGCGTCGAGAAGATCGTCGGCGACCTCGAAGACCGGGCCGCGCTCGCCCGAGGGGTCGCGGGCACCGACTGGGTCTTCAACTGCGCCGCGAAGGTGGGCGACTGGGGGACGCTGGAGGAGTTCCGCCGGCTGAACGTCGACGCCCTGCGACTGTTGCTCGACGCCGCCGCCGACGCCAAGGTCGAGAAGTTCGTCCACGTCAGTTCGCTCGGCGTGTACGAGGGCCGCGATCATCACGGCACCGACGAGACGACGCCCCCCGCGGCCGACTCGCTCGACGCCTACACGCGGTCCAAGACCGAGGCCGAGGCGCTCGCCCTGAAGTACTTTCAGGAGCGCGGGCTGCCGGTGGTGGTCGTCCGTCCCGGCTTCATCTACGGCGAGCGCGACCGCACCGTCCTGCCCAAGCTCTTGACGAACCTGCGGCGCGGGACGTTCGCGTACTTCGGCTCGGGCGAGCAGGCGCTCAACTGCATCTACGTCAAGAATCTGGTTCACGGCCTGTTCCTGGCCGCCGAGAACCCCCAGGCGGTCGGCCAGGTGTTCAACCTGACCGACGGCGAGCCGATCAGCAAGCGGCGGTTCATCGGCCGGGTTGCCGAGCTTGCGGGGCTCCCCGCGCCGACGCGGAAGATCCCCCTGCGGCTGGCCAAGTTCCTGGCCACCCTGGTGGAAGGCGGCGCCAAACTCCGGGGTGCCAAGAACGCGCCGATCATCAACAAGGCCCGCTACAAGTTCCTCGGCTTGAACCTCGACTACTCGATCGACAAGGCGCGGAGGGTGCTGGGCTATCAGCCCCCTTTCCGGTTCGACGAAGCGATCGAACGCGCCATGGCCGAGCATTCTCGCGCCCCGGTCCAGGGCGAATCCGTCGCGGCCGCCGCGTCCGACCGGAGCTGACGCTCCGACCGATGCGAGGCGAACGCGACATTATTTTTTTGGAGCATTGGATATGAGCAATCTTGCAGGCAAGACCGCGGCGGTCCTGGTCGAGAAGTTTTACGAAGATCTCGAGCTCTGGTACCCGGTGATGCGGCTTCGCGAGGCGGGCTTCGACGTCAAGATCGTAGGTCCCAAGGCCGGCGAGACGTACGCCTCGAAGCACGGCTACCCCGCCAAGTCGGACGTGGCGGCGGCCGACGTTCGGGCCGAGGACCTCGACCTGGTCGTGATCCCCGGCGGCTACTCGCCCGACCACATGAGGCGCACGCCGGCCATGGTCGAGCTGGTCGCGAAGGCGGCGAGCCTCGGCAAAGTCGTCGCGGCGATCTGCCACGGCCCCTGGATGCTCTGCTCGGCCCGCTGCATCAAGGGACGCAACATCACCGGCTTCTTCGCCATCCGCGACGACGTCGAGAACGCCGGCGGCGTCTGGCAGGACGGCGCCTGCGTCCGCGACGGCAACATCGTCACCAGCCGCACCCCCGACGACCTGCCGGCCTTCATGCAGGGCATTCTGGCCACGGTCGCCGATCGGCCCTGATCCAGACCTCCGCCCCTATTCGAAACGAACAGGGCGTCCCGAAGACTCGATCCTCGGGACGCCCTGTTGAAATTCGCCTACGTCGCCTTGTTCAAATGAAGTCGTTGAACAGGTTTTCGAGCATCTCCTGGCGGCCGCTGACGTTCCGCGCGGCGTCGCCCTTGGGAAGAATGTAGGCTTCGAGGTCGCTGAAGCTCGCCTGCCTCGATTCCACCCGGTGGCCGAGGGCGCAGTCCCAGCTCGCGTAGCGGTTCTTGATGAAATCCTGCCAGCGGCCGTCGTCGAGGATCGCCTGGGCGATCTTGAGCCCGCGGGCGAACGCGTCCATCCCGCCGATATGAGCGTAGAACAGGTCGATCGGCTCGAAGCTCTCGCGGCGCACCTTGGCGTCGAAGTTGACGCCGCCGGTGGAGAACCCCCCCATCTGGAGGATGCAGAGCATGCACTGGGCCGTCAGGTAGATGTTGGTGGGGAACTGGTCGGTGTCCCATCCCAGCAAGGGGTCGCCGGTGTTGGCGTCGATCGAGCCGAGCGCGCCGGAGCCGATGGCGGCCTCCATCTCGTGCATCATCTCGTGACCGGCCAGGGTGGCGTGGTTGGTCTCAAGGTTGAGCTTGAAGTGGGGCAGCAGGTCGTAGGTGCGGAGGAAGTTCAGGCAGGCCGCCGCGTCCGAGTCGTACTGGTGCTTGGTGGGCTCTTTGGGCTTGGGCTCGATGTAGAACGCGCCGTTGAAGCCGATCTGCTTCTTGTAGTCGACCGCCATGTGGAGGAACCGACCCAGGTGATCGAGTTCGCGCTTCATATCGGTGTTGAGCAGGGTCGAGTAGCCTTCGCGACCCCCCCAGAACGTGTACCCCGCGCCCCCGAGGTCGAGGGTGACTTCCATGGCCTTCTTGACCTGGGCGGCGGCGAAGGCGAAGACGTCGAAATTCGGGCTCGTCGCCGCGCCGTGCATGTAGCGGGGGTTGGAGAACAGGTTGGCCGTCCCCCAGAGCAGGTTGACGCCGGTTCGCGCCTGCTCGTCCTTGAGGACCTTGACGACCTCGTCGAGATTGGCGTGGCTCTCCTTGAGCGTGCGGCCCTCGGGTGCCACGTCGCGGTCGTGGAACGCGTAGAACGGAGCGCCGATCTTCTCGAAGAACTCGAAAGCCGCCTTGGCTTTGCGCTGGGCGTTGGCGACCGAGTTGCTGCCGTCGTCCCAGGGACGCTGGGCCGTGCCGGCGCCGAATGGGTCCGAGAGCGGGTTGGAGAACGTGTGCCAGTAGACGACGGAGAAGCGGAGATGCTCCTTCATCGTCTTCTCCCCGACCGTCTCGTCGGGGTTGTAATGCTTGAACTCTAGCGGATTGCGCGACTTCGGTCCACCGTACTGGATCTTCGGGACTTCAGGGAAATACGCGGTCATGAGCTCGTCTCGCCCTTCGCGTCAGACGGACTTTGGAACAGAATCGACGGTACAACTCTAAAGCGAGCGGCGAACCTGGACAACCCCCACCCGTGCCGGGCCCCATGACGATGGGGGCGAGCATCGACCCCCGTTTCACCGAGCCGACACTGGGGAATCGCGTCCTTCGCCGAGCACGACTTGCGAGACTCACGACGAGACGCTACAGTATTCTCCAGGTCGCGACTCCCCCGTCGCAACCACGCCGGGCGGCTAACTCAGTGGTTAGAGTGCCATCCTCACACGGTGGAAGTCATTGGTTCAAATCCAATGCCGCCCATTTTCGAAGCCTTGCACGACAACGGGTTGCGACGAGAAACAGGCCGACGTTTCTTGCTGTAATCGAGCTAGTCGCAATTCTATCGGGTTCCATTGCCCGGTCACGGCCACGCTCTCCTTAGGGACGGCGTGGCCGACTTCGTTTCGTCGTCGAGACTCCTGACGAAATCCACCAGCGTAACGATGCGCCGGCGTCACGACCGCCTTTCCAAGGGCGAGTCCGAGTCTGTCGGTCCGACCTCGGTATGAACGGCTGAGCTTCTCCCCCGTCAAACCGGACTGCTTGCAGTTTCCGGAGCCGCTTGATGGCGGGACAGGATGGTCGCAAGGCGGATGACACGGTCGAGCGGGCTCGAAGGTTCTTCGCCCACGAAACTGGAGTGCATCTCTACGAGACGTCGCCGCCATGATCGCTTGAACCCTCCGATTCGTCGCGATTTCACGGTGCCCACGCGCCTCTCCCGCCGAGGAACGCCTCGGGCTTCTGATCCTCCATCGGCCGCCTCCGGTCTTCGAGGTCGCGGACTTGACGATTGACGTCGATATGCCTAAGATCCTTTAATCTTTCACCGGACTCGGAGCCCGAATGACGATGACTGGACGCTTCGTCGATAATGGTATTCGCATCCTGGCGGCCGCAGCGCTGCTGGCGGTGATGTTTTCACCGATCCGGCCCACCAAGGCATCCCACACAGCCCCCTCTCCCAACTCTCTCTCTCGCAACTTCGCGATCTTCAAGTTTGAGCACAGCAGCCATTTTGCGATATCGGCCCACCCCTCCTTCAGAGAGGCGGACTCCCTCCAGTCCGATCGCGAGGACGAGGACGAACTGGATGCCGATATCGAGGATGAACTGACCCTGACATCCCCGCCGGCTTCTGTGTCCTTCAACGTACTCCCCTCTCCCTGTCCCGAGCCTCGCTTCGAACTGGTAAGCTTCGCTGTCGCGCTTACGGCCCGACCGCTCCGCTGCTGAGTCCGTCGCCCCGGCCGTCGTCCGCGTCGCGCGGGCGCGATCCATGGGGTGGGCCGAGCGTTTTCATCGGGCCCGTGATGGGGCCCGGCCATTGCCCCGATGGACTGAGCCCCGTCGTCGCCGACGCCCCGGTTCCCGTACGATCGGCCTCGTCGAGGGGCGTCCCGGCGCGGAAGGCGCGCCGATCTCCCTCCCGCGGGGCCCCGCCGTAGAAACTCCCTCTCCCAGGTCCCGAGCCCGTCGACTGCCGGCCACGAGCCCCGGGCGATCGCCGTGCGCCCTTGATCCAGAGGTGTGCAGGTCTACCAGACGATTTGATGCTCGTGAATTCCCCTGTTTCTTTCGAAAACTCTCGAGTGGATGTCGACCGGCCGCGAGCCGGCCAGGAGAAATAACGGCCATGAATCCCTTCGTCTTTGCCATGCGGCGACCCTTCACAACCCTCATGCTGCTCGTCGCGCTTGCAGGTGGCGGCGTCCTCGGGTTGTCGGAATTGGGGGTCGATATCTTTCCGCCGCCCATCACGCGTAACATTCACGTCTGTCTTGATTACATGGGCGCGGGGGCCAAGCTGACGAAAGCGTACGTCGTCGGCCGGGTTGAGTCGTACTTTCACAAGCACGAGGAGCAGCCCCACCAGGAACACCACAAGATCGTGGTCACCACCCCCAAGGCCAAGGACGTCATCCTCACCCAGCGATATGTCTGCCAGATCCACTCGCAGCGCCACACCGAGATCAGTGCCCTGGAGAGCGGCTATCTCGAGTCCATCTCGGTCAAGGAGGGGCAGGCGGTAAAGAAGGGTGATCTGCTGTTCAAGATCAAGCCGGTCCTGTACCAGGCGAGGCTGGACGCGGAGGTGGCCGAGGCTGACCTCGCGCAACTGGAATTCAAATACACCAAGAAGTTGTCCGAGGACAATGTGGTCTCCCCGAATGAGGTGGCGCTGCTCCAGGCCAAACTGGCCAAGGCCCAGGCCAAGGCGAGTCTGGCGAGGGCCGAGTTGAACTTTACGAATGTCGTAGCACCTTTCGACGGCATCGTCGACCACCAGCACGAGCAATTGGGCAGCCTGATCAAGGAGGGGGACGTCCTCACGACCCTGTCCGACAACAGCTTGATGTGGGTTTATTTCAACGTACCAGAGGCCGACTACCTCGAATACATGGCCGGCCTGGGTCAGAACAAGGATGATCGGAAGATCGAACTCTTGTTGGCCGGCGGCAACAAGTTCAAGGAAGTCGGCAAGATCGGCGCGATCGAGGCCAAGTTCAACAACGAGACCGGGAACATCGCCTTCCGCGCGGATTTTCCGAACCCGGACCGTCTGCTGCGTCACGGCCAGACCGGCACCGTGTTGATCAACCGAGTGATGAAGGACGCCATCGTCATCCCTCAGCGGGCGCATTTCGAGGTTCTCGACAAGCTGTACGTTTACGTCGTTGGCAAGGATGACGTGGTGCATCAGCGCGAGATCGCGATCCAGAACGAAATGGATGACATCTATGTAGTCAAGAGCGGACTCGGCGTGGACGACAAGATCGTTCTCGAGGGGATCCAACAGGTTCGCGATGGCGAGAAAGTCGAATACGAGTTTAGCACCCCGGAATTGGTTATGGCGCATCTAAAAAACAAGGCGGAGTAACGCCGGCTTCCCGGTACTGAGACCAAGCCAACCAGTTTCCCGGCACTGAAACCAACTTAACTCGATTATCTCAGAACTATGTTCGCAAAAATCCTCTATAGACCGGCGTTGGCGATCGTGATCTCCGTGATCATCTTGTTTCTGGGGGGGCTGGCGATCAAAACGCTGCCGATCTCCCAGTTCCCCTCCGTCGCGCCGCCGAGCGTGGTGGTCACGGTTGCTTATCCCGGCGCCAGCGCCGCAGTGCTGGTCGACTCGGTTCTGATTATCCTGGAGCAGGCCATCAACGGCGTCCAGGACATGCGTTACATGGCCTCCGCCGCCACCAGCGCCGGCGAGGCGACGATCATGATCGTCTTCGAGCCGGGCACGGACCCGAATGTGGCGGTCTTGAACGTGAACAACCGGATCAACATGGTGAAAAACCGACTCCCTCCCCTGGTGGAGCGGGAGGGAATCGTCGTCATGCAGATGATGACGAGCATGCTGATGTATGTGAACGTCTTCAGTACGCAGAAGAGCGTCGACCAGAACTTCCTTTACAACTACGCGTTCGTCAACATCCTGCCCGAGATCAAGCGGGTCCGGGGCGTCGGCACCGCCACGATTCTCGGCAGCCGTCAGTATTCCATGCGGGTCTGGCTGGATCTCGACCGCATGCGCGCCTACAACCTGTCCTCCGAGGACGTCATGACGGCTCTGGGAAAACAGAGCATGATCGGCTCGCCCGGGCGACTCGGCCAGGCGACCGGCAGGACGTCGCAAACGGTCGAGTACGTCCTGACCTGGGTGGGACGCTACAACAAGACGGAGCAGTATGAAAACATCATTCTCAAGGCGAATCCTAGTGGAGAGATCCTGCGGCTCAAGGACGTCGCCAAAATCGAGCTGAGCGCCTCGTACTACAACCTCTATTCGGACATCGACGGCCTTCCGTCTGCTGCCATCGTCCTCAAGCAAACGCCCGGATCCAACGCCGCCACCGTCATCGAGGAGGTCAAGGAGAAGCTCAAGGAGATGAAGGCGGAGTCGTTCCCTCCCGGCATGGACTTCGCGGTCACCTACGACGTCTCCGCGTTCCTGGAGGCCTCCATTGAGAAGGTGCTCCACACCCTGTTCGAGGCTTTCGTGTTGGTGGCCCTGGTGGTCTTCATGTTCCTCGGTGATTGGCGGTCCACGCTGATACCGACCCTGGCGGTTCCGGTGTCCTTGATCGGGACCTTCTTCTTCATGCTGATGTTCGGTCTATCGATCAACCTGATCACGCTCTTCGCGCTGGTGCTGGCGATCGGCGTGGTGGTCGACGACGCGATCGTGGTGGTCGAGGCGGTGCATGCCAAGATGGCCGAGAAACACCTCTCGCCCTATCGGGCGACCATGGAGGTCGTCCACGAGATCAGCGGCGCGATCATCGCCATCACCCTGGTCATGACGGCGGTCTTCATTCCGGTGACCTTCATGACCGGGCCGGTCGGCGTCTTCTACCGCCAGTTCGGTCTCACGATGGCCACGTCCATCGTCCTCTCCGGCGTCGTGGCCCTGACGCTCACGCCGGTTCTCTGTGCGATGCTCCTCAAGCCCCACACGAACCACGTGAAGAAGCGCGGGCCGCTGGCCATGCTGCTGCATGTCTTTGACCGTGGGGTCGAGAAGGTCACGGGCGGTTACGCCGCAGTCCTGCGCCGCATCGTCACGCGCCGCGCGTTCACCATGTTCGTCATCATGGGCTTCAGTACCGGCATTTACCTCGTAAACACGCAGCTCTCGACTGGCTTCATCCCGCTCGAGGACCAGGGCATGATCTATGGGATCATCCAGACGCCTCCGGGCTCGACCCTCGAGTACACCAACTCCAAGGCCCACGAACTACAGCAGATCGCCAAGGACATCGAAGGAGTCAACTCGGTCTCCTCGTTGGCCGGTTACGAGGTTCTGACCGAGGGGCGGGGCTCGAACGCGGGGACCTGTCTCATCAATTTGAAGCCCTGGGCCGAGCGCAAGATGACCTCGCGCCAGATCATTGAGAAGCTCGACGAAAGAGGCCGCGCGATATCCAACGTCAAGCTCGAGTTCTTCGAGCCGCCCGCGGTTCCTGGATTTGGCGCGGCCGGGGGGTTCTCCACGCGCGTCCTCGACAAGACGAACACGAACGACTACAAGCGGCTCGGAGAAGTGACCGCGAAGTTCATGGCCGCCCTGTCGAAGCGGAAGGAGGTGAAGGGCCTGTTCACCTTCTTCGCCAGCAACTACCCGCAGTATGAACTGGTCATCAACAACGACGTGGCCATGCAGAAGGGGGTGTCGATCGGGACCGCGATGGACAACCTATCGGTCGTCGTAGGCAGCACCTGGGAGCAAGGCTTCATCCTCTTCGGCCAGTTCTTCAAGGTCTTCGTCCAGGCCGCGCCGGAGTTCCGGCGGTTCCCCGAGGACTTGGAGAAAATGTTCGTCAAGAACGATCGTGGGGAAATGGTCCCCTATTCCGCGTTCATGACGATCAAGAAGCAGCAGGGCCTGAACGAGATCAACCGCTACAACCTGTATCCCTCGGCCGCCATTCAAGGTGCGCCGGCGGCAGGCTACAGCAGCGGTCAAGCCATCAAGGCGATCGAGGAGGTCGCCGCCGAGACTCTGCCCCCCGGTTACGACATCGGCTGGGAAGGCCTTTCATATGACGAGGCGAATAAGGGGAACCTGGCTGTTTATATCTTCCTGATCGTCGTCGTCTTCGTCTATCTGGTGCTGGTCGGGCAATACGAGAGTTTCATGCTGCCGCTGGCCGTGATCCTGTCGCTGCCGGTCGGGCTCTTCGGGACCTTCCTGCTCCTGAAGATCATGGGGTTGTCCAACGACGTCTACGCCCAGATCGGACTGGTCATGCTGGTCGGTCTGCTCGGCAAGAACGCGATCTTGATCGTCGAATTCGCGGTGCAGCGGCGCCAGGAGGGCCTGAGCCTGAAAGAGGCCGCCATCGAAGGTGGAAAACTGCGATTCCGGCCGATTCTGATGACCTCCTTCGCCTTCATCGCCGGTCTCCTTCCGTTGGTCTATGCCACCGGCCCCGGGGCGATCGGAAACCGCACCATCGGCACCGCCGCAGTCGGAGGGATGCTCGTGGGCACCTTGATTGGGGTCTTGGTAATTCCTGGCCTTTATTACTTGTTCGGTGTGATTGCTGAGAAACGCAAACTCCTCCAGGACGAGGCGGATGAACCTCTCAGTGAGATTTTCGAGCACACCGCATAATCGGTGGGAAGGTCCCTTCCGACGAGGCGTCGACGTCTCGTCGGGGGGGGGGCGCGGCGACGGAGGTCGGCGACGCTTTAGAGTCGGGTCGCGAACACCCGTCGATGGAGCCGAACCGAGCCGCCGCCAAATGATGGTATTGCAGAGGCGAGGTTGCTCCGCCAACCCAAGGATCGCAGTCGTCGCCCCCGAGAACTGTCGCTTGACTTGAGGATCAGGTCGAGCATTTTCCCGACCCTTCGGCCCCCTACAGATCGCCGATGATCCGTTGGACCGCGCGGCGATTGATGCGGATGCGTTCGGCCAGATCGCAAAGCCGGCGCTTGGGCGATGCAAATAAGGACATGGGCATGGTTGCTGAGGAACGTGCAACTGGTCGGACCCTGACATGATGTTCGACGTCTCCCCACGGACGGGCTTGACGGCTCGACGAGAATCGGCTAGACAGTGCTCGATCTTCCTTTCTCAGTTCGTCCGCGGGGCGATTCACGCTCCGGATTCCGGCATCGATCCTGAATCCGCCCGCTCTTATTTATAAATGTAGTCACTTGTGTCCGCGCGGTGGTCCCTCTCGATCGAGGAGCCTCCGAGTGCGAGACGTCGCCACGACGGCTGCACGGGGCTCACCCCTCGCTCGGAGGGTCGTGACGCCCGAGATTTGGTGGTCGTTTCAGCTCCCGTCGGCGGATGGCCGAAAGTCGTTCGGTGGTGGAACTTACGAGGACGAGGCGGATGAACCAGTCAGTGAGCTTGGCGAACACGAAGCATAAGCAGCGCGCTGTTGCGATCGCGATGGCTTGCAGCTTCCTGCTGGTCTTGCCGTCCTGTGGAATCCCTGCGCTCCGTTATCCGAAGCCGGGACCAGGCGTGCCGGACAGCTTCGATCTCCGCAAGGCGGATCCGAAATCAGACTTGCCGGACGTCTTCGATAAAGCGATCAGCTCGGAAAACTCAGCTCAGGTCAGGATCGAAGACTTTTTCAATGATCCGATGCTGACGGGCTTGATGTACACGGCGTTGGGCGGAAACCAGGAGTTGAGGATCCTGATTGAGAACGTCCAGATCGCCAGCAACGAGATTATGTCGAGGCAAGGTGCATACCTTCCCTTCGTCTTTCTCGGGGGCGGCGTTGGGGTGGACAAAGTCAGCAATTACACACTTCCGGGAGCCGGCATACGCGACGACCCGTTTCGCCCCGGGATGTTCCTTCCCAATCCGCTGCCGAATTTCTTGTTAGGCCCTACCTTCTTGTGGACGCCGGACATCTGGAGGCAGTTGCATAATGCCAAAGACGCGGCGGCGGCTCGCTACTACGCCGCCGCTGAGGCACGGAACTACTTCGTGACCCGCATGTTGGCAGATATCGCCGAAAACTATTACCAGCTCATGGCGCTCGACAAGCGGCTTGAGATTCTGGATCAAACCATCGCGCTTCAGGAGCGAAGCCTCGAGGTCGCCAAGTCCATCAAGGAAGGCGCCCGCGGCACCGAGTTGCCTGTCCAGCGGTTCCTGGCCGAGGTCCGCAGGAACCAGAGCGAGAAGCTGATCGTCAACCAGGATATCATCGAGACCGAGAACCGTATCAACTTCCTGCTCGGTCGCAACCCGCAACGGGTCGAACGCATGTCGGGGGACTTCATCGATCTGAGCTTGCATGAACTGAGCATAGGCGTGCCCCCCCAGCTACTCCAGAACCGACCCGACATCCGCCAAGCCGAGCGCGAGCTGGCGGCGGCCGGGCTTGACGTGAAGGTCGCCCGGAAACGCTTCTATCCTCAGATGCTCATCACCTCCGGCGTTGGCTACCAGGCTTTCGACCCAAGGTATCTCTTCATTACTCCGGAAGCCTTGATCGCCAATGTCGCCGGCAACCTGATCGCGCCGTTTATCAACAAGAAAGCGATCAGGGCCGACTACCTCAGCGCGGACGCCCGGCAACTGCAGTGCGTCTACAACTACCAGCGCGTCGTCCTCAACGCCTTCACCGAGGTGATAAACCGCCTGTCCAAGGTGGAGAACTACCGCAACAGCATCGAGATCAAGAAGCAGCAGTTGGCAGCGCTCGAGAAATCGGTCCAAGTCGCCATGAGCCTTTTTCAGTTTGCCCGGGCCGATTACGTGGACGTGCTATTCGCCCAGCGTGACCTTAGAGACGCAAGAACGGTCACGGTCGAAACCAAGCAACAGCAACTGTCCGCCATCATAGACACCTATCAAGCCCTCGGCGGCGGCAGCTATTTGTTGCCGATCTCCATCCCGAAACCGCTGCAATCTCACCATTGGAAGCTTTGGAGACACTCAAAAGCGAGTGAAGAGGCGGAGCCGATTCCAACACCGATGGCGGCGGCGGCAGGGCCGGAGCCGACTCTGCCATCAACTCCGGCAGCGGCGGAGGGGCCGGAACCGATTCCACCACCACCGCCGGCTGCGGCAGGTGGACCGGAACCGACTCTAGCACCGACACCGGCGGCGCCGGGGGGGCTGGAACCCCTCCCAGCACCGGCGACGACAGAGGGGCCGGAACCCCTCCCAGCAACAACGGAAGGCGGAAAGGGGCCTGGAACTGCTCCGTAGAAAACCCCTGGGCGCATAAGCGTTGCGTTGTGGATGATGGCCCCCAGGACGATCTCGCGGCAGAGGATCTGGTACTTCCGCGAGTTGACCGTCTCCACCTGCTACCGGTGTGGTGCGGGACGGTCTTCACCCGATCGGAGAGCACCAGGCCCGCCAGCCGCCGCAGTCGGCTGAGCTTCTTGGGGCTGAACCGATTCCGACGCGCGGGACGCTCGACAAGACGCCTCGCAGGCGTCCTGGAACACCCGGCGCGGCGGGTTTCGCGTGCTCACATTAGAGTGTTTCAGCTTCGAGAAATCTGGTGCGGGCGGAAGACCGTCACGCAAGCAAATCCTTCACCACGGCGGCCGGTTCGACGCCGGTAAGGCGGAAGTCGAGGCCTTGGTGACGGACGCTGAGGCGTTGGTGGTCGATGCCGAGCTGATGCAGGATCGTGGCGTGGATGTCGCGGACGTGGACGGGGTTTTCGACGGCACCGAAGCCGAACTCATCCGTCCGACCGTAGACGTGGCCGGCTTTGAAGCCGCCGCCGGCGAACCACATGGTGAAAGCGTCGATGTGGTGATTGCGTCCGGTGGATTCGCGCACCTCGCCCATCGGCGTGCGGCCGAATTCGCCGCCCCAGACGATGATGGTGTCGTCGAGTAGGCCCCGCTGACCGAGATCTCGCACGAGCGCGGCGCAAGGCTGGTCGACGTCGCGGCATTTCTCGGTGAGATGTCGTTCAAGGTTTTCGGTCGGGCCGCCGTGGTGGTCCCAACTCGTGTCGTAGAGTTGGACGAAGCGCACTCCGCGCTCGACGAGGCGGCGGGCGAGCAGGCAGTTGCGGGCGAAGCTGGTCTCCTTCGGATCAGCGATGCCGTACATTGCCAGAGTGGCCTGGCTTTCGCCGCGAATATCCATCAGTTCGGGAGCGCTGGTCTGCATGCGGTAGGCCATCTCGTAGGCGTTGATGCGCGTGGCGATTTCCTCGTCGCCGGTTTCGACGAGGCGCTTCAGGTTCAGCTCGCGCACGGCGTCGACGACCTGGCGCTGCCGCGGCTCGCTGATGGAGGGGGGGGCGGAGAGATTGACGATGGGGTCGCCTTGATTGCGCAGCGGCACGCCTTGATAGGTCGTGGGCAAGACGCCGCTGCCCCACAGCACCGAGCCGCCGCGCGGGCCCCGCGGACCGCTCTGCAGCACGACGAAGCCGGGCAGATCGTCGCATTCGCTGCCGAGTCCATAGGTGATCCACGACCCCATGCTGGGCCGCCCGAACTGGCCGCTGCCTGTATTCATGAAGAGCTTCGCGGGCGCGTGATTGAACAGCTCGGTCTTGCAGGTGGTGACGAAGGTGACCTGGTCCACGATACCCGCAGTGTGCGGCAGGAGATCGCTCACCCAGGCGCCCGAGTCGCCATATTGCTTGAAGCTGCGCCTCGTGGCCAGCAGATTATGGCCGTTGCTGCTGTCCATGAAGGCGAATCGCTTTCCCGCGGTGTAGCTCTCGGGAATCGGCTTGCCGTTCAACTTGGCGAGCTGCGGCTTGTAATCGAACAGATCGAGCTGCGACGGGCCCCCCGCCATGAAGAGGAAGACGACGTTCTTGGCCTTCGCCGGGAAATGAGCGGGCTTCGGTTCCAGCGGGTTGCGCATCTGCGCCGGGGGAGCGGAGAATCCTCGCTCGGACAGCAGCGAGGCGAGGGCGATCGAGCCGACTCCGATCGAGCAGCGGCTGAAGAAATGACGACGCGAAATGGCGCGCAGCGTGTGATCGGGATTCATGGCGGTCATTCGCGAGTAAGGGTTTCGTCGAGGTTGAGCAGGACGCGGGCTGCGGAAAGGGCGTCGAGCCCCTTGAGAACGGCCAGCTCCTCGGGCTTGGGCGAGCGCGAGGTGCAACGGCGGAAGGCGGTTTCGAGGCCGTCGTTCCGGATGATCTTTTCCAGCGCGGCGGCGAACTCGAAGAAGCTGCCGTCGTTCAGCAGCGTAAGGGCTTGCAGCGGCGTGTTGCTGCGGATGCGGCGGGTGCAACTGGTGAATCCATCGGGCGCGTCGAAGACGTTCAGCGACGGCGGCGGCGAGGCGCGATAGACGAAGGTGTAGAGGCCGCGGCGGAACCGGTCCTCGCCCTTGCTCACGGCCCAGACTCGCTTCACCTGGCCCTGGCCCATGACGCCGTCGGGGATCGGGGGATAGACGGGAGGGCCGCCGAGCTTCGGCGAGAGAAGGCCGCTGGCGGCGAGTGCGACGTCGCGTACGAGCTCGGCGTCGAGCCGCAGGCGCTGCTGGCGGGCGAGGAGGTAGTTGTTCGGGTCCTTCTCGCGCAGCTCGGGCCTGTCGGACGAAGACTGCCGATAGGTGTGCGAGGTCACGATGAGGCGATGCAGATCCTTGAGGCTCCACTTCCGCTCCATGAGCTCGATGGCGAGCCAGTCGAGCAGCTCCGGGTGCGAAGGGGGCGAGCCTTGCATGCCGAAGTCGTTCTCCGACTCGACGATGCCGCGTCCGAAATACTGCTGCCAGACGCGGTTCACGATCACGCGCGCGGCGAGCGGATTCCGCGGGCTGACGAGCCATTTCGCGAGATCGAGGCGGTTGGGCGGGCCTTCCGGCTGATCGAGCGGATGCAGCACGGCGAGCGTCCCGGGCGTGACCTCGTCCGCGGGCCTGGTGAAGTCGCCTTTGATGAAGACGGTCGTCTTGCGCGGCTTCGGCAGCTCCTTCATCACCAGGGTGGTGACGCCCTGATTCAGGATGGCGTCGAGTTCCGTGTAGCGGTCGTTCCATCGGCGGAACGGACCCACGGCGCCGTCGCCGCTGGCGAACAGCGTCTTGCGCTCCGCGAGGCTGCGCTTCTCCCGCGGTACGGCGAGGATCTGGTTGACCTCCGGCGTGAAGCTCTTCTTCATCTGCGGCGTCAGGCCCGCCTCCCACTTCACCAGGTCGTCCGCGTGTTCCTTCAAATAGTCCGCGATCTTATCCTGGACTTCCTTGAACTCCGCGGCGAGGTCGCCGACGTTGACGCTCGGGTCGAAGACCTTCAGCGTCGGCTCGTCCTGGTTGTTCAGGAAGGCGAAGAGCCGGTAATACTCCTTCTGCGTGATGGGATCGAATTTGTGATCGTGGCACTGCGCGCAGCCGATGGAGAGCCCCAACCACACGACGCCCGTCGTCGCCACGCGGTCGAAGACGCTGTCGACGCGGAACTGCTCGACGTCAATGCCGCCTTCTTGATTGATCTGCGTATTGCGATGGAAGCCCGTGGCGATCGTCTGGCTCTCGCCGGCGTTGGGCAGGAGATCGCCTGCGAGTTGCTCGATGGTGAACTGATCGAACGGCATATCCGCGTTCAATGCGGCGATCACCCAATCGCGGAACTTCCAGATCTGGCGCGGGGCGTCAATGGAGTAGCCGTTGCTGTCTGCGTAGCGCGCCTGGTCCAGCCACCACCGGCCCCAGCGCTCGCCGTAGTGCGGGCTGGCGAGCAGCCTGTCCACGAGTTCGCGATACGCCGCGTCCGCGTCCTTGGCTGAAGCCGTCACGAACGCATCGAGTTCGGCGAGCGTCGGCGGCAGACCGATCAGGTCGAGCGACACGCGCCGGATCAGCTTTTCCGGTGGAGCTTCCGGGGACGATTTGAGGCCCGCTTCGGTCAGCTTCCGCGTGATGAAATGATCCACCGCCGCACCGTCGGACGCGTTCGCCGGCGAACGCGCGGGGGGAATGAACGCCCAGTGCTGTTCGTACTTCGCGCCTTGTTCGATCCACCGCTTGATCGTCGCACGCTGTTCCATCGTGAGCCGCGGCTTGTGCGAGGTCGGCGGCGGCATCATCAGTTCCGGATCGTCGCTCTGGATTCGCGTCCATAATTCCGAGTTCGTCGGATCGCCGGGGGCGACCCCCCTCACTCCGCCTCGGTCGCTCGTAGCGCCGTCGAAGGTGTCCAGCCTCAGTCCCGCCTTGCGATGCTTCGAGTCGAATCCGTGGCACGCAAAGCAATTGTTCGAAAGGATGGGACGGATGTCGCGGTTGAAAGAGATCGTCTCGGCCGCCTCCACCGCGCACGCGGACGTGGCTCCGATCAGGAAGACGGAGATGAGACGTGTCATGGCTGGCCCAGGGAAATCGGACATACACGCGGCTCCGCATTCAAGCGGTTCGAGGAAATGCTCGATTTTGGGGTGATGGCCTTCGAAGCCGCTTGATCGGCTGTCAAACCGTCACGGAGGCGGAAGTCCATTCTACGAGTCTTGCTCGGTCAAACCAACCATGCGACAGCCATGGCAGAGTGAGAACCAGGAGACGAGAGGCCGTGCTTGACCTTCCCCTTGCTGGACTCCATGCGTCAGGATCGGTCGAGATCTCCGCTCGGCGGCGTCGTTTTCAATCGAGGAGCCTGCTGGAGCGACTGCGCCGTCGCTGGGTAGGGCCGGCCGGATGGGAGCGGGGCTTATTCGCCGCCCCGCATCCCCTCGACCAGCGGCAGCGTCACGCCTCGCTGCCCCTGGTACTTCCCCTTGCGGTCGCCGTACGACACCTCGCACGGCGAATCGGCCTTGAGGAAAAGAAACTGACACGCTCCTTCGTTGGCGTAAAGCCTGGCGGGGAGCGGCGTCGTGTTCGAGAATTCCAGCGTGACGTGGCCTTCCCATTCCGGCTCCAGCGGCGTGACGTTCACGATGATCCCGCACCGGGCGTAGGTGCTTTTGCCGACGCAGATCACCAGAACATCCCGCGGGATGCGGAAGTACTCGACCGTGCGCGCCAGCACGAACGAGTTGGGCGGGATCGTGCAGACCTCGGCTTTGCGGTCGACGAAACCAGCGGTGTCGAACGCCTTGGGATCGACGATGGCGGAATTGACATTCGTGAATATCTTGAACTCGTCCGACACCCTGGCGTCGTAGCCGTAGGAGGACAGACCATAGGAGATGACGCCCTCGCGTTGGAGGCGCTCCTCGAAAGGGGTGATCATGCCGTGATTCCGGGCTTGGTTGCGAATCCAGTGGTCGGGGAGGACGGACATAGGGGGCCTTTATGCGGTCGCGGGGTTTAGCTGGGTTTCGAGAGACGGGGGTCTCATTTTAACGAGTCGCCCGCCAGAGGTCTTCGCTGAACAGGCTCGGCGGCCAGTTCCATTCGGCGATCCGTCCGGCCTCAATCGCCCTCGCGGCCGCCTGCTTTCGGTCCAGGAACCCGATCGCTTTTCGGAGCGGCCGCGCAGAGCACGATGTAGCTCAGCAGGGCGAGGCCGAGGCAGAGGCCGAGCAGGGCCTTGGCGGCGCCCGGGGCGTTGCTCGGCGAGATGAACGCCTCGATCGCGCCGGCGATCAGGAGAAGAGGGACGATCCCGACGATGATCTGGACCGACTTCCGCCCTTGCAGCCGAAGCTCTTCACGCCGGCCGTAGCGGCCGGGGAACAGCATGGCGTCGGCCATGAGCAGCCCGGCGCCGGCGCTGATCCAGATCGCGGGGAGTTCAAGCGACCCGTGGCCGACGACGAACTCCGCGAGCGGCGTGAGCATTCCCGCGCGGAGGCAGGCCGCGGCGATCGCGCCGAGCATCAACCCGTTGAACAGCAAGAGCCAGACGGTGCCGATGCCGAAGGTCAGGCCTAGCGCCCACGTCAGGAGGGAGACGTTGATGTTGTTCACCGCGATGTGGGTGCCCGCGCTCGGCGCGGTCCGGGTGAGCGATTCGGTCCAGAGCCGCTTCGCGGCGATGGCCTCGCGCATGGGGGGGCTCACGAAGAACCGCTCAAGCACCGGGTTCTGCGCCGTGAGGAAGAACCCCGCGATGGCGCCGGCCCAGAAGATCGCGGTGGCCAGGAGGATCGGGCCGGCCGCGGCCCGGACGCTCGTCGGCCAGGTCCGCCGCCAGAATACGGTCCAGCCGCTTGACCTGGCCTTCCCCGGCTGATAGAGGATGCTGTGGGCCTGGCCGACGATCTGTCCAAGCTCCTTGACGACCGGATGGCCGGGGAAGCGCATACGCGCGTATGCTAGGTCCGCGACCGCCTGCCTGTACAGCGAGCTGCCTTCTCGGAAGGCGTCGAGCGGCACGCGCGCCAGCGACAGCCGGCGTGCCTTGTCGAGGAAGGCCTGCAACTGCGCCCAGGAGTCTTTACGCGAACGGATAAAATCATGAACGACCATCGAAAGCCCCTGGGTCAACGCGTCCTGACGATCCGCACCCCGGAGAACATCGAGCTGACCTACGCCCTGGCGGGTCCGGGAAGCCGCGCCGCGGCCTACCTCGTCGACGTGTTCGCCATGATGATCATCGGCCAGATCTTCGTGAACCTGCTCATTTCCGTCGTGACGGCGCTCCTCAGCGGCCTGGGGCCGGGCAGCCAGACCTGGGTCGCCGCGATCGGCGGCCTGGTGGCGTTCTCGCTGTACAACGGCTACTTCATCCTCTTCGAGTGGCTCTGGAACGGGCAGACGCCGGGCAAGCGGCTGCTCCACGTCCGGGTGATCCGGCAGGGAGGATACGCGCTCAGTGCCTTCGACACCCTCCTGCGGAATCTGCTGAGGGTGATCGACTTTCTGCCGTTCTTCTACGGCGTCGGGCTGGTCAGCATGCTGCTCACGAGGGACAGCCAGCGGCTCGGCGACTTGGTCGCCGGCACCCTGGTGGTGTACCAGGATCCGGTCGAGACCGAGTCGCTCTTGCCGGTCCTGCCGGCCGCTTCAACAGCGGAGCCGCCGTTGCCCGCGTCGGCCCTCGCGGCAGTGCCCGGCGAGGTGGTCGAGCTGGTGGGCATCTATCTCCGGTCGAGGGAGGAGATGACCCCCCGGCCCCGCCAGGAGATCGCCGTCGAACTCGCGGACCTGATCCACGAAGCGAGCGGACTCGATCCCCAGGCCGGCCAGAGCGTCGAAAGCTTCCTGACGTCCATCGTCAGGCAATCCGAGCAAGCTCCTCCATCGTCAACCCCACCTCCCGTAGAGGCTGAACTCCTTTCTTGAGCAGCAGCCGAGCCACTTTCTCGCGGGCCTCCTCGAGCTTCCGGGGCGCGTCCAGCACGCGGGTTTTCGCCCAGCGGTCGCCGATCCGTCGGAGCAGCGGATCGCGATACGGGACCGCCGCGTCGTACAGATTGAAGAACGGGATGAACTGGCTCAGCCAGCGAACGACCCCTTGAATGTGGGTCAGGGGCATGTGGCCGTCGGCTGTCTGCACGACGCGCAGGCCCATGATCCGCTTGCCCGGGCCGGCCCCGCCGAAGAGTGAGTCGCGGAAGAAGAGGAGCGGAAGGGCAGCCAGCGAGATGATGTTCATGGCGAGTTGCACCGACGTCGGCTCCACCCCGAGAAAGCTCAGGACGACGACGGTCAGGATCATCGGCGCATAAACGAGCAGGAGCGAGTCCAACATCAAGGCGCCGAAACGCCGGTTGAAGACGCTCGCCTGGCAGCGGCGACACAGGAAGAACTGCTTCTTGAAAGGCTTCATTCGGCACTTGCCGCAATACGGCGCAAGGCAGCGGACGCAGACGAGGGTCGCGGGCTTCTTGTGCCGGGCGCAAGGGAGCGAGCCCTCCGCCAGCGCGAGCCGATCCCGAGTCTTGCGGGGCCAGGCCTCTTCCAGGCGGTCGCCGACCACGGGCTTGGTCTGCTGCTCGATCGGGAGCCGGTCCTTGAGCGCGGCCTGGTCCGCTATCGGTCTGGCCTCGGGCTGGGTGCAGTGGTTGACCAGCGTGTTCGGCGTGATCGCCTTCTCTTCGAGCCAGCGGCCCAGCGTATCGCGGGAGACCGGCCCGTAGGTCTCCTCGTCGGCCGATTCGACGTACCAGCCGATATCGTACGGATCCATTTCGACCCCCTCGACGCCCTGAGCAACAACCTGGCTCATTCTCGGCTCCTTTGAGTGAGTGATCCACAGCGACCGGAGTCATTATGGTCGGTGGCCTTCCACACATTCAAGCAGGTGCGCGTCCGGGATGGCACGCTGTCTACAGGGCGGAGCCTGGGTGCTTGCAAGCTGAGTCCCGCGGATTACAATACACGCTCAATGTGACCAGGTTCCCGACGGATCGCCGGAAGGCTCCGTGTTTGAGAGCGGCCTGATTCATGGCTCGTCCCAAGACGTCCTTGCTGCGGCGGATCCTCGTGCAGACCGACCGCGCCTTCTGGTGCATTCACGACCACCTCGACGTCCTGGGTTATCTCGCCCTGCCGACGTTCGCGGCCGTGCTCACGATGAGTTTCGGGTTCATCCAGGTCCGACGAAGCTGGGAACTCCCTTCCATCTACAACTTCCTGATAGTCGGGTTGGTGATCCCATTCTTGGCGTTCTGCTTTTTCACGGTCCTGCCTCTCCCCTGCGCGGTCTTCGCCTGGAAAGCGGCCGAAGGGGAGCGGGCCACGGCCGGCGAGTGCTTCGCCTGGTGCTGGCGGAGGGCCGGGCGGCTCGCGAGCGTGCTATTCCGGCTGGGCCTGCTTTATTTTGGTTCGCTGCTGCTCTTTGGGATCCCCCTGCTCTGGGTCTGGCCGAGGACCTGCCTTACGCCGCTGGTCGCCCTCTTCGAGAGCGAGCGCCGGATATTCCGACGCGGGCAGAGGATCCTTCGCGAGGACTTCAGCGTGGCGATCATGGGATTACTCTACCTGTGCATGGGCGTCGTCCTGGGCGGGCTCCTCGTGCTGCCCAGGTTGATCTTGGGGACGTCCATTCTGGGCGCCCAACTTTTAGAGGCCGAGTGGCAACGGATGCTCATGGATCACCTCTGGATCTTTGAGACGATCTCGATAGCGATCCTCCTGACCGCGATCGTGATGACGTGGTGGATTTCGCTGACCCTGGTTTACCACGACATCCGGCGGATTCGCGAAGGCGAGGATCTCAAGCATCGGATCGCCACATACCGCGCCAGGCTCGTAGCCTGACGGAAGTCGTTCATGGGATCGAGTCCCAGGAAGGGGAGCATCGCCTATGGCGATCTCTACGGCGATCCTGAATGCGTCGCGGGCCGGCTTGCATGCGATCGCCCCTGCGCAACCCCCGGCGATCGAGGGCGCCGACCCCGTCGGCGCAGCGCGGGAAGTGTTCCAGGACTCCGAGTTCTGGTGGAAGCGCATCGAGCCGATCTCGAAGCCCGAGACGTCCTGGCTCCAGTCGATCCTGGACACGATCCTGGAGGCCCTCGGCCGCGCCTGGAACGCCGTGTGGGATCTGATCGCCAGGATACTCCGCTTCCTGTTCGGCCGTTTCGCCGGCGAGTCCTCGGGCGGGGCGGTGCTTGTCTGGATCCTCGCCGGGGCGGTCCTCGCGTGGGCGATCTGGAAGCTCCTCCCCCTGTTCCTGCAACGGATCGGTCGCGATACGCCAGTCGTCCGGCCCGACGCGGTCGTGTCGCAGGCTCTGCCCGCGGCCGCCGACCTCCGCGACCAAGCCGTGCAGGCCCAGCGCGACGGCCTCCACGCCGAGGCGATCCGGTTGGCCCTCCTGGCGCTGATCGCCGCGCTCGAGAAGCGGGGGTTGCTCCGCTACGACACGACCAGGACCAACCGCGAGTATCGCGCGGAACTTCGCATACATCCGGAGTTGTCCACGCGTTTCGGCCGGCTCGCGCGGATCTACGAGGGAGTCTGGTACGGCCGGGAGCCGGCCGGCCCCGAGCAGGCGGAAGAGTCGATCCGCCTCTGCGAGTCGCCGGTCGACGGGGAGGCCTTCAGCCATGGCTAAGACGAAGCAGCCCCGGTGGCTCTTGCCGGCCCTGTTAGCGCTGGGGGTGCTCGCCTTCGCCCTCCTCGGAAGCCGGCTCCGCGTCTCATATCGGACGTCTCTGTCCGGCTGCGTCTACGACGGCGGCACGGGAGGGGCGTCGGGCCTGTATCGCTGGTGCGGTCGAATGGGCATCCCGGCGACCCTGCTAGAGGTCCCCCTCGGGGAAGCCCCCCGGACCTTGCCCGCCCCCTCGGGGAACGTGCTGTTGACGATGGGCGACGGCCCGTGGTCGCCCTCGGGGGAGGAGGAGTCCGTCGTGCTGCGGGAGGTCCGCGAATGGCTGAAGCGCGGCAACGCCCTGATCGTCGTGACCAGCAAGCCCAGCAGCCTCCCCTCGGCCTTCCGGGAGGAACTCCTGGCGGACAAGCTGAACCAGATCGACACCGAGCCGCCAGCGGGGCCCCCCGCCCCTGCCACTCTCCTGATCGCGAAAGAAGTGCAGAGCCGTCCTGACACGATCGAGTTGCCTGTGACCGGCGACGGATCGCTCACGGTCGAGGCCCAGAGCGCCCGCTGGAAGCCAATCGCGCCGAAGAGCGACGGGACCGCCGCCACCGCTCCGCTTCCAGACGGCGCGGCGACGGACACGAAGCCGGAGCCGCCCCGCTGGCAGCTCGCGGGTGACGCAGGCGGCGGCGTGCTGTTCCGCTTCCCCATCGGGAGTGGGGCGTGCTACGTCTTGCTCGACGCGTTCCCATGGACCAACGCCGGGCTCGACGCCGGCGAGAACGCGCGGGTGCTGGCGGGAATCCTCGGCCGCGAGGTCCGGGGCGGCTCGCTGGCGATCGACGAGCACCGCCACGGCCACGGGCGGGCCGAATCGTTTCTCACCTACCTGCTGAGCCTGCCAGGCGCCTCAGCCTTCTTGTGGCTTGCACTCGCCTGGGCCCTCCTGTACTACTATACCCGAAATGTCCGGCTCAGGCCGGCCGAGCGGCACGCGGTGCAGGAGCGGAGGACGGCCCAGGAGTACATCGACGCGGTCGCGCAACTTCACGAGCGCGCCCGGGCCGCGCCCCTGGCCGTCGAGGCGGTGGCCGGGCGGCTTCGCCAGCTCGCGAGGTCCTCGGTCGAGCACGAGGCCGCCGTCGAGACGCTGCTCCGCGAGGCCGACGCCTATGTCAAGGCCGAGGGCCGCCCCGCGTCCCCCCGCGACGCCATCCGCCTGGTCACGGAACTAGTCCAGCTACGAAAGCGGCTTTATGGATCTCGAACGATTTCATGAACATGCCCTACGCCTGAAGGACGGCCTGCGACGGGTCTTCTTCGGCCATGACGACGTGATCGAGCAGCTCCTGGCCACGGTCTACGCGGGGGGCCACGTCCTGATCGAGGGCGTCCCCGGCCTGGGGAAGACGCTGCTGGCCAAGAGCCTGGCCAGGCTCTTCGACGCCGACTTCCAGCGTGTCCAATTCACGCCCGACCTGATGCCATCCGACATCCTCGGCACCGAGGTCTTTCATCTCGCGTCCCAGTCGTTCCGGCTGCGCAAGGGGCCCATCTTCACGACGATCCTGCTGGCCGACGAGATCAACCGGTCCCCACCGAAAACCCAGGCCGGGCTGCTCGAGGTCATGGAAGAGCGCTCGGTCTCGCTCGGCTCGGAGACCCATGCCCTGTCGCCGTTGTTCACCGTGCTGGCCACGCAGAATCCCATCGAGTACGAGGGGACGTATCCCCTGCCCGAGGCGCAGGTCGACCGCTTCATGAGCAAGATCCTGATCCGCTACCCGAGCCTCGACGAGGAGTTGCTCGTCCTCCAGGCGTACGACCGCGGCCACGACCTGCACCGCGCGGCGCAGCACGAACTGAAGCCGGTGACGAACCCCGAGGAGGTGCTGGCCGCCCGCCGCGAGCTCGTGGGGATCCGGATCGCTCCGGAGGTCCTGCGCTACCTGGGCGAGGTGGTCCGTGCGACCCGGTCGTACCCGCAGGTCCAGGTGGGGGCGAGCCCCAGGGCCGCCGTGCACCTGCTCTTGATGTCCAAGGCTCGGGCCGCGATGGAGGGCCGCGAGTTCGTGACGCCCGACGACGTCAAGGCCGTGGCGCCGGCCGTCCTACGGCACCGGCTGATCCTCACGCCCGAGGCTCAGGTCGCGGCCGAGACGCCCGACCGCGTGCTCGCGAGGGTTCTGGGTCAGGTGGAGGTCCCCCGCTAACGCACCATGCTCATCCCCACGCGACGTATGATGTGGCTGGCCGCGATCCCCCTCGTCGCGATCCTCGCCGGCCGGGGGGCGCCGGCGGCGATCGTCGCCGCGTGGACCCTCATGGGCTTGTTGTTGGCGGCCCTCGTGGTCGATGGGCTCCTCGCCCGCCGGCTCCCGGTCCGCCTTCACCGCCAGGCCCCCGATCAACTGCACGTCGATCAGGCCGACCGCGTGGACTGGACCGTCGAGAACCGCGGCCTGGCGCCGGTGCGGCTCATCCTGTCGGACCGGGCGCCCGAGGGAGCCCTGGCGATCCCGCCCGTGCTCGAGGTCGATGCGCCGCCCCGCTCCCGAACAACGTACTCTTACGAGGTGGTCCCCACCCGGCGCGGGTTGACCGCGTTCGGCGATCTGGACTACCGGATTCGCGGACCGCTGGGGCTCGCCTGGTCGCAGAAGCGGCTGCCGGCGCTGCAGGAGATCCGCTGCATGCCCCACCTGGCCAACGCGCGGACCGCCGAGCTGGCCGAGCGGCACGCCCTATTAAGGCAAGCGGGCAGCCACCGCTTCCGCTGGCGCGGGGCCGGCACGTCGTTCGAGTCGCTCCGCGAGTACAGCACGCAGGACGACATCCGCTGGGTCGACTGGAAGGCGACCGCCCGCCTGGGCCGGCCGATCAGCCGGAACTTCGAGATCGAGCGGCACCAGCAGGTCGTGGTCCTCGTCGACGCCAGCCGGGCGCTGACGACCTATTGCGGCCGTCGGACGAAGTTCGACGCCATGCTTGAGGCGGCCATTCTGCTCGCGCGCACCACCCTGAGCCAGGGCGACGATTTGGGCCTCATGGTGTTCGCCGACCAGGTCGAGTTGTACCTCCACCCTCGCCGGGAGCGGGCCCAACTGAACGCGGTGATCGAGGGACTTTATGCGAAGGAGCCGCGCCTGGTCGAGCCGAATTACGAGCTCGCCTTGACCCTCGCCGCCAAGCGGAACACGCGCCGCACGCTTTTCATCCTCCTGACGGACGTCACGGTGATCGAGGCGGCCCGTCGCATGCTCCTCTACTCGCGCATGCTGACCCAGCGCCACCTGTTTCTCGTCGTGACGATCGCCGACGAGACGCTCGAAGAGAACGAGTTGCGCGAGCCGCGTAGCGCCGAGGACCTCTACCGCGTGGGGGTCGCGGCCGGGCTCATGCAGGAGCGCACCGTGCTTCTGGAGGAGCTGCGCCGCTCCGGCGTCGAGGTGTTGGACTCGCGCGCCGACCAGGTCGCGGCCCGCGCCATCGAACGGTACCTCGACCTGAAGCGTCGGAACCGGTTGTAGCCGACTAACCCTCGCAGGCCGGAATGTCCCGGCGATCCTTCGCCACGGGGCCGTTCAACTACTCTGTCATTGTGGGGAACTCCCTCGCATTTGGATACGTGGCTGTCAAGCCGCCCCGCCCCGCCCCGCCGCGCCGGCTCGGTCTGGCTCTATCCTTCCGAATGAGCGAGGATCGAACGTAGACCCAGAGGAACCGCCGAGGCCCTCATCATGACGGACGAGACGCGAGCAGATCGACGGCACGAGCGATCGGATACGGGACCGCTCCGGGAATTGACGCTCGGTCGGTCCACACCATCGCCCGATCCGCCGAGTCCGCGCCCCCCGTCGCAGCCCACTCCGGAGGACGACGGCCTGGAATCGCTCGCAGCCCGCTGCCGGTTGAAGGCGGGAGCGGCCCGCTGGGCGGCGGAGCGCCAGCGCCGCATCCACGAGCAGAGCGGATCACCGGACGAGGACGCCCCGAGCGACCCCGCGACGGCGGGGTGGGCCGAGGCGCTCACGGACGCCTTCTACTGGGCAAGCGCCGACGATCCTTCCGGAACTCCCGACGTCTCGCTGCTGGACCACGTGGGCGGCTGCTTCGAGACGGTCGCCGAGGGGCTGCTTCTCGTCCGGGACGCTGAACACCGGCGGGGCGGGTTGGAGCGGGCGCTGCCGCTGCTCGCCGAGGCCCAGTCGGCCCTGCGGCAGTCGCTCCGGCGGCTCAAGGCTCGGGAAGACCCAGACCAGGTGGAGGCGTATGAGAGGGTGCGAGACGCCGCCGCCAGGCGCCATCTCTTCCTCAAGCGGTTCCTGCGGGCCGACGACCCGGCCGACCCGGCGGGATGGCCGGGCTTGCTCGCACGGATCGAGGCCGAAGCCGGGAGCGGTCCGCGGTCGCAGCGCCAGGCCAGGCTTCTCGACCGCCTGCGCTCCCTCTGCGCGCCCATCGGGGGCGAGCCGACCGACGTGGCCTGGCGGGCGATTTTCAACGTCGTGGAGGAGTTGATCGGCGAGGGCGCGCCTCCCAGCAGCCGGGAGGTCCGGGAGCTGCTCCTGCCGCTCCTCGACGACCTCCCCGAGGCGGAGGAAGCGCCGCCGGGCTCCCGGCTCGTGCTGCGGGAGATCGACCGCTACCTGGCGACCCGGCACACGCCCGCAGCCTCGGCGACGTCCCAGGGGCCGTCCGCCTCGGTCCGTGAAGCCGCCCGCCTGCTCTCGGGACGGAGCGTCGTGCTGATCGGCGGGCTCCGACGCCCTGAGGCCCAGCGGGCGTTGAAGTTGGCCCTGGGGCTCAAGGAACTGGTGTGGCTCGGGACCAAGGAGCACCAACCGATCGCGGCCTTCGAGCCGGCCATCGCCCGTCCGGACGTGGCGCTGGTGCTGCTGGCGATCCGCTGGTCGAGCCACGCGTTCGGGGACGTGAAGCCGTATTGCGACCGGCACGGCAAGCCCCTGGTCCGCCTGCCGGGCGGATACGGCGCCAATCAGGTCGCCGCCCAGATCCTCTCGCAAAGCAGCGAACAGCTCGGGGATCGTTGACCCCTTCTCCCGCTCGACCCTACCTGAAGGCTTACTGGACCACCGCATGACATCGGATGCCCCCAAGAACATGGATCATCTCCAACGACTCGCCGACGCCTTTCTCGGGATCTTCCAGGAGCACCGGTGTGACGGCCGGAGCGACGTCCCCATCGGCTCCCTCTCGCTCGACGACGCCTACGAGATCCAGCGGCGGGTCGTCGCCGCCCGCGTCGCCAGGGGTGAGCGGGTCGTCGGCTACAAGGTCGGCTGCACCAGCCGGGCGATCCGCCGGCAGTTCGGCCTCGCTGAGCCGATCCGCGGCCGGCTGATGGCCCCGCACGTCCACCACGGCGACACGACTCTCGATTGGCGCGCCTACCACCGTCCCGCCATCGAGCCGGAGTTCGTGCTCACCATCGGCAGAGATCTGACGGACGAGGTGGGCGACGAGGAATCGCTCATCGACGCGATCGACTGCGTGTCGCCGGGCGTCGAGGTTCACAACTACCGGTTCTGGCTGGGGGAGCCGACCTCGCAGGAACTCATCGCCTCCAACGGCATCCACGCCGCCCTGGTCGTCGGCGACCGGAAGAGGAAGCCCCAGGGCCTCGACTGGGAGATGGAGGGGGTGGGCGTCTGGCTCGACGGCGAGCTGGCGGCCTCGGGGATCGGGGCTGAGATCATGGGCGGGCCGCTTGCGTCCTTGCGATGGCTGGTCAACCACCTGGTGCGCCGGGGCGAGGTGTTGCGAGCCGGAGAACTGGTCATCCCCGGCTCGCCGGTCGGTCTGATCTCGGTCGAGCCGGGCGAACGGGTGACGGCGAGGTTCACGAACGTCGGGCGGGTCGAGGCCGAGTTCCGTGGGGACCGATGATGGGCGAGCATTCCGGTCCCGCCCTGTAGGTGCTCAGACCTCGCCCAGGTCCTCGTTCACCCGCTCGACCAGTTCCCGGAAGTCCTCGTCGGTCAGGAGGAGCGCATCCAGCGGCTTGACGTCCTCCACGAGCGTCAGCAGCTCGACGGTGCTCGACGGCAGGCCCAGGGACCGGCCCCGCCGCTCCATCGCCCTGGCGACGATCCCGTCCAGGCCGAAGGCCGGGGACGCCTGCGCCAGCCGGGAGGCGATTTCGCCCAGGTCTCCTCGATCGAGCTTCCCCTTGCCGTCGAGCCGGGCCGCCTGCGTGATCAGCACGAGCGCCTCGGCGAACTGGTCGCACGCCTCGACTTGCTGCCTTGTGGGCTTCGTCGCCATCGTCGCCTCCTCCCGTCCCTCGACACGGTCGTCATTTCATTCCAACCCTACCCGATCCGGCGACATGCGAGGGAGATGGCTTCGCGTCGCATCCGCGTGGGAGTTCTCGGCCGGCGGCTCCCACGATAGAATCCTCGGTGGTTGATCGTCCGGCTGAAAGAGGAGAACGACCATGAGCGTGCCCGACCGAGCCGTTTTCGAAGCCGCCTACGCTGGCAAGGCCCCTTGGGACGTCGACGGGCCGCAGAAGGCGTTCGTCGACGTGGCCGACCAGATCACGGGGGCGGTGCTGGACGCCGGTTGCGGCACGGGCGAGAACGCCCTGTTCTTCGCTGGCCGGGGCTGCAAGGTCACCGGGATCGACTTCCTGGCCGAGCCGATCGAACGGGCGAGGCGGAAGGCGGCCGATCGGGGGTTGAAGGCGACGTTCCTCGTCATGGACGCCCTGGCGCTGAAAGACGTTCCCGAGGTCTTCGACGCGGCGATCGACAGCGGGCTGTTCCACGTCTTCAACGACGAAGACCGCCGGCGCTACGTCGAGGGCTTGGCGTCGGTCCTCAAGCCGGGGGGGAGGCTGTTCCTGCTCTGCTTCTCCGACGAGGAGCCGGGGACGCAGGGGCCTCGGCGAGTGTCGCGTCGGGAGATCGAGGACGCCTTCGCCGAGGGCTGGACGATCGAGCGCATCGAGCCGTCGAGGTTCGAGGTCCGATCCGAAGAGGAGCCGTTCCGCTTCAGCCCGGGCGGGCCGAAGGCATGGTTCGTGACGGTCTTGGCCACATAACAAACCGAGAGTGGAGACGCCCTGATCCGGCCCGCCTGATTCTCCTGTTGGGGGCGATGCGCGGGGCGTCCATGTCGATCGACGATGAGAGGGCGTTCTCCTGATCGCCTGCAGGGACGAGCCGAAGTGACCATGATCGATCCACCCCGGCATGAGAGGTCGAGACTTGTGACGAGCCCGAAGCCGAAGGTCCTGCTCTCCTGGAGTTCCGGCAAGGACTGCGCCTGGGCCTTGCACGTGCTCCGGCGGCGGTCCGACCTCGAAGTCGTCGGCCTCCTGACGACGTTCAACGAGACGGTCGACCGGGTGGCGATGCACGCCGTGCGACGAGAGCTTGTCGAGGCCCAGGCGGCGGCTGTGAGCCTTCCGCTGTTCCCGATCATGCTGCCCCATCCGTGCTCGAACGAGGTCTACGAGCAGCGCATGCGGGCGGCGGTCGCCGAGGCGAAGGCGAACGGCGTCACGCACATGGCGTTTGGCGACCTGTTCCTCGCCGACGTCCGGGAGTACCGGGAACAGCGATTGGGAGGCACGGGCATCGAGCCGCTGTTCCCGATCTGGACGACCGCCGAAGAGACGTCCGACCTGGCCCGAACGATGCTGGCGGCCGGTTTCGAGGCCGTCCTGACTTGCGTCGACCCGAAGCATCTGGACGTTCGTTTCCTGGGACGGCGCTACGACGCCTCCCTCCTGGCGGAGCTGCCCGCCGGAGTCGACCCGTGCGGCGAGCGAGGCGAGTTCCACACGTTCTGCTTCCGCAGCCCGGAGTTCAAGACGGAAATCCCCGTGACGACCGGCGAGGCCGTCGAGCGTGACGGATTCTGGTTCCTCGACCTCCGGCCGGAATGAAAATGTCATATTGTTTTTTATTAGAGATGTGATTCAGAGGGGCATAAGACCATGTGGCGATGTCCGAAATGCCGGTCGAGAATCGACGACTCGTTCGAGGTCTGCTGGTCGTGCGGGACGACTCCGGACGGCGTCGAAGATCCGAGCTTCGTCACCGCCGACGAGGCCGACCCGATCGCCGACGAGGAGGTCCCCGAGGCGACGGATTTCGACGATCCGTTCGCCGACCTGGCGGGGACGCCCGTGCCGGACCTCGTCGAATGCTATACGGCGGGCAACGCCGTCGAGGCGAAGTTCATCGCCGATCGGTTGAGGGAGGAAGGCATCCCCGCGATCGCCGACAGGATCGACGTCAATATGGCGATGGGCGGTATCCACCCGCAGATGTGGGGCTGCGGCCCCAAAATCCGTGTCCGTCGGATCGACCTTTCCAAAACCCAAGCCTGGCTGAAAGGCTACGAGGAGCACCGCAGGTCGAAGCGAGAAAACCTGGATTGAGCGTGCGGTCCATCCGTCGTGCTCGTGCCCATGTCGGATCGCCTGATCATCCATTATCATCTCCCGATCGGAACGGACGGACACCGGTCACAGGCTCGGCTTCGCTTCAAGGAGTTTGCGATCGTCTTCGCCCCAGCGGTCGAGCACCCATATGGCGATGCGTCGCAGGTCCCGCTCGCCTTCCGTGGTCGGTTTCTGGTTCCGGGCGGCGATCGCACGGACTCGGTCCAGCGCGGCGCGGATCTCGGCTCGGGTCGCGTTCGTCGACTCGCCCCGAGCCGCCATGGCCCGCACCCGCTCAGGGCAGGTCGCGGGCGAGGGTTGGCACCACGTCCGCCCCGAGTTGAAGACCGATTGGATGTCCAGCAGGTCGTCCACGGCCTGTCGGGAGGAAGCCGATCCGAAGACTTCTCGGCCCAGGATCTCCCGAAACCGATCGAGGGGCAAATCCGGGTTGCTGCTGAACTCGCGGAAAGCGATGCGGTTGACGCGGACCGGCAGTTCGTCGTAAGGAGGATCGCCGGGCCGCAGCCAGCCGAAGCCGAGCGGGACTTGCCTTTGGTCCTTCAGCCAGGGTTGTCCCTCCTCGGCCACGCTGGCGACGAATGTGAACGCCTCCAGTGAAGGGACGTAGCCGGTCATCCCCTCGCGGCGGGCGCGCTGGGCGTTGGCCTGGATGTCCTGGGGGCCACGGCGGGCGGGCGAGTCGTCCGACCAGAAGCTGGCGCGGGCCTGCTTGATCAGCGACGGTTCGGGGTGGGCGCTGTGCGGGGTGAACATCAGCGACCACCGAGGGTCGAACGGCAGTTTCGCCGCTTTCACGCCGAAGCCCGGCACGTCGGCCCCGGAGAAGTAGTGCGGATAGACCACGACCGTGGCGTCCGGCTTCCTGGCCCAGACCTCCTCCGAGATCCGCCGGACGAACTGGAATTCCTTCTCGAAGAACCGCTCGCCGCAGTCGTCGCAGTGGCAGATGGCGTAGTCGGACGACTCGATCATCAGACCGTCGGCGTTGGGGTAGAAATCGAAGGCCATTTCCCGGACGTAGTCGAGCATGAACCGCTGCGACTCGGGCCGGGACGGACAGAGGTTCACGCCCCAGCAGCCGATCCCGAACGGGGCCGACGGTTTGCCGTCCTTGCCCACGGCCCTCAATTCGGGGTGCTCCAGGGCGTACTGGTTCGCCCCGTCGTAGCCGAAGGGGGTGAATCCGAGCAAGACCTTGATCCCTTTCGCGTGGGCGTGATCGATGAGGCTCCGCACGAAATCCTTGCGGACGTTCTCGTGGTCCTCGTTGTACTTCCAGGTGATCGGATACTTATGGGATCGGAACCCGCCGGCGATCCAGAGGAACAAGGTGTTCCCGCCGTCGTCGCGCACGCCGTCCACGATCCGCTCCCAGTCGGCGAGGTCGTACGTCGGCATCCGCATGAACGTGAGGTAATAGCCCCGCTGCGCGAACGGTCCGTCGGCCTTCACCGCATCGGGAGCGGAGAAGGTCGCGAGGGCGAGGGCGGCCATCAGGGAGAACATGGTGCTGGGGCCTCGTCTTGGCGTTGGTCGGCATGGGCCCCAAGCGTATCAGATCCACGAGGTCGCCTCGACATGGCGTCCGTCACCCCGGCGAAGATCACGACGAACCTCGAATGGCCCTGAGGGGTCTTGAAAGCGGTGTAAGGAGCTGAATGGTTGTTCGAAACGCGAGGCGACGATGGGCAAGGTGTACGACGAGATTGATGCGGGACTAGAAGCCTTCATCGGGAAGCAGCACCTCTTTTTCGTCGGCACCGCCCCGAATTCGCTCGACGGGCGTCTCAACATCTCGCCCAAGGGGCTGGACACGTTCCGCATCCTCGGACCGAAGTCGGTCGCCTACCTCGACCTGGTCGGCAGCGGGATCGAGACCGTCGCCCACGTCCGCGAGAACGGCCGGCTCACGATCCTCTTCTGTGCGTTCGAGGGCCGTCCGCTGATCCTGCGGCTGTACGGCCGGGGCCGGGTCGTCGAGCCCGGCGACGCCGACTGGCCCGGCCTGATCGCCGAATTCCCCGATTACCCCGGCGCTCGGACGGTGGTCGTCATGGCCGTGGAGCGGATCGCCGACTCCTGCGGGTTCGCCGTCCCCCTCTACGAATTCAAGGGGGATCGCTCGCAGCTTGTCGATTATGCCAATAGCAAGGGTCCCGACGGTTTGGAGCAATACAAGGCTCAGAAAAACCGTGTGAGCATCGATGGGCTCGACGGGTTGAGGATGGAACAGCCCCACGGCGAGGGCGTCCGCTGAGGCGTGGGGAATTCGAGAGGGCGTAACTCTCGATTCTGAGGGACTGTCCACGAACAACGTCCCAGTATGGGTTCAAGAAAAACTACCACGGAGGACTCGGAGAATACGGGGGGACTCAGTTCCATGGATCGGTTCCCGAATGGTTCTCGATTTCTCTCTCCTTCCGCTCCGCGTCCTCCGTGGTGAAAATATGAGTTTCTTTGACCCAATGTTCCGACTCCACATTTTCGAGTTGGTTGCTGTTGGTGAACGGCCCCTGAAGATTCGCGTGTTCCCGACCGTTCCGGGCTGCCGGCGATTTGGGTTTGTTCGCGCCGAAAACGCACCGTGGCGTCCCTTCGATCACCCGCTCGACGCCGCTCGGGCGGATTGGGTTCGTTCGCGCCGAAAGTACCCCATTCCTGCCTCGGCCGGCTTCCCCAACGTCCTCACGGATTTGGGTTCGTTCGCGTGGAAATCTCCGGTGGCGATCCTCGTTGTTGGAGGCGCAAGATGATGGTAGAGAAAGCTTTAAGTCGGTGTTTTGAGGTCCGAGGATTGGGTCCGTTCGCGCCGGATTTCCGGGCCGACGATCGGTCGAGGCCCGCATGACCCTCGCTTTGCGACGACGCGCCGATTGGGTCCGTTCGCGCGTTTTCAAGGTTCGGCCACGCCCTGCTCGCCTCTCGCCATCGGCCGATCGGAATTGGGTCCGTTCGTTCCAATTCGACGATCCCGCGTCGTCGGCGGCGGACTCCCGCTCGATGTGCGTACTTGCCGCCGGATTGCCAATGAGCCGGTCCTTCGCTGATCCTCCAGTTTAAATATACGACGTGCGGCGGGCCTTGGACGAATCCTCTCGCCGGTCGGATCATGCCGGAGCACGTTGATCTGTCGCCTCTCGCGAGCCGCCTCCCGAGGGCGGCCGATACGAGCCCGAGGCGCCAGCGAGTGAATCGATTCGAATGGCCGACCGGAAATCCATCCGGCGGCTCAGCCGCATTGGTCGCATTGGATGCGAGCCGGGATCGTCTGGGTCGCGTTCATGCCTTCGATTCGTTGAATGCGCCGCTCGGAGCAATCGGCGCAGCGGATGAATTGGTCGACGTCCCAGAGGTCGGCGAACACACGGCCGGCGCGGAGGGAGAGGCCGTATTCGAGGGACGATTCGAGGGAGTTGAGCGAGGGCCGAGCGAACTCGCCGGCGGCCAGCAGCGATTCCATTGCGCCATTGCCGGGCCGGGTCGGGATCAGCGAACAGACGGTCGCCCGGCAGTCGAACGCGAAGTCGAGCGAGCGCCTGGCCCACTCGATCCCCTCCTGCTCCGAGAGCCAGGGAGGGCGGACGAGGATGAAGACCCGCAGGTCGATAATTTCGTTGTGCAGGAATTCGGCCGCGCGGCGGAATTGATCCAGCGTCATGCGCTTGTTGAGCCGTTCCAGGACCTCGGGGTGGACGGTTTCGAGGCCGAGAGCCACTTCCAGCCGACCGGAGAGGAGGTCTCGGAATTCGAGGCTGCGCGGGCCGACGAGGGCCGGATGACACTCGACGATCGTCCGATCGAATGGGGCCGTCAGATGTGCGATGGCGGGGTACTCGTCGACCGGAATGGCGTGCGGGTCGAAGAAGCTGCCGGCGTTGTAGAGCTTGAGAGCCGATCGGCCCGACGTTCGGGGCGGCAGGTTTTCGAGGGCGTGCGATATTTGCGCGGCGATGGCGCCTGCGGGGACGGTTTCCTCCAGCGTGTTCCGCCAGAGGTCGCACATCAGGCATCGCCAGGGGCACTCGCGGTTCGCCAGGAAGATCGTGGCGACGTCGACCGGCTCGCCGTCGGGGCCCGGCTCGGTCTCGGCCAGGAACGCGTAGGGCCGCAACGGGTCCAACACGTTCCTGGCCGGTCGACGATCGAGAATCCAGCGGTTGCGCTCGCTCGGCGACGACGGATAGACCGAAGCTGATTCTTGGGACGAAGAGCGTTCCACGTTGCCTCGGCCGTCAGTTGTTCAAGGATTGATCAAGCGGGGACGGCGTTGCCGGAGACGCGCTCGGCGGACGGGTCCCAGGCGGTCCGGAGCCGTTCTTCCCACTGGCGGAGGAAGACCTGGCGGCACCACGATTTGCTGACCTTCCATTGGCGGTACGAGTCGCCGCCGACGCCCGCCTGGAACCGCCGCTTGTTAAAGACCGGCATGCGGATTCCGGTGACCGCCTCGACGCCCTCGCGGACGACCTGCGCCTTCAGCGCGTACAGCCGATCGGCGCTCCCCTGGAGCAGCTCCTCGAACGGGATGGCCGCCGCCTCCGCGATCACCGACCGCGTCGTGTACGGGCTGAAGGCCGAGAAGCCCAGGTGCTGCGCCGGGGCGTAGGTACGAGCGTACGACCGCGAGAGACCGCCGGAGTAGCACTGGCTGTGCTTGATCGCGTCGACGCCCCAGCCTTCCTGGTACAGCAGCGGGTTCTTGAGGATGCTGGAGAGCGTGAGGTCCGAGTCCTCCATCGGGTAGGCCTTCAGGTTCTCGTCGCCGCCGTCGCCGTCGAGAAGGTACTGGAGCGCCGGGTAACGCTCGCGGACCGCCTTCAAGAGGACGATGCTGGCGGCGGCGCACTCGACGTCCAGCGGATGGTAGTCCTCGATGATCGAGATGGCTTCTTCGAGGTCGGGGATCACGTGCGGCCGAGCGATCCGCTCCCAGCTCGATTCCAGGCCCAGTTCGTGTACCCAACGCTCGGCCTGCGCCGCGTCTTCGCCGCCGCCCAGATCAAGGGTGAACGCCCTGGCGAGGTCGGGGTCGCGGCCCAGTTTGCTGAGGGCGTGACGGGCGAGCAGCAGCACCGAGCTGCTATCGACGCCCCCGGAGAACATCACGCCGATCTGCTGGCCGTCCGGCACGCGGGAGATCCAGTTCTCGACCGACTTGGCGGCCGCGCCCACGTACGACGCGCCCAGTTGCTTGATGTCGTTCGGCCCCTTGCCGACCTCGGGCGTGAAGAACCGATGATAGCGCGGGTTCGGGTCGGGGCAGCCGACCTGGTCGAGTTCGACCATGTAGTGGGCGGGAATCATCCGGGTGTACTGCGGGTCGAACTGCCAGCCGATCTTCTCGCGGCAGCAGTATTCATAGAGGCTGTCGATCCGGTCGGCCACGACGAGGTAAGGGCCGTGATATCGCTTGGCCACGAAGTAGCGGAGCGGCTGGCCGATGGTCCGCGCGAGGCGGACCGTCTGCCCGTCGCGGATCGTAGCTGAGAAGTGGCCGTCGGTCGCTTCCAGCCGTTCGACGTCGTTCCGTCGCAGCGCGTCCTCGACGTCCGAGAGCGGAGCACCGGTCAGTCCCGACTCGCGCGGTCCAACCAGATCCACCAGGCGTTCCATTCCAGCCAGCATGTGACGACTCCTCACTTTCGCGGGTTGCGGGCTTTCGCCCGCATCGGGGAAAACGCAGGCTCGACGCCTGGATCACAAACAAGATTTCGCGTCAGGCTCAGAGCGACTGAACCGGATTCGCGGACGTACCGCACGTCGACGCTTCAACGAGGGCGGGCTTCGTTTCGTGGGCATGCTCATCGTCGGCCCGCTGGAGGGCGGCCCGACGGTGCTCGTTCCACCAGATCTCGATGACGACCGCGGCCGGCCCTACCAGGAACAGCGCGTAGTACGGCGCATGAACGACGCGGTTAAGGCGCAGAATCGCCTCGGCCACGGCCACCAGGAAGGCGACTACGCACTGGCCGCGCCACGATCGCACCGTCGTCTTCGGGTCGGTGATCATGAAGAAGACGTAGAGCTGGTACATCGGCCCGGTGATCGGCGCGACGGCCGCCAGCCACGGATCGCCCGTGATCATGCTGCGCACGCCGGCGAGCGCCAGGAACGTAGCGACGTAGGTCGCGCAGATGTGGAACCGCTTCAGCCGCCAGATGATCGCCGAGCCCAACGCCCAGATGATGAGCATCGGCCAAAGGGCGTTGCCCCACTGGATGCTCAGGCTGGCCACCGAGGCTGGCGCCAGGAACAACATGGCGCTCACGCCCAGGTTCGAGGGGTTCCAGATGTGCCTGCCGTGCCATCGGATCGCGTATTTCGACGTGATCGAGATCAGCGCGCACAGGATGTACGGCCAGTAGGCCGGCGACCGGATCAGGATGCCGATGCTGATCCCCGTGATATACGCGCTTGCCAGGTGGGGCCATTTGCCGAGCATCAACCGGCCCAGGATCAGCTCCATCGCGATGCTGGCTCCGATCGCCAGCAGCGTCCGCGTATAGCTCTCCAGGAAGCCGAAGGTGAGCTGGCCGGCGAGCAGGATGCCGGTGATCAGCACCGGCGCGAGGAACCGGTTTTCGAGGCTGAAGAAATGCGGTCGCTTTCGCGGGCCAGGCGACGACGGCGAAGGTGCGGGCGCGGGGCTTGAGATCGTCGTGGTCATCGGGGCTCCTCCAGCTTATGGACTTGCCCCACGGCCGGGGCCTCAAGGGTTTGAACGGCGCCGGAGGGCCAGCGGACGACGGCCTTCTCGATCTTCGGGTCCTTGCCGAGCCCGAAATGGACGCGACGCTGGTTCTGGGCGGAGTAGCCGCTGCTGCCGTGGACTTCCTGGAGCTGCTCCTGGCCGTTCCAGAACAGCCGGACCTGCGCGCCGATCGCGCCCCGGTTCGATTTGGTTCCGGTCAGCTCGAAATCGATCCATGCGCGATCGGGCGGAACCCCGTTCTTGTAGACGAGCAGCGGCCCCTTCTGGTTGGCGATCAAGACGTCGAGGACGCCCCGGTTCCAGAGGTCCACGAGCGCCACGCCGCGGCCGTCGTGGGTGTCGGTGTACCCGACCGCCTGGGCGACCTCGCTGAAGTGGCCTGCTCCGTCGTTGAGCCAGACCTTCTTCTGCTGGTAGCCCGAGAGGCTCTTGCCCTTCATCGGCGGCCAGTTCTTGGCGTCGGAGATGATCGTGCTGTTGCCGCCGGCCACCATCGAGAACTCGTACCAGTAGCTCGTCCCCTTCTCCGCCGAGACGTAGCCGTTGGTGAGGATCAGGTCCTGGGTGCCGTCGTTGTTGAGGTCGCCGAACTGGGCGCCGAAGCTCCAGCCCCCCAGCTCGACCCCGAGGGTGCTGGCGAGGTTCTCGTAGTGCAACGAATCGCCCGAGGTTCCCTCCTTGGGGACCCAGAGGTTGTTGCCCTGGATCAGCACCCCTTCCTCGGAGATGTTCGTCACGTAGACCGAGAGTTTGCCCTGGTTGAAGACGTCGCCAAAGGCCACGTTCATTCCGCTTTTCGGGGAGGCGCCGACGCCGGTCGTCTTGCCGACGTCGCGGAAGGTGCGGCCCTGCTGGTTGGCGAACAGCTCCGAGACGCCGTAATCGTTGGCGATGAACAGGTCGGGATAGCCGGTGCCCCGGAGGTCGGCCGCGGCGACGCAGAGCGCCCAGCGGTTGCTGTCGATTCCAGCGGCCGCCGTGACGTCCTCGAACGTCCCGTCCCCCTTGTTGCGAAACAGGTACTTCCGGCCGCCGTTCTTGGCGTACTCGAAGCTCTCGGGCATCATCTTCGTGTTCTTGAGATCCCAGAGATTGAGCTTGTCGTCCCAGTAGCCGGCGACGAACAGGTCGAGGCGGCCGTCGCGGTCGAAGTCGAGCCAGGTCGAGCAGCCGGCGTTGATCCAGGCGGGGAAACCGGCCTTCTCGGTGACGCGCGTGAAGCCCTTGCCGGCGTCGTTGTGGAACAGCTCCTGCCGTCCCCATTTGTAGACGAACAGATCCTCGAAGCCGTCGTTGTCGTAGTCGCCCCAGAGCGAGCCCATCGACACGCCGGTGCCAAGCTGATTGAGGTCGGCGACCCCGAGCGATTCGGCCACGTCGCGGAACGTGCCGTCGCCCAGGTTCTTGTAGAGGCGGTTCTTGCTCCCTTCGCCGCTGTCGGTCGTGTAAAAATCCTGCCAGCCGTCGCGGTCGAAGTCGGCGACGGCGACCGACGCCCCCATCGAGGCGATCTGGGGCATGATGTGGTCGAGCTTCGCGTCGAGCTTCGGCGCCTGGTGGACGAAATCCACGCCGGCCGATTTCGACACCTCTTGCAGGTCGAGCCCGTACCGCGACGCCTTGCGATCGGCGGCGGCCGTCGGCGAGCCTTCGGCGGCCTTCCGATCGGTCTCAGCGACCGGCGCTGGCGCGCTCGACGTGGAGCTGTTGTTCAAGACCTTCAACGCGCCGAGCAGGCCGACGAAGATGACGATGGCGGCTGCCTGGGTGTATCGCCTCATGGCTTCGACTCCGATTTGCGAGCGGGCCGATTCTCCAACCGGGGCCTGATCCCATCCTGGAAATCGCTCGGCGTGACGTAACGTGTATGATACTGCCGCCAATCGTCCGGATGTAAGCGATACACCGGATCGTCCTCAAGCGCGCCCGGGGGGGCGTCGTAGCTCGTCTGCGAGTGCGACGGCAGGGGTAGAACGGTCTTGGAGAAGGCGGTGTTGTAGTCGCCGTCCTTGTTCCAGCCGTCGCCGATCATGACGAAATCGCGGACCCAGCCCGACGGCGGCGGCGGAGGCGCGGGGAAGCGGAGGGCCAGTTCGTCCCCCGCGTTGGCGATCACGTAGCGGTCGTCGACCTTCTCCAGCAGCTCGCGGACGTCGCCGTACCGCGTGTAGTAGCCGATCAAGTCCCGCCACGGCTGACCTGTGGCGCCGAGCGTTCCGTAGTCCGGCAGCTCGGGCGAGCTGGCGTTCGCTTGCGTCATCAACGAGTACCCGCGCCGGCGGAACTCGGCCGACTCCGGCGGGAGCCGCTGCGTCTTCAAGGTCGTCTCGGGCGCGGCCTCGGCCACGGCGAGCGAATCCCAGTAGATCTCCAGGTTCGTGCGAAGCCGGAGCCGCCGGGGAGCGCCGGGAGCGAAGAGGCCGTCGAGATCGACGAGGATCGTCTTGTTCTTGCCCGCCGGGAAGCCGAGGTCGTCGCGTGCGACCTTCCAGCCGCCGCCGTCGGGGGTGGGGACTTCCAGGATCAGCCCCTGAGGCTTGATCCCGGTCCCCTGGCCGATGGCGACGTTGATCGAGCTGTCGGTCGGATGAATCCAGCCGTACGCGACGAGTCGAAGCGGCCGGTCGCGCGGGACGTCGTCGCCGATCTCGACCTCGACCCAGTGGTCGCGCGTCACGCCCTGGTAGAAACCCCGGCCGAAGTCGTCCAGATAGCGGCCGTCACGGGCGGCGACCGCTTCGGTCACGTCGCGGCCCTGATCGTCGCGGGCGGAAGCCACGGGGTGCGGCGGCCCGGTCGAGTGAACGGCCAAGCGGGGCGGTTGCCGGGCGAACCGCTCGTCGACGAAGACCTCGGTTCCCGACGGGTGATCGACGACCATCAGCGAGGCGTGGTCCCAGTAATGGGTTTCCCACAACTCGGCGGTGATCCGTACGTCGTAGAATCCGTCTTTCGCGGCGAGCTGATCGCCTCGTATTTTGACCCAGTCCTCGGTCTGCGCGACGCCGGCGGTGTCCTGGGCGTTGATCCGAAGGCCCAGGGGCGACCTCCAGATGAAGTCGGTCACGAACCGCACGGCGGTCCCGTCGAAGGCGTAGAGGAACGGGCACGAGCCCTTGAGCCGCTGCTCGGCGGGCAACACCAGGTCGGCCTTGTTGTGGCATTCGGTCTGCATGGTCCCGTTGGGCCAGACGATCCGGGCGATGTCGAAGCCAAGGTTCTCGCCCAGCCCGATGTGGAGGATCGGCCCGGTGATCACCTGCTTCTGGACGAGTAGTCCGGCCCGAACCTGGACCTCGCCGCCGAGCCCGAACGAGTTGATCCGGCCGTCGCCGAACGTCTTCGCGCCTCGGGGTCGGACGGCCAGCCAGTGGTAGTCCTTCGACCCCCGGCCGAGCCCTCGGGCGGGGTGGCCTTTCTCGGCGAGGCCCGCCAGGTCGAGGCGGCCGTCGTCGTTCAGGTCGGCGACGGCGAACACGCTGAGCCCGGCCGGCGCGGTCGACGCGCGGAAGCCCCCCTTGCCGTCGGCGAGCTGAATCCAGCCGCCGGTCGATCCCCAGCCGACCAGGTCGGGAGCGCCGTTGTTGTCGAGGTCCGCGACGAGAAGCCGCGCGCCGTCGCCGACAGCCCCCGGCGACCGGACGGCTTCGACCGTGTCCCACGCTTTCCCCTCGTCACGGTCGGTGATCTGAAGAACCGTCCCGTCGGCTCGCATCGCCAGCAGGTCGATGTTTCCATCGCCGTTCAGGTCGGCGACGGCCAGGGCGGTGAGAGCCGCCAGTCCCTCCGGAGCGGTTCGGGGTTGGTACTTGCCCGCGCGTTCGTTCGACTCGATCCGCAGCCCCCCCTTGGCGTCGAGCAGCGCGGCGTCGGGATCGCCGTCGCCGTCGAGGTCGGCCCATACGAAGTCGCGGAGGTCGTTCGTCGCTCCAAAGAGGTCGATCGCCGTGAACGAGCCGTCGCCGTTGTTTCTCAGCACCGTCGTCTTGCCGCTTCTGGCTCCGAGCACCAGGTCGAGATCGCCGTCCATCTCGACGTCCGCGGCCCATGCGCCGAAGAGGTCGGCGCCCAGGACGGCCGGATCGAGCTTGGTCGCCGCGGTCACGTCGGTGAACGTCCCGTCCTCTTTCTGCTGATAGACCTTCAGCCCCCCTGCCCCGGCGAGCACGAGGTCCAGCAGGTAGTCGGAGTTCCAGTCGATCGCCAGCACGCCATGAGCTGACGGGGGCGATCCCGGGCGACCGGGGAACGGCAGCGGCGTTCCCGCCTTGTCGAGCCGCCGCACGGACTCGGCGTCGGCCGCGAACAGCGTCGTCGGCCCGTCGCCGGTCAGCGGCGTGGCCACGATCGTGACGGCCGCCGTCGGGCCCGCCTCGCCCGTGGGCTCGACGGTGAACGTGAGCGCCTCGTCCGGCGCTGCGACCACGAGCGGCGGCTGGGCCAGCTTCAAGAACTTCGTGATCGGTTCGCCGACCGTCCCGACCGGCGTCTCGACCGTGGTCAGGGCCTGACGGAAGGGGAGCGTCGGCAGAAGCAGGTTGCGCAGAAAGACCACGCGCGTCGCGGCGGCTCGCGGATTGGTTTTCGCGGCCTGCTCCAGTTCAGCGTAGATCTCTTGCGCCTTGGACGGCCACGAGGGGGCGAGCTTGCCGAGCCGCTCGACGGTGTCGCCGAGCGTCTGTGATTCGCCCTGCTTCGCGGCCAGTCGGGCTCGTTCGAGCAGGACGACGACGTTGTCCGGCAGTAATTCCGACAGCGCGACCGCCAGCCGGAGCGCCTCGGCGTCGCTGTCGGGATCGGCCTGACGCTCGACCTCCTTGACCAGCGCGAACCTCGATTTCAGGTCGCCGGCGTCGAGTTCGACCGCCCGCCGCAGATGCGTGATCGCCTCGGCGAATTGTCCTCGGCGACTTTCGAGGAGCCCGAGCAGCCGTGCGATCGCCCCGCTGTCGGGGGCGAGGCCCCGGGCGCGCTCCAGGTTGGCGGCCGCGCCGTCGTAATCGCCCAGACGGAGCTTCAAAAGCGCCAGGTCGGCCCACGCGGCCGGCTCCCCGGGGATCAGCTCCGTCGCGCGGGCGAGCGCCGCCTTGGCGCACTCGACGGCGTCGGCGTCGAGTGCCGCGACCCCTTCGTAGAACGCCGAGACCATCTCGCGGTAGACGTCCGAGCCGGGAGCCGGCAAGCCGTCCGCCGCCGGCTGCGCCGGCATGATCTCCCCGCGTCGAAGCAGGAACACGCCCGCCAGGCCGGCGCAGACGAGGATCGCCGCCAGCGCCAGGGCCAGGGGCCGCGCGAAACTCGATCGTGGCGTGGTTGGATCGCTCATGATTCGCTCCGTCGCGGCCAGGCCGGGGGATGGACCGCGTTTGATTCGGCGGTCTCGTCGGTTCCGCCGCCGGCGAAGTGCAGCAACTCCAGGATCTCCGCGCGGAGTTCCATGAACGGGTGACTGTTGCGGAGCCGAGGCCGTTCCAGGTCGACGTCGATCACGCGCTCGATGCGGCCCGGCCGAGGGGTCACGACGACGATCCGGTCGCTCATGTAGATGGCCTCGTCGATGTCGTGCGTCACCAGGACCATCGTCGTGCCGCGCGCCTGCCACAGCCGCAAGACCTCGTCTTGCATCCTCATCCGCGTGAACTGGTCGAGCGCCCCCAGCGGCTCGTCGAGCAGCAACACCTTGGGGTGGTTGATCAGCGCCCGGGCCAGCGCCGCCCGCTGCGCCATGCCGCCCGAGAGCTGGTGGGGATAACGGTCGGCGAACGCTTCGAGGCCGACGAGACGGAGGAATTCCTCGACTTCATGGCGATGGCGATGGAGAATGCCGCGCGCGACAAGACCCGTCTGGATGTTGCGGCGGACGCTCAGCCAGGGGAACAAGTTCGGGTCCTGGAACATCAGCCCGCGCTCGGCGCTGGGGCCGGTGATCGGCGTGCTTCCGACCCGCAACTCGCCCGAATCGGGCTGTTCCAGCCCGGCGATGAGCCGCAGAAGCGTCGACTTGCCGCACCCGCTGGGCCCGATCAACGACACCATCTCGCCCGCCGCGACCGACAGCGAAAAACCGTCGAGCGCGAGCAAGCTCGCCCCGTCCGCGGAGCGGTAGCTTTTGGTGACGTCGGAGACCAGCAGTGACGACCCTTCGTCTTTCGTTTCGTCGCCGTTGAGAAGACTCATATCACCACCGGATCACGCCCTTCTGCCAGCCGAGCACGCGATCCCGCACGGCGAACAAGAGCGTCATGAGGCCCGAAAAGAACGCCGCCATGATGATCAGAGCCGCGTAGACCTTGGCGTATTCCACGTAACCCTGCTGCCACTTGAGATACCACCCCAGGCCCGCCTTCACCCCGACCGTCTCGGCCGCGATCAAGGTCAGGAACGAAGCGCCCAGCCCCATGAACAGGCCGAGGAAGATGCTCGGCATCGCCGCCGGAATGGCGACGCGGAAGATCAAGTACCGTCGCCCGGCCCCGAGGGTCCGCGCGACGTCGAGGTACGAAACCGGGACGTTGGCGATGCCGGAAGCGGTGAGCATCGTCATCGGGAACCAGACCGCCATGGCGATCAGGGCGCTCCCCGAGACGAAGGCGTTGCTGAACAGCGCCATCACCAGCGGGATGTAGGCCGTCGCGGGGATCGGCCCCACCACCTTCATCACCGGCATGCCCCAATAGCGGACGTTGCGGAACCAGCCGATAAGGATTCCGCTGACCAGGCCGGCCGCCACGCCCGCGAAGTAACCGGTGAACAGCAGGATCAACGAGTGATAGGTACTCTCGAACAGCATCCCTCGATCGTCCCACATGCCCTGAAAGACCATATCCGGGCCGGGGAAGTAGGGCAACGGCATCAAGGCCAGCTTGAGGGTGACCAGATCCCAGATCACGAGCGCGACGATTCCCCCGGCCATCAGCGGGGCGTGGTGACGCGCCCAGGGCCGCAACCGCGGCCACGCCCAATGGACCACGGCCACGGCGATCGATACGGCCAGCAGGCCTTCAAGCAGGATCGGATAGAGCCGGGTGGGCACCGGCGATTGTCGACTCGGCAGCGTCCAGTGAAGCGCCAGCGCGGACAACGCCGCGATCGACGACGAGAGCACCGCCGCCGCGGCAAGCCCGCCGCCAGAGGCCGGCGCGGTGCCAGCCGGCCCCGTCGCCATGGAGGATCTCGAACTTTCTGAGGACAAGACCGAAACTCCCGTCATCTCCAAGGATGGTCGCAACACGTTTGGGCCCGGCGATGCGCCGGGGGCCGTCAAGACGCCGGCGCCGACCGCCGGCTCACTGGCCGCAAAGGTCGCCCCCGGACTCGCAATTGTCGCACATGAATCGGAAATCCTTTGCGCTGGCGAAGAGCGCGGCGAGGCGGTCGGGGTCCATCGGCGGCGGCGGACCGCCTCCGGCGACCTTCTCGACCTTCAACCCCTTCAGCCACTCGTCGGTCACGCCGTCGAGGTCCTGCCAGGCGTTCTTGGCCAGTTCCGTGGGATCGGTCGTCGAGCCGAGCAGGCCGATCTCCTTCATCTCCTTCGACGCCAGCAGGACGCTCTCGCGGCACCGCGCGACTCCCGGCGTGTACTTCAGCTTCGAGATCGCCTGGGCGTTCACTTCCACCGACGAGGCGACGTAATTCTTCTCGACCGAGAGCTTGGCCGCCGCCGTCGGGTTGAGGTCCACCCACGCGGCCCCCTTGAGGAGCGCCCGCGTCACCTTGGCCGCCGTCGCCGGGTCTTTTCGGGCCAGATTGCCGCTGACCACCACGGCGCAGCAGTACTCGCCGCTGTACGGTTCGTCCACCGCCGAGTCGGCGATCGTCCGGACCTTGTTCTGCGAGAGCAAAATCGTGCCGATCGGCTCGGCGTCGCACACCGCGTCGATCTGGCCGTTGTCGAGGGCCAGGCCCAGGACGTCGGGCGCCATCGCCACCCATTCGACGTCCTTCGCCGGATCCATGCCGGCCGCCTTCAGTACCCGGCTGCTGAAGAGGAACGGCGGACTTCCCAGAGCCGTCGGCACGCCGATCCGCTTTCCCTTCATATCCGCGACCGACTTGATGTCGGACTTCGCCCCCGCTTGAAGCCGCAGGCAACCCGAGTGGATCCCGCCCGTGAGCTTCACGTCCAGGCCCTTCTCGATCGGCTTGAGTAGATACATGATGAGGTGGTAATTCGCGTCGAACCGGCCGAGCCCCAGGCCGTCGCGCAGGCTGTCCCAGTCGGTCTTGACGAACTCGACGTCCAGGCCCTCTTCCTTGTAGTAGCCGTTCTCATACGCCGCGAACATCGCCGCCTCGCACGTCAGGCCGAGGTAGCCGATTCGGACCTTGGTCGGCCCCGAGCCCGGCGGCCCGCTCGCCTCTTTCCCGCACCCTCCCGATAGGGCCAGGGCCGCGATGCAGCTTGCGGCCAGGATGGCTCTGGCGATGGCCAGGATCGGTCGACGCGGTGTTCGTGGGTTCATCGAATCTGCTCCGGGGAAGAGGAAGTCGAGACGGGATCGACCCGAGATCTGGCTTTCGACGACGAACGATCGCCAGAGCGCTCCCATCCTTGGCGCTCAACTCTTACCGTCAACCGTTGATCCAAGCGTCGAAGGCCGCGTCGACGATCCTGGGCCGATGCCGTCGTGCACGGCGGCCGGGTGGAACGATCAGAGAGAACCGCTCGGGTCGAGCACAAGGCCGCCGCGCTTCTCGAGCGCGGCGATCGACCGATCGATTAGCGATGAGCGGGCGAGGGCGGAATTCGCTCGGTACGATGCTCGCAAGCCAACCGGTTCAACGGCTGCAAATCACAAGGTCGATCGAGCGGTCGGCCAGCCGGCGCGGAGGAGGATGGAAGATCGACGGCTTGCGCCCGGTCGGTCGGGCCGTCGATCCTTCGACCGTCCGGGTCCAACGAGACATGATCGGTACGATCGCCAGGATGCTCAGATCGCCCCAGCGGTCGAAGTGGTCGGTGTCGGGAAGGACCGTCGAGGCCGGCGCGGGGTCTTGGCTGGAGCAACCCGGGCCCGAGCAAGGCGCGGGAGCCTTCGGGACTTCGCCCGCCTGAGGTTCGCGGGCCGGATCGGCTGGGAGCGAGGTTGACGAACCGCCGGCGACCAAAGCGTCGAGATGGTAGACGATCGACCATCGGGGTGGTCGGGCTGAAGCGAGGTGGTCGCAGCCGGCCTGAGCGGATCGAGTCATGAAGAGACCGTGGGACAGGAGCAGCAAGAGCGCCCCAATTCCCCAACGTCCCCATCGCTCGAAACCGATAAGCCGCATCGCACCCCTCGCCGACGTGCTTCGCACCCGCGGGAACGGAATCAAGAATCAGCCCGCGAAAAGTCGGCGATGGAGCCAAGTCCGCCGCCGATCACTGACCTTATAAGATACACCGCTGACGTGGGGCGTGGCAAGGAGATTGGGGTGCCGTTTCCACGTGGATGAACGCGCAATTGTGATCATGGGCGCGGGTCGGCTGGCGGAGGTGGCGAGTTCGAGCCCGGCGCCAGCGCCCGGCTGTTCGGCGAGACGTCCCAGGCCGTGATTCCCCGGTCGCCGCCGGTGTAGAGGGTGCCACCGTCGGCCGAGAACGCCAGCGAGGTCGTTTCCTCGGTCGGCGCGGAGGCGGGGGAGGCGAGCTTCGCGGTGAGGCGGCGGTTGGCGACGTCCCAGAGTCGAACGGTCGCATCGCCCCGCGACGACGAGGCGAGCAACGCGCCGTCGGGCCGGAACGCCAGGGCCGTGATCGGCCCCTTGGACCCTTCGAGCGTCGCGATCGCGGTGCGTCCGGCGACGTCCCAGAGTCGGACGGTCGTGTCGGACGAGCCGGACGCCAGCGTCTTGCCGTCGGGGGCGAAGGCGACGACCGTCGCGGAATGCGTATGCCCTTCGAGCGAACCGCGAAAGCTTTTCTCGGGGACGTCCCAGAGCATGACGGCCCCGTCGCCGCCCGCCGTGGCGACCGTGTCGCCGTCGGGAGAAACGGCGATCGAGCGGACGAAGCCCGGCGCTCCCTTGAGCCGGCGGACCGGCGTCTCGTCGCCCAGCCCCCAGAGCCCGACCGTGTCGCCGGCCGTCGCCAGGAACCGGCCGTCGGGAGTGAACGCCAGCCGTCGCGCGCCGACGGTCTCGACGGCCAGCAGGTCGAGCGGTTCCAGGGTCGTCGCGTCCCAGATCCGCAGGCTGGAGCCCTGCTGCGACGCGTTCAGAAGCGTGGCCAGCCGCTTGCCGTCGGCCGAGAGGGCCATCTGGACTTCGCCCGCAGCGAGCCGGACCGGCATGACGCGTTCGCGGCCCGCCGGAAGGTTCCAGACCTGGACCACGCCGTCGGCCGTCGCCGAGGCCAGCGTCTTGCCGTCGGCCGAGATCGCCAGTGAAGTCACCTTGGCGACGACGGCCGCGAAAGGCCGGGGCGCCAGGTCGGTTTTGACGATCCAGAGCTTGAGTTCGTGGCCGCCGCCGGACGCCAGCACGTTGCCGTCCGGGGAAAGCGCGAGGGTCGAGATCGGTCCCGCATGCGCTCTGGCGCTCATCGATTCGAGCTGGTCGTCGGCCATCGACCAGCGGCGGATCGCCCCGTCGGTGCTCCCCGTGATCATGGCCTGCTCCCCGGGCAGAATCACGACCAGCCCGACGCCCACGTCTTGCTTGCGGGAGGCGCCTCGCTCGGTCCCGTCCGTGACGTTCCAGAATCGGGTCGAGCCGTCGCGGCCGGTCGAGATCAGGGTCTTGCCGTCGGGGGTGAACGCGACCGACTCGACGGAGTCGCCGTGACCGTCGAACGAGCGCCGCATTGCGCCGGAATCCAGGTCCCAGAGCTTGGCGGTCCAGTCGAGCGAGCTGGTCGCGAGCGCCTTGTCGTCGGGGGCGAAAGCCAGGTGCGTGATCGCGCTGGTGTGACGGGCGAGGGTCAGCTTCTCCTCGCCGGTGGCGTCGTTCCATACCGAGACCGACGCGTCGCGGCTGCCGGACGCGAGGGTCTTGCCGTCGTGGGAGTACGCCAGGCAGGTGATCGCGCCCAGGTGGCTCGCCCGCGTCGCCCGCACGCGACCTGTTTCGAGATCCCAGATCTTGACCATCTTCCCCTCGCCGCCGGTCGCGAGCCGCTTGCCGTCGGGACTGACGGCGATCGCGTGGACGGCGCCCGAGGAGTCGTGAAGGCCCCGGCGAACTTCGTGGGTCGCCAGGTCCCAGAAGCGGACTTCCGGGTCGCCGCTCGCCGTGATCACCGCGCGGCCGTCTGGCGTGAACGCAGCCGCCTCGACCAGGCCGAGATGCCTCATCGGCCGGTTCTCCACGGGCCCTTCCGGCCAGGGGCCGAGCCAGGACGCTCGCACGTCTTGAGAAACGTTGTTCCAGTTCAGCCGGACGCACCGATCTCCACCCGAGGCCAGCGTCCCGCCGTCCGGCGAATACGCCACGGAGTAGACGTCGCTGAGGTGGCCCTGGAGGCGGTTTCGCACCTGAAACGTGGCGACGTCGAGGATCACGATCGTTCCGGGCGCCGAGGCTCCGGGCGGCGCGTTGGAAACGCTCGCCGCCAGGCTCTTCCCGTCCGGCGCGAACGCCAAGGCGAGCACGGCTCCGCCGACCGCCGTGGCTGCGACCATCCGCGAGGGCCGTCGCCGGGTGGATGGGTCTTGGTTTTCAGGGGTGGGATCGGTCGGCCAGATCCTGACCGTCTTGTCGAGTCCGCCCGCGGCCACGCGGGTTCCGTCCGGCGAGAACGCGACGCAGCACAGCTTGGCGTCGATCCGCCCAATGATCCGGGGTTCACCGCCATCGGACAGATCCCAGAGCCGGATGATCCTGTCGTCGCCGGCTGAGGCCAGGTGGTTCCCCGTCGAGGACGTGGCGAGTCCCAGGACGCCCACGCCAAGTCCTTCGAGCGTCTTCGTGGGGTGCATCGCGGCGACGTCCCAGAGTCGGATCGTCGCATCCGGGCCACCTGATGCGAGCGTCTTTCCATCCGAGATGAACACGAGCGCGGCGACGGCGTCGGTGTGGCCGGTCAGGACCCCCTTGGCTTGGCCGTCGGCCGTGTTCCAGAGGCGTATCGTCTTGTCGGCGCCGCCGGTCGCGATGGTTTTTTCGTCGGGCGAGACGGCGAGGCTGCGGACCTCGCCGTCGTGGCCGCGAAGATCGAAGCGAACCGAGCCTTTGGCGACGTCCCAGAGCTTGGCGACGCCCTCCGAACCCGCCGTGGCCAGGGTTTTGCCGTCGGGCGTGAAGGCGACCGCGAGCACGCGCCCGCTGTTTCCCTTGGGGTTGATCGAATCGATGGGGCCGTCCTCGGCCCGCACGCCCCCGGCGAGGAGCCGGAAGGCGAGGCAGGCCAGGATCAGCGCCCGGTGCAAGCCCGGGCCGACCCGGGGGCGCGCGGTCGCGTCATTCCATCGCATTGGAGAGTTCCCCCCGGGTTTTTCGTCGGCTTATTCGCCGCGCTGGACGAGGGCGACCGGCGCGGGCGCGGTCAACGATTTCAGGAACGCCTCCACTTGGAGCCGCTCGCGCGGCGAGAGCGCGAAGAACGCCTTCGCCGCCTTTTCACCCTGGCCGCCGTGAAGCGCGACGGCTTCATCAAGGCTCTGCGCCCGGCCGTCGTGGAGGTACGGGCCCGAGTCGCGGAAGCCCCACAAGGGGGGCGTCCGCCATTCGCGCTGCGAGGCCCCGCGAGCCTGACGCGCGGGGGCCGGCTTGCCGTTCGCCGCGTTCGCCGCGATCGGACCGGATTCGGGGCCGAACGGGTCGTCGCTGCCGTCGAAGCCGTCGGAGTACGAGCCGTCGTCCGCGGTGTCGTCGCCCATGTCGTGAAGCAGCAGATCGCTGTAGAGGCCGGCGACGCCGCCGAGTTTGGGCGTGTGGCAAGTCGCGCAGCCGACGCTGGCGAAGGCCGCCTTGCCGGCCGCGACGTGCTTCGCCTCGGCGAGGCCCGACGCCTGCCGCTCGATCGGCCGGGGCAGGCTGCGGACGTAGGCGACCAGCGACGAGCATTCGTCGGCCGTCAGATCGAGGCCCGTCGTGCGATACTTCGGCGCTTGCGGGCTGCTCGCCTGCGGATGGCCGGGGACTTCCAGGCCGATCTCGACGGCGCAGGCGTTCAGGACGAAGTCCTCGACGTTCGCCGTCTGGCCCTTCCAGCCGAGTCGGCCGACCCGACCGTCCTTGAGCCGGCTGACGCGCCCCTTGACGTCGGGCGTCTCCATCGCCTGCTTCTTGGCCGCCGCGTCGATGTCATGCTCGGAAATCGCATCGACCAGCCCGAGACCGAACAGGGCCGTCGGATTGCGCTGCGACCCCGCGACCTTGAACGGACCGACGACCGTCGATTGCCGACTCGACGCCGAGGCGGCCCGGACGGCCGCGCGAATCCGTTGAATCTGCTCGTCGCTACGGGAGTTCTTCGGCTCGGCCGGTGCGACGTCGGGGTTTTGGGAAAGAAACACCGGCCCCCGTGTTTGGACCTGGAACACGCCGGGGACGCCGACCTGGCCGAGCAGCCGCTGGACTGTTCGGGCCCGCCAGTCATTGTAGTTCGGATCACTACCGAACTTGTGGAGGACGACCGTTCGGCCCCCCTTGAACCCGGCGTGAAAATCGATCAACTGATCGACGGTTGTTAATGCAGAGGTCGAATCGGTCTTGGCGGGGATGGGGCTGATGGGCGATTGAACGACCACGCCTCCCATGAACTGCGACGCGCTCAGCACGTCGATGTTCTTGCTGTTCGGGCCGCCTCCGCCGCCGCCTCCCGCGTTGTGGCAGGCGACGCACGAAGTGTCGTTGTACACCGGGCCCAGCCCGTCGCCGCCGTGGCCGCGCGGATCGTTGGGCATCCATTCGCGGTTGAAGATCTCGTAGCCGACCGCGATCGGGTCGGGTTTGACCGCCGCCGCTTCGTCTCCCGCGCGGACGGTTCCGCGTGTTGAAATCAACCCAAGACACAGACAAAAACCCGACAGCGTCATGCCGTAGACCGTCGCCGAACGTGTTCCCCGCATTGCGAGTCCCTCCGTCGCATTGTGAACCGGCCGTTCTCCAGAGATGTGCCGCATGGCGCAATCCTAATACGACTGTCGTAAGAACGCCAAGCCAGAAATGAAACATTTAAGCGATTTTTCTTGCAGGGTGGAATGGAGGTCACTACAACTGTCTCTTACGAGTCTCGGACCGTCGGTTCTTCGATCGGTCCGCCCTTGAATGAAGACGTCCGGGTTCTGAGGCGAGCGTTCGAAAACAAGCGTTCCTTCGACGGAGGCGGCATGATCTCGATGCGAAGTGCGATCGCGCTCTTGCTGCTCGCGCCGGCTCTGGCGTTGGGGCAGGCCCCGAAGGACGAGGAGGACAAGGTCTCCAACGACAACCCGGCGCGACCGTTGCAGATGCCTCCGGCCACGACCGAGGTTAAGGAGGCGCTCGACGATTTCGAGCGGTTCCAGCGGCGAAGCGCCTGGGAGCGCGCGCTCAAGGCGCTGTACACGATCACCGAGGATCAGGCGCTGCGGTTCGTCGACGGCGACTCGGGCTTCATCATCCCGGTGGCCCAGAAGCGGCGGCAGGTGCTCACCGCGCTCCCCCCGGAAGGTCAGGCGGCGTACCGGCTGTTCTACGACGCCGAGGCGCAGAAGCTGTTCGCCGACGCCGAGGGGCCGACCGAGCTGGCGAACCTTGAGCGGATCTACTCGGCCTACTTCACCACCACGATCGGCGACGACGCGGCCGACCGCCTGGGCGACATCTATTTCGAGATGGGCCGGTTCGACCGCGCGGCCGACTGCTGGCTCTCGATCCTCCACGACCGCCCCGACACCAACCTTTCGCCCGCGACGATCGCGCTCAAGTCGGCGCTGGCTCTGGCGCGGGCGGGACGGCGGACGGAGTTCGATCAGATCCGGGCCGATCTCGCCGACCGCTACAAGGAAGACAAGGTGACGATCGGCGGGACGACCGCCGCCCCGGCCGAGTTGCTGCGGCGGCTGCTCGAAGCCGATCCGCCCGCCGCCGCCCTGGCCGAGACCGCCGGTCCGACGCCGGCCGCGGCCGAGGCCTCGCTTGATCTCGGCCGCCCGATCGAGCCCGACTGGCAGTTGCGGATCGCCGAGTCGATCGAGGCGGGGATGACGCCCGCCGAGCTGAACCAGTGGCGGTCGAACAGCCTCAGCGACGCCAAGCCCGCCGTGGCGGTCGAGGGATCGACGCTCTTCGCCAACTACCTGGGCCACATCGTCGCGGTCGACCTCGACAGCGGCAAGCTGCTCTGGCGCACCGAGGCGTTCCATCACCTCGAAAACCTGGCCATGCAGCAAGGCGGGCAGATGGCCACGCCCGGCCGGTTCGCGATCCTCGCCTCGCGCGAGTACGTCTGGACCGTCGCCCGCGACCTGAAGGACCAGAACTACATGGCGCCGTTCCATCTGGCCTGCCGGAGGGCCGACAACGGCGAGCTCGTCTGGAAGTCGACCGACCTGCCGGAATACGCGCTCTTCGACCTCAACGGACCGCCGCTCCTGAGCGACGGCACGATGTTCATCCCGGCCAAGGCGCAGCCGAACCCCCAGCAGAGCCAACCCCTGCCCGAGCAGATGGTGCTGGCGATCCAACCACACGACGGCAAGCTGCTCTGGAAGCGCGAGATCGGCGTCTTCCGCCAGGGGCAGCAACGGTTTTACTACTACAATATGCGCGACAACTCGCCGCAGGTCCGCCTGTTCCTCCGCGCGGGGTCGCTCTACATCGACACGCACGTCGGCGTGCTGGCCCGGCTCGACGCCGGCACCGGCGCGCTCGACTGGGGGTACGGCTACAAGACCGACGCGCCGCAGGCGGAAATGTACTTCTTCTCGTACAACCGGGTCCAGGAGCCGCAGGCCGTCAGCGGCCGCCCGCTCGAAAACGGCGACGCGATCTTGGTCAAGGGAGCGCAGTCGAGCAGGCTGTACGCCATCGACCCGAACCGGATGAAGGCGCTCTGGGAGCGGCCGGTCAGCAAGGACGCGCGGCTCCTGGGCGTCGACGACCGCTCTCTCTATCTGGGCGGTCAGGAGCTGGGCTCGCTCGATCTCAAGACGCGCGGGCTGTCGTGGGCGACGAAGCTGCCCGGCGGCAGCCTCGACGGCGCCGTACTCGTCCGGTCCGACGGCCTCTTTCAGTTGACCCCCCGGGGCATCTTCGAGCTCGACCCCCGCTCGGGGGACGTCCGGCGGATCTTCCGAGGTCAAGACCTGGGCTCCGCCGGCGGCGATCTCGTGTTGACCGACGATCTCCTGCTGGCCGTCTCCAATCGCACGATCACCGCGTATCCGAGGCGGACCGCCGGCGCTGACGCGTCCGCGCGGGGCGAGTCCGCCACCCCGAAGGAGAAGACTTCGAGATGACGCCCACTTCCGTCTCGCTCCGCTCCGTTCCAGGTTTCCGCGCCGCGACCGCGGTCGTCGTCGGCCTCCTCGCGCTTTCCGGCCCGGCCCGCGCCCAGTTCTATGAGCCGGGCTTCGGGACGGGCGTCCCCCAGAATATCGAGGGGCTGACCGTCGTCGGCAAGGCGACGATCGGGGCCAAGCCGAACCTCGCCGAGGTCGATCTCGACGTCTCCGCCTCGGCCGAATTGACCGGCGACGCGATCGTCAAGTTCCGCGATTCCAAGAAGCGGGTCCGCGACGCCTTCGCGGCGCTCAAGCTCGCCAACGTCGCCGTCGAGGAGCGCGGGCTGCTCGTCGACCAGAAGGGGGCGATGATGAACCCCTATTATTTCGACTTCAACCAAAACACGAAAACCAAGACCGAGGTGCAGCTCTCGCGGAAGCTGGTCGTCAAGGCGGCCGACATCGGCGCGATGGACGAGGAAGGCGTGCTCCAGCTCGTCGGCCGGCTGCTCGACGTCGCCCAGGACGCCGGGGCGCGGGTGGGGCCGCCCGCCAATATGAATTTTACTACTACCGGTATGGAATGAATCCCACGTCGGGCCTGGTCCGATTCGTTCTCGAAGATTACGAGAAGGTTCAGGAACAGGCCTATGAGAAGGCGGTCGCCGACGCCAGGACGCGAGCCGAGCGGTTGGCCCGCCTGAGCGGGCTGGAACTGGGGCCGGTGCTGGCCGTCCGCGAGGTCGTCGCCCCGGCCGACCACGTCGCGCAGCCGAACACCGACGAGGTCCCCCGGAAGCGGCTGGAGACGGCCAAGTTCCAGGAGATCCCCGTCCGGGTCGAGCTGCAAGTGCGGTTCGCGATCCACCCCAAGACCGACGGCAAAGCCAAAGGACCGTCGCAATGAGCCGACTTGAACGCCGATCTCCGCGTCGTCGCGGCGAACCCACGACGCGTCGCGACTTTCTGAACCGCTGCGCCGCCGGGGCGTCGTTCCTGGCCGCGATTGGCGGCGCCGGCCGGCTCGACGGCCTGGGGCTCGGCCGCGCCGCCGAGAACGAGGTCTTGCCCAAGCACGTGACGCCCGAGACGCTCCGGGCCGTTCAGAAGGGCCTCGACTACCTTGCGAGCCAGCAGGCCGACGACGGGTCTTGGATCACCGGCGGCGGCCAGGTCTACCCCGTGGCGATGACTGGTCTGGCCGGCACGGCGTTGCTGGCTCACGGCGACTCGCCGACCCGCGGCAAATACGCCAAGTCGGTGCAAGGGGCCGTCGAATATCTGGTGCGGTGCGCGACGCCGACCGGCCTGATCACCGGGCCGAGCCAGGACGGCGGCATCCCGATGCACGGCCACGGCTTCGCCCTCATGTTCCTGGCGAGCGTCTACGGGATGATCACCAAGGAGGCGCTGCGGAAGCAGGTGCAGGTGGCCGTGCGCAAGGCCGTCGCCCTGACCAGCCAGGGCCAGAGCGGCGCCGGCGGCTGGACGTACACGCCCGGCTCGGGCGACGAAGGCTCGGTGACGGTCACCCAAGTCCAGGCGCTCCGCGCCGCGCAGAACGCCGGCTTCCTCGTCCCCCGCGCGGTCATCGAAGAGGCGGTCAAGTATCTGGAGAAGTGTCGGACCCCGGAAGGCGGCATCCAGTACTCGCTCAGCTCTCCCACCGGGCCGAGGCTGCCGATCTCGGCGGCGGCGGTCGCCACGCTCTACAACGCGGGGCAGTTCGAGGGGGCCATCGCGACCGACTGCCTCAAATACGTCTGGGACAAGTTTCAGGCCGCCGAGGGCTGGGACAAGGGGGACGGCCACGCGTATTACTCGCATCTCTACGCGTCGCAAGGCTTTTATATGGCTGGCGACCAGTACTGGGACAAGTATTTCCCCGCCGCCCGCGACCAGCTTCTGGGGCAACAGAACCCCGACGGGTCGTGGAACGGCGACGGCATCGGCGAGGTCTACGGGACGTCCATCGCCGTCATCATCCTCCAACTGCCGTTCAAGTTTCTTCCGGTCTTCCAGCGTTGAGAAGGGGACGTGATCTTGAGCACCGCCGTCGATGAGCTGGATCTTTCGGAACTGGACGACCTGCGATCCGTCCATGAAGACATCCGCCGCCAGATAAGCCGGCAGATCGTCGGTCAGGACGAGGTCGTCGAGCAACTGCTGATGGCCGTCTTCGCCCGCGGCCATTGCATCCTCGAAGGGGTGCCCGGCCTGGCGAAGACGCTGATGGTTCATGCGCTCGCGCAGTCGCTGTCGCTCGACTTCAACCGCATCCAGTTCACGCCCGACCTGATGCCCAGCGACATCACGGGCACCGAAGTGCTGTACGAGGACCGCCAGAGCGGCGCGCGTGAGCTTCGGTTCGTGCCGGGGCCGATCTTCGCCAACCTGATCCTCGCCGACGAGATCAACCGCACGCCTCCCAAGACCCAGGCCGCGCTGCTGGAGGCGATGCAAGAGCGGCAGGTGACCGCCGGCGGCCACCGCCACGTCTTGCCCGACCCGTTCTTCGTGCTGGCGACGCAGAACCCGATCGAGCAGGAGGGGACGTACCCGCTCCCCGAGGCGCAGCTCGACCGGTTCCTGTTCAAGGTGTTCATCACCTATCCCACGCCCGACGAGGAGCGGCGGATCTACCGGCTGACGACCGGCGTCGACCAGGCCGAGATCACGCCGATCGTCGACGGCGAGCGGATCAAGGCCCTCCAGCGCGTCGTCCGCCGGGTCCCCGTCTCGGACCACTGCATCGACTACGCGATGGACCTCGTCCGGGCGACCCGGGGGACCGAGTACGGCGGGCCGAAGTACATCGACGAATGGCTCTCCTGGGGTGCCGGCCCTCGCGCGGGGCAGTCGTTGATCCTCGCCTCCAAGGCCAAGGCCGCGCTCGAAGGCCGGCCGAGCGTCTCGGTCGACGACCTCCGCGCCGTCGCCCAGCCGGTGCTTCGTCATCGGCTGGTGGTCAACTACAACGCGCAGGCGTCCGGCGAGACGAGCGACACGATCGTGGCCCGGCTGCTCAAAGACGTCCCCGTACGGAAGGGAGCGCCCGATGCAGCCGCCTCGGAAATATTCCGATCCTGACGCCATCGCGCAGGTCGCCGACCTGAATCTGCGATCGCGACGGCTGGTCGAGGGGGCGATCAGCGGCCAGCACCGCAGTCCGTTCCACGGCTTCAACGTCGAGTTCGCCGAGTACCGCGAATACTCCCCCGGCGAGGACCTCCGCCGCCTCGACTGGCGGGTCTACGCCCGGTCCGACCGCCACTACATCAAGCAGTATGAGGAAGAGAGCAACGTCCGGGTCACTTTCCTCGTCGACGCCAGCGCGTCGATGAACTACCAGGGCAAGCGCGCGGCGCTCAGCAAGTTCGACTACGCCTCGACGCTCGTCGTCTCGCTGGCGATGCTGCTGACCCGCCAGCAAGACCCGGTCGGCCTCGTGCTGTTCGACGAATCGGCCGTGACGGTCGCTCCCCCTCGGGCCACCCAGGCGCAGATCCTGATGATCACGGGGCTCCTGGAGAAGTGCCGGCCGTCGCGGAAGACCGAGCTGGGCAAGATGCTCGTCTCGCTCGGCGACCAGTTCCGCCGTCGCAACATGATCGTGATCGTCTCGGACCTGCTCACCGACCTCGACGCGCTGTACGCCGGCCTCAACCGGCTCCGGTTCAGCGGCCACGAGGTCCTCATCATGCAGGTGCTTGATCACGACGAGATGGACCTCCCGTTCGACGGCCCGACGATCTTCAAGGACATCGAGGGGGAGGAGGAGCTGTTCGCCGAGCCCTGGGCCTTCCGGCGGTCGTACCAGGCCGCGATGGACGACTTCCTCGCGGGCGTGAAGAAGGAGTGCGGCGCGCGGGGGTACGACCACGTTCGGTTCTTCACCGACGAGCCGCTGGGTTCGTCGCTCAGCTACTTCCTCCACTCCCGGCAAGAAGCCAGCCGGCAGGGCCTGCGTTAGACCAAGACCACGGCGGACGCACTGACGACTCACTGGCCTGATCCTGGACGACGACCTCGACGCCATGACGTTTCTAAGCCCACTCCTGATCTGGGGGACGATCCTCGGCGCGATCCCCATCATCATCCACCTGCTGAACCGTCGCCGGTTCCGCCGCGTGGAATGGGCGCCGATGCATTATCTCCGGCTGACCATCCAGCGCAATCGGCGGAAGATCCAGCTTGAAGAGCTGCTTCTGCTGTTGCTGCGGATCGCGCTGCCGGTGCTGCTGTTCTTCTTCCTCGCGCGGCCGATTCCCAGCCCGACGGGCATGGAAAAGTGGATCGGCCAGGGAGGTCGGTCGAGCCAGATCGTCCTGATCGACGACTCGCTCAGCATGGGCTACGCGGCCGGCGAGGCCCCGGCCTTCGACCGCGCCGTGCAGGCCGCGGCGTCGCTGCTGGGGACGGTTCGGCCCCAGGACCGCTGCACCGTGCTGCGGACCTCGTCGCCCCGCGACCCCGTCGTGCACGACGTCGAGGGGAGCCGCCGCGACGAGCTGGCCGCCTCGGCCTCGGCCGTGTCGTTGAGCGCCACGCACGCCGCCTGGCCGGTGGTCCTGGAAGCGGTCGACGAGGTCTTGAAGTCGTGTACGTACCCGACCAAGCAACTGACCATCCTGACCGACCTGCGGCGCAGCGGCTGGGATCGCGAGGTGGCCGCCGTGACTCGGCGGTGGAGCGAGGAAGGCGTCCGGGTCCGGGTCGTCGACGTCGGAGTTCCCGAGGCCGCCAACGTCGCCCTGGAATCGATCGTTCCGGTGGATCGCACGGTCCTGGCCGGGGCCCCGAGCGCCTGGGAGGCGGTGATTCGCAACGACTCGCCCCGGACGCTCGTGGGGGCCAAGGCCGTGCTCCGGGTGGACGACAAGCCGAGCGAGCTGACCCTACCGGAAATCGCGCCGCACACGACCGCGAGGCTGCCGCTGTCGGTGGCGTTTCCGGGCTCGGGGCCGCACGAGTTCTCGCTCCAGCTCCCCGAGGACGAACTCCCGGGCGACAATCAGCGCTGGTCGGCCGTCGCGGTCAAGGACTCGCTCCTGATCCGCCTGGTCGACGGCGAGCCTTCGACCGAGCCGTTCGGGTCCGAGGTCGACTACCTGGCCGCGCCGTTGTCGATCGGCGTGGGGGCGGCCGAGGCCTGGCGCGTCGAGGTCGTCCCCGATCAGGACTTCCTCTCGCAGCGGTTGGAGCCCGCCGACGTCCTGGTCCTCGCGAACGTGGCCGCGCCGACGACCGAGCAGGCCGACCGCCTCGGCCGGCTGGTGCGGGCCGGCATGGGCCTGATGATCTTCACCGGAAGCAAGCTCGACGTCGGCCTCTACAACGACCTCTTGTACCGAGCCGAGAGCCGGCTGCTGCCGTTCCCGATGAAGTCGCTGTCCGACGCGAGCATTCGCGGCCTGATCGTCGAGCCGGTCCGGCCGTCGCCGCTGGAAAAGCTCATGGAGCTGAAGCCTTCGGCTCTGGAGCGGATCGCGGTCCGGCAGTTCATGACGGTCGACGAGGGGCGGGCCGAGAAGGAGAACGACAAGGACCAGGCGCGGGTTTTGGCCCGCTGGAACGACCCCGGCCGTTCGCCGGCCGTGGCCGAGCGGATCGCGGGCGAGGGCCGGGTCTTGCTCTGGACGACTACCGCCGACCGTGCGGGCAACGACTGGCCGATCGAGCCGAGCTTCGTGCTGGCCGTCCGGGAAGCCGTCCGAGGGGCGGCCCGGCCGACGCGGCTGGACAACACGATCACGGCCGGCGACGCGGTCCGGCGGGTGATTCACACCAGCCAGCAGGTCGGCAACGTCCGGCTCACCCCTCCCGGGGGCGCCGAGCCGACCTCGCTGGCGGCGGTCCCGCTCGAAGAACAGCCGACCGATGAGCGAGGGCCGGCCGTCGCGATCCAGTTCCCCGAATCCCGCCGCGCCGGGGTTTACCGCCTCGCCTGGGACGAAGGGCCGCTCGGCACGCAGCAAGACGTGTACGCCGCGAACCCCGACGCCCGCGAGAGTCGGCTCGAACGGATCGAGTCGGACGAGTTGAGGAAGTTGATGGAGCCGCTGGACGTCGAGGTCGTCGCCGTCCGCGGCGACGGCGCCGAGCAGTTCTCGCCGACGGGCCGCGAGATCTGGCGCGACCTGGCGTGCGGCCTGCTCGTGTTGTTGCTCGTCGAATCGATCTTCGCCACGTGGGTCGGTCGGTCACGTTGAGTCGAACGGAACCCTGGGGTTGAACGCGTCGTCATGAACCGATTCTGGCAATACCTACTGGGGATCGAGCCGACGTCGCCCGGCGTCGTCTCGGGCGTCGATTCGCATCTCGAATTCGCGTCGCTGCCGCGCGGCCTCGGGGCGGTCACGACGATACTCGGGGCGCTCGTGCTCATCGCCCTGATCTGGCGGCTGTACCGCTGGGAGCGCCGCGAACTGTCGGCGACCCGGCGCGCCCTGCTCGTCGGCCTGCGGATGCTGACGATCGCGGCCGTCGGGATCATGCTCCTCGAACCGGTGCTGGTCTCGACCCGCCGCGAGCAGGTGCGGTCGCACCTGGCGATGATCCTCGACGACTCGGAGAGCATGAAGTTCTCCGATCCCTACACCGACGACGCCAAGGCCGCCGAGATCGCGGCGAAGGTCAAGATGGAGAGCGCCGGCGGCAAGTCGCCCGTTGCGTTGCTCCGGGAGACGCCCCGGCTGGGGCTTGTGCAGAAAACGCTGGGCGCGAATCTCGACGCCCTCGGTCGCGGCCGCGACCTGTTCGTCTACGATCTGGAGACCGCGGCTCGCCCCGGCGCGGGCGAATCGGCCCGGTCGCGGAAGCTCGACGACGTCCAGGCTAAACGGCCGATCTCGCCGCTGGGCGACGCCCTGCAAGGCGTGCTCGCGGCCCATCGCGGCCAGCCGGTCGCGGGCCTGATCCTGGCCACCGACGGCCGCTCAAACACCGGTGAAGACCCGATCCGGGCCGTCCAGGCCGCGGCGCGGCAGAACATCCCGATCTACGCCATCGCCGCCGGAGCCGACGAGGGGCCTCGGAATATTCGTGTGGCCGAGGTCGAGGCCAGCCCCGTCGTCTTCGTCCGCGACCCGATGACGTTGGCCGTCGTGATCGAAGCCCGCGGCCTCCGCGACGCCGAGGCGACGGTCGTCCTGGAACAGCGGGCCAACGACGGTCCCTGGGAGCCGGCCGGTTCGCAGCGCGTGGTTCTGGGCGAGGACGGCATCCTCAAGCGGTCGACGTTCCGAATCACTCCGAAAGCCGTCGGCCAGTACGAGTACCGCGCGAAGGTCGAGGACGCCGGGCCCGAGCTGACGATGGACGACAACGTCGCGAGCGCGGCGGTTCGAGTCGTCCGCCAGCAGATCCGGGTGTTGCTGATCGCCGGCGGCCCGTCGCCCGAGGTCCAGTTCCTCCGCAACGCCCTGATGCGCGACCAGCACGTCGAGTTCGCCGGTTGGATGCAACACGTCGACCCGGGCTTCCGTCAGCCCGGCGACCGGCCGATCACCCGGCTGCCGAACAATGACGAGGAGCTGCGCCGGTACGACGCGCTGCTCTTAGTCGACCCCGACATCCGCGCGATGGGGGCGCAGTGGCCGGCGATGATCCAGCGGTTCATCGGTCAGGAAGGGGGCGGGCTGATCTTCGTCGCGGGCGAGCTGTTCTCGCAGCAGCTTTTCGAGGCGGTCGACCCCAAGGCGCCGGGGGGCGACTGGACCCGGATCTTGCCCGTCGTCCGCGATCCCGGGCTGTATCGCAGCGAGGCCGAGGTCCGGCTCAGTTCTCAGAACACGTACAGCCTCGACCTGACGCCCGAGGGACGGGGCGACCCGGTCTTCGAGTTCAACGCCGACCCGATCCGCAATCGGGCCGTTTTGACCAGCCTGCCCGGTATGTACTGGAGTTTTCCGGTCACCCGGGCTCGCCCCGGGGCGACGATCCTGGCCCGCCACGGCGACCCCCGGATGGCCAACCAGAACGGCCGCCACGTCCTGCTGGCGTCGCAGTTCTACGGGCCCGGCCGGACGGTCTTCATCGGCTTCGACAGCACCTACCGCTGGCGTTACATCGCGGAAGACTTCTTCGACGGCTTCTGGGCCCGGCTCGTGGACCGCGTGGGGCGGAGCAAGGCGCTCGGCGGCCGGTTCCCGTTCCAGGTCCACCTCGGCAAGAGCCTTTACCGCGTCGGCGAACGGGTCTCGATCGGCGTTCGCTACTCCGACCCCACGGCGCTGGCCGAGGCGGCCGAGCTGACCGCCGAGCTGGAAATCGCCGGCCAGCCCCCCGAGCCGCTCCGGTTCGAGAAGTCTCCCGATGACCCCGCCGTGCTGACGGCCGCCTTCCCGGCCCAGCAGGCCGGCGCGTATTCGCTGCGGATCGTGCCGGCGGCTTCGTCCGACCTGGGAGACGTGAAGGTCTCGACGACCACCTTCCGGGTCGAACCGCCGCGCCGCGAGATCGACGAGCCGGCGCTCAACCGGACGCTCCTGGCCGATCTCGCCCGCATGTCCGGCGGCCGCGTGTTCGAGCTGTCGGACGTCGGCCAGCTCGACGAGGCCATCCCGATGCGCGAGGTGACGCGCACCCTGGAAACCCGTGACGAACTCTGGGACGCCCCCCTGCTCTACGCGACGATCATCCTTGCGTTGACCGTCGAATGGGTCTTGCGAAAACTCTTCCGGATGGTGTGAACGAGAACCGCCGCGATCCCTGAAGACTCTGGAACCTCCACCGTGTCGATTCTGAACGACTTGCCGACGATCGAATCACTCCGCGACGATCAGCGCGCGCTGCGGGCCGACCTGTCGCGGCTGCGGCGGCGGTTGCGCATTCAGTTGATGCTGGAACTCATCGCCGAGGCGGCGGTCGCGCTGGCGGCGACGGGCGCTTTGCTCGTGCTCCTCGACTGGCAGCTCCGGTTGAGCCGTCCCGTCCGCTTGGTCCTGCTCGGCCTGAGCCTGGCGGTGATCGCCGGCTTCCTGGCGGTTCGAGCGGTCCGGCGGTGGCGGTCGTCGCGGCTCGACGAGCTTTCGCTGGCCGTGACGCTCGACCGCTTCCGGCCGGGGCTGGGCCAGCAGGTGGCCGACGTCCTCCAGCTTCCCGACTTGCTCGACGAGCCGAGGTCGGCGGTTTCGCCGGCGATGGTGCGGCTGGCCGTCCGCCAGGCGACCGAGGCCCTGGCCCGATCGGACTGGCGGTCGCTCTGGAATCGGCGGCGGACGGCGCTGCACGCCGTCGCGTTGCTCGTGGGAGCGGCCGTCCCGACCGTCTTCGCGGTCGCCGCGCCGGCCGCCGCCCGGCTCAGCTTCGCGCGATGGATCTTGGGCTCGAACGAGCGCTGGCCGCAGCAGACGTACCTCACCGTGATGGGCCTCGACGCCCGAGGCCGGCTGCTCGCCCCGCGCGACGAACGCATCCTGATGGAGGTCCGCACCGACCTGCCGCTGACCGAGTCGCGGGGCGATCGCTGGTCGGTCGGTGGTCGGGGCGAACCGTTGATCCTGCGGCGCAAGCCCGATCACCCTCGGCAGCCCCGCGAGGTCGCCCTCCGCGAGCGCACGGCGAAGAACGCGATCCGCTCGGGGATGATGGTCGAGACCGACCCGGTGCGGTTCCGGTACGAGTTCCCGCCGTCGTCGTCCTCGTCGTCCTTCGAGCTGACCGGCGGAGACGACTGGCTCGGGCCGATCACCGTCGACCGCGTCGACCGCCCCGCGCTGGCCGCGACCAAGCTCCGCGTCAAGGAGCCCGGCACCGCCGACCCCGAGTTCCGCGCGATCGACGACGCCGGTCAGCACCTGCTCTTTCTGCCCGATTCCGAGATCGAGCTGACGCTGGTCGGCACCGAGGCGCTGTCGGAGGCGCAGATGAAGATCCACCCCGGCGCGGCTCCGGAGTTGAAGCGGATCGACGACCGGTCGTTCGTCGCGTCGTGGACGCTCCGCGAGGCCGTGACCCTGGAGATCCTTCTCACCTCGGCCGATACCGGGCTGGCGTCGAAGACGTCGTTCCTGTCGATCGGCCTGCTCCGCGACCGCGAGCCGCGCGTAACCTTGCGGGCCTCGGGCGTCGGCGGCCACGTCACGCCGATCGCCACGATCCCGCTCACCATCGCCGCGACCGACGACTTCGGGCTCGCCGTGCTCCGGATTCAGGCCGATCGCTCGGTGTTGGTCGAAGAGAAGGACAAGCCCGAACAGAAGGTCGTGCGGTCGACGATCAACCTGCCGTTCGAGGTCGACCCGGCGCACCCGACCCTTGACCTCCAGGTCCGCCACGACCTCAGCCTTCAGTCCGACCCGCCCAAGGTGGGGGCGGTTCTCCGCTTCACCGGCGAGGCCGACGACCGTTGCGCCCGAGGGGTGCAGACCGGTCGGTCGAGCGTCCTGGCCTTGTCCGTCGTCTCGGCCGACGAGCTGTTTTATGAGATCCTGATCCGACAGCGGGCCGAACGGACCAAGTTCATGAGCGTTCTGGAGGCGGCCGAAAAGAACACGCCGACGCTGGAAGGCTCGCCGACGGCCGAGGATCTCGTCCGCGTGATGAGGACCGAGCAGTCGGGAGCGCGGCAGCTTGAGCAGATCACCGGCCGGGTCGCCGACACGCTCCAGGAGATGAAGCTGAATCAGATCGGCTCGCCCAAGTCGCATCGACTACTTCAGGAAGGGGTCGTCGAGCCGCTGCGAGCCCTGACGACCGGGCCGATGGCCCAGCTTCGCGGCATGCTTCAGACGCTCGCCGGCGCGGCGGCGGCTCCCGGCGCTTCGAAAGACGCCGCTCGACTTCTGCACGCCGAAGTTGTTACAAAGATGAAGAACATCCTCGAACAAATGTCGCAGTGGGAAAGCTTCGTCGACGTCGTCAACCAGGTCGCCGAAGTCATCAAGATGGAGCAGAAGGTTCTCCAAGAAACCGAAAAGGCTCGCGAAACGCGCACGCAGGAGGTCTTTGATGACAAGCCCTAGCACGCACGCCTCACGAGTCGACTCGCGAGGCGAATCCGCCGGTCGACCCGCTCCGGCGTTCCGGCGCCTCGTTTTCGGTCTCGCCCTCGCCCTGCTCGCGGTCGCATCGAGCGGCTCGGCCCGGGCTCAAGACGCCAAGGCCGCGGCCGACGGCGTGTTCGACGAGGAGAAGAAGGACGCCGACGCCAAGAAGGCCGACGACGCGAAGTCGAACCCTCCCGACAAGGCCCCGGCCGTCTCCGACCGCGACACGATCGGCTTCACGCAGGACAACGTCGCCGCCCAGATGAACGAGCTGGAGGAGCGGATGTTCCGGCTCTCCGAGGCGCTCCGCAGCCTCGAACCCGAGAACGCATCGCGGCTCCGCCTGGCCCTCAAGTTCTCTCGCGAAGAGCTGATCCTCCAGCAGATGAAGGAGACCCGCAAGCTCCTTACCGACACACAGTTGAGCAAGGCCGAGACCGAGGTCCGCGAGATGCTGGCCAAGCTCGACCACCTGCGCCGGCTGCTGCTGGCGGAAGATCTCGACTTCCAGATGAAGCTGGCGCGATTGCGGCAGATGCGCGAGACGATGGGCCAGCTTGAGCGGATCATCCACGAGGAGCGTCGCGAGCTGGCCTGGTCGCGATCGGCCGACGAGCGCCAGGCCGACCTGACGGCGCTCGTCGCCAAGCGGACGAGCGTCGAAGCCCTCGTGCGCGATCAGAAGGGCGTGATCGAGGAGACCCGCGCGGCCGCCGCCAAGGGCGCCGCGGCGGCGGAATCGCGCGACGCCGTTGCGAAGAAGGAAGCCGAGATCCAGAAGAAGGCCGCCGAGCTGGCCGCCGACCCGGCGTTCGCTCCCCTTCAGCCGCCTCATCTAAAGGAAGCCGACGGCCCCTTGGCCGACGTGCAGGCGCACCTGAAGACCACCAACTCGGGCGCGGCCGTCGCATCGGAGGAGATGGCCCTCGCGGGCTTTCAGAAGGAGCTCGATCGCCTCGCGGGCCGGATCGGCGAGGTGGAGAAGGCGATCGCCAAGCCCGAGTTCCTGAAGTTCGAAAAGGATCAGACCAAGAACCGCGCCTCGGCCGACACGCTGGCGACCGTCTCGGCCCGCCTCGGCGACAAGGGCGTCGCGCTCCAGAAAGATCTGATCCGGGCGTCGGGGGCGATGCAGGAAGCCGAAAAGGAGCTGGACCGCACCGCCGCGAAGCCCGCCGCGACCGACCAGCGCGAGGCGCTCAAGCACCTGGTGAAGGCGAGCGACGGCCTGGGCAAGGGGATCGAAGGCCTCCTCGTCGAGCTTCGCTCCGAGCTGCAAACGCGGATTCTCGCCGAGCTGACCGAGATGCACGAGATCCAGTTGTCGATCCGCGAGACCACCGAGTCGCAGGCGGCCCGCGCCGCGCAGAAGTCGCGGACGGCGCTGATCCTGATCGCCGGCCTGTCGCAGAAAGAGGCCGAGCTGGCCGACCGCATCGACCAGCTTCGCGCCTTGACCGAGGAGACCGAGTTCGGCATCGCGCTGCCGACCTCGCTGCGCGTCATCGGCCGCGAGATGACCAAGGTTCAAGGGTGGCTCAAGGAGGGGGACGCGACCGAGCACACGGTCGTCATGGAGAAGCGGATCGAGGAAGATCTGCTGGCGCTCGCCGAGGCGATGCGACGGCTGCCTCCTTCCACGCCCCCCAAGCCGAACACGCCGCTGCCGACCGAGCCTCGGGCCCGCGAGCGCGAGCTGAACCGCCTGATCGCCGAGCTGAAGATGATCCGCCTGCTCCAGAGCCGGCTCAACGACGACACCGTCGAGACCGATCACGGCAGGCCCAAGGAACAGGTGCTCACGCCTCCTTTGAAGCGCCTGATCGAGGCGTTGAAATCGTCCCAGGACGAGATTCACGAAACGCTCGCCAAACTGTCGAAACGGTACGAAGGGGGCGGCGAGGACGAAGCCGGGGCCGACGCGCCCGGCGAAGCCGATCAGGCGAAGCCGACCGATCCCTGAACGCCGCGTGAGATGGAGACCCCCGGGGCGGACCCGAGGGTCGTCCGGTCCGTCCCGATCCTCGAAGACGAAGGGATAATGCCATGAAGACACGTTTGCGCGTCCTTGGCCTGGCCGCGGCCGTTTCCGGCCTCTCCAGCGCCGCCTTCGCCGTCGGGCCGACGCCCGCGCCCGCGCAGCCGCCGACGATGTCGGCGATCGCCGGCAAGATGAACGTCGTAGTCGGCTCGCTGGCCAAGACGGTGACCGGCGAGCCGGTCCAGAAGGATCAAAAGGTCATCCTCCGCAACCTCGACGCCCTGATCGCCGCGCTCGAGAAGGAGTGCCAGGCCTGCAAGAACGGCATGGCCGGGAACCGCCCGAAACGGCCCGCGCCCGATTCCAACATCCATGGCGGCACCGGCGGCATCGGCGACCTGGTCGAGCCGGGCAAGGGGGACAAGGACTGGACCAAGCTCACCCCTCGCGAGCGGGACCGGATCTTGCAGTCGATGTCCGAGGGCTTCCCGCCCGAGTACCGCACGGTCCTCGAACGCTACTACCGCCGGCTTGCCGAAGAGAAGACGACCAAGCCGGGCGCCGAGGCCGCCGACGCGAAGGCCGACGCCGACGCCGAAGGCGACGCTCCCGACATCCGTTGAGATCGAGACGCTTCGAGCGCGAGGCGGTTTCCTTGACGACGCACCTTTGTTGAGGCGGGACGCGATGCAGGCGACGATTTTGGTGTTGATCGCCCTCACCGGCCAGTTCGGGCAGCCGGGACAGCCTGGTCAGCCGGGCCAGCCAGGGCAGCCGAAGGCGAGCGGCGGCACGTATGCGCGGTCGCTCGCCGCCGGCCGGCTGGACCAACCCACGCTCGACGCCGAAGGGTACGGCGAGACGAAGGCGTTCCATCGCGAGGACGACGGCCTCCGCGTCATCCTGGCGCCGGGCGCCAAGGAGACCGGCTGGAAGACGCCCCAGCAAATGCGGTTCGGCGGCGATTTCACGCTGTCGGCCGACTTCGTCGTCAAGAAGATTCCCAAGCCGGCGATCGAGGACGGCGTGGCGATCGGCCTGGCGATCGCCTTCAACGACATCACCCAGCCCGACGTCACCTTCATCCGCCTCACCGAGACCACCGGCGCCGAGGTTTATCGCGCCTTCGACAAGGCGTCGGCCGACCCCAATCAGATGCAGAATCAGATGATGATGCAAATGCAGATGGGGGGAATGGTCATGATGCGAGGCGGGATGCCGCCCGGCGGCAAGCCTCCCAAGCCCCCGAGGCGGACGTTCCCGGCGGCCGGCGAATCGGTCCGCCTGGAGCTGCAGCGCGAGGGGCAGGTCATCCGGTTTCAGGTCCTCGACGGCAAGTCGGCCAAGCCTCGGTATCTCGGCCAGATTCCGACTCAGGGGCCGATGGACATAGCGGCCGTCAAGCTGTTCGTCGTCAACCGCAACGGCGCCGAGCCGATCAACGTGCTGTTCAAGGACCTGAAGCTTCGCGCCGACCGCATCAGCGGCCTGGGCGCCACCGTCCGTTCCGTGTTCGACGAGGTCGTCTACGGCGAGCCGACGTCGATCGAGAACGGCGTGCTCATCGTCGGCGGCCAGCCCAAGACGCCCGCCGCCGGCGCGACCCCGAACCCGGCCGCCGCCATGCCCGCGGCGATGCCGCCGGGGATGGTCACAACGCGCGTTCGGGCCGGTCGGGTCATCGCCGCCCCCGCGGGAGCGATGGTCGTGATGGCTGCTCCCGTCGCGGCGGCTCCGGTGCAGGTCGCGGCGGCTCCGGTTCAGGCCGCCGCCCCGGCCGCGGCTGCCGCGGCTCCGGCTCAGGCGCCGGCCAAACCGGCGGACCCCAAGAAGCCGGCCGACGTGTTCGCCGCCGACGCCGCGCCGTCGGACGTCTTCGCCGACTCGAAGAAGCCGGTCGACGTGTTCGCCGCCGACGCCGCGCCGTCGGACGTCTTCGCCGATCCGGCGGGCTTGCTCGCGCAGGCGACGCTCCCGAAGCCCAAGGCCAAGATCCCGCTCGACGAGGTCGAGAGCATCCGGTTCGAGCGGACTCCGACCTTGACCGCGCGGCTGATCGGCCAGCCGAACCTCGACTTCACCCAGGCCGCCCCGACGCCGGAAGAAGCCGCCAAGGCGGCCGAGGCGGCGAAGAAGCCCGACGATCCCAAGAAGAAAGCCGACGACAAGAAGCCCGACGGCAGCGACGACGTCGCGGCGCCCGCGCCCGGGACGACGATCGTGCGGACGGCCAAGATCGACCCCAAGAAGAACGGGATTCGCGACCTGCAAATCGCCCTCTTCGGCCTTCGCCCCTCGAAGATCCGCCAGGTCATGGTCAACTGCCAGACCGACAAGGGCGCCACGGTCTGGCAGCTCGACACCACCGGCTCGCAGAGCTGGCCGCTGGTGGTCCACCGGGCCGGCACCGAGATCTCGGCCGATCTTTTTCTTGAGCCTCCGCCGGCCGACTGCCATCAGAAGAGCTTCACGATCAACATCACCTACGAGGACAATCAGTCGGCCAACGCCAACTTCCAGGCTGACAAGCATTGCGATCCCAAGCTGGCCGTCGACCCCAAGACGCCGGGGGTCGAGGCGCTCGACGCCTGGGTCTATCTGACGGGCGATGAGAAGCTGTTCGGCAAGCTGGGCGACGTCGTCGACGACAAGCTTCATCTCGCGACCCCCTGGAACGACCAGCTTGAAATCCCGCTGGCGCGGGTCGCCGCCGTCCATCTCGGCCTGCTCGACCGCAAGGAGACCCCCGAGTCGTTCGCCAAGCGGCTGAAGGCGCGCGGGTCGGAAGACCTGCTGCTGGCGCAGACCCGGAAGGGCGAGGTCGTCGCCATCGCCGGCGTGCTCGAAAGCATCAAGGGGGACCGCCTGAGCTTTCTTTACCAGGGGAAGTCGCGCTCCTTGCCGCTCAAGCAGGTCGAGGGGCTGATCGTCGCCGCCCGTTCGGAATCGCGTCATGACGAGCTGCGGCCGACCTTCACGATGGCGGGCGAGGTGGCGGTGTCGGGCCGCTGGAAGGACCTCGACGCGACCGTCTGGAAGGTCGAGGCGCCGTGGGGGCAGGAGATGAAGCTGCCGGCCGCCGAGATCCAGGAGGTTCGCTTCCGGGGCGGCAAGATGACGTACCTGTCGGACCTGGAGCCGACCAAGGTCGAGGAGGCCTCGTACTTCGGCCATCGGTTCCCCTGGCGGCGCAACGTCGGCCTGACGGGCGACAAGCTCAAGATGAACGGCGAGATCTACGAGCGCGGGATCGCCGTCCACTCGCGATCGGTGCTGACCTACGATCTCGACGGCCGCTTCGAGACGTTCGAGACCCTGGTCGGGTTCGACGACGCCGCGCGGGGCAAGGGCCGGGTCGTGTGCCGGGTCTTCGCCGACGGCAAGGAGATCTACGCCAATCCCGACCTCCGGGCCGACGCTCCGCCGGTCGCCTTGAAGCTGTCGGTCGCGTCGGCCCAGCAGCTCCGGCTCGAAGTCGATTACGGTCGCGAGCAAGACACCGGCGACCGCGTGATCTGGGCCAACGCCCGCCTCTTCCGCTCGACGGCGCCGAAGCCCGTCGTGGCGATCTCGCGATGACCGGCCCCGGCTAAGATTCTGGACAAGGTGATTCGACCCATGCGTACGCCGCTCGCCCGATTCCTCGGTTCGACCCTTGCCCTCGTGCTGCTCCTGGGCGTTTCGTTGGCGTCCTCGGGTTTCGAGGACGGGGCCAAGCCTCCGTCGAAAGATCCGGGCAAAGCCGAGCCGCAGACGCCGATCGAGGTGAACGAATGGTCGATCTGGGTCGGCAACCCCGGCCAGACGACGATCAACTCCCTCAAGTTCTACCGCAACCCGATGCCGAACTCCGTCGGCACGAGCCGGCCGAAGCTCGACGACAAGGAACTGGCCGCGAAGTTTCCGATCGCGCCGGTGTCGATCGTCCAGTTCTTCGGCGACCCGAGCAAAGACGTGGACGTCGACCTCCGGGTCAAGAAGGGGAGCGTCCTCTCGCACTGGCCGGCGAGCAAGGAATACACCGGCCGCCTCCACTGGTTCGGCGCGGAGCTGAAGAACGAGCCGCCGGCGGGCGTCCCCCAGAGCTATCTGCCCGACGACCACTGGCTGCACAAGCTCCGCGAGAACGCGTCGGCCCTGTACCTCCGGTACGAGTCGCACTACGAGCGGTTCATCGCCTACGACGCGGAGCTGACGATCCCGATCCCGGTGAAGCTCCGGGGCGGGCCCGACGAGTATACGCTTCAGAACATGACCAATCGCCGCCTCGTCGACGTCGCGGTGATCGCCCCCAGCGACGACGGCTTCCGCGTCGGCTGGCTCGACGAGCTTCCCGCCGCGGCGACCGACAAGCAGGCCGAGGAAGAAGCGAAGGAGAAGGAAAAGAAGGCCGCCGAGGCGAAGAAGGCCGTCGATCCGGCGAAGAAGGCCGCCGACGACAAGGCGAAGGCCGACGGCCTGTTCCGCGAGGCCGAGGAGAAGCCCAAGGAGAAAGAGGAAGCCCTCCCCCCCTTGCCGGCCGAGGGCGACGCCACCGTGCAAGCCCGGGTCGATCAGCTTCTCAACCAGTCGATCACGCTGGTCGTCGAGCACGCTCCGCGCCGCGAACTGCTCAACATGGTCGGCACTCAGGCGCGGCTGCGGTTGGAGTTCGACGACCGCGCGATCGCCAAGGAGAAGATCGACCTGACCCAGCCGACGGGCCTCAAGGCCGCGGGGGTCGCCATCCGCGACGCGCTCGCCGACTTGCTGGGCAACGTCGGGCTCAGCTACCGCGTGACGGAGGAAGGCCGGCTGTACATCACCACGGCCGCCCGGCTCGCCGAGGAGGCGAACAAGAAAGGAGCCGTGGTCGAGGGGCCGCCCGTCAAGCTCGTGATGTCGCAGCCCCGCAAGCCGACCGACCCTTCCTATCACGAACTCACGCGCGACGCCATGACCCGACGCCTGGAAGGTCAAGGCCTCCGCAAGGACGTCGTCCAGTTGATCCTGGATACGCACGGGAAGGCGCTTTTCGAGCCGGGCGAGCTGATCGTCCTGGCCCACCTGGCGCGCGAGACGATCGACGAGACGGTGGTCCTCGACGTCTTTCCACCGCCGAAGAAGTTCGTGCGGTCGGCCCTGGTCGTCGTCCACGGCGTCGATCCCCGGCTTCAGGACCGGGCGCGCCAACTGGTGAAGCAGCTCGGCGATAAGGCGTACAAGACCCGCGAATCGGCCGAGTCCCGCCTCCTCGCCCTGGGGCCGGTCGCCGTCCCCGCCCTGGAAGACGCCCTCCGCGACAAGGACGTCGAGATCGCCTTCCGAGCCGAGCGGCTCCTGCTGAAACTTAATCGCTCGGTGCCCTGAAAACCGTCGGCCCATGAGGTCGCAATTCGTTTTCCTCGTGGCTGACTCGTCGAGCGGCATGCGCTTTGCGATATTTCCCCTTCGCCGCCGTGGAACCTCCCGCGTTTCGTTCACAGCTTGAACGATTCGCGGCTTGTCCTTGGATACGAAAGGGGACGAACGATGACTGCGCGGATCAAGCGTCGCGAGGACGTGAATCCGGAACGGGGCGAGCACGAGTACGGCGACGTCGTGTTCGCGGACTCCGTCAACAACAAGTATCCGATTGACAGTGCCGAGCACGTGCGCGCGGCGTGGAGCTACATCAACCACGCTGACAACGCCGCGAAGTATAGCGCTGACGAGGTGAAAACCATCAAGTCTCGCATCAAGAAAGCGGCCAAGACGCACGGCGTCGAGATCAGTGACGACTGACGGCCGCTTCGGCTCGACGTCGGCCCCAACCGAGACTTCATCTTCCTCAATGCCAACGGGAGTCGGTCCGGCGCAGAGTCCGGCCATCCCCGGATCGTTCCATCTGGAGTGAACATGACCCAGCAATCTTCGCCATCGGGCTCCGACAAGGCCGTCACTCGCGAGCAGCTCATCGCCCTTTTGAACGACGACCTGGCGCGCGAGTACCAGGCGATCATCGCCTACGTGGTGTACTCGCAGGTGTTGAAAGGGCCGGAATACATGGCGATCGCCGGCGAACTTGAGATCCATGCCGGCGAGGAACTGGCCCACGCCCTGACGATCGCCAAGCAGATCGATTACCTTGGCGGTATGCCTTGCGTCACACCCAAGCCGGTCAAGACGTCGGAGAAGGCCAAGGAGATGCTCCGCTTCGACCTCGACAACGAGAACGAGACGATTCGCAACTACCGCCAGCGCGTTCGCCAGTGCGAGACGCTCGGCGAGTACGCCCTGGCCGAACAACTTCGCTCGATCCTGGTTCAGGAGCAGGAGCACCAGATCGACCTGGCGACCGCCCTGGGCGTGGACGTCCCCGACGTCACCAAGCCGGACGAGCGCGCCTGAGGCGCATTCGGCGGACGACCTGGTTTTGGTGGCCGAACCTGGGCCGTTCGCCGAACACTATCAGACGGCCAATCCCGATTCAGCTCCGATTCGATAGGAACTCCACGATGGATGAGGAAGAATTGCATGAGGTCGAAGTCGTCATCGAACCTCGCTTCGAGCGACTGGAAGAGCTGGGCGTGAGCCTGGAAGAATTTGAAGAGGCGATTTCGAAGGCGCTGGACGAGTATCACGATCTGATCGAGAGCCAGGGCGATCCGGACGAGACCCCCAGCATCGATCAGCTCAGGGTCCAGATCGGGGACAGGGATTTCCTGCTCGGCGAGATTGCGGAAATCCAAATTACCGGCGACCTGGACTGACCGATCGGCGGGAAAGAAGTTCGAGGCGATATGAAGACCCACGATCCGACGACCGCCGCCACCGCGACCGCGTTCATCTTCGACCTCGACGGCACGCTCGTCGACAGCGTGTACCAGCACGTCCTCGCTTGGCACGAGGCGCTCTCGCAAGTGGGCATCAACCTGGCGGTCTGGACGATCCATCGCAAGATCGGCATGAGCGGCGGTCTGATGGCCAATGCGATCTTGCGCGAGACGGGCGTCGTGCTGAGCGCCGAGGAAGCCGGCAGCCTGGTGCGTCTCCACGCCGAGGCGTATGCGCGCCTGAGCAGCCAGGTCGTTCCGCTTCCCGGCGCGTGCGAGCTGCTCGCCTACCTGACCGAGATGAGGGCGCCTTGGGCGATCGCCACCAGCGCGCGGATCGCCGGCGCGCGGCCGACCCTGGAGGCGCTCGGCGTGCCGCCCGGCGTACCGATCGTCACCCGCGACGAGGTGGCGCACGCCAAGCCCGACCCCGATCTGTTCCTGGCCGCCGCCGAGCGGTTGAACGTGCCGATCACCAGCGCCGTGGTCGTCGGCGACAGCGTCTGGGACCTGCTGGCCGCGCGCCGCGCCCGGGCTCTGGGTGTCGGTCTGCTCTCAGGCGGCTACGGGCAAGACGAGCTCGAACGCGCGGGCGCGTATCGGGTTTACAACGATCCGGCCGATTTGCTGCTACATCTCGACGAAGTCGGCCTCCGATCCGTACCGTCGACGCGCCCCGCCGCTCCCTGACGAGAGCCGATCGCCGTCGATCACTCTCTGGAATCGCCTCGAAGGCGTGAGGAAATCGATCGATGCTGCCGTTGCGTCCGCCGCCGAAGGAGACGATCGAGGGGCTCTTGCCTCCTCCTCCCGATTTCCCCTGCTTTGCTCACAGCGACGTCGTCCCCTTTCAACCTACGGCGCTGGTGTCGAGCGTGTCGGCGACCGGCTCGTTCCAGGACGTTAACGCTTGGTGGCTGGCCGATGCGTCGCTGCTGGTCTATGGTGACGCGCCTTCGGTCAAAAGCCGGTTCAACCAATCGCCGCTGCCCGGTTTGGGATTCTCGATCGACTGGATCCACGACGGCGACGACATCCGAGGCATGGTCCTGAGCGCGGACGACGCCCTGGTGATCGTGTTTCGAGGGACGAAGCTTCAGCTTCCGGGCATTTCGAGCACTAATCCTCCAAGCATCGTCGACCTGATCCTCGGGAACGAGGACCTCAAGATCGACAGTCGCTTTCTCCCCGCGGCCAGCCGCGCCGGTGGGCTCGTGCATTCGGGTTTTCTAGAAGCCTTTGCGCGGATCAGCGACCGGCTCGACGCGGTCGTGAAGACGAGGAGCTCGGAGCAAAAGCTCTGGCTGGCCGGCCACAGCCTGGGAGGGGCCCTGGCCGTGCTCGCCTTGGCCCATCTGGCCGATGACGGGCCGATCGAAGGCGTTTATACGTACGGCTGCCCGCGCGTCGGCGACCGCGCGTTCGTCGACAGCCTTCCGCCTTGCGTCCATCGCCGGTTCGTGCACCGCGAGGACGTGATCGCGAAGCTTCCGCCGTCCTGGCCGTTCGCGTACGTCGACGCCGGCGAATTCCAGGCCGTCCCCGACGTGTCGCCGAGAGCGCTGCTGAGCGATCTGAATCAGAGCTTCAGCAACCTCGCGACGGCCCTGAAACGCTCGATCGAGCAGAAGCGGCTCGACGTCGGCGCAGTCCCCTTCAGCATCGGGGGACTGGCCGACCACGCGCCGGTCTACTACGCCACGCTTCTATGGAACGCTCTGGCGCAGGGCCTGAATCCGGACTGAGTGAGGGCGAGGCAAGTTTCAGTCGAACGACGTCAGACGCCGACCGGCTGCTTCATGAGCTTGGCGACGACCTTCTGGAGGCTGACCAGGTCGGCGGCGAACTTGCGGATGCCTTCGGAAAGCTTTTCGGTGGCCATGGCGTCTTCGTTGAGCATCCAGCGGAACGCCTTCTCGTCGAGGTGGATCTTGGACTCGGCGTCGCCGTTCTTGGTGTCGGGCGAGAGCCTGCGCGTGAGCGGCTGGTCGGTCTCCTCAAGCGTCTTGAGCAGCTCGGGAGCGATCGTCAGCAGGTCGCAGCCCGCGAGTTCGACGATCTCGCCGATGTTGCGGAAGCTCGCGCCCATGACCTCGGTCTTGTAGCCGTGGCTCTTGAAGTAGCGATAGATCCGCTGAACCGAGTGGACGCCCGGGTCTTCGGTCGGCGCGATCTCCTTGACGCCGCGGTCCTTCAGGTACCAGTCGTGAATCCGGCCGACGAACGGCGAGATCAACGTGACGCCCGCCTCGGCGCAGGCGACGGCCTGAGGAAAGCTGAACAGCAGCGTGAGGTTGCAGTGGATGCCCTCTTTTTCAAGCTGCTCGGCGGCCTTGATCCCCTCCCAGGTGGAGGCGATCTTGATCAAAATCCGCTTGCGATCGACGCCTTGCTTGGCGTAAAGCTCGATCAGCCGGTGCGCCTTGGCGACGGTCGCCTTGGTGTCGAACGACAGGTGCGCGTCGACTTCGGTCGAGACCCGGCCAGGGATGATCTCGAGAATCTCCTTGCCGAACCCCACCGCCAGCTTGTCGAGGCAGGCGTCGAGCTGCGCCTCGGGCGCGGTCTCGGTCGACTGCGCGAACTCGACCGCGTCCTGGACGATCCGCTGGTACTGCGGCATCTGGGCGGCTTTATAAAGCAGCGAGGGGTTCGTCGTCGCGTCCTGGGGACGGTACCGGGCGATGGCCTCGATGTCTCCGGTGTCGGCGACCACCACCGTCATGCCGCGCAACTGTTCCAGCAAGCTCATTTCCAGGTCCTCGATCGCTGTCGTCTCGGAAGAAACGTGTTCTCGTTCGGGGTCGATTGGGTCGCAGGTCATTATAGCGGTCCGAGGGTGGTTGCGAAAACGGAGAAGACGACGACCTGGCTGGGAGCGGGCGTCGAAGATGGTAAACTCGTCCGGTCGCGACCCGGACGAGGACGCTCGACGCCGACGTATGGGAACGCCGAAGCCTCGGGGAGAGGGAGCCGTGAACTTGATGACGCTTCGAGAGGTCCGAGGATTCGCGTTCGACCTCGACGGCACGATCTGGGCCGGCCCCCATCTCCTGCCCGGCGCGGCCGAGCTGGTCGCGGCTCTGCGGCGGGCCGATTATCCTTTGGTGTTCGCGTCGAACTCGTCGCGGTACGGCTCCGAGGCATTGGCGCGCGAGCTGACGCGGCTGGGGATTCCGGCGGCGCGGCACGACGTGATCGCGGCCTTCGACCTCGTGGCCGACGAGGTTCACGACCGATTGGGCTCGGTCGACCTGCTGGCGATCGGCACCGGCGAGCTGGCCTCGGCGCTCGAGGAGGCCGGGCACCGGCCGCTGCCGATAGACCGCTGGCGCGAGGCGAAAGCGGTTGTCGTCGGCAACGATCCCCTGTTCGACTTCGGTCGGCTGCGCGCCGCGTCGCGGGCCGTCGCCTCGGGCGCGGTGTTCTTCGCGGTCAATATGGACGAGCGGTTCCCGGTGGCCGACGGTCAGTTCGACCCCGGCTGCGGCGCGCTGGCGGAAGCGGTCGCGACGGCCGCGCGGGTCCGGCCGATCGTCGTCGGCAAGCCGCACTCTCGACTTTTCGAGGCCGCCATCGCCCGGTTGGGATGCTCGGCCCACCAGACCGCGATGGTCGGAGACAATCTGGCTTCCGACATCGTCGGCGGCCGTTCGGTCGGCATGTTCACCATCTGGCTCGAACCTCAGCCCGCGGGCGAACCGACGACGCAGCCCGATCTGGCCGTCGCCAGCCTGATCGATCTCCACCGGCTCTGGCTTGGCGGTCGGGCCACTCCGGACGCGACGAGCTGAGCCATTCACTCCGCGTCGCGGCGAGCCTACAATCGTCGTGGCTCGTCGCGACGGCGAGATTTACAGGACGATCTAGTGTCTTGCAGCGAGGGAATGATGCGAACAACGATGCTGAAATCCGGTCTGCTGGCGGTCGCGACGATTCTGGGCGGTCAGTCGGGAGCTCGGGCGGCCGACACCTACAGCATCGACCCCGCGCACACGTCGGCGACCTTCAAGGTCGAGCATCTCGGGCTGAGCTGGATTCACGGTCGCTTCAACGACGTCGCCGGCGAGTTCCGCGTCGACTCGGCGAACCCCTCCTCATCGCGGTTCGCCCTTACGATCAAGTCCGAGAGCCTCGACACCGCCAACAAGAAGCGCGACGAGCATCTTGCGAGCCCCGACTTCTTCAACGCCAAGCAGTTCCCGGTCGTCTCGTTCAAGAGCACGGCGGTGAAGGCGGTGGAAAAGGGCCTGGAAGTGACCGGCGACCTCACGCTCCACGGCGAGACCAAGCCGGTGACCTTCCTTCTCACGGGTGGCAAGACCGCCGAGTTCCCCCCGGGCGTCCATCGTCGCGGCTACACCACGCACCTCAAGATCAAGCGCTCCGATTACGGCATGGACAAGATGATCCCGGCGGCCGGCGACGAGATCCACATCGAGGTCAGCTTCGAGGGCGTGAAGTCCTGATCGGGGGGCGGCCGTGACCGAACCCGTCACCCTGCTGGAGGCGCTGACCGCCGCCGCGATGGTCTCGGCCCTGACCTGGGCGATCGGTCGATGGGCGGGCCGTGGCGGGTGCTGGGTTTGGTGTTTGGCCGTCGGCCTGGGGTTTTACCTCGGGCTGGCGATCCTGGGTGTTCGCCCGCGGTGGCCGATCCGGGAGGATCAGGATCGGTTCCTCGGGCTCGTCCTGCCTGGGATTCTCGCGGCCGAGGCCGTATGCCGTTCTCTGAAGACGCCATCGCGTCTTGGGGCCGCCGCGCGCCTCGTCGCGGCGACGGCCGTTGCGCCGGTGCTGTTGCACGGATCGAGCTATGTCGTTGACCACGCCGGGCCGGGCTCGGCCGAGTGGCCGTCGGCTTGGCGCTGGCTGATCTTCGGGGGCCTGGGCCTGGCGACGGCCTGCAACTGGTCCGGCCTGGTCTGGATACAAACGCGGTCCGGCTCGGCGGTTCGGGTCCTCGTGGCTCTGGCGACGGCCGCTCTGGGGGCGGGGCTGGCGGTGATGCTCTCGGGATACGCCTCGGGAGGGCTGACCGCCTTGCCGCTGGCGGCGGCGATCGTCGGCGCCAGCATCGCGGCGAGCTTCCGCGCCGAAGCCCCTGATACGGCCCCGGGCGTCGGCCTGATCGGGCTTGAGGGCGTGCTGATGATGGGCGCGTTCTTCGGTCGGCTGAGAACCGCCGAGGCTGTGGTCCTGTTCCTGGCTCCGCTGCTGGCCGGAATTCCCGAAGCCTATCCGCTCTCGCGTCTGGGCCCCCGTTTTCGCACGGTTCTGGGAGTCGGCCTGACCGCCTGCGCTGTGGCCGCCGCGACGGCGACGACCTGGAGGCGGTTCGCGGCCGACGCGGTCGGTCTTTGAGCGTGATCGGTCGTGGAGTAGCCGATTCCGCCGTGCGGCTCTATCATGGGGGAGACGGATTCGAAGACTACCGGGGAGTGAAGCGAGTCGACATGCGGATCATTGCGGGGCAGAGGCGCGGGCACAAGATCGACGGTCCCAAGGCGACGGCGGCACTCAGGCCGACGAGCGACCTGGTGCGCGAGTCGCTGTTCAACATGGTCGGCGAGATGATGCCCGGGCGCACGGCCGTCGACCTGTTCGCCGGCACCGGCGCGATCGGCCTGGAAGCCCTCAGCCGAGGGGCCGAGGCAGCGATCTTCGTTGAGAAGAACCGCGAGAGCGTGGCGCTTATCCACGGCAACGTCGCCCGGCTTCGCTATCAGGACCGGGCTCAAGTCCGCCTGGCCGACGCCTATCGATGGGTCCGAACGCATGAATGGGCGGCCGACCAGCCCGTGGCTGTCTTCCTCGACCCGCCCTACAAGGAATACGAAGACCACGCCAAGAAGATTCGCGAGCTGCTCGACCAGCTCGTCGAACGCTTGCCGGCCGAATCGCTGATCGCCCTGGAAGCGGGCCGCACGCTCGACGGCGAAATCTTGCCCGATTTCGAAGCCTGGGACGTTCGCCGCTACGGCGACACGCAGGTCGCCATCCGGGTTTTTCCCGGTCCCGAGGGCGAGGAGGACGCCGAGTCGTCGGATTCGAAGACGGGGACGGAGGGGCCGAGCGAGGAGGCGGGCAATGTCTGACGCCGCGGCGAGTCTCAGCTTCGCCGAGGAAGTGGTGTTGCGACTGCGTCAGGCGGGTTTTCAGGCCTTCTGGGCGGGGGGCTGCGTCCGCGACATTCTGCTCGGCCTGGAACCGGCCGATTACGACGTCGCGACCAACGCGACCCCCGAGCAGGTGATGCTCAGCCTGCCGTATCGGTCGCTGACGATCGGCGCCTCGTTCGGCGTCGTCCAGGTCCGACATCCCCGGCGGCAAGGGATCGAGGTTGAGATCGCCACGTTCCGGAGCGACCTGGCGTACGTCGACGGCCGACGGCCGACCGGCGTCGTCTACAGCTCTCCCGAGCTGGACGCGGCCCGACGCGACTTCACCATTAACGGCATGTTCATGGACCCGGTCGGCCGCGAGGTGATCGACTACGTGGGCGGCCGGGCCGATCTCGCCGCGAAGCTTCTCCGCGCCATCGGCCAACCTTCCGCCCGGTTTCGGGAAGACAAGCTCCGGCTCCTTCGCGCTGTGCGGTTCGCCGCCCGGTTCGATCTGCGGATCGAGCCCGCGACCCTGTCGGCGCTCAGGACGATGGCGGCGGAGGTCGTCGTTGTGTCTCCCGAGCGGATCGCCCAGGAGCTGCGGCGGATGCTCGTGCATCACAGTCGAGCCCTGGCGATGGACATGGCGATGGATTACGGCCTGATCGCCGCCGTCCTGCCGCCGCTCTCGGCGACGAAGGGGCTGTTTCAGGGCAAGCCGATGCAGCCGGAGGGGGATCTCTGGGACCATACGCTGCTGGTCCTCGACCTCCTGCCCAAGCAGCCGAGCTTCACGCTGGCCTTCGCCGCGCTGCTGCACGACGTCGGCAAGCCGTTCACGCGGTCGATTTGTCACGGGCGGACGAGCTACCACAATCACGAGCAAGTCGGCGGTCGCAAGGCCGACGACCTGGGCCGGCGGTTGAAGCTCTCGAACGCCGAGCGCGAGCGGGTCGCCTGGCTCGTGACCTATCACCAGTACCTCGGCGAAGCCAAAAAGCTGCGCGAGGCCAAGCTCAAGCGGATGCTCGCGGAACCGGGAATCGACGAGCTGCTGGCGCTCCACCGCGCCGACGCCCTGGCCTCGACCGGCGACCTCCAGCACGTCGACTACTGCGAATACTACCTGCGATGCCAGCCCTCGGGCCCGATCAACCCGCCCCCCCTGCTCTCCGGCCACGATCTCGTCCGCCACGGTCTCAAACCCGGCGCGAGCTTCTCGACGATCCTCGATCAGGTCCGCGAGGCCCAGCTCGACGGCCGGATCAACAGCAAGGCCGAGGCCCTCGAATGGATCGACCGCGAACGGATCGGCGAGCCGTCGGAACCGACTGCCGCGGAGGCCGTCGACGCGGCCCCTCCGGTTGCTGGGGACGACGTCTCGGCCTAAGATGAGAGAGTCGTGTCGATGGGCGGCTAGCTACCGGATCATCCGTTCCTTTGGGGGTGTTCGAGCATGCCAGAGGCTGAGGCCCCGATGATCGCCGTCTTGATCAGCGGCGGGATCGAGAGCGCGGTGCTCTGCGGCGAGTTCGTCCGCTCACGACGGCGGGTGCAGCCGATCTACATCCGGTGCGGCCTGGACTGGGAAGACGTCGAGCTGGCCGCGGCCCGCGCGTACCTCAAGGCGATCGCCTGCGACCGCCTGGAGCCGCTCGTGGTCCTCGACGAGCCGATTCGCGACGTCTACGGTCCGCACTGGAGCACCGACGGCGGCGTCGACGTACCGGGTGCCGAGACCCCCGATGAGGCGGTCTACCTGCCCGGCCGCAACCTGCTGCTGACGGTCAAGTCGGCCCTGTGGTGCCGGCTCCGAAACGTCCACGAGCTGGCGCTCGGGTCGCTGGGATCGAACCCGTTCTCGGACAGCACTCCAGAGTTTTTTCAGGGGCTCGAAACGGTTCTCGGTCAGGCGCTTTCGGGTTCGCCAAGGCTGATCCGGCCGTTCAGCCGCCTGCACAAGTCCGACGTAGTGGCTCGCGGCGACGGGCTGCCGCTGCATCTGACCTTCTCATGCATTCGCCCCGACGCCGGTCTGCACTGCGGGGTTTGCAACAAATGCGCGGAGCGCCGCGACGGGTTTCGCGACGCGAACCGGCCCGATCGCACGCGCTACGCCGACGAGCAATAGGAAACCAGTCACGATGTATCGAGTCACCCGCGAGATCGAATTCTGCTACGGCCACCGGCTCCTGAACTATGACGGCAAGTGCCGGCATCTTCACGGGCACAACGGGCGGGCCGTCGTCACGCTGGAGGGGTCGCGTCTGGACAGTCGAGGCATGCTCGTGGATTTCGGCGAGATCAAGCAGACGATCCAGCGCTGGATCGACGAGCAACTCGACCACAACATGCTGCTCTGTCGCGAAGACCCCCTGCTCCCCTTGCTTCGCGAGCGCGGCGAGCGCGTGTTCGTGATGGACGCGAATCCGACGGCCGAGAATATCGCCCGGCTGATCTACGACCACGGCCGGGGGGCCGGGCTGCCGATTTCCGAAGTCGTCCTGTGGGAGACGCCGAACTGCTTCGCCGCCTACTCCGGCGAGGACGACCGCTGAGCACTCCAGGCCGCCCTGAATGAAATGCGACGAGGCCCGCGATCACCGTGAGGTGAGCGGGCCTCGCGTCGGCTGGAGCCGCTGATAGGCGTCAGTGGTTGTGGCCGTCGCCGGGGCCGTGGTCGCCGCCGCCGCCGGGGGCATGGCCGTGGCCGTCGTCGACCGGCTTGTCGGGGATGACGTAGGTCGACGGTTTGTACGGGTAGCGGAGGTCTTCCACCCACCACTCGTAGGCTTTCGACCCCTCGGGGATCATGCCCTTGAGCACGGCCAGCGCGAGTTCACGACCCTCGTGCTCCTTGACGGTGGGGCCGTCGATCTCGAAAACGGCGAGGACGACGGGGAGCATGTCGCCGTCTTCGGACTGCGTTTCGACCTTCAGGAACGAGATCTTCTGTTCGGGCGACGACTTCAGCCGATCCGCGAGGGCCTTGAGCGGCGCGTGCTTCATCTCGGTCATCGCCAGGTCTTGCTTGCTCGACTGTTGAAGCTGGGTCCAGTTTTCCTGAGCGGTCACTTTCGCGCGAGTCGTCGGCGGCAGCCCCAGCCAGTAGACCTCGGCGAGCGGGGACGCCTTCAGGGCTTCCGCGTAGGTAGCCGCGAACTTCACGGCCTCTCGTCGAATGAGATAGTTCTGGAGACTCGTGACCGTCGCGATCGAGAGCCCGAACACCAGCCCGAGCAAGACGCCCACGCGAGCCATCGTCTGGCCGGTCAGCATTTCGGGATGGCGCTGGATGGCGCGATCGGCAGTAACGCCGAGGATCACGGCCAGGACCGCGAACAGATAGAAAATCGGATGCGCGAAGCTGAATACCGCCAGGAGCCCGCAAATCACCGCGAAGATGGCGCGGGTGCTGACGGCCCGATAGGTCGGGATTTCGTTTTCAATGACCGGCCAATTCGCATTGAGGTCGGTCGTCGTCGGTGTGGTCTCTTGATCGATCGCCACGAAGAAACTCCTCGACGCACCTGATCCGGCGGGAATGAGTCGATTTACGAGTGAGAAGCGCGCATTCCGGATCAAGGGTTCGCTTGGTCTATCTGAAGCTAATCACTGGGGCGCACAGCGTCAAGGATCACCGCAGAACGAGACCCGTCGCGCCCCACGAACCTGAGGTCAACAGCCAGGACGAAAAGGCCAATCCGACCCAGAACAGACCCAGGGCCCAGCCGGTGACGTTCGTCCACGACCAGTCCTTTCCGGCGAGTCCGGACCGCATTCCGGCGATGAGCACGGCCAGGATGATCAGGCCCATGGTTCGCTCGCCGAGCGGGGTCGCCCAGTTGGTCCATTTCATGTTGCCGCCGATCACCCCCACGACGTCGAAGATCCAGATCAACAGCCCGCCGGTCATCCAGACGAGTTCGCCGAGACTGCCGCCGCTCCGCCCCGACCGTGCCAGGATCAGCGGCCCGACCAGCGCCAGGCAGCCGGCGATGGTCGCCAGGCCGGAGAGCAACTGCACCGGCGGCCAGGTCAGCCGGCCGTTCCGGACCAGCAGGCTGAACGCCCCGCCAAGCGCCGCCGCGACGAGCAGGGCGTTCAAGACGGCGTGGTCCGAAGATGAGGAGGACGAAGCACCGCCCCCCGCGCGTTTTGCACCCATGAGATCGTCGTCGTCGCAGCTCGAGGAGGAAATCAGAGACCCGGGCGCGCGGACGGATCGCGAGCCGGCAGGGACGACGGGCCTCGGTTCGATTCTTCCTTCGGCTCGGCGCGGCGGCCGTCGACAGTTTACGATCGGGCCGCGCCGGCCGATTCGCCGGCCGCCTCGGCGCGGCCGTCGTAATCAGTGCAACACGGCGACCGCGTTGACGGGCTCTCGGTTGCCCTCGGCGCCTCCCGCCGGGGGGGCGGCGGGCTTGGTGCTCAGGTCGGAATCGTCGGGGACGTCGGCGTCGACTTCCGCGAGGACCGGATTGAGCACCACCTGCTCCCCTTCCTCCAGCCCGTCGGCGATTTCCAGCAAATCGTGCGTGGCCTGCCCGAGCTCGATTTTCCGTCGTTCCAGCCGGTCTTCCCGGGCGACATAGCAGAAATCCTGGCCTTCTTCCTGGGTCACCGCCTCGATCGGGACGGTCAGGACGTTCGGCTTCGGGGTCAGGTACAGATCAACCTGCGCGGTCATCCCCGGCTTGAGGTCGACGCGCGACATCGAATCAAGCTTGACGATCGCATCGAAGTAGCGGACGTCCGAGCGATAGTCGAACACGGGGATCGGCGAGATCGACGTGACCCGACCCGACAGCCGGGCGGCCGGCGCCCCTTCCAGGCGGACAGTCGCCTTCATGCCTTTCCGCACCTGGTCGACGATCGACTCGTGCAACTGGGCGACGACTTCCATGTCCTTGAGGTCGGGAAGGTAGAAGAGGTCTTGCTTCTGCCGGACGGCCATGCCGGCCTCGATCGTGATCCCTCTGCGTGCATCGTTGGCGTAGATCACGAAGCCGTCGTGGGGGGCCCGGATCGTGCACAGCTCGACCTGCTTCTCCAGCTTTGCGAGCCGTTCGAGGTTGCGTTGCAGCCGGCTGTCCTGATAGTTGAGGACGGCCGTCCCGGCGAGCACCTGGCCGTCGAGCACGCGAAGGTTCTTGGGCGCGGTGTACCGCTCGAACAACCGGCGGCCGCTCGTCTCCTGAGCCACTGCGAAGAGCGCCTGCGCGTAGCTCTGCTTCTCGGAGGCGACCTGGTTCTGAGGCACGTAGCCTTTCGCCTTCATCCGGATGGCCCAGTCGAGCCGGTCCTTGCAGCGCATCTCGTCCGACTGGGCCAGCGCGATCGCCCGCTCGTAGTCTTTGAGCGTCTCTTTCATCACGCCTTCACGGTACTCGCTGATCGCGAGCTTGGCGACTTCGAGATCGAGCTGCGCCTGATAGCGGTCGGCCCGCGACCGCTCGACGGTGATCCGCTGCTGGCGAAGCAGCTCCTCGTAGTCCGAGGAATCGATCTGCGCCAGGACGGTTCCGCGCTCGACGACCGAACCGTCGGGCACGACGCTCAGGAGCGTTGACGCCCCCCCCGCAGCCAGACGCTGGCCCTTGATGCCGATCGTGATATTCTCCAGCTCGCACTCGATCACCGTCCGCTTCGAGCTCTCGAGCCGTCCGCCGGCCGTCAGCGATCCTTCAAGGACGGTCCGACTCACCGGGGCGAACTTGTATTTCTCGACGAGGGGTCGCGAAGACTCCCACGGCCAACCGTTCGGAGAGCTTGACGCAATCTTGATCGAAGCGCCGACGGCGACCAGGATCGCGATCATCAGCAGCGACGACCGCAGTTTCTTGAGTGCGCGCATCTCGATCGAACTCCTCTACTTTTCCCGGGTTCCGGCACACCCCGGGAGGCTGCCGCGTGCTTTCATTCGTCCGGTCGTCCCGGACCATGATTCGCATAGCTCGAAGCCGCCAGGGCGACTTTTTCGTTTCGAGAACGCCTGAGGCAGGCTGCGCTCTCCAACATCAGAGGCGGGGCTGTCGCTCGGCCAAGGAAGGTCGTGTCGCGTTGTGTAAGAGCGTCGTACGAGTCGACTCGCCGAATATGCGGGGGGCGAATCGACGTGGAACCGTTACAATCTATCGGATCAAAAGGCTCAGACCAAGAGCGTGGGCGTCGCTCGCCCGCTCTTCCACGCGTCGATGAGGGGATTGTAAAACAATTATTGCACGAACTCAAGGCCACTTTTGCGCGCGGGGCCAGGGCCGGCGTCCACCGGGTCGTGCGGACCGTCCATCGACCGGCGACACTTGGTTGAATCGGCCTTCGGCGTAATAATGGTTTAAGCTCGACGGTCTGGACCATGTGATCCGGTAGGGAATGGGGCGTTGATGAAGGTTGAAACCAGTGTGCGGACGAGACTTGCGATCGACGACCCGAGCTGGGAGGCGGTCGCGGTGAAGCCCGAATTGCTCGCGCCGGCGGGCGACCGGGAGTGCGTTCGCGCGGCGGTGGCCAGCGGGGCCGACGCCGTCTACTTTGGATTAAAGCGCCATAACGCCCGGATTCGGGCGATGAATTTCGATGGTCTTGATCTGTCCGATACGATGACCTACCTCCACCGCTACGGGGTCAAGGGGTACGTTGCGCTCAATACGCTGATCTTTCCGCGCGAGCTTCCGGACGTCGAGGAAACGGTCCGCGAGCTGACCTCGGCGGGGGTCGACGCCGTCATCGTCCAGGATCTGGGACTGGCTCGGCTGATCCGCGCGGTCACGCCCGACCTGGAAATCCACGCGTCGACGCAGATGTCGATCACCAGCGAGGAAGGGGTCCGGCTGGCGGCCGAGCTGGGTTGCTCGCGCGTGATCCTCGCGCGGGAGCTTTCGCTGGCGGACGTCGAGCGGGTCCGCGCCGAGTCGACGCTGCCGGTCGAGGTCTTCGTCCACGGGGCGCTCTGCGTGGCCTATTCCGGCCAGTGCCTGACCAGCGAGGCCCTCGGAGGCCGATCGGCCAACCGCGGCGAGTGCGCTCAGGCCTGCCGCATGCCCTACGAGATCGTTTGCGACGGCCAGGACGTCGACCTGGGGAAGACGCAGTTCCTCCTCAGCCCGCAAGACCTCGCCGCCTACGACCTGATCCCCGGACTGATCCGCGCGGGGGTCGCCAGCCTGAAGATCGAAGGCCGGCTCAAGGCGCCCGAGTACGTGGCCAACATCACCCGGCACTACCGCCAGGCGATCGACGAGGCGTGGGAGGGACGGCCCGTCGCGTTTTCGCCTCGCGAGGTCGAGGAGATGCAGCTCTCGTTCTCGCGCGGGTTCAGCCACGGCTTCCTCGACGGCGAGAACCACAAGGTGCTGGTTCGCGGCGATTACGCCAAGAAGCGCGGGGTCTTGCTCGGCGAGGTCGAGTCGGTCGGTCGCTCGGGCGTTCGGATGTCGGTCGCCTCGCACGTCAAACCCGGCGACGGGCTCGTCTTCGACGGCGACGAGGCGGCGGGAATCCCCGAGCAAGGCGGGCGGATTTACGAGGTGATCGCCGCGAGCGGAAACTCGGCTTCAACGCCGGGACGCGTCGAGCTGCGGTTCGGCCGCGACGCGATCGATCTCGCGCGGCTGAAACGCGGCCAGCAGGTCTGGAAGACCGACGACCCCGAGCTGACAGCCCGCATCCGCCGGACGTTCGAAGACCCTTCGGCCCGTCTGGTCGACCTCGACATGAGCGTTCGGGCGGCGGTCGGCGAGCCGCTCCGCGTCGAGGCGCGGACGGCGACGGGCTTCTCGGCGACGGCGAGCAGCGAATCGCCGTTGCAACCGGCGCAGTCGAAGGCGGCCGACGACGCCCTGCTCCGCGAGCAGCTCGGCCGGCTCGGCGGCACCGCGTACCGGCTCCGCTCGCTCGAAACCGAGATCGTCGGCGCGCCGATGGTCCCCAAGAGCATCCTCAACCAGCTTCGCCGCGACCTGTCGGCCCGGCTCGACTCGGTGTCGGCCCAACCGCCGCCTCGCGCGATCGCCGCCGAGCCCGTCCTGCCAACGCTTCTGGCCCCGATCCGCGCCGAGCGTGATCGCCAGCGAGCCGACGGCGGCGTTGCTTCGCCGCAACTGGCGGTGCTCTGCCGTCGGACCGACCAGGTCGAGGCCGCCGTGGCGATGGGCGTCACCACGATCTACGCCGACTATCAGAACATCAAGGAATACCCCGACGCCGTCGCCGCCGCCCACCGGGGAGGCGCGACCGTGTACGTGGCGACGCCCCGGATCGAGAAGCCGGCCGAGCGGAACCTGTTCAAGTATCTCGGCAAGGTCGGGGCCGACGGCGTCCTCGTCCGCAACGCCGGGGGCCTTTATTACTGCGCCGAGAACGGCGTCCCGTTCGTGGCCGATTTCTCGCTCAACGCCGCCAACCCGCTGACGGTCGAACTGTTCCACGCCCGAGGCGCGCGGCGGGTGACGGCGTCGTACGACCTCAACGTCGACCAGCTTTTCGACCTGATCGCCGGCGTCCCGACCGACTGGCTGGAAGTGGTGATCCATCAGCAGATTCCTATGTTCCACATGGAGCATTGCGTCTACTGTGCGTTTTTATCGCCGGGGACCGACCACACGAACTGCGGGCGGCCGTGCGACCATCACGACGTCAAGCTGCGCGACCGCGTGGGCAAGGAGCACCCGCTCAAGGCCGACGTCGGCTGTCGCAACACGCTGTTCAACGCTGTCCCCCAGACGGCCGCCGAGTTCCTCCCCCGGCTGGTCGCGCAGGGCGTCGGCAGCCTGCGGATCGAGTTCCTCGACGATTCGCCCAAAGCCGTCGAGCGAACCGTCGCCCTCTACCGCGAGACGATCGCCGGCGAGCGCGACGGCAAAACCCTCTGGCGCGACCTCAAGGCTTCCAACCAGTACGGCGTGACCCGTGGTCCGCTCGCCTTGCTCTGACGTGCAAAATCAGAATAGGCTGTCGCGAGCCTCCCTTCTCCCCTCGCGGGAGAAGGTGGCCGGAACGGCCGGATGAGGGGGGCGCGACAGCTTCCGACCTCCCCCTCATCCGCCCCTTCGGGGCACCTTCTCCCGCGAGGGGAGAAGGGAATCAAGTCCCCTTCCTTCGACGTGTTTGAAGAGACGCCATGAGTCGCGAGCGCGGAATCGTCTATCTGATCGGTGCGGGGCCGGGTGATCCCGGGTTGATGACGTTGCGAGGCGCCGACCGGCTGGGTCGGGCCGAGGTGGTCGTTTTCGACCATCTGGCCAGCGCGCGGTTGCTCGACCTGGCTCCGGCGTCGGCCTTGCGGATCTGCGCGGGGAAGTCGGTCGGCCACTGCACGCTCGATCAGAACGAGATCAACCAGACGCTCGTCGAGCACGCCCAGGCCGGGAAGGTGGTCGTCCGGCTCAAGGGGGGCGATCCGCTGGTCTTCGGGCGAGGGTCGGAGGAAGCGGCCGTTCTGCGGCGACACGGAATCCCGTTCGAGATCGTTCCGGGGGTGACGGCGGGGGTCGGGGCGACGGCCTACGCCGGAATCCCGGTCACTTGCCGGGGGGCCGCCTCGGCGGTCGCGTTCGTGACCGGGCACAGCGACCCCGAGGCGTCGGCGGGTCGTTCCGGAGTCGACTGGCCGGCCCTGGCCCGGTTTCCCGGCACGCTGGTCGTTTACATGGGCGTCACCCATCTCGACGCGATTTGCCGCACCCTGATCCGCGAAGGTAAACCGTCGGGCACGCCCGCGGCGATCGTCGAATCGGGCTCGCTGCCGTCGCAGCGGGTCGTCGCGGGAACGCTGGAGAGCATTACCAGCCTGGCCCGCGAGCGCCACGTTCGACCCCCTGCTCTCCTCGTCGTCGGCGAGGTCGTCGCCCGTCGCGGGGAGCTGGAATGGTTCGAGTCGTTGCCGCTGTTCGGCCAGCGGATCGTCGTCACGCGGCCTCGCGACGAGGCGGCCCGGTCGGCGTCGGCGCTCGAAGCGCTGGGGGCGGAAGTCGTGGTCGCGCCGACGGTCGAGATCCGTCAGATCGCCGACTCGGGACCGCTCGACGCGGCGATCGACCGGCTCGGGGACTACGACTGGCTCGTCTTCACCTCCGTCAACGGCGTCCGCAGCTTTCTCGAACGCCTTTTCGAGCGTGGGAAGGACCTCCGCGCGCTCGGGGGCGTCAAGCTCGCGGCGATCGGGCCGAGCACGGCCGAGGCGCTCGACCGGTTTCACCTCCGCGCCGACCTGATCCCGCCGTCGTTCCGTTCGGAGTCGCTGGCCGAGTCGCTCGCGGGCGTCGCGGCGGGCTCGCGGATCTTGCTCGCGCGGGCCGATCGCGGCCGGACGATCCTCAAGGACGAGCTGAGCCGGCTGGCGGATGTCGACCAGGTGGCCGTCTACCAGAACGCCGACGCTGACCAGCTTCCCGATTCCCTGATCGACCGCATCATGGACGGATCGATCGACTGGATCACGCTCTCCAGTTCGGCGATCACCGCGCGGCTGCACGCGCTCTTGCCGGAGCCCGCGCGGCGGAAGATCGGCCGGGAGATCAAGCTCGCCTCGATCAGCCCGATCACCACCCAGGCCGCGGCGAACCTCGGCTGGACGGTCGCCGCCGAGGCTTCGACCTACACCTGGGACGGCCTGATCGAAGCGATGACCCGGCAAGTCGCCGCCGGGCGGGCCCCGCTCTAGCCGTCGCCGACCGGTGCGGGGCGGCTACTATCGGAGTTCGAGGATCGTCTCGACGCCCTGCCATAGCAGGAACGCGCCGCCGAGGATGAAAAGCACGTCCATCGCGATGTATTGCCCGAAGATTCCGACGACGAGATCGAGCAGGAAAATCAGGATGATGATCGCAGCGACTCCGATCGCTGAGTACGTGATGACCTTCTCGGTCTCCATATCGCAAGGCTCCGCACGAGTAGGAAACAGCTTTCAACGTCTACAACTTACCACAATTCTCATGCGGAGCGAGGGGGACCGACCCTTGGTTTTCCGGCCGGCCGTCGCGAGTTGCGTTCGAGCGGCTCAACCCGGCCGAACCGGGATCGTCCGGGGGGCCGAGACCTGTCGTCGGGGTAAGCGGATGGTCAGGACGCCGTTGACGGTTTCCGCCTGGGCGGCGTCGAAATCGACCTCACCGGAGATCGCGACTTGGCGCAGGAACGATCCGAACCGGCGCTCGCGGAGCCGAAGGTGGGCGTCGGGACGCGCTCCGGGGGTTCTCGTTCCCCGGATAATGAGCAGGCCGTTGGCGACCGACAGCTCGACCTGGGACGCATCGACGCCGGGGATCTCGACGACGACCACGATTTCCTCGGGAGTCTCATAGACGTCCACCGGCGGGCTCCACGGACGACCGCCGGTCGGCTCGCGGTGGGGCCCCGGCTCGCCACCTGGACCGGCGAAGGGACCCGGCTCACCGCCCGGTCCGGGGCTGGGACCCGGTTCGCCGCCCGGTCCGTGGCTCGGTCCGGGTTGAAGGTATTCCTCGACGAACCGCCTGAACTCGTTTTGCAGCAGTTCAAACGGAATCCGCCGCTCGCGCCGCCACTGATTCGACCAGCTCATGTCGGGCTTCGTCATGGGAACCTCGCTGTTGGGCGCCTGGTTGGGTTTCGCCTCTCACGCAGGGTTTCGGGTGGCGTGCTCAATACGAAACAGGAGCGCGGACGGATTCCGGCCACTGTCCGGAATGGTAGCCGACCTCCGTGAGGTCAGTCCTATGGTGAGCGATCGATTCTCGGCTATCACCGCGCAATCCATCATCCGCATCGAAGCTTATTCGCCGCCCTCGACCTCGATATTACGCTCTCCGCCCAAGGATGGATCCAGGGGCCTCCCCGGCTCGGCCGTTCTTTTTCATCACGATTTGATTTCGATGCGTCGGGCGCGGGCTCGGTCGGCCTTGGGGAGGAAGATCCGGAGCACGCCGTTCTTCAACTCGGCGGTGATCCGCTCGCGGTCGACCTCGTCGCTCAGGATGAACGAGCGGTGGTAGTCGCCCACCGGGTATTCCTGGTGAATCAGCCGGGCGGATTCCGGGGCCGGCGAATCGATCTTCGCGTAGAGGCTCAGGACGTTGTCTTCGAGCTGGATGTGGAGATTACTCTCCGTCGCCCCCGGAAGGTCGGCTTCGAGCGTCAATCCGTCGGGACCGTCGTGGATGTCGATGGGGGGAGTGAACGCCGGACGGGCTTCCTGGTCGTCGCCGGCCCGCGGCGGGCCGCCGGGCGGAGACGACGCCGAGCCCACCGCGACGCGGATCGAAGAATTCGGAACGCTCATGGCCGGAACTCCTGGAATCGGGCGCTGCTGGCGCGCTGAGTCGTCAGGTCACTTCAGGTCAGGTCAACTCGGGGAGGAGACCACGATATGTCGCGGTTTCGCACTTTCGGCCCTAGGCAGGCGCACCGTCAGAACGCCGTCGGCGAAATGCGCGGAGACCCGACTCTCGTCGATCCGGTCGGGCAACGTGACGGTTCGCGCCCAGCGGCCCATCACGCGCTCCTGGCGACGGTACGAGTCGTCCTTGACCCCTTCGGGGCGTTTCCGCTCGCCTCGCAGCGACAGGGTCTCGGACGTGACCGTCAGCTCCACCTCGTCGGCGCTCAGGCCGGGCAGTTGGGCCGAGAGCAGGTAGCCCTCTTCCGCGAGGTAGACGTTGATCGCCGGAAACTGCCGGATGTGACGCGCCGATTGAAACGGATCGAGACTCTCGAACAGCCTGCCCATCTCGCGGTGGAATTCTTGGAAAGGATTCCAACCCTCTTGCCAGTTCGGACCATTCATGCCGCGCCTCCCGGAAGCTCGCGTCCCGTTGAGAAATCGAAAGACCCATTACGCAGAGCGTGTGCCAGAAGGAATACGGGCCTTGAGGCGGGCCTGCGACATCGCCTTTAACCGATTTAATCCGAACGAGTTGCGTTGCTCGATCGAGAGCCATGGGACGAGGGGCGGAGCGGTAGGAGGACCAACTCGCGAGTGCCTTTGTGGCAGTCGTGATTTTCGGCGGCTGTCGATCGGGCAGTCGTGTCGAAATGGCAGTCCGGAGGTGCGCAGTCGGCTCGATCACCACGTGACGACGAGATCGCGAAGGATGGCCGTCGTATCACGAGGCGGCGCGAGCGTGAGCCATTGCGGGCTGTCCGGTTCCTCGTCGTACGGGTCGTCGACGGGCACGGGGACGCCGTCGACGAGCAGGGTCAAGCCGTTGAGGTTGCGGCACATGTAGATTCTATGCCACGACGGCGGCTCGTTGGGATCGAGCGCCGACGGGTCCAGGCCGGATTCGCCGAGTGCGGTCAGGGGATGATCGGACAGGCGGATCTGCGCCAGCGCGGTGGAGGTTGCGAGGAGATCGGCCGTGAGCTGGAACGAGGGAGGCAGAGCCAGAGGCAGGACGGCGGGGGGCCGGCCCGGGACGAGCACGAATTGAGGGATGTTCAAGCTCGAGACCAGGGGGTCGCTGGGCCGGGCCGGGTGCAACAGGGCGGACGGGTCGAGCGGGGCGAGCAGCCGGAAACACGAGACGGCGATCGCGATGGCCATGAGGAGCGCGGGCATGACGATCGAGAACCACGGCGGGGGGTGGTCCTCGACCCGGAACGGGCAGTAGAGGAGCATGGCGACGCGCTGCAACAGCGGCGACTTGAACCCCCCCTTCCACCACGGAAACTGCGGGTCGCCGGCGGCGTCCTGGGTTTTCTTGGCCGACGCCTCGCCGGCCGAACGGACCGAGGCGAGGCCGACGAGCCATTGCGCATAGGCGGTCGAATCGCCGATCGGTCCGGCCGCTTTGCGGTCGGCCAGGAATTCCTGGTCGATCCGGAGTTGCGAGCGGAGCCACCAAAGATGCGGCAGGAAGAACCAGACCGCCTGCGATACGCTGGCCAGGGCGCTGAACCAGACGTCGCTGCGGTCGGCGTGCGCCAGCTCGTGAAGCAAGATCAGCCGCAACGAGTTGGGATCGACGTCGTCGTCGTCGAGCCGCTCGGGGATCAGGATGCAGGGCTGAACAAGGCCGCCGAGCACCGGGCCGCGCGGCCAGGCCGAGACGCGAAGCTTCGGGTACGGCGGCGGCCGGCCGAGGTCGGCGATCAACTCATCGAAGATTCGTCGCGTCGCGTCGCTGGGCTCGTTCGATCGTCGCAGCAGGCGGCGGAAGCCCCAGAGGCCCAGGCCGAACCAACCGATTCCGATCGTCGCGCCCCCAAGATGGACCAGCGTCAGGGCCCGGATCAGCGGCTCGCCAGCCGGCCACTCCGCGTCGGAATGCGTGCCGTGGCCGACGTCGTCGAGTCGCGCCCGGAATCGACGACCCAGCAGGTCGTCGGTGGCGAACTGAGACGATCGAGGCAGCATCTGGGGGGGCATCACGCCGTTCCGCACCATCCAGTCGAGGGGATAAAGCCGAGGCAGCGGCGTGAAGACCACGAGCGGCAGCATCAGGAGGGCCGAATAGAAGCCCGTCTGCGCCAGCATGATCCGTCGCGAGGGCTGGCGGGTGAAAACCATGAGAACGACGACCAGGCTCAGCAGGATCGCGTTGGCGATCCCGGCGTCGATCAAGGTGCGGCTGAGGAGGTCGAGCACGGGCCACATGGAGCGTCTTCCGGAATCAGTCCGCCGCGCGAGTCTAAGTCGGCGAGCGGTCCGCCGAGTCTCCGTTGCTCGGAATGGTATGCGCGAGAAGTGGAAAGGGCCAGGAAAAGGTCCGTCGCGGCTGACGGTTTTTCCTGGCCCTTATTGGTTTCGGCGGGGCTGACGACGACGATTCGTGACTCGTCATGTCAAGCGTCTGCTTCGCTCGTCTCCGCGGCGGATTCGGCGGGCGGCAGCGTCGACTGCTTCTGCGCCTCGTCGATCATGGCGCGCAGCCGCTCGAGATCTTCCGCCGTGGGAGGCTTGGAGTCGAGCAACGCGACCATCACCCGGTCGAGGGCTCCGTCGAACACGCGGTCGACGAATTTGCGGGTCAGCTCACGGATCGTTCGCTCCGAAGACTTCTTCGGATGGTAGATGAACGTCCGGCCTTCAACGACGTGGCGCACCAGGCCCTTCTTCTCCTCCATGATGTTGAGGAGCGTCTGAACGGTGCTGTAGGCCACGGGCCCCGTCTCGCGGTTCAGGTCTTCCTGAACGTCCCGGACGCTGGCCTGGCCCCGAGCCCACAAGATCTTCATGATCTCAAGCTCGCGATCGGTGACCATCTGTGTCTTGCGCACGTGAACCTCCGACGTATAACGGGAAAAACGAAAATGATCATTCACGTAACCTACCCCCCGCAAGGGGTCTACGCAAGCCTAAGCAAATCGGAATAAACACGTCTCCAGGCGGTCTGCAACGGGTGTGGAAGGGAGTCCTTGCAAAATAGGGAGATACGTCGATCCGGCGGATGGCTTCCGACTTCAAAAATCTGCCGCCGATCTATGCCGGATCGGCCGATTCGGCGACCTGACGCTTCACTTCTTCGAGCCGCCGTGCAAGCATGCCCGGGAATTTCGAGTACCACCGGCGGTTGAGCGGCGAGGGATGGGGCAACGGCCGCACGACGATCGTTTTGAACGGCGGATCGCCCTTCCCGGTCGCCGAGACCGGCAGTCGGCATGCGAACGTCGCGTCGAATCGGGCGTCGGTCCCCGCCGATTCGTCGAACCGTCCCCCTTCCGCATAAGGCTCGAACCAGCGGAAGGCCTCGGTCCCCAGGGTGATCACCTGCCCCCCTCGCCAGAAGCCGGCCAGCAGCGAGACGACGAACGGCCGGAACCGCGCGCGGACCGACTCGGCGTAGGCTTTGTTTCCTGGAGGCTTGAACGGCACCGTATTGGTCAGAAGCGCATGATCCAACGCGTCTTCCAGCCGAGGCGGCTCTCCGGCGTTCGCCTTAGAAGGCCAGGCGGCGACGATCCCGGCGCGGACCAGACGGCCCCCCGCGCCGATCAACGGCTGGCCGGCGGCGACCTCGTCGCGTCCCAGATCGCGCGCAAGAATGCAAACCGGCGCGTCGAGCGAGCCGGCGAACAGGATCGGCCTCCGGGGATCGCGTTCCACCCGTTCATACACCGGTTCGTCAACCGGGAACTCCTCGCGCCGCGCCTCGGCGGCGGCGGATTCGATCAGATCCTCGATCTTCTGGACTCGCGGCACGACGGCCTCCCTCGGTTCGCGGAGTGGTCGTCTGCCAGTATAAGAGGCGAATCCCCCGAAGGCTCCGTGTTTCTTCCCCGAGGAGCCGGTCTTGCACGCCGTCGTGCGGCACGCGCTCGCTTTCAGAACAGGATCGAGATGATCAGGACGATCGCCAGGGCTTCCTGGAAGTCGATCGGTCGAACCGGCGCGATCTGCGCGACCAGGCGCCGCCAGAACGCCTGGACGAAGCCGGCCGAGATCAGCATGAGGACGGTGAATCGCACGAAATCCAGTGCGGAACTCAGAATCAGGCCCGCGACGGGGAAGTTCTGAGCCTTCTCCGAAAGGAACAGAAACTGGAACAGGCCCCAGAGAGTGGAATAGGCGAACAGCGCCAGGTTGAACCCCGGAGTGATCCCCTTGGGAACATCCCACGCGACCGTGGTGGACGACTTCGCTCCGGCGGCCTCGCTCGGTTCGAGTTCGGAGATGTACGGCATGTCTCGAATCACCTCGCCGGGCGAAAAGATGCTTCGGAATTCGATCTGGCCCTTCCTCCATTCGGATCTGGACCGCCAATCTTGTCTCATCCTCGAAATTCCCACCGAAGTCTCCGAAAACCCTTCCTCGGTTTCGCCGGTCGCGTCCAATCCGACGCATACTCTCCTATAGCGAGACCGTCCGAGCCCCCGGCGGCGATCGCGGCGCGCCTGCACACAAGCCGCCCGATAGCGAGCCGAGGTCGTCATGGGCCGCGCCGCGCGAATTCTCGCCAAACGAAGCCAATTTCGTCGGATCGGAAAAACGATGCGGAATCCGGAGTTGGAGTGGAATTCAGGTGGCGTCCGGAGTCAAACGAACCCAATCCCTCACGGGCTGGACCGGAGACCGACGGCGGAGGACCAGGCTGCGAATCGGGGCGAACGAACCCAATGTCGACACGGCGGAAAACCGTGGCTTGCGCAGGCCGCCGCCATCAAGTCGGGCCGCGAATGTCGCCAAACAGAGCCAGTTTGCGATAGGACGCAAAGTCTTTAAAGATCAAGAGTTTCAGTGAGAAACCAGGCTGCGCGGGATCGCAAATGAACCCAATTTCGGAGCGGGTCGCCCGGCGGTCGGACGTGCGAGGCGTCAGGGTTGGTGGGGACCGCGCCGAGGGGCATTGGGTCCGGGTGTCGAGAACCCTTGGAATTTCTGGTAGAATCCCGTGCCGGGGCAGTGAACGCCAAACCGACGACGAAACGAGCCGAACGAAGCCAATGAACCCGATGACTCGAATTGCGATCTACGACACGACGTTGCGCGACGGCAGCCAGGGCGAGGGGGTGAACTTCTCGCTTCAGGACAAGCTGCTGATCACGTCGAGGCTCGACGAGCTCGGGGTCGATTACGTCGAAGGGGGATATCCGCTCTCCAACCCCAAGGACGCCGCCTACTTCCAGGCTGTCCGCGACCTGCCGCTCGGTCACACCAAAGTCGTTGCATTCGGAATGACCCGCAGGCGTGACATCGCGGCCGAGGACGACACCGGCATGAAGGCGCTTGTCGCCGCCGGGACGCCGGCCGTGACGGTCGTCGGCAAGACCTGGGACCTGCACGTCCGCGAGGTCCTTGGCGTTTCGCTCGAAGAGAACCTCCGGATGATCGGCGATTCGCTCGCTTTCTGCGCGTCTCGCGTCTCCGAGGTGATCTACGACGCCGAACATTTCTTCGACGGCTTCCGGCGCAATCCGGATTATTCGTTGCAAACCCTACGACAGGCCGCCGAGGCCGGCGCTTCGTGGATCATCCTCTGCGACACCAACGGCGGCTCGCTCCCCGAGGAAGTCGCCGAGGCCGTCAGTCAGGTCGCCCGCGAGATCCGCGTCCCGCTGGGAATCCACACCCATAACGATGGCGAGCTGGCCGTGGCCAACGCCCTGGCGGCGGTCCGCCAGGGGGCCCGTCAGGTGCAGGGGACGATCAACGGCCTGGGCGAGCGCTGCGGGAACGCCGACCTGTGCAGCGTGATCGGCAACCTGTCGCTCAAGTATCCGGATTTCGAGGTCCTCGCCCCCGGCAAGCTCGTCCGGCTCACTGAGGTCTCGCGCTACGTGTACGAGACGGCCAACATGAACTTCCGGCCCGGCCAGGCGTTCGTCGGCGCGAGCGCGTTCGCCCACAAGGGGGGGATGCACGTTCACGGCGTCCGCAAGATCGCCTCAAGCTACGAGCACATCGAGCCGTCGACCGTCGGCAACGAGCGGCGGATTCTCGTCAGCGAGCTTTCCGGCAAATCGAACATCGCCGAGAAGCTGACCGAGTTCGGGCTCGACCAGGATCAGGACCTGCTCTCCCGGGTGCTCGATCGGGTCCAGGAGCTGGAGAACGAGGGCTACCAGTTCGAGGCGGCCGAGGCGTCGTTCGTGCTGCTCGTCGAGCGTCTGGCCGGCCGCCACGACAAGCGGTTCGACCTGCGCGGGTTCCACGTCGGCGTGGCGGGCCAGTACGGACGCGCGTCGATGACCGAGGCGACGATCAAACTTCAGGTCGGCGACGTGTTCGAGCACACCGTCAGCGAGGGGGACGGCCCGGTCAACGCTCTCGACGGCGCGCTTCGCAAGGCCCTCGAACACCACTACCCCGGCCTCCGCGACATGCACCTGGTCGATTACAAGGTCCGCGTCATCAACGCCCGGGCGGGAACCGCCGCGCGGGTGCGGGTCGTCATCGAGAGCACCGACCAGGACGCCGTTTGGGGCACGATCGGCGTCTCCGAGAACGTCATCGAGGCGAGCTGGCTGGCGCTCGTCGACTCCTTCGAATACAAGCTTTCCAAGGACGCCCGCGGCCGGACCGCCGCCGCGCCCAAGTCGCCCGCGCTGGCGGCCGAATCCTTGTCTTGATCGGGAGCATCTGACATGGCGACCAAGACTCCCACGACGACCGACGCTTGCAGGCGGCCGTACCGATTCACCATCAAGCAGCTTGAGCGAATGATCGAGACCGGCGTCATCCCCGACTCGACCGACGTCGAGCTGGTCCGTGGGAAGCTCTACCGCATGACCAAATACGAGCCTCACAACTTCACCGTGGCGATGATGGCCAGGCGGCTCGGCCGAATGTTCCCCGAGGAGGAATTCACCGTCCGCGAGGAGAAGTCGATGTCGCACGATCAGCGATCGATGCCCGAGCCGGATATCGCCGTCGTCCGGGGGCGCCTCGAAGACTTCCGTCCCCGGCCCCCGTCGACCTCGGAGGCCGTGTTGCTCGTCGAAGTCTGCCAGAGCACGAAGCGGGCCGACTACCACGACAAGCTGTCGCTTTACGCGGAAGGCGGCGCGCCGACCTACTGGATCGTCGACCTCGACGCCCGCACGGTCACCGTCCACGCCGACCCCATGAGCCAAGGGGCCCGCAGCATCTATTCGCGCGTCGAGGCGTTCGCCGACGATGCCTCGGTCCCCGTCGTCTTCGACGGCCGCGAACTCGGCCGGATCGTCGTGAAGGACGTCCTGCCGCCGCCGTCCTAGTGACTTGAGTTGGAGTTTATTCTGGAAGAGTCGGACGATGGGGGTCACGGGGTCGGTTTCCGAACCCGTGCCACCCTGATTCAAGACCACGGCTTTTCGACTCACCGCACTCGTTTCCGCGTTCACGTTTTCCGTTCCCAAAACGAATCCCACCGAAACCAACGCGCCGGTATGAATATCAACGAAATCCCCAAGCAGTACGACCCGAAGGACGCCCAGGACCGTTGGTACGAGTTCTGGCTCAAGAGCGGCTACTTCCACGCCGATCCGGCGAGCGAGAAGCCCCCGTACTGCATCGTGATCCCCCCGCCCAACGTTACCGGGGCGTTGCACCTGGGTCATGCGCTCAACAACACCCTGCAAGACATCCTGATCCGCTGGCGGCGGATGCAGGGCTGGGACTGCCTCTGGATGCCCGGCACCGACCACGCCGGGATCGCCACCCAGGCGGTCGTCGAGCGCCGGCTGCTCGAAGAGGAGAAGCTCACCCGCCACGACATCGGTCGCGAAGCCCTCGTCGACAGGATCTGGGCGTGGAAGGACGAGTACGAGAAGCGCATCCTCGGCCAGCTCCGGCTGATGGGCTGCTCGTGCGACTGGGAGCGGACGCGGTTCACGCTCGACGAGGTCTGCTCGCAGGCCGTCCGCCGCACGTTCTTCAACCTGTTCAAGGCGGGCAAGATCTTCCGTGGCAAGCGGCTGGTGAACTGGGACACCCAGCTCCGCACCGCGGTCGCCGACGATGAGATCTATTACGAGGAGACGAACGGCCACCTCTGGACCATCAAGTACTCGGTGGCCGACTCGAACGAGGTGCTCCACGTCGCCACGACGCGGCCCGAGACGATGCTCGGCGACACGGCCGTCGCCGTCCACCCCGACGACCCGCGTTACCAGCATCTGATTGGCAAAATGCTCGAACTACCGCTGACCGGGCGGCGGATTCCGATCATCGCCGACCCGATCCTCGTCGACCCCGCGTTCGGCACCGGCTGCGTGAAGGTTACACCCGCGCACGATCCCAACGACTACCAGACGGGCCTGCGCAACGGCCTGCCGATGATCAACCTGCTCAACCCCGACGGCACGTACAACGAAAACGCCGGCGCCAAGTACGCGGGGCTCGATCGGATGGTCGTCCGCAAGCGGGTGGTCGCGGACCTGAAGGAGGCCGGCCTCCTCGAACGGGTCGACTCGTACCTCGTCCGCCTCAACCACTCCGACCGCAGCAAGACGCCCATCGAGCCGTACCTCTCCGATCAGTGGTTCGTGCGGATGGGCGACGAGGCCGACGACACGCCCGGGTTCGCCCAGCAGGCCATGGACGCCGTGGCGACGGGCCAGGTGCGGATCACCCCGGAACGCTACGCCAAGAGCTACATCGACTGGCTGACCGAGAAGCGCGACTGGTGCATCAGCCGGCAGCTCTGGTGGGGCCACCGCATCCCCATCTGGTTCTGCTCGACCTGCACTGAGGACGACTTGCAACTGGCCTTCGGCGGTCGTACCGACGTCTCCTGGCGCGAGGCCGAGGCGGGCGGCTGGCTGATCTGCGGCGAGCACGACCTGGCGGCCGAGGCCCTCGGCGACGGCCACACGCTGCGGCAGGAGACCGACGTCCTGGACACCTGGTTCAGCTCGGCCCTCTGGCCGCACTCGACCCTCGGTTGGCCCGACGAGACCCCCGAGCTGCGCAAGTATTACCCGACGAGCGTCCTCTCCACGGCTCGTGACATCATCACGCTCTGGGTCGCCCGGATGGTGATCTTCGGCCAGTTCAACATGCGCGAGGTCCCGTTCCGCGACGTCTACATCCACCCCGTGATCCAAGACGGCAACGGCAAGCGGATGTCGAAGTCGGCCGGCAACGGCGTCGACCCCGTGGATATCGTCGAAGTTTACGGTGCCGACGCCCTCCGCTACACGTTGGCCCTGGGCGCCACCGAGACCCAAGACCTGCGGATGCCCGTCGAGAAGCTGAAGCTCGCCGACGGCCGGACGATCAACAGCTCCGAGCGGTTCGAGCAAGGGCGGAATTTCGCCAACAAGATCTGGAACGTCGCCCGGCTGACGATGATGAACCTGGAGGGCTACGAGGCCGCGCCGGTGGACGTCGCCAAGCTGCCGGTCGAGGACCGCTGGATCTTGGCCGAGCTGGACGAGACGGTCGCCGCGACGACCGCGGATCTCGACGCCTTCCGGTTCTCGGAAGCGACGCGCCGGCTTCGCGAGTTCGCCTGGGGCGAGTTCTGCGACTGGTACGTCGAGTTCATCAAGACGAGGCTCCGCGACCCCGAGACGCGGCCGGACGCCCAGCGCGTGGCGGCGGCGGTCCTCGACGTCCTCTGCCGGCTCTTGCATCCGATCATGCCGTTCCTCACCGAGCAGATCTGGCAGCCGCTGGGCCAGCTCGCCCCGCGTCGAGGCGCGCCCGAGCCGGTCGCCGCCGCGGCCAGCGTCTGCGTCGCCCCCTGGCCCGTCCTCGCGGGCCTGGAAGACGCCGAGGCCCGCGCCACGGTGGCCCAGTGGAAGGAGAAGATCCAGGCGATCCGCAACCTCCGGGCCGAGCGCAACGTCCCCAAGGACGCCAAGATCTCCCCCGTGATCGTGGCCGAGGGGGTGGTCGCCGACCGGTTGCGGCTGGGCGAGAGCTTCATCCGCAGCCTGACCGGCGCGGCGAGCGTCGAGATCACGGCCGACGGCTCGCGGCGACCGGCCGATTCGGCCGTGTCCGTCCTGGCCGACGCCGAGATCGTCCTGCCGCTGGAAGGGCTGATCGACAAGGAGGCCGAACTGGCCAAGCTCCGCAAGAGCCTGGCCGACCTGGAACGCCAGATCGCCCCCTTGCGAGCGAAACTGTCCAACGAATCGTTCACATCGCGGGCGCCCGCCGAGGTCGTCTCGGCCTCGCGCGACAAGCTCGCCGAGCTGGAAGCCCAGCACGCCGCGGTCGCGAGCCTGGTGGAGACCGCGCGGACATGACGCCCCTCACGTTGACGGGGCCGATCGCGGCTCTTATGATCAAGCGGAAGCGTTCCGGGCGACGACGACCCGGACCGGGTTATCAAGCCGGTCAAGTGGAAAGGTAAGCTGCCGTGCCGGTCCAGATGGATCTCATGCGGATCATCATCAATGAGAACAGCGATCAACACATCATCTTCCTCAAGGAAGTTGAAGGCGACCGCATGTTCCCGATCGTGATCGGCATCTTCGAGGCCTCGAGCATCGACCGGCGCGTCAAGAACCAGCAGAGCCAGCGCCCGCTCACCCACGACCTCCTGGCCAACGCCATCGAGTTGCTGGGGGGCGAACTCCAGGATATCTATATCAGCGAGCTACGTGATCATACGTATTTCGCCAAGCTGCGGATTCGCCACGAGGGCGAGATCCTCGAGATCGACTCGCGGCCCAGCGACGCGATCGCGCTGGCCGTGACCGTGGACGTCCCCATCTACGTGGCCGAGGACATCATCGAGGAAGTCAGCCAGTGAACGGGAGGCGAGGCGGACGAGCGAAGCGGCCGAACCTCGCCGCGCATCGAGCCGTCGAAATTCGGAGGGGTGCCAGAGTGGTCGATTGGGACGGTCTTGAAAACCGTTGAAGGGTCACACCTTCCGTGGGTTCGAATCCCACCCCCTCCGCTTGGATCGGTCGAGAGCCGGTCGGAATCGCAACGACCCGCCCAAGATGCCGGCGTGGCGGAATGGCAGACGCTGAGGACTTAAAATCCTCTTCGGGGGAACCCGAGTGTGGGTTCGAATCCCACCGCCGGTATTGGATCGCAGGGCTGCGGGAGCGGGGGCGATCATCGCCAGGCGAACTCGGGGGGGACGGGGAAGCCGGCGACCTCGGGGCGGACGAGGGACCAGAACTCACGGACCTTGGCGCGGACGGGCTCGGTCTCCATCCCCAGAACCTTGAAGATCAGGCCGGCGTCGTTGGGGAGCCGGCTCGCGCCGGCGGCGCATCGGGCCTTGCGGTCGAAGACGGCGGGAGCCTGGGCGAGGATGCGGTCGGCGTGGAGCTTGGGAGTGAGCAGGATCACGTTGCCGAAGACGTCGAAGTCGCCCATGGCGCCCGCGGCGCGGGGGGGCTCGCGGTTGGGCTCGATCAGGAACTTCTCGGTGAACAGATCCGACCCGTCGGGCCGCTCGGCGTGGACCGTCGAGGAGAAGAGGTCGAACACGAAGCACTCACCGTCGCGGTAGTACTTTCGTCCGCACGTGAGGATCTCGGAGTATAATAATGTGGCGGTCGGATGGATTTCGAGGCGTGTTCGGGTCAAGAACCGCGAGCGTCGGAACGGGATGACCTGGTCGGGGAGAAGCTCCAGATAGGCGCCCTCTTCGAGCACGACGTCCTGGACTTGCATCGCGTAGTTGGCGTCCATCTCGTGGATCTTGGTCGCGGCCTGGGTGGTGACGTGGGCGAAGGCGTCGCGGGCGACCCGGACGTCGATCGTGTAGCGGTCGCCCTGAAGGATTCCCCCGGCGTTGCTGATGATGAACACGAACGGCAGGTCGGGCATGCCCTCGTCGCAGTAGAGCGCTTTCTGGACGATGAGCGGCGCCCGGCGCTCCAAAAACGCCAGGATCGACCGCTCGCCGCGACGCTCGAACCGCATTCGCAAAAGCGCGACCTTGCCGACCGATCCGCTCGGGAGCTGTTTCGGCTCGTCTTGATAGGGCGCGAGTTCGCGCGGGAGGGGAAACGGTGTCAAACGCCGGCCTTTTTCAGATGGAGGTCGAACAGGACGTTCTCGCGAATAAATGTCACAAGTGCGTCGATCCCTTCGCCCGTCTTGCAATTGGTGAACAAGAACGGCTTCTCTCCCCGCATGAGACGTGAGTCGGTCTCCATGACTTCGAGACTGGCGCCGACGTAGGGGGCGAGGTCGGTCTTGTTGATGACGAGCACGTCCGACTGCGTGATTCCGGGGCCGTTCTTGCGGGGGATCTTGTCGCCGGCGGCGACGTCGATCACATAGATGAAGTAATCGACGAGCGCGGGGCTGAAGGTCAGGGTCAGGTTATCGCCGCCGCTTTCGATGAGCACCAGGTCGGTGTCCGGGAACCGCGATTCCATGTCCTCTACCGCCGCGAGGTTCATGCTCGGGTCTTCGCGGACGGCCGTGTGGGGACAGGCTCCGGTCTCGACGCCGATGATCCGTTCTTCGATCAACACCCCCTTGAGCGTTCGCTGGACGTGCTTGGCGTCCTCGGTCGTCACGACGTCGTTGGTGATGATCATGACCCGGACGCCGAGGTCGACCAGCTTGGGCGTGATCGCCTCGATGAGCGCCGTCTTGCCCGAGCCGACCGGCCCGCCGACCCCGATTCGCGTGATGCTTTTCGCCATGGTCTCAACGCCCCTTTCCTGCCGATCCGTTCCATTCAATTCATGAACATGCGAACCGTCGCCCGGACGTGCAGCGCCGCCAGGACGTCGAACGTCGGCGCGAAGGCCGTCATGTCGTCGAGTCCGGCGTCGGCCACGCGGTCGAAGGTCGCCTCGGCTTCGCCGTTGACCTCGAACAGGATCGCCTGGGCGTCGAGGTAACTGAGCTTCATCAGCCGGAGCGCCGACGAAACCATCATGGTGGCCACTCCATATTGGTGGACGGCGAACGTCTCCCGTTCGGACAGGCCGAGCGTCGAGAAGACGACGGCCTGGCCGACGGGGTAGGTGCCGGGCGTCGTCCCCGCCTTGATCGAGGCCAGCCATCCGCCGACCACCGCCGAGGGGGCGACCGCCTCGGCCAACTCGGCCATCTTGCGACCCATTCGAACGTTCATGGTCCGCATCTCCTCGTTGAGCTTGCGGTTGAAGATCGCGCGATCGGCTCGTTCGACCCGCGCCGGGTCGCCGGCGGCCGAGGCCCGGAAAGCTTCCAGCATGCCGACGCCGTCGGACGTCGCGGCCTGGACCACGGCGGTCCTGACGAAGCGCCGGAGGCTCTCGACGTCGGAGACGATCCCGTTCTGGACCGCCGATTCGAGGCCGTTCGAAAACGAGAAGGCCCCGACTGGCAGTACGGAATCGCCGAACTGGAGGATGCGCATGCATTCAAGAATCGTCGCCACGAACGCCCTTCCTTAGTGGTGGTGATCGCCGTGGTCGTGCGTACGTGTATGAGTATGGGAGTGAGAATGGGAATGGAGGCCGCTGGGGCCGCCGCCGCCCGGCGCTTCGTCGTGCACGTGGATCGGCGTATGGACGTGCGGTGTTGAATCGGCGCCTCCGAAGAGCCTTCGCGATTCGTGAGGGGCGAGGTACGGGATGATCTCGGAGCCCGGCGCGAACTCGTAATGGATTCCCTCGAAGGCGTGCGTCTTCATGACCGAGGCCATGACCTTGCGGTCGACGGTCAGGGGGACGTACACGGTCGTCCCCTTGACCACGGCCGGCCAGTGTTGGTTTCCCAGGGCGTGACCGAGCTCGAAGCAGGTCCGCGCCAGCGTCTCGGCCGCCTGGCCGACCAGCCCGTCGAGGTGGATCACCAGGACGTCCTGGAGCACGATCCGGGCGACGATCGCGGACCGAGACGCCTCGTCCCAGGACAGGACGTCGCCGTCGTGGAGGTGGCTGTTGCGATCGAGGGCGACGGCCACCTCGGACCCCTCGCTGGTCTTGAGCCGGAACCGGTTCTTCTGAGCCTGCCACTGGTCGAGGCTGAGGACGTCGAGCCGCGCGCCTTTCAGCCGGCCGACCCAGGGTTCCTCATTGACGTTGCCGATGATCGACTCGACGAGAATCATGCGTCGCTCCTCAAGCCTGTGGGACGCCCCTTGCTCAACTGAAGAAATAGAGCTGGTTGAGCGCGATCGTCTTGGGCGGCGTGACGGTCGCGTGGACGCCGTCGACCTTGACGGCGAAGGTCTGGGGGTCGACGTCGATGTCGGGGAGGAAGTCGTTGCGGACCATGTGGCTCTTGCCCAGGGTCCGGGTGCCGTAGACCGGCCGGACGATCCTCTCGAGCCCGTATTTCTGGGCGACGCCGCGGTCGTAGGCGACTTTCGAGACGAACGAGACGCAGTTCCTGGCGAGCGTCGTGCCGAAGGCCCCGAACATCGGGCGATAGTACATGGGCTGCGTCGTCGGCAGCGAGGCGTTGGGGGCGCCCATGTTGGACCAGACGATCATCCCCCCCTTGAGGACCAGCTTCGGCTTGGCTCCGAAGAACGCCGGCTCCCAGAGCACGAGGTCGGCCATCTTGCCCGGCGCGATCGAGCCGAGCACGTCGGCGATGCCGGCCGTGATGGCGGGGTTGATCGTGACCTTGGCCACGAACCGCAGGACGCGGAAGTTGTCGTTCCCCTTGGAGTCCTCGGGGAGCGGGCCGCGGGCCTTCTTCATGATGTCGGCGGTCTGGATGCATCGCAGCCAGTTCTCGCCGACCCGGCCCATCGCCTGCGCGTCGCTGCCGATCATCGAGATCGCCCCCATGTCGTGGAGGACGCTCTCGGCGACGATCGTCTCGGCGCGGACTCGGCTCTCGGCGAACGACACGTCGGAGGGGATCTTGGGGTTGAGGTTGTGGCAGACCATGATCATGTCGAACAGCTCGGCCACCGAGTTGACGCCGCAGGGAAGGGTCGGGTTCGTCGAACTGGGCAGGACGTTGCGCTGGCCGACGACCTTGAGGAGGTCGGGCGCGTGGCCGCCGCCGGCGCCTTCGCTGTGGTATGTGTGGATCGTTCGCCCGTCGAACGCGGCGATCGAGTCTTCGACGTATCCCGATTCGTTGAGGGTGTCGGTGTGGACCGCAACGGAGACGTCGTACTCGTCGGCCACTTTGAGGCAGGTTCGAATCGCGGCGGGCGTGGTCCCGTAATCCTCGTGGATCTTGAAGCCCGCCGCGCCGGCCTCGAGCTGCTCGATCAGGGGCTCTGGGCTTGATGCGTTCCCCTTGCCCTGGAAGCCGAAATTGATGGGCAGGCCTTCGGCGGCGCGGAGCATCATCTCCAGGTTCCAGGGGCCGTTGGTCGAGGTGACGCCGTTGGTCCCGTCGGACGGTCCGATGCCGCCTCCCCAGAAGGTGGTCACGCCGTTGCTCAGCGCCGCCCAGACCTGCTGGGGGCAGATGTAATGGACGTGGGTGTCCATGCCCGCGGCGGTGAGGATCAGATGCTCGCCCGAGATGGCGTCGGTCGCCGTGCCGGTGGCCAGACCCGGCGTCACGCCGTCCATGGTGCTCGGGTTGCCGGCCTTGCCGACGCCCACGATCTTGCCATCGCGGATGCCGACGTCGGCCTTGATGACGCCGAGATAGGGGTCGAGCACCGTCACGTTGGTGATGACCATATCCAGGCAGCCGGCCGCCTGGGTGAGCTGGTTGTCCGACCCCATGCCGTCGCGCAGGGTCTTGCCGCCGCCGTAGATGATCTCGTCGCCGATGACCCGGAGGTCGCGCTCGATCTCGATGAAGAGGTCGGTGTCTCCGAGGCGGATCTTGTCGCCGGTGGTCGGGCCGAACAGGTCGGCGTACTGCTTGCGGGTGATCTTCGACATGGTGCTCCCAACCCTCCGCGACGCCTAGGATTTGGTGGATTTGAAATCTTCATGCTTGGCGCGCCGGACGGCCCGCTCGAAGTTCGGGCGATAGTCCGGCGTCGGGCCTTCGCCCGTCCAGCCGTTGACCAGATCGTTGAAGCCGTAGCAGCGCTGCTTGCCCCCCATCGGCACCAGCGTCACCTTTTTCTGGTCGCCGGGCTCGAAGCGGATCGCCGTGCCGGCGGGGATGTCGAGCCGCAAGCCGAAGGTGGCGGGCCGGTCGAAATCGAGGGCCCGATTCGTCTCGAAGAAATGGAAGTGCGAGCCGACCTGGATCGGCCGGTCGCCGGTGTTCTTCACATCGATCGACTTGGTCGGTCGGCCGACGTTCATCTCGAGGTCGCCGGAGCCCAGGACCAGGCCCCCGACTTCGGCTGTTTCCTGCTTGGTGGCATGAGGCGCGGCGTCGGGCGCGCGCAGCCAGGGGCCCACTCCCCCAGCCGACTCCTGGTGCTTGGTCGATTTGGGTTTGTCGCTCATGTCGTCCCCCCTTTTCTTGGGTTTCGCGAGCCGTGCTCAGTCCGTCGTCTATTTGATCGGATCGTGTACGGTGACCAGGCGGCTGCCGTCGGTGAATACGGCTTCAAGCTGGATGAACGGAATCATCCCGGGCACGCCTTCCATGACGTCGTCCTTGGTGAGCACGAGGCCCGCGTCCTTCATGACCTCCTCGACCGTCTTCCCCTCGCGGGCGCCCTCCAGGGCCGCCGCGGAGATGACGGCGATCGACTCGGGGTGGTTGAGTTTCAGTCCCTTGGCCTTGCGCTTGTTCGCGACGTCGGCCATCGTGTAGATGATCAGCTTTTCGAGCTCACGAGGCGTCAGATGCATAAGAAACCTCCCGGTTCGGGAACCTGCTCGAGTCGACCGGGGCGTCGGCTGGATTCGCGGAATGCGCGAGGAATCGAGTCTTCAATTCTTGTGCCGTTCCGCGCGATTCATGCCGGAACGCCGGCTTTCTTTTTGAGGGAGCCGACGTCCGACCGCACGTCGAGAATCACGATCCAAGCCGCGAGCGCGCCAGGAGCGGTCGGAGCGAGGATGACCAGCGATCCCGGGGAGAAAACGTCGTCGAGAGCTCGGAGGCTCTCGTGTTTGCGCCAAGATGTTTTGACGTCGAACGGCTCGGTCGGAACGCCTCGCCTTGGGCTTCGAGATCACGAGCGAGGCGAAGGAGGCGAGTTCCCTTCCAAGCGACCAGCGACAAGTTCGAACTTATCCGTGCCCGAACCGCGAATCCAGACTCCGTTCCAAGAATTATGAAAAAAAATTCAGCAACGCGGTCGCGAGGCGCGTTGCGCTTCATCGTCCCTGCGCGGCTCGCCCGGATGCGGGCTTTCGACGCCGTCGCCATCGCGCAAGGCAGTGAGCATCACTGGTCAACTAGAAGTGCGAACTGCCCGATGCCTTCGTCTCGCCGAAGTGGAACCCGGGGAACACTCGTCGGAGTCCGTCGTCCGCCGACGAGCAAGGGGACAGGGCTCGGAGCCGGGAGGGCGTCGACGCCCGCGACCCGAACGGGGAAGTCGCGCTCCAGGACGAGCACGTGATCCCCTTGATGTCGCATGCGGAGGCATTTCGCCCGTGATATCGGGGCCGACCAACGCTCAGGACGCCCAAAAACGTTGACGAAAAGCAACAATCTCGGCTCTGTGTTCGCCCCGGGCGACGCGCCTCGCGTGTCGCCCGGGGCTTGCCTCGGGCGTAAGATCCTGTTGTGCCGATTTGCGCGAATGCCGTGGGGCTGCGTACGCGATTCGTCGGGGTTGTGCGGATCGCGTCGACTGAGGGCGCCGGGGAGGGCTGCGTTTCGTATTGACCGTTGCGCCGGTCGGGCTGTTATTCTGGATGAGGCGAATCGTGGTGATTCGGCACGCATTCTGGTATACTTATAATGACTTTGCAGTGGTGCCGGAAGGAGCTTCCGGAGCGGTTGCGCGGCGGCCGTGATGTGCGGCCGAGCGAATCATGACCTATACTTGCCCAAGGTCCTCGAACCACCGCGAGCGCGACCTGACCAGGGCGAATTGCATTCGGGTCCAAGGCGATAAACAGAGTTCGGGTCCGATAGCCGAATATTATCACCAGAGGGGTGCTGTTCGCTCCGCGTTCCAATCCGGGTCGCGTCGGCCCGGCGGTGAATTTGCTTTCTCCACCCTCCACAAGCCGATTCGATCCGCGTGTTGAGCTGAGCTGAGATGGCGAGGGAGTTGCCTCGTAGCGGCGGATGTTTCCAGAAACCTGAACGCTCGGGGTGCTTGCACCCCGGTGATTGGTTCGTGGCGGCTTCCTAGGTCGTGCTAGGCGACCAACATACTCTGGGTTCCTTAGAGAGGCCATTATGCTAGGCTTGCTTTTTCTCATCATCCCCTGGTTCACGGATGCACCGGAAGAGCGTGAAATGACGGAACGCATGGTTCCGCATGGGTTTCACGGCAACTACTGGGGCCCCCAGGCGACCAAAGCACGCCAGGAAGGCCGCTTGCCCGAAATCTCCATCACCCCACCAATGAAGCGCTGGGACGAGTGGGGCCGGAAAGTCCTCCGCAACGGCGACATCCTGTTCCGGATGGGCGACGCTCGGCTCATGCACGGCTATTTCCCGATGAGTCGCTTTCTGGCCAACGCCAGCGGTAGCAAGTTCTCGCACACGGCGATCGTGTCGATCGAGAAGGAGGGGCCGGTCGTCTATGACACGACCCGAACCAGCGTCTCCCGCCAGCCGTTCTGCGTCTGGATGCTCGACAACGTGGGCAACTTCGGGGTCAAGCGGTTGCGTTCCGAACATCGCGAGGCCGTTCCGCGCGTCATCGAATTCTGCCAGACCGTTTTCGCCAAGCAGTTGCCCTTCGACTATGACCTGAACCTTGACGACAAGGCGCTATACTGCGTGGAGATGACCGAAAAGGCCTACCGTTACGCGGGGCTCAAGCTCTCCGATCCGATCAAGTTGGGCGATATGGAGCGAGCCAGCGAGTTCCCTCTCGCCATCATGGGCATCGCCACGGCGTCGCAGTATTTTCTCGACGATCCATTGACCCTTGAGAAGGAAGTCTTTTTCCCTGGCAACGAACGCCATGGAATCTGGTCGTCGCCGAAGCTCGAAGTCGTCGTCCCACCGACGTTCACGCCGGGCTATCCCTATATGGCCGATCACGGTTTGCCGGCCGTCGCCGCGTCCGCGAACTGAGGCCGGGCCCGCACGGGACTGCCCTGGATCGCGGGCTCATGCGCTTCGATTTCGGTCTCGCGACGAAGCGGGCGCGGCAGGCCCCACGCCGGGAATCCCGTACCGGCGTGGGCCCATCGAGTCGTCGCGCCCTGGGGCGTCCGGGCGTGGTGCCGTCCGTCGGCCATGGTCGGTTCGCATCGCCAGGGCGGCTCCCAGGGCGACCAGGCCGATCCCGCCGAGTTCCAGGATCGCGTTCCATTTGACGCCGGCCAGTCTGGTCTGGATGAACGCATCGACATGGTGGAATGACGCCGCCCGGATCACGACGAACGCCAGCAGCAACACGACGCCCGCTAGGGCCGTGATGTTTCGCTTCCATTCCTTCCGGGCGATCCATGCGAACGCCGCCAGGGCGACCAGCGCGGCGACGCCGACGGCGGCGATGAAGAGAAGCTGCACCTCTCTGCGTTGCGCGTACCAGTTCTGGCTCTTCGCGAGGGTGCGAGCGACGTCGGTCAACAAGCTTTGCAGATCAAGCTGCTTGTTGACTCCGAGGAACCCGATCAGTCCGGTGAGGATCAGCCAGAACGTCGGGCTGGTGTTTGCTCCGGCTTGATCCGCGCGGCGATCCAGCCGCCATGCCCGACCGCAGGCGATCGCCGCCGCGAAGTACGCCGCCACGGTGAACCAGCCGATGGGCGTTGGGTCTCCGATCCCCGGCCGCCAATGGCCGTCGCTCATCGCCGCGACAAGGATGACGTCGTGCAAAATCAACAACTCCTGGTGCTTACCGGAATCCAGACGGACTTCACGATCCCGAGTCTACGCCGCGGCGACGCGATTGAGAACGGAAATACCTGTTCCTTCAACCCAGGCCCGCGCGTGCCCGCGACGTTGACCGTCGGCTACGATCCGAACTGGTCCGACGGCGGTCCGGACGGCCGGCACGTGGCCGTGCTCGGACGTCTGATGCCGCGCCTTTGGAGAATCTCAGGCGCGGTCCCGAGTTTGCTGGACCAGTGGCATGGGGATCGGCGAGGCGGGTTCACATGTGAGGCTTCCTGGCGTTCGATCTGCCGGTCGATTTCGCATTATGGGGCATCGCCGACTTGCTCAATTCATCAAGCTGCGCCTGCGTGGGGGCGTAGGGGGATTTCGCGATCGGGCTGTCCACGTCATTTCCACCGCAACCGGCCAGGGGGATGGTGAGAAAGGCCGCGACGATCGCCAGGCGATACTTTCGGAACATGATGGGGCCTCCGCGGGATGAGTCGTCGAATTCCTGGGACTTCGGGAAGGTCTGGACGAACGTAACGGAGTCCGTCCAGACGTGAGCCCGGCGACGGCTTGAGGGGTCAATACGAGTCGCTGCTGAGGACCTCGCCGCCGTTTCGAGTGCCGAGACCCCACCAGGCCTGGTAGCTCACGGTGTTTTTGATGAATTTGACCGAGCCGTCGCTGAAGCCGATGTTCACGCCGCCGGGATGGTTGCTGCTAGGCGGGATGCCGTCCGTATAAGATCCCCATCCGGCGGTGTTGCCATCGGCCGAGTTGTCGCAACCCGGCGCGTTGGGAGGCAGCCAGTGGTTGTACGCATCCCACATCAAGCCCGAATTGGCGTTGCCTGAGATCCAGAAATTGCCGTTGGCTGGCGCAAGCGGGCCGAAACCAGGGGTCGTCCCCGGGAGACTCTGGCACGCCGTGGCGAATTGCATGGAGGCCAGTGGGTTCGCCCCACCCTGGTCTGCCGCGACGGTCAGCCCGCTCGTGAACAGATACGTCGGCTTTCGACGAGCTGAGGAGATGGTTACCGAACTCGCGACAGGTCCCGAGCCCACCAGGGTCTCGCTGAAGAGGGCGGTATTCGAAGATCCGTCGGTCATCGACTCGATCCCGAAGGAACCGCAGTTGCCGTTCGTGTACCCCGTGCTGGTGCCCGCACCGTCGCTCCTCATCGGCACGAGGGCTCCGCTCCACGTCATCGCGGCGGCCGGACCGCCGATGTTCGCGACGTAGTTCTTCCAACCCCATGCATTCGTCGGCGTTCGCGAGTCCTCCGAAGGGCACATCATCGTCGACACCTTGGCGGCCAGCACGGTTGAATTGACCAAGCCGTTCGGAGCAGCCGGATTGCCTTGATTCACCCCCACCATGAAATTGATCGCATTGTAGAGGGGCATCTGCTCCATGTTGGGCAAGATGGACGCCGTCCAATCGAGCACCCAGGGATCACTGCCGGACTTGAGGGTTTCCGCATTGGAGATGTTCGCCACCAGCGGCGGGAAGACGTTCTGCTGCGACATGTAATTGTGGATGGCCAACCCCAACTGCTTGAGGTTGTTGACGCATTGCGCCCGGCGGGCCGCTTCACGGGCCGACTGAACGGCGGGCAGAAGTAGAGCGATCAGGACGGCGATGATGGCGATGACCACCAGCAATTCGATCAACGTGAAGGCGCGGCGATGTGACGATCCAAATGGTTTCATCCGATGTCCTTTTTGTGTTGGTCAGACGACGAGGATCGGAGGCTTCGCACGAAAGAAGTGCCGATGAATGACACTTCATGAAAAAATCATAATGAATGCGGAAGGGACCGTCGAGTACTAAATTCTTGGGGCTCGCGGAATTTGGCGGGGTCGAGGGGACTGCCGAGCGGAGATGGCAAAATAAGACGACATGATTCGCGACGCCCCGAGGAGGGAATGAATCATGATTGAGGTGATCGCGGCGCTGGCATCGCGACGATGTCGACTTGATTGCTTACTCGCCTCGATGTGCGCCTGTGCATGAGCTGTGAGCCAGATTCCGGCCAGCCATTCGAGACGGCACCGAGATAGTGGAGTTCCAGACCCTGCCGTTGGGCGATCGACTTGGAATTCTTCCAAAGACGCGCGGCGAGGGTGGCTAAGCTCGATCGAGCTTAAGGTGGGAGAGAGAGAAAAGTGCGCCCGGTAGGAGTCGAACCTACAACCTTCGGATTCGAAGTCCGCGACTCTATCCAATTGAGCTACGAGCGCAGTAGTTAGTTACGAATATAGCACGCTAAAGTCGGTTGGCAAGATGGTTGAGATGAATCCGCTGGAGTCCGCGGACCAGTGGCGAGGCGCGGGATCGAGAGGAGTTCAAGAAGTTGGGCGAATCTCGGCCACGAACCGGGCTCGATTGGATATAATAGGTGATTCCGCCTGCCGAGCTTGCTGGTTCACGTGATTTCCATTCGTGCGGATCGAGCTGATCGAACCGCCGCCGTCCGTCTTGTCGAGAACCATTGACGTTCCCATGACTTCAGAAAGTTCGCCCGAAAGCCCCGAAGTTCGAGGGACGATCTCGTTCGTCAGCCTCGGCTGTTCCAAGAACCTCGTCGACTCCGAGCGGATGCTCGGGCTGTTGGCCCAGGACGGCTACGCGCTGGTCCCCGAGGGACAGTCGTCCGACCTGGTGATCGTCAACACCTGCGGGTTCATCGACGCCGCGCGGAAGGAATCGTGCGGGGTGATCGAGGAGATGCTCGAACGCAAGCGCGACGGTCGCGTCAAGGGCGTGATCGTCGCCGGCTGCCTGGCCGAGCGCCAGAAAGACCAGTTGCTCGACGAGTTTCCGGACGTCGACCAGGTGGTCGGCGTCTTTGGCCGCGAGCAGATCGTCCAGGTGTCCAACCGCATCCTCGGCGGTCTCCACGAGCAGCGGACGCTGTTCCGCCCTGCCCCGGTCGACGCCCAGGACGACCGCGCCCGGCTCCGGATCACGCCCCGCCACCTGGCGTATCTAAAGGTCTCGGAAGGCTGCGACCGGCTCTGCACCTTCTGCGCGATCCCCTACATGCGGGGCAAGCACGTCACGAAGCCGATCGAGCGAGTCGTCGAGGAGGCCCGCGAGCTGGCCCGCGACGGCGTTCGCGAGTTGATCCTGGTTGCGCAGGACATGACGTATTACGGCGTCGACCTTTACGGTCGGCCGCGCCTGGCCGAGCTGCTCCGCGAGCTGGATCAGATCGAAGAGTTGGACTGGATTCGCATCCTCTACAACTACCCGAACTATTTCACCGAAGAGCTTTACGAGGTCCTTGGGAGTTCCAAGCGGATCGTCCCGTACCTCGACATGCCCTTGCAGCACATCAACGACCGGATGCTCAAGGTTATGAACCGCCGTCACACCCGCGCCGAGACCGAGGCGATCATCAACCGCCTGCGGGCGACGATGCCGGGGCTCGTGCTGCGGACGACGTTCATCGTCGGCTTTCCGGGCGAGACCGACGCCGAGTTCGAAGAGATGGCCGACTTCGTGGCCGCGACCCGGTTCGAGCGGCTGGGGGTCTTCACCTACTCGCTCGAACCCGACACGCCGGCCGCCAAGCTGCCGAACCAGCTTCCCGACGACCTCAAGGAAGCGCGTCGCGAGCGGATCATGACGATCCAGCAGCCGATCGCCGAGGAGTTCAACCGCAGCCTGGTGGGTCGCACGCTCGACGTCTTGATTGACGGCCGGGCGCCCGGTCAGGACGACGTCTGGATCGGCCGGACCTTCGCCGACGCTCCCGACGTCGACGGCGTCACTTTGATCCGCGACCCCGGGCTCCAGGCCGGCGACATCGTCCCTTGTGAAATCCTCGAGACCCAGGGCTACGACCTCGTCGCCCGCTCGCTGGCCCTGCCCGCCCGGCGGAAGCGAGCCCGTCCCCGGGCTCGAAAGCGGCCGACCTCGTCGCTGACGATCCTCGATGGGATGTGACGGGTCTCCCTGCTCAAGCTTTGGGCCGGCCTTGGTATCGACGTTCCTTCTTGATCCAGACTCCGGTGCGCCATGAATCGCCTCGAGAATTCCACGGTCATGGACGCCGGTCCCCGGACGGCCGGGCGGTTCTGGAACGTGCCCAACACGCTGACGGTAGGCCGGTTGGGGCTGGCCGTCTTCGATTTCCTGATGATCTCGCGCGGGTGGTACGCGTGGGCGCTCGGGCTGTTCGTGATCGCGGCCCTTTCCGACGCCCTCGACGGCTATTTCGCGCGATTGCTCAACCAAGATACGCCGCTGGGCCGTCAGCTCGACCCCTTGATCGACAAGGTGATCGTCTCGGGCGCGTACATTTACCTGGCCGCGATCCCCGGCACCGGGGTCTTCCCCTGGATGGTCACGGCGATCGTCGTCCGCGAGCTGCTGATTCAGGGGCTGCGCAGTTTGCTCGAAGGCCAGGGGCAGGCGTTCGGCGCCAAGATGGCGGGCAAGCTGAAGACGTTGTTTCAGTGCCTGTCGATCTCGGCCGTGCTCCTGTGCCTGTCGCTCGAAGCGCCGCCGTACGGGCTCACGACGGCCCGCGACGTGCTGACCTGGACGGCCGTCGGCCTGACCATCTACAGCGGCGCCAGCTACCTCACCGGCGCGATGCCGGCGCTGCGGGGCGAAGCGTCGCGACGCTAAGTGGTTTTACGTCCTAAGCTTGGGCGGAGTCGAAGGCGATTTCGCTCCCCGCCGTCTCTCCGCCCATCCTCGAATCATATTGGCGAATACTCATGGAATGGCTTGAATCCTTGATCCTTGGGATCGTCCAGGGGGTCACCGAATTTCTGCCGGTCTCCAGCGACGGACATCTTCTGGTCACGCAGCAGCTCTTCGCCTGGCTGACAGGCAACCAGCGGAGCGGTCATCAGAACATCTTCTTCGATGTGATGCTCCACCTGGGCACCGTGGCGGCGATCCTGGTCCATTACCGCCGGCCGATCCGGGAAGGCGTGCGAGGCTTCGTTTTCAATAAGCCGGACGTCGCGCCGGGGTTCGATCGAGCGTCGATCTTTCGGATCGTTCTGCTGGCGGCGGTCGCGACCGTGCCGCTGGTCCCGTTCGCCCTGTTCTTCAAGAAGCGGATCGACGCCACGTTTGAGAGCGACATCGCGGCCCCGATCGGGTTCTTGATCTCCGCGGCGATCCTCGCGCTGGTCTCGATGAAGATGCGAGGGCCGGAAGGGGGCAAGGAACCCGCCGAGACGACGTGGGTCGACGCCCTCCTGATCGGCCTGGCGCAGACGCTCGCCCCGCTGCCGGGGGTGAGTCGGAGCGGGATGACGATCGCCGCGGCCCTGGCCCTGGGCCTTTCCCGCGCCTGGGCGGTCCGGTTCAGCCTCGGGATCGCCGTGCCGGCCGTCTGCGGCGCAGCGCTTTACGAGCTGAAGGACGCGATCAAGAACCCCGAAGCCCTGGGCCTGACGCCCGACCGGATCGCACAGACGCTCGCCGCCGCGGTGATCGCCGGAATCGTCGGCTATGCAGCGATCGTCTGGCTGATCCGAGTTGTCCGAGCGGGTCGATTGTGGTATTTTTCTGTATACCTGGTTGTGATGGCGATCGTGGTACTGAGTCTGGTCTCGGCGTCCGGAAGGAGCGGCGATGGTTCCTCAACGAAGGCTCTGGACCGGACCGCCGGGGGCCGCGCTGCGGAATCATCTGCTGTCGCTCGATCCGGCTTACCGCTCGGCGCTCTGGATCGTCCCGACCCCGCTGGCCCGCGATCAAATGATCCGCGAGCTGGCCTTGCGTTCGACCCCCGGTGACGGCGAGCCTCGGGTCCGGTGCTGGTCCGACCTCTGGCGATGGGTCGCGTCGACCGTCCGCAATCGGCCAGTTCTGCTTTCGGAAGCGTCGGCCGCCGCCGTCTTCGATCAAGCGGTGCGCGACGTCGAGGCCGACGGCCGGCTGGGCGCCGTCGCCGACCTCGTCGCCTGGCCTGGCTACCGCCGACGGCTCCGCAAGCGGCTCCACGACTGGACGGTCGCCGAGCAGCGTCGCGACGACGAGCCGACTGCCGATGAGGCCGCCTCAACCGCCGAATGGGCCGTCTTCGAGCGCTATCGCCAGTTGCTGACCGACCTCGACGCCGAGGACGAGGCCGGCTTGTCGGTCTGGGCGTCGCACCGGCTCCGCGAGCGGAACGCCCGCGCGTCGACCGCCGACGGCGATCGCCTGGTCTTCCTCGATTTCGAGAGCCGCGACCGCTCGCACTGGCGCGTTCTGTCCGACGTTCTGGAGCGTCCCCGCTCCGTCGACGTGACGCTCGCCTATTACGACGACCCGGCGCTCGCCGAGGTCTATCTGGCGACGGGCTCAACTCGCGAGCGGCTGCTGGAGCTTGGCCTCGTCGAGACCCCCCTGCCCTCGAACCCGAGCCGTCCCCCCGGTCTGCGGGCCGTTGACGAGGCGCTGTTCCGCGACGCGACGCCGCGCGACGCGCGCATCGAGTCCAGCGAGGGCCTGGCTGTCTGGGGAGGCCCCGACGGCGAAGACTTCGGCCGGCTCGTCGCTCGCGAAGTTCGCGCGCTGTGCGGTCAGGGAGTCGAACCCGACGAAATCCTGATCGTGTTCCCGAGGTGGAGCGATCAGGCCGAGATCGTGTGTGAGGTGGTTCGAAAGGCCGGCGCGCCGATCCATGACGCCAGTCCGCGCGCCCTGGACGTCGAGCCCTCAATCGCGGCCTTGCTTCAGGCCGTCCGAATCCCCCTCGAAGACTGGGAAACAGAGCTGGTCGTCCGGTTCCTTCGCAACGGTCAAGTCCGGCCCGATTGGGAACGGGTCGATCGACTGGCGCTGGCCGAGGTCGCGTCGATCCTGCGAGAGACCCCCGTGTTTCGAGGGAGCCGGCAGATCCTCTCGGCACTCGAACGGGCGATGGGGAGAACCGACGAGAAGGATGATCAGGCCCGCGAGGAACGGCGGATGGACCGGTTGTCGAAGGCTCATGAGGTGCTCAAGAGCCTGATCGGCGTCCTCGACCCGCTGAATCAATCGCGTCCGTGGTCGGAGCATGCTTCGGCCCTGCGTCTGGCGGCGGGGACGCTGGGCCTGGGGACGCGCGACGGTCGGGCGCTCGAAACGCTCTGGGACGCCCTCGAAGACCGTGCCGAAGTCCTGGAAAAGCTGGGACGCGGTGCCGAGACGGTCTCGTGGAGCGAGTTCGTCGACAAGCTGGCGTCGGTGACGGCCGAGACGCTCTCGCCCCGTTCGGCCTCGACGCCCGGCTCGATCCGCACGGCGGTCGTCGAGGAGGTCGCGGGCTGTCGGGCGTCGCACGTCTTGCTGGTCGGCCTGGTGGAAGGAAGCTTCCCGAGGCGGTCGGCGGTGCAGCGGTTTTTGGAGCTGCGGCCCGGCGACGAGCCGAGCCCTTCGGCTCGTTCGGCCTACGCGCGGGAGACGCTCCGGTTTCTTCAGACGCTCGGATCGGCCGATCGGGGCGTGCTGCTCTTTTATCCGACGACCGACGCCAAGGGACAGCCGCTGTTGCGGGCCGGCTTTCTCGACGACCTGCTGGGCGCGTTGTCGTCGTCGGCCGAGTCGGCCTGTCATCGGTCGTACGCTCGGTTCCACCCCGCGCTGCTCGATCGCGAGGACCTGGCGGTCACGCCGGCCGACGTCCGTGTGCTGGCCTCGGCCCTGGCCGGCGAGGAAGGCCGGTTGGCGAAGCTTCGCTCGCTGGCCGGCGACCCCGCGCACCGGATCGTGCTCGAAGGCGCGGCGGCCGCGCTCTCGGCCCTCGAACGCCGACGCCGCGGCACGCCGTACAGCGAATTCGAGGGGCTGATCAGCGACCCGGCCGCGGTTGCCTCCATCGCCCGCTCATTCAGTCCCGAGACGCACACCTTCAGCCCAAGCCAGCTCGAAACCTACCTGAGCTGCCCGTTCCAGTTCTTCAGCAGGCACGTCCTGCATCTCAAGCCCATCGAGGAACGCGACGAGCTGGCGGAAGACTACACCGAGCGCGGCAGCCGGCTTCACGACATCCTGGAGGAGTTCGAGAAGCGCAAGGCCGAGGCGGTCGACGAGCGCTCCGATGAACAGCTTCTCGTCGCGGCCATCGACAAGGTCCTGTCGCGCGAGCTGGTGGAGCTGAGCGAGCTGGATCTCGGCCTCCGCGAGTTGGAGTACGGCCAGATTCAACGGATCATCAACCAGTACGCGCGCCAGCGGTCGGCATACGAGAGCGATGCACCGTCGTCGCCGGTGCCGCAGTGGTTCGAGTTCGGCTTCGGAGACCCAGACACCGACCACCCCGACTTCAAGCTTTCACTTGGCGCTGAGATCGTCAAGCTGCGAGGCCGGATCGACCGGATCGACCGGATTGAAACTGAGGCCGGACCGAAGTTCCGGGTCATCGACTACAAGAGCGGCACGCCTCCCAGCTCGAAGGAGGTCGCCGACGGCCGGATGCTTCAGCTTCCGCTTTACGCGATGGCCGTCGAGAAGTTGTTGTTCGAGAGCGGCGACGTCGGCTTACTCGACGTCGGTTACTGGGGGCTCAAGGACAAGGGGTACAAGCCGATCGTCTTCCAGGAATGGGAAGAGGTTCGGCACACGCTCGTGGAGCGAGTGTTCCATGTGATCGGCCAGTTGCGGAGCGGTGAATTCGTGGTTGATCCGCGTAAGGACGGCTGCGAAACGTATTGCGAATATCGAGGGGTCTGCCGGATTCGCCAGGTTCGAGCCGCCGCCAAGAGCCGCGACGTCGGGCCGACGGTCTCGGCAGAAACGACGGTCGCCGGGCGCAAGCCGCGAACCCCGCGCAAGACCAAAAAGACGACGGACGAGACATGAGCGAACCAGCCGGCGATCAGGTTCGATTGACGACGGAGCAGCGGCGGCCGCTCGTGACCCGCGAGGTGAGCGTCGCGCTGGCGGCGGGGGCCGGATGCGGCAAGACGACCGTGCTGACCGAGCGGTTCCTCGGCGAGATCGACGGCGAATCGGGCCGCCCGCTCCGCGCGCTCGCCGCGATGACGTTCACCGACAAGGCCGCGCGCGAGCTTCGCCAGCGGATTCGCGCGCGCTGCCGGTCGAAGCTGGCGGCCGGCGAGAACCCGTCGTGGTGGACCTCGGTCCTCCGCGCTCTCGAAGCCGCTCCCATCGGCACGTTCCACGAATTTTGCGGGCGGCTGCTGCGCGGCTACGCCCGGGGGCTGGCCGTCGACCCCGAATTCGCGATCCTCGACGCCACGATCGCCGGCTCATTGCGTGAGCAAGCGGTGGGGACGTCGATTCGCCGGCTCCTCTCGCGCCGTGATCCCGACCTGCTCGCGCTTGGCGTCGTCCATGGCCTGAAGCCGATTCGCGAGATGCTCGAATCCGCCCTCGCCAACCGCACGCCCGACGAGATCGATCCGCTTTGCAGCCTCGCGCCCGAGGAACTCGTGAAACGCTGGCGCGCGGCGTGGGCTAGCCGAGGCCGGCCCGCGGTCCTGTCGAAGCTCGGGCCCGCCGCCCGCCGCTGTCGGAGCTTTCTGGAAAACCTTGAGGAAACCACGCCCAAGCTGCTCGCGCTTCGTCAGGAAGTTCTCGACGCCTTGTCCGCCGTCGATGCGCCGAGCTGCAGCGATGACGACATCGCGCGGCTGCGCGAGTCGGCCAGGATTGCCGGACTGCGCGGCAAGGATTGGCCGAACGACGCGATCAAGGAAGACCTGAAAATGGTTTTCACGGATCTCCGCGACGGTATCGGCAAGGTGCTGGAAAAGTCGATCTGGGACGAGGGGGTGACTCGCGAGTCGGCCGAGGAGGTGATTCAGTTCGCCCGGCTGGTCCGCGAGGTTCGCACCGACTATGACGAGCTGAAAGTCCGGCACCGAGGGCTCGATTTCTCCGACCTGATCGTGCGGACGCGCGACGTGCTCCGCGACCTTCGCGGCACGGTCGACACGGCCGCGACCGACCTCGACCCCACCGCGCTCGAGTTCGTCCTGATCGACGAATTCCAGGACACCGACCAGGTTCAAAGCGACATCCTTCGCCTGTTGGGCGAGGGGGCGTTCCTTCACGGTCGGATGTTCGTGGTCGGCGACGCGAAGCAGTCGATCTATCGGTTCCGAGGCGCCGAACCGGCGATTTTCGGGCGCTGGCGGGACGAGTTCTTGGAAGCCGGTCGGCTGCGGCTCTCTGAGAACTTTCGGACGCTCCCGCGCGTGCTCCACTTCGTCAACGCCCTGTTCGCCGACTTGTTCGGAGAGCAGAGTCGGCTGGGGCCAGTGCGGCCGGACCACGGCCCGGGGCCGAACGTCCACTTCTTCTGGGTTCCGCCCCCCGCGACGGATGACGACGAACAGCCCGCGAAGCCGTCGGTGCTGGACGGTCGGATTCGCGAGGCCGAGGCGCTCGCACGCTGGCTTCGTCTGCGCATCGACGCCGGCTGGACGGTCGTCGATCGCAAGACCCGGGAGATTCGCCCCGCGCACCCCGGCGACGTCGCCTTGCTGCTCCGCGCCATGACCGACGTCTGGCCCTACGAGACCGCTCTCGCCGATCAGGGCTTCGAGTACCACACGATCGGCGGTTCAGCGTTCTATTCCCAGCAAGAGATTCTCGACGTCGTCAACCTGCTATCGGTCGTCGAAGATCCGCTCGACGAGGTCGCGCTGGCCGGCTGCCTGCGGAGCCCGTTCTTCGCGATGACCGACGAGGGGCTTTACTGGCTCTCGAAAGCCGTGCCGGGCGCTGGGCTGAGCCTGGGGCTGAACGCGGCCTCGGAGGCGCCGGGCCTCTCGCCCCACGACCGCAATCAGGCCGAGCGCGCCCGGGCGCTCCTGGCTCGCTGGCGGGGGCTGAAGGACCACGTCCCGATGGCCGACTTGCTCTCGCGGATTCTCGACGAGTCGGGTTTCGAGGCGGCGCTCGTCTGCGAATTCCTGGGCTCGCGGAAGCTCGCCAACGTCCGCAAGCTGGTGCGGACGGCTCGCGATTTCGACCGTCGCGGCGGTTTCGGCCTGGCCGATTTCGTCGGCCGCCTTCGAGCCTTCGCCGACGACCCCCCGCGCGAAGAGCAGGCGACGACCACTGAGGAAGACAGCCCGAGCGTCCGGATCATGACGGTCCACCAGGCCAAGGGGCTCGAATTTCCGATCGTGATCCTCCCCGACCTGAACAAGAACGTCGGCGCCCGGACGACCTCGCTGGGCTTCGATCGCGAGTTGGGGCTGGTGCTCAAGCCTCGCCCCGAAGCCGGCGTCAAGGAAGCAAGCGAGAGCGGCAGTGACGAGAGCCTGGGCTGGCGGACCTTCCGGGCGATCGAAGACCACGAGGAGCGAGAGGAGGCGCTTCGGCTGTTTTACGTCGCGGCCACGCGCGCCCGCGATCACCTCGTGCTTTCGGCTGGCTTCGGGACGCCGCTGGAGGCCGTGTCGGTCGCCAAGCTCTCGCCGGCTCTCAACCTTGTCTGGGAGCGGTTCGACGGGCCATCGGGCCGCTGCCTCGTCTCACTCCCGGATGGCTGGCCGACGCCGGAAATCGAGGTCATCGACGTCGCCAGCCTCGAACCGACCGAAACACGCGCGTCGCGCCGTCCGCGCGTCGACCTTCTGGAAATCGTCGACGCCGTGGTCGGGACTCCGTGCGATCGAGACGGTTCGTCGCCGTCGCGTGGGGCTCTCCCTCGCTTCATCGACCTCGACGGGCCGAGGCTCGACGGCTCGCGCGCTTCACGAATTGGCGGGCTGATCCGCGAGGCGGCCGTCGATCCGGACTTGCTGGCGGGCGAATCTCCAGGGGAGGTTGCGGCGCGCGTCGGCGGGCGGATGACGCCGTCGGCGGGCGGCGGGCCGATCGCCGAGGCCGAGCGCTGGCTTGGGGCGTGGGTCGAGAGCCCGTTCTTCGGCCGGTTGAAGACCGCGCCGGCGGATCGGCTGCGTCGCGCCCGGGGCTGGACCTTGCAAGGAACGTCGCGGGTTGTTCGCGGCTCGTGCGACGCGATCGTTCAAGGAGAGGACGGCGGCTGGCGGCCGTTGGTCTTCCTGGCTCGGGGCGAGTCGGAATCGTGGGGGCGGCTGCGGGCGTCGCTCTCGATCCCCGCTCTCGCGCGTAGCGGGTTCCAGACGGTCGGCCCCGCCTGGCTGCTTCGGGTTGGGACGGACGGATCGCTCCGCGTCGAGCGCCGCGCCGCGCTCGTCGGGGCCGATTTCGACAGCCTGCTTCGGCTCTGGCTGGACGCCGGCGCTCTCGAACCGGACTGAGGCGAGACGCAAGAGCCTTCAAGGCCTCAGCCGCGAATCACTTGAGCCGGGGGGAAGGCGAATCGGCCGGGGCGGAGGCGTCGGCCGTCGCGACTTGCGAGGCCTGCTGGCGGGCGTATTCGCTCCACCGGGTTTCGAGGTCGTCGAAGCCCTCGAACCTGTAAACCTCGCGAAGCGCGGTTTCGGGGCCCTTGCGTTGCGAGCTTTTGACGAACGCGACGAACTGGGCCGCGGTCCCCTGGCGGACCAGGAACTGGGTCAGCGACACGCTCTGGGCGTAGAAGAGGTTCCAGTGCTTGGCCTCGGGGTAGTCAATCGCCATGAGCTGGCTGAGCTTGAAGAGGCGATGCTCGGCCAGAGGGGCGTTCAGATCGGAGGCGCGTCCGGCCTGCTCGGAGGCGGGTTCGGCGAGCACGGCCATGCCTTCGTCTGCCCAGCGGGGAATCTGCTGATCGGTGAAGACGTCGGCGAGCACGACGTGCGTGACCTCGTGCGGCAGGATGGCCGAGAGCACTTGAGGATGATCGGCGCGGAGGTTCACGCGGCGGGCGACGATCTGATCGCCGCTCACGCCCATCGTCGAGAACCCCGGCGAGGTCTCGGGCTGGCCGGTCATCCGGGCGAAGTCGCGCGCGGTCGGATAAAGATAGATGTCGCAGCGCGGTGTCCAGGGGCTGTGTACGCCCTTGCTTGCCCATCGCGTCCCTTGGCGGGCGCGAACGGCTTCGGCGGTCTCGGCCGCCTGTTCGGCGAGGGCCGGATCGGTGTGGTAGATCCGGAAGCTGGCGGTTTCTTGAATTTGCCAGTTCGGGGCCGACGCGGAGGGCGTCGGAGCCGCGGCCTGCCCCGGCGCGGGGGCGTTCGCGGAGTCGCCGTCGCCGGTCGAGGACGGCAGATCGAGGCGCTCTTCGCCTCCCGCGCGTCGAGCCCGGTCGTCGACAGGGGCCGGCGGTTGCGGCTTTTGCTCGGCCTCGGGCTCTTCGGGCGCAGCTCCGCGAACCACCAGGCTGCCCGCTCGGCCCGACGGACGTTCGCCGCGACGCGCGGCGGTGACGCGGTCCCTCAGGTATTCGCCGTACCAGTTGCCGGGGGTCAAGACCTGGACGCTCTGGATCTCCTTCTCGATGTCGTCCCATTCCTTGGTGGTTCGCGGATGGGCGTTGATCCGGGCGACGACGGCGGCCCACCGGCAGTAGGCCCAGACCTTCTTGCGCGCCGAGGGGAGGCGGTCCTTCGCGGCGAGGGCGGCGTAGAGCTTGCCGGCCTGGTCGTACCGCTTCTGATTGAAGAGGGCGTCGGCCGCGGCGAGATCCTTCGACGGCGCGGCGGCGGCCGGAGGACTCGGAGCCTCGGCCTGCGACGCGTTGGAGGCGGTCCTTAACGAGTCGTCTCGCGTGGAAGGACGCGCGGACCTCATCGGCAAGATTTCGTCGGCGACGGTGAGGGGCTGAGGCGCTTTCGCTGGGGGGGGAGGAGGCGCGGACTTCCCGGGCGCCGCAACCACGTTGGCGCCCGCGCCGGGGGAGTCGAGCGGCGGTAAGGTGTTGGCTGCGGAGAAGGCGTCGGGTTCGGCGAAGGCGCGTGGGTCGAGGGGCTGGTCGTTTCGAGGCACGGAAGCCGGCTCGGCGGCCTTGGGGGCCGGTTTCGGCGTCGGCATCGTCTCGATTTCGGGGACGGCGGGCGTTTTGGCGGGTTCGGGAACGGGAGTCGGCTCGAAGCTCGGCGGTGCCGTGATTTCGGCGGGGACGACCGCGGGGGCGGCGTTTGGGCTTGGGCCCGGCTGAGCTTCGAGGATCGCTAGATCGTCTGTGTAGAGGTCGGCTTCCTGAGTTTTGCCGGCCGCCTGGGCCTCGCGGATCAGGCTCTGGTAAGTCTGCTTCAGCAGGTCGAGGATCGCTTTCCGGTCGTCTCCCCGCGAATCGCCGAGGGCGTCTTCGAGGGCGACGGCCGCCGCTTTCAGATTCTTGCTCGCGATCTGCTTGCGAGCCTGGGCGATTGCGTCTTTCGCGCCCGGCGCGGCCTTCAGCGAGCCCTGTGGGACTGCGACGACGACCGCCGTGGCGAGCGTGAGGATCCAGAAAACCTGGCGCATGACGTCCGTGTCCTGCTTGAGAGTCCGATCGAGCGCGCGCCTCGCCGAGGACCCGGCAGGCCGGCAGAGTATGCTTGGAACCGGTAATCCCGTCAACGGGAATCCGTTCGGACCTCGAAATGTCAACGACGAATGCGTGAGCGATTCTCACGGTTCGATTTCACGTCTGCTGGCGATCGGGTCGCGGCGGCTGTCGCTGGACAGCACCGGGCTCGACCATGTTATAGTCGAGAAACACATTCCATTCGAGGTCGCCGGCCGGCTGCCCGGTCGGTGCGGGAAGCTCAAGGGCCGGGGGCGAGCGCGTCGGCGGTGGGCGTGGAGACCAGGGTATGAGCAAGTCGTCGGAATCGCCTCCCGTGACCGCTGTTCGGCCGCCCACGGCGAAAGCCCCGCGCTCGTACGTGACGTCGTGGCTGGTCGGGCCGCTGATCGGCTTCACCGTCGTCGCGATGGTCGTCGTTCTGGTCTCGCTGTCCAGATCGAACGACCCCGATCAGCTCTGGGGATCGGCCGAGGCGGCGCTTCGCGAGGGACGCCTCAACGACGCGGCGGCGGCCGTCGAGCTTTTGTCGAGGGCTCGCGACCCCGTGCCACGCGACTGGATGCTGCGCGCTCAGGTCGCCGTGGCCCGGAAGAACGTCGACGAGGCCATGGAAGATCTGGGACAAATCCCCGACGACGACCGCATCGCCTCCCAAGCCTGGCTCTTGAAGGGGCAGGTCGAACTTCGCCGCAATCGCGCCAAGAATGCCGAACTGGCTCTGCGCAAGGCCCTGACGCTCGACCCCACGCTCACTCAGGCCCACCGCGAGCTGATCTTCATTTATGGAATGCAACTGCGGCGCAACGAGTTGAACGAGGAGTTCAAGGCGCTGTCGGAGCTGACCGAACTGACCTATGACAACGTGTTTCACTGGTGTCTGGTCCGCAACTGCATCTGGGAGCCGGGCGAGGTTGCCCAGACGCTCGCCGAGTTCCTCGCCGCCGACCCCACCGATCGGCAGACGCGGCTGTCGCTCGCCGACAACTACCGGCGCCTCGGCCTGTTCGACGAGGCCGATCTGGCCCTGGCCGAGCTGCCCCAAGACGACCCCGAGGCGCTCGCTGGCCGGGTCATGCTGGCGATGGACCGGCGCCAGGAAGAACTCGCCGAGGAGCTGCTGGCCAAAGGGCCGGCCGACGACCCGAACCTCGCGCGGATTCGAGGCCGGATCGCCCTGGCCCGCCGCAATGGTCCCGACGCCGTCCACAACTTCCAGATCGCCTACGATCACGAACCCGGCGACCGCGATACGCTGTTCGGCCTGATCAACGCTCACGAGCTGTGCGGCGACGACGCGGCCGCCCTTCCCTTGCGGCAAGCCGCCAAGAACCTGGAAATCTTCAACACCTTGATGCAGCGCGTCTCCGCGCCAGGGGGCCGTAAGGACGCCAGCCTCATGAAGGAGATGGGCGCGGCCTGCTCGTCGCTCGGGTTCATTCCAGAGGCCCGCTCGTGGTACAAGCTCGCCATCGCCCGCGATCCGCTCGACGCCGTCTCGCAGCAAGCTCTCTTCCGCCTGAACGCCAAAGCCCGAGCAAACGATCCGCCAGCCGACCACCCTATCCCCCCGACGCCCCGCACAACCCCTGAAAGTCGTGCGAGCCGCCCCGATATCAGCCTCCGTCCACGGCCGTGAGCTAGGCTTGGCATGAAGCTTGCCAAGTAAAGGAGAGATCGGAAGCCCGATCACTACCCCTGCAGGCGGCCGGTCGCTCACGATCGGGCCTGCCTACCGATGCGTCAACGGAGGATGACGAATACGTGCGGCTGAACCGAAAATCCGTCGGGTTTGGCGCGGTAGTTGCTGTTCGTGTAGCTTCGTTTGGAGGGAGCGAAGATGAATATGAAAGCCGAGCGGTGCCGCCAGGTTCATCGCAGTGTTCTGATTATTGACGACAACGAAGACCTGGCGCTCTCGCTTTCGTGTCTGCTCGAGTGCTATGGATGCCGGGTCGACGTTGCGTTCGACGGCCCGGAAGGGGTGCGCCTGGCCCTCCAGAATCAGTTTGACATCGTCTTCGTCGACATCGGGCTGCCGACGATGTCGGGGTACGAAGTCGCCCTGGCGATCCGCGAGAAGAACGGCGAGCCGCCGATCCTCCTGGCTCAAACGGCGTACAGCCAGCCCGAAGACGTCCGACGGTCGTTCGAGGCGGGGTTCGACGGGCATCTCATCAAGCCCGTTCAACCTGCCGAGATCGTGCGTCACGTCGTGGAAGGTCGCGCCGCGTTGTCGAGGCGAGGTAAGGGTTCGGGAGGCGGTTCGAAGCCGACCGACGTGTCAAAGTCGCAAGCCGGCTTCCCGTTCGGAACGTTCAGCCCCAAGAAGCACGAAGCCCAATCCGCCTGGCGGGGCGATGCGCCGAGGGATTGACGAGCACGCGGTCCCACCTCCACCTTCTCGCCCCAAGTGAGGACGGTTCCTCGCACTCTCTAGCGTCGCGACAGGAACGGATTGCCCTCGATCGTGAATCGAAGCGGTCGATGGACCCAGTCGCCCGCGTAATCGACGCCGACTCGCGGCCCGGCGACGACCTTGAACCGAGTCTGGCGCCCCTCCGGACGCGCAATGTAGAGCACACCTCCGAGCAAGTCGTGGCCGTTCAGGCTGCGATCGATGCTCAACGCCCGGCACAACCGCCCCGGACCGTTCGTCGCGCCTTCGATCCCGGAGACCGGCTCGAGCGCCCGGATCAAGACGGCCGACGCGTGTTCGCCGGGGCCGGTCACGGCGTTGAGGCAGTTGTACATTCCGTAAATCAAGTAGACGTAGGCGTGCCCGGGCTCACCGAACATGACCTCGGTGCGCGCCGTGCGCCCCTTGGAGGAATGCGCCGCCAGGTCGTGCGGACCGACGTACGCCTCGACTTCGACGATTCGGCCGATGCGATCGATCCCGTCGACGCGGTGAACGAGCCACTTTCCCAGCATCTTCGGCGCGACCTGCTCCGCGTTGTGATCGTAGAAATCTCGGGGCAGGATGTTCATGAAATCCAGAATAAACGAGTCCGGACGATCGATCAACACGACGGCGGCGGCGGCTTGGCGTCGGGAATCTTCGCGGCGGGCGGCGATCATGAATTGATCCGCCCCGCGACGCGTCGTAGCCTGTGACTACACGACGACGACTCCAGTTATGAGTGGCTGTGGACACGATGACGTTTTCCACCGCGATCAGGACGACGAACATGCCGGACACGTTGCGCAGACCGTCGGCGGCGTATGTACTCCTCACAGCGCTTTCCCTCTCCGTCGGGTGGGGAATCCGGGGGAATTTCGGGCACGAATACGGCGCAATGATGCCTGGAGCTCTGGCGGCGATGGCGGCGGTCTTGCTCTCGGGACGAACCGACTGGTACGGCCGGACGCCGTACTTCGCGATGTTCGGCGCCTTGGGGTGGTCGTTCGGCGGCAGCATCTCTTATATGCAGGTGATCGCCTACACTCACTCGGGCCATTCCGAGTCGGTGCTCTACGGCTTCGCCTGCCTTTTCGTGATCGGTTTCCTCTGGGCCGCGCCCGGCGGGGTGGGTACGGCCTTGCCCGCGGTAGCCAGTCGCGACCGGCTTACCGAACTGTTGGGACCGGTGTCGGCCGTGCTCGCGGCCTGGCAGGTCGAGGGCTGGTTGGTCGAGCCATGGCTGCATCGTGTGGGGTATTCGCTCAACTGGTTCGACACCGACTGGCTCGGCGCGCTGGTCGCCCTCGGAGTGGGGCTCGTTCTGGCCATGGCGCGGGGAAGGGTCGATCGCGCGACGTCGTTGATCCTGTACATGGCCGGCGGTTGGTGGGTGGGCTTCGTGATCCTGGTGCTCGTTCTCGGCCTGCGGATGACGCCGCCGCGCGGCGACAACTGGGCCGGCTGCCTCGGCATGACCGTGGGACTGTTCGTGTACTGCCTGCGCACCGGATTGCCCGAGGTCGCGCGGGCGGGCGTCGTCACGGGGGTCGTCGGCGGGATCAGCTTCGCCGGGGCTTCCATGATCAAACTGGTCGCGGTGACCAGCGGATTCGTCACCAACTGGCACAGCGTTCTGGAACAGACGACCGGGTTCATCAATGGCCTGGGCGTCGCGCTCGCCATGTGGCACCTGGCTCGCTGGTCGGCGCCGGTCGATGATCGCGTCACGTCTTCGGACGCAAGGCCCTGGGCCAAGCCATTGGCCGTCGCGTTCACGCTGCTGGCGATCCCGATGGTCAACCTCAAGAAAAATGCCGGCGATTGGGTGAGCGCGAAGGCGGTGCCGGCCGAGATGTACGGCTTCTCGGCCGAGGCCTGGCTCGGTCTAGCCTTCGCAATTGTGGCGGTCGGGTTGTTCGCCGTCTTGTATCGACACGCCCGAAGGCCGATCGCCGTCGTTCCCGAGAGTCGGCTGGGGCAAGGGCAAGGGCTCTACCTGCTCTTGCTGGCGATCGTGGTGATCGGCAATTTCGAGCGAATCCTGGTGCGATTCGCCGATCAGCGGCTGATCACCGAAGGGGTGATCCACGTCAACGCCGTGATCTGCGCGGTGCTCTTGCTGCTGGCGTCGCCGTCGCGAGACCAGGAGGCCGCATCGCCTTCGCCTCGGCTCGAAGCTCGCGAGCGGCCGATTCGGTGGGGGAGGCTGGTTGCGGTGTGTGTGGCGGCGTCGCTGCTCGCGATCTTCGCCGATTGGGCGATCGTGCGGGGAATTTACGGCGATCGCTTCGCCGGTCACGCCAGCCTCCATATCCGCTTCGGACCGCGGGCGACGGTGAACAGTCCCACCTCGCCGCGCTAAAGCCTCGTCAGGCCGGCGGCTCGTCGAGGAACGCAAGCACTGCGTCGATCATCGACTCGCGGTCCTTGTCGAGTGCGACGAGGTGGTCGCTGCGCGGAAGTTCGATCAAGCGGCTCGGCGCGGCCGTCAGACGCCCGTGCAGCCACGCCGCGCCCCAGGGCTCGACCACCGAATCGAGGCGTCCCTGAACGATCAAGACGGGGACGTCGATGGCAGCGATCAGCGGCTTGACTTCCTCGATGAATTCGAGGGCGCTGACCGCCGCATGAAGGTTGAACGTCCGGAAGCGATCGAGGCTCGACGCCCATCGTCGCATCTTGGGATCGCGGACGGCCGGCCCCCGGCGCTGAATCTCGGGCGTCCAACGAGCGAGAACGCGAAGCAGGCTCACCGGCTGAAAAGGCAAACGGCTGGTGTGTCGGATCGCGAGGAACGGGGCCAGCAGGATCAGCCGATCGACCTTGCGCCGGCTGGCCAGATGGAGGGCGATCATGGCGCCGGTCGAGAACCCGACGACCGCCGCCGGCGCCGTTTCCGAGGCCGTGTCGTCGTACCACGCTTCCGCGCACCTCGTCCAGTCGGGCCACGACGAGGAAGGCATCGCGGGCCCCGGCCCGTCGTGGCCGGGCAAGACCGGCGCACGGACTTCGCGGCCGCTCGCCGCGACGGCTTCGGTCAGGGGTTGCAACTCGTACGGGCCTCCGCCCAGGCCATGGAGAATCAGGCATGGGCGGCGGTCCGGCATGGCTTCTCGCTCGGTCATGGAGGATCGTCTCGGCGAAACGCGTTGGTCTGGTCGCAGTCGACAGCTTAACGCGCCCCGGGGGCGATCAGAGACGGTTCGCCGGTGCGTTCCGAAGTTCGGCCGCGTCCGCCGTATTCATGGACAGGTGAGGGTGGGGGAGAAAGTCGCGACGTCGTTCGTCGTTGGCCGGCGCGTCCCAGCGATCGAGCTCGGCGGCCAGCTCGGCGGCCGACCTGTAGCGATCGGCCGGGTTCCTCGCCATGGCTTTAAGGATGATCGCTTCCAGAGGCTGGGGGATGTGGGGGTCGACCGCCCGGGGGGGGCGAGGGTGCGCGTGGGCGAGGAAGGCGGAGAGCGCCGAGATCGGAACGCCTTCCGGATCTTCGAAGGGGCGTCCGAGGGTCAGGGCTTCGAAGAGCGTCACGCCCATCGAGTAGACGTCGGAGCGGATCTCGTCGGCCGGCGCCCTGAGGAGCCGTTCGGGCGACATGTACATCGGCGTGCCCGCGCCGTCGCGCATCTGTTCGATGGTCGCCACTTCGAGGTCGCGGCCGAGGCCGAGATCACATAAGTAAACCGCGAGCGGACGATTGCAGTCGAGCAGGATGTTGGCCGGCTTGATGTCGCGGTGGACGACGCGGTTGGTGTGGACGACTTCGAGGGCGCGGGCGGCGTGAGCCATAAGTCGGGTCATCCCGGCGAGATAGTCGTCGTCGGCGGCGGTGATCAGCGGGTGCGGCTGTGCGACGTCGTCGCCGCTCAAGTAGGCGCGCCGCGACCGGATCACCTCGTGGAGGCTGACTCCTTCAACGAACGGCATGGCCATGTAGAGGTAGCCGTCGACCTCGCCCGACTCGAAGACCTGCAACAGCGACGGGCCGGCCATCCGCGCCCCTCGCTCGGCCTCGCGGCGGAACTGCGCGAGCCGGCGTTGGTGCTTGGCGAGCGAGGGGTTGAGAATCTTGAGCGCGACGATCTCCCCGTCAAGGCCCTGCCGGGCAGCCTTCCAGACGTCGCCCTGAGCCCCCTGCCCGAGTCGCGAAATCAATATGAACGGGCCGAGCCGCCGGCCCAGTTGAAGCGAGGCGTCGCAGGTGCGGCATGGGACGTCGGCGAGGGTCGGGCTGGGTCGCGGCGACGGGTCGACGGAGATGCTCAGACCGATCTGAGTCGCGGCCGAGCCCACGATATAAGTGATGTTGTCGCCGAATCCCGACGAGGTCGCGAGGTTCGGCAGGCGTGGGCGGCGTCGCTCGCGGAAGATTCGCTGGGACAGTTGGTGCGTCAGGGCGATCATGGCCGTTGCTCCGCCGCCGCGTGATGCGCCGCCGGCTTGGCGACGTTTCTTGCTCGCCCCACGGTGGGCTTGCACTCAACGCTAGGCCCGAGAGGCCGGGCGCGTCGCCCAAGCGACCGCGTGTCGCGGAGAGTCAACACCCGGCCCGCGTCGGTCGCGGCGAACAACACGAGGAGACGACTCGCTCTTGATGCGCCTAAAGCTGATAAAGACCGCATTTGAGGCCTTCGGAGAAACCAGAACACCGCTCGGGAGTCGGTGGAATCGAGACCGTCGGCCGCGTAGGATAGCTCACTTGTGCGAGGCGATGAGAAATCACAACAGCAGAGGCCGGTCCGGATGAGTGAGCAGCAGGCGCACGAGGTTCATGATCTGTATTCCATGCCGGCCGACGCCGTCCAAGAGCCGCCGCATCAGTTCTCTAAAGCGATCCGCCAGGTCGGGCCTGGGCTGATCCTGGCCGCGTCGATCGTCGGCACCGGCGAGTTGATCAACACGACGGGGCTGGGGGCCAAGGCCGGGTTCACGCTGCTCTGGCTGATCTTGTTGAGCTGCGTGATCAAGGTCTTCGTACAAGTCGAGCTGGGACGTTATGCGATCGTCCACGGCAAGACGACGCTCGCTGCATTCGACACCCTGCCCGGGCCGCGTCTGGGCACGTCGTGGATTTGCTGGTTGTGGCTGATCATGATGTTGGCCACGCAGGCCCAGATCGCGGCGATGGAAGGGACCGTGGGCCAGGCCGCGCACATGGCTTTCCCCGCCGCGTCCGACGCCTTGGCGAGCGCCGTGGGAACGATCGTCCCCGCGTGGGGTGATTTCCTCCAGACGCGCCAGGAGTACCTTTGGGCCGCGCTCACGACGGTCGCGGCCGTCGTGCTGTTGCTTTCCGGCGGGTATCGACGGCTCGAGAAGATCACCACGATCCTCGTCGCGGCGGTGACCCTGTTCACGGTCGGCAGCGTGATCGTCCTTCAGTGGACCCGTTTCCACATCGGGATCAGCGACATCAAGGCGGGGTTCACGCTGGCCTTGCCGGCGACGGCCGTGGGCCTGGCGTTCTCGGCGTTCGGCATCACCGGAGTCGGGGCGTCGGAGCTGGTGGCCTATCCTTACTGGTGCATCGAAAAAGGCTACGCCCGCCACGCCGGCCCGCGCTCGGCCGACGACAACTGGGCCCGCCGGGCGCGCGGCTGGACCCGGGTGATGCAGCTCGACGCCTGGTTCAGCATGCTCGTCTTCACCATCGCCACGGTCGCGTTTTATCTGCTCGGCGCCGCGGTGCTGCATCCGCAGGGGCTCGACCCCAAGGGGCCGGACATGATCCCGACCCTCTCGCGGATGTACCTCGAACCGCTCGAAGGGACGCCGCTGGCGGGTCTGCGCGGGCTGACCCGCGTCGGTTTCTTGCTGGGCGCGTGGGCGGTCTTGTTCAAGACGCTGTACGTCGCCACGGCCGCCAACAGCCGTCTGACGGTCGACTTCCTCAACCTCGTCGGCGTCTGGCGGCCCGCGGGCCCGGAAGCGCGCGAGCGGATGGTGAAGGTCTTTTGCGTCGTCTACCCGATCCTGGCTCTCGGCCTTTACTACGCATTTCGCGAACCGCAGGGGCTCATCAAGGCCGGCGGCATCGCCCAGGCGCTCATGCTCCCGCTGATCGCCGGCGCGACGATCTTCCTCCGCCGCCGTGACAACGACCCCCGCGTCGGCCCGTCGCTGCTCAGCGACGTATTCACCTGGCTCGCCTTTGTGGGGATCACGGCGGTCGCCTCTTACAGCGTTTACGACCTGGCGAGCAGCTTCATGGCGACTTCGCCTTGACCACCGCGGCGACGGCCCGGACGGCGCGGCTTCATGATGGCTTGATCGGCGGATGGAGGGGGGCGGCGGTTTTGCGGTGCCCAAATCGGCGCCGCGCGGCTACTGTGTATCGATGGGACCCGCGGCCCTGACAGGGAGAGAGCCGACGCGTCCGGCCCGTTTCACCGAGAGGGATCTTGGATAGTGACCGATTTCCTGCTGCGATCCCGTTACGTTTTCGGCTCGCTCGTCGCGGTGCTGCTCCTCGGGCTGGCGCTCTTCGGCGAGCGAGTGAGCTACGAGCAGTCGATCGGGTCGTTCTTCGCCGACGACGATCCGGTCATGGGGGTCTACCAGAAGGCCGCCGCGACCTTCGGCGACGACAACTTCGTGTTTCTGGTCTACGACGATCCCGAAGTGATCAGCCCCGCCGGCCTCGACCGCGCGGCGGAACTGGCGGCGGCAGTCGCGCCTGAGAAGATCCCCGGTGTGCTCCGGATCGAGTCGCTCGACGCCATGCCACTGGTCTGGGCGCTCGACGACGTGCTCTTGGCGATGGACAAGCTGCCGGCGTTCGCGCATAAGCTGGCGCTTGACGCGGCCAAACGGACGGTCAAGAACTTCGACCTGCGAACCAACACGATGACTGTCAGCGGGGCCGTCCGCGCGGCCGACGCCCAAGGGCTTGAGGCGATCAAGCGGCGGCTGACGAGCAACGCCCTCTTCAAGGGGACGCTCCTCGACGAGACGGCCACGACGACGGCCGTCCTCGCTCGGCTGAAGAAGTCGCATGAGCACAACGTCATCGACACGATCCGGCTCCTCCGCGAGCAGGCCGACGCGTTCGCGGCGCGCCACAAGCTGGCGAGGCCGGCAGTCGTGGGGCCTCCGGTGCTGCTGGCCGACGGCTTCGCCGCGATCGAGATCGACGGCCGCCGGTTGGCGGCGGTCGGCATGGCGCTGATCGCGCTGGTGACCCTCTCGGCGGTGCACAGCGTCTGGTGGGCGATCGTCCCCATCATGGCCGGCTGGACGGTCTGGCTGGCGACCGAGACCCTGCTGCACTTCTTCAATATCCGGCTGTCGCTCTCGGGAGGGCCGCTCGTCGCGCAGATCATCGTCCTGACTATGCCCGCCGCCAGCCACCTGGCGATCCACTTCCGCGACAACCGCCGCCGCGACAGCGACCCCTGGGCCGCCGGCCGGCTGACGCTCAGAACGGTCTGGACGCCGATCGTCTGGACGGCTGTCACCGGCGCCATCGGCTACGGCGCGCTCGTCACCAGCGACGTGTTGCCGATCCAGCAGTTCGGCGCGATCCTCGGCGTCTGCACGCTCACCGCGGCGGTGCTCGTCATGGTGCTTTCGCCGATCGCCATGCTGCCGCCGTTCCCCCTCGAAATCCCGGTCCGCGAGGGCTCGCAGTCGCGGGTCTCGGGCGTGATGAACCGGCTGACCTTCTGGGTCCATCGCCATCCCATTCGGGTCGTGGCGGTCGTGGCTGCGCTGACGATTCCGCTCTCGCTCGGCGTCTTCCGGCTCACGTATGAAACCAATTATATCAACCTGTTCCGACCCCAGACCCGCGTGGTGCGCGACTACCGAGCCGTCGAGTCGAAGCTCGGCGGGATCGGGCTCGTCGAGCTCGTCGTGCCCATCGGCTCGGCGGTCGGACCCGAGGTCGTCGCCAAGCTCAATCGGGTTGGCTCGACGATCGCCTCGCTGGCGCCCAACGACCCTCGCGCGATCGCTCAGGTGATCTCGCTGGCGACCGTGCTCGATCCCGATGGCCGGATCGCGGCGCTCGCTCCCGACGCGCAGGCGCGCATCCTCACCGGCAAGCTCGACTTGATCGGGGTTTCGCCGCAGGCGTCCCTGCTCCGCAGCTTCTGGAACGACGAGACCAAGGAAGCTCGCATCTTGATCCGTCTGCTCGAACAGCAGCCGGCGGCGACCAAGGCCTGGATCTTCCACAAAGCCGAGGAGACCGCCCGGGCCGCGTTCGGTCCGTCGTCCTACCTCACCGGCCTCTCCTACCTGATGACCCGGACGACCGAGGGGGTGATCGCGACCCAGTGGAGCACCTTCGGCTGGTCGGCGGCGGGGATCTTGGTGATGCTCGCCCTGGCGTTTCGCAGCCTGCCCCTGGCGCTTCTGGCGATCCTCCCCACGCTGCTCTCAGTGGTGATCGTGCTGGGCATCATGGGGTGGACGTCGATCAAACTTGACATCGCCACGGCGCTCGTCGCCAGCGTGGCCCTGGGCCTCTCGGTCGACGACACGTTCCACTGTCTGATCCAGTTCCACAAACAGCGGAAGACGCGCGGGTTCCGCAAGAGCCTGTTCGACAGCTATTCGGTGTCGGGCCCCGGCGTGCTGCTCTCCAGCCTGGCCGTCGCCGTTGGCTTCATGGCGCTGCGGACCAGCGAGTTCGAGCCGTTCGTCAACTTCGGCACGATGGTGGCGATCGCCACCGCCGGCAGTACGCTGGGGAACCTCGTGCTCTTGCCCGCCTGCCTGACTCTGGGCGAACGCTGGCGATCGCGTCGGCGACAGTCGCCCAAACCGCCCGTGGCGAGTTCCTCCGGAGTGGTCACGCCCTAGACGCTGATGCCGTACTTTTTGATCTTCCGGTAGACCGTCGCCTGACCCAGCCCGAGCTGCTGGGCGGCATCCTTGACGTTGCCCCGGGAGGTCGCCAGCGCGTCGGCGATCGCCTGGTATTCGACCTGGTCGATCGGCCGCAGTACGCCCGGCTCGGGTTCGGCCGGACGGGCTGGGGCGGTAAAGCTCTTGCCCAGCTCGGCGCGGACGGCGGACTCGTCGATCACCGGACCCGGGTAGAGCACGGCGAGGCGCTCGACGAAATTCTCAAGCTCGCGGACGTTGCCGGGCCATGCCTGTTCGGAGAGCGCCGCGAGGGCCGAATCGGAGAGCGACGCGCCGGGACGGCCGCTCCGGGCGGCGAACCGGTCGATGAAGCAGCGAGCCAGGATCGGCACATCCTCGCGACGGTCGCGCAGCGGCGGCGCGACGATCGGCACGACGTTGAGCCGGTAGTACAGGTCCTCGCGCAGCAACCCCCGGCGCACCTGCTCGATCGGGTCGCGGTTCGTCGCCGCCACGATCCGCACGTCGACCCGGACCAGCTCGCTCTGACCGACCCGTTGGAACGTCCGCTCCTGGAGGAACCGGAGCAGCTTCGCCTGGAGCCCGATCTCCATCTCGCCGATCTCGTCGAGGAACAGGGTCCCCCCGTCGGCGGCCTCGCAGCAGCCGCACTGCATCCGATCGGCACCGGTGAACGCCCCCTTGGCGTGGCCGAACAGTGTGCTTTCAACCAGCTCGCGCGGCAGCGCCGCGACGTTGAGCGGAATGAACGGGCCGTCGCGTCGCGGGCCCAGATCGTGCAAGGCGCGGGCGACCAGCTCCTTGCCCGTGCCGCTCTCCCCCAGGACGAGGACCGTGCAGTCGCTGGCCGCCGCGCGCTCGGTCAGGGCGCGCAGCTCGCGGATCGCCCGACTCTCGCCGAGGATCGGCCGCGCGACCCCGTTCACGCCGGGGCTCGCCCGACCCGGCGCGGGTGCGGCGGTCGCCGGTTCGTCGTAAACGTGCTCTACCACGCTTCGCAGCCGCGCCAGGTCGACGGGCTTCGTCAGGTAGTCGACGGCCCCCAGTCGAACCGCCGCGACGGCGTTCTCGATCGAGCCGAACGCCGTGAGCAAGACGACTTTCAGGCCAGCGTGCCGTTTCTGGATCTGCTGGAGGACCTCCAGCCCGTCGTGCTCGCCGAACCGCACGTCCATCAACAAGAGCCCTGGGAGGCCCGCGCCGAGCCGTCGCAAAAGGGCGGTCTTGTCGAGGACGCTCTCGACCCGCCAGCCCCAGCCTCGGATGTGGTGCTCGATGATCCGGAGGAACTGGGGGTCGTCGTCGGCGACCAGGATCGAGGCCGGATTCGTGTTGTGGCTCATCGTGAACGTCCTGTGGCCAAAGCCGCTCGCATTCGTCCTCCTCGATTCGATATCCGTCGCGCCGACCGGAGCTAAGTTAACTATAGGCGTCGAAATCGGGGCTGTTGAATTTCTCGGCGAGGTCGACCTTTCGGGGCGAGCGAGCGATGATCGAACTGTGCCGCGATGCGATCCGAGACCCGGAGCGTCTGGCCGTCCTGCGGTCGACGCGACTGCTCGACACCGAGGCGGAACCCGCCTTCGACCGCCTGACCCGCCTGGCGGCTCGGGTCCTCCACGCGCCCGCGGCCCTCCTCGCGGTCGTCGACGCCGACCGGCAGTTCCTCAAGAGCGCGTTCGGGCTGTCGGCCTTCGATCGCGGATCGCCTCGACCCGATTTCTCCCGCTCGTTCACGGAATACATCGTGCGTAGCGGGCGGCCTCTCGTGGTTCGCGACGCGACCAACCACGGCGCGCTCGGTTACGCTCCCGCGTGGTCCGAAGTCCAGCCGATCGCTTGCCTGGGCGTCCCGCTGACGGCCGCCCGGTGTCAAGTCGTGGGGGCGTTTTGCGTGATCGACCTCCAGGCCCGAGCCTGGACCGACACCGACCTCCAGACGCTTCAAGAACTGGCCGACGCGGCGACCTGGGAGATGAGGAGCCGGGCCGAGAAGGCCGAACTGATCCGCACGCAGCGACGATCGGCCTTGCAGCACGCCACCGCCTCGATCCTCGCCGAGGCTTCGACGCTCGACGCAGCCATCGCCCCGATCCTCCGAACCGTCGGGGAATTCCTCGACTGCGAGGCGGCCGAATGCTGGATCATCGACGGATCGGGCTTCAGGCGGTCGAGCCGCGACTGGTTCTCGCGGGAGTCGGGCCGGCTGTACCTGAAGAGTTCGAGGGAGGCGAACCAGGCCCCGCGTTGGATCGTGACCGACTCGGCTGGAACGGTCGACCTCAGTGGTTCGGAGGCGTCGGCCTTCGGCTTGTCGACGGCCTTCGTGGCGCCGGTCGAGAGCGACGGTTGGCGTTTCGGCACTCTGGCTTTCCTGGGAAGCGAGAGCGCCGTGTTCGACGAGTCGCTCCGGCCGGTCCTGTCGGACCTCGGCCGTGAGATCGGCCGGTTCGCCGCGCGGCGAGAGCGCGACGACGAGGTTCACGAGTTCGCCGCACTGCTCGATCAGAGCAGTGAGATGATCGTTTTCGCGACGTCTGGCGGGCGCATCCGCCATCTGAATTCCGCCGGCCGGGAGCTGGCGGGCTATCGCGGCTCGATCGTTCCCGAAGACTTGCGGATCGGCGATCTCTTGCCCCAGTACGACGTGCTCGCGGCGGCCAGTGAGCCGTTCTCGGATCGGCGCTGGTCGGGCCAGACCGTGTTGAAGCGTCCCCGGACCGGCCGGGAGATCGACGTCGACGCCAGCCTTTTCCTGGTCAGAGACCCGGTCTCGGCCCGGCCGCTCGGCATGGCGGCGATCGTCCGCGACGCTCGGGCGCGGACGCGCGACGAAGCGTTGCTGTTGGGAGGCAAGGCGCGGCTGCGCGGCGTGCTGGAGGCGTCGCTCGACGCCCTCGTCACGCTCGATCATCAGGGCGACGTCATCGAGTTCAACCCCGCCGCCGAGCGGATTTTCGGCGTTGACGCCGACGCCACGCTCGGCCGGCGGTTCGCCGATCTGATCGCGGCCGACGATCAGCGCGCGGCCTTCGAGGCGAGCCTTCACGCGTATATCGAAACCCGCTCGTCGCCGAGCCTCGGCGAGCGCCGCGAGATCGAAGCCCGGCGCGGCGACGGCACGCGGTTCCCCGCCGAGCTGACCGTCGCCGCCGTCCATCTCGACGGCCCGCCCGTCTTCACCGCCTCGCTCCGCGACATCAGCCGCCAGAAGCAGACCGAGGGGGAGCTGCGCCGGGCGCGCGATGAGGCGTTGGCGTCGAGCCAGGCGAAGGCCGCGTTTCTGGCCAACATGAGCCATGAAGTCCGGACGCCGATGAGCGCGGTCCTGGGTTACGCCGACATGCTTCTCGATCCGGCGCTGCCCGCCGCCGACCGCCAGGCGGCGATCCAGGCGATCCGCCGCAACGGCTCGCACCTGTTGCAGATCATCAACGACATCCTCGACCTCTCGAAGATCGAGGCCGGCCGGATGCGGCTCGACCCGGTCGCGTGTTCCCCCTGGCAGGTCGCTCTCGAAGTCGTATCCGGCCTGCGCGTTCGAGGCGACGAGCGGGGGATCGTTCTCGACGTCGAAGCGTCCGGCCCCTTGCCCGAGTCGGCGACGATGGACCCGACTCGGGTACGCCAGATCCTCGTGAACCTCGTCGGCAACGCCATCAAGTTCTCGGAGCCCGGGGGCCGGGTGAGTCTTCGCCTGACGGCCCGGCATGGGGCGTCGAGTCGAGAGGGGGTATTGCGGTTGGAGGTCGAGGACCGCGGCGTCGGCATACCGGCCGACCAGCTCGAAGGGATCTTCACGCCGTTCCAGCAGGCCGATTCGTCGTCGACCCGGAAGTTCGGCGGCACGGGTTTGGGCCTCAGCATCAGCCGTCGGTTGGCCGAGGCGATGGGGGGAGGAATCGACGTCAAGAGCACTCTCGGCGAGGGAAGCCGGTTCGCGGTCGAACTGCCGCTCCGGGGCGTCGATCCGTCGCGCCGCTGGCTCGCCCCAAGTGAGCTGTCGCGCCGCGTGGCCAGCGAGAACGAGGCCGTCGCCGAACCGATCGGCGGGCCTCTCGCCGGGCGAGTCCTGCTGGTCGAGGACAGTCCTGACAACCAACGTGTGCTTCTCTATCACTTGAACCGGATGGGCGTCGAGGTGGAAACGGCCGGCGACGGCCGGACGGGAGTCGATCGGGCGCTCGGCGGCGGATTCGACCTCGTGCTGATGGACATGCAGTTGCCCGTCCTCGACGGCTACGGCGCGGCCGGCGAGCTGCGCCGGGCGGGCTTCGAGAAGCCCATCATCGCCTTGACCGCTCACGCCATGTCCGAGGACCGCGGCCGTTGCCTGCGGTCGGGTTGCACCGAGTATTTGACCAAGCCCGTCGACGTCCGCCGCCTCTACGAGACCCTGGCCCAGCAGCTTCCGATCCGGGCGTCCGATTCGCCCCCTGTCGTTTCCCGGTACGCGGACGACTCGGGCCTGGCGGCCCTGGTCCGGAAGTTCGTCGCCAGCTTGCCGGGCAAGGTCGCGAGGTTTCGTGAGACGGTCGCAGCGAACGACCTGGCCGAGATCGAATCGCAGGCGCACCAGCTCCGGGGCGTCGGGACCATGTACGGCTTCCCGGCCGTCACCGAGACCTGCGCGCTCGTGGAAGCGGCGGTGCGGGAAGGCCGCGACCTCGACCTGATCGCCGAACTGGTCGAGGAGTTCGCCGACCTTTGCGAGCGGATCGGGCGAGGCGTCGACGAGCCGAGTCCGGAGGGGTCGCTGGAAATCCCCCTTTTGTCCGGCCCGGTCCCTTCGGTACGCTCCTGAAGCGGACTGTCGGATTCCGTCTTGAGGGAAAGGGAGAGTGGGCATGAGGCCGTTGCGCTGGAATCGCCGTCGTACGTTGACCGCCGCGTTTCTGACGCTCTCGGTATCGGGTGTTGGGCCTGGGACGCTTCGTGGCCAGGAGCAAGCGACGCCGGCCGATCTGATCGTGATCGCGGGCCGGATCTGGACCGGAGACTCCGCGAAACCCTGGGCCGAGGCGCTCGCGGCCCGGGCCGGAGCGATCGTGGCCGTGGGGACGCGCGACGAAGTCCTCCGCTGGAAAGGGGCGGCGACCCGGCTCGTCGAAGCGCCGGGAGGACTGGCGACGCCGGGGCTGGTCGACGCCCACGGCCATATCGAATCGCTCGGCGGCGGTCTTGAAAACCTCGACCTTCGGGGCGCGGCGTCGCTTGAAGAGGTCGCTCGGAAGGTCAAGGAGCGGGGCGATTCGCTGCCGGCCGACGCCTGGATCACGGGAAGCAACTGGGATCAGAGCCTCTGGCCCGGCGGATCGTTCCCAACGTCGGCCGTCCTCGACGCGGTCGCGCCCAACCGGCCGGTCTGGCTGACGCGGGTCGACGGCCACGCGGGCTGGGCGAATGCCGCGGCGTTGCGGCGGGCGGGGGTCGTGAAGGCGACCCAGCCCCCTTCCGACGGCCAGATTCACCGCGACCCAAGCGGCGAGCCGACGGGCGTTTTCATCGACGGCGCCATGAGCTTGATCGGGCGCGTCGTGCCGCCGCCGACGCCGGCCGACGTCGAGCGGCGGATTCTCGCCGCCCAGAAAAAGATCGTCGCGCAGGGCCTGACCGGGGTTCACGACGCGGGCGTCTCGGCACGCGAGGCCGACGTCTTTCGCCGGCTCGACCGCTCGGGCCGGCTGGCGTTGCGGGTCTACGCGATGGCCATGCCGCCGGCCGGTGAGGAGGTCCAGACGGTCAGCCGGCCGCCGGTCAAGGAGCCGGAGGGCAGCCGGTTCGAGATGCGGGCGATCAAGCTGTTCATCGACGGCGCGATGGGCTCGCGCGGGGCCCTCCTGTTCGAGCCCTACCACGACGACCCCGGGAACAAGGGCCTGCTGCTCATCGATCCCCAGGTGCTCGAGGAGACGACCGTCGCGGCCTTGCGGAACGGTTGGCAGGTGGCGACCCACGCGATCGGCGACCGGGCCAACTCTCTGGTGCTCGACGCCTACGAAGCCGCCCTCAAGGCCGTGCCCCAGGCCGTGAGCCCTCGGCTGCGGATCGAGCACGCGCAGGTGGTCCGCAAGCAGGACGTCGGGCGGTTCTCGAGCCTCGGCGTGATCGCCTCGATGCAGCCCTCGCATGCAAGTGACGACATGCGATGGGCCGACGCCCGGCTCGGCCCGGGACGGGTGGACGGCGCCTACGCCTGGCGGTGGTTCCTGGACGCCAAGGTCCCGCTCGCCTTCGGCAGCGACTTCCCGGTCGAAGTCGTCAGCCCGTTCTGGGGCCTCTACGCGGCAATGACCCGGCAAGACTCCGACGGTCAACCGAAGGACGGCTGGCATCCCGACCAGCGGCTGTCGCTGGACGAGGCGCTCCGGGCCTTCACCGCCGGCGCGGCCTACGGGGCGTTCGCCGAGGGCCTCCGAGGCGTCCTGAAACCGGGCATGCACGCTGATATCACGATCTTCGATCGCGACCTGTTCCGCGAGCCCCCCTCGCGCGTGCTCGCGGGCCAGGTCCTCTACACGATCATCAACGGGTCGGTCGTCTTCGATGCGAAGCGGCCGTGACGGCGGCCTCGCATCGAAGATCCCTGCGGCGTTCGACGTGTCACTTCTTGACGCCGGAGGGCAGCGTCTTGTAGCCGGGGGTGACCTTCTTGATGTTGGGCGAGACGTCGGCGTCGACCAGGCCGGTGGTCCAGGCCAGCGCGCCGAGCAGCAGCCCCTGGTACTTGGGGTTGGTCCAGACGTCTTCGCGGTGGCCCATCGACGTGTAGAAGACGCGGCCCTTGCCGTAGGGGCGGGCCCAGGTGGCCGGGTAGTCGGGGCGCTCGTACTCGTGGCCCTGCATGCCCTTGGTCTTCTGGACGAGGATCACGTGAAGATCGTCGGGGTGGTTCTTGAGGGCGTACCATTCATCGTTGAGCTTGAAGCTGTTCGACGCGCCGAAGCCGTCGGCCAGGCCCGGGAACGCGGCGTCGGCGACCTCGATGGTCACCTCCTGCTGGGGGCCGTGCGAGTAGAACTCGCCGCCGATCATCTGGATGTACGGGTCGTCCCCGCTCTTGTCGCGGGGCTTGAAGTGGCCGAACGTGTCGGCCGCGCAGTGCATGCCGATGAACCCCTTGCCCCCCTTGAGGGCGTCGTAAAACGCCTTCTCGCCCTCGACCGAGATCGGGGGCGTCTTGTCGGTGCCGGGCACGGTGAGGTCGCCCGTGGTGTAGAAGACGAACCCGTCCCACTGGCCGATCTGGTCGGGCTCGAACAGCCGGCCGTCCTTGGAGGCGACGACCTCGAAGCCGTGCTCCTTGCCGATCTCGGTCAGGATCTTCTCGGCGTGCGAGAGGTTGCCCCCCTGGCGGGCGACCACCGAGTGGGGGAATCCCGAACTCTTGGTGAAGAAGAGGACCCTCTTGGGTGCCTTGAGGGCCGCGGCCGTCGCCTTGGCGAACGCCCCCGCGCCCAGCCAGGCGGCTCCACTGGCCAGGAGCAACTCTCGACGGTTCAGGTCTCGCGACATCGTGCGGATCTCCATGGGGATGAGGGAAGAAGAGGCAGGCTGAACTCGTCGCGGCCCCATTCGAGGAAGGGGGCCGGCGCTCGGCAGCCGCCTTGGCGACATCCCTTCCTTGTACCGCGGCCGGAATCCGAAAGAAACCCGGCAGAGGTCGTCCGCCCGTGTAGGCGGCGGGTTGGCTTGCTTTGCCGTCGTCTGAACATAAAGTCAGTGCGAAGCGACCTTTCCGCTTGCATCGATTGCGCGTGGGGGGTAATCTCCAGGGGGAACCTTGGTTCCCAAGAATGGCGAATCCTCGTTTCTTGAGGATTTCCGCCCCGAAGCCGACGTCAGGAGACGATCACCATTCCGCACGGACGCTGAAGCTTCGCTCAGGTGTCCGGCCCTTGGTCCGGAGACGCGATCAGGATGACCCAGCTCACAGCCCCCCCCGAAGCCGTGGACGGCGCCCAGCTTTCCAAGCTTTCGGTCTCGATTCGCGGTAAGCTCCAGTTCATGGATTATCTGGTGCGCGCGGCGGTCGCCGACGTCGAGCGGTTCCAGGACGAGCCCGACCCGGGGACCCGTATCTTCATCAAGCAACTCGTCGAGATGCATACGGCCAACCTGCGTCAAGAGAGCCAGAATCTGAGGGCGATCGCCGACCTCTGCAACATGCTCGATGCGATGGTGCAGACGCCCCAAGAGCAGCCGTACAGCTCGGGAGACCCCTCATGACGCCGTCGACCAACGGGCTCTCGGGAACTTCGCCGATGCACGAGTTCGCGACCACGAGCCGCGACCTCGAGATCGAGGGCGACGACGCGGGCGGCCACCTGCCCTCCCCCGAGCTGCGGAAGTTCCTCGCCGAGATCAAGGGCCAGGCCCAGTTCCTGCTTTACCTGGCCGACCAGATCGAGGAGTCGCTCGTCCAGCTCTCCCAGGAGAGCGACCCCTGCCACGGCGCGTTCTTGTGCAAGGTGCTGGGGATGTACTCGACCCAGCTCGAAACCAAGCACCAGGGCCTGGGCGAGAAAATCGCCGAGACCTGCCAGGAAGTCTACGTCACCGTCAGGGAACGCGAACTCGGCTGAGTGGGTGGGCCGCGAGCGGCTGACTTCGATCCGCCACAGGTTCGCCCAGAGTCGGGGCGATGCGAGGCTTTGCGCCGTCACCGAAATCCCATCACGCTGAGACCGCGGTCCAGGTCGATGGGGTGGGCGAGAAGAAGAAGCAGGCGCCGCCTCCGATACGTCCGTCTTCACACATGGCGTGTTCCAACGGGTGGCATCGGAAAACTCGTCCCCCCCGGGAAGGAGGGCGAGTGGGAGCACCAGGGTCAGTGTCGGCGACGCCTGCTCGTCCAAGGAAACCGGACACGATCCGACGTCACGACGGTCATCGTGCTCGGTCGTTATGAAAGCTTTCGGCCCCCGCCGGCCGCTTTCATCAATCGATTCAGCCGAATTTCGCGGTTCTCGCGGCTCCGTGCTCCCGGCCGAGCGCGTGCCGCGTCGTCGAAGAGCCGTCACGGAATCCGCCGCGTTCCAGCCGGCCCGGACGACCACCCACGAGTCGACCGGGCGTTGCGCGCCGGTCCGCGCGGGGGCCGTCGCGCTCGGTCGCCGATCACCTGGAGGTACGCCGACGACCAACGGCCGGACGACCCGTCTAGCGGGCGTCGTCCGACCGATCGAGTTGTCCCTATCCGTCACCATCATGGAAGGACGTCCCGAGGAGCGTGCGCAAGGGAAAGCCGCCTGTTCCGACAACCAGCGGGGGAGCTACTTCGGCTGCCTCAAGCGGGTGAAAAGCTGGCTGTAGGGCGCGTGGTCGTGCTCGCCCTCGGCCCGGACGTCCGCGCCGAACTCGGCCTCGGTCGCGTCCTCGACGCTCTCCAGGTCGAGTTCATCGTTCGTCCCGGAATCCGGATCGGCGTCCTCGGCGGGGTCGTCCGTCGATTCGGTCGTGGGGTTCAGACGCCCGCGATTCCGGGCCCACTCGGCCCAGGCCTGGAGCGCGGCGTAGCGGTCTTCGATCGTCTCCTCGCCGAGGGGAGCGGTCGCGACGGCCGTCTCGGCCGACTCGTCCAGCTCGCTCGCCACGATCGACGGAGTGTTCTCGGCGTCGAGGCTCCCGCTCCAGCCGACTTCGATGAGCCCCTCCTCCTCGCGAAGGGGGGGCCGACTTGGAACCAGCGGAGGCGGTTCGAGGATCGTTTCGGCGATCACGACCGGTGCCGGCCGGGCTTCGGGTCGCGTCACGGGCCGGGGCGACGCCTCCAGGCTCGGGCTCGACGCGGCCGCCTGGACTTGCCGAGCGGCAGGCTGAGGTTGGGCGGGGGCCGGGACGGACGGCGACGGCGTCGCCGAGCGGCCGAGCCCTCGGGTTTCCACCAGCCTCAGCAGCGTGCGGGGGTTGCCGGCGGCGTCGCGGTGCAACGGCTCGATCTCGGCGGCGTCGAGGCGGTCGGGACGGACTGAGGCCAGAAGCTGGGACGCTTCCTCGACGTCGAGGGGCGGTAGATGGATGTGCCCCGCCAGACGATTGGCCACAGTCTGGAGCGATCGGCCCGCAAACCGCCGCGTCAGCTCGGTCCGGCCGACCAGGAGGACGGCCGCGAAACCGTGCTCCGCACGCGGGCTGCCGCAGGCGGAAAGGGCCTCGATCTCGGACCAGACTTCGGGAGAAGCGTGGTGGGCGTTCTCGACCACCAGAACCCATGACCGGCCGTCGGCCGACTCGTCCTGGAGGGCCGAGGCGATCGCCAGGCGATTCGTCGCGAGCCGGTCCGAGGCCGCGACCCCAAACTGCGACGCCGTCAGGCTGAGGAAGTCCACGGGGTCGAGCGCCGGGGCGGCCTGGACGACGGCGAACCGCCAGCCTGAGGGCAGCTCGTCGGCGAGGCGTCCCCAGAGGCGCGTCTTGCCGGCTCCAGACTCGCCCGTGATCAGGATCGGTCCGGCGGCCTTCGACCCGAGGGTCGTCGACCTGAGCGATTCCAATGCTGCGCGACGGCTGGTGACGTCGAGGCGATCAGGACGGCCGGGGACTTCACGGATCTCTCGATTCAGGGTGATGCGCCGACTTCGCTCCATGGTCGACCGACTCCTTTTCCTGCTGGGGGAGTTGGGGATGCGGCGAACGCGACGCCCGGTACCCATCGCCGACGACTCCGCGTCGAGGCCCGACGTCGACCGAACCGCGTTCGCAATACGCGTCCGGCGGCGCATCTCCAGGTCTTCAAGATCGACGCCCGGGCCTCTCTCTCTTGAGCAACGCGCCGGCCGAGGCTTCAGAGGGTGGTCGCGGCTCGGCGGGAAGTTGATGGATCGCTTGGGTTTTTGTAAAGTGGGGAGGGGTGTGTGGGATTTCGGGATCTTGCCGTGGGATCGGCCGGGGAGCGACCGAACGCTCGGCGGTTCGTCGTCTGCGACCACGAGGGAGCTTGGCCTTTGGCGACGGGCAGAAGCGCTGCCAGCGAAGACCGGATCGGCGAATACCGCATCGTCCGGCTGATCCATCCTGGCGTCACATCGGTGGTCATCGAGGTGGTCCAGGAATCCACCCAGCGGCGGTACGCCGTCAAGCAACTGCTCGAATCGCGCGCCGGCGACGCCAGCGAGCGGAAGTCGTTTGCGTTCGAAGCCAAGCTGGGAATGGAGTTGCGACATCCGAATCTGGTCCGGGTGATTGAGTTCGTCAAGGATTGCGATCAGCCTTACTTCGTGATGGATTACTTTCCGTCCTTCCATTTGAAGCTTCCCATCGCGCGTCCGTCGGTCTATCCCATGCCGACGACCCAGCTTCACCGGATCATCCGTCAAGCGGCTTCGGCCCTGGCTTACATGCACGATCAGGGCTGGATTCACCGCGACGTCAAGCCGGAGAACATTCTGGCGAACAAGAGCGGGGAAGTCCGGGTGATCGACTACACGATCGCGATGCGGCCCCGGACCGGCCTGAGCAAGCTTTTCGGCGGCAAGATTCCTCGTCAGGGGACCACCAGCTACATGGCGCCGGAGCAGATCCGTTGCGAGGACCCGGCCCCGGGGGCGGATATTTACAGCTTCGGCGTCACTTGCTATGAATTGACGTGCGGCCGCCCCCCCTTTCGGGCCAATTCCCAGCAGGAACTTCTCAACAAACACCTGCGGGAACGGCCGGTTCCGTTGATCACCCACAACAAGCTCGTCACTCCGAATTTCAACGAACTGGTCATGAAGATGATCCAGAAGCGGCCCGAAGATCGGATCGCGAGCTTCCACGAATTCCTCACCCGGTTCCGGTCGGTCCGAATTTTTCAGGACGACCCGGACCCGGGCGCCGATAATGACGTCAGGTCGTTTTCGTGACCGCGTTCCACTTCGTGATCGTGTTTTTAGTGTAAGTGCCAGGCTAGTCAAGGTTTGCGATAAGATCAATCGATTCGCCGCGAGCATGCTTTCGAGGATCAGGCCTTCATGCGCAGTCCCCACGAACAGCGTCTGCCCTTCGAGGCGCCCATCTACGAGATGGAGTTGCGCCTCACCGAGATGGAGGCGCAGTACGCCAAGAACCGCGGCGGCGGCGACACCTCGAAGATCGGCGAGCAGATCCGCCGCCTGCGTCGCGAGCTGGCGGCGCTCAAGCGCGAGATTTATTCGCATCTCGACCCCTGGCAGACCGTCCAGGTGTCGCGGCACCAGCAGCGACCCCAGACCCGCGACTACATTGAGCTGATCTTCGACCAGTTCCTCGAACTTCACGGCGACCGAGCGATCGGCGACGACCAGGCGATCGTGACCGGGCTGGGTTATCTCGACGACGTGAAGGTCATGTTCATCGGCCACCAGAAGGGCAAGAACCTCGCCGAGCGGACCGCCTGCCACTTCGGTTGCGCCCACCCCGAGGGCTACCGCAAGGCCCTCCTGAAGATGCGGTTCGCTGCCAAGTTCGGGTTGCCGATCGTCTCGTTCATTGACACTCCGGGCGCCTACCCGGGGATCTCGGCCGAGGAACGGGGGCAAGCGGCGATCATCGCCGAGAACCTGATGGAGATGAGCCAGATCGCCACCCCGATCGTCTGCGTGGTGATCGGCGAGGGAGGCTCGGGAGGCGCTCTGGGAATCGGGATCGGCGACCGTCTGGGCATGCTCGAACACACCTATTATTCGGTCATCAGTCCCGAAGGCTGCGCCACGATCCTCTGGAAGGGGAGCGAGCACGCCCCCAAGGCCGCCGCGGCCCTGAAATTCACCAGCCGCGACCTGCTCGGCTTCGGCATCGTCGACGAGATCGTCCCCGAGCCTCTCGGCGGCGCCCATCGCGACCACACCGAGATCGCCACGACGCTCAAGCAATTCCTCCTCCGCCAGGTCCGCGAGTTGATTGGGGTCCCCACGCCCGAACTCCTCGACCGTCGCTACGACAAGTACCGCAAGATCGGCGTCTTCCTGGAAGGAACCGAGGGCGGTCCGGAACCCCAGCGCAACGGGCGAGCCCCGTCCCCCGTTTGACGCCTCGCGGCGCGCGGGCCGGGCTCGACGCCCGGTCTCGCTGCGCAAGTTTCGTGTTTGGAACAAGTTAAGGTGTCCTGCTCGCTAGGGTGACGGATCTCTCACGAGGGCCTTTCGCTCCGCACGGGGACTGCTCGCTCTGGTGTGGGTACTCCTGGATCTGCTAACTTAGTCGCCGCATTAACACTCGATCGACGCTCGGGATTTGGGGGTCGCCAGCCCTATCTGTTTCTCAACCCCGGCTTTTCTCGCACCTGGAACACTCGAAAAGCAGCTTGCCACGACTTGATTTCTTGCGATGACAAACCTCTCGGATCGAATTCTCCACCTGGCGGCCGGGCTTTCCTGCTCGCGGCGAGACGAGACTTCGGCGCACACCCATCGAGAATGCAGACCATGAGACTGATTCAACGGTTGATCCGGCCGTACGTCTGGCACGAGTTGCCGGGGTGGGGACGACTCTATGGCGCGTTCGTCGGCGATTTCCGGCGCGACGTCGAGTGGCGAGACGAACCGCGCAGGACCATCCGGGGCAAGCTCCACGGTTACCAGCTCGACCTCGACCTGTCGCGGTGGTCGGAACGGATGACCTATTACCTCGGCCGGTTCTACGACCTCGAGTTGCAGCTCCTGGTTCTCGGGCTGCTGCGGCCCGGCGATCGGTTCATCGACATCGGGGCCAACATCGGCATGATCACCCTGGCCGCGGCAAGCAAGGTGGGCGAGACCGGCGTCGTCGACGCATTCGAGCCCAACCCCCGGTGCGCCGCGCGGATTCGATCGTTTCTTGAGCACAATCATATCGGCCACGTCCGGCTGCACGAGATGGGCGTCGGCGACGTCGACGCGGAGCTGAGCCTGTCCGTCCCTCGCCATAACTCGGGCGAGGGCAGCTTCTTGCCGTTCGACTCCACCGAGAACACCCCCGATCGATACGAACAGATGACCGTCCCGGTGCATGTCGCCGACTCGGTTCTGGAAGCCGACCCACGACCGCCCATGATGATCAAGATGGACGTCGAAGGGTTTGAGTGCTTCGCCCTCAAGGGCCTGGCCCGGACCATCCAGCGCCATCTACCGATCGTCGCCACCGAAGTCGAGTCGGCCCACCTCGTTCGGGCCGGACAGACGCCCGCCGACCTCTGCCGAGTCATGGAAGATTTCGGCTACGAGGGTTGGGTCTTCGGCCTGCGTCGCATCGGTTTGCGCCAGGAACTCGATCTCCAACCGATCGATCCCGCGGCTTCCTCCTATAACGCCCTCTGGCTGCCGACCGACGGCCTCGCCCGGCGACGGTTCGAGGAAAGTTTCCCCAACCTCGCCCGTCGCCCGTCTCCGGTTGCCGCGACGACTGCCTGAACGACTCGGAGGGGGGACGAGCTGATCGGAAAATTGTTTTGTTCGGCGAGACATGGGGAGCGTTCGATGCCCCTCCACCGTCGCCGGGAAGCCCGTGACGTCCGGCTCCCTCCCGTTCCGGACGCCCTGGTCGGCTGCCCGAGATTGGGTTCGTTCGCGTCTCGTTCCAGCTTCGTTGGCGCGACGTAAAGTTTTTTTGGCTATAGCCTTTCGGCGCGACTGGCCGATTGGCTTCATTCGGCTGGAATTTCGTCGGTCAGCCCCCCCAGGCCCTCTTCCGGGAGACGGAACCGAGGTCGAGTGGCTGACGCCTCGGTGTTGGCTGTCAGAAATTGGCTTTGTTTGTCGAGGGTCTCGACGAGGTTTTTCAGTGCGCGCGGATTGGCAAAGAGCCATCGACCAGACGGTTCTCTCTTAACTTATGATACGTTCGCGTCCTTGAGCGAGGATTCCCACGGCGGATTGGGATTTTTCATCGCGTTCTTAAACGCGAATGCTCCGCGCGGTGGGCGAGAGGTATCCGGTTGTTTCCTCCGCCGGGGCGAGCGGCGGGAAGTCCGGGTAAGGCTTGGGCGCGACCTCAGGAAGTCGGACGGTGAACCGGGCGCCCTGGCCGGGACGGCCCTCGACCTGTATTGAGCCTCGTGAGGCGGCGACGATCCGGTGCACGACCGAGAGGCCGAGGCCGACGCCGCAGCGCCCCATGAGCCGCGCGCGAGGCGACCGGTAGAAGGGCTCGAAGACCGCGGCGGTTTCCTCCAGGCTCAGCCCGCAGCCGCGATCCTCGACAGCGAGACACGACACGCCCGGCTCACGCCAGACCCTGACCCGCACGGCCGATCCGGGCTCGCTGTACTTGAGGGCGTTGTCCACCAGGTTTTCTAAAGCCTGCGCGAGCAGCGGAGCGTGGGCGCGGGCCCAGACGCCGTGATCGGCCCCCTCATAGTGAAGGTCGACGGCACGGGGATGCTCGGCCCACCGCTTGAGCGTCTCGGGGGTCCAGACCGTGAGGTCGAGCGGCTCCTCCTTGAGCGGTTCCGATTCGGTCTCGGTCCGGGCGAGGAACAGGAGCGAATCGACGATCTGGCGGAGGCGGTTGGCTTCGCGATGGACCTGGTCGAGCGTCTGCTCGTATTCCTCGGCAGGACGAGGCCGACGGCGGACGACCTCGACGAGGCTTAATAGGCCCGCGACCGGCGTTCGCAGCTGGTGCGAGGCGTCGCCGGTGAACCGCTGCTGGCGTTCGAGCGCCTCGCGCCTCCGGTCCAGAAGCGCATTGAACGCCTTGCCGAGGTCTTCAAGCTCGTCGCCCGTGCCGGGACTCGGCAGGCCGCTCTGGTCGTTGGACGCGGCTTTCTCGCGTGCGGCCGCGGCCATCTGGACGATCGGGGCCAAGGCGCGCTGGCAGAGCCATCGACCGAGGACGGCCGACAGCAACAACACGGCCGCCGAGACCCCGCCCAGCGCCAGGGCGAGCCGATAGAGGCTCGCCTCGGTTGGGAATGGCGAAAGGCCGGCGGTCAGCACGAGTTCGGGGTACTCGATGTCGTCGTCGGAATCGTTTTCGGGGTGCCCCCGGCCCAGGTTGAGAAGCTCGGTCAGGCGCAAGTGGCGCCGGGCGATCCGCCAACCGGGGACATCGGTCATCGACGTTCCGTCGATCGGCATCTCCGGGAGCGCCTCGGGGTCGATATGAGGCGGAAACGGCTCGTTTACCAGATTCGGCGAACGGTCGACGACCCCCCCGGCGCCGTCGTGCACCGTCCAACGCACTTGCTCGACGCCGTTCTCGACGCCGAGCGTCAGTCGACGGTCCCGGGGCTCCCATTCGAGGCCGTCGGTCTCGATGTCGACGGCCGCCTCAAGGGTGTCGAGGGCCTTCTCCAGGCGCTCGTCGAGCTGATTGGTTAGGTACGATCGGCCCAGCAGGTAGAGGGTCGACGAGAACCCCAGGAGCACCACGGCCAGCGCGGCGAGGAAGAACAGCGAGAGCCGCGTCGAAAGACTCATGAGCCCTCCCCCGTTGATCCGCCTGGAGGGTCGCCGAAGACGTAGCCGCGTCCACGGAGCGTGTGGATCAGGCGGTCGCCGTGCGCTTCGAGCTTGCGCCTCAGCTCGAATATATGGACTTCGAGCGTATTTGAGAGCCCGTCGTACCGCTCGTCCCAGACGTGCTCGTAGATCCGGGTCCTCGAAAGCACCTCGTTGGGGTGGCGGAGGAAGAATACGAGCAGGGCGTATTCCTTGGCCTTGAGGTCGAGCGGCTTGCCGCCGCGGTCGGCCTTCTGGGTGGCGAGATCGACCTTCACGTCGCCGGACGACACGATCGTGCCTGACCGCCCCTCGCGACGCCGCAGCAAGGCGTGGACGCGAGCGAGCAGCTCATCGAAGGCGAACGGCTTGCAGAGGTAATCGTCCGCGCCGCCATTGAGCCCTCGAACCCGATCGGAGACCGAGTCGCGCGCGGTGAGGAACAGCACGGGCGTCTCGTGATCGCGCTCGCGGAACCGACGGAGGACCGAGAGCCCGTCCTGCGACGGCAGCCACCAGTCGAGGAGCACGAGATCCCACGAGCCCGATTGCAAGGCCTGCCACGCGACCTCGCCATCGGCCGCGCGTTCGACCGTGAAGCCCTCCTCGCGAAGGCCACGGACCAGCGACGCGGCGATCAGCTCATCATCCTCGACCACCAAGACGCGAATCCCCATTGCGTGGCTCCGCTCCGCTCGGTTCGCCGATCGCTCGTTCTCGATCGGCTCAACTTCATTGTAGCGCGAAGAAGCCTCCGTGATCGACGTCACATCCAGGGCCGAGCGACGGAATCGGCCTCGGTCGACGAAGGCGGACCGCCTCCCGAGCCGTCGTCGAGGAAGCCCAGCTCATCGATCCGGTCTCTCGTCCGGCTCGCGAGACAGAGGCCGAACCAGGCCAGAATGCGCTTGGCCTCCGCATCATTCGCGGCCGCGGCTGTCGTCGACGGGACGTTCGATCCGCAAGGGCGTCCGCACGGCGAGCGACAGGGGCGACGGAATGAGAACTTCCTCGTTTCGATGGCGATGGTGATCGAGAGTTAAATTCCAGCCGCATGGTCGCATCTTGGGGCGTCGCATGCGCCACGCGATGGAGCCGCCCTGCGCGACGGTCCCGATCCGACTCGCGCCAGTAGCCAGCCGACCGATTCGATCAATTGAAAAGCGATAAAGCCCAGAACCAGCCCAGCGAGAACTCCCGAGCAGACCGGTAAGACAAGGATGCGGAACACGGAGTCGTCCATCACGATCCAACCTCCCAAACAAAGAAGCCGCGGCGGAAGGCCGCCTTCGGGTCGTCTTTACGGAAGAAGCTTAGACAGAGAAGGTTAGATCAGCGTTATCTCGATATAAATTGCGGCTAATATAGTTGTAAGAGTTTATGGCTAAAAAGGATGAGGAAATTGAAGTGGGCTCAGGTCGGCCGAATCTTGCGGTTCGTTCTGGGGACCCTGAGAATGTCCGGATTCGATTTCGAGGGTTCCGCGAGATGAAGGAGTCGGCGTGAGCGACGAACGACCATCCCTGGCGAAGCCGTGCGCGGCGGAGTTTGTGGGCACGTACCTGCTGATTTTCCTTGGCTGCGGGGTCGTGCATGCATCGGTTTTGACCGGGGCGCAGAGCGGGCTCTGGCAGGTCGCGATCGTCTGGGGCGTGGCGATCATGCTGGCGGTCTACGCCGTCGGCGCGATCAGCGGCGCGCACATCAATCCGGCGATCACGCTGGCCTTCGCCGTCTGGGGACGCTTTCCCTGGCGGTTGGTGGGGCCGTACATCGCTTCGCAGACGGCCGGCGCGTTCGTTGCGGCGGCGACGTTATACGTGCTGTTCAACCCGTACCTGAAGCTCCGCGAGGAAGCCAAGAACGTCGTCCGGGGCGCGGCGGGGAGCGAGATCACCGCGATGTGCTACGGCGAATACTTCCCCAGCCCCGGCCCGCTCTCGAACGCCGAGGGGCCCTACTCGATCGACCGACACGAACGGTTCAACAAGCTGGTGTCCGAGCCCGCTGCGTGCCTCGCCGAATTCCTGGGCACGCTCGTTCTGGCTCTGGTCGTCTTCGCCGTCACCGACGACCGCAACCCGTCGGCCCCGCCCAACGGCCTGGCGGCGGTGTTCATCGGCCTGGCGGTCGCGGCGTTGATTTCGGTGATCGCCCCGTTGACGCAAGCCTGCTTCAACCCCGCGCGCGACTTCGGCCCGCGACTCTTCGCCTGGCTCGCGGGCTGGGGACCGATCGCCCTGCCCGGCCCCAGGGGCGCGGGGTTCTTGACGGTTTACATCCTCTCCCCGATCGCGGGTGCCATCACCGGGGCGGGGCTGTATCTGCGCGTTCTTGCGGTCGACGGAACGCGAAGAGTGCACGACATCGAAGGGAACGCGGAATGACGCGGCGGCGGTTCGATTGGTTCCTGCCGGGGATGGTGATCGCCGTTGCGCTGGCGTGCGTGTTTCCGGGGCCGGGGGCTCACGGCGGGTGGCTGCATCCGGAGATCGTGACCAAGGGGGGCGTGGCTCTGATCTTCTTCCTGCACGGGGTCGCCCTCTCGTTCGGGGCGCTCCGGGCCGGGGCCTTTCAGTGGCGGCTGCATGTGGTCGTTCAGCTTGGCACGTTCTTGTTGTTTCCGGTGCTGGGGCTGGCGATGCTGGCGGTCTTCGGCGGGTACATCTCGGCCCCGCTCCGGCTGGGCTCGTTCTATCTGTGCGCGTTGCCGTCGACGGTGTCGTCGTCGGTCGCGCTCACGGCGGCCGCGCGGGGCAACGTGCCGGCCGCCGTCTTCAACGCGACGCTTTCCAGCCTGCTCGGCGTGGTGCTCACTCCACTGTCGATCGGCTGGTATCGCGGAGCGAGCGGAGAAGGCGCGTCGCTGACCGGCGTGATGATCGACCTCGTCGTCTGGCTCGTCCTGCCGCTCGTTGTCGGCCAGATCGCGCGGCGATGGCTCGGCGGGTGGGCGGCGCGCAACAAGGCGAAGATCAACGTGGTCGATCGGATCACGATCCTCTTGCTGGTCTATACGTCGTTCTGCGACTCGGTGGCGATGGGCGTCTGGCGGGGACACGGCCTTGACGCGTTCGCGACGCTGGCGGCGTCGATCGTGCTGTTCTTCGCCGTGATGTTCCTGATCGGCTGGATCTGCGACCGCCTCGGCTTCTCGACGCCCGACCGCATCGCCGCGATCTTCTGCGGGTCGAAAAAGACGCTCGCCTCCGGCGTGCCGATGGCCCAGCTCATGTTCGGCGAATCGCCCGACCTGGGCCTGATCCTCCTGCCGATCATGATCTATCACCCGTTGCAACTGCTCATTTGCGGCGTCCTCGCCGGGCGTTGGGCGAAGCGGGCCGAGGAAATAGGCGAATTGGCGCAGCCGATCCCGCAAGCTGGATTGCTGCTCGACGAGGACTGAGTTGGTGCGGCGTTCCCGGCGGATCACCCCCATACAAGCAAGCTCGAAGGTAAGCGCGACGACCGTCGCGCTTACCTTCTCATACGACTTACGTGCTCAGATCTTCGCCGGCACGACGAAGCCTGCGCGATAGGGCCGCGTAAGATACGTATCGGCTTCCGAGTCGTTCACGAACGTCTCGGCGGTCGGGTTGACGTGGAGCTTGCGGCCGAGGCGGTAGGCGATGTTTCCGAGGTGGCAGTAGGCGCTCGAAAGGTGGCCTTCCTCGATGTCGGCGTTGAGCGCCTTGTGATCGCGGGCGCGGACGGCCTTGACGAAGTTGGCGTAGTGATCGCCGCCGCCGGAGCCCGCCGGGCCGGGGTCGAGCTTGGGGCCGAAGAAGGTTTGCCAGTTGGTGTAGCTTGTGATCGTCAGGATGCCTTCGGTGCCGTAGAAGATGTCGCCGATCCTGACCTTCATCTCGTCGTTGGTGATCAGGCCGCGGACTTCGAACTGAAGCTCGCAGTCGTCGAAGCCGAAGCTGGTGGTCAGCGTGTTGGGCGTCTGGCCGTCGTCGGAGTAGCCGAATCGGCCGCCGGACGACTGCACGGTCTTCGGCAGCTCGTGCTTGTCGATCCCCCAGCGGGCGAGGTCCATCTGGTGGATGCCCTGGTTGCCGAGGTCGCCGTTGCCGTAGTCCCAGTTCCAGTGCCAGTTGTAGTGGAACCGGTTGGGGTTGAACGGCCGTTCGGGGGCGGGGCCGAGCCAGAGGTTGTAGTCCACGCCGGCCGGGACGGGGCCGTCGGGTTTGTGGCCGATCGAGCCGCGCGGCTTGTAGCAGAGCCCCTTGGCCATGTAGATCTGGCCGAGCTTGCCCGAGCGGAGGAACGCCATCGCGTCCTGAATCCCCTTGTGGCTGCGGCACTGGGTCCCGGTCTGGACGATCTTGTCGTGCTTCCGCGCGGCCTCGACGATCCGCCGGCCCTCGCTGACGTTGTGGCTGACCGGCTTCTCGACGTAGACGTCCTTGCCGGCCTGGATCGCCCAGATCGCGGCGAGCGCGTGCCAGTGGTTGGGCGTGGCGATCGAGACGGCGTCGATCGACTTGTCGTCGAGCAGGCGGCGAATGTCCTGGACGTACTTCGGCGCCGAGCCTGGAGAGAGCTTCTCGACCTCGTGCTGGGCGCGCGCGCCGGATTGCGGGTCGATGTCGCAGATCGTCGCGACGGTCACGTTCTTCTGCTTGCAGAAGCCTTCGACGTGGTCCATTCCACGACCATGGACGCCGATCACCGCGACGCGCAGCGTCTCGTTCGCGCTCGGCTTCGACGAGTCGGCCGGCTCGTCGGCGGGCGAAGCCGCCTTGGCGTAGCCGGCCGGCAGCGCGGCGATCGCGGCGGCCAGCTTGGCGGTGTCGTGGAGGAAGTGACGGCGATTCGGCTCTCGCATGGGCGTGGCTCCCAGGGACGTTGAGAGGTTGTCATACCGTGTGTTCAAGGATTGTATGATACCTCGGTGCCGAATGCGACGGATCGAAGAATCTGGAAAGATCCGCCCTGAGCCAGAAAGATGGATCCAGGTCGCGGGGCGAGGTCTCAAACTCGGTGGAAGGGTCGAACGAACCGCCGGAGCGAGGTCGGAACATGACGCGCATTCATCAAGACGTACGCCTGGTCGAGCAGATGGAAACGCTGTTTCACGCCGGCTCGCTCGGCGGCCTGTCGGACGGGGCGCTTCTGGACCGATTCCAGGCTCGCCAAGTCGCCGGCGCCGAGGCGGCGTTCGCCGAGCTGGTGAAGCGGCACGGGCCGATGGTGTTTGGCACCTGCCGGCGGATTCTCGCCGACCCGCATCTCGCGGAAGACGCGCTCCAGGCCACGTTTCTCGTTCTTGCCCGTCGCGCGGGGTCGGTTCGCAATCGCGAGACGCTCGGCGGCTGGCTTCACCGGGTCGCGTGCCGGATCGCCTGGCGGTCTCGCAAGCGCGCCGACCGCCGCCGGGCGAAGGAGGAAGCGATGGTCGAAGAGATCGCCGCGAAAGCCGTCGACCGCGCAGATGACTCCGAGCTGCGATCGATCCTCGATCAAGAAATCGACCGACTCCGCGACGTCCAGCGCCTCCCCGTCGTCCTTTGCTGCCTCCAAGGGCTTTCGCACGAGGAAGCCTCGCAGCGGCTTTGTTGGCCGCTCGGAACCGTCAAAAGCCGCCTGGCCCGAGGCCGCGAGAAGCTCCAATCGCGACTCATCCGCCGAGGCGTCGCGCCTGCTCTGGCAGCCACGGTCCTGACAGGCGGGATGCAAGCCACCGAGGCCGCCGCCATTTCGTCCGCGCTCGTCAAATCCACGGCCGCGCTGGCCTGGAAGGCGAGCTTCGCCGCCGCGGGAGCTTCGGCGGCCGTCGCTACGCTTGTGGGTGAGGAGCTGGGATCGGTCCTGGCGATCAAGCTGAAGATCGGGGCCGCCGTGGTGACGACCGGTCTCGCGGTTGCGGCCGTCGGATTCTTCGGGCCGGGGGCCCTGAGCCAGAAGCCGCGCGGCGAGGACTCACCGAAGCCGGCGGTGATTCAGAACGAGGCGCGTAAGCCCGACCCGCCTGCGATTGATTCGACGCTCTCGGCCTCGGGCCGGGTGCTCGACGCGGCGGGAAGGCCGATTGCAGGTGCGCGAGTTTATCTCCGCGAATGGACCGCGAGCCGATTGGGTCGCGTGGACTTCGCGAGGAGAGACAAATTGTTGCCCGGAGAAATCATCAACGACGCTCTGGCTGAGCGGACGACCGACGCCGACGGGCGTTTCGAGTTCACGGAGGTCCTCGCGTCGGGAATTCCCAGAGTGCTCTACACGGGCGAGACCGTGTACCCCTGTGACGTCGTCGCCCTCGCATCCGGGCGGGGGCTGGCCTGGCTACCCTTGAAACCCCATCACCTCACTGTGCCGATCACGCTGACTCTGGGCGAGGAGGGAATCATTCGCGGGAAGCTCGTCGAGCCCGGAGGCAATCCCGTCGCAGGAGCAAGCATCTTGATCACTGCTCTCGGTGCTCTGGATCAACCGGACGGCGACGAGCGGGACACGGAGAATCGAATGGACCTCAGGTGGTCGGGCTTCCTTGGTGTAAAAACCGGAGCGGACGGCCGTTTTATCGTTCGCGGGTTGTCGCGCGAGATGGCCGTCACGCTGATCGTCGCCGAGCCCCAGCACGAGCGACTTGTGGTGTATGCGGCGACCGAACCTCCTCCATCACAAGCGACAGCCCAACAGAATCCGAGCCGTGAGGCCGGCAAACTTGCCGACCCGGAACTCCTTCGCGGCGACTTCACGCTCACGATCCGCGTGGCCGATCACGTCTTGAACGGTCGCGTCGTGTTCGAGGCCGACGACAAGCCCGCCCCGAACGCCCAATTGAACTACGTCATGAAGTCCGCAACGAGGGTCTTTGGGGCCGCGAAGCTCGACGCCGAGGGGAAGTTTCGCATCGAGGGGCTCGTGCCTGGTACGGTGGTTCTTCGCGCCCTCAATCCCCAAGCGGATGCGGTGCCGGCCGACGTTGAAGTCTCGATCCCGGAGACGCCGAAGGAGAGCGAGTACACCCTCGTCTTGCCTCGCGGCCTGGTCGTCAGGGGCCGAGTCGTCGACGGCGCCAGTGGTCAGGGGGTTGGAAACGTTGACGTTCGATACATCCCGGAACCGCAACACGGTCGGAAGGGGTCCCCGTTCGGGCTCGACTGCCGCACCGATTTCAACGGCCGCTATCGCATGGTCGTGCCTGCCGGTCGTGGCGCCGCCGAAGTCTTTGGCGTGCCTCGTGAGTTCGACCATCCCCTCCGAGGGGACGTGGGCGATCCCCCGAACCCGAGTTACTCGCGGCAGGCCGAGGGCGAGGCCGGACAGACGATCGAGCTTGCCGATATTCCCCTCAATCGCTTAAGAGAGGCCGTGATCCGGGTCGTCAGCCCGGACGGTCGTCCGGTTCGTAACGCCGAGGTCAGCCTCCTCGATAGCGCGTATACCTCAGGGGGGACCGACAAGGGCCGCACGGACGCCGAAGGTCGCTATCGCACGAGGGGATTGCAAAGCGGCCAGAGCGCAACCGTCGATGTTGTGGGTCCTGACGGCTTACAGGGGGGAACTGCGGAGATCACTCGAATCGACGCACCGGGCAAGAAAACCGGAGAGATCGAGGTCCGACTCTCTCCGCTCGGTTCGCTCTCCGGGCGCGTCCTGGGCGACGACGGCGTCCCGCTTCCGGAAGCCCGCATGACGCTTTTCCGGAACGTCAGATACGCCGAGCAGTCCGACCCGTCGTTCGGAAAGGCCGTGGACGTCGGCTGCCAGGTCGCTGGCGACGGTTCGTATTCCTTCAAGAGGCTGATCCCAGGCGGCGTCTTCAGCATACGGGTCGAGGTCGACGGGCACGCCACCGCGACAAGCGCCGACGTGAAGGTCAAGCCGGGAGAGGACGCTCGCTTCGAGGACTTTCGACTCCCCTTCTCAGACCAGGAAATAACCGGTGTCGTCGTCGATCCGAGGGGAAAGCCGCTTGCGGGCGTGACGGCCACTTATGAACGCGACCATCGAGGGCCCGTGCTCTACGCACCAAATGGGGCCGTCTGGTTCCAGAACACCGACGCGTCGGGGCGCTTCCATCTGACCGGTCTCCCGCGAGGAGCGAAGCGGATCATGGCCTACCGCAACGAAGGGACCGAGAGGAACATCCGGAACCTCAAGCGAGCCGACGTTGCAGAAGGACAGAAGGATATTCGCATCGAGCTTCCCGATGTGAACGAGCGGCTGCGAGGAATCGAGTAAGTTCATCTTGATCTACGAGGAACCAGCCATGTCCCCTGCCCTGATCCCCTTGATTCTCCTCGCCCTGACGGCTGACCGGCCTGTTCTCGTGGGGCGCGTGACGACGACCGACGGCGCTCCGGTCGTCGGGGCGCACGTGGCGATCGACTCGGCCGGCGTCCGCAAGGGGACGAGCCCGCTCTGCCCGTCGTGCTACCTCGACTGCCGCAAGAGTGCTGAGACGGACGTAAAAGGCGAATTTCGGATCGACGCCGTCGACCCCGAACTGCTGTTCAACGTCCTGGTCATGGCCGATGGGTTCCGCCCGACGTTCGCGATGAAGTCGGACCCCCTGAAGGAGCCGGTCAAGGTGACGCTCTCGGCCTTCGACCCGAGCACGTTCGAGGCGAACCGGATCTTGAAGGGGGTCGTCGTCGACGCCGGCGGCCGTCCGCTGGCCGGCGTCAAACTCACTCCCCAAGGCTTCGCGACCGAGGCGTTTCGGGGCTTCAGCCCGGACATCCTCGACCCACTGGCCGTGACCAACCTGAAGGGCGAGTTCGTGATGACGTCGAAATCGCCGATGGAATACGCGGACCTGCGTGCGACCGGGAGCGGCGTCGCGCCCCGAATCTTTCACGGCTGCAAGCCCGAGGCGAATCCGCAGACGCTGACGATGACCCCAGGGGCGACGCTGATCGGCCGGGTGGTCCGCGACGGCAAGCCCGTCGTCGGCTGCGAGGTCGGCCTGGTTCAGGTCAATCGCGGCAGCGACGGCTGGCTCGGCGAGACATCGGTCGGAACCGATTCCGATGGACGGTTCACCTTCGTGAACGTCCACCCCGACGAGGGCTATTTCGTTTATACGGTGATGGGGAGCGTGAAGGACGGCGGAGCGGCCGATGCGAAGAAGATCCACTCCGGGGGCGAAGGGGCGACGACCGACGCGGGGGATTTCGTCGTGGTTCGCGGGCATACGATCAAGGGGCGCGTCCTGCTCTCCGATGAGAAGCCGGTTCCGCCGAAGACGAGGCTTCTGCTCTCCCGGGAAGACGCATGGGACGCCCGGTACTTCGATCTCGACGCCGAGGGCCGGTTCGCGATCGACGGCCTTCCGACCGAGCGTTACATGCTCAACGTCGCGCTGAAGGGTTACGCGGTCTCGCCGAAGAACCACAGCATCGACACGCAGAACGGGCGCAGCCTCGTCGGCATGATCGATCAGGACATCGATGGGCTGAAGATCCTCTTGGAGCCGCGCGCCAGGTAGGCGCGTCCGGCCGTCCTCAACGGTTGAACGCGCCCCGCGAGATGGCGCCGGGGTCCTGGGAGACTTTTTCGGCGAAGCTGCGGAACGAGGCGAGGACGAGCTTGAGCTGGTTGAGCGTCTGGTTGGCGGAGACGGCGACGGTGTTGAAGTTGTCGTAGAGTTCGCCCTGGGTGAGCAGCTTCTGGATCGCGCCGTTGGTGTTGAGCGTGCCCTGGCGGGTGCGGAGGACGGCCGAGAGCAGTTCGAGGTCGGAGGCGATCCGGTTGACCCGGCGGACGGTCTGGCCGAAGTCGGTCGACGGCGTCTTGTTCACCGGCGCGCCGAGATCCTTGAGCAGCGGCTGGGCGTCGGCGATCGCCGAGTCGAGCCGCGCGGAGGCCGCCGAGAACTTCGCGACGCCGGTTTTGAAGGCGTCTTGCGTGGCGGGGTCGAGGGTGGTGTTGAGCTTGTCGGCGACCTTCTGGAGGTTTGCCATCGTCGTCTTGAATTCGGTCTGGTTGTCGCCGATGAAGCCGCGGATGCCCTCGGCCGCGCCCGAGACGTTCTTGCCCGTGGTATCCCAGGTGACCAGGAACTCGTCGAGCTTCTGGGCGCTCTTGGAGAGCTTCGCCACGCCGTTCGCCGCCTCCTGGATCGTGTCGAGGGTGGTTCCGGCCCGTTCGAACGCCTTGGTCGCCGCGGCGAGCGCCTTGGAGGGGTCGGCGGCGACCTCGCCCTCGATCACCAGCGCCGCGGCGGGCGTGGGCGCCATCTGAAGCCGTCCCTCGCCCGAGCCGGGAAGCAGGTCGATGGTGACGTCGCCGATCAGCGACCGCGTAAGCCGAGGCACCGAGCCCTCGCGGATCTTGAATTTGCGTTCCAGCGCGATGGTCACGAGTACGCCGTCGGGCTGATTGTCGCGGTCGTCGAAGTCGATGGCCACGACCTCGCCGACCCGGATTCCGCTCTTGCGGACGGCCACCCCCTGGAGGACCCCAGGCGCTTCGGCGTAGTGGACCTTGATGTAGCCCTGCTCGCGAAGGATCTGCGGGGACTCGCCGAACCAGACGATCAGCATTGTCAGGACCAGACCGGCGACGATCACGAACATGCCGATCCGGAACTGCATGACCCGTTCATTCATGAGGAACTTCCTCTTCCATCACAGGCGCTCGGGACCGGCGTCCGACTGACCGAGGGGTATTATACGCCGCCGCCGCGATTCTGGGCCATCTCGCGGAGCCGTTCGCCGGCCTCGCCGCGGACGAATTGCCGGACGCGCGGGTCGGACGAGCTTTCCAGGCCCTCGGGCGGACCGTCGTAGAGGATCTGGGAATCGTCGCGTCCGATCCGCGTCAGGGGGTAGAACATGACCACCCGATCGGCCACCTTCTGCACGGTCTTCATCTCGTGCGTGACCACGATCCCGGTCTTCTTGCTGGACTTCTGGGTCTGGAGGATCAGCTCGTTGATGACGTCGGTCATGATCGGGTCGAGGCCGGTGGTGGGTTCGTCGTAAAGCATGACTTCGGGGTCGAGGGCCAAGGCCCGCGCCAAGCCGACCCGCTTGCGCTGACCGCCGGAGAGCTCGGCCGGCTTCTTGCGTTCGAGGCCCGCGGGGAGGCCGACTTCCAGGAGCCGCTCGGAGACGATCGCGCGGATCTTCTCCTCGTCGCAGACCTGGTGCTCCCGCAGTCCGAACGCCACGTTGTCGTAGACGGTGAGGCTGTCGAAGAGCGCGGCCGACTGGAAGAGGAAGCCGAACCGGAGGCGAAGCTGGACCAGCTTCTTACCCCCCAGGCGGGTCACGTCGGCGCCGTCGAAGAGGATCTTGCCGCTGGTGGGATGCAAGAGGCCGATGATCAGCTTCAAGAGCACGGTCTTGCCGCAGCCGCTCTCGCCGATCACGCAGACCGTCTCGCCGCGACGGATCGTCAGCTCGACGTTCCGCAGCACCTGCTGCTGGCGGAACCGGATCGACACCCGCTGAATCTGGATCAGATCGGCGCGCGCCGGCTGGACCGGCGTCGTCGGGTCGGCGGGGGTTTCGGCATCGCTCATAGCAGGCCCGAGGCCTGAGGCCAGAACGAGCGATAAACCGTGTTCCACCCGATGCCCAACACAAAGTCCAGGAACAGGATGGCCATGAACGAGTACACGAAGGCCTCGGTCGCGGCCTTGCCCACGCCTTCGGCCCCGGCGCTCGAATTGAATCCGCGATGGCAACTGATTAGAGCGATCGCCGCGCCGAAGAAATAGCTCTTGAAGATCCCTGCGAAGATGTCGAGGCCCTCGACGTAGTCGCGCGAGTGCTTCCAGTAGGCGAACGAGTCGATGCCCATCACCTGCGTGCTGACCACCGCGCCGCCGATGACCCCCATGAAGTCGGCCATCAGCGTCAACAGCGGGATCAAGAGCAGACAGGCCATGAACCGGGGGACGGCCAGGTAATAGATCGGGTTCGTGCCCAGCGCTGAGAGGGCGTCGATCTGCTCGGTCACCCGCATCGTCCCCAGCTCGGCCGCCATCGACGACCCGACCCGGCCCGCCAGCATCGTCGCGGCGAGCACCGGCCCCAGCTCCTTCACCAGCGAGATGTTGATGACCGAGCCCAGCCGAGTGGCCAGCCCCATCATCTGGAACTCGTGATGCGCCTGGACCGCGAGCACCATGCCGATGAACGTCCCGGTGACCGCCACCACCGACACGCTTTGCACGCCGATCGCGTAGAAGATCGGCACCAGCACCGACCACCTCGGACGTCGGCGGAAGATCCAGATCAGCGTCTGAACCGAGAACAGGCCCACGTCGCCGATTTCGGCCACCATGTCGAAGACCTGCTCGCCGAGCCGGTGGACCGCGGTCTCGGGTTTTTCGACCAGCTCCGCATCCGGGTTGAGTGAAGCTACCGCCATTCTCGCACCACCCCCCGACGGTTCCGTCCGAGCCCCTCGACTGCCGGTCATTCTGGACATTCCACGGCGACTTGGCAAGCCCGACCCGTCGATCGCGATGTTCGAATGAATTCGGAGTTGTAAGTGGACAGAGAGTGAGGTTTTGGAGCAAAACCGTTGTGTGGAAGTGTTGGTTTCAGGATCGGCCGAGGATGACTCAGGGGCCCGAAAGTTCGGATTTGCGAGGATTCAACGGAACGTAAGAGAGACCGTGCACGAGGCCGAGCCCGGCCGTGCCTTGTAAGGGTCGTGGTGGTCGCGTGGCATCAAGTGGAAGTCAGCGTGGCGCGGGCATGGGCGGTTCGATGGCGAAGCCGCCTGGTCTCGGTTCCGGAGAGCGCGGCGGTCAGCGGACGATGCGGACGAAGACGCGACCGCCGTGGATGCAGATGTCGGCCTCGACGTCGTCGACGCCGGTGAGAGCGATCTCGACGTATTCGAAATCCTGGTCCCTGTAGCTGTGGACCGACCCCCGCGGCAATTCCACGGCTTTTCGGCCCGGCAAGCTGGTCAGTCGATTGACCAGATCCACCATGAGGTCCGGCAGGGTGCGTTGCGGGCTCTCATCGACTCGGAGAGGCCGAACCATGGGAAAGGTACTGGTGCGCGTGGGCTCGATCATTCTCGTAAATCCTTCGTAGGTCCCTGGACCGCCAACGGTCCAGGGAATGGAAAAGCTGAAAAACAGCCTGTGAAGAACCTACTAACATCCTGTTCGAGGTCTGATGCCAGGGGATTGGGGGAGCAAGATTGGTCACTCCTCCGTGACCAAAGCGCACTACGTCGTGAGAACCAAAAACAATCGTCGCTGGATTCGATGGCGCAGAGGAGTCGGGGGGCCGCGCTCCGTCGGACCGTCGTCGCTTCATGGGACTGTCACTTCGGTTTAATCTTACTTAGTAGGACGTCGGCCAGAGAGCGAATGAACAGTCGAATCACGAATCATCTGCGACATGAATGCGTGTTGTGATGGCTCGACTCCTAATATAACGCACCAAATCACGCAAGGAAAGATGATTTTTCGAAATTTACTTTGTTAAGGCCTAAACGAAGGAAATGGGCCGAGAATCGGGTGAAAAGCTTCATGTTACGTTCACGGCGTCGCCGGCGTGCTTCCCGGCCGCGGCTGGCGCGTGCGGGGGCCGTTGAAGTCGAGAGCGAACCGCGGTCGTCGCCGCGTGCGCTCGAGGATGTTCCCCCGGTCAGCCGGCGGGTCGTTTCGAGAGGTCGGGAACGCCGATCTGGTCGAGTCGCTGGGTGAGCATGCGCTCGATCGTCTCGGCGGTTCGGCGATAGGTCGGTAGGTCCGCGCCGATCGGGTCGGGAACGTCGTTCCCCTCGGGATCGAGGAGGAACGCGCGCGGCTGGGCACCGGGGACGACGTTGAGCAGGGCGTCCAGGTGGTCGGTCGTCATGGCGAAGAGGCAGTCCGCCTGCTGGACCAGTTCGGGGGTGACGCCCCGGCTGCGGTGGCGGTCGAGCGAGCCTCCCATGGACCGGAGGACCTCGATCGCATGAGTCGCGGCGGGCGATCCGGTGGACGCCGCGACTCCGGCCGAAACGACTGCGTAGCCGCGTTCCTGAAGCGCGTCGACGGGGCACTGGAGGCGTCGCGACAGGAGCACTTTGCAGATCGCCTCGGCCATTGGACTGCGGCAGGTGTTGCCCGTGCAGACGAACACGAGGATCAGGCCCGAGAGCCGGGTGAGCGTCTCGGCGTCGACCACGCCCTCGCGGACGACCGACCAGCCGTTCTCCTCAATGCGGACGGTGGTGGAGACCTGGCCGTAGCGGGTCGGCCCGGAATCGATGGCCATGTCGAGGCCGGCCATCGAGCGGAGCGCGTCGGCCGTCGCGGCTGGGGCCTGGTCGGCCCCGCGTACGAGGCTGAGAACCAGGGGCGCCGGGGAGAACCGGAGGATATGCCGGATCAAACGGTCTTCCGGACAGCGCAGGGCGATGTCGCCGTTGGGCGAGATCAGCGGCTTCACCTGGTCGGGGAGGCGCTGATACAAGCCGTTGCACGCATCCTTGGGAAAAAGCAGCGTGACTGGTCCGGGCCAGAGCCTTCGGACGAGCCTGCGGCTACTGTCGGGGATGTGGGAGACCCAGTCGGTCGTCTCTTCCGGCCCTTTCAGCAAGATCGTCAGGGGCCGACTCTCGGACTCGCCGCGAAGCTCGCGCAGCTTGGCGACCCCCGTCGGGTTGAGGGCGGAGGCGGCCAGGCAATAGACCGTCTCAAGGCTGAGGCCGACGACTCCTCCCTGGGCCAGGCAGGCGACCGCCCGATGAACCACGTCGCGGGCGTCGTCGCACTGGGCCAGGTCGATCCACTGGGAGGGCGAAAGGCTTTCCGTCATGAAGTCTCAGTCAATCGAGGACGACGGCAAGTGCGTCGAGATCAAAAAAGCAGGGTCAGGCCGCGAACGTCGCGGATCTCGGCGTAGATCGAACGAACCTGCTCGGCGTTCTGCACGTTCATGTCGAGCGTGAGGGCGATGTGCCGCCCTCCCCTAGTGGCGCGGACCGAATAATCGAGATCGGACGCCGCCGCCAGATGCTCGGAAACCGCGGCGACGACCCGCTGTTCGAAATCGTCGTCGACCAGGCCGATCGCCTTGATCGTGTAACTGCCGGGGAACGGATGAGTCGATTCGAGGAGTTCAACCGAGGGACGATTGTCAGGCAGACTTTCCATGGCCCGCTCCAAGAAAAAACACGCGCCGAGCCCTCACGCCGGCGCTCTCTCCATCATACGGCCGGAGGTTTCCGCCGCCAAACCCGCGCCGGCGATTTTGCCGGCCCAGCCGGCGCCGGCCGCCGCCGACCGTAAAATACGAACAGCCCCGGCGCTCAGTGTTGCAAGCGGCGAGGCTGACCGTGGATTGTGGCAGGCGGGACGCGGACGGCTCTTGTCCGTCCGGCGGCGAACCGGCGGCGATACGGCTTCCGAATGGATGAACCGGCGGGCGCTCAATGCTTATTTTTTGCGATGACGAATCCGACTCCGCATCCGGCGCTTCTTGCGCCCGACCTTGCGGCGACCTTTACCTCGACGACGACTGGCCATGCGTTCTCCTTGGGGTTCCTTACGACTCGTTCACGAAAGCGCAACGACGTAGATCGTTTCGACGCTGGAATACCTTATTCTATAACCGACAAGCTGCTTTCGCTCAAGAGGGCGATTCGCGCGGACCGGCGCGGAGCCTGGTCGAATCAACACGACCGAACCGTCGCGCGGGACCGTCGCCAACATCCCAAGTTCGTGATTCTCGTTCTAGAGTGCTCCTGTGCGGAAGTGGGCTCGAAGAGGTCGTTGAATGGCCGAGACGCGAATTTCCGTGAACCGATCCGGGTCGACTCACACCTTTAGCCGCTGAAGGATGGGACTGTCATGTCGTTTCGGAAGCCTTGGATCACGCTCTTGCTGGCGTTCCTCTCGGTGCCGGGATCACCCGGCGACCCAGGAATCCGCCCCGCCCACGCCCAGGACGCCACCAGGACCGAGGCCGCCGGGGCGCGGGGCCCTACCCCGGGGCCGACGGCCGAGGAGAAGACGATCCTCGGCCTCGACGAGGCGTTCGTCCAGGCTTACAACAACGGCGACGCCAAGGCCCTGGCCGCCCTGTTCGCCGAGGACGCGGAAGTCGTCGAGGACGACGGATCGCATTACCGGGGTCGCGCCCTGGTCGCGAAATCCCTGGCCGAGACGTTCGAGGCGAACAAGGGGGCCAAAATCGCCTTCGACGTCGAGTCGATCCGGTTCCTCACGCCCGACGCCGCCAAGGAAGAAGGCCGATCGATCGTGACGCCGGTCAAGGGGCCGGCGGTCTCGCGGCTGTACACGGTGCTCTACGTCCGTCGCGAGGGCCGCTGGCTGATCGCCGACGTTCGCGAGGAGCGCGATCCGAGCGTCCCCCCGCACGAGCGGCTGGAAGAGCTTTCGTGGTTGATCGGCGACTGGCTCGACGAGGGGGACGACGCCGTCGTCCGGGTCAACTGCCGATGGTCGGAGGATGGCAACTTCCTGATCCGGTCGTTCACCGTCAAGCATCAGGGCAAGCCCGCACTGTCGATCATCCAGCGGATCGGCTGGGACCCGCTGGCCAAACAGCTCCGGTCGTGGGAATTCGATTCGGAAGGAGGCTTCGGCGAAGGTCGATGGACGCGCGACGGTGATCGCTGGATCGTCAAGCATGCCGCCGTCCAGCCGGAAGGCTCGACCGCCTCGGCCACCAACATCATGACCCGCGAACGCCCCGACCTGGTCCGTTGGGTCTCGACCGACCGCATCGTCGACGGCCGGCGTGAGTCGGACGGAGCAACCTACACACTCGTCCGGGTCCCCTCGTCGCCGGGGCCGAAAGTCGACGACAAGAAGGCGACTTCCGAATCACCCGACGCCCCAAGGAGCCCACGATGAACCGCAATTTGATGATGCGATCGCTCCTGATTTTGTCGATGGCCGTCCTGGCGCCCGCCGACCTGGCCTTCGCTCGGGGCTTCGGCGGCGGAGGAAGAGGCGGCGGCGGTGGCGGCTTCCGTGGCGGCGGCTACGGCGGCGGTGGCTTTCGTGGCGGTGGCGGCTATGGCGGCTATGGCGGCGGTGGCTTTCGTGGCGGCGGCTTCAGCGGCGGTTACGGGGGGTATCGGGGCGGTTACGGCGGGATGTCGTCGTTCGGCCGTACTCCGTCGTTCAGCGCTCCACGCACCTACAACGCGCCCGGCGCGGGTCGGCTCGACTACGGGGCTCGCACCGGCTCGTACAACACGGCTCGGGGCGGGAGTGTCAACTATGGCGCCGCCGGAGTCGGCGGTCGCGGGCTGGGGGGCGTCGAAGCCGGTCGAGGCGTGTACGGCATCGCGGGGACGACGGCCGGCGGACGCAGCTTCGCCGACGTGGGCCGCGTCGGCGGGGTGGCCGGCGGGCGCGGAGTTTACGGCGCGTCGACGATGCGCCCGTACGGGTTCAACGCCTACGGTGGCTATCACAACGGTTGGATGCACGGTTACTGGAACGGCCACGACAACGCGGCCTGGGGATGGCGGTCGCCGTACTGGGGAGGCGGCCTCTGGGGCTCGGGGCTCGGCTGGGGCATGGGGATGGGCCTGGGACTGGGCTGGGGCCTGTCCTCTTGGGGGTACGGCTCATCTCTGTACGGCATGGGCTACATGCCGTACATGAACCCTTATTACTCGAATGCGTTCGTCGCGAGCGCCCCTTACGACTATTCGCAGCCGATCGACACGACGGCCGCGCCTGTCGACCAGATGACGGCCGACCCGGCGGTCGCCCTGTTCGACGCGGGCCGCGAGTCCTTCAAGCAGGGGAATTACGACGAGGCCCTCAAGCAGACCGACGAGGCCCTGAAGCAGCTTCCCAGCGATACCACGCTGCACGAGTTCCGGGGCGCATGCCTGTTCGCCCTGGGCCGTTACGAAGAGGCCGCGGCGACCCTTTACGCCGTGCTCTCGGTCGGACCCGGTTGGGATTGGACGACCCTGGTCGGCCTGTATCCCAACGTCGACGTCTACACGGTGCAGCTCCGGGCGCTCGAAGCCTACTGCAAGTCGCACAGCTCGGGCCCGGCGTGGTTCGTGCTCGCTTATCACTACCTGACCCAGGGGTTCACCGACGCGGCGGTGACGGCTCTCAAGCACGTCGTGGCGCTCAGCCCGAGCGACACGCTGTCGGCGAAGCTGCTCAAGCAGCTCGACGCGCCCAAGACCGAGCCCGTGGCGACGACGGCGCCCGCGCCGGCGACGGACACGGTCCTGCCCGCGGGGGCGACGATCGCCGGAACGTGGACCGCCACGCCGTCGGCCGATCTTACGGTGTCGCTCACCATCGCCGAAGGGGGCGCGTTCACCTGGAAGGCGACGCACAAAGACCAGCCGCGGACGTTCAACGGTTCGTCGACCTTCGGCGACGGCCTGCTCACGTTGGTTCAGGACCAGGGGCCGGCGATCGTCGGCCGGGTGTCGTGGACCGACCCCACGCACATGACCTTCCGGATCGTCGGCGACGGCCCGGACGACCCGGGGCTCAGCTTCTCGAAATGACCCTCGGCTCTCGCGGTTTGACGCTCGAACACGTGTTTTCAGGCTTGGCGTGGGACCGACCTCCGTGCGGTCGGTCCCACGGCTCGCCGTAACGGACACGACAGGATCTCGGCCGGCAAAAAGACGGTTCCCGCACGCACCTGCCTCGAAGCGCCGCGACCCTCATCCGGCCTTCGGCCCCATTCCCCCCAAGGGAGACGGGATGTTTGCGCCGGCATTTCTTGATGTCCGCGCGCAACGAGCGAACCAATCACGCTCATCCAACGCGCCCGCAATGGGTTCTTCTGAAAATCTTCCGGGCCATGTGTCAGGCTGCAGGGGCTGGTAGTTGGCGTTCGCGGTAGTCGGCCCCGTTCTTGAGCAGGTGCCAGATCACCACCAGGATCTTGTGCGCCACGGCGATGAGAGCCTTCTTTTTCCCGAGTCGTGGGACCCATCGACGGTAGCAGATGCTGAAGGCGGTGTTCTTGGCGTGGCTGGCCGACCACGCCGACTGCACCAGGAGCGAACGCAGCCACGGACTCCCCTTGGTCGTCTTGCCGCTGCGGCGTTTGCCGGCGCTTTGGTCGTTGCCCGGGCACAGCCCCGCCCAGGAGCAGAGGTGGCCCGCGGTCGGGAACGACTCCACGTCCGGCCCGATCTCCCCCACGATCACCTCCGCCGCCCGATCCCCCACTCCGGGGATCCCCTGGAGCCGGCCCGCCGCCTCGTCGAACGGCCTCATGGCCTCGTCGATCCGCTCGTCCAGCCGCTCGATCAGGCGTTCCAACGCGTCGATCTGATCCGTCAGCAGCCGGAGCACGAAGCGGTGGTGGTCGGTGACCCGGCCCAACAGCGCCCGCCTCAGCTCGGGGATCTTGCCCCGGAGCCGCTGCTTGGCCAGATCGGCCAGCTTCTCCGGGTCGTCCTGGCCGTCGATGATCGCCCGGATCATGGCGCGCCCCGAGGCCCCCAGGACGTCGCTGGCCACCGACCCCAGCTTGACGTTGGCGTCCTCCAGCGTCTTCTGGAGGCGATTGGCCACCGCGGCGCGGTCGCGGACCAACTCGGTGCGCTGCCGGGTCAGGTCGCGAAGCTCGCGGATCTCCGGCTTGGGGATGAAGCTGGGCGACAGCAGGCCGTGCTGGAGCAACTGGGCGATCCACTCGGCGTCCTTGACGTCGGTCTTGCGGCCGGGGACCTGCTTGAGCCGCCCGGCGTTGACCAGCATCACGTCGAATCGCCCTTCCAGGATGTGGAAGATCGGCTTCCAGTAGACGCCCGTGCTCTCCATGGCGACCTCGCGGACGCCGTGGGCGTCGAGCCAGTCGGCCAGGGCCAGCAAGTCCGCGGTCATCGTGCCGAAGGTGTGGACCACCGAGGCGACCGAGCCGTCGGGGTTGATGTGGCGGACGCAGGCGACGACGGTCTTCTTGTGGACGTCGAGCCCGGCGCAGCGATCGTGAACGATGTCCATGACGTCCCCTCCAACTCGAGTGGTCGGAAACGAAGCAGTCCGAGCCGGTGGGACGACCTCGGGGCGTAAAGCAGTTTCTTCTACGTGCTCCCCCGCTTCCGGGGGGCGACAGGACGGGGTTCGACATGAAGTCGAGCCGAGGCCGGGACCAAGTTCCTTCGCGGGTTCGCGACACCAAAGCCAATGACGGCCTCTCGCCCAGGGCCGGACATCCGCAGCATAACCCAACCCGACCCCATTTTCATGGGACGGGTTGAGCCAAAGGCTCATGACCGTTCCTTCCGCAACGCGCGCCGGGAACTCGGGAAGCTGCTCCGCGCAAGCCCTTATCTCGCCGCATCGAATCCAGTCAGATGCTGCGCGAAAACCGAGCGGTCGAGCCTGAGCCGGCACCACGACCCAGCATTTCCAGCGACCGTCCCGCCGAATTTTCATCGATGTTAAATACCTTTCATAGGCGATCTTGCGCCCATTGTCCGTTCGCCCCGGCCGAATCGTGGCACGCGGGCTGCTAAGTTCACCGGTGCCCTTGCATGGATTGCTGAATTATTCAGCAGCAGGTCGACGTATTTCGCGGGCTCGCTCGCCGCGGTCGGAATGAATACGACCCGAAGCCTGATTGCCGGTCGGCGCCGATGAATCGGAAACAGCCCATGGACCCGAACGAATTTCTCGACGACCAGAAGCAATACCTCCAGGGTTTCATGAGCGGCGCCCAGTTCGCCCGGGCGGGCCGGGGCTTGGCGACGTTCGAACAGGTGCTCGGGCTGTCGAAGGCGGCGACCTCGACGCCGACGCCCAAGCCGGATGGGACGACGGGCCCCGAGGAGTTGCACTGGAACGCCCAGCGTCGTGTGATCGATGAAGGGAAAACGCTGACGCCGCAGGAGCAAGCCAAGCGAGTCCGCCACCCGCTCGACATGTGGGACGACCTCGCCCGCCACGCGGCCGAGAGTCGGTTCCCCCGAGGCGACGACGTGCTCGCCTTCAAATACCACGGCCTTTTCTATGTGTCGCCCGCTCAAAACGCGTACATGTGCCGGCTGCGGCTGGCGGGGGGCTTCGTCGACAGTCATCAATTCCGGGGGATCGCCCGGATCGCCGACGATTGGGGGGGAGGTTACGCCGACGCCACCACGCGGGCCAACCTCCAGATCCGCGAGATCAAGGCGGCCGACGGGCCGAAGGTCGTCACGGCCCTCGAAGACCTGGGCGTCGTGACCCGAGGCTCGGGCGCCGACAACATCCGCAACGTCACCGGCAGTCCGACCGCCGGGATCGACCCGTCGGAGCTGATCGACACCCGACCGTTCTGTCGGGAGATGCACCATTACATCCTCCACAACCGTTGGCTCTACGGACTGCCGAGGAAGTTCAACATCGCGTTCGACGGCGGCGGCGCCGTCTCGGCGCTGGAAGACACCAACGACATCGGCTTCACGGCGGTTCGCGTCGGCGAGGGCCAGGCCGCGCCGGCCGGGGTTTACTTTCGGCTGATGCTGGGCGGGATCAGCGGCCACCGCGATTTCGCCCTCGACGAGGGGGTTTTGCTCACTCCCGACCAGTGCATTCCCGTGGCCGCGGCGATCCTCCGCGTTTTCATCGAGCACGGCGACCGGACCGACCGCAAGAAGGCCCGGCTCAAATATCTGCTCGACCGTTGGGGGCACGAGAAGTTCGTCGAGACGGTCGAGACCCTGCTACCGTCCCGCTTGACCCGGTTTCCGCTCGAACAGTGTCAGCCGAGGCCGGCGGTCGACAAGCACGGCCATATCGGCGTCCACGCTCAGAAGCAGCCGGGACGGTTCTACGTGGGGGTCGTGCTGACCGTCGGCCGGATGACGACCGACCAGATGCGCGGGCTGGCCGCGATCGCCGACCGGTACGGCAGCGGCACGATCCGGTTGACCGTCTGGCAGAACCTGCTGATCTCCGATGTGGCCGAGGCCGACCTTCCGGCCGTCCGGTCGGCGATCGAAGACCTTGGCCTGGGCTGGAAGGCGGGGCCGGTCCGCGGCGGGCTGATCGCCTGCACGGGGAACGCCGGCTGCCGGTTCGCCGCGTCCGACACCAAAAGCCACGCGTTGGCGATCGCCGACCACCTCGACCCTCGAATCACGATGAATCAGCCGGTGAACATCCATTTGACCGGCTGCCCGAATTCGTGCGCCCAGCACTACATCGGCGACATCGGGCTGCTCGGCGCGGGCGTCGAAGTGGGCGACGACGTGGTTGAAGGCTACCACGTCTTCCTGGGCGGCGGTTACGGCGACGAGCGAGGCGTCGGCCGCGAGGTTCTCCGATCGGTCCCTGCGACGGACGTGCCGATGGTGGTGGAGCGGTTGCTTCAAACCTACCAGGAGCGCCGGTCGTCGCCGGACGAGTCGTTCGACGGCTTCGTGCGCCGTCATCCGACCGAGCAGTTGAAAGCGTGGTTCGAGCGCCGAGACCCGGCCTCCTCATGACCATCGAGGTTCAAAGACGCCATGGCAGTGCCCGTCCTCCCCGAAAGCGCTCCGTTCACGCCCATGCAGCGAGCCTGGCTGAACGGATTTTTCGCCGGCATGCTCAACGTCGACTCAGCCCCGATCGACTCTTTCGCCGCGCCCTCCATTCCGGTCGCGGCCGAGCCGGTCGTCGTGGAGGATTTCCCCTGGCACGATCCGGCCCTGGCGCTCGACGAGCGCCTGAAGCTGGCTGACGGCCGCCCTCCCGAACGGGTGATGATGGCCGCGATGGCCCAGCTCGACTGCGGCGCGTGCGGCTACCTCTGCAAGACCTACGCCGAGGCTGTCTTCGGCGGCGAGGAGTCCGACCTGACCAAGTGTACGCCGGGCGGTCGCGAGACGGCCAGGAAGCTCAAGGAACTGGTCGCCGCCAGGAAATCGAGCCCGGTCAAAACCAACGGTTCGGTCGCGGTCGTCGATAAGTCCTCCCACGGCCGGGCCAATCCGTTCCGGGCGCCGCTCCTGAGGTCCGAATCGCTGAACCGCCCCGGCTCGGCCAAGGACGTCCGGATGGTGGCGCTCTCGCTCAAGGGGAGCGGCCTGTCGTACGAGGTCGGCGACGCCCTCGGCGTGTTCCCCGAGAACGACCCGGAACTGGTCGAGGCGATCATCAAGGCGATGGGCGCACGCGGCGACGAATGGGTGCCGATCCCGGGCGGGAGCTGCATCCATCTTTACGAGGCCCTGACGAACCATTATGTGATCACCAAGATCGGCGACGACTTCGCCTCGTTGATGGCGGCTCACGCCACGACCGAATCCGAGGCGGCCACGCTGCGGACGTTGGTCGAGGACGACGCCGAGGGAATCCCGGCGCACTGGGACGTGCTCGACGTCCTGGAGCAGTTCCCGTCCGCCCGGCCGCCGCTGGGCGAGATGGTCGGGGCGCTGTCGTCGCTTCAGCCTCGGCTGTACTCGATTTCCTCGTCGTTGAAAGCGTTTCCCGACGAGGTCCATTTGACGGTCGGCGTGGTCCGGTACGAGCAAGGCGGAAGGCGGCGGCGCGGGGTCGCGTCGAACTTCCTGGCCGAGACGCTGCGGCCCCGTCTCAAGGCCAGCGTGTTCGTCCATACGTCCCCTGGGTTCCGGCTGCCGGCCGACGACGGCGCCCCGGTCGTCATGATCGGACCGGGGACCGGCGTCGCGCCGTTTCGGGCCTTCCTCCAGGATCGTGCGTCATCAGGGGCCAAAGGCCGTAACTGGCTGTTCTTCGGCGATCAGCGGAGCGAGACCGATTACCTCTACCGCGACGAGATCGAGACGTACCGGGCCGTCGGCCTGCTGACGCGGCTCGACCTGGCGTTCTCGCGCGACCAGGCCGAGAAGGTCTACGTGCAGCACAAGATGCGCGAGTCGGCCGCCGAGCTGTGGAGCTGGCTCGAAGCCGGCGCCCACGTCTACGTCTGCGGCGACGCCCGCAAGATGGCCCTGGACGTCGATTTCGCCCTCCGCGAGATCGTCGCCGACCAGGGCCGGATGTCGGCCGACGCGGCCAAAGAGTACCTGAAGACGATGAGCCAGTCCGGCCGCTACCAGCGCGACGTTTACTGAGCCGCACGCGCGGCGCAACCGACGGGCCTCTCCCGCAATGACTTCGATCACCGCGTTGCCGATCACCGATCTCGCCGTCCAGTCGCACTGCCCCTATTGCGCCTTGCAATGCGGAATGCTGTTCGGCGCGGGCAGTCCCGACTCGCCGGCGTCGGTCATGGGCGACCCGCACTTTCCGGTCAACAACGGCGACCTCTGCATCAAGGGGTGGACCTCCACGGAGTTGCTCCGCCACCCCAAGCGGCTGACGTCGCCCCTGGTCCGCAGCCGGGGCGAGCTGCGGACGGCTTCGTGGGATGCGGCCCTCGACGCCGTGGCCGACGCGATCATCGAAACCCGCGACGCCTACGGCCCCGACGCCGTCGGCTTGTTCGGCTCGGGCGCGCTCAGCAACGAGAAGGCGTACCTCCTGGGCAAGTTCGCTCGCGTGGCGGTGGGGACGGCGAACATCGACTACAACGGCCGCTACTGCATGGCGAGTGGCGCGGCGGCCGGCAACCGGGCGTTCGGAATCGACCGAGGTCTGCCGTTTCCGCTGGCCGACATCGTCGACGCGGAAGTGGTCCTCGTCGTCGGCGGCAATCCCGCCGACACGTTGCCCCCTGTCATGCAGTGGTTCGACCGCCAGAAGAAGGCCGGCGGACGGCTGATCGTCTCCGACCCGAGGCGGACCGCCACCGCCCGCGCCGCCGACCTGCATCTGCAAGGCACGCCCGGCTCCGACTTGGCGCTGGCGAACGGCCTGCTGTACCTGGCGATCGAGGAGGGGTTGATCGACTGCCAATACGTCGCGGATCGGACCAACGGCTTCGACGCCGCCCGGCGTTCGGCGCTCGCGTATCACCCGGCGGTCGTCGAGCGGCGGACGGGGGTCTCCGAGGCTGATCTTCGCAAGACGGTCCGCTGGCTGGGCTCGGCGAAGTCCGCGATGATCCTCAGCGGCCGGGGCCCCGAGCAGCAGAGCAAGGGAGTCGACACGTCGCAGGCCTACATCAACCTGGCGCTCGCCCTGGGCCTTCCCGGCCGCCCCAACAGCGGCTGGGGGACGCTCACCGGCCAGGGGAACGGCCAGGGGGGGCGCGAGCACGGCCAGAAGGCCGATCAACTCCCCGGCTATCGGCTGATCGAGGTCGATGCCCACCGCGAGGCCGTCGCCCGCGTCTGGGAAGTCGACCCGGCGTCGCTGCCTCGCAAGGGGCTGAGCGCCTTCGAGATGCTCGACTCCGCCGGCTCGGTCGGCGGGGTGCGGACGCTTTTGGTGATGGGCTCGAACGTCGCGGTCGCCTCGCCCGACGCCGGCCGGATCGACCAGCGGCTGCGGTCGCTCGATCACCTGACCGTCTGCGACGCCTTCCTCAACGAGACGGGCTCGCTGGCCAACGTCGTCTTGCCGGTCCTGCAATGGGCCGAGGAAGAAGGGACGATGACCAACCTCGAAGGCCGGGTCATCCACCGCCGCCGGGTGGCTCGACCGCCGGGGGGCGTTCGCGGCGATCTGGAAATCCTCCGGGCGCTCGCCGACCGCCTCGGCTGCGGGCCGAAGTTCGCCTTCGACGACGCCCGGAGCGTCTTCGACGAGCTGCGGCGGGCCACGGCGGGGGCGCCGGCCGACTACAGCGGCATCACCTACGAGCGGATCGACCGCGAGCGGGGAGTCTTCTGGCCGTGCCCCGGCGAGGGGCATCCCGGAACCCCTCGGCTGTTCGCCGACCGGTTCGCCCACCCCGACGGCCGGGCGCGGTTCTTGCCCGTCGCGGACCGGCCCGCCGGCGAGGAACCTGACGACGATTACCCGTTCTTCTTCACGACCGGGCGCTACAAAGAGCACTACAACTCGGGGGCGCAGACGCGCATGGTCGGCCCACTCGTTCGCGCCCGGCCCCGACCGATCGTCCTGATTCACCCGACGGCCGCTCAGCGGCATCGGATCGTCAATGGTTCGCGGGTGACGCTCGAAAGCCGGCGCGGTCGGATCGAGTTCCAGGTCGAGGTGACGGCCGACGTCCGGCCCGACACTCTGTTCTGCCCCTTCCACTGGGGAGGCGAGCACGCGGCCAACCGATTGACCAATCCGGCGCTCGATCCAATCAGCCGGATGCCCGAATTCAAGCTGGCCGCGGTGCGGATCGCGGCCGTCGAAGCCGGCGAAGGAGACCCCTCATGATCAAGACGCGACTCGCCGTCATTGGCAACGGGCTGGCGACCGGACGACTCCTCGACGAGCTGATGCGCCGGGGTGCCGTGAGCCGATTCGAGATCCAGGTCTTCGGCGAGGAGCCGCACGGGCTCTACAACCGGATCCTGATCGGTCGCATCCTCGGCGGCGGCACGCAGGACGAGATCACGCTCAAACCGACTTCGTGGTACGCCGAGAACGACATCACGTTCCACCCCGGCGTGCTGGTCGACCGCGTCGACCCGGCCCGGCGCGTCGTCGAGACGGCGGACGGCGAGGTCCATCCGTACGACGTCGCGGTCTTCGCCACCGGGAGCCGCGCCTTCATCCCCCCGATGGACGGACTGCGTGGCGCTGACGGAAAGCCGAAGCCCGGCATCTTCGCGTATCGGACGATCGACGACGGCCGCAGAATCCGCGATCACGCCCAGGCCGGCAGTCGCGCGATCGTGCTCGGCGGCGGGCTCCTCGGGCTCGAAGCCGCCAAGTCGCTGGTCGACCTCGGCGTTCACGTCACCGTCGTGCAGCCGTCCGAGACCCTGATGGAGCAGCAGGTCGACGCCCTCGGCGGGCAATTCCTTCGTCGCGCGATCGAGCGGCTGGGGATCGAGATCGCCTCGGGCGTCGGAGCGGCGGGCGTCGTCGGGGAGGAGCGAATTGAGGCGATCAAGCTGAGCGACGGTCGGTCTCTGCCCGCCGATCTCCTCGTTCTGGCCTGCGGCATCCGGCCCCGGGTCGACGCGGCGGCGGCCTCGGGCCTGAAGATCAATCGGGGGATTCTCGTCGACGACCGCCTGGGCACGTCGGAACCAGGAGTCTACGCCGTCGGGGAGTGCGCCGAGCACGACGGGCAGGTCTACGGGATCGTCGAGCCGATCTACGAGCAATGCGCCGTCCTGGCCGACGTGCTGGCCGGCACCGATCCCAAGATCCGCTACCGGGGATCGAAGTCGTACACCCGGCTGAAAGTCGCCGGCGTGGGCGTCGCCAGCATGGGGTTGATCCGTCCCGCGACCGACGCCGACGAGGTGATCCAGATCATTGAGGAGCGGACCGGCACGTACCGCAAGCTGATCGTCCGCGACGACCGGCTCGTGGGCGCGGTGCTGGTCGGCGAGACCAGTTGCTCGCCCGACCTGGCGCGATGGCTCGATCGCGGCGACCCACTGCCGGTCAATCGGGTCGACGTGCTTTGCTCCGGCGGCGCGTTCGCGGCGTCGGCCGATCCGGAGATCTGCAACTGCCACCACGTCCGCGAATCAACGCTCGTCGCCGCGATCCAAGACGGTCGCACGAATTTGAACCAGATCGGCCAGGCGACCCGCGCCGGGACCGGCTGCGGCTCGTGCCGTGGCCAGATCGCCCACCTGCTGACAGTCCACGCCAAGCCCGCCGCCGTACTCAGCGAGGCGTAGCCGAGGATCGGTTGTAGCCGGGGTCTGTGACCCCGGGACGCTCGCCCGTCGGACCGGCCTCACAGAGGCCGGCTACAAAGCATTGAACGTCTCGCCAAGCCAACGAGGTGGAAATGATCGACTCCCCATCCCCGCGTCCCGATTCGGATCTCGCCGGACCTCGCATGCGGGTCCTCTGGGCGTCGACCTGGGCCTTCACCTCGCTGTTCGCCGTCTGGCTGATGCTGGGGGTGCTCGGCCTGGAGATCAAGAAGGACGCCGCCCTGATGCTGGGGCCCGTCGCCGCGACGATGACGGCCGACCAGATCAAACCCGCCGTCGAGGCCCGATTCGAATGGCTGCTGGCCGTCGCGATATTGGCCGGCTCGCTGCCGCGACTCGCCTTCGGCATCTGGGCCGACAAGTACGGCGGCCGGCTCGTGATGATCGCCCTTCTGGCCTTCTGCGCGGTTCCGACGTACCTGCTCGGGCGCGCCCACAGCTACGGCGAGTTGATGGCCTGCGCCGCGTTGTTCGGCCTGGCCGGCAATGCGTTCACGGTCGGGATCTCGTGGAACTCGGCGTGGTTCCCCGCCGGTCGCCAGGGATTGGCCCTGGGGGTCTTCGGCGCGGGAAACGTGGGCGCCGCCGGTACGAAGATGCTGGTGATCCTGGTCCCCGCGATCCTGACCCTGGTCCCGATCGGCGGCTTCTTGGGGGGCCTGATCCCGGGCGGATGGCGGCTGGTGCCGACGATCTATTCGGTCGTCTTGCTGGCGACGGCCGTGCTCGTCGCGCTGGTCTGTCCCCGACCCGACCATCGGCCGGGACGCGGCCGCACGCTCGCCGAGTTGCTCGCCCCGTTGCGGTTCACGCAGGTCTGGCGGTTCAGCCTGTATTACGTGGTGGTCTTCGGCGCGTACGTCGCCCTCTCGGCCTGGCTGCCCAACTATTATAAGACCAAGTACGGCGTCGACCTCCGCACGGCCGCGCTGTTGACGGCTCTCTACATCTTCCCGGCGAGCCTGCTGCGACCGGTCGGCGGCTACCTCTCGGATCGGTTCGGACCCCGGACGGTCACCTACGCCGTCTTCATGGTGATGATCGCCGCCCTGATTCCGCTCTGCCTTCCCGCTTCGATCCTTGACCTGAACGCGGTCTGGTTCACGGTCTTGATGGTCGTGGTGGGGGCCGGGATGGGGATCGGCAAGGCGTCGGTCTTCAAATACATTCCCAACTACTACCCCGACGACGTCGGCGCCGTGGGCGGCCTCGTCGGCGCGATCGGCGCTCTCGGCGGATTCGTCCTACCCCCGCTTTTCGGTGAAATCGGCCGTCGCACCGGCACCCCGCAATCGGCGTTCATCGCCCTCCTGGCCGTGACCGCGTTCAGCCTCGCCTGGCTGCACCTCGCCGTGCTCAAGCTCCGGGCCGACGAACGACTCCCCGCCGACCTGGCCATCGCCGCTTCGCCTTCGTCAAGCCTGGCTTGAGAATCCTCCAGGAGAACGCGCGGACGAGAAGGATGTCCGCGCGGTTTCCTGACGGGTTGCATGACGGCCTCGGTCCCATATAGGTCCTCGCGGCGGTCGTCAGGCGTTTTTGCGGTTCTTCCAGTCGATGTTCGAGAGGCTCGCCAGGGCGAGCAGGAGGGCGTGGGTTCCCTTGCGGTCGTAGCCCTGGGCGGCGACGGCCCGGTAGAGCTGTTCGGCGAGGGCCAGTCCGGGCAGCGCCAGGTTCATCCGTCGCGACTCGGCCAGGGCGATGCCCATATCCTTGAGGAAGTGCTCGACGAAGAAGCCGGGCTCGAAGTTGTCGGCGATCATCCGGGGGCCGAGGTTGCTGAGGCTCCACGAACCCGCCGCGCCGCTGGCGACGCTCTGCATCACGGTTTCCAGGTCCAGGCCCGCCTTGTAGCCGTAGAGCAGGGCTTCGCAGACGCCGATCATGTTGGCGGCGATCAGCACCTGGTTGACCATCTTCGTATGCTGGCCCGCTCCGGGCCCCCCCTGGCGGACGATCGTCTTGCCCATCGCATCGAACAGAGGCCTGAGCGCGTCGACGACCTCCGGCTCGCCGCCGATCATGATCGAGAGCCGGGCCTCCTTGGCCCCGACGTCGCCGCCGGAGACGGGGGCGTCGACGGAGTGGACCCCCTTGGCCTTGGCGCGCTCGGCGATCTCGACCGCCAGCGCCGGCTCGCTGGTCGTCATGTCGACGAGGACCGCGCCGGCTTTCACGCCCGCCAGGGTCCCCTGCTCGCCCAGGACGACTTCGCGGACGTCGCGCGGGTAGCCGACGATTGTGAAGACGACGTCCGACGCCTCGGCGACCTCGCGGGGGGACGACGCGACCTTGGCCCCCTTGGCGGCCACGGCGTCGGTCTTTGAACGCGTGCGGTTGTAGACGGTCGCTTGATAGCCGGCGGCGATCAGGTGGCCGCACATCGACGAGCCCATGACCCCGGTTCCGATCCAGCCGATACGCGTCTTCCCGGGCTCGATTTGCAGTGCCATCACATGACCTTTCGTGGTGCGAGGCGGCGGGGGTGGAGGGGACTCGCGGGCTCGGGACCCGGCTGCGTGCTCTTGAGCGGATCGAGTCCAAACCCTTACAATCCTGGCTCTGAAATCACGATTATAGCCGCCCCGGACCCCCGCGACAGTCCGAGGCCGCTGGACTCCGACGCCACGGCACAAGCTCAGGGCACGACATGCAACCCTCTTTGATCCGGAACTATCTGGCGAGCAAGTCGACCACCGACGTCGACTCGGCCTTCCTCGCTTACCTGGCGAACCTTGAGACCGTGGCCCGGGTTTCACCCGAAGTCGCCAGGGCGATCGTCCAGGAACTTGCCGACCAACGCAGCAACATCAAGCTGATCGCCAGCGAGAACTACTCGTCGCTGGCCGCGCAGTGCGCGATGGGCAACCTGCTGACCGACAAATACGCCGAGGGCATCCCTCACCGCCGCTTCTACGCCGGCTGCGACAACGTCGACACGATCGAAGACCTGGCCAACTCCCGGGCTCGCGAGTTGTTCGGTGCCGAGCATGCCTACGCCCAGGCCCATAGCGGCGCCGACGCCAACCTCGTCGCTTTCTGGGCAATCCTTCGCGCCAAGGTCGAAGTTCCGATGATGGTCAAGCTCAAGGGCGTCGAAGGCCCCGACGCTCTGGCCCCGGCCGACTGGACCTCGATGCCGATCGAGAAGTGGAACGAGGTCCGCCACGCCCTGGGCAACCAGCGGCTGCTCGGCATGGATCTGTCGTCGGGCGGCCACCTGACGCACGGCTACCGGCTCAACGCGTCAGGCAAGATGTTCGAGGCGCACGGCTACACGGTCGACCGCGAGACCTTCCTGCTCGACTACGACGCCATCGAGCGCCAGGCCGTCGAGGTCAAGCCGCTGATCCTCCTGGCCGGCTTCAGCGCCTATCCCCGGAACATCAACTACCGCCGGATGCGCGAGATCGCCGACAAGGTGGGCGCGGTTTTGATGGTCGACATGGCCCACTTCGCCGGGCTGGTCGCCGGCAAGGTGCTCAAGGGCGAAGAGAATCCGCTCGGCTACGCCGACGTGGTGACCACGACGACTCACAAGACGTTGCGAGGCCCACGCGGGGGGCTGGTCCTCTGCAAGAAGGAGTTCGCCGAGCACGTCGACCGAGGCTGCCCGATGGTCCTGGGCGGCCCCCTGCCCCACGTGATGGCCGCCAAGGCGGTCGCCTTCACCGAGGCGCTTCGGCCGGAGTTTTCGACCTACGCCCACAAGATCGTCGAGAACTCCCGGGCGCTCGCCGAGGCGTTCGTGAAGGTCGGCCTCAAGGTGATCTCCGGCGGCACCGACAACCACCTGGTGCTGGTCGACGTGGCCTCAGCCCTCGGAATCACCGGCCGGCAGGCCGAGGACGCCGTCCGGCGGTGTGGGATCACGCTCAACCGCAACCCGATCCCCTTCGACCCCAACGGCGCGTGGTACACGAGCGGCCTGCGGTTCGGCACCCCGGCTGTGACGACTCTCGGCATGGGCGCCGCCGAGATGACCGAGATCGCCGAGGTCGTCCATGAGGTGTTGACCCACATCACTCCGGGCGTGTCGAAGTCGGGCGGCAAGGACAAGACCAAGTACACGCTCGATCCGGCCGTTGAAAAGAAGGCCCACGACCGCGTCGAGAAGCTCCTGGGCTTGTTTCCGGTCTATCCCGAGCTGGACCTGCCGTTCCTGCACTCGCAGTTCGTCGTGGGCTGAACGTGTCGAACCGCGGAGGTCGGCCGACGATGTCGAGCGAAAGTCAACCCATCGAAAACCCCAGCGAGCTGGCCGCGCGAGCGATCCGCGACCAGCTCGCCGCCGGCGCGCCGGTGGCGTTGCTGGACGTCCGCGAGCCGGCCGAGCGGGCGTTCGCGTCCATCCCCGTCCCCGAGGGCGTCGTCGATCTGTTCGTGCCGATGCGCGAAGTCTCCACCCGGCTCGACGAGATCCGCGAGGCGCTCGCGCACGGCCCCCTGGTGGTCTACTGCCATCACGGCGTCCGCTCCATGGCCGTCGCCCGCTGGCTCGCCGCGCAGGGGCTTGGGCCGATCGTGAACCTCGGGGGAGGCATCGACGCCTGGTCGATCGAGGTCGATCCGGGCGTGCCCCGGTATTTCTGACCGACACGCGTTCATGGGCTCCTGGCCGCCTGGTTCTTGAGATTCGCCCGCGTGTCTGTTACCAAGCAGGTTGAACGATCGTTGAATTTTCGGATCGCCAGGGCGAACCGCCTTATCGGGAGGAGAACGGATGACGGGGCAATGGACGAGGCGAGAGTTGCTGGCTGCTTCGGCCGCGGGGGCGGCATCTGCCGCGGTGGGACCTCGGGCGTGGGCGAGAGGTGACGATTCCGCGCCGGCCAAGCCGAGCGGCTCTCCGAACGAGTCGATCACGCTGGGCTTCATCGGCGTCGGCGGGATGGGGACCGGCCTGCTGAACATCTTCAAGGCGATGCCCGACGTCCGGGTCGCCGCGGTTTGCGACGTCTACGAGCCGCACGTCCTTCGCGCCAAGTCGGAAGCGGCGGGGAAGCCGGACACGTACGGCGACTTCCGCAAGGTCCTGGACCGCAAGGACATCGACGCGGTCGTGATCGCCACGCCCGACCACTGGCACGCGATCCCGACGATCCTGGCCTGTCAGGCCGGCAAGGACGTCTATTGCGAGAAGCCGCTGACGCATCGCGTGGCCGAGGGACGCGCGGTCGTGACGGCCGCCGAGAAGGCCAAGCGCGTCACCCAGATGGGAAACCTGATCCACGCGGGTGAAAACTACCACCGGGTGGTCGAGATCGTCCGCTCCGGCGTGCTCGGCAAGATCACCAAGACGCGCGTCTGGATGGCCGCCGACCGCTCCGGCCTGGGCCGGCCGGCCGACGCGTCGGTCCCCGCGGGCCTCGATTACAACTTCTGGCTCGGCCCCGCCCCCGAGCGTCCCTTCAATCCCCAACGATTCACGTTCAACTGGCGGTGGTACTGGGACTACGGCGGCGGCGTCCTGACCGACTTCTGCTGCCACATCGTCGACCTCGTCCACTGGGCGATGGAAGTCGACGCCCCGAAGACCATCTCGGCGACGGGCGGCCATTACGCCCTCGACGACAACAACGAGACGCCCGACACGCTCGAAGTCGTCTACGAATACGAGAAGGGGGACGACAAGTTCCTGATGGTCTGGAGCCAGACCGACGCCAACGCCCACGGCCTTGAAGGCCTGGGCCAGGGCATCATGTTTCAGGGGACCGAGGCGACCCTGATCGCGACCTACAACAGCTACAAGATCATCCCGGCCAAGGGCAAGTCGATCGTAGAGCCGCCCAAGACCCTGGCTCGCTCGGTCGGTCATCATCGCGAGTGGCTGAACGCGATCAAGTCGCGCGGGACGTGCTCGTGCAACTTCGAGTACGGCCATCGCCTCAGCAGCGTCGGCGAACTCGGCAACATCTCGCTTTTGACCGGCGAGAAGCTGGCGTGGGACGCCAAGGCCGAGAGGATCACCAACCACGCCGACGCCAACCAGTACTTGACCAAGGAATACCGCAAGCCCTGGATCTTGCCCGCCGTTTGATCGTCAGGATTCCCGCCTCTTCCTCCCATGGAGAAATTGCATGCATCGTCTTTCGATCGCCTCGGCGTTGTGCGCCGGGCTGTTGTGGCTGGCGCCGGCCTCGTCGGCCGGGGAGCCCAAGTGGAAGCAGCACACGATCAACGGCAAGAGCGAATTCGAGGCGGCCGGGGTCTTTGACGTCGACGGCGACGGCAAGCTCGACATCGTCTCCGGCGGCGCCTGGTATCAGGCCCCGGACTGGAAGCCGCACCACATCCGCGACGTCGTGCGTCAGGGGACGTACTACAACGATTTCGCCACCATCCCGCTCGACGTCAACGGCGACGGCAAGACCGACATCGTGACGGTCTCGTACTTCGGCCAGAACATCGGCTGGGTCGAGAACCCGGGCAAGGCCGACGTCGAGTGGACGTATCACGAGATCGACAAGCCGGGCACCAGCGAGGCCGCAACGACCGTCGATCTCACCGGCGACGGCATTCCCGACGTGCTGCCGAACCCGACCAACGTCGTGGCCTGGTACGAGGTGGCGAAGAAGGCGGACGGGAAGGGTTTCGACCTCAAGAAGCACGACTTCGGCACCCAGGCCGCCGGCCACGGCGTCGGCTCGGGAGACGTCAACGGCGACGGCCGCACCGACCTGCTCACCCCCAAGGGATGGTTCGAGGCCCCCTCCGACCCGTCGCACGACACCTGGACCTGGCACCCCGACTGGAACCTGGGCGCGACCGGCATCCAGATCCTCGCCCGTGACGTCGACGGCGACGGCCTTTCCGATCTCGTCTACGGCATGGGGCACGACTTCGGGTTGTTCTGGGCCAAGCAGTCCAAGGGGCCCGACGGCAAGCCGATCTGGGTCAAGCAGCCGATCGATACGGGAGTCGCTTCCGTTCACGCCCTGCTCTGGGCCGATCTCGATGGCGACGGCAAGGCCGACGAGCTGGTCAGCGGCAAGCGGGTCTATGCCCATGAGATCGAGCCAGGCGCGACCGACGGTTCGCTGGTCGCCTGGTATCGCTTCGATCCCCAGTCGAAAGCCTGGAAGAAGCACGTCATCTTCCAGGGCGAACCCGCCAAGAACGCCCCCGAGAAGGCCGCCGACCGCCTGGCCCTCAAGGACTTCCCCGCCGGCACGGCCGGCACCGGCCTGCAACTGACCGCCATCGATATCGACGGCGACGGCGACCTCGACCTGGTCTGCCCCGGCAAGAGCGGGCTGTACCTCTTCGAGAACCTCGGCAACGGCGGCTGATCCAGCCGTCGATTGAGCCTCATCCAGGTCCGTCGCCGGCTCGTTCGTCGGCGGACCCGTCATTTCCTCCGTTCAGATGTCGATCCCCATCTCGCGCAGCTTCGCTGCCATCCGCGCGGCCTGCTCTCGCTCGCTCTCCAGCTCGCGGGCGATCTGATCGCGTTCCTGGATCGCGGTGTTGCGTTCCTGCTCGGCGGCATTGAGTTCTCGCTCGGCCGCGATGCGTTTCCGCTCGGCGGCGTCGCGCTCACGGGCGAAGGCGTCTCGCTGCGCGGCGATCTCGTCGAGGGTGAGGAACGGCGAGCCGTCCGGGTAGAGAATCCGCATGGGGCTCTCCGAGCAATCGAACCGGATTCCAAGAAGCGGGCTGGTCCAGTCTCTCATGTCGGGGATCTCGACGAGTTCGTCGTTGATCCGTTGATAGCCCCGCAATCCGTCGGTCTGGGGATCGTAGATGAGGTATTCCTGGACGCCGTGACGCTCATAGAACGCCAGCTTGGCACGCATCTCCGGGGGGCGGTTGCGATGCGACAGGACTTCGAAGACGACCTGGGGAGCGACGCCCCCCTCTTCCCACTGTTTGTAGGACGGACGGTGCCCCTTGGGACGGCCGAAGGCGACCATCGCGTCGGGCGCGGTGCAGATTTTGGGGGACCCTTCGACCGGATACCAGAGCAAGTCGCCGGCGATGAACACGTCGGGGCGGTCGCGGAACAACAGGTCGAGGTTGCCCTTGATCGTGACGATCCACTCAAACTGTAACGTGTTCTCTGCTATGGGCTTGCCATCACAATCAGGATAGATGACCGCCGTCCGCGAGCGCGCGCTGCTCATGGCCTGGCCTCCTCGATCGACAACCGTTACGAAGCTGGGGCCTCATGGCTCGTGACTCATCGGAATTGTACCCGAGAGCCGCTCTCCCGGCGATCGGGGAACGGCACCGGCGTCCCGGCGTCGAAACACGATCGACGCCGCGCCCCGATGCGCGACGGTCCATCCGGGGTCGTCCAGAAGTCGCCGGGCGAGCCCCCGGTCGGGCTTGATCCAGACGACGTCGATGCGTTCGCGGTCCCGGATCGCGTCCCATTCCGGACCGCCGCCGAGGGCCGCGACGTACTCCAGAACGGCCTTCACGCCGAAGAGTTCGAAGCGGTCGTCGATGAACGAGAGCCGTCGGTTTTTACATTCCGAGGCGATCAAGCCTCCCCAATCTTGCTCATGAAACAGCCGCTGGCGGTCGTCCTGCGCGTCGAGGACGGCGACCGCATCCAGCGGCCATTTCGTCGGGTCGGGCGAACCGAGCGGGATTCTCGCCGCGATTAAAACGAGCAATCCGACTGCTAAAGCCCATGGCCAGGCGGACCGGCCGGGTCGTTCGGTCCAGTCGGTCTTGAGCGACGTGGCGAGGCCGTCGAGCAGGCCGGCCATGACCGGGGCGACGGCCAGCGCGAAGAACGGCGCATTGCGGATCGAAGTCAACGCCAGGTGCAGCCAGACCAGGACGTGGACGAGACTGTAGCGGTCGATCTTCCGATTCGAGAGCGCGGGCAGGGCGATGAGCGCAAGGACCGCCATCTCCAGGACCCGCGCCTCCGGCTGACCGAACGGCGCGGATTTGTACTCGTCGATCAGGCCCGTGACGCCGCTCGTGAAGAGAAGCCTGGCGACGTGCCGATGAAGATCAAGGCCGTAAGGATTCACGAGCGAGGCCAGGCAACACGCCGCGAACGCCAGCGCGTACCCCCCAACGGTCGCGCGGCTCGCTCCTCCGCCCGACACAGCGCGTCCGACCCCCGCGCAGGCGACGATCAGCGGCAGGGCGACGAATCCACCGTGCAGGTTGGCCAGGACCGCCGTGAGCACCGGAACCCACGCGATCGCCCAGCCCCCCTGTTCGTACTGTTTACGGCAGAGCCGGAATGTCAGGTAGACGAACGCAAGCGTGAAGACGTGGGGGCGGATCAAGAAATGGATGCAGCCGATCGCGGCCGAGAGCAGCGCGACGACGACGGCCGCGACCGCCGACGCTCCGCCCTGGATCAGATCGCGCGTCAGCGAGGCGTACACCCAGGCCAGCCCGAGCGCCGTGAGGGCCGCCGCGCACGACCAGCCGGCGTGATCGACGACGACTGCCAGCAGGACGTCGAAACCCCACGATTGGTCGACCCAGGGCTCTTGAGATCGTGTGAACGTCAGCGCGTCGCAGCGCGGGGCCGAGGCCGTCGCCAGGATGTCGCGGCCCAGCCTCAGATGCCAGTACGTCCCCGGGTCGTTAAACAGGGCGTGGCGTCCACCCGCCAGGACGAGAACCAAAACCATCGCGAACACCACGTCGCTCGGTCCCGGAACCAGCCGTCTGCCTTGAACCATGCGATGCGGCATGACGTACCGTGAGGAAGAGATTGGTCGATCGTTTGATGCGGCCCTTCGTTTCGAAGCATAGAACGCGGGCCGAAGGTCGAAGGCGGCCGATCCGATCGCCCGACCTACCCGAACGGCGTCCGGGGATGGCTTTCCCGCGCCTTGACGGCTATTCGAGTCGACTGAAAATCCGATATATTCAGGGTGGCGCGTCTCCCTTGCGTCTTGTTCCGCCTTTTGTCTCGCCAACAATCGTCATGAAGGCCTCGTTGTGAAAGCACCTCGCAGCGGCGTGAACCGTCGCGATCTTCTGCGGCTTCGGCGGATGGGCGCGGCGATATCGCAGCCGGCGGCCGGGCTCGGCGGCGGCGAGGGTGCCTCGGGCCTGCCGGATCTGGTGCGCGTTCATCGCCCGGGCATGGGCTCGTACTTCGAGATCCGCCTCGGCGCGAAGACGCCTGGCGCGGTCGAGCTGGCCACACGCGCGCTCGATCTCGTCGACCGGCTGGAAGCCCAGCTCACGGTGTATTCCGAAGATTCCGAGGTCAGCCGGCTGAATCAGACCGCCCACCTGGGGCCGTTGGCCGTCGAGCCGGGGCTGTTCGCGCTGCTTGAGCAAGCATGCGAGCTGAGCCGGTCGACCGGAGGGGCGTACGACGTGACGTCCGGGGCGTTGTCGGAAGCCTGGGGGTTCGTCCGAGGGCCGAAACGCGTGCCGACTCCCGAAGTTCTGGCCGAGGCGCGGTCGAGGACCGGCTGGCGGCAGTTGCGGCTCGACCGAAACGCCCGCACGGTCGCGTTCGACGCGCCGGGGCTGCGAATCAACCTGGGGAGCATCGGCAAGGGATACGCGATCGACCGCGCGGTCGACGTGATCCGGGCGCACTGGTTCCCGACGTCGGCCCTGGTTCACGGCGGCCAGTCGAGCGTGTTCGCCCTCGGCTCACCCCCGGGACGGTTCGCGGGGCGTTGGGAGATCGCCTTGCGAAACCCGTTCGTCCCCGACAGTCCGCTGGGGGTGCTCCGGCTCCGGAACCGGGCGCTCGGCACGTCGGGCGGGGCGTTCCAGCGGTTCGAGGTCGACGGCCGGTCGTATGGCCACATCCTCGATCCGCGGACCGGCGAGCCGGCCGACGGCCCGGCCAGCGTGACGGTGCTGGCGCCCACGTCGGCCGAGGCCGATGCGCTCTCGACGGCCCTGTTCCTGCTTGGCGCCGAGGCGGCTCGCGAGCTGGCCGCGCGGCGTCCGGAGATCGGCGTCGTGATCGTCGAGGAGGGGGACGCCGATCGGTCGTGCCGCGTCATGGCCTTCGGACTCAATGAAGACGATTTCACGCCCGCGTAACTTGTGGTTAAATTGGATGGATCATGACCAACCGATGAAGACCCGCCATCCGGTCGAATCGCGACCGACGTTCGACGCCGTGAGGCGTCGCTCCCGCCGCCAGAAGAAAGGAGCCCTCCGCTGAACGCCTTCCGTCCCTATTACCCTGGGTTTCTCGGGGCCCTCTTCCTGGTCTTGCTTCGCATCGCCATCGGCTGGCACTTCCTCACCGAGGGGCTTGAAAAGTACGACTCGACGCTCCACGGCACGCAGCCGTTTTCGGCCGAGATCTATCTGCGAAATGCGAACGGGCCGTTCGCTCCCTATTTCCGGGGCATGCTGCCCGACGTCAACGGCCTGGCCTTGCTCGATCCGGACCGCCTCAAGGCCGGGTGGGCGGCCGAGGTCGAGCGGATCGGCCGTCATTACGACTTCGACGAGGAGCAGGAGATCCGGGCCAAGAAGCTCCTCGAAGAGAGCGAGACCTGGGCCGACTACTGGTTCAACAACCACGACAACGACGAGCTGCGGCGGAAATACTACCGCGACCTGGCCGCCGTCCAGGCGGTCGAGCGCAATCCCAAGGCGATGTCGTTCGAGCGCGAGCGCGCCTGGGAAGGACGCCGCACGGTCGACGTCGACCGCAGGACGGTCACTGGGCCGCTCGTCGCCCGGGGCAAGCAGCTCGAAGAGTGGGTCGTCGGGATCGCCACGGCCGAACAGAAGAACGCTCTGCTGTCGCGATTCGATTACGGCTTCATCAAGAGCGCCCTCGCGCCGCTGGGCCTTGACGACGACTTCGACGCCTGGCGCGTCCGTCGCGCCACGTACCATCCCCCGTCGACCACGCTGGATTTCGCCAATTCGCTGACGATGTACGGCCTGATCCTGATGGGCGCCTGTCTGATCCTGGGATTGTTCACGCCGTTCTCGTCGCTCTGCGCCGCGGCGTTCCTGGCGATGATTTACCTGTCGATGCCCCCCTGGCCGGGTACGCCTCCCAACCCCAAGGCCGAGGGGCACTACTGGATCGTCAACAAGAACCTGATCGAGCTGATCGCCTGCCTGTTGATCGCGTCGACGGCTTCGGGCCACTGGTTCGGTCTCGACGCCCTGTTCTTCGGCGCCCGCCGTCGCCGTCGGCTGGCCCGCCGATTCGGGCTCATCGACGACGCTGACGCGGCCTCGTCGACCAAGACGAAGCGCGACGTTCTAACGGTCTGAACCCGGTTCGAATTCTCGAGTCGACCCCGACTTTTCCATACAAGGAGCGACGGATGACCAATCTGACCCCCGAACAGCGCCTGATGGGCCGAGAGAACGCGGACCGGGCTCTTGGCGTCTCGCGACGCGACTGGCTGATCGCGGCGTCCGCGACCCCGGCGATCGCCGGCTACTACTTCGGCTACAAGGGCCTTGGCGAGAAGCCGCCGGTCAAGGCGGCGATCATCGGCACCGGCGACGAAGGCTGCCAGGCGATGATCCGGTTCCACAACCGCGACTACATGAACTTCGTCGGCTTCTGCGACATCCGGCCGACCCAGCAGGAACGCGCGGTCAAGGAGTTCACGAACCACAAGCAGTACTCCGAGGCCGACGTCCGCAAGCTCAAGCAGTACAAGTCCAAGGAGGAGATGTACAAGGACCCTGAGGTCGAGGTGGTCGTCATCGCCCTCCCCTTGTGGCTGCACGCGCCGGTCGCCATCGAGGCGATGAAGGCCGGCAAGCACGTCTTCACCGAGAAGCTGATGGCGCACTCGGTGGCCGAGTGCAAGGAGATGTGCCGGGTCGCCCGCGAGACCAACAAGCTGCTGGCCGTCGGCCACCAGCGCCATTACTCGGCCCTGTACGACAACGCCAACTTCCTGCTCTCCAGCGGCGTGCTCGGCGACGTCCGCCACATCCGCGCCCTCTGGCACCGCAACAACGCCCAGCCGCTCGTGGCCAAGGACAAGGACGGCCAGCCCCTCTACGATCCGGCGACCGGGCTTCCCCAGTACGTCCACGACGAGAAGGGGAACCTCGTCTATCGCGATAGCTGGAAGCGCCAGTATCCCGATAAGGACACGGGGATCGACTACGCGGCGTACGGCTACAAGAGCCTGGACGAGCTGATCAACTGGCGGCTCTACAAGCGCACCGGGGCCGGCATCATGGCCGAACTGGGGAGCCACCAGCTCGACGCCTGCTCGATCTTCCTCGGCAAGCAGCACCCGCTAGCCGTCACCGGCGTCGGCGGCACGTACTTCTACAAGGACGGTCGCGAGGCTGACGACCACGTCTTCACGATCTTCGAGTTCCCCGGCCAGACCGAGAAGGACAAGATCGTCGTCACCTACTCGTCGATCAACACGAACGCGTTCGACGGCTACGGCGAGATGGTCATGGGCTCGAAGGGGACGATGATCGTCGCCACGGAGAAGGAGATTCTTCTCTACAAGGAAGCCGGCGCGGCGTTCGCCTCGCGAACGACGAGCGTGACGGTCGACACGCAGAACAAGAAGCCGGTGCTCGAAACCAGCCCCAGCACCGCCGGCCCGAGCGCCGCGACGGCCATCGGCGCCCTGGCGACCGCCGACCCCTCGCGCGGTTATCGCGAGGAGCTGGAGCACTTCGCCTACTGCATCCGCCACGGCGACGCGTCCAACTACCACGCCGACAAGGACCACCAGCCGCGCTGCCGCGGCGAAGTCGCCCTCGCCGACGCCGTCATCGCGCTGACCACCAACATCGCCATGCACGAAAACCGCCGGATCGAGTTCGACCCCAAGTGGTTCGACTACACCTCCGACGCCGTCCCCGACGGCTCCGGCTCGATCGCCAAGGGCTGAGGAAGTTCCGACCATCGTGAACGGCGGCGGACAAGAAAGCGTCGTCCGCCGCCGTTAAATATAGATATCCAGGTAATCGTTTGTCCTACTCGAGCTACAGGACCTTAACTCATTGACTTGAGTCCGGTTGACCGAATGCTCAAGATTTCACGTAGAGTCAGCCTCCGTATCGCTTTCGTTGATGGCATATGCTTAGGTCAGTCGAGCTCCGATGGCAGATATGCCAAAAGGATGTTGTGGCGGAATGATAGAGAAAGTCCACTGCAGCACCCGCCAAGCCATCATCATTTGAGTTTTGATAGCAGCATAAGCTCTTGTACAGCAGTTCTTAGATCGTGCCTGATCTCGTCAATGTCTCCGCGTACAGCAATGAACCTTCGGTTGTGGGCTGATTTATCACCAATGTCCTTCAGTTTCGGCAAAGCTCTCTTCGTGTTTCGGCCCAGATTCCAGGAGGGCTCGGAGAGGGCTATTGAAATTAAATCACGTAAGTAAAGGAAATCGCCTTGTGGATTCTTGATTTTCTGTGCGATGGAGTGAGCTTCGAATGCCTCGATAATAAGGGTCTCAAGGAGTCTTCTTATCATCACTGCGCAAGAATCGTACCATCCATTTTCGTAACAGCCATTGATTTGGTAGACGATTTTTTCAATATAGGCTCTGGAGTTTTTTACCAATGCGTGGAAAACGACCATCTCACTCTTGGGCGGACAGCCCTCGGAGGGTGGGATCCACTCTTTCGGTGCGGCCTCTTGAAGTTTTCTGGCAAGTCCGAGGGCGCTTTGGAGATTATCCGCGTTCACTTACATCGCCCCTATTGTATAGATGCTTGGCCATGCTAGAGAAGATCTGGTCAATCTGATCGGGAGTGGCATCGGATGAGATGTGAACCTGAATGTTCAAGTGAATGTCGGGCTGACGGGAGTGCCGGGGCTTCTGTTCGGTGAGAGTATTGACGTGAGCCTCCCGAGCTGTCTCCGTGTCGGGTTGGTGGTCTTTCACGCCTGCTTTGCCAGTTGTGTTTTTCTTAAGTGCCCCGTTTTTCGTCGTCTTGGTAGATTGTTCTTTGTTGTTGTCGCTTGCTTTGCCCTTGCTCAAGTCCGCCTCACAGAGCGTGATGTAGAATGCGGAGTATTTGCGAATCAGTGCCTCCCCTCCTCCCGTGTGGTTGGCAAACCACCTTCCGATCTGAACGCGATCCACATTCTCATCAGATCCAATGTCACGTAGTTCTTCGGGATACACGCGATCAAGTATGATTTTGCAAACCTGAGTATATTGCGCGTCGTCCCGCCACTTCCTCGCCAAATCGGTTGGTTTTCCGCTTTCATCAATCAGCCCAGTCGTTCGGAGACTCGGAATGATATTGGCCTGAGCTGATTGTTCAGTCATCGCCAGCACGGTCGATAGATAGTTTGCGCTAACGGTCCCTGGGATGGATCTGCGAAATCTATCCCGTAGGATCCACCAATGTTTAACCGGCAGAACCGGGAATGATCGTGGAACTAGCACGTCGGCCATCGCTCTGCACCTCTGAGTAAGTGACTGCGGCACGGTCCGAATTTACAGGCACGTTAAGTCTGCATCGCCAAGGACTGGTGTGGCACTACGCCGCGTATCATCGCTTCGAACTCTGCAAGGATTTAAACAATCCGCCACGGGTTGAGAGTGACACGGCCCTTGGATGCTATTATGCAGCTGCAAGGGGGCGCATCGCAACGGCTCAAAACCAGAAAAGACGACAGGATGGGTACACGGCCTCATGCCGGAAATGCATTCGTACCCATGTCGTTCGCATGGCGGGCAGGCTCCGCCTAATCTGGATCATGCTCTTGCGACATCACCACGATTACCTCAAGAGTGCGCGGGCCGTGGACGCCTTCGACGCGGTTGAGTTCGATATCGGAGGTGGCCGACGGTCCCGAGATGAACGTGATCGGGCGATCGGGGGACGCGGCGGCGGCTTGAAGTTTGGCGACCGCTTCGGGGACGAGGCCGACGACCTGGTGCTCGAAGATCACACAGAGGTGGTAGTCGGGCAGGAGCGTGATCGCGCGGCGGCCCTGGCCGGGGCCGCTGTCGAGGACGACGGTCCCCGTCTGGGCGATCCCCAGGGCGCAGGCGGTCAGGACGCCGTCGCTGTGTTCGAGCTGGTCGATGGTCAGGCCCGGCTCGCGGACGAGCGTCAAGCCGGCCGGCACCCAACCTTCGGGGAGGTCGGCCGGGATCACGAGCTTTTGAATCCCCTGCGCGGCGCACGATTCGGCGATGGCGCGCGGCAGGTCGTCGGCGGTCGTCGTCTTCACCTTTGCCCGGTATTCGCCCACGCGTTCGATGAACTGGTGGATCATCGCGGCGCGCGGCGACGGGTCGATCGTGAGGTACGACCGCTCGACCTTCACGTCTTCGGGTTTCTCGGCGGTGGGAACGTCCTTCAGGGCCGTGCGAATGCGGCCGAGGATGGTTTCTCGCGACTGGCTCACGGACGGGTCTCCTCGCGCGGGGGAAGCTTGGGTTCGGGCTTGCGATCGCGCCACCATTCGCGGAAGGTCTGCTGGGCCACGGGGTAGACGTCGCGGACGGCCGTCCAGCCGCCGAGGTATCCCGGCAGGCTCTCGATCATCCCGTGCTTCACCATCAGCCGCTGGCCGAACCGCCCGAGCTTCTGCATCCGCTCGTAGCGCTTGGGCGATGCGAAAACCTTGCCGAGCGTCTTCATCGCCATCGCCTCGGGGGCGAGCCGGCCGCTCATCGACTCTTGTTTATGCCTGACGACCTCGCCGCGCAGGTGGACGAGGACTTCCGGGATATTGATCTTCACCGGGCAGACGTCGTAACACGCGCCGCAGAGCGACGAGGCGTACGGCAGCGAGCCGGCGTTATGGACGCCCACGAGCTGGGGCGTCAGGATGGCGCCGATCGGTCCGGGATAAACTGAGTTGTATGCATGGCCGCCCGTCCGTTCGTAGACCGGGCAGATGTTGAGGCAGGCCGAGCAGCGGATGCAGTAGAGCGCCTGACGGCCGACCTGGTCGGCCAGCACCTGGGTCCGGCCGTTGTCCAGGAGGACCAGGTGGAACTCGTCGGGGCCGTCGCCATCGGGGGCGACGCCCGTCCAGAACGACGTGTACGGGTTCATCCGCTCGGCGGTGCTCGAGCGCGGCAGGGTCTGGAGATAGACTTCCAGGTCTTGCCAGGTCGGCACGAGCTTCTCGATCCCCATGACGGAGATCAAGACGCGTGGGAGGGTCAGGCACATCCGGCCGTTGCCTTCCGACTCGACGATGCAGATCGTGCCGCTCTCGGCGACGCCGAAGTTCGCCCCGCTGATCGCGACCGGGACGTTCAGGAACTTCTTCCGCAAGTGCGTCCGGGCGGCGGCGGCGAGGTCGCGGGGCTCGTCGGTCAGGCCCTCGGTGTTTTCGAGCCGGCGGCGGAACAGCTCGCGGATCTCGGCCCGGTTCTTGTGGATGGCAGGGACGAGGATGTGCGACGACCGCTCGCCGGCGAGCTGAATGATCAGCTCGGCGAGGTCGGTCTCATAAGCGGTCACGCCGACTTCCGCGAGCGCCTCGTTGAGGCCCAGCTCGTCGGTCGTCAGCGACTTGATCTTGACCACCTCGTTCGCGCCGTGGCCCTTGACGAGGCCGGTGATGATCTGGTTCGCCTCGGCGGCGTCGGCCGCCCAGTGGACGTGTCCGCCGGCCCGCGTGACGGCCTTTTCCAGCTCGACGAGGTAGTGGTCGAGATGGCGGAGCGTGCGCTCCTTGATCGCCCGGCCGGCTTCGCGGAGGGCTTCCCAGTCGGGCATCTCCTCGACGGCCTTGGCCCGCTTGGCGCGGATGGTCGTCGTGGCCTTGCCCATGTTGTGGCGAAGCTGGACGTCGCCCAGCGACAGCCGCGCGGCGTCCTGGAACGGAAAGGCCGGCCCGTGCGTCGGCAGCGGGTCGACGTCGCGCGACATCAGTTCGGCGTTGGTGGTGGGGAAGCGCCGATTCATGAGCGTTCGGTCCTTTCGGCGGTCGCCGCCGCTGCCGCGATGCCGTCGCCTTCCATCCCCTGCTCCGTCGTGGCCAGGATCTCGGCGATGTGGATCGGGTTGACCCCGGCGCGCTGGCGGTGCAGGCCGCCGCCGATGTGCATGAGGCACGAGTTGTCGGCCGACGCGCAGTATTCGGCGCCGGTGTCGAGCACGCAGCGGATCTTGTCGGAGAGCATCGCGATCGACGTGTCGGCGTTCTTGACGGCGAACGTGCCGCCGAACCCGCAACACTCCTCGGCGCTCGGAAGCTCGACCAGGTCGATCCCCCGCACCTTGCGGAGCAGCCGTTGCGGCGCGTCGCCGATCCGGAGCATCCGCAGCGAGTGGCAGGTCGGATGGAACGTCACCCGGTGCGGGAAGTACGCGCCGACGTCATCGATCTTCAGCTTATGCACCAGGAACGTCGTCAGCTCGAACACGCGCGGAATCAGGGCGGCGACGTCGCGCTGAAGCTTCTCGTCGCCGAGTTCGGCCGCGACCTTGGGGTAGACCTCGTGAACCATGCTGACGCACGAGGCCGACGGCGACACGACGGCCTCGGAATCGCCGAAGACCTCGACGAAATGGCGGATCAGCGGGATCGCTTCACGATGGTAACCCGTGTTGTAGTGCATCTGACCGCAACACGTCTGGTCCATCGGGAAGTCGACCGTGCAGCCGAGCCGATCGAGCAGGCTCACGACGGCCTTGCCCGTGCCGGGGAACAACGTATCATTAAAGCATGTAATGAACAAAGAAACGCGCATTATGCGACGGCCTCGAACGGACCCGCGTCGGCCGGGTGGGGGGAAGGCTCGTTACGGCGAGCCGGAAGGCTGACCGGGAATCCCGCGAGTCGCTACGGCTCGATTATAGCCGATGCGGGCCCGCGCGGCACGGGCGATCGCTCAAGGGTTCTCGGCGGATCGTCGTTCGAACGACGCCTCGTCGGGCTTGAGCGGTTCGATGCGGATCTTGCGGACGCGGGTGGGATCGGCCCGGACGACGGTGAGCCGGTGGCCGCTCAGGTCGACGTAGTCGCCGGGGTGGGCGAGCCGGCCGAGGAGGTCGAGGATCAGCCCGCCGGTCGTCTCGGCGTCGGTCTCGGGGATTTCGAGGCCGACGGTCTCGGCCAGTCGGTCGAGCGGGCACGACGCTTCGACCTCGAAGACGCCGTCGCCCAGCGGCGTGACGTCGGGCGTCTCGCGGTCGAACTCGTCCTGGATCGGCCCGACCAGCTCTTCGAGCACGTTTTCGAGCGTCACCATGCCGACGACGCTGCCGTACTCGTCGAGCAGCATGGCGAGGTGGACGCGATTGCGCTGGAATTCCAGCAAGAGCTGGTCGAGACGCAGCGTGACCGGCAGGTACGGCGCCTTGCGGGCGAGCTGGCGGAGGTCGATCCGGCCGTTGTGGCCGTTGCCGCTGCGGAAGACGTCCTTGACGTGGATCATGCCGATGACCGACGTCAGATCGTCCTCGCAGAGCGGAAACCGCGTATGGCCGGCCTGACGCGCCAGCCGGAGGTTCTCTTCGAGCGGCCGGGCCAGGCTGAGATAGACGATGTCGGGCCGAGGGATCATCACCCGTCGCGCGGTCTTCTCTTCGAGATTCAGGACGTTCTCGATCATGATCCGTTCGCTGCGGGAGAGGTGTCCCCCTTCGACGCTCTCGGCGAGGATGTGCTTGAGTTCCTCTTCCGTGTGCGACACCTCTTCGGCGTTGGTCGATCCGAGCCCCACCAGCACGAGCGTCAGATTGCTCGCGGTGTTCAAGAGCCAGATGACCGGCCAGAAAACGTAGGCCAGCAGAACCAGCGGCGGTGCGGTGATGAGCGCCACGATCTTCGACGCGCGGATCGCCAGGCTCTTGGGGGCCTGCTCGCCGAGCGCCATGTGCAAGAACGTCACCAGGCTCAGCGAGGCGATCGGCACGAGACCGATCGAGATCCCCCAGACGGCGACCCGCGCGTGCCCCACGCCGATCAGGCTGAGCGCGTTCGCGACCACGGGGTCGACCCAGACCTCGATCGCCCGCCCGAGCGCCAGGCTCGCGACCGTGATGCCGATCTGGGAGGCTGAGAGATAGAGGTCGAGCTTGTCCAGGGCCTTGCTGGTGAGCTTCGCAGCCCAGTTGCCCTGCTCCGCGAGTTGCTCGATCTGGCTGGTCCGGACCTTGACCAGAGCGAACTCGGCGGCGACGAAATAGGCGTTGATCAGGATCAAGCCGGAGATGATGAAAAAATGTGACGTGTCCATGACGGACGTAAACGCTTCCTCCGCTCGACCATGCTTCGTCCAAACCGACAGCCCCGAACCCCGGGGATTCTAACCGATCGCCGCCCCGATGACACTCCCGAAATCCGTGCCGGGGAAGGTCCTAGACGCGGCGCCGGCCCGGTTCGCCGTCGAAAGTTCACCGGCAGCTTGACGGCCGACCGCCTCTTGCTTTACGCTGCAAAGCACAGGCTCGCGTCCCGTCGCGTCGGCGAGGGGACGTCGGGGGGGTTTTGGTTCGGTGGGCGGGCGGCCGTGGAGAGGGCTTGAATGGAGCTTCAAGAAGCCTTGACGCAGATCACCGAGATCCGCCTCCAGATGGCGCGGACGGAGGTGTTTCGCGGCTACCGGGCGGTGCCGGCGGCGTTTTCCGGGGCCTTAGCCCTGGCCGCGGCAGCGATTCAGGCGCTGGTGATCGTCGAGCCGCTGCAACACACCGGGGCCTATCTGAGCCTCTGGATCGGTTCGGCGGTGGTCAGCGGGGCGTCGGCGGTGATGGAGATGGTGATCCGGGCGCGGTACGCGCGGTCGCCGTTTACCCGCGAGCTGACGGCGCTGGCGATGGAGCAGTTCTTCCCGTGTCTGGCCGCCGGCGGGCTGGTCACGCTGGTGATCGTGCAAGCCGCGCCCGCGAGCATCTGGATGCTGCCAGGGCTCTGGCAGGTGTTCTACAGCCTGGGGATCTTCGCGACCTGCCGGCTGCTGCCCCGATCGATGTCGGCCGTGGCGGTCTTTTACGCCTTGAGCGGCCTGGCCACGCTGACCTTGGCGCAGGGGGACCGGGCGCTCAGTCCCCTAGCGATGGGCATCCCGTTCGGCGTCGGGCAGCTTCTCGCCGCCGCCGTGCTCTACCGCACGCTGGAGCGTAACCATGACGCCGCCTAAACCGAAACACGACGAACCGACCGGCCGCTATGCGTACGAGGGCCTGGAGCGGATTTTCCACGAGAAGGCGCGGCTGGGGATCATGACCTCGCTGGTGACCCACTCGCGCGGGCTGATCTTCTCGGACCTCAAGGAGCTTTGCCAGCTTACCGACGGCAACCTCAGCCGCCACCTCCAGATCCTTCACGAGGCGGGCTTCGTCGAGATCTGGAAGGGGTTCCACAAGAACCGCCCGCAGACGCTTTGTCGCGTCACCGACGGCGGCCGTCGGCGGTTCCTTGAATACATCAACGTCCTTGAAACAGTCGTTCAAGACGCGCTCAAGGCGGCCGGGAGCGCCGCGCCGAATTCCAATCTCGCCGAGGGCTGGTCGCCCGTCTGACCGGAGGCGTTACGAAGATGCCGGATGAACTGTGGCGGCCCTCGCTCGATCTGGCGCTGCATCGGAACCGCCGATCGCCCCAGTTGCGGTTCGTCCAGCTTGCGACGGTCCGACTCGACGGCCGTCCCGCGATCCGGACCGTCGTGTTCCGAGGCTTCCTCGGCGAGTCGCGGACGCTGCTCTTCACGACCGACGCCCGAAGCGCCAAGCGGGCCGAGATCGAGCACAAGCCGGACGCCGAGATCTGCTGGTACTTTCCCGAGACCCGCGAACAGTTCCGGTTGTCCGGCGTCGTCCGCCTGGTCGACTGCTCGACGGCCGATGCGAGCCTCCGCGAAGCTCGTTGTGAAACCTGGCAGGCGCTCTCTGAAGCCACTCGATTGAGCTTCACCTGGCCCGCTCCGGGCGAGCCGCGCGATGCTCGGATCGCCTTCTCGACGATCCCGCCGGACCCCGATACGCCGCTGGATCACTTCGCGCTGATGGTCTTCTCGGCGCGCGAGGTCGACCACCTCGAAATCGACGGCGATCCCCAGCACCGCTGGAAATACTTCGCCGATGAGCGCGGCCGCTGGTCGGGGATCGAAGTCAATCCTTGACCGCGTTCGACGGCGGTTCGTCCTTCTTCTTCTCTCCCTTCGAAGGCTCGGGCGAGGCGAGTTGTTTGAGGAAGGCGTCGATTCCCGCGCGGGCGACCTCGGCGTCTTGCTCGCCGGTGCCGCCGCCGACTCCGACGCCGCCGATCACCTGGCCGTCGATGATGACGGGCTCGCCGCCACGGAGTGTGGTGATTTTGCCGCCGCTGGCGGTCGCGGCGTTTTGCATGCCGATGTTCAGGATCGGGTCGGGGTTGGCCGCGCCGGCCGGGATCGGACCGGTCGGCTGGCGGAACGTGGCGGCGGTGACCGCCTTGGTGATCGCCGTGTAGCCGCTCGCCGGCCGCGCTCCGTTCATCCGGTCGAAGCTCAGCAGGTGGCCGCCGTCGTCGACGACCGCGATGTTCGATTTCAGGTTCATCGCCGCCGCTTGCCGCTCGGCCGCCTCGACGATCGCCCGCGCGCCTTCGAGCGTCAGCTTGACCTGGTTGCGAGCGACGAGGGCCGATGGGGGATGCTCGGCCTTGATCGCGACGACCGGGCCGACGTCATCGACGGGGGCCTCGATCGCCGGCAACTTCTTTTCGGCCTTGGCGGTCGCGACGGCCGCTCCGATCACGGCGACCCCTTCGCGGAGGCCGCGATCGAAATCGTTCTTGCGAAAGCCCTCGGTGAACGCCGTGCGGACGCCGTGGAGCGTTTCGCGCGAGAAGGCGTCGTGAAACTGGCGCGAGGCCAGAACTTCGATCTTCATCTCCTTCTTGGCGACCAGGATGAAGATCCCCTTGATGGCTGATCGCCGGGCCATGCGGATCGCGGCCTCGTCGATCGCCTCGCCGTTCAGGTTGGCGACGGTCTCGACGACGGCGACCACGCCCGACTCGCGGGCGAATTTGCGGAGCGACTCACCGGCCTGACGGACCGAGTCTTCGGAAAACATCCCGGCCGCGTCGCGAACACCGGCCGTCGCCGGCCGCTCCACGAGCCGCTCTTGCGCAATCGCCGCCGTCGCGATCGAGAACGTGATCGCCTGGACGGCCAGAAGGATTCGGGGTATGGCTCGCGAAGTCATCAAGGCCGGCTCCTGGGGTCGTTGAGAATCGAATCGAGCGATCGCGGTCTGGGCGTTCGGGTCAGGGCCGGCGCTGGGCGACCATCCAGTCGATCAGGTCGGGATCGTTGTACGCCCGGTTCCAGCTCAGGTGGCCGACGCCCCGGAACTCTGTGTAACCGGGATGCGCGCCCGTCGCGCGGAGGGCTTCGATCAGGGTCCGCATCCCAAGATGGACGCGCGGCGAATCGGCGTCGCCGACGTAGCCCCGGATCGGCAGGTTCTTGAACTTCTCGACGTCCTCGACCTTTCCTGGACCGCAGACCAGCACGACGGCCGCGAACTTCTCCGGATACTTCGCCGCCAGGCTCAACGATCCCATGCCGCCCATCGACAGGCCGGTGACGATCACCCGTTTCGGGTCGACCTTGTAAGTCGAGGACACGGCGTCGAGGGCCTTGAGCGCGGCCTTGGCGTCGTCGGAATCGGCTTTCCAGGTCTCACGAGCCTGGGGGAAGACGACGACGGCCGGAACGCCCCCCGGGCGATGGACGATCGCCGGGCCGAAACCGACCTGCGAGGGAATCTTGCCGTCGTTCCCGCGCTCGCCTCCGCCGTGCAGGAAGAGGATCGCCGGGTACGTCTTGCTCGCGTCGTAGTTCTCGGGGACGTAAACCGTGTACTTGTACGGGCCCTTCTCCGTGTCGACGCTCTGAAGGTGGAAGCCGGGCGACTTTGCGTCGGCTTCATCGGGCGACGGCACGCGCTGGATCTGGATGTCCTTGAACTGGACCTCCATCGGGGGGCCGCCGTGGACCTGGACGGCGATCAGGCCGTCGCGAGCGACGCCGGGGTCGGTCTCGCGATACTCGACGGCCAGGGCGCCGTTCAGGTGGATCGTGATCTTGTCGCCGAAGGCGCGGACGACGTAGCGGTTCCAGCCGTCTTTGTTGAGCTTCTTCAGGGCGTCTTCCGAGCCCTTGACGAGCGTCTTGTTGCGCCGGGATTCGTCGTACAGGCTGGCCCAGTAGCCTTCGCCGATATCGGCCTGGTAGCCCGACATCTCGGTTCCCGGCACGCGGACGCTGCGGAACTGGACGCCGCTGTTGCCCGAGCCGTTGATCAGGCGGAACGAGAGGGATAGGACGAAATCGCGATACGGTTCCTTGAACGCCAGAAACTCGTTGTGGTCGAGCCCGTTCGACTTGCCGACGAGCAGGCCGTCGCGGACCGCCCAGACCGACGTATCGCCTTCCCAGCCGGTCAGGTCCTTGCCGTTGAACATCGGCGTATAGCCGGCCGTCTCGACGACCGGGGGCTCGCCACCGAGCCTGCGCAGCCAGTTGGTGATGATCGTCGCGGTATACGTCCCCCCCAGGTTTCCGGGCGTTCCCGGCGTGGAGGAATAGCTGCCGTCCGAGTGTCGGCAGCGGGCGATGAAACCGAGCAGGCGGTCGACGTCGGGCTTCTCTTTGAGCATGAAGAGCGCCCGCATGACGCGGTAGCTGCTGCCAAGGTCGGACGGTCCGCCGTTCTTCGACCAGCCGCCGTCGGCCTGCTGTCCGGCCTTGATCGCGGCGACCGCCATCTCGGAGTTTTGGAGCGTGGCGCCGGTGCGTAGCACGGTGGCGGCGTAGGTCCCCGCGTTAAACGCCGCGTCCGCGCCGCCGCCGAAACCGCCGTCGGGCTGTCGGAGCTTGTGGAACGGCTCCAGCCACCGCTCGAAGTCGGGTGATTTGGCACCGACGGCTTCGAGAGCCGCGATCGCCAGCCGAACCTCCTCGAACGCCTTGGAGTTGTCGTGGAAGTAGGCGATCGCGGAGTCGATCATCTTCTGATCGGCGATTTTGAGTTCGGCCGCCGCCATGAGGCCGGACGAGGTCGTCAGCGAGTCGGGCTTGCCGCCCGGCGTCTGGGCGAAGCCGCCGCCTTCGACCTGGCACGACTTCACGAACTTGATGCACCCGATCACGTCAGGGACCGAGCCGCCGACGTAGTGGAGAATCCGGAGCGCCGTGCTCGTCGAACCGAGCGACGAGGGCTGTCCGGCCGCCGCTCCGAAGCCGCCGTCCTTGTTCTGGAGGGCCGCCACGTAGGCCGCGGTCTGGGCGAAATCGGCCGGCGATTGCGCCCGGGCGAAGGTGCCGCAGACGAGGCCGACGGCGAGGGTTGCAATCAAGCGTCTCATGGTGCGCAGGCTCCCGTTGGAAATCTCGACGGAGGATCGAGCCCGCGGGACGCCGGCGACCCTCTTTGGTCCTCAGTCTGCCACGCCCTCAAGGTCTCGGCAACCACCTAGTCGGCGTCGAATGGAATCGTTCGGCCGGAACGGATAAGATCCTGGATAAGCAGAGATCCATCACTGTCTCTCGCAATCTTCGATCAACATCCCCGGCGAGGTCCTCTGATGAACAGCGCGTTTCTTGGGCCGGCGACCGAACGCCTCGAATTTCGGAAGTCGGCCCTCTCAGCGACACTTCGGCTTGTTCTGGCCGCGGCGCTGTTCGGTCTGGTTCCGACCCGCCAGGCCGACGCCGCCGAGGATGCGGGGGGCGGCCCGGAGTTTCCGACCGCTTTCGCGGTCAAGGACGCCAGGCTCGTCGTCGCGCCCGGGAAGGTCGTCGAGAATGGCGTGCTGGTCATTCGCGACGGACGGATCGAAGCGGCCGGCGCGTCGAAGGACGTGACGATTCCCTACGACGCCGAGGTGATCGACGGCAAGGGCCTGGTCGTCTATCCCGGCTTCATCGACCTGTACACGACGGCCGGTCAGAAGTCGGGCGTCGAGCGTTCGGCGACGGGTCGAGGCGAGCAGGTCCAGCTCTCCGAACCGACTGTCGCCGCGACCCCCGCCGACAACCGCAAGGGGCTGACGCCCGAGTTCGAGACGGCCTCCGCCCTCGACCTGAACGACGGTTTCGCCGAGCCCCGCCGCCGGCTGGGTTTCACCGACCTGCTCTCGGCGCCGTCGGGCGCGATCGCCACCGGCCAGAGCGCCCTGGTCAGCCTGAGCGGCCAGCCGCGCCGCGAGGCGCTCATCAAGTCGCCCATCGCGCTGCACATTCACCTCGCTCCTCCCAACGAGCCCGCGTCGTCTTCCGCCGACTCCCCCGCCCCGGGCCGTCGCCGGGGCTCCTCGCGCGGGCCTGGGCCGACCGAGAGCCCCTTTCCATCGGTCTTGATGGGGTCGATCTCCCATCTCCGGCAGGCGATGAGCGACGCCGAGCATCACCACCAACTGCTCGAATACGAGAAGGCCGGCGGCGCGGTCCGCGCCGGATTCGACCCCTCGCTCGAAACCCTCTGGAAGGCGCGCACCAGGGCGCTGCCCGTCTGGTGGCAGGCCGACACCCGCGATGAGATCCACCGGGCGCTCGACCTGGCGAAGGAATTCGGCGCGTCGGCCGTGATCGTCGGCGGTCGCGAAGCCTACAAGGTCGTCGACCGGCTGAAGGCGGAAAAGGTCGCCGTCGTCCTTCGCCTCGATTTCCCCGAAGAGCCCAAGGTCCCGACCGAGGAAGAGTACCGCAAAAAGTCGGACATCGACCGTGACGAGCCGCTGAAGGTGCTCGCCGATCGCCGGGACACATGGAAGGCGCAGGTCGCCTCCGCCGCCAGCCTGGCGAAAGCCGGAGTTCCCTTCGCCCTGGGGACCGAGGGGGTGGAGAAGCTTGATAACGTGCCCGCCCAGGTGCGGGCGTTGATCGCCGCGGGCCTGACCGCCGACCAGGCGCTCGATGGACTCACGCGCGGGGCCGCGATCCTCGTCGGCCTCGAAAACCGTCTGGGAACCCTCGACGTCGGCAAACTCGCCCACGTCGTCGTCTTCTCGGCCCCGTTCCACGACGTGAAGGCCAAGGTAAAGTACGTCTTCGTCGACGGCCGGAAATTCGAGGTCAAGCAGTCCGAGCCCGGCGCCGGCCGCGCCGGCGGACGCCGAGGACAAGCCGGGGATGCACCGAAACCCGGCGAGGAGAAAGCCAAGGACGCCGAACCCGACAAGAAGGAAGAACCGAGCAAACCGGACGCCGAGAAAAAGCCCGAGGCTGAGAAGAAGCCGGACGCGGAGAAGAAACCGGATGCCGAAAAGAAGCCGGACGCCGAGAAGAAGCCGGACGCTGAGAAGAAGTCCGAAGCCAAGCCGAAGAAGGAGGACGTCAAGCCCGAGCCGTTCCACGACCTGGCGACGGAGTTCGACGCCGACCGGCGGCCGGCGATCAAGACGGGCGGAAGCGTGCTCATCAAGGACGCCGTGATTCTGACCGTGACCAAGGGGACGATCCCCAAGGGGTCGATTCTCATCGAGAACGGCAAGATCCGGGCGATCGGACCGGACGTGAAGGCCGCGCCCGAGGTCCCGGTGATCGATGCCTCGGGCCTGGTCGCCATGCCTGGGATCATCGACACGCACTCGCATATCGCCGTTCAGGGGGGCGTGAACGAGATCAGCCTGTCGGTCGTGCCCGACGTCGGGATCAAGGACGTGATCACGGGCGACGACGTGTCGATCTACCGCGCCGCGGCTGGCGGCACGACGACGGCCCGCGTCCTCCACGGGTCGGCCAACACGATCGGCGGCCAGGACGCCGTCATCAAGATGCGATACGGGCAGCCCGGCCGCGATTTGATCCTCAGAGACGGTCCGCAGGGGGTGAAATTCGCTCTCGGAGAGAACGTGACCCGCGTTTCGGGCCGGTTCCCCAACACGCGGATGGGCGTCGAGCTGGTCATCACGCAGGCCTTCGAGGAAGCCCGGACCTATCAGTCGACCTGGAAGGCGTACAACGACAAGATCGCCAAGCTGGGGGCCGAAAAGGCCGGGCCGCCGCCGCGCCGTGATTTCCGGCTCGAAGCCCTGGCGCGGATGCTCGAAGGCTCGATCAAGGTCCACAGCCATTGCTACCGGGCCGACGAGATCATCATGCTGCTGCGGACCGCCGAGAAGTTCGGCGTTCGGGTTCAGTCGTTGCAGCACGTCCTGGAAGGCTACAAGGTCGCGCCCGAGATCGCCGCCCACGGCGCGAGCGCGTCGACGTTCTCCGACTGGTGGGCTTACAAGGTCGAGGCGTTCGACGCGATCCCGTTCAACGCGGCGCTTCTGTCCCGCGCCGGCGTCAATGTTTGCATCAACAGCGACAGCGAAGAGCTGATCCGCCACCTCAACATCGAAGCCGCCAAGATGGTCAAGTACGGCGGCGCGACCGAGGACCAGGCGCTCGCGATGATCACGATCAACCCCGCCCGCGAGCTGGGGCGCGAGGATCGGATCGGCTCGCTGGAGGTCGGCAAGGACGGCGACGTGGCCCTGTTCAACGGCCATCCGTTCGACGGCTTCTCTCGTTGCGAGCTGACCCTGATCGACGGCGAAGTCTACTTCCAGCGGCCCCAGGTCGACGGCAAGTTCGCCGTCCGGCCCGGCGACCACGCCAAGATGCCGCAACCGGCCGAGGCGGCCCGAGGGCGCAAGCTGGATGTCGCGTCCCAGCCCAAACAGCACTACGCGCTGGTCGGGGCGACGCTGCATCCGGTCAGCGGCCCGACGATCGAGAACGGTGTGCTCGTCGTGGCGGAAGGCAAGATCGCCCTGATCGGTCCCGCCGGGACGCCGATCCCGCCCGAGGCCCAGACGCTCGACCTCAAGGGGCTCGACGTCTGGCCCGGCATGATCGACGCCGGCACGGACCTCGGCCTCTCCGAGATCGGCAGCCTCAACGTGACGCGAGACCACGCCGAGATCGGCCACTATCAGCCCGAACTGCTCACGAGCACCGCGCTCCGGGCCGACAGCGTGCATATCCCCGTGACCCGCGCCAACGGGATTCTCTCCGCCCTGGTCGAACCGAACGGCGGCTTGATCTCGGGACGGGCGAGCCTGATCAACCTCCGGGGCTGGGTGCCTCGCGAGATGGTGGCGATCGACCCGGCGGGCCTGTCCGTCTCGATTCCAGGCTACACCATCCGCCGCCCGGGCCAGGGCGGAAACGCCGGCCAGACCGACCCGAATGCCGAGCGCAAGGAACGGATTGAGTCGCTCAAGGAAGAGTTCCGCAAGGCGAGCCGCTACGCCGAGGTCGTCGCCAGGGCGCGCGAGAAGGGTGAAGCCGGGCCGAAGCCCGACCTGCGGCTGGAGGCCCTGGCGCCCTACTCTCGGGGCGAGAAGCTGGTTCTGCTGCACGCCGAGAACCGCGTGGAGATCCTTGACGCCTTGGCCTTCGCCCGCGACTTGAAGCTCAAGGCGGTTCTCACCGGGGCGTTGGAGGCGTGGAAGGCGGTCGACGAGATCAAGAAGTCCGGGATGGCGGTGATCGTCGGCGGCACGCTCCACGCGCGGTTCCGCGAGCACGACCCGTACGACGCGGGCTTCGCTAACCCCGCCCGGCTGCACGCGGCGGGAATTCCGTTCGCCATCCGTTCCAAGGACGGAGGCTTCTCACCGGCGACCAACGGCCGGAATCTGCCTTACGAGGCGGCTGCGGCCGTCGCCTTCGGTCTGCCGGCGGACGTGGCGCTCAAGGCTGTCACGCTCGCTCCAGCGCAGATCCTGGGGGTCGGCGATCAGCTCGGCTCGCTCGAAGCCGGCAAGCGCGCCAACCTGGTCGTCACCGCCGGCGACATCCTTCAACCGACGACCGAGGTCCTCGGCCTATTCATCGATGGCAAGCCCCTCACGCCCGAGAGTCGCCACACCCGGCTGTTCGCCGAGTACGGCCGACGGCTCGACGAGGTGAAGGCCGGAACCGCCCCCCTGGGCCTCGAACGCCCGGCCGGCAAGACGGGGACCGTTTCAGAGCGAATCGCGGGACGATCAAGCGGCGCGAACTGAGACGCGGCGGACTCGACCGGCTCGCGCGGGCCGGTCAGGCGGGGCCGGAGGATTTCAAGCCAGCGAGGCAGCCACCGGGCCCCGGAACGCGGGCTTTCCCGAGGCTGCGGCCTCGGAGTGGATTTCGTGCGATCTTCGGCCGGCGGGAGCCCGTGCAATCAAGCCGTCGACGATCGCATCGAGACGGTCGCCGTGCTCGGCCTCGCAGAGATACTCCTCGACGCCCATCCGGAACAGAATGGTCGCCTGTTCCGTTGAGTAGCCGTTCACCATGACCAGTACGGGCGCCGGCCGCGGACTGACGGAGTTGGCCCAGAGCAAAAGGTCGAACTGCTCGTAGGAAAATTCCTCGCCGTCAACATGGACGACGATCAACTGCGGCTCGACGACTTCGAGCAAGCGCCCGGCCTCTTCCATGGACTCGGCCACGATGAGCCTCCTCTGGCCCATCGCGTGCAAGACCGGACGCATGCCGACCAACCACTCGGATCGGCGCGTGATCGTAAGAATCGTCATGTTTCGCATGCTTGGGTAATTCCTCATGGGCTCAGACGTCGTCCTTGAAGCGTGACCCATTCCACGTATCGACGCGGCTTCGCGTTGGATCTCAACATCATCTCGGGGGGGGCCGGCCTCGAGTCTGTTGAGAAGAACCGCGAAACGCGCTGTGCGACGACAGTGGACTTCGGAAAAGTAGTGCAAGGCTAATCATCGGCGTCATTCTTACAACTGAGAACTTAGAAGAAGAATCGCTTCGAGGAGGCCTAATTCTTTTTAAGACGAGCGGCGGGAGATACTTAAAATGAGGTATGTGAGGATTTTGTGAGCTAGCCTGAGGGCCTGTATGTATTTTTTTCAAGAGTAAGCGAAAGGGCCGAAACGGGTGACGAGCCGAAACGTGATGTGGTTTTTCGGAATCATTCCTCATAATTCGGGGATGCTGGCAAGGGTGCTTGGTGGAGCTGGCGGACGCGCGGAAAGAGCTCTCCACGATCTCGATCGCAGTTCGGTAGTAAACTGATAATGGAGGATTCTTGAAGTCGTCCGGCGTCTTTGGCAAACCGCCTGTTGGATTGGATGAGAAGGGGACGAGGCCCTTCGGCCACGCGCCGACGGCTCGCGAAAACCGCGCGAAGGAACCCAATTCGTGGTGGGTGGTAGGCGGCCGGGAGTGGGACAAGCCGGGCCCGGGCCTCCCGCGGTTCACGAAAACCGCGCGAAGGAACGGTCATGAGCCTTTGGCTCAACCCGTCCCATGAAAATGGGGTCGGGTTGGGTTATGCTGCGGATGTCCGGCCCTGGGCGAGAGGCCGTCATTGGCTTTGGTGTCGCGAACCCGCGAAGGAACTTGGTCCCGGCCTCGGCTCGACTTCATGTCGAACCCCGTCCTGTCGCCCCCCGGAAGCGGGGGAGCACGTAGAAGAAACTGCTTTACGCCCCGAGGTCGTCCCACCGGCTCGGACTGCTTCGTTTCCGACCACTCGAGTTGGAGGGGACGTCATGGACATCGTTCACGATCGCTGCGCCGGGCTCGACGTCCACAAGAAGACCGTCGTCGCCTGCGTCCGCCACATCAACCCCGACGGCTCGGTCGCCTCGGTGGTCCACACCTTCGGCACGATGACCGCCGACCTGCTGGCCCTGGCCGACTGGCTCGACGCCCACGGCGTCCGCGAGGTCGCCATGGAGAGCACGGGCGTCTACTGGAAGCCGATCTTCCACATCCTGGAAGGGCGATTCGACGTGATGCTGGTCAACGCCGGGCGGCTCAAGCAGGTCCCCGGCCGCAAGACCGACGTCAAGGACGCCGAGTGGATCGCCCAGTTGCTCCAGCACGGCCTGCTGTCGCCCAGCTTCATCCCCAAGCCGGAGATCCGCGAGCTTCGCGACCTGACCCGGCAGCGCACCGAGTTGGTCCGCGACCGCGCCGCGGTGGCCAATCGCCTCCAGAAGACGCTGGAGGACGCCAACGTCAAGCTGGGGTCGGTGGCCAGCGACGTCCTGGGGGCCTCGGGGCGCGCCATGATCCGGGCGATCATCGACGGCCAGGACGACCCGGAGAAGCTGGCCGATCTGGCCAAGCAGCGGCTCCGGGGCAAGATCCCCGAGCTGAGGCGGGCGCTGTTGGGCCGGGTCACCGACCACCACCGCTTCGTGCTCCGGCTGCTGACGGATCAGATCGACGCGTTGGAACGCCTGATCGAGCGGCTGGACGAGCGGATCGACGAGGCCATGAGGCCGTTCGACGAGGCGGCGGGCCGGCTCCAGGGGATCCCCGGAGTGGGGGATCGGGCGGCGGAGGTGATCGTGGGGGAGATCGGGCCGGACGTGGAGTCGTTCCCGACCGCGGGCCACCTCTGCTCCTGGGCGGGGCTGTGCCCGGGCAACGACCAAAGCGCCGGCAAACGCCGCAGCGGCAAGACGACCAAGGGGAGTCCGTGGCTGCGTTCGCTCCTGGTGCAGTCGGCGTGGTCGGCCAGCCACGCCAAGAACACCGCCTTCAGCATCTGCTACCGTCGATGGGTCCCACGACTCGGGAAAAAGAAGGCTCTGATCGCCGTGGCGCACAAGATCCTGGTGGTGATCTGGCACCTGCTCAAGAACGGGGCCGACTACCGCGAACGCCAACTACCAGCCCCTGCAGCCTGACACATGGCCCGGAAGATTTTCAGAAGAACCCAATTCTCGGGGACGGTCGGGGGACGGTCGCTCGGCCGATCGATGGCCCGGACAGGGGGCGAGCGGACCCAAATCGAGGGGGTTTTCGGCGCGAACGAAGCCAACGTTAGTAAAATGTCTAAACCATTTTGGATAAAGGAGTTGACGTGCCAAACCCCGAGGTCGGCGGCCGGCGAACGAAGCCAACGACGGCGGGACCGTCGGAGGGCCGCGACGAGGCTTCGAGGCCGTCGAGAGGGGGCAAGGCTCCGGGAGCCGCCGGGGATTTCGGCGCGAACGAAGCCAACGGCGGCGGGACGCTGGGCACGGGGGATGAGGGGCCCGGATCACCTCCAAAGTTCCAGTGCCGTCCACGAACAACCTCCAACCGTGGTCGCGATCGGACAGGCTGGAGATCGAGTTGGAAGCGATTCTCGGACGGCCGCAAAGTCAGTCCTCCGGTCCGATGATCCAAGGGCTTGCTTTCGGCTTCGGGGACGGTGACGATCGGGGGGAACGGCCCTGTCGATGAAGACGGGGGGATGGCCGTCGAACCCGAGGTTTGGAAGCGAGACCGCAGCCATGACGAACCGGCTCAATGTGATGTGGACGTATGTTCTCTGTCGGGCGGCGAGGCCGGCCCTGCTCGCGGTCGCGGTCGCCTTCGGTTGCGCCCCAGCCGGCGCGGTCGAACCCGCCGAGAAGGGGGGCCTGGACATCTACTACATTGACGTGATGGGGGGGGCCGCGACGTTGCTGGTGACCCCCGAGCGCGAGTCGATCCTGATCGACACGGGCTGGCCGGGCGAGAACGATCGCGATCCCAAGCGAATCCTCCACGTCCTCAAGGAGGTGGCCGGCCTCGATCATCTTGACCACCTGGTGACGACCCACTGGCACATGGACCACTTTGGGGGCGTCGAGGGCCTGGCCAAGCGCGTCGAGATCAAGAACTTCTGGGATCGCGGCCTTCCCGAGGACAAGATCGAAGGGCTCGACTTCCCGGACGGCCCCAAGGCCGACGACCCGCTCGGCATCGCCTATCGCGCGGCCTCGAAGGGCAAGCGGAAAACGGTGAAGGCCGGCGATACGCTGCCGCTTCGGGGCGACGTCAAGGCGACCGTCCTTGCGGCGTCGGGACGCGTCGCGCCGGCTCCCGAGAACGCGCCCGCCAACCCGCTTTGCGCCGAGGCGCCGGCCGATCAGGAAGTCGATCCGTCCGACAACGCGCGAAGCGTGGTCGTCCGATTTCGGCTCGGCAAGTTCGACTTCCTCGACTGCGGCGACCTCACCTGGAACGTCGAGAAGGCGCTCGTCTGCCCCCACGACCTGATCGGCACGATCGACCTCTACCAGGTCACGCATCACGGCCTGAGCATCTCGAACAACCCGATCCTGCTGAAGACCATTCAGCCGATCGTCACGATCATGAACAACGGCCCGCGCAAGGGGGGATCGGCCGGCACGGTCGAACGGTTGAAGACGATCCCGTCGATCCAGGCCGCCTACCAGCTCCACCGCAACGCCGAGACCAGCGCCGCCGACAACACCGACCCGTCGTTGATCGTCAACACCGACGAGCAAGGCGGCAAGTTCCTCCATGTCGCGGTCTCGCCCGACGGCTCGCGGTTCCGGGTTCAGTTCGGCGTCGACGGGCCCGAACGGACGTTCGAGTCTCATTGAGCGGAGGCTGAATCTCTTATGAAGTCCATCGTCGTCGCGGCGGTCCTGGCCGCTTTTGTCGTCCCATCGGCCCGGTCCGGCGAGGCCGCCGATGCGCCGGTTTTCGCCTACCCGATCCGCACGACCGTTCTCGACAACGGGCTGGGCGTGGTCTCCGTGCCGTTCGACTCGCCGGGAGTCGTCGCGTACTACACGGTCGTCCGCACGGGCTCGCGCAACGAGGTCGAGCCGGGGCTGTCAGGCTTCGCCCACTTCTTCGAGCACATGATGTTTCGAGGGACCGAGCGGTACTCGCAAGAGCAGTACAACGACGTGCTCAAGTCGCTGGGCGCGGACTCCAACGCGTTCACGACCGACGATTGGACCTGCTACCACATGACGATCCCGGCCTCGGCCCTGGCGACCGCCGTCGACGTCGAGGCCGATCGGTTCCAGAACCTCAAGTACGACGAGGCGGCGTTTCAGAAGGAGGCCCGGGCGGTCCTCGGCGAGTACAACAAGAGCGCCTCGTCGCCGTTCTTGAAGCTTGAGGAAGCGATCTCGAACACGGCCTTCACACGTCATACGTACAAGCACACCACGATCGGCTTCCTGGCCGACGTCAAGGACATGCCGAATCAGTTCGCCTATAGCAAGGTGTTCTTCGACCGCTGGTATCGTCCCGAGAATTGCACCATCGTCGTCGTGGGACAGGTCGATCACGACCAGCTTCTCGGCCTGGCGAAAACCCATTATGGCTCATGGCGCAGGGGGACCGAGAAGGTCGAGATCCCGGTCGAGCCTCCCCAAGCCGAGGCGCGGTCGGTGAAGCTGACCTGGCCGTCGCCGACGCTGCCGATCCTCGCACTGGCCTATCACATTCCGGCCTCCAATCCCGCCGATCCGGACGTGCCGGCCCTCCACGCTCTGAGGGAAGCCGTTTTCGGCGAGACCAGCCCGTTGTACAAGGCGCTGGTGCTTGACGAGCAGAAGGCCGAGAGCCTGCCCGCCTACGCCGACCCGCATCGCGATCCGTCGCTGTTCACGATCCTCGCGCGCGGTCGGAAGCCGGAGGACGTCGTCGAGATCCGCAAGCGGGTCACCGAGGCGGTGGCCGCCGCCGTCAAGACCCCGATCGGCGCGGACCGGCTCAAGGCGATCCAGTCGAACCTGAGGTATCGGTTCGCCGGCGAACTCGACAGCCCCGACGCCGCGGCCCGAGCCGTGGCCGAGTCGATCGCGATCACCGGCAAGCCCGACGCCATGAACACCCTCCACGCCGCGTACGGCCGGCTCACCCCGGCCGATCTTCAGCGCGTCGCGGCTCGCTACTTCACCTCGACGAACGAGACCGCCGTCACCCTGGAGACGGAGAACCCGTGATGCCGTTCAGTTTCCGCCTTCTCCTCCCGGCCGTACTCTGTCTGGTCGTTCCGGCCTGGCGCATCGACGTCCTTGCGGCCGAGCCGCCGAAGCCGACGACGACCGCCGACACCGTAATTGCGTCGTCCGCCGGTCCGCTGGCGGCCTTCCGGTTCGTCTTCCAGGTCGGCTCTCAGGATGATCCCAAGGGTAAGGAAGGGCTCGCCGCGCTCACGGCGGCGATGGTCGCGGAAGGGGGCACCCAGTCGTTGCGGTACGATCAGGTGCTCGAGAAGTTCTACCCGATCGCCGCGGGCCTGAGCGGCAGGTGCCTCAAGGAGGTCTCGGTCTTCTCGGGGACCGTCCACCGCGACAATCTCGGCGTCTACATCCCCCTGGCGACCGAGATGATCGCCTCGCCTCGGTTCGCCCCTGAAGACTTCGACCGGCTCCGCAAGGAAGCCCTCGACTACGTGACGAAGACGCTTCGCGGCGACAACGACGAAGAGCTGGGCAAGTGGACGCTCCAGACCGCCTTGTACGAAGGACATCCGTACGGCCATCCCGATCGCGGCACGGTCGCGGGCCTCAACGCGATCACGCTCGCCGATGTGAAGGCGTTTCATCGCGACCGCTACACCCGCCAGGCCCTGTGCGCGGCCCTGGCCGGCGCCGTCGACGAGTCGACCTCGGCGCAGGTCGAAATGGGGCTCGCTCCGTTGCCTCGCGAGGGGGCCGGACGCGGTCCGGAGCTTCCTCCGGTCAAGCCGACGGTCGGTCTGGACGTCACGATCGTCGGCAAGGCCGCGGAGTCGACGGCCATCTCGATCGGGTTCCCGATCAACGTCACCTGGGCCGACGACGACTTCTACGCGCTCGCCGTGGCCAACTCGTACCTGGGCGAGCACCGGACGTTCAACGGCAAGCTGATGCAAGACTTACGCGGTCACCGCGGCCTGAATTACGGCGACTATTCGTACATCGAGGACTTCATCCAGGAAGGCTCGAGCACGTTCGCGATCCCCAACAATCCCCGCCGGCAGCAGTATTTCTCGATCTGGATCCGGCCGGTCCCGCGCGACAAGGCCGTCTTCGCCCTTCGCGCGGGCCTCTGGGAGCTGGACCGGCTGGTCGATAAGGGGATGAGCCCGGAAGATTTCGAGTCGACGCGGTCGTTCCTGCTCAACTACAGCAAGCTCTGGGGCCAGACGCTTTCGAGGCGGCTCGGTTATCTGGTCGAAGGGCGGCGATACGGTCGCAAGGATCTCATCGCCGAGCTGGCCGAGCGGCTTCCGAAACTGACCGTCGAACAGGTCAACGCGGCCGTCCGAAAGCATCTGAAACCGCCGGGCATGAAGGTCGCGATCGTCGATTTGAGCCCCGACGACCTGCGACGCGTTCTCATGTCGGGCGATCAGACGCCGATCACGTATGACACGCAAGGCACCCCCGCGAACATCCTGGCCGAAGACAAGCAGATCGCCGTCTTCCCGCTCCCGAACGTCCGCGTCCGAATCGTGCCCGCGTCTCAGATGTTCGAGAAGTAGAACGTTGATGCGACCCTCAGCCTGGGATCATCTCCTGCGCCTTGGCCGGTTTCTTCCGGGCCGTCGGCTGATGCTTCCAGCGACGGTGAAGCCAGAGGTACTGGGTGGGATCGCGACGGATGAGGTCTTCGAGCGCGCTCGTGTAGCGCTGAGTGAGCAGCTTGACGTCGTCGGCTCCGCCCGAGAGTTCGCTGGGCTGGATGATCTCGGCGCATCGAAGCTCGTACCGAAACCCGGGGCCGATCCGCCGGGCCACGCCGACCATGATCGGCGCGTTGTGCTCGATGGCCAGCAAGGCGATGGCCTTGTGCGTCGAGGCCTGCCGGCCGAAGAAGTCGACGAACATCCCGCGCTGGCCCGCGTCCTGGTCGGCGAGCATCGACAGCGGCTTGTTCGTCTGGAGCACCTCGACGATCTGGTCGTAACCGCCGGCCTTGGGAATCATCCGCTGGCCGGTCTGTTCGCGGAACGAGCGGAGGTAGCGGTCGAGGTACGGGTTGTCGAGCGCCCGGGCGACGGAGTAGGTCGGGAACCCGAAGAGCCCGAAGACGTAGCCGGCCATCTCCCAGTTGCCGTAATGGCCGCTCAAGAGAATCATCGGCTCGTTCGAGAGCATCCGTTCGAGGATCGGCTCGTGGCCCACCAGCGTGATGTACTTGCGATAGTTCGCCAGGTTGATCGTCTTCGGCGTGTGGAAGATCTCCATGAGCATCATGCAGAAGTGGCGGTAGACCCCGCGGACCATCTGGTCGCGGTCGGCATCGGTCATCTGCTCGCCGTACGCCAGCCGCAGGTTGTCGAGCCCTACTTGGCGGTGTCGCTTGTCGACCTTGTACATCACCCAAGCCAGGAGCCGCGCCAGCGCGTAGGCCTGGGCGATCGGCAGCGCCTGGGCGAAGACGACGATCGCCCGGACCGCCAGGTAGACGACATAATCGAGCCAGGGACGCTTGACCTTGTGGCGAGGCATCGGCGGTCACTCCATTGACCAGTACTTCACGGCGCAGGCTTCGGGGAGTATGTCGACGACGACGCAAGCCGTCAAGGCCCGCTGAGCATGCAAGCGGGCGTGAAGACCGCGTCAGTCGACGTCGATACCCAGCTCTCGAAGCTTCGCCGCCAGTCGATCCGCCCGCTCGCGTTCGCGATCACGTTCTCGTGCCGCCGCATCGCGTTCGCGGACCGCCCTATTCCGTTCCTCTCCCAGTTCCTGAAAGGTGAGGAACGGCCGGCCGTCGGGGTAGCGGATGGTCATGGGAGCGGTGGAGCAATCGAAGCGGATCTTCAAGAGGGGGCTGGTCCAGCCGCTGACGTCGTCGATCGCGGCGAGTTCGCCGCCGCTGCGGCGATAGCCTTTGAGGACGTCTTTGTTGGGATCGTAGAGGTAATATTCCTGGACGCCGTACCGGTCGTAGAATTCGAGGTTGCGTCGCATTTCGCCGGCGCGGTTGCCGGGGGAGAGGACCTCGAAGACGACCTGGGGGGCGACTCCCCCTTCCTCCCACTGCTTGTACGAGCCGCGATAGCCTTTGGGGCGTCCGATGGCGACCAGGGCGTCGGGGGCGGTGCGGATGTTGGGATGGCCCTCGACGGCGTACCAGAGCAGGTCGCCGGCGACGAAGACGTCGGGGCGATCGGCGAAGAGGAGTTCGAGGTTGCCTTCGATGGTGACGATCCACTGATACTGGAGCGTATTGTCGGCTAGCCGCCGGCCATCGCGGTCGGGATACACGATTGCGCGGGGCGCGGATTTGGGGATTCGGCTCATGGCTCGGCCTTCTCGATCGCGATCCGGTCGAATCGACGATTGCGGTATCCCACTGTCACTGGTCAGCGTCGTTCTCCAGGGGGAGCTGGATCGCGCGGCCGGCGAGGGCGGATTGGTAGATCGCGCGGATGATCTCGACCGACTTGCGGCCCTCGCGGCCGTCGACCAGAGGGGGACGGCCGACGTCGATCGCTTCGAGGAAATCGACGAGCTGGTCGCGGTGGCCGATGTGCGAGATCCCTCGGGGATCGCTGGCGCCGGAATTGAGGGCCGATCGGCCGGCGATCGCCGCGGTGAGCGCGTGGTCGCTGGGGACTTTCTCCTGGAACTCCCAGAGCGTGACGTCGTCTTGCTCGACGCGGGCCGAGCCGCGATCGCCGTGGATCTCGGTCCGCTTGAGCAATCCCGGATAGGCGCTCGTGGCGGCTTCGAGAACCCCCAGCGCGCCGTTCTTGAAGCGAAGGGCGGCCACAGCCGTGTCTTCGACCTCGATGCGGACGTGGGCCAGGGTCGCGGTGTGCGCGACGATCGAGTCGACGTCGCCCATCAGCCAGTAGAGCAAGTCGACGTTGTGGATCGCCTGGTTCATCAGAGCGCCGCCGCCGTCGAGGTTCCAGGTCCCACGCCAGCCTCCCGAATCGTAATAGTCCTGGGACCGCCACCATTTGACGTGGGTGTCGCCGAGCGTCAGACGGCCGAATCGGCCACCTTCGACGGCCTCTTTCAGACGCAGGTTGGCGGGGGAGAACCGCGACGGGAAGATCGTGCAGAGCCGGACGCCGGCCTCGTCGCAAGCGTCGATGATCGCGTCGCAGCGGGCGAGGTTGATCTCCAGCGGCTTCTCGACGACGACGTGCTTGCCCGCCCGAGCCGCCTGCACGGCGGGCTCCTTGTGCGCTCCGCTGGGGGTGCAGATGCAGACCACGTCGAGGCCGGGATGCTTGAGCATGGCGTCGAGGTCGTCGTAGATCTGGCATTGGTGGCCCGCGAGGCCGGCGATCTTCTCACCGTTCGCCTTCGAACGGCTGAACGCCGCCACGACCTGGGCGTTCTCGATCTCGTTGATCGCGCGCGTATGAAACTCGGCGATCATCCCGCACCCGACGATGCCGAACCCGTGCTGAGCCATGCTGTTCACCGTGGAAGAGGGAATTTACACCAGGCGGACGCGTGCGATCTTCCGCTTGCCGACCCGGACGATCAGGCCGTCGCTGACATAGACCGAAGCCTTGGGCTCGCGAATGATCTCGCGGTTGGGGCCGACGTTGAAGCCGCCTTGCTCGATCACCCGTCGCGCGTTCGAGGTGGTCGCTTCCAGGCCAAGTTCCTTGATGAGCGTCGGCGCCGCGATCTTGCCTTCGTGGTCGAGCTTGTCGGTCGCGAGGAAGGCGTCGGGGATGTCCTCGGGGTCCTCGCCCGACGACCGGCGACGGAACTCGGCGGCGGCGCGATCCGCCGCCTCCTCGCCGTGATACTGAGCGACGATCGCCTTGCCGAGAATCTCCTTCGAATCCCTGGGATTCGCGCCGGGCGCGAGGGCCGCCTTGATCGCGTCGCCCGGCAGGTTGGTCAGGAGCGTGAAATACTGGGCCATCGGCTCATCGGGGATGCTCATCACCTTGCCGAACTGGTTCTCCGCGCTCTCGGCCACGCCGATGTAATTGCCCAGGCTCTTGCCCATCCGGCGGACGCCGTCGGTGCCGACGAGGATCGGCATCGTCATGGCCGTCTGCGGCTCCTGACCGCGCGTCGCCTGAAGCTGACGGGCCACCATGAGGCTGAAAAGCTGCTCGGTGCCCCCCAACTCGACGTCGGCCTTGATCTCGACCGAGTCCCAGCCCTGCATCAGGGGGTAAAGGCATTCGTGGAGATAGACCGGCTTCTCGGCGGCGATCCGCTTGGCGAAATCTTCCCGGGCCGAGATCTGGCCGAGCGTCATGTTCCGCATCAGGTCGAGGACGTCGAGGAACGACCACTTGCCGAACCAGTCGCTGTTATGGTGGACCTCGGCCTTGTCGAGGTCGATGATCCGGCCGACCTGCTTGAGGTAGTCGCGGGCGTTGGCTTCGACCTGCTCCATGGTGAGGGTCGACCGGGTCTCGTCGCGACCCGAGGGGTCGCCCACGATGGCCGTGTAATTGCCGATGATGACGACCGCCGTGTGGCCGAGGTCCTGAAACTGCCTGAGCTTCCGGAGCGGCACCGTGTGGCCGAGATGGACGTCGATGCCGGTCGGATCGATGCCGTACTTGACGCGCAACGGCCGGTTCTCGCGGACCGAGCGCTCCAGCTTCTTGAGGAAATCGGCTTCGGGAACGATCTGCTCGACCCCGCGACGGAGGATCTCGAGCTGACTGGCGACGTCCTGCATCGGTTCGCTAGGCTCCAGGAGCGGCATCGCTTCTTGCGTGGAGGCCGCCCGAAAAAAATCCCGAATCCCTGTTCGTGGTCCGCCGATTCTAGAGCCGTGAGCCAATCTCGACAAGGTGGCCGAAACCCGTCGAGGTGGATACGATCCAGCTACAAGGGTCTTCGAACGCACCCCGCCTTCCCTGCCCGCGCGAGGTTCCATGTCGCTACCGCATCTCGACGAGTTCGTGCTGTTCGTGCTCACCGGCCTCGTCATGGCGATCCTGCTGGCCGTGCTCGGCCTCTGGGCGTGGGCGATTTCGAAGCTCCTGCGAGGCGATCCCCTGCTCTCCCGGACGCCCATCCTGCCCATCCGGCCAGCGCGATGGGGCGGGCGGACGGTTTTCGCCGTGATCCTCCTGTATATCGGTGCGAACCTCGTCGTGGGTCTGGGATTCGGCGCGGCGACGGGTTTCCGTCGCCCCGCGCCGACGCCGGAACAAGCGACGGCCGCCGCGACCGACGACGGACCGCCCGACGATCGACTTGCTCCCGATGAAAAGGAAGACGAGCACCACGCCCCGCGGTCGCCTTTCAACGCCATGCTGTTGAATTCGCTCGCGAACCTCCTTTTCGTGGTCATGCTGCCCATGTTCCTCCATCGAGCGGCGGGCGTCGCGATTTCAGAGCTGGGATTCTCGTGGAAGGAATGGCCGCGTCAGGTCTCGGTCGGAGCGATCGCCGCGCTCTTGACTGTCCCGGTCGTGTACGCCGTTCAGGGGCTTGCCGTCCAACTGTGGAACGTTCGCGAGCATCCCGTTCAGCAAATGATGGCCGATCAGATGACCCCCGGCGTGGCCGCTCTGGCCTTCGTCTCGACCGTCTTTCTCGCGCCGCTGGTCGAGGAAAGCCTCTTTCGAGGCGTCTTGCTGGGCTGGTTGACCCGGATCTTCACGGCGGCCTCGCCCTCACCCGAACCCGGTCCGAAGCCCGAGGGCCGAGACGAGCCACCGACCGCCACATTGGAATCCCCCATGCTGGGCGAGTCGGACCCCGGCGCGAGCCCCACGGATATCGCCCCCGTCGCCATCGCTCCCGCCCCTGGCGTGGACGGCCCGAGTCGCCCCAACGCGGTTTGCCTCCCGGCGGTCGTCGTGGCTTCCTTGCTGTTCGCCGGGATGCATGCGCCCCAGTGGCCGGCGCCGGTCGGGATCTTCCTTCTATCCATGGTTCTCGGCGTCGTCTTCCAGCGAACGGGAAGTCTGCTGTCCGTCATGGTCTTGCATGGCGTGTTCAATGGTTGCAGTACTCTCCTGCTCCTTCAGGGCTTGCTGGCGCGTTCGGTTCAAGACCTGAAGCCGACGGTCCCCAAGTTCGCGCCTCCTCTGGAGCCGGCGGTTCGTGGGTTGATCGACTGGTGGTCGTACTTCTTTTGACCATTTCGACGATCTCCGAGCACGGGGGGAATCGGTGAGCTAAATTGGGCTTTCAGGCGAGAAAAGCCTGAGTTTTCACGGTTCCAGGCGGCAGCCGACGAGGATTCACGACGGCGGTCGCAAAAGTGGGAACAACAAGGCTTTTTTCCTAGACGGGCCGTGACCCGACTGATAGATTTTGTGTGGATGAGTCGAGAAACCGCAGACCGCTGAATACGAGATGAGACGGACCCGAGCGGAGGTCGTGCGGCTCCCATCCGCCCGAACGTGAGTCGTTCCGGGTGAAGAAATAGCTGAACTCGTCCGATTGTGATAGGGGCAGAATCGGCTGGGTCGGGCGATAGACTCGCGCGATCTCGTGGGTGCAGGCGCAAGACGCCTTGCAAGCTGTCATCCGGGTGGACGCATCGCCCGTGGAATTTGCGATGGATGGAGACGTTCATCGCCATTTGCCAGGAATGGCGACGTCGTGAGGGATACGTGTTTCTCACGGCCCAAGGGAATGGTAGAGCGTGGACCTACTGTTGAGGGTCGCGTTTCTGCTTGGGGGAGTTTCTTTCGATGAGCGAAGAGAACTGTAAAAAGTCCGCACCTGTGCACGCCGGTTTCGAATGGGCCGGTGCCGTCGCCCGGGTTCGTCGAGGAGGCAAGTCGACCCGCGCCGGACGTCGAGCCGCGTTACTGGGGATGTTGACCGCCACCTACGCCAACTCGTCGCGAGGCGGCCGAAGCAGTGATCGTCAAGGCTCCGAACGCTGAGCAAACCGCAGCTGCCGGCCCGGGGCCCCGCGTTGGATCGACCGACGACCGCTGGGCTTCCGAGCCCTCAGGCCAGCCTCGAACACGCATCTTCCTCTCGCCGAACGGTTTCTCCGACACAACTCGGATGAAATAGTTCGGCTTTCTTTTTTGGCCTCTCGTCCCAGGCGGACGCGTCAACGGAAGGACCTCAGACGATTTCGACGACATCCCCCAAGCTGGACTCGCGAGAGTATCGATTCCAGGATCGAATCTTGAACGTGGGGCGAGGACGCCCGTTGCCCCTGGGCGCCACGCCGATGCCGGACGGCGTCAATTTCTCGCTGATCTGCCGGCACGGCACGGCGGTTTGGCTGGTGCTCGGCGAACCCTGCGATCCCGGCTTCGAAACGGAGATCCCGCTCGACGCGCTGGCCAATCGCACAGGCGACCACTGGCATGTGCGAGTCGAAGGCTTGCCCGAGGAATTCTGCTACGGCTACCGCGTCGACGGCCCGGCGGGGAATGGCTACCGGTTCAACCCCAGCATCATCCTGCTCGACCCCTACGCTCGCACGCTTTCGTGCGGGCGTCCCTGGGGGGGGCAGTCCGACTTTTCGCGCCGCAGCCTCGTGAACGAGGCGATGGTCGAGCGCGAGGGGGTCGTGAGCCCTCGGATTCCCCTGGAAGACACGATCATCTACGAGCTCCACGTCCGCGGCTACACGATCGATCCCAGCTCGGGAGTGCGGCGACCTGGGACGTTCAGGGGGCTCGCGGAGAAGCTCGACTACCTCCAGTGGCTGGGCGTGACCGCCGTCGAACTGTTGCCGGTCGACGAGTTCGACGAGAACGACTGCGCGTTCGTCAATCCGTTCACCGGCGAGCGGCTGAAGAACTTCTGGGGATACAACACTATCGCATTCTCGGCCCCAAAGGCCGCGTACGCGTCGAATCCGGGGCGGATGGAGGTCTGGGAAGAATTCTGCGAGTTGGTCGACGTCTTCCACCGCGGCGGCGTCGAGGTGATCCTTGACATCGTCTTCAATCACACGGCTGAAGGGGGCGACAACGGGCCGACCTACAGCTTCCGAGGGCTCGACAACCCGCTCTACTACATGCTCGACGACCGCGGCAACTACCTGAACTATTCGGGGTGCGGCAACACTCTCAGCAGCGATAATCCGGTCGTTCGCAACTTCCTACTCACCTGCCTGAGCAACTGGGTGGCCGAGGCGGGCGTGGACGGCTTCCGGTTCGACCTGGCTTCGGTTCTGGGCCGCGACCGACGCGGGAACGTGCTGGTCGATCCTCCGGCGATCAACCGGATCTCCGAGGACGCGCTGCTCCACGGGACCAAGCTGATCGCCGAGCCCTGGGACGCGGCCGGACTCTACCAGGTGGGCACCTTCCCCGGAGGGGGCCGCTGGGCCGACTGGAACGGCCGCTATCGCGACGACGTCCGACGGTTCTGGAAGGGCGAACCAGGCCTGACCTCCGCGCTCGCGACGCGGCTCTGCGGCAGTGACGATCTCTATACGGGTCGCGGCCCGTTGCATTCGATCAACTTCCTCTCCTGCCACGATGGATTCACGCTCGCCGATCTCGTCTCGTACGACCACAAGCACAACGAGGCCAACGGCGAGGGGAACCACGACGGCAACGACGCCAACCTGAGCTGGAACTGCGGCGTCGAGGGGCCGACCGACGACCCGGTCGTCAATCGCCTGCGCGCGCGGCAGGTCCGCAACCTGATGGCCACACTGCTGGTCTCTCAGGGCGTGCCGATGATTCTGGGGGGCGACGAGTTCCTCCGAACCCAGGGGGGCAACAACAACGCCTGGTGCCAGGACAACGAAACGAGCTGGGTCGACTGGTCGTTCGGGGAGAAGAACGGCGGCTTCTTGCGGTTCGTGCACCGAATGATCGCCCTGCGCAAGGCCCACCCCGTCTTCCGACGCCGAACCTTCTTCACCGGGGCCGACTCTGGCCAGCCCCCGGAGATCCTCTGGCACGGTGAGGAGCCGGTGCGTCCCGACTTCTCGGCCTCCAGCCAGGCGCTGGCGTTCGCGCTGGACGGCCGGCGGTGCGACCGGCCGGGCGTCGTCGATCGCGACTTCTACGTCGCCATGAACGCCGGCGGCCGCGCGCTCGAGTTCAAGATTCCCGCCTCGCCCTCAGGCCGCCCCTGGCGCCGCCTGGTCGATACCTCGCTGCCGTCGCCCGACGACTTCCTGGAGACCGACCAAGGGCCGGAGATCCCGGTCCTTTACTCGTACCTGGTCGAGAGCCATTCCCTGATCATTCTGGAGTCGGCGGAATGACGTCGGGTGCGGTGCGGCCGGGAGGAATGACAAAGGCCCCGCGTCGCCGCGGGGCCTTTGAGCAAGAACGGTCTCGACTTCGAGTAAGCTCCCCGACAAGGACTCGAACCTTGAACCTAGCGGTTAACAGCCGCTCGCTCTACCGATTGAGCTATCGGGGAATACGCCCCAGAGAGTACCGCTTTCCCGCCTCGCCCTCAGGCCGCCCCTGGCGCCGCCTGGTCGATACCTCGCTGCCGTCGCCCGACGACTTCCTGGAGACCGACCAAGGGCCGGAGATCCCGGTCCTTTACTCGTACCTGGTCGAGAGCCATTCCCTGATCATTCTGGAGTCGGCGGAATGACGTCGGGTGCGGTGCGGCCGGGAGGAATGACAAAGGCCCTGCGTCGTCGCGGGGCCTTTGAGCAAGAACGGTCTCGACTTCGAGTAAGCTCCCCGACAAGGACTCGAACCTTGAACCTAGCGGTTAACAGCCGCTCGCTCTACCGATTGAGCTATCGGGGAATACGCCCCAGAGAATACCGCCGAAGGCGGGTGGACTCAAGGGCAGTTTAAGAAAAACATTCGGTTGGACATGCGAAACTCAGCACATACTTCGATAGCGGCGATCGCGAGGCGTGATCGCCGTCGAGATTCAGCTTCCCGAACGCGGAACGCCGACTGCTCGGCGTCCGGTTCAGGAAGCTGGCTGCGCCTTGTCGTGCTGTTCGATAGCCTTCTCAAGGATACCCACGATCAGCGCATTGAGCGAGGCCTTGTCCGCTTTCGCCCAGCTTGCGAGCTGTTCGTGAAGCAGGGGAGGCATCCGGATCTGGAAGTGAACGACTGTCTCAGGCATGGAATCAACTCCTCAATGGCAAACGGACCCGCACACTACGTCAAGCCGTCGGGTACCACCGGCCGACCGTCACGGCGAAGCCGAGATAATCGGGGCATGCATGGGCATTATACCCGATATCACGATCTAGCTTTCATGGTTTTCGGCGAGAGGGGGTCGTTTCACCGATCTCTATTCTGTGCGATTGTAGACTAGATGCAAGATGCATTCAGCAAGACGGCTTGCAAATTACTTCGCCGCGCCGTGACAAAAGGAACTACGAGGACCGATGATGCGGCCGAGTCGTCCGCCGTAAGTGTGAGGCCGGGCGTGCTACCATAGCGGCGATGTTGCATGAAAGCGACGGCAAATATTGAGGTCTTGAGGCGGCGTCGACGCTCGCCTACGCTCCTTTTTGACGAATGCGATCGGTCCGGATGACGTTTGGTTTGACGTCGACCTGTTGCGTTCGAGGTTGCAGGAAGTCTATGGATCAATCACTCACTCCTGAGAAGCCCGACGGCCTTCCCGCTTCCCCGAGCGCCGTGGCATTGATCCGCAAATTTGTGGAGCATTGGGGCATGATGGCCCGCGCCTGGGGCATCAACGCGACCATGGGGGAACTGTTCGCCCTGCTTTACATTACCGGCGACGACTGGACCGCAGAGGATCTCAGGAGCTGGCTGAAGGTCTCTCGCGGCAACGTGAGCATGAACCTCCGCGAGCTTCTGGCCTGGGGCGTCGTCCGCAAGAGCCATCGCGCCGGCGAGCGCCGTGAGTTGTATCGAGCGGAGACCGACGTATGGACCTTGTTCCGACGGATCTTGACCGAGCGCAAGCGGCGCGAGCTTGATCCCACCCTCACCGTGCTCGACAGCCTGGTTCAGCTTTCGGAGGACGATCCCGAGTTGGGCGAGCTGCGAGCCCGGGTCGAGCCGCTCCGTCAGTTCTTCGGGATGATCGACGGGCTGTCCGTGCGGCTGATGGCGCTCGAGTCGCGTGACATCATCGAGCTGAGCGAGATTCTCGCCATGGACGAACCTGCTCCCCCCGACCGCCCCAAGGAACCCGGCGGTCCCGTTTGAGCTTCGAAAAGCCGACGCCCCTTGCGACGGGGTCGCAAGGGGCGTCGACGAGCATTAGAGGCGGGTTCCGGGATCCGAACGAGCGGGGTTACTTCGGCTGGGCCGCTTCCGGCTCCGGCTCCGGTTGCTTCGCGTCGTCGGAGCGAAGCTCCTCGCGTTTGGCGGCCTCGGCGGCCTTCTGTGCGTCGTTGAGGGTTTTCTTCTCGGTGAGGCGCTTGAGCGCCCGGCTGTTGATCCCTTCGGCTCGTCCGACGATGGGAGCGTTCATGTCGTAGCCGAGGTAGGACAGCAGCCGGCCGATCTCGATCGGCCTGGAGCCGTTCTGACGCGCTTCCTTGATCATCTCGCCGCGTCGTTTGTCGTAGCCCGCCTGCTGGGCGAGCGTCGTTTCGGACTCCTTCGTGTAGACGTCGCGAAGCGGCGTGCGTTCGTCGACGACGTACCAACTGACCCGGGCGGTGAGCTTGCCCGATTCGCGGCCGGCGTTGGGGGGCGGGAGGTCGTAATCGACGGTTCCGCCGGCGTCCTCGATCATCTTCTTGAGGTCGTCCCGGTCGTCCTTGCCGTCGCGATTCATGTCGATCTTGCCGATCAACGCGAACCGCATCGGGTCGTCGGGCGACCAGGCGGGCGAGTAGACGATGTCGCCGATGCGTAGCGGCTCGATCGGATTGTAGGTTTTGATGATCCGGGCGATGCTGTGCTGATCGCCGACCTGGGTCAACTCGATGATGCCCTTGGGCTTCTCGGTCGGAACGCCTGAAGAGTTGGCGTCGAAAATGGTCATCTTCATTTGCGGCCGGGCACCCTGGCGACGGTTCACGTCGAGCTGGACCTCGTTGCGATCGAAGTCGACGTAGGTCAGGTGGCCGTCGGGACGATCAAGCACCGTCTCGCGGAGGTCGAGCTGAGCGCGCTGCTCGCGTAGAATAGAGGTCAGCAGCTCGCCCTTGCGGGCGTTCTCTTCCGTCTGCTGTCGGTTCTGCGCGGCCAGGTTGGCTAGTTCGGTCTTGGTCTGGTCGAGTTCGGTGGTGAGTTGGTCGACCTTGCCGAGCAAGGTCCTCCTCTCCTGATCGTGTTTCTCGTGCTCGGCCTGGAGGTCGGTCTTGCTGTCGGTCGCCGCCTTGGACTGGACGTCGATCTGCTGCTTCGACACGCTGGTGGACGATTCCAGGCTGTTCCGGAGCGCCAAGTAGTTGACGGTCAGCTCGCTGTCGACCAGGGCCGTGCTTTCGAGGAGTTCGAGCAGGCGGTCGAGGGCCGAGATGTAGTTTTTGTTGGGCTCGTTGCCGTACGAGGCGACGAGCTGCTGGATCTTCTGCTTGGCTTCCTCGAGTTCCGTCCCTTGCGCCCCGGCCCCTTGAGCCTTGGTCAGAGCGGCGTTGATCGAGTTGGCAATGCCGGCCAGGCGGTCGTTCACCTTCTTGAAGTGGCCGTCGACCTCGGCCTTCGCCGCGTCGAATTCCTCGCCGCGAGTGCCGACGTACTTGCGAAACTCATCGTATTGATTGGTTGCCTCGCTCGCAGCGCGCTGAGACTTGGAGGCTTTCTCCGTCTCCGATTGCAACAGGCCTTCGGTGCGCGAGTACGACGAGTACAGAAAATATGACGTGACGGCCAGGATGACCGTCAATGTCACGAACGCCGCGACGGCGATCTTGAGACCCTGGGATTCGTTAGCGGCGGCCATAAATCATTACTCCCTCCGAGCGGAGCGGGTGCGACCGGCGCGTGCGGTCGGCCGGTTTGTTGATACTATGTCATACGAGAAGGGAAAATACGAAACCTGGGCCGGAAAAACCTGCGCGTGCAAATCGCTTCCGTTTGCTTTTGCGGAACAATCCGCACGGTCGTCAGAATTGTAAATCCCGCTCTCTCCAGAATCAAATCGATCGGACCGACAACAGGTTAGACGCGCCGCGCCCGGTGCGCAGTTCCCGCAGGCCGATGGAATTCTCAGTCATGGCGGATCGCCCTTCATTCTACATCCTGGACGCGTACTCCCTGATTTTTCAGGTTTTCCACGCGATTCCCGAGATGACTGGGCCGTCGGGCCAGTCAACCAACGCGGTCTTCGGGATCTTTCGCGACCTCCTGAATATTGCTCGCGACCGACATCCCGACTACCTGGCGGCGGCCTTCGACGGCCAGGGGCCCGTCTTCCGCTCCGACATCTACGCCGAATACAAGGCCAACCGATCCGCGATGCCGGACCTCCTCGTCCCCCAGATCGACGTCATCCGCCGCGTGTTCGAGGGCTTCAACGTGCCGGTCCTCGTCGAGCCCGGCATGGAAGCCGACGACGTCATCGCCACGCTCGCCCGCCGCGGCGAGGAGCGCGGGCTCGACGTCTTCATCTGCACTTCCGACAAGGACGCCCGCCAGCTCATCACGCCTCATATCAAGATCATCAACCTCCGCAAGAATTCCATCATGGACGCCGAGGCGCTCGAAAAAGACTGGGGAATCCGCCCCGATCAGGTGGTCGACTACCTGGCTTTAACAGGCGACACGGTCGACAACGTCCCCGGCGTGCCGGGAGTCGGACCGGTCCTCGCCTCCACCTACCTCCGCCAGTTCGGTACCCTCGAAAACCTGCTGGCCAACATCGACCAGGTGAAAGGACCGAAGAAACAGCAGATCCTGCGCGACAACGTCGACGTCGCCCGACGGGCGAAGACGCTGGTCGCGCTCCGCGAAGACTTGCCACTCGTGCTCGACTGGGACCACCTGAAGATGTCACCGCCCAACGAGCCGGCCTTGCGGGCGCTCTGCTTTGAGTCGGGTTTCCACCGCTTCATCGCCGAGATCGGCGGGGCGACGACGACCGAGGCCCCCGCGAAGCCGGCCACCGAGTGGAAGGCCGAGTACCGGACGATCGACACCCCGGAGTCGTTCCAATCGTTCGTGGCCGAACTCGGCCGACAGGAACGATTCTGCATCGACACCGAGACGACGGCCCTTGACCCCTTGCGAGCGAGCCTGGTCGGGATCGCGATCTCGTGGAAGGCCGGCGAAGGCTATTACATCCCACTGCGGGGGCCGATCGGCTACCGCCTGCTCGACCCCGCGCTGGTGCTCGAAGGGCTGCGACCGATCCTCGCCGATCCCAAGATTGAGAAGGTCGGCCAGAACATCAAGTACGACATGCTCGCCTTGGGCCGCGCCGGGGTGTCGATCGAGGGGCCGATCACCGACACCATGATCCTCAGCTACCTGCTGGAGAGCGGCGAGCGCAACCACAGCCTCGACCAGCTCTCGCAGCGGCTCCTCGACCATACGATGATCCCGATCTCCGACCTGATCGGCAAAGGGAAGAACCAGGCGCGGATGGATCAGATCGACGTCCCCCGCGTCACCGAGTACGCGGGCGAAGACGCCGACGCCACCTGGAGAATCTACGAGATCCTCGCCCCCCAGGTTCGCGAGCAGGGGCTCTGGGACCTCTACGCCGACCTCGAACGGCCGTTGATCTCGATCCTCGCCCGGATGGAAGCGATCGGCGTGAAGGTCGACGTGGAAAAGCTGGAGACGCTCTCCCGCGACTTCGCCATCCGCCTGGCGACGATCGAGGAGGAGGTCCACCGCCTTGCGGGCCGGCCGTTCAACATCAACTCGGTCCCCCAGCTTCGTCAGATTCTCTTTGAAGAGCTGAAGCTGCCGAAGCTTCAGAAGACGCCCGGCGGCGAGTTGAGCACGGCGACCGAGGTTCTGGAGGAGCTTGCGACCAAACACCCGCTCCCCGCGCTTCTGGTCCAGCACCGCCAGCTCTCGAAGCTGAAGGGGACCTACCTGGACGCCTTGCCGTTGCTCGTGCATCCTGACGACGGGCGGATTCACGCCTCGTTCAACCAGGGGGTCGCCGCGACCGGCCGCCTCAGCTCCAGCGATCCCAACCTCCAGAACATTCCGGTGCGAACCGAGGAAGGCCGGCAGATCCGCCAGGCGTTCATCGCCGGGGCCGACGACTGGCGGCTGCTGACGGCCGACTATTCGCAGATCGAGCTGCGCATCCTGGCCCACTATTCCGAAGACCCCGCGCTTCAGCGGGCGTTCGCCGCCGACCACGACATCCACCGGGCGGTTGCATCCCGGATCTACGGCGTGGCCGAGTCGGACGTCGATTCCGCGATGAGGCGGGTGGCGAAAACCGTCAATTTCGGTGTGATCTACGGCCTCAGCCCGTTCGGTCTCGCCTCCCGCCTGGGGCTCAAGCAGGCCGAGGCGGCGGCGTTCATCGACGCGTATTTCAAGGAGTACGAAGGGGTCGATCGGTTCATCACCCGGACCCTCGAAACCGCGCGGGATGCCGGCCGCGTCGAGACGATTCTGGGCCGTCGTCGGCCGATCGCGGGGATCAAGACGACGACCGGACGGAACCGCAACCTGGCCGAGCGGACGGCCGTCAACACGGTCATCCAGGGCTCGGCCGCCGACCTCATCAAGCGCGCCATGATCCAGGTCGACCAGCGGCTCCGCGAAGGCGGGTTCGAGGCCCGGATGATCCTCCAGATCCACGACGAGCTCGTGTTCGAAACCCCCGCCGCCGAGGTGGCGCGGCTGGCGGGCCTGGTGCGGACCGAGATGACCGGCGCGATGGCGCTTTCGGTCCCGCTCAAGGTCGATCTCGCCGTCGGTCGGAACTGGCTGGACGTCGAATCCCTCCCTTCGTAGGGCCGGATTCGACGGCCCCGCGACGGTCGTCCGAGGCGGCGCGCCGCCTTCGTTCAAGACGGCTGAATACTCGGGGCAATTCGAACGAAGAACCATTGCAGCACCGCGAACGATGGCGTATAAGTTAGTGGATGCTTCGTGAATGGCCGGCTCCCGACATACGGCGCTTTCCCATCACCCGCTTCATCTCCTTCCCGCGGCCTGCACCAACAGAGAAACGCCCAGGATTGAGATGATGGCCTCAAGACCTTAGACGCCCGCCTGCTCAATCCGAGCCGCACGCCGCGATCGTGCCGCCGAATGCGAGCTGGACTGTCCCCACCAACGCCTGGGTCGTGTTGACAACCCCGGTGTCTGACATGTGATCACACGTTGCGGATCGTGGGACGACTCTGGCTCGTCCCGTTCGCCGCGGACGTCCTGGGTCGCTTCAAAGGTTCGTGCGACGGCCTCCGATCCCTCGGCCGCAAGCTTCAGGATTCTCATGTTCGAAACCTCATCGATCACCGTCCCGCCCACGCCCGAGCGCCGCTCGCGCTGGAAGCACGGCGCGATCCCCGTGATCGGGGTGATTGGCGGGATCGGCGGCGGCAAGAGCGCCGCGGCGGCCTTGCTGGCGGAGCGCGGCGCGGTCGTGATCGACGCCGACGCGGTCGGTCACGAGGTCCTGCAACGTCCCGAGATCCAGGAGCGGCTCGTCGCTCGGTTCGGTTCGGAAATCATCGCCGCTCGCGATCTCGGCGTTGAAGTCGGTCCGAAGATCGACCGCCGCGCCCTGGGGAAGATCGTCTTCGCCGACGAGTCGGCCCGCCGCGACCTGGAATCGATCGTTCATCCGGCGATGATCGAGGAGTTCGAGCGGACGATCGCCGAGGCGCAGCGGAGTGGTTCCGCGATCGCCGTGGCGCTCGACGCCGCGGTCTTGCTCGAAGCCGGTTGGGACGGAGCGTGCGACCTAGTCGTGTACGTCGACGCGCCTCGGGCCGAGCGGCTGGCGAGGGTAGAACGGACCCGCGGCTGGTCGCGCGCCGACTTCGAGGCGCGCGAGGCCTCGCAGCAGTCCTGCGACGTGAAGCGACGGCGCGCCGACTACGTCTTGCCGAACGTCGCGGGCCCGGACGAACTGGCCGTCGAGGTCGATCGATTCCGCGAATGGCTCACCGCTTCCTCCGATCTTGCAGACGCGCGTCGTCCCTCGCCTTCGCCCGATCCCTCCGGGGGCCGGGCGGGCGCGACTTGAGGGGCGGCCGGTCGATGGTTTCAAGTCTTCTCGTCTCGCTTTCAAGGGCCCTGCTTCGCTCATGCTGATGGACACCACGCCTTGGATTCGGCGGCTCCCGCCGGACGTCGATCCCGCCGCAAGCCCGCTTTCGATCGCGCGGCTCGCCAAAATCACTCGTCAAGTCTGAACAGGAGAATGGATTACCATGGCTAATGAGACCCGCCCCCGCCGGGAGCCTTCCGGGACGTCCCGCATCCGCAAGTCCACCACGTCCACTCCTCCGCCCGTCGCTGAAGAGTCCGCCGGCGCCGCCCCCGCAAGCTCGATCACGCCCGCCCCGATTTCGCCGTCGCCGACGCCTCCGGCCGCCGAGACGTACCGCGATCGCGAACGCCCGGCGCGTGAGCCGTATCGCGAGGAAGGCCCCGCCGATCGCGAGCCGATCCGCTTCATCCGTCAGCGCGACCGCGAGCCGGCCGCCGAGCGTCCGGAGCGCGAGCCGGGCGGGTTGTCGATCCGCGAGCGCCTCGCCCGCGACCGTGGCGGCGACCGCGAGGCCGGCCCCGTGCACCACGAGGGGATTCCGATCGTCCGCGACCGTGACCGCGACCGTGAGCCGGCTCCGACCGTCCGCGAACGGGTCCGCGAGGCTCGCGACGCCGAGACGCCCGGCCCGCGCGAACGGTTCGACCGCGACGCCTCGTTCAACTCGCGCGACCGCGACTACGCCCAGACCGCGCGCCCCGAGCGTCCTGAGCGGCCCGCGCCGGCGCCCCCCGCGCAGCCGTACGGCGGCGAACTGCCCGCCGAGGGCTTTCCGGACGTCGAGGACGACGACATCTTCGGCGACGCCGCTATCCACGACCGGTATGAAGACATCAAGCGCGGCGAGATCCATCTCACCGAGCTTCAGAAGATGACGATGCCCCAGCTCATCCGCACCGCGAAGTCGGAGGGCATCACCGACTACATGGGGCTCAAGAAGCAGGATCTGATCTTCAAGATCCTCAAGGAGCGGGTCAAGCAGAACGGCCTGATGTACGGAGAGGGCACTCTCGAAGTCCTGCCCGACGGGTTCGGCTTCCTCCGCAGCCCCGACTACAACTACCTCCCCTGCCCCGACGACATCTACGTCTCGCCCAGCCAGATCCGCCGCTTCGGTCTCAAGACCGGCGCCATCGTCTCGGGCCAGATCCGCCCTCCCAAGGAGAACGAGCGTTACTTCGCCCTCCTCCGGGTCGAGGCCATCAACTTTGAAGACCCCGACAAGCTCAGCGAGAAGGTCTGCTTCGACGACCTCACGCCGTTGCATCCCCAGGGGCGCATCCGGCTCGAGACGACGAGTGAAGAAGTCAATATGCGGGTCGTCGACCTGGTCACGCCGATCGGCTTCGGCCAGCGCGGCGTGATCGTGGCGCCTCCCCGCACGGGCAAGACGATCCTGCTCCAGAAGATCGCCAACAGCGTTTTGACCAACCATCCCGAAGCCTACGTGATGGTGCTCCTCATCGACGAACGTCCCGAGGAAGTCACCGACATGGAGCGCTCGGTCAAGGGGCCGACCGCCGAGGTCATCAGCTCGACCTTCGACGAACCCGCCTCGCGGCACATCCAGGTGGCCGAGATGGTCATCGAGAAGGCCAAGCGGATGGTCGAGTTCGGCAAGGACGTGGTCATCCTGCTCGACTCGATCACGCGGCTGGCCCGGGCCTACAACACCGAGGCGCCGCACTCGGGCAAGATCCTCACCGGCGGCATCGACGCCACGGCCCTCCAGAAGCCCAAGCGGTTCTTCGGCGCCGCCCGGAAGATCGAGGAGGCCGGCAGCCTGACGATTCTGGCGACCGCCCTGGTCGACACCGGCAGCCGCATGGACGACGTGATCTTCGAGGAGTTCAAGGGGACCGGCAACATGGAGTTGCACCTTGAGCGCCGGCTGGTCGACAAGCGGATCTGGCCGGCCATCGACGTCAACAAGTCGGGCACGCGCCGCGAAGAGCTGCTGATGGACGCCGACGAACTGCGTCGCGTCTGGATCCTCCGCCGCGTCCTCAACGACATGAATCCGGTCGAGGCTATGGAGCTGCTGACCGGCCGCATGAAGAAGACCAAGACCAACGGCGAGTTCCTGACGAGTATGAACCTGTAATCAAGGTTTGCTCCTGGATCGCGGACCGACCGAGGCCGGACTCCCTTCTCCCCGCATATGCGGGGGGAAGGTGCCCCGCAAGGGGCGGATGAGGGGTCTTCGATCGCCTTGGCCCTGGATGAATCCTCATTACTCCCCCTCATCCGGCCTTCGGCCACCTTCTCCCTCAAGGGAGAAGGCATGCTCGCGACGGCCTGTCTTGATGGGTTCCCACGGCGATTTTCTGGATTTTGAAGTACAACAGCCATGCCGACTTTTGAAGGCGATTTCTCAACTCCTCCCGGCCGATTCGCGATCGTCGTCGCCCGATTCAATGCGCTCGTGACCGAGCCCCTGCTGGCGGGCTGCCGCGACGCCCTGGTGCGCCACGGCGTCGGCGACGACCGGCTCGACGTCTATTGGGTCCCCGGCTCGTTCGAGGTCCCGTTGATCGCCCGCAAGCTCGCCGAGGGGGGCAAGCACGCGGCCGTCGTCTGCCTGGGCTGCGTGATCCGCGGCGAGACCGGGCATTACGACCACGTCGCCGGCCAGGCCGCCGGCGGCGTCTTGCAGGCGAGCCTCGCCACCGGCGTTCCGGTCATCTTCGGCGTCCTCACCACCGAGACCGTCGAGCAGGCCCTCAACCGCGCCGGCCTCAAAGCCGGCAACAAGGGGACCGAAGCCGCCCTGGCGGCGATCGAGATGGTGAACCTGCTGGCGCGGATGGATTCTCGTTAGGAGTTTACGCCGATGACGTCGACACTCTTGCCGCAGGCTTTCTGGTTCCGCGTCGCCGCCTCCTGTCCCAAGGTCGAGGGGATTCCCCTTCCCTCGTCGAAGGGATCGCTCCTCGACTTGCCGGAAACCTGCAAGCTTCCGGAGTTAACTGTCCTCGATGGCCGCCCCTCGTGGGCGTCAGTCCGGGTCGGCTGGAACGCCGAGGGGCTGGGGATTTCGATCCTCGCCGACGGCCTCGGCGCGAACGCAAAAACCCCGGATCGTCCCGAGGGCTTCGCCACGGTCAACGTCTGGATCGACACGCGCGACACCCGTAACGTCAGCCGGGCGACCCGCTACGGCCATCGCTTTCTGACTCGACTGAAGCTGAGCAAGGATAAGAAGTCGCTGACCGCCGATGTCGAGCAGCGGCCGATCGCCCGCGCCACGGCTGACGCCCCGCTCGCCCCGTCCGACCTCCTCGTCTCACGCGTCGAGCTTCAGAAATCCGGTTGGTCGCTGGAGTTGTTCTTTCCCGCCCGCGCGCTCCACGGCTTCGACCCCGAGACCAACCGCCGGCTCGGCTTCGCCTACCAGATCTCGGACCACGACCGCGACGACCAGTTCCTCGGAATAGGCCGCGAGTTCCCCCTGGGCGAAAACCCCAGCTTGTGGTCGACCCTCGAACTCCAGCGTTGATCGACGGCCGACCAGGCGTCGACGGTCGTGAATGGAAAATCGCCGTCGATCTGGGGTACACTCCGCAACCGCGTTTTTCGACCGCCTCGATCCGATCCTCGTGAGAGATCGTTCCATGCCGCTCGACCCCCAGGCGCAGGACTTCTTGAGACGCCTGGCCGGGGCGGGATTGCCGTCGGTTTCAGAGCAGACCGTCGAACAGGCCCGCGCCCAGGTGAATCTGTCGACGCGCTTTCTGGGCAAGCCGCCGCGCGTCCACCGGGTCGAGGATCGGACGATCGCCGGGCCGGGCGGAGACCTTGCGATTCGCGTGATCACGCCGGAAGGAGCGGGGTCGGGGCCGATGCCGATCGTCGTCTTCTTCCACGGCGGCGGTTGGGTGCTCGGCAACCTCGACTCTCATGAAAACGTTTGCCGGTCGATTGCGAACGCCTCGAAGTCGATCGTAGCGGTTGTCGACTACAGGCTCGCGCCCGAGCATCCGTTTCCCGCCGCCGCCGACGACGCCTACGCAGCCCTCGTCTGGCTCTCGGCCCACGCGGCGGAGATCGGCGGCGACCCGTCGCGAATCGCCGTCTGCGGCGACAGCGCCGGCGGGAACCTGGCGACCGTCGCGACCCTCATGGCGCGCGATCGAGGCGGCCCGGCCGTCGCATTCCAGGCGCTCGCCTATCCGATCACCGATTTCGATCCCGACGCCGGCTCGTACCGGGAGTTCGCGGAAGGCTGTTTTCTGACCCGCTCCGAGATGCTCTGGTACTGGGATCAGTACGCCCCGAACCTCGAAGACCGACGCCGGCCGTACGTCTCGCCGAACCGAACCGACGACCTGTCGAAGCTGCCCCCCGCGCTCGTAATCACGGCCGGCTACGACGTGCTTCGCGACGAGGGCGAAGCCTACGCGCGAAGGCTGGCGGAAGCGGGGGTTCCCGTCACGCTGTCGCGGTACGACGGAATGATTCACGGATTCCTGCGCCGCTATCCGTTCTTCGATCAGGGTCGGGCTGCGATCGAGGAGATCGCCGCGGCGCTTCGCGAGGCGTTCGGCCTCACTGCGCCGTGCTCAGACGCTGACGGAGGCGGATGAATTTCTCCTGGAGCGAGCCGCCGCCGAGGTCGGGGTGCAGAATCGACGTACCTTCAATCAATTGCAGCGCCTCCTTGCGCCGGCCGAGTCGGTAGTAAGTCAGCGCCAGGTTGTACCGCGCGTCGAACCACGACGGCGAGCCCGCGGCGAGGTTGCGGAGGCGCAGGCGGTTGACGTCGATCGCCAATTCATAAACTTCGAGCCGGGAGTACAGGTCGGCCAGGTCGCGAAGCAGGCGGTCGTCGGCCGCGCGACGTGGCAGGCTCCAGCCCCGCAGCGTCTCCTGGGCGCCGCGGGGGTCGCCCTGAAAGAGCAAGGCCCGCGCCAGGCGGAACGTCAGCTCGGATCGCTGGTCTGCGTCGAGGGCCGATTCCTCGCCCTCCTTCAACAAGGGCTGGACGAGCAGGCGGACGACCAGGCCGAACCGGCGCTGCTGGAGATCGGTCGGAGAGTTCGAGGCGCACAGGTCGAGGAGCCGGATCGCGTCGAGGAAGTCCGGGCGCGACGCCGGATCAGCCCAGGTCGGGTGCTGCTGCGCTTCGCGCTCGGCCTCGACGTATCGTCCGAGCGCGGCCAGGGCGATCGTCCGCCCGAGGCGGGCTCGATAGCGCTGCGACGTCGTCAGGTTCATTCCGTTGCAGCGATCAAGGAAGTCGCGAGCCTGCCGGGGCTTTCCGAGCTTGGGAACCAGTTCGAGACGAGCTTCGCGAAGCAGTAATTCCACCTGGTCGGACTCGGCGCGCGATCGGGCCGCCTCCTGACTGTCGGTCAGGAATTTCGAGGCGACGGCGAACTCCGGGGCGAGCGCGTCGTCGTCGGCCGTAGCGAATTGCGTTTCGATGTGCCGACGCATGGCGTCGGCCAGAGCCAGCCGCGCGTCGATCCAGCGCGCGGCCGTAGGGGGGATCGCCGTCCAGAGCTTCTTGGCTTTCTCACGATCGCCGCGCGCTTGCTCGACGTTGCCGAGCAGCCAGCGGGCTTCGATCGCCGTCGGATCGTCCGGGAACTCGCGGATCTGGCGATCGAGGGCCTCGGCGTACGCTTGCGACGTGACCCCCGGCGCGCCGGCCGCCAGCGCTCGACCGCGCGCCAGGCACTGGAGCAGTCCGGCTTTGGGTCTCGACGCGCCGGCGTGGGGGGCGCCGACCACCTTTGCGAGCAGGGCGTCGGCTTCTTCGTACTTTCCCGCCTGGAACAAGAACCCCGCGCCGCGTAGCCGGTAGCCGGCCGCGGCCTCGTCGCCGCCGTTCTTCTCGGCTCGCGCCGCGGCTCTCTCCTCGAAACCGGCCGCCTTGACGGAGTCGCCCCGGATCTCGGTCCCTTCCGCGAGCGCGTCCCAGGCCTCCGGGTCGACTAGGTCGTCGGGCTCGACGCCCGACTCGGCCCATTCGGCCAGGGCGATCCGCGTCTCGGGCGCCTTCAAGATCCGAAGCGCCCGAACCTGTTGGAGCAGTTCCTTCTCCGCCGCGGCTCGACCGCCGTCGCCCGGCGCCCGCGCTTCGGTCAGGGCGATTCGAGCCAGAGTCAAGGCCTTGGCGGCTGGGGGCAGCTTCGAGGCGTTCACCACGGACTTCGCCTCGGTGAATTTCCTCGCGTCGGTGAGCACGCGGACGGAGACGTCGAGGACCTCGGCTTCAGGAGGGGGCGGATCGATCTTGGACGCTTCGGTGATCAGGGCGGCGGCTTCCGGGAGCTTTCCCGAACGTCGGAGCAACTCGGCCTTGATCAGCCCGTGATAGCCCGCAAGCCGTGGCTCCGTGGGGGGCTTCTCCAGCAGTTTGAGCGCCTCCTCGTCGCGCGCGAGTCGCGTCGGCGCCTTGGCGTCCTCAAGGTCCGCCCGATCGGCGAGGGCCCAGGCGAGGCGGAACCGGATGTTGTCGGGAAGTACGCCGGGCTCGTCGCTCACCACGGCCCGAAGCCTGGCGATCGCGTCGTCCAGGGCCGAGACCTCGTGCGCGCGGATCGCGGGGTCGGCGGGGAAGAGCGCATGCTGGTCGTGCCAGGCTCGCGCCTGCGCCCAGCGATACACCGCCGCCTGAAGCTGGAATTCCTTCACCCGCGGCTGGTCGGGATTCTTCTCGCGGAACCCGTCGAGGAGACCGACCGCCTCGTCCCAATTCGCCTGCTTGGCGTCGATGCGGGTCTCGGCCTGCGCCGCGCGATCGAGCGTCCCGGCCGTCTCGATCGCCAGGATCTCGCGCTGCGCGACGCCGACCGATACGTCGTTGATCTGCTTCTTCATACCGGCGAGATGCTGGCTGATCTCGTCGATCGGCGTCGGAGTCTGGGCGAGGGCGAGGGCGAACGAGAAGACTCCCGGCGCCGCCGCGACGATGACGAGCCGCTGAAACACATGCGACCATAACGACACGGCGAACGGTGTCCTTTCGATGCGACGACAGGCGCCGTCCTCGGTGTCGAGGAGGCGCCTGGTCTTGGGAACGGCCGTCGCCGACGTCGTCTTCGGCCTCAATGCACGGCCGGAGCGAGTTCCGGTTTGAGACCGGACTCTTCGCGGATCTCGCCGATCTGTTCTTCCTTAAACAGCAAAGCGAAGATCAGCATGCAGAACAGAGTCAGCAGGAACGGGCCCATCCAGATCCCCTGCCAGTTCTCTACCGTGACGCCGTCGACCACCTGCGTGAAGTAGCGGCGGACGTAGCCGGTGAGGATGCTGCCGACCACCGTTCCGAGTCCGTATACGAGGAAGATCAACAGGCCCTGGGCCGACGCCTTGATGTCCTTGCTCGCGGCGCGATCGACGAACATCTGAGCGACGACGAAGAAGAAGCCGAACGCGAACCCGTGCAGGGCGAGCGTCGTGATCATCAGCCAGAACGGATAACCGAGCGCCGAGAGCCCGAACCGGACCGCCCAGGCCCCTGCGCCGATGAGCATCGTCGTCTTGTACCCGAGCTTCGTCACCGCGAGCGGGATCAAGAGCATGACGACGCCTTCGGCGATCTGGCCGATCGTCATGTAAGCGCCCGTCTGCGTGGGATCGACGCCGATCGCCTCAAGGAAGTAATTCTCACAGGCGAAGTAGAAGGCCAGCATGATCCCCACCAGGCCGGCCACGACGGTCAGCACGGCGAACGACCGGAACCGCATCAGTTCCAGGCACTCGATCACCGCCGACCGCTTGTCGATCGGGTCGGTGTCCTTGGCCGGGACCGGCGGCGTGTGCGGGAGCGTCAGGCAATAGATCGCGTAGAGCAGCGAGAAGAAGCCCGACACCCGCAGGCAGTCGCGATAGTGCGGCTCGCCGACGAACGGCAGCTCGAAGACCTGCTTCAGCAGGGGGACGGCCGAGGCTCGCCAGGTCGACAAAAAGCTCTCGAACGCGCCGTGCTGCCCCACGAGGTCGAAGATCGACTGGTAGAACGTCAGATTCTGATAGTCCAGATAGGCGCCGAAGAACAGGCCGGCGGCGATCCAGCCGACCGTGCCCCAGAACCGGATCGCCGGGAAGTAATTCTGGTTCGATTCGCCGAGGCTGCGGAACGAGATCGAGTTCGTCAGCCCCATCGTGGGCATGTACAGGCTGCAATAGAAGAACAGGATCCAGAAGATCGGCCAGAACGTCGAGACGTAAGCCGCCGAGATCAGCAGCAGTCCTCCCACGAAGTGTGCGACGGCTAGGACGCGTTCGGTCGAGAAGTAGCGGTCGGCGAGCTGTCCCAGGATGAACGGACCGAGGATCGAGCCGAACCCGTAGACGGTGAAGACCCAGCCGATCTCGCGACCGTCGAGATTCAGACTGTTCGGCCCCAGTTGCTGGGCGAGCATCGGCAGCCAGATGCCCCACACGAAATACTGGAGGAACATCATGATCGACAGGCGCACACGCAGACCAAAGCTCATCGAGTAACTCCTTCGCTCGCGGACGTTCCCACCGGCTGCTGGCTCGCGGCCATCATCTCGAAACGAATCTAGCGTCACAAGCCGCGCGACGCCACGGGTTTTCGGCCGACGGCGAGGTTTCTCGCGGTTTCACGACGACCGACGCTCCGCAGCGTCGAGGTTCAGCGTCGCGAGCACGCCGGCGGCGACCGCCGCGCAGGAGTGTGCGCGAGCCCAGGCGTGCCGGGCGGCGGCCCGGCCGTCATCGGAGCCCTGTCTCAACGTCGCATCCACGGCCCCGACGAACGCCTCGCGGGTCGCGGCGACGTCGAACAGCTCGTCGTAGAGCTGGCATTCGGGAATCGACGTGGCCACGATCGGCCGACTCGAACCCATCCCGTCCATGATCTTGGTCGGCGAGCACGACCGGTTGAACGGATGGTCGATCAGGTAGGGGATCAAGATCAGGTCAAAGGCCTGGTAATAGCGCGGAAGCTCGGCCTGCGGACGCCAGCCGATCGCATGCACGTTGGGACGCGCCAGTAAACGAGAACACTTCTCGTACCAAGAGGTTTGGCTGGCATCGGGCGTTCGTCCCACGATCACGATCGAGGCGTTAGGGAACTCCACGCTCAGCCGGTCGAGCAGTTCCCAGTCCAGCCGATCTTCGAGCGTCCCGACGTAGCCGAGCAACGGGCGAGGCAGGTGGCTGATATCGGCCGGCGGATCGGCCGGGCGATCAAGTGGTTGATCGGCGAGAAAGGGACGCGGAGTCCCATGCGGGATGTGATGAATCCGTTCGGAGGCCTCGGGGACCGCAGCCCGCAGCTCCTCGGCTCGAAGTCTCGAAACGCAGACCGTGGCGTTCGACTTCGCGACCAGCCGCCGCTCCAGGTCGCGAATCTCGTCCGCCCGGCCCGGCCAGTAGAGCGTGTAATCGTCGAGGTTGTAATAGAGCGAGACCTCGGGGGCGAGCTGGTTCGCGAGGTGAAGATAATGAGGGTAGGTCATCACCAGCCCGCGTCGCGACCCGCCGTCGAGCCTCCAGAATTGGCGCACCGCTCTGGCGATCGGCCGCATCCCCAGGCTCGGATAACGCTTCATCCAGCCTGGGGGGAGCGTCAGGTCGCGGGTCCAGAGGCGCGGGCCTTCGCGCCTCTGCCGGCACGACGGCGACCAGGGGAAGACCCCTTTTCGCCAGCCGTTGACGTAGTCCATGCATCGCATCGCCAGCAGCGAGACGTCTGGATCGTCGAGTTCGCGGAACAGATTTTCCGTGGTGTACCAGCTCACGTCGGCGACGGCCAGCGACAGCCTGTGAGTCCGAGTGGTCACGGCCCGACCGTGGCGAACGTCTTGAGGATGGCGGCGGGCTCGTCCGGGATGTCGGTCTTGACCGTCAGCGTCGAGTGGAACGGCCCCGCCTGCGTGGGGGCCTTGAGCGTCAACTTGACCTGGTGCACTGGCTTCGCGCCGGTCGTCTGGTCGGCCGACTTCAGCTCGTCCTGGCTCGTAGAGAGATTGGTGATGCTGAACGCCTCCGACGATCGCACCAGGACGGTCTTGGACACGCTCTCACCGGGCCGCACCTGGCCGAAGTTGACGATCGAAGGAGTCAACGCCACCGCGCTCTGGATATTGGCGACGACGGCGATCGGGATCGCCGGGGTGGTCTCGTCGTTGGTGATCAGCGTGATCTCGTCCTTGAAGTAGCCGTTGGGGACGCTGGGATCGAGCGTCGCCGTGAGCGTGAAGTTGACCTGGCCGTCGACCGTCCGGACGGGCTCGCCCTTGGCTACCACGTTCGCCGAACGCGTCTTCATTTTAACCACGTCCCAGTCGGGACGCCCGCCGGCGTAGGTCACCGTAAGCGTGGCCGACGGCATCTTGTCGGTCCGACGGAAGATCCCGAAATCGACCAGCCCGGGATTGGTCACGATGTCGCTGCGGATGTAACAGCTCGTGTTGAGGTCGACCTCGACGAACGTCGGCCGTTCGAAGATCAACGTCAGGCCCGACGGCTTGGGACCGCTGAACTTCGTGGTGTCGACCGTCACCTCAATGGTCGTCTGCGTGCCGGGCGGGATGACCTTCGCGCCGACGTTCACGTTCGTGCAACCGCACTTGGCTCGCCAGTTGTTGATCCGGATTTCCTGGTCGGAGCGGTTGACCAGTGGAAACGAATAACGGAGCTGAGAGCCGCGAGCGACCGTGCCGAAGTCGTGGGCGCGCTCGGGGAGGGCCGAGGCCAGCCAGTCGAACTCCTGTCCGACCGCCCCGGCGCCGGAGCCCGCGAGGATGATCAGACAGCAACCGTTGAGCATCATCCAGCGCATCGGAACGACTCCCTTTTTCGTGCGGCACCCGCACACCGGCCCGGATCGAACCGGCTGGGTTCGACCGCCGCGACCTAACGTCATGCATGCTAGGAAATCCGAGGCATCCGAGCCAGCCCACATTGTACTCATCGAGCCAAGGGGGGACGAGCTTCAGTTCGCCGTCGCTCTCACCGGTTTGCGCGTCGAAACCGACCGCGATCGCGTGCACCAACCGTGAGTCGAACGATTTTCGGAGTCCCAGATCCTTCGAAAAAGAAGATCGGTCCCCCGGGCGAGTTCCAGGAACCAAAAAGGACGTTCGATTCGACGTAGGCTCCCGCCGCGAGGGTTGTTCGGGCTTTACCCGACGCTACTGCGACGGTCGCGCCTGGTGGGGAGGGGCGGCCGCGGGTAGGATGTGTCGGCTAGGCATTGCTGGATCTTCGCGCTGCGCCTCCTCAAAGCAAGTTTGAGACGCGGGAAATTCGAGCGGTTCCCATCGATCGACGGACTCAGGTTCGGCCGGTCGCGCTACGGCGGAACGCGCTGAGGCTCCCGTCCCCCATGCACAGGTGATCGATGTTGAAACCTTCGGTCCAAATTCATAATGTGGACGGGCTCTTGGTCGCGGAGTTCTGGGACTGTCTGCGTCTGGACCCGGCCCCAGTGCAAGAGCTGCGCAATCGTTACGAAGAACACGTGAAAGCCGGAGGACGACCGGAGATCGTCATCGATCTGGAGGGCATAGGCTTCGCCGGGTCGGCCGCGTTGGGGAACTTCGTGGCGTTGCACCGCACCGCCCGTCAGCACGGGGGGCGACTGGTCTTCTGCAAAGTCGATCCCACCGTGGCGGAGGTCTTCCGGGCCAGCCAGCTCGAACGCCTGTTCGAGTTCGTCGCCGATCGTAACACCGGGATCGCCGCGGCGAACCGACCGCAGGCGGACCCGGCCGCAACCGGAAACGCCCCGGAAATCATCGCCGACCGTCCCCGGCCCGCCAGTCCCGTCCAGGGCGGGTTGAGCCGGCTTCGTCGCAAGAAACCCGCATCCGACCCCGAATGATCATATCAGGATCTGAAACATGCCTCCAGCCGACCGGATCAATCTCACGGAGGTCGAGGGAGTCAAGGTTGTTCGTTTCCACGACCGCCAACTCTTCGACGAACGCACCGTACGCGAGGTCGCCGAACAGATCGCGGTCAGCCTGCCCAACGACGGCAGCCGCATCAAGATGGTGCTCGACTTCTCCGACGTCAGCCTGATCTCAAGCACGCTCCTGAGCAAGCTCATCCTGCTCCAGCGCCGGGTCGATGCATCCCACGGCAAGATGCGGCTTTGCGAACTGTCACCCGTCCTTCAGCAGGTCTTCCGCACCTCGAACCTCGACCGCCTGTTCGGCATCGATCGCGACCTTCGCTCGGCGCTCGAAGTCTTGCAATTGGTCTGATCGATCTCCCGGTCTTCCCCTTCCTGCCTTTCCATTCTCCGCCGGCGCGCCCGGCGACGACTCCGATCGTCGCCGGCCTTCGGCCTCCCCGGCCGTTCGAGGCGTCGAGAATCGGCAACGTCGCGTTCTCACCTTCCAAACGTATTACGCGTCGCGTCGATTTCGGCGACCTACCGTTGTATTGAAAGCCGTCGAGAACGGGCCGTCCGCGAGCCCGGCCGTGGCCGACATACTGGTTTGGATCGCCGAACTGTTCCGCATTCGAACGCGATGATGGGGTCTGCGATTGGAGTTCATTCCAGAGGAGGGTTCGTCCATTGAAAATGCAACACGACGAGAAGCGAGCGGCCCGGCGCGCGAATCAAGGTTCCCAAGGCCCCCACGTCTCCCTGGAACGACGCGCGTCCCCGAGGCTGCCCGCCGTCGACGAGCGGATCTGGGCCGGCTGGTGGGTCGACGACGATGAATTCACGACGACCGCCGCCCGGCTCGAAAACATTAGTCGGGGAGGCGCGAAGGTCCGGACGACCGTGGCGCCGGACGTGTCCCAGGACGTCTGGATCAGGCTGGCCGATCCGTCCTGCTCTGATTTCGTGCAAGCCACGGTGCTTGAAGTCGTGCCGACCCCAGAAGGGGATTTTGGGGTCCGGATGGTCTTCGACGAACCCTGCCCGGACGAGTTCTTCGACATAGTCACCAAAGGGTACTACGTGCACGATTTCGCCGACTCGATGACGGACGCTTGAAGCGGCCGCTCCCCTCGTCAGGCTCTCGTCCTTCGGCTTCTCGGCTCGAACCAGGAGAGCTTCGCGCAAATCAAGTCGAGCCGAGCCGACGGACCTTGCGGCCATTGCTCTGATCAGCCGACTCCCGCACAATAGCGCGTGGGCTCCGAGCTGTCGCGCCGTAACTCTCCAAGGCGAGCCTTTTATCGCCGAGGAAGACGAAGGCCAACGACTCTCAGAAAAGCTCGCCGCTCCGCGATGAAATCGCCATCCGAAAGACGTCTCAGCCGTGTGGGCGCGGGCGGCTTTCGGTTGAGGATGTTAGCGATGAAGCATGTCTTGCGACCGCTCTGGCTCTTGATCCTTGCTTCGCCATTGAGCTTCGCCGAGCCGCCCGGAGAGCCCGCTGCAAGCCTTCAGCCGTACGTCGATCGGGGCGAACTGGCCGGCGCGACGACGCTCGTCGCGACGCGCGAGGGCGTGTCGTCGCTGCAAGCCGTGGGGTGGGCTGATCGAGCGGCCGGCAAACCGATGCGGACCGACTCGGTGTTCTGGATCGCCTCGATGTCCAAACCGATCACGGCCACGGCGATCATGATGCTCGTGGATGAAGGCAAGGTGCGGCTCGACGACCCCGTGGAACGCTACCTCTCGGAATTCCAGGGACAATCGCTTGCGGCGGGAGTCGTCGACGGCCGTACGACCCTCAAGAAACCCTCGCATCCGATCACCGTTCGCGAAATCCTCTCGCACACCAGCGGACTCCCGTTTTCGACCGACGTCGAGAAGCCCACCCTGGATCTCCTCACCCTGGCCGAGAGGACACGAAGTTACGCCGCGGCTCCCCTCGAATTCGAGCCGGGAAGTCGGTATCGATATTCAAACGCGGGGATCAACACGGCGGGCAGGATCATCGAGGTCGTGAGCGGTCAGGCGTACGAAGCTTTCCTCGACGCCCGACTGCTGAGGCCCCTGGGGATGAGCGACACCACCTTCTGGCCGAACTCCGATCAGCTCGCGCGGCTGGCGACATCCTACAAGCCGGCGTCCGGAGATCCCAAGCTCGAGCCCCTGAAGATCACACAGCTCAAGTATCCGCTCGACGACCGCGGCCGGCAGCCCATGCCCGCGGGCGGGTTGTTCTCGACGGCCTCGGACATGGGCCGCTTCTGTCGGATGATTCTCAATCGAGGCGTCTGGGAGGGGAAGCGCCTGGTCTCAGAGCAAAGCGTCGCCGAGATGACCCGGAAGCAAACGGGCGCCCTGCCTGAGAACTACGGCCTGGGATGGTCCATCGACGGCGAATCGTTCGGGCACGGCGGCGCGTACGCGACGAACATGACGATCGACCCCGCCGGCGGCCGCGTTTTCGTTTTCCTCGTTCAACACGCCGGGTTCTCCGGTGACAGCGGGTCCAAGATCCTGTCGACGTTCTTGAACGCGGCGCGGAGCAGTCGCGGCGAGCCGCCGCGTCGTTGAAAAAAGTTCGAGAGCCCCGCCCGCGCATTCGAGAGCCCCGCCCGCGCATTGCGGACGGGACTCTTCGACTCGTTTCTTGAAAGCCCAAGGAACGGTCCAGCCGTCGTTGTCGCGTCACTGCGGACGGGCGGCGGCGGTCGGGGCTGGCTGGTTGGTCGGCGTATTCTCGACGGCGCTCCGGATCTGGTTGGGGATCGAGTTGGCTGGTTCGGGCACCTGGAGGTTCTTCAGTTCACGCACGAGAAGCTGGGCGCCGGTGCGGAGTTCCTCGTTCGTGATCTGACCGTCGTTGTTCGCGTCGATCACCCGGAAGACGACGTTCGCCGGATTCACGATGGCCTTGTCGAATTCCTCGCGGCTCACCGCGCCGTTCTTGTCGGTGTCGGCGGTCTGGAACGCAGCCTGAAGGCCGGCGCGTCCGACCTCGACGACCGCTCCGTTCAACTCGGACGGATCGAGCTGACCGTCGCCGTTGCGATCTGCGGTCAGGAACAGGCTCTGAACGCCGGTCTGAACGGCCTGTCTCAGCTCCGTGGCGTCAAGGTTGCCGTCGTGGTTCGAATCGACGGCGTTCATGATGTTCTGACGCGCCTGGTCGATGTTCGGCTTCTGTCCCTGTTGGGCAGTCTCTTGCTCGGTCCGCTGGAACACGAAGCGAAGCAGGGGGCGCTGGTTGAACAGGTTTTCACGTGCCTGGTCCGCTTCCTCCTTCGAGACCTTGCCGTCGCCATTGGCGTCGGCCCGGAAGAAGAAGCCGCCAACCAGCAGGTTGCCGGCGTCGACCGCTTCCTTCTGAGAGATCAGTCCGTCGTTGTTGCTGTCCGCCAGCTTGAACGCTAGTTTGGCCGTGTCTTGAAGGTCGCTCACGCTGTCGATCGGACCCGGAAGATCCTTCCTCTTGTCGTCGGCTCGCGCATTCGACAGGAAAGCCACGGCGATCATCGACACGATCACGACACTCTTGCTGAAGTGCATGAGAAATCTCCATACATGTTGAAATCGGGTTGCGAAATTCTTCGTAGACCTTGCGTGCGGCGGGCTGCCTCGGTTCAGAGCGCGGTCGACCCGGCCGGGCTTCGAGACTGCCCACGCCACAGGGAACGATAGGATTGCAATCCGAATACCAACCGTCGCGATAATGCCCAAAATGCGGGTTCGAGGCCCATTCATGGCGGAATCGGCCTCATGATTTCCCCTCATCCTGCCTATTCGACTCTCGGTCCACGCACGCCTTGATGAGACCTCCGGCGTAAGGCGACCCCAGGGCGCAGAGGGACGGCGATCATCGCGAAGCCAGGTTCCCGCGGCGATTTCGCAGCGCATTCCATGAGACGGATGCGCCGTGGGGCGGAAATCCACCGTCTGAGCGAGGCGGCGGGGAAATGCGGTCCATCTTGCGAGCCGCGACCATTCCCGCCCTCTTCCGTTGATTTCCGGCGACGCGCCGGGATGTCGGGGCTCGACTTCCGGTTCCAAACCGCGTTCGTCGTCCCGATGACGGCCTAGTCTTGGGCAGGAGCGTCGGCGCAGCGTGGCGCCGCGACCAGAAGCAGGTTGAAGGGTATGAGATCTCACCCAAAGCAGGTGCTCGATGATCGCAGGACAATCGAGCCAGGGACGGCGTCAGGTGTTGGTCTACAAGTTGAACGGCGGCCAGCCGATGACCGGCGAATTGACGGAGTTGAAGAAGACAGGGGTCCGCGTGGCCCTCTCGCAGGCGCTGAACAGCGGCGAGGTTGTGAGGCTGATTCTTCCTCCGTGCAGGAGCCGCCCTTCCTCGACCGGGAGGACCATCATCGGCCATGTCGTGGCCTCCGGAGCCGCTCCCACCGGCCATCTCGTCGGAATCGACTTCGGCTGGGAGACGGGCGTCGGTGGAAAATCACGGGCGGCCGCTCCTCAGGCGAAGCAGCCATGGTGGCGGCGCTTCCTCTCAAGAGGAACCCCGGAATCGCGTTCCCCCCGCGCTCCACGCATAACCCGAGGGCGCTCGCCGTCGCGCTGAAAACCACCTTGGCCGCGTCTGGGTCGTCGGACACTCGGGATTGGCAGTGGGGCGGCGGTTGGGTTACTCTGGTCGGTTTGGAATGGATGGCGGAACGTCCGGATCTCAAAGCGGTCCGACGACATCGGAGATGCGTTCGAAGATGCTCCAGATCAAGCTGCCGGATGGTTCGATCAAGGAATATCCCGAGGGAACCAGCCCGCGCGAGGTGGCGGCGGGCATCGGCAAGCGGCTGGCCGAAGCGGCGGTGGCGGCAGTCGCCAACGGCGCGATCGTCGACCTGGACCGGCCGATCGAGCATGGCGAGTCGAACGGCGATCCCGTCGAGCTCCGGCTGCTGACCTCGCGCGATCGCGAGGCGCTCGATGTGTTGCGGCACTCGACCGCCCACATCATGGCGCGGGCGATCATGCGGCTGTTCCCCGGCGTCCGCCTGGCCTTCGGCCCAACTACCGCCAACGGCTATTATTACGACGTCGAGGTCGACGGCCGGAGCATCTCGGAAGACGACTTCCCCGCCATCGAGACCGAGATGGCCCGGATCACCAAGGACGCCGAGCCGTTCGAGCGGTTCATGCTCCCGGTCGATCAGGCCCGTACGTTCGTCGCCGACCTGGGGCAGACCCTCAAGGTCGAGCACATCGACGACGAGCTGCACAAGTACGGGATTTTGAGCTTCTACCGACAGGGCGAGTTCGTCGACCTCTGCCGGGGGCCGCACATCCCCCACGCCGGCAAGGTCGGCGCGTTCAAGCTGCTCTCGATCGCCGGCTCGTACTGGAAGGGCCAGACCGACCGCTCGATGCTTCAGCGCATCTACGGCACCGCGTTCTTCGACAAGAAGGAACTCGACGCCTACCTCGCCCAGGTCGAGGAGGCCCGCAAACGCGACCACCGCAAGCTGGGCAAGGAACTGAATCTGTTCACGATCTCGCCGCTTGTCGGCCCGGGGTTGATCCTATGGATGCCCAAGGGCGCGATCATCCGCGGCATCCTCGAAAATTTCATGAAGACCGAGCTGATGAAGCGCGGCTACTTTCCGGTCTACACCCCGCACATCGGCAAAATCGAGCTTTATAAGACCAGCGGGCACTATCCGTATTACAAGGATTCGCAGTTCCCGACCCTGAAGATGCCCGCCGACGCCTCGGCGAAGGAGCTGCTCGACGGCCTGATCGCCGGCAACGTCGACGACGCCGCCCAGCGCGTGCTGCTCGGCAAGGCCGGCATCCCCGAGCGCCTGCCCGATCCCGCGTCGGAGACGAAGTTCACCAAGCCGTTCTTCGAGATGAGCGTCGCCGAGCGGATCGGCTACCTCGAACAGACCTGCGAGTTCGAGGAATACCTGCTCAAGCCGATGAACTGCCCGCACCACATCCAGATCTACGCCGCGCAGCCGCGCAGCTACCGCGACCTGCCGTTGCGGCTGGCGGAGTTCGGCACGGTCTACCGCTACGAGCAGTCGGGCGAACTGTCGGGCATGACCCGCGTCCGGGGGTTCACCCAGGACGACGCCCACCTGTTCTGCACCCACGAGCAAGTTCGCGGCGAATTCCGCGCGACGATGGAGTTGACCCAGTTCGTGCTCAGCTCGCTCGGGCTGTCCGACTACCGCGTCCGGCTCTCGAAGCACGATCCCGAAGATCCCAAGTACAAGGGGGCCGAGGGGGACGTCTGGCGGAACGCCGAGGACGACATCCGCTCGGTGCTCGACGAGATGAAGTTGCCGTACGACGAGGCGGCCGGCGAGGCGGCTTTTTACGGCCCCAAGGCCGACTTCATCGTCCGCGACTGCATCGGCCGGCAGTGGCAGCTCGGCACGGTCCAGCTCGACTACGTTCTGCCCGAGCGGTTCGGCCTCGAATACGTCGGCGCCGACAACCACCCGCACCGCCCGGTCATGATCCATCGCGCCCCGTTCGGCAGCATGGAGCGGTTCATGGGCATCCTGATCGAGCACTTCGCCGGCGCCTTCCCGCTCTGGCTGGCGCCCGAGCAGGTCCGCGTCCTGCCGATCTCCGACAAGGCGGCCGACTACGCGCAGAAGGTGCTCAATAAGCTGACCGAGGCCGGTTTCCGCGCCTCGCTCGACCACCGTCCGGAGAAGATCGGCGCCAAGATCCGCGACGCCCAGCTCGAGAAGATTCCGGTCATGTTCGTCGTCGGGGCCAAGGAGGCCGAGAACGAATCCGTCGCCTACCGCGACCGCCTGGCCGGCGACCTCGGCGTCATGCCGCTGTCGCAGGCGCTCGCCCGGATTCAGACCGAGACCGACGAACGCGTCTTCCACCAGACCGCGACGGCCGCCGCCCCTCCGCCGACCGAAGAGTCGGGCGAGCAACACGCTTACTGAGAGGCCGCACCGATGCCTTCAACCCCGATCGAAGTCGGCGGCGACCAGATTCGCGAGGCCGTGGAACGCCTCGCGCCCTGGGCGCACAAGACGCCGGTGCTGACTTCGAAGACGCTCGACGACCGAGCCGGGGCTTCCGTCTTCCTCAAGTGCGAGAACTTCCAGCGCGTCGGCGCATTCAAATTCCGCGGCGCGATGAACGCGGTCCTCCAACTGACAGACGCCCAGAAGGTCGCGGGCGTGGTCACGCATTCGTCGGGGAATCACGGCCAGGCGCTGGCCCTCGCGGGCAAGCTGCTCGGCGTGCCGGTGACGATCGTGATGCCCCACACCGCGCCGGCGGTCAAGCGCGAGGCGACGGCCGGCTACGGCGCGACCATCATCAGTTGCGAGCCGACGCTGGCCGCGCGTGAAGCCGCCGTGACCGCCGAGGTCGAAGCTCACGGCTTGACGCTCGTTCATCCGTTCAACGACTGGAACGTGATCGCCGGCCAGGCGACCGTCGCCTGGGAACTGTTCGACCAGGCGGGGCCGCTCGACGTCGTGATCGCTCCGGTGGGGGGCGGCGGGTTGATCTCGGGGACCGCGCTGGCCGCGCGCGAGCGGTCGGTGCGAACCCGGGTGATCGGCGTCGAGCCTGAGCGGGCCGACGACGCTCGGCGGTCGCTCGCAAGCGGCCGGATCGAGTCGGCCGGCGATCCCCGGACGATCGCCGACGGCCTGCGGACGACGCTCGGCGACCGCCCGTTCGCCGTGATCTCGCGGCACGTCGACCAGATCGTGACGGCCTCGGAAGCCGAGATCATCAACGCCGCCCGGTTCGTCTGGGAGCGGCTCAAGATCGTGATCGAGCCCTCCAGCGCCGTGGTCGTCGCCCCGCTCTTGAACCGCACGCTCGGCCTGGACGGCGGGCGCGTCGGCGTCATCCTCAGCGGCGGCAACGTCGACCTCTCGCCGTTCTTCGACGCCCTCGCCGCCAAGTGGCTCTAACGCCGCTCCGGTGAGTGTATGATTGATCCGGCCCGCTCCGGACGCGGCGGCGGCGGCCGGGGGATTCACTCGCCGGCGCTTCGGGCTTCCATCAGAACGTCTGAAACTCGCACATGAACTTACATATCTGGCTGGTCCTGCTCGATCTCGTCGTGGTCATGGTCTTGATCACGCGGCGGCTGGACGTGCGCCTGGTGCTGTTGCTCGGCGCGTTGCCGCTGTTCGCCGCCAAGTCGGGCACGGCGGCGATGGTCGCGAAGATGGCCGCCGAGATGTCGAACGTCGCGACGATCGTGCCGATCGGCTCGGCGATGGGCTTCGCGTACGTCCTCAAGACCACCGGCTGCGACCGCGAGATGGTGCGGCTGTTGTTGAGCCCTCTCAAGTGGGTGCCGTGGCTGCTGGTTCCCGGGGGAATCCTGGCGGGCTATCTGGTCAACACGACGATCGTCAGCCAGGCCGGGACGGCGGCGGTGCTCGGGCCGATCTTGATCCCCCTGCTCCGCGCCGGGGGCCTTGGGGCGGCGACGTCGGGCGCGGTGCTGCTGCTGGGCGCGTCGATGGGCGGCGAGCTGTTCAACCCCGGCGCGGTCGAGATGCGCAAGCTTTCCGAGCTGACCGGCCTCACCGGACACCAGCTCGTCGCGCGGCAGGCCCCGCTCAACTTTATCACCTGCGGCTCGGCCTTGCTGGCCTTCTGGTTCCTGACCCGTCGCCGGACGCCGATCGACGATCCGAGCGATGAGGCCGCCTCAATCGACGAGCCGATCCGCATCTTCAAGGCGATGATCCCGACGATCCCGCTCGTCTTGCTTTCAGCCGACGCGGCCCTGGGCGCGGCGTCGCCGCTGGCGGCGGTGGTCGGGCCGTCGAAGATCCTGGCGGCGATGCTGATCGGCGTCGCGCTCGCCGGGGCGATCGTGCCGGCCTCAATCCGTGGGCTTGCGGCCTCGTTCTTCGAGGGGGCGGGCTACGCTTACACGCACGTGATCTCGCTGATCGTGGCGGCGTCGACGTTCGCCGAGGGGGTCCGTCAGAGCGGGCTGATCGAGTTGATGGTGCAGGCGCTGGCGAACTGGCCGACGCTCGCGGTGGTCGCCACCACGGTGATCCCTTGGAGCCTCGGCGTCGTCTCGGGGAGCGGCATCGCGCCGGCCGTGGCGATCATGGATTTCTTGGTCCCGGCGGCCGACGGCCTGGGCCTCGATCCGGTTCGGCTGGGGACGCTGGCGGCGCTCGGCGCCCACTTCGGCAGGACGATGAGCCCGGCCGCCGCGGTGGTCGCGATGTGCTCGCGGCTCGCCGACGAGCGGCCGTCGGAGCTGATCCGCCACGTCGCCTTCCCGCTCCTTTTCGGAATGGCCGTGATGATCGCCGTCAGCCTGCTGGGGATCGTCTGAATGCGACTTGCCGCCGCGCTGGGCTTGCCGGAAACGCGCGCGGGTGGTATCGGTGGAGGGGGACGACGGTCCCCACATCTGATAACGACGAGTTCGACGGGAGCTTCCGCACCAGTGGCCGACAATCATTCGTTCGACGCGGTCAGCGAGATCAATCACAGCGAGATGCACAACGCGGTCGTGCAGGCGCAGCACGAGTGCGCCGTGCGGTACGACTTCAAGGGGACGAGAGCCTCGATCGAGTTCAACAAGAAGGATGCGACGCTGAAGATCGAGGCCGATCACAAGGGCCAGCTTGAGACGGTGATCGAGGTCTTGAAGGAAAAGATGGCCAGGCGCGGCGTCCCCGTGAACGCGCTGATCCGCGGCACGGTCGAGGACGCCACGCACGACACCGTTCGCGAGACGCTCACCCTGCACAGCGGGATCGACAGCGACGACGCCCGCAAAATCGTCAAAGACATCAAACAGCTCAAACTCAAGGTTCAAGCCCAGATCATGGACGACAAGGTCCGCGTGACCGGCAAAAAGCTCGACGAGCTTCAGCAGGTGATGTCGTACCTCAAGGAGAACGGGCCGAAGTACCCGCTCCAATTCGTCAACTTGACCTGACCGGCGCCAGCCGGTCTGAGTGGCAGAGTCGAAGCCCAAACCGCCGTCGACCGGCTTCAGAGTCGAGCCTCCCGCGTCGATCTCATTAGGACCTGGCAGAGCCCAGGGTACGGAGATCGGCGTCAGTCCGCCCGGACGGACTTTGAGGAGGATGACAGATGGGCTTCCTGAACGGACGAGTCACATTCACCCGCTACCGCGTCGGCGGACCGTCCCCGCTCCCCTTCTCGGAGGAGATGCTCGGGCTGCTGGAGAGCCACGCGATCGGCAAGCACACCCCGGCCGACCCGACCGACGGCGTCAGCACCGGGTGGGCCGGCGGTGGACACGTCCTCGACCAGACGTTCGACCTCGCCAAGAACTTCATCAACGACGCCCTCCACGCCGCGATCCGGATCGACACCGACAAGATCCCCGGCACGCTCCTACGAGCCTACACCCAGATCGAACTCGACGCCCGCGCCGGCATGAACGCCAGCGGCCATCCGACCAAGGCCCAGCGCCAGGAAGCCAAGGAAGCCGCCCGCGCCCGGGCTGAATCCGAGGCCGCCGACGGCCGGTTCCGACGCCACAGCCACTACCCGGTCCTCTGGGACGGCCAGAACGGCGTCCTGTACGCCGGCGCCACCAGCGCAAGCGTCCTTGAACGCCTGATGAGCCTGTTCCGCGAGACGTTCGACCGCCCGCTTGAGCCGATCACCGCCGGCACTCTGGCCATGGGTTACGACGAGTCGGGCGACGACGCCGACCGGACCGCCCAGCGGTTCAGCGAAGGCTCGCTCAACCTCTACGGCGGCGACAGCGGCGATCACCTCTCGACCGTCGCCTGGGCCGAGAACGCCCCCAACATGCTCGACCACCTGGGCAACGAGTTCCTCGTCTGGCTCTGGCACCAGCTCCAGAACGACAGCGACACCGTCCAGTTGGCCGACGGGTCCGAAGCGGCCGTGATGCTCGCCAAGACGTTGACCCTCGATTGCCCACGCGGCGAGACCGGCCGCGACAGCCTCACCGACGACGCCCCCACGCGCCTCCCCGAAGCGTTCCGTGCCCTTCAGTCGGGTAAGCTGCCGCGCAAGGCCGGGCTGATCATCGTCCGCCACGGCGCCCAGTACGAGCTGACCCTCCAGGCCGAAAGCCTCGCCGTCACCGGCGCGGCCCTGCCCAAGCCCGAGGAACGCCTCGAGCCCTACGAGGGCAAGGTCGCCCGCATCGACGCCCTCCGCCACTTCGCCGAGACCCTCGACCTCCTCTTCGACGCCTACCGCGCCCGCCGCATCGGCTCCTCCTGGTCCGAGGAAGTCGGACGCATCAAGCGCTGGATGACAGCGGCGTGAGTGGCGAACCAGACATCAAACGCGCCCGGCGAGATTCCACTGAGAGTCTCGTCGGGCAGGATTCTGTCGGACGCTCTAAAGTCTGACGCCCTGACCGCCGATAAAGTGTAAGTGATACCTGAAGAATCGGCGGAGGGACATGCCCTGATGAACAGACTTGACCTACAGCAACTTGCGGAAGACCGGATCGCCGACGCGCAGGCGCTGCTCGACGCCGGCCGCTGGTCAGCCGCCTACTACCTGGCGGGGTATGCCGTCGAGTGCGCGCTCAAGGCGTGCGTGGCCAAGCAAACGAATCTGCACGATTTCCCCGACAAGGACAGGACCCACCGCGCCTACACTCACAGCCTCGTCGGGTTGGTGACGCTTGCCTTGCTGAACGAAGACCTTCACACGACGCAACGCGATGCAAACCCCAGTCTTTACAGGTATTGGCAGTTTGTGAAAGACTGGAGTGAACAAGCGAGGTACGAGCAATTGAGTGAGGACAAAGCGAGAAGGCTCTTTCTCGCCATCACCGACTCGGACAGCGGGGTACTCCCATGGATCAAAAAAAACTGGTAAGCGACGAAATCAATGCGGGAACCACCCTCATCCAAAGCGTGAATGAGACACTTCCCGTTCAAGCCGCATTCTGGCTTTATGACACCTACGAGGGGCAGTGGTTTCTCTACCTGGCTTCTGATCGGGTTACGGATGCAAACATTGTCGAGGGGTATGGCCACGTCTTGCGGGCGTACAACGAAAGCCCGAGTCTCTATCTCGACCCGCTACATGTGAAGTTGATCCCGCTGAAGAGCCCACTCGCGCAAGAAGCGCTCGCGAGCTACGAGCGTTATCCGTCGACGACCGTCAAGCGGATCTACGGCTGGAGTTTCGGCGGCCTGACCATCTCGGGTGGCTACCTCTACCCACCCACGATCACCGCCCCCACGCCATCGCCCTCGACCTCGTAACCGGACGTCGGCGCGGGGCTTCGAGCCCTACCGATTCGCCGACGGCAGGTTCTCCACTTCCTTGCGGCTGATCTTCGCCGAGACCCTCGACCTCATCTTCGACGCCCATCGCGCCCGCCGCATCGGCTCCTTCTGGTCCGAGGGAGCCAGACGCATCAATTGCTGGATGATGGCGGCGTAAAGTCGAGAGGTGCTGATTCGTTTCACCGGGGAATGTCGTGCGTCGGGCCGCAAAGTCCTTCGCCCGTCGAGCCCTCACTCCACTTGTTGGACGTAGCGAGGCGGTCGAGCGAAGCAGCCGTGTGGCTCGATGATGCCGTTGCCATCCCCAGCGCGTCTCCCTACGATGAATCACGTTCTGAGCGGAGACGAGAGAGACAAGGTGATCGCGCCTCGTTGGATCGGCTCTCCGGCTTCTAGGGTTTGCCTCGAATCCGTCACTCCAAGCCATGACCAGCCAGAGGCGGAGGATGGTTCCATGCGGTATCCGCTGGTGCTTGCTCTTTTGGCGGTCCTGCTCGGTTGGAGTGCTGATCACCCGTCTTCCGGTTCCGAACCTCCCGTACGAGCGGGTCGTCCAGAGGCCGAAGACGATCGTCAGGACATGGGGACGGTCTACGACGGAGATCCCGGACACCCTTGGAATCGCCTCCACCGCCTGCTCTACTCTCGGACCGCGCAGAATGGGGAGGTGTACACTCAGGAGAGCCTGGAACCTCTCTTTTTGCCCGGTTCCAGGTTCCTGGCTGAGGGGCCTTCCTACCAACGCGCCGTGTCTTTCTTGGATGACTTCCTGAAAGAAAAGGCCGACGAGCGGATCAAAGACCCGCTGAAACGCGCGGTCTTTCAGCGAGACCTCTGGGCGGTCTTCTCGGCCACTGTCCCAGATCCGCAGCGAGCCTATCGAATCGACGATACCGGTCGGATCATGGCGACGGACCGGTTCGAAGACCCCGGCGACGCAGCGTCCACGGTGGAACGGCGAACCAGTCGACGTCAGCTCCAAAGGCGATTGGTGCAGATCATCCGCCGAGTCGCCCTCAAGCCCGAAGAAGTCGCCGCCTTGCCGGACAACCTGGCTCAAGCCGTGAAGGCAGGCGCCTTCCCGGATGCCTTCGATCCGAACGAGGAAGGCCGCACTTTCCTGCCGCGCGATCTACTTGCCGACGACGGCTCGTGGGTGCCCGTCAGCAATCTTGCGCGCGCGAACGAAGATTTGCCCGCCGCGCCAGAGCACGCCCGGTTTACCAGGGGCCGATCCGTTTTCGTGGTTCTTCTCCACATGCCGGAAGGGCGAAAGGCGACGGCGGCCTTCTTGAAGAAGATGCAAGACGGCGAGATTCTCCAGCTACCGGAGGGGGCTCAGACGGCATTGCTCCGACGAACCCTGCTGATCGACGGCTCGGGGGCGCTTCGCGAATCACCGCTGACCGAGAGCCTGCAAATTCGCGTCTACAAGAAGCAGGATCTAGGCATCCCGTCCATGTTCACGCTGCGTCGGGAGGATCTGTTCGCAGGCCGGAACGGGGGACTCCGCCCCGTTGGCGGGGCTGAGACTTCGTACTTCGATTTCCAGACGCGGGGCGGCGACGTCTTCGAACAAGCCGAGCTTCCCCGTGCAGAGGCCGTCATGCAGACTTGCAGCCGTTGCCACACCCGCACCGACGGCCGCGAGGGAATCTATTCCGTCAATACGATCTACGCCCTCCGAGACGCTGGACCGAGCACGACCGGCCTCTGCTCGACGACGCTGAGTGAAGAGTCCCAGAGGACGATCGGTTGGGTGAGAAAGTCCTACACCTGGGGGCTGCTGCAAGGTCTCTGGGAGGCGGGCCCCGGCGGATGATCATCTTTTGTGTTGAAACATGTTGACTCTTGAGTATGGCTAGGCGATCCAGCCGAAACAAGAAGTCTGCCCCGAAGGATTCGGAGCTTTTTCATGCGCCGCCTTCGGTTCGGGGTCGCGTCGGCGGCCCTGAGTCGACGGCTTGATGCACTCCTGATCCTACACCTTCAATCTCTGAAATAGCGCATCTGGTCGAGATCGTCGATGAGCCCAGGCTTCTGTGTCGGCCTCCATCCCAGCCGTTGCTGGGTCAGGGCGCTTGAAGCCGGACCGTCCATCCCAGCGAAGCCCCCGAGCCAGCCAAAATGACCGGAAGCCTCCTCGGGGGACCTGGAGACGACCGGAATCTTCAAGCCCCGGCCGATTGCTTCCGCGATCTCTCGAACGGGCACACCCTCTTCGGCGACCGCGTGATACCTCGCCCCGGCAGATCCCTTCTCAAGCGCCAGCCTGTAGAGGGGCGCGGCGTCGAGAAGGTGAACTGCGGGCCACCGGTTGAGCCCGTCGCCGACATAAGCCGAGACGCCCTTCTCGCGAGCCAGGGCGATCGCGTAAGTGACGAGGCCTTGCTTGACCGTGTCATGGACCTGCGGCAGGCGCACCACCGACACGCGCACACCCAGCGACACCATCGGCATCGCCGTCTGCTCTGAAACGCGGGGAAACGCAGAGTTGGAAGGAGGCGCATCGTCCTCTGTCATGAGGCGGCCTGGTGTGGCGAACAGCCCGGAGGTGACGATCAGAGGGCGGTTCGAGCCCGCGAGCGCGCCGCCGAGGGCCTCAATCGCACGCCTGTCCGCCTCGCAGTTCTCTTTGAATTTCGAGAAGTCGTGGTTGAAGGCGGTGTGAATCACTCCCTCCGACATGGCCGCCCCCCTCCGCAGGCTTTCCAGGTCCTCAATATCTCCTCGATGCACTTCGGCCCCGACGGTGGCGAGAGACGCGGCACCCTCATCCGAACGAGTGAGCCCGAGCACCTTGTGCCCCGCGCCGATGAGTTCCTGAACGACGGCCGAGCCGACAAAACCGGTGGCTCCAGTCACGAAAACACGCATCAGGACTTCTCCTTGATTCAAGTACGTACTCTCATTCCCTTGATCAAAGGGTAGGCGACCGACCTGATACGATCTATGCTTTAGAGTCCAATTTATCTTCGCGATCGTCCAGGAGTGCCCCATGGACCCGCTCTCAGGCGTGCTGTCGCTTCTGAAACCACGCAACTCGATGTGTGGGGGCTTCGATGTGGGTGGAGACTGGTCATTCCAGTTTCCCCAGCACGAAGGCATCAAATGCTACGCCGTGGTTTCCGGCCAATGCCGGCTTTCCGTGGAGGGGGTTCCCGAAGCGGTGCACCTGAAGGCGGGAGATTGCTTCCTGCTGCCGCTGGGACGGCCTTTCCGCCTTGCGAGCGACCTGACCTTGCCGCCCGTCGACTTCAAGACGATTCTTTCGAGACCGCTGAATGGCGGCGTCGCCTCCTGGAATGGAGGAGGCGACGTCTTTGCTGTCGGTGGCTTCTTCGGCCTTGAAGGCCAACACGCCGGCATCCTGCTGGGAATGCTCCCGCCGATCGTGCATATCAAAAAAGAATCGGATAAGTCGGCGTTGCGTTGGTCCATGGAGCGGATGATGCAGGAGCTGCGCGACCCGCAGCCGGGCGGGTTTCTGGTCGTGCAACACCTCGCCCTCATGATGCTGGTCCAGGCCCTGCGGGCGCATCTTGCGGAAGGGTTGAGAGGGAGCGTTGGCTGGCTCTTCGCGCTGGCAGATCAACAAATGAGCGTGGCAATCCACTCGATGCACGACGATCCCGCGCATCCTTGGACCTTGCAGGAGCTGGCTCGACGCGTCGGGATGTCGCGATCGAGCTTCGCCCAGAAATTCAAGGAATCCGTTGGTGCGACGCCCATTGATTACCTGACGCGCTGGCGAATGCTCCTGGCCGGGGACCGGCTGGCGAACTCCAGCGATTCCATTTCGGTCATCTCACTCTCGCTCGGCTACGAATCCGACAGCGCCTTCAGCACCGCGTTCAAGAGGGTTATGGGCTGTTCACCGCGGCAATACAGCCGTGGCCGGAATTCGGTTTCCGCTTCGCATTAGAGAGAGTTCGATCCCTAGCGGCTCGTGGCCGACGGCAGGCTCTCCACTTCCTCGCGGCTGATCGCGCCGTCGTGGTTGACGTCGATCAGGTCCATGAAAGCACGCATTCGCTCGGGGATTTCGTCGCCCTTGAGTTTGCCGTCGCGATCGGCGTCCAGCAGGCGGAACATCGCAAGCCGCTGGGCGGGGCCAAGATTCCGGAAACCGCCGCCGCCGGCGCTACCGCCGCCCATCCTGGCTCCGCGATAGCTCGCGGCGTTCGCCTCGTCGACGGCCACGAAGGCGAAGTTGACCGACCCCATCTCGTCGTTCGTGCCTTCGCCCCAGCGGACGAGGATCGGCGGGATCGACGGGTTGCGGGGGTTGTCGGCCGAGTTGTCGTAGACGAGGGTCGTGCGGACGACCGAACCCTTCGCGAGTCGTACCGGCTCGGCGTAGTTGTACCGCCCTTGCCAGCGGAAATCCCAGTCGTCGATGGCGAACAGTTTTTCCTCGCGGCCGTCGGGCAGTTTAACGACGGCCTTCATCGACTTGCAGCGGTAGTGCGCGTGGCCGCCGACCGACACGAGGTCGACGTCGAACGGCGCGGTCCACTCGCCGTGGATCGTGAAATCCTTCTCGCCCGGCTGAATGCCGCGGGTGCGCAGCTCGGTCCCCAGCCCGAAGGCCGTCGGCGCCTGAAAACCCATCAACCGCTTCTTGGGCTTCTCCTTGGCGAAGTACAGACCGAAGCTGGCGCGCTCGCGTTCGGCTTTGCCCGAGGGATGGAAATGGATCTGGACGACCAGGTCCGAGCCCTTGGAGAGCGGGTACGCAAGTCCCATCGGCAGGCGTCGCGTCGTCGCGCCGAGCGCCCAGCCGCCGAGCGTCCCGGTGCGAGGAAAACTCATCTTGCCGAAGCCCGGCTTGGAGTCGGCCTCGTCGAGCTTACGCGCGGCGCCGGTGTCGTCGAGGAAGTAAAGCGCGTGATGGACCACCGACCGCGCGGTCGGGTGGATCTCGACGGCCGTCACCCACTGGTCGGTCGAGAGGTTGAGCGGCAGGACGAACATCCGGTAGATGTCCGGCCCGTCGGCCGGCACGTCGAACGCCTCGGGAAGAGTGACGATCATGTCGGGCTCGCCCAGAGTCCAGCCCCTTTCGACGAACGGGGGGAGCTTCGGCAGCTTGTCGGCGGGCCCCTCCTCCATCCCCGTCTCGACCCAGCGGTCGAAGGTCGCGATCTGGTCGTCGCTGAGCCGTCGCTCGTCCTGCAGCCGTCCCCAGCCGTGCGCCGGGGGCCAGGGAGGCATCTCCCGGTTCGCGATCACGCCCCGGAGAAACTCGCCTCGCTTCTGCACGTCGCGATACGAGAGCAGCGTGAACGGCGCCCCCTGGTCGGGACGATGACACCCGGCGCAGTTCTCGAAGACGATCGGCGCGACGTGCTCGGTGAAGGTCACCTTGGCCGGCACGCCGGCGCCAGCCGAGACGCCGGCAAGTCCCGCCGAGGCGAACCAGGCCGCGCCGAACCATGTTATGATCGTCCGTCCCAAGCCGTCGTCGGATCGCGTCACGTCGTTTCACTCCACATCAGAAGCCGAGGATCGAGGGGCAGAGCGAACAGGCGCTCCCAACAGACCTGAGTCCGATGAGGCGAGCCGGCTCGTGAAAACTTGAAGCCCCTGACAAACCATAGGACGGCTCGTCGTCGAGGGCCAGTGGGCGAGTTGTTCGCCGAGTAGAATCTCTCCGAGGCTCGCACGGAGCCGCGCGTCACGGGCGGTTTTTCAGATGCCGATCGAACCAGGCGAACGCGTCGTTCTGCATCTCGAGGTCGAACTTGTGCCCGCCCGTGTAGAAGTTGCAGCGATAGGCGTCGGCCGCGCCCCCTCTTTCGAAGGTCTCGCGGAGGATCGCGTCGGCGCGATGCATCTCGGGGAGTGTGTAGAGCCCGTCCTCGTTGCAATTGAGGACCATCGTGGGGGCGGGGGCGCGGAGGGCGAGGATCTCGGGGAAGTCCAGGTCGCGCGGCAGCAGCGGGACGTAGGCCATCCAGGTGTGCGTATAGCATTTATCCAGGAGGAAGTCGCGCCAGGTCGTCATGAACCCGACGGCGATCGCGCAGCGGATGCGATCGTCCAGGCCGCCGAGGAAGACGGTGCGCATCCCTCCCCCCGACAGCCCGGCGCAGCCGACGCGCTTGGGGTCGACTTCGGGCCGGGCGCATAGGACGTCCAAAGCGCGCTGGTCCTCGACGACGTAGACGCCGGGCCAGGTGGTGCCGGCGCTGACGAGGCTCTTCTCCATGACGTCTTCATGAGCGCTCGCGAACTTGTTGTACCGCTTGACGCCCTGCGCGTCGTTCGGCTCGGGGTCGATGCCATCCTCACGGACGCGCGGGGAGACGTCGGCCACGCGAACACGGCGGCTGCCGAACGGAAACGTGTCGTGGACCAAGACGGCGTAACCGCGCTTGGCGATCTCATTCGCCCAGGCGACGCCTCCGTAGTACTCCTTTTGGTGGGCGACGACGATCTCCGTCGGCTCGTCGCCGATCCGGACGATCTTGCGCCAGCCCAGGAACTTGTTGCCGCCGTGATCGTGGAGCCCCAGGATCGCCGGCAGCGGCCCCTTGGCGCCGACCGGCTTGAGGAAGACCGCCTCGGTCCTCGGTCCGCCGGGAAGCTGCCACGAGAGCCGCTCGATCTGCAGGCCGTCGAACTCGTGCGTCGACTCGACCCGGACCTCGGGCTTGCCTCCCTGATCGACCGGCGCGATCCGCTCCCATGCTCGCTCCCGCGCCGCTTTGCGCCACTCGTCGAGCGTCTTCCACTTTCCCGTCCGAAACGAGAGCTTCGCTGGGCCGTCGCCGAGCACCTTCTCCGAAAGCCAGGGCCCGTACGCCCCCACCATGTTGGGACGCGGCCGCTTCTCGGCGCCGTCCTCCGCGACCCCGGTGCGAGCCAGAACTCCGATCAGGAAGACGCCACAGAAAGACCGGACAAGCCTTGTCATGATCCCATCTCCTATGAGCAGTCGGGCCGCTGCGCGGCACCTTCGTCCCCTTGCGGGAGAAGGTGCCGCGCAGCGGCGGATGAGGGGTGTTCGATCGCCTTGGCCTTCGAGAGAATTCCGATGACGATCACCCCTCATCCGGCCTTCGGCCACCTTCTCCCGCAAGGGGAGAAGGTATGCTCGTGACAGGCTACTTTGATGATGATCGCGAGCGCTAGGCAAGCCGCGCGATGTCGCCGCGATTACGACGTCACTTGCATCTTGATCGGGTCCCAGCCGAGCATCTTGCCCTGGAAGTAGCTGTTGTTGCACAGCAGCGCAGGGGCGGCGGCGCGGTAGCCGAAGACGGCGTCTTCATAGACCGGCTGGGCTTCGCGGACCGAGCGGAAGAACTTGACGAAGTGGTCGTAGCGGGCGTCGTAGCCGGCCGGCGCCTGGTACCTCTCGACGCCCTTGTAGCCCGAGGTCTTGGGGGCCTTGGTCGGCTCCGAGGCCAGCTTCGCGGCGATCGCTTCCTGCTGGGCCTTCGAGAACGTCTGGACCGAGTTATAGCCCTTCAGCTCTTGCTCGGGGGTCGGCCAGGTGACGCCCACGCGCTTGAGTTCGAGCGCGTCGAAGCCGACGGAGATCACTCCTTCGTCGCCGACGAACCGGAAGGCCGTGGCGTCGCCGCCGCCGTCCTCGAAGTCGCACTGGAGCGAGAGCGTGAAGCTCGGGTGCGCGTCGGTCGCCGGGTAGTCGAGCAGGCCGAGGATCACGTCGTAGACGTCGCGGCCGTCGTCCCAGTAGCGGAGCCCGCCCATCGCCGCGACCTTGTTCGGGCCGAGCGAGCCGGTGGCGTGGTGGACGCCGGTCAGCAGGTGGACGAACAGGTCGCCAGCCACGGCCGTGCCGTAGTCCTGGTAGTTCCGCCACCGGAAGAACCGGGTGGCGTCGAACGGCCGCTTGGGGGCGCTGCCGAGGAACCGGTCCCAGTCGACCGTCTCGGGCGAGGCGTCGGTCGGCTGCGTGTACTGCCAGGCGCCGAGCGACGAGTTGCGGTTGAACCGCGCCTCGACGACGTTCACCTTGCCGATCGCGCCGGCAGCCACCATCTCCTTGAGCTTGTCGAAGACGATCGAGCTGGCGTACTGGCTGCCGACCTGGAAGACGGCCTTCGTCTCCTGCTGGACGCGGATGACCTCCGGCCCTTCCTCGACCGTGCGGACCATCGGCTTCTCGCAGTAGACCGCCTTGCCCGCCTTCATCGCATCGATCGACATCTTCGAATGCCAGTGGTCCGGCACGCAGAGCAAGACGGCGTCGACGTCCTTGCGGGCGAGGATTTCGCGGTAGTCGACGTAGGTGTCGACCCGGTCGCCGTACCGCTCCTTGACGTGCTTCCGCCGGCCTTCGTAAAGGTCGGCCGCCGCGACCAGCTCGACGCCCGGCACCTTGAGCGCGCAATCGGTGTCGATGAACCCGATGATCCCCATGCCGATCGTCGCGATCCGCACCTTGTCGTTGGGCCCCGCCGCCGTTGCGTCCTCATTCCGAGAAAGCAACGTGAAGGCCGTCGAGGCGGCCGCCGCCGACTTGAAGAAATCCCGGCGCGTGTTCGTTTCGCGGTCTCGCATGAACCATCTCCCGTACATCAAGTCTCAAATCGAGGCCCCGTCCCTGGCCCGCAGCCTCATTCGAGAATAGCTTACCCGCCGCCGCCCGGCTCAGGAAGCCTCGACGCTGGCGTCGTGACGTCGACCGGCCCGAGCGGTTGCGACCACGCCCGCCTTTCGGTTCTCTCCCGAACCTGGACACCGACGGTCGCAAATGTTATACATCTCTCAAACAGCCGTTTCGCCATCGAGGTCGATGTCATGACAACGGAACCACGAGAGTCGGTGACGGATTGCACGAGGCGGTCGGCGGTGGCGGCGATGGCCGTCGGGACGATCGGGGCCGGCCGGACGCGTGAGGCGGCGGTGGAGCAGCCGAAGCCGAAATCGCGACCGCGGATCGCGGCGGTCGTGACCGAGTACCGCAAGGGGTCGCACGGTCAGGGGATCATTGACCGGTTGATGGACGGCTACGGCTGGCAAGGGGGCTGGCATCATCCGGCGGTCGACGTCGTCTCGATGTACGTCGACCAGCGGCCGAAGGGCGACCTGACCGACGAGCGGCTGGCGCGTCACCCCGGCTTGAAGGTTTATCCCACGATCGCCGAGGCGCTCACGAGGGGGACCGATTCGCTGGCGGTCGACGGCGTGATGCTGATCGGCGAGCACGGCACGTACCCGCGCGACGCCAAGGGGCACAGGCTCTATCCGCGCTACCCGTTCTTCCAGCAGATCGTCGAGGTCTACAGGAAGACCGGTAAGACGGCGCCGGTGTTCAACGACAAGCACCTGTCGTGGAACTGGGAGTGGTGCCGCTCGATGGTCGATCAGGCCCGCGAGCTGGATTTCCCGTTCCTGGCCGGCTCTTCGCTGCCGATCACCTGGCGGATTCCCGAGGTTGAAGCGCCGCTCGACGCGAAGATCGAGGAGGGCGTCTGCATCGGCTACGGCGGGGTCGACAGCTACGACTTCCACGGGCTCGAATCGCTCCAGTGCATGGTCGAGCGTCGCAAGGGAGGCGAGACCGGCGTGTCGGCCGTCGAGGCGTTCCGGGGCGACGCGGTCTGGAAGTTCCTCGCCGAGAAGTCCGACGGTTCGAAGACCCGGACCCGCGAGCTGTTCGACGCCTGCCTCTGCCGTAGCTTCCGGCTCTCCTCTCCCCTGCCCGGCTACGGCAACGCCTTCCCCGACACCAGCCAGTTGCCGGCCTTGGTCCGCGACCCAATTCTCTACCGGATCACTTACAACGACGGTCTGATCGGCAACCTGTTCATGATGTCGGGCCTGGTTTACGACTTCACCGTCGCGATCCGGCTTGAAGGCGGCTCGACCCTCTCCACCCAGTTGAACCTCCCCGGCCTCGCGCCCGGCCAGACCCTGCCGAACTTCTTCAGCCCGTTGGCCTACTACTGCGAGTCGATGTTCCTGACCGGCAAGACCCCCTACCCCGTTGAGCGGACGCTGCTGACGTCGGGAGTCCTTTGCACGGCCGTCGACCTGCTCGCGAGCGGCCAGACGCGGCTCGACACGCCCCACCTCCGCACGATCGCCTACCAACCGCCCCGGGAATCGCAGTTCATGAGGAGCTGACGCGATGCGAAGCCGAACGACCAGCAGCCAGGCCGCATCGGCGCCGGGCGCCCGCAAGAAGATCGCGATCGTCACCACGGTCTGGAAGTACCTGTCTCACGCCCAGCATATGGGCGACCGCTTCCTCGTTGGCTACCCCCACGAAGGCTCCTGGCGCAAGCCGCCGATCGATGTGGTCGCGCTGTACATCGATCAGAAGCCCAAGGACGACCAGAGCGCGGAGCGCGCCAAGAGCTTCGGCTTCAAGGTCTACCCGACCATCGCCGAGGCCGTCCGGGTCGGCGGCGACAAGCTGGCGGTCGACGGCGTCCTTGTCATCGGCGAGCACGGCGACTACCCGCGCAACGACAAGGGGCAGATCCTCTACCCGCGCTACGACTTCTTCCGCCAGATCGTCGACGTCTACGAGGCCGACGGCCGCGTAGCACCGATCTTCAACGACAAGCACCTGTCGTACAGCTTCGAGAAGGCGAAGACGATGGTGTCGCTCGCGCGTCGGCTCGGCTTCCCGTTTCTCGCCGGCTCGTCGCTGCCGGTCACCTGGCGCCGGCCGAGCGTCGACCTGCCGAAGGGCGCGGAAGTCGAAGACGCCCTCATGATCGGCGTCGGCGGCTCCGACCCGATGGACTTCCACGCACTCGAAGCAATGCAGTGCGTCCTCGAACGCCGCAAAGGGGGCGAAACCGGCGTCAAGCGCGTCCAGTTGATCGAAGGCGACGCCGTCTGGCGGGCCGCCGACCAGGGGCGATGGTCGCGAAAGCTGCTCGAAGCCGCGCTCTCGCGATCCGACTCCCTCAAGGGCCTGACGGTCGAGGACGGCCGCACTCAGAACCTCGCCGAAGGGAACGAGATCAAGCGGATCGTCGCCAATCCGGCCGCCTACTTCATCGACTACGCCGACGGCGTGAAAGCCACCCTCCTGATGCTCGACGGCGCGCTGGCCGACTACAACCTCGCTGTGAAGGTCAAGGGACGCCCCGAAATCCTCTCGACCCAGTTCCTCCTCCCGCCGAATCCGAACGTCGCCTACTCCGCGTGCCTCATGAACCACGTTTCGACCATGTTCGAGACCGGCCGGGCCGACTACCCCGTCGAACGCACCATGCTCGTCAGCGGCATCCTCGAAAGCTGCCTCGAATCCAAGCTCAAAGGCCACGCGCCACTCGACACGCCCCACCTGGCCGTCCACTACCAGCCGCCGAAGGAATCGGTCTTCGAGCGTAGTTGAACGACTACTGTGACGAAGGAGGGCTTACAACTTCGTCAACGCCCGATCGTAGGTGCCGAGGAGCCCCTATCGCCCGACAAATTCGTGCGGGCCAAGGCTGTCAACATGGCAGGCTTTTCGGCCTATTTTCAGACCACTCCCGTCGAAACTCCCTGTGAGATCTGATTTAGAAAAGAACCAGAGTGCATTGGCGCGCACTTTGCTTTTATGGTCTTTCGGAAGCGGCTGATAGGCCGGCGATCCACGGGCCGCCGCCTCGAACGCTTCCGGTCTCCGGCGATTTACCTTGTGGAACGTGATTTACGGCACCGGGACCTCGCACCCACCTTTGGTCGGAATCCTCGTTCGAAGGGACGGCTAAGGAGCGTTGACGACTTCGCCCGAGAGGAGAAAGGAGAAGAACCATGTCGATCGAACGTTGGGATCCGTTCCGCGAGACCATCAGTCTCCGCGACGCGATGAACTCGCTGCTCCAGGAGAGTTTCGTGCGTCCCGGCGGCATGGGCCTGCCCAGTGCGGCCACGCTGCCGCTCGACGTCACTGAGACGGAAAATGACTTCGTGATCAAGGCGTCTCTGCCGGGAGTCAAGCCCGACGACGTTCAGATCACCGTCCATGGCGATACCTTGACGATCCGCGGCGACAGCAAAGCCGAGGAGGAGAAGAAGGGCGAGCACTGGCACCTCCGCGAGCGGAGGTACGGCTCGTTCCAGCGATCCGTGGCGCTTTCCACGCCGGTCGATTCGGAAAAGGCACGGGCCGATTACGAGAACGGCGTCCTGACTCTGACTCTCCCCAAGTCGGAGGCGGCCAAACCCCGGCAGATCAGGGTCGGCAACACAGCGAAAGCCCAGGTCGGCAATGGCAGCAAGAAGTAACGACGGCGCAATCCCAACACCGGTGGGCCCGTCGTGGATGCGACGGGCCCCTTGGACGTCGATCGAGCAGAGGGCGACGTCCCCTCGCCGGCCCGGACGTAACCTACCTGCCTGAGACGCCACGTCGCGACGATGTTCGAGCCCGGCCCCGTCCGCCGCGTGCCTCTCGATCGCGATTGCAACTGCGAGCGGCTCGCGCTAGATCACGGATGAGGGGAACGAAATCGGCCCGCGGCGAATCATTCGCCGCGGGCCGTCTACCTCATTTTGATCTCATCGCGCGACAATCGCTTGATGTGCGGTCAGGACAGAGCGGCCGGCTGGACCGCGATCAGGCGCGGGCCGCGTTCCGAGCACGCCTGGACAGCCCGGCGAGGCCGAACACGCAGGCGACGGCGGCCGAGACGATCGAGGCGGGCTCGGGCACGACGCCGGACGTATCCGTCGTCACCACGCCGTACAAGTCCGCGGACGCCGTCCCTTGCTCACGGACGTGGAGTTGGCTGCTGTTCGAATCGAGGAAGCCGTCGCCGACCACGTTCTCGAATCCGAGCACTCGGAGCGTATACGTCACCCCTTCCGACATGAACGTCGTGGACGAGAATGAGGACGGGAAGTAAACGTAATCCGCACTGGCATCCGGATCACTCGTATTCGGCGTTGACACCAGATTCAGGGCGAAGTTGAAGTTCTGGTTGACCGCGCCCGGTTGGGTAAGGTTGAGTGAGATCTGCAGGCTGATCTGGTCGGGCGTCGTGTTTGACACGGTCGTTCCATTGAAGTACGTCAGTGTCCCTAGCTTGAACGGCGTCTCCGTCGTGGACGAGATCGAACCGACCGCCGCGTAGGTCAGCGAGTTCGGAAGGCTGTCACTACCAACGCCATAGGTGACATGGCTGGTCCCAACGCCGGTCACCGTCACCCCAGACGATGGCACGGGATTGACGAAGACCCCCGTATCCGTCCCCGTGACCACCGCGGCGAGCCCGACGGCCGGGGAAGTCAAGCAAGCTAGAGCCGCCGCGAAACCAATGCTTCGGAAAAGATGCGATGACATGAGTCGGATCTCCAGACAGGATCAAGGAGGGAAACCATGAGTTGGAAGCTGCACGAAAGCAGAACAGCCGCTGCAGGGCACGCATGAATGAGGGTTGGCTATCAGGCTCTCTGCGATGAATACACGTCCCTGACCATGAAATGACACCCGCTCACCAAAACGCATCACGACGATTCGCAAAAGCAGCCGGGGCCTCTCTATCGTGGTTTTCCCACCGCATGACATGACGCCGATCACCTCGCGGAGCAGGTCGGAGAGCGACTCGTCGAAGCAACTGGGCCGACGGCCGCACGAGAACGTCGCCGGCTCGGCGACGCCTTGTCCTCGGTGAATCCGCGGCCTATTCCGACTCGCTTCGCGTACGCGCCTCTCGATGTTATCGAAACAATTTAAGGCGATTCGGCGACGTGCGGGATTGCCGCGGTCACGACGGCGTGGTAGCCTGAACGCATTCGATCAACACGAATGGAATCGACGTTCGTCCGTCGAGGCGATGGCCTGCACGACGACGCCAGGGACAAGCCGCTGCAGGGAAGTCACCGGTTTCGATCACCCCGAGACGGAGACGCCGCCCGATGCTTCACGTCAACGAAGGCTCGACCAACCCCGCCCTCCTGGAGCTCGGCGCCGACTGGAGCAATCACGACGCCTGGGTTGAGTTGCTGCGGCGTCACGACCCGTTGATTCGCCGCTGTTGCGCCTACCATGGGCTGACCGACGCCGACGCCGACGAGGTCCGTCAGGAGACCTGGATCGAACTGGCCACACGACTGCGGCGGTTCCGCTACGACCCCGGGCGATCGTTCCGGGGGTGGCTCTGGATCGTCTGCCGGAACAAGGCCATGAGCTTTCTGAGGCTCAACAAGAAGCATCGAATCGAGAACCTGGACGAGTGGATGACGGCCTCACGCGCTGATCCCGACTCGTCGCTCGTTGACGACGAGCCGATCCCGAGCCGGACGGCGGCGGGAACAGACGGCGGTACGCTCGAATTGCTGTTCGCCAAGGCGGCGAGAATCCAGGCCGACGTGCGGGCGCGGGTCGAGCCGAGCACTTGGGAAGCGTTCTGGCTGGCGGACGTCTACCTGTGGAATATGGAAGACGTCGCGGCCCATCTCGGAATCAGCCTCGCCGCCGCCTACAAGGCCACGCAGCGGATGCGCGGGCGGCTGCGCGAGGAAGGGGAGCGAACGTCGGAACCACCCGTGGCGCGTTGAACGTCGCGAGAACCATTTGGGAGTGATCGCCGCCATGTCGTTCTGTCATTCCGACGATTCCTTGCGCCGGCTGGGTGACGACGACGACCTCGAACCCGCCGACTCCTACGAGATCGAGCGACATATCGAGGCATGCCCGCGCTGCCAGGCTCAGTTGAAAGCGATCGTGGAGCAAACCTCGACGACGGGACGATTCATGGCGGACTGGCTGGCGAATTACGATGGCAAGCTCCCCGAAGTCTCCGGCTTCGAGATCGAGCGCGAGCTGGGCTGCGGCAACTGGGGGGGCGTCTACCTGGCCCGGAAGGCGGGCCAGAATCGGCTCATCGCCCTGAAGCTGATGCCCCAGTCGGCCTTCCCCAGCGACGGCCCGGACGACCGTCGCCGCTGGATCCGTGAGGCCCAGGCGGTCTCAAGCGTGCGACACCCCAACGTCGTCACGCTCTACGACTACGGCGAGGAGGGCCGCTGGTTCTTCCTCGCCTTCGAGTACGTCCCCGGAGGCTCGCTCAAGGATCGGCTCACCGAACCCTTGCCGGCCCGGACGGCGGCCGAGTTGCTGGAGACGTCGGCCCGCGCCGTGGCGCATATCCACGCCGAGGGCTTCCTGCACCTGGACCTGAAGCCGGGCAACATCCTACTCGACGGCCAGCCCGATGCGCCCTGGGAGGATGTCGTCCCCAAGATCAGCGACTTCGGCCTGTCGCTCTCGCACGAGGACCTGGCGACGCCCGAGACCAGCCTGGACGGTCCCCGAGGCACGCCCAGTTACATGGCGCCCGAGCAGACGGCCCCCCACCGCGGCAAGATCGGCCCCGGGGCCGACGTCTACGCCCTCGGCGCGGTGCTTTACGAGCTGCTGACCGGCCGCCCCCCGTTCCGCGGGGCGACGCACCACGAAACGATGGAAATGGTCCGTCACGCGGACCCGGTCCATCCTCGACGTCTGAACCCGAGGATTCCGCGCGACCTGGAGACGATCGCCCTCAAGTGCCTGGAGAAAACCCCCTCTCGGCGCTACGCCACCGCCGCGGCCGTGGCCGACGATCTGCGACGCTGGCTCGACCGCCGCCCGATCCAGGCGCGCCCCGCGTCGCTCGCCGAGCGGACCGCCCGCCTCTGCCGCCGCAACCCGGTCGTCGCCGCCCTCTGCCTGACCCTCGTCCTGACCGTGGCGGCGGCCTTCGGCGGGATCATTCACACCCTCCGCCGAGAGCGCGCGGCCCGCCAAGCCGCCGAGTTGAACCTCGAAGCCGCCTCCATTGTCATGGGTCAGCTCGGCGGCATCCTGCTTCAAAGGTATTACGGGCACCCCGGCCGTCCCGGCGACGAGTTGAAACAGATTGGCGCCCTGATCAGGGAGCAGATCGCGAAGGTCGACTCCATCGGGAGCCGCCATCCCGAACTCCTCAACATGATGAGCGAGATCGACGGCCAGATCGCCGCGAGCCTGAAAAAAGGCGGGGGACGGGCGGAAGCGCGAGCCCTGGTCGTCGAGCGTCTCGAGCTGGCGCGAAGGGCCCATCAGGCCGCGCCGACCGATATTCGTTTTCTCATAGAAAACATCAACGCCCTGTTTCAAGCCGGTGAATTCGCCATCGACGATCAACACCCGATCGAGGCGCTCGCGGGCCGCGATCAGGCTGCGGCGTTGCTGCTTGGACATCCGGGTATTCTTCCGGACCTGCGGACCTTCCACCCGTACTGGACGACCTTCGCGCTGAGACTCTCCGACGCCTACCTTCAGCTTCCCACCGTCGCGGGGCGAGACGAGCACCGAATCGCCTGGGACCGGGCGCTGAATGAGCGCGTAGAGACGGCGATCCGCACCGGGGCGGTGGATGCGAAACGCTCCGACGTGGTATTGTTCCGGGCCTGCCTGCTCGCCGATCGCGGCGATTGGACGGCGTTGCGCCGACTGGTGCCCTCGCTCGCCGCCTTACGCCTTGACGAAAGCAACGATTCCTACTGGAACCGGGTCGCCCGGGAACTTGGGCTCCAATCCTGGATGGACCGCGAATTACGTCACTACGTCGCGGCCTGCGAACTCCTGACCGACGACCCCGAACTTGTCATGAAGGAAAGTGAGCAGCTCGCCAAGCTCCTTGGCTTGCCCAAAGTGAACGAATACACAAAGCATTCGATATTCGACGCAATTAACCGCGGGCTATCCATCTTCGCGAGTCGCCAACGTGCCACGGCTCGGCTCGACCGCGCCGATCGGTCGGCCCAGTTCTTTCGAGCGCTAGCGGACCGCTTGCTCCGCGAGTTTCCCACCGATCCGAGCGCTTATCGACTCATGAGCGAAGCCCACCTGCAGGAGTCAAAAAACGCTTGGAAGCGAGACGACCTTGCGGGTGTCAGGAAGTCGCTCGCCGCGTCGATTTCTTCCCTCCGCCGCGCCCTCGAACTCGACCCCAGCGACGACATCGTCCGCTCGATGCTCATAGACAAAACGAAACGCCTCGCCGCCCTGCCGGGCTCGTGATCCCAATCCCGAGCCGGGGAGAATACGTTCGAGGCTCAGGAGGGATCGCAGGGCGGCTGCCCGATACGAGCAGCCGGCCTCACGAGGCCGGCTGCAATAGGTAAATCGATCCTCGATCCCGGCGCGTCGTCCGCGCCTCGTCACCATGCGATCTTTCCCGGGCCTAAATTCGATTCCGACCAAGAACTCGAGCGCCGGCGGCGCGGGAACGGCGGAGTTTGACAAGCGCGAGGATCACGCCTCCCATCACGCCGCTCACCACCGAGCTTGGCTCGGGAACGGCCGGGGTTATCTGAAAGGCCATATTGAAACCGGTCACCTTACCTGGGTCCATTCCTCCATCAAGGATATTCGAGTAACTAGGAGTGAACGGACCGGCATTTTGCGTCAGGGAGGTCACTAAATTGGTCCCTTGGAGATAGGCAAGGTAGACATTGCGTCCTTCCGGATCGAGGGGGTTGGGAAGTATCGGCCTGAACTGGCCGAAAGGATAGATTGGTTCGGCCGGCTCTCCCGCGATGGTCCAGTACGCCATCTTGGCGGAGTACAGTTCCGGGGTTGTCAGTTGGACGTTGGAAACGTTCATTCCCCATGGAATATTTCTGTTGGTCGAGAGCAGGCCCTGCGTCGCCTCGAACCGCAGGTTGAGCCAGTCGGAATTGCCTATGTGGAAAAAGCTCTGAGTGAGCGTGAGCCGGTCCCCATCGATCAAGGTCGTCCCGACTGATAAGACGACGTCTTGAGTAAACGTGGTAGGAGTATTAGTTCCCACGACATGAAAGGTGCTGCCGATCAGGAATCCGGCAGACGCCTCGCGATTCCCGGTTCCAACGGTGGCGGCGACAAGAAGCAAAACGATCCTGACTACATGGCGGGACATTCGAGCGTTCTCCGGTGTTATGGATCCATGTCGAAGAGCACGTCATCGGCGCGAGCCGCCTGGAGCCACGGCGAACTCCAACGCTGTTCACTTCGCTGTGAATGCGGGAAGAGCCGGCGTGCCGCAGGAGGTCCTGTGACGGCGGAAGTGCTGAGGTCGCCCTCACGATCAGCGTGATCGATCTAGCCCCACCTCCGTTGGAAATACGCATCCCTTGGACACGGGCAGGCCGGTTTCGCGTGCCTCCGCTCTTCCGTCTAGGCCCCCCTTTTTTTGAAAGTCAAGGCGAGGACTCTCGGAATTCACCTCCGGCTTGCCGTTTGGGTCGTAAGTTAAGGAGAGGGAGAGTCTGCGCGCCCTGGGCACTTCCTCTATCCGGGGGGGCGTCCGAGTGGGAGGGCGATTGGGGAAGAGAGCCGGGCCGGGATCGATGCGGAAAACGGGGCCGAACGAACCCAATTTTCGGAGGGGCGGGTTGGTGATCGAGGGAGGCCGCTCTGGTGGGTCTGGGGGAGCGGAATCGGGTCGCTTGAACGATCCCAATCGCCGGTTTCCCGGCCGAACGAAGCCAAATTGGAAACTGCACACAAAAAGCTTATCAGTAAAGGCTTTACGTCTTGCGCACGACGGCCGTGGGAGCGACGAACGAACCCAATTCCGGCGTGGCGGCGGGGGGAGGGCGGGAGGCCGTTGCGACGGGGGTTCGGGGGCGTTGCGAGGGAGTCGAGAGGGGTCTGCGACGGGTGATTTCGGCGCGATCGAACCCAATCGTCCGGGGGGCTGGGACGGGCGGGAGGCGTGTGGATGGGTCGGAGGATTCTCGGTCAAGTCGCGCGGCGGAATCCGCTGGAATTCGTATAATCCCCAGAATCGGCCGACTCGCCTTTTTCCGTCAAGCCGCCGAGAATCGGCTTGATCGGAAACCGAGTTGGAATCCGCAGAATCGCTTTCGACAGGGAGATCCGTTCGATGCGCAGGATAGTCCTTACCGGTCTGGCGACGTTGGCGGCGACGGGGGTGTTCATCGGCGCCGAGACGGCTCGCGCCCAGACCGCGCCCGCGCAGAAGCCGGGCGCCGCGCCCGCCCCGGCGGCGGCGGCGAACGCGCCGCTCATCGCCAACGCGGGCGAGGTGGTCGCCACGGTGTCGTACAACGACGTGACCGAGAAGATCACCAAGGGCGACGTCTTCAACATCATCACCCGCTACCCGATCCCGGCCTCCGAGGATCGCGAGCAGGTCTACCGCGACGCCGTCGACACGCTGGTCAACACCAAGCTGGTGACCCAGTTCCTCAACCGCCAGCGAATCACGATCCCCCCCGCCAAGATCGACGAGGAGTTGGCGAAGCTCGAACAGGGGCTCAAGTCCGAGGGCAAGAGCCTGGAGTCGACCCTCCGAGAAAACGGCTTCTCGCCGGAGGAGATCCGCAAGGAGATCCAGGACCGACTCCGCTGGATCCAGTACGTCACCCTCAAGGCGACCGACGCCGAGCTGAAGCGGTACGTGGCCGACCACCACGACCTGTTCAGCGGCACCCAGATCCGCGCCAGCCACATCCTGCTGAAGACCGATCCCAACGCCTCGGCGGCGGACAAGGAGAAGGTGAAGCAGAAGCTGACGGCGATCAAGAACGACATCGAGACCAGCAAGATCACCTTCGCCGAGGCCGCCAACAAGTTTTCGGAAGACCCGGCCAACGCCGGCGGCGGCGGCGGCGACCTCGACTTCTTCAACCTGAGCAGCGGCTTCATCCCCGAGTTCACGGACGTCGCGTTCAAGCTCAAGAAGGGATCGGTCTCCAACCCGGTCGAGACCCCCTACGGCTACCACCTGATCCAGGTGACCGACCGCAAGGAAGGCCGCCCGGTCGACCTTGAGCAGAACAAGCCGTACGTCACGACGGTCTACGCCGGCGAGCTTCAGAAGAACCTTCTGACCGAAGCCCGCAAGGCGGCCAAGATCGAAGTCAAGCCGATGCCCAAGGACCTGTATCCGCCGGTTCCGACCCAGGCCGCCCCGGCCGCGACCAAGCCGGCCGCGGCCGCCAAGGCGAAGGCCAAGGCGGGGTGACGAGACGCGTTGAATCGAATCGAATCGAGAAGGACGGGCCCGATCGGCGACGACCGGGCCCGTCCGAATCAACCGAGATCGGACAGATCGAGCCGGCCCTCGCGATGCAGGGCCTCGAACCGCCGGTAGGTCTCGGCGATCCCTTCCCGAAGCGGGGTCCGGGGGATCGGCCCCAGGGTGGCCTGAAGCCGGGCGTCGTCGAGGCTGGGGGCGATCGGAAGCTGACGGTCGCCGTGGCTGACCAGAGGACCCGCCGCGGGAACTTCTTGAACCAGAGTCTCGACGAACGCCTCGATGGGCTCGACGGCCCCCCGCAGGTTGAACGCCTCGGCCCCCTTGAACGGGCGGTTCAGGGCGAGGACGAACGTGGCGGCGACGTCGCCGACGTATTGCAGATCTTGATAACCGCCGTAGCTGATCTGATACGGCCGGCCCGCCGCGACCGACTTGATCGCCTTGGTCGGCTCGCTGGTCATCCCGAAGTCGCGTCCCACGCCGTAGACCGTCCAGGGGCGAAGCCCGACGCTGGTGATCCCCTTGTCGAGCCAGTAGACGCGGGCGTTCAACTCGTTACAAACCTTGTAAGCGCCATAATGCGTCAGCGGGGCCAGGCGGATCTCGTCGGCCAGAGGGCCGGTCGAGCCGGCCTCGGGCGGGCCGTGAACCGCCGCCGAACTGGCGTAGACCACCCGCTCGACCTGATCCGGGAGGGCCGCCGCCGCCTCGAAAACCGCCAGGGTCCCGATCACGTTGACCTTGGCCCCGAGGATCGGGTTGGCCCGGCAGGTGGGCGTCTGCAGACCCGCCAGGTGCAGCAGGTGGGTCGCCCGGCAGTCCACCACGGCCTTGAGTACGGCCTCGGGATCGGAGACGTCGCCCTGGACGAAGCGGACCTCGGCCTTGCGCTCGGGGTCGAGGACGAGGTCGAGCCGGTGAGTGTCCTCGGCGAGGTCGTAAATCCAGACCTGATGGCCCTCTTCGACCAGTTGCTTCGCCGCCCACGAACCGATGCAGCCGTATCCGCCAGTCATCAAAACCCGCACAGGATGATCTCCTTGAAGCCTCGTTCCGTAGCCGCTTTCCGCTCCGAAAGCCTGGTACCGCCCGATTGTCGACGCCCGGCCGGCGGGCCGCAAGGCCCCGTCGAGCCAGCGCGGCCGCCGGACTTTTCGACGCCACCGCCCGACGACCGTCTGTCATCCGCCCCCGGCCTCTGAGAAACTGGGCCTTCGGCAAAGTCGCCGCTCCCCCGTTCCCCGCTCTTCTGGACACCAAGCTCCATGCCCCAGGTCAACGACGCCCGCGTCAAGGACGTGAGCTGCGAGTTCGAGGACACCCCCTTCCGGACCCCCTTGAAGTTCGGCGGGCGGGTCGTGGACGGCAGCCAGATCGTCAACGTCGCCGTCACGGTCGAGACGGCCGATGGTCGGCGGGCCGTCGGCCATGGGTCGATGCCGCTGGGCAACGTCTGGGGATGGCCGTCGCCGAATATCGCCCCGGTTGCCGCCGCCGAGGCCGTCCGCCGGCTGGCCCAATCGGCCTCGCGCTGGCTGGCCTCGTACCCCGACGCCGGCCACCCGCTCGATATCGGGAACGACCTGGAGCACGCACTTGGAACCCTCGCGGACGAGGTGATCGGCGAACTGGGTCTCTCCGAGCCGATGCCCAAGCTGATGGCCCTGGTGGCGGCCTCGTCCGTCGACGCCGCCCTTCACGACGCCTACGGCAAGGTTCACGGGCGGTCCGTCTACGCCTGCTACGGCCCCGACTTCGTCGCCCGCGACCTCTCCCACTACCTGACGCCCGAGTTCCAGGGCGAGTTCCTCGACCGCTACGTCAGCCCCGCGCCCCGGCCGACCTTCCCCCTCTACCACCTGGTCGGGGCGATGGACCCGCTGTCGGCCGCCGACGTCGTCCGGCCGATCGGCGACGGCCTTCCGGAGACCCTGGCCGACTGGATCGACCGCGACGGCCTGACGCACCTCAAGATCAAGCTCAGCGGCGACGATCCGGCCTGGGACGCCCAACGGGTGCTCGACGTGGATCGGATCGCCGAGGAGGCCGGCCGGCGTCGCGGTTGGGCCGGCTGGCGGTTCTCGCTCGACTTCAACGAGCGCTGCGACCGGCCCGAGCAGGTCCTCGACCTGTTCGACCGGCTCCGCGCCGAGTCGCCTGGGGCGCTCGAGAAGATCCAGTACGTCGAGCAGCCGACCGCCCGCGACCTGAACGCCCACCCCGAGGCCGACATGCACCGGGTCGCGGCCGTCCGTCCGGTGGTGATCGATGAGTCGCTGACGGGGCTCGACAGCCTGCTGTTGGCCCGCCAGCGCGGCTACTCGGGCGTCGCCCTGAAGACCTGCAAGGGGCACGGCCAGGCCCTCCTGATGGCCGCTTACGCCCGCAAGCACGGCCTGTTTCTGTGTGTCCAGGACCTGACCTGCCCGGGGGCGTCGTTCCTGCACTCGGCCGGACTCGCCGCCCGAATCCCCGGGGTCGAGGCGATCGAGGGGAACGGCCGGCAGTACTGCCCGGCGGCCAACCGCAGGTGGGAAGACCGCTTTGCGGGCGTTTTCCACCCCCGCGACGGCGTGATCCAGACCGGCCTACTGAGCGGCCCCGGCCTCGGTTACTGACCGGCGGACGACGGCGAGCAGAGATCCGAGGAGACCCAGCGAATGAACCACGACCCCACTTCCGACGCCTCCGGCCTGTACTCGACGGCTCTCGCCCCGCCCCCGGCCGACGCCTTCCGACGCGGGCGCTGGCTGGCCCTGCTGGCCGCCTCGCTGGGCTGGATGTTCGACGGCTTCGAGATGGGGCTCCACCCGCTGGTCGCGTACCCGGCGCTCCGGGAGTTGCTCAGTCCGGGAGTCGCCGCGACGCTGGGGCCGGGCGCCGACTCGGCCGCGGCGGCGACGGCCCTGGCGACGGCGGTCGGCCAGTGGAACGCGATCCTGAACGCCCTGTTCCTGTTCGGCGCGGCGTCCGGAGGGTTCCTGTTCGGCTGGCTCGGCGACCGGATCGGCCGCACCAGGGCCCTGACCCTGACGATCCTGACCTACACCCTGCTGACCGGGCTGGGGGGCTTCTCGACGTCGGTCTGGCACCTGGCGGCGTCGCGGTTTCTGGCGGCGGTCGGGATGGGGGGGGAGTGGAGCCTGGGCGTCGCCCTGGTGATGGAAATCTGGCCGGCCTCGGCGCGCCCCCTCCTGGCCGGGGTGATCGGAGCGATGGGGAACCTCGGCTACCTGCTCATCGCCTTGACCAGCCTGGGCGTGAACGTCCTCTCCGGCCAGGCGACGACGAGCTGGCGGCCGTTGATGTTCATCGGCGTCGTGCCGGCGTTCCTGGTGTTCATGATCCGTCTCTGGGTCCCGGAATCGGCCCGCTGGGAAGCCGCCGTGGCCGACGCCGAGCCGGTCCGGCCATGGGAGCCCCTGGCCCCTGCGACGCGCTGGCGTTGCGTGATCGCCACGTTGCTGACGGGCGTCGCCCTGCTCGGCACCTGGGGGGCGGTCCAATGGATTCCGCTTTGGGCTGTCACTCTGGCTGGGCCGGAGCGAGCCGGCGCCAAGGAGTATTCCCAGATCGTCGCGGCGATCGGGGCCTGCATCGGAGCCTTGGCCGCCGCCCTGTTCTCGAGGCGGCACGGCCGCCGGCCGACCTACTTCCTGTTGTGTCTGCTCTCGCTGGCATCGACCGGCTGGCTATTCCGCACGCCCCAGACGTTCGGTCCGGGGTTCCTGGCCGGCGTGTTCGCCGTGGGGCTCACCACCGCGGCGTTCTACGGCTGGGCCCCGCTCTACCTGCCGGAACTGTTCCCGACCCGCATCCGGGCGACCGCCCAGGGAATCGCCTACAACTTCGGCCGGATTTTCGCCGGAATCGGCACTCTGGCCCTGACCGGCGCGATGCTCGACCGGTTCCGCAGCGACCTTCCGGCCAGCCTGGCGGTCACCAGCTTGATTTACGTCGTCGGTCTCGTACTGATCTGGTTCGCCCCCGAAACCAAGGGACGGCCGTTGCCCGATTGAGTCGGCTGCGGCCGTGGCGGAGCGAGCCGGTTCCTCATGGCGCAGCGATGGGAGTGATCATGCCAGAGGCTATGGATCGTGAGCCGACGCCCGCCCGCCGGGACGGTCTCGTGCAGCGGTTGCGCATCCACTTCGGCTTCCGTTCCTTCCGGCCCGGGCAGCGACGCGCCGTGCAGTCGGCGATGGATGGTCGCGATACGCTGGTCGTCATGCCCACGGGATCGGGCAAGAGCCTATGCTTTCAGCTCCCCGGCCTTGAGCTTCCCGGGGCGACGGTCGTGGTCAGCCCGTTGATCGCCTTGATGAAAGATCAGACCGAGGCCCTCGAAAGTCGAGGCTTCGAGGCGATGGCGATCAACAGCACGCTCACCGCCGCCCAGCGCGAGGAGGCGGAGGAGCGGATCAAGAACGGGTTTCACGGCTTCATTTACACGACTCCCGAGCAACTCGCCGACCCCGAGTTCCGCACGTTGCTGCGAGCCGCGCAGCTTGATCTGTTCGTCGTTGACGAGGCGCATTGCGTCAGCCAATGGGGGCATGACTTCCGTCCGGAATACCTGGCGCTGGGCGCAGTGATCGAAGACCTCGGCCGCCCCACGGTGCTCGCTCTGACGGCCACGGCGACCGCCGACGTCGTCGAGGACGTCCTCAAGCAGCTTCGCATTCCCGACGCCGCGGTCGTCCACACGGGGTTTTACCGCCCCAATCTCCGGCTCGCGGTCGTCTCGGTCACCGAGGAAGTCGAGAAGTTCGATCGCCTCGTCGAGTTGCTGGGCGACGGCGAATCGTCGGGCGTCGTCTACGCCGCGACCGTCAAAGCGGTCGAGAGCTTGACCGAACAACTCGCCGAGCGGGGCTTTCGCGTCGTCGCGTACCACGGCCGGATGAAGACCGTCGACCGCGCGACGAATCAAGATCGGTTCATGAAAGGCGAGGTCCCGATCATGGTCGCGACCAACGCGTTCGGCCTGGGAATCGACAAGCCCGACATCCGGTACGTGATCCACACCCATCTTCCCGGCACGATCGAGTCGTTCTACCAGGAGTTCGGTCGGGCGGGCCGCGACGGCGAACCGGCGACTTGCACCTTGATCTATCGACCCGAGGACCGGAAGCTCCACGCGTTCTTCCAGGCCGGGCGCTATCCCTCGTCGGAAGACCTGGTCAACGCGCATCACGCACTCAAGAGGCTGGCCGAGTCGCCTCCTCGATTCGACGAGCTTGAGCTGGTCTCGCCCTTGCCGCGCACGCGATTCAAGAGCGCGCTGAACGTCTTTCGAGCGGCGGGAATCGTCAAGGAAGACCTCTCGGGGCGGTTGCATTTGCTCCGTCCCGAGTTGACGCTCGACGACATGTCGCGGCTGGCGAGCCGCTACGAGGAACGCGACGAAATCGACCGCCTGAATCTCCAGCGGATGGTCGAGTACGCCGAGTCGCGTGATTGCCGCTGGCGCGTCGTGCTGGACTACTTCGGCCAGGACGACGAGCCCGTCGGAGCCTGCGGCCGGTGCGACCATTGCTCGCCAGGGCTTTGAAATCACATCAATGCGCCACGTCGCCGACGATTCCTGAGACGACTGAACGCTACGCTTGCCGACCTTGATCTCGTCGATCGTGACGGCTCAGACGAGTCGAACCGTGATCAAGCCTTGCCGAAGACGCGCTCGTCGACCATGACGATCGGCTTCCATTCCGTGCCGTCCCACGCCTGATGGACGACTTTAACCCTGTCCGCGTCGAGATCGATCTCCAGGAAGCCCGGCGGCTGGAGGGCGGCGGGGTCGCGATAGAGCGGGGCGCCGGCGTTGAGACAGAGCTGGTCGGGAAGCTCTCTCGGCCGGAAAGCCCAGGCGGCGTGCACATGTCCGCAGCAGAATATGTGCGGGCCCACCCGCGCGAGCCATGCGGCCAGTTCGTCGGCGTTTTCCAGACGCTTGGCGGCCAGCTCGCGCTCGTAAGGCGGCGGGGCCGCGATCGGGTAGTGGCTGGCGACGATCAGCCGCCGGGGGCGCCCGGGGGCGTCGGTCAGCAGTGCCCGGGCCTGGTCGAGCTGCGCGGTCGGAATCCGTCCGCGTGGCGTGTAGTGGAACCGCGTCGCGTCGAGCCCGAGAATCGCCGTCTCGTCGTCGAGACGACGCAGCCAGGGAAAAGTCAGCCGAGGCATGTATAAGCCGAAGGCCGATTCGAAGCGATTCGTCGTCGACGACCGCCGGGTCGCGCGATCGTGATTGCCCGGCAAGATTGTGATCCGCTCGCGATCCGCCATTAAGGGCGCAAGATGACGCTTGGCGTCGGCGAATTCGTCGGGAAGGGCCGACGTCGTCAAGTCCCCCGTAATGAGCACATGATCAGGATTAAGGCTTCTTACCCTCGCCACGACCTCGTCGACCCGTTCGAGCTGAAACTGATGGGCGCGGCCGCGCAGCAGCGCGAGCATCCACCAGGCGCGGACGCCGACCAGCTGACCGACGTTCCATGTGTATCGCCAGACGTGAATGTCGGAAAGGTGAACGACTTTCAACGCGTTCGGCTCTGGCCTTGCCTGTCGTCGATCTTCGCCGGGACGACGACCCGGACCGCCCGCGGAACAATCTCAACCGTGAGCGGAGTCTGGGTGATGATTTCGCCGTCGCCCTGGACGGGAAGCGGCTCGTTGGCTTGGACAAGGACGCTTCGCGAGGCCCTCAGGTAGGTCAGCCGGGTTTCCTGGCCGTGTCTGCCGACCAGGAAATTCCAGGCGATCCGCGGATAATCGAGTGGAGATCTGGGCCGGAAGATGCAGACGTCGATCCGGCCGTCGTCGACTTGAATGTCAGGCCCCCAACGAAGGCCTGAAACGCCCAGCGCCCCGCAGTTGGCCAGGAGCACTTGAAGCGATCGCGTGCGGACGCTGCGATCGTCGGCGGTGATCGTCATGCGGCGCGGCTTGTAGCCCAGCAGATTTTTCGTCATGGTCCACACGTAGGCGAATGCGCCCATCCGCCGCTTGTCGACCTCGGAGGTGTCGTGGATCATGAGCGCGTCGACGCCCACGCCGACCTGCGTGAAGTAGCAGAACTCCCCCACTTTCATGCCGTCGATGTGCGCCGTCCCGTTCGGACCCGAGATCAGCGCGCAGGCGGCTTCGAGGTCGAGCGGCACGCCGAGTTCACGCGCCAGAACGTTGGTCGTGCCAAGCGGAAGGATCGCCAGCCTCGCATCAGTTCCCACAACGCCGTTGGCCACGGCCGAAACGGTGCCGTCGCCGCCCGCCGCCACGATCGTATCGAAGCCGCCGCGCACCGCGTCGCGGACGATCGACGTGAGATCCTCATGCTCCCGCGTCTCGTGGATCTCACAGTCTTGATCGTGAGCAGCCAGATGCGTTCGAAGGGTCTGGATCACGCGCTCCGGCGCCGCTTGCCCCGAATGCGCGTTCACGACCGCAAAGACTCGCGAGACCTTCGTATCCTGCGCTGAAGACATCGACCCTCCCTCGTTGATCCGTACGAGCACTTCCAGCTTTGGAACCAAGCCGACGTGGCAAACCCGATGCCGCGCACGGAAACGCCTCGCGGATCGATCGGCCGTCCGCGAGGCGTCGAGAAGCCGTCGGCGGCTCACCTCATCAGGGATTTGTACTTGATGCGGTGGGGCTGATCGGCGTCGAGCCCCAGACGCTCGTGGCGCTGGGCTTCATAGGTTTCGTAATTGCCGTCGCACCAGACGACGCGGCTGTCGCCTTCGAACGCGAGGATGTGCGTGGCGACCCGGTCCAGAAACCAACGATCGTGGCTGATGACAACGGCGCATCCCCCGAATTCAATAAGCGCCTCTTCCAAGGCCCGGAGCATGTCGACGTCGAGGTCGTTGGTGGGCTCGTCAAGCAACAGCAGGTTGCCGCCGCTCTTGAGGAGCTTGGCCAGATGGACCCGGTTGCGCTCGCCGCCGGAGAGCTTGCCGACGACCTTCTCCTGGTCGGGGCCTTTGAAATTAAAGGCGGCGACGTACGCGCGGGCCGGCACCTTGCGCTTGCCGAGGATGATCTGGTCGAGGCCGCCGCTGATCTCCTGGAAGATGGTGTTCTCCGGATTCAAGGAATCGCGGTTCTGATCGACGTACGAGGGGACGACCGAGTCGCCGACCCGCAATTCGCCGCGATCGGCCTTCTCCTGGCCGACGATCATCCGGAACAACGTCGTCTTGCCCGCGCCGTTGGGGCCGATGACTCCGACGATCCCGCCGGGAGGAAGCCGAAAACTCATGTCCTCGAACAGGAGACGATCGTTGAAGCCCTTGGCGACCCCCTCGGCCTCGACGACCAGCGTGCCCAGGTGCGGGCCGGCCGGGATCTGGATGACGACGGCCTCGTCGCGCTTGTCGTAGTCTTGCGCCGCGAGTTGCTCATACCGCTGGAGTCGCGCCCGGTTCTTGGCCACGCGCGCCCGGGGCGACATCCGCACCCATTCCAGCTCGCGCGCCAGGTTCTTGCGGCGCGTGCTCTCGTGCTTCTCCTCGAGCGCCAGCCGGCTCTGCTTCTGCTCCAGCCACGACGAGTAGTTGCCTTCCCAGGGAATCCCCTGCCCTCGGTCGAGTTCGAGGATCCACTTCACGACGTTGTCGAGGAAGTAGCGGTCGTGGGTGACCAGGATGACCGTCCCCGCGTGCTCCTGGAGATGCCGTTCAAGCCAGGCGACGCTCTCGGCGTCGAGATGGTTGGTCGGCTCGTCGAGGAGCAGGATGTCATGGCTCTCCAGGAGGATCTTGCAGAGAGCCACGCGCCGTCGCTCACCGCCGGAAAGGGTGGCAACCTCGGCGTCGCCCGGCGGAAGCCGCATGGCGTCCATCGCGATTTCGAGCCGACGGTCAAGATCCCATCCATTGGCGGCCTCGATGCCGTCCTGGACGTTGGCTTGCTCTTCGAGCAGTCGGTCCATCTCGTCGGCGTCGGGCCCTTCGCCGAGCCGGGCGTTGATCGCGTCGAACCGGGTTAGAAGGTCGCGCACCGGCTTCACGGCGAGTTCGACGTTGCCCCGCACGTCGAACCGATCGTCGAGCACGGGCTCCTGGGGCAGGTAGCCGATCGAAATCCCCGTCGCGGGTCGTGCCGTGCCGACGAAATCGGAGTCCAGGCCGGCCATGATCCGCAGCAAGGTGCTTTTGCCCGAGCCGTTGCCGCCGATCACCCCGATCTTCGCCCCGGGGTAGAACGAGAGCCAGACGTTTTTCAGAACTTCTTTTTTGGCATAGACTTTCGACAAATTTTCGATGCTGAAGATGTATTGTGGCGGCATAACCTGAAGGTTCCCTGATGATCAGCCCCGGGTCGAGGCGATCGGAATCGTGTTTCGGGCGAGAAGAGTCCGGCAACCCACCCAGCGTTCCCAACCAGACAAGCCGACCATTCCCAATGGTCGTCTTGAACTTGAAGTCGCGCCGGATGTCTGGTAGCGTTGGATTATGGTCATGGCGAGGGCTACGGACAAGCTTCCGAGACTCACCACAAAGCCATGCCGGGGTAGCTCAGTTGGTTAGAGCGGCGGTCTCATAATCCGCAGGTCTCCGGTTCAAGTCCGGACCCCGGTAATCTTTCCATCAATGGAAATCGCGGCTCGCCTTGAGATTCGGGCGACGCCGTCGTTAAGCGCCGGTTGAGCGGGATCGTCGCGATGACGACGAACACCCCTGCAAACCCCCTGAACTTCGATTTGAAGTTTCGGTCTGGATCGGCGACGAACGGAGGCCCCCTGTCGGCCTGGCGCGTTCTCATCGAGCGTGGGTCGTCATGAAGGCGGCGTTTCTTGAGGAGATTTTTCTCCCCTTGTCACGGAGTCGTACGGCGTCTCGTAATCAGGTACGGGGGTTTGTGCGACGACATGCCCCCGAGGACGCTTCGACCTGCCTCCGGCGCGAGCTCGCTCTCTCCCAGGGCCTGAACCTCCGATTTCGATGTGGATGTTGCGGCCGACGGAAGCAATAGGCGTCGAGATCGGTGATCGGGATCTTAATAAACCCATCTGGATCGAATCAGGATGGAATTTACTTCCAGATGGATACCCTGTTGCCAAGAAACCACGAGGAGAAGCGGTTCTTTTGTTGCCGGTGAAGATGAGCATCTTGACCATTGACTACCGGCGTCCGGATTCGTTATGTTACGTTGCTTGTTCGGAATAGCAGGTCCATTTGTCCTCGAGATCTGTCCCCACCTACTAGAGCAAAGGAGACACTGAGTGATTAAGTTGCATCGCGCCCTCATGGCGGGGGCTCTGTTCGTTCTCGCCGCGGTTCCTGCCCAGGCCGCCACGGAAGTTGCCGGCGCCCTCTCGCTGGTCGGCTTCGGCGACCTCACGTCGAACAGCTTGGATCTCTCCGTGCCCAACCTCTCCGTGACGGCCGCCCAGACGCTCGTCTCGAAGCCGGGCAACGGTGATTTCTCGGTGGTTCCGCTCTCGACCGACTTCGGTCCCAACACGGTCGACGTCACCAACCTGTCGGCCTTCACGCTTACGAACGCGACCTACGGGAAGTTCACCGCGACCAGCGGAACCGTCGTCGGCACTCCGACGAGCGGATTCATCAACATCTACATCCTCGGCACGTTCACCCCGCTCTTCGGCGGTTTTGGCCCCAGCCCGGCCAGCGTGCAGATCACCATCACGTCGTCGTCCCTCGGCGGCTTGAGCGAGGCCATCACCATCAACGCGCCGCCGACCTCGATTCCGGAACCCGCCTCGATCGCCATGGCCGGCATCGGCCTGGCCGCGGCCGGTCTCGTTCGGGTGCTCCGCAAGCGCTCCGTCTGATCGACTTGCGAATACGCAACCAAGATAAGCATCAAGGGCGGCCGATTCTCACGAATCGGCCGTCTTTTTTTTTCCTCGCTCGACCCCGTCTCTACTATAGGACGAGTTCGACGTCGTGACTCCGAGGATCTGGTGGAAGCCGGAACCTTGTTGTAGATTAGCGACGCTCGGGCGCGACGTGGGTCTTAGCGTGCGCGCGGTCTTCGTCTCACGGTTCGCTTTCGGAGTCGAGCCCATGTTCGATCTCGCGTCGATCCAGAAGAGCCTTCGGGAGTTCGGCGTTGACGGCTGGCTCTTGTACGACTTCCGGGGCAGCAACTTGCCGGCGCGGCGGATTCTGGGGCTCGAAGATCGCCCGCCGGGCTCGCGACGCTTCTTTTACATGATCCCGGCCGAGGGCGAACCGAGGAAGCTCGTACACGCGATCGAGCCCCGCGCCCTGGAACACCTGCCGGGTTCCAAGACCATTTACATGGCCTGGCAAGATCTTGAGGCCGGCATCACCGCGTTAGTTTCCGGAAGAAAACGCGTTGCGATGGAGTATGCGCCTAATCTTTCCAATCCTTATGTGTCCAAGGTCGATGCGGGAACCATCGAATTTGTGCGAGGGTTGGCTGTCGAAGTCGTCTCCTCGGGCGATCTGATCCAGTTTTTCGAGGCGACATGGGACGACCGCCAGTGGAGCCTGCACCAGCAGGCCGAGACGGGAACGACGACGGCCTTCGACCTGGCCTGGCGGCTGATCGCCGATCGGACGCGGGACGGCGGCTCGATCCGCGAGACCGAAGTTCAGGCGGCGATCCTGGAACACTTTCGCAAGCACGGACTTACGACCTACAGTCCGCCGAACGTCTCGGCGAACGCTCACAGCGGTGACCCGCACTATGAGCCGAAGGCCGGAGAAGATTCCGCCATTCAGGCTGGCGAGTTCGTGCTGATCGATCTTTGGGCGAAGGTCGACGAGCCTCGCGCCGTTTACAGCGACCTCACGCGCGTCGGATTCGTGGGCACGAGCGTTCCGGAGAAATACGAGACGATCTTCGCCGTCGTGGCCGCGGCGCGCGACGCGGCGATCGCCTGCGTCAAGGACGCCTACGCCGCGGGCCGACCGCTGCGCGGGTACGAAGTCGACGACGCAGCCCGTAAAATCATCGCCGACGCCGGCTACGGGAAATACTACATCCACCGAACGGGCCACAACATCGGTCAAGAAGTTCATGGCAACGGGGCCAATATGGACGACCTCGAAACCCGCGATGAGCGATTGGTCCTGCCCCGCACCTGCTTCTCTGTCGAGCCGGGGATTTATCTGCCGGAATTCGGCGTTCGCAGCGAAGTGAACGTGTTCGTGGACGGCTCAGGCAAGGTCCACGTCACGGGGGGCCTGCAACCGCGCGTGGTCCCGATCCTTGCCTAGATCTCGGCCTCAACCGAGTATTCCTCGCCAGAGCAAGCGACCCGACCGCGAAGTTCGCGGTTTACGATGAAGCGCGGGGCTGCACGAAGCTTTGCGCCTCGGAACAGCCGAACCTCGGGGATTCCAAGCATTCTGGTGTGATCCAGAACCTTGAGTGATGTGGCTGGTGCTCGGTCGCGGAGGGAGGAGTATCGAGAGCTACCCGGCCAGGATTCGAACCTGGAAAAACAGGACCAAAACCTGTTGTGATACCGTTTCACCACCGGGTAAAGGTTCCAGCATTCTAGCGACCGACTCGCCCAACGGGAAGACTAGCCGCCGTAAGAAACGCCTTCCTGGGTTTTTTGGACCTTGTAGGCGAGGTTTTCGAGCTGGATGCTCAGGTCGACGGCCGCGACGTTGACGTGCGACGGCACCGACAACGGCGCTGGGGCGAAGTTCAAGATTCCGCGAATCCCCCCCGCAACCATCAGGTCGGCCACTTGCTGGGCGGATTCGGCCGGCACGCAGAGGAGGGCGAGACTCGTCTTGTGCGAGGCGATGCTCTTCCGCAGGGCCTCGATCGGTTCGACGATCATCCCTCCGAACTCCTGGCCGATCTTCCGCGGGTCGTTGTCGAAGATCGCCACGATGTGGAACCGACGCGAGCGGAACCCACGATACTTCAAGAGCGCGCGTCCGAGGTTGCCGAGCCCGACCAGGGCCAGCGGCCAATCCTTGTCGACCCCGAGGATCTCCCTCAAGACCGAGATCAGAGCGTCGACGTGATAGCCGATGCCCGGATGACCAAACTGGCCGAAAAAGGCGAGATCTTTGCGAACCTGGGCATTTTTGATGCCGAACGGCTCGCCGAGCTGGCGGCTCGAGATCTTGTCCAGACCCTGGAGTTGGAGCGTTTCCAACTGCCTCAGATAAAGACTGACCCGACCGACGACGGCCTTGGGGGCCAGCTTGGCGTTCGGATGCCCGTTTCGTGAGCTGCTCACGAGGCGTGTCTCCGATGAGAACTCTCAGGGTGAGCAAAAACCGTGCCCTTACGATCTTCGACTCTAATAGTTTTCGACCGCCCTGGTCAATACGCGTTGCCTGTCCGATCCCTGATCAGGGAATCCAGACGGGCTCTCCACGATTGGGGAACCAGACCCTGGATGCGGAGGTCGCCGTCGATCGTCGTGTGGACGAGGTGGTCGAGCCGCGCTGCGTCGCTCATGAGCGACCGGCCCTGGCCGCGGGCCGGCGTTCTCGCGTGATCGCCTCCTTCGATGAGCGGGGCGATGAAGACGTCGACCTCGTCAACCTCACCGGCGTCCAGAAACGCGCCCAGAACCAGGCCGCCCCCCTCGACCAGTAGGTTCGTCATCCCGCGGCGGCCGAGTTCGGCGAGCAGCGGGACGATCGGCACGCGGGACGCGCCTTCGAAGACAACGACTTCGCATCCTCGCTCCTCCAGGTTTCGGCGACGATCAACGGGGGCCCGATCGGTCACGGCGACGAGCGTCGGCGTCTCGCGGGCGGATTTCACGAGGCTCGAGGTCGACGGCAGCAGCGCCTGGCTGTCGAGCACGACCCGTCGCGGAGTTCGAGGTCCGGGGGGGCGGGCGGTGAGCTGGGGGTCGTCGGCGATCGCGGTGCCGATCCCGACGACGATCGCGTCCATCCGGCCCCGAACGGCGTGGACGAGCGCCCGCGAGGCCGCCGACGAGATCCAGCGGCTGTCGCCCGGACCGACGGCCGCCTTGCCGTCGAGCGTCATGGCCCATTTGGCGATGACGTACGGCCGACCGGTGAAGACCCGCTTGAGATAAGGGGCGTTGAGCGCGACGGCGGAATCGGCGGCCGGTCCGACCGTCACGTCCAGGCCGGCCGCGAGGAGGCGGCTCAGGCCGCCGCCGTCGACCTTCGGGAACGGGTCGCGGTGGGCCGCCACGACGCGCGAGACCCCCGCGCGGAGGATGGCTTCGGCGCAGGGCGGAGTCTTGCCGTGATGACAGCACGGTTCGAGCGTGACGTAGAGCGTCGCCCCGCGCGCTTGCTCGCCGGCCGCCTCCAGCGCGGCGGCCTCGGCGTGCGGACCGCCGAACTGGGCGTGATGCCCGGTCGCGACGAGCCGGCCGTCTCGAACCACGACGGCCCCAACCATCGGGTTCGGCTCGACCATCCCCCTCCCCCGGGCGGCGGCGTCCAGGGCCAGACGCATCCAGTTGCGGTCCTCCTCGTCGCGATCCATCGGTCGATGATCCTCATCGAGAGCCTAAAAAGGAGACTGGACCGGGTTCGAGGGTTTGGAAGTCGCGTTCTTCGGCTGGGCCTGCGGCGCGGACGGGCGGGGTTGGGCGGTCTTGGACGCGGCGGGCGACGGGGACGCTTGAGCTTTGGTTCCGGCTCCGGCCCGGGGGTCGAACTCCTGGGGATGGGGATAAACCAGTCGATACACGAGCGTAAGCCGCCTTCGGGCCTCATCGCTGGGGAAGACGTTGAAGGTCGACTGCACCCAGGAGGGAATGGACGCGAAGAACTGGGCGAGCCGGCCGGAGTCGACCTTGGCGGGCGGGGTGTGCTCCTGGACGTACAGGTTGACCGCCAGGCGATGGAGGAACGGGCGCGGCGATTCCTTGCCATCGCCTTTCCGGTTGGCCGAGGTTTGCGCGATCCGGTTTTCGAGCTTGGTGATCCAGTCTTTCTGAACGGTTCCAGAGCCGCGGATCTCATTGAGGCGGTTCTCGGCCTGATCGATCCAATGCTTTTCGTTGTAATCGGGGGGTGTCAACTCGGCGGGAATGTTGCGATTGTGTCCGAGACGGTGCAGCTCGGCGCGGCGGCTCCCCGCGGGTGAAGCGTCCAGTTTTTGTCGCTCTTGCGGCGACAGGGCCAACCACGTCTTGCACAGGGACGCCACCTCGAAAGCCCCAGTGCCTCCGGTCTGGATGAAATCGACCGGCGAACGGGCTTCCACGTCGGGAAGGGGGTATTTGGCGACCAGGGTCTTGACCGAGCTGAGACGCTGGTCGGGGGCCTTGGCGAGCAGGTCGTCGCGGACGCGCTCCGGCAGGCCCTCGACCCAGTTGTGGAACCGTCGCATCGCGGCGAGATAATGCTCGCGTTCCTCGGTCGGCAGCGTCTTGAGTCGGTCGTCGATCGACCGCACCGCCTGCTGCTGCTCGACCCGGAAATCCTGGTCGAAGCGCCGAAGCGACTCGGCCAGGTCGCGACGCGCGACGGCTGACGTCTGGAGGAACCGCGCCCGGTTCTCGTCGAGGCTGGCTGCGCCCGCCGCCATGACGACCAACGTTCCGGCGAGCAGGCCGAGCGGCCGGGAGCGTGGGAAACTGTTTTTCGCGTTGTCGGTCATGGACGAGGCTCTACGGGGGCGTTCCAAATTCGGCCGAGTTCTTCAATTCGTCGAGGAACTCGAAAGAGCCGACTTCAAGGTATTCGTCGAGATGCTCCGCCAGGGAGAGGTCGCGGATGACCCTCTCTTCCGGAACCGGCCAGACTTGTCGCGTGACGGCGAAGCCCGACGCGACGCCGGCCGCGGCGATCAAGAGGCAGACCGCAAGCTTGAGGAAGGTCTCGCCCCATTTCTTCGCCGGAGCGTATCGGCTTTCAGCCCGCAGTTCGAGCGAGCGGACGTACGTCAGCGTCCGCTCGTGAAACTGTTCGGTGACCGTGGGGCGAGGGAGCGAATCGAGGACGTCCCAGGTCTTTTTGAGCAGCTCGACTTCGCGCCGGGCGGTCGCGCTGTGGGTCAGTTTGGTGGTCAGCGACCGCGATTCGACCTCGGTCAGCTCGCCGTCGATGAACGCGACCAGATTCGCTCGTTCTTCCGGGTTCAAACGTTGCTGGTCCGCGCCCGCCGACATGCACGACTCCTGAGGCCCGATTCGAGTCCGTCGGGGGGACGGACGCGATGCAGATCCGACTCGAATGGTGGCCGGGCAAGGCGCTCGGCACCACCGCCGTCCACCGTTCGACTTTCAAAGGGGAGGCTTGACTATCCCGGCATACCCATGCCGCCGCCCATGCCACCGCCCATGCCGCCCATGCCGCCCATGCCCATGCCACCCATGCCGCCGCCGCGTCGTCCGCCGCCGGTTCTGCGACCGGCGGTCGCGGTGTTGGCATTCGGGCCGCGACCGGCTCTCAGGGTGGGGTAGTACTGCGTGGCTCGGCCGTAATAGAGGGAAGGACCGGAGCCGTCGGCGTTTGACGGGTTTTGGGCGAATCTGTGGGCGGAGCCGAGACGCTCTTTGCCCTGCTGTTGCGAGTAGGGTTTGAGGGGGTCGTACTCGGAATCGGTGTAAGGCGAAACCGGGTTGTAAAGGGTCGGGCGCTGGAGGGTCGCGTAATACTGGCGTTGCTGGACGGCCTGATTGATGGCGTCGTCCGGGCGAGGCCGCATGGCCTGCATCTGCTGATTGGGCAGATAGTAGGCGTAGTAAAACGCGAAAGGATCGGAAGCGATGTCTCCGATCGTCGTCGTTTGCGCCTGCACCGTCGAGGGGGTGAAGATGGCCCCGACGCCCAGAACGAACAGGGCCGCGCCGCGAAAGCCTGAGCGAATCATGGATGCCACCCCTCTCCTGAAGAACGACCGTGAAGGGAAAACCGTATCCTGATGCGCAATTTCGGTCGGAAGATGCACTCGACGCGAGCGCAAAGCTTCGCTCAAAGTGCGCTCTGCTCCCCTCTTCTCTTCCTTTCAGTATAATCGAACAATGCGCCCGGGCAATGCGTGCGAAACCATCGCAACACACGTTTCCACGAACAGCGCCGGTCGACGATCATACCGGACCCGCAGCCGGCGGCTTTCAAGGATCGCGAATCGTCCCGAGCCAGGCACTGGAAAAGGAGGACGCCGAATGGGCGTCGTGAGGTTCATCAACGAGGCGGCCCCCGGGCTGTTCGCCATGGAGGGGCTGACGGGGGCTTCCTACTATTTCGGTCTGGCGGTGCTGGTGGTCGCGATGATCTGGGGAGCGGTCCTCGCCTACCGATCCTGGGAGGAAGCGCATGAGGACCTTGATCCGGCCACGCGCGACGAGCTGCTCGACGTTTTCGAACAGGCGCGCGCCGACGGCGAGCTCGACGAAGACGAGCTCGCCCGCGTCCGCAGCCGACTCGATCGCGGCGAGTAGTAGGCGGCGACGACCGCGTCGGGCCCGCGCGTCACTGGATGTCGTAATTGCCCCGCTCGTTGGAGCGCGCGGGGTTGACTCCGAGTTTCGAATGGCGGATGAAGTCGAGGAATTCCGCGACCTCGGCGATCTCTCCGAAATCCTGTTCGACCCGGTCCAGCGCCGACGAGATCGGGCGGCCCTCGCGATACAGCACCCGATACGCTTGCCTGAGTGCGTTGATCGACGCGGTCGACGCCCCCGACCGCCGCAGGCCGACGAGGTTCAGCCCGGTCACACAGTTGTAACCCTGCTGGAGGATGAACGGCGGGATGTCCTTCGTGGAGGACGACATGCCGCCGAGCATGGCCAGACGGCCGACCCGAACACGCTGCTGAACGGCGGTGTTGCCCGACAGGATGCAGTCGTTTCCAAGGGTGACGTGCCCCGCGACCAGGGCGTTGTTGACGATCGTGCAGCCGTTTCCGACCCGGACGTCGTGGCCCAGGTGGGAGTTGCACATGAACAGGTTGCGGTCGCCGACCGTCGTCACGCCGTTGCCTTGCACCGTGCCGCGATGGACCGTGACGAATTCACGGAAGACGTTGCCGTCGCCGATCTCCAGTCCCGTGGGCTCGTCGCCGTAGCCTCGGTGCTGCGGGCTCTTGCCCAGGACGGCGCCGTGGCCCACGAAATTGTCGCGGCCCATCCGCAGCGGGCCGTTGAGGCAGGCGTGCGATTCGATGACGCACCCCGGCCCCACCTCCACCGGCCCCTCGATGATCGCGTAGGCGCCGACTTGAACGTCGGGCGCGAGGATCGCATCGGGATCGACGATGGCCGTCGCGTGAATCTGTTCCGAATAAATCGTTGCCATCGCCCTATCCTCCGTGCCGGCGACTCCGTTCCAGGCGCCATTCGCCATCACTTGGAATCGGATTTCCGGAACGAACGTCTTGAGCCAAACGTGACGGGGCGAACGGTTGAGCCGGCGCGGCGGGATGTGCCGAGCCAGCGCCGAAACCTCTCGGAGCCGCGACCGCTCCCACAGCCCGGCCGGATGGGCTTCCTTCGACGGCGCTTCGTCGGTCGGCTCCGCTGGTCGAGGTTCGAGGGGGAATCCTCGAAACCGGTGTTGGACGGGGCGCGAGCCCAGCCTATAAATCGACCGCCGTCCGCTGTGACGGATCTCCCGCCTCAGCCGGTTCGATCCTGACTCGTCGGATGCGAGCTTCGCTTCGTTCTAAGGAGGGTGCGATGGCTGTCGGCTTTGGGTCCAGGACGTTCCGTCGCCGCGTCGTCGCGCTGGCGGCGACTGGTTTCATGTGCCTTTACGCGATGATTTCGTGTCTGACCGCCGAGCGCCTGACTCGGGCGACGAATCATCCCTTGACCTTCGATCCGCACCAGCTCAGCCGAGACGCGGCGCCGTGGCAGACGCGGACGCAGGACGGCCTGACGCTTCGCGGCTGGCGACTGCCGACGGCCGAGCATCGTCATCTGATCGTCCTGGTGCACGGCATGTGGAGTTCGTGGCTGGAAATGGCGGGCCTGGGCCGCGACCTCCACAATCAGGGGTACGACGTGCTCCTCTTCGATCTCCGCGGCCACGGCCAGAGCGATCCGTCGCGGCTCTCGCTGGGGAGCCGCGAGCGCGCCGACTTGCGGGCGGTGATGCGCTGGGCGCTCGCGGAGGGCTACGAGGAGGATCGGATCGGCTGGCTCGGCTATTCGATGGGGGCGTCGACCCTGATGCTGGAGGCCGCGCACAATCCCTCCATCCAGGCCGCCGTGATCGACAGCCCCTACGGCGACCTCCCCGCCCTGCTCAAGACCCAGTTGAGCAAGCACAGCCGGCTGCCGAGCTGGTTCAATCCGGGAATTCTGACGGCCGCGCGGCTGCTCTACGGGCTGCGCACGGACGAACTCGTCCCCATTCAGGCCGCGGCCTCCTGGGGGGACCGTCCCTTACTGTTGATCCACGGCGAATCCGACTCGATCGTTCCGGTCGCGCAGGCGCTTCGACTCAGCCGCGCCGCCGGGGCGTCGTGCCTCACCCTGACGCTGCCGGGCGTCGAGCACGTCCAGGCCTACCGGACCTACCCCAAGAAGTACGTCAGCCTGATCACCGAGTTCTTCCACGACCATCTCAGCCCGTGACGTGGTCGTTACGCCGGTAGGGTCTGATTAAGCTGGTGACGGCGCGCAAGCGAAGACCGACCTGGCGGCGTACACCCCCGGTCGGCCTCGTCGAGTCGTTGTTTTCCAGGGAAGATCCCGACGGGATCAGGGCCCAAGGCCGCCGTGGGTGCGGAACGGCGTCATGTGCGAAGGCTGATCGAGGAACCAGAAGCGTTCCCAATCGTCGCCCGCCTGCCGCAGGTTTTCCGATTCGTTGAGCAGTTCTTCAACGCGCTTGGGCTTGTAGGCCGCGTATCGCGGCAGAGGCACAGGCGCACAACCCTCGAAGAGTGCGAGGGAGGCGACCATGATGGCCAGGGCCGCCAGAAGTTTTCGCATGTCGGGCTCCTCCCGCTTTCGATGATCACGCGAACCAGTCTCGCCAGGCAATCCTTGCCTGGCTCTGATCCGTGGGCTTGCGCCAGGGCCTCCGCCCTCGGCTCAAGCCGAAACCCCCATCTTGCAGGGCCTTGCGCATCGACCTCGAAGCCGCCCCGGCGTTCGCTTAATCCTTGGCGGCCTGACGTTGAGCTTCGGCGACCGGTTCGATGGGTCCGTTGCCATCTAGATCGGCATCTGAACCGTCTTCCAATAGGGGAAGATTGTCCGGATTCATCTTTCGGACGAGTTCTTCCATTTCTTTGCCCGGTTTGAAGGTCACCACGTTTTTCGACGGGACGTAGACCTTGTCCCCGGTACGGGGGTTGCGCGCCTTGCGCGGGGCTCGCCGCTTGACCTCGAAGACGCCGAAATTGCGAAGCTCGATCCGTCCCTCGGAAACCAGAGTCTGGATGATCGCGTCGAGGGTCCGCTGAACGATGTCCTTGGTCTTGAGCTGCGTCAGACCGATGTCCTCGGATATTTTCTTCACGATCTCTTTTTTCGTCACGATGGCGATCTCCACGATGGCGCGGTCCGCTCGCTGGCGAGCGTAGAACGGCTCAAATGTATTTGCCACATAGGTTAGTGTCAAGCAAAAACCCCCCTCAAGTCGCTCCGGGAGGCGTCTCCAGCGGGTCGATGGGCGGGGCGGGCGAGCGATTTCAGGGCTGGCGACCGGGGGGGGCCGACGAGCCGGTGATCGGCGAGGCGAGGCCGACCACTTCCCCGGGCTCGCGGGGGTCGAAAAGCTCGCCCGACGCGTACGCCGGGGCAAGGTGGCGATGCAGGGGCGCGTAGTTCCAGGGCCATCCCCGCTGGTCGGTGAGTTCCTTAAGACGAGTTAAGAATCGCTCGGTGAGGACGGGCGCCTGCGCGTCGTACCGGGGGTCGCAGAAGTAGACCCGGCAGCCGAGTGGGCGGGCTTCCCGCGCGGTGCACCGTCCTTGGCGGTCTTGCCACGGGCAGGTCGCTCCTGGATCGAACGGTCGGGCGGTGGGCGGGGCGTCGGCGATCAAGACCGCCGCTTCGGCCGCGGAAAGGAACAGCGTGTGGCCGTATTCCTCGAACCGGCAGCAGCGGCCGCTGAGCTGGCAGACCGGGGCGAGGTCGGCGACGGCCTGATCAAGCTCGCCGTAGAGCGTGCGGAGGGGAAGACGGGCTTCGTCGGCGAGGCTCGTCGTGGGTTGCGGGAGAGGTTCCGTGGTCATATGCGAACCATCCCGATCGACGTGATGATCTCGTCGGCGGTGTAGTGACGGCCCTTGCCTGAGCCGGGGCAGATCTCGGTGACCCTCTGCCAGTCTTCCGGGGTCTCGACGTTCTCTTCCCAGAACGGCCAGGTCCGACATTGCACCGGCCGGGCCGAGTAGACCGTGCAGCCGGCCTTCGAATCCCAGAAGATGCAGTCGCCCCCCGGCCGTTCGATCAGGCTGTAACGGCTGCCGACCTGCCGCACGAATCGAGTCGAGAATTCGTCGATCGACTCGCCCCGGAACTCGGCCAGCCGGGCGACCTCCTCAACCGTCACCCAGACGTACCCCGGCGCGCCGGTGCAGCACGCGCCGCATTTCGTGCAGGTGAAGGACAACCCGTCGCGATACCACGGCTCATCCTCTTGACGACCACTCATATTGCATCCAAAATTGTTGATGTGCTGTCGTCGCGGGTCCTCTGCGTCCAGTCTACCAACCTGGTGGTCCGGCGGCAATTCCGCCGTTTCCAAGGTGATGAAAAGCCAGGGGTTGTGTTAAAGTGGGAGGGTGACGCCGGGGCCGGCGAGCTGGTCGAAAGCAGCCTCGGCTTTGAGAATGGAGGCCGTCGTGGCAACCGACAAGAGCCCGATCGATCGGGTGGTGCTGACGCATATTCAGATTCCGCTCAAGGAGCCTTGTCCGGGAGACGAAGGCGAGGCGCCGGTCAAAAACGCGATCGTGGTGACCGTCGAGACGTCCAGCGGCGTCGCCCACGGCGAAAGCTCGCCGGCCTCGGTCTCGTCCGGCGGGTCGGTCGAGGGATGCTGGAACGATCTGGCCGGATCGATCGCCCCCAGCCTGCTCGGCGCGACCGTCGATTCGACGCGCCGGATCGCCGAAATCGCGTCGTCGTGGCGGACGAGCCGGACCGCCGCCGCCGGGGCCGAGACCGCGCTCTGGGACCTGCTCGGCCAGGCGCACCGCGCGACCGTCGCCCAGCTTCTCGGGGCCGACGACGCCCAGGCCGTCCGGGGGGTTCAATCGGGCCTGGTGATGGGTCTTTATCCCTCGGTCGTCGAGCTGCTCAAGGCCATCGAACCGCATCTGGACGAAGGCTACAGGCGGCTCAAGATCCGGATCGCCCCCGGCCACGACGTGGAGTTCGTCCGCGCGGTCCGACAGCACTTCGAGGACGTCCCGCTCATGGTCGACGGCGGCGGAGCGTACACGACGGCCGACCTCGACCTCTTCCGCGAGCTGGACGACCTCGACCTGCTCATGATCGAACAGCCGTTCGCGGCCGACGACGTCGACGGGCTCGCCGTCTTGCAGAAAGAGCTGGCCACGCCGATCTGTCTCGACGAGACCGCCGAGTCCCACGACCAGACCGCCGAGGCGATCCGCCGTGGCGCCTGTCGGATCGTCAGTCTGAAGATCCAGCGCACCGGTGGCCTGGGGCCGGCCCGGGCGATCCACGACCTCTGCTTTCAGCAAGGGGTCGCCTGCTGGGTCGGTTCGACGCCCGAGCTGGGCTTGGGCCAGGCGTACGGCGTCCACCTCGCGACACTGGCCAATTCGAAGTATCCCGCCGACCTCGAACCGAGCGCCCGGTGGTTCGTCGACGACTACGTCGCGCCGGTCTTCGAGCTGTCGTCCCCCGGCCTCTTCGCCGTCCCCGATCGACCCGGCGTCGGCTTCCAGGTCGACCCCCAGAAGCTCCGGCGCTATCAGGTGCGCCAGGAGACGTTCAGCCGCAGTACTTCCGCCTGACCCTTGATGAAAGGTTCGATGATGACCCCGACCCGTCGCGAATTCCTGGGATGGACCGCCGCCGCGGCCGCCACGACCACCGCCGCCGCCCGCGCCGCGACGGCCGCCGCGCCCGCGTCGCCGATCATTGACACTCACGTCCACCTCTGGGAACCCGCCAAGCAGCGCCTCCTCTGGCTCGAAAAGGGGTCCGAGCTTGACCGGAACGCCCTGTGGGACGATTACCTGAAGGCGGCCGCCGGCCTCGACGTCGTCAAGGCTGTGTATATGGAAGTGGACGTCGATCCGTCGCAGCACGAGGCCGAGGCCCGCATGGTCCTCGACCAGTGCCGCAAGGGTGACACGGCCCTGTGCGCCGCGGTGATCGGCGGCCGACCGGCGTTCGAGGGGTTCGCGGCCTACATCGAGCCGCTGGCCAAGGACCCGGCCGTGAAGGGAGTGCGACAGGTGCTCCACGGGCCGCCCACGCCGGCGGGGTATTGCTTGCAGGAGGCGTTCGTCAAGGGCGTGCGCCGGCTCGGCGAGCTGGGCCTTTGCTTCGACCTCTGCATGCGGCACGCCGAGCTGGCCGACGGAGCGAAGCTCATCGAGCAGGCGACCGGCACGCGGTTCGTCCTCGATCACTGCGGCAACCCTCCGGTCTTCGGCGATCTCGCCGCCTGGAAGCGCGACGTCGACCGCATCGCCGCCCTGCCCAACGTCGTCGGCAAGGTGTCGGGGATCGTCGCGTCGGCCAAGGGGAGGAGCTGGAAGGCGGACGACCTCGCGCCGGTGATCCATCATATGATCGAAGCCTTCGGTCCCGACCGGGTGATGTTCGGCGGCGATTGGCCCGTCTGCACGCTCGGCGCCCCGCTCCGCGACTGGGTGAACGCCCTCTCGGAAATCGTCCGCGACCGCAAGGCCGAGGATCAGCGGAAGCTGTTTCACGACAACGCGGCGAAGTTCTACCGGCTGGTTTGACCGGGCCGAGCCTCGGATTCAGCCGCCGATCGAATGCATGGCCCGCTCCGGCTGGATGAACCGCGCGGTGTTGATCTCGTGCCCTTCCCACTTGGCGGCCACGCTCTCGACGAGCGCCCGGGCGATCTCGGCGTCGGGGGCGTTCGACCGCAACAGGCCGCGGACGTCGGTCTCGTCGAGGGCGAAGAGGCAGTTGCGGAGCTTGCCGTCGGACGTGAGCCGGATCCGGTTGCAGCTCATGCAGAACGGCCGGCTGACCGAGGCGATCATGCCGACCCGCCCCTTGCCGTCGAGGTAGTCGTAATCGACGGCCGGGGCCCTCGGGTCCTGGTTGGGGGCGGGGGCGAGCGGGCCGACCTCGCGAGCCAGGGTTTCGAGGACTTCGGCCGCGAAGACCACCTTCTCACGCTCCCAGAGATGGCCGGCGTCGAGGGGCATGTACTCGATGAACCGCATCTCCAGCCCGTGCTCGCGGGCGAACCGGCCCAGGGGCGCGACGTCTTCCTCGTTGAAGCCCCGGATGATCACCGCGTTGATCTTCACCGGATCGAACCCGGCCGCCTTGGCCGCGAGAATCCCCTCGATCGTCGGCTCCAAACCCTTGCGCCGCGAGAGCCGCAGAAAGCGGTCGGGGTCGAGGGTGTCGAGGCTGACGTTGATCCGCCTCAGCCCCGAGTCCCACAGCCGCTGGGCCACCGGCGCCAGCAGCATGCCGTTGGTCGTCAGGCCGACGTCGACGATCCCCTCGATCTCGACCAGCTTGCGAACCAGGACGTCGACGTCCTTGCGCAGCAGGGGTTCGCCGCCGGTCAGGCGGATCTTGTCGATCCCGAGCGGCACCGCGACCCGCACGAACCGGACGATCTCCTCATAGGACAGGAGCTGTTCGCGAGGCAGGAACTCGACCTTCTCCGGCATGCAGTAGACGCAACGGATGTTGCAACGATCGGTGACGCTGATCCGCAAGTTGTTGTGGATGCGGCCGAACGAATCGATCAGTTGCGGTAGCTCAAACTTCATGAGGGGCCGTCGTCTCTCGCGAGCGTGGGGCGTGGTCCGTCTCCCTGCATTGTACCGGAGCGCGGCAAGCCTCAACTGAGTTTACTACGGAATCACCGCTTCCAACGAACCTTCACGACGACAGGCCCGGATGAACCCATTCTTCCTGGCCGTCGGCCCAGGTCTCGCGCTTCCAGATCGGGACGGTTTCCTTGAAGGCGTCGATCAGCCATCGGCAGGCCTCGAAGGAGTCGCCCCGGTGCGGGCAGCTCACGGCGACGACCACGCTGATTTCGCCCAGCCCGAGCCGTCCGACGCGGTGGACGATCGCGGCCTCGATCACCGGCCATCGTCGACGGGCCTCGGCCTCCAGCTCGGCCATCTGCTTGAGGGCCATCTCGGGGAACGCCTCATAATCCAGGACGACGGTCCGGCGCTCGCCGGTCATCTCGCGGACGGTGCCCAAAAAGGTGCAGACGGCCCCGGCGTTGTTGTGGCGGACACGCTCGGTCAGGGCCGCGTGGTCCAGCGGCTGTTCGGTGATCTCGACCATGGTTCGGCTCCAGGCGGGCGTTGAGTCGGTTCAGCCCCCGCTCACCGGCGGGATGACCGCCAGGCTGGCGCCCGGCTTCAGTTCGTGGTCGTCGTCGGCGTACTCCGAATCGACGGCGATCATCACCTGGGGGGCGATCGAAGCCAACTCGGGGACCTGCTCGGCGAGAGCCGCTCGCAGGTCGGCGACCGTGGCCCGCGCGGGGAGCCGGACCGAGACCTCGCCCCGACCCGCGCGCTCCCGAGCGATCGCGAACAGCCGGACGGAACGCTCCTGGACCTCGCCCCCCTGCCCTTGCAGCCTGCGGAGATCGTCGGGGGTGTCCAGGTCGGTGACGACCGACTCGTCGCCGACTTCGATCTCGACCACGTCGGCCGCGTGATTCGCGACCAGGGCGTTGACGCCGACGTCCGGCGGCAGGTCGGCGATCGTCCGGGCCAGCCGCCAGGGAACGACGATCGGATGACCGCGACGGCCGCCGGCCGTGGGGATCACGATCGCCTCGGGCCGTTCGCGCCAGCAGGCGAGCACCCGGGCGACGATCGAGCCGTCGAGCATCGGGCTGTCGGCCGGGGCCAGCACGACGGCTTGGGGTGGCTCGGCCGAACGCTCCAACTCGGCGACGGCCAGCTCGATCGAGTCGCGCATCTCGGCCGGCCGGGTCTCGGGCGCGACGACGACGGCCCCGGCTCGCGAGGCGGCTTCGGCCAGCGGCGGGCCTTCGGGGGCGTCGGGCGGTGGTGTGACGACGATCACCGGACGCGCCCCGCCGGCGAGCAGGGCCGAAACGACGCGCGCGATCAGCGGCCGGCCCTCGAATTCGAGGAGCAGCTTGGGGCTTCCCATGCGTCGGGACGAGCCGGCGGCCGGGACGATCGCGGCGATGGTGGTCATGTCGATTGTAGGGGTCATGATGCGCAGGTCGAAGGTGTCGGAGTGGCGGCCTTGGGGCCGAGGTTGCGCCGGGCGATCAGCTCGGCGACGATGCTGACGGCGATCTCGGGGACCGTCCGCGAGCCGATGTCCAGGCCGACGGGCGCCGTGACGCGGGCCAGGTCGTCGGCGGCGATCCCCATCTCGCGGAGGCTCTCGAAGATCATCTTGATCTTCCGCTGGCTGCCGATCAGCCCGACGTACGAGGCGGGAGTCGGGGCCATGTGGAAGAGGGCTTCCTGGTCGTGACCGTGGCCTCGGGTGACGATCAGTACGAACGTGTTGCGGGTGACTTCGAGCGTCTTGAGGACCTCCTCGACCGGCCCGACGATGAACTTCTGGGCCTTGGGGAACCGCTCGCGGCTAGCGTACTGGCTGCGGTCGTCGACCACCCAGACGTCGAAATCGGCCTCGGCGGCCAGGTTGCCGACGGCCTGGCCGACGTGCCCCGCGCCGACGACCACCAGCCGGATACGGGGCAAGACCGGCAGCCAGGCCACGCCCTGATCGACCCGCGCCCGGGGGCGGTCGACGAGGGCCGTCAGCCGCTCGCCGAGGACATCGGGAAACGCGCCTCCCGGCCGGCAGGTCAGCGGTTTGCCATCGTGGTCGAACAGGAACCGCCGGCCCGGCGACGAGTCCTCGACCCGCTCGGGGGCGACGACGACGGCCTCGGTGAACCCCTCGCCGGTCTCGATGGCCTGGTGCAGTCGGCGGTAATAGTCGAGGGCTCCCGCCCCCTTGAGGGCCTCGGTGGCGATGACCATCTTGCCGCCGCAGATCAGGCCGTCGGCCCAGGCGTAGTCGTGGTCGAGGACGAAGGAATGGAGCCGGACGCCTTCCTCGCCGAGCTGGCGGACGGCGTTTTGCTTGACCTCGTTCTCGACGCAGCCGCCGCCGAGCGTGCCGACCTGGCCGCCGTCGGGGTCGACCGCCATGATCGCTCCCGCCTTCTGCGGCGTCGACCCGCGCGTCTCCACGACCTGGCACAGGAGCAGCTCGCGGCCGTCATCCAGGGCTCGGATCAGATGTCGCACGACGTCGCGCATTGGGCGGTTTTCCCCGGTTTGTCGATTCTGTCGATCGCGGCGATTTCCGGGCCTGCGACGGTCCAGCCGGACCGGCCCGTCAACAATCTTGCACGGGAGCCGACGACGAAGGCATCCAACGAACCAACCTAGCGAAGTTCGGCCCGCCGGACAATCCGCCTCCCGGATCGCCCGGATTGGGTTCGTTCGACCCCGAATCAAGGCCGTGGCGACGACCGGCGACCACCTCTTCACACCCCTCGATCAAGCTCGGCTCCCCCATCCTTGGACTCGGGTCGACGGGGGGAATTGGGTTCGTTCGGCGTCGGCCCGACGCTGGAAATCTGGATGTAAGTTGTGTGTCCATAGATTGTTGCGTTCGCAAGGTCGGTTGGCTTCGTTTGGACCAAAAATGGGTGAACGTACCGGCGTCGCCGGTGTCTACAAAGGGGATCAAGCGATCCCAGCAGCAGTAGGCCGAGATTGGGTTTGATCGCGCGTTTTTTCGAAGGGTCGGCTTGTCTCCTCGGTGCTGCCGGATTGCCAGAGAGCCGACCAGACGATGCGGTACTCCTCCTTAATTTACTATGTGCGGGCGCCGGATTCGACCGAGATCGGAATGAACCGCATGCTCGGTCGACCGCCCGACTTGTCCCTATCCTCGAAGTTGCGGGAGGTGCTGATGGCGGCGTTGGAAGGAGCATCGGCCGATCGGGATGCGCTTGCGGCGATTGCGTGCCGTCATGGCCTTGCGCTGGTCGGCGAGATCGAGGTGAACGACATCGGGCTCGATTTCCGCGCTGCGTTCGCGACGGACGAGGCGGGGGCGGCCTGGGTGCTGCGAGTCCCTCGCCGGCCCGACGTCCTACCGAGGGCCGAGAACGAGGCGCGCGTGCTGGGGCTGGTCAAGGGCCGGCTGCCGGTCGAGGTTCCCGACTGGCGGATCTACTCACCGGAGCTGATCGCGTATCCGCGTCTGGCCGGTACGACCGCCGTGACCGTCGACCCGGCGACGAAGGAGCCGACCTGGAATATCGACAAGGAGTCCCCCGTTTTCGCGGAGAGCTTCGGGCGGACCCTCGCGGCGCTCCACGGCGTCGACCCCGCCGAGGCTGTCGCGGCCGGCCTGAAATCGTCCTCGTCGGAGGAGGCGCGGCGAGCCTTCGCTGACGACCTCGACCGGGTGAATCGGGAAATCGGAATCAGCGACGACCTCTGGCTCCGATGGCGCGGCTGGCTCGACGATGATGCGTCGTGGCCTCCGTTCTCGGCGCTGGTTCACGGCGATTTGCACGTCGGTCACATCGTCGTCGATGAGGCTTCCCGCGCGACGGGGGTGCTCGATTGGACCGAGGCCGAGGTCAGCGACCCCGCCATCGACTTCGTCTTCCACCTCATGGCGTTTGGCGAGCCAGGCCTCGACCGGCTCCTGACCGAATATGAGGAGGCCGGCGGGCGGACGTGGCCGAGCATCCGAGGTCACATCGCCGAGCGGCTCTCTGCCTTCCCCGTCAAGTACGCGCTGTTCGCGCTGATGTCCGGCCTGGACGAGCACCTCGATGCGGTCCGGCCGCAACTGGGACTCGATGTGTAACCGCGCGGAATGAACCGGCCGACCGATTCAATCCTCCCTTTGGGCGGCGAGAGCGCCGGCGGTGTCGAAGAAGTCACGGTACTCGGCGACGGCGCCGTCGCGGAAGCGGAAGACGTCGGCCTTGTGCGACGCGGTGGTCTTGCCGGTGGCCTTGCTGCGGAACGCCACCTGGCTGAGAACGACCACGCGCTCGCCGTCGGCGATGAACTCTTCTGGAAGGAAGTAGATCAACTCCCACGAGTCGCCCAGCGCCGAGAAATAGGCGTTGGCCGCGACCTTCCCTTTGCATCCCTGGAAGAATCCCGTGCCGGCGTCGTGTCCCCCTGGCGGGTGGAGAACGACGTCGTCGGCGAACAGGTCCATCCACTCGCTCACGCTGCCGCCTCGCGTGTCGTTCCAGAGTTGATAGGCCTGTCGGAGCTTGGCGATATTCTGCTGGACGTCTTCCACGGCTGCCTCCGTCGGGTTCGGCAGATTGTTGCCCAGATCGTTCGGACGTGCTCCGGGTATTGGAACCGAACGGTGAAGTGTTCGCCAGCAAAATCAAATCAAGGGATCAACCATCGGCGCGGCGGTCCTCCATGTCCTTTCTCACGAGCCTTCAGGGGTCTTATACTTGGTCCGTCCGAGCCGAGGAGACGCCGCGCTTTCTTGTCGCTTTCGAGGAACCAAGGAATGAGACGTACCGCATTGCGCCGGATGATCGCCGCACCCGTTCTGCTGGCCGGCCTGCTCTCGTCGGGGTTCGCGGCCGACGTCGAGGCGAAACGCGACAAGGTGTTCGTCGGTTACCTCTACGGGTCGCCGCGCGACGTGAACTTCTCGCTGTATACGCACCTGTGCCATGCGTTCGTGACGGCGGGACCCGACGGGAAGCTCAATCGCGGCCGCAGCGCGCCCGATCGCGACCTTACCACCCTGGCGCACAAGGCGGGCGTGAAGGTCTTGATCTCGCTGGGCGGCTGGGGCTGGGACAAGCAGTTCGCGGCGATCGTCGCCAGCCCCGAGGCGGAGAAGCTGTACGTCGATTCCGTGGTCAAGATGCTCGACGAGTTCGACTATGACGGCCTCGACCTCGACTGGGAGTATCCCGATACGGCCAAGGAAGTCGAGGGTTTCGAACGCCTGACGCGGACCCTGCGCGCCCGGATCGACGCGATCGGCAAGATGAAGAACCGGCCAATGAACCTGACGATGGCCGCGTCGTCGAACCAGGGCACGCTCGAATGGCTCAAGAAAGACTTCCTGGTCGAAAACATGGACTGGGTCAACGTCATGACCTACGACTACGCCGGCGACTGGACCCCGTACGCGGGTCACAACTCGCCGTTGTTCCCCTCGACCAAGGAGCCGACCAAGACTCCCAAGTCGATCGAGGCGACCATGCTTTACCTGCTGGAGAAACGCGGCATCCCCGCCGACCGACTCGCCGTCGGCCTGCCGCTCTACGGTCGCGGCTTCAACGTCGCCAAGCCCTACGACTCGACCAAGGGCGCGCCCAAGAAGCGGCTGCCGAACCTCGACTACCGGGGGATCGTCGGCCTTGAGAAAGAAGGTTGGAAGCGATCTTGGGACGAGGAGATCAAGGCCCCCTGGCTGACCGCCCCCGACGGCGCGGCGGTCGTCGGCTACGATGACGCCGAGTCGATCCGCCTGAAGACCGAGTGGGCCATGTCCAAGGGCTTCCGCGGCGTCTTCTTCTGGCAAGTCGCCGGCGACCGGCTTCCCACCGGCGGCAACCCGTTGCAAGAAGCCGCGCGGAAGGCCTGGGAAGCCGGAAGTGGAAAGTAGTGTGTCGCCCGGCGGACGAGTCGGCCGGAATACAAGCCCGAAGCGCCAGCGAGTGCATGAGTTTGCGTTTGCTTATTCAGCACGTTGACTGGAAATGCACTCGCTTGCGCTTCGGGCTTGTATTTCTGGCTGGTCAGACCCACCGGGAAACAGCGTGTGCGTCGGCCGATTGGGCAAGCCGTTTCTGTCGTACGTAGCACACCAACGCCGCCAGGCCGGCTCCCAGGCAGTCGATCGCGACGTCGGTCCAGGTCCCACCGCGACCGGGGACGAAGGTCTGATGGTATTCGTCCGACATGGCGAAGAGGACGCAGAAGGCCAGGGCGAACAGGATGCTTCGCCGAGGTCGCAGGCTCGTGAAGCGGTCGAGCATCGCCCGTGTGAAGAGGAACAGGATCGCGTACTCGGCCGCATGCCAGCCCTTCACGATGGCGAACCAGCTCAGCCCCCAAAAGACGCGGAAGCCTTGCATCGATTCCGGGTCGGTGAGGACGTGGGAGGCGATCCAGGCGAAGAAAGCATGCGGCATGACGACCGTGCTGGACGTGCCGAAGATGAGGCCGCACCATGTCATCGCGGCCAGGAGTGACATCCAGCCTGCGCTTGCTTTCATTCGAGCCTCATTCGGATCGCAGGGCTTCGACGGGGTCGAGCATGGCGGCGCGGCGGGCGGGGTAGACGCCGAACACGACGCCGGTGCCGACGGCGATCAAGAACGCGACGACCGGCGACCAGAAGTTGACCACGACGGGGATGCCCGAGAACCGGGCGACGAGCGGGGGGACCGCGAGGCCCAGGGCCACGCCGATCAGGCCGCCGGAACCGGACATGACGGTGGTTTCGATGAGGAACTGCTGGATGATGTCGCGGCGCTTCGCGCCCAGGGCGCGGCGGATGCCGATCTCGCGGGTCCGCTCGGAGACAGTCGCCAGCATGATGTTCATGATGCCGATGCCGCCGACCAGGAGCGAGATGCTGGCGATCGAGCCGAGCACCAGGTTGAAGATCCGCTTGGTGGCCTCGGCCTTTTCGAGCAGTTCGAGCGGGACGGTGATCGCGAAGTCCTTCTTGGGGTGGAACTGGTTGAGCATGCTCTCGATCGCTTCGGCGGTTCGCTTGACCTCCTCCATCGACTCCACGGCGACGGTGACCTGGCTGATCTCGATCTTCTCGGCGGTGTAGGAGCCTTGCTTGACCGTGGAGAGGATCTCGCCGAACCGGGCGCGGTCGGTGGTGCGGGGGATGTAGACGTCCTTGTTGAAGTCCTGTGCGGCGAGGCTCGATCCGGTGCCGGCCGAGGGGGCGCGGTTCTTGGTCACGCCGATGATCCGGTAGAAGTGGTTCTCGCCGATCCGGATCGACTTGTCGAGCGGGTCGCCGTAGGGGAACAGCAGGGTCGCGACGTCGTCGCCGATCACGACCACGTTGGCCAGGTAGAAGAGGTCGGCGTCGGTGATGAACCGGCCCTGAGCCAGGTGTTGATTCGTGAGCTTGATGTACTCGGGACTGACGCCCACGACCCGGCCTTCGATCTCGTGGTCGAGGTGGCGGAGGTTCTGGCGGAACTCGCGGATCGGCGTCGCGCCGACGACCGTGGGGATGGTCTCGATGATCCGGTCGAAGTCCTTGTAGGTCAGCCCGTACTGGAAGATGAAGCTGTCGTTGTTGTTCTGCTTCGACGGATTCTTGTCGTCGGCGGGCTTCTTGCTCTGGACGATGACGTTGGTGGCGCCCAGGTCGGCGATCTGTCGCTGAGCCTCGGCGCTCGCCCCCTCGGCGATCGCCAGCATGGCGATGACCGAGGAGACGCCGAAGATCAGCCCCAGGATCGTCAGCAGGACGCGCAGCTTGTGCAGCGTCAGGTTGCGCAGGGCCAGGGCGATGGTGTTGGTGAGACGATGCACGTCAGGGACTCTTCGGCTGGGGGGTGGTCGATGGGGGGTCGGCGGGCTTCTCGCCATCGCCTTCCTTCGCGTCTTCGTTCTTGAACTCGGCGGCCGCGCGGGCGTGGGCGTCGAGGGCGACGGTATCACCTTCCTGAAGCCCCTCAAGCACTTCCACAAGCTTCTCGTTGTTCTCCCCGATCTTGACCTTGCGCCGGTGGAATCCACCGGGGTCTTCGACGAAGGCGAAGAAGTCTCCCTTGTGCTCGGCGATGGCCTGGACCGGGACGACGAGGATGTTGCTCAGCTCGCCGACGCGAATCCGCGCCTCGGCGGTCATGCCGGGCTTCAACTCGTGGGTGAAGATGTCGTCGATGGTGACGATGGTCGTGTACTGCTTGATGCCTCCGCTCCGCCACGAGTCGCTCGAGTCGGCGAGCTGGGAGACCGACTTAACGGTACCCACGAAGACGACGCTGGGGAAGGCATCGACGCGGACCTCGGCCTTCTGGCCCTTCTTGATCTTCTTGATCAAGGATTCATGGATCTGGACCTTCACCTGCATCCGGGTCATGTCGGGGAGGCTGAAGATCTTCTGCCGCGAGTAGACGGTCGCGCCTTCGCGGACCTGGCTGCTGGGGTCCCAGTAGCGTTCGTTGCTGTAGGCGACGATGCCTTCCTGCTGGGCCTTGATGACGGTCTTTTCCTTCTGGGCGAGATAGGCGTCGAGCTGCTGTTTCTCGATCCCGGCGGTGGACTTGGCCGCCTCGTACTCGCTGGCCGCCTTCGAGACCTGGGCCTTGGCGGTCGCCGCCTGCTGCTCGACCTTCTTCTGCGCCTGATCGGCCTTCGAGCTGAACTCGGTCGACTTGCGTTTGTACTCGTAATCGGTCTTCACGCTGAGGAATAGCTCGGAGCTGGTGTAGTCCAGTTTCTTGGCCTCGAGCGTCGATTCCTGAATGCGGACGTCGTCCTTTGTCTTGAATCCCTTACGCATCAGTGCGTTGTACTGGGCGAGCTTGGCCTCCTCCGCCTTCACGTCTTTCTTCAACTTCTCCATCTCGCCCTTCGACTTGGTGATCTCGGCGGGATAGTCGCCTTTCTGGTATTTTTCGAGGTCGAGCCGGGCGAGGGTGAGTTCGACCTCGGCGGCGATGACGTCGCTTTCGCCCTTGTTGCGCTGAATCTCCATCTCCTGCTGCGTGGTCTCGATTCGCGCCGTGGCCTGTTTGTGCTTGATCTCTTGCTGGGAGATGTTCTTCTGGATCTCGGAGCCGTCGAATTTGACGACGACGTCCCCTTTCTTGACCTTCGTCCCCTCAGGAATCAGGTAGCTGATCTTGTTCTGCCCGCCGTCCAACTCGCAGATGCCGTCGACCGTGACGCAGCTTTCGACGTTGCCGCGCTCGGAGACGGTGATGCTCAGGGTCGCCCGCTTGGCGTGCGCGACCAGGGGTCGGTCGGCTTTGCTGGAGACGCTCCAGGCTGGCAGGACGCCGAAGTAACCGACCCCGCCGACCAGCCCCGCGCCCCCCAGCATCACCAGCAGCCGCGTCGGAATTCGGAACCTCTTACCGGGGCGTCGGCGCGAAGGGGCTTGGAGTTTGGGGAGGTCCAGCGGGCGCGCCGGGGCCGGCTCCGACTCCTGGAACACCGGGGGCGCCTCCTGGCGGCGGGGCGACGTCGTTGGCGAGTTCGGAATCGGTGAGTGGTCCTTCGTTGCCTTGAGACTCGGCTTCGTCGGGGACGATGAGGCCGCGATCGCTGGACTTGACGTCGGAGAACAGGGCGTCCTCTCGGGACTTGGTTCCAGAGAGGTCGAAAGGTCCGGCGGGGATGGCGAGGCTGGCGGCTGGTGCGTCGGCGGCGATTCGGAGTGCTGTGGCGAGGAGCTGGGGGTCGTTCTCATTGGTCCATATCCCGTTGGCGTCGATATCCATGAGATCGAAGTCTCGGTACAGGTTGAGGCGCGACGTCTCGTAGCTGACCCAGGTGCCGATGAGGGTGTTCCGGGCGCCGAGCAACGATTGGAGCGCGTTGAGCAAGTTAAGGGTGACGGGGCGCCCTTCCGAGGGGTATTGCAGGGCGTATTCGGCCTCTTCGACCTGGCGCGCCGACGTGATGAGCTGCTCGCGGCCGATGTCGAACTGCTTGCGGCTCACCAGAAGCTGACGCATGTCGAAGCGGATCTGCTGGACGATGGAGTCGCGGAGCTGCATGTAGGCGCGACGGGAACGCTGGAAGGTGATTTGCGAGGCGCGATAGGCGTTGCGTTCGGCCCGGCGGTTGATCGGGGCGTCGAAGGTCAGGCCCATGCGATGGATGCTGTTCGAGGCGTCGAATCGGTAGAGCGTCGAGTGATTGGGGGCCGCGGCCAGGTTGCCGGAATACTGGAAGTTCAAGAAGCCCCGCAGCGAGTTGGCCTCGACCTCGATGTCACGCCACGCGTCGGTCACTTGCGCCAGCGCGTTTTTCAGGTCCAGGCGGTTGCTGAGCGCGATCAGGATCGCCTGTTCGACGCTCAGGTCCACCGGCTGAAGCTCGATCAGGAACACCCGCATCTGGTTCTGAGAGACGAAGATCTCGGACAGCCGGGCGCGGAACTCCTTGTTGACCAGCTCGTCGCGGAGACGCTTTGCCGCGTCTTCAGGCTTGAGGTCGGCCAGCCCCGCGATCAGGCTCTCCAATTTGTCCTGATCGTCGTGGAGCGAGAGCTGGGCCTCGTCGAGCACCTTTTTGACCTGGCCCGCCAGAGTCGATTTGCGCTCGAAGATCGCCTCGGCTTCGTGGCCGTCGGGGCCTTTGAAACCTTGCTTGCGCTCGGCCTCGAGCTTGGCCCGCCAGCCGGCCAGGTCGTCGAAGGTCTGCGTGAGGATGGTGGACAGCTCGGTGAAAGACGTCCGTAGACTCGCGGCCGACGCGGCGATTTGCGCCCGCGGGATCTCGGTGTCCGGAGTGTCGTCTTCGCCGTACAGGCTCAGGTAGAGCTTGTCGTTGCCGGCGCGGAGCGCGTCGAGCTTCTCGTCGTTGAGTTGAAAGGGCTGAAGCACCGAGTCGTCGAGTCGCACCTTCAACTCCGGCGGCAGGCCGAGCTGGATCTTGTAGAGGTCGAGCTGCGTCTGCAATCCGGCTTCCGCCTGGAGCAGGACCAACTGCGATTGCTGATACTGCTGCGCTAGCTGGTCGCGTTCGAGAATCGTCTTGAGATCCGCCTTGACCTCGGCCTCGTACTGCTGAAGGTTCCGCTCAAGCGACTTGAGGTTCTGCTCCTGGTTGCGAATGTTCTGGAGCTGGGTCAACAGGCCGAGGTAGCCGTTGGACGCGATCAGGCCGACGTAGAACTCGCGGCGGTAGTGCGCGAAGCCGCGCAGGGCGTACAGCACGCCGCGCTCCTGGAGCGACAGCGCCTGGGTAACGATCCGCGCCCAGGCCCCCCGCAGCAGCGGCTGCGTGAAGTTGATCGCCAGGTTCGGCGACGCCATCTGGAAGCCCTTGCCCGAATACTCGAACACCAGCGTGTTGGCCAGGTCGACCAGAAGTTGCGCCCCGGTCATGAACTCCTTGTTGAAGCCGTCGGCGGAGGCCAGTTGGAGCTGGTTGCTGTTGTTCCGGAAGTTTCCGAGATGCTGGAAGAACACACCGTTCTGGCTGAAACCCTGGACCATGAACTGGAACTGAGCGAGCGTCAGGTTGAGGGCCGCGAGGTACAGGTCTTCATAATTGAACTGGTACTCGCGGCTGTTGACGATCGCCAGATTCATGATCGATTCGCGGCTGAGCTTGACCCGGTCGTCGTCCTCGGTGGGGAGCTTCTTCTGCCAGTCGAGGTACTCGATCGGCGCGACTCCGCGCTTCTTCCAGCCGTGGTACTCGAACGGAAACGCCGACGAGACCTGGAACAGCCGGGCGGCGGGGTCGTCGCCGGGGATCGGCGGGCGATTCGGGTTGCTCGGGTCGGCCATCCGCGACTTCGGGTCGGCCTCGACCTTCCGTTCGGGGACCCGCCACCGCCAGTCGAGGACCCGTTTGCTCAAGATCCGGTAAACGTCCTGGTCGGCGTAGTCCCGGTAATACGACCGGGTGCAACCGCCGCCCGCGAGCACGACCAAGCAGAGCGCCCCGATCCGCGCCAAACGACGCAGCCGGGCCGTCGGCTTCTCCGCGTCTCGTTGTCGACGTCCTTCGCCCATGCGGAATCTACCTCAACGATAAGGCGTTCGTCCTCGTCGTGGACATCGTCATCCACTCAATTCTGGCAGACATGTGGGGGGGATACTAGCGAAAAACGACAGTTGTACAAGACGATCTTTCCACCCCACATCGCGACGCCTCCCGACGCATTCCGTAGGTGTTCACAGTCGCAGTCGCAAAGGTTTATCAGAAAATGACTTGGGCGAAATGACCCGACCCTCGAACAGGCCCTCCGGCGCAGGACGCGGGGGATGAGAAATCGTTCATGAAAGGGCCGCCGCGATCCATTCCGGTCGCCGCGTCATCATCGCGCCGCGCCGTCATGGCCGCACGATGCGAGGAACAGTCCGTCAGGCGAGATGACCAGAGCGTTGATCTCGGCCTTGCGCCTTCCGAACTCCGACGCAGCATCCATCAGCCGTTATTTCTAAGTTTTTGCTTGACAGTGTCCGTTTGAGGTACGAAAACTATTGTATCGTTTCCTTCGAGCCGTTCGAGAGGGGACACAGAGGCTTTAGGTAGCGACTAACTCGTCTGCCACTGACTGTTCGCCTCGCGCGCCGGCTCGTGACCGATTCACCGATGTCGACTGGGACCAATGTGCCTTCGGACGCGGTCGGATCCTCCCATCGACATGTGCGCCTTGACGGCCTCTCGGGCGGATACTTCCATCTCTTCCGAACGGAGAATTGTTGAATGAGACGCATCATTCTCGCTCTCGCCGTTTGCGTTCCGCTCGGTCTGGGATGGATTTCCTCTGTTCCGTTGCCCATGCGTGAGGCGGGGGCCGAACCCCCGTCGGCGTCGCAAGATCCAGCAAGATCACAGGTTGAGAAGAAGTCGGCGGCGTACGGCGGCGCGGAGGACGGCCCCGGATACGACCGATCGAGCCGCCCCGACAGCTTCCGGTACTACGGGCCCAACGGCCTCTGGGCCAAGTGGAACGACGCGCAGAAGCTCGGCCGGAACACCTGGTTGTTCTACACGGCGGGGGACCAAAAGTTTTACCGCATCCTGGCGGAATTCGCGGGCGAGAGCGGCGTCTCGATCGACTTCTACAGGTTGCTCGACTCGAACCGCCGCCCTGTTCGGTTCCGTGAAGTCGGGCTCGTCAACGAGCCTAATTTCGTCCAGGCGAATGAAGGGGAGACGGATGAATACGGGTTCCACGTCGACAAATGGAAGGGCGATCCCGAGGGTTGCTACGACGAGGCCACGGGCGCTCCGCTCGGACCCAAGGGAGAGCCCCTGGACGACCCCGCCGGAAAGAAGGGCTCTTACCCGTGGAACCCGAAATGGTACGGCGAGCCGACCGGGATCATGGGGCTCCGCAAGTTCCCCAACCCAGCCTTTAATGACGACCTCAAGAAAGCCTGGCTGGCGGACCCGATCAAGAGCGTCCGAGCGTATTTCAAGAACCCGGGCAAGGTCCAGCCTCCGCACATATTTGGGATCACCTGCGGGTTCTGCCACGTCGCGTTCGACCCCCTGAACCCGCCGAAGGACCCGGCGAACCCTCGGTGGGAGAACCTGGCGGCGAACATGGGGAACCAGTACCTCCGCGAGGGCGACCTGTTTTTCGGCGCCGGTCGGATCGTCGGCGGCGACGCGAACCCCGGATCGAAATATCAGAACGGGGACGGCGACCCGTACGACACCAAGGGGCTTGGCGAGGCGAGCCTGATCTACCAGTACGGCCACACGCAGCAGCCGGGGACGTCGGAAACCTCGCGGTTCTCCTACGACTTCATCAACAACCCCAACACCATCAACCAGATCATCAACATCGGTCACCGCAGAGACTTCAAGGAGACCGCGCCCGACGGCAGCCTGGTCACGGTGAAGCATATACTCAAGGACGGCTCCGACTCGGTCGGCCTCACGACGGCCTTGCTCCGCGTGTTCGTGAACATCGGAGAGGAGGGGGATTACTGGGCCGACCACCTCTGGAACCCCGCGACGGGGACGCCGCAGTCGCCGTTCCAGCTCAAGGAGGTCCAAGGCTTCGTGAATCAGGCCCGCTGGAGCGAGCTGAGGAAGCGATATCCCCAGTTCGGCGACGCCTGGGCCGAATCCAAGACGCGGGTCAACGCGTTGGTCAGCTATCTTGCCTCGTACGGGCCCTACTCGCTCGACGGGGTGAAAGACAAGGATGGACGGCCTTACCTCAGCCAGGACGCGAAGCAGTTGGCGCGCGGGGCCGAACTGTTCGTCCAGAATTGCATGAAGTGCCATTCGAGCGACCAGCCGAAGGACGCGTATCCGGAGTCCCTCAACCCCGACGTGATCTCGTACTATCGCAACAGCCTCGCCGCGAAGGACGTCCGGCTGACGAACACGTTCACGGACGACGTCCGGTATCCGTTCAACTACGAGGGGCTCGGAATCAACGCGGCCCGCGCGATGGCGACCAACGCGATCGACGGCGACATCTGGGCCGAGCTTTCGTCGAAAGACTACAAGGCCCTTCCGCCGTTGATGACGATGAAGTTCGCCAACCCGCTGAACCTGCTCGACCCTGGGCGGTTCGGGGGCGCTCCGATCGTCACCGAGTTCGTCGCGCCAGGTGGGGGCCGGGGGTACTACCGCTCGGCGGCCCTGAACAGTATGTGGGCCACCGCGCCGTTCCTCCACAACAACTCCATCGGCGTCGACCCGGTCAGTAAGGACGCGACGACGGGAGAAGAGTACCTCGATGCGAAGTACGTCAGCATCGAGGGCCGTCTCGAACTGTTCGAGAAGGCCATGGACCACCTCCTGAACCCCGACAATCGCCCTTTGAAGATCAAGGTCACCTCCGCCGACAGCGGCCTGATCGGCGAGTTGCCCGGAGTCCGGCCTCGGGTCGACGCGATCATCCGCGATCTGGGCAAGCAGCAGCTTCACGAACTCATCCAGAAGGCCGTCGGCGAAGCCGTCGACGACGTCGAGCTGCCCGACGCCTTCAAACCCTTGCGGCCCTCGATCAAGAAGGGGCTGCTGGATCTGCTCGTCGTGTTCGATCCGGTCTTCAAGGATCTGTACACCAAGGAAAACTTCAACAAGGTCAAGCAGCACATCACCGACTCGGTCCACGAGCAAATCGACAAGGTGATCAGGGAGAAGATCGCCGGCCGGCCGAAGCTGGAGGAGCTTGTCGCCGCCATCAAGCCCAAGTTCGACGCCGAGCTTGAGAAGAAGCTGAAGGAGTTGGACGAGCTGATTCCGCACGACCTGATCATCCCCAAGGGGACGCCGCTCAACTTGCTCCTGAACCTGAACGCCGCCCGGGCGCCTCACGCCTTGAAGTTCTACCTCAAGAACAAGGGGAACGAACGACTCGTGGTCGAGGAGCTGCTGAAGCTCAGCGACTGCCCGGACCTCGTCGAGAACAGGGGCCACACCTACGGGTCGGAACTGAAGCCGTCGGAGAAGCGCGACCTGATCGAATTTCTCAAGACCCTATGACGACATCGGGGCTCGGCCGCCCGGACGCGGGGCGGCTGGCGTACGAACGACAACGAGGAGGGTTGATCCATGGCTCAGGAACAGCAGCCCCAGTTCGATTACGTCGTTGTCGGCTCCGGCGGCGGCGGAGGACCGGTCGCCGCCAATCTCGCCAGCGCGGGGTTCAAGGTGCTCTTGATCGAGGCCGGCGACGAACACGAAAACCTGAGCTATCAGGTTCCCGCGTTCCACGGCCAGGCGACGGAGGACCCGGAGATGCGCTGGGACTTTTTCGTCCAGCACTACTCCGCCCCGGAGCGGAACACCGACGGCTACGACTCGAAGTACGTCACCGAAAAGAAGGGGGTCCTGTACCCCCGCGCCGGCACGCTCGGGGGCTGCACGGGGCACCACGCCCTGATTACGCTCTATCCGCACAACAGCGACTGGGAGGAGATATCCCGGATCGCCAAGACGTACGACCCTACGGATGAATCGTGGGCCCCGGACCGGATGCGGCGGATCTTCGAGCGGATCGAGCGATGCGGCTATCTCGGGGAGCAAGGCCCCAAAGACGTGGAGGCACGCCACGGGTTTAGCGGCTGGCTCACGACCGAGGTGCTCACCGACCTGATCGACCCCGAGGCGCTTCTGGATTCGCCCGATCTCCAGTTGCTTCAGACCGTGATCGGCGCCGTGCACGCGACGATCTGGGACGTCGACTTCAACCCCCACGATCCCAAGTCCCTCGGCAGGCTGCTCGACCGGCTCGAGAGCACGCTCGAACGGGCTCCCAACCTGAAACAGCTCTTCAAGCTCCAGCCCCTCGTGGACAAGAAGGCCGAGCTCGAGGCCCACGTCAAGGGCTCGCTGAATCAGTTCCTCGACCCGAACGATTACCGGGTGACGCTCGAACATCGAGAAGGGGTGTTCCTCATCCCGATCTCGGTCAGCCCCGACGAGAGAAAGCGGGTCGGAACGCGGGAACGGATCAAACAGGTGAAGGCGCGGTTTCCCGAGAACCTGACGATCTGGTGCAACTCGTTCGTCACCCGGATCGTTTTCGAGGGGAACAAGGCGGTGGGCGTCGAGTACGTCAACAGCCAGAAGTATTATGACGCCGCGCGAGAAGACCGGTCCGCCCCGCCCCGCAACGAAGAGCGCAAGGTGGAGCGGGTGAAGCGCGAGGTGGTCGTCGCGGGGGGCTCGTTCAACACGCCTCAGCTCCTCATGCTCTCGGGGATCGGCCCGAAAGAACAGGTCGAGAAATACAAGATCAAGTCCGTGATCGACCTGCCGGCCGTGGGCGGCTTCCTCCAGGATCGCTACGAGCTAGGGTTCATCTCGGAGGCCCCGAAGAACTATACGATCCTCAGCGACTACCTGTTCCGGGAGCCGAAACCCGGCGAAAAGGACGCCGCGCTGGACCAATGGAAAGCGACGCACAACGGGCTCTACGCGACCAACGGCGCGGTTTTGTGCGTGATCCGGAAGTCGTCCCACCGCGCGGACGAGAATCCCGACCTATTCATCTTCGGACTCCCGGCCGCATTCAAGGGATATTTCCCAGGGTACGCCGACACGCTCGAACAGAGGCGGAACCGATTCACCTGGGCGATCCTCAAAGGCCACACGCGAAACAAGGGTGGGTACGTCCGTCTCAAGTCGTCCGACCCGTTCGAGCGGCCGGAAATCAACTTCAAATACTTCGACGAGGGGACCGACGAAGGGGGAGACGACCTCGCGGCCATGGTCGAGGGGGTCGATTTCGTTCGGCGATTCACGTCCCACCTCGGCCTTCACGCCCTACCGCTCGTCGCCCAGAAGAAGAAGCATCCGCCGGATATGAACGACGGTTATCAGATCAGCGAATGGGTCAAGCAAGAAGCGTGGGGACACCACGCCTGCGGCACCTGCCGGATCGGGCCCAAGGACAAGCCGGACGAGGCCGCGCTCGACGCCGACTTCAAGGTCCGAGGCGCGGAAGGCCTGCGCGTGGTCGACGCGTCGGTCTTCCCAAGCATCCCGGGGTTTTTCATCGTAACTCCGATCTACATGATCGCCGAAAAGGCTAGCGAGTCGATCCTCAAGGACGCCGGCTGGAAACCCAGGGACGGCGGCCAGAACGGCCTGAATCTGCCGGAGATCGGCTGACCTTTCCTTGTCCGTCGCGAGTAACCCGGCGGCTCGTGCACTCAGCCTGGTCGCGTGGCTCGCCGGAGTGCTCATCATCGTCGCGTTGTTTCGAATCGCCGACATGATCCGTGATTACGTCAACTCTGACTGGAGAAGGTGGATGCCGCGCAAGGATCGACTTTTGGAACGATGTTGTCTCATTCTGCTGGCCTGGGCGCTGGCGGAGGGGTCGGTCCGCGCCCAGGGGCCAGCCCCCGAGAGCGCGGTCGCCGCGCCGCCGATCTTGTTCGTCCCGGGGACGTCAGGCTCGTTCCTGACGTTCAGCAACGGCTCGGTTTACTGGCTGGACAGCGACGCGCTGCTGCAACAGACGGTGAGCCAGGGCATGTTGAGCCCTTCGGGAGACGACACCGGCGTTCAAGTTTTGCAGCCTGGAGAGGTGCTCGACTCGGTGCGGGTCGTGCTCCCCGCTTCCGTGAAGTCGGAACTGGAACGTATCGGCCTCATGCCCACGGACAAGCCGCTGCACCACCTACCCGTCTACGCACCGTTTCTGGATTGGGCCCGAAAAACGTTCGGGCCGTCGGCCGTGTACCTCGCCCCATACGACTGGAGGAAAGGGGCGGGGCACGCGAGTTCTCAACGGATCGACTCGGTCGTCGACGAGGCGTTGGCGAAGACCGGCGCGAAAAAAGTCGTCCTGCTCGCCCACTCACTCGGCGGCCTGGTCTGCCGCGACTACATCGCCGGCGCCGGGAAAGGGAAGGTCGACGCCTTGATCTCGGTCGGCACGCCCTGGCTCGGAGCGCCCAAGTCCGCCCGGGGGCTGGAGTGGGGCTATAACTTCGGCGTTGGATTTACGACGAAGCCAACCCCCTTCCTGCCGAAACTTTACTGGTACGTGATCGACCCAGCCAACCCGGGCAAGCCGATCCGCCAAGAGCCGCCGTTCCGGCTCACGTTCCTCCCCAACGAGGCGACCGCCGGGCTCGCCCGCAACTTCCCTTGCGTCTACCAGCAGCTTCCCACGGCCGACTTGCAACGTCTCTACGGCAAGCCGTTCCTGTTCGGGTTGTCGCCCGAGGCTTCGCTGTCACATCTCCGCGACAAGAATCCGGCCCTCTACGACGAGTCGCAGACCTGGCGCAAGGATCACCTCAAGGACGACAACTTCGGAGTCGCCCACTACGCCATCGCCGGCCTGTGCGATTCCAAGGGCGATCCCGGCGACTTCCAGGACATGCAGATGGCCCTGCCCGGCAACGACCATCTGACTACCGTCGACAGTGGCGGACTCCGCGACGTGTTGAACCGGCGCGTCATCAAGGAGCGTCGCCGCGTCTTCACAGAGATCCAATCTCGGCGCATCCCCGTGTTCCTTGACGAGTTCATCGCCATGGACACCGATGTCGACTGGGGAGACGGCACCTCGCCGTTGTTGAGCGCCACCGCCAGCGCGCAGCGCCGGGCCAACGAGCCGCTCGACCCGTCGGCCGCGGAGAAATACCTCGGGACGGGGGTGAAGGTCGCCGTGCTGGCATTGGAGCCTCCCTATTCGCACGGCACGTTGCTCAACGACCCCGCCATCCGCCAGGAGGTGCTTCGCACTTACAGCGAGCGCCGGGCGGCCTCCGGGCTCGGCGTCGATCCCCGCGCCGAGGACGTCGCCGTCATGACCCTCGAACTGACGACCAAGGCGGGCGACGTCACCAACGGCACCGTCGAGTCCGTGTCGGTGCAAATCGCGGGGGCCGACTTCGAGACGAACAACCATTTCTTTCAGAACGGCGCGTTCTGGTCGGACCCGCTCAGCAGCGGCGCCACCGCGAAATACTTCTACCACGGCCCCATGCGCCGCGATCCCGCGACCGGTGTCATGCGGGCGCTCCGACGCTCCGACCTTCCCGGGACCGTCCTCCGGCTGACCAAGGCCGGGTTCAGCAAGTGGACCGGCGCGGGGGTCCGACTGCTCATCGACGGCCGGCCGGTCGTCGAGAGAAAGGAAGAGTTCGTGCTCTCAGCTTTCAACCGGTCGCTGGAGATTCCGATTCCGTGACGATCCACCGGAGGCTGAAGGCATCCAGAAGCAGGTTGTGATGGTTCGGGGCGAAACGCAACGCGTTCTTTCTCGGGGATTGCTTCGCTTCTGTCGTCAGTCGTCGTCCCTGCCCGGTTCAGACGCCGGACAGCCTCTGAGTCAAGCCCTCAAGGAAACGATCCAATGACCAGACGCCACCTTACGGCCTGCCGCCCCCTGATCCTGATCTGCTCGCTCGCGATGCTCGGCGGGCTGTCGCCCACGGGTGATTCCTGGGCCGCCGACCACAACGACCCCAACGCCATCAACTCGATCTTCGCAGACATTCCCCCCAGCGCCGCCGACCTCTACGACATGTTCGGGTTCCCGAGCGAGGACAAGACCGGCGGGGAGAAAGTCGTGCTGGCCCTGACGTTCGCGTCGGTGCCGAAGACCGGCGTGTTCGACTCCGACCTGCTCTACAAGATCCGGATCTACGCCACGCCGAGGGTCGACAACCCGTTCGCCGCGGAGCCGAGCCTCGGCGCCTTGCTGGAATACGCCGACGAGGTCGCGAAGAAGTATCTCACGCTCCAGTCTTCGGAGATCCGCGTTCGCGTCGGCGCCGACGGCCGGGCCAAGGTCAGCCTCATCAACTTTCCGGGCGGGAGCTTCACCAATTTCGTCGACACGAACCAGGTCGTGACGATCGACACGCCGGACGGGCACAAGATCAAGGCCTACATCGGCGGGCGCGACGACGCCTTCTTCAACGATCTCCCTGGTTTTTTCCGGTCGATCAACTACGCCCCCCAGTTCTACAACGTCCCCCTGGCGATGGACGGCGCCCGGGAGCTGAAGATCCCGAAGACGCTGATCGAGCTTGAAGGGAACACGTTGTTCAACTTCGACCCCAGCCGGCCGAAGCACGGGCAAGGGGTCAAGCTCGACCTTCCGAAAGGCCCGCTGTCGTGGACGGGGAACGCATACAAGAAGGATGATAAGGGAAACTTCAGGTTCGTCTACAGCGGGGTCGACGCGCAGGCGGGGCGGAATATCAACGCGGTGGTAGTCGAGCTGCCGCTGGCTTATATCACCCGGGCCCCGGAGACCGACCGGATCGTCAACGCCTGGGGCGAGAGCTGGGTCAAGAAGGCGTCGCACAAGGCGCCGACCATTCCCGACCGCCGCGCCAACCCGCTCGACCGCGTGGAGAAGCTTCTCGCCGCGCCGGAGTTCGAGGAAGAGATGGCCGCCTACAAGCTCGTCGACACCGACGGTCAGCCGTTCGCCGACGCAGCGCTGAACGAGCGCGAGGACGACCGGCAGCTCGGCGCCAACAACGTGCTGCTCGCCCGCCATTTCGTCACCCGGCTCGCCCACCTCGGTTGGGGCTTCGGTCCGTCGATCCGGGCGCTCGGGCTCCGCTCCGCGTTCGAGGACGACGGCGCGCCCGTCTCGGTCCACCGGACCTACGTCTTCGCCACCCCGGCCTTTCCGCGTGTGGCGAAGCTGATCTGGCAGGAGTTGAATATGCCCGACGACTCCTGGAATACCAGCGGCAAGAAGATACCGCTCCGGCGGCCGTTCGAGATCTTCGTCCCGAACGTCAACGCGATCGACATGGACACCAACGGAAGCTGGCCTTTCGGCCGACGCCTGGAGGATCAGGTTGCCACGCGGTTTCTCTCGCTGTTCCTCGATCATACGGCGTCGGTGAACGGCAAGAGGTATCACATCGAACTCCTCGGCGATCAGTCGCTCTGGGACGGCGTCAAGATCGAGCCCAAGACGCCTCCGAACCCATTGAAGAACGACAAGGAATTCCTCAAGGATTTCCCGTATCTGGCGGAACCTTGGTGACCGGCTCAGGCAAGGAGCCACACTCCATGCGCGTCGTCACGACAGCGTTTCTGCTCCTCGGTTTCGCGGGCCCGGCTCGTGGATTGACGGACTACGACGCCGAGGTCCGCCAGCTCGAGGAGGCCGTCGCGGCGATCCAGCCGGCCAAGGACCTCGACCCCGCGAGCGGCGCGCGGTGGGTCCACCTCCGATACCGCCGCGCCACGCTCACCGGCAGCCTCGCTGAACTGGAGGCCGTCAGGATCGACATCGACGAGATACTTCGCCGCCAGGGCGGCCCCGTCGACCTCTTCCGGTTGCGGGCCCAGCTTATGTTCAAATTCCACCGGCTCAAGGACGTCGAAGCCGACCTGGCGCGGGCCGGCGACCCTCGCGACGTGGCCCTGAGGGCCGACCTCGATTTCCAGTACGGCCGGCTCGACGACGCGCGTCGGGGCTACGAGGACGCCGTTCGTCGAGATCAAACTTGGGACAACCTCGCGCGGCTGGCGTTCTACCGGGCTAAAACCGGCGATCCGGACGGCGCCGACCGGCTCTACGCCGCGGCCGAGGATCAACTGTCCGCGAAGGAGATGCGGTCCTTCGCCTGGCTGGAACTCCAGCGCGGGCTCCTCGACCTCGGCCGGGGACGTCACGAGGAGGCGGCCGCCCACTACGAGCGAGCCGGCCGGGCGTACTCGGGCTACTGGCTCATGGACGAGTACAACGCGGAGCTGCTCGCGGCGACGGGAAAGTTCGACGCCGCCGTCGCGCTTTATGAGAGCGTCCTCAAGAGTACGCCCCGGCCGGAGACCGAGCAGGCCCTCGGCGATCTCTATGCGTACATGGGGCGAGCCGAGCAGGCGAAGCCCTGGCACGACAAGGCTCTCGCCGCCTACCTCGCGTCGGCCCGCCGCGGGGAGGTTCACTATTACCACCACCTCGTCGGCTATTACGCCGACGTCCTCGAAGACGGCCCCGAGGCCGTGAAGTGGGCCCGCAAGGACCTGGAGTTGCGGCCGAACCCCGCCACCCGCGAGGCGCTCGCATGGGCGCTGTACCGTGAAGGTCGGTTCGATGAGGCTCTCGCCCTCGTGATCCAGGCGCTCGCCTCGGGCGTGAGCGACGCCCACCTCACCTACCACGCCGCGATGATCCATCTCGCCGCCGGCCGGGTCGAACAGGGCAAACAACTTCTGGCGCGGACCGCCGCGCTGAACCCGCGTTACAACAGCTTCCATGTCCACCATTGAAACCCGCCGCCATCGACTCCTGGGACATGTCCCGCTCGCGCGAGTCGCGGTCGCGATAGCGGTGCTTGCGCACCTGTTCGCGACGCCCGCCGGAGCGCACCCGGTCTCCCAGGGAAAGCTGGAGATCGCCGTGTCTCCCGACCGGGTGAGCGTGCGCGCCACGGTCTCGAACGAGGAGGTTCTCGTCGCCGCGGCCGCCGTCGAGAGTAGGCATGCGTCGCCCATCGAAATCCGGAATGCCCACGGAGACTACCTCCTCGGCCATCTCCACGTCACGGCCGACGGCGCACCGCTCGCGGGGAAAGTCGTCGCGCGGCCCGCGACGCTGTCGGGGCGGCCGGAGTACGTGATCGAGTTCCGACTCTCCGTCCCGAGGCCCGCACGACTCGTTTTTTGGGAGGACGTGCTTCGTGAGTTCGAGTTCGCGCCAGGGGTTCCGTGGGAGGCGAGCTACGTCGTCCAGGTCCGCCAGGGAGTGCGGCCCCCGCGCGGGGTGTCGCTGTTGACCTTCCGGGAGCCGCTGGAGTTCGCGTGCGACTGGTCGTCCGACCTTCCCGGTCCGGCGGCCGCGCCGTCCCACGAGCGTCATCGAACGGCGCTGACCTTCTTTCGTCACGGAGTCATGCACATCCTCACCGGGTACGATCACCTGCTCTTCGTCGCCGCGCTGTTGCTGGCGGCGAGAAGCCTGTGGGACCTGGTGAAGGTCGTCACGTCGTTCTCGATGGCCCACACGCTCACGCTCGCGATGTCGGCGCTGGACGTGTTCCGACTCCCGGAACAAGTCGTCGAGCCGATGATCGCCGCGAGCATCGTCTTCGTCGCGGTCCAGAACATCGTCCAGCCGGAGCGAAGTCGCGGCGCGAGCCGGCTGCTGGCGGCGTTCCTGTTCGGTCTGTTCCACGGGCTCGGGTTCGCGGGCGGCCTGCTCGAAGCCATGTCCGGCCTGAACCTCTCGGATCTCGCGGGGACGGTCGCCGCCTTCAGCGCCGGCGTCGAGTTCGGGCATCAAGCCGTTGTGCTGCCGGTCTTCGGCTTGCTCTATTTCCTCCGGCGCTCGTCCGCCGGCAAGGCCGGTTGCGACCGACTCGTTGAGCGGGGCGGCTCCGCCGTCATCTCACTTCTGGGAGCGATCTATTTCTCGCTTGCGATTTGATGCACGATATGTGATTGCAGTGATACTAGAATCGGAATTCCCCTCGGCGTCGTGCCGGGCGGCCCGCGACTCTGATAGGAATTCGCCACGTCCGACGGAGGGTGATTGTGAATCGGGACCCATTGTTCGCGGATGTTCTGTCCGAAGAGTTGCACGCCATCGACATGCGCCGGGCGTGTGCGCTGTTCGGGCGGGACGAGGTGCTCGCCGAGGGAGAGACGGAACCCGATTTACAGCTCGTCGAGACCCCCGCGCCATCCGGCGAGACCCCGGAAGAACGGCAGAAGAGAGAAGACCACGACAGTGCGCGGTTCGATAGGGAGATGAGGAAGGCGGCTCTCGACCGCGACCTCGTGGGGCTTGCGTTCTCCGGGGGAGGCATCCGCAGCGCGACGTTCTCGCTCGGCATTCTCCAAGGCCTGGGCAGGATGAAGCTACTGAGGCGGATCGACTACCTCTCGACGGTTTCCGGGGGCGGGTATATCGGGAGCTGGCTGGCCGCCTGGATCCGCCGGGAGGGGACCAGGGCCGAGCCGCCGGACCCGGCCTCGCCGGGGGACGGCGCGACGGTTCCCGATGCGATGGAGAACGTCGAGCTCCAGCTCAACCCCAGCCGGATCGAGCAATCCAATGCCAGGCGGCCGGTTTTCGAGGAGAGATCCATAGTCGACGAAGAGCCGGAGGCCATCCGCCATCTGCGGTCCTACAGCAACTACCTCACGCCCCGCCCCGGCCTCTTCACGACGGACACCTGGACGCTGCTGGGGATCTACATCCGGAACTTCCTGCTCAACCAGTTGATCCTTTTCCCCCTCACCGTGGCCTTCGTCGTCCTCGTCTGGATCGTCGTTCTTTTCTTCGGCCCTCATCGATGGGGGAGCGGGAAGTGGTGCGGGTTTTTCTTTCTCGCCTTGCTGGCGTGGTCATTCACCCTGCTTGGTCTTGAACTCTCCAAGCTCTATCGGGCGCGGACTCAATTTTCCAAGGAGCCGCCCAGGTTGATGCAGTGGTTCGCGAAAGCGTATGGTGCACGCTGGCTGGTGCGGTCGTTGGGGAGCGGCGCGTTTCAGCTCCTCGTCATCTTGCCTCTGTTCATTGCCGCCGTGGTGGCGGTCTGGTTGTTCGGCGTTTACCCCAATGGTGATTTCCACTGGCGGGCCGCGGCCGAACTGGTTAACCAGTTCAAGGAAGAGAAGGTCAGCGTGCCTGGGGGGATCGTCCAGGATTGGACGGTCGATGGGAATTTCTCCGTCACCCAGGCCGCCGTCTTCGCCATCGGTTTCGGCCTGTTGCACTTTGCGGCGCACCTGTTCGGGATGTCCAGCGGGCTGGCCTTGGATTTCGCGCGACTCAAGGGGTTTGAGGAGTGGACGACCCGCTTGAGGCGGGACGTTCTCGTGCTGTTGGCGTCACTTGCGTCAGGCGCCTTCGGTGGGTTCCTCTTTTACTTGTTCATGATCTGGTATCTGATCCCCTTCAGCAACGACGCCGGGGCGCTGGCGACCTTCGGTCCACCTCTCGCGGTTCTGCTCTTCACCGCGGCGGTCTATCTTGAGGTCGGCCTGCTCGGGCGCTTCCTGGCGGAGGACGAGCGGGAATGGTGGGCGACCGTCACCTCGCTCTTGCTGACCAAGGCGGCCGTCTGGCTGGTGGTTCTCGGTACGATCGTCTACGTGCCCTGGCTCGTGTTGCGGCTCAACCAGTGGGCCCAGATCACCCTGACGCCGGCGCTCGTCATGGGATGGGTTGCGACCTCGCTCGGTGCGGCCCTGGCGGGGCGGACAGGCGAGCCGAATCAGACGCAGAAGGGCTCCGGTTGGATCCTCGGCCTCTTCCTCAAGGCCGCGCCGGTCGTCTTTTTGATCGGCCTCCTGTCCGGAGTCTCGTGGATGGTCTGGAGAATTGTGTTCGAGTCTCTGTCGGTCCCGATGAAGCTCTCGTGGTTTACGGAAGCAATCGAGAGGGACTTGGTGACTCTTCCGGCGCTCGTCGCCGCCTTCTTGAGCTGCCTTCTCGTCGCGGCCGCCGCAAACATTCTGATCAACGTCAACCTGTTCTCACTTCACTCGATGTACGCGAACCGCTTGACGCGCTGCTATCTGGGGGCGTCCCGGCGCAAGGAGGAATGGACGACGACCTGGCGAAACGGAGTCTGGAACCCCGGCACGGGAGGGGCTCCGACCGGCAGCGGCGGCAAGTTGCGCAGCGGCCAGTTGCTCACCGGGTTCGACTTCCATGACGATTTACCTCTGCGTGACTTACGGATCGGCTCGCGGCCCGATTCCAATAGTCGGCCCTCCACCGCTGACAACGGCTATTGGGGCCCGTTCCGGCTGATCAACACCGCGATGAACCTGGTGAAGGGCCAGGAACTCGCCGTGCAGGACCGAAAGGCCGAGTCCTTCGTGCTGTCGCCGCTTTATTGCGGGAGCAAGGGGACCGGCTACCGCAAGCTCGGGCAGGACTCCGACGAGATCCTGACTCTGGGCCGGGCCATGGCGATCTCGGGCGCCGCCGCTGATCCGAGCGTCGGGGCCAAGCAGTCCGGGGCGTTGACGGCCCTGTTGACCATCTTCAACGCGCGCCTTGGATGGTGGATCGAGAACCCCAAGACCACGAAGAACTGGACTGCGCGCAGTCCCCGGTTCGCCGGACTGCTCTGGTACGAACTCGCAGGCCTGAGCGACGAGAACGGCTCCTACGTTCATCTTTCCGACGGCGGCCACTTCGAGAACCTCGGCGTCTACGAGCTGATCCGCCGCCGCTGCCGATACATCATCGTCTGCGACGCCGGCCAGGATCGCAAGTCGATCTACGACGACCTGGCCACTCTCACTCGGCTCTGTCGGTCCGACTTCGGCGTGAGGATCACGATCGACACAGGCCCCATCGATCCAGCGAACGAGACCTTGCGCGGGCGTTGGCATTGCGCTATCGGTCAGATCCATTATGAAGACGTCGACCCTGGTGAGGTCCCTGGCCTTCTAATCTACATCAAGGCGTCGCTCACCGGCGACGAGCCCTCGGACGTGCGGAACTACGCGGCGACCCACCCCGACTTCCCACACCAGACGACGGCCGACCAATTTTTCGACGAAGCGCAGTTCGAGAGCTATCGGGCGCTCGGGCACCACATCGCCAGCACGGTGTTCAACCCCGTGGCCTACGACGGGCCGGGCGTGGTTGAGAAGACCCAAGACGAAGGGGATGTCCGGCAGGGGTTCAAACAGAACAACCGAGAGCTGTTTTCGCGGCTCCGCTCTCACTGGTTCCCCGCGCCGCCGGGCATCGAAGCGACTTATGAAGAGACGGCGCAAGCCTTCGGAATACTCCAGGGGGTGATGAGGAGCGACGGAACCTTGCGAGCGTTCAGCCGCGACATGAACCCCGAACTGGGACGCGCTGACGCCGGCGTCCAAGGGGGCGGAGATCACGTCGGGATCGCCCCCTCCGCCGAGGAGGAACGGGCCAACCGGCGCTCGGCCGAGTTGCACATGGTCAATCAGGTGGTTCAGGTCATGGAGAAGGCCTGGAGGGGCGTCCGCCTGGAGGGCTACCCCGAGCACCCCATCAACCGCGGCTGGATGAACGCCCTCCGCCGCGTCTCCCGCTCGAAAACCCTCCAACGCAACTGGCCCATCGTTCGCGGCGGATTCGATCAGGAGTTCGTCCAGTTCCTCGAACGCGAACTGGGTCTCCCCGACGGCTCGCCGACCCCATTCCCACTCTCCAGGAACGCGGCCGGCGTCTACGTGATCGTCATGGATTCGGGCGACAAGATCGTCGGTGGTTCGGTTCGCCTGCTAGGCAAGGAGTTCGCGCGAGAATGGCCGAAGGAGCAAGCTCTCGAGGACCTGATCGGCCAGGCGCAAACCTTGAAGATGGCCGACGAGACCCCCGCGAGCTGGCTGATATTCTCGACCCGCTACGATACCGGCTCGGGCCAACTCAGGCCGACATTCCCGATCGGCCTGGTCATGGTCCGGCCTTGGGAGCCTGAGGATCTCGAACTGATCGTCTGGCTGCGAGGGCCGTACCGCAGCATGGGTATCGGACGCGATTGCCTTGCGGCCAGTTCGAGCGGTCACGGGTTGCTTGATCGTATCATCAACGATCTCGGGCCAAAACCGGGCGAGGCCAAGAAGCGACTCGTCGCCCGCTTCCCCAAAACGAAACCCGGCTGCCGAGCCATCGAGAGGAAGCTCTGGCTGAACTTCCACTACGCTTACGAATTCCGAGCCAAGGGCTCGGTCGACGTCGATTCAGGTTCGGAGCTGTTGATGTACCGCTGGCTCCGCCCGCCCGAGGTGGATTTCGACCAGCCGCCGGCCGCACAATCTGACCAAACCCCCGAGACTGAGCAAGTAATGGCCAGTGAAGAAGCTTGACCTCTTTGCACCGCGCTTCGTAAGCAGATCAGTTATCGGCCGAGAACCAGACCGCACGGGCGAGGTCGGGCGAGGCGACGACGCTCTGGCCTTCGTGGAAGTCGTCCCGGGCCGCGACGCGGGCGACGGCCGTCGAGCCGCGCAGGTCGAGCGTGAGCAGAACCGAATCGCCCTGGAACTCGATCCGACGGATGCGCGACTCGATCGCGAGAAATCCCTCCGCCCGTTCGGTCAAGGCGTCGGCCGGATCAACGTGGAGATGCTCGGGGCGGATTCCCATGAGCATTGCGCGGCTTTCGCCGTCGGCCAGCGCGGGGAGCGGGTGTGTCGGGTTGATCGGCCAACGTCGTTGGCCGACGACCAGCGAGGTGCGTGAACCGTCGCGGACGAGCGTGCACGGCAGCAGGTTCATGGGTGGGCCGCCGACGAACGCGGCGACGATTGGGCTGGCGGGACGTTCGTAAAGCTCGCGTGGGCTGGCGACCTGGATCAGCCGGCCGCGATCGAGGACGGCGATTCGCTGGCCGAGGCTGAGCGCCTCGCCTTGGTCGTGGGTGACGTGCACCAGGGTGGTTCGGAACGCCTCGTGCAGCTCAATCAACTCGCGCCGGAGGGCGGCTCGCAACGGGAGGTCGAGGCTGGAGAACGGTTCGTCGAGCAGGAGGACCGCCGGACGTCGGACGACGGCCCGGCCGATGGCCACGCGCTGGCGTTCGCCGCCGGAGAGGCTCGCGGGCCGGCGTCGGACCAGCGCGTCGATCTTCAGCATCGACGCGACTTCGCCGATGCGCCGCCGGCGCTCGGCGCGGGGAACCCCCCGGGTTTTGAGGCCGAATTCGAGGTTGCCGGCGACGTCCAGGTGCGGGTAGAGCGTCGGATACTGAAACACCATCGCCACGTTCCGGCGGTGCGGCGGCAGGCCGTCGACCAGGGCGTCGCCGAGCCGGACGCTGCCGGTCGTCGGCTGGTCGAGCCCGGCGATCAGCCGAAGGATCGTCGTCTTTCCCGATCCGGAAGGGCCGAGCACGACCAGCCGCTCGCCGTCGAGGACCGTCAGATCGACGGAGTCGAGGGCCCTCGTCCGGGCATCGAAGTCGCGAGAGACCTGGCGCAGTTCGATCGACGACACGTCGGCCCTCCCTTTCGGCACCGCCTGGCGCGCAAGCGGCCACCTTCCCTTGCCTGTGAGTCAGGTTTCCCGCACAATAGTATCATGCTAGGGGGGGAATCCACTCCAGGTGGCTTGACGGGAGGGTGAAGCTTCATGCATCCGTGTCGCAACCGGCCGGCTCTCAAACCACGACCGCGAATCCACCCCGCGAAGTTCGTCCTGGCGTGGCTCGCCCTGTCGCCGCTGACCATGGCCGACGACCCCGCGCCCAAGGCGGCTCCGACGACCCCCCCGCCGCTGGCCCGGATCGAGAAATTCACGGCCGACCAGCGCGACCACTGGGCCTACCAACCGCTGGCCGATTCCGAGCCGCCGGACGTGAAGGAAGCCGGCTGGGTTCGCAACCCGATCGACCGGTTCATCCTGGCCGATCTCGAATCGGCCGAGCTGCCCCATTCGCCCGAAGCCGACCGCGTCGCGCTCATCCGCCGCGCGACCTTCGACCTGACCGGCCTCCCCCCCACGCCCGAGGCGGTCGCTGCGTTTCTGGCCGACGCGCGGCCCGACGCTTATGAGCGGCTCGTCGACGGCCTGCTCCAGAGCCCCCAATACGGCGTGCGATGGGCGCAGCACTGGCTTGACCTGGCGCACTACGCCGACACCAACGGCTTCGAGCTCGACTCCGAGCGGCCCGACGCCTGGCGGTATCGCGATTGGGTCGTCGGCGCCCTCAACGCCGACATGCCCTACGACCGCTTCCTTGCCTTGCAAATCGCTGGCGACGAGCTGGAAAAGGGGGACACGTCGGCCTTGATCGCGACGGGCTTCGGCCGTTCCGGCCCGCGCGAGCTGGTCGGCGGCAACGTGATCCCCGCGGTAAAGCGGCAGAACGAGCTCACCGAGATCACGGGGACCGTTGGCTCGGTGTTCCTCGGCCTGACCATCGGCTGCGCCCGTTGCCACGATCATAAATTCGACGCGATCCCCGCGACCGACTACTACCGACTCCAGTCGTTCTTCGCCGCCAGCGAGCTCGTTGAACCGCCGATCGCGCCCAGGGCCGAGATCGACGCGTTCGACGCCGCCGAGAAGGCGATCGCCGCCAAGATCGCACCGATTCGCAAACAGCTCGGCGAACTCGAAGCCCCGTACCGCAAGGCCCTCGCGGATGCGAAGCAGGCGATGCTCACCGCCGACGAACGCGCCTTGCTGGCCACGGCCGAGAAGGACCGCACGCCCCAGCAGAAGAAGATCATTCAAGGACTTCAGAATTCGATTCGGATCACCTGGGAAGAGGTCGCCGAGGCGGTCGCCGAGGCCAAGGTCGATTTCGCGCGTCGCGAAGCCCTCAAGCTCCAGGTCCATCAGATCGAGCAGACCCGCCCTCGTCCCCCTGCGCACGCTCTGGCCCTCGTCGACGACAAGCCGACGGCCCCCGACACGTTCGTCCTCCGTCGCGGCGACGTCAAGAGTTTGGGGCCGAAGGTCGAGCCGCGCCCGCCGGGGGTGATCCTGGCCTCGCAGCGGAAGGACGCGTTCCCGAACGACGCCATAAAGGCCGACGAGAAAACGACCGGCCGCCGCGCCGGGCTGGCTCGCTGGCTGGCCGGCGCCGATAATCCGCTGGTCGCCCGCGTGATCGTCAATCGCCTCTGGCAGCACCACTTCACGCGCGGGATCGTCGCCACACCCAGCGATTTCGGCGTTCGCGGCGAGCCTCCTTCGCACCCCGAACTGCTCGACTGGCTGGCCGCCCAGCTCATCAAGGAAGGCTGGCGTCTTAAGCCGCTCCACCGGCTCATGGTGACGTCGGCCGTTTATCGGCAGTCAAGCAAACACGTCGACAGGTTGACCGAGCTGGACGAGGAGAACTCGCTGTTGGGCCGCATGAACCGCCGCCGGCTCGACGCCGAGGGCGTTCGCGACGCCATGCTCGCGGTCTCAGGCGAGCTGAACCCGAAGATGGGCGGCCCCGGCGTGCTGGCCCCGCTTGAAAAGGAAGTGAAGGATCTGATCTTCACCGAGGCCGAGGTCGTCGACCTCTGGCCGGTCGATCCCGACCCGCGCGAGCATCACCGGCGGTCGCTGTACCTGTTCAAGAAGCGGAACGTCCGGTATCCCCTGCTCGAATCGTTCGACGCCCCCGACAACCAGACCGCCTGCCCGCGCCGGGAGACGAGCACCCACGCTCTCCAGGCGCTCAATCTGCTCAACAGCGAAACCACGATCGGCCGCGCCAAGGCGCTCGCCGCCCGGATTCTTCGCGAGGCTCCGAACGACCAGGCCGATCGCGTCAAGCGGGCCTACGAGGTCGTCCTCTGCCGCCCCCCCTCGCCCGCCGAAACCGCGCGGGCCGACGCCTTCCTCGACGCCCAGCGCCAGGCCGACGGCGAGTCCGCCGCCTGGGACGATTTCGCCCTCGCCCTCGTCAACTGCAACGAGTTCTTGTACGTCCCCTGACGCCGAATCCCACGAGAAGATCGAGGGTCTCATGGCCGTCGCGACCGAAATCATCACCGCGCAGGACCTGCTCGACAGCTTGGGTGGAATCCCACCCGCGCGCGTCCTGATGCGCCCCGCGCCTGGAACCGCGACGGAAACAGATCTGATCGCGATCAATCAAGGCAAGAAGGTGATTTGCGAACTGGTCGACGGTGTGCTCGTGGAGAAGCCGATGGGAATTCGCGAGTCGCTGTTGGCGGCCGCTCTTATCGCGTTGATTCAGCGGTTCGCGGACGCCCATAAGCTAGGGTTCGTGACGGGCGAGGCCGGGACGATGCGGGTCATGCCCGGGCTCGTTCGCGTGCCGGACGTGGCTTTCATGGCCTGGGGCCGCGTTCCCGGAAATCGAGTGCCGACCCAACCGATTCCCGACCTCTCGCCCGACCTCGCCATCGAGGTCCTGAGCGTGAGCAACACCAAGGCGGAGATGGAGCGGAAGATCGGGGAATACTTCGAATCCGGAACGACCTTCGTCTGGCTCGTCGACCCGAAGACTCGAACGATCACGATCCACGACCGCGACGAGTCCGAGGCACGGGTTTACGGCGGATCGGACGCGATTGCTTTGAATAAAGTCCTGCCCGGCTTCCGCTTCACGCTGAATGAACTGTTCGACCGACTCGACGCTCATGGCGCGGCGAACGACGCAGACGAGGAAAGGCCGTCTTCATGAACTCATCATCCAATCAGTGTCCTGGCCCTTGTTCGGGCGTTCCTACAATCAATCCGCTGAACCGCCGCGAGTGGCTGAAGCGGACCGGCAACGGCTTCGGGCTGCTGGCGCTGTCGTCGCTGTTGCAGCAGGCGGAGGCGACGGCGGCCGGCGCGGCTCATGCGAATCCGCTGGCGCCGCGCCCGGGGCATTTCCCGTCGAAGGCGAAGCGGTGCATCTTCCTGTTCATGACGGGCGGTCCCAGCCAGATGGACCTGTTCGATCCCAAGCCGGCGCTGGCGAGACTCGACGGCCAGCCCTTGCCCCCGAGCTTCGGCAAGATCCACAGCCAGTTCCTCGAAAGCGACCCGCTCTGCCTGGCCTCGCATCGCAAGTGGGGGCGGTACGGCGAGTCGGGGATGGACATGTCGGACCTCGTGCCGCACCTGCACAAGCACGCCGACGACATCTGCTTGATCCGGTCGTGCGTGGCCGACAGCGTCATCCACGCGCCGGCGATGTACCAGATGACGACGGGGCGGATCTTGATGGGTTATCCCAGCATGGGAAGTTGGGTCACGTACGGACTCGGCTCCGAGAGCGACAACCTGCCGTCGTACGTGGTCATGACCCAGCCCGAGGGGACGCCTGAAGGGGGCGCGCCGTGCTGGGGCGCGGGGTTCCTGCCGGCTCACCATCAGGGGACGCTGTTTCGCGGCGGCCCGGCCCCGATCGTCAACCTCAAGCCGCCGGCCGACATCACCCTGCCCCGCCAGCGTCGGCTTCTCGACTTGCTGCGATCGATGAACGAGCAAGATCTCAGCCCCGGCGACACCGAGCTTTCCGCGCGGATCTCGTCCTACGAGCTGGCCTTCCGGATGCAAAGCGCCGCGCCCGAGGCGGTCGACATGGCGAGCGAGTCGGAGCGGACGAAGGAAATGTATGGACTCGACGACCACAGGACTGTCGAGTTCGGCACGCGCTGCCTGCTGGCCCGGCGGTTGGTCGAGCGTGGGGTGCGGTTCGTCCAGCTTTATTCCGGCGGCGGCCCGGTTGCGACGCAGTGGGACGCCCACGACGACATCGACGCCAACCACGAGAAGATGTGCGGCATGACAGACAAGCCCGTCGCCGCGCTTCTGACCGACCTCAAGCGCTCGGGTCTGCTCGATGAGACCCTGGTCGTCTGGGGAGGCGAGTTCGGCCGGACCCCGGTCCGCCAGGGGGGCGGGCGGGGCCGCGACCACAACGCCACCGGGTTCACGATGTGGATGGCCGGCGGCGGCGTGAAGGGGGGCGCGATCGTCGGCGCAACCGACGAGATCGGCCTCAACCAGATCGCCGACCGCGCCCACGTCAACGACATCCACGCCACGATCCTGCACCTGATGGGCCTCGACCACCTCCGCCTGACCTACCTCCACAGCGGCCGCGACGAACGGCTGACCGACGTCGCGGGCTCGGTCCTGAAAGGCGTGCTGGCGTGAGGGGCCGTCCATGAAGAACGGCTGCTTGAATTGACCACGGAGGACGCGGAGGAAATGCGGGGAGGAAGGAAGATCGATCCCGTCTCGCCCTCAATTCCCCCGTCGGATCGGCATTGTCGTTGGATCGGATTTCTTCTCCTCCGCGTCCTCCGTGGTGAGTCGTGCATCTATTAATGAATGTCCACGGCTTCAGGCGAAACCGTGCTGCTTCTGATGCACGGCACCATCGAACATCTGGGTCGTCTTGAACCGCTCGAACCGGCCGTCGGCCGAGACGGCCGCGATTTTCGTTTCGAGGCTCGCCATCTCGTCGCGGGCCATCGGCTTGTGGCTGCGGACGATCTTGAGGTTCTGCTCGAGCACGGCCTCGGAGTCGATGCCCGAAACGAGGGTCGAGATCGGCAGCGACAGCACGTATCGGAGCGCTTCTTCCGCGGTAAGGTGTCCCGCCTTGATGATGTCGCCGGTGCCTCCCAGGCTTTTCATGCCGATCGCGCCGATGCCTCGCTTGTTCAGCATCGGCAAGATCTGATGCTGGAAGCTGCGGAACTGGCCGTCCATGACGTTTAAAGGCATCTGGACGGTCGCCCAGTCGTAGGGCTTTCCGAGCATCTTGAGGTGGATCTCGGGGTGCTTGTGGCCGGTGAAGCCGATGAACCGGACCTTCCCTTGCTCCTTCGCCTTGAGCGCGAATTCGAGCGCGCCGCCGGCCGCGAAGATCAGGTCGGGGTCGTTGTCGTAGTTGATCTCGTGGAACTGCCAGAGGTCGAGGTGGTCGGTTTGGAGCCGCCTGAGGCTGTCCTCCAGATTCGACCGCGCGTCCTTGGCGGTTCGGCCGCAGCACTTGGTCATGAGGAAGACCTTGTCGCGCAGCTTACCTTCGGCGAGCGCCTTGCCCATCCGCTCCTCGGCCACGCCGTCCTTGTAATCCCAGGCGTTGTCGAGGAACGTCACGCCCTCGTCGACCGCCCGCTGGATCAGGCGAAGCGATTCCTTCTCGGGCTCCGGAACGCTGGCGTGGAAGCCGCCGAGGCAGAGCAGCGAGACTTTCTCGCCCGTCTTGCCGAGCGGTCGGAGCGGCACGCCGCCGGAATTGACGTCTTGCGCGGCGTGGGCGCCGCCGGCGAGCGAGGCGGCTACGATTCCCGTGGCGCCGGCTTGCAACACGTCGCGACGGGTCGGATTTGAGTTCGGGTCGATCATCGGTATCGGTCTCCGGTAACGGGACAGCCTCGCGCGTACAGGCGAGATGAGTTGACTCGAAGTGCATGCAAATCATGCACCGACGCCGTTCGGAACGCTACCGCGATCGAACGAGGTAGCTCCGCAGCTCGCCCGGATCGAGATCGAGCGTGACCGCGCCGGCGTCGAGATCGCGGTGGTCGACCAGATCGCGGAGCGAGCCCCGCGCGGCGAACGTCACGGCCGCGCCGGTCTTCGGCCGCATCGAGGTGTTGATCACGTAGTAGTAGACGCTTTGCTTTCCGGCGGGAACCTCGCGAACGACGATCTCGGCGTCTTTGCACGCTCCGGGCGCGACGGTCGACGGCAGGGCCGGAACCGATAAGTACGCCTGGTTGAACCGGCGCACGTATTCGGGAAACCCGGTCGAGAAGCTGGAAGCGCAGAGCATGCCGAGGTTGGTCGGATCGGCCTGGGCGACCGCGCGGGCTTCGAGCAGCCGGACGAACGGCCCGGCGCGGTCGACGTCGGCGGCGACGTAGCCCGCCTGGCCGTCGAACGGCAGGTTCGAGCCGCCTTTGGTCCGGTCGTGGTCGTCCTCGTTGAGCGTGTAGTGGTGGATCGCGGCGAGCCCCGCCTTGGTGCGGTACGAGTTGATCGACTCGGGCGACGCCACCGTGAACAGGCGGCCGATGGGATACGTGAGCATCACGCGCCGGCTGTCTCGGTAGTGCTCGGGGTCGCCGCCGGGGGCCGAATGGAACGACTCAGTGCGATGCGGCGGGTCGATCGTCTCACGAAAGATCAGGCTCGTCCCGTAGTGATTCTCGCGCACCACCTTGTCGAAGGCCGACGGACTGAGCGCCCACCGGAACCAGCTCGAATCGGGCTGCGTACGTGCGAAGGCGTCCCACCACGCGGGGTCGTCGGTCGTGACCTGGTCCGGGTGTCCGCTCGGGCCCGACTCGGGATCGCGAAGCATCGGGATTTGCTCGCTGGTCCAGGGCGTGAACATCAGCTTGATCATGTCGTCGCCAAGACCTTTGGATAAGTGGTCCGCCAAAGCTTCCAGAAACCCGGCGCGGCGAGTCAGCCACCAGGCGATGTAGCGGTTGTACAGAGCACGGTCGCCCTCGTGCGAGGCGATGAGCGCGGCTCGCGAGGCCGTTTTCGCCAGGGCGTCGTCCGGGAAATCCGCGCGGAAGCGGGCGACGGCGGCGTCGGAAAAGCTGATCGGCAGATGATTGTCGCGGACCCGGAACCAGGCGCCGGCGAACCGGGCTTTCCCCTTGTGGGCGATCACGGTCTTGTCGAGCAGTCGGCGGGCGTCGGTCAGGGTGTCGGGATCGGTGAGGTCGGCGTTGTGCGGTTCGGTCCACCAGACGGGCGTGTAGCGGGAGTTCGGCAGGTTGTGGTAGAGCTTCTCGGCCCGGCGCTGCCAGGCGAGGCTCTGCGGCTTCGCGCTTTCAGACCCGATCGCCCCCTTGTATTCATAGTAAGGCAAGAGGTCGAGCCCTTCGGCGGCGATCCTCGGGACGAGGCGGTCCCAGACGTCGTTGAGCGGCGGCTGGGCGTTCATCACCCAGTTCTCGTCGCCGCTATCCCAGCCCTGGTTGAAGCCGAATTCGAGCAGGTCCTTGGCGAAGGTGTTCATCGCCAGGACGCGCGAGGTCTTCGCCTTGTACATCAGCCATTCGACCGGATCGGCGACCCCGCGATCGACGGCCTCTTTGGCGTGGACGGCCTCGTCGGCCATCTCCTCGCGGAAGAAGACGCGGCGGCGCGGGAGGTCGTCCGACGGATACTCGACGTTCGCATAGAGGGCCGTCACGTCGGGGACGGCTCGCAGCCGGATGCGGCCGATCGCCGCGCCCTGGGAGCGGGGATCATTGAGTTTCTTCGACTGGAAGACGACGACGTGAAAGCCGTCGGCCGGTCCGAACGGGCGGCCTCCGGGTTTCGAATCGCGCTGGCCGTGGAGGCCCTGAAAGCGGTCGTGGAGAAAGAAGATCGTGCGATACCGTTGCCAGCGACCCGTCTGCGGGTAGTCGAGTGATTCGATCGACGGCTGGACGTACTGTTGCCGCGCGTCGCCGACCGCGCTCCCCGTCGAGAACCCGCGCACGAGGTCCGCGCCGCGGTTGGCGATGAAGATTGACCGGGGCGCGTCGTCGGGATACTCGATTTCGAGCACGTAGGCGGCGCCCGGTTTCAGATCCTTCCCCTTGCCGATCACCCAGGCCATCACCTTGGGCGCGTCGTCCATCGGCAAGGTTCGAGCCTGCCGGCCGAGGACCGTGACGACCTTGCCGGCGTCAGTCGGGAACTGGTGCATGGGGGGCTGAGCGACAGGGTCGATCTCGTCGACGATCGGAAACGAATCCAGCCGCTTGGCGAATTCAGCGGCCGAGTCGTCCGCGAGGGACGGCGACGGCGGAAGCCCGAGCGCCGCGACAGTCAGCAAGACGACGATGAAACATCTTCCTAGGGCGTTCATCGGCGTCTTGCTCCTGGATGGTCGTGTTGATCAAGCTCATGCGTGAAGATGTCGGCCAATCGTCACTTGACCGGCTTTTCCTCGCGGCGGCTGAGAAGGTAGTCGAGCAGGTGGTAGAAGTCGGCCTCGGGGATGAGCCGGGCCATGTCGGCGGGCATCGGCGACATCTGCACGACCTGCTTCTCGTCGATCTCGTCCTGCGGGACGCGGACTTCCTTGCCGAGCGCGTCGGCGATGATGACGACCTGGCCTTCCTGGCGAAGCAGCAGGCCGGCGACGACGCGGCCGTCCTTCAGGGCCAGGCTGGTGACGCGGAACATCTGGTCGACGTTGCGGTTGGGGTCGAGGACGTCTTCGAGCAGCCGTTCCAGCCCGCGCGTGCCGACGCCGTCGAGCTGGGGGCCGATCCGGGCGCCCTTGCCTTCCATCTGGTGGCAGATCGCGCAATTGGTCTCGTAGACCTTGGCACCGGCGGCGACGTCGTGCGGAGCGGCCTGGAAGCCAGCCCGGCGCGCGTCGAGCAGCTCGCGGAGCTTCTGATCGGCGGGGGGGAGGCCGGCGAGCAGCTTCTTGATCTGATCGGCGACGTTCGGGATGTTCGCGTTCTCCAACCCGATCGTGATCGGACGCTGCTGGAGCAACCGCGCCGACGCCTTGCCGGCGGCGATCGCGGTCAGGAGCGCCTCGGCGCCCTCGCGGTGCCGCACCAGCGCCGCGGCGGCCGTCGACTGCAAGTTCTCGGGGGCGACGGCCAGGGCTTCGAGCACCGCCGCGCGGGCCTCGGGCCGTTCGACGTTCGCCAGCGCGATGGCGGCTGACTCGCGGAGCGGCAGCGCCAGGCGGCCGTCGGTGAGGGCCGCCTTGAGCCGCGCGAGCCCGACCGGCTGGTCGAGCACGACGACCGCCGACAGCGCCTCGGCCCGACGAGGGGTCGGGAGGTCGTCGCGGGCGAAGACCTTGTCGAGCGCCGGTATCGCGTCCTTGAGCTGGAGGTCGCGGACGGCGCCGATCCCCTGCCCGACCTCGTCGGCGTTCTTCGAGTCGAGCAGCGACTGTACCAGGCCGAGAGCCGTGCGCTGAACTTCCGGGATCGCCGCCTCGCCGCGCTCTTGCGAACCCTGCTGGATCATCCGCAAGAGGCCGATCCGCTCGCCGGGCGAACGGTCGCCGGCCTTCACGAACGTCAGCAGCGTCGGTATCGACTCCTTGGCGCCGTACCGCGCCACGTGGTGGACGTAGCGGCTGACGTTCTCGGGGCTGTCTTTGGCCTTCTGGATGTGAGCGAGCAGGAACGCGGCGGCCTCGGCCGAGGGGACGGCCACCGCCACGTCGGCGACGTCAGCGCGGTCGCGGGCGTTCAGGGTCAGCGTGTCGAGCTTCGGCCAGACTTCCTTGTCCTTGAACTGGTCGCGAAGCGCCATGCGGGCGACGTGCAGCAAATGCGTGTCGTCGGCGGCCGTCGATTGCCGCAGCGACAGCAGCGGCCGGATGTGGTTCAGGTCGGCGTGAGCCCCCAGTACCTCGGCGGCGGCCTTGCGGACGTGCGGGCTGGCGTCGTCCATCGACCGCAGCACGAACGTTTCCAGCAGCGGCGGCAGCGACGGACGATCAACGAGAATCAGCAACGAGTGTACGAGGACCGTCGGGTCGTTCGGAGTTTCCACCACGCCGAGCAACAGCGGGTCGTCGAGCTTGCCGAGACGTTCGAGGACCCAGAGCGAATGGACGATCAGCGGGGCGGATTTGAGCTTCGACTTCAACAGGCCGAGGAGCTTGTCGACGGCGACTTGCCCGCCGCGCTCGACGAGCTGGTTGGCGGCGGTGATCCGCACCGGCAGGTTGGGGCTCGCCAGGTCGAGGATCAGCGAATCGACGCTCGACTTCGTCCGGTCGACGGGGCCCGGCAACGCCGGCGCGGGGTGCTTAGCGTTGCCCTTGTAAACGATCCGCCAGATCCGCCCGCTGGTCCGGTCGCGGCCGGGGTGAGTGAGCGGGACTTCGTAATGGCCGATGATCCGGTTGTAGAAGTCGGCGACGTAAAGCGCGCCGTCGGGGCCGAGTTCGATGTCGACGGGCCGGAACCAGTTGTCTTCGCTCCAGACGAAGTCGGGCTGCTCGATCCCCTTCGGGCTCGCGCCGTGCCACTCGATCTTGTCGTGGTTGATCCGGTTGGTCACGACGTTGCCGATGAAGGTGGTCCCCCGGTACGACTGTGGGTACTGGTCGGCGGTGTAATAGGAGATCCCCGCGATGCCGGTCGAGCCGTGGTCGTGCGTGACCATCTCCGGGCCGTAGCCCAGGCCGTCGTCGGGCTTGCCGAAGCTCGGGTAGTACGCGCCCCGGAGGAGCTGGTAGACCGGCCGGCTGTGGCAGTCGCACGAGTAGAGGTTGCCGAGCGGGTCGAACGCGAGCCCGAACGGGTTGACCTGGCCGTGGGTGATGTACTCGGCGTGTGAGCCGTCGGCCCGCATCCGGTAGGTGTTGCCTGAGTTCATGGCGATCGGCTTCTTGTCCCTGCCGGCCACCTGCGAATCGTTCGAGAACCCGTGGCAGGCGTAGATCCAGCCGTCGTAACCCCAGGTGAAGGCGTTGGTCATCCCGTGGGTGTCGCGATGGCCGATCTCGCCGTAGAACCGCTCCTTGACGTCGGCCTTGCCGTCGCCGTCGCTGTCGTGCAGCAGGTAGACGTTGGGGATGCTGTGCACCAGCGCCGCGTTACTCGACGGCAGCGGCAGCAGGCCGATCGGGATGTTCAGGCCGTCGGCGAACGTCTCGATCTTGCGCGCGCGGCCGTCGGGACCGAAGTCGGAGAGGATCTTGACGGTGTCGCGCGGCTTTCTGCCGTCCTCGACCGGGTACGGGTATTCGACCGTGTCAGTCACCCAGAGCCGGCCTTTATCGTCGAAGGCGATGTTGAGCGGCTTCTGGATGTCGGGATCGGCGGCGACGAGCTGAACCTCGAACCCCGGCGGAACGTGCAGGGCCTTCTGCTCCTCCTGAGGCGATCTCGGCGGCAGCGTCGAGACGTTTTCGACCGGCGCGGGCGTCTGGGCGTCTAATTCTCCTACCATCCCCGCAACAGCCCCCAGGGCCATAAGCAAGAATCCGAGCACTCTCACACTTCGCATAGCGACACTCCAACCCATTTGACGAACCCGAACGCAAGCCGATCAAGGGACGCATTTTATCCTGCGCCGGGGGCCTACGGAAACCGGGTGGTCGCCCGAGCCCGACCGGATAGGTTGCAAGGGGGCTGTCGCGGCGCGGGAACTCAGGCTTCGCTCGAACCGCCGATCGTGATGAGAGCACGGCGCAATTCGGCGGTCCACGTCGCCTGGCCGCCTGACGAAGACGGCGGGGCCCTGGCGCGGTTTCCATTTGGCCCGTCGCACAAGGCCAGCCAAATACCAGCCCGAAGCGCCAGCGAGTGAATTTCCGGCCGGCTTTAGAATCGATTCACTCGCTGGCGCTTCGGGCTGGTTAAATCGTCCCTGAGCCGACCGCCAAGCTCCCCCTGTTGGCGCCCTGCCCGCCGAGTGGAAACGATCTTCAGCCCAGTCTTGACCGCGAATCCGGGCTTGCCTAATGTGTGTTTTACAGTTGTCGTCTTACGCGCGTCGTGGCCGCTCGATGGAGTGGGGCTTGCGGGCTTGAACCATCATGAGAACACGATATGAATACGATTTGGTTTGCCGGAGTCGTTTTGCGCTTGGGGCGGCCCTGGCTTTACTTATTAGCGCATTCGTGTTCATGATTCCGCTCATGGCGTGCCTTTGCGACGGGCTGATGGGCTGTTACAACGCGCCGGGAACTAAGGCCTCGCAACTCGTGATTTCCGTGTCGCCCTGGCTGCCTCAACTCGTCGCGGTCCTCGGATGCGCCGTGCTATGGGTCAAGGAGACGAGGCTCGGCGCTTCGAGCGCGCTCAGATGGAACTGGGCCGCGGTCGTCGTCGTCGTTCTCTTCGGTGGTTTTCTCGTGCTCGTGTGCGTTATACCGATCGTCCAGACCGTCCACGGCCTGGGAAACAGTCGTTTGTGATCAGCCTCGACGCGAAAGGGCCGCCGATGCAATCGATCTTGATCGCCTTGCTCCTGCTGGGAGAGTCGCCCGCGAGTTCTCCGACCCCGGAGATGCTCCGCGAGAGCAGTCGTCGATGGGCGGAGCAGGTTTCGTTTGGTTGTCGCTTTCGACTGCGATCGGAGATGGCGAACTCGATGGAGCAGGCGGAGAAAGGCGAGTACGATCCGAAGCTGGGGAGCGCCTACTCCCGATGGGAGGCGCGAGGTGAATTCCAGAAAATCGCCGCAAGAATGCGGTGCCTCGTCGAATTCGGGCCGCCGGGCTATCAATACGGTCCCACCAAATTCGACATCACGCTCGAACCCGTGGAAGAGGCCACGAACGGTTCCATCGAGGTGCGGCGGTTGCTGAGACGCAGCGAAATCCTCGGGGAAGAGGCCAAGTCCGTCCTTGTCATGCGTCGAGGAGAATCGGAAGGTCGGATGCTGCTGGCCGGCCTCATGACGACCGCCTCCGTTCTCCCTCTCGCACCTATAAGGGAGGATGCCGGGCAGCCGTTCGGATCTCTCCCGATCACGCGGATTCAGAAGCTGGATCCGGATCATGTCGAGGTTCTCTGCGAGATTCAGCAGCAGGGGCGAATCAAGGAGACGGATTTCTCAGAGACGCAGAATCGGCGGGTCGTCTTCTGGATGACGCCCGACCCTCCGGTCATCGAGAAGATCGAGGAGCGAGTCGAACGGCGTTCCCTCAAAGACCCTAAGCTCGTGCTGGGAAGCGAAGATCGTCGTGCGATCCTCTCCGACTTCAAGTCATGCCCCGGCGGCATGGTCGCGACGCATGTCCGGTACCTCGACCATGCGCATGGGCTGAAAGTGCTGCGATGGAAGATCGACGAGCCGGGCGTTCGAGTGTTCGATTGGAAATCCGATGACCTGGGGCAATCGCCGCCTACCGACGCCGATTTCGTGCTCTCCGTTCCTCCGGACTGGAGCGTGCTCGGGCTCAAGACGAAACTCCCGATGGGCGAAGTCAGGAGCCTTGACGTCAACAAGCTCGGCCCGACGGACCTGGATGAACTCGAAGTCATGACGGCGGCGTATGGTCCGCCATTTCTCCAGACCGGGATCGGAAGACTGCTTCTTTCCTGGGCTGTCGCGGCCGGACTGCTTGGGATCGTGACCGTCTGGTCCTTCCTTCGTCGACTCGGCCATGGACCGATCGCGAGCGTGGATGGCTCGACGTCATAGGGAAGGCACAATGAAGCGGGGCAGGCAACGACGGCTCGCCGTCAGCGGCAGTGTTGGCGAATGAGTGGGTGCGCGGTTGCAGTTGGTCTCCTTCTCAATTCCTCACCCCTTCCACTCTGCATTCTCCGCGGTGGATGGATGAATTTCTTCGGCCCGGCGTTTCGACTCCACATTTCGAGTTGGACATTGTTCGACAACGACCCCTCGCCTCGTTCAAGACTCGAAAACGGTCGTACACTATAAGGATAGGGACGGCCGACGCACGCTCGGGACTTTGGCGATTCTCCGTTTGGTTCGAGGGGATGCGAGGTTCCACGTGGTTCGGCCGCCATGTAAAGAAATGCGCGATCGAACCCAATTCGGCCGGCAAGGCCGGCTGACCCTGGTTCGCCGAGGTGGAACGGGGACGCTCCGAGCGAGAATTTTCCAAGTTCTGGCCAAACGAAGCCAAATTTTGTTTCGCCTAGAACACTTTGTAGATAAAGGACTTAGGTGTGACTTCGAGGGTGGATGGCACCGGCGAAGGAACCCAATCGCGGCCGTGGTTCGGCCGGATGCAATGAGGACGTTGGTGGGGGCTCGGAGGGGTTTTGGGGCAGGCTGGGTGGTGCGGAGGAGGCTGCTTTTCTGAGCAAACGAACCCAATTTCCGCGACCAACGATGGTCGGGGCACGTGGCCTTTGGTCGACTCCTGTCGGGTCGGCGGTTGCCGTTGACCCAATCGGCCGGTTGACTACAATTTCCCTCAAGTTTCCCGAAGTTGAAAAAAAGTGAAGGGTTAAGGCGTCGAGATGGCCGAAGAGTCGCGCGATAGTCTGGAAGCGGTGCGAGCCGAGAAGTTGAAGCGAATCGCCGGGCTGGGGATCGACCCCTGGGGCCAGCGGTTCGACGACCACCGGGCGATCGCCGACGTCCGCGCTCTGGATGTCGCCAAACCTCAAGAGGGCGAGACGCCGGAACCCGGTCCCGCCGTCCGGATCGCCGGGCGGATCATGCTCCGGCGCGGGCAGGGCAAGGTCGTCTTCCTCGAAGTCCGCGACTGGACCGAGCGCATCCAGGTCTTCATCGGCAAGAAGCAGGTCGGTGAACAGAGCTGGAGCTTGGTCGACGAACTCGACCTCGGCGACCTGATCGGCGTCGACGGCACGCTCGGCTACACCAAGACCGGCGAGTTGACCGTGTTTGCGACGGAGTTGACGTTCCTGGGCAAGAGCCTGACGCCCCCTCCCGAGAAGTGGCACGGGCTGACCGACCAGGAGATGCGGTATCGCCGGCGGTACGTCGACCTGTTCGCCAACCCCGAGTCGCTCCAGACGTTCCTTGCCCGGTCGAAGATCATCCGGACGTTCCGCAAGGTGATGGAGGAACGTGGGTTCATCGAGGTCGAGACCCCCACGATGCAGTCGATCGCCGGCGGGGCGGCGGCACGGCCGTTCACTACCCATCATAATGCCCTCGACATCGACCTGTTCCTGCGTATCGCCCCCGAGTTGTACCTGAAGCGGCTCCTGGTCGGCGGCATGGAGCGGGTCTTCGAGATCGGCCGTGTCTATCGGAACGAGGGGATCAGCCCCAAGCACAACCCCGAATTCACGATGATGGAGGCCTACCAGGCCTACGGCGACTATCACTCGATGATGGATTTGACCGAGGCGTTGATCTGCGGCGCGATCGAGGCGATCGGCGGCGGGTATCAGCGTCCCTGGGGCGAGAAGACGGTCGATTTCAGGGCCCCCTGGCCGCGACGGACCTACCACGACCTGCTCCGCGAGTACGCCGAGGTCGACCCCGGCGACTTCGACGCGGTCAAGGCGCGGGCCGAACGGGCGGGGATCGCCACGGTCGGCAAGGACCGCGACGTCGTGATCAGCGAGCTGTTCGAGGCCCTCGTCGAAGACAACCTCGTCGGCCCGGTGTTCGTGATCGACTACCCGGCGGCGATCTGCCCGCTTACCAAGCGGAAGGCGTCGAACCCCGAGGTCGCCGAGCGGTTCGAGCTGTTCGTCGACGGCATCGAGCTGGCCAACGCCTACACCGAACTCAACGACCCGGTGCTTCAAGAGACCCTCTTCCGCAGCCAGCTCGCGGGCATGGCCGCGGAGGAGTCGATGGCCAAGATGGACGACGACTTCGTGAGGGCGCTCAAGCACGCGATGCCGCCGGCCGGCGGGCTCGGAGTCGGCATGGACCGGCTCTGCATGCTCTTGCTGAACAAGGCGAGCATCCGCGACGTCGTCCTGTTTCCGCTCATGCGCCCGCAAGTCTCCCAGGCGGGAGCGGTGGACGTCGAGGACGAATCCGAGATCTGATCGCATAAGTAATCGTCAATAGGCGAGCGAGGCTCGCCGGACCCAGGCTGGTTCCAGGGAAGGAGTGGCCTCGTGTACAAGTACCTGCTTTGCTGGCGGTATCTCCGCACTCGGTACATCGCGTTGGCGAGCATCATCAGCGTGACGCTCGGCGTGGCGACGATGATCGTGGTCAACTCGGTCATGGCCGGTTTCGCCGACAAGATGCGCGACCGTCTGCACGGCGTCCTCGCCGACGTCATCGTCGAATCGAATTCGCTGGAAGGGTTCACCAACAGCGACGAGGTCATGGCCCGGATCATCGATCTGGCCAAGGACGATATCGCGGCGATGGCCCCGACGATGGAGACCCCCGGAATCCTCAAGTTCCGCATCGGCAGCGAGTCGCAGACTCACCCGGTGCAGATCATCGGCGTCAATCCGGAGCAACGGGCGAAAACGGGCGATTTCGCCGAGTTTCTGTTCGACGACAAGGGCAACCAGATTCCACCCTCCTTCGAAGTCCCCGAGGCGCTGCGTGCCCAGTCGCCGGCGGGAATGCGGCTGAAGGAGGTGGAGGCCGAGACCGGGGCCGAAAAGTCCGATTTTGATCGGGCGACCGAGGAGTATCTCAGGCAGCAGATGATCGAGCAGATGCCCAAGCACGGCGCGATCATCGGCTACGCGATCGGCACGTACCATCGAGGGAAAGGGTTGCCCGACTTCTACCTCGCCCCTCCCGGGACGAAGATCGGACTGTTCTTCCCCAAGCACGGCAAGACGCCTGAGGCGGGCAACGACGTGTTCACGGTCGTCGGCTATTTCAAGAGCGGTATGAGCGAGTACGACTCGACTCACGTCTACGTACCGCTCGAACAGTTGCAACAGACCCGCCTGCTGGTCGACCCCGAGGGCCGGGGCGCTGTCAACCAGATCCAGATCAAGGTCCAGCCGGGGGTCGACATCGACAAGCTCGCCGACAAGATCGGGCTCGCCCTCGAAAGCCTGCGGCCGATGTACTTCCGGGTCTCGACTTGGGAGCAGAAGCAAGGGCCGCTACTGGCGGCGGTGGCGATCGAGCAGAGCATCCTCAACATCCTGCTGTTCATGATCATCGCGGTGGCGGGCTTCGGCATCCTGGCGATCTTCTCGATGATCGTGGTCGAGAAGACCCGCGACATCGGCATCCTCAAGGCGCTCGGGGCGTCGACGTCCGGAATCCGCAATATCTTCCTGGGCTACGGCCTGTTGCTGGGGGCGGTCGGCAGCGGCGTGGGGATGGTCGGCGGGCTCCTGTTCGTTCGTTATATCAACGAGATCGAGAAGCTCCTCAGTTACGTGCTCAAGCATAAGGTGTTCGACGACTCGGTCTACTACTTCGACCGGATACCGACGCTCGTCGAGCCGCGCACGGTGGTTGCGATCGTCCTGGGGGCCTTGTTCATCGCGGTGGTCGCCAGCATCTGGCCGGCCCAGCGCGCGGCGAAGATGCACCCGGTCAAGGCGCTTCGGTTCGAGTGAGTGATCGGATCTCGGACGGTGAAACCCGCGCGGGGCGACGACGGCTCGCCCCGACTCACGCACGGATCTTATCTTCGGAAGGCAAGAACGATGACGACTCATATCGCGGCGTTCGGGCTGTGCAGGAGCTACCGGAAGGGCAAGATCGAGGTTCCCGTGCTGCGGGGCGTCGACTTCGAGGTCGGTCACGGCGAGATGGTCGCGGTGATCGGCGCCAGCGGGTCGGGGAAGAGCACCCTGCTCCACATCCTCGGCCTGCTCGACGCGCCCGACGCCGGCGGGGTGGTCCTCGACGGCAAGCGGATCGACGCCTGCCCCGAGCGCGAGCGCGACGCCCTCCGCAACCGGACGTTCGGCTTCATCTTCCAGTTCTATCACCTGCTGCCCGAGCTGACGGCCCTCGAAAACGTCATGGCGCCCCATTTCATCAGCCATGGACTTTTCGCTTACTGGAAGCACCGAAAGCAGATCCGCCGCGACGCGACCGAGCTGCTTGAGCGCGTGGGCCTGGGACACCGGCTGACGCACTACCCGTCCGAGCTTTCGGGCGGCGAGATGCAGCGCGCGGCGATCGCCCGGGCGCTCGTGGGGCGGCCGTCGGTCTTGCTGGCCGACGAACCGACCGGAAACCTCGACTCCACCACCGGTCACGGGGTTCTTGAACTGCTCCGCGACTTGAACCGGGAGCGTGGCTTGACTATGATGCTAGTCACGCATGATCAGCAGATCGCCAACCAGGCCGACCGGGTCGTTCGGCTTGCGGAAGGGCGAATCGAGGAATGGGTTCCCGCGCTCGTTTGAGTCCATAGGCGATCCGAGGTGCGTGGGCTCGCGGTCCCGACGCAGCGTAAGGGAGCGGGAGGGTCCCATGAGCCCCAAAGTCTATATCGGCGGAAAACTTTACGAAAAATCCGAGGCCAAGGTCAGCGTCTTCGACCACGGCCTGCTTTACGGCGACGGCGTCTTCGAGGGCATCCGCGCCTACTCGGGCCGCGTCTTTCGGCTCAAGCAGCACGTCGACCGCCTCTACGATTCGGCCGTTGCCATCCATCTGCAGATCCCCATGACACGGGACGCGATGGCCGCCGCCATCACCGACACGCTTGCCCACAATAAGCTGACGAACGCCTACATCCGCGTTGTCGTCACCCGAGGCGCGGGGAGCCTCGGTCTCGACCCCCGAAAGACCACCGATCCCCAGGTCATCATTATCACCGACGCCATCAGCCTCTACCCCGAGGAGCTGTACGAGCACGGCCTGAAGATTATCACCGCCGCTACGATCCGGAGCCATCCGAACACGGTGAATCCCCGGGTCAAGTCGCTCAACTACCTGAACAACATCCTGGCGAAGATGGAGGGGGCCAACGCCGGCTGCCTCGAAGCCCTGATGCTGAACCACAAGGGCGACGTCGCCGAGTGTACGGGCGACAACATCTTCATCGTTCGGAAGGGCGAGATCCACACCCCGTCGATCGACTCGGGAATCCTCGAAGGGATCACCCGGGATGCGGTCATCGAGCTGGCGTGCGAGGCGGGCTACAAGGTGGTCGAGCGGACGATGGATCGCTACGACGTCTATACGGCCGACGAGTGCTTCTTGACCGGCACGGCGGCCGAGGTGATCCCGGTCGTCGAGTGCGACGGCCGCCCGTTGGGCACGGGCAGTCCCGGCCCGATCACGAAAGAGCTGCTGAAACGATTCCACGAGCTGGTCCACGGCGAACGTTCGTGACCCTCGACGGAGAAGACACCCTCGTATGATCGACATCGAGCGCATCCTAGCTCCCACCGACTTCAGCACCCACGCCCAACAAGCCCTCCGCTATGCCTGCGACCTGGCGGAGCGGCTTGGCGCGGACCTGTACATTCTGCACGTCCTCTCCGAGATCGTCCCGACCGGCCCCGACCCGCTCTTGATGCCGGTCATGCCTCCCCAGTTCTATCAGGAAGACGAGGACCGGGCCGCGAAGTCGCTCGAAACGGTTCTCGACCCGTCGTGGGGCAAGCCCCGAACCGTTACGACGGCCGTCCGCTGGGGGACGGCCGCCGAGGCGATCGTCGATTATGCGTCCGAGCAGAAAATCGACCTCGTCGTGATCGCCACCCACGGCCGCTCGGGGCTGAGCCACGTCCTGCTCGGGTCGGTTGCCGAGCGGATCGTCCGCGAGGCCCCCTGCCCCGTACTCACGATCCGCGACACGGGCAAGGCGAGGCCCAACGCCTCTTGAATGACCGTCCCGCCGAGAGGAGCCGCCCCGCCGTGTCCGACCTCGAATCACCGCTCCCTCCTCGTCGCGTCATCTACCGCGGTCTCAAGATCGACCTGGCCCTCCAACCCGTCCGCCTGGCCGACGGTGAGATCGCCGAGCGCGAGGTCGTCGTCCATCGCGGCGCGGTGGCCCTGGTGCCGATGGTCGACGCCGACCACGTCTGCCTGGTGACCAACCACCGCCACGCCGTCGGCGAGACCCTGCTGGAAGTCCCCGCCGGCACGATCGACGAGGGCGAGACCCCGGACCAGACCGCCCCCCGCGAGTTGGCCGAAGAGACCGGTTTCCGCGCGGGCAAGATCACCTTCCTGCGCTCCTGGCACGTCTCGCCCGGCGTGATGAGCGAACGTATGTTCTTGTACTTGTGCGAAGGTCTGACCCCCGGTCCGACCGATCTCCAGCCCGACGAGCGCCTGGAAACCCGGATCGTCCCCTGGACCGAGGCCCTCGCGATGGTACACGACGGCCGAATCTCCGACGCCAAGACGATGCTCGCGATCCTCCTCTGCGACCGCCGGTGGAACTCGCATCACCGACTCCGGCCTTAGTCGAAGTCGCACGGGCTGCATTCAGAAGGGGGGCATGGCGCGCCGGTCCTCCGGATCGCCGCTCATCCGACCCGGCTCGCACGGACGCTCGCCAGAGCGTTTCCAGGTCGATGCCCTCATGACTCGCATCGAAGGGACCTGAGACCATGAACCCGATCGTCTTCGCCATGAGGCGGCCGCTCACCGTGATGGTGCTCGTCGTCGCCGTGGCGCTCGGGAGCGGCCTCGCACTCATGCGGATGCCGATCGACGTCTTCCCGAACCTGAACCTCCCGGTCGTGTACGTCTGCCAGCCCTATGGCGGGATGGACCCGGCCCAGATGGAGGGGCTGCTCACGAACTATTACGAATATCATTTCCTCTACATCGGTGGCATCCACCACGTCGAATCGAAGAACATCCAGGGCATGGCCCTGATGAAGCTCTTCTTCCACCCCGGCACCAACATGGCCCAGGCGATGGCCGAGACCATCGGTTACGTCACGCGGTCGCGCGCCTTCATGCCGCCGGGGACGGTCTCGCCGTTCATCACCCGGTTCGACGCGGGGAGCGTCCCGGTCGGCTATCTCGTGCTCTCCAGCGAGACGAAGAGCATCGGCGAGATCCAGGACCAGGCCCTCTTCAAGGTCCGGCCGATGTTCGCGGGCCTCCCCGGCGTCTCCGCGCCGCCGCCGTTCGGCGGCAGCCAGCGGACCGTCGTCGTCCGCGTCGACCCGGACCGGCTCCGCTCGTACAAGATGTCGCCCGACGAGGTGATCAAGGCCCTCGCCTCCGGGAACGCGATCAGCCCGTCGGGGAACGTTCGGATCGGCGACGAGATGCCCATCGTCCCGATCAACTCGCTCGTCAAGCAGGTGGACGACCTCAAGACCATCCCCATCCGACCGGGCGCGAACCCGACCGTCTACCTTCGCGACGTCGCGACCGTGCAGGACTCGACCGACGTCACGACCGGATACGCCCTCGTGAACGGACGCCGGGCGGTCTACATCCTGGTGACCAAACGGGCGGACGCATCCACGCTTTCGGTCGTGAAGAACGTCAAGGCGGCGATCCCTTCGATGCAGGCCGTCCTCCCCGACGACATCAAGGTCGGCTTCGAGTTCGACCAGTCGCCGACCGTGACGAACGCGATAGCGAGCCTCGCCACCGAAGGGGCGTTGGGGGCCGTGCTCACCGGGCTCATGGTGCTCGTCTTCCTCCGCGACTGGCGGAGCGTCGTCGTGGTCGTCCTGAACATCCCGTTCGCCCTCTGCGGGGCTGTCGTCGCCCTGTGGCTCACTGGCCAGACCCTGAACTTGATGACGCTCGGCGGTCTCGCGCTCGCCATCGGCATTCTGGTCGATGAGGCGACTGTCGAGATCGAGAACATCCACGCCAAGATGGAGCACACGGAGAACATCCCGCGCGCGGTTCGCCAGGGGAACCTCGACACGGCCGTGCCGAGGCTGCTCGCGATGCTCTGCATCCTCGCCGTCTTCATCCCTTCGTTCTTCATGCAGGGGGCGGCGCAAGCCCTTTTCGTCCCGATGTCGCTCGCCGTCGGCTTCGCGATGGTCTCGTCTTACCTGCTCTCCAGCACCTTCGTCCCGGTTCTCTCGGCGTGGCTTCTCAGACACCATGGTCAGCCCGAAGGACGAGCCCCGAGGCGGTCGCTGTTCGACGGCTTCCGCGATTCCTACGGTCGAGGTCTCGAATGGACCGTTCGACTTCGATGGTTCGTCGTCCCCGGCTACCTCGCCGCGGTGTTGGTCGTCGCTTACGGCGTTGGACGGCAGCTTGGCCTGGAGATTTTCCCACGGGTCGATTCCGGACGGTTTCAGCTTCGGATCAAGGCACCCGCCGGGACGAGGATCGAGAAGACCGAACAGATCGCCAAGGCGGCCCTTGAGGCCGTGAGAAACCAAGCCGGCGAACATGCGGTCGAGATTTCAGTCGGCTACGTCGGCCTGATCCCGTCGAGCTACCCGATCAATGCGATCTACCAGTGGACCGGAGGGCCCGAGGAAGTGCTCCTGAGGGTCGCGCTCCACGAGGAAGCGAAGATCGACGTCGAGGCCCTGAAAGGGCGACTTCGCGAACAGCTCACCGCCCAGATGCCGAACGTACAGTTCTCGTTCGAGCCGGCGGACATTGTCAGCGACGTCATGAGCTTCGGCTCGCCGACGCCCGTCGAAGTTGCTGTGAGCGGACCGAATTTCGCGGACGACCGGGCCTTTGCAGGGAAGGTCAAGGATGAACTCGCCAAGGTTCCGTCGCTCCGCGACCTCCAGTACGCTCAGACCCTCGACTACCCGACCGTGGGGGTCGAGATCGACCGCGAGCGCGCCGGGGTCAGCGGGGTCACGGCGGAGGAGGTCGCTCGATCGCTGGTTACGGCCACGTCGTCCAGCCGCTTCGTGGTCCCGAATTACTGGCCCGATCCGAAGTCCGGCATCGGCTATCAAGTCCAGGTCGAAATCCCCATCGCCCTCATGGATTCGGTGAAACAGGTCGAAACGATTCCCATCCAGCGATCGGGAGGACCCTCGCTCCTGCTTCGAGACGTGGCCAAGGTGAGTCGGGGAACGATGCCCGGAGAATTCGACCGCTATAATATGAAGCGGTCCATCAGCCTCACCGCCAACATCGCGGGCGAGGACCTGGGGAGAGCCGCAAGCCGCGTCTCCGAGGCCATCGAACGAGCGGGAACCCCGCCCAAGGGCGTCAGCGTCGACATCCGGGGACAGATCGTGCCGATGCGAGAAATGCTCACCGGGCTCTCAGCCGGCCTTGCGATGTCCATCGTGGTCATCCTGCTGCTGCTGACCGCGAATTTTCAATCGGTGCGGCTCGCCCTGGTCGCCGTCTCGACCGCGCCCGCGGTGGTCTGCGGGGTGGTCGTCGCGTTGTGGCTCACCAGGACGACGATCAACATACAGTCGTTCATGGGGGCGATCATGGCGATCGGCGTGGCGGTCGCGAACGCCATCTTGCTCGTGACTTTCGCAGAGCGGAGACGGCGAGAGGACTCCGCCGAGGCGACCGAGGCGGCGGTCTTCGGCGCGAAGGGGCGCCTGCGGCCCATCCTCATGACGAGCTGCGCCATGACGGCCGGCATGGTCCCGATCGCCCTCGGCTGGGGCGAAGGGGGCGAGCAGACTGCGCCGCTCGGCCGGGCCGTCATCGGGGGGCTCGTCGCCGCGACCATGGCCACGCTCGTCGTCCTCCCTTCCGTGTTCGCGATCGTCCAGGGGTGGACCGGCCGGCACTCCGCGTCCGTCGACCCGGACGATCCCGAGAGCCGCTACTTCGATCATCCGGCCGGGCCGACCGTTCCAGTCTCGGCGCGTCTCGCCGCCCTCGGCGCGCTCGTCCTACTGATCGCGGGCTGCGGGAAGCCGACCGGCGAGGCGGCCGTGAAATCGGCGACGGCCGGCGCCCAGGCGGTCGCCCGAGTCGCGACGGTCGCCCCGGCGCGGACGACCATCCGGCGGACGAGCGAGCAGCCGGGCCAGATCGAGGCGTTCGAGGTTACGGCCATCCACGCGAAGCTCGCCGGCTACGTTCGGGCCGTCGTCGTCGATATCGGCGACCGCGTGAAGAAGGGCCAGGTGATGGCCGAGCTTCGGGTCCCGGAAATCGAGGCGGACCTGAAGCAGAAGCGGGCGATGATCGATCAGGCCCAGGCCGAGAAGAAGCAGGCCGAGGCGACGGTCGAGGTTTCCCGGGCGGGGGTCGCGAGCGCCGAGGCGAAGGTCACGGAGATTCAGGCCGGCATCCGGAGGTCCGACGCGGACGTCGCCCGATGGCGGTCGGAGTTCGCTCGCATCGACCAGTTGGTTCGCGAGCGAGCGCAGACCGGGAGTCTTCTCGACGAGACCAGGAACAAGCTCAAGGCGGCCGAGGCGACTCAGGAGGAGGTGCGGGCTCAGGTCAAATTTGCGGAAGCCGCGCTCGCCGAGGCCAGGGCCGTTCTCGCTAAGGCGCGCTCGGATGTTCAAACGGCGATCGCCCACATCGAAGTCGCCCGCTTCGACGCTGAGCGGGCCGAGGCGATGGAGAGCTACACGAAGATCGAGGCCCCCTACGACGGCGTCGTCATTCGCCGGCAGGTCGACACCGGCCGGTTGACGACGCCGGGCGCCACGGGCGAACCGCTCTTCATCGTCGCCCGCTCCGACGTCGTCACGATCTCGGTCGGCGTCCCCGAGGCGGAAGCCCCCTTCGTAAACGCTGGAGATGCCGCGCGTGTTCACGTGCTCGCCCTCGACGGCCGGACGTTCGAGGGCAAGGTGACGAGGACCGCGTGGGCGCTCGAATCATCGACGCGGACCCTCCTGACCGAAATCGACCTCCCGAACCCAGACGACGCCCTTCGTCCGGGGCTCTACGCCTACGCGACGATCGTCGCCGAGGAACACAAGAACGCGTTGACCTTGCCGTCGACGGCCATCGTCAAGGACGGGGAGAAGTCGTTCTGCGTGGCCGTCTCGGGCGACCGGGCGCATCGAAAGGAAATCAAGGTCGGCCTGAGCGACGGCAAACGCACGGAGGTGCTCTCGGGCGTGGAGGACGGCGAGCAAATCGTCGAAGCGAACGCCGCGTCGCTCGCCGACGGCCAAGCCGTCGAGACAAGCAAGCCCCAGGAGGGGCCTTCCAGGACGAAGAGTTGACCCAACCCGCAAAATCGAGCCCGCGGCCGTCTTCCTTGGCGCGACCGGCTCATGTCGTCGGACCGGCAAGAACGACACATAGAGTAAGTCCGAAACCGCGAGGCCAAGGAGGGCCTGATGAACTTCAGGACGCTGACCAGGAAGACCTGGCTCATTGGGCCGGCGGCCGTGGCTCTCATGCTCGGCGCCGCCCAGCCGCAAGCCGCGCCCCGGGGCGCTCGGCCTGCGGAGCCGGCGCGGCCTGCAGCGCCCTCCGATTCGGATGCGCTCCCGCAGCCCCTTCCCGACGAACCGACGCCGGCCGAGCCCGCAGCCCTGGCGACGTCTTCCGACTCCACTCTGGGTGCCCCCCTTGTGCCGGAGCAGGAGATCCTGCCGATCGACCTTCCCGGCGCCCTTCGCCTCGCGGGGGCGCGCGACCTCGACATCGCCATCGCCCGCGAACAGGTGTTCGAGGCGCTCGCCGCATTGCAACAGGCTCGCGTGTTGTGGCTTCCGAGCATCTACATCGGACCGAACTGGATTCGACACGACGGCCAGGCTCAGACCGTCGAGGGGAAAGTCGAAACCATCAGTAAGAGTTCGTTGTTCCTCGGCGGCACGGCCGCCGCCGGATCGAGCGTCTCCGGCCCGGTGCCGGCCGGCGGTCCCGCCCAGGTCTCGGGGCTCACCTCCATCCTCCGATTCTCGGACGCCATCTTCGAGCCTCTCTCGGCAAGCCAGGTCGTTGAAGCCCGCAAAGCTACGATCCAGACCGCGACGAACGACGCCCTGCTCGGCGTCGCGGAATCCTATATGGACCTTCAGCAAGCGGCTGGCCGGCTCGCCATCGCCCGCGAAGCCGCGGCGAACGCCGAGAGTCTGGCGAGCCTCACCGCCTCCTATGCGCGGAGCGGAGCGGGCCTCGAAGCCGACTCGCGACGCAGCCTCGCCGAGCGGGACCGACAGCGGAAGAACGTCGAACTCGCCGTGGGGGAGCTTGAGACCGCATCGGCCGAACTCGTCCGTCGCACGAGGCTCGATCCACGCCTGGTCGTCGCGCCGATCGAGCCCCCCGAGATGGTGCTCCGGATCGTCCCCGACGGCTGTTCGGTGGACGATCTGGTCATCACGGGCTTGAGAAGCCGGCCGGAGCTCGTCGAGGCTCAGGCGCTCGTCCAGGCGACCATCATCCGCCTCAAGCAAGCGAAGCTCAGGCCGTTCATCCCGAGCCTCGCCTTCCGCTACTCGGGCGGCGGGTTCGGCGGCGGCGCCAACGGTTTCTTCGGCGATTTCAGTTCCCGGAGCGACGCCGACGTGAATCTCTACTGGGAACTCCAGAACCTGGGATTCGCCGACCAAGCCATCGCCAAGCAGCGGGCGGCCCAGCAACGCACGGCGAATCTCCAACTCTTGAAGATCCAGGACCGTGTCGCGGCCGAGGTCGTCGGGGCCGAGAAGCAGCGGATCGCGGCGTCGCGGCGAATGGAAGCCGCGAGTCGAGCCCTGCCCGAAGCCCAGGCGTCGCTCTCACTGAACTTGACGAACATCCGCCGAGGAGCAGGCCTCCCGGGGGCGACTCGTCCCATCGAGGTCCTTCAGCCCATCCAGGCCTTCGCCCAGGCGCGGACCGACTACCTGGACGCCGTCCTCGCCTACAACCGGGCCCAATTCCGACTCCTCCGAGCCCTGGGACGGCCCACAAGTCTTGAGCACGGGACGACGCAGGCAGCCCGTCGCTGATCCCAGCTTGGACAGGTGAAAATGGGGCGCAGCTCAGATCGTGCTAGCTCTTGGGAGCCGCCGACGCACCTTCACCAAACTGCTTCTCGTACCATTCTTTGTACGGGTTGACCTTGGGGCCGACCGCGTCTTCGTTTTCGAGGCGGGGGAGGACGTCCAGCCACCAGGCTTCGTAAGCCTTACGGAGCCGGGCGAGGACGTCGGGGTGGGCGGCGGCGACGTCGGTCTTCTGACCGGGGTCGGTTTGAAGGTCGTACAGCTCGGCGTTGTTGACGAGGGCGTAACGGTCGTCACGGATCGACACGCCGACGTACTTGAACGACTCGACCTTGCCGCGCTCCCAGCGGCCGACGTGGGCCACGAGCGTCCGGTTGGGCCAGTCGATTTTTTGATCCTTGAAGAACGGGACGAGGCTTCGGCCTTCGACTTGCCGGCGCGCTTCGGGGGAGAGGTCGGCGCCGACGACTTCGGCGATCGTGGGAAAGACGTCGATGTGGGCGGTCAGGGCCGAGACGTCGCGGCCCCCTTCGATCGCCGCGGGCCATCGCCAGAACGCCGGGACGCGGATACCGCCCTCGTAGGGCGTCACCTTCGCGCCGCGCATGCCGGCGTTGAAGATCGGGACGCCGATCGTCCCGCCGTTGTCGGTCATGAAGATGACGAGGGTGTCGCGTTCGAGTCCCCACTGCTTCAGGGCCGCCGTCAGCCGGCCGAAGTTGTCGTCGATGTTCTCAATCATGCCGTAGAACCGGGCGACGTTCTCGGGGACCTCGCCGGCGTGGCGTTTGGCGTAGTCGGCCGGGCATTGCAAGGGCGTGTGCGCCGCGTTGGGGGTGATGAAGGCGAAGAACGGCGCGTCGGCCTTGCGCTTGGCGTCGATCCACGTGAGGGCCTGGTTGAAGAACACGTCGGTGCAGTAGCCGTCGGTCTTCTCGAAGACGCCGTTGTGGCGGATCGCCGGGCTGAAGTAGGTGTTGCCGGGGGCGTCGCCGCAACTTCCCGGGTAGCTCTGGCCGATCCCACCGGCTCCATGGACGAACGTCTCGTCGAACCCCCGGCGCTCGGGTTGATACGCCTGCTCGTCGCCCAGGTGCCACTTGCCGAAGATCCCGGTCGTGTAGCCGTCGGCCTTGAGCACCTGGGCGAAGGTCGTCGCCTTCAGGCTCAGCCGCTCGCGCTCGGCGATCGTATGCGTCACCCCCGACTTGAACTCATGCCGCCCCGTTAAAAGCGCGGCGCGGGTCGGGGCGCAGGTCGGGCTGACGTGGAAGTTCGTGAACCGGACGCTCTGCTTCTGGAAGGCGTCGATGTTCGGCGTGTGGATGATCGGGTTGCCCAGGCACGAGAAGTCGCCGTAACCGACGTCGTCCGGCATGACGATGATGATGTTCGGCTTCGACGCCGGCGCGGCCGAAGCCGAGACGCCCGGCGCGAGGCACGCGATCCAAAAGCTGACTCCGATGGTGAACGGCAAGACCCGGACCCGATACGTCAACATGCACCTCCTCTTGGTTCGATCCGCGGGCGTTATCGCCGCCAGACATGCTGATGATCTGGTTCATCGTCCCCAGCCGGATTGTCGGTCGCGTCCGGGCGATAGGTCCAAAACTGCAAGATACCAGTGGACGGATCTCGCGGCTATCAGGTCGTCCTCGACCCGGTCGAGCCGACCGCCGTCCTGAAAACGAAACATCCTGGTGACTTCTCAGGCGACTCCATGGAATTCGCGTTTCCCTTGCACAAGCACGCGTCGCCATCGGTTGTGAAGAAGATTTAATATTGGGCGCTTTGATCCGAATCGTGCTTCCGTCCATGAATCCCTGCGCGACGCCGACGGCCACCAACCGCTTCATCGCATCGCGGGCGAGCCGTCACGGAACACTCTCAGAAAAGTCGGGACGCTTGCGATCGCGATATCGCTGAATTCCCTAGTCGGGTTCCGTCCGGGCGGATCGGAACATCAATGGATCAACCGTCAGGATCAGGATCGAAAGCAACCAATGGCCACATTATTCCTTGCCGATGTCGGGCCGCTGCTTGAACAGGCCGCTTTCACGTCGGTGTGGGCGTATCTCGACCCCGGCGCGGGAAGCATGCTCTTCCAGGTCGTGATCGCCGGCTTGTTGAGTTCGATGTTCTTCGCCAAGAATTCCTACCATCTCGTTCGGGGCCGGCTGTTCGCGAAGAAATCCAAGATATGATCACGCATGCACTGTCGGCGACGTCGTTCCGCGATCCCGCCGGCTTCATGTTCGAGGACGACGGGACCCTGTTCCGACAGGTCAATCGAACTTATCGCGGGCATTACGATCACCTCATCGCGTCGGGCCTGTACGAGGACCTGACTCGGGAGGATTTCCTCGTCCCGCACGAGGAGGTCGATTCGACGGGACCGGTTCCGGAGCTGGTCTACAAGGTCATCGCCCCCCGACCTGTCGAATTTATTTCCTATCCCTACGAATGGTGCTTCAGTCAACTTCGAGATGCCGCGCTTCTGACGCTGGCGGTGCAGCGCCAGGCGCTGGCGCACGGCATGTCGTTGAAGGATGCGAGCGTCTACAACGTCCAGTTCCATCGGGGCCGGCCGATCTTCATCGACACGCTCTCGTTCGAGACCTACCGCGAAGGCGAGCCCTGGGTCGCGTACCGCCAGTTCTGTCAGCACTTCCTCGCGCCGTTGGCCTTGATGAGCCTGGTCGACAGGCGGTTGAATCAGCTCTGTCGGACGAACCTCGACGGAATTCCGCTCGAGCTGGCGGCGCGACTCTTGCCGAATCGCTCCCGGCTCCGACCGGGCCTGGCGATCCACTTGCATCTGCACGCGTCGATGACTCGGTCGGTCGCGCGGAATCCCCGGGCCCCGAGCGGCCGACGGTTCAGCCGCCATGCGTTGCTCGGGCTGATCGACCACCTCGAAACGACGATCAACCGCCTGCGCGACCGCCCCGCCGGTCGAGGGTGGATCGAGTACTATCAGGACAACACCTATACGGCGGAGTCGATCGAGACCAAGGCGAGCGCGGTCGCCGCGCATCTGGACCGGGTCAAGCCCGGGCGCGTTTGGGATCTCGGGGCGAACACCGGCCGATTCAGCCGGATCGCGAGCGAACGGTCGATCTCCACGATCTCGTTCGATCTCGACGTCGACTGCGTCGAGGCCAATTATCAGGAGGTCAAGCGGCGGGCCGATCCCTTCCTCCTGCCGCTCGAACTCGATCTGTTGAACCCAAGTCCGGCGTCGGGCTGGTTGAACCAGGAGCGGCCCTCGCTACTTGATCGGGGGAAGCCGGACCTCGTCCTCGCGCTGGCCTTGATCCACCATCTGGCTTTCACGGGCAACCTGCCGCTGGAGGGCGTCGCCAGGTTCTTCGATCGGCTCGCCCCCTGGCTGGTGATCGAATTCGTCCCCCCGAACGATCCGCAAGTCGCGAGGCTCAGGCAGTCCGTCGACGGCCTGCACCATCGCTATGATCAGAGCCACTTCGAGTCGTGTTTCGGCCGGTATTTCGAGCTGGTGAATTCGCAGCCGATCCTGGATTCCGGCCGGGTCCTGTACCTGTTCCGCCGGAGAAGCGGGTGATGATGAGACGATGGGTTCTGCACCCGTTCCTGCTCGCGATCTACCCGATCCTGGCGCTTTTCTCGCGTAACGTATACGAGACGCGGCCGATCGAACTGGCGTGGCCGATCCTCCTGGTCGTGCTCGGGACTTCGGCGGTCTGGGCCGTATGGTGGCTCTTTGTGAGGGACGTTCAAAAGGCCGGCTTGCTCGCGAGCCTCTGCGTCGTCCTGTTTTTCACCGTAGCCCGAATCACCGAGATCGCGAACCATCAACTCAGCGAGCTGAGTGCGTACTGGGTGCAGACGTCGGTGAGAATCTGGCCTCCATACGCCATCGCGCCGGAGATCGTCTTATTCCTCGTTCTCTGCGCGCTGGTTGTGAGATGGGTGAAGAAGCCGGGGACGCTGACGGCCGCGCTCAACCTTTTCGCCATCGTCCTGATTGCGATGCCGGTGAGCTGGATCGCGCTGGCGAAGGCGTCGACCGAGTCGAGGGCGACCCGGCGCGTCGAGCCGTTCGCGATCGCGCCCTCCGCCGAAAGCCGGCCCGACATTTACTACATCATCCTCGACGCCTACGCGCGCACCGACGTGATGCAGGCTCTGTTCGACTTCGACAACAACCCGTTCCTTGAGAGCCTCGAGCGCAAGGGCTTCCACGTCACGAGGCGGAGTACGGCCAACTACTGCCAGACGCCCCTCTGCCTTTCCTCCTCGCTCAACTCCACCTACCTCGACGACCTGGTCCAGGGATTGGGCCGAGACCAGACCGAGCTGCGTGGTTTCATCGGCCGCAACCGAATCGTCGAGACGCTCCGGCCTCTCGGCTACAAGTTCGTGACCTTCTCGACCGGTTTCGAGCCGACCGAGCACCCCGAGGCCGACGCTTACTACGCTCCCTTCCACCAGCTAAGCGAGTTTCACCGCCTGCTCGTCGACGTGACGCCGCTGGGCGCCTTGTTTCTCAACCCGAGTCGCGCGGACCTGTTCACGATGGCGCGCGAGCGGGTCTTGTACCTCCTCGACAACCTGGCGGACGTGGCCGCCGACCGCACGCCGACGTTCACCTTCGCGCACATCCTTTGCCCGCATCCTCCGTTCGTGTTCGGCGAGGATGGAGAAGACGTGAGCCATCGCGACGATCGGTTTTTTCTGACCGACGGCCAGAAATTCCTGGGAACGGCGGCCGATCCGGAGATCTATCGACGAGGCTACCGCGCGCAGGCGATCTTCTTGACGCGGCGGATCGAGCAGGTCATCGACCGCATCCTGGCAGAGTCGCCCGAGCCGCCGATCATCATCCTGCAATCGGATCACGGTTCAGGCTGGAAACTCGACATGCACAGCCTCGACCGCACCGATCTGAAGGAGCGGATGAGCATCCTGAACGCCTACTATTTCCCGGGCCAGCGCTATCACGAGCTGCGGGACACGATCTCGCCGGTGAACTCGTTCCGGGTCGTCCTGAACACCTTCTTCGGCGGCCGGCTTCCCTATCTGCCCGACCAGAGCTTCTATTCGACCTGGGACGACCCGTACGCGTTCATCGACGTCTCATCGAGGGTCCACGGCCGGCTCTATGACGAGGAGCCGCAGGCGACTCCAGAAGCTTCGGAACTGGAGCCAGAACCGGATTCGACTTCGGGCGAATAGTCGCGTCGGAATCAAAACAACCCGGGAGTTCCCGGGTTGTTGGTTCGATCACGACTTGCGGCGAGGTTCGAGTCCGATTCAGCGGTTGTCGGAGCCGACGAACGGCACCATGACGGGCAGGACGACGGCGTCGTGCTCGTTGAGGCCGGGCTGCATCTGGCGGGCGTTGTTGAGATAGAGGTCGAGGTCGTTGGGGCTGATCCGGCGGTTCGAGTGCCAGCGGACGCCGCCGTCGCTGTAGAGGACGTTCTGGCCGGAGCCGCCGTGGTTGGGGCTGTTACGGTCGATGACTCCGAGGTGGGCGTCCTGGGGCGGCTGGTCGGCGACCACCGCGATCAGCGAGGCCGGCCGGGCTTCGAGCGGGCCGAGGCGGCCCGAGCCGCGACGGTAGCCGGCGTTGTAACCGTAGTCCCAGGAGACGAGCTTCTGGTACTGCGCGGGGTCAGACTTCCGCAGGTCGTCGATCTGTTCGAAGGAGTCCATGCGGCCGGCGGCGTGCACGGCGCACTTGCCGTTGCAGGGGCAGTCGAGGACCGACAGGTCGGTGAGCATGCCGGCGTCGTGGAGGATCGCCGCGAACAGGCCGCTGTGCGCGTCGGCCCGGTCGTTCGGCGGGTAGGGATACGATGGGTGGAGCGTGGCGTATTGCGCCAGGCTGCTGCCGATCTGCGCCAGGTTGAACACGCACCCGGCCTGATTCATGCGTTCTCGCGACCGCTGAATGGCTGGCATCAGGGTGAGCAGGCCGGCGATGAAGATGGAGGCGGCGACCGCGAAATCCGCCCATCGAAAAGGGACCTGGACCGGAACGTAGTCGAGGATCGACCGGCCTTTGCTGCGGGAGTGGGCCACGAGAGCGAGGGTCCGGTGCGACAGGCCGGCGGGTGGGTTGAAGGTGTAGCCGTCGTCGACGAGCTGGTGGACGGCGTGGCGGACGCGGTGAGCCTTGGCCGCGAATTCCGGGTCGGTTCGACCGGCTTCCTCGAGCTCGCGTCTCCGCGGGTCGTCGAGCTGGCCAAGGGCGAAATCGAGCATCTCTTCGGAGTTCATGGCGTCAATCTTTCCCGTCCCGATGAGCGGTTCGTGCCATTTGCTGTAGCTTGGCGAGCGCGGCGTGCAGCCGCGACTTCACGGTTCCGACGGGGATCTTGAGAATATCGGCGATCTCGCGATATTTCAGATCCTGATGGTAGGCGAGGATCAGCGTCTGGCGAAGCGAATCCGGCAGACGTTCGATGCTGTCGCGCACCCACTGTTGTCTCTCCTGCTCCTGCAAGTCCGCAAGCGGGCCTGAATCGTCGTTGACGAGCATGTCCAGCAGCGACCCGCTCTCGGAATCGGCTTGCGCCGGGGCGAGACGCTGATCGAGGCTGACGGTCGGGTGCCTTCCCACTTTCCGGAGCGTGTCGACGGCCTGATGCGTGGCGATGGCGTAAAGCCAGGGACGAAACGGCCTGCCGTCCTCGTACAACCCTCGCTTCAAATGGATCTGTAAGAATGTGTTCTGGAACACATCCTCGGCCAGCGAAGGGTCCCCGAGATACCGCGCCAGGTAGCGGAACAGCTCGCGCTCGTAGCGGTGGACGAGCTCGTTGAACAAGACTTCGGCGCCGTGGTCGCGATACCGGCGCATCAGGTCCTCGTCCGTCAACTGGGCGAGGTCTTCCGCCGAATCCGACCCGATCACCTTAACCATAGCTACGCACCGCCGAGGCCGAAGGTTCAGCACTCGTTTCGAGGAAGTTCAGGACGCCGCCGCGACCGTCGGACCCCTTCGACATCGGGTCGAGAGGCCGTAAGCGAAAGAACTAGACGATCTTCAGTCGAAACCGACGTACTGTCAAGCCGTCGGTTTCCACGGCGTTTTCGGGTTGGAGGACGCATCCGGGCTTGGAATTAATGTATCCAGCGGACCTCTTCAAGGTTAGGTCGAGCGGGCAGGCGAAGATCGGGGCCGAGCCGGAACTTCGGCCAGACCGGCTGAAAATGCGGCCAGTAGACCGAAAACGCCCGGCCCGTGATCAGGGCGCGCGGGACCTCCCAGCTCTCGCGGCCGGAACCGTCCCAGCCTCGTTCCGGGTCGTTGGGCGTCGTCTGATCGGCTCGCCCCCAGGCCCGGCTGTCGCGGCTCCACGGGCTGTTGTCCCCCAGCATCATGTACCGCCCGGCCTCGATCGCGAACTCCCGGGGCGCACGCCAGTTCAGATCCGCATAGCGCCCGGGGTCGGCGAGGAGGTCGAAGAACACCCGGGGATTCCCGCCGTAATACAGCAGGAGGTCGTCGGCGTCGGGCTCGCCGGGGTTCTGGGTGTAGTAGAGGTCGCGCTTGAGCACGAGCCCGCTGACCGCAAGCTCGGCGTTCTGGACGCCGATTCGCGCCGGTTCGAGGTCGTCGACCGTCGGTCTGAGGAACGTCTCGCCGTCGGTCGACTGGTACGCGCGGCCGTCGCCGAACGGGAGTTTTCCGTCGACCCAGAGCGTGAGGCGGTCGTCGACGTTGGCGAAGACCACCTGGTAGGCGCCCTTGGCCTTGATCGGGGTGGCGGCCGGCTCGCCGAGCGGTTCATCGCCGTGGAACAGGCGGGCTTCGCCGCTCGCAAGGTCGATCTCGCAGTGATTCGGGGTTCCGGCCTCGATCAGTTCGATCCGCAGCCGGCCCGAGGCCTCGACGACGTCGATCGTCAGGGACAGGGTCAGATCGCCGACCCAATGCGGCTGGAACCAGGCCCGCGACGCGGGCCGGGGATGCTGGAGCGATTGCGGCGTGAGGTCGGTGTTGAACGATGAGAAGTCGGTGACCAGGCTCGCCCGGGGCGGGGTCAGGAGGTCGTGCCCGGCGCGGATCGCCTCCCATTGCTCGGGGTCGGGGACGATGTGCCGGTATCGAAGTTCGCGCCAGCCTTCCGACCGGCCGGCGGCGAATGTGCCGGGCGTCGGCTCGCTCCACGAGTCGGTGACTGAGGGGGCCCATCGCCGCCATCGGGGGTCGTCTCGCAGCGACGTCGCTCGGTGGGCGTCGTCGTAGACGGGCACCTGCACCTGAAGCTGCTGGATGGGTGGGCGATTCAGGCGTTCGCGCGGGGCGTTCTCGGCAAGATCGCGACGCCAGAGGTCGCCCTGGTGGATGCGGAGCACTTCACCCGGCATTCCCACGAGTCGCTTGATGTAGCGGACCTCGGCAGGGTCTTCCGGCAGCTTGAAGACGGTGACGTCCCACCGCTTGGGCTCGACCTTTCCCGCGGCTGGCAGGAACGGGAGTTCGGTCCCGGCCTTCACCGTATAGATGCGATCGCCCGCGAAGCTTGGCTCGCCGTCGACCTTCGCGGTGAACCGGCAGTTCTCGCAGGTGCCCCACGTCACGCGGAGCCCGGTCTTGGCGCCCATCCCGCTCGATTCGGCCTCGCAGTCGGCGTTGACCTGGTAGACGAAGCCGCACTCGGGGCAGGTGATTTCCTTGTGCCGACCCATCAGCGTCGGCGCCATCGACCCCGTGGGGATCACGAAGCCTTCCGCCTCGAAGCTCCAGATCAGGAACCCGATCAGGACGACGACGAACGACTCGACCGACTCGCGGCGGTTCCGCCGGCTCGCGAGCCGCGCAGCCTCCGCACTCGGAGCCTGTTCGCCGGTCCGGGAAGTCGACGACGATTGGGGCGCGCGAACCGCCAGCGCTGGGGTTTCTCGTTTCATGGAAGTACTTCGTAAGCTCCGCGCCGAGATTTCGAGGACTTCCTGAAAGAATAGCACGACGAGCCAGGCTCGGATATCCATGTCCTTGCGCGGCCGCCCGAACCCGTTGCCTCGCCTACGGAAAGAGCGTCCTCGCCAGGAGTCGAACCTGGTCTACGACCTTCGCAAAGTCGCGTGCGGAATCCGTCACACTCCGAGGACATGAATGGCGATCCAGCCGATCGCGCAGCGGAAGGGGCGGGAGTCGAACCCGCAAGGCTTGTGAGGCTCGCCCGTCTTCCAAACGGGTCCCGTCGCCGGTCGGGTGGCCCTTCCGAGGTCGTCAGAGAGATCGATCGCGGGCGCCGGAGTCCGCCTCTTCCGGTTTCGCTCCGATCCGCTTCCAGTAGAGCTTGGTTGCGGTCAGACCTCCGTGCGGCTTCAAGGCGTAGTCGGGGATCGTACCCGCCAGGACGAACCCCAGCTTCTCGTACAGCCCCGACGCTCCGTCCTCGGCGGCGGTGTCGAGCACCAGGAGCGTGCGCGCCCGCTGCGCGGCCAGATCCTCGGCCGCCCGCATCAAGGCCGTCGCTACGCCCCTGCCCCGATGGCTCGGGCGGGTCATCACCTTGGCGATCTCGGCCCGGTGCGGCTGGTTGGGCGGGCAGTTGAGCAGCAGGGTCACCGTGCCGACCAGGACCTCGCCTCCCCAGGCGCCCAGGACGATTCGTTCACCCCGGGCCGCCGCCGCCAGGGCGTCATCCCAGAAGGCTTCCGCCGTCTCCGGCTCCAGCGGGTGCATGAAGCTGACCGATCCACCATTCGCGACCACCTCGATCAGGATTTCGCACAGCATTTCGCGGATTTTCGGCGAGGCGCTCAAGGATCGGATTTCGATCTCGGACATGGCGGCTGACCCCGGGCGAGAACGGCGAGATAAGTGGAACACAGGGAGGGCTCGTTGGCCAGAGAACAGCGATATATCTTGTGAAGTGGATGCATATCGTTCAAGTGGTTTGGGCGTAGATTGAGCGGAAGGCGAGGGAGTCGAACCCTCACACCCCAGGCGAGGCGCACTCTTTAGCAAAGAGGCCCGGCGAGCCGTATCCGGCTGCCTTCCGTCCTTCATCCGAAGCAAACCCAAGTGGACCGGCCGGGGAATCGAACCCCGATCTCCTGGGTGCAAACCAGGCGTCTTCCCGTTGGACCAGCCGCCCATGGTCGAACAACTTCGAGTCGTCCCGGAGGGAATCGAACCCCCCTTCCCTCTTTGTAAGAGAGGAGTCGTAGCCGCTGGACCACGGGACGGACGTTGGAGTAGCACGGGAGGGAGTCGAACCCACAAACACCAGGCTCTCGACCTGATCGCTTTGCCAGTTTGCGTACCGTGCCGTCGATTGCGAGTCCCAGGCCCCGGTGACGATCCGGGAGGGCCAGCCTTATGAGAGCCGGCTGGGCGCCCGCCACGCCTGGGCAGACGTTGATGCTTCGTTGCGAAGGGAACCAGTGCGTCGAGCAGGACTCGAACCTGCAATGCCCGAGGACGGGTGGGTTACAGCCACCTGGGCGCTCCTTTGCCCAGCCGACGCGTTCTCGCGACGTCGCCTTGCGGCGAGCGCCCCTGGCGGGATTTGAACCCGCGGCCTCCACCTTGACAGGGTGGCGAGCACTCCAGGCTGCTCTACAAGGGCGTTCTTCCTTCAAATCGCGGCCGACACGCGCCGACCGCGATGGCTCAGGAGGGAGTCGAACCCTCAGCATCTCTCGTTCTGAGCGAGAGTGGTCTGCCTGTTGCCTACCGAGCCGCGAGTTCCGGGGGCTGGAATCGAACCAGCGACCTCCACGTTCAGAGCGTGGCGTCACGACCAACCGCAACTGCCCCGGAGTGATTAAAATATTAAAGCATGTGGATAAATATCGGCCGTCAGTTCGGGAAGGAGGATTCGAACCTCCACCGCCTGATTCAAAGTCAGGGAGCCTACCGTTAGCCGATTCCCGAGAGTGGCCCGAGGGAGTCGAACCCTCCTGTTCGGTTTGGAAGACCGACGCCTGACCGCTCGGCCAGGGCCACTTGAACATCGAGCGGAAGGAGAGGGAGTCGAACCCTCAAGGCTGTTCGCTCGTCCGATTTCGAATCGGGTGCCGTCGCCCATCGGCTTGCCATTCCGTTTCGTTCCTCGATCAGCTCCAGGGGAGGGACTCGAACCCCCACGCCAAAGGCGCCTCATTAACAGTGAGGTGCGGCTACCATTTCGCCACCCTGGACCATTTCGTCGTCGCCGAATTGCCAAAGAAACCGAGAGCACCGGGTGGGCCTCGAACCCACGTCGCCGCCTTACGAGAGCAGTGTCTTGCCGACTAGACCACCAGTGCGAAACAGAACGGTGGGACCAGAGGGGCTCGAACCCTCACCCGCCTGGTTAAGAGCCAGGTGTGCTGCCGCTAACACCTTGGTCCCGCATGATCGTCGTCCCTCCCTCGAATCCGAATCGGCCCGAAAGGAATCGAACCTCCGTCGCCCGGTTATCAGCCGAGTGCTCTCCCGCTGAGCTACAGGCCGGTTGAAAGCATCTATGAAGGAGCGAATCAACACGCGAGCGGTTGTACAATGGGGTCGGAGGGATTCGAACCCCCACCTCCCGGCTTAAGAGGCCGATGTGCGGCCGTTACACCACGACCCCGAACGTCGCGCCGAAGCACCGAGACGGGTCGAGGTTTGAAGGCTTTTTGGTCCATGACATTCTCCTGTCTCTTCTTGCGACTCAGTCGGGACGGCCGGGTTCGAACCGGCGATCTCCTGTTCCCAGGACAGGCGGATTACCAACTTTCCTACATCCCGATTGGGACGGCCTCGGCGAATCACCGAGCTGAAGACCGTCGCAGCACGACCGGCAGGATTCGAACCCGCGAGACGGCGGTTTTGGAGACCGCCCGCGCTCCCAGTCGCCCCGGTCGTGTCGGTTTCCATGACGCCGCAAGCAGCCCGTGAGGGAGTCGAACCCTCCTCTCCGCCTTGAAAGAGCGGTATCCTCTCCGCTAGACGAACAGGCCGTCGGTTCGGTTCGGCGCGGACGATGGCCGTGGCCGACCAGTGGGCCGGGTGGCGCTCGAATCCACCTCTCCACCTTTTCAGAGTGGCGCTAGACCGTCTCAGCTACCGGCCCGTAAACACAAAAAGCCCGGCGTCGCGACGCCGGGCCTCGATGGGTTCCCTGGCAGAGGAATCCCGATCGGGCGTCAGCGTCTCAGGGGAAGGCGGTTGTCGCGCTGGGCGTTCGCATACGATTCGACGTACGCGGACGACGGCTTGGACCACCCGATTCCGAATTGTTCTTGAGACCGACGCGAATCCATGATTCAGCTCCGTTCCGGCGATCGAGAGTTCGATCGTTTCGGCGGCTTCAGAACGCCTCGCCGCGCACACTTCTAGAGACGCATGGCGTCGGGACTATGTTCGCGCTCGCTCGGTGGTATTTTTTCGACGAGGCTCGCGAGCGGGAAATCCGACCCGTAGGTATGATGATAGCAGTCGATCGGGTGACGTCCGGGCGCGGACGAGCACGAATCCGCGGGCCGAGGACGGTTCGCGGGAAAGAGGCGATGGAGAGGATCGAACATGCGATGGTGGTTGACGGCGGCAGTGTTCTGGACTCTTCTGATCATGGCGGTGTGCTGGCTTCCGATGCCCATGTTTCCGATAGGGACCGGCGGTGAGCATCCCAAGAGGTTTCCGCATCTTGACAAGGCCGTTCACGCGGGCATCTTCGTCGTATTCGGCCTGCTCTGGCTGCGCGTGATTCCCGGGCCACGTCGGTTTCTCGTGGTCGTGGCCGCTGGCGCGGCGCTGGCCGCGATCACCGAGTGCGGGCAGAACCTGCCGATCATCGGCCGCGACGGCGAGCTGGCCGACGGCCTATTCGACGTACTCGGCGTGTTTCTGGCCTATCCGCTCGCGACGTTCCTCTTTCGCCGCGTGCGCGATAAGCAGCCGGTGGTTTCAATGACGCGCGCGTGACGCTTCAAAAACTGGTGTCGATCTCGCCCGAGACGATCCGGGAGAAGCCGGGGGCGGCCATCTGAGCCCAGAATTCGGGCGCGGCGATTCCGAACGCCTTCATGCGCTCGATGATCGATTCGGCCTGGAGCCGACCCTGTTCGCCGCCGTGGATCTCGGCCGATCGCAGTCGCATGACGCATTCAAGGAGGAGCATGTCAGACTTTGCGTACGCGCGCGCCGCCTCGCCAAGCTCATGCAAGGCCGTTGCGGCGTCCTTCCGGCATGCGGCGACGCCGGCTCGAAGGAAGTGAACGTGACCCTCGCACCAGCACGGGGGCTCTCGGTCGAGCCGGCGGATCTGCCGCTCGACGACATGCAGATACGGCTCGGAATTCGGGCACTGCTCGGCGTTCGCCAGGGCCGTCCGCGCCCGCAGTTCGTTCATCTGGATGCGGATCATCTGGATGCGTGGAAGCGTCGACCGCGCGAAGTCGGGCCAGACCTCCTCGATTCGCGTCCAGGCGTCCTCGACTCGGCCCTTGTAAAGTTCGTAATGGACCACCGAGCGAACAACCGAGACGTGTTGGACCGTGAAACCACAGATCGGCCATCGGCCGGCCATCGCGTCGAGTCGTTGGTCGACGCCCTCGGAATCGTCGTTCGCGATCCGGATCGCGGTCTGGAAGAAGTTCGTGAGGGCGGTGGCCGCGTAGAGGTCGCCACGGTCCTGCGCCTCGCGCTGGAGGGTCGCGAAACGCTGCTTGATGGCGCTGAGTTCGCCCATGTTGTACAACGCCCACAGGGACAGGATGTGGACGGTGTCGAGTTCCCAGGTTACGCCGGTGCATCGGTTCCGAAATTGCGTCTCGGCGTCCTGAAACGAGAGTTTGGCCCGCCGCCATTCGCCCATCAAGAGGAAGCCCACGCCCTGGACCATGGCGATGATGCCGCGCGCGTGCGGCGAATCGATCCGCCCGGCCAGGTCGTCGGCGACGGCGATCAGGCGGTCGACGCGTCGAGCCGCGGAGCGGCCGGCCGTCGCGACGTGCGCGGCTTCCATGGCCAGGGCGCGCGCGATCCGGTACGGCTCTCCCGCCCGAAGGGCGAGCAACAGTCCCTGGGTCTGGAAATTCGCGCCCAGGATCGGATCGATCACGCTCAGCCCGGCGACGGCCGACCAGCAGACGTCGATCTGCGCGAGCGTCTCGGCGGAGACCAGAGACTCGCTGCGCGGTCGAAAGCGAATCCCTCGGAGGCGAAGCCTGCCGCGCCGCCACGCGAGGGACAGGAGCGCCAGCCGGGGGCTGCTCGGCATGCTCAAGCCCAGGGGTTTCAGGATCGTACGGAGGAGGGTCATCCCTTCGTCGACGTGCCCGCTAATGAGGAACTGCGACGACGCCAGCCGTTTGAGGTCGAGGTTCTCGGCGGCCGACGCCGACTCGGCGGCTTCGAGGTAGACCGTCGCGGCCTCGGCTCCGCGCCCCGCGTTGGCCAGGGCGTCGCCCAGACGGACCTGGAGCCGTCGCGTGTCGGCGGCCCCGGCGGTTCCGAGTTTGAGCGCCGTCCGGTAGAGCTTCGCGGCGTGGTCGAACGCCAGCGCGTCGGCGGCCTTGGCGGCGGCGGTCGCGTAAAACGCCCCGGCGCGCGACGTCTCGCCCGCGCCCCGAAGATGCACCGCCAGGATCTCGGGGTCGGCCTCGCCCGCGGCCTCGTAAGCCCGGGCGAGGCCCGAGTGGCACCAGGCGAGGCGCTCGGGCGCGATGTGGAGGAGAACCGTCTCGCGGATGCGGTCGTGGTAGACTTCAATCTCGTCGCTCGACTCGACGTTCTTGCCGCGCACCAGCCGCGCCGACCGTAACGCGGCCAGGGCGACGCGGCCTGATGGGCCGAGCTCGCCGGCTTGAAACGCCAGTCCCTGATGGATCGGGCGGCCCGACACCGCCACCAGGTCGAGCAACCGGCCGGCGTCGTAGGGCTGGGACCGAATCCGAGCCAGGAGGACCGCGTCGAGATCCACGGAGCCGGGGCCAGCCGCGACCTCGACGGGCGTTCCCGCCTGGATGTGCTTGACCAGCTCGTCGATGAACAGGGGGTTGCCGGCCGACTCGCGCGCAACGAGATGCGCGAGCGCCAGGGCCGTCGGGTCGTCGCGGTGAAGCAGCGCCAGGGCCATCTCGCGAGCCTCGGTCAGTCCCAGGGGCTCGACCGCGAGGTCGTGGTGGTTCACGCCCGATCCGACTCGGTTCCGGCTCTGACGGAGGACCTGGAGGAATCGGCTGCTCTCCGCGTCCTCCAGCCGGAAGCTCGCGACGAACATCAGGACGGGCGGACCGGGCGAGTACAGCAGATCGGCCAGCAGCACCGCGCTGTCGACGTCTCCCCACTGAAGGTCGTCGATCACCAGCACCAGCGGATTCTTCGCGCCGATCCGAGTCAGAAGCTCGCGGAGGCCGGTGAACGCCCGGAGGCGAACCTCTTGCGGGTCGGGCAGCTCGGACGTTCCCCTTTCCGCCTCGGCCACCCCCTCGACCCCCCGAAGCACCGGGAAGATGCGGGCGAGATGGATCACGTCGGGCGGCAGGAGTGGTTTCAACACATGCGGAGGCAGGAACTTGAGGAATCGGACGAGCGAGTCGATCAGTGAGTCGAGCGCCTTGAACGGTACCGATTCTCGCTCGTAACACCGGCCGGCGAGTGCGACGGCCTCGCGCCGCTTCCCCATGTCTTCTAAAAACGCCCGCACCAGGGTCGTCTTGCCCGTCCCCGACTTGCCGTAAAGGAAGACCGTCTCGACGCGGCCGGACTTCATCGACTCGTAGGCCGACGCGAGAATCCGCCGGTGTCGCGATCGGCCGACGATCGACGCCGGCCGGTTCGGGTCGGAAGGATCGCCGACGGCGGGAACGCGGCCTCGAAGCCGGTCGAGGATCATCGGTCCCGTCGGCCTCTTTTCCGGTCTGCGATCGAGGAGGTCGCGGCAGAGGGACGCGAGGTCGGCTGGAAGGCCGCCGGTCAGTGCTTCCGGCGGCGCGGCGTCCCGAAGCTGCTTGTCGGCCATGACCGATTCGACGCTTCCCTCGAACGGCAAGCGGCCAGTGAGCGCCTGGTAGAGCATCACGCCGACGCTGTACCAGTCGCTGGCCGCCGACGCTTCGCGACCGGCCGATTGCTCGGGAGACATGTGCGCGGCGGTCCCCACGATCTGGCGGTCCGCGGGACCCTGGGGTTCGAGCGATTCCAGGTCGGCGGTCAGACCGAAGTCGAGCACGACAACCCGGCCGCCTTCCGTCACCAGCACGTTCGTCGGTTTGACGTCGCGGTGGAGCTTGCCGCAACAGTGCAAGTAGTGGACGCCGTTGGCGAGCTGGATCAAGGCGGCTCGCAATCGGTCTTCGCGGAACGACCAGGGGAGCGGCGCGCCGGCGCGTTCGTTGGGCGACCCCCGGGCGGTGGGATTGGCGCCGACGCGGACGTAGCTGAGGAAATCGATCCCTTCAACCAGCTCCATCGTGAAGAACCAGTGGTCTTCCACGGCGAACAACTGGAAGAGGCTCACGAGGTTGGCGTGGGCGATGTCGGACAGCGACCGGAATTCATGTTTGAATCGGACGAGCGCCTGGGGATCGACCTTGCGCATGGTCTTGAGCGCGACCATCTCGCCGCGCTCCTGGTCATAGGCTTCGTAGACCACGCCCATGCCTCCCGCGCCGATCCTTCGAACGAGCGTGAACCGCATCGCGTCGAGCTTGAGCCGGAGCGATTCGGCGTCGGACAAACTCTCGTGGAGGTCGTCGAGCGAGAACGAGCCCGGGGATTGCGAGCCGCCCGCGTAATCGGCGTATTGCGTCGGGTCGGCGACGGACGTGGGGCTTGCGGAAAGCGGCCTGGCCTCGCTCGCCCTCGGAGCTGTCGACGGCGTCGTCTTCTGGTCGGCCGCCTCGACGATCGTCGTCTCGTCGCCGTGGAACCGGCCCGCGACCTGGGGGGCGGCCTGGGAGAAACCCTCACCGCCGGCTTCGCCGCGGGTCGGCGCTTCGGCCCAGGCCGCGCGGAGCCGGCCCTTGCGGTCGCCTTCAATCAGGACGCGAACGAGATCGACTTGCACGGCGACGTCGGGCAACGCCTTGAGATAGGCTTTCAACGACAGGGGGCGGCCGATCCGCCAACGATTCCGCTGGTCGATCCGAACCACCTCGACCCGCTCGGACGCCGAAAGCTCCGACATCGAGCGGAGGAACGCGAACAGGTCGGGCGGAGCGTCGCTCGACTCCCACAGACTCCGAAACCGAGCCGTCGCCGACTCGTCCGTGTTGGCAGGTTCGCTCGTGGACATCGTCGCGCCGCGCCTCGTGACGTCACGGAGGAGAAGGGCCGCACCGACGGAAGCAAGTTCGAATCGAAGACTCATACGCACGGCGATCGATCGGCCTGACCGTCTGCAAACGGCCGCGCCGCCGAAACCGTGCGGCGGAAGTTGAACTGCGCGTAAGTTCAGTCTGCCGCAGTGCGACTATCGAGAGAGGCTGATCATGCAAGCGAGCGCGCCACGCAGAGTGGTCTCAAGCTTATACCGCGCTCGCCGCTCGATCAATCGTGAGCCAACCGCACGGGGGCGTTGGGACCGCCTTCGTGGGCGACGGGGGCGTCGTCGGCGACGACCGAATGGGTGGCCGCCGCGACCGCGGCCTGGCGGCAGGCTTCCGACACCGAGGCCGGAAACAGGCCGATCAGCAGCGAGAGCGAGGCGCAGGCACCGATGGCCAGGCCCACCGGCCAGCCTCCCGTTACCTTCAGCGGCTCACTGCCGACGGGATGCAGGTACATCAGCACGATGATCCGCAGGTAGTAGAACGCGCCCACGGCCGCGTTGAGCACGCCGATGATCGTGAGCATGTAGAACGCCCAGGCCTGATCGCCGCTCTGCGCCGAGAACGCCGCGGCGAAGATCTGGAGCTTGCCCCAGAAGCCAGCGAGGGGCGGGATGCCGCTGAGGCTGAGGAGGCAGACGGCCAGCGCCAGGGCCGGTAGGGGCTGCGATCCCAGGCCGGACAGCTCGTCGATCGTCTGGACCGAGCGGCCGTCGGGCCGCTTCAGCGCGATGATCACTCCGAACGCCCCCAGAGTCATCAGCGCATAGGCCGTGAGGTAGAAGAAGATCCCTTCCGAGCCGAAATAGAGCCGGCCCCCCTGGGCGTTGTTGGCGAACGCGGCCGTGACCCCGACCATCAAGTATCCGGCGTGGGCGATCGACGAGTACGCCAGCAGCCGCTTGAGGTCTCTCTGAAGCAGCGCGACGGCGTTCCCCAGCGTCATGGTGGCGGCGGCGATGATCCACGACAGGAGGATCGCCTTGGAGACCAGCGGGTCGATCGCCCCCTTCGCCGAGAGTACCGACGTCAGGACCCGGATGATCGCGACGAAGCCGATGACCTTCGGAATCCACGAGAGCATCGCGGCGATCACCGCGGGCGAGCCCTGGTAAACGTCGGGAGCGTAGAAGTGGAGCGGCACGGCGGCCACCCGAAAGCACAGCCCCGCCATGATGAATACCACGGCCACCACACCGATCGTCAGGTTCGGAAAGTTCGGCATCTCGCTGGCCAGGAGCGCGAGCGTCTTGAGATTGGTCGTCCCCGCCAGGCCGTAGAGAAAGGCCAGGCCGTAAAGCAACAGCCCCGAGGCGAAGACGCTCAGGTAGAAATATTTGGTCGCCGCCTCCTGGGTCGTCGCCGTTCGCCGCGAGAGGTACAGCAAGAGATAAGTCGGAATGCTGACCAGTTCGAGGCCCACGAACAGGAAGACGATGTCGTTGGATGCGGTCACCAGCATCGCCCCGGCCTCGATCATCAGCAACGCGCCGAAGAACTCCCCCGCCCGATCGTCGCTGGGCTCCTGGTGCCCGAGCGCGACGAGGATCAGCCCCGTCAGGATCAGCAGCAGCCGTGCGTAGAACGCCAGCGCGTCGTTGACCGCCGGGGCCGCGTAGAGGTCGGCGTGAACGCCTCGAAACGCCAGGAGAACCAGGAGCGACGCGACCAAGCCGACCGCCGCCAGCCCGGCCCACGTCCCTCGGGACAGGCGGACGAACGGCGAGGTGGTCATCATGGCGATCGCGACGGCCAGAAGCAGGATCTCGGGCGATACGATCAGGAGCGTTTGCTGGACCGTCTGATAGGCGAGCTGAAGCGTCATCTTCGGCTTTCCAAGCTAGGCGTGCGTTGTGCGTTGATGAATTCTTGTCAGTGGGCGCTGAGAGGTCGGGCCGCGACGGGCGGCGTTGCGGTCGCGACCGCCGGCGGCTGAATGGTCGTCGGAGCCGGCGCGATCGAATGGATCGCGGCCCGCTGGGCTTGCAGGTTCTGATTGGTGATCGCCACGGCCGGACGAATCCGCGCGAAGAACGGCTCGGGGAAGATCCCGATCCAGAGGATCAGGATCGCCAGAGGGGTCAGGCCGGCGATCTCGTGCCAGCCGAGCGGGCGGATTTCCGCGTGGCCGTCGCCGCCGTGCTCGTCATGGGCGGCCGGCTCGACGAGCGGGCCGAAGACCACCCGGCGGAGCATCAGCAGCAGGTAGAACGCCCCGAGGATCATCCCCAGCGTCGAGTACACGGCGGCTCGCGGGCTCTCGGCGAACATGCCCACGAGGATCGGGAACTCGCCGACGAAGCCGTTCAGCCCCGGCAGCGCGGCCGACCCCAGCGACGAGAAGATGAAGAAGAAGGCCAGCAGCGGCATCCGGTTCCAGATCCCGCCGATCTCGTTCATGCTCCGGGTGTGATACCGCTCGTAGAGCACCCCCACGCAGGCGAACAACGCGCCGGTGGTCAGGCCGTGGTTGAGCATCTGGATCACCGCGCCGTTCATCCCGGTCTCGTTGAGGGCGAGCATCCCCAGGACGATGAACCCCATGTGGCTGACCGAGCTGTACGCCACCAGCCGTTTCATGTCGGTCTGGGCCAATGCCGTGAGCGCCCCGTAGATGATGCCGACGACCGCCATCGTGGCCAGCAACGGGAAGAGCGCGACGGCCCCCAGCGGGGTCATCGCCATGTTGAACCGCATCAGCCCGTAGCTGCCGACCTTGAGCAAGACGCCGGCCAGGATGATCGAGCCGGCAGTCGGTGCCTCGACGTGGGCCAAGGGCAGCCAGGTGTGGAACGGAAACAGCGGCACCTTGATCGCGAACCCGGCCAGCAGCAGCAGGAAGATGAAGACCTGCGGGCTGGTCCACGAGTCGATCTGATACCACTCGGCCCACGGAAGCTTCGACAGCCCCTGGGTCAATTCGGGAATCGAAAACGTGAGGCGGTGATCGAGCGAGTGCTGCTGATGCACGACGACCAGGGCGATCACGCCCAGCAGCGTCAACAGGCTTCCCGCCAGCGTGTAGAGGAAGAAGTACACCGACGCCCGATTTCGGTCGGGGCCTCCCCACAGGCCGATCAGGAAGAACAGCGGGATCAGCGTGAACTCGAAGAAGATGTAGAAGAGGATCACGTCGAGGCTGGCGAACAGGCCGAGCAGCCCCGTCTCAAGCGCCAGCAGGAACGCGTAGTAAAGCGGCGCCCGGTCGGTGATCGACACCCACGACGACAGCACCGCTGTGATCATCAACACGGTGGTGAGCACGAACAGCCAGAGCGAGAGCCCGTCGAGCCCGAGCGCGAAGCGGATGTCGGGACGGGTCATCCACGACAACCCGTACGGCCCTTGCGCCGGCCCGTAAGCGAACTGTGGCGTGGTGACCGCCGGATCGAATCCGATCAGCAGGAGCACGCTGGCGGCGCAGGTCGCCAGGGAGACCCCCAGCGCGATCCGCCGCGCTCCGGAGGCGTCGAGGCCCGGCGCGGCGATCAGCACCAGGACGCCGATCATGGGGAGCAAAACGGTGATCGCCAGAAGTGTCGCCATCAAACCATCCTCGAAGCCGTCGTCTTCGAGCCGCCCCGGCTGCCGCTTCGCGGTCCGCCCGGCCGGCCCCCGTCGATATTGTGTTGTGTTCTCAGATCAGAGACAGAGCAGGATCACCAGCAAGACTACGACGCTCAGCGCCGAGACCGCCGCGTAGAACTGGATCAGGCCGTTCTGATAGCCCGCCAGGACGTCGCGGCCGAGCTTGCCGGGGACCTTGGCGATCCCCACGACCAGGCGGTCGACCAGCTCGACGTCCAGGATCTTCGAGCCCACCGCCGCGAACAGCACCACCTTCATCACCGTCCAGTGGTACAGTTCATCAATGTAGAACTTGTTGAGCGAGGCCAGATACAGCGGCCGGATGCTCGTCGCGATCCGCGCCGGGATCGGGCTCGGTTCGGCGTAGAGCTTGAAGCTGAGCGCGATTCCCGCCACCGCGGCGATCGTGCTGATGAACGCCGTCGCCCAACTGAAGGTGTGGTGGCCAGGGTGCAATTGCTCGAAGCCGTACGTCCCTTCGAGATGGTGCTCGAACCAGCCGGTCGCCCCGAATACGATGCCCGCGAGCGCCGCGCAGACGGCCAACGCGATCAGCGGATAGGTCATCACCGGTGGCGATTCCTCGCCGATGTGGTGGCCGTGGCCGTCGTCGTGACCGTGTCCGTGATCGTGGCCGCCCGCCTCGATCTTGGGGGCTTCGGGATCGTTGGGGCTGGGAAGCTTCTCGGGGCCCCAGAAGGTCATGAAGAACGCGCGCCCGGTGTAGAAGGCGGTCATGAACGCGGTGACGATCGCCGTCCAGTAGATGAGCGTGTAGACCCATCCCCAGCTCAGCCCCAGCTCGCGCGTCGCCTCGGGGGCCGATTCGAGGGCCAGGAGAATCTCGTCCTTCGAGAAGAACCCGGCCGTCGGGAAGATGCCCGCGAGCGCGAGTCCGCCGACGAGGAACGTCCAGTAGGTATAAGGCAGACGCTTCCGGAGCCCGCCGAAACGCCGCATGTCGATCACGTCGCCCATCGCGTGCATCACGCTGCCGGACGCCAGGAACAACAGGGCTTTGAAGAAGGCGTGGGTGAACAGGTGGAACATCGCCGCGACCAGCGCGAGCTTCGCAACGCCGCCGACCCCCGCGCCCAGGGCCATGAACATGTAGCCGAGCTGGCTGACCGTCGAGTAGGCCATCACCCGCTTGAGGTCGTTCTGCGTCAGGGCGATCGAAGCCGCCAGCAGGGCCGTCACGCAGCCGGTGATGCAGATGAGGAGCTGAACCCCCGGGGCCATCGCCACGAGCGGAGTCGACCGGGCGATCAGGTAGACGCCCGCCGTGACCATCGTCGCGGCGTGGATCAGGGCCGAGACCGGCGTCGGGCCTTCCATCGCGTCGGGGAGCCATACATAAAGCGGCACCTGCGCGCTCTTGGCGGTAGCGGCCCAGAACAGGAGCAGCGGAATCCCGATCCTCGCCGAGTCGGTCAGCCCGTGCAGGGTCGACTCGCTGAGCACGTTCGTGTAGCTGAGGTCATGGTTCGGGACGATCGCCCACATCCAGAAGATCGCGATCGCGAACCCGACGTCGCCCACCCGGTTGACCAGGAACGCCTTCATCGCGGCGGCCGCCGCCGACGGCTTGCTATGCCAGAAGCCGACGAGCAGGTAGCTGCACGCGCCCACGCCTTCCCAGAAGGCGTAGGTCAGCAGATAGTTGTTCGAGAGCACCAGGCCGGTCATCGAGAAGACGAACAGGCCGATGAGGGCGAAGAAGCGCGGATAGCTGGGGTCGCCGGCCATGTAGCCCGACGCGAAGACCGCGACGAGCGTCGAGACGAACGTGACCATCGACAGCATCAGCGTCGTCAGGCCGTCGACCCGGAACTCCAGGGGGACTTCGAGCGAGCCCGCCGAGAGCCACTTCGAGACCAGGACGGTGGTCTCGGAGCCGCACGAAGCCCACGCGCCCAGCGACATCAGGAAGGCCAGCGCGATGCCGACGACCACCGGCAGGGAGGCGTCGAACTTGAACCGCCGCGCCCCGACCGCGGCGACCGCCGCGCCCAGCAGCGGGAAGAACGGAATCAGCCAGATCCACCGCACGAAGAAACCCGCCACGTCGCCGCTCCTTGTCTCGCTTCGCTCTGACTCTTCGGTTGTTCGCGTCTCAGTCTCGGTCCGGGTCGACTCAGCGCCGGCGTTCCGTCCAGGACTGGACGGGGTGAGCCGGCTCGACCCCGGCCGGGGTGAGCTGAGGGTACGATTCGATCCCGGGGACGACTTCGATCGGCTCGGCCTCGGCGGCCTCGTCGATCGTCGCGACGCCCACGGTCGCCTCGCGGATGTCTTGCCAGAGCGTCACGTCGAGCGACGATCGGCGGTTGTACAGGACCACCACCAGGGCCATCGCGATCGACGCCTCGCAAGCGGCCACGGTGAGGATGACGATCGTGAAGACCTGGCCGGTCCAGTTGCCGTGGTAGCGGCCGAAGCCGACCAGCGAGAGTGCCGTGCCCTGGAGCATCATCTCGGCCGAGAGGAACATCACGATCAGGTTTCGCCGCGACAGGAACCCAAGCATCCCCAGGGCGAACAGCGCGGCGCCCACCAGCAGGTAGTTCCTGAGCAGATCGATGGTGAAGAGGTCGGGCGCTGGGAGGTCGGGCATGGCTTTTCCTAGCTAACGGGCTCTTTATTTTCGAGGGTCGGGCGCTGGGAGATCGGATCGACTCGACGGCTTAGACGCTGGTCCCGATCGGCTCGGGGTCGCCGGGCCGGACGGGCCGCTTCGGATTGGTGATCGCGACCGCCGCGATCAGGGCCGCGAACAGCAACGAGCCGGCCAGCTCGACCGTCAGCAGGTGGTCGGCGTACAGCGACTCGCCCAGGCCGGCGACATCCGGCTTCTCCTGCTTCGACTCGGTGTAGATCGACGAGGTCGATCGCAACGCGTGTGCGAGCGCGATCCGCTGCAGGTTCGTCGGGTGGAGTTGATGAACTTCGGCCAGCTCGCGGCCTCTCGGCAGGAACGTCTGCGGGTTGCGCGGCTGTCCCGGCGTGTTGGCGCCGACGGGCGCGAACCGGGTGTCGACGAGGCATACGACGAGGGCGCCAAGCAGCAGGAAGCACGTCAGAACCGCGGCGCCTGGGGTCCGGGCCGAGCGGTCGTAGACCGCCTTGCCTTCCATCTGGGCCAGCATGATCACGAACAAGAATGTGACGATGATCGCCCCCGCATAGACGATGACCGTCCCGGCGGCGAGGAACTGCGCCCCGGCGAGCAGGAACAGGCCGGCCGTCGAGAGCACCACCCCGGCGAACCAGAGGGCGCTGTAGATCGGGTTGCGGCTGGTGACCGTCATCACCCCGCAGCCGAGAGCGGAGGCGCTGAACGAGTAAAAGAAGACCGCCGAGAGCAGCTTGTCCAACTGGCTCAGGTCCAGATCGGCCGGCGCGCTCAGGAACGAGAGGAAGCCGACCAGCCCGAGGCCCGCGAGGACCGCGCCGGCGATGTAGACCGTCTGCGTCTTGGCCTGGCCGTGTCGGTGCGGGAGGAGCAGGTAGACGCCCCCCGCTCCGAGCAGGATGACAAAGGTCGTGAAGAGCATGGAGCCGGTGAACATGGGACTTCGTCGCCTGGGTTGGTTTCGCTGAAAATAAGGGCTCGGGGGTCGTTCCGCGATCGGCCTTGGGCCGGTCAGGCGATCGGCGAGTCGAGCAACTGGGTCTGGCCGGACGGGCCCGGCGGGGGCGTCGTGTATTTCATCGGCTCGGCGTCGCGGGTGGCGTCGAACACCGAGAGCAGCTTGGTCTTGTCGAAGATCATCTCTTCGCGGCTCAGGCCCGTCAGGTCGTAGAGCCCGGTCAGCTCGATCGCCTCGACGGGGCAGGCTTCCTCGCACATTCCGCAGTAGATGCACCGCAGCTCGTCGATGACGAAGCTCTCAGGGTACTTCTCGCGGTCGGGCCAGGTCTCCGGAGCCGTCGCGCCGACGATGTCGATGCAGTGCGCCGGGCAGGCCGTGGCGCAGAGCATGCAGGCGACGCACTTGGGCCGCCCTTCTTCGTCCTTGTTGAGCCGGTGCACGCCGCGATAGACCGGGCTGGGGACGTGCTGGACCTCGGGGTACTGGACCGTGATCGCCTTGTCCTGGAACGCCACGCCGAAGATGTGCCGGCCGGTCACCAACAGGCCCGCGGCAACTTGCGGAAGAAAGAAGCGGTCGGCGAGCGTCAGCTTCGGCGGCTCGAGCTTCTTGAGTTTCGGGTGGTCGGCTCGCACGGGACTAGGCTCCTTGATCGACCTTCGCGAATGAATACCGAGAATTCCAGGACCGTCGGAACAATCGAGGGTTCACACCCAGTAAGTGCGGATCAGTTGCACGATCGCCGCGGTGGCGACCAGGTTGACGAGCGCCAGCGGGATCATCGACTTCCACGCCAGGTCCATGAGCTGGTCGTACCGAAACCGGGGCAGCGTCCAGCGAATCCACATGATGAAGAGGATCACGAGCCCTACCTTGATCAGCAACACGCCGACCTTCACGATCGCGCTGATGAGGCCCGTCTGCTCGGCGTCAAGAAAGTACGGCAGGTCCCAGCCGCCGAAGAACAGGATCACGGTCAGGTAGCTGACGGTGATCACATGAAGATATTCGCCGAGGAAGAACATGCCGAACTTCATCGCCGAGTACTCGGTGTGGAACCCGCCGACCAGCTCCTGCTCCGACTCGGGCAAGTCGAACGGCAGCCGGTTGGTCTCGGCGAACGCGCTGACGAAGAACAGGATGAACCCCAGCGGCTGGACGAAAACCCCCCAGACGTGGCGGTCTTGCCAGTCGACGATCGTGCTCAGGTCGAGCGAGCCGGCGATCAGGACCATCCCCAGGATCGACATCCCCAGCGGCATCTCGTAGCTGATGAGCTGGGCGCTCGACCGCAGGGCGCCGATGAACGCGTACTTGTTGTTCGACGCCCAACCCGCCAGGATCACGCCGTACACGGCCAGGCTGCCGACCGCGAAGACGTAGAGGATGCCGATGTTGACGTTGGGGGCGATCTGGAAGTTGATGATCTGATCCGGGCCGACCGGCCCGAACGGCACGACGGCGAAGCCGATCATCGCGGCCGTGATCGCGATCCACGGAGCGAGGATGTACAGCGGCTTGGTCACGTATTTCGGTACCACGTCTTCCTTGAGCAACATCTTGGCACCGTCGGCCAGCGGTTGCAGCAGGGCGAACGGGATGCCGAACTCGCTTCCCGCCCGGTTGGGACCGATTCGGTCCTGGGCGTAGGCGGCCACCTTGCGCTCGACGAGGATCAAGTACGCGACGGTCCCTTGTGAGATCGCCACGACTATCAGGATCTTGAGAACGATTCCGATCACCAGCAGCATTTGAACGATCCTTACCGCGTTGCCCTGAAACCGTCCGCGACCCAAGGGAGATCTAGCTTATCACGTCCGCCCGAACCGTCCACCGGCCGTCATTCGACTCATCGCGACCGCGCGGCGCCCATCGGCGTGTACCAGGCGTCGACGAAGGCCGGCGGTTCGGCCTTCGACTGCCGAGCCTCCGCGTCGAGCGACACCCCCATCTCGGGCAGCTCGCCCCCCCCGGCCGCGGCGAACGCCGGGACCGACGCGGCGACCTGGGCCAGCACGTCGGCCGATCGGACGGGGCCGCCGGGCCGATTGAGCAAGATCGCGAACAGGTCGAGGTCCGGCAGCGAGCCGTCGCGGGGCGGCAGCGCGGCGCCGGAGTACTGGAGCCGGCCGTCGGCGTTGACGTAAGAGCCGGCCTTCTCGGCGAACGTCGCCCCCGCGAGCACCACGTCGGCCACGTGAGCCAGCGGCGAGACCTTCACGTCCTGGAGCACGATGAAGCCGACCTTCTCGCGAAGCGCGGCGCTCGACGCCTCGTCGATCCAGGGCTCGTCGGTCGCCCCGGCCGCGATGTAGAGCGCGCCGAACTCGCCCGCGGTCGCTCGCTTCGACAGCTCGGCGAAGTCGATGAGCGTTCCCTGGAAGTGTTCGAGGACCGCCCGCACGCCCCGCGCGTTGGGGGCCTTCTCGGCGTGAATCGTGAACGGCCGGGGCGCCAGGAAGCTTGTATCTCCCGACCGCCCCGTGCTGAGGTCGGGCTGGAAGGTCTGGTCGGCGCCTCGGATCGGCACCGGCCCCAGGGCCAGCACGCTCGACGCGCTCAGCTCCCGGAGGTAGCCGGCCATCAAGTAGGCCTCCTCGACCGTCAGGAACGGCGAGAGCACGCCGGCGATGGTCTTGCCCTCGACGACCGCCTGTTTGAGCCCTCGGTCGACGGCTTTCAGCGCCTCGTCGCTCGGGACGGCCGCGTGGTCGTTGCCCGTCTTGAGGTACATCGCGGCGAGCAAGGCGGGGTCGTTGGCGGGCTTGTAGCCGTAGCGGCCCTCGTCGCAGATCCAGTAGTCGTTGACGTGCGGGTTGTGCCGCGGCTTGATCCGCCAGATCCGCCCCTTGTTCTCCTCGACGCTGATGTTGCAGCCGGTCGAGCAGTGGGTGCAGACGGAGTCGTGCTTCGACAGGAACCAGGCGCGCTGCTTGTGGAGCGAGTCCTTGTCGAGCAGGGCACCGACGGGGCAGATGTCGACGACGTTGCCGGCCAGCGGGTTGGCGTCGAGGGTGACGCCGGGGAACACGCTGATCTCGGCGTGGTAGCCGCGACGCATCACCTGAAGCTCGGCCGTCTGGGTGATCTCGCGGGTGAACCGGACGCAGCGGGTGCACATGATGCACCGGTCCGAGTTGAGCTGAATCAGGTCGGAGACGTCCTTGCGCGGGTTGACGACGCGCTCCTCGACGAACCGGTGGACCGACTGGCCGTGCTGGAAGCTGTAGTCTTGCAGGCCGCACTCGCCGGCCTGGTCGCAGACCGGGCAGTCGAGCGGGTGGTTGAGGAGCAGCAGCTCCATGATCATCCGCTGATGCTCTTGCACCTGGGGGCTGTCGGTGACGAGCACCGTGCCGTCCCGCGCCGGCGTCTGGCAGCCGGGGACGAGCTTGGGCATCATCTTCACTTCGCCGGTCTTCGGGTCCTTGCTCCCGACCTGGACCTCGCACATCCGGCAGTTGGCGACCACCGAGAGCGCGGGGTGCCAGCAGTAGTAGGGGATCTCGACGCCGACCCGCTTGGCCATCTGGATCGCGTTGAGCTTCTCTCCCGGGGGGATCGGGTATTCAGTGCCGTTGATGATGATCGTCGCCATCGTTCGTTTCGATCCGTACCCTTGAGGAGGAAGGCTCGTTCGCTGGATTCTCGCCCGGAAACGCTTGCACCGGGCCCGCGATGGAGGGTCGAGCCCTCCCGTCCTGTTCGTCGGGAATCCGCCGGTTTTACACGCCGCGTCCGTCCGGAGCGTGCAGCGCCCGGGCCGGCGGCGGGCCGTTGAGGATCGGCAGTCCGCCGTTCGGCGACAGCTCGACGGGGCGGCCCTGCGCGATGCTGATTTGCAGCGGAGTCACCTGGGCGGCCGGCGACTGGTGGCTGCGGATGTAGTCTTCGAGCTCGCCGCGGAACTTGGTGACCGCGTTCTTGATCGGCCAGGCCGCTCCATCGGCGAGCCCGCAGATCGTCGTTCCGGGCATGATGCCGAGGTTGTTCGCCAGGTGGAGCATGACGTCGAGGTCTTCGATCCGCCCGCCGCCGGCCTTGATCCGATGGATCGTCTTCTCCATCCAGCCGGTTCCCTCGCGGCACGGCGTGCACTGGCCGCAGCTCTCGTGGGCGAAGAACCGGGAGGTGTTGAGCAGGTAGTCGATGATCGGCGTGTGGTCGTCGATCACCGTGACCGCCGCCGTGCCGAGCCCGAGGCAGCCGGGCTTGCGGAGGCTCTCGAAGTCGAGCGGCGTGTCGAGCTCGTCGGCCGACAGCAGGCCCATGCTGATGCCGCCGGGGACGGCCGCCTTGGCCTTCCGACCTTTCCAGACGCCGCCGGCGTGGACGTCGATCAGCTCGCGGCAGGTGACGCCCAGGGGCAATTCGACGCAGACCTGCTTCTCGACGTGGCCCGACACCGTGTACAGCTTCGGCCCGTAGCTCTTGGGCGTGCCGATCGATTTGAACCAGGTCGCCCCACGCTCGATGATGTGCGGCACGCAGCAGAGGGTCTCAACGTTGTTGACGACCGTCGGCTTGCGGAAGGCGCCTTCGATGGCCGGGAACGGCGGCTTGATCCGCGGCCATCCCCGCTTGCCTTCGAGGCTCTCGATCAGCCCCGTCTCCTCGCCGCAGATGTACGCCCCGGCCCCGCGGTGGACCCAGAGGTCGAGGTTGTAACCGCTGCCGTAGATGTTCTTGCCCAGGTGGCCGGCGGCCCTCGCCTCGGCGATCGCCTCTTCGAGGATCTTGTAGGCGTGAATGTACTCGAACCGCACGTAGAGGTAAGCCGTGGTCGCCTTGGTCGCGAAGCAGGCGATCAGGATGCCCTCGATGAGCTGGTGCGGGTCCTTCTCCATCAGGAACCGGTTGTTGAACGTCGCCGGCTCGCTCTCGTCGGCGTTGATGCACATGAGCGTTTCCTTCCGGTCCTTCGGAAGAAACGTCCACTTGAGGCCGCAGGGGAACCCCGCGCCTCCTCGACCGCGCAGCTCGGAGTCCTTGACGAGGTTGACGACCGCGTCGGGGGCCATGGTCGTCAACGCCTTGCGCGCCGCCTGGTAGCCGCCGCGCGATTCGTAGACCTTCAGCGTGTGGCTGTCGGCGATATTCCAGTTGCGGCTCAGGACGGGTTCAAACGTGGGCACGGCCGTATCGTCTCCAGGTCGTCAGCGGTCGAAGCGTCTGCCTTCGGGGCCGGTTGGTTCGGTTCTCACACGCGGGGAGGGTCGTCGCGGCGTCCGCGCTTCAGCTCGTCGAGCATCGCGTCGACCTTCGGCCCGTCGAGCGGTCCGAAGACCCGGCCGTCGTCGGCCAGGGCGGCGGGGGCGAAGTCGCAGATCCCCAGGCACTCGGCGAACTCGACCGTCAGCTTGCCGTCGGCCGTCGTCTGGCCCGACTCGATCCCCAGCCGGTCGCAGGCGTGTTCAAGCAGTTCGTCGCCGCCGCGGAGCATGCACGAGATCGACCGGCACATCCAGACCCGGACGTCGCCCAGGGGCGCTTGCGGGAAGAAGCCGTAGAAGCTCATCGTGTCGTGCACTTCCGCCGGCGTGATCTCAAGGATCTCGGCGATCTCGCTCATCGCCTGCAACGGCACGCACCGCAGGTGGGCGTGGACCATGTGCAAAGCCGGCAAGGTGGCCGCGCGCTTGCTCGGGTAGCGGGGGAAGAGCGCCCGGATCTTCTCCTTGAGAGGGTCGGTGAGGATCGCGATCCGCGGCGGTTGTATGGGCGCTTCGGCTGGCATCGAACGAGTATCCTTGCGTTCTGCGAATCGATGGGGTCCCGGGGACGACGCTCCCGAACTCAGCGGTCGAGCTCGGCGGCGATGATGCTCAGGCTCCCGAGGATCGCCACCACGTCGGCGAGCATGTAACCCTTGATCAGATGAGGAAAGACCGAAAAATGGATGAACGACGGCGGCCGTGTGCGGACCCGCCAGCCGAATTCGCTGCCGTCGGCGATCAGGTAGTAGCCCAGCTCGCCGTTGGGGCTCTCGATCGCCGCGTAAACCTCGTCCACCGGCGTCTCGAAGCCCCGGTTCGGCATGACCAGCTCGAAGTGCTGGATCAGCCCTTCCATGCTGTTGTAGGTCGTCAGCTTGTCGGGCAAGTTCAGCTTGTCGGCGATCGGCAGGTTCACCGGGCCGCCGGGGAGCTTCGCGAGCGCCTGTTCGAGGATGTGGTGGCTCTGCTGCATCTCTTCCATGCGGACCATGAACCGGGCCCAGCAGTCCCCCTCGGTGCAGTAGGGGACCTCGAAGTCCAGCTCGGGGTAGGCCAGGTAGGGGGCGTCCTTGCGGATGTCGAAGGTCACGCCGCTGCCCCTGGCGACCGGGCCGGTGCACGAGTAGGCGATCGCGTCGGCCTTGCTGAGGACGCCGACCCCCCGCATCCGGTCGAGGAAGATCCGGTTGCGGAACAGCAGCTTGCTCATGTCGGAGTAGACGGCCTGGAAGTTGTCCATGAACGTCCGAATCCGGCCCAGCACGCGGTCGTTGAAGTCGTAGAGGACTCCGCCGACCCGGGTGTAACCGGGGTGGAACCGGTAGCCCGACATCTCCTCATAGATGTCGTAGATCTGCTCGCGGAGGTTGAACGCGTAGAGGAACGCGGTGAACGCCCCGAGGTCGAGCGCCGCGGCCCCCGTGCAGAGCAGGTGGTCGGAGATCCGTGAGAGTTCGCCGATGATGACCCGGATGTATTGGCATCGCGGCGTCAGCTCGATCCCCATCAGCTTCTCGACCGTGTGGTGCCAGGCCACCTCGTTCATCGGCGGGCTGATGTAGTTCTTGCGGTCGGCGACCGTCACGTACTGGTTGAAGTTCAAGTGCTCGCCGAGCTTCTCGAACCCCGAGTGCAGGTAGCCGATGTCGGGCGTCGCCTTGACGATCCGTTCGCCGTCGAGCTCGAGGATCAGCCGCAGCGTCGTGTGCGTGGCGGGGTGCTGGGGACCGAAATTGAGCGTCCAGGTCGCCTGCTTGGCTTCGGTTTCCAGTTCGGGCTCGTCGAGCAGGGATGCCGGCATTGCGTCTCTCGAGTCTTGGTCTTGGAAGGATCGTTCGTCGGATCACGAACGCGAGTGCAAGAAACCGCCGAGGATCGTCGCTTCAAGGGGCCGGGCCGCGGCGGTCAGGACTCGCCGCGGGTGAGCTTCGGGAAGTTGTGCCGTTCGCCCCGGCCTCGGAGCGGGTAGTCTTTCCGCAGCGGATAGGCGACGAACTCGTCGGGCATGAGAATCCGCCGCAGGTCGGGGTGTCCCGCGAACCGCACGCCGAACATGTCGAAGACTTCGCGCTCCATCCAGTCGGCGCCCGGCCAGAGCGGCACGGCCGACGGCAGCGTGGGATCGGGGTCGTCGACCCCCGCCTTGACGACGATCATCTCGGCCGTCTCAAGGTTGCGGAGCACGTAATGGACCTCGAACCGGCTCCGGGTCCGCCCCGGGTAGCCGAGGTAGTCGGCCCCGCCCAGCTCCGCCAGCAGGCCGAAGCCGCAACGCGTCTTGAGAGCGGTCAAGAGCTCGATCAATCGCGACGGGGGGACGAAGAGGCGGAGGTTGTCTCGGAACCTCGACTGGCTGAAGACCCCTTCGCCGAACACCGAGGACAGCGTCTTCAGGGTTTCGGCGTGCGGGTCGACGAAATTCGACGTGGCGGTGCTCATCGGGGCGCGGGGCTCCTCGAAGGATCAAGCGAACCGACGCGGGCGATGGCGTGCGTGGCTCGCGGGTTCATCGCGTCTCCTCGACGCCCAGCTTGGCCGGTCCGCCGGGAATGCGGTAGCCGAACCGGTCTTCGTCGCCGCGCTCGGCGGCGATCCCGTCTCCGGCCGGCACGTTGCGTTTCTCGATCAGGTAGCGTTCGCGATCGCGGAGTTCGGGCAGGCCCTCGTTGCCGAAGGTCGTGCCCCCCTTCTGCACCTTCTCCTGGATGTCGAGGATCGCTCGGAGGATCTGCTCGGGGCGAGGAGGACAGCCGGGGATGTAGACGTCGACCGGGATGAACCGGTCCACCCCCTGGACGACCGCGTAGGTGTCGAAGATCCCCCCGGTGCTGGCGCAGGCACCCATGCTGATGCACCACTTGGGCTCGGGCATTTGCAGCCAGATCCGCTGGAGCACCGGCATCATCTTCATCGCCACCCGGCCGGCGACGATCATCAGATCGCACTGGCGCGGGCTGAACCGCATGACCTCGGCGCCGAACCGGGCGATGTCGAACCGGCTGGCTCCGACCGCCATCAGCTCGATGCCGCAACAGGCCGTGGCGAACGGCATCGGCCACAGGCTGTACTTGCGGCACCAGTTCACGACCGAATCGAGCGTCGTGACCTGGACGTTCTCCGGGACTTCGAGGTGCTCGGACGGCGTGACGATCAGCCCCGACGTCGACGACGTCCTCCCCGCCGGAGAAGAGGCTCCCGAAGTTACCGCCATTCGAACACTCCCTTTTTCCAGACGTACGCGAAGCCCGCGGTCAGGATCGCCACGAACACCATGATCTCCCAGAAGACGAGCATCCGGAAGACCGCCGGGATTCCCACGATCAGCGGGGCCGCCCCCGCCGCGGCGGGGATCGCCGCATCGGCGCTCCACTGGCCCACGGCCCAGGGATACAAGTAAAGCAACTCGACGTCGAACAGCAGGAAGACGATCGCCACCAGGTAGAAGCGGACGTCGAACCGTTGCCGCGCGTCGCCGATCGGGTCCATCCCCGACTCATAGGGCATCTGCTTGACCCGGGTCGCCTTGCGGGGACCTAGAACCGCGCTCATGACCAGCATGCTCAGCCCGGTCCCGACCGCGATGATCAAGAACAGAAAAATCGGCGTGAAATCGGTGCTCATCGTCTCAACAACTCTCTCGACCGATTCGCTGGGACAACAACCTTGTGAAGTGTTTCACAAAGTCTTCCCAAAAAAAAAGACGGCACGGAAGCTGGCGGTGGCGACCCGGGGGCGCGGTGGATGTTCCGTCGCGGGAGAGCCCGGGTGCAACGTGCTCAGAGTGTCACGTGCGAGGGCGTCGCGGCCGAGCCGTGACGCGATGACAGGCCCCATTGTAGGGATTGATTCGCCAGCGTCAACGAGCTAGCGGTTTCCAGGCCTATTTCGGCGGCGGTGCGGGGGCGTTCCGGCTCGCCGCCGAGCGTCCCGGCGGCTCTCACGGCGTGATCGGAGGGGGAGCCGGCTTGGTTCGCGGCCGGCTCGGGGTTTGCGCCCCGGCGCTCTCGCTCTGGACGGCGCGATCGAGGATTTCGGACGGCTTGCGGCCGCGGCTTCCAGTCCCGGAAAGGCCTGGGATCGGCGGCGGCGCGGGAGTCGTGCTGCGTCTGCGCGAGCTTGGAGCGGCGGCGGCGGAGCCGGCCGATCGTCTCGGCGGGGTGATGATCCGGTCCGGCGAGTCGGCGTTCTCGCCCTCGATCGGCTCGTCGTCCGTCGCTTGTGGTTTGTCGCCTTCCGCGCCGGCAGCTGCTCGTTTCGGCTTTTGCGCTTTGCGTCCGCTCCCCGAGCGGCCCGCCGACGACAGGTCGCGGCTCGCCTGGTCCCGGGCCTGGTTGTATTTCTTCAGGGCCGCGGCGCGCTTGCGAGGGTCTTTTGCGCGAAGATAGTCGAAATAGAGGTTGGTGATCGAGGCTTGCTGGTCCTCGAATTTCACGTCGGCGTCGTGAGTCGGGCGGAAGGCGCGGCGATGTTCGCTGATCTGCGACCGGTACAGTTGGTCGTAGCGGGTGCCGACGTTTCCCGAGCCGATCCCGTTAAGATAGCTCTCGAACTGGTTCGCCCCGCGAACTCCGCGATTGATGCTCGGGTTGCCGACGCTGTCAAGCGGCCCCGGCGCGATTGGGTAGACGTAGGAGTCGTACTGCGAGTTGAACGGGCGGAACGGATCGGGCCCGAATCCCTGGGCGAAGACCGAGATCGGCGAGACGGCAAGGAGCAGCAGCCAGGCCGATGCAGTCGCGAGCCGGAGACCGAACCGCCGGCCGCTGCGAGAACGGGGTCGAATCGAAGTCATGACGGGCCTCTCCACCGATCGGATCACCGGGAGCGTGCGGGATCAATCGACGCCCTGAGCCATTGCACAACCTTTCAGTGTACGCCTTCTCCATCTTCGCGAGAAGACGTCGACGGCGCCGCCCGGCCACGACCGGCGCGTACGGGTTCAAGCCCGCACGATCATGTACCGTTCATCGGCCGCCAGGGCGGCTGGATGTGAACCGCCGATCGGCGTTCGGACCGTCGCCGATCAAGATCCCGACGGTTGCGGCGATGGGGGAAGATACTCCGGCGTCGCCTGCGTTCCCGCCCGCCGGCTGGCCGCTCGGCGAGCCGAAAAGACGATCTCGGGCTCGATCCGCAAGACCGCAAGTCGTCCCGGCCCTCGAACCACCAGGTCGCCGCCGCCGTCGGTCAGCAGCACGTGGCGGGGAGCCAGCTCGACCGTTGCCGGGGCTCCGTCGCCGGCTTCGATCGTGATCGTACCTTCCAGGACGATCAAGAGGCGTCGGCCAAGCGACGACGACCCCGGCGGCAACTCCGTCGATTCTTCGATCCACCGGACCTCGTACGAGAGCGGAAACCGGAGATCGGCGTCGGCGACGATCGCGCCCCCCTCGACGGCCGGGAGATAGTCGTAGCCCCAGACCTGGATGAACCGCTCGCGGAAATGGTCGGGGGGCTCGCCCTCGAACCGCAGGCTCAGGAGATCGACGGTCGGCTCGATCCCGACCGGCAGACCGCTCGGGACGATCAGCAGATCGCCCGGCCGAACATCCCGCGTGCGGTGGTTGTACGCGGCCGTCATGGGGGCCTGAAGCGCGATGGCGTAGAGGGTTCCATCGGGCTCGTAGAGCAAGGCGTCCGAGGCCGGGCGGTACAGATCGAACGCCGGGTCCCACGCGCGGATCTCGGCCGAGAGCGGATCCAGGGCCGTGGGATCGTCGAGATTCGCGGCGAGCCAGGGTGAATTCACGTGGGGCTGCGTCCGATCTTGGATCGTGGTCGTGGAGGTCGGGGCGGATTGGTTCCGTTGCGTGGGCGTCAGAGGATCAGGACGAGGTTGTCGCGGTGAATCACCTCATCATAGAGGGAGGTCCCGAGCGTCTTCCGCGCCTGGAGGGTGTGTTGGCCGCGAATCGAGCGGGCGTCGGCGGCGGTGTAGTTGGTCAGGCCGCGGGCGAACTCCTGACCGCTCGCATCGCGGACGGCGACGACGTCGCCTTTCTCGAAGTCCCCCTCGACCTCGACGACGCCGATGGCCAGCAGGCTGTTGGCGCCGGATTCCAGGGCTTTACGGGCGCCGTCGTCGACGATGAACCGTCCTCGCGGCCGCGCGGTCGATCCGATCCAACGCTTGCGCGCCTTGTGGTTCTGGCCATGGGCCAGGAACAGGGTGCCGACCTCGTCGCCGGCCAACAGCCGGGTCAAGGGGTCGGGTCGGGTACCCGAGGCGATGATCACCGAGCCGCCGGCGTGGGTCACAAGGCGGGCGGAGGCCAGCTTGCTCTGCATGCCGCCGGTCCCCAGGGCGCTCCGGCCGCCGCAGGCCAGGTTCATCACGCGATCGTCGATCACGGGAACGCGCGAGACGACCTCGGCCGGGCCCGGCAGGGCGGGGTCTGTCAGGTAGAGGCCGTCCACCACGCTGAGGATGACCAGGAGCGGCGCCTGGATCAGGTTGGCAACCATCGCGGCGAGCCGGTCGTTGTCGCCGAACTTGATCTCGTCGACGCTGATCGTGTCGTTTTCGTTGATAATCGGCACCGCGTTCCATTCGAACAACGCGTGCAACGTGTTCCGCATATTGAGATAGCGGAGGCGGCTGTCGAAATCTTCGTGGGTGAGCAGGAGCTGCGCCGCGTGCCGGCCGTGCTTGCGGAGCCCGTCGTCGTAGGCGCGGATCAGGTACGACTGGCCGATGGCGGCGGCGGCTTGCAATTGGCGGAGGTTGTCGGGCCGGCCCTTGAGCCCGAGCCGGCCGATCCCCGCCCCCACGGCGCCCGAACTGACCAGGGCGATCTTGCGGCCGGTGTCCATCACCTTGCTGATCTGTTCGGCCAGATGGTCGATCTTCGCCAGGTCGAGCCGACCGTCATGGCCCGCCAGCACGCTCGTCCCCACCTTGACGACCCAGGTCTGGGCCGACAGGACCACCTCGTCGCGCACCAGGTCGCGAGTCGGGTTTGCGCTCGAGGGTGCCCCTTCGATCCGCGTGGTCCAGACCGGCGTGTTTTTTTGAATTTCGGCGTCGATGCTCAAGATATAGCTCGCAATCCATCCGCGGCGGCCCGGCGTGCGAAAGCTGGGAGGACTCGTCCGTTTCCTCCCGTCGCACCGACTGAAATCGCAACGTCCCGGGCCCGTGAAGGTTGTAGGAAGCTGCACCCACTATTATAATGACGAGTCGGTGGGGGCCTAGATGAAACTCGGCCTTCGGCCTTCTCTCCGACCGTCTCTACTTCTCCACCACATTCGCTCCCGGTCCCTTACCGGACCGGAAAGGGGAACACCTCATCCATGGGTGAACTTCACCATGAGTGCGGCGTCGCGGCGGTCTTTCATGCACCTGGAGCGCCTGTTTCGCCGCTGGCACCAATAGCCGGTGACATGAACAGCGTCGCGAGGCTGGTGCCGCGGATGCTTCTGGACATGCAGAACCGGGGGCAGCTTGCGGCGGGGATGGCGAGCTACCGTTCCGACCGCAACGCGCTGATCAAGGTTCACAAGGAACTGGGGACGGTGGCCGAGGCGTTTCGGCTCAATCACAAGGCCGAATTCGAGAACATCATGACCGGGGTCGACGGGCCGGCGGCCATCGGCCACGTTCGGTACGCGACCTGCGGCGGCGACGACCGCTACAACGCCCAGCCGTTCGAGCGCGACCACGGCCGCAAGACCAAGTGGTTCGCCTTCGCCTTCAACGGCCAGCTCGCGAACTACAAGGCGCTGAAGGAAGAACTGCTCGCGAAGGGGGACTATCACCTCAAGCGCGACACCGACACCGAAATCATCATGCACGCTCTGGCCTACGAGCTGCAAACCGAAGACTCCGACCCCGACTGGGTGGGAATCTTCCGCCGCCTCTCCGAGTGGTTCGACGGCGCGTACAACATCGTGCTGTTGACGGCCAACGGCGAGCTGGTCGTCGCCCGCGATCCGCTCGGGTTCCGTCCGCTCTGCATCGCCCAGAACGGCCCCTTGTTCGCCGCGGCGAGCGAGAGCGTGCCGTTGGCGAACCTCGGTTTCCGCGACATCGAGTCGCTTGAGCCCGGCACGCTCGCCGTCGCCAGCGCGTCTGGCGTCCGGATCGAGCGCTACGCCCCCTCGCCCCGGCAGGCGCACTGCTTCTTCGAGTGGATCTACTTCGCGAACGTCGCCAGCACGCTCGACGACCGCTCGGTCTACCTCAGCCGGGCCGGACTCGGCAAGGAGATGGCGCGGCTCGAAACGGTGCCGCTCGACGAGGGGACGATCGTCGTACCCGTGCCCGACACCGCCAAGGCCGCGGCCGACGCCATGGCCTTCGCCCTCGGCGTGCCGTCGGTCGAAGGGCTGATGCGCAACCGCTACGTGGGCCGGACGTTCATCGAGGGGACGGCCGACCGCGCCGCCAAGGCGCGCCTCAAGTACACCCCCCTGCCCGAGGTTCTGGCCGGCAAGCGGGTGCTCCTGGTCGAAGACAGCATCGTCCGCTCGACCACGATGCGGGCGCTCGTCCACGAGATCCGCGACCGCGGCGGCGCTCGCGAGATCCATCTTCGCGTCGCCTGTCCGCCGATCATCGCGCCGTGCTATTACGGCATCGATATGTCCAAGCGCGACGAGCTGTTCGCCGCCAAGTACGCCGAGTTCGACGGCGAGCGCTACGTCGTCTCGGAAGAGGCCCAGGACCGCATGGCCAAGGAGCTGGGCGCCGACAGCCTCCGCTACCTGCCGGTCGATTCCATCGCCCGGTCGGTCAGCCTCTCCCCCGAACGCCTCTGCCGGGCCTGCATCACCGGCGAGTATCCGACCGACACCGGCACCGAGCTGTACCAGATCGAGCTCGCCGCGAGCCTCGGCGTCGGCCCTTCCAAGAACCGCGCCTACGAGACCGTCGCCGGGCCGGCCTGACGCCCGGCCACTCGTGAGACGAGCCGTCGCGTTGCTTCCGCCGCACCCGGCCAGCGACGCGACGTCTCGTCGGCTTTTATGAACTTCGCTTGATAACCGCCGTTGCGCCGGCGTCCGTGGCTGCGGGGCTCGGCGGCGACCATCTCTTGGGTGGGAGCGGCATGCTCTTCGGAATCGGCTCCCAGGGCCGGTCGGCCGCTTCCTCAAAACAGCGGCTCATGTAGCTGTGCCAGTCGGCGGCATGCAACATGGACTCAAGCCCGCCGCTGTTCCTCCTGTACTCCGCGCCCAGACGGGCGTGCCGATCGGCGAGGTCGAGGCAACGGTCGCGGCGCTGGCTGGTCTTGTCGGCGGCCCATGAGAGTGGGATCGCCAGGACGGCGACCGTCAACATCAGGTCGCGAACACTCAGCTTGATCCGCTTGATCGGCATCGTTCAAGCCTCCGATCCCTCAAGGACACTCAGGGCGTCGCCGTCAGCCGATAGCTCGATCGATAGACGGGGCGGCCTTCGATGCGGTATTTCCGTTCGAAGTTCGTCAGGTAGTCGTGGTCGTGCTCGGGGTCGTTGAGCGGCGGCGGGTCGATCTCGGCGAATCGGGGCTCGCCGGCGAGCAGCTCGCGAATGACGCCGTGATATTCCTCGACGTCGGTGGCGACGTGCAGCTCGCCGTTCGGTTCGAGGACGCGGAGGATGCTCGCGACGAGCGTCTGATTGAACACCCGGCGCTTCTTGTGCCGCTTCTTCCACCACGGGTCGGGGAAGTAGACGTGGACCTCGCGGACGCTCGCCTCGGGGATGCGTCGGGCGAGCAAGGCGCCGGCGTCGGCGGGCCACATCCGGACGTTGGTCACACCGGATTTGACCGCGCGTTCGGCGGCGAGTCGAGCGTACTTCTTCGCCAGCTCGATCCCGAAGCAGCCGAACTCCGGGCGCTGCAAACCGGCGTTGACAAGGAACAGGCCCTTGCCCGAGCCGACTTCGACGAGGATCGGGCGACCGTCGCCGAACAGGTCGGGCCAGCTCAGCGGCGCGTCGGGCGGGAACCGCTCGGGTTCGAGGAGGACTGAGGAGACGTCGAGATCGGCGCGGGGGCGTGTCATGGGGCGGTTCGGTTTCAGCTCGGGCTTTCGTTTTGGCTGGACAGGGTGACGCCGATCATCTGGCCATGGAAGACCATGTTGCCTTCGACGAAACCCTGGACGTCGAAGATGGTCTGGCGGCGATGCAGCCGCCTCGCCTTGCCGATCAGCAAGAGTCGATCGCCGGGCCGCACCTGGCCACGGAAGCGCACGTCTTCCATGCCGCCGAATCCCACGAAGCCGTCCTGCACCAGCTTGGTGTGGACGCAGTAGCAGCTCGCGAGCTGCGCGGCGGCCTCGCACATCAGGACGCCAGGCAAGAGCGGGTAGTCGGGCATGTGGCCGCGCACCCAGAACTCGTCCGGCAGAACGTCCTTGTAGCCGACGATCAGCTTGTGCTTCTCATCGATCGAGACGATTGCCGTAAGTTGTTCCATCTCGAAGCGCTGGGGGTTCAATCGGCGGATCTGTTCCCGATTGAGCAGGACGTGCGACGTGTCGATGGATGCGGGGTCGACCAGGGTCGCTGGCGGCATGCGCGGCTTTCCTTTCTTCTCTATCGCGGCATCGACCCGAAGCACGCACAGGCCCGCGGCGCTGGGCCAGCGGGTTGGTCGGTCGTTTCCGGGTCCCATCGGCTTGCCTGTTCAGCCCCCTGGGTGTGATCAAAGAAGGGCGGTGCGGTGGTCCGGAGCCGTTTCGCTGCTATCATGACTCCCAGAGGACGGTTCGACAAGAGGTATCACAATCGGTCGGCGACCATCGGGCGCGGCCTTGACGACAAGGAAGGCGAGTGTGGCCAGGCGCGTGCTCGGAACGATGATCGTTTACGGCTTTCCCAAGGCTCGCCTCGACGACGAGCTCGATCTGGCCGAATGGATCGGCGCATCCGTCCTCGAAATTCTGCCGCTCTGGAACACCCTCCCCGACCCGAGCCTGCTCCAGGCGAAGGTCGCCGGCCGGGGGCTGGCGATCCACAGCGCCCACGGCTGCTGGGGGGGCGAATCGATCCGCGCCGGTCGGGTCGACCTCGGTTCTCTCGATCCCTCGACGCACCGCGATTCGGTCGACGACCTGAAGCGTTGCGTCGATTGGCTCGAAACCGCCGGCGGCGCCAAGCTGGTCGTTCACCCCGGCGGCCTCTCGGACTCGACCGACCGCGACGCCCGCGGCGACGCCCTGGCTCGCGGCTTGCTGGCCGTCGCCGACCACGCGGAAGGGACCGGGGTCGTCGTCTGCGTCGAGAACATGCCTCCGGGAGTTTTCCCGGGGAGCCGGACGGAAGACCTCGCCCGCATCCTCCACGATCTGGATCATCCCCGGCTCGCGCTGGCGATCGACACGGGCCACGCCCATATCACCACCAACGCCGCCACCGAGACCCTCGCCGCTCGCGGCCTGTTGGCGACGACCCACGTCCACGACAACGATGGTCGGCAAGACTCGCACCAGCCCCCCGGCCTGGGCTCGATCGACTGGCCCGCCTGGTTTCAGAGCCTCGACGCGATCGACTACCAGGGGCCGATCATCCTTGAGTGCATCCGTAAGATTCGCGAGGACCGGTCGCGCTATCGTCCCGAGATCCTCAACCCGTTCGTCGACCGTCGCGCGGCTCCTCGATCCTGAAGTCCAACATGAGACTTCCGGTTATGACGGTCGACCGCCCATCGGCCCGTCCGAGGTCGATTATCAGACTCCTCGCGGGACAGCCCGCGCGGCGAGGATGCCGATACGATCACGACGGAGTTGCGCATCCTGACGCATCACCGACAGGGCCCGGAGAGCGGTGCGGACCGACCGGGCCGGCGGACCAGGATGAGAACTATCCGAAGGGAGTCGGATCGTGTCACCAAGGCTCAATCGCCGTGAGGCGCTGGGGACGGCCGTGGGTGTGGCGGGAGTGGTCGCAACGGCGACGACGGCAACCGCACCCCAAGCCGAGGCCGGCCCTGTCGAACTCGGCCGCTTCGCTCGTCGAGAGGGCGTTCGCGGCCGGATGACGGGCGCACAGGCCGCCGCCGCCGCACTCCGCTGTGAAGCCGTGCGGTGCGTATTCGGGATTCCCGGCGCGCAGAACAACGATCTCTGGGACGCATTCAAGGCGTACGAGGTCCCCTACATGCTGGTCGCGCACGAAGCGTCGGCCAGCGTCATGGCCGACGCTTCGGCCCGCGCCACGGGAGAAGTCGGCGTCTTCTCGGTCGTTCCAGGACCGGGGCTGACGAACTGCCTGACCGGCATCGGCGAGGCGCTCTACGACAGCGTCCCGATCGTGGGGATCGTGACCGACATCGACCGCGCGGCGAATGCGCCGGTGGGCCAGGTTCACGGCTTGCCCAATGAGGCCCTTCTCCGGCCCGTCGTGAAGGCCCTGTTCACGGTCCGCCACCAGGCGGAGATCCCCGGCGCGATCTTCCAGGCGTTCCGCGTCGCCCGGTCGGGCGAGCCGGGGCCGGTCGGCGTGATGATCCCCTACCCGTTCTTCAACGAAGTCTGGGACTACGACCACGCGCCGCCGCCCCCCCTGCCCGTCCCGTTCGACGAGGCCGCTTATCAGCGGATCGTCGGCCATTTGCGGGACCGCCGCAAGCGGATCGGTATTTATGCGGGCGTGGGATGCGCCGAGGCCGGTCCGTCGCTCGCAGCCGTCGCCGAGGCGCTCCAGGCGCCGGTGGCGACCTCGGTCAGCGGCAAGGGGGTGATCCCTGACGCTCACCCGCTGGCGGTCGGCTGGGGTTACGGCAAGCAAGGCACCCGCGCCGCCGAGAAGGCGTTTCAGGACGTCGACCTCGTTCTGGCAGTGGGCGTGCGGTACAGTGAGGTCTCGACCGCGAATTACGCGATCCCCAAAACCGACGTGATCCACGTCGACATCAATCCCGAAAATCTCGGCCGCAACGTGCCGACGCTCCACTGCCTGTGCTCGGACTCGCGGGTCTTCCTCGACCGCCTGCTCGGGGACGTCGCCACGATCTGCCGTCCCCCCGCCCCTGCGCTCGTGCAGAAGATCCAGAACCTTCGGCAGGTCGACCGCTGCGAGGCGCGGACGGTCAAGATCGAGCCCTGCGTCGACCCCATGTACTTCCTCAGCCAGCTTCGATGCGTGCTAGGCCCCGAGGAGCTGATCTTCGTCGACGTGACGGCCTCGACGCACTGGGCGTCGGAGACGGTCGAAGTGCAGGCGTCGCGGCGGTACTTCACGCCGAGCGACAACCAGAGCATGGGCTGGGCGATCCCCGCTTCGATCGGCGCCCAGCGGGTTCGGCCCGACCGCCACGTCGTCTGCGTCACCGGCGACGGCTGCTTTTTGATGTCGGCCATGGAGCTGTCGTCGGCCGCCCGTCTGGGACTGCCGGTCAAGTTCTTCGTGTTCGACGACGGCGCGTATCACTACATGCAGATGCTCCAGGAGCCGGTATACCGCCGGACGACCGCGACCGAGATCGCACATATCGACTACGCCGCGTTCGCGAAGGGCGTGGGCGTGGGATACAACCAGATCGCCTCGAACGCCGACGTCGTGCCGGGCATTCAGCGCACCTTCGGCCTCGCCGGGCCGATCCTCACGCACGTCCGGGTCAGCTACGACGGGCGCGAGATCCGATGGCTCAGCGCGCTCCGCTCGCACTACATCAACGAGCTGTCGAACCGGCAGAAGGTCCGGCTCGCCGCCCGGATCGGCGTCCGCGCCGTAACTCCCAAGGACGACAGCGATTGACGCGCGGGTTTCGAGGCGCGCGGACGGCTCGAACGGGGATCTTGCGGGTTGATCTTCCGTGATGGGGAGGTTCCTCGTAAGATCCCGGCCGTCGAGGCTGTGGGCGAAGGGATTTCGTCGCGAATCGACGCTTGGAGACGGGTGTTTTTTAAACATGGATGTCTGTAACGAAACTTCGGTCGCGGCCACAGACAGCTTTCCAGCGCCCCCGTCCGTCCGTCAGACTCCGAGCTGGTCGCGCCGCATCCAGACCGACTACGCCGAGCTGACCCGGTTCTGGCCGGTCGTGCAGAACATGGTCATGCAAGAGCTGCACGTCCGCTATCAGCGGTCGTTCATGGGCTTCCTCTGGACGCTCATCAACCCGCTCTTGATGATGATGATCCTGTCGATCGTGTTCTCCAACCTGTTCCCCTCCAGAGAGAACTACAGCGTGTTTCTCCTGGCCGGGATCGTCCCCTGGACGTTCATGGCGGGGAGCATCTCCGAGGCGACGGCCTGTATCCTGGTCAACGAGGGGCTGATCCGCAAGATCTACGTCCCCAAGCTGGTGTTCCCGCTGGTGCGGGTGCTCATTAACCTGGTAACGATGGTCCTGTCGTTGGCGGCGCTCTTCGTCTTGCTGTTGCCGTTGGGCGCCCGGCCTTCACTGCCGATGTTGCTGCTGCCGGTGGCGATGGGGCTGTTCGTGGCCTTCACGCTCGGCCTGAGCCTGCTGGTGGCGACGACGAACACGTTCTTCCGCGACTGCGCGCACCTGGTTTCGGTGTTCCTCCAGGCCTGGTATTTCGCCACTCCGATCATCTACCATCTCGAGGATTTCCCCGAGCCGGTGCGGTGGCGGTTCTGGCTCAATCCCGCCTTCTATTTCATCGAGATCTTTCACGACATTCTCTGCGAGGGGCGCTGGCCGCAGATCAGTTTGATGATCATCGCCGCCGTCCTCGCGACGGTCAGCCTGGGGGTCGGTTATGCCACGTTCAAGTCCAACGAAGACAAGATGGTATTCCGACTCTGAGGGCCGGAACCGTGGCGTTCGGAAGGACCGGGCGAAAGCCGTCGACCCCTTGATCGAGCTCCGCGGCGTCTCCCTCAAGTTCGTGAACTACTCCGACAAGTCGTACACGTTCAAACGCGCCGTCCTCGAACTGCTGCTGCGCCGTGAAAAGCCGGTGCCGGACTCCGAGTTCTGGGCGCTGAGTGACGTGAACCTGCGGATCAACCACGGCGAGCGGATCGGCATCCTCGGCTCGAACGGGGCGGGCAAGAGCACACTGCTGCGGCTGCTCGCGAGGATCTATCCGCCGACGACCGGTGTGCTGAACGTTCGCGGCATGGTCGCCCCCTTGATCGAGATGGGCGCGGGCTTCAACCCCGAGCTGTCTGGCTACGACAACATCCTGCTCAACGGAGCGATGCTCGGATTTACGCGAAAGCAGATGATGGCGAAAGTGGACGGCATCCACGAATTCACCGGCCTGCGCGAGTTCGCCCACCTGCCGCTCAAGTATTATTCGAGCGGCATGTACGCGCGGCTGGCCTTCGGCGTGGCCACCGAGATCGACCCGGAGATCCTCCTGGTCGACGAGTCGCTCGGGGTCGGCGACCAGGCGTTCAAGGACAAGGCCAAGGAACGCATCCGCAGCCTCATGAACCGATCGCACGCTGTGATCCTGGTGTCGCACGAGATGGCCTCGCTCCGCGAGCTGTGCGACCGCGGCCTCTGGATGCGCCAGGGCCGACTCGTCGCCGACGGCCCGATCAACGAGGTCGTCGACCAGTACCTCGAATGGGTCGCCAACCCGACGCCCGAGTAACGCTCGGCCGTGTTCGAGGTCAACTGAACATCGTCTTGAGCGCCTCGGCGAGCACCTTCGGGTCGTGGTCGCCGCGATTGACCGGCGGCGGTTGCTTGTCCAGCTTCAAGAGTGAGAAGACCGCCGTCTGCGCTGCGCGGACGGAGTATTCGACGGTGAACACCGTGTCGTCGGGAAGCTCGCAGAACTGGCCGATGAACGCAAGGTTGGTCGAGCCCTTCGGGACGACGTCCGGGCGGTCGCCGGGGCCGCGCACCAGGAACTGGCTCGTGACATAAGGCATCATGCACGGGATGCACTGGCAGGTTGCGAGGATCTTCGGGATCGAGTCGACGAAGCCCAGGTGAGAGCAAAGCTCGACGAGGATCTCCGCGCCCGTGCAGTCGGCCATCGGCTTCTTGACGAAGTCGCCGGGGCGGTCGACGAACAGGCCGTAGCCCCAGAAGACCTGGACGTCGCTCGGCTGATTCAGGAAGTGCGGCTGATAGGCGACAACGATCGACATCAGCCACGACGAATCCGTGATCGTCACGAGCGCCCCGGTGCCGGGGGCGTTGCCGGTGAATTCCTCGATCAGCCGGAACATCTCCGGGTCGCGGCAGGTGACGGTGAACGACTCCCATTTCGATTCGTCGACGTGATCGTCGAAGACAGAGGGGCGGCCGAAATCGCGTCGACTCCGCGCCAACTTCTCCCAGAGCGTCCAGTCGCCCGTCTTGCGGTCGTCGAGCGCCGGGGCCGTCGTCTGCGATCCCAGAGTCGACGCCGCCGTCATCGAACCGTTCGTGACGAAGACGAGATCGGTTTCGTTCACGGCGATTTCGTTCTCCACACCCTTCCGCACGTACCGAATCCGCGTCACGGTCGAGTGGTCGGAGCCAGGGCGGAGTTCGACGTCCGTCACCTCGGCGCCGGTGAGGAACTGGACGCCCTGCGACTTGAGCCAGGTCGCGATCGGCAGGATGACCGAGTCGAACTGGTTGTACGGCGAACGATCGACGCCGGCGAGCGTGTTGATGCGTGGGAACTCGTGGACGAACCGGTGGAGGTAGCGTTTGAACTCCACGGCGCTATGCCAGGGCTCGAACCCGAACATCGACGCCCACATCAGCCAGAAATTCGTCTCGAAGAACGCGGGAGCGAAGCACTCGTTGATCCGCTTCACGCCCAGCGATTCCTCGGAGCGAAGCGTTACCTCGATCAGGTCGAGCTGATCCTTCATGCCGAAGCCCATCGACGAGACGTCGAGCTTGCGGCCTCCGGCGACCAGCCGGCAGTCGGCGTGGGTCTTGACCCGGGCGTTGAATTCGCGGAACTCGTCGATCACGGTTTTCGACGGGTCGGTCAGCGACGGGATGAACGACAGCAGGTCGTACGTGCAGACGTACGAGAAATTGAACATGCGTCCGCCGCGAATGACGTAGCCTTTCTCCGGCGACCCCGCGCCGTCCATGCTGCCGCCGACGACGTCGAGCGCCTCGAAGATGTGGATGTTCGCCCCGGGCAGTTCGCCGTCGCGAATCAGGTAGGCCGCAGCCGAGAGCGACGCGATCCCGCCGCCGACGAGATAGGCGTTCGTTCCTTCGCGAGTCATGGTTCCGCCTTCCAGGTTGCGTTGACCGGTCTATCGACTCAGCGAGATCGACCGCCGGAAGAGTTTCAGGCTGAAGATGAAGAACGCCAGGCCGATGAGGGCGACGGCCAGGAAGTTGGGCCAGACCGATTCGAGCCCCGCGCCGCGGTAGATGATCGACTGCGAGAAGCTCACGAAGTGTCGCGAAGGCAGCAAGAAGGTGAGCTTCTGAAGCCACGGGGGCTGGCTCTCGACGGGCGTCGATCCGCCCGAAAGCAATTGCAGCACCATCAGGATCAGCATGATGAGCAGCGCGAACTGCGCCATCGTCCGGGCGATGGTCCCCAGAAAGACGCCGAGGGCCGTGGCGAAGAACAGGTAGAGCACCACGCCGAACAAGAAGAGCATCGGCGAGCCGGCGATCGGCACGTGCAACACGCCGCGTATCACGAAGAAGAGCGAGGCCAACACCGCGATCAGGATCACCAGGGCGTTCGACCAGACCTTCGCCAGCGCGATTTCCAGGGCCGAGAGCGGCATGACCAGCAGGTGCTCGATCGTGCCGTGCTCGCGCTCGCGAATCAGCGCCGCGCCGGTCAAGATCGTCGTCAGCATCGTCACCTGGTTGATCATGGCGACGATGCTGCTGAACCACGAGGTGTCGCCGTTGGGATTGAACGCCTTGCGGACGACGAGCTGGGCCGGGTAGGTGAACTTGGCGTTCGACCGCGACAGGAAGTCGGCTGTCTCGGTCGAGAGGATGTTCTGAATGTACGACGCGCCGACGCTCGCCTGGAGCATCGCGGTGGCGTCGATGTTCACCTGGACCTCGGCCCGCCGGCCCGCGCGAAGGTTCAGCTCGTAGCGCGGCGGGATGACGACGACGAACATGAACCGGCCGCTGTCCATCGCCGCGTCGGCCTCGCGCGCCGCGATCTCGACGGGGGGCTTGAACTGCGGCGGAAAGAACGCATGGATCAATTTCTTGGAGAGCGTGGAATGATCCTCGTCGACGAACGCGATTGACGCGTTGTACACTTCGGACGAAGTGCCCCGCGCCTGCGTGATGATCGCCAGGCTGAAGGCGTAGATCACGAACACGACGAGCACCCTGTCGCTCCGCAGGCTGCGCAGCTCCTTGGTGCCGAGCCAGAAGATGTTGGCGAGCGTTTCCATCAGGTCTCCTGGCTTCGCAACGCGGCGACGGCGAGCAGCATCAACACCGGGATGAACGCCGCGAGCGCCAGCGCGTCGAAGGCGAGCAGCCGAGGGCCCAGCCCCTTGGTGAAGGCCCCGACGCTCGCGTGCATATAGTACGTCGTGGGCCAGAGCGAGCCGATCATCCGCGCCGCGCCCATCAGCGTCGAGACCGGCTGGAGCATGCCCGAGAACTGCGTCGTCGGCAGCATCGTGACGATCGCGGTGACGAAGACCGCCGCCACCTGAGTCGAGGTGAAGCCCGACACCAGCAGGCCCACCGCCGTGGTCACGATCACGTACAGGAACGCGCAGCCGAGCAGGCTCAGCCCGCTCCCCTTGATCGGCACGCCGAAGACGAAGACCGTGAGCGCGGTGACGACGACGAAGTTGATGAGCCCGATGGCGATGTACGGGAGCTGCTTGCCGATCAAAAAGTCGAGCCGCGTGGTCGGCGTCACGTAGAAGTTGGTGATCGAGCCCAGCTCCTTCTCGCGGACGACGCTCACCGACATGAGAATGGCTGGAATCAAGATCAGGAGCATCGGCGGCACGCTGGGCGCGATGGCGTAGATGCTCTCGAAGCTCGGGTTGTACATGAAGCGAAGCTCCACGTCGGCGAACAGCGGGAGCGTGTCCCCCTCGTACTGCGATCGGTAGACTTCCTCAAGCTGGCGGGTGTGCGTCCCCGATGCGTACTGCTTGATGGTCTCGGCCCGGAACGGATTGGCGCCGTCGACCGTCGCCAGGGCTTCGGGCGTGTGGCTCTGCTTGACCCGCCGGCCGAAGTTCGGCTCGACCTCCAGCACCATCGACACGTCGTTCGAACGCAGCCGGCGCTCCCCCTCCTCGGGGGCGAGCGCCGGCTGCTCATGCTGGAAAGATCGCGAGCTGGAAAACGCTTCGATATAGCCGCGGCTCTCGGGCGTCTGGTCGTAATCCAGCTCCGCGAACCGGATGTTCTCGACGTCCATCGTGATCCCGTAGCCGAAGACCAGCATCAAGACCATCGAGCCGACGAACGCGAACGCCAGCCGGACCGGATCGCGAAGGATCTCCAGCGTCTCGCGCCGGGTGTACGCCAGCAGCCGGCCCAGGTTGATCGGCGCCGACGACCCGTGCGTGTCGCGAGGGCCGCTCGACGTGAGCGCCTTCGCCAGCGCCTCGCGGGCGTCGCCGGCCTGCTGGGCGTCGGCCGATTCGCCGATTGCGTCCTCGATGTAACCGATGAAGGCCGTCTCCAGGTCGGGAGCGCCGCGCGCGGCGATGAGGGCGGCCGGTGCGTCGCACGCCAGCACGTTGCCGGCGTGCATCAGCGATATCCGATCGCACCGCAGCGCCTCGTTCATGAAGTGGGTCGTGATGAAGATCGTGATGCCGTCGCGTCGCGACAGTTCGATCAGCAGCTCCCAGAATTCGTCGCGGGCGACGGGGTCGACGCCCGAGGTCGGCTCGTCGAGGATCAGGATCTCCGGCTCGTGGACGACCGCCACCGCCAACGAGAGCCGCTGTCGCAGGCCCAGCGGCAGCGATTCGGACGCATGGTCGAGGTACGGGCCGAGGCCGAACCGCTTGACGAGGCCGTCGATCCGCTCGGCCATCGTCGCGAGGGGAAGGTGGAACAGCCTCGCGTGCAGCCAGAGGTTCTGAGCGACGGTCAACTCGCCGTAGAGCGAGAACGACTGCGACATGTAGCCGACTCGCTTGCGGACTTCGAGGCTCCCTGCGTCGACCGTCTTGCCGAACAGCAGCGCCTCGCCCTCCGAGGCCGGCAGCAGCCCGGTCAGCATCTTCATGGTCGTCGACTTGCCGCAGCCGTTTGAGCCGAGGAAGCCGAAGATCTCGCCGCGCTCGATCGTGAAGCTGACGTCGTTGACGGCCGTGAAGTCGCCGAACCGTTTCGTGAGATGCCGGGCCACGATGGCCGGCTCGCCGGTCGCCGGGGGACGCGGCGGAATCGTCAATTTCTTCGTTCCCCCGCGCTTCTCCTCGGGCAGCAGGGCGACGAACGCTTCTTCGAGGTTGTCGCACCCGGTGCGGTTCTGGATGTCTTCCGGCGTCCCGGTGGCGAGGATGCGGCCGGCGTCCATCACCATCAGCCAATCGAACCGGCGGGCCTCGTCCATATAGGCCGTCGAGACCAGCACGCTCATCGCGGGCCTCGCCGATCGGATGGCGTCGATCAGCGACCAGAATTGTTGTCGCGACAGCGGGTCGACGCCCGTCGTCGGCTCGTCGAGGATCAGCAGGTCCGGCTCGTGGATCAGCGCGCCGCAGAGGCTGACCTTCTGCTTCATGCCTCCGGAGAGCTTGCCGGCCGGCCGGTTGGGGAACGGGCCCAGGCCCGTGGCTTCGAGCAGAGCGGAGATCCGCTCGCGACGTTCCGAGCCCGAGAGCCCGAACAGCCGCGCGAAGAAGTCGATGTTCTCGAAGACGCTCAGCTCGGGGTAAAGGTTCTTGCCGAGCCCCTGGGGCATGTAGGCGATTCGCGTGCAGACGTCGCGCCGGTGCTGAACGTCGGCCATGTCGCCGCCGAGCACGAGGACCTTGCCGTCCTGGATCTTCTTCGCCCCCGCGACCAGCCCCATGAGGCTCGACTTGCCGACGCCGTCCGGACCGAGCAAGCCGATCATGCAGCCGGCCGGAAACTCGGCCGTCACACCGTCGATCGCGCGCGTCGAGCGATCGTAACTGTGCGAGACGGCCGTGAGCGTCGCGACCGGAGGTGGTGTTGTGGATGACATGGAGGAAACCTGGCGCGGATTGAAGTTGGATCGTAGATGGGGCGGCGTCTTCCCATTTCCCTGATCGAGAACACATCATCACGTCGGCAAGTCGTTCCCCCTCTCCCCCCGGGAGAGGGTGGCCGTAGGCCGGGTGAGGGTCGATGCGTCCACCACGGATTACGGCCGACGAATTCAACCGCTTTCCCTGGCGCACATCGAAATCCCGCGACCCTCATCCGGCCGTGCCGGCCACCTTCTCCCGGGGGGAGAAGGAATGCTCACGTTTTGGGAACGGGGGTCTCCTCCGCCTTCGGCTCCGTTGGCGTCTTCGGCTCCGTCGTCGCCGGCTCGGCGTTCGTGGGCTTGGTCGGCTCGGGCATTGGGAACCGGCGTTCGAGCTTCTCGGGCCACGGGGTCGCCTCGTCGAGCTTGATGTATCCGACGCCGCGCACGCCGGTCTTGATCTTCTCGATGTACGGGAGCACGAGTTCCTGGGGGACCTGGAGTTTGATCCGGAACATCAGCTTGTCGCGCTCGCTTTGCGTCTCGACTTGCTTCGGCGTGAACTGGGCTTCGGGCGAGACGAACGAGACCTTCGCGCGGGCCGCGTACTGGGGAGCGGCGTCGAGCACGATCCGCGCGTCGGCGCCGATCTCGACTCGGGCCGCTTGCCGCGAGGGGAGGAAGATCTCCATATAGATGTCGCCGAGGTTGATGAGCGTGAGAACCTTGCCGCCGGCGGCGAGGACCTCGCGTTCCTCGGCCAACTTGTAGAGCACGCGGCCTTCGACCGGCGAGGTCAGGGTCGAGTCGACGATCTGGGTCTGGATCCGCTTGACCTCCGCCGCGGCGGCCTCGATCGACCGTCGGCTGGTCTGGAGCTTGGCCTTCGTCGCGTCGAGGGCCGCGACGGCGACGTCGCGCTTGGAGTGCGTCTGCTCCATCTCCTCCCGAGAGATCACACTGCGGGCAAGGAGCGCCCGGTTGCGGTCGTACAACTGGTTCTGGTACTTGAGCTCGCTCTCGCGCTGGACGATCTCCGCCTTGACCTGGTTCTCAGCCTCCTCGGCCTCGGCCACCTTCGCCTTGTCCTTGGCGAGCTCGGCTTCCATCTCCTCGGTGTCCATCTTGGCGAGCACCTGCCCGGTCTTCACGAGGTCGCCCTCACGCGCGAAGATCCGGCTGATCCGCCCGGCGTACTTGGCCGCCACGTCCACCTGGATCGACTCGATCCGGCCGTTGCCCGACACGATCCCATCCGGCAACATCGACCGCCGCTGATATTCGCGCCAAAGCCAGTAGCCCACCCCCGCGCCCACGACCACTGCCAAGACCGCAATCCACCGAAGCCAAGTTCTGAGCATGGTTGCACCTTCATCGACGCCACGGTGAGCGACGACGGACGAGCGACTCATCCGTAATCACGCCCAACGTGAATTGTCGTCCGGCCGCTGTCCTGGATTTTCCGGTCGGTCGCCGTTGTCCGCCACGAGCGAGTCTCCGTGCCCGATTGTAAGCGTTTGCCGTCGCGCGGTGGAGTGGGGCGTTCTGATTATCGGGTCCGCCGGCCGGTCCGCGAGCCGCGTCGACGAGCGTAACGCAGAACCCGCCACGTCGGACCCGGCGGATCGGAACACTCCGGGCCGGCCGCTTGCGACGAAACAATATGAATCTTTCATTAGGCGTCTTGAATGTGCGCGAGGTCGGCGCTATAGTGTGGCTCCTTGTAGTCATAAACGAAATATGACGCAAGAATATGATAATAATGAAAACTTCATCGAACCCACACGCCGTCGTCATCTTAGGAGGACGGGATGCTCGTCCGTATCGTGCGAATTCTGGTTCTCTCGGTCGCGGCGTCGATCGTGCTGGTTCCGACGCCGGGGTGCGGTTCGGGCGGGGCCGCGGCGCCGGGGACGGTGATCAAAGATCCGCCGCCCTTGCCGCTGGAGGAGACGACTGAAGCGTTGCTCAAGCAGAAGGTCAAAGCGAAACCGCGCGCGTCTCGACATTGAGCCGGCGGCCGTCCCCGGGCGCTGATTCTGATTCGTCTTGGTTTCGGAGCGTCTTAAGTCGACGCCTTCAGAGAAGGACTATTGAGATGAGAGCGCGGGAGAAGGGGTTCACCCTGATCGAGTTGCTGGTCGTGATCGCGATCATAGCGGTCTTGATCGCTCTGCTGTTGCCGGCGGTTCAGGCGGCGCGCGAAGCCGCGCGGCGGATCCAGTGCACGAACAACCTCAAACAAATTGGTCTGGCGATGCACAACTACCACCAGACCAACAACGTATTCCCGATGGCCGCGTCCAAGAACTGCAACTCCGACCCGCCGACGAGCTGCCCGGGTTACGCGGATTGGCGCGGCTGGAGCGCGCTGGCGTCGGCCTTGCCGTTCGTCGAGCAGGCGCCGCTCTACAACGCTATCAATTTCAACTTCGCCGAGGAGATCCACGACACCGTCGTCCAGCCGATGAATAGTACGGTCGTCCGGACGGTCGTGTCGTCGTTCCTCTGCCCCACCGACCCGAACGCCGCGATTCAGAACACCAACAATTACCACGCCTGCTACGGGACCACGAGCGAGTGGCCCACGGGTCCCAACAACGGGTCGGGCAGCATGCAGAACGCCGACGGCATGGGCAGCACGGGCATGTTCGCCGTATGGCTCTCGTATGGAATCCAAAACGCCACCGACGGCACCTCGAACACCGTCCTGTTCGCCGAGGCGCTCGTCGGGGACAACAAGGGCAATGAGTCGAACCGAGGCGTCGGCACTTCGAGTCCGGGGGGCAAGTATCGGGGCAACGGCGTCGTCACCGGCAACGTCGTGGCGTCCTATTATCAGGACGATTTCAATAGCTCGCCGGCGGCCTCGGCGGCGTTCATGGCCGGCCTGAACGACTGCCTGACGGAGTGGAACAACCCCGCGTCGGTCAAGATCACGAGCCACCGCGGGTATCGGTGGGCGTCGGCGTCGGAAGGATCGATCTTCAACGTCGGCCAGACGCCTAACGACAAGCAGTTCCCATTCAACGTCTGCCGGCCGCAGGGCAACCCGAGCCAGAGCGACAATGGCAGCATCTCGCTCCCCGCCACGAGCATGCATCCCGGCGGCGTCAACACGCTGTTCACTGACGGAAGCGTGAAGTTCATCAAGGAATCGATCAGCCGACCGACCTGGTGGTCGCTTGGCACCCGAGGTGGGGGCGAGGTCGTCAGCGCGGACGCCTACTAAGACCCAACTACCCGCGACGTTCAAGGTCCGAATACAAGTTCGAAGGATCAGCGAGTGAATTCCCAAATCCGCCGTCCGAATGCTTGACTCGCAGGCGCTCCGAGCTTGTTCATCCAGCCCTCGATTACCGTGTAGGGTCGTCCGGCCCACTCTGGGAGAGAAGGGGATTCATCCTTCGATCCGTGTGCAACCGCGATGCGAACCGCGCTTGTTCGGCTCTCGTGGCTTCGCATGGTTTTCCGATCCGGGCCGAGACCGCGCATCCCGGCCTTCCTCTTGACGAAGCAGGCGTATTGGAGAGTATGCAGATGATCACTACGCGACGCGGATTCATGCACGGTGCCGCGGCCCTCGGGGCCGCTTCCCTCGCCTCCCCTTTCGGAGATTGGACCCGGCGTCTCGGCGCGGGGGAAATCGCTCCTGTCGCGGATTTCGGCCCGCTTCGGCCGACACGGGACGAGAACACCGGCCTGGAACTTCTCGAACTCCCCGAGGGGTTCCGCTACGTCTCCTTCGGCTGGGCCGGCGACGAACTCTCCGACGGGAGCAAGACCCCCGACTCGCACGACGGGATGGCCGTGATCGCGTCCGACGGCGACACCGTGACGCTCTGTCGGAATCACGAGGTCAATGGATCGGGGGTCGCCATCGGCAAGACCGGTTCGGTGTACGACAGGTTCGGCAAGGGAGGCTGCACGAATCTGGTCTTCAACACCAAGACCGCCAAGCTCGAATCGTCGTGGGTCAGCCTTGGCGGCACGGTCAGGAACTGCGCCGGCGGCCCGACTCCGTGGGGGACCTGGCTCAGTTGCGAGGAGACCACCCTCGAGAACGGCGATAAGGAGGATTCCAAGGACGCCAAGGGGCTTGAGTTCGAGCAGACCCACGGCTGGGTCTTCGAAGTGCCTTCCCAGGGGACTTCCGAGGCAAGACCCATCAAGGGCATGGGGCGATTCACACACGAAGCGATTTCGTTCGACCCGGCCTCGGGCTTCGTCTACATGACCGAGGACTAGGGACGGGCTGGCTTCTACCGCTACCTTCCCAACAAACCTCGGGATCTCCAGGCCGGCGGCAAGGTCCAGATGCTCAAGGCCAAGGGGACCCAGAATCTCGTCAAGGGGCTGAAGGCCGGACAGACCTTCGAGGTCTCCTGGGTGGACATAGAGAGTCCGGAGGTCGTGCACGCCGATGAGAGGCGACGAGGCGATGGCTGCTTCCGTCAGGGATCTGCGCAGCAGGCGGCGATGTTCTCGGGCCTTGAAGGGTGCTGGCATAATCAGGGGAAGATCTACTTCACGGCCAAGAGCGGCGGTGACTCGGCCGCCGGCCAGGTTTGGTGCTACGTCCCCGCCGAGGAAAAGCTGACGCTCCTCTTCGACTCCCCAAGCGGGATGGTCCTCGACATGCCCGACAATATCACGATGAGCCGTCGCGGGGGCCTGGTGATCTGCGAGGACGGCAGCACCGCCCCTCAACAGCGCCTTCAGTGCCTGACGTCCGAGGGTGCGGTGGTCCCGTTCGCCGCCAACGCCGTCGACCTGCGCAAGACGCCCCATCGCGGCTTCGACCGCGACTATCGTAAGCTCGAATGGGCGGGAGCCACCTTCAGCCCGGATGGGAATTGGCTGTTCGCCAACCTCCAGATCCCCGGCATCACGCTCGCCATCACCGGTCCCTGGCGCGAAGGGCTGATCTGAATTCGAGGCTGTCCGCGCTTCCCACGGGGAGCTTGGAGCGGTTTGCGATTGGGTTGCACGCGGGCCGACGCCGAATTCCCTTCTCCCCGTGCAGGAGAAGGTGCACCGTAGGGGCGGATGAGGGGTTCTTCGATCGCCCTTGCAACCGAGGAATTCCTATGATTCACCCCTCATCCGGCCGTTCCGGCCGCCTTCTCCCCGCCGCGGAGAGAAGGCATGCTCGCGACAGCTTGTTTTGATTATTGTATGCAACTCAAACGCAAACCGCTTTAGAGAAACCTACCGGTTGAAGCCGGTCCCCGGTTCAGCCAATGTAGTCCGACGGCGTTCCATCGGTCGCGACCTGGACTGCCCGTGTCCCGGAGTCGGGCTCGGCGCAAGATCCCTTCTGAGGACGGCTTCATGTTCATGAAAATCGTTCGATCGGCCACATTACTGACATTCGCCCTGTCGCCGGCTTCGTTCGCGGACGGCCCTTCCCGCCCTTTGCCTATCAGCGCTCATAACTGCTACGCGGAGAATCGAACCGACAACCCCAGGCTCAACGAGGCGCTTGCGCTGGGGATCGACAACATCGAGATCGACCTCGGGTGGGATGATGCGGCGAAGCAACTCATCATCGGCCATGATGCGACGCCCCGGCCCGGCGTCGCCTACCCTCGGCTGGAGACCTCGCTGATACCCGTACTGGAAGCCCGTTTGAAGGCGCCCCGGCCCGACGGCGCGCCGACCGTCCTCACGATCGACTGGAAGACGGGCAAGCCCGAGGCTGTTCGACTGTTCAATGACTTGCTCGACGCCCACGCCGAGTGGTTTTCCTCGGCCCCCAAGTCGCCCGACTCCCCCTTGACGACCCGGCGAATCACCGTCTGCTTCAGCGGTAGCGAGGCCGCGAAGGACGCCTACGACGCCTTGATACCGTCCGGCGGCGTCTACCGTGCTTTTCGGGATCGCGTCATCGGCGCCGGCGCCAGGTATGAGGCCGATGTCGCGACGTACATCCCCGGGCCCTCGACTGCCTACCTTCGCTTTCTGGCCTTCCACTGGGGGGCCATTGAGCGGGGCGGGCCGGCCTCGGCCGGCGACTGGACCCGGGCCGACGCCGATCGACTGGGCGCCTTGACGGCCCTGGCCCATTCTCGTGGATTCCGGATTCGAATCTACAGCCTCAACGGCCACACCGGGCCGCTCAACGGCGGCTACCGCTTCGTCGACGACGAGGCCGCCAGGGTTCGATGGATCGCCTCCTCCGCCGCCGGGGTCGACTGGGTCGCCGGCGACGAATACCGAGAGATGGTCGAGGCGCTTCGTAATCTCTCTTCCAACACCCTCCCTGAATCCGGCTCATGATGTCCCGCCCGGTAGCGGTGGGGCGTCCGCTCGCCAAGGAACCGACGGCCAATCTCGCCCTCGTCGGTGCCGTCGTTTTCCTCTTGCTCGGCGTATCCTGGCGCATCCTCCGATCCGTCACGTCCGTCCTCATCCCGAAAACGAGCCGTTGACCCATCCTCGACTGGCGAACCGTCCGGATATTCTTTCGGAATCGGCGGTTTGATCGTAACTTCATAATGGGAGGCTCCCTCCCTCGCTCGTTCTCAATCCGCTCGACAGGTGGAAGACCCCCCGCTCGATCCGCTCGCGGAGGATGCGAGCGACGGGGACGCATTCCCTTCCTCCGTCTTATCGAAAAACTCGGACAATCGAACCCAATGCCTCCTCGTGAGAGAAGAGCCGACGAGGCGCGGGAGACGACCGGTGGATGGACGAGAAAAACCGCCGAACAAACCCAATCGGGGGCCGGTCCGGCGGCCGTCGGGCGCGTCCCACGCGGTTTATCGCCAATCGAAGCCAAATTCGCGGGGGCTGTAAGTCGTTGGTTGGCAAGTGGGTGTGGTCAAATCGCCGTATGTCCGTCCGCGTCAAACAAAGCCAATTTCGGCGGACTTCTTGGGGGCGATTGTGAGGAGCGCGGCCTCGGTGCGACGGGTGAAGGTGAGGTTGAGAGGACGCCGCGCGAAGCGTTCCAAACCAGATTGCGGCGCGAACGAAGCCAAACTGGAAAGATCATCCGACGCTCGGACTTCGGGCACTTTGGTGAAGCCTTTTCAATGCATTCCGTCGGGCTGATCGGCATTGACCGTCGGGGGCGTCGGCGTCATGATTCGGCCGCCGGGTGGGGCCTGGCTCTGCTCGGATTCGCGGTCGCCGGCTGCCGCCCGAACCTAGCCGTCACCCTGGGTCGAGGGAGTGACCCGACATGCCGATTGCACAACTTGTGATGATCGCGTCCACCTTTTTGGGTTGGTCGGATATTTCCATCCAGCCCAGCAAGGGCGACCGAGGCTTCTCGTCGTTCCAGCACAGCATCGCGGGCATCGATCGACCGAGCGGAAGGACACTCGAAACGCTCAAGCGGTACGATCTGGAAGGCCGGTATCGCAAGGACGTCAACGGGGCTCTTCTGAGTCTGGAGAAGGTCGCCCGGGGGCGGCCCAACGCCGAGCTGGTCTACGCCCTGGCCGAGCTTTCCTGGATCGACGGCTGCAAGCAGGACCGCTGGCGCAAGGCCCTGGCGCTGGAGCGGTATCTCGACGCGGTGGGCTACGCGCACGACTACCTCTTCGACCCTGAGCTGGCCGACGGCCGCGCGCCGTCCGATCCCCGTTACCGGCTCGCCTGCGAGATCTACAACGCGGGACTCGAACGGATCATCCGCGCCGCGCAGTCGAAGGACCCGATCGACCCGCAGGGGGTCATCAAGCTGAAGGTCAGCAACCGCGACGAGCAGGTGCTCCAGGTGGCCCTTCGCGACTCGCCCTGGAAGCCGACCGACATCCATAAGTTGATACTGGCCTCGGACTTCGAGGTCAGCGGCCTGGCGACCAGCCGCAACCAGTACGGCCTGGGCGTCCCGCTGATCGGCGTTCGCCAGAGCGACCCGAAGAAGGAAGACCGCCCGGCCGACGAGCGGTTTTACCCGGCCGAAATGGCGTTCCCGCTGACGGCGTTCCTGGTCCCGAACTCGCGGCTCCGCGACCCGGGGGAGGACGTGAACGCAGTCCGCCAGTGCACCCTGGAGCTGATCGACCCCGTCAAGCGACGGGTGGTCGGCCAGTCGCCCAACCAGATCGCCCTGGAGACCGACCTGACGACCCCGCTAGCCTACATGTGGTCGCAAACCGACCTGGAACGCTACCGGTGGACCGGCTTGCGGCACCCCGGCGAGGCGCTTGAGAGGGCCAACCTGTTGATGATCCGGCCCTACGAGCCCGGCAAGATCCCCGTCGTCATGGTACACGGCCTCATCAGCAGCCCGCTGGCCTGGATTCCGATGCTTGACGAGCTGTTGCGCGACCCGACGATCCAGGGGCGGTATCAGTTCCTGCTCTACATGTACCCGACGGGCGTCCCCTTGCCGATCGCGGCGGCCAACCTCCGCGACGCGCTCGGGCAGGCCAAGGCGATGTTCAACCCCGACGGCCGCGAGCCGGCGTTCGACCAGATGGTCCTGCTCGGTCATTCGATGGGAGGGCTGCTCAGTCACTGCATGATGGTTTCGAGCGGCGAGGAACTCTGGCAGCTCAATTCGGACCGGTCGTTCGACGAGATCCTCGGCCCGCCGCCGGTGCTGGCCGAGCTTCGCCGGCTGCTGTTCTTCGAGCCTGTGCCGAGCGTCAGCCGGGTGGTGTTTCTGGCGACGCCCCACCGGGGATCAGATCTGTCGCGTGGGGTGGTGGGGCGAGTCGGGGCCAACCTGATCTCCGACCCCGACCACATCCACAAGCTGCTCGGCCAACTCGTGAAAGACAACCCCGACGCCTTCGGGCGAAGGTTCAAGCGGTTCCCGACGAGCATCGAGACCCTGGCGACCGACTCCCCGATCCTGACGGCGATCCTGGCAATGAAGCCGGACCCGAGAGTCATGACGCACTCGATCATCGGCTCGGAACGGCCCGTCCCCAAGCCGCAGACGACCGACGGCGTCGTGCCGTACCGAAGCTCGCATCTTGATGGGGTCGCGTCGGAGAAGGTGGTTCGGTCGGGGCACGGGGTCCAGAAGGACGGCGAGGCGATCCAGGAGGTGCGGCGGATTCTCCACGAACATCTGGGCGAGCCCGTCATGGCTCGCGGCGCCCGGGAACCGGCGGCTGCTCGACCAGCCGCCGCGACCGCCTCGGCTCCTGCGGCCGTTGAGGAACTCCCCGCCCTGCCCCGCTGAAGAACCTCAGCCCGCGACCGCGGCGCTGGACTCGGCTTGCAGGCGGCCGTCGTGGACGGCCTTGACGAGGGCTTCGTGGTCGCGTTCGGTTTGATCTGCATATGTGGATGAAAAGGCGGCGACGGCCTTGTCGAAGACGTCGCCGCGGCCGAGGTATCCGCTGATCTCGGCCGCCCCGCCCGACCGGGCGTGGGCCCGGGCCAGCGACCACCCGCAGAGCTGGGCGTACTGGAGCATCACGCTTGCATTGAAGAGTTCGACGAGCGGCTTGATTTTCATATCCTTGAGTTGTCGGACGTAGAAATGAACACCTCCCTCGATCTGGGTCCAGCCGAGGAAGAGGTCGCTCGCCGACTGCATGAGCCGGCAGCCCAGGACGATCCGCTCGCCGTGGTTCGCCGCCGGGACGCCTCCGGCGTACGGTTCGAGGACCGATGCGCGAGCCTCCTTGATCTGGAGGAACAGCGGGTCGTGCTCGCCCGCCAGCAACAGCGCCACGCTGCACCAGGTGCCGACGCTCCCCACGCCGACGACCTTGATTGCGACGTCCTTGAGCTCGAACCGGTCCAGCAGCGCCCGGCGCTCCGGGGCCAGGCTCTCGCGATAGCCGGAGAGCGCCGAGAGCACCCGGGCGGCGAAGGCGTCGCGGCCCACTTCGGGAAGGTGGTAGATCAAGGGCGGGTTGTCCTTGATGGTCGCCTCGCCGTCGACGACGGCCTCAAGCTTCGGGTCGTCGTGCTCCCGGACGCTCCGCTCGCGGGCCTTGGCCAGTCGCTTCTGGGTCTGTTTCCGGGTCGATTCGTCCTTGATCAGCGGGATGAGGTCGTCGAGCTCGATCTTGGCGTACCACGACTCGAGGACTCGCATCCGGCTGAACTCGGCCAGTCGCTCACGGTAAGACCGCACGCAGGCCAGCGCCACGTCGCCGGCGACGACCTCCGATAGGCCGTTGTGGCGGCAGGCCAGGACGAAGCTGGCGGCCAGCCGCTTGACGTCCCACTCCCAGGGGGCGGGGAAGGTCTCGTCGAAGTCGTTGATGTCGAAGACCACCCGACGCTCGGGGGTCGCGAAGGCGCCGAAGTTGAGGAGGTGGCAGTCGCCGCAGATCTGAGGTCGCGGGCCGCTGGCCGGGGTCGTCGCCAGATCCGCCGCCATGTTGAGGGCGGCGCCTCGGTAAAAGGCGAGCGGCGACTGCAACATCCGGCCGTATCGCACGGGGATCAGCTCGGGGATGCGACCTCGGCTCGAAGCCTCCAGCAATGCGATCGGGTCGGTCCGGTCGGCCGCGGGTCGCCACTCGGCGTGCGACTTGCGCGGGCAGGCGTCGCGAAGGCGCCGGCCTCGCTGATACCGCTCCGACCCCGCCTCGTTGATGTCGTTCACGACTCGATCCTTCTCTCGGCGTCTCGATCGCGCTTTGGCCTGAATCCAGAAATACCGTCGCGCGGCCGTCGAAGACAGTGGAAACCGGGCCCAGAATTCTCGGGGGCGGATGAGACGGCCCTCCGGTCCCCACCAAAGCGTTCCGAAATTCGGGACTTTTTACTGGACGGATGAGTACGTCGAGCCGATACTGACGACCGGTCGAAGTGGCATTGCGTACAGTTTCAGTTCAGGAGCGATTGATGAACAAGTCGTATTGCGTTGCGGCGGCCGCGGCGTGCCTGCTGGGGTTGGGGCTGCGGGCCGAGGCTCAGGACGCGCCGGTCGTGGAGCCGACGGCCGAGCACAAGCGTCTGGCTGAAGACGTCGGCGTCTGGGACGCCGAGGTCAAGCTCTGGGCGCAGGGGCCGGGCGCCGAGCCGACGGTCTCGAAGGGCGTCGAGGAGATTTCGGTCATGCCCGGCGGCCTCTGGCAGCTCGGCAAATTCGAGGGCAAGATCGGCGACAAGGAGTTTGTGGGGCGTAGCGTCACGGGTTACGACGTCCACAAGAAGAGGTACGTCGGCGTCTGGGTCGATTCGACCGATCCGCACATGATGCTGACGGAAGGCGAGTACGATGAGGCGACCCACACCGAAACCGCGACCGCCAAGGGCACCGACCCGGCGTCGGGCAAGCCGTACGATCTCAAGATGACGACGCTTCACAAGGGCAAAGACGCTCGGGTCTTTACCATGAACATGAAAATCGCCGAAGCCGGCGACGAGTTCTTCAAGTTGATGGAGATCAGCTACACGCGTCGAGCCAAGTAAGGCTGTCGGCCCGAGTGGGTTGATTCGGTCGTGCAAGGAGTGCCGCGGGGGGGGGCGGGTCGACGCTGGGGCGGAGGGCCGCCAAACGATTGACCGTCCCCTCCCTTCTGTTAGAGTAGAATAGGATTCTCGCTCAATGGGGGGCGACCGAGGAATCTGGAGTTCTTCAGACGACTTCCGGGACGGCTCCGGCGGTCGACGCCCCAGCCGTGGCCCCTCCCGACGGCGCCGGCGACGATCCGAGACGAATCGAGTCCACTTCGGCGTGGATCGTGTCGGCGGAACTCGGGCCGGTCGAAGGATGCTCCCGAGACGCTACGGCGAGCCGGCCGGTCCCCAGTCAAGCAGCGTCAGACCTGGAAAGGCCGAGCGTCGTGTACGGAGAGATGATCGGGGGCTTGATCGGCCTCATCCTGGGGGTTCTTGGGGCGTGGTGCGCCATGCACCTGTCAGCCCGGCACCGAGCCGACACGGCGCACGGCCTGGCCGATCAGATCCTCAGCAACGCCGAACGCGAGGCTCTGACCATCCGCATCCAGGCGGAGCTTCAATCCAAGGAGGATTCGCTCCGCCGGCGCGCCGAGCTGGACATTGAGACGGACCAGTCGCGGAAAGACCTCCGCGACCAGGAGCGGCGGCTGGACAAGCGCGGCGACCTCCTCGATCAGAAGCTCGAACTGCTCAACGGCAAGGAGCGCGACATCGAGACCCTCCAGCGCCGCCTGGCCGAGCAACAGGAAGAGATCCGGAAGAACCGCCAGGTGGTCCAGCACCTCGAAGCCGACCAGCGCAACGAGTTGCAGCGAATCAGCGGCCTCGTCCCGGACGAGGCCCGGAAGATCCTTCTCGCACGGATCGAGAACGACCTTCGGGTCGAGGTCGGCGGTCGGATCTTGAGGCACGAGACGATGGTCCGCGAGGCCTGCCAGACCAAGGCCCGCGAGATCCTGTCGATCGCGATCCAGCGCTACGCCGCGTCCCACACCGCCGAGATCACGGTCAGCACGGTCGACATCCCCAGCGACGAGATGAAGGGGCGGATCATCGGCCGCGAGGGGCGGAACATCCGGGCGTTCGAGAAGGCCACGGGGGTCGACGTGATCGTCGACGACACGCCGGGAGTCGTGGTCGTCACCGGCTTCGACAGCGTCCGCCGCGAGGTCGCCAAGCTGTCGCTGGAGAAGCTGATCCAGGACGGCCGCATCCATCCGACCCGTATCGAGGAGATCGTCAGAGAGACCCAGGACGAGATGGAGCAGCACATCCGCAAGCTTGGTCAGGAGGCGGCCGCCGAGGCCGAAGTCGTCGGACTCCACGACAAGCTGCTCGACTACCTGGGCCGGCTCAAGTTCCGCACGAGCTACTCGCAGAATGTCCTCCGGCACTCGATCGAGGTCGCCTTCTTGACCGGCATGATGGCCGAGGAGATCGGCTTGAGCGGCACCCTGGGGCGGCGGTGCGGACTCTTGCACGATCTGGGCAAGGCGGCCGACCACGAGATGGAGGGAGGCCACCCCGCCGTCGGCGCCGAGCTGCTGAAGCGGTACGGCGAGGGGGGCGAGGTGACCCACGCCGCGCTCGGGCACCACGACGACCTCCGGGTCGACGCCCCGTACACGGTCCTGGTCGCTGCGGCCGACGCTGTCAGCGCCAGCCGGCCGGGGGCGCGGCGCGCCACTCTGGAAAAATACGTCCGGCGGCTGGAAGAGCTGGAATCGCTGGTCCTCGGCTTCCCGGGCGTCGATCAGGCGTACGCCGTCCAGGCCGGCCGCGAGGTTCGCGTCATGGTCGACAGCCAGCAGCTCGACGACGCCTCGGCCGCCACGCTCTGCCGCGAGATCGCGCAAGCGATTCAGAACCAGTTGACCTATCCCGGCGAGGTCAAGGTGACGGTGCTCCGCGAGACCCGTTGCGTCGAAATCGCCCATTGAAGCTCAAACATACTCATACATGGAGAGCGAGCAACCCGTTGACCCCCCTCAAGATTCTGTTCATCGGCGACGTCGTGGGCTCCCCCGGGCGCAAGATCCTCTCTCAGGTGCTCCCCCGGCTGATCCCCCGCTGGGGCCTCGGGCTCGTCGTCTGCAACGCCGAGAACTCGGCGGGCGGCTCGGGGTTGACCCTCAAGTGCTTCGAGGAGCTGATCGACGCGGGGGTCGACGTGATGACGATGGGCGACCACGTCTATCGCAAGGATGAGGTCTTCCAGGTCTTCGACAAGTCCGACCGCGTGCTCCGGCCCGCCAACTATCCCTCCGAATCGCCGGGCCCCGATCTGGCCCTGGTCACGGCCCGGGACGGCACGCCCGCGGCGGTCTTCTCGGTGCTCGGCCGGACCTTCATGAAGCCGGTCGACTGCCCGTTCCACGCCGCCGACCGCATGCTCGAACGCATCGGCGTTTCCACGCGGGTCGTCCTGGTCGACGTTCACGCCGAGGCCACCAGCGACAAGATGCTCCTGGGCCGCTACCTCGACGGACGGGTCTCGGCCGTGCTGGGAACCCATACCCACGTTCCGACCGCCGACGAGCAGATCCTCGCCGGCGGCACCGCCTTTCAGAGCGACGTGGGCATGACCGGCCCGCACGACGGAATCCTCGGCCGCCGCTACGACCGCGTCCTGAGCGCGACCTTGACCTTCGTCCCGAGCTACTTCGACGTGGCCACGGGGAACCCACGGCTCAACGGTAGTCTCGTCACCGTGAATCCCGAAAACGGCCGGGCGATGGCCATCCAGCGCGTTAGCATCGGCCCGGAGGACACCCAACGCATCCTCACCGGCGCCCTGGCGCACCCCGCACCGCCGGTGCCTCCGCTGTCGGGCTTGGAGTCTCCTGGCTGAGTCCCCGAATGACCGCCGGGCGCGCCTCGTCAGCCCAGCCGGGCCGACAGGCCGCGTAGGCGGCCGAGCCCGCGCGTGAGCCCATCAGCGACGGCCATCTGGTCGTCGAACCGCCGGTGCTCGCGGAACCGCCATCGAATCCAGCGCTCGCCGATCAGCACGTCAGCGGCGGCCTCGAAGGCCCCCGCTAACAATAGGTGCTCGGGATTCAGCGATTTGAATTCCATATATGCCTTGATTCCTTCGGCCCGAAGCTGCCGGCCGGCGGGGAGCGGCAGCCACTCGCCTAGCAACCGAGCCAGGTCGGCTGCGACGGTCTCCACGTCCATCGCGCCGAAGTCGACCAGGCCGGTCACGCGATCGCCTTCAAACAGGAAGTGCTCGGGACGGGCGTCGCGAAGGCAGGGCTGAAGCGGCGAGGCGAGTCGGCTGGCCTCGCGGATCATCCCCAGGGCGCTTGGGGCCGTCCGTCGGGCCAGGCTCAGCCACTCGCGGGCCGTGGGCCGGCAGGGGTCGTCAGCCCCGGAGTTCAGATCGGCCTCGATCTTGTCGAAGCCCCCCGCCGTCAGTCGTTCCAACTCCTCGCAGCGCAGGATCAGACCGGGACTCCGACCGAGCGACGCATCCTTCGCGAGTCGAACGTGGAATTCACCGAGCGCCCGGAACGCCGCGCGGACGCGCTCGACCCTCGGAGGCCGGCTCGCGTCGGCCGAGCCGGCGAGCCAGGGGGTGACCTCCCAGCAGGTTCCCTGTAGTTCCTGAACCGTCCGTCCGTCGAGCGCGAGGATCGGCAGGGGCACGAAGGCGAGGTCGCCGGCCTCGCGGAGCCAGCCGTGGATCGTCTCAATGCGCTCCCTGCGCTGCCCTGCTTCGGGCCAGGCTCTGACGAGTCGCTCGCCCGACGCCGACGTGTACCGCCAGAGCCGCGAGCCGCTATGGCCGCCGAAACCGCCCAATGGCCGGAGGACGTCGACCGGTTGGAGATCGCGACCGTACCGCTCCAGGAGCCGCTTCGGCGCGTCGGAAGTCATCCGGCTCGCGCCGGCATGGTCGAGGTCTCGACAGTCTCGGGGCCTGCTTCCGGGTCGGCTTCGAGGCACTGGGCCTGGAGTTCCAGGAGGGCGCGTTCGAATCGATCGGAGACCCGCGCGAGCACATTCTTGTCGCCGGCCTGAGAGGGTTTAATGTCGGACATGTCGATGGGAGGACCGAACCGGACGCGGGCGCGCGACCGCCACAGGAGCGACTGGGCGATGTCGTCGGTCAGCGGCGATCCATAGATGTATGCGGGGATGACGGGTGCCCCGGACCGCACGGCGATGAACGCGGCGCCGGGCAGCATCGGTCCCAGCGTACGGCCGGAATTCGCCGTGACCTTGCCCTCGGGAAAGATCGGCAAGACCTTCCCTTCGTCGAGCGCCCGGAGCGCCACGCGGATGGCCTGGAGGTCGCGGCCGTCGCGGTTGACGGGTATGCAGCCGACGCGGACGCAAAACGCGTGGACGATCGGCAGCTCGAAGAACTCGCGCGCGATCATGAACCCGAGCACTCGGCGGCAGCTCGACTGGAGCAGCAGGTGGTCGATGCAGCAGGTATGGTTCGAGATCAGGACGGCCGGGCCGGTCTCGGGCAGCGGCGCCCAGCCGACGTGTTGGAGCCGGTGCCAGAACCAGGTGTAGAATCGAATGACCCACCAGTAGAAGGCGAGGTCGCCGTGGATTTCCGGTTTGATCCTTGCTGCGGCGTCGGCCTCGCCGCGAGTCATGAGGACGCGGGGCAAGGCGAGCAGGAGGGCGGTCAAGGCGAGCGAAACCCAGGAGTTCATGAAGCGCGGGCACCTTCAATCAGCGGCGGCGTGTGAGCCTCGGGCCTGTTAGCCGCGAGACCTCGATCGATGACCCTTCCATTGTACGCGAGGCCGAGAGCCAGTGGTACGCGAGGGCGGTCGACGGCTGGCTGGTTCAGGCCGCTTTGCGGGCGACCCGGCGGCGGGCCATGAACCCGGCACCGAGGCCGGAAGCGATCCAGACGGCGATCGTCGAGGGTTCGGGCACGGCGGCCGCGAGGATCTGGGCGCCGTCGATGCCCAGGCCGTGCATCATCTGACAGAACTGGCAGTGGCAATTGGCGGGGTGGTTGGCCAGCTTCATGAGTTCCGAGCCCAGGCTGCCGATCCCCGCCCCGTTGTTCGCGGACTGCATAAGCGCGACGGCGGCGGGGCTGAACTTGGTGTTCGGATCGGTGAGCATCGACCAGGTCGCAACCGCCGAGTCGAGGTACGCGCCGGTGGTGTCGGGGTGCGTTCCAACGCCCAGTGCGTGCATCAGCTCGTGGGAGATGTTGTGCGCCACGGCCCAGGCGAGCTGGTCGGGGGTGGTGGCGTAGTTGAGCTTGTCAATGAAGCCGAAGCCGTTGGCGCCGACGTCGGTGATGCCGATGGCGCTCGGGTTCGGTCCGTACGAGGCACCCGATACGACGCTCATCATATGCACGGCGGGCTTGTTCGGATCGTCGGTCAGACTGATATTCATGCCGCTGATGTTGAAGGTATGCTGGATGTCGCTGAGGACCTGGCTGGCGAAGCTGCTCTGCTGGGCCGCGGTGGGCGTGCCGCCGAAGACGCTGGTGGCCGTCGGGCTGGTGTACCAGGGCTGCGGCGAGCCGGTCGTGATCGTGGACGCCTCGGCGTACGGGCCCTGCCCCAGGTTGATGAACGCATCGACGGGGGGGGCCAGCGAAGCCGTCGTGGCCGAGGCTGACGAACTGATCGACCCGGTCGACACCGGCGTGAGGGTCGGGGCGGGCACCGTCTGGGCGGCGAGCGGCGCCGGCGCGATCGGACTGCTTGTTGCGACCGGCGCGGCGTAGGTGGCCGTGGGAGCCTGGTAGGTCGTGTTCGTGTACCAGTCCGACGGGAGGTTCGAGACGGTGGTTGTGGGAGCGTAGATGTTTCCCGCGGAGTTGAGATGGTTGGCGTACCAGGCGGTTAACGTGGCTTGGGTGCCGAACCAGGACAAAGGCGCCGCGGTCGCCGAGGTCGCGAACACACTCCACGCGACGATTCCAACGGCCGTCGTCCTGATTGCGGGCATACGAACCTCCCTGTTCGTGTCCGAGCCGCCGTTTCCTGGCGACTCGTCGACCCACTGGTAGTTTGTAACGCTTAGCGCTTCACGGCTCGGTCGCACAGCTCAGGTCGTTGAGCTTCATCGAGCCGCTGGATTGTCCGTCGCGGTAGTCGCGTCGAGGTCGGCCTCTTTATAGCAAGCGGCGTGCCGACCGATCTGTGGAGCGTGTTCGGCGGCCTTCATCGTCATATCCGGTGCGACTCCTTCCGCCCGAAGTCCCGTTGAATTCGCGATTTGCGGCCGACGATGAGTTTGTCGATTATTCCTTCCTGGTGGGGCGCGGCGGGGGCCGCATCACGCCTCACGGAGTAGTTCTTACAAGTCGCGTGTAACTAGTGCCCGGGCCAGGGGCTTCGCCAACAGGTCTTGGGTACGCCGGGAGGGCTTCTCCAACCGGTCGGGTCGGTTGGTCGAGGTGCGTCGCGCTCTATTAGGATTTCATGTCATGGGCATTCCAGTAGCAGAGCAGAAAGGGGAATCCCCGAAGGGATCTCGATCGCCGGCAATTCGCGGGCGGCTCGGCTGTGGGATGCAGGGCGTCTCGCATGTTATTCGCGAGAGGCCGCCGATCAGGCCGCCGGCATGGGCGCGGTCAAAGCGCGCTAACTGTATCGAACGTCGTTGATGAACGCGCAGGCCGATCATCGTTCGGTGATCCGTCGCAGTCCTGATCGGAAGCGCCGTTGCGGCGGATTCATCAGGAAGACCGAGCCGAGGCGGTCGGCGATGGCCTCGACGCGACGGCCCGGGCGGGCTCGCGTCGAGGCGATGGCGAGAGGCGAATGGGGAGAGGGGAGGCGTTGTTCGGGCGCGGTCAGGCGGCGGTTTTCAGCTCGTGATCGAGGGTCCGGGCGAGGTCGGCGACGCACTTCATGTTCGGTACTTCGTCCAGGTCGATCGTGACCTGGTAGCGATCTTCCATGAGCATGATCACGCGAACGAGGTCAAGCGAATCGAGCGCCAGCTCCTCGAGCAGCAGGGTTTCCGCGGTGATCGTTCGCTCCTTGGCCTTGGCCGAGACGGAACGGATCATCTCCGACACCACGTCCAGGAGACTGGCAATCTTGTCCGACGTGAGACAGGTATTCATCACTTTGGCCTCGTCCTCGCGAGTGTCAACCGAGCGGTCGCCCCGCCGGTCGCGCCGTCCAGCCCTGGGGCGAATGATCGCCAGATCAGGACGGCATTGGAACGTCTCTCGTCGGCACATGGCGGCCAAGTCTCTTCAGACGTCCTCATGTTTCACGAACGAGTATCGGCGTCCAGCCCAACTTGAGTTGAGACTTTTTCAAAGAATCCAGTGGGAGCCGTTCTTGTGGGTCGTAGGGGTCGGGGCGTCGGTGGACCTGGCGGCTTCGATGGGAGTCCCGACTGGACCGAACGGGCCCGAGGCGCAAGCCTCCTGAACGGTGGTATTTGGATTTCTGACCGAATTCACGGCCAGTGCGTTGCCCCCCCCGCGACGGGGCACTAGAATGAGGACCGGATTCGAGTTTGGCGGTGTCGTCCCACGCATGTGAGTTTTGACGTGGGATCCAGCCGAGTGATTTTGCTGGAATCTCCAAACGAGACTTCTCGCCTACTTAATCTTTCACTGTTAGGAGCGATTCGACGATGAAATCTGGATTCAAGGGCCTGGTTCTGGCCTCGACGGTTGGTCTGAGCGTGGCCTTGATCAGCGGCTGCAACACCGAGGAAGCCCCGCCGGTCTCGACGCCCCCGAGCTCGCCCGCCAAGGTGGCGCCGGCCCCGGCTCCCGCGAAGACCCCGGAAGACAAGCCGGCCGCCCCGGCCGCTGACAAGGCCGCCGCCCCGGCTGCTGACAAGGCCGCCGCCCCGGCCCCGGCTCCGGCCGAAGGCGACCACAAGGACGCCCCCAAGGTCGAAGAGCCCAAGAAGGCTGGCTGACAGCCGCTCGACGGCGGTCGCCAGCGACCGTCTCGAATCTTGATTTCCAACGGGCCGCGTGCGAGCTTCTCGCACGCGGCCCGCTCGTTTTGACTCGCGGACGGTAGGGCTGGCGCCTCACCGATCACTCTGGACGACGGGGTTCTCCAGCATGCCGATTCCTTCGATCGTGATCCGCGCCACGTCGCCGGCGGCGAGGCTGAAGTCGTCGGGCGGCACCACGCCGGTTCCGGTCAGTAGCACCGCGCCGTCGGGGAAAAGATTGTCTCGTCCCAGCCAGCCGATCAGCTCCTCGTAGCGTCGAGCCATCCGCGACGTGCTCGTCCGCCCCGAGAAGACGACCTCCCCGGCCCGCTCGATTTCGAGCCGGACTTCTAGGGCGTCGGGCTTCGGCAGCGCGGCCGCGAGCGTGATCACCGGCCCGAGCGCGCAGCAGCCGTCATAGACCTTGGCCTGAGGCAGATAAAGCGGATTCTCGCCTTCGATGTCGCGCGCGCTCATGTCGTTGCCGACGGTGAAGCCGACGAGTTCCAGGCTCGGCGAGAGGACCAGGGCAAGCTCGGGCTCGGGCACCGACCATATCGAGTCGTGACGGACGCGAACCGGCTGCGACGGGCCGGCGACGCGGCTCGGCGTCGCCTTGAAGAACAGCTCCGGCCGAGGCGCGCGGTAGACGAGGTCGTAAAACGTCGCCCCCTGCTCCGACTCTTCCTGGCGAGCCACCTTGCTCCGCTCGTACGTCACTCCCGCGCCCCAGACTTCCTGGCGGTCGATCGGGGCGAGCACGCGAACCGAAGCGAGATCGAGTCGTTCGGACGTTCGCCGCTTTCCGTCCTCGACCGCGCGGGCGACGTCCGGGCTGTGAAGGAGGTCCGAAAGGGCCGACGGGCCGGCGCCGAGGGGGACGACGCGGCCGTCTTCAAGGCATCCCACGCGGGGCGTCGGGTCGGTACCGAGAGTGAACTTGAGCAACCGCATCGAGGTCTTCCTTCACTGGGGTGGAGAGGATTCGGGGCGTTCCGCTTGCAGCCGGACCCGCCATCATACGATCATCGGCAAGGGGAAATCAGCCATCCGGCGGCGGCCGTCGAGCCGCGCCGGGCGAGGTCGCCGAGGTTTGCGATGGAGCCGACGATGCCGGAACGGATCTACGTGGTGGGACATGGGGCGATCACCTGCCTTGGGCTGGATATGGACGAAACCTGGCGGGGACTGATCGCCGGCAAGTCGGGACTGCGTCGTCAGCCGACTCTGGGACGCGACCAATTCCTTCAGGACGTCGCCGGCGTCGTCGACGACCTGGCCGCCGTGTCGCGGACCGAGGATCGCGAGTTGACGAGGCTCTCGGCGCGATTCTTGACGCTCTCGATGGCGGCGGCCCGCGCGGCCTGGGCCGACGCCGGGCTGGACCGCCTCGGCGACCGGATCGACGCCGACCGCGCGGCGGTCGTGGTCGGTTCGGCGTTCGGCGGGCTCGACTTCCTCGAAGCTCAGCAAGCTCGGGCGCGCAAGCGGCAAGACCTCTCCGTCAGCCCGTTTCTCGTTCCCGGCCTGCTGATCAACCAGGCCGGCGGCCAGATCTCGCAGCAGTTGAAGCTCTACGGGCCGGGGATGGCACCCGCGAACGCCTGCGCGTCGGGGGGCCACGCGATCATCTTCGGCGCGATGCTCCTGAAGGCCGGTGACGCCGACCTGGCCCTCTGTGGTGCCGGCGAAAGCGCGTTCATGCCGGCCATTGTGAACGGCTTCTACACCATGAAGGCCCTCTTCGGCGGCAAAGCCGGCGACCGTTCGGAGAACGACCCCTCGGCGGCGAGCCGACCGTTCAGCCGTGACCGCTCGGGCTTCGTGATGTCTGAGGGCGCCGGCATGATCGCCCTGGCCACCGCGAGCGCCGTCGAGCGACTGGGGCTCAAACCACAGGCCGAGCTGCTCGGTTACGCCCTCAATTCGGACGGCTCGCACATGACGATGCCGAACCAGGAGCGGATCACCCGTTGCGTCGGTCAGGCCCTTCGGAATGCGGGCGTCCAGCCGGATTCGGTCGACTATTACAACGCCCACGGCACGAGCACCCAGGCCAACGACGCGACCGAGACGAAGGTGCTCAAGGAGGTCTTCGGCGACCGCGCCGGGAAGTTGCTGGTCAGCTCGATCAAGGGGGCGCTCGGCCACAGTCTGGGTGCGGCGTCGGCTATCGAGGCGGCTGCGTGCGTCCGTGTGCTCAACGATCAAGTCGTCCCGCCGACGATCAACTACCTCGCCGACCCCGAGCTGGATCTCGACTATGTGCCCAACCAGGCGCGCGAGGCCCGCGTGCGGACGATCCTGAGCGCCTCGTTCGGGTTCGGAGGCACGAACAACGTGCTCGTGTTCGGTCGCGCGGACAGATCGGGCTCGTAACCAGCGTTCGAATCTGACATTGCCAGGGACGCCTCGGCGTGCCAAACTCCGGCCGAGCGGAGGGGCGGGCGCAGGAGGCGCGCGACCTATTTCGCCCCCGGCAGGACGAGGAGCAGGCGATGGATCGACGCGCGGTCAACATCCGCAAAGGGTTTCTACGAGGGGTGTTGCCATTCGTTCGACTGTTGCCGCTGCCCGTGGCGTCCAGGTTCTTATCGGGCATCGGCCGGTTTGAATACCGCATGAGCAAAGGGGTTCGCGCGGCGTTCGATTCGGCCGTTTCGCAGGGGGGCAAAACTCTGCGGTGCGACTGGGACGTGCCGGCCGTCGGCGAGCGGCTCGCCGGCAACCACATCCTCTGGCGGTCGCGCGACCTGCTGCTCGACGGCCCCTCGAAAGAGCGGGCGCTCAACATGTTCGACGTCGAGGGGCGCGAGCATCTCGACGCGGCGTTGGCCCAGAAAAAAGGCTGCGTGCTGCTCACCAGCCACTTCGGGGCCCACATGCTGCCGGCGCACTGGCTCTATCGCCAGGATTACCCGCTGCGTCTCTACATGGAACGCCCGCGCAACGTCTCTAAGTTCATGATCGATCGCTTCACCGACGACGGCGAATTGAGCCAGGGCAAGCTGTTCATCTCGCGCCGGGGCGGCTCGACCGACGCCGCCAGTAGCATCCTCCGCGCGGTGCGGGTGCTCCGGTCGGGCATGATGCTCTTCCTCGCCGGTGACGTCCGCTGGAGCGGTCAATTGACGGCCGAAGCCCATTTCATGGGCCAGACCCAACGGTTCTCGACCACCTGGATCGCCCTGGCCGCGATGAGCCAGGCTCCGGTGGTACCCGTCTTCTGCCGCATCGGCGACGACGACCGCTACCACCTGGAATTCCAGCCCTCCTTTCAGGTCCCGCGCGACGCTCAGCAGGAAGACAAATCGAGCGTCTACGCCCAGCGGTTCCTCGATCTCCTCGAAGAACAGGTCCGCCGCTATCCGTCCAACAGCAACGAATACCTGTTCTGGAAAGAGCCCGAAGAGTCGGCGGTCTGATTTTGGGAGCCGTTCCCGCGCCCTGTCGACCTTACGGGGCGTCTTTCGCGGCCTGGGGGGCGGAGAAGACGACTTTCCCCTCCTTGTCGTACAGCTTGAACGCAACCGAGCCGTCCGGATTGATCCCCAATTCGATCTGGCTGCGGGCGTGTTCTCCGATGAAGCCGAGCGCCGCGACGCCCGTGCGGTCGGAGGTGAGCATAACGCCCGAATCGCGCTCGGTGTCACGCAGGGCGATCGCGGGACCTATGCCCTCGCGGACGTCCAGAGAGAGTTGGTGCCTGCCGGCGGCGTCGCTCAATTGGATGATCGGCGAGTCGCAGCCGTCGAGCATGAGCGAAATCCGCGCTTTGCCGTCCTTGCCAAGCAGCACCGGCCTCGGCGTGCCATCCGCCGCCGACGTGATGTCGAGCTTCGTCCGGCCGTTCGAATCGACAAGCTCAAATCGCTCGGAGCGGATCGTTTTTGGAGCCCACCCTTGGGCTTGGACCCTTTGCAAGACGGCCAGAGTCACGACGACCAGGATCACAAGACAGACGAGACTGGCCGTCGCTCGAAACCTGACCTTCCCTTCCAGGTCGTCCAGCCGCCTGGTCACAATGTCGATCGCATGGTTCTGCATCGTTGTTGATTTCTTATGTACGAACTTTAAGGCTGTGTATGAGTGGGCGTCGCTCTTTCCAGCTTTTATATGTCCTGCCACAAAGCGGAACGATTGATTGTGGCTTGGCAGCACACTCTCTAGCACATTCGCCTTCGGGCTCGTAAGATTCCAGCCGGGATTTCGAATCCGTCACGAGCGGGGACGGACAGGAAAAGGAGCGCACGCGGTGGAGAATTGGCTGAAGCGCGGGGTGGATCAGGCGGAGGCGGCCGAGGCGGATGCGAAGGTCCGCGAGACGGTCGAGCGCATCCTGGCCGACATCGCCCGGCGCGGGGATGCGGCGGTGAGGGAGCTTTCCGTCAAGTTCGACAAGTGGGACCGTGACGATTATCGACTGTCGCCGGCCGAGATCGAAGGCTGCCTGGCTCAGCTCAGCAAGCGCGACATCGAAGACATCACGTTCGCGCAAACGCAGGTTCGCAACTTCGCCCAGCATCAGCGCGCGGCGCTGTGGGACGTCGAGGTCGAGACCCTGCCTGGAGTCCTCCTCGGCCACAAGAACATCCCGGTCGGCTCGGCGGGCTGCTATGTGCCGGGCGGGAAATACCCGTTGCTGGCCTCGGCCCATATGTCGGTCGTCACGGCCAAGGTGGCGGGGGTGCCGAGGATCGTCACCTGCGCGCCGCCGTATCAGGGGAAGCCCTCGGCGGCGATCGTCGCGGCGCAGCATCTGGCGGGGGCGGATGAGATCTACTGCCTCGGCGGCGTCCAGGCCGTCGGCGCGATGGCCCTGGGGACGAAATCGATCGCCCCGGTCGACCTGCTGATCGGCCCCGGCAATCCGTACGTGGCCGAAGCCAAGCGTCAGTTGTTCGGCCGCGTCGGCATCGACCTCTTCGCCGGTCCGACCGAAACCCTCGTCATCGCCGACGAGACCGTCGACGCCGAACTGTGCGCGACCGACTTGCTCGGCCAGGCCGAGCACGGCCCGGATTCGCCGGCGATCTTCTTGACCACGTCGGAGAAGCTCGCCCGCGAGACGATGGCCGAGGTGGAACGGCTGCTCACGATCCTCCCCACGGCCGCCGTCGCCCGGCAGGCCTGGGACCGGCAAGGCGCCGTCTGCGTGGCCGACAGCGACGAGGAGCTGGTTCGGATCGCCGACCGCATCGCGTCCGAGCACGTCCAGGTCATGACCCGCGATCCCGACTACTTCCTGAAGAACATGCACAATTACGGCGCCCTGTTCCTCGGCCCGCGCACCAACGTCGCGTTCGGCGACAAGGTGATCGGCACCAATCACACCTTGCCGACGATGAAGGCCGCCCGCTACACCGGGGGGCTCTGGGTCGGTAAGTTCCTCAAAACCTGCACGTATCAGAGAGTTCTCACGGACGAGGCCTCGGCGCTCGTCGGTGGCTACTGCTCGCGGCTTTGCGCTCTCGAAGGCTTTGTGGGGCACGCCGAGCAGGCCAATATTCGCGTCCGACGCTACGGCGGCGTCGACGTGCCGTACGGCGGCGTCGTCGAAGCCGACGAGGCCAGATCCGGTTGATTTCGATCTGATTTTGAGAAGGGAGCTGACGCAATGGCGGAAACGAATCCTCGCCTCGAAACGCTGTATTTCAAGCCCAACGGCCGCGTTCCCAATAGCCGCTTCCCCGTCCTGATCCACCGAGGCGTCATCAAGGCCGCCGCGGGCGTCGACCTCGCCGACGCGATCGAAGAGACGTTCAGGCGGAATGATTGGCTGAACAACTGGCGCGAACTCGGCGTGTACGACTACTATCATTTCCATTCGACGAGCCACGAAGTGCTCGGCATGGCGCGGGGGACGATCACGCTCCAGCTCGGCGGCGAGGGCGGGACGATCGTCAAGCTGACGCCTGGCGACGTCGTCGTGCTGCCCGCCGGCACATCGCACACCCGGCTCGACAATTCGAGCGATTCCCAGATGGTCGGCGGCTATCCCGACGGCCGCGACTGGGACCTGATCCGTGACGAACTGGTGACCGAAAGCGAAGCGAAGGCCGCCGTCAAGCTGATCGGCAGCCTGCCGATTCCGGCGCGAGACCCCGCCACCGGCGAGATCATGACGCTCTGGCGCGACGCGCCCAGGACGTACGGCATCCAGTTCTAACGGCGAACCACGGGGCGGCCGGGGGTGTCGAAACCAAGACGACCGGCCGCGGCCTCGGGATTGCAAGCCAACTTGACAGGCCTTGGCGGGTCGCTAGAGTACGCCCTGACCCGTTCGATCGCTTCTTTTCGAATCTGGTTTCGACTTACGATGACACTACGGACCTCCCTCAGCGCCGCGACCGCCCAAACGAGTCCCCCCTCGATCAGCAGCTTGATGAAGCTCGCGCTCGAGAAGCCGGAGCTCGTCTCGCTGGCGGCAGGGTTCGTGGATCAGCAGTCGTTGCCCGTCGAGGAAACGACCCGGGCGACTGAGAAGGTGCTCGGCGACGCCCGGGGAGGACGTTCGGCGCTTCAATATGGAAACACGATCGGTGACGAGGCGTTGCGGACGCTTCTAGTCGAGCGTCTCGAACAGGGACATGACGCGGCGCCCGGGACGTACCGCGACGCGGTCGCCCGCACGGTCGTCACGACCGGCTCGGCGCAGTTGATTTACCTGGTGGGCGAAGCGCTTCTCAATCCCGGCGACATCGTCCTGGTGGAGTCGCCGACTTACTTCGTGTTCCTCGGTCCGCTCGAAACCCGGGGCGCTCGGGCCGTCCGGGTGCCGATCGACGGCCAGGGACTGCGGATCGATGCGCTCGAAGAGGCGCTCTCCCAGATCCAGGAAGACGGCCAGCTCGATCGGGTGAAGCTGATCTACACGATTCCCGAGCATGCCAACCCGACGGGCATCAGTCTTGCGGAAGATCGCCGCAAGCCGCTGCTCGACCTGGCGAATCGGTGGTCGAAGATCGCGGGAAGGCGGATCTTCGTGCTGGAAGACGCCGCGTACCACGGTCTGTCGTACGGCAGGCCCGAGGCCAAGAGCATCTGGAGCCTCGATCCGGAAGCGGAGACGGTGATCCTGGCCCGAACGTTCAGCAAAACCTTCAGTCCGGGTCTGAAGTTGGGCTATGGAGTTTTACCCAACGAGCTGGTGGACCCGATCTTGAGATTGAAGGGGAACCACGACTTCGGTTCGTCGAACTTCGCGCAGCGGCTGTTGCATCGGGTGATCGCCGACGGCGATTACGACCGGCACGTCGAGCGGCTGCGGGAGATCTACGGCCGCAAGCGCGACATCTTCCTCGACGCCCTCGATCGGTTTCTCAAGCCGTTCCAGAACGAGGTGACGTGGACGAGGCCCCAGGGGGGGCTGTTCGTCTGGATGACGATGCCGGAGGGGATCGACACGGGATTTGACGGACCGCTGTTTGCGAGGTGCCTGGCCGAGGGGGTGATCTACGTCCCTGGCGAGTTCGCCTTCGCTCCGGAACCCAGCCCCTTCCCTCGCAACCACTTGCGGCTGACCTTCGGCGTGCCGGACGAGGAGACGCTGGTGGAAGGGGCCAGACGACTGGCGGAAGCGGTGTGCGCAACCTTGAGTCCGTCTGCGACTGCGTGAACGAAGGAGGCCGTCGCGAAGGGCCCTCGCACGACGCGGAGGGCGGGCGCGACGGACGGCAAGCGAGATCGAGCCCCTTCCCAGGGGGCAAGGACGCGATTCTGGGGAGGACTCGGCTTGGGTATCCTTCAACGCTACGTCTGTGGAGAGGTGTTCCGCGCGTTCGCGCTGGCGCTTCTGACCATGACCATCATCTTCGTTCTGTTCATGGTCGCCGCCGAGGCTTTGCGAAGCCGCATGCTGGCGCCGATGGACGTGCTCAACCTCATTCCTTATGTGATCCCGAGCACCCTGCCTTACACCATGCCGGTGTCGCTGTTGTTCGCCGTGACGGTCGTTTACGGCCGGATCGCCGGCGACAACGAGATCATCGCCGTCAAGAGCGCGGGGGTCAGCGTGATGGCCGTCATCTGGCCCACGATCTTCCTGGGCGCGGCCGTGAGCGGCTTTCTGTGGCAGACGAGCCGGACCTGGATTCCCCAGAGCGCCCACCAGGCGAAGCTCGTGCTCTTCAAGGACCTCGAAGATCTCATCTACAAATATCTCAAGCGAGACAAGGAATTCTCGGCTCCCGGCATGCCGGTCTTCATCAAGGTGCACGACGTCGAAGGCCGGTTGTTGATCAAGCCGACCTTCAAGAAAAAGACGAAGAACGCGGACAACACCGACTCTTATTCGGAGACGATCCAGGCCGACCGCGCGCGGCTCCAGTTCGACCTCGACAACAAGCTCGTCGTCGTTCATCTCGAAGGCGCGGAGGTGCAGAACCATGAGGGCGACTTCGACGTCACCCTGCTCCCCAATCAGACGTTCGAATTTCCGCTGCCGTCGAACAACAATGCGTTCGCCTTGAAGTCGATCCAGGAACACACCAACCGCGAGCTCGATGCCGAGCTGGTGATCGCCAAGGAACGGCTGGCCAACGATCGCAAGCGTCAAGCCATCGGCGCGGGGTTTCTCTTCGCCTCCGGGCGGTTCAACCGCGTCGACGGCGTGAACGGCGTCAATTGGGGCGTGGCCGGCGTCAACTGGGCGGACGTCGGTCAGGCCGCGAACCAGAACAGCTACTGGCGAAAGCGTTGCAACGAATTCGAGACCGAGAAGCAGCTTCGCAGCTCGATGGCGTTCGGCAGCCTGCTGTTCGTGATCCTCGGCGCTCCGATTGGCATCCGGTTCGCGAAGCGCGACTTTCTCAGTGCGTTCATGACGTGTTTTCTGCCGATCATCGGTCTGTATTACCCGCTCATGCTGTTCGGAATCAACATGGGCAAAGAAGGGACGATGGAGCCTTACAAGGCGCTCTGGATCAGCAACCTGGTCCTGGCCGTGCTGGCCGGCTGGGTTTATCCGCGAATTATCAAGTATTGATTCCGACGGAGCGGCCGAGGCGGGGGTATGATTAACCCGCGTCGGGGAGGGGGTGGTCGTTGAAGATCATTGATCGAGAGCGCTTCTGGGCCTTCCTCAAGGCCTACGTCATCTGCTACATCTCGTTCGTCGGCCTCTGGATCGTGCTCGACGCGTTCTCGAACGTCGACGAGTTCATGAAGCGCGCCGTTGGCTTCCGGCAGTTGATGAGCGTGATGGGTCGGTACTACCTGGTCCGTCAGGCGGATTTCTTCGACAAGCTCGGCAGCGTGATCAGCATGATGGCGGCGATCTTCACCGTCACCTGGATGCAGCGCGCCAACGAGCAGCTCGCGATGCTGGCGGCGGGGATCAGCACGCATCGGATGATCATGCCGGTCATCGTCTCGTCGATCGTAGTCAGCGGCCTCTCGGTCGCGAATCAAGAGCTGATCATCCCCCGGTACGCCGAGGAGCTTCAGAAGTCGCACGACGACGACGGCACCCAGAAGATCACCATGCTACCCTCTCGCTACGATTCGCGAGGGCTCTGCATCATCGGCAAAGAAGCCGACCGCGCCTCCAAGACGATCACGGGGCGGTTCAACGTCACGGTCCCGAAAGAGATTTTCGGGACGGGAAGCCAGATCGAGGGGAAGCAGGCGACGTACATCACGGCCGACCATCCCACCGCCCCCTGCGCGGCGGGTGGCTGGTCCGGGGCGCGACGATCGGGCCGCCGCTGCCCGACAAGGCCCTGGAAGACCCCGAGTCGATCGTCGTGGCCGTCAAGGACGTCGCCGGTTTTCCGCCGCCGTTCGGCGACGTTCGCGAGATCGCCGGAGACGTCGTCTTCCTGAAGACCACGCTGTCGTTCGAGGCGATGACCCGGAAATCGAACTGGTATCAGTATGGGTCGATGGTCGATCTGGTCAACGGTCTCGTCGACCCCGCGACCGATTCCTCCGATCGCAACGACGTGACGTTGTACATCCACGTCCGGCTTTTGCGCCCCTTCCTGGCGCTGACGCTCATGTTCATGACACTGCCGCTGGTGCTCGGCGGCTACGGCCGCAACATGTTCGTCAACCTCGGCTACGCGCTGGGCAACTCCGCGCTCTTCTACGGCGTCGGGCTGTTCTGCCAGTACCTCGGCAGCAGCGGCGTCCTCGCCCCTGCTCTAGCGGCCTGGCTGCCGCTCTTCTTCTTCGCCACCCTCGCGACCTATCGCTGGGGCCAGATCCGGACCTGACCGACGGGCCCGACTCATCATGGGGGATCCGATCAGCTTCGCGACATGGTCCAACCCAGCCAGAGGCTGAGGATCACGCCGGCGGCGTAGCCCGTATACGCCAGCGACGCCGGCCCGACGCGCAAGACCAGCGACGACGCCACGAGCAGACCCGAGATCACGATGCCCATCGCCAGGATGTTGCTGGCGCGGATGAGTTGCTTGACCAGCCGCTCGAAGCCCTGGAGGTCGAACTTGACGTTCAGCTCGCCCCGCTTGATCGATTCGAGCGAGTGGCTGAGCAAGTCGGGCAAGAGCGTGGCGATTCGCTGGAGGTCTTCGGCGGTCCGCACGGATTGGTTCAAAAGCCGGATCGGATGGTAGCGGCGGAGCGCCAGCGCGCGGAGCGGCGGCTCAAGCTGGCGGGCGATGTCGAAATGGGGGTCGAGCTGTCGGCCGGTGCTCTCGATGGTCACCAGCGAGCGGATCAAGAGTACGAGGTCGGGCGGGATGTGCAGGTGGTGAGTGCGGATCACCCGGACCAGTTCGCGGAGCAGGACGCTGAGATCGATCGCGTCGAGTGACAGCTCCGGATAAGCGTGGATGAGTTCGTCCACGTCGCGCCGGAGGGCCTTGGGGTCGACCTGGTCGCCGCGGACGTCCAGCGCGTCAAGGGCCTTCAAGACCCGGTCGACGTCCTGCGCGATGAGGCCGGCGAGGAGGTCGGCGATCCGCTCGCGGGTCCGACCGTCGAGCTGGCCGAACATGCCGTAGTCGAGGGGCGCGATCACGCCCCCGGGCAACACCCGAAGGTTTCCGGGGTGGGGATCGGCGTGGAAGAAACCGAACTGGAAGATCTGCTTTATCAGGATTTTCGCGCCCGCGATGGCGACTTGCCCGGGGTCGAGCCCAAGCCCGCGGATGCCTTCGAGATCGTCGACCGAGACCCCTCCGATGAACTCCATCGCGATCACCCGGGGCGTCGAGAACTCCTCGACGGCGAACGGGATGTGGGCCGTCGGATCGCCTGCGAACTGCTGCTGGCAGCGGTGCATCGTCCGCAGCTCGACCGTGAAGTCCAGCTCCCGCTTGAGGCTGCGCTCGAACTCGAGGGCCAGGGCCAGCGGCTTGTAGACTCCGAGCGCGGGCAGCCGGCGCTCGGCGAGCTGGGCCAGGTTTTTGAGGATGTCGAGATCGGCCTGCACGACCTTTTGGATCTCCGGCCGCCGGACCTTGAGCGCGATCGTCCGGCCGTCGTGAAGCACCGCGCGATGGACCTGCGAGATCGAGGCCGAGGCCACCGGCACGGGGTCGAGCGAGGCGAAGCACTCGGCCAACGGCCGGCCATACTCCTTCGTGAGGATCGCCTCGGCCTGGTCGAACGGGAACGGGCGGACGTCGTCGCGGAGGGCGGCGAGCTCGTTGGTGTAGGCTTCGGGAATCAGATCGGGGCGGGTGCTGAGAAGTTGCCCGAGCTTGACGAACGTCGGTCCGAGATCCTCGCAGACCATCCGGAGTCGCTGCGGCCGGTCGTGGACGGGAGGCGTCTCGCCGAGGGCGGCCCGCTCGATCGGCCGGATGATGGCGTCGAGGTGAAGCGCCGAGACGACGTCCTGATAGCCGTACCGCACCAGGGTCGTGAGGATCTGTCGGTATCGCGGGAGGTCGCGAAGATGATTGACGGTTTCACGAATCAAGTCGGCCACGACGCTTTCCGTCGGAGCGAGCCGCCAGTCGCAGTCGCCGTCGCAAACCGCCCGACGCCGCGCTGGATCAAGCGCGGCGTCAGCGATCCGTTCGGCTCGTCGGGCCGTTTCCCGGAAGCCCCGGCGCGGTCGTCGACTCGCCCGGCTGATGCGATCGCCTTGCGTAATTCGGCCAAGTTGGTTAAACTCTCATTTATCGATCGAGACGATGAGGTAGCCTGCGTCCTCTTTGGGGAACCCTTGCATGCCGACCCAGGAACAGACCGGAATTCGCCCGCTCGAGTCGCTTGATGATTTCGCCGAGACGCGATGCGAAGCGATTGGGTTTATCTTCCACGGTAATCTTGCCGTGGTCAAAGGGAAGGGTCAAGGCTCGACCACAACCAATCTCCTGCACTTCGCTCGTTGCGCACGGCTCGAGAAGATCAACGAAGAAGACACCAAAATCTGGTTCCGAAGCGTTCGCCTGGCGCACACGCACCTTGACGAGCTCGTTGGATCCAAGCGTTGGAAATGGTGCAAGTACTGCGAGAAAGAGATCACCCAGCGCGTTCTCGACGAATCCTGATCGGCCTCGCGTCCGGCCCTCTGGATGGCGACGTCTCCTCAACGCTTCGATTCGGAATCGGGCCCAACGACGGCCTCGGTTCCGAAGACGAGGCCCGTGCCGTGCCGACGGCAGTCGGCTCGGGCGCGGGGTTGCGACCCGTCCCACCCCTGTTCTGAAGCCAATGCTCAAACTCACATCGATTCGATTGCCGACGCGCCGGCTATTTCGAGGCCGTGGCGTCTCGCAATAAGCGTTCAAAGGTCGAGTTGCCGCGGAGCGTGTTGAAATCGCTCTCGTCGGGAATCAGCCTGCGCAGTTCGGGCTTGAGGCGAAGGGCGACGGTCAGCTCTTCGAGGGCCTTCGACGCATTCGACGCGAGGCTCCAGTAGCACGCGAGATTGTAATGGATCAGCGCGTTCTCCGGCTCATGACGCGCCGCTCGTTCGAGCGAGTCGACGGCCTGAGCGAGGCGATTCGTCCGCTTGTAGCACCATCCCTGGGCCAAGGCGACGGCGATGTCGTCGGGGCGGAGGGCCGCGGCGACTTCAAGAGAGATGAGGGCCTCGCGATAGCGATCGAGGCATCGTAGCGCCTCGCCCTTCAAGAAGCTTGCCTCGAAAGGCATCGTCGGCCATTCGGAGCGACTCTCCAGGATTCCCAGCGCGTACGACGGCATCTCGAGCATGAGGTACCCTTCGGCCTCCTCAAGCTGCCTGCGAATCCGTGTTGGAGTGGTCGAGCTCATCGGGGCTCTGCTCCATGACGATCGTTTACTTGTTTGTTTCCATCCGCGTCCCCATAGGGGACGAACACGCGCGACGCGTTTCACTCGTGCATAGGGTCAGCACAACTAGTGTATCCTACGCGGCGGGAGTGCGATCGGAAAGAGGGCGCGTGTGTGGATGGGCGAATCTTCCGGTCGGCGCGAGTCCGCGACGCCTCACGGCCGCTGGCTGAGAGCGGCGCGCGGCGTCGGGTCGGCTCAGATCACCTGGTTGGCACCGCAGTCGCCGCCGTTGCGGGCGAGCGAGGCGTAGTGTCCCAGGTGGACGCCTTCCTTGTGGCTCAACTCTTGCTCGGTGGCGATCAGGTCGGGGATCTCGAGTCCGGCCGCCGAGCGGTGGGCGAGCGCCAGGGCGCGGTTCTCGATGCCGATTCGGTTCTGAAGGCCGTCGAGCCAGCGGCGGGGGATCTCGTCGACGCCGTAGTAAGCGCCGGCGAGGGCACCGAGGATGGCCCCGGTGGTGTCGGTGTCGCCGCCGAGGTTGACGATCTCGGTGATGGCTTCCTCGAAGCTTTCGGTGGTGAGCAGGATGTAGAAGCAGGTTGGAATACAGGCCGGAGGGAACCCCATCGTGGGTCGCTTGCAGTCGGGCTCGGCACCGTGGCGGTTGGCCTCTTCGGCCAGCGCGGGCAAGGCTCGGTCGCGAGGCAGGTCGAGGATCGACTCGGCATGGGCAAGCGCCTTCGACAGCGATCGCGGATGGCGGTCGAGCGACATGACGACGTCGCCGTAGTCGTCGGCGATGCGGGCCTCGTCGCGGGCGACGTCGGAGGCGATCCAGAGCAACAGGCTGGGGTCGCGGGCTTCGCCGGCGGCCAGTCGTCGCACGCCGTGGGCGACCGCTAGGGCGCCGCTGAGGCTGCGGATGTCGCGATGGGTCATGACGCTGGCTTCCATGACCGAAGCGAACAGGGCGTCGCATTCGCCGTCGCAGTACAGACCCACCGGAGCGATCCGCATCGCGGCCCCGATCCCGGCCTTCGTCTGGCCGCTCCAGCGCGGCTCGATCCCGCGCTGAAGGTCTCCCAGCACCTGGCGGAAGCTGCGGCCGATGCCCCGGTGGACGCCGAGGAACGACCCCTTGGGCTCGGCCATCGCGAGGTACAACTCGGCCAGACGCTGTTGATCCACGCGGCCGAATTCAAGCAGGTTGTCGCAGAGGGCCAAGGCCTGTTGCGTGTCGTCGGAGTAAAGCCCCCGCATCCGCCAGCGGTAGGGCTTTCGCTTCCAGGCTTGCACGCCGTCCACGTAATTCTTGACGCGGCCGTAGTGCGTCTTGATCTGCTGGGCTGTGAGGCCTTCGAGCGGAGCCCCAAGGGCGTCGCCGACGGCCAGGCCCAACATACACCCTCGGACGCGATCGATTCGGGACATATGAGGCATCGTGGCAATGCTCCTCGGGTGCCGAATCGCTTACCGGTGACGCCGGCGGCATCCCTCGTCCGGACGATGGCAAGATAACCGCCTGGACGAACCTAGCCAACCGTTTTTTTGTCGGGGAATCGCTCGCCGCTCCGATTGCGACGACGCCGTGGCACAAGCGGCGCGTGACCCCCGAGTCACTTAGGATCGATCCAAGCACACCAGACTTTTTTCCTTCGCCGCGAAAAATTCGTTCTCGGCGCGATTCGACGACCAGGGGGCGAAGGCTGTTTGAGATTGCTGTGGGATTCAAATGAACAGGGGCTGAAGCACACCCCGCGGTTTCTGGATTCGCTTCACTTCGGGAACCGGATTCGGTGAGCGGCGACGACACGCGGTCTTGGACTCGGCTCTTGCTTGACGACGCGTGCGACATCCCCAGTATCGGATCGCCGGCCTCGCCGAAGCAGTGCGCGGACCATGGAATTCCCTCGCCGATCGGACGGGTTGCGTGTAATCGCGACAAACGGCGCGATGCGTCGAGTCGTCGGTTCGTTCCGTCCATTCGTTCGTCGAGCGCGCCTTCGATGACTGTAGATCCGCCTGCAAGAATCGAGCCGCCGAGCGGTGAGCGACGCCGGTCCTGAACCAAGGCCAATGCTTCCCGGTCCATATTCCGACTCCACCGTCGCCCGGCGGAATTCGGCGGCCGTCTCGGAAGGCTTTACTTCCGGAACCCGCCGCTCACATGGAACTCGGCCACGGAGCTGCCCGCGCTATTGCTCGGGACGACCTCCGTGTAAACGTCGGCCTTGCGGCCGTCGTTGAGAATCAGGCGATAGCACGTCTCATGGCGGAGGCGCCGAAGCATATCGGTCGGCGCCTCGAAGTAGCCGAAGAACGACTTTCGCCCTCGATGATCGTTGCTGGCGAGGAAGCCGTCGACTCCATCGAGTACGACTTGTTCCCCGTCGAGAAGCTTGCCTCGAATGTGCTCCATCCGTTCCATCGAAGACCTCCCCGGGATGAGCGTTGCGTCATCCCGCATTCGCCTTATAGGAAACCGGAAAGGGACTCTTCGGGACCGACCTGGCCTTGATCCTCCTGCTGGCGAGGGGCGCGACGGTCCCCTACTGCCCAACCCTGAACGAACGAGCTTGTCGACGTCTGGAGCCGCGGACCAACCCACCGCGAGCGCCAACGTCCGACTCATCGTAATGCGGCTCATCCAGACAGGCAACAAGCGATCCTCGCCATCATCGCGAGAATCAACACTCGACCGCTCGATGTCGATCTCTCAGCCCGACCGCTCGGGTCGACGCCCTGAGAATAAGTCATGCATGGCTGTCCGCGTGGCTGCCTGATTCTGTCCCATGCGGCCTACTTTGTCAAACTCGGGAAAGAAAAGTCGAGTCAGGAGTTCGAGAGGCGAGGGAGCAACTCGTAGAGCGACAGCGAGCGCACGATGGCGAGTTCGTCGGGGAAGGTGTGGAAGGCCTGGATCGAGATTCCTCGGGTGCGGGCGTCGACGTGGATGCGGCTGATCGGTCGCGGCGCCAGGCGGTTGGAGGACCCGAACTGGTGGAAGAGGCCGTCGAGGGTGGAGTCGGCGGTCATTTCCTCGCAGAGGTGGCGAAAGACTTCGGGGTCGACCCGCTCGACTTCGAAGCACGCCTGGTAATCGAGCAGTTCGCCCGGGCGGAGGGTGGTGGAGCGCTCGTTGCGAATCGGCGAGTGGTAGAGCAGCCCAGGTTCCGGGAGCAGGGTTTCGGGGCCGGCGAGGACTTCCGTCAGTCGAAAGGACCGCGAACCGAAGACGATCGAGTGGCCCCCTTCGATGATGCGGACGTCGGCTTGCCATTCCCCGCGCGAGACCCGAAGGTGCGCGCGAGTCGAGAACCATTCCGGGTGAAGGGAACGGTGAAACACATGAAAGGCCAGGTCGGCGATTCGAGCCCGTCCGAAACTCACGCCCATGATTCGAATGTCCTCTCATCCGCTTCCTCGCGGCGTCTCGACCTTTTCAGGCTCGCGCGGTGGACATGACGATGACCCTGACGATGAGTATAGGAAAGATCACCACCTCGATCAAACTTCCGAGCGCGGGGGCGTCCGCACGTTGCGACGGCCGCCGTCCGGTCCGCTTTCACGCCTCGACCTGGATTGACCCTTTCCCGGCTCGGTCGTAGACTGCGTCGCCGATCCGCGGGCGGACTTCGGACGAGGTCCAGCCGCCGCGGTCCGGATCGACGCCTGCCGGTCTCGCGAGGGAAAGTCCGAGACGGCAAGGAATTCCGTCACGCCACCGACAGACCAGGGACGGTCTCATGGACACGCTGCTACACCCCGAGCCGCTACTTCCCCTCCGCGCCTGGCGGGCTCTGCGATCACGAGGCGTCCGCTATGCATGGCACAAGACGCTTCGACGCTCGCTCGGCCGATGGCCGACGTGGAAGCGCCGACTGATCTACGCTGATCCTCGCGCGTATTGGACGCTCCGGGGCGGTCGTGATTATTTTCGGGAGCAAGAAGGTCAGGTCGGCCGCACCCTCCGCGCCGAGTGGATCGCGGATCGGGTGGCGGCCTATCGACCGACCTCGATTCTCGAAATCGGCTGCGGCTACGGCAAGCTCCTTCAGGCGATCCGCGTTCGGACCGACGCCCCTCTCGCCGGCCTCGACTTCAGCCGTTCCCAGCTCGGCGCGGCGCGCGAGTTTCTGAACGGTCAAGATGACGTCGAGTTGTTTCTCGGACGAGGCGATCAATTGCCGTTCGCCGATGGGTCGTTCGATATGGTCGTGACCTCGGCCGTGATCCTCCACAACCCTCCCGAGATCGCCGACAAGATCCGCCGCGAGGTGATTCGCGTCGCTCGCCGGTTCGCCGCGCACAACGAAGAAATGAACGTCAGCTACAACCGCTACGGCTACGACACGGCCGCCTGGTACCGCAGCCAGGGTTTCCGGATCGCCGAATCGGGGCCGATCCCGATGGACCCCGATCCCGTGCTCTCCCAGTTCTGCGTCGTTCGAGTCAACGGATGATCGACAACTGATCGCTGGCCCAACCGAGGTGTAACAGGGATGTTCGACCTGGGATTCGCACTCTTCCTGGCGCTGGTCTCCGCCGGTCTCGGCTGGCGGATCTTGCGATGGCTCGGTGGCTCTCCCGAGCATCCAGTCGACGTCTTCGGGCTCGCTCTGCCGCTGGGCATGGGCCTGCTCGCGCTGGCCGCCCTCCTGCTCGGCCAGTTCCGCGGCCTGAACATCATCGGCTTGGCGGTGCTGGTGGGGGTCGTGACGGAACTCGGGCTGTTCTCGGGCTTTCGGCTGGTTCGCGAACTCGCGCGATCGGCGGATTTCGGATCGGCCTGGAAAGCCGCGCGGGTCGACGATCGCGTGATGGGGGTTTTTCTGATCGCGACCGTCGCCGCCACGGCGCTGACGTCACTGACGCCGGTCACCGACGGCGACGCGCTCTGTTACCATCTTCAGGTTCCCAAGGTCTTTCTGATCCAGGAATCGGTCTTCTTCGACCCCGACCTTCACGAGACGGTTTATCCGCTGACGGCCGAGATGCTCTACATGGTCGCCTTGGCCTTCCGGGGACCGATCGCCTGCCGTTGCATTCAGTGGATGCTCGGGCTCGCCCTCGCGGCCAACGCCACGGCCCTGGCCCGACCGAGCCTGGGCGGCCGAGCCTGGTGGGCGGGCATGGCGGCCCTGCTCGTGCCGGCGGTCACCAACGGCATGACCGCGCCGCTCAACGACGTCGCGCTCGCGGCGTTCGGGACCGCGGCGATCGTCGCCTGGGTCCGCCTGCTCGACAACCCGGGTCGCAAGGCGGCGATCCTCGCTGGCGTTTTCGCGGGGCTGGCGGCGGGCGTCAAATACCCGGCCCTCGTGCTCTCGGCTCTGCTGGTGACGGGCATCGTGCTGCGGCCGTTGTATGAGCGAAGGCGGGTGGCTGAACTGGGCTGGTCGAAGTCGCTCCGGCTGGCGGCCTGGTTCGCGTTCGCGGCGGCGGCGGCCGGTGGAGCCTGGTATCTCCGGGCGTATGTTTACACCGGCAACCCGGTCTTCCCGTTCTTTCGGTCGTGGTTCGGATCGGGACTTGAAGAAGTGCTGGCGCCGATCAAACGGCCACTGCCTGTAACGCTCTGGAACATCGTGACTTCCATCGGTCCGTTGACGCTGGAGCCGCACCGGTTCGACAGCTTCGCGCATCAGTTCGGGCCGATCTTCCTCCTTTTCCTGCCGGCCTTGCTGCTCGAAAAGGCGCCCCGTCGGGTGCTGGGGTTGGTCTTGCTCGGCTATGGTTTTCTGATGGTCTGCATGACGCAACGGCAGAGCATGCGTTTTCTGTTGATCGCCGTCGGGCCGCTCTCGGTCGGCGTCGCCTACCTGGCGGCGACCTGGCGCGAGCGCCAGACGATCCCAGCGCGGGTGCTGGCGACGTTGCTCATCGCCGTGCTCGGCCTCGAAACCTGCGTGGCGATGACCCGGGCGGGACGGTCGGTCGGTACCGTGCTCGGCAGCGAGTCCTCGGTGCAGTTTCTGGCTCGTTGCGAGCCGACGTTCAAGGTCGGGCGCTGGGTGTCGGAACATCTCCCCCGGACGGCCCGCCTGATCGGCCAGGACCACCGGGGCTTTTACATTCCTCGCAAGTACACGATGGAACTGGCGCATCGGCGTCGGACGGGGTTGGGCGCGAACGGGGAGTCGGATCGCGAGATCATCGACGCCCTCCGTCGCGACGGCTACACGCACCTGATGCTCTGTCCGCCGAAGCCCGACGGTGAGGTCGAGGTCGAATTCGACCCGACGCTGGGCACGTTGCTGGCTCCCTGGCTGGCATTGCACAAGCCGTTGTACAAGGAAGACCTTGGCGACTCCGACGGACTGGTTCGCAGCTACGCGATCTATGACCTGGAGGTCGCCGACCTTGGGGCCGTCCGGACCGACGGCGTGATCCGATGAGCGCTGATCATCCCAGCCTCACGCAGTTGCGGGCGGTTGTTCAGAAAGGCCGACACCGCGAGATCGGCAACTGGCTGGCCCGGCGCGTGGCGCGGCCGTCGGCCGTTTACGGGACCTGGTTGGCGGTTCGGCTCGGGATCACGGCCAACCAGGCGACGCTCGCCTCGCTGGCCGCCAGCCTCGGCGGCGCGGCGGCGATCGGCTCGGGAGACCGCGTCGCGTTCGTGGCCGGCGTCGGGCTGTGCCACCTGGCTTTCTGGCTCGACCACGTGGACGGTCAGATCGCGCGATGGCGCGGCACCGCGAGCCTCGACGGCGTGTATTACGACTATCTGATGCACCACATGGCGAACCTGGCGTTGGGATTCGGGTTGGGTTTCGGGCTGGCCCAGAGAACGGGTGGCCTGTTCTGGGCACCGGTCGGGTTTGCGATCGCCGCCGGTTGGGCCGTGCTGAGCCTGCACAACGACTGCCGCTACAAAGCGTTCTTCCAGCGGCTCAAGAGCAGTCCGGAGAACTATCGCGTCGACGGCGGCGCGGGGGGACGGCCCGCGCCGCCTCCGGCGTGGCCTCGTCGCGGCCGCGCGGCGATCACCTATCCGTTGTACAAGGCGTGCGAGCCGCACGTCGTGCTGCTGGGGCTGACGGGGCTCGCGGTGTTGGCGGTCGTTGATCCGCGAGCCTGGGAAGCCTGCTGGAAGGCTTGCGCTCTGGCGATGGCCGTGATCGCTCCGTTGCTGGGTGCCGCCCGCGTGGCGCGGTCGGTTTCGAGGCGATCGACCGAAGCCGAGTTCCGCGCGTGGTTTCGGCCGATCGGGGAATTCGTCGCGGGCGCTGGCGATGGGAACGTCGTTTCTCGACACCGCCCCCTGGACATGGCCGGCGACGACGTAGTATCACCGACTGCGGAGGATCGATCGAACGAAGCGGCGTGACCGGGACGCCGCCGAACCGGTCCGGTGCCTTTCGCGAGATCGCAACATGCCCGAGACCGTGCTCGACGCCGTGGCGCACCTGCCAGAATGGCCCGTCCGTCGCGACTGGGGGATCGGCGTGGTGGGCGCGGGCTTCATCGTCCGCGACTGCCACCTGGTCGCCTACAACGACGCCGGGTTTCAAACGCTGGCGATCACGTCGCGGACGGAGTCGCGAGCGCGCGAAGTCGCCGAGTTTCGGGGCGTGTCTCGGGTGTATCCGACGGTCGAGGCCCTGCTCGACGATCCGGAGATCGAAATCGTCGACGTCGCTGTTCCGCCGGCCGAGCAACCCGCCGTGATCCGCCGAATCGTCGACCACCCGCGGAAGGTTCGCGGAATCCTGGCGCAGAAGCCGTTGGCTTTCACCTCCGCCGAGGCCCACGATCTGGTCGCGGCCTGCGACGCGGCGGGGATCGCGCTTCAGGTTAATCAGAATATGCGGTACGACCACTCGGTGCGGGCTCTCAAGGCGCTTCTCGACCGCCGTGTTCTGGGCGATCCGGTGCTGGCGACGATCGAGCTGCGCGCGATCCCGCACTGGATGCCCTGGGCCCGCGACGGCCGTTCGCTGTCGACCTTCATCATGAGCATCCACCACCTCGACACCTTCCGCTACTGGCTGGGCGACCCTCAACGGGTCCTCGCGAGCACCCGCCCCGACCCTCGGACGACGTTCGCCCACGCCGACGGCATCAACCTGGCGATCCTGGAATTCGCCAATGGCGCTCGGGCGTCGAGCTGGGACGACGTCTGGTCGGGCCCGGCGCGCGAGGGCGCTGGGGCCGACCTCGGCGTTCGGTGGCGGTTCGAGGGGACCGACGGCCTGGCCCTGGGGACGATCGGCTGGCCCGCCTGGCCCCGTCGCGAGCCGAGCACGCTGACCTATTCGACCCGGTCCGACCACGGGAAATGGCATAAGCCGGTTTGGCCGCACGCCTGGTTCCCTGACGCCTTCGCCGGCACGATGTCCGGATTGATGCGGGCGATCGAGGACGGAAGCGAGCCCGACATCTCCGGTCGCGACAATCTGCGGACGATCGCGCTTTGCGAGGCCGTCCTCGCCGCCGCGTCGGAACACCGCGTGGTGCCGTTCGCCGAGTTCCTGTCATGATATAATAGAGGTTGGGGCGGAGAAGCGGATCGCGACGTGTGCGGGCCCGCTCCGAATCTCATCGGCGACGTTTCCTCTATCGGGATCCATTCCCTTGGTGGAATCACCAGTCTGCACCAGAGCGTTGATCTTCGCCGCGTGGTGGCCGGTCGACCATGTGTTTCCGCTCGCGGCGGTGTTCCTGCTCGCCTCCTCGGCCGTCGGCGCGATGGCCTATATGCGCCATCTCCGAAAGCGGCACTCGGCGCTCGCGACCGACCTGGAGACGATCGCCGATCAGCGTCGCGAGGCCGAGCGGGCGCTCCGCGAGACCGAGGCCATCTATTACTCGCTGGTCGAGACGCTGCCGCAGAGCATCCTGCGGAAAGACCTCGAAGGTCGATTCACGTTCGCGAACAAGCGGTTCTGCGCCGAGCTCGGGCGCAGCCTCGACGAGATCGTCGGTAAAACCGACTACGACTTCTTCCCCAACGAGCTGGCTGCGAAATACCGGGCCGACGACCGCCGGGTGATCGAGAGCGGCCGGGTGCTCGACGTCGTCGAGGAGCACATCACCCCCCAGGGCGACACGCTCCACGTCCAGGTCATGAAGACGGCCCTCCTCGACTCCGACGGCAAGCCGATCGGCGTGCAGGGGATCTTCTGGGACGTGACCGCGCGGATTCGGGCCGACGAACAGCTTCGCGAGAAGAACGTCGAACTTGTGGAACTGGCTCGCTCCGAGCACCAGGCGCACGAGGCGCGCAAGCAGGCGCAGAGCTTGCTCGTTCAGAACGAGAAACTCGCGAGCCTGGGCCACCTGGTTGCGGGCGTCGCCCACGAGATCAACAACCCGCTGTCGTTCGTCAGCAACAACGTGGCGGTCATGGAGCGCGACCTTCGCGATTTGCTGGCCTTGATCCGGCTTTACCGTAGAAGCGACCACGTCATCAAGCAGGCCGACCCCAAGCTGCTTGAAGAGATCGAGGAAGTCTGCGACCGGATCGATCTCGATTACTGCCTGGATAACTTCCCGAGACTGATAGACCGCACCCGCGAGGGCCTTCGGCGGATCGAGCGGATCGTCAAGGAGCTTCGCCTCTTCGCTCGGGTCGACGAGGGCGAATGGAACGAGGTCGACCTCAACCCCGGCATCGAATCGTCGATCAACATGGTGAAGGGGTACGCGCGCAAGAAGGGCGTCCACATCGTGATGGACCTGGGGGCGCTGCCGGCCGTGCGGTGCCGGGCCGCGCGGATTCACCAGGTCATCCTCAATCTCTTGACCAACGCCATCGACGCGTGCGGCGAGAACGGCGAGGTGAGGGTCCGCACCGAGACCGAGCCCGACGCGCTTGGCGTCCGGGTCGACATCGACGACAACGGCTGTGGGATCGAACCGGCGATCCTAGAGCGGATCTTCGACCCCTTCTTCACCACCAAGCCGCTCGGCCAGGGGACCGGCCTGGGACTCTCGATCAGCTACGGGATTGTTCAGGAGCAGAACGGACGCATCGAGGTGCAATCGACGCCCGGCCACGGAACGTGTTTCTCAGTGCATCTGCCGATCGAACCCGTTCGGCCGCCGTCCCCGGACGGCTCCGGCGAACACCCACTTGCCGACGAGCGTGACGGACCGACCACGACGACGCCGACCCCGTCCCTGACGCGCGAGACGGTCAGGCCGACGTCGGCCTTGAAAAGGGGAGACGGCGCAACATGAGACTCGGCCTGATCAATTCGGCCTGGGTTCAGGCGGGCCGAGGCACGGCTTTCGGCGTTCGCAAGACCAAGGAGATCGGTTTCGACTGCATCGACGTCTTCGCCGACCCGCTCGACATCGACGCTCGCGAGCGACGGCTGATTCGCGACGAATGCGCGCGAGCGGACCTTCCGATCGTCAGCCTCCCCTGCGTCGCCGCCGGACTCATCGACTTCAACCCGAGCGTCCAGCGGTTCCACGTGGACCGCGTCCGCGACTACCTCGATTTCGCCTACGAGCTGGAGGCGCGCAACGTCTTGCTCGTGCTCGGCGAATACATCTGGCAGCAAGAAGTGATCCCCCCCGCCGAGCAGTGGGCGGCCGGCGTCCGCCACCTTCAGACGCTCGGCGATCACGCCGCAAGCCTCGGCCTGGAGATCGCGCTCGAACTCGAACCGTTCAAGCTTTCGTTGCTCAACGACGTCGGCAGCATGTCGCGGTTTCTGATCGACGTCGACCGCCCATCGGTGAAGGCCAACCTCGACATCTCGCACCTGGTCCTCTCCCATCAATCGGCCAAGTTGATCGAGACCCTGAGGGGCCGGGTCGCCCACGTCCACATCTCCGACTGCGACGGCAAGGTTCACGGCGATTTGCCGCCGGGCCGGGGCGTGGTCGACTTCGCTCCATACCTTGATGCGATTCGAGATCTCGGGCTGGACGATGACGCGACGGTGTCGATCGAGTTGGAGTATTCGCCCGACCCCGAGCGGATCGTCGAGTGGGTCGAGGAAGCGTACACGGCGACCGCCGACCTGATGCGCGCCGCCGGCCTGCGATCGTGAGCGCCTGGGCGAGTTGGACGGCCCGCGCTCTGGTGATCGTCGGCCTCGCGGTCCTGATCGGCTGGCCACTGGCGGCGACGATCGTTGAGGCGGTCGGAGTTGCCGAGACGGCCTCGGATTCGAGCGGAGGACTCGACCCGGCGGCGACGGCCGCGGTCGTCGCCGAGAGCGGCGGCCTGGCTCGACCGGCGCGGCTGGCTTTCGAAACCGTTGTGTTGGCCGTCGCGTCCGAAGCCCTGGCGTTGCCGGTGGGCGTCGCGCTCGCACTCTTGCTGTTCCGCACCGACGTCTGGGGGCGCCGGCCGTTGCTGTTCTTGCTGGGGCTGGCGGCGTTCATCCCGTTGCCGCTGCACGCCACCGCCTGGCTGGGGGCGTTCGGCAACGCCGGCCGAATGCAGGCGATCGGGGTTCAGCCGATCTTGGTTGGGCGACTGGGCGTGGCCGTGATCACCGCGCTGGCCGCCCTGCCCTGGGTCGTCTTGCTATCGGGCGTCGGCCTGCGGCTGGTCGAGCCCGAGCTGGAAGAAGGCGCCCTGCTCGACTGGCCGGCGTGGCGGGTCTGGCTGGGCGTGACCTTGCGACGGAGCCTTGGCGCGGTCGCCGCCTCGGCCCTGGCCGTCGCGGTGCTCGCGGCCGGCGACATGACGGTGACCGACCTCTTGCAGGTCCGTACCTACGCCGAGGAAGCGTACGTCCAGTTCACGCTGGGCAACGGCCCGGCCAGCGCGGCGGCCGTCGCGATTCCGCCACTGCTGGTCCTGGGGACGGTCGTTCTGCTGGTCTGCCGGTCGCTCGCGCGGCACGCGCCGAGGCGGCTGGCTTCGGCCTTCGAGCGGTCGAAAACCTGGCGGCTGGGCCGGTGGCGGGTTCCCCTGGGGATTTTCCTCGTCGCCCTGGTCGGTAACATCGTGGCGTTGCCGCTCTACAGCCTGATCTGGCGCGCGGGGCGGGTCGGAGGCCGGGCGACGCTCGGCAAGCCGCCGACGTGGTCGTTCGCCGGCCTCGGAGGCTCGCTGCGGTTCGCGTTCGAGGAAAGCGTCGAACCGCTGACGACGAGCGTGATTCTCTCGCTGGGCGCGGCGACGCTGACGGTCGTGCTCGCCTGGGCGATCTGCTGGCTGAGTCGTGCGTCGCGCGGGTGGCAGGCGCTCACGCTGGGGGGCGTTGCCTTGACTCTCGCCGCGCCCGGGCCGGTCGTCGGCATGGCCTTGCTCCTCGCTTATCGCACGGTCGATTGGGTCTATGACTCGCCGTTGATCGTGGTCTTCGCCATGTCCGTCCGAGCGTTGCCGTACGCGATCCTGATCCTTTGGCCCTTCTTGCGGAGCTTGCCGACCGAGGTCTTCGAGGCCGCGGCGATGGACGGCGTCGGGCCGATCGGCGAAGTGTTTCGCATCGCGATCCCGCTCTCGCGACGAGCGACCCTGGCCGCCTGGGCCGTGGCGTTCGTCCTGAGCCTCGGCGAACTGCCGGCGACCAACCTGATCGCGCCGCCGGGCGTGCAGACGATCAGCCTTCTGATCTGGAGCCTCCTGCATACCGGAGTGGAAAGCCACCTCGCGGCCGTGGCCCTCGTCACCCTGGCCGCGATCGCCGTCGCCGGCGTCGTCGCGGTGTGGTTGCTTCAGCGCGCCGTGGCGCGGACTCGTGCATGACATGATCCGCCGGCGTCGTGTAAAATCCGGTAGGTTTGTGAATGAGGATCAAGCTTCGACTGCGAACCGAAGCAATTTCCATCCCGGGATGCCCTGCCAGTGGAGGAGATGATGACGAGCACATCGTTTCACGGATCGGATCGGCGGCATCGATTACTACGCATCGTCGCTTCGATCTATAGCATGATCGGCGGAATCCTGCTCGGTCTGGGGACGTCCCTGATGGCTTTCGCGCTCTACACCGCCCTGGCCACGACGATTTCGGTGCCACCGTCCGAGGTAGGATTTGGCCGTCCCCAGACGAGCTTCTCGCCGTTGTCCGCCGGCCTGGGCGCAACGCTGTCCTTGCTGTGGTCCGTCGGAATCCTACTCGGAGCACTGCAATTCCTGGCGACGGGGGCGCTCATTCGACTGATGATTCAACTCGAAGCGAATACGCGCGCCACGGCCCAGCTTCTCGACCGAGTTCAGGTGCGTCTGGAGCCGGCCCAGGAAGGGACGGGGTCGATGTTCGTCGCCTGAACCGAGGCTCGGAACCGCTTGCGGGCGAGCCGTTACGCCGCGGCGATCGAGCCGGAGCCGGCGAGGGCCGAGACGACGGCGTCGGCGGTGGTCTCGGCGGCGTGGACGCAGTCGGGGATGCCGACGCCGTCGAACGCAATTCCGGTCAGGAACAGGTTGGGGTGCCTGGCCGCCTTGCGTCGGATCGTCTCGACGCGTTCCAGGTGCCCGAGCACGTACTGCGGCATGGCGCGGGGGTGGCGGCCGATTTCCAGGAAGAGGGGCTCGCCGCGGACGCCGATCAGGTCGCCGAGTTCGCGGGCGACGATCTCGCGGATCGCGTCGTCGTCGAGGTCGAACAGGTCGGGCTGGGTGGCTCCGCCGATGAACACCCGGATCAGGGCCGAGCCGGCCGGGGCGCGACTCGGGAACTTGACGTTGAGGAACGAGGCGGCGAGGATCGACCGCGACTCGACGGCCGGCACGACGACGCCGAAGCCGTCGAGCGGGTGCTTCACCTGGTCGCGGCGGTAGGCGACGTTGACGATGATCGACGAGGCGTAGGGGATCGCGCGGAGCTGGAGGGCCAGCGAGGGGTCGAGGCCGTCGAGCATCCGGGCCGTCGCGTGGGCTTCGGTCGTCGCGATCACGGCGTCGGCCTCGATCGGCGGGCCGTTGAGCAGCTCGACGACCCAGCCCGCACGATCGCTCCGGCGGCTGATCCGGCGCACCGGTCGGCCGGTCTGGATCGCGCCCTCGCCGAGCGAGGCCGCCAGTGTTCGCGGCAGGACGTCCATGCCGTCGGCCAGCGAGACGAACATGCCGTACCTCGCGCCCGACGATTCCTTCTCGCGACGCCGGGTCTCGGCGCTGCCGCGTTGCCGCCAGGCCGCCCGAATCAGGCTGCCATATTGCTTTTCCATGGCCAGGAATTGGGGGAGCGTGGCCTTGAGGCTCAGGTTGCCGGGGTCGCCGGTGTAGATGCCTCCCACGAGAGGTTGCACCAGGCGTTCGAGCGCCTCGCGACCGAACCGACGGCGGACGAAGGAGGCCAGGCTTTCCTCGGCGTCGCTGTCGCGGCGCGGGATCATGATCTCGGCCAAGAGCCGGAGCTTGCCCCGCCATGAGAGGATCGGCGTGGTGAGGATCGGCAGCAGCCGGTGCGGGGCCATCAGCACGAACCCCTCGGGCACTGGTACGAGACGGCCGTTGCGGACGACGAACGAGCGGCGATGGGCCGAATCGGTCTCGATCAACTGATCTTCGAGGTTCAGCCGACGGCAGAGGTCGAGCGCCCACGGCTTGTTGGTGATGAACGAATCCGGGCCGCCTTCGAGCGTGAAGCCATCGCGGCGGTCGGTCCGGATCACCCCGCCGACGCGGTCTTTCGCTTCGAGGACGACGACTTCGACGGGCCTTCGGAGCTGCTTCGCCGATTCGTGGAGGCGGTGCGCGGCGACGAGTCCGGAGAGTCCGCCGCCGATCACGACCACCCGATCCGTAGTCTTCGAGCCTGACGACCGCTCGAGCGAAGTCTTCATCAACACAAGTCCCTCGCGAGCCGTTCTGGGAACCTCGCTGCTCAAACCGCGAGTGTCGCCGATTCCAACCGATTTTGCCAGATGCGAGGGAAAAATGTCAGTTCAACCGACGCCGCCGCGACGCGTCTGAGAATACTCGTGGACGACGTCGATGAGCGCACGGACGTGGTCGACCGGCGTGTGCTGCAAGACGCCGTGTCCCAGGTTGAAGATGTGGCCGGGCCGGCCGTCGGCCTGGTCGAGAATCCGATGGGTCTGGGCGGTGATCTCGGAAATCGGCGCGAACAAGGTGACGGGGTCGAGGTTGCCTTGCACGCCGACCTGGTCGCCGAGCCGGCTCCAGGCCTCGTCGAGTTCCACCCGCCAGTCGAGCCCGATCACCGAGCCGCCGGCGTCGCGTTGCAGTTCGAGCAGCGAGCCGGTGCCGGTCCCGAAGTGGATCGACGGAACCCTCGGATCAAGCATCGAGAAAAGGCGCGTCATGTGCGGCTGGACGAACCGTCTATAATCGTGAGGGCTGAGCGCGCCGACCCAACTGTCGAAAACCTGGAGCACTTGGGCGCCGGCCTCGACCTGGGCGTTCAGGTAACGGGCCGTGGCGTCGACCAAGATTTCCATCAGGGCGTTCCAGGCGCCGGGGTCGCGGAGCATCCAGGCCTTGGCTTTTTCGTAGTGTCGCGAGCCGCCCCCCTCGATGGCGTAGCAGGCCAAGGTGAACGGAGCGCCGGCGAATCCGATCAAGGGGAGCGATGGCGGCAGAGCCGCCCGGATCAGCCGCACGGCCTCGAAGACGAAGCCCAGGGGTTCGAGATCGTCGAGCCGTCGCAGCCGATCGACGTCGTCGGCCGACTGGATCGGATTGTGGATGACCGGTCCTTCCCCCTTGGCGAACTCCAGGTCGAATCCGAGCGGTTCGAGGATCAGTAGGATGTCCGCGAAGAGAATGGCCGCATCGACGCCCAGAATTTCCGCCGCGGTGACGGTCACCTCGGTCGCCAGTTCGGGCTGCTTGCAAAGTTCGAGGAACGACGTCGTGGCGCGGACCGCCCGGTACTCGGCCATGTAACGGCCGGCCTGACGCATCAGCCAGACCGGCGTGACGTCGGTCGGCTCGCGGCGGCAGGCCTTCAGGAACGGGCTGTTCCACAATCCGTCGGGGAGGGGCTGGTCGGTGGAGGCGGGGGCGCTGGACATGGAATCGGGTCGTTTCCTTTGGGCCGAACAAGCGGGAGGAATTAGAGTTCCCCCATGTTAACGGCTCCGTCGTAGTCGTGGGAACTGGCTCTGGCGTGATTCTTGAGTACAACAGCCAGGAGATTGGCGGTCCAGGCCGAGCGTACAATAGGTTAGGATGGAATCCGAAGCATTACGATTTCGAGGAAAGCATTCATCAAAATGGATCAGCACGACTCTTGCGACAGGCCGCGTCGTTCGGCCGATCAGCCGGGGGCCGACGCCTCGGATGCGGATTTCTTGAGCTCCAAAGGTAGAGAGGCCCTATCCCCGGCCGTGCATCGCAACGGCTCCCAGCCCCGTTCGTCGATCGGCGGCAGGACCGATGACGAGCAACTCCTGAACCGGCCGGCGTCGTCGGACCTGGTCCCGACTCCCTGGATGCCCGAGCAGGCGGCCTTCACCCATGACGAACCCTGGCGCGTGCTTCGCATTCAGGGCGAGTTCGTCCACGGGATCAACGCCCTGGCCGAAGTGGGCGCCGCCGTGACGGTCTTCGGCTCGGCTCGAATCAAGGAGCCGAACCCCCTTTATGAGGACGCCCGGAAGCTTGGCAGGCTGCTGGCCGACGCGGGGTTCGCGGTGATCACCGGGGGAGGTCCGGGGATCATGGAGGCGGCCAACCGGGGCGCTTTCGAGGCCGGCGGGTCGTCGATCGGCTGCAACATCCAGCTCCCGTTCGAGCAGGTCGGCAATCCTTACGTCAACCTGTCGATCGATTTCCGTTATTTCTTCGTCCGCAAGACGATGTTCGTCAAGTTCTCCGACGGGTTCGTCATCTTCCCTGGCGGCTTCGGCACGCTCGACGAGATGTTCGAAGCCCTGACGCTCGTGCAGACGCGGAAGATCAACCGATTCCCGATCCTGCTCTACGGCACGGCCTACTGGAAGGGCATGCTCGACTGGGTCGTCGACACCGTGCTCGAATCCGGGGCGATTTCGCCCGAAGACATGAACTTGCTGATCGTGACCGACTCGCTCGAAGAGATCCGCGACGCGATGGTCGAGTGCTATAAGAAGCGGTGCTGGGATACGTGGAAGCGATCGGTCGGCGCCAGCGTCGACGCCGATCCGCCGGGCGCCCCCGCCTCGGCCCTCGACCCAAGCAAGGGCGACGCCGAGTAGAGTCATCGATGGAGATTTTCCGACCATGAAGGACGCCTTGACGCCAGCGATCGAGCCGGCCGTGACCGATGCGCCCCAGGGCTTCGACGACCTCGAAGCGATTCTCGACGCCGAAGGACCCGCCCCGGCCCTCGATCGCCTGATCGAGCGTTTGGACGCGTCGCGCGACTACCGGCTCTTGCTTGACGCCCTCTTGCTCAAGGCCCGGCACGAGCTGGGACTGCCGTTGATCCAGGTCGGCAAGTACGCCGAGCTGCCTGAGGAGCAAAGAACGCGATTCGAAGACCGTTACGTCGAGGCGCTCCGCCGCGTCGGCTCGCGGTTCCTCGACGTCGACGACATCCCCACCGCCTGGGCCTATTTTCGGGCCATCGGCGAGACCGCGCCGGTCGCCGCCGCGCTCGAGACGTCGCAGGCTCCGAAAGACCCCGAGAAGCTCGGGCCGATAATCGAGGTCGCCTTCCACCAGGGGGCCAACCCGAGGCGTGGTTTCGAGCTAATCCTCGAGCATTACGGCGCCTGCTCGGCGATCACGTCGCTCGAACAGCTTGGACCGATCGATCCCGCGATTCGGTCCGCGTGCATCGAACGGCTGATCCGCCACATCCACGCCCAGCTCGCGGCCAACATCCGGGCCGACGTCGTCCAGCGCGGGCAGCCGAAATCGCCCGAGGGCGCTCCGATCGCGCAGCTCATCGCGGGGCGGGACTGGCTGTTCTCGGACGAGTCGTACCACATCGACATCTCGCACCTGACCTCGACGGTCCGGTCGTCGCTTCAGGTCACCGACCCCGAGGCGCTCGACCTGGCGATCGACCTCGCCGAGTACGGCCGGCGGCTGTCGCCCAGGCTTCAGTACGACGGGGCGCCTCCATTCGAGCGGACCTTCGAGGATCATTACGTCTTCCTCCGCGCGGTCCGCGGGCACGACGTCGACGCCGCGATCGCTCACTTCCAGGCGAAGCTCCCCGCGCCGGAGGCCGGCGCCGAGGACCTGGAGTCCACCATGCCCGCCCAGGTTCTGGTCAACCTGCTGGTCCGGCTCGACCGCCTCGACGAGGCGATCGATGTCGCCGCGGCTCACCTCGCGAACGTGCCCGACTCGCTGCTCGCCTGCCCACCGCTCGCCGAGCTTTGCCAGCGCTCGGGGCGGCTTGATCGACTGGCGTCGGCAGCCCGCACCATGAACCACCCGGTCCATTTCCTGGCCGCGATGATCCAGGCCCGGAACAAGCCGTAAGATCGCACCTGAGTTTCGGATTTCCACGGATTCGAGACTTGATCGGAGGCCGTCCGTCGTCCTCTAATTGTAGGGTCGAATTGCGGCGTCGAAACCCGCTCTCGATCTTCCGGCTAGTACATAAACTCGACCAGAGTGCGAGGCCGTCGCCCATCGACGTCTCGCGCGATGATCGGTCAAGAAGACGCCCGACGCTCCTGGCCTTGATTGACGAGGTTTCCCTTGATGAAACGTCTTCTGGGAGCGATCGTGACGTTGCTCTTGCTCGCCACGTCGACGTTCGGACTGGATGATCCGCCGAAGCCCGTCAGCCTCTTCGACGGCAAGACGCTTGAAGGCTGGGTCGCTGAGCACGCCGACGGATTCGGCGTTCACGACTCGGTCCTCGCCGTCAATGGAGGCGCGGGGTGGTTGCGGTCGGCCAAGTCGTACAAGAATTTCGAGCTCGACGCCGAATTCCGGATCGTCAAGGCGGGGACCGAGGGAAGCCTGCTGTTCCGAACCAGTCTCGAAACCGCGCCGACGGATCCGTTTGGACCCGTCAAGGGGTATCAGCTCCAGCTCATGGACGGCGACGGCGGCTTCATGCTCTTCGGCCACGGGACCAACCCGCCTCGGTTCGAGCGCAAGACCGATGCGCTCAAGGCGGCGGCGAAGGAACTCGGGACCTGGCGAAAGCTCAAGATCAAGGTCGTCGGCGCGCACCTGGAGGCTCGGCTCGACGACGTCCTGATCACGACGTCCGACGCGATCGAGCAGAACCCCGGTCATCTCGGTCTGATCGGTAAGACCGGTCAGCTCGAATGGCGGAACATGACGATCCTCGTCCATCCCGATTGAACGATCAGGCGAAGCCTTCCTCCTCGATCAGGCAGAGGCCGGCGTCCGCCAACTCGGCGGCGGTGTGCTCCTCGAAGCGGCTGAGCAACAGGTCTCGGCCCCAGTCTTCGTTCTCGACGGCTTCGAGCGGCGGTAGTCGATCCTCGCCGAAGTGATTGACGAGGATCACATAAGCCTCGGCGACGCCAAGCTCGACGACCGGCTTCAGCTTCATCTTCATCCCCATCGGCGGTTCGCCCAGTCGGCGACAGTGACCGGTGCCAGCCGCCACACGCCCTGGCCGCTCTCAATCCAGCGGTAGCCGGGAGGGGCTTTCCAGAGGTCTTCTTCGTTGGGCGTCGGACTGCGCCGGCGACGCTCATCAGCGAGCACGCCGGCTTCCTCGACCCCCGCCGCGTAGTAGATGAACCCGGCCAGGGCGACCTGGATCAGGTTGAAGGTCAACAGGCTGTAGATTCCGAAGCCCAACGCGAGCGCCCGTCCGACGCTCGCCGCGAACGACGTCGCCCGGCCCCGCCCGATCCAGCCGCTGAGAACGGCCCGCAGCACCCGCCCGCCGTCCATCGGAAACGCCGGGATCAGGTTGAAGCCGCCCAGGACCAGGTTCATCGCCATCAGTTGCAGCAGGAAAAAGCTCGCGTAGTCGCCCAGAATGGCGGAGCCCCCCAGCCCGAGCACTGCGCACAGACCCGCCGCGATGGCGAAATTCACCGCCGGCCCGGCCAGGGCGATGAGCAACTCGGCCCCAGGGGCGCGCGGCATGCGCATCAGCCGGGCCACGCCGCCGATTGGATAGAGCGTGATATTCACCGTGCCGATGCCGAACCGGCGCGCCGTCAACGCGTGCCCGAATTCATGCAAGAGCACGCAGCCGAACAGGGCGATCACCAGCGGCAGGTTCGCAACCGCGCCCGGCGCGAACAGGATCAAGAGAAAGGTCGGGTGCAGGAAAACATCGATCCCCGCAGCCCGACCTAGCTTCCAAGACATTCGCATCGACGAACCACGTCCCTTTCTGGAGGGAGATCAACCCGTCTCCTCGACTCCACTACCTAATTCGACGACGAGTCGATGAAAGTTCGCCGGAATCGGTCTCGATCAGCCGTACAACGGACCGAAGTTGGCGCAGGCGCGGTAGTCGGCGGCCTGCGGCTCCAGCGCTCCGAAGAGGCTCCAGGTGCTGGGGCGGAAGACCTTCTCGGCGGGCACGTTGTGCATGGCCACGGGGATTCTCAGGATCGAGGCCAAGGCGATGAGGTCGGCGCCGATGTGGCCGTAGCTGATCGCCCCGTGATTAGCGCTCCAGTTGGCCATCACGCTGTACACGTCGGTGAACGGCCCCTCGCCGGTCACGTTGGGGACGAACCACGTCGTCGGCCAGGTGGGATTCGTCCGTTCGTTGAGAATCTTGTGGACGTCGGCCGGAACGTCGACCGAAAAACCCTCGGCGATCTGGAGTACGGGTCCAAGCCCCTTCACCAGGCTGAGCCGGCTCATCGTCATCGGCATCCCTCCCCGTGAGAGGTAGCACGACGAGTAGCCGCCTCCTCGGAAATACTCGGAGATCGCCGCGGGCCAGGTGGTCGCGTCGAGGCAGCGTTCGGCCTCGGCCTCGCTGATCTCCCAGAACGGCTTCATCGCCGGCATGCCGTCGCGCGACTGCTCGCCCGTGCCATCCAGCGTGGCGGCGCCCGAATTGATCAGGTGGATGATCCCCCCCGCCGCGAGCCCGGACAGAGTATGCCCCGTCACCCGCTTGACGGCGTCCGGGCTCCAGTACGTCCGCACGTCGGCGAAGATCTGGGCCGTATTCGTCAGCAGATAGCCGAGCAGCATCCCGACGCCGTTGAGGCAGTCGTTCTCGGTGGCGACCATGTACGGCATCCGGACGCCGTTCCAGTCGAACGACGAGGTCAGGATCGCCTCGGAAAAGTCGCCGTTGGGCGAATGGTCGGTCCACGCTCGCTGACCCTGGAACCCCCCGGCGATCGCGTTGTGGCCGAGGGCTTCTTCGCCGTAACCTAGTGCGTCGAGCCGGGGGTTGCCGATCATCAGGTCGCGGAGGATCAGCGTCATCTTGACGACCGTGCGCCAATCCTCGGCCTTCACCTCGGCGGTCTTCCGGGCGGCCGGCGGATTGTAGTCCTTGCCTTCCTTGCAGTTCACATGAACCCAGAGCAGGGCTCGCTCGAATTCGTCGGGGTCGTAGATCTCCTCATTAATACGGCGCGTCAACTCGCTCATGTCGACGCACTCGACCCGCATGCCGAGGTAGTGCTCGAAGAACGGCTGATCGACGATCGAGCCCGAGATGCCCATCGACACGCCGCCGACCGACAGGTACGACTTGCCTCTGAGCGTGGCCGCCGCCAGCCCGGCGCGGACGAACCGCAGCAGCTTCTCCTGGACGTCGTCGGGGATGTTCGTATCGCCCGAATCTTGGACGTCGCGGCCGTAGATGCCGAACGCCGGCAGGCCTTTCTGGTTATGGGCGGCGAGCACCGCCGCCAGGTAGACCGCGCCCGGACGCTCGGTGCTGTTGAACCCCCAGACGGCCTTGGGCATCAGCGGGTCCATGTCCATCGTCTCGCTGCCGTAACACCAGCAGGGCGTGACCGTCAGGGAGACCCCCACGCCCTCGCGGGCGAACTTGTCGGCGCACGCGGCGGCCTCGGCCACCCCGCCGATGCAGGTGTCGGCGAGCACGCACTGCACCGGCTCGCCGGTCGGGTGCCGGAGGTTGGCGGTGAGAAACTCGGCGGCGTTCCGAGCCATGGCCGTGACCTGGTCTTCCAGCGACTCCCGAACCCCGCGCCGGCGGCCGTCGATCACGGGACGAATTCCGATTTTCGGCAACCGACCGATCCAGGGGCTCTTGACGTTCGAACTCATGACTCACGTTTCCTTTTCGTGGCAAGAATTCGCCACCGACGGCGCGTGGCGCGATTCCATCTTTTTACAGGGAGTGGCTGATCCGCGAAATGGCGCGGTATCGCTTCGCACGAAGAACGCGGCGACGGGAGGCCGATCAGCGTTCGAGAATCCCCGGGCGGGGCAAGACGTAGCCTTTGACGGCCACTTCGATCTGCGGCCAGTTCTGCGCCGCGGTGACGACCTCGAAGCCGCGCGAATCGACGACGATCGTGTCTTCCGAGCGGGCCGACCCGACGCTGGGGCTCCAGCAGACGGCCATGTCGGGCTCGAGCACGATGTTGCTGTCGGGAACGAGCAGCGCGTCGCGTGGGGAATAGCCGATGAAGACGCCCTGATAGTCCAGCGTCCACTCGTGCGGCGCGTCGAACTTCTCGTAGATCCGCCGCGATCGGCGGAAGACTTCCGAGACGGGCTCGCTGGGACGGGAGAAGTAGATGCAAGTGGCGTCAACCATCGTCGCCAGGGCGTGATGGGCGCGGAACTCGGCGTCGACGGGACCGAACGAGACGGTGCGGGTCAACGAGGCGCAGAGTCCGTGGCGACGTCCCGTGACCGTGATCGTCGCCCGCTTGTTGATCGGCTCGGCCTTGAACGTCGGCTGGCGATATCGGCCGAGCCGGTCGTCGCTGGCGATCCGCAGGTTGACCGGCACGACCCCTTCGCGAAGCAGGCGATGGGCCAGGTGGCCGGCGACGTCCGCCTCACGCTCACCCCGGTCGAAATTCCGACACGTGGCCTCGACCGCCAGAGCGAGCGTCCGGCCCAGTTCGCGGAGCCGTTGCCGTTCGAGGTTCGTCAGCCGGCGGCGAAGGGCGCTCAGGGGATCGAAATCGCGTCGCCACGGCGTGCAGCCGGATGTGGACATATCGGCGACGATCCGCTTGTTGTGGCACAACTCGGCCACGACGCGGAGCGGGTCGTCGAACCAGGGGCGTTCCTTGAGCTGGAAGCCCAGGCCCGCCAGCTCCTCCTCGAAAACCCGTGAGCTCTGGACGTTGTCGGTGATCACCGCGCGACTGTTGCGGTTGATGAACAGAAGAATCGAGCTGAATTCCGAGCCGCAACCCTGCCCGACGTCGCCGCCGGACGTGAACCAGGCGACCGACTCGGCCCGTCCCAGAACGACCGCGTCCTGGTCGTTGCGGTCGAGGAACTCGCGAATCCGCTGATGCTTGATCTCGACGTCGTCGCGCCGGCGCTTCAGCTCGGCCTGCTCGTGGTCGGCCGTGGGATCGGGCACGACCGGTAGCGAGTCGGCCTCGGGGCGATCCGCGGCCGTCTCGCGGACCCGATCGTAATGATCGGGCATCAAACCCGCGCCCGGCAAGATCGTGATCAGACCGCTGGTGGACGCTTCGGTCGACACGGCGTCAGCCCTCTGGCCAATTGCGAATCAAGACCCGTCCAGACCGAGGTCCGGTGAAGCGGTGAACTAACGATCTTAAGTGTTTAAGAATTGGCAACCTTTATCCTTCCAGGTTTGGCGAAGGAATTCAAGAAGCCAGGCCGCGGAAAATGATCCCGATGCGCGGAATTTCTCGCGCGAATTCACGCTGCGTCGGATGCGCGTTCCCGCCAGACCTCGTTCAGAAAGTCGAGAACATCGGGCAGCAGGTCGCGAGGGCTCGGCGCTTCGACCCGAAGCTCGAACCCATGGCGCGCGCCGTTTATCTCGATCAGCCGGCTGGGGATCGCCATCCAGCCAAGTCGTTTGTGCAATTCCCGCGCCTGGCTGATGGGAACCCACAGATCGTCCGTCCCGTGTATCAAGAGCATCGGTCTCGCTCGGTGCGAAATGAGCGTCACCCACTCATTGAGCTTCGTGCGAACCATGTTGTCCAAGTCGCCGGACGATAGGCCCATGAGATCTCGCAACGGGTCGTGTTTGAGCGATCGAAATGCTGCGAGTTCCACCAGGCTCGTTGGCGTGGAGAGGCAGACGGCAGCCTTTACCTGCTGCCTGGCTCCGGCCATGTAGCTTCTCAGAGGGGTGCCGAGTCCTATATGAGCAGCTAGGAAGCCGCCCGCCGAAGTACCGACGATGGCGAGTCGATCGGTGTCGACTCGGTATGTTTCGGCGTAAACGCCGAGCCAGTCGACGGCGGCGGCGACGTCTTCGAGCGCTCCGTCCCAGCTTGGCGCGCCCGGGCGCGCCAGTCGATAATCGACAACGGCGACGACGATGCCGTGCTCCGCGAATCGAGCGAACTGCGGGCCGTAATCGCGCTTCGAGCCCCCAACCCAACTTCCGCCGTGGACGGCGACGATCGCGGGCCGAAGCTCACCCGTCCCTGCCGTTGGGGGACCCGCGTCGGCGGGGAGGTAGAGATCGAGCGCCAGGCGTTGTTCTCCGAAGTAGCGATATGTCAGGTCGCGGATCACGACCACGCCTTCGGGGAGCGGCGGTTCGGTTGGCTTCTCAGCCGCCCCGGCCCAGACCCAGGCCGTTGCGGCGGCCGTCATGGCCCATCCGACGCTTCGAACATGAACCAAGATGCGATGCCACATCGGTCACCACTTCCCAAAGCGCACCACCGATCGCAAACACGCGACGGCTGTCTTTCATAATACGTAGTCTACAACGGAGGGGATGCGATGCCGGACGAGATGCCGAAAATCCCCCTGCTTCAGCAGCGTGAGATCGAGGCTGGGATCGTCGGCCCGCTGGTCCGGGCCTTCGCCCATGAGGTCGGCCAGGAGCGGGCGCTGATGGTGCTTCGCGAGGTCATCACCGATCTCGCCCGGCGGAGCGGCCGGAATCTCGCCGTCTCGCTCGGCGAGGACTCGTTGGAGGCGTTCGCCGGGGCGCTCGACCGGTGGCGGGAAAACGACGCGCTGGAGATCGAGATGCTCGAACAGTCGCCCGATCGCCTGTCCTTCAACGTCGTCCGCTGCCGTTACGCCGAGATGTACCGCGCCCTGGGGCTCGGAGACCTGGGGGCGAGCCTTTCCTGTCAGCGTGATTTCGCCCTCGTCGAAGGCTTTAATCCGGCTATCGATCTGGAGCGCACCCAGACGCTGATGCAGGGGGCGCCTTATTGCAATTTCCGGTTCCGACGAGCCGCCGGGCCGGAAGCGGACCCGAGTTAGCGTGGCGCGTCGTGGCTTGCTTGCTTGGCGGCCGGGTCGACGACGGGTTCGGGGGGCGGGCTCGTTACGAACTGACAGCGGTCGCCGAGCACCCCGTTCCAGGCTTGGAGTTGCGGGTTTGACAGGATGGCGAGCGACTTGCGACGGATCGCCGTCTCTTCGGCCGGGTTGAAGCCGTTCTTGATGAACCGGGCGTTGCGGTCGGCGATCAGGTGTGTGAGTTCGCGGACCTGGCTCGTGCTGAGCTTCAAGATCTCGGCGACGGCGGGGCGGCTGACCAGGGCCGACGAGCCTTCCCACTGGAGGTCGATCTGGCTGAGCCGGCTGAACTGCTGCTCCGACAGGTTCGCTGTCAGCCACTGACTCTGCGCGTCGTCGATCGCCTGACGCTCGGCGATGACCGTGCCGCCGGTCTTGCCGCGCAGGGCCTGCGCCCGCTGCGAAAGATCGTCGATCGTCTTGTGCAGCGAGGCGATCTGGGCGGCTTCGAGCTTGACGTCGGATTGAACGTCGGGGCGAGTCAGCAGCAGCAAGGGCGCTGTGCGAATCCCCATTCGGCCGTCAGGCAACGACCAGTCTCCCCCGTCGCTTCGACCCGAGAAGACGGCGAGAATCAGGCTCAATCCGAGACCGAAGACTCGCACGGCCTTGGCGAAAAACAGTCCTCGACGCATCTGGCGGCTCCCTCCGCTCGATTCGGCGCACTCGTTCCATGAGGGCCGGAACGCCCGTCCCGGAACGACCGCGAGCCTCGACGAGTGGATCTCGCCGAGGCTCGCTTTATACGACGCTCTTAAGGATCAGGAAAGACCAGTGTGCAGCCGACGTCAGCGGGAACCGCGGGCACGCGTCGATTTGACGGCCGCACTCGACTTGGGGGTCGCGCTCTTGGTGGCCGCGCTATTGCTAGTCGAGTCCTTCGAGCCGTCCGCCGCGACGTCGGCCTTTGCCGTTGCACTGCCGTTGGCGGTCGCGTTGTTGGCATTCGCATTGTTGGCAGTCGCGTTGTTGCCGTTCCCCGGGCCGCCTGGGCCACCCGGCGCGCCTGGGCCACCCGGGCCGCCTGGGCCACCTCGCATGAAGCCCTGGCGAACCAGATTCACGTCGAAGGGCTTGCCGAGCATCTTCTTGAAGGTGGTGACCTGGCGACGATCGAGAGCCTTATAGACCATCGTGTAAGACCGCTCGGTCAACGCTTCTTCCTGCTTCCTAACCTCGTCCATCTTGGCTTTGACGTCCGGCTGCTCCATCAACTTGCGCATGGCTTCCGGATCGAAGTTGCGGCGATTACCGCCTTGACCGCCGGGGCCGCCGTTGCCAGCTTGAGCGCCAGCGCCGTTGGTTCCCCGAGCACCCTGACGGCCTCGTCCCGTGTTGGCGTTGGCGTTCGCCGGAGGAGTGTTCTGGCCGTTGGCGTTCGCCGGAGGAGTGTTCTGGCCGTTGGCGTTGGCTTGCCCTTGCTGGCCGTCGCGGAGCGATCGGAAGACGTCGCGGGTCTGCGACATGATCTCGCGGCGCTGCTCGTTGGCGGCGCCCTGAATCTCGCGGATTTCCTCGGCCTGTTCGTCTCGGATTTCGAGGCGTTCGGCCACGTCGGGCTTGAGGACCGCGAACGGACCTTCGACTTGAAGTTGAATCTCGTAGAGGCGGCGGATCTGGGCCTTGTCGAGGATCTTGGCGAGACTCTGCTCCGATCCCGCCTGAAGCTCTTCCATTCCCTGCCGCATCATCTCCCGGCTCTCACGCTGCACTTCGTTCTGTTGCTGCCGGAATTCCTGCTGCACGGCGTTGGGATCGACGCCGCCTTGCTGGCCGCCGTAGGGGTTGGCGCCGAAGCCTTGGCCGGCACCTTGGAGACCCGACACCAGAGCCTGGTTGCGCGGGTCGAGAGTCTGGGGGCCTTGCTGGAGATTATTCGCCGCATCCTGTTGTGCGGCCTGAAGCTGGGCTCGCGCGGCGTCACCTTGCTGGCGCATGTTCTGGAAGAACTCGCGCCGCTTCGAATCGAGGTCTGACGAAAGCTTGCTGATCTTGATTTTCTGGCTGTCGGTAATCTTCACTTCTTTCTGAACCGGGTCGATGCCGGCCAGCGAGATGATCGATCCCCCAGGGCCACCGAAGCCTCCAAAGCCACCGGGGCCTCCGAAGCCGCCGGGCCCGCCAGGTCCTCTCTGGCCGCCTTGGCCGCCCTGCCCGCCTTGACCACCCTGGCCGCCGGCTCGGTTGCCCCGTCCGCCTCCGCCTTGCTGTTGCGCAAAACTGGTCACGGAGGCCGCGGCCACGGCGGCGGCCAGACCTCCAGCGATTACGGATAAGCGAATACGCGACATGCCCATGCTCCTCGAATACACGGATTCCGCCATCAGTGGCCGTAGCCCAACGGTCGTCAATGGCCGGGGCCGACGTCTTCACTCATCTTAGCGGCTTTCGAGGGGAGGGTGGCCGGGATTCTCGGTCAAGCTTTTAAGAATAATCCGTTCCGGTCGGATGCCGTTCGTAGTGAGTCTTGGCGCTTGCCCCTATTCGAGATGCGGCTCGCGTATTGCGATCAGTGCGGCCGCGAAGTCCAGAGCCAGGCGGCCAGCGCGAAGGTCGCCGACATCGTGCTCAACCGGACGAGCAGTCGGTAGACCGCGAACCGTCGTGGGGCGAGCGACAGTGAGCCTTCGCCCCCCTCGATCGCGACACCGCCGGCCTCGGCCTGCCGCTCGAAGTTCGCCAGGGTCGACATGCCGACCAGATGGACGAGCCAGACGATCAGGAAGCCGACTCCCTGATCGAGCCAGGCTCGCCAGGGGACGGGGGGAATGCCGGGCTTCCACCAGGCCGGGGTGGTCAACGGCGCATCGCTCTGGTAGACGACGAGCCGGAGCGAACCGGCGTCGATCTTCTCGCCATCGCTCACCCGGACGGCCAGGTCGACGGGCTGGGGCGTTCCCTTCGAGGGGGTGCCTTTGACCAGTCCCGAGTCGGGATCGAAGCTCAAACCCTCGGGAAGCGCGCCGTCGAGCGACCAGTGGAGCGGCCCCTGGCCGCCGTCGGCCGCCAGGGCTACCGTGTACGGCCGGCCGGCGATCGCCTCGGGAAGGCTCTCGGGCGTGAGGATCTTCAACGGCCGACGCGCGACCTCGGCCGGCCCACCGTCCTGGGGGCGCGCCGCGGAGTCGATCGCCTTGGGGAGCAGGGCCATGATGACCATCGTGAGCAGCAGGATGAACAGCAGCGCCCCGGTGAGCTTGGTCACGACGACGGCGACGAACGAATCCTCGCCCGATCCGCCGAATTCCAAGCCCGATCCGCCGCCTCGCCGATTCCGTCGCATGGCTTGCCTCTTTATGGAGACCCCGGGCGCGTCCCGATCGCGCTCCTTGAACCCTCAAACGGACGACCGCCGCCTGCCGCGTCAGGCCGCCCGGACCGAGTCGGACCGCGAGCCGCCGTTGCCGCCGCCGCCATTGCCGCCGCTGCCTCCTCGGTCGTCGAACATCCGTTTCACGATATTCTTGTACAGGGAGTTCCCCTGCTCGATGCTGACGTTGATCATCTCAAGGGCGTCCTTGAGGCTGTTCATCGTCTTGGCGAGCTGCTCCTGGGTCGACCGGCTCGACTTCTCGTAGGCCGACGCCCACGAGCCGGCGAGGCTCTCGATAGCCGTGGTGGTGCGATCGAGTCCGCGCTTGATCTCCTGGAGCTGCGGATCGGGGGCGTCCGACCGAGCCAGGGCGTCCTCGATTCGGGAGAGCGAGGCGGCGGACCTTCTCGTCGATTCGCTCAGGTTCCCAAGCGCCTCGAACTCGCCGCCGATCCGGCCGATGGTCTCGGCGCCTTGCTGGAACGCCGAGAGTGAAGCCGGCATCAGCTCGACCGACGCCGCGAGCCGGCGGATCGGGTCGCTCAGGCTCTGGCTGATCTTCTCCGCTTCGACTTGAAGCGAGCGGGCGGCCGGCTCGAGGATGGTCGCCAGCTCGGTCCGCAGCCGTTCCAGATGCGGGCCGATCAGCTCGTCGAGCCGCTCGGTCATCGGATCGCGGCTGCCGGCGCCGGGCAGGACGTGCTCGACGACCCACCGATCGACCCGCGCCAGGTGCTGCTCGACCAGCCGGAAGATCATGGTTTGAACCAGCATCAGCGCGGCGCTCAGGAACAAGGCGAGCAGGGTGCTGTCGAACGCGATCTGAAGGGCTGAGGTCACGCCGGTCAGGTTGCTCAAGAAGGCGTCGAGGTCCTTGACCATCGGCAAGACCTTGCTGATGTTCATGAGCGCTTTCGAAATGCCTTCGACCGTGCCGATGAATCCGATCACCGGCAGGAGGTAGAGGATGTAGCGCGTAAGAGTGAACCGGCCGGCCATGTGCTCCTGGTCAAGGCCCGACGCCTCGCGGTTGACTTCCATCAACTGGCTGGCCGAGGGGCCGCTGATCTCACGGGCGTAGCCCACGAGCTGCCGCACGCGGACGGTCAGGATGCGGCCGTCGCGGGTGATCGCTTCGGCGACCGGCGCTGGCTCGCGTGAGCCGACCCGGCTGAGCGTCTGGCCGATGAACTGGAGCAGTCTGGGCGCGTCTTCAAAGGCTCGCTCGTTGCGCCAGAGCCGGAGAAGCTCGTTGCCGAGGGTCAACACCGCCCAGAAGTAGATGGCCGTCCCGACGTACTGCTCCCAACCACGCTCGAACATGAGCGTCGGGTTGAAAACCATGAGGCCGATCGGGAACAAGAGCGCCAGCACGAGCATCGCCGACGCGGTGAGATAGCCCAGCCGTGGGGAACCTGAAGCGCCAGTCGCCATCCTTGGAATGTCCTTCCTTGAGATCCGACTCGATCATGAAAGACCGCCGCAAGACGGCCCCGACCTCGAAAGCTGGATCCGCCGAGAATCGCTACGACCTCTACCATCTCTCACATCGGTGCAACCGTTCCGCCGACTTGAGAGTTCTTCGAGCGGAATTTTTCTTGTGCGCTTCGTCGCCGGTTCACCGTTCTCCTTCGAGGCCGGCGCGGCGAGAAACCGCAGTTGTCGAACGTCGCGGCTTGTTGTATTCCATGGGCCGGCCTCGGTCCACATCGATCATCGACCGGTTCGGCCGAATTTCGCGCCCCGCGGAAAACTGAATGATCTTTCATGTTCGGCGACATGGATGTCGGCCGCACGGTTGATCGCGCACTGCATCTGGCGCGGGTCTCAAGGAGGAGGGTCGAACGATGACGAGCCTGCGGATGAACCCGCGCGGCGAATGGAAAGCCGATCCCCGCGACGCCCTCGGGCGTCCTTCGGGCCATTCGGCCGCCGAGTGGTCGCTCTCTCCTCTCAAGCTCACGATGCTGGCGGCGCTCTTCGGCCTCTTCACCGGCGGCCTCGAGTTGGTCCAGTGGCTGATCCGCAACGCGATCACCGGAGGCGTCTCGCTGGGAAGCTTTCAGATGAGCCGTCACTTCGTCTGGATGATCCCGGCCTCGAACCTCTCGATCTTCCTCGTCTCAGGGCTGGCGCTGGGTGGTCTCGCCTGGTTTCGACCCCGGTTGGCGACCCGGCTGGCGGTTCTGGTCTTCGGCTTCCTCTGCTTTCTGGCGTTGCTGCTCACGATCCCGGGCTTGTACGGGTTGGCGGCCGTCTCACTCGCCGGGGGGTTCGGCACGTTGATCGCGCGGCGGTTCGCGGCCCAGCCGGCGCGGGCGCTGTACATTCTCGCGTACTCGTTGCCGGTGCTTGGGGTTGCGGCCTTCAGCCTGGCCGGCTGGGACGTGAGCCAGGGGAAGCTCGCCGATCGTCCGCTCAATGCCTCGGCGGCCCCGGTTCGAGCCGAGTCGCCCAACGTCCTCTTGCTCGTACTCGACACCGTTCGCGCCGAGAGCCTCAGCCTGTACGGCTGCGACCGCGATACGACGCCGAATCTCGCCCGGCTCGCCAAGCGGGGAATCCGCTTCGAGCAGGCCCGATCCACCGCGCCCTGGACGCTCCCCTCGCACGCGAGCATGTTCACGGGGCGATGGCCGCATGAGCTGAAGGTCGGCGAGAGCCGCCCGCTCGATTCGACTTATCCCACGCTCGCGGAATACTTGACGGGCCACGGCTACGCGACCGGCGGGTTCATCGCCAATACCTTCTTCTGCAACGCCTGGTTCGGCCTGGGGCGCGGCTTCGACCACTACGATGATTTTTACGAGGAACAACTGGCCGTCTCGGTCGGCGAAACGCTGCGATGCTCGTCGCTGGGCCGGCTGATCGTCCGCCTGCTCCGCGACCCGTTCGGCGTCGATCGCCGCCGCAAGGACGCCTCGCAGATCAACGGCGACTTTCTGGCCTGGCTCGAAAAGCAGAAGGGCCAGCCGTTCTTCGCCTTCATCAACTACTTCGACGCTCACACCCCTTACGTCTTGCCCGAGGGGGCCGAGCATCGTTTCGGTCGACCGCTTCAGAACGAGCAGGAAGTCGCGACCATCCAGGGATGGGACGCGCGGTCGCGGACGAGCGTCACCGACGCCGAGCTGACCCTGACCCGCAACGCCTACGACGACTGCCTCGCGTACCTCGACGCCGAGATCGGCAAGCTGTTCGACGACCTGGAGCGGCGCGGCGTTCTCGACGACACGATCGTGATCCTCACGTCGGACCACGGCGAGAACCACGGCGAGCACGGCCTCATCGGCCACGGCCGCAGCCTCTACGATCAGGAGGTCCACGTTCCGCTGCTCGTGTTCCTGCCCGGCGGAGCGCACGCGGGTGAGGTCGTCGCCGATTCCGTCAGCCTCCGCGACATTCCCGCCACGGCCGTCGATCTGCTCAAGCTCAAGGACGGCTCGCCGTTCCCCGGCGTTTCACTGGCCCGATGCTGGGAGAGCCCCGGTGACGCGGCCGCGGCGGACGTCCCCGTCCTGACCGAGGTCCTGCTCCGCGACCAGATCTCGAAAAATCCCAACCGCCCCCCCGCCTGGCGCGGGCCGATGTACTCGATCGTCGCCGAAAATCAAACCTATATCCGCAACGCCGACGGTCAGGAAGAGCTGTACGACCTTCGCAGCGACCCGGCGCAGGCACGCGACCAGGCCGCCTCGGCCGAGTCGGCGGACGTTCTCCTGCGGATGCGCGAGCGCCTCAAGGCGCTCGCGCCGCAAGTCCCTCAAGGCAATTGAGGCTGTCCTCGCCCGGTCGAGGCGACGGCGGCCCGAGTCGGGAGGAAACGTCAACCGTTCTTCTTGAACTGGTGCCAATACGATTGAATGGCCTTAGCTGCATCCGGTTCGCCGGAATAGCTGTCGAAGAAGGACAGAAAGTCGAGAACCGCCCCGGACGGAGCATGGTTGAGCGACTTGGAGCGCTCCGGCTCGAACGCATCGGACAGTTCCAGCGACCAGATGACCCGGTCCGGGGTAATCGAATCAGACGACCGCCAATTCTCGAGCGACCAGCACAGGAACGCCGGGAGGTAGAATCGCCAGCCTTCGACGTCGAAAAAGCTGAGGGTGGAGAATCCAGACTCTATCTTCCAGCCTGGAACTTCGGACCAGTGAACTTCTGGGTCTTTTCTCTTGCCGCAAGCCATTTCGCCTCGGTGTCGTAACACCCTTCGAGATGGCCTTGGTGAAGAGTGTAGCCGCTGCCGCGCTTGACGTCGGCAAAAGCTCGATGGATTTTTTGGACGAGTTCGGAGATGTCGCGGAGTTCCTGGTCGGACTGCGCCGCTGGGTATTCGGCCCCGCCAAAGTTGCGGTTGCACTCGGGGCAATACTCCCACTCGTATTCCCACGCGATGCCGCAGTGGCGGCATTTCATCCATAGCCGGTCGGGCCGTGGGGACATCAGCGGCCTCCTCGGATTTCTCGTCGAGACGCTTCCGAGTAGGCGGCTGACGACTCCATGGCACCGGGCGTCACTTCGCGGCAGTCGCCTTGTTCGAGTTCGACTCGGGCTTTTTCTCGGTCGATCCGGCGTCCTGGCGGAGGATGACGACGCGGTCGTGGAGGATGGCGACGAGGTCGGTGCGGCCGTCACCGTCGACGTCGCCGAGGGCCATGTCGCGGGGCTCGATCATGTCGCCGCCGCCCCGGAACGACTTGCGCTCGAAGAGTTTGAAGGTTGTGGCGTGCAGGAGTTCTTCGTCGCCAACGTAGCTGGCGATGTCGAGCGACTGTTCGGCCACGTCGGTGAAGACGACGTCGGGGACGCCGTCGCCGTTGAGATCGCCGGTGATCAAGTCGGCCAGGCGGGCCTCGTTGCGCTTGGGTTCATAGCTGGCGATCTCCTTGAGGCGCTGGCCTTTGTCGCCGGTCTGGAGCACGGCGAACCGATCGCTGCCGGCGATCAAGAGGTCGTCGCGGCCGTCGCCGTCGAAGTCGGCGACGTGCAGGCCCTCGAAGTTGATCGAGCCCACCGAGAGGGTTCCGGTCTGCCGGTAGACGCCGTCCTTGGGAGTGAGGAACAGCAGCGACTTCGAGGTGCGGTCGAGCAGGACGACGTCGGCGCTCCCTTCGCCGGTGACGTCGAGCGCCGCGGCGCCCTGGATCTGGACGGCGGCGCGGCCGGCGTTGTACTGGTCCTTGATCTCCCACTGGCCCTTGGCGTCGAGCACGATGTGCCGCGCGAAGGTGTTCTGGGCCACGATCAGGGCGGGCCCCTTGAGGTTCATCACGCTCAGGCCGGAGGGCGTGGCGCCGCCGAGCGGGCCGAGGCTGCCGCCGAACGGGGCTAGGGAATGATCCTTGGGCTGGCCGAGGAGCAGGACCGGCGAGCCGAACGCGCTGAAGATGATGATGTCGGTCTCGCCGTCGTTGTTGACGTCGAAGGCGCGGATGGCCGTCGGGGCGCCCGAGAGGCCCGTCAAGGGGACGGACTCGTTGGGGCCGAACTTCCGTTCGGCGAACTCGCCCGAGTCGCCGCGGCGGATCGCCCGCAGCTCGAAGCTGTCGGCGCCCGGCTTGGTGCGCGCGGCGTAGACGATGGCGGGGGTGGACGCCTTGTCGAACTGGGCCAGGCCCATCGCGATGGGTTCGCCCTTGATCGGCAACGGCGTGGGGAAGCCGAGGCGGCCGTTCTCGAACTGGCTGCGGCCGATCTGCTTTTCTTGCTCGGAGAGGACGTACGCCTCGTCGCTTCCGTTCTTGTCGAGGTCGGCGAGGACCACGGCCTTGCCGCCGAGCAGGCCGGGGAACGACTGGCCGGTGTTCAGCCCCGACTTGCCGCTCTGGCGGTAGACCCAGACCTGGGCGTTGGCGGGGTCGGTGACGAGCACGTCCTTCTTCTTATCGCCGTCGAGGTCGCCCACGGCCAGGGCCCGGCCGCGGTCGCTCCCTTTCGGAAGTCCGAAGAAAATCAGCCGTCCCCACTTGTTGGCGTCGTCGGTCGACGACTCATCGAGCGTGTAGACCTTGCCCCGGCCGGACGTGTTCTCGATGGTGAGCACCTCGACGCCCGGCATGCCGTCGATCTGGCCGTACGTGATCGCCCGGGGGCTCTCGACCGCGAACCGCTGTTCGGGCCCCAGCTTCTTATCCTTGGTGGCGAACCGGACGTGGATCGGGTGGTCGGTGCCGCTGTCGAGGATCAGCAGGTCGGAGGCTCCGTCGCCGTTGAGGTCGTGGATCTTGACCATCCGGGGGTTGCTCGCGGTGTGCGGGACCCGCTCGGGCTCGGTCAAGACGCCGGGGGCCGTCTGATAAATCAGGATCAACTCGTTCTCGGCGATCAGCGCGACGTCGTCGCGGCCGTCCTGGTCGAGGTCGCCGACGGCCAGTGAGTTCGACCCTTCGACCGCCTCGCCGCTGTGGATCCGCTTCGGATTGCCGAACTTGCCCGGCCCTTGGTTGAACAGGATTTCGACCTCGGCGGGGGTGCCGTAGTACACCAGGTCGGGTTTGCCGTCGCCGTTGAAGTCGCCGACGTCCAGGCTGACGATCTCCTTGTTGACCGAGATGCTGGCCAGCCGCATCCGCTTGTCCGACTCAAGGTCGTTGGCTTCCTTGCGGAACGGCCGCGCGTCGGCCTCGCCGGCCGGCAGCTTGGTCGAGAGCAAGAGGTCGATCCGCGACCGGGCGTTGTTGCCCACGATCACGTCGCCGATCTTGTCGCCGTCCAGGTCCCGGACCACCAGGTTGCCGATCCGCCGCTCCAGCTTGTAAAGCTCCAGAGGCTGAAACCCGAAATAGTCGGCGAGCTTCGACTTCGCGGCGGGCTCTTGCGCCTCGACCGGGGTGGGGCGTCCGACGATCACGAGTCCCAGGAATAAAGGGATCAGGACGACCGGGCGAATCTGCGGGAGCATGGTCATCGAACGATTCTCATTGGGCGACGGTTTGAAACCGAGAATCCATAGCTCGGCCTACCATCCACCCAGACTACGGGCCCGGCGTGACAAGGGCAAGTGAGGGAAGTTTCCCGGATGAGGAAAGCAAGACGGCTCCGCCGCCGCCAGACCCGCGCCCGATCGCGTGGCTTCAGAACAACGCATCGACGTTCTTTGACAAAGCCTCGGTTCGTGACCTAGGTTTCCATTGATACTGGTGAGGGAGTCGACGAGGCGAGCCGATCAGGTGCGGCGAGCCGCCATTCGGCCCCCTCCGCCAGTAGATGGGAAGCGATGCACGACTTCGTTCGTCCGAGTCGATTCTCTCTGGATTGAAAGCGATCACGAAAGGAGCATGCGATGCGAGACATGATTACGAAAGTTCAGCGGTTCGTGGTAAGTGAAGACGGCCCGACCGCCGTCGAGTACGCGGTCATGCTGGCCCTGATCCTGGTTGCCTGCATCACGGTCGTCGGCACGCTGGGTACGAGCATTTCCAGCACGTTCAACAGCGTCAACTCTGGCCTGAGCGGTAAGTAACGACCGGAGACGCCGCGAGCAACATGACGCGAACTTCCGTTGACGAGAGAGGGAAAGCCGAGGACGGCCCGGGCCGCGCGTCGTCGCCGAGGCGAATCGCGATCGTGCTCCTGATCCTCGTGGCCAGCCAGATCGGCGTGCAAGCGATGACGCTCGCCGCTGAGGCGCCGGTTGCCCGCCTCGCCGAATGACGGGCGAAGCCATGACTGCCGACAATACGATCTCCTCCAGGGCGATGCGCCGCTGCCGGCGCATCGCCCTTTTTATCGTTGAGTATCCGAGAGCCCCCGAATGGAAGCCCGAAGCGCAAGCGAGTGCATGGGTTTGCGTTTGCTGATTCCGCGCGGCTGGCTGGGAATTCACTCGCTTGCGCTTCGGGCTTCCATTCGGAGGGCCGCCTGGGAGTTCATCCGGTTGCGCTTCGGGCTTCCATTCGGGGGCTTGGAATGAGTGCCGGGCGCTCAGTTGATCTCTGGAAACATGATGCGTGAATTGACAACTCGGCGGGCGCGACACATGTTTGCCTGAGACGGTTGATCGAAAGCCGTCGACCGCGACTTCCTGTTCTCCAAATTCAAGAAGGCTTCACCATGACGGACATCCCCCTGGCCGTGGCGTGGCTGGTCACGATCGTGCTGATCGAAGCGGCGATCATCGACGGCCGTCAGCTTCGCGTACCGAACTGGCTGACGTTCCATTTCGCCGCCGCCGGTCTCGCCTACGCGGCCTGGAGCGGAGGTCGAGAGAGCCTGATCTGGTCGCTCGAAGGGGCCGGCGTGGGCCTGCTGACCCTCTTGCCGCTGTACGCGATCGGCGGCATGGGGGCCGGCGACGTCAAGCTGATGGCGGGCCTGGGCGCCTGGATGGGACCGGCCATCACCTTGGGCGCGTTCGTGGCCACGGCGATCACCGGCGGCGTCATCAGCCTGGCCATGATCGTGATGAGCGGCGAAGCAGCGCGGCACTGGGCGACCTTCCAGATGCTCGGCCGGGAGATTCTCGTGGTCCGCGACCCATCGACGCTCGCGATGCGGGCCGCCGAGCGGAAGCCGACCATGATGCTGCTGCCTTACGCCATCCCGATCGCTGTCGGCTCGATCTCCTATTTCATCTGGCTCGGTCTCCTGTCCTGATCTGATCCTCGAACCTCACCGTCGCCGAGGGGGATGAAACCATGCAGGGCAAACCGCTGGTCATGCTGGCCCTGGCGGGCACGCTAGGGCTCGGCGCGATGCTGATGACAAGTCGCCTGCTGAGCAAGAAGTCGACGTCCGAGGAGCCGACGCGCGACGTGCTGGTGGCCGTGCGCGACTTCAAGGAGGAGGAGATCCTCAAGCCCGACATGCTCAAGACGGTGCGTATGGCCGAGTCGGCGGTTCCCGTAGGCGCCTTCGCATCCGCCCAGGACGTCGCCGACCGCTGGGTGCGGACGGCTGTGCTCGAAGGCGAGCCGGTCGTCGAGCGGAAGCTCGGCCCCAAGGGGTCGCCTCCCGGCCTGGTCGCCAACATCCCCAAGGGCAAGCGCGCCTTCGCGGTCGAGGTCAATGAGCAGTCGGGCGTCTCAGGCTTCATCCTGCCGAGCCACCGAGTCGACGTGATCAAATTCGAGAACAGCGACGACGCGGTTAAGCGAGGCCAGACGATCCTCCAGGACGTTCTGGTTCTGGCCGCGGGGCAAGTGTTCGTGAAGTCCGAGGAGAAGTCGCTCCAGAGTCGAACGGTGACGCTCGCCGTCAGCCCCGACGAGGTCGACGTCCTGGTCGCCGCGAAGTCGAAAGGCACGCTCTCGCTGGCTCTCCGAGGCGTCAACGATCACGACGTCATCGAGCGCCCTGAGCCCCCTCCCGCGACCGACGACGGCGCAGAGAAGAAAAAACAGATCGAGCTGGAGAAAACCATCGCCCAGTTGAAGCAGGACCATGAGCAGGAGAAGAAGCGGCGGATCGAGCTGGAAAAAGCAGCACTGAAAACGCCGCCGGTCCCCAGCCGGATGGGATACATCTATCGTATTCCTGGGAGTAAGCAAGAGCCATTCTTTCTGGCCGGCCGGGCTTCCCAGCCATCTCCGCCCTTGCCCCCCGAGACGCCGCCGGAGTCGCCTGACGATTCCGAGGACGTGCCTCAGGCCTCTCCCACGTCGCTCGTGGCTGGCGGCCTCGTGGGGGCGAGCCGGGAGAACAAACCGTGACGCGAGCCGCCGCGCGAGCCGACCAACGACACCCCGCTGCCCAGCGTCTTCCGAGATCTCGAGCTTAATGATGAAGGATGTGATCCGAGTCGTCCTGGTCGACCCAAGCGAGCCTTCGCGGACAAACCTCCAGCGACTCGTGCAGGGGGTTGCGTCGCTCTGGACGGCCGAGGTTCTGACCACCTGCCAGGGAATGGCCGGCCGGATCGCCGAGATCAACCCCGACCTGTGCGTGATCGGCCTCGACGCCGACCCCGCTCAGGCGCTTGAGCTGATCGCCCAGATCCACGCGACGGCCCCGTCCGTCGTCGTGCTGCCGGCGAGCGCGACGGCTGACAGTACCCTGATCTTGAAAGCCGTTCGCGCGGGAGCTCGCGAGTTCCTCACTTTGCCGTCGGAGCCGACCGAGCTTCACGAGATCGCCGCGCGCCTTTGCACCGCGCGGGAGGGGCGGAAAAGCATCGCGATCCGGGGGCCTCAGATCGTCGCGGTGACCGGCGCGGCCGGCGGCGTCGGCAGCACGTCGGTCGCCGTCAACCTCGCCGCGTCACTGGCCCTGCGCAAGAGTCAGGAGTGCCTGCTGCTCGACTTCGACCTCATGTTCGGCGCGGTCGACGTCTGTCTCGACATCATCCCCGACAACACGCTCTCGACGATACTCCAGAGCTTCGACCGCCTTGACCAGACGCTCCTGAAGCGATCCCTGACGCGCCATCGCTCTGGGCTTTACGTCCTCCCCCACCCCGTCGCTATGGAAGACGCCGCCAAGATCGACCCCGAGAGCTTGCGGCGTTTCCTGATGCTGCTGAAATCGGCGTTTCCCGCCCTGGTCATCGACACGAGCAAAGGGCTGCAAGCGTCGGATTTCGTCGCCTTCGAGATGGCTGACGTGATTCTCATAGTGGTCACGCTGGATCTGACATGCCTTCGCAACACGGCGCGGTTGCTCAACCTGTTCCGGCAGTTCGACGGCATGGTCGACCGCGTCAAGATCGTTGTCAACCGCGCTGGGTCGTTCGAAAACGAGATCAGTCTGAGCAAGGCCGAGGAGACCTTGAAAGCGCCGATTTTCCGCCAGATCCCTAACGCGTCGAAACCGTTCCAGGCGTCGCGGATCAAGGGCGCCCCGCTCTCCGAGGCCGCGCCGGGGACCCGCGTGTATCAAGACTTTCTCGAATTGACCGGCGCGCTCTGGCCCGAATCTCCGTCGGAGAATCAGAAGCCGCGCAAGGGACTGTTCGCCGCGTTCTTTTGAATTGAGAACGACGCCGGACGGCGGTATCGACCGTCGCGCGACGTCTTCAGGAGTGTTTTGTCATGCTGCGAGGATTGACCCGTGGTCCGTTCGGGGCGAGGCCCGCGCTGGGAGGGCTTGCCGAGGCCGTCGCGGTCGAGCCTACGTCGACCGTCGCGGAGGCCTCCGGCCAGCCGGCGCCGAGCTATGTCCCGCCCCCGGTCGCGCCGATGCCTGAACCGGAGCCGCCGCGGAAGCCCGAGGGGCCCTCCGAAGCCGAGCAGCAGTACGAGACGCTCAAGCGTCACATTCACATGCAGCTCGTCGACCGGCTCGACATGAACCGGGTCGCCGAGATGGACCCGAAGACTCTCCGCAACGAGATCCGGGCGCTTGTCGAGCAGCTTTGCGACACCGAGAACCCGCTGCTCAACCGCAACGAACGCCAGCGGCTGGTCAACGAGGTCCTCGACGAGACGTTCGGCTTCGGCCCGCTCGAACTGCTGCTCAAGGACGACAAGATCGGCGACATCATGATCAACGGCCCCAAGAAGGTCTATATCGAGAAGGGGGGGCGGATTCAGAAGTCGGAGGTCGTCTTCCGTGACAACGACCACCTGTTGCAGATCATCGACCGGATCGTTTCGCGCGTCGGCCGCCGGGTCGACGAAACCTCGCCGATGGTCGACGCCCGGCTCCCCAACGGCTCGCGGTTCAACGCCATCATCCCCCCCCTGGCCCTCGACGGCCCGACCGTCACCATCCGCTTGTTCGGCTCCAAGCCCCTCTCGCAGCACGACCTTCTCAAGTTCAAGGCGTTCACGCCCGAGATGCTCACGCTCATGGAAGGGGCGATGAAGGCCCGGCTCAACATCATCATTTCGGGCGGCACCGGCTCGGGCAAAACCACGCTCTTGAATACGCTGTCGAGCTTCATTCAGCCCGATCACCGGGTCATCACGATCGAGGACGCCGCCGAGCTTCAGCTCCAGCAAGACCACGTCGTCCGGCTCGAAACCCGGCCCCCCAACATCGAGGGCCGAGGCGCGGTGACCGCCACCGACCTCGTCAAAAACGCCCTCCGAATGCGGCCCGACCGGATCATCATCGGGGAGTGCCGGGGAGCCGAGACGCTCGACATGATCCAGGCGATGAACACCGGCCACGAGGGGTCGATGACCACCGTCCACGCCAACACACCCCGCGACGCCATGAGCCGTCTCGAAACCATGATCAGCATGGCCGGCCTCGAACTTCCGATCCGCGCGTTGCGGTCGCAGTTCGCCTCGGCCGTCGACCTCATCATCCAGGCCAGCCGCCTTCAGGGAGGCCCGCGCAAGGTGACGAGCATCTCGGAGGTGGTCGGCATGGAGGGCGACACGATCATCATGCAAGAAATCTTCGCCTTCCGTCTGATCGGCGTCGACGCCGACGGTCGCGCGTTTGGCGAATTCTCGTCGACCGGAATCCGGCCGACGTTCATGGACCGCCTCGAATCGTCGGGGGTGCACGTCTCGCCCGAGATCTTCCGTCAAAAGGTGCTGCTCAAGGACTGACCCACGGAGTTCGACCACGATGGACGCGACGTTGCTGATATCACTGGCGATCGGGGCGAGCGTCATGCTCGTCGTGGCGGCGCTCGGCGGCATGACGTCCGCCGCGACGGCCCCGGCCGACCAGCGTCTGGAGGGCTTGACCAGCGGCGTCAAGGGCCGGGCCAAGGCCGATCTCTCCAGCGGCATCCTGTTGCGGCCGTCGGCCATCAACCTCGGCGGCGGCTCGCTCTGGACGAGGCTGATCCCTGATCCCGAGCGACTCAACACGCTCTACGAGCAGGCTGACGTCAGTCTGCCCTTCAACCGGTTCATGATGATCGTCGTCGGCCTGGGAGTCGTGGGGGCGCTCGCCGCGTTCGCGTTCGGGCTCTCGCCGCTGCTTGCGCCGCTGGCGGGCGGGTTCCTCGCGGCGATCCCTTTTTTCTGGCTCATGAAGCGGCGGAGCAATCGGATCAGGGCGTTCGTCGACGCCATGCCCGAAGCCGTCGAGCTGATCAGTCGCGCCCTTCGCGCCGGCCACGGCCTGGCGTCGGGCCTCAGGCTCGTCGCCGAGGAGATGAAGGGGCCGATCGCCGACGAGTTCCACCGCGTCTTCGAGGAGCAAAACCTCGGCGTGCCGATCGAGATCTCGCTCCGCAACCTGGCCGACCGGATACCGACTATGGACGTCCGGTTCTTCGTGATCGCCGTCGTCATCCAGCGCGCCACCGGCGGCGACCTCGCCGAAGTCCTCGACAAGATCGGTCGCCTGATCCGCCAGCGATTCGAACTGATGGGACATGTCAAGGCGCTCACGGCCGAGGGAAGGCTCTCGGGAATCGTCCTGTTGGCCCTTCCTCCGGGTCTTTTGGCATTCCTTTCATTTACGAACTATAAGTATGTCAGCCCCCTGTTCACGACGCCCGTGGGAACCAAGATGCTGGCCGCGACCGTCGCCTTCCAGCTCCTGGGAGCCTGGATGATCAACAAGATCGTGGCCATCAAGGTGTGACCCGCGATGATCCTGACTCTCGAAACTATGGTACCGCTGGTCGTCTTCGCGGCGATCACCCTGGCCGTCTGGGCGTGCCTGAGCGCCTTCGCCGGTCGGCCGGCGGCCGGCGACGAACGGCTCCGGCGGATCATGAACCCCGCCAACGGGCGGCAGGCGTCCGAGGAGTCGATCGCCAAGCGGCAAGAGCGATTCCACAAGCAGGTCACCCAGGCGGCCGACAAGCTCGGTCGATCGTTGCGTCCGTCCGACGCCGAGGAACTGGGCAAGGTTCGGGTCAAACTTCTCAACGCCGGCTTCCGTCACGAGCAGTCCGTCGCCGTCTTCTACGGCGCCAAGTTGATCCTGCTGCTGGTGGGCCTGGCCATCGCGTTTCCGGTGCTGTTTCTCAGGTCGGGGATGACGACCAACACGCTGACCCTGACGATCATCGGCGGCGCGGTCGGCTTCTATCTGCCGGGAATGATCGTCGATTCGTTCAAGAAGCGGCGGTTCGAGGCGATCTTCCTCGGCCTGCCCGACGCGCTCGACCTGATGGTCGTCTGCATCGAAGCCGGGCTCGGCCTCGACGCCGCCATGCGGCGCGTGACGTCAGAGCTGTCGACCTCGTGCCCCGTCCTCTGCGAAGAGTTCGCCATCGCCAATTTCCAGCTCCAGATGGGCCGCGCGCGGCGCGACGTTCTGCGCGACCTCGGGGTGCGCACCGGCGTCGACGACATGCGGTCGCTGGCCGCCGTCATCATTCAGGCCGAGAAGTTCGGCGCGAGCGTCGGCTCCGCGCTTCGCGTTCAATCCGACGCCATGCGGCTCAAGCGGCGGCACCTGGCGGAAGAACGAGCCGCGAAGACCGCCGTGAAGATCATGATCCCGCTGATTCTCTTCATCTTTCCAGGCGTCTTCGTCGTGCTGGTCGGTCCTGCGGCAATCCAGATCGCCACGGTCATGATGAAGAAAGGCTGAGTTCACAAGGCCGAGACGGCTCGGCCGGTCGCAATCGGGAAAGAGTCCGGACCCACCATGCGGAAACAGTCCATCGGCCTCGACGAGTCCCTTGCCGCCCGCCCTGCCCCGCGGCTGCCTCGGCTCGTCGTCGGCGTCGTGCTGGCGGCCGTGAGCGTCCCTATCCTCTATGAGGGCGTTTTGCTCTGTGCGGCGAACTGGAAGAGGGCGCTGGGAATGTCGGCCGAAGCGCGCACCCCCGCCCTCGACTGGACCTGCGAACTGCTCGGCCGGCTTCAGGACGAGGTCGGCGCGATAATCCTGCCGTGCTTCCAGCACGTCCCCTGGCAGCCGTCGCACGTCCTCCTGGCCGCCGGCGTCGCCATGACTCTCTCCATGCTGATGCTGAGGCGCTGAAGCGACGGAACGACGACGACGATCACGACGAAAATACAAGAGTACGGAGTGCGTCCGACTCGGAACGAAAGCACGAGGGGTTGACAGGTGCGGCCTTCCAAATCATGCTGGCTCTCTGCATTGCCGAAGTGGCGGAATGGCAGACGCGCCGGACTCAAAATCCGGTGGGGTAACACCCGTGTGGGTTCAAGTCCCACCTTCGGTACTCTTGGCGACGGCGACACGGCTTGTCGCGCTTTCACGGACAGCTTGATTCCTGTTCCCTATCTAACCACGTTCCTCGGTCCCGGGCTCTCGGGCCGTGGTCGTTTCATCCAGCGTGTTTCGAGTTCCTCCCTCGATGCGCCGTCCAGGCCTCGCTTCCCGGCCTCGAACCGGGAGTGAAGAGTCGTCCCCATGGCGGCGCTTTCCTGGGACCGAACTGGATGGACTCTCAGCTCATCAAATCATCGGAACGATGTGGTGGAAACGAAACGACCACGGTTGAACCGACGACTTCCACCCGTCGTCCCGGCCTGGCCGTAGTGAGTCCTGGCGCGAATCCTGTCGATAAAACCGAACTCCGTGAAGATTCGGAGTGGTAGTGAGTGTCTGACTAGTTGACACTGATGTACCATCCTGATAGTTCTGGAGAATACGTATTTTGCCATCAGACCTGCATCTGTTTGTCCCGCTGTGGTCTCTATTAGGTCGTGCGTCCTTACCGAAGGCCTGGCTGAGCTCATCGCCGGCCCTTCCGACCTCAGCGGAAATCACCACTACTGAAGGACACGCAATGCGCTTCCCGCGACAACTGAGTGCGTTCCGGCTCTGCATGGGAGCTGGTGTGGTTGGTGTTTTGGCTTTGACCGCGGGCTGCGACAGCGGCTCCGCGCCTGAGGCGACCCCGGCCGACACCGAGAAGGTCCAGAAGAACGAAATGGAAGCTCGCCAGAAGGCTTACGGCAAGCAGGGCGTTGCGGGCGCGAACAGTGCCAAGGCGGCGAAGGCGGCCGCCCCGGCCGCGGTGACTCCCGCCGCGGAAACCCCCGCCAAGTAACCGAATCCTCCGCTGCGACTTTTTCGATACGTTGGAACGAAATTCGCAGCCGAATGAGGGTTGTTTGACGCTTGACTGACAATGACGGCAGACGCGGGCATCGACCTGAATCTCGTCTCGATCGTCCCCATAGGTTTTCAGCGAGGCGTGCCACGCTCTCGTCTTGGAGCCGTCCCCAAATCAACCAACCGTTCGTGCGTTGACTTCGATCGCCCCTGAACGGTCTCAGCCGAAGTGAATGCTGGAATTCCAACGGCGGGGTCGACCTGTCCAAGATCACGCTCCCATGGTCGACTGTGGAGTGGAGAGGAGCGTGCCCTCCTCGTCGCTCGGTCGGCCGAGTTGAAAAGCCAAGCCAAGCCAGCCTTGCCCAGCCCCGCCAGGTCGTGGTCGGACGTGGGCTCCTGGCACAAGATCAAGTGAAACTTCAAGGCCGGGGGCCTCGACGCTGCGCGTGGAGGGTCGCCGGGCCTTGTCGACAGTCGGGATTCTTCCGCTCTTATCTTTGTTTTGACCGGAGTTACGTCCATGAGTTCCAGTGTACGTCGGGGGTTCACTCTAATTGAACTCCTCGTGGTTATCGCCATCATCGCCGTTTTGATCGCCTTGCTCTTGCCCGCCGTCCAGTCCGCCCGCGAGGCCGCTCGCCGCGCCCAGTGCGTCAACAACCTGAAGCAGATCGGGTTGGCGATGCACAACTACCACCAGTCCGTCGGCACGTTCCCCCAGGGGAAATCGGAGGCTGCGGCCGATCCGTACCTCCAGAATAAGAATTACGCCGGCTGGACCGAGTGGAGCGCCCACGCCGAGATGCTCCCTTACATGGAGCAGACGCCGATCTACAACTCGATCAACTTCATGTATGCGGGTGGTTACAACTCCGCCTCGTTTATCAACGGCACCGCCTGGAAGGCCGTGATCGCCGCTTACATGTGTCCCTCCGACGGCAACGTCGCGCGCGGCACCGTGTCGATCGGCACTGGCACCCCCAATACGAACAGCTATCGGGGCAGCATTGGCACTACAAGCGCGAGCTGGAACTGGACGCCGGGTCCTGGCTACTCGTCCGCTCCGCCCGACCCGCTCGGTATTGCCGGCGGTCAGACGAACATCTCCTCCTCGACGGGGGTTTTCACCTACTGGTACTCGTACGGCATTCGCGACATCACGGACGGCACCTCGAACACGATCGCGTTCTCTGAGTCGCTCGTCGGCGACGTGAGCAACCCGTCCGTGTTCCGGCCGAATAATTCGGTGACCGGCGTTGGCGGCGCCACCGCCGGGTCCGTGTTCGACGCTTCGATCATTCCGATCGCCACGTTGACCTCCGCACTTCAGGCTTGCACGCAGGCTTACAAGCAGGGGGCGACCAACGGCAACACCAACATCTCGAACGTGAACGGCAATCGCTGGGGCTGGGGCGCCACCACGATGACCCTGTTCCACACGATCGTTCCGCCGAACTCGAAGCAGTATTCGTTCAACTCCTGCCGCCAGGACTGCGGCGGCTGCGGTCCGGACGACTCTTCGTTCTCGAACGCCCAGAGCAACCACCCGGGCGGCGTCAACTGCCTGATGGGCGACGGCTCCGTCAAGTTCATCAAGGATTCGGTCAACATGGTCACCTGGATGCAGTTGGGCACCAAGGCCAACGGCGAGGTCATCAGCTCCGACGCTTATTGATTTAAGCGACGTAGCCGCGTGATCTGAATCGAACGCGACTGTTTTTCCGTCCAGGCCCGGCCGGGCTTCATACTCGGCCGGGTCTTGTCGTTGACTCCGAGGCTTGCGAGGCCGCAACCTGATGTCGCATCGCCTGCTGGTTCCCGTCCTGGTTCTGGTCTTGCTCGTCCTGCTTGCGGCGTCGGGCTGGCTGGCCGTGCACGCCTATCGCGATCGGCGGTTTCAGGACGACCTCCGTCTCGCCCGTGAAGACCTCGAAGCCGAGCGCTATCCCAGCGCCCTCGAGCGTCTCGATCGGCTCGCCCAAAGCCGCCCCACGGACGGCGAGGTCGCGTACTGGCTCGGCGTCGGCTCGATGCAATCCGGCGACCTCGCGGCGGCCATCGCGGCGTTCGGGAGCGTGCCCGAAAACGACCCCCGCGCGGCTCAGGCCGCGCTCGCGACTGGCCGGGCGGCTCTCGATCTCGGCCGCTACCGAATCGCCGAGGCTGCGCTGGAGCGGGCTGCGCGAGCCAGCGGCCAGGTCGGCGAAGAGGCGTCGCGAGCGCTTGGACCGCTGTACGCGGTGACCGGCAGAACCGACGATTACCGTCGACTCTTACTTCACAGGATCGAGCGGCTGCAAGATCCGACCGAGTTGTTGCGAACACTCGGCGAAATCGCCGGGACCTCGTATCCCGTCGACGGCGTCCGCCAGGCCCTCGACGACGCGCATCGGAAAAGTCCGGACGACGACCGCGTCTGGCTCGGCCTGGCGAACCTCGAAATCCGCGCGGGGCGCTTCGACGAGGCGGATCGGTGGCTGTCGAAGTGCGAGCAGTCGGCCCCGGCCGATCCGCTCGTCCGGCTCGCCCGGCTGCACTTGAGCAAGGCCGCCGACCGGCCCCTCGAGGCGGTCCAGGCCGCGGCCCAGGTTCCATCCGACCGACTGTCGACGATCGAAAAACACCGACTGCGGGCGTGGCTGGCGTCGAAGGCCGGTGATCGCGGCGCCGAGCGAACCAGCCTCGAAGCGGTCCTGGCGATCGGGCCGGGCGACCTCGCGGCGATCGAGCGGCTGGCTGACATCGCAGCCGAGGACGGCCAGGTGGAACGGGTGTCGACTCTCCGCCGCCGCAAGGCCGACCTTGAGGCCGTCCGCGAGCGTCGACGCGTCTTGTTCGCCGAGGCCGACCCGTCGGCCCACGCGGCCGAGCTGGCGGCCGTGTCCGAGAGTCTGGGCGACCGCGAGGAAGCGAAAGCCTGGTGGCGGCTGGCCGAGCGGAAAACGCGCGAGCCATCGACCCAGTCCGCCGCCGCCGCCCGGATCAAGGCGCTTGCCGTTGCTCCGTCGGAACCGTCCTCCGAGGACCGAAACCGCACCGTCGCCGATTGGCTCGGGCCGATCGTCGCGAAGGTCGAGGCCAGGAGGCCCGCGCCCGCTTCGGCGGCCGTTCCCGTTTACCGCGACGAGGCCGCGATCCGGGGGCTAAATTTCACCTTCGACAACGGCCGGAGCGACCGCAGGCAGCTTCCCGAGACGATGAGCGGCGGGGTGGGCGTCCTCGATTTCGACGGCGACGGCCGGCTCGACGTCTACACCGTCCAGGGGGGCGCATTTCCGCCGCGACCGTCGCAGCCGTTCGGTGATCGGCTGTTTCACAATCGCGGCGACGGCAAGTTCGAGGACGCCACCGAGGCGGCCGGACTCGCGAAGTTCCCCGGCGGTTACGGCCACGGCGTGGCGGTCGGCGACTACGACGGCGACGGTCGCCCCGACCTGTTCGTCACGCGGTGGCGAAGCTATGCGCTCTATCGCAACAAGGGCGACGGAACCTTCGAGGACGCCACCAAGGCGTCGGGACTGGGGGGCGATCGCGACTGGCCGACCTCGGCGGCCTTCGCCGATCTCGACGGCGACGGCGACCTCGACCTCTACGTCTGCCATTACCTGAAGTGGGACGAGAACGATCCGATGGACTGTCCCAATCCTTCGAAGCCGGGGCTCTCCTACTGCGACCCTCGCCTGTTCCCCGCGCTTCCGGACCACGTCTTCCGCAACGACGGCGGCCGGTTCGTGGATGTGACCGAGGGCTCGGGGATCGTCGACGCCAACGGTCGAGGCCTGGGGGTGGTGGCTGCCGACCTCGACGGCGACGGCAAGCTCGACCTCTTCGTCGCCAACGACACGACGCCCAACTACTATTTTCGCAACCTCGGCGGCTTCAAGTTCGTTGACGAGGCCGCCGAGTCGGGCCTGGCGGCGGCGGCCGGCGGCGGCTACCTGGCCGGCATGGGGATCGCTTGCGGCGATCTCGACGACGACGGCAAAATCGACCTGGCCGTGACGAACTTCTACGGCGAGTCGACGAGCCTGTACCACAACCACGGCGGCGGCGTGTTCAGCGATCGCTCGACGGCCGCCGGCCTCGCCGCCCCCACGCGCTACATGCTCGGCTTCGGGATCGCCGCTTTCGACGCCGACAACGACGGCCGGCTCGACCTGGCGCAGGCCAACGGCCACGTCAACGACTACCGGCCGGCCACTCCATACGCGATGCCCGCGCAGCTCTTTCGGGGCGTCGGGTCCGGCCGGCTCGCGGACGTCTCCGATCGATCGGGGGCCTCCTGGTCCGTCCCCCGCCTGGCGCGCGGTCTGGCGGTCGGCGACCTGGATTCCGACGGCCGCCCTGAAGTCATCATCCTGTCCGAGAACCAGCCGCTCGCCTGTTTGCGGCAAGCGGACTCGACCAACCACCACATCGGCTTCAAGCTCGTCGGCGACACGTCGAATCGCGACGCCGTCGGCGCGGAAGTGGCGATCACGGCCGGCGGCCGACGCCAGATCGGCTATCGCCACGGCGGCGGCAGCTACCAGTCGGCGGGAACTCCCCTGCTCCATTTCGGCCTGGGAACGGCGACCGTCGTCGACCGCGCCGAGATTCACTGGCCGTCGGGTCGTCGCCAGGTGATCGATAAGATGGCGGCGGATCACGTCTATCAGATCCGCGAGGGCGATCCCGAGCCGAAGCAGTTCCCCTGAACGCGGGAGCGCGCGTGGCGAGTCGGTTGCGGCCGTGAACCGAGAGGGACACAATAGGGATGGCGCCCCCGCGTGAGCCGGCGGTTGGACGGCCTCGCGTCGCCGGGCGTTTAAGAAAGAATTCCGGACCATGATAATCCTTCACGCCTCCGCCTGGGGCGGCCGGTTTGTGCTCTGGGGCGAGACGTCGACGGGAATGCCGGAACAGCCGACGCGGAAACGAAAGTCGACGCGGGGTGCCGAGCCCGCGCGGGTTTCACGGTCCCGGTTCGCCCTTGATGCGGATCATCTCGCCGAGGCGGCGTCCTCCGAAGTCCCCGGCGTTGCGTTCTCCAAGCAGCCGCCGCGGCACTGGGTCGCTTGGCTGCCGTCGAACGAGCGAGGGGCGTTGCCGTCGAGCCCGCTTCTGACCGACGGGCCGGAGGATCAAGGCGCGGTCAAGATCGCTCCATGGGAGACGCCGGCCCTGATTTTGACGACCGAGCAGGCGGTCGCGGTCTTACTCGCCGCTGTCGACCGGACGACCTGGGGGCCGGGCGTGGTCGTCGGCAAGTCGCTGAATTACTGGGCGACCGTGTTGCGGTTCGCCGGGGCGCTCGTCGCGCGGCAGCGGTATCTTCCCGGCCTGATCGCGGACGCCGTCGGTCCGACGTTCCAGGCGGTCTGGGAGCCGGTGCTGACCGGCGCGGAGCGGCTCCAGGCCGAGCATCTCGCCCGGTTGATGCCGCACGCCTGCCGCGCGCTCGGGCCCGACGACGGCGAGCCGCCGCGGTCGTCCGCATCGGACTTGCTCGCCGAGACTCTGGGGGCGGTCGTCGACTACCTGGTGCGGTCCGCGTCGGGGCCGCCCGGCAAGGTCCAGAGGCGGTTTCCGAGCCTGCACGATCAGTGGCTCTACGCCCTGCGCTCGCCGGACGGCCATATGACAGGCGATCCCGTCGAGCTGGCGAAGCTGGCCGAACAAACGCGACAGTGGCGTCAGCCGCTCGACGTCGCCGCGTCCGCGCCGTTCCGGCTCTGCCTGCGGCTGGAAGAGCCGGAAGCCGAATCGGGCAAGGACGCCGACCGTTGGCGGATCGCCTATCTCCTCCAGGCGGTCGGCGACCCGAGCCTTTTGGTCCCGGCCGCGACCGCGTGGAAGGGGAGCGGGCGCGAAGCGGCGATCCTCGAACGCGACGGCTTCCGACCGCGCGAGTACTTGCTGTCGGCCCTCGGCCAGGCCGCCGCGCTGAGCCCTCGAATCGAAGCTAGCCTGAAATCGGCCGCGCCTTCGGGATACACGCTCGACGCCGCCGGGGCGTACGAATTCCTCTCGGAGAAGGCTGGAGTGCTGGAAGAGGCTGGCTTCGGCGTCTTCTTGCCCGCCTGGTGGACCCGCAAGGGGACCAAGCTCCGGCTGGCGGCACGGGCGGTGGTCGCGTCGCCAAAGATGACCAGCAAGGCCGGGCTGTCGCTCGACGAGGTCCTCAAGTTCCGCTGGGAGGTCGCGCTGGGGGACGAGACTCTAACGCTCAGCGAGTTGAAGGCCCTGGCGAAGCTCAAGACGCCGCTCGTTAAGGTGCGCGGCCGCTGGGTCGAGCTGAACCCGGAAGAGATCCAGGCGGCTCTCGCGTACTGGACGGCGAAGGGGGAGACGTCGATCACGGCCCGGGAGGCTGTGCACATGGCGCTCGGCGCTGCGAAACCTCCCGGCTCGCTCGATTTCGAGGGAGTGAAAGCGTCGGGATGGCTCGCGGACCTACTCGCCCAGCTCGAAGGGGCTTCGGGCTTCGAGACGCTCGACCCGCCCGACGGCTTCCACGGCGAGCTTCGGCCCTACCAAACGCGCGGTTTCTCGTGGCTCGGCTTCCTCGGCCGCTGGGGCTTCGGAGCCTGCCTGGCCGACGACATGGGTTTGGGCAAGACGATCCAGACCCTCGCCCTGATCCAGCGCGAATGGGAGTCGCGCCCTGCACGGCGTCGCAAGCCGACGCTCTTGATCTGCCCGACGTCGGTCGTCGGCAACTGGAGCAAGGAGGCCGCTCGGTTCACGCCCGATCTCCCCGTGATGGTCCATCACGGCCTGGAGCGCGCCCGGGGGGCCGACTTCAAGAAGCAGGCCGCGAAGCACGCCCTGGTGCTGTCGAGCTACGCGCTTCTACACCGTGACTTCGAAGTCTTGAAGCAGCCGGCGTGGACCGCGCTGGTGCTGGACGAGGCGCAGAACATCAAGAACCCGCAGACCAAGCAGGCGAAGGCGGCGCGGGCGCTCCAGGCCGAGCACCGCATCGCCCTGACCGGCACGCCGGTCGAGAACCACGTCGGCGACCTCTGGTCGATCATCGAGTTCCTGAATCCCGGCTGGCTCGGCACCCAGGCCGAGTTCAAGCGCACGTTCCACGTTCCGATCCAGGTCGGTCGCGATCCCGAGGCCGCCCGCCGGCTTCAGCGTCTGACCGCGCCGTTCGTCCTGCGACGGCTCAAGTCCGACAAGTCGATCATCGCCGACCTGCCAGAGAAGCTGGAGATGAAGGTCTTCTGTACGCTGACCAAGGAGCAAGGGTCGCTTTACGCCGCCGTGGTCGAGGAGACGGCCGAGCGGATCGAATCGACCGAGGGGGTCCAGCGCAAGGGGATCGTCCTGGCGACGCTCATGAAACTGAAACAGGTCTGCAATCATCCGGCGCAATTCCTCGGCGACCACTCGGCGGTCTCCGGCCGCTCGGGCAAGCTGGCGCGGCTGACGGAGATGCTCGACGAGGCGCTCTCGGTCGGCGACCGCGCTCTGGTTTTCACCCAGTTCGCCGAGATGGGGACGCTGCTCAAGAACCATCTTCAGGAGACGTTCGGCCGCGAGGTGCTGTTCCTCCACGGCGCGACGCCCAAGGCGCAGCGAGACCGGATGGTCGAGCGATTCCAGGCCAAGGGGGACGACGGGCCGCCGATCTTCATCCTCTCGCTCAAGGCCGGCGGAACGGGCTTGAACCTGACGGCCGCGAACCACGTGTTTCATTTCGACCGCTGGTGGAACCCGGCGGTGGAGAATCAGGCGACCGACCGCGCGTTCCGGATCGGCCAGACGCGGCGGGTGCAGGTTCACAAGTTCGTCTGCGTCGGCACGCTCGAAGAGAGGATCGACGCGATGATCGAGGATAAGAAGGAAGTCGCCGGACGGGTCGTCGGCAGCGGCGAAGCCTGGCTCACCAAACTCTCGAACAAGGAGTTGAAAGACCTGTTCGCACTGCGGGAATCCGCGCTGGAGGGCTGATCTGGTCCGGGAGCCGAAACGAAGGGAGAGACGCGATGTCCGGTCGATGGGGTTGGGACGACTGGGGCCATCCACGTTCCCGGCCGGTGAAGGCCGAGGGGGGGATCAGGTCGCAGTCGAAGCGCGGCGCGTTCGGCGAGAGCTGGTGGGCGAAACGCTGGATTCAGGTGCTGGAAGGCTTCGACATCGGGGCGCGGCTGGCGCGCGGGCGGTCGTATGCGCGGAAGGGCCAGGTGCTCTCGATCACGATCGAGAACGGCAAGGTCACGGCCAAGGTGCAGGGCTCGCGGCCCAAGCCGTACAACGTCACGATCGAGGTCAAGACGCTCTCCAAGTCCGACTGGGCGAAGGTGCTCGACGCGCTCGGCCGGCAAGCGCTGTTCGCGGCGAAGCTCCTGGCCGGCGAGATGCCCCAGGAGATTGAAGAGGTGTTCACGGAAGTCGGCCTTTCGCTGTTCCCCGCCAAGCTCGGGGACTTGAAGACCGATTGTTCGTGTCCCGACTGGTCGAACCCGTGCAAGCACATCGCGGCGGTCTACTACCTGCTGAGCGAGGAGTTCGACCGCGACCCGTTCCTCATCTTCACGCTGCGCGGTCTGGGCCGCGAGGCCCTGACGTCGCGGCTGGGGTCGGCTCCGCCCGCGCCGGTGACGGCTCCCCGTCCCGTCGAGCCGCTGAACGCCCGGGTCGAGATCTTCTGGGGCGAGTCGGGCGTCCAGATCGAGGATTCCCTCGGTGCGGTGGAGATCCCGCGCGAGCCGGCGGCCCTGGCCCGACGGCTCGGCGGATTCCCGTTCTGGCGCGGCGAGACGCCGTTTCTGGACGCCTTGAGCCCGATCTACGCCTCGGCCTCGCCGCGCGGCCTGGACGTGCTCCTCGGGCCGGCGGCCCAGGCCGAGTAAGCAAGCTGTTGTGAACATGCCTTCTCCCCTTGCGGGAGAAGGGAATTCGGCCTCGGCCCGTGCCCCAAGCGACGAACTCACGGCTTGGCGGCGCTCGCCGTGGCGGGCGGGGCCGACTTGATCTCGATCAGGCCGACGTCGATGTACTGGCCGCCGGCGGACTGGCGGCACGAGACGGCCAGAACGTTGCGGCCGGGCTTGAGGGCCTCGACGGCCTTCCGATCGAGCGGGAGGAACTGGTAGTCGCCGACGTGGCCAGGCTGCTTCGACACGAGCACGCCGTTGAGGTAGACCTCGGCGTCCTCGTCGTGGTGGATCGAGAGCAAGAGGCTGTCGACCGCTCCGGGCTCGGCCTGGAACTCGCGACGGAGATGGATCTCGTTGGTCTTCCACTCGGTGTGGACCACCGCGCCGGGGGTTCCCTTGGCGCCGAAACCGCCGGGGCCGGACGACCACGAGGCGTCGTCGAAGTCGGGCTTCGTCCAGTCCGGGCCGACCGGGTTGGTCGTGTACTTCCACGTCTGGGGCGTCGTCTGCGAGGTCGCCGCCAGGACCTTCGCGGCAGGCAGGGGTTGGTAGAGCGGCTTCAACACCGCGGCGGCCGCATCGGCGGGAACCTTGAGCACGGCGCGGTCGTAGGTCATCAGGCCGTTGACCTCGATCTCGACGTCGGTCGTCTGGGTGTAGACCGAGGCGCTCAGGCCCAGCGCGGCGAGCCCCCGGAGGCGTTCGTTGAGGTCGAGGTAGGCCTTGGTCAGCTCGGCCTGGTTGGGGAACGTCTTGTATCCCCAGTTGTTCTTGTCGACCCAGAGGTGGCCGGCGAGCGGTAGGCCGAGGCCGCCGAACTCGCCGAGCACCGCCGCGCGGGCGGCTTCGACCGGCGGCATGCCGGGGCCGGGGTAATTGTGCATGTCGTTGACGTCGCCGACCCCCTTGTCGGTCCAGCCGCTGGCGTTGTTGACCAGCCGGGTCGGGTCGTGCTTCTTGGTCCATTCGACGACCTTCGGCGTGTCGTGCTGGCCCCATCCCTCGTTGAACGGAACCCACATCACGATCGACGGATGGTTGTGCAAGGCGTCGATGATCCGCTCCCACTCGGCGGCGAATTGCTTGTGGGACGCCTCGTCCTTGTTGTCGGCCGAGGGCATGTCCTGCCACACGAGGAGGCCCATCGTGTCACAGTGGCGATACCAGCGGGCGGGCTCGACCTTGATGTGCTTGCGCACCATGTTGAAGCCGAGTTGCTTGGTGATTTCCAGGTCGTACTTGAGGGCCTCGTCGGTGGGCGCGGTGTACAGGCCGTCGGGCCACCAGCCCTGGTCGAGCGGGCCCGCCTGGAACAGCGGCTGGTTGTTGAGGAAGAGCCGGTTGACGCCGGCCGCGTCCTTGGCGAGGGCGATCTTCCGCATGCCGAAGTAGGAGTGGACCTGGTCGCCCCCCTTGATCGCGACTCTCAGGTCGTAAAGGAACGGCCGGTCGGGGCTCCAGAGCTTGGCGTCGGGCACCTTGATCGTCAGGGTCGAGCCCGCGCGGCCGGTCGCCTCGCCGACCGTCTTGCCGATCTCAAGGACGGTCGCCGTGACGCTTGTTTCGGAGTCGGCGCCGGAGAGCCTGGGCGTGATCCGAACCTCGCCCGCGTCGACGTCGGTGACGATCTTGAGCGACTCGACGTGTCGCGTCGGGACGGGCTCAAGCCAGACGGTCTGCCAGATGCCGGTGTTGGCCGTGTACCAGATGCCTTCGGGCTTGAGCACTTGCTTGCCGCGCGGCTGGCTGGCGGAGTCGGTCGGGTCCCAGACCGAGACGATGATCTCCTGGGACCGCTTCTCGGGGTCGAGGAAGTCGGTGACGTCGAACGAGAACGGGTCGAAGCCCCCCTTGTGCTCGCCGACCTTGTCGCCGTTGACGTAGACCGTGGCGTGCCAGTCGACCGCGCCGAAGTGGAGCAAGTAGCGGGTGTCGGCGGGCGGCTTCGGCAACGAGAACGTGCGGCGATACCAGAGCCTCTGGTCGGGACTCACCGACCGCTTGACGCCGCTGAGCGACGACTCGACCGGGAACGGAACGAGGATGTTCCCTTCGTAGACGGCGGGCCGCCCGTCGCGATTGGACTGGATGGCGTACTGCCAGAGGCCGTTGAGTTTCATCCAGGACGGGCGGACCATCTGGGGACGCGGGTACTCGTCGAGAGCTTTCGCGGGATCGACCTGCGCGGCCCAGCGGGTTTGCAGGGTTCCCTTGACCGGATGCCACTTCGGGGCGTCGTCCGCTCGCGACAGGGCCGGCAGGCCGGCGAGCAGCATGAAGGTCAGACTGGCGTGTTTCACGGCGTTGACTTTCCCTTGGGAGAGGCCGCCGGCCGCGCGCTTCAAATCCAAGTTTCGAAGCGCGCGGCCGATCGCGGCGAGGTTTTCTGACCCTGGAGGGATCATTCGGTTTCCAACGTCACCGCCATGACGACCGGCGCGGTGTGGTCGGGGCCTTTCACCAGCTCGATATGGTCGATCGGATCGGACCGTTCGGGCTGGACCCGGACGTGCCGAAGCTGGCGGCCGTCGAGCTTGAACGCGAGTTGCGAGCCGGGGACGTCGACCACTCGAATATAATCGGCGAACTCGACGCCGTCACGCAGCGCGTGGTCCTCGACCTTGCCGTCGGCGTAGTGGAGCCGGACGATCATCGAGACCGTCTTCCGCGCCTCGCCGCCGTTGAAGCCCCATCCGCTCACGCCGCTGAGCAAGTGGACGGCCTTCGCCGGCGCGTTGCAGGGGAGTGAGACCGATTTCGGCATCCGAGGGGGAATCGCACCCAGCGGCGAGAACAGCATCACGGCGTTGGGCGACTTGTCGCCGCGCGGGTCGACGAGCTGGTAAGGCACGCCCTCGAACGTCTTGGTCGACCAGTCGGGGAAAATCAGCCGTTCGACGGGCGACTCCGAGGCGTAGAACATCCCCTGCGTGGTGACGACCGTCGCCGCCTTGCGGAGGTCGAGCGGCAGGTACTTGCCGTGCTGGGTGAGGAAGGCCAGCAAGTCGGCGACGTCGCTCGCGCTCACCTGTTTCTCGAAGCCCTCGGGCATGATCGACTTCTTCGAGGCCGTCAGCTCGTCGATGTCGTCGCGGAGGATGACGTGCGTTTTGGCCTCGGCGTCCAGCAGCTCGACCGACGTCTTCGATTCGGACGACAGCAGGCCGTTGAGCACTCGGCCGTCGGTCATGGCGACCGAGTACTGCACGAAGTTGCCCTCGACGCTCCGGCTCGGGTCGATGATGTTGACCAGCAGCTCGCTCTTCGGATGCGCGGCCATGCCGCTGAGGTCGGGGCCGACTTGCCCCCCTTCCCCGTTGTACTTGTGGCACTTGGCGCACTGGTCGGTGAACACCTTCTTGCCGTGCGTCGGGTCTCCTCCCTGGAGCACGACCTTGGCAAGCTGGTCAATGACCGCCTGGCGGTCGCGGTCGGGAAGACCGCCGCCCCGGGCGATCAGCTCCTTGGCCCTGTCGGCGACGGCTTTCGAGGGGTGGGCGACGAGCGCTTGCTTCTGGTCGAGCGTGAACTGGTCCCAGCCGACCGCGCCCGAGTCGACGGCGTCGAGCAGGTCGGCGGTCCAGTCGGCCCGGCCGAGCAAGGCGCGGATGGCGACGACCCGCGTGGACGGGGTCATCGAGCCCAGGGCCGAGAGCAGGGTCTTGCCCGTCGCCCGGGCTCGCCCGTTCGTCAAGGCTTCGACGAGCGCTGTGGCGAGCGTCGGCGAGGTGCGCGGCGTGATCTGCGCGACGATCTCGGCGGCGACGGCGTCGTCTTCGGGCCGAAGCTCGACGACCTCGCGGCCGGCGGTGATTCGCTCGGCTTCCGGCTTCGAGGCGTCGCTCAGCTTGAGCAACAGGTTCTTGGCGATCGAGCCGGCGGCTTCCTTCATCGCCTTGCTTCCCCACCGCGAGCCCAGGTTGACGAGCCGGCCGCGGGCCTCCAGCGGCAGCCGCTCGGCAAGCCGCACGAGCGCGGCTTCACTTTCGGCGTCGAGCTTCGCCGGCTTGTCGCCGGGCCATCCCTTGCTCACGCCCGCGATGACGCGCTCGGCGATCGCCCGGCCGAACGGCTGTTCGGTCGCCGAGGTCCAGGCCGCGAACAGACCGCCGACCGATTCGACCGGCCCGCCCCGCGCGTAGTGCTCGGCGGTCCGCTCGACGACGGTTCGCAACGCCGCCGACGGCTCGCCCTCAGCCTTGATCGTCGCGAGGGCCTTCAAGAACGGTTCGGGGTGAGCCGCCGCCGCGCTCGTGGCGGCGTCGGTCAGCCAGTGGTCCCCCTCGCCCAGCCCGTGCGCGAGGGCCGTCGCCATCCCGCGCGCCGAATCCGGCGTGCTGGGAGCGTCGGCGAGGCTCAACAAGGCGGCGAGTCGCACCTGGGCGTCGGCGGCGGACAGCAAACCGGCCGCCACGATCGCGTCGGCGGTGGCGGCGTCGTGCGGCAGCGCCGCGATCGCATTGCGGCGGACGCCAGCCGACGGGTGTTTGAGGGCGGCCGTCGCGGCCTTCCGCGCTCCGTCGTCGTCGAACGCCTTCAAGCCCTGGAGCGTCCAGAGGGCGTGGATCGCGGCCGGGTTCAGTCCGATCGCATCGACCGACGGATCGGCGACCAGCGCGGCCAGCGCGGGCGTCACGTCGAGCTTGCCGCGCTCGACCAGCAGGCGCTGGGCGTGCAGCCGCCAGAACTGGTTGTCGCTCTTGAGGGCCGCGACGAGCGCGTCGGGCTGGGCGGGATCGAGCGGGGCCTGCTTGGCGGACTTCCCAGCTCGATGAACCACGCGATAGATCCGGCCGTGGGTCTGGTCGCGGATCGGGGTCTCGTAGGCGCCCCCCTTGCCGGTCTTGAATCCTTGCGGCGTCGGGTTGTGCTGGACGATGTAGTTGTACCAGTCGACGACCCAGACGTTGCCGTCGGGGCCGACCTCGGCGACGATCGGCGCGGTCCATTCGTCGTGGCTGGCCAGAAGGTTCCAGCCGTTGTAGGCCGCGAAGTCGCTCCCCTTGGGTTCGAGCGTGAACGTGGCGACGAGGTGCCCCGTCGGCTCGGTGACGAAGGCTGTGCGGTTCCAGTAGGGCTTCGGATAGTTCCGCGCCGTGTAGAGGGCGTGGCCGGCGGCGGCGGTGAAGCCGCCGTGGAAGTCGACCTGGCGCACCTTATCGGTCACGGGGTAGAACGAGTTCGTCGCGGCGATCGACCTGAGAACGCTCGGCGACCAGCCGCGCACCGATTCGTAATAGCGGTTCGGCACCGCCAGGAAGACGCTCGGGCAGCCGTTGGCGGTCGAGGCGAACGCCAGGCCCTCCTCGCTGAATCCGAGCCCCCATGAGTTGTTGTTGGTGCTGCGGAGGAACTCCAGCTTCGAGCCGTCGGGCTTGAACCGGTAGACCCCCTGGCCGAACTGGTGACGCTCGCCGCCGACTGTCCCGTTGAACGCGGAATAGCCGACGATCCCCCAGATCCAGTTGTCCGGCCCCCACCGCAGGTTGCTCGGCCCGGCGTGGGTGTCGCTCGTTCCCCAGCCCGTGAAGAGGACCTTGCGGACGTCGGCCTTGTCGTCGCCGTCCGTGTCCTGGAGGAACAGCGTGTCGGGCGCCTGCTGGACGATCACGCCCCCCGAGGCGAGGCAGAGGCTCGTGGGGATGTTCAGGCCGTCGGCGAAGATCGTGAACGTCTCGGACCGGCCGTCGCCGTCGCGGTCCTCGCAGATCTTGATCCGGTCGCGTCCAGTGGCGCTCCTGGATCGTTTGACGTTCGGATAGTCATAACTTTCCGCGACCCAGAGCCGCCCGCGATGGTCCCAGGCCATGCAGATCGGCTTGGCGATCTCGGGCTCGGTCGCGAAAAGCTGGGCTTCGAAGCCGTTCGGCAGGACGAGGCGCTTGATCGACTCACTGGCGGGGAGCGGCTCGGGCATCTTGCGGTAGGGCTCGCCCTGAGTCCCCCACTTGTTGGACGGCAGGTAGTTGGGGATGTCGCCGGCCGCCTCGGTGAGCGGAACCGGCTTCAAGTTCGAAGCGACGGCCGGGCGACTGTCGAAGACCGGCTTGCCCGCCGCCCACCGAATCCCGCGCTCGAGCAGATCCTGAAAGCCCGGCTGTTCCCAGGTCCGCGAGTCATGGCCGTACGCGGTATAGAAGACGCGTCCCTTGCCCTGCGCGCGGGTCCACGTCCACGGCTCCTGGTCGCGCATCTGGAGGACGTGGCGGCCTTCGGTGTTGTGCAGGTCGTGAACGTAGGTCTCGTCCCAGGTCCGGAACGGAAGCAGGCCCTTGGTGATCGGATGCTCGGCGTCGACCACGCGGGTCTCGAACGCCCCCTCGCCGTGGCTCTTGAACTGCGCCCCGACGAGCGCCACGTACTTCGGCGCGTTGCGGAAGCAGAACGAGGCGCAGTGGATCGGGACGAACCCCCCTCCCCCTTCGACGAAATCAAGCAGCGCCTTCTCTTGCGCGGGGGCGATCTCGTCGATGTTGGCGTAGATCAAAACGGCGTCGTAGTTCGCCAGCGTCTTGGGGTCGAGGTCCGTCACCTTCTCGGTATAGGTCGCGTCGATGCCGCGAAGGGCCAGGACGGGCGTGATCTGCGCCGCGCGGTCGGCCGGATCGTGGTGGCCGCGATCGCCCAGGAAGAGGACGCGGATCGGTCGAGGCTCGGCCGTGGCGGGCGCCGGGGCCTCCGCCGCGATCGCGGCGGTCAGGCCGAGGAAGGCGATGAGGGTGTGTATCATGATGTCGGTCTCTTATCGGATCCAGAGAGGGTCAAGGGTCGATCGGGAGAGCGCCTGACGTCGAGTCGCGAAAATCAGGGGAAGTCTTGAGACGAGGCCAGCCGGAAACCGTCGAGGCTCGTCGGCAGGCTCGCCAGCCTCGATGAGAGGACGGTCACCGAGACGTTCCGGATGGTCAAGGTCTTGCTGACGTCGCTCTGCGTGTTGGCCCCGAAGACCCCGACGTAGAGGTCGGCGGCTCCGTCCAGGAACGGTCGGTGCGCGATCGAGAGCGTGCTGGAACTCTGACGGGTCTGGTTCTCGACGATCAGCGAGTACCGTCCTCGCCGTCTCCTCAAGGTCAGCTTGAGATCCTCGCCGGTGTTCATCACGCCGATCTCGTGGATGTCGGCGTCGATCCCGCCGTCGTTGTTCACCAGGAAGAGCCTGTACTGATCGCGCTCGTTCTGGCTGATCAGGCCGCCTCGAATGTTGGAATCGCTTTTCCTGCCGGCGTAGAGGCCGAACTGGCCGACCTGCTCCAGACCGGGGATCTCCGGGATCGTGGCGCTGATCTCGAAGTCCTCGGCGCCGGTGAAGCCCAGGTCGGCCAGCCGGAAGCCCAGGTATTCGCCCCTCGCCAGGTTAGTCTGCTTGTTGATGTCGCTTCGGGTGGTCGTGAGCCGGAGGGCGCGGGCCGCCGGATCGAGCCGGAGATTCGGATCGAGGCCAGGGAGCGAGCTTCCCGTTCCCGGCAGCCGGTGCGTCAGGCCGATGCCCATGCCGGCCGCGTCGCTCAGCGTCCCCGGACGGGGGGCCGAAAAGTCGAGTTCGAGACTGCGAGGGACGATCACGCGGGGAGGGTCGATGGCGCGGACGAACCGCGAGGCGTCTTCGCCTTGAACCGTGGGGTCCTCGATTTCAACCGATCGGGGGGCGATCAACGCGACCTGATCCTTGAGCAGCGTCAGCGCCGGCGACCGCTTGTCCGGCGTCGCGAGCGGCGAGGCCTGGACCTCTCCCTTGAAGACCTTCACCGTGGTGTTGCCGCGATCGTCGACCGTCAGGCCGAACTCGGTGCCGAGGTCGACCACCTTGCCGGTCGGAGAGAGGACCATAAACCCCTTGGCTCTGGGCGGCACCTGCGCCGTCATCTTGCCCGACACGAGCCTTGCGCTGTTGCCGGTCAGTAATTCAACGATCGCCGGACCCTGGAGCAGCACCCGGGCGCCCTGGTCGAACTCGATCTCCGCCAGGCCGACCCGGAGCTTGAGGAGCTTGCCGGCTCTCATGTCGCGACCGGGCATCTCCGACTCGTCCGCGGCCCATTGGCAGTCTTGCGCGTTCACCAGCCAGGCGACGTTCGAGGGCTCGGACGTCGCCGGCGCGGTGGCCGGACGCGGCCGTCCCATCGCCAGGAAGCCCCAGCCGAGGGCGAACAGCACGACCGCCGCCGCCAGCTTGCCGACCGTCTCCGTCGGAGCGAACCGACGGAGAGACCAACGGCGGGCTGGCGACGCGATCGTCGGCCCGTCCGTCGCGACGTCGCGGAGCTGGGTCCGGAGCGCCTCGGAAGCGTGCCGGGATCGGACGACGAAGCGGATCTCGGAATGTACCAGGTGCGCCTCGGCGAAGGACCGCCGGGCCTCGGCGTCGGCCGACAACCGCCGCTCAAGTTCGCGCAGCGAAGCGTCGTCGAGCAGGCCGTCGCACGAGGCCTGGATCAGATCGTCGAGTGGGCGGAGAGAAGGATCGACGTCGCTCATGCGCGCGCTCCCTGGACCAAGGATCTTCGGACGCACTCGCAGAGGGCCTCCCTGATCCGCTTGAGCGAGTTGTGGATGCTCTGCGGCGATCGCCCCCAGGTCTCGGCGATCTGAGGGATGCGGACCGATCGGCGATAGCAGGCTTCGAGCAGCTCGCGGTCCCGTTCGCGCAGCTTGTCGACGCAGCCGGCGAGTGCGTCGAGTCGCTCCTCCTGATTCTCCCGCGCGACGGCCTCCCAGGCCTCAATCAGCAGGATGTTCAAATCGTCGCTGAAGTAGAGTCGGTCGCGGCTGCGGCTTCTCAGGAAGTTGGACGCCTCGAACCGGGCGACCCCGCAAGCCCAGGCGACGAAGCTCCTCGTCGGATCGTATTGTTCGTATTTTCGCCAGAGCGCCAGACCGGTCTGTTGGAACACGTCGTCGGCGTCGTCCATGTCGCGCACGAGTGAATAGATGTAGGAGAAGATCTGCGTCTGACAGCGCTGGAGCCTCTCGGAGAACTCGGCTCGCTTGTCGCTCATGATCGCATCCACAGGGTACGAGGCCGTCGACACTTCTATAAAGGTATCAGCCGGCCACGGCCGCTTGTCACCCTGCGAATGGAAAAACCGATCCGGAATCCTGGATTCTTTCAGAGTCGAGACCCGCTCACGCCCCGCCGAGAGCCCAGAACGCGCTGGAGACGACGCCCAACGCTTACTACAAGCAGTGCATGGCGTCGCCGCCGACGCCTGGCTCCGGCAACACCGACCTGACCGGTAGCGGCGACGACGATAGCTCCGGCATGGTCTGGATGTCGGGCCAGCCCGATAACTCGCGGTAGCTCCACGTGATGCCGCCGAACACCTTGGGGGGGCCGCTCCGGGCTGCAAATGGCTCACGTCGCCAGCAGCCGGCAACCTGGCTCGATCAACGTCCAGACGTGGTGGGCGCTGGGGTGCCCTGCCGGTGGCGAGATGACCTCGTCCGACCAGTGCTGACGGGGGGAAGATCCTGTTCAACCGCTTGATCGTGAGGGGCAAGTCCGAGAAGAAAGCGAATCAGAACGACGACCTCGCCGACCTGGGCCAGGCCTACGAACAGGCCGGTCTGATCGACGAGGCGCGGGGGTGGTACAAGCTGGCGATCGACATGGACCCGCTCGACTGCCACTCTCAATCGGCCCTCTTCCACGTCGACGCCGTCGCCGCGTCGAGGCCGGCCCCGCGCTCTGCTGAGTCCGGCGAGCCCGTCGTCAATGGTAGACGGCGCGCTCCAGCGTCTTGCATTGTTCGATCCAGTCGCCGAGTTGCTTCTCCGAGGGAATCCGCCGGGTGAGCTTCTTGGCTTCGTTGACCTCGACGAGCTTGGCGTGGAGGTTCGCGGCGACCCGGTGCGCCAACTCGGGGACCGAATCGACCCCGGCGGCTTCGAGAAGCTCGGCGAACTGCTCGGCGACGCCCACGATCCGGATCAGGTCGGCGTGATTGACCCACCGCAGGATCAGGGCGCCCGAGATGCCCGTCTTCTCGGCCAGTTCGTCGCGGCCCTTGGGCTTCGCGCCCAGCTCCAGCAGCTTCTCGACCGTCTTGACGCCCGCGTCCTCGAGCTTCTTCGCGTAGACTTCACCGACGCCCTCGATATCGATGATCTTCACCGCGCCCTCCTTTCATTTCGATCCAGCCAGGAAGTGGAACGCTGGCGCACCCGTCGTCAGGGCCGCTCCAACCCGCGCAAGCCGGCCGACCGCGTCAGCCGGCTTTGTTCAAACTATAGTTCGACTTGCGCGTCAAACAAGTTGAATGCGAATCCGGGAGAGGTACGGGATGTTTTCGAGAACGCTTTGTGAAGCCGTCGTTCAGTCGATCAGCTCGACGCGGGCGCGGTAGCCGGAGGGCATTTGAAGCGTATCGAGGGAGCGGCGGACGCTTCGGCGGTACCAGAAGCGAGACGCCCGGGCGCGAATGGCGACCGTCCGGCCCGTGACGCGGACGTCGACCGAATTGACGTGGTCGCCCAGCGCCTCCTGGATCTTCTGCTCGACCCGCCGCTTCACGGCCGCCTCGGCGGCCGGGTCGGACCGCGACTCGACGCGGATGGCGCTCTTGGCGTTCGACCCCTCGTCGTCGGCTCCCAGGATGCGCCCCAGCACGGCCCCGGGGTAATACCGCGAACCACCCGTCGCCGGCGCGGGCGTTGCGGGGCTCGTCGACCGGGGCTTAGCCCGGGTCGGGGCCGAACGCTTGGGCTCGGCCTCGTCGACCTCGTCGGCCGCCGGGATCGGTTCGAGAGTCAACGGGATGGCGGCTTTCGGCGTCGTCGCGGGACCAGCCAGTGCCGGTGCGTCCGAGGGCTTTGCTCCGGCGACGACCGACGGCTTCCGGGCCGTCCGCGCCGACGCGGAGGCGGGCGCGGTGACGCCGGGGATCACCAGCAGCGGACGCCTCGGAGCGGCTTCAGACGCGGTCGGCGCCGAGAGAGCGGCCGAAGCGGGAGGCGAGGCGGCGGCCTCGGCTGGGGGCAAAAGCGCCGGGGCATCGAGCGCCGGGCTGGAGTCCTGGGCGTGCGCCAGGCTCGCCGCGAGCATCAGAATTCCCAGAGTCCCGACGACGACGCTGCGTGACATGGTCGTTCCGCCTTCGTGAACAGCACGCCCGAACGGATTGGAGTCTATCGTTTCTTCATCGGTCGATCGGCTCACAATTCATGCGTCTTTTCCGACGGCAGGGACGGTTCCGCGGTCAACACCGGTCTTGCGACCTCGGGCCGGGTCGAGTTAGATGGGAATCGGCCCGGTTCGACGATGTTTTCCTGATTATCGGCACAAGGATACGACATGGCTCCCAGCCCGGTTTCGAGCGATTTGAAGATCACGAGCGTCGAGGCGATCTACCTCCGCTTGCCGCAGGTGAAGGAGCAGTGCGACAGCGGGCAAGACGCGCTCATCGTCAAGATCACGACCGACTCGGGGATCACCGGCTACGGCGAGGTCGACTCGAACCCGATGGCCGCCAAGGGCTGCATCGAAGGGCCGTTCTCGCACACGGCCACGACCGGGCTGGGCCACGTCCTGATCGGCGAGGACCCGCTGCGGACCGAGTACCTCTGGCAGAAGATGTACCGGGCCAACATCTACAGCGGCCGGCGCGGGATCGCCATCCACGCGATGAGCGGCATCGACCTGGCCCTCTGGGACATCAAGGGCAAGGCGCTCGGCCTGCCGATCTGGAAGCTTCTCGGCGGCGGCTTCCATCGCGAGCTGCGGCCGTACGCCAGCAGCCTCTTCGGCGCGACGCCCGCCGAGACCGGCGACCGCGCCCGGCGGTTCGCCGACCAGGGCTTCACGGCCGTCAAGTTCGGCTGGGACCCGATGGGGAAGGACGCCGAGACCGACGTCGCGCTCGTCCGCGAAGCCCGCGCCGGGCTCGGCGACAAGCTCGACCTGATGATCGACGCCGGCCTCGTCTTCGACGCCAAGACCGCCATCCAGCGAGCCAAGGCGTTCGAGCAGTACAACCCGTTCTGGTTCGAGGAGCCGCTCCTTCCCGACGACTACCAGGGGTACGCCAAGCTTTCCGCGGCGACCAGCCTGCGGATCGCGGCGGGCGAGGAGGAGAGCGAGCGGAAGTCGTACATCGAACTCATGGACGTCGGCCAGATCGACGTCGTGCAGATCGACCTCACCCGCTGCGGCGGTTTCACCGAGGCCATGAAGATCGCCTCGCTCGCCGCCGACCGCGGCCTGCCGGTCGTCAACCACGGCTTCACGACCTACCTGAACGTCGCCGCCGCGCTCCACTTCCTCGCCAGCGTCCCCAACACGCTCGGTCTGCTCGAATTCGTCGTCGAGGAAGGGACCACCCTCCGCCACTCGATCAGCGAGCCGATCCGAGCCGTGGACGGCATGGTCCGCGTCCCCGACGCCCCCGGTCTCGGCCTCGAACTGAAAGAGAAAGACATCGAACGCTACCGCGTCGGTTGACGGCCTGACCCTCATTCCGGGAGCCGACGGTCCGCGATACTTGGGTTTGATACAAGCTCGAAGCGCAAGCGAGTGGATCGCCTCGCGGAGCTCGTTCCCTTCGGGACGCACCGTCCGGACCATTCGCTTGCTGACGCTTCGGGCTTGTCCGTCGGGGCTCGGGTGAGGGAAGGCATGTTCGTGACAGCCCATTTTGATGAAAGACCTCCGACGATGCCCACGGCTCAAGAGATCATCGACGCCCTGAAGCTTCAGCCGCACCCGATCGAAGGGGGCTTCTTCCGCGAGACGTACCGATCGGCGGGGACGCTGCCCGACTCGGTCCTTCCCGACGTGTACAAGGACAAGGGCGAGCGGTCGCTGGGCACGTCGATCTATTACTTGTTGACGCAAGACACGTTTTCGGAGATGCACCGGCTGCCGACCGAGGAGGTCTTTCACTGCTACCTCGGCGGCCCGGTGCGGATGCTCCAGCTCCTCCCCGACGGCTCCCACCGCGAGCACCTGATCGGTCCCGACGTCCTCGCAGGCCACGAACCGCAATTGATCGTCCCCCCCGGCGTCTGGCAAGGCTCGCTCCTCGAACCCGGCGTCGACTTCGTCCTCCTCGGCGCCACCATGGCCCCCGGTTTCAACTACGCCGACTACGAACAAGGAACCCGCGCCGACCTGCTCTCCCGGTATCCTGAGGCGGCGGAGCTGATCCGCAAGCTGACGCGAGTTTGAGCGTCGGCGCACGAGTGTCGTAGAATCAAGAGGTTCAGAAGCGTCCTTCTCGCGGTAGGTCGTTCCGGATCGATGAGGCTCGACGACATGACTGGCCGGAGTTCGCTCTCGATCGCTTTGGCAAGGCGCTGGCCGAGGTTCCGCCTCCGTACGCTCCTGCTGGCGATCGCCGTCTTCGCGCTTCTGTTGTTGGGCGCGATGGTCGTCGTCCCCTGGATCATGTGGCGCTACCATGTCGCTCGATCCCTCGAAGCGGCCCAGGCCATGGGCCCCGAATTGTTTTGGTCCGTGGACGTCTTCCAGGCGCCACGAACGGACGATTTCCTCTACCTCCTGAGCGACCGGGAACGCGTATTGGAGAAGCTGATCCAGGCCGTCGAGGACGATCCAGACGACACGCGCCGACTTCACGCCGTCCAGACGATGCGGGCGATCCTCAAGCAACCCGGTCCGTCTGCATCGCGGGGGCGCTGCCTCGAACGGGCTCTCGACCTCGCGACCCGCGCCGGGCTCTCGCCGTCCGTCGAAGCCGAGCTGGCCGCCGCCATCGCGGACCTGGCGCTTTCTACGGGACTCGACGCGGGACAACGCGGTAAGATCTTGACCAGGACCAAGGAGGCGTCGCCCGCACTTATGCCCGCCTGGGCGAGAGTCCTGGCAAGCATCGGCGGCCGCGAGGAGACCCTCGTTCTCATCGGCCTTGGCGACACACACGATCCTGCCCTGCTAGACTCGGTCTACAACTCAGCGATGTTCCACAGCCACTGGCCGGGGCTTCTCCCCCCATTGAGGCGTTGGCTCGACGATCCCGTAATCGCACCCTTTGTGTTGAGGTATTCGCTGCTCACCCGGTCGTCCGAAGGTCGGGAATTTCTGCTGGCTTACGCCGTCGCCAAGACGCATCCGTTGGTATTTCGGCGCCAGGCTGTCGAACGGCTTCTGGAGACCATCCCCGGAACCAAACTTCTCTTGAACGCCGTCGAGGACCACGACTCCTTCGCGGTTCTCGCCGCGACCATCGACGGCGACCTTCGCGAGACGTTTCGGGCCGCGATGGCGAAACTCGAAGACCGAAACGGCGAGGCACTCTGGACCGAACTCATCGAAGCCGTCGACTCCATTTATCCTAACCGGTTCCCGATACCCACAACGGCGATGGAGAAGTCGGCGAGTGTTGCGGAGAGCCGCAGGCGGTTTATAGATGATTCAAACCTTCTCTGTCTTGAATGGATCACAGGTCGAACCGACGTTCGGTCCCAGGCGGAATGGCGGCGATGGTATGAGAGCACGCAACCGTCCCCGCTGTCGCAGCGCGATATCGTCAAGCTAGCGCTGGAGCATCCCGAGACGCTCAACGTTGCCGCTATCCTCCGGCGCATCGTGCCCTACCACCTCGGCCCATTGCCGGCCGACTGCATCCCACTCTACGAACGGATGGCCCGGGACGGTCCGCCTGCCTCTCAATTCTGGGCCTGCACCGCCCTACTGCTCTGCACTCCCAAGACCGACGCCGTCCCGATCGTAATCGACCTCATCGACCAGAAACCGGCCGACGACCTCAAGCCAAGGAACTGGGGGCCGATCGAACTCCTCCAATGGCGGTTTGCCGAGAACTTTGATGGGGACACGGCGGCCTGGCGGCGATGGTGGACTGAATTCGGTCGCCAGCCGTGACGAGTTAAGCGGGCGGCGACTCCGGACTGATCTACCGAGCGCGCTCGACAGGCGTCTTTCTCCAAGGCCAGTTCGCGTTGCGTCCCGCTGCTGAGGCCTTGGGGTTGGTCGATGCGACCGGGGATGATGGCAGCGTTTCGAGTCCTTCTTCCGAGCCAGGCGGATCTGATCCGCAAGCTGACGCGGGTTTGAATTCCTCGCCGGATGGCGACCTGCCTCGCTTCGCCGTGGGTCATCGTTTTGGCAGGCTCGATCGCATGAAGTCGGCCATGCGCGCGATGGACTTCCGAGCTTCGGGCAACAGCGGCTCGTGGGACTGGAACACATGGAACATACCCGGCCAGACTTCAAGGGTGACTTGCGCCCCGTCCGACTTGGCCTTGCTCGCGACCCGGATACTGTCGTCGCGGAGCATCTCGTGCTCGCCGACCTGGATCAGTAGGGGCGGAACGCCGCGATAGTCGCCGAAGACCGGCGAGGCCAGTGGGTTGCGTGGATCTGCTTTACCCAGGTAGAAATCCCTGAATACAGGCATGGTCCGCGCGCTGAGGATGGGATCTTCGACGGTCCGCAAGGATTTGCTCGCCAACGTCAAATCGGTCGTCGCCGACAAGGAGATTCCCCCCGCCGGCAGCGGCCGTCCACGGTCTCGCAAGGCCAGGAGCGTCGCCAGCGTCAGGTTGCCGCCGGCCGAATCCCCGGCGATGAACGTGGCCGTCGCGGGACCGGGGCCGGACGGTCCGTTCGATCGGATCCATTCGTGAGAAGCGATGCAGTCTTCGAGTCCGGCGGGGAACGGTTGCTCGGGCGCCAGCCGATAATCCGGCAGGAGCACGGCGCACTTCGCCGCCGCCGAGATGTGGGCCGCCAGCGTGAGATAGAATCCCCCCGACCCCGAGACGAAGCCGCCGCCGTGCAGGTACAGGAGCCGCAAATCAGGGTCCGCTCCGGGCGCGACCACCCACTCGCAAGGTACCTCCCCGATCTTCGAGCGAATGAGCCTGACGTCCTTGATCGTGGGCTCTCGACGCGTTTTCATGCCCGCTCGCAACTGCTCCAGGTTGAAATCCGATGCGCCGAACGGCGTGTTTCTACGCAATTTCTGCAGATACTCGATGCCTTCCCGCGAGACCGGCCTTGGCTTGTCCACCGGTGCTCCTGGTGGACTCGAACCGACGCCGTCCTCACTCCCGGAGATCGCCGTAAAAGACGCGCCGAAGGCGACCATGAAGACAAGGAGTGCTTTGGCGACGAGTCGTTTCACCACGAACCTCCGATTCTTGTGATGGCGGGGGAGTGAGGTGGCATCCATAAAGGACGCCGTGGGTTCTCGACTTGCGCGACCAGCTGCATGCCTAATGTGGCTCGATCAATTACTTCGGGCGAGAATCAGGTGGAAAATCGCCTTCCTCGATTAACTCTCGCCGAAACTCAACTCTGTAATCGAGGTTGATTTCGAGCACGATCACCGTCGCTCTGCCGGTGGCGGTCAATCCGACCAGCCAGGGGCCGTCCCATCGAAAATGACGCGGCCAACTCTGCCGCCGAGGATTAAAGGAGGGGAGCGATTCTCCTGGTCTGACTGTCGAAGCCGGATAGGTTGGCTCCTTTGTGGTTATTGCACGCGAAACATGCGTAACAAAGGTTGTCGGCTTGAGTGGGACCCCGATGCTTCAACGCGATCACGTGGTCGATCTGGAAGGGAAGCCGGTCGCGGGATTCGGGAACCTGGCAATACTCGCAGCATCCACCCGATCGACGGCGAACAAGGGTTTCCAGATCGCGCCTCATGTCGGCTCAGCGCGGCTCGCTCTCGCCTGGGACGGCGCGAGCGGCTTTGAGGGAACGGCGGGCTTTGGATTGGAGGATGTTGATGAAATGGCCGACGCGTTCATAGCCATCGATCTCGGCTCGTTCCTCGGCGCTGAGTTTACCTTCACGGGCGAGGTCCGCCAGTCGCCGCATGCGTTCCTTGTCTTCCCGAGTGAAGTCGAAGGTCAAGACCTCCCTCGCCAACTCGGCGGAATACGTGGGTTTTTCCGCCTGTAGAACGCGGTTCAAGATTGCGGTTTCGCTGAAATCGAGCCGTGGCGATCCCATATTCCAGTCTCCCCGATGACGGTCGCATCAACTTCGATTCTAGCATCCGACCGTCCTGCCGCCCAGCGTCCCCGAGCCGGTCACGCCGAGCGTGCGCGGCCAGCGTCCTTGTCGAAGGCCAGTTCGAGTTGCGTCCAGCCGCGAAGGCCGTGGGGTTGGTCGACGCGGCCGGGGATGACGAGATCAGCCGCCGTTCGACGTCCCAGCCAGAACGAGGGGCGGAAGATCGAGAGGAGGGCCGATAGCTCGTCGGGGGCGAGGAACAGGAGGTAGAGGGCGGTCATCTGTTCGCCGAAGAGGGGAACGTTGACGATCGGCCAGATGCCGACGTGCAGGGCGACGCCCAGCAGCGCGATCCAGCGGCGGGTGGGGCGGAACCAGAGGAGGAAGACGAGCGCGAACTCGGTCAGGAGGGCCGCGTGCGCCATCACGTTGATGACCAGCGGATAGGCCGCCAGCCATTCAAAATTCAACTGGCCGACCTCGTGGTTGAAGAGGATCGGGTGCAGCGCCGTGCCGTTGGCCCACATGCGTCCGCTGGATTTCAGGTAGGCCGTGATGAAGTAGATCACGCATATCTGAAGCTGCATGAACCGCTGGGCCCAGGGGAGGATCAGGGGCTCGGCGAGCGTCCCCCGGGCGCGGGCGACGCGGCGGGCGTCGAGCGAGTACGCGGCGCCGCAGGGGGCGAGCATCATGTAGAACGAGGTGATCATCATCACCTGGTCGGGGCCGCAGTTCGTCAACAGGTTGCGGTTGTAGAACGAGAGCATCCCGAGGTACGTCAGGGCGCCGGCGATCCGGGTCCGCCATCCCAGCGTGAACGCGACGGCCGCGACGGCGGTGAGCCCCAGCGCCACGCGCACCGAGGACGGGTCCTGGTAGTAGCTCAGAGGGGTCGGCCGCAGCGGGCCGGCGGTGACGGCCGCCTCATCGCCCCGCATCAGGCCGACGTCGGTGTACCAGTAATCGAGGTCCACGGAGATCAAGGCCAGGTGCGCGAGGACCATCAAGCCGAAGACGATCCGATACGCGCCGAGCGGCCGGGCCGACACGGGCGCGAACCAGAACCGGTTCCAGGCGCGGAGCGGATTCATCGGTGGACCTCGTTCCAGGAGGTGAATTCAAAGGCCGCCAGGTTGTGAATCCGCGACGGCGCCATCGGGTCGGATTGTCCCACCCCCAGCGGCGGTGGCGGCTTCACCTGGTAGTAAAGGGTGACGATGACCGGGAACGACTCGGGGCCGAGCCCGAGCGCCCGCACGACGTGGCGGGCCGCCATCTCGCGCTGGGGGGTGTACTCGTCGACCATCAGGTTGGCCGCGAACTTGGGATGACGGAATTTCGGCATCTTCAGCCACCACGGCATGTCGGCGACCTTCGTGAATTCGTAAATCCGCCGCATCCCCTTGGCGTCGGTCACCTGCGATTCCAGGGTGATCGTGCTGTCCAGCGGGTCCGGGGCGAACATCCCCCAGGCCTGCCAGAGGCCCAACGGGAGCATGTAGGACCGGAACCAGGGCATCAGCTCTTGCTTGATCGGCGAGTTCGGGAGAACCCACGTGATTGTCGCGGCGAGGTGAAAGAGGATGTAGGCCGAAAGCGCCAGCCTCAAGGCAGTCCATCGCCAGGTCAAGGCGCCCTCCTTCCGTCTCTGCAAAATGAGGCCGATTCGTTGAAAACAAGCGGTATTCCATGCAAGGCGCGTGAATCTAGCGCAATCCGTCCGACCCGTCAAGCGCAGCCGCGACGGGCGTCCGGGTCGATCGGCCTGGATCAAAGCGTTGAAGATCTTGTAAACTCTTGTTGTGCAACGAGGGGCTGGTCGAATCGTCGAGACTGGGGTTTCGTCATGAGGGACGGCAGCGGGCATGCTCACGGCATCGTGCGGCGCGAGTTCTTGCAGGTGGGTTTTTCGGGCTTCCTGGGCCTGAGCCTGTCGCAGATCCTGACGGCCCGCGCGCTGGCCGATCGCGTCGCGAAGGCCGGCGGCGGCGGTTCGGGCTCGAAGCCCCGGGCGAAGTCGATGATCCTGGTGTTTCTGACCGGGGGTCTGAGCCATCTCGACTCGTTCGACATGAAGCCCGACGCCCCCGAGCGGATTCGAGGCGAGTTCAAGCCGATCGACACGGCGGCTTCGGGCGTCCAGTTCTGCGAGCACCTGCCGATGCTCGCGGCCCGGGCCGCCGACCTCGCGGTGGTGCGGTCGATGTCGCACAAATTCACCAACCATCTGAACGCGACCCACGAGCTGCTCACCGGCCATTCGCAGCCGGGGGCGTTCTTCGACAAGGTCGCCTCGCGCGACGATTACCCGTGTTACGCCTCGGGCCTCGACTACCTGCGGCCCCGGCAGGACGGCATTCCCACCGGCGTCATGCTGCCGACGTTCCTGATGGAAGGCCCGCTCGTCTGGCCCGGTCAGCACGCGGGCTTGCTCGGGCCGCGCCACGACCCCTGGCAGATCAAACAAGACCCGAACCAGCCGGGCTTCCGCGTCGACAGCCTGGCGCTTCCCGTCGGCTTCAGCGTTGAGCGCCTGGGACGCAGGCAGACGCTCCTCGATCAGATCAACCACCACCAGAACGAGGCCCTGACGCAGCCGTCGACCGGCGGCGATTCCATGAGCGACCAGCGCGCGCGGGCGATGTCGCTGCTGCTGTCGGGCAAGGTCTCGGGCGCGTTCGATCTGGACAAGGAAGACCCGAAGACCCGCGACCGCTACGGCCGGCACACGTTCGGTCAGTCGCTGTTGCTCGCCCGCCGGCTGGTCGAGGCCGGCGTGCCGATCGTCCAGGTGAACATGGGCCGTGTGCAGCAGTGGGACACCCACTCGCAGAACTTCAAGAACCTCAAGGAACACCTCCTACCCCCCACCGACCGCGGCGTCTCCGCCCTGCTCGACGACCTCAAGAGCCGGGGCCTGCTCGACGAGACCCTGGTGGTCATGACCGGCGAGTTCGGCCGCACGCCTCGGATCGGGTCGAGCACCGGCAACAACAACACGCCCGACGGCCGCGACCACTGGGCGGCGGTCTTCTCCGCGCTCTTCGCCGGCGGAGGCGTCCAGGGGGGCCAGGTCGTCGGCGCCTCCGACCGGATCGGCGCGCACCCGGCGAGCCCGCCGTACGCCCCCGCCGACCTCGCCGCGACCATCTACCAGTCGTTCGGCGTCGACCCCGCCTCGGAGATTCGCGACCGCTTCGGCCGTCCCATCCGCCTCTGCGACGGCCAGCCCATCGCGCCGTTGTACTCGGCCTGAAGTCCAATCGCGCCAGGGGCTACAGCCTGACGCGGCCGTTGGAAATTCGCCCGCTGCGCCCTTGACCCGGGACGACCGCTCGCGGACCCTCGGATTGGAAGTATTTAATGATCCAGGGCATAGAGGCGAAGGCGGCGGCGACCATGGATACATCAAAGATTCCCGATCCGATTCTCGAGGTCTTCCGGGGCGTCGGCCAGGTGTTTTTCGAGGAGAACGCTCTGACGGGTGCTCTGATGAGTGCCGGCCTGGCGTTCAATTCACCGCTGATGGCGACAGGCGCGGTCGTCGGTTCGGCGATCGGGACGGCCACGGCCCGGGCCATGAAATTCGACGAGGGGGAGATCAAGGCGGGGATCTACGGCTTCAACTCCACGCTCATCGGCATCGCCACGTTCTTCCACTTCCAACCTTCGGTGATGAGCGTCATTCTGCTGATCGCCGGTTGCGTCGCCGGGGCCTTCGTCACCCGGTTGATGCGGGGGCACGTTCCGTTCCCGACCTACACTGCGCCGTTCATCGTCACCACCTGGGCCGTGTACTTTCTGGGCTTGGCGCTGCACGTGGCTCAGGTCCCCCCCTCGGACGAGCCGGCCGATACGTACCTCGCCGGGTCGATCCCGGGCATCGCGAGCGCCGAGGGTGAAACCACGGCCGAAGGCAAGCCGGCTCCGAGCGAGTCGAGAGGCAACATCGCCATCGACATCGTCGAGGCGGCGACCCGAGCCATCGGCGAAGTCAAGTTCCAGGGAAGCATCTGGACCGGCATCCTGTTCCTGGTCGGGATCGGCCTGAACAACAAGGCGCACGCGGCCTGGGTGTTCGTCGCATCGCTGATCGCCACGTTCGTGGCCGTCTACCACCACGACCCGTCCCACGACGTCGCCCTCGGACTGAGCCAGTACAGCGCCCCGTTGACGGCCGTCGCCCTCTACTTATGGCGTAAATCGCTGGTCGCGCCGCTTCTGGGCATCATGCTCTCGGTGCCGCTGACCGAGGTCTTCCCCCTCACCGGCCTCCCGACCTACACGGCCCCCTTCGTGCTGGCCGCCTGGATCGTCATCCTTCTCGAACACTACGAGGACAAGCTGTTCGGCAAACCCAAGACAGCCGTCTGACCGCGACCGGAAAGCCATCAAGAATTCAGGCTCGGTTTCGCTTCACGACAAGCCTGACCCGCCAGCGAGTGAATTTCTTCGCCGACGGTTCGGGCTCGTATCCGGAACCTCGCGGGCCGAAGCGGGTCGGCCGCCGGCTGTCGGGCTCGGCGGATTGGGTTCGTTCGCGCCGATTTGGGGACTTCTTGAAGGCCGTTCCCCTGCCTCCAGGAGCTTGGCCAGGTAGTCGGTCATCCCTTCCGCGACAAGGGTTTCGATCGAGTCGGAGCGATACGACGGACGCGGAGCGGGAGGCTTCCTCGGGGCCGGCGGCGGGACCGGCGGATTGGGTTCCTTCGGCGTTCTTTTCTCCGCTTTCCGGGGCTGGGTCTCGGCCTTGCGGAGCTTCGCCAGCAGGTCGATCGTCCGGAGCAGCTCGCGAGTCCGGGCGGTCTGGAACCGTCGGAGCCGCTCGGCGGCGTCGCTGGCCGAGAACGAGGCTTGCTCGGCCAACTCGACTGCGTCGTCCCCCTCGATCTCTTCGAGGTCGACGATCAGGTCTTGCAGCCGTTCGATCTCGCGCTCGGCGATGCTTCGGAGGAACTCGACGCCCGCCTCGGCGCTTTCGGGCCGGGGGACGATCTCGCGCCAGACCCGCCAGGCGCTGAACGCCGGATCTTCATACGGAGTCAGCTCCTGCATCTGAAGCCAGAACCGGGTGCCCCAGTGGTCCTCGATCGTTTCCCAGGCCAGGAAGATCTCGTTCAGCTCGGGGTCGTCGATCGCGGCGAGCGGCTGTTTGCCGAGCAGCCGGACGAATCGGAACTGGTCGAGGAACGTCCAGTTCTCGTTCGAGATGATCAGACAGCGCATCTCAACCCAGCGATCGAGGAGCCACTGTGCGCCTTCCGGAGTTTCCTCCAGCCGGGCGACGAAGGCCGAGGGGTCGTCGGTCCAGGCCGGACCCGAGATCGGCAGCAGCCGTTTCCCCGCCATGTAGAACAGCTTGCGGCCGAGGTCGCAGACCTTCGCCACACGTTTGGCGCGCGACCGGAGCATCGCCTTGCGGACCTGCTTCGCGAGCAGCGCGGTCTCGTACCGCTCGGCCCGGTCGAGGCTCCAGGAGATTCGCGCGGCGCGGCTGACCAGCTCGCGCTCGATGGCGTTGGTCGGCTGGTAGTCGTCGATCCATTCCTGGATCTTGGACTCCAGCTCGGCGGGGTCCTCGTGCGGCAGGACGAAGTTCACGGTCGTGGCGCGCAGGCCGTGCTTGAGGGCGTTGAGTCGCGATCGGGCCTTGCCGTCGTCGGTCTTAGGTCCGGAGCTTCGTTTGGCGTTGGCGCGGTTGGCCTGGATCTGGGCGTCGGTGGCCATGGCGGGCGTCTCCTCGAGAGGGGCGATGCAAGGGCCTCTACCGAGAAGATGTCGCCTAAAGACGGTCTTCAGAAAAAATTCCGGATTATCCCGATTATTCCAGCAAGAAAGCGCGACAGGAGGGCGGCCGTGACTACAAGCCCAAAGCGCAAGCGAGTGAATTCCCAGCCCGCGTGCTGAATCCGCAAACGCAAAACCATGAACTCGCTTGCGCTTCGGGCTTGTACTCGGACCCGGACCTCCCCGAATCCCCTTTTCATGAGGTCGGGTGTCCCGCCGGCGCGAGGAAGGCGCGCCGGCGGGTCGGAAGCGGCTTGGGAAGGGTCAGGCGACGGCTTTCTCGTCGGCTTCGGACTCTTCGTAGTGGTAGACCATCAGGTTGGCGCGATGGAATTCCTCGTGGGTCACCTCGAACGGCTGGCCGTTGATCGCCCAGAGTTCCTCGATGACCTCGTCGATCTCGCCCTCGGGCTCGTCCCAGGTCGCGACCAGGGTGTCTTCGCCCCGAACCAGCACCTCGAGCCCCTGGTCTACCAGGTAGGCTTCGATTTCGGCCTTGTGGGCCGGGTCGACGGTGAAGGTCCAGCGAATCAGCTCGATCGAAAGCGTCTCATCGGCTTCGCTCATGGTATCGTCCTCCCTCCATGGAACGCGGAATCCATACTCCCTTACCCCAATCGGTTCGCTGACCGCCCGGCTTGATAAATCGGGCCTTCCCGAGCCATGATCGAAGAACCACGCCCCGGCCTCGAAAGCGATTCGTCCCGGGACGATCGCGAGGAGAACGCCAGTTATGACGATCGTGCAGAAGATGCGGAGCCAGCTCGCCCCGGCCATGAAAGCCAGGGATACCGCCAAGCTTGCGTTCCTCCGATACTGGATCGCCCAGCTCACCCTGGGTACCGGCGCCGAGATGGCGGACGCCGACGCCGTCAAGAAGATGCGGGGGGTGCTCAAGGAGGCCAGGAGCGGCGTCACCACCTTTACGCCCGAAGAAATCAACCAGCTCGTCGAATGGGTCCCCGCCAGCCTCGGCCTCGACCAGATCCGCGAGGCGCTCGGGCCGGTCGCCGACCAGATCCGCGCGGCTCCCAAGGACGGCATGGCCCTGGGCGTCGCCATGAAAGCCCTGGCCGGCCAGCCCGTCGAGAGCGAGGACGTGAAGGCCGTCGTCAACACCCTCCGGACCCCGGCTTGACCCTGGTCGCGAGTATTGTTTAACCTCTATTGAACGTCAGGGACGAAGAACACTCCATGACGAACCTTGCGGAGGGGCCGAATCGCATGGCGCAACGGGGATTCATCCGCCTGTTCTGGGGACTGCTCGCGATCGGTTCGATTTCGACCGGCGCGACGCTGTCGGCCGGCGAACCGGCGAACCTGACGACGGACGCGGAGAAGGCGACGTTCTTCAAGTCCCAGGTCGAGCCGATCCTGACCAGGCGCTGCCTCAAGTGCCACGGCGGCGAGGCCAAGATCAAGGGGGACCTCCGCGTCGACGACCGCGAGGCGTTGCTCAAGGGGGGCGAACTCGGGCCGGCCGTCGACCTGGACGAGCCGAAGGAAAGCCTGCTGCTCAAGGCGGTCCGCTACGACGGCCTGGAGATGCCTCCCAAGGGCCGAATCCCCGACGCCGAGATCCTGGTTCTTGAGCGCTGGATCAAGGCGGGCCTGCCGTGGTCGGGCCAGACCGACGCCAAGCCCAAGATGGCGAAGGCCGCCGAGCCCGCCAAGGCCGAGGAGCCCGCCGCGCCCGTCTGGCCGTATCGCGAGGTCGTCCGTCCGCCCGTCCCGGTCGTGAAGAATCCAGGATGGGTCCGCAACCCGATCGACGCCTTCCTGCTTTCCAAGCTGGAAACCGAGAAGCTGTCGCCCGCCTCCGAAGCCGACCGCACGACGCTCATCCGTCGGGTGTCTTACGACCTGACCGGCCTGCCGCCGACGCCCGAGGAGGTCGCCGCGTTCGTCAACGACACGTCGCGCGACGCCTACGAGCAACTGGTCGACCGGCTGCTCGCCTCGCCGCAATACGGCGAAGCCTGGGGGCGGCACTGGCTCGACCTCGTCCGCTACGCCGAGACCAACGGCTATGAGCGCGACGGCCTCAAGCCGCTGGCCTGGCGGTATCGCGACTACGTGATCGCCGCGTTCAACCAGGACAAGCCCTACGACCGCTTCCTCCACGAGCAGCTCGCCGGCGACGAAATCGCCCCCGACTCGGTCGAAGCCCAGACCGCCACCGGCTTCTACCGGCTGGGCCTCTGGGACGACGAGCCCGCCGACCGGCCCCAGGCCCGCTACGACATGCTCGACGGCCTGGTCTCGACCGCCGGCCAGGTCTTCCTCGGTATGACCGTCAACTGCGCCCGCTGCCACGATCACAAGAAGGACCCGATCCCCCAGACCGACTACTACCGGATGATGGCCTTCTTCGTCGACGTCACCGACCAGAACGGCAAGGATTCGCGGAAGGTCGGCGGCGAGAGCGGCGTCGAGGTCATGTGCGTGGCCGAGAAGGGCCAGGCCGAGGCTCACGTGCTGTTGCGAGGCAACCCGAACCTGATCGGACCCAAGGTCGAGCCCGGCGTGCCGGTTTCCATCGACGCCGGCCACGCGACGTTCGGCTCGGGCCCCGGCAAGCGCCGGGCGTTCGCCGAATGGCTCACCGATCGCCGCAACCCGATGACCGCCCGGGTGTTCGCCAACCGTCTCTGGCAGTTCCATTTCGGCCGGGGGATCGTCCCGTCGCCCAACGACTTCGGCCAGCTCGGCGAGCCTTCGACCCACCCCGAACTGCTCGACTGGCTGGCCGCCGAGCTGATGGACGGCGGCTGGAAGGTCAAGCGGATGCACCGCCTGATCATGCTTTCGAACGCCTACCGGATGTCGTCGAAGGCGAGCGAGCAGGCGTTGGCCCGCGACCCCGCCAACCAGTGGTTCTGGCGGTTCCCGATGCGTCGGCTCACCGCCGAGGAAGTCCGCGATGCGATTTTGTCCGCCAGCGGCGTCCTCAACCCGAAGGCCGGCGGCCCGAGCGTCTGCCCGCCGATCTCGGCCGAGGTCCTCGCCGGCCAGTCGATCCCCGGCCAGGGCTGGACGGTCTCGCCCCCGATCGAGGCGGCCCGGCGGAGCGTTTACGTTCACGTCAAGCGGTCGCTGCTGGTGCCGATCCTGGCGACCCACGACGCCGCCGACACCGACTCAAGCTGCCCGGTCCGCTACACGACGACCGTCCCCACCCAGGCGCTCGGGTTCCTGAACGGTCAGTTCTCGAACGAGCAGGCGGCCAAGCTGGCCGAGCGGTTGGAGGCCAGCAAGCCGGGCGACCTGACCGCCCAGATCCACCAGGCGATCGTCTTGACCACCTGCCGCCAGCCGCAGGCCGACGAGGTGGCCCGTGACGCGGCTTTCATCGGGTCGTTGCGGTCGCAGTCGGGTCTGTCGGACCACGGGGCGCTCGTGCAATACTGTCTGCTGACGCTGAACGCGAACGCATTCCTTTATCTCGACTGATCGAGGGAGAGCTCTCATGTACGAACCGGAAGAGCCTCAGGCCCCTCGCGCGTCGGGCGGACAGTTCTGCGGTCGCACGCGCCGGGAGTTCCTGTGGGAGACCGGCGGCGGGTTCACGTCGACCGCCCTGGCGGCGATGCTGGCGCAGGACGGCTTCATGGCCAAGCAGGCCCACGCGGCCGACGGCGTGACGCCGTTCGTCAGCCCGCTCGCCGCGAAGCCGTCGCCGAAGCCGGCGAAGGCCAAAAGCGTCATCTTCCTGTTCATGTACGGAGGCCCCAGCCAGGTCGACACGTTCGACTACAAGCCCAAGCTCTACCCGCTCGACGGCAAGACGATCCAGGTCAAGACGTTCGGCCGCGGCGGCAAGAAGAACGAAGGCCGCGTCGTCGGCCCCAAATGGGCGTTCAAGCCGTACGGCGAGTCGGGAAAGATGGTCTCGGACCTGTTCCCCAACCTGGGGACCTGCGTCGACGACATGGCGTTTATCCACTCGATGTACGCCGAGTCGCCGATCCACGGCTCGGCCATGCTGATGATGAACTCGGGCCGGCTGATCAGCGGCAACCCCTGCCTGGGCTCGTGGGCGACCTACGGCCTGGGGACCGTGAACCAGAACCTGCCGGGCTTCGTGGTGATGCTCGACAAGACCGGCGGACCGATCAGCGGGCCCAAGAACTGGTCGAGCGGATACATGCCGGCCGTCTACCAGGGGACCGTCATCCGCGCCGACGGCGTGCCGATCCACGACCTCGGTTTGCCCGCGGGCGTCGACCGGGCGACCCGCCGTCGCATGCTCGACCGGCTCCGCGAGAAGAACGAGGAGCATCGCGCCTCGCGGGCCGACAACAGCGAGCTGGCCGCCCGGATCGCCAGCTACGAGCTGGCCTTCCAGATGCAGCAGCACGCCCCCGAGGCCGTCGACTACGCGGGCGAGACCGACGAGACGAAATCGCTGTACGGCATCGACCGCCCCGAGACCGCCGACTTCGGCCGCAAGTGCCTTCTGGCCCGGCGACTGGTCGAGCGCGGCGTGCGATTCATCCAGGTGTATTCCGGCGGCGCCCACAACGACGACAACTGGGACGCCCACACCGACATGATGTCCAACCACACCAAGCACGCCGGCCGGACCGACCAGCCCATCGCCGGCCTGATCAAGGACCTCAAGCGCCGGGGGTTGCTCGACGACACCCTGATCGTCTGGGGAGGCGAGTTCGGCCGCCAGCCGACCGCCGAGTTCGCCAAGGGGACCGGCCGCGACCACAATTCGTTCGGCTTCACCGTCTGGCTCGCCGGCGGCGGGATCAAGGGGGGAACCTCCGTCGGCGCGACCGACGAGCTGGGCAGCACTGCCGTCGAGGACCGGTTCCACGTCAAGAACCTCCACGCCACGATTCTGAATCAGCTCGGCTTCGACCCCAACGCCCTCTCCTACTTCTACGGCGGCCTCGACCAGAAGCTCGTCGGCGTCGAGGGGGCCGAGCCGATCGAGCAGATCATCTAAACCTCGCCCGTTCGTCCCAGCCTTGCCGTCCGGGAGCCTCTTCCATGCACCTTCGGATTCGCAGGTCGGCCTTTCTCCTGATCCCCCTGGCGATCGCGGGTTACGCGATCGGCGGCCGCGCCGAGGTCAAGACGACCCGCGCGGCCGTTTGCCGATGGGCCGAGGCACCGCCGAAGCTCGACGGCAAGCTCGACGACCCCTGCTGGCGCGGCGCCGCGCCGATCGAGGATTTCGCCGCGAACTGGGCCGGCGCTCCCCGGTCCGGAACCCGCGCGTACCTGGCCTGGGACGACGACGCGCTGTATTACGCCGCCGAGATGACCGACGCCGAGTTGCGTGCCTTCGGCACGAAGCGCAACGACCACCTGTGGGAAGGCGACGTCTTCGAGGCGTTCTTCAAGCCGAGCAAGGACCGCCCGGAGTACTACGAGTTCCAGGCGAACCCCCGCGAGGTCGTCTTCGAGGTGGCTTTCCCGCGCCGGGGCGAGCTGGGGCACGCGTTCAATCAGGAACCCGTGCTCGGCAACAAGGCGGTGGTCGCTCTCGACGGCACGCTCGATCAGCCGGGCGACAAGGACCGGGGCTGGATCGTCGAAGGCCGCATCCCCTGGACGGCCTTCGCGGCCTCGGGCGGCGCGCCGAAGCCCGGCGCAAAGTGGTCGTTCGCCCTCTGTCGATACGACTACGGACCGGCCGGAACCGAGCCCGTGCTGATGAGCTCGGCTCCGCTCACAGAGCCCAGCTTCCACCGCTACGAGGACTACGGGACCCTGACCTTCGAAGGCCCGAAGGCCGGTCGGTAGTCTGTTTCTGGGATAAGTGTGTTTTTATCCAGGCTTCATGTTCCGTTAACGACCTCCTCGCTAGAGTGATCCGTCGTCCGGCAAGCGGATTCGGCCCGCGCAAGGGTCGGCTTCGCCGGGCGCTTGGACATCCAGTCGAGGAGGAACCGATGAAGATCCTGATGTTGGAAGCGGCGGGAGCACTCTTCATGTCGCTGGCCGCGACGGTGATCGCCGCCGATCAGGGCGTGGCGCTCGATCATGTTCCCGGGCCCGTTCTGGCCGCCGTCAAGGCGATCTACCCGGCTGGCGTGATCCTGGACGAGACCGAGAAGGACGTGGACCACGACGGAACGGCGTATGAAGTCGCCCTGATGAACCACGGCAAGCGATTCAAAGTCGAGGTCGATTCCGAGGGGACGCTCAAGGAGATCGAGGGCGAGGTCGATCCCGCCGACCTGACGAGGGCCGTGGCCGACTCGCTCGCCAAGCAGTATCTCGACGGTGCGCTGGCGACCGCCGAGGAGCACGTCGACATCGACCGAGGCCGGGAGACGAAGGTTTTCAAGGTGGTGGTCGTGGCCGGCGGCAAGACCCAGGAGGTCAAGATCCGACCCGACGGCGTGATCGAGGACGTGGACGACTGACTGCCGACGACGCTCCGGCGTCGGCCTTCCAGAGGCCGACGCCGGCTGATCGCCGGTAGGGGTTCAGTCCTGCGCGCGTTCGCGGCGGACGGTCACGCTGCGGCCCTTGATCCGGGTGTTGCGGAGGGCGGTGATGACGGTTTCGGCAAGGTCTTCGGGGACTTCGACGAGCGAGAAGCGGTCGGCGATGTCGATGTCGCCGACTTGCCGGCCGGTGAGGCCCGCCTCGCCGGTGATCGCGCCGACAAGGTCTTGCGGACGGACGCCGGCGGCCCGGCCGGCGCCGACGAACAGGCGGGTCATCATGCCGCCGCCACGATCGCCCTGGCCGCGATCCTCGCCGCCAGGGGGGCGACGCTCACGCGGACCTCGGGCTGGGGCCTGGCGGCTTCCGCCTCCCCGAGAGTCGCGGAACGGCCGGTCGCGCTGAACTTCGACGTCCGGGATGTCCTCGGCGTCCTGATCCTCCGACCCGTTGGCCTGGTGCAGGAGCTTGACGGCCCCCATCGCGACGTCCATGACGTCGAACTCGCCGGCCAGCGACTCGACGACGACCCGGTACCGTTCCAGGTCGCCGGCGACGATCGACTCGCGGATCGAAGCGCGGGTCAGTTCGAGGCGGCGAGCCCGGAGGTCGGCCACGGTGGGGATCTTCTCGATGAGGATCTTCTGGCCGGTCGCGTGCTCGATGCTCCGAAGCTGCCGGTGCTCGCGGGGCTCGGCCAGGGTGATGGCGATCCCCTCGCGGCCCGCGCGGCCGACCCGGCCGATCCGGTGGACGTACGACTCGGCCTCGACCGGGACGTCGAAGTTGATGACGTGCGACAACTGCTGGATGTCGAGCCCTCGGGCGGCGACGTCGGTGGCGATCAGGAGGTCGGCGGTCTCGCTCCGGAACTTCTTCATGACCCGATTGCGCTGCTCCTGGGTCATGCCGCCGTGCAGCCCCTCGGCTCGATAGCCCCTGGCGTTGAGGGTTTCGGCCAGCTCGTCGACCTCGTTGCGGCGGCGGCAGAAGACGATGGCCGAGGTCGGGTTCTCGATGTCGAGGACGCGGCCGAGGGTCGCCAGTTTGTGTCCCCGGGGGACGATGTAGGCGGTCTGCCGGACGAGCGGGACGGTCCCCGCGGCGGACGGCTCGGGCTGGATTTGGATCTTGAGCGGGTCGGTGAGGTGCTTGCGGGCGATGGCCGCGATCCGGGGGGGCAGCGTCGCCGAGAAGAGGATCGTCTGCCGCTGCTTGGGGGTGTCGGAGAGGATCGACTCGATGTCCTCGGCGAAGCCCATGTCGAGCATCTCGTCGGCCTCGTCGAGGATCACGATCTGCACGCCCTCAAGCCGGAGCGTCTTCCGCTTGATGAGGTCGAGGGCTCGACCGGGCGTGGCGATCACCACGTCGGCGCCGCGGTCAAGGGCCCGGATCTGAGGGCCGTACGCCTGGCCGCCGTAAACCGGGATCACCACCGCGCCGATCGGCCGGCCGTAGCGGTGGACGGCTTCGGCCACCTGCATGGCCAGTTCGCGCGTGGGGACCAGCACCAGCGCGTACGGCTTGGCGTGCTTCTTGTCTTCCAAGGACAGCCGATGAAGGAGCGGCAGCGCGAAGGCGGCCGTCTTGCCGGTGCCGGTGGCGGCCTGGCCCACGAGGTCCTTGCCCGTGAGCAACGGTGGAATCGCCTCGCGCTGGATCGGCGACGGCTCCTCGTAACCGAGTCCGGTCAACGCCTCGACGAGCCGGGCGTCCAGGCCCAACGACGAAAAGCCCGGAAGCGCCGCCTTCTTCGATCCTCGCTCTGCCATCCCGTCAACCTTTCCCTTCAATTCTGGTCTCCACTTCGTGTCGATTCACGGCCGACGCCGGCCGTCTATCAAGATCCCGGCCGCCCCGCCGACCAGCGGTCGAGGCGCCCGAGTCTCCGTCGATCGATCTCAGACGTCGCACAAGGCCACGGCCTCGCGCAGCCCTTCGAGCGGGTCGCGCGTGGGGATGAACTCGTGGCCGACGTGTCCCTCGTAGCCGATCTCCAGGAGCGCCTTCATGAGCGCGGGGTACTGGATTTCCTGGTTGGCGTCGAGTTCGCAACGGCCGGGGTTGCCGGCGGTGTGGATGTGGCCGATGTACCGCCGGTGCTGACGCAGCCGCTTGATGAGGTCGCCGTCCATGATCTGGACATGGTAGAAGTCGTACAGCAGCTTCAAATTCGGCGAGTCGACGCGCTTGATGATGTCGATGCAGTAATCGGTGTGGTCGCCCTGGTAGCCGGGGTGCCCCTTCATCGGGTGGTCGTCGACTCGCGAGTTGAGCATCTCCAGGCAGAGGACGACGTTCTTCTTCTCGGCGTGGCCGACGATCTTCTTGAAGCCCTCGACGCAGTTGGCGGCGCCCTGCTCGGCCGACAGGCCGTCGGCGTAGCCCGTGAAGCAGATCACGTTCTTGTAGCCGTATTCGGAACAGGCGTCGATCGCGTCGGTCGTCGCCTTGATGACCTTGTCCCAGTGCTTGGGGTTGTTGAACCCCCTCATGAACGGCGGGTCGGGGCTCATGTCGATCTGGCCGATGGCGTTGGTCAGGCCGGCTTCCTTGAGCTTCGGGAAGTACTGCGGCGGGACCAGCTCGATGCTCGTGCAGCCGAGCGCCTTGGCCTGCTTGATGAACTCGTCGATGTTCCAGTAGGGTTCAAAACACCAGTGGACGATCGATTGCTTGATTCGGCCGTTCTTGATCGCGGACGCCTGTTCTGTCATCGTCGCAGCCTTCACGGTTTGAGCGCCGCTTCCCAGTCCCAGAACGGCCGCGCCGGCGGCCGCTCGAAGCAGGTCGCGCCGAGAGGCCCGGTCGGGGGAGTCCGCGCGAGAGCCGTCGAATTCGTTCATCAAAGTGGGAGGTCCTTCCACGAATCGGCCCGGGGAACGAGCCGTGATCATGAGGCGGTACACCCACGATACGTTAGCTCGCCTGGATTTGCGAGATGCAACCGCCGCCGGGCGCGCGGAGATCCAGCCGGTTCTAACGAGCGTGAGGGCGGCTCCGCCAGATCGTTGCCCCCTCTCTGTCCCTTCCGTATAGTAGCCCCCTGCCCTGAATCCAACCGCCCCCGACCGGACCGAAGCCAACGGCCGGGTCGAGCCCCAATGCGAGGACGATGATGCGAGCCGTCTGGAAAACCCTGATCGCCGGAGCCGCCCTCCTGGGCCTGCTGGGAGACGGCGCCGCCCCTGGGGCCGAACCCGTCGGCCTGATCTTCGACACCGACATCTGCGGCGACTGCGACGACGTCCTGGCGCTGGGGATGATCCACTCCCTCCAGTCGCGCGGGGCCTGCCGACTGCTCGCCGTGACGGTGACGGTCGACAACGACAAGGCGCCTCAGTTCGTCGACGCCGTTAACACGTTCTACGGTCGCGGCGAGATCCCGATCGGCGTCGTCGGCAAGGGGGGCGTCGTCGAGAACGGCAAGTACCTGGTCCTCGCCGACCAAAAAGACGACGGCCGCCCGCGCTATCCGCACGACCTGACCACCGCCCCGGCCGCCGTGACGGTCCTCCGCAAGGCGCTCGCGGCCCAGCCCGACCAATCGGTGGTGATCGCCCAGGTCGGGTTCTCGACCAACCTCGCGCAGCTCCTCGATTCGCCGCCGGACGCGATCTCGCCCCTCTCGGGCGTCGACCTCGTGAAGGCGAAGGTCCGGTTCCTGTCGCTGATGGCGGGGGCCTTCGAGCCGATCGAAGGCAACAAGCGGTACCTCGAATACAACGTCGTCAAGGACGTGCCGAGCTGTGCGAAGCTGGTCGAGAAGTGGCCGACCGAGATGGTTTTCAGCGGTTTCGAGATCGGCATCTCGCTCCCCTACCCCGCGACCAGCATCGAGCGCGATTACGGCTACGTCGCTCACCACCCGCTGGCCGAGGCGTACATCCTCTACATCCCGCCGCCGCACAACCGGCCGACCTGGGACCTGACGAGTGTGCTCTATGCGATCCAGCCCGATCGCGGCTACTTCGACCTCTCGAAACCCGGAGACGTGACCGTCGAGAAAGACGGGTTCACGAAGTACGTCGAGAACCCCAAGGGCCGCTCGCGGTTCCTCGTCCTCCCCGACGACGCGCGGAGGGCCCGCGTTCTCGAAGCCCTCGTCCAGCTCTCCAGCCAGCCGCCTTGCCCTCGCGCGGAGGCGGGGAAATGAACAAACAAATTCTGATGAGTACGAGGCTGGCGGTCGCGGTCGCAATCCTGGCGTCGGCGACCGGCTGCGGGTCGAACGACGCCACGCCGGGCGCGGGGCCGAAGGCGGCGGAGAAGTCGGGCAAGCCTCGGATCGCACTGGTGATGAAGTCGCTGGCCAACGAGTTCTTCGCCCTGATGGCCGAAGGCGCGAAGAAGCACCAGGCGGCCCACGCCGCCGACTTCGAGCTGATCGTCAACGGCATCAAGGACGAGCGCGACCTCGCCCGCCAGGTGGCGATCGTCGACGACCTGATCGCCCAGGGGGTCTCGGCGATCGTGATCGCACCGGCCGATTCGAAGGCGCTGGTCTCAGCCTGCAAGCGGGCCCAGGAGGCCGGGATCGTCGTCGTCAACATCGACAACAAGCTTGAAGATCAGGTGCTGGCGGAGCAGCAGATCAAGGTTCCGTTCGTGGGGCCCGACAACCGCGCCGGGGCCAAGATGGTCGGCGACTTCGTGGCCGGCAAGCTCAAGGCCGGCGACCCGGTGGCGATCGTCGAGGGGCTCAAGACGGCCTTCAACGGCCAGCAGCGGCTCCTCGGTTTTCAGGACGCGGTGAAAGCCGCCGGCCTGACGATCGTCGACTCGCAGAGCGCCCAGTGGGAGATCGACCAGGCCAACCGTGTGGCGTCGGCCATGCTCAGCGAGCATCCTCAGATCAAGGCCCTCTTATGCTGCAACGACAGCATGGCCCTGGGGGCGCTCGCGGCCGTGAAGGCGGCAGGCCGGGCGGGACAGGTCCAGATCGTCGGCTACGACGGCATCACGGCGGTCCGCGCGGCGATCGAGGAAGGCTCGATCCTCGCCACGGCCGACCAGCACGCCGACCAGCTCGCGGTCTTCGGAATCGACTACGCCCTCCAGGCGCTCAAGTCGAAAGAGCCCCTGGTCGACAAGACGACCCCCGTCGATCTGGTCGTCAAGAAATGACCGAGTCGGGGGAAGCCATCAAGCCGATGCTGACGATCCGCGGGATTTGCAAGAGTTACGCCACGCCCGTCCTCGACGCGATCGACCTCGACCTGATGCCAGGCGAGGTCCTCGCGCTGATGGGGGCGAACGGGGCGGGCAAGAGCACGCTCTCCCGGATCGTCGCCGGCCTCGTCGCGTCCGATCAAGGGACGCTGACGCTCGGAGGCCAGTCGTACCGGCCGGCGAACAAGCAGCAGGCCGAGGCGCTCGGCGTCCAGATCGTCCAGCAGGAGCTGACCCTCCTGCCGACCCTGACCGTCGCCGAGAACCTGTTCCTTGACCGCCTGCCGACCCGGCTCGGCCTCGTCCAGTTCGGTCCGCTCCGGCGGATGGCGGCCGAGGCCCTCGCCGACGTCGGCCTCGAACGGATCGACCCGGAGAGTCCCACGTCCCGGCTGGGCGTCGGCGAGCAGCAGCTTGTGGAGATCGCCCGCAGCCTGAGCCGGCCGTGCCGGGTCTTGATCCTCGACGAGCCGACCGCCGCGCTCACGTCCCCGCAGGTCGACCGCCTGTTCGAGCACATCGGCCGGCTGCGGTCGCAGGGAGTGGCGATCGTCTATGTGAGCCACCGCCTCGACGAGGTCCGCCGGATCGCCGATCGGATCGGCGTGCTCCGCGACGGCCGGCTGGTCGCCGTTCGTCCCGCCGCCGAACTCGACCTGACCGAGGCCGTCCGGCTGATGGTCGGCTCGAACCCGTCGCGCGACGACCTGCGGCACTCACGGACGCCCGGCGAGGTCGTTTTGAACGTCCGCAATCTGTCGCGCGGCGACCGGGTCCGCGACGTCAGCTTCGAGGTCCGTCGGGGCGAGGTTCTGGGGGTTTCCGGCCTGGTCGGAGCGGGCCGTACCGAGCTGTTGCGGGCGATCTTCGGCGCGGATCGGGCCGAGTCGGGCGACGTCTCGGTGGCCGGCTCGCCCCCGCGCCGGTTCCGCGAGCCCCGCGAGGCGGTTCGCGCGGGCGTGGGCATGGTGCCCGAGGATCGCAAGACCGAGGGGCTGTTGATCCCAAGGTCGATCCGGATGAACCTGACGCTCGGTCGGCTAGGGCCGTTCAAGTCGGCGCTGGGGTTGCTGAGCGGCCGTCGCGAGCGGGCTGAGGCGGTCGAGATCGGCCGTCGGGTGCATCTCAAATGCGACTCGATCGAGCAGTCCGTCGAGCAGTTGAGCGGCGGCAACCAGCAGAAGGTGGTGATCGGCCGCTGGCTCCTCCACGATCCCGAGGTGGTCTTGTTCGACGAGCCGACGCGGGGGATCGACGTGGCGGCGAAGTTCGCCGTCTACCGCCTGATCGACGATCTCGCCGAGCGCGGCAAGGGGATCGTGATCGTCTCCAGCGAGGTCGAGGAACTGATGCTCGTCTGCGACCGGATCGCCGTGATCTCCGCCGGCCGGCTGGTCGAGACCTTCCGCCGGGGCGAGTGGACTCACGAAAACCTGCTGGCCGCCGCCTTCCGGGGCTACACGAACACGACCGAAGAAGTCGGAGCCTGATTTGATGACGACCGTTTTCCCAACGAACCCGGACCCCACGACCAAGGCCCCCGGCCTCGCCCGATGGAGGAGCGCGGGGGACGTTCTGAGCATGCTCGTGGTGCTCGGCGTCTTGATCCTGCTGTTCGGGTCGTTCAGCAACCATTTCTGGACGCCGCAGACGGTCAAGACGATCGTCAACCAGTTCGCCGACCTGACGGTGGTCGCCGTGGGGATGACGCTGGTTCTGGTGATCGGCGGCATCGACCTCTCGGTCGGCTCGGTGATGGCCCTTTCCGGCGCGGTGCTGGGGATCGCGATGGCCGACTGGAACTTGCCGTTTCCCGTCGCCCTGCTCGCCTGCCTGGCGGTCGGGGCCGGCTGCGGGCTGATCAACGGCATGGTCTCGGTGATGTGGTCGATCCCCTCGTTCATCGTCACCCTGGGAATGCTTGAATCGGCCCGGGGGGCGACGTACCTGATCACCCGGTCGGAGACCAAGTACCTCGGCCCTCGGGTCGAGTGGATCGCCCGGCCGCTCCCTGGCTTCGGGGCCTCGACCGGCTTCCTGGTCGCCCTGGTCATCGTCGCGCTCGGGCATATTTTGTTGACCCGGACGGTCATGGGCCGGTACATGATCGCGATCGGCACGAACGAGGAGGCGGTGCGGCTTTCGGGCGTCGATCCCCGGCCGACCAAGCTGGCGACGTTCGTGCTCTCGGGCCTGGCGGCGGCGGTCGCGGCGGTGTTCCAGGTGTCTCGGGTCTCGTCGGCCGACCCCAACGGCGGCATCGGCATGGAACTCGGGGCGATCGCCGCGGTCGTGATCGGCGGCACCAGCCTGATGGGCGGGCGCGGATCGGTGTTGCGAAGCTTTCTAGGCGTTCTGATCATCGCCGTTCTTCAGACGGGCCTCGATCACGTCGGGGCGAGCGAACCCGCCAAGCGGCTGATCAGCGGCGCGGTGATCGTGCTGGCTGTGATCGCCGACGTCCACCGCGGGCGCTGGGGCGAGTCGGCGTTCCGGGCGTTGCGCCGGTTCCAAAAAACCATCGATCAATGATGGGGGCAGTCATGGGTGAAATCGGCTTCGGTGCTCTCAATTCGTAGGTTCGAGTGCAAGCTTGGGGTCAGGGTCCGGTGGGACGATCCCTTGCCAATCGGTCGCAAATACGGTCTGATTCTATGGAAAGGCGCACCTGTTCCCCAGCGGAGTGAGCAGGGCCGTCGGAGCCGCGGGCCCCTCCAAATCCTTCTCATCGAGGGACGCCCGCGAGGCCGGTCGGAACGTCATGCTCCGCAAATGTGAAGCTTGAACATACTTTGGCGAAACCCCTTTCTTGTCGATTGAATTCGCCGAGTGTCCCAGGAGGTTTTGAGATGTCCGTGCGTGTCGGTATCAATGGTTTCGGTCGAATCGGGCGTTTGGTGTTCCGCGTGCTGGCCGAACAGCCCGAGAAGTTCGACGTCGTTGCGATCAACGACCTGTCCGATCCCAAGCACCTGGCCCTGCTGCTGAAGTACGACAGCGTCCACGGTCGATTCAAGGGCACGGTCGAAGGCCGCGAGAAGTCGATCGTCGTCAACGGCAAGGAAATCGCGATCACCACCGAGCGCGACCCGGCCAACATCCCGTGGAAGAAGCTCGGCGCCCAGGTCGTGCTCGAATCGACCGGCTTCTTCACCAGTCGCGAACAGCTCCAGAAGCACATCGACGCCGGCGCCGAGCGCGTGATCCTGAGCGCCCCCGCCAAGGACGAGCTGGACGCCACCATCGTCCTGGGCGTCAATGACAACGTGCTGAGCCCGAAGCTCAAAATCGTCTCGAACGCCTCGTGCACGACGAACTGCCTGGCCCCGATGGCGAAGGTGCTCAACGACACCTTCGGCATTGAGAAGGGCCTGATGACGACGATCCACGCCTACACGAACGACCAGCGCGTCGCCGACCAGGTTCACAGCGACATGTACCGCGCCCGCGCGGCCGCCGTGAACGTGATCCCGACCAAGACCGGCGCCGCCAAGGCCGTCGGCGAGGTCATCCCCGAGCTGAAGGGCAAGCTCACCGGCTTCGCCGTCCGCGTCCCCGTGCCCGATGGATCGATGACCGACCTGACGTCGGTCCTCAAGAAGAGCGTGACCAAGGAAGAGGTCAACGCCGCCATGAAGGCCGCCGCCGAAGGGGCGTACAAGGGCATCATCGAGTACAACGAGGACCCGATCGTCTCCAGCGACATCGTCGGCAACCCGTACTCGTGCATCTTCGTCCCCGACCAGACGATCGTGATCGACGGCACCCTCGTCAAGACCGTCGCCTGGTACGACAACGAATGGGGCTACTCTAACCGCACCGCCGAGCTGATCAGCAAGCTGGGCGCGTACTGAGTCGACAAGGTCGATCGCGCCTTCCTCCGCTCGCGGGGGAAGGCGCGAGACCGGCCCAGCCGCGAAACAAGCCGAGGCCCGCATGCGCGGGCTGATGACCCGACTCCTATTCTGGGCGTCAAGTGGCCGTGATGCTTGACTCCGAATACAAGCCCGAAGCGCCAGCGAGTGCATTCTCCGCCGGCCGTCCGAAACATGCACTCGCTGGCGCTTCGGGCTTGTATTCGGAGAGCTGCGACCTCATTCCAAGCCCCCGCTCCTCCCGCAACTCGACGCCTGATATTCAGGGATAATCGATGCCGAAACAGACGGTTCGCGATCTCGACGTGAAGGGCAAGAAAGTCCTCGTCCGGGTCGATTTCAACGTGCCCCAGACCAAGGACGGAGCGGTCGCCGACGATCGCCGGATCCGGTCGGCCTTGCCCACGCTCAAGGACGTCCTCGACCGCGGCGGCAGCCTGATCCTGGTCAGCCACCTCGGCCGCCCCACCGGCGACCCGGCGGCCGACGCTCCGTTCAAGCTCGACACGGTCGCGGCCAAGCTCCAGGAGCTGATCGGCCGACCCGTCGAGAAGGCTGACGACACCGTCGGACCGAGCGCCAAGAAGCTCGCGGCCGACCTCAAGCCGGGCGGGATTCTGGTCCTTGAGAACGTCCGGTTCAACAAGGGCGAGAAGAAGGGCGACCCCGCGTTCGCCAAGGAGCTGGCGAGTCTCGCCGACGCCTACGTCAACGACGCGTTCGGCACCTGCCACCGCGACGAAGCCTCTATGGTCGCCGTCCCCGAGCAGTTCCCTTCCGAGAAGCGCGCGATCGGCTTCCTGGTCGAGAAAGAGCTGAAGATCCTCGACACCCTGCTCAAGAACCCCAAGAGCCCGTACGTCGCCGTCATGGGCGGGGCCAAGGTCTCCGACAAGATCCTGGTCATGGAGACCCTGCTCAAGAGCGTCGACAAGCTTCTCGTCGGCGGGGCCATGACCTACACGTTCTTGAAGGCCCAGGGCCACGGGATCGGCAAGAGCCGGGTCGAGGCCGACAAGCTCGACGTCGCCCGCAACCTGCTCGATTCGGCCGGCGGCAAGATCGTCCTGCCGGTCGACCACCTGATCGCCGACAAGCCCGAGGCCGGCGCCCAGACCAAGGTCGTCGACGGCCCCGAGATTCCCGACGGCTGGTTCGGCATGGACATCGGCCCCAAGACGATCGCCCTCTACTCCCAGATCATCCTCGAAGCCGGCACCGTCGTGTGGAACGGCCCGATGGGCATGTTCGAGGTCGAAGCCTTCGCCAAGGGGACCAAGGCGGTCGCCCTGGCTCTCGCTGAGTCGCCGGGCGTCACCGCCGTCGGCGGCGGCGAATCGGCCGAGGCCGTCGAGAAGTTCGGCTACGCCGACAAGGTCAGCCACGTCTCCACCGGCGGCGGCGCGTTCCTCGAATCGCTCGAGGGCAAGCAGTTCAACTCCCTCAAGGTCATCCCGGACCGCTGAGTCGCTGGGCTCCCCCTTCCGAACGCCAACGCCCCGCCGCCGCCAGCCGGCCGCGGGGCGTGCTTTTCAACGCACGACGGGGGGAGGCGCGCCGACGAAGATCTGCTTGACTTCGCTGTAGAAGCCGACCGGAACGCCGACGAAGGTCGCGGTCGCCGCCTTGACGATCGTGCTGTTGCTGGTTGAATTCTCGTAATATTCCCGAGGTTTCGAGAACAGCGGGTGGCGGTCGACGTAACTGACCGTCCGGGCCGGCGGCTCCTCGATGATCGTCCTGTCCTCGCCGCCGACGCTCGACGACAACGACGGCTCCACCGGCGCCGCAGCCCGGCGCGAGCCGGAAGTCTGACAGCCGGCGACCGCGAGGATCAGGACGCAGCAGAACGCCAGACCCAACCTGTTTCGCGTGGCCATTTTCCTCGATCCTTCCCACGAATAACTGCGCACCGTCGGGAGATGGCGGCAATGCTCCGTCATTGATCCGGTGAAGCATACACGACGAATCGGAGCCGGGCGCGTCAGCGCGGCCGGGCGGGAAGTCCGAAATTGACGCACCAGTACGGCGTGCCGTTTTTGGCGGTCGCGTAGCCTATGCCGATCTGGGTGAAGCTGCCGAGGATGTTCTTCCGATGGGGCCGGCTGTCGAGCCAACCTCGCATGACGTGCTCGGGGGTATAATGACCGTAGGCAATGTTCTCGCCGCAACGCCGCAGACGATAGCCCTGGTCCTGGACCCGTTCCAGAACCGTCGAGCCGTCGGCACCGGCGTGGGTCATCTTCCGGCGTTCGGCCATCTCCACGGCGTGCGCCTGGGCGGCGGCCTGGAGCCTCAAGCTGACGGCGAGCGCCGGCAGCTTTTCGACGGCCCGGTGCTTGTTGTGGAGGGCGAGCAAGTCGTCGCGGACGTCGTCCAGATCAAGCTTCGCCGGTCGGTCGGGCGCGGGCCAATTGGGGTCGGAGGGGGGCGGCTGTTGCGGCGTCCAGAACCCGATCATGGCGCAGCCGTGGAACACGACCGACATCCCGAGGGACGACGCCAGGGCGGTCCGGCGATTGATCCGGCGTGCGAACATGATCCTATCGTCGTCTCGCGGCTGCTGGAGAGATGAGACGGATGCCGACAACCGACCAGTATATCGCGTTCGACCTGGAGACCACCGGCCTGAACGTGGAATTCGACCGAGTCATCGAGATCGGCGCCGTGCGGTTCGACGCCCAAGGCCGTGAGCTTGACCGCTTCGAGCAGTTGATCAACCCGCAACGCCCGACTTCGCCCGGCGCGCAGGCGGTCAACGGCATCCGCGATTCGGAACTCGCCCGGGCACCGATCGCCTCGGACGTCTTGCCCAGATTTCTTGCATTCGTCCTAACCGTGCCTGGAGCCCCGCTCGTCGCCCACAACGCGGGCTTCGACGCCAAGTTTCTGGGACGGGAACTCGGCCGCGCGGGAATGCCGACGCCCGCCTGCCTGGTCCACGATACTCTGGCCCTCTCGCGACGCCGGTTGCCGGCGCTGCCCAGCCACCGCCTCGACCGCCTCATCGATCACTTCCGGCTCGGTTCGGAAGTCAGTCACCGAGCGCTCGGCGACGCCCTGGTCGTCAAGGACGTCTGGCTCCGACTCGACGGCCCGAACGCGCCGCCCGGAATGCTGGTCTCATATCCAGTCCACGATCCATCCGTTGCGGCCCAGCCGCCCCGAGGCTGGGAGAGCCTCGACCGGGTGGCCCGCGAGGGGGGACGGGTCTGGATCGTTTACGAAGGCGGGACGCGCGGCGCGGACCGTCGCGAGATCAGCCCCCGCCGGTTCACCCAGAAGGGGGGCGTGGCGTACGTCGTGGCGTTCTGCCATGTCGGCTCGCGCGAGAAGTTCTTCAGGCTCGATCGGATTCGCGAGTACGAGGCTGTCGCCGCGCCCTGAACGCTCGTCGGGATATTGCTGACGAACCCCTGAACCGATACATTGTAAGAACCCGCTCAGTCGACTTTTGCCGAGGTTGAATCATGCTCAAGGCCATCGCCCTCATTGCCGTCACGGTCGTTTACCGGCTTATCCCCCACCCGTGGAATCTCGTTCCCATGGGCGCGGTCTCGCTTTACGCCGGCGCCAAGCTTCCGCTGCGGTGGGCGTGGGCCGTGCCCATCTCCGCGCTCGTGATCTCCGATATGCTGATGGACTTCGGCGTAGGCGGCGCTTTTTTTGCGATCAACCGGGTCGCCGAGTACCATATCTACTCCCGCATCGCCGTTTACGGCGCGTTTGCGTTGACGACCCTGATCGGACCGCTGGCCAACCGCCCGAAGGTCGGCCCGGCGCTCTTGCCGGTCTTGTCGCTCGCGGCGTCCGGCCTGCTGTTCCTCACCAGCAACTTCGCGGTTTGGGCCGAGGGGCTGCTCTACCCGATGAACCTGTCGGGCCTGCTGGCCTGCTACGTCGCCGCCATCCCGTTCTTCGACAAGACCCTCCTGGCCGACTTGATCGGCACGGCGGTTCTGTTCAGCCTCGGCGCTCTGGTCAGCCACGTCTACACGCTCGTGGCGGCCCGCCGCTACAGCCTGGCCGACGTCGCGACCGTGGACGACTCGGTCCGCTCTTGAATTCCCTGGCGAGAGAGCGAGTGTCGATCCCCGTGGCGGAATTGCTGGTAAGCGTCCGGTCGGCCGATGAAGCGAAAAAAGCCGCGGCCGCCGGCGCCTTGGTGATCGACGTCAAGGAGCCCGACGAGGGCTCGCTGGGCCGGGCCGCCGTGGCGATCTGGCGCGACGTGCGCCGGTTCGTTCCCGCTCACATCCCCATGAGCGTCGCGCTCGGGGAGTTGACCGAGTGGCAAGTCGGCCAAGGCCCGGCGCTCCCTCTCGGAGCGTTCGACGGCGTGGCCTATTGCAAGCTCGGCCTGGCTCACGCCGGGCCGGACTGGCGCGACGACTGGCGGGCGCTTCGGGATCGCATCCCGACGCGTCGATGCCGCTGGATCGCCGTGGTCTACGCCGACTGGGAGACGGCCGGGGCGCCCAGCCCCGACGAGATTCTGGACCTCGCCATCGCCACGCCCGCCATCGTCGGCGTTCTGGTCGACACGTTCGACAAGTCGCAATCGGCGCGGCTTGACGACTCCGGTTGGCTGCCGTGGGCGCAGCGCGTGAGGGCGGCGCACCTGAAGCTCGCGATCGCGGGGGGACTGACTCCCGAGACGATCAAGAATCTCGCCGCGCTCGAACCGGACCTGATCGCGGTGCGGGGCGCGGCGTGCGAGTACGGGGATCGTCGTGGGGATATCGACGAGCGTCGAGTCTCGGAACTCGCCGCGATCGTGCGAGGGTTGTTCGTGCCGTCATGAGGATTCGACGTCGAACCGGACCCCCTGGGCGAGCGGGATCTGGTCGCCGTAGTTGATCGTGCAGGTCTGCCGCCGCATGTAGGCCTTCCACGAGTCGGACCCGGCCTCGCGACCGCCGCCGGTGGCCTTCTCGCCGCCGAACGCGCCGCCGATCTCGGCGCCCGAGGTGCCGATGTTGACGTTGGCGATGCCGCAGTCGGACCCAGCGGCCGACAGGAACCGCTCGGCTTCGACGAGGTCGCGCGTGAATATCGCCGACGTCAGCCCCTGCTCGACCTCGTTCTGGATCGCAACCGCCTCCTCGAACTCGCGGTAAGTGATCACGTAAAGGATCGGTGCGAAGGTCTCCTCGCCGACGATCGGCATGCCGCGCAGCACTCGCACCAATGCGGGCTCGATGAAGCACCCCGGCCGATCGAGCCGCTTGCCGCCGCAAACGACCGTGCCTCCCTGAGCCTCGGCTTGCCGGAGCGCCGATTGCATCGCCTCCACGGCTTGCTCGTGGATCAGCGGGCCGACGAGGACGCCGCCTTGCCAGGGGTCGCCGATCGACAGCGACCTGTAGGCTTTCGCGAGCCGTTCGATCACCTGTTCATGGAGCGACTCGTGGACGATCAGCCGGCGGGCCGTCGTGCAGCGCTGGCCGGCGGTGCCGACGGCTGCGAAGACGACGCCGCGGATCGCCATGTCCAGGTCAGCGCTTGGGGCGACGATCACGGAGTTGTTGCCGCCGAGTTCCAGGATCGTCCGTCCCAGCCGCCTCCCGACGACCTCGGCGACGTGGTAGCCCATCCGACAGCTTCCCGTGGCCGAGATCAGTGGCAGTCGGGCGTCGGTCAGCATCCGCTCGCCGACCTCCTCCGTCGACCCGATGCAGAGCCCGAAGACGCCGGGGAAGCCCTCCGCCTCGGCGGTCCGGCCGACGATTCGTTGGACGGCCAGGGCGGTCAGGGGGGCGAGCGGCGACGGCTTCCAGACGACGGTGTCGCCGCAGACGGCCGCGACCATTGCGTTCCAGGCCCAGACGGCGGCGGGGAAGTTGAAGGCGGTGATGACGCCGATCGGCCCCAGCGGGTGCCATTGCTCGATCATCCGGTGCCGGGGCCGCTCGCTGGCGATCGTCAGGCCGTAAAGCTGACGCGACAACCCGACGGCGAAGTCGCACATGTCGATCATTTCCTGGACCTCGCCCTCCCCCTCCGAGCGGATCTTCCCCGTCTCAAGGGTGATGAGCAGGCCCAGGTCGGGCTTGTGCTCGCGGAGCGCCTGGCCGATCCGCCGGACGACTTCGCCGCGTCTCGGCGCCGGGGTCGTCCGCCAGTTCGCGAACGCGGCGACGGCGTGGTCGACGACTTCGTCGTAATCGGCCCGTCCCGCGAGCTTCACCCGCGCCAGCGGCCGGCCGGTCGCCGGGTTGATCGATTCCTGCTCCTCGGTCCCCGGGTGATCGATCCAGCGCTCGTGACAGGCGCCCGGGTTCACCGGCTCGACGCCGAGTCGCTTCAGGAGGTCGTCGAACATCGTGCGTCACTCCTCGTTCCTGGGGCGGGACGGATACCTCTCTCTCCATTTTAATGCGAGACGGCCGCCGAGCGGATAAAATGCGTCGGCAGGCTCTTTGCGAAACAGCCGAACGACTCGCGATAAGGTTCCCTCGTGCCACATCCTCGCAGCAGCGTCCTCCCGAACGAACGACGGCTTCGGCTGGCCCGCCGGTTCAAGCTGGCGATCTTGACGATCACCGCTTCCATCGTCGTCGGCTTGCTGAGCGGCACGACCGTCGGCCGGCACGCTGCGCACTGGGCGTGGACGCGGCCGAGATGGGCGCTCCTTCACGCCGTCGGACGATCGATCGACCGATCGGAGATCGACGCCGACTGGCGGCACAGGCGGCTCTACGACATCAAGCAGGCGCGCGGCAAGCTGAAAGACGCCTACGACCAGTACGACCCGAAGATGAAGGGCCTACTCGACTACGCGGGACTCGACCCCGCGCACGCCCTGCTCCGCTGGGGGAATTTCGACAAGACGCTGCTGCTCCCCTCGACCGTCTTCGAGCCCGACGATTCGGGCCGGTCGTACCGCTTCCGGCCGTCGTTGCGGTCGATCTGGGTTCGCAACCTGAAGCTGAAGGGGGGCATCCTGGCATACTTCGCGATCCCCGACGGCCCGCGGTTCGACGAGGTCGTCGAAGGCACCGGCGCGGTGGTCGTGAAGGAGTCGTTGCAGACGACGAACTCGTGGGGTCTGCGCGGCGGCGAGCCCGACGTCGGGGCCGCGATGCGCGGGATCGTGCTCGGCGATTCGTACATGCAGGGCCTGTTCGTCGGCGACGACGAGACCCCCAGCGAGTGCCTCAAGCGGTTTCTCAAGGAACGCTTCAAGACGACCATCGAGGTTCTTAACACGGGGCACCTCGGCTACTCGCCCGAGCAGGAGTATTACACGCTGATTGAGTACGCCGATCGGATCAAGCCGCAATTCGTGATCCTGAGCCTGTTCGCCAACGATTTCGGCGACCTGTTCGAGGTCCTCGAAGGACGTGGCGACTGGGAGGAGAACCGCTACTGGATCGGCATGATCGACGCCTTCTGCAAGGCGCGTGGCATCCCCTGCCTCGCCGTCCCCGCCCCCTGGGTCAACCAGATCGAAGGCCCGCGCCACGCTGGACATTATCCCGGCGGGATCTCGAACATCCTCGAAGCCGGCGGCATGTCCTACTTCGATCCCATCGAAGAGTTTTCCGAAGAGACCGACAAGCTCGCCCTCAAGGCCGCCGCCGCAGGCAACCCCACCACCCCAAACCCTCTCTTCAACGGCCACCTCGGCGACGGCCACTTCTCCCCCCCCGGCTGCCGCCTCTGGGGCGACAGCGTCGGCCGCCGCCTGGCTCTGATCCTCGAACGACGGCGGGTTGAGGGCGGTTCTCGCTAACGCGGTTTTCCTTTGAGTTGCAGGCAATAATCGAAATAGGCTGTTGCGAACATGCCTTCTCCCCTTGCGGGAGAAGGTGGCCGAAGGCCGGATGAGGGGGGAGTCATAGGGATTCGTCGGACGCCGCGGCGATCGAACACCCCTCATCCGCCCCTGCGGGGCACCTTCTCCCGCAAGGGGAGAAGGGAATTCGGACACGGCGTGTGTACAACTCAAACGCAAACCGCTCTATATCCCACGACCACCCATTATTTGCCAGCAATACTTTGATTCTTCGGCGTCGACCGCATCGAAGTAGCCTTTGCCGGTCGTAGGCGTCCCTCCTGTGTTCCTGGCCTCTTCTTGGTTCAAGGGTCGCCAGTCGACACAGCGATGAAAGCCATCATGAACGACTATATGAAGCGGTAACTTTTGAAGAACCTCCTTCTGCAACTCAAAAAGGCTCTCCCTGTTCGCCCCGCCTTGCATCGCCGGAAACCGCAGTTGAACCGGATCATCTTCCCAGCCGCAAACAGGGCAAATTTCGTAACACCCTGATGGTTCATCGAAGACCTCGAACCCGCAGGCAGGACACGGATGCGGCATGTACGCTTTCCTCAATTATTCCCCGATGACCTTCACCAGGACGCGCTTGGCGCGGCGGCCGTCGAACTCGCCGTAGAAGATCTGTTCCCAGGGGCCGAAGTCGAGCTTGCCGTTGGTGACGGCGACGACGACTTCGCGGCCCATGATCTGGCGCTTCATGTGGGCGTCGGCGTTGTCCTCGCCGGTCCGGTTGTGGCGGTAGCGGGCCGGGGATGGGTCGAAGGGCGCGAGCGCTTCCAGCCAGATCTTGTAGTCTTCGTGCAGGCCGGATTCGTCGTCGTTGATGAAGACGCTCGCGGTGATGTGCATGGCATTGACGAGGACCAGGCCCTCCTGGATTCCGCTGCGCTGCACGAGTCGTTCGACCTCGCCGGTGATGTTGAGGAATCCCATGCGCGTCGGGATGGTGAAGGTCAGGTGCTCGGTCAGCGATTTCATGGAGCGGCTTTCCTCGAAGAAATGGAGACGGGGACGACCTCCATGTCGTCCACCGGCGAACCTCGGCATGAGGTCGCGCCGGTCCCCTCTCCTGATCAACGACCCCAGGATCAGGAGAGAAGGGCCGTACTCGGGTACGCATCAATGTTCGCTAGTCTTTGGTGCTCGCGTTCGCTCCTTGCCTGAACGGGTGAGTCGTCACTTCGACTTGTGAAAATCAAGCCAAAGCGTGCGTCGTGTTCGGGGCTGGAATCGACAGTCGCCGTATCAATGATACGACGGGGCGCGACGCCCGAACCGGATCGAATCGATCCTGGCGCGGGAATCTCAACGTGCGAGTCGGGCTGTGTCGGTCGATGCGGATTTCGGGGTGGGCGAAGGGGCCGGCGCGCCGCGCCTGATCGAAGTCGGCGCGGGGGTCGCTTCGCCTACGAGAGCAACAGATGACCCGGGAGTAAGGCTGTTGTCAAGGATGCAGCGACTCGAGGGCGGTCCCACGTAATGAACACGCCGACACGACTTCAGCGGGTAAATGAGGTTCGTCCAAGACGTTGTGATCCGGGCGGAAAAAATGCAAAGAACGAAGAATCCGTGAAACGTGTGCCGGCCCGGCCCGGGAACGAATCCCCGGACGCGGGCCGGTCGGTTGGTCAGTCGGACCAAAGCGGTCGCGTCAGGCGAGTGGGAAGCTTCTCGTCACGGCCTTGGCGATCTCCATGTAGACCGGGATGCCGATGGTGACGTTATACGAGAAAGTCAGACCGAGCGAGGCGGCCAGGGGCAACGTCGGGCTCGCTTCGGGGATGGCCAACCGCTGCACGGCGGGCACCGCGATGTACGACGACGACCCGCAAAGCACGGCGAAGAGAACGTAGGTGCCGGGCTCGAAGTGGGTGCCGGTCGCCCAGGCGTAGGTGTGGGCGACGAGGATGCCGATGGTCGCGAACAGGTTGGGCGCGAGGATGCCGTAGGCCACGAAGGCCCATCCGGCGGTCTTCAGGTCCTTCAGCTTGCGGCTGGCCGTCATGCCCATTTCGAGCAGGAAGAGGCAGAGGATGCCCTGGAAGAGGGTGACGAAGAAGCTGTCGTCGGCGCGCGTCACTTCGGGGCCCTGGATGCCGCTGATCAGGCCGATGACGATGCCGCCGAAGAGGAGGTACAACCCGGTGTTGAGGAACACCTCGTGGAGCAGTTTGCCGGTGAAGATCGGGGTCTTCTTGTTCGGGTGCCCGCCGTTGGCGTCGGGGTGCTCCATTTTCTCGAGCGACATTTCTTCCTCGGGACGACTCTCGACATCGTGGCCGCCGCCTTCGCCGTGTCCCGTGTCAACCACATGCTTGATCGGCCGGGCATTGGGCTCGTAGCCGGCCTCCTCGGGCATGTTGCCGAGCGGGTCCATACCCGAGTGCCGCAGCCGGGCGACGAGGTACAGGGCCACGAGGCAGCCGGGGATTTCCATGACGGCCAGCATGACCGGCATGTACGCGTCGTAGACGACGTGGGCCGTCGCCAGGACGCCGAGCGTGGTGACGAACGTGCCGGCCGAGTCCGAGCCGTAATACCCCGCCACGGTCGCCTTGTCGATCCGCCGCATCCGGGTCGTCGCCGAGAGGATCATGTAGGCGAGGATGCCGATGACCGTGTTCGTGAGGAAGCCCACGCCTATAAAGCCGACGATCGACTTGATCTGACCTGGGTCGAGGTGCGCCAGCTCCTCGCCGCCGTGCCAGCCGATGGCGATCAGCAGGTAGATCGTGAGCGCCTGGTACATCACGTACGGGAATTCGAAGTGGACCTTCAGGATCGGGACCAGGAACCCGAGGTAGAAGAACAGCAGCAGAGGCTTGAACAGGTTGTGCTTGAAGTTGTGCCAGAAGTCTTCGAGGATCGACTTGCCCCCGGCCTCGGGGGACGCCGTGGCGGTCGGCTCGGCGACCGTGATCGCCGCGGCCGTGATCGAGTCGGCGATCGTGACCTCGGACCCCACCTTGAGGTCGCGGATATTCGGCGCAGCGCTCTTGGAGCTGCCCAGCGACGTCGACTTGGTGTAGTTCACCACCACGTCGCGATCGTTCTTCGCGTCATGGACGATGATCCGAGAATTGGCCGCGTCGACGGATTTGACCGTCCCACGCAGGTCGTCCGCCAGCGCCGGCAGCCCCACGATCGTGAGGGCGACCAGGGTTGTCGCCAGGATCTTGGGTGAAAGCACGAATTTCATGAAAGACGGCTCCTTGTGTGGAAAACTTGCTCCGTGACGACTGCAATATTCACTCGTCGCGAAGTCAATCCTTGACGTGACAGGTACGGGTGAGCCGGGCCTCGATCGCCGAGCCTGGCCAGAGGGGTTTGTGGTGGTCGAGCCGACGCCGCAGGCGCCGTGCTTGCCGATCGGTGGGGGTTCCAGTCTCCCCCGTGCGTACGGACGACGTACCGCGGCCGAGCCGTCGATGGGACTCGACATCGCCGCAAACTACCCGCGGGCACAATCGAAGCTCAAAAGGTTTTTCGAAATCCGTAGCCGCCGGTGGACGCTCCGAGACCTCGGGCCGATCGACGATCGGACCATCGACGCTACGGAAAAACCTAGCCGACACGGACTTGCCGAATCGAACGAGTGGTGTTGGACCGCTCGTGGTCATGCCCGAACCTCTCCATTCGACCGGAAGCAGAACGTCGAGAGAGGCCGGCGGAGGTTGTCGTGGGAGGGAGGGGACGTCTGCGGCTGGTCCGGAGCGGATCAGCGCGGAGCGGCGCGTCTCAACATCTCAGCGAGGCGCTGACCAGCAAGCGAGGGAATGGGGGAGTAGACTCGCGACGGCCACGCGGCGGACTCCACGCGAGGCGGTCGACGCCTGCTCGATCGGAGACGCATACCAGGCGGAATTCCGGGTCCGTTACGTCGTCGTCGTCTTTTTCAAACGCGACGCCGTGCGACAGCATCCCGCGGGATGAGCGACAGGGGGACGAGTGCCGGTGTTCCGGGTCGATGAGGCGGCACGGCGAACTTGCCACGCGCTGAAGCTCGCGCGAAGTTCGCTTTTCAGGCGCGTGCGGAGCGGCCCGTTCGAGTTGGCACGCCAGAAAAGCAAAGACGAAGGCCAGCGTGATTTTCATGGTTGCGATGGAGATCGTTCACCAGCAAAACACGAGGAGGCGAGACAATAGCTTCATCAGCCCGCGTGGATTCTGAACGAGTTTTAGTCTAAGGCGTGTCGTCTTTCAGGTCAATCGCACAGCGCAAACAACCGACATGGACGCTCCCTCGCATCACCGCGATTCAGCCTTTCGGAGGGCCGTTCAAGGGTTTCCCGCGAGCGGGGGCCGGCCGAGTCGGTGGCTGTCGCCCGCGTGGTCGAGCTCCGCCCAGGCAGCGACCCGGCGCCCCTCGGCGTCGACTCCGATCAATTTCAGGACGAGGGGACCCGAGTAGGCGCTGATTCCCGGCAGTCGGATGGGGCGCGAGTGCTTCACCGCGCCGGCGTCGAGAGCCGAGCCGTCGAAACCGGCCGCGACGCCTGACTCGTCGAGCCGGCCGGGAAGCGGGCCCGAGCGACGCGGGTCCGGCGGCGGCGACAACAGTTCCCACGCCAGTGTCGACAGACGGACTGGGCGGCCGTTGTCCTCGCGCACCGTGGCCCGCAAGAAGACTTCGCCGTCGCCGCCGACGTAGCTTCGAGCAGTCAGCGACAGCCGCGGCACGTCGCGGGGCATGAGCATCGCGGTTACCTGTAACTCCGCGGCCGCCGGACCGTCGACGCGGATCTCGACGGCCTTGCCATGACCGCCTCGCACCAAGGTGTAATGGCTGCTGGTGCCGACGGCGTCCCACGAATCAGCCGCCGCGTCCGGGCCGACGCGCGTGCAACGCGGCCCGGCGAGCGTCCACTCGTCGAGCGGCGCCCGGACGTCGACCGACCGGAAGCCGGCGAAATCGCCGGTCGCGCCGGGGGCCCGGGGATCGAGGCCGGACAGGTACAAAGCCACCGACCAGCGGCGGTAGAGGTCGGCGAATCGCCGCCCCGTCGCCGCCTCCAGATTCGCCGTTCCGCGCAGCTTCGAGCCGATCAGCGTCGGCAAGAGGTCCGGGCCGTATCGGTCGGCGCACCACCTCAGAAACAGGTATGTGCCGCCGCGGTTGCCGTGGCTGCGGAACAGATCGGCCGCGTAATAGTCCTCCACGACGAGCTGATACCGCTCGGGCTGGGACAGGAACGCGCTGACGCGGTAGTCGAGGTTCGACTTCGCGAACCCGTGCAGATCCTCGCAGAGATGCGCCGCGGCCTCGTCGAGCCAGCCTTCCTCCTCGGGACCGGATCGGTCCGTCCCTGTTCCGTGAAGTGATTTACGCGTGAAGACAACCGCATGCGTGTACTCGTGAGCCATCACGGTCCGCAGATGAGGCCCGGGGCGGAGCGACGTGCTCAGGTACATCATGTCGCAGCGGTTGCCGAAGGGCGTTGGATAGGTCGCGTCCAGATCGGTCACGCGGACGTAGCCGTCGACCGCGTGGCGGCCGCCGCCGAGACGCGTCAGCCAGCTCGAAAGCAGGATCGTGAACCGGCCGTCGCCGTCGACGTCCTCGGCCAGGCCGATCGACCGCGCGGCCATCGGTTGGATGTGGTCGTCGAACGTCGTCACCAGGTCGGCGAGCAACTCGCGGTCGACGCCCGCCGCGTCCTCGGCCGCGACGTACACCTGGACGCGCCGGCCGACCGCCTGGAGGATTCCCTTCACCGCCAGGTAGTTGCTCGCGCTGCTGACGTCGCCGTCGCGAACCAGCATATGGAACGTCCGCTCCGCGACCGGAATCTTCGAGGCCTCGGCCGACGCCGGACTGCCGGGAAACGGCGCGAGCGCCGGGGCCCGGACCGGGCCGTCGTCGGCGCGATCGGGCGGGGCGGCGGTAGCGTCGGACCGGGCTTCCAGCCGGATCGGGAACGGGCCCGGCGTCCTCGCGAGCGATGACACGACGACCAGAACCTCGGCCGACGGGTCGTTCAAGGGAGGCCGGAACGTCACGGACCCGTCTCGGACGACCAGCGGCGTGGGCTCGCCGATCTTCCAGCCGGCCGCGGCGTCCAGCGCCGGCCGGGGCTCGGCGCCGCCGGCGGGCGGCCTGGCCGTCGAGGTCGCCGACGGCCAGGCCGCGAGCGTCGCGACGACCGCGAGCAAGGTTCGAAGTCGGGACCGAGCTGTCATCCGAAACCCTTCCGCCCGAAGACCCTACAGCCGACACGCGATCCCCGGTCGGATCGCCCTTCCGAGCTGCGACAGGCTTTCGATCGGTTGTGCTTATCGCCCGGCTTGAATGGATTGCGATGGGAATGCCGGATCGTGGATCGCCGTCGAAACTTGAGACATTCTCGGTCCGGCGGGCCCCTCTCCCCATTCCCAGCTCGCCTGAACCGCTTCGACGCGCGGCCGTTGGCGTTTCCTGGTGAGGAGAAGGGAAGAAATCGCCGTTCGCTCGCCGATAATGAACTGAGCAGAGGGAATTTGTTGAGATCCCGCGCCGCGATCGATAGGCGCAAGGCCGCCCGTCAAGAAAAGGTCCAATCATGAACCAACGCGCGGGTCGCCCCGTCCGCCTGGCCCTGGCCGCCGGCGTCATGTTTCTTTGGTCGGCGACCGCTGCCGGATGCGCCGGGAGAGATCGTTATTACTCGTCGACCCCCGAATCCGGCGTCTCGCGCATCGCGCAACGGCCGGTTCTGGACGAGCCCGGCTCGAAATCCATGTTTGTGGGCGGTTACGCGGGCGCCGACTACAGCCGGGCGGCGCGTGGGCGTCCTTGATCGGACCGCCGTCTTCGAATTTCGCCGGCCGCCGGTCGCTTGGCCTGCTTCGCGCCCGACCGTAGAATTCGTTCATGGCGGCGACCCGCCGCACGCCGGGACCTGACGGCCGTCCTCGGAACATCTCGATCGGGCATCGCCACGAAGAGAGGTCGACCATGTCGCAGGGAAGCTTGCGAATTGGAATCGTGGGCGCGGGGCAGGTGACGCGGACGCGGCACATCCCCGGGTTCCAGGCGATTCCCGGGGTCGAATTGGTCGCCGTGTGCAACAGTCGACGCGAGACGACGGTCCGCGTCGCCCGCGAGTTCGGCATTCCCAAGCCGTACGGCAACTGGGAAGAACTCGTGCACGATCCGGAGATCGACGCGGTCGTCATCGGCGCGTGGCCGTACCTTCACTGCCCTTTGACCCTCGCCGCCCTCGACGCCGGCAAGCACGTCCTGACCCAGGCGCGGATGGCGATGAACGCGCGCGAAGCCCAGCGCATGCTCGATCGTTCGCGCGAGGCCGCCGGCCAGGTCGCCATGATCGTTCCCAGCCCGTACGGCCTGACCGGCGAATCGTTCGTGCGCTCGTTGATCGCCGACGGCTACCTCGGCACGCTCCGCGAAATGCACGTCGACAGTCTCAACGGCGACCTCGCCGACCCCGACACGCCGATGTCCTGGCGCCAGAAGACGCGGTTTTCGGGCTTTAACATGCTGACCGTGGGGATAGTCTACGAGACGGTCCTGCGCTGGATCGCGCCGGCGAGCCGGGTGCTGGCGTACGCGTCCAAGGCGATCGGCGAGCGGTTCGACCCCGTGAGCGGCAAAACCACGCGCGTGGGGACTCCCGACAGCGTCCAGGTGCTGACGACGCAGCAAGACGGCTCGCAGGGCGTCTACCGCTTCAGCGGGGTCCTCTGGCACGAGCGGTCGATGTCGGTCGCCATGTACGGCGCGGACGGGACGCTGATCTACGACTTGCTCCGCGACGAGATCCGGGGCGCGAGGCGCGGCGAGGCCCTGCACCGCCTTCCGATCCCGGACGAACTCCGGGGAGGCTGGAACGTCGAGGCCGATTTCGTGGCGTCGATCCGCGGCGAACGTCCCGTGACCCACACCGATTTCGAGACCGGCGTTCATTACATGCAGTTCACCGAAGCCGTCGCCCGCAGCTCGCGCCATCAAACTCCGGTCACCCTGCCGCTTCAGGAATTCTCCAATCCCAGCTTGTGAACGCTCGTAGCCATAGCCCCCGCCCTTCCCTATTTTGACTTTTTGCGACCTCCCCCGAGCCGATCTTGCAACCTTCGCCCGAACTCTTTACTATGCCTTGTGTGTGACGAACACCGTCACGACGAGCCTTTGGGGATTAGTGTAACGGTAGCACGACTGCCTCTGGAGCAGTTAGTCTAGGTTCGAATCCTAGATCCCCAGCTTACCAAGATTCACCTATAAGCTGAATCAAGGCAGAGGTTTACGACAAGACGGATGAAGTGGTTCTCGAGTCGCTTTTCGGTGCCGTCGACCTCCTGCTCCACCACCTGAGAAAATGAAAAGACCCCGGCATCAACCGGGGTCTTTTCGCGCGCCTGGACTTCGTGACGAAACTGGAAACCGCGAGCACTCAGGCCTCACGATTCTCGCCCGGGGCTCCGTGACGCCCTTCAAGGCGTTCCGCGTGTCGACGATCAGTTTGGCTGCTGGGCGATCGACGACCAGTCGCACTCGGAATGGTCCGTCGAGACCAAGAGGCAATCACGTGAGCCCAGGAAATCCGGAGTCAGCCCCCGGCTGGCCTCCGCAGGTCGGGATAATGCCGCATCGAGGGCAAGACTCGGGATCGCCGGCGCTGAGAACTGGGGATTTCCAGGATCTTCGCGCTCGGGGCTGAACGCCAGAAAGAAGTCCCGGCCCGGCTTTAGTCCCCGAGCCTCCAGGAGCGGAAGGACCACCTGACGGATCGTCCCCGGATACGTTGTGCTCTCCAGGATGACGAGCTTGCCCGGCCGCAGCGTTCAGGCGATCGACGTCGTGGAATTGACGATGTAGGTCAGGTCGGATTCGCGCGCGTCGGTGAGCGGCGTCGGGACGCAGATGATGATGACGTCCGGCTCATCGAGCCGGTGGAAAGCGGACGTCGCCTGGACCCGCTGGATCATCTGGTCCGAGATGTGGCCGATGTAGCTCTCCCCCCGATTGAGCTTCTCAATCTTGACGGGGTCCAGATCGAAGCCCAGCACCGTGATCCCCCGCTCCGCGAACGCTCGCGCCAGCGAAAGGCCCACGTACCCGAGACCGATGATCCCCACCTGCACGGTCCTCGATTCGATCTAGGACAGAAGCTCGAACTGCCGAGAGCCGGATTCCGTGGATTTCGCGTTGCTCGTCGATGTTCCTCTTGGGTGTCCCGCTCATTGTGGCAGGCGGACGAGAAGAAGTGTTTCCTTGAGCCGCCGTCCCGCCTCGATCCGACCTGATTCGTCGGAGAGAGTCTTGGCGGTCCCTCCGGGCGCTCGATCAGCGTGGTGGCGAGGTCGACGTCCCGGATGACGTGGCGTTGATGATTCGCCGTGCCGCGCTTCAGCCGGATGAACTATTCTTGTTGACGAAAAGACAACAGTGACCTACTAGATTCACGAAGATCCTTTCATGAATGATCTTCATGAGAATTCGGTCTTTGATCGATCGCAGTGAAGGTGAATACTGACAATCGTCGACGCTAGTCCGTATTGGCGTGGAGGATCAAGTCGCCGCCATAGTGTCATGACTGTGGCATGCTTGATCGACGTTCGGACCAAATCATTAAGGGGTGGTCCAAGAACAACATCCAGCCTGAAGTGTGAAGTCGATACGTTGGGTCGAAGAACTTCGCCACGGACACAGAGGTCTCGGAGGACGAACGGCTCGTCGAAGGATCATGAGGATGAGGCCGTTGCTCAGGCCCGTCGCTTTCCCGTTTCTTGTTGTGAATCGTCCCGTGTAGGCGTTGAAAGCTGCTCCTGGGCGGCCCATGGTCGGCCTTGGAGAGGCGGCCGATCGCGTTGATGTATTCGTTGGCGTCCATGAAATCGGAGTGATTCGAGTCCATGGACTATAAGCCTGCGACGCGTTCCCGACGGCGGCTTTTACGTGGGCGGACCGTGTGGCGAGCCGGCGGGGGCGGAGTGTTCAGGAAGTTCATGTTGAATTAATGAGTGCGCCGTCGATGACGTGGTTTTCGAATTGAATTCAGGCAGTCATTTCTTGGGTCGCAGTCTTGAAAACAATGAACTTATATGTGATGACGTGTAAGTAAGACGAAATGTGAAAAGTGATAAACAATGCTTGAAGTGCGGGTCGCTCGATTCGTGCATTCATCGAGTGCTGTCGTCAACGTGTTTGTGAATAATGCTTTAAAGCAGTGAGGTGAAGATTTGCTTGTTATTATCTTGGTACGTCGACTTGGTACTTGCCGGATGCTCCTTCGAGCGGTAATCTTGGATTCCTTGTCATCCAAGGTCGGAGGTGGCGTGCGGCGCTAGCACCTCCCCGACCGATTTCTCCGCATCAGCAAATATTGGGGAACCGGGAACGGCTTGCACCCGTCCCCGGTTCGAGGGTCGTCTACTCCCCCGCATTATCAAGAGAGTTTAGACCGATGACCATTCTATCAAGATTCACATCATCAAACCGTATCTTTTTTCCGGGCCGAAGACGGCCCGCACGGCGACACGCGAGACTGCTTGGTCGCTCTCCGATCGAACTGCTCGAGACTCGGCTGGTGCTGAGCAACTTCTTCGTCTCCCCGACGGGGAGCGATACGGGCGCCGGCACGGCCGCCGCCCCGTGGAAGACGCTCCAGCACGCTGCCGACACCGTCCAGGCCGGCGACGTGGTCGACGTTAAAGCCGGCTCTTACGCCGGCTTCATCATGGGCTGGAACGGCCCCCAGAGCGGGACCGCCGCCGCTCCCATCACCTTCAAGGCCGAGCCCGGCGCGACCATCAATGCGCGGAACAGCAAGACGCCCGATGCGATCGACCTCGAAAATGTGAGCTACATCACCATCACCGGTTTCACCATCGCCCCGGCTCCTAGCGAGGGCAACTGGAGAACTGGAGTCCGCGCCGCCGGCGGCGGCACCGGCGTCGTGATCAGCAACAACACCATCCAGCTTCGTTCGATTGACCAGTGCGGCGTCATGACCAGCTTCACCACGGACCTGCTGGTTCAGGGCAACACGACCTCTGGGGGCTGGGACACCGGCATCTACGTCGCCAACAGCGCCGTCCGCCCGGTGGTCGTGGGCAATACGATCTCCAACGTTCTGGGCAACGGCATCCTCCTCAACGGCGACGTCAGCAACGGCGGCGTCGGCGTCATCCCGAACGCCGTGGTCCAGAACAACGTCATCCATGACGTCGGGATGGGGGGCTCGCTCGCCAAATATGGAGCGGGCTCGGCGATCGACCTTGGCGGCGTGCAGAATTCGGTCATCAGCAACAACCTGATCTACAACGCCCACGCCAAGGGGATCACCCTGGCTCAGCTCCAGGCTTCCCAGAGCTCCACGAATAATCTCGTGATCAACAACACGGTCATGGTCGCGGCCGACGGCCAAGGGGCCTTGCGGCTCGCCGATGCGAGCACCGGCAACACGATCCTCAACAACGTCTTGTATTCCGCGAACGTCAACGGCACGCTCACCGGCTCCGCCGCCAGCCTGACCGGGCTGACCATGGATTACAACGCGGTCTCCTCGAATTTCTCCGTCAACGACGGCGACTCATTCCTGTCACTGGCCGCCTGGCAAAGCCAGTACAAGCAGGATGTTCACTCGTTCTTGCTCGATCCGGCCAAGGCATTCGTCAATACGACGCTCAACGACTACCATCCTTCCGCCACCAGTCCGCTGATCGACGTGGGCACCTCGCAGAAAGCGCCTACGACCGACCTGGACGGAAAACCACGACCCAGCGGAAAAGGCGTTGACATCGGCGCCTACGAACTTCAATCAGGCCCCGATACGACGCCCCCAACGGTTTCGTCGACGACGCCGGCCGCGAACGCCATCAACGTGGGCCTTTCCACAAGCGTGACGGCCACCTTCAGCGAGGCGGTCCAGTCGGGGACCATCAGCTTCGTGCTCAGGGACGCCGCCAACAACATCGTGCCGACGACGCTCACCTACGACGCCGGCAGCAAGACGGCGACGCTCAAGCCCACGTCGCCACTGGCCCAGACGACGACCTATACGGTCACGATCAGCGGCGTCAAGGACACCGCCGGCAACACCATGGTCGGAACCTCCACCTGGTCGTTCACCACCGATGTTCCTTCTTCAACGACGTCGTCCGCCCTCTGGGACACCTCGGTCCAGCCGACCGTGGCGTCGGATCCGGACACGAGCGCCGTCGAGTTGGGGGTGAAGTTCAGCTCCAACGCGGCCGGCTCGATCACCGGCATCCGGTTCTACAAGGGGAGCGGCAACACCGGCACCCACGTCGGCCATCTCTGGAGCAGCACCGGCCAGCTCCTGGCCACGGCGACTTTCACGGGGGAGACGGCCTCGGGGTGGCAGCAGGTGAACTTCTCCACGCCGGTGGCGATCGCCGCCAACACCGTCTACGTGGTCTCTTACCTCGCTCCGGGAGGACGCTACGCGGCGGACGGCGGTTACTTCGCCTCGGCTTACACGAGCGGCCCGCTCAGCGTGCCGGCCAACGGCGGCGTGTACAAGTACGGCTCGGCGGGAGGCTTCCCGTCGCAGAGCTGGAACGCGACCAATTACTGGGTCACTCCCGTGTTTTCCACTGGCACGACGACCGCACCGCCTGTCGTCGACACGACGCCTCCGACGGTTTCGTCGACGACGCCGGCCGCGAACGCCACCGGCGTGGCCACTTCTACCAGCGTGACGGCCACCTTCAGCGAGGCGGTCCAGTCGGGGACCATCAGCTTCGTGCTTAGGGACGCCGCCAAGAACATCGTGCCGACGACGCTCACCTACGACGCCGGCAGCAAGACGGCGACGCTCAAGCCCACGTCGTTGTTGGCCTCGTCGGCGGTTTACACCGTCACCGTCAGCGGGGTCAAGGACACCGCCGGCAACACCATGGTCGGGTCCTCCACCTGGTCGTTCACCACCGTCGCTGCTCCCGCGACGTCGTCCGCCCTCTGGAGCACCTCGACCCAGCCGACCGTGGCGTCGGATCCGGACACGAGCGCCGTCGAGTTGGGGGTGAAGTTCAGCTCCAACGCGGCCGGCTCGATCACCGGCATCCGGTTCTACAAGGGGAGCGGCAACACCGGCACCCACGTCGGCCATCTCTGGAGCAGCACCGGCCAGCTCCTGGCCACGGCGACTTTCACGGGGGAGACGGCCTCGGGGTGGCAGCAGGTGAACTTCTCCACGCCGGTGGCGATCGCCGCCAACACCGTCTACGTGGTCTCTTACCTCGCTCCGGGAGGACGCTACGCGGCGGACGGCGGTTACTTCGCCTCGGCTTACACGAGCGGCCCGCTCAGCGTGCCGGCCAACGGCGGCGTGTACAAGTACGGCTCGGCGGGAGGCTTCCCGACGCAGACCTGGAACGCGTCCAATTACTGGGTGACTCCCGTGTTTGCCGCCAAAACGTCTTCCAATGCGACCGCCTCGACGACCCCGGCTGTCGCGACCAGCGCGATCGCGCCATTGAACGTCATCGCGACGTCGGCGACAGTTCTATCTTCGTCAACAACTCCGACCAGCGTGACGACTCCTTCTCCGGCAGGCGTGGATCAGGTTTTCGCTGATGACGGCGGACTTGATTTCTCACGGATCGGGGGAATTCGTCGCAAGAACAAGTGGGCCTGACGAATCGTCATCGCCCCAGGCGTGCTGATCGATTAGAATGATCGACATAAAGACGAGCTTCCTGCCGGACTCTGGCTCACGCGGAGGTCCGGCGGGACGCTCGTTTTCGATTACGGTTTCACTGTTGCTTCACGACCGTTGCTTGGGACGGCCTCCATCACTTCGTCGCCACGAGCCGGATACCCAGGACATTTGCGACCGGGCGGAATTGGGCGATGGCCCGACGCGAGGCATGCGGCAGTATACCCAAGAGGGCCTCGACTGACGCCATGACGAAATTGGGCGCCGGAGCGAACCGCCCCTTGAGGCCGGCATAGGCTTTCACCTTTGCGAACCCCGACCGAAGCATCAGGCGCGAGAGGTCGGTATTGGTGTATTCCTTCATGTGGAAACCGGTGGGAGTCTCGTCGAAGTACATCGAGATGTCGGACGGACCGTACAGCCGATTCGGCGTAAGGCAGACGTACTTGCCCCCGGGCGCCAGCGCGTCGTAAATGCTCCGAAGTTGGGCCTGGGCGTCATCTTGGTGCAGGTGCTCCATCACTTGATGACTGTAGGCGATGTCGACCGACTCGCCCGGCAGAGGAACGTTGATTCCATCGAACGTCATAATAGCGACGTTGTCTGGACATGATGCGTTTCTGGTGGCCACGGCGGAGACGTCGACGGCGTACACCTTCCGGACGTACTTGGCCACCTCGAAGGACAGGCCGCAATCCCCGGGTCCAACTTCCAGGAAGACGGATTCCGGTCGCAGAAAGCGTCGCAGGAACAGCATTTGTCCCCGGACGGCCCTGTCGTTGTCCTTGGACGACAGCCTTCGCGTGTTGCGAGGATGATGCGACACCCGCCGATACAGTTCGTCGTAGAGGGCGGAGTACAGGTGTTGCCGTTCATCACTTGTGGCGTTGCGCAACCTGCTCGCCAGATCTTTTTCAATCTCGTAGTGCTCTCTGAGCTGTTCCTGGGTCCTGGAGTCTTTCTGATCCGTCACGTCCTTTCCCTCCAAAATACCGCCAGGGAGTTCAGCCTCGGCCCGTGTGCAACTCAGGTGCAAACCGCGCTAGCTCTCACCGACCTCGCGACGGGAGTTCAAAGATCTGGAAGGCCCGCCCGCGGAGCTTCTTTCCATCGCCCTCGATCGTGGCGACGAGCTTCCCACGAGCCTCGAGATCTCGGTAGAACCAGAGACGCTCCTCGGTGTTCGGGGACGGCCGATTGCGACGGAACATCGAGAGCACCGCTTCGGAACGGATGAAGTACCTGACGCCTTCAGCCTGGAGGAATTCCAGATAACCGCCCGCAGCGTCCGAGGCGTGCAGCCTGTAAAGATCATAATGAGGATGATCCTCGTCCCGCTCGATCAAGCGTTTGAGGTTCGTATAGTAATCGACTCTTCCGGAATAATCTCCCGCATTCGCGTCGGCGATGCTTCGATCCAGCGAAGCCGTGGTCGGAAGGAAATTCAAGTCCTCCTCATCGTCCAGCGCGAGTTTCATTCCCGGCTCGCAGTTGGAATGGACCCAGGCCATGGTTGCGGTCCCCGTATGTGGGAGGCCGAGCGCCAGCACGGACGAGAGCTGGGGAGGCATCGTCGTGATGAGGATCGCCGCGAGCAGCGAAGCCGCCAGGAGGCTCTTTTTCACCTCGGATTCGGCCAGGCGATCGGTGATCGAGCGGACCGCGATCGCGGCCAGAGCACTCAGGCACGGAGTGGCTGGTATCAAGTAGTGAGGAAACTTGACTCGGCTCATCAGGAACGCGGAGAGGTTGAGGATCAGCAACGGCGTCAGCATCACCGCGGCAAGCCCGAAGCGTCGGTGATCAACCATCACGATGACGAACCCCAGGACGCTCAAGAGCAGGATGGGCCAGCCGACGACCGCTGGGAGGATCGCCGTCGCGAGTTCTCGAATCGGCGAACTCGGCGATACGATGCCGATGTGCTCGACGATGCCACGCTGATGGGCGATCTGGAACGACAGATCCGCGAGGAAGGTGCGGTGATCGAGAACCGCGAAGGGAGTCGTCACGACGAACGCCAGGAGCGATGCGGCGCCCGCCGCGATCAAGCGCGGTTGAGTGGGAAGGTCTAGGACGGCCCGCCACTTCGACTTAGGAAATCTTCGATACAAGTCCGCGGAGATCACGAAGCTCGCCGAAAGGACTCCATGGTATTTCATGGCGGTGGCGAGGCCGACCATGACGCCCGCCAGTAGATAATCCCGGAGAGAGGCCTCTGGTGAGATCGCGATCCGAAGCGCCAGGCAGAGCGCCGCGACCGTAAAGAACGCCATCGGTACGTCGGCGATGCCTGTCCGGCTCATCTGGAGGTGGAGCGGGCCGAGCAGCAGCAGAAGTCCGGCAAGCCGTCCGGTCGGCCGGTCGACCATCCGACTCGTCGCCTTCATCAATAGGAACGCCGTCCCGAGCCCAAAGGCCGCGGAGATCGCCCTCGGGATGAAGTAGTAAGCCCGAGGATTGGTGAGATATTCGAGGACGAAGGCCGTGGGGGTCCGGAACCATCCCAAAAGATATCCGCCGACGAAATAGCAGCCGTCGATGAAGAACGTCAAATAATAGAACGGAGACGCCGGCCAATCAAAGTGCCTCGGGTTGAGGTCCCCCGTGCCGAACTTCAGAGCATGGAGGACGACGTATCGCTCGTCTCCGCCATATGGCGCCGCGTCCAGGTGAATTAACCTGACCGCGAGAGTTGAGAGTACGGCGAGGGCGGCGACGGCCACATCGAAACGCATCCACGCCCATCGTGGCACGGCAGCCGCGGTCGCGAAGTCCCCAGGCGGCGGTTCGATCACCGCCTGTGATCCTGATCTCGAACACAATTCCAGATCCTCTGAATTCATCGCTTCGTCCGATTTTGGATCGAGGTTGCGAGCGACTTGGATGAAACTTCGCTTTCACGACCTGGAGACTCATGACAGCGCTCGGCCGCGACGTTCTCCAGACGCGGATGGGCCGCGCGTCGAGGTCGAGGAATGTCCGTCCCAGACCATCTCGTAGTCACGCGCTTCGGAGATCGATCCCGTCCAGCCCGCTTCCGCTGCGCGGGCCAGGTTGAACATCTCGCGGGCGGTCACGTAGTGGAAATGGAACCGAGGGTCATCTTGCGACCTCAGCGCCAACGTCCGATGAAATTCGACCATCGGATCGCCGAGGAGGACGCGCTGATTCGACTCCGGAGCGCCGTGAGTATGGAGCTTGATGAAATACCAGTCGGGTCGACGGGGGACTTGAACTTTCGCTCGTAGCCACAGGTCAAGTCGCTCCGAGGTCGGCGGTTGATTGCTTTGAAGGCAGCCATTCTCAATTCGCGGCGCCAGCCCCCACTTTCGACGCCGCCAGTCCAGCACGAGAGGCCCTTGGATCAGCATGAGCGCGTCGGGAGGGGCCGGCCCGACGCCGACGTCGATCCCCCAGTCATGGGACCGGGGTCGGTGCGGGTCGTCGCGCGCGTAGTAGATACTGTTGATCTTTCGGGTCTGCGTCGAGCTTGGGGCTGAGGGCAGCGTGAAATCGGCGTAGCAACCCGTCTCGCGAAGCACGTTGAGTTCGTTATTGACCCCGCACCACCGACCGTCGGATCGGGAATTATCCAGGGCCCAGTTGCCGTGCACGAATCCATAGGCCAACTCGCCCGAGTCCTTCTGTCTCGGCAAGAGTCCATGGCGGCGTGACAGGGATTCTTTAGCTTTCAGAAGCGTCGCGCGCAGACTTTCGGCAGTATCGTCGTCGTGGTGCAGATGCACTTCGACTTCGCCGAACCCCGCGCTGCAAAGCTCGGACAGGAGATCGAGGTGTTCCGGGTTGTACTGCTCGATCGGGTAGAAGAATGAGTGACGCGGCGGCATTCCGTCGCTGTCGCGAAACTGGCCGAGGAGCCGGGGGTACATCTCGACCCATCGCCGCACCCGGTCCATTGCGATCTCGGGCGATGCGCCCTCGTTGCCCGGCTCAAAGTGGTCGGCGATGCAGATCAGCGCGTGGATGTGATCGGTGTGTCGCCTTGTCCGCCGCTTTCGGGTCTGGAGGATGTACGAGACCAGGCATCGGTTGAACCCCCTCCTGCTCGCGAACGCGTAGATGATCCCGGCCCCGGTGCCGAGAGTCGCCAGCAGAAAGAGGATCAGCGTCAGTGAGCCCATCAAGATGGTCATCGTGCCGTTGCCCCATTGGTGTCCGATTGGCTATGTCATGCGCGCTGTCCGTGTCGTCCGGTGGGCCGCCACGTCCCCTTCTGGGTGCCCCAGATCCACCGCCAAAACCCCACCATCAGAGCCAGATTCATGCCGACGAACATGGTAGTGAGTCGAAGGAACTTGAACGCCCTGGGGCGGGGAGGCAGGCGTCCTGCTAGGAGGGAGACGAGATAGAAGCCGACCTGGCCAATCAGGGCCGCTTGGTACAGCGGATGATCGCGTAAGAGCAAGCTGCTTCCCAGCAAGATGAGCAGGAGGAACGGGCAGGCCAGGCGAAGGACCTTGTGCGAGAAAAACGTGAAAGCGGTCCAGCCCCAGATCGGGTTGAGGAGTGGCCAGAGGATTTCCAGGCTCCGGAGATCGCCCGTTCCGTTCCGGGCGCGGCGGCGGAATTCACCGTTGATGTCCGGCGCGGTCTCCTCGCGAGCGATCGCTTCGGCCTCGTAGACGATCCGACACCCGGTCTTCAATTTGGCTCGAAGCGGGATGACGAGGTCGTCGACGGTCGTCGTGGCAGGGATCGGATAGTAGAGGGCTTTGCGTGTCGCGTAGATGCCGCCGTTGGCGCCCAGGAGCGCTCCCAGCCGGTTCTCGCACTGCTTGATGAACGTTTCGTATTTCCAATAGAGTCCATCAACGTTGCGGCCCTCCGCCGGGTCGATCAGCAGCAACCGGCCGCAGACGGTGCCGACGGTCGGATCTCGGAACCATCGGACCAGCTTGCGGAGCGCCGCCGGATCGAGCAACGTGTTCGCGTCGGACATGAGGACGATCTCGCCGCTCAGTTCGGGCATCGATTCGTTCAGGATGGTCGCCTTACCCCGACGGAGATCATATTCCATGAGCCGGACGCCGCGGCCGGCGTATGCCCGCGCGATCGCCGCCGTCGCGTCGGTGCTCCCGTCGGAGCCGACGACGATCTCCAGCTTGCCGACCGGGTAGTCCATCGCCAAAGCGTTTTGAAGTCGATCGCTGAGCACCACCTCCTCGTTGAAGGCGGGAATCAGCAGGGAGACGAGCGGCCACTCCCCGTCGTCTCCGGCCGGTGGGGTCGGCGGACGTCCGAAGACCCGAGACAGGGCCCAGATCACGATGGGATAGCCGAGGTACGCATAGAAAATCAAGGCCGCGCAGGCCCAGAAGAGGAGAACGGCGATCGTGAGCGCTTCCATAGATGATCTCACGTCAAGGAGCTGATTCTCGGATGGCTCGCGTTCCGGTGCTCGGCAGCCGCGGCCCCGTCGATTACGAAGCCCGCTTCCCCAAAATGGGCCCTTCTCGATCGCCCGCGATTCGTGAGGGAGGCTAAATGCGTATCTTGAACTGTTCGGGCGAACCGAGGATTTCGCCTTCGCCCACGACGCAGAGCCCCACCAATCCCAAGTCGACGGCGAACAGGATGCGTTTATCCGTGGAAATCGTACGCCAGGCCCGTTTCATGCCGGCGGACCAGGCGATGTCGTCGAACACGAGGACCGTGTCCTTGCGCGCGAACGGGATGATCTTCCTGAAGTAGTCCACGGTCGCGTGTTCATCATGGTGCCCGTCGATGAACGCAAAATCGATCCTGTCTTGCCGCGTCAGGACCTCGTCAAGCTTGTCCTGAAATCGGCCGACCACCACGCTGACTCGTGAAAGGCCGAGTCTGAGGAAATTCCGCGCGGCAAGATCCGCCTTGGATCTGGCCCCTTCGAGCGTCACCAGCTCTCCGGACCCGTTCAATTGCAGAGCGGCTGAGAGGTAAGCTGCCGAGACGCCAAGATTGGTCCCCAATTCCAGGCAGTGGGCGGGCCTCATCTTCCGGATCAACATGAACAGGAGGAGACACCAGAGGGGCGGCTTACTCGCGGCGCACGCCTCGGCAATACCGATGGTCACCTCTTTCCCTTCGTACATTTCCTCCGCGTTTCGATTTTCCGCGGGGGAGCCGGCGCCGTAGTCCATGAACTGGAGAGGTTGGGTGGAGGCCCGCAACTCTCTCCTGATCGCTTCAATTCGATCAATCCATCGTCTCTCTTCGGAAGAAACGGTCTTGGTCAGCACAGCGTGCAGCGCATCGGCGATCGCCGACGACGCCGGGGTGTCTCGTGTCCGCAGACGCGACAACTCGCGCTGGTTTCGGAACCGCATCCCCAGCCGGCGGGTGACATCGAGTCGGTGGAGAATGTTGAGCATGGTCCGCTTCTCCTTGGTTAGAGCCAGGATCTCCTGGATGAACGTCGTTCACGCCATGAGCAGAGCTGTCGCACTTCAAGTTGAGCCCGCGGTACGGATTTGGAGCATGAGCCAATCATTCCAGTCGGCGGTGCGGCTCTTGCCTCGCCGGGTTTCAGAACGATGCGACGACCTTTTCCTCGTCGCGCCGTGCATCCAGGTGGTTCTCGACGACGTCGAGGATCTCGCGCCGCCGCGCCTCCCAGCTCGACGATGCGACGCGATCCATCCGCCGCCGCGCCTCGTCGGCCGACGACGGCCGCGCCAGGACCTCGTCGAGACGTGCAAGGAATTCCTCGCGCGAGTGGGCGATCTTCACAACATCGGCGAATTTGTCGATCTCAGGGGTGCTGACCGCGACGATCGGCTTGCCCATCGCCAGATATTCTCGAAGCTTGAGCGGGTTGGCGTAGAGGGCGAATTGGGAAGGGCGATACGGAATGATGGCGGCGTCGAACCGTTTGCCGTAGGCGGGCAGGTCCTGGTACGGGCGTTTGCCGACCATGTGGATGTTGGGCCTTCGGGGTATCTGTTCCGCGGGGACGGAGACCCTCCCAATCAGCAGGAACGTCCAAGACGGCCGTTTCTCGGCCAGATAGTCGATCAGGTCGAGGTCGATCTGTCGCCCGATCAGGCCGAAGAATCCGACGATCGGTCGGGGCAGTCCGGCGACGTCGGCTGGGATCGCGAGCTGCTCGTTCTGGGCCCGGGCGAAGTGCTCGACGTCGACGCCATGCGGGCTGACGTAGGTCCGGGGATTGAGGAGCTGCTTCGGCCCGAACAGGGCGTCGGATGTGACGAAGACCAGATCGGCCCGTCGCGTCAGGTCTTCGTCCATGGCTCGGACCGCCTCGACGTCCACGTTGGGGAGCGATGCGTAATCGTCAGTACAATAATAGACGGAGAGTCGCTCTCCCAGCCGACCGACGATCGGTGACAAGTGAGGGATCACGAACCAGGAGATCGGGCGATTGATCCCTTCTCGTCGCATCATGCCGTTCACGGTGGCCAAGATCAGGGCGCGGTTGAGCCTCCTCACCAGGCCGAAGCGATGAAACGGGATCTGCAAGAGAGTGCGGATCTTCAATCGAGGTGCAACGGGCGTAGCGCCTTGGAGGAATCGAAAGAGTTTGGCCCCGATCTTCTTGAGATCACGGCCGGTCCCCTTGGGAATGTGCAATCCAGGGCATTCGATGTAGTAAACTTCGTAGCCCTCGTCGGCCAGTTGGCGGGCGATGTGGTGGCTCGAGGTTCGGTTCTCCGCGAACCAGTCGTTGCCGAAGTAGAGAATCGCGGGCGGACGAGCTTCGTTGCCCAAGGGTGGACCTCCGTCAAATGGGAACGGCGACACGATTCACCGGTCGCAGCGCTGTTCGACCGCCGATGTTGCGGCCGATCGGCGGGAGGTTGCTTTGGCCGCCGCAAGTGGGCGGAGGATGTCGGCGAGTCTCGCCGAGGACACTTCCCAACTGATCGGCCGGTGGCGGGATGTGTCGGGCGCCTCCCGCAGCGACTGGTCGATCTGCTCGGCCAGGGCCGTCGAGTCGCCGGCCGGAACGAGGCGGCCGACGCGCCCCTCGGCGATCTCAGAGACGCCGCCGACGTCGCTGGCCACGAACGGCGTGCCGCAGGCCAGCGATTCTCGGAGGACGTTGGGCAAGCCCTCCGACCGGCTCGGAAGGAGCGTCAGGTCGGCAGCCCGATACCAATCCGGGAGCTGTTTGTTCTCACGAGAACCGACGAAATGGACGTGCTCGGACAACCCGATCGCTCGGCTTCTGGCCTCCAAGGGGGCCCGTGGGGGGCCGTCGCCCACGAGGTACAAGTGGAAATCGGCCCTGTTCCGCAGTAACTCGGAGCTGGCTTCAATGAGCACGTCGAGCCCCTTGACCGGATCGATCCGGCCGACCCAGAGCAGCACCTTGCCGGCGACGGGAATCCCGAGTCGGCCCCGCGCTTCGGCTCGATTTCCGGGTGAAAACAACGCCCTGTCGACGCCCTGCTCCTGGACGTGCACCTTGCTCGGGTCGATCCCCAGGTCGACGACCTTGGCCGCCAGGTCTTGACTTACCGCGAGGACCGCGTCGGCCCGTCGAAGCGCGTCGATGGTCCTCCGTCTCCGAGTCGGATCACACGCGAGTCCGCGTCCCGCGTTGAGCACGTCGCAACCGTGGACCTGGATCGCGACCGGCAGGCCCGCGCGTTTCCCGAGATCCACGGCGGCCCACCCATCGGGATAGGCCCAACTACCGAGCACGACGTCGGGGACGAATTCGGCGAGGGCTCGCTCGAACGTTCGTCGTATCGAGAACCGAAAGTACCGTCCGTAAAAGCCCCTCAAGACCCGAGGCGTGTGCAGATAGCGGGGGTGATCGACGACGATTCCATCGCGGACGATCCTCCGGCCTTGCGGCAGGGGCGGGGCTCCGCGAAGGCGACCGGCCAGTTCGTCAGTCCAGGCGATCGGCGCGATGATCGTCGTGGGGTGCCGAAGAACCAGGGCCTGGAACTGGGAACTGTTGAACGGGGCGAGGCTGGGTTGATAAGGATTGGGGAACAGACTCGTCACAACCAAGATCCGCATGGACGGCACCTCAACAGGCTTCAAGCCAGGTCTCGAACATCAACACCCGCCAGAGCTCGTGCTGCCAGTTCCTCTTTCCGGAGAGATGCTCTTCCCATTTCCGACGGATGGGAACGGGATCGAAGAACCCCTCGGAACGAAGGCGGTCTTCGTCAAGCAGCGCCTCGGCCCACTCCCTCAGCGGTCCCCTCAGCCAGGAGTCGATGGGTACGACGAAGCCCATCTTCGGTCGGTCGATCAGCTCGGCCGGGACGTGACGATAGAGCACCTGACGCAGTAGCCACTTGCCTCGCCCATCGCGAATTCTCATGGATTTCGGCAACCGCCAGGCGAACTCTACGATCCGGTGGTCCAGCAGGGGCGCCCGCGACTCCAGGCTCACGGCCATGCTCGATCGGTCCACCTTCGTCATGATGTCGTCCGGCAGGTAATCCACGAGGTCGATGTACATCAGAAGGCCGAGTACATCGTCGCGATCCGGTTCCAGGTCTCCATTCACCCAGCTCTCCCGGGGCTTGGCTTCGCCCAGAAGTGGGGGGGCCCCGCCCCACTGGCCGAGGAGATTCCGACAGCCGTCCTCCGGGCCGTTCGACTTCGCGACGAGCAGAGCGAGCTTATGCATTCTGTCGCCCGAGGCGAAGCGGCCGACCTCGCTGGGCAGGAGGCGCCCGACGCCGCCGAAGATCCGGTCCCATGTCGAGGTGGGGAGCCCGATCAAGGCGCGAGCCGTCGCGAGTCTCAGTGCCCGAGGCATCCATCCGATGCACTTCCAGACGTCGGGCGACCAGCGATACCACGGGTACCCGGCGAACAATTCGTCGCCGCCGTCGCCGGAGAGGCTGACGGTCACGTCCCGCCTGGCCAGGCGGGAGACCAGGAGTGTGGGAATCTGCGACGCATCGGCGAAGGGTTCGTCGTAGATCGCCGGCAACTCAGGAACCACGGCCATCGCCTCTTCGGGCGTGACGTACAATTCCGTGTGCTCGGTGCCCAGGTGGTCGGCCACCAGGCGCGCGTGCAGGGCCTCGTTGAATTCCTTCTCATGGAATCCGATGGTGAACGTCTTCACCGGTCGATCACTCTGCGCTTGCATCAAGGCGACCACGACCGACGAGTCGATTCCCCCGGAGAGGAAGGCGCCCAGCGGCACGTCCGCGACCATTTGCTGACCGACCGCGTCGCGCAGCAGACATTCGAGTTGATCGACGGCTCCTAGTTCGTCCATTTGATCGAGGCGATCCGCCCGACCGGCTTCGACGACGCGCGCCGCGGACCAGTACGGGATGGGCGTCGGCTCCCCGTCCGCCCGATCCGCGGTGACGGTGAGGATCGTGCCCGGGATGAGCTTGAGGATCCCTTTGTAGATCGAGAAGGGCGCGGGGATGTAGCCGAATTGCAGATAGGGCGCCAAGATTTCGCGATCGACCTCGGCGTTGAAGCCGGGATAGGCCCGGAGGGCCTTGAGCTCCGAACCGAACAGGAAGGCGCTGCCGGACCGTCCGTAGTAGAGCGGCTTTTCACCGACCCGATCGCGGACCAGGTGGAGCCGTCGCTCGCGGCGGTCCCAGAGGGCGAAGGCGAACATTCCGACGAATCGCCGGACCGCATCCTCGAGCCCCCAAAGCTCGATGGCCTGGAGCAGGACCTCCGTGTCGGAGTTCCCACGGAACCCGCCGCGGCCTCGTGCCTCCAGGTCTCGTCGCAAGGATCGATGATTGTAGATTTCGCCGTTGAAGGCCAACACGTAGCGACCGCCGACCGACTCCATCGGCTGGTGGCCGAGGGGGGAGAGATCCACGATCGAAAGGCGACGGAAGCCCACGCCGAAGCCCGCCTCCGGATCGGACCAGGTTCCCTCGTCGTCGGGGCCTCGATGGCGGAGCGTTCTCACCATTCGTTGCGCGACGTCGACCGGCGCTTCGCCTTGAGCGCTTTGGGAGGAATCGAGGAGGCCCGCAAATCCGCACATGAGGATGGTTCTCTCAAGGAGGTGGGGAGCCGATCGTCGCGAAGATCGCCTGGGCCGCAGAATCCGAGGGCCGTTCCCCTCCGGCCCCTTCGAATTCGATCCGTCTTCGCCGATTAATGCGTCGCCTCAAGCAGATCAAGATAATGGTGGTGGTACTCGTCGGCCATCCGACCGATATCGTATCGCGATTCGACTTCCCGACGGCCCGCTTCGCTCATCTGCCGGCGACGTTCTGGATCGGACAGGAGGCTCAGCAAGGACTCGGCGAGTTCCAGTTCATTCCCGGGCTCGACGAGGAGGCCGGTCCGACCGTGGTCGATCAGTTCCGGGAGTCCGCCGACCCGGTTCACAACGACGGGGACTCCCACGATCTGGGCCTCCAGAACGGCCTGCGGCATCCCTTCTGAGCGGCTCGTCAGCGCGAAGACGTCCATCGCTCTCAGGTACGGGGCGGAGTGCGGGCGAAAGCCGACGAAATGCACACCGTCGCCCAGACCGAGCGCGACGGCCAATTCGCCCAGGGACTGCCTCAGGGGCCCATCGCCCACCAGGATCAAGTGGGCGCTCGGCACTCGCTGTCGAATCCGCGCAAAGGCCTGGATCAGGACGTCCTGTCTCTTGATCTCGCTCAGGCGTCCGACCGTGCCGATGACGGGTGATTCGGGAGAGATCCCTAGTTCACTGCGAACCGCATCCGGGACGCAAGGTTCACGGAAGCGAGCCATGTCGATCCCGTTGAAGATCAGGCGGATTTTACGACGCGGGACGATTCGGTGAGACGTCACCCAGGCGGCCATGTCTTCCGTCAGGCAGTAGAAGGGCCGAGCGTACAATCCGGCCAGACGACCGAGTAGACGCTTCCGAAAGTGATGATAGTCTCCCCGACCGTGCTCGGTGTGCACGACCAGGGGGACGCCCGCTCGGCGCGCGGCAGGACCGGTGTAAAAGAGCGTGGTCACGTCATGTGTGTGGACGACCTGCGGGCCGAGTTCGCGCAAGACCGTCGCGATCCGATGGATCAGCCCGAGCCGAATACCTGGGGGCTTGTCCAGGCAGATGATCCGGGCTCCCAGAGCCTCCGCCTGCGAGGCCAGGTCCCCCGGCCGCTCCAGGCAAACCACCGTTACGTCCTGCCCCAGGCTCGGTGCCAGGCGCACCTGATTGACGACGTTTCGCTCCAGGCCGCCGACGTCGAGCGACAGCAGGGCGTGGACCACCCTGAGAGGGCCCGCCTTCGACTCGGGTGGCAAGCCGTCGCGTTGGATTGAGATCATTGCACTACTTCCAGTGAGTGTGACGGCTCATCGACGTTCATCGCCGCCAGGATGTCCGGCGAGCCGTCTGCGAGAGACTGGCCCGGCGCTGGTTCCGGAGGCTTGAGCCGCAGCATGCGGAGGAAGATGACGGCCGCTCGCCGCGGCCGCTCGCACGGCGTCAACTCGCCGCGGCGGAAAGGGATGGGATACCAGACGAGAGACTTCAGGGCGAAGGCCAGCGCCGTGGGGTATCGCTTCTGAAGAGAGTGTAAATAGCTGCATGCGTGGTAAACGTAACTGTAGGCTTTACGGCGGACCAGCCATCGACCTCGCCAGGACCGGCGATCGTCGAGCTTCTGGAGGATACGGAGCATGCCGGCCTGGCAGACTTGCGCCTGCTGACTGACGCTCCCCGGTACGATCCGATAACCTGTCAACGGCCGGTTCAGATAAGCGATCGGGGCGACTTCCGCCACCCGCAGCCAGAGGTCTCGGTCCTCGGGCCCCTGCATTTTCGTGTCGAAGTCGCCCGCGAGGTCCAGAACGCGCCGACGTGCGACGACCGAGGAGGTGGTGAGGTAGTTCTTGACGGCGAGTTGCCACCACGTCACGGGGATCAACGGACCGGAATCGTTCGGGTCGACCTCCGGGAACGCCGTCGTCGGCCAGTCGAACTGCCCGGTCCCCAGCAGCCCCAGGTCGGGCCGGCCGTCGAAGACCGCCAGCTGCATCTCGAGTTTCCGCGGATGCCAAACGTCATCGGCGTCCAGGAAGGCGATCAACTGCCCCGACGCTTTGCGGAGGCCGCGATTCCTCGCAGCGGAAACCCCCTGATTGTCCTGGCGGATGTAATGAATCCGGCCGGCGTAGGGCACCAGCCTCGCCTCCGTGTCGTCAGTGGAACCGTCGTCGACGACGATGATCTCCGAGGGAACGACCGTCTGCCTCAGTACGCTATCGATCGTTTGCGTCAAGAGACGGCCCCGGTTGTACGAGGGGATGACGACGCTCACCGGTGGGAATCCCATGGAACATCCTCCAAGTCGTCGCCTTCGCCGTCGACCCGACGGAGCGAATATCCAAATCGACGGAACGTTTTAGAGTTTCATGAGCATATAGAGGAATAACAGCAGAGCCAGGCTGACCGATGAAACCTGGGCGACGAGGCTGAAGCCCAACCTCGGGCCCGATGCGGACGGTTGGAGGTCCAAGAGGATGGTCATCAACCGGGTCATTCGCGAGTAGCTCAACCTCGGGATCGACGCGGACGGTTGGCTGGCAGCCAATCGCAAATAGACGGCCGCCAGTCCGATGAGCAGGTACGTCGGCACTTCGTAGCTGCGCGTGATCGAGAGTTGGCCCACGGCTTCGCCCGCGATGATCGCCGCCAGGTAACGGCCCACCCTCCGAAATTCGGGGTCGCGGATCGGCGACCCGGCGCAGCCAAGTTTCAGGGGCCACCTGATCGCGAGATAGAACATCCCGACGTAGAACGAGCCGCCGACGAACCCCAACTCGGCGAAACAGTGGAAGAAGGAATTATGAGCGACGTAATGGATTTCTTCGACGAACTGGTCCATGCCGATGCCGAAGATCGGGGAGCCTCGGAAGAGCCTCCACCCCTCCGCCCAGATTTCGAGGCGTTGGTGACCGGTCCCCCCGCTCAGCGAGATGTCGGCCTGACGGCCCTTCAAGGCGAGGGCGACCGGCACGGCGAGGATGCTCAAGAAGAAAGCCTTCTTCGCGCCGAAGCGTGCGTAAAGTAAGCAGAGGAGCGACGCCATTAGGCCCATGAAACCGCCGCGCGACTGTGTCAGCGTCAGGGCATAGCCTTCGAGGACCAGGGGCGCCGTCCAGATCCACCGGAGGAGCCCCGACCGGCGGTCGCTCAACCAGTAGAGGCTGAGGATCAAGCCCGTCACGAGGATGCGCGAGAGCGAATTGGGATTGTTGTAGATCCCCGTGCTACAGAGCCTGACGATCTCGGTCAGCTCGACTCCGTCCTCGCCGTATTGCTCCTCCGCATAAGACTGTAGGGCCGGTACGTTGATCATCCCGTGATATTGCAGGAGGGCCAAGGCGGTCAGCACGAAGATCATCCAACCCAGCCAGTAGAGGAATCGACGCAGTCGATCCGTTGAATCGACGAGACCGACGAGGAGCAGGTAGTACATGACGACCTTGGCGAACAGGAATCCGAACGTCAGGGTGTCGGAGAGATGGAGGTGCGACAGATGCGACAGTACGACCGAACCGAGCAGCCCCACGACGCACGCGGTGATCGGGTTCTCGACCAGGCTCTCGCCACTCAATTGCCGGAGGACGACGGGATACGAGTACGCGAAGCATCCGAGGATCAGCACATTATAGATGGGTAGTTCCATGAGCTCGGGGACGACCTCCGCCGGCCTGACGAAGAGCGTCGCATTGACCAGGAGGAACAGGAGAAAACCCATGCCGATCCTCCACGACCCAATCCTACGCAAGGCGATCGACCGATGGACGTGTCGAGCAGGTCGGCCCGACCGTTCGTCGGTCGGCTCATACCGCCGATGATCGGCCCGAGGGGAGGCGTTCGGCGAGACCGGTCCACGTCCCGAGCCTCGCGGCGAGAACCAAGGTCTGATGGAAGAATTCCTCGCTCCTCAGTCCGTGGACGACGGCGGCGAGCGTCGCGTTGCCGCCGGCCAGAGCGACGTGCCAGGAACGCCGCGCGAGTTGATATGCGGAGATCTCCCAGGCCGGGAACATCCGCGCTTCACCACGATGGCCCCAGTAGGATCGCGACCAGAACCAGCGACGCCTCAGCCGTTCGGGAGAGACTCGATGCCCGACGACCGCCGATGGCTCGTAGAGCAGCCTGCCGCCGGCGAGAGCGACGCGGCCGAGCAGTTCCGTCTCTTCGCTTCCTATCAGGCGGTCGCCCATTCGTCCTAGATCGCACCGAAAGCCGCCGACCCGCAGGAGGCTCGACTTCCTGATGCTGAGATTCACCCCGTACAGTTCATCAGGGGTCGCCGCCCTGCGTTCCGGGCCGTGGTCGACCTTGGTCAGGAAGCCTTCATCGCGGTCGCCGAGCCAACCGGGCCTGGGCCGGGGATAACTCAAAAGGGCCCGGCCGCCGACGACGTCGTAATCCCCGCCCTCGCACGCGGCGGCGAGGCGGTCCAACCAGAAGGCGTCGACGTCCACGTCGTCGTCGATGAACGCGACGACGTCGAAACGCGACTCCTCCACTGCCCTGTTGCGGGCGCGGCTCAAGCCCTGGCGACCTTCCCAGATATAGCGCAACCGTCCCCCGAACCGACCCGAGAACGATTCGACCACGGCCCGCGTGTCGTCGGACGAGTTGTTGTCGATGACGAGGACCTCATACTCCAGCGAATCAACGGGCTTCATTCCGATCAGGCCTTCGAGGGTGCGTCTCAGCTCCCCCGACCGGTTGAACGTGGCGATGGCGATCGAGATGGACGTCATCGGAGAGCACCTCCCCTTTCTCTACGGAGTCGCTACGAGCCGACGCAAGGGCCGCTCAGGTCGCCCACGACCACCGGGCGGCTTCGTGGAAGACGCCGAACTCGCTGCTCAGCACGGGGTGGGTGACGTGGAAATTCTTGCCGGCCTGCGCGCAATAGAGCCGCTGGAACTTGCCGTCCCAGACGAGGACGTGGATCGAATAGAGGTCGGCGGACAGTTTGATCGGCGGCGTGAGCAACTCGATGGCGCCGCTGCCGGAGACCGCGTCGGTTCGGAATTCGTCCATCAAGGTGTTGTAATTGCAGCATGAGGTGTCGTCGGAGCGGATCACGGCCACGCTGAAGGTCGGATTCATGACGACCTCCTGGGCTTCGTAGTGCAGCCGCATCCGCATGCTCTCGCCATGCTTGAAGAGGGTTCGCGGTCGGCCGTCCTCGCCCATGACTTCGAAGTCCGTGATGTAGATCGGGCACTTCGTCGGGTCGGAGCCGACCATGCCCGAGGCCCAGGTCAGCATGTCGAGCCTTCCCGCTTGGTCGTAGGCCCGGATGACGTCTTCGGTCGGCCCTTCGAGCGCGACCCGGCCTTTGGATAGGAGGACCGCTCGGTCGCATATGGCCTTGATCGCGAACATGTTGTGCGAGACCAGGAGGAGCGTCGCGTCTCGGCTCAGCAGGGACCTGGCGTGATCCATGCATTTTCGCTGAAAGGCCAGGTCTCCCACCGACAGCACCTCGTCGATCAGGAAGATGTCAGGTTCCATGTGGGCGGCGACGGCGAACGCCAGGCGGACGTACATCCCGCTGGAATAGCGTTTGACGGGCGTATCGATGAATTGTCCGATCTCCGCGAAATCGACGATCGCGTCGAACTTGCGGGCCACCTCTCGGCGACCCATGCCGATGATCGCGCCGTTGAGGAAGACGTTCTCGCGACCGGTGAGTTCGGGGTGGAACCCCGTGCCCACCTCGAGCAAGCTCCCCACTCGGCCTTCAATCTCCACTCGGCCCTCGGTCGGCTCGGTGATCCGGCTGAGGACCTTGAGGAGGGTCGACTTCCCCGCTCCGTTGCCGCCCACGATCCCGACGGCCTCGCCTCGCCGGATCTCCAGATCCACGCCCTTCAGCGCCCAGAATTCCTCCGAGACCGGAAGGGGGGCCGGGGAAGTTCCAAACGACCGCTTGACGCGATCCAACGTCCCCGAAGCCGCATCCATGATCGATTCCCGCAGGGTGGAGTATTCACCGCCCCTGCGGAGGCCGATGCGATAGCGTTTGGAGACGTTCTCGGCTGTGATCACGGCTGACATGAGGTTCTAACCGCTTTCGTGTGCTTACGCATCCAGGCTGCAAATCGCCGTGACGACGAAATTGTGTTGTTCAAGGTTGGCAACCGCCGCTCAAACAAGGCACTTGATCAAGTGGGCCAGCCTTCTCCACCTGAGGTAGAGCGTCGGGCAGGTCGACAGCGACTCGGACGCCGCGAGCATGGCCAGTCGACCCTCGCCGGCCAGGTCCAGATCGAGCGAGGTCTGATACTGACGATGGCCGGCCGCCCAGCAGGTCTCCACGTATTTGCGGTAATTGACCAGCGGCGAGCATCGGTGTCGCCGGATGAACCCCGACATCCCCCCGAGTCGAGGGTAGGGAGCCGCTCCGTACACGAGCAGGTAGTCTCGCGCCGTTTTCGAGAAACTGAAGCTGGACTCGACGAATCGGCGGCAGGCTCGCCTCCTTCGATCCATCCCTGCCTCGTCGTGGAGGGTCGCCTGGACCAGTTGCACGAGCGAGTCGGGAGCCAAGGTTTCCGGGTAGAGGACGCCGCCGTGCTCGGGCCGCACGCCTTCGTTGACGCCGATGACGTCCGGCCCCACGACCGGACATCCGCAAGCCTGGGCTTCGATGTAGGCCAGGGACAGTCCCTCATAACGCGAGGTTGAGAGCAGACAGCCGCCGCTCGCGGCGACGTCCCGGAAGAACGACGGCATCCGCTCCGGCTCCAGGCCGCCCCAGAACTCGGCCTCGGCCCGCAGCACGCGAGCGACGTTCGGCGCGACCTTGCCCGGGCCGTCCGGGTCGGCGATCCACAAGCGGAGCCCCAGGCGTCGCAGCCCGGGGGCCACGGCGGCCAACCTGTCGATCTGTTTCTGTCGGAGGTCGGACCCTCTCCCGACCCAGGCCACGATCGGCGGGCCGTCTCCGACGGCTTCCGGGGGACGAAATCGATCGACGTCCACGGCGTTAGGGATCATCTGCACGGGGAGGTCGGTGCTGGCTTGCTGCGCCACCGCGTTCCAGTTCGAGCAGCCGACGAGGGCGTCGCAGTTCGAGGAGTTCCAGGCGGGGTCGCTCCATCCGTTCCCCGTGAGGACCAACTTCGGCCCCAGGGCGCGGACGGCGGACAGCCCGAGTTCCCAGTCGATGGTCGCCCCATGAACGACCTCATAGCGCCGCGCGTAAACGAGTTTCAACATCGCCGACAGGTCACCGAAATGCGTGACCTGGGCGTCGGGTACGCTGTCTTCGAAGGGCCCTCGGGAGAAGAAGAACAGCTCCACTTCGTGACCCAACTCCCGGAGCGCTTGGGAAAGGCCGAGCATCCAGGTCTCGACCCCCCCGATATCGCAGACCCTCCACGCGAGTAATATTTTCATGGCAGACCGACTCCTCGCATTGCAGACGCGATCGGATCGCGTCGAGAGAGCCTGCGCAAGTGGGACCATACCGTCGGGCCGATCCTGATCTTCCATTTCATCCTCGAGTAGATCTTCGTCCCAACGACCCCCGGGTCGGTCGACTTCGCGAAGCGTAACAACTTCTCGGAGGCGCCGAGATCGCCCCCGAGGAATGCCTCGTGGGAGCACCCCAGCGCCTCGCGCGCCAATACTTCGAAAGCCGAGCGCCGGAGCGCGTCGCCGTCGCTCAGGTGGTCCGCGCAGCGGCGAAAGAACTGGTCGTAGGCCGCCTTGTGGTGGAGGAGCTGGCTCAAAGTTTCGGCCGCCAACGCCTTGTGCATATTATGCTGATGTGACCTGTAGAATGCCTGATCGGCGTCGACGTAGCCCACGGAGGAGTGGGCGGCGAGACGCAGCCACATTTCCAGGTCTCCGGTGTGGGGGAGTTCGACGAGGTAGCCTCCCAAGCGATGCTGGAGTTCCGTACGTACGACGACCTCCGGGGACGCGATCCGATTGAATCCGTACGCGCATTGCTGCGCCAGCCATTCGGAACCTCCGATCACCTTCCATCCGAACGGCTCGAGATCCGAATCGGGCGCGATCGGGGCCCGATCGGTCTCGAACCGGACGACCCGTCCGTAGACGAATCCGACTTCCGGGTATGCGTCCATGAGTCCGACGGCGCGAGCGAGGGCGCCGGGCGCCAACAGGTCGTCAGCTGACAGGAGGAGGGTGTAGTCCCCCTCGGACCAATTCAGACCCTCGTTAAACGTCGCGATGTGACCCTTGTTGTTCTCGTGGCGACGGAACTCGACGCGCCCGTCTTCCGCAGCGAGCCCGGCGGCGAGCTCGAACGTGTGGTCCGGCGAGAAATCGTCGATGATGAGGATTCGGACGTCCGGACCCGATTGACTCAGGACGCTCTCGACGCAACCGCGCAGGAAGTGGGCGTATCGATAGCAAGGGATGATCACATCGACTCGACTCATCGAAGGACTTCCTCCTCGTCCCGCGAGCGAACTCGCTCGCCGGAAGGCGCCAAGGGGCGTGCGGGATTCCCCGCGACCGTCGCGCCCGGGGCGACCTCTCGGACGACGACGGAGCCCGTCCCGACGAGCGAGTGTTCACCGATCCGGAGGTTTTGGCGGATCACGGAGGCGGCCCCGATATAGCAATTCGGGTCGATATGCACGAAACCGCTCACGACGGCCCGAGGCGCGAGGATCGTGTAGTCGCCGATGCATGTGTCGTGTCCCACCGTGCATGCGGGGCAGAGGGTGACGAAGTCGCCCACGACGGTTCCGCCTCCCACGGTGACCCCCTGCTGGACGACGACGCCTCGGCCCAAGCGGGCGCGAGAGGAGACCGATGCGGACGGATGCACGAGCGTCGCGAACCTCTCCGCCGCCAGGCCGGTCGACGCCAGAATTTGTGGGAGGCGCCGGAAGCTCTTGTCGCTGCCGATCGAATTGACGAACGCGTGGTCGGGGAAGTTTCCCGCGTCGTGCAACGGGCCGAGCACATCCAGGCCCAAGTGGCGGGTCCCTGGCGGTCGGGCGTCGTCGAGGAAGCCAGCCACGTCCCAGGTTGGCGTCGTCGTATTGAGGGCTTCGACCAAGTCGAGGACGTCGTGGGCGTTGCCACCAGTACCCAGTATTAGAATCGGTCTGCTCATGGATCCTCCAGCCAGACAGCGGCGGAACTTGTGAAGTCATGCAACGACGCGATGACAATGGGTCGATCCGTACTAACCTAAGAGTTGGGGTGCCAGGACCGGGGGCCGTCCGTTCCTGTCGCCTCCCGTCGACAAGGGGCTTCCGCGGCCTCACGCAGGGCCGTGATCACCCAGAGTTGGTCGTTTGCGCTCATCGAGTCGTAGAGCGGCAGGAAGACGACGCCGTCCCGGGCCGCTTCGGAGTGGGGCAGGCGTCGCATCGACTCGTCCGCGTACGCTCCTTCCTGATGCGCGTTCATGACGCCTCGGCGGGTGCTGATTCCTTGTTCCAGGAGCGACTGCATCAGTTCGTCCCGCGAGAGGGGGAATTCGGATGTCACGCGGACCGCGTAGGATTGATGGTTGGGCCGCGCGAAGGGCGGGATCTGGTGCGTCTCCAGGCCAGGGATCTCTTCGAGGGCTCGCGAATACCGCTCGGCCAGATCGATGCGCCGGGCCAGCATCTCAGGCAATCGGCGGAGTTGCACGCGTCCGACCGCCGCCTGGATGTCCGTCATCCGGTAGTTGAATCCCAGGATCGGGTATTCCTCGAAGACCACGGCCCGGGCCACATGCCGTGCGGTGTCCGAGATGCTCATCCCATGCTGCCGGAGCAGCCGGAACTTGCGGTCGAGCTCGGGATCGTGCGTGGTGATCATCCCCCCTTCGCCAGTGGTCAGGACCTTGCGCGGATGGAACGAAAAGCAAGCTACGGCACCGTGGGGCCGGCCTATCCGCTCCCAGCGTCCGTCGATGCGCAGCTCGCTCCCGATGGCGCAAGCGGCGTCCTCCACCACGGGCAGGCCGTGCCGCCTGGCGACGTCCAGGACGCTCGCCATGTCGCACGGCAGGCCGATCTGATGGACCGGCAGGATCGCCCGGGTCCTCGGAGTGATCGCGGACTCGATGAGGCCGGTATCAATGTTGTAAGTCCTCGGGTCGATGTCCACGAACACGGGGCGCGCCCCGCAATGGCGGACGGCGTTCGCGGTAGCGATGAACGAGTGGCTGACCGTGACGACCTCGTCGCCCGGGCCGACGCCGAGGGCGAGGAGCGCCAGGTGCAGGGCCGTCGTGCAGTTCGAGACGGCGCAGGCATGGGACGCACCGACGTAGTCGGCGAACTCCTCTTCGAAGGCCGCGACCTCGGGGCCCTGAGTGATCCAGCCCGAGAGGATCGCCCGGCGGCCCGCCTCGGCCTCTTCCTCGCCCAGGCTGGGGCGGGCGATCGGGATCTTCCGAATGACTAAACTCAACGGGCCATCTCCTTTCTACCCGGCGCCAATTCACGTTGCCAGGCGACCAGGCGTCGGAGGCCCTCCTCAAGGGAGACCTCGGCGGCGAAGCCCAGATCGCGGCGGGCCCGCGTCGTGTCGGCCAGTCGTCTGGGCACCGGGTTGACCTTGCGAGCGGGGTGGAATTCGGGCGATAGATGATGAGCGCCCGTCACGTCCTGCATCGCTCGCCAGAGTCCCAGGAGCGTCGTCTCGGTCCCGCTGGCGACGTTGTAGATGTCGTCGGTGCGATCCGAACGCATCGCCAGAATGTTGGCCCGCGCGATATCCTCGGCGTAGACGAAGTCCATCGAGGCGGAGCCGTCGCCATGGATCAACGGCGGCCGTCCGTCGTCGATGCATTCGAGCCAGCGGATGAAGACCTCGGTGTATGCTCCGGTGACGTCCATGCGAGGGCCGTAGACGTTGAAGTAGCGGAGGCCCACGCTCGCCAGCCCGTACATTTCGCGAAAGCCGCGGGCGACGCCCTCGTTCATCTGCTTGGCGGCGCCGTAGAGGGTCCGGTTGTTGTAGGGATGGTGCCGCTCGTCGGTGGGGAACACCTCCGCCGCGCCGTAGACTGAAGCCGAGGATGCGTAGACGACCTTCTTCACGCTCGAGGCGACGGCGGCCTCGAAGACGTTGAAGGCGCCCATGACCAGAACGTCCATGCACTCGCGGGGCTGCTCGGCGCAGAGCGTGATCCTTATCGCCGCCTGGTGAAAGACGAAGTCGCAGCCGTCGACCGCCCGCGCGACCGTCTCACGGTCGCGGACGTCGCCTTCGATCATGGCGATCGGCCGGCGCGCCCGTGCCGCCGCCAGGTTGTCGCGGGAGCCGCGAACCAGGTTGTCGAGCACTCGGATTTCCCCCACGCCCTCGTCGATCAAGCGGTCGACGATGTGGGAGCCGATCAGGCCGGCTCCCCCCGTGACAAGCACCGTGGCCCCTTCCAGCGACTGACTCATGCGTATTCCACCTCGAGGAGGATCTCGGTCAGGGTCTCGATCACCCGATCCTGTTGTCGATTCGTCATCTCGGGGAAGATCGGCAGCGAGAAGCATTCGCGGGCGATGCGCTCCGAGACGGGGAAGTCGCCGGTCTGGTGGCCCAGGTGCTCGTAGGCCCCCTGAAGGTGGACGGGGATCGGGTAATGTAGGCCGGTCTGCACGCCCCGCTCCTCCAGAGCCTGACGGATTCTGTCGCGCTGGGGATGAAGAGCGACGAAGAGGTGCCAGACGTGGCGTCGGTCCGTGGCCTCGGTCGGGAGCAACAGGGGGAGGTCGGCGAGCCCTGCTTGATAACGCTCGGCGAGCCGACGGCGAGCCTCGGTCCACCCCTCCAGGTATTTCAGCTTGATCCCCAGGACGGCCCCCTGGAACGCTTCCATTCGATAATTGAACCCGAGCTCTCCGTGGTGGTACCGTCGGCCCTGGGCATGATCTCTCAGGGTCCGCAGCCGCGCCGCCACGTCGGCGTCGTTGGTGACCACCGCCCCCGCCTCGCCGCAGGCGCCGAGATTCTTGCCGGGGTAGAAGCTGAAGCAGCCGCAAAGCCCCATCGTCCCGGCCGCCCGCTCTTGACAGCGGGCGCCGTGCGCCTGCGCGGCGTCCTCGACGACCGGGATGCCATGTCGGCGGCCGATCTCCAGGAGTGGTCCCATGTCGGCCGACTGCCCGTAGAGATGAACTGGCAAGATCGCCCGGGTCCGGTTGGTGATCCGCCGCTCGACCTGCCGGACGTCCATCGTGAGAGTGGCCAGGTCGACGTCGACGAACACGGGGGTGGCCCCGACGTAACTTACGGCCCAGGAGGTGGCGACGAAGGTCATCGGGACGGTGATGACCTCATCCCCCGGTCCGACCCCCGCGCAGATCAGGGCCAGGTGGAGCGCCGAGGTCCCGCTGTTGACGCCGACGCAATGCCTGGCTCCGACGAAGGCGGCGAAAGCTTCCTCGAATCCCGCCACCCGAGGACCCAGCACGTAGGTCGCGCCGTCGGCGACCTCCTCCAAGGCCTGCAAAATCTCGGCCCGAATCCCGGCGTACTGGGTCTTCAGGTCGAGGAAAGGCACCGGGCCCTCGTCGGGGCGAGCCTCCAGCGTCGCACTTGCGCTATCACGGCTGATCATCATCGGTCTCCTGGCTCTTCGCGCATCCGGAGAAATCGAGCGGGGACGCCCGCCATCACCGCCCCCGGGGCCACGTCCCGGGTCACGACGGCCCCTGCTCCGATCAGGGCTCCGCGACCGATCGTCACTCCGCCCAACACCACCGCCCCACTGCCGATTGAAGCCCCCCGGCAGACGCGGATCGGCACCACCTGCCAGTCGTCGTCCGTCGAGGGGCGGCCGTCGACCGTCGCCCGAGGGTCGAGGTCATTGATGAAGATGACGCCGTGCCCGATGAAGACCTCGTCGTCGATCGTGACCCCCTCGCAGATGAACGTGTGGCTGGAGATCTTGCAACGAGCCCCGATCGAGGCGTTCTTTTGGATCTCAACGAAGCTGCCGATCCGGGTTTCATCGCCGACCTGGCAACCGTACAGATTAACGAAGCAGTGCATGGACACGTTTTTCCCCAGTCGGACGTCCGAGCTGATCCTGATTCCGTTCGCCGGATCCGTTCGCTCGTGAGCCTGCGGCGCCATGATTAAAGGCTCCATTAGAGAGGACGATCCTGCCCCCTTGGGCTCGAATGCTCCGGGTCGCCGCCTCGAGTTGGGAGACCACGCGCAACCCTAGCCGCCCATCGCTGAGCGGGGTTTTCCCATCGCGGATGCACTCGGCGAAATGGGAGACCACCGCCTGGAGGGGCTCTCCCACCTCGATGTGAGGACTCCGGACCTCGCCGGTGCGGTAGCCGACCATGAGCCTCCGCCGATCCTCGATCCCTTCCCCGAGCTCGATGCCCCGGTCGTAGACCTTGATCGGCTCGGCGGTGTTGAGTTCATTGAAAATCAGGCTCTTGCGGGAACCGGCGAAAATCATCTGGCGGATCTTCACGGGCGATAGCCAGTTCACATGAAAGTTCGCCAACATCTGCTCGTTGTAGTCGACGTTGACGTAAGCGACGTCCTCGATGTCGCGGTCGGCGTGGGCGCATCCCCACGCCGAGATGCTCCGGGCGTCGCAGCCGAGTATGTAGTCGACGATCGATAGGTCGTGCGGGGCGAGATCCCAGACGACGTTGACGTCCCTCTGAAAAAGGCCCAGATTGATCCGTATGCTATCGATGTAGTAAAGATCGCCGAGTTCCCCGTACTCTACGAGCTCTTTGATCCGGCTGACCGCATTGTTGAACAGATAGGTGTGGTCCACCATCAGGACCCGCTGACGCTGCTCGGCCAGCTCGACCAGCGATCGGGCATCGTAGGTGGTGGCCGCCAGCGGCTTCTCGACAAGCACATGCAGGCCGGCCTCCAGACAGCGCGAGGCGAGCTGGTAATGAGTGGAAACCGGAGTGGCGACGGCCACCGCCTGGATCGGCAGCTCCAGGAGCTGGTCAATGGAGTTGACGAGGGCGAGGTGGCTGAACGTTCGGCCGATCGTTTCAAGTCGCTCGGGGCTTGAGTCGCAGACGGCGACGACCTCGGTCAGCGGGCAGGCGGAAAAATTCCGGATCAAGTTAGGGCCCCAGTAACCCGCGCCGACGATCCCAACTTTGAGCTGGCTCATCATGACTCCTGGATTCTCATCTTGACGACGGTTAATTCGGACGCGGGCCCGAGGGGGTTCAGATGACGTCTGCGAATCCCCGTTCGACGCGACGGAAGTAAAGCGTACCCGAGACGAACAGCACCACGGCGACGGCGAGGGACAGGCTCAGCGAGTACGCGTCGATAGGCCTTCCCAGGACCGCGGATCGGAAATTCGCGATCAATCCGTAAGCGGGATTCAGCGGTAAGAGAATTCTCCAGGGGCCCTCGTTGAGCTTATCGGTTTGCATATAGACCGATGGGGTGCCGAACATCCAGAGTTGCACCAGGAACGGGGCCACGTAACGAAAGTCGCGGTACGCAACCGTCATGGCCGCCAGAAACGTTCCAACGCCGACCGCCGCGAGCACGATCCCCAGAACGAGTAGAGGCGCCAACAGAATCCCGATCTGGAGGCCGATTCGATAGTAAACCATCAGTATTCCCAGCATGCCGCTGGCGACGGCGAAGTCGAGGAGGCCGGCCGCGACCGCCGAGAGCGGGATCATGATCCTGGGAAAGTACACCTTGGTGATGAGGCGCTCGCTCCCCACGACGCTCTGCCCGGCGCCGCTGACGGCGTTGGAGAAGAATGTCCACGGGAGCAACCCGGCGAACACGAAAATTGGATAAGGCAGATCGCCCGACGAAACGCCGGCGGCCCTGCCGAAGAACAGGCTGAAGACGATCATGGTCATCAAAGGCTGGAGAACCGCCCAGGCGGCGCCGAGGACCGTCTGTTTATACCGAACCTTGACATCGCGCCACGTCAAGAAGTACAGCAGTTCGCGATGCATCCATAATTCATTCAAGTCGATGGATCGCCAGCCGGAACGCGGCTGGAGGATGGTCCGTCGAGGTCGTACGGTCGACGGCGCTCCCCGCGACCGGTGAGTATCAATCGAGGAGGTTATGAAAGTCATGCGTCTCTCTTAAGGTAGCTAGTGTTTCGCAAGGAGTCGGCCATCGTCCGGCCCGATCGACACTGACGAGACTCGGCGCTCAGGAAGGCTCTTCTTCGACTGGATTCCACTGCGGTGATGTATATGAGCCGTAATAACGATTCGGCTTGAGAGGGACTCCCGAAACGACCGCGCCCAAGATTCGCACCCCCATGGACGCCAGCCGTTCGGACGCGGCGTAGATCTGGGGGAGTTGGCTCACCGCGCGAAGGACGCTGAGGAGCACGGCGTCGACATGCTGGCTGACGATCAGGGCGTCGGTCACGAGCAGCAGGGGGGAAGAATCGACGATGATGAAATCGAACTGATCGCGAAGCTCTTGCAAGAGGTTTGGGAAATCCTCGCGTGGAAGCAGGTCGATCGTTGCGGGATCGCAACGACCCGCGAAGATCAAGGACAGACCGGGGACGGGTGTCTGGCGCACCGCGTCCGTCCAACCAATCTCCCCGCGCAGGATGTCGCCGAGGCCGGGCCCTGATGGGAAGTCGAAGACGTCATGGAGGGAAGGCTTGCGCAGATCGCAATCCATCAAGAGTGTCTTGCGGCCCCCCCGAGCCAGGCTCGTGGCCAGGTGGCACGAGAGCGAGGTCTTGCCCTCTCCCTTCAAGGCGCTCGTGACCAAGACGACCCGGAACGGCTGATGTCGCCCGGCGTTCAGGAGCATGGTTCGCACCGCGTCGATCGATTGGACGAGGCGATCGCGTTCGATCTGCTTTTGATCGCCCCGGCGGGGGCCGTTCAATTTCGGGAGATCGCCGATGATCCTCAGCCCGAGTCGAAAGGCCACCTCGTCCGGCACGTCGATTTTCCTGCTCTGGAATTCCCAGAGCGACACGCAACCAACGAATGCGAGGAAGACTCCGGCCCCCACGATCGTGCTGAGTTTGCACCGCCGGAGCGGGTCGTTCATCGTGGGGACGCTGGCTTTCTCAATGAGGCGGATGCGGGGCGGGGCCTGCATCTCCACCGTCATGGACTGGACCTCGGCGCCGACCATCTTGGCCGTGTCGGAAGCCACCGCGATTTCGTCTTCGAGCCAGTGGAAATCCATCGATTTGACATTCAACGAGGACATCTGGGACTCGAGGGACGCGATCTCGTCGATCAGGCTCTTTTCCTGTTCGTGAAGGATTTCGAGGTATTCCTTGACCTCCTCCAGACGGGCGTCCGGGATGGCGGCGGGCTCGGCGCGATTGAATTCCGCGGCGGCCGCGCGGAGCTCCTGGCGCCGTCCCTCCAGTTCCCCCGTGACTAATTTGATTTCTCGCTGGATGGCCAGAATCGAGGGGTCGACGTTCCCTTGGCGGCTGATCCGCTTGACCGAAGCATGCTTTCTCCGAAGCTCGGCGAGTCGACTTCGAAGCTCCATCACCTGGGGGTCCACCTCGGCCGTACTCAGGGTGTCCAAGGTGGAGACGGTCTGGTTCGACGTCGGCTCGAGTTCCGGCTTGGATGCCAGGACGTTCAGCCGCGCCTGGGACTTCCGGACGTCTGAATTGAGCTTCAGCAACTCCTGACGAGCCAGTCCGAGATGCTCGACCATCATCTGCTGTCTGACGGCCGCGGCCTGCTTGTCGCTCGTTCCTATCGAACCCGCCATTTCCTTGAATTTCAGCCGCTTTTCAGTCAAATCCTTTTGATAATCGGCGAACAACTCCTTCAACCGCTCGAGCCGCTCGACCCGCGCGAGTCGTTCTTTGTCCACAATCTCCGTGAGGTAAGAATCCGCGATCGCGTTCACCAGTGTCGACAGGTCCAGAGGCGGGCAGCTCGCGGTCATTGAGATGGAGAGGATCTCGGAACCACGCGGGAAATCCACCATGAGCACTCCGGAGAGCCAGTCGATCGGGTCGAGTAGCTTGCGAACGGTCGGAAGGCTCGCGATCGCCGGAGGATTGAGGGCCGCTTCCAACACCTTACGACTCTTGACCAGGATCACTTGCGTCTCCTGGTAAGTCCGAAAGCCGACCTCGCTTTCACGGGTCTCGAAGAGCTCTCGCGGGCGCTTCTCGGCCACATGGACGAGAGCGCGGGCGGTGTATTTCGGCGGCGGCAGGTAGAGGTAGACGGCGGCGGCCGAGAGTGACGAGCAGAGCAGACCTCCGAGGAGAGCGAACAGCCAGCGGCGGCGCAACGCCCTGAGCAGCCCGTCAAGATCGGGCATCTCCGACAGTCCCGGTGGGGGCTCCACGGCTTTCAGCGAGGCGCCGTACCCGGGGACGATCCGATCGACAGGGAGCAGTTCGACCGGAGTGGGCGCGCTCGCGCCTTGCTCCTGCGAGAGCACTGTTGGGATGCCGTTGATAAATGAGCTGGATCGGAAAGGTTCCATTGCGGTATCGCTCCATCAACTGCGTCCGAGCGGCGGACGGTTAGTCTCAGTCGCTTGGAGTGTAGTAATCGCTCGGGACCAAACACGGTCATCGGCGCGCATTCCGCGCCCATGGGTTCCATTGCGCTGGGACCCAATCGAGGACGCAGACGTCATCGGCCGGCGGTGGGTATCCGAAGGCATGGCGAGCTCGGACGGAACCAGCGACGTCGTTCCCCTCCAGCTCGATCAGATTACACCCTGGCGCGTAATTCATCATGGTGCACTCCTGGTGAATCCTAACTCTTGCACGGATTCTGAATGTCATTGGAATGTCAAACTGCTTCTTGACAATCCAGTGCGTCGGAAACTCGACGGGCGGAGCCCGAGCCGGACCTCAACTTGCGCAAGAGGCTTCGACCGAGACTCCTTCCGTTTCCGATTGGGGGGCGGTCAGTCCCAGGGGCCGCCCAAGCCCGTTGAACGAGAAGTGAAAGAGTTGCGCGATCCTTTGGCTGGGATACCGGACGATGTGGAGCGGCGTGGCGAGAAAGATCCGGAAATCCAGCGACGGGCCGATCTGCTCGATGTAGTAAAGATCGAGTTCGAGCTTGCGCCGGACGCTGTCGAGATCCGTGTCCGAGGCCTGAAGGACCTGGGCCAGCCCCGTGAGGCCGGGACGAATTTCGAGTCGCCGTCGGTATTGGGGAAAGAGCTTCTCGAGCTGGGTGATGATTTCGGGGCGCTCAGGACGCGGCCCGACTAGGCTCATGTCGCCGCACAAGACATTGAAGAGTTGAGGCAACTCATCGAGGTGGCTCCACCGCAGGAACTGACCGACCCACGTGATCCTGGGATCTCCTGGGAAAGACCAGACTGCACCGGTTTTGCGCTCGCAATCTTGGTACATCGTCCGAATCTTGTAGATCGTGATTGGACGACCTCGAAATCCCAGCCGCCTCTGGGAGTAGATCGGTGAACCGGGAGAGGACAGTCGGACGGCGATGATGCTGAGGACGATGACCGGCCATGCGAAAAACAGGAGGACGGCCGCAAGGCTGAAATCGAGCGTAATCTTGACCCGCTTGTAATCGGGCCACCAGGCTGTGGCAACAGTTCTGGTTTCCATTCTTGCCTCGAGGGGTTGTTGACCAACGGTGTATCTCTCGGAAGTCCTTTTCCCTCACGACGCTATTTCATCAATCGCAGACCCGACGGATACGCGACTGGCGCTGTCAAAATTTCCGAATGAGTGTCACGAAGCCGTGCAGGGACTGTTCAGCCGAGGAGGCGGGCTGTCGGACATGACGATTCCCTCTGGTGCGAGGAGGTCGACAGTCCGATCGGACAATCCCACGAGGTCGGCGTCGGCCATCACCGACCCGATGCGTTCGCGGAGAGCGACCCTTCGGTCAGGGGGGCGAACGTCTCTCGCCCATGCACCGACGACGGGAGAGGCGGGGCGACCTTCTCAAACCTGGGGATGTGTGGGACGGGAATCGATCCCGTTCGGACGGCCGATGTCGCCATAGTCGGCGAGATGCGCCTCGGACTCCGGTCTTTGAGGTGGAGGAGCTTCCTCTTGGGCGACTTGGAACACCCGATGGGTGACATGAGCAAATTGACAGCTCGGAATGCCGCTTGGCATTCGCGAGGGTGGAGAGGTTGTTCAAAGAGGAGGCCGTGGTAGGTTTCGGCCGTGCTTGGGCGCTTCTCTTCTCGCTGCGGCAGACCAAAAGGCAAGCCTATGGACAGGGGGCGAATTGGTGGTCTTGGAAATGGTATTAGGAGATCAAGTCAAGACTTCGTCCCCATGGGTTGCATGGAGCAGACCCCGAATGGAACTCAGCAATAGTGCCTGGAGAGAAAAATGGATGTAAGTAGGATTGATTGATCCCCTCTCCCACGGCAAGAACGCATTCTGACAATTCCTTCATCAATGTGTCAAGGAATTTCCATCTAGATTTCCGGGGAACTGCGTTGAATATGCATCCAAGATGCTCCAATGCGCGTGGTAGGTGTACTACAAGGACCGGATTTAACACAACTTGAGTCGAAGAGGTCGGAGGTGGATTGGACATCTCACTTTGCCGACTGGACTTGCGCAAACTATGGCTTTCGTACTGGGTGCGATGGTCCAACCGCGGCTTCCCTCTGGCCGCCGCCGTTCATGTTCGGAGAGGTTGGCGGCGGCTCGCTCTGTGGCGGCCGGCGTCAGGAGGAGGGAAGTCGGGCCGCCGGGAATGGGGGCCGCTGTCGTCGACCGCTCTCGCATAAGCCGGGTCTTGATCACCAGCTTGCCTCGCCGCCGCCGGACTTGCTTCCTGGCCACTCCGTTCCAGGGGGCGGTTTCTCAACGCGGCGAAGAGGAAACCGAACGTCCAGCCGAGGAATACGGCGGACTCGCAACGGCGTCGCCGAAGGCGGCCCGCCAGAGGCTCCTCCCTTGAAGCCCCGAGGTGATCGGCGTCCGCCCGCTCGTCGGCACTTGAAATGGTCAGCCCCGAGTGATCGAATAAAGAGCGGCCTATCCAGCCGTTGAAGCCCTCGTAGCTGTTGCGGACGGGGCACTGACTTCGCGGCATCGGGATCGACGAAACATTATGGATGCGTCTGGGCTCGATCTGTTCCGGAATGCCTGCGGTCTCGACGGCCCTCTGATTCTGGAATGCCGGAATCATGGCCGGGGCGAGACTCGTCTCGAACTCCACGAATTCGCGCGGCCTTTCGTCCTGGTGGGTCGAGATCCGCGATCCGACCTGCTTCTGGAAGGCGAAGAAGTGAGCCGTCTGCATGCCTATTTCCAGGCGGTGGGCAGCCGCCTGTTTTGCCTCGATTTGAGCAGCCGGACCGGAATAGCCCTGGCCGATCGATCGGGGAGTCTGGACCGCGGCTGGCTGGACCCTGATCGGGTTGTCAACATCGGCGGCTATGGAATCCGCAGGATCGTGGAAAAGGCCGGGAGTCGGGGCGTCGGATCGACGGTCGAGCCGCCCGGCACGACGCTGATCGAGCCGGTTGATCCTCCGCGGCTCGCTGAGGCGGCGTTGGAACTGCCGATCAGGACGGGGGAGGACCACGCGCAGTGGCGGATACCGAGCGTGGTGGCTCTGATCGGTCGGGCCCAGGGGTGTGATATGACCCTTACGGACGACAGCGTGTCGAGATTTCACGCGAGCTTCGTTCGAACGCCGGGGGGCCTTTGGGTGGTGGATCTTCGGTCTCGCGAGGGCGTGTTCGTCGGCGGGGTTCGTGTCCGCTGGGCGTGGCTCGACGACGGCGACTCCGTTCGGATCGGCCGCTTCACTTTCATCGTGCGCTGCGTGGTCCAGGCGCCCAAGTTCAGTCGTCAGAACCTCTCGATCTCCGCGGGGGCAATGCCTGTCGCCGCAACCGAATCGTCGCTGGCGACGTCGAGTCAGCGATCACGCGATCCCGGTCGGGCCTTGGCCGTGCGGCCGGGCCCGACCTCAGGCTCGTTGGCGACTACTCCACCGACTCTCGATCACCCCGTCTTGGCCACGTCCGTACTTGGCGCCGAATCGACTCGCGCTTGGCAGTCCGCATCTCAGGACGGTCCGATGCCGCCGGCGATCTGGCAACAGCAGATGCAGCTGATGGAATCGTTCCACAACGACATGATCCTTATGGTCCAAATGTTCGTCGCGATGCACCAGGAGCATCAGGCCACGATGCGCGTGGAGCTGGATCGGGTCGAGCAACTGACCCGCGAACTCAGCGGGCTCCAGGAGAAGCTCGCCCGAGCGTTGCCCCAGGAAGAGGACGCGACCTCCAAGTCGACCTCCAGGCCGCCGCGGCGCGAGCGACCCGCAGCCGGCGGAGGCTCGTCGGATGCCGTCCCGAAATCGAAAGGCCTGCGGCCGGCGACGCCTGAATCACGCGGTTCGAGTACGTCGGCAGGCCCTGAGTCGCGGACCATCGGGGCGACAGACGCGCCGGATACGCCTCAAGGAACTCTCCAGGGCCGCCGTGGGCCGGAGAGGTCCTCCGATCCGGAGGAGGCCCACGGCGTGCTGACCGAGCGGATTGCGACGCTCCAGCGCGAGCGCCAGGGTTACTGGCGGCAAATTATCAACCAAATCAGCAAGCGAGGTTGATGTTGAAGTGAAAGACCGGGCGGCGCGTGTCGCTCGACGCCGTTTACTGCTTGACCATCGGCTCGATCTGCCAGTCCTGAAGCTCCACGCTCGCTCCACAAGAGAGGAATTGAACCGTTGCGACGAGATGGTCGCCGTTGCCTCGTCGAACAACCGTCCCCGCGGCGCCGGCGAGCGGGCCGGACCTGATCTGCACCTTCGTCCCTGGCAAGATCCGGGGCTCCGCGGATATGGGCAATCCGGAACTTAAAAACTTATGGATGCCACGTAAGTCGTGTTCCAGAGTGCTCTGGTCAAAGACCTGAAGGACGTTGACGATCCGACTGCCATGAATCGCTATCATCCTGTCGTTGTCGTCGCCCTTTAAAAAAAGGTAGCCGGTGAACAGCGGCAGGACGGATTTGAGCTTCCGCCCCTGGGGGGTACGATGCTCGTTGTTGATCTGAGGGAGGTAGAAAGCTACCCTCGCACCCAGAAGGTCGCGTGCAACGGCCTTCTCTTGTCGAGGCTTGGTGTGCAGACACCACCACTTCGAGGCGGAGTCGCACGCGACCGCGGGGGGGTCATCCCACAGGTTCTCAGGATAGAAATCGGTCTCGGTGGTAAGAATCGGCATGGAAGCATCACCTTTCCTTGACGGAGATCCTCCTACCTCGATGGTCCCGAAGACGTGGGTTAATGGATTCTTGATAGGAGTCTCGCTGTAACGATGTTGTTGCCCACAGTTAGAGGAATACCCATGTTTGACGTCTAATTCAAATCGAGATGGCGTGAAATTGAGGTTATGGCTGGATGACTCTTAATAAAAAGCATTTGCCGTCGCCCTTCTTGGGCAGATGAAGTATTGTTAAGAATTAATCGACTAGTAAGACGATCCGGGCTCGGGGTGAATGTTGAAAATTGTATACATGGGTTTCATTCGGAGGGTCGAAGACGGGCTCTCGTGGGTGAGGAGGACCAACCAGCAAGCCTGGCAGACTTCAGACACGAGTTCGGCGCGGGTCGTGGATGTCACTCTGAGCGGAAGTCCCAGGGCTCTCCCCATTACGGTGGGGCGGCCGCGTGGAGAATCAGGGAGTTGAAGGCGAGGTAGGGCAGCGTGGCGAAGGTCTTCTGGAGATCGGTTCGCAGTGGTGGGTCAGGTGGTTCCGGCGAACGGCCGCTCCTCGATTCCGCGTCTCGGCAGCAGCGAGAAGCCCTGTTTTCGACTCGCGGCGCCTGACGGCCTTGGGAAGGATGCCGTGGTCAATCGCCTTCAAGCTGTTGGCGGAAGAGCCATCAGAGGGCGTTGAGGACCTCGCGGAGGCCGTGCTCACGCTGACGGGCGCGCTCCAGAGTGTGGTTCAGCCAGAGGCGAGGAACACCCATTCTGCGTCGCCGCCCTCGGTGTCGTCGCGTCTGGTCGTCATACCCCAGGCACGACCATTCGCGACGCTTCCGCTGCCGGACCTGTCTCGTGTCGCAGAACGAGCGCGCAAATCGATTCGGGAGTAGGGTATTAGAATATCCTGACGCATGGAGCGGCCGAGGCTACACATGCGAGGTTACTGGTCCGTCGGCGAAGGTCGGAACCGCGCCAGGAGACGGGAGAACCAGCCCTGATACGCCATCCCCGGCTCCTTCGCGAGGAGGGGACCTCCGATGTGCGCACAGGCGAGTTCACTCATATTGCCCCGCCATTCCTCGACGGCTGGAGACCCGGCAGGGAATGAGAGCAGTTCCTGATATTCTGAGGGGGAGAGGTCGTAGTTCCAACTCAGCAGAAAGACGGCGAGGGCCAGTTCCGCCAAGGCCCGCTCCGCATCGGAATCCGCCTCGCGCACCGAATCGAGGAGGGGCCGATACTCCGCATCCGCTTGGAAACCCGTCGGATCGCCCGGGACGCGCGGCGTCGGGAAGACCCACAATTGTCCATTGGCCAACCGGAGTTTCCGGCCGGGTTGGAAATTGTGACGACGTCTCGACAACTCGTCGACCATGGGGATCGAGGACCTCGGGTGTCGTGGTGAATGGCCCCAAACGTCGGGGCTTTCGAGCGATCCGCCAAACCTCGCATGTGTATTATGTGTGCGTCGAAAGCGCCCTGCAAGGTCGAGCTGATCGCGAGCCTGGATCCGTGGCGGGAACTCACCATGGCGCCACACCGCCCGGTTCCAGCGGCGACGCGACGCTGGAAGCCCGAGGCGACTCTTACCTTGAGGAAAAGGCTTGGGATCGATTGATCTCACCTCAACCTCGACTCGAGGTGCTCTTCATTCATGTCGGCGCGATTCCGTGGCTTCCGGCCGGACGATCGGGTTGAATCACGATCGTCGACGATCCGCGCGGTTCGGCGGCGATTCTCCCGCCATTGGGCTTCCATGCATTCATTCGCTCGTTGTGGTGCTAGGTTGCACCATGCCGACCCTCTTCGATCGAGACGCGCGTCATAACCGACCGGGGGCTATCTTGCGGATCGGCGGCGGTTGGTGCAGTCCGAACCAGTTCGAGACCTTCGATGCCAGGAGGGGCATGCCGGTCTGAATCCGCAGCGCCAGGGGCGAGATCGGCACGAAGCTTCCAGGGGGGACGTTCAGTCACTCGCGGCCAGTTGGGGCTCATCCCCTGCCTCTCCTCGAGTCCTCCCAGACGATGATCGGCTGGGATCCAATTCCAGGATTTCACGTCTGAAGGTCGTCGACGCGGGTCAGTAGGGGACCAACGCGAGCCAGGCGACGCCGACGAGGGTCGTCAGGATGGTCAGCGGCACGCCGACCTTGAGGTATTCCAGGAAGCCCAGATCCGTCCCCGCCCGGCGGGCGTGCTCGACCACGATCAGGTTCGCGACCGATCCCAGCACGGTCAGGTTCCCCGCCAGCGTGCTCGACATCGCCAGCGCCAGCCACGCCTGCTCCTTCTGGGGCATGACCTCCATGAGCGGCTTGAACAGCAGCACCGCCGGGACGTTCGACACCAGGTTCGAAAGCGCCACGGACAGCCCGCTCGTGAGCACCACCGGCGAATCGAGCAGTGGCTTCCAGCGCTCGATCCCCCACGTCCGCACGACGTTCACCTCGAACGCGCTCACCACGACGAACAAGCCGGCGAACATCACCAGGAGCGGCCAGTCGACCGCATTGAAAACCTTCTCGGGGCGGACCCGATCGAGCATCAAAACGCCCGCTGCGATCAAGGCCGAGAGCGCGATCGGCTGCCCCGCGAAGAAGCAGCCGACCGTGACCAGGGTCACCGCGATGCTCTTGATCAGCAGGCCGCGATGGACCCTGGGCCTCGACTCCGGTTCCACGGCCGGGAGATCACGCCGCACCGCGCCGAGCTGCTTTCGGTACACGATCGCCACGACGACGAAGTTCAGCACCAAGCCGATCAGGGCCACGGGGGCCAACCGACTGGCGAATCGCAGGTAGGAGATGTGCGAGAGTGAGCCGATGATGATGTTCTGCGGATTGCCCGTGATCGTGGCGACAGAGCCGACGTTCGAGGCCGTCGCCAGGCCGATCAGGTAGGGGATCGGAGTTCGCTTCAGACGCTGGCAGAGGTGGAGGACGAGGGGAGTCAGGGCGACGCAGACGACGTCGTTGACCAGGAACGCCGAGAGCACGCCCGACAGGCCGATCGTCACCGCCAGCAACGTGAATGGGCCGGAGAACCGGCCGGCGATCCATTCCGTCGCCAGGGCGAAAAACCCGGCCAGGCGGAGGTGCGACACGACCACCATCATGCCGAACAGCAGGACGATCGTCTCGTAATCGACGGCCCGGGCCGCGTCGCTCATCGACACCACGCCGAAGCCGAGCATCGCGGCCGCCCCGACGAGCGCGATCCCCGTCCTGTCGATCCGCAAACCGGGGATTTTGCCCAGGGCCAACCCAAGATAGGTCAGGCCGAAGAGGGTGGAAACCAGAGGGATCGAAGCGGGTTGCGTTGTCACGGGTCTGGATCTCTCCGAATCAAGGGGTCGTCGAAAGGTCGGAGGTGGTGGCCATCGGGACGACGGTTCGGCCGTCGGCGAGTTCCTTGTGCCGTGTCAGAGTCTCGGGGACGAAGGCTGCGACGATCGCCGTCGCCACCACGCCGACGGCCGCCAGGGCCGCGAACAGCCCCCGATATCCGAGTGGCCCGACCAGGAATCCCGACGCCGCGGGCCCCAACGCCGAGCCCAGCACAAGGCACGATCCGACGATCACCTGCGCCTCGCCCGATCGCCGCGGATCGGCCAGTCGGTCGGTCACCCAGGCGGCAGCGATCACGGCGAAGAGGCCGTTGCCAAGACCATCGAGCGCCTGATTCGCGACGGCGATCCATGGGGCGTGGATCAGGGCCAAGAGTCCGAGCCGAATCGACATGATCGCCCAGCCGGCGATCAGCAACGGCTTTCGCCCCCACCGATCCGCGAGCCACCCAGCCGGCCAGACGACGAGCATCCAGGCTGCCATGCTCACGACGAACGCATACGCCAGCATCCGGTCGGGGGCTTCCAGGTCTCGCTTCAGGAACAACCCCAGGTACACGCCGCCGGGAGCGTTCGCGGCGTGATAGAGTACCATCGCCGTCACGAAGATCCAGAGGCCCGCGTCCCTTGGAAACCATTCCTTCGCTCGCGGGCCGACCGCATCCCGCGGCTCCGGAGCTTCCGGCGCGACCTGGTCGCGCCTCGGCGTCTCGTGGATCAAGAGCGCTGCGACGACGGCCAGGCTCTGGACCACGGCGAGCGGGACGAGGATCGCGCCGACGCCATGCCGCTCGGACATCCAGCTCCCCAGCAGGGCCGCGAGCACGATTCCGATCGGCTTCCAAAAGCGGAGAGCGCCCAGCGCCGCGCCGACGCCTCCCCTGGGTGCCAGTGCCGCGGCCTCGGCTCCGGAAAGGCTTTCGACGACGGCGCGGCCGACGCCGTTCTCGGCGAACAGGATCACGAGGAACCCGAGCCAGACGACCCCCTCCGCGCCGCGCAAGAGCACCGTCGACACGGCGATCAGGGCCAATGCGGCGACCAGGAACGGCTTGCGCCAACCGATCCGGTCCGACCAGAGACCGATCGGAAATTGAGCCAGGCCCGATAACGCCGCCAGGGTCGATACGATCCCGATCGCTCGGTCCGAGAGCCCCTTCTCCGCAAGGAAAAGCGGCAGATACGGCAACGTGAATCCGATCGCCGCCATCCCGAGGAAGTACGATCCGTAAAGTCCGATCCGGTTGCGCCAGTCCATGCTGATCTTTCAAGACAAGGGATCTGTGAGGAAGAAGGGCCGGGGCCGTCGGTCGGACCCCGGCTCGACAGTGTACCGAAGCAGGTCCGCTTTATTCGGGCGGCAACGGCGGCGGCAGGTCCGAGTCGCGGAGCTCGGCTCGCTTCGCCTTCTCCTTCGGCTCGGGGCGGTCGGGCGGCGGCGGGGGCTCGCGACGGACGCCGGATCGGAGTCCGTCGCGATTGCGACCTTCGGGGGGGCCGGCGGCGGCGTGGCCGAGGTGCTCGGCGACGTGGGTCATCGCCTCAGCCGCGCGGGCGAGTTCGCCGCCGCGCTCTTCGCGTCCGGCCTCGACGTCGCGCCTTGCGGCGGTGTACAGGTCGCGCGCCGCTTTCAGATAGACCTCGGCGCCCGGCGCGGGATCGCGGTCGGGGGACTCGGTGATCCGGTCGTAGGCCCGGTTCAGGTCGCGTCGGACCCGCTCGCCCGAATCGCCCGGACCGACACCTTCTGGCGGCGGCGGCAGGTCGGGGTCGCGGCGGTCGAACATCGCGGCCTTCTGGGCGTGATCGGCGGCCCGCGCCAGATCGTGGGCGACGGCCCCGTATTCGTGGGCGAGGAACTCGTCCTTGGCGTCGAGCGCCTTCAGGCCGTCGCGATAATACGTCACCGCGTGCTCGGTCCAAGTGCGGATGCGCTCCTCGGGACGGCCGTTGGACGTCGCATCGGCCCGGAGCCGACGGAGCAGGTCGTACGCCTTGGTCAGGTCGCCGGCCGGCCCACGATCGTCTTTCTTCTTCGCCGCTTCCTTGCCTTTGGCCTTCGGACGCGGCTCGTCCGGGCCCCCCGGCGGCGGTGGCGGCGGCGGAGCGATAGCGGCCAGACCGAGGCTGACCAGAACGGACGACGCCACGGCTGCGATCTTGAACATGATCATCTCCTTGTGATTAAAGTCTGCGGTTGCAATCTCGTTGGTTTGCCGGCGACTTCTTGCCGGCCGCACCGAGACCCATTGCACGGCCGATGCCAACGCGGAAACTGAGTGATTTCTTGGGTTTTGGGGACGTTCGACCCGTTCGCCGGGCGAATTCCGCCCGTCGCGCCGGGAGGAATCCGCCCAGTTCGAGCCGAGGCGGCGAGGGGCCTCTCGCTCTGATCGAGCTGGGCGAGCGAGCCGGCGGAATTCACGGAATCCCGGCGCACGGTTTGCGAAAAGAGGGGATGATCGAGTGTCGAGGATGGAAGGTTCGGTTTCCGACGAGAGGCTGTACGTGTCGCTTTCGCGGTTCAATCTCCGGGTGCCGCTCGGCGTCCAGGTCGGCGGGGTCGCAGCCCTGTTCGTCGCGGCCCTTCTGGCCCTCTGGGCGACGGGCGCGTCGGTCGTCGCCCGGGAGCGTCGCCGATCCGACGCCAGGACTCTGCTCGTCCGCGCGGGGGACGAACTCGCCGCCCGGGGGTACGAGATCGTCGCCTGCGCCGGGGAGTTCCCGGACTACCCCGAGGAGCCGTCGCGAGACGAGCTTGACCGCGAGCTGTCTGTCCGGTCCGCGTCGGTCCTGGCGAAGCATCAGGGCGTCGAGGGGGGATACCTCGTCCTCAGGTTCAAGAGCTTCCTCGGCACCACGTCCAATCAGAGAAGGCCCGTGAGCAAGGGAGACGAAGCTCCGAAGGAGCAACCGGCGCAAGAGCGGGGCGAGTCGAGTTTGCCGCCACTTGAGGCCGGCCTGATCGATATCCAGGTCGACGCCGCGATTCGCAAGCAGCGGGTGCTGTTCTCCGTCGAGGAGCTTGAGGGCGATCCCCCGGTGACCGTGGCCATCCGCACGACGCCGATGATCGTCGGCAAACGCATCGTCGGGGCGAGCTGGGTGATGACCCGGCTGGTCGATCCGCTGTTCGTCGACCGCTCGCTCCAAGGTTATCGGCTGGCCACGGGGCTCGCGCTCGCGGGCATCATCCTGGCGTTCGCCCTCACCGCGAGCCTGGCCCTGACCGTCCGCCGCCAGGCGGCCGAGCGCGACCGGCTTCAGACCGAGCTGCGGCGGAGCGAGCGGCTGGCGGCGTTGGGGAAGCTGCTCGCGGGCGTGGCGCACGAGGTCCGCAACCCATTGGCCGGCATCCGGGCGATCACCCAGCTCTGGAGGCGCGGGCTCGGAATGGGCGACGAGGGGTTTGACCACCTCACCGACGAGGTCGACCGGCTGGAGGACATCGTCTCGCGGCTCTTGCAGTTCACGAGGGCCGACGCCCAAGACCTCGCCCCCGGCGATCTCAACTCGGTGGCGGCCGAGGCCGCTCGACTGGCCGAGGACCGCGCCCGGGATCATGAAGTCCGCGTCGAGCTTGAGCAGACGCCTGACCTGCCGTCGGTGAACATGGCGGCGCCGGCGCTGGTGCAGGTCCTCCGCAACCTGACGACCAACGCGCTCCAGGTGATGCCACGAGGCGGCGTGCTCCGGGTGTCGACCCATCTGGATCCGGCGCGCGGAACGGTCTCGGCGAGCGTGGCCGACGACGGGCCGGGGCTTTCGGCCGACGTGCTGTCGCACCTGTTCGAGCCGTTTTTCACCACGAAGGCGGAGGGGACCGGGCTGGGCCTGGCGATCGCCCGCGAGATCGCCCTCGCGCATCGCGGCGACCTTCAAGCCGAGAACCGCCCGAACGGCGGCGCCGTCTTCACCCTGGTTCTCCCTGTCGCCGAAGTCCCAGCCGTTGGAGGCGCCTTGTCATGACGACCAGACCGACCGAAGCCGAGACGATCCTTGTCGCCGAGGACGACCGCGCGATCCGGTTCAGCCTCGCCTGTTCGCTGAAGGCCGAGGGCTACCGGGTGATCGAAGCCGGCGACGGTGACGAGGCCCTGGCCGGGATCGACCGCGAGCGACCCGACGCCGTCCTCCTGGATCTGAAGATGCCCGGCCGCGACGGCCTCGCCGTGCTCGCCGAGCTGGGCCCCGCGCTGGCTGACCTTCCGGTCGTCGTCATCACGGCGTACGGCGGCTCGGCCGCCGCGATCGAGGCGATGCGGCGAGGGGCCTACGACTACCTGAGCAAGCCGTTCGATCTTGACGAGGTTCAACTGACCCTCAAGCGGGCGCTTCGTCAGCGCGCTCTGGCCTGTGAAGTCCGCGCTCTGCGGGCGAAGAGTGAAGAATCGAATGAAGAGGCCGACGATTCGGCCGACGCCGAGCCGGAGCTGATCGGACGCAGCGCCGTCATGCGCGAGGTTTTCAAGGCGATCGGTCTCGCTGCCGCGACGGACGCCGCCGTCTTGATCGTCGGCGAGAGCGGGACCGGCAAGGAGTTGGTCGCCGCCGCCCTGCACCACCATTCCGACCGTTCGTCCGGCCCGTTCATCCGGGTCAACTGCGGAGCGCTTCCCGAGGGGCTGGTCGAGAGCGAGCTGTTCGGTCACGAGCGCGGCGCATTTTCCGGCGCCGACCGGCAGAAGCCCGGCCGGTTCGAGCGAGCCGCCGGCGGGACCATCCTTCTCGACGAAGTCGGCGAGCTTCCGCTCGCGGCTCAGGCGAAAATCCTTCGCGTCCTCCAGCAGCGGGAGTTCGAGCGGGTCGGTGGAACCGAGATCCTGCGGACCGACGCCCGGATCGTTTCGGCGACGCACCGCGACCTTTCGAAGGAGGTCGCCGCCGGACGGTTCCGCGAAGACCTCTACTATCGCCTGAACGTCGCCCGGATCGTCATCCCGCCCCTCCGCGACCGCCCCGACGACATCCCGCTCCTGGCCGAAGCCATCCTCCGCCGCGCGGAGCGAAGACACGGCTGGACCGAGCTTTCGCTCTCGCCCGAGGCGCTCATCGCCATCCGCGAGCGACCGTGGCCGGGGAACGTGCGGCAGCTTGAGAACGCCCTGTCGCGCGCGGCGATCGCCGCGCGAGGCCGGCCGATCCTCCCCGAACACCTCGACGCCGACGAGCCGCTCGACCCGGCGGTTCCCGCAGCAGTCGACCCCGCCGGGCTGCTACCGCTCCGCGCGCTTCTGGCCGAAGTGGAGCGTCAGGCGATCCGCCGCGCCCTGGTCGCATGCGGCGGCAACCGCACCAAGACCGCCGAACGCCTCGGCATCAGCCGCCGTCAACTCTTCGACAAGATCCGCGAGTACGACCTGCACCCGTAGGCCGCGCGGCCCGAGCCGTTCGACCAGGATTCGAAGGCCGTCGTCGGAGCCGGAGTCCTCGTAAACGCGCTCCAAGTCGAGCGTCGACGTCTTGGCTCCCGACTCCTTCCCGCTGAGTGCTTACAGCATGCTCGGAGTCGGGTTATGGTCGACGGTCTCGGGGTCGTCGTCGGTGAGGGGATCGCCGGAATAGCCGAATTGGTTGTAGCTGGCCAGCGCGCTTCCTTTTTCAAACTTCCGGAGGCCGTCGAGTTCGGACAGGGTCGCCCAGCGCACGTACGAAAGCAGTTGCGGCTCGCTGTCGAAAATGGCCGCAAGCCGCTGGGGGGCTCCGGGGCGAGAACCATACAGATAGTACATATGTTGCGTCCTATGAGCGATGCGCCGGGGAGGGGCGTCGATCAGATGTTCGCCTGCTCGCCGAAGTATTCGTGATCCTCGTTGTAGCCCCCCTCCCCTTCTCCGAAATCCTTGTGGCTTTCGACGAACTCGATGGCGCGAATCCACTTGACCATCTTGAAGCCGAGCTGGTTTTCGACTCGCAGCCTCAGGGGCGCGCCGTGCAAGGCGCTCAGCGGTTCGTCGTTCATCTCGTAGGCCAGAATCGATTGCGGGTGGCGAAGGTTCTCGATCGCATGGCTGTCGTAGTACAGGCCCCCTTCGAGGCCCTCGCCGAACGAGTGGAAGACGGCCATCCGCGCGTCAGACGTCGGGCGGACCAGATCGATCAGCTTCGACATCGGCGTCCCTCGCCAAGCCGCGACGCCCGACCAGCCCTGGATACAGTGGTGCAGCGTGACCTGCGACTTCACCCCCATCGCCCGGATCTCGTCCAGCGACAGCTCGACCGGGTTCTCGATCAGGCCGGAGATCTTGAGCCGGTAGTCCTTGAAATCGTCGGCGTTCAGGGTCGTCCATTCGTCGCTCGTCGGCAATTTCCCGTTCGGCCAGAAGAACGGCGAGATCTGATCGCGCGGGAATTCGGCCTCGGGCGCGGCGTCGTTGAGCAGCCGTTTCATGATCGGCGTGACGATCGCCCTGGCAATGTGCTGGATTGTTCGAGGTCGCCGCCACGCCGCCCAGTTCGCCAGTCCGTTGAAAGCCGCCACGACGACGATGCCCAGCAGGCCCAGGTAGATGCCGAGGCGTCGGCCGTCGTCCGTGCCGATGACGATGTGGTTCATGTTCCGGACGAGGCCGGTGAAGCTCACCATCGCGACGTGGACGACCAGAAAACCGAGAAAGGCGACCATCACGAGGAAATGGAGCGACCGGCCGATCTGCCGGTTGCCGGGTAGCCTGGGATACCAGGAGAACCGGTTCGTGAACGCCGGCGACATCGACGGCCCGGTCGCGATCGCCAGGGGCGCGAGCACGAAAATCGTGGAGAAATACGCGAGCTGCTGAAGCGCGTTGTAGCGGTAGAACCCGTTGGGCTCCGGAGGCATGTGGAGCGTGGCGTAATGGACGAAGATCGACCACGCCTCGGGGACGATCCGCCATGAGGTGGGGACGAGCCGTCGCCATTGCCCGGTTCCGAACAGCAGAATCACGAAGATCAGTCCGTTGCCGACCCAGAACAGTACGCTCAGGAAGTGCCAGTGCCGGGCCATGCCGACGGTATGTCGATATCCTGGAAGGCCGATCCAGGGAGACAGGTGGCGCGAGTCGTTCTTGGACGTCCAGACGCGGTCCGTGGGAACCTCGATCGGCGTCGCGCGGAGCCATTCCGTGCCGGGGGTGCAGTGGACGTTCCAGTAGAGCCGAGGGTGGTCCGCGAGGATTTGCAGGCCGCTGCGAATCAGGATGATGAGGAAAAACAGGTTCACATAATGGTGGATGCGGAGCCAGGCCGGAAAACCGGTGGGCATGTCGACATCGGGGGGCGCCGACGTTTCGGCCGCCACCGACGGCAAACCGAACGCGGCCCACTGGGCGTAGGCCGCGACGGTTGGAGCCACCACCAGGGCGATGAACACGAGAAGAGTGTCGCGTCGGATTCGCATGTGCGACGTCGTTTCCACTATTGCGCGGCCGGCGCGGGGTGAACGGCCCTCTTGGCGTCGAGGAAGGCTCGGGCGTCGTCGATCGCGAGTTGGACGGCCTCGCGATGCGACGGGTCGGGGACGCAGTCGAGGTCGGCCGCCATCCGCTCGGCGAGGTGCTCGACCGCCTGTTCGGCGGACGGGCCCTCGTGCTGCATCTCGGGGAAATTCTGGTGATGAACGCGGAACATGTGGGAGCTGCAAGCGTCGCAGATTTCTATGATGATGATCCGTCGTGGGTCGTTACTCATCGATCGGTCCTCCTCACGGCGTGCAACGAAGGGATTCCAGGGTGACGAGCCGTCCCCCCGACGCCGCCGTCAGTCGGAAAGGAAGGCCCGGATTCGGGGCGGAGCCCACCACCGAAATGGCGCGGACTCCGCGTGGTTTGCCTCCGAGGTCATCAGTCCTTTTTCCTCCCCTTGCCCTTGCTCGGTTCACCGGGCGCGTCGGTTTCGGGTTGCTCGGCGGCGTCGCAGTAGATGAAGCCGGGAGCGTCGCTCGCCGGGAACGACTCCTGGGACGCCTGATCGACGAGATCGGTCGCCGCGTCCGAGTCGAAATCGACCCGCCCACCGCGACCTTGCGCCAGCTCGGACGCGCCGTCGACTGGGCTCGCCTGGTCGCAATGGGGCGGTCGCTCGGCGAGTGGCGAGTACCGCGGGAAGGTGATGGTCAGGAGGAGCGAGGCGTCTTCGATCCCCGTGACCGAGTGGGATTGCTCGCCTTGAAGGTAGAGTAATTCACCGGCGCCCAGTTCGCGCCGGACGCCTTCGGACGTGAAAGCGACCCGGCCCTCCAGGCACTGGACCGAGATCTCCCCGTGGGTTGCGTGGGTGGGGATCTCCTTGCCCTGGGGGATCACCAACCTGATGATTTCCAAAGCCTCGGTCTTGACCAGGACCGTGGTTCTCGCGCCGGCCAGATCCTTCGCGAGCGGTCGGACGTCGATTACCTCGCCCGGCTTCGCATGCGGGATCGCCATGACACTCCCTCCTCCTTACGCTCCCCCACCGCCGGCAGTGGGCGATGGGGGAGCGAGACGGTCGAACAGCAGTGACAATCGCCAACTCTTACGATACTCGATCCTCGGTGCGGCTGTCATCGGCCGGCCCTCTCGTTGGGACGCGCCACGACTCGGCCGTCGGCCGTTAGCGGGCCGACCCGAACTCCGGCTTCGCCGCGGTCGGCAGCAAGGGCTCAAGCGTGGGGTCTTCCTCGGACCGGATCGACCAGCCGGTCTTCAGACCCAGGACGAACCAACCCAACGCGAACATTCCGATGGCGAAGATCGTATCGCCGATGGCCCGCATCCAGCGGAGCGTGTGCATCGTCGGCGTCTGCATGAATTCAGCCGACCGGGCGTACCAAGTGCCGGTCTCGACGCTGGCCCAGGTCTGCAACAGCCCCACCGGCAGCAGGCTGAGCACCACCATCAAGGCGAGGCCGAGGTTGATCGTCCAGAACGCGAACGAAAGCACTCCGGTCCTCCAGACGTGGTGCGTCGCCAGCCCCTTCAGGCAGAAGAGCATCAGGCCGATGCCGAGCATGCCGTAGACGCCGAAGAGCGCCGTGTGGCCGTGAACGGCCGTCGTGTTCAGCCCTTGCATGTAGTAGAGCGCGATCGGCGGATTGATCAGGAATCCGAACAGCCCGGCGCCGACGAGGTTCCAGAACGCAACTCCGACGAAGAAGTAGATCGGCCACTTGTAGCCGCCGATCCAGGGGCGAGCCCGACTCATCGTCAGGTTTTCATACGCTTCGAAGCCGATCAAGACCAACGGCACCACCTCCAGCGAGCTGAACGTCGCACCCAACGCCAGGATGCCCGTCGGGGTGCCGGCGAAGTAGATGTGGTGGAACGTGCCGAGGATGCCGCCGAGCAAGAAGACGCTCGTCGAGAACAGGACCGCGGCGGTGGCCGTGGCCGTGCGGAGCAGCCCCATTCGGGTGAACAGGAACGCGATCACGACGGTCGCGAAGACCTCGAAGAAGCCTTCGACCCACAGGTGGACCACCCACCATCGCCAGTATTCGGCGACCGCCAGGTTCGACTGTCGGTGCCAGAACAACCCGGGGACGTAAAACAACGGGATGGCCGCCGAGGCCAGCAAGAACAGCGCCAGCAGGTGGCGGTTCTCTCCGGACCGGAACGCGGGCCACATCGCGCGGACCATCAGCATCAGCCACAAGAACAGGCCGACGGTCAGGAACGCCTGCCAGAACCGCCCGAGGTCGACGTACTCGTATCCCTGGTGTCCGAACCAGAAGTTCACCGTGTTGCCGAGCCGTTGCTGGACGGCGAACCATTGCCCCGCCATCGAGCCCACGACGATGATCAGCAGGCAGACGAACAGAAAGTTGACCCCCAGCCGCTGGAACTTCGGCTCGTATCCCGAGACCGCCGGCGCCATGAACAGGCCGGTGGCCAGCCAGGCGGTGGCGATCCAGAAGATGGCCAACTGCGTATGCCAGGTGCGGGTCACCGCGTACGGCAGCCATTTCGCCAGGGGGATGCCGTAGAAACCCGAGCCCTCGACGCCGTAGTGGGCCGTCAGGACGCCGAATCCGATCTGCGCGATGATCAGCGCCATCACGACCCAGAAGTATTTCAAGGTCGCCCTCATAGAGGGAGTCGGCCGCAGGGCCAGGAGCGGGTCGACTTCCGGCAGCTCGTGGCTATCGTCCCGCTTGCCCTGCTGGATGGCGAAGTACAGGGCCAGCAAGCCGATCCCCGCCAGCAAGACTATGAAACTGATCAACGACCAGACGAGCAGCGTGGCGGCCGGCCGGTTGTCGATGAGCGTCTCGGACGGCCAGTTGTTGGTGTAGGTGATCGCCTGGCCCGGACGTTCGGTCGAGCAGACCCACGACGACCAGAAGAAGAAGTCGTTCATCTGCGCCATCCGCGCCGGGTCGCGGATCGCGTTCGCGGGGATCGCGTAGGCGTCGCGCAGCTCGTCGACCGCGGGATCGTCGCCGAAGATCGAGGCGTAGTGCTCGCTGAGCACGCCGATCGCCTGGGCCCGCAGCGGCGAGATCACCAAGTCGCCCGTCTCGGCGTTATAAGTGTTGGTGCGAAGCTCGGCCTTCAGACGCGCCTTCAGCCCCGCCTGCTGCTCGGGCGGAAGCGCGGCGTAGAGTTGGGCGTGGTCTTGATGGGCCCAGTGGTCGAGCAGCCAGATCGCCTCGCGGTGAAGCCAGTCGGCCGACCAGTCGGGGGCGACGTACGCCCCGTGGCCCCATACCGAGCCGACCTGCTGACCGCCCATCGACTGCCAGACGTTTTGGCCGTCCTTGACGTCCTGGCCCGTGAACAGCACCTTGCCTTCCGTCGTGACCACGCGCCGCGGGATCGGCGGGGCCATCCGGTAGACTTCGCCGCCGTAGTAGCCGAGTACCGCAAACGACGGCACCATCACCGCCGCCAGGAGGAGCCATAGCCCTGTATACTTGACGGGCGGGTGAACCTCCAGGTGGGGGGGATCGTCCGCGCTTGTTGGAAATACGTCGTTCACACCGTTCATCTTTCCTCGTCTCTCAGGTGATGCGCGTACCGGTAGCGGGCCCGACTTGCGGGTGTACCTGATTCGCTGTGGATTCAACTTAGTCGTCGAGCCTCAAGACTTTCGTCATGCCTTCCCGCATCCGCAGGGCGCGGAGGACGAACGCATCGGCCTGCCGGGGCGTGCACAGGTCGCGCACCGTGGCCTCGAACAGGTCAACCCAGCGGCGGAAATGATCGCCGCTGAGCTCCTCGATCGGGCGGTGCCGCTCGACCGGTCGCCCCGAATAACGCCCCGACCTCAGAAGCGCCGCCGCCCAGAAGTCGGTCATCCGGCCCAGGTGGACGTCCCAGTCGTGGACGTAGCGATCGAACACCGGTCCCAGCTTCTCATCCAGCCGCGCCCGCTGGTAGAACTCCACCACCACGTCGCGGATCAGTTCCACGGTGATCTCGTGAGCGTCGGCGTGCGGGACGCCGACCCCTTCGGTCATCGGCAGACCGTAGGAACGCGTCGGGGGCGAGCCGACCGCATCACGAGAACTCGATGAGGATTCCATGCGTTGATCCTTATTCCAAACGTTGCGATGTTCAGCGCGACGCTTTCCAGTAGTCCGGCAGGTCCGGCTTGGTCTCGCGGAGGATCTCGAGAATCGCCTCGCGGTCGGCCGAGGCGAGTTGAGGGTCGTCTTTGCCGTTCCCACGACCGTTGAGGATGTCCCACAAACGCCGGTAGACGTAGTCCTTCACTTCACCGGGGAGCGAATTGAAGGCCCGGGTGTAGATCAGGTAGCTGCACGGGTGGCGGAACAGCCGGGTCTGGAGGTCGAGGTCGCGGAGTGATCGGCCCTTCGAGTCCTTGGGCCCTCGCGCGGCGAAGTCGGCCGCGAACGTCGACGTGCCTTCGATGCGATCGGTCAACTGGATCTCGTCGCGGAGCAGCATGTACTGCACGACGTCCTCGCCGACGCCTCGAATCCGCGACCGCGCGCTGTCGGACGGTTCATCGGCCGGGCGGTCGAGCGCCTTGTTCATCTCGCGCTCGTAGTGCAGCGCCATCCGCGTTTCCAGCCCGGCGCGGGCCAGCCGGTTGAGCATCCCCGTCTGGTGCTCCAGCACCATCAGGGCGACGATGTCGCTGTGCGGCGTCGGGTAGAACGAGATCGTCAGCCGATCCTTGAGGTCGACCACGTTCACGCCTTTGGTGTTGTCGATTTCCTCGGGCCGCTTCGCCCCCCGAGTGATCATGTTGCCCATATGCTTCTGCTTGCCGCTCGTGCCGGTCACGTACCACCCCCCCCAGCGCTCGGCGAGCGGGCTGCTGTGATCGGTGCGGAACGAACCGCTGGACAGCAAGGGATCGCCGCGGCCGTCGACGAACAGGGAACGGACGAGGTGGCCCGGCATCCCCCGATTGGCCGACGAACTGTGACAGAGCAGGCACGCTTCCGTCTGCCGCTGCGGCGCGGGCTTCTCCTCGTCGGTCTGGTCGATCGTGTAGAACGCCGTGCCGATGACGTCGTCGACCGCCGAGATCTCGATCACCCGGCCCCGAAGGCAGAAGCCGACCATCACGTCGTCGTTGAAGTAGACCGCGCGCGGCGTCTTGGGAGAGATACGCTCGCGCTGGAGACTCGTCTTCGAGAACACCAGGACCTGCGACGACTCGGAGATGTCCAGGGCGCGGAGCAGCGATCGCAGGTAGCCGTGCTCCGGCTCGTATTCAAGCCGCGCCGTTCCCGCGGCGAGCCTCTCTTTAAGGTCCGTCACCGCGTTCTTCGGAGTCGCCTCGCTATAATGGATCGGAGCGCGCTCGATCTCCTGCCCCGTCGCCGTCCCGGCGGCGAACGCGGTGAATCCGATCAGGACGACGCCAAGCCCCAGCCCCCGTCGGGAAGCCGCGACTCCGTGAACCGAAAGGGAGTGACCGCCTGTCATCGATCTGCCTCGCTTATGCGTTCAAGGTCTCGCGACCCGACCGTGGGTGGTCGGGGCCGCGCTCGAATGCCCGCCGCCAGGGGCGATTTTAATGTGCATTCTATATGCATGTTATCGCGGCCCGGCCGTTTGTCAACGGGCCGGCGGACTTTATGCGTGAGATCAACAAAGCGCAGGAGGACGAGGGATCGGGAACCCTCAGCGCCCCGTTGATCGCGCGGTGCGGACCCACTGCGTCGGCTTGCCTCCGAGCCGGACCGAGATCTTCCAGAGGGCGTAGACGGGGACGTAGGCCAGGGTCAGGAGATAGCTTGCGGGAAGGCCGAAGACCAAGAACGGGCTGAGCGCGTAGCCGCCGACCGCGACGATCATCAGCAGGCTTGAACCAAGCAGAGCCAGTGGGACCGGGCTGGAAAACGGCTCGGGATGCAGGAAAACGACCGCGAGGTTCAGTATGGCGAGGATCACGAACAGCCCAAGGAGCTTCATCATCGGGGGGGTCTTCAGCTCCACGGCCGACGCGAACCGCTCGAACAGGTTCATCCGATTGCAACGAAGGACCGGCCCGAACAGCCGCTTCTTGACTTCCTTTCGGCCGAACTCCCAGCGCCTGCGTTGGTTGGCCGCCGCCTCGCCTCCCCCTTCGAGCATCGTGGCCTTGACGGTCGCATCGGGAAGAAACGCGATCCGCTCGCCGGCCGTTCGGACGACCCACGAGAATTCGTAGTCCTCGACCAGCCCGTAGCTCTTCCAGGGGACTCGCCGCAGGCCCCGGGTCGTGAAGCACATGCCGTTGCCGTTGAGCGGCGAGCTGAGCCCCAGGCGATACAACCCGAGCGGGCCCACGCCGTTGACCAGGCTGAAGGCGAAAGTCATCAGCCGGGTCCGCCACGAGGCGTCGGGGTTGGCGACGGTGTAGTAGCACTGAATCCAGTCGTGGCCCTCGCGGACCAGGGCGTCGAACTTCCGCAGCAGGTCGGGCGAGGTGATCGTGTCGGCGTCGACGATCACGATCGCGTCGAGCCGATCGAACCGGCCCGACTCCTGCAATCGTTCGATCAGGTATTCCAGGGCGTAGCCCTTCGTCTTCTTGACCGGATCGTGGCGGACGACGACTTCGGCTCCCTCGCGAGCGGCGATGCCGGCGGTGTCGTCGGTGCAGTTGTCGGCGATCACCAGCACCTGGAACTGGTCGGCGGGGTACTCCTGAGCCCGGCAGCTCTGGACTGTCTGGGCGATCCCGACGGCCTCGTCATGCGCCGGGATCACGATCAGGAACTTCGACGTCGGGACCTCCGGAGTCACGGTCCGCCGGGGCGAAAAAACCGCCGCAAGCGCTGTAAGTAGGAGCATCGCCAGGAACGGCAGGGCGATCAGGTTCAGGCCGACCACAAGAATTGCTACCAAGCCGGCGGCTGTCATAATCAGTACATTCCTATCAATCGGATGCCAAATACCGCGAGGACGCCGCGCGCCGACTCAACCCGAGGTCGGCCAATTTTAACGGGACGCCGGGCCCCCGCGATAGGTCGGCAAGACCCGCGACCCACCGGGACTCCCGTCCGTTGGCCCGAGCTTCCCCTACACGAGCGGTGAACTGGTGCTCGCTGAGTTTGGGTTCGTTCGCGCCGATTCGGCGTGCTTATTCCGGCTACAGACTCCCCCGTATCCACTTCGATCCGTCCGATTTCCAGGGCTGCCTGGCCGACCGTCGGAAGGCGACGGCGCGGCCGGGAATTGGGTTCGTTCGCGCCGGCGGATTCTGGTTTCTGGTGTTTCTAACTTCTGTTGTGGATGGGTTTTACATGCGGAATCCAATATTGGCTTCGATCGTCCAGGAAACGGGTGGGCCACGCTCAAGGTGGTCGTCTCATCGGGGCGTTCCCACTGGACGGGGGCGTCTTCGTTCAACCTGCTCTCGCGCCCTCCGAGGAGGGGATGCGTACGACGACCATTGGCTTTGTTCGCGCGTTTTTCGATGCTCACGGAACGTGTCTCTCCCCTGGCGGGATCGAAGCGGCTCCGTTTCGTCCGAGTCCGAATTGCCAAGTCGCGCGCGCACCGAGGGCGCTGCTATCTTTGAGGATACGACGTGGACCCTGGTTCGAACGTGGTCTCGTGGCGAATAATGGACGCCGCACGCCGGCCGGACCATCGCATCCGGAAGGGCTCGTGAACTCGAAGTACGACGTCGCTAATGGGTCGGTTCTTCGACGCACCACACAAGGCGTCGTCCGCTAGCAGGGAGGCAGGGGTATGGGCGCTTGGAACGTCGAGGGTGAATGGAGTGGTCGGTAATTTTACGACCTGGTGAACGACCTCTATCCGCCGGAAGGCGTTCCGTTTGAGATGTCGTTGACCAAGGGCTGGTTCGGTCGATTTCGCGGCAAGGTCCAGGATGATGCATCCCGAGGGGGGATTTCGGAGAAGGGCCGGATTCGCGGGCGAATCCGAGGCGATCGGATTTCGTTTCTCAAACGGATGCCGATCTATCATGTCGCCGGCGGGGCGACGATGGCGGAACACATCCTTGAGCATTACCGTGTGGACGTCCGGCGCGACCTGCGGCACCCACCCATCCGTTACGTTGGGCAGTACGATTTCATGGAGGATCGCGCGACTGGACGGTGGTCGATCTCCCCTTACAAGTCGTTGATCTGGGCCCATGGCCGCTTGCTCTGCATCCGCTCTGAAACGGCGACCGGAACATGGGAGATCCGACGCAGCACGCGGGGACCGCTTCCAGTGGAGTTTCTTGGTCGTGCCGGGCTGTCGCGAACACGCCTCGTCGCGGCCGGCGCGAGCCGTCTGAACCTTTCACTTTCCATAACGAACTCGGTTTCAGGGAAGGACGGATTTGCGGGACATCCTGGCGAGCTGGGCCAGCTCGATCCTGGCTTTGTCGGCCCAGGGGCTGTTGGGCCATCGCTGGGGGATCTTGCCGAAGTGGAATTCGGCGCTGGCGACTTTGTTGACCTTCTTGTAGTACGCGCCGATCTTGTAGGTCCGCTCGGCTTCCTGGTTGTTGATGAGGTCGAGCGTCACGAAGGGTTCGCGCACAGCCTGAGCCGTCGTTTTCGCCGAAGTGGCGGCGGCGGGCGCGTCGTCCTCGGCGGCGCGAGCCGGGCCGCGAAGCGTGGCGACACCGATCGTCAGACCGACGAGGGCGAGCGACGCGAAAGGTCGCGAGGCGCCAGGCGAACGTCGTCCGAAGCTTCCCGTTTCGCTTTGATCACGCAGCATTGCGATCCTCCTGAGCAAAGTCCCACGATCCGCGAGGAACTCCCTCGCCGGCCATCGTGGGGACCGTCCATTCTGCTGCAACGCCAGCCGCGCCAGGATCACCAGGTAACTCGCGGGCCCTCCGACGAATCGCGCCGCCAGAGCGTCGGCCGCCTGTTCCTGCTGGAGCTGGAGCCGTCCGGCCATCCAGCGCACCAACGGGTGATACGTGTTCAGCACGAGTGCGATCCGAGCGACCAGGCCCGTCGCATAGTCGCCGCGAACGACGTGGGCCAGCTCATGCGCGAGCACCGCGCGGCGCTCGTCGGGTTTCCACGACCGCCAGTCGTCCGGCAACAACAAGACCGGCTGTCGCCAACCCGCCGTCGCCGGCGTCGTCAGGTCGTCCACCTGGCGAAGCTCGACGGTCCGCACGCAACCCATCTCGTCGCGCAACTGGCCGAGCAATCCCGTCATCTCCGCGTCGTCGACCACACTCCCGCGCCGGCGGTAGGCTCGGATCGCCCAGAGGCCGGTGAGCAGTCGGACCAGGCTGAAGCCCATCCCGCCCAGGGTGAAAACCGCGACGAGGCTTCCCCAGGGACGGACCCGCGCCGCTAGCTCGGCCGCGCCGCCCTCGAGCCTAGCCCAGGCCAGGCGTAGCCCTCTGAACTGCCAGCCCAGGCCGACCGCCAGGGCCGGGCGATCGGGATTTGCCGCGATGAGCGGAGGAACAGACCAGGCCGCGTCCAACCGTACCAACTCGTTGGGCGCGGCTTGCTTCATGGGACTTTTGGCTTCGCGTCCGGGACCGACGGCGAGTCCCACGACGCTCAGGACGACTATCAGTCCGAGGCTCAAGGTCGAGATCCATGCGCCCGACGCCGGGCTACGCCGCGAGGCCAGGGCGAGCAAGCCCAAGGCCGGCGCGAGTACGAGCGTGACCTGCACGGCGAGCCACACGAAGGTGATTCCCAGCTCGTTCATTGGACCTTGCCCTCCGAAACCGGTTCGAGGACGGGCGAGAGCAAGCGACCCTCGCCCGTCTTCGACTCAACGGCAAGCCCGTCTTACCTCGTCGTGCTTTTGGACTTGGCCGCAGCGGCTTGTTCATGAGACCGCCCTTCCGCGACTTCGGCTTCGATGATCGCGATGTAGTCGGCGATCGTCCCGAAGCCCTCGGCCTGGAGGTCGACCGAACGGTCCGTGTGCTGGACGCGGAGGTTCGACAGGAGTCTCTTGAGCATGCGGTGCGTGAGTTTTTCAACCTGCCCGGACGTCACCGTGGGGTCGGCCTGGTCGACCGCGTCTCGGGCCAGTTTCAAGAGCGGATCGAGCGCGAGGGCGATCGCCTCGCTCGCATCTTGGGACTTACAGGCGGCAGCGAGGTGCATCGCGATGGAATCGGCGTCTTCGACTCCGAGCGTCCAGTACTCGACACCCTTGAACAGCGACAATACGATCGCGTCGTCGGGCCGTCCCAAGTCGTACTGCTTGGTGAACGTCGCGTTCTGGTTATCCATGGCGACGGCGAGCAGGCCGCGGCTGGCTCGATTCCATTCGGGGGTGCGCACATAGGCTGGTTGCAATGGAGTCTTACGGCTGATGAGTGAGCGAATCCCCGCTTCTTCGTCCAACACGATGGTCCGGTCATCGAGAAGGTAAGCGCAGGGATGGGGGCCAATCATCGGCTGTATCGGCCCCTTGATCTGGTAATAGATACGCCCGCCTTCGTGAACCTCGGCCAATTCGATACCCCACTGGCGGAGGAACCCCGGCCAGTCGAACGGGGCGAACGTGTGGACGGTAAGGCCGACGAAAGCGATGGAGTGAAGGTTGTCGCGCTCGGCGTTTCTTGCACGACCGAAACGGATTCCGCAGGTCGCCCACTCGACGTCCTCGAAGCCGAGCTTGAGGAAGCCCGGTCTGGACATGTCGACCTTGAACTTCTTGCTGAGTTGCGAGAGGTCGCCCCCGATGACCTCGGAGAGAATGAACCTAAAACCTTCGCCCATGCCCGAGCGGCGACACACGGCGGCGGGCCGGAAAGCGACAAGGCCGGCGACGCCGTCGGGGACGTAGGGCGGCACGATAGGGGCGTTCGCCGACTGCGCCGCTGGTTTAGCAGTTTCGACGGTGGATGCCTTCTCATCGGCGGCGTTGGCCGGGCCGTGAAGCATCGCGACGCCCACAGTCATGCCGAGGAGAGTGACCGACGCCAGCAAGCGCCATGTCTTCGAAGACGGTCGATCGAAGTTTCCGGTTTCGCTCTGATCACGCAGCATTGCGATCCTCCTGATCAGGGTCCCGCGATCGGCGAGGAACTCCCTCGCCGGCCATCGCGGGGACCGTCCATCCTGCTTCAACGCCATGCGGGCCAGAGCCGTCAGATAGGCGGCCCGCCCGCCGGCGAACCGCGCTCCCAGGGCGTCGGCCGCCTGCTCTTGCTGGAGCTGGAGCCGACCGGCGAGCCAGTAGACCAGCGGGTGATAGGAATTCAGGACCAAGGCGACCCGGGCGACGAGGCCCGCCGCGTAGTCGCCGCGAACGACGTGGGCCAGCTCGTGCGCGAGGACCGCGCGGCGCTCGTCGGACGTCCACGACCGCCAGTCGTCCGGCAGCAGCAGCACCGGCCGGCGCCAGCCCGCCGTGGCGGCGGTCGTCAGTTCGGCCGTCTCGCGCAGTTCGACGGTCCGCACGCAACCCATTTCGATCCGTAACGCGTCGAGCAGTTCGTTCATCGCCGGGTCGTTGATGATCCTCCCGCGCCGTCGGTAGACGCCGACCGCCCACAGGCCGGTCAGCAGCCGGACCAGGCCGAAGGCCATCCCGCCGAGCGCGACGAGCGCCACGACGCCTCCCCAGGGCCGTACCCGCGCCGCCGGTTCGGCCGCGCCGCGCTCGATCCGATCCCAGGCGAGCCGCAAGCCCGAGAACTCCCAGCCCAGACCGGCCGTCGGGCTCGGGCGATCAAGACCGGCCGCCCCAAGCGGAGGCTCGGGCGAGGTCGCAGCCGTACGGCTTGGGATGGTGGACGCCGTCGTTTTCGTGGGGGCCTCGATCTGACGCCCGGGCCGCGCCGTCAGCTCGACGACGCAGAGGGCGGCGATCAGTCCGAGGCTCAAGGCCGCGACCCATGCTCCCGCAGCCGGCCCGCGCCGCGAGGCGAAGGCGTGCAGGGCCAGGGCCGGAACAAGGACAAGCGTGACCTGTACGGCGAGCCACGCGAGGGCGATTCCCAGGTCGTTCATTGGTCCTGCCCCTCCAGAATCCGTTCGAGCACGGCCCTCTCCTCGGCCGACAACTTACGCTCATCGACCAGGCGGCAAAGCAATTGCGCCCGAGACCCACGAAACACCCGGTGAACCAGGTCGCCCAGCAGCCGCCCCGATACGTCCTCGTACGACCGCGCCGCGCGGTACACGAACGGCCGCTCGTCGTTGACCTGCTGCAAGAACCCTTTCTCCTGAAGCCCTCGCACGAGGTTGGCGATCGTCGTATACGTCCGATCCAGGCCCGACGCCTCCAGCCGGTCGCGCGTCTCGGCGGCCGTCGCCTCGCCCCGCGACCAGAACACGTGCATCACCTCCAGCTCCCGCTCCGTCAGATCCTTCGCCGGCGGTCGTCCCATGACTTGCCCTCCCCTGGCCTGTTGGATTTGGTTTCCCAAATTTGGTTTGCCGAATCTAACGGATCGGCCGGGGCGATCAAGACCGAAAATGAAAACAGGGAGCCGGAGCCCCCTGTCTTTCATTCGACTTGAGTTTCTGGGCGAGCGCTCAGAGCACGCCGGCGGTGATCTCGGTGAGGGCTTCGAGGAATCGGGTGATCTCTTCCTCGGTGGTGAACGGGCCGGTGGAGAGCCGGAGGGTGCCGTCGGGGAACGAGCCGATGGTGCGGTGGATGTAGGGGGCGCAGTGGAGGCCCGGGCGGACGGCGATGTCGAACGTGACGTCGAGGATCGAGGCCAGGTCTTGCGGGGTCAGCGATTCGGGGACGAAGAGGGAAAGCGCGCCGACGTGGGTCGACGGCTCCCAGCGGCCGGCGATCCGCCAGGCGTCGGACGTCTCGGCCCAGTCGACGACGCGCTGAAGCAGGTCGACTTCGTGCTTCCGGAGGGCGTCGGGGCCGCGCTCGGCCACCCATCTGACGCCGGCGAGCAACCCCGCGAGTCCCAGCACGTTGGGCGTGCCCCCTTCGAGGAAGTAGGGGAGGATCGACGGCTGGGTCTCGCTCGACGAGTCGCCGCCGGTGCCCCCTTCGCGCCAGGCCCGGATGCGGCCGTCGGTCCGGGGACCGACGTACAGCGAGCCGGTGCCGGTCGGGCCGTAAAGCGCCTTGTGGCCGGGGAACGCGAGCATGTCGATCGCCGTCGCCTTCAGGTCGATCGGCACGACGCCGGCCGACTGCGCGACGTCGACCAGGAACAGCGCACCCGACTCGCGGACGATCGGTGCAATGGCCTCGATCGGTTGGACCGTCCCCAGGACGTTCGACGCGTGGGTCATCGCGACGAGCGTCGTCTTGGGGGTGAGCGCGGCCTTGACGTCGGCGGCGGTGACGTAGCCTTCGTGCGACTTGATCCGCGTCAGGGTGATCGTCCCGGCCTTTTCGAGGGCGCGGAGCGGTCGGCTGATGGAGTTGTGTTCGAGGTCGGTCGTGACGACGTGGTCGCCGTCGTTGATCACGCCCTTGATCGCCATGTTAAGGGCGTCGGAGCAGTTGAGCGTGAAGACCCAGCGCTCGGGCGCCGCGCCCTTGAAGAACTGGTTGAGCGCGTGCCGGACGTCGTCGAGCGTCTTCTCGGCGGCCATCGCCATGCGGTGCCCGGCCCGCCCGGGGTTCGCGAGCGTCGTGCGGGCGAACGTGTCGAGGGCCTGGTAGACGGGTTCCGGCTTGGGGAAGCTCGTGGCGGCGTTGTCGAGGTAGATCATGAACCACTCCAGAAGCAGAGGCGTCGGCCCGCGACGTGCGAAGGCGCGGGGCCGAGCGGGGCGAGGGCCGGATGGGAGGCGGAAGAACGGGCGGATCAGCTTCCGACGAACTGGGCGTAGAGCGTCTTCGCCTTGGAGATGTCGTTGGTCCCCTTGATGATGGCGCGGCCGTCGGGGAAGACGGTGAACTCGTAGCCTTCGGTGCCGAACCGGAGCATGAACGCGTTGTGCCGGACGTCGCCGACCGCCTTGAGCCGATCGGCCATCTCGACGAAGTTCAGCGGTTCGGGCCGCCGGCTGGCGATCTGCACGGCGTTCCGGCCGCAGAGGGTCGTCGTGTGCGAGCCCATCGTCCCTTCAAGCCACTCGAACTTGCGGTGCTTGCAGCACGGACAGTCGACCTTGCCGAGCAGGTTGGCGATCTTGAGCTGGCGGAACGTCCAGTCCCAGAGGTCGACCATGATGATGTCGCGGTTGAGCGAGTCGAAGGCGCCCGTCAGGACCTTGATCGCCTCGACGGCCTCGAACGAGGCGATCACGGCGACCGCCGGGCCGAGCACGCCGGCCGTCTCGCAGGTGGGAGTCATGCCCGGCGGCGGCGCGGTCTCGATCACGCATCGCAGGCAAGGGGTCTTGCCGGGGATGATCGTCATCGTCTGGCCTTCCGAGCCGATCACGCCGCCGTAGATCCACGGCTTGTTGAGCTTCACCGCGGCGTCGTTGATCAGGTAGCGGGTCTCGAAGTTGTCGGTGCCGTCGAGGATCAGGTCGGCGTCGCCGACAAGGTCGTTGACGTTCGTGTGGTCGAGGTCGGTGACGACCGGCTCGATCGTGATCGCGCTGTTGATCAGCCGCAGCTTCCGCGCGGCGGCCTCGGCCTTGGGGAGATTGTCGGCGACGTCCTGCTCGTCGAAGAGGATCTGCCGCTGGAGGTTGTGGGTCTCGATGAAGTCGCGGTCGATGATCCGCAGGTGGCCGACCCCGGCGCGGGCCAGGTGGTTCGCCAGCACCGTCCCCAGCGCGCCGCAGCCGCAGAGCGTGACCCGGCTCTTCATCAAGGCGCGTTGTCCGGCTTCGCCAAGGGCGGGAAAGCGGACCTGGCGCGAGTAGCGATCGAGCGGGTCGGGCGACGAGGCGGTCATTCGGGGGCTCCGGGTTCGGTCTGCTGGGACGGTGCGATGCGAACGGGGATGAAATCAGCCGCCGGCGACGGCGGGGATGATGCTGACCTGGTCGGTCGCGGCGACCGCGGTGTCCAGGTCTTCGAGGTAGCGGATGTCTTCGTTGTTGACGTAGATGTTGACGAACCGGCGGAGTTCCTCGCCGTCGAACAGCCGCTCGCGGATCGCCGGGTGTTGACGGCCGAGGTCGGCCAAGACCTCGCCGACGGTCGCGCCGGCGGCTTCGACCTCGTCGTTGCCGCCGGTCTGGGCTCGTAGCGGAGTCGGAATTTGAACGCGTGGCATGGAGGGTTCCTGTCTTGCGAATCAGTTCATTCTAGGGGGAGGGATCAAGCCCCAGCAGCGATTGCGCCAACTTCGGCGAACGCGCCGTACGACTCGACGAGGGCGTCGAACGCTTCCATCGTCGGCTTGATGACGACGGGCCGGGCGAGGCGGTCGGCCAGGGCTTCCTGGGTTTTGAGGCCGTTGCCGGTGATGCAGAGGACGGTCGAGCCGTCGCGGTCGATCTTGCCTTGCTCGATCAGCTTGCGGGCGACGGCCACGGTGACGCCGCCGGCGGTCTCGGCCCAGACGCCCTCGGTCTCGGCGAGGAGCTGCATGGCTTCGACAATGGCCTCGTCATCGACGTCCTCGCTCCAGCCGCCGGTGTCGCGGATCAGCTTCGAGGCGAAGAAGCCGTCGGCCGGGTCGCCGATGGCGAGGCTCTTGGCGATGGTGTCGGGGTTGCGGACCGGCTTGACCTTGTTCGCGCCGGTCTTGACCGTGTTCGAGATCGGATTGCAGCCGGCGGCCTGGGCGCCGAACATCTTGGTGCGGACCGGGCCGTTCATCAGGCCGAGCCGGTCAAGCTCGTGGAACGCCTTGTGGAGCTTGCCGATCAGACTGCCGCCGGCCATCGGCGCGACGACGTGCTCGGGGGCGCGCCAGCCGAGGTCCTCGGCGATCTCGAAGCCCATCGTCTTCGAGCCTTCGGCGTAGAACGGCCGGAGGTTGACGTTGACGAAGCCCCAGCCGTAGCGGAACGCGATCTGCGAGCAGAGCCGGTTGACGTGGTCGTAGTTGCCCTCGATGGCGATCACCTTGGCGCCGTAGATCGTCGCGCCCAGGATCTTGCCCTGTTCGAGGCCGTCGGGGATCAGCACGTAGGCGTCGAGCCCGGCCGCCGCGGCGTTGGCGGCGACGCTCCCCGCGAGGTTCCCGGTCGAGGCGCAGCCGACGGTCTGGAAGCCAAGCTCGACGGCCTTCGACAGCGCGACGGCGACCACGCGGTCCTTGAACGAGAGCGACGGATGATTGACCGCGTCGTTCTTGATGTAGAGCTCGGCGACGCCGAGCGCCTTGGCGAGCCGATCAGCCCGGATCAAGGGGGTGCAGCCGACGTGTTTGCCCACGGTTGGCTCGCCGTCGATCGGCAGCAGCTCGTGATACCGCCACATGTTCTTCGGCCGCGACGCGATCGATTCACGCGTGAACGTGCGGCCGACGGCCTCGTAATCGTAGGCGACTTCGAGCGGACCGAAATCGTCGGTGCAGAAGTTGAGCGCTTCCTTGGGGTAGAGCTTGCCGCAAAGACGACACTTCAGACCCGTCACCAGTTCACCAGCCACCGGCATGACCCCCATCACTCGCAGGACGCCCGGGACGACGACACGCGCGGGGCGGCGTCGGTCGAGGTGAGACGTCGTTGCAGGTTGGATTCGTTTGCGATTCGTATTCCATGACACACCGAGCCGCGAGGTCCAAAACGATCGGATGGACGCAGCTCAGAGCCAGGCGAAGCGAAACGAGGGGGGATGATGATGAGAGGGCTCGGTGTCGAGGCCTAATTGCGCCTGACGCCGAAGACCATCTTATCTGTCCCATCTGCGTCGTTGCCCGGCGAACCTGGGGTTTGTTCAAAACCCGAAAGGTCGACGAACACGCGCGGGGCAGGAGTTAGCACCAGCATCCACCTTGATGGTGAACCGGTTGCTGTGGCGTCGCAGGGCCCTTCCCTCAGCCACTCTGGATAAGATGCGCACCGAATTATGAGTCTCCAATCTAATCGCGATTTGAGACGGGCGTCAAGTGAGGTGCGCCGTTGACCGCGGCTTTCGGTCCAACGTCCCGCGCCTCGGCCCTCCTTTTCTCGGAACAGGAGCGTCGATCTTTCTCAAGAACGCCGACCTGTTTAAGATGAGGGTGTCGGGAGCGGGCCGCTCTGGTTCGGGGCGGCCTGGAACGGATCGAGCCGAGTCGAGGGATCGCGCGATGTTTCCTTCACGGGATGAAATCCAGCACGCGGCGTACGAGCGCTGGGAACGGCGAGGCTGGTCGCATGGCGCGGACCACGACGATTGGTCGGCCGCCGAGATGGACCTGGTTTTTCAGAAGAACTACCGGCCGGCCGCCGAGTATCCGCTGGCCGCGTCCGAGCGCCTGGTGGTCGGCTCGGCCCTGCAACCGCGCTGCCGGTTCTGCGAGCGGAGCGCGCCCCGGACCAAGTTTCAGGGGCCCCGGCTGATCGTCCCGCGGGTCGTCGGCGACACGTCGCTCTACTCCGCCGAGATCTGCGATGAGTGCCACGACCAGTTCGCGACGACCATCGACGCCGATTTCGACGCCTTCTGGCGATCGCTCGATCCCCCCTCCGGCGACGAATCCGCCTCCCCAACGAGCGTCCCCATCGGCGCGTACAAATCGATGGCGCGGATGGCGATCCTGATCGCCCCGGTTCGCGAACTGGGCCATTTCACCGACACCCTGGAATGGATCGGCAACCCCGACCACGATTTCGACAGCTCGCTGTTCGAGGGGACGGGCTGCCTGGTCTACCGCCTGCACGTCCCGCACGCGGTGCCGTGGGTCTCGCTCTCGCGGCGGACCAACGCCGACGCCCCCCTGCCCTACGCCGTCTTCCTGCTGGTCTCGGGGCGGCACGTCGTCGAGATCGCCCTGCCCCTCTGCTCGCGCGATCAGGACCACGAGGGGGCCGAGGGCATGAAACTCCCCCGCCGGTCGTTCACGACCGGCCACGGCCACGACATGCGATCCGCCGCCTGCCGCCTCCTACCGCTCGAACGTGGCGACCGCCCGCGCAAGCGCGGGATGCGGCTGTTCGCGTGATCGTATGAGGTCCTAGAGAGGCGGGATTAAGGCGTCGTTCTCATTCCTGAACGCTCCCGCCGCCTCCCGACCGTTTCTGGAGTTGCGACTGCCTGGAAGTGACACTCCCTATATACTCAAAGGAGTGGGCAATCCCGTCGACATCATCTTTGAAAGGGAATCCCATGTCGCTTCACGACTTCTGGACTAACGTTCGGATGGGTGCCAGGCTGATCGCTCCGCAAGGGTTCGTCGACGCCCCCCGACTCGATGCGGATGACTTTACGAGGAGACTTCGGAGTGCGACGCTCTGGCTGACGCCGCGGGCGGTGGACGGATTTGAAGAAGAAGATTTCCCTTTCTTGCCCGAGGCCGAGCGCGCTCGCCTTACGAAGCTCGTGAATGATTTTCGCAAGGTGGCCAGGACTGTGAACCCGACCGTTCCCGTCCCGACAGCCGTGGTGGAGAACGCTCTGCCTTTGTTCCGGGACATCGTGCTGATGCTCGAATTCGACCGCTTCGAGGATGATGAAGCTTATCGATTGGGAAAGATGATCGAGCAGGAGATCGAGCCCTATCGGCCTCGTGAACTTGCGGACCTCCGTTTCCGCACGGGTGAAGATCATACAGGCGACCCGGGCCTCTGGATCTGGGCGTTTCTATCAGACGACGCCTCCAAGACCGATGAGGAGTTCCTGAAAACTGCTCAAAAGTTGCGAGAACTGCTCGATCCCGTCGCCAGACGCATTGCGCCGGATCGATGGCCTTACCTTTCCTTCCGCTCCCTCGCGGAACAGTCCGAACCCGTGGAGGCGTCGTGAGCCTCCACGCCGATCTCCTGGATCAGGCGGATCAACTCGCCCAACTCGACGCGAGACGACCCAAGCAGGCGAACCTCCGCCGTGCCGTTTCATCGGCGTACTACGCCCTGTTCCACTTGCTCACGTCGGAAGCATCGGCCCTCTACGCCGACGAGCGCGGCCTGGGAGCGCGGATCAATCGGACGTATAGCCACGCGGAAATGAAAAAGGCCTCCTCCGAGATCGCGAACGATAAGCTCCCCAAGTCGGTGATAGGTTCGGGCTACTCAACCCCGCCCGATCTGAAGGTCGTGGCGAACGCCTTCGTAACCCTCCAGCAGGCTCGCCACGATGCAGACTACGACCTCTCCCTGACGTTTCGCAGGCAGCAGGTTTTGGCCTACATCGCCTTGTCGCGGCAGGCCTTCGAAGCCTGGGAGCGAATCAGGAAGACCGACGACGCACGGCTCTATCTGGCTTGCTTTCTGCTGTGGGAGCGTTGGGACAAGAAACCGCGCTGATCGTACGACCGCGAATCGCGCGGGATTCTCTGGCGAAGGCGGTACGACGTTTGTAGAATGTCGTCGACCTCTGACGATCGTCAGTGAGAGGCGTCGTTCGGTTTGGGCTCTTCATTTCCATGCGAGGTGGAAGAATGCCGAAGTCTCGCCTTTGCCGTGCCGCTCTCATTGGATTCCTTCTGTTTTGCGCCGGTGGATTGGAAGCCGGCGAGCAGTGGCTGACGAGTCTGGACGAGGCCCGGCGTCTCGCGGCGACGGAACGTAAGGAACTCTTCATCGTCTTCACGGGGACTTCCTGGTGCGGCCCTTGCGTCGACTTCGAGAAGGACGTTCTCAGTCGACCCGAGTTTCTCGATCGGACGGGACGGTTCGTACTGGTGAAGTTGGAATACCCGAAGACCCAAGAGGAACTGCCCGAAGCTCAGCGCGAGCCATACATCGCCTGGCAGGAACAGTATGGGGTGTACGCCTTTCCCACCGTGTTTCTGGCTGATGCGACCGGACGTCCTTATGCGATGACGGGGTCCATCGGGCTGGGGCCGTTGGAATTCGCTCAGCATGTGGAACAGTATCGGCTGGCGGGGGAGGCGCGGGACGCGGCCTTGTCGAAAGCTATGGGAGCCCAAGGGATCGAGAAGGCGCGGCGTCTCGACGCGGCGCTCTCGGCGCTGGCTGCCGAGACGGGCCAGGCCGAGAGACGCGTGGACATGTTGGTCCGGTTCTACCGTCCGGAGATCGACCAGATTCTCGATCTCGACAAAACGAACGCCGTTGGGCTCCGAGACAAGTATCTCGGAATGCTTGGCGATCAGGAGGAACAAACCCGACTCGCAGCGATGGAAGTCCGATTCAAAGTCGCCATGAAAGAGGGAGGAGCCGCGGCCGCGCTGAAGCTCATCGATGAGGAACTCGGCCAAGCGAAGACGGTCGAGGTGCGGAAGCGGTTGCAGAATGCTCGACGCACCCATCTCGAATGGGGCGAACGCTATGAAGAGGCCCTCGCTTACTCGAATCAGCTCTTGAAGGACGATCTTTTCTCGGCCGAAGAGAAGCGGGGTATTCGAGGCCGGATCGCGTACGACCTCAAGCAGCTCGATCGGATCGACGAGTCGGCGGCGGTCTATGACGGACTCATTGCGGAGGTGGCGGCGGATCGCGACGCGGAGTGGCGGTTCCTCAGGGACAAAGCTGTCATGCTGACCGGCGCCAAGCGCAACGCCGACGCGCTCGAAACCTGGGATCGATCACGACGCTATGTTGAGGAAGGGTCGGACCATTGGCTCGACTCCGAAGTCTTCCGATGCCGACTTCTGGGCAAACTCGGCCGGATCGACGAGGCCAGTAGCGCGTTCGACGCCGCGTTGAAGTCGAAGGCGCTGAAGACCCTGGATCGGGCGAACCTCCTCTCCGAGAAGGCCATGGTCCTGGGCAAGGCGGGCCGTCGCGACGAGGCCGTCTCATGTGCCGCGCAGGCCGAGGAAGTTCTGGGGCGGACCAAGACGGACGGCGAAAGCGAGGATGTGTCGAAGTTCATCAAACAAAAGCTGTCGATCGCTCGCGGTGACCAGAAGAAAGGTCAATGAGGACCATTGATCGGCAGCGTCGAATTCCGCGATTTATCGAACCTTGACGATCCGCGAGCCGAAGGCGTTGACCCGAACCGCCTCGTCGCTGCCCGAGGCCTTGACGGTCCGGCCGTCCAGGAGATCGACGAGCAGGCCGTCTCGCCACGCGCGATCGCCGATCGGCGCCGCAAAGTCGCGCGGTTGGTCGGAGCCGTTGAGGATGACGAGGATGCGGTCGTCTCCGAACGTCCGCAGGAACGCGTAGACCGAATCGCGCGCGACGACTTCGGTGAAATCGCCCCGGCGGAGGGCGGGCTCGTGGTTGCGGAGGGCGATCAGGGCTTTGACCTTCCGGAGGAAGGGCGAGGTGTTTCGATCGGCGGGGAACGCGCCGCCGACTTCGCTGAAGGCGACGCCCAGCTCGTTCCCGGCGTAGAGGAGCGGGACGCGGTCGAGCGTGAGGATGTAGGTGAGGGCGAGCAGGGTTCGCGCGGCCTTCGGCTCCTTGGCGATCGTCGCGAACGCCTTCTCGTAGTTGTCGATCGGCGCGAGCATCGTGCGCGGCGCGGGATAGAATTGCTTCGCCTCGCGGGCGATGAACGAGAGCGCGCCGACGTCCTCGCCCTTGCCGAACACGTCGCGGGCCCGCAAAACGCTGAAGTCGTACGCCCCGTCGAAACCCGCCTCGGTGATGAACTTGCCGATCTGACGCGGATTGACCGTCAGCTCGGGGAGGATCACGAACGGCTTGGTCGGCGGGGCGGCCTTGAGTTCGGCCACGAACCGCTTCCAGAAGGAAACCGGCTGGAGGTGGGCGGAGTCGAGCCGGAATCCGTCGCAGTTCGACCGTTCCTTCCAGCGCTCGCAAACGCCGATCAAGTAGTCGGCGACCTCGGGATTCTCGGCTCTCCAACGAGGCACGCCGTACTCGCTCTTGGGGCCGAACCAGGCTTTCTTCGCCGGGTCGGCGAGGAACGGGTGATGGAATCCGGGGAGCGTGATCGGCATGTCGAGCATCACCCGCAGATTGCGGGCGTGGGCCGCGTCGACGAGCGCGCGCAAGGTCGCCGTGTCGCCGAAGTTCTTGTCGACGTGTTCGTAGTCCATCGGTCGGTAGCCGGTCGGCAGGTACTTCGCGATCGGCGCGTCGTCGTTCTGCATGACGGGATAAAGCAGGATCGACGTGACGCCCAGGCCCGCCAGGTCGTCGAGTTTGTCGATCACGCCCTTGAGGTCGCCTCCCCAGAAGCCCCCCTCGTACTTCGACCGATCCTTGATGAATCGATCCTTCATGTGATTGTTCGAAGTGTCCCCGTCGAAGAATTTCTCAATGATCACGCCGTAGACGACCTCGTCGACCCAAGGGCGCGGCTGGTCGGGGAAGGCGACGAAAAGGCCGGCGATCCAGGCGAGCTGCATCATTTGATCCCATCGCGGGAGAATGAAATTCGAGTCGTCTTTGATAAGCAATTTCCGTGCGCCGTTCAGACGCGGCCGAAGACGACCAGGGTGATGTCGTCGAACTGCGCGCGGCCGGCGACGTGTTCGCGGACCTTCTCGACGACCATTTCGCCGGCTTCGTGAGGAGCGCCCGGGGTCTGCGTCAGCAGGTCGCGCAGCCGGTCCTCGGTATAGCGGACGTTGTCCGGGCTCAAGGCGTCGGTGACGCCGTCGGTATAGAGCGCGACGTACTCGCCAGGCGCGAGCGTGGTCTTGTAGGCGGTGTAGACCGAGCCGCCGTCGATGGCGAGCGGCAGGCCGGAGTGTTCGCGGTCGACCTCATGCAGAGTTCCATCGGCGCGGCGGATCAAGGGGAGCGGGTGGCCGGCGTTGACGATCTGGAGCGTGTGGGTCTCGACGTCGAGCATGACGAGCAAGAACGTGATGTACATGTCGAGCACGCCGTTCTCGTCGAGTCGGCGGTTGAGCTTGGTGACCACGGCGGCGGGGTCGGTTTCGGCTTGAAGGAAGAGGCTGATCTCGGCCGAAAGTCGGGCCGTGAGGAGCGCGGCGGGGAGCCCTTTGCCGACGACGTCGCCGACGGCGATCGCCCATCGTTTGGGCGGCGCCGCGCGATCGTCGGTAGGGCCGAACATGGGGATGAAGCCGTAGTAATCCCCCCCGACGTGTCGCGCCGGCTCGTAGCAGTCCCAGAATTCGTAGCCCGCAACCGACTTCGGGCGCTCGGGCAGGAGCGCCTGCATGACCTGGCGGGCGAATTGAAGCTCGCGCTCGATCTCGCGCTGCTTGAACAGATCGCGGTGAAGCTGGGCGTTCTGGACGGCCACGCTGATCTGGCTGGCGACGGCCGCCAGGAGGTCGAGGTCTTCCTCGTCGAACTTGCCGCGACCGTCGTCGGCGTCGATCTGGACGACGCCGATCGGCTTTTGCTTTTGATCGACGATCGGCACGCACATGAGCGAGCGGACCCGGCTTTCCGAGACGCTTTTGCTCTCGGCGAACTCGGCCGGCACGTTCTTGCTGAGGATTGCCAGACCGTCGTCGAGGACCCGTTCGAGGATCGTCTTGCTGATCGTCACCTCGCTCGTCGGCCCGTTGCGGACTTTCACGACCTCGGGGGTCAACGCTCCGGTCACAGCGTCGACCAGCAGGACGAATCCGCCCGATGCGTGCGGGAAGATGTCGAACAGCGAGCCAAGCACGCGGTCGAGCAACTCGTTGAGCACCAACGTGCCGCCGAAGACCTGGCTGATCTGCTGGAGGGCGCGGAGCTTTTCCTCGGGCTTGACGATCGGGATGGCGCGGTCGTTCCGCGCGGTCAAGTCGATCGCCGCGAAGACGGTCGACTGATCGTCCTCGCCGGTCTGGATCTGGACCGCCTGGCTGTGGTACCGCAGCGTCACTTCGCCGATCACCACGCTGGCGCCGTTGTGCAGCGCGATCGGATGGGACAGCCGCTCGCCGTTGACGATCGTTCCGCGCGTGCTGGCGAGGTCTCGAATGAGGAAATCGCCGTTGCGGCGGACGACCTCGGCGTGCCGGCGCGAGACCGACTTCGGTTCGAGGACGACGTCGCAGTCCTGGTTGCGACCGATCAGGGTCAGCTCGCGATCAAGCCGGAACACGCGTCCGGAGTTCGGGCCGACGACGACCTGGAGGATCGGAACCTTCTCCTGCTCACGAACCATGACACGCGGTCCTCAAGATTCACCTCCGGCCGATTCGCGAGAAAGCGGCCCTTCCCCTCCTATTAGAACGCACGTGACGGGCACGAGTTTACCCCTTATCGAGTTTTTGTTTCGAAAGCGTCACGAGCATCGATTCGTTCGATCGAGGACGAACTCCCTCGGCTCAGGCCAGGAAAAGCGTTTCAGGAAGCGGCGGGTTTCGTGAAGTGGTAGAGCAGGATCGCGGCGGCGGTCGAGACGTTCAACGAGCTGGCGCCCCCCGGCATGGGGATGGTGATCGATCGCGCGCACCGCGCGACCCATTCGGGCTCGACCCCCTGGTCTTCGTCGCCGAGCACCAAAGCCACGCGTCGCGGCCGATCGACGGCCTCGAACGGCGTCGAGCCGCGCTCGGCCTCAGCCGCGAGGAACGTCACGCCGAGGGTGGTCTGGATCTCGGCCACGAGTTCGGGCAGGCGATCGGAGACCAGGATGGGCACCCGAAGGGCCGAGCCCATCGAGACGCGAAGCACGCGCCGGGAGAGCGGATCGGGGCATGAAGGCCCCGCGAGAACGCCGTCGATTCCGAAGGCGTCGCCGAGCCGGGCGATCGAGCCGAGGTTTTCCGGGTTGCTGACCTTGGGGCAGACCACGAGAGTCAAAGACTCCGCGGCTCCGGTCCAGAGCGATCGCCAGTCGGGCCAAGGAAGGCGACGGCCGCAGGCCAAAACACCCTGATGGAAGGGAAACCCGACGAGAGTGTGGACCAGCTCGAACGGGATCAGGAAGATGGGGACGTCGTCGGGAACCATGGCGGCCAGCCGAGGCCAGCGGCGATCGGTGACGAGCACCGAGGCCGTTGGGAATCGGCTGGCCAGAAGTCGTTCAACCAGTTTCTCCCCCTCGACCACGAACTGATCGAAGTCGCGCGTCTGGTTCGTCGCCTTGAGCGAGCGGTAGACGGCGATTCGGGGATCGTCCAGGTCGGTGATCAGCTCGGGAGTCATCGTCCACTTACCGCGGCTTACAGTTAAGTTGCATGCGGGACCGCAGATGTTGGGAGGCTGTGGAGGAGCGATGCGACGCCACGGGAGAGGCACCTCGGCCCTCGCAGCTGTGGCATTCTGCTACAGCCACCCATCGCTGGGGGCCACTCAAAAGAAAACCGCTATACGGTCGTGAACGCCTCGTCCGAAAAGCGACCAGCCCGGCCGCGGCGTTGCGCGATCCTGACTTTGGGGAGCATAGAGGAATTACAAAACTTGTAAAGATCGATCGCGTGGGATCACGAGGTGGTGAGATCGACGACCCAACGAGGCCGGAGAGTCTGGGGCCATCGCCGCGCCGACGGCCTCCGCGATCGGCCGCAAATTGCTGTCGGCGACGAATATTCTCGGATCTGGTACTTGGTTGTGGGAACCCTGTTCGCTCGGCTATCGTGTAGGCCGGTCAACTTACTTTTGGTCGCTCGCCAGGGATGTTCAGTCGCGCCGAACCGGGATTGGCGATTTCGACGTATGAGGAGAGCTCGCGGTATGGTCGGCTTGGCTGCCCGTTTGTCGCCTTACGCCCTGGCGTTCTTCAGTAGTCTCTGCATCATGATCCTGGAGCTGGTGTCGAGCCGGCTGGTGGCGCAACACGTTGGATCGTCGTTGACGGTCTGGACCAGCGTCATCGGGATCATCCTGGGAGGCATCTGCCTCGGCAACGTCCTGGGAGGCCGACTGGCCGACCGCGTCGAGCCGCGTCAAGCCGTTGGTCCGCTGTTCGCGACTGGCGCCTTTTTGACGTTGAGCGCCCTCTGGGTGAACTCGCAGATCGCCCATATCATCCCGTCGCCCGACGTTCTGAACTGGGAGCTGCGCACGGTCATCGTCGTGACGCTCGACTTCCTGCTGCCGGCCACGGTGCTGGGGATGATCGGGCCGGTCGTGGCCAAGATGGCAGTCGAGCAGTCGCAACGGGCCGGAAGCGCCATCGGCGACGTCTATTTCTGCGGCGCGGTCGGGTCGATCGCCGGCACGTTCCTGGCGGGATTCGTCCTGATCTCCCTGGCTCCGACCTCGGTCATCGTCCTGGTCGTAGCCGCCGCCCTCGCGCTCATGGCCGCGACGCTCAGCACGGGCGTCCCCGGCAAGGCGCTGGGGGGGCTCACCGGGTTGCTTCTGGGGCTGGGGGCGATCGCCCCCTTGATCCGGATGCTGGGCGTCGGCGGGATCGACCTCGGCGGGTATCACCTGAATTACGTTGCGGTCCTCGGCAACCTGACGGCGGTCGGCCTGGCGATCGTCGCCGTCGGCTCGCTCTGGTCGTCGTCGCGCGCCGCGGAAGCCGTGACCGCCATGGGCGTCGACCACCATGATCAGGCCGCCGTTCGGCCGAGCCTCAAGGATCTGGCGGCGCTGGCGTTCCTGGCGAGCCTGGGATTCATGGCGATGGAGATGGTCGCCGGGCGACTGGTCACGCGCCACCTGGGATCGAGCGTGTACGGCTGGACGAGCGTCATCGGCGTCTTGCTGGCGGGCCTGAGCGTGGGGAACTACCTGGGAGGCCGCGTCGCCAACCACATCCGGAGCGAGAAGCAGGCGAGCTGGCTGTTCATGATCGCATCGATCTTCACGCTTGCGATCCTCTTCCTGGACAACATGCCCCGCTGGTTTCGCGACTGGCTGGACCTTGGTATTCGTCCCAGCCTGCTCAGCCGCGCGATCAGCCTGACCGAGATCGACCTCGGCGGAACCTCGATCCCGTTGACCTGGCAGTACCGGGTCTTGTTCGTGGTGGTCGCCGTGTTCTTCCTGCCCTCCGTCTCGATGGGGACGGTCAGTCCGGTCGTGGCGAAGCTGGCCGTCGACCGGCTCAAGCGATTCAAGCGGACCGGCACCGCGATCGGCGAGGTCTACGCCTGGGGCATGGTCGGAAGCATCCTGGGCACCTTCCTGACGGGGTTCTACCTCATCGACGTGCTGGGGACGAAGGGGGTGCTGCTGGTGCTGGCCGCCGTCCTGGCGCTGGCCGCGACGATCCTGGGCACGGTCTGGCACGCGGTCTGGGCGGGGATTCCGCTCGGGCTCTGCGTCATCGCGTTCCTGCCCGCCGCATGGACCGAGAAGATCGGCCAGGAGTGGAGCATCCGTGAGGAGCGGGGCGACCCGACCACGAAGGAAGACGCCTTGGCCTGGATCGACGAGAGCAACTATTACTATATCAAGGTGGACAACGAACCCCAGGAGAACGGCAAGCTCCAGCTTCGCACGTTGGTCCTCGACAACCTGATCCACGGCTACTTCATTCTTGGCCACCCCGAGCGCCTCGATTACGACTACGAGCACATCTACGCGCTGGTGGCCTACCGGGCCGCCCAGGCCAGCGGCAAGATCACCGTCGCGCCGTCGACGACCCCGACCCCGGCCTCCGGCGTGGTCCGCTCGACGCTGCCGGACAACGTCTTCGCGACCGACGCGCAGGCTGACGACAAAGCCAATCCCAATCCCAAGACCGAGGCCAAGCCGGCGCCCGTGACCGACGCCAAGTCCGACCTCGACGACGAGATCTCCGCCGAGGAGTCGCGGTCGTGGTATCCGAAGGTCGAGAAGTCGACCCTCCAGACTCTCTTCCTGGGGGGAGGCGCGTACACCTTCCAGCGCCACATGCAACACATCTACCCCGGCACCGAGGTCGACGTGGCGGAGATCGATCCGGCCGTCACGCGCGCCAATCACATGGCCACCGGCCTGGACCCCAATACGACGATCAAGACCATCTGGGGCGACGCCCGCCAGTTCGTCGAGCGCAACCAGGACAAGAAGCAGTACGACATCATCTTCGGCGACGCATTCAACGACTTCTCGGTCCCCTGGCACCTCACGACCCGCGAGTTCAACGACAAGATCGCCAAGATGATGAGCCCTACGGGCGTCTACATGATCAACATCATCGACGCGTACGAAACCGACGAAGAGGCCATCAGGAAGGCGGACAAGAAAATCGCCAAGATCGAGGCCGGCGACAGGGTGATCGACGAAGACAGCAAGGAAGTCAAGGTCGTGGCGGGCAGGGTCGTCGAGCCCGCCGAGAAGGAACAGATCCGCGACGAATACCTCGCCAAGGCGCACCGCTACGGCAGTTTCCTGGGCTCCTGGACCGCCACGGCCAAGCTGACGTTTCCGCACGTCTACATCTTCGGGACCAACCGAGAAATCGGCTCGGGAGCGCGCGAGACTTTCGTGGTGGTCGCATCGAAGCAGCCGCTTGACCTGACCGAACTCGGCCGTCGCGTCGGCGATCCCCGGTTCTACCACAAGCACCGTAGGACCGAGCCGATTCCCTACGGTCCGGAAGACGAACAGACCGTGCTCAAGAGCCGGTCGCGAGGCATCATTCTCACCGACGACTACGCACCCGTCGAAAACCTGCTGGCTCCTGTCGCCGAGACGCGCGGTAACGACTGAAAATGAAAGGAGAGCGGCTTGTGACTGATTCTGAGACCTCGCCCTTGACCGAGCCGCTTCCGAAGCGCGACCACACCTGGCCGATCGTCGGCGGACTCTTTCTGGCGTTCTGGGTCGTGTACTTGCTGGTCGCGAGTCCCAGGGCGCCCGAGGAGATCGACCTGGCCGCTCCCGGGAAGCCCGCCGATTACAACTGGACGCTGCACGACCTCGACGGCCAGCCGGTCAAGTTCACGAACTACGCCGGCAAGGCCGTCTTTCTGAACATCTGGGCGACGTGGTGCCCCCCCTGCATCGGCGAGATGCCGTCGATCGCCCGGCTCGCGGGGGATGCGCGGTTTCAGGGCAAGAACATCGCGTTCGTGTGCGTGGCGACGGACGACTCGATCGAGACCGTCCGCAAGTTCGTGCGCGACAAGCAATGGCCCATGACGATCCTCCACGCCGACGGCCTGCCGGGCGTTTTCCTGACCGACGGCATCCCGGCCACGTTCATCATCGCGCCCGACGGACGCGTGGTCGCCACGACCGTCGGCAGCCACGACTGGGACCGGCCCGAAGTCGTCAAGAGTCTTGAAGCCGTCGCCGCCGTCCCTCCCAAGTCGCCGGCGCCGGCTGGCTCCTGACGACCGAGCGCGCTGTGCTGGCAGATATCAAGAAATACCGTCGCAAACATCCCTCTCCCGGTGGGGGAGGGTAATCACTTACTGATGCGGGAATTCGAGTTAGTTCCCCAGCGGGGGCGGCTCGTGGAGGAAGCGGCGGTGATGGTCATCGACCGTCGCCTGGTCGGCGGTCCGGCCCTGAAGCCAGACGCCGCGCAGGCGTCCGCGTAGGACGACGCCTTTCTCCAGGTCGTAGCCGAAGAGTGCGTAGCGCACCGAAGCAATCGCTGACCCTTCGCTCCCCTGATCGACGGTCTCGACGAGTCTCCGCGAGGCGTCGTAGGGATGGACCATTTCGAGGTAGGAAGTCGAGTCGGCCGGGATGACGAGGGGGGCGAAGGCCGTCGTCTCCGATGCGGGGACCGGCGTGGTCGACAGCCTCTGGAGCAGGTCGGCCGGCTCGCGGCCGTCGTAGCTGAGGAGGGCCGAGCCGCGGTCGCGCGGTTCGACCGTCGTCGCGCTCGGCCGAGCCGAGGCCCACGTCGAGCTGACGAGGATTTCGAGTTTCCGCAACTCGCCGACCGTGCTCGCCGAGGCCTGAATCTCCAGGTCGAGGCCGTCGCCGTCAAGGCTCGGGCCCCATGCGGCCCGGACGGTCAGCCCGTTCCAGCCGTGGGGCGAATAAGTCGCCAGCACGCGCGAATGGAACAGCTCGATTCCGACCAGGGCGTCGGACGGGAACACGTCGTCCGCGCGCCGGCCCGTCGCGGCAAGGCCCGATAGCTCCAGAAACCGGCCCGTCGAGCCGTCGCTCGCGCGGAGGCCGAGGCGGCCGCCGGTCGAATCGAGCGTCCAGGCGCGCCCTCCCCACTCGATCGCATAGTCGTCGCTCGAACGCCGCCAGGTCGTCGCTTTCACCAGCAGTTCTCGACTTTCGCTGAGACAGTAAAAAAACCCCGTCGGTCCGCATTTCTACGGACCGACGGGGCCGGAACAGAGAAGAGGCCAAATAATCGAGACCGATGCCTCGGTCGACTGGAGAGGCATGGATAGAACAGCGTCACAGCCGACGAATTCGAAATTACTCGATGCGTTTGCATTGTCAAGAGTCAAGGTCGATATCCGTTGTATTTTTTGCTTTCGACATGATTCCAGCCTTTTTAGCGAGCGATCTGAGAGACCCGAAACCGGTGCGGCCCCGGCGCAGCGGTTCGGGGAAACTGGTAGTAATGAGCCTCGCCGGTCTTGGGGTCGATCTGGAAGCCGGGCTCTTCGCGAACGTGTAACCTCGTCCCCTCGGGGCTTGATTCGATGGAGTCGAGCGTCCATGAACGGTATCGACCGTCGCCGTGCTCGACGATCAGCGTCCGCCCCGTCACGGTGGGATCGCCAGGCAGCTTCTCGGGGCTTACGAACCAGCCACGTCCGTGCTCGCTTCGCTGCCGCACTACTCCGGTGATCGCGCCGGTGAGGCGAACCTGGGAGACGAGCTTTCCTTCCGCCTCGGCGTACGTGCCCCCGGCGAGCACGACGCCCTTCTCGCGCACCCGCACGGCGACGCCGTCGGTCGTGACGAACCGCCCATTCGCAAGTTGGACCTGCACCTTGTCGCCGGGGTTGCGGTTGATGACCAAGTGTTCGGGACCGTCGGGCGTCTCGACCAGGACGACGACGGTGTCCTCGACCGACTCGACGCGCCCGACCTTCGTCAGCGGAGCCGCGCCTTCCTCGATCGGCTCGAAGAGGGTCACGAAGACCGTGTTCAACGTCGCCCCATTCTCGGAACGACGACGGACGATCAGGCTGGCGCGCTCCCCTTCGTCGCTGGCGGCGGTTGCAGGGGAGTCGGGGCCCGGAGAATCCGCGCTCGTCGCCGTGATCAGGGTCGCCGGCATGTCGCCCAGCAGATGAAGGCGCAGCGTCGGAGTCGTGGAGACGTCGCCACGCAGGCTCACGAGCCTCGTTTGCGAGGCGATCGGGCCGCCCCCCAGGACGACCTGGCAGGGCTCGGCCACCCGGCTCCGCATCCGGGGGTGAAACTCGCCGTACGCCTGGACGAACCACCGCCCGTCCTCGGGCTTGGCCGAGGCGACATGGACGATGGAAGGAGGCAGCAGGCTGCTAGGCGCCGGTTCCGCGGGCGTCGCGAGCCGCCAGCGCTCTTTGCGCCCGGGCGCGGCGTGGAAGATCTGGTCGTGCTGAAGGCCGCCGCGAACCTCGAAGACCGACAGAGCGTACCGGCTTCGAGCCGACCGCGAGACCACGAAGGTCTCTCGATAACGCGATGCGGAGACGGGGTAGGCGAAGCGGTCGTCGAGAGTCGCGACCTGAAAATCGGGGTCGGCGGCGAAGAACAGGAAGTCGCTGCCGGGGGCGGCGCTCCGGGCCGCCTCGGGCGACTCGCGCTGATTGAGACCGTCGATCACCACCGTGTTGTGGCTAGCGGTCGCAAGCTCCCAGCCGGTCGACGTCGCGGGGCGCTCGTCGAGATCGTCGAGGACCGGCTTGCCGCCGATGCTGATCCGGAACGCCAGCCGCTGGAAATGCCGGGCCGCCAGGCTGTCCTGGCCCCGCAGCTCGACGTCGAACGTCGCGTCGTGATCGCCGACGGCCAGTCGGGCCAGCCCCGCGCCACCGAGCAAGACTGGACGTCGGGCCGGTTCGAGACTCGTCGCGATCGGCCATGAGGCCTGTTGAACCTGGGGAGCGGGGGGCCGAGAAGCGACGGCCGCGCTTGCCGACCGCGCCAGATCGACCATCGCCAGGAGCGACCGTCGGCCGCCGGCGTCGGGCGTTGACATCGGCGTCGCGGCACCGAGCGTCTTGCCGGTTCGAAGGGAAACCGCCACGGCCGGCTCGGCGTTGAGGATTCCCTCGATCCAGCCGTCGAGCAAGTCGAGCACGCGGCGATGGCTGCGGACGTCGGCGTTCCGCCAGAACCCGTCGTAGTAGAATCCACGTCGTGTGAACTCCTCGACGCGGATCATGGCCTCGTGCGTCAAGTTCTCATCTTCGATCAACCTGCCGACGGCCAGCATGCCTCGGTAAACGTGCAGCGAGTCTTCGGTGAATTCCTCGGGCTGACGGCGCGCCAGCTCGGCCGACGCCAGGAGGAAGTCGCGTTCGACGGTTCGCGCCGGGGTGGCGCAGCCGAGCAGTTTGCCGGCCTCCTTCCACGCCGGGTCGTCGCGGATGAGACTGTAGGCCAGGACGAGATTCATTGGGACTTCGAGGCTGCCGTTCCATTCCCATTTGCCGGTCTGGTAGCCGCGCCGGTACGGAGGCGACATCCGAGCCGGTTGCAGGTGTTTGGATCCGCCGGGCTGGTCGTAATGCGTGGCGTACGCGGGATAGACCTGGGCGAACCGGAGGATGAGCGTGCAGGCGATCGGCGCCATTCGGGCGTCCCGCCGCGCGGCGTCCGGCTCGCGCGAAGCGACCGCCGCGTAAAGCGCCGCCTTGGCGAGATACGCACGCGCCTCGTAGTCGCGTTTGGCATTGAGGTAGAGTCGCTCGTCGGGATACGCGAGCTTTTCGGCGACGACGGCGTGGTAAGGATAGCTGTGCCAGACGCCGGGCAAAACCTCGACCTTCTCCTCAGGGATCGCGTTGTTGACCTTCGCTGGGAAGGCGTCGTTGGGGACCGTCACGCCGCACCGCCGGCAGGTCACCACCTGAGGCTTTTCGATGTTCCAGGCGAGCGGGTCTTCACGCTCTCCCACGCCGCAGGCCGGGCAGCGGCAGAACCGGACTCCGGATTGGACGGGCACCAGGTCGGCGACTTGCTTGGGTGTCAGCTTCAAGAGCGCCTGAGCCGAGGGACTTCGCCAGAACTTGTCTTGCCATGCCTTGGGGAGTTCGACCGCTCCGAGCGTCGACGGACGCGCGGCGAGATTCGCGGGGGCGGTGAGCGACTGACCGTAAGCCGAACGCGGCGGCGAGGCGACGGCCGCGAGGAGGCACGCCCCGATTACGGCGGCGAGGCGAGGTGGACGGCGGGATCGCAAAGCGGGCTGGATCATCCTTGACGGTCTCCCGAAACATCCGTGTCGAGGCGCTGCGACGGTCAAGGGGCTTCGAGGGCCGAGGGGCCGTCGACGACGCATTCCAGGTCGATGTCGCGGCGGTCGGGGTCGAAACGGTACAGGCGGACGTCGCCCACGGTTTCCCAGTCCTGAAGTTTCAGCTCATCGCGGTGGCGCTTCGCGCGGGCCGACTGCGGTTCGCGATGGGCCGAGCACGCCAGGCCGTAGTTCTTCAGCTCCCGGCTGGTCCCGTCGCTCCAGACCGCGGCGATCTTGTAGACGGCGGGCTGGTCGCATCCAGCCTCCGAGCACATGGGACGATAGCGAAACCGTCTGGGCGGCTCCATCGGGGGAGGCTCCAAAGGCCGCTTGCATCGCGGGGGCGACGACGGCGCGTGCGAATTCACTCGATCCATCCAGAACCGACGCGAACGTCGGCGCCCGATGCGCCTGAGAGGATAACCTCGACTCGCAGAAGACGCAACGGCGACCTGATGCGCAGGGCAGGGAGCGGCCGTCGAGATCGAGAGGCGGGATAGGAGAGGAAGCGTGGCGAGGCGGTCGTTCGAGAGGAGAGCGGTCGTTAGCGTTTGATGGCGTTGGGGTCGCTTTCGGTGCCGTCGAACATGCTCGTGACGACGGTGTTCGAACGAAGCTTCGCGAGCAGCAATCGGCGTTCGCGGTTGGTCTTCTCGGTATAGATCTCGCGTCGGATCTGGTCTTGGAGTTCGGCGAATCCGGCCGGCCCCGCGGCGCGGCGCTGCTCGACCCGGACGATGTGGAAACTCGACGGGCCTTCGATGACTCCGCTGATCGTGTTCAGGGGGAGGCTCTCGATCGCCTGGTTCACCGCGGCGACGGCGTAGCTGCCCGGCGAGGTCTCCATCAGGCCGCCTTCGGCCTTGACCCCCGACGGACCATCGCTCTCGGCCCGCGCCAGCTTGGCGAAGTCTTCGCCGCTCTGAAGTCGGGCGATCAGCGCGTCGGCCTTGCGCCGCGCATCGGCCGGGCTGGGGTGCTTGGCCGACTCGACCACCACTTCGCGCCAGGTGATCCGCGCGGGGCGGTAATTCGTCTGGTCGTTCATATGAGCGTTATAGTATTTGAGCATTTCCGGAAGCTCGACGTTCACCTTGTCTTTGAGCTTCTGCTGGATGAAGCACATGGCGATGAAGTCTTGCCGGTACGACAGTTTGAGCGCGGCGAGCGATCTGTGCGACTCTTCCAGCTTCAGTTTGAGCTGATGCTCGTTCTCGACCAGATTCTGGCGGAGTAACGGAGGCAGCTCCGTCTCGGTCCACTCCTTGTCGGCGATCTCGAGGAGGTGGCTCATATTCTTGTCTTTAAGCTGATGCTTCGCTTCTTGATAGATCAAGGAGCGCTCAATCAAGTTCGCCAGGATGTTCTGGGCGAGCATGTTCATCTCTTCGCGGGGGATCTCACGGATGTTCACGCCGTGCTTCCGGATCTGGTCTTTTACGCTGATCACCAGCTCGCGCATCGTGATGACCTCGTCGCCGACGCGCGCCGCGGTCTCGCCGGCCCGTTTCCACTTGGGGTCGATCACGTCGTCGACGCGGTCGGCCGCGGCCGGCGCCGTCGTCGCCGAGGTCTGGAGGACGTGGGGATCGACGCGCGGCGCAGGGGACTGCGCCGCGAGGGTCTGGGAATCGGAGGCCGTCGGGCTCGTCGAGCCGGTCGGGCCCGTCGTCGGCTCGGCCGGCGCGGGACCGGCGCCCCCGCCCGCCGCAGGCGAGGGGCTCAGGTCGGGCAAGGAAGAGGTTTCGGTCGGGGCGGCCGGCGCCGCCGGGGTCGCGGGCGCGCCCGCCGGATTGTCTGGACCGGGATCGCGGACTTCCGGCGAGACGAGGCCGTCGAGGGCCGACGGCATCAGTTCGGGGGTGGGGCCGAGCAAGGGGTCGGCCGCCGCCGCGGGGGGCTGGCCGGGAGCGGTTGGGCTGGATCCAGGAATCGGAACGGGGCTCGGCGCATTCGCCGGGGACGTGGCCGGCTCGGAGTGGGCTTCCGTCGCGGGAGGCGCCGCTAGCTCCGGCGTGTCGAGGGTGTCGGCGACCGGAGGCAAGGGCGATACGTCGATGACCTCGCCGGGCGCCGAGGCGGCGGGCGGTTGGGGGATCGAGGATGGGCTGACCGCCGGGTCGCCGGACGCGACGCGCGGCATGGTCGATGGATCGTGCAAACCGACTTCCGGGGCCAGCGCGGGAAGTTCCGCCGGCGGTTGCGCCTGAGCCGCGACTGCGACCGCGGCCGCGCCGGTGCCAACAGACTTGCCGGTGGTCGCCACGCTGGGCGCCGCCCCTCGGGCGAGGCTGCCTGGCGGGTACGGACGCGCCGACCAGTTGGGGTTTGCGGGGTCAGGAAGGGTCGTCCTCGCCACGGCGGGGTTGGCGAAGCCGCGGTTGATCGTGTCGTGCAACGAAGGGACCGGGACCATGCCGACCGGTTGATCGGCGGGCCCATCGGGCGACCCGGCCTTGCGGGTATGGGCGCACCCCGCCATGGCCAGGCCGAGCATGGCTGCGACGATTGTCTGTTTCTTCACGTGTCCAATCTCCATCCTTGGAGAGTGCCGGCGGGCGTTCGGTCTCGCCGGCGCGAAATCCACAATCGACCGGTCTTGGCACGCCGGTCGCCACTCTTGGCTCACTGTCCAGAGGATTCGACGTCGGCCCCGTCGAGAGAAATGCCGGGGCCGCCTTGAATCGTGATCGGTCCATTCGGGCTCGAGAACGAGATGTTCGTGGAATCCCGCGCAAGACAGAGTAGCGAAACACCGATTTCTGGCAAGGCCTCCTTCGCGCGGTTAGAATGCCGAGAAGCCTATCATCAACGAGGCCTCCTATAGCGGGACGGCCCTGGACGGAATCTCAAAGGAAGGACCGTGAGATGAGTCTTCCGAAGGAAGCCAGCCCGGATCATCCGATCCAGGAGTTGCTCTCGAAGCGTTGGAGTCCCTACGCCTTCGCCGGCCGGCCCGTCTCTCAGGAAGACCTCCGCTCGCTGTTCGAGGCGGCGCGCTGGGCGGCTTCCTCCTACAACGAGCAGCCGTGGCGCTACCTCGCGGCTTCCAAGGCGGACCCGGAGGCGTTCGAGCGGCTGCTCTCGTGCCTGGTGGAAGGGAACCAGCCCTGGGCCAAGGCCGCGCCCGTCCTGACGATCGGCTGCACGAGCCTGAAGTTCGCCCTCAACGGCAAGCCGAACGACGCCGCCCAACACGACCTCGGGCTCGCGAGCGCCAGCCTGACCGTCGAGGCGACCGCCCGGGGCCTGTACGTCCACCAGATGATCGGCATCTTGCCCGATCGGGTCCGCGAGTTGTACGGAGTACCGGACGACTTCCGGCCGCTGACCGGGCTCGCCATCGGATACTTGGGAGACGTGAACGATCTGCCCGAGAGCTACCGGCCGCGCGATCTCTCGCCTCGCCAACGAAGGCCGCTGCCCGAGTTCGTCTTCGGCGGCCGATGGGGCGAGGCGTCCGACCTCGTGAAGTAGGACGACCCGGCGGGCTCGACGTCGCTCGCGAACAAGCAAGGAATTTTCAGAGAGTATTCATGAGCCAAGGTGTTCTTGTGACGGCGGGGGCGTCGGGGATCGGTCGTGAGATCGCGCGGGCTTTCGCGGCCGCCGGCGCCAGGGTGTTCGTCGTCGATCTCGACGCCGACGGCCTCGCGGTCCTTGCCGATGAGATCCCGGGCTTGCGAACCGCCGTCTGCGATCTGTCCCGTCGCGCGGACGTCGAGCGGATGGTTCCCCAGGCGGTCGAGGCCCTGGGAGGGTTGGACGTCCTGGTGAACAATGCGGGCATCGCGGGGCCGACGGCTCCGGTTGAGGAGTACGATCCGGATGCGTGGGACGAGGTCGTCCAGGTCAACCTCACCGGAACCTTCAACACGACGCGGCTGGCGATCCCCCACCTCAAAAAGTCGTCCGCCGGAGTGATCATCATCATGTCGTCGATGGCCGGCCGATTCGGGTATCCGAATCGCTCTGCGTATTGCGCGACGAAGTGGGGGCTGATCGGCCTCACGAAGACGCTGGCCCAAGAGCTGGGCGCATTCGGCATCCGGGCGAACGCTATCCTGCCCGGCTGCGTCGCGGGCCCGCGCATCGAGAAGGTCTTCGAGGGGCGAGCGAGCCTGAGCGGTCGATCGGTCGAGGAAGAGATCTCGGACGCGCTGTCGAACCAATCACTGCAACGCCTCGTCGATCCCCGCGACGTCGCGGCGCTGGCCGTCTACCTGGCCTCGGACGCCGCCAAGTCGATCTCCGGCCAGATGCTGCCGATCGACAACGACACGCAACAAGCCTCCTGAGCTTCGAACGGCGAGGAACAGAACGCCTCGGAGGTAGGCGACGCAACGGGGACAGGCTCCGAGAGCACCCGCTCGGTGCCTGTCCCCCTTCCGACGGCCTACCGCTCTTGGCACTTGCGACCAGCCGCCCAGAGCCACATGTAATTCAATCGAAGCCCGCTCTACACGCGCCAGGGATCGCGCGCCGGGAAGGAGCGCAGGCCGTTGGCTTCGTCGTCGTTGACGAACTCTTCCTTGACGGGGTCGAATTCGAGCTTACGGTTGAGGGTCCACGAGAGCGCGGCGGCGTGGCAAGCGAGGTGTGAGTGCCGCATGACGTCGGGGTTGGCGGCGGTCTTGGCGCGCGACTTGATGCAGTCGATCCAGTTGCGCGCGTGGGCCGAGACGTCGAGGCCGATCGGAGGCGTCTTCTCGGTCAGCTCCTTCAACTCGCTCTTGAGCGATGCGGGATGGACCTCGATGCCGCCGCTGTCGCCGGTCTCGACCCAGCCCTCGTCGCCGACGAACCGGACCGGGCAGGTGCCCAGCGGCGTGATCCAGCCGGGACGTTCGCCGAACGGCGTCTTAAGGAAGTCGAGCACCAGCTTCACGCCGTTGGCGTAATGAGCCGTGATGTTCGTAGGCGTCGGCTCGTAGCGGATCGGCGTCGTGTCGTCGGCTTTGTTCGCCCACTGGCAGAGGTCGACGGTGTGCGCTCCCCAGTCGAGCAGCCGGGCGCCCGAGTCGAAGTCGAAGTAGCCGCGCCAGCCGCCCGCGACGTACGCCTTGTTGTACGGACGCCAGGGCGCGGGGCCGAGCCACATGTTCCAGTCGACCACGTCCTTGGGAGGCGTCGGCTCGCCGGGCAGCCAGCTCGTCAGGATGGAAGGCGTGTAGACCGAGGCGAACAGCGTATGAAGCTTGCCGAGCTTGCCGCTGTGGGCGAGTTTCACGGCGAGCTGGAAGTTGGCGACGCTGCGTCGCTGGGTGCCGGCCTGGAACACGCGGCCGGTCTGCTTGATCGTGTCAGCGAGCGCCTGGCACAGGTGGATATTGAGGCCGCAAGGCTTCTCGCTGTAGACGTCCTTGCCGGCCTTCGCCGCCAGCATCGACGCGTTCGCGTGCCAACGGTCGCCCGTGGCGATCAGCACCGCGTCGACGTCCTTGCGGTCGAGCAGCTCGCGGAAATCGCGGTGCGCGGCGCAGTCGCTGTTTCCGTTCGCCTTGTCGACGAGCTTCCTGGCGGCCTCGCGGCGTGTGGCCTGCACGTCGCATATGGCGACGCAATGGACGTCGGGCAGCTTCAGCATCGAGCCGAGATCATACGTACAGCGCGGGCCGACGCCGATCACCCCCAGGGTGATGCGCTCGCTCGGGGCGACGAAGCCCCCCTTCCCCAGCGCCCGGCCGGGGATGACCGTCGGGAACGCGAACGCCGCGCCGAGCGCCGAGGCGCCTCCCAGAAAAGACCTGCGGGTCGACCCGGGGGAACCGTTCGTTTCGGACATCATCGGAGGAGCCTCGCAAGGGGAGAGAAATCAAGCCGCCGCCTCGTTTCGCCGAATTTAGCCGACCCCTCGCCCCGGGGCAACCAAGCTGCGACGTCAGGCCGATCGCCGACCCGACGGTTGACGTGACGCATCGACGGTCGTTAGCTTCAAGGACTTCTGTCGTAGAGGGAATCTCAAGGGGAGGCGGCGACGATGCGATACGACGGTCGAACGAGGCGATTCTGCGTGATTCTGGGCTTGCCCGCGTCTGTCGCTCTCGCGGTTTTCGGGTACCTTTGGCCCGCGGTCGGCGGGGAAGCGAAGAACGAGGGGACGGTGGTCGTTTACTCGTCGCTCGATCGCGAGTTCTCCGACCCCGTGCTCAAGGATCTCGCGAAGGGCGTGGGGATCACGCTGCGGCCCAAGTACGACGTCGAGAGCACGAAGACGGTGGGGCTGGTCAACACGATCATCGCCGAGTCGGTCCGGCCGCGCTGCGACCTGTTCTGGAACAACGAGATCCTGAACACGATCCGGCTCAAGCGGAAGGGGTTGTTGCAGCCCTTTCATCCCAGTCACGCCGACGCGGCGCCCGCGACGTTCAAGGACCCGGACGGGATGTGGTACGGCTTCGCCGGCCGGGCGCGGATCTTGATCGTGAACACGAAGCTCGTGCCGGAGTCCGACCGACCCAAGGGGATCGCCGACCTGGCCGCCCCGAAATGGAAAGGCAAGATCGGCATCGCCAAGCCGCTGTTCGGCACCACGGCGACGCACGCCGCCTGCCTGTTCGCGGCCTGGGGCGACGACAAGGCGAAGGCCTATTATCAGAGCCTTAAGGCCAACGGCGTTCAGGTGCTCTCGGGCAACAAGCAGGTGGCCACGGCCGTCAGCTCGGGACAGCTCGCCTTCGGCCTGACCGACACCGACGACGCGATGGGCGAGCTTGACGCCGGCGCTCCCGTGGCGATCGTCTACCCCGACCGCGAGGCCGACCAGCTCGGCACCCTGTTCATCCCCAACACACTGGTGATGCTCAAGGGCGCGCCCCACCCCGAAGCCGCCAAGCTGCTGGCCGACGCCATCCTCAGCCCGGCCGTCGAGGACCGTCTCGCCGACGGCCCGAGCGCCCAGATCCCGCTGCTCAAGGGTGCCCGCAAGCCAGCCCGCGTCGAGACCCCGGCGACCGTCCACGCCATGCCCGCCGACTTCCAGGCCGCCGCCGACGCCTGGGACCGCACGGCGGCTTTCCTGGCCCGGGAGTTCGCCGATTGAAAGCGGACGACACATCCATCAATCACTCTTTTGCTTTCGACTGCTCGACCGCGCGAAGGACGCGGTCGAGCTTCTTATCCAGCAAGTCGAGCTTCTTCCGAAGGACGTTCTGGCTCGAACTGATCATCAGGAATCCGTCCTGGATGAAGTAATCCAGCTTGAGTATCCGCAACGATTGTTCGAGCACGTAGTTCATGTTGGATCGATTCCAGTCGCCCGGCAGCTCGGACAACATGGTTAGCTCGGCCTCCGAGAGCCCAAACGGGTCGACGTAGATCGCAATCCCCGAGTAACCCGGTTTTGCCGAGTCTTGCTTGATGGTCTTGAGCAGACCTTCCAGGGTGAGCGGGTTCGGCAACGCGGTACGAAACGGTTGATCCAGCGCCTCGACAATCATTGCGTTTCGCTTCTCGATCTCCTCCTTCGTCGGCTTACGAGCAGGTTCCGAAGTCTTGGTGCTCGGCGCCTGCTCGGCCGGTCGCTTAGCCGATTCAGTGGGCGCTTCCTTTCCTTGTTGAGCGACGACGGCTGTGCCGAGTACGAACACCCCGACGAGGGCTGTCGCGGCTGCCATCGACTTGATCGATGAAATCGACATGGCGAATATTGCTCCTTTTGCGAGTGAGCTGATCGAGTCTGGGATTGGTAAGGACGAGCCGAGAGAACGCGCCGCCTGGCTGGCCACGGCGTTCAGGAGCTTCGGTGCGGGACCGCCCGCGAGCCAAGCGGAGCCGAGCGATTCACGACCCAGTTCGCCGCGCTGTTTGAGCCGTGCTTCCAGCTTCTTTCGCCCGCGATGCAGGCGTCCGCGCAGGCTGGGCTCGTTCAAGCCGAGCGCCCGGGCCGCTTCGTCGTAGGTCCGACCTTCGAGGCAACAGAGGATCAGCGGCTCGCGGAGTCGCGACGGCAGGCGTTCGATCTCCTCATGGATCGCGGCCGACGCATCGAGGTTTACCTCCTCGCGGTCGGCATGGCGGGCCAGCGCCTCGTGATCGGCTGATTGAACGATCGAACGTCGCCGCCGGCCCTGGTCGCGCGCCCGTCTGGAGATCCGGAGGGCGACGCCGTGCAGCCACGAGCCGAGCGAGTCACCCTTGCGAATCGAGCCAGCCTTCTGGACGAGCACCAAGAACGTCGCCTGGAACGCGTCGTCGGAATCGCACGAGTCACCGAGGACGCGTCGGCAAACGGTGTGGACCATCGCTCCGTGCCGTTCGACCAGCACGCGAAACGCCTCGTCGGACGTCTCGTCGCGCCGGGTTTGGAACAGGTCGAGGAGTTGCACGTCGGTCCTTGCGCCCAGCGCGCCACAGCTCAGGAGAGCCTGGAGCGATCGCTGGGTCGTCCTGCGCGATTCAACGGTCATGTCGGGCGCTCGATCTCCGGTCTTTTGGGGCCGCTCATATCCTTATAGTGCCCGAGCCCGCGCGATCCTCACATCGGCCGTCCGGCGATTCGCGGAATTTCGTGGTTGAGCCTGAGCGAGCCCGTTACATTCGTGGGAGTCGAGGTCCCTCATCTTGATGCTGGGAGGCTGCCATGTCATTGTCCACGGTCGGTTCGTCACGACGAAGAATCGTGTGGTTGTCACTCGTTGTCGGTCTGAGCTTCGCGTTCGGCTCGCCCGCTGGGGCCGACGATGCGCCGGCGAAGCGGAAGTCGATCTACGACGCCAAGGCCGACGCCAAGGTGCAGGTCGAGAAGGCGACGGCTCGCGCCAAGCATGATGGCAAGCGCGTGCTCCTGATGTTCGGCGGCGATTGGTGCGGCTGGTGCCACAGGCTGCACACGCTGTTCCAGGAGAACACAGAGATACGGTCGCTGCTGTTCAACGAGTACGAACTGGTGATGATCGACACCAAGGCGCCGAACGCTCAGACGTATCTGGATCAAAGTTCCAAGGATTACTCGAGCGTCGGTTATCCGTTTCTGGCAGTGCTCGACGCCGACGGCAAGGTCCTCACCGGCCAGCGAACCGGCCCGCTCGAAGAAGGCGACCACCACGATCCGAAGAAGGTGAAGGACTTCCTCACCAAGTGGCAGATCGAGCCCAAGGACGCCGACGCGCTCGTGCGCGAAACCCTCTCGCGAGCCGCGTCGGAAGACAAACGCGTCTTCCTCACCTTCGGCGCTCCGTGGTGCGGTTGGTGCCATAAGCTCGAAGACTTCCTGGCCAAGCCAGATATCACCGCGCTTTTGGAGCACGATTTCCTCGTCGTCAAGGTCGACGTCGATCGCATGAAGAACGGCAAGGAAGTCATGGAGCGGTATCGGCCGAAGGAGTCACAGGGGATCCCCTGGTTCGTCGTCCTCGACGCCAAGGGGGAAAAGCACGGCACGGCCGACGCCGCCTTCGGCAACATCGGCTATCCGCTCGAGCCCAAGGAAATCGACGCCTTCATGACCCTGTTCGAATCACAAGGCAAGCTTCAGCCCGCTCAGATTTCCGAGCTGCGCAAGGGGCTCGAAAAGGCCGCCGCCGACATCAAGGCCGAGCGGGCGAAGCGCGAGCCCGCCAAGTAGCTTCGCAGCTACTTCGTGCTAAGCAGTGACTTGACGACGGCGACGATCTGGGGAGTCTTCAGCGGGTCTTCGCCGAGTGGGACGTAGGCTTTCTTGGCGTCGACGACCCGGACCCGCCCTTTATTGCGGCGGGCGAGGGTCTCGATGCGGCGGGTGTCGCGGTAGGTGAAGACGACGTACTCGCCCTCGACGTGGATTCGGTCGAGCTTCCAGTTGCCGGCGAGGATGCGCAGCTCGGCTTCGGCGAGCAGGTTCTCGGCCGGTCGCGGCGGCGGCCCGAAACGGTCGTTCAGCTCCTGGCGGAAGTCGGACAGGTGATCGAGGGTTCGGAGCCGGGCCAGGCGGCGATAGAGTTCCAGCTTCACCCGCGCGCCGGGGACGTAGTCGCGCGGCAGGTAGGCCTTCCATTTCAGCTCGACCGAGCAGTCGAACAGCGGCTTGTTCGGCTGCTTCGTCGCCGACCGCACGGCCGATTCCAGCAGTGAGCAATACAGCTCATAGCCGACGCTCTCGATGTGGCCCGATTGCTCGGCGCCCAGGATGTTCCCCGCGCCCCGGATCTCCAGATCGCGGAGCGCGATCTTGAACCCCGCGCCGAGCGACGTGAATTCCTCGATCGCCTTGAGCCGTTTGACGGCGTTGGGCGTGACGGGTCGGTCGGATTCGAGCAACAGGTAGGCATAAGCACGGTGTTTGAAGCGTCCCACCCGTCCGCGAAGCTGGTGGAGGTCGGCCAGGCCGTACTTGTCGGCCTCGTTGATGAAGATCGTGTTGACGTTGGGGATGTCGAGCCCGCTCTCGATGATCGTGGTGGCGACCAGGACGTCGAAATCGCGGCGGATGAACGCGAGCATCGTCCGCTCGAGCGCCTCGCCGGTCATCTGGCCGTGGCCTATGCAGATCCGCGCTTCGGGCACGATGGCCTGGATCTTGTCGACGATGTTCTGGATGTCGTGGATCCGGTTGTGGACGAAATACACCTGGCCGTCGCGGTTCAGCTCGCGATGGATCGCGCGCTTGATGGTGTCGGGGTCGAACCGGAGAATCCGGGTCTCGATCGCCTTGCGGTCGGCTGGGGGCGTTTCGAGATTCGAGATGTCGCGGATGCCCAGCAGGCTCATGTGCAGCGTGCGCGGGATCGGCGTGGCCGAGAGCGTCAGGACGTCGACGGTCGATCGCAGCGTCTTGAGCCATTCCTTGTCCTCGACGCCGAACCGCTGCTCCTCGTCGACGACGATCAGGCCCAGGTCCTTGAAGCCGACGTCCTTCTGGAGGATGCGATGGGTTCCGATCAGGATGTCGACGCCGCCGGCCGCCGTGCGCTTGAGGACATCTTTGATCTCGGATTTCGGCCGGAACCGATTGACGACCTCGACGACGAACGGGAACTCGCCCATCCGCGCGCTGAAGCTGCGGTGGTGCTGCTCGGCGAGGATCGTCGTCGGCACGAGCACGCCGACCTGCTTGCCGGCGTCGACGGCCTTGAACGCCGCGCGGATGGCGATCTCGGTCTTGCCGTAGCCGACGTCGCCGCAGATCAGGCGGTCCATCGGCTTGGTCACGGCCATGTCTTCCTTGACGGCCTCGATCGCCGCGAGCTGGTCGGGCGTCTCGTCGAACGGAAAGGCCGCCTCGAACTCGGCCATCCAGTGGCTGTCCTCGGCGGGATACGCGAAGCCCGGCTGGCTCGCGCGCTGGGCGTGGATGTCGAGTAGCTCTTGCGCCAGGTCGACTACGGCCTCTTCGACGCGCTTCTTGCGCTTGTCCCACGCCGACGAGCCGATTTTCGAGAGCGGCGGCGTCGCCTTGCCGCCGCCGATGTATTTCTGGACCAGATCGATCTTGGCGATCGGGACGTAGAGCTTGGTCTTCTCGGCGAATTCGAGGAGCAAGGTCTCCTCGGCGTGCTCGTCCGACTTGTCGACGAACTGGAGGCCCAGGTAACGGGCGATCCCGTGGTTGACATGAACGACGAGATCGCCTTCGTTCAGGTCGAGAAAGCTGTCGATCGCCCGGCTCTCATACCGCCGTCGGCTGGTCGTGCGGCGGACGTCGGCGCGGGCGAACAGCTCGTGGTCGGCGATCACCAGCGTGGACGCGTCGACCATGTGGAAGCCGGCCCGGATGCGGCCGACGCAGCGATCGAGCCGGCCGGCCCGCGCCAGCTCGGTGTCGGCGAAGACTTCGCCGAGCCGCTCGACTTCCGCCGCGTTGTGGCAGGCGATCAAGACCCGGTCGCCGGCCGCCGCCGTTTCGAGTTCGTCCTTGACCTTCGTCAGCTCGCCCGAGAACCGCTCGACGCTCTCGATCCGCAGGTGGCAGGTCGCTTCGAGCGAGTCGGCGGCGAGGACCGACAGGGCGATCGTCGGCCGTCGTACCAGCCGCTCGAACGTGCTCTCGACCGAGTAGAGCCCGCGCGGGTCTTCGACTCGCGCCAGGTAGTGCCGTCCTTCCTCGCGAAGGTCGGCGGGCTCCAGGAGCGCGATCCAGGTCCCCTCGGGAAAGGCGTCGGTGGCGGGGCCGAAGCTGTCAAGATTGGCGTCGTTGAAGCTGGGCGGGACGGTGATCGTCACCGACTGCCAGCGATCGAGCGAGCGCTGGGAGCCGGGGTCGAAGGGGCGGATCGACTCGATCTCGTCGCCGAAGAACTCGACGCGGACCGGGTCGGTGGAATCCGTCGGAAAGACGTCGAAGATGCCGCCGCGGAGGCTGAACTCGCCCGGGATCTCGACGACCTCGGCCCGGACCATCCCGCGCTCCATGAGCCACGAGCCCAGCTCGTCGATCGCGACGGCGTCGCCGACTTCGAGCCGGCGCGACATCCGCCGCAGCACGTCGGGCCTGGGAACCGGCTGAAGCAACGCTTGCATCGACGTGACCACCACGCGCGGCGGCAACCCGCCGGCCAGCCGGCCGACGACGCGGAGGCGGTTGCCGAAGACCTCGTCGGTGGCGTCTTGTTCGCGGGGCAGCTTGTCCCAGGCGGGGAGGACTTCGGGCGTGATCCCCGAGAAAACGGCGACGTCGTCGCGGTAGTCGTCGACGTCGCCGACGTGGGCGAGCACGATGATCAGCGTCGTCGGCGCGTGCAACGCGAGCGCGGCCGAGACGAGCCCGGAGGCCGACCCCCAGGCGCCGTCGATCGTCGCGGCCTGGCCGTTCTTGAGGGCCGCGATCACCTCGGGGAAGCCCGAGGCCGTTTGGATCGAGCGGGTCAGGTCTTTCAGCTCGCTCGCCGCCGGGGGCGTCGCGGCGGACCGTCTTGGCGAGAGCCTGGGCATCGCGAGCACGTCCCGAGGAGAAGAAGGGCTGGTTGAACCGCGTCGACTTCAGTTCGCGGGACCGGAAGGTATTCTAGGCGTCGCCGACGACTCCGGCCACATCGCGCTCTCGGCGGTCCGCTTCGGAGACCATCGTCCGGCCTCGGCGCGTCCGGATCGTGTGCGGAGGGGGGAACGCATGCGGAAGCTGGCCGCGCGCGTTGGAGTCGACGCGGGTTGGGATCGGCGACTCCGTCGCGAGTCGGTCGAGAACGTGGATCAAGTCGTCGATCGCGCACGGGAGGTCGAGGCAGGCGGAGGCCCCCGCGTCGCGGGCGGCCGTCACCGCCGCGCGGTCGGCGAAACCGAGAAGCGCCACGACCGGTCCGCCTCGACTGCGCCGTTCGAGCTGTTCGGTCCATCGCGATTCGAGGACCGGCACATCCCAGACGGTCAGATCCGCCGGTGTCTGAAACGTCGGGGAGTCGCTCGCCTGGTAGCCCGCGCGGAGGCAGGCTTCGCGAAGCAGGCTTCGGACCTCGTAATCGGTGCTGACGACCTCGACGCCTATCGGATTCGTCGCGACGTCGGGCCTCGGCGCCGCGATTCGACCGAGCAGGCGGTCCAGTTCGCGGGGCAGCGTCTCGCGGGCGGTCGCCTCGGGAAGGATCAGGTCGACGAGGTTCGCGCAGCACTCCAGTTCGGCGTACCGCACGTAAGGGCTGACGCAGAGCACGATCCGCGGCCAGCGCTCGGGGCCGAGCGTCCTTCGCAGGTTTTCGAGTCGGGCCACGTCGGCCGGAGTCAGACGCGAACGATGAAGTACGAGAACGCGCGCGGGGGCGGCGGCGTCAAAGAGTTGATCCGGAAGCTGCTCGCCCTGGGACTCGCAATGGAACGGGACCAGGTCCGGGAGTGATTCGGCGATGTCGGCGACCCAGGGGTCTCCCAGGTCGCCCACGAACCAGATTCTCTGCGCGGTTGGATCCATCCGGGTGATCGCCTCCGTGCTGAAACCGCCGAGCGTGCACTGCGAACCGCTCTCGCGATAGTCGACTCGCCGTCGCCATGCTTACCATTTCGGCCGGGTTTCGGCAACTCCTTATGTCGTTTGCATCCGGTAAGCTTGGAAGCTGGAGCCATTTCTTTGGTTTTTTGTATCCGAACGCCCAGCCCCCTGCATGATAAGGTGTTGGCCTTGACAGCGCGGAGGCGATAATGAGTCGAGACGCCTGGATTGCACCGCAGATTCAGAGACTCTTCGAGTCCGGTTCGCTGAGCGGCCTGACGGAATGGCAGCTCCTGGAACGTTTCGCCCGGAACGGCGATCAGGCGGCGTTCGAGCTGCTGGTCTCGCGGTACGGGCCGATGGTCCTCGGCGTGTGTCGTCGCATCCTCGATGACGCGCACGATGTCGACGACGCGTTTCAGGCGACGTTCCTCGTGCTGATCCGCCGGGCGCGAACCCTGGGCCCGAGCGACGTCATCGCGGCCTGGCTGCACGGCGTCGCGTTGAAAGTCGCACGGCGCGCCCGCGTCCGTCGCGAGCGGCTGTTGCAGCGGGAGCGGACGAGCCTGGATCTGGAAGCGCCCGCTCCCGCCTCGCGCGACGGCGAATTCGAGCTGCGCGCGGTGCTCGATCAGGAGATCGACCGGCTCCCCTGGAAGTACCAGGCGCCCGTCGCCCTTTGCTATCTCCAGGGTTTGACCCACGAAGAGACCGCGCGCCAGCTCGGCTGGCCGATCGGTACTGTCAAGGGCCGGCTGGCCCGGGCGCGGACGCTGCTGGGCTCGCGGCTCAGCCGCCGAGGAATCACGTCGGCGGCGGGGGCCGTCGCAGGATCGTTCGCCCTCGACGCCTCACTTCAGGCCGCGCCTTCCGAATCACTGGTCGCCGCCGCGCTCCGCGCTTCGATGCGGATCGCGGACGGCCGACCCTGGGACGCCGTCGTTTCCACGTCCGTCGCTGATCTCGTACGGGGAGTCTTCACAGCCATGTTGTTCAGCAAACTGAAAATCGTCGCGGCCCTGGTTATGCTCTCAGGGTTCGCCGTCACCGGCGCCGGCGTCTACGGCCGCCAGCAGGCCGAGGACGACAAGCCCGATCCGGGCCAGCCGTCGCCGGCCGTCGCGGCGGAGGAAACTCCAAAGCCCGAGAGCGAGCCGCCACAAGCCAAAACTGCGGCGGATCGCCCAGTCCCCGTTCGCGAGGCGCCCGAGGGCGAGGCCTCCGCACCTCGGTCGACCGATCTCGCTCACCTTCGTGACGAGCCCGAGGCGCTTCGCAAGCAACTGACCGAGGCCGCCGAGCAGGCATTCCAGACGACGTTCGACGAGTACCGCGAGAAACAGGTTCAGCCCGATCGCGTCTACCGGGCCTCGCGACTCCTGCTCGACGCTCGGCTCGACGACGCGACGACGCCGGCCGCGCGTACTGCCGCGTACGAGGCTCATTACGACCGCATGGGCACCCTCGCGGGGCTCCAGGTCCGGCAGCGCGACGGCAATATCAAGAGGTCGACGACCTTGGACGAGGTGCGGGCGTTTACCGCCGAGGCGAAGTTCATGCTGGCGAAGAGTCGCGTCGAGCCGGCGAGCCAGCCACCGACCTCGAACTCGGCGAGCGGCGGCGACGAGCCTGAGGTCAGTCCGCGAACTGTGGCGATCCTTGCCAAGCTCGAAGAAACCATCGCCATGAACTTCCCCAACGAAACTCCGTTGGAAGACATCCTCAAGTACATCAAGCAGGCGACCCAGGGCTCAGACCATGTCGGCATCCCGATCTACGTCGACCCGATCGGACTCAGCGAAGCCGAGAAGACCATGACGTCGCCGATCAGCCTCGATCTGGACGGCGTGCCGTTGCGGCGGACCCTGCAATTGATGCTCAAGCAGATCGGTCTCGTCTACTTCGTCGACGACGGACTCCTCGTCATCACGTCGAGCGACTCGCAGGATTCCAAGCTCGGCCCCTCGATGGTGAAGATGTCGCCGCTCCTTGAGAAACAGATGAAAGCGGAGCGAGGTGAGCTGACCGAGGACGAAATGGCGAGCCTGCTCGCACAACTCCAGAGCATCAATCAGATGAAAAAACTCGTCGACCAGAAGGACTCAGTGCATGACGTGACGACTGCACCGCCCGGCTCGTCCATGACCCCCGAGCAGGTCCAGACGCTCCTCCAGCAGATCAAGGACCTGACGGCGGCGCTCAACGCCGCGAACCAGCGGCCCAAGGGCGGCGGTTTTCAATGACGCGGCCGGTCAGATCGGCTCCAACTTGATTTCCGCCTCAAGCCGTTCAACGGTTTCGGGATCGACGGCCCCGGCGTCCCAGACCGAGGCATTGGCCGCGGCGCAGGCGATGGCGTGGCGGACGATCGTCTCGGGCTCGCCGCCGGTCAACCAGCCGTCGACGAGCCCGGCGAGCATCGAATCCCCCGAGCCGATCGGATTGACGACCTCGATCGACGGCGGCGCGGCCCGGTACTGTCGGTCCTCGTACTGGATCAGCACCGGGTCGGGACCGTCGGTCACGATTCCGCACGTCACCCCGCGACCTCGCCAGTCGGCCAGCAGTCCGAGAACGTCGGCGTCGGTCACGGACGGCTTCCGCAGCCGTCCGGCGGCCTCGCGACGATTGAGCTGGATCGCCGTCGGCCAGAACGCGCCGATCGCTTCGAGCGCCGGGCCGTAAGTGTCGAGAAAGACGGGAATCCCCCGCGCGTGGGCCAGCCCGATCAAGTCGCTGTAGAGACTGTGGGTCGCAGCCGAGGGGCTTGATCCTGAAAGCGTGAGCGCCTCCACGTCCGGCAGGGCGAGCGACTTCTCGACCCGAGCTGTCAGGGCCTTGGCTTCCTCAGGCTGGATTTTCGGATCGGGGTCGAAGAAGGCCGTCTGATCGGTGGTCCCTTGCGTCAAGACGGTGAGGATCACCCGCGTCGGCGCTTCGGTCTCGATCGCGATCAGGTCGAGTCCGTCGTCTTGCTTCAGCATGGCGCGACAGGTTTCGCCGACCGAGCCGCCGAGAAATGTGACCGGCCGGGCCGAGCGTCCCAGCCGCTTGAGCGCCCGAGCCACGTTGTTCCCCTTGCCCCCGACCACTTCGCGTACGGACAGCCCGCGCACCGAGTCGCCGGGCTTCCATGCGGGCGTCGTCAAGGTCTTGTCCAGGCACGGATTCAACGTCACGCACAGAATCATGAGACGCCCTACCCGCCGGTGAACGAAAGTTCAAAAGCCGGACGGACCGACGCCGCCTCTCGGCCTTCCTTATTCTGCTGGGATCGGACCGGAGAGCAATGGGACGACGCAAATTTCGTGGCGGCGAGATGTTCGGGCGCAATCTGGGCGCGCTTTTCTCGCCGACTTGCGTTGTCCTCTACGTGGCCGTTCCGCAATTCCTAAAGAATACGGGGACGAGTCCGACGTGGTTTGACGCAAGATAGGGTGTCGGGTATGACCAAGGATGGTCGGCCCCGTTCGCCCCGCTGATCCGCGAAATTCGGGTTGGCGCCGTTTCATCAAGGAGGATGACAATGGCGGCATGGCCTTGGAAGTCGTTGGCGCGCTCGCGCCAGCCTACCGACGGCGGCGACTCCGCAGCGCCGGGGAAGCTCAGCCTCAGTCTGTCCGAGCTGTTCGTGGTGGGAACGTGGTTTGGAGTCGCGACCGGCCTGCTGGAACTCGGCGGCACGCTCGCCGCCGTGAAGCTCATGGGCCGGGTGACGTACGATACGCTGCGCACCAACTGGCATTATTTCTGGATGACTCCGCTTTCCAACCTCGTGCTTTTCTCCGTTTCCGCGCTGGTGCTCTGTGTCGCGACGGCCCGAATTCCCCGCCTTCGAACCGGCCGCGTCGTGTTCTTCCTCTATGCGTATCTGACGGCCTGGTCGCTTGTTTCGGCGATCCCCACCCTTCACAAGACGGCCGAAGTGGTCCTCGCGATCGGCCTGGCGTGCGTGACGACCAAGTTCCTCACGAAGCGGCGGTCGACCTTTCTCCGCATCGCGCCTCGGGCCGCGATTCTCGGCGCGGGACTGATTCTGGCAATCGCGGGTGTTGATGTCTATTCTACAAACCGGCCAGTCGATCGCGGCCCGTCGGTCGCCTCGGTCGCGGCCGTCGGCCCTCCCAACGTCGTCTTGATCGTGCTGGACACGGTTCGCGCCGATTCGCTGACGCCGTACGGGGCGGAGCGCGACACCACGCCGAACCTGGCGCGGCTCGCACGCGAGGGCGTCCTGTTCAAGCACGCTCGCTCCACCGCGCCCTGGACGTTGCCCTCGCACGCGTCATTATTCACGGGCCGGTGGCCGTTCGAGTTGTCCGCCGACGTCGGGCGGCCGCTCGACAGCGCGTTTCCGACGCTGGCCGAGCAGCTCGCGGACCGCGGCTATGCGACCGGCGGCTTCGTGGCGAACACGCAGAACTGCAACGCCTGGTACGGCCTCGATCGCGGGTTCGACCACTACGAGGACTTCTACGAGAACGCGACCGTCACCCCGATCGAGGTGCTTCGCAGCTCGCGTCTGGGTCGCTACGTCGTGACGTCTAAGCTGGCCCAGGCGGTCATCAAGCGGGCTGCCGCGCCGGTCGATTTCCGGTATCGCAAGACGGCGGGCATGATCAATCGAGACGCTCTCGCCTGGCTCTCGGACAAAGGCGATCAGCCGTTCTTCATGTTCTTGAATTACTTCGACGTCCACGACCCGTACCAGCCTCCGAAAGAGGCCGAGCGTCGGTTCACCAAGGCCGGCGGCGAGGCCCAGTCGGCCGCCAATCTGGCGCGCGACGCCTACGACGACTGCCTGGTCTACCTCGACAGCCAGATCGGCCGACTTCTGGCCGAACTGGAGAGCCGTGGCAAGCTTCAGAATACGCTCGTGATCGTGACGTCCGATCATGGCGAGGGCTTCGGCGAGCACGGTCTGGCGGGCCACGGCGTCAGCCTGTACCGCTCGGAGCTGCACATTCCGCTGATGCTCGTCCATCCGACTCGAACGCCGGCCGGAACGGTCGTGTCCGAGCCCGTCAGCCTCCGCGACGTCGCCCCCACGATCCTCGACCTCCTCGATCTGGGGACGGCTCCGACTTTCGCCGGCAAGTCGCTGGCGAACACCTGGAGCGCATCGGCCGCCGATCGCGATTTCAGCGAACCCGTGCTTTCCGAAGTCGACCGGGCCGATCACGTCCCCGCCGAAGTGGAAGACGCTCCGGCGCGGCGTGGGAGGATGCGGTCGATCACCGCCAACGGCCGCACGTACATCCTCAACGGCGACGGCCGAGAAGAACTCTACGACCTGCACGACGACCCCGAGGAGAGCAACGATCTGGCCGACCTGGCCGACGCCCAGGAGCATCTCCATCAACTTCGCGAGTTGATGGAGCAGGTCACGGGCGTCCAGGAAAACGGCGAGTGAACGTCGCCTCTATTACGAAGGCCGCTCAATCCGACGAGAGCGAGCGGCCTTCCAGGTTCTCGATGGCCCGGCGGACGGCGTCGGGCATGGCGTGCGGCTTGTTGGTCTTGTAGTTGAAGACGACCAGCGTCGAGGTTCCCTCGGCGGCGAGCGCGAGCTGGCTGCGGCTGAAGATCTTGTGCTCCATCGAGAAGCTCGCCCGGCCGATCCGGCTCACCCGCGCTCCGATGTGCACAGTGTCGGGAAACGTGATCTGCCGGCGGTAGTCGGTCGAGACCGACGCCAGAATCGGGCCGATTCGCTCGGTCTGGTGCAGCTCCATCAAGCCGACTTTCTGCGCGTAGGCGATCCGCGACGACTCGTACCAGCGGAAGTAGACCGTATTGTTGACGTGTCCGAACGCGTCCTGCTCGCCCCACTGGACCGGCTGGACGACGACGACCGGGAAACCCTGGAGCAGCGAATCGATCTCGGTTGGCGTGTTCATCGGGAGCTGAGGTCCTGGGGCGTCGGGCGTGGAGTCGCGTGGCGTCAGGCGGGCCGCCGCCAGATCAGAGTCCAGTGACGATCGGACGTCCTCTGGACGCAACTGGCCGGCAGTCCGGTCTCGGCGACGATCGCCTGAATCTCGTCGAGGGTCAAGGCTGCTCGCAGTGATGCGTGGAACAACGCTCGCGCCTGGGGCGATTCGCCGGCGGCGTAGCGCTCGACCAGGGCGTCGACCTCGGCTTCCGTGTCGGGGCGGGCCAGGTCGCGGACCATCAGCGTGCCGCCGGGTGAAATCCGGTCGACCATCGAGGCCAGGACCGGACGCGGATCGGCGATGTGGTGGATGATCGAGTTCGAGACGATCGCCTCGAACGGGATGCCGTCAAGCGCTGCGCCCACCGATTTGGCGTCGGCCTGGATGCACCGGATGCGGTCGGCGAGACCGGCGTTGGCGACGTTCTGTTCGGCCCGCTCGATCATCGCTGGCGCGAGGTCGAAGCCCACGACCCGAGCGTAGGAGTCGGCGCGGGCCAGGGTGATCGGAATCAAGGCCGTGCCGGTCCCCACGTCGAGGATTTCCCCCCCCCGGCAGGGACCGTGGGCCGCGAGGAAGTCAGCGACGAACCGGTTGTTGACCTCGCTGTGATCCATCGCGTCGTATTGCTCGACGTCTTCGGCGGTCTCCATCGACTCGGGTTCGAGTTCGCGTGGGATCATTGTGGGCGCTCTCGTCAATCATGAGGATCGAGGTCGGACGACGTCCGCGGCGCATCAAGGACGGGCGGAGGCACCGGCAGCCGCGCCGTTGTCACAAACGGCTGCCGATGCAAATCGCGGGCCGCGCGGGCGGCCTCGCCGGCTCCGATCCGCTCAGAGGCCGGCTTGAAGAACCTTCTCGACTTCTTCGAGGCAGGCGCGGACGTCATCGACGGGGTTCTTTTCGTTCTCCTCGTACTCGACGGCCACCAGCCCCTTGTAGCCGTTGGCGTTTAGGACCCGGAGCAAGCCGTGCGTGTTGAGATCGCCCTTGCCGAGGATCGTGAAGTGCTGGGCGTCCTTGACGTCCTTGAGGTGGACGCCGTACACCCGCTTGCCGAAGACCTCGGCGGCGCGAACCGGATCTTCCTTCGAGCGGAGGAAGTGCCCGGTGTCGATGCAGCAGCCGATCTTGGCGTGGTGTTTCTCGATCGCCTTGGCGATGACGTCGATCTTGTCGTAACGGTGTCCCGGCCCGTGGTTGTGGATGCCGACGCCGATGTCGAACTCGTCGACCAGCTTGTCGAGATCGTCGAAGCTGTCCGGTTCGGGGTCGGCCGAGAGGTAGGAGACGCCCAGATTCTTGGCGAACTCGAACGCCTTGCGATTGGCCGGATCGCCCTTGCGGAACGGGATGACGCCGAAACCGATCGTTTCGACGCCGGCCGCGCTCATCTCATCCTTGATGAGCCGGATCTGGTCGAGGTCGTCGGTCATCGGAATGTGGGCCGGATAGGCTTCCCAGAAATGGACGCCGAGGTCGTGCGAGACGGCCAGCGCTTTGGCGCGGTCGGCTTTGCCGTCCTTCGTATAGCCGCGGAGCGAGTAGCTCTGGATGCCGATCTTGAAGGGGGCGGCCAGCGCGAGGAACTCCGGCAGGGCGGCGGACAACGCGAGCGCGGACCGGCCCACGGCCAGAGCGCCGGCGACTCCAAGGCCCCTGGTCAAGAGTTCGCGGCGCGACAGCGCCAGATGGCTTCGAGATGCTGCCATGATGCTTTGTGATCCTTTCAAGCCGTCGGCGACGGGCTTTCCAGATGGTCTCCAGGAAGGACGGGGCGGCCCCGTCGATTCTCCCAGGATGCGAGGCTAACCCAAGCTTCGGCGCGTCGCCAGAGCGAACCGCGCCGAACGATCGTCGTTCCACTGGCGCGTGTCGCTTGAGAGTATGGTCCGGGCTCGTGTATGATTCCCAATTGCCGCGAGAGCCGCCGTCCGGGACGAGCCGCTCCGCCGGCCGGCGATCCGTTCCGGCTCGTTTGGGCGCAGCCGGAGCGCGGCTCGTTGCGAATTCCGGGACCCGAGATCGAGGAGGAATCATGCCGCCTCTCCGCGACGATTACGGAACCTTGTTGCCCGTCGGCGGCGGCGATCCGATCCGCCTGGTCAAACCCGAACTGGTGATCGGCCGGCGGCCCGGCTGCGACGTCCGTCTCGATTTCGAGAACGTCTCGGGCAAGCACGCCTACCTCACCATCATCAACGGCATCTGGCACGTGCGCGACGGGGGGAGCACCAACGGCACCTCCGTCAACGGAGCGCGGCTCAACAGCCCGCACGCGATCATGCCGGATGACGAGGTCGGATTCGCCGACCACCTGTTCACCATCGACTATGTCCCGAGCGGGCCCGAGGCGCTCCTCGCGCGGCATAAAGTGCTCGACGACGACATCATCGACGAGCGCAAGCGGCATTCCCTGATGGAACTGGCCGGGCTTGACACCGACACCGACCGGCCAGCCCGGATCGTTCGCCCCAAGACCGCCCCCACGACGATCGAGCGGGCTTCCGCCGACGAGGTGGATTTCGACGACGAGGTGCCGGAGCACTTCAAGTCGAAGACCTCGCCCAAGCCCAAGAAGAAAAACGACGACGATGACGACGACTTCCTCAAGCTGATCGAGGAAGAAGTCGTTAAGCCTTCATGAACTGCTTGCGCCATCGAAAGTGAGCGGCGCGCGATTTTCAACGCCCGGTCGAGAAAGGCCGGGCCCGGCGCGTCCGCGATGTCGCCTTATCTCACTATCGAGGGGTGCGCTCGCTCTCGTCATGACGTCGTCAGCCCCGGCGTGCGGAGGTTGAGACCAGGGAACGAGGCGAGCGGATCTTTCTTTACCCAGGGAGTTGAACGCGATGAGAATGCTCAGCAAGTCGGTGATGGCGTTGGGTCTGGCTGCCCTCATGGCGACGCCCGTCATGGCCCAGCAGCGGCGCGGCGGCGGCGGCTTCGGCGGCGGTGGCCGGGGCGGCCTGTCGATGCTCCTCTCCAACACGAGCGTTCAGGAAGAGCTGAAGCTCGACGACTCCCAGAAGGAGAAGGCCAAGGAACTCGGCGAGAAGGCGCGTGAGAAGATGACCGCCGCTCGCGAGGAACTGCAAAACCTCAGCCAGGAAGAGCGCGGCAAGAAGATGCGCGAGCTGATGACCGAAGCCAACGCGTCGGCTCACAAGGCGGCCGGCGAGTTCCTCAAGCCCGAACAGCTCAAGCGGCTCCATCAGATCAATCTTCAGGTCAGCGGCGCGAACGGCTTCGAGGAAGAGCATCTCCAGAAGAAGCTCAGCATCACCGACGAGCAGAAGTCGGAGATCGCCTCGATCGTCCAGGCGTCGAACGCGGAGATGCGCGAGATCTTCCAGGCCAGCCAGAACGACCGTGAAGGCGCCATGGCCAAGCTTCGCGAGCTTCGCAAGGAAACCCTCGCGAAGGTCGAAGCCAAGCTGACGCCCGAACAGAAGACCAAGTACACCGAACTTCTCGGCTCGCCCTTCGAGATCAAGTTCGAACCCCGCCCGGGCGGCAATAACTGAGCCTCGCTCCTCACGACGAAATCCAACCAACGCGGAGTTCGGGCGAGCCTACTCGCTTACCCGAACTCCGCGTCGTCCTTTCGAAGGCTTCTCCAGCGAATGTCACTCGACGGTGACGCTCTTGGCGAGGTTGCGCGGCTTGTCGATATCGCAGCCGCGAAGTCGGGCGACGTGGTACGCCAGGAGCTGCAACGGGACCACCGCCAGCAGCGGCTGTACGACCTCGGGGGCGTCGGGGATCGGCAGGAAGGCGTCGCAGAGCCCGGCCAGGTCGTCGTCGCCCGCCGTCCCCACGGCGATCACCGATCCGTGACGCGCCTTCACTTCCTCGATGTTGCTCAGAGTCTTGGCGTGCAGCGACCCGCGCGGGGCGATGAACACACTGGGGGTCTCGCGGTCGATCAGCGCGATCGGCCCGTGCTTCATCTCGGCCGTCGGGTAGCCCTCGGCGTGGATGTAGCTGATCTCCTTGAGCTTGAGCGCCCCTTCGAGCGCGACCGGGAAATGGAGGTCGCGGCCGAGGTACAGCACGCTCCGCGCCGGCGCGATCCGCTCGGCGGCGGCTTCGATCGCCGGCTCTGACTTCAAGACTTCGCCGAGCAGCGCCGGCACCGACTCGATCGCTTGCAGGACGGTGAGCCCGTCCGGAAACGAAAGCTGCCGCAGTCTCCCGAGGTGGAGCGCCAGCATCGTCAGGACGGCGACTTGGGCCGAGAACGCCTTGGTGCTCGCCACGCCGACTTCCGGGCCCGCGTGCAGATAAATGCCGCCGTCGGCCTCGCGGGCGATGGTGCTTCCTACGGTGTTGACGATCGCCAGCGTCGGATGTCCCCGGCGCTTGGCCTCGCGGAGCGCGCCCAGCGTGTCGGCGGTCTCGCCCGACTGGCTGAGCACGAACACCAGCGTGCGATCGTCGAGCGGGGCGTTGCGGTATCGGAACTCGCTGGCGTACTCGACCTCGACCGGCAGATGGGCCAGCCGCTCGATCAGGTATTCGCCGACCAGGGCCGCGTGCCAGCTTGTGCCGCACGCCGCCAGCACCACGCGGCGGACGCGGCGAAGCTGCTTGGCGGTCAGGTTCAAACCCCCGAAGTGCGCAGTCCCCTCGGCGCGGACGAGCCGGCCGCGGCAGGCGTCGATCAGCGTGTCGGGCTGCTCGCGGATCTCCTTGAGCATGTAATGCGCGTGCCCGCCCAGCTCGACGGCGTCGGGCTTCCAGTCGATCCGGTCGATGCGCGGGGTGATCGATCCTCGATCGCGATGCCTGACCTCGAACTGCCGAGGCGTCAGCCGGACGACCTCGCCGTCTTGCAGGTATGACACGTTGGCCGTGTGCGGGGCGATCGCCACGGCGTCGCTGGCGAGCAAGTGCTCGCCGTCGCCGACTCCGACGACCAGAGGGCTCCCCAGCCGCGCCCCCAGCAGCTCGCCGGGCCGGTTCGCCGCCACGACGCCCAGTCCGTACGTCCCTTCGAGTCGCGGCAAGATCCGCAGGAGAGCCTCATAAGGGTCGTCGATGCGCTCCAACTCGCGCGCCAGCAGGTGGGCGACGACCTCGGTGTCGGTCTGGCTGACGAATTCGAAGCCTTCGCGCTCCAGTTCGCGGCGGAGGCTCGCGTGGTTCTCGATCACGCCGTTGTGGACCACGGCGACCGACCGCCGGCCCTCGCGACCGCCGACGTGCGGGTGGGCGTTGCGATCGGTGGCCGGCCCATGCGTGGCCCATCGCGTGTGGCTGATCCCCGCGTGGGCCTTGACCGGTTGCTGGCGGAGCAGCTCCTCCAACACGCGCACCCGGCCTGCCTGCTTGCGGATCTCGATGGCGCCGTGCTCGACGGTCGCGACCCCCGCACTGTCGTAACCGCGATACTCCAGCCGTCGCAAGCCGGCCACAAGGATCGAGCTGGCCTCTTGAGAGCCCGTGTAACCGACGATTCCGCACATGCATTCGGCTCCCTGTCGCGGCCGTCGTCGGCCGTCGCGTGTCGTGCGTCCACTCCGGCGTCATCCGTTGCACCAATACCGACTCGACAGGGCCCCCGTCAACTCGGCGTCCGACCTTGAGGGAACGCGGAAAAAATGCGGTTGACACGCCGGTCGATCTGGCCGATACTTTCGCCCGACAGACTGGGGCGACGGCTCCATGGACGTCCCAACACCGGATGGCCACTGGGACTTCCTGAAGCCGACCTACGAGTTCTCAACGTTCCCAAGTATAGCTTGCCTCGATCTGCAACGGACGCTGTTTCGCCACCTATTGACACGCCCACATGGACGGGGGCCTGGCGCGCGATATGAAAGCTCGTCATCTCTCGTCAGCCGCTTGAGCTGACTCCCGTGACGCCCGCTCGATCGGCTACGTCCTCCGGCGCGTCTCGAACCACCAAGGATGGAACACCTGCCATGAAAATCCTCGTCACCGGCGGCGCCGGCTATGTCGGCTCAACGCTCGTTCCGATGTTGCTCGAACAGGGGCACAAGGTCCGAGTCCTCGACAACCTTCGTTTCGGCGGCCAGGGCCTGCTTCCCTGCTGCCAGAACCGCTTCTTCGAGCTGATGCTCGGAGACGTCTGCAACGAGGCCGACGTCAAGAAGGCCGTCGACGGCGTCGACGCGATCATCCACCTCGCGGCGATCGTGGGCTACCCCGCCTGCAAGAAAGAGCCGCAGCTCGCCCAGGCCATCAACGTCGACAGCACCGCCCTGCTGCTGGCCAACCGCAACGCCGACACGCGGTTCCTCTACGCCTCGACGGGAAGCATCTACGGATCGATTCCCGACTACATCTGCAACGAAGACACCCCGCGCGCCCCGATCACGCTGTACGGCGAGACCAAGGCGAAGGCCGAGCAACTGGTCCTCGACGCCGGCAACGGCATCGCCTACCGCTACGCGACCGCTTTCGGCGTCAGCAACCGGATGCGGCTCGACCTGATGCCCAACGACTTCACCTACCAGGCCGTCAAGAACCGCAACCTGATCGTCTACGAGGGCGGGTTCAAGCGGACCTTCGTCCACGTTCGCGACATGGCCCGGTCGTTCATCTTCGCCCTCGAGCGCTGGGACGAGGTGAAGGACGACGTTTACAACGTCGGCCACGAGAGCATGAACTTCACCAAGGAAGACGTCGCCCGCAAGATCATGGAGCACGTCGACTACTACCTCCACTTCGCCGAAGTCGGCACCGACGCCGACCAGCGAAACTACGAGGTCTCCTACGAGAAGATCCGCCGCAAGGGCTTCGAGACTACCATCGACCTTGACCGCGGCATCGCCGAGCTGGTCCGCGCGGCCAAGCTGATCTCGTTCCAGAACCCGTTCACGAACGTCTGATCGACGCTCCGACGGTTGCTTCAAGGGTTCGTCGCGCTGATCGTCGCGGCCGCGTCCCGGCACGCCCGGCGAACCCTCCTCATCCCTCCTCGGCGACGGCGACTCTTTCTTCTCTTGCGGGCCGCAACGGTCCGGGGGGCCCATTCGATGGTGAACCGGAAACTATGGTTCCGAGGCGGACCCGATCAGGCTCGGCCGACGGCACGAGCGCTGCCGGACGCGGCGGGCGACGAAGCCTTGCGACATGACGACGAATTCGCCTCCGTCGAACGGCCGACGACGCCGGCCGAAGCCGCGAACGTGGCTGGTAAGCGGCTGTTGTTCATCAATCAATATTACTGGCCCGATCACGCGTCCACGGCCCAGCACCTGACCGACCTCGCCGAGTCGCTGGCGGCGCGCGGATTCGAGTGCCACGTACTCTGCTCCCAGAGCCGATACAAGCCCGGCGATCCCGTGTCGCCTGCCTTTGAGATTCATCAAGGCGTCCACATCCATCGCGTTCCGGCGACGTCGATGGGGCGCAAGAGCACGCTCAGCCGGATGACCGACTACCTGAGCTTTTACGCTCGGGCCGTCGTCAAGGCGATGCGGCTGCCGAGGTTCGACGCCGTCGTGACGTTGACGACGCCGCCGATCATCGGCCTGGTCGGGACCCTGCTCAGGCGGTTCAAGGGGACGACCCACGTCTGCTGGAGCATGGACCTTCATCCCGACGCCAGCCTCGCCCTCAAGCGGATGTCGCCGCGCAACCCAATCGTCAAGGGGTTGGCGTGGTTGAGCGACTTCGTGCTAAGGCAAGCCGATCGCGTCGTGGTCCTCGGCCCGTACATGGCCGACCGCATCCTGATGAAGAAGGTGCGGCCCGACCGGGTGACGACCATCCCCGTCTGGAGCCGTCGCGACGAGGTTTATCCGGTCGCCCACGCGAGCAACGCCCTCCGTAAGCGGCTCGGCTTTCGCGACGAGCTGGTCGCCATGTACTCGGGCAACCTCGGGTTGGCCCACACGTTCGACGAGTTCATCGAAGCGGCCCGCCGGCTCCGCGATCGGTCGGACATCGTCTTCCTCTACGTGGGAGGCGGCCCGCGACTCGCCGAAGTCCGCGCGGCGAAGGAAGCCGAGACGCTCGACAACATCCGGATTCTCGATTACGTGGCTCGCGAGGAGCTGCACCTGTCGCTCTCGACGGCCGACGTCCATCTGATCTCGATGCGGCCCGAGATGACGGGCATCGTGGTGCCCGGCAAGCTGTACGGGATCATGGCGGCGGCCCGCCCCTCCCTCTTCGTCGGTCCCCAGCACTGCGAGTCGGCCGACCTGATCCGGCGTTCGGGAGGGGGCTTCGCGGTCTCCTACGGCGACGCCGACGGTGTCGTGTTCGCCCTCGAAAAGCTCAGCCGGGATCGTAACCTCGCTCGCCAGATGGGCGAAAAGGGCCGGCAGGCGTTCTTGACGATGCATGAGATGGGGCCGTGCTGCTTCCAGTGGCTGGAGCTGATGCGCAGCCTGGTCGGCACGCCCAAGCCCGCCCCTCGGCCGGCGGCCGCCCCCAGCCTGGCGACGGTCATGACGCAGGTCGGCCGGTTGCAAGCACAAGCTCGTTCGTGAACGGACTCACCCGCTAAGAGTCTGTTCCACAAGCCCGTATTACGGGAGGGCGAGGCTCCCGCCGAGTCCGCGCCCGGCTCGGCGGGAGTCTCGCCCTCCCCTTACGAGACAGAGTCCAAGCCCTGGGAGGATCGCGCCGTGGGATTAGGAAAGACTCTTTTAACGATGGGCCTGATCGCCGCGGCGGCCGTCCAGGCCAGCGGGCAGGCGACGCCTGCTGGCGTCGCCGAGATCCAGAGCCGCCACGATCGCGCGCTGGTTCGCGAGCTGAGCGAATACCTGATGCGCAATCCCAAGGCCGACGACCGCGATCAGGCGTACGCGGCGCTCTTCAACAAGGCGATCGAGCACGACTGGTTCGCCGAGAATGAGGAATCCGCCAAGCTCTACTTGAAGAACGACCCGGACGGCCCCGTCAAGGCGCTCGCGCAGATCATCTCTGTGATGGCCCGGGCCCAGGCGGGGCAGTTCAACGACGCCCTCGCGCGGTACAAAGAGTTGATGCTCGGCCTCGGCAAGAGCGATCAGGTGGAGTTCGCGTCGAGCTTCACCGAGACCTTCGCCGCCTCGGCCGTGACCGCCGGCGAGGTCGACGTCGCGCGGCAGATCTACCAGACGGTCGGCGAACGGTTCCCCGACAGCACCGAACTCCGCGACAAGGTCGCTCGCGAACTGGCCCGCCTCGACCGCGTCGGCAAGCCGGCGCCGAGCCTGGAGGTTCAAGACCTCTCGGGCAAGACGGTCCGGCTCGCCTCCCTGCGCGGCAAGTACGTCCTCGTCGATTTCTGGGCCACCTGGTGCGCCCCGTGCATCGCCGAGCTGCCGAGGCAACAGGAAGCCTATCGCAAGTACCACGACGCGGGCCTGGAAGTCGTCGGCGTGAGCCTCGACGAGACGCGCTCGGCGGTCGTCGACTTCGTCAAGGTCCGCAAGCTCCCCTGGGCCCAGTTTCACAACGGCACCGCCGGCGCCGACCTCGTCGAAGCCTTCGGCGTCAGCTCGATCCCGGCGAATTACCTGATCGACCCCGAGGGGAACATCGTCCGCCTCGACCTTCGCGGCGCCGCCCTCGACGCCGTCCTCGCCAAGCTGATCAAGCGAGGCGAGTAGGCGCGCCCGAGAAGTCGCTCAGGGATTGGCAACGCGGCCGAGGCCGAACTGGTCGGCGACCTTGACGGGGCGTCCGTCCTGGAAGTCGATCTCGATCATCTTTTCGCTCTGGACGAGCTGGCCGGTTTCGTCTTTCAGCTCGGCGACGATCCGGCGCGATTTGACGTCGATGACGTCGCCGGTCGAAGGATAGGCGTACTGGCCGTCGATCGTGAACGTGATCCAGCCGGGCTGGTCCTTGACGGCGATCGAGGCCGTTTGACTGGGCGGCATGGTCGTGGCGTCGAAGACGTGGACCTGGCTGTTGTGGGCGTCGGTCACCCAGATTTCCTTCTCGTCGGGCGTCAGGCCGACGCCGTGGCTGGGGCAGCCGTGGCGCTTGGTGGGGCCTTTCTCGAAGCCCTGAACCTCGACGCGCGCCAGCTTGCGCCCGGTCGTCAGGTCGCCGACCTCAAAGCCGAGCAGCTCGTTGACATTGACGAAGCAGAGCGTCTGCCGGCCGTTGACCGTGAACGGGCGGATGCTCGCCGCGAACGGCCCGACGTTGCGGACGACCTTCTGGGTCTTGGTGTCGACGACCGCCAGGAACGGCGATTTCAGCCCGGCGAGGTACGCCTCGTTCCCCTTCAGGCCGACGACCGTGTTGTGCGAGGCCGAATCGAGCGTCAGCTTGGCGACGATCGCGCCGTCCTCGCCGCTGACGACGTTCCAGAACGGCCCTTCGAGCGACGGCAGGTAGATCAGCCGGCCGTCGGGCGTCATCGACATCCGGTCGCAGCCCCCCTCGTACGACCGCTCCCACAGCAGCTTCTCGGTGACGAGGTCGAGGCACATTAACTGCTGAATCGTGCTGATATAAACCTTGCCCGTGGCGATGCTGGCGCAGATTCCCTTCACATTGTTGGGCTTGCCGCTGGCGTTCAGGCCCGCCGTGGCGATCCGCTTGACGAACTTGTGGTCGTGGTCGACGTCGAAGACCAGCAGACCGTGGCCGCCGTATTCGAGATAGTCGCGAAGCCCCGGCGCGGCCACGTACAGCCGGCGTTCAACCTTCGCAACGTCCGCGGCCGAACACTCCGGCGCGATCATCGCGGCGAATGCAAATGCGACGATGAGCCAGACGCTCGCGAACGCGGCGCGGAATGGCGGCTTTGGGGACACGGTCATGGAAGGTTCCTCCGGGGCTGAGCCAGGGTGGGGCGTTCACCGCGTGCAGTCGATGAATCGTCGCATCATCCTATGGCCTTCGACGCGCGCAAGCGAGCCCTTAGCCCGGTTGGCGGTCGAGTCGCCGGAAGCCATCAAAACAGCCTGTCGCGAGCATGCCTTTCCCCCTCTGGGGAGAAGGGAATTCCACCACATCCGCGTTCAAGACGGCGTCGGGGCGCGGTCGAGGTTCCGGAGCATCGATTCGACGGCGTCTACGTCGACGGGTTTGACGAAGTGGTGGTCGAAACCGGCTTCTTTGCTTTTGCGGCGGTCTTCGTCGGTCCCCCAGCCGGTGAGGGCGACGAGGACGACGTCGCGGAGGCTGGGATCGGATCGGAGTTCCCGGGCGACCTCGTAGCCGTTCTTGTCCGGCAGGCCGATGTCGAGGAAGACAACCTCGGGGATGAAGGCGCGGGCTTCCGCGACAGCTTCGCAACCGTTGTGGGCGGTACGGGTGTCGTGACCGTCGTACTTGAGGAGCAAGGCCATCGCTTGGGCCCCGTCGACGCTGTCGTCGACGACGAGGATGCGGCGCGAGGTCACGCCCGCGGCCGGCGGAACGCTACTCATATCGTGCATAGGTTTGCAACCTGATGAAATTCCTGATGGGATTTCGAGCGGCGGTAGGGACGGACGAAGCAGGGACCCCAGATGCCGAGGCGAGCAAGAGAACATTGACGATACCGAACGACCCGAGTGGAGACAATCCGAACCGGCGCAGCCAGTGGACAAATCCGCGCCGACCCACGATGATTTCAGGTCGGGCGGTCTTTGCGTCAGGTCGCCGGAGCGTCCGGGACGGGGCCGAACAGCTAATGCGGAGGCGGCCGTGAAGGAAGAAGGGGAGCGTTGTCCGCTCGATCCGGTCGCGGCGACGGGATCGACGGACCTGACCGATCAGCTCTGGAAGTTCCGCATCCAGTACCGTGAGGGACGCGATCCCGAGAAGATCCTCCGCGCCGCGCTGAAGCTGGGCATTGACCTGTTCGGCGGCAAGGAAGGATGCATCGCGACAATCCACCCCGGCGCCGTCGAGGCCCGTCTCATCCAGAAGACTACCGAAAGCGGCTGGTGGGACCGCGCGCTCCTCGCGGGATTCCTCCGCGGCGAGAAGGTCAATGTTCCGCATGAGATGATGCTCGCGCGGATTCGACGCCACGGCCGGATGTGGGGCGTGCTGGCGCTCCGGGCTCCCGGCGCGAGCTTTCACTGGGACGCGCGGCAAGGGTTTTCGACGATCGGCGGCCTGGCCAACGAGCTGATCGACCAGTCCGACCTCCAGCGGATTCGCGAGGTCCGCGCGCGGGTCGATCGCAAGGTCATGGAGCAAAGCCATCCCAAGCACCTCTCTTACGAGCTGCTGCATGGGATTCGGTCGCTGACCGCCTACGACCATTCGGCGGCCCTCTTGATTCACGACGCCGACCTGGGGGTGCTGGAAGTTGTCGCCGAGCAGATCGCCTGGCGCAAGGCCAAGGGGGAGAACGTCGGCCGCAAGTTCCCGCTCAAAAAGACGTTGCACGAAGTTCTCGCCCAGCCCGTCGTCCGCGGCTTCGACCGTCACGGCGACGAGTGGAAGAACTGGACCGGCGGCGACCCGACCGACCTGGCCGACCTCCTGGATTACGACCCCGCGCCCAAGGTCGGCGACCCCGCGCCCCCCGAGGGGGCGATCCTCTGCGCCTCGCTGATCACGCGATCGGGCCTGCTGGGCGTGCTCAAGGTCGCGTCGATGCATGCCGGCTCGTTCTGCCAGTACGAGGTCGACCTGATCTCCCAGTTCTTGCCTCAGGCGGCCGTCGCGCTTCAAAACGCGCGGCGGGCCGAGACGCTGGAACGGCGGATGATCGACGCCGAACGCAAGCATGCGATGGCCGACCTGGCGCGCGGCGTCTCGCACGACGTCAATAACGCGCTCGGGGCGGTGCTCCCGCTGGTTCAGCAGCTTCTCGACGACGTCGAGCACGGCGCGTTCGATCCCGAGGAGGCCGCCGGCGACCTTCGCCAGGTCGAGCGGTCGATCCGGGTCTGCCGGCGGATTTTCGGCGGGATGCTCAATTTCGCGCGAGGCTCAGCGCGCAACCCGAGCGACGTGTCGCTCGCCCAGGCGGTCGACGCGGCGCTTCTTCTCTTCCGAGAAGGGCTCGAACGACGCGGCGTCGCACTGGTCGTGAACGTCGCGGCCGACCTCCCCTCTCTGTTCGCCGTGCAGGCGGACTTCGAGCAGCTTCTGCTCAACTTGATCAGCAACGCCCGCGACGCGACCGGCCCCGGCGATCGGCTGACAATCAAGGCCGGCGCGGAGGGCGACTGGCTCGAACTGGTGGTCGAAGACACCGGCTGTGGGATCTCGGCCGACGATCTGGCGAAGCTCCAGGAGCCGTTCTTCACGACCAAGCCAAACGGCCACGGCCTCGGCCTGGCCATCTGCCGGTCGATCACCGCGCAGCTTCGCGGCCAGTTCGACATCCGCAGCGAGCCGGGCGCCGGCACCCGCGTCCGGATGCGATTCCCCACCGACATCGGAAAGGACGGATGATGACCGACCCGCGAGACGCTTCGATCCTGGTGGTGGACGACGATCCCGGCATGCTCCGGGCGGTCTCGCGCATTCTCGCCCGACGGCAGCATCGCGTCGTCTGCGTGGACTCGGGCGCCGGGGCTCTCGCACAGGCGAAAACCTCCCGTTTCGACCTGGCGATCGTCGACGTCCGTTTGCCCGAGATGAACGGCTTCGACGTCACCCGGGCGCTCAAGAAAGACGCGCCGGACATCGACGTGATCATCATGACCGGCAACGCCGAGGAGCCCGACGAGAACCTCCTCCGCGCGATCGACGAGGGCGCCTTCTACTTCATCCAGAAGCCGTTCGACCGCCGCGTGCTGCTGGCGCTGGTCAACCGGTGCCTCGAACTCCGTCGGCTCCGCGAGGAGCGCGAGCGGTTTCTGGACCGCGTCGAGCGCGAGCTGGAGGAAGCGCGGCAGTTCCAGGTCAGCCTGCTGCCGCCGGCCAAGCTCGAAGTTCGCGGACTGTCGATCGCCGCGCGCTACCAGGCTTGCAGCGAGCTGGCCGGCGACATCTACGATTACGTCGAGACCCGCGACGGCGGCGTTGCGCTCCTGATCGCCGACGTCGTCGGCCACGGCGTCTCGGCGGCGATGATGACCGGGCTCGTCACGGCGGGTTTTCGCGCCTCACACGTCGACGACTTCGAGCCGATGGCGGTCGTCGACCGGATTCGCGAAGGACTCCGCGACTTCGATCCGGGCCGATTCGTGACGCTCTGCTGCGCGCGGCTCAATCCCGGCCGGGACGCATTGGAGTACGTCAACGCGGGCCACCCCGAGCCGATCATCCGCCGCGCCGACAAGACCTCCCTCATCCTCGACTCGACCGGGCCGATCCTGTCGTCGGCCCTGTTCGAGATCCCTTGCGAGCGAGAGTCGATCTCGTTCGGCGCCGGCGACTCGCTGTTGCTGTACACCGACGGCGTCACCGAGGCCCGGGGACCGCGCGGGATGTTCGGTCGCGACCAGCTCGTCGGGTGTTTTCAGGGCTCGAACGCGCGGGCGGGCGACTTCCTCGACGAACTGCTCGACGCGGTGAACACGTACAATGGCTCGAAGGGTCACCAGGACGACGTCACCTTGCTCTCGCTCGACCGGGAATGAGTGGGAGGGGGGAGTCGGCGCCGGCCGCCGGGAATTGACCTCGATCCATTTCGAGGGTCTCTGATAGACTCCAAAGCGCAGCCGTTTCCGCCGCTTTCAGGGTTCAAGACGAAGCCGAGGCGAAGGATGCCGACCATCGAGGACCGCGTGGACGACGTCACGGTGAGCGTGTCGGGAAAGCGGAGGCTCAAGGCCCGATGGTGGCGACGGCCCCAGCCGCGCGGCGTCTTGGTCGTCGCCCACGGATTCGGCGAGCATGGCGGCGCGTACGCGTATGCGGCCGAAGCGCTCGGACTCGCGCTTGAAATCGACGTGGTCGCGCACGACTTCCTCGGCCACGGCCGGAGTCCCGGTCGGCGTGGGGTGGTCCGCCGCTACGAGGACCTCGTCGACGATCTTCAGGCGGTCGTCTCCTGGGCCCGCCGACGGTTTATCGGCTTGCCGATTTACTTGCTCGGCCATTCGAACGGCGGTCAGGTCGTGCTCCGCTACGCGATCGAGCATGGCGACGCGGTCGCGGGCGTGATCGTCTCGAATCCGTTCCTGCGGATCGCGATGCCGATCCCCCGCGCCAAGCTCTGGCTGGGACGCATGCTGATGCGGTTCGCCCCCTGGATCACGCTCAAGGCCCACACGCCTTCCGGCGGGATGACCAGCGACCCCGGCATCCAGGCGAGCTTTCAGAGTGACGCGCTGCGGCACCACCGGATCAGCCCCCCGCTGTTTTTCGGCATGGTCCTGGGGGGCGAGATGCTTATCTCGCGGGCGGCCGAGTTTCGGCCGCCGCTGCTCATGCTGATCGGCGGACAGGACCCCCTGGTCGATCCCCAGTCCGGACGGGAGTTCTTCGACCGGGTCGAAGCGGAGGACAAGACCCTGATCCTCTACCCCAAGATGCTCCATGAACCGCTCAACGAGATCGGCCGCGAGAAGGTCGTCGCCGACATCGTCCGCTGGCTCGCGGTTCACCTCGATCGGCCGGCGGCCGGCGGCTGAGGCGGATCAGGCCCGCACGAACTGGTGGCCGGGGAGTCGTTTGACCATCCGCTTCAGCTCCAGCACGCTGAGCGTCGCCATGACCTGCGAGGCGGTCAACCCGGTGCGGCCGATCAGCGCGTCGACGCCGCTCGGGCTGTCGTCGAGGTGTCCCAGCAGCGACCGTTCTTGATCGGTGAGGGCGAGTTCGGCGGGATGGCGGACGGCCGGCTCGTCGGGCGCGGGGCGAATCTCGCGGACCAGCGGGCCGAGTTCTTCGAGGACGTCGTCGATCGTCTCGACGAGCCGGGCGCCGTCGCGGATCAACCGATGGCAGCCGCGACTGGCCAGGCTGTCGACCGGGCCGGGAACGGCGAAGACCTCGCGGTTCTGCTCCATCGCGTGGTGCGCCGTCGAGAGCGACCCGCTCCGCGGCGCGGCTTCGACCACGATGACGCCGAGACAGAGGCCCGAGATGATCCGGTTGCGCTGGGGAAAGAGCCCGGCGAGCGGACCTTGCGTCATCGGAAGCTCGGTCACGACCGCCCCGTGGGCGGCGACTTCCGCGGCCATCTCTTCATGCTCGGACGGATAAATGCCGGCCAGGCCGTTGCCAAGCACGGCGATTGTTCGGCCTCCCCCTTTGAGCGCTCCACGATGGGCGGCGGCGTCGATCCCGCGCGCCAGGCCCGAGACGATCGTGAAGCCGGTGCGGGCCAGGCTCGTCGCCAGCCGCTCGGCGATCCGGATTCCGTACGGCGTGCACCGTCGCGAACCGACCAGCGCGATCGCGAGCTGGTCGCGCGGTTCGAACGAGCCCTTGACGTAGAGCAGCGAAGGCGGGTCGGGGATGTTCTGGAGCGAGTCCGGGTAGCGGGCGTCGCCGCGCGCGATCAGGTCGACACCGTCCCGGGCGCAGAGGGCGAGTTCCTCGTCGGCGTCGTTCTCGGTGCGGGCGTTGCAAATCCGGTCGGCCACCTTGGGGCCGACGCCCGGCACTTCCTTGAGCCGCGAGAGCGGCGCGTCGAGCACGCGCCGGGCCGTCCCGAAGTGTTCCAGCAGCGCTCGGCTCGTGAGCGGCCCCACACCGGACACCATCATGAGCGCGACCAGATCACGGATTTCCGATTGGGCCGGGCTGGCGTCCAAGTAGCGAGTCCTCGTGGTCAGGAAGCGGTTCGACACAGGTCTCGCAAAACGTCGAGAAGGTCGTCGATCGTCGCGGCGTCGGTCAACTCGACCGCGCCGAGGCGCCGGGGCAGAACCAGCCGGATGCGGCCGTCGCGGTTCTTCTTGTCGCGGCCCATGGCGTCGAGCAAGGCTTCGGGATCAAGGCCGGCCAGCGACGTCGGCAGGCCGAACCGTTCGAGGAGCGTCGTCAGGCGGGCGGTCAGATCAGGGCCGATCCAGCCCAGGCGTTCGGCCAGCCGGCACTCGGCGACCATGCCGACGGCCACCGCCTCGCCGTGCTGGAAGCCGCCGCCGTAGCCCGCGACCGCCTCGACCGCGTGGCCGATCGTGTGACCGAAATTCAAGACGGCGCGGAGGCCGGTCTCCTCGCGCTCGTCCTGGGTCACGACCATCGCCTTCAACTCGCAGCTTCGCGCGATGATCCGTCGCAATGCTTCAGGGCGACGGTCGAGAACTTCCCCGGCCCGGCCTTCCAGTTCCTCGAAGAACGGAGCGTCGAGGATCACGCCGTATTTCACGACCTCCGCCAGCCCGCATCGAAGCTCACGGACGGGCAGCGTGTCGAGCGTCGCGGTGTCGATCCAGACGCCGATCGGCTGGTGGAAGGCGCCGATGATGTTCTTGGCCTGAGGGTGGTTGACGCCGACCTTGCCGCCGACCGAGCTGTCGACCTGCGAGAGCAGGGTCGTCGGGACCATCACCAGGGGCAGCCCCCGGGCGTAAGTCGCGGCGACGAAGCCCGCAAGATCGCCGATCACCCCGCCCCCGACCGCCACGATCAGCGTGTGGCGATCGGCCTTCATCGCGATCAGTCGATCGTAGAGTTCGGAAGCCGTCGCCAGCCCCTTGCTCGCCTCGCCGGGGGGGACGGCGACCGTCTCGACCTCGATCTTCAGCGCCCCGAGCGCGTCCCGGACGTTCGCGACCGGGGGAAGGGTCGCGACGTGTTCGTCGGTCATGATCAGCGCCCGCCGGCAGCTTCGGCCGGCCCACGATCGTTCGAGCCAGGCCGAGGCCGTCGCCGACAGCTCGGCCGGCCGGTCGTGAGTGACGACGACGTCGTACGAGCGAGGCCCGAGCGCCACGTTCACGGTCAATCGTCGGCTGTCGTCGTCAGAATGGTTCATGGTAGCTGGGGCGTTCGGGGGACGTCGTCGACCGGGGTTTCCAATCAGGTAGAGTCAGTCTAGCACACCTCGGCCGGAAGGCCGAGACGCGATCGCCGAACCGCCTGTTCGTTCGTCAAGTTCGGTGCGGTCGCGGCGAGAGGCGCACGATGCATTGCCCGAACGGGTTCAGACTGATAAAGTCAAAGTGGATTCGCCCTCTGAAACAAGACGATCGCAACTCACTCGAGCGGCCGATAAATGAGCGATCTGTTGACCTGGTCGCCGATCCCTCTGGGCCGGTGGTTTGGAACGACGGTCAAGGTCCATGTCTGCTTGATCTTGTACGTGGCGTTCCGGCTGCTGCTCGCGCCGTTCGCGGTCGCGGCGGATTCGGGAATGAAGAATCTCGAACAGACGGCGGCGTGGCTCGCGCTGCTGCTCCTGGCCCTCGCCATCCATGAAGCGGCCCACGCGGCGACCGCCTTCCTGCTCGATTGCGACCAGGAGGACGTGCATCTCTGGCCGCTCGGGAATCTGACGGGTCCTTCGTACACGGCCCGCGGCGTCGACTCGATGCTCGTGGCGATCGCCGGGCCGCTGATCAGCGGAGCCCTCGCCCTGGGGATCGCCGCCGGCCTGGGACTGATCGCCGACGCCCAGTTCGTCTGGAACCCGTTCAGCAACAAGGCTGACGTCGGCGCTCCCTGGATTGATGCCACGACCCAGGCGGCGCCGTTGTCGATGGTCTGGTGGATCGGCTGGTTCGGTTTTCTCAATTACATTCTGTTCCTCGTCAACCTGCTCCCCGCCCTGCCGTTCGACGGCGGCCGGCTGTTCCGCGGCTTTCTGGCCAATACGTCGATCGTCGCGTCCAAGGACGGCATGATCGCCCCCTGGACGGCGCGCGCCACGGCGGCGATCCTCTTCCTGGTCGGGGTGGTGCGGCTGTTTGCCGGCGACCTAGGGGACGGGGCGACGCTGATCGGCGTGGCTGTGCTGATCGAGCTGTTCGTGCGGTCGGAGTCGCGGATGCTCGAGGACGGCGGGTTCTTCGACGACGGCGTCTTCGGCTACGACTTCTCCGAGGGGTATACTAGCCTGGAGGGGAGCGCGGCGGTGGTTCGCCCCCACCGCGAGAGCGCCCTCGAACGATGGCGGCGGCGGCGGTCGGACGTGCGCCGGCGACGTCGGATGATGACCGAGGCCGCCGAGGAGCGTCGGATGGATGAGATCCTCGACAAGCTCTACCGCCAGGGCCGGTCCGCCCTCACCGACGAGGAACAGCGTTTTCTGATCCGCGTCAGCGCCCGATACCGCAATCGTCCGAAGACCCAGGAATGAACGTGTTGGAAATTCTCAACAACAAGCCCGCCCCGAAGTCGAAGGTGCGCAAGCCGAAACGCGACGAGTTGAAGCCGGGCGAATGCCTGTGCGATTTTTGCACCGGCAAGTGCTGCCACTATTTTTCGCTGCCGATCGACGCCCCCCAGAGCTGGGACGACTACGACTCGATCCGCTGGTACCTGGCCCACGGGCAGACCATCGTCTACGTCCACGAGGAGCAGTGGTATCTGCTGGTGATGACCAAATGCCAGTACCTGCTCGCCGACAACCGGTGCGGGATCTATCTGAACCGCCCCAAGATCTGCCGGGAGTACAAGACCGACGATTGCGAGTACGACGGCGGCTGGGCGTTCGAGAAGGTCTTCGAGACCCCCGAGCAAATCTGGGAGTACGCCGAGGCGATGCTCCCGGCCCGCCGCCGGCCCGGCCGCGCGGGTGGTCCGGTCTTGCCGATCGTGACCCTCGGAACGTCCGCCCCGATCGTATAAGATGAAGACGTTCGCGGACGTGTGCGAGGAAGCCGACTTCGGTGGTGCCTTGACCTACAGGGAAACCGGCGCCGGCCAGACCAAGGCGAAGCCATGGCGATTCGATCGAACCACTACGAAGCGGCCTTCGAGGCCTACATCCGCTCGCTGCGGGTGCCGTGCGTGGCCATCGATGAAGCCAAACGGGCGATTTTCGGCGACGAAGGGGTGAAGAACCCCGACTTTTTGCTGTATCCTCGATTCGCCGACAACCTCGTGGTCGAAGTGAAAGGCAAACGGAGCAAGAACCGCCGTGGGCGGCGCGACTGGGAAAACTGGGTGACGACCGACGATCTCGACGGCCTGGTTCGCTGGCAGACGATGTTCGGACCGGGCTTCCGATCGATCCTGTCGTTCGTCTACGCCGAGCCTCCCCAGATTTTTCCGCTGCCGCGCGACAACGGGGCGTTCGCGTTCCGGGGGCTCGAATACCGATTCTGGGCCGTCGGTCTCGACGACTACCTGGCGCACCTGCGGTCGCGCGGGCCGGCCTGGAAAGCCGTCGCGATGGCCCGCCGGGCCTTCCGCCGCCGCGTGAGGCCGCTGCTCGAATGGCTCCCCATGCTCTCCGAAACACCGAAACGCCCCCAACCCGTCAAGGAACGCGAACGATGAAGTTTGACACGCGCCGCTGGTTTTCCCGGATCGGGGCGAGTTTGCTCGCCCTCGGCCTGGTCGTCGCCCCCTGCCCGTCGGTCCACGCCCAGGAAGAGCCCGGGGGGGACGCCGAGTCGAAGGGCCGGCCGCTCGACGGCTATTTCGGCGCCGGCATCCTGGCGTTCGGCGCCCTCTACCTGATCGGCAAGAGCGCCCGCCGCTGAGCCGACCCGCTTTCGACGCAGCCCGAGGAACGCTCATGGAGACGTACTGGGAGACGCTCCGAGACGCCGAGTTCCCCGTGGCGCGGAACTGGGCCTATCTCGACCACGCCGCGGTGGCTCCCCTGCCCCGTCGATCGGCCATGGCGATCCGCGCCTGGGCCGACGACCAGGCCGAGCACGGCGCGGTCGACTGGCCGTCGTGGGAGCGCAAGGTCGAGGCCCTGCGCGACGGCCTGGCGGCCTGGATCGGAGCGGATCGTGACGAGGTCGCGTTCGTCTCCAGCACGACCCACGGGATCGGACTGGTGGCCGAGGGCTTCCCCTGGAACGAGGGGGACCACATCGTCGTCCCGGCCGAGGAGTACCCATCGAACATTTACCCGTGGATGAACCTCGCCAGCCGAGGCGTCGCCGTCCGGCTGGTTCCGACCCGCGACGACCGCGTCTGGATCGAGGATCTTCGGGACGCGATGGACGCCAGAACCCGGATGCTGGCCGTCAGCCACGTCGAGTTCGCCAGCGGGTTCCGCAACGACCTGGACGCGCTCGGCGAGCTGTGCCGGTCGCGCGGGGTCGCCTTCTTCGTCGACGCCATCCAGGGGCTCGGTCCGTTCGAGATCGACCTCGCCCGGACGCCGATCGACTTCCTGGCCGCCGACGGCCACAAGTGGCTGCTCGGTCCCGAGGGGGCCGGTTTCCTGTACGTCCGCCGCGACTGGATCGAGCGGCTTCGGCCGCTGGGCGTGGGCTGGCACAGCGTGGTCGGCTCGTTCAACTCGCCCGAGGTCGCGTTCCGGCTCAAGCCGAACGCCCAGCGCTGGGAGGGGGGCTCGTTCGTCATGCCGGGCCTTCAGGGGCTGGCCGCCAGCATGAGCTTGCTCGGCGAGATCGGTTCGCGCGCGGTCTCGGAGCGGATTCTCGACCGGGCGGAAGCCGTCCGCGAAGCCGCGGCCTCGGCTGGCTGGAGTGTCCTCGGCTCGAAGCGGCCCCCCGACCGTTCGGCCATCGTGGCCGTCGCCGCGGACGGGGTCGACCCCCAGGCGGCCGTCCGCTCGCTCAGGGGCGAGGGCGTGGTCGCCGCCTGCCGCCGCGGCCGGCTGCGAATCAGTCCACATGTCTATACGAACGACGACGACGTCCGGCGGCTGCGCGAAGCGCTCGCCGCTTGCCGGCGCCGCGGCGAGACTCGGGCGGACGGACCCGAATACCCGTGAAAGGATCTTCATGCCTCTTCCCGCGCACAGCGCCGACCCGTTCCGCACGGCGGTCTTCACCGGCACCTTCGACCCGATCACGCTCGGCCATCTCGACGTGATCCGTCGGGGGCGGCTGCTGTTCGAGCACCTGGTCGTCGGCATCGGGATTCATCCCAGCAAGACGTCGCTGTTCTCGGTCGAGGAGCGGATCGAACTGGCCCGGCGGGTCGTCGAGCCGTTCCCCAACGTGTCGGTCGAATCGTTCGAGGAGCTGACGGTCCAGTACGTGCGGCGGATCGGCGCCCGGGTGATCCTCCGCGGCCTGCGGACGCTGACCGACATGGAGTACGAGTTCGGCATGACCCTCACCAACCAGCGGCTCGATCCGGAGATCGAGACCGTCTTCCTCATGGCCGACGGTCAGTATTCGTACGTCTCCAGCTCGCTGATCCGCCAGGTCGCGCGGTTCGGGGGCCCCGAGACCCTCAAGCCGTTCGTCCCCGAGATCCTCATCGAGCCGATCCTGGCGAAGCTCAGCATCAGCCAGACGTCGGACCCGTTCGTCGACTACGACAAGCGAACCGCCGAGGTCAAGGTCCCCAAGCCCTGAGGACCGGCCGCCGCTTGATTCCGGTTCCGGTCAGTTCCAGTTGCGTGGGACGAACAGGTCGCGTGACCACTGGCGGACGCCCAGCCCTTGCGACCGCACTGCGTCGTGCAGGCTTTTCATGGCCTTCCACGAGCGGTCGAAGCTTGAGTAGGTCAGCCAGCCTTCGAAGCCGTCGCTTTCCTCGCGACACCGCGAGCTGACCGCCCGGGTCGACATCACGAGGTGGTCGAAGATCTCGCTCACCGAAGCCAGGATCGCGGAGTCGTCCTTGGTCGCAACCTGGCTCGACTCGCCGCCCCGGTCGGGCCAGGAGATGTTCAGGCTGCAACTCAGGAACCGCTCCTCCTCCGAGGTCTTCTGGTTGAGCCAGAGGTACGCGGCCTGGTCCCAGAGGTAGCGGACGCAGAGGTGCTCGACGGCGATCAACCGCCGGGGAGCGACGTCCTTGTCGATGATCCCGCCGTAGACCGATTCCCCCCCCGCGTCCTTCCGCGGTTGCGTGGACGTCGGGCGCTCGTGGGCGGCGGGGGCGGGCGCCTCCGGGGCGCGGGTCGCGCGCATGACGCGGGCGGTGCTGAGCAGCTCGTACGCCTGGGCGAGGACCCGGAAGGCCCAGTCCTCGCCGCCGACGTCGGGGTGGAATTTCTTGCTCTTGCTTCGGTAGGCGTCGCGGATCTGTTCGAGCGAGGCGTCGCCCGAGACCCCGAGGACCGCGTACGGATCGATGTCGAAGCTGAAGGATGACAAGTCGACGACCCCGTCGGGAGGATTGGGAAAGCGTGACGACGCACGAACGAACGATCAGCCGCGGGAGTTCGAGGTCCGGACTATCCCTCCTCGACGGGGCGGCCGTTGCCGAGGCGGCTGCGAAGGTACGAGGCCCGCGCGACGTTGCGCTCCTCGACCCCCAGCTCCGACCCGCGCAGCTTCTGGAGGAACGCGGGCTGGGTCTGGATGAACAGCTCGTTGACGGTGGCGATCGAGAGGTCGTCGATCAGGCCCAGGTTGATCCCCATGCGGACGCTTGAGAGCAGCAGCATGGTCTCCTCGCTGGAGATCGTCTGGGCCGTTTTGAGCACGCCGTAGGCCCGGCTCACCTGGTCGTGGAGGTGCTGGCGGCGCCCCGTGACCAGCTCCTGGCGGGCCGACCGCTCGTACTGGAGCACCTGGGGGACCACGTCGGTGAGGATCTTGATCAGCTCCTCCTCGCTCTTGCCCAGGGTCTGCTGGTTGGAGATCTGGTAGAAGTCGCCGAACGCCTGGCTCCCCTCGCCGTAGAAACCTCGAACGGCCAGGTTGATCTTCTGGAGGGCGCGGAAGACCTTGTCGATCTGCTTGTTGGCCACCAGCCCCGGAAGGTGGACCATCACGCCGACGCGGATGCCGGTGCCGACGTTCGTCGGGCAGGCGGTCAGGTAGCCCAGCGACGAGCTGTAGGCATAGGCGATGTCGTCCTCAAGCTGGTCGTCCAGCGCGGTGATCTCGTCCCAGACCTGGGGCAGGCGGAAGCCCGAGAGCATGTACTGGATGCGGAGGTGGTCCTCCTCGTTGACCATGATGGCGATGTTCTCCTTGGGAGTCACCGCCACCCCGCGCGGGCCTTCGCCGCTGGAAAGCTCGCGTGAGATGAGCTGCCGCTCGACTAGGAACTGGCGGTCGAGGTTCGACATGCCGTTGACGTCGAAGTAGCCGGCCTCAATCTTGGCGCCTTCCAGGGCCGACTTGAAGTGGGCCTCGATCTCGGCCTTCTCGCTGCGGCTGGCGCGGTTGGTGAACGGGAAGTCGGCCAGGTTGCGGGCCAGGCGAATGCGTGAGCACATCACGATATCGCTTTCGGGTCCCGCGCCTCGCAGCCACTCGCCGGAAGTTCTCGTCAGGTCGTCCAGAGTCATGCGTGTGTATCCTTGAGGCGAATCTGATCTCGGAGCCTGGCGGCCGCTTCGTAATCCTCGCGGGCGACGGCCTCGCGCAGTTGCGAACGGAGGCGGAGGCGGTGGACGGCGGCGGGGCGGAGCCGGGCGGTTTTGCCGACGTGCCGGGTCGCGCCGTGGAACCGCTGGAGCGACGGCAGCAGCCCCTTGCTGAAGACGCGGTAGTCTTGCGGGCAGCCGAGGCGGCCGTCGGTCCGGTAGTCCATGTACCGCGTCCCGCAGTCGGGGCAGGCGAGCTCGGCCAACTCGCCCACCAGCTCGCCGACGTTCTGGACGATGAGACTCTGGACGACCGATTCGAGGCCCAGGTCCGGGGCCGACTCGGGCAACACCAGCCCCGCCTTCCGCGCGCAGCCGGCGCAGAGGTGAAGCTCTTGCCGCTTGCCGCCGACACGTTCCGTGAGATGGACCGACGCCTCGTTTTGGCACCGTTGACAAATCATGAGCGGGCCACCCCTGGGCCCGATTCAAGCATTCCTCGCCAGGGCCGACGGCCCGCGGCGATCAACCCTGATCCTGTTCGATGTCTTTGATCTTGTCGCGAAGCTTCGCCGCCGCCTCGTAGTCCTCGGCCGCCACGGCCCGTTTGAGCTCGTTGCGAAGCTGGATCAAGGTGGTCTGCTGCTGCGTGTTGCGCGGGGCCCGCTTGGGAACCTTCCCCGAGTGTCGGGTCTCGCCGTGGATGCTTTCCAGCAACGGCATCAACTCGTCGCGGAAAACCTCGTAGTCGTACGGGCATCCCAGCCGCCCCGAGTTCCGGAACTCGAGAAACGTGATCTGGCAGACCGGACAAACCTGCTTGTCGGCCGGCGACGGCTCCCTCATCGATCCCGGCGGGCTGACGACCAGCTTCTTGGCCAGCTCGCTGATCGGCGGCGCATCGAGCGACTCCTCGGGAGGAGCCAGGTGCTGTCGGGCGTGCTCGTCACAAAAATGATACTCGTGATGCTTCCCTTTCTCGATGATGTCGGTGATGTGGAAGGTCGCAGGCTTCGCACACTTTTGGCATTTCATGTCGTCTCTCCGCCAGCCCGGGAAGAGCTGGCGACAAACCCTGTTCCGCGGGACCTCGACCTGAGAGAACCCGACGACGCGCGAACGCCGATCACGAGATCGTTCTGCATCATATCGTATTTTTCATTCTAATTTCCCCCTCAAGGGTGTCAAGAAACCCAACTTTGCCCCAGCCGCCCGAGCGCCCGAACTTTCCGGCCGCGAAAGGTCTCCAACCTGCGTGGACCGCGCCGGCGCGTCGTCCGCCCGCGAGCCAGCCTTGCCGCGTTTGCGACGGGCTGCTAACGTACAACCACCCACTACCGCCCCGGGACCTCGCTATCGTGATCCAACTCCCATGAGCAGCCATCGTCCATCGTTCGAGGAATTCGCCGATCGCGCCCCGTCGGCGGCCTGCGTCCCAGTCTACCGACAGCTCAACGGCGACAGCCTGACCCCCGTCTCGGCCTTCGAGCGGATCGAGCGGTCGGCCCCGTCGTTCCTGTTCGAGAGCGTCGTCGGCGGCGAAAAGGTCGGCCGATACAGCTTTCTGGGAACCGAGCCGTTCCTCCGGTTCGAGGCCCGCGGCCGCGAAGTGCGGGTCACCGACCCCCGATCGCCGGGGATCGAATGCCGGTATCAGTGCGACGACCCGATCGCCGAACTCGAACACCTCGTCGAAAGCCACCGCGCGGCCCATGTTCCGGGGCTCCCTCGATTCACCGGCGGCGCTGTCGGCTACGCGGCCTACGACGCGGTTCGCTACACCGAGAACCTGCCCAACGTCCCCAACGACGACCGTGGCCTGCCCGACCTGTCGTTCGCCTTTTTCGACCGCATGGTCCTGTTCGACCATATCCGCAAGACCATCCTCGTCGTCGTCCAGGCCCACGTCGAACCCGGCGGCGACCTCAAGAAAGCCTACGACTTGGCCTGCTCCCGCGTCGACGAACTGGTCGAACGCCTCGACGCTCCCAGCGCCAATTACCCGCTCCGCGACATCGACACCGACGGCCCCGTCACCCTCAAGCCCCGCTCGACCTTCACCCGCGAGGCGTACGAGCAGGTGGTCCGACATTGCCAGGAATACATCAAGGCCGGCGACATCTTTCAGGTCGTCCCCAGCCAGCGGTTCGAGGTCCAGACCACCGCCCGCCCGTTCAACATCTACCGGGTTTTGCGGGTCGTGAATCCCAGCCCGTTCCTCTTCTACCTGACCTTCGACGACTTCCAGTTGATCGGCAGCTCGCCCGAGATTCTCGTCCGGGTCGAGGAGGGGATCGTCACGATCCGTCCCCTCGCCGGCACTCGTCGCCGGGGCAAGACCGAGGCCGAAGACCAGGCCCTGGCCGCCGAGCTGGTAGCCGATCCCAAGGAACGCGCCGAGCACATCATGCTCGTCGACCTCGGCCGCAACGACGTCGGCCAGGTCGCCGAATACGATTCCGTCACCCTGTCGGACGTCATGAAGGTCGAGCGGTACTCCCACGTGATGCACATCACCTCCAACGTCACCGGCAAGCTCCAGGCGGGCAAGACGGCCTTCGACGCCCTCCGCGCGGGCCTTCCGGCCGGAACCGTCTCGGGCGCCCCCAAGGTCCGGGCGATGGAGATCATCGACGAGGTCGAGCCCACCAAGCGGGGGCCTTACGCCGGTGCTGTCGGTTACATCGATTTCACCGGTAATATGGACACCTGCATCGCCCTCCGGACACTCGTGATCCGAAACGGCACAGCGTACGTCCAGGCCGGCGGCGGCGTCGTCTACGACAGCAATCCCAGCGACGAGTACGACGAGACCGTCAACAAGGCCAGCGGGCTCCTCAAGGCCATCGAGATCGCCGAAACCCAGCTCTGAGCCCCCTCGCTCGATTGGCTTCTTCTGAAAATCTTCCGGGCCATGTGTCAGGCTGCAGGGGCTGGTAGTTGGCGTTCGCGGTAGTCGGCCCCGTTCTTGAGCAGGTGCCAGATCACCACCAGGATCTTGTGCGCCACGGCGATCAGAGCCTTCTTTTTCCCGAGTCGTGGGACCCATCGACGGTAGCAGATGCTGAAGGCGGTGTTCTTGGCGTGGCTGGCCGACCACGCCGACTGCACCAGGAGCGAACGCAGCCACGGACTCCCCTTGGTCGTCTTGCCGCTGCGGCGTTTGCCGGCGCTTTGGTCGTTGCCCGGGCACAGCCCCGCCCAGGAGCAGAGGTGGCCCGCGGTCGGGAACGACTCCACGTCCGGCCCGATCTCCCCCACGATCACCTCCGCCGCCCGATCCCCCACTCCGGGGATCCCCTGGAGCCGGCCCGCCGCCTCGTCGAACGGCCTCATGGCCTCGTCGATCCGCTCGTCCAGCCGCTCGATCAGGCGTTCCAACGCGTCGATCTGATCCGTCAGCAGCCGGAGCACGAAGCGGTGGTGGTCGGTGACCCGGCCCAACAGCGCCCGCCTCAGCTCGGGGATCTTGCCCCGGAGCCGCTGCTTGGCCAGATCGGCCAGCTTCTCCGGGTCGTCCTGGCCGTCGATGATCGCCCGGATCATGGCGCGCCCCGAGGCCCCCAGGACGTCGCTGGCCACCGACCCCAGCTTGACGTTGGCGTCCTCCAGCGTCTTCTGGAGGCGATTGGCCACCGCGGCGCGGTCGCGGACCAACTCGGTGCGCTGCCGGGTCAGGTCGCGAAGCTCGCGGATCTCCGGCTTGGGGATGAAGCTGGGCGACAGCAGGCCGTGCTGGAGCAACTGGGCGATCCACTCGGCGTCCTTGACGTCGGTCTTGCGGCCGGGGACCTGCTTGAGCCGCCCGGCGTTGACCAGCATCACGTCGAATCGCCCTTCCAGGATGTGGAAGATCGGCTTCCAGTAGACGCCCGTACTCTCCATGGCGACCTCGCGGACGCCGTGGGCGTCGAGCCAGTCGGCCAGGGCCAGCAAGTCCGCGGTCATCGTGCCGAAGGTGTGGACCACCGAGGCGACCGAGCCGTCGGGGTTGATGTGGCGGACGCAGGCGACGACGGTCTTCTTGTGGACGTCGAGCCCGGCGCAGCGATCGTGAACGATGTCCATGACGTCCCCTCCAACTCGAGTGGTCGGAAACGAAGCAGTCCGAGCCGGTGGGACGACCTCGGGGCGTAAAGCAGTTTCTTCTACGTGCTCCCCCGCTTCCGGGGGGCGACAGGACGGGGTTCGACATGAAGTCGAGCCGAGGCCGGGACCAAGTTCCTTCGCGGGTTCGCGACACCAAAGCCAATGACGGCCTCTCGCCCAGGGCCGGACATCCGCAGCATAACCCAACCCGACCCCATTTTCATGGGACGGGTTGAGCCAAAGGCTCATGACCGTTCCTTCGTCCTGATTTTCGGGTGCCCGGCGATCGTTCCACACGACTCGGCCGGGCCGCCCGGGACCCTCCCGCCCGATTGGGTTCGTTCGTCGCCAGGGTTTCTGGACGGATGGCGTAACCTGAATGTTTACATGGCCTTGCACGTGATCTTCCGGTGCCGGAATTGGGTTCGTTCGGCCGGTCTTCAGCCCGATTCGACCGCCCGCTCGGGGCCGACTCGACCGTTGCGGGCCAGCGTCGCGGTTCCCCGGGGCCGAGCGGTTTTGGGTTCGTTCGTGCTCGCTTTACTCAGGCGGAGGACTGCCACGTCCGTCAGTTCTCCCCGGGAGAAGACATCCCGCACAGGGTCGCTGGCAGGCGGTGGAGGCATTCTCTTCCTGGCTGTTTGTTCAGTGTAGGCGGATTGTCAAAGAGCCCGACGAAGCGAGTGCTTCCTCCCTTGTCAATGTACGACGCTCGACGCGTTTTGGACGAGTATTCCGCGGCGAGCGGTCGTGATCAGGCTTCGACGGGCGTCTCGGGGCCGTTGCGGCGGGCGGCGAGGGCGAATTCGAACCCGAGGGCCGGGAAGCAGAGCAGGTAGACGACCGCGCCGCAGATCCAGACGAATCCAGGCCATAAGCCCGAGGTTTGAGCGTACACCGTGGTCACGACCACGGGTCCGACGATCGAAGCCAGGCTCATGACGCTCACGAGCGTCCCTTGAAGCTCGCCCTGCTTCCCCTCGTCGACTTGTTTCGAGAGGAGCGCTTGAAGCGCGGGCATGGCGATCCCGCCGGCGGCCAGTAGGATCATGACGGGGAACACCATCCAGCCCTGGGTCGCGAGCGCCATGCCGACGAAGCCGAGGTTGTCGGCGATGAGCGCCAGCAGCAACGACCGCCGGTCGCCCCAGCGTTTCGACATCCATCCCGTCAGAAACGCCTGGGATAGTCCGTACATGACGCCGAAGACGGCGAACGTCAGGCCGACCATCCGGGTTCCCCAGGCGTACCGGTCCTCGCCGTAGATGACCCAGATGGTCGCAGGCACCTGCGCCACGCAGCTGATCACCGAGTAAACGAGCAGCAGCGGGAGGATCGCCTTGATGCCGAAGACCCACCACAGCGACCGGAACGGATTCAGGTGGGTGATGTGAAGCGGCTGCTTCTCGGCCAGGTGCGATTCCGGCAGCACGAACCAGCCGAGCAGGAAATTGAGGCCGTTGAAGACCGCCGCGGCGAGGAACGGATAGCGCGGCGAGATGGCTCCGACGACGCCGCCGAGCAGCGGGCCGGCGACGAATCCGATCCCGAAGCAGGCGTTCATGTAGCCGTAGCGTTGCGCCCGCTCGCTCTCGTCGGAGATGTCGGCCAGGTAAGCCGTCGCCACCGCCATGTTGGCGCCGGTGATCCCCGCGACGATCCGTCCCAGGTACAGGATCGGCAACGACGTCGTGAACGCCATCACCGTGTAGTCGACCGCCGCCCCCGCCAGCGAGACGAGCAGCACCGGCCGCCTGCCGTAGCGATCGCTGAGCGCCCCGAGGATCGGCGAGAAGAGGAACTGCATCAGCGCGTAAGCGGCCAGGAAATAGCCGAAGTGCCCAGCCACGTCCGTCGTGTGCGTCAGCTCGCGGATCAGGCTCGGCAGCACGGGGAGCACCAGCCCCAGACCGACGGAATCGAGCGTGACCGTGGCCAGAATGACAAGCAGGGGGCGACCGACCGATTTGCGCGGATTCAAACAGCCACCTCATGGGTCGAGCGTCTCGAACGCGAGACTTCCTGTTCGTCGAGTTCGGCGCGGCGCAGACACCCGGCGGGGTCTTCGGGTTCGCGGCGTTTCTCTCGACCCGGAACCCTCAAGCAGACGACCTCAGCCCCATGTCGACGACCATCGACTCTCGCCGGCGGGGAGTTGGATGGTCCAGTCGAGGCGGCCGGTCGTCGAGTGGAAACGGGGGGGCGGCAACGGCGGGGTCGAATGCCAGGGGCCGAGTTCGACGAGGCCGGGGCATGTGACCGAGACGTCGAGGGTGACAGGCCCCAGAAGCTGGACTTCGATGGTGAGCCGGTGGACCGCGCCGCCGATCGGCCGTTCGAGGCGGTAGGCGACGTCGCCGCACGGGAGCTTGCGCGACAGACCGGTGTAGGGCCACGAGCCGGGGAGCGTTGGCTTCAGCGTCAGCCGCCGATCGACGGCGTCGTAATCGAGGCCCGTCAGGTCGAGCATGGTCTCGATGAGCATCGCGTGCAGGCCCCAGGCGGTGCCCCCGGGGCTGGCGGCGATCGAGGCCGGCTCGCTCCCCCGGGCGCTGGCTCGAAGCACCAATCCCAGCGGGCCGAGGCGGCCGACGATCGCCTCGATCATCGCCAGCGCGCGAGTCCAGTGCCGCCCCTGTCCGGATTCGCGGCCGAGCTGAATCAGGTAGCGAATCATCCAGAACGTGGCCAGGCTGGAAATCTCGTGGTGCTCGCCGACGTGTCCGGTGCGCGGCGGCGGGCTGGGGGGATACGACATCCGGCCCAGCATGTTGTGATCGGCGCCCATTGTGGGGTTGGCGCGGAGGATCGCTTCGGCGGTTCTCAGCAGGTGGGGGTCGGTGGCGGGAAGGAGGCCGAACGGGCAGGCCAGGCTCAGGGTGTTGACGTCGATCACCGATGAGCGATCAGCCACGTACTCGGGATTTCGGGTCCAGAGTCCACGGAGCATCGACATCCGCCGCCCGCTCAGGAACCGCCCGGTCTCGGTGTCGATCAGGCCGGCGAGCCCCTCTCGCTCGGGAGAGACTTTCTTGAGAATGCCCTCGAACCAGATGCGGTCGGCCAGAGCGTTCCACTCCGCGGCCGATTTCGACTGGTCGAGTCGCTCGGCGAGCCGGCTCGCGGCGCGGAGGCCGGCGACGACCGCCGCATTCGAATAGAGGAACGCGCCGAAGAGCTGATCGCCCATCCCGGCCGAGCTGATCAGGTTCAGGGTCTCGTCGAAGAACAGCCCGGGGTGCCCTCCCGAGTCGCCGGCGCACACCCGGGCGGCTTGCTCGACCATCGGCCAGACGCTGGCGACGAACTCAAGGTCGCCGGTGGCGCGATAGTAACGTTCGAGCCCCCAAGGGATCAGCGCGGTCTGGTCGATGGCCGGGGTCTCCCATTCGGGGACGCCGTCGATCGAGTACTTCTGGAACCAGTAAAGGAACGGGCTGTTCTTGGCCTTGACCCTGCTGAGCCAGTGATAGACGCCCCGAAGGATCTCGGGATGACCGAGCCGGCCGAGAGCGCCGCCGACCCAGATGGCGTCGCGCGGCCAGCAGTAGGCGGAAAGCCCGCGATCGAGCCCCGCGGCGACCGCGCCGGTCTCGACGTCGGCGTGCAAGGCCGCCGCAAGCGCCGAACGCCGCACGCTCACGGCGTATGCGGCGCGTGGCAGGTGGAACGTCGGGATCGGCTCGACGAAGTTGTCCCACTCGAGCGCCGTGCTCTGCTCGACCTGGTCGAGGTCGGTCGTTCGGAACCAGTTGAGGGCCGGCCGCAGCCAGTGGACGAAAGTGCCCTGATCGCCGCGCCAGCCGGTGAATGCCCCGCTGACCAACAGGTCGACCGTGACCGACTCGCCGGGGGGGAGGTCGATCCATCGATAAAGGATCGCCTCGTTCGCGCCGGTCGGCTCGCAGTCGACGTCGCCCCGGTGGTCGAGCGCGAGCGCGAATTCGACGGTCGAGTCGCGCGCCAGCTTGCGGTTCGAGTGACCGTGGCCCCGGTTGATTGCCAGCAGGGTGCGGTCCTGGTCGTGCCAGCTCAGGCCCATGTCGCCGACGCCGCCGTTGATCTCGGCCTGGACGTAAATGCCGAAGATCGCCAGGCGCGGCTCGGTCCCCTCGTTCTTGATCCGGAACCGCTTGATGTACTGGCCCGACGATTTCTCCATGCCCGCGTTCACCGGCAGGGAATCGCCCATCGCCACGAAGTCGGTGATCAGGACCCGGATCGGCCCGTTCCGCCAGGCGAGGTCGGTAGTCAGGAGGTTGGTCGCGCCGGAGTAGTTCTGGAAGGCGTCCCAGGTCGACCGCTCGTTGAACCAGTCGAGCCGACGGCCGACCGCCAGACCGCCGACGATCGCCCGGAAGTGCGAGCGGCTCTGCGGCCGGTCGCCTTCCTTGGGACGCACGTTCGAATGCAAGCCGACGGTCGGGAAGTAGACGTCGTAAGTCGAACCCCGGCCGTCGACCCGGACCGACATCGTCCGGTTGCCGACCAGCCCCTCGACGGCCGAACTCAGCAGATCGGCCGATTCGGTGCGGTCAGGGAGGTTGGGACGGACGATCGAATCCTGGAACGCGCTATAGGCGGTCTCGGAGTCTTGATGCTCGGCGACCGAGCGGTAGTGCAGGCGAATGCCGACGGCCTGGGGAGGAATGGGGGCGTGCCAGAAACTGTTCCCCCCTTTGTTCTCGATCCAGTAGGTCGGAATCCGCCCGAGGGAAAGGTCGTCGGCGAACAGCTCAAGCCAGACCCGCTGGTTGTCTTCGATGGGATGGGTGCCCACCACCGCGGCTGACCACATACCCGCCCGAATCGGCCCCGCGTTCCGCCCCTTCGCCGCCGTCTCGATCCACGTCGCCACCATCGCCTGGTTGCCTCTCCTCGCCGATCACAGCGCCAATCAGAGCGCTTCGGCGGTAGACGCCCCTTGTAAGACCCGAGCGACATCATGCTCCGCTCGTCGCCCTAAATTCTGGAGTTTCCCAGCCCTTGCGCCAAGAGCACGGTGGTTCCCACGTGCGGATGCGTCACGCGCGCAATGCAGCCTTGAATCCTCCGTCGCCTCGGCGAAAATCGGAGTCTCTCGTGCGGCGGCTCGACGGCTCAGGGCTCAACGCCGGAAGACCAACTCGCCTCAGTCTCATGCACTGCGACCCCGCTCCACGTCGAAGTGCGAGCAGGATACCCGTCCCCAATTCTGAACGCCCTTTGATACTTTAGGTTTTTTTTGGCTACTTGGTGTCTAAATAAATTGCCTGATCTTCCCCATCCTGGCAATGCTATCACATAGCTGTCGAAGCCTGCTTGCATCTAGAACCGCTGTGTCGTTGAATTGGATCAGAACGCCGAGTTCGAAAGCCACTTGCACAATTAGACATGAAGCCATATTCGATTGAATCTCGATAAAGTACGAGGAAGTCATGGTACCACGTTTCTCGTTCGCCGGATTGCTGACGCTCCTCCTTGGCCTGAGCCCGACGGCCCGCGCTGCACACTACACTTTCACCACGATCGACGTGCCCGGTGCCAGGGACACCGAGGTCGTGGGGATCAACAACCACGGCCAACTTACGGGCGCATACTTCGATCTAGCGGGTTTCAGCCACGCTTTCGTCTACAGCAATGGTGTCTTCACTACGATCGCACCTCCCCCAGGGAACCAGTTCTTTGGCGCAAGGGCCATCAATGACGCTGGCGAGGTCTTAGGACATGCGGATGTGACGGGGAACTATCTCTTCAACGGCGTGACATATACGCCGATCCCCAACGTCCCCGGCTCAAGCAGTACGCTGGCCTCAGGCATCAACAACGCCGGTGATATAACCGGCGATTATGTCACGGCGGACGGGTCCCAAGTCCTTGGCTTCCTCTTGAAAAACGGAGTTTTCACAACGTTTTCCGCGCCCGGTGGAGGGAACTGGACGAGCGGCGTCGGGATCAACGACGCCGACCAGATCGTGGGCCACGCATACGACAGTCCCTTGATCGCGAGCGAATTCCATGGCTTCCTCTACCGCCAAGGCGTCTTCACCCGGATCGAGCCGCCGGGTGTTTTCGAGTCCAACGCCACTGGGATCAACAATCTCGGCCAGATCGTCGGCACCTACCATGATCCGCTGATTCCCACTCCGTCCCATATCGGGTCATTCCTCTATAGCAACGGCGTTTACACCAAATTCGACCCTCCTGGGGCGGTCTCATCTGGTGCAAGCGACATCAACGACGCCGGCCAGATTGTCGGGACGTTCGTAGACGCCGCGGGTCGCGAGCACGGCTTTATCGCCTCGGTCGTGCCCGAGCCTTCGTCGCTGGCGATGGCCGGCATCGCCGGACTCGTTGGCCTCGGTTGCACCTGGCATCATCGGCGAAGGCGGAGATCGGGCGCCCTGCAGTGAGAATAGCCACGCCAATGCCCGCGGGCCGCTCCACCCGAGGTCGGAGATCGTTCATCCTCCGCATCGGACGGAGGCCAGCGCAACCGCGTGGTCATCTATTTTCTTGGTTGCAGGGATTCGGGCTTTTTTTCGTCTCCTTCCTCGGGACGAGCGTGACCGCTCTCATGGCTGCTCGGGAAGCCAGACGGTGCGTTTGGGCCGGCGGATGATCCGCTGGGCGGCCCACCCAAAGATGAGCAAGAGCAGCGCCACGCCAACGGCGAGTGTGCCGTTGGTGCCGAGGAGTTCGGCCGCCCGGAATATCATTTTCTGCATGCCGGCGCGGCGTCCATGGGCCTCAAGCACCTCGCCCGCGGCTAGCTGGCCGGCGGAATGATAGAGCGCCCCCCAGAGTGCGCCGGCGAACACTCCGATGATCACGGGGGGGACCAGCGCCTCGAATACGCTGATCGCTTCCTGTGAAGGTTGAAAGAGGCGGTCGGACTTCGCCAGGACCGCCTGCAGAATCTCGCCGGCGTTTCCGTCGCCCGTCGAGTAGGCAAGCTCCTTCGAGCCGTCTTCCCCGCCGTGGAGCGTCAGGCTGTTGTTTTCCGGGCTGACCTTGGCCTTGCTGATCGTCCGGGCGTCGAGGCTCTCAACTGACTTGGCCCCCGCTTCCGAGGGGGCCCGGCCCTGCTCCAGCGCCTCAAGAACAGCTTTGACGTTGCGCTTCAGCGTCAACATGTTCCCGGTGACCTTCAGGCGATGCACCTCATGACCCCGGAGCATGAGGATGTACGCCCATTTCTCCTCCGACTTCAACCAGATTTGCGATTCCATGGCATTTCCCACGCGATGTCAACCCGGCGCCAGGGCGCAAGCCCCACGCTCGCTCACCTGATGACGCCAGGTATTTGTAGAGCCCTTACAAGCATAGGACACGGCACGCTTGCAAGCGACTCAAACTCTTGAATAACGAGTCGGCCTGAGAAATGTGGAACTGACGGGTCTAAAGTTCTCCCCAATCGCCTGGACGACGGCGAATTGGAAGGACAATCCCCCTCGTTGCGCTCTGCTTCCGGGATCGTCTTGAAGCGGTTACTGAAATCTACTTTGTCGTATATCTTGCGAGAGGCAGTCTCTCAAATTGTCGTTGTACCGCGCGTAATTGTTGAGTAGGAGTTCGGTCAGGATCAAAGGCAACCGCCTCAAAAGCTTCTTGGACATCGAGCTGCGCCTCCAGAGGTGGCTCATGAGTCCCTTCAGGTGATCTTGGTGCGACGGAAATCGGAGTGCCGGATGGGAAGATTCGAGCTTCTTCAATCTTTGTTTGACCTGTGCTAATTCCGTGGCTCGCTGTTCCATGAGTCGAGTGAAGACGGGGACGTAGGAACTCGATGTTGCCGCGTCGGACGGTTCGGCGCCTTTCGTCGCCTGATTGGAATGCTGGCGATAATCGTTCAGCGGCTCGGCGATCAAGCGAATCCGACTGAGCAACGACATACAGATCGCCACCCAGTCATCGTGGTTGAGTTCTCCTGGGATGGGACCGATGGCTTCCCAAAATCGGGCTCGGAACGAGATCATGCAGCCGGAGACTCGCCAATTCCGCGCGAGGACGATGAATGCTTGGTCAGATTGCAAGGTCTCGAACATTTGAGGATTTCGGCTGAAGGAGCGTTCGAATACAGTCCCGTTCAAGAGTTGCGAGTCGACGTCGATGTACCTGGCGTTATTGTAAATCATTCCGACGTCGGTTTCGTTATTGTAAATAGTTTCGTGCTTCTGAAGTTTGGTTTCGTGCCAGACGTCGTCTTGATCGCACGGGAAGATCAAATCCCCCTTGCATAAACCCATTACTTTCTCAAAATTCTTGGCGTATCCTAGCCGTGACTCGTTGCGGTTGATTTCGATTGGAAATGAAGCTTGGCCTTGAAACTGATTCAATATGTCCATCGTGTCGTCGCTTGATCCATCATCGCAGACCACAAGCTCGTCGGGCGGACGGGACTGCCTGGCGATCGAGTCGAGTTGCTGCTGGAGAAATCTCCCTCCGTTGTAGCTGGCCATGGCTATGGAAATCTTAAGCATGAGCGTTGTCCCATCGAGATGTGTGATTTCACTGTGTTTTATGTTCGGCGTGCATCAAGCAGTCGCAGTTTCAAGTTTCCAGCTGCGTCCGGGGTCTTCGGTTCTTGGCCGCGGGTCAAAACGGAATTGAAGCGGCGCATGGGAGCAAGCCCGACGCTCGACCATCCGATGAGGAAAGATCGTTTGAGACGCTTTCCCATCCTAGTCCACTTTACGTGTGCAGGAAGTCGATGTGCACAAAAAACCGCATCCGCGGTGCGCAGCCGCATGCTTCAGGACCCGCCGCGCCGTCCCGAGGGTTGATTTCTTGACTCCATCCCCGTCGGGCGCAGAGGGCGCCGGCCGCAAGCGAGTTGGCTTGGCGCTTCGGCTTGCACTGGTTGGGCATGGTCCGAGATGCTGAGCGATTGATCCATCAACACGGTTCAGAGTGGCCCAACGGGGAGCGATCGATTCCCGGTCGTCACCCTGCAGCCGACGGATCGACGACGCGCTTACGTGCCTGTCTTACAGCTCGATAGTGGACCTGGCACGAAGTCATGCAACGAATTGGAGTTGCCGGTGTGGGGTCGTCGATAAACAAGGTGTAATTATTGTCTTGAAGAAATTCGCCACGGAGGATCTGGAGAATTCGGAGAGGGAACGACTCAATGGATCCTTTCCCGAATCCTTCTCGATTCCTCTCTTTTCCCGCGGAGCCTGGGGTCTTCCGTGGCTGGGGCGCAATCGGTTGTATGTCCACTCGTTTGAGTGGACGTGGACGAATCAGAAGATGCGGGGGCCGTGTGCGGACCACTTATTCCGCCGCGCCGCTCATGAGCCTTCCGCCCATTCCTCGCCAGGTCCGGACGGCGGCGATCGGTCGGTGCGAGAGCCTCGTCGTGAACGGCCTTGCGGGGCCGGCTGTGATCATTCCAGACCGATCGACCCGGAGCTTGCCGAACGGAGGCGACGGCCGGGGCGTCGCAAGCGGAGCGGACGCCGAAAGCCTCGATTCGACGGCCTCGACGCTTGCTGTCGACCTGTTCGATGAGATCACCGTCTTCGGAACATACGGAGGGACGGGCTTGACGATCACGTGGTAGACCTCTGAACTTGACGCGGCTATGAATGGGTCGCCAAGGTAGACGAACTGGAAGTAGTAATCGCCCACGGGCAGGCGTAGTTCAAGGAATACTCCCGAGCCTTGTAGAGGCACCAATGCGATCGGCTGTCCACTTTGAAGGACCAAGACGCCGCCGCTGGGCAGGGGCGGAGTGGAATCCCTCGGGCTCAGGTGGATGGTCAGATTCGTCGGCCAGCCGAGCGTCGTGATCCCGATAGGCTCAGCGAATATCGCGGATTCAGTCCGTCGGACGAGGAGCGTGGTAGTCAAGCTGGCGTCGGCGAACAGCCGGTCGCTCGACTCATAGACCACTCGGATCGGATAGGAACCTCGCGAGATCGTGGAAGGGAGAATGAAGGTCGCCTGGCCATTGACGACTGGCGCGGTCAACTCGTCCGAGCCAATGAAGAGATGCACGGCACCCGTCGGCGTTTCAGGGCCGCCGAACATGGAATGGACTTCAAATAAGTACCATATGCCCTCTTTGGAAACACTCGGACTCGTATAGTTGAAGAAACTCAGGTCCACGGTCCGAGGGAGCAGCGTGAGCGCGGCGTCGGGCGTCGGTTTGGATCCTCCGTCCTCGTCGATTAACACGGCGCGGAACCGCCGGCCTGACTCTTCGATCCGGGTTTCGACTCGAAGCCACGCCCGCGTTGCGCCGGCGACGTCCGTCCAGGTGGTTCCGCCGTCATCGCTGAACTGCCACTGAACCGACTGGTATGGGGTGGTCGCCGAGGCGGTGAAGGTGGCAGGCTCGCCGGCGATCACCGTTTGATCGGCCGGACCACCGTTCGTCGCGAGGCCGCTCACCTGATTCCAAGAATCAGAGGTGGCGGTCGATCCTCCCGCTCCGGCAGGAGCCGCGGCCGGCTCGAAAAAGGCGCGCGCGAGTCCGGTGTTGATCGGCGCGCCGGGCGGTTTGATCGTCAGGCGGTACACGCCCGACGCCGCCGAGGACGCCTGGGGATCGCCTAGATAGACGAACTGGAAATAATGGTCGCCCAGGGCGAGATCGGACATGGTGAACGAGATTTTGACGACTCCCGCGGACGACGTCGTCTGATCGAATCGGAACGGTTGGCCGCCGTCCATGGAGACCACGCCACCGCCCGGCGTGGAGATGGTCCCGGCGTACGCGACGTTCGCCTCGATCGTCACCGGTTCGCCAAGCCTCGCCTCGGCCGGAACCGCGGCGGTCAAGCTCGACCGCCCCCGGACGACATCCTGAGTCATGGACGTCATAACGGCTTTGAAATACGCATCACCGTCGTAGGTAGCACTGACTGTGTAGACTTTTGCAGTCGGTCCGGTCGGAATCGAAAAGACCGCCCGACCGCGCACGATCGGGCCCGCGAAGCGGTAGGTGTCGATGGCGAGGTGGATGATTCCACCGTCGGGTGGCGCGAGGCCAGGGACGCTTGACGCGGCGAGGACGGTGATGGAGAGCGGGTCACTGAGGCGTCGAGGATTAAGGCTGGAGGACAATGAGAGCGTCGCCGAAGCCTTTTCCACCGTGAGGAGCGCCGGGTAGCTCGTGCGCGACGCGACTGAGGCGGCGTCGGTGAAGACGACGCGGTAGAGCGAGCCCGAATCGTTCGGAGTCGTCGTCACGGTGTACCAACTCTCCGTGACTCCGCCGACCGTCACGGCCTGGGTCGCGCCAGCAACGTCGGCCCATTCGCTTCCGCCGTCAGTGCTCGTCTGCCACCGGGCCGTCAGGTTCGGCGCGGTCGCGGAGGCCGCGAACGTCGCGGATCGGCCGACCGTGACTTTCTGATCGCTCGGGCCTTCGAACACGTCGAAGCCGGGCTGGCTCTTGAACACGTACACGATTCCGGTCTTGGCCGTGAAGCCACTGGCGGTGCTGGGGTCGAACGCGCCGACGACGACGGTGTCGTTCGACATGGCGACTGAGTTCCCGAAATAGCTCCCAGCTTGGCCGTCGTCCTGCGTGAACCAGGATATCGAATGCCATCCGGACGGCGATCGGTCGAATACGAACGCCGCTCCCTGAGCCTCTCGGCCGGCGATCGTCGCCCGGACGGACGTGGCCAAGGCGCGCGTGCCGTCGGCGTTGAGGGCCAGGGCGGCACCGAAGCCAGGGACTTCCTGCTCTGACGACAGCGCCAGCGTGCCGGACTGCGCCCAATCGGCATCCGATCGAGAGAAGACCAGGACGTTGCGGTGGTTATACTGGTCGCCAGGGTCGAGCGTCGCGCCGCCGATCAGCGCGGTCGAACCGTCGACGCTGATCGCCACCGAAGTGCCTAGATAAACGCCTACAGAAGGGGTTTGGGGCGTTATCTTGGCCGTTTCGGTCCAACCCGGTCCCGAATTCGTGTAGAAATACGCGGCGCCCCGGGGCCCCCAGAGCGGGGACGTCGGGGGCCCCGGGGCGCCGACCACTAGCGTGGTCCCCGTTCCATCGATGGCCAGCGCGGCCCCGAACCACCTGAACGAATCGCCGTCGTCGGGTTGAAGCTTTTTCGCCAGGCCCCAGGCGTCCCCGCCCTTCTCATAGACGTAGACCGCCCCCGCTCCCTCGTACTGAGCACCTACGGCGATCACCCCACCGTCGGCGTTGATCGCCAGGGCGCCTCCGAACTGTTGGCGGTTCGTGCTTCCCGTCGGACTGATTTTTTGGACGTAGTTCCATTGGTCGCCGTCGCGCGCATAGATGTAGACGGCTCCATCGCGAACCAAGGGATCGGCCGAAGTCGCAAGCGCTCCAATCGCCAGGGTCGATCCATCGGCGCTGATCGCCGTCGCGCAGCCGAACCAGCCGTAGTCGACAGGCTCAACGGGCCGCAGGTCGGACGTCCTGGTCCACGTCTCGCCGGATCGAGTATAGACGTGAACCCCACCTGTGGTCTGTCCGGCCGCGTCAGCCTGCCGAGGCGCCCCGACCGCGATCGTTCGACCGTCGGCTGTAATGGAGAGCGAGTTGCTGAAGTCATTACTGGGCGTCTCCACGAGTCTTGCCGTCTGGGTGAAGGCGTTCATACCCGCGAGGCTCGAGCCAACCGCCGACCCTCCGCCCGACGCCGGCGCGAGGCGATCCTCCAGACGTTCAGGAGAGGGGGCCAGCCGACCCTTACGTTTCGCAGCCGAAGTAAGTAAGGAGCGGCGATGGTCCCGACCAGACGATTCATGTCCCAGCTTCGTCGCACGGTGGAAATTCATGGCGAGGGATTCCGCGACAGTGATATTAAAATATTTTAATTCAATTGAGGCTAAAAATGATCGTACCATGTTTCCAAACACGCCTCCAAGAGTCGTGTTCGATTTTCAACCGGCGACCGCGCATCAATCTCGTTACTGGTACAATCGGCCGAGCGGATCGACGTCCGGCGCGGCGGCCGGCTTCGAACACGATGGGCCTCGGAGGGACTCGCGACGTGTATGCATGCTGGAGCGCCAGGGCGGTCGGGTTGGATCTGCCGGCCGAGGCGACGATCGAGGTCGCGGCGAAGGCGGGGTTCGAGGGGGTCGATTTCATGGTTCGCGACCTGGTCGAGGCCGGCGCGAACGTCGACGGGCTTCGGAGTCGGATGGACGACCTGAACCTGCGCGGCGGGGCGTGGGTGCTCCCCATGAACTGGAAGAACGACCACGAGGCGTTTGAGAGCGACCTGAAGCGGTTGCCCATATATGCGGCGGCCGCCGAGCGGTTGGGGCTCGCCCGGACGGGAACCTGGGTGCGGTTCGAGACCGATCCGGTGGCGGACCTCGATCGGATCTCACGCGCGGACCGCGAGCGCCTGGCGGATGAGGCGACGGCCTGGCAGCTCGATCGTCTGGGGCGGATCGCGCGGATTCTCGACGATCACGGCAGCCGGCTGGGGCTGGAGTTCATCGGATCACAAGCGGCGCCGACGGGTCGCGGAGTGCGGCTGGTGGGGACGTACACCGAGCTGCGCCAGCGGTTCGGCAGGCTGGCGGCCGAACACCCGAATGTGGGCGTCCTGGTCGATGCGTTCCACATCTTCGCCGCGGGCGAGACCGTGGACGATGCACTCACGGGGGGCGTGGAGTCCGTCGTGTGGGTTCATCTGGCCGACCCGACGAAACTCGATCGAGCGAGCTTGCGGGATGAGGAACGAACCTTGCCCGGAGAATCCGGCACGGGCCTCAGCGAGAGTCTGCTTGAAACCCTCGCGACTTGGGGCTATGACGGGCCGGTCACGGTCGAGCCGTTGGGACGCTGCTCATTGCTTGAACGCCTGGACCCGCTTGAGACGGCCTTGAAGACGCGCAAGTCGCTACGGCGCATCTGGCCGGGATCGGATCACGGTCCAGCACGGACATGATGACGGAGGAACGTCAGACGCCGACCTCGACCAGAGCCTCTTGCTTGATGCGCTGCGGGGCGATCTCTTCACGGTAGACGGGAATGTCGTGAGGAGCTTCGATCCCCATCCGGATCTGGTTGCGGTCGATCTTGACCACCGTGATCACGATGTTGTCGCCGATCACGATCTTCTCGCCCAGCTTCCTGCTTAGAACCAGCATGGGAATCTCCCGGTGTCGTTGGTTGAGAGTTGTCGTCCGCGACCGTTGGGCCGCTCGAACGATCTACTACATGTCGCAGTTCGCGTGCCAAAGACTTTTCGAAGAGCCTCGTGGTTCGACCTAAAGCTCAGCTTCGAGGCGACTTAAAAAAATATGGACGCCATGTTTCCGACCTCGGGGGCCGAGTTCGGAGTGTCAACATCGCCACTCCTTCCACATAGCGCTTGTAAAAAACGGGAAGCCTGGTGACCACTTGTTAAACGCTGACGCGAAGCGGCCGGAAGCCGACGGCGTCGGCGGCGACGCAGTGGTATCGGACCTTCCCGCGAAGGCCCTGGACGGCCCGCGACCACTGGTCCTGAGTATGGAGATGGCCGTAGACGCAGCCCGAGACGCCGTGCTCTTCAAACAGCTCGATCCAGGGGCCGGGGCGGCCGAAGGGGTCGAACGGCGGGTAGTGCCAGAGGACGTACAGCGGCTGGCGGGCGTCGGTCCGAAGCTTCGCGGCGGCCTCGATCGCGGCCTGGGCCGTCGCGAACGCGCGGTCGATTTCGGTCGACTCGGCGGCGGTCGGCTCTTCCCTGGGAAGCGAGGCGGCCCGCGCCCCGGCGACGACGACCCCGCCGAAGGCCACCGCGTCGCCGTCGACGGCTCGGAGCGAGCGTCTGAGCATCGGTCGGATCTTCTCGACGTCGTTCCACCACAGGTCGTGGTTGCCGGGCGCGAGCACCTTGGTTCCGGGAAGCTGGTCGAGCCACTTTAGGTCGGGCTGGAGGTCGCGATGGTTGCGGGCCATCGAGACGTCGCCCGGCAGCAGCACGAGGTCGTCGGCCCGCACGGTCTGCCGCCAGTTCGTTTCGATGCGGGTCACATGATCGCGCCACCGCTCGGCGTAACGTTCGCGACGTTCGGGACGGGCCAGCGAGAGGTGGAGGTCGGAGATCGCCCAGACGTTCATGAAGCCTCGTATCGTCAGCCGTCGGCCGGCTTCTGGCGCGAGCGGTAGTCGCGAATCCAGGCGTTGGACTGTTTCTCCGCGCCGATGGTGGTGACCCCGCCGTGCCCGGGGTGGATGCGGGTGTCGTCGGGCAGGGTCAAGAGCTTATTGAAGATCCCGGCCATGAGCGTGAGGTGGTCGCCGCCGGGGAAGTCGGTGCGGCCGACCGAGCCCGGGAACAGGACGTCGCCGCTGAAGACGAACGCGGGGGAGAACGTCTCGCAGAGGTAGACCACCGAGCCCGGGCTGTGGCCGGGGATCTCGCGGACCTCGAACGTGAAACCGGCGAGTTCGAGCCGATCGCCGTCGTCGACCAGCCGGTCGGGGGGCGGGCTGGTGACCGCCACGCCGAAGGGCATGCTGAGATTGCTTTCCGGATCGGTGAGGAGTTTTTCCTCATGGCGACCGATGATGAGCGGGGCGTCGGGATATGCTTTTTTGAGGGCCGCGTTGCCGGCGATGTGGTCGACATGGCCGTGGGTGTTGAGGATGGCGGCCAGAGACTTCTTGTCTTCCTTCAACAGCGCCAGGATCGTCTCGGAGTCGAAGCCCGGATCGATGACGACGGCGTCCGACCGCTCGGGCGACCAGATGACGTAGGCGAGCTGCCCGAACGGGGCCGATTCGATGACGTCGATCGTATACTCTGCCACGGGGCGTCGACTCCTTTCTTGTATGGAAATCCTGTTCCGAACACGCCGCTCGACGCCTTCGATCGTAACCGATGCTTAAAAAAAAGGCGAGTTGCGACGCCTGCCGGCATATCGCATGCTACACTAAATCGCGACTCATTGCTCCGTCCTTCTTAGGGATCGGCGCGAGTCGACACCCGCGGCGAGGGGAAGCCGCGGTCGACAGGGGGGGCCATCCAATTATCTCGACCATCCCCGGTGATGGTGCGAGTCGATTTCGGTACGTCGCCTCCTGAGGCGGGGGATCGGAGCCGTTTCCGAAAACGTCGACATCCAATCGGGGGAAGGCCAGATCATGCTTCCGAATCGATCTCGCGGCAAGAGCGGCCCGATCGCCGAGCCTCGACGCCTCGTCACCTCCACGCGCCGGCTCGCCGCCTCCTCGCTGCTGCTGACGTTCGCCATGGCGGCCGACGCTCCGAAGGAGAAGGTCGACGTCCCGGCCGCGAAAGCCGAGCAAGCCAAACCCGAGCCGAAAGCCGATAAGAAGGAACCGGCCCGAGCCGCCGATCAGGTGGCCCTGTCGAACGGCGGAACCTCGGCTCGCACGGCCCTCAAGCCCGACCTCTCGGCCAAGACGACCGGCCTGGCCACCCCCCCCACGATCGCCGAAGCGCCGATCGTCCGCGCCATCCGCACGATGGCCGAATGCCAGGCCCGGTTCGACAAGGTCAAGGACTACACCTGCACGTTCTATAAGCGCGAGCGGATCGACGGCAAGCTCGGCGTGCTGCACGTCCTGAACATGAAGGTCCGCAACGAGCCGCGGAGCGTCTACCTCAAGTTCGAGCAGCCGCACCGGGGCCGCGAGGCGATCTACGTCGAAGGCCGCAACAAGGGACGCGTTCTCGCCCATGACGTCGGCCTGAACAAGTTCCTGGCCGGCACGCTCGAACTCGAACCCCGTTCAACCCGCGCAATGCAAGACTGCCGGCATCCGATCACCGAGGCCGGCATCGGCTCGCTGATCCGGACTGTGTCCGACCGCTGGGCGGCCGAACTGAAGAACTCCGAATCGGTCGTCCTCTTCGACGCCGACATGCGAATCGGCTCGGCCCGCTGCCTTTTGATCGAAGCCATCCACCCCGATCGAGGTCCGGGCTACGTGTTCCACAAGGTCCGCCTGTTCATCGACGCCGAACTGGGGTTCCCGGTCCGGTTCGAGGGCTACGACTGGCCCAAGGAAGAAGGGGGCGAGGCCGAACTCATGGAAGAGTACGCCTACGACGACGTCAAGCTCAACGTCGGCCTGGTCGACCACGATTTCGACACCTCCAACCGCCTCTACTCGTTCGGTCGATTCTGATCCCCCGGCCGTGACGGACCGTCGAGCCTTGAAAGCCTAATTAGACCTTCGAGGCTCGGACGCGGGTGTCGCTGTAATCGATTTCGTCGTTTCAACCCTCATGATCGGTCGTCTCACCGCCGATACTGAATGGTAGGGAAGCAGCCTCGCGGCCTGTCGGCCCGAGCCGCTCGGACACGGTCCGGGCGGGACGGGGACGGCGGCCGGCGCCGTGCGGGAAATGGCCGACAAGCGGCCTTGGCAGGAGGGTGGTCGTTCGCTAGAATCCGCCCCGCTTCGACATGCTGAGCGGGTCGATCGCTGGGATCATCTCTACTGCGTCTCAACCGAGACGTCTCCCTATCCCGCGCTCCTGCGAGTCGCTTGGTCGGAAGTTTAATTTTGCATGAGCCCGGTGCCGTTCCAGGGCGGGAACGCGTGGTGGGTTTCGATCGTTCCATGGAAGGAGGCTCGATGAGTACGCTACCATCCTCCCCGGCGCAGGCTCGTGTGCACGTCCGCTGGATGATCCGGCGCGACATGCCCGAAGTACTGGGCATCGAGCATGCGAGTTTCGAGTTCCCGTGGTGCGAGGAAGAGTTCCTCCGGGTGCTCCGCCAGCGCAACTGCATCGGCATGGTCGCCGAGCAGGGAGAGCGGATCGTCGGCTACATGATCTACGAGTTGCATCGCAACCGGATTCATGTGCTCGACTTCGCCACCCACCCAGAATTCCGTCGCCAGGGGATCGGGCGGCAGATGGTGGCCAAGCTCGTGAGCAAGCTTTCCACTCAACGGCGGAACCGGATCGCCTTACACGTCCGCGAAACCAACGTCGCGGCCCAGTTCTTCTACAAGGTGATGGGATTTCGGGCCGTCGAAGTCCTCCGCGAGCACTTCGCCGACACCGGCGAGGACGCCTACGGCATGCTCTACCACCTCGACGAGACGGCGATCCTCACCCCCCCCGCGACGACCAACCGCATCGCCCGCCAGCTCGGAAACTGAGCGCGAAGGGCCTCGGCCGAATCGCCGCGAGCCAAGGCCGACGCCCGGGCGCAGCCTGAAATCCATCAAAAGGGGCCGAGACGACGAGCCTTCCGGGTTCGACGTCTCGGCCCTTTCTCTTTTTGCGGACGTCGAGTTTTTCGAGGCGGCCGATGGTCCCAGACAGGTCCAGGGGGAATAATCAAAGAGGACGACACCTGGACCGACCTCTCGGACGCTTCGCACATGACCGACGCCCCGGCGACTCTCGACGCCCCCTCCCCCTCCCCCGTCTCGCCCCACGGTCCCCTCGGGGATCACGGCTGGTTCGTTCGCACATCGAACTGGATCGCGTGGGGCGCTCTGCTCCTGGGGGCGATACGCGGCGTCCAGGGCTTGATCCTGATCTCGCTGGCTCCCGGCGTGGGGCTGGCGGACTTCCTGAACGCCGTCGTCGGCGCGGGGTACGACGTCGTCGCATTCGGCCTCGGCGGCCTGGTCGTCTCGGCCCTCGTCCGGGCGCTGGGCGTCTGGGCGGAATCGAAGTCGTCGACCGAGCGAATCCAGTCGCCCGATTCCGACGTCCTGGTCCGGGCGCTTTCGCGTCTGGCGACGACTCATGACGGTCGGCGTCCGCCGGAGGCGACCAACGGTGTGTTGACGATCGCGGCCGAGCCCGAGACCGAGGCTGATGCGCGGGCGGCGGCCGACGTCCACCTGGCCGAGATCCGCCGGCTGACCCGCGAGGGGGAGTGGGACGCCGCCGAGGAAGGCGTTCGGTCGTACCGGTCCAACCGCCCGGACGATCCGCGCGGGCTGGAGGCGTCGGATGAGCTGGAACGAGCCATGCAGGCCGCCCTGGATCACTGGGAGGCCAAGCTTCAAGCCGCCAGGAGTGTGAACGACCCGGACCAGGTCCTGGAGATCCACGCGCGGATGCAGCCGCTGGTCGAGGGGGAGAAGCGGCAGACGATGGACGTCGACCTGGCCCGCTGGTTCCTGGTGATCGTGCATCGCCGGCTGCGGGGGGGGCGGATTCAGCCCGACGTCGTCGCGCTGGCGGATCGGATCGCCGACAGTTTCGGCCACACGAAGGAGGGCGCCAGCCTTCGGGCGGCATTGCCCACGTTGCGGCGGAGCGCCGGGCTTTGCCCACGGTGCGCCAAGCCGTACACCGGGCTCGCCGACGCCTGCGCGGCCTGCCTGATCACGACGCCCGCGCCCCCGGCGACTCTCGAACCGGACGAGCTCGACGAGCCCCCGATCGAGAGTCGCGAGCCGGACTGGTTCGCCGATCCCTCCGGCGAGTCGGCCGCTTGATCGCGCGATTCGAGTCGCGGATTTCGGCGTCCGATGGACGATGATTCGATGGAAAAGATAGAATCAAACGTGTAATGAGCAGCTTCGCGCACGTCGTTCGACCGCCCAACTTGACGCAGGCCCGATCGTCGGCTAGGCATGAGTATTGAATTCGACCGCGCGCTGAATTCCGGGCAACTGAAAGGAACCGACCATGTCCCGCCGACTCGCTCTGGTCCTCGCGCCCTTGCTGTTGGGCATGGCCGGCCCCTGGGTCCAGGCCCAATCGACGGTGCCGCAGGACCTGATCCCCAAGAGAACCTCGCTGGCGCGTCTGGGCCTGGAAAGGCAGTGGATGGCGGTGGTCCCGGTGGCGGGCTCCGAGCAGATCCTGCGGATCAGCCGCAGTGCGGACCTGTTCTTCGTCCAGACCAACCAGGCGATGCTTCACGTCTACGACGCCGAGACCGGGCGGCACCGCTGGTCGGCGCAGCTCGGCGAGCAGGCGCCCTCCGCGCGGCCGGTCTCGTCGAACAGCTACGCCGTGTTCGCGACGTGCGCGAACATCATGCTGGCCCTCGACCGCAACACCGGGCGGGTGATCTGGAGAGCCAACCTCGCGACCATTCCCACCAGCGGCACCGCCTGCGACGAGGAGCATCTTCTCGTCGGCCTGAACACCGGCATGGTCAATTGCTACCGGCTCAAGAAAGAGCAGGAGAAGGGGCCCGCCACGCTCCTCGACTCGCCGGCGCTGGCGTGGAACCTGCAAACCGGCGGCAAGGTTCTGACCCTGCCGATGATCGCCGAGCGGATCTCCCTCCTGGGCAGCAGCGACGGCCGCGTGTTCGTGACCTTGACGGACGAGCCCACGCCGCTGTATCGCGTGAAGACGGGCGGACCGATCGGCGAGGGCCTGGGGACGTACGGCACCCGCACGCTTCTGATCCCCTCCGCCGACTACAACCTGTACGCCGTGGACGTGCTGACCACGAAAATGCTCTGGACCTTCCCCTCGGGCGCGCCCATCGAGCAAGCCCCCCTGATCGCCGGCGAGGATATCTTCGTCGTCAACACGGCGGGGAACCTGAGCGTGCTTGAGCCGTCGACCGGCGTTCCCCGGTGGACGCTGTCGACGCACTCGGCCCGGCTGCTCGGCACCAGCCCCACCAAGGTTTATCTTCGCACTTTCGACAACGACCTGCTCGTGGTCGACCGGGCGAGCGGCAAGGTCGTGGCCGATCCCTCGGCCACCTTCCAGCGCGCCGGACTGAACCTGCGCGAATTCGACCTGAGCTTCCCCGACCGCTACGACGATCGGCTGTTCCTGGGCACGTCGTCGGGCGTGGTGGTTTGTTTGCGAGAAATCGGCCTGACCACGCCGCAGTTGCTGCGCGATCCCAAGGCCCAGCCCTTCGCCCACGTCCCGCCTGAAGGCGTCAGCGAAAAGCCCGCGGCCCCTCCGGCCGAAACGGAGCCCGGCGCTGAGCCGAACGCCGGCGCCGCCCCCGCGCCGGAGCCGGACGCCGACCCCGACGCCGCGCCGCAGCCGAAATGACCGACGCGAAATTGCGGCGGTTGATGCCATGCAGACATCGAGACGAGCCGGAGACGGCTCGTCTTTTTGCGCGCGGCGACCGATAATAGACGTCCGCAAGTTGGGTAACGAACCTCATCCCCGGCATCGCACTGATTGAGAGAATGATGGAGAACGTCGCAAAGCCCGAGACCTGGGCGCCGGTCCGCCGAGCCATCCTCAGCGTTTCCGACAAGCGTGGGCTCGTTGAGCTGGCCCAGGCGCTGGCCGATCAAGGGGTCGACCTGATCGCCAGCGGCGGAACGCGCACGGCCCTGGCCAAGGCCGGACTGCCGGTCGTCGAGGTCGCCGAGTACACCGGCCAGCCCGAGATCCTCGGCGGCCGGGTCAAGACCCTTCACCCCCGGATTCACGGCGGCATCCTGGCGCGCCGCAACCTTCCTGAAGACATCGAGACCCTCGCCGCCTCCGGGATGGAGCCGATCGACCTGGTGGTCGTGAACCTCTACCCGTTCGAGGCCACGATCGCGAAGCCGGACGCCAGCTTTGAAGAGGCCGTCGAGAACATCGACATCGGCGGCCCGTCGCTGATCCGGGGCGCCGCCAAGAATCACGACCACGTCGCGGTGCTGACCGACCCCGACCAGTACGAGCGGTTCCTCGCCGAATTCCGATCGAACGGCGGGACGACCCTCGAAACCCGCAAGCGGCTGGCCCGCGAGGCGTTCGCCCAGACCGGCGCGTACGACAAGGCGATCGCTGGTTACTTCGAGAAGTGCGCCGCGTTGGAATCCGGTTCGGAACCGGCCGCCGAGTCGCTGCCGGCGGCGCTCAACATCCAGTTCCCGCTCCGTCAGCCGCTCCGCTACGGCGAGAACCCGCACCAGCAGGCGGCGATGTACGTCGACCCTTCGGCCCACGGGCCGAACCTGGCGACGGCCCGCGTGCTCCACGGCAAGGAACTGTCGTACAACAACATCCTCGACCTCGACAGCGCCTTGCGGCTGATCCGCCTGTTCGACGAGCCGGCGGCCTGCATCCTCAAGCACAACAACCCGTGCGGCGCGGCGATCGCCGACGACCTCGCGACGGCCTTCGAGCGCGCCTACGAGGGCGATCCCGTGAGCGCCTTCGGCGGGATCGTGGGGCTCAACCGGCCTGTCGACCTGGCCACGGCCGAGCTGATGTGCAAGCCGGGGCGGTTCCTGGAGGCGATCCTCGCCCCGGGCTTCGAGCCCGACGCCCTCGCCTTACTGACCACCAAGCCCACCTGGAAGAACAGCATCCGCCTGATCGACCTTCAGGCCCCGATCGGCCCGGCGACGCCCTCGCCTTCGGGCTGGGATCTGCGGCGGATCGAGGGGGGCATGCTGGCGCAGAGCTGGGACGAGTTGGAAGCCGATCCGGCTTCGGGCGAGGTAAAGTCGAAGCGGGCGCCGACCGCGACCGAGCGGCGCGATCTCGGATTCGCCTGGAAGATCGGCTCGATGGTGAAGTCGAACGCGATCGTCGTCGTCAAGGACGGCCAGTTGCTGGGCGTCGGCGCCGGTCAGATGAGCCGGCTCGACTCGGTGCGAATCGCCGTCGAGAAGGCCGGGGCGAAGGCGCGCGGCAGCGTGCTGGCTTCGGACGCGTTCTTCCCGTTCCGCGACGGCCCCGACACGGCGGCGGCGGCGGGCGTGGCCGCGATCATCCAGCCCGGCGGCTCGAAGCGCGACGTCGAAACCATCGCAGCCTGCGACGAGCACGGCATGGCCATGATCTTCACTGGCCGCCGTCACTTCCGGCATTGAGAAGGTGTTGAACCGATCGAGTCGAGTCGAAGGACGTTGAACCATGCTGACCGAGAAGGACTTCGAGATCACGACGCTCGGCCCTTGCGCGATCGACTCGCCGCTCAGGCGGCTGCGCGACGTGGGGTTCATCGAGGATTCGTCGCGGGTTCGGCTCCAGCCCAAGATCGGGCCACAGTACGCCGACGGCATGGAACTCTCGGTCGAGGAGGCCGGACCGCGCGAGCGGATCCACTTCGAACCGCGCTGGTCGTGCGGCGCGGTGGTCACGTGCGGCGGCCTCTCGCCGGGGCTCAACAACGTGATCCGGTCGGTCTATTCCGAGCTCGCTTACAACTACGAGGTCCCGCGGGTTCTCGGCGTCCGCAACGGCTACATGGGGCTCAACCCGGAATCGGGGCTGAAACTGGTCGAGTTGACCCCGGCGTACGTCGATCACATCCACGACATGGGCGGCACCGTCCTGGGAAGCTCGCGAGGCCCGCAAGATCCCGCGGTGATCGTCGACGCCCTCGTCCGCGAATCGATCGACATGCTGTTCTGCGTGGGCGGCGACGGAACCCAGCGCGGGGCGGCGAAGATCGCCGCGGAAGTACAACGGCGCGGGCTCGACAAGGCGATCGTCGGCATCCCCAAGACGATCGACAACGACATCGAATTCGTTTATACGTCGTTCGGCTACTACACGGCGCTTGAGAAGGCGCAAGAGGTGTTGCGGGGGGCGCACGTGGAGGCCCGCTGCGCGCCCAACGGCATCGGCCTGGTGAAGCTGATGGGACGCGACGCCGGCTTCATCGCGGCGGGCGCGGCGCTCGCCAGCCAGGACGCCAACTTCGTCCTGATCCCTGAAGTCCCCGTCCGGCTCGACGGCGAGCACGGCTTTCTCGCGGCCCTCGAACACAGGCTGGCGACTCGTGAGCACGCGCTGGTGGTCGTCGCCGAAGGGGCCTGCCAGGATCTGCTCAACCGCGCCAGGGCCGCCGAGACCGACGCCTCCGGGAACATCCTCCACGAGGACGTCGGCCTGTTCCTCCGCGACGAGATCAAGCGCTATTTCAAGGCGAAGGGGATCGCGATCAACCTCAAGTATCTCGACCCCAGCTACTTCATCCGCTCGGTGCCGGCGAACTCGTCGGACCGCATTCTAAGCGATCAGATGGCGCGGATGGCGGTCCACGCGGGGATGGCGGGCAAGACCGGCGTGATGATCGGCTCGATCCACAACGAGCTGGTCCACGTCCCCATCACTACGTCCATCGCCCATCGCAAGCGAGTCGATACCGCGAGCGACCTGTGGACCGCCGTGATGCGATCCACGGGACAGCCCGCCTGGTGAACCGACGCTCAACGATGCCCGCCGCCACCGCTGAAACCACCGCCGCCGTGCATGCCGCCTCCGCTGAAGCCTCCGCCGCTGAAACCACCGCCGCGCATGCCGCCTCCGCTGAAGCCTCCGCCGCTGAAGCCGCTTCCAGTGAAGCCGCCTCCGCCGCTGACTCCGCTTCCGCTGAAGCCGCCCGCGCTGCGCATGCCGCCTCCGCTGAAGCCGCCTCCGCTGCTGAGGCCGTTTCCACTGAACCCGCCTCCGCTATACCCCGAACCGAGGCCGCTGCTAAATCCACCGCCCGGCGAGCCGCCGGAGTTCATGGCGCCGCCGCGCATCGCTCCGTAGCTCGGAGCGGCGAAGCTGTGCGCCTGAGGAGTGAAGCCCGACGCATACGGCGAGATTCCGGCCGAACCGAAATTTCGACCCGTTGCGCCCGGGTTCGCAAATCCGGGGGTACTAGCGTGCGCCTGGCCCGCGAAGGCCGGGGGTGCCGCCACTGCCGCCGCGCCTGCTCCCCGCATCTGCGATGAGAAGCCGCCAGCCGCGCTCTGATGCGACATCCCCTGCCCCACGCCCGGCGCGGCGATAGCGCCGCGTCCGCCGGTCATTGCGGCGGTATTGGAGTTGAAGGCGGGCCGCGCTGTAGTGTGCTGGATCGCCGGCGATCGGGTCACGCCGTTGAACGCGTGATTCCAGGTGCCCATCGACGCGGCCGCGCCGGCGGTCTGTCGACCCGCGGCGGGTCGCATGCTGCCGTGCTGGAGGGCGGGCGAAGCATGGTTCGCGGCCACCGCATTTTGCGAGGCGAGGTTCGCGAACGGACGCGACGACGGTGGCGGCTTCACGCCTTGTCGCGCGGTCAGGCCGGCGCTTCGCATGAAGCCGCGACTCGGGAGGCCCGCATTGCCCGCGACGGCTCCACGATTCACGTTCCCAGTCTGCGCGACATTCCCGCCGGTTCGACCTCCTTTCGGTCCCATTGGGTTGTTCGGGCCGTTGACCATGTGCCCGCGCCCACTGTTCTGGAACGGAAAACGATTGCCGAACTGATTGAAGTTGCTTCCTAGAAGGAATCCGTTCAAGCCCAGGAGGGGAGATCCGAATCCTCCAAAACCGAAACCGCCGAGGCCGAAGAACGGAAATCCGAAACCGCCGAGGCCGAATCCGTTCAAGCCGAGGATGGGAGATCCGAATCCTCCCAAACCAAGCCCACCCCAGCCCCAGCCGGGCGAGCCCCAACCAAGCCCGCTCCAACCCCAGCCGGGAAAGCCCCAGCCGAGCCCGCCCCAGCCGAGCCCGCCCCAACCAAGGCCGCCCCCGCCCCAGCCCCAGCCGGGAAAGGCCCACCCAAGCCCGCCCCAGCCGGGCGAGCCCCAACCAAGCCCGCCCCAGCCCCAGCCGGGAAAGCCCCAGCCGAACCCGCCGCCGTACGCGGCGTACGTCAAAGGCGCTGCGTAGTAGGGATATCCGTTGCCGTAAAACGGGTAATCGAGATATCCGTAATAGCCGTCGAGATTCCCGTAATTGGCATAACCGTAAAACCGGCCGTCGTCGTCGTAAGAGACCCCGGGATAGCCGTCGTAGTAGGAATTGGAACGGCCGAACGCCCCGTACAACTGGCCGTACATCTCGGGCGAGACGGTCGTGTACGGCTGATACGACAGGTCGGCAGTACCGTTTTCTCCCTGGGTGATCTCGGCCGGCGCGAACAGGGTGCCGCGATCCTCAAGCGTCCGGTCCCAGAAGCCTTCCTGAAACAACCAGCCTTCGGGCTGACGAATCCAGCTCGCGGGAACCCACGACCAGCCGGGCTGGGTGTTCGTCCAGAAGCCTTTTTTCCAGACCACGCCGTCACCGTCCGGGTAATACTGGCCGGGGACGTAGAAGCAGTCGGACGTCGCCGACGCCGGCGGTTCGCCTGGATCGTCGTCGGGACGCGCGGCGGGAGGGCCGGTCTTGCGGTAGTTGACGCGGTCGGTCTTCCGATCGCTCCAGAAACCGGACACGCGGTACCAGCCCTTGTCGTCGCGCTTCCAGAAGCCGTTGACCCAGAACCGACCCGGAGGAGGCACCCGCCAGCTTCCCGTCACCCAGACGAAGTCTTTCCGCCCGGGGTTCCACTCCCAGTAGCCTTCGATCCAGACTGCCTTGGAGTTCGGCGGGTCGAGCGCCGGACGTTCGATCACGTCGGGAGGCGGGGATTTCTCGATCCGCTGAGGCTCGCGATCCTTGCGGGGCGACAGGAACGACTCGTGCAACGGCCCCACGTTCAGGGCTCGCAACGAGCCGACCGCCACGCGTTCGCCTCGCCCCGCATCGACGACCAGCGGCGCGGTCGCTGCGTCCTGGAACGGACCTCCGAACGCGGGCGAAACGACAAGGATCCAGGAAAGACCCAATCCAAGTTTTTGCAGGTGATTCATGGTGGGAACTCCGCCGGGCGTGTCCGCCGACTGCAAGGCGTGAGGAGTCGCTGCACGTCTATACGATGCGGCCCGAAGAGCGGGTGAAAGGATTTTCGGAATCGGGCGTCGAGCGAGCGGCGCAATCACTGCGAGGCCACGCCCGACAACAACAATTGTACTCGTGCCGAGATGGCGGAGCCATGGTCGCAGCCAGTCCAGACTGTCGGATTCAGCACGATTCGCGCTTCTCGCATTTCCGAGCGCGTACTATGATTGAGTGAAGACCTATTGGCTCTCGGCTCATCTCCGGCCGGCGCGGGCGTTGGGACGCCGCCTTCAATCAAGGGCGAAGGGCTTCCGCCGCTCACCTTCCGAAATCCTAACGACGTCATGGCTTGAAACGGTGGCGGTCGAAGCCGCGGCCGTCGACGCGCTGAGCGGAAACAAGAACTCTTCGTCGTCAACTGAGCCCATCTCGACCGATACGAATATGCTATGAAAGCTGAGCTTGTCCCCGACAATGGCGATCGTCCGATTCCGATCACGCGCGACCTGACCGTCGTGGGCCGTCGTGAGTTCGCGGACGTCGTCATCGACCATGCCAGCCTGTCCAAACGGCACTGTCTGCTGGTCAAGACGGACGGCCTGCTGGTCATCCGCGACCTCATCACGACCAACGGCACCAAGGTCAAGGGGCAGCGAATCCGGTGGGCCGCGCTCCTGCCCGACGACCGGATCGCGCTGGGCGACTACAAGATGCGGGTCTATCTCGGCCCCGACAACGTCCCCGCCCCTTCGGAATTATACGAGACGCGCGAGAAGGCTGCGGCCGCCCGCCAGGGCCGAACCACCGCGCCTCCGGTCGACGAGTTTCCGGACGCCTACGCCGGCACGCGTGGAATGGCGCAGTTTCCAGGCTTCGCCGCCCCTTCGTCGATCGATGACCTCGTCTCGCTCCCCGGCCTGCCTCAGCCGAGCCGGCCGGACGATGCGCTGTCGCCGCCCCGAAGTTCGTTCACGTTCGTGGACGACGACGACGACGACCTGATCGACCTCGACTGAGTCGACGCGATCAGCGAATCGGTTCGCGACGGCATGCCCGAATACGAGTCCGACGCGCCAGCGAGTGCAGGGTTCTGCGTTCGCTGATTCAGCACGCTGATCGGGAACGCGCTCGCAGTGCTCTGAAAATTCCGGTCCGTGGTCTGCCGTAGGGGCGCCCCTCGTGGGTGCCCGATCGCCGAGCGTGAGCGGTCGATCTGAAACGAACCGGGCACCCACAAGGGGCGCCCCTACGAGACCCGGTCGTGACGCCATGCGAAAAGCCCCCCGTTTTCGTGAGGTCGGGCGACCCGACGGCGTCATGATGGTTGGAAACAACAAACCGGACGCGCGACGTCCGAGAGTGGGCGTCGCCGTCCGGCTGGATGCGGGTGCGGATAGTGGGGGGCGTTGCGTCGGCCGTCGCGTCGGCCGACGCCGATCCAGGTTCAGCGAGAGAACCGGAGGGCGCTTGCGTGCTCAGACCTCTTCGGGGCGTGAGCGACGCACGTCGCGCCGGACCGGCGGTGTGAGGCGTTCGATCTGGCGAGCTTCTTGGGGTTCCAAGCGGCTCGCTTGCCGATTCTCGCGTTGGATCGCTTCGTACACTTCTTGGCGGTGTACGGAGATCTCGATCGGGGCCGCGATCCCCAATCGGACCTTATCGCCCCGAATATCCACCACGGTGATGACAATGTCATCGCCAATGATGATACTCTCGTCGCGGTGTCGGGACAGGACCAGCATCGTTCTCGGCTCCTTCCTCCTGCCAACGAGGCCCGTGACCATCCCCGATCACGTTGCCCGGGCTCTCGGCGACCACGACGGTGTTGGGGATGGCGTTCAGCCCACAGAAACCTAGGTGACAAACCACTCGTATCACGCCGTCGCTCGCAACGGCGTCAGACCGGGCAGCAGGGTCGGCGTCGCGGATGGGGACCCTGCCATCGACTCCAGCGGGTATCGCACGGGAAACCGGCTGGAGGTCAGTACCAGCTGGCGTCCCAATCGACGAACCGGGTTGAAGACGAGCGGCCCCTGGAGGTTGACCGTCAACCCTCCCCCGCCGCGATTCAAAACCACGTAAATCATCGCAGTGCGTTCGTCGTGCAGCTCCAGGGCCGCTCGATCGCCCGGGCGGATCTCGATCCGGTAATCGCTGACCGCCAGGGGCGGGGCGACCAGACCGAACGCCAGGTCGGGAGCGGTGGTGCTCTGCAACCACGACAACCCCGAGACGACGGGGTCGGGCAGGTGCAGATACTGCGTATACGAACGGAACCCGAGAAGTCCTTCCGGAATCCGGTAGATTTCCGATTCGGGCGCCTGGATCAGGCCGAAGCGGGTCGTGAGAATATTCACTTCCTGGTTACCTCCTTGAACGCCGGGCGAAGCGAATGCCTGGTCGATCCTTCAGCGACGCTCGGCATCGCCGGGCTCCGTCGGTCGCACGTCATCGCGAACCGACGCCGAAGCCTGTCGTCTCGAGTCGTCCCGGACCCTCCCGCGAGGGAAAAGCCCCGGACTGCTTCGACGGTCTGGCCCGGCCCGTGTCCGTCACGGTCCGCCCAGTGCTGCCACGACGCATCCCGCGGACTCAACCTGGCTCGCTTCACCGGATTGCTCCGACTGGCCGAGTCAGGCTTAACCGACCGTAATATCGTCGCGCCGCAAGCGACTTGCTCACTACTCGTCGCCGGAAATCCAAGTCGGCGCGCGCCCCGCGATGCCTGCGCCAGTCGATCCGTTCGTAACGACGACGACCGTCTCGCGGACCAATCGAACGAACCGCTCCAACCGGGATGGGCCCGAACGGCTGATCACCTAGCCGGAGAATCGGCGCGATCATTGCAATCGCGCCTCTGGAGCGACCGGACGGACCGCCGCTTGGCACGTCAGGTGCGGTAGTTGTCTTCGAGGCCCCAGAGCCGCTGAAGCTGGCGGTCGCGCTTTCCGGACTCGTAGCGGAAGATGGCGAGTTCCTCGACGACCTCGTTGGGGGCGGGCTTGTACTGGTGCTGACGTTCCTCGGCGAGCTGGAAGACGGGGCCCAGATGGTTGGAGCAGGCGAACCCGTACGTCTTCAGCTCGGCGAAGCCGCCGTCGCTCCATCGCGCGGCGATCTTGTACGACGCGGCTTCGCCGCAGCCCTCGAACGTACATTGGACGTGATGTCTGGTCACGGACGTGCCCCGGCCCGGTTACGAACGCTCGCCGACCGATCGGCCGACGACGGACGCTCGTAACCTGAATCATAGCGAATTCCGATTCGCGATCGCCAGCCGAGCGGCCGGATCATCGCCGACGGACGCTCACGCCCGGGGACGAATTGACCGGATCGTCGGCCCCGGTCTACCATAGAGGCCACCCATCAGCCGACTGGAACGGGTGTTTCCGCGGGCTTGGCTCGGGTCGACGGTTCTCCGGGATCGGTCCGAGAGGTTCTGAGAGGACGTTGAACGATGACGCAGATTGAACTGGCGCGGCAAGGTGTGGTTTCGCCCGAGATGGAGTACGTCGCCAAGCGCGAGAACCTCGACCCCGAGTTGGTTCGCTCCGAGGTCGCCCGGGGTCGGATGATCATCCCGGCCAATACGGTGCACCTCGGCCTGGGGCTTGAGCCGATGGCGATCGGCATCAAGGCGAAGTGCAAGATCAACGCGAACATCGGCAACTCGGCCGTCACCTCGGATGTCGAGAACGAGCTGGCCAAGTTGAAGATGGCCGTCGACCTTGGCGCCGACACGGTGATGGACCTTTCCACCGGCGGCTCGATCGACTCGATCCGCCAGGCGATCATCAAGGCGAGCAAGGTGCCGATCGGCACCGTGCCGATGTACCAGGCGATCCAGCAGGTCAAGAAGGTCGAGGACCTGACGCCGCAAGACCTGCTGGCGATGGTCGAGCACCAGGCGATGCAGGGCGTCGACTACATGACGCTCCACGCCGGCATCCTTCGCGACTACATCCCGCTCACCGCGCACCGGCTGACGGGCATCGTCTCGCGAGGCGGCTCGCTGATGGCCCAGTGGATGATCGCCCATAACCTCGAAAACCCGCTGTACACGCATTTCGACGATCTCTGCGACATCATGCGGCAGTACGACGTGTCGTGGAGCCTCGGCGACAGCCTGCGGCCGGGCTCGCTGGCCGACGCCTCCGACGCCGCCCAGTTCGCCGAGCTGAAGACCCTGGGCGAGCTGACCAGGCGGGCGTGGGCGCGGGGCTGCCAGGTCATGGTTGAGGGCCCTGGGCACGTCCCGATGGACCAGATCGCCATGAACATGGAGAAGCAGGCCGTCGAGTGCAGCGAGGCCCCGTTCTACGTGCTCGGCCCGCTCGTCACCGACATCGCCCCGGGATACGACCACATCACCTCGGCGATCGGCGCGGCGCTCGCCGGCTGGCACGGCGCCAGCATGCTCTGCTACGTCACGCCCAAGGAGCACCTCGGCCTTCCCGAGGTCGAGGACGTCCGCCAGGGAGTCGTCGCCTACAAGATCGCCGCCCACGCCGCCGACATCGCCCGCCACCGCACCGGCGCCCGCGACCGCGACGACGCCCTGTCGCGCGCCCGCTACAGCTTCAACTGGGAAGAGCAGTTCCGGCTCTCGCTCGACCCCGAGACCGCCCGCCGGATGCACGACGAGACGCTTCCGCAGGAAGCCTTCAAGTCGGCCGCGTTCTGCAGCATGTGCGGACCCAAGTTCTGCTCGATGCGGATCACCGAAGACATCCGCAAGCACGCCGCCGCGACCGCGGCGCTCGTGAACCTCGAACCCGCCGGCGCGGGCGCCTGACCCGAGCAGGCTTCGCGAATGATCAACGAACAACAGGGGCCGCCGGTAAGCTTGAAGGCGAACCGACGGCCCCTTTTTCGTGTTCCGCTTCGTCGATCCTTACTTCTTCATCGACGGCACGGCGCTCTCGGGGACGAGAAACAGGTCGGCGTCGGGGGCGCGTTGGGCTGTCTTGAAGGCGTCGCCGACGAGCTCCTTGACGGTCGTGACCAGGTCGTCTTCAAGGGCGGGGTGGAACTGAGAAGGCCATGCGTAATAGATCATCGAGAAATCGGACTCGTAGCCCCCTTCCGCCAGCACCCGTCGCGACGGGATGTAGCACGGAACGTCGTCGCACCAACCATTGATCCATAGCCGCTCCCAGTCCAGTTCGTGCTTGAGCCGGACCGCGTAGTCGACGGTCATTTCACCGGCGAGGAAGGCGATCGCCAAGTCGGAGTCGAACTTCCAGACGGTGATCGGAAACGGGACGCTCGTCGGCAGCTTGCCGTCGCGGTTGAGCTGCGCCAGCATCCGTTTGGCGTGCCGGCCCTCGAAGCCGTCGCGCTTCGCCTCGCTCACCCAGTGGTCGCGGCCGGGGACTTTCGAGAGCGGCAGCTCGATGACGCGACGGTCGACCTCCGGTGCCTTGTTCAAGGGCTTCAGCTCGCCGGCGGCCAATTTCGCGACCTCGGCGGCGATCGCTCGGCCGTGGCGGCGCGAGAAGTCGAGGTTCCCTGACGGTTGCGGGCCGACGTCGGCGCCGCAGCCGATGGTGATCACGGCGTTCGCGCCGGGGAAGGCGGTCTCGATCTCCTTCGCGGCGAACCCGGCCCAGTCGCCGCCGACGCGGTTCTCGCTGCCGGCGCTCGTGCAATGGCACGCGTAGTTCGTCCAGACGGCGACGACCTTGCCGTCGCGGCGCGCGAACATCGCCGGCAGGCTGTGATCGACGGGCGCCTTCTCGACGAAGCCGAAGCCGACCCACTTGCCGTCCTTCATGACGCGGCGGTTGCCGCCGAACATCACCTTGCCCTGCCCCCACGACAGCTCGGCCGGCTTGCGGTCGCGAACGGCCGCCGTGGCGACCTCGACGATCTGATCGGTGAGCCGCTTCGTGTACTGCGCGACGTGCTCGCGCTGTTCGGTCGTGTCACGACCTTCCCACAAGACCGGCGCGTAGCCTTCGAGCTGCGGAGCGTTGTGTGTATGCGTCGCGGCCACGATGAGCCGCTCGGGGTCGAACGCGCCCGATGCGGCGACCTTGCGTCGGACCTCGGCGACGACGCCGGCGGGAACGCCGCAGTTGTCGACGGCGACCAGCACGACCGGCCGGTCGTCGCCGATCGCGATCGCCCGCGCCCAGAGCGGGGTATCGATGGCGGTATACTCGCCGACGCGATGGCCGTAGCCGGCCAGCAAGACCGGGTGTGTCGGCGTGACGTCCAGTTTGGCCGTCCCCACGGCGACCTCGGCGCTCGTCGCCGACGACACGGCGCTGAATCCTGATATAACGACGGCAAGAAGCGTTCGGGTTGATCGGTCCATCAGCTCTCTCCAGCGGAGTGGGTTGCGGTGGCGGGGGGGCGTCAGTCGATCGTGGGGGCGGTCGCCGCGGCGGTGTTGGAGCCGGCGAGCAGGCCGCGGATTCGGGTCTCGAAACTCTGGTCCTCGGCCAGGGCGTGGAGGAAATCGTCCTTCGAGAGGACGTAAAGCTCCATCTCGGTGCGCGCAACGACGGTGGTGGGGACGGTCCGCTTGAAGTACGAGCTGATCATCCCGAAGGCTTCACCGTAGCACTTCTCTTCGTCGTAGTTGCCGTCGCGGTAGGAATCGGCGACGCCCGTGCCGACGATGTAGAACCGGTCGCCCTCCTCGCCCTCGGTCACGATCGTGTCGCCAGGTTCACACGTTTCGACGGTCATGTAATTGGCGATTCGTGAGAGGGTCGCCTCGCTGAGCCCGTTGAGCGACTCGGTCGCCGCGAGCGCCCGGCAGATCCGCACGGCGACCCGCGTGAGCGAATTGGTCACGATCCGGCCGCCGACCATGTTGACGATCCGGTCGGCCTTGTCGATCACCCGCTGATCGTGGGTCACCAGCAGCACCGTCGTCTTGTCCTGACCGTCGGCCAGGTCGCGAAGGAGGTCGAGCACGGTCTGGCTCGACTCGGCGTCGAGCGAGGCCGTCGGCTCGTCGGCCAGGACCATGAGCGGCCGATTGACGAGTGCCCGGGCGATCGCCACCCGCTGCTTCTGGCCGCCCGACAACTCGGCCGGCAGGTGGTGAATCCGATCGCCGAGACCCAGCTTGGTGAGCATCTCAATCGCTCGCGCGTTCATCTCCTTGACGGAGCCCGGCATGAGCGCCGTGGCCATGCGGACGTTCTCGATCGCCGTGAGCGAGCTGAACAGGTTGTGCTGCTGAAAGATGAACCCGATGTGCTTGCGAAGCTCGACCTGGCCGCTGCCGTCGGCGTGGGTCAGGTCGTGGCCGAGGACGTCGAGACTTCCGTCCTGCGTCCTCCGCAGTGCGCCGATCAGTGTAAGCAGCGTCGATTTGCCCGACCCCGACGGGCCGGTCATGATGACGACTTCGCCCCGGCTGATCTCCAGGTTGTTGTCGAACAGGACCTGGGTCCGCGTCTCCCCGCTCCCGTAAGCGTAGTTTACGCCCTGGGCCCGGATCACGACGTCGGCGCCCGAAGGTAGGCTGACGGCGCGGTGCATGCCGGTCGAACTTAAAGCCGTGCTCATGGGGATCGTTCCTCTCGAAAACCGGCGCTTGGGCGCCTTCCACGAACATCGTCCAACTTTCGAAGAAATTCACCACGGGGGACGCGGAGGACACGGAGAGGGAAGGGCAAGAATTTTCATCTAAGGTTTTTCCTCTCCGCGTCCTCCGTGGTAAGTCCTCCCGACCTGCAAGTTATGTGACATAGTTGGAAGCGATTCTTGGACGAGCCCTTACGCGAAGAGTTGTGCGGGATCCGCCGAGATCAACCGACGCGCCGCGTACGCTCCCGAGGCGACGCACATGGCCACCGAGAGCGCCAGGATCGTCAAGGGGTTGTTGCGGGTCAGATCGAGCGGCAGGCCGGTCGACCGGTGGACCCAATCGAACAGAATGAGGCTCACCGCGAGGCCGGCGACGTAACCCATCAGCCCCAGGTAAACGGCCTGCATCAGCACCACGCGATACAAGCTCATGTTTGTGTAACCCATCGCCTTGAGCGTGGCGAACTCGCCGAGCCGATTGCTCACGTCGGCGTACAACACCTGGTAGCAGATCACCGAGCCGACGATGAAGCCCATCACCACGCCGATGTAAAAGACTGTCCCCACGGGCGCAACCTTGTCCCAGAAATCGCGCTCACGGGCGATGAACTCGTCCTTCGTGAGCACGCGGACGTCAGGCGGAAGCTCGGCCTGGAGCTTGCCGCGAAGCTGTTCGAGGTCAGCTCCGGGACGAACGCGCAAGACGCCGACGGTCACGTTGCGGTCGCCGACTGACGCGCCGCCGAGCTGCGGGAAATACTTCATCATGTTGCGGTCGCTCATGACGAGGTTGCCGTTCGACTGGACGTTGACGCCCAGCTCGAACGTCCCCGCGATCTCGATCCGACGGCCGGAAAGCTCCGAGATCTGGCCCTTGTGGAACTCCCCGAACTGGTCCGATCGCGAGAGCGCATCGGCCATCGCGGTGTCGGGCCGGCTCCAGGCCTCGCGGTTGCGCTTCAGCTCGGGAACGTCGAGGACGTCGTCCTCGGGAGGATAGCCGACGACGCAGATCCGCTCCAGCTTCGTCGTGTCGGCGTTGCGCCAGTACCCCGTCCGCGCGACGACGTAGACCGGGCTCGTCGCGACGACCTCGGGGAAGTTCCGCGCCTGGACGATCCGCCGCAATGGGAACGAATAAGGGACCGACAGCGTGTAAAGCGTCCGGCTGACGAGGACGACCTGGCCGTCGAACCGCTCGATCACGTTGACCATGCTGTCGAGCATGGCCGACCGGAAGCCGTTCTCCATGAACATGAGCGTCACGGCGAACGCGGTCCCAGCGACCGACGCAAGCAAGCGCAGCTTGCTCTCGGTCAAGTTTCTCCAGGCCAGGGGGATCGTTCTTCCGGGAACCATGTGTCGAGTCCGTGGGCCGCGATCGTGCTAGGGTCGAGACGTTTTTCAGAACAGTTCGGCCGGGTCCGCCCGGCGGAGTCTGCCGATGGTCAACAAACCCGTCGACACGCCGACGACGACCGCCAGCAAGAGGGTGACGCCGAGGTTCTCCATCGTCATCCTCATGGGAATCCCCGCCAGCTCTTGCGTCGCCTTGTAGACGATGATCGCGATCAGCACGCCGACGAAGAAGGAGATCACCATGTAAATCAACGACTGAGCGACGACGATCGACGCCAGCCGCGACGTCGAATAGCCCATCGCCTTCAAGGTCGCGTATTCGGGGAGGTGCTCGCGGACGTCGTTCGACAGCACCTGGTAGACGACGACCGCCGCCACGACCATCGCCACGAGCACCCCGAAGGCGAACAGCTTGCCGGTCGACGTCTGGTTGACCCAGTGGTCGTCCTCGCGCGCAAGAATGTCCTGCCGGGAGAGCGCCTGGACGTCGTCGGGGAGGATCGACCGGAGTTCGCGCACGGTCGCGTCGACGGCGCCGGGACGGACCTTGAGGAGCCCGAAGTTGGTCGTCTCGGTCGAGCCGTAGTCGCAGAGCCGGACGAAATTCAGGTCCGAGCAAAGGACCGTCGCGTCGGCCGCGAAGCCTCGAAGCATGCGGAATCCGCCCACGATCGTCACGGCCTTCGCGCCAAGCTCCCAATCCTTGTACTGGTCGCGGAGCGGCCAGCCGAAATCGGGGTGGGACAGCTCGTTCATCAAAACCCGGTCGCGGAGCCGGAGCAATGGCCTGGCCGACTCGATCGACCCCAGGATCGGCGGCCGGAACGGCGGATGGTCGAGACCGAAGCCCATCACGAACAGCTCCCGGCGCTGGAGCGGGCGGTGGATGCGCGCGCCGGCCAGCCAGCGACTCACCGGGCCCGGCCGTGACTCGGAATCGGCCGCACTAGAGGAGGGGTCGAGCGGATAGGGTGGACACCGCCAGAGGCCGAACGACGCGTAAAGCGGAGTCGCCGAGACGACCGAATCGACGTTCCGAGCCTGCCGCAGTCGTTCGAGCGGCAGAAACCCCGGCGCGTAGAATTGCTCATATCGGGAAGAGAGCAGCACGACGTCGAAATCGAGCTGGTCGAAGTTGTTGGTCGCCGTGATCCGGACCGCCTGGAGGAATCCAAGCTGGAGCAGCACCATCGTCAACGAGAACGCCGCGCCCGAGATGGCCGCCAGCGATTTGCGGCCCCCCTGGCTCACGTTCCGCAACGCGAGCGGCGGGTGTCTCAGTCCCAGCGACGACGAAACCACGCTCAACCGCCTCCTCCGGGCGTGATCGCGACTTCGGCTTCGAGGTTGACGAGCCGCGCGGCGGGTTCCGCCTCGTCGAGCGCGATCGTCACGTTGACCACGCGAAGGTCTTGCAGCGATCGAGGGTCGATGTTCATCATCTGGTTCCGGCCGACGATCGACCCGATCCGCGTCACCTTGCCGGCGATCGGCTTGTCGAGGATGGCGACCGTCGCCCGATCGCCGATCCGCAATTGGGTGACGTCGGTCTGGTAGACCTCGGCCACGGCGACCATCGCCGACAGGTCGCCCATCCGCAAGAGCGGCCCGCTGCCGACCTCGCCGGCGTGGGCCAGCACATCAAGCACCGTACCCGCGCGCGGGGCGACGACCTCGGTCTGGTCGAGGCTCGCTTTCGCGAGTTCAATCTGACGGTCGACGAGCTGAAATTCGGGGTTCGACGGGTCGAGCTGCTTGTCTTCCAGCGCGCGTTGCTTGGCGAGCTCGCTGTACTCGATGTCGAGCGACGTCTTGTCGAGTTCGGCCTTGAGCGATTGGACCTGAAGCTCGATGTACTTCGATTCCCCTTCGAGCTTGTCACGTCCCGTGAGGGTTGCGCCGAGCATCAAGTTGCCTGGATCGGTGAGCTTCTTCTTTAGGATCTGAGCGACCTGCGTGGCCGTCGTGAGCCGGGCCGCGTGGAGGGCGTCGAGCTGCGTGCGTTCGAGCGCCAGTTTCTCCTTGCGCGTTGCTCGCTGATGTTCAACCTGCGCCTTCCGCGCTTCCGCCAGCGCGATTTGCGCTTTGGCTTCCTCACGACCCTCCAGGACCGCCAGGAGCTGGCCCGCCTTGACCGTGTCGCCGGGGCCGACGCGGATCTCAAGGATGCGCGCTCCGGGACGCGAGCCGACGACGATCAGGCCAGTCGCGGGTTCGACCCGGCCCAGCGCGTGGACCTCGGATCGGGACGTCGGACCGCCCGTCCTGGAAGCGGATTGCGCACGGGCTGGAGAGCCCGACGTCGTGAGAATCCAGGCCGAGGCCGTCACGACCGCGAGCGACGTTCCGAGCCAGAGGACCGATGATCGACCGATGGGCATGAAGGCGGCTCCGCAAGGGAGGGCTCGTGGCGGCGAGCTCGTTCCCGATTCGGGTCCAGCCGCCAAGGAGTCCGATTCTATGTCAGCCGCGGGCCGATCTCCAGGCCCCCGATTCGACGCATCGGGTCGATTCTCGCAACGGGCGTGCCTTCGAAACGCAAAACGAGCGACCGCCGCCCCGGATTCAGGAGGGGGCGGGATCGCTCGCAATCGACGAGACGAACGTGTGCGGTGCGCGAGGAGCGGTCAGCCGACCTTGGCGAGAGCGGGCACGTTGCGACGGGCGCCGGCGGCTTCGACGAACGCTTCGATGAGCTGCATATCGAGGGAGATGTTGCCCTCGTTCTCGGGGTGCCACTGTACGCCGACGACCCACCAGCCCGGCTCTCTGCCTTCATAAGCTTCGATCAGGCCGTCGGGGGCGAGGGCGCTGATCCGGAAATTGGGGGCCAGCTTGCGGATGCCCATGTGGTGGTAGCTGTTGACGCGGATCTCGCCCGGTCCGTAGATCTCGGCGAGCCGGGTCTTGGGTTGCATGACGACCGTGTGGCGATGCGCGCCGCCGTGCGGGTCGTAGTGGGGGATGCTCTTGGGCAGGTCTTCAGGAATGTGGACGAAGAGGCCGCCGCCGGCCACCACGTTCAGCTCCTGCATGCCCAGGCCGATGCCCAGCGTGGGAATCCGTTCCTGCTGGACGAGTTTGCAAAGGATGCGGTCGGAGATCTCCCGGCGCTCGCACATAGCGTTGACCGACGGGTGGGGCGAGAGGCCCATCTTGCGAGGATCGAGATCGTCGCCGCCGGTCAGGACGACGCCGTCGAGCTTCTCGAGGATCGGCACGAGGTCGCTCTCTCGCATCAGCGGGGGGATCATGATGGGCAGGGCGCCCGCGGTGACGAGGCAGTCGTAGTAGCCGGTCGGCGTGAGGCTGTGGGGAGTGCGGCTCTTGACCGAAGCCCGGAGATCCATGTTGATGCCGATGAGGGGTCGGTGATTCATGGTCGGAGTCCCTTCCGTGGTTTAAGGCTTGGCAGAATCCGTCCTGGATGTTCGCGACGCGCCGGTCCAATCAACGAGGCGACGGAAGCCGCACCGCGAATGACGCTGGATACACGAGATCAACGAATCGTCGGAGCCGATACCCGCTCGACGACTCAGGTCGCAGTGGACTGCGAGGAACTCGATGACCGCGGTTGGAGGTTGGCGGTCGCGGATTGTAGCCGGTGGCCCGAAAGGGAAGGGATTCGCTTCGTGCGAGCTCTGCGTCTCCCAATCCTTGGGCCGAGCGTTCAAGGCACGTGAAGTCTATCGATGGAAGGAGCACGACTTCAAGCAAAATCCGCCCGAATCGAGTGGTTTTGCCGATTATTCCGGCCCCGCCGCGAGACGGGAAGCCGCGTGCTCGGAATCGCCGCGCAACCTCTGTTCAAAAGCGCCCGAGTGCTCGATCGCCGATGCCGGCGACCAAGCGACTCGGGCGGATTTTGGGAAGCCCGACGCCCGCTCGTGGATTCACGAGCGGGTCGACCTGAAGGGAATCACCGGTCCGAATCCGGCTCGGACCTGGATTTCTTCCGTGACGGGCGTCGTCAGGGTTTGGCCGGCGGCGAAGTCGCCACGGCCGTGGGGGTCTGCTCCGGCGACAGGTAATCATTCGCCAGGTAGCGGACGATCATCTTCAGGTCGTTGTCGGTCAGCGCATCGGAGCCGAGGGCCGGCATCCGCTGCTTCTCGGCCAGGTAGCCGTAGCGGTCGTCGGCGTGGGGCTTGCGGATCATCCGGCTGGTCCACTGCGGCGAGCCCCAGGCGAACAGGTTGGGGGAATCGCGAACGCCCCCTTCGGTGTAGCCGTCGATCGCGTGGCACTTGCCGCAATCTTTCTGGAACAGCTCATTGCCGGGATGCTCGGCCACGCCCGGCGAGTTCAGCCATTCGTCGACGTTCATGTCGGCGGGAATCTTCGCGAAGGAGGCGACGAAATCGGACACGTCGTCGAGCTGTTTCGCGTCGAGCTTCGTCGTGCGCTTCCAGTCGACCATGCCGTCGCATTCGGGAGTCTTGCCGTAGTAGGCGTCGGCGTCCGGCTTTTCGAGCAGGCCGCGAACCCACGCGCGGGTGCCGAAATCCTTCAAATCCGGGGCGCTCACCTCGCCGGCCCCCTGCCCGCCCATCTGGTGACAGCCGAGGCACTTGGCTTCGAGCACCGCCCTGCCCCGCGTGAGCGGGTCGAGCCGCATCAGGTAACTGGCTCCCTCGGGAGGGACGCCGTACGCCGGATGCGCGGCTAGGAACAACGCGCGGTCGCGAGACGCGTCGGCCTTCACCCGAGCCTCATGGAACGACGGGGTCCGGGCGTCTTCGACGAACGACTCCAGGGTCAAATATCCCGCGCCGCCGGCCAGGCCGAAGATCAGCGAGCAGGCGAAGAAGTGCAGCACCCGCGACGGCAAGACCTTGTCGAGCAGCGGCAGCAGGGCCATCGTCAGCATGATCGCGCCGGGGATCGCGATCGAGCCGACCCACTCGTACTTGCCGGGGAAGTGCTTGAGCATCTGGAACAGGAACCGGAAGAACCACTCGGGACGCGCCGGGTAGTCGGAGCTGGATGGATCGGCGGGCGCGTCGAGCGGAGCGCCGCCTTCATAGAGGATCAGAGCGACCATCACGCCCAAAACCACCGTCGTCGCCATCAGGTTGAGGAACGTCTGATCGGGCCAGTACGTCGCTTTCGGAGCGTTCGCGTCGAAACGCCTCGGCGGTTTCAGCCCGTGCCGCCGGCAGAGCGCGACGTGGGCGAAGAGGCAGATGAACATCAAGACCGGCAGCACGCCGACGTGAAGCCCATAGAACCGGGTCACCGTCTGGTTGCCGTACTCCGAGCCGCCGACCACGGCCGTCTTGATGTACGGGCCGAGGATCGGAGCGCCTCCCATTATGTTGGTCACGACTTTCGTGGCCCAGTAGCCCTTCTGGTCCCACGGAAGCTGATAGCCCGTGTGGCTGAAGGCCAACACGATCGCCATGAGCGCGAGGCCCAGCCACCAGTTGACCTCGCGAGGGGCCCGGTAGGCGGCGGCGAACAGGACCTGGAGAAAGTGGAACAACAGCAGGACCATCACCGTCTGGGCGCCGAAGTGGTGGAGCCCGCGGATGAACCAACCCATCCACATCACTTTTTCGATGTAGTAGACGCTTCCCCAGGCGGTCGAGGACGACGCGCTGTACGCGGTCATCATCATCAGGCCGCTGAACGCCTGGATCATGAAGATCGAGGCGAGCACCGATCCGAACACGTACCGCCACCGCGCGCCGGCGGGAAGGGCTTCTTCTTCGAGCGATCGGAGCGAGGTCCGAAGCCCGGTGCGATCGTCGAGCCAGTCGGCGATGAAGTTACTCAAGGGTGATCTTCTCCTCGGCGAGGCACCGGAACCGTTGGAACTTCACGCGGACCTGGGGGTCGGGGTCCTTGGAGAGCTCGACGTCGAGCCGATCCATCGGGCGCGGCGGAATCGGGTTCAGCGGCTTGCCTTCCATGTCGAAGGCGCTGGTGTGGCATGGGCAGAGGAAGCCCTTGCCTTCGGCGGCGAGGTTGATGGCGCAGCCGAGGTGCGGGCACTCCGCGGTAAAGGCGATCACCGGGGGCTCGACCCCGTCGGGCTGGCGGATCAGCCAGACCGAGCCCGCGGGCTCCTGGGGGTACTTCACCCAGGCGTCGACCTGGTCGTGGATGATCCCGAAGGATTGCGGAACGCCGACCTTCAACTGGTTGAGGCTGGTCACGTTCTCGAAGCTGTCGGCCTCGGCCGCATTGCCCGTCTTACGAAGCGGGCTGAGCAGGAAGGCCGCGGCCGGGATGGCGACCACCAGCTTGATCAGGCCGCCGAGGGCCAGAGAGCCGAGGCGATGAAAATCGCGGCGTGTCATTCGGTTTGCCTTTTCGAATGATGCGGGGCGGGCGTGGCAGTGGGTAAATCGCGGGCGGGAGGGATTCGCGCTGGGGCGACGTCGGGTTGGCTGGATGCGGGCCGTCAGGCGGTCGGAACTTCGGCTCCTATGATTGTGCGCCGGCGGTCGCCGGATCAAGAGCGCTCCGGACGATCGCGAGCACGCGCTCGATCGACGTCGGCAGATCGTCGGCCAGGGTGAGACCCGCCGCCGCGCGATGGCCGCCGCCGCCAAGCAGGCCGGCGAGCTTGGCGCAGTCGAGGCCCGTCCGCGACCGCAGCGAGGCTTTCACGCCGCCCCGCGCCTGCTCGATGAACAGCACGCCGACCTCGACCCCGCGCAGGCTCACGGTGTAATCGACGAGGTCTTCCGAGTCCGCCGCGATGGCGCCGGTGCGTTCGAGGTCCTCGCGCGAGATCGCCGTGTAAGCGATCCGGCCGTCCATCTCGGTCTGGAGCGACGCCAGCGTCTCGCCCATCAGCTTGACCCGGCCCAGCGTGTTCCGCTCGAACAGGTCGCGATGGATGCCGTTGATATCAGCGCCCGCCTCGATCAGCTCGGCCACCGACCGCAGCGTGCTCGGCTTGGTGTTGGGGTGGGCGAACCAGCCGGTGTCCATGGCGATCGCCGTCAGCAGCCCCGTCGAGACTTCCTTCGTGAACGTACCGCCCAGGGCCTTCACGGCCTGCATCACGAGCGTGCCCGTGGCCTCGGCCGTCGTGTCCTTGAGGAAGATCGCGCCCAGGTCGTCCTGGCTCACGTGGTGGTCGACGACCACCTTCGGGCCTTTGAAAGCGCGAATCACGTCGGCCACGTCGCCGAGCTGCTTCCAGGCCGACAGGTCGAGGATGATGGCGACCTGGCGATCGGCCAGGTCCGCCGCGTTCACCTGATCGGGATAGATCGTGAAGAGGTCGCCGTCGGGATCGAGGTAGTCGTAGCGGGGAGGCGTGCGGCTGGCGTTGACGACCTTGACGTCCTTGCCCTTCTGACGGAGCAAGCCGGCCATCCCGACCTCGGATCCGAGGGCGTCGCCGTCGGGCCGGATGTGGGTGGTGAGCAAGAAGCGGTCGTACTTTTCAACGAGGTCGGCCAGCGGGGTCCAGTCGATCATCAAACTTCTTCCCTATCATTCGGGAGCGGCGAGTCATCCATCATTCATCCGGTTCGACGCGTCTCGTCGTTCTCCAACAGTAACGACCAGGCGTCGATCCCCGCAATCCTGGGTTCGAGGTCCGTTCAAGTCGTATAAACGTCGGGGCGGAACCGATCGATGTGATCGCGAATCCAGGCGACCGTCTCGGCCAGCCCTTCATCGAGTGTGTAGCGCGGCGCCCATCCCCAGAGGCTCTGCGCCAGGGCGGTTCCCGCGAGTAATCTTTCAACCTCGCTGGCCGCCGGCCGGACGCGATCCGACTCGGTCTCGACCTCGATCGACTTGCCGAGGATCACGCCGATTTTCCCGACCAGCTCGCCGATGGTCACGTCGTCGCCCCGGCCGATGTTCACCACCTTGCCGACCGCCGCGTTGCACGAGGCGATCGAGACGAAGCCCTCGGCCGTGTCTTTCACGTACGTCAGGTCGCGGCGGGGGTCGAGGCGGCCGAGCTTCACGACCGGCCGGGTGAGCGCCTGGCTGATGATCGTCGGGATGATCGCCCGGGCCGACTGCCGGGGGCCGAACGTGTTGAACGGCCTGAGAATCGCGACCGGCAGGCCGAACGCGCGGTGATAGCTCTCGCCCAGGGCGTCGGCCCCGATCTTGGTCGCGGCGTAGGGCGATTGACCTCGAAGCGGGTGCTTCTCGTCGATCGGCACGTACTGCGCGGTGCCGTAAACCTCGGAAGTCGACGTCAGCACGACCTTTTCGATGGTCGGCGACCGGCGGCAGGCGTCGAGCACGTGGGCGGTTCCGACCATGTTGGTCTGAACCACGTCGTGGGGATGCTGATAGGAATACGGAATCGCGATCAACGCCCCCAAGTGGTAGACCACCTCGCGGCCCTCGACGGCGCCGGCGACCGCCTGCGGGTCCTTGAGATCGCCCCGAACGACTTCAAGTTCCGCCTGAACGTCCTTCGGGAGATCGTCGAGATGGCCCCGATCGTCGCGCGCGTTGTAGCGGACGAGCACGCGCACCTGATGGCCGAGACGGACCAAGCGCTCGGTCAGATGGCTGCCGATGAACCCCCCCGCCCCCGTCACGAGCACGGCCTTACCCATCGCTTCTGGACTCCAATTCCCTGGCTGCGAGCGATTTTGTAGCCGGCCTCTCTGAGGCCGGTCCCCCGGCCAGCGTCCCGGGGTCACAGACCCCGGCTACAATCCGGCCGTCCTTCAAACAAACCGGGGCGATACTAGGAGTTTTTCCCTATTTTGACCATGCGAAAGATTTCGCGACCGTCACAACCCGCACAATCACTGCCCCTACAGCTTCGCGAGGCGATTCTTTTTCGCCATCAACCCCTTGTGGAAAATACCACCTCAATCACTCGTTTTATCTGAACGCCTTAAAGCGCCAGAGTTCCTCAGTCGATAACTCTTCACTAGGAGAATCCATCGAAGGAGAACATGCTCGCTTCCAGCATTGGATTGTGAAAGCAGCAACCGATGAAATCGACACGACCCGGAGATCGACCGATGACGCTACGGCTGGTCTTGGTCAGTTTGGTGGCTGGTCTCGGAATTACTGTTCCTGGCTGGCCGACGCTTGAAGGCTGGGTCGCCTCCACACAAAAATGGATGAACGCCCGCCTCGCAGAGATGGACGACCGTCAGTCGGGTAACACGCACTACGTCGTTATTCACGACCTACTGAAAGTCGAGATGGAGCGCGCCCACCTGGCGCGTCAGGAGAATCGCGTCGCGAAGGCCCTGGTCCTGCCCGTCATCGCCCAAGAAGCGACCTCCGGAGCCGCCGGACTCGCGGACGCCCGAACAATCTCCCTCGAACGGTCGGCCCATGCGGTTCGCAACGCCGTCGCCTTGCTCCCCCTGCCGCTCGACGTTTCCGCGATCCCCTCCGATCGTCGCGTCGATGCCGAAGTCGTCACCACCCGTCGGGTCGAAGTCCCCAGCCTCGCCCCGCCCGTATTTGAACCCCTCGTCGTCGGCGACCGGCTCTACGTCGGGACGGCCTTCGACCTGAACTACCGCAACGAGGGCCTCGGCATCCTCCCCAGGACCGTCGTCCTTCCCCTCGCGACGCCCGCCGCCCAGCCGGCCGATCTCATCCAGCTCGTCGCCGCCCGATATGGATCGCGAGGCGTCCAGATGGCCCGAGCTTTCGGCCGAGACCTGCGGGAAGTCGCCGCTCGTGAACTGGCCGCTCGCGAAGCCGCCGCCCGCGAACTGGCTTCTCGCGAATTCGCAGCGATGGAAAACTCGGCGAACCTCTATTTTGACGACGCGCCGGTCGTCGCCGTCACCGTCGCGGCCGCTCCGGCGCTCGTTGCCGAGCTTCCGAGCTTCGACGTGATGGAGAAAAGCGATAACCTCTACTTCGCCGACAGCCTGATCGTCGACTCTCCGGAGCCGATCGCCGCCGAGGCGATCGTCGAGACGCCGTCGGCCGAACCGATCGCGACCGCCGCGCTGGACACGCTCCCGGACGACCCGTTCGCCCCGGCCGACTCGATCAAGACGGTCGAGGACAACGACTCGGACCTGGCTGGCGTCGCCGAGCCGAGCGATGTGAGCGGAAAGTCGATGGAGCCGTCGGTCGTCGCGACTCAAACGGTTCACAAGTCCGACGCGCCTCGTCCGGAAGTGAACCGCGCCGTGCGGCTGACGCGCGATGCTCTCTACGCGTGGGTCAACGTGCTGACCGGCCCCGCCCTGGTGACGGTCGCGCCCTCATCGTCCGCGAGCCGCTGACGACCAGCGGCCGAGCAATCACCCCGAACCGAGTTTTATAAACGAAGCGCGCCAGGCCCAGCCAGCCTGACGCGCTTCGTTGCGCTATTGGTGACCGGACTGTTCGCTATAGCTGGCCGAGAAGGGGAAAAGAATTCTTTCGAAAAGCCGTCGGCATGATCCACACTCTAGATGGACGACTCTGTTCATCGGGTCTTTGTCAATTCGATTGAAGGGGTTGCGACGATTCGCCTCATCAGTCGGAATCCGCGGAATCTGTCGAGACGGGCAGCGAACGGCCCGGCGAACGCGGCGAAAAGTCAGCAATCGAACCCAATCCGTCGGGCGATCGCCCCATTACTCAAATCGAAACACCAGGCCCCGACTCCAGCCCTGGGCTGTGTCCTCGCTCGCTGGGAGAACGGAAGAACGCGGCGAAAAGTGAGCAATCGAACTCAATCCGCCGGGCGATGGTTTCAGAGCCGATACCAGCAGACGAGGCAAGGACGCGAGGGGGTAGCGAGGCCGTTTCGGCCGAAACAAAGCCAAATTTGGATTGAGAATTAAGATGCTGCCCAATAGCGATTTACGGCGAATCAAGCCGCCCATGGCCCGGCGCGAACGAACCCAATTCGCGGCGGCCGGCACCGGGCCAGGAGGCGGTTCGTCGACGAGGTGACGGGGTTTTCGAGGGCGAACGAACCCAATCGCGGCGGGGCGGCGGCTGGGCTCGGCATCGCGTCGATTTGGGGAGACAGGCCCCGAAGGGCTCAGAGGGAGACGAGTCATTGGGTGCGGACCTTCATCGCCGCATGAACAACTGCTCCGCCGATTTCTTCATGACGCATTCTTGATATTCCTCTCCACGTCACTTCCGAGACCTCCGTGGTGAAATTCTGCGTATGGGGCGTCGTTCGTGGCCGGCGCTAGGCGTCGTGTTCCACCTTGGGGAATAGCATCAAGCTGGCGTCTTGGTCGAAGACGGCGGGGGAGGCGTCGTCGACGAGCTTGCGGTATCCCAGCGCGACGGCGACCTTGATGACCTCGCCATGGGAAGGGAACGGCCGGCCCGTGCGTTCCTTGAAGCGCTGCATGGCGTTCATGAACTCCAGTTCGTCGTCCGTATATTGCTTTTCGAAGGTCGTCGGATCGATCCGCTTCCGGCGTTCCTTGCGGGCCCGTCGCTCGGGGGGCTTGGCGCCGGTTTGATCCCTCGGCGCCTCGACGCGTGGAGCGATCGGCGGAGTGATGAAGTCGCGACGGTCGCGCCCGGTCCGGCGCTCGTGGAAGACCGTGTTCTTCGGGAACGCCGAGAAATCGAACGAGCCGGGAGTCGACTTCGGCTTGGGATCATCGGGAGAGTCGTTCATGGGAATTCGTTCTCGGACTGACGGGACATGTGAGTCGGTGTTTTCAAGACGAGTCGAGTTCGATCCATCGCGGCGATCCGGCCCGGTCGTCGAGGTCCGGCAAGCCCAACCGCTTAGGGCGGCCGCGGGTCAGATGTAAAGTCTTTAGAACACCGGACTTCGCCTGTCAAAAAGCGAGGTCGCCCCGGCGACCGCCAGGAATCGGTTCGTGTAGCGAAGAAAACACACGCGAGCTTCGTCTTATCAGGAAGACGACGGAAATCGGACTTGCGGAAACGTTCTTCGAGGGGCGCGCCGGGGCTCGCGACGGCTTCGAGCTGCATTCACGGTCCGCCCTTTTGGCCGCGGGCGAAACCGTGTGGCATAATGGATGACGACGAGCTGAAGCCAGCATCGAACGGCCCAATGGTTTTTGAGTGAGCGACACAGAAACGCACCTCCGTGGGATCGTGCTCGGCCGATCGGTCGAGACGAGCGGAACACCGTCGTGGTTGGTCCAGGTTGATAGGTCTTTCTCCCAGGTGAACAACCCGACCGCGCCGATCGTCCGCCGGCTTGCTGTGCATCAGGCTTTTCCGTAAATTGCGATGAGAGAACATCTAGCGCCCAAACCGGCCGTGGCGCCGGTGATCCCTTCTGGTGGAGAGCATCGATCATGTCCCGAACCGCGAGACTGTGGAAAGGCGCCGGGCTGCTGACGCTGGGTGGCGTGCTGCTATCCAGCTCCGCAACGCGCGGCGACGACAAGCCGCCGCTGGCCGATCAACTGACCGACCTCGGACGTCAGGCGTTGGCCCAAGGGGCCGGCGGGATGGCTCGCTCCTTCTTCCAGAAGGCGCTTCAGCTCGATCCCGCCAACTCCGACGCGACCAAGGGGCTTGAGCAGGCGAAAGCCGCTCAGGACCACCTCCTGAGAGTGGCCTTGCAGGAGCCCGCCGCCGCGCCGGCTCCCGCCGCTGCGACTCCCGCGCCACCGGCGGCGGGCGACGCGGGCCAGACGCCCCCTCCCGCTCCGGCCGCCGACCTGGCCCCGGACAATCGGGCGACGCTCGAAGAGTCGGACCGCGCCGACGCGATCGCTCGCCAGCAACTGACCAACGACATCGAGCAGCGGCTGCAAGCCGCTCGCAACCTGGTCAACACCGGTCAGCCGGAAGCGGCCCTCGACGCCCTTCGCCTGGCGCTGAACGTGGTCCGGTCGGCGTCGAACGTGCCCGAAAGCGAGCGGAACTCGCTCGACCGCCGCATCCAGGCTCAAATCGCCTCCACGGTCACCACCGAGGAGCGGATCATCAATGAGCGGATCGAACGTCAGCGGACCGCGGCCTCGGCCGAGCAGCGCAACCGGGGCATCTCGCAGTTGCTCGCCAACCAGCAGACCATCAAGGCGATGATGGGCCAGTTCGATACGTTGATGAACGAAGGCGTTTACAATACCCTTTACAACGGCGGCCTCGGCAACATCGGCCTGTCGACGGCGCCCTTCTACGAGGCTCGCCTGCTGTCGCAGCACGCTCGCTCCCTCATGCACAAGGGAACCCTGCCGTACAGCGACGAAGACCCCGCCCCGTATGCGGGCGTGTTCGTCTCGACGACCATGGGCTTCCTCTCGCAGGAGATGCAGTTCGAGCTGCTCAAAGAGTATCGTTACATGTTGACGATGCAGGACGTGGCTCGCGCCGCGGTCCCGTTCCCTGACGACAAGGTCATCGAATACCCCGACGCCGAACTCTGGCGAACGCTGTCCGAGCGCCGGATCGCCCGCTACGGCAAGTCCGTCGACGTCTTCGATCGCGATCCCAAGACCAAGCAGATCCTCGCCAAGCTCGACGAACCCCTGGCGATGAACTTTCCCAATGAACAGCCGCTGGAAGACGTCCTCAAGTACGTCAAGCAGGCCACCCAGGGCCCCAACGACAACGGCATCCCGATCTACGTCGACCCGATCGGCCTCAGCGAAGCCGAGAAGACCATGACCTCGCCGGTCTCGATCGACCTCGACGGCGTGCCCCTGAAGACGACGCTTCGCCTCATGCTCAAGCAAATCGGCCTGACCTACACGGTCAAGGACGGATTCTTGATGATCACGTCTCGGGAAGCGGAAGACATGCAGACCGAGATCCGCGTGTATCCGGTCGCTGACCTCGCCCTGATCCCCAGGTCCTTGATGGGCATGGGCGGCGGCGGCGGCATGGGCGGCGGTATGGGCGGTGGTATGGGCGGCGGCATGGGCGGCGGTATGGGCGGCGGTATGGGCGGCGGCATGGGCGGCGGCATGGGCGGCATGGGCGGCGGCATGGGCATGATGTCCATCCCGGTCACCTCTCCGACCCAGGACGACGCCGCCGGCGCGCTCTCGCAAAAAAAAAGCAACTGAACCAGCTCGACTCCAACCGTAGTCGTCCCTCAGGTTCGATGGAGCGGGATCAGTCCGGTCGCAAGGCCGCTGATCCCGGCTCCGTTCTAGATAAACCCAAGAACGGCGGCCGGCCGACGCCCGACGCGGCGGCCCCAGCGGCCGGTCGCTCCTCCAAGGAGGGACTGATCCCGATTCCGGACGGCCCGGCGACCATCAAACCCTCGACGTCGACCGACCCCTACGCCTACTGGTCGGAGTATTTCCGGAAGCACGACGAGACCGCCGATCAGCTCCACGAGACCGTCCGCCTCCTGAACCGCAACAACAAGCCTCGCGACGTCCACGCGGCCGTTCTCGGCTATCTCCAGCACCGCCGCAAGAACGTCGAGCCGTGGATGTACGAGGCGCTCGCCCTGGCGATCGAGATGAACGGCGGCCGCCCCGAGGACGTCAAGAAGTCGCTCGACTTCGCCGCCGATCTCGCGCTCCGCACTCACAATCCCAACCACCTGATCAGCGCGGCCGACAAGCTGATGCTCAAGGGCTATTACGAGCGCGTCGGTCCCCTGATCGACGAGGCCGCCTCCAAGATCCCGCACCGGGCCGAGCCGATCCTGATGTCGATCAACCTCGCCCAGCAGACGAAAGATCCCAAGCGAATGGCCGACGCGGTCAAGCGATTGCTCTCCGTCGGCTGGCCTGGCCAGGACGAGTATTTCCGCCGCGAATCGCGCAAGCAGGTCGAGACCCTGGCCAAGACCCTGACCGAGGAAGGCCGGGCCGACGACGCCAAGTCGCTTCTCGCCATCCTGCCCGACGCCGAGGCCCGCGACCTCTACATCCGCCTGACCTGGGACGGAAACGCAGACTACGACCTCGTCGTCCACGAACCGCTCGACGCGACCGTCACCTACCTGATGCCCCGCTCGGTCTTCGGTGGATCGCTGATTCAGAACGGCTACGGCAGTCACCCCGACGAGGTCTACGTCTGCCCCCGCGGCTTCGACGGCGACTACACGGTGCGGATCTCGATGATCTACAACGATCCCAAGAAGCCGACCACCCGCCTCAGCCTCGAAACCATCACCCACGAGGGAACCCCCGAGGAGCGCAAGGAGACCATCAGCCTCGTCCCCGACGACTCCCAGGCCAAGCCCGTGGTGATCCACCTGAAGGGGGGCCGTCGCACGACCGTCCTACCGTTCGTCAGCCCCATGGCCGTCCGTCAGTCGGTCGATGACGCACTCGGAAAGAAGGCCGACACCGCGAAAAGCACGACCCCCAAAGCACCCCAAGCAGCCGAATCGAAGCCTCGCCCCATCCCGGTCAAGTGACCACGGAACCGGATAGCCGGCAAGCTCGCCCCGCGCCCCGCCCGGGGCGAGCCGGCCTGTCAGTATTGACCGATGGTTGCTATCAGATACATTCTTGCCAGCCTGGATTGATCCGTCGTGAGACGGACGCACGGACGCAAAACAACTGGAGGCAAGACGTCATGCCGCTTTCCTTGAGAGCTTCTCGCGCGACTCTGATCCTCTGGCTTACGATCGTTGCGGCGTTCTCGGCCCACCACGCCAAGGCCTCCCCGACCCTGTCGTACAATATTGTGAATCTCGGGCCCATGACTTCGGATGCGCCGATCTACGGGGAGGACCCGGACGGCGGACTTGTGTTCGCCGTGAATGGAGCAGCGTGGCGGTTCAATCCGTCGAGCTACAGCCCCATTGACACGACCGGCTTGCCCACGACGCTCCCGACGTACAGCGGGTTCATGGATTATGGTAATCCTGACAATGATTATCATTACCTATCAAAAGGATATCAGAACGCCAGCGGGTTCACCGTGTATACCGAGTCGTCTGGAGTCTACGGCCACTCGGTCGGGCAAACGGTCCTCAACGCCGGTCAGGCGCCCTTTTCCGTGGATTCGCTGGCGAAGACAATCGGCGGGACGGCGTCGATCCCGCCGGGCGGAGGCTCGTACTACCGGAATGGCCCGGGATTCGTCGTAGCCGGAATCAACAGCCTGAATCAGGTCCTTTTCAGTAATCCGGGTTACTATTGGCCGACAGGGGCGACGGTCAATCTTTACGACTCCCGCTCAGGATCGGTCGTCGATCTCGCGCAGACCATCGGGTATGCGTATTCGCCGTCCCTGACCATTCCGCTGGCGCTCGACGAACAGGGACGAATCCTGCTCAGCTTACCGAGGTCGGACGGTTCGGGGACCGACCTGCTCTTGCTCTCGCCGACCGATCTCCCCATCGGCCCGGTCGCAATCCCCGAGCCGAGCCTGATCGCCTTCGCTGCGTGCGTCGCGGCTGGCGCGGTACTTCGAACGGCCAAACGGTCGAAGCTCCGTTAACGAGTCCACCCCCCGCATCGCCCGGCCGAAGAACACCGCTTTGAACTTCATCACGAGCGAAACACGTTGCGAAACCTCCGCTCTCCTCGCTATCCTTTCCAGTTGGGTCTCGGGCCGCCGCGACGGGAAGGGCCGAGTTCCGAGGAGGGTCGATCGCATGAGGCGCATCGGGATTGCCGCGTTGCTGGTTTTGATCGTCGCCCCCGCTCACGCCCAGCGCGAGGCCGAGGGGCTTTCGGCGAGCATTCGCAAGGCGACGGCTCGGGTCGCGCCGGCGGTCGTCTCGATCCGGCCGCTGGGCATCATCGCGCCTCAGGTGGTGGTTCCACCGTTCGTCCGCATGGGGCGGCTGCCGATCCCCAGGGCGCGCGTCGAGCGGATGCCGTCGGGCTCGGGAGTGGTCGTCGACGCCAAGCGAGGGCTGGTGGCCACCAGCGGCCAGGTGCTTCGCGGGTCGATGCAGGCGGAAGTCGTCCTGGCCGACGGCTCGATCCGGCCGGCGCTGCGGATCAACGCCGCCGCCCCCCCCACCGACCTCGTCCTCATCGAGATCGACCCCAAGGGGACGGAAGTCTCCCAGGTCGAGTGGGCCGATTCGCGGACGCTTCAGCTCGGTGACTGGGTCGTGGCCGTTGGCCGCTCGGCGATGGGTAAGTCGATCGCCTCGGCGGGGATCGTTAGCGCAACGGTCGACCAGGCCGAGGCCGGTTCGGAACTCGAACCGATTCAGACCGACGCCCTCGTGACGGCCGAAACCGCCGGCGGCCCGCTGGTGAACCTCGACGGCCAGGTGGTCGGGATCAGCCAGGCGCGCGGCGACTTCGTGGGCGGCGACCCCCGTGACGGCTTCCGGACCGCCATCCCGGAGACGCTGGTGCGGAAGCTCGCCGGTGAGTTCCACGGCGACGGCAAGGTGCGTCACGGTTACCTCGGCGTGACGCTCAACCCCGACGGCCGACGATCGCAGGGGACCATCGTGACGAGCGTTTCGCCCGGCAGTCCGGCGGCGGAAGCCGGCCTCGCGCCGGGCGATCGAATCGTGTCGGTCGACGGCCGCGCCGTGCGCGACGCCCAGGCGCTTTCGAGGGCCGTCGAGATGACCCCGGTCGGCCAGGAGCTGACCCTGGTGATCGAACGCCAGGGGAAGAAGTTCGAAGCCAAGGTTCGCACCCAGCCCCGGCCCGACGCATTCGACCCGACGACGATCGAATCCGTTCCCTCGTCCGAGCCTTCCCTCGATCCCCTGGACGAACCCGAACCCAAGGCGGCTCCCGCTCCCCCGGAGCCCGAGAAGTCGAAGTCGGATCTTCCCCCGGCGATTCTCGAAGGACCGAAGGCCAAGACGAACAAGCCGTGATCGAGCCGCGACCGCCCTTCAAGGAATGAGCACCAAGCCGAGCGACCCGCGAAAGGATGGAGCCATGACGCGCCGGATCTTGACGGTCGACGACCAGAAAATCACCCGCGACCACCTGCGACAGATTCTCGAAACCGAGGGCTACGAGGTCGAGGCCGCGGCCGACGGCGTCACGGCCCTGGAGATGCTTCGCGAGAAGACGTTCCAACTGGTCATCACCGACCTGCGGATGCCCGACATGAGCGGCTTCGAGCTGCTCTCGACCCTTCGCAAGGAACGCGTGCCGGTCGGCGTGATCGTCCTCACGGCCTATGGCGACACCTCCGAGGCGCTCCGGACGATGAAGGCGGGCGCCGACGACTTCTTGAGCAAGCCCTGCGACGCCGACCACCTCCGCCTGGTGGTCGCGCGCACGATCGAGCGGCGTCGACTGTTCGACGAGCTGTCGCAGCTTCGCAACCAGCTTCGAGGCAGCTACAGCTTCCACACGATGGTTTCGCAGAGCGCCAAGATGCGGAAGGTCTTCGACCTGATCCAGCACGTCGGGCCGCTCGATTCGACGATCCTGATCCACGGCGAGACCGGCACGGGCAAAGAGCTGGTCGCCCAGGCCTTGCACGCGGTCAACACGCGGCGGAAGGGCTCGTTCGTCGCCCTCAATTGCGCGGTGCTCAATGACTCTTTGCTCGAAAGCGAGCTGTTCGGCCACGAGCGCGGGTCGTTCACCGGCGCCGAGAAACGGAAGATCGGACGGTTCGAGAAGGCCGACGGCGGCACGTTGCTCCTCGACGAGATCGGCGACATCTCCCCCGCCATGCAGGCCAAGCTGCTGCGGGTCTTGCAGAGCGGGACGATCGAGCGCGTCGGCGGGACCGACCCGATCAAGGTGGACGTCCGGATCATCGCCGCGACCCACAAGCGTCTCGAAGACGAGGTCCGCGCGGGCCGGTTCCGGGCCGATCTGTATTACCGCCTCAAGGTGATCCTCATCGACCTTCCGCCGCTCCGCGACCGCAAGGAGGACATCCCGCTGCTGGCCTTGAATTTCGTCGAGAAGCACAATTCGGCCGCCGCCACGCCGGTCGCCGAGTTCGATTGGGCGGCGATGCAGGCGCTGCTTCAGCATCAGTGGCCTGGCAACGTCCGCGAGCTGGAGAACGCCGTGAAGTCGGCCGTCGCGCTGGCGGAAGGCTCGGTGATCCACCGCGACGACCTGCCCGAGACCGTCGCGCCTCGGTCGACGAGCCGGCTGCCGGGCCCGAGCCTCATCGACATCGAGACCCATCTCCCCGAACTGACCGAGGACCTGATCGGGCAGGTCGAACGCGAGTACTTCCAACGGGTGCTCGCCGAGTACGGCGGCAACGTCGCTCGGTGCGCCCGCCACAGCGGCCTCTCGCGGCGGAGCGTCACCCAGAAGCTTCAGAAATACAGCCTCGAACGCGCGACGTTCAAGAAGCCGCGCGTCGGTTGATCGGACGGCGAGCCGCGGCCGGAATCAAGGCAACGGCACGTCCTTGAACGTGAATTCGAGGGGGGTCGTGATCACCCGGCTGGGGGTCTCGTAGACGAACTTGTAGTCGGCCGGCTTGCCGGGGACGTCGACGAACAGGTATTCGAAGCCGAGCTTGCCGCCGTCGTTGCCGGTGTTCGAGAATCCGCCGTTGTGCTCGAACCGCGATCCGTCGGCCGTTTCGAGCCACAACCGGTTGTTGAACAGGCCCTGGCGATAGCTCTCGAACGCCGGCCCCTCTCCCGGATAGCTCAACACGACGCCGACCTTCCAGACCTGCTCGTCGATCTCGGTCTTCAAGAGCGTGACAGCCACGTCGTCTTGCTTGATGACCACGTCCTCCTGCGCCAGGCTGGGGAACCGGAAGATCTTCACGCCCGCCGGCAGCGTCAAGTCGGCCTTCACCGTGAACTGGGCGAGCTTCACGGCCGAGCGCTCGGGAGCGTCGAGGTTGACGTTGATCTCGGCGACCGGATTCTCGGGCCGCAAAACGACGTCGGTCGCCTCGGTCATGACCTGCGCCTTGACGACGCGTCCCTGATCGTCCTTGACGACGAGCTGATCGGCCTTGAGCGCCAGCAGCATGGGACGCAGCCGAGGCTCCCACGCGACCTCGAACGCGGCGTTGGCCGTCGCCATCCCGGTCTGATAGTCGCGCCGTTCGGAGAATTCCCTGAGCCCGACGCGGAACGCCCCGACGTACTGGATCAGCGCCTTTTCCGGTGGCTTGCCCGTGGTGATCCCGACCGAGCCGTCGCCGGTGAACGCCGAGATCGTCACATCGGCGCGCCGCGCGACCTCGTCAAGAGCCTCGTAGAACGTGACGTCCTTCAGGTCGAGGTCGAACGACGGGTTCGTCGCCTCGGCCCCCTGCTGTTCGCGCAAGTCGCTGATCGGGTTGCCGGTCTGCTTCTGAAGCTGCTGGAGGGCGTCGCTCAGGCGGATTCCCTTGGCTTGCAAGGTGACGCGCGAGGGCTTTGCGTCGTTGTCGTCGGGCTTCGCGGCGGCGAGGGTCGCGCGGATGCGATCGAGGCGGTCCTTCCGCTCCTTGTTCGTCGCGCCGGCCGTCTCGGGTAGGAGCGACAGGATCTTGGGGCCGAGCTTCACGAGCGCGGCTTCGGCGGCGTCGCGCGCCTCGGGCTTGTCGCCGTCCAGACGCTCGACGAGCTGAAGCACGCGGTCGCGGAGCGCGGCGTCCGACGCCTGTTGCGCCCCGACCTCGCCCCGGCCGACGAGCGCGATCGCCACCCCGAACCAGACCCATCCGAAACCAATCCGACGACGCCGATGCGTGGCCCTCATGATCGATCTCCCCCCGGTGCGTTGCAACTCGATCCCTGTTCTGGACAATTGTCATAGAGCGGCTTCGTCGAGTCTAGCCGACGAAGCGGGCGCCTGCAATGCGCCCTCCGGCGCGACGGCCGTCGGAAGTCTGCTTGACCCTGGCCAGCCCACCACAGAGAATCATTGATTGCTGTAGAACCAGGACGTGTTCGACCGCGCCGGCTCTGGCGGCTTCCGGTCGGCCTTGAGAAAGGAACGAGCCGGATGCGGTATCGCGAATGGAGACTGGGGAGGGAAACCCGAGGAGTCTTGATCGCTTCCGGACTGCTTGCGATCGGCGCTCTCGCCCCGTGTCTCGGGACAGGTGAAGCGGCGGCCCAGGTTCCGGTGGCGAGGGCCTCCGACTCGCCGACGGCGGCGCCCGCCGCGACCGCGACCTACGTGAGCCCGGCCGAGGCCCGGCTGCGTGGCGACGTCGCGTTTCTGGCGGCCGACGAGCAAGAAGGCCGCGCGCCCGGCACCAAGGGCATCGAAGCCTCGGCCGACCACATCGCCGCGGTCTTCAAGGAGCTGGGGCTCAAGACCGCGCCCGGCGCGGACGGCTATTTCCAGACGTTCACGCTCACCGGCCAGCCGAGACTCGGCGAGCCCCTCGATCTGGCGGTCAAATCGTCGGACGGTCAAACCCTGAAGGCGGTCTCTCGAACCGATTTCAGCGCCCTGGCGATCGGCGTCAACGGCGTCGCCGACGCGGTCCCGATCGTCTTCGCGGGCTACGGCATCACGGCCAAGCAGGACGATCTGAAGCTCGACTACGACGACTACGCCGGCTTCGACGTCAAGGACAAAGCCGTCCTCATCCTCCGTCGCGAGCCCCAGCAGAACGACGAGCGCAGCTCGTTCGACGGCAAGAAGACCACCGAGTTCTCGGCGCTCCGGCACAAGGCCACCAACGCGTTCCAGCACGGCGCGAAGATCGTCCTCCTCGTCAACGACTTCGCCTCCCTCGGCACCGACAACGACACGCTTCTCAGCCTCGGTTCGGCCGGGTCGGAAGTGAACTCGAAGCTGCCGTTCGTCCAGCTCACCCGCGAGTTCGCCGACAAGATCCTCAAGGCCGCCGGCGAGCCGTCGCTGACCGAGCTGGAACATCAGATCGACAAGGATCTCAAGCCCCGGACGCGCGAGCTGAAGAACGTGACGCTCTCGGCGCACGTCACGATCGAACGACCCTCGGTCGACACCAAGAACGTGATCGGCGTCCTCGAAGGCTCGGGCCCGCACGCGAACGAAACGATCGTCGTCGGCGGCCACTACGACCACCTGGGACGCGGCGGCCTGATGTCGGGCTCGCTGGCTTTCCTGTCGCGGGACATCCACAACGGCGCCGACGACAACGCGTCGGGAACCGCCATGGTGCTGGAAGTCGCGCGGCGGCTGGCCGCCCGGCGCGACCCCCTGCCCCGTCGCGTGGTCTTCATCGCCTTTTCGGGCGAAGAGCGCGGGCTGCTGGGATCGCAATACTATGTCGAACACCCGCTCTATAAGCTCGCCTCGACCGTGATGATGATCAACTTCGACATGGTCGGCCGCCTCAACGACAAAAACGAGCTAACCATGATCGGCACCGGCACCTCGCCGAACTCGCAGGGGCTGGTGGAGACGCTCGGCAAGAACGCCGGCCTGACGATCAAGACCGTCAGCGGCATGACCGACGGCTTCGGCGGCAGCGACCATCAGTCGTTCTACGGCAAGAGCATCCCCGTCCTGTTCGCGTTCACCGGCATCCATTCCGACTACCACCGGCCGAGCGACGACTCCGATCGGATCAACTACGCGGGTATGGCCAAGATCGCCGACTACATGGAGCTGATCCTCCTCGACGTCGCCCGGCGTCCCGAGCGTCCGGAGTTCGCCCGGCTGACCGCGCCGAAGCGGACGGCCCAGTCGGCGTCCACCAGTATGAGCGTGACGATGGGGGTGATGCCCGACTACGCCGATGAGTCGAAGGCCGGCATGAAGCTCTCCGACGTCCGCGAGGGGGGACCCGCCGCCAAGGCCGGCATCAAGGGGGGCGACACCATCACCAGCATCGGCGGAAAGCCGATCAGCACGATCTACGATTACATGGAAAGCCTCGGCCGCTACAAGCCGGGTGACCACGTCGACGTCGTCGTCAAGCGAGACGGCAAGGACGTCACGATCAAGGTGGACCTCGGCAAGCCGAACGTCGCGCCGAATCATTAAGGCGGATGGAATGATATCGGCATGTGCTTATTGAAACCGAATACAAGCCCGAAGCGCAAGCGAGTGAATCTCATCGAGGCCGTCGTCGATCGTCTGAATCATTCCCTCGCTTGCGATTCAGGCTTGTATCGGGGGGAATTCACTCGCTTGCGCTTCGGGCTTGTATTCCGAGGGATCGAAATAAGCCGGAATACTTGCATCGGCTTTTCGTTCGTCGCGCTCCTTGCCGCCCTGCTGAGCGGGTGCGGGCCTCGATCGACGAACAGCGACCCTCGAGCGCTGCGGGTCGCCACGGACTGGACGAAGTCGGATCGTGACGAGATCGCCCGCGAGTTTGCGACCTGGGCTCGCGAGCGGCCCGACGGCACCCCGGCCTTGGGCTCTTCGATCGTCTGGATCGCGAAGCCGGGCGACGCCAATCCGCCCGACGTCTTTCTCGGCGGCCCGATCTCGTTCTTTGTGGACCTCGCGTCGAAGGACCAGCTCGAAAGCCTGGGGAGCGGCCCCGATCGGCCCTTCTGGTCGACGGCCCGTCGATCGGTCGTCGGGATGGTCGAGCGCGCCCCGTCGCCGACCTCCCGAACCGTTCTGGCCGATCCCCGCGTCGATCCCTTGACCCTCGCCTGGGGACTGGGCCGGCTCCGCGACGACGGTTGGCCGACCGCTTATGCGAAGCTGATCGACCTGTACGGCCGGGCGCAGACCGCGGGATGGCGCGAGGGATCGGCGCGGGCGGCCGTCGAGCGCGGCGACGCCGATGCGACGATCGCCAGGCTTGACGAAGGCGCGGCGAGCGCGCCCGACTCGGTGGTCTTCGAGGAAGGGGCGGCGATCCGTCGCGGCGCCCGACGGATGACGGCGGCGCGGACGTTCCTCCAATTCCTCGACGAACGTACCGACGCGTCGGCCGAAAAGGTGGGAATCGGACTCTCCCCGAACGCCGAGAGCCTGGCCGCCGACCTTCTTGGCGCGACGTTGGTGGACGCTCAGGACGAGCTGAGGAAGGCGATCGATGAAATCCGCAAGGCCGGCTCGCCGCCCGGCGCCGTGCCGCTTCTGACGCAGCTCCCCCCCTGGCCTCCGGCCTCGGTGGAGAAGTTGTTGAAACGAGGCGGCGAGGGGGCGGCGACGCTCGTGGAGACGTTGGCCGGTCAGGTCGCCCCTGAACCGGGGCCGCGACTCTGGCTGTCGCAGAGCTGGCTTCGGCATCGAAAGCCGATCGACGGCGCGCTCCTGTCGGAGCTGGCCGGCGTCGATCAGGGTCGGCTGGCGCGCGAGCCTCGGTTCCGCGCCTGGCTCCGCGCCGAGTGGACGCAGTGGGCGCGGCAGCGGTATCGTTGGGTGGCTCGGCTCGCCGCCGCGCGTTCTCCTCTCCTCACGTCCATCCGATCGAGCGAGCCATGATCCGCGTCATCGCCGAAGGTCTGGTCAAGAGATACGGCCCGCTGGCGGCCGTCGATCATGCGTCGCTCGAACTTCCGCCGGGCGAGCTGACGTGCCTGCTCGGTCCCCCGGGCGCGGGCAAGTCGACGCTCGCGCGGTTGCTCGCCGGTCTCGAATCGCTCGACGACGGCGAGATCTACTTCGGCGAGCGGATGGTTCATGGCATTGCGCCGGGTGATCGCGGGGTCGGCATGGTGTTTCAGGACCATGCGCTCTGGCCCGCTCTTGCGGTTCGAGACAACGTCGGCTATCCGCTCAAGCTCCAGGGGATCGCCTCGCGCGAACGTCGACGCCGCGTCGAGGAAATCCTCACCACGCTGCGGATCGACAGCCTCGCCGACTCGCGTCCCGACGCGCTCTCGCCCGCTCAATCGCTGCGCGTGGCGCTGGCTCGCGCGATCGTGACCCAGCCCGACGTGCTGATCCTCGACGAGCCGCTCGCGGGCGTCGAGCCCCGGCACCGCGATGAAGCCTGGGACGAGATCCGCCGCCTCCGCGCCGAGCTGGGCCTGACGACGCTCTTTTTGACTTCGAACGTCGCCGAGGCGCTCGCCCATTCCGAGCGACTGGCCGTGATGGATCTGGGGCGCATCCTCCAGTCGGGCGAACCTCAAGAGCTCTACAACCAGCCGATCGACGTCTTCGTCGCGCGGCTGCTGGGGCCGACGAATCTGCTGCAAGGTCAGGTCGACGGCAATGGCAATGGCAACGGCAACGGCGGCGAGCCGCGCCGGGAGGTCGTGGTCCGCACCCCGGTCGGCCGCCTTGTCGCCCGCGCGAACTTTCCAGGGCTCTCGCCGGCGACTCCCGTGACGATCTCGATCCGCCCCGAGACGTTGACCCTCGGCCCCGCGGTTCCGATCGACTCCAACCGTTTCCCCGCGACGATCGAGCGGATCGTCTTCCACGGCGGCTCGCGCGAGATCCTGCTCCGCGGCCCCGGCGATTGGCCGGTGACCGCGGTCGCGCCGCAGTGCCATTCGGCCAACGTTCGCGAGGGCCAGACCGTGACGCTGTCCGTCGCCCCCGAGCACGTCACGCTGCTCATGGGCAAGTTCGCGGTGGCCGGCGGCCACTGAGGGCCGCGGATCGTCGATCGATCGCTCAGACGTGGATCACGATCTTGCCGAAGTGCGACCCACTTTCCATGAGGCGCAGGGCGTCGGCGGCGTTCTCGAACGGGAACACGCGGTCGATGACCGGCTTGATCCCGCCGACGTCGATCGCGCGGTTCATCGCTTCGAACATCGCGACCGAGCCGACGTAGATCCCTTGCACCTTCACGGATCGCATCAGGATCGAGGTCGGGTCGATCTGTCCCTGGCCTGTCAGGACGCCGATCAAGGCGATGGTTCCGCCCGACCTCACGGCGCGGAGCGATCGCGGGAACGTCCCCGCGCCGCCGACCTCGACGACGACGTCGACGCCGACCCCGCCGGTGAGCTTGCGCACGGTCTTCTCCCAGTCGGGCTGGGTCTTGTAATTGATGAGGTCGGTCGCGCCGAGTTGGTGCACCCGGCTGAGCTTGGCGTCGCTGCTGGAGGTCGCGATCACGCGGGCGCCCGCGAGGCGGGCGAACTGGACGGCGAAGACCGAAACGCCGCCGGTGCCGAGCGTCAGCACGGTGTCGCCGGGCTTGATCGCGCCGGCGAGGAACAGGCTGTGCCAGGCGGTGACGCCCGCGCAGGGGAGCGTCGCCGCTTCCTCGAAGCTGAGACGGTCGGAAACGCGAACGAGGCCGGTTTCGGGAAGTACGACCTCCTCGGCGAGCACGCCCTCCGCCGCGCCGCCGAGGGCCGATTGCCCCTTGTGCTCATTGATCGCGCCGTCGACCCAGCCGGGCATGAAGTTGGCGGCCACGCGGTCGCCGGGCTGGAACCTCGAAACTCCCCGACCGCACGCGACGACCTCGCCGGCGGCGTCGGAGACGGGAATGCGCGGCAGCTTGAGCGTCGGGTTGTAGATCCCCTTGGCGACCAGCAGGTCCCGGAAGTTGATCGAAGCGGCACGGACCCGAATCAAGACCTCGCCAACGCCTGGCGTGGGGGACGGCAGGTCGTCCAGTTTCCAGCCGTCGGGGCCGGAAAATTCGTGCAGTCGGTAGGCTCTCATGGCGTCGTCCTCCACGCGGGGCGTCGTTCCGGACATGTCGTTCGTGACCGCCTCCAACGTACCGTCTCGGGCTCCGGCCCCGCCACTGCCGACTGGCTGTACGCGAACGCGGGCTGCTAGGATGTCCGTTTCGACGCGACCTTTCACGACTTCCCTTCATTGGCTGATTCTTGATGCCGGTGCTTCGCATCCTCGGAAACTTGACATCGAGCGCCCTTCTGGGCCTGGTCGTCGTCGGCCCGATCGTGGCGCTCTGCGCGGCGGCCGTCCTCGATCGCGGGCCGGGGGGCGAGCCACGCGTCTCGATCTTTTCGGTGGCGATCACCGCTCTCGACCCGTTCGTCTGGACCTGTGTTCGCAACAGCATGATCGCGGCCGGGGCGGTGGCGGCCGGTTCGATGGCCGTCGGCGTCTTCGTCGGCCGGCTCGTCGGCGACTGGCGATTCCCGGCCCGGCCGATCCTGGTCGCCGCGATGAGCGCCTCGGCGGTCGCGCCCCCCGCGATCGTCGCGCTGGGCCTCTCGGTGTTGTTCGGGGCTGGTTCGGGCTCGCCGACGGCCTGGGGCGGCCGCCTCGGCCCGGTGAGTCGATTCGTGCCGGCCGACTGGGGATGGTACGCCTGGTTCTGGGCCGCGATCGTTCAGGGGGGATCGATCTCAGCCCTCGCCTGCCTGTCGGCCCAACAGCGTCTCGACCCCGCCTGGCGCGACGCCGCCCGGCTGGCGGGCGGAACGCGAAGCCGTGTCTGGCGGAAGCTGAACTGGCCGCTCCTGCGCCCCGCGCTCGCCCGGGCCGCCGGCCTCGTGTTCATCCTCACCGTCGCCGACCCCGGCGCGCCGATGATTCTCGGGCTGCGGCGGACGCTCGGTTACCAGATTCTCAGCGTCGGCCTCGGCGACGACCCGTTTCCGTCGATCGCCGTCCTCGGGCTGATCGCTCTGTTCGTCTGCGTCGTCGTCCGCGTGATCTTGAACGGATGGGCCGGGCCGGAGCCGTCGACGTGGCCGGCCGCCGCGGCCGAGGGCCGACCGTTGCGCGCGGGGTCGTGGCGACGGAGCGCGACCGCCGCCGCGTTCGTCGGCGTCTGGGGAGTGATCGCGGGCGTGCCATTGGTCGCCGTGCTGATCGAATCGACCTGTCGCCAGCCGCTGGACGGTGCCAGCCTCGGGACGGCGGGCCACAGCCTCGGCGCTCTGGCGGGGCGTCTCCTCGATCCGACCCTCGGCGCGATCGTCGTTCATTCCGTCTGGCTCGGCTTGGGCGTCTGCGCGCTGTTCGTCGTCTCGGGCTGGCTGGCGCGATCGGCTTCGTCGGCCTCGACGGTCGGGCCGTCGGGGACGTTGCTCGCGCTGGTTCACGCCGGGGTCGCGCCTCCGCTCGTGATGGGCGTCGCCGCGCTGAGTCTGCCCTGGCTGGCCGGTCTGGCGGCCGATGCGATCGACGGCACGTCGCCGACGGGTCTGGCCTTGCTGTTCCGCCACGCGGCGGCCGCAATCGCATCGGACCCGTTCTTTTTCTTAATTCCGACCGTGGGCGTCTGGTTGGCGATGACGCCGACGCTGCTCGCCGTGTGGGAGGGCGGGTACGGGGCGGACCGCGCGCGGGAGGACCGGATCGCGGCGGCGGTCCTGGCCGGAGCGAGCTGGACCAGGGCGCACCGGCTGGCGAGCGCGTGGAGCCGGCCGGACTCGATCCGGCGGTTCGCGCTCACGACCTGTCTGGCCGCGACCAACATCGCCCCGGCCCTCTTGCTCGCGAACCGGGTCGAGAACCGGACGCTCGGGCCGGGAATCCTGCTGCTCCGCGAAGACCCGGAATTCGGCCTCGGCGCGGCGTCGGCGCTTGCGGTCGCGGTCCTGGCGGTCAATGTCGCGGTCGTGTTTCTCTGTTCGCCAGCGCGGCTCGCCGCTCGAATCGGTCCGGCCGACCACCGGAAATCGGCCTGAACCGCAGCGCGGCGGATAGTCCACTCGACGCATGAGCATCTGGGCGCGTAAAATCGAGGGAATCGACACGACAACCTTGCCTTTGGGGGGAGAGGGCCGCGCCAAGGCCCGGTAAACGACGATGGATACGGCGAAACTGGCGCTCGAAGACGGCTCGGTGTTCACGGGTCGAGCTTTCGGTGCGCGCGGCGAGATCGACGGCGAGGTCGTCTTCAACACCAGCATGACCGGCTACCAGGAGATCCTGACCGACCCGTCGTACCACGGTCAGATCGTCGCCATGACCTACCCCGAGATCGGCAACTACGGCGTCAACGCCGAGGACGCCGAGAGCGGCAAGCCCTGGGTGCGTGGTTTCATCGTCCGCGAGCTGAGCAGCCGCGTCAGCAACTTCCGAGCGGACGAATCGCTGGAATCCTACCTGGAAAAGCACGGGATCATCGGGCTCGCCGGCATCGACACCCGGGCTCTCGTCCGCCTGACCCGGGTCCAGGGGGCGCTCAAGGGGATTCTGTCGACGACCGACCTGGACGACGCCAGCCTCGTCGACAAGGCCCGCAAGAGCCCCGGCATGCTCGGCCGCGACCTGGCCCGCGAGGTGATGCCGCGCGAGGCGACAGTCTGGGAGCCGGGGTTGATGCAGGATTTCCTCTTTGATTCGTCGGGGAAGGACCAGACTGCGAAGTCGGAAAAGTCGTCGGCCAAGCGTCCGCATGTGGTGGCCCTCGACTACGGCATGAAGTGGAACATCCCGCGCCACCTGGTCGAAATCGGCTGCCGGGTCACCGTGGTCCCCGGCTCGGCCTCGGCCGAGGCGATCCTGGAGCACAAGCCGGACGGCCTTTTCCTCTCCAACGGCCCCGGCGACCCACGGCCGCTGGCCGCGGAGACCGAGACGATCAAGACGCTGATCCGCAAGGCCGCCGACGCGCGCGGGGTGCCGATCTTCGGCATTTGTCTCGGGCACCAGTTGCTCGGCCAGGCGTTCGGCGCCGACACGTTCAAGCTCAAGTTCGGCCACCGAGGCGCGAACCACCCGGTCCGCAATGAAGCCTCGGGCAAGGTTGAGATCACGACCCAGAACCACGGCTTCGCCGTCGACCCCAGCACTCTCCCCGCCGACGTGGTCCCCAGCCACGTCAACCTGAACGATCAGACCCTCGAAGGCTTGCGCCACACGCGCCTGCCGGTCTTCGGCGTCCAGTACCATCCCGAAGCCTCCGCCGGCCCGCACGACAGCCAGTACCTGTTCGCCGAATTCCGCGCGGCGATGAGCTGAACTGGTCCGATTCACGGAAAATAAGCCCGACGCGCCAACGAAATCCTCCCTCGCGTTATTCTCTCATCGGAGAACGCGAGGAGGACGGCGCAGGTGGACGACCAACGAGCGGACGAGCGAACCGACGCGACGGAGAACGGGCAAGCCTCTCGTGAGGCGTTCGTGCGCTCAACGTACGTCGAGCTTTACCGCTGGTTTCATCGCCTGGCCGGATGCCCGGCGCGGGCGGCCGACCTGACCCAGGAGAGCTTCGCCGCTTTCTGGGCTTCCGGCGCTCGCCAGCCGACGGAGGTCTCGTCCCGGACCTGGCTGTATGCGATCGGCCGAAACCTCTGGCGGAATCAGCTTCGCGGTCGTCGCGAATTCGTGCCCCTGGAGTTCGACCAGGCGTTCTCGTCCGATCCAGGACCGGAACACCGCGTCGAGGCCGGCGAGTTCGAGAGCGCTGCGCGAGACGCGGTCGATCAACTTCCTATCGACCTGCGCGAGGCGTTTACGCTCCGATTCTGGAACGAGTTCTCCTACGAGGAGATCGCCGCGATCCAGGGGATCTCGGCCGATCTGGCGAGGTGGCGGTATTTCGCCGCCCGGAAGCGGCTGCACGCGCGTCTCGCCCCCTGGAATCCAGGTCCCGAACACTCCGAGAAGGAGGATCGTCATGCTCGATGAACACGTCGAACGGGAGCCCGATCTTCCGGGCTCCGGAATTTGGAGCCGCCTGCGCGGAATCCCGGTCGAGCCGGTCCCGCACGGCCTCCTCGACCGTTGCCTGGAAACGACGGCGACCGAACCAATTTACAAGCGTCCCGCGGTGGCACGTCGGCGCTGGCTCCGGTCGATCGGCGTCGCGGCAGCGGCGTTGCTGATGGTCGGGGTCGCCGGCCTGGTGGTCCGCCCGGGAAGCGCCGCGGCGTCCCAGTTCCTCAAGGCGGCCGGCGTCACCTGGTCAGAGGTCCCCGCGTGCCACATCACGTCCACGATGAAGCGAGCCGGCGAGGTTCGCACCGAGGAAGTCTGGTACGTCCGCGACAAGGGAGGACGACATGAGACGCGGCGAGGCGACAAGTTGATCGGCGTCGTCGTCGCCAACAGCCGCTGGGAGTTCCGGTGGGACGTCGAGGGGGGCATGGTGGCCGCCTGGTCGCGCAAACTGCTCGGGAATCGAAGTGCGTTCGAGTCGGCAAGTCGCGTCCTGCCGTGCGAATCGATGCTGGCCTGGGCCGAGAAGCATCGGGCCGAGATCAAGATCGAGGCCGATTCCCTCGACGGCGTGGCCGTTCGCAAGGTCACGTTGCGTTGGCCAAGCGTGCCGGGCGCTCGTCCGCAGGTCGACACTTTCTGGTTCGAGCCCGACTCGCTCCGACCCGTGCAACAGCGATCGCAACTCCCGGACGGGTCCGAGGCCGAGTCGCGGCTCGACTATCCCGCCCCCGAAAACGTCCCCGCCGATTTGCTCGCCTTCCGCCCCCCCGCCGACGCGATCCTTGAAGTCAACGACCCGGACCTCGGGCGGCAGGTGTATTCCGAAGGTCGTTCCGAAGTCACTGGCGTCGAATCGAAACCCACTAACGGAGAGAAGCGATGACGAGCCGATGGCGAATGCGCGGTCTGAGCGTGGGGATTGTGGGCCTTCTTGCTTGCGGCCTGGCGACGGCCGCGTGGCTGAACGGCGCCGAGTCGGAGGAGGCGCGAGCGGTCAAGGACGCGTTCCGCCGCAACGTCGAGAAGATCAAGAGCCTGGACGTTTCGTACCAGCTCGACACGACGACGGAGCTTACGCCCAAACAGTTGCGATCGATGCCCGAGTACCGTAACAAGATGTTCCTCCCCAAGGATGAGTGGCGCCAGGCGTTCCTGGGCGAGAAGAGGTATCGGCGGCAGATTCAGCCCGAGGAGGTCAAGCTGCTGGTGGAACTCGACGAGTACGGCCTATTCGCGCCTCCTGAGGCCGGGCCGAACGACCCGCCCGCGATTCGAGAAAACCAGAAGAAACTCCGCGAGGGCTACGACCGCACGATCGCCGAGCTCAAGGCGAACCAGGCTCGCGGCATCCCCGTTCAGAAGCGCAAGGCAAAGGACGTGCTCGCGCTGGAGAAGGATGTGACGTTCGGATTCAACGGCAAGACGATCTGGCGGAAGAAGCCGACCGCTCCGAAAGGCGACGAATACATGATCTGGCCGACCAAGTCGCCGGCCGACTGGTTCCAGGGGACCGGCTATCTCGCCGCTGTGGGCCTTCACGTGCCCGACCCTACAGGCCGCCCCGAGGTGAAGAAGTCCCAAGGCATATTCCAACTTTCCGAATGGATCAACCACGGCGACTACGATCTGGAACCGAAAACCGAGGTCGTCGACGGATCGACGTGCGTGATTCTGGCCGGGAGCCTCAATTCGCTGCTTCAGCCGGGCTTCATCCTCGGGAGGCTGACCGATCGGATCTGGCTCGACCGCGATCACGGCTTCGTGCTTCGCAAACGCGAGATGGCGACTGACGGCAAGGTCGGCTGGCGGTTCACGACCACCGACCTGAAGGAAGTCGAGCCCGGGATCTGGCTCCCCTTTGCGACCCGCGGCGAGGAATTCCCCAAGGATGCGCCCGACCTCGGCGGCAAGCCGACGATGGTCGAGACGCTCAAGGTCAAGAACCTCTCGGTCAACCACGTCGCCGACAGCCTGTTCGACATGACGCCCCAGCAGGGCGACAGAATCGACGACCTGCGCGGGCAGTTCTGAAATCGCGAATCGACGCCCCCGCCCGGGACTTCTTCGGGCGGGGGATCGGGTGTCATTGACGACGCGCATCGGCATCGTTATCGTGTAACTTTACGATGCCAAGCGATCGTTCCGGTCGCTGTTCGCTACTCGGAGTGCGTCGCCGTGGGCTCGACTTGCGTGGTGGGTCTCCAGTGGGGAGACGAGGCCAAAGGGAAGATTGTGGATTTGCTGTGCGACCACCACGACGTGGTTGTGCGCTATCAAGGTGGAGCCAACGCGGGGCATACGGTCGTCCATGAAGGGGTGACGTACAAGCTCTCGCTGGTTCCGACGGGCGTCCTCCGCGAGGGGGTCGAGGCCGTGATCGGCAACGGGGTGGTCGTCCATCCCCCCGCGCTGCTCAAGGAGGTCGCCAGCCTGACGGCCCAGGGGGTCGACTTCACGGGCCGGCTGCACGTCAGCGACCGCGCCCACGTGATTCTCCCCTATCACCTGGCCGAGGAGCGGCTGACCGAAGAGTCGACGTCGGCTGCCGACCATCTGGGGACGACGCGGCGGGGCATCGGCCCCTGCTATAAAGATAAGGTCGGCCGCGTTCACGGCGTTCGGATCGCCGACCTGTACCATACGGCCGAATTTCGCGAGCGGCTGGCCCGAATCGTCGACTACAAGAACCGGCTGCTGAACGCGATGCTGCCCGACTTCGAGCCGTTCGACGACAAGCAGATCGCCGACGAATACCTCGGATACGCCGAGCAGCTTCGTCCGTACGTCACCGACGCGACGAGCTGGCTGCACGCGGCCGTCGCGCAGGGGCGGAAGCTGATGTTCGAGGGGGCGCAAGGGTCGCTGCTCGACATCGACCACGGCAGCTATCCGTACGTCACCAGCTCCAGCAGCAGCGCGGTCGGCGTGGCGGCGGGCTCGGGCGTGCCGTCGCGGTACATCGACCGCTGGATCGGCGTCGTCAAGGCGTACACGACGCGCGTCGGCGGTGGGCCGTTCCCGACCGAGCAGGACAACCCCACCGGCGAGCGCATCCGCCAGATCGGCCGCGAGTACGGCACCGTCACCGGCCGGCCTCGGCGGTGCGGCTGGTTCGACGCCGTCGCCGTTCGTTATTCGACCCGCGTGAGCGGCACGACCGAGCTGGCCGTGATGCTGCTCGACGTCCTCAGCGGCTTCGACGAGTTGAAGGTCGCGGTCGCTTACGAGACCGACGGCAAGAAGGTCGAAGCCATGCCGGCCTCGCTGGCCGATTTCGAGCTTTGCAAGCCGGTTTACGAGACCGTGCCGGGATGGTCGGAGGATCTGACCGCCGCCCGGACCTGGGACGATCTGCCGCGCCAGGCTCGCGAGTACGTCGGATTTTTGAGCCGTCAGATCGGAGTTCCGGTTTCGATCGTCTCGGTCGGCCCGGACCGTAAGCAGACGATCATGGTTCCCAAGGATCGATGAGACCCCGGTCGACAGTCGCCGCACGGGCGAACGGCCTCGCCTCGCTTGCCACGTGGATTTCCACTAGGACGGAATGGGCTCAGAGACTCTCATGCGAGCAGAAACGCGACCTCCACTGAAAACCACCGAAGAAGGCATGGCTCGGCTGGACGCCTGGGGGCTGAAGCCCGAGCAGCTTCCTCGCCACGTGGCGATCATCATGGACGGCAACGGCCGGTGGGCTCAGCATCGCGGGTTCCCGCGGATCGTCGGCCACCGGCGCGGCATCCAGAGCGTCCGTGCCGTGGTCGAGGAAGGGTGCCGCCTCGGGCTCGAACAGCTCACGCTCTACTGCCTCTCCGTCGAGAACTGGAAGCGCCCGCCTCGCGAACTTCGGTTCCTGATGCGGCTTCTGCGGCATTTCCTCTCGGTCGAGCGCGCGGAGCTGATGGACCAGAACGTCCAGCTCCGCATGATCGGCCGCCGCGAGGGGCTTCCCGACGAGGTTCTCGCCGAGTTCGACCGAACCGCCGCGGCGACGGCCGGCAACACCGGGATGACGCTCCGCCTGGCCGTCAACTACGGCGGCCGGACCGAGATCGCCGACGCGGCGAAGCGCCTGGCCGAGGACGTCCGCGACGGCAAGGTTGATCCGTCGCGGGTCGACGAGGCCCTGTTCGCCGGCTACCTCGACACCGCCGGGGCGAGCGACCCCGACCTCTTGATCCGCACGGCCGGAGAGATGCGGATCAGCAACTTCTTGCTCTGGCAAATCTCCTATACGGAACTCTGGGTGACGCCGACGCTCTGGCCCGATTTCCGGGGGGCCGACCTGCTGCAAGCCTGCACCGATTATGCGGCCCGCGAGCGGAAGTTCGGCGGACTGCCGGCCTCGGCACTGGCTGCGGGCACGCCGGCCGGCTAGAGTGGAACGAGTCGGACACTGGCGGAACCGAGACTCGGGACGATCCCCCTCCTCGCTCCTCATCCCCACACTCCTCTTCGTCTTTTTTGGCGGTCATGCTCGGAACCCGTGTCGTCAGCGGCATTCTCATCGTCACCGCTCTGGTCTTGATCTTGCTCGTCGACCAGTGGCTCGCGCCCTGGTTCCCGCTCTGGTTCGGCCTGGCCGCCGCCGCGATGGGGATGGGCGCGTTCGAGTTCAGCGGGCTCCTGGAAGAGACGGTCTCGCGCCCCTCGACCCGTTCGGTGCTCGGCGGCGTGGCGGCCGTGCTGGTCGCGAACTGGATTCCCCACGTCTTGGGGGTGCTTGGCGATTCGAACCGGCTCTCGGGCCTGGTTCATGAGCCGAACGCCGCCGTCGCCGTACTCGCGTGGCCGCTCTTGAGCTTCGTCGGCGTGCTCATGGTGACGTTCGTGGTCCAGAGCCTCCAGTTCGAGGTGCCGGGCCGAGCCGTCGCGGCGATCGCCGGCACGATTCTAGTGGTCGCCTACATCGGCCTTCTGGGAAGCTTCATCGTTCAGCTTCGCTGGCTCGACGGCTGCAAACATGGGCTGCTTCCTCTCGCCTTCCTGATCGCGACCGCGAAGGGCGCCGACATCGGCGCCTACACCGTGGGCAGGATCGCCGGCAGGCACAAATTGTGGCCTGCCGTGAGTCCGAACAAGACGATCGAGGGTGCATTCGGCGGCCTGGTCTTCGCGACACTCGCCGCGCTGGCCGTCGAGACGGTCGCTTTTTACTCCGACAGCCTGACCGGCGTCGGCTGGGCTGGGGCGGTGGCTTTCGGGGTGGTGGTCGGCATCGTGGCCCAGGTCGGCGACTTGATGGAGTCGATGGTCAAGCGCGACTGTCGGCGGAAAGACGCCTCGGCGGCAGTCCCGGGTTTCGGGGGAGTCCTCGACGTTCTGGATTCGTTGCTTTTCTCCGCTCCAGTCGCCTACGGCCTCTGGCTTTGCCTCGGTCCGTAAGCCTGAGCCGATCGCAATTTCGGCGATCTTGAATTCGGCGTGGATCTGGTAGCATAATAGTGTGTAATGAGCGAAGACGGCCAGGCCGGGCGCGAGGTGTGTGGACTTCTCGTCGAAGTACGGGGTTGGGCCGTTGAAAGGGGAGGTATGCCGGAAATCACCATCGCGCTCGACGGGCACGACGAGGAGCTTGCGGTCTTCGGCAGCCGAGACCAGCACCTTCGCCAGATTCGAGACGCTCTCGGTGTGAAGGTTCTGGCCAGGCACGGCGAAGTCCGCATCGAGGGCGACGGCGACCGCGTCGAGCAGGCTCGCGAGATCTTCGAAGGCCTGCGCTCGCTCTACCGCGTTCGTCGCACGGTTCTTTCGGCCGACGTCGCCGAGACGATCGATCGGATCATCCGGGTCGACTCCTCCCTCCCGGCCGGTACGGTGGAGATCCGCGAGGGCAACCGCGTCGTTCGGCCCCGGACCGATGGCCAGAACCGCTACCTCCAGGCGCTGCGCGACAGCGCGTTGGTTTTTTGCATCGGGCCGGCGGGGACGGGCAAAACCTACCTGGCCGTATCGATGGCCGTGGCGGCACTCCGCCAGGGTCGGACCAAGAAGATCGTCCTGGTCCGACCGGCGGTCGAGGCCGGCGAGCATCTCGGCTTCCTGCCCGGCGATCTCGAAGCCAAGATCAACCCGTACTTGCGCCCACTTCTCGACGCGCTCCACGACCTCATCCCATACGACCAGATCCGGCGCTACATCGACAACGACATCATCGAGATCGCTCCCCTGGCGTACATGCGCGGCCGGACGTTGAACGACGCCGTCATCATTCTCGACGAGGGCCAAAACGCAACGGTGCCGCAAATGAAGATGTTCTTGACCCGGATGGGTATGAACGCCCGGATCGTGGTCACGGGCGACGTGACCCAGGTGGATTTGCCGACCGCAACCAAGAGCGGCCTGGCCGACGCCGTCGAACGTCTTTCCAATGTGCCTGGCGTCGCCGCCGTGCAGCTCGACCGCTCCGACATCGTCCGCCACCCTCTCGTGCAGGCGATCGTCGACGCGTACGAGGCCGACGATGCGACGCGCGACCGTGAACCCCGAACCGCCGAAGCCGGCGCCGGCCTCGGCGCGACGGCCGCGGAGTAAAGCGGCGTGAACATTCTCCTCCTATTCCCGGATCGGTGGATCGTCGGCCGCGCCGACGACCCTCCTCCGGCGTCGACGGCGCGCATCGGGGGCCGAGTGGCCCCGGCGCAGTTCAGCGTGGCTCGCCCCCCGGCGTTCGCCACGGCGCTTTGAGTCGCATCCATGAGCATTGGTAAACGTCGCCCCAAACCGAGTCGAGCCCAGCTCCGCTCGTTCCCCAGCGTCTCGCTCCAACAAAGTCGCCTGGCGCGTCAGCGCGCCCGACTCGTGAGCCTGTCGCTGGTCGCACTGACCGTTCTGGCGACCTCGGCGATCGTGCACGGATCGGGCCCGGCCTTCACCTACCGGCTGGGCCAGCGCCCCGACCGCGAGATCCGGGTCAACGTCAAGGAATTCCGGATCCGCAACCAGACCAAGACCAGCAACGAGCGCCAGGCCGCCGCCGACCAGGTGCCGCCGTCGATGGTCAACGATCCCGCGCCGATCAAGGATCTCGCCGAACGGCTCGACGACCTGACGGTGACCATCGCCAAATCGCAGCGCTATGAGGAACTCGCCAAGACGCTGATCTCGACCTGGAAGCTCAAGCCGGAGACGTACCTCGACATCAAGGCGGCGACCGACACGCCCCAGCGTCGCGACAACCTCCACATCCAGATCGCCAAGGCGTTCGTCCCGCTGCTCGACGCCGGCGTTCTCGGGCCGGGCGCCCTGCCCCGGAACGAAGAGACCAGCCGCACCCTCTCGATCCGCAACCTCGATCAGCCAGTCTCCGAGGCGCGCGTCTTCCCCCGCGAACGGGTCGTCCCCGAACGGATCGTGAAACCCGACGGCGCGGTCGCCCGCGAGTTCATCGCCGCATTCACCACGCCTCGCGTCGGCGAGACCTTGTTTCAGCTCGTCGCCGACCGGCTCGACGGCCGTCCGACCCTGACCTACGAGCAGGAGGAGACGGCCCTGCTTCGCGAGATCGCCCGCAACCAGGTGACCGAGCATTATGACCCGTTCACCCGCGGCGAGGTGCTCGTCGAGCAAGGCCAGACGATCGGCGAGGAGCAACTGATCCTGCTGCGCATGGAACACGACGAGGCGATCAATTCGCTGACGCTCGGCGAACGGGCGCGGCGGGCGCTCGGAATTCTCGTCATGGTCTCGGCGCTCTTCATCCTGACAGGCTACTACGTCGCGCGTCACGAGCGGCTGATTGCCGCCGACTTCGGCCGCACGGCGACTATCTGCGCGCTCGTCGTGATCAGCCTCGGGATCGTGCGGCTGCTCGCCAACCAGTCGTGGAACGCCGACCTGATCCCTGTCGCCAGCGCCGCGATGATCCTGGCGATCGCCTACAACCCCGGCTTCGGCCTGGTGGCGACCTTCGGCCTGTCGCTTCTGACCTGCATGGCGCTCGGGACGGGCATCGGCCATTTCCTGGTGCTGATGGGAGGGACCGCCGCCGGCGTGCTGGGCCTGAACGACGTCCGGACGCGCACCAAGCTCATCAAGGTCGGCGCCACCGCCGCCCTGGGGTATCTGATCATGACCTGGGCGACCGGTCTGTGGGAGCATCAGCCGATCGAGCTGATCCGCAGCGACGGCCTCTGGCGCGCGGGCTGGGGCCTGATGGCCGGCTTCTTCATGGGCGGCAGCCTGCCGTTCCTCGAGAATGCGTTCGGCATCGTCACCGGGATCAGCCTGCTCGAACTCGGCGACAACACTCACCCGCTGCTGCAAGAGCTGGTACGACGCGCGCCCGGCACCCACAACCACTCGATCACCGTGGGAGCCATCGCCGAGGCCGCCGCCGAACGGATCGGTGCCAATGGGCTCTTGGTCCGCATCGGCGCCTACTTCCACGACATAGGCAAGATGCTCAAGCCTCACTATTTCGTCGAGAACCAGACCGGTTCCACCAACCGGCACGCGAACCTCGCGCCGGCGATGAGCACCCTGATCATCATCGGCCACGTGAAGGACGGCGTCGACCTGGGACGCCAGCATCACCTTCCCGAGCGGATCATCGATCTGATCGAGCAACATCACGGCACGACGCTCGTCGAGTATTTCTTTCACGAGGCCAATCGCCGCAACGGCTGCAATCCCGACGGAGCGACGATTCAGGAGAGCGCGTTCCGCTATCCCGGGCCGAAGCCGCAAAGCAAAGAGGCCGGCATCCTGATGATGTCGGACTGCGTCGAGAGCGCGAGCCGGACGTTGTCGGAACCGACCCCGTCGCGGATCGAAGGGCTCGTCAGCGAGCTGATCGACAAGCGGCTTCGCGACGGCCAGTTCGACGAGTGCGGCTTGACGCTCCGCGAGATCGCAGAGATTCGCGACAGTTTGATCAAGTCGCTGATCGGCATCTACCACGGCCGCGTCAAGTATCCCGAACAGAGGACGGCCTGACCGTGGAGAATCCCCCACGCGGCTTCCTCGTGGAAGTCAGCGACACCCAGAACCACGTTCCAGTCGATTCCGACGTCCTCCGCAGACTCGTCGAGAGCGTGCTGCTCGCCGAGGGTGTCGATGCGGCGACAATCTCGGTGGCCCTCGTCGACGACGCCGCGATCCACCGCGTCAACCGCGACTACCTCGCCCATGACTGCCCGACTGACGTCGTCTCGTTCGTCCTTTCCGACGATGACGAGCCGCTGGCCGGCGAGTTAGTGGTGTCGACCGAAACCGCCGCGCGGGTCGCTTCGGAGATCGGCGCCGAGCCCTGGAACGAACTCGCGCTCTATGTGGTCCACGGATTGCTACATTTGTGCGGCTACGACGATCTTGACGACGGTTCGGCGGCTGTGATGCGAGCCGGCGAGGACGCCGCGCTCAGTCGTGAAGGACTGATCAATCCATTCCGCCTTCGCCGACCGACGTCGGCCTGAATTCGAGCAGGGGGGACTTCGGCGCGTGTTCGGGCTGAGCTGGACGTGGATGTCTTTGGTGTGTGCGCCGATCTTTCTGGTGCATCTGGTCTCGATCGCGCTGACCAAGGCGCTTCAGTCGTACTCGAGGAGTCGCCTCGAAGAACGGACCGAAGCTCTCAACAGGCCGCATCGGGCCGACGAGATCGCGCACCTCGACCACCGCACGGAACGCGCCTCGGAGTCGATCGCGGTCCTCAGCGGCCTGTTCCTGGCGTCGGCGATCGGGATTGGGACCGCCCATCTTCAAACTCCGGCGGCCATCGTGGTGTTGATCTTCCTGATCTGCGTCCTCGGCGTGGTCGGCTACGTGGTCGCGGGCGTCATCGGCGAGGTCTTCGCGGAGCCGATCATCGACTCGCTCTGGCCGGCGACGACCGTCATCCGCGCCGTGGCCTTCCCGCTCACGATGGGGGCCGAGGCGATCGAGCGAATCGTCGAGTGGTCGTCGGGCTCGGACAAAAACGGACCGCGGCCGGCGAGCCTGGAGGTCGAGGTTCCCAACGAGTCGGAAGACGACGAAGACCAGGAGCCCGAGATCCCCGAGAAAGCGCGTGACCTGCTCAGCAGCGTCGTCGAACTGACCCGCACGAACGTCTCGGAGATCATGCAGCCGCGGTCGGCGATCGTGGCGCTGCCGGCGACGGTCACCGCCGAGGCGGCGGCCGAGTCGTTCCGCAAGTCCGGTCGGAGCCGCATCCCCCTTTACGGCAGCAACCGCGACGACATCGTCGGCATGCTGCTGGCCAAGGACCTGCTCAACCGGATGCTCTTCGAGAACGATTCCTCGAAGGTCGTCCCCGCCGCGATCGCCCGCCCGGTTTACCGCGTTCCGGAAACCAAGAACGCGTTCAACCTTCTGGAAGAGATGCGGTTCCGGCGCGCGCCGATGGCGATCGTGCTCGACGAGTACGGCGGGGTCGCCGGACTGGTCACGATCGAGGACCTGCTCGAACAGCTCGTCGGCCCGATCCACGACGAGTACGACGCCCCCGCCCCCGCCGACCCGATCGTCCCTCTGGGCGGGTCCAAGTTCGAGCTCGACGCGTCGGTGGACCTGGAAGACCTCAACGACCGGTTCGGCGTCCACCTGCCGACTGACGACGAGTACCAGACGATCGGCGGCCTGGCGCTCCACGTCCTCGGCCGCCTTCCCGAGCCAGGAGCAACGTTCTCCTACGAGGGCCTCGACTTCACCGTCCTCGAAGTCGCCGACCGCTCGATCCGCCGCCTCAAAATGGATCTCCAGCCTGGCTCGCAAGGTGCCGACGGCCGCACCGGTCGATCCGCCTGATGCCTCGTCGCACCGTCCGACGTCCTCCGATCCAAAGGGGCGGCCGTCCCATCGGCGCGTCCGGGCGTGGGAACGATTGGACGTTACGATACAATTCTCCGGGCGGAAGTGCATCGGCTTGTCGAGGCTGCGAAGGAGGGTTCTACCTTGCCTGCGAATCGGTCGCTGGCGATCGTCGTACGAACGGTAGACGTCTTCGAGACGAGCCTGGTGGCGACCTTGTTCACGCGCGAGCTGGGCAAGGTTTCGGCGCTGGCCAAGGGGGGGCGTCGGCTCAAGTCGCCGTTCCAGGGTGGCCTTGACCTGCTGGGCGTTTCGGATATCGTGCTGCTTCCCAAGGCGTCGGAGGCGTTGGACCTCTTGACGGAGGCCGCGCCTCTGGAGCGTTTCGCATGTCTGCGCCGCGATCTTGCGGCCCTGTATGCCGGCTACTACATCGCCGAACTGCTGACCGACCTGACGGACTATCACGACCCACACCCCAAGCTGTTCGACGCGGCGAGGATCACCTTGCGGCATCTGGGCGACGCGAGCTTGCGGACGCGGCGGGTCCTTCGGTTCGAGCTGGCTTGCCTGCGTGAACTGGGACACATGCCGACGCTCGACCGGTGCGCTCATTGCGGCGAGCCGGTGGACGTGAGGGAAGCCGTGGCGTTCGGCCTGGCGACCGGGGGCGTTCTGTGCCCGGTCTGCCGTCCCGGACAGCCGCACGTCGTCACCCTGCCGGCTCGAACCATCGAGGCCGTTCGCGTCCTGGCGAGTCCCGGAAGCGATTGGCGCGAGATCGAGCTGGCCGGTTCCAGCCTGGCGTCGATTCGACAGACGGTCGGCGCCGTCATCAGTCATGTTCTGGGCCATCGACCTCGGGTCTGGCCGTTGCTGGGAGTATGAGCCGATGAACCCGGTTTCCTGGATCGTCGGCCGCGAACCGAGTCGTCCTCTCGTGATTCGAAAACGAGGAACCATGAGAACCACGCCTCGGAATCTTGCTCCGCGTCGCGATTCGTCGCCGTCGAATGCGAGGCGGTTCGTGCTCCGAGCCGCCGCGCTGCGGTCGCTCGGCGCCCTGGCGGTCGTCGGCGGATTGAGCGGCTGCCAGAGCTTCAGCGTCCCCCTCGCCCAGTGGCGGTCGAGCTACGATTCGGGATTGGCCAAGAAGCTGACCAAGGACGAGCTCGCCGGCGCCAAGTCCGAGAAAATCGCCGACAGCAACTCGCTGCTCGAACGCTGGCTGCGGCCGATCGGGGCGCGGAGCTTGAAGAGCGATTCGTCGGGCGACGACGCCAAGCGCAACCCGTCGACCCTGGTCCTCGGGTCCGACGGCTGGAAGCCGTTCGCCAAGCCGGCGACGAATCCCGACGCCCAGAAAGAACTCGACGACGCGATCCAGCTCTTCCAGCAAGGCAAGCTGCCCGAGGCCGAGAAGGCCTTCGCGGGGATCGCCAAGAACCGCAAAGAAACCCCCTGGGGCGAGAAGGCCCAGTTCTACCTGGCCGAGACTCAGTACCAGCGCAAGAGCTACGTCGCCTCGCACGAGAGCTTCGAGCGCCTGATCGCCGATTACCCGGGCACCCAGTACCTCGACAAGCTGGTCAGCCGCGAGTACGCCATCGCCCAGATCTGGCTGTCGCAGAGCGATCCGAAAGCAAAGCCCGAGACGAAGATGCCCTGGTACTCGCACTTCAACGGCCAGCAACCGCTGATCGACACGCGAGGAACCGGCCTCAAGGCGCTCGAGCACGTCCGCCATCACGACCCGACCGGAGCCCTCGCCGACGACTCGGTCATGCAGATCGCCGATTACCATATGGCGAGCGAAGACTACGAGTCGGCGGCCGTCTATTACGACCAGTTGATAAGCGACCATCCCAAGAGCCCCTTCCTACAGAAGGCGCAGCTCGCCGCGATCGACTCGCGCATGAAGGGCTACATCGGACCCGAATACGACGGCGAAGGGCTCGAAAAAGCCCGCGAGCTGGTCAAGCAGACCATGGCGTCGTTCCCCGACCGCCAGGCCGACACCGAACACCTCTACCACACGCTCGACCTCATCAACGACCAGGAAGCCGAGCGGACCTACAAGGTCGGCGCGTACTACAAGAAGATCGGCAAGGTCGCATCCGCCGAGTTCTACTTCGGCAAGATCCCCCAGCGATGGCCCAACAGCCCCTGGACCGTCAAAGCCAAGGTCGAGCTGGCCCAGCTCGCCAAGATGCCTCGCAAGGCCACGCTCCCGAGCAAGATCCTGACTCAACCCGGTGCCAACGACCCCTACTACAGCGCCGGAGGCGGCCAGATGGGTGGCATGGGCGGAATGGGTGGCATGGGCGGCGGCATGGGCGGATCGCCTGGCGGCATGATGTAACGCGTGATTCCCGGAGTATACGGCCGCCGCGCCCCGAGGCGGGTGTGATGGCGAAGCGGATTTCGAGGCCCAGGACGAGGCTTCCCTCATGTTCGGTCGATTTCCCCGATCCTTAATAGCACGACGCGGCCGATGGGCCGTTCTCAGGGCTTGCCTGGTGCTCGCCTTGGCGGCGTCGGGCGGCTGCGGCTACTCGTTCCGTGCGCCGTTCGACAAGAGTGTCCGGACGGTGTTCGTGCCGATGTTCAAGACGCAGGCGTTCATCCGCGACGTCGAGAAGGACCTGACCCGGCAGGTGCAGCAGGAGATCACCCGGCGCACGCCCTACAAGCTGGTGCACCGCATTGAAGAAGCCGACACCGTGCTGACCGGCACGATCAACTTCGTGGACAAGAACATCATCGTCGAAGCTCCGACGAACCTGCCTCGGCAGCTCACCCGGACGATCAACGTCAGCGTCAACTGGGTGCACAACCCGCCGACCGACCTCGAAAAGAAGCGGCAGCCGACGATCGTCTCGGAAACGCTGAATTTCGTCCCTGAAGTCGGCGAGACGTCGCTCACGGCGACGACCAAGGTGAATGCGAGCCTCGCCGCTCAGATTGTCGATATGATGGAACAACCGTGGTTCATCGAGGAAGACCTCAAGTAGGTCGTCGCCTCGCGCCCACCGCTCTGGATTCCGCAACTCCAAGGACATCGCACCATGTTTCGCCGCTGGGAGGCCCGTGGCCGACTGATCGCGGACGGCTCCGTCCCGAAGGTCATGGGGATCGTCAACGTCACGCCCGACAGCTTTTCCGACGGTGGTCGGTGGTTCTCGACCGATGCCGCCGTGGCCCATGGGCTGAAGCTCGTCGAGGACGGTGCCGACCTGCTCGACGTCGGGGGTGAATCGACCCGCCCGGGCGCCGAGATCGTCTCGATCGACGACGAGCTGGAGCGCGTCGTCCCCGTGATCGAGCGATTGGCCCGGGAGACGGGCGTACCGATCTCGATCGACACGACCAAGCCCGAAGTCGCGCGCCAGGCCGTGCTCGCGGGGGCGTCGATCGTCAACGACGTCTCGGCCTTGCGCGAACCCGGCATGGTCGAGGTTGTGTCCAGCACCGGCGCGGCGGTTGTGCTGATGCACATGCAAGGGACGCCCCAGACCATGCAAGACGATCCTCGGTACGACGACGTCGTCGCCGAGGTCCGCGCCTACCTGGTCGAGCGGATCGCCTGGTGCGAGGCCCGGGGGATTCCCCGGTCGCGGATCGCCGTCGACCCGGGGATCGGCTTCGGCAAGAGCTTCGAGCACAACATGGCGCTCTTGCGGAACCTCGATCAGTTTGCCAACCTGAATTCGATCCTGTTGATCGGGATCTCACGCAAGGGGTTGCTCAAGAAGATCACCGGACGCGGCATGGCCCAGCGCAGCACCAGCTCGGTCGTCTGCTCACTGGCCGGCTGCCGGCAAGGGGCGCGCGTGGTCCGGGTTCACGACGTCGGCCCCATGGTCGACGCGATCCGCGTCTGGAACGACGTTATCGGTTGGGAGTCGAATGATGGCTGAGCTGGACGTGGCGACGCAACCCAAGACCCGCGAGAATGATCCGGCCGCCGCCGAGCTTGAGGCCGGCTGCCGCGATCTGGCCGCCCGGGTCAAAAAGGCGTCGCGAGCGATGGCCCTGGCCGGCGGCGCGGCCAAGAACGCCTGGCTCGCCGCGTCGGCCTCGGCCCTCGTCGCGCGGGCCTCTGAGATTCTCGAAGCCAACGCCCGCGACGTCGCGGCGGCCCCTTCACTGGGGCTCAACGCAGCGGCCGTCGATCGTCTGACGCTCAACACCAAGCGGATTGGCGAGATGGCCCGGAGCCTGACCGAGATCGCCGCTCAGGCCGACCCGATCGGCGAGGTGGTAAGGTCGGGCCGACGCCCCAACGGGCTCGAAGTCACCCAGGTCCGCGTTCCGCTCGGCGTGATCTTCATGATCTACGAGAGCCGGCCGAACGTGACCGTCGACGCCGCCGCGATCTGCGTCAAGAGCGGCAACGCCGCGATCCTCCGGGGCGGCAAGGAAGCGCTCCATTCCAACCGCGCGTTGCACCGGATTCTCGCCGATGAGCTGGCTCGGTGCGGCCTTCCCGAGCACGCGGTCGAACTCGTAACCACGACGGATCGCGCGGCGGTCGGCCATCTTCTGGCCCTCCCCGAGTTCATCGACCTGGCGATTCCGCGAGGCGGCGAGAGCCTCATCCGCCGCGTGGTCGCCGAGGCCAAGATGCCGGTCATGAAGCATTATCAGGGCATCTGCGCCGTGTACGTCGACCAGGCGGCCGATCCCGAGATCGCCACGCGGATCATCGTCAACGCCAAGGCCCAGCGCCCGGGCGTCTGCAACGCCGCCGAGACCCTGCTCGTCCACCGCGCGATCGCCCCGACCTGGCTTCCCAAGGCCGCCGAGGCGCTGGCGGCGGCCGGCGTCGAACTGCGGGGCGACGCTGAAGCGAAAGCCATCGTGCCGAGCATGACGGCGGCGACCGCCGAGGATTGGGACACCGAATTCCTCGACAAGATCCTCGCGGTCAAGGTCGTCGATTCGATCGACGACGCGATCGCGCACATCGGCCGTCACGGGTCGTCGCACACCGAGACGATCGTCACCCGCGACCTCGCCGCGGCCCGCAAGTTCGTCGCCGAGATCGACAGCTCGGCGGTGATCGTCAACGCCAGCACCCGGTTCAACGACGGCGGCCAGCTCGGCCTCGGCGCCGAGATCGGCATCAGCACCGACAAGTACCACGCCCGAGGCCCCTGCGGCCTCAACGAGCTGACCAGCACCAAGTGGATCGTCTACGGCGACGGCCAGATCCGCGAGTAATCTCGACTTCTTTTTAAATGCTTGCATGATTGTTTTTGGTGCGTCAGAATTTCCTTGGTTCGACAACCTGCAATTGCGCGGTAAGACTCTCAGCAGGTTGCGCGATCGACGAATTCTGACACACCGAGGATGAGACACATGAGCAAGCGCGCGTCGCAAGCGTTCCGGCCTCTCTTGGAGATGTCGGAGGAGAGGCTGTTGACGACGGTGCTGGCCGGCGTGGGGCCGGCGGCTCGCGAGGCCGCCGCCCAATTTCGGCTGACCGTGAATCGGGACCTTCACCAGAGAGTCGCCCCGCAGAGAGGCGATACGAGGGCGGTCGTGGCGTTTGGGCGTCCGCGCGGAGGCCCCGGGACGGGTGGAACGGGAGGATCGGCCGCCGGCTACATCAACTGGGGCGTGATCACGATCATCAACACGACCTCGGACACGGTGACGTTCAGCGCCGCCGCGTCGACGTACAATCGCGGCCAGTTCCAGAATTTCACGCTCCGTCCGGGTGGTCGCCAGGCGTATTATGCGGCTTTCAGCGGCCCGTTCGGCGAGCCGACGTTCTATGTGAGCTTCGACACGATCCGGCATTACAACACATTGCAGGTGCCGGAGATCAACATCATCAACGAGAGCCCCCGATGGGTGCCGCGCGTCGGCACCGAGGGCCGTCCGTACGCGATCGTCAGCACGGTTGGCAATTACAACCTCGTGCCGATGGCGTGATTCGATCGGATCGAACCAGCGAACGCAACGGGCCGGGTACGTCTGGTAAGACGGCCCGGCCCGGCGTGATCGTTGATTCCGGCCGATTCTCGACGACCGTCAGGGGGCGAGAAGCTCCTGGGCCTTCTTGACAAGACCCACGAACTCCTTGCGATAGCCCGAGGGGTCGCGGGCCAGCGAGGGCGTGGCCAGCTCCACGACGCCGGGGAACGTCAGCGTGCCGGCGGACGGCGAGCGACGGAGCAGCATTCCGAAGCCGGCGACGGCGCTGGAGAATTTGAAGTCGTCCGAGGCCTCACGGTAGTCGAGCCCTCGGTCGACGACCGGGCGCTGGATCAGGGTGCTCTTGTCCTCGGTCGGCTTCTTGTAGCGGAAGTTGACGACGAACGATTCGGCGTCAGCCCGCGCCGACTGCGCGGCGTTGTTCAGGTTCTTGGCGTTGAGAGCCGCCTCGGGCAACAGAGGGGCGGCCGGGACGATCTCGTAAAGGGCCGTCACGTGGCTCCCCGCGCCGATCTCCCCGGCGTCCTTGCGGTCGTCGGCGAAGTCTTCATTGGGCATCACGCGGTTCTCGTAGCCAATCAGCCGGTACGCCTTGACCTTGGTCGGCTTGAACTCGACCTGGATCTTGACATCCTTGGCGATCGTTTCGAGCGTCGAGCCCATCTCGCGGACCAGAACCTTGAACGCTTCGTCCGGGGTGTCGATGAAGGCGTAATTGCCGTTCCCCTTGTCGGCCAGCTTCTCCAACGTGCCGTCCTTGAGGTTGTCCATGCCGAAGCCGAGCACAGTCAGGAAGACTTGCTTCGGCCCCTGCGCCTTGGCCTGGATCAACTTGACCAGCTCGGCCTGGTCGGTCATGACCTGATTGAAATCGCCGTCCGTCGCCAGTACCACGCGGTTGAGGCCGTTGTTGATGAAGTTCTGGGCGGCGACGTCATACGCGAGCTGGATGCCCGCACCGCCGTTGGTCGAGCCGCCGGCGCGGAGCTGTTCGATCCGCGACATGATCTCGGCCTTGTTGAGGCACGAAGTCGAGGGAAGAACCAGACCGGCGGCCCCGGCGAAGACCACGATGGCGATCCGGTCGTTCTCGCCGAGCTGTTCGACGAGCCGTTGCAGACCCCACTGAACCAGAGGCAGCTTGTTCGGCTGATCCATCGAACCGGAGACGTCGATCAGGAACACGAGGTTGGTCGGCTTGCGGGCCGACTGGTCGATCGGCCTGCCCATGATCCCGATTCGGGCGAGCCGGTTCGAAGCGTTCCAGGGGCAGCGGGCGACCTCGACGTGGACCGCGAACGGGTCGGGGCTGTCGGCGGCCGGCGGCGCGTCCTGATAGGGGAAGTAGTTGATCATCTCCTCGATCCGAACCGCGTCGGGCGGAGGAAGCTGGTTCGACTGGGTCAGGAAGCGGCGGACGATCGAATAGCTCGCCGTATCGACGTCGATCGAGAAGGTCGAAACGGCCTCCTGACCGACCAGCACGAACGGGTTCTCCGGGACGGCGTCGAACCTCGGATTCGCGAACATCACGTTGCGGTCCTGCAGCTCCGCGAATTCGGCTACCGGCTGGCCTGCCGCCTCGCGGGCGGAATCGCCGGCAGAATCATGAAGGGCCGAGAACTTCGATTCGTTCTCAACACGAGCGGCGGCCGGCGCCATCGCCTGGTTGAGCGGTGCCAGACCGGGAAGCGACGACTGGGGCTCGGCGGCAGCCAGAGCCGTGACGCTCTCCTTCATCGATTGCTTGGCATACTGGTGTTTCATGTCCAAGGCGACCGGGCCGACATTCCCGTTCTGTACAGACAGTTGAACGGATTGGCCTTGGCTCTCCTCGCCGATCTTGCCCCTCTGACCCTGGCCATCCCCCTTCTGGGCCAAGCCTTCTGCCTTTTCGGCCTGGCCTTGCTGTTGGCCCCGGCCCTGGCCGTTCGGATTTCCGTCACCTTGAGCTTTGGCTCCTCCAAAGCCAACCTGCTGGCCTGGCTCATCTTTCTGTCCTGGGGCCGGCGTGCTGGAAAGTGTGATGGCTTCCCTCTCGGGCGTGACAAAGGCGTAGTAGTCGCTGGGGCCTTGATCGGCGAGTTTCCGGCCGAGGGCTTGCCGCTGATCGATGGGCGGCTTAGCAGCATCGGCTTGTCTGCCGGCCATCATCCCGCCCATCGTTGCTCCGGGAGGCGCGACGGGCGTGGCGGACTTCGTTCCACCACGCATCGCCAGCATGGGCTCGGCTGCAATCGGGCTCTTGTCAGAGTTGCTCTTGTGCTTCCGAAGGACGAAGCCCTCGGCCGAGTCGGCCTGGGCCCGCCGGGCTATAGCCAGTCCCTCAGCCCTTCTCGCCGCTTCGCGGGCGGATTGCGTGGCGGGCAGGAGGAGCGCGCCGCCGACCATTGCGAACAGGAAGAGTGCGGCGATCGAAGTGAGGAATTCACGCGACGGCCACTGAAAGAGGGCGGCCCGGGGCGGCGTGGCTGGAGTCTGCACGGAAGGAAGCGTCGCCGCGACCGCCTGGAGACCGTCGGTGTGAGCGGCGAGTTCGTGCATCTGCTCGTCGTGGAGTCGTTCCGACAGCAGGCTGGCGGTGAGGGCGATTTCGTCGATGGCTTTGCGCAGGTCCGGCCGGTCCGCGAGCAGGCGTTCGAAGTCTTGTTTCTCGGACTCTTCGAGTTCGCCTAAGGCGTAGGCGGTGAGCCGGGGGTCGTCGATGTCGAAGTTCATTTCAGGTTCTCCTTGATCGAAGATTTCAGGCTCTGGCCTCGGCCGGCTGACCGTCGAAGAGACGGCCACGAAGCGTTTTGATCCCGGCGTGAATCAGGTAGCCGACGTTGGACACGCTGTGGCCGCTGATCCGGCTGATCTCCTGGTAAGAGAACCCGTTCTGAAATTTGAGACGGATGACCTCGCGCTGGTTGGGGGGGAGGGTGTCGAGGAGCGCCAGCACGCGCGCCCCCAGGTCGTGACGTTCGGCGACGTCGTGCGGACCGGGGGCGGGGCTCAGGCAGCGGTTGACCTGTTCGTCTTGTAACCGAGTCATGCGATGCTCCTTCCGGAGGACGTCCAGAGCCCGGTTGCGGCAGACCGTGAACAACCACTCGGCGAGGTGGCCGTCGATCTCGGCGCGCGACTGCCCGCACAGACGCAGAAAGACGTCTTGCACCACGTCGCGAGCCGATTCGGCGTCGGTCAAAAGGCGGCGGGCGTAGAGCAAGAGCGGCCCCTCGAATCGGGACACCGCCTCACGCACCCAGGCCTCGCTCTCGAGGTTCGTTGGACCTGCCATCACCGTCCTCGATAGGGGACGTGTTCCCGTACATGGAAACTACGGGCCATGACGAACTTTCTTAGCCGGCGATCGAAAAAAGCCGCGGCCGACGATTCAGGTCAGTCGGGGCGGAGTCGCAAAGCGATGTGTCCCAGAAAGATGTGTCTGCGCGCCCGCTCACGCCGGCTTGGTCTCGGCCGACTTGGGTTCGCCGAATCGGAGCCGGTTGCCGAACGGGTCGATGACCATCAGCTCGCGCGTGTTCCACGGCGTCTCCTCGACGCCCGGCCTCATGTACGGATAGCCCTTGGATGTGATCTCGGCGTGATAGGCGTCGAGCCCCTTCGCACGCACGTAGACGGTCGATCCCGGGCAGCAGTCGCCGTGATGCTCGCTGAGGTGGAGCGTCAACCCGTCGCGGGTGATCTGCATGTACACCGGCATCGTCGGCTCGTAGCGATGCTCCCACTCGACCTTGAATCCCAAGAAGCCAACATAGAACTCCTTGGCTTTTTCGATGTCGAAGATCCGCAGGATCGGCACGGCTTCAAAGTGGAAATCAGACATGAACGGGCTCTCCAGGAATCGTAGTCGCGGGCGGATCGGTCTCACGGAACTCGATGCGTCGGGCTCGGGTTCGGCGAATACCAGAAGACCCCCGCGCGGTAGTCGGCCTCGAACTGATTCTCGCCGCCGTGCTCGATTCCCGCCGTGATCGAAATCGAGAACGGGACCGGGTCGGCGACGTTCCATCGGTACGCCGCAGCCTGCCAGACCTCGTTCTCGGGGCTCCGATAGATTGGGAACCCGTGCGAAGGATACGCCGAGGGACCGTTGAGCCGGCCTTCCAGGGCGTACCAGCCGCCGTTGAAGAAGTCTTCCGAGCCGGTGCCGTGAATCGCCAGCTTGCCGTCGATGGTGAACCGGTCGTCCCCTTCGAGCCAGTACGGCAGCTTGGCGCGGCCTTGAGTCGACATCAACACGCCAGCGAAATGCCCCCTACCCTCCTCCTTGAGCCAGCCGAAATCCTCCTTCGGCCGGGTGGGAAGCGCCTCGCGGTACGAGGCCCGCAGATAGCCCGCGTCGGCGTCGACCCCCTTCCGGTAGCGGACCCGGAGCTTACCCTTGATGGGCTTCTCGGCGTCGATCCGCAACGAGGCCTGGCGGTGATAAGGCATCGGGAAGCGGTTGTACCACGAACCACCGCGCTGGCCGATCAGGAGCGACTGAAAGCCGATGGCGTCGGGCAGCGTTCCGAACGCGTAGTCGAAAGGAAGATCGACGCCCGGCTCGCCGCTCGCGTCTTGATCCCAGACCATCCGCAGTCGAGCCGACCGCCAGCCGTCGGCCGTGCCGGCGCTCGGCTCAAGCTCGATCGACTGGATCGTCGCCGGGCCGGCGGGCATTCCGAAGACCTGCTCGCTGCGGGCGATCCCTTCCACGGAATACTCGGCCGTCAACGACTTGGCGAGCATCTGGGTCTCGTAGGTCTCGGGCGAAGCCCAGAGCGCCTTCGCCGCCTTGAGGTCAGCCAGCACCGGGGCCGACGGCTGTTCGACGAACGTATCGACTCCCTCCGCGCTGGGGAGAGTGACGAGCCCGATCTGGTAGAACCGCACGCCCTGCCCTTCGACGACGACCTTGCATCCGTTGCGGAACGGGATCGGGACGTACGAGACGAATCCGCCCGAGCCTTCCATGACCAGAGGTCTGGGGAAGTGCGGGTGCTTGCCCGAAAAAAGAGTCTCCAGCGGGACGTCGAGCGCGGGCTTGGCCTGGCCGTCGAGGTAGATCTTGATGTGTTCGTTCTTGCGGTCGAGCAGGCCCGCGTGCTCACCGCTGGTGTGCGTGGTCCAGATCCGCTGGATGACGCCCGGTCCGTCGAGTTCGGCCAGGACGGAGTTGCCATCCTCGACGCGGAGCTTCGAGTACGTGCCGTTGAAACCGTCGTAGTTCCCCCCCTTGCGGTCGTACGAGCTGAAGCCCATTGCGCGAACCCTCGGGTCGCGGAGCCGCGCGAGCCGGACCAGGTCGTGAAGATCGGCGGGCGAGCCCGAGGGGATGTAGCCTGGACCGGGCCCCGGCATCGGCTGATCCTGGGCGGTGAGGAGGATCGCCAGGGCGGGAACGAGCGTGATCAGGTTCATCGGTGCGGACTCTCGCGCGGATCAAATTGGACGGATTCGACCGCGCGGCGGCGGTTCGTCCGACCGGGGGATCGACTCTGGAATCAGGCCGAGGGGCGTCGTATCCTGGGTGACTTCCTCTCAGACTCCAGTCACGACCGGCGGCCCTGAGTGTGCCGCCGTTCTTGAGCCGCTGTCAAGCGTTCGCCCCCCCCCGAGAAAGGCCCCTCGATGAGTCGTACCGCTCGGCCGCTCGCGCGGCGTTTCGTTCTCGCGGCGTTCGGTGTTTACGTCCTGCTCCAGACGACGCCGCGTCTGGGCGCGTCGGAGCCGGCGATGCTCGGTTTCGCGCCGGCCTCGCGCGGCAAGCAGATCGAAGCCGAAGCCCGGGCGCTGGCGGTTCCGACGCCCAAGAACGCCCGAGCCTTGCTCCGAACGCTGACGGCCGAACCCCACGCCGCCGGAACCCTCGCCGACCAGCGGACGGCGAAGTTCGTCCACGACCGGCTCAAGGAGTGGGGATGGTCGGTCGAGATCCTCCCGTACGAGGTCTTGCTCAATCACCCGAGCGCGCCGCCGAAGCTCGAAATCGTCCGTCCCGAGCCGGCGCCGCTCGACCTCGAAGAGAAGCCGCTGGCGACCGACAAGGATTCCGCGAACTCGCTCGCCTTCCCGGCGTTCAACGGCTACGGGGTCTCGGGGACGGCTGCGGGCCAGGTCGTCTATGCGAATTATGCCCGCCCCGAGGACTTCGATGCGCTCGAAAAGCTCGGCGTCTCCGTCAAGGACAAGATCGTTCTTGCTCGATACGGCGGCCTGTTCCGCGGACTCAAGGTGCTCAACGCCCAGAAGCGCGGGGCGAAGGGGATCTTGATCTACTCCGACCCCGGCGACGATGGCTACGCCAAGGGGGACGTCTACCCCGCCGGCCCGTTCCGGCCGGAGTCGGCCGTGCAGCGCGGCAGCGTCCAGTTCCTGTCACTCGGCCCCGGCGATCCCTCGACGCCCCGAGGCCCGTCTATCCCTGGCGCGGATCGATTACCGATCGACCTGAAGCATGGTTTTCGGTTGGACGATCCCGAATGGGACAAGAACACCGGCTTGAAGCGCGGTGAATACTTCGCCACGATCCCGTCACTACCGATCGGCTACGGTGCCGCGCGGGAGATCCTCAAGCTGCTGGCCGGATCGAACGTCCCCGACGGCTGGCAAGGGGGCCTGCCGTTGGCTTACCACGTCGGCCCGGGGCCCGTCGAGCTGAAGTTCTCGGTCTGGAACGAGTACAAAGTGCGGACGATCTGGAACGTCGTCGCCAAGATTCCCGGAGCCGTCGAACCCGATCGCTGGGTCATGGTCGGCAACCATCGCGACGCCTGGGTGTACGGGGCGGTCGACCCCGGCAGCGGCACGGCGGCGACCCTCGAAACCTGCCGCGCCCTTGGCGAAGCCGTCCGCGCCGGCTGGAAGCCTCGGCGGACGATCGTCTACGCGAGCTGGGACGCCGAGGAGTACGGCCTGGTCGGCTCGACCGAATGGGCCGAACAGTTCACCGACGAGATCGACCGCAAGGCCGCCCTGATGCTCAACGTCGACGTGGCCGTCGCCGGCCCCGACCTCGACATGGGAGGCGTCCCCTCGCTCCGCGACCTGATGCTCGAAGCCGCCGGCGCCGTGACCGACGTCCGCTCCAGCCGCTCGCTCCGCGACGTCTGGCTCGAATCCAAGCGGAACGCCTGGGTTGCGAGCAGTCCGCTGGTCCTTATCGATCCGTTCTGGACGCGACCGACCAGCGTCGGCGATCCTCCGTCCTCGCCTCGCGGCTTCACGCCGCAACTCCACCCGCTCGGTTCAGGCTCCGACTACACGGCGTTCCTCGACCACCTGGGTGTCCCCGCGCTTGACGTCGGGTTCTCCGGCAAGTACGGCGTCTATCACTCGATGTACGACGACTTCAACTGGATGGAGAAGTTCGGCGACCCCGAGTTCCTCACCCACACGATGGCCGCCCGCCTCTACACCGTGCTCTTGATGCGTGCCGCCAATGCCGACGTACTCCCGTTTCGCTTCGTCCCCTACGCGGAAGCCCTCCGCGACCACGTCGACGAGCTTAGGCTGATCCGCGCCCGCAAGGTCCGCAAATCTGCGAAGCCAGGCACGAGGCCCGATGAGGACTTCGAAGGGCTCGGCGACCTCGCCGAGTCCGTCCTCAGGTTCCAGTCCGAGGCCCGAAGCCTCGACAAGGCGCTCGACGCACTCGCCGCCAAGGACGGCGCGCGGGCCGATGCGCTCTCCTCTCTCAACGAGGCGCTCACGCGGCTGGAGCGCGCGTTCCTGTTGCCCGGCGGCCTCGAAGGCCGCTCGTGGTTCAAGCACGCGATCTACGCGCCCGGCGTGACGACGGGGTACGCCGCCTGGCCGTTGCCGGCCATCCGCGAATCGCTCGAGGCCCGCAAATCCGATAATCTGAAGAGCGCCGTTTCTTCGACGACCGCCGCGATCGACGCGGCGACCGCCGCGCTGAAGCGCGCTTCGGCTCTCGCCCGCGACGCCGCGACCGGCCTGTAGCGGGGGCGGATCACGCTTCGGCGATCCGAATGCTATCCGTCGTTCATGATTTCTGGTGGAATACCACCTACGACCGATCGGGGAGACGACGGGCTTGACCCCGGGACGACCGGGATGAGGAAACTTCACGCATGAAAACCCCTACGTCCGTCGCCCCGCACGCCGTCACGTTGCCGCGTGTGCTCGGGCCGGTCGCCGCCCTCTGCGTGGTGGTCGGTTCGGTCATTGGCTCAGGGATCTTCATCGTGCCGGCCAGCGTCGCGAAGGAAGTTCCGTTTCTAAGCGGGATCGTCGCCGTCTGGATCATCGGCGGCATCTTCTCGGCGGCGGGGGCGCTGACGATGGCCGAATTGGGAGCCATGATGCCCCGGGCGGGCGGTCCTTACGTCTATTTGCGTGAAGCGTATGGTCCGATTCCGGCGTTTCTCTTCGGCTGGTCCGAGTTCACCGTCTCGCGCGCGGGGTCGATGGCGACGCTGGCCGCGGCGTTCGCGCGGTATTTCATCCAGATCGTGCCCCCTCCGTCGTTTCTCGGCGGCGCCGTCTGGCAAGCGGCGGCCGCGATCGCCGCGATCTCGATCGTGACGATCGTCAACATCCTGGGGACGCGCGGCGGCGGCGCGGTTCAGGTCTTCGGGACGGCGATCAAGGTCGGCGGGGTCCTTGCATTGATCGCCCTGCCGTTCGCAATCGGCGGTGGAAGCGTCGGCAACATGGCGCCGATCTGGCCCGAACGCGTCGACGGCTCGATCTTCACCGGCGTTATGGCGGCGATGGTCGGCGTGCTGTGGGCCTACGACGGCTGGATGAATGTGACGCCGCTCGCCGAGGAGATCCGGGAGCCTGAGAAGAACATTCCCAGGTCGATGATCTGGGGGATGGCGGTCTTGATCTCCGTTTATCTGGCCATGACGCTCGCCTACCACTACGTCCTGCCGATGTCCGAGATGGCCGCCGCCGATGAGCCCGAGGGAGGGATCACGAAGGCCGTGGCCGCCGTCTATTGCAAGGCGCTCCTCGGTGGGTACGGCGTGCTCGCGATCTCCGCGCTGGTGATGTGCTCGACGTTCATCTCGCTCAACGGCAACGCGCTGACCGGCCCGCGTTCGTACTTCGCGATCGCCCGCGACGGGATGCTTCCCGCATGGTTCCAACGCGTGCATCCCCGGTTCCAGACCCCAGCCTCGGCGATCCTCGCCCAGGGCGTCTGGGCGATCATCCTGACGGCGGTGGGAACGGCTCTCGTCGTCATCCCGCCCCCCGAATCGACGGCCGGGATGCCGCAATTCCTCACTTCCGCCTGGCTGACGCTGAACAAGACGCCGCTGTACGACATTTTGCGAACCTACGTGATCTTCGGCGCGACGATCTTCTACATGCTGACGATCACGAGCGTCTTCGTCCTCCGCGTCAAGCAGCCCGATCTTCCGCGCCCGTACCGGACCTGGGGCTACCCATTCACCCCTTTGCTGTTCGTCGCCGGCTCGCTCTTGCTCCTGGGCGACATGCTCCGCAACGAACAGAGCCGTATGCAGGCGGTCGTCGGCACCGTGCTGATCCTCGCGGGCCTGCCGGCTTACTACTTGCTCCGACGCGACGACCGCGACTGATAACGAATCGCCCTCAGTTCCTACTCGACATCCTCCACACGGCCTCCTCGATCAGAGGCCGGTCAAGATCTGGCAGAAGGTCGGCGAGGCGCGTGGTGTCGAGCGACAGGTCGGCCGGGCGCGGTTCGGTGAAAACGGCCTCAGCCCGGCTGTTCGCGGCGATGAGCGACTCGTCGAGGCCGAGCGCCCGGGCGATGCGCGACATGAACGCGAACCGACTCAGCCGATCGCGACCGCCGACGTGGACGACGCCCTCGAAATCGGCGTCGGTGAGTGCGACGAGAACTTCCGCCGCCGTCCGGTAGTCGAGCGGCGTGCGGTGCTCGTCGTGAAAGAAGGTCTGCGAACGCCCGGCGCGGAGGGCCGCCACGGCGCGATCGAAGAAGCCCTCGCGACCACATCGCGACGGTCCGTACAGCAGCGACAGCCGAGCCGCCACGCCGCCCGGCGTTCGGACGACCTCGGCTTCGGCCTCGTGTTTGGTCCGACCGTAGGCGAGGATCGGACTCGGCTCGTCGCTTTCCGTGTACCACGATCGGTCGCCGTCGAAGACCATGTCGGTCGACGTGAAGACGATCCGCCGCCCTCGATCGCGACACCAATCGGCCAGGTGGCGGGTTGCTTCCACGTTGACGAGTCGGGCTCGATCGAGGTCTTTGGACACCTGGTCCGCCGCGCTGATCGCCGCTACGTGGAGGATCACGGCGGGGTCGGCGTTCACGAGAGCCCGGTCGACGGCGCCGAGGTCGGCCAGGTCGACGGGTCGCAGTCGGGTCGTTCCCCAATCGCCCCGGGCGCCGCCGCTCCAGGGGACCACGTCCCAACCCGTCCTCATCAGCGGCTCTAACAAGTAAGCGCCGATCTGACCACTCGCGCCCGTCACGACAATCCGCATGATCGCCAACTCCCACATCCGCACCGCGGACTTCCCGAAAACCATCGCAAGCCCGATTCCAGCCCTGCCGATGATAGGCCAACAAGGTCCCTCAGGGAACGACTTTGACGCGCCAGGGTTCTTGGACTTGCATGAGCAACGTGGGAGCGGCCGCGATGGATATTCGCAACGTGGCATTGGACGACTTGGTCCTGGACCCGAATCTCAACCTCCGAGATCGGCTCGACGACTTCACGGTGGAGCGCTACGCCGAGGCCTGGGACCGGCTGCCGCCGATCACGGTCTATAGCGTCGACGAACGCTGGCTCATTGCCGACGGCTTCCACCGCCACGCCGCGGCGGTCATGCTCGGCAAGCGGACCATCCCCGTCGAGATCCGCGCCGGCTCGTTCAACGAGGCGCTCGACTACGTTTCGAGCGTCAACCTGTTCCACGGCCTGCCGCTCACGCGCACCGAGCGCCGGCGGGCCGTCGAGGTCAAACTCAAGCTCCACCACGACTGGTCGGACCGCCGGACGGCCGAAGAGCTGGGCGTCTCCCGCGAGCTGGTCGCCAAGATCCGCAAGCAGTTGATTGAAGGCGCGCAGATCCCCAACAACCCCGGTCGTGTCGGCTCCGACGGCAAACTCTACACGACGGCCGGCCTCCCTCGCGATCCTAACGAACACGCCCCGAGTGACAAGCGTGAACTCGACGGGTCGGAGCAAGGGCGACGCAGCATGAGCGGCGCCGCCACGGCGACTGCCCCGTGGGACGACGACGCGCCGGCGGCCAGGACCAAGAACCCGATCGCCGACGAGGTCCATTTCGCCGGCGGCGTCGACCCGCGCATCATCGCCTCGCAAGGCCCGATCGACGTGGCCGCGCCTTCGATCGAAGAGTTGCTCGACGTCATGTCCAAACAAATCATGGAGGTCGTGGCCTGGACCCAGGCCGACGGCTTCGTCGACAGCTATCGCGCGGCAAGCTCCAACGCGCGCGGCGTCTTCCACGCCGCCGTCATCAAGCTCGCCGCCCGGGCCGATCAGATGCGCCGAGGTTGATGATCGTCCGGACGCCTCAAACGACCTCGCAGAGAACACGGTCGGCGAGGAATCGCCCCTCCCGAGTCAACCGGATGCGCCGGCCGTTGTCCTCGAGCAAGCCTTCGCCGACGAACCGGGTGATCGCGGGGCCGATCAAAGCGTCGAGATCGAACCCGGTTCGGGTCCGGAAATCGTCGCGATCGAGACCGACCACCGTGCGGCGAAGCATGAGCATGGCCGTCTCGTGCGCGCGCTCCTCGGGTTCGAGCCGCTCATTGGGCCCGATCGCCGACTCTCCGGCCTCGATCCGTTTCAGGTAGGCCGACATTTCGCGGGTGTTCACCGTGCGGAGCCCGTCGAGGTACTGCGCCGCGCCCAGGCCGAGCCCGTAATAGGCGTCGTTGGCCCAGTAGACCAGGTTATGCCGCGACTCGTGACCGGGCCGGGCGTAGTTGGAGATCTCGTAGAGCATCAGGCCCGAGGCTTCAAGCCGGTCCATGACGTGCTCGTACATCAGCCGCTCGGTTTCCTCGCAGACCTCTTGGACATCGCCTTTCTCGCGCTGCTTCCAGAGGTTCGTCCCCTTCTCGTAGACGAGCCCGTAGCACGAAAGATGCGACGGTGCGAGGTCGAGGGTCGCCTCCAGGTCGGCCCGCCAGTCGTCGAGCGTCGAGCCGGGGACGCCGAAGATCAGGTCGAGCGACCAGCGAGGGAACCGCGAGCGGACGATTTCCACCGCCTTGCCGACCTCCTCGGGCGCATGGTTGCGTTCGAGTGCCGCCAGCAGCCGGGGCTGAAACGACTGCGCGCCCAGGCTGACCCGGTTGACGCCGGCCTCGGCCATCACGTCGGCCTTTTCGGCGTCGAGCGTGCCGGGATTCGCCTCGATCGTCCACTCACCACCGGGGTTCATGGGGAGCCAGTGGCGGACCATCGTCGCCAGCCGACCAAGGGCCGGGGCGTCGAGCCGGGTCGGGGTCCCGCCGCCGATGAAGATCGTGTCGACGGGTCGGGGCTCGACCAGCGTCATCCGCATCTCGCGTTCGAGGGCGTCGAGATACCGTTCGGACAGATGGTCGGCACCCGCCAGCGAGGCGAAATCGCAGTAGCCGCATTTATGGGCGCAGAACGGAATGTGGACGTAAGCCGAGCGCGGCCGGAGCCAGGGCGGATCCAGATCCGTCGCGGTCGGCACCGCGTTGAGGTCGCAACTCGATAGATTCATGGGACTTTCATCGACCGGCGCGGCGACGATGGGTTGCTCCGCTCCGGTCGAGTTCGATCGGGGACTGCTCAGGGAATCGCTTCCAGGAACCGGACTTCCGGGACCTCGGCCTTGACGGCCTTCTCGATGAACATGGTCATGGTGACGACGGACGACACGCAGCCCTGGCACGTCCCAAGCAGGCGGACCTGGACGATATGGTCTTCGTCGATGCTGACGACCTGGACCTCGCCGCCGTCCTCGATGAGGCCGGGGCGGACCCGTTCGTTCAGCACGTTTTCGATGCGTCCCAGAAGCTCTTGGCGAACTTCGGGAGTCGACTGCCGCGACTGGGCTGTAACGTTCATCAGCATGAGGCTCGCGCGGGACGATGCGATGAGTGGAGGCTCGCCGTTGACAGGGACCTCCCCTGAAAGTCCGACGCACCTTCCCGTCAGGACGATCGGGACCGTTCGACGAGGCGAACGATCTCGATCCGACGATCCGTACATCCGGACCCTGAAGGAAGTGTACCGCCTGAGTCCAGCCCCGGCGACCCGACGTCCTTAATAATCGTCGCCGCCGCCGCCCCGATAGCCGCCGCCACGGTATCCGCCGCCGCCACCGCCGCCGCCCGGTGTGCGCGGACGCGCTTCATTGACGGTCAGCCGACGACCGTCGATGTCCTGGCCGTCGAGCGTGTCGATCGCCGCTTGCGCCTCGTCGTCGTTGGGCATTTCGACGAATCCGAAGCCCCGGCTGCGGCCGGTCTCGCGATCGCCGAGCACCTGCGCGGAGCTGACCGCTCCGAACTGCTCGAACATCTCTTGAAGATGTTCGGACGTGACCGAGTACTTGAGATTACCGACGTAAAGCCTCTTCGCCATTGCATTCGCCTGCAACAGGCTCTCCACCGATCGACCGCAACGTGGTCCAACAGCACGACTCCGCGGGAGCGGACGAGCCGAACCCCGCAGGGCATCGCCACTCCAATCCGGCGCCTGGGCTGTTGGCCGACCCGGGACCCTCGCCGCCTGGTCTGGAGCGTCTGGCACTGTATCCAGTTCGATCGCGCTGTTCAACAAAAAAGCCGACGATGCAACATGGATGCCGGGAAACCTCCTTTCTCTCTCCGCACTCTGGTTTGCGACCCTCTTTCGGCCCGCTCGGCGACCTCCGATTCGCGACCCCGCCGCGTTCGGTACTTGCATCGGGCCCCGCGCTGGCGGACATTGAACGTCGATGGGCCTCGCCTCCTCGGTTCACCCTGGAAAAAACGTCGATGCGAACATCACTGAGATATGAACGGACTCGCATTGTTGTCCTCGGAATGATCGGACTCGCCGTTTGCGGCACGACGTCCGCCAAGGACTGGAGTCTGACGTTCCGGCCGTCGGGCTCCTTGCAGGCCGACACGCCGATCGTCGCGCCGGCGCCCGACGGCGTCGATGAGGGCGTTTACCGACTCTCGACCGGAGCGGATGCGGCGTCGACGCCGGCCATTGTGTCGACAGTGGACGGCAAGCGGACCCTGACCGTCGTCCTGCCGGCGCTCACGGGGCCGTCGACCTTCGTCTTGAAGAAGGACGACGCGAAGGGCTCTCCCGGCGCGGGGGTCGCATTCGTCCCTCAAGGACCGAATCTGGAAATCCAGATCGACGGCAAGCGGTTCGCGGTCCACCGCGTGGACGTCGGGGCCAAGCCGTTCCTGTTCCCGCTCGTCGGCCCGACCGGCGATTCGTACACCCGCGCCTTCCCGATGGAGAAGGTCGAAGGAGAGGACGAAGATCATCCCCACCAGCGTTCGTTCTGGTTCACGCACGGACTGGTCAACGGCGTCGACTTCTGGAGCGAGCTGAAGAACCACGGCACGATCAAGGAGACTGAGCGGACGATCTCGGCGCCGACGCCCGTTCTCGGCCGGCTGACGACCCGCGACGACTGGCTCGGCCCCGACGGCGCGAAGGTCTGCGAGGACGAGCGCGTGCTGACCGTCTACAACACTCGATCGGTGCGCGTCCTCGACTTCGCGGTGAAGCTCAAGGCGACCGAGGGGCCGCTCGTGCTGGGCGACACGAAGGAAGGGACGTTTGGCGTGCGAGTCGCCTCCAGCATGGACGTCACCAAGAAGGCGGGGGGCAAGATCCGCAACGCCGAGGGGCTTGAAGACGACAAGGCGTGGGGCAAGCCCTCGCCCTGGGTCGACTACTCGGGGCCGGTCGGCGGCAAGACGGTCGGGATCGCGATCCTCAACCATCCTCAGAGCTTCCGCTATCCCACGACCTGGCACGTTCGGACCTACGGCCTGTTCGCCGCCAACCCGTTCGGATGGCATGATTTCGGCCTGTCCGAAAAAGGCGAACACACGATCCCGAAAGGGGAGTCGGCGTGGTTCGGCTACCGCGTGATCCTTCACGCAGGCGACGGCCCGTCAGCCGGAATCGCCGACCAGTTCGCCGGCTACGCGTCGCCGCCGTCCGTCAGGTGGATCGCCGCCAATTGAATGTCAATCACGGCTCACGCCCGAGCGGCGATTCGTCCCGCCGGCGTGAGCACTCCGCGGAGCGGAACGTCGTGCGACTCGACCGGGATCGGGTCGAGGATCTGGCAGTCGAACGCGATGGCCCAGGTCTCGACCTTCGGGCGAACCCCCGGCAGGAACCGGTCGTAATGCCCCGCGCCTCGGCCGATCCGGTTGCAACGGAGGTCGAAGGCCACCCCCGGGACAAGAACCCAGTCGACCTCGCCGGGGGCGACCACTCGACAGGTCCGCCGAGGCTCGGGGATGCCCAGCACGCCCGGTTCCAGGTCGCGCTCCAGGTCCTCGATCTCAAACAACTCAAGCTGGTGAGCGACCTTGTCGACCCGAGGACAGATCACCCGCCGCGAGGCTTCGAGCGCCTTCGCGATCAGGGGAAGCGTGTCGATCTCCTCGTCGAAGGCCTTGACGTACAGGAGCAGGGTCTTTGCATCGCGATACTCGGGAAGCTCGGCGACCTGGTCGAGCAACAGGGCCTCTTGCGCGCGGCGGACGTCCGGATCAAGGTCGCGGATCGCCTGGATCGTCGACATCCGGAGCGCCTTCTTGAAGGCCTTCACGGCGGGATCGGATTTCACGACGCGACGCCCCCGATTGACCGGAAAAATGAAACAGCCCGTGACTCCCCGCCGAAACGAGGGGCACGGGCCGATCAAACCTCCACCGCAATGCCGTTGAGGCGCTTTTGAGAACCCGCAGTTCAGGTGGGAGCCGCAGACCTACGAGAAAGCAGAGCTTCAAGAGGCCGATATGGGATCCCTACGGGCTTAACGTTGGTTCGCCAAAAGTACGCCCCCTGTCGAACATGGCAGAGGCGTTGTTCAGCCGAAACTGAACTTCTCCATAGTAGCTTCCGAACCCCGAAAAGGCAAGCCGAGAGCGTCTCGATTCAGTGAATGAAAGTCCACCTCACGAACACGCGTGTCGGAGTCGGACATCAAGATTTCATTGATCCTGGATGATCGAGCCCGGCTGCGTCGCCGTCATCCCGAGGCCGGGGGCTTCGGGGGCCTCCGCCCCTTTCAGCTTGCGGATCTGGTCACGGAGTCGGGCGGCCTCTTCGTAGATCTCGAGCGCGACGGCAAGTTCGAGCTGCTCTTCGAGACGCTCCAGCGGTCCGGTGGGGCGGTCGTGCTGGACGTCGCGCCGCCAGCGGAGCAGGAAGCTGAGTTCGGAGCAATCGGCCTCGCGGTCGCCCTGGTGGTACTCTTCGAGGAACTCGCGGATCAGCCGGACTCCGTCGTCGATCTTTTCAAGGGCCGCGGCGTGGTCGTTGCGAGCGAGCTCCTTGAGGGCGAGGGCGCGGCTCCGCATCATGGCGACGTAAGGTCGGTACTGGTCGAACTGGATCTTGTCGCGACGGCGGGAGGCGTAGCGGGCGACGAACGCGAACAATCGCAAGTTGCGCTCGGTGTCGCGGGCGACCATGTCGTAAAGTTGGAGATGGAAGGCCGACAGGTAACGATGGTAATACTGAAGGCCCTCGCGCATCAGGATCGAGCAGGCGTCGGGCTCGAGCGAGAACTCGTCGCCGGCCGTTTCCGTTTCGTTCCGACGGGCCTCGTACTGGTCGAGGAACGAGTCGAAGCCATCGGGACGCTGGCCGTCGGGACGGCCCTCGCACTCCATCTGGAGCACGCCTAGGTCGATGCGCATCTGGATCCGCTCGCGGCCGTCGTCGCCGACGATCATACGGACCTGGAGATCGTCGGCGTGGAAGTCCCAGCCGGCCAGCGCGGCGCTGATGTCTTCGCTCAATGGAAAATCCCCTCGGTTCCCGATCGACGGTCGGCCGCTCGCCGCGCGAGGAGCGGGCAGTCGGCACCCATCATCTCAAATGTACGCACGACCGCCGTTTTGGGCAACCTCGCGCGCGACGAACCGCGAGCGTCGCGGCAGGAACGCGACGCTCGCGGTCGGTGTCGAACGGGTGGACGCATGGCGTCCGGGACGACGAGGGAGGACGTCGCGGCTTACAGCTCGTTGCTGTCGTGGATCATCGGCTCGAGCTCTTTCGTGTTCCGTTCAACGGCCAGGACGATCGTCCGCTCCTCAACGCCGTCGGCGCTGGAGGCGACGGCCGGGATGATCTGGCGCGAATCCGGCAGGCTGAACCGGACGGTGAACGTGCCGTCGGGCCGGAGCTGGACCGACTCGCCTTGCAAGGTCACCTGGGCGTTGGGCTCGGTCGTCCCATAAACGATCAATTCCGCGTCGAGCTGAAAGTGGAAGTTCCGGCCGATGCCCGGCAGCGCTCCCAGCGAGAGGTTCTGCATCGAGAGACTCGACAGCGGGCGGCGGAGCCGCTCGTCGAACAGGTCATTGAGGTCGACCGAGGCGTTGTTCGCCTTGTTCGCGCCGATCGTGGAGGGGTTCTGGACGCGCTCGAACTGTTGCTGGACGCTGGCCCAGTTCTCCTCAAGAGCGTCGGTGACGCCGGCCTTGGGGGTCGTGACGATGTTCGACCGGGCCAGGACGTAGAATTTGCCGCGACGCGACAGATAGCCGACGTCGATCCGGAACGACCTCGGGGGCTTGAGGACGTCGATGTACCAGTTGTTGACGCCGCCGTGGATCGGGATGTCGCGGAGCTGGCGTTCGGTCGCGTTGGTCGTGTCCTCGCTCGTCACGTCCATCAGTCGGAGGATCGGCTGGGCGCTGTGCCATTCCTGGCCGAGAGCGGCCTGGGCCCGGGCCAACGTCGTCCGGCTCAGCTCCCAGTGGGCGTGCAGCCAGTACGGGTCGCGGGCCAGGACGATGATCCGGTCTTTCTGCGACGCGTGGTCGAGCGTGTGCGGCGCCGCACACGCCAGCGGCAGTGACGGCGCGGCCGCGCCGCGGCGGGCGACGGGAGCGTCGGGCAGCGCCGGCACGGGGCGCTTGGCGATCTTGGGGGCGCGGGGGGCGGGTCGTTCTTTCTTGACGCGAGCCGACGGGGTCGAGCGGGTTACCGAGAGAGCCCGAATCAACTGGTCTTTCCGCATCGCGTGCCAGCCCGAGATTCCTCGCTCTTTGGCCAACTGGGACAGATGCTTCTTATTACAATCTTTGAGCGCGTCGACGGTCATGCGGAGCCACTCCAGCACCGCAAGCCGCGCGACGGAGCGCCCTAGCGGTGGATGACGGGTTGCGTGAATCCTCCGTGAGTGGACCGATCCGGAAAACTCCCTGTGTTCCGGATGAGCTGAGTCGACAAGAGATTCAACAGACCAGATCGACTGTCCGTGAAGGGCGCCGAACGAAAAAAAAACGGCCGTCGACCCTCCATGGGTCGAGACCGTTTCCTCAGCCGCAGCCGTTTCGTTCAAGCCTTCGTGGTGGCATCGCTGGTCCCCTCATTCAAGGCCTATCGGGGGTGGCGGGAGCCGATGTACGCCTGCTGTCAGGCACCCGCTGCTAAACGGGATACCACAATGACAGAGAGACTGTCAATTCCGATTTCTTCACAAGCAAGCGACTTCCGACGACGTGGCGCATCGACGCCCCTTTGATCGATCATAAGCTCATGCCCCCAGCCGCCGCGACGAGCCACGCATGAGCGAATGCGCCAGTAAGAGGGCGGCCCCGGCCGACGGCCGGCTCGAAGCCCTTTCGGACGCGCGCCGGAAAGGCCCTCAAACAGGTGCGACCACGAGAGTCGACCGACTTTGTGAAAAATTTCTCGATCTTTGCCTGTGGGTGGTTGACAGGGCCTGGGACGCACTGCTTAATGGTACGTGCGTGCGACGGCAGTCCTGCCGAGACCCCCATGCTTACCGCGTCCAACCCCATGCGTTTCGCCGTTCGCGGCGGTTCGTCGGCCGGCGTCGCGGTGTGTGGAATCGACGGCGAGCGGGAGGCGATCGTGATCGATGATCAGGATTCGCGCTCGTCGCTGTCCGTCGGCCTGGACTGGAGCGCGCGGGTGACGACGATCGGCCTGGAGTTCTGCGTGCCGGCCGTACTCGGGCATGTGGTCGACCGTTGGTTGAGCACGGCGCCCTGGCTGACGGTGCTCGGAGCGCTCCTGGGGATGGCGATCGGCATGCTGCATGTGCTCCGCCTGCCCGGCGAGCTCGCGAGGGCCGACGAGCGGGCGAAGGCGAGGGCCCGGCGAAAGCCCGGAGACTCGCCCTCCCGGAACGTACCGGACTGAATCGACGTGGAAAGAAACCGGTTGAGGCGACGCGGCGTATCGGGCCGGCCGCCGAAACGATCCTTCTCAGACTCAGAGCTAGTTCTCGACCATGGCAGCACACGACCCCCTCGACCACGTCGTCGATCACAACTACCTGGAACTGCCCTGGTGGACGCCTCCCACGTATGAGTGGAAGGTCGAACTGCCGCGCATCCCCGTCATCGGGGTCCCCCTCACCCGGTTCATGGTGATGGAGCTGATCGCGGCGGTCTTGATGGTGCTGATCCTGATTCCGGTGGTCCGCCACATCTCCGCACGAGCGGTGACCCGGGGCGGGTTCATGAACGCCTTCGAGGCGTTGCTCATGTACATCCGGGACGAGGTCGCCCGGCCGGCGATCGGCGGCCACGGGGCCGACCATTTCCTGCCGTACCTGTGGACGGCGTTCTTCTTCGTCCTGTTCAACAACCTGCTGGGGATGATCCCCGGGCTCGCCTCGCCGACCGGCAACATCAATGTGACGGCGGCGCTGGCCGTGATGACCCTGGGGACCGTGCTCACCGCGGGCATCCGCGAGGCCGGCCTGGCGGGCTACTTCGTGGGGCTCGTGCCTCACATCGACGTCCCCCCGGTGCTCAAGCTGTTCCTCTGGCCCCTGATGTTCGTCATCGAGGTGGTGGGCCTCTTGATCAAGCACATCGTGCTGGCCGTGCGACTTTTCGCGAACATGTTCGCGGGGCACGTCGTGCTGGCCGTGATCCTGGGGTTCATCCTGGTGGCCAAGGGGACCCTGTTCTATTTCGTCATGCCGGCCAGCATCACGGGCGTGGTCCTGCTCAGCCTGTTGGAGCTGCTGGTGGCGTTCCTCCAAGCCTACATTTTCACCTTCCTGTCGGCGCTCTTCATCGGTTCGGCCGTTCACCCGCATTGACGGGGAGGCGGCCGCGAGGCCGTGAAGCGAAGTCGGCCGGAGTCGTGGAAGCCGCCGTTGGTTCATGTTCGGTTTGCCTGCAATCTCGTGATAAGTGAAGACGATCGGAGGGGGGGCCCCGAGGCCGCCCTTGATCGCGGCGAGGCGTTGTGAAGCCTCGCGACGTCCGCCTGCTCGTCGAATCGTTACCAAGGAGTCTAGGGTCCGATGAAACTGATCAAGTCCGCCCTGTTCGCGTTCGCCCTGCTGCTGATGAGCGAAGGGGCCGCCCACGCCCAAGACGCCACGGCCCAAGCCGCCGCCGTTGCCGGCAGCCTCAAGCCGATCGGCGCCGGCATCGTGATCGTCGGCGCCTCGCTCGGCATCGGCCTGCTGGCCCGCGCCGCCGTCGAGAGCATGGCCCGCCAGCCCGAGATCGCCGGCAACATCCAGACGGCCATGATCATCGCGGCCGCCCTTATCGAAGGCGTCACGTTCTTCGCGCTGCTGCTTCAGATCATCGTCTGAGCTGGCCCCCAGCACGGCGGCAGTCGGCGTCGCGTCCACCGACGACCCGGCCCCCCTCTTTGGGCGCGGCCGGGTCTTCCTCAACTTTCCCTCGTTCGTCGATCGCATGATCGCGCCCCGCACTCGCGAGAACCAATCCATGCTCCGCAGTTCATCGTTCGCAATGGGGTTCCGGCTCGTCGTGCTGGTCTTGGCCGTCGCCGTCGTCTCGGTCTTCTCGCGGGCCTCCAACGCGGAGCAACCCGCCGCCCACGATGCCCCGGCGCCCCACGGCGTGGCGGTGGTGAAGGCGGAGGCCGGCCATGAAGAACATGGCGGCCACGAAGCGAAGTCCAACCCGATGGAGCCGCAGCCGGGCCTAGCCATCTTTACGGTCCTCGTCTTTCTGGGACTGCTGACGTTGCTCGGCAAGTTCGCCTGGAAGCCGCTGGTCCAGGCTCTCCACAACCGTGAAGAGCACCTCGAACACTGTCTGTCGCAATCGGAAAAAGCCCGCAACGACGCCGAGCGGCTGCTGGCCGACCACCGTCGGCTGATGGCCGAGACCGACGACAAGGTCCGGTCGATCCTCTACCAGGCCCAGCGCGACGCTCAGACGAGCGCGGCCGAGGTGCTCCGCCAGGCCCAGGCCGAGGCCGACGCCTCCCGCGACCGCGCCTCCCGCGACATCGCGACGGCCCGCGACCAGGCCCTGGCCGACATCTGGAGCCAGACCGCCGACGTCGCGGTGAGCGTCGCCGGCCGGGTCCTGGGCAAGAATCTCGGCGACGACGACCGCCGCCGGCTGCTTGACCAGGCCATCGCCGAGCTTCCCGCGGCCCCCAACGGCCAGGGAGGCGTCCGCGCATGACGACCAAGGCATCCGTGCTCTCCGAGGACGACGCCGAAGCGGTCCGGCAGTACGCCGCCGCCTTGCTCGGCGCCGCGGAGAAAGAGAACCAGGTCGAAGCGGCCCTCGACGATCTGGACGCGGTCCGCGTCGAGATCCTCGACCCCAACCCGAAATTCACGCAGCTTCTGGCGTCGCCGCAGATGGCGGGCGACGAGAAGGACCGCATCCTGGTCGAGCTGCTGGACGGCCGGATCTCCAGCGTCGCCCTGCGGTTCCTCCGCGTCCTCAACCGTCACGGCCGGGTCGGCCTGATCGGTCCCCTGTCTCTGGAAGCCCGGAAGATCTGGGATCGTCGTCATGGTCGCATCCCCGTGCACGTGAAAACGGCGTCCCCGCTCGACGCCGGCCAGGAAGCAGCCCTCACGAAGAAGCTGGCCGCCATGATCGCGGCGACCCCGATTCTTCACGTCGTCATCGACCCCGACCTGATCGGCGGTCTGGTCGTCCAGGTGGGCGATCAAGTATGCGACGCCTCGGTACGAACTCGTCTTGAACAGGTACGCCAGCGGCTGATCGAAGGGAAGATGTATGAAATTCAGAAGCGACGAGATCAGTTCAGTCATTCAGCGTGAAGTCGAGCGGTTCTCGCCCGAAATCACCCGGACTGAGGTCGGCACGGTTCTCGAGATCGGCGACGGCATCGCTCGCGTACACGGTCTTTCCGGCGTCATGGCCGGCGAGATGGTCGCGTTCAAGAACGGCGTCAAGGGAATCGCGCTGAACCTCGAAGAGACCTCGGTCGGCGTCATCGTCCTGGGCGACTACACCCAGATCGAAGAAGGCGACGAGGTCACGGCGACCGGTGGACTCCTGCGAGTCCCCGTCGGCGACGCCATGATCGGCCGCGTGGTCAACCCCCTCGGCGAGCCCATCGACGAGCGCGGGCCGATCGTCACGAGCCTCACGCGGGCCATCGAGTCGGCCGCCCCCGGCATCGCCGGCCGCCAGCCGGTCGACGAACCGATGCAGACCGGCATCAAGGCCATCGACGCCATGGTCCCGATCGGCCGAGGCCAGCGCGAGCTGATCATCGGCGACCGCAAGACCGGCAAGACGGCCATCGCCATCGACACCATCCTCAACCAGAAGGGGACGGGCGTCATCTGCGTGTACGTGGCGATCGCCCAGAAGGAGTCGACGACGGCCGGCCTGGTCGACGTCCTCCGCCGCCACGGCGCCATGGACTACACGATCGTGGTCGCGGCCGGCGCCAGCGACCCCGCCCCGCTCCAGTACATCGCCCCGTACGCCGGCTGCGCTATGGCCGAGTACTTCATGTACGAGCAGGGCAAGCCGACCCTCTGCATCTACGACGACCTTTCGAAGCAGGCGGTCGCCTACCGCGAAGTGTCGCTCTTGCTTCGCCGGCCTCCCGGCCGCGAGGCCTACCCCGGCGACATCTTCTACGCCCACTCCCGGCTCCTGGAACGGTCGGCCAAGCTGGCCAACAAGTACGTGATCGTCCCCGAGTCGATCAAGGCCGAGGACGTGACCGAGGACGGCGGCGTCAACAAGAAGGTCTACATCGGCGTCCCCGGCGCCGAAGAGGCCGCGCACGACCTCAAGGCGTCGTACGCCCAGGGGCACAAGATCGCCAAGACGCCAACCTCCGGCGGCTCGCTGACGGCGTTGCCGATCATCGAGACGCTTGAAGGCGAGGTCTCGGCCTACATCCCGACGAACGTGATTTCGATCACCGACGGCCAGATCTACCTCCAGCCCGACCTGTTCTTCGCGGGCGTCCGGCCGGCGATCGACGTCGGTATCAGCGTCTCGCGGGTGGGCGGCAAGGCCCAGATCGCCGCCATCCGCAAGGTGGCCGGCGGCCTTCGGCTCGACCTCGCGGCGTTCCGCGAGCTGGAAGCCTTCGCCCAGCTCGGCACCGACCTCGACAAGGCGACCCAGGCCCAGCTCGACCGCGGCTACCGGATGGTCGAGCTGCTCAAGCAGCCCCAGTACCAGCCGCTCGCCGCCATCGATCAGGTCATGAGCATCTACGCCGGCACCACCGGCGCCCTCGACGACGTTCCGATCCGCGAAGTGCAGCGGTTCGAGAAAGAGTTCCTGGAGTTCGTCAAGACCCAGCGGCCCCAGCTCCGCGCGGCTCTTGACAAGGAAAAGAAGATGACCGACGCGATCGTGGCCGACCTCAAGGCCGCGCTCAAGGACTTCAAGGCGAGCTTCAAGTACGCCGGCAAGCCGGAAGCCGGCGTTGTCGTGGCGACCGCCAAGTCCTGACTCGTCGTCCCCAGAGAGTCGATACCCGATCAGCCCCCGACGCCGGTTTGGCAGACGATCCAAGTCCGGCGTCGGGCGTCCGAGTGATTCCCAAGAGACCCAACGATGGCCAAGGCCCGCGCGATCATCAAACGCCGCAAGGCGGTCGACAATATTCGGAAGATCACCCGGACGATGGAGCTGATCGCCACCGCCAGGTTCCGCAAGGCGATGGATCGGGCCACCGAAGCCGAGGCTTACACGAAGAAGATCGCCGAGCTCGTCTCCGATCTGGGCGAGACCTCCCAGAACGTCGCCCACCCGCTGTTCGCCAAGCGCGAGCCGGTCAAGCGGTCGCTGCTGCTGGTCCTGACCAGCAACCGGGGGCTGGCCGGCGGCTACAACGGCAACGTCCTCCGCGCGGCGTTCCGCACGTACCAGGATCTTCAGGCCGACGGCGTCGTCCCCGACGTCGAGGTCTCCGGCAAGCGGGGCGTCACCTTCTGGAAGTACCGTAAGCTGCCGCTCACCGCCAGCTACACCCAGTATGAGGACCGCCCCCAGTTCGACGACGTCGAGAAGCTCGCCGAACGGTACATCACGATGTTTCTGAAGGGCGAGATCGACCGCCTCGACGTGGTCTATACCGAGTACGTCAATGCATCCCGCCAAAACGCCGTCGTGAAGACCTTGCTGCCGATCCCGACCGCCGACCCCGGCGCGTCGCGGCCGAATCCCGAGACGGCCGACGCGGCCGCCGGAAAGGGAGTCGGAGCGAAGGCTGAGGCCGTCCCTTACGAGTACATCCCGGACGCCCAGGGGATTCTTGAGGAGATCGTGCCGGTCTCGTTCAAGGTCCGGCTGTTCAAGTGCTTCCTGGACGCGGCCGTCAGCGAGCAGATCGCGCGGATGGTGGCCATGCGGGGGGCGACCCAGAACGCCGACGACCTCGTCAAGGAACTCACCCGGTCGTACAACCGGGCCCGGCAATCGCAGATCACCCGCGACCTGGCCGACATCGTGGGAGCGGCGGCCGCCCTGAAGTGAGCCGCCGAGGGCCGGCGACCCCGTCGGCCCGAACCCGAAACAACGCTTCGGACTCGAATGACGCGAGACCGGAGAATCCGCGGACGATGCAGATAGATATATCAAGATTGATGCGTCCCTGGCGCTTGAAGACGAGGATTGCCGTAACATGTCGACCGCTACCAAGAATGGACGAATCGCCCAGGTGATCGGCTCGACCTTCGACGCCGAGTTCGACGAAGGCGAGCTGCCGAACATCTACAACGCCCTGACGATCGATTCCGAGGACAAGGGGCTGTCGATCCAGTTGACCGGCGAGGTCCAACAGCACCTGGGCGGCAACCGGGTCCGCTGCGTGGCGCTCGGATCGACCGACGGCCTGGTCCGCGGAATGACCGTGGTCGACAGTGGCGCGCCGGTCAGCGTCCCGGTCGGCAAGGAGGCTCTGGGGCGGGTCTTCAACCTGCTCGGCCAGCCGATCGACGGCCGCGGACCGGTCGTCACTTCCGAAAAGTGGCCGATCCACCGCGACCCGCCCCAGTTCGACGACCTCTCGGCCAAGACCGAGCAGTTCGAGACCGGCATCAAGGTCATCGACCTGCTGACCCCGTTCGTCCGGGGCGGCAAGATCGGCCTGTTCGGCGGCGCCGGCTTGGGCAAGACGGTCATCCTCCAGGAGATGATCTCCCGCATCGCGTCGGTTCATAGCGGTTATTCCGTGTTTGCGGGGGTCGGCGAACGAACCCGCGAGGGGAACGACCTCTGGCTGGAAATGCAGGAGACCAAGGTCGGCAGCACCGGCAAGTCGGTCATCGACTCGACGGTCATGTGCTTCGGCCAGATGAACGAGCCGCCGGGCGCCCGGCTACGGGTGGCCCTGTCGGCCCTCACCATGGCCGAGTGGTTCCGCGACACCACCGGGGCCGACACGCTGCTCTTCATCGACAACATCTTCCGGTTCAGCCAGGCGGGCTCCGAGGTGTCGGCGTTGCTGGGCCGGATGCCGTCGAACGTCGGCTACCAGCCGACCCTCGCCACCGAGATGGGCGCCCTGCAGGAGCGGATCACCTCGACCAAGAAGGGTGCCATCACGTCGGTGCAGGCCGTCTACGTCCCCGCCGACGACATGACCGACCCCGCCCCCGCCACCACCTTCGGCTTCCTCGACGCCTTCATCGTGCTCTCGCGGTCGATCTCCGAAAAGGGCATCTACCCGGCCATCGACCCGCTCGCCTCCAACTCGCGAATCCTCGACCCCCAGTACGTCGGCGAGGAGCACTACGAAGTCGCCCAGCGCGTTCTGAAGATCCTCCAGCGGTACAAAGAGCTTCGCGACATCATCGCGATCCTCGGCGTCGACGAGCTTTCGGAGAACGACAAGCAGATCGTCGCTCGCGCACGCCGCATCGAGCGGTTCCTCTCGCAGCCGTTCTTCGTTGCCGAGGTCTTCCTCAACAAGCCGGGCGAGTACACCAAGCTGGCGGACACCATCCGCAGCTTCAAGGAAATCTGCGACGGCAAGTGGGACCACCTGCCCGAATCGGCCTTCATGTACGTCGGCTCCATCGAGCAGGCCGAGGAGCAGGCCAAGAAGATGGGCGCGATCTGATTCCTCCTCGGTCCAGGTTCGGGAGTTCGTAACACGATGGCCAGTCATTCCGAAACCGGCGACGACCGCGGCGCGGGGCTTCATGCGAGGCTCCAGTGCCAGGTCGTCACCCCCGAGAAGACGCTTTTCGACAAGACCGTCGATTTCGTCGCCCTGCCCCTCTACGACGGCGAGCTAGGGGTCCTCCCCGGCCGCTCGCCTCTGATCGGCCGGCTCGGTTACGGCGAGCTCCGCACCAGGACGAACGACGCCGTCGAGCGCTACTTCGTCGACGGCGGGTTCGCCCAGATTCGCGGCAACCTGGTCACCATCCTGACCAGCCGCGCCCTGCCCGCCAGCCAGATCGACTCGTCCAACACCGCCGAGGCGCTCGAAAAGGCCGAGCAGCAGCCGGCCCACACCGACGAGGCCGTGGCCGAAAAGACCAAGACCGTCGCCCGCCTCAGGGCCATGCTCCGCGTCAGCGGCAAGCACTGACCCAACTTGGCCCTCCGAAATCCGGGACCGAGCGGACCTCCTCGAATTGGGTTCGCTCGGTCCCTTTTTCCTGCGCCTTCCCGCCCGGTCCGGCCCTTCCCCTCCTCCACCGCCGCCCCATCGCCCCTGCTCCCCAATTGGGTTCGTTCGACGCTCGCAAACGATCCCATTTCCAGATGTAAGTCTATTTCAGGAAGGGATTTGCAGCCGTCCGGAGTTTTGGCTTCGCTCGACCGAAAAACCAACCGGATTCACCCGGATCGACGGGCTCGGCCGGCCCTCCTCGGCCCGTCCAGGGCTTGCTTTCGGTCCGTCGGGCATTGGCTTCGATCGTCCGTTTTTTGCTCTTCCTCGCGGGCCTTTTCGCCCCCCTTCACGATCCAGCCGGATTGCCAACGAGCCCTCCGCGCGCAGCGTCCCCTACGGTTAACTTACTCCCGAACCGCCACATTCGGCGCGCTCTTGTCCCCGGAGTCTTGAAATCGAGTCGCCGGCGATGAACCGGTCCGGCTCGGCCCGCGACTGTCTGTGAGTTGACGCTGGGGAGGCGAAGCATGGACCAGGATCGTCGGGATCTCGAACGCGAGCTGCTTGTTCTGCGCTGTCAGCGCGGGGAGCGTTCGGCCTTCGACGAGTTGATCCGGTCCTGGGAGCAGCGGCTGTTCTTCTACGTCCGGCGGTTGGTCGCGAACGAGGAGGACGCCTGGCAGGTCCTCCAGGACGTGTGGCTTCAGGTGGTCCGGGGCGTCCATGCCCTCCGCGATCCTCAACGGCTGCCCGTCTGGTTGTATGCGGTCGCCCGCAACAACGCGCTGAGCCATCACCGCAAGGCGTACGTCCGCGACCGCGTGCTCGACGCCACCGCGACCGTCGCGACGCGAGTCGACGACCAGGCTCGGTTCGAGGTGGCCGATTTCGTCCATCATGGGCTCGCGCTGCTGGCCGAAGGGGACCGCGAAATCCTGACCCTTTTCTTCCTTCGCGACCTCAGCGTCAACGACGTGGCCGAAGTGCTCGGCATTCCGCCGGGGACGGTCAAGTCCCGGCTGCACAAGGCGAAGAAGTCCCTGCGCGACGTTCTCGAACGAGAAGGAGCCCACGATGAATGACCGGACCGAAGCCATCGACAAGCTGCTCAACGACCTGGAGCCGACCGACCCCGCCCTCCAGGCGCGCTACCGTTCCATCCTCGACGCCGGCCTCGCCGATCTCAAACCGGGCGGCGGCAAGGCCCGCTACATCGCCGTCGGCCTGGCGGGTCTGATCGGCTGCGTGGTGTGCGGGTCGCTCGGCCTGACGGAGCCGGAATCGACGCCCCGGGCGGTGCGCTGGCTCCTCATCTTGTTCGCCTTCTTCGGCCTCGGCTGGACGTTGCTGGCCGGCTGGATGCTCGCCCGGGGTCGCGGGAATTTCGCCGCCGAGCGACTCATCGCCGCGCGGATGGCCTTCGGCTTCACCCTGGTCGCGGTGACGGCCCTGTCCTTGACCTCGTCCCTGCTCGGCAAGGAATCGGCGAGTATGCCGCTGGTCGCGACCGGCCTCGCCCTCCTGATCCTCGGCGCGGTCCTGCTCATCGGTGCCCGGATCGAGCAAGCCGTTCTGACGATCCGCGAGCAGATCCTCCGCCTCGAATGCCGCACCGCCGGCTTCGCCGAGGCCGTCAGCCGGGCGCGTGAGGCTCGCAGCGGTCAGATAGAATAGGGAGAGAAAGTGCGTCGGAATCATCGAGCCGCCGAATCCGCATTTTCAATACTCTGCGAGGGCCTTCTTGATCTCCTCAAGGAAATCGCATGAGATAGACTTCACGGGCACTCGTGGTTCTTACGATCGCAGCCCCCGTAGGACGCCGAGCGGACGCTTCCGCAAGACACCCGGATGGGGGTCGCGAAGTTCTTTCCATCGGTCATTTGCTTCAAGGAGACTTACCCATGCGAGCAGTTCTTCTCAGCATCGGCGTCATCGCCGCTGGAAGTCTCCTGAGCGGTTCGGCGACCGCCCAGTACGTCCCGTACCCCACCGGAGAGGGCTTCTACTATGACATGGGATTCGTGCAGCAAGATCCTTTCCAGCCCTACGGGAACGGATACGGCGCACAAGTCAACGGCGGCAATGGGGATCTGATGGGAAATGTTGGGTGGGCCAATCAAGACCTACAGATGTTCCCCAACGATCTGCGCCAGTATCAGAATCAACTGTACGGGGCGCAGCCGCGGTACTTTTACCCGAAGAATGTGCTGCGTCCGGATCCGATGCGGCAGACGCAATACATGCAACAATTCCCTTATGTCCAACAACTCCAGCCCATGCAACAGCCCCAGTACGGGCCACAGCCTCAATATATGGCGCAGCCCAAGATCGCCCCTCACCTCAATTTCGCCCAGCAGCCCTTCTACATCATGCCGGTCCCGACGATTGAGTCGTTCAACGTACGCTGACTCGGGCGGTAGAGGGGCGTAATCCTGGGGATAACTGAGATCGGCTCACAATCCTTCCGTCTCGGCTGGACGCCGCTGAACGCCCGGCGGTTCGCCCGAAGCCTTCGCCGCGCGGATGGCCTTCGGCTTCACCCTGGTCGCGGTGTGGCCTTCTCATTGACCTCGTCACTGCTCGGCAAGGAATAGGCAAGCATGCTGCTCGTCGCGGCGGGCCTCGCCCTGCTGATCCTCGGTGTTTTCTTCCTCATCCGTGCCCCAATCATGCAAGCCGAGCAGTCGATCCGTGATCAGATCCTCCCCCTCGAATGCCGCACCGCCGGCTTCGCTGATGCCGTCGGCCGGGCGAGATAGGAAATGAGAGCGTTTCGCCCCTGTTTTCGCCTCCCAAGGGCCTCTCGCCCTGGAAAATCCCCGGTCACCACAAATAGCAAGGCAGGATTCGCATGGGACGGATCTTCGAGAAGCGCAAGGCTTCGATCTTCAAAACCTCCGCTCAGAAATCAAAGCTCTTTTCCAAGTATGGAAGGCAATTGTACATGGCCGCCAAGAATGGCGTGCCCGACCCGGACGCCAATCCGGCCTTGCGCGCTCTCGTCGAGAAGGCGAAGCGCGACAACGTAGCCAGTCATGTGATCGAAAAGGCGATCCAGAAAGCGGCCGGCGCGGGGGGCGAGGACTTCCAAGCCGCGCGTTATGAGGGGTTTGGTCCCGGTGGCTCCTTGCTCATCGTCGATTGCTTGACCGACAACAACACACGCACCATCTCCGCCGTTCGCAATTGTTTCAGCAAGACGGGGTCCAAATTAGCTGCCAATGGATCCGTGGCCATGTCTTTCGACCACCTGGCGGTGCTTTCTTTCAATGGTGACGACGAGGAGAAAGTGATCGAGGCCATGTTCGCCGCGGATGTCGCTGTTGAAGACGTCGAATGCAGGGATGGCACCGTTACGATTTTCGCCCCTCCCGCCGAGTTCTATAAAGCGAAAATGGCCCTGCACGAGGCGTTCCCCGCCCTTGAGCTGGAAGTGCAGGAAATCACTTTCCTCCCGCAGTCGAGCAAGACTCTCAGCGGGGACGATTTGGGCGCGTTCGAGAAATTGCTAGGCATGCTCGACGATTGCGATGACGTGCAAGAGATCTACCATAATGTCACCCTTCCCATTGAACCTGCGTCCGGATAGACCCATCATCAAAGAGGCTCGATCGGAAAGAGTAACGGGGACAAAAGAGAAACGGGGACAAAAAGAGAAACGGGGACATAGCGAATTGATTCATTCCGAGGCCGTCTCCAGGGTCGAACCAATGAAAGCTCTATGTCCCCGTTTTCGTGCGCACATCTCCCGAGTTCGCGACGAAGAAATCTGGGCCTATAGGTGACGGTCCTAGGATCGGTTAGACAATGAAGATAATCAATACGTTTGGAGAGTGTTGTGAACTTCACCAGAAATGGGGGGCGGCTTTGTGAAGCATGAGGATGCTGAAGGGTACGTAGCTCAGCCCTTCGAGGGTCTCGTCGAGTCGCTCGTAATCCCGGTTCAGGCGGCTGAACCGCGCCATTCAGCGGTAACTCTTCCAGCGTTCTCTCGGAGATACTGGACCGACGCGACGATTAGTGGCGGATCGACCGTGGCCTGTGGTGTATCGACGGGACCCATTGGGTGTTGTTGGTGAATGGATAGTGGGTGGAGTTGCAAAAATGAAAAGGCTTTTAGCATGGACTCTAATGGTGATGGTAATGATAGTATTGTGGTTGCCCGGATTGGGAACTGTTGTGGCGACGCACCGTCGTTACAAAAGGCTGTCATACGGTATTTGGGGTTACTACATAAAGGAACAGGTGGATGGAGTTGTCGTATATGATGGCATAAGACCGTTGTAACCGTTCACGGGTCGGCGCTGTTGAATCAGCGCGAGCCGACTGAGGGCGGGGTCAGCGATGGGACGGCGAGGGCCGCGCGATGGGCCTGGAAGGCGGAGGTCAGATAGTCGAGCACGTTGCGGCCTTGTCGTCGGCAGGTGGCGACGACCGTCAGCATCCGCTCGACGAACCGACTCCCCGAAGCGCTGGCGGTCCCGCCGCTGATCCGTCGCCAGATCACGGCGTGACGCACCGCGCGTTCCGAGACGTTGTTGGTCGGCTCGACGCCCGGCCGCCGCGCGAAGTTCCACAGCCCGGCTTCCAGCCGCAACAGCTCCGAGCACGTACCGGCCGCCCGCTCGCTCGCGCACCGCGCGCCGGCCTCCAGCGTCGCGTGGACCAGCCGTTCCAGACCGCCGATCGCTTTTTGATATGTCGCTCCGCCGAGCAGTCCGTCGCGCGCCTTGCGATGGATCCGGAACAGCCGGTTCGACAACCCCAGCAGCCGGCCGCCGAACTTCGCGCCGACCCCGCCGCGGTCGATCATCGCCTGGAAATCGCGGCGGAGATGGCTCCAGCACAGTTGCCGGTCCGCCGCGGCGATCCAGTTGTACGCGCTGAAGCGGTCGCTGCCGACGGTCCGGTCCGGCCTGTCGCCGAGCAGGCTTCGGGCGACCTCGCCGGAGCGGTTCGCGGCGATCGCGAAGACCGTGGCGGTCGGGGTCGTCGCCGCCCACAGCCAGGCCCGACGGCCTTGCTCGCGCCAGCCGGTCTCGTCGACGTTGACCACGGCCGCCTCGTGGACCGCCGCGGCCAGTTCGCGGTGGGGTTCGGCCAGGGCGAGGGCCGACCGCCGCTCCAACTTGGCGATCATGCCGGTGGAGATCGACAGCCCCAGCAAGTCGCCGGCCAACTGGCGGATCTGCCGCTTGCTCAGCCGATAGGCCCCGGCCAGGGTCGCCAGCACCGCCTGGAGCCGCGGGCCGAAACAACTCGCGGAGCCCCCCTCGGGGAGCGTGCCGCAAGTCGACGCGCCGCAGCCGGGGCAGGTCAGACGATGCAACCGATACTGATCCACCCACGGATCGAACCGGGGGATTTCGGCGACCTGATGGACCAACGGCGCCGGATCGACGCCGTCGAGCGGCCCCTTGCACCGCCGGCACGACGTCGGCTTGCAGTCGGTCGACGAGTCGAGCTGCTCCGGCGGAACCAGCGGCCGGACCGCCCTGCGATGCCCGGGCTGTCCGCCCCGCTTGCGTCGCGACGGCGGCGCCGGCGGCTTCCGCTTCACCCCGATCGGGTCCGACGACGGCGGCTTCGACGAGTTGGTCGAGTTCTGGTTCAGCCGCGCCTCGAGATCGGCGATCCGCCGCTCCAGAACGTCGATCCGCCGCTGTGTCGCCAGAAACACGGCGGCGACGGCCGCCTGCGCGTCAGGCGGCACTTTACTCCAAAGCTCCTCGGGGATCGGCGGCGCGTTCGTCATTACGACGGTATAGCGCCCTCAACGGCAAAGTTCAATACCAGGCCGTGACCGCTTACCTTCATGGGCGGCTCGTCCCAGTGAATCAGAGGCTTCAATGGATTCACGTTCGCCCCCAGGGCGAGAGTCAAGCAGCGCGATGCAACCAGCTGATCGCGCGTGTGGGCAGTGCATGGTGTTCGAGAGGACCAACTCAGCAATCGCCACCGCGATGCAACCAGCCGGTCGCGCGCTAGGGCAGTGCATGGTCCTCAGAATTTGCTGATTGTCCTGTATCGCGTGGAAACCTCGTCGGCGATTCTCTCGGCCTCTGTCCAGACCGGCATCGCCTCCCATGGTCGGAATGCGCTCCGCCAACATCGCCTCGCTCTCGCGGCGAAGATCTCTGCGATGCGCTCGTGGTCCTCGGCCGCCCGTCGATGCTCCTCGGCGATGCGGTCCCGCGCCCGCGCCACGGCTGCCAGCCAACGCGCATCGGCGATGCGGTCCCCCTCCTTCTCGGCGGACGCGGGGTACAAGTGGTCCATGTTGGGGTCATCGCAGTAGTAAATAAAGGGAGAGGGCGGGTGGGGCAGGCCACAATCCCGATAAAGCGCCGCCAGGGAGCGGCACATCCGACTCAAATCATCCGCTTGCAAGCACAGAACCCTACAGCGCAAGAAATGGGGGACGGCGTGTCTCGCGAACCGGGCTGGGGCGAGGATCAAGGCGACGACCGAGACCGCGAGCATCAGGCGGCGAATCGTGAACTGCATGCGGGGCGGTTTCATGTCCGAGCCCTCGTTGAGTCTCGACCGTTTCGATGCCGACGGACGCGACCAGGCGTCAACCCTCGGCCGCTGTCCGCGTCCGGGGCCTCCCGTAGTCGGGCATTCAGCCGACCGCCGATCCTGCCAGCCTTTAGCGGTCGGCGGTTCATGAGTGGCCGTCGACCGTTTGAGAGGCTCGACCGATCCACGAAGGCCATTCTCCCACGGCGCTCGAGGGAGTGGCTACGACGTTCGTCATGCTGTCGGTCGTAACCACCACTGTGTCGGTGTGGTCGGGTCCGGGTGGACAACGCTTACGGATATCCCGAACGACCAAGCCACTTTGTACAGGGCCACTCAGACACCGCTCGGAGGCTGGTACATTAAGTATGTGACGTAGTGTTCAGGCGAGTAGGTGCTGCCCGCGGGAACCTTGTGCCCGATGGTCAGATTTAGAACTATACCCTGGTAATATTTCATCATTTGACTATCCCACATGGATACTGCCCGACTAGTTTCACCTGCGGAGACGCTCCACTCATGAACATAAACATCCGGGGGATATCCAGCGAGCCAATAGCCCGTCTTCCCACATGGGTCATCGAGGTTCCACTCGCCGGACGCCCATCCCGGCGGACTGGATCTTTCGTCCCTCGCCTCCATAATTTCGGTTCTTGGCAAACCCGTCACTCTGTCATTGAACCTACGCGATCGATCCGGCTTCACCAGTTGAAGAAACATGAACTTACCGCCGACCGATGATGCCGCCTTGGTGCTGGCTGTGATCTCGATCCCGGACTCCGCTTCGGTCTCGCCATAGGGAGTAAGGCACAATCCTGTCCAGATAAAAGCGTATGGGTTACCGGCTTGCGGCGTACCCTGATGCTCCACCGTCAATGTGGCCGTGTCCGGAGAGACGGTGGTGAACGTGCAGTGCAAGACGGAATCCGGGGCCGTGCCCGTGGGCTCCGCTTTATACTTGATCGTCAACTTCACATCGTAATTCTGCGGGGCGACCGTGGCGGGGATGATGAAATCATACCCCGCCTGATTAGTGGGCACCCCGGGCGTCATGCTGACGAACTTGTGCAGGGACGAAGCGTCCTGGCCGTCACCGCCGAAATAGCTCTTAATGTCGCTGCCGCCGGACCAAGTATAGGACAAGATCTTCGATGTATCGATGTTCTCCACCCAGAAGTGCATGATGTCGCCAATCGGAGCCGGGTTGTTGTTGTAGAGGATCCAATTCTTCGGCTTGGCAGGGTCTTCTCCCGGGGCCAAGATCGAGCCTACGCTGCCGCCGCTGCCCTTCAAGGTCGGATAGTAGGCCGGGGGGTTGCCGCCGGAGCCGCTCATCGTCGTGAAGTCGAGCGTGGAATCGCGAGCGGTGGAGCGGCTGGCACCAGGAGCGAGGGCCAGGGGACGAATCGCGCCAGGCGTCGAGACAGCGGTTGATCGCGAGCGTGAGAATCCGGCGCGGCTCGCCGGCCCCGCTACTGCACCGCCCGCGGCCGGCGTGTTTCCGGCGTTCGACGAACGCATGGCGAGATGAACGGAATTCGATCCGGCCGACGCCGTGAAGATGCCGTTTGCTCCGAGCGCGGATGTGTGAGCGACGTGGTGCTGTGAGCCCGCTGCTTTCGACGCCGTCAATCAAGCCACGACCACCGAATTCCCGAAGCCGCGGTGAGCCAGAGATGCACCGTCGCCGTTAACGAGCCCCTGGATTCGCACTGGCATCGCGGTCGAAGCACTGTTTCTCCCGTAGCCGACCCACCCTCCATGAGCCGTCGGAGACGGCACGGCAACGCCGGCGACCAGCGTCGACAGCACGAAGCGTTCCTCGAGATGATCGATCTTGGGTGTCAACGTCCGCGATCTGCGCGCGGAGCGTCTCATGCTTCGTATCCTCGATGATTTTGGCCACGGGTGCGTCAAGTCAACGGAGTTCAACCATCGGCGATCTGCTGGCTATCTTGCACGGGATGGCGGGAATTGGTGGGCACGCGATAAACCGGACATTAAGCCCGTACGAATTGCTCTGTAGAAAACCCGTGAACCGTCGTCCACTGGCGGTCGTAGAATGACATGTGACTACGAGCAAATCACCACTGCGGGTGTTCCAGGTCGCCTACGAGGCGGCTTGTCGCGCCCTTCCGGCGCACCGCCACCAGTTCAGCCCCAAGAAGTTCACCCAGCCTCAACTTCTGGCCTGCCTGGTGCTCAAGGAGTTCCTCCGCCTCGACTACCGCGGGTTGGCGGCGCATCTGGCGGACCAGGCCGACCTCCGGGACCGGATCGGGCTGACGGTCGTCCCGCACTTCACCACGTTTCAGAAGGCCGCACAGCGGTTGCTGGCCTCGGTCCCCGGCCGCCGGATGTTCGACGCCGTGCTCGATCGTGCGAGGGAGGACGGCACGCTGAAGCGCCGCGTCCCGTTGGCGGCCGTCGACGGCACGGGGATGGAGTCGCGGCACGTCAGCCGCTACTACGCCAAGCGTCGCTCCGCCGGAGACTCCGACCCCGCCAGGACTTACGCGCATTATCCGAAGGTCGTCTTCGTGGTCGACTGCAAGAGCCATATGATCCTCTCGGCGGTCCCGGGGCGTGGCCCGGCGTCGGATCTGGTGCAGTTCGGCCGGGCCTGGACCCAGGCCGTGCGCCGCGCCCGGATCGACACGCTGCTGGCCGACGCCGACTTCGACGCCGAACGGGTCCACCGGGCCGTCCGGTCGCACGGCGTGCGGACGATCATCCCGCCGAAGCGGGGCCGGCCGACCGACAAGCCCCCCACGGGCTGGTGGCGGCGGGTGATGAAACAGCGTTTCGCCGGGCTCAAACGCAAGTACGGTCAACGGTGGCAGGTGGAGACGGTGAACTCGATGCTCAAGCGGCGCTTGGGCTCGGCCCTCCGCGCGCGGAAGCATCCGACCCAGTGCCGCGAGATCGTCCTTCGGGCCATTACCCATAACGTCATGATTGTGCGACTACGGGTTTTCTACAGAGCAACGACGGACGGTTTTGCGACTCAACGCCGACTCCTGGATCTTGATGGCTTCCGGGCCCAGGCGTACGACCTGCTGACCACACCTGCCGCCCAAGAGGCGTTTCGGATCGACAAGGAGGACCCGAAGACGCGCGACCGGTACGGCCGTAACATCTACGGCCAGAGCGTCTTGCTGGCCCGCCGCCTGGTCGAGGCCGGGGTCCGGGTCGCCAGCATTTCGTGGGCGCCCGACGCCAACGCCACATGGGACACCCACGGCAACAACTTCACCGCTCTGAAAAACAGGCTGCTGCCGCAACTCGACTCCGCCCTCTCGTCTCTGCTGGACGACCTCCAGACGCGAGGCCGCCTCGATCGGACGCTCGTCGTCGTCATGGGCGAGTTCGGCCGCAGCCCCAGGGTCAACGCCGGCGCCGGCCGCGATCACTGGAACTTCGGATACAGTCTGTTCTTCGCCGGGGGAGGGATCAAGGCGGGCCATGTCCACGGGGCCAGCGACAAGATCGGCGGCCGTCCTCAACTTGATCCCGTCACCCCGGCCGAGATCATCGCCACGATCTACCACTGTCTGGGAATCTCCGCCGACACGATCCTCCACGATCAGTTCCAGCGGCCGATGACCGTCGTCCCAGACGGCCGCCCGATCAACGCCTTGCTCGCCTGAGCCCCGGCTCGGTCCTTCGACCTCGGACGGTGAAAGCGGAAGACGTACGATAGAATGGGCCTGGATGACGGTCGAAGAGGACCGTGTGCCGATCGCTTCGCCCTTCCGAAAGGCTGATATGCTCAACAACGTGCGGGTTGCCGCGGTCGCCGTCGACACCCAGCCCGGCCGGGTCGCGGAGAATTTGGAGAAGATCTCCGCCTGGACCGGGAAGGCGGCCTCGGCCGGCGCTCAATTGGTTCTATTCCAGGAGCTGTCCCTATCGGGATTTATCCCGAATCATCCCACGCAGAACCACGACGCATGGCTCCGCGAGGCGCTCCAGTTCGGCCGGGAGACAGCGGAACGCCTCGACGGCCGGGCCGTGCGTCAACTCTCGAAGCTCGCCGCCGAGCATGACGTGCTGGTCTCGGCCGGCCTGCTGGAAGACGCCGGAAACGTGCTCCACAATACCCAAGTCCTGGTCGATCGGACCGGGCTGCTCGGGCACTGGCGGAAGATGCACGTCCCGATGTACGAGACGCCGTTTTATAACGGCGGCGGCGCGCCCGACGTGGTCGAGACTCCGCTGGGTCGGATCGGCGCGAATATCTGCTTCGACGTCCTGATCCCCGAATCGACCCGCCTGCTCGCGGTCAAGAACGTCGAGATCGTCCTGTTCCCGTTCGCTTCCGACCCGCCCCCCGTGACGCCGCAGGGCTGGGCCGAGTGGGCGGGGACCGCGCTCAGGTCCAGGTGCGCGGAGAACGGCGTCTACGGCGTCGCTTGCAATTATGTCGGCGCGGTGACCTGTGCGTCCGTCAGCCAGTTCTTCCCCGGCGGTGGGATGGCCGTCGACCCTCGGGGCCGGATCTTCGGGGATTGGACCGCCTCCACCGGGGAGCCGGGCATGATGGTCGTCGACCTCTCGGCGGAGTTGCTCCGCCAGGCGAGGGCGGAGCCAGAATACCTCTACCGCTTCCGGCGCCCTGAACTGTACGGATCTCTCACCAGCACACGTTGAACGTACCGGGGTCACGGACGCCGCGCATGCCCGTCGTCGGCGTCCGGACCGGCTCACGCCTTGCGGTCGCGAATCCAGGAGAAGCTGGCGGCGGGCTCGGACTTGGACCGAGCTTCGAGTTCGGGGGCGAGATTCTCGTAGCGCTGGGGCTGGTTGCAGATGTAGTCTTGGGCCTTGGCGGCTTTGCCGGTGAGGGAAAGCGAGCCGATGTTCCAGGCCTTGTTCAAGTGGCTGATGATGCCCGCGTACTCGGTGGTGGTGTAGACGCCGGTGCGCTGGGTGACGTTCGAGTAGTGGTCGAACAGGTCGGGGTCGCGACCGTCTTCCATGCGGGCACCGGGCATCGAGATCAGGCGGCGGAGCATGTGGCGGTAGGCCAGCATCGCGTTCTCGGGGTCGCCCTTGAAGATCTCGCCTACGATCTTGGTGTAGAAGACTTCGTGGCGGGTCTCGTCGGCGGCGATCTTGCGGCAGATCTTGGCCAACGTCTCCTCGCCGGAGCGATCCACCAGCCGGGCGAGGTTGCCGTGGCTCAGGCGGGTGGCCCGCTCCTGGAACGAGGCGTAGATCAGCCCCGCGTAAGGGTTGCCTTCGTTGCCGGTCGTGAAGCCGTTGCGGATCAGGTGGTGGATCGTCGTCTCGACGCTGCGGATGTCGACGCGCCCGGTCAGTCGGAGATAGGCGTTGAGCAGGTCGCCGTGACGGTTCTCCTCGGCCGTCCAGCCGCGGAGCCAGCGGGCCCAGGGGGTGTCGGTGATCCCCGTCGGGTCTTTGGCGATCTGCTCGAGCGAGATCGAGTAGTTCGGCAGCGCTTCCTCGGTGATCATGTTGCCGACGAGCACGACCAAAAGGTCGTCGGGCACGCAGAGCGCCCCTTCGCGGAACGCCTTCAACTGGTCGTACCAGTCCTCGGCGGAGAAGTCGGGGAGGAAGTCGGTCGGCTGCCAGGCGGATTCGACCGGCGCGAGCAGAGCCAGATTCTCCTCAACCTGATCCTGAAGGCTTGCGACAATACTCATGGGCGGAGTCACCTGTAATTCTCGATCGGGAAGGCGAACGGAGACCGCGTAAGCGTCTATGTCTCGTTATGACGGGGAGTTGCAATCAGCATGCCGCGCCGAGGCGGCCGTCGCGCCGTTCATCCCACCGCAGTGCGCGGCGGCGTTTCGCGGGCGCGGCAGAGGTCGGCTTCGCGACAACGGCCGCACGAGGCGAAGAATGCGCTTTCCCAGTCGAAGTTGGCGGGATCAGCGAGGGAGCGCATGGTGAATCTATCGAACTTTCCTGCCTGGCGAGTGGAGAGAATCCGGGCCGAAGCGAGGAGGCGAAATCATCCACGCGAGCGAATGGAGCGCCGTCGTCGCCTCGATTCAAGACGATTCGCGGCGTCGGCCTGACGGACCAGAAACCGCAACAAGGGAAGGAGCCCGTACCGCTCCCGATTCCCCGTCGGATTCCGATTCTCGCGAATAGGATGAATTTGTCGATATCATTCAACAGATAACGAAAGCCGGCCCAGAATGCCAGGGCGGCCGGATTCGATTTCCAAGATCAGAAGGCGCGTCGCTCGAAAAAGCCGGGCCGGTGGACCAGCGGGCGCGTTTCCCAATCATGACCGTTCCAGTAATGATGATCGACGTGTACGTCGGCGGCGTCGAGGACGATTTCGAGGAAGCCCGGCGGGTTGGCGCCGCTCGGATCGCGGAGCAGCGGAGCGCCCGCGTTCAGGCAAAGCTGGTCGGTGATCTCGGTCGGTCCGAACGCCCAGGCGCGGTGGACGTGGCCGCAGCAATAGAGGTGGGGACCGACGGTCGACAGCCACCGGCCGACCTCGCCCGCGTTCGTCATCCGCTTGGGATGAAGCTCGTCGCGGAACGGCTCCGGGGCATCGAGCGGGTAGTGGCAGGCGACGATCAGGCGGTCGCCTGCGCGTCGGCGTTCATTCCACAGCGCCTTCGCCGCTTCGAGTTGCGAGCGGGGAAGCATGCCGCGCGCCGACCAGCCGGCGCGAGTGGGGTCGAGGCCGAGGATCGACGTCCGGTCGTCGAGCGGTCGAATCCACGGGTAGTCGGCCGCGCCGGCGAACTCTCCGAACGTCTGCTCAAAATGGCGGTCGCGCGCGGCGGCACCGGTGTAACGGTCGTGATTGCCGGGGATCACCGTGGCCCGCGCGGGATCGCCGAGCCAGAGGGCAAGGGCCTCGCGCGCGGCCTGGAACTCGATCGGCAGGGCCGTCGTGGTGAGGTCGCCCGAGATCAGGATGTGGTCGGGCTTGAGCGCGACGACGCGGTCGACGACGTGCGCCAGCCGCTCCAGCCGGAACTTGCGGGCCCGCCTGACCAGGAGCGCGCTCATCCCAAAGAGCCGCTTGTTGAACAACTGCGCGGGGTTGATCGCGTAGCGCCAGACGTGGACGTCGGAGACGTGGACGAGTCGAATCGGCGGCAAGGCGGACGTTCCGGATGGAAGGATGGCGGATGAGCTGGGCCGAAATCAGCCGTGCCAGCCGACCCAGCCGACGAGGATATCGTAGGCGGTGTGCGCGCCGACGGCGATCCCGAAACCCCGGAGGATGAACACCCAGGCGAAAAAGACCCCCGCCATCCAGCGGAAGACGAATGCGAACCAGGTGAACGACTCGCCGGGGTTACCCGCGTGATGAGCCAGCGAGAACAAGAGCGCCGACCCCGTCACGGCCAGGGCGCACGCCAGCACCTGCGGCGTTTGCAAGATCCGCAGGGCGTAGAAGAAGATCGGCACCAACAGCAGGCGGAAGAGAGCCTCCTCGTAAACCCCCGCGCCAAGGAAGCCGATGAGCTGGGCCAGCTCTTTCCGGCCGGCGTCGGGAGCGACCTGCAAGAGCCGAAGCGTCGGGCCTGATCGCTCCAGGTAGGAGAAACCGAGGTCGACGAGCCGGCTGACGCCGACGAGGCAGACGGCCAGAACGAGGCTCTCGATCAGCATCCCCGCGACGATCGTCGGCGAGAACCGCCATTCCTTGGGTCGCACGGCCTGCCAGCCGAGGAGGATCATCAGCAAGGCCAGCGGTAGGAACCAGTGATCGGTGAGCCCGAGTTCCGCCAGCGACCGGCGCATCCAGGCGTCGGCCCCGGTCCGGATCGTGTTCGACGAGACCCCCGCCAGCCAGGCGACTCCGCCTTCATAAGCCAGGACGATCGGACCGACGAGGGCCAGCGACGGCAGCGGCCGCCGCGTGCTCCCCCAGTACCCTGGAGGGGCGGGCTCCATCGGTTCGATGTAAAGCCGGCGCTTCGACCGCCGCTCGCTCCAGCGTTCCTCGCCGTCGCGGGATCGCGTCAGCCGATAGTCCGGTTGCGAGCGGGAAGTATTCATGGGTACTCTCGATCGATCGCCGTCGGCCGCGGATTCGAGAAACGTCGCCTTCACCCCGGGGGCCGCCGCTCCGTTTCGAACGCTCCAAACTCTTCGTTCTCGTCGAAAATTACGAAATAGGCGTCCGTCTTGTGGGCGTGGTGGGAGGCGGCTAGGATAACCTTATCATACGGATGGGTCGTCCGCTTGACGGCGTCGCAGGCCGGCTTCAGAATAGTGCAGCCCGTGGTTTTCCTTGGTCTGCGATCGGAATTCGTCAACGACGACGCGAGCCGGAACGGCCCCGATCGTCCGGTTCGCACGGGTTCAAACAGTCTCCTTTGCAAGGATCAAAAGATCCTCTGACGCGCCTTGGCGTCGGGCGATCGCTGTTTGCAACGAACCTCGCGAACGAGGCGGGCTCCGTTTTTTGGGGAGGGGATCGCGTGATCGTGCGGCGACGTCTGGTTCTGGAATTCGGGCTCTTGGTTGTGCTGCTGACGTCGGCCGGCTGCTCCGACAGCTTCCTCGCCGGTCCCATCGTCTACGAAGAACAAGAGACGATGACCAAGGAATTGCCGGGGAAATCCAATCTCGCGGGCAAGCCCGTGATTCAGGACAAGGTTCGTAAGGCCCTGGCCGAGTCGTTCGGCGAGTCTCCCCAGAAGATGCGCGTGCAACCCGGCGCGCCCCTCACGGGCGCCGACAGCGGCTATGTGGGCATGCGACTGGCGAACCGGATGCAGGGAGCGGACGGGAAAGTCGGGCCGGTCGCAGTCCGCCGCGCCGACGGGACGACCGCCACCCAGACCGGCGGCTACGGCCTCTATCGCCGCCATTGCCTCCACTGCCACGGCGTCAGCGGTGCTGGCGACGGGCCGACGGCCGCGTTCCTGTACCCGATCCCGCGCGACTACCGTCGGGGCCTGTTCAAGTTCACGTCGACGCCCAACGGTGCCCGGCCCGACCGCGACGACCTGCGGCGGACCGTCCGCCACGGCCTCCACGGCACGTCAATGCCCGCCTTCGAGGCGCTCATGACGGACGAGGAGATCGAGGAAGTCGTCGATTACGTGATCTTCCTGACCAATCGCGGCGAGACCGAGCTGGCGCTCATTGAGGAAGGCTTCATCGCCGACGAGAAAGACCCCGACGCGATCTCCGAGGACGTGGTTAAAGACCTGATCGAGGGGGTTTTCAAGAAGTGGACGACCGCGCCGGCGACGGTGGTGAATCCACCTATACCGCGGACCCCTTCGAGCCAGGCGAGCATCCTCCGGGGGCGGGAGCTGTTCCTCGGCAAGACCAAGGAAAAGCTCGAATGCGCCGGCTGCCACGGGCCCCAGGGCCGCGGCGACGGACCGAGCTTCGTGAGCCAGGACGTCTTCAACGCCGTGGTTTTCGGTGGCGACCCGAGCGAGCGGCAGAAGCGGGTCGACGCCCTCGACGCGAAGACGAAGGAACTCTGGGGCCAGAAGCTCGACGAATGGGGCAACCCGCTGCGTCCGGCCAACCTGAACCGCGGAGTGTACAAAGGGGGGAGACGGCCGCTCGACATTTACTGGCGGATCGCCAAGGGGATCACCGGCGCCCAGATGCCGGCCCACTACCCGACCATCAACCATGAACAGATCTGGGACCTTGTCAATTTCGTGCTGGCGCTGCCGTATCAGCCCCACCTGCTTCGAGGCGGCGAGCCGTCGGACGCCGAGGCCGAGGCGGCGGTCGCCCATCGCTGAGGAACGAGACGGAGACGGCCGGCCGTCGCGGCTCGCGACGGCGCGGGTCGACTGGTCTTCGCCGAAGATTCGGCTGCTTTCAAACTAAGTGACGACGCGGCCCGGCCCGGTCCGACCGTCGGTACACTCGAATCCAAGGGCTGGTCCTGGGGGAGTCTCCTCGTGCGATACTGGAGTATCCTGTTCGCCGTCGCCGCCGTCTTCAGCGTCGGGGCTTTCGTCTACGCTCCGTTCTCGGCCGACTGGTGGCTGCCCAACGTCGCCGGCGACCCCTACCATGTCGTCTCCACGTTCGGTAAGGAGATCGACAGCCTCTACTTCATCATCCTGGGGATCACCGGCGTCGCCTTCATCGGCACCCAGATCGTCCTGGTCTGGGTGCAGTACCGGTACGTCGACGAGATCGGCCCGGACGGCAAGCCGACGCGCCCCGCGCAGTATTTCCACGGCAGCCAGCGGCTCGAGGTCGTCTGGACGATCATCCCCGCGGCGATCCTGGTGTTCCTCGCCCTCTACCAGATGGACACCTGGGCGAGCATCAAGCTCCGGTCGGCGACGCCCCGGGTGCCGGTGCTGGCCGAGATCACGGGGCGGCAGTTCCAGTGGGTCATCAAGTATCCGGGGCCTGACGGCAAATTGAACACGGCCGACGACCTGTTCACCGTCAGCGACCTGCATTTCGTGAAGAACCAGACGGCCCTGATCCAGCTCAAGTCGTCGGACGTACTCCACTCGTTCTTCCTTCCTCAGATGCGGATCAAGCAGGACGCCGTGCCGGGGATGACGATCCCCGTCTGGTTCGACGCCGACACGGCGGGCCACTACGAGCTAGTGTGCGCCGAGCTTTGCGGCTGGGGGCACTACAAGATGCGCGGCCACGTCACGGTCCACGAGACGGAAGAAGAATTTCAGAAATGGCAGGCCGACCAGTTGGCCGAACAGAACCGGAGCCAGCTTTCGATGGCCTCGGAATCCCAGGGGAGGTGATCGGAAATGGGTGCGGACTTGACCGCCAACGGTTCCCACGGCGCGGCTGCCGTTCCCGCCGGGGGGGATGATCACGGCCATTCCGACGGCCACGACCACATCCACCCGGCGCCGTCCAACTTCTTGTCGAAGTACGTTTTCTCGCACGATCACAAGATCATCGGCATCCAGTTCCTGTTCTCGGGGCTGATCTTCTTCGTGCTCGGCGGCCTGCTGGCGATGGCCGTCCGCTGGCAACTCGCCTGGCCCTGGAAGCCGGTGCCGATCCTGGCGAAGGCCCTCTGGTCGCACCCGGCCCTCGGTTACCAGATGCCGCCGGAGGACTACAACAAGCTGTTCACGATGCACGCGACGATCATGATCTTCTTCGTGGTCATCCCGCTGTTGACCGGCGCGTTCGGCAACTTCCTGATCCCGCTCATGATCGGCGCGCGGGACATGGCGTTTCCGAAGCTGAACATGTTCTCTTACTGGTTCATGTGGCCCGCGTTCATCATCATCACCTACTCCTTCTTCGTGGAAGGCGGCTCGGCGGAAGCCGGCTGGACGAGCTATCCACCGCTCTCGGTGTTCCGATGGTCGACGCCCGGCTCGCTCAACGGACAGACGTTCTGGCTCCTGGCCCTGCTGTTCGCCGGCATCTCGTCGCTGATGGGTTCGATCAACTACATCACGACGATCGTCATGCTCCGGTCGCCTGGAATGAAGATGTTCCGGATGCCGATGACGGTCTGGGCGATGTTCATCACGGCGTTGCTCCAAGCGTTCGCCCTGCCGGTCCTGACCTCGGCCTTGATCATGCAGCTCCTCGACCGGACGGCGGGCACGAACTTCTTCAGCCCGGTGGGCCACACGGTCGCCAACTCTCCGCCGGTGGTCGGCGGCGGCGGCCCCCTGCTCTTCCAGCACCTGTTCTGGTTCTATTCGCACCCGGCGGTCTACATCATGATCCTGCCGGGCATGGGGATCGTCTCGGACGTGATCGCCACGTTCTCGCGGAAGCCGCTGTTCGGCTACAAGCCGATGGTGCTGGCGATCGCGGGGATCGCCGGCCTCGGCTTCATCGTCTGGGGCCACCACATGTTCCAGTCGGGCATGAACCCGCAGCTCGGCGCGACGTTCATGCTGTCGACGATGATGATCGCGCTCCCCTCGGCCATCAAGGTGTTCAACTGGCTGGGAACGATGTGGGGCGGACGAATCCAGTACACGTCGGCGATGCTCAACGCGATGGCGTTCGTCGCGATGTTCATCATCGGCGGCCTGTCGGGGATCTTCATGGCGGCCACGCCGGTCGACATGCACATCCACGACACGTACTTCATCGTCGGCCACATCCACTACGTGCTGTTCGGCGGCAGCACGTTCGCGATCTTCGCGGGCATCTACTACTGGTTTCCCAAGATGTTCGGAAGGATGATGAACGAGCGTCTCGGCCTCATCCACTTCTTCCTCACCTTCATCTTCTTCAACGGCACGTTCTTCCTGATGCACATCATCGGGATGCACGGCCATCCCCGGCGGATCGCCGATCCCACGGCCTACGAATTCCTCCGAGGCGCGGGCGTGACCGGGATGAACCAGTTCATGACCCTGAGCGCGTTCGGGCTGGGGCTTACCCAGTTGATCTTCGCCTATAATTTCTTGTCCAGCCTGGTGGTGGGGGCCGAGGCCGGTCCCAACCCCTGGAACGCCAACTCGCTCGAATGGTCGACGGCGTCGCCGCCGCCGCATTATAATTTCGAGACGCTGCCCCGGGTGTACCACGCCCCCTACGAGTTCAGCGTGCCCGGCGTCGAGGCCGACTTCGTGCCCCAGACCGTCCCCCTGCCGCGGAACATCACGCTCGATCCGGTCATGGCCTGAACGAAACGGGCCTTGTCCTCCCGCTCGTTCGCGAGCCCGTTCCGGGCTTCCGAGCGAGCGGCGGCGGACCTTCCGGCCGCCGCGCCCAATCGTCCGCGACCCTCGATGAAATCAATCCAGGACGGCGATCACCCGATCGCCGGGTTTTCCGAAAGCATGACACGGCTGACATCGAATCCGAAATCTGATCCCCCCTCGGCCTACCGCCCGGGTCCGCACTGGGCCGCGGTTTTCGCCGCGGTCTTCACGCTGCCGCTGCTATTTGTAGGCGGCTCAGTGACGACCTACCGCGTGGGGCTCGCGGTCCCCGACTGGCCGACGACGTTCGGCATTAACATGTTCCTGTACGACTTCTGGAACGCCCCGTTCGGCGTTCGGGTCGAACATACGCACCGGCTCTACGGCGCTGCCGTGGGCCTGGCCACGGTCGGGCTCTGCGTCTGGTTCCTGATGTTCGAGTCCCGGCGATGGATGAAGGCGCTCGGAGTGGTCGCCCTGGTCGTCGTTATCGTCCAGGGGATTCTGGGCGGGACCCGTGTGACGCAGGTCTCGACGCTGCTGGCGGCCTTGCACGGCTGTCTCGGCCAGGCCTTCTTCGCGCTGACGACGGCCCTCGCCGTGACGACCGGGCGGGACTGGCTGAGCGACGCGCGACCGTCGGCCGACGTCGCCCGCCTGAGAACGCATTCGGCCCTCAACCTCGCCTTGATTTACGCTCAGGTGGTGCTCGGGGCGACGGTCCGGCACCTCGGCGGCCTATCGCCGGCGCTGGTCCACGGCGGCCTGGCCCTGGCGATCTGGGTCTCGACGGCCGTCTTCCTGCACCGCGCCCGGCGTGCCTCGGCGCCGCCTTCGGTCGTGCGCGCGGCCTGGGCTCAGGTGGCGATCGCGTCGCTCCAGATCGTCCTGGGAATCGCGTCGTTCATCACGCTCTTGCCGTTCGACGGCTACCCGCGGGCCGTCGGTTTTTATCAGGCGGTCGTCCGCACAGGGCATCAGACCAATGGGGCGGTGCTGTTGGCCGCGTCGTTGGTGCTGACCTTGCGCGCGTTCCGCCGGCTGGGGCCGTCGTCCCCGCCCGAATCCGCCTCGTCCCCTTCGTCTCCGTCCGCACAGGTCCCTTTGGAGGTGCTCGCTTGAAATCCGCAGTTTCCGTAAGCCAGGACACCCTCGTTTCTCCGTCCGCCGACGCCGCTCTGGCGGCCGCGGTCGGGGGCCGAGCCTCGGCTTACCTGTCGCTCACGAAGCCTCGCATCGTGCTCATGGTTCTGATCACGGTCGGGGTCGGCTTCCTGCTGGGAGCCCGCGGCAGCGCTCATCCGATGACGTTCACCCTCACCCTCCTGGGCACCGGGCTCGTGGCCGGCGGCGCCAGCACTCTCAACCAGTATCTGGAACGATCGCGCGACGCCCTGATGAGGCGGACGGCCCGTCGAGCCTTGCCGAGCGGTCGGCTGGCCTCCCCCGAAGCCGCGATCTTCGGGGCGGCCTTGGGCCTGATTGGAACGCTCATCCTGCTGGTCGGCGTCAACGGGCTGGCGGCGGCGACGGCCTTGGTCACTCTCTTGCTTTATGTTTACGTCTACACGCCTCTGAAACCTTACACGACGTTGAACACGGCCATCGGCGCGGTGCCGGGCGCGCTGCCGCCGGTGATCGGTTGGACGGCCGCCACGGGAAGTCTGAGCATCGAAGCCTGGGTGCTGTTCCTGATCGTCTTCCTCTGGCAGTTCCCGCACTTTCTGGCGATCGCCTGGATCTACCGCGACGACTACGCGCGGGGTGGAATGAAGATGCTTCCTGGGGTCGATCCGCGGGGGACGATGACCGGCCGCCAGTCGACGCTCTACGCATTGGCCCTGGTGCCGGCGGGTCTGCTGCCGTCGATCGTGGGGTTGGCCGGTCCGTTCTATTTCGTCGGAGCGATGATCCTCGGCCTGGCCTACCTGGAGTCGGCGGCCCGGTTCTGGTCGTGCGTGAACGACGCGACGGCCCGCCGTCTGCTTCGCGCCTCGATCGTGTATCTGCCGGCGGTCTTGCTGCTGCTCGTTCTGAATCCCATGCCGGCCTGACCTGACCGACGCGCGATCGGCGCGGGTCGCTTCGTTTTCCTCCTCGGTTTCGTCTCAGGGGTTTCCACCACGATGGCACACGCCGACGTCTCGACCACTTCCGAAGCCGGCCACGGCCGCTCGACCGGCCATCACGCTCCGGCTACGGCCGGCAAGGTGGCCGTGTGGCTGTTCCTGGCGACCGAGATCATGTTCTTCACGGGCCTGATCGGCTCGTACATCGTCCTCCGCGCGGGAAGCTCGTCGCGGGGGTACAGCAACCTCTACCCGCCGACGACCAACATCGCCGAACTCGAGAAGACCCACGGCGTGGTCATCAAGGCGGTCGGCGGCGCGCCGGAACAGGTCGCCCACGCGATCGAGGGGGCGACCGGGATGACCCCCGTCGAGGTCGAGAAGGTCCTTGAAGCGGTCCCTCACGCGGTCGTCGCCCGGCTGAGCGCCGCCAAGGCCCATGCGCTGCTCGAACAGCTTGAGTCCCAAGGGGCGAAGGCCGAGACCGAAGAGCTGGTGACGCACAACTGGCCCAAGCCCTACGACCCGATGACCAACCCGCTGAGCATCGACCTGACGGCCGCCAACACGTTCGTCCTGATCTGTTCGTCGGTGACGATGGTGCTGGCCCTCGCGGCGATCCAGCAGGGCAAGAAGGGGAAATGCTCCGCATACCTCCTGGCCACGGTGGTGATCGGATCAGTGTTCGTCGGCGTGCAGGTCTTCGAGTATTATCAGCTCATGGTCGGCCACCACTACCCGCCCGGGATCAGCGCGACCGGGCATTTCCGGCCCGACGTCAGCCTGTTCGCCTCGTGCTTCTTCGCCATGACCGGGTTCCACGGCCTGCACGTCTCGATCGGCGTCCTCGCGCTGTTCCTGGTGTTCCTCCAGTCGCTCACAGGCAAGTACAATCCGGCGAACTACGCGACGATCGAGCACGTCGGCCTCTACTGGCACTTCGTCGACCTCGTCTGGATCATCCTGTTCACGATCGTTTATCTCGTCTGACCGAAGTCAACGCCGTCCCGAGGACCCCGCTCATGAGCGACCAAGCCGCCGCGATCTCCCCGAGCGAAGCCGCCGAGCTCGAAGTCGAGTCGCATACTCCGTACCTCAAGGTCTGGTTCGGGCTGCTCGTGTTCACCCTCGTCGAGTATTTCTACGCCCGAATTTTCATGGATCATTTCACGTTCCTGATCCTCGGCCTCTTGTTCCTGGCGATCGTCAAGGCCTGCATGGTCGGTTGGTACTTCATGCACCTGAAGTTCGAGAAGCCCTGGGTCTATCTCATGATCGTCCCCGCCCTGGTCTTCGCGGCGATCTTGACCCTCGCGCTGTGCCCCGACATGGTTCTGAAGTACGATGAGGCTGAGGACGAGGCGAACGAACCGCAAACGACCACGGCCCACTTGATCGGCGAGCGGCCCTCGTTCGCCGTCGCGACCGTCGTCAACCCTCACTAACACCATCCCATCGCAACCCTCTCTCCGGTTTGCTAGACAGCCAGGCGGCGTTATCGTGGAATCGGCCTATCGGCGCGGATCGCTCATCGTCTTGTTCACGGTTCTGGCCTCGGGCCTGCTCTGCCTGGCGACGGCCCGGGGGCCGCGCGGCGGGGCTTCAGCGGCTCAGGATCTCGGCGATGGAGCCTACGACCTCGGCGCATTCCACCTGACCGAGCGGTCGGGCGACGCGGTCACCGACGCGACCCTCGCCGACCGAGTCTGGATCGGTTCGTTCATCTTCACGCGCTGCCAGCTCTCATGTCCTCGGATCACGAGCATCATGAGGAGCCTTCAGGAGCGGCTCGCGGGCGACGACGTCCTGCTCGTCAGCCTCTCGGTCGATCCCGACCACGACACCCCGGCCATCCTGGCCGACTACGCCAAGCGGTTCGGCGCGATCGCCGGGCGGTGGTTGTTTTTGACCGGCGACCACGACGCCATCTACGAGATGATCGCCAAGCGGTTCCATCTCACGGCGCTGGCCAACCCGGCCCCCGACCCCGACGGCAAGGACGAGGCGATCGTCCACAGCGACCGCCTGGCCCTGGTCGACCGCGGCCGGATCGTCGGCCTGTTCGATTCCCAGGATTCGAAGGCCCTCGACGAACTGATCTCCCAGGCCAAACGCCGCGCCTTGCCGCGTTGGGTTCGCGCGCTCCCCGCCGTCAACGCCAGCCTCAACGGCCTCTGCACGATCCTCTTGCTCACCGGCTGGGTGCTCATCCGCCGTCCCGGGTCGGATCGATCGACCCGCGTCGCCCCCGCCGTCTTCTCGGCGTCCGACGCGCTTCATCACCCGGCCACGCGCGGCCACGTGATCGCGATGGCCCTGGCCGTCACGGCCGCCGCCCTGTTCCTGGGATCGTACCTCTTCTACCACTTTCACGCCGGTAGCGTGGCCTTTCGGGGACAGGGTTCGACCCGCTGGCTCTACTTCACGATCCTGCTCTCGCACACAGTGCTCGCCACCCTCGGCGTCGCGCCGCTCGTGCTCATCACGCTCTACCGCGCCCTGCGCGGCGACTTCGCACGCCACGCCCGGCTCGGCCAGCTCACCTTCCCCATCTGGCTCTACGTCTCGATCACGGGCGTCGTCATCTACTTGATGCTCTATCAGATGCCTGTCTCGACCTCGACCTCGAGCTACTGATCCGGGCTCTCGTCCTTGCGCAACCCAACTCATCCCGGGTGCGGGTTGCGGCGATTCGGCTTGACAAGATCTCCAGCCGGCCCAGAGAATGATGGTAGGTTTACTGCAACCAATCGCACTCGCGTTAACCGATCCTGTGACAGGGTTATGTCCACTAAATAGGGAATCCCGGAAAATGTTCGATCCTTTTTCCGGTGGTTTCGTATCATAATCCTAATTCCTTGAGCGAGACTGCGTAGAGACAGAGGAGCAAGGATCGTCGCCGTTTTGGTCGACTGCATGTTGCGACGCAACGGTGCTTGACGTTCATCTGGAATTCTCTTCGCGATGAGCATCCATGCGACTTCCCGTTTCAGTCCGTGGCTTATCCGCTGGCATTCGACGACGTAAGTCGCGGGGGCCGACGCTTGAATATTTTGAACGGCGGATCTTGCTCTCGACGTTCACGGTCGAGAACACGGCGGACGACGGCGCGGGCTCGCTGCGCTGGGCGATCCTCCAGGTCAACGCCGACACGTCGCCGAGCACGATCCAGTTCGCCATTCCGGGCGCGGGGGTGCGGACGATCGCGCTGACCTCGGCCCTTGAGCCGATCATCCACCCGGTGACGATCGACGCTCGGACGCAGCCGGCCTATTCGGGCCAACCGCTCGTCAAGCTCGACGGGTCGGCCTTGCCGATGATTCAGAACGGCCTGGTGATCTCGGCCGGCGACAGCACGGTGGCCGGCCTGATCATCTCGGGGTTCCAGGGCGCGGGCATCCTCCTGACCACGGGAGGCGGGAACCTCGTCGCTTCGAACTACATCGGAGTCGGTCCCCAGGGGGTCTCCGCGCAGCCCAACGGCGACGGCGTGGTGATCCTCGCGTCGTCGCACAACACGATCGGCGGCGGGACCGGCGCGGGAAATCTGATCTCCGGCAACCAAGGCAACGGCGTCAAGATCACGGGCACGTCGCTCGATACGATCGGCAACCAGGTCTCGGGCAATCTCATCGGCACGACGCTCGACGGCTTGCGATCGCTGGGCAACGGGTCGGACGGCGTTCTGCTCTCGGGAGGCCGCGGCGCGATCATCGGCGGGATGGGCCCCAGGCTGGGCAACGTGATCTCCGGCAACAAGGGGAACGGCCTGGAGCTGAATTCCGGCGCGCGCGAGAGCCAGATCACGGGGAACGCGATCGGTCTGGCGATCGACGGGGTGCACGCCGTGGCCAACCTTCGCGACGGGGTGCTGCTCAACTCCGCGCCGGCGAACACGATCGGCGGGCTCACGTCCCAGGCGGCCAACCAGATCTCCGGCAACAACGGCAGCGGCATACGAACGCAGGTCGACACGACCGGCCTGGTGGTCCAGGGCAACCAGATCGGCACCGACGCCTCGGGCCGGCTGGTCCTGGGCAATCTCGGCAACGGCCTCACTCTCGGCACCGGATCGAACTCGATCGGCGGGATGAGCATGGGGGCCGGCAACACCATCGCGTACAATGGCACGGGCGCGGTCGGGTCGGGCGTCCAGCTCATGGGACTCGTCACCGGCGTGACGATCCTCTCCAACTCGATCCACCACAACGCCAATCTCGGCATCAACTTCGGCGACGGACCGACCCTCAATCATCCGACGATCCATGGTCCCGGGCCTAACAACTGGCAGAACTACCCGATCCTGTCGACGGCCCAGAGCGACGGCCAGGCGACGCTGGCCGAGGGGACCCTCTCGGGCGGAGCGTCGCAGTCGTACACGATCCAGTTTTTCTGGAGCGATCTGCCCGATCCCTCGGGGTTCGGCGAGGGAAAACTGTATCTCGGGTCGATTTCGGTTACGACCGACGCGGCCGGCGCGGCGACCTTCAAGCTGCCGACGCTCGGTGCCGTTGCGCCCGGCGGGTTTATTTCGGCGACCGCCACCGACGCCCAGGGCGACACGTCCGAGTTCTCGCAAGCCGTGCTCGTCCAACCCGTCTCCGACGTCAGCGTCCAGCTCACGGCGAATCCCAACCCCGCGTCCCCGGGCGCGGCGATCACGTATACGGCGACCGTCAAGAACACCGGCAATCTCATCGCCCATCACGTCGTCCTGACCGCTCAGCTCCCCATGGGAGCGACGATCGGCTCGTCGTCGGGCTCGCAGGGGTCGTCGCCCGTCATCCAGGGAGGGACGCTCACCGCCGCCCTGGGCTCACTGTTGCCGGGAGCGTCGGCCGTCGTGGTCGTCGTGGTTCAACCCCCGGCTGGTTACTTGGGGAACCTCGTCAGCACGGCTCAGGTGACGATGGATGAGGTCGACGCTCATCCCGGCGACAACTCGACGAGCGTCTCGGTCCGCATCGCGACGACGGCCGACCTGAACCTCAAGCTGACCGCCGGGCCCCCCTCGGGCCACGTCGGCGACCTCCTCACCTACGAGCTGACCGTCTCGAACGCGGGACCGGACCCGGCGTCGAACGCGGTCCTCATCCTCCCCTTCGCCAGCAACACCTCGTATGTGAGCGCCTCGGGAACGCAAGGGGCGGGCGTGTTGCAGTCGGACCGGCTGATCGTCAATCTGGGCTCGATCGCGTCGGGCGGCCAGGCTCGGATCACGGTCGTCCTGAAGGCGACGGGCCTGGGGACGATCGCCTCGACCGCGAGCGTCACGAGCGACGCCTACGATCCGAATCTGAACGACGACTTCGCGAGCCTGGCGACGATGATTCGCCCCCAGGCCGACCTCCGGCTCGTCATGCAAGCGCCCCCGGTCGCCGCCGACGGCTACAACGTCGTGTACGGGGTGACGATTTTCAACGCGGGTCCCGACGCCGCCGAGGGCGTCACGATCCAGGATCTGTTGCCGTCGCGGACGGCGTACGTGGCAGCCTCGGTCGACGGCGGCGGCGCGGTGAGCTTCGCGAACGGGATCGTCACGGCGGTCGTCGGCCACCTGGCCAGCGGCGCATCGACGACCCTCTGGATCGTCGCGGTTCCCAGCTTGTCCGTGGGGACGACTCTGATTAACGCGGCCCACGTCGGAAGCACGGTCGACGACCCCAACGACGCCGACAACTCCGACTGGCGCCAGACGCCCGTCCGCCCCCTCGGCGACCTGGCCGTGGCCATGCTCCCCATGTCGCCGTCGGCGCCGCGCGGCCAGCCGGCGACGTTCGGCGTTCTGGTCGTCAATCAGGGCCCTTCGACCGAACCGAACGCCGTGCTCTCGATCCCGCTTCCCGACTGGGCGAATTTTGTGTCGGCCTCGTCCAACCAGGGCGCGCCGCCGGCGCTCGCCGGCGGGGTTCTCACCGCGCGGCTGGGGACGTTGGAGCCGGGCGGAATGGCGCGGCTGACGCTCGTGTTGACTCCCAAAACTTCAGCGACGGGTCCGTTCACGGTCACGGCCGCCGTGCAGGGCGACGACGCGGATTTCAACCAGGTCAACAACACGGCCGTCGCAAGCGTCACGCTCGCGCCGTCGTCCGACCTGTCGGTCGTCGTGACGCCGCCGTCCGGGCCCGTGCACGAGCGGTCGATCTTCGCCTACTCGGTGGTCGTGACCGCGAACGGGCCCGACGACGCTACCGGAGTGGCGATCCGGGCGCCGTTGCCGGCCGGCGTCGAGTTCGTCTCCGCCGCGTCGAGCCAGGGACCGCCGCCGCAGCTCGACGCGGGAATTGTCGTCGCGCAGGTCGGAAGCCTTGCCGTCGGTCAGTCGGCGGCCTTGACCGTCTTCGTTCGGCCGACCGCCCCGGCCGACTCGACTCTGTCGCTGCCGGGCTCGGCGGTCGAGGACCCGTTCAATCCGACTTCCGGCGTCGCCTCTCCCGCCAACGTCATGGTCCAGCCGACGGTCGACCTCGCCGTCAGCCTGACGTCCTTGCAGGCTCAGACCGACGTCGGCCAGTACGTCACCTGGGTTTCGAGCGTCGCCAACTGGGGGCCGTCACCAGCCACGGGCGTCGTCCTCAACCTGCCGCTGGCGAACGCCTGGGCCTACGTCGCCTCGACGACCACTCAGGGGTTCGTTCAGAGCGCCGCCGGCCAGGTCTCGGTCCAACTGGGGACCCTGGCGCCCGGGGCCGTCGCGACCGTCGTGCTCGTTTTGACGCCGACCGTCGCCGGAACGAGCAGCCTGTCGGCCCTCGTCGGGGGCGATCAGTACGATCTGAACCCGGCCGACGATCAGGCCTCCGCGACCGTCACGGTCCAGGAGTCGCCCGGGGCGATCGAGTTCTCGCAGCCTTCCTTCAGCGTGCCCGAGAACGCCGGCTTGGCGACGATCCCCGTCTATCGCACCCTGGGCGCGCGCGGGACGGTGACGGTGCCGTACGCGACGTTCGGCGGCAACGCGACGCCCGGGATCGATTACCTGCCGGTATCGGGCGTTTTGTCGTTCGGCCCCGGCGAGACTGTCAAGTACATCACGGTTCCGGTCCTCCCCAACCCGCACGACAACCACGACGAGGGCGTCGGACTTTACCTCGGAGCGCCGACCGGCGGCGCCGTGCTCGGCGGCCGTTACGCCGTCCCTCTTACGATTCAAGACATCGATCCCGACTTCACCCCGCCGCAGGTCCAATGGGTCCACCTGAACGGCGACTCGACATCGATCACAAGTCTGACGATCGGCTTCAGCGAGCCCCTCAGCCCCGGCCCGGCCTTCAGCAGCACGGGTTACGGCATTCTCGATCTCGGCGCGAGCGGCGTCTACGGGGCGGGCGACAACAGTTGGATCGCGTTCTCCGCGCCCAGCTACGATCCGTCGTCCCAGACCGTCACGATCACGCCCACCCAGCCGCTGACCACTGGCCGTAATTACGCAATCCGACTCGTGGGGACCGGTCCCTCCGCGATCACCGACCTCGCCGGCAATCCGCTCGGCGGCGGTGTCGACTATGCGAGCCTGTTCGCCCGGGGGGCGTCGCTGAACTATACGGACTCCATCGGCAATCTGGTCTCGTTCCAGGTCACCGGCGGCGGGTTCCTGGACGTCACGCGGAACGTCGCGGGCGACGCCCAGGTCGTGACGCTCCAGCAGGGCGCGCCGGGATATTCCGTCCTCTCGGGCAGCGTCGCCCGGCAGTACGGGCGCGGCACCGGCGTCACGGCGGTGGGCGCCATCGAGGGTTTGGGCGCGTTCGGGCAGATCCGCGTCAACCTCAAGAGTCCGCCGTTCCTCGTCAAAAACTATCCGTTCGCGCTTTCGACCGGCAAGCCGATCCCGGGAGCGAGCCGGCAACCGATCAACCCGCGCGTCCCCCCCATTCGACCGAGGCCCGTCGCCGTCCGCCCGGTCCCCGCGCCAAAGGTCGTCGCGCTCCGCCACCGCTGAGCCGAACGCTCGGGAAGCTTGCCTCCAGACACCTAAGCGTCTAGAGTAAGGTGAACGAGCGCCGCCGTCGACTTGACCGCCGGCGCGACAACGACCGGAGATCTCGCTCGCGGAGCCTGTATCATGCGATGGATTCGACGTCGGGCCTGGCTTTCGATCTGCGTCGCATCACTCGCCTTCGCCCTCACAATCTCGGGCAAGGCCTCGGCATGCCCCAATTGCAAGGAAGCCGTCTCCGCCCAGCCGGCCGACGTCGCGCGCATGGCCGACGGCTACAACTGGAGCGTCATGTTCATGATCGGGGTTCCCTTCACCATGCTCGGGGCAGGCGCCGTCGCCGTCCGACGCGCCGTCAAGCTGGGCGTCCTGCCCGAGATGTAACAGCCGATCAGCCGGACCGGAGCCGTCCCGCCGGCGTATTCTGGGCCAGGTCGTCGATCATGTCGCGCACCGCCTGCTCGACGGCCCGCTGCCACTCGCCCTTGAACCGATCACGATAGGCGGCCTTCGCATAAGCGAAGGTGATCCCGCGCGAGCTGTTCACGAGCGCGCCCTGCCCGTTCTCATCGAAGCCGGCCGCGATCGCCTGCGCCGTGCCCCCCTGCGTGCCGTACCCCGGAACGAGCAACAAGACCCCCGGAAGATCCGCCCGAAGCTGGGCCAGTTCTTGAGGATACGTCGCCCCGACCACGGCCCCCAGAAGGTTGTAGCCTTCCGCCCCCTGATGCCCCTGCCCCCAGCCCTTCAGCCGATTCGCCACGTGTCGGTACACTGGGAGGCCGTCGCAAACCAGATCCTGAAAGTCGCCGGCCGAGGCGTTGCTCGTCCGCACGAGGACGAACACGCCCTTCTGCTCGCGCGAGGCGATCTTGACGAACGGCGCGATTCCGTCGGTCCCCAGGTAGGGATTGATCGTCATCGCGTCGACGTCCCAGGCCGGCTCGAACGACCCGCCGACTGGAACCTTGCCTAGATAGGCGCGCGCGTAAGCCTCGGCCGTCGTGCCGATGTCGTTCCGCTTGCCGTCGAAGATCACCAGGACGTCGTACTTCCGCGCGTGCTCGATGGTGTCGCGCAGCGCCGCGAGCCCCTCCGGCCCATACGCCTCATAGAACGCCGACTGAAATTTGATCACTGGCGCGAGCGGCGCAACGACGTCGACGATCGCGCACCCGAAAGCCCGAAGCGCGTCCGCGACCCCCTTCCGGTCGTCCGGGAAGCCGTCCAGGAAGCCTGGAGGCAGTTCCTCGGGCCGTGGATCGATCCCCGCGACGATCGGATTTCCCTTCGCCCGCACAGCCAACACCACTCGGTCGGCGAATTCCACGCCTTATCCTCCCGTACCGCGATTGACAGATCCCGTCGATAACTTACAATAAACCGTCGACTGGGAACAACCGGCACTGAACAGTGAATGGTTTTTCTCAAAAGACGATCGGGGCGTAGCGCAGCTTGGCTAGCGCGCTAGCTTGGGGTGCTAGAGGTCAGGGGTTCAAATCCCCTCGCCCCGACTTAATGAATGGGTTAAAGAAACAAGGGCTCGCGTCGCTTCGACGCGAGCCCTTGTTTCGTTTCACGTTGCGGACGTCCGCTCCGCCCCTGCTGTGGCTCGGGTTGAGGATCTCGTTCCTCCTGAACGGGTCGGCGATGCGGGGCGACGGCCTGAATTGGGCCTCGCGACGGTGTTCCCGTCCATGCGGGAAACTGGCTCGGCATCGCCGCAGGTCGCGATGCGGTGATTCGCACCGAGTCCGGGCCGAGCCGAGTTTTTCCGCATCATGCCGACCGAACTTGCCGAAGGAGAGGCATGACTCGCCGGCCGGGAGCGGTTAGGATGAACCTTGGCGAGGCAGTGGACGGGTCGGGATGATGGCGCTACACCGCGATCCGGTTGGCCATCGCCCAGCGAGGTCGTCGACCTCCGCGCCCTCGAACGAACGTCGGGGCCGCGAGCCATCGCGGTCGCAGCGGGAATCTCAGCCAGAGGTCGTCGCATGCTCACCTTCACCGGAAGAGGCCAGGTCGCCACGTGCGGCGGCGTGACCCGTCGCGATTTCCTTCAGGTCGGCGCGCTGGGCGCCCTGGGGTTTTCGCTCCCGCACCTGATGGCCGCGAGGGCGGCCGGGGCGGTTAAACCGGGGCACGACGACCGGTCGTGCATCATGATCTTCAACCTCGGCGCACCGAGCAACATGGACCTCTGGGACATGAAGCCGGACGCTCCGGCCGAGATCCGAGGGCCGTTCAAGCCGGTCCAGACCACGATTCCGGGCTACCAGTTCTCGGAGATCCTGCCCGGCCACGCCCGGCTCGCCGACAAGATCTCGCTGGTCCGGTCGGTGCACCACGGCGGGGCCGCGGTCCACGACGCCGGCTGGCAGATGATGCAGACCGGGCGGCTGTTCACCGGGGGCGTCAACACACCGCACGTCGGGGCCGTCGTGAGCTATCTCCAGGGCCGGAAGACCGACCTTCCCCCGTTCGCCGTCCTGCCCGAGCTGATGGGCCGAGGCGGCGGCAACATGCCCAACGGGCAGGCCGGCGGATTCCTCGGCAAGGCCCACGATCCGTTCGAGTTGCACGCCGACCCGTCGAAACCGGGTTTCCGTGTGCCCGACCTTCTGCCTCCCCAGGAGATCGGGACGGTCCGACTCGACCGTCGCCGGAAGATCCGCGACCTCGTGGACAACGCCGTCGACCTGTTCGAGTCGAGCGAAAGCGCGGCGATCCTGGACGACAACTTCCAGTCGGCGTTCCGCTTGATGACCAGCACCCAGGCGCGCGAAGCGTTCGATCTGTCGCAAGAGCCCCAACAGGTCCGCGATCGGTACGGCATGACCCGGTTCGGCCAGAGCTGCCTGCTCGCCCGCCGGCTGATCGAGAACGGCGTCCGGTTCGTGACGATCAACACGTTCCTGACCGTGTTCGACGAGATCACCTGGGACATCCACGGCTCTAAGCCGTTCACGTCGATCGAAGGCATGCGCGACATTGTTTGCCCACTGTACGACCAGGGGTACAGCGCGTTGATCGAGGATCTTGACCAGCGCGGGCTGCTCGACGCGACGTTGGTCTGCAACCTGGCCGAGTTCGGCCGAACGCCCCGCGTGAACCCCGCCGGCGGACGCGACCACTGGCCCCAGTGCTTCACCGTGGGCTTCGCAGGCGGCGGGGTCAAGGGGGGGCGGATTGTGGGGGCGAGCGACCCGATCGGCGCGGTGCCCGCGGACCGGCCCGTCGAGCCGCCCGACGTCGCGGCGACGATCTTCCACAGCCTCGGTCTGAACCTCGAAACTCAGCTCCCCGGCCCGGCCGGTCGACCGTTCCCGATCGTGGACTTCGGCCATCGCGAGATCCGAGAGCTGTTCTGATCCCCCACCGTCGATGAGGTGACGCGCATGTGGAACGTCTGGATCTGGTCGTACTCGATCGCCGTTCTGATCGCCTTCCAAGGCGGCGCCCGGGCGGGAGCTGACGGCCTCGTCCTGCTCCCCTCCGAGGTCGCGCTCGGGACGTCGGAAAGCGCGCAGTCGATGCTCCTCCAGGAGACGGTCAACGGTGAAGTCGCTCGGCGCTTGACCGACGGAATCGAATGGTCGTCGAGCAACCCAAAGGTCGCCACCGTGACGGACGGCCTGGTGAAGCCGGCAGGCGACGGAGAGGCCGTCGTGTCGGCCAAGGCCGGCGATCGATCCGCCTCGGCCAAAATCGTCGTGTCCGGCATGGGCCGGCCGATCGAGCGGAGCTTTCGCAACCAGGTCGAGCCGATCTTCGCCAAGATGGGCTGCAACACCGGCGCGTGTCACGGGGCCCTCGCCGGCAAGGGGGGCTTCCGGCTCTCGCTCAACGGCTTCGACCCGGCGTCCGACTGCTTCAATATCGTCAAGCTCGATCGCGGGCGACGGGTCGAACTCTCCGATCCCGGCCGCAGCCTCGTTCTCGCGAAGCCGTCCGGGGCCATCCCTCACAAGGGGGGGCTCCGATTCTCGACCGACACGCGGGAATACCGGATCATCGCCGACTGGATCGCCTCCGGTGCCGTCCCCCCGGCCGACTCCGACCCCCGCGTCGAGGCGTTGGAGGTCTTGCCCGGCAGCTCGATCCACCGGGTTGGCGAGTCGCAACCGATCCTCGTCCGCGCCCGCTCCAGCGACGGCCGGTCTGAAGACGTCACCCGCTGGGTGAAATGGTCGTCGGCCGATGAGTCGGTCTGCCGGGTCGACGATCAGGGGATCGCATCCGTCGTCGGACCGGGCGAGGGGGCCGTGATCGCCTGGTATGCGAGCAAGATCGCCATCGCCCGCATCACGGTTCCCTATGGCGACGGAACGCCCGCCGTCAAGGAAGGCATCGTCGTCGATGTTCGTAAGCCGCGCAATTTCATCGACGAGCTGATCGACAAGCAGCTCGCCCGGCTGAATCTGCCCGCCGCGCCGGCCTGCGACGACGCCGAGTTCGTCCGCCGCGCCTGGATCGACACGGTCGGCCGGCCGCCGACCACCGACGAAGTCCGCGAGTTCCTGGCGAAGACCGCGCCGGACAAGCGAGACGCGCTGATCGACGAGTTGCTCGCCAGACCGGAGTTCGCCGATTACTGGACCTACAAGTGGTCCGACGTGCTGACGCTCACGAGCACGCGACTGCTCCCGCCGTCGGTCAAATCGTATTACACTTGGCTCCACAAGCATGTGGCGGCCAATACGCCCTGGGACAAGCTGGTCCGCGAGATCCTGGTCGCGACCGGCGAGAGCCTCGAGAACGGGGCCACTAACTTCTACGGCCTCAGCCAATCGCCCGAGGAGATGACCGAGAACGCCAGCCAGGCGTTTTTGGGCCTGTCCATCGGCTGCGCCAAATGCCACAACCACCCGCTCGAAAAATGGACCAACGACCAGTATTACGCGATGGCCAACCTGTTCGCGCGAGTGAAGGCCAAGGGCTGGGGCGGCGACGCCGGCGCGGGCGACGGCAAGCGGACGCTCTACGTCGCGCAGTCCGGCGACCTGATCCAGCCGAGGACCGGCAAGCCGCAGCCGCCGACGCCGCTCGACGGCCGGCCGCTGGCGATGGACGATCCCTCGGATCGCCGGGCGAGCCTGGCCGACTGGCTGACCGCTCCCGACAACCCCTACTTCGCCCGGGCGATCACCAATCGCGTCTGGGCCAATTTCTTCGGCGTCGGCCTGGTCGAGAAGGTGGATGACGTCCGGCTCTCGAACCCCGCGAGCAACGAGGCGTTGCTCAAAGCGGCGGCCGACGACCTGGTCAAGAACAAGTTCGACCTCAAGACCCTGATGAAGTCGATCCTCCGGTCAAACGCCTACCAGAGATCGAGCCGTCCTCTGCCAGGCAACAAAGGCGATCATCGCTTCTATTCACGGTACTACCCGCGCCGGATGATGGCCGAAGTCCTCCACGACGCCATCGTGCAGGTCACCCAGGTCCCGACGAAATTTGAGAACATCCTCGTTCCCGGCGGGTCCAAGCAGAAGACCGATTTCTATCCGCCGGGCACCCGGGCGATCCAGCTCTACGACGCCTCGGTCGACAATTACTTCCTGCAATCGTTCGGCCGAAACCCGCGCCGGATCGTCTGCGAATGCGACCGCTCGGCCGAGCCTTCGATCGTCCAGGTTCTCCACCTCACGAACGGCGACACCCTGAATGAGAAGCTGAGCGCGAAGGGCAACCGGGTCGAAAGGTTGCTCAGCCTGCGGAAGCAGGGGATGTCCGAGGCTGCGATCGTCGACGAGATCTACCTGGCTTGCCTGAGCCGCTATCCGACCGGCGCGGAGCGCAGCCGGTTAGTCGCGATGCTCCCCCCGCCCGGCGACCCGGACGAGCGGCCCGTCGTCGAAGACGTTCTCTGGGGCCTGCTGAGCAGCCGGGAATTCCTGTTCAACCACTAACGAGGTTTGCTGTTGCGACGCAGACAGATGTGGCCGACGTCACTTCTCTCCTTGCGGGAGAAGGCATGCTCGCGGCAGCCGATTCTGATAGCCCCATGCAAGTCCGGTTGAATCCCCTACTCAGACTCTCAGGACGCCTTCTCATGTTGCGATCCCTGGTCGTGGCCACTCTCCTGACGGCGACTCCGACCCGGGCGGCCGATGATTCGCCGGCCGTCGACTATGCGTCCCAGGTCGCGCCGATTCTTCAGAAGTATTGCGCGGGCTGCCACAACGACGAGGAGCGCGAGGGGGAGTTCTCTTTGGAGTCCTTCGCGTCGTTGCAGAAAGGAACCGAGCACGGCCCGGCGTTCAAGGCCGGCGACGCGGCGTCGAGCCGGATGATCCGCGTGCTGACCGGGGCCGCGAAGCCGATCATGCCGCCGAAAGGCGAGCCCAAGCCGGGCGACCCGGAGATTGCAACGCTCAAGGCCTGGATCAACGCGGGCGCGCCGGCGCCGAAAGGTGACCCGGCCGACCGCCCGGCCCTGGTCGTCCCCAAGATCGCTTCGCGAGCGAAGGCCCGGCCGGTCACGGCGGTCGCCTCCACGCGCGACGGCAAGTGGCTGGCGGTCGCGCGCTTCGGCAGGGTCGAACTGCACGCGGCCTCGGGCGACGGCCCCACTCCGGACGACAAACCCAAACGCGTGCTGAACGACTTCCCCGGCAAGGTCACCGCCGTCCATTTTTCGAGCGACGGCGCCCGCCTGGCGACCGCCTCGGGGGTCGTCGGCCTCGAAGGCGAGGCGGCTCTCTGGAATCCCGAGGACGGCTCGCTGATCAGCCGATTCCGGGGCCATCGCGATCTCCTCTTCGACGCCGAGCTTTCCCCCGACGGCAAGGTTCTGGCCACGGCCGGATACGACCGGACGATCCGACTCTGGGATGTGGATACCGGCAAGTCGCTACGGACCCTCGAAGGCCACAACGGGGCCGTCTACAAGGTGTCGTTCAGCCCCGACGGTCGGTTTCTGGCGACCTCGAGCGCGGACGACACCTGCAAGGTCTGGCGGATCGAGGACGGCCTGCGGCTGGACACGCTCCCGCAGCCGCTCAAGGAGGAATACGCCTGCGCCTTCAGCCCGGACGGCCGCGCGATCGTCGCCGGGGGGGCTGACAACACGATCCGCGTCTGGGATTTCGTGTCGACCGACCGGCCGAGGATCAATCCGATGGTCCTGGCTCGGTTCGCCCACGAGGGGCCGATCGTCCAGCTTGCGTTCACTCCGGACGGCTCGCGACTCGTCACCACCGCCGAGGACCGGACCATCAAGGTCTGGGACGCCGCCGATTACTCGGAACTTCAGCTCTGGGAGAATCAGCCGGACGTCGCAACAGCTCTCGCGGTCGCCGGCGACGGCAAGTCGTTCTGGGTCGGCCGGATGGACGGAACGTCGTCGCGTTATCCGCTGCCGGCCGCTCGTGAGCGAAAGAACGACGCTCGGGTTGTGAAAGACGCCTCGGCCGCGCCCGTTCGCGACGTAGTCGAGGCCAAGCGGGTCGCGGAGCACGAGCCCAACAACGCCGTCGAGCAGGCGAACGAGTTGGAGCTTCCCGCGATCGCCGCCGGGACCATCGGCGGGGGCAAGGACGGCTGGGCCGACATCGACCTCTATCGTTTCTTGGCGAAGGCCGGAGAGCCCCTGGTTCTGGAAGTCGAGGCGGCGCGAACCGGCTCGAAGCTCGACTCGTTCGTCGAGGTTCTCGACGCTAAAGGCAAGCGCATCGAGCGCGTCCGACTTCAGGCGGTCCGCGAATCGTACTTCACGTTCCGGGGCAAGGACGACGGCACGGTCAACGATTTCCGCCTCTTCAGCCAGGACGAGATGCATTTGAATGAGTATCTCTTCACCAACGGCGAAGTCGTGAAGCTCTGGCTCTATCCGAGGGGTCCGGATTCCGGATTCGGCGTTTATCCCGGCCAGGGGAATCGGTGGGGCTACTTCGACACCACCCCACTCGCCCACGCCCTCGGCGAGCCGTGCTACGTGGTCCAGGCGCATCCGCCCGGCACTGAACTGGTCCCCAACGGACTGCCGGTCTTTCCCTTGTACTATGAGAACGACGACGAGTCGCATCGCGAACTCGGCAAGGACTCGAAGCTCTATTTCAACGCCCCGGCCGACGGCTCGTACCTGGCGAGAATCCGGGACGTCCGGGGCCTGGATGGAGCCGACCTCCGGTACACGCTGACGATCCGTCCGAGTCGCCCCGACTTCCGGGTCGAGTTCACTCCGCTGAAGACCGCGATCGAAGCGGGCGGGGCCCAGGAATTCCGGGTCAAGGCGCAGCGGATCGACGGCTTCGAAGGTCCGATCCGCATCGATGTCGACGGCCTTCCGCCGGGCTTCTCCGTCACGACGCCGCTGGTGATCGAGGAGGGCCAGGTCGAGGCCTTGGGCGTTGTCTCCGCGAAGGTCGACGCCAAGGCGCCCTCACCCGACCAGGCCAAGGCGGGCAAGGTCACGGCGTCGGCCGTGATCGGCGGTCGCGAGTTGAGCCACCCGGTCGGCGCCCTCGGTGAAGTCAAACTGGCCGACAAGCCCCAGTTGACCCTCGCGATCCGGCCGGCCGAGGGGGGCGCGAAGCCGGTCCGCGACTCGGCCGACGGGCCGCTGGAGTTCGAGATCCATCCCGGCCAGACGATCGAGCTCAAGGTCGTGCTGGAGCGGAACGGACATGCCGGGCCGGTTTCCCTGGGCAACGAAGGGGCGGGCCGCAACCTGCCTCACGGGGTCTACGTCGACAACATCGGACTCAACGGCCTGCTGATCACCGAGAAGCAGAACGAGCGCACCTTCTTCGTCACGGCCGACCAATCCGTCCCCCATCAAACCCGCTCGTTCCACTTGACCACCGCCGCGGCGGGAGGTCAGGCCAGCCACCCCGTAGTCCTCCACGTGCGCTGACCGCCCCCCTGCTCCGCCTCCTTTCCAGAGCATAGGAAAATACGCATGTCCGTTCGAATCGCCGAGCTTCACGACGTTCACGATGCGGCGAGCGTGATCCACGAGCATCTCTCGCCCGCGCCGCTTGTTCGTTCGTATGCTCTCGAACGGGAACTCGGCTTGCCGGCCGGTCGCAGGGTCTGGATCAAGGACTACGGCTGGACGCCGGTGGGCTCGTTCAAGGTGCTGGGCGCTCTGAACTGGGTCGCTCGAAACCTGGCTCGCATCGGCGACAGACCGATCGCGGCCCATTCCTCCGGGAACTTCGCATCGGGGATCGCCTTCGCCGGAATGACGTACGGCAAGCGCGTGATCGTCGTCATGCCCGAGTCCGCGCCCCAGGTGAAGTTCGCCCTGACCCGTTCCTTCGGCGCGGACGTCCGCACGTACGACATCGCCCGCGATCACGAGACCGGCGAGCGCGATCGATTGACGCGCGAGATCGCTGAACAGGAGAACGCCATCCAGGCCTCCCCCTACGACGACGCCGACGTGATCGCCGGCAACGGCGTGGGAGGATTGGAGATCGTCGAGGAGTTGAAGCGACAGGGCCGGGGCGTCTCTCACTTCTTCTGCCAGGTCAGCGGCGGCGGCCTGATGGCCGGACACGCCCTGGCGATCGCGTCGGGCTTTCCCCAGGCCGAGATCATCGGCGTCGAACCCGAGGGCGCGGACGACTTCCGACGCTCGCTGGTCTCCGGCGCCCGCACGCGACTCGAACACCCCACCAGCATCTGCGACGGCCTGCTCTCCTACGACGTCGGCGAGCACAACTTGCCCATCCTGCTGCAGTACGTGAGAACCGCCGTCGCGATCCCGGACCACTCCACGCGGCAAGCCATGAAATGGCTCGACACCGCCCACGGATTGCGGACGGAACCCTCGGGAGCCATCACCACCGCAGCCCTCCTCGCCCACCGCGCCAGCCTCGACGGCGAGGGCGACGTCGTCGTCGTCCTCAGCGGTCGCAACGTCGACGGCCTGCGGTTCCGTGAGTGGACCGCCGACCTTTAGGGGCTGTCCACGAACAAAGTCCAATCGTCGAGTCGAAGAAACTCACTACGGCGGGCTCGGAGAATTCAAGAGAGGGACTGACGCAACGGATTGACCTTGCCGAGTCCTTCTCGATTCCTCTCCTCAACCGCGCCTTATTCTCCGTGGTGAACCTGAATTCCTTCGACCCCTCGTTTCGACTCCACACTTTATGTTGAAAGTTCTCCGTAGACGCCCCCGCCCTGGCGTTCCCCTTGAGATGCGAGACGGTCCGTCGCCGCCGAAGGATCACGCGCGGGGGAACCATTCGGGAAGTATTGCATTTAAACGCTTTTTTAAAACCTCCGCCGTGGTATGATACATGAAAGGCGCCATGCCCGAGGTCCATGTTCGTCGTTCGCGGGTTTACATGTAAGCGATTGATGTAAATGGAACGGCCTCCAAAGCTCGGATCGACCGTGGCTCGCAGATCATCGACCGCGACGGAGCTGGAGCGATGCCGACGATCCTCGCATGCACTTGCGGCAGTTCGGTGTCGGTCCAATCGCCTTCCAGAGCTGGGAAAGTGCGATACTCGACCTGCGGGAAGATTCTGATTTTTCCGAATCCGCACGCATCCGATCTCAATCGCCGTAGGTCTGCGTCTCCCACGGTTCCTCCCCCGTTGCCGGTTCCTGGTCGAATGCCTCCTCCCGTGGCAGGCACACACTTCGCTCGACGCTTCTCTCGAATTCCCTTGCTTGAGCTTCTGGTCAGGGTTGCGGGGGGGAGCAAGGGATCGTCGACGGCGAGCCGGGCGACGATCATCGGGCTTGGGTCGCTGGAGGTTGCATTTCCTCCGCCGCGAGGCGGGAGAATCGCCCAACTGGATCCCAACTCGGGGCCGCCCGAGCCGGACCGGGCGACGGCACGCGCCGCCGAGGCGCCTGCATTGAGCACCCGCGAGATCGTTGCTCGATCCGAGGCTTCCGTGGCCTTGATTCGAGGTCGGGACGGCATGGGGACCGGCTTCCTCGCTCGACGAAGAATTCTGATCACGAATGCACACGTCATTCGGGGCGAATTGATAGGATCGCTCGAAATCCACTTCCCGGGAGCCGACGATGGGCTCAAGGGGCTGCTCGCCGCCCGCTTGCTCGACCTCGACGAGGACTCCCCACGCGACCTCGCCATCCTTGAGGTCGCGACCGACCTGCCGCCTCTGCCGCTGGCGGAAGCCTATGCCTTTCGCAAAGGTGAAGACATAACGGTCATCGGCAATCCAGGGCTGGGTGCAACGGTCACGTTCGAGAACGCGCTGACCCATGGCGTCCTGAGCACGCAGACGAAACTGGGTGACCAGCGCTTCTACCAGCTCGGGGCCGCGATCAATCCAGGAAAACTCGGGAGGGCCGGCGATCGATTCGCACGACTCGGTGATCGGGATCGTCACGGCGACCGCCCGAAAGGAACAAGCGATCAGGTTCTGCGTTCCGATCGACGTCGCCATCAACATGCTGACGTAAATGGATCGGATCGACCAGGACGCGCGGACCGGGATCGAGAGAAAGCACAACGTCGAGCCTTGCTCGTCGCCTCCACGCCGTGGGCTCCGGCTATATCGCGGTGCTGGATATTTATGCATCGGGCATCGAGGCCACGGCCGCCCGGGGAGATTCCGCGCAGTCGGCGCTGAACGAGGCCGTGGAGATGATCGCCCGCGCTTCCGCCCGTCCCGACTTTTCCGTGCCGCGCGAAGTCGAGGACGAACTCGAAAAACCTGGATCTCGCGCGGCCGCGTCGCCGCTTGCTGGAGGAACTCCGGGCCGTCGCCCTTGAACTCAAGGAACTCGTGCAGTCGCCTCAAGGGACGGCCGTCCCCCTCCGAAGGTCGATCGCGGACCTCAAGAAACGTTTTGTCCTGTGCGCCCGCCTGCTCGAAGATGACCTGGCCGTCGAATTCTCCGAGTAAATCCGACCGATTCGTCGATCCTGTTCACGTCGCACGAAGTTCGAAAGGGAGTGCCATGGCGGCCGATTGGTTTTATCAGCATGAGAACTCGGTCGTCGGTCCGTTGTCGGCCAAAGAGCTGAAGTGGCTCGCGACTCAGGGCTCGCTCAGAGTCGGCACGCTCATTCGTCGGGGCGCATCGGGAGATTGGTTCGCCGCCGAAAGACTCGCCGCGGTGCTCGAAGTCAACCCGGTATACGAGGTCGTCGAGCCCGAGCCGACTCACGCGAACGAGTGGCACTTCACGAGGGATGGACGCAAGCTTGGACCGGTTTCGTTCTTGGTCCTTGCGGGTCTGTCGAAAACAGGCAGGCTCAAAGTAACTGACCCGGTTTGGACGGCCGAGCTGGCCGAATGGACACCGGCTGGCTGCGTGAAGGGCCTGTTTGAAACGCCCACACCCGCAAGTGATCCTCCCGTGGCGGTTGGGGACGCCCCGATCCCTGAGGATCTCCCGGCGAGCCGAGTCCCATCGCGGCTGCTGCTTTTGACTGGGGTCGCCGCGATTGTACTGGTTGCTGTAACGGCGGAGCTTGCATTGAGGGGGCGATCAACGCAACGGGAGACGAAGCTGCGCAAGCGCCCCGTCGTTGAGCACAGAATCGTGACAAAGGCGGACGTCCGCGTCGATCCGCCCCCTATCCTCGCGATCAAGGAGGCTCCTTCAATCGCCGCTCGAATCGTCGGACCGGCAGCGCCGATGCGAGTACCCGCGATCCGCGACGCGCCCGGCCGGATCGCTCAGCCGGCTCCCGCGACGGCCCGGCGAGCGGCCGTCGCGGTCCTCCATGATCCCAACGTCACGGCCAAACCGCTTCCGCTCGGCGATCGTCCACGAATCGACCTCGCCGAGCGCGCTCACAGGCAGGCCGACGCCAGCCAGCATGCTACGGCTGCGTCGATCGACGCCGTTCTCGACCGTCCCGAGGAGTTTCTCGGCAGTCGCTTCATTCTGGAAGGTGTGTTCAAGGTCGGGACGCGAATCCTCAATCCCAAGGACAAGAACGGCTTCAAACTGGGTTCGACGATCACGATCGCCCGCGACGACGACCGGACCATCTCCACCCTGGAAGGAAAGGTTTTCGGCCACGATCTCCACATCATCCTTGAGGAGCAAGTGGCGAGGAACCTCCAGCAGCTCTTCGGGCGACTCAAGATGGCGGCGACTACGAAGCCGACGTACAAGACGATCCTCGGCGTTCGGATCGAAAACAGCCCCAAGGAGGTCGATGGCGAGCCCGCGCTGATCGTCATCGAGTCGCTCGAAATCCTGGGAAGTTGCGACTACTACCTCGTGGCGTCCCGAAGTTATGCCAATGCGTTCAAGGTCGCGCTCGTCGACGTCACGGGCGGGCGGATCGACCATGGAGACGGTGAGAAATGGGTGTCGCGGTTGGGGGGCGAAGAGAAGTTCGTCGGGCCCCTTCGTCGGAAGCTGCGCGATCTCCGGCGACGAGCCATCAACGATGCTCACGGCGCGGTCGTTGATGCGGTATTGCGAAGCGAGCTCGACCGCTGGTCGCGCATCTCCGCCGCAATCAATACGATCAACACGATTCAAGCCCGCAGGCTCACGGAAAACCACTGATTGAAAGCTCTTCGTCCGACTTGGCGAGGAAGCCGGTTTTCAGGCGATCAGAATCTCGGGCGAGGAGGCCCAACTAGAATTCCCAGGAAGACGAGCAAGAGCCAGCTCAGGCCGACGAGTCCCAGAACGAGCCCGGCGATCGCCATGCCCTTACCTTCCAGTGTTCCTCGCGACCGTGAAATTTGACTGAGCGCCACGCTTCCGAAGATCGTCGAGAGAAGGCTTCCCAGTCCGCACAGCCAGAGGATGCCCAGAACAAGGCTGGCGATCGCCAGTCCACTCGTTCTCGGCGTCGTGAATGGAGTTGGATAGTCGCCCGCCGCCTGGGAGAACGGCGCGGGAGAACCCGAATTCGAGCCACCCGGAAAGACCAGCCCGCCGACCTGGTTGGCGGACGCCCATTCCGGCATTCCGTTTTTCCAGACGAGCGTCCGCGGGGTGATCTCGCCCTGATTGGCCATCCGCTGAAGTTCGTGGAACGGCACCGGCCCTTCCTGACGTTCGCCACGCGCGAAGTACCAACCGGGAGCGTCGGCGGCCGACGCGAGCCCCGGCTCCGTCTCAACCAGCTCGATCGGCGCGTTGTGATGAGCCGTCGCGGCAGGTTGACCGTGAGACGCGGAGAAACGATCGGTGATCGCCGCGGCGCCTCCCCAGTTCTGACGGTCCGTGGAAACCTCGTGAAACCGAGTGAATTGGCCCCGTTTGCTCATCACTTCGAACTGCGTCAGCGTGAACGGCCCGAAGACGCGTCCCCGGGATCGGATGAACCAGCTTTGTTCCGCCATGGCCTCTTTGAGATTCCTTGTACTTCCGCGCCGGGGTTACGGACGGTTCATACCTTTGGAACGGCGTTCACGGTCACGAAGACGGGCCGCCCCTCGGCGCGGACGTCTAGCGATTCGGGTGCCACACTGACCTTGCCGCTGTTGATCTTTCCCAGCTTTTTCCAGGCCGTGCGAGGACTCCCCTCCGGAACGGCCACCCAGAGTTCTCCCTCGTTGGGCAGGACCGATCCCGATCGAAGCCCCCACGTCGAATCCTCCTGGGCGAGCCAGCCAACCGACCGATACGTGAGCGTGATGATTTGCTCGATGCGATGTTCCTGAACGCGCGCCTCGCGCAACATCTCGAGACTATCCGGCATCGATTCGACGACCCGTTCCGCGGTGAGGCGCAAGCGTCCCGCGTCCACGCTCTCGGGATCCATCCAAGGGACGTTCAGATCCACGTCCGATTGCTCCATTACGGCTTTCAACGGCGCCAGGGCCGCCTGGAGGGGCACGCTTCCTTGCATGGCGTATTCGGTCACCTTCTTCAAGAGCGTGAGCTTGAGAATGGGATCCATCTCGGCGTCCTTGCGGATCTCGGTCAGCAAGTCGAACATCACTTTGTCCCAGTCGGGGATCATCGCCGCCCGGCTGAAGATCGCTTTGTACCTGACGCCGATCTTGGTCTGCGGCGACACGGATGAATAGATGATGTTCGCCTTGACGATGGGCTTCGCCCGCTCGCGTCCGTCGAATCCGCTGATGTAGCGGAGGAGGTTGGAATCCTCGCTGGGCTGCTTGGTCAAGAAATAGCTTTTAGGCCGGGACGGCGGATTCTTGACCTTAACGACCCAGACGGAGTCGATCAGGATGTCGGAGAAGAGCTGCTTCAGCCGGTTCCTGGGATTGTCGACGCGGAGGTCGCGACGCGCCATCGCTTCGAGGTGAGCCTGGTATTCCGTGAGTCGGAGGGCCGACGGATCGTTCGGATTCTCCGCCAAGAACGTCTTGCAGGCCGCGGCGCGGGCGCTCAACTGCTCGCTGGTCGCGGTTGATTCCGGGACTTGCCAGCTCGCGAGCAGGCGATTCTCCTTCGTGATCGTCTGCCAGATCGCCCGTTCCGGCTCGACCTTGGCCATCGCGCGCGATCGCGGCGAATCGGGATAGTTCTTGATATATTTCTGGATCAGCTCGGTGTAAGCGTCGAGGTCTCGGGGCTCGTCGTCGGCCGAATAGGCGACGGCGCTCGTCATCTGTTCTTCGAGCCTGCGTCGTTGTTTACGGCCCTCTTGCTCAGCGCGCATCGCGTCCAGCTTCAGGCTGAGAACGCGGAATGCTTTCTGTTGCTCGTCGCCGACGTGGTCGATCTCCGTCCCCAAGCCCCGCAGTTCCGCTTGCGTCTGCACCAGCTCTTTGAGAGACGCGGAGGCTTCCTGACCGTCGGATTTGGCTTTCTCCAGCTTGAGCCGGATCACCTCGATGTTCGCACTCAGAGCAGACAGTCGCGGCGCCAGTTCACGCTCGCGTCGATCGCGGTCTTCGCGATGAGCCGCCCCTCGACGTTGCAGCAGTTGATCGAGCAGGGTCTTCTCGGTCGATAGGCGGGCCAAGCCGCGAGCGGTTTCCAGGGCGGTGGGGTCGGCCTCGGTCACGGGGGCTTGCTCCACCTGCCGGATCGCCTGGTCGAACTGGATCTGACGTTGAGCTTCCTTCTCCTGCGCTCCTTGCACGAGGGCTCGGGCGTTGGCGAGGCCGGGATATTCGAACAGTGAGGGGTCGGCCTTGGTGAGTCGCTCAAGGAATTCGACCGCCTGCCCGTGCTCGCCGAGTTCGAGCATATCGCTCAGGGCCGTCGCCGCTCGCGCGGAATCGCGGGCCCTCGACTGGCTTCGAATCCCCGCTCCGACGGCCGACACCACGACCACAGCCGCGACTGCGGCGGCGGCGGCGGCCCACTGCCTGCGACGGGTTTGCCGGGCGCGTTCGAGAGTCAAGCGGGAGACGAATCGATCCTGGATCGACGCGGGCATGCCGTCGCTGTGCTTCAGGATTTCGTTGGCCGTCCGGTCGAGCACGGCGGGAGCGACGGACTTGGGATCGTCGAGCAGATCAACCAGATCTCGGATACTGTCTTCGCGGTCTCGGTTGAACTCGTCGCGCCGGTCCTGGTCTTCCAGCCACCGCAACGCCGGTTCGACCCGCTCATGGACGGCGTCTTTCGGCGAGAGCTTGACCGCCGCGATGGTCGCTCGCCAGCGGTCGCGAGCGAGCCGACCGCGAATCGGGTCGTGGGCCGAGAACGCGTCGTTCAGACTCACCTCGATGTCGGCGAGAATCGCGCGGTTCTGCTGCCCCCGGAAATGAGCGTCGCTCTTGCGAATCGCCTGAACCAGTACTACGGGGGGCGGCTCGCTCCACGTCTGGTCTTCAAGCTCGGCGAGCAGGCGGCCGACAGAGCCGGCGTCGTGACGGCGCGCGGCTTCCGCCGCCTCGACCTGGATTTCCCGAAATCGGGCCTTCTCGAAAATCCTGAGGTCATCCTGCCAGATCGGATTGTTCGCGTCCTGAGCGGTCAGCTTGCGAATCACGCCGATCCGCGCTCGCAACGGCGCGCGGGCGAGGGCGAGCCGACGATGAGTCCGGAGCAGGTCCTGGATCGGGTCTTCCTGAGCGTAGGCTTCGTTGAGGAACGAGGTGATCTCGATCGGGAACCTGGGCGCATCGGGGAGCCCGTACATCTGGACGAGCTCGTCCCAGTCGGCTCGCTCGGGAAAGTCGAGATCGGCGATCGCGTCGAGCACCCGCGGCGCGATGTCGGCGAGCTGGATGGCCTCGGACCGCAGCCCCTGCTGGAGCAGCCGATGACACCGCGCCAGCCGACGGCTCACGTCGCCGCAAGCCTGCGCGTAAGCCGCCGCCAAGGCGTCCAGCGCCGGCGTCCGCGTCTGGTCCACGGCCTGCAAGAGGGCTCGAATCTGGTCGACGATCTCGTGATGGTCGGGCATGGTCGGAACTCTCGTCTCCGTCTACGTCGAACCTCGCTACTTCGGTTGATCCGCATACGCGCCGATCCGCGCGATATCGATGAAAGACCCGTCCTTCATGCGAATCGCCATGATCAAACTCAACTCGGCTTTGACTGCATGATCAACCAAGTTATACACATGGATTACTGGTTCTAGTTCTTTCTTCATCTTATCTAGTTCCTCATTCTCTGCTTCAAGATCGTCGATTTCTGTCTTGTGGGCTTCGTGGTTTCTCATCAAGTCCTTAAGCTTTGCGTTCCGTGTCAGACTTGCGGCCTTGAGACTTTCCAATTTTTTGATATCTTTTGTCGTCTTGGCGTCGAAATTCAAGGTTGCATTGACGAATCGTCCATCGGGAATGATTTTCATCCAAAGACGGCCCTCCATAATCTCAAGGTTCTGACCACCGCCGTTAGGCTCGGGCTTCGGCACCCCCGGAGATAGCTTCTGGGATTTCTCATCGACTACGTCGATACGACACATGCGGATGCAGAGGTCCCATTTCGAGTTCTCCAGGGCCCAAGACTCCGCCTTCGGGTTTTCCAGGTCCGACGACTCCGCCCAAGGTCTTCTCAGAGTGCGCGGCTTGAGGCCCTCAGCTTTCTTGCCTGGCTCGATCAGCGAAATCGCAGCCTTCGAGGGTAGCTTCAAAGCTCGTAGCGCGATGTGGCGACGCCCCTGGCTGGTCGTCTCGACGCTGAGCAGACTGTCGAGAAAAGCCTCGGCCATTTCTGGTCGCTTCCTGACTTCTTCGACGTTCCAGGAGAATGTCAACCTGTCGCCGGCTGTCTCGAATTGAGCCAGCTTGACAGTCGCGCTCAACCCCGCGCTGGGTACTTCGATCGCCCACGATCGCCGACTCGGGTCGCTTCCCTGAACGTCGATGCTTGTCGCTCTCAGGTTATCGGGCTCCAGAACCAACTCCAGTGCCTTGACATCATGAGGAATTCTATACGTTTGCTCTGTTCTGATTTGAGGACCAAGTCCCGATGCCGGGGGTTTGGGTAACTCGATGAACGTCGGCAAGGGGTCCAACTGGGCCGCCCGCGCCGGGTCAGGAGATGTCGCCGCTGCGTTTGGAGTCTTGTCAGCGGAGAGGGGGCCCACGAACGGAGGCGGAGACGGCTTGGGGACTGGTTCGGGCTTTGGAGCGGGGTTCGGCTCGGCGGTTATGGGAACCGCCTCCTTCGCTGCGTCGACCTTCGCGGCCGGGCCGACTTGAACCTCGGCGGCTATCTTCCTCTTGGTTTCCACAGCCTTGGTCGCTTGCTCAATAACGTCGGTTGACTCCGAGCCTCGCCACATGAAGAAGGACAGCATGCCGAGCAAACCGAAAGCCGCGAGTGATCCCGCGATCCACCAGGCCGTCCTGGCGCCGGATCGCGGCGTTGGATGCACAAGGGTCGATCGTTTACTTCCTGACCTGAACGTTGGCGGCCCTAACCTCACGTCATAGGCCGGCACGCGCTCTTCATCAGCGATCGGCTTCGCGAGGCGAGCGCCTTCAGGCGGAGCCTCGGCCTGCCAGCGACGATCTTGCTCAGACGGATCGGGGGTTTCAATGAGTTTATCGGGGACGAGGCGCAGTAGACCCGTCCTCGCCTGATCAACCAGCGGCCCCCCTTGGGCTTGGCCGAGCGCGGCGCGAAGATCGATCACCAGGGCGCCGGGCGTCCGCGCCGCTTGTTTGGCGAGCGGGGTTCCGGCGACGACGCCGCGCCATGCGCAGGTCAGCCCCTGGGGAAGTTGGGTGAAGTAAGTGTTGAACTCGACGTCCCAGCGCTTCTCCGGGGGGATGAGCGCCAGAGCTTCGACGAACAGGGAGAGTAGATCCTGGCCCGGATCAAAAACCAGGAAGGCCGGGCGACCGGGGGCGGCGAGGAACGACTCGGCGAGGGCACCGGCCCAGCCGGCGTCGCCGGTGACGGTTTCCCACGCATGCGCGACGCCGCCGGGATGATCGCCCTGCGGAACCGGACGGCCCGACGACAGGAGCCGGGGTTCTCCCTGCCAGGAATGGTCCATGAATCCCGGCTGGCTCAGCAGCCAGGCGGGCCCTGCCGTGGGCCGCTCCGAGGGATCGACGACCACGTGATGCGCATACTTGTTGGACCGCTCGGTGTAGTCGAGCCCCGCGAACGACACCCGAGACAGCACGCTAGAGAGCCGACCGCCGAGGTTGAGCCGATGATGCGCGAAAACGACCGGATTGCGGGCGGCGTCGGGGTCGTGCGGAGGGAAGATCTGCTGATAGCCGCTCAGCCCTTCGAGCCGCTCGCGAAGCGGGCCGGACAGGCTCGGTGTGACAGCGACGGTGCAAAAGCCTCGCGATCCAGCCTGAAGCCCGCGCGGGACCGACGTGTAGTGCAATTCCTGGCTCATGAATTCGTCGACTCCGTCGTCGCCGCCCTCGGATCTTCAACTCGTCTCGATTTGCGGAGTTCCGCCCCGGAACCGACCTCGAAACCAATCCGGCTCGATCACCCGGAGGCCGCGGATCGCTTCCTGACGCGGGGCGTCAGCGCGGGGAGCACCTTGCTCAGGCAATACAACAGCGGAACCGCCACCCAGTAGGGATTCAGGTTCGCGGGGCGAACTCCAGGCAGACCCGTGGCGGGATCGAGCTCGATCTGATTCCCGAGCGAGCTGACGGCGACGTAGGTCACATCCTGGGCGAAGCTGTCCGCGGCGGCGACCGTCTCGGGACAATACTCCTGGAGGATCTGCCTAAACCGTCTCGACCGCTGCTCGATCTGGTCGGCGTCGACTCCAGCGACTCCTCCGCTGTTCCGCCATGGCTCGCCGTCGTCGACGGCCCCGTACAGATGCGACCATTCGTCGAACTTCGAGAGCACGACGACGACGGGACGATCATAGCGAGCCTGCTGAGAGGCCCCGCTGAACTTGCGGATCCGCACGGCGGCCTCGGTCAGAAGCGTTTCCTGCCGGCTGAGCCGGTTGTCGCGACTCCCTTGCGGCCCGAGCGCCTTGCTTTTGCAGGCCGCTCGAAACCGTTTGTCCTGGGTGGGATCGAAAAGGAACAGGATCGCCCGCGACTGGGTGAGATGGCGAGTCACGGGGCTCGAAGTCGTGTCCTGCCCCGGCTGAAAGTGTTCGCCCGCATTATCATAAAGACATAACACGCGAGACAGCTCGGCCGAGCGGTCGAAACGGGCGTGCCCCTCGCGCGGCTGCATGGTGAAGAGGAACGGCCTCGGGTAGCTGACGATCTGCTGGCCGTAGGCGACCGAGTCGTAAAGCTCGCCTTGAAGCTCGGTCTTCCGGATCAAGTCGCCGAGCGGAACGATCATCGACTCGCGCGAGTTCAAAAACAGCGACTCTTCGCAGTCGTTCAAGGCGCGGTTGGCGGCGGGGTCGGCGTCCGTGAACGAAATAGAGAATTCCATCGGGAGCAGCTTGCGCAGTTGCCACGTCATCGCCGTCAAAAAGTACGACTTCCCGCTGGCCGGCGCCCCCAGGATCGAGAGGAAAAGGGGCTCCATCTCCATCATCGAACGAGGGACCGAGAGATGGCATTTGGGACAGGCCAGCGACCGCGCGGTCATGCCCCGCGCATCGATCGCATCCCCTTCCAGGGTGAATCGACTGGGCAGAAAGCGCTGTTGCTGCTCAGGACCGAGGAGCGGGTCGCCCATCAGATCGACGTGTTCCGAGATCCAGAGCACCTGCTCGGGAAGGAACCGATCCCAGCAGTGAGGACAGGTCACCTGAGAGAGCAGCTTGATCCCAGGAGCTTCCGAAACACGCTTTCGCCCCCCAACGCCGCTCATATTCGTATTCTCATCCGTACGGATCGGCGAATCTTCCCTCGAAGGAGACGCGTCCGATCCCGTGCGACTCCTTGATACCATGACTCGCGCCTGGCGGTCTTGCAAACATTCAAGAATCGTGTGCAAAGAATACATCCGGCCATTCCATACCGCAAGAGTACTCTCTCAAGCCGATCCGTTTTTAATCTGGCGTAGAATGAGCAGAGGCTCAGGTGCCGTCGCACCACGAGATCAGCAGGAATCGACCAGAGTCGCCTTGCGCCGCTTCGGCCCCCGGCAAGAAGGCGATCAAGATCTTTGATAGCCCGAACCGCGACGCGTAGGATGATCAGCGATTGCGACCGTTCCGCGCCGTCGAGGGAATCCGATGGATTCGTCGCCTGAGAAGCCTTGCCTCAATCCAATGCGTTGCATGGAGATTCGCGGAGGCAACCGCGCCGTGGAGGAGTCGTTCCAGACTCCAGGGCTCGATGCGTGGCTCTACAGCCTGCCGTTCGAGAACAGCGTGCGCGGCGGCGATCTCCATTACGTATCGGTCTGCGGCGGCGGTGTGATCACGCGTCTGGTGGTCGCCGACGTTTCGGGTCACGGCGAGCAGGTCGCCGAGTTCTCCGACGCTCTGCGGTCGATGATGTGGAAGAACATCAACACCAAGAGCCAGACCCGGCTCGTCGAGGCGCTCAACCGCCAGTTCGGCGAGACGGCCCAGTTGCTCCGGTTCGCGACGGCCGTGGTCGCTACCTATCTGGCCACCAAGCGCACCCTGACCATCTGTAACGCGGGCCATCCGCGTCCCCTATGGCATCAAGCCGCGACAGGCCCCTGGGGATTGCTCGACAAGGAGTTCGCCGGGGCCGGCAACCTACCCCTCGGGCTCGACGACGACTCGCCCTACAACCAGTTCACCGTCACCCTAGGTGCCGGCGACGTCCTGCTGTTTTACACCGATGCGCTGACCGAGGCGATGGACGCGTCGGGTCGATTGCTCGGCGAGGACGGCCTGCTCGAAATCGCTCGCGGGCTGGACCTGAGCGATCCCCACCGCATCGCCCCCGCCCTGCTCGCCGCCATCGGCCGGCATCGGTCCGGAAGGCCGGCCGACGACGACGTGACGCTGCTCACCGTGTTCCACAACGCGCGAGGGCCCCGGCGATTGTCCCTCGCCGCGAAACTGGACGTCTACGCGAAGCTCCTCGGACTCCGAAGCCCTCGAGCGCCTCGGTGATCCAAGTTGGGACCGACGAACACGCCCACGGCTCTTGACCTGATTCGCATTCGTTCGAACCGCCCCACGGAGGAATTCTCTGATGCTGACGACGCGACGCGCCCGACTGTTCTCCGCGATTCTGACGGCCTGGGTTTGGGAGATGGGGGGCGACGCCTCCGCTTTCGCCGAGGTGGGACCGGTGGCGGCGGTCGTGGAGTCGACGCTCGCGACGGACTCGGACAAGATCCGGCAGTTCGCGTTCGACGGCGACGACGGCACGTATTTCACCTCGAAAGCCGCGCCCGGGGCGGAAGATTCCTTCACTCTGGTCTTCGACGAGCCGGTGGTCGTCAAGGCGATCGCCGTCCAGACCGGCAAGCCCGACGGCGCCGATGCGCTGGCGTCGGGGACTCTTGAAACATCCGAGGACGGCACGACCTTCCACGACGCGGCGACGTTCCAGAAGGGCGCGGCGAAGGCCGAGCCGGGGCGTCGACTGAAGGCGATCCGCATCCGGCCGGGCAAGGGCGATGCGCATCCGCTGGTGATCCGCGAGATCGTCGTCGATTCGAATCCCAAGGTGCGAACCTTCGCCTATCCGGTCGAGATCGTCGTCGACGTCACCGACGCCCCCGAGATGAAGGCGTGGGCCGACAACGCGGCGCGGACGTGCGAGCGCTGGTACGGGCGGATCAACGACCAGCTCAAGAGCGACGGCTACAAGCCGATCCACCTGATTCGGATGGACCTCAAGAACGGCATCGACGTCCCGGCGATGGCCGGCGGCGGCCGGATCACGGGCTCGGTGAAGTGGTTCAAGGACCACCCCGACGACGTCGGCGCGATGATCCACGAGACCGTCCACATCGTCCAGCGCTACCATAGCCGCAACAACCCCGGCTGGCTCGTCGAGGGCGTCGCCGACTACATCCGCTTCTTCCAGTACGAGCCCGCCAACATCGGCCGCCTCAACCCGAAAACCGCCCGCTACGACGGCAACTACCGCGTCTCCGCCCGCTTCCTCGCCTACGTCTCAGAGAAGTACGACAAAGACCTCGTCCTCAAGCTCAACCGAGCCATGCGCGAAGGCTCGTACTCCGAAGACCTCTTCAATCAGTTCACCGGCAAGACCGTCCAGGAACTCGACGAGGAGTGGCGGGCGTCGCTTCAGAAGTGACTCTACAGAACACAGGAGGTGCGATGTGTACAAGGCGACTCTTCACGAAGTCGGCGGCTCTATCATGCTGGCCGTCCCGCCCCGCTTGCTTGAGCTGTTGGGCCTGCGTGCCGGTGCCACAGTCGGCGTCGTCTTCGATGGCAGACGCCTGGTGATTGAGCCCAACCCGCGCCCGCGTTACACCCTGGATGAGCTGCTGGCCCAATGCGACCCCTCGGCCGAGCCAATTGCCGGAGATCGCGCGTGGCTTGATGACGAAGCGGTCGGTAGCGAGTTGCTGTAATGGAGCGCGGCGACATCGCGCAGTATTCCCTTGGGTTGAAGACAGTCGTCTAAACAGGCTGTCGCGAGCATGCCTTCTCTCCTTGCGGGAGAAGGTGGTCGAAGACCGGATGAGGGGTTAACATAATAGGCTTTGTTCGAGGCGCCCCAGAGGTCGAATACCCCTCATCCGCCGCCGCGCGGCACCTTCTCCCGCAAGGGGAGAAGGGAATTCGGCCCCGTACTGTCTGCAACTCTACTATAAACCGCGTCAATGGACACCGCACGGCCAAGCGTAGTCTACATTCCCCGCCAGCGGTCGGCGCGTTTTTGGAGGAGGCGGGCGACGAATTCGTCGTAGTCGGCGGTGGATCGTCGTTTCTTGGGGTCCCAGCGGCGGCCTTTCTCCCAGTTGCAGCGGCCGTGGACGACGGCGAGATTGTCGAGGTCATCCGTGCCGCCCCGGCTACGGGCGCGGATGTGTTCGAGGGTCGCGCCCTCGCCCGTCTTGACGTCGAAGGCGATCGGGCCGTTGCAGATCAGGCATTTGCCGATCCAGTCGGGACCGACGCGCTGGAAGGTCGCGTCGGTCTCGGCTGCCCGGCTGAGCTTGTCGGCGATCGTCATGCTCGGAGACGTCCTTCTCAACGAGTGTCAGTAGATGGTCTCGCCGCCTTCGACCGATCCGTCTTGCGGCTCGCCCAGCGCCGCGCGGACCATGAGCAGCTCGCCGACGTTTTCGAGGGTCAACAGACCGACGACCTGGCCGCGATCGACGACTTGCAAGCAGGGTGTGTTTCGCGACCGCAAGAGCGTCAACGACTCGGACAGACTGCCGGACGACTCGACCGTCGGGAGGGCCGACGGGGCGAAGTCGCGAGCAAGACCGTCGCGACCGCGCTGGGAGAGGCCGGACATCAAATCGGCCCGGGTCAGTACGTGAAGCACCGGGTCGCCGTCGACGGCGATCGGGAAGTCTTGCTGGGTTCCGGCCAGGAGAAGGTCGGCGGCGCGCCCCAGGGTGTCGTCGGCGTCCAGGGTGTGAAACTCGGTGATCATCGCGTCGCGGATGGACACGCCCTTGAGCGCCGCGCGTTCGGCGACCTGCTGGGCTTCGGCCTCGGCGCCGATCCAGACGAAAATGGCGATGAACAGCAAAATCGGGGCCTGGCCGCTCAGGCCGAGGAGCCCGAAGCCGATCGCCATCATCTGGCCGATATTCGCCGCGAGCCGGGTCGCGCGGGCGTACGGCAGCCGCATGGCCAGCAGGGCGCGGAGCACCCGGCCGCCGTCCATCGGGAACGCCGGCAAGAGGTTGAACGCTGCGAGGAAGACGTTGACCATCAGAAGCTTGGGCCAGAATCCCGCGTGCACCAGCTCTTGCGAAGCTCCGACGCCGGCCGGAAGCGGGACGTCGAAGATCAGCAACAGCGCCACGATCACAACGTTGACGGCCGGCCCGGCGAGAGCGACGAGCAATTCCTGGCTGGGTTTCTCGGGCATCCGCTCCAACCGCGCCACGCCGCCGATCGGCAGGAGGGTGATGTCCGACGTCTTGACGCCGAACCGTCTTGCGGTAAGGGCATGGCCCAGCTCGTGCAAGACCACGCAGCCAAAAAGCGCCAGGACGAACGCCGCCTCGGAGATCCCCTGGCTGACGTTGTTGTTTTCGAGCGTTCCCGCGATCACCAGCCAGGCGATCAAGATGAGAAACGTCCAGTGGACGTAGATGGGGATTCCTGCCACCCGAGCCAGCTTCCACGACCACGACATTCCGAGACTCCTTGCGACGGTTTCCAGCGCCGTCCCCGAGATCTTCAGGCGAGTCGCCCGGGGCCTTGTTTCATTTTAGCCCCGGCGCTCGACCAGGGCATCGTCCAGCCCCCGTTGAAGGTGTACTTCCACCACCCTTATTTGACAACTTCAGGAGGCGACCTACGCTACGGGTAAGGAGCCGAAGCCGATTTCAAACGGCATGGAGGCGAGACTTCCCAAGGTGACGAGGAGACGCTCGGGATGCTTTTAGGTGCAAGGCGACCACGGCTTTGCACCTGGACGCTCGAGACTCTCCGGCGGAATCGAGGCGGGATATGGACGTGAAGGGCAATACGCAGATCTGCCTCTCGCCGGTTCGGGAATCGGAGGAACGGACCCAGATCGCCGCCCCCCTTCCGATGTACCTGATCATGGTACGAGGCGGGATGACCGGGACGATGCTCCGGCTCGGCGGCGAGCCGACCAGCCTCGGGCGGTCGGGCGAGAACACGTACCAGTTTCACGACGCAACAGTCTCGCGACGGCACGCCGTGCTCTCGTACGATTCGGACGGCCGCGCCTGGCTGACCGACGTGGGGAGCAGCAACGGAACGTTCGTCGACGGCAAGAAACTGGCTCCGAACAAGCCGACGCGGGTCGAAGAGGGGAGCCGCATCCAGCTCGGCGCGGCGCTTGTCCTCAAATACGTTAGCCTCGACCCGTGCGACGAGCGGTTCCAGCGCGAGATGTTCGAACGAGCCGTGCGAGACAACCTGACCGGCCTGTACAACCGCGCCTATTTCCTGGAGCAGATCGGGCCGCTCTGCGATCGCAACGTCCAGCGCGACCTGGGCTTGGCGATCCTGATGGTCGACATCGATCGGTTCAAGCAGATCAACGACGAGCACGGCCACGACGCGGGCGACACAGTGCTCCGCGAAGTCGCCCGGGTGCTTCGCGAATCGACCCGTCTGGAAGACCTCGTCGCCCGTTACGGCGGTGAGGAGTTCGTCTTCGCCCTGCCGGTCGCCTCGCTCGAACAAGCCGTCGAGCGCGCCGAGCGAGTTCGCATCCACCTGGCGCAGCGGGCGATGCATGCGAACGGCAAGCAGTTGCACGTCACCGTAAGCATCGGCCTGTCGTGCAGCCTGAGCGGATGGCCTCGGAGCATCTCGGGGCTGATCTCGGCGGCCGACGAGGCGCTTTACGAAGCGAAGCTGAACGGCCGCAACCGCGTCGTTCCCGCCTTCAAGCCCCCTCTCGCAAGCCTGCGACGAACCGAATCGGCCGACGCCATGGCCGTCTGCTAAGCCTGCCCCAAATGGAACGCGACGCTCCTCGCTGTCGGACGGATTCGATCGCCCCGCCTACGACGCGGGGTCTCTCGTTGGAATCGGTTATCGCCTGCCGCGTCCCGGCCGGATATCATCAGTCCGACGCGCGCCCTGGCGGCGCTTACCACACGAGAACGTCTCGCCAACGAAGGTGACTGAAGTGTCTACAAGGCCTGAAGTTTCGACGCCGGCCCCGGCCCTGGAGCCGCTCGCCCTGGGAGTCTGTAGCTGGAGCTTGCAAGTCAAGAGCGTGGCGGAACTCAAGAATTTTCTCGACGAGTTGGGTATCCACGTCGTCCAGATCGCGTGCGGCGATCCGCACCACGCGAGCTGGGATGAAGGCGACGACCTCCCCCGCGCGGCGCGTGCGGCCGGGTTCACGATGACCGGTGCCATGCTCGGATTTCCAGGTGAGGACTACACCACGCCCCAGACGATCCAGAAGACGGGCGGCTTCGGCGACCCAGCGCTCCGGCCCGAGCGGCTCCAACGCCTCGCGTGGGGTATCAATCGGACCGTTGCGCTGGGACTAAGCGACCTCACGCTCCACGCCGGTTTCTTGCCCCAGGTCGACTCTCCCGAACGTTCGAGTCTGCTCGACACCCTTGCTCAGGCCGCCGACCTGGCTCGTGCTCAAGGAGTGACGCTCGCGTTCGAGACCGGTCAGGAGACCGCCGAACTGCTGCGGCGGACGCTGGACGATCTGAAATCACCTAACCTCAAGGTCAATTTCGACCCTGCGAATATGCTGCTCTACGATATGGGCGACCCGATCGAGGCCGTCGAACTGCTCGGGACGGACATCCGCTCGGTCCACGTCAAGGACGCGCGCCGGCCCAAGGTCGCGGGAAGCTGGGGTGAGGAAGTGCCGCTGGGCCAGGGCGAGGTCGATATCAAGCGATTCGTCCAGACCCTGAAGTCGGTCGGTTACACCGGCTCGCTCGTCGTCGAGCGCGAGGTCGGCGACCAGCAAGGGCGACTGCGCGACGTGGCCCACGGCCTCGCGTTCCTTCGCGACTGCCTGGCAAACGCAAGTTAATCACCGCACTGAACGGGCTCCCGCCGACGAAGAGGTCTCTCGGCGGGAGTCGTTCGAATGGGCCGGCTCGTTGAAAGCGGACCGCCCACGAGCCCTCCCCGTTAGAGTGGACGTCGCGGAAGAAATCCAAAGCTCTCGACCGGGGAGCGGGTCGTGGTTCCTCACCCCGAGCCGATCAGGCTCGATGCAGGGGTGGGCGAGGAAAAACCGGCGGCGGCAGCGAGGCGCCGGAAGCGATTCCGGTCAGAGCAGGGAGGAATCGAGTTCAACCGACGACGGTGTCGACGACCTGGGCCAGTTCGCGACCGGCCTCGGTGAGCGCGTAGTAATTGTGCTTGCCGGACCGACGAGGCTCGATCAATCGGCCGTGACGCAGGAGCGCCAGGTGATGGCTTACGGCGGGTTGACTCTGGGTGCCGAGGTCGGCGCACAGCTCCGTTACGTTTCGCTCTCTTTCACTCAACAGCATGAGAACCTGAAGCCGCGTCGGGTCCGAGACCTGCTTGAGCAGCTCGGCGACACGACGGATCTCAGCGAGCATGCGGGCGGCCGCCGTTACTGACGCCTTAGAGGTCCGACTAGACGAGGCGGCGCGCGTGGTGGTGGCTGCCATCGTGTTCCTTTATTTTGTATTGCGTATGCACAATTAAACGTCAGGCCACGTCGGCCATATCACGGTATTGTTAACTGTGAATCGCTTGAGGCATAATAGAATCATCCTTCAATCCAGTCAAGCCCCCTTGTGTCTATCCTCCCACGAAGCTCTTGATGAGACCAGTACGAGGAATCCAGGAGCGACCGAAGCGCTTGCAATGGTTGCCTAACCGTCGAATTCAGGCCAGGCCTCAAGGTCGGTTCGGAGGGTGCCGTCGTGAGCCGTTTGGCTTGTGAGGCGACCGGGGTTTCCATTAGAGTGGCAGGGGACCGACCGCCAGGGCGACGGCTTGGTCTGGATGATACGACCTCGTCGGCTTGACGGCGAGGGTGTGGAAAAAAGCGACATGGTTCGAGGCCCATTGAGAGTCAGCGACCGATGGCCGGGTATTCGATTCCGACGACTGAGCGATCGACTGAAGCCGCCTATCAGCAGTGCCTGAACCCGTCGTGCTCCGCGACGTTCGGGATCGACGAGGCTCATTTCTCGTGCCCGAAGTGCGGTGATCTGGTCGACGTGGTCTACGATTGGGACCGGCTGCCGGTCCCGCGCGCCCTGAGCGACTTCGAGGCGAAGTGGTCGCGCCGGCTCGACCCGCTCTGCTTCTCGGGCGTCTGGCGGTTCCGCGAACTGCTGCCGTTCGCCCCCGCCGACCGGATCGTGACGATCGGCGAAGGCCAGACGTTGTTGCAGCGAGCCGACAAGGTCGGCGCGTTCGTCGGCATGTCGACCGGCAACTTGATGCTTCAATACGAAGGTATGAACCCGTCGGGAAGTTTCAAGGACAACGGCATGACCGCGGCGTTCACCCACGCCCGGATGGTCGGGGCGCGTCGGGTGGCCTGCGCGAGCACGGGCAATACTTCGGCGGCGCTGGCGGTCTACTGCTCGGCGACCGATCACGGCTTCAAGGCGATCATCTTCATCGGCTCGGGCAAGATCGCCTACGGCAAGCTGGCCCAGGCGCTCGACCACGGGGCGCTCACGGTGCAGATCGTCGGCGACTTCGACGACGCGATGACCCGAGTCCGGGAGGTCTCTGATCGGCTGGGCATCTACCTGATGAACTCGGTCAATCCGTTCCGGCTTGAAGGCCAGAAGACGATCATGTACCGGGTGCTCGAAGCCAACGGCTGGGAGGTCCCCGACTGGATCGTCGTCCCCGGCGGCAATCTCGGCAATTCGAGTGCGTTCGGCAAGGCATTCATCGAGCTCAAGCACCTTGGGTTGATCGATCGGGTTCCTCGGCTGGCGGTGATCAACGCCGCCGGCGCGCGCACGCTCAATGAGCTTTACAGCGCCCGCGAGGTCCGCTGGCGGAGCGGCCTGGCCGACTCCGCCAAGATTGGAGCGTTTTACAACGAGCTGGACGCCTCGGGCGTCAAGGCGTCGACGATCGCTTCGGCCATTGAGATCAACCGGCCGGTGAACCTCAAGAAGTGCCTCCGCGCCCTCGAGTTCTGCGACGGCGTGGTCCGCCAGGTCTCCGACCAGCAGATCATGGACGCCAAGGCGCGCGTCGGAGCCGGCGGGCTCGGTTGCGAACCGGCGAGCGCGGCGAGCGTCGCCGGTGCCAAACTGCTCCGCGAGGAAGGGGTCATCGCACCGTCCGACCGCGTCGTCTGCATCCTCACCGGGCACCAGCTCAAAGACCCGACGGCGACGGTCGCCTACCACGGCGCCGATCAGGAGAATTTCGAGAAAGTCCTGGGGAGTCGAGGCGTCCGCCGCGCTGGGTTCGCCAACCGCCCCGTCATCGTGCCGAACGACCTCGACGACATCATCCGGACGATCGCCCTCTATTCCGAGGCGGAATCCGCCGGCGCGTGAACGTCGGCCCCAGGCCGCCGCGATCTTCGACCGCTTCATCTCGACTCGACAAACTGAAAGGAAAACCGGCCCGTGAGCACGGCGACTGTGGGAATTGGACTTCATGGGGCGCTCGGACGGATGGGAATCCGGCTGATCCAGTTGATCGCCGAAGACCCGCGCGTGCGGCTGGTCGCCGCGATCGACCGCGAAGCGCATCCGAAACTCGGCCAGGACGCCGGCGAGCTGGCCGGAATCGGCCGGCTGGACGTGCCGATCGAGCCCCTCTCGGCCCTCGAAAAGCGCCAGGGCGTCGACGTCGTCATCGATTTCTCCCATCCTTCCGCCTCGCTCGAACTGGCGACGGTTTGCGCCCGGAACGGGATCGCGCTGGTCGTGGGGACGACGGGCTTCGATCCGGAGCAACGTAAGGCCCTCGAAGCGGCCTCGGCGACGATCCCGATCCTGCTCTCTCCTAACATGAGCCGTGCGGTCAATCTGTTGATGAGACTGGTCGGCGAGGCCTCCGCCGCGCTGGCCGGGGTCGCCGACATCGAGATCGTCGAACGCCACCACCATCTGAAGAAAGACTCCCCCAGCGGCACCGCGTTGAAACTGGCCGAGATCGCCGCCAAGGCGTCCGGCGCCGATCATCTGGTCCACGGTCGCGAGGGACTGGTCGGCGAGCGTAAGCCCGGCGAGATCGGCGTTCACGCGGTGCGGTCGGGCGACTGTCCGGGAGAGCACACGGTGAGCTTCGGCCTGCTTGGCGAGACGCTCGAACTCAGCCACCGCGCCCTGAACCGCGACGGATTCGTCCGCGGGGCGATCGATTCGGCCCGGTTCCTGGCTGGCAAACCGGCGGGTTGGTACTCGATGGCGAATGTACTAGACTTTGCGCAGTGAGAGCGTTCGGGTGACACCGCCGGCCGGCGTCTCGCCAGCGTCGGCCGGGACGAAGGCCGGAGGCCTGGGAGAACGTCGGATCATGGCCCGCTGCGAACGAGGATACCTCTGCGTGGTCTGCGGCGAGGAGGTCGAGGAGTTGGCCGACTCCGACCTCTATCTCCGCTATACGCTCGGCGAGGTCGATCCCGAGTTGCTCCACAAGCTGCCCGAGCGGCACATCCGGTGCAATCCGATCCTCGCCCAGTTCATCGTGGCCGACGAGTTTCCACCGGTGGAGGTCGCCGGGGCGTTCACCAAGCGGTTGCTCGACGACGAGTTCGTGGCTGCCGAGGAGGCGCGGGTGACGTCCGGCTATCGTCGCTTACACGAACTGACCGCGCAGTCCGTCCCGATCCATGAGTATCCTTTGACGAGGGAAGGCCGGGCCGACGAAGGCGCGGAATAGGGCGCGGTTTCGTAATCGTCGGGGTTGGTCCGACCGAGAGAGAAGGTCATGTTCGTGACCGAGACGCCGCCGCGTACTGAGGCTGCGGATTCCGCGTCGGCGACTCCCGCCGACGTGGCGGCTCAGACTGCGCCTAACGGCTTGAAAGCGTCGCGGGTGGCGCCGGCGCCGGCCGCGTCGACGAAACCCGCGTCCCGGCCCCGGCGCGTCTTGTTCATGGACGACGACGCTCGAAGGGTCGAAGTCTTTCTCCAACGATGCCCCGAGGCCGTCTGGGTCAAGTCGGCCGACACGTGCATCGTCCGATTGTCGGAATGCTGGGATGAGGTTCACCTCGACCACGACCTGGGCGGCGAACAGTTCGTCGACACCAGCCGCGACGACTGCGGCATGGCCGTCGTCCGCTGGCTCTGCGCCAAGCCTCGCCCCCATCATATCAGCACGCGCTTCTTCATTCACAGTTACAACCTCGCCGCCGCGTCGCTGATGGTCGAGTGTCTTCTCCGAAACGGATACACAGCCGAGTTCCGGCCGTTCGGCTTCGACCTCGTCGATCTCCTCTCGTTCGAGGACATCTCCCCCGCCCTGGCCCTTCGAGCCGCGCGGGCTCGACGGCTTCGATCGTGGCGGGTCCGGCTTCGTGTGTTCATGCACCGCCTCAAGCGGTTCTTCCGCCTGATTCCCGGCGACCGGCTGTAGCGATCCGTATCGAGGTTCCGGGTTTCGTGAGCATCGCGAGTCGCGTTATGATGGGCGGCTGCGGCATAGCGGAGAGAGATCCGCGCCGACAGGATCAAGGACGTATCAGGAGGAACAACTTGAGAACGGTCATCACCGGAGGAGCCGGGTTCGTCGGCTCGCATCTTTGCGAGCGGTTTCTCGACGACGGCGACGAGGTCGTCTGCGTCGACAATTTGCTGACGGGGTCGCTCAAGAACATCGATCAGCTCGCGGCCGACCCGCGGTTCCGGTTCGTGCGGCACGACATCTCCGAGCCGATCGAACTCGACGGCCCGGTCGACAACGTGCTTCACTTCGCGAGCCCCGCCAGCCCCGTCGACTACCTCGCCCACCCGATCCCGACCCTCAAGGTCGGCTCGCTCGGCACCCACAACGCGCTCGGGCTGGCCAAGGCCAAGGACGCGCGGTTCCTGCTGGCGAGCACGTCGGAGATTTACGGCGATCCCGACGTCCACCCGCAGCGCGAGGACTACTGGGGGAACGTCAACACGATCGGCCCGCGCGGCTGCTACGACGAGGCCAAGCGGTTCGCCGAGGCCATCACCATGGCCTACCACCGGTTCCACGGCGTGAAGACGCACATCGTCCGAATCTTCAACACCTACGGCCCTCGGATGCGCCTTAACGACGGCCGCGTGTTGCCCAACTTCATGAAGCAGGCCCTCCGCGGCGACCCGATCACGATCTACGGCAAGGGTGAACAGACCCGGAGCTTCTGCTACGTGACCGACTTGGTCGACGGCATCCACCGCCTGCTCAAGGCCGATTACGCGCTGCCGGTCAACATCGGCAACCCGTCGGAGATCACCGTCCACCAGCTCGCCGAGGAGATCATCGCGCTCGTCGAGGGGACCAAGAGCCGGATCGTCTACAACGACCTCCCCGAAGACGACCCCAAGCGCCGGAAGCCCGACATCACCAAGGCCCAGACCCTGCTCGGCTGGAACCCGATCGTCGACCGCCCCGACGGCCTGAAACGGACGCTCGCCTACTTCCGTTCCGTGGTCTGAAAAGCCCCTGCAACCCTCATAACCCCTTCGGGACGCCCGGACCCATGAAACGGGGACGCCGGGTCGTCCGGAAGGTCGTCCTGGAGTCGCCCGTCGGGTGATTGGGTTTGTTCGCGCCGAAACCAGGTCGTCACTCGCCATCCTTCCTCGCGAATGAACCCATCCGGCGCGACCGCCCCGGCCCTTCCCCATCGACCCGAAATTGGCTTCGTTTGCGCAGCCCAACCGCCTGTTCTGTCACCGTAACTATTGCTATACCAACATTTTGCTTGCCGACTTCCGATTGGCTTCGATTGCGCCGAAAGCGGCTCGCCCCGCCTGACGGCCGACCCCGTCGGCCCAGGCGGATTGGGTTCGATCGGCCATTTTTCACCCTCGCCGACGATTCCCTCACCGGCCGCCGGCCCAGTAGCGGATTGGGTTCGCTCGTCCACTTTTCCACCCTCGCCGCCGACGCCCGCCGGGTCGTAACGGTGCGACGACTTACCGACCGCCGAATCGACAACGAGCGCGGAAGCGAAAGGCGCACCTTCCCCTTATGGGTCAGTTTACGACACGGCGCGCGGAGCGCCCTTGCGACCGTCAATCCACACCTATTCGGCGTGACCCGCTCAATCCCTGAAGCCATCCGGACGGCCGCCCCGCCCTGCGCTCGTTCGTCAGGACAATACCGGCCAAGCAACGGACCATCCGACTGGACGTGGAAGAATGCCGGTTCGGGCCGATCCCCGAGGCCGAATTTGCGCTCGAACCGTTTCTGGCCGACCTCGGGCCGGACCGGCCCAACTGGCAGCAGGCGGTCGAGCCCTCAACCGCGACGCTCCTCGACTGGTACTGGCTGGTGTTCGTCGCCGGCGGGATCAGCCTGGCGGGCGGGGCCGGCGTGGCCCTGCGAAGCCGAGACCGACGGGCGCTGCGGGCGGTCTGATGGAAGCCCGAAGCGCCAGCGAGTGAATCAGCGTTGGGCCGTCGGAACCATTCACTCGCTGGCGCTTCGGACTTCCATTCCGCTCTCCGATCATCCCGCATCAGCGCGGTTTACGTTTGGGATGCTTACAAGGGTCAAAACAGGCTGTCGCGAGCATGCCTTCTCCCCTCGCGGGAGAAGGTGGCCGGAACGGCCGGATGAGGGGGGGGCGAGGGCCAAGGCGATCGAGGAACCCCTCATCCGCCCCTGCGGGGCACCTTCTCCCGCAGGGGGAGAAGGGAATTCCGCCCCATCCCGCGTGCAACCCAAATCCAAACCGCGCTACGTATTCCTGGTCGCCGATTAATCACAGCCCGAGCACGTCCATTGCCGCGTTGCGGCCGTTGATCCCGATGACGCTGCCGCCGGGGTGGGTGCAGGCGCCGCAGAGGAAGACGCCGGGCATTGGAGTTCGCGGCGTGAGGCGGTTCGCCCACATGAAGGGCGGAAGACATTCGCCCTGGAAGATGTGGCCGCCGGTGAGGCCGACTGATTTCTCGATGTCGGGCGGGCCGAGGACCTGGACGTCGATCACGGCGTCGGGGATGTTCTCGCAGAACCGGCCGATCGAATCGAGGGCGAGCCGCCTCACCTCCTCACGCCGCGCGTCCCAGTCGCCGCGCGCGAACGTGTACGGCACGTACTGGGCAAAGACGCTCATCGTGTGAACCCCCGGCGGGGCGACGCTCGAATCGTGCGCGGTGTGGAAATACAACTCGGTCCAGAGCCGATCGGGCAGTTCTCCTCGACGCATCGCCTTGAAGCCCTCGGCCCATTCGGCCTTCGTCAGCGGCGTGTTGACTTGCCCCTTATGATGGTCGTTCATCACGCCCGGCCGCGCCTTGAAGCTGGGCAACTCCTTGAGCGCGACGTTGAGTTTCAGCGTGCAGCCGACCTGCGGCACGGACTCGACGCGCGCCTTCCAGGTGGGGTCGACTGCGTCGCCGAGCAGTCGAAGCGTAACCCGAGGGTCGGCGTTGGAGACTACGACGTCGGCGAGAATGCGGTCGCCTCCCTCAAGCTCGACCCCCTCTCCCGGCAAGATCTTCGCCACCGGTGTCCCCGTCGCGACCACGACGCCGAGGTCGCGGGCGATGTCGCAGAGCAGGAACGACACCACCCCCATGCCCCCCTCGACATATCCCCACATCCCGGCGATTCCGCCGAGACGACCGGACTGATGGTGGAAGTGGATCGACGCCGTGCCGGGATCGTGCGGGCTGGCGTTGGTGCCGATCACCCCCTGGCCGAGGTAGGCCATCTGGAGCCGCTCGTCCTGGAAGTAATTCTCGACGCATTCGACCATCGACCACTCGAACAAGAGCCGCCGGGCCTCGTGATCGCCGCCGAGCCGCTCGTCGATCTGGTCGATCGTCGGCGCCTTGCCGATCCAGAAGTCGTCGTCCCCCTCCGGTCGCAGGGCGTCGCGGAGCCGGCTCTTGACCGAACAGAAGTCGCGCCAGCCTTCGACGTCGACGGGGGAGAGGCGACGAATCTCATCCGCGCAGCGTTCGTCGTCGTCCCATAATTGAACGCTGCTCCCGTCGTCGAACGGGACGAACAGGCCCGCCGCCGCCGGCGACCACCGGAACCCGTGCGCCGGCAAGCTTAGCTCGTCGATCACCTTCGGGTGGAGGAGTCCGACCAGGTACGCGCAGGGCGAGAGCCGAAATCCTGGCCAGACCTCTTCCATCGTGCAGGCCCCGCCGACGCGGTCGCGCGCCTCAAGCACCAGGACCGACTTCCCCGCGCGGGCCAGATACGCCGCGGCCGTCAGCCCGTTATGGCCGCCGCCCACCACGATCGCGTCCCATCGACGGCTCGCGAGGTCCTTGATCGGCGTCGTAAGTTCCATCCTCCCGAGTGTTTCGATCGTCCGCCGATTGCCCCCGGGCGTGATCGCCATGACAAATCCCACCTTCGCTGAAACAGTGTGTAAATGACCAGGCGACAACGATCCCAAGGGAAAGACGCGGGGTCGGAAAGCCTCAGGATAACTTGGCCGAGTCTAGCAAGGTACAGAGCCGAAAATTCGACCAAGCCGGCTGACTGAACGAAATGAGCGCTTTTGGAGCGGCGCATGGTGTAAACTTGACACGTAGAAGCCGATTGAGCCATCACGCGAGCCGCTCTCCACTCATGGATCGAGACGGCCGTCGGTTTCGGCGTTGGGCGTCTCGGCCCGTCGCCGATCCTTGTCCGAGGTCCCGATGAGGGGAAGCAACGACATGCCTGCCATCGCCAACGTCGTGACTCGTCTTTCGGACGTCGTCGACGGCCAGGAAGCCGTCTGTTTCGCCGCCTTGGTCAAAAAGACGCGGGGGATGACGAAGGCGAACCAGCCGTTCATCAAATGCCTCTTCCGGGACAAGCGCGTCGCCTGCGAGGCACCCCTCTGGCACGACCACCGCTACATCCAGGAGGCTGAGGGCTGGACCGAGGGCCTCGCCTACCGCCTCCAGATGCGCGCCAGTTTCAACCTCCGGTACGGGATGCAGATCGAGATCCTAGGCATCCGTCCCGCCACCGACGCCGACGCCGCCGACGGCTACGACTTCAATGACCTCGTCGAGAGTGGTAAGTATCCACCGCAGAAGTTGATCGACTCGATTCTCAATCGCGTCCACAAATACATCGTCGAGCCGCACCTCAAGCAGTTGGTGCTCCAGATCCTCAACGACCACGACGACCTGCTTCGCAAGATGCCGGCCGCGCAGAGCATGCATCACAACTACACCGGCGGGCTCCTGGAGCACGTCTGGAGCATGAGCCGTGTGGGCGAACTGCTCGTCGAGCACTACGGGGGCTACTACGACACGCTGAATCCGCCGCTCGACAAGGGGCTGGTGATCGCCGCGATCATCATGCACGACATCGGCAAGCTCCGCGAGTTGAAGTACCACCCGGTCGAGGCGCGGTACACGAAGGAAGGTTCGCTGGTCGGGCACGTCCTGATGGGCCGCGACCTCGTTCGCGAGACGGCGAAGACCATCGACGGCTTCCCCGAGGAACTCCTCCTGCTCCTCGAACACGCGATCCTCTCCCATCACGGCAAGCGCGAATTCGGCGCTCCGATCCTGCCCCAGACGATCGAGGCGTTGCTCGTGTCGTACATCGACGACCTCGACGCCAAGATGAACGTCGCAGCCCGCCAGCGCCTGTTGTCGAAGACCGACGACGACTTCACCGACCGCGTCTACGCGCTCGACAACCGGCGGATCTACAAGGGGATTCCCCTGGAGACCCCCGACGACGACGACGCCAGCGCCTTCTGAACGGCGGAACGCTCCAGGCCCCGTTCCAGTCGCGATCCTTCGAATCTCAGGAAGCCTCCGCCCCGCGCTTGGCGATCCGGCTTGTTGAGGGATACAATGCGATCCATTGGATGAAGCCGTCGCAGGCCGCGGCGCGCTCGCGTTCCAACCACCGAAAGGATCGCACCTTGAAGACTCGACACCGTTTGTTCCCATCGGCCCTGGCTCTCTCGTTCCTGATCGGCTGCGCGGGCGAAGAGGCGGCGGCCCCGAGCGCGTCGACGCCCAGCTCGACGCCGACGGCGAGCAAGCCCTCCGCTCCCCCGGTCAAGGCGGACGACAAGGCGCCGACACTCACGCCCGCCCCGGCCAAGGATGAGGACAAGGACAAGACGCCGACGCTCACGCCCGCCCCGGCTCCGACCCCTCCGGCCGACGAGCCGAAGAAGACCGAAGCCAAGCCGAGCCTCGAAGGCCCCAAGGCCGAAGCCGTCAAGCTGACCGAAGAGGAAGTCGCTTCGATCAAGGAACTTCCGGCCGACGACCAGGCCGTCGCTCTGGCCCAGGCGGTCTGCCCGGTGAGCGACGAACACCTCGGTGCCATGGGTGCCCCGATCAAGGTCAGCGCCGAGGGCCGGACGTTCTACATCTGCTGCAAAGGGTGCCAGAAGGATGTCAAGGACGACGCCAAAGCGGTGGTCGCCAAGCTTGACAAGCTTAGCAAAAAGTAAGCAGAAATCACCCGACGGCGCGGCTCGCGCCGTCGATTCGATCGCTTCGTAAAGCCGTCCGCTCGCCCTCGAACGGGCGGCCTCACGCGGTTTTTCCTCTCCCCACCGATCGCCTCAACTCTCCGCTCCCCAGTCTTCCAAAACTCGACGACGGTTTCTTACATGCGAAGACGATGAGGGTCTGGCGATCGAGGGCGTCGGAGGATATAATTCCTGCCTGCGAGAATGGGATCTCGAAACCGCCCGTTCGTTGGGCGGAGATCAAACGCAATCCCAGGATCGGCGACTCTCCCGCGCTGAGGCGAAACGGCAGTGCGACGGGTCGCGGGCGCGACTCTATTGAGATCTCCGGGACGCACCCGGATGGAGCCGTCCTCGTGATCCCCCTCTGACCACTCGCCGGCCTTGTCATCACAGCGACGATCATCCTTTGGACGTGAGCGAGACGACCGGGACGGCCCGGCGAAGCGTTCTTCGTTCTGAGATTCCGGTCGTGCACCAAGGCTTTCCGGATCGATAGGCGTTCCCAAACTCCGCGCTATGTGTCGGTCTTGCGGCCCCCTTCGAATTCCCTTGACTCAGTCGAGGGCGGGCCGCGTGAAGATCGTTCTCTGTGGACTCTTCTCCCTTTCGAAGGGCCGTGCAGAACCCAGTCAGGGCGACATTCGCGCGTTTTCGGACCCACCAACTCTGTTTGATGGAGCCTTTCGATGGAACATAAGAGCGCATACGACTCCGCGGTGGAAGCCATTACATCCTGGTCCAACCTGGGCCGAAGAGCGCCCAAGTCGGTCACGCCGGTCTGCCAGCTCTTCGGCATCAACGTCTTCTCCGACGACGTCATGCGGGCCCGGCTGCCGGAAAACGTCTACAAGACGCTTCGCGCCACGGTGCAGAAGGGCGCGCCCCTCGACCCCTCGATCGCCGACGTGGTGGCGACGGCGATGAAGGAATGGGCGATGGAGCGGGGTGCGACCCACTACACCCACTGGTTCCAGCCGATGACCGGCCTGACGGCCGAGAAGCACGACTCGTTCCTGTCACCCACCGAGGCCGGCACGGCCGTCGCCGAGTTCAGCGGCAAGGAACTGGTCCGCGGCGAGCCCGACGCGTCGAGCTTCCCCTCCGGCGGCATCCGCAGCACCTTCGAGGCCCGCGGCTACACGGCTTGGGACCCGACGAGCCCGGCGTTCATCCTCGACAACCCCAACGGCACGACGCTCTGCATCCCGACCGCCTTCTGTTCGTGGACCGGCGAGGCCCTCGACAAGAAGACCCCGCTCCTGCGGTCGGTCGAGGCGCTCTCGCACCAGGCCGTCCGCATCCTCAAGCTGTTCGGATCGACGGCCGAACGGGTCAGCACGACGGCCGGCCCCGAGCAGGAATACTTCCTGATCGACAAGAACTTCTACTACGCCCGTCCCGACCTCATCAACGCCGGCCGGACCCTCTTCGGCGCCAAGCCCCCCAAGGGGCAGGAGATGGAGGACCACTACTTCGGCTCCATCCCCGAGCGCGTCCTGGCCTGCATGCTCGAAACCGAGACCGAGCTGTACAAGCTCGGCGTGCCCGTCAAGACGCGGCACAACGAGGTGTCGCCCGCCCAGTATGAGATCGCGCCCGTCTTCGAGAGCGCCAACGTCGCCACCGACCACAACATGCTGGTCATGGAGAGCCTGAAGCGGATCGCCGATCGCTACGGCCTCCAGGCGTTGCTCCACGAGAAGCCGTTCGCCGGCGTCAACGGGTCGGGCAAGCACGTCAACTGGTCGATGTCGGACGACCTGGGAAACAACCTGCTGCGCCCCGGCGACACGCCGCACGACAACGCGCAGTTCCTGATCTTCCTGGCCGCCGTCATCCGCGCCGTGTCGCGGCACGGCGACCTGCTGCGAGTGGCCGTCGCCCACGCCGGCAACGACCATCGCCTCGGCGCCAACGAGGCCCCGCCGGCCATCATCTCGATCTTCCTGGGCGACATGCTCGAAGACATCGTCGAGCAGATCGAAAAGGGAGGAGCCAAGTCGGCCAAGTCCGGCGGCGAGCTGAAGATCGGCGTCTCGGTCCTGCCGACCTTGCCCCGCGACCCGGGCGACCGCAACCGCACCAGCCCGTTCGCCTTCACGGGCAACAAATTCGAGTTCCGCGCCTGCGGCTCGGCCCAGTCGATCGCGGGTCCGATCGTGGTCCTCAACTCGATCGTCGCCGAGAGCCTCGACTACATGGCCACGCAGCTTGAACAGGCCGTGGCGCCGGGCAAGGACCTCAACGCCGAGATCCAGAAGCTGCTCCAGTCGGTGATCAAGGAATCGCGCTGGATCGTCTTCAACGGCGACAACTACAGCGAAGCCTGGCACGCCGAGGCCGAGAAGCGCGGACTGCCCAACCGCCGGTCGACGATCGACAGCCTCCCCGACCTGGTCTCCCCCAAGGCCGTCGAGCTGTTCACCAAGTACAAGATCTTCACCGAGCGCGAGCTGCACTCGCGGTACGAGATCTTCCTGGAAGGCTACCGCAAGACCATCGCGATCGAATCGCAGCTCACGCTCCAGATGGCCTCGCGGATGATCCTGCCGGCCGCCCTCCGCTACCAGTCGGTGATCGCCTCCGCGGTGGCCAACCTGAAGGCCGCCGGGGCGACGGTTCCCAAGCACCAGACGGCCCTGCTCAACGAGATCGTCCACGCCATCGACGAACTCCAGAGCGCGTCCGACCGCCTCTCCGACGTCATCGACGAGCACCCCAAGGGGGACTCGCTCGACCACGCCAAGCACTCGCGCGACGTCGTCATCCCCGCCATGAACGCCGTCCGCGCCGCCGGCGACATCCTCGAAACCCTCGTCGCCAGCGACCTCTGGCCGCTGCCGACCTATCAGGAAATGCTGTTCATCAAGTGATGAAGCGCACGAGAGCCGAGACGCTGTCGGCCTCTCGCCGATAGCGTTGCTCAGTCGAAAAGGGTCCTGCTCCGGCGCCAAGCCGGCCGGGACCCTTTTTTCGTGGCCTTCGTGGAACCGCCGAAGGGAGATCGACTCCGCCATGCCGCCGATCCATCGACGAGAGCTGCTGGGCCGCGCCTCCGTGCTGGGGACCGCCGCGTTCGGCGCGGGTCCGTCCGAGCCGACGCATCCCAAGCGGAAGTTGGTCGTCACCGGCGGCCATCCTGGCGATCCCGAGTACGGCTGCGGCGGCACGATCGCCCGCTGGACCGACGACGGGCACGACGCCGTGCTGCTCTATCTGAACGACGGCGTGCCGACTGGAAAACCCAAGAACGGGGTTCGCGTCGCCGAGGCCGGCAAGGCTTGTGAAATCCTCAAGGCCCGACCGATCTTCGCCGGGCAGATCGACGGCGACGCGGTGGTCGACCGCGCACATTACGAGGCGTTCCACAAGATCCTCGAGGCCGAGCGTCCGGACGTGGTATTCACCCACTGGCCGATCGACAACCACGCCGACCACCGAGCCATGTCGATGCTGGTCTACGACGCCTGGCTAAAGCTGAAGCGAAGCTTCGCCCTCTTCTATTACGAGGTGTCGAACGGCGAAGACACCGTGCAGTTCGCCCCCACGCACTACGTCGACGTCACCGCGACCGAGCCGAGAAAACGCCGCGCCTGCTTCGCCCACGCCAGCCAATCGCCCGAAAAATTCTACGCCCTGCAAGAACAAGTCGCCCGGATGCGCGGCGTCGAAAGAGGCTGCCTCTTCGCCGAAGGTTACATCCGCCACATACAGAGCCCGGAGATCGCGCTCCCCGGCTGACGCGGCTCGCTCTTGCGCCACATGCAACGATCATAGAGAGACGTCGAAACTCTCTTCCTTCTCCCATCGGACTAACGACCCGACACCTATCCCGACCTCTCGAAATACAAACCACCATGACGCCGTGGAGACCCCCGGCCCCATGAAATGGGGGGCGCATGGCGTCACGACCAGGTCCGGTAGGGGCGCCCCTTGTGGGTGCCCGGTTCCTTTCACGTCGACCGCTCACGCTCGGCGATCGGGCACCCACAAGGGGCGCCCCTACGGCAAACCACAGATCGTAATTTGGGAAGCAGCCCGAAACGCCAGCGAGTGAATGGTCCGGTCGGCGGGGAATTCACTCGCTGGCGCTTCGGACTTCTATTTCGAGACAACGTAATCATATTTGATGATTTAATAATCCGTTCTTTGTCGGGGCTCCATCCTGGCCGCCGCGCTAGCGAACGGCCCGGAGCAATTGCCGGGGCACTGACGTCGGTTCGCCGGTCCACTCGCCGTCGAGCAGGGTGACGCGCACGGCTCGATGATCGCCGAACTGCTCGCCCGTCGAGGTCCGGATTCCCGCAAGGCTCGACGGCTGGCTGTCGTCGTCGACCCGGACCTCGGAGCCGTTGGGCAGCAAGAACGTCGATCCATCCCGAAGAGCCACTCTCCAGCCGTTGAACACTTTAACGTCGATGACCGCTTTGGCCCCGACGCGATGCCTGAAAGTCATCGAGTCGATCTTCCAGCGAAGAGTTCCTTCGGTCACGAGAGCGGGCGCCGCAAGGAGGATCGTCATCGTCGACAGCGCGCCGAGTCGAAGTCGGCGCGGGGAGGCGACGGCCGGAGCCGCTTCCACCTTGGCCGCGAACTTCCGCGCCAGCGAACCACCAGTCAGGGCGGCGAGCAACTGGAGAAGCAGCAGCAGACCGGGAATAACGCCATAGGCGACGACCATCGCACCGATCTCGGACGATTCGAGCCAGTCTCCCAAGGTCGTGGAAACCAGGACCGACTCAAGGTACGAGAGCAACGGCTTGAGCCCAACCGCCGTGCCGAGAACGGCGAGCAGTCCGACGACGACGAATCCGAGTCGGAACGGTCTCGTTTGATCTCGCCGCCAGACCAGGCGAGTGAGTACGACGGCCAAGATATTCGCCATCGGCAGCGTCCCCAATAAGAGCACATCGAGCGCTCCCGTGAGAACCCCGGGACGGATTCGAATCGACCGGATCGCCATGCAGTCGACGGCGACGGCGAACACGACGATCATGACCGAATTGACCGAGAGGCGGGGTAACTTCACGGCATCCCTCCACTGGACGACGACAAGCTCCTGTACGCGTGGGGCCTTACCTTACTCCAGTCCCAAGGCGGGTCCACCCCGAACGACTTCGAAAAGCAACGAAAGGGCCCGGCCGGGAGACGTTCCAGGCCGGGCCCTTCGGGTTTCTTGCTTTCTTGCTCGCGCTGAATTACGAGGTGACGATCAGCTCTTCCTCGACGACGACATGCTTGGAATGGCCGACGCCGCTGAGCAGGCCGTTGAGCCGCCAGGCCGCCTCGCCGTGCTGGCTGAGGTCGAGGCCGGTGTACTCCTGGTCTTCGGGGACGCGGAGCGGGACGATGAGGTCCACCAGCTTGTAGAGGATCATCGAGCCGACGAACGAGAAGACGGCGACGATCACAAGCGCGATCATGTGGTACATGAACGTCTCGGTCTTGCCGTACTTCAGGCCGACGTCCGTGGCGTAGATCCCGGTGGCGATCATCCCGACCATGCCGCCGACGCCGTGGCAGGGGAAGACGTCGAGCGTGTCGTCGAGGGTCGACTTCGTCTTGAGATGCACGGCCATGTTCGAGAGCACGCTCGCGACCAGGCCGATGACGATGCTCTCGCGGACCGTGACGAAGCCGGCGGCGGGCGTGATGGCCACCAGGCCGACGACGGCCCCGATGCAGGCGCCCATCGCCGACGGCTTACGGCCCCGAATCCAGTCGAAGAACATCCAGCCCAGCATCGCGACGGCCGACGCCGTGTTGGTGGTCGCGAAGGCCAGGGCCGCGGTGCCGTTGGCCGCCCCGGCCGAGCCGGCGTTGAACCCGAACCAGCCGAACCAGAGCATGCCCGTGCCGAGCATCACGTAGGGGATGTTCGCCGGTTCATGGGCGACGTTGGCCTGGTGCGTCTTGCGACGCCCGAGGATCATCGCTCCGGCGAGCGCCGCGAACCCGGCCGACATGTGGACGACCGTGCCGCCGGCGAAGTCCTTCACGCCCCACTTGAAGAAGATCCCCTGGGGGTGCCAGGTCATGTGCGCGAGCGGACAGTAAATCAACAGGCTGAACAACACCATGAACAGCAAGTAAGCCGAGAACCGCACCCGCTCGGCGAACGAGCCGGTGATCAAGGCCGGCGTGATGATGGCGAACTTGAGTTGGAACATCGCGAAGACCAGCAGCGGGATCGTCATCTTGAGCGCCCCGTCGCCCGTCCCCAAGGTCACCGGCGCGGCGCTGACGTTGTCGAACATGAAGAACGTCAGCGGATTGCCGATCACACCGCCGATGTCGTCACCGAACGCCAGGCTGAAACCCACCACCACCCACAAGAGGCTGATGACGCCGAGCGCGATGACGCTCTGAAGCATCGTCGAAACCACATTCTTGCTGCTGACCATTCCCCCGTAGAAGAACGACAACCCCGGCGTCATCAGCAACACCAAGGCCGACGCCGTCAGCATCCAGGCGACGTCGCCCGTGTTCAGCGTGTCTCCCGGCGGGAGGGCCTTTCCCGTTGCGGGAATCACCGTGGCCAGAACGGCCATCACAACCAGAATCAGGAAGGGGAATACTGCGCGTTTCATAGGCGTGTCCTTCTAGTTTCGAGGCACTGGAGAGTCTTCCGCAATCCTCTGCTCCAGGAGACCAGGCCCGTCCGTTCGCTGTCTCGAAAGTCGCAAGGCGACTATTTATCGAGGTTTAGGCGAACAGGCGGATCACTTGAGGAGCGGCAAGCGGGAGGATGCCGGCTACGAAAGACCTTCCTGAAGCAAGACTCGTGCCATGCGAAGAAACTGAGCGAAGGACTTATCAAGACGTGTAGGCGGAAGGAACGCCGCGCGGGCGGGAGAGACGCCCACGACGTTCGATTCAAGCGAGCGAGAGGTGAAAGGCGGGGGGCGGCTCATCGGGGACGATCACAGTGCGAGTGCAGTCGAGATACGCGGGCGGGAGAGACGCCCACGAAGGCTCTGACTCAGAGCGGCGGTCGAATCACCAGAGGAAAATCACGTCGACCGCCAGGGTGAACTGGCTGTTGCGCGTGTTGTCGTTATAGGCCGCGTGGTATTGCGACCAGTCGTACCGGGCTTCAGGGCGAATCCAGATGTTCGGATTCGGCTTATAGATAGCGCCCACGGTCTGTTCATAGTAGGTGTCGCCGACGAACTGGTTGTTGATCATCTTCTGGGTCCGGGCGCCCTGCGGGTCCCAGAACACTTCCGATCGCCAGACGCCGGTGATCTTCGGGTGGAACTGGTAGAGGAACCAGTTGCCGTAGCTGAACCACGTGGCGCTGCGGGGTTGGCCGTTCTCGCCGCCCGAGCCGAGGCCGGGGATCGAGCGTTCCCACCCCTGGTCGGTTTCCATGACCTGCGTGAGCTTATCATTCCACTTATGCGTGCCGACGGTCGTGAACAGCGTTCGATCGTTGCGGAAGTAGCCGGGATTGGGGAGGCCGGCGATGGACGGAACGTTCACGTAGCCCGTGGGATAGATCTGTTGACCGTTCGGCAATTGGTTGGGGAACTGGTTCGGCCCCCAGACGACGGTCGTCGCGAGGGTCGTCTTCTCGTCCTTGCTCGTCCAGGAGAAGCCGCCGATGTATCCCCAGGCGAACCTCTCGTCGACCCAGCGGTCCCAGCCGTTGATGGCGCCGTTGTAGAGGTTGATCTTGTCGGTGACATGCCAGGTGGTCAGAACGCCGAGGTGGGTGAACGGCTGGCCGTAGTTGAACATGTAAGGCACCGACAGCAACGGACGTGCGATCGCCGGCACCTGTTCATACCCAGCGATCGTGTACCAACGTCCCCCCTTGACGTCGATGCCGCCTTCCGTCAGAAACGGTAGGTGCACTTCGCCGTAGAGCTGGGCCATGTCGTAGCCCGAGAACGAGTTCAGCTTGAATGCGTTGTTAGCGAACCCCTGCATATAGTTGAACTGCCAGTCGTTGCCGAACAGGCTGTCGACGCGGAACCCGAAGTTGATCTCGTCGTTCTGCTCGAGGGGATTCTCTACGACGATGTAATACTGGTTCCCCTGCCACGAGTTCGCCCGGTGGTTTGGGTTCACCCCGAAGTTCTCGCCGTCCTTGGGCTTGCCGTTGGTATTGCCGGTATAGCTGTTCTGAATCCAGCCGTAGATCTTGACCGGCGACTCCTCGTAGCCCAGCAGGTCTTGAAGGTGCTTGACCTGCCCTTCCTTGTCGGCGTCGGCGGCTTCCGTGGCGGCCTCGGCGGTGGTCGACTCGCCGCCGCCGATCTCGCGGTCGGAGGCGGGAACATTCAGATCGACCGGATTGACCGGAACCTCGCCGGTCGGGGAAGGCAGCGGAGGAGCCTCGGCCGCCCCTTGGGGAGCTTCGCCAGCGGTGACGGCGTTCTGCACCCTCTGGACCGCGCTATCATTGGTCAGTGCGCTCGGGGAAGACGTGCGGAGTCGACTCGGGGCCGGCGCGGGAGCCGCCGGCTCGGGACTCTGGCCGCGAAGATAACTCGCCCCCCAAGGCGCATCAGGACGCACCGCGACTCCCCCACGCGAGGGCTTCGCCTCAGCTCCACCGAAGAACCGACGCAACCGGCTCCCCACTCTAGACGAGTTCTTTTCGTTATCGGCTTCCTGGCCGTTCGCCAACGCTTGAGATGCCAGGAAGCAAACCGCGATACAGCACGTCCAGTGCCGTATCGTCGGCCATGACCGGTTCGTCATCGGGTTACTCGTTTCTCGATCTGGGCGATTGCGCGTCGAACTCTCCTTGTCCCGACTGCGCAACATGCCGGACATAACGATACCGTGTATAAAGTCGGAAAAACCGGGACGGCCGATCACCGATTCACTTCCGAATTCGTAAAACCGGACCAGGTCGATCGGATTTCGGCCCCGCGGCGGGAATCGAAGGACGCTCGCCAAGCTGCAGACCCGCGAATGAATGAAACTTAAGAATCAACACAGGGTTGCGACGCCGAACAAATCCTCAAGTTCCGGCTTGAGATCGAACCACACCTCGCGAAGGAGACGTATATGGACAACCGTTTCATCGAACTTCTCAAGTCGAAGCGACGTGCGCCCGTCGTCGTGGCTCATCGCGGCGACTCGTTCCACGCGCCGGAGAACACCCTGGAAGCCGGCCGCGCGGCCAAGAAGGCCGGCGCGCACGCCTGGGAGATCGACGTCCAGCTCACGCGCGACGGCGTCCCCGTCCTGCTCCACGACGAGAGTCTGAAGCGCACGACCGACGTTGCCATGAAGTTCGCCGGCGACCCGCGCGGCAAGAGCGGCTGGTACGTCTCCGACTTCGACTGGAAGGAAGTCGAAACCCTCGACGCCGGCTCGTGGTTCGTCGCCGAATCGGGCGGCTACCGCTCGGCCAAGCAGTTCGGCACTCTGAACGCGCTCGGCGACGCCCGCAAAGTCTTCGCAACCGGTGCCGTCCGCATCCCCACCCTTGAACAGACGCTCCGGCTCACGGCCGAACTCGACTTCCTGATCAACGTCGAACTGAAATCGTTTCCCGAAGGCTACCCCGGGTTGGCGCGGACCGTTCTGGAGACGATCGAGCGGACCGAGACAGCCTCGCGGGTCTTGATCTCCTGCTTCGACCACCGCGAGCTGGCCAAGCTCCGCACCCTGACGGCCGGCTCGCCGGATCGCGCCGTGCCGCTCGGCGTCTTGCAGAGCAATCCCCTGCATCGCCCGGGCCTCTACACGTCTCAGATCGTCGGCGCGCAGACCTGCCACCTCTCGGCCGACTGCCTCGGCGCGCATTCGACCGCCTACCGGGCGTCGTCGTCGGTAGGCGCCCTCTGGAAAGACGTGATCGACGACCTCCGCGCCACCCAGGTCCCGCTCCTGGTCTGGACCGTCAACGCCCACGGACCCGGCAGCCTGACCGACCACCTCGCCCAGCTTGGCGCGGAGGGGCTAATCACCGACGATCCGGCCGGCATGCTCCGGTCGTTCGGCTGACGAGATTCTACTTGCTCAATCTGACCAGGGCCGAGGCTCCGATGATTTTGCCATTTTTTGCTGAGTGGACTAATATAGTTGACTCGCTGCTAACGAACAAGTAATTTTGAGTGCGCCCAAGAAGGCCATGTCGGTTTTGAGATGTCTGCCTTTCACTCTCTCCAGGAGATGCAACATGTCAATTCTATCGCTTCGGCAATGCGAAAAGCGGCGCAGCAGGAACTTCGTCCCCGCGTGGTCTGCGAAATCGGGGTACGGACGGTTGGAAGCTCGAGCCCTCACGGCCCCTATGATCTTCCGTCGGCCTCCAGCCGACTCGCAGTCACTTCAGGACGGAACTTGGGCCGGCGCGAACGGCTTGCTGGGCAACGCCGGCCTCAACGCAGCCCAGGTTCTCGGGTCGATCTCCGCTAACCCCCCCGGCACGACTACCGCCCTGGAATCAGCATCTATAAACGTTATAGACACGGGCAATTCCAATCCTCCCGCTCTACCTACTGGGACCGGCGCGGTCACGGCAGGTTCGGATCTCAACATAAAGATCTTCGGCACGGGGAACGGATTCGTCGCAGCTGGCACAGCATCCAACTTCATCAGGAATTACGTTCTCGCCGACACCGTCGCCGCAGGAGGTCCTGCGGCGTTCGTGGAGGAGACCTTTTCATACGATTTGACCGCTACCGGCGGTAACATTATCTACCTTTCGAATCTCACTACTCCAGCACTTACGGTCCGGGGTGCCATGAACCAGGTGACGGTCGGAAGTGCGGCTAATCCTGACCTTGTTACTTTCCCAGCTGCCCTTAATTCCGGAATCATCACGACTGGCCAGGAAAAGATTAAATACAATTTCACCACAGGCACAGGCACCGTGCATCTCGATCTGACCGCGACGCTACCCGTGGGCGCTTTGCCTGGTGCGGGATCGAATCCCAATGGGACGGCCATTGGAGTTCCATGGGGCGTTCAGTTCAACAACAACCTGGGCCAATTCTCGAGCACGAATGCAACTGCGGATCTTCGCATGTCCTATTCGCTACAGATCTCAAACAATCCATTCCAGTTGTAGGCTAACCTGCCAACTCTTGGCCGATTGCCTGGGCGCTCATTCGACGGCCTACCGGAAATCAGCTTCGGTGAGCGCCTACTGGAAAGACATATGATCGACGACCTCCGCGCCAGCCGGGTATCGTTCCCGGTCTGGACGGTCAACGCCCCTGGGCCGAGTAGCCTGACCGACTACATGGCCCAGCTTGGCGCGGAGGGCCTCATCACCGACGACCCAGCCGGCGTGCTCCGGTCGTTCGGCTGACGAGGATCTACTTGCTCGACCTGACCAGCGCCGCGGCGCCGCCAGCCGCGCCGACGGCGACCAGCAGCGTGGCCAGCAGCCGAGGCTGCCATTCCAGAGCGACCGGCCCGCCAGTCTCGGCCAGGGGATAGACGATCGAGCCGAGGATCTCGTAAGCGATCGTCGCCAGGGCCACACCGACCAGCCCTCCAAGGACGGCCGCCGGAATGCGCCGGGGCTCGCCAAGGCCGAGGGCCAGTCCGGCCGCCACGCCGATGGGAAGCCACAAGCCCAGGTGCATAAGAACGGATCGTAGCAACTCGCCGGGACCGGCGTCCTCCGCGTCCAGGTAGAGGGACAGAACGGGCCAGGCCACCGCAGATCCGAGACCACCACCCACAATCAAACCGATCGTCGCGCCGAGGATCGCGGTTAAGCCGCTCCTCCGAGCGAAGCCACCCGCCAGCCCGACGCCCAGCCCGAGCATTCCTCCCAGCAGGGCGGATCTTAACGCCACCTCCTTGATCTGCGCCGCCCTCCGCGTGTTCGACGAAGGGCCTTGGTAAGTCGAGCCCGGGATTGAGATCGTGGTAAGGGCCGGCTTGAATTTGACCGCCTCCGTCTCCCCGATTCCCCCAGCGACGATTCCGACGACGAATGCGGTCAGGATCGCCCACCGTATCGGATTCGCCGGAGCCTGGAAGCGAGTACGGCCATCGCCCTTGACCGACGTCGCTGATTCTGCAGACGTCGACTCGCGCGATGGGTCCATGGACGGCGAAGGTTCGTTCGATGTCATAACGTCGGTCCTGTTTGAAAAAGTTGACGACCAGAGGAATGAATCATGTGACGACGAGGCCCATCGACGCCTCGCCCCCTTTGGTTTTCGAGGATACCACGTCCCAGGCGGTCCGGCGAAATACAGCATTGCAGATGCGACTGGCCACGGACGATCGGGTATCCATTCCGCACCAGGACGAGGACCGCGCCTATGCCGAACGAGCGAATGCGACTGGATTTACCAAAAATCCGTCAAATTCAAGCAAGATTTCCGCCATGAACACCGAAGTGACTTGGCTTCATAGAAGGGTTTTCCTGCGCGAATTCATTAAGATTCCGGCACGCCCCAGCGGTTTTCTGAAACCGCAAGAATTAAGACTTCGATAAGAAGGTGAGCGAATGATTGTGCAACACTGATTGAAGAGTTAAGCTCACTCGCGCAGCACATTTCTTCCCGCAGGGTCGTCATTGCTGGGCGTTATGCCCGGAGGTATCTCATGGATCGGCGTCGGGGTTTCACGTTGATCGAGCTGCTGGTCGTGATCGCCATTATCGCGGTCTTGATAGCGCTCTTGCTTCCCGCCGTACAGTCGGCGCGCGAAGCGGCGCGTCGCGCGCAATGTGTGAACAATCTGAAGCAATTAGGACTCGCGATGCATAACTACGTGTCCCAGAACGATACGTTCCCGCCGGTGGTGCAGAACGGCGGCCTGATCGTCTGGAATAATTTCGGCGGCCTTTATTTCGATCCGTGGCCGCTTGACTGGACGGCTTCCATCCTGCCGCAGATGGAGCAGCAGCCACTGTACAACGCCCTGAACTGGGGGCTTAGCAGCGGCTTCGGCGGAGCTGGGTGGGACCAACAGAACACGACGGTCCTGGCCACGCAGCTCTCCAGCGTCCTGTGCCCGTCGGAGAACCTCAAGAACACGACGCAAGGGCCGGGCACCCGCAAGAACTACATGGCCAGCATCGGCGGTCCGGCCAATTTCATGGCGTGGAGCGGCATCCTCGTACCGCTCAAGGACGGCACGAACAACTGGATGGGCGCCCCCACCAGTTCCAACTGCGGGCAAACGGTCGGGTTCGAGTCGATCACCGACGGATCCTCCAATACCGCTTTGATCAGCGAGTCGCTGATCGGCTCCGGCCCATCCTCACCGATTCCCCTGTCTTCGACGACCCGACGCGGCACGTATATGTGGAAACCGGGCCTGACTAACAACTTGAATCAAGGGCCGGCGGGCGGGCCTTCCGCTCAGCAGTTCGTCCAAGCCTGCATGGCCATACCCGGCAGCCAAATGTCGTTCGGCCCGGGGGCACCCCCGAACGGCAACTACTGGATCGTCGGAAACCCCGGCTCTTGCTTGCTGTGGGACACCTACAACCACTTCTCGCCCCCGAACGGCACCGGTTGCATGGCGGACAACGACCCCAATTCGAGCGCTTACGGGCACGTCGCGGATGCCATGCCCCCTTCAAGCAATCATCCTGGCGGAGTCAACGTCGTCTTCGGCGACGGTTCGGTGAGGTTCATCAAGAACTCCATTAGTATTCCGGTCTGGTGGGCGATCGGTACCCGCAACGGCAACGAGATCGTCTCGGCCGACCAGTATTAATCCGGCGCGCGTCCGCTTCGACCAACTTCCACGTCGGTCAAGGCGACCTTGTCCTTCGCCCTTTGTCTTCGAGCTATTCTACTACCAGGTGACAGACATCGGCCGGGGTGCGAGTGACGCCCCCCGGGCCGGTTCGAAATTCCCACTTTCGCGAAAGCTAATTCCAGGGAGAGTTTGATGAAGCGATTCGTCTCGTGCTTCGCCGCTGGCATCCTGGCCCTTGCCATCGTTGGTTGTGGCGACTCAGGCGTCACCGAGGGGACCGTGCCCTTCAAGGCCACCGACACCAATACGAAGCAGTTCGAGGACATGAAGAAGCAGATGATGGCTAACGTCAAGGGGCCCACCCCTAAGAAGACGGCCTCACCGGCGGTGAAGCCAGCGGCCACGGCCGAGCCCGAAAAGAAAAACTGAAACAGGGCAAGCCAAGCAATGACCAGACGACGGCTGCTTCGCGCCCGCGCGGCGGCCGTCGCCATGGAGTCGAGTATACATATGATGAAATCTCGAAATCGTCAATGGATGTTCCTCGGCGCCCTGGCGGTATTGCTCGCGGTCGGGTTGCTTTCCAGCCGCCGTCCCCTGGCCGACGCCCTTTATGATAGGGCCAGGGCCGAGTATCAGGCGGGCCACCAAGAGAGCGCTCGAAGGTACGTCGGCGTCTTGAGTGTGCTGCGACGACCGACGCCCTTCGATCGCCTGTTGCGTGGGATGCTCGCCGCGTCGGATCAGCGGTTGGACGAGGCGTTCGCCGAACTCGCCGCGATCCCCGACGGGCATCCCCTGGCACCTCCGGCTCGGATCGTCGCCGGCCAGGCGGAGCTGCGCAGGGGGCGAATTCGCGACGCCGAGACGTACTTCCTCGACGCCGTGCGGCTCGCCCCCTATGCGCTTCAGGCTCGTCGCGAGCTGGCGTACATCTACAACATCCAGCATCGCCAGACCGAGATGGACGACCAGCTCGAAGCGTTCGGCGAGCTTCAAACTTTGAATTTTGCTTACGTCTTGCTCTGGAGCAAGACGCGAACCGTGGGATGGAGCCCCAAGGCCGACATGCCCACGCTTCGCAAGTACGTCGACGCCGATAAGGACGATCGATGGTCGCGGCTGGCCCTCGCCGAAGGTTTGCGGCGACAAGACGACCTTGATGGCGCCCAGGCGCTGATGGACGAGCTGGAGGAGTCCGATCCCGAGGGGCTGGCCATGCGAGCGACCCTCGCTCTCGACCGGGGCGATTTTCCGACGGCGGAATCGCTGATCGCGAGTGGGAGTCGCGACAACCCCGCGCTCGCCCGCCTACGCGGCCAGCTCGCGCTGCGGAAGCGCGATGCGGACGCCGCCGTCGAAGCCTACCGGATCGCCTACGACGCCGACCCGCTCGACCGCTCATCGGTCTTCGGCCTGGGCACCGCGCTCCACATGAAAGGCGACGAGACGGCCGCCGCGCCCTACCTCGCCGCCGCCCGCAAACAGGACGCCCTCTTCGCGATCGTCGCCTACGCCGCCACCGAGAAGGGGGAGAAAGATCCGGAGGTCCCCCGCAAACTGGGCCTCGCCTGCGCCGAGGCCGGGCGCATCCCCGAGGCGCGCGCCTGGCTGAAACTGGCGATCAAGAACGACCCGCTGGACCGCTCGACGCAGCAATCGCTCTACCAGCTCGACAAGGAACATCCTCCCCAATTCGCCGGCCTGAGCCGCACCCTCCCCTCGAACTCGCCCGACGGCTTGGTCCAGCAAGGCAGCCTTGCCGGCGTGCCGCGCCAGCGGAAGAATGGATCAACCGAACCCGTCGTCTCACCGCGTTGAACTCTCATGAAGCCAGGCCGATGACTCGCCGACTCTTCATCCTTACCGGATGGTTCGCCCTCGCGACGACGATCGCGGTCGCGGCCGTCTGGGCGACGAGCCTGTACATGATCCGCGGCAGCCTCGACCGGGCCGATCGGGAGATGGAGGCCAGCGACTACACGGCGGCCGCCGCTCGGCTGCGCGCGATCCGTCGCTGGCAGCCGTCCGACCCTGAGATCGCCTTCCGACTCGGCGTCTGCGAAGAGCATCTCGACCGCCCCGACGCCGCAATCGCCGCCTGGGCCTCGGTCGCCACGGAAAGCCCTTACTGGGGCCCGGCCGCGCACGGACGGGCGCGGCTCGCGATCAAGCACCTCGGCGCGTTTCGCGACGCCGAAACGCTGCTCACGGCTTTGAGAGATCGCAAAGACCCCGCGTCGGCCCGGAGCGACTGGATGCTCGCCGAACTCTGGATCTGGCAAGGCCGGATGGGCGAGGTTCGCCGCGTGTTCGAGGGCTTGTTCGGGAAGGTCCGCAGCGACGACCGCCGCACGGCGCTCCGCGAACACTGGCGACTCGACGCCATGCTCGAAGGCCGCGAGGACGCCGACCAACCGCTCCAGGCGGCGACCGAGCGCTCGCCCGACGACGACCGCGCCTGGCTCGCGCGCGCGAACATCGCGCTGCGTTCGGGAAAGCTCGACGAAGCCGGCGACTGGCTTCGTCGCTGCGAGGCGCAAGGCAAGGGCGACGCCGCCGTCAACCGCCTTCGGGTCCAATGGGCGATGTCCGCCGACCGGCCCGACGAGGTGCGCCGGGGACTGCTCGATCTCTCCGCCGACCGTCTTGAGCCCGTCGACGCGCTCGCCATCCGGGCCTGGACCGCCGGCCGCGCCCACGACAACCGAGCCGAGGCCGACGCCCTCGAAGGACGACTCGCAATCGAGCCCGACAGCGTATCGGCCCTCGATCGACTGGCCGTTCTGGCCGCCGAGAGAGGCGACCGCGAGCGGGCCGTCGAGATCCGTCGCAACCGCGCCAAGATCGAGGAGGACCGCCAGGCGTATCGTCGCCTCATGATCGGCGACCTCCAGGTGCTCACCCCGGCTCGACTCGAAGACTGCGCCCGGCTCGCTGAAGCCCTGGGCCGGACCTTCGAAGCCCGAGGTTGGTGGACCCTCGTCCTCGAACGCGCCTCGAACTCCAAGGTCGCGCGCGAACGCCTCGAAGCCCTCGCCGCCCAGCCTCCCCGACCGACGCGGGTCTCGACCGCCGAGTTCCAGAGCCTGCTGGCTAGCCTCGTCAGCAGTTCGCTCGCGAAGGAAACCGAGGGAGTCGCGACGAAAACCCGAGGGCTCGCGTTCGTCGATCGGGCGAAGGATGCGGGCCTCGCCTTCGTCTACGAGAACGGCGAGACCGAGATTCACCAGATTCCCGAAACGATCGGCGGCGGCGTGGGCCTGCTCGACTACGACGGCGACGGCCGGCTCGACGTCTACTTCACACAAGGCGGCGCGATTCCTCCGACTTCCCCGCAGACCTCACGCGACCGCCTGTTCCGCAACAAGGGCGACGGCGCGTTTGAGGACGTCACCGCGCGGTCGGGCCTGGCGACGACGACCGGCGGTTACGGATTCGGCGTTTCGGTCGGCGACTACGACGGCGACGGCCGCCCCGACCTGTTCGTCACGCGGTGGCGAAGTCATGCGCTCTACCGCAACAAGGGCGATGGAACCTTCGAGGACGTCACCGAGGCGATGGGCCTGGGGGGCGACCGCGACTGGCCGACCTCGTCGGCGTTCGCCGACCTCGACGGCGACGGCGACCTCGACCTCTACGTCTGCCATTACCTGGCCTGGGACGCCCAGCATCCGACCCTCTGCCCGAACTCACGCGGGACGAATCGGTATGTGTCGTGCTATCCCCCGTCGTTCCCCGCACTGCGGGACCGCCTGTTCCGCAACGACGGCGGTCGATTCGTCGATGTTACGGTAACGGCCGGTATCGACGATCCGGACGGCCGGGGCCTGGGCGTCGTCGCCGCCGATCTCGACGACGACGGCCTCATCGATCTGGTCGTCGCCAACGATATGTCGGCCAACCTCTTCTATCGAAACAAGGGGGGGATGCGGTTCGAGGAGTTCGCGCACGAGGCAGGCCTGGCCGGCAACGCCGAGGGGGCTACCAGGCGGGCATGGGCGTGGCCTGCGGCGACCTAGACGGCGACGGCCGGCCCGACCTGGCCGTCACCAATTTCTACGGCGAGTCGACGACGCTGTTCCACAACCTGGGCGGCGGGTTGTTCGTCGACCAGTCGGCGAACCTCGGCCTCCGCGCGGCGAGCCGGTTCCTGCTCGGCTTCGGCGCGGCGTTCCTCGACGCCGACAACGACGGCCGGCTCGAACTGGCGACGGCCAACGGCCACGTCAACGACCATCGCCCCGCCCTGCCCTTCGCCATGCCCGCGCGGCTGTACGCCGGCGACGGTCGCGGCAAGCTCAACGACGTCTCGGACGCCAGCGGCGAGCCCTGGCGGACACCTCACATCGGCCGAGGCCTGGCGGTAGGTGACCTCGACGACGACGGCAAGGTCGACCTTCTGATCGTCAGCCAGAACGAGCCGGCGACGTATCTGCACAACGAGAGCGCGAACGTCGGCCGGTTCATCGGATTCCGGTTGGAAGGAACGAAATCGAACCGCGATGCCGTCGGCGCGCGCGTCAGCGTGACGGAGGCGGGCCGGCGGTCAACGTCCTGGCGGACGGGGGGAGGGAGCTACCTGTCGGCCTCCGATCCCCGGCTTCGGTTCGGCCTTGGCGACGCGGAGAAGGCCGATCTCGTGGAAGTGCGCTGGCCCTCGGGTCGCGTGGATCAGTTCCGCGACCTGAGGGCCGGTGCGTACTACCATCTTCGGGAAGGCGAGCCCCCGGCGGCCGCGACGCGGTGAGGCGTCGGGCCGGATCGGGAGGATGACTCGCTCAGGCGAACGGCCGCTGGCTGTTGCCGTAGTCGAGCGGGCGGGGCAGGTCGGACGAGCCCATCAGGAACGCGTCGATCGACGCGGCGGCATGGCGGCCTTCGGCGATCGCCCAGACGATCAGGCTCTGGCCTCGGGTCATGTCGCCGGCGGTGAAGATCTTGTCGACGCTGGTGCGGCGGTCGGCGTCGCTCTTGACGTTGCCCATCGGGTCGAGCGCGACGCCGAGCTGTTCAAGCATCCCCGGGCGTTCGGGCCCGACGAATCCCATTGCGAGCAAGACGAGATCGGCCTGATAGACCTTCTCGCTGCCCGGGATCTCGACGAACTTGGGACGGCCATTCTCGACGACCATCTCGACGCGGACGGTTTCGAGGGCCGTGACCCGGCCGTTCTCGCCGATGAATCGCTTGGTATTGATCGCGAATTCGCGCACGCCCCCTTCTTCATGGGCCGACGAGACGCGGAAGACGTTCGACCACTGGGGCCAAGGGTTCGAGGGCGTCCGGGTGTCCGGGGGGCGGGGGACGATCTCGAACTGGTGGACGCTCCGGCAGCCGTGACGGTGGACGGTCCCGAGGCAGTCGGCCCCGGTGTCGCCGCCGCCGATGATGATGACGTGCTTATCCTTGGCGTGCAGGTGCGGGCTCTCGGGGACGGCGTCGCCGGCCACCCGCTGGTTCTGCGGCGTCAGGAAATCCATGGCGGGCAGGATGCCCCCGAGCGTCCGCCCCTCGATCGGCAGGTCGCGGGCCTGGGTCGCTCCGCCGCAGAGGCAGACGGCGTCGAAGTCGGACAGGAGCGCTTCGGCTGGTATATCGACGCCGATGTTCACTCCCGCCTTGAAGACGACCCCTTCGGCCTCCATCTGGACGAGCCGGCGGTCAAGGACGCGCTTCTCCATCTTGAAGTCGGGAATGCCGTACCGCAGCAAGCCGCCGATCCGGTCGGCCCGCTCGAAGACCGTCACCGAGTGGCCGGCGCGGGCGAGCTGCTGGGCGGCGGCCAGGCCGGCGGGGCCCGAGCCGACGACCGCCACCTTCTTGCCGGTCAGCGTCTTGGGGGGCTCGGGCTGAACCCAGCCTTCGTCCCAGGCGCGGTCGATGATGCCGACTTCGATCTGCTTGATCGTCACCGGGTCGCTGTTGATCCCCAGCACGCACGACGCTTCGCACGGCGCGGGGCAAAGGCGGCCGGTGAACTCCGGGAAGTTGTTCGTCTCGTGGAGGCGGTCGATGGCCATCCGCCACTGGTCGCGATAAACCAGGTCGTTCCAGTCCGGGATCAGGTTGCCCAGCGGACAGCCCTGATGACAGAACGGAATCCCGCAGTCCATGCACCGCGCGCCCTGCGCCTTGAGCTTCTCGTCCGGGAACGGGTTGTAGACTTCGAGATAGTCGTGCACCCGCTCCGGGATGGGGCGTCGCGTCGGCAACTCGCGGGGAAACTCGATAAAACCGCTCGGCTTACCCATGGGTCACCTCCATTTGCGCTTCCGCCTCTCCGACTTGCTCCGCGGCCTTTTTCTTCTGCTCGATCAGGACACGACGATAATCGAGGGGCATCACCTTCACGAATTTGCTCGCCGCCCATTCCCAGTCCGAGAGCAGCCGGGCGGCCACGGTGCTGCCGGTGTAGCCGGCGTGCTGGATCAGCAGATCGCGAATCAGATCGAGGTCGTCCGATTCGGTCGTCTTTTCGAGGTCGACCATTTCGAGGTTGCAGCGGGTCGCGAAGTCGCCGGACTCGTCGAGCACGTAGGCGACGCCGCCGCTCATGCCCGCCGCGAAGTTCCGGCCGGTCAGGCCGATCACGACGGTCACGCCGCCGGTCATGTACTCGCAGGCGTGGTCGCCGGTCCCCTCGACGACGGTGTGGGCGCCGCTGTTGCGGACGCAGAACCGTTCGCCGGCCCGTCCCCGGAAGAACGCCTGCCCGGCCGTCGCCCCGTAGAGCGCGACGTTGCCGATCAAGACGTTGTCCTCGGCGAGGTACTTCGCCGTCTTGGGGGGATACACGACGATCTTGCCGCCCGAGAGGCCCTTGCCGACGTAGTCGTTCGAGTCGCCTTCGAGCGTCAGGCTGACGCCGCGCGGGGCGAACGCGCCGAAGCTCTGGCCGGCCGAGCCGTGGAACTTGAGCCGGATCGTGTCGTCGGGGAGCCCGACGCCGCCGTACCGCCGCGAGATCTCGCTGCCGAGGATCGTGCCGACGGTCCGGTTCACGTTGCGGATCGGCAGGTCCAGGCTCACCGGCTCGCCGCGCTCTAGCGCCGGCTCGCAGGCCGGGACGAGCGTCGTCCAGTCGAGCGTCTCCTGGATTCCGTGCTCTTGATCGCGGATCTTTCGGACGGCGACGCCCGGCGCGGTCTCGGGCCGGTAGAAGATCTTCGAGAAGTCGAGGCCCCTGGCCTTGTAGTGGTCGAGCGCCTGCTTGGTGTCGAGCAGATCGCTGCGGCCGACCATCTCGTCGATCGTCCGGAACCCGAGCTGGGCCATCAACTCGCGGACTTCCTCGGCGATGAACTTGAAGAAGTTGACGACGTGATCGGCCTGGCCCTGGAACTTCTCGCGAAGCATCGGGTTCTGGGTCGCGATGCCGACCGGGCAGGTGTCGAGATGGCAGACCCGCATCATGATGCAGCCCATCACGACGAGCGGCGCGGTGGCGAATCCGTACTCCTCGGCGCCGAGCAACGCGGCGATCACCACGTCGCGCCCGGTCTTCAACTGACCGTCGGTCTGAACCACGATCCGGTCGCGGAGATTGTTAAGGACCAACGTCTGCTGGGTCTCGGCCAGGCCAAGCTCCCAGGGGATGCCGGCGTGCTTGAGCGAGGTCAGCGGGCTGGCCCCGGTGCCGCCGTCGTGACCGCTGATCAGCACGACGTCGCTGTGGGCCTTGGCGACCCCCGCCGCGACCGTCCCCACGCCGACCTCGGCGACCAGCTTGACGTTGATCCGCGCTCGGGGGTTGCTGTTCTTGAGGTCGAAGATGAGCTGCGCGAGATCTTCGATCGAGTAGATGTCGTGGTGCGGCGGCGGGCTGATGAGACCGACGCCCGGAGTCGAGAACCGGACCTTGGCGATCCACGGCCAAACCTTGTGGCCGGGAAGCTGGCCCCCCTCGCCCGGCTTGGCGCCCTGCGCCATCTTGATCTGAAGCTCGTCGCAGTTGACCAGGTATTCGCTGGTCACGCCGAACCGGCCCGACGCCACTTGCTTGATGGCGCTGCGCTTGCTGTCGCCGTTGGGCAACGTCTTGAACCGCTCGGGATCTTCGCCCCCTTCGCCGGTGTTCGACTTGCCGCCGAGCCGGTTCATGGCGATGGCGAGCGTCTCGTGAGCCTCGGCCGAGATCGAGCCGTAGCTCATCGCGCCGGTGGCGAACCGCTTCACGATCGCTTCGACCGGCTCGACCTCCTCGATCGGGATCGGCGTGCGGTCGTCGTATCGGAACGTGAACAGACCGCGAAGCGTGTTCAGCCGCTCGTTCTGCTCGTCGACGAGCCGGGTGTAGTTCTTGAAGACGTCGTACCGCCCGGCCTGGGTCGCATGCTGGAGCCGGAAGACGGTCTCGGGGTTGAACAGGTGGAACTCGCCGTCGCGGCGCCACTGGTACTGGCCCCCCTCGTCGAGCAGCTCGGGGCCCACCTCGCCGCGCGGCGAGAACGCCCGGGCGTGGTGTTCGAGGGTCTCGCGGCAGATCTCCGCGAGACCGACGCCGCCGATCCGCGACGAGGTCTTGTCGAAGTACTTGCGGACGAACTCATGATCGAGGCCGATCGCCTCGAAGATCTGGGCGCCGCGGTAGCTCTGGATCGTGCTGATGCCCATCTTGGACATCACCTTCACGACCCCCTTCTTGATCGCCTTGCGGTAGCGGTACACCGCCTCGTCGTGCGTCAGGCCCTTGAGCAGTCCCTGGCGGATCATGTCGTCCAGGGTCTCGAACGCGACGTACGGGTTAATCGTCCCGGCCCCGTAGCCCAGCAGCAGGGCGCAGTGGTGGACCTCGCGGGCGTCGCCGCACTCGATCAAGAGCCCGGCCCGGGCGCGAAGCCCCTGGCGGACCAGGTGGTGGTGCAGTCCCGAGCAGGCGAGCAGCGAGGGGATCGGCGCGGTTTCGGCGTCGACGCCGCGATCGGAAAGGATGATCAGGCTGGCGCCCTGCTGGATCGCCTCGCAGGCTTTCTCGAACAGCGACTCCAGCGCCCGCTCCATGCCGGCGGCCCCCTCGGCGGCCGGGAACAGCATCGGCAGCGTCACCGAGGTGAAGCCGCGCCAGCCGTCAAGCTGCTTGAGGCGGGCCAGCTCGTCGTTGTCGACGACCGGCAGATCGAGCGCGATCTGGCGGCACGAGTCGGGCGAAGGTTCGAGCAGGTTCTTCTCGCCCCCCGCCCCGGTGAAGACCGACGTCACCAGCTCTTCGCGGATCGCGTCGAGCGGCGGGTTGGTCACCTGGGCGAAAAGCTGCTTGAAGTAGCTGAACAGCGGCTGGGCGCGGTCGGACAGGACGGCCAGCGGGGCGTCGTTGCCCATCGAGCCGATGGCTTCCTCACCGCGCTCGCCCATCGGGTTGAGAATGTACTTGATGTCTTCAAGTGTGAAACCGAAGGCCTTCTGACGCGTGTACAGCGTCTTGTGGTCGGGCCCGGGGACCTCGGGGGCTTCCGGCAGCTCGGCCAGCGGAACCATGTACTCGCGGAGCCACTTGCCGTACGGCTTGGCCGACGCGATCTCGTGCTTCAGCTCCTCGTCGTCGACGATCCGGCCCTGTTCCAGGTCGACCAGGAACATCCGGCCCGGCTCAAGCCGACCCTTCCGCACGATGTTCTCGGGGGCGATCTGAAGGGCGCCCACTTCCGAGGCCATGATGATCCGGTCGTCGGTCGTGACGACGTAGCGGCTGGGACGCAGGCCGTTGCGGTCGAGCGTCGCGCCGATGGCCTTGCCGTCGGTGAACGCCACCGCCGCCGGGCCGTCCCACGGCTCCATCAAGCAGGTGTGGTAAGCGTAGAAATCCTTCTTCACCTGGGACATCGACTCGTGATTGTTCCAGGCTTCGGGGATCAGCATCATCATCGCGTGGGCGAGGCTGTAGCCCGAGCGAACGAGCAGCTCGACGGCGTGGTCGAGGCAGGCCGTATCGCTCAGCCCTTCGCGAATGATCGGCCGCAGCTTGGCCAGATCGCCGGGCTCGTAGAGGCTCGACTCGAAGAGCGCCTCGCGAGCCCGCATCCAGTTGATGTTGCCGCGGAGCGTGTTGATCTCGCCGTTGTGCGAGATCATTCGGTACGGGTGGGCCAGCTCCCAGCTCGGAAACGTGTTGGTGCTGAACCGCGAGTGGAACATGCAGATCGCGCTCTTCAGAAGCGGATCGCGGAGGTCGTCGGCGTAGTACTCCTCGACCTGGCTCGGCGTGAGCATGCCCTTGTAGACGATCGTCCGGCACGACAGGCTCGGGAAATAGAAGAACTTGTGGTCGTCGAGCCCCGAGTCTTCGATCTCGTTCTCGAACCGCTTGCGCGTCACGTAGAGCTTGCGCTCGAACGTGTCGGCGTCGCGGGTCGCCGGCCCACGGCCGATCATCGCGTGATACACGGCGGGCTCGACCGACTTCGCGCCGTCGCCCAGCGGGCCGTTGTCGGTCTTCAGCCGCCGCCAGCCCAGGAAGACCAGACCTTCGTCGGCGACGATCGACTCGAACAGCTTCATCCCGAACTCTTGCTGCGACGCGTCGGGCGACGTGAAGAACGCCCCGACGCCGTACGTCTCGGGCTCGCCCAGGTCGATCCCCAGCGGCTCACAGCGCGACTTGAGGAACTCGTGGGGAATCTGGATCAAGATCCCCGCGCCGTCGCCGGTGTTGTTCTCGCACCCGCATGCGCCCCGGTGGTCGAGGTTGACCAGCGCGGTCAGGCCGTCGCGGACGATCGCATGCGATTTTCGCCCCTTCAGGTCGACGAGGAATCCCACCCCGCAGCCGTCGTGTTCGTTCATCGGGTCGTAAAGACCCTGGGGAGAAGGGAGTCCAGATCTCATGGCGATGGTCCTTCCGGGACTGGCGTTCAGAGACAAGTGATCGTTGACATTCAAGCCGGAGCCCTCTCGGCGCGACGATCGTAGGGAGGCTGCACGGACGAAACAGATACGGTTTCGACTTTGAACTTCAGGTTTCGACCCTTATCCGACCAGCTCGGCGAGCCGGAAGTTCGAGGGGCCGATCGTTTTTTCTTCAACATTGAGAACAGCAAGCGGGAACACGATCACATGGCGATCCACGGCGGGCCGGAGGAGCTTCCGTCCTCGCCGCTTTTGATCCTGAGGCACGCCGCGGCGGCTGTCAGGACGGGGACGCCGCGGCAAGACGTCTGTCGGCCGAGGCACCCGGCTCGGCTGGAACCGCGTCGCTCCCTGTCAGCAGGTCCAGGAATCGCGACGCCGTCAGGTCGAGCTTGTCGTGCCGGCGATGGATGATCGCCAGGGGACGCGTCAGGCGGTGTTTCGCCTCTTGGCCGTCGATCCCCAGGGCGATCAGGGAGCCGGCCCGGACTTCCTTCGCGACCGACGGCTCCGGCAGAATCGCCGCCCCCGCCGAGATCTCGACCGCGCGTTTTATGTTCTCGATGTTGTCGAATTCGAGAACCACGTCGACGGTGATCTCGTGGTGTCGCAAGGCGCGGTCGATGGCCTTTCGGATCGACAGCTCGGCGTCGAACGCGACCAGGGGCTCGCCGTCCAGTTCCCGCACTTCGACGGTCTTGCGACGAGCGAACCGATGCGTGGGAGAAACGACCAGCACCATCGGCTCCTCGCGCCACGGAATGACCGTCAGCTCCGGCCATTTGCGAGGGTACGAGATCAGGCCCAACTCGGCGCCGCCGGCGATCACGCGCTCGACGACCCGCGTGGGATGCAAATACTCGAGCCGTACGCTGGCCTCGGGATGTCGCTCCCCGAAAGTCTTGACGTACTGGCTCATGTGCAACAACCCCACCGAGTAAATCGACGCCACCCCTACCGTACCCGTCACCTTCCGCTCGTCGCTCAACACCTTCACTCGGTTCTCAAGCTCCAGATAGCGACCGACGAGTTCCTTGCAGCCTTCGTAATAAACCTTCCCCTGCTCCGTCAGAACCAGGGGACGCTTCGACCGATCGATCAGCCTCACCCCAAGCCGCACTTCGAGTTGATGCACGGCCTGACTGGCCGACGACTGCGAAATCCCGTTCTCCTGCGCCCCTCGCGAAAAGCTGGCCCAGCGCACCACATCGCAGAAAATCTGAAGCGACTCGAACTGCATGTGCCCCCGCCTGCCCGCATTTCTCGATAGTACGATCGGAGAGGTATCGGATTTCGTAATAGTTAATCCGCCGTTGCACCCACGCGTCAAGAGCTTTTTTTCCGGCACTGACGCGATTTTTGCGCCGACGCGGTTCGATTCCAACGGCGAGGGGGGCGTGAAGGCCTCGGCGCGGCGCGGAATAATCCGTCAAATCATTACTGCTTGGCCTGATTTTCTCGTGGATCGAAGACGGCCATAAACACAGGCTGTCGCGAGCATGCCTTCTCCCGCAAGGGGCTGACGACTCGACGGCTGTTCCGAGCCCGGGAAATACAAACCACCATGACGCCGCGGGGACGCCCGGCCTCATAAAACTGAGGGATCACGGTGGTCCAGATCCAAATTCAAGCCCGAAGCGCCAGCGAGTGAATTGATTCGAATGGCCGACTGGAAATTCACTCGCTGGCGCTTCGGGCTCGTATTGGAGGGCTTGCGCGCCCCGCCTATTTGCCCGTCATTCGGCGGTTGCGGAGCGTTCGGACCAGGCGCGGACGGCCTCGGCCACGACGGCGACTTCGGCCATGGCGCCGACGCCGACGTCGCCGCAGGCGAGTCGCTTCGCCTGCGGGGGGATCAGGATCGTCCGGGGCGCGTGGAGGGCGAAAAGGTCGGGGGCCGCGTCGAGCGACCAGTCGGAAGGGGGCGCGTCGCGGCCGGTCTGGTCGAGCCAGATCCGCGCCAGGTGGCGGCTGGTGGCGGGCTTCCGCCACATCAGCGTATTCATGGCCGGCGCCAGGACGACGGGTTTGTCGAGATCCCAGGCGCGGTAGAGACAGGTCAGCAGGTTGTCGCACAGCCCCAGGGCGAACTTCGCCAGGGTGTTGGCGTCGAGCGGGGCGACGATCAAGAGATCGGCCCAACGCCGCAGCTCGATATGCAGCACGTCGTCGCCGCGGCGGTAACGCTCGCCCGGCCACTCGTCGCGGTCGCGGATCAGGACCGACGCGCCAAGGTCGTCAGGGTCGAAGAAATAGAGCGCGGACTCTGTCGCGACGACGCGGACCTCATGCCCGCGTTCGATGAGCGCGGAGAACAGCGCGGGCGTCCGCACCGCCGCCACCGAGCCAGTCGCCGCCAGAATGATCCGAGCCAATGGAACCCCGAGGTGAATGGCGGCTCGCCGGACATGCCGAACGAGGCTCAGCGACGATCGACGGAGAGGACCTTGATCTTGTCGTTGATCGTCTCGGCGAGGCTGTTCCACAGCGATCGCTGGAGTTGTTGAGTCTGCCGTTTCGAGAGCAACAGCCGTTCGGAGGCTCGCTCGGCGAGGATCGAGACGATGACCTTTACGTCGCTGTTGATGACACCTGTCAGATCCTCAAACTCCGGCGGCAAATCCAGCGTTCGGAGAGCGGGTTTCTGAATCCGGGGGAGCATGTTGTACCCTCCATGGCCAAGGGTGATCCGAGCAGCATTCCAAGACGTCCTTGATTCCTGAAGCTAACCCGCGATCCTTCCCTCAGTCAAGCCAATAATGCATTGATCTCTGTTTCATCGAAAGCATGCGTCGGGCGGGCTATTCCGCGTCTGGTCCGCGCGTGTCGATCCCGATGCGGGACACATATACTTGTCGTCTACTACGCAAGATCGCCGCCATGCGTTGGAGACGAATTCCGCTGTTCGCCATGATCGAGATCCGACCGCGCATGTGAATCATAGGCGGCGCGGGGGCGCGTCGCCACGGAAAAATCCACCAAGCCCCAGACCAACCTCGACGCGATCAGAACCACGAGGGTTCGGGCTCGCGACGCGCGCCGGGGCCGAGCGCCTGGGTGACCAGCTCGACGAGCCGGGGGCCGTCGACCAGTTCGATCGGGTGGTCGGTCGCGAACTTCTCGGCGGCCAGCGAGAAGGTGCTGGTGGTCACGAAGAAGCCCTTGTGCGCGTGGTTGTGGTGCACGGAGCCAAGAAATTTTTGCAGTTCGGGAGAGCCGACGACGCCCCGCTTGTGATACTTGCACTGGACGATCGCGAACAGGTCGCCGCGGCGGAGCCGGATGTCGGCGCCTTCGTCGCCGGAGCCGCCGACCTGCTGGACCTCATAGCCCATCGCCTCGAATAATTCGCCGACGAATTCCTCGAAGGTCTCGGGCGTGAGCGTGGTCAACTGGGCGAGCTTCAACTCGGCGCGACGGGCCTGAAGACGGAGCCGCTCGACCCGCTCCTTGCCCTCGCGCGCCTCCTCGCGAAGCCGGTCGACTTCCGACTCGTGCGCCGCGCGCTCGGCTTCGACCGTTCGGAGTAGATAGCGGTCGATCTTGAAGAAGGCGTTCTCGATCGAGTTGTCGAGTCGCGACCGCTCGGACCGCGTGAGCTGGTTCTGGAACCGGCGGAACACCGCGTATCGCAGGTGTTCGAGCGCGCCTTCCAGTTCGGCCGTCGTCGTCAGCGCCGGGGCGTCTTCTTGATAGGGCGCGGCTTTCCAGAGCAAGCCCTGCCGAGCCTGCGGCCCGAGGCCCTCGCCGCTGGAGATGGTCGGCGATTCACTCTGCGTCCTGATCCATTCCAGCAGCATCGCGGCGCACTGCGGCCCTAGACACTCCATCGTTCGTCTCGCTCCTCGGCCCTCGGCCGGACTTCACGCATCGGGCGTGGTGAAGCGTTATTGTCCCTTGTCGGCGGCGGCTTCGCCAAGAGGACTCTCGTTTCGTCGCCTGCTCGCGTTGACTCCCGACGAGGACGTTCGCAGAATCGAAGAGGTCGAACACGAGCGGAGCCGCCGGGAGAGGACGACTCGATGCGCCTCATTTCCGCGCACCATCCCATTCCAGAGCACGCTCGGTTCGACGGTCGGGAGACGACGCCATGGGACGATTCGCCGTGATCTTGCCGGCGGCCGGCCGGTCCAGCCGCTTCGGCGATCCGAAACAGAAGAAGATCTACGCCGAGATCGAGGGCCGCGCGGTCTGGCTGCGCTCGGTCGATCCGTTCCTGAAGCATGACGACGTCGCGCAGATCATCGTCGCGATCGCCGAGGAAGACCAGGAACTGTTCGACCGCCGCTATCGCGAGAGCGTCGCCTTCCTGGGCATCGACGTGATCGTCGGCGGGGCCGAGCGGTCCGACACCGTGGCCTCGGCTCTGGAGCGGGTGAAGCCGGAATGCGACTTCGTCGCGGTGCACGACGCCGCCCGGCCCTGCCTGACCGCCGACCAGGTGGCGGCAGTCTTTAAGGCGGCCGAAGCCCACGGCGCGGCGCTCCTGGCCACGCCGGTCTTCGAGACGATCAAGCGGGCGAATGCCGACCGTCTCACCACCGAGACCGTCTCGCGCGACAACCTGTTCCTGGCGCAGACCCCGCAGGTCTTCCGCCGCGACTGGCTCGTCGAAGCGTATGCAAGGCGCGCCGAGCACGGAAAGGCCGCGACCGACGACACCCAGCTCGTCGAGGCCATCGGGCATCCGTGTGCGATCGTCCCGGGCTCGTCGCACAATCTCAAAATAACGACCCAGGACGACCTGGCGATGGCCAAGGCGGTGCTCGACCTGCGCGAAAAAGCGCGGCCGGCGGCTTGCGGCCACCCCTACGCCGATGAGCAGGCGATGTGGAACGACCTCCCCCGACTCAAGCCGTCCGACCTATTCGGGGGATAGGTCCGTCCGGGTTCGAGGGGCCGTCTAAGCTTTTCAGAGACAGCTCCTTGGAAGTCGGGATGTTTCACCACGGAGGACACGGAGGGGAAACGACTCACATGATCATGCGGGTGAGGCCGTCTCTCAGATGGACGACGTTGAAGTTGAGAAGCAGGCCGACCTTAAGACCGCTCAGTTTCAGGTACGAGAGCAGTTGAGCCTTATGGATCGGCGCAATCGCGCTCACTGCCTTGATCTCGACTAGGATTACCCTGGCGACTTTGAGATCGATCCGATACCCGGCATCGATTCGGACGCCTTCATAGCCCACTGGTAGTGGAACCTGCGTCTCGACGTCCAGAGTTCGTATGCGAGGCATGCTTCATAGGCGCTTTCCAGCAGGCCTGGCCCCAAGACGGAGTGGACCTTCATCGCCGCGTTAACGACTGCTCCGCTGATCTCTTCATGAAGCATGCTCGATTCCTCGCCACTTCCCCTCCGTGTCCTCCGAGTCCTCCGTGGTGAAATCCTTCGATCCCATGCTTCGCCTCCACCCCCGAAGGATGAAGTGAAGCAAGGGCATCAGACTCACGACAGGTGACACGGAGGCCACGCGGGCAAGAACGACTAACTTGGGGACCGTTCAAAGCATAGCTTCCGATTCTACCGCCGGCCCGCCTGCTGGATCTGGACAAGGTCCCGACGCCTGTTGGACGCTGTTCGTGGAGAGTGCCTTATTTGTCTTCGCCGAGCAGCTTCTTGAGGCTCGGCTCGATGGCGTCGGCCCAGATTTCGTAGCCCTTGGGGCTCAGGTGGAGGAAGTCGGGCATGATGTCCGCGGAGATCGTGCCGTCTTCCCGGAGGAATTTCGAACCGATGTCCAGGTAGTGGACCTTGTCTCCGTCGTCGAGCTTGGCGATCTTCTCGTTCACGGCCTTGAGCTTCGCGCGGGTGTCGTCCGGCTTCTCACTGCGGGGAAAGACGCCGAGCAGGAGGATCTTGGTCTCGGGAAGCCGCTTGCGAAGCTGCTTGACGATGGCCTTGTTACCCGCGGCGATCTCGTCGGCCGAGCTGCCGCCGGCGTTGTTCGTGCCGATCATCATGACGATGACGCGTGGCTTGATGCCGTCGATCTCGCCGTTCTCGACCCGCCAGAGGACGTGCTGCGTGCCGTCGCCGCCGATGCCGAAATTGGCCGCGTGGCGGGGCGTGTAATGCTTCTTCCAGGTCTCGTTGCCGCCCCATCCCTGCGTGATCGAGTCGCCCAGAAAGAGCAGGTCGATGCCCCCCTTCTTGGTCTGGGCCAGAAAATCCTTGTGCATGTTCGTCCACCACTCGTCCGTCCTCGGCGCCGCCGCCAGCGTGGTCGGCGTCTGCGCGGGAACCTGAGAAGCCGACGTCAGTAGCAGAGCGGCGCCCAGCATGATGGGGACGAACCGCCGACCGGCGATGACGGTGTTGAGCATTGTGGAGTGACCTCGGGGGTGTTGTTGGTGGGGAGACTGCGGAGGCGTCGTGTTTCGAGCCCGGGGCCATCGTAATCGGGCCCCGGTCGCGGTGCCAGCGTCAACCCGTCCAGGGCTGTCCGAAGTGCTCGGCGTAACAGACCTCGTCGAGGCCGAACCGGCCCGGAAACGGTTCGGCCCCCGCGGCGTGGCCGAGCGCGATCAGGCAGCAGACCGTGTGGTCGTCGGGGACTCCGAAGTTCGTGCGCGCGGCTTCGTGGTCGAAATTGTCGATCAGCGCCGAGGCGACCCCGAGCGACTCGGCGGCGCACATCAGGGCCGATGCGGCGAGCATCGCCGACCGCAGCGCCCAGAGCGACCGATCGGCCACGCGGCCGAGCGTGGCGAGCGCCCGCCCCCGGATCTCGGCGGCCCGCGCCGGGGTGCAGGCGCCGAGTTCAAGTTGCCGGGCGAGCACGGCGTCAAGGTGCGTCCGGTCCGGTTGGTGAAAGCCGAGCACGATCACGACCACCGGCGCCTGTCCGACCTGGGGATGATTCCAGGCGCACGCCTGAAGCCGGCGACGGTTCGCCGCGTCGCGGACGACGAGGAACCGCCACGGTTGGAGGTTGAACGGCGATGGGGACAACGTCGCGAGGCGGAGAATCCGTGTTAGGATCTCGGGGTCGAGCGGGTCGCTCATGATCGCGTCAAACTCCGACGTCCGAGGCCAAGGCCGCGAGGGCCGAAACGCCTTCGGCGCGTCGCCCGGGGCGACTGGCTACTGGCCGGCTCGATCCTCCTGTTATAGACTTGCAACCGTTGAATTTGGGAGACGTCGTCGCCGCTCGATCCGCCGTCGCCTCGCGCGTCGATTTCCGCAACGTCGGACCCGACCCGCGTTTCGGCGTCGCGATCGAGACGGGCGTTCGTCAGGATGCAGCCAGCAATGAGGAGAAGCGAGAACATGAAACCGTATCAATGGGCGCGCGTCGGTCTCTGGTCGTTGGTCGTGACGGGCCTGACCGCCTGCGGAGCGCAGGCCGAGGAATGGGTCTCGCTGTTCGACGGCAAGACGCTCAGCGGCTGGACGAAGGGGGGCGGCAACGACGGGAGCCACTGGGAGGTGAAGGACGGCTCGATCGTCGGCACCGGCTCGGCCTCGATGCTCTACAGCCCGAAGACGTACAAGAACTTCAAGTACCGCGCCGAGGTCAAGATCAACGACCACGGCAACTCGGGCCTCTACTTCCGCTGCCCGGCCCCCAACGGCAGCTTCTCCGAGGGCTACGAGGCCCAGATCGACAGCACCCACAGCGACCCGATCCGCACCGGCTCGATCTACGGCTTCGTGCACGTCTACAAGCAGCTCGTCCCGGCCGACGAATGGTTCACCTACGAGCTGGAAGTCGTCGACAAGGACTGGCGGGGCATGGTCATTCCGCACATCACCGTCAAGATCAACGGCGAGATCCTGTTCGTGTACCTCGACCGCACCAAGGCCTGGAAAGAAGGCCACTTCGCCTTTCAGCAGCACGACCCCGGCAGCCGGGTGGAAATCCGCAAGATCGAGGTCGTCGAACTGCCCTGATCCGGCCCGGTTGTGATACGATCGTCCCGCGACGCGGTCTCCACGGCGCGGGACGCCTCCTCTCTCCCGGCCCCAGCCTCGGCGGGCCGCGCACCTCTCCCCTCTCCGGATGATATGCGCCGCGGTGCGCCGAGCCGCTTTCCCCCTTATTGAACTTCGAGTGAGAGAACACGATGCCAAATCCGTGGGTTCGTAAATCCATCGCCGCGCTCAAGGCCGAAGCGGCCGCGAGCGAAGAGCACGGTCTGAGACGGACGTTGACCGGCGTCAACCTGATCATGCTGGGCATCGGCGCGGTCATTGGCGCGGGATTCTTCGGACTGACGGGCGAGGCGTCGGCGAAATACGCCGGGCCCGCGATCTCGATCTCGTTCATCCTCGGCGGAATCGTCTGTACGTTCGCGGGCCTCTGCTACGCCGAGATGGCGTCGACCGTACCGGTCGCGGGATCGGCCTACACTTACGCCTATGCGACGATGGGAGAGTTCATCGCCTGGCTGATCGGCTGGGACCTGATCCTCGAATACATGGTCGGCGCGACGACGGTGGCGATCAACTGGTCGGGCTACGTCGCAAGCTTCCTGCACGATCGAGGCCTCGACATCCCGCCTCGATTGCTCTCGTCGCCGGGCACGATCATGGTCCAGATCCCCGACGAGATCGCCAAGACTCAGCATCTCCGCCACGGCTGGTCGATGCTCGATTCCGTCAAGGACAACCTGACGGCCGCGAACATCGACTTCTCGGTCTTTCCGCAGGTGACGGCCCTCTTCAACGCTCCGGCCATGCTGATCGTCGCCCTCGTGTCGATCTTGCTCGTCATCGGCGTTCAGGAGTCGGCCCGGGTCAACAACGTCATCGTCTTCGTCAAGGTTTCGATCCTCGTCCTCTTGATCGTCCTCGGCCTGCCGCTGGTCAACAGCGAGAACTGGGGAGGCTCGTTCTTCCGCCCCTCGGAAGGCCCCTGGACCGACTTCCGATACGGCTGGAGTGGAATCTGCCGGGCCGCCGGCATGGTCTTCTTCGCCTACATCGGGTTCGACGCCGTCTCCACGACCGCTCAGGAAGCCAAGAATCCTCAACGCGACCTGCCCATCGGGATCATCGGCTCCTTGATCATCTGCACGGCCCTCTATTTCTTCGGGTCGATCGTGCTGACCGGGGTGGTCAACTACAAGCAGCTCTTCGTACCCGATCCGGTCGCCGTCGCGACCGACGCCATGGGCATGCCCTGGCTCTCGTTCTACGTCAAGCTCGGGGCAATCGCCGGCCTCAGCTCGGTCATCCTCGTGATGCTCATGAGCCAGCCCCGGATCTTCTACGCGATGTCGAAGGACGGCCTCCTGCCGCCGATCGCCGCCAAGATCCACCCGAGGTTCCGGACTCCCTACATCACGACGATCATCACCGGCCTCATCGTGATGACGGCCGCCGCGATCGTGCCCTTGAACGTCGCCGGAGAGCTGACCTCGATCGGCACCCTCTTCGCCTTCGCCGTCGTCTCGGCCGGCGTGCTCTACCTGCGGATCACCCAGCCCGACGTCGAACGACCCTTCCGCGCCCCGTTCATCTGGTTCACGGCGCCGATGGGAGTGATCACGGCCGTCCTCCTGATGCTCCCGCTGCCGCTGGACACCTGGATCCGGCTCGTCGTCTGGATGGCGATCGGCCTCGTGATCTATTTCGTCTACGGCCGGCATCACAGCGTCCTGGGCAACAAGTACCCGCAAGGCTCGCTCGTCGGAGCGGACGCGGAAGGCTGAGGCAAAGCGGGGATTCCATCGTTCGAAATACAAGCCCGAAGCGCCAGCGAGTGCATGGGTCCGGTCAGCCGACGGGAAATGCACTCGCTGGCGCTTCGGGTTTGTAAATCGAGACCCGGCATGCGTCAGACGCCCAGCTTGCGGCGGATCTCCGACGCGATCTCTTGCGGGGTGCCGCTGACCTCGACGAGGATCGCATCGGCGGGGGGTTCGAGGATCGCGAACTGGCTCGACAGCAAGGTGGGGCTCATGAAATGCCCCGTCCTGGAAGCGAGCCGTTTCTGGATCAGCTCCGGCGGGCCCCAGAGTTCGACGTAATGGACGGCGGCCAGGTTGTGGCGGAGATACTCCTGGTAGCGGTGCTTGAGCGCCGAGCACGCCAGAACGAGGTTTTCGCCGCGCGCCACGGTCTCGTCGATCAGCCGGCCGAGAGCGGCGAGCCAGGGCGCGCGGTCGTCGTCGTTCAGCGGCACGCCCCGGCGCATCTTGTCGATGTTCGCCGCCGGGTGGTAATCGTCGCCGTCGCGGAACGTCCAGCCGAGATCCGCCGCCAGGACCCGGCCGACTGTCGTCTTGCCGGTCCCCGTCACCCCCATCAAGACGATGATCATACGGTTTCGATCTCGTCATTCAGAAGGGTCGGCCGGGGAGCGAGCCATCGGGCCATGGCGGTTCCGACGATCACGGCGACGCAGACCAGCATCATGGCCGTCAGCCCGATGTTCAGCCAGCCCTTGACGACGTCGCCCGCCTGGACCATGCCCCAGAACTTCTTCGTGATCTCATAATAGGCCGCCGTGCCCGTCGTCGTGGCGACGAACAGCATCGGCAGGATCGTCACGGGCGCGTACCGGCCGCGGCCGGCGTTGAAGAGGGCCGTGGTCACGACGGCCAGGGCGATGATGGCCAGCAACTGGTTCGCCATGCCGAACATCGGCCAGATGGTTTCGACCGAGCCCGTGGCGATAAAATAGCCCCAGCCGAAGACGACGAGCCCCGTGGCGAGCATCGACGCCGGCAGCCAGTCGAGATCGCCCAGCGGCTTCCAGACCCGGCCGAGGATCTCTTGCACCAAAAACCGCGCGATCCGCGTGCCGGCGTCGATCGTCGTCAGAATGAACAACGCCTCAAACATGATCGCGAAGTGATACCAGTAGCCGATCATCCATCGCAGGCCGGGCATCGCATTCGAGAAGATCCGGGCCATGCCGATCGCCAGCGTGACCGCGCCGCCGGTCCGGCCGTGCAGCGATTCGCGGACCTCGCGCTCCATCACGACCAGCTCGCTCTCGGGCGCCGCCCCGGTCTCGGCGCCGGGCGCAAGCTCGTGGCCGCCGTCCATGTCGAACTCGCCGGCCTTCAAGAACTGGGCGAAGTCGGGGTTGCTGGCGAGGAAGTCGGGACGCCGGCCGAGGTCGATGTTGATGTCATAGTACATCGTATTCGGCAACGCCGCGGCGGCGATCAGCGCGACCACGCCGACCAAGCCCTCCATCAGCATCGCCCCGTAGCCGATCATCCGGACGTCCGACTCGCGGCCGATCATCTTCGGCGTCGTGCCTGAAGAGACCAGGGCGTGGAAGCCGGAGATCGCCCCGCACATGATGCAGATGAACACGTAAGGAAAGATCGGCCCGTTGAACGCCGGACCGCCGCCCGAAGCGAAGAACGGACTGATCGGCGGGGCTTCGAGCTTCGGGTTGGCCACGATCACGCCCGCGACCAGCAGGAAGATGGTGCCGATCTTGAGGAAGGTCGACAGGTAGTCGCGCGGGCAGAGCAACAGCCAGACCGGTAGCACGGCCGCGATGAAGCCGTAGATCCCGAGCGCCGCCACGGTCCCGCCGCGCGTCAGCGAGAAGTATTGCTCGATTGGAGAATCCGGCACGAACGCGCCGAGCACGGTCACTCCCAGCACGAGCACCGCGCCGATCAGCGACGCCTCGACCACCTTCCCCTTGCGGAACCGGTACATGTACCAGCCGACGAAGAGCGCGATCGGGATCGTCATGGCGATCGTGAAGGTCCCCCACGAGCTTCCCTTTACCAGCCGGACCGACTTCGCCGGGAGCAAGTAGCCTTCGCCCTCGGGATTTCCCGTGAGCCGCGAGCCATTGGGCACCGCGAGCTGGAACGGTTCCCGGAAGTCCATCGAATGCTCGGAACCAGCCCCGAACTTGTAGGTCGAGCCCGGCGGGACGTTGTAGACGCGCGGTCCGCCCGTCGCCTGGTCGGCTTCGAGCGACGCCCCTTGGGGGTAGACGAGGACCGTGCCGGCCTTCATGGCGACTTCCTCGCCGCCGAGCGCCTTGACGACGACGACGCCCAGGCCCGCGAGCGCGATGATGATGATGTAGAGGATCGCCAGCGAGGCCGCGATCCCCGCTGGCCGGCCGATCTCGGTGCGGGCCAGGCTGGCGAGGCTTTGCCCCCGCCGCTGGGTCGAGATCGCCAGCACCATCATGTCTTGCACCGCGCCCGCCAGGCAGACGCCGACGACGATCCAGATCAGGCCCGGCAGGTAGCCGAACTGGATCGCCAGCACCGGACCGATGAGCGGCCCCGCGCCCGAGATCGCGGCGAAGTGATGGCCGAAGAGGACCCAGCGATTCGTCGGGTCGAAGTTCTGGCCGTCCTCGAACCGATAGGCCGGCGTGACCCGCGCGTCGTCGAGCACCGCCACCCGCGCGGCGAGGAACGCACTGTAATAGCGGTACGCGATCGCCAGGATCGCCAGAACCCCGATCATCACGGGCATCGCGTGCAGCGTCATCTTCATCGACCTCTCGGGAGGCTACCGGCGTTTCGTCTTGTAACCGATCTTCTGGAGCGCCCGTTCGGCGGCCTCGCGGTGATCGCCCTGGATCTCGATCCGGCCGTCCTTGAGCGTCCCTCCCGCCCCGCAGGAGGCCTTGAGCCGCGACGCCAGGTCGACCAGGTCGTTGCCGTCGGGGTCGAGGTCCGAGACGATCGTCACCAGCTTGCCCTTGGGACGCTTTTCGACGGCCAGCCGGGCGGTTTGCGTTTCGGGGGGAATCCGGACCGGCTCCTGGATCGCCGGCGGGCACGCGCAGGCCGACTCCAGCGCGCCGCAACGGTCGCAGACGGGGGGACGGTCCCACGGGGTTCCGGAGAACAGGCGGCTCATCGTCGGCGCCCTCAGGCGATGGGATAAGAATAACGTGGTTGCAGCGAAGTTCCGAGGTTCGCCCGCTTCGTGTACAAATATCTTAGGTGATGGTCGAGGTGGTTGACGTAGACGACCAGCAGTTCGGCCAGAGTGATGCGCCCCTGCTCGGCGTGACGGCCGGCGCGGGCGAAATCGGCCTCGGAACAATTGCGGAGAATGCGCTCGGTCCATCGCCGGTTGGCGGCGAAGATGGCCACCGAATCGGCGATCGGCGCCTCATGGGCGGCCAGGCGGTTGATCCAGGCCGTCTCATCGTAGGGGAGCAAGATCGGGTCGTGCTCGGCGATCACCCGCTTCATGCGGTCGCTGGCCACCATGTCGCTGTCGGCCAGGTGCGCGGCCAGCTCAGAGATGCTCCAGACGCCAGGGCCCGGCCGGGCCTGCGCATGCGCTTCGGCCAGGCCCTCGACGGCATAAGCCAGGACCGAAGGGCCCCGGGCGTAACGGTCGATCAGCGATTCGAGCGTGCTCATGATTTCCCGCCCCGGTTCGAGGCGTTCTCCGTTGCGTTGTCCGGCGGATCGCGCCGCCAGATCGAAAGCTGTGGCAGGTTGTATTCGAGGAACCAGATTTCCTCTTCGACCCCGAGTTCGTGGGCGAACCGGTGAGCGACCAGGTGGTTGACGACCGCCACCGAGGCGGAGAGGAAGTCGGTCCGCGAGTCCGAGGGGTCGCCCGGGTTGTGGAAAATGAACCGGATCACGAGCACGCGCTCGTCGATCGGGCCGTTCCGCGACAGGTAGCGGCCGTCCATCTCGTAGATCGAGTACCCGCGCGACGCCTGGCAGAGGGTCTTGATCCAGGCGTCCTCGTCGAAATTCGGATCCTTGCGGCGGTCGGCGATCGAGGCGCGGACGAACGGGATGGCCCGAATGGCCTGCTCGTCGAAGAGGCTTTCAAGAACCTCCTGGACCTTGCCGAAGTAGCCGAGCTTCTTGGGCAGGATGACCTCGTACATGCGAGCGGGCTTCGGCCCTTCGAGCTTGTAACTGGCCATGCGGGTCTCCGGGCCGTCGCGTCACTCATCATGAAGGGCGAGAGGGCCGTCCGGCGGCAGGACGGTCCGCAACGGGCACTTCTCACAAGCGGGCGAGGCCGGCCTACAGAACCGCTTGCCGACGTCGGTCAGAGCGTTGGAGAGCGCGGAAAGCGCGCTCGGATTCGCGTCGGCCGCGTCGATCAGGCGCTGGCTCACGTCGTCATAGTCGGCGGTCGCGTCGATCCAGCCGTGGCGGAACAAGATCCGGTAGACCGGACGATCGACGGGGTACGTCGCCGCGCCGAAGACGTGCAGGGCGATCGCGTCGGCCGTCGCGCGGCCGATCCCGTTGATCGCGGCCAGCTCGTCGCGCCAGGCGGACGGGAATTCGAGGGGTTCGCCTGCCCCCCCCTCCAGGCTCTCTCGATGGCCTTCGTACCAGGAGGCGAGCCGCTGGAGCAGCCGGATGGTCTTGATCGGTGGATCGAGCCGCGCCTCGCGCAGGAGGTCGACCACCTCGGCGGGGTCGGCCGTGGCGAGGAACGTGGAATCAGACAGGCCGGCGTCGTCGAGGGCCGCTTGCAGACGGAGGGCGGTCTTGGAGTCGCCGGTTCGCGAGGCGGCGAAACCGACGAGCGCCGGAAACGGGTCCGAGCGCGGAAACGACGCCGCGCGCCGGCCGGTTGGCGCGGCCAGCGCTCGGGCGATCGTCGGGTAGGCTTCGGTCAATGTCGGCATCGCGGAGAGCTTCGCCTGGTTCGCAGATCATCGACGCCCGCGAAGATCGAAGCCGGGCGACGACCGACGATCGGGCCCGGGATCAGATCACATCGCGACGGCTCAGGAAGTCGCCGGCTGAGCCTTGGCCAGCGCGGCCTTGTAGGCGCGGGCGAGCTTGCTCTTGCGCCGAGCGGCCGTGTTCGGGTGCAAAACCCGACGCGCGCCGGCCTTGTCGATCTTGGCGACCGCGGCGCGGAACTCGGTCTCGGCCTTCGGGAAGTCTTTCTCGGCCACCGTCTCAAGAGCCTTCCGCGAGGAGGTCTTGACGATCTTCTTGGTGATCCGGTTGTGCAGCCGCTTCTTGGCGCTCTGGCGCAGCCGCTTGGCGGCGGAGGAAGTAGTTGGCATGGGTCCGTCGATCATCCCGCGTAGAGAACTATGGCTCGCCGACGTTCGAGGCACAATCCTCGAATTCGTCTTTCGTCGCTCCCGCAATTTCACTCGGTCCCCGCGAGGGGATCAAGCGAACTGGAGAGCGAGCACCCATTGGGTCGGTTCGCTCAAAGCGAAAACTGTACCACGAAACGAGATATCAGTTCAAGTTGCGAAGTCGCTGGGCGACGTCGAGATACGTATAATCGTTGGCCGCGACCTCGTTATAGTGCTCTTCGGCCGCTTCCATATTACCCAAATTCTCGGCGACCCGCCCGAGCTGGTAATGTAAGGCGTTGAAATTCACGGTGTCGGCGGGGTCGAGCGCCTTCAGAGCTTCTTGATAGGTGCGCTCGGCGAGCTTGTGGCGGCCGTCGGCCTCGAAACTGAGGCCCGCCTGGTGAAGCGCCTGGACTTTGAGGTTCGGGCTGTTCTTGGCGATCTGGAATTCGCCGATCGCGTCGCCGTGCTTGCCGTCCTTCGCGAGGACGAGGCCGAGCTGATAGTGAAGGTTGGAATCCTCGGGGCTGAGCGCGACCCGACGGCGAAGCTCCTTGACCTCGTAATCCAGCAGCAGCTTGGAAAGCTGATCGAGCTTGCCCTTCGACGTGACGTCGTCGGGCTGGTCGGCCACGCGCTTGGCGAGGGCGTCGACCGCTCGCTTGAGCCGCGTCGTCTGGACCTCGGCGTACGCCTGCAAGAGCATCGGGTCCTTGGGGACGGCCTTGATCCCCTGCCCCAAGATCTTCTCGGCGGTCTCGAACTGGCTCCGCTTGCGGAAGATGTCGGCCAACTCAAGGTACGGCCAGACCTGCGTGGGGTCTTCCTTGATCGCCTTTTGCAGCCGCTCCTCGGGCGTCAGTTTCTCCTGCTTCATCGATTCGAGCTTGGACGCGATGTCCTCGGCGGTCGTGTCCGGCTTCTTCGTATCATCGAGCTGATCTTCGAGCTTCGCCCGCTTGATCGTGGCGCTCGCCGACAGTCCGTTGATCTTGCGGTTGGCGTCCTCGTCGTACGGGTCGATCTTCTTGACCTGCTCCCAGGAGGCGATCGCCTTTTGCCAGGCCTCGTTCAACTCGTGGACGTGCCCCGCGTGGCGGAAGAACTCGGCGTCCTTGGCTCCGACCTCGCTCTGGACCGACTCCAGATACCACTGCGCCAGCGGAAAATAACTGAGCATCTCCGCCGACTCGGCGGCTTCGCGCGCCGTCGCGACGTCCCACGGGTTGTTCGTGAACGCCTCCTCGCAAACCTCCAGGCATTGCGCATAGTTGTTCTTGTTGCGGGCCGATCGAGCCCGCATCCGGATCGGCTGGTTCCTCGCACCCGCCAGACGTCCCACTTTCGAGGGCTCGTTGTTGAACTTCCGCCTCTGGACGCCTCGCAGCGCTTGACGGAAAATCAAGCTGTCCGGCGCAAGCTTGCAAGCCTGCTTGTACATGTCAATCGCATAGTCCAGGTTGGACTTGAGCGCGGCTTCGTTGCCGTACTGAAAGAAAGTCCTGGCCTTCTGAACGTCCTGCGAATCGGACTCCGGTGGCATCGGGAGCGCTCCTCACCAAGCCTGCGGCGGCTGAGAAATCGAGTCTATGATTCTTTGGATTCTAATGAATGACCGCGCGCCTCACCACAGGCGAGTCGCGGAACGTCGGCCCATCGCCTCGTTTTCTCCAGGTCGCGACCGCTATACGGTTGCCGGCGCGTGGGGTGACCGTCCAAACTGTCGGAACGTCGAAACCCTGCTTCTTCGGGAGATCTGAACCGCGATGACCACGATTCTGAGGGACGCCGGCCTGTCCGACCTGGTGGAAAGCGACCACCTGACCTTGCTCGCCGACGGCTTCCAGTTCACCGAGGGGCCGCTCTGGCGGGCCGACGGCTCAATTTTGTTCCAGGACATCAAGGCCGAGACGACCTACCGTCTCCGCCCCGACCGCTCGGTGGAGGTCGTCCGAGCGAGCACCGGGGCGGCGAACGGCCAGACGTACCTCGCCGACGGCCGGATCGTCTTCTGCGAGCAGAACGGCCGGCGGGTGTCGTCGATGAACCCGGACGGCGGCGACGTCCGCAACGTCGTCGAGACGTGGTCGGGCCGGCGGCTCAACAGCCCCAACGACGTCGTCTGCCGGAGCGACGGCCAGGCCTACTTCACCGATCCCGCCTACGGCGTCGCGCCCGCCGACCAGGCGCTCGACTTCCAGGGCGTCTTCCGCTGGAACCCGTCCGAGCCGGCCGCCTCGGCCTTGCACCTGCTCGTCGGCGACTTCGAGAAGCCCAACGGCCTGGCGTTCTCGCCCGACGAGGCGACGCTTTACGTTTGCGATACCGGCAAATACCACGTTCGGGCGTTTCAGGTGGCGGCCGACGGCGATCTCGTCGCCGGATCGGGGCGAATTTTCGCGACGCTCGACCCCGGCGTCCCCGGCGGCCCCGACGGGATCAAGGTCGACCGCGCGGGGCGGGTGTACGTCGCCGTGGCGCTCGGCGTCTGGGTGTTCGAGGCCGACGGCCGCCTGCTGGGAATTCTGGCGACCCCCAAGCGACCGTCGAACCTCGCCTGGTGCGACGCCGACGGCCGCGGTCTGGTGATCACGGCGGCCGACGCCGTCCACCACGTCCGGTTCCATGAGCCGGGGGTCTTGCCTCGGTTTCTTCCACCGTCGGGCGGCATTCCGGCGCATTCATGAATTGGATGATCTGTTCCGGTGCGAACGCTTCGTGTAGAATCGCGTTACGTATTCCGCCGCGCTCGTAAACGAGGCCATCCCGAGCCGGCGATCGAGCGAGTTTCCGGGCCTTCCCGCGACTCGCAAGCCGCAATACGACCAGCGCTCTGCATGGCCGGCGCTGGCCGCCCCAGGAGACCCGCGTGGCCAAAGAAGAACCGATACGAACCGAGGGACGCATCGTCGAAGCGCTCCCCAATACCCAGTTCATGGTCGAACTCGAAAACGGCCATAAAATCCTGGCGCACATCGCCGGCAAGATGCGGAAGAACTTCATCCGCATCGTCCCGGGCGACCGCGTGACCGTCGAGATCACTCCGTACGACCTCACCAAGGGCCGGATCGTCTACCGCGAACGTTGACGTTCGCCGGTTCGCTCCGCGCCTACCTCTCGCGCCACCACAGTCGCGGTTCGATGCCCAGAGCCAAGGCCGACGGCTCGACGGCCCGCCGAAATCGGGCCGCATCGACCGGATAGCCGGCGGTCGGCCTGAGCCCCGGAACGTGCCTCGCCCAGAAGGCGTTGAACACGTCCATCCACTCCTCCCGCAGCGTCTTGCTCACGATCGACGCCAGCGCGACGAACCCGTCGCGGGCGTCGGCCCGGGGCGTGAGCCGAAGGTGCATCGTCCGATCCGAAGTCCGGACCGTGTATTCGCTCAACTCGGGCCCCTCAACGCCTCGGTCGATCCAGGCGTCGGGAAAGACCCCGAGCAACGGCTCCAGGTAATAATGCCGGCCGCCGTGCTTGTCGCCGCAAACGTGCATCGGCCGGCCGTCGGCGCTCAGCTCCCACGCCCATCGCAGCAGCCGGGCGAACGCCTCGAAGTGGACGCCGGCCTTGGAATCGAACCGGCCCAGCCCTTCGTTGAACCGCTGGGGCCCGACGGCCGCCGTACGCACCGCCGCGATCCGCCACGTCCCGCAAGGAGGCGCGAGCGGCTTGCACGCGAGCCGCGAGCGAGTAGCCTCGATCAACGAGCCCATCCGACACTCAACGTCAGAGGTCGCCCCCGACGTCAGCCAGCGATCGAGTTCGGCGGCGTCCGACTCGTCGCCGCAGAGGGCCTCGATCAAGCCCGAAGCGGTCGACGGCAGCGGCAGACCGACGGCGTCGAGAACGGCCAGGCAACCCGCGATCAGTTGGTCACGTCCCTTACCCCCTTTGAGAATCGCCTTCGAATCGTCGACCCAGAGGCGGTCGCCCGCCCCGCGTCCACCGGCCCGCGCGACCGTGGCGCGCAGGTCGTCCCAGAACCGCTCCGGGGGGGCGAGGTCCGTCGGGCCGAGCGAATCACCGTCGGCCTCGGCAACGACCGCCGACATCACCAGCGGGCCCAGGTTCGGCCCGTAACCCGCCTCGTCGATCCCCAACCAGCGCACAGCGTCTCGCTCCCAAGCCTTGGCGTCGTTTCGGAACGTCCCCATCCTATCGCGCCCCCGTCAGACGCGAGGAAAAGCCTCCCAGACCTCGCCCCGATCTTTGACATCGGCCGCCCCCTGACCTATCGAAACCTTAGGGACGATCTCGCACTCTCGGTCTGCTGCAATCCATAGATAGCAAACCGCTGGTCGATCGACCGCCTATCGAGGCGCGTTCATGGGGGCTGCCGTCTTCCGCGGATCAGAAATCGAGATTGTTCCCAACACGATCCGGTGCGACTCGAATTCCGCTTCGAAACGATCGGGTGGCGACCTCGATGGTCGGACGTGGCGCTCCTGTCCCGCGCACGGTCCGCATGGCCCAGACCTGGAGGGAGATCGTGGCGAAGCTTAAAGAGTTTTTCAGGTCTCCGACCCCGCTCTCCATGTGGAAGTCGGCGGCGGTGTTGCTCCTGGCGTCAGCGCTGTCGATCTCGGTGATCTTCCCGGCGCTCGTCACGCGCGAACCCGTCGGGGAGGTCGATTTGCGGCCTCCCGGGGATACTCGGTTCGTCGGCATCGAACTGGTCGATCTCTGGCTGCCCTCGGGTTTCGACGCGCTGGCTGACGAGCTGTCGGGGAGCCTGGACTGTCGGAGCTTCGAAGATTTTCGGAAGTTCCTGACCGATCGCAAGCTGGGGCGGATCTGGTATGCGGCGATCATGAGGTGGAAGTTCGCCGACGGCCGCCACGAAGACGTGACGTACATCCGCAGGCCCTTCGACGATCCCACCCATTACCTGGAATTCCAAGATCTTCTGATCTCGGGCACGGTCGATCCAGGTCACGGGATCTTCGCCGAACTTCGGCCTCGCGCAATCCACATGGTCGCCGACGACCAGGCGAGTCGGCCCGCGATCGAGGTCATCTTCGACACCCTCGACACCGGACGCCGCCCCGACCAGCGTAGTTTTCCCTGGAATGGCGGCCGAGGAATGAGCGTACCGCCTCGTCGATCCAGCCGGTCCCGCCCTCCAGGTCCTTGATGTGATCCAGGCGGGCGGCCGGCGGAACGTCATGAGTCAGGCCGGGTCAGGCCGCGTTGGCGTCGGGGCCTTCGGTCCGGGCTGGCGCGTCGTCGGCGTCGAGGTCGGTATCGGCCCAGATGGCGGCGGGGGCGCGGCCCATGACTTCGGCGGCGAGCGAGGCGTAATCTTCAGCGCCTCGGCTGGTCGGGGCGTACTGGAAAATCGACTGGCCGAAGCTCGGGCATTCCGCGAGGCGGATGTTGCGCCGGATTCGGGTCTTGAACAGCTTGGCGTCGGACCAGGGGGTGACCGTCTTGCGACGACCCGCGAAGAAGCCCTGAAGGTCTTCAACGACCTCACCGCCGAGGCGGGTGCCGGCGTCGTAGAGGCAGAGGACGATGCCGCCGACCTTGAGGTCGCGATTGACGCGCTTCGAGACCAGGTTCACCGTCTCCAGCAGCTTCGACAGACCGTGAAGCGCCAGGAAGTGGGCCTGAAGCGGGATCAAAACCTCGCTCGCCGCGCACAGGGCGTTGAGGGTGAGCACGCTCAACGACGGCGGGCAGTCCATCAGGACGTAGTCGAACTCTTCGGTGTCGGCTTCGAGCTGGTCGCGGAGGATCACCTCGCGGCCGACGGTCCCCAGCAGCTCCATCTCGGCGCCGGCCAGGTCGATATGGCTGCCGATGATCGAGAGGTTCGGCGCCACCTGCCGGCGCACCTCGTGGACGGCCTTCCCCTCGGTGAGGATCTCGTACAGCGAAGGCCCCGAGCGACCGGGAAGGAGTCCCAGGTGGAGGGTCGCGTGCGCCTGGGGATCGAGGTCGATCACCAGCACCTTGTGGCCTTCAAGCGCCAGGGCGGCGGCGAGGTTCACCGTCGACGTCGTCTTGCCGACCCCGCCCTTCTGGTTGAGCACCGCGATCCGCCGCATGATCATTTCCTCCGTGAACTTGTGCGCGCCGGCCCGGCCTTCCGGGACCCCATCGTCGAACCGCTGCCGGCGACTCATTCGCCGATTTCGCGGAATCCGCGCTCTGTCGATCGGGACGGGATCTTAATCCGGTTCCCGTCCTGCGCTAAGGGGAATCGCGGTCGTCACGCGGGTTCGGCCGGAAAAGGGAGCCGTCGGGAGTGACCCAGTCTTCGCGATCTGGGTCTTCGGTCGCGAACAGCAGTCGGGTCGCGTCCCCGCATAGGCACGCCAGGGCGAGGCTCACGAGGCAGTGCCCCGCTGTCCGGAAAGCGTCGCGATGTTGCAGATCCCTTCGCTTTTGGTCCATTTCCTCAGACTTGTCGAATGATCGGATGGACTCTGGCGCCGAACCGACGCGCGAGCGAACGGCGTCGATCCAACCAGTCTCTGGCAGATCGGGGCCGAGGGACGTCCCCAACGAAATCGCGAGCCACGCCCAGCCCACGACCACGAAGCCGATCCAGAACGCCGACCGTCTCCAGAACAGGAACGATACGATGCTGACGACCACCATCACCATGATCGTCGCCGTCGTAAGTTCGCCCGCGGAGCAGGTCCACGTTTCTCGTTCGATCAGCGAAAGCATCACCATAACCGCCAACGCGCGACAGAGAGCCCACTTCCACGGAGACGTTCGTTCCTCGGCCATCTGCGCCCCCCTTCATCCGGCCGGAAGTTGCGATCGATTCGTTCAGTATGTCCCATCCTGTCGTAAACTATCATCGGGGATCAGACGAATCCCATCGGTTTCTTTCCCAATCCGGCGGTCGGTGGCAGGGTGGGCGGACATCGAAAAACGGCCGATCGAAGCCAATTTCCGAGTTCGTTCCCAGCAAGAATTCGGCGCGAACGAACCCAACGTCGGACGTCCGCATGGGGAAGGATCACCCCGTGGCGTGGGTGCTGCCCACCGTCCGAAACCTTTGCAAGAGCCATGGTTAGCGACGGCGAGTGGTGCCGGACCTACCAGGTGCGACGTGTCCTGCGACTTGACGTGGGGCATGAAAACGGTCAAACGAAGCCAATTTCCCAGGTCGTCCCTTCGGCCATGATTCGGCGCGAACGAACCCAAATTCGGGTCAGTCCAGGGACCGAGGTCCGAAGGCGGCGGGGAGGAGTTGGTCGAGGGTCGTGGCGATCTGGTCAGGGCCGTCGCAGACGCAGAGGACGGCGCAGCGGGGGCCGAATTCGTGGAGGACCTGGCGGCAGGCGCCGCAGGGGGCGGTGGGAGCGGGCGACGGGGTATAGATGAGAATCGCCCGGACGGCGATCGGGCGGGGGGCGGTGGCGACCATCTGGAAGAGGGCATTACGCTCGGCGCAGATGGTCAAACCGTAAGAAGCGTTCTCGACGTTGCAACCGGCGTGAACCGTCCCTTGCTCGGTCAGGACGGCCGCGCCGACGCGGAAGTGGCTGTAAGGGACGTAGGCTCGGGCCGCGGCGAGCGTCGCGGCCTCGAGCAGTTGGGTTCGTTCGGCGTCGGAGAGCAAATGGCCCCTCCTTCCCAGACCGGCTCAGGCGGTCGCGGCTTCGGCCTCGGCGGTCGCGGGGACGCCCCCCAGTTCGGCGACGCCGACGCGGTCGCAGAAGTCGCCGAAGGTCTCGTCGCCGATCCGGTCGGCCACGAACCGGGCGAAGACGGGGCTCAGCTCGGCGACGATCTGATCGTGCGGGACGTAATCCTTGAACTCGACGTTGAGCCGGTCGCCGATGGCCCGGCCCCCCAGGAGGATCGTGTAGGTGCCGGGGCCCGGAACGCCGTCGGGGCCGAGCTTGGCCGACCGGCCGACCAGGCCGATGTCCGAGTTGTAAGGCCGGGCGCAGCCGTTGGGGCAGCCGGTCATCCGAACGGTCAGTCGCTCGCCTTCAAGTCCCTGACGGGCCAGTTCGGCCTCAAGCTGGTCGATGACCGAGGGGAGCGCCCGCTCGGCGTCGGTCACGGCCAGGCCGCAGGTCGGCAAGGCCGGGCAGGCCATCGACCAGCGGCGGGCGTTGGAGATCTTCTCGACGCTGGCGATCCCATACTCTTCCAGCCACGAGTTGACCTCATCGCGCCAGGCGGGCTCGAGATCGGCCAGAATGAGCTTCTGCTGGCAGGTCAGACGCACGGGAGTCTTGTACTTCTCGACGAACGCCCGGAGGCCGCTGAACAGCCGCAACGAACCTTCATCCTTGATCCGGCCGTTCTCGACTGGGATGCCGAGAAACAGTTTGCCGTCCCCCTGCTCGCTCCAACCCATATGGTCGTCGACGTCGGTGACGGTCACCGGCAGCGGGTCGTCGAGCCGACGTCCGATGTACTCCTCGACCTTGGCCCGGAAGGCTTCAATCCCCCAATCGGAGATCACGTACTTGAGCCGGGCGCGTTTTCGGTCGGACCGGTTGCCGAAGTCGCGGAAGACCCGGATGACCGCCTCGCCAATCTGCCGGATCTGGTCGCGGGGCACGTAGCAGAGCGGCACCGCCAGGAACGGGAACGTCTTGTCGGCGCTCGGGGTCGTCCCCATGCCGCCGCCAACCAAAACGTTGTAGCCGACGATCCGGCCGTCCTCGACGATCGCCAGATAGCCGAGGTCGTTCGCATGGATATCCGTGCAGTTGTCGTCCGGGAATGCGAAGGCCGTCTTGAACTTACGGGGGAGGTAGGTCTTGCCGAGAATCGGCTCGACGGGGTCGTCGCCGGGCTGCGACAGCAGCGGCGGACCGGCGTCCGGCAGGCTCGCGTACTTCTCGCCGTCGAGCCAGATGTCGCAATAGGCGGTGCTTCGCGGGGCGGCGTGCGCGGCCCAGACGCGGGCGTCTTCGATCATCTCTTCGTGGACCCGGTCCTTGATCGGCGCGGAACAGGCCAGGACGTTGCGCTCGACGTCGCCGCAGGCGGCCAGGGTCGAGAGCAACTGCTCGTTGATGTGCCGGATCGTGACCGCCAGGTCGCGTTTGAGGACGCCGTGAAGCTGAAGCTCCTGGCGCGTGGTGATCCGCAGCGTGCTGTTGCCGACCTCCCGAGCCAGTTCGTCGCAGGCGAGGTACTGATCGGCGGTCAGCCGACCGCCGACGATCCGCACGCGGACCATCAACGAGTAGGCCTTCTCCTGCTTCTCGCGCTTGAGCTTCAATCGTACGTCGCGGTCGTCCTGCTGGTACGTCCCGCTGAACTTCAAGACCGCCGCCGCCTCTTCGGAGAAATGCGTCAGATCGTTGCCGAGATCCTCCGCCACCCATTGCCTGAGGTAACCACTGGCCTCTTTGATCGCCTCGGCCTTGCTCGGCTTCGGAGTGTTCGACGCCCCATTCGACTCTGTCATGATCGTTCCTCGAGACGCTCGTCGGGCGAGTCGTCAACGGTCGGATTCAGGAGCCTGATCCTGAACCCAACCCGATGGACAATGGAATGTTTACTATCCTTGCAAACTTAGTCGGGTATTCGATTTTAGCGCGCGGAGGACGACAAAATCAAGGAGAGAAGGGAGTGGTTGGGGCGTAGAGGGACTGGTCTCGTTGCCTTGGGGCACCGAGGACGGTCACTTGGGCGGTTCGGGAGTCGCCGAAGGCGTGGGGATTTCGAGCGGCTGTTCGAGCACCGAGCCCTCTTTCTTGGCGGCTTCCGCACGCTTCTGCATGGCCTGCATGTTGATGGCGTTGTCGAGGGTCTTGGTGATCATCTCGGTGTTGTCCTCGACGTTGGCATTGGCCGGAGCCTGGAAGGCGAACTCTTCCGGCCGGATCGTCGGGTTGAGCTGCACGTTGGAGTAGATCAGAAGGATTTCGCTGGGGTCGGGGCGTTCAACCGAAGCCTTGCTCCCCTGGATGCGGCCGTCGGGGCCCACGGTACGCGTATCGATGAGCACGGTGGGGACCTTGCCGAGGAGTTCGAGCTTGTAAGGCCAGCCGTCTTCCTTACCGATGTAGAGATTCGCCTGGCTGGGGACGTAGGCGGGGAGCCAGCCCATGGGCCGAACCGGCTGCTGGTCGGGGCCGATCAGGCCCTCGCGGTTGCGCCAGGTTCCGCGAAGAATGTAGACGGGCTTGCCTTCCCAGTCGCCCTCTTCCTTCTGATCGAACTTGATCGATTTACGAAGCCCGAGGAGCAGCGTTTCGGGACCCGCGAAGCCCAGCCCGCCAAGGACTTGATCGCGCATCGCGGGGTCGATGTCGGGCGAGTTGAGTCGCTCGAAGATCGGCTTGACGCTCAACCGGCGGTACGCCTGCGACTCGAGGATCTGCTGGTAATCCCAGAGGACTTCGCCATCGCAGACCTGGAGCATCGTCCCGGTCGAGCCCGGCAGTCCGCTGATGCTCATCTTGAGGTAGACCTTCGACGCCGGCGCCTTGAGGTAGCGGCCCTTGATCTCGAACTTCTGGCCCAGCATCTTGACGTTTTGCTGGAGGTCCGCCGAAACGGACTTGACGGCCGCAATTTTTTTGATCGCGGCGTCGATCAACCGTTCGGCCTCGGTCGGCGGCTCGGCCGGGGCCTCGGCGGCCGTTCCCGGGCTCGCCGCAGGCGCTTGGCCCGCAGGAGGTTGCGCCGACGGAGCCGGAGCCTGAGCCACGGCCCGGTACGGGCTGCCGACGATCATCCATGAGACGGCGAAGGCCGATGCCAGCACCGGAAGATAGGCGGTCCGATTATTGCGCATGGTTGGGATGTAGGCAATTTCTCAAGGGTCTGGGAAAGAATGCCCGATCATAATCGCTAGGCGTCAGGAGACGCAAGTCCGGCAGACGGTCCGGAAGGGGTTCGATCTCGAAATCGATCCCCTGCCGGGGAGGGTTTCGGACGATCAGAGGCCCGGCTCGACCGACGCGACGCGTCGGCGAGGAAGCGACGTACTCAAACGATGAATGGGCCTCGACTCGACCGTGGCCGAGTCGGTCGCAGTGGATGTCAGGACGACAAGCATTCTCCCCGATCGGCAGAACGGAAACGTTCGGCCTAGAACCGGCCGGCCTGGATCGCGGGAGTTGGAGGATTTCCATGCATACGATCGGAATGCTGCTGCTGGCGGCAGCGACCGCCGGCGACGGATTCGGGTACGATAAACCGGGCGTCGGCCTCAAAAAATGGCTGCGACCCCATGTGGTCTCAACGTCCCACACGCCCCCCCCGGGCGGCCCCCAGTTCACGGCGGCCACCATGGGCGGAGGCCCCGGCGGCGCGGGCGGCGCCGCGGCGGGCCGGCGGTTCGTCAATACGCGGAGTCAAATCTATTTCCTCGACCCCGACAAGATGAACATCAGTTGGCAGACCGGCTCCGGCCCCAGCGGGGAACGGACCTACGGCAGTCAGCTCGTCGTTCCGTCTCGCTACAACTTCAACCAGGGATACATTTACCGACTCAAGTTGTCGGCCATCCCCGGTCGCCCGAACATCGCCTTGTACCCCACGATCGAGGTCGCCCCGACCACCCCCGCCACCGACGCCTACCTGGCGCATAACGCGATCCCGGTCCAATTCACGGCCGAGGATTTCGACCAGGTCGTCGACGGCGGAAACTTCGTGACCAAGGTGATTTATCTGCCCGATCCGAAGTACCAGGAAGTGGCCGTCTCCGGCGTCGAGACCCTCGTGTCGACCCGGCTTGAGCCGGGCGTCGATCCGATCCTCGAAGCCGACAAGCGAGGCACCATCCTCCTGATCCTCCGGCTCGGCGCCATCGACCTGGAGATGCCCTCCGGCGCGATCGGCGGCGTCCCCATCGGGCCGGTCATCGGCAGCCCGGTCAACGGTCCCGTCGACGGCGGGGTCATCGGATCGCCCGTCTCGGCGCCCGCCGGATCGGCGATCGTCGTCCCGCCCGTGACCGAACTGCCGCCGGGCGACCTGCCCCCCGGCGTGACGGCTCCTGCGGCCGCCGAAGCGGTTCCGGTCGACACGGCGCCCGCTCCGGCCGCGGCTCCCAAGCCCGAAGCCGCCGCGACGCCGGTCCCCCCGGCCCCCAAGCCCGCCGCGCCGGCCGTGCCGACTCCCGAAGAACCCAAGTTCTGACGATGCGGCCGACCTGACGGTCAAGCCGTCTGGAAACCAGCAAAACCCCGGCGGGAGCGTACGACCGACGCCTTCCGCCGGGGTTTCCGACCATCCCCGTCGAATCGATCGTCCACGCGGTCCGGCCGCCGGTGACGCCGGTCCTGGACGAGGCACGCCTCCTATTCTCAAGTGAGCAAGGGTCAAGGTCGATGAGCCGACACGCAAAACCACTCGACCACCGGTGGATCCGAGGTGGGATCGACGCGATCGTCCTGGGCCTGGCGGTCGTCGCCCAAGCCAACGCCCAGCAGGCCGCCCCGGCCGACTCGCCCACCGCTCCGACGACTCCGATCGCCCCGGCGCCGGCCGCCGGCGCTCGACCGGTCGCGCCCGAGTTGACGCCCGGGCGGCCCATCGAAACCGCGACGCCCGTCGCGACGGCGGCCCCGCTCGTCGTCCCCGAAGGCCACGGCCTGCCCGTCGGCGGCCCGGCCCTCGACCCGAGTACGCAGATCGTCCGTTTTCAAGGACCGACGGGACTGTCGGTCGAGGTCCTCGCGCCGCAGGCCCTGCCGGCGAGCGTCGGCGACGGCGGCGGGATCATGACCGTCGGCCTCCAGCGCGGGGTCGGCTATCGGCTCCGGCTGGCGAACATCACCGAACGCCCCGGCGCGGAGCTGTTCCCGGTGATCGAGGTCGTCGGCCACCTGCATCGGCCGGCGGAGATCGACCCCGGCAAATACCCGATCCGAGTCGTCTTCACCGATCGGGACCTCTGGGACGCCGTCGACAACGGCCGTCTGGTCACAAAGGTGATCTACCTGGAAGACCCCGACCAGGCCCTTCCCCTGAAGATGAAGAAGGACGAGATCCCGACGGTCTCGATCAGCCCCACCGAAGACCCGGTCAAGGTCGCCGCGGCCCTCGGCCGGGTGGTCGCGATCGTGCGGATCGGCGGCCGACGACCGACGATCGACGAGATCCAGGCGGGCGCGACGGGCGACGTCGGCCTCGACGTGCTGGCCTCCGCGCCGGCCGGCGGGCGCTGCCCGTTCATCAACGGCGACGGCGGTAATTGCTCGATGCCTTGCGGACCGGCCTGCCCCCCGTTGCAGCCCCCCGCCCGGCCCTGGCTTCCCCGCGACGAGTATCTGTGCGACGGCGGCGATCGCGGCGCCCGGGCCGGGACGGACTCGTACGGCAACCTCCACGGCGTCGAACCTCGCGACGCGGTGGTCAGCTTCGACGTCGGCCTCGACCGCTATCCCGATCCCAAGGTGCTGCCCACGAACCGAGTCTGCATCTACGCGCCGCGGTTCGCCGAGGTCCGGGTCACGAACGGGACCAGCGAGGCTGTCGAGATCCACGGCCTCAACCTCAACGAGCTGACCGTAAAGGCCAGCCAGGCCGAGAAGCTCGACCGCATCAAGAAGTTCACCTTGAACCAGTCGCCCGAGCTGGCGCGAGAGCGCAGCCGCGCCCAGGGGACGAGGGGCAAGGTCTTCGCCGGCGAGGGCTCGGACGTCCAGGGCGCGATGGGCTACGGCAACGTCCAGCAGCCCAGCACGGGCTCGCAACAGCAATCGGCCGAGACCGCCCGTGTCCGCGCCAAGCCGGCTCTCATGAAGGAGAAGGTCCACCTGGTCGGGATCAAGACGGCCGAATCGACGGTGGTCAGCGCCCTGACCCAGGGCGCGGGGCAGACGGTCATGTCGTGGCAGCCCAACGAGATGACGGGGGTCGAGACGCCTCCGAACCGTCCCGGCCTCGCCGTCGTCAAACGCGTCAGCGCCAACGAGGCCGAGCCCGGCGACTCGGTCACTTATGTGATCACCTACCGGAACATGGGCAACACGCCGATCCGCTCCGTCAGCATCGTCGACAGCCTGTTGCCCCGCCTTGAATACGTCGCCGGCTCGGCCAAGGGTCCGAAAGGCGCCGCCTTCACCGCCGACGAGAACCGCGCCGGCGCGATGGAGCTGAAATGGACCCTCCCCGGCGCCATCCCCCCCGGCGGCTCAGGCTACGTATCGTTCCAGGCCGTCGTGAGGTGAGCTAATCGGACGCGAACGAGGGGCCGTCGTACGCCGGCGGCCCCTCGCTAAAATCAACCAACTGTTCCTGGGATGAGCACCTTCGTCGAGCGAGTCGCTCAGACGTCGACCGCCGAATAGAGTGGGTCGATGACGTCGCCCGAGCAGAGTTGGAGGGGGCGGCCGAGGCGGTCGCGAAGTTCGGTGGCGGGGTCGACGCCGAGGGCTTTGTAGACGGTGGCGGCGAGGTCGGGGGGGCCGAAGGTTTTGGTGACGGCGTAGGCCCCGATCTTGTCGGATCGGCCGATCATCTGGCCGCCGACCACGCCGGCGCCGGCGAAGACGGCCGGGAAAACGGCGGGCCAGTGGTCGCGGCCCGGCACCGCGCCGGGGGTCAGTTCATGAACCCGGGGTGTCCGCCCGAACTCGCCGAGCATCACCACGAGCGTCTCGTCGAGCAGGCCCCGGAGCTTGAGGTCGTCGAGCAAGGCCGAGACCGCCCGGTCGAGGGCGGGGAGCAGCTCGTCCTTGAGCCTCGGGAAGTTGGAGACGTGGGTGTCCCACGTCTGGACGATCCCCATCGTCGCCTGGATGACCGGGACGCCGATCTCCACCAGCCGCCGCGCAATGAGCAGCGACCGGCCGAAGACGTGCTTTCCGTAGCGGTCGGCGAGGCGTGGGTCTTCGCGGTCGAGGTCGAGCGCGGTGCCGACCTTGCCGTTGCAAAGCATCGCCAGGGCGGCGTCCTGCTGGTCGAGGAACGGGTCGTTCGGCCCCGAGACCGACGTCTGGCCCAGAAGATGCCGGCGAAGATGGAGGCGCTGGGAGTCGAGGCCTTCGGGGAGCGTCAGGCTGTCGTCGCGGACTTCCGGACGGTTCGGGTCGAGCCGGAGCTGCCAGGGGTCGTTGCGCGGTCCGAGGAATCCACCGTCCTGCCCCGGCCACGTCAGCGGGCCTTCGACCAGGCGAAGCGGCAAGGAGACTCCGTTGGGCACGCCGTCGTTCCGCGAGCGCAGGTGGTTGAGGACCGCCCCGTAGCATGGGAAGTCGTCGCGCGAGGCCACGCGGTCAAGGTCGCTGGCGCCTCGCGGATTCGACGGATGGCCGGTCAAGACCCGGTGGACCGCCACCAGGTGATTGCCTTCGGGATGCGACATCGACCGCACGACGGCCAACTGGTCGGCCCGGGCCGCGAGCCTTGGCAGGTGCTCGCAGAAATGGACGCCCGGCACGGCGGTCTGGATCGGCTTGAACTCGCCCCGGATCGTATCGGGCGCCTCGGGCTTCATGTCGAACGAATCGTGCTGCCCGAGCCCGCCGCTGAGCAGGATCACGATCACCGACTTCGCCTTGCCCGTCGTCCCGGTCCCAGCCAGGCCCGCCGCTCCGGCCCGCGCCGCCAGCAAGCCCGGCAGGCTCATCCCCAGCAAGCCCGAGTAGCCCACCTGGACGAACCCGCGCCGCGTCATCCGCGAGCCGACCGATTCCTGAATTCCGCGCAAGTTCATGATCGCAGACTCCAAACCGTGAATCCCGTCGACCCGGCTAGCCAATCGAGAATCCCCGTCCACTTCAGAAAGTTTAACATTTGCTGGCGAAAATGCCAAGCCAGGAGGGAGGGATCATGGCGCGGTGGAGCCTGGCGACATCATCCTTATTACGGGCGAGAACCTACGGCCGTTTGGCGAGTAGGTCGGCGACGTCGATTCGACCGAGCGACTGGCCATCGAGAACCAGGTCGATCGTCTGGTCTTCGGCGAGAATCGTAGCGGGAGGGTAAGCGCCGCCGACGGGAAGCGCATGGGCTTCGACCTGTCGGGCGACGAGGTTGACGATCCAGTAGGCGGGGACTCCGGCCCGAGCGTAGAGGTCGCGCTTCTCGCCGCGATCCCTCGCGAGGCTGCTGTCGGCGATCTCGACGATCAGGCCGACGTCCGCCGGGGCCGGGTGGCGATCGGTGTAGTCGTCGATGTCGCCGCGAACGATGGAGAGGTCGGGCTCGGGCTCGCTACGCGAACCGCGCACTCGACGCGCAAATGCCAGCCGACGCCCAGCATCCGCTCGATCGCGTGACGGCATCGTGACGAACTCGCGTCGTGTCGTGGTCCCTTCGGCATCTTCCAGACGATGACCCCGTTCAAGAGCTCGATCGGCTGGTCTTCGGCGATTTCACCCTGTTCGACGAGCCGGTCGTAGAGCGTGACGGGGATTCGAAAGACTTCCCCAGGTGGCGGTAAGGCCAAGACTTCCGGCTGACTCATCGTGGACATCGGCGCGACTCCCGGGTTCAACCTGATCCAGTATTCGCCAAGCGGCCCCGCAAAGCAACCAACGCCCAGGATCGCCGAACCGAGGAGCAGACTCTACTCGTCCCAGACCGGCCAAGGCAGAATGAGAGCCTGATCGTTCGCGTCTGAAATTGCAGCGGCAAGGCCGAAAAGAACGACGGCTTCCGTTCGATCCAACGCACGGTCGTTGAACAGTTCTCAAACATAGAGTATCGTAAGTGTCGATAGAAGATCGGTCGACACGAAGGCGTCGAGCAAGGGTTCCTCAACTGGCGAGGCTGCCGATGATCCGGGTGCTGGGCGGACGGAAACAGTTGTGCGACGGCCTCACGAGGCGCGACCTCTTGCAAGTCGGCTCGCTCGGGATGCTGGGCGCGGCGCTCGGCGGTTCGGGCGGCGTTCTGGCGCGCGAGGCGGGTTCGACGTCGTCGTTGCCCGGGTTCGGTCAGGCGAAGTCGTGCATCATGCTCTTCATGTACGGGTCGCCCAGTCAGATCGAGACGTTCGATCCCAAACCCGACGCCCCGGTGGCGATTCGCGGCGAGTTCGGGCACATCCCGTCGAGCGTCCCCGGCCTGGACGTCTGCGAGCGGTTGCCGCACCTGGCGCAGGTGATGGACAAGGTGACGGTGCTCCGGTCGGTCTCGCACCTGTACCCCGTCCACGGCGTCGCCTACGCCACGACGGGCAACCCGGTCATCCCGCTGGCGATGGAGCTGAACCCCCGCGACCCCGCCCACTGGCCTTACATCGGTTCGGTCGTCGATTACGTCGACGGCCAGCGCGCAGGCTCCAGCGGCGGGCCGCCGGCCGTGCCGCGGAACATGGCGCTGCCGTTCGCGTTCAGCAGCCAGCGGATCGGCGAAGTGGCGCGAGCCGGCCCGTACGGCGGGTTCCTCGGCCAAGCCTACGACCCGATCTACACCGAGTTCGTCGGCAAGGGAACCACAAAAGCGAGCAAGACGCTGGCAAAGCTCACCTGGGACGACTTCGAGCTTTATCGCGGCGTTACCCCCGAGAGCCGGTTCCAGCTCGGCGCATCGGGAGGCCCGGGGGCGACGGTGACCGTCGACCAGCTCGACCGTCGCCGCAGCCTGCTTCAGCAGCTTGAAGAAGCGCATCGCAAGATCGACTCGTCCGGCGGGCCGGGCGTCGACCGCAACCGGGCGATGGCCTATCAACTGCTGCAATCGGCGAAGTTCCGCCAGGCGTTCGACCTCGACCTGGAAACGTTCGACACGCGAGCCCTCTACGGCATGACGCTGTTCGGCCAGGCGACGTTGACCGCCCGGCGGCTCGTCGAAGTCGGCGGCCGATTCGTGACGGTCTTCTGGGACGAGTACGGGCTCGCCGGAACCGGCTGGGACACCCACTGGGACCACTTCCCCCGGATGAAGGATGAGCTGCTCCCCGGACTCGATCGGACGCTCTCGGGCCTGCTCCTGGACCTCGACCGTCGCGGGACGCTCGACGAGACGCTCGTCGTCCTGTTGAGCGAGCACGGCCGGACGCCGCAGATCGGCAACGTGCAGGGCGGCGGCCGCGATCACTGGTCGCGGTGCTATTCGGTGGTGATGGCCGGCGGCGGCGTGGGCCGCGGCCGGGTGGTCGGCAAGTCCGACAAGATCGGCAGCGACCCTCTGGAGCGCCGGGTCTCGCCCAAGGACATCCTGGCGACGATCTACCACCTGCTGGGCATCGACCCGGCGACGATGATCGCCGACCGCCTGGGACGCCCGATCCCCCTGGTGCACGCCGACGTCATCCCCGAAGTCCTCGCCTGACCGCATTATGCTGAAGCGTCTGCCGAGAGCCTGCCCCGATACAAACCATCATGACGCCGTGGGGACACACGGCCTCATGAAAATGGGGATCGCGGTCGGCCAGGTCCGAATGGAAGCCCGCGGCGCGATCCAGAGCCCATTTTCATCCGGTCGGGCACCCCAAACTGGGGCATGACGATTCGTTCGCGCCGAGACCGCCCCCTCCCGGCTCACCGGCGGATTTGGGTTCGTTTGATGGCCGAAAGGCCTAACTCCTAGCCCCTAAGCTCTGCTATAGACAAGACTTATGGATGGTTCCGAGATTGGCTTCGATCGCGCGAAAACCAACCAATTTCGGTTCATTCCCGCCCCCTCCATCACCTTCCCTCGCTCCGCCCCCCACGGACCAGCCATCGAACCAGCCCCGGTCGATTGGCTCCGTTCGCGCGGCTTTTCCAAGCTTCCTCCGGCTCTTTCACCTATGGCGATTAGCTTTGTTCGCGCGATGATCGAAGCCGACGGCGTCGATCGCCGGTTCACGTTCCATGACCACCCGACAGCCGTATTGCGAAAGAGCCGGACGACTCGCAGAGTCCTCCATCTTGAACATACGATCGACCGACGGGCTTGATCGACGAGTCCTCTCGCCCGACCGGAACCTGGCCGCGACGAAGTGCGATTGAAACGATCCGGCGGCAGGAAGGGATTGCGCGGATGGAATAAAGGGGACGGCACAACCCGAGAACTCGTCTGACTCTCGGCTCGATGGTCGCCCTTGCCGGCGTCGCCCAAACCGCCTAAAGATCCCCGCGGTATAGGAATGACCCCGTTCCTGGTTTTGCGAAATCTGCGGATGTCTTCCTCCCTGTCGTCCTCGACTTTGGAATCCTCCAGCCGTCGCATCAGCCTGAATCACACTAACTCTATCAATAAAGTAGGTATTCGGCTTGACGTGAGCACTCGACCCTGAAGAGAATGGCGGCCGCATGGAGAGGAATCTCCCGCCTCCCCGCCTAGATACGGCCGACTCGTCGACGAGCGGCATGTCGAGTCGATCGCCGGGTTTCGCCGACCGCACCAGCCGGAGGCACCCGGACCTGATGGAGTCTTTCATGCTGATACTGCATCGCGACGGCCGGTCGAGGCCGGCCCACGCACAGCTCCGCCGCCGCCCCGGGTTCACGCTGATCGAGCTACTGGTCGTGATCGCCATCATCGCGGTTCTGATCGCACTCTTGCTGCCGGCCGTGCAGGCGGCGCGCGAAGCCGCGCGTCGGATCCACTGCGTAAACAACCTGAAGCAGCTTGGGCTCGCCCTGCACAATTATCACTCCACGATCGGCTCGTTTCCCATCGCCCAGTCCTGGGCGAAGACCACGCCGGGGGCCAATTACGGGGGCAACCCGTGGAGCGCACATTCGCAAGTACTGAGCCACCTGGAGCAGTCTACGGTCTACAACGCGATCAACTTCAGCTTCGCTCCGGCTCAAGCACTGAACCAGGCGTACTACACCAATTCAACGATTCTCTACTTGCGACTGAACTCGTTCATTTGCCCCTCGGACGGCATCTCTCCCACGACCCTGGACGACATAAGAATGGACTTCAACTGCAACTACTCAGGTAGCACGGGGACGACCGTCGAGGCGATTGGGGCCGTGCAACAGACTGTGTCGATCCAAGACTCGACGGGCATCTTCGGCTTTGACAACCCGATCAAGCACGGCTCCCGCGTCTACAGCGTGGCGAGCGTGACCGACGGCACGTCCAACACCATCGCTTACTCCGAGCATCTGGTTGGAGGAGTCGGGCCGAGGGTCACCGACACGCGCCGCGCGAGCTGGGGAAGAGTGCCTGAGGTCGCCGGCGTGGTCTCCCTCGACCCCACCGCCTTGTACCCGCAAGTCGTCCAGGCCCTCGCGGCTTGCGGCGCGTACGCCCGGGCCAATGCAGCCACGACCGATACGTCCGTGGGATCCAGTTTCAGCGGTGCCACCTGGATGGCAGGCTACCTGGGCACGACGCTCTTCAACACGATCACGCCGCCCAACAGTCCGCAATACGCCTTCAACTCGTGCCAGGCGGACCCCCTGTTTACGTGGGGGCTCTCGGGGTTCGTGAACTCGACCAGCAACCATTCAGGGGGCTCCAACTTCACCTTCGCCGATGGCAGTGTTCGCTTCATCAAGAGTAGCATCGACCTTCGGACCTACTGGGCGCTTGGCACCAGGGCCGGCGGCGAAGTGATCAGTTCCGACGCCTATTGAGAAACAATCCCAAGCATGGAAGCTGGATGAAACGAAAACTCGCCGACGCCCCGGGTGTCGGCGGGTTCACTCAGCCGTCGCCCCTTACTTCGCACGCGAAACCTGACGAAGTCACCATAAGGAAGAACGATGCAATTGCCCGCCTGGCCGGCACCACTCCCTGGACGTTCGACTTGCCTCGCCGCTTTCCTGACCTTCCTTGTCGGCGCGGCCTCTCCGGACGCCGCGCCGGGTGAGGAGGCGAGCCCCCCCAACCTGGTTCTGATCTTCTGCGACGACCTGGGCTACGGCGATCTTGGGAGTTACGGCGCGCGGGGATACGAGACGCCGAATCTTGACGGGATGGCTCGCGAGGGCGTCCGGTTCACCGATTTCTACGCGACGAGCCCCGTCTGCTCGGCCTCGCGGGCGTCGCTGCTGACCGGCTGCTACCATGAGCGGGTCGGCATTCAAGGCGCACTGGGGCCTCGCAGCGGGACCGGGCTGAGCCACGCCGAGACCACGCTGGCCGAGCTGCTCAAGCAACGGGGTTATGCGACCGGGATGGCGGGCAAATGGCACCTGGGCTCGCATCCCTCGCAGCGCCCGACCCGGCACGGGTTCGACGAGTTCCTCGGCCTCCCGTATTCGGCCGACATGTGGCCCCGACACCCGGAGGCGCCGAAAGCGTACCCACCGCTCCCTCTGATCGACGGCGATCGGAATGCGATCGCGGACGTCACCCCGGAGGATCAAAGCCGCTTCACGGAGCGCTTCACCGAGAGGGCCGTCTCGTTCATCCGTCGCCATCGCGACCGCCCGTTCTTCTTCTACCTCGCGCCGAACATGCCGCACGTACCGCTGTTCGCCGGAGAGAAGTTCCGCGGCAAGACCGAGCGGGGGCTCTATGGAGACGTGATCGCGGAGATCGACTGGTCGGTGGGTCAGATCCTGCGGACCCTGAAAGAAACCGGGCTCGACGACCGAACCCTGGTCGTCTTCACGTCCGACAACGGCCCGTGGCTGAGCTACGGCGATCACGGGGGCTCGGCCGGCCCGCTCCGCGAGGGGAAAGGGACGTGCTACGAAGGGGGCGTCCGCGAACCGATGATCGCCCGATGGCCAGGACGGATTCCGCCGGGGCTGGTCTGCCGCGAGCCAGCCTCGACGATCGACGTTCTCCCCACGATCGCCGCACTCGCCGGCGCCCGACTCCCCGACCGCCCCATCGACGGCAAGGACATCCGCCCTCTCCTCTTCGGCGAGCCCGGGGCCCGCAGCCCGCACGACGCGCTTTTCTTCCAGTACCTCAACGGCCAGCTCCAGGCGATGCGGTCGGGGCGGTGGAAACTTCTCTTCCCGCACACGGCGAGGACCATGATCGGCCAGGCCGCCGGCAAGGGGGGCGTCCCAGGCAAGTACGCGCAGCTCGCCGTGGGCCTGGAACTCTACGACCTGGAATCCGACATCGGGGAGACGACGAACCTGGCGGAACGGAAGCCCGAGGTCGTTCGCCAGTTGGAGGAGAAGGCCGAGCGCTTCCGAGAGGAACTCGGCGACAGCCTGCAAAAGCGCACCGGCAAGGCCGTCCGCCCGCCGGACCGCGTATCGGACTAGGATGCGGCGATCCCGTCTCCCGCCCCGAAAGCCCCGAGAAAAAAAACAGGCCAAGTCCCTAGAAGAGCGTGGGTTACGACGTCGCTGGACGAGCGTTTTGCGCACACCGAAGCATGCTTGGATCGTATTGACACCCGTCTGAACTTCGCTTAATTTTCAAAGCTCGCACGGGCCGACCTCGGCTTGGACGCCGAGGCCTGAGACGAATGAAGCACAGGGAGGGGACCATCATGCTCACGCGATCGATACAAAAAACTCGCGGAATTCGTCTCGGACGGACCTTCGTTTTAGTCGCGCGACAGGCATTGGCCGTCGGGGTCTGCGCCTTGGCTGCGGGGCAGTCGTGGGCGTCGCCTTACATCGCGACGGATCTCGGCCGCGTTTCTGATATGCAGCAAAAAGGGCAGAGCTTCGACAACACGAAGACAGGCGTCTCCTACGCCTTCCCCGTGACGGTGAGACAATTGGCCGGTGCGGAGGGGAACAACCTGCCGACCTATTCGGCGCACATCAGCCAGCCTCTCACTCCCATCGGGGACGGCACCGCTCATACAAAAACCGTCACGATGCATCCGCTGTTGATCAACAACTCCGGGACGGTCATCGGCACCCTCGATACGGTCGTCGATCGCTTCGGCAATTCGGTCTCCACCAATATCGGGTATGCCGTCAGGTCGCCTGACGGCACCTATTCGCCGTTCGTGACGATGGCCACCGCGCCCAACGGCGCATACGTCCACCTATTCTTGAGCCAGGCGAATCAGATTCTCGCCCTCGGCCAAAAGACGTGGTTGGTGGACCTGAACAAGGGCACGACGACGTCGCTCGATCAACTGGTTCCACAACAGATCTTGCAGAACTATCCGTACAATCAGTACGTCCAGGGCATTGACGATCGGGGCGACATCGTTATTTATGCCGACAACCAATATACCGGGTCGGAAGCCTTCATGCTCACGCCGCCGGGTCTGGACCCGCCCGCGGTGCCTGAGCCGTCGACGCTGCTGATCTTCGCCGCAGCCGGCGTGCTGGTCGTCCGCACCGCCCGCCGTCGAAAGCTCGCCTAGAATTTCATCCGGTCGGGAGCCTCGGAATTTCGAGGGTGCATCGGCGGAGGGTGGAAGTGGCACGCGAACTTGCGGTTGTCGTCCTGAAAACGACCGGTCCAATGGGACGCCCACCCGACGTCCCGCTCTGGACATCCGACCGCGTCAGTCGCCGACGGGGATGGAAAAATCAAAGGGGTCAGGAGCCGAAATTCCATAAAGAAGGGATCGACTGAGTCAGTCCCGACCCAGTCAATCTACCTCAATAGCTCCTGACCCCTTTGATTCCCTACCTCAATAGCTCCTGACCCCTTCGATTCCTTGTGACCCCTTTGATTCCTTGACCCCTTTGATTCCTTGACCCCTTTGATTCCTTAACACCGGGTGCGAGGCGAACGGGCCGTCGTCGGTCGTGAAGCGTTTGATCGCGTCGCGCAGGGCCTCGGCCTGTTCGGTCGGGTCGCAAGAATCGGGCGGTACGAGGATCGCCAGCGGCGGGTGCGCATTCTCCGGAAAGCGGCCGGCGCGGAAGAACATCCGGCGCAGGGCGCGCGAGCGGTCGCGTCCTTCGACGGGCTCGGCATCTCGATCGGCCTCCATCGAGAGCCGGACGCCCACCGCCAGGTGATAAAGGATCTGCCCCAGGGTCCAACGGCCGACGGCCTCATGACCGGCCAGAAGTCGGTCGACGTCGGTCATCACGCCGTCGAGGCCGTCGAGGCCGTCGAAGCTGAGCGTCCGTCGCTCGGTCATCTCGTCTCCTCCACATGAAGAGGGTATCAACTGGGTCAGTCCCGACCCAGTCAAGCTACCTCAATCGCTCCCGGGCCCCTTGATTCTGTTTTAACCCCTTTGATTCTCCTCATGCCATTCAAGAATGACCCTTTTCCGGCTCCCCCCCCGATTGCGGTGGGCTTCTGGTACGCGATGAGAGTGGACTCCTGTTACGTGGCTTGTTCCCCATATGTATCAGAGTTTGTATTGAAGAGTTGAGGATCGAGCCGATTCAACAGCCGCCGGATCTTGGGGATTTGTTCGAGCGCGGCCGCCTCTCCGATCGCGGCGAGCTCCTTCGCCCTCATGAACTCCGCGGAGTCGACGCCCGTCACGTCCGGTTCGATGACCACGTCCGCCGGCTGAACACCGAAGGCGTTCAGGCTGTGGTTCTGAACCAACAGGCTGCGCAAGATCGTCGGCCCGATGCCCGGCTTGTTCCTGGCCAGAATGGCTTGGCCAGGTTTGATGTCGCAGAAACGAGTCTCCAGCTTCGCCGTCACGCTGATGGCGATGACGAAGTTGCAGCCCATCGAAACCAGCACATCCGCCGGGATATTGTTGACCAGCCCGCCGTCGATCAGCGCCTGGCCGTCGCGGACGATCGGCACGGAGAGGACGGGCAGGTTGATGCTCTCGAGGATCGCATGGACGGCGTCGCCGCGTTCGCGAACGACCGAGTTGCCGCTCACCAGGTCGACCGTGACGGAGAGACAGGGGACGGCAAGTTGCTCGAGTCTCCAGTCGTGCAGGTACTTGCGAAGCATCGGGTCGAATTTCCCGCGACGATACTTGTGAATCAGGTACCAGTAGTTGCCTTGCGGCAAGCGGCGGAAAATCCATGAGGGGCGAAGGTCCGTGGCGAACTGATTTGCGTTGTAATCGGGATCCAGGCCGGCGGCGTACATGATGCCGGTCATGGCTCCGGCGCTGGTGCCGGCGATCATGTCGACGACGATGCCGCTGCGCTCCAGGGCCTTGAGCACGCCGAGATGCGACATGCCTCGGGCGGCCCCCCCGCCGAGGGCTACGCCCACACGCACGCCCCGGAGGTCGTGTACCAGCCGCTCCAGCCCGTTGGCCAGCGACCGACCCATCGGCGGTTTTGGCGGCGTTTCCTTGATTTTGAAATCGCGGGAGACAAGCTCGGGAAGGTTCGGAACTGCGGAGACCACGGAACTGTCGCCCCTGATCAGCCAGGCGACACTGATCTTGTCGCGCCAGCCCCGGGCAGACACTTCCATCGCCTGCAGGCGGCGGATTGCGCTGTCGGCCTCATCTGCCGGGATGAAAAAGACGGCGCGGTCGACGAGATTCATGAGCTGCGCCGCCCGTTCCGGCGTCAGGAAGGTGTGGACGTCGAAGATGATTCGATTGGCGTCCTGCCAACGAGCGACCTGCTCCCGGATTTCCTCCGAGGTCAAATCTCGGCCGTCCTCTCGGAGTGCCCGAAACCGCACATTCGGCGAATCCATCCGCTGGTCCGAATCGCTCAACACCGCGAGTTGCTCACCGACGTCGCTCAGTCGCCGGATGAGCCGTTCTGCCGTCTGACGCGTGGTGGGCGAATCGTGAATCAGCGCCAGCATCATCACCGAGCGCTTGGGGGCGTCGCCCAAGAAGAGCTTTCGCAAGCTCCCCGCGTAGGTCTTCAGCCACAGACGGCGCAGGTCCGGCCTGGCGAGCGTCAGTTCCATCGCCTCTTCGTAGTCCAGCCTGAGGACCGTCGTGGGCTCCAGCGCGACGACGCGGATCGGCACGGATTCGCCGAGCGCGCCGACCATCAGCCCGAATTGCTCGCCGCGCTCGATCATGCGGAACAGCGACTCAGTACCGTTTGAGCTGACTCGAACCGCCTTGAGCCTCCCTCGCAGGACGAAGCCCACCGTGGTGAGCACGACGTCCGCCTCGTGGACGACGCTGCCGGCTGCATACTGCGCGACCCGGCCGAGCCGAGCGACTTCGTCGAGGGTCTCATCGGATGCCCCCTTGAAGTACTCGTGCACTTTCAGGAGCGGAATGATCTCATCGTTCATGACGCCGCCTTTCGAGTTCGCGACGGATGTGATCGCCGAAGCCCGACGCCGGGGCTGTGTCCGCAATGTCGTTCAGGCAAGCGAGTCGGCGGAGTTCCTTGAAGGGTAGAGTCCGGTCCAATCGACCGTCGTTGTAGAGAGCCCGATCCAAACGGGCGTTCGCAATGACGCGCCAGTCCCAGCGGACCCGTGTGCTGGGAAGCTTGTAAAAAGAAGTTGTACAATTCGTGAACAGGACGTGATACCAGCGAGGACTCTCGTATAATTGATTGATCGTATTCACGTAATCGAGAAACACTTCTGTTAGTTCCTCGACGGTGGAATTGAGGTGGTAGAGGTACGCCAATTGACCTTGGCTGTATTTCGTGCGTCGTAGAATGGCGTCGCGTTCGTCCGCGGCGACGAAGATCAGTTCCTGCTGTCGATACAGGCTGCGAACGACCGAGTATTTTTGCCCCTTCGGGAGACGCGCCTCGATCGACATGCAGATGCGGCCATCGGGTCCGAAGTCGAAGATGAGGGCAGGGTGGCCCAAGAACCCATTTCCCCAGTCGAAGAAAATGACGTCCACGCCCTTGATGCTCGACAGATGATACACGCGGGCTTCGTACCGCGGCGTGAAATCGTCCAGCGGATGATCTTCAAGGTTGCGGACGTTCTCGATCGTCACCGCATCGTCGGCTCTCACAGCCCGCGGCAGTACGGCGGCGTTTGGGTCCCACTCGCGATCGTTGGTCGGTTCCAGTCGGAACCACCAAAGGAGGAATAGGAACTCCGCCCCGAGCAAGGCAACGATCGGCTGCCAGAGCGGCCTCCAGGCCGCGAACACCGCAATCACGCCAACGGCCCAAGCCAGCGCGACCCAACGGGCCCACCTGGCTCCGCCGCACATGTCGTAGTAAATCGCGCCGACCATCCAAACCGCAACCAGGGCGCTCGCCAGCAGCGATGCTCCCGTGATGAATTCCAGTATGAGGCCCATGAACGTTTTCTCTTCTGAGCGGCGCAGCCCATTGCGAGAGCGGGTTGATGCACCTGCTAGAGCCGGTTCAAGACCGGCGTTCACTCAGTTTACCAGAACAGGGAAAAGAAACAGAAAAGAGAACAGAAAAGGAAGAGAAACCGGGCCAGAAAGGCGACCGGTTGGTGTAATCCTACCCAGAAGAAGCACGCGGACCTGAGCGGAGGCCGGCAGGTACGATGTTGCGTGTCGATCGCCGAAGAGAAAACGTGGCCTGCCCTGCCAATAGTGTTCGGCACGAGATTTGAGATGTCGTTAGAAGTTAGTGTGGTTTGAGTTTGGGCTGGGCACGTAGGGGCGTCCCTTGTGGGTGCCCGATCGGCGTCGGCGACTGCGGCGATCCCCGGCAATTCGGGCGCCCACAAGAGACGCCCCTACAGGCATGCGGTCTTCCATCCCCCCCGGCTAAGCGCAACTCAAAGGTGAACCGCTCTAACCGATTTGTAGCCGACCCTGTGAGGCCAGTCTCATGCGGATGTGGAGTGAAGCGTCTACCAGATCGCCGGTGACCACGTCGTCGACTTCGACGTCATGCTGGTGTTCGACGGGTCGGGCGTCACGGCTTCGGCGACTTATCACCGGGCTTCTGCTTCTCCTGCTTCTCGTGTTTCTCCGCCCACGCCTTCCCTTCGGGCGAGGCGACGAACTCCGCGAATTCTCCGACTTCCGACAGGTCGCCGATTTCTTCGTCGAACACCGACTCCAGGGTTTCGAGTATTTCCGCAACCTCCCCGAACCGCTTCTGCTCCATGGCCGCGCCAAGCAGGCCGTCGTAAGCCGGCTTCAGGTCCGGCTCCTCGACGATCGCCGCGCGGTACGCCGCCAGGGCGTCGTCGGGCCGCTTCAGGAGCGTCAGAATGTTCCCTCGCAGCACCTTGAGGTACGCGTCCTCGCCCAGCGCCTTCTCCAGCTTCCCGATGTACTCCAACGACTTCTCCGGCTGCTTCATCAAGAGGCAGCCGTCTACCATCTGGAAGTCGCTGGCCGGGTCGCCAGGAAAGCGTCGGGCGAAGTCCTGGATCGCCTCCAGATATTTCGCGTCGTCGCCGGTCTTCTGGGCCGCGGCGCACCGGAGCACCTGGAAGATTTTCTCGTTTTTCAGCTCCTCGGGGAGGGCGTCGTAGATCGTCAGCGCCTCTTGCGCCCGTCCCTCACGATTGGCGGCGGACATACGCTTCACATCGCCGATGTGCTTGAAAAGATCGTGATCCTTGCTCAACAGGCGGTCGACGATGCCGCGGTTGATCTGGGCGATGCCCGCCAGGTACATACGACGGGCCCCCTGCGAGGCCAGCTCACCGGTCGACAGCGAGTAGTAGTCCACAGCCCGGATTCGGCCGTCCGGCCTGCGGTCGAGCATGAACAGGAGGTACGAGACGATCCCCTCCGGCTGGATCAATCGGAACAGAAACGCCGGCCGGCCCCGCCACTCAAGCGCCTTGGTGACGCGCACACTGGCACCAGCCTGGACGGTCGGTCGGAGTTCGACGAGCAGGGCGGGGCCGTCGCGCTCCTGGGTCTTCCGCGCCCCGTTGAGGAACCCCTCCCGGAACGGGGGCGGTGCCTTGACGCCCGAGGAGGCGGCCTCCAGCATGGCTTCGGTGTCCATCGCCTGCTCGACCGCCTTGGAGTCGAGCCGCACGATCGCGTCGGCCATCCTCTTGCCGAACTCCAGCGCCTCCGCCTTGGATATCGGCCGGCTCTCAGCAACGGTCTCCGGCGGCTTGTCCTGCGCATACCCCGTCGCGCCGGAGCCCACGATCCCGATCGCCGCCGCGATGCCCCACGCCGCCGCGCGCCCTGTCCTGCTCATCGCCCTCGCCTCCTCAGCCACCGGCCATCCCCATCTCTCGGCTTGCTCTGAAAATAGCTCGTGGGACCGACTGCGTGACGATCGAGGAGCGGAATACCAGCCCGACGCGCCAGCGAGGGGATCGCCTCGGCGATTCGATAACACTCCCTCGCTGGCGCGTCGGGCTGGTATTGGGAGGCCGCTCTCGACACGGCCCAGAGCCCATTTCCATGAGGTCGGTCACCCCAAACTGGGGCATGACGATTCGTTCGCGCCGAAACCACCCCCTCCCGGCTCACCGGCGGATTTGGGTTCGTTTGACGGCAGAAAGGCCGAACTCCCAGCCCCTAAGCTCTGCAATAGAAAAGATTTATGGCTGGCTCTAAGATTGGCTTTGATCGCGCGAAAACCACCCGATCTCGGTTCGTTCCCGCCCCCAACCTCGACTTCCCTCGCTCCGCCTCCCACGGACCAGCCCCGGACGATTGGCTCTGTTCGCGCGCTTTTCCAAGCTTCCTCCGGCTCTTTCACCTATGGCGATTAGCTTTGTTCGCGCGATGATCGAAGCCGTCGGCGTCAATCGTCGGTTCACCTTCCATGACCACCCGACAGCCGTATTGCGAAAGATTAGGACGACTCGCAGAGTCCTCCATCTTGAACATACGACCGATCGACGGGCTTGATCGATGATTCCTCTCGCCCGCACCGAAATTGGACGCGACGAAGTGCGATCGAAACGATTCCGCGACAGGAAAGGATTGCACGGATAACGACGAGGGCGAAGCGAGTCGGGATCTAAACTGTTCCTCGGCTGAATGACTGCCTTCGACGACTGTGCCCAAAACGCCTAGACTTCCCTGTGGTTTAGGAATGCCCCCGTTCCTTCCGGAGTGGGCGTCCCATGGGTGAGAGTCTTGATGGGGCGAGGGTCGAACGCAAGGAAAAACTGAACTGACAACGTGATTCCCGACACCGGGTTTTCCCCTCGTGAGGACCTTCCCGCCGACAGTCGCCACGAGACTCCCCACCGGGTGTGGCTACGCGCTGGCCGCCTGTCGCCGTTTGCTTATGGGAATGGCTCTCGATATCATAAGGTTTGGAGCGGGTGCACGTGACCCCGGTATGGCTTCGCCCACCGCCGACCCTTGACCGCCGGTGCCCTCGTTGTCGGGCTGTGCGTTGCGGCCCGGTGAAGTTCTGGCCAGGGACACCCGGAACACCGCCTGTCATCTCGTGGCTTTGCGATGGGGCAGTGGTCCTGGCGCTAATCCTGGTCCCGAATTTCGTGGGCCACTTGTTGATCGTCTGTTAGTCACGACCGCTTGAGGTATCTGTCGAACCAGCGCTGAAGCTGACACGACCCGCAGTGTAGGTTCCAGGGGGTTTGTAACCAGCTGATTCGGGTCGGGCAGGTGTTCGGCTGCGGAGCGGATCAGCCTCAGCAGCCTGAGGGGAATGAAGTGGTACAGCCAGGGGCAACTATCGGGCGGAAGCGTGTTCCACTCTTCGTCTGGGCCGTCGCGCTCGCCCTGGGTCTGAATGCACCGGCCCGGGCCGCGGCCTTCTGGAGGCCGAACGACGACGTCGTTATTCCTGAAGGGGCCGAGCCGAAGCCCTTTCGCAAGGTGCTCATTCTTTCAGGAGGCGAGCTTCGCTTCTCAGCGGGCCTTGCGATGATGGCCACACTTCATCAGAGGGGATGGGTTCCCGATGTGACCATCTACACCTGCGGATTCTCCAAGATCCCGGGCGCGTATTTAAACTCACTCACCCAAGTCCAGCCCGGTCAACCCGATCCGACGAAATGGTATGAGGCCGCTCTGTCGGACGAGTACTTCCGAATCATGCAAAGAGTCAAAGTCAACAAGGATTTCTATTCTAGAGTCGTGGATAAAGACGGAAACACCGCTTCGAGCCTGCTTTACGAGCAAATGACTTCCCGGATCGCGGGAATGCAATTGAAGAAAGGGCTCAACAAGGCAAGCAAGCTCCCCTTTCTTTCTTCCCTACTCAGCACTAACCCAAGCCCTTTTAAGATGACCCCGGTGGCCGTCTATCCCGCCCTGTATCGAGAGAACAAAGACACCCTCCTTGATGTCCCTTTCGATCTCAGTCCCGCCGGAATGAATATTCCCTTTTCAGCAAACAAGATGCGCGCCATTTTTGTGGCGACAAAGATCCTCTACCCACGTGAGTTGCAAGGTAAGCCTCGACCCGAGAATTCTCAGCCCCTCTATCAGGAGGTGATTTTCACCGATCGGCTGACGGCGGACGAAATCGCACGAGTGAAATACGGAAAGTCGCCGATCGCAAAGATGTTCCCGAAGGCCCCGATCCATACAGATGTAGAAGTCCGTAGTGACTACCGGGTCTGGGATGTGGCCCGAGCCGCATTGGCAGATATGTACCTTACCGCGCCCATGTGGCTAGAAGACCCCACGGGCCGTCATCCCAAAGAACTTTTTATCACAGGTGCGCTGAACATTTCGCCCATCGAATTAGCGCTTTCGCTGGGCGACGAGGTGATGGCCATTCGAATGAAGGAGTTGCGAGCGTCAAACCCCGCCGAGAAAATAGAATCGTACGTTTATGAAAATACATTCGGCTTTACCAACGACGAGAGAAGACTAGAGATCAAAAACCGTTTCGGCGACAAGGTGATCTGGATCGATCTGGAAGGAATCCAGGAAATGGAGAAAAGAAACGGTTTTTCCCCACTGCGCGTCGGAGACGGGCCGAAAATGCATTTAGAGGATAACATCCCCAGTGATCCCGCCGAGTTCAAGAGGCGGAGCAAAGCCCAGTGGGAATGGGGTGTGGAGCAGATCAATCGGGTTGATCTTCGAAGGAAAGGCGGCCAAAAGAAAGACACAGAAGTCTCATCCTCGGCGCCGGGCAGCCGCGACTCTTGCAGATGACGCTTCCCTGGTTGTGCCGATTGGCCGGTTCGCCTTCATCGCTGCAACGCCCTTTCCACGTAGTCGAGGTAATCGCCGCCCACGCCCCGAAACTCGCCGCCCACGCCCCGAAACTCGCGGTCCGGGTGCTGGACTTCCCCACTTCTGGTGGAGTCCGTAACACTCTCTAGGAGATCTGGCAAACACGAATCGCCCGGTTTCGCGGGCCCTGGCGGAATTCAAGAATGACCACTCTCATCATTCTGACCCCTTTCGCCGTTCCACGCTGGACGTCCGACCGCGTCAGTCGCCGACGGGGATCGTCAGCAGCGGGCCGCCGGTGTGGGTCTCGGATTCTTCGATCGAGACCAGGATTTCGAGGATCGCCATGATCGCCCGGCTGTTGACGTCGTTGCTCGGGATGTAGAACCAATAGCCGCGATAGAAGACGGCCATCTCGGCGTCGCGCGGGCGGTGCTTCTGGGAGCGGACGAAGAAGTTGCCGGCCGTGATCTGGGTCCAGTTGTACGGTCGGCCGTCGGGGCCGGGCGTGCTGGGGGCGACGTTTTCGGCGACGTGCTCCTCGGGCACGCACACGCCCTTCGACAGGAAAACCATCATCTGGAGGATCGACCGCAGGTTGAGGTAGATCGTCTCCCCGGTCTCGATCGCGTCCGGCGTCTCATCGAGCGCGTTCTGCGAGAACTCCGACTTCAAGCGATACCGTGAGAGGCCGGGACGAAGATGGAAGATCCGGCAGAGTTCGTGCATGTCAGGCGAGTCGACGTATGGGCGGTGGACCCGGAGGACGAGCGACTTCTCGCGCTTCAGAAGGGCCATCCGCCCCTCGCCACGCTGCCGGAAGACGTAGCCTTCCTTGGCCGCGTTGAGCAAGTCGTCCCCGCCCAGGCCCTTCTCGGCGATCGGATCGGAGGAGGCGTCGGCGTCCTCCTCGTAACCGACCTGAATCTCGGTCGCCGACCGCTCGCGGAGGCTCGCCATCAGCCGTACGCCACGGAGGAACTCGGCGTTGTAGTCGGGCGCCTTGGGAGTCATCGCGGTCGCCTGCGGCGCATTGCCGACGTCGTTGACGTCGTTGAGCGTCAGCAGCATCATCTGCTCAAGGTTGGCGCCGGCGTTGACGACGCTGAACAGCTCGGCCGACAACGGCGTCAACAGCGCCTTGGCGACTTCCTTCCCTTCGCGAGGCCGGTAGCTGAGCGTGGGGCTGTCGCGGGCCCCAAGCTCGCCGAACCCGAGGTTGGCGTTGCCCGGATACTGGTTGCCGAACCCTCCCAGGAAATGCGCGTTGCCACTGATCTCGAACTGGCTGGTGATGCTCGGCAAATCGATGAAGACGGGCGAATCTGCGTACCGCAAGCGGACGATGTTCATCAAGAGCTGTTCGTCGTTCGTGACCCGGACCGACTCGTTGTACTTCATCCGCGTCGTCCGCAGGGCCTTGGGCCCGAGACACCCGGGCCCGACCATGATAGCGGCAAGGACGGCCCACGCCCCGAGAATCAGCCGCCGTCGAGGCTTGTTTCGACTTGGGACCGCCATGGGCCTTCACCACTCCCGGACGTGCTGAGAAAAAAATCCGCGACCGGTGCCGGACGTCCGGGAGACACGCCTCTTCTCTATCGTCGTCCGATGCGTAAAACTTGACCCGACCCGCACAATCGGCCCGACGCGCGAAACCCGCGCCGTCGACTCCGTCACCCTCTTGCCTGGGACTCGCCCCCGTGATCGCAGAACCGTACATCGACGCCCACTCGCACATCTGGACGCCCGACGTCGGCCACTATCCGCTGGCGGCCGGATTCCAGCCCGCCGACATGCAGCCGCCGTCGTTCACCGCGCAAGAGCTGCTGGCAGTCTGCCGGCCGGCCGGCGTCGGCCGTGTCAACCTGATCCAGATGAGCTATTACCAGTTCGACAACCGCTACATGCTCGACATGATCAAGCTGCACCCCGACCGGTTCGTGGGGACGGCGATCATCGACCCGTTCGGCGTCGACCCGGCCAGCGCGATGAAGGAACTGCTGCCGAAGGGCGTGCGCGCGTTCCGGATTCAACCGTCCTACAGCAAGCAGCCTCCGGCGAGCTGGCTGGCACCGACCGGCTACGAAGCCATGTTCGCGACCGCCGCCCAGACCGGCCAGTGCCTGAGCTGTCTGATCGACCCCGACGGCTTCGCGGAAGTCGATCGGATGTGCCGCAAATATCCGGAAACCAAGGTGATCATCGACCATCTCGGACGGATCGGAGTCGACGGAACCGTCCGTGACGCCGACGTCCGGGCGCTCTGCGACCTCGCCGCCCACCCCCGGGTCTCCGTGAAGGTCGGCGCTTTTTACGCCCTCGGCAAGAAGTCTCCCCCTTACACCGACCTCGCCCCGTTGATCCGCCGCGTCGTTCAGGCGTTCGGCACGCGGCGTTGCATGTGGGAAAGCGACTGCCCATTCCAGGTCGTGAGTCAGCGCTACGAGGACAGCCTCGCGCTGGTCCGCGACCACCTTGATTTCCTCAGCCCCGACGATCGTGAGTGGATGCTGTTCCGCGCCGCCGAGCAAATTCTCTTTCCCCCCTCTACGGCGAAGTCGTGATGGAGTATGCTGGTTTCAAAGGGGTCGAAGGTGGGGACGTAACGCCAGACGGGCGCTCGGCTTGACCGTTTCGCGGTCCAAACACTAAGATTCATGAGAATTTACGATCCGAAGGGTGGAGTCCGTCTCGCGGCATTCGCGAGCCACGGCGCGAGGTGAGCAGGATGAAGAACGACCCGTCGAAATCCCCGTCCCCGATCAGCCCGGCACCCGCTCGGCATCAGTTCGAGCACCTCACGCCGACGGTGATCCATGATCCCGAAGCGGACATGATGCTGCTCGCGAAGTGGGCCCACCGCGCGATGCTGAATCCCACCCGCTTCTGGAGCGTGGTCGGCGGCGGAGTCGCGGCCATCCTCGGCCTGGTGGTCCTCGGCAGCGTGCTCTCGTCGAAGTCGGGGAGCGCGGCCGACGTCTGGACCCGCCTCGACGCCGCCAAGAACGCCGACGATCAGGTCAAGATCGCCAAGGAACACCCCGGCACCCCGGCCGCCTCCTGGGCCCTCCTCCAGGCCGCGTCGCGGCTTTACAAGACGGGAATCGACGACCTCCCCAAGGATCACGACGCCGCGCTCCAGAGCCTCAAGAAGGCCATCGACCTGTTCGACGAAGCCGGCAAGGGCGTGGCCAAGGATTCGCCCGTGGCCCTCACCGCCGCCCTCGGCAAGGCCCGCTCGCTCGAAGCCCGCAACGAGCTTCCCAAGGCCATCGATCAGTACAAGCTCGTCGCCGACTCCTGGCCCAACAGCCCCGAGGCCGCCGAGGCCAAGGAACTCGCCGCCGCCCTCCAGAAGCCCGACGCGGCGGCCTTCTACAAAGAGCTCTACTCGTTCACGCCCTCCAAGGTCACGCTTCCCCCCATGGGAACCGAATCGTTCGATCTGCCTTCGGGAATCGGCGGCTTCCCCGGAAGCGCGGACGGCCTGCTCGGACCGGCGACCGGCATCCCGTCGATCCCGATCCTGCCCCCGCCGCCTCCGTCGCCCATAACCAAGGACGCCGACCCCGCCAAGACGGACGCCGCCAAACCCGAGCCCGCGCCCGCCAAGGCCCCCGAAACCAAGCCCGCGCCCGCCCCGGCGGAAACCAAACCGGCTCCGGTGCCGACTCCTGCTCCGGCAGAAGCCAAGCCCGCCCCGGCTCCGACTCCCGCGCCTGCTCCGGCGGAAGCCAAGAAGCCCGGAAACTGACGACCTTGTTCGGCGACTCGCCGTTTGCCTCGCTCCTTACTCGCTTTCGACCGGCTTGATCCATGCGGGAGTCGCCTCTCTCCGAAACGCCCCAGGAATTCGACGTCAAGCCGCGCACCGACGGTAAGCGGATTGACGCCTACCTGGCGAGCCGGTTCACCGATTACTCGCGGAACGTGATCCAGCGGATCATCGAGGCCGAGGCCGTCGTGGTGAACGGCCGGCCGATCAAGGCGTCGTACAAGATCCGAACCGGCGACCAGATCCGCGTCTGGCTCCCCGAGCTTCCCGACCCGACGCCCGTCGCCGAAGAGATCCCGATCGAGGTCGTCTACGAGGACGAAGACCTCACGATCGTCAACAAGCCGGCCGACATGGTCACGCATCCCTCGCGGGGCAACTGGCGGGGCACCCTCGTCAACGCGGTCCAGTTCCATTTCGACCAGCTCTCGACCGTCGCGGGGGAAGACCGACCCGGCATCGTCCACCGCCTCGACCGCGACACCACCGGACTGTTGATCGTCGTCAAGAACGACCTCGCCCACCGCCGCGTCGCCCTTCAGTTCGAGCACCGGACGATCCACAAGGAATACCTGGCGATCGTCTACGGCGCGCCCGGGCGCGACAGCGACTACGTCGAGCAGCCCATCGGCTTCCACCCCACCGTGCGCGAGCGGATGGCCGTCCGCACCGTCGAGGACGGCGGCCGAGAATCCGCCACGTTCTACGAGGTCGTCGAGCGGTTTCGCGGCTACGCCCTGGTGCGGTGCAAGCCGAGGACCGGCCGGACCCACCAGATCCGGGTCCACATGGCCCACATCGGCCATCCGCTCGTCGCCGACAAGCCGTACTCGGGCCGCGACAAGCTCACCCTGGCCGACCTCGAAGTCCCCGGGGCCAAGACCGACGACCCCGACGCCCTCCTGATCGAACGCCAGGCCCTCCACGCCCACGCCCTCCGGTTCATCCATCCCACGACCGAAGCGGTCGTCGAACTCTCCGCCCCCCTCCCCCCCGACATGGCCCGGACCCTCGAAGCGCTCCGGCTCCATCGAGCACCAACGCCGGCCCCCAGGCGATCGCGCTGAGGCTGCGGAATCGCCCTCAATAAGCCCTATGCGGGTCGAGAGGCGTCCTTCATGGGAAGAAATCGAATTTCGACCCGGTGATCGAGCGCCCGTGCGATGCGACGAAGCATCGCGAGGGAGTGCCCGTCGTAATCCGCGTCTTCGAGCCGGCTGATGACCGAGGCCGTCGTACCGACGGCCTTGGCGAGTTCACTCTGAGTGAGCCCGGCGTTTGTCCGAAGATCGTAGATTTGCCGCCCTATCTCGGCGTTTGCGAGCTCTTTTTCAAAAGCCGCCGCACGCTTCTTATCGCTCCCTACGAACGTCGCATAGGCGTGCTCGAGAGCCGCGGACGCGAATCGACTTTTTCGACCCATCGCTCTTACCTCACGCGTTTGGTTGAAACCGGTGCTTCCGTGGGTCGACTTCAAACCGTTTCTTTCGCTCGACCGCCTCATCAATCTCGCCCGCCGGAACGGCCTTCGCCTTGGTCAACCCGTGCGACACGACCGCCGCGCTGGACGCCGTCGTGCATCGGGGTGCGTTTCCCCTGTCGATTCATAGCAAATTTGCGAAAAATAAACCACGGGGCTCATGTGGATCAATCGGTGGACGCTCTTCGCATCTTTTGTAGGGTGGGCATCATCCACCTCTCCAACCCGTAACCACGTAACGGTTTCGGATGGTGGGCGATGCCCACCCTACGAGGAATCGGCTCCCTCGGCACCACGACCCCGACATGAGCCAACCACGGAATGGTGGGATGGACCAACGGGCGCCCACGAACAACGTCCAACTTTCGAAAAGATTCACCACGGAGGACGCGGAGGACACAGAGGGTGAAAGAGAGAACTTTTCATCTGAATCGTTTTCGCTCCGTGTCCTCCGCGTCCTCCGTGGTGAATCGTCACGACGTCCCACTACAGTGACAGAGTTGGAAGCTGCTCCTGGACGGCCTCCATGAATCCGTATTGAAGTGAGCGACGACGGCACCGCCCGCAATCACTCGATCTTTTGAGCATTTCTTGATAAAGCTCGCGGCCGTCCTCGCTTCGCAAAAAACCAGGGGGCCGGAATCGACCAGCTCGGCGTGCTATTCCATTCCATATGCACCGTCCGCGAGAATCGCGGCGTAAGCCAGGGTTTTCTTGCACAAGAACCCGCTTTCAACTTGACCTGTCCAATAGTTCATACTATGTTTTTGTCCATGGATACCAGGGAGCGGACGACGGCGGTGGGTCATCTCGACGCCGACTGCTTTTACGTGTCGGCGGAGCGGGTGCGGGACGCGTTCTTGGTGGACAAGCCGGTGGGGGTGCTGGGGAACCAGGGCGCCTGCGTGATCGCCAAGAGCTACGAAATGAAGGCGGCGGGGGTGAAGACGGCGGACCCGATCTGGGAGGCGCTCGTCAAATGTCCCGATGGGATCTACGTCAAACGCGATTTCCGATGGTACGAGGTCTTGAGCCGGTTGATGCGCGACCTGGTTCACGAGCTGTCGCCGCGGGTGGAGTATTACTCGATCGACGAGTTCTTCTTCCAGGCCGAGGTGCGTGGCGGGCGGACGTTTCAGGACCTGGCCGAAGCGATGCGCGACCGGATCTGGGAGCGGATCGGCGTGCCGGTGACGGTGGGGATCGCGCGGACGCGGACCCTGGCCAAGCTGATCTCCGACGCCGCCAAGCCGCATGGGGCCCTGGCGGTGATCGACGAGGACGAGGTGGAGCAGTTTCTGGCCGTCCAGCCGGTGACCGAGATCACCGGCGTCGCCGGCCGGCGGGCGGCCCGACTGGCCCCCTGGGGGATCGCCACCTGCCTCGACCTGGCCCGCGCCGACCGCCGGCTGGTGCGGAAGCTTTTAACGGCCGCCGGCGAGACCCTCTGGTGGGAGCTGAACGGCGAGCCGGTGCAGGCGATCCACTCGCGTCGCCCGGCGCACAAGGCGCTCTCACGGGGCGGCAGCTTCGGCGAGTCGACGGCCGATCCGATGGTCCTCTACGCCTGGCTGGTCCGCAACCTCGAACGGCTGATCGAAGAGCTGCGGTTCCACGACGTGGCCGCCGGCCGGCTGACGGTCATGGTCCAGTACAAGACCGGGCACACCGGCGCCGGCGGCAAGTCGCTGGTGGTCCCCAGCGACCGGTTCGACGTCCTGCTGGAGACGGCCCGGCCTTGCCTGCGGCAGGCGTGGATGCGCGGCGTCCAGGCGACGCATATGCACCTGATCGCCGAGAACCTGGCCCCGCGCGGCCAGTGCGCGCTGGCCCTCTTCGACCCGCCTTCCCAGCGCATCCAGGCCGAGGCCGTCGCCCGCGTCAAGGAGCAGATCAACGACCGCCACGGCCGGTTCACCCTCCGCAGCGCCGCCACGCTGTACCTGCCGTCGATCTACCGCGACACGGCCAACGCCTACGACATCTGCGATATTCGCGGGAAAATCTGTTTCTAGCGCGTGGGTCGGAATACCAGCCCGAAGCGCCAGCGAGTGAATTTCCGGTCGGCCATTCGAATCGATTCACTCGCTGACGCTTCGAGCCGGTATTCCGAGAGGAGAGGCATGCTCGCGTCAGTCTGTTTTGATGTCCCTATATGCGTTCAAACGCGACCTCTTGCCCCCCTCTGTAACATCGTGTGCGTCGGAATTGCGCTGGCATGGAGCGAGCTGCCCACGGACCTGATCAGGCGGCACAACCTGGAGCGTCGCGTCCACGATCGTGGGGGCGAGCGCGAGGTTCGTTTTCTGTACCGCGACCGCCAGCCCCGGCTGCCGATCTGGCGCGACGGCCGGCTCCAGATCGTGCGGTGGGGCAACGGCCGCGACCAAAGCCGGCTCCTGCCGCCGACCGGCTGGACCTGGCAGGCGACCGTCGAGGACGGCTACTGGCGGAACCTCGACGCGGTCCTCGTCGACATCCCCGCCGCGCTCGGCTTCGAACGCGGGGTCTGGTTCCGCATCCGCCAGGGAATCCGCGGCGTCCTGGTCCCCGACGAGCACGGCGTCGCCGTCGCCTACATGATCTGCGAGCCGTCGAGCCACTACTACCAGATCATGACGCGGTCGTCGCGGATGCCGATCCTGATCGAGGAGCGGATCTGATAGGATGTCGTCGAGCGGATTCGAACTGAAGCGAGGAACGCGATCCATCGGGAGCGAGCGAGGCATGTCGAAACCCGGATCGAGCCAGGATTCCCAACGAACCGACCAGGCCGCCGACCCCTCGGCCCAAGCTTCGGCGACGCCCGTCGTCGTCGCCGGACGCGCCACGAGAGACGCGCCGATCGGCGTGGCGGTGTCGACCTCTCCGGGCCAGTCGGGCGTCGTCACGGCGCGGAAGGCCGGCGAGCTGCGTGACATGGGCCTCCAGGTCGACCCGCGCAAGGTCGGCGTCCAGGGCGCGCTCCAGCATCTGGCCAAGGCGGTGAACATCGCCTTTCAGACCGACTACGGCGAGAACTACCTGGAGTCGGTCTACCAGGCGGCGGTCTTCAAGCGCGGCGAGGTCCAGATCATCCACCGCGAGTATTTCGGCTTCGGCGACACCTGGTTCGGCCAGTTCGGCCGACTGATCCGGTCGATGGAATTGACCCTCGAAGGCCCCGACCCGGTCTCCCCCGAAGGCCGCGAGCGCATCATCGAGAAAGGCCCTTCCTCGATCCGGGGCATCTTCAACCTGCTCGGCCGCAAGCTCGACCTCGTGACCGAATACGAGGACCGCGTCCCCGCCTACGTCGAGCAGATGTTCGACCGCCTCGAAGCCTCGGGCATCATCGTCGGCTGGAACCGCGACGACTGGGACGTCTGGACCACCCAGATCGGCCTCGACATCCGCATCGCCCCCAAGGAGGGGGTCGACTTCGGAGGTTAGCACAAGCTGGTCACCGCCTTCCGGGAGCCGCTTATTGATCCGCGAGCGCCTTGATGCGTTCCTTGGCGGTCTTGGCGGCGGGGGCGTCGGGGAAGGACTTGACGAGTTCGCGGTAATTCTTGAGCGCGGCGGCGGGCTTGCCGGCTTTTTCGAGGTTCTGCGCGATCTTGAGCAGGCCCGCGGCCCGGTCGGCGGACTTGGCGGCGGGTTTGGGCTTGGGCGCGGGGGCGTCGTCGTCGGGCTCGGCCTTGTCCATCGACTTCGATTTCGCCTTCTCCTTCTCGGGTTTCGACGAGGGTTCTTCGACGTCGCCCGCGAAGGCGTCGTCGGCGCCTCGAACGCGCGAGGGGCCGGCGGCGGGCTTGGCCGGCATGCCCTTGGCGGCGGCTTCGCTGGCCAGGCTGGCCTTCTTGATGTACTTGTCGGGGGTTTCGAGGAACTCGTCGCGGCATCCGGTGCAGCAGATCGGGAACTCGCGTCCCTGAAAAGAGACCGTCAGGGTCGCCGCTCCGCCGGTGACGACGCACTTGCGGCGCTCGACGGCTTGCGCGCCGGCGGCGAACGTCTCCCCTTCCTTCGTGAGCCCGACCTCGATCGCGGGCGCGTACTGGACGCGGCCCGCCGGCTTGCGGTCGGCGATGAGCGTGTAGCGAATGAAGTTGCTGTTGGCGCGCAGCGTCAGGCGCTCGGCCGGATCGCCCGACTTGACGCCGGTTCGTTCGAGGGTCAACAGCTTGCGGGAGGCGTCGAGGCCTCCTTCGTAAACGATCGTCGCGCCGGCGGGCGCGACGGCCTCGGCCTTGAGCTGGTAGCGGTCTTTCGAGGCGTCGAAGGTGAGCGTGGCGGCCTTGAGGAGCTTCGACCCCTGGAACGTCACGGACATCGCGATCGGCTTGCCGCCGGAGAAGGTCCAGGCCCAGGCGTGCGTCTCGGGCCAACCTCGAAACCGCTGGGAAGGGTCCTCGCGCGACACCCCCTGCCCCTTCCAGCTCCCGACCAGGTACTCGAAGGGGGCGAACGGCGGCGGGATCTCGCGGCCGGCGGCCCCGTCGCCCCGGACGGTCGCGATCCCGAACAGGACCGCGCCGGCGACGGCGACGACGAAAGCCGAGGCGATGGGAACCGGCGGCCGGAGGCGACGTCTCATCATCAAATCCTCATCACGGCTTGGCCTGTCGCGGGGCGGCCGCACGCGGACCGCGCCCCGACAGGGCCTGAAGTACCTGCCTGCCGACGCTCGGCTGGCGACCGGGAGCGCGGCTGACCGCCGTCCCCACCGGAACGTCGACGTCGATGTACCCGATCATCATTTCCTCGAACGTCTGCTCGCCCCAGCGGACCAGCTTGTTCGGGTCGGGGTTGTTGAGGTTGTTCGACGTGTTGTCGAAGTGGGCCAGGCAGTCGATGCGCGTCCCCTTCGGCAGCACCAACGGCTCGGCGAGCGTGTAGTAGCTCTGCCAGCCGAAGTCATAGGCCGGCACCGAGAGCGCGACCTCGGGCGCCTGGCCGGGTCGCGTGATCGTGTAGCGGAAGTCCTTGCCGCGAAGGTGCATATGCGGCATGAAGCTGAGCAGCCGCAGGTCTTGCGAGAGCGTCGTCGAGGAGGCGACCGCCAAGTCGTCTTTGTTCGGGGGAATCATGAAGTCGCTCTCGAAGACCGCCATCGTGAACGCCTCGCGGACGGGCGGCTTCTTGGCGAAGATCAGGCCCAGTTTGGAACGATCCTGGCGCACCTCGCCGATCGGCGTGTAGTGCAGCTCAAAAATCAGGTCCGAGCCGGCCGGAATCCGCTTGGCCGTCCCCTCGGGGAAGACCGACGGCATGTCGCCGGGGGCGTAGCCGCAAAAGTGCCGCCCGCCCAGCCCCTCGGCTCGCTCCTTCTGATGCGTGTCGAGGTAGACGACGATGTGGTGGACGACCGAGCGGTCGCCCGGCACGGCCTCGGCGGCCTGAACCCACCTGTCCTCTTTGAAATTCGTGGGGACGCGGAACCGGACGTACGCGACCACGCCCTGCTTGGGGACCGTGTAGGTCTCGGGGATCTCGAGGACCAGGTCGGGCGTGCCGATGCTCCAGCCTTGAGGATACGTCCGCGCGGCGGGGATGTCCTTGGGCTCGCCGAGCGGGGCGCCCTGATCGATCCAGGCCAGCAGCGTCGCCCGCTCCTTGGCGGTCAGGCTGCGATCGTTGGCGAAATGACCGTAGTTCGGGTCGGCGTGCCAGGGAGGCATGCGGCGGTTGTCGACCACCTCGCGGATCATCGCCGAATGCTTCCGCGCGTCGTCGTACGACAGCAACGAGAACGGCGCGACCTGGCCGGGGCGGTGACACGACTCGCAACGGTTCTGGATGATCGCGGCGGCGGCCGACGAATAGGTCACCTGGCCGATATCGGCCGCCTTGATCGCGTCGGCGTCGTGGGCCGCGGCGATCGCCGGCGCGGGAGGCCGCACGCGAGGGGGCGAAGTCTTCGCGACCGCCTGAGCCTTGACCCTCTCGATCAGGCAGCCCACGGCGGCCGTCGCCTTGACCTTCACGGGTTGCTTGGCGGCGAGAGAGTCGAGGGCGTCGCGAAGATAATGATGCTCGGCCGCCGGCTTGCGCGCGCCGACGCCGTACTGGTCGTCGATCGCCCCTCGGTAGCAAATTCGGGCCATGCCGTCGAGAACCAGGACCTCGGGCGTCCGCTCGATCAGGGCGGCGTCGGCGATCAGGTTGTCGCGGTCCTTGAGGACCGGGAAATCGAGCTGGAATTTCCGCGCGTGGGCGGCGATCTCGGCGTCGGTCTCGTGGGCGTTGGAGTTCACGCCCAGGACGACGAATCCCTTGGCCCGGTAGTCGCGGCTGATCTCGGCGAGCCGGGGCATGTAGACGTCGCCCACCGGGCAGGTCGTCCCCATGAAGACCAGGACCATGCCGGTTTTCCCAGCGTAACCGTAGAGCATGTAAGGCCTTCCGGTGACCGCGTCGGTCAACGTGAAGTTCGCCAGCCGCTGGCCGACCGATCGATCGACCGGCAATGCGTCGGCGGTCGTGGCCGACGACGGCGGTTGCGGCACCGACGGCTTGGGCGGGTCGTCGGCCGCCGCGCGGACGCCGGCCGCGAGGGCGGCCAGGACCATCAGGGAGGAACCGATCCGATTTCGCAACAGGTCCGGCTGCAACATGAATGCCTCACGAAACGGCTCGAAGCGACCATGGCTGGTACGTCGATAGAATTCAGAGTATCGAGAAACGCCCTTGTGCGGAATTGGTATTCCATTACATAAAGGCTCCGTGCACTCGATCGGACGGATCCGAGAAGAGTCGCGCGCAAGTCTCACGGGCAGGACCGGATGGAACCGGAACGCGATCCAGCGAAACCCGCCGCCACGATCGACGGTCGCATAATGCGCCCGGTCCCCGCGCGGCTGCGCCGATTCCTCGTCGAAAATCAGGTCGAGAGCCGGCCTCACGCCGCGACGGAGCCTCTCTGGCTGAACCGCGGCGTGTGGTTGTTCGTCGCGCTCGGCCTGATCTTGCGGACCATTCGATACGCACAGAATCTACCTCTGTGGTCCGACGAATGTTTCCTGGCTGTGAATTTCCTACAACGCGGATTCCGGGAGTTGCTCGAACCGCTCGACAACGGGCAGATCGCGCCCTTGTTGTTCCTCTGGGCCGAGCGGGCGGCGGTCGTCGCGCTGGGGTTCTCGGAATGGTCGCTGCGGCTCGGCCCGATCGCCTGCGGCCTCGCGTCGATGCTGCTGTTCGAGCGGCTGGCGAGGGCGACGCTCCGGCGGCTTCCGCTGCTGCTGGCGGTCGGCGTGTTCGCAGTCAGCGTCCATCCGATCCGACACGCGGCCGAAGCCAAGCCCTACGCCTCCGACCTCTTGACCGCCCTGCTCTTGCTCGGGCCGGCCGTCGCCTGGCTGAACGATCCGAGCCGTTCGCGGCGGCTCTGGCTCCTGGCCGCCCTGACGCCCTTCTGCCTGGCGCTGTCGAACCCGGCGGTCTTCGTGCTCGGCGCGATCATCGCCGTCCTGGCGATGCCGGTCTGGAAATCGGGACGTTGGAGCGATCGGCTCGCCCTGGCGAGTTGCCTGGCGAGCTTCGTCGGCCTGTCGGTGGTACTGCATCTGGGCTTCGGCCGGACGCAGAGCGCCGGGGCGATCGCGGGGTTGCAAAACTACTGGTCGTCGGGCTTTCCGCCGCTCGGAACACCCTGGAAGCTCCCCGGCTGGCTGCTCGCCGCCTGCACTGGAAGTATGTTCGCGTACCCCGGCGGGGGCGCCCACGGATTGAGCACGGTCACGTTCCTGGCCTTCGTCGCGGGAGCGGCCGTCTTGACACGACAAGGCAAGGGCCGGCTCGTCGTCTGCTTGATCGCCCCGTTCGGTCTGACGCTGCTGGCGTCGGTTTTCCATCGCTATCCGTTCGGGACCGAGGCGCGGTTGATGCAGTTCGCCGCGCCGGCCGTTTGCCTCCTGAGTGGAGCCGGAGCGGGCGCCGCGATCGAGTGGATTCGATCGGCCGGGCGACGCCGCCGCGTGCTTGGAGCCGTACTGACCGGGCTGGTCGCCTGCGGGATCGCGCCTCAGGTGGTCAGCTCGATGATTCCGTACCGGATGTTGCACGACCAGGAAGCGCGGGAGTTTGCCCGGCGGTTCTGGGCCGAGCAAGGCCGCGACGCCGAGTTGGCGTGCGCGCATCTCGATTTCGGCCTCGATTCGCCCGGCTGGCAAGGTCGCCAGGCCTGGTATCTCTGCAACCAGGCGATCTATTCGCCCCAGCGTCGAGCGCACGGCGGGCCGAGGCTCGACCGCGTGTCGACGGATCACCCGCTCCGCTGCGTCGTGTTCGAGCAAGACCCCGACGGCGCCCCGGTCCGCGCCTGGCTGGCACGGATGCGGACCGAATACGACCTGCGATCGCAATCGATGCGGGAACCCCTCGTGACGCTCGGCGACCCGGCGAGACAAGCGCCCGAGCGCTGGCGAATCTACGAATTCATCCCCCGATCGAAGCCGACGGGCGAGGAGAACCACGTTCCGATGGAGACGTCGAACAATGAGCGCTGAAGCTCTGAGACTGGCGGCCGTTCGCCCCCTGACGCCGCTGCGGGTCGATCGCGGTCCGGCGACCGACGAGAGTTGGTTCGCCCGCGCGAGCTGGTGGCTCGTGGCGTTGGGAATCCTGGCCCGGCTGGTCCGCTATCTGGTCGACTATCCCATCTGGCACGACGAGGCGTTCGTCGCGGCGAGCCTCTGGAACCGAAGTTTCGGCGAGCTGGCCCAGCCACTGGAATACGGGCAAGTCGCGCCCTGGCTGTTCCTCGTCGTCGAGCGGATCGTCGTGCTCTGCCTGGGATACTCCGAGCTGACGCTCCGGCTGTTTCCCACGGTTTGCAGCATCCTCAGCGTGGTCGTGTTCCGCCATCTGGCGTCTCGACTGCTGCGCGGCTGGGCGTTGGTCCTGGCGACGGCGGTCTTCGCCTGCGCGTTTTACCCGATCCGCCACGGCAACGAGATCAAGCCGTACTCCGCGGACCTGCTGGCGGCCGTTTCGTTGCTGACCCTGGCGGTCGAGTATCTCCGCAAACCGGATTCAAGCCGGTGGTTGTGGATCGCGTCGGCCGCCTTGCCCGTACTCTTGGGCCTGTCGTACCCGGCCGTCTTCGTGGCCGGGGCGATCTGCCTGGCGTTGGCCCCGGCGGTCGTGTCGCGCAGCTCGACGCCAGTGCGGTTGGGGTTCGTGGCCTACGGTCTGATGCTGGTCGGGTCGTTCCTGGCGATCTACCTGGCGGCGACCGTCGTCCAGCAGCGGGAGATGGGGACGTTCTATCGTCTGGGATACTGGAAGGACTCGTTTCCTCCCCTTGATCAACCGTGGTGGATACCGGTCTGGCTGCTCGATATGCACAGCGGCAACATGATGGCCTACCCGGTCGGCGAGCGGAAAGGCGGAAGCGTCGCGACGCTCGCTTGCGCGCTCGTGGGGTGCCTGGCCCTCTGGCGACGCGATCGCCGCACCGTATTGGCCTTTCTGACGTTGCCGTTCGGCCTCGGCCTGGTCGCCGCGTTCCTCGGCCGGTATCCGTACGGCGGCGAGGCGCGGATCATGCAGTACCTCGCCCCGTCGATCTGCCTCCTGGCCGGTCTGGGAATGGCGGCGCTGTTCGCCCGGCTCTCCCGCCCGGCCCTGGCCTGGTCGGCGCCTCGATTTCTGGTCGCGGCGATGGCACTGCTGGCCGTCGGCCTGGCGGTCCGCGACCTCGCCAAACCGTATCGAGTGGCCGCGGACCTCCGCGCCCGCGAGTTCGCCCGTCGGTTCTGGGTCGAACAGAGTGAAGGGGCCGACCTCGCCTGCCTCAAGTCGGACCTGGGCGTCGAGTTCGATCCCCACACCTGGCGCGCGGGAATGTCGGCCGTCTACCTGTTTTACCAGCGTCTGTATTCGCCCCGGCACCGCTCGGGCACCCCATTCCAGCTCGACCGCGACTCGTACACCGAGGCCCACCCGTTGAGGCTGGTCGTCTACAACGATCTCGACGACAAGTCGCCTCCCATGAGTGCGTGGCTGTCCGAAATGGATCGCGATTACCGGTTGCGGCGGTCGGAGACGTTCGTCGTCGACCCCGGCAAGTCGGGGGAGTCTTGGCTCCGCGATGTTTACGGCGTTTTCGAGTTCGTGGCGCGGGAGCCGGCCCGTACGGCGACGGTCGGCGAGCCGTCGGCCCGGTACTGAATGTGTCCAAAACACTCTGGCCAACCGGGATCGGCAAAGATAAGCTAACTAGTGAAGTGAGCGTGAAGACGTGCCTTCGGGCATGCCTTCGCGACTCGAGGCCGACGATCAAAAAAATTCGACGTGACGGGGTTCGCCATGCGTTTGGAGGCAGTGATCCTGCCCGAGCTGGGGACCGGTCCGGACATGCCGATCGTCGTCAGCCACTGGTACGCCGGACGGGGAGAAATCGTCTGGGAAGGGGATCGGCTGGTCGAAGTACTCGCCGGCCCCCTGACCTTCGATGTTTCCGCGCCGGCGACGGGACGCCTCGTCGAGATTCGTGGTCGGGAAGACGACCTGGTTGAACCAGGGTCGGTGCTCGGCTACGTCGCTCCGGACGACGAGCGGGACGGTGGCGACGACGACGCGACGGAACGGAACGGGGGCAACGGCGAGCGCGGCCCGGGCGAATCGCCACGTCGGTCAGGTCGCCCCCGGTAATGACCACGTTTCACGAGCGATCCGCTGGCGTCATCCCCTATCACCGCGAGGAAGACCAGGGTTTCATTTACCTGGTCTTGCACTCCGCGACGGTGCGGAACCCCCGCGCCAAGTGGGAATTCCCCAAGGGGGGCGTCGAGCAAGGCGAGAGCACCCGGCAGACCGCCGGCCGCGAGTTTCAAGAAGAAACCGGCCTGTCGAACTGGACCATCCTCGACGGCTTCGAACGCAGCCTCTCATACACCTACATCCGCAGGGGCCGCAAAGTCGTCAAAACCGTCACATATTACCTCGTTGAAGTCGGCGGTCCGATCGAGCCGACGCGGTCCGAGGAGCACGTCGAAGACCCTCACGGCCACTGGTTCCACTGGGGGACCTTCGAGGAGATCAATCGGCTGCTCTACCACACCAAGATCCGCCAGGTGTTCGCCGAGGCCCAGGCGTGGCTTCTGGACGTCCCGCCGCCGCCCGAGGCCGAGCCGGACCCGGAGCCTTCTTGATCGAGTAGGTCGAAGCGCCGGTTCACCCGCCGCTCCCTTTTCTCGCGGGCGCGAGATATCATCTTGAGGAGAGGGGGGAACCAACGTGACAGAGTACAAATTGCCGAGCTATTTATCCTGGGAGCGGCCGCATCCGGGCTTCTTCCTGGCGTTCGAAGGGCCCGACGGCGGCGGCAAGTCGACTCAGGCGGCCCGACTCGCGGACTGGCTCAGGGAAGACGACGAGTTCGACGTCGTCACCTGCCGCGATCCGGGCAGTACGCCTCTCGGCAACCGGCTCCGTGAGCTGCTCCTGGAACGGAGCGAGCTTCATCCGACCTTGAGGGCCGAGATGCTCCTCTTCATGGCGAGCCGCGCCCAGCTCGTCGAGGATGTCATCCGCCCGGCGCTCGCGGCGGGCCGAGTCGTGATCTGCGACCGTTTTCTGCTGTCGAACATCGTCTACCAGGGAGTCGCCGGGGGCCTGCCGATCGACGAGATCGCGCGCGTCGGCCAGGTGGCGACCGGCGGACTGCTGCCGGATCTCACGCTCGTCCTGAACGTCTCCCGAGACACCGCCAAGAGCCGCATCGGCGCGGCGCGTGACCGGCTGGAGGATCGCCCCGAGAGCTATCACGCCCAGGTGAACAAGGGCTTCTCGAACGCCCTTGATCTGATGATTGTCGGCCCCGAGGGATGCCCTTACTATCCATCCCCGATGACGACGATCGACGCGAGCAAGGACGCCGACGACGTCGCTCGCCAGATTCGAAAGGCGGTGGCGAATGCCCTGCGTCTCGGTTCGCGGCCATGACCGCGCGCTCGCTTCACTCCGTTCCAGCGCCCAGTCGGGACGGCTCCCGCACGCGTTCCTGTTCGTCGGTCCCGAGGGGATCGGCAAGCGGACGTTCGCGCTGACGCTCGCGCAGTCGCTGCTTTGCGAGCGAAACGCCGAGGGGCTGCTTGAACCGTGCGGAGAATGCCCGGGATGCGTCCAAGTCGAGGCCGGATCGCATCCCGACCTGATCGTCACGGGTCGCCCCGACGACAAGCAGGAGCTGCCGATCCGGGTGATCCGCGACCTCTGCGCGGAGTTCGGCCTCAAGCCGGCGCGCGGAGTCCGCAAGGTGGCGGTCGTCGACGACGTCGACACGATGAACGACGAGGCGGCCAACGCCTTCTTGAAGACGCTGGAAGAGCCGCCGCCGGGGGCCGTGCTGATCCTCATCGGCACGTCGGCCGAGCAGCAGCTTGAGACGATCGTCTCGCGATGCCAGGTGGTCCGGTTCGATCCTCTGCCCGTCGACGAGCTGGCCGGGCTGTTGCTGGAAAAGGGGATCGCCGCCGACGCGGACGACGCCGCCAAGCTCGCCGCGCTGGCCGAGGGGAGCGTCAGTCGGGCGATCGGCCTGGCCGACCCGGACCTCGACCGCTACCGCCGCGACCTGATCGACGGCCTGGCCGGCGAGCGCGGGTTCGACCCCGCCGAGCAGGTCCAGCAGCTTCTCGCCTTCTCGAAGAAGGCCGGCAAGGAGACCGGCGCCCAGCGCCGACGCGCCAGCCTGATGGTCGGCGAGCTGGCCCGGCTGTTCCGGGGGGTCTTGTGGCAGACCGCCGGCCTCGAACCGCCGTCGGCCGACCCCGCCGACCGCCGCGCCATCGCCGTTCTCGCCCAACGGCTCGAACCCGAAGACGTCTTCATCCTCGCCGACCGCGCGCTCGAAGCCGATTTCCACCTCGCGCGCAACCTGTACATGCCGCTGGTCCTGGAATCGCTGTTCCACGACGTGGCGAAGGTCGTCAACCCGAAGGCGCGCGCCTGACAGTCGATCGCGTCTCCCCGTGATCATGGTTCGGGATCGGCCGAGGGCCTAGAATAGGAGTAGAGGACGACGCGCTGACCGCGCCTCCTCGGATCAAGGCCCCCAGCAAGGAGACCTGACATGCCCCACGCGGCTTCTCCGAGTCCGACGCCGGATCAATCGCCGACGCTCGGCCAGTACCTGATCGACCGTTTGACGGAACTCGGCGTGGACCACGTCTTCGGGATACCGGGCGACTACGTGCTCAGCCTGTACAAGATGCTGGAGCAAAGCCCGATCAAGCTGGTGGGTACGACGCGCGAGGACAGCGCGGGGTTCGCCGCCGACGCTTATGCGCGGGTTCATGGGCTGGGGTGCGTATGCGTCACCTACAGCGTCGGGGGCCTGTCGGCCTGCAACAGCATCGCCGGGGCCTACGCCGAGAAGTCGCCGGTCATCGTCATCAGCGGCTCGCCGGGGATGGGCGAACGCGTTCATCACCCGATGCTCCATCATCAAGTGAAAGACTACGACACCCAGTACAAGGTCTACCGCCAGCTCACCGCCGCGTCGGCCGTGCTCGACCGCCCCGAGACCGCATTCAGCGAGATCGACAGGGTTCTCGACGTCGTGGTCCGGAACAAGCGACCGGTCTACCTGGAAATCCCCCGCGACCAGATCCACGTCCGCCGCATCGGACCGCGACGGCCCCCCAAGCCCGAGCCCCCGAGCGATCCCCACGCGCTCCGCGAGGCGCTCGACGAGGCGACGGAACGGCTCACAAAGGCCAAGCGGCCGGCGATCCTGGCCGACGTCGAGATTCATCGTTTCCGCCTGTTGAAAGAGCTGTTGGAGTTGGCTGAATCGACGGGAATGCCGATCGCCTCGACGATCCTCGGCAAGAGCGTGTTGTCCGAGGCCCACCCGCTGTTCGCCGGGGTCTACGAGGGCGGAATGGGGCGTCCTGAGGTGACCGAACTGGTCGAGACGGCCGACTGCCTGCTGATGCTCGGCTGCTTCCTCACGGACATCAACCTGGGGATCTTCACCGCCAAGCTCGACCCGTCGCGATGCATCGACGCAACCAGCGAGCACCTCCGCATCGGCCACCACCATTACCGCGACGTCCGGCTCGACGACTTCATCCGAGGCCTGATCGCGCGGAACCTGAAGGTCCAGCGCACGCCGGTCCCCAAGCGGTCGAACCCATTCGCCGAGATCGATATGGGGTCGGGAGACTCGCCGACGACCTCGCCGAGGCTGTTCTCTCGCCTCAACCGATTTCTGGCCGATCACAAGGAGACGACGGTCATCGCCGACATCGGCGACTCGCTGTTCGGGGCGATGGATCTCGAAATGCACCGGCACACCGAGTTCCTCAGCCCAGCGTACTACACGTCGATGGGCTTCAGCGTCCCCGCGGCGGTCGGCGCCGGGCTGGCCAACCCGAGCGCCCGGGTCCTCGTGATCGTCGGCGACGGCGCGTTTCAGATGACCGGAATGGAGCTGTCGACGATCGCGCGGCACGGCCTCAACCCGATCGTGATCGTTCTCAACAACCACGGCTACACCACCGAGCGGCTGCTCCTCGAAGGCGACTTCAACGACGTCCACGGCTGGGCGTTCCACCGCATCCCCGACGTGCTGGGGACCGGCCTGGGGATCGAGATCCGCACGATGGGCGAACTCGAAACGGGACTCGCCCGGGCGCTGGGAAATACCGGCAGCTTCACCATCCTCAACGTCCATCTCGATCCTCTCGACCACAGCCCGGCGCTCGACCGGCTGGCCGGCAAGCTGGCGGCGATCGTCGACAAGCGCGCCGACGCGTCCTGAATACGAGCGCACGGCCCGGAAACGCGAAACGGACCGGCCGACGCCTTGTGGCGCGTCGGCCGGTCCGTATTGGTTTTCCCGCTTCGGGCGACGATCAGCCCGGCAGCTTGTTGCCGGCGCTCGTGAACCTCTGCACCTTGCGGGTGGTCGGCACGATGATCCCCGAGTGAACCCACGTATAGGTGTTGCCGTTGTGGAACTTGCCGCGGTTGTAGACGCTCCGGCCGAGGGTCCAGACGCCGGTGCCGGTGTCGTTCTTCCGGCTGGCGTTCTGCCTGCGGCCCGCCACCTTCTGGCCGTGGAAGGCCTGGATTCGCTGGCGGAAGCCGGCCGGCGGCAGGTACTGACTGAGCGCGACGCTCATCGGGAGCGGCGCGTAGTTGTACTGCGACATCGCTGAGATCGTCGGTACGAACGAGCCGCCGAACTGGCTCAGATAGCTCACGGGGGTGAACAATCCGGGCGGGAGCGGCGTGGAGACGGCGCCCACGGTGGAACCGCCGCCGCTGCCTCCGCCGCCGCTGCCGCCGTTGATCGCCGCCGTGCCCTGGAAGGTTTGCACTCCCTCGGGCGAGCCGGCCAGCGTCTTGCCGCTGACGACCAGAGTCGAATTGCCCGAGGGCAGCTTCAACGCCGATCGAGGCGAGATCGTAATGATCGCCTGGTTCGCGTTGTTCGGGTCCGCCGTGACGGTGGCGTTGGCGAACAACACCCCGTTGACTGTGATGGTCGTCGGGTCGATGTCGGTCGACGCGACGAACGGCTGGCCGGTGGGGGTCGTGGAGTTCGTCACGTAGATCTTCATCGCGTCGGGCGTCGTCGGATTGACCGCGAACGGCGACGTCGTCGACGAGTCGATCTGGGTGATCGTGGTCTGGATCACGTTGGTCGCTGGAGGGATGCCCAGAGTGATCATCGCCCCCTGGACGATGAACCCGCCCCCGGCCGCCGTCGCACTGCTGGTGATGGTGTAGCTAGGCGCCCCGATGATGAAGTCGCCGACGAGGTCGCTGTCAGCCGTGTGGATCTGGCCCGACGTCACCAGCCGACCCGAAACCGACGAGCCGAACGCGGTGGCGCCGAACCCGGGCGTGGTCGCGGTGAACTGCACCCCGGCCAGGGTCGCGGGATTCTCCGCGTCCGAGAGCTGGAACGAGCCGGTGTAGGTGCCCCCGTGCCCGGGGAGCAGGTACGCCGAGTTGTTGCCAGGCGCCCCGATCAACACCTCGTTGGTCTGTCCGGAGTTGATCGGCGCGACAAAGCCCAGGGCCGAGCCCGCCATGTCGCCGAGGTTGCCGATCAGCGACAACGAGCTGACCGCGGCGGGGATCGTATTGAGCGTGAAGATCCCGTTGATGAGATTGTTCGCGCCGCCGTAGAGAATCGTGACGCGGCCCTGGTTCGCGGTCGTACTGGAGCCGCCGTAGTTCGGCGAGCCGATCATGATGTCGGCGACGCCGTCGCTGTTGAAGTCGCCCGCGCTGTAGACCGCGGCGCCGGCGCGTTCGCTGCCGGCCCCGCCGCCGCCGCTGATCGCGGCGCCGGGCACCGTCGCCGGGGACGAGCCGGCCGGCTGGCCGACGCGAGCGAGGGAGATGAAATTGTAGTTGAAGTTGTTGGTGACGAGGCCGCCCAGATTGCCGCCGTACACCAGGTAGGCGGTACCGTTCCCGCCGGCCGCCGCCGGGGCGCCGATCAGGAGGTCGCCAAGCCCGTCGCCGTTGACGTCGCCGGCGCCGGAGACCGCGAAGCCGGCCTGGTTGCCCGCCGCGGCGCCGGCCAGCACCAGACCCGCGGTGCCGCCGGCCTGGCCGAACAGCGAAACATCGATGGGCGTGGTGTTCGTGCTCGTCGGAATGCCGTTGGCCGACACGACGTAGACGGCGCCGCTGTTGGCGGTCCCGCCGGTGCCGACCGTGGCGTTCGTCGCCCCCATGGCGATGTCGTTGGAGCCGTCGTTCAGGAAGTTGCCGATCCCCGCCACCGAGGCCCCCAGCCGCGAGCCGAGCACGGACGTCGCGTAGGTCACGATGCTGATGCCGGCCGTGGCCGTCGGGTTGTCAAGGTCGATCGTCTGCCCGGACAGGCCGAGAAGATTCGTCGAGCCGTAGACGAGATAGACCCGGCCCGAGCCGATGCTCGTCGCGTCGCCGGCGGCGTCGAGGGCGTTCGGGGCGCCGATCAGGAACGCCTGCGTGCCGTTGATCACCCCCGCGTTGGCCACCGAGAAGCCGAGTTGCGAGCTTCCGCTCTTGCTCGCGATGAAGGTGATCCCCGTGAAGTTGTAGGCGCCGGTCGAGCTGCCGGAGATCGGATTGACCTGGCCGGTCGTGCCCAGAGTGTTTAACGCGCCGACCCGTCCGTTGGGGGCGACGTTGGTGACCAGGGGCACGGTCGTGTTCAGCCAGTCGAGCGTCGACGTCGTGGTGGCGGTCGACTGCTGCTGGGAGCCGAAGACGAGCGAGACCGACGGGGTGGTGCCGTTCGGCGAGCCGATCAGGAAGCTGTCGTAACCAGTGCCGTTGATATCGCCGAGCTCGGCGACGCTGGCGCCGGCGTTCTGGCTGGTCGTCGAGCCGACCATGTTGATGCCGACGTTGCCGGTGGCGATGTTGGGCAACGCCGGGGGCGTCGTGGATCCCAGGTCGAACGCCATCAAGATCTTGGCTTCCAGGTTTTCGCCACGAGGCCGAAACGCCACTTTCTTCCGCACCGCCTTCGACGGCCGCGGACCGCGCTTGCCAAACAGCATGGGAGACTCCCTCCTCCAGGCTCCTATCCGCGTTCCGCCACGAGTCAATTCGCTACGGCGCCTCGCGGCGGGCGACCCTCGTTAGACGCGTTCGACCCCGAAAAGCTCCAGCTCTCGAAGCCGAACGGCCTCGGCGCGATCTCGCCGCCAAGGGTTCCCTTTTACCTCAGCAGTTTCGACCTGCTCGCGGCCGCAACTCCATTGAAACCGTCCGGCTTACAACCCGCACTCATCCGGACTCCCGTTCTTTCGATTCAACTCGAACAATCCGTAAATCCGATAGTTCAGGTGAATCGATCGGCTTCCCGTCCGGTCGACGCTCCGTCGGGCCTCGTCACGACGCGATGCACCTTGTCTCCCACCACTCCCAAGTCGAAGGCCCGAGGGAACGCCACGACGGGCGCCCCCGTACGACGCGAGGCGCGGTCCACCCCTCCTGGTGGACGCGATCCGGTGGAATGCGAGTTGTCGAGGCAAGTTACATGGCCGAACCAAGAAGTAAAAGAAACGTTCCGATCCCTTACCGGTTCGGAGCCGCGCCGGCCTTGCTGGCCCTTCTGCTCGGAACCCAGCCGGGTTGCACCCGCGAATTCTTCCGGGAATGGGCCAACCAGGACGTGTCGGAAGCCGTCTTCGAAAAGAGTCGCGACCCGCGATGGCGTCTCGACACGTTCTCGATCGAACCGCCGGCGATGTCCCGGTTCGCCGACCCGTATGATCCGGACTTCCCACCGGCACCGCCCGACGACCATGCCACCGCGGCGCTCTCGCCGGTCCCGCAGAGCCCCGACAACCAGTTGATGATCCCCGCCGAGGGGACGGGCTATATCGAGATGCTCGAGCGCTGGCAGCAGGAGCGCGAGTCGCTTCCCAAGCCGCCCAAGCGTGGAAACGGAGCCAAACCCGCCCAACCGAACGGTCCGGAAGGCGTCGGTCAGCCGGCCGCCCCGCCTGGACCGTCACAGACGCCGTCGCCGTTCCTTCCCGGAGCGGCAGCCCCGCCCGGCGCGGGGGCGACCACGCCGCCGCAGGCCTCGACCTGGAAACTGGATCAGAAAGCCGGGGCGGAGGCGCGGAAAACGACGCCGATACTACTTGCGGACGCACGCACGGCGGGTGCCAAGAAGGTCATCCCGCCCCCTCGGCCGGCTTCCAGCTTCGCGACGGCGAACGCCGAGCAGCCGAGGCGGTCGCAGGACGGCGCGGTTCGCAGGACGGCCCAGCAAGCCGTCGACGCCGACAATTCCATTCGCGGCGTCCGCCCCGGCGACTCCGAGAAGAAGCCCCTCGGTCAGCCCGATTCCACGCTCACGCCGGTGTCCCCGGTTCCCCTGGACCCGAATCCCAACGAACGCGACATGGCCGATCCCAACCTGGCACGCCCTGGGCAGATGACACCGGAAGGGCCGAAAGGCGCGTTCACGCAGGAGCAGGCCGCGGAACTCTCCGGCGTCCTCGTTCCGTCGATCCCCGAACTCAACGAGGCGGCGGCGGCCGGCCTCCCGAGCAACAGCAATCCTTACAAGGTGACGATGCAGCAAGCGTTCACCTTGGCGCTGATTAACAGTCGTGCGTACCAGTCGCAGCTCGAGGGGGTGTATTCGACGGCCCTCGCCGTCACCCTCCAGCGGTTCCAATTCCAGCCGCAGTTCTACGCCGGCCTGTCGCCCCAGACGTCGCCGCTCGCCGGGTTCGCCGGGGCCATCCCACCCAACCGGTTCAACTACCAGACCCGGTTCTCGCCCGGTGGCCAGGTGTCGGCCTTGCAAATCAGCGAGGTGGCCGGCGTCGGCAAGCTGCTCAACTCGGGCGGCCAGTTGGCCCTCGGCTTCGCCAACCAGGTCGTCTTCAACCTGGTGGGCAAGAACCCAATTCAGCCCAGCGTGCAGTCGTCGCTCCCGATCTCGTTCTTCCAGCCGTTCCTGCGTGGCGGCGGACGCGCGGTGATTCTGGAGGCCCTGACGCAGGCCGAGCGCAACCTGGTCTACCAGGTCCGCTCGTTCGCGAAATTCCGGCAGGAGTTCATCGTCGCAGTCCTCATGGGCTCGACCGTCCAGAGCCTGGGGACGACCTTCGGCGGCACCGCGTTCTCCACCGGGAGCAACAGCGACCCCACCACCGGCTTCATCCCCGTGGCCTTCAATCTCGCCCAGGTGAGCATCGACCGCCGGAACGTCGCCTACTTCGAGCAGCTCGTCAACCTGTACACCCAGTTGATCGACGGCGAGGCCTCGGGCCTGACTCAGCTCCAGGTCGACCAGGCCCGGTCCAACCTGGTCAGGGCGCGTCAAACCCTGGTGCAGGACACCCTGACATACCGCTTCAGCCTCGACCAGTTCAAGCAGCAGCTCGGCCTGCCCCCCGACCTGCCCATGATCTGCGACCTCAGCCTCGTCCAGCCCTTCGTCGACGTCTGGGACAGCATCGACGACTGGCAGCGGGACCCGAAGCGCGACCTGAAAGACCTGCCCACGCTCGTCGGCAAGGTGCCCCAGCTTGAGGACGTGGTCATCGACGGCCGCTCCATGCTCGGCCTATACAAAGGGAGCACGACGTATAGCGAGGAGGAAGAGCTGGAGGACGTGCTCCAGGCCGGCGTCCGGACCGCGCTCGAATACCGGCTCGACGTCATGAACCAACGGGCGCAACTTTACGACACCTGGCGGCAAATTCGGGTACAAGCGAATTCGCTGAAAGGTATACTCAACGTAGGTGTTACAAACCAGGTACTCACTCCGCCCACGAGCACCAACCCCTTTGGCTTCTTTTCGCAGGCGACCCAGTTCAGTCTCGTGCTGAACGCCGAGCTTCCCTTGATCCGCCTCGCCGAACGCAACAACTTCCGAGCGGCCATCGTCAACTACGAGAGGCAGCGGCGGAATCTGCAGAACATCGAGGACTCGCTGAAGGTCCAGCTCAGGCAAGACATCCGCCAGATGCAGGTCGCCGCGATCACCTATGAGATCGCCAAACAGAGTCTTGAGTTGAACATCCGACTGAAGGACCAGGCGTTCGAGCAGATCATCGCCCCCCCCAGGGAGGGACCGGCCAGGGCCTGGCTCAGTCGGCCAACGCGGCGACCCAAACCACGAACCTGATCAGTTTCCAGCAGTCGCTCATCCAGGCCGAAGGGACGTTGCAAAACGTCTGGCAGAATTTCCAGTTGGCTCGACTATCCCTTTACCGCGACATCGGCACCTTGCCCTACGATGAATGGGAGGCGTTCAGTGAACTTTTCCCTGCAGAATACCGAGGACCCAGCCTCGGCTCAGGCACCAGTGACACGCGATCTGCCCGCGCTCCAGCGGCCGAAGCGGCGGCGGCCGTCGCTCGGTAAGCTGCTGACGCTCGGCCTCGTCGCCTCCCTCGCCGTGGCCGGAGTGGCGCTCGTGAGCGTCCCCGGCCTCAGCAAGCCGTTCCGCACCTTGTTCGCGGCGACGAGCATCGAGATCGTGCCGCACGAGATCAAGCTCGGGGCGCTGCCGATCACGGTCACCGAGAAAGGAGCGCTCGAAAGCTCCAAGAACGACGACGTCTCCTGCCTGGTCGAAGGGCAGACGACAATCATCATGATCCTGCCGGAAGGGACCCGGGTCAAGAAAGGCCAGTTGGTCTGCGAGCTGGACTCGGCCGCCCTCCGCGACTCGCTCACCAACCAGAAGATCGCCACTCAGGGCGCCGAGGCCTCGTACCAGCAGGCCAAGCTGACCCGCGAGGTCGCCGAGATCGCGGTCAAGGAGTACGAGGAAGGGGTCTACCTCCAGGACAAGGCGACGATCAAGGGCGAGATCAAGCTCGCCGAATCGGAGATGGCCCGCTCCGAGGACCGCGTCGCCTGGGCCGCCCGGATGTTCGAGAAAGGCTACGTCTCGCGGGCCCAGAAGGTCTCCGAGGAGCTGAACTACCAGAAGGCCGGGTTCGCCCTCGAACAGGCCCAGGGCAAGCTGATCGTGCTCGACCAGTTCACCAAGGCCAAGACGATCAAGGAGCTGCGCAGCGACGTCGAGAAAGCCCACTCGGACGAGCTGGCCAAGGAGCAGACCTTGAAACTTGAGCGCGACAAGGAAGCGAAGTACGAGAAGCAGATCGTCAACTGCAAACTGTACGCCCCCAACGACGGCCTGATCGTCTACGCCAACGACGCCGGCCGGTCGTTCGGCAGCAACGCGCCGCAGATCGAGGAAGGCGCCACCGTCCGTGAGCGCCAGAAGATCTTCAGCCTGCCCGACATCGCCAACATGCAGGTCAACGCCAAGGTCCACGAATCGCAGATCGACAAGATCACGCCCAACATGCAGGCCCGGATCCGCGTCGACGCGTTCGCCGACACCGAGCTGATCGGCCATGTCGTCGACGTCGCGCCCCTGCCCGACCAGACCAGCTTCTTCAGCTCGGACATCAAGGTCTACACGACCCGGATCAAGATCGACAAGCCGCTCCCCGGCCTCCGTCCCGGCATGAACGCCGAGGTCGTGATCCTCGTCGACCGCAAGGAAGACGTCCTCAGCGTGCCGGTGCAGGCGATCCTCGAATACGGCGGCAAGGACCACGTCGCCGTCCGCACCGGCGACGGCTACGAGCGGAAGGAAGTCACCCTCGGCGCCACCAACGACAAGTTCGTCGAAGTCACCCAGGGGGTCTCGGCCGGCATGTTCGTCGCCCTCAACCCCGTCGTCCTGCTCTCCGACGCCGAGAAGCGCGAACTCTTCGGCGCCGGCCGCGGAGCCTCGAAGAAGGCGTGGGGCGGAGCCGAGAAGGGGGCCCCCGGCGCGCCGGGTGAAGCCGGCAAGGCCGGACCCGCCGGCGCTCTCGGAGCACCGGGCGCACCGGCCGGAAAGACCGGCGATTTCGCCAAGGCCAAGGCCAAGGGCGCTCGCAAGGGCGGCGGCGCCGGTGGAGGGATTTTCGCGAAAATCCCCGCCGAAGACCGGGCCAAGTTGAAGGGCGCCACCGAAGAAGAACGGGCCGCGATCTTCAAGAAGGCCGGCATCACCGAAGCCGAGATCGAGCAGATGAAGCAGATGCGCCAGAACGGCGGCGGCGGCCCCGGCGGCGGTGGTGGTGGTGGATTCGGAGGCGGCGGTGGCGGTGGCGGTGGCGGTGCCGGCGGCCCAGGCGGGGGAGGGAACTGACCGTGGATTTTCGTCCCAGCCAGGACCATCAGGCCGACAAGCCGCTGGTTTCGATCAAGGACGTCCGCAAGACCTACGTGATGGGGCACGGCCCCGGCGGCGGCCTCTTCGGACGTCGGAACCAGAACAACACGGTCACCGTACACGCCCTTCGGGGCGTGTCGGTCGATTTCTACCCCGGCGAGTACGTCGCCATCATGGGGGCGTCGGGCTCGGGCAAGAGCACCATGCTCAACCTGCTCGGCTGCCTCGACCGCCCCACCAGCGGCCAGTATTACCTCGGCGACCGCGACGTCTCGCGGCTCGACGACGACGAGCTGTCCGAGGTCCGCAGTCGTTACCTCGGCTTCATCTTCCAGTCGTACAACTTGATCGCCCAGTACACGGTGCTGGAGAACATCCAGCTCCCGCTGACGTATCAAGGGAACGGCGAGCTCACGCCCGAGGCTCAGGAGCGCTCGCGCGAGCTGGCCGCGATGGTCGGCCTCGGCGACCGCTACGACCACCGCCCGACGCAGCTCTCCGGCGGTCAACAACAGCGAGTGGCCATCGCCCGGTCGCTCATCAACGACCCGTACATCATCCTCGCCGACGAGGCGACGGGCAACCTCGACACCAAGACGAGCCACGAGATCATGGAGATGCTCGGACGGCTCAACGACGCCGGCAAGACCATCATCATGGTCACCCACGAAGACGACATCGCCCACCACGCCAAGCGGATCATCCGGATGCGCGACGGCCTGGTCATCGAGGACGGCCCCAGCCCCCGGATGCTGGAAGCCCAGGAAACCCTGTCGCTCCCAGCCGAAGCCTGAGCCGGCCTCGACCGTCCTCCGCTCGCTCTCCCGAACCGATCCGATTCGACCGACACGACAAGGAATCGCTCTCATGCGACGCATCTGGCGCGGGCTGAAACTCGGGATGAAAAGCCTCCTGCTGCACAAGCTGCGGTCGGGGCTGACGGTTCTGGGCATCGTCTTCGGCGTGGCCGCCGTGATCTCGATGCTGGCCATCGCCGAGGGGTCGAGCCGCGACGCCCAGGAGCAGATCAAGGCCCTGGGCGCGACGAACATCATCGTCCGCTCGGTCAAGCCCAGCGACGAGGCCCAGGCGAGCGGCGGCCGCCCCGCGCGGATCCTCAACTACGGGATCAAGTACGCCGATTACGATCGGATCTTGGCGACGGTGCCGACGATCAAGAAGGCGCTGCCGATCCGCGAGATCCGCAAGCAGATCCGCCGGTTGCAGCACTACCTCGACGGCCGCGTCGTCGGCACGACGCAAGACTACGCCGACTTCAACATGCTGCAAGTCGACCGGGGACGGTTCTTGACCGCGGCCGACAACGAGAAATACCAGAACTACGCGGTGCTCGCCGCCACGACCTCGAAGACCCTCTTCCCCTACGAAGACCCGATCGGCCAGTCGGTCAAGCTCGGCTCCGACTACTACACGGTCGTCGGTGTCACCAAGGAGCGGGAGAGTTCGGCGGGCGTCGGCGGCAGTCTCGCCGCGCAAGACTTCAACAAGGACGTCTACATCCCGCTCAACACCTGCCGGGTCCGGTTCGGCGAGAAGATCGTCAACAGTCGGTCGGGCTCGATGGAAGCCGAGGAGACCCAGCTCTCGCAGATCACGCTCCAGGTCGCGACCATCGAGCAGGTGCAGCCCACCGTGCCGATCATCAAGGCGGCCTACGAGGGCGAGAAGTTCCACCCCAAGAAGGACGTCGAGATGACGGTGCCGTACGACTTGCTGCTGGCCGCCCAGCGCACGGCCCGGCAGTTCAGCATCATCCTCGGCACCATCGCCGCGATCTCGCTGCTGGTCGGCGGCATCGGCATCATGAACATCATGCTGGCGACCGTCACCGAGCGCACCCGCGAGATCGGCATCCGTCGGGCGTTGGGAGCGAAGCGCAAGGACATCACCCAACAGTTTCTGATCGAGACCGTGGTGCTCTCGGGGGTCGGCGGACTGCTCGGCGTGTCGATGGGTATCGCGATCCCCCAGATCATCGTCTACTTCATCCCCGACCAGAAAGCGTTCGTCACCGGCAGCTCGGTCATGCTGGCCTTCAGCATCTCGGTGGCCATCGGCATCCTCTTCGGCCTCTACCCGGCGCGGCGGGCGGCGCTCATGGACCCGATCGAAGCGCTTCGGCACGAGTGATTCCGTTCCCGTGCTTCAAAACCATCCCTCCCGGCGGCCGGATCGATACAGGCCGCCGGGCCTGCCTATGCGTGCAACGCAGCTTGAAGTTCTTCCTGGTTGGGCTTGCATCGCCATTCCGGGATTACTAGGCTTGATCATTGAAAGACGAAACCGGAAGTGGCAGGGGCCCGCCGGACGTCTCATTTTTTTTGGCCTCGGGACTCGTCCCGAAGCAAGACCTGGAGCCGTTGACCGCGACTGCGTCCGTCCTGAACCATTCCAGTGTCGAGGGGCCGCGGGCGGATGGACGTCCATTCCGCTCAATCCCAGGCGCGATGACGCTCGACGATCGCCATCGATCCGAGTTTGCCACGCCCCTCGATCCTCGTTCAGCCCAGGTTCGATGTTGATGGCGAAGCCGCAAAGGCGGTTCGATCGGTACGTTACGCACCCGTGACGAGGTGGGGGAGCAGATCGGCATGTCCACAGACCGAATCCCGATGTCGAAGCCAGGCTATGAAAAGCTCAAGGCTCAGCTCGACAAGATGAAAAACGAGGACATGCCCCGGATCGCCGAGCAGATCGCCGTCGCCCGCGATTTCGGCGACCTCTCCGAGAACGCCGAGTTCGACGCCGCCCGCGAAGCTCAGGGAATGCTCCAGGCCCGGATCAACGACCTCCAAGACAAGCTCCACCGCGCATACATCGTCGACCGGACGACTCTACCGACGGACCGCGTGGTCTTCGGATCCAAAGTCCGCGTCCTCGACGTCGACATGGCGGAAGAGGAAGACTTCGTCCTCGTCGGCCCCGGCGAGGAAGATTACGACAACAACCGCATCCTCCTCACCAGCCCGATCGGCCAAGGCCTTGTCGGCAAGAAGGTCGGCGATGAAGTCGAGGTTCCCATTCCCCGGGGCACTCTCAAGCTCAGGATCGTCGAGATCGGGGCCGAGTAAGCGCCTGGCTTACTTTATCCCGATCATGACGCGCCGCGGGGGATCACGATCCCCTGCTCTCCCCACGATCCGGGCAACGGCGCGACCAGCACCAGCGGCGTTGAGAGCGTGGGATGCCGCACCTGCAACGACCGGGCGTGCAGCGCCACGCCCGGCGTGAACGGCCTGCGCGATCCATAGATCGCGTCGCCCAGGATCGGCATGCCGCGCGTCGCCGCCTGCACGCGCAACTGGTGCGTCCGGCCGGTCTCCGGCCAGAGCCGCAGCCAGGCGCACTTCTCAGGGCTCCGCTCGGCTTCGTCGCGGACGACCCGCGTCACCGCCCGCCGCGCGCCGCGGTCGCCTTCCCGAACCGATCGCACGACGCCCGCCTGATCGGCGGGGATCAGCCAGTCTTCCCAGACGGCCTCGGTCGACGGGAAGATCGATGAGGCCGAGGCGGGGGGAAAAGGCGCGGGCGCGTCCGCCCCCGAGGCGACCTCGACGATCGCCCAGTATTCCTTGATCGCCTGGCGCTTCTCGAACTGGGACGCCAGCCGTCGCGCGGCCTTGGGGTTCTTCGCCCAGATCAAGACGCCCGACACGGGGCGATCGAGCCGGTGGACGATCCCCACGTAGGCCGACTCCGGGGCGGCCGGATTGAGCCGCCGCCGCACGTCCTGTTCGAGGGTCGTCTCGCCCGGCGGCGCCCAGGTTCCCTGGGTGAACTGGCCGGCCGGCTTCACGACGGCCAGGCAATGCTCGTCCTCGAATACGACGTCAAGCCCTGCGGACATTGGGATTCGGCCTTCATCTCGCGACGGTCGAGGTCGGTCAGCCCGCGCCTGTAGGGCTTTCAAGCTATTGAACAGGCATCGTCGCGGCCTTGTTCAACTTGGGGTCGTCGGCGAGCGTCTTGGACACCGACTGCCCGGACTCCATGAGCGAGTCGGCGATCGCGGTCGAATTGGCGCCGGCGGTGGGATCGAGGCCCGAGGTTCCCGGCGGTCCGTAGCGATTGCCGGTCGGCAGTGCGACGCCCTTGCTGCCGGGGGTGGGCGTGCCGTACTGCGGCTGACCGGTCGCGAGCCGATCGTCGGGCATGCCGCCAGGGCCGATGTTGACCGACGCGGGCATGCCTCCGGCGTTCGCCGGGTGCGGCTGCGAGCTGAACCCGACGGTCGGCGGCGCCTCGCCGGTCCGAGCGTACGGCTTGGCGGGCGGGACCTCGCTGCGCGTGCTGCGACAGCCCGAGGACAGCACGACCGTCGTTAGGAGCGCCGCTCCCATCAGTCGACACGAAGCGAAGAAACAGGGCCGATCCATCGGCGTGGCCTCTCACCTGCTCGAATTCCGTTGCACCGCCCGGCTCGGGGACGTGGCCCGCACCCGGTATTCCAGTCGCTCGCCAGGAAAGACCCTGGCGAACACCGGAATTCGGGAGGCGTCCGACGAGCGAGCAGAGAGGCCCGTCGAAACCAGAAAGGGAACCGGACGCCCGGGGTTTCGCACCGCCAGGGCGTCCGGATCATAGCCATCTTCAGACATCGGTCAAGGGCCGTCGATGAGACCGACGTGATCGACGAGGCGGCGCGCCGCCCCGCCGATCAGCTCTTTGCGGCGTCGTATCGGCGACCGACTTCGTCCCAGTTGATCACGTTCCAGAAGGCCGAGACGTAGTCCGGGCGGCGGTTCTGGTACTTCAGGTAGTAAGCGTGCTCCCAGACGTCGATCCCGAGAATCGGGGTCTGGCCGTCCATGATCGGGCTGTCCTGGTTCGCGGTCGAGGTGACGGCAAGCTTGCCGTCCTTCCCCAGGGCCAGCCAGGCCCATCCCGAGCCGAACCGGGTGGCGGCCGCCTTGGCGAACGCTTCCTTGAACGCCGGGAAGCCTCCCAGCTCGGACGTGATCGCCTGCGCCAGCGCGCCCTTGGGCTCGCCGCCGCCGCCAGGGCCGATGATCTGCCAGAAGAACGAGTGGTTGGCGTGGCCGCCGCCGTTGTTGCGGACCGCCGTGCGAATCCCCTCGGGCAGCGCGTTCAGGTTCGCGATCAACGCCTCGATCGGCTTGCCCTGGTGATCAGGGTGATCCTTGAGCGCGGCGTTCAGGTTGTTGACGTAGGCCGCGTGGTGCTTGTCGTGGTGGATCTCCATCGTCTTGGCGTCGATGTGAGGCTCGAGGGCGCCGAAATCGTACGGCAGCGGGGGCAAAGTGTATTCAGCCATGATATTCGCTCCTGGGGGACTTCCGAGCGGGTTCCATGCGGTCGGATCGACGCCCCCGGCCCGTTCGATCCGGGGGGCCGTCGATCTCTTGCGCGAGCAAGTCTTCGTTTGCTCTGCACAGGCTACCACATGCCGGTCAGGCTCTCAAACCGGCAAGTTCCACGCCGATGCGAGCCAAACTCCAGACGCGGGGCCGACCTCAAACCTTGGAGGACGTCTTCATGGTGCCCGTCCAGCCCCCGGCCGTCACGAAATGCGCCGAGAATCCCGAAGCAACGACCTCCTGCCGCGCCAGCCGGGCCATGGGCTTGGCGACCACGCGAGCCACGACCTTCGGCGCCGGCTTGGGCGCGGCCTTGCCGATGTTGACCTGCCGCGGAGCGACCGGCTTGGGCGCGATCGTCAGCGTGTACGAAGCCACTGGCGCCGAATTGGGCGACTGCGTCCGCACGATGAGCGTGGCGTTGCGGGCGGCCGACACGTTCACCACGCCGGCCCCCTGAGCGAGCACCTTGCCGCGCGTGTTGTAAACCACGATCGTGGTTCCCGCCGCGGTGAACTGCAAACTCCCCCCGGTCGACGTCTGGAACGTGAAATAATCCAGGTCCGAGCCCGTATTCAGGTTCAGTCCGTAAACCGTCCCCTGGCTGACCTTGCCCAGCCGCGATGCGGTGCTGAACGTGTCGTTGGGTTCGAGCCGATCCGGGGCCACGTAGTTCGTCTGCGACGGGTAGACCGGCGCTGGAATCGTGACCGGAGCCGTGACCGGGGGGGTGACCGGGGGGGTGACCGGAATCGTCACCGGAGGCGTGACCGGGACCGACGTGGCCGGAGCCGGCGCCGGCGCCGTCGGTTTGCCCGACAGGGTCACCGAGAGCTGATAAGCGCCAGTATCGAAGACGTCGCCGGTGGCGCCCGTGACCGCGATGAAATAGCGCTGACCGGCCGTGACGGACTTCATGGCGGCCGACACGTCGTCTCCCCAGGCGGTGGGATTGGCCGCCTGTCCCAGAACATTGCCGGCCGCGTCGTAGACGGTGATCTTGGGACTGAGAAGGCTGAGGTTGGAGGCCGACGCCGTCGCCTGCCACGAGCCCGAGGCGTAGTTCGGCGCCACGAAACTGAACCACTCGACGTCGCCGATCTTCGTGAGCGAGGCCGAGGACGCCGTGCTTGTGCTCGCCGAGACCAGCATCGGGCTCAAGTCGATCGGCACCGAAGAGCTGAGCCCGTACCCTTTGCTCTGATAGACGTCAAGCTGCCGCGCGCCGTAGATGGCCTGGATTCCGGCGATGTCGCCGGCGGCCAGCGTGGTGCGGACCCCTTGATAGGTTCCGTTCATGACCTCCACCGGATTCGTGGAATGGTCCAGTCCCAGCGAGTGCCCGGTCTCGTGGAGCATCACGCTGTACAGGTCGTAATCGCCGCCGCCGACTTTGTACTTGAGGCTGGTGTTGATCTGCACGTCGCCCGCGATCGTCCAACCCTGGGGAGGGGGGAACGCGGTGGCCGCGAGCGTGGTCTGGTTGTTGGCGTACGCGTAGCCTCCGAACCGGATGTCGCCGAATCGTGGGTCGCCCTGGGAAAGTCCTCGCGTATCCTCGTCGTAAGGGCCGTCGGCGACCTGAACGATGTTGATGTTGGCCACCGACTGCCAGGTCGCCAGGGCCCGGGCGATCTGCCGCTGCCACACGCCGTTCGAGCCGATGGTCGAGTTGAAGTAGGCGTTCAGCGTGTTCGTGCCGTGCCCCCAGTAGACGCCGTCGGGGGCGATGCTGTAAGTGATTCGGGCCGGGTTGGACCATTGGTAGCCGGTGAGCACGTAGTCGCCCGTCGCCATCAACGCGCGTTCTTCGAGCGGCTCACAGCACGGCCTGGTCGTCTTCGACCGCTTCTCTCCTCGTCTCGACCGAACACGCTCCCTGAGCCCAAAACGAAATCCGCCATCCTTGCACCTGATTCCGGCCTGCTCTCCGAGCAGCCCTTGGGGAAACCCAAACATGGTGCACTCCGGTCTTCGGTTGGGCGCGCCGGAAGGTCGGAGCCGATCCGGCCGAACCTCCCGTCCTGTGTCGCCTTCATTCCGCTCGATCCTCCGTGAGCCAAAACTCCTGTTTCCCGATGCAACGGGAGCTCATCCTGATCCGGCTCTCGAAACAGTCCGCACCCCGAGCGCCTCGACCGAGAAGAACCCGGTCGAGCCCCGGAGACGAACCGTCCGTGGACCGTACCGACGATGCCGACGAGAACCGTAAGGGCGCTTGCGTCGGCCGTGTCGTACGGACCAGTTATTCCACCGGATACCTGAAAACTAGGGCGCACTTCCAGAAGTTTCTTGGAGAAACGCCGGTCGAAACCCGGGATAGGCCGGACAGACCGACTTCGACCCGTTCCGGCTCGCACGACTGGGAGGGTTGCGCCGATAGCGCGGGCGAAACTCGCCGCGCGCGTCGATTTTTCCCTCAAGTTCTTCACCAAACGCCGCGCTGCGATCCGACCCCCGTCGAGGCCGTCCGACGAGGCGTTTCGGCCGAGGCTCGCCGACGTCTTGCCCGCCGGGTTCTAGGCCGGTAGCGTGGATGCGAACTGAGACCCAGGCCGAGACCCAAGATCCGACCACGAGACAGGGAGCGAGAACATGAGAGCCTTCCAAGGTTCGGACGCGGCCCGAGAGCAATACCCTGCGTTCGTCAGGGACTCAGCGCCGAGCGCCCGGCGGCCGACTGTCGCTCCGTCGACTCTGGCCGGCTGGGACGCGCGTCTCCGCGCCGTGGCGGACGGCTTGCGCGACTCGTTCGGTCAGGTTCCCGACCACCCTTGCGACCTGGAACCCGAGATCCTCGGCGTGCTCACGAGGCCCGGGTACGTCATCGAACGGCTGACTTTCCAGAGCCGTCCCGGGGTCCGTGTGACGGCGAATCTCTACCGTCCCGAGCGGGTCGACGGCCGGGCGGCGGGCGTTCTCAGCGTCCACGGACATTGGAAGTGGGCGCGGATCGATCCGGTCGTCCAGACGCGGTGCATCGGACTGGCCCAACTCGGCTACGTCTGCCTTTGCGTCGACGCCTTCGGAGCCGGCGAGCGGGCCGTCGCGCCCGGTCCCGGCACGTACCACGGCGGACTTCTGGGCGCCTCGCTCTGGTCGGCGGACGTCCCCTTGATCGGCCTACAGGTCTACGACAACCGCCGAGCCGTCGACTACCTGATCTCCCGCCCCGAAGTCGATCCGACCCAGCTCGCGATCACCGGGGCGTCGGGCGGCGGCAACCAGTCGCTGTACGCCGGGGCGACCGACGACCGGTTCAAGGCCGTGGTTCCGGTCTGCGGCGTCGGAACCTACGAGGCCTACCTGCAAGCGGCCTGCTGCGTCTGCGAGGTCAATCCCGGCGGCCTGTCCTACGGACTGACCGGCGACCTGCTGGCGATGATCGCCCCCCGCGCGCTGCTGGTGATCAGCGCCTCCCACGACGCCCGCCAGTTCAGCGTCGAAGAGGCGGCCAAGAGCCTCGCTTACGCCCGCTCGCGGTTCCACCTGCTCAACGCCGACGATCGCGTCCGGCACCTGTCGATCGAGTCCGGCCACGATTACAACAAGCAAATGCGTGAGGCCATGTACGGCTGGCTCGACCGCTGGCTGCGCGGCCGGGGCGATGGCTCGCCGGTTCCCGAACCCGAAATCCATCCCGAAGATCCGGCCGACCTCCGCTGCTATCCCGACGCCGCGTCCCGGCCGGCTTCGGTCGTCACGATTCCCGTCTTCGCTCACCGCGAGAGCCTGGCCCGGCTCGCGGCGCTCCCCCCGGTGCCCGACCACCGCCAGGCCTGGGAAGCCGAGGCGATCCGAATCAAGGCCATGCTCCGCGATCACGTTCTCGGCGGCCTTCCGGTCGTCCGCCCTCCGCTCCCCATCGTGGCGCGGGACGCCAAAGAAGACCTGCTGACTATCGAGACGACGACCGAAGCCGGCCTCACCCTGACCGGCTTGTTCTTCACTCCCAAGCCGGGCGCGACCTCGCGCGGGACAGCCATCGTGATCCAGCATAGTGACCTGGAGCCCGCAACGGCCCGCGAGCGCTGCAAGCCCTGGATCGATGCCGGCTATGCGGCCTGCTGCGTCGAATTGCGGGCCACCGGCAAGCGAAAGCCGAACACCCCCGCCGTGGCCGGCGCCGCCGACCACGATGAAGCCGAGTGGGCCGTGTGGCTCGGCCGTCCGCTGCTCGGTCAATGGGTCTGGGACGTTCTCCAGTGGATCGAGGTCGTTTCCTCCCTGGTGAAGAACCCTCCCAAGAACCTTGGGCCGACCGTCGCCGGCGCTCCGCTGGTCCTGGACGCGACCGGCCCGATCGGCCTCGCGCCTATCCTGGCGGGCGCGTTCGACGCCCGCGTTCAGACCGTCTGCGTCGACCACGGCCTGGTCAGTTATGCGCCTCCGAACGCATCGGCCTGGAGTGGAATCCCAATGGGGCTGATCGCCCCCAAGCTCTTGCGATACGGCGACATCGGAACCCTCGGGGCGCTTCTGGCTCCGCGCCGGCTGGTCGTGATCGGCGGGGTTGAGACGACCGGCGAGGCGGCCTCCGAGGAGCGTCTGAAGGCCGCGTTCGCGTTCACGAAATCGGTCTACGGGCTCTTTTCCGCCAACGACTCGCTCGAACTGGCGACTTCGCGAGCGGCGTCCGGCCTGCTTCCTCGCGCCGGGGCCGGCGGGTAATCGGAGCTTCGCCCGGAGAACCAGGTACGAGAAAAAGGATTTCGACGCTCTTCATGAGTGAGATTCCGTGTTGTCGCGCGTTGACGGCCACGGACGCCGACCGATAATGAAAGGAATCTCACTCGCATGGCGTCGCCGCCGTCCCTCTGGGCGTGACGTAGACGACGAGAGAGTCCTTGCGCGGGCCGGAACGATTGCAAGTTTTCTTGCCGAGACGATCGCATTTCTTCGGATGACCTATGCAAAACCACGCGAGCGCAGGCTCTCCGATCATTATCGAAACGCCGAAACAGCGACGATCTATGTCCAAATGGTTGACCATCCTGGCGGCCGTCGCCGTGGTCTGCGGCTCGACATGGGCGTGGCAACAGGGTTTTCGGCCGTCGATGAACTACTTCGAGAGCCCGATCCGGCTCAGCCTGGTCGAGGTGGATCGCGGTGACATCGTGCTGCTCGTCGTCGAGAACGGCAGCCTCGAAAGCGCCAGCGACGCGACGGTCAAGTGCCAGGTCGAAGCGCTCGTCGGCCAGGTGGGCGGGACGACCGGAGCCGGGGGCGCCGGCGGCGCGGGCGGGCGTGGCGGCGGCACGACGTCGGGGGCCAGCGGCAAGGCGGCGTCGGGCGGAGGAAGCCCGCAGGCCGCCGCGCCCGTCGCCACCAAGAGCAAGAGCGCCCGCGGCGCGTCGGGAGCGTCGTCTAAGACCCAGAGTTCCGGATCGACGAGTGGCTCGGGATCAGCGAGCGGCTCGGGATCGGCCAGCGGCGCGGCTTCGTCCAGCGCGTCGGCGACCTCCAGCTCGACAGCGGCCACGACGACGACGGGCAGTGTCAAACCGGTGATCCGCAGCTTCACCTACATGGTCACGCCGCACGTTCCGCTCAAGCCCGCGACCTCGACCGGCGGCGGCGCATCCACGACGGCGACCGCCTCCGCGACGACGACGCGGACCGGCGGCGGTGGCGGAGGAGGCGGACGCGGCGGCGGCGGACGGGGCAGCACCAACGGAATGGATCAGGAGAAGCCCGGCTCGACCCGAATCATCTCGATCCTGCGCGAGGGGACGAAAGTCAAGAAGGGGGAGATCGTCTGCGAACTCGACGCGTCGGCCTTCCGCGACGAGTTGAAGGTGCAAAAGATCCGCCACCTCCAAGCCCAATCGTGGGTCGAGCAGGCCAGCGCGATCCTTGAGGTCAACAAGATCACCCTTCGCGAGTACCGCGACGGCATCTATCCCCAGGATCTTCAGCTCATTCGTCAGTACATCCAGACGTGTCAGATCGAATACGACATCGCCGCTCGCAATTACACGTGGTCGAGCGAGATGATGAAGAAGGGCCTCCGCGCCCGTTCTCAGGTGATCGCCGACGAACTCAACGTCCAGCAGACCCTGATCGCCCTCAACGAGGCCAAGGGGATGCTGGAACGGCTCGAAAAATTCACCGGCCCGAAGCTCATCAAATCGCTCGAAGCCAAGCTGGCGTCGATCCTCACCGACAAGCTGGCGCAGGATTCGAGCTTCGCGCTTGAGACCGAGCGGTTGCACCGCCTTGAGAAGAACCTGGCGGCCTGCACCCTTCGAGCTCCGGACGACGGCGTCGTGGTTTACGTCAACCAGGCCAACGGCTGGGGACGCGTCGAATCGGCGATCGAGGAAGGCGTCACCGTTCGCCAGGATCAGCCCATCTTCCAGCTTCCCGACCCCAGGCGGCTGCGGGTCAAAGTCCGGATCAACGAGACCAAGGTCGCACAGATTCGCCCGGGTCAAGACTGCCAGATCGTCATCGACGCCTTCCCGGATCGCAAGCTGGTCGGCAAGGTCACCGACGTGACGGCGATCGCGACGCCCGTCAACGGGCCGTTCTCCGACGTCCGCGTGTACTTCGCGCTGGTCTCGATCGAGCAGGGTTTCGCCGATCTCCGCCCCGGCCTGAGCGCCGAGGTGAGCTTCCTCAGCGATCAGCGTTCGCAGGTCGACCGCGTGCCGCTCGCCGCGATTCGCGAGGTCGGTGGGGAATCGTTCGTCGCCATCCCGGATCGCTCGCCTGCCGCCAAGCCGCAAACGCCTTATCGCTGGCAGAAGGTTGAACTCGGCCTCAGCGGCCCCGACTACGTCGAGGTGCTCTCGGGCGTCCGCCAGGGCGACCGCGTGGTCGCCGACGCGCTCACTCTCGAAGCCCCGGAGCCGTCGGCCGTGTCGGCTGCGTCCTCCCCTGTCGCGTCGCTCTCGCCCTGACCCGAGCCCGGTCGGTCACTCGGCCCGGACGGCCTCGACAAGTTGGTCGATCGTCCGTTCGAGCAGCGGAGTTCCTCCGAAGGTCATGCCGAGCGACCGCAGACGGGCGGTGTCGATCTGATGTTTGGGATGCGTTTCCTCCCCGTCTATCACCCCGCTCGCCCCCGACGCGCGTTGCGCCAGTCGCGCGACCTCGTATTCCGAGACGTAGCGGTCGTAACAGTTGAACATGCGGCCCGCGATCGCGCCGGGGTCGGCTTCGAGGAGAATTTCAACGGCCCGGGCGACGTCCGCCGCATGGACTTCCTTGCCCCCGCGCCGGCCTTCGACGCGGCGTCCCTCGACGACATTCCTCACCAGCCCATACCATTTGCTCGCGGCCGCCGGATGCGCCAGGCCGTAGATCCCCGTCGGCCGCAGCGCGCAGATCGGGTAGCCCGCGCCCAGGCCGAAGCTTGTCACGAAGTTCTCGACGGCCGCCTTGTGAGCCCCGTAGTGGTTGGTGCTCCACGTCGGATGGGTCTCGTCCAGGGGCCGATCGTCCAGAATCACGTCGTGCACCGCGCACGACGAGATGTAGACGAACCGTTCGACGCCCGCCGCGCGCGCTTGCTCGATCAGCCGGAGCGTGCCCACCACGTTGCGCTCGACGAACCCGATCAGGTCGCCGTCCTCGCCCCGAAAGCCGCCGCTGGGGTGATCGAGGGCCGAGTGTACGACGGCGTCGGCCCCGGCGACGAGTTCCTCGCCCGCGCGGCGGTCGTTCAACGTCCCCTCGATCCAGCTCAGCGCGCGAGGAGGAAGCGGCGTGGGGAAATGGCCGAGGTCGCTGGTCGGGCGATGCCAGCAGACCAGCCGGTGCCCCGCCGCCGCCAGGTGCGAGACGATGTAGCGCCCGAGAAATCCCGTGGCTCCCGTGACGGCGATCCGCATGACGAATCTCTCCAAGACCAGCGTCGGCCGGTCCGACGACCGGGTATCTTCCGGTTGCATTTTGCGGGATGATGGACTGTGAAGCAAGGTGAGGAATCATGGACCAACGCGCCGCCGATCCTCCGACCCCCTCCCGCTCGGCCCGTCGCATCCGCTGGTTCAAGCGGGCGATCGTCCTGACCACCGTCGGCGTCGCGGCGGGCCTGCTTCTGGCGTCGTCGACCGCGCGGTTCCACGTCCGAAACGGGGCAGAGCAGCTCCGCGCGGAGCTGCTCTGGCGCGTCGCGGGCCTGAAACCGGACCGGACCGAGGTCGAGGCCGGATGGGGGCGTCGGCGGTCTCGGTCGATCGACCAGACCCACGACGTCCTGTCGAAATTCTACGATGGAACGTCCGACGAGATGCGCGCGCTGTTCCGGGTCGCCGGGATGGACCCCGACCACGGCCTGATCCGATACGGCCGCGGCGATCAGGCGTTCCTGATCTCGTCGCAGGTCTTCGAGCGCGACGACCACGGTCGATCGTACCGGATGCGTCCCAACACGCGATCGGTCTGGCTCCGGCAGGTCACGCTTCACAACGGGCCGTTCGGCCTGTTCCAGGTGCTCGACGCCCCCGAACACCGGGCCGCCGCGGAGCGCGCCGGGGCGATCGTCGACGAAGGGTCGGTCCAGAACACGAATTCTTGGGGCCTCCGCGGCCCCGAGCCCGACCCGAACGCACCATTCCGGGGCGTTGTTCTGGGCGATTCGTTCATGCAATCGATGTTCAACGGCGACGCCGAAACCCCGTCGATCTACCTGGCCAGGCATCTCGAAGACCACTGGAAACAGACCGTCTCAATCGCCAACACGGGCCACATCGGCTACTCGCCCGAGCAGTATTATTTCGCGCTTGAGGAGTACGGCGAGCGGATGCGTCCGCAGTTCGTGGTGGTCAGCGTTTGCCCGAACGACTTCGGCGACGGCATGCCGGTCCTCGCCGGCGCCGGCGACTGGTTCGACGAGGCCGCCTACTGGCTCGAGAAGATCCAGCTCTGGTGCAACGCCCACTCGGCCTCCCTCTTCCTGGTGGCCGTCCCGACTCACATCCAGATAGAACACCAGCGCAAGGAAGCCTTCTATCCGGGACAGGTCTGCAACATCTTCCGCGCCGCCCCGGCGCAGTATTGCAACCCCGTCGACGAATTCATCGACGAGAACCTACGGCTGAAGCGCGACGCCATCCGCGAGGGAAAGGGCTATGAAGCGAGCTTGCTGTACAACCGCGCGATCCAGGACGACCACTTCTCCCCGCGCGGCGCCGATCTATGGGCGCGAATCGTCGCCAGGCGGTTGATCCTGATGCTCGAAACCAAAAAACCGGCTTCGGCCGCTTCGCCTCCTCTCGCGAGTCCTTGAAGTCAGGATGCTTCTTGGAGGGAGCCCGCGAGCATGCGAGAATACAAACTCATTCTGTTCAAGCCCGGACGACGCCAGCGGAATCTCTCGCCATGTTCGATCTCAGGTCTCGTCGAATGAAGGAACGGTCCATGTCTCCAAGAGCGCTGTTCCGCCGCGCGGCGCTGGCGTCGGCACTGCTCTTGGCCTTTGGCGCGTGCGCGACGGCCGCCGACGCGCAGACGTCGCCCGAGCCGCCCGCGAAGACCCTTGCGCAGCGGATCGAGCCCCTCGTCAAGGCCCACAAGGGGAAGGTCGCCGTCGCCGTCAAGAACCTCAAGACGGGTGAATCGTACGTTTACCACGCCGACGACGTCATGCCGACCGCCAGCCTGATCAAGTTCCCGGTGATGATCGAAGCCTATCGACAGGCCGCCGCGGGCCGGATCAACCTCGACTCGACCATCAAGCTGCACAAGGCCGACAAGGTGCCGGGATCGGGGATTCTGACCGATCACTTCTCGGACGGGGCGACCTTCGCCCTCCGCGACGCGGTGAGGCTCATGATTAAATTCTCCGACAACACGGCCACGAACCTGGTGCTCGACGCGATCGGCATGGGGGCGACGGCCGAGACGATGGTGAAGCTTGGCTGTCCGGACACGAAGATCCACTCCAAGGTCTATCGCCGTGACACCTCGGTCTTCCCCGAGCGGAGCAAGCTCTACGGTCTGGGAAGCACGACGGCCGCCCAGATGATTCGGCTGTGCGAGGAACTCAAGGCCGGGCGGCTCGTCGATCCGAAGGCCAGCGCGGCGATGTATGAACATCTCGCGACCTGCGACGACAAGGACAAGTTTCCTCGGTTTCTGCCGGAGGGCGCGAAGATCGCGTTCAAGACCGGGAGCGTCGACGCCAGCCGCACCGCCGCCGGCCTCATCGAGTGCCCCGCCGGCTCGGTCGCCCTCTGCGTGCTGACGACCGATAATGAAGACCAACGTTGGATCGCCGACAACGCGGGCAACCTGATCTGCGCCAAGATCGCCCGCGAAGTCTTCGACCACTTCCAGAACAAGCCCGAGACTCCCGGCCCGGCGTCGACGGTCGCCAAGGAGCCGTCGAAACCTCAAACCACCCCGGGCGCCCCCCCGGCCCCCGGAACGCGATGAGCAAGTCGAACGACGATCGCCCCAATGGAGACAGTTCGATGGGATTCTTCGACGTACTCAAGGGCTTTCTTTCCAGCGTGGCTCACCCTGGGGCCTCGGACGACGCCCGGGCCCGGCTTCGCGACGCCTGGGGCCTCGACGACGATTCGCCGACCGCCGCCCGAGAGTCCTCGTCGATCGCGCCCTCGGCCGACGCCGACTTGCCCTCGCTCTACGACGTGGAACAGTGGCGCAAGAAGCTGCGGCGCATCTTCGAGGACCTGCCCGCCTCGAAATCGGAATGGGCCGCCCTGATGACCGAAGCCCGCGCCTACAACCTCGACGACGCGTGGATCGCCGAGCGACTGGCCGAGGAGTTCACCCTGCTGATCCGCGGCGTCGTGGCCGACCGGGTGCTCTCGGAAGCCGACCACGAGCGGGTCGAGACGGCCCGCAAGCTGATCGGCATCACCGAATCCCAGGCCGAAGCCGCCGTTCACGCGATCGTCGCCGAAGCCGAAGCGTTCTTCGGCGGCTCGGTCGTCGAGGAGGCCTGAGAACTGGCCGCGTCCGCGCCCGGTATGAAGAGTCTTTCATGTCCCGGCCGGACGCCTGATCGGTCTGGCTTTCCTGACGGTTTTGATCATAATACGGCCGTCTGAAATCCAGCCGCTCGTCAACGCCCGCCCACCAGGGAAGGTGGAGAACGAAGACGAAGGGTCGAGCCCGCGGTCTCACGCGATCGGAACCCGATTCAAGGATGATGAACTCGATGAACACCTCGGCACCTTCAGGCCGATCGATCTTGCCGCGCGTCCGGGCGCGCAGCGAGGTCCGCGAGCCGAACGCGGCGACGGCTTTGCTGACTCCCCGAGGAGCGGTCGCGGTCTCCACCTGGTTCGGGCTCGTCGCGGGTCTAGCGGAACTTGGCCTGGCGTTCGGGCTCAAGCCGCTGTTCGATCCCTCGCCCGGCCTGTTCCGGATGAACCGGTTCATCCTCTGGACCATGCCGACGGTCAACCTCGTCCTGTTCCTGATCCTCGGAATGGTCGCCGCCGCGATCCTCTGCTTCAAGCCCCAAACCCGCGCGCGGTGGGCGCTCGTTCCGCTCTGCATGCTCGCCGTCCTGACCCTCTTGCTTTCGTTCCGCAAGCTCCACGACGTGGCCTGTCTGGTGCTGGCCTGCGGCCTCGGCTACCGCCTGGCGATCCGGCTGGAGCCTCGTGTCGGGTCGCTGCTCCGGCTCGTCCGGCGCAGCCTGATTCCGCTGGCGGCCGTCGCGACGGGCATGGTCGGCCTGTCGCTGGGAGGCGAAATCTTCCGCGAATCGTCGGCCGCGAAGCGCCTGCCCTCCCTGCCGGCCGCCGCGCCCAAGCCGCCCAACGTGTTGCTGATCGTTCTTGACACCGTCCGCGCCGACCGGATGAGTCTGTATGGATACGAGCGCGACACGACTCCCTCGCTCGCCCGGCTTGCGGGTCGGGGCGTGACGTTCGGCCAGGCGCGGTCGACGGCTCCCTGGACCCTTCCATCGCACGCAAGCATGATGACGGGGCGATGGCGTCACGAGCTGTCCGCCGGCATGAACCGGCCGCTCGACAACGCTGACCCGACCCTCGCCGAGTACCTCGCGGGCCACGGTTACGACACGGCCGGCTTCGTCGCCAACACCACCTACGCGGGCGCCGAGACGGGGCTCGACCGGGGTTTCGCGCGGTACGAGGATCACACGGTGTCGTTCAAGGACGTTCTGTGGACGACGGTCGTCGGCCGCCGCATTCTCTGTCCCCTGTTCGCCCCCCAGGATCGGCGCTCGGACGGCCATCCTTGCGACCACCTCCGCAAGAACGCCGGCCATATTCGCCGCGACCTCCTTGCATGGGTCGATCGCGAAGGGGGCGACGACCGGCCGTTCTTCGCCTTCCTGAACCTGTTCGACGCCCACAACCCCTACCTGCCGCCTCACGAGTTCAACGCCCCGTTCGGAGCCGAGCCCGAGTCGGAGCACGACCTGAAGCTGTTCGAGCGCTGGTTCATCCTCGACAAGTCGACGCTCACCCCACGCGACGTTCAGCTCGTCTCCGACGCCTACGACGACTGCCTCGCATATCTGGACTCGCAGGTGGACGGCATCCTGGGCGACCTCGCTCTCCGCGACAAGCTGGACGACACGCTCGTCATCGTCACGGCCGACCACGGCGAGCACTTCGGCGAGCACGGTTTGTACGGGCACGCGAGCAGCCTGTACGACCAGGAGCTGCGCGTCCCTCTGCTCGTCCTGCTCCCCAAATCCGCGCACGCCGGCCGGACCGTCGCCGACCCGGTGAGCCTCCGCGACCTCCCCGCGACGGTCGTCGACGTGCTGGGCCTCGGGGCCGACTCCCCCTTCCCCGGCCGCTCGCTCGCCCGTTGCTGGTCAGGTGCCGACGGATCGCCGACGGCGCCCGACTCGGTGCTTTCCTCGGTCGACGCACCGGTTGAGACCGCGCCCAACCAGGGCCGATCGCCGGTCTTCCGAGGCCCGATGAAAGCCGTGGCGAGCGGTCGTCGCGTCTACATCCGCAACGGCGACGGCCGCGAAGAACTCTTCGACGTCGCCGCCGACCCGGACCAGACCCACGACCTCGCCGACCTCGACGAGTCGAAACCCCACCTCGACCACCTCCGCGCCGAGCTGATCCGCCTGCTCCGCTGATAGAGGCGGCCATCGGATCAATCCACTCGCTCGCGCTTCGAGCTTGTATTGTGACCCGAAGTCCCCAATACAAGCTCGAAGCGCGAGCGAGTGAATCGCATCCTCATTTGAGCATCTCAGGCAACCCCTGGGGCTTGCCGTCGCGATCGACGCAGGCGAGGGTCGAATGGCCTTCGGCGAGCAGTTCGCCGTCGCGGAAGAGCTGGTAATTGTGGACGATCTTGACGTGCGTCACCCTGGTGACGGTGGTCCGCAAGGTGAGCAGATCGTCGTATTGCGCGGGCTTCTTGAACTTGCAACCGATGTCGATGATGACAAGGAAATGCCCGGCGTCCTCGACCTCGCGATAGGTGATCCCGCGCTCGCGAAGCAACTCGGTCCGCCCGATCTCGAAATAGACGAAGTACGTCGCGTGGTGCAGCAGCCCCATGCGGTCGGTTTCGGCGTAGCGGACGCGGATCGACGTGTCGCAACTGACGGTCTGGCTCATCGTGGTTCTCGACTCCTGCTGCGGGATGTGTCGGGCCTCAGCGACGATCGCCGCCGTCGTGCTTGAGCTGGAGCGCCGAGCGTTCCGGCTCGGGCCGGGTGGTGACGATCAACGGGTACGGGTCCCAGGCCCAGCGTTCGCGGTCGGGGTTGCCGGGCTTGTAGCCTTCGGCGGCCCATCGACGGAAGGTTTCGGGCCGATGCACGAGCCGCTGTTCATGCAGCCACGACTCGTACTGATCGAGCGCCTCGGACATGATCTTGCCGTCGCCGAACGGGACGTACAGGTATTCGAGCGCGAGCTGGTTGCGCGCGTCGTCGAGCGACGAGCCGTCGCGGAGCAGTTCGGCGAAGGCCGAGACGAGGCCGGTTCGTTCCGAGCCCCAGGCGCAGTGGATCAGGATCGGGTACCGGCTCGAATCGAGGGTCCGGATTAGCGTGTGGAGCTGGGCGCGCGACATCCAGACGCACGACGACAGCGCGACATCGACTTGCGTCGCCCCCGCGGCGATCGTCGCGTCGCGTTCGGCTCGATACCACTCGTGATCGGGGTTCGGCCCGCGCAGGTTGAGCACGGTCTGGATGCGGCGTTCACGAAGGGTCTGTGCTAGCCTCGACGTCGACATCTGAGCCGATCGGAAGATTCGGCCCGGCTGGACCACTCCGAAGTTGTCGTGCGCCTGATTCCAGATGATCCAGGTCGCGGGGAGCACCACCACCAGGCCGATCGCCGCCAGAACTCGTCGCGCTCGCCGTCTGCGCGTGCTTGCCACTACCGACCTCCCAGAAACCAGATTCCTCGCGAGCCGGTGAGAGCGTCGCCTGCACCCGCGCGAATTCCTCGATCAGAAATTGATCGTTGCGATCGACGAGCGCCTCGGGCCGCGCCCACGACAACGTCGACACGGCCTTCCAGGCCTGCTCCGCCGTGTACCCCTCGTGGCGGATCAGGTACGCCGCATGGGCCAGGCTCGTGCGGTGGTGCCCGGCGACGCAGTGGAAGAACACGGGCTGGCGGTCGGGATCGGCCAGCAGGTCGGCCGCGATCGCCATCTGCTCGACCGTGGCGCGCGAGCCGCGCATCGGGATTATGACCCAGTCGATCCCCTGCTCTCGGACGACGCGCGTCTGATCGATGAACTTGTGGTCGGTCGAGTTGATCGCGGTCAGCGTCACGATCGTCTTGATGCCCTCGCGGGCGATGATCCGGCGCAGGGGCGTCGGCCGCTGCCAGGCGCCGCGGACCAGTCGGCCCGGCTGGATCACCTGAACGCGCTTCTCGAGCCACTCGTTACGATACTGGATCACGACCCCGATCGCGGCGACGGCCAGAAGACCGGCCAGGCCGAGCCCGAGGGAGATCAGTCGGCGACGCGCCACGCAGATTCCTTCCTTGCCGGTGACGACCACGTCCGCGCGACGCCTTGAAACGAAAGGCGCCGCACCGGTTTCGCCGGAATTGTAGCGGGACCGCCCGATCGGGCAAGGTCAACCCGCCTCAGACCGCCGGCGGCCGAACCGGGCGACGAACTTGGCGAACCGGCGCGGGTCGCGAAGCGGCGGCCCGTGGCCGAAGCAGATCAAGCGGGGCTCCAAGGCGGCCAGACGCTCGGCCGATCGCCGGTTCTGTTCGGGGTCGAGCGAGAAGATCCGCTCCGGCTCGCGCAACGTCGGATATCCCAGGTAGATGTGCATATTCGCGACGACGTCGCCGATCACGAGAACCCGGTCGTGCTCGCGCCAGAACGAGATGTGGCCGATCGTGTGTCCGGGGGTCTCGACGACCGCGAAGCCGCCGACCTCGTCCCCCTCGCGGAGCCGACGCGCGACCGGGTGCGTCGGGCCGGTCCAGCGCGGGCCGACGGTCCGGCTCAGCCAGTGCGGCGGCATCCGGGCCATGATCAGGCCCTCGGTCTCGGCGGCATCGGCGTCGGCCTCGCCGCACCAGAGGGGCAGGTCGAACCGCTCGCAAATCGCGCGCGTCGCCCCTTGATGGTCGGGGTGGGCGTGCGTCAGCGCGTGGGCCGTCAGTTTCCGTCCCGCCAACTGCCTGAGAATCCGCCGCGTGCCGAGCCGGGTCGCCGCGTCGACCACGACGCCCCCCATCACGTACACGTTGAACCCGAACGGCGGGAAGCCACGCAACAATTCGAGGTCGTCGGCCAGTCGGATCATGGTTGACTTCGTGGAAAAAGCCGGAAAACTGCCCCGCTTACCTCCCAACGAGCCTAACCGACACGCTCCACATTGACCACCAAGGCGTTCTCGATCATGATCGCGCGGGTGCCACGGGTTCGGCTCGTTCGAACCCGCCTCGAAGATGCGAAGTCGTCTGGATCATGCACTCGCTGGCGCTTCGGGCTTGTACTCGGCAGCCGCAAAGGAGCAAGTACAAGCCCGAAGCGCCAGCGAGTGCATTCCTCCCGTTAGCGAGTGACTCGCCTTGATGCGAAAGGTGTCGACCATGGTCGGAAGGAGTCGCTGGATCGCCTTGGGCCTCGTCGTCGCGGCCGTTCTGGTCCGTGTCGCGGCGGTGCTGGTGCTTCAGAGCCATCATGTGCCGAGGTCGACTTTCGAGCACGGCGAAATCGCCGCGTCGATCGTCGCCGGGCGCGGGTTCTCGATGCAGTTCCTCGGCGCGGAAGGCCCGACCTCGCAGCAGGCGCCTGTCTATCCGGCGATCGTCGCTCTGGCCTACGCGGCGGGAGGCGTCGAGCAGCCGCGCGCGCTCTTGATGCTCGAACTCGGCCAGGCCCTGCTCGGCGGCTTGCTCGTGCTGGGCGTGCTTCGCCTGACGAGCCGGGTCGTCCCTGACTGTCCCGCGGCGGCGTGGACGGCCGGCGCGATCGCCGCGTTTCATCCGACGCTCGTTTATGCCACGACGTACGTCCAGGTGGCCGCGCTGGCGGCCACGCTCGTCGTCTGGATTCTCGTCTGGGCCGCCCGGACCGCCGAGTCGCGGTCGATCCGCGACGCCGCGATCGTCGGGGCGCTCCTGGCCCTCGCCGCGCTGACCGACCCCATCCTCGGCCTCGTCGGAGCGGGCGTTCTGGTCGCGATCGCCGCTGGAAGCATGGAACGGCGGCGGGCCGTCGGCCTGGCGGCGGTCGTCGCGCTGACGTCGGCGATCGGGATCGCCCCTTGGGTGGTCCGCAACGCGATCGTCCACGGCGAGTTCGTGCCGATCAAGAGCACGTTTGGTTATGCGTTCTGGCAAGGCAACTGCGCGATCAGCGAGGGGACCGACAAGGTGGTCCGCGCATCGGTCGACCGGATCTTCGAGGCTCCCGGCGCGACGGCCGATCTGTCATCGCTGAACGCGACGATGTGGAGGGCGCGGCACGAAGCGGGCTACATCGACGACATCGCGATGTCGAATGAGTTCAAGCGGCACCTCGGGACGCTGTCGGAGCCGGAGCGGTCGGGGGTGCTGCTCCGCATGGCGACGGCGGAGATCAAGGCGAATCCGCTGCGGTACTTGCAGCTCTGCCTCCGCCGGCTCCAGTACTTCTGGCTGTTCGACGAGACCAACCCGAAGACGCGCGTGTGGATCTATCGCGTCAGCCACCTCGGGCTGACGGCCTTGGCCCTCGCGGGATTGATGCTCGCCGCGCCTACCGCCCGGCGACGGCTCGCGCCGACGATCGCGACGGCGGCCGTCCTGAGCGTCTTCCACGCGCTGACGATCGTCTCGGCCCGGTTCCACATCCCGATCGAGCCGCTGATGGCGGTGTGGGCGGGCGCGGGCGTCTCCGGCCTGCGCGCGCCGCATTGGATCAAGGCGATTCGATCAACCGCGACGGCTCACCACGTCGAACGAATCGGGGTCGTAAGCCGGCTTGGATGAATCGAAGTGCGCTTCCGAGTACGACGATAAAGCCGCGGACATCGCCTTGGCGTGGGCGCGATGCTGAAGTACGAAGAGGACCAGGCTGGTCGTCATGGCTCCCATGCTGACCACGAGGGCGCAGCCCCAGGTGATGGCGGTCTGCGCCAGCGAGTCCGGCATGTAGTGGCCCATGTTCATAGTCGCGACCAGAGCGCAGAAGGACGCGAACACCGGAACCCCCGCGCCGATTGCGATCACCGCGCCCGTCCCCGGCGGCGAGATCGCGGGCGGAACGGGCGTGCCGGCGGCGATCGCCTGCATTCGCTCCAGGTGCCGCCACTGCCGCTTCTGGTGGCCTTGCTTGAGCAGCATGATGGTGGGCACCAGGAACAAGGGGAGCGAGATGCCCGCCAACGGAATCAGGATGTGTTCCACTTCGTCTTCCTCTTGAAAATCGCTTGCCGGCGGGCGATTTCGCACCCGCCTCGTGTTATCGTGTTGACGGTTCAACGATCCAACCGACCAGGTTCCCGAGAGGAAATCGTCTCATGGCACGCGACCATCTGCTGGTGATCGACCAGGGAACCACGAGCACGCGGGTCATCCTCTACGACACGAAGCTGCAAGCCGTTGGTCAAGCCCAGGTCGAGGTTTTGCCGACCTACCCACGCTCCGGCTGGGTCGAACACGACCCCGAGGCTCTGATTGCCTCGGTCGGGTCGCAAGTGACGACGGCCCTTCTGAACGCCCGCGTCCGGGCCGAGCAGATCGCGGCGATCGGGATCACCAACCAGCGCGAGACGACCATTGTCTGGGACCGCGAAACCGGCCGCGCGATCGCCCCGGCCCTGGTCTGGCAAGACCGCCGCACGGCCGACGCCTGCAACCGGCTGCGCGACAAGAAGGAATGGATCTCAAAGGCCACCGGCCTGGTGATCGACCCCTATTTCTCGGCCACGAAGATCGCCTGGCTGCTCGACAACGTCCCCGGCGCCCGACGCCGGGCCGAGGCCGGCGAGCTGGCCGCGGGCACCGTCGACACCCTCGTCATCCGCCACCTCACCAGCGGCGAACACCTGACGGATTCGACCAACGCCTCGCGAACCTTGCTCATGGACCTGGCGACCGACGAATGGTCCGAGGAACTCTGTAACGTCTTCGGCGTTCCGATCGGATTATTGGCCGAAATCCGCCCCAGCACCGGCGATTTCGGCGCGACCAGGGGCCTCGACTACCTGCCCGACGGCATCCCCATCCGGGGCGTCGCCGGCGACCAGCAGGCGTCGCTCGTGGGCCAGGGATGCTTGCACGACGGCCAGGCCAAATGCACGTACGGCACCGGCGCCTTCCTGCTGGCCCACACCGGAGGCCGGATCGTCCGCTCGCAGCGCGGGCTGATCACCACGAGGGCCGCGTCGGTCGGCGAGGAGCCGCCGCAATACGCGCTCGAAGGGAGCGTGTTCATCGCCGGCGCGGCCGTCCAGTGGTTTCGCGACGGCCTCAAGGCGATCGGCTCGGCGGCCGAGATCGGCGATCTGGCCCTTCGGGGAGATCCCGACTGCGAGGTCGTCTTCGTGCCGGCTCTCACCGGGTTGGGCGCCCCGCACTGGGAGCCCTCGGCCCGAGGAACGATCTTCGGCTTGACCCGCGCCACCAGCATGGCCGACATCGCCCACGCCGTGCTCGAAGGGGTCGCGTTCCAGATCGGCGACCTGATCACGGCTATCGAGGACGACCTCGGCGACTCCCTGAAGCGACTCCGCGTCGACGGCGGCATGTCCCGATCCGACCCCTTCTTGCAGTTCCAGGCGGACGTCCTCGGCCAGCCGATCGACCGCAGCCCGCAGGTCGAATCGACCGCGCTCGGCGCCGCCCTCCTGGCCGGCGTCGGAATCGGCCTCTGGCCCGACCGCGAGGCGGCCGTCGCCTTGCTCCAATCCGGCGGCCGCACCTTCGAGCCCGCTCGCGGCTACGAGTGGCGCGCCCGCGCCCTCGAACGCTGGCGCCGCGCCGTCGAGACGACCATGGGACATTACCGCAAAGAGCGCCGCTGACGGGACCTGATCAAACAACACACATCACAATCACATGTCCGACTGCGGCGAACCCTCGGAATACAAGCCCGAAGCGCCAGCGAGTGCATTTCCCCGATCTACCGAGAATGCACTCGCTGGCGCTTCGGGCTTGTATCCGGACCCGCCCCCCCATTTCCACATGGTGGTTTGTATCTCTGTGGCGGCCGATCACGCGGCTTCCGGGGTGGTCTCGTCAAGCATTGAATGAACTGAATCCTTGTTCGCCCTCGCCGACTCCCGCGTCGGGCGGACGCGGCCGGCGAGGTAGATGCTGAGCGCGGTGAACGCTACGGCCAGAATCCCGACGCGGCCGAAGTGCAGCAAAACGCCGTCGGCTTGTTTGACCAGGATCAGACCGCCGAGGTAGGCGCCGAGGCCCGACGCCAGGTGTTGCACGGCCGAATTGGCGCTCATGAAGCCGCCTCGCTGCGACCGCTCAACGCTGCCGGTGATCATCGCCAGCGCCGCGACCATGCGGCCGGCGTTGCTCAGCATCAGCGCGCCCACCAGGCCGACCGACACGGCCAGCGGGACGACGCCGAGGTTGCTCACCACGAGCATCAACGTCGCCGAGACCGTCGCCACGATCCGGTAGACCGGCAGCTTGCCGAAGCGGTCGGCCAGCCGTCCGATCAAGGGCGCGCCCACGAGCGTCAGCGCCCCGCCGGTCACGAAAACCCAGGGGAGCTGCTCCTCCAGCACCCCCGCGTTGGCGACGAGGTAGACGCTGATGTAGGGGATCATCGAGAAGCTGCCGAGCATCAGCGCGGTCGTCAGGGCGAAGGCGCGAAGGTGGCCGACGTGGCCGAACGTCGCGGCGATCTTCCGCAACGGATGCGCGTGAGCCGCGCCGTGAAGGTGCTCGCGCAACGGCGGCAAGGTCCGGAGGGCCACGAAGAAGATCGGCACGGCCAGGGCCGCCAGGACCAGGAACGGCGTCTGCCAGCCGTACTTCGTCCCCAGCCACAGCCCGACCGGAACGCCGACGACCGACGCCACGGCGAACGCCGACATCAAGATCCCCGTCGCCCTCCCCCGGCGCTCCTCGGGGAACACGTCGCCGACGATCGCCAGCGACATCCCACCCAAAATTCCGCCGAACGCCCCCGTCACCACGCGAGCCGCCAGCAACGTCCCGTACGACCAGGCGAGCCCGCAGAGCAACGTGCCCAGCACGAACCCCGCGAACAGGCTCAGGAACGCCGTCTTCCGCCCGAACCGATCGAGCACCGACGATCCCATCAGCCCGGCGATCCCTGCCGCGATCGTGTACGACGAAACGATCAGTCCGAACTGCGCCGGCGTGATCTCCAGAGAGCGCATCAACTGCGGCCCCAACGGCATCACGACCATGAAGTCGACGATGCTCGTGAACTGCACCGACGCCAGCATCAGCAGCAACAGCCGCTCGCGCCGCTGATCCAGAACCCTTTGCGACTTGGTCGATCCTACGTCCTCGATCAGCACGGACATCCTCCCTGACCTGCGATTGACCAATTCGATCTCGCCTATGATTCGTTACTGGTATTCCGGCTTCGCCGTCATTTCGACTTCGCCGTGTTCGGCTTTTGAATCTCGATCTCCTCGAGCGTCGTGGCGCAGAGGATGTCATCAAAATAAATGGTGTCTTCCGACTTGGAATGCGGATCGCGATGAATTCCCGGCTGGGAGAAATAGACGCTCTGCGGCCCCTTCGTCTGCACTTTTTTGTCCAGGACGACCACGCCGTCCCACCAGAGCTTGGCATTCCCCTTGGCCGGATCTTCCGACCAATGAATGTGCATGCCCAACTGGTGCCATCGACCGACGGTGAAATCCCCCTCCCAATGGACGCCCTTCCGGCCCAGGTTGCCGGTGCCGTATTTGATGGACGTGCCCGTCCCGTCGGCCTTGGGTTCCACCCACCACGTCATCACGTTGTTGTAGCGCGGAGGCGGGCTGCCTTCCCAGTAATAGAAATTGTCGCGATCCTTGGGAGGCTCTTTCATGTACATGTAAAACGACACGAAGGTGTCGGACCCCTCCTTGACCGTGACCTTGGGTCCATTGGCCTGGACGCGCAGTTGCCGCGCGTTGAAGACGTCGTCCTCGTGGATCGTGAATCGGCCGGCGTACTTTCCCGAGTGGACGACGTCGGAGTCGACCTCGATATGCCCCGGCTTGATGTTCTTGCTCTTGCCGCTGAATTGACTGAAATCGCCGGTTTCGAAGTCGGCCTTGAAGACGATCTCGGCCGCCGCGGGACCGAGCCGGGGAAACGCGCCCGAGAGCAGAACGGCGACCGCCAGACCCACTTGCCGAACTTTCCGTCTCATATGCGTCCCCTAGAAAGAGTCCGAGACGATCTCTCCTCCCGAGCGTGTGGCCAATCCTCGCCATACCGCGGGGTCGACGGAGTCCTTGGCGAACTGGACGTGGCCGTCGCAGAAGAGGGCGTTCACGCCGCCGGGGTGGAGGCTGCGGGCGGCCTTCCAGCCGGGGTTGTGATAGACGATGCAGTCGTATCGGCTGCTGTTGGGCGGCTCGTGGTGGTTGTACAGCGTGTTGAGGTAGTTGCCGTCCCACCAGTTGGCGCCCTTGTTGAACAACCAGCCGGCCGGAGCGGCGGCGCACGAGGCGTCGTCGAGCAGCGGCCCCGCGACCCGGGCGAAGGCGCGGGCGGGGATCGCCGGGAGCGGCGTGGGGGTCGTCTGGGTGTAGTTCCCGGTCATCCCGAGGAGCTGCTCCGACGCCGCCACGGTGTTGCTCGACCCGTCGGTCGCGTTGCGCAGCGAGAGCGACGGCCCCAGGATGAACATCCCATTCGCGTTCGTGGCGTCGCCGCTCGGAGCGCCGTCACCAGTGCAGAGGACGTAGTTCGTCGGCCCCGAATCGTCGGCCGGCGGCGGGTTGCCGTCGCTCGGGCAGGCGAACGTCCCGACTCGGATCGCCATCGCCGTCGTGTTGACCGGGTGGAACGGCCAGAAGGCCGAGGCCCCGCTCGGCTTGTAGGCGATCGCGAAATCGAAGTTGAACGCGTTGAACAGCGCCGACTGCTCCAGGAACGGCGCGAGCTGCGCGAGCGCGGACCACCGATATTGCAGCGGCGAAGTCGTCGCCGGGATCTTGCCCGTGGGATACAAGAACCCGACCGGAAAGCCGCCGAGCGCGTCGTGGTAGTTATGCAAAGCGATCCCGATCTGCTTGAGGTTGTTCACGCACTGCGCGCGACGGGCGGCCTCGCGCGCCGACTGCACGGCGGGCAGCAAGAGCGCGATCAAGACCGCGATGATGGCGATCACGACGAGGAGTTCGATCAATGTGAACCCGCTCGTCGCGACCGTCGCGTGACCTCTGCGTTGAGGGTCACTTCTTACCGACATGGGCGACTCTCCAGACGGTCCCCGACCCGTCGTCGGTGACGAGGAGCGAGCCGTCGGCGGCCGTGGCGACGCCCACCGGCCGTCCCCAGACGTCCCCCTTGGGCGTCACGAAGCCCACCATGAAATCCTCGTACTCGCCCGTCGCCCTGCCGTTGACGACCGGGACGCGGATCACCTTGTAGCCGGTGCGGCGGGCGCGGTTCCAGGAGCCGTGCTCGGCGGCGAAGATGTGATCGTGGTACTCGGCGGGGAACTTGTCGCCGTCGTAGAACGTCAGGTCGAGCGACGCCGAGTGCGACTGAAGCAGCACGTCGGGGACGATGGTCCTCCCCTTCAGCTCGGCATGCTTCCCCTTGTGGCGGGGGTCCTGGTGGTCGCCGATGTAGTACCAGGGCCAGCCGTAGAAGCCGCCCTCCTCGACGTGCGTGATGTAGTCGGGGACCAGGTGATCGCCCAGGCCGTCGCGCTCATTGACCGACGTCCAGAGCTGGCCGGTGTGGGGATGCCTGGCCAACCCCACGGGATTGCGGATGCCGGTGGCGTAGGGCCGTTCGTTCTTGCCGTCGGGGTCGAAGGCGAGGATGTCGGCCCGGCGAATCTCGGACTTGTCGTCGTCGACGTTCGACCGCGAGCCGACCGACACGAAGAGGATCTTGCCGTCGCTCGAAAATTCGAGGTCGCGCGTCCAGTGGCCGCCGCCGCCGACGCGCTCGTTGCCGCTGGGGACGTCCTTGACGATCGTCTCGGCCGGGCCGGTCGCCTTGACGTCGCCGTTCGCGTAGGGGAACCGGACGACCGAATCAGTGTTGCCGACGTACACGAACTTCGGATCGGGGCCGGGCGGGTAGAAGGCGATGCCGAACGGACGGGAGAGACCCGTGGCGAAAACCTCGTTGACCGCGGGCTTGCCGTCGCCGTCCTTGTCGCGAAGCACGCGAATGCGCCCGGCGCTGCTCTCGCTCAGGAACGCGTCGCCGTTGGGGGCGCGGACGATCACCCGGGGCTCTCTCAGTCCAGTCGCGAACTCGGTGACCTCGAAGCCTTCGGGGACCTTGGGCCAGGCGCCTTCGGGCCGCTTGATCATGCGGGCGCCGTTCTGCGCGGAAGGCGTGTCGAATGGGGCGGCCAGGTCGTCGAGTGTGATCAGCCGGCGAACGCCCGGAGCGTCGGTCGTCCAGTCGCCGAGCGCGTCCTTGCCCTTGAGGACCGATCGGGCCGGCGGCGCTTCATCGGCGGCCTCGGCGCGGGTCGATCCGTCGTACGGAAGGAAGGCCAGGCAACCCGCGGCGATCAGCAACGAGCCTCTCTGTCGTGTCGTCATCTCGTCTTCCCATCGAAGGTGCGATGTCCAGAATCCACGCGTCGAGTTTACCGAACTTCCGCGATGTCGACCGCACCTTTGATCCGCCGGAGATGAAATCAGAAAGGCTCCGGATGGATTTCGAGTCGACTGACGATACGCGCTCGCCAAGCGTGGGACCGACTCCAGATTGCAGCCGGAGTCTGCAACCCGAATGTCACATGGACTCTGCCGAAACGGCGGAAGTGGATGGGACGCTCCGCAGCCCCGTCTACCCATTCGCCCTATCCTGGCCGGCGATCCTGAACCACGTTGCTGCTATGATTCATCAAATCCCACTCGCTTGACACGAGAGAAACTCACGATTCTACTCATTCCATAGTCATGAGAGGCCGAGCGCCACGCCGAGCGGGGACGCCCGGAGAGTCCGCAATCGAGAACGTCGACGAAACCTGGCGGGCCGTTCCCGGACCGGGTCCTCCCGTTCCGAAACCGCAACAGGTTGAGGCTCAACGAAGATGACGGGAACGAACTTGAGTCGGCGCCGCCGAGACGCCAGGGAGAACCGACGGTCTCTGCGACGTCTCACGCCGACGTTCGAGGTCATGGAAGCGAGGGAAATGCTCTCGGGCGTCCCGGCCATGCCCAACGGGCCCCAATACAACTTTGGCACCAGTTGGCAGGAGATGTCCACCACGAGCGAGCCAACTCTGAGCAACGTCACCGCGATCGCGATGGGCACGGACAGCTCGGTCTGGGTGGGCCTGGGTCAGCAGTCCCAGCAGGAGGTCGACCGGTATGACGCGGTGAAGGGGGTCTGGAGCCCCGTCTGGACGGCCCCCCAGCCGGTCGTCTCGATCGCCGCGGGGCCCGTCGTCAAGAATCCAACAGGGGGCACGCTTCGCGTCTGCTGGGTCGTCACGAAGGGGCCGGGGGCGGCCACCCAGATCAACCTCCTGCTCCAGTCCGGCGCCCAGGTCAAGGTGCTATCCGTTCCGGGCCTTCCGGGCAACGCCCCGGTGGCGCAGGTCGCCGCGGGCGCCGGCGCGGGCCGCTATGGCACCCTCTGGGCCCTCAACGCTTCGGGCGTCCCCTTCGTGTATCATCAGTCAAGCCAGTCCTGGACCCGCATGCCGACCGGCGGAGTGGCGATCACCCAACTGACGGTCGGCTCGGCGACGAACGTCTGGGCGGTCGGCACGTCCAGCGGCTCGACGATCCCGCAGGCGTACCGCTTCAACGGGACCGGCTTCCAGCGCGACGCCTCGCTCAACCCCGCACAGGGCGTCCGCCTCCTCAGCGCGACGTCCGACGGCACGGTCTGGGCCGTCACGGCGGACAACGTCGTCGAGACCCGCCCGTCCAACCCCGGGACCTGGAACGTCGTCCCTGACGCCTCCCAGCCGGCGGGCGTGGCCGTCGATCTGCTGGCGGCGAGCTCGAAGTACCGCAGCGCCGTGGTCAGCCGGGCCAACGATGACTCCTGGGTGCTGAACTACGGCGTCGCCGACCAGCCGGCGACGGGCTTCCCCTCGATGAACGCGTACCAGACGACGGGTTTCGCCTACATCAACAGCAAGCTTGGCCTCGCCCAAGGCCTGACCATCCGCGACGAGTACACCAACAGCGACTACCTCTCTCAACTCTCAGACGACTTCACGACGATCAGCGGCCTGTCCCGCCCCTCCGGCGTCCCGCAGGTGTACTGGAGCGGGCCGAACGGCATCAAGACCGAGATCTTGCTTGAGATCCGTTGCGTCCAGGGCGTGTACCAGGTCTTCCAGAACATCAACTCCCTGAACCTGAAGATCGAGGCGCAGGCCTCGCTTCAACTCACGACGGTCAAGAACGCGGTCGAGGTTCAGAAGGGCTACGACAATTCCGAGATCGGGATGTTCCTCGGGTCGATGTTCAACGCCGCCGTCTCCGGGATCGCCGCCGCCTTCTCCGGCAGCTATGCGATCGTGGCGGGGGCGATCGCGGCGGGCCTCGAAGAGGCCGTCTCCGATGCGACCGGGGGCGACCCCGACCAGCAGATCAAGTTGAAGTTCAACCAGTTGGACGCCAAGATCGGCGACGTCATCACGGCGGCCAACCTGGCCAACGGCACCTACGAACAGAACATCCTCGCCGACTGGGGGAGGACGTTCGCGGTCGGCGACAACGTCGTCAAGGGCCTCTGGAACTGGCCCGCGGGAACGAGCGCGACCCTCGCCAACCAGACAGTCAACGGCTTCAAGAGTTACATGTTCCAGTCCCTGATGCCGCTGAAGTATTCGATCGTCGCCTTCGATGAGTTCGAGACCCCGTGGTTCTCCCAGCTCGACGTGCCGACTTACGACCAGTACTTCGTCCCCGTGGGAACGTTTAGCAACGGCGTCAAGTATGGCACCCTCTACGTCATCCACGACAAGAATTCCTCGGACGACCTCTTCACGGACCCCGGCCCGTTCCCGACGAAATCCACGCTGGCCATGATCTACGGCGTGATCGGCGGAACGACTGCTCAGGCCCAGGCCGCCCTCTTCACCGGCGCGAACGGCTGGATGCCTGTGACCGTTGTGAACGGCTGAGTTTCCAGGCGATGCGTCGGGCGACCGGGGGCCGGCCCCGCAAGGGCGGCCACGCCGATACCGTCTCTTACCATTTCCCCAGTAACCATCTGCGGCCAACAAAAAAGACCGCCGGCTTGCGCCGGCGGTCTCGCTGGGTGGTTTCCATCAAGACGTAGGTCTTGGGTTACTTGTCGCGCTGGCCGGCGGAGCCGAGGACGGCCTGGGCCGCGGCGAGGCGGGCGATGGGCACGCGGAACGGGGAACACGAGACGTAGTCCATGCCGACGTTGTGGCAGAAAACGACGCTCTCGGGATCGCCGCCGTGCTCGCCGCAGATGCCGACCTTGAGGTGCTCGCCGTGCTTTTCCTTGCGCGCCTTGCGGCCCTTGGCGGTCCCCATCTCGACGAGCTGGCCGACGCCCGCCTGGTCGAGGGTCTGGAACGGGTCGACCGGAAGGATCTTGTTCTCGATGTAGGCCGGCATGAACGAGCCGATGTCGTCGCGGCTGAACCCGAAGGTGAGCTGCGTCAGGTCGTTGGTGCCGAACGAGAAGAACTCGGCCTCTTCAGCGATCTGGTCGGCCGTCAAGGCGGCGCGGGGGATCTCGATCATCGTTCCGATCAGGAACTCGACCTTGGTCCCGGCCTTCTTGAAGACCTCTTCGGCGACGGCCAGGGCCCGCTTCTTGAGGATGCTCAGCTCCTCGACGGTACCGATCAGCGGGATCATGATCTCGGGAAGGACCGACTTGCCCTTCTTCTTGACCTCGATGGCGGCTTCAAGGATCGCCCGGACCTGCATGTCGCCGATCTCGGGGAACTTGATCGGCAGGCGGCAACCGCGAAGGCCGAGCATCGGGTTGGCTTCGTGAAGCTGCTCGACCCGGCGCTTGACCTTCTCGACCGGGATGCCGAGCTGCTTGGCGACTTCGTTCTGGCCGGCGTCGTCGTGCGGCAGGAACTCGTGGAGCGGCGGGTCGAGCAGCCGGATCGTCACCGGCAGTCCGTCCATCGCCTCGAAGATGCCGACGAAGTCCTTCCGCTGGTACGGTTCGAGGGCTTGGAGCGCCTTGACCCGTCCTTCGGTGTCGTCGGCGAGGATCATCTTCCGCATGTCGACGATCCGCTGGCCCTCGAAGAACATGTGCTCGGTGCGGCACAGTCCGATGCCCTCGGCCCCGAACTCGCGGGCCTTGGCGGCGTCGGCCGGGGTGTCGGCGTTGGTGCGGACCTTGAGGGTGCGGGTCTTGTCGGCCCACGACATCAGCTCGGCGAAGTGGCCCGAGATGGTCGGGTCGACGGTCGGCACCTGGCCGATGATGACGTCGCCGGTGGTGCCGTTGATCGTCAGGTAGTCGCCGACCTTGACGACCTTATCGCCGATCGTGATCTGGCCCTTTTTCTCGTCGATCTGGATGGCCTCGCAGCCGACGACGCATGGCTTGCCCCAACCGCGAGCGACGACCGCCGCGTGGCTGGCCTTGCCGCCGGTCTGCGTGAGGATGCCCTTGGCCAGGTGCATGCCGGCCACGTCCTCGGGGCTCGTCTCCTTGCGGACGAGCATAATCGGCTGCTCGGGGTGCTCTTCATGGAAGGCGACGGCCGCATCGGCCGACAGGATCACCTTGCCGCACGCCGCGCCCGGGCTGGCGGCGATGCCGCGAGCCACCGAAGTCACCTTGGCCTTGGGGTCGAGCTGGGGGAGCAGCAGGTGGTTCAGGCTGTCGGCGGCGACCCGCTTGAGGGCCGTCTTCTCGTCAATCAACCCTTCCTTGACCATCTCGACGGCGATCCGCACCGCAGCGCTGCCGGTCCGCTTGCCGGTCCGAGTCTGGAGCATGTAGAGCGTGCCCTCCTCGACCGTGAACTCGACGTCCTGCATTTCCTTGTAATGCTGTTCGAGTTTCTGGCGGATGTCCATCAACTGCTTGTAGACCTTGGGCATCTCCGAATCGAGCTGGGTGATCGGCTCGGGGGTCCGGATGCCGGCCACAACGTCTTCGCCCTGGGCGTTGATGAGGTAGTCGCCGAAGAACTCGTCGGCGCCGGTGTTCGGGTCGCGGGTGAACGCCACCCCGGTGCCGGAGTTGGTGCCCGTGTTGCCGAAGACCATCGCCTGGACGTTGACCGCCGTCCCCTTCAGCTCGCTGATCCGCTCGATCCGGCGGTACTGGACCGCCTTGTTCCCCATCCAGCTATTGAAGACGGCCATGATGGCCTTCCAGAGCTGGTCCTTGGGGTCCTGCGGGAAGCCTTCGCCGACGTGCTTGGAGTAGACGGCCTTGTACCGCTTCACCAGCTCCTTGAGGTCGTCGGCCGTGAGGTCGGTGTCGAGCTTGACCTTCTTCTCTTCCTTCAGCTTCGACAGCTCGTGCTCGAAGGCCTCGTGCTCGACCCCCATCGCCGTCGATCCGAACATGTCGATCAGGCGGCGGTAGCCGTCGTAGGCGAACCGGGCGTTGCCGGTCTTCTTGGCCAGGCCCTCGACCGAGGCGTCGTTGAGGCCCAGGTTGAGGATCGTGTTCATCATGCCCGGCATCGACAGAGCCGCGCCCGAGCGAACGCTCACCAGCAGCGGGTCGTGGGAGTCGCCGAACTTCTTGCCGGACTGGCTCTCGACCAGGTTGAGGGCGGCCTCGACCTGCGGCTTGACCGCCTCGGGGAGCTTCTTGCCCCCTTCGTAGTAGTCGTGGCAGACTTCCGTCGTGATCGTGAAGCCGGGGGGGACGGGAATCCCGATCGAGCTCATCTCCGCGAGGTTCGCACCCTTGCCGCCGAGCAGTTCCTTCATGTCGGAGCGCCCCTCGGCCTTGCCGTCGCCGAAGGAATAGACGTACTTGGGAGTCGTGGACATCGGACTCTAAAACTCCTGGACAGGGCCGGTCAAAAAGGTCAACGGCCCCAGCGAAGGATCAGGGCGGAAGGATCTCGGACCGGCTCGCCCCTCACCCTCAAGGGAAGGCGAAGACGGAAGCCGGCTCCATCCGGCCGATTCGCCGACGCTGGAGGGTCGCTGAACAAGGGGGCGACGGCCCGGGACGAGCCATCCGCCCGCGTCGATCGGCCGCCGGTAACGTTCTTGTTCGTAATACCTTGTCAAATCACAAGTTAACGGCTCGTTCAGCGGCCGTCAAGGCGACAGTGGGTCGAGCCGCTCCAACCCCCGGCCCGGTAAGGAGTTGGCCCCGGGGCCGCCTCGCCGCGGGCCTCCCGGGTTTCGTCCGGCCGGACGTTCGAACTCACTCCGGCGGCATGCCCCGCTTGCGGTCGACCGAACCGATCAGCAGCCGCGCCCCCGGATGGCTGTCGCGCCAGTCGTCCCAGGCCACCGCGCTGACGCGGGTCACGAGCGGCAGCTCCTTGCCCTTGTACTTGCCGGCGAAAGCCACGAGCCCGCGTCCCTCGTCGCTCCAAAGGCTCTCGGTGCCTCGATCGTAGAGGACGTGCCTCCCTTCGAACATGAGGCCGCTCGATCCGAGCGTGATCCGATGCCCCTCCAGTCGCGCGTCGAAAATCGACACCGGCGTCTCCGATTCGTGGAAGGGATCAAGGTGGATCAGGTAAGGCCGGTCCTCGATCACGTCGTTGACGATCAAGACCTTGCCGAGCACGGTCATCGGGTAGGCGCACGAGCAGCCGCCGAGGGCCAACCCGGCCACCCCCGCTCCCCCTGGTATCCGTTCCCAGATCGGCCCGCCGCCGTTCTCGATCATCGGGTAGTCGATCGCCTGCGAAACGTCGCGGCCGATCGGTTCGCTCATCTCCCGACGCTCGAAATCGCCGAGGTGGGCCCGGAACCAGCAGTGCCCCTCCCCCTGCTTCCAGCCCGACCACACGAAGATCGTGTCCCCCTCGACGCGGAACCACGGGTCGGGTTTCGAGGCTTTCGAGACCCGGGGGTAGATGTTCGGGTAGCCGACCACGGCCGTATCCACGGCGCGTCGCTCCTCTTCCCGGAGCGCCTGCCACTCACCCCAGACGATCCGCCCCGTCACGACCAGCGGCAGCCCCACCAGGACGACGACCGCCGCCGCGAGCGAGCAACGGGCCCAGAACCACGTCTGCGACTCCACGGGCGACGGGAGGAAAGACGAGGTGGACGGGGCAGCGGACTGCTCAATGTGTTGATCCATGAGTGCGAATCCCTCCGGAGTCGTTGCGAGCAACCTTCCAGAAGCATCAAGACGTGTGTTGCGCTCTTATGACACAGTCGTCCCCTCGGGTCAATCGGCGACCCGGAATTCCATTCCGAATCGAAACCGAAAGCCCGCAAGTCGACTTCCGAGCTTTACCTGGCGGGACGAGGTCAAGGAATATGAACACCCACGCTGCGGCCGCGGGGCGACTCCAGCATGGCCTCCGTCTTGTAAATCATGGGATGTAATGGGAGGGACGCATGTCGAACGGATGGGACGAGTCGGCGTCGGCATGGATCGCGGACATGGGCGAACGTGGTGATTACGGCCGCGAGTTCGTGCTAGACGCGCCCATGATGGACCGCGTCCGCGCCAAGGAATTCGAGGTCGCGTTGGACGTGGGATGCGGCGAGGGCCGCTTCTGCCGGATGATGCGAGGTTGCGGCATTCAAACGGTAGGCATCGATCCGACGGCCGCGTTGATCGAGCACGCTCGGCGGCGGGACCCGGAGGGCGATTACCGGGTCGGCCAGGCCGAGGCGCTCGACTTCCCGGATCAGACCTTCGACCTCGTCGTCAGTTATCTGACGTTGATCGACATCCCGGACGTCGCGAGGGCGATCGCGGAAATGGCGCGCGTCATGCGGCCCGGCGGGACCTTGTTGATCGCGAACCTCGGCAGCTTCAACACGGCCGCCGTGAACGGGGGTTGGACGCCGGGTGGAGATGGCGAAAAACGCTTCTGCATCGATCATTACCTCACGGAGCGCCCCGAGTGGGTGAGCTGGCGGGGTATTCGAATCCAGAACTGGCACCGGCCGCTCAGCCGCTACATGTCGCTGCTGCTGGAACAGAACCTGAACCTGCGCCACTTCAGCGAGCCCGAACCCGTCGGAGCTGACGCCGCCACGGCGGAACGCTACCGGCGCGTCCCCTGGTTCATGATGATGGAATGGGAGAAACCGAAAGCCTGACCGACCCGGCCCCGACCGTCGTCTCATGGGGGGCGGGAATGCAAAAAGGCCGCCCGGTCGAGTGACGGAGCGGCCTTGGAGTTGGATGCGAGCGGCGGGGAAGGAATCGGAACGGCTCAGCCCTTGGCCTTGGCCTCGGCCTGAACGCGCTTGACGATCTCTTCCTGGAGCGACGCGGGGACCTTCTGGTACTTGAGGAACTCCATGCTGAAGCCCCCCTTGCCCTGGGTCATGCTGCGGAGGTCGTTGGAGTAGCCGAACATCGCGCTCAAGGGGACCTCGGACGAGATGACGGTGTAACCCGAACGGCTCTCGGTGCCGAGGATCACGCCGCGCTTCGAGGAGATCGCGCCGGTGACGGGCCCCTGGAATTCGGTCGGGACCTCGACCTCGACGAGCATGATCGGCTCAAGCAGGACGGGCTCGGACTTGCGGAAGGTCTCGCGGAAGCAGTCGCGAGCGGCGATTTCGAAGGCCATGGTCGACGAGTCGACGTCGTGGTACGAGCCGTCTTCGAGGACCATCTGGACCCCGATGACCTCGTAGCCGGCGATCGGCCCCTTGTGCATCGAGTCGCGGAAGCCCTTCTCGACCGAGGGGATGTACTCGGACGGGATGCGGCCGCCGGTGACCTTGTTTTCGAAGACGAACGGCTCGGGCGCCTGAGGATCGAGCGGGACCAGCTTGCCCACGACGTGAGCGAACTGGCCGGAGCCGCCGGTCTGCTTCTTGTGCTTGTAGTTGAACGGCGTCTCGCGGGTCGGCGACTCGCGGTAGCTCACCTTCGGAGCGCCCACGGTGCAGTCGACCTTGTACTCGCGCCGAATCCGCTCGACGTAGATTTCGAGGTGCAACTCGCCCATGCCGGAGATGATCGTCTCGCTCGTCTCCGGGTCGACGTGGACGCGGAACGTCGGGTCTTCCCGCATGAACCGATTGAGCGCCTTCGACAGTTTGTCGTAGTCGGCCCGCTTGGTGGGGTTGATCGACAGGTCGATGACCGGCTCGGCGGCGAAGATGCTTTCGAGCGATACGTTCGTATCCTCGGCGCAGTAGGTGTCGCCGGTGGCGCACTCGATGCCCATGACGGCGATGATGTCGCCGGCCGTGGCTTCGTTGATGTCTTCCTTCTGGTCGGCGTGGACGCGGAGAATCCGGCTGATCCGGGCCCGCTTCTTCTGCCGCGAGTTGTAGTAGAAGGTGCCCTTGCTGAGCGTCCCCTGGTACACCCGCATGTACGTGACCTGGCCGAACGACTCCTCGACCAGCTTGAACGCCATGGCGACCAGCGGGGCGGACGGGTCGGGGGCCAGGGCGATCTCGGCCATGCCGTCGTCGATGTCCTTGGCGTGGATCTCGCGGTCGAGCGGACTGGGCAGATAGCGGCAGACGGCGTCGAGCAGCTCCTGGACGCCCTTGTTGCGATACGCGGTGCCGACCATGACCGGACAAAGCTGCTGGGCGATCGTCCCTTCCCGGATCGTCTGGTGGATCAGGTCGAGGGGGACTTCCGCTTCCTCAAGCAGCAATTCCATGATCTGGTCGGAGACCATCGAGAGCGCTTCGAGCATCCCCTGGCGGGCGCGATCGGCGGCCTCCACCATGTCGTCGGGAATCGGCTCGTAGCGGACGTCCTCGCCCTTCTCGCCGTCGAAGTAGATGGCGCGGCGCTCGATCAGGTCGACCATCCCCTGGAAGTTCGACTCCAACCCGATCGGCAGTTGGAGCGGAAGCACCGTGAGGCCGAGCTTGGACTCAAGCTGCTGGATCACGTTGACCGGGTTGGCGCCGGTCCGGTCCATCTTGTTGATGAACGCGATCCGAGGGATGTTGTACCGCTTCATCTGGCGATCGACGGTGATCGACTGCGACTGCACGCCGGCGACGGCGCAAAGGACCAGGACGGCGCCGTCGAGCACGCGCAGCGACCGCTCGACCTCGACGGTGAAATCGACGTGCCCGGGCGTGTCGATGATGTTGATCTCGATGTCGTTCCAACGGACCGTGGTGGCCGCCGAGGTGATCGTGATCCCTCGCTCTTTCTCGAGTTCCATGTGATCCATGACCGCGCCTTCACCCTTGACCTCCTTGATCACGTGGGTGCGGCCGGTGTAGAACAACACCCGCTCGGTCAGTGTGGTCTTGCCCGAATCGATGTGGGCCGAGATCCCGATATTCCGCAGGTTTCGCAGGTTTTCCATGGTCCAATCACACTCAACCGGCACCAGAAGGGTGGAACGCCCTCTCGTGGCCAGAAACCACACAACACACTCGTCGAGACGGGAGCCGCCGATCCGTTGTTCCAAAAACGGAGCGCCGGCTTGCCGAGGATAGTCGCCGGGGGAGCATCGAGACGATTGCGGCCGAAGCGCCGGATTTCGATTCCCGATGCGAGGCGCGGGAAGAGCCTAGGGAGGCCTAGCTGATCAAAGTGGAATCATTTTATCAAGCGGCCTTTCCCCGTCAAGGCGCACGCGAATCGCCACAAGTAATATAGCCGATCGGCATATAGAATTGCCAAGCCGTTCCTGGAAAGATCTCGCGAAAGCCCCCCGGCGGCCTCCGGGCCGTTCCCTCGGCGCCGACTTTTCGAACCCAACCTGTCGACGCGACGTAGAAACGCGACTCGCGGCGAGCCGGCGATCGGACTGTTCCCGTCGATTTCAACAAATCTTACGGACTCCATCACAATTACTAGTGGGAATTCGGCGAAAACGGTGTACGATTCACGTCAGGATCGACGAGACCGTTCCGGTCGCCGTTCCCCCTGCCTTCTCAGTTTGATCGCCTTCGACCCTCGAATCGTCTTTCCGCCTCGCCAGCAACCCTCGACCGGGCGCCCTCACCGGCGATTCGCATGACCTCAGCAATCGCGTCCCAGACGTTCCCTCTCTACTCTCCGGCCCGCCACTGGCCCGCCGGAGCGTTCGCCGTCTGGCTGAGGCTGCTGGTCCCTGGCTACACCCAGTGGTCGTGGGGGCAACGCCACCGCGGCCTGGTGATGGGGGGGACCTACGCCTCGGCCCTCGCGACCTCGCTGCTGATCTGGGGGCATCCGTCGAGCTGGTTCTTCCTGGGGGTCGCGGTCGCCTGCCAGACGGCGGCCTGGCTCGACGCTCAACGGCAAGATCCGTTCTCGGGATTCACGCCCACCAGCGTCCTGGCCGCCACCGGCGGCGGCGTCAGCCTGGCGCTGCACGCGCCGCTGTTCATCTTGCTGACCCTGACGGCCTGGCCGGGGCAGCCGGACGACGCCAGCCGCGGAGGCTACCTGGTCAACTGGCTCGCCTATCAAAACAACCTTCCCGCGCCCGGCCACTGGATCTGGCTGCGCGGGTCGGCCTCGCGCGACCACCATCTGGCGCGGGTGGTCGCCGTCGGCGGCCAGGAAGTCGAGTGGACGGGGAAGCGGTGGATGGTCGACGGTGCGAACGTCGAGGTCGAGTCGATGAGAAAGCTGTCTGGCTATCCCGAGGGCTGGAAGTTCCGCGTGCCTGGCAATCATATCGCCATCGATCCCGACATCGACCTCAACGCCGGCAAGACCTCCGCCTCTCTCTATCTCGTCGAGAACGGCCAGATCCTCGGCCGCGTCTGGGCCCGTTACACCCCGTTCTGGGAACGTCGGTTGCTCTGACCATGGACGTCGCCGTTCGGCGGTCGCCGGGGCGGCGGCCTTGAATTCGCCTTAATTCCGCCGAGTCGAGCGAGACAATTCGGGCGCTTCCTTGGTATGATGGGTTCTCCAATCAATCGCGATCGCGGCTTGCGGCGACGGCGCGTTGGCGAGATTTCGGTCCTGGGGTCGTCTCGAATAGTGTCGTCCGCGGGTCGCATGCGGTTGTGCCGGCGGTCGTTCGGAGTCTTCCGTCGTGCTCGATCGAATCTGGGCGCCCTGGCGGGCGCATTACGTCGCGGGCGCGGTCCGGAACCCGACATCGGAGTCCTCGTGCTTTCTCTGCGACGGTCTGGCCAAGGACGACGATCGGGAGAATCTGATCGTCTGGCGCGGGCCCAACTCGGTCGTCGTGCTCAACCGCTATCCTTACAACAACGGCCATTTATTGATCGCCCCGCGGGTCCATCGCGGATCGCTGCACGAACTTGACGGGCCCGACCTCGTCGAGCCGATCCAGACGGTCCGCTGGATGATGACGATCCTCGACCGGATGCTTCGCCCCCAGGGGTACAACGTCGGCCTCAACCAGGGTGGAGCCGCCGGCGCGGGCCTCCCCGGACACCTCCACTGGCACCTCGTTCCACGATGGGACGGGGACACGAATTTCATGCCGATCCTGGCGCAGGCCAAGGTCGTCACCGAAAGCCTCGACGCCTTCCACGACCGCCTCCGCCAGGAGATCGCGGCCGACCTCGAGGTCGGCCTTCACGCTGGATTCATAAATTCTTCTGGCAATTTATCGAAGCCATCTTAATCTTGATTCGTCGGCTTGGTCGGCCCGGCCCTCAAGCGTAACGAGGTGTATCTCTCATGCTGCTCGTCCTGATCCGAGCCACGTTCGTTGTCGTAGCCGCCGGTCTTGGCGCCCGCCTGGCCAAAATCATGGGCGAGAACGACCTCGGCAAACCGTATGTCGTCTTCATCGGCGTCCTCTTGGCCACCCTTGTCGTCGTGGCCGTCGACTCCATGACCCCCCGTAAACGCATCCAGACGATCTCCGCCGTCTACTTTGGCGTTATCGTCGGCATCTTCCTCAGCAATCTGATCAATGACGCCGTCCAGCCGGCGCTCCAGCTTTACATCAATCCCAAGGTCCACATGGCGATCTCCAGCGTCATGATGATCTTCATGTGCTACATCTGCATCTCGACGTTGCTCCAAACCAAGGACGACTTCCGGTTCATCATCCCGTACGTCGAGTTCTCGAAGGAGATCAAGGGGGCGCGGCCACTGGTCCTTGACACCTCGGTTGTGATCGACGGCCGGATCGCCGACGTCGCCGAGACCCGTGTGATCGATCAGCCGATGGTCGTTCCCCGGTTCGTGCTTCAGGAGCTTCAGAGCATCGCCGACAGTTCCGACAAGCTGCGGCGGAATCGCGGCCGGCGCGGGCTCGACATCCTCAATCGGCTCCAGAAGTCGCCGGGCATCGAGGTCCGGATCGATGACGCCGACCTCCCCGAAATGGCGGGGGTCCGCGAGGTCGACCAGCGGCTGGTGATCCTGGCCAAGCACCTTGGCGGCAAGGTCGTCACCAACGACTACAACCTCAACAAGATCGCGCGGCTCCAGGGGGTCGAGGTCATCAACCTCAACGACCTGGCCAACGCCATGAAGCCGATCGTCCTGCCGGGCGAGAACCTCAACGTCAAGCTGATCAAGCGCGGCGAGGAGCCGGGACAGGGGATCGGCTACCTCGACGACGGCACCATGGTCGTCGCCGAACAAGGATCGAGCCACCTCGGAGAGATGGTCCGCCTGACCGTCACCAGCGTCCTCCAGACCAGCGCGGGGCGGATGATCTTCGGCCGGATGGAGCTGCTGCCCCCCTCCAGGCCCAACTCCAGCCCCACCGCCAATTTCGCCAGCGGCCAACCCGGCCCGCACGACAACCCGGCGTCCCACACCCCCGGACGTCCGCAGCAGAACGCCTGAAATGATCCCTGGGAGAACGCGAACAGGTCGCCCGACCTCGCGCTCCAGGAACCAACAACGCCAGAGACCGTCGAACCAAGCCGATCAGGCTGGTCGACGGTCTCTGGCGTTTTCCGAGCCTAATGAGATCATTGCACCTACCGGCATGCGAGTGCCTCATTGCACCCCGGGTTCGTTTCGCGTCCTGGGATTGCGGAGGATCGCCTCAACGAGAAGGGTGGAACGGAAGTAAGGGCTGTTGATCAGCCTCCTGACGATTTCCTCCGGCGCCATCAGTTGATCGGGGCGCGAGCCGACGATCTCCAGGAGTTTCGACAGCTCTTGAGCCGAAGGCATGATGCCGTAATAGCCGCGAAAGAGTCTCAGCACCATCTCCTTGGGGGTGACTTCGGCAAGATCGAATTGGCCTACATAACCGCCGATCGTCAGTACGTCCCAGATGTGCGCCTTCTTGCCGTCTTCCTCTTCGAGTTCCCCGGGCTCCAGCATTCGCTCCCCGGGATTGCGCGCCCCGCCGACTCGGACGCGATCGTTGAGGAGGCGGCTCAGTTTCTGCTCCAGGTCTCGAATCCGGCGTTCCTGATCCTCCGGGGTGGCTGCCGCTCCTCGGTCGGCGGCGCCGCCGGGCGGCGACGTCGCCACCGAGCCGGCGCCGTCCAGGCTCTTTTTCGGGGCCTGGCTCTTTTCCTGGACGACCTCCTGCGCGTGATTCGGTCCCTGCTGCGCCAGCACGGTTACGCCGGCCGTGACGACGGCGATGGAGGCCAGAGCCGCGGAGGCGAGCTTCAACTTCGTGAGCATCATCACTTTGACTCCCTCATCAACAAGGGTCAGGATCGACGTCGGTACAAGTCCCCCCGACGACCCCGCCGCAAGCCGAAGTGCGGCGCGGATCGTCTCCTCCATAAGACCTGCGGGCGCGGCGAGACCGGCCCCGGGCTGGTCCGTGCCCAAGGCTGCGCCGCGGCCTGCCAGGCGGCGTCGGAGCTGTTCGCGTCCTCGCGCCAGCCTGCTCTTGACCGTCCCGACGGGACACCCAAGTTGCTGCGCCGCCTCGTCGTAGGTCCGGCTTTCCAGATCGCAGAGCACGATCGGAATGCGGTAGCGCTCCGGCAGCCGATCGATTGCTTCGTGGAGCGCGTCGGAACGCTCGTCTCGCTCGGCCGCGACTGAACACTGAGCCTTCATTTCGGCCGCCCGCCGCTCGACGCCTCTCCGTCGGTCCGAATCAAGCTTGGAGCGAACCGCGACCCGGCACGCGACCCGGTGGAGCCAGGGCCCCACCGAATCGCGAATCCAGAGTGAGCCCGCCTTGCGCGCTAGAATCAGAAACGTCGCCTGAAAGGCGTCCTGGGCGTCGTGTTCGTCCCGGAGGATGCTTCGGCAAGCGAGCAGGACCATCGGTCCGTGGCGCTCGACCAGCGCGGCGAAAGCGGGTTCAGACGCCTCGCCGCGACGGGTCGTGAACTGATCCAAAAGTTGTCCGTCGGTCAGGCCGGTGATCGAGCCCCCGCTGAACAGCAGACGTAAGTGCTGCTGAATGGATCCGTTCCGGTCGCGCTCCACGTGTCAGCCCCCCTTGACAGCCTGCTTTTCAATATCTTAAAGCAGCGAGGGGGGCCGATTGTTCCAATTTCCTCCGGATTCTCTAGCGCGACGGACGAGGGCGTGCGTGGACCGCGGCCGGTCTCGCCTTAGACGGGCCGACCGCGGCGAATCCACGAATCAGGTCGAGCGTCAGTTGACCGCCTGCTCGACGCGGAGGCAGCGGCCGATCTGACGGATCGCCTGGCGGAGGCGGTGGGCGTTCTCGACCAGGGCGAGACGGAGGAAGCCCTCGCCGGTCTCGCCGAACCCGCGACCGGGGCTGACGACGACGTTCGCCTCTTCGAGCAGCTTCATGGCGAAGTCCATCGAGCCCATCTGGCTTCGCCAGGGCTCGGGCATGGCGGCCCAGACGAACATCCCGGCGCGTGGGGGATCGACTTCCCATCCCAGCCGCCGGAGCCCTCGGACCATCACGTCGCGGCGCTCCTGATACTCGGCGACCTGGGCCAGCCGACCCTCCTCGCCGTGCCGGAGGGCGACGATCGAGGCGACCTGCACGGCCTGGAAGATCCCGTAGTCGTAGTAGCCCTTGATCGCCTTGAGCGCGCCGAGCATGTCGCGGTTGCCCGCGGCGAAGCCCACCCGCCAGCCGGCCATGTTGTAGCCCTTCGACATCGTCGTGAACTCGCAGCCGACCTGCGTGGCCCCCTTCACCGACAGGAAGCTCGGCGGCTGGTAGCCGTCGAACCCGATGTCGCCGTACGCGAAGTCGTGGATCACGAAGAAGCGGTACTTCTTGGCCAGGCCGACGATCTCCTCGAAGAAGCCGGGATCGACGACCGTCGAGGATGGGTTGTGGGGATAGTTGATGACCAGAATCTTGGGCCGGGGGAACAAGCTCTCGCAGACCCGGGCGATGTTGGCCAGGAACACCTGGGAATCACGGCAGTCAAGCGTGATCACGTTGGCCGACGCCAGCGCGATCGCGTGAACGTGGACCGGGAAGCTCGGCGCGGGGACCAACGCGGTGTCGCCGGGCCCCAGCAGGGCCAGGCACATATGGCTGAAGCCTTCCTTCGACCCGATCGTCGCGACGATTTCCTGGTCGGGGTCGAGCTTCACGCCGAACCGGTTCTCGTACTTGGCCGCGACCTCGCGCCTCAGGTTGAAGACGCCGTTGGCCACGCTGTAGCGGTGGTTTCGAGAATCTTGGACCGCCTCGCAGAGCTTGTCGATGACCGACTGGTCGGGCGGGTCGGTCGGGTTGCCCATGCCCAAGTCGATCACGTCGACGCCGTCGCGCCGCTTGCGGTACTTCAGCTCGTTGATCTTGCCGAAAAGGTACGGCGGCAGGTTGCGCACCCGGGGCGCGACCTCGATGTCGTAGCGCTCGGTCGACTCGTGTTCTTCAGATCCGGGATTCGTTTTCGGATCGATCATCGCGATCCTCGTCCTCGGCCCGCGGGGGAATGACAAAAGCCTGCCGTCCATCGGACCTTCCGGCAGGCTCTTCGCGTCTCAATAGAAAAAAAGTCGCGAGGCCGCGACTACGGCGACGACCCCGGACCGCCACTAGCGTCATCATACTCCAGCGCCGCCGGATTTCGCACGCGATTTCGCACGACTTCCTCAAACAGCAAGACCCGCCGGCGGCGACGGCCCGATATTACGCGCGACCGGAGGTTTCCTGACGGCGAATCGCATGCGTGGGAGAACTTTTTCGCAACTCGAACCGCCCTCGGGTCGATACTCATTTCACCACCAGCACGACCCGCCGACTACGTAGAGCACTCCACTGATTGACCCCGCGGACCCAGGTCTCTCTGGATTATCATAGAGAAAAGGGGCGGTTCCGACTTCGCATCGGGCCGCCCCTTTTCTCATTCACACGTTCGTCGGATTTCGATCGACCCCGCGTCGCGAGGCCGACGAATCGACCTCGCGACGGTTCGACGATCAACCGGTTCGGTTCACTTCTTCGGCTTCGACAGGGTGACGAACCGACCGGGCCCCTTGTTGGAATGCACGTAGACCGAGATCTCGTCGCTCTTGGCGGCGAGATCCTGGAACTCCTTGACGCCGGCGAGGTCTTGAACGCCGCGGTCGCGGACGACCTTGGTGATCACGTCGCCCGCCTTGACGCCCTCGGCTTCGGCGGCGCTGTTCTCCTTGACTTCGGCGACCAGCACGCCCTTGACCTTCTCATCGAGCCCGAGGCCCTTGACCAGTTCGGGCGTGAGCGCCTGGACTTCCAAGCCGAAATCGCTGATGGCGGTCTTCACCGGCTCGGCGTCGGCCCCCTCCTCCTTGTCGCCGGCCTGCTCGCGCTCGACGTCGAAGACGACGTTCTCGGCCGGGGCCGGAACGATCGCGGCGGTCTGCCGCTTGCCGTCGCGGAAGTACTCGACTTCCGACGACTTGCCGGCCGAGCTCGAAGCGACCTTGAGCCGGAACGTCGGGATGCTGAGGATCTTCTCGCCGGCGTAACCGACGATCACGTCGCCCTGCTTGAGTCCGGCCTTATCGGCGGGACCGCCGGGGACGACTTCACCGACCAGGATTCCCTTGACGCCGGCTTCCAAGCCGAGCTGGCGGGCGAGGACCGGCGTCAGCGGATCGAGCTTGATGCCGATCCGGGCGCGATGGACCTTGCCGTCCTTGATGAGCTGGTTGGCCACGTTCGACGCCATGTCGATCGGGATCGCGAAGCCGATGCCGTCGTTGCCGCCGGTGCCCATGCCCCGGCTGCCGGTCACGATCGCCGAATTCACGCCGACGACCTGGCCGTCCATGTTGACCAGCGGACCACCCGAGTTGCCCGGGTTGATCGCCGCGTCGGTCTGGAGGAACGACTCGTACTCATTGATGCCCACCGTGTTCCGCTCGGTCGCCGAGATGATCCCGGTGGTGAAGCTCTGGCTCAGCTCGAACGGAGAGCCGACCGCCATGACCAGATCGCCGACCTTCAACTTCGCGCTGTCGCCGATCGGCAGCGGCGGATAGCTCGTGTTGTCGACCTTGACGACCGCCACGTCCGACTTGGCGTCGCGGCCGACGACCGTGGCCGGCAGCTCGATGCCGTCGTGGAACACGACCGTGATCTTGTCGGCGTTCTCGACCACGTGGTTGTTGGTCAGGATGTGGCCCTTATCGTCGTACACGAATCCCGAGCCGACGCCGCCACCGCCGCCGCGACCGCCGAACTGCTGCTTCTCGGGCTTGCCGTCGGGGCCGAAGAACTTCTTGAGCATTTCCTCAAGATCCTTCATGTCGCGCGGGCTGGGATTGGCGTGCGGATTGTTCCCGCCCCCCGGATTCGGGAACTGGAACGGGAAGTTCCGCATCCCCGTCATCTTGGGCGCTTTCTTCTGGACGCTGATCTGGACGGCCGACGGCCGCACGAACTCGGCGACCGACTCGTAGGCCTCGGAGAGCGCCTTGGCGGTGCGCTGACTTTCCGGCGTCGTCTTGGGCGCGGCCGGCATCGGCCGAAGCATGCCGGACGAGCTGAGCAGGGCGGCCGTCGAGACCACAAGGGCCGCCCAGGCGACTGGGTTTCGTCTCATCGTTCAATCTACTCCTTCACTCGATGCCCATGATTCGACTGCAACGAATCGTGATCCCGCGAAACCACCCGGTCCCGCAAGAGCGAACACGAAGGATATCGGCGACCCGACGGCCGGCGGCGGAACTCCGCCTCGGCCCAGCTCGCGAAACCCTGGCAAATTTTCAACCGGGAGGGACTGGAAACTGATCGCATCATCGTCCCGACCAGATCGATCGTACGCGGTTCCCCCTTCCTACGCAGCATGTCGCCTAAAGGTTGACTCGAAAAAAATCGGATCGGGCCGCCGTGCTTCTCAGACCCCGAATGGAAACCGTCATGACGCCGCTGGGACACCGGCCTCATGAAGATGGGGATCGCGGTCGGCAGGGTCCGAATACAAGCCCGAAGCGCCAGCGAGTGAGTTTCCGATCGGTCATTGGAATCGATTCACTCGCTGGCGCTTCGAGCTTGTAATGGGGCAGCCCGATGCGCCAGCGAGTGAATTCCCATCCGACCATCACGCTGAATGAACCAACGCAAAATCCATTCACTCGCTGGCGCTTCGGGCAACCGCTCCCATCTCGCCACGGCTGCGCGATCGGAATCTTCGGGATAATCCGGAATCTTTTCTAAAAAGCGTTGTCTTGAGACATCTTAAGCATAGAGGCCTCATCGACGACGCCACCTCCGAGGAGATCGCCCCGCCATGGCTACCGACGCCCAGATCCTGGCCAACCGCGCCAACGCCAAGAAAAGCTGCGGACCGAAATCCGACGACGGCAAGGCTCGATCGCGGCTCAACGCCCTCAAACACGGCCTGTGCGCCAAAACCGTCAACCCGGTTTTGCCGCACGAAGACCCGGCCGAGCTGGAAGCCAAGATCCAGGACTGGATCGACGACTACCAGCCGACCAACGCCATCGAACGCGAGCTGGTCAGCCGCGCCGCGCGGATCTCCTGGGCCCTCGACCGGGCCGAGCGTCACGAGACCGCCTTGCTCGCCCGCCGAGTCCGCAAGGCGATGCTCAAATCCAAGGCCAGGCGCACGGAGAAGGTCTGCGACCTCGGCCGTAAACTCTTCTACATGGCGGGGAAACGGCTGCTGCCGATCTCCGGGCCGGCCTGGTCGGACGACCCGTCGGCCTTCGTCGCCCGGCTCGAAGAATCGCCCGAAGGCGTCCGTTGGCTGCTGGACCGCTGGGTCGAAATGAGGTGCCTCATCATCTCGAACGAAGACTGGACCTTCCTCGACCAGTTCAAGTTCGTCCGCCTGCTCGGCAAACAGCCCCTCGCCGCGATCGACGACCCCGAGCTGAACGAGATCTTCCTCGCCTGGGAGACGATCGAGGAGAAGTGGGGGACGCGGTTCTGGCTCCAGATGCAAGAGTTGACGCCGTACGAAGATCCGGCGTTCAGCGCCTGGCGGGTCTGGCGCGAGATCGTGCCGCGTCCCGAAAGTCCCGAGGCAGGCGTCGCGTTCCTTCGATCGATCGCCGAACGCGAAATCGAACGGCTTCAAGACTTGCTCGCCGACCTGGAAGAAATCGAGGGCGACGACGCGCTGGAGCTGGCCGAGCAAGCGTCGTTCTCCGCCAGCGACGCCTCTGAGCGGCTCCGGCGATACCAGACCGCCCGGACCCGCGAGCTGCTCCGGACCATCGATCTGCTGGCGAAGATCCGCAAGGCCGAGGCGCAGGCGTCGAAAGCGGAGAAAAAACCGCCGAAGGAACCCAATCCCCCGGCCCCCCGGAAGCCGGCCGCGCGCCCGTCCTCGTACCGGTCCGACTCGATCGAAACCCTCGTCGCCGAGGGGATGACCGATTACCTCGCGAAGCTGCTGGAGGCGGGGGAACGGCCTTCGAGAACGCCTAAAATCGGCGCGAACGAAGCCATTCAAGGGCGACCGGGAGGGACCGCTCCCGCCCGGCCCCCTTCGGTCTCGATCAACATCGAGAATTCTCCGATTCCCGCGAATCCGGTATCCTGAGAGGGAGCGACGAAAAGCGGCGACGGCATCGAGTTTCGAGGTTTCGCACGACGATGGACCCACGCAATACGACTCCCGAGATCCTGGAGCAATGGGCGGCTGCGCACGGCTGCGACCCGAGGGTCGTCCGCCGGCTGCTGTCGACGATCTTCCAGCGCGGGGTGTACGAGCCCTCGGCCTGGATGGGGGAGTCGCAGATTCCCAAACGGTTGGTCGAGGCCGTCTCCCCCCTCCCCCTGCCTCGGCTGACGCTCGACGGCTCGGTGGTCTCGCCCGTCGACGGCTTCCAGAAGCTCCGATTCCGGACGAGCGAGGGCCTGCCGCTGGAGACGGTCCTGATCCCGTTGCATAAAGAGGGGGCGGTCAGCCTGTGCCTGTCGTCGCAGGTCGGCTGCGCGATGGGCTGCGTCTTCTGCGCGACGGCCCGGATGACCACCCGACGCAACCTGGCGGCCTGGGAGATCATCGACCAGTTCCTTCAAGCCCGCGAGCTGGTGCGGAGCCAGGGCCGGCGCGTGACGGGGGCTGTGTTCATGGGCATGGGCGAGCCGTTCCTGAACTACGACAACGTCGTCGCGGCGGCCGAGCTGCTGCGGTGCTCGTCGGCCGGTTCGGTCGCGGCCAAGGCGATCACGATCAGCACGGTGGGCCTGGTGCCCGAGATCGACCGGTTCACTCGCGAGGGGCACCGCTACCGGCTGGCCGTCAGCCTGGGGGCGGCGACCGACGCCAAGCGGAAGGAACTCGTTCCGGTCGCCTCGCGTTGGCCGGTCGCCGACGTCATGGCCGCCGCCCGGCGGTACGCGCTCGCCCGCCGCGACCGGGTGACGCTGGCCTACGTCTGCATCTCGGGGGTGAACGTCGACGAGGACGACGCCCGGGCCTTGGGGGAGTTGATCGGAGATACGCCGGTGCGGGTCGATCTGATCGAGGTGACCGACCCCACCGGCCGATTCGCGCCGCCGACGGCCGACGAGCTGAGGGCGTTTCGAGACGCCCTCTCGCGGCACGTCGGCCAGCCCATCGTGCGCCGTTATTCGGGAGGCAAGGACATCCAGGCGGCCTGCGGCACGCTCGCCGGGGTTATTTGAGCGGGGTCAGAACGACGTTGCGGAAGAACAGCTCAGCCCCTTCCGACTGAAGGACGATCTTGCCGCGCTTCTCGCTGGCGTCGGTGCCGGTGTTGACGATTTTGCCGTTGATGATGTTTGTGACGGTTCCGCCGTCGCAGACGACCTCGACCGTGTTCCACTCGCCGTTCGGCTTCTCATGGTCGGCCGATTTTTTCTTGTACTGTTTCTCAAGTTTTCCGTCGATCACGATCGTCGCGCCGTCGACGAGATAGAAATCTCCGCAGTCGTGCTCTTGAATTTGGCACTCGACGCTCCGCGGCCAGACCTTGTCGGGCCCGACGACGTGCACCAGAATCCCCGAATCGCGGACGGCGTTCTCCCGGGGCGGCCAGCGCTTCTCGCCCCACTTGAACTCCAGGGAGACCTTGTAGTTGTCGAACTCCTTGTCGGTCGTCAGGCAGCCGAACTCTTCGCCCGAGACGTGGATGACGCCGTCCTTGACCTGGAAGACCCCTTTGGGATCGGCCTTCGGGTCGGACTTGTCGCTGTGGTTGAGGTGGATTGTCCACCCGCTCAGGTCCTTGCCATTGAACAGGGAGACCGGCGCGGCGTCGGCGGCGGATCGGGCCGGGGGGGCCGCCGAGGCGTCGGCGAGGGCGACGGCCAGGCCGAACGAGAGAACGAGAACCACGGAACGAATGGCGATGCGCATAGACGTCACGCTCCAAGCCCGGGGAGGAATGGGTCGATGGTAAGTGCCGGAATCGCTTGTGGATCGGTGAATTCCGGCAGGGCGTCGGACGGTGTGTCCGACGCCCGCGTGAATCGTAACTGTCGCCGGAAGCGAGTGCAAGGACCGACGGGGAGTCGGTCGAGGGGACTTACGTCAGGCCTTGCGAGAGCGGGCCCGGCGCGCCAGTTCATGGCGGAGGGCGGCGACCAGTTCGAGCGTCGGCTTGAGGAACGGCCGCATCGCGGGCTGTCGCGACACCCAGTCTTCGGCGTGCGGCAAGGGGGCGTAGACGTGGCGGCCGTTGCGTACGGAACGCTCGACGATCCCTCGGTCGACCAGGAACAGCAAGACGGCCAGACGGCGGCGAAGCGAGACGCGCGACCAGTATTCGGAACGACAGAGATCGTTTTCCAGGTGCAGTCCGACGTATCGGAGCGAATCCTCGTAGAGCGCGTTCAGGTGCTCGTCGTTGCGGTGAGCATGGTAGTGGGCCAGGCAGCCCGTCCAAAGGTGGGAAAATTCTCGGATGAATGAAGAGGACAAGGCTGATTTCCTCGATAACCAATAAAGAGCCGTTCAATCGGCTGTACCCAAGCTTCTACTAGATCATATTACTCCCTACGGCAAGTTCCGGGCCAATGGGCGGCGGCGATTCGCGTCGACATTTTCGAATTTAGCGAATCCGCCTTCCAATCGACGCCGGTGACGCGGAAGCACCGATGATCCATTTCTCTTTGACACCACCGAGGTGATCGACTATGCTCGGTCGCAGTCCACCAAAGCACTTATCACAGGATGACTTGTGACCGGCCCACGCCGTCCTAGCGACGCCACCAGGGTCGATCTTTTTCCGACCGACGCATTCTGGAAACCCGGCCGCACATGTTTCCTTTTCTCGCCCGCCTCGTTCAGCGCCGTTCCTGGGTCGTCCTGATCTTCTGGCTCGTCGCGACATCCTTGCTGTTTCTCTACGCGCCGCGATGGGAAGAAGTGACCAAGGACGACGACGTGCGGTTCTTTCCGCGCGATTATCCCAGCGTGGTCGGCCAGGAACTGCTCGAACGCGGCTTCCCTCGCGACGCGGCGAGCTCGCAGCTCGTCTTCGTCTTCGAGCGTCTGTCGGGTCCGCTCACCCCGGCCGACCTCGCGGCCGTCGAGCAGCACGCGGCGGAATTCTACAAGTTCAGCGAGTCGAACCCAAGCCTCGGGGTCAAGAAGCTCGACACCCACCGGACGCCGGTCATCGGCCCTCGGCTGATCGGCTCGGCGCACGACGGCCCCGGTCAGGCCGTGCTCACGATCGCCTCGCTCAACGGCACCTACCTTTCGCGAAAGACCCGGATCGCCGTCGACCAGATCCTCGGCTACCTGGCCGAGCACGCCGCGCTGCCCGACGGCCTCCATCGGTCGGTCACCGGCTCGGCGGTGGTCGGCCACGACATGAACACAGCGGCCAATGAGAGCATCCACAACACGACGCTGACGACGATCATCCTGGTTGTGGTGATCCTGCTGGTCGTCTACCGATCGCCGTTGCTGGCGATGGTGCCTCTCGTGACGATCGCCTTCTCGGTCGTCGTCTCGATGAAGGCGATCGCCGGACTGACGAAGATCCCCTGGCTGTCATTTCAAGTGATCAACATCACCCAGGTTTTCGTCGTGGTCGTGCTGTTCGGTGCCGGCACCGACTACTGCCTGTTCCTGATCGCCCGTTACCGTGAAGAGCTGGCTCGCGGCCGTTCGCGCAAGGATGCTCTGAATGAGGCGATCGTCCAGGTCGGCGGCGCCCTGGCGGCGAGCGCCGGGACGGTCATCGTGGGACTGGGGATGCTCTACTTTTCGAGCTTCGCCAAGATCCGCTACACCGGGCCGGCGATCGCCTTGAGTCTGTCGATCGCCCTACTCGCGGCCCTGACGCTGGCTCCGGTGCTGCTTTCTTGGCTGGGAGGTGCGATCTTCTGGCCGTTCCGCCCGCCACACCACACTCCCGGCGCCGACCGCGAGGTCGAAAGCCTTGAGCAGGTGCCGATGACGGGCTTCTGGATCTGGGTCGCGAACCTGGTCGTCCGCCATCCCGCGCCGATCCTTGTAGTAAGCATCGCGGTGCTCGCCCCGCTGGCCTACGTGGGGGCCCGAACGACCTCGAACTACAGCCAGCTCGCCGACCTCGACCCCGACCGGCCGAGCGTCGTGGGGGCGAGCGTGATTCGCCGTTACTTCGCCGTCGGCGAGCTGAGCCCAACCGTCGCCCTCGTCGAGAACCCCAAGGTCGACTTCCGGACGCCCGAAGGTCGTGAGAAGGTCGCCGAGGTCACCCGCCGACTACTGGCGGTTCCTGGCGTGGCCGAGGTCCGCTCGCTGACCCAGCCGCTGGGGACGCCCCCGATCCCCGACGACAAGAAGTCGATCATCCAGCTCATGGCCGAGCGCGCCATGCGGGGGGCGGTCGACGGCCGGTACGTCAGCACCAAGGCGCCCGACGAGAAGGACCTGAACCACATCACCCGGTTCGACGTCGTCTTCAAGTCCGACCCGTTCTCGAAGCCGAGCCTCCAGTCGCTCGACCTCCTCGATCAGACTCTGACCGCCGCGAGCCGGCCGGGAGAGCCGCTGTACGGCGCGGTGGGGATCGGCACGGCGGGGTCGACCTCGGCCCTGAACGACCTGATGCGAGTGACCACCAGCGACCAGCGACGGATGTACTTGCTGGTCACGTTCGGGGTCTACGTGATCCTGGTCGGTCTGCTGCGCAGGCCGGGAGTCTGCCTCTACCTGATCCTCACGGTCGTGCTCGGGTATCTCGCCTCGCTGGGCGTTACCGAGCTGGTCTTCCGCGGCATGCACCACAGCACCGAGCCCTGGGGAGGACTCGACTGGACGGTGGGCTTCTTCCTGTTCGTGATCCTGGTGGCGGTCGGCGAGGACTACAACATCCTCCTGATGGCCCGCGTGATTGAGGAGGAGAAGAAGTACGGCGTGATCGAGGGAACCCGGCGGGCGGTCGCCCACACCGGGGGCATCATCAGCTCGTGCGGCCTGATCATGGCCGGCACGTTCGGGTCGATGCTCACCGGCACCCTGACCTCGCTCCGCGAGTTGGGCTTCTCGCTCGGGCTCGGCATCCTCCTCGACACGTTCCTGGTGCGGCCGATCCTCGTGCCCGCCTTCGTCGTCCTGATGGACCGGATCTGGAACGGCGACGCCCCCGGCCGCCTGAAGCCGGCCGCGAGTCAGCGGATCGCCGAGCCGATCGAGGAAGCTCTCGTCGAGGCCCCGGCCTCCAAGAACCTCACCGCCGACGCCGTCGATTCCTGCCTCGGCCAGTTCTACGAGGACTGAGCCGACCGCCGGATCAGCAAAGACCGCCGATCCCAAACAGATCCCCACTAACGTCGAATTTGCCACGCGATGCGCATCTTGAGCGTCGTTCCAACGGGCATTCCGGAGAAGCCAGGTCGGTTTCGGTCGAGTGCGCGAATTACACTGAAAACGCGGTTCGAGCGGGTTGCGCAATACAAACCATCATCACTCCGCCGGGCCCCTGCCTCACGAGGATGGGGGTTCTGTGTGACGGTGCGTAGGAACCGTCCCCATCCGGATCTGCAGCCGGCCTCAGGGGGAGGCCGGTTCCTCGGCCAGCGCTCAAGCCTGGAGTCACAGACCCCGGCTACAAGAAGGGCTGGTCCCACGGCGGATGATCAAGCTTCAGTCTTCACTCCGAAACCCATCTTGAGCCAAAAAAGAAAGGAGAGCCGAAGCTCTCCTTTCCCTAGTTCTGTTGTCGAGTGCGCCTGGCGTCAGGCGTCGGCGACGGCCGCCAGCTCGGGACCTTTGGCTTCGTCTTTCTTGGTGGCGTCGAATTTGAGTTTCTTGTTCTCGTACTCACCTTCGACGTCGACGGAGATCAAGTTCTTGCCCGAGAAAGTGCCCCGGAGGATTTCCTCGGACATGGGGTTCTCGATCAGGTTTTCGATGGCGCGACGGAGCGGCCGGGCGCCGTAGTCGGGGTTGTAGCCCTTGGCGATGACGAAGTCCTTGGCGGCGTCAGTCAGCACCAGCTCCAGGCCGCGGTCGGCCATGCGGCCGCGGATCTTGGCGAGTTCGATGTCGACGATCCGCTTGAGGTCGCCCTGGTTGAGCGAGTGGAACACGATCACGTCGTCCAGCCGGTTCAAGAACTCGGGCCGGAAGTACTTCTCGATGGCCACCTTGAGCCGTTCTTTCATCTGCTCATAGCCGCCGACTTCGTCGCGACCGCGGTCGAACCCGAAGATGTTCGTGCTCGAGGTCACCTCGGCGCCGGCGTTGGTGGTCATGATGATGATGGTGTTCTTGAAGTCGACGTTGCGGCCGAAGCTGTCGGTCAGCCGGCCTTCCTCCATGATCTGGAGGAGCATGTTGTAAACGTCGGGGTGGGCTTTCTCGATCTCGTCGAGGAGGACCACCGCGTAAGGGCGGCGGCGGATCTTCTCGGTGAGCTGGCCCCCCTCCTCGTAGCCGACGTAGCCCGGAGGGGCGCCGATCAGCCGCGAGACGTTGTGCTTTTCCATGTATTCCGACATGTCGATCTGGATCAAGGCGTCGGCGTCGCCGAACATGAACTCGGCGAGCGCCTTGGCCAGGTGCGTCTTGCCGACGCCCGTGGGGCCGGCGAAGATGAAGCTGCCGATCGGCCGCTTGGGGTCCTTGAGCCCGGCGCGGCTGCGGCGGACGGCTTCGCTGATCCGCTTGATGGCCTCGGTCTGGGAGATGACCTTCTTCTGGATCTCCCCCTCCATCGCGAGCAAGCGGGCCGTCTCCTCGGTTTCGAGCCGAGTGAGCGGAATCCCGGTCATCTTGCTGACGACCTCGGCGATCACTTCCTCGTCGACGGTGCCGTCGATCTCCTTGGAGCGCTCGCGCCACTCGCGGGTGATCGTTTCTTTCTTCTTCTTGAGCTTGTCGGCCTGGTCTCGGAGCGCGGCGGCGCGCTCGAAGTCCTGGTTGGCGACGGCCTCTTCCTTGTCCTGGTTGAGGCGCTCGATCTGCTCGTCCAGCTCCTTGAGGTCGGGGGGCCGGGTCATCGCCTTGAGGCGGACGCGGGCACCCGACTCGTCGACGACGTCGATGGCCTTGTCCGGCAAGCAGCGGCCGGTGATGTAGCGGTCCGAGAGCTCGACGGCGGCTTCGAGGGCGTCGTCGGTGATCTGGACCCGGTGGTGGGCCTCGTAGCGGTCGCGGAGTCCGCGAAGGATCTCAAGGGCCTCGCTCTTGCTCGGGGGTTCGACGACGATCGTCTGGAACCGCCGCTCAAGCGCGCCGTCCTTCTCGATGTACTTGCGGTACTCGTCGAGCGTGGTCGCGCCGATGCACTGGACCTCGCCGCGGGCGAGGGCCGGCTTGAGGACGTTCGAGGCGTCGATCGCCCCTTCGGCCCCGCCGGCGCCGACCAGGGTGTGCAGCTCGTCGATGAACAGGATCGTGTTCTTGGCACGACGAACCTCGTTCATGACGGCCTTGATCCGCTCCTCGAACTGGCCGCGGTACTTGGTGCCGGCGACCATCATGGCGAGGTCGAGCACGACGATCCGCCGGTCGCGGAGCAACTCGGGGACGTTGCCGTCCACGATCAACTGCGCCAGGCCCTCGACGATCGCCGTCTTGCCCACGCCCGCCTCGCCGAGGAGGACCGGGTTGTTCTTGGTGCGCCGGGAGAGAACCTGGATCACCCGTTCGATTTCGTTTTGGCGGCCGATGACCGGGTCGAGCTTGGTTTGCCGCGCCAGGTCGGTCAGGTCGCGACCGAAGGAATCCAAGGCCGGAGTCTTGGATTTATTGCCTTTTGACGTGGCACCGCGTTCACTTTCGCCGCCAGCGTCCATCCCGTGACCGAGCAAGTTCAGCACCTCCTCGCGCACTTCTTCCAGCTTCAGGTTCAGGTTCATCAGAACCTGGGCCGCCACTCCTTCTTGCTCGCGCAACAGGCCGAGCAAGAGATGTTCGGTTCCCACATAGTTGTGGTTCAGATTGCGGGCTTCCTCGATGGCGTACTCGATGACCTTCTTGGCTCGAGGAGTCTGGGGCAGCTTCCCCATCGTGACCATTTCGGGACCGGCCTGGACGATCTTCTCGACCTCGTTGCGAATCTTACGCAGATCGACGTCCAGATTCCGCAGGACGTTGGCGGCGACGCCGCTGCCTTCCTTGATCAGGCCGAGCAATACGTGTTCCGTGCCGACGTACTCGTGATTGAAGCGCTGGGCCTCTTGATTGGCCAGTTGCATCACTTTACGAGCGCGGTCGGTGAAGCGTTCATACATGCGGTCTACTCCGATCCGACATTCCTAGCGGCGCCGAGCCGTCCCCGGGAGCGTTCTCACGAAACGACTCTTATTGTACACGCGTTGGCCGCTGTTGGTTCAGTGCAGCTCTCCCGAGCGGAGCGATTTTTACGATTGCGACGGGGAAAACCCCGACTTCGCGACGGTCGACGCCCCCCTCGCCCCGCTCTTGACGGGGCCGAGAACGACGCAGGCTCGTCGCCGATATTCCCAGTATACTACGGGAAGCCGGCGCGAGCCCGAGTGCGACGCACAAAGCACCCCGATCGACCCCTTCAAGGCCGATCGAGTCTGGCCAGCGCGGTCTCGACCTCCCACCGCCACTTCGAGCCCCCGTCCTGCTCAAGGCACTGGCGGAAGGCCCGCCTCGCCGGGCCGAATTGCTGCGTCCGGACGAGGATCGTCCCCAGTTGCATGAGTGCGTCGGCGTCGGAGTCGTCCATCGCCAGAATCCGCTCGATCCGTTTCCGCGACTCGTTCCAGCGGCCCTGAAGGTACTCCTCCATGGCTTCGTGGAACAGGCGGTCGATCTCGCGACGATGCCGGTCGGGATGGCAGAGCCACACCCACCACACCGTGTACGCGAAACTCGCCGACCACGTCAGCGCCGCGAACGCGAACAGAAAATCGGCCCACCCCACCCCAAACGCCTCGGTCCATACCCACCGCGCCACGATCGCCATGTTGAGCGTCACGCCGAACAGCGAAGCCAGCAGCAACCCCAGAACCTCCTGGCCCGTCCAGATCTGGGCCAGGCCAGGCCAGAAGCACAGAATGCCGATCCATGATCGCCTGGGCACGGTCGACTCCTCCCCGACGCCTACTATAAGTTCCACGAACGCGAGCCATCACGATTCTAGGTTCCCCGATCCAGGGAATCAAGAATCGCGACACCAAGCACGCACGCGCTCGGTGGCCGCAGCCCAGGGATGAGCTGGGTGCGGCGTCGATCTCGACCACCGCATGGCCGGGCGAGCGCTCTCTTGTGATCGACCGGTTTGAAGCCGGGGATCATCCAAATACGGATCGGGATCGTGGTTTGCGTCGAGGATGGGCGGGGCGTGCGGCGGGGGTCAGCGGAACAGCTTGTCTCGGAGTTCCTGGCCGATCATCTTCAGGCGTTGTTTATCCTGGCGTTCGAGCAGGTGGTTGACGGCCGAGCTGGGGCCGGGTTTGGGGGTGGTGAGGCTGACGGTGAGGTCGTCGACGGTCCCGCTGAGCCGGAGGGTGCTGAGGCCGTCGAGGTCGACGTCAAGGTCGGCGAGCAGTCGCCGCGCTCGGTCGGGGACGCGGTCGGCGAGTCCTTCGAGACTCATCCGATAGTCGAGCCGGCCGTCGAAATCGGTCCAGCCTGTGATCACGAGCGGGGTTTTGGCCATGTTCAGAGCGAGCCGTTTCGAGGTCACCCGCCCGTTCTTGACCGCGAAGTCCGAGTTCAGCGAGGCGACCCGGCTCCGCCGCGGGATGGCGATGTTCCGCTCGACTTCCGCCAGCAGCTCCGTCCCTTCGAGCTCGATCGGATCGATGGTGATCTGACCATGGCCGAGCAGAGTCTCTCGAAGCCGCTCGCAGGTGTCCCCCTCACCGCGGAGGTACATCTCCATGCTGAGAACGCCGCCGACCTTCGTGGAGGTCCCGGCGAGCACCGGGACGAGATACCGGAGGATCGACATGCCGTCGTCGAGCTGGACGGAGTCGGCCCGGAACTGACCCTCGAAACTCGGTCGGCCCGGCGTGCGGTCGAGCGAGCCGGTAAGCTGGAACGGCCCTTCGTTCACGTAGCCGTTCAGGTTGGCGTTGATGTTCTTTCCGTCTTCCCACAGGCCCTCGCCGTTGACCCGCTCCAGCGTCACGTGGCTGTGCGTGGGCTCGTCGACGACCTGAACCTCAGCGCCTTGCAGTCGGAACTTGAGGCTGCTCGGCCCGCAAGGCTCAGAGGCCGTCGATTGGGGCGCGGGGCTCGACGAGCGGACGAGGTCGGCCAGTTCGAGCGAGCCATCGGCGCGCCTCAACACGCGGAGCCTGGCGTTCTCGATCTCGAGGTCGGTCGCGTCGAGCTTGCCGAACAAGAGGCTCGGCAAGCTCAGGTCGAGGTGGACGTTGCCGGCTTCCAGCCAGGGGTCGGCGAGGCCGCCGGGCGCGCCGATCTTGAGGTTCACGAGATCGACGCCGCCGCCCAGGCAGATCGACAGCGACTCAAGCCCTACCGATCGGCCGCTGGCGCGTTCGATGACCGACACCAGGTGGACGCGGGCCCAGTCGGTGGGCGCCACCACGACGATCAGGCCCCAGACGAGAGCCGGAAGCAGCGCGATCCCCAGGGCAATCAGCATGAGCCGGCGGAAGCGGCGGCATTTCATCGGAATCCCTCCCGAGCGGCGGGGCGCCCGGCCTTGTTCCGGCCATCCCGGCCGGCGCGGCGACATGATCGGATGGACGAAGTCCTCGCCGATCGGCTGCGAAACATAAGCGAATAACAGATGTACTGCAAGAACACTTTGGAAATCGCCGCGGTCGAGGCCCTCTCGCTAGGGGCGCGGACAATGGGCTCGACGGCGAGCACGAGGCATCGCGTCAGCCGGGTTCGTATTGGGAGGCCGCTCACGGCTCGATGATTCTTCCTACAGCGGCGCCGACCGCGTGACGGGCGGGTCGTCGAGAAGGGCGTCGTGATCGGCGAAGATCGTCTCGGAGAGTCGATAGCAGCGATGGCCCGTCAGCGGCGGGGAGTAGACGTGGAGGCTGACGAGGTTGGTCCCTGGGGGCTCCAGGTTGGTGATCTGGCGGACGTCGCGGGCCCGCGAGACGACCACGGCGCCCGCGTGGACCCGCTGCGACCGCGACGGAGCCAGCCGATCGCAGGCGGTCGCCATGAAGGCGATCTCGGTCGCGACCCCCTCGACGACCAGAACACCGCTCGTCGAGCCGCCGTGATCGTGGATCGGACTCCCCTGCCCCGGCCGCCAGCAGAGGACCAGGACCTCGTATTGGTCGCCGGCGTGAATCCGCGTCCGCTGGTAGGTTCGCTCATGAAAATGAACGCAGTCCCAGAGCGCGTCGCGGTCGATCCGAAGGCTTCGGAGGCCGTCGCGAATCCAATCTTCCGGGATCGGGCCGGCGAGCCGATCCCAGGTCTTCAAAAGCGCGTGCAGGCCCGTCCGCCCCTCGGCCAGGACCGTCGCGGGTCGACCGACGCGTTCGGGCTCGCGTTCGCGTTCCTCGTGTTCCGGCGAATCGGGCGGGGCGTCGAAAGTCCGCACAATCCGAGGACGGAACCAGCTCGGCGCATGCCCGGTTTGAAAATTATGCCGCGTGCTCACGCCGTCAACCCTCCGTGGTCCCGCATGGTCGGCACACCTTATGTCCGTCAAGTCGCTCGGTCAAGCCGAAAGGCGGGGCTCGCCCAGATCCTCGGAATCGGTGCGGTTGGGCTCCGGCTCCTTGAAAAGCCCGGCCCGACGCTTTGAAATGGAACCCAGGCGAACGACCGCGGCGCTTCGTTGCGGTCCGGCCGGCCCGGGCGATCATGCACACCTGGCCGACGGCGGCCCGTGGGAGGAATATCTCGTGCTTGAATCAGCGCGCGTTGATCGAATACTCGGCGGCGTCCTGGCGGCCGGGCTGGTGTTCGGGCTGGCTTCGGCTCGGGCCGACGTCTTGCCGGTCGTGACCGACGTCGAGTTCCAACCGCTGAGCGCCCAGGTCCGCCGCGTCGTCCAGACGCTCGACCAGCTCGGCCAGCCGCTCACGCCCCAATCCAAGGAGAGGCTCAACAACGCCGTCGACTCGGCCGACGCGGCCGCCGCCGTCAAGGTGTTCCAGGAAGTCCTCGACCCCCACTGCCTGATCGGGGTCGAGATCAACGCCGAGAGCCGGGTCAAGGCCGCGCTCGGCCCGGCCGCGCCGAGGCTCTTGCAGAACGGCTGGTGCGTGTTCCTCGTCAAGGTGCACAACGAAGCCGGCGTGACGGCCGAGCTGGTCGCCGACAGCCCGAACGCCCGGCCGGTTTACAAGCAATCGACCAACGGCGCCGAGCCCAAGGCCACGGTCAGCGCGGCCGACGTCGTGCAGCGATGGTGCGACGTCTCGATGTTTCGCGACCGTCCGCTTACCCGAACCCTCTCCGGCCTGGCCCTCGAATACCGGGTCGTCCAGATCTACAGTCGGGACGCCGGCAAGCGCGAGGCCAAGATCACCTTCGACGTCGGCCAGGGGACGCAGGATCTCGGGTTCCGGAGCGACGTCGACATCCTGTTCACGTCCGAGCCGGCCGTCGACGTCACGCTCGACGTCCGCGACGAGGAGGGCAATCCCACGACGGCCTCGTTCATCATTCGCGACCGGCTGGGCCGGGTCTATCCGTCACAGAGCCGTCGCCTGGCGCCTGACTTCTTCTTCCATCCCCAGATCTACCGGCAGACCGGTGAAACCGTGCCGCTGTCGGCGGGCGAATTCCGGGTCGAATTCACTAGAGGGCCCGAGTATCTGGTTCAAACCCGGACGATCACCGTGCCGCGCGCGAAGGCTCACAAGGAGTCGTTCAAGCTCGAGCGCTGGATTCACATGGCGGCGATGAACTGGTTCTCGGGCGACCACCACGTCCACGCGGCCGGCTGCGCCCACTATGAGAGCCCGACCGAGGGAGTGAAGCCCGAGGATATGTGGCGGCAGATCCTCGGCGAAGACCTTGACGTCGGCTGCGTGCTGAGTTGGGGGCCGTGCTGGTACGCCCAGAAGCAGTTCTTCGACGGCAAGCTCCACCCGCTCTCGACGCCGAACAACCTGATGCGCTACGACGTCGAGGTTTCGGGCTTTCCGTCGTCGCACGCCGGCCACCTCTGCCTGCTGCGGCTGAAGGAGGACGACTACCCCGGCACGACGCGGATCGAGGAGTGGCCGAGCTGGGATTTGCCGGTCCTGAAGTGGGGCAAATCGCAGGGTGCCGTCGTCGGGTTCTCGCACACCGGCTGGGGCTTGAAGACGTCGACGGACGAGATCCCTACATATGAGATCCCGCCGTTCGACGGCATCGGCGGCAACGAGTACATCGTCGACGTCGTCCACGACGCGGTCGATTTCCTGTCGACGGTCGACACCCCCGCCCCCTGGGAACTCAACATCTGGTATCACACGCTCAACTGCGGGTTCCGGACGAAAATCAGCGGCGAAACCGACTTCCCGTGCATCTACGGCGAGCGCGTGGGACTGGGCCGGGTGTACGTCAAACTTCCCGACGGCAAGCTCGACTTCGACCGCTGGTGCCAGGGCCTGAAGGACGGTCGATCGTACGTCGGCGACGGCCGTAGCCACCTGATCGATTTCACGGTCGACGACCGCGCCATGGGCGAAGAAGGCAGCGAGCTGAAGCTGCCGGCGCCCGGGACCGTCAAGGCGCGCGTCAAGGCGGCGGCCTTCCTCGATCCCAAGCCTTCCGAAGCGGCGAAGATCGTCCGCAAGCGTGGGCTCGACGAGAAGCCGTACTGGGACCTCGAACGCGCCCGGATCGGCGACTCGCGCAAGGTCGCCGTCGAGATGATCGTCAACGGCCTCCCCGTCGCCCGCCGCGAGATCGAGGCCGACGGCACGATCCAGCCGCTCGAATTCGACGTGCCGATCAAGGCGTCGAGCTGGGTCGCCTTCCGCATCCTCCTGTCGTCGCACACCAACCCGGTCTTCGTGGTCGTCGGCGACAAGCCGATCCGCGCGTCGCGGAAATCGGCCGAGTGGTGCCTGAAATCGGTCGACCAGTGCTGGTCGCAGAAAGAGCCGGCCATCCGCGCGTCGGAGAAGGACGACGCCCGCAAAGCGTACGACGTCGCCCGCGCGGCTTACCGGAAGATCATCGACGAATCGCCAAAGGAATGAATAAGGAAGAAGCTTGATGGGCGGGACAGGACACGATCGGAATCTGGCGGACGCTTTCGACGGCCAGGCGGCGGACTTCGAACGCGCGCCGGTGCAGAGCGATCCGGCGGCGCTGAAGCGGCTTGTGCAGGAGGCCGCGTTTCCCGACGGGGCGCGCATCCTCGACGCCGGCTGCGGGCCGGGGCTCGTCAGCGCGGCGTTTCTTGAAGCGGGATATCGGGTCGAGGGGGTCGACCTTTCGAACGAGATGATCGAGCGGGCGCGGAAGCGTTGCGCGTTCGCCGGCGATCGGGCGCGGTTCCGTCAAGCGTCGATCTTCGAGCCCGGCATCGAGGCCCTCGCCCCCTTCGACGGCGCCGTCTCCCGCTACGTGATCCACCACATGCTCGATCCCGAGAGGTTCCTCGAACGCCAGGTCGAGTTGCTCAAGCCCGGGGGCGTGCTCGTCGCCTGCGATCACGTCACGTCGCCGTCGCCCGAGGCCGCCGAGATCCATCGGCGACTGGAAGTCGGACGAGATCGGACCCACACCAATAACCTGAGCAGCGGCCGGATCGTCGACCTGTTCGCGGCGGCCGGACTGGTCGATGTGAGCCTCCGCGAGGAAGCGTTCACGCTCGATTTCGACGAGTGGTTCGACCGAGGCACTCCGACCGAAACCAAAGCCGACTTCCGCGCGAGCCTGGTCGCAGGCGTCAACGTCCGGGGCTTCACGACGAAGCGGCTTGACGATCAGTCGATTCAAATTCTCTGTATCCGGGCGATCGTGCGAGGCGTCAAACCCGGGCCGACGTGACGCGCCGAGCGGGTGCGGAGGCGAGCCGCTCGGCGTCGGCGAGGTCGGGCTCGACGAAGCTCTCCGCCGCCGCCCGGAACAAGGCTTCGTACTGGTCGACGAACCATGGATGCGCCGGAAGTCCTTGGAGCACCCACGACGACTGCGCGGCGAGTTCGCCGCGGCGCTCGTCGTCCCGGATCAGGTCCGAGAGCCGGTTCGCGAGGCCGTCATGGTCGCCGGGCTCGTAGTAGAGTGCGTTGATCTGATCACGAACTTGCTCGGCGATCCCGAACACCGGCGTCGTGACCAGCGGCAGGCCGCACGCCATCGCTTCGAGCACCACGCGAGGGTAACTCTCGATCCGCGAGGTGCAGCAAAACACGTCGGCCGCCAGCCAGAATCGCGCGGTGTCGCCCGACTCGGGAAAGATCGTGAACCGGTCCCGGCGGTCGGCGGGGAGTTCAGCCGCCCTCCGCCCGAGGTCGCGGCTGTAGGCCAGACCGTCGCGGGCCCCCACGACGACGCAGCGCGCTCGACCGGCCGCGTCGACCGGCAGCCTCCGGAACGCTTCGAGCAAATCGTGCTGGCCCTTCCGCTCGCAGACCGTCCCCAGCGACAGGATGCAGACTTCGCCATCGGCGAGCCCCAGCGCGCGACGCGCCTCGGCGCGATCGATTCCATCGAACCTGGCTCGAAACCGGTCCAGATCCAGTGGGGTGGGAACCCGCTCGAAATTCGCGTGCGAGTCAAGGTCTTTCCACAAATCCAGCGATCCCCGCGACGCGAACACAACGCGGTACGGCGTCGCCAGCGATCCGAGGGCCGCGTGGGCGACCGGCGCGGGGAAGTCGCTGAAGTACGTCTTCCACGGCTCGCTTTCGTGCACGCTCCAGACCGAGGGAACGCCCGCACGGCGCGCGGCCAGGATCGCCCAGAACGTCTGGAGCGTGTTCGCGTGCAGACAGTCGAAGCCGCCGGCGGCAAGCCGGTCGGCCAGCGCGCGGACCTCGACCGCCAGGCGATCGTCGGAGTCCGTCGCGTCGATCAAGCTCGGTCGAATCTCGACGTCGATCCCCGCCTCCTCGTACCGCGCCCGGAGCGGCCCGTCGCGGGGGCTGACGACGACGGCCGAGATCTTCGACGACCGCTCCAGCGCCGACAGCAACTCGTACTGGATCAGCGGCGCGCCTTCCCAGTTCAGGTTGTGGGTCGCCGCCAGAACGCGGAGCCTTTGTTCCGACGGACCGACCGGTACGACCGTCGGTCGAACTCGAAGATCGGGCGCGGATGGGTCGACGTGCGGGCTGAGATACGGCTCGACCACGTCCGGGTAGCGCTCGCGGAACGTCGCGATCGCTCGCGGCTCGGCTCCCCGCGACTTCGAAGCCGAAGGAACGACGACTTCACAATCGGCCGAGATCACGCACCGCAGCTCTCGCGTTCGGAGCCGCAGGCAATAGTCGACGTCGAACAGGTCGTCCGGGAAGGCATCCGCATCGAACCCGCCCAAGCTGAGGAACCGATCCCGGCGCGTCATGAAACAACAGGCCGAGACGGCCGAGATGTTGCGACTGACGCGGGCGAGATTCAAATAACCCTGATCCCAGACCGGCAGGCCCTCGAACACCTTGCGAGCGACGGACCGCTCGGGGTCGATCGAGAGGCCCGCATGATCAAGGGTCCCCTGCCGGTTGAGCCCCCTCGGCCCCACGGCTCCGACCCCTTCGAGCCGCGACCAGCCGACCATCTGCATCAGGAACCAGGAACCCCTGATCTCCGTGCGACCGTCCACGAACAGGATCAACTCCTCGTCGACGGCCTCCACCGCGCGATTCCAGAGAGCGGCTCGACCGCGGTCGGCCCCTTCGAGAACCGTGATCTCGAAGCCCAACGAAAACCGGCCGAGCTTCGGCATTCGACCGTCCGATCCAATGACGTACACATGAAAATTACGGTAGATCGAAGTTTGCAGCCAGGCGATCAGCCGCGACGTCGAGGACGGATCTTCCTCGGCGATCAAGATCGCGACCCGGGGCCCGTCGTCGGGCATGACGGGCTGGAAAACCGCCGAGCCCGCCCGCGCGGCCCAGGAGGGAATCACAACGCTACAGTCGATCCCGCGACGGTGGAAAGCTTCCTCCACGGCGCGCCGACCCGCTTCGAAACTCGCGGGCTTCTCGTGACCGCTGGCGGCCGTCGAGCCCGGAAGAACCCGCCAGTGGTAGAGCAATTGCGGCACGTGGCTGACCCGCCGCGCGCGCTCGCTCGCTCGCAGCAGCAGGTCGTGGTCTTGCGAGCCCTCGAAGCCGACGCGAAGGCCGCCGAGTTCGTGGTAAAGCGTCGTGCGGATCGCCTTCACATGGCCGGCGTAGCAGTACGAAAGCAGCAGCTCGGGCGACCAGTCGGGCTTGAACTCGGGGGCGAAGCGCCGGCCGTTCTCGTCGATTTTATCATGATCCGAATACGCGAGATCAACGTCCGGATTGGCTTCGAGATAGAGCGCAAGATGCGCCAGGCAATCGGGGTCGAGGACGTCGTCGTGATCGAAGAGCACGAGAAACTCGCCCGAAGCGAGCGTCGCGCCGGAGTTGGTCGCGATCGAGATATTGCCGTTTTCGGCTCGTTCGAGTACCGAAATCCGGTCGTCGAGCAAGGCCCAGCGACGGAGTAAAGGCCTGATGTATTCATGGGCGCTGGCGTCGTCGACGACGATCAGCTCCCAGATTCCGTAGCTCTGCCCGACGACGCTCGCGAGCGCCGCGTCAAGGACGTGCTCCGACGTGTTGTAGACCGGCAGTACGATCGAGAACCGGATCGGCCGGCTCAAGGTCGCGAGCGACTCGGAGAGTCGCCGGCCGCGCCGCGAGGTCTTGCGATTGCGGAGCCGCCAGGCGTCGTAGGGATCGACGGGTTCAGGGATGCGAAAGCCGCCGGGGACGCCGCCGAATCTTCCGGCCGAAATCTTCGATCGGAATCGACGCAAGAGGGTGCGGAGCTTCCGCCGCGCTCGGCCCATCGCCGGGCCAAGACCATCGGACTGAACGACGCGCAGGAAGCGTCGCGGCAGGTGGGTTGCATTCTGGAGTGAAAACCGATCCCGACGCACCTTCGACGTCGCGCTGCGGCGAGCGTCGATGTGCGAGGCGGCGATCGCCGGTGGTCGCTCGGTTGGGTTCACGATCGCGTTCCACAAGTCCAGGGGAGTCCCGGACGTCGGATCGTCCGGGACGAGGGCCCTGACTCATACGGCCAACGCGCGATCGCGTCAATCCGAACTTATGGATTGCGCGGAGTCTCAACCACGCCCGCGAGGGGGCTTGGGCTTTCCGCCGCCGCCCGGCCTCACGATCCCGGGGACGTCCTGCAAGGCGTTGCCGACGGCGGCCGAGTCGACGTAGATCGAGCCCTGGCCGTTCGATCCGAACGTGTTGCCGACGACCCAGTTGCTATTGGCCTTCGGCAGCAGCGCGACGCCGAACCCCTTGTTGGGGAACCAGACTCCGCTCGACGCCTGGCCGATGAAGTTGGAGGCCATGTAGTTGCCCGTCGCGTTCGAGACCTGGAACCCGTTGACCGAATTACCGGCGACGATGTTGCCGGTGATCGAATTCGCTTTCGCGCCCGATTCGACGTTGATGCCGACGGCCTGGGTGCCGACGACCGCGGTCTGGGCGACGTTCAGCCCGACGATGTTGTTCTGAACCCAGTTGCCGGGCGCGCCGGGGAACGAGGCGGTCCCCAGCGAGATGCCTCCCAGGGCGTTCGCCGCGATCACGTTGCCTCCGAACGGTCCGCCGACCGCGTTGCTCCCCGAGCCGTTGCCGATCAGCACCCCGAGCTCGCCGTTGGGAATCGCCGTCATGCCCGATTTATCCAGTCCGATCATGTTGGCGAAGACGACGTTGAGCTTGGTCGAGGGGTGAAGCAGCTCGACGCCGGACGACTTGTTGCCGGAGAGCACGTCCCCCGGACCGATGAAGTTCTCCTGCGCGCCGGCGGCGAGGAAGACGCCGTCGGAGTCGTTCCCGAAGCCCGACGCCGTCGATCCGGTCGGATCGGTGCCGATATTGTTGTACTGGATGGAATTCGTCTTGTAGATCGCGCCCGACCAGCTCCCGCCGATGTCCTCGCCGATGTTGACCCCGTTGTAGAGCCCGGACATCGTATTGAATCGAATCGTGTTGAAACTGGACTGAAGCCCCACGCCTGCGGCCGGCTGCGCGGTGAACTGCTTGTTGGTGTGCAGCGTGTTCGAGCCGTCGTAATAGAACCCCAAATAATTATCCTGGATCCAGTTCCCCTGCGACGACGCGAAGATCGTCACGGCGTTGGCCGTGTAGTTGGACATCGCCAGGCCCTGAATCGTGCTGCCGCTCGACGTCTGACCGCCAGCGCCTTGCAAGAGGAAGATCGAGGGGACCGACGCATTGCCCCGCACGACGACTAGCGGCTTGCCCGCATATCCCGGCTGCGATTCGCCGTCGATCACGACCTGATCATTCAGGTAAAGCGTGCTCGTCACGTCGATGATGAAGGGTGCGGAACCCTGAAGATTGAATTTGACGATGTCGAGCCCAGGACTCGAATTGTTGGCCTGCTGAATCGCCCAGGGCAACGAACCTTGCGCGGACGCGTCGCCCGACGTATTCGTCACGGTGAAGGTTGAGAGCAGACTCCGATCTTCCAGCCCGAAGACCTCCGGCAAGAACCGCTTCCTCGACGCCGGTCGTGACGACAGGAGCCGTTCGGTCCGCCGTAGCGAAGATCGAATTGACATGCGCAAACTCCTTGGCAGGGAAGAGGATAGCTCAGGCTGAAGAAGCGAGCCTGCAATCGTGATAGCAGCAGAATTTTCCCACAGCCAAAGTCATGTGTCAAGTTTGACGAATGGAAGAGGCCCTCTGGCGACCTGTGACCCAGTGGGCTCGACGCGCGCTCCGAACTCGCCCCAAGGAACTGTAGGTCACGGGGTCGTCCGAGTCTGGTTTTCGATCATCGACGTGCATCGATCCAGCCTAAACCATGCGCGCGAGCACGCAGGCGTCATCGCGGCGGAAAGGGCTGGATCGCGGGTGGGGCGAGTTGGGAACCGGGACCGGTCGAGGCCGTCCCGGAGATCAAGCGGGTCGGCAAGCGATCAGGCGGCGTCGAGATCTTTCCGGCCTTTGTACATTTGCAAGAGACCGCGCGCGAAGCGCTCTCGAAGGCTGTTTCTCGGGGCGATCACCTTGCGGTAGCGGCGTCCGAACGCAAGGAACCGGCGAGCCGGGAGCACGACCAGCGTCTTGCCGAGGCCCCGCTCCAGTTCCTTCCGCAGCTTGGCTTCGAGATCTTCCACCTGCTCCTGAAGGCGGACGTTCCGCTCACGGAGAACTTCTTCCTCGATGTCGGGGTTGAGCAACGACTCGCTCAGGCTGGTTCGATCTCCCATCCGGCCGGACGACCGGGCCCGCGCGTCGAGCGACTTCCCCTGGTTCCGAACGCCTCGCTCCACGGCGTAAAGGCACGCGTCGCGGACGAGGGTCAGAAAGTCGTAGTTGGTCGTGAAGAGTTGCTCGATCCTTTTGAGGACGTCTGGGGCGACGCGGTTCGTTTGATGGAAAACGAGGGCGATCGAGCAATCATAAAGCGAGGGGGCCTCTTCGCGGAGCAGGTGCACGACCGGGCCGGTCTCCGAGGAAGCGAGGCCCAAAACGCCGCGCGCATTGGGATCGTCGCGGGTCTTGCCCATCCCCAGCACGACAACGACGCCGTCGGCGAATCGATCGAGGAAGCTCGTGACGATCTCGCCGGACGACGAGGCCGCGATCGACGCCGGCAGCAAGAGAACGGGAATCGCGTCGTGATGCGCGGTCGAGCCGAGGCGCTCCCATCGATCGTCCGTTTGAGGAACCACCGCAAGCGCGCCGCGGGCGGCCAGAGCCGACGAATCGGCGTAGCTTTGGATGATCTCGTGGAGCCGCTCGCCGCGAGGCGGGAGCGCGGAGGTCTCCTCTTCGACGGCGACGCGCGCGACGCGGTGGTTCGCCAGGCAGGCGATCGTCGTGGCGCCCCATGACGACCGGCTCGCCAGATCCGCCGCGATGATCGGCCGTGGGCAGAATTCGAGGATCAGATGAATCACGTAGTTGTCGAGCGGCGACAGCCCGCACTCGACGTGGTCGGAGTAAGGCGCCTGCTCAAGGTACCCGGCGACGGGACCGTAGATCATGTCGATGGTCGAGATCCGAGGCAGGGCCTTCGCGAACCGATCGCTCATACCGAGAACTCCTTGGCAAGCCGTCTCAGAGGTATCCGACGCCGGGGAAGTACCTCTCGTGATGGGTCCGCGTGAGGTTGCAATCGCGGAATTCCAACTGATTGAAGACGCGCTTGAAGCGTGGTTTGATCGCGTCGGGATCGTCGACGGCCCGCATCATCGAGTTCGGCAGATACTGATAAACGCCAAACGTCAGAGGGACGAACACCAGGCGTCGACCGGACGCCGCGAGATGGAGCCAGAGCTCCCAATCGGCCCAGGCGTCGACCCCGCTCGTATAGCCTCCGCAATCGAGAATCTGTATGCGATCGAGGAGCGCGAAGGCGTCGATGTAGTTTTCATCGTAGATTCTCGGCTGAAAACTTTCATTGCTGCACATCCAGAACGCGGAATCCTCGCCGAGCCGACGCATCAGCAGATTGCCGTACACGACCGCTGCGCCCGTCTCCTTGATCGACCTGAGAAACGAGGGGAAATTCGCTTCGATCAGATAGTTGTCGGCGTCTAGAAAGACGATGTAACGATGCGACGCGTTGAGCAACGCCGAGTTGCGAGCCGCGGCCAGACCACGGTTCGTCTCGTGCCGGAGGACGCGGAGGCCCTCGCGGCCGTAGAGCGCCTCGAGGCTGCGGAGCAACGACTCAGAGCCGTCGCGCGATGCGTCGTCGACGACCAGCACTTCGCCGGGGATTCCTTCTCGCTTGAGGAGGCGTATGGTTTCGAGGGCCGAGAGGATCGATCGCGACAGGAAGAACTCATGATTCCAGTTGGGAATCGCGATGGTCACGCCTTGCTGGTCCACGCCCCGTCCCCCTCGTTGCCGGATCGACCCCGCGAAGCCGCCCCAGCGTCCCCTCGCCGAAATCCGTTCACGTCGTACAGCCTTCGTTGGCAAGCGGGTTCAGTAGCACTTCCAAGCAATCACGTCAACCCAAGCCTGCCATCTCCCGAGGCTGTTCCGCAATCAGGAGGCTCGGCTCGGCCCGTCAGGCACCTCGACCGAGCTTGACGCAAAGCCCGGTCGCGACTAGACTCCGCCGCCGATCGTCCCGACCCGAGCGAGGCGTGACGACGCCTGGGCTCCTGTCGCCGCCCAGTCTCGTTCTCCTTTGCTGAACGAGGATCGGAGCATCCGGCCCCCGAGGAACGACGGAAATGAACGAGACGCAGAAGGATGTCGGCGGCCGGCGGACGCTGGTCGTGGTTCCCGGCAGGCTCAACTACTTCTATAATCAGGCCGGGCGACGAATCGCCGAAGTGCTTCGCGCGATGGGTTCAAGCGTCGAGATCCGGACGCTGGCCGAGACCGACGAGTCGAGCTTCGACCTCGCCTTTCTCTGCAACGTGTCGGAGATCGTGGCGAGCATCGGCGACGAAGCGGAAGGTCTGAAGCGACTCAGGGCCTTGCGGGGGCGATGCCGCGAGTTGCTCAGCCTCTCCATCGACTGCGTCTCGACGCCTTGGTACGCGCGCCTCTGCGAACTCAGCCGCCAGATCCAAGCCGACCGGATCATCGATCTGGGGATCATCGCCCAAACGCCCCCCGAACGTCCCAAGGGCGATCCCCGTTATGAATTCCTCTTCTCGGGCCTGACCCCGAGCGAGAGCCGAACGATGGATCGATGGACCGACGACGGACCGGAGCGCAGCATCCCCTGGGCGTTCGTCGGCCACGTGACCGAAAGCCGCGCCGCGCTCGTCGATCGCCTGATCCACGATCTGCACCCCGGCGGCTTCGTCTACGTGCCCGCCCTCGCGCCGTATACCGAGCAGGGTTCTCCCCACTTGAATGAGCAGCAATTTGATCAGGTGCTCAAGCATACGCGCTATCAAATCTGGTGCTCGCATCACGACCATTTCTACATGGAGCCGGAGCGGTTTCGCAGCTCGCTGCTGACCGGCGGCGTCCCGATCAAGATCGTCCCGCGCAAGCAGGTTCCGCCGGCCGGGTCTCCGTTCAGTTATCTCTTGTTCTCGGTCGACGCGCTGTACGAGCTTTCGGACCAAAGCTTCACGGAGCTTGCCGACCGCTTCCGGGACGATTGGAGAAACCTGCCGACGCTGGAGCAAGGCCTGCGAACCTTGCTCGGCGATCCGAGCCTGGCGGACGCGTCGCGCCACGTTCGAGCGGCCTGACGATCGACCAACGCGAACAGGGAAAGAGAGGAAGCAGGATGGCGATCGACTCGGAACGTCTCGATCAGATTCTCCCCAAGCTCGCCTGCCCCCGATGCCTGGGCTCGCTCGGGCGCTCCGAAGGCGGCCTGACTTGCAAGGCGTGCGCCGCGCGGTATCCGATCCACCAGGATCGCCCCGTGTTGATCGAAGACCCCGCCGGGCCGCCCCGCGTCATGTCGGAGGCCCACCTGAGCAATCAGCCGCCGTTCGAGTTCGTCGATTGGGTGAGCAAGCTCGATGGTTGGGCGCTCAACGTGGGGGCCGGTGGAACCGCGCGCAAGCTCCCGAACTGCATCGAGATGGAATATTCGATCTTCCGTCACACCGACGTGGTCGGCGACGCCCACAAGCTCCCGTTCGCCTCGGAGAGCTTCGACGCCGTGGTCACGTTCAATACGTTCGAACATCTGATCAACCCGAACGTCGCCGCGAATGAGATCCATCGCGTGCTCAAGCCCGGCGGCCGGCTGATCCTGCACACGGCCTTCCTTCAGCCGGTTCACGAGCCTCCGTACCACTTCTACAACACGACCGAGTACGGCCTCCGCAACTGGTTCCGCAACTTCCACGTCGAGGACGTCACCGTCTCCGCGAACTTCCAGCCCGGCTACGTGCTCGCGTGGCTCGCCTGCGAGATCCGGAACGCCGTCGCGACGAACCAGGGCGAAGACGCCGGGAAAAGATTCGGCGCCACGACCCTCGACGAATGGGCAGCCGCCTGGTCCGACCCCGCCCGCCAGTCCGGCCCCGCCTGGGAGACGCTCAGGACTCTTCCGCAAGACACCCAGAAGCGATTCGCCGCCGGCTTTCAGCTCGTGGCCACTCGTCCCAAGGAAGGCGCGTGGGCCGAGATCCACCACGCCGCGCGCTCGCAGGGCCACCACCTCCGCTCGCTCGCAAGCCGCTTGAAGAAGAAGACCGGCTGGTTCTAATGCGCCAGCTCCGCCGAGCAGCCGGAATACAAGTCCGAAACGCCAGCGAGTGCATTTCAGTCCGCCGCCAGGACGATGTACTCGCTGGCGCCTCGGTCATGTAATTGGGTTGATGCGTCGCGTTCGTCAGGCCGAACGACGGCCCGCCAGCCGCTTCAGCTCGCGCTTCAGCCGTCTTCGTACCGCGATATTCAGATCGTTGCAGGCGTTGAAGATGCCGAGCGGCTCGGGTTCCTGGACCACGTGGACGACCTGGACCTCGGGAGGAGGCGCGGGCGCGACGACGACCGGAGCAGGCTCGGCCCACAGGGCAATGGCTTCCTGAAGGCTGCGCCGCATCTGAAGCGAACGGATCGACGGATTCGTGACGGCCTTCCGGTAGACCTCGAATGTCGCGCGGGCCGTCGCTTGCCAGTGAAGCGCCTCGATACGTTGACGGCCTCTCTCGGTCAGCTCCGTCCGCAGATCTTCGTCGATCGCCAGACGCTGCATCGCCCGCGCCAGGTCGATGGGTGAGAGTCCATCCGAGTAAAGCGCGGCGTCGCCGCAGACTTCGGGAACGGAGGAAAACGGCATCGCGACGACGGGCGATCCGGTCGCCATCGCTTCGAGCGGCGGAAGCCCGAACCCCTCATAGACCGAGGGGAAGACGAGGGCCTCGGCGTTCTGGTACAGCACCTTCAACTCGTGGTCGGAGACCGAGCCGAGGAACGAGACGCCGGGCTGGTCATGGACGCCGGCGGCAGTCCGGGGAGCGTTGCCGGCGAGCGCCAGCGCGGGTGGTTCGTCCTCGCGCCACCACTGTCGAAACAGTGCGTACGCCTCGAGCAGGCCCGCCAGGTTCTTGTGGGGATAGTCGCTTGCGAGGCTGAGGAAGTATCGTGGCGGCAGGTCGAGCCGCGCGCGAATCTCCTCCGCCTCGGCGACCGGAGCCGCGAACGCATCTACGTCCACCCCCAGGAAGATCGGCGAAATCTCGTCGATCGGAATGCCGAACTCGTCGGCGATCTCGCGGGCCGTGCAACGGGAGTACGCCAGAATTCCTTGCACGGCCTGGAGCGTCAAACGACTCGTATTTTGATACGTATTGTAGTCGTCTTCGGTCGCGAAGACGCCGGGTAGACGATAGGCGATCAGATCTTGATACGTGACGACCACGTGCGCCTTGGACTCGAAGAGCAGCTTGGCGTGGCGTCGGTCGAAAATCTGCGCCGGCTTGTGAATCACGGAGACGTCGTCGGCCCACTCGTCGGGAGAGACGATGCGGCCGGGGACGCCTTCAGCCTGGATCGGGTGAGCGGCGAGGAGGGTCAGATCGATCTCGGGGATGGCCGCGAGAGCCTTTCCCAGGCTGATCGCGTACATCTTCGTGCCGTTCTGCTCCAACGGCAGGTGGCGGACGTCGTAGGCGACCCGGAGCCTGCCCGAGGCCTGATACTCGATCGCGTGGCGCACGAGCGAGGCGTCGAGGGACCTCTCGAAGCGGTCGACCTGGCGCGCCAGATGCTCGTGCTTCGCGTGCAAGGTCGCGCCGTCGCCAGACTTCGATCCGGCCTCGCGGTCTTCACCGCAAAAAACGAACACATGATTCGCTCGCTTGGCGAAGAATCCCAGGGAACGCGCCCGCATTAGCCAGTCGTCGAGTGCGGCCGAGGCGGTCTTGAACCTTGGATCGAGCAGCCCCACGGCGTCGAGCACGTCGCCACGCAGGTAATTGCAGCCGATCCCGGCGCGGGGCGTTGAGGTCCAGGGCGCCAGTCCCTCGACCGCTCGGCGGACGCCGGCCTCGTCTATGTCCAAATCATCGGCGTCGACGCCCACCGCCGCGGCGAGCGCGGTCCGCTCCTCGGAGTGGGCCGCATCGGCGAGCCCAGCCAGCCACCTCTCGGTCACGACGGTCTCGGCATAGACGACGACCGCGTCGCCGCGCCGTGCGGCCAGGCCGCGATTGCAGCGCTCGACCCACCCGAGGTTGCGCGCGCATCGCAGGTGGTGAAGCCGCGGCTCAGTCGCGACGAGTTCGGCCAGACCTTCCGCCAGGTCGAGATCGGAGCAGCCGTCGTCGATCAGCAACAGCCGCCCGAGCGTGGGCCCGCTCACATCGAGGATCTTCTGGAGGCGGCCGAGGATCGCAAGATCGCCGCGCACGACCGGCACGATGACGTCGGCGTTCCGTTTCTGAGCCATGCCAATGCTCCGGACGATGTTGATTCTCGACGTAAAGGAAGCTCGGACGATACAGGAGGCCGGAGGTGTACCATCCTTCTGTAAAACCGGTCAAGGCGCGTCCCGACTTTTGTACGCGGGACGTCGAGCCGGAGACGGCGCGCGTTGTTGAATTCAGCGTCGGCGCCATGCGAATCGATCTTGTCGTCTCCGCGACTCTCTGATAGAAGTCCGACGCAAGTCTCGGGGTAGGCCTCCATAATTTGACACGCGCGAAGAGGCGTATCCGACGGAATCGCGCCGGGATTCGCGACACGCAGAACGGGTGATTCCATGTTATTCACCGAGCCTACGTTTCTCTTCTTGTTCCTACCGACGGTGGTCTTGATCCATTGCGTCCTCCGCCCCCGCCTCAGGAACCTGTGGCTGCTGGCGGCGAGCTTCCTCTTCTATTGCTGGGGGGAAGGGCGGTTCGTCCTCTTGATGGTCGGATCGATCACGGTCAACTATGTTTTCGGACTGCTTCTTGGATACATACAACGGCCGACTCTGAGAAAGCTCTTGCTCGGAGCGGGCGTCGCGTCGAATCTCCTTGTCCTGATCTACTTCAAGTACTGCACGTTTCTGGTCGCGAACCTTGATGCGGCCCTGGCCTCGCTCCAGCTTCCGCCGATCGAGGTCGGATTGATTCCGCTGCCGCTCGGGATCTCCTTCCTCACGTTTCATACAATCTCATATCTGAGCGACGTGTATCGCGGCACGATCAAACGCGAGAGCAATCCGATCGACTTGGCGCTTTACGTCATGCTCTTTCCCCACCTGATCGCCGGGCCGATCGTCCGGTACGCCGACATCGTCGCGGCCATGAAGGCGCGAACGCTCGCGGTCGACGAGTTCGCCTATGGGATACGCAGGTTCCTTGGCGGCTTGGCGAAGAAGCTGCTGATCGCCAACCAGCTCGCGGCCACCGCCGACCTGATCCTGGGAATCCCTTCGAGCGAGCTGAACGCCGGCCTGTCGTGGCTGGCGATGGCCTGTTACACGTTCCAGATCTATTTCGATTTCTCGGGCTACTCCGATATGGCGATCGGCCTCGCCCACATGTTCGGAATTCGGTTCCATGAGAACTTCGATCATCCCTACTGGGCGACCTCGGTCACCGACTTCTGGCGGCGGTGGCACATCTCGCTGTCGAGCTGGTTCCGCGATTACGTCTACATCCCCCTGGGGGGCAATCGGCGCGGCTCGGCCCGGACGTATTCGAATTTGATGACGATCTTCCTGCTCTGCGGCCTCTGGCACGGCGCCAACTGGACGTTCATCGTCTGGGGGTTGTACCAGGGAGCCTTCCTCGTCATCGAACGCGTAGGGTTGGGACGCGTCCTCGATCGCCTGTGGCGGCCGTTGCGGCACGCCTACCTCGTGCTGGCCGTCGTGGTCGGCTGGGTCGTGTTCCGGATGGATACGCTGAGCGGGGCCGGTGAAATCCTAAGGGCCATGTTCGGCTTCGGCTCGGGGGCCGGGATCAAGTACCACGTCAGCCTCTACCTGACCAACGAGGTGGCCGCGCTCCTGGCGATCGCCGCCCTGCTATCGACGCCCCTGCTGGGCCGGCTGGGGCGAAAGATCGAGGAATTCGAGACCACGCTCGCCGACCGCTGGGGCTCGTTCGCGCCGGCGCCGATCCGCCTGGCGCGGGTCGCGGCCTACTGCTCGATTCTCGTCCTGTGCTTGAGCTTCGTGGCGCAGAAGAGCTACAACCCCTTCATTTACTTCCGGTTCTGATCTATGCCATATGAACATCGACCAAAGGCGTCGGGCCGGCGCGCCGATCTTCTGCTGATCGTCGGCTTCTTCTCGATCCTCGTCTACCCCGCGCTCTCGCTCGTCGAGAACCCGGAGGAGCTCAAGGCGCGGGGCGTGACCGAGAAGCGGGCGCTGACGCCGCGGCCGCCGATCTGGCAATTCGCGGCGGCGCCGTCGAAGTTCGTGGCCGACTTCAAATCGTTCTTCGAGGACCAGTTCGAGGGACGCGGCCAGCTCGTCACGTTCAATTCGCTGCTCCGCTACAACGTCTTCGACGTCTCGACGAATGCGTCGGTCCTGCCGGGAAAACACGGCGCGATGTTCTTCGCGGGAGAAGCCGTCGTGCCGCGCCACGACTTCGGGCATGAGACGGCGAGGTATCGCCGGGTCTTGCCTGTGACGGACCGGAGGCTTAAACGGCTTCAGGATCTACTCGAAAGCCGGCGGAAATGGGCCGAGAGCATGGGCGCCAAGTTCGTCTTCGTCGTCGCGCCCGACAAGAGCACAACGTACTCGGAGTTGCTCCCGGAGTGGTTGAACCCGCTTGACGGACCGACGTTCACCGATCAATTGATCGACCACCTGAAGGCGACGACCAACATCGAGATCGTCGACCTTCGACCCGCGCTCGAAAAGGCGAAACAGCCGGGAAAGCCGCTTTTTTACCTTCGCGACACCCACTGGAACTACGAAGGCGCTTTGGTGGGGTATCACGAGACCACCCGCTGGTTGAAGGAGAAATTCCCGGCGATCACACCGTTCGGTCCTGACGACCTCGTGCGCAAAGGCGAACGACATCAGGGTGACATGACCCAGATGCTCCACCTGGGGACGCGACTCTCGGAGCGGTCGCACCAAGTCTTGCTCAAGTCGCCACGCAGTGCGATCGTCCCGTTCGAGTACGACTCGACGCCGGTGTCGAGCTGGGCGGCCCCCCCCATCACCTACAAGAGCCATGACGCTCGCCTCCCGAAAGCTCTCGTTTATCACGATTCATTTATGCTGCTCTTGATGCCTTATCTCGCGGAGAACTTCGATTCGTCGATCTTCATTCGCGATCAACGCGTGGTCACAAGCACCGTCAAGGGCTATAAGCCTGACGTCGTAATCTTCGAATGCGTCGAGCGGACTCTGTACTACCTGGCCTACATCACCGACGACCTGCTCCCCACGATCGAGCCCGCCATGATCGCGGAGAACCCGATTCAATCCAGTTCGCACGTGAAAAAATAACGAATCTCGCATCGATCGTCGGGAAGGTTGGGCGGCCTGTTCGGGGCCGACGCCGCGACGACCGAGGTGTTCGTCGGTCCCCGTTCTCGCCTGTTTTCTGGTCTTGTCTGATCGGACGTTCCCTTTTATAGTCCCGCGCGACAATCCGCCCTCCTCCGACTCAAGTGGGGCCAGGGCGTCAATCACTTCGTCGCCCTTTTCGTCGACTTGAGAAAAGAAAGAGAGCTCGAATGTCGAACTCGATCACGTCAGAGCCGACGTCGCCAGACTCTGCGACGCATCCCATCGAGCCGGAGAGAAGCAAGCTCGCTCGCGTCCGCCAAGGACTGCGAGGCGTTCTCTTTCCGAGCGCCTCCCCGGTCGGCCTCACCGGCGAGGGCTCGGGCAAGGCGCCCAACGTCCAGGCGCTGGAACTGGAGATGTCGTGGCTCAAGATGCAGCTCGCCCAGTACCGCAAGGAACAGGGGCAGTTCGAGGGGCTTGAGCCGTTCGTCCTGGGAACCGAGCACGTCTCGGGGATCGTGCCGCCGATCGCCGGCGCCGGGGTCCGAGCCACGGTCGGCTCGCCGTCGATGGCCGGCTACCTCGTCAGCGGCGACGCCTGGCAGATCCTGATCAGCAAGTTCCTCAAGCCGAATTCGCAGGTCCTCGACATCGGCTGCGGCTGCGGCAAGATGGCGCGCAACCTAGCGTACCATCCGCATATCAAGAAGTTCATCGGCTTCGATGTAATCCAGGACAGCATCGACTACTGCAACCAGACCCTGGTTCCGCGGATCGGCTCGAAGTTCGAGTTCCACTGCTACAACGTCTACTCGGAATGCTACAACCCGCAAGGGACGATCAAGGCGTCCGAGCTGGTCTTCCCGGCCACGGACGGTTCGATCGACCTGGCCTGGGGCTGCTCGCTGTTCACGCACCTGCTTGAACCCGACGCCAAGCACTACCTGCGTGAAGTCCGCCGCGTGCTGTCGCCGAGCGGGATGTTCCTGCCGACGATCCACATCAATCCCGCGCCCGGCACGCGGTACTCGGGAAATGAGGTTCGGGTCGACATCGACATCGACTACTTCGCCGAACTCGCGGCCGAGGCCGGTCTCTCCCTCGCGGTCAAGCTCGGCGAGGTCTGCGGCCAGTACGCGCTGCTGTTCAAGGTCGCCCCGGGCGCCGAAGCGCCGAAGATCGTCAACGTCAACGGCACGAAGTCCGAGGCCGAGGTCGCCGAAGCCTCGAAGCCGAAGACCGGCGGAGTCCCCGTCCCTCCCAATGAGGGCGCGCTCACCGGGGAGATGCTCCGGCTCAACGGCCTCGCCGCCGAGAAGGAGGGCGTGACGCCTGACGTCCATCCCAAGGACTTCATCTTCTGGTTCGTCGCGACCCACCCCGAGCTGTCACTGGACAGCGCGACGACCTACTATTTTGAGGACGGCGCCCGCTCGGCCGACAAGCTCGACAAGGAGCTGACCAGCCTGTTCGGCGAGGAAAAGAAGCCGATCAAGCTGCTCGAGTTCGCCTCGGGCTACGGCTGCGTCTCACGACACCTCAAGAAGAACCCCCGGTTCGACCTGACGAGCTGCGACATCCACCCCGAAGCGATCGACTTCTTGACGAACAAGATCGGCGTCAAGGCGCTCCAATCGGCGCACACGCCCGAGAAGTTCTCGACGCCCGAGAAGTACGACGCCATCTTCGCGCTCTCGTTCTTCTCGCACATGCCGAAGGCGACCTTCGGACGCTGGATCAAGGCGTTGTACAACTCCCTCAACGCCCCCGGCTACCTGCTGTTCACGACGCACGGAATCAAGAGCATCGGCGGCCTGCAAATCACTGCCGAGGACATCCCGGCCGACGGCTTCTGGTTCCAGGCCCGGAGCGAGCAGCACGACCTCGACGCCGAAGAATACGGCCTTACTCTCAGCCTCCCGAACTTCGTGATCCCCGAAGTCCATCGCGTCGTCGGCTCGCCGATCGCCAACTACAAGCAAGCCGAGTGGTGGTTCCACCAGGACCTCTGGATCGTCAAGCGCGAACGCTGAGACGAGCCCTGACTGACTCCGAACAAGCAAGAACCCCGGTCGATCGGCCGGGGTTTCTTATTGCGCCTCGTCATCGGCTGCGATTGCTCAAATCCAGATACAAACGATCATGACGCCGTGGCGAAGCCCGGCCTCATGAAAATGGCGTCTTGCGGTCGGCCGGGTCCGAGTACAAGCGCGACGCGCCAGCGAGTGAAATTCCGGTCGGCCGTTGGAACCATTCACTCGTTGGCGCTTCGGGCTTATATCTCGGAGCCACCAGTTCTTATGAGGCCGGGCGTTGCTGCGGCGTTATGAAGGTCTAAAGCCCCCCCCCGTCAGGCGCTTTCGCGAGACACGAATCCCTGGGAACGATCCTGAATCGAGAGAATCACGCGGGGCTCGCGAGGGAAGATGAGGAAGTCGCGGGCGTGGAAATACGACTCGGTGCAGACGGCCGACGTCCGGTCGATGTGGAATCGTTCGTCGAAAATCCGTCGCGCGTCGTCGCTGTGTTCGCCGTGAAGCTCCGGCTGCTTGAGATACCGGAGCAAGGCGGAGACCATTCGATCGACGTCGAGGACCGATCGATCGTTGGGAGGCAGGAAAATGCCGGCTCGCCTGCGGTCGTGGGCGAGCATATCGTGGACGACACCGCGATCGGGAGCGATCACCGGGACATTGCAAGCTAGTGCGGCGGCGACGAGCGAGAGGGCCTCGTTGGCGGCTTCGGCGTGCGGCGCCAGGGCGGCGTCGCACTGGGCGAGCAAGGCCAACGGATCGATGGCCCGAGGCGCCGGGATCGTCATCCGATTCAGATGGTGATGACGATGATCGCGCTTGAGCGCGGCGACGGCTGCGTCCGGCAAGACCAGTCGGACGCGACGATCGGCGCGTTCGGCCGACGGCATGCGGTTCACGATCTGAACCGCGTCCATCGCTTCCTTCCAGAAAAGCTTCGAGCCGGTCCCGTCGTCGATCAGGTAAACCAGGAAATCGCCGTCCCGCTTGCTGATCGGAATCGGATCGCGCTGAAGCAGCGCGTCGGGTTGGAACCCGCTGAACATCTTGATCCACCGCTTGCCGGCGAGAACCGGCCACTTCTCGGCCAACTTCAGGCTCGCCTGGCTCTCATGGAAGATTCCCGAGATCGACGCCAACGCGCCGGATGAAGGGCGATCGTCTTCGGTCGAGTCGCTCTCGTCGTCGAGCCAGCCGTCACGACCTTCTTCGAGGTGAATGAACCAGGGGATGTTCAACTCGGAATTGAGTTCGAGGACGAGCTGATCGGCCCGGACGAATCGCGAATGAATTACGTCGATGCGATGAAACCGGATCAGCTCGCGGAGGATCTCGATCCGCTGGCGGTTGAGCGCGCCGGCGGGCGAATCGGAGCCCGACCACGGCGTGTCGCCGAGGGTCCCTTCCAGAAGAATTACGCGGCCGTCGAGCCGGCTCGCCAGGTCGTCATGAGCCGCCACCGGCGCCACGCAGCAGAGAAAAACCTGATGATCGCGGGCCAGGGCGTCGGCCAGATGAAGCATCGAGGCGGCTGCAACGCCCTTCTCGGCCCCGTCGATCACCAGCAGGACCTTGAGGTCGGGACGTCCGCCGACGCGGTCGGCGAGAATCTCGCGAATCCGATTCAAAGGGGCCACGGCCCGGGCGTTGGCCATGAGCGGAGGCCGCTTCAGTCCGAATCGCTCGGTCAGCGAGTTGTATTCGAGGAGCGTCTGCCCGAGACTGCGGGCTATCGCGTTGGCCGAGACCGAAAAGGTCTCGAAGATGCGGGCCTTCACATGCAGAGTCTCTTCCGCGTGTGTGTCGGCCTTGACCGACTGGTGGGAGACCGTCTGCTCGTGGCGTCGATAGAAGTTCAAGACGTCGGGGACGAAGGCGATTTTTCGGTCGCGGATCTGCATGGCGTAGAACAGCCAGTCGCCGGCGAACCGCATGCCGGCCAGTTCCTCGGCGAAGCTCAGCCGCTCGCTGCGCCGGAATACCACAGCGCTGGCGTTGGGAATCGTGTTCTTCTGGCTGAGCGCGAACTCAGCCTCCTCAGTCCCCTCGGCCGAATACCGCGAACGCCAGCGATCCGGCGAAAGGTCGTTGGTGTGCGCCAGGAAGTCGGCCACCCAGACCTGGCCTTCCGGGCCGATCAGCGCCGACTGACAGTAGGCGAGCGCGACGCCGCGATCGTGGAATTCCGGCAGCAGCCGTTCGAGGAACTCGGGGTGGCTACAGTCGTCGGATTCGGCGATCCAGACCAGGTCGCCGGTCGCCATCTCGAAGCCCTTCATCCACTGCTTGAACGTGCTCCCGCTGTTCTTCTGGTTGACGACCACACGGATCGGAACCGGCGACAAGGAGGCCAGCCGCTTGACGACCTCGACGCTGTCGTCGGGCGAGGCATCGTCGAGAACGATGATTTCATGCGGACGCACCGTCTGCTCGAAGATGCTTCGAAGGCGGTCTTCCAGGTAGGCGGCGTGGCGATAGTTGGGGACGATCACCGACACCTTGAGGCTCTGAGCGGGTCGATAATCATACTCGGACCTGAGAATGCCGAGCATGTCGTCCATGAATCGGGGCCACGTGAAATCGCGACGGATGGTCGCGCGGCCCTTGCGGCCCATCGCCGACCGCAGCGGGTGGTCGGTGAGGAGCCGGCGCACAGCCTTGGCCATCGCGTTGGCGTCGAGGTACGGCACGGCGATTCCCGCGTCGCCCAGCACCTCGGGCGCGCCGCCGGAGCCCTGAAACGCCACGACCGCCAGCGAGCTTTCCATGGCTTCCAGGTTGGCGAACGGGCAAGGGTCTTCACGCGAGGTCAGGGCGAAGACGTCGGCGCCCAGGAAATACGGCGACATATCTTCGCGCGTGCCCAGGAACCGGATTCGATCGGCGAAGCCGGCGGCCTCGATGTCGTGGGCCAACCATTTGCGGAGCCCTGGATCGCTGGGATGTCCGACCCAGATGAACCAGGTTCGGGCGGCCAGAGCGGCCATCGCCGGATCGTTCAGAAATTGCCGCGCCATCTGGACGAACAGGTCGGCGCCCTTCCGCAGATCGATCGTGCCGCAACCGACGACGATCCGCGCGTCGTCGGGCAGACCAAGCTCGGCGCGGATGCGCGCTCGCATCGGCTCGTGATTCAAGTCGCGCGTCTTGGCGTCGAGTCCGTAATAAAGCGTCCGGATCGACGACGGCTCAATCGAGAACCGCTGGATCAACGCGCTGCGGACGACGTCGGCGGGGACGATCATATGCCGGCTCGCCGACTTGATCCGGTCGATGGCGGACTTGCCGCCGAGGATGTCGATGAACGTCGGCAGCTCGTGAATCCACGACAGCACCGGGACGTTCTGGTCGGCAAAGGCCTCATGAAACTCGCTCACCGCCATCGTGTTGCAGATCGCAACGCCGGTTCGAGAGAATTCCCGAAATCGCGCGGCGATCGTATGGGGCGCGTCTGACCAGGAAACTCCCTGCGCGCAGAGCGCTTGCAGATCGAACGTTGGGGCGTGCTGGGCGAACTGTTCGGAGAGTTCGCCGCCGGATCGAAGCACGGTCCAGCATTCGACGTCGGGCAGCTTGGACAGTTCCTCGGACAGTCGGAGCAGACACAGCGGCGCCCCGGTCCGGCAGGCGGCGTGGCCGACCAGAAGGATCTTGAACGTCGGCCTGGTGCGGGCGCCGTCGAGCGGGCGAGCCCCCGTGTAGGTCCACGGCAGATCCTCGAACCGTGCGGTACTTCGAGCGGGGACGATCGAGCGATAAACCGGCGACGATTCGAGAGCCGTCTGCGCCGACACCGAGTCTCGGATCTTGAGCGTGGTCTTGATCTTTCTGACCACGCGCCGCGAGGCCTTCCCAACCGCCGCACGAGGCCCGACGGTCACGGCGATGCGCGCAAATCGCGTGGCGAGGACCAGGCAGCGCCCGTGCAGCCGGGTCTCGGGAAAGTAACTGCCGCGGAACCGTCTCGCTTTTTCGAGCAACCGCCAGCCGAGGCTGTGCTGAAGACGGTTGAGCTGGTCGAGGGTCACGGCGTGGTGATGCTGGTGATGGGCGAGATGGTGGCGCAGCCAGGGGTTCTCCTGGCGGAGGGCCGAGTTCTCGTGGCTCATCGACTGGTGCTTCTCATCGAGGAGCGAGTTCTCCTCGCGAAGCAAGACGTTCTCCTCGCGGAGGGCCTGGTTCTCCTCACGGGCGCTGAAATCGGCCAAGCCGACGGAGGGACTTCGCTTAAGGCCGCTTTCGTTCACGGTCGGGCTCGCGTCGTAGTAATAATCAGCTTCGCCCCGGGCACCCATGCCAAGGATCGCCGCGTCGTCCTCGGGGTAGTCCACTTGCTGGCGCTGTTCGGCTTTCATTCGATCAATCAGGCTCTGCCCCAACCGTGCATAGACGAGGCGGATCTCGTTACGCAAAGGGGGAACCTCATGAGCCTCGAACAACGGCCTGAGCCGCTCGGGAACCTTCGCGCCCATCGCCACAAGGCCGAAACCGTCGCCGTGCGTGAACTCGAAGGTCTTATGCCTGCTCGCGAGTTCGTGGAAGAGGTGGTACGACCCCAAGCCCCGGCGCTGAACGCCAGTCCTCGGCAGCAGGAGGACCGCCCGGTCGGAGAGCTTGGACGCCCAGGCGTCCAGATCGCGTTGGAACGTTTCGACCTTCTCGGCGTCGGCGAGAACCATGAGGTCGATCGAGTGATCGGCGAAGGTCTCGACGACCTCCTCGGCGGCGACGAGCACGAGCTTCGAAAATACGCCGAAGGCGCGGTCGTGGCTCACTCGCGCACGCTGATGAGCCGCATCGACGAACGCCGCGCCCGACTTTCGCGACGGCATAGCGTCGACAGCCGTACAGCGCGTTCCGAGACCTAGTCGCTTGACCGCTTCACCGAGGCTGAAATACACGCCGAGGGGTCGAATCCCGAGCTGAATGATCTCTTTCGGCTGCGCAGCCTGGACGGTCCAGAACGCTACGGGACTGAATAGAGCCTGGCTGAGCGGTTCGCAGGATTGGTCGGGCATCCAGAACGAGGCTTCCGACAGATACTGTGAGACATCCATGTCCTACGCGCTCCTTGATCCCCTGCCTCGCGCCAAGTCCATGCCCGCAAACCATCTGAAGCACGTTGGCCGACACCGACGCCCTTGCGTCCGGTCGGGTCGGCGTGTGAGACGGCCTCCGATTGCCGGGTGCTAACTTCGCGCGAACCCAGGGGACTCCCGCTGCTGACCAGCAGACTAATGACAGTACGACCACCCCTTGTCAATCCAAAGGCCGGCGATGCGATGACTCGCCAAGCTCGATCGGCTCTCGATCGATCGGCGAAGACCGCCCGACCGGCCTCCTCGGGCCGCCGTGCTTCACTGCAATCGACGCAACTTCTCGGCGAGGGTTCCATCCCCTCGCCGACCGCCTCCCGCGCCCGTCGCGAATCACCTATATCCTTGCTCACGATCGCCCTAATGATTTTCGGCCGGTGCGGACCACGTCTCCAACCTTATTGATGCGACCGCCCAAGGATCGAGGTTCCACACGAGCCGACCGACCGCCGAAACCCCGTCCACACATCCATTTTCATCAATCGGCTTGCCCGATCCGGAGACGCGCCCAATGAATAAAAATTCATGCAGTCCACAACGGGGTTGAAGTCGCTCGGGCTGGCAACCGCGACCGCTCGGCGAGATCGGTCGAAACTGGATTCGGCTTGCGTCGATTGACAGATTCGGACGGTGGGTTTACATTCTCGCCACGATTCAGAGCGGGCGGACGACCCGGCGCATGCGATTTCCCGAGCCATGGAGGGAGAAGGATCGCCTCGCGCCGCGTCTGTTGGAAACGAGCGATCGGTCGACGTCTCAACGAGTCGTCGGCCTCGAATCGCCGACTACCGGCCGCGTGACGTCGAAATCTTGTCTGGCGCAAAGGAATGCCCATGCACGTCTTCACGAGCATCACGGCCAACTACCTCCCCAAGGCCGCCGCACTGGCCCATTCGGTCAAGCGGGTTCAACCCGAGGCGGTCTTCCACGTCGTGCTCTCGGACGACATGCCGGCCTGCTCGCCGCACATTACCGAAGCGTTCGACTCGATCATCAACATCCGCGACCTGCCGATCGACGAACTCCCCCGATTCATCTTCCGACACCGCCTCGTCGAGCTGTGCACGGCGGTCAAGGGAACGGCGTTCCAGTACATCGCCGACCGCTTCGGCGCCGACCGGATCTACTACTTCGATCCCGACATCATCGTCGCCGGCCGGCTGGACGGGCTCGAACGGGCGCTAGATTCGGGCAGCGTGCTGCTCACGCCGCACTCGATCGAGCCGGAAACCGATCCGATCGCGGTCCTCGACAACGAACACTGCTGCCTGCGTCACGGCGTCTACAACCTGGGCTTCCTGGCCGTCCGGATGAGCGCGAACGGGCGCAAGTTCGTCGATTGGTGGGCCGACCGGTTGCGGAACTACTGCTACGACGAGGTCGAGAACGGGCTGTTCACCGACCAGCGCTGGGTGGATCTCGCGCCGGCCTTGTTCGACGACATCACGATCCTCCGCGAGCCCCAGTACAACGTCTCCACCTGGAACCTGACCCACCGCCGCGCGACGGGCGAGGTTCCGTACGGGATCGAGATCAACGGCCGCCCCTTGTGCTTCTACCATTTCTCGGGCTTCGACAGCGGCGCCCAGCTCACGATGCTCGACCGCTACGGATCGCACAGCCCGGTGCTGTATGAGTTCCGCGACTGGTACATCGCCCAGTGCGAACACTTCGGCCAGTCGACGATCGGCAAGATCCCCTGCATCTACGGCCGATACGCCAGCGGCCTGAAGATCAGCGACGCGCACCGCAAGGCCTATCGCCGGCGCGACGACCTGATGCGGTACTTCACCAACCCGTTCGACGACGTCGAGCCGGTCCAGTCGTACCGCCACTGGTATCAGACCCATGTGGAAGGCGCGCCCCCGGTCGCGGAGTCGGTTCCTGCCGCCGTCGAGTCCGCCGCTCAGAACGGCGACGGGCTCAGAAAGTTGTTCCGGGAGCACGCCCCCGAGCCGGTGCTGCGCGTGGCTCGATCGGCGAAATCCGCCCTCCGTCGACTGTCTGGACCTGCTTGACACCACCTTGAATCCGCCCTCGGGTCGGAGTTGACCTGGGAGAAATACGCATGAGTTCACAGACTCGCCAGACCGTGGTCTGCGTCGTCGGCACCCGCCCCGAGGCGATCAAGATGGCGCCGGTGATCCGGGCGCTTCGGGCGTCGTCGTGGGCGCGCTGTCGGGTGATCTTCACCGCCCAGCATCGCGACCTGGTCGCCCCCGTCTTCGAGTTCTTCGGCGTCCAGCCGGACGTCGATCTCGACGTCATGCGACCGGGGCAGTCGCTGGCCGACCTCAGCAATCGGCTGCTGGCCAGCCTTCACGATTCGCTGCGACGGGAAGACCCGGATTTCGTGCTGGCCCAGGGCGACACCACGACCGTCCTGGCCGCGGCCCTGGCGAGCTACATGCTGAGCGCGCCGTTCGGTCACATCGAGGCCGGCTTGCGCACCCATCGGCTGGACTCGCCCTTCCCCGAGGAAGCGAACCGCGTGGCCGTCAGCCACCTGTCGACCCTCCACTTCGCGCCGACGACCGCGGCACGCGAGAACCTGCTGCATGAGGGGATCGAGCGGGCGTCGATCCACATAACCGGCAACACCGGCATCGACGCCTTGCACCTCGCCGCGCGGCGCGATTCGCCCCTGGGAGCGAAACTCGACCCCGACAAGCGGCTGATCCTCGTGACCGTCCATCGCCGCGAAAACCAGGGCGAGCCCCTGAGGCGGATCTGCGAGAGCGTCCGCGCCATCCACGAGAGTTTCGAGGACGTCGAGATCCTCTGGCCGGTCCATCCCAATCCGGCCATCGGCCCGGTCGTCGCCGAGATCGTCGGCGGCCTGCCCCGGGTGCGGCTGGTCGAGCCCCTCTCCTACGGCTCGTTCGTGACCGCGATGAAACGCTCCGCCCTGATCCTCAGCGACAGCGGCGGCATCCAGGAAGAGGCCACCGCGCTGCGCAAGCCGGTGCTCGTCCTGCGCCAGGTGAGCGAGCGCGACGAGGCTGTTCGCTGCGGCGTGGCCCGGCTCGTCGGCCACGACCCCGCGACCATCGTGGCGGAGACGTCGCGGCTGCTGGGCGACGCCGTCGACGGCCGGCCGCTGGCCCAGGCCGAGTCGCCGTTCGGCGACGGTCGCGCGGCCTCGCGGATCGTCTCGATCGTCAAGAAAAGCCTCAACCCTGTTCGATCAAAGGCCGTTCGCGCCTGAATTTCACTGATAAAACCAAGGTGACGCCGGGGGCCGAAGCCCCCGACCGCCTTCCGCCTGCTACACCGGGCGATCGATCCGGGTGGTCCGCTCAACGCCCGACGGCCCCAGGTGGCGGAACTTGAGCCAGATCTGCTTGATCTGCCTTCGTCCTCGGAGCGCCGCGCCGAGGACCGCGTGCGATTCGATGCGATCCAGTCGTTTGCGAAGCTCGACCGTTTCGAGCCAGAGTTTCTGCTCGCGATCGAGGGCCAGTCGGAACTGGTCGTCCCGCTCGATCGTCATTTCCTGGATCCGAGCGATGCGATCCTGGGTCTCGGCAAGCCGGGCGCGATCGGCCGTCCAGGCCTCCTGAGTCAGGCTGAGCGCCTCCTGGTGCTGATCCATCCGCGCCAGGCTTCGCTCGAGTTCGAGGTTGCGGTTCTGGACCGCCGCGAGCTGCGCGACCGCATGCTCATACGACTGCTGAATCTGGACGACGTGGTTCTCGGTGTGGGCGAGGACGCCCTGCGTATGGGCGAGGAGCTGTTCGGCCGAGACCCGCCGCTCTTGCGTCGAGACGAGGCTCTCCATGGTCCGGGCCAGGTTCATCTCCGACTGTTCGACGCAGTGCTTCGCCAGGTTGAACGCCTTCTCCGCATCGACCAGGTCGGTCTCGGCCCGCACGGCTCGGGCTTCGAGTGCGTGCGCGATGGCTCCGGCTTCCGCGACCACGTCCTTGTGTCGTTGGAGATCGAAAAGCGTCACGCCAAGCTGTTTCTGGGTCTCGCCGAGCAATCGATGCATCGTCGCTTCGTATTGGCGGGCGTCCTTCGCGAGGCGTGCGGCGTTGATCGTCGGGTCGAGACCATCCCATGCGTCACCGCTGATTTGTTCGAGCGATTCTTGCGCGGCGTGCGAGACGATCGCCGGCTGGTGATGGACGCACGACCGATCGAAAGCGGCGTCGACCGTCGCGTCGTCCCAGGCCAGGCCGCACGCCTCGACGAGCTGGCGGAGATCGGTCTGGAAATGGGCGTCGCTGAACCGAATGATCCTCGCGTCGCCGCCGAATTCCTCAGCGACCGCCTTCATCCGCGCGAGGTGGACCCCCACCAGGTCGAGGGCCCGCCAGTAAGGCATGATCCCCCCGCTCCTCGTGCAGAGGCTCATGGCGATCTCGTGGGGCGAGCGAACCAGCAGGACCGGCACGACTTCGACGCCGGCCGTCGATTCAAAGACGCGTCGCCAGAACGGCCATAGCAGGACCGTTCGCGGATCTTTGAAGCCCGAGATCGAGCCGCTCGCGACCAGGGTGCTGACCAGCGATTCGGCCTCGGCGAACCACTCATCGGGAATCGACCTGTCCGAAGGCCATTCGCCCTGGGAATCGACAAACCGCGCAAGCAGCTCGGGATCTTCGGTCCCCTCTTCCTGAAAGCCGAACGCCCACGTCTGGATCTTCCGGTTCAATTCGAGGAACGGAACCGGTTCGAAGTGCCCGTACGGATTGCTCGGCGCCGCGCCGAGCAGCTCGAACGGGCCGAGCGACATTCCAAGCTTCTGCAGGACGTTCGCCGTCAGGCTGGAACCGCTACGGTGCATGCATAACAGAACGACCAGCTTACGCTTTGATTCATCCATGACGTAATTCCCCTGCCCCTCGCATCGGCGCGAGGGACGCGATCCTGTACATCGACGGCGGCCGATCCTTTCCCATTCTTTATCTCTATCGGCGAAAACAGGGAACGTCAAAGACAGAAAACTCGGCCGCCGCCGTTGGCGCCAGGCGCGACTCAGCGGGTCTCGACCTTGGGAAACAGAGGCGTCGGCTTCCCATTGACGATCGGCGCCGTGACCCGGAGCGAAGCCCCGGAGAATGGAGTCGCGGCCATGCCGTACGAGACGTCGTCCCAGGGTCGATCGGACTCGAAGTCGAACGCCCGGTAGAACGTCTCGGCCGTCCGGGGCAGGAACGGCTTGATCAGAATCGCGGTCAACCGCATCCAATCGGCGACGTTCGCCAGCACCACCCGGGTGGCTTCCAGATCGGTCTTCGCGAGCTTGAACGGCTCGGTCTCCTGGATGTAGCGATTGGCGGCGTCGACGACTTCGAGCCAGATCCGCTGAAGGGCCGTGCTGTAGTCGAACGCCCCCACCTGGCCGCGAAGCTGCTCGGTCAGCGCGCCGACGTCCAGGCCCTTCCTCCAGATCGTCAGGTCGATCCCCTCGGTCGAGCCGAGATCCCCCTCGAAGTACTTCAGACACATCGTCAGAATGCGGCTGTACAGATTGCCCAGGTTGTTGGCGAGCCCGCTGTTGTAGGCGTCGGCGAAGCGCTCGAACGAGAACTCGCCGTCGCCGCCGAACGGGCACTGACTCATGAAGTAGTACCGGAACGCCTCGGCCGAGAACTGGCCGATCAGGTCCATCGGCTCGACCACGTTGCCGAGACTCTTGCTGAGCTTCTGGACCTCGCCGGTCTCCTCGTTCTTGCGATAGACGAAACCGTGGCCGAAGACCTTCCGGGGCAAGGCGACTCCCGCCGACATCAGCATCGCCGGCCAGAGGGCGCAGTGGAACCTCGTGATGTCCTTGCCGATGACGTGGACGTCCGCCGGCCAGAGCCGGGCGAACCGCTCGTCGTCGCTGCCGTAGCCGACCGCCGTGACATAGTTCAACAAGGCATCAAACCAGACGTAAATCGTCTGATCCGGATCAAACGGAACGGGAATCCCCCAGGTAAACCCCTTGCGCGAGATCGCGACGTCCTTCAGTTCCCCTTCCACGAGGCTGACGATCTCGTTGCGACGGCTCTCCGGCTGGATGAAGTCGGGGTTCTCGGCGTAGAAGGCCAGTAGCCGATCGCGGTACGCGGAGAGGCGGAAGTAGTAGTTCTCCTCCTCGACCCACGACAGCGGCGTGTTGGGATGGTTCGGGCACTTCCCCCCCGCTTCGGCGACCTCTTTCTCGGTCTTGAATGACTCGCATCCGGTGCAGTAGTGGCCCGCGTAGACGCCCTGATAGATGTCGCCCGCGTCGTAGACCGCCTGGATGAACTTCTTGCAGCCCTCGTGGTGCCGCGCCTCGCTGGTCTGGATGAAGTCGTTGTTCGAGATCTCGAGCGCGGTCCAGACCTCCTGGAACTGCCGGGCCATGTCGTCGACGTACGCTTTCGGCTCCAGCCCGAGTTCCCGGGCGCGGAGGGTGACCTTGTTCGTGTTCTCGTCGTTGCCCATCAAGAAGTGGACCGAGGCGCCTTCCATGCGGCGGAACCGAGCCTGGACGTCGGCCCCGATCTTCTCGAACGCGGTCCCGATGTGGGGCCGACTGTTGGGGTAGTCGATCGCCGTCGTGATGTAGAACCGATTCTGCTCTGCCATGTACCCGATCCTTGCGCTGAGAATCTTGGCTTCCGAAAACCCGTTCAAAGGAAACCCCGAGACCTCAATATCTTAGAGAACGCCATCAAGGGGGAAGTTCGCCGTCGATCCGAAAGTGCGGGATCGAGTGTACCAGATCATGAACCCGGCTACTTCGGCGCGGGGGTGGTTCGGGAGCGTCGCCGCAGGAGCCCCCAGGCCGACACCAACCCGATCAGCAACAGGCTGCTCGGCTCCGGCACCGACGGCGGCAGAGTCTCCAGGGGTGCCAGAGGCGTGATCGGCGGCTCGACCTCCGGCGCGACCGGGACGCTCGTGGGCGGATCGAGGGTGAGCGGTGCCAGGAGTCGACCGAGATAGGGGTGGTAGCGATCGAACCGCAGCGGGTTCAGATCACGCCGCCAGATCAGGTAGTCGATCATCGGATTTGCGGCGATCGAGGCGGGGTCTCCGTTGAGGATCTGGAAGATCGAACGCCGGACTGGGATCGTGAAGGCTGGCGACTGCGACGTCGCCCAGACCTCCGGCCCCGTCGAGAGGAACAGGTTCCAGGCGTTCGGAAGCGTCGGCGTCACAACCGCGCTGGCCTGCAAGAGTTCCTGGCTCCCCCTCATCGCTCCGAACGTACGGAGCGGGGTCGCCTGGGCGTCGGCCGCCGACAAGGCGAGGCCGACGGCGACGAAGACGACGGGCGTCCATCGCGTGGGTCGAGGCTGAAGCGTCTGCTGGGTCGCATCCATGCGTCACCTGGGTCGTTTGTCCATCAACGGCGGCTGTCCTGGCCACGGTCGACGAACGGGGAGCTTGTTCCATGCATTGATTGAGATCGGTCGAATCGGTCCGGGGCATTGAATCGAATTCTCCGATTGCAACGAAGGTGGTGCGGGTTGTAACGGATGTATCTTCTGCTTGTGCGGGTCGGTCGGCCCGGACGCCTCTATCGACGCAACGCGCGACCACCAATCGTTGTCTACCCCGGCGGCTCTCGTTATGGTGACAGAGAAGGTGCGGCCCTCGATCAGCCGAGGAGATCGCCCGAAGCGACATCCAAAGGAGAGCGGAACATGGTCCGGACGGTGGAGAACGCGGCGAAGTCTTCGGAATACCCGACGCAGATGTACATCGACGGCCAGTGGAGAGACGCCGCCAGCGGCAAGACGCTCGCGGTGATCAACCCGGCTGACGAGTCGGTCGTGGCCGAGGTCGCTTACGGCGACGCCTCCGAGACCAAGGCCGCCATCGACGCCGCCGCCCGCGCCATGCCGGGCTGGAGGGCACTCTCCGTCTACGACCGCGCCAAGATCCTCAAGAAGACCGCCGACCTGATGCGCGATCGCGCCGACACCATCACCCGCGCACTGACTCAGGAGCAGGGCAAGCCGCTGCCCGAGGCCAAGGCCGAGGTCCTCCACGCCGCCGACACGTTCGAGTGGTTCGCCGAGGAGGGCAAGCGCGCCTACGGCCGGATCATCCCTCCCACCAACATCACCAAGCGGTATTACACGATCAGCCACCCGGTCGGCGTCGTCGGCACCATCACCCCCTGGAACTTCCCCGCGGCGCTCCCCAGCCGGAAGATCGCCCCCGCGCTGGCCGTGGGATGCACCGTCGTCAGCCGGCCCGCCGATCAGACCCCCTTGACCCTCCTCTTGATGTTCCAGTGCCTGGCCGACGCCGGCCTGCCGCCGGGCGTCGCCAACCTCGTCATGGGTCCGCCCCGGCCGTTCGCCGACGCCCTGTTCGACCACCCGGCGATCCGCAAGATCAGCTTCACGGGCTCGACCGAGGTCGGCAAGGAACTCCTCCGGCGGTCGGCCGATCAGGTGAAGCGGATGAGCCTGGAACTCGGCGGCCACGCCCCCCTGATCGTGTTCCCCGACGCCGACGTCCAGCAGGTGGCCCAGGCGGCCGTCATCGGCAAGTTCCGCAACAACGGCCAGGTCTGCATCGCCCCCTCCCGGTTCTACGTCCACGAGAAGATCGTCAAGGATTTCACCGAGGCCGCCGTCGAGCTGGCACGCAAGCTCAAACTGGGCAACGGTTTGGAGGATGGCGTCCAGGTCGGGCCGATGTTCGAGGCCAAAGCCCTCGACAAGGCCGCGAAGCTGATCGACGACGCCAAGAGCAAGGGAGCGTCGATCCTGACCGGCGGCGGCAAGTCGTCGCGATTCGACAAGGGCTACTGGTTCGAGCCGACCGTCCTTACCAACGTCGACGGCAACATGAAGCTGATGACCGACGAGCCGTTCGCCCCCGTGATGCCGATCCTCGACTTCGACAAGCTCGACGACGTGATCGCCGCCGCCAACAACACCCCCTACGGCCTGGCCGCCTACGTCTTCACCAACGACCTGACCGTCGCCACCCGGATGGCCGAGGGCCTTGAAGCCGGCATCATCGGCATTAACGACCCAATCCCCGCAACCCCCCAATGCCCGTTCGGCGGCATGAAGGAATCCGGCCTGGGCCGCGAACTCGGGTCCGAAGGGCTCGACGCCTACCTCGAAACCAAGTACGTCGCCGTCGGCCTGCGGCAGTCCTGACCGATCTATGGGGCGGGCGGGCTCGACGCGATTTTGGCTTCGTTCGCGCCGAAAACCGCCCTTCCCCCTCGGCCGACGACCCGCCCTGGCATCGCCATCCGGCCGTCGGCGATTGGCTTCGTTCGCGCCGGCTCCAGAGGGCCGGACAAGCGATTTAACATCTGCTTTCAAAAGCCTTTAGGCGTAACGCCAAAATTGGCTTCGTTTGCTCTTTTTCCTCCCCGGTTTCCCTTCTTCCCCCCGGGAGAAGGTGTCTGGAACGGCCGGATGAGGGTCGTAGCGATTCGATGCGCGGACCGCGAACTTCCCGCGCCGCATTGGGTTCGTCCGCTCACTTTTCGAACCGGAACAGAGCGGCCGTGGGCTTGGCGGATTGGGTTCGTCCGCTCACTTTTCCCATCGTCGCCGCTTGGCCTCCCTCGCGTCCCATTGGCCTACCTCATGCGTTCCGCACATTCCGATGAATCCAACGAACCGTGATGATCCGATCAATCGAATTTTCAAAGACCGAACAACCGACAACTCACCAATCTAAACATACTGCATTCGACGCCTCGTCGAAGAACGGCAGTCGCGAAATCCCCAGGTCGTCGGCAGATCGGGCCGGAACGATCCGACGTTCGGACCAAGGAGCGCGGGGGTTGACGATGGCGGCCCCGTGGGGATCGTCGCGAGGGTCACGATACGAAAAATCGAGCGAGGCGAAGGAGGCGGCGGGGATCATTCATCCTTCGCGCGCCGGCCCGCGACGGGGTGAGCGCAAGAGTGCAATGGACCGTCCTTGTGTCCACAACCACTTCGTCGCCCAGGCCGCCGCTATTGCCAACGCCGATCGGGCACCCACAAGGGGCCCCCCTCACAGCGATACTCGGGCTACCGGCGCACACCGCGGGTGCGCCGGCTGGACAAAGACCGCTTCAGGGCGGTCAGTTCAAGACGGTCAGGCTCGCCTTGTTCTGCTTCTGCTTCTCTTTTTCGAGGTAGGAGGCGAGCGGCTTGACCTCTTCGTCGAAGCGGTGGACTTCTTCGAGGAGGGCGTCGACCATCTCGGCTTCCTTGACGTGGCGGATGGGGATTCCGCGCTTGAAGATGATGCCCTTGCCGGCGCCGGCGGCGATGCCGAGGTCGGCCTCCTTGGCCTCGCCGAAGCCGTTGACCAGGCAGCCGAGGATGCTGACGCGGATCGGGTTGGAAAGGTTCTTCATCCGCTCCTCGACCTCGGCGACGATCCGCTCAAGGTCGATGTCGAGCCGGCCGCAGGTCGGACAGGCGACGACTTCGGGCTTGGTCACGCGGCGGTCACAGGCGCGGAGGATGTCGAAGCCGGCCGCGATCTCCGGGACCGGGTCGCCCAGGAGCGAGACCCTGATCGTGTCGCCGATCCCCCGAAGGACGATCGCGCCGATGCCGGCGGAGCTTTTCAGCGTGCCATAGTCCTTCGAACCGGCTTCGGTGATCCCGACGTGGGTCGGGTAGTCGCACTGGCGGGCGTACTGGGTGTAGCACTCGACGGCCGTTGGCACGTGGCTGGCCTTAAGGCTGACGATCATCAGCTTGTAGCCGAGGCTCTCGGCGGTCTCGATGTACCGCAGCGCGCTCTCGACCATCGCCTCGGGGCATGGGAAGCCGTACTTGTCGATCAGATCTTTTTCGAGGCTGCCCGAATTGACGCCGATCCGCATCGGCACGCCGGCGTCGCGGGCCTTGCGGACGACTTCCTTGAACCGCTCCTCGCCGCCGAGGTTGCCGGGATTGATCCGGATCTTGTCGACGGCGCGACGGCCCGAGGGGGTCCGGGCTTCGAGGCAGGCGAGAGCCATGCGGTAGTCGTAGTGGATATCGGCGATCAGCGGGATCTTCATGTGGTCCCGGATCGCCTCGCAGCCCGCCACGTCTTCCTTCTTGGGGACGGTGACGCGGACGACCTCGCAACCGGCTTCCTCCAGGCGCTGGATTTGCTCAAGCGTGGCCTGGGCGTCGAAGGTGTTGGTGGTCGTCATCGATTGCACCGAGATCGGGTTTTCGCCCCCGATCAAGTGGTCGCCAATGCCGACTTCCTTCGTCTTGTGCCGCGGGGTGGTCGTTGCGTAGGCCATTGATCGTCGCCCTACTTTGTTGTCAAATCAGACTTTAACGCGTTCTTCCAACGTAGCCGACACATGCATTCATCGTAATCGAATGCGACCGCCCGGTCAAGGCGAGTGGCGGCCCCGAACCTCGCCTTGAACCGAGCCGAGATGAGCAAGATCCCCCTGCCGCGCGTCGTGAAACGGCCCCTGGTCGCCGTCTGGAACGCCTCCCACCGGCTCGGCTGGCTGGCCCGCGACTACGCCTCGGCGATCGCGCACGGTCGGATCGAGCCCTGTTCGGTCTGCGGGAAGACGCGGCCGATGCTCTACCGCCGCCGCGTGATCCCCAACCGCCTGGTCGAACTCTGGGGCCTCTCGCCGGGTCAGGCGGTCGCCCTGGCCCGCAAGGAGTCGTCCGATTGCTCGGCCTGCGGCGCGAAGCTCCGCGCCCGGCGACTCGCCGAGGTTTTGCTCAACCTCTATCCGACCGGCGCACGATCGCTCCGGGATTGGACCCGATCAGCGGTCGCCCGCGACCTCCGCATCGCCGAGATCAACCGCATCGACGGCCTCCACGAGGCGCTGAAGGGGCTCCCCGGCTTTCAGCCGTCAGACTTCACGCCCGGAGCTAGTCCCGGCTCGGTCGTCGACGGCGTGCGGTGCGAGAACTTCACCCGGCTGACCTACCCCGACGCCTACTTCGACCTCGTCCTCACTTCCGAGACGCTCGAACACGTTCCCGACCTCGCAACAGCCCTCGCGGAGTGCCGTCGCGTGCTCGCTCCTGGCGGCCGGCACGTCTTCACCGCGCCGGTGTCGCCGAACGTCTCCAAGACCTTCCCGCGCGCCCGGCTCGGCCCGGACGGCTCGGTCGAACACCTGGCACCCTCGATCTCCCATCCCGGAGGCGACTGGGGCTACCCGGTCTTCACCGAGCTGGGGACCGACTTTCCCGACATCCTCCGTCAGGCCGGGTTCGAGACCGAGATCCGATTCGGCCCCATCAGCGACGACGACCTGGCGCAGGTTTACGTCTGCCGCAAACCGTAGGACGCTCACACGGAATCGCTCGGATCGCGAAGCCGTACGAGCCCGATGTGCCAGCGAGTGAATCGATTCCAACGGCCGATCGGAAATTTACTCGCTTGCGCTTCGGGCTGGTATTCCGCTCCCCGCCTGCGAGAGGCGACGGTTCAGGCGATTGGGTATCACGGTCGTAAGAGCGGCGCGCTGGACGTCTTCGGCGCTCAGCTTGTAGATGTAGATCGAGTGGCCGATGCGGTCGATCGGCTCGAACTGGCGGAAGTAGGCGAAGGCGTTTTCCTCGACATTCCACGAAGGCTGCCAGGCTTCTTGCCAGTAGGCGGTGTTGTCGTAGAGTCGCCAGGAGATTCCGTAGAGCATCGTCGCGCTCACGGCGTAATAGCCGGGCGTCAGCTTCGGGGACGGACCGATCACGTGCAAGCCCGGGGTGTTGAACATGGGCGAGACGTCGGCCGGTTTGACCGGCGGCAGAAACCAGTCGAAGTGATCGCCCCGGACCGTGAAGATGCTGGGGTTGATCTGGCCGAAGAGGGCCAGGCCGATTCGCTCATCGGGGATGTGGGTCCGGCACCACTCGCGAAGCCCGACGAGGTCCTGGCCCCAGTCGAGATTGCTGTCGATCAGCCGGGCGGGAACGCGGTCCGGTCCTCCCGAGGCCCAGTTGAAATAGGCGAGGTAGTGCGGGTGGCTCGCCAGCGTCGAGCCTACAGTCAGGGCCAACGCGCCGAGCACCGCCGCCCGACCGCCGGCCCGAGCCCGGCCGGAGAGCCCTTCGACCCAGGGTACGACCTTGCCCGCCTGGATGTAAATATAAGGGAAGACCGCGAGGACGTAGCGCAGCCCGAGGTTGATGTCCGTGAGAAAGCTCATCGCGAAGAGGATGACGATCGGAATAGTCCCGAGCGCAACCTCGTCGGCCCATCCCTCGCGCGACCGCCTGCCGACGGCCAGAGCCGCAAGCGAGGCCAGTGCGAGCAGCCACGTCCCTTCGGGCATCTTGTAGGCGAGGGTCGCCAGATAGTAGTACCACCACCCCGATCGCCGAAGCTCGCCGTTGAGGTAGACCGAATAGCCGGTCACGGAACGGTCGGTCGAAGCAGCCTCCGCGCGGGCCGTCGCGAGGTCGCCGCCGGAGAGGGCGCGCTTCGCCTTCGAGAACCGAATCGGGATACCTTCCGACTCGATCTTCTGCTCGTCGAAACCGAGCAAGTAATGCTCAGGCAAGGGGGCGGGAACGTGTTCGAGGATCGTCCCTCGGAAGCGGTTCTGCGCGAACGGCCAGATGATGTCGTACAGCGGGTTCGTGGTCGCGGGCGACCTGCGCACGCCCCCCGGGACCGGGCTCGTCAAGCTCTGGCTCGCGAACTCGAAGCTCCCCAGCGGCTTGCCGACCCCTTCGAACAGATAGCCGACGTCGATCGTCAAGATGCTGAGCGCGACGATGATCAAACCATGTATGACGCCCCTGCCGACGCGCCTCGGCCAGCCGTCGGGCGACGCGACGAGGATCGTCCGGACGACCCAGAGGAACGGCCAGACGAAGTACAGGAGGAGCATGCTGAACTTGGAGAGCTGGGCCAACCCCAGGGCCACGCCCGCGACGATCGCCCACGGCAGGCTCGGGCTTCGGAGGTAGCGCCAGAACAGGTACGTCGCCCCGGCGCCCAGGACCGTCGAGCCGACGTCCGTCGTGACCAGTCGCGTGTGCGCCAGGATGTTCGGGCAGAAGACCCAGAGGCAAAGGCTGAGCAACCCGCCGTAAGGCCCGTACAGCCGGCTCGACCAGGCGAAGACGACGAGACCGCCGAGCACCGAGAACAGCGGCATGACCATTCGCGCGAGCTGAAACAGCTCGAAGTAGCGGGCGGCGTTCACGAAGGCGAACGTCTGCGAGAACGTCGTCTGGGAAGGCTCGCGGTCCGTCCAGCTTTTCATCTGGTAGAGCGGGTCCATCACCGGATTCGACAGCACGACGGGCAAGGCGGCGATCAACTTGATGAGCGGAGGATTGTGGCGATAGAGGCGGAACGTATGCTTCTGCCAGTAGGTGAGTCCCGCCGGCATGTGAACGACCTCGTCGACCGTCGGGTTCTCGGTGATCAGGCTCCGTTCCGCCAGCGCCAGGTGAACCGCCAGCAAGCCGGCGACGGCCAGCCCGATCCAGACGACCTGGCGACGCGCCCGGGCCGGCTCGGGGAGAGCCGGTGGACTCGGCGGAATCTCCGGGACGGCCGGGCGGATTTCATGTCGCGGCTTGCGAGCCAAGCGAAGACTCCTGACAAGTTACGTAGCCATTAAAACAAGCTGTCGCAAGCATGCCTTCTCCCCTTGCGGGAAGAAAGGGAAATCGACTAGAAGCCGCCTTCTACGAGCTGGCTGATCTCGCGAAACGTCCCGCGCAGGTTCTGGTACAGGCTTTGGTAAACCTTGTAGGCCTTGTCGTAGTAAGCCTTGGCGCGGTGATCGACGTTCGTGCTTTCCAGCGTCATGATCGTCGCGTCGCAGGCTTCAGGGACGGTCGCGAAGCCGCCGGTTCCCACCTGAGCCAGCAGCGCGACGCCGAACGCCGGGCCCTCGGTCGAGTTCAGCGTATGGACGTCGCAGCCGTAGATGTCGGCCTGGATCTGCTTCCAAAGCGCGTTGCGGGCGCCGCCGCCGGAGACGCGGATGTGGTCGATCTCGGAGCCCATCTCGCGGATCAATTCGAGACTGTCGCGCATCGCGTACGTCGCCCCTTCGAGGACCGCCCGGATCAGGTGAGGACGGCCGTGACGGACCGTCAGGCCGATCCAGCCCCCCTTGGCGTCGGGGTCGAAGTGCGGCGAACGTTCGCCGGTCAGGTACGGCAGGAAGAACAACCCTTCCGCCCCCGGGCCGGCGATCGCCGCCTCGGCGGTGAGCAGGAGGTACGGGTCGATGCCCTGCGTCCGGGAAAGCTCGACCTCGGCCTTGCCCAGCTCGTTGCGGAACCACTGCAAGCTGCCCCCCGCCGAGAGCACGACGCCCATGACGTGCCACGCGCCCGGGACGGCGTGACAGCCACGCTGGAGCCGGCCGAGGGGGTCGAAGCCGGGCTTGTCGGTGTGGGCGAAGACGACGCCCGAGGTCCCCATCGTCGCCGAGGCGACGCCCGGCCGGACGATCCCGTTGCCGACCGCGCCGGCCGGCTGGTCGCCGCCGCCGCCGACCACCGGAGTTCCAACGGGCAAGCCGGTCGCCTCCGAGCCGATCGCGCTGACCTGGGCCGAAACCTCGAAGCTTTCGTGGCAGGGCGGCAGGAGCGCGGGGTCGATGTCGAGCTTGGCGAGCAGCTCGCGGCTCCATCGGCGATTGGCGACGTCGAGCAGCAGCGTGCCCGAGGCGTCGCTGACCTCCGTCGCGTAGGCGCCGGTCAGGCGATAGCGGACGTAATCCTTCGGTAAGAGCACCTGGCGAACCCGTTCCCAGTTCGCCGGCTCCTCCTTGCGGACCCAGAGCAGCTTGGGCGCGGTGAACCCGGTCATCGCGCGGTTGCCAACCATCTTGATGAGCGCCTCGCGCCCCCCCGCGCGATCCTCGATCTCCGCGCACTGGGCGGCCGTCCGCTGGTCGTTCCAAAGGAGCGCGGGACGGACGACTTCGCCCGACGCATCGAGGAAGACCGAGCCGTGCATCTGGCCGCTGAGGCCCACGCCGGCCACGTCGGCCGGCGCGAACTTGCCCGAGGAGAGCACGGCGCGGAGGGTCTCCTGGGTCGCGCGCCACCACAGCTCGGGGTCTTGCTCCGACCACCCCGGCCGCGGGTGCGAGCACGGGTACTCCGAAGACGCCGACGCGAGGATCTTGCCGTGCTCGTCGATGGCCAGCGTCTTGGTCCCGGACGTGCCGACGTCGATGCCGATCGTGATACTCAAGGCCGTAGCTCCCAACGCTCGCCGCATCGCAAGACGCGCGGACTGGTCCCGGCCGGCAGCCGACCCGCCTCGGCCTCGAAGAGTCCGACCGGAACCGTGTTGAATGTGAACATGTCGTAATGCTGAGGAACGACGAACCGAGGTCCGATCCGAACGGCCAGATCGACGGCCTCGGCCGCCGACATATTGCCCGCCACGCCCCGCGCGGGGTCGCGGCCGTTGATCGGCAAGAATAGCACGTCGAACCGATCCGCCCCGAGCGCCTCGGCCAGACCTTCGTACAAGAGCGTGTCGCCGCTGTGATAAAGCCGCAGGCCGTCCGACTCGATGACGAACCCAAGATACGGATGCCGGCCGGCCGCGTCACGGTCGAACCCCTCGTGAGCCGACGCAATCGCCCGGACGCGAAACCCGGCGCACTCGAAGGTCGCCCCGACGTCGAGTCCGACCAGCCGATCGTCCGGCAGCCCCAGGCCGTGCGCGTGCTCGCGGATCGCCTCGGGCAAGGCGAGGACCGCCGCCGGCGAGGCGTTCAGCAGCGCCGAGGCCGAGCCCGGGTCGAGGTGGTCGGAGTGCTTGTGGCTGGCGAGGATCAGATCGATCCCGCGCAGGTCTTCGCCCAGGATCGGCGACCGCGTCATCCGGACGTGCCGCCGTTCGGTCGCCTCGTACTTGCGCGTCAGGTGCTCCGAGAGATAAAGGTCGACCGCCAGCAGTCCGGACCGCGACTTGAGCAGGTAGCCGCTCTGCCCCAGCCACCAGACGGCCAGGCCGCCGGGCGGAACGGTCGTCTCGGCGATCTCGCGCGCCAGGTCGGGGCCGCTGCGGTATGGTTCAATCATGTCGGCCCCCCTTTCGATGGCTCTGAAAAAACGGGGCGGGGCTCCTTCCGGGTGGCTGTGGCGGAATGCCACAGATCGGACGCCACGGCCCGCGCATCTGTGGCATTCTGCCACAGCCACCCAAGGCTTACCTCTCCCATTTTCATGAAGTCGGGCGTCACAGCGTCTTGATGGTTTGTGGTCAAGAGCGTCCCAGCTCGCGGCGGACGATCGCCGCGCCCTCGGCCAGCGATCGAGCCTTGGCCACCGCCAGATGCCGGGCCGTCTGCGAGAACCCGCAGTCGGGCGTGATCGACACCCGCTCGGGCGCGACGTGCTTGAGGACCGCGCGCAGCCGCTCGGCCACCAGCCCCGGCGGCTCGATCCAGGTGTTCTTGACGTCGACCAGGCCGACCGCCACGTCCATCGTCTCGGGGAGTTCGGCCAGCAGCTCGATCTCCGCCATCTCGCGGCTGGCGAACTCGAGCGCGAGCTGCGACACCCGGGCGCGGCCGATGTGCGGGAACAACGGCCGATAGGTGCGATGCCCCACCGCCCGCGCCCGGTAATTGCCGAAGCACATGTGCATGCTGACGTACGCCTTGACGCCCGCGACCGTGCGAGCGATCACGTCGAGGAAGTAGTCGGGAGCGTCCGGGTGGCAGGCGAAGCTCGGCTCGTCGAGCTGGATGAAGTCGACCCCGGCGGCGTCGAGGGCTTTCAGCTCGGCCGCGACGATCGGAATCAACGCTTCGGCCGTCGCCGCGCGATTCGGATACACGTCGCCGCCGTCGATGCAACCCGCCAGGGTGAACGGCCCCGGGATCGGAATCTTGACCGGGCCGGTGGTGTACTCGCGAAGGCGGTGGTACTCGGTCGTCGTCCCCAACCCCTCGGGAGCGGTGAGCGGGGCGATGCAGCGGTAGCGATCGCGCTGGTCGTGGGCGGGGGCGCCCCAGTGCCGGGCTTTCCGCAACGGCTCCAGACCGCCGAGATACTCGTAAAACCCCAGGTTGAAGTCCACCCGTTGCATCTCGCCGTCGGTGATCCGGTCGAGGCCCGAGCGGACCTGGTCGTCGATCGCCAGCCGGATCGCGTCGCGGACCGCTTCCTCGCGGTCGACGGGCCCGTACAACTCGGGTCGGTCCTTGACGTCGCCGACGAATTTCTCGTACCAGCCCGGGAACGACCAACTGCCGATCACCGTGGCGGGAATCAGAGGTTCCGCCATCGACTTCTCCCTTTCTTCAAGATCCCGATCGACCGGGACGATGAGACCAGATGGCGGGTGTGCGAGCCCGCCGTCTCGGAACGGCCACGATCGAGATCGCCTTCGACCCGCGCGCCCGTTCTCGCCGCACGTTCACGACCTCCCATTGAATCTACCTCCATGAACGGGGAGGCACCAGGCTCCCGTGAACCCAGCCGCCGCCCCGACGGCGAACCACACGCCTCATTGCGTGAGCCCATGCTAGCCTTTGTCACAATCCGGCCTCCGGAATAGAATGAGTAAGTGAAGGCAACGCTGTTCCGGTGTTGAGGGAACGAGTTCGCGGGGGATCGCCGCGGATTGCCCGCGCCTGCCCACATCTTCTCTTCAGAGGTGGTGCGATGGCTCGATCGCCTGTTTCGCCGTACGTCGTCGGTTTGTTCGGGATGATCGTCGGCCTGTTCGGGTCGTCGAACGCCCACGGCCAGCCGACCGCGTCGTCGCTCGCTCCAGCCGATCGGGCGGTCCTCAAGCGCTACGCCGAGGACGCCTGGCGGTCGATGGACCGCCTGACCCAGCCCAGCGGCCTGCCCGCCGACCGCATCCATCGCAAGGGAGAAGGCTGGGACGCCGCCGTGATGGAGACCTCGCCGACGAACATCGCGTCGTACATCTGGAGCGTCATGGCCGCCGAGCAGCTTGAGATCATCCCCCACGACCAGGCGCGCGACCGGCTGACGCAGACGATCGTGACGCTCGAACGGATGAATCGCCCGCACGGTTTCTTCATCAACGACATCGATCCGAGGGACGGCGCGCGTCTGCTGGTCTCGCCCGTCAACTCTCAGCCCCGCCGACCGCTGCTATCGAGCGTCGACAATGCGTGGCTGGCGGTCGCCCTGACGATGGTCGTCAATACCCAGCCCGAACTCGCGCCCGCCGCCGCCAAGCTCCTGGAGGCCATGGACTTCGGGTTCTTCTACGATTCGTACGACCCGGCTCGGCCGGTGCAGCATCCCGGCTTGTTGCACGTCGGCTACTGGACCGACGAGAACGCCTTCTTCGGTCATTACGGCATGCTCAACTCCGAGGCCCGGATCGCCAGCTATCTGGCCATCGCCCGCGGCCAGCTTCCGGCCGAGCAGTACTATCGGATGTACCGAACGCTGCCGACCGACGTGGGGCCGCAGTTCCAGACGCCGACCGGAGAGCGCCGGGAATACCTCGGCGTGCCGGTGTTCGAGGGGGCCTACAATTACCAGGGGACGCGGATCGTCCCGAGCTGGGGGGGCAGCATGTTCGAGGCCCTGATGGTCACCCTCTTCGTCCCTGAGGCGTCGTGGGCCCCCCGAAGCTGGGGCGTCAACCACCCGCTCTACGTCCGGGCGCAGATCGTCCACGGCCTCCAGGAGATGCAGTACGGCTTCTGGGGCTTCTCGCCCGCGTTCCGGCCGGCCGGCGGCTATGAAGTTTACGGCGTCAATGGACTGGGAACGAACCCGGACGGCTACTACTCGTACGAGATCGGCTGGGGCGTGCCGATGATCTCCAACGTCGTCATCACGCGGACCCCGCACGGAATCGTCACCCCCCACGCCTCGTTCCTCGCCCTCCGCTTCGCCCGCCAGGAAGCGATGACGAACCTCCAGAACCTCAAGAACCGGTTCCCGTCCTACGGCGCCCTCGGCTTCCAGGATTCCGTCGACGTCACCGCCGGACTCGTCTCGGGCTTCGTCCTGGCGCTCGATCAGGGGATGATCCTCGCCGCGATCACCAACGAACTGAGCGACGACTACATGCAACGCGCCTTCACCACCGGCGCGGTCGAGCGGATCGTCCGTCCCCTGATCGCCCAGGAAGAGTTCACCGCCGGCGCGCCGGGCCAGTTCAACCGCGCCGGACGTCCCGAAGCCCGGTTCACCGAAGCCCACCGCATCCACGTCCGCGCAAGCGAGTGATTTTTTACACCACGCATCACTTCATCCGGTCTTCGCGGACTGAACACACCTCACCGTCCGAACTCATTGCAAAATCGAAGGTTAGCGACGATGGGCGATGCCCGTACCACGGAGCTGCGCCGTTTGCCTTGTCGCCGTTTTGCCGATTGCGCAGAATATCCGACATGTTGATTGCGAACTCGATGGCGAGTTCCAAAAAACGCGCCAACGCCGTCGTCGATGGCCTCGTAATACCTTGCAAGTGAAACTCGATTGTTTGACAATAATTGCACCCAGACCGACTCCACGGGACGTCCGCCACCCCCGCTCGACGCCCCTGTCCCCCAAGACCGCTCTTTTCCCCAGCCCCAGACGCTATCAGGATCTCCACTGATCGTGTTACCGCACAAGAGTTTGCAGCATTGCGACGGTCGCCCGGGAGTGGGACGCTAGTCCCTCCCGCCATGAGCGATCGGATTCAAGACAAGACGCCCGCCCTCACGCATAGAGCCTTCGTCGCGTCCGGCGCGACGAGGATTGAAACAAACGCAGGAGATGTGATCATGGCGACCGGATTTCCGACCCCGATGAGTCGTCGAGGGTTTCTGACCGTGGGATCGATCGGCCTCGGGGGATTGACCCTGGCCGACCTGCTGCGCGTCCAGGCTCGGGCCGACCAGAAGAATTACGCCCCCATCGAGGCCAAGGCCGACTCGGTGATTCACATCTTCCTGCCGGGCGGCATCGCCCACCAGGAGACGTTCGATCCCAAGCCGTTCGCGCCGATCGAGTACCGGGGCGAGATGAACTCTGTCCCGACCAAGATCGACGGCGAGCGGTTCAGCGAGACGCTGGCCCAGACGGCCCAGGTCGCCGACAAGATGACGGTCATCCGGTCGATGACCCACGGCGAGGCCGCCCACGAGCGCGGCACGCACAACATGTTCACGGGCTACCGGCCCAGCCCCGCGCTCGTCTACCCGAGCTTCGGCAGCGTGGTCTCGCACGAGTACGGCCCCAAGAACAACCTGCCGCCGTACGTCTGCATTCCGAGCATCCCCAACGTGTACGCGGGGACCGGCTACCTCAGCTCGGCGTTCTCGCCGTTCAGCCTGGGGAGCGACCCGGCCGCCGAGGGCTTCCGCGTGCAGGACCTGAACCTGCCCAGCGGGATCGACACGGGCCGGTTCACCACCCGCCGCACGGTGCTTGACGCGGTCAACGACCACTTCGCCAAGGCCGAGAAGAGCGACAACATCGGAGCGATGGACACCTTCTACGAGCGGGCCTACAGCCTGATCAGCTCGGAGAAGGCCCGCGAGGCGTTCAACATCGCCGCCGAACCCGCCAAGATCCGCGACGAGTACGGCCGCAACCCGGCCGGTCAGCGGATGCTGCTGGCCCGGCGACTGGTCGCCGCCGGCGTCCGGATGGTCACGATCCAGTACGGCGGCTGGGACCTGCACTCGCAGATCGTCCCCGGCATGAAGAGCCAGATGCCGGCCTTCGACCAGGCGTACGCCACCCTGATCCGCGACCTCGACCGCCAGGGCCTCCTCAAGCGGACGCTCGTCATGGTGTCGAGCGAGTTCGGCCGCACGCCCAAGATCAACAAGGACGCCGGCCGCGACCACTGGCCGAAGGTCTTCAGCGTCGCCCTGGCCGGCGGCGGCATCAAGGGGGGGTACATCCACGGCGCGTCGAACGCCACGGCCACCGAGCCCGATCGCGACCCGGTCGGCCCCGAAGACCTGGCCACGACCGTCTACCACCTCATGGGCATCGTCGCCGACAAGGAACTCATGTCGCCGGGCAACCGGCCGATCGAGATCGTCGACGGCGGCAAGGTGGTCAAAGAGCTGATGGCCTGACCCCTCGTCGAACCTCGCGAAGGGCCGCGATCCTTGACGGTCGCCGGCCCTTCGCCCCGCCTTGCATCGCTTCGCGGTACTTCGAGACCGATCGCCCGAACCCGCCGGCCCATCACTTGAGAAATTCCAAAATGCCTTCCTCCCGCCCCCCCCTGCTCAGGTCGTCGCTCCTGGCCCTGCCCCTGGCGCTCGCGACCGCCCTGCCCGCTCTCGCCTCGACCCCCAGCCTGACGGCCGTTCGACCGGTCGGCGGCCAGCGCGGCGTTGAGCTCGACGTCACGTTCTCCGGCGCCCGACTGGGCGACGCCAAGGAGATCCTGTTCTATCAGCCGGGCGTGACCGCCACCGCGATCACGAAGGTCGACGACAACAACGTCAAGGCGAAGGTCAAGATCGCCGCCGACAGCCCGCTCGGCTGGCACGACCTCCGCATCCGGACCGCCACCGGCCTCAGCGAGCTGCGCGGCTTCAGCGTCGGTGCGTTCCCGGAAGTCGCCGAGGTCGAGCCCAACAACGATTTCGCCGCCCCCCAGGCGATCCCGATGAACGTCACGATCAACGGCGTCGCCGATAACGAGGACGTCGATTACTTCGTGGTCGACGCCAAGAAGGGCGAACGGATCTCGGTCGAAGTCGAAGGCATGCGGCTGGGGATCACGTTGTTCGACCCCTACGTGGCGATCCTCAACACCAAGAGGTTCGAGCTGGCGTCGAGCGACGACGCGGCGCTCCTCTGGCAAGACGCGTTCGCCTCGGTGGTGGCTCCGGAAGACGGCAAATACATCATCCAGGTGCGCGAGAGCGCGTACGCCGGCAACGGCGCGTGCCTGTACCGCGTGCAGGTGGGCAACTACCCGCGCTCGACCGGCGTCTTCCCGCCGGGGGGCAAGTTCGGCGAGACGCTCGCCGTGCGCTGGATAGGCGACCCGGCCGGCGAGGCGACGGTCAACGTCACGCTGCCGGCCGCCTACGTCCCGAACTTCGGCATCACGCGGCAGGACGAAAAGGGACTGTCGCCGCACCCAAACCTGTTCCGGCTCACCCCCCTGGGCAACGTCCTCGAAAAAGAGCCAAACAACGACCAGGCCACGGCGACTCCGTTCACGGCTCCCATGGCCTTGAACGGCGTGCTGGAAAAGGCCGGCGACGTCGATCATTTCGTCTTCGCGGGGAAGAAGGGCCAGACGTACGACTTCCGGCTGTTCGGCCGCCAGCTCCGCTCGCCGATCGACTCGGTGATGTACCTGGCGAAGAAGGGGGCCGGCGCCGCGGTCGGCAACGACGACGCCGTCGGGCCCGACAGCTACTTCCGGTTCGCCTGTCCTGAAGACGCCGAGTACGTCGTCTCGGTCGTCGATCAACTGGGCAACGGAGGCCCCTCCTACGTCTATCGGATCGAGGTCAGCCCCGTCGCTCCCAGGCTCACCGTGTCCACCCCCGCCGAGCAGATCATGCTGGGGACCGGCGTCATGGCCCCGAGCGTCCCCCGAGGCAACCGCCAGGCGATCCTGATCCAGGGGAGCCGGGCCGACTTCGGCGGCGACGTCAACATCCTCGCCGAGAATCTGCCGCCGGGGATCGAGATGGAAGCCCCCGTGCTGGTCGCCAGTCAGGCGATCGTCCCGGTCCTGTTCAAGGCCAAGGCCGACGCCCCGCTCGCCGCGACGCTCGCCAAGATCTCGGGCAAGTCGGTCGATCCCAAGGTTGAAGTCGCCTCCGAGTTCAGCTCGCAGGCCGCGTTCGTCCTCTCGCCGGTCAACAACGGCATCATCGTCTGGTCGCGGACCGTCGACCGCCTGGCCGTCGGCGTGACCGAGGAGAGCCCGTACTCGATCGAGATCGTTCAGCCGAAAGTCCCCATGGTCCGCAGCGGCCAGATGGGCTTGAAGGTCCGGGCGACCCGCAAGGAAGGCTTCAAGGCGGCCATCGCCGTGTCGCTCCCCTGGAACCCTCCCGGCGTCGGCTCGTCCGGCGGCGTGGCGATCCCCGAGGGGCAGAACGAAGCCGTGATCCCCATGAACGCCGACGGCGGCGCCGAGCTGCGGACCTGGAAGATCGTCGTCAACGGCACGTCGAGCGGACCGACCGGTCCGATCATGGTCTCGTCCCAGCTCGCCGACCTGACGATCGCCGCCCCGTTCGTGGGCCTGACGTTCCAGGCCGCGACGGTCGAGCAAGGCAAGGAAGCCGACATGGCGGTCGCCGTCACCAAGAACGTCGACTTCCCGGGCGAGGCCGACGTGAGCCTCGTCGGACTCCCGAACAAGGTGACGACCGACGTCAAGAAGATCACCAAGGACAGCAAGGACATCGTGTACCACCTGAAGACCGACGCCACGTCGCCGGCCGGCAACCACACGAACCTGTTCTGCCAGGTGGTCGTCACCCAGAACGGCGAACCGATCGTCCACAACATCGGCTCGGGGACCTTGCGAATCGACGCCCCGCTCCCCAAGCCGGCCGCCGCCGCGGCTCCAGCCCCGGCCGCCGCGCCCGTCGCCGCGGCCGCGCCAGCCGCCGCGCCGGCCAAGCCGTTGAGCCGGCTCGAAAAGCTGCGGCTCGACAGCAAGCAAAAGCAGCAGGCGGCGGCGGCCGGCAAGTGAACCCCGTCCCGCCACGCATGGTGACTCCTCGATACGCGACTTTGTGACTTACAGAGATTTCCGGTCGGACCGCCCAGGCTTTCGGGTCGGCCGGCTTTCTTGCAGATAAGGACTTCCTCGTCATGTTCAGGTCGACCGGATCTCTCGCCCGAGCGATGCAACGAGCGCTCGTCGGGATCGGAAGCAGCGGCCTCTGCCTGGGCGTCACGTTCGCCCAGGAGCCGGCCAAACCCGCCGCCCCGGCTCCGGCGCCCGCCGCCGCGCCCGCCCCAGCCCCGGCAACCCCAAAGCCGGAAGCGAAGCCCGCCGCTCCGGCCCCGGCTACCGCTCCGATGCCTGAGATTCCGGCGACGCCGATCGCTCCCGAGCCTGCGCCGACGGTCGGTCTGACGCAGATCCAGGTCTTTCCCGACGTGATCCATCTGACGACGGCCCGCGATCGCCAGTCGATCGTGGTCCAGGCGTCGTACGCCGACGGCATCACCCGCGACGTGACGCGCGAGGCGAAGCTGACTCCCGCCAACCCGGCGGTCCTTCGCCGCGATGAGGATACGTTCTATCCGCTGAGCGACGGCGAGACGACCATGGCCGTGACGTTCGGCGACAAGTCGCAGACCATCCCGGTCAAGGTGGCGCAGGCGAAGACGCAGTTGCCGCTCAGCTTCCGGCTCGACGTGATGCCGGTCTTCCTGCGGGCCGGCTGCAATACGGGAAGCTGCCACGGCTCGTCGCGCGGCAAGGACGGCTTCCGGATCTCGATCTTCGGCTTCGACCCCGACGGCGACCACTTCCGCCTGACCCGCGAGATGGTCGGCCGGCGGATCAACCTGGCCGTCCCCGCCGACAGCACGCTCCTCGAAAAATCGATCGGCGCGGTGCAGCACACCGGCGGCAAGCGGTTCGAGGCCGGCAGCGAGATGTACCGGATCATTCACGAGTGGATTGAGAAGGGCGCCAACAACGACGACGTGAGCAAGCTGCCCACCGTCCTCGGCGTCGACATCTATCCCAAGAACGGCGTGCTCGACGGCAAGGGGTCGCGGCAGCAGATGACGGTGCGGGCGCGCTACTCCGACGGCACCGACCGCGACGTCACCAAGCTGTCGCTCTTCCAGACGAACAACGAGTCATCCGCCGCCGTCACGCCCGAGGGTCTGGTGACCGCCGGCGATCGCGGCGAGGCGTTCGTGATGGCTCGGTTCGAGACCCACACGGTCGGCTCGCAGTTCATCGTCCTGCCCAAGGGGCTCAAGTTCGCGTACCCGAGCGAGCCCGAGGCCAACTACATCGACAAGCTCGTCGCCGCGAAGCTCCAGAAGCTGCGCATCGCCCCGTCGGGCGTCTGCGACGACGACGCCTTCCTGCGCCGGGTGTACCTCGACGTCGTCGGCCTGACGCCGACCACCGACGAGTACACCAAGTTCATCACCTCGACCGATCCGGCCAAGCGGGCCAAGGTGATCGACGAGCTGCTCGAGCGCAAGGAGTTCTCCGAGATCTGGGTCAGCCAGTGGGCGGAGCTGCTCCAGATCCGGTCGACGATCACGGTCAGCTACAAGTCGATGTTCCTGTATTACAACTGGCTCGTCGAGCAACTCTCGAAGAACATGCCGATGGACCAGATGGTTCAAGAGCTTCTCGGCGCCAACGGCGGCACGTTCAAGAACCCGGCGACGAACTTCTACCAGACGACGACCGAGACGCTGCCGCTCACCGAGAGCGTGGCCCAGGTCTTCATGGGCATGCGAATCCAGTGCGCCCAGTGCCACAACCACCCGTTCGACCGCTGGACGCAGGACGACTACTACGGGTTCGCCGCGTTCTTCTCGCAGATCGGCCGCAAGCAGGCCGAGGACTTCCGCGAGCTGATCGTCTTCAACTCCGGCGGCGGCGAGATGAACCACCCGGTCGGCGGCCGGGTCATGCCTCCCAAGTTCCTGGGGGGAGAGGCCCCCGACGTCAAGGGCAAGGACCGCCGCGTGGTCCTGGCCAAGTGGCTCGCCTCGCCCCAGAACCCGTGGTTCGCGTCGTCGTTCGCCAACCGCGTCTGGGCCCACTTCACGGGCGTCGGCATCGTCGAGCCGGTCGACGACTTCCGGGTCAGCAACCCCGCGTCGAACCCCGAATTGCTCGAAGCCCTCGGCAAGCGGTTCACCGAGACGAAGTACGACCTCAAGGCCCTCGTCCGCGACATCTGCAACTCGCGCACTTACCAGCGCGTGACCACCCGCAACGAGAGCAACACCGGCGACGAGCGCAACTTCTCCCACGCCCTGGTCCGGCGGATCAAAGCCGAGAGCCTGCTCGACACGATCAGCCAGGTGACCGAGACGAAGGACAAGTTCGCGGGCCTGCCGGTCGGCGCCCGCGCCGTGCAGATCGCCGACGGCGGCAACTCGACCTACTTCCTGACGACCTTCGGCCGGGCCACGCGGGAGACCCCCTGCTCGTGCGAGGTCAAGATGGAGCCGACCCTCTCGCAGGCGCTCCACCTGCTCAATGGCGACACGGTCAACGCCAAGATCCAGCAGGGGGGCGTGATCAAGAAGCTGATGGAGTCGAAGAAGTTCCCCGAGGAGCGGATCACCGACCTCTACATCCGCACCCTGGCCCGCAAGCCGACCAAGGAAGAGCTCGACAAGATCGTTCCGTCGCTGGCCAAGGCGCCCGACCAGGCGCAGGCGCTCGGCGACATCTTCTGGGCCCTGCTGAACAGCCGCGAGTTCCTCTTCAACCATTGATTCGAACGGGAAACGGAATTCATTGATGTTTCCCTTCGCTCTTAATATGAGACCAGCCGTCATGCGATCTCGAATCTCGGCCGTCCTCTCGTCCGTGGCCTTCCTCTGCGTCGCTCCGGTCGCGCTCGCCGATGACAAGGCCGCGGAGAAGATCACCTTCGCCGACCACGTCTCGCAGGTCTTCCGGAGCCGTTGCGGGGCGTGCCACAACCCCGACAAGGCGAAGGGGGGCCTGAACCTGGAAACCTACAGCGGGGCCATGCAGGGAGGCGGCTCGGGCAAGGTGATCGAGCCCGGCGACCCGGACGGCAGCTCGATCCTCGGCCTGATCCTTCAGACCGACGAACCCAAGATGCCCCCGAAGTCGGAGAAGATCCCCGACGCCGAGATCGACCTGATCCGCAAGTGGATCGCCGGCGGCGCGCTCGAGACCTCGGGCAGCGTGGCGACGGTCAAGGCCAAGCCCAAGTTCGAGATGAAGCTCGACCCGTCGGCCCTCGGCAAGCCCGCCGGCGAACCCGCCATGCCCCACGACCTGCTCACCGAGCCGTTCGTCCCTCAGGCGCACCCCAGCGCCGTGGTGGCGCTGGCCGCGAGCCCCTGGGCGCCGCTGCTGGCCGTGGGCGGTCACAAGCAGGTGCTCCTCTACCGCACGACCGACCATCACCTGATGGGGGTCCTGCCGTTCCCCGAGGGGACGATCCACGTCCTCAAGTTCAGCCGCAACGGCGACATCCTCCTGGCCGCCGGCGGCCGTGGCGGCCAGTCGGGCCTGGCCGTGGGCTTCAACGTCAAGACCGGCCAGCGCGTCTTCGAGGTCGGCAAGGAATACGACGCCGTGATCGCCGCCGACATCAGCCCCGACCACGGCCAGGTCGCCCTCGGCGGCCCCAGCCGGATTCTCCGGATCTACAACACGGCCGACAACAGCCTCGTGTACGAGATGAAGAAGCACACCGAGTGGGTCACCGCCGTCGAGTTCAGCCCCGACGGCGTCCTCCTCGCCAGCGGCGACCGTAACAACGGCCTGATGGTCTGGGAGACCGCCACCGGGCGCGAGTTCCACGACCTTCGCGGCCATAACACCGCACTCACTGACGTCTCCTGGCGGGCGGACTCCAACGTCCTCGCCTCGTCGAGCGAGGACGGCACGGTCAAACTCTGGGAGATGGAGAACGGCACGGCGATCAAGAACATCGCCGCCCACGGCCCCGGCGCCTCTTCGGTCCGGTTCGCTAAGGACGGCCGCCTCGTCACCTCGGGTCGCGACCGCGTCGTCCGGATCTGGGATCAGAACGGCGGCAAGCAACTCGAATTCGAGGCGTTCAACGACCTGGCCCTCCGCGCCGTCTTCACCCACGACGAGGCCGCCGTCGCCGGCGCCGGCTGGATGGGCGACATCCGACTCTGGAACGCCAAGGACGGCCACCGGCTGACCGTCCTCGCGCCCAACCCCGCCCCGATCGCCGTCCGGATCGACCAGACCCAGCAGGCCATGACGGCCGCCACGGCGGAGGCCGCGGCGCTCTCCAAGGAGCTTCCGCCGCTCCAGACCGCCGCCGCCGCCGCGACCGACGTCCAGGCCAAGGCCCAGCAGGCCGCCACGGCGGCTGAACAGGCCGCCGCCCAGCAGGCGGCCGTCGTCGTCGAGAGCGAGAAGGTCGTGAACGCCAAGGTCGCCGTCCTCCAAGACGCCTCGGCCACCGCCGGGGCCGCCGAGCAGATCGCCGGCCAGTCGCAAGCCGCGCAGGCCGCCGCCGAGAAGGCCGTCGCCGACACGACCGCCGCCGAAAAAGCCGCGGCCGACGCCCTCGCCGCCTCCAAGACGGCCGTCGAGAAGGCGCTGGCCGACAAGACGGCCAACGATCCCGCCCTCGCCGCGGCCGCCGCCGCGCTCAAGACGGCCGCCGACGCCGCCGCGACCGTCAAGGCCGCCGACGAGTTGGTCAAGCAATCCCAGCGCGCGACCGAGCTGATCCAGGCCGTCGCCGCCGCCGGTCGTCGCCAGGCCGACGCCCTGGCCGCCCTCAACGTCGCGACGGCCGCCAAGGCCGCCGCACCGGCGGCCGTCGCCCCGGCTCAGTCGCGCAACAAGGCCGCCCAGATCGGCCTGGTTGCGGCGAAGGCCGCGGCCAAGGCCGTCGAACTGGAGAAGGCCGCCGCAGACAAGGCCCTCGCCGACGCCCGCGCGGCCTCCGCGACCGCCACGGCCGCCGTCGCCGGCGTCAAGAAGAACCTCGAAATCGCGACCGCCGGCAAGGCCGCCGCCGACAAGGCCCTCGCCGACAAGGCCGGGCCCGCCGCCGCCGTCCAGGCGAAGGCCGTCGCCCTCAAGGCCGAACTCGACCTCCTCGCCGTCGAGAAGCAGCGGGCCGACGCCTCCAAGGCCGGCCTCGCCGCCGCTGCGAACACCGGCGACGCCCAGGCCAAACGCGAGTAACCCGCTCTCGTCTCCCTCCGATCGACAGCCTCAACAAACCCTGGCCGCGCGCGAAGCCCTCAGCCTCGCGCGCGGCCAGTTTCGTTGACGGAGCATGGATTCCTGATCCGACCCCCACGTCTTCAATCGTCGACAATGAAGCGAAATTGTCTTGGCACGCTGCAATCCAGCAACTTTCAAGCATGCGACTCCGACTACAGGCGACGGCCTCGCCGTCGCCCACGACGTGGGCATCTTCCGCGTGAGCGATCAGTCGTTAGTCGGATCGATTACACTTCCCACCGGGACGGGAGGAGTTCTCCTCGACGGCTTCCGCTACTATTCTTTGGGAAGCAGTCTTGCTCTCGTCGCCGGAGAGCAATACTTGATCGCCATCACCATTTGCAGGCGTCGCCGCCCCTGGCGTGTTCGGCCCCAACTTCCTGTTCAATGACGGAACGGCGGTTCCGGAGCCCTCGACGTTGGTCATGGGACTCGTCCCGGTGCTTCTGTCGTTGGCCGCCTCGCGCCGTCGGCAGTTAGCGCACAACGCAGCCTGATCTCCCCAGTCGATCGGCCGAAGTCCGACGATCTCAGGCCGTGGGAACGGCGGTGACGTCCTCCAGGCCGAGGTCGCGGATGGCCTGATCGCGAAGCTGGTACTTCTGGACCTTGCCGGTCACCGTGCGCGGTAGGTGCGGGACGATCCGAATGATCTCCGGGATCTTGAAGTGTGAGATCCGCCCGTGGCAGAAGCGGCGGACGTCGGCTTCGGTGATCGTCGCGCCCGGGCTGGGGACGATCCAGGCGGCGACGATCTCGCCGTACTTGCGGTCGGGGAGCCCGGCGACGACCACTTCACTGACGTCGGGGACCGTGTTCAAAAACTCCTCGACCTCCGGCGGGTAGATATTCTCGCCCCCTCGAATGATCAGCTCCTTCGACCGCCCGACGATCCGATAGTTGCCGTCGTCGCGTAGCCGGGCCAGGTCGCCGGTGTGCAGCCATCCCTCGGCGTCGATCGCCCTGGCGGTCGCGGCCGGATTCTTGTAGTAACCCGCCATCACGTCGTGCCCCCGGGCGCACAACTCGCCGGGCTCGCCGGGGGGGGAATCGCTCCCCGTGGCCGGGTCGACCAGCTTGACCTCGATCCCCGGCAGCGGCTTGCCCACGGTCCCAACGCGCGACTCGATCGGGTCGTCGACCGCCGTAAACGTGATGATCGGCGAGGCTTCGGTCTGCCCGTATCCGATGCAGATTTCCCTCGCCCCCATCACGGTCGTCACCTTCTCCATCAGCGGCAACGGGCACGGAGCGCCCGCCATGATGCCGGTGCGCAGGCTCGACAGGTCGTGCTTGGCGAAATCGGGATGTTCGAGCTGCGCGACGAACATCGTCGGCACGCCGTAGATCGACGTGCAGCGCTCGCCGCTGATCGCCGCGAGCGTCGCGCCGGCCTCGAACGCCGGCGCGGGAACGATCATCGCCGCGCCCGCGACCGTGCACACGGCGGTCCCCAGCACGCAGCCGAAGCAGTGATAGAACGGCACCGGCACGCAGACCCGATCGCGCTCCGTGTAAAGAAGCCGCCGGCCGACGTAATACGCATTCATCAAGACGTTACGATGCGTCAGCATCGCGCCCTTGGGCAGGCCGGTCGTCCCCGAGGTGAACTGGATGTTGAAGACGTCGTCGGCCCGCATCGGCGCCTGCCGGGCGGCGAGATCGGCGGCTGTCGCGCGCGGGCCGTTCTCAAGCTCGCTCCAGCTCAGCCATCCGGGAGACGGCCGCGCGCCGAGCGAGATCAAGCGACGGAGCCGGGGGAACCGCGACGAGGACCACTCGGGTCCGTCGGCCGTCGCCGCCTCGGGGCAAAGTGATTGGGCCATGCCGACGAAGTCGGAGCCTTTGAACGGGCTGCCGACGATCATGGTCGAGACGTCGGCGAGCCGGAGCGCCTCCTCCAGCTCATGCAGGCGGTACGCCGGGTTGATGTTCACCAGAACGGCGGCGGCCCGGGCGGCGGCGAACTGGGACACGACCCATTCAGGGACGTTCATCGACCAGATCCCGACGTGCTCGCCAGCCTCGATCCCCTGCGCGATCCAGGCCGACGCCATGCGATCCGCGCGCGCGTCGAGGTCGCTCCACGACCAGCGGACGCCGAGCGCCGGGAAGACCAAGGCGTCGCGCTCCGGCCAGGTCTCGGCCGCTCGCCGCAGCACGCCGCCCATCGTCTGGTCGTACACCCAGGGGAGGGAGTCGAGCCGCGTTCCGGTCATGGAGCACCTCGCGAGAGCCAACCGACGACGTCGTGGTCAGGATACCCAGCGCGGCGGGCGCTTTTCCAGGAACGCGCGCATGCCCTCCCGCGCTTCTTCCGAGCCGCGCATCGCGGCGCTGACGGCCGCCGCGCCGCGGAGGTCGGCGGGCTTGCCGTCGGTCTCGACGAGCAGCTTCTTCACCATCGCCTGGGCCCCCGGCGCGCCTCGGGCGTAGCGCTTGCCCAGTTCGACGGCGGCGGCGAGACATCCGTCGTCGGGCGTGATCTCGTTCACGAGCCCCCAGGCGTGAGCCACTTCCGCCGTGATCGGCTCGCCACTCAGCAGCAATTGGCGGGCTCGACGGCCGCCGATAAGACTCGTCAGGTCGTGCATGACGACCACCGGCGCGAGGCCGCGAAGCACCTCGGGATAGCCGATCCGGGCCTTGGCGACGGCTACGGCCACGTCGCAGGCGGTCATCAGCCCCGCGCCGCCGGCCAGGGCGTCGCCGTTGACGGCGGCGATCACCGGTTGGGGCAACGTGTGCAGCCGTCGGATCAGGTCGGCGAAGGCGTGCATCGCGTCCACGCCGGCCTGCTGGGCCTCGGTCGACGCGTCGTCGGCCGCCGCCTCCTTCAGGTCCATGCCCGAGCAGAACACCTTCCCCTCGCCCGTCAGAACGACCGACCGAATCCGCGGCGTCTTGGCGATCCGGTCCAATTCGTCGCGGAGCTTCGAGATCAGGTCGCGAGAGAGCGCATTACGCTTGGCCGGCCGCGCGAGGGTCAGGATCGTCACCGGGCCGTCGACGTCGGTTTTGACCAGTGCATGGGTCATGGCGCATGTCTCCTCGAACGCGGTTTGATGGGCTCCGTCGGGTTTGGGGTCTTCCAATCTCAGCTCCAGAAGCGCCGTCCCCAGGGCCTTGCCCTGCGAGTCGAGCCGGAGCGACCGGCTGGCGCCGCCTCCGAGCGCATGTTCGATCACGAAATTGAAGGCCAGCAGGTTGGGAAGCTCGAATCGCTGGACGCGACCGACGCCGAGCCCGCACAGGTGGTCGGCGACGGCCTCGGGCGTGAGGCGGTCGCGAAGCCACTGGAAGGCGGCGGGATCGCGAGCGACGACGCCGATGTTGGAGCCGTCCCCCTTGTCGCCGCTCCGCGTGTGGGCCAGTTCCCCCAGGCGAACGAATCGCGATTCAATCGACATGATCGCCCTCCCTTCCCACCCAGTCGCACGACGGTCGGACTTCGACTTGGGAATCGACCAGACCCCGAGGAACCAGGGCGGGCCAGTAGCCGAACGCTGGACGGACCGTGGGCCTCCCCGTCGCATAGCCCGCCAGGCCCGGCGGCCCCGACGTGATCAACGGCGCCAGCTCGCGACAGAACCGCTCGACCGCCGCGCGCGACGGGTCGCGAACCGTGACTCGCATCAGTACTTCCTCGGCCGGCTTCTCGGGACGGAAGACCCCTGGCGCAACGTCCCCCGCGCCAAAGCATTCGACCAGCGAATGCTCAAGCGTGAACCCAGCCCGCCGCACCCGCTCAAAGGCGAGTCCCGCCGCGAACCGGGCCTTGGCCTCGGCCGATCGGCCGACCACCGCGAGCATGCCGCTGGCCGTCCAGCCGTCTCGATACACCGCCGCCAGCTTGAGGAACTCCGACGGCCGTCGTCCCAAAGCCCCCCGCACGAGCACCCGGTCCGGCCCCTGGTCGTCGAGTGCGACGGTCGTGAAATCCACGTCCACGTCGGGCGTCCGATAACACGAGGGGTCGCCGATCTCATAAACGATCTGCTCGGTCACTGTCGCCCGCGAGACGACGCCGCCAGTCCTCTCGACCTTCGTGACGACCGTCGAGCCGTCAACGGCGACCTCGGCGATCGGGTAGCCGATCCCGGCCGGGTCGGGCATCCCGTCCCAGCCTTCCCACAAGCCGCCCGTCACCTGAGCGCCGCACTCGATCAGGTGGCCCGCGACGCTCGCGCCGGCCAGACGGTTCCAATCGTCCCACTTCCAGCCGAACCGGTCGACGACCGGACCCACGGTCAGTGAGGCGTCGGCGACGCGGCCCGTCAGCGCGATCCGCGCCCCCTGCTCCAGCGCCTCGGCGATCGGCCGCGCGCCGAGGTAGACGTTGGCGCAAACCAGGCGATCGGCGACGCGCTCGATCGGCTCGCCGGTCTCCATGTGATCGAGCGCAACGCCCTCGGCTCTCCACGACGCGATCCGACCGAGGACGTCGTCGCCGGTCACAACGCCGATCGGCATGTCGTCCAGCCCGTTGCCCGCCGCGATCCTTGCGCAGACAGCCGCGCACGACGCCGTGTTCAGGCCGCCGGCGTTCGTGACGATCTTCAAGTCGGCCTGCTCGACCAGGATCGGCGCGAGCCGTTGGAGCAAAGGCGGAAAATCGGTCACGTAACCGGCGTTCGGATCTTTCGATCGAAGGTGGCTGAGAATCGCGAGGGTCAGCTCGGCCAGGTATTCGAGCGTGAGGACGTCGAGCCGACCGTCGCGCGCGAGGTGGAACGGGGCGTCGAGCGAGTCGCCCCAGAAGCCCGCGCCGTTGCCGATGCGGATCGGCCGGCGGTTCGTCTGCTGGTCCATGATCGACCTCCGGGGCTTCGGGTTTGCACCGCCGTCATACCTGGTAAACGCCCGTCGTGATCGGCGAAGGGGCTCGGGTGCGCACGGCCAGGTCGAGGGCGAACGACAGCACCTCGCGAGTGCGCGCGGGGTCGATGATCGCGTCGACCCAGAGCCGCGCGGCGGCGTACCGGACGTCGGTCTCCCGATCGTACCGGGCGCGCAGCTCGGCGGCCATCCGGCTCTGCTCTTCGTCGTCGATCGTCTTCCCTTGCCGTTTCAGCGCCGCGACGTTGATATCGAGCATCGTCTTGGCGGCCTGGGAGCCTCCCATCACCGCGTATCGGGCACCCGGCCAGGCGAACAAAAACCGAGGGTCGAACGCCCGGCCACAAAGCGCGTAATGCCCTGCGCCGAACGAATGGCCGACGATCAACGTCAGCTTGGGGACGCGGCAGTTGCTCACGGCGCTGACGAGCTTCGCCCCGCGGCGGATGATCCCGCTGCGCTCGGCGTCGCGGCCGACGTCGAAACCGTTCACGTCCTGAATGAACAGGATCGGCGCTTCGGTCTGATTGCACTCCATCACGAACCGCGCGGCCTTGTCGGCGCTGTCGCCGTAGATCACGCCGCCGAACTGCATCGGCCCTCCCCCCTCGGGCCGGAACCGCAGCTTCTGGTTGGCGACGATCCCCAGCGGAATTCCCTTCAGCCGGCCGAAGCCGCAGAACAGCGACTTGCCGTACTCGGCGCGGTACTCGTCGAAGAGACCGCCGTCGAGCAGGCAGGCGAGCAGGTCGCGGACGTCGTACTGGGCCGAGGCTTCGGCCCGAACCACCGAATAGAAGTCGCCGGCCGGTCGCGCCGGAGGCTCGACGACGGCTGAGTCCAATCGCTCCTTAGGATCGTCGGGCAGGACGGCGATGAGGCGGCGAAGGCGATCGATACAGGCGTCGTCGTCGGGCTCGCGATAGTCGATCGTGCCACTGAAAGCCGCGTGCACGTGCGCGCCGCCGAGGTCCTCGTGCGAGACGTCCTGACCGATCGCCGCCTTCACGAGCGCCGGACCCGCGAGGTAAAGGCCCGAGCCTTCGGTCATCAGCACGGTGTCTGACAGGACCGGCAGATAGGCGCCGCCGGCGACGCAGTTGCCCATGATCGCCGCGTACTGCGGGACGCCCTCGGCCGAGAGCACCGCGTTGTTGCGGAAGATCCGGCCGAAGTCGTCCTCGTCGGGGAAGACCTCGTCCTGCATCGGCAGGAACACACCTGATGAATCGACGAGATAGACGAGCGGCAGGCGATTCGTCCGGGCGATCTCCTGGGCGCGGAGGATCTTCTTGATGGTCAGAGGGAAACACGCGCCGGCCTTCACGGTCGCGTCGTTGGCGACGACGATCACCCGGCGGCCCCGAACGACGCCGATCGTGACGATCACCCCGGCCGACGGCGCGCCGCCCCATTCGGTGTACATCTCGTGCGCGGCCCAGAGGCCGATTTCGAGCTTCGGTGTGTCGGTGTCGAGCAGGCATTCAATTCGCTCACGCGCCGTCTTCCTCCCCTTGGCGTGCTGCCGCTCGATCGCCTCGGAGCCGCCGCCGAGGTGAATCCGGTCCTCGATCGCCGCGAACTCCTCGGTCAAGCCGCGCAGGTCGCGCGGCTCGGGGCGTCGCTCGCTGGGTCGCGTATCCACACCGGTCATAGGGCGTCCTCGACGGGGAGTGATAACCGATCGGAGCGGAATTCCCTTCTCCCCCTGCGGGAGAAGGTGCCTCGCAGAGGCGGATGAGGGGTATTCGATCGGCGTGGCGCTGGACGAAGCCCGTGGTTCCCCCTTATCCGGCCTTCGGCCACCTTCTCCCGCAAGGGGAGAAGGCATGATCGCGACAGCTTCCTTTGATGGTTTCTCAATGCAGGCGAGGGTCGGTCGCCGCGATGATCGCGCTGACAGCCTGCTGGTTGAAGCCTTTGAAACCCTCGCGGCGCTGGAGGTTTTCGAGGTGGCTGCCGAGCGCGCCGTCGCGAACGAACTTGTCGCGCTGGTCGGTGGTGATCCAGCCCTTGGCGAGCGCGAGGTCGGCCCGGTGGGGCGCGACCGGCCAGCGCTCGCCGGCGGTGAACGCTTGCCGCAGGAACGGGAAGTTCGAGAACGGCGCCATGGTCTCGACGCCCGCCTCGGCTTTCAGGCCGTCGCGGAGGGCGTCGAACTCGAACTGGGCTTCGAGATGGTGCATCCCGGCTTCGAGGATCGACTCGCCGTGGAGCGCGACCCAGAGGCCCACCGTGCCCAGCTCGGGCAGTTCGGGCAAGGCCTGGCGGGCGAAATCGTGGGTCGCTTCGTCAGGCGCCAGGTCGAGGTCGGCGAAGATCACGATGCCGGTGGTCGGATGTTCGAGAACCTGCGCCCCCCAGCCGGCGTGCTCTCCAGCGTGGAACCGCTCGCGAAGCTCGAAACCGAGCCGCTGGAAGATCTTCATGACTCTCGGGAAGAACCGCCGTGAGCATCGGAACGTGTGGTGGTCGTGGTTCGCCCAGCCGAGTCCGAGCCGATCCTGCCGCGCCTTCTGAACCTGCGCCGCGCGATTGCGCGATTGCCAGTAGTCTCGCTCGACCTCGAAGATCAAATGACACGCCAGATCGCGCGAGCCGGCCAGATCGATCACATCGCCCACGAGGGTCTCGGTGATGTTAAAACCTTCGGCGTCGTCGTCGAACCGGCGCTGACGTGCCAGCCACAAATCGCGGGCCGCGAGCGCGTCGCGCGCCGCGTGGGGCTTCATCAGCCCCAGCCGGGCCGGCTCGCTCGGGTAGGCTTCGAAGCCGAGATACCCGCGGCGCTCGACCACGACCAGGTCGGTCGCGTCGCCGAAAACGCGGGCGAAACGGTACGGACCGAGCGGGTAGCCTTGCAGCTTCAACCCCAGATTGTGCGCCCCCGAAAACGCGGCGGCCGATTCGACCTTGATCGCCAGGTCTTTCACGATCGTCACGCCCTTTGCACCCGGCGCGTGCGCGATCCTCGGGAAGATCGCGCCGGGGTGCGCGTAGAGCGCGACCCCGACGGCGTAGGTCGCGGCCTGGCGCTCATAGCCCAGGCCGATAAGCTGGCTGCCGAACGACGGGGGGGCGCTCACGACGAGGTGGTCGAGCCAGTTCTGGATGATCGTCCCGGTCTCGGGGGTCATCCGCTCGGCCAGCCGGTGCGCGAACGCGTTGCCCGCGAGGGCCTGCTGGACCAGCTCGTTGACGACCGATTCAGTTTCGGGCCAGCGCCGCCATTCGAATGCGGCGGGGGGTTCCGGAGCCGTGGCGAGCGACATGGTGATTTCTCCCGACGGTATGTGGGGTTCAGAGGCTCGCTCTCACGGTCGCGGCGTCGTGATCGGCCTCGCGGACGTCGCCAATGGCAGCGTCGAGCAGCTCCAACCCGATTTCAACCTGGCGCCTGGTCAGGCACAAGGGGGGACAGAACCGAACCGTGCTCGGTCCGCACGGCAGCAACAGCAGCCCGCGATGGAACGCCGCGTCGATGATCTCGTCGCGCGTCGCCGGGGCGGGACGGCCGGCGTCGTCTTGAATCTCCATGCCGATCATCAGCCCCGTGCCGCGAACTTCGCGGATAATCGAGCGCCGACGACCGAGCGCTTCGAGGCCCTCGCGAAGCTGCGCCCCGCGCGTCTGGGCGTTGCGAAGGTATTTCGTCTCGATCAGCTTCAACGACGCCAGGGCCGCCGCGCAGGCGACCGGGTTGCCGCCGAACGTCGACGCGTGACTGCCGCGCGGCCAGTCCATCACCGACGCCCTGGCGACGATCGCCCCCAGCGGAAGGCCGTTGGCGATCCCCTTGGCGAGGCAGATGATGTCGCCCGCGACGCCCCAGTGCTCGGCGGCGAACATCTTGCCCGTCCGGCCGAATCCGCTCTGGATCTCGTCCAAAACCAGCAAGACGCCGTGCTCGTCGCATAGCCGTCGCAGCCCCGGCAGGAAGCCGGCCTCGGGGACGATGTAGCCCCCCTCCCCCTGGATCGGCTCGACGAAGATCGCCGCCAGCTCGTCGGGCGGACAGACGGTCTTGAGCAGGGCCCGGACACTGTCGAGATCGCCGTAGCGCGCGTGGTGGATCTCGGGGACCAGCGGCGCGAAGCCCTTGCGATGGATCGGCTTCGAGGCCGACAGCGATAGCGCGCCGTAGGTCCGGCCGTGGAACGCGTTGAAGAAGGCCATCACGCGCGGACGCCCCGAGTGCCGGCGCGCCAGTTTCATCGCCGCCTCAATCGACTCGGACCCGCTGTTGGTGAAGAAGACGCGCTTGGCCTCGGCTCCCGGCGCCAGCCGCGCCAGGTGCTCGGCGAGCCGGATCTGCGGCTCGTAGTAGAAATCGGTGCCCGACATGTGGATCAACCGGCGGCTCTGACGCTCGATCGCCTTCACGACCATGGGGTGCGAATGGCCGACGTTCGTCACCGCGATCCCCGCTGTGAAGTCGAGGAAGCGGTTGCCGTCCATATCCTCGATCATCGCCCCCTTGGCCCGACGGACGACTAGCGGGTAGACGCGCGTGTACGACGGCGACATCACGCGGTCGTCGCGCTCCAGCCACGCCTCGCTCTTCGGCCCCGGAAGCGGTCCGACGATCCTGGGTTCGTCTCGATGCAATGCGACCATCATGGCGCTCCTCCGCAGACGAAAGGAAAACGCGGCCGTTGATGACACGACTACCGAAACCGCACCCGTTCTACGAACGAACCTCCTCGTTCGCTCGATCTCACCGAGAAATGGCTTTCCTTATCCATTATCGGCCCTGCCTGGCGATTAATCAAATCGACGCCGATCGACGTGGCCAGCGCACCTCGCGCGGCTCAGTGGTGCTCGTTCGACGCCCAGTCGTGAAGGAACCTCAGGTGCTCTCCGTGGCTCTGGTCGACGCCGAGAAGGTCGCTGAGGCGGATGATCCGACGAATCCACGCTTGTTCGGTCGGGTCGAACTTTTCGAGCGGGTTGTGCTCGATGGTCGCCGACCAGTAGTGGAGTTCGGAGCTGACGATGTCGCGAAGGGTCGACTCCTTCTTCCGGATCTGCTCGCTGCGTTCCGGCGGCAGTTTCGCTCGATTCTCCTGGTCGGGGTTGAGGGCGCGGATCTGCTCGAGGACCCGGTCGACCATCCCCATGTGACGTTCGATCCGAGCATCGAGGGGCGATTGCGTCGGTGTCGGCGTCGGCGTCGGCGCCGCTTCGGGCTGAGCGACGGCGACCGCGCTCTCGTCGCCCGAGGCCGCACGATCGCCGTCGAGAATATGTAGGAGGGCCAACGCCCCGTCGCGGAACTTCGCGAGATGCCGGAGCATCAACTGGTAAGTCGGGCGGTGTTCCTCGTCAGGTCCGTCCGCAGCGTCAGGCTTCGAAAGCATGAACCTCTCCCAATCGAGAACTCCGTCGCTCGGTCGAACGCCGGGCGGCGCAACCATTGTAGGAAATCGAAGCCGGCCGAGGTATGGACAGCCCAGGCGACCGGCGTCGCGACATCCCGGTTCCCGCCCCAACAAGACACTCATCTCGCATAATGGACGCATCTTGGGGAATACTGGAGGGAACGAAGGTCGACGGCCGACCGATATCGAAAAAACGTCGCTCTCTCCGGGATTTCGGGGTCGTTCCATGATTCGAACAGTCGTCGTCGGGTACGGCCTGGCCGGTCGCGAGTTCCACTGTCCCCTGATCGACCGCCAGCCCGAGCTGACGCTGTACGGCGTGGTCGCGCGCGACGCCGCCAAGCGAGCGCAGGCCGAGGCCGAGCGGGGCCTCAAGACGTTCGCGAGCCTCGACGACGCTCTCGGCGACCCCAACGTCGACCTGGTGGTCCTCGCGACGCCGCACAACATCCACGCCGAGCAGGCGGTTCTAACCCTTGACGCGGGCCGACACTGCGTCGTCGACAAGGTGATGGCCCTTTCGACCGAAGAGGCCGACCGGATGATCGCCGCCCGGGAACGGTCGGGGCAGATGCTCTCGGTCTTTCACAATCGGCGCTGGGACTGGGACTTCGCGACCATCAAGGAGATCGTCGCGCAAGGGTTGATCGGCCGGCCGTTGCTGTTCGAGAGCGCGGTGTGCCGCTTCAAGGCGCCGCAAGGCTGGCGGGGCAGCGTCGACGCCTCGGGGACGATCCTGCACGACTGGGGGGCGCACATGGTCGACCACGCGCTGCAGCTGGGGCTCGGCCCTTGCCGGCGGGTGACCGCCTGGCTGTTCGAGAGCCCCTGGACGGGCGTCGACAACGGCGGTCACGGGCGACTGGTCATGGAGTTCGAGAACGCGGTCTTCCAGGCGGAGACCAGCCGGATCTGCCGGATCGACCGCCCGCGGTGGTGGATCGTGGGGACCGAGGGGGGCTTCGTGAAGTTCGGAATCGACCCCCAGGAAGACGCCCTCCGCGCCGGCGACATCGACCAGGCGCACGAGCCCGAGAGCCTTCAAGGAATACTCAGCACCGGGGCCGAGGGCAACCCCGAGGCCCACACCACCGTCCAGCGCCGAGTTCCCCCCGTCCGCGCCCACTGGGACGGCTACTACGGCAACATCGCCGCCCACCTGAAGCACGGCGAGTCCCTCGCGGTGACCGCCGAGCAAGGCCGCGACGTGGTGGCGATCCTCGAAGCCGCGATCGAGTCGTCGCGCGACGGCCGCACCGTCAGCGGTTCGTGGGGACGTTGACCCGCATCCACTCGAAGTCGAGTTGAGTCGTCTCGTCAGACCGCCGGAGGTTTCTCCCCTTGGTGATCCACTGTCCGTCGTGCAACCACGCGATCCGCATCGTCGACATCCGGCCGGGCCGATTCAGCCCGCGCTGTCCCGGCTGCGAGAAGACGTTTCAACTGACGATACCTGCCGACGGCGCGAGCGGCGCGGTCGCCTCGCCGTTTGCGAAATCATCGGTCGAGCCGGTTGAGCCCGCGCCGTCGCTGGAGGCGCTGCCGGCCTCGCTCGACGCGCCCGACCCCGGGTTCAAGCTCGGCCGGCTTCCGCGTGGGACGCCCCGGCTGGTCGGGCGATACCTCGTGCTGAGACTGCTGGGACACAGCCCGCGCGGCAAGTCGCTGCTGGCCCGGCCGCTGTCACTCGCCGGGCCGGTCGTGCTCAAGCTTGTCGAGGCCGACCGCGCGAACGATCCGATCTTCGTCGAGCGTCACTTGCGCGAGGCGCTGGCCTCGGCCCAGCTTGCGAGTCCGTACCTCGCGCCGATCGTCGAGATCGGTCGAGCCGGCCCGTCGACTTATACCGCGCTGGAATACTTGCCGGGGGCGTCGCTGGCCGAAGAATTGGCTCGGCGGGGCCCGATCGACGGCCGTCAGGCGGCGGCGTGGATTCTCCAGGCCGCGCGCGGGCTTGCGGTCGCGCACGCCCAAGGCATCTGGCATCGCGACGTGAAGCCCGAGAATCTGCGGCTCAGCCCCGACGGACTGGTCGTGGTCGACGACCTCGGTCTGGAGACGACGCCGTCGCTGGCGGCGGCCGAGAGCGGGCTCGACCAGGCGGGGCGGAAAGGTCCGCGCGGGCGCGGTCAGTCCGCTTCGCAAGACGCCGCGCCGGCCGCGCCCAAGATCGCCCGCGCGGCGGTCGGCACACCGATCTACATGGCCCCCGAGCAGGCCCGCGACGCGATCCTGGTCGACGGCCGTGCCGACGTCTACTCGCTCGGCTGCACCTTCTATGAACTGGTCACCGGCCGCCCTCCGTACGCCCGGACGAACGCCTCCGAGCTGATCGCCGGCCATCAGAACGAGCCGCTGATTCCCCCGCGCGAGTTCGCGCCGAACCTCCCGCACGCCCTCTCGGACGTCATCCTGACGATGACCCGGAAGACCCCCGAGGAACGCTACCCGAGCATGGACGTGGTGATCGACGTCCTTGAGAATTGGCTCGGCCTGCGAGCCGGACCGAAGACGCCCGACGAACGCGCCTTTAACGAAACCATCCAGCAGGCGGCGCAGGTCTTGAGCGACTCACCCGCCGCTCGTCTCCGACGCCTGATCTTGCTGGGAGCGGGGGGCGTCTGGCTGGCGTTCCTGCTGCTACTCGTCGGGCTGGGCGCGTATCGGGTCGCCGTCGTGATCGCCGGGTTCGGAATGCTGACCGCGTCGGCCCTGGCCCTCACATCGAAATCGGCGCGGCCGTCGGGGCTCGTAGATCTTGTTCGTGAAGTCCTCCTCGGCGGTGGACTGCGGTCGTGGATCGTCACGAGCGTCGGCCTGCTCGTGCTCGTCGGGCTGGTGTTCCAGAGTGGGCTCGCCTGCTCAATGGTCTTCCTCGGCCTGTGCGTCGGGTCGCTGTTGGGGGCGTTCACTTATTTCGTCGATCGCCCGTTCGCGGCCGAATCGTCGCAGGCGGTCGCCGCCGTGAGCGCCGTGCTGAGACGGCTCCGTCAGGCGGGCTACGACGAGCGGCTGTTGCGCGAGAAGCTCGCCGCGACGGCCGGGCGCGGCTGGGAGCCGCTGTTCGCGGCCGTGTTCGGCGACCGCGCGGTCGCCGCCGAGCGACTCCGCAGGCTTTACGACCCCTCAGCGGGCTTCGTGTCCGGCCGGCTCTCGTGGAAGGGGGCCGTCGAGCGCGGGCTGGCGAGCCTGCTCCAATGGCGGCGCGACAACCGCCTGCGACGGCTGTTCCAGACTGTCGAGGAGGCGCGGTTGGAGGCGGAAGGGCTGAACCTGATGACCGCGCGCCGCCGCTCATGGCGGATCTCCAAGGCCCTGATCCTCGCCGCCGCCGAATGGCGCGACGAGCAGCATGCGCTCGCCGGAGGCGGCGCGCCTCGGGCTGCGGGGCCGAACCTGCCGCAACGCCTGCGAAACGCCGTCGAGGAACCCGACAACGTCCTGACGCAGCACGAATCACACCCCGGGCCGCTCGGCCGTCAGTTCGACGCTCTTACGGGCCTCGCGTTCGGCCGCCTGGCCCGGCTGGCCCTCGGCGCGGTCCTTCTCGCGGGGCTGGCGGCCTGGTCGCACTCGCACCAGATCGTCACCGCCGAACAGGTTGGAGAAGCCGCTTCGCAGGTCGGCGAGTTCGCCCGCAAGGCCGCCGAGAACGCCGACCCCGGCTTGCTGACCGACATAAAAGTCGACGTTCAGGTCGAGCGCGCGAAGTTCTTCCAGCCGCTCGGCGAGCCGTGGCTGCCCGAATCCCTGCGCGCGATCCTGGCCGCCAACCTGGGCGTGGCGGGACTGCTGCTGGTGATCGCGGCGTTGTTCCGATCGCGGATCGTCGGCGCCTTCTCGTTCCTCGCCGCCGCGATCATCCTCTTCGGCCCGGCGCTCGGGCTCACGAGTTCCTGGCTCTCGCCCCACCTCAGCGCCCCGACGCAAGCCATGTTCGTCGGCGCCGTCGTGCTGGTCGCCGGTCTATTCGTCGCGAGGAGGAGCGGGTCGGCGTGAGAATCACGAGCCCGAAGCGCCAGCGAGTGAATCGATGCGAACGGCCGACCGGAAATTCACTCGCCGGCGCTTCGGGCTTGGATTCGGATTTTGACCAGGGCATTGAACAAGAGTCGATACGTCCCGTGCGTCCAGCCGCGGTGCTGGGGCGGGAATCCGAACAGGACGACGCGGCCGGCGCCTTGCGCGACTTCGACGAGCGCCGGCTTGCCCTCGATCCGCTCCGCGCCGATCATCCAGCCGCTTTCGAGCGGCTTCGAGGCGTAACGGGCGGCGACCCGAACGCCCTGCTCCTCGGCGTTCGGCGGAACCTCGAAGGCCAGCGATCGGTCGAAGTAGACGAAGAACGCCTCGGGCATGCCCATCGACAGGCGGCCGTCGCCGGCCAACGTCGCTCCGAGCACCGATCCCGGACAGAGGAAGAGGCTGGACGAAACGCCCTGGAGCGCGTTCTTGATCGGCGGCTTCAGTTCCTCGATCGCGTACGAGCACGCGTCTTCGAGGCACACCAGAACCCCTCCCGACGCGACGAACCGCCGGATCGCCTCCGCCCCTTCAGGCCCGAGCCCGCCCGTGTACTTCGGGTCGGACTGCCCCGGCTCGTACCCCCGGCGCAGGATCGACGCCGGGCTCGAAGGCACGATCAACACGTCGATCCGCCGGGCCAGGTCTTCGCCCCGGACGTCGGCGTCATGCATCGTTTCGTAAGCATACTCGTACTGTTCAAGCACGTACCGCGTCCAGCCCTCGTCGGTGCTCGGAACCCACGACTGATAGACGCCGATCCGGGGCGCGACCAGGCGCTCCGCTCGGGCCGCGTCCGGCGCCAGGGCCGCCGAAAGCCGCACTGCCAATCCCTTGAGCATCGGCTCGATCCGCTCGCGCGTCGCGGGATCATCGGCGATCCGGAATCGGCTCGGGGAGGCCGGCGACGACTCGATTTCGACGGCGACACCCGATTTGAGCAGCCGGTTGAGCAGCCGATAGTCGTCGTTGCTCCGGCCGTCCATCGTCAGAAAGCCGCCCACGGGGGCGGCTTCGCCGATGATCGAGCCTGACGGACGAACGATGGAATCGAGGCGATCGGCGGCGACCGTCAACAACTCGGCGACTTCGACGGCCGAAACGCCCATCATCAGCGGAAGGGTCCAGCCGGCGACGTCGTAGGGCGACTCGGCCCGACCTCGGGCGTCGAGCCGCGCCGGGTAGTGTTGACGCTCCATCAGGTCCTTGACGTGGCCGCGGTACGGCTGCGAAGCGTATACGATCCAGTCGCCCGCCTCGTAGTCGCGGCCGTCGGCCCGGAACGGCGCGACCGCCTTGTGGACCTCGACCCCCGAGTCGTGAAGAATGCCGACCATCGTCGCAGCGGCGCCTGGGTCGTGCTGCTCGGCGGGGATGATCCAGGCGCCCGGCGCTTCCTCGCGTCCCCTGGCGATCGCCGTTCGCGCCACCGTCAGCAGGTTCGTCTGAAATTCGCGCCGATACCGCGCGGCGAGCCTCAAGAGCGACCGGGCGCAGACCAGCTCGCAGTCGACGACGTCGCGCAGCCGCCAGTCTCCGCCGGGCCACAGGTCGTCGGAACCGGGCCGTCGCCGGGAGGGCCTTCGCCGTTCCTCGGCGTCGGTGAAGATCGGAGAAGCGATCCGCACCGAGGCGGTTTCGGTGAGCACCGAAACGATGTTGTGCCGCTCGGGGGTCGTCCGGGCGCCGCCGTTCCACCAGTCGTCGAACAGCGTCGAGCTGATGATCCCCCGCGTGCCGGCCGCCGTCAAATCGGCCCGCATGTGGGCGCCGATGGTGCCGACCGACTGGCGGATGCGATGGTCGACGTTCGGGTTGAAGGGCCCTCGGTACGGCGGCACAAATACGCGCGGGCCGTTCGCCACCATCTCGTGAACGTCGTAAAGGATCGTCGGGAACCATTCCTTGTAGAGCACCCGAGTCAGAATCCGCGTCTCCGGCAGGTTGAGCATGAACCAGTCGCGGTTCGTGTCATGGCCGGCGTGACGATGATATAGCTCAGGCTCTCCGCTCCCTTCCCACGGCTTGCCGCGCGAGAGTTCGTACCAGGTTTTCACCTTGTCGACGCCGTCCGGATTGGCCGAAGGGACCAGGATTACGATCACGCCGTCGAGAATCTCGCGTGTGTCGCGGTCGTCGCCCGAAGCCAGTTGATGCAGCAGCTCGACGGCCGCCAAGGTCGACGCCGGCTCGTTCGAATGGATCGAGCACGTGATCACCACGACGGGCTTGCTCTCCTCGACGGCGAGCCGCTCTTGCTCGGGACCGCTCAGCAGGCGAGGGTCGTGCAACCGGCGCTGGTGGTCGCGATAGACGTCGAGCCGGCCGATCGTCTCGGGCGCGGAAATCACGGCGGTCAGATAGGGCCGCCCCTCGGTCGTCTTGCCCGCCTCGACGACCGACACGCGGTCGGAGGCTGCGTCGACCGCGCGGAAGTAATCGACGACGGTCGCCCAATCGGCGAGCTTTCCATCGGCCCCCGGCTCGAACCCCAGCCGCTCCGAGGGGGAGGGAACCGGCTGGGCCGAGGCGATCGAGCGATCGACCGACGGAGTGACCAGCAGGCAAACGAAGATTGCGATCGCTTGACGCATCACGACGCCCCTCTCGCCACGAATCGCCGCGCTTCGACGGCCAGGCCTCCCATCGCAAGCACCAACGCCCCCGCGCTGATCCACGACGCGGGCCACAGGGTCGTCGGTCGATACGAGAACCGCACGCGATGCGTCCCGGCGTTCGGGAGATGAACGACCTGGACGCCCAGCTCGGCCCGGCCGACCGGCCGTTGGGGGCCGTCGTCGATCGAGGCCGACCAGCCGGGGTAATACGTCCGGTTGACGACGAGATCGCACGGTCCGTCGTGCTCGACGGTCGCCTCCCGGCCATTCCAGGCGACCACCCGCGCGGCTGTCGCCCCAGGTTCCGGATCTTTCCGGCGATCCTTGGCCAGATACCAGACGACCGATGGATCGAGGTCGTAGCTGATCCCCGCGATCAGAGCGGGCTCGTCCGGCGCGAAGCGCGCCCGGGTCGCCGCGCGGACCTGCGGCATGACGTCCTTGTACCGAACCAGTCGCCAGTTCGCGTGCGGAGGCGCGCCGGGGGGCTTGTACACCAGGCGGTCGAGCGTGGCGTCGGGCCCGGTGTGGATCGTCTCGATCCCGTCGTCGTCGACGGGCCCGTCCCACACGCCGTGCGTCACGCCGAACCGCCGCAACAGGCCCCGGCCCCAGGGCGTTCCGGCCGCCGCGCGCTGTTCCAGTTGTTCGAGCAACGGATGAGGAGGCGGCGGCGCGAACCCGGTGTGGGGATACGCGGGCGTCGCCGCAAACCGAAGCGGCAGGTCGTGCAACAGGCCGGCGACTCGGCCGACGTCGCGTTCCTCGGCCAGCCGGGCGAGCACCGGGCTTTGCTCCGGGACGGCGATCGCCCATCCCCAATCGGTCGTCGAGGTGTAGTAGAGGCCGCCGAGTTCGAGGGCCGTCGCCGCAAGCAAGACGCCAGGGCCGATCCGCCTTCGAACCGTGGCGGCGATCAGGATCGTGGCGACGACCCACGAAGCCGCCGTGAGCGCGAGGCTGAGCAGGAGTCGATCGCCGCCCAGAATGGACGCATGATCGGGTCGCAAGCACCAGCTCAGTCCCCACCACGCGGCGACCGCCGCGAACAGCCAGCTCAGCACCAGGCCCGGCCAGGTCCTGCCGCCGCCGGACGCGGAGTCGAGACCTCGTCCGGCGGCCAGGCAAAGGCCGAGGCTGGCGATCGCCAGGAACCGCCCCGGCGCGCGAAACAGGCCCATCCCGGGGATCGTGACGACCCAGGCAAAGCCCTGAAGCCAGAGCACCGGGAGGATCGCCACGATGAAGCTCGCGAGGGAAGTCGCAACCCAGAAGCTTCGGCCCCGGCCCCGTCCCCGGCCCGAGCAAAGACCGATGACCGCCAGAATGAGCGGGATCGTTCCTACATAGAAACACGCCTCGTAACCCGTGGTCCCCTGGGAGTACCAGTACGACGCCTCGGGCCCTCCCGGGATGCCTCGGAACAGCGTCGGGGCGAACAGCTCGACCCAGTGCGCCGGGGGAAACCCGAAGAAGGCCAGGTCGGCGAACGAGCGGCGGTCGAAGCCCACGAACCGGGCCAGCTCCCAGCTCGCCCCGAGCTGCACGGCGGCGATCGCACCGCCCCAGACCAAGGCCGCGAGCAGGCCGAAGACTCTCCCGACGAGTCGAGGCGACCCGGCTAGGCGCCAAACGCCCGTGAGCAAAACAAGGCCCGCCGTCCACGATTGGATCTGGAAATGCCCGACCGAAAGCTGCAACGCATAAACAATCGCAAGCAGGACCAGGCCCCTCCCCCTGCCCTCGGCCAGAAACCATTCCGCCAGGTAAAGGCAGAGCGGCAGGTAAGCCAAGGCGTGATAGAACACCTCATGGCTCGAATGGATCGATTGAAAGCCACAAAAGCCGAAGCTCAACGCCGCAACCGCCGCGCCCGTCGGCCCGATCTCCAGCCGCCGCGCGTAGGCGAAGGTCGCGGCGACGAGCAGCAAGTAATGCAGGAACATCGACAGCCGATACGCAGCCGGGACCGAGAGGAACCGATAGAGCAGCCAGTTGGGCGGATAGAAGGCCGCGGCGTGGCTCTCGGCCACGAGCGGGAAGCCCAGTCCCAGATGGATGGTCCAGAACGGCAGCCGGCCCTCGGCGAGCGCGCGGGCCAGCTCAGCCTTGATAGGCCGGTACAACCGATCGGGATCGCCGCCGACCGGCTCGATCCCGATCAGCAGCCCCGCGAGCAGGACGCCGGCCAGACAGAGGGGCGGAAACGCGGGTGAGCGAAACACGGCGGACGCGAGTGTTCTCAACCCCTCGATCCTCGCCTTCGGGGCGATGCTTCGACCCCTTCGCCGGAGTCCGAAACACCTAGTTCAAGTGCTGACACCATGATCCGGCGTATTTTCTCAAAGAAGAGCGTCCTACGGCAGCCAGTTCATCGTAATGTCTCTGGGCCGTGCACGAAATGCACTAGGAGGTCCTAGTCGCAAGTATCAGGAGGGCCAATTCCATGATCATCATGAACTGCCCCGCGTGCGGTGCAGAGGGCCGCGTTCCCAATGACAAGATCAACACCACGATGGTGTGCAAGAAATGCCTGAAGACATTCCACATCAAGCCCTCGGGCCGGGCGGCGATTGGCGAGGCGCCGATAACGGGGGCGACTTCGTTGCGGCATGAGGTCGACCCGCACAGCATCGACCACAGCCAGGACGTCGACCAATGGTTCGAGAAGCTCAACACCTCGTTTCACAAGCTTGCCAAGGTTGCCGCGGTCTTCGCCGTCTTCCTCCTCCTCTACGGCGTTTACCGTTGGATACAGCCCGCGAGCCTTGAGGAGCAGGCGGTCAAGACGGCGACGGCCATCGCTCGCAACGACCTGACGGCGATTCGCGAGATGGCCCTCAAGGGAACCAGCGACGAGGCGGTCGAGTGGTTCGACGCGGTCCATCCCGAGTTCAAGGACCTGGTCCGGATGTCGGCGTCGGTCGTTCCAAAAACCGAGATCCTCAGCACGAAGCGCGACCCCGAGCACGGGACGGCCGAGATCCTGACGCGGATCAGCCTGGCGGAACCGGTCGGCCGGATGGGCGTCTCCATGCCGAGCACCTCGATAGGATCGCTGGCCGGCCTGAGCATCGAGGTTCCGTTCGTCCTCTCCGACCGCGGATGGAGCGGCTGGCAGCTCGACGGCAAGCGAACGTTCGAGGCGTTCCGGAAGGAAGGCGAGAAGGAAGCGGCGAACGTCGGCCGCCCATAAACGCGCGGGCTTCGCGGCTCGAACTCCCGTCGTGAAGACGGGATGCGAGTCGAGAGCGGCGGCGGTCGCGCGGCTTGACGATGGTTCGGCTTGCGGCTACCATGTGCCGGTCCATATTCGGGAACGATTCTCGCCACATGGGGCTCGACGCTTGCAGCATCCCTTCGAGGAATTCCGCGACTTCGTCACGGTGGGTCATCCCCTGTCTCCGCTCGTCTGGTTCCGGTTGGGTGGGCCTGCGGCCTACTTCGCCAAGCCTCGCTCGATCGAAGATCTATGCGGCGTGCTGAAACGGGCGCGCGACGCCGAGATCCCGTTCAAGCTCCTGGGCGGCGGGTCGAACGTCCTGGTGCGCGACGAGGGGGTCGAAGCGCTGGTAATCCATATGGAGAGTCCATTCTTCTCGGATGTGACGGTCGACGAGAACCGGATCACCGCCGGCGCGGCCGTCCCCTTGACCGCGCTCATCTCCCAGACCGCGCGGGCGGGGCTCGCCGGCCTGGAGATCCTGACCGGCATCCCGGGGACCGTCGGGGGCGCGCTGCGGGGCAACGCCGGCAGCCGCCAGGGGGCGATCGGCCCGTTCGTGAACAGCGTGACGGTCCTCGACGCCGGCTTCGAGGTTCAGGTCCGCGAGCGCGACGACCTCAGCTTCGTCGATCGCGAGTCGAACCTCGACGAGCCGGTGATCCTTTCGACCGTGCTCGAACTTTCGCGCGAAGACCCCGAATCGGTCGTCCGGCGGATGCGGCGGATCTGGATCGTCAAGAAGGAGAATCAGCCCTACGGCCACCAGTCGTCGGGCTGCGTCTTCAAGAACCCCTCGCCCGACGTCTCGGCCGGAGCGCTCGTCGACCAGGCTGGCCTGAAGGGGACCCGCCACGGCGGGGCCGAGGTGTCCGACCGGCACGCCAATTTCATCATCGCCCACCCCGGCGCCAAGGCGGCCGACGTGCTCCATCTGATCGATCAGATCCAGCAACGCGTCTGGCAGCAGTTCGGCTACGAGTTGGAACTTCAGCTCCAGATCTGGTAGCCTGAGCCGTGCAAAGGGCCGGCCCACGGTGAATCGAAGGGCCGGTCTCTAATCGTCCCCGGGGTCGGTCCATGGTCGTTCGCCGACGCCAATGCAAGGATGCGGGGCCGATGTTCGTCTTTTCGAAGCTCTGGGAGGAACCCAGGAAATGGAGTACCGCGAACCGTCCCGGATCGTCGCCTCCGAGCGGCGCGCCGACGGCCTGATCGAGGACGCGGACTCCCCGTCGCGGCTGCGCCGGTTCGAATTTGTCCGGCGCACGGGCCGTCTCGATGGTCGCCGCCTGCTCGGTGCGTTCCTGCTGGCCAGTGTCGCCGTCGTCGTCGTCCTTTACGTGGGCCGCCAGGCTCTCGACGGCTTGGTGAGCTGGCTGCACAAGCAGCCGCGCTACCAGATCCGCTTCGATCAGATCCAGCTCGCTACGCCACCGCCCGACTGCTTCCGAGGGGGCGCGGCGGCCTTCCTGGAACGAGTGCGGAAGACGGCCAACGAGCCCGAGACGCTCTCGGTGCTCGACCTCAAGCCCGACCAGATCGTCAATGCGTTCAAGCGATTTCCGTGGGTGGAGAATGTCGAGAGCGTGGCGTTTCCGCCCGGTTCCATCGTCGTCCAGCTCGCCTACAACGAACCGGCGGCCGTCGTCCAGGTTGGGACCGTCGAGCAGGTTGTGCTCGACCGCCACGGCGTCCTGCTCCCCATCGAAGACATCGACTCCGCTCGCCTCGGCCGGCCGATCCGGATCACCGGTACGGGACTCGTCGCGCCGGCTTCGACGCGGATCGGGCTCGTCTGGAAAACCGAGACCCCCGAGCAGCCGGAGCTGGCCAAGGTCGACCGTCGCATCCTCCAGGCCGCCAAGCTCGCCGGCTTCTTCATGGAGCCCAAGCGGAAGCGCGAAGCCGAATCCTCTCAGGCGTTACGGATGCTGGTCATCTTCGCCACCGACCGTCGCGGGCTGTTCGTCCAGAACGCCGAGAATGCGATGCTCCTCTGGCGCGAGGCCCCCGGCGAGGAGAAGCCCGACGAGCCCTCGGCGGACGAGAAATGGCGAATCCTCGCCGCGAAAGCCAAAAGCAACGCCCTCGAGCCCCAGAAGAAGCCCGGATACTGGACCTTCAGCCACAACGACATGCAGTTCGCGCCGACCGGCCCGCGGTCCTGACAGTCGCCGCCGATCGGGAAACCGCCGACCTCCTCGGGAAGTCCGGCGGTCTGGGCGTCCTGTTGTACTCGGACGGTCCGACCGGGAGGCCGTCCGCATGCGCCGAAGAGCCCGTTCGGGCGAGAGATCGCGGACCGGTTTGAGCGTAATGGGGAGACGAGCACCATGGCAAACCCCCTCGGGGTAGGTTGGATCAACCAGGTTTCCCGGCTGGCGAAGCCGACGCCCGCGGGCCGTTTCGGCTCGTTCGCGATCCAGGTCCAGCGGGTCAACGCGCTCGAGCCCAAGTTCGAGCCCATGACCGACGTCGAGCTGCGCGAGCACGCCCATAAGCTTCGCCTCCGCGCCCGACAGGGGGACTCGCTCAATTCGCTCTTGCCCGAAGCCTTCGCCCTGGTCCGCGAGTCGGCCAAGCGGACGATCGGCCAGCGGCAGTTCGACGTCCAAGTCATGGGCGGGATCGCGATCCACAACAAGTGCATCGCCGAGCTTGAGACGGGCGAGGGCAAGACGCTGGTCGCGACGATGCCCACATTCCTTAACGCCTTGCCGGGCAAGGGGGTGTACGTCGTCACCGTCAACGACTACCTCGCCAAACGCGACGCCGACTGGATGGGCGAGGTCTACCGCCACCTGGGCATGACCGTCGGCTGCATCCAGACCGGCCAGCCCGACGGCTCGCGACGCGCCGCGTACACCTCCGACATCACTTACGGCACCAGCAAGGAGATGGGCTTCGACTTCCTCCGCGACGAGTTGAAGCGGCTCCAGCTCGGCGACACCCACCGCAAGTCGTTCGAGCAGGCGTTCCTCGGTCGCGGCGAGCACCAGGAATCGGAAACGCCCGTCCAGCGGACGCACTACTTCGCCGTGGTCGACGAGGCCGACAGCATCCTGATCGACGAGGCCCGGACGCCGCTGATCATCGGCGCCAACAACCAGCCGACCAACGAAGAGGCCACGGCCTACTACGGCGCCGACCAGCTCGCCGAGACGTTGGTTCGAATCAAGGATTACAAATACGACCCGATCGAGCGCAAGGCCGAACTGACCGCGACCGGGCGCCGCAAGGTGCAAAGCCGCGCCGCGCATCCGTCGTTCGTCGCCCTTACGGTCGACAGCGTCTACGAGTACGTCGAGCGGGCGCTGCGGGCCCAGATCGCCTACCTGCGCGACCGCGACTATGTGGTCCATGACGGCGAGGTGATCATCGTCGACGAGTTCACCGGCCGTATGATGCCCGGTCGCCAGTGGCAGGACGGCCTCCACCAGGCGATCCAGGCCAAGGAAGAGATCGAGATCACGCTCGAAACGATCACCGCCGCGCGGGTGACGGTCCAGGACTTCTTCAAGCGGTTCGGCAAGCTCGCCGGCATGACCGGCACCGCGACCTCCGACGCGTCCGAGCTGCGGCGGATCTACAAGGTCGGCGTAATGAAGATCCCGACCAACCGGACCTGCGGCCGCGTCTGGCTCCCCGACCGCGTGTTCTCGACCGAGGAAGAGAAGTTCCGTGCCGTGGCGGCCCAGGTCGTCGACTGGAACCAGCACGGCGCGCCGGTCCTGATCGGTACGCGGTCGATCGAGAAGTCGGAGAAACTCAGCGCCCTGCTCGCCGAGTCGGGGATCGAGCACCAGGTGCTCAACGCCAAGAACCACGAAATCGAAGCCCAGATCGTCGTCCAGGCGGGTCAGAAAGGCCGAGTGACCGTCGCCACGAACATGGCCGGTCGCGGAACCGACATCAAGCTCGGCGAGGGCGTCGCCGCGCTCGGCGGCCTGCACGTGATCGGCACCGAGCGCCATGAGTCGCGGCGGATCGACCGTCAGCTCGCCGGCCGGTCGGCTCGACAGGGCGACCCCGGCCTCTGTCAGTTCTTCGTCAGCCTCGACGACGAGATCGTCGAGGCCTTCGGCGAAAAGTCCGCCGCCCGCATCCGCAAGCGCAACGCCGGCAAAGGCGAACTCACCAGCATCGGCTGGCGTCGGTTCTTCGTCACCGCCCAGCGGAAGAAAGAGCATCAGCACTTCAAGGATCGCAAGATGCTGATGCACTACGAGAAGCAACGGGCCGAGATGCGGAAGAACATGGGCCTGAACCCCGTGCTCGGCTAAGTCGGCCCAGCTCAGAGTCCGTGCCACAAGCGCGTATTACGGTAGGGCGAGCCGGTTTTCACCGCCTCGCCCTACCCTTACCAGACAGACTCTCAGCCGCGAAGCAAGCTGCGCACTTCTTTCCTGATTCGCTCGTCCATGCGGGCCAGCGAGCCGAGATGCTCCTCCGCCGTCTTGACCCGGTCCGCGCCCGCCTGGGGCGGGATGCTCGCGAGCACCTTCAGGTAGTCGACCAGCTTGGGCTGCCAGGTCGGGCTCTGAAGCAGGTAATGCACCAGCAGCCAGCTTTGCCCGTAAGCGAGTTGCTCGGTCTGCTCGTCGTCGAACAGGTCGTCTTCAACAAGCAGCCGACTGGTCTCGATCCACGGCACGTTGCCATCATGCGCCTGGCGGATCGCCAGCAGGCGGGGACGGTTGATCGCGCCGACGCCGGCGCGTGCTTTGGGCCGCCACATCTCGAAGTACGTCGCCAGCCCCTCGGTGATGCACTTGGGGGGCTCGTGATCGGTCGCCAGCAGGGCGGTGTTGAAGCAGAGCAAGTGGGCCGTCTCATGGACCAACGTGAACGTGTTCAGCCGCTCGGCGCCGGCCTTCTTCGGATCTCCCCCGCGCGGTCGGAAATCGAAGATCACCAGCCGGTTGGCGTCGAGGTCGTAATGTCCGCCGACGGCTTGCCCCGGCTCCTCGCCCAGGAACGCCTCGTAGGATTTCGCGTCCTTCAGGGCGACGACCATCATCCGATTGGGCGGCGTCGCCACTTTGAATCCGCGATCGCGGAGATGGGGCGTGAAGACCTTCGCCAGCGCCTCGCAGATTTCGAGCGCCGCCTCGCGGTAGGAGTCGGGCGCGTTCCCCAGACATAGGAAATGCTCGGTTCGCGAGGACCGGAACGCCGCCAGGCCGGCCTCTTTCGCCCGCGCCTCGACCCGGGCCGTCTGGTCGGCCTCGCCGGCCGATTCGGGCTTGCGCCCCGCGCCCGGCCGCTGCGCCCCGCCCGATAGAATCGCCAGCCCGGCGGACGCCGACGCCCAGCCGAGCAGCTCGCGGCGTGTCAGGCCGTCTGGATCGTCAGAGTAGATCATGCCGAATCTCCTCCCTTTTTCAAGCTGGGAAGGTCCCCAACCGGCCGGCCGTCGAACTCGTCTCGGCGCGTGGGGACGGCTTGATTATACTCCGCTCTCGACCAGAACGAGCCGAGGGGTCCCGATTCCCGGCTCGACAGGGATGGTTTTTGGATCTTGAAGCTACACCAGGTTCCCTCGCGTGCCGAGCTCGCCACCACTTTGATGAAGCTCCACATGCCGGAACGCTTGCGAGGATGGACATGCCAGAGCGCATCTTGCTTACCGGTGGAACCGGTTTCTTCGGTCGTCGAATCGCCGAGGCGCTGAAGGCCCGAGGCCATACGGTCGTCACGCCGGGCCGCCCCGATTTCGATATGATGGACCCCGCATCGACGCTCCGGACGCTCGAACAGGTGAAGCCCGAAACGGTCGTCCACTCGGCCGCTCACTACGGTGGGCTGGGCATCTGCGTGGCCGAGCCGATCCCGATCTTCCACCGCAACGTCCTTATGGGCGTCAATCTGTTCGACGCCGCGTCCAAGGTCGGCGTCAAGAAGATCCTCGCCGTCGGCTCCGCCTGCGCGTATCCCGGCCAAGTGGCCGGCGACATGAAGGAAAGCGACTTCTGGTCGGGCCCGCTGCACCCGTCGGTCGAGGCTTACGGCTTCACCAAGAAGGTGCTCGAAGTCGCCCTCCGGGCTTACAGTCGGGGCCAGGGGATCATCGGCCAGATGCCGATCGTCACCAACCTGTACGGTGAGAACGACGTCTTCGGCGAGTACCGGTCGCACGTCGCCGCCGCCCTGATCAAGAAGTTCGCCGACGCCGTCCAGTCGAACGCCAAGCAGGTCGTCTGCTGGGGCACCGGCGCCCCGGTCCGCGAGTTCATCTACTCGGCCGACGCCGCCGAAGCCGTCGCCCGGCTGCTCGAAAGCGGCTATACCGAGCCCCTCAACGTCGGCACCGGCATCGGCACGACCATCAAGGAACTCTCCGAGATCGTCGCCCGGCTCACCCATTTCCAGGGCGAGATCGTCTGGGACACGACCAAGCCCGACGGCGTGCTCCGCAAGGTGCTCGACGTCTCCAAGATGGAAAGCGTCCTCAACTGGAAGCCTCCCACCAGCCTCGAAGCCGGCCTCGCCAAGACCATCAAGTGGTACCTGGCCAACAAAGCCGAGGCTGACGCCCGCCAGTGAGCCGACGTCATGGCCGAAGCGCCGCCCATCGGGTCGCCAGCTCCTCAGCCGCGACCCGGTGCCCGGCGCTCGACCAGTGGGTGTCGTCCGGCAGGTAAACGAGCGTTCCCGCCGCCTCGTCCCGAAGCCGTCGCGTCAGATCGACGAACGCGACGTCCGTGCCGAGGCGTTCGACGGCTTCCTTCATCGCAGCCGGCAAGTCGTCGAGCCGCCATTTTCGGCACGGGCTGGCCGGGTCGAAGGCGCAGAGGTCGCGGTAGACCCGGAACTTGGTCGGGATGAAAACGACCACGAAGGCGATCGCCTGCTCTCGGCAGATCTTCCGAGCCTCCGCGATCAAAGCCTCGACCCTCCCGAAATCCGGAGACGCCTCGCGCGGCGACTCGACCCGGTAATCGCCGCTGCCGAACGCCAGGTCGACCGACTCGCCCGAATGGGCCGCGAGTCGCCCGGTGAACAGCCGAGCGGGAACGCGCGGCTCGGGACGGATCAGTGTCCGGATCACGTAATCCAGGCTGTTGGCCGTGAACGAGGCTTCGATCGCGCGCCGCCACCAGGGCCGACGGGTCCAGAGTTCGACCCGCTCCTGATTCGCCTCGTATTCGGCCGCGTCGGCCAGGTCGTTGCCCTCGTAGAAGGTCCAGACGCAGACCTTCGGCCGCAGTCGCAGGCCGTACCGTTTGAGGATCTCAAGCTCCTGTTGCGGGCCGTCGCCGCCACGCGCGAGATTGGCTACGGTCAGGCCCAAACGCTCGGAGAGCCGGGCGGTGACGATCTCGTGTTCGTTGATATGGAAGCCCTCGACGAGCGAATCGCCGAGGACCACGACGTCGGCCGCGTCGAGGTCGCGCGGGTTCCGGAACCCGTCGCGGTCGTGGCGGACGTCGCAACGGTAGAGCGTCGGCACCGGGCCGCCCGAGAGCCGGGCGACGTCGTTGCCCGCCAAGACCGGGCGCAACCGCCGATTCCCCTCGCGGGTGTAGAGCAGCCTGGCGTCGGGACGGTTATCCGACCGTTCCCAGGGGGCGGATCGGGTCTGGAACAGCGACCGGTAGTCGACCAGGCCCCAGAGCGCCGGGGCTTCAAACAGGCCGATCGCGAGAACGATCGAGGCCGCGCAGAGCAACAACTTCCCGGCGGCTCTGGCGCATCTACCATTAGTGCTCAACCGTCCCGATCGTTGGAACAAAGTCTGATTCCTCTGGCGCGTCCGGGTCGGGCGGCGAGCCCAGCCGCGATCCAGCGCCCGGGCTGAGCGATTTGTACGTCGCCCCCGGGAATTGTCAATCCCACATGCCGCCCGGCGCTCGCCGCAAATTCAGCCCACCGCGTGACGCCTCGAAAAAAGTCTGTCACCATGAAGCCGTCCCGCGCCACGAATCCGAGGGGCGCCGCACCGACTTGTACTCTTAACGAGGCGTCCCGATCCTTTCGAGGAGCGGACGGCGATGAACACCGTGGCGACCGATCGCATTATCGATGAGAAACTGTGGCGATCCGTCCGCGAGGGAGACGCCGAGGCGTTCGAGCAGGTCGTGCTCCGGCACCAGGCGCTGGTCAGCGGGGTCGCCTACAACGCCTGCGGAAACCTGGCTCTCAGCGAGGACGTCGCCCAGGAGACGTTCTGGGCCGCCTGGCGACAGCGGGATTCCCTGATCGATCCGGGCCGGCTGAAATCGTGGCTCTGCGGGATCGCCCGGAACCTCGGCGCCAACGCCTTGCGGCGGTCGTCGGCCGGCAAGCCAGCGGGCTCGGTCGAGCGAGTGAACGACCTCGCCGACGACGATCCCGGACCGGACGACGTCGCCATGAGCCGGGAAGAGGAGGCGCGGCTCTGGTTGTTGCTGGAGCAGATCCCTCCCACGTATCGCGAGCCCCTTATCCTCTTCTACCGCCAGGACCAGTCGGTGGCCGAGGTCGCCTCGTGCCTCGATCTGACCGAGGACGCCGTCAAGCAACGGCTCGCGCGCGGCCGGTCGATGCTCCGCGACCGGATCGCCGACCAGGTGGAGGCCGGCCTCCGCCGGAGCCGCCCCGGCCGCTCGTTCACGGCCGGCGTCATGGCCGGGCTGTCGCTGGGCGCCGCCGGCGCGAAGTCGGCCGTCGCGGCGGGGACCTCGGTCACGGCCGGGACCGTCGCCAAGGGCGCTCTCGCATCGGGGCTGTCGGGGGGCCTCCTGGGCTCGCTGATCGGGATCGCGGGAGGCTGGCTCGGCGTCTGGCTCCCCGCCCAGATGGCTCCGACCGTGCGCGAGCGCGAGCTGTACCTTCGGGCCGGGCGTCGGATGGTGCTCGCGTCCCTCATCTTCACTGGCGCGATCCTCGTGATGGCCAAGACCTTGGCCGGTACGCCCCGGTACATGATCGGATTGGGACTTGCGATCGTCCTGTTTCAGGTCTACATTTTCGCGGAAGCGATCCGGCTCAGTCGTATTATCAAGGCCATCCGCAAGACAGTCCCCGCCGCCACCGACCTCAACCAGACGGCCATGCGGCGGGGTGCGGCGTCGCTGGCGGGAAAGATTCGCGGCCGGGTCTACCAGAGCCCGATCCGGCTGCTCGGCCTGCCGCTGCTCGATATCCAGGTCGCCGACCCTGTCTTCGTGACGGGGCACGAGTCATCCCCTCTGCCTCGGGTCGCTCGCGGCTGGGTGGCGATCGGCGACGACGCTCGGGGAATCCTGCTGGGCGTCGGCTCGAAGGGTTATGGGCTGGTGGCGATAGGCGGCAGGGCCGTCGGCGGGTTGAGCATGGGGGGCGTCGCCGTCGGAGTCGTCGCGATCGGCGGCCTCGGCCTGGGCCTGGTCGGGCTCGGCGGGCTCGCCGTGGGCGTGCTCGCGTTCGGGGGTGGGGCGGTGGGCTGGCAAGCCTGCGGCGGGTTGGCCGTCGCCTGGGATCTGGCGATCGGAGGTGGGGCGATCGCGTGGAACACGGCTGCTGGAGGCGCCGCCGTGGCTCACGGCGTGGCCGGGGGCGATCCGGCCGGTTTTGATCAGCCGGCGGGACGACTGATGCGCTGGACGCTGAATCACCGCGATCAGGTCAGGCTCGGCTTCATCGCGCTCGCGGTCGTGGTCGGGGCGTTGCCCTCGCTGCTCATGTACCGTCGAAACCGTGGTTCGGGGCTCAAGGCGTCGGCCGTCCTCGTGCCGGTCTTTCTCCTCTTCTACTTCGCGTACACGAAGGCGGAAAGCCCCGATCGCGTGGTCCGGTTCGGACTCGACAACGGCCTGACGGTCCTCGCGCGGCCGATCGCCGGGGCGAAGCAGACGGCCCTGGTCGTGCTCTACAACGTCGGCGGCGACCACGACCCGGAAGGCCGCTCGGGCCTGGCTCATATCGTGGAACACATCTATGTGACGGCCAAGGCCGGCGAGACCCCGGCGCGGTCGGCCGTCGACTTCTTCCGGAGCTATCAGGCCGGCTGCAACGCCCAGACGGGCGACCGCTACACGGCCGTCGCGACCGTTTTCCCCAGTGAGCAGCTCGACGACGAGCTGCGCCAGGCCGCGGCCCGGATGAGCGAACTCACAATCACGGCGTCGGACCTCGACCGCGAACGCCCTCGGCTGCTCGATGAAGTCGCCAACATGTTCGAGCGCGTCCCCTCCCTCGCCGCCCAGAACAACGCCCGCGAGCTGGTCCGCCCGACGCCCCGAGGAGGACGCCGAGGCGGTCTCCCCGCGCAGGTTCAAGCCCTGCCCCTGGACGACGTCCGAGCCCACTGGAAACGGTATTACAAGCCGCGAAACGCCGTCCTTGCGGCGGCCGGGGCGATCGATCCGGCCACCTTCCGCGCGGCCGTGACGAAGCACTTCGGGACCATTCCCGGGGGCGACCCCGCGCCGTCACCCGGCGAGCCCGGCGCGGCGGTCCTGGGCGAAGAGCGGAAGCTCGCAGCGGCCGGCTCGCCGGCGACGGCCTGCCTGGCCATGGCCCCGCCTCAACCTGGAAGCGACCTCTACGCTCCTTACCTCGTCCTTGGCACCCGGCTCATGAAGGCCGGCGCTGGGCTGGGCGGCGGGCCGGGCATGGCACCCGTTTACATGCCCTTGCTCGACGACCCCTCCCTGGTCGCCGTTTCGAGTCCCGCCAGGCCGGGCGAAACCCCGGAACAGATCGCAGGCCGGCTGTCGGCCCTGCTCGAAGAGGCGGTCAAACCGGATCTGGGCCCGGGAGAGGTTACGGAGGTCGAACAGATGTTCGGGCTCTTCCTCGGCACGGTCGAGCCTCCTGATCAAGCCCTGGCCTTGAACCCGTACGCCGTGGCCTTCACTCTGGGGCGTCGCGAGCAGCTCGGCCTCGACCCGGTCAAGCTGCGGGCCGCGTTCCAGGCGATGAAGCCCGAGGCGGTCCGCCGGGCGGCGACGGAGGTTTTCGGGCCGTCGCGCCGGGCGAGGGTTTTCCTCGCTCCTCAATAAGGCCGAAGCCGCTCGCGTCGGGCTCACGCGCCGTTGACCCCAGCATCGGAAGGCCGTAAATTAGGGTCTTGATTGAGCGTTCCCGCCACCCGTCCGACAGCGCCGAGAGGTTGAAGTCCATGAGTGCGTTCGAGCCGCGTCCGCCGTTCTACCTGGGAATCGACCTTGGTGGAACGAATATCAAGAGCGGCGTGGTGGAGGATTCGGGGCGTCCGCTCTCGTCGGTCAGCATCGAGACGCAGGCCGACCTGGGGCCGGTGGTCGGGGTCGAGAACCTGGCTGAGGCCGGACGACTCGCGGTGCAGCAGAGCGGCCTGAAGTGGGACCAGATCGCCGCCGTCGGCCTGGGCTCGCCCGGTACAATGGACCTGTCGCGGGGGATGCTGCTCGAACCGCCCAACCTCCCCGGCTGGAACCAACTGCCGATTCGCGACCTGCTCGCCGCCAAGCTCGACAAGCCCACGATCCTTCAGAACGACGCCAACGCCGCGGCGTTCGGCGAGTACTGGGCCGGGGCCGGCCGCAACACGCGCAGCCTGGTGCTGTTCACGCTGGGCACCGGCGTCGGCTGCGGGATCATCAGCGACGAGCGGATCATCGAAGGCCGCCACAGCCACGGCGGCGAATGCGGCCACATCATCATCCAGATGGAGAACGGCCGGCGGTGCGCCTGCGGAGCCTACGGCCACCTCGAAGCTTACGCCTCGGCGACCGCGCTGGTCAAGCGGGCCCACGAGCTGCTGGCCGAGCAATCGACCCGCAGCAGCCTGCGCGAGATCCCCGCCGAAGAGCTGACCAGCCGGGCGATCAACGAGGCGGCCGACGCCGGCGACGGCCTGGCCCGGCGGCTGATGCGCGAGACCTCGTACTACCTGGCCGTGGGCGCGGTCACGCTGATGCACACGATCGACCCCGACATCGTCCTGTTCGGCGGCGGCATGATCGCCGCCGGCTCGACGTTCCTGGAAGACATCCGCCAGCACATCCAGAAGATGGCGTTCCCGACCGTCGCCAAGGGCTGCAAGATCGAGTACGCCGAACTGGGGGGCGACGCCGGATTCATCGGCGCGGCCGGCTGCGCCCGCGCCGCGTTCGGCCGCTGAGCCTCGCGTGGGTCAGGCTTCAGCCCCGACGACCGCGGCCGGCTCGGCGACGCGCGCCAGGTCCGCGGTCACGGCGAAATCCCTGATTTCAAGTTGGACCCGACGGTAGCCGTTCCACTCGTCGACGCAAGGGTGGAAGACGACGCTGCACGAGACGTCGTGGGCGAGGTCCTTCCCCTTCTCGGCCAGGTTCCAGCCGATCGCCTTGAAGACCGAGCCCCCCTGGCCGAGCTTGAGCTGGAGGTGCTTCTTCTGGTCGCCGACCGCGCGGGGCTCGCCGACCACCCGCACCTGACTCGCGAGGAACAGCGGCCGGGGATTGCCCATGCCGTGCGGTTCGAGCTTCTCCAGATCCTCGACGACGGGGAGGCTCAGCATGGCGAGCGGGACCTCGGCGTCGATATGCAGCACCTTCTCGCGAAGCTCGGGCGTGAGGCTGGTCCGACATCGTTCGTCGAACAGCTCGGCGAATCGGGGGAAGTGGTCCTCGGTCATCCGCACGCCGGCCGCCGCCGAGTGGCCCCCGAACGACAGCAGACCGTCCGAGCAGTCCTTGATGGCGTCGTAGACGTTGAACCCAGGGACCGACCGCGCCGAGCCCTGCGCGAACTCGTCGCCGAACGCGACGATGATCGTCGGCCGGTGGTAGATGTCGACCAGCCGGCTGGCGACGATGCCGATGACCCCCGGATGCCACCCCTTGCGACCGAGCACGAGGGCTCCGCGATCCTTGAGGCCCCCTTCGCCCCGGATCTGCTCAAGGGCCTGATGGAGGATCTCGCGCTCGACCTCTTGGCGGCGGGCGTTGACCACGTTCAGCTCGTCGGCGATCTCGTCGGCGAGTCGTCCGTCGCCGGTCGTGAGCATCTCGACCGCCCGCATCGCGCGTTCGAGCCGCCCCGCCGCGTTGATCCGAGGCGCGAGGTTGAAGCCGACCGTGCCGGCCGACAGCTTCGACCGACCGAGGCAGCCCGCCACCCGCATGAGCGCCTTCATCCCAGTCGTCGGCGCCCCCATGATGCCGGCCAGGCCGTGCCGCACGAGAACCCGGTTCTCATCGTTGAGGGGGACGACGTCGGCGATCGTGGCCAGGGCGACGAGGCCGAGCGATTCCACGAGGTAGTCGCGCAGATGCGGCGACGCCTTCTTGCCGTCGCCGAAGCTCTTGCAGATCTGCCAGGCCAGCTTGAAGGCGACCGCCGCGCCGCAGAGGTCGCCGAACGGATACGAGCCCCCCGGCAGGCGCGGATGCACCAGCACCTCGGCCGCCGGCAGTTCCTCGCCGATCGTGTGGTGGTCGGTCACGATCATTTCCAGGCCCAGCTCGCGCGCCAGTCGGGCCTCGACGACGGCCGAGATGCCGCAGTCGACCGTGACCAGAAGCGCGCCGGGGTGGTCGGCGGCGATCTTTCGGACGGCGTCGCCGTTGACCCCGTACCCTTCCTCGACCCGGTGGGGGATGTAGTACGAGACCCGCTTCGCCCCGGCGAGCTTCAACGCGGCCCAGAGCACGCTGGTGCCGCACACGCCGTCGACGTCGTAATCGCCGTAGATCACGATCGACCGATCCTCGCGGATCGACCGGACGATCCGATCGGCGGCCTCGACCGCGCCGGGCAGCAGCGCGGGGTCGTTCAGGCCGCTGAGCCGCGATTCCAGGAACACCCGCGCCCGGTCGGGCTCGGTGATCCCCCGGTTGATCAGCGCTTGAGCGACCAGAGGCGCAACGCCGACGGCCCGACTGAGCGCGGCGGTCTGGTGTGAATCAAACGGCTTGAGCCGCCAGCGGGTCGTCATCGCGGCTGTGTTCTCCCGCAAGTCGCCGACGTCGGTCGTCGACGCCGCCATCGAAAGTCCCTAAAGCGGTTTACGTAGAGGTTGCACTCGTAGGGGCGTCCCTTGTGGGCGCCCGATCGGCGACGGCAACCGCGACGGCCTTGGCGACTCGGGCACCCACAAGGGGCGCCCCTACAAGATACGGGCTCGGTGCGCACACCGGCTGTGTGCAACCCATACGCACACCGCTCTATCTCCAATATACTCGTGATCACCGGAAGTCGGAGGACGATCGGTCGGTTTTCCGGAACGCCGCCGACCGTCGCCGCCGGTCGTCGCGGTTGCGCCGGCGGATCAGAACCACTTGTGCCGCCGGGCGTAATTGAGCATCAGGATGGGCGACAGGCACATGACGATCAGCGAGGCGATGAACAGTAGGGCCTTGGGCAACGGCGCCTGGAAGGCCAGGGTCTCGCCGAAGAAGTTCATGCCCCAGAAGCCGACGATGAACGACATGGGCATGAACATGACGGTCACGAGCGTCAGGGTCTTCATGATCTCGTTGGTGCGGTTCGACATGACCGAGAGGTAGGTGTCGAGCGTGCCGGCGATCAGGTCGCGAAGGCTCTCCGAGATGTCGTGGATGCGGACGATGTGGTCGTAGACGTCGCGGAAGTAGACCCGATGCTCCAGCCTGACCGGCTTGTACGGGTCGCGGGCCAGCTTGTTGAGGACCTCGCGCTGGGGGCCGAACGTCTTCTGGAGATGGATCGCGGACCGCTTGATCCGGAAGATGGACTGAAGGCTCTCGGGGCTGGGCCGGGCGATGATCTGATCCTGGATGTCGTCGATCCGCACGTCGAGGACCTCGATGGCCTTCAGCGACTGATCGACCGACCGTTCCAAAAACCGGAACAGCAGGTGGTCGGCACCGTCTTTCATCCGGTCGCGCGGGTCGCGTTCGATGGCCTGCCTGCCTTCGTCGAGGTAGGCCATCGCCCCGGTGTGGTAGGTCACCAGGTAGTTCGAGCCGAGGAAAACGTCCAGCTCCTGGAGGACGAGATCGTCGGTCCAGGGGTCGATGGCGCTGGTGTGGAAGACCACGTAGACGTAGTCGTCCCAGTCGTCGATCTTCGGGATGTGGGTTTCCTTGAGGGCGTCCTCGATCGCCAGGGGGTGGAAGTGGAAGACGTCCTGGAGGATGCTCTCGGCGAGCCGCGTCGGCCCGTCCTCGGGATCTTCGATGTCCAGCCAGAGGGTCCCGTCGGCGTCCCGGAGGGCTGTTTCGAGGTCTTCCCTCGGCCAGTCCAGGTGCATCGTCCCCGCGCCGTCGCGGTAGAGGATGCGGACCTTCGGACCGGACGGATTAAGGGTTCCGCCCTGCGGCGTCGCCCCGGCGAGCGCGGTCATGGTCGGGGTTCCCCCTCGCGAGCGGTCTGAGGCTTGGGGGCCTGCGCGTTCTGGTGGCGCACCAATTCGTCGATCACGTCGATCCGGATCGGACCGGCGGGCTCCCTGGGGATCGTCCGGCGGATCGGCGAGCCGTGGCCGAGAACGCCCGCGACGCCCGGCGGCATGCCAGGAAGGTCGATCAGGCTGACCACGTTCACGCCGATCGGAACCCGGTCAGTGCGGAACGTCCCGTCGGACTCGATCCGCGCGGATCGGAAGTCGCCGATGGCGCCGTAGGCCGGCTGGAATTCGACCCAGCCGCCCGTGACCGGCTCGCCCGATTTCAGGATCACCCCCGAGACGCTCGCGGTCGGAAACCGCTCCGGGCCAAGCTCCTCGCGACAGCCCGAGGCCGACGCGACGACGACCGCGGCCAGAAGCATCGAGAGTGGTTGGGGACGACGTCGCACGGGGCCTCTCCTCAGGAGAAACGGAGCCTCGCCCGCAATGCGGCGTCCACCGTCGACCGCACGCCGCCGCGGGCGTTCCAACCGGCGTGAGGGCCGACGTCGGTCGTCGGCAGGTAGAGCCGGCCGCCGGTTTGTCCCTCCCCCGCCAGCGGACCTGCCGAGGTCGACAGCACGAGTTCGCCGCCGCTCATCCTTAGACCCGCTCGGGGACCGACGGGACCGAGGGCGACGATCAGCCCCCCCGCCTGGGCGTAGCCGACGGCCGTGCCGGTCGGCCCGTGCAGCAACAAGCTGCCGGCCTTGAGACCGCTTCCCGCCCCATCGGCGGACGAGCCACGGCAGACGACGACGATCCCGGGCGCGTCCATTCCGGCCGCCAGCTCGGGGCCGGCGTCGCCGACCAACTCGACGGTCGCCTCCCAGGGGCCCGTCAGTCCGGCGACGAGCAGCCGCTGCCGCTCCACCCCCTCAAGCCGGACGTGCGTCTCACCCCGATTCAAGCGGCGGACGATCTCGGCGTTGATCTGGTGGTAGTCGCGCAGCTCGGGAACGGCGATCGGGGGGGGCGGCTCGGGCTCGGTCATTGCTTGCCGCGACCCTTGCTCGCATCGGCTTGCACGGGGTCGCCCTTCTCCTTCGGCTGGCCCTTCTGCTCGGCTTTGTTCTGATCGTCGCCGGCCACGGCCGCGGCCGGCGCGGGAAGTTGCGGGCCTCCCTGGAACAGCTCGGCGCTCGCCGGCGGGTTCTTCGCCAGGAAGTCCTTGAGGGCCGCGACGCGGGCGGTCAGCTCGTCGTTGCGGGCCTTCGCCTGGCCGGCCGGTCCGCCCACCAGATCGATCGCCGCCTTGGTCACCGGACGGATCGCATCAATATATTTCTGCACATCCGCTTTATTAGTGAGCAACGGGCTATTGAGAAACCCGCTCTCGCGAAGTCCGGCGCGGCCCTCGAACGCCTGGAGGACGGGCCCCATCAGCATCGTGGTGAGCTTCTGGGCGTAGAGCTTGTTCTCGGTGAACCCCTTGGCGATTTGATCGCCGATCTCGGCGGCGAGCTGGGCGGCGGCGTGGGCGGCGGTCGCTACGTTGTATTTGGGGACGACCGTCGTGATCTGCATCAAGCCCAGGGCCAGAGCGGCCTCGGCCCGGACTTCCTTGCGCAGCTCTCCGTTGATCAGATACTGGAAGGTCGTCGCCGCCATGTCCGCGGTCTTCGGCGAGGTGGTCAGGAAGCCTTGCCGAAGAGTGGCGAGCGCCTCCAGGCCTCGGAACTGAACCGGCCAGGGCCATTCCTGGTTCTTCACAAGTTGATCGGAGACGGCCTTGGCCGCGTCCATCTCCTGCGACGTGCTCAGCTTGTTGGTCAACTGCTTGATGTTGGTCAGGCCTCGGAAAGCCCAGAGCTTGACCCACACGGTCTGCGTCGGGTTCTTGATCTCGGCGAGGAAGATCTTGTAGGCGTCGACGTTCCCGCTCTGGGCGAGAATGATCATCGCCTGGATGCGGGGGATCAAGTGGTTCTTGAGGACCGGCTCCAGGCGTTGGGCGAGGATCCGATTGAACTGCGTCTGGAACTGGACGTTCTTGGCGCTGCGAGCCAGGAAAATCGGCTCCAGGAGGCTCTGGGTCGCATCCTGAATCGCCTTCGCATCTTCCGGTTTCGGCTTGGCGCCCTCGGGGTCGAGATTGGCTTCGATGTTCTTGTGATTCGTGAGCTTGGCGACCACATCGTCGATGACCGCGGTGATGACCCTTGGGTCGACCGGAACCAGGGGGTCGCCGGCCATCACCTTGAGCTGTCCGGCATCCTGCTTGGCCTGCGTGACGTCCGCGGGGGTCGTCCCCCGGGGGCTCTTGAGCTCCTTGAACTTCTTGAGATCGAGCTGAGCCACGGCGTTGGGATCGAGGAAGACCTCGAGCGAGGCGCCCTTCTGGGTCTCGGACGGATCAACGGGGGGCTGCTTGGCCGCGTCGTCGTCTTCGTCGGCCTTGGGCTCCTCGCCTCCCCCACCTGGAGGAGTCGGCTGAGACGGAGCATCTGGCTTCGTGGCCGGCGGCTGCGGCTTGGGGGCCTGGGCCTGCACATACCCCTGAAGTTGAAGACAGAAGACCAGGAGGGCGATCAAGCCGGCCCAAGATCCTCCGAAGCGGGACGCATCCCGCCCCCCGGCGGTGAACACCTTGATCATTGCGGCAAACCTCGTGAAAAGCCCTCGGATGCTTCTTCGATCAAGGAGCAAGCCCCGAAGTTCACCCCGCGAGCTGCGAGCGATTCGAGCCGCGATCCACGATCATTCGACAAACCACCCGGGATGAAGGGCGACGATTGCTCGAAGTCGATCCGGACCACGGAGAAAGGGATCGGCGGTGCGGTGGAATCTGGAATCGGGAAAGCTCGTCGCCGTCACGGCTGTTTCGTCGTCGTCAACTCATCTCGCGTGATTCATTGTACTTCCAACGAAACGGACGAATTCAAGCTACCCCACCGCCGGCCCTCTGTCAAGTCGCCGGACGACGCCGTCTGGGCCGTTTCGTGGTGGTTTTCGCTCGTCGCGGACCGGCCGTCGCAAGGGTTGTTCCGGATGTGCCGAACGCGCCGAAAACGAGGGCCGGCGGCGGCCTCGGCGATTGGGTTCCTTCGCGCGTTATTTGCCTTTCCCACCTCGTCGCCGAGCCTTCCGTACCGCCTCCGGCCCGGGCCGGAGAATTGGGTTGGTTCGCACGCGATTCCGTGGGCGGAGGGGGGCTTCCGAGACTCGACCGCCGGACGCGGCGTCCTTCGACCGGCTCCGGCGATTGGGTTCGTTCGGGCCGGTGAATTCCGCGGAATGCTCACCGTAACATTCTACTATTTCAGATCTTATCGATGAGTCATCGAATTGGCTTCGATCGGCTGAAAACGTTGGGCGGACACGTTTCCGCCTCGCTCTCCGATGGGCCGCGACCCGCCTTGGAATCCGTCGCGCGGTTGGGTTCGTTTGACCGAAATCGACGATGGTTCGCCGCCGTCGGCCGCGGTTCGCGACCAGTCGAGAACCGCGTCGGGCGTTGGGTTCGTTCGACTCGTTTTCGACGAATCCGCCGGGGCCTCGCCACGACGCGTCACGTCGGCGTGTTCTCCTTGCTTCTCGAATTGACAAAGACCGTCGAGGGGTTCGACGGCCCCCCTACCTCTCAAGTATGCGACAGCGACGCGTCCTTCGTCGCGCGACGCTCGGAATCGGCCTGGAGTTTTTGGATCCGCAAGCTCCGCTTCGGTCGATTCGTACGGATCATAACGACGATCCGGGCTCTGCCCGATCGACGCCGGCGTGGGACCATGTCTAATCTGTAAGCAACTCGCGCGAGGCGAGGCCATTTCCTCCTAGAAAGCGAGGTCACGAGGCACCATGAAGACACATCTCTCGATGGTTCTGAGCCTTGCCTTGGTCGTCACAATCGTCCCATCTCGACCCGTGTCGGCGGACGCGCCGAACGCCGCGCCACGGCTTTCGGAGGAGGAGCTAGGCGAACTCGCGGTGGACGCCTACGTCTACGCGTATCCGCTCGTGATCATGGAGGCGAGCCGGCGAGTGGGAACGAACCACGCCGCGCCGGACCCGACGACGGGGATGGGCGCGCCTGTGAATCAGTTCGCTCACAAGCGGACGTTTCCGGACGCGACGTTCACCGACGTGGTTCGGCCCAACGCCGACACGCTGTATTCTTCGCTCTGGTTCGACGTGACCGACGAGCCGCTGGTCATCCACGTCCCCGATTCGGGGGGCCGGTACTACCTGTTGCCGATGCTCGACATGTGGACCGACGTTTTCGCGTCACCGGGCAAGCGCACCACCGGCACGGGCGAGCAGACCTTCGCCATTGTCGGCCCATCGTGGCAAGGCGAGTTGCCCCCCGGGGTCGAACTCCTCCGCGCCCCCACGCCGTACGGGTGGATCATCGGGAGGACCCAGACCAACGGCGTCGGCGACTACGCGAACGTCCACCAGTTCCAGAACGGCCTCGTCGCCACGCCGCTCAGTGCGTGGGGGAAACCGTACACGGCGCCGAAAGGGACGGTCGACCCGAACGCGCCCAAGGTTGCTCCCGTGGAGTGGGTGGCGAAGCTGGACGCCGCGACGTACTTCGCCCTGTTCGCCGACGTCCTCAAAACCAACCCGCCCCACGCCAACGATCAGCCGATTTTGGCCCGGCTGGCCCGGATCGGGTTCAAGCCAGGCAAGTCGTTCGATCTGAACGCCGCGCCCCCCGAGATCCGCTCGGCCCTCTCGAACGCTATGCAAGCCGGACCTCGGCGGATCGTGGCCGCGATCGAGCACGCCGACCCGGAGGTCAACCGCTGGCGGATGATCGGCAATCCGATCGGCACCTACGGCACCGCCTACCTCAAGCGCGCCCTCATCGCCTTCATGGGCCTGGGTGCCAATACTGTCGAGGACGCCATCTATCCGAGCGCTCTGGTCGACTCCAAGGGACGGCCGCTCGACTCCGCGAAGAACTACATGGTCCGGTTCGCGAAGGACCAGATCCCGCCGGTCCGAGCCTTCTGGTCGCTCACCATGTACGACGAACGCCAGCTCTTCACCGCGAACCCGATCCATCGGTTCGCGATCGGCGACCGCGACGCGCTGAAGTTCGACGCCGACGGCTCGCTGACTCTCTACATCCAGCGCTCATCGCCCGGAGCCGAGAAGGAGGCCAACTGGCTCCCCGCGCCGCACCAGGGGTCGTTCAGCATGAACCTCAGGCTCTACTGGCCGATAGCCGCCGCCCTCGACGGAACCTGGGCCCCCCCGGTCGTCGAGGAGCGTGAATAGTCCTGACAACGTCTTTTGCAATCAGCCACGCACGCAATCGATCGCCGACGTTTGTTGAAATAGGCGCCTGAATTGCCTCGGGCGCTTCTCTTTCGACGTCGTCGGTCGAACAATCGCTACGTGGCCGGACGGCTCGGCCTGTATTTGTGTTGAGCAAGTCGGGCGCGGCGACTTAAAATCAGAGACGGCGGGGCCGCTATTCAGTCGAAGTTGCGAGCGCCCGCGAGCCTTGCGTCCCTTGCTCACTTCGGTTCGGTGAGGTGGAGTGCTCGACGGCCCGGATCGTTCCCGTCGTTCTCGGACGGGCCGTGGGTCGCATGCGGACGAGACGACCCATGCGCGAGCCCTCTTCCGGCTCTGGAGACTGGATTTCTGATATGACCGAGCGGCTTTATCTGTTCCCCGGCGTGATCGAGATGAATTATCAGGCCCGTCGCCGAATGGGCGTGAACGTCTACCTGATCGACGGGGGGAGCGAGTACGTCCTCATCGACGTGGGGTTCCTCGACGATCTGGTGGGCGTCCTCCAGTTGATCCGCGAGCTGAAGTTCAACTTCTCCGACTGCAAGATGGTCCTGGCCTCGCACGCCGACGTCGACCACACTCAGGGCCTCGCCCGGGCCCGTGAAGTCCTCAAATGCCAGGTCGCGGCGCATCCCAAGAGCGTAAAGGCGATCGAGGAAGGGGACGAGGTCTTCACCTACGCCCGGATCGACGCCCAGAATATCAGCATCCCCATGCCCCGCTGCAAGGTCGACGTGGTCGTCAATGACGGCGACAAGATCAAGGTGGGCGACCGGACCCTGGAAGTCTGGAGCACCCCCGGCCACACCGCCGGCCAGCTCGCCTTCCGGATGGGCAACCTGCTGTTCTCCGGCGACAACATCTTCCGCGACGGCTGCGTCGGCGTCATCGACGCCCACCACGGCTCGAACATCCCCGACTACATCGCCAGCCTCAAGCGCATCCGCGACAGCGACGTCGAGTTCCTCCTCCCCTCCCACGGCCCGATCTTCCGTAAAGACGACGCCTTGCTCGACAAGACCATCGCGCGCCTCGAATCCTACACCCACATGGCCGACTTCGGCACCTGCGCCATCGACTGGCCCCTGATGGACCAGTGGGAAGAAGAACTGACGCGCGACAAATTCGAGTTCTGAGACCTCCCGCGTGACGATCGGGGAGCGAAATACAAACCATCATGACGCCGTGGGGACACCCGGCCTCATGAAAATGGGGGGCTTTTCGCATGGCGTCACGACCGGGTCCGGTAGGGGCGCCCCTTGTGGGTGCCCGGTTCGTTTCACGCCGACCGCTCACCCTCGGCGATCGGGCACCCACAAGGGGCGCCCCTACGGCAAACCACGGATCGGAATTTCAGAGCGGCCCGAAGCGCCAGCGAGTGAATCGATTCCAACGGTCGATCGGAAATTCACTCGCTGGCGCTTCGGGCTTCCATTCGGAGGCCGCCCGCGGCGGCTCACTTCTTCCAGACGCTCGCGTACTTCTTGCGGTACTTGAGGTCCGGTTCCGTCTCGATCCATTCCAGCGCCTTTTGGCGGATCGTCTCATCCTTCGATTGGTCGTACAGCTTCCGAAGACCCTGGACGATGTCGAAGCGGATCAGGGTGCAATTCTTCTCGGCGATGCAATCTGCAAAGCGGCCCGCGAGTCCGTCGATCAGACGGGCCTACTGCTGCTTACCCGCGAGGCCGATCTTCCAGAGCGAGAGCAGGCAGTGCCTCGCCGTGACGAACCGCTCGTCGCGGGTGACTTCGAGAAGGGCGTCGAAGTCCTTCAGAATCCTGCCCTCGGGATCGCTCTTGGCGAGGTTGCAGAGAAGCTGGGCGCCGATCGCCCGCTGGTGGTTGTCGCGATGGGTCAGGGTCTTCAACAATTCGTCCCAGGCCTCGTAGGTCCAATCGACCGGTGTCTCCGTCGCCTCCATGAGCGCGGCGAACGCCTGGCCTTGCGCGACCCGGTCGCCGGACTGGATCGTGGCGACATGCCCCTTGATGATCTCGTCCATGAATCGTTCCCTGGGAAGAGAAGGCATGCTCGCGACAGCCTGTTTTGACTGTCGCGCGCGACTCGAATGCAATCCCCGCCATCTACCGCGAGCCTGGCGTCCCGGCGCCCGGGGGCGGGGTGGTCGCGGGAGCGGAGGCACCCGGCATCGGCGGGTCGGGCTCGACGGGGAGCCACGGCTCAAGCCGGGCCTTCTCGTACTTTTCGGCGAGCTCCTTGAAATAGTCGACGATCCGGCTGTAGACGTCGACGTTGCTGAGTGCGATATCAGCCAGCCGCTGCTCGCCGTCGGCGATCAGACCGTAGCGATACTTCTTGTATTCCTCGGTCGCGGTCTGGTCGAGCGACCTCAAGAAATCCTTCTGAGACTGGAGGATTCCTTCAGGGATGCGACCCGCGCGAAGCTCCTCGGCGTTCCGCTTTCGTCCCAGGTCCGCGATCTGCTGGTCGAGGATTCCCTGGAAGACTCCCCCCGTCGTCACCGCGTTCCGAGCTTTGAAGTGATAGATCTTGGCGGCGCCGCTGACCCGCGAGGTCTGAACCGCAACGGCAAGGCAAATCGCAAGGTACGCCGTCAGGATCATCAACGTCCGCATCCGGAAGCGGAGATTCCGGATTGATGGCTTCGGGTCGCCCGGCTTCAGACTCAGGTTGAGACCGAGTAACGCGCCGAAGTAGGGAAAGAAGAAGAGACTGAACAACAGCATCTCCGAAACATACGGCCAGCCCCGCCAGGCGAAATCGAGGGCCGACGCCGTTGCGCCGACCACGATCCCGGTGCCGAAGCCGGTCCATACGGACTTCCGGACCCGTCGCCCTCGCGCCTCATCTTCCTCCGCCGAGAGGGGCTCGGTCGCGAAGAATGCAGTCGGCCGCCTCCACCGCCTCGCGGCTGGATTTCGGGACTGAATCCACCCGATGATCGCGAAGACCACCGGGTAGACGATCAGGAATGTGGTCAGGGAGACGTCGCGGACGTTTCGCGCACGCAAGAAGTACTCGAGCGCCGACTGCAAGACGCCCACAAGTGCGCCGATCGCAGCCCCGCCGAGCGCGAACCAGACAATCGAGACTGGTCGCTCGGCGCTGGTGGACGTTCCCTCCGACACCGTCGTTTCGGACACGGCGCGCTCCTCGCGGGGTTTTTCGACTCGCCCCGCTCCAAGGTATGAGAGACAAACACCTGCGACGAAGCACTCCACTCGATTGGGGAACTCTCGTCGAGCCGGTCGAACATCGGGCAGAGATCGCTCTGGAATCGAACATTCAGGGGTCGATCGGCGGTCGGCTCACTGACGTAGCACCGTCAAATCCGGCTTGCACTCGATCAGGTCGTCGAGGTCCTCGTCAAGCAGGCCGCAGCCGGAGACGTCCAAGTGTTCGAGGCTGGGGATCGACTTGAAGTCTGATACGGCCCTCTTCGTCAAGGGCACTCCCCTGAGCGAGAGGCCGTGGAGGGTCGACGCCCTCAACAGCGCCGTGATCTGGTCCTCGTCGACCTCGCAGCCGTCGAGGTTCAAGCTCGACAGCAAGGAGAGCAATCGGAATCGCGCCAAGCCGGCTCCGCTCACCCTGGTCCGCCTGAGAGTGAGAGTAGAGAGCGACGGAAGGTCCTCGATCGTTGCGATGCCGGCATCAGTGACGGGCTGACCGCTCAGGTCGAGACTCATTAGCCGCGCGAGCCCGTTCAGGTGTCTCAAGCCGGCGTCGGTGATCATCGGAGCAGGCCCGTCGGAGTCGACGCGTCCGGCGCGATTGCTGATCTCGAGGCGTTGGAGCAAGGCCAGATGCCGAAGATGCACGAGTCCCGCAGCCGTGACTCCCGTGTCTTGCAGCGAGAGTCCTTCGATCCAAACGCCTTGCAACTCCACGAGGTGGGCGAACGCATCGTCGTCGAAAGTCCCTCCTCGAAATCTGGCTTCGAACCACTCCGAGCCCGCCGAGACTCCCAGCTTGGTCGGTACCACGCGCGCTTCGCCGCCGAGGGCCTCGACGTCCTCGATAAACCGCTGGGCCGCCGCGCTGCGCCTCAGCTTCGTTCGGGTGCGAAGGTTGAACAGGTCGTACACGTCTTCGGCGAGAGATCCGAACGACTCGACTGTGGGCCGATCGAGGTGCGTAAAGCTGAAGAACAGGAGGGCGAGGACGTTCAGACTGAGCAATACCCTCAACCGTCGGCTCGATCGCCTCGGTTGCGACGTCGCGAGAGACGGCTGCTCAGTCGTCATGATCGTTCGCCCCCACAACCGATGCCCGGCCGGCTCGACAAGAACAGCCGGGCTCATCGGACTACCATGACACCTCACCGATCACTCACAGCCCCGGAACTTCCCACCCGCTCCGATACGACTTGCGGACGAAGGCGTTGGCCTCGGGGACGTTCGTCACCTTGAGGCCGGCCGCGTCCCATTCGAGGGTCGTCTTGCGGAAGCGGGTGGAGAGGCAGCCGAGCAGGACCGTCTCCGTGAGCGGGCCCGAGTAAGCGAACGGGGCCGAGGTTTCGCCGTTGCCCCGGCAGGCCTCGATGAACTGAACGTAGTGGTCGTTGCCGCCCGGATTGGGGAGCTTGTACTCCTTGAACTTGTCGTCCGGCAGCAGGATGGGCGCGTCGATGTACGGCGAGTAGAGAACCCCCTCGGAACCGATGTAGATCGATCCCTGGTCCGACATCGCGCGCTTGCCGATGAGCGATTTGACTTCTTCCGAAGGTCGCTGCGCGCCGTTGTACCAGTGGAGAGTCAGCTCGTCAGTCGTGTGCGGTGTCTTCGGGAAGACGTAGCGCACCCGATTATCGAGACCCCAACTGTCGGAGTTGGGCGCGTCGCCGTCGGAGCGGACCGACTTGGGGGCGGTCAGGGCCAGCGACGCATAGACCGGGTCGAGGATGTGGCAACCCATGTCGCCGAACGTCCCGGTGCCGAAGTCGAGCCGCTTCCGCCATTCGCCCGGATGGTAGTACCCCTCGATGAACGAGCGCGGCGACGCGACGCCCAGCCAGGCGTCCCAGTTCAATTGGGCCGGTACGGAGTCCTGACGGGCGGGCCGAGGGTTCCTGTCGCCCCAGTCCTTGCCGCTCCAGCTATGCACTTCCTTCACCTTGCCGATCGCGCCCGCCTGGATGGTCGCGACGACCGTTCGGTGAACTTCATGCGAGTGGATCTGGATACCCATCTGCGTAACGAGCTTCTTGTCGCGGGCCGCTTCGGTCAAGCGGCGGGCTTCGTAGATCGTCTGCGTGAGCGGCTTCTGGGTGTAGACGTGCAGCCCGCGCTCCATGGCGCTCATCGTGATCGGGGCGTGCATGTGGTCGGGAGTCGAGATGTTGACCGAGTTGAGGCTCTTTTCCTTGTCGAGCAGCTCGCGCCAATCCTGGTAGATCTTCACGCCGGGGAACAGCTTTTGAACCTGCTCCGTCCGGGCGAGATCGACGTCCGCAACGGCGACGAGCTTGAAGTGCTTGCTGGCCGACAGGCTCTGGATGTCGGCGAGCGCCATTCCCGACGCGCCGAAGCTGGCGTGAAGGACCGTCTCGCTCGGCGCGGCGAAGGCGTGGCTGCGAAACGCGGAAGGAGCGCAAAAAGCGGCGGCGGCCGCCATCTGCTTCATTGCGAAACGTCGGGAGACGCGCGAATCAGCCATCAACGGTCATTCCTTTCTTTAAACTTTGCTTAACTCGACTCAAACATTTTACGAGGCGCTGCGTGAGTGGACAACCGGGAGCGCCGCCGCGGTGGCGTGCGGCTCCTCGGGACACGGAGAGAGGCGGCCGTTTGAGTCCGTTGATTATCGGCAAGCCGTCTCGCCTTTCAGGTTAAACTTTCGTATAATCTTCCGTGAGCGCCCACGCCCACCCAAGCTTGCCGCCCACCCCGCCTGGCTGGAGATGCGATGATGCCCATGACTGGGATTGCAAGAATCCTGGCCGCCGCGATGCTCTCCCTCCCCGCCGTGGCGAGCCCGCTCTTCGCCGAACCCCCGGTCGGCCCTCCGGCCCCGGCCGCTGTCGATCCGAACGCCGCGTCCGCGCCGGTGCGGGCGATGTTCACGAAGTACTGCAACGCCTGCCACGTCGGCGAGAAGGCCAAGGGGGGCGTCGACCTGGAGAAGCTGCTCGGCCAGGGGCCGCCGGCGAGCCACCGCAAGCCCTGGGCGCGGCTCAAGGAGAACGTCGAGGGGGGGACGATGCCCCCGGACGATCATCCCCAGCCGTCGCAGGAGGAGATCAACGCCCTCCGCGATTGGGTCGACGCCGAGCTGAAGAAGATCGACTGCGGCCGGACGGTCGATCCCGGTCGCGTGACGATCCGCAGGCTCAACCGGGTCGAGTACGACAACACGATCCGCGACCTGCTGGGGGTCGACTTCCATCCCGCCGACGACTTCCCGTCGGACGACGTCGGCTACGGCTTCGACAACATCGGCGACGTCCTCTCGCTGCCGCCGATCCTGATGGAGAAGTACCTCGCGGCGGCCGAGACCATCGCCGAGCAGGCCATCGTGACCGGCTCGAACGCGCGGCCGTTGGTGAAATCGTACGACGCCGACAGCATGTCGGCGGCCGACGGCGAGCCGCAGGACGACGCCCGGATCTTGACGAGCGACGGCGAAATCGCCGTTGCGCACGCGTTCCCCCGCGACGCCGCCTACATCGTCCGGGTTCGGGCCTACGGCCAGCAGGCCGGCAAAGAGCCGGTGAAGATGGCGATCCTGGTCGACGGCAAGACGCTTAAAACAGTCGAGGTCAAGGCGAAGTCGGGGGCGCCCGAAATCTACGAGGTGCGCGAGAAACTCCGCCACGGCTCGCGACGCGTGGGGGCGGCGTTTCTCAACGACTTCTACGACCCGGACAACCCCGACGAACAGCAGCGCGACCGCAACCTGGTGGTTGAGTCGATCGAGATCGAAGGCCCGATCACCGCCAAGGACGACCCCCTGCCCGAGAGCCACAAGCGGCTGATCTTCCGCACGCCCAAGAAGCCCGAGGAATTCCCCGAGTGCGCCTCGGCGGTGCTCGAGAAATTCATGTTGCGCGCGTTCCGGCGACCCGTGACCGGCGGCGAGGTCTCCAAGCTGGTCCGGCTCGTCGAGATGGCTCGCGAGAACGGCGACAGCTTCGAGCGCGGCGTTCAGCTCGCCGTGCAAGCGGTCCTGGCCTCGCCGCAGTTCCTCTTCCGGGTCGAGCTGTACCGCCCCAAGCGGGACAAAAAGGGCAAGCCGATCAACGCCGAGTCGGGCGCCCCGCTGAACCCGTTCGAGATCGCGTCGCGGCTGTCGTACTTCCTCTGGAGCAGCATGCCCGACGACGAGCTGTTCAAGCTCGCCCTCGACGGCGGCCTCACCAAGGACGAGGTGCTCGAAAAGCAGGCCAAGCGGATGCTCCGCGACCCCAAGGCCCAGGCGTTCGTCGAGAACTTCGCGGGCCAGTGGCTCCAGCTTCGCCTCCTCAAAACGGTCAACCCCGACCGCGGCCAGTTCGCGACGTTCGACGAGCCGCTCCGCAACGCCATGCAGCAAGAGAGCGAGCTGTTCTTCGCGTCGATCATGCGCGAGGACAAGAGCGTCCTGGACTTCATCGACAGCGACTACACGTTCCTGAACGAGCGGCTCGCCCAGCACTATGGAATTCCCGACGTCACGGGGCCCCAATTCCGCCGCGTGAAGCTCAAGGGCAAGGAACGGGGCGGCCTGATCACCCAGGCGAGCGTGCTGACCGTGACGTCGAACGCCTCGCGCACCTCGCCGGTGAAGCGCGGCAAGTGGGTGCTCGAACAGATTCTGGGAAGCCCTCCGCCCCCCGCGCCGCCCAACGTCCCGCAGCTTGCCGACGACGCCAAGGGGGTCTTGACCGGGACGCTCCGCCAGCGGATGGAGCAGCACCGTTCCGACCCGAGCTGCGCGTCGTGCCACGCGCGGCTCGACCCTCCCGGTTTCGGTCTCGAGAACTACGACGCCGTCGGCGCGTGGCGGGCGAAGGAGGGGGAGTTCCCGATCGACGCCTCGGCCAAGCTGCCCACCGGCGAGTCGTTCAGCGGAGCCGCCGAGTTGAAGGCGATCCTCTACAAGACCCGCAAGACCGAGTTCGTCACGTGTTTGAGTGAGAAGATGCTCACCTACGCCCTCGGACGCGGCCTCGAAGACTTCGACGTCTGCACGGTCGAGAAGATCGTGAAGGACGTATCCGCCGATCAGTACCGTTTCTCCCGCATGGTCCTGGAAATCGTCAAGAGCGACCCATTCCGGAAGCGCCGAGGATAAGGAGCTGAACATGAGCCGACCTTCACGGATTTCCCGCCGCGCGATCTTGCGGGGAGTGGGCGCCACGATCGCCCTGCCCTGGATGGAAGCCATGGCGCCGGCCGCCGGCCTGGGCGGTCCGTCGGGCGCCGCGCCCGTCGCCCCCAAGCGGATGGCCTTCTTCTACGTCCCCAACGGCGTCCACATGCAGGACTGGAAGCCGAAGGACGAAGGGGCGGGCTACAACCTCCCCTGGATTCTCGAACCGCTGGCCTCGGTCAAGGACGACCTGCTGGTCCTCAGCGGCCTCGAACAGCACAACGGCCAGGCCCTCGGCGACGGCCCCGGCGACCACGCGCGGTCGCTCTCCTCGTTCCTGACCGGCGCCCATCCCTACAAGACCGACGGCGCGAACATCAAGGTCGGGATCTCGGTCGACCAGATGGCGGCCGTCCACATCGGCGGTCGCACGCGGCTGCCGTCGCTGGAGCTGGGCATCGAGCGCGGCGGCCAGTCGGGCAACTGCGATTCGGGGTACAGTTGCGCTTACTCGTCGAACATCTCGTGGCGGTCGGCGACGACGCCGATGGCCAAGGAGGTCAACCCCCGATTCGTCTTCGACCGCCTGTTCAGTGGGCGCGGCAAGACCGGAACGGCCGCCGAACGGCAGAAGCGCGAGTTGTACGAGCGGAGCATCCTCGATTACGTCCTCGAAGACGCCCAGTCGCTTCGCGGCCGGATCGGGCTCAACGACCGTCGCAAGATGGACGAGTACCTGACCTCGGTCCGCGAGATCGAACAGCGGATCGCCAAGGCCGAGACCCCGGTGCAGCTCGACGGCGGCGTCGCGCGGCCGTCGGGCGTCCCGAAGGACTACGCCGAGCACGTCCGGCTGATGTTCGAGTTGATCGCCCTGGCCTTCCAGACCGACACGACCCGGATCTGCACCTTCATGTTCGCCAACGAGGGGAGCAGCCGCCCCTACCCGTTCCTGGACGTTCCCGAAGGCCACCACGACCTGTCGCACCACGGCGGCGACGCCAAGAAGCACGCCAAGATCCGCAAGATCAACCGGTTCCACATCGAGGAGTTCGGACGCCTGCTGACCAGGCTCAAGTCGATCCGCGAGGGAGATCAGTCGGTCCTCGACAACTCGATGATCGTCTACGGCAGCGGCATCGGCGACGGCGACCGCCACAACCACGACGACCTCCCGGTCCTCTTCGCCGGCAAAGGCGGCGGCTCGATCAAGACCGGCCGTCACGTCGTCTACAAGCCGGAACCGCTCAACAACCTCTACCTCTCGATGCTCGACAAGATGGGCGTCCCCTGCGACCGCATCGGCGACAGCACGGGCAAGCTTGGCAAGCTCGACGGCTGACCGAGCGAGGCTTGAGCACAAGCGCTGTTCATTTCTCTCCGCACGCCGACAGAGCCATCAGGGCGAAGCCGGTTCCGGCGTGGGTAAGGTAGTGGGCGTGGTCGAGGCTCGGCGAGCGAGTGAACCACCGCCCGGAGGCGCGCTGGTGGGTCTTGAGCCACGCGACGCCCCGCCGGATCGGCTCGGCGTCCGGGGCCACGCCCGCTTTCCGTAGCACGTAGACGACGTAGCCCGTGCCGTAGCCGTCGGAAGGGGCGTCCTCGGGGTTCGCCGTCCCGTCGCGCCGCTCCCATTTCCCCAGCGAGGTGAGGCACCAACCGCCGTCGGGGCGCTGCTTGGCAAGGAGGTCGGCGATCGTCCGCTCGCGGTCGGCCTTGTCCATCAGGTCGTCGACGCCGGCCGAGGCCCAGAGCAGCAACGCCCGATGGTGAAGGTGGGGAGCTGGCGTGGCCCGAAGATAGCCGCGAAGCTTGTCGAGCCCGCGCCGGGCCGCATCGGTCTCCTTGTACGCTTCCGGAGCGTGGCCGGCCGCGATCGCGGCGAGGACCGTCCCGTAATAGTCGTCGTCCTCGGAGGGGGGCAGGTCGCAGTCGAACCAGTTCCAGCCCCCGTCGGGCCGCTGGATCGTCCACATCCGATCGAGCGCGGCGCGGGTGATCGGGTGGAGCTTGCCGGTCGAGGCGGCGTCGTTGAACGCGAGGGCCGCCGCGGTGGCGACGATCTCCCCCTCCGCGATCGGCTTGGCCGATTTCTCGGGCTTATCCCAACCGCCGGCCCGGCCCTCGAAGAAGTTTCGGACTTCGAGCAGCTCGGGCGATTCCTTGACCAGCGGCCCGGCCATCATGTGCGCGTAGTTCGTGTGGCAGGTGCCGCACTTCCGCTCCCGCGTCCATTTGACGGAGACCTCGCCGAGGAATCGCGCCCCGCGCTCGGTCGAGAATTCGCCCATGGCCTCCGTGTCGGAATTCGGGCCGAGCTTGGCCGGCGCGTCGGCGCCGAAGCCGAGGGCGGGAATGAGAACGCTCAAGGCGAACAGCAACGTCGTTCGTGGGGACATCGGAAGCCTCCGCCGGATTTCAGGGTCGACCCGCGGATCATCCTATCGGCGAAACGCAACCAAGTCTCCCCTCCACCGACACGGTCAGACGTCCAGCCCCACGGCGCGCATCAGGGCGAGGGCGTTGGAGTGCTGGACGACGCCGGGGTGCATCCGGTAGTCGAACCGCATGCGGCCGTCTTCGAAGTGGTCTTCGAAGTGGACGTTGAGCGTCCGGGGGCCGAGGCCGGCGACGACGTCGGCGAGGGCCAAATCGTGGGTCGTGATCAGGCCGATGCTCCCACGTTCGAGGAGGCCGCGAAGGACCGCTTCCGCGCCGATGCGGCGGTCGTGCGAGTTCGTCCCGCTGAACAGCTCGTCGAGCAGGAACAAGAGCGGGATTGGCCCGCGTGAGACGTCGACGATCTGCCGGACCCGGGTGATCTCCGCATAGAACCGCGACTTGCCGGCCTGGAGCGAATCCTGGACGCGGAGCGTCGCGCCCACAGCCAGTGGCGCGATCCGCAGCCGCTTCGCGCGAACCGGCGAGCCGGCCAGGGCCATGACCGTCGAGACCCCGATCGATCGCAGCAGCGTGCTCTTGCCCGACATGTTCGATCCGCTGACGACCAAAGCGTGAATCTCGCCGCCCAGCGTCACGTCGTTGACGACGCAATCAAGGCGGGGGAGCAACGGATGTCCCAGGCCCTCGGCCTCGTAGCAGACCTGATCGACGACGATCTCGGGGAACGGGTCGCCCGGATTCTCGGCCGCGTAGGCCGCCAGGGCCGAGAGCGCCTCGAAGTCGCCGACGGCCGCGAGCCAACGGCCGATGGCCGGGCCCGACTCGGCCCGCCAGGCGTCGATCGCCATCGCTAACTGTGTTCCCCAGAGCATTACGGCGGCGAACGGCGCGAAGAACTGGTTGTTCCGGCAGTCGAGCAGGTGGATCAAACGCGCGAGCCGCTGAATCTGCTTCGACGCCGGCCGCCCCTCGGTTTCGAGCGCCTTGCGAAGCGACAAGAGCAACGGCGTCTCTAACGGCTCGCGTTCCAGACGTTCGAGCAGGCCCGAAAGTAACACCAGGTCGTGCCCGCGCTCATCGACGGCCGCCACGACGTGCTTCACGCGCTTCGCCAGCCACATCGCGAAGGTCCCCTCGACAGCCAGCATGAAGAACATCGGCAACAGGCCCGTGTCGAAGAACAGCCAGCCGATCACGGAAGAGACGCCGAGGATGGAAAGCGTCAGAGTCGCAACGTGGATTGACCGGTCGGGAAAGACCCGGGGGGCGTTCCCCCATTCCGCGAGCACCACCGGATCGAGCCCCGCCCGGACGTCGGCGCCGAGCAATTCGAGGTCTTCGCGAAGGTCGAGGCGCGGGCGCAGCTCGTCCACCGCCTGGTGCCGGGCGGCGATCACCTCGGGCGTCGCCGGAGCCAGCAGCCAGGACGCCAGAGCCTCCTCGCCGGCCCGCGTCCGCGCCGTGCAGAGGCGTTCGAACAGCGAGCCCGGCCCGAACAGGTCGAGATCCGCCGCGTAGGGGTGTTCGAGGTCGAGGAAATTCAAGCCCTGGACGCCGCCGCCGGCCCAGCGGTCCTCCATCCGGGCCAGCCCCCGCTTGTAGAAGTCGATCGCCCGGTTCGCGCGGCGGGCGCGCAGCCGGATCGGCTCGTGCACCAGCAAGAGCGCAACGAAGGCCGCGCCCGGAGCCGCCAGCCAGACCGCCGACGGCCGACCCAGCCGGTAGACGAAGAAGGCGAGGGCCAGGGCCGCGACGAACACGATCAGCCGGGCGTCGGCCACGCGGCGGTCGACCCGCTCCCAGCGCGCGAGGGCCCGCTCGTGGTTCGCCTGACGACGAGTGTATTCGGAGTGGAGATCGTCGCACGCGGGCGGAAGAGCTTGGCGTTCGAGCATATTGGAGTCGTCACCGCGAAGTGTGGGAATCAATGATCCAACCGTAGCCGATCCCCGCTCCGGTCTCAAGCCGTCCACGTCGACGCTCCGCCGCGGTTCCGGGCGAGTGGGGCATCCCTTCCGGCCGCCGGAACGATTAGAATGGGCTTCGCCGACATCCTCGGTGCGTTCGCGAGGTCGTTTCGCCGTCGCTGGCGACGTCCCGCCGCGCTGTGCTCGTCGCGTGCTCGTTCGAGCCGGCGAGTCCCAGGCTTCCACACGACGTGCGAGAGACGCAATGAGCAGCCAGGTCGAGGCTCAGTCCATCGAGGCGCTCAAGGACTTCCGAACGGCGCTGGCGCTGTACGGCGAGGACACGCTCTCCGCGCTGGGAGCGGCCGAGGCCGAGGTCCGGCGCACCGTGCTCTGGCTCCAGCAGGACCGACCGTACTACTGGCAAGAGCAGATCAAGCGGCGTCGCGAGCGAGTGGCGTCGGCCAAGGCCGACCTGTTCCGGCTCAGGCTCCAGAAGTCTCCCGAGCATCACCCGTCGATGGCCGAGCCCAAGGAACGGCTGCGGCTGGCCGAGGCGAGCCTGCAAGACGCCGAGAAGCGGCTCATCCTGGTCCGTAAATGGCAGCCGGCGCTGCAACAGGCGATCCTCGAATATCACGGCGGCGTTCAGCGACTCAAGGACTTGGCCGCCAGCGACGTTCCGGGCGCCGTCGCCCTGCTCGGCCGCCTCGTCGACGCCCTTGAAGCTTACCTGCGGGTCGAAGTCCCCAGGGGAACGGCCGCCGAACCCGTGGGGGGCGTCGGGCGGTCGCCGGCCCACTTCGACGCGATCGCCGAGACCATACTGGATCAAGCCGCGCCCGTCGCCGCAGCCGACGAGGGGCCCGAAACACACGAGGACGCGTAGCATGGCGAACGCGAAGGTCGTGGCGGGAGCCACCCGTCTCAAACAGACGATCCGGGTCCTCAACGATCACTGGATGCTGACCGAGGCGACCTGGACCGATTCGGTGCGGAAGCGGTTCGAGGACCGCCACCTCGCGCCGCTGTCGTCGGCCGTCGAGTCGGCGGTGATCGGCCTCCAGAAGCTCGCCGACGTGCTCGATCAGGTCCGCCGCGACTGTTCCGACCGGAGTGAATCCCTGTGAGCCCCTCGACCTCTCTGAGAACCACCGGCGGCGAGGCCGACGCCGAGTCCTCTCACGACCCGGCCGGACCGGACCATGCGCCGGTTCCCGACCTGATCCGCCAGGAACGCGAGGCCGTCCGCTCGATCCTCGAACTGATCGCCGACCGGGCGACGACCGAAACGGAGATCGAGGAAACCCGCCGATCGCGAACCGCCGAGGCGGATTCGGAATACAACCGCAAGAAACAAGGGCTCAAGGCGAAGGTCGAGCAGCTCGACCGCGATTCGCGGTCCGGCGACGAGCAGAGGAGGCGGTCGATCGTCGAGGCGGCGACGGCCGGCGAAGCCCAGGCCAAGACCGAGTTCGCGTTCGCCAGCCGGCGGATCGCCTCGGAGTTCGACACCCTCCGCGAGACCGCCAGAGCCAGCCACGCCCGAGCCCGGTCGGAAGCGACAGCCCAGCACGAAGCCGGACAGAAGGTCGCGCTCAGAGACCACGCCGTCGCCAAGAAGCCGGTGACCGACGCCCTCGACATCGCCAAATCGTACCGCAACCGCCTCGTCGCCCTGGCGGAGTCGTACCGCAAGTTCGGCCTCGACCCCGAGATCCCGCCCCCCACCCGCGAGTCGTACACCAAGTTCGCCAGCGGCGCCGATGAGCTGTTCACGCGGGTCTCGCGGATGAACGAGCCCCTCAAGCTGCTCGAAAAGCTGGTGATCCCCAAATCGTTGAAGGGGACGAACGAGGCGTGGGTCTACGTCACGATGGTCGCGCTCGCGCTGACGCTCGCCGTCCTCGTCGGTGCCGACCTCACCGTCGCGGCGGTCCTGGCCGGCGTCGGCCTGGTGCTGGCCCTCGCGCTCCGGATGTGGCTGGTCAACCTCTCGAAATTCCAGCTCGAACGCCTCTACAAACCCCTGACGCAGTCGCTCGCCGACGCTCAGGGGCTGGGCTCGTACTGCAACGCCCAGGTCGACCTCCAGTTGCAAGAGGCCCTCAAACGGCTGACGACTCAGCAGGAAGTCGACCTCCAGCGAGCCAAGGACGACCACGCCCGGACGGTCGCGCAGGGCGAGACCGACCGCGACGAGAAGCTCCGTAAGATCAACGAGGTCTACGCGCAGAAGCTCACCGACCTGCAAACCCATCAGGCCAAGCAAATGATGGAAGCCGTGCAGGCTCACGACAACCGCATGGCCGACCTGAAGTCAAAGAACGAGGCCGGAATCACCAAGCTCGAAGACGGCTACCGAGCCGTCAAGGAGCAGATCCGGGCGGCCTACGAAAACGACCGCCGCATCCTCACGGCTCGCTGGCGCGAGGGCTTGAGCCAGGCGGCGGACGCGCTCGACGACGTGACCCGCCGGGCGCGACTGCTGGGCGTCGACTGGGAAGATCCCGAATGGCCCCAGCGCGAGCTTCCGCGGTCGGCCCCCTCGGCCCTGCCGTTCGGAACCTTCGCCTTCGACCTCGCGGCCATCCCCCACGGCCTGCCGGCCGACGCCTCGCTGATGGAAGGGCTGCCGTCGAGCTTCCGCCTGCCGGCCCTCCGCGCGTTTCCGTCGTCGGCGAACCTGCTGGTGGAGACCTCGGCCGAAGGGCGGACAACGGCCCTGGTCGCGCTCCAAGCGGCGATGACGCGGATTCTCGCCAGCGTGCCGCCAGGGATGGTCCGGTTCACGATCATCGACCCGATCGGCATCGGCCGCAACTTCGGGGCGTTCATGCACCTGGCCGACTTCGACGAGGCGCTCGTCAACGGCCAGGTCTGGACCGACGCCCGGCAGATCGAGGAGCGGCTTGCCGACCTCGAAAGCCACATGGAGCTGGTCACCCAGAAGTACCTCCGCAACGAGTACGCCGCGATCGAGGACTACAACGCCGTGGCCGGCGAGGTGGCCGAGCCGTACCGCGTGTTGGTGGTCGCCGACTTCCCGACCAAGTTCGACGAGAAGGCCGCCGCCCGGCTGTCGGCGATCATCGCGGGAGGCACGCCCTGCGGCGTCTTGACGATGATGGCCGTCGACGTCACCCGCGAGCTTCCCACCGGCTGCCGGCTGACCGACCTCCGCCCCTACTGCACGCGGCTGAGCTGGGACGACGGCAAGCTCGTCTGGGACGACGACCAGCTCGGCGGCTACCCGCTGAAGCTCGACGCGCCGCCGGCCGTCGACACGGCCACCCGGCTGATCCAGAAGATCGGCGAGGCCGCGCGGGTCGCCAAGCGGGTCGAGGTCCCGTTCGAGTTCATCGTGCCGACTCCCGATTCGTGGTGGACCGGCGACAGCCGGTCGGGCATCGACGTCTCGCTCGGCAAGGCCGGCGCCGCCAAGCGCCAGAACCTGACGCTCGGCCACGGCACCTCGCAGCACGTCCTGATCGCCGGCCGAACGGGGTCGGGTAAGTCAACGCTGATGCACGCGATGATCACCAACCTGGCGCTCTCGTACAGCCCCGACGAGATCGACCTCTACCTGATCGACTTCAAGAAAGGGGTCGAGTTCAAGGTCTACGCGACCTACAACCTGCCCCACGCCAGCGTCGTGGCGATCGAGAGCGAGCGCGAGTTCGGCATCAGCGTCTTGCAGCGGCTCGACGCCGAGTTGAAGATCCGCGCCGATCGGTTTCGCGACGCCGGCGTGCAAGACATTCAAGGCTACCGCAACGCCCCCGGCACGCCCCCCCTGCCCCGGATCTTGCTGGTCGTCGACGAGTTCCAGGAGTTCTTCGTCGAGGAGGACAAGGTCGCGCAAGAAGCCGCGCTCCTGCTCGACCGCCTGGTCCGCCAGGGTCGCGCTTTCGGCATCCACATCGAGCTCGGTTCGCAGAGCCTGGGAGGCGCGTTCACGCTGGCCCGGAGCACGCTCGGGCAGATGGGCGTGCGGATCGCGCTCCAGTGCAGCGACGCCGACTCGCACCTGATTCTCTCCGAAAACAACGTGGCCGCGAAGCTGCTCTCGCGCCCCGGCGAGGCGATCTACAACGACGCCAACGGCGCGCCCGAGGGCAACCACTTCTTCCAGGTCGTCTGGCTGTCGGAGAACGCCCGCGAAGACTACCTGCGGAAGATCCGCGACCTGGCCGACGAGCGCAAGCCCAAGCTCGCGCGCACGCCGATCGTCTTCGAAGGCGACGCCCCGGCCGAGGTCGAGCGCAACCCGGCGCTCGCCGAGCGGATCGAGGCCGACGCCTGGCCCGCCTCGCCCCGATCGGCCATGGCCTGGCTCGGCGACCCCGTGGCGATCAAGGAGCCGACCTCGGCCCTGTTCCGCCGCCAGGGGGGAAATCATCTGTTGATCGTCGGTCAGAACGAGGAGGCGGCCCTCGGCGTGATCGCTTCCGGGCTCATCAGCCTGGCCGTCCAGTTCGCCCCGGCCGAGTCCGACACGGTCCGCGCCGGAGCGAGGTTCTGGGTGCTCGACGGCACCCCCGAGGATCACCATTTCGCCGACCGACTCAAACACGTCGCCGAGGCGCTGCCGCACGGCATCAAGGTCGGCGGCTGGCGCGAGGCGGCCGCGTTCCTGTCCGAGGTCGCCGGCGAGCTGGAGCGCCGCCAGCAGCCCGAGGCCGACGACGGTCCCGAGCTGTTCCTGTTCATCCACGACCTGCCCCGGTTCCGCGACCTCCGCCGTCGCGAGGACGATTTCAGCTTCGGCCGCCGCGACGACGATTCCTCGCCGCCAGATCAGATCGACCTGATCCTCCGCGAAGGCCCGGGGTACGGAATCCACCTGATCGCCTGGTGCGACACCGTGAACAACCTCAACCGCTGCTTCACGCTCCAGCACCTCCGCGAGTTCGCCATGCGGGTCCTCTTCCAGATGGGGCCGACCGACTCGGGCCACCTGCTCGACAACCCGGCCGCGTCGAAGCTCGGCACCAACCGCGCCCTATTCTTCAGCGAGGAGCACAACCGACTGGAGAAGTTCCGCCCGTACGGACTCCCTTCGGAAAGCTGGCTCAGCCACATCCATGACCGCCTGCATCAACGGTCGTAATCGTCGCAAGACCGCCTGGAGGCGAGCTTTGTTGTCGAAGGGCGGCCCGCGCGGCTACAATCCACTTTCTTCGCCCCGCAAGTCATCTTTGAGATAGAGCAGACGCTCGGAGCGCCCTTGATGGCCGACGCCACCCCGCTGAAGACCCCACTGTTCGACTGGCACCAGGCGCACGGCGGCCGGATGGTGGATTTCGCCGGCTGGTCGATGCCGGTCCAGTACACGAGCATCGTCGAGGAGCACCGGGCGGTGCGCCGGGGGGTCGGACTGTTCGACATCAGCCACATGGGCCGGCTCGCTTTCGAAGGCGCGGGGGCGCTCGGTTGGATCGACCGGGTGACGACCAACGACGCGTCGAAGCTGCAACCGAACCAGATCCAGTACAGTCTGATGGCCAACGACCTCGGCGGCCTGATCGACGACATCCTCGTCTACCGGCTCGACAAGGGGTATTACGTCGTCTGCAACGCCTCGAACCGCGCCGCCGTGGTCGCGCAGTTCCAAGAGCATCTTGAAGACGCCAAAGCCAAGCTCACCGACCGGACTCTCGAAACGGCGATGATCGCCGTTCAGGGGCCGTCGGCCCTGGCGACGTTGCAGCCGCTCTACGACCTGCCGCTCGACACGTTGAAATATTATCACGTCGCCATGGGCAAGGTGTTGGGGAGCGTCCAGGCGATGGTCAGCCGGACGGGCTACACCGGCGAAGTCGGCTTCGAGCTGATCGTCGCGGCGGCCGAGGCCGAGAGGGTCTGGGAAGCGCTTCTGGCTTCGGGCGCGAGCTTCGGCATCCTGCCGTGCGGTCTGGGCGCGCGCGACACGCTCCGGTTCGAGGCGGGGATGCCGCTTTACGGTCACGAATTGTCGGCGACGATCAACCCGTTCGCCGCCGGCGTCGGCTGGGCCGTGAAGCTCGACAAGGGCGATTTCGTCGGCTCCGAGGCCCTCAAGCAGCATCAGGCGAGCCCCGGCGCCGCCCGCGTCGGCCTTCGTCTGGGAGGCAAGCGGATCGCCCGCCAGGGGTGCACCGTGTCGTTCCAGGACCGCATGGTCGGCGCGGTGACGTCCGGCACGTTCTCGCCCACGCTCGACGCCAGCCTGGCCATGGCGCTGGTCGATCCCGAAGCCTCGGCCCCGGGAACTTCGGTCGTCGTCGACGTCCGGGGCAAACCCGAGGCCGCCACGGTCGTCGCGCTGCCGTTCTACAAGCGTCCCAAGGCCGAGCCGAGCGCGGCCGCCGTCCCGTCCTGATTCTTCCCTCGATCCCTTCTCAACGACCACGTAACGCAAAGGAATCCGATTCATGGACCCCGCCCAGCTCCGGTACGCTCCGACTCACGAGTGGGTCGACATCCAAGGCGACACGGCCACCGTGGGGATCTCGCGGTTCGCCGTCGACCAGCTCACCGACCTGCTCACGATCGAGCTTCCGTCCGTCGGAACCCACGTGGTCGCCGGCAAGAGCTTCGGCGAGGTCGAGAGCGTGAAGTCGGTCAACGACGTCTACGCCCCGATCAGCGGCGAGGTCGTCGCGGTCAACGAGCCGCTCGCCGCCAACGTCCAGCTCCTCTCCGAAGACCCGTACGCCAAGGGCTGGCTGGTGAAGATCAAGGTCGCCGACCCGGCCGAGGCCGACAAGCTCCTCGATTACGCCGCCTACGAGAAGAAGATCGCCGAAGACGAGCATTGATCGAGGGCTCACGAAGCCGCCGCCCGCCCCTGATGTGGCGAGTTGGAGTTGGTAGTCCGCTCTCTGACAGCCGGCTGATGGGTGCCACGGGTTCGGAAGCCGAACCCGTAACGGTCTTCTGAACGCGCCGCACTCTCTATTTGGTTCCTTCCTGGAAACACGATGGCTTATATCGCGAACACTCCCGACGACGTGCGCGTCATGCTCGATGCGATCGGGCTCGACTCGATCGAGCAGCTTTTCGACATGATCCCCCGCGAGTACCGGCTCGACCGCCCGCTGAACGTCGCCCCGGCGCTCACCGAGTTCGAGTTGACGAGCCGGATCGGCGGCCTGCTGGCGCTCAACCAGGGGGCCGACCAGCGCGTCTGCTTCCTGGGCGCGGGGAGCTACGACCACTTCATCCCCGCCGTCGTCGACGCCCTGGCCTCGCGCGGCGAGTTCTACACGGCTTACACCCCTTATCAGCCCGAGGCCAGCCAGGGGACGTTGCAGGCGACGTTCGAGTACCAGACGCTCATCACCCAGATCACCGGGATGGACGTCTCGAACGCCAGCCTGTACGACGGCGGCTCGGCCGTGACCGAAGCCGCGCTGATGGCGCTCGCGGTCACGCGGCGGTTCGGCCGGATCGTCGTCGCCGGCTCGGTCCACCCTGAGTACCGGCAGATCCTGGCAACGTACCTCGAACACCTCGACCCCGAGGTCGTCACCGTCCCGGCCGTCGACGGCAAGGTCGACCCCAAGGCGATCGCCGAGGCGATCACGCCCGACACGGCGGCCGTCGTGATCCAGCAGCCGAACTTCTTTGGCGAGCTGGAAGACGTCGAGGCAGTCGCGAAGACGGCCCACGAAAAAGGCGCGACGGTGATCGTGAGCGTCGACCCGATCTCGCTGGGCCTGCTGCGGCGTCCCGACACGTACGGCGCCGACGTCGTGGTGGCCGAGGGCCAGGGGCTGGGCAACCCGATGTCGTTCGGCGGTCCGTACCTGGGCATCCTCGCCTGCCGCCAGGAGTATCTCCGCAAGATGCCCGGCCGGATCGTCGGCGAGACCACCGACCGCAACGGCAAGCGGTGCTGGGTGCTGACCCTCCAGACCCGCGAGCAGCACATCCGCCGCGAGAAGGCGACGTCGAACATCTGCACCAACCAGGGTTTGTTGGCCCTCCGCGCCAGCATCTACCTGGCCGCGATGGGCCCGCGCGGGCTGCGCGAGGCCGCCGAGCTGAGCACCCGCAAGGCCCACTACGCCGCCGAAGTCCTGGGCGCGGTCGAGGGGCTCAAGCTCGCCTTCCCGGGGCCCTTCTTCAAGGAGTTCGTGATCCGCTGCTCGAAAGACCCGCGCGCCCTGCTCGCCGAGGTCGGCAAGCTCGGCTATCACGGCGGCGTCTGGCTCGGCCGCTGGTATCCCGAGATGGCCGACGGCATCCTGGTCGCCGTCACCGAGAAGCGGTCGCGCGCCGAGATCGACGGCCTGGCCGCGGCCTACCAGCGCGCACTCGAATCGATCTGAACCACGCGGCCGAGAACCTGTCGCAACGACCTGTTCATTTCATAAAGCATTCCATCCATGTACAAGCTTGAACAACCTCCGCTGCTGTTCGAATCGAGCCGGCCCGGGCGCTATACGGCGGTGTTGCCGACGAGCGACGTGCCCGAGAAGCCGCTCGACGCGCTGATTCCCGAGGCGTATCGCCAGGCGACGCCCGCCCCGCTGCCCGAACTGAGCGAGCTCGACGTGGTACGGCACTACACGATCTTGTCGTCCCTCAACATGTCGATAGACGGCAATTTCTACCCGCTCGGCTCGTGTACGATGAAGTACAACCCGAAGCGGAATGAACGTCTGGCGAGCCTCCCCGGCCTGGGCGCCCAGCACCCGTACCAGGACGATTCGACGCTCCAGGGCTTGCTGACGATCCTTTATGATCTTCAGGAGCACCTCGCGGAGATCGCCGGCCTGGACGCGGTGAGCCTTCAGCCGGCGGCCGGTGCGCAGGGCGAGCTGACCGCCCTGCTGGTCGCGGCGGCCTACTTCCGCGACAAGGACCCGGGCCGGACGCGGTCGCAGGTCTTGATCCCCGACAGCGCCCACGGCACCAACCCGGCGTCGGCCCACCTCGCTGGCTTCGAGACCGTCACGGTCAAGAGCGACGCCAGGGGGCTCGTCGACCTCGACGACTTCAAGGCGAAGCTGAGCGACCAGACCGCCGTGTTCATGATCACCAACCCGAACACGCTGGGCCTCTTCGACCCCCAGGTCGGCGAGATCGCCAAGCTACTGCACGATCGGGGCGCCCTGCTCTATCTCGACGGCGCCAACATGAACGCGATCCTCGGCGTCGTCCGCCCGGGCGACATGGGGGTCGACCTCATGCACTACAACCCGCACAAGACCTTCTCCGGCCCCCACGGCGGCGGCGGCCCCGGCGCGGGACCGATCGCCGTCCGCAAGCACCTGGCACCCTACCTGCCGGCCCCGACGGTCGGACGCAAGAACGACGGAACCTACTTCCTCGACTACGACCGGCCGGAGTCGATCGGCCGCGTTCGGGCGTTCTTCGGCAACACGGGCGTGCTGTTCCGCGCCTACTGCTACATCCGCAGCCAGGGGCCCGACGGGCTGAAGCGGATCGCGCAGCACGCGGTGCTCAACGCCAACTATCTGTTGAGCCAGGTCCGCGACGTCTTCCCGGTCCCCGGCGGCGACCGCTGCATGCACGAGTTCGTCGCATCGGCCCGGACGCTGGCCAAGGACCGCGGGATCAGGGCGATGGACGTCGGCAAGCGGTTGATCGACTTCAACTTCCATGCGCCGACGGTGTACTTCCCGTTGATCGTGTCGGAAGCCCTGATGATCGAGCCGACCGAGACCGAGAGCCGCGAGACGCTCGACGCCTTCGCCGCGGCCCTCAAGACGATCGCCGCCGAAGATCCCGACATGCTGCACGACGCGCCGTTCACCACGCCGGTCAGCCGGCTCGACGAGGTCAAGGCGGCCAAGACCCCGGTCTTGCGCTGGACTCCCTGACGCCTCGATCCGATCCATCCTCTCATTGCGATTCGTCCTGGATCGCGGAGCCGCACCGATGAGCCACGACCCGGAAGACGCCGCTCCCCTGGAACCTCGACGACCGCGCCGCCCGCCGCAAGGCGACGACGAACCACCCCAGCACCCCGCGCGCGCGGGGTTCGGTGAGAGCACTTTCCAGCCGGCCCCCGGGCGCTCGGGATCGGCCGGCTCGAAACCGAGACCGAAGCCGAAGCCGTCGGGCGACGCGCCGTCGTCCCGGCCGGCCGGCGTTCGCGAGGTGGTCGAGGCCGGCCCGAAGTGGCACGAGCGCATCCTGTTCGGACGGGTCAGCTCGGGACAACTCGCGCAGTTCTGTCGCCAGTTCGGCGCGTATTTACAGGCCGGGGTCGATTTCAACCGGGCGCTGTCGAGCCTCGAACAGCAGTTCGAGCGGACGGCCCTCGGCCCGGTGATCGGCCGGATGCGAACCAACATCAAGGCCGGCTCGACGCTCGAAGAAGCCATGTCGCGCGACAAGCGGGTCTTCGGCACGATGTTCTTGAGCATGATCCGCGTGGCCGAGGCGCGCGGGGGCGTCCCCGAAACGCTCAAGCTGCTGAGCCGGCACTATGAATCGCGGCAGCGGTTGATCCGCCAGGCCCGGTCGGCCATGATCTACCCAATCATCGTCCTGACGCTCGCCGGCGGCGTGGTCGCGCTGATCACGATCTTCTTGCTGCCGATGTTCGCCTCGCTGCTCTCGGACATCAGCCGGAAGGCCCAGCTTCCCTGGGCGAGCCGGGCGCTCTTGGCCTTCAGCGGGTTCATCTCGGCGGGCGGCTGGTGGCTGTTTCCGCTGGTGCTGATCGGCGTGCCGGTGTTTCTCTTCCAGGTCTACAAGGCCCCGGCCGGCAAGGCGATCCTCGACCGCGTGATCCTGAGGCTTCCGGTCTTCGGCTCGTTGTGCCGCAAGCTCGACACCAGCCGATTCGCCCGCACGCTGGCGACCCTGCTCGACGCCGGCGTTGACGTCGGCAGCTCGATGGATCTGACCGCGCAGGTCGTCTCCATGACCCCGATCCGTAACGCCGTCCTGGCGGCCAAGGACCAGGTGATGCAAGGCAAGGATCTGAGCGCGGCGCTTCGGCCGTCGCGGCAGTTCAATCACGACGTCTACGCCGTCCTCGAATCGGGCGAGGAGACCGGCAAGATCCCCGAGAGTCTCAATCACCTGGCCGACGACTACGAGGAACAGGTCACGCACATGGTCAAGAACATGGGCGAGCTGATCCAGCCGCTCTTGATCCTGATGCTCGGCGGCCTCGTCCTGTTCATCATTCTGGCCGTGATGATGCCTTACATCCAGATTCTGACGTCGCTGTCGGGGGGCTGATTCGACCGGCGGACGAATCGAATGAGCGGGGGGCAAACGAAACGAGGCCGGACCAAATGGTCCGGCCTCGTTCGCGTTGACTACGACCTTGGGCTGTCGGCTCACCTGCCGGCCACGAAGCTCGGCGGGGTGCGACGGACGGTCGCGAGCTTGGGGGTCTTGACCGCGACGGGCGTTGGGCGAGCGGCTCGCTGGGCCGCTTGCCTGGCGGCGAGGGCGGCTTTCTGGGCCTGTTGCTTGGCGGCGGCGGCGGCCCGGTTGGCGGCCGCGGCGCCGGCGTTGGTTTTCACGGGCGTCGGCTTCCGGGTCGGCGTCTTGCCGCCCTTGCCGACGGTCACCGGCGCGGCGGCCGGAGGAGGCGTGACGGGCGCGGCCGGGGGCGCCGCCGGGTCGGGCGTCGTCGGCACGGAGGACGGCGGAACCACGACCGGGTTGGTGACGACCGGAGGCGTGACGACCGGGGGCGTAACGACCGGCGTGTTCGGCGCCGGGGCCGCGGTGTTCAGGTAGACCTTGTCGGCGTACCCGGAGACCGTCTGGCCGCTCTTGTTCTTGAGCGAGCCCGCCGCCACCGACACGTTCACGTTGCCGCTGGTGTTGAATTTCCCGCTGAGCGTGAACGCGACGGTGTGCGAGTCGAGCATCACGGCGGACGTCGAGACGATCGGCGAGGCGGAATTGACCCCCGCTCCGCTGAGCGAGAGGGCGTTGGCCTTCAGGCTCGAAGGGTCGACGTCGTTCGAGAAGTTGACGATGACGGTGTTGGGCAAGGCGGAGACGGTGAGCGTCCCGCCGTTGGCCTGGGTCGAGCCGTCGGGGACCAGCGAGGTCGTGACCACCCGGAACGAGCCGCCGACCGCCGTGGTCGAGGCCGAGCCGACCGGGATGTACTCGAAGGCGCCCACGTCGCGAGGGCCGTAGCCGGTGATGTTGAACCCCTTGCTGGTCGGGTTGGGGTTCTCGGCGTTGCCCAGGAAGTCGGTCCGGGTCGCGGCGCTTTCGAGGGCGTTGTTGATCGCCGCCGACGATCCCGAGAGGCCGTAGTTGGCGCTCAGGAAGAACGTGGCGGGGCCGTCCGAGCCCGGGCGGGGGTCGATCGGCGTGACGAACGCCGGGAAGCCGACGAAGTTGCCCTGGTTGGCCAGAGCGGACGCGGCGGTCGTGCCCAGGGCGCCCGGATTGAATCCGTTGCCGAGGTTGTTCGAGACTCCGGAGGTGTTGGTGTCACTCCCCCCGTTGCCCTGGAACATGTTGTTGTTCAAGACCAGGTGGTCAGGAGTGACGGAGTAAACCGCCAACCCGCTCCGACTGGTCGTCTGGTCGTGGTTCTGCCAGAAGATGTTGTTGGCCAGGTACGCCTGCCGCGTGCCGGTGGTGGAGGAGTTGACGGCTCCGAAACCGGTCGTGTTGAAGGCGAAACTGTTGTTGACCACGTACTCGGTGGCGGTGGCCGGCGTCCCCCCCTGATCCAGGAGGTACATGCCGGTGAGGTTGCCGATGATCCCGTTGTTCACGACCGACGAGGTCAAAGCCCCCGAGCCGGCGGTCACGACCAGGACGCCGATGCCCGAGTCGACGAAGTAGTTGCGGTCGATCAGCATCGTAGAGTTGGTCGCCATCAAGCCGACCGAGTTGGGATTGATCGGTCCCAGGGCCGGATTGCCGACGAGGGCGGAGGCGATGCTGAACCCGCTGATCTCGGTTTGCAGCGAGGCGCCGGTCTTGGCGTCGACGAAGGCGGTCAGGCCGGTGGCCGAGACGGTGATCGTCGACGAGGCGTACGGGGCCCGGATGATCGTCTGCAAGGCGTTGCCGCGGACGTACGTCGAGTCGGTGCTCAATGGGCTCGCCGAGGCGAGGCTCACGAGCTGCCGCATGACGACGTTCTCGCTGTACACGCCCGGCAAGACCTGGATGCGGTCGCCGACCGCCGCCGCCGCGATCGCGGCGTTGATGGTGGCGAAGGGGTTGGCGCGGGTGCCGAGGGTCGCGGTCGGGTCGGTGGCGAAGCCGGCCCCCACGAACACGCCGTGGACGGCGGCCGGGTTGTAGACCGCGAACTGGGTCGTCAGGTCGGAGCCGAGGAGGTTGCCGGCGATGTCGCGGACGCCGTTGGCCCCGGTGCCGGTGATCTTCAACAGGTACAGGCCGTTGGTCAGCGTGCTGGCGGCCTTGAAGCTGATGATCTCGCGTCCCTTGCCGCCGCCGCCGCCGTTGGCCGCCGCGTCAAGGTAAGTGACGGTGATGCTCGCCGGGTCGATGTTGATGATCGTCCCCGCGTTGAACGTGCCGTCCGGCCCCGCCTGAACGAGCTGGATCTGCGACGCGGTGAAGTGCGTCAGATCCAGGTTCTTGTTGGCGGTGACCTGGAACGAGAAGTTCGAGCCGGGATTGGCGATGACGGCGTTGTTCAGCGGATTGGTGATGGCCGCCTGGACCGGGGTGCCGGCCGAGGCCGGATCAGCGGTGTCGACGACGACGGCCGCCGAGGCGCCCGGAGCGTCGGGGTTCGACACGTTGCCGCTCTGGTCGATCACCCGGACCCGGGCGACGTAATACCCCTCGGTGGTGCCGGGGATCGGGATCAGGTTGCCGCTGCTCCCCACGTTGTAGGGAGAGCTGAGCAACGGGTTGGTGTTGGTGACGAGTCCGGTGTTGGCGGCGTCCTGGCCGACGGTCACCTGGAACTTGCCGGTGGCGTCGGTCAGCGCGGTCCCGGCGTTGGGCCGCACGAACTGCTTGAGGGCGGCCGGCGTGTTGGCGGGGTCGAAGTAGCCGACGGGGTTGCCGTTGGCGTCGAACCAGACCACTCCGATGTCGATGACCGCCGTCTGGCCGGCGAGCGGGACCAGGGCGGTGTTGGGCTCGGTGATCGTCCCCTCGAAGGTCGGCGTCGTTGCATAGGTGACCAGGTCGCCCACGACGTTGGTGTCGCTGCTGGGCGAGAGCTTGAAGGTGCCCGGCGTGATCGACGAGGCGACCGTGTTGATGATGAAGTTGTTGTAGAAGTTGCCGCCGGGGTAGCCGTTGCCCGAGGGCAAGGGGAGCTGGACGCCGGTGACCGGATCGTCGCCGTTGGTCAGGTTCTCACCGTCGAGCGCGACGCCCTGCGGGTTGAAGAGGACCTGCGAGCCGCTGCCGACGAGGATCAGCCGGTAGGCGTCGGTCGGCAGCGTCAGGCCGCTGGCGCCGAGGCTGATGTAGAGGATCTGCGACCCAACGTCGTACGACAGCTTGCCGGCGAGGCTGATGAGCTGGCCGGGCGCGTTGTTCGCGGTGACGCCGAGAGCCTGAAGCTGAACCGTGTCGGAGCTGATCGAGTTCGGGGCGATCGGGCTGCTGAACTTGACCGCGAGATATTGGGGCGTGACGTTGGCGCCGGCCTTGCCGCCGACCGTGTAGAAGTTCTGCGAGACCAGAATCCCCCCCGCTCCGGCGAAGAGGGCGGTGACGGCGGCGACCTGCGGCGGGTGCAGGTTGACGTACTCGATGGCGCCGATGTCCTGGAACGGACTGCGGCCGAAGCCGGTGTTGGGCGTCCCGGGATCGTCGATCCGGATGAAGCCGAGCATGTCCCGCTGGCCCTGGAGCGGGGCGAAGGAGTAAGAGCCGGGGACCGACGATGGGCCGGTGGTCCCGTTGGCCGCCGTGGCGAGCACCGGAATCCACTGATCCTGGAACCCGAAGCCGTTCGAGCCCGGCAATGTGAGGATCTGCCGCGGGTCATTGACCTGACCAAAGCCGCCGGCGACGTTCGAGGCGCCAGGCGCGAGCGGCGGCGTCAGCGTCGCGGGATTGGTGCGGGTGCCGTAGTACGACCCGTTGGCGGGCTGCGTCACCGCCGGATAGACGGCGTCGCCGGCCGGGTTGGGGCCGATCTCGCTGCGAGCCGCGTCGATCGCCGCCGAGCCGGGCGAAAGCGCGAAGTTGAGCCCCGCGGCGTTGACGAACTTGGGATCGCCGTAGACCGCGTTGATGTTGCCCGGGAAGTCGCCGTCGGTGGTCGTGGCGACGACGTTGACCGCGTTGGTGAAGTACAGGTTGTACTCGAGCTGGCTGAAAGCCGCCTGGCCGGCGATGAAGATGCCCGTGTTGGTGGAGTTGGAGATGATGTTGTTCATCGCCATCGTGTACACGTGCGACTGCGAGTTCTGCCCGTTGTACTGAGGCGCGACCGTGTGGATCGCATACGGATTGTTGTAGAAGGTGTTGTTGAGCAGCACCAACTGGTAGGGGCTCTGGCCGGTGTCGTTGTTGCCGGTCTCGGAGTTGGCGTGGACGCCTTCGGCCGAGTTCGAGATCGTGGTGTTGTACATGTACAACGTCGCGCCCTGCCCCTTGAGCGTGCCGCGGGCCGCGAAATTGCCGGTGCCGACCAGGGCCTGGGCGTTGGTCGGGTGCAGGAAGACGGCCGCGCTGGAGAAGCCGTTGAGGTGCGAGTCCGAGATCCGGACGGCCATCCGGGCGTTGAGCTGAATCGACGGATCGGCGAGGGACGGACCGAAGAAGCTGGTGTTGTAACCGCTCTTCTGGGCTAGCCAGCTTGGCGTGGTCGTACTCGGGTTGACGATTCCACCGCCCTGGATCTGGATGCTCGTCATGTACGAGATGTCGGCGTTGTCGATCAAGCTCCCCTGACGCGGGTCGGTCAGGTCGTAGGTCGTCAGCGAGAGGCCGCCGATGTAGATGTAGCCGCCGTCGCCGGGCGCCGGCGTGGTCAGGCTCTGGCCGGCGTACGGCGTGAACGGCCCGACCGGGTAGCTGTTGAGAATGTTGTAGTTCTTCACCCCGCGAGCCGTGGTGCCCACGGTGGTGTCGCGAAGCGAGGTCATGATCACCGGCACGCGCTGCTGCCCGGTGGTCTGGTTTCCGGGGATGCCGAGGATGCGGATCTGCGAGTAGGCGCCGGGGTCGATCAGCGGGCTGGGGGTGGGGTCGACCGCGTCGTCGACGCCGGCGATGAAGCCGGCGCCTCCTTGCTGCGAGGCCCCCAGGCCGGTCGAGCCGTAGGTGCTAAGGTCGCCCGCGCCGTGGGTCGTGTTCTCGCTGAGCAGCTTCACGACCACCGAGGCGCCGGGGCTGGGGATCACCGAGCCGTCGGCCAGCACCGTCCCGGGCAGGGCGGACTGGATCGTCAGCGAGGTCACCGGCGCCGGGGGCGCCGTGTAGGTGGTGGGGTTGGGGACCGGGGCGGCGCCGCCGCCGTTGGAGGAGCCGGCGAGGACGATGGTGCCGCGGACGACGTAGGTGATGTCGGTCAGGTCCCAGAGCGCGTTGACGCTCTGATTGGACGAGTAGGGGTTCATGTTGGCTTCTTGGGGGCCGATGTACGAGTACCCCCCCTGCGGATTCAGCAGGTACGACCGGGCCGCCAACACCGCCAGGCCGTCGATGCCGTTGCCCTGCAACACGTTGCCGTGCAGGAACGGATGACCCGAGACCAGCGGATGCAGCGGGTCGCCGGCCAAGAGACCGTCGGGCTCGATCTGCATCGCCGCGTCGAAGTTGTTGTAGAAGTTGTTGTTGGTGATGTAGACCCGCGTGCCCAGGGCGTTGGTGCTGAACGGGACGTTGAAGAACGACTGGTAGTTGATGAACGACAACACCGACTGCGACGGCAGCGTGAACTGCTGGGTGTTGACCGAACCGCCGCCGTAGCGGAAGGTCGCGGCGTTCATCACGGCCAGGGCGCCGCTCTGGATGCCGATGCTCCCCCACATGCTGGGTCCGAGCGTCGTGGGGGAGGTCTCCCCGGTCACGTTGATCGGCTGGGGCACCAGGGTGGTCGTCGCCAGGTCGTCGTAGATCGACGTGAACAGGACCTGGGGGTCGTTCGCGCTCAAGGCGGCGAAGTTGGCGGTTCCGGGCCCGTACGAGTTGTTGATGTCGAACTTGGTGATGTAGTCGCGAGAGCCGACGTTGATGCTTGAACCGGGGTTCAGAACGGCGATCGACGAGCCCCGGTTGAACTTCATCATCGTGCCGGAGTCGACGTACAGCCGGTTGGTGATCCAGCTCGTGTTGCCGCCGGTGTTGACGTTGTACTGCTGACCGACGACCAACTGGGCGAGGACGATGATCGGCAGCGACTCGAAGAACGCGTAGTTCTGGGAGCCGCCCAGGCTCGACGGGTTGTCGGCGATCGGCGTGGCGTCGGTCGGCTGGATGAAGCCGTTGTTCTGGGCCAGCAGCCAGATGCCGTTGAGGCTGTTGTTCACGACGGTCACGCGGCGGATGTTCGGTCCGCGGGCGACGTCGTTCTCAAGGAACGAGTCCATGTCGGCGCCGATGGCCGCCTGGGTGCCGCCGGAAGTCCCGTTGTCCGTGACCCGAGCGTTGGTGATCGAGGGCCGCGAGTTGTAGAGGGTGACGCCGTTGTAGAAGTTCGACGAACTCTGGGGGACGGCGCCGCCGCCGTACCGGAGGTTGAAGAAGTTCATCCTCGACATCAGTTCGTCGGCGCCGGCGATGGCCGGGCCGTTGATCCCCTGGAGAATGCCATCGACCGGGAACGGAACCTGGTGGCTGGCGATCGACTCGTTGTAGCTGCGGAAGACGATGCCGCCCCAGTCGCCGGCCCTCGGGTTGGTATTGGGGTTGTTGTTGGTGGCGCCGCCGATCGAGGCGTCGTTGTACGACGTGAAGTTCACCTGCTGGCTGGCGGTGGTGCCCCCCTGGACCTGCAAGGCGCTCCCCTGGTTCTGCACGAAGAGAGCGGCGTTTTGCGCCTTGAGGGTCGACCCGGGGGTGAAGACCAGGGTCGTGTCGAACGGCACCGAGGCGCTGCCGTCGTTGTAGGAGTTCTGGCCGGCGGGGGCCTGGAGCACGAACGGCTGCTGCGTGATCACCCCGGTGATCGGGTTGCGCTGGGGCGTGCCGGGCAGGGCGATCGCCACGACGGGCCCGGTGTAGGCGAGCTGCGAGGCCGCGTACAGGACCGAGCGGTCGAACTGGCCGTTGCCGTTGCGGTCGTAGTTGGGGTTGAAGCCCGAGAGGAAGAACTGAGTGCTGTTCTGTCCGCCGTTGGGGTCGTGGAACGGGTTGGGGGGCGCCGCGGCCGGGTCGCTCTCGGGAGCGAGGGTCGAATACGGCTTGGCCAGGCTGCCGTCGGGGGCCGTGGCCGGGTTCAGCGGGTCTTCCTGGTAGTCGGGGCGAGCGTAGAGGATGTGGCTGGTCGTGGCCACTACGAAGCCGGTCATGAACGCGCCGCCCGCGATGCCGTCGCCGGTCATCCGGCTGATCGGGGCCGGCGAGGCGTAGCCGGTCGACAGCATGTCTTCGTAATTGAAGAGGTTCCGGACTCCCGGGAACTGCTGAGTGGGATCGGACGAGAACGCGTGGAACTGGCTGCTGACGGTGCTCGTGGGATTACCGAGGAACTCGCCGTCGAGCTGATTGCCGTAGATGTCGAAGATGCGGGTGTCGGCGCCGCTGGGCGTGATCTGGTTGGGGATGTAGACGCGGTAGTAGTCGGGCGTCGTGATCCCGCCGGGGAGCATCATCACCAGCCGGGTGCCGTTGGGATGGCTGGCGTCGGAGAGAATCCACTGGTTGGAGGTCGGGTTGAACCAGAACAGTCCGACCAGGGTGCCGCCGACCTTGGTGAATCCCGTGCCCGAGTCGGCGAGGCCGCTCTGTCCCAGGGTGCCGAAGTTGCCGTCGGCCGGCGCGTTGGGGTTGTCGGCCGAGCGAACCAGGTCAATGTAGTTCGAGTAGTTGATCTGGTTGCCGTTGGCGTCGGCCCACGGCAGCGGGTTGGACACGTCGAACTGCCAGGCCGCCGGCGGCGCGTTGGCCCGCACGCCGCTGAGGTCGTAGTACGAGCCCGGCCCCCCCACGGTGGTGTAGCTGTACTGGTCGGGCGAGTTGGTCATCGCCATGTTGGTGATGTAGACCGGCGACGGCTGAAGCGAGAAGTACAGATTGTAGGTCGCCGTCGTGTTGCCGGGGATCGTGAGATTGTTGAGCGCGTTGCCGGCGGCGTCGAACAGACCGGGGTACGACTTGCCGTTCCAGGTCTCTTTCGTGTGGGCGGCGAGCTGATAAACGCCGGCGGGCAGGCCGGGGGCGAACGTCAAGTCGATGCGGCCCTGATAGGTCGTGATGAAGGCGCCCGACGGATCGAGGGTCGGCGGCAGGGCGACGTAGGTCGCCTTGATGATGTACTGCGAGAGGTCCTGGTTCTGCCCGTTCCCCAGAGCGCGGTACAGCGAGTAGTTGCTGACGTTGGTCGCCGTCGAGGGGTCGAGCGCCGGGTAGACGACCTGGGAGGGGGTCGCCAGGTAGCCGGCCGCCTGCAACGACGGGTCTTGCGTGTACAGCGAAAGCGAATCGAGGGTCGGCAGGAAGGACGGGAACGGCGAGCCGTCGGACTGCGAGGCGCCCGTAATCTGAGGAGCAGTCTGATCGATCCGGAACGCCCGGTCGGCGAACGAGGCGTAGCCGGGAAGCGGCGGCGAATCGGCCTGACCGACCACCACGATCCGCACCCGCTGGAAGCCTTGAGGCAGGAAGGGCGCCTGGAAGGTGAACTTGCCGTTGACGTCGGTGCTGGTCTGCACGTCGTAGCTGCCGGTGAAGCCGCGGCCCCCAGCGCCCACGGCCAGGTCGAAGCCGCCGCCGTGCAGGGCGTTGAACTCGACGACCACCTGGAGGTTGGCGACCGAGCCGGGGAACGGGCTGTAGATCTGGCCGATGAACGAGGGCTGGCTGATATTGGTGTTCTGGTCGCTCGGCAGGCCGGTGTCGGTCCCCGGCGTGAGCTGGAACGCGGTGACGACAGGCGGCTGGAGCAACTGGTAGCCGAGAATCTGGACGAAGTCGCCGCCGGGAACGTTGTCGCCCGAGGGGAACGTGCCGTTGAAATTGCCGTCGAGCTGGTTGCCGACCGCGTCGGTCACGCCGCCGGGGCCGCTCTTGACGACGATCGCGTAGTTGTCGGAGGGCATCGCCGTCTGCGGCAGGCCGCTGTAGTCGAGGGTCGCCGTATTGGTGAGGGCGTCATAGGTCAGCTTGACGCGGGGGTCGAGGTTCAGGTTGATCGGGTTCGACCAGTTGCCCGTGTTCCCCTGCCGCGCCACGAACAGGTTGGAGGTCGTGATCGTCGCCGGGTTCATCGGCTTGGTGAACTGGATCGTCACCAGCCGCCCGAGCGTGCTGGTGGTGTTGACCCTGGGCGCCGTGACGTCCTCAAGATCGAACGAGATCAGCCCCGTGGGCTGGAGCGACTTGCCGTCCTTCGAGGTGATCGGCCCCGACACGACGAACGTGTAGACGCCGTTCGCCGTCGTGGTGGGAGGGTTGTTGTAGCTGAAGGTGTAAGGGTAGAGGACTTGCGTCGGGAAGTTCGGGTCGTCGACGGCCACGGGCACGCCGAACGCGACGTTCACTCCCGTGGGCGTCTTCAGGAAATGGAGGTCCTGGTTGTCGACGGTCGAGAATTGAACCGGCTTGTTGAACGTGACGAGAATCCCGGTGGGCGTCGTCGTCACGACGGTGTTGTTGGCCGGATCGGTCGCGGCGACGGTGAGCACGTCGACCGCCGCGAGCGAGTTGACGGCGTTGACCAGGCCGTAGCCGGAGGTCGCGTTCCACTGGCCGGGCGACGTGTTGTTCATCGCCGTGGCCCCCGCGATCAGGCCGGCGCGGACTTCCGCCGGGGTGAGCTGCGGGGCCTTCTGCTTCATGAGCGCGGCCACGGCCGCCGCGTTGGGTGCCGCCGACGAGGTGCCGAAGAAGCTCGGCAGGTTCTGCGACAGGTTGGTTGTCGTCGCCGGCTGGCCCGGGAACGGCGGATTGTTGGTCTGGATCACGCCGCCGGGCGGGAAGAACGTCGTGTTGCCGCCGTCGGGCGCGGTGATCGTCGGGTTAAGGACGGTCACTGGGCTGCTCTTGAGCGAACCATCGGGGTTGCGGACGATGATCGTCGGTCCGGCCGAGCTGAACGGCTCATTCGCGAGCGGGCTCTGACTGAGGAACGGCGCGGGTGCCCACCAAGGCGTGGCACCGACCCCGATCGTGTTCTGCGCGGCGCTGTGGCCGTAGGTCGTGGGATAGTACGTGCCACCGGCCGAGCCGAACTGCCTCGACACGATGACGGGGTTATCCCAAGTCGTGAACTCGACGTGTCCCGGGTCCGGTCCCTTCACGACTTGCATCACGACCGTGAACGTGCCCGCGTTAGGGATCGTGACGACCTGCAACGGCTCCTGGGTGGCGGTGTTGTCGTTGGTCCCCTGACCGGTCGTCACGATCGCACCGGTGGAGTCGAGGATATAGAAATTGACTTGCGAGGTCACTACGGCGGTCGAGCCGACCGGCTGCTGAGTCTTGAACGGCTGGTCGAACTGGAAGACGATCGTGGTATTGGCAGCGGTGGTCGTGATCGGCAACTGCAGCACCGGGGCGCCCGAGGGGCTGAAGTTCATGAACCGGCCGGCACCGATCGAGCCGACGGTCCCCTGCGCGCCGCGGAAGGTGGACAGGTAGCCGTAGTCTTGGGAGTTGCCGGCCGCACTCAGGTACGTGACGCCTTGAGCCGTCACCGTATTGATCGACTGCGAGATGACGCCGTCCTGGAAGAACGGCTCGCCGAGGTAGCCGACGTCATCAACGATGATGTTCGACTTGCCCTGAGTCGCCAGGGCTTGGATGTTCTGAGCGAAGGCGAGCTCGCCGCCGTACGCGGTCGCGAACTGGAGCGTGGCGCCCGGCGCGATGTCGTAGATGTTCTGCATCATCGCCCGGCCTTCGTCAGTGCCGGTCGACATGTCCTTCAGCGGCGTGATGCCCGCCGGCAGGTCGCCCGTCGAGACGTCGGTCGCGTAGCCCCCCAGCGCGTTAAAGCTGTCGCTGAGCACGCCGACGGTCACCCCCGCCCCCGTGACGTTGTACTTCTGGGCGGCGGCGTCGGCGAACAGCGACTGCTGCGCCTGGTTGTTCGCGATGCCCTGGTAGTACGTCTGAGGCTTGTAGATCGGGTGGCCGCTCACGAGGTTCGGCAGCTTCGCCACGTTCAGCAACTGGCTGATCGGCATCCAGCCTTCGATGAGGCCGTACTGGCCACTCGCCGCCGTGATCTGCATCCCCATGTTGACGACTGTCGTCCCGAGCTTCGAGATGTCGCCCCCGGTCGTCAGGCCGATCTGCACCGACCCGTTCTTGATCTGAAGCAGGGGGAACTGCTGGGACAGTTGATTCGAGGTCAGACCAGACTGAAACTTCTGATACAGCGTCACGAGCTGGCCGCCCAGGTTGGCCATCGGGCCGTTCTGGATGTCGGCCGGGTTGTCACTCGTGGAATGCCAGACCGGGTTGCCGCCGTCCAGCACGGACGACGCCAGCAACAGCCGCCCTTCCAGCCATTCGAGCCTGGGGAAGCCCTGCCGCTTCGCTTGGTGCTTGCCGCGACGCCGATCGGGCCCCTTGTCATTACCACCAGCCTTGAAGCTCCCCATCGACAGACTCCCCCGGTTTGCTTTGAAAGTCTCCGTCTCCAGGCAAATCACGCGTTCCACCGCGGTTCCATGCCCGGGACCAAGACCCCCTTCGATCAAGGTGACTCACCAGAAATCGCGCCCCCAGTCGCCGCCGAAACGAACCTTCGCTCGTGTCGACGACCGGACGCAATCCACGCCGTGTCTTCGCGCCTCGCCCCGAGGCAGGTCGCTCTCGCTCGCTCCGTCGTCGCCGCCGCGACGACCATCGATCGACTGTCACAACCCGGCTCGCGATCGCCCGCAACCCGCAACGTGCACTCGTCGCCTCCAGCGGGCGACGACGACGGCGAGCCGGACGAATCCGAACCCTCGCTCCGTCTCTTCCCACCCACTCCTCAGCCCCGCGGGACCGAAAAGAAGGTGCGGCCTAACCTACTTGTTTGATTGGCTCCATGCACGCATTCAATGATTGTCATTGGGAATCCGTTCGTCAAGCCCCGTGTTTCGGAAATTCGGCAGGGTGCGGTCGCGGAGGTGTGCAGCGTGCGTATTCCGGGGGCTAGCGCCATGTGGGATGGCGAGTCATACGAGTCTGGCTCCTGGAATCGAGAAGTCAAACTGGGGTCGTCCATTTGTCGGAAATGGAAGTACCCATCGGCGATTTTACGTTTCTATTCTTCTCGATACGCCGATTACGCAGCCAAGGGACGGCGAAAAGCCGTGACATGATCGAAAATTCATGTGGAAGGGACGGCCCCCGGGAGCGTTCGGTCGCGCGTTTGGAAGCGAATTCGAGGAGGGCGCCGGTCTTCAGGGGGGCCGTTTCGAGAATCCCAAGATCGACTCAATCAGCGGACGTCCCCGAGGAGTTCGACGCCGATCGCGCGCAGATCTTCGATCAGCTTCGAGGTGTCGCCGCGATAGACGACCCCCTGCAGCCCCGCCGCGCGGGCGCCCTCGACGTTGGCTTCGAGGTCGTCGATGAACACGCACGAGCCCGCCGAAACCCCCGCCGCCTCGACGCAGGCGTCGAAGAAGCCCCGGTCGGGCTTGAGGAACCGCGCCTCGTGCGAATAGACGAGGTGATCGAAGTGGTCGAGGGTCTCGCGGAACTGGCGACGGAAGAACGGGGCGTGAATGCCGTTCGTATTCGACCCCAGAACCAGCGTGTACCCCTGCCGCTTGAGGTCGGCGACCAACTCGCCCACCGACGTATTAAGCTCGAAGATGTCTTCCCAGTCGGCCGCGAACTCCTCGAAGGGGATGTTAAGGCCGACCTCGGCCTGGATCCGTCGCGAGAACTCCTCCGGCGCGAGCGCCCCTCGCTCGAACTCGGCGAGCAGCCGGCTCATCCCCTTGGCTTCCACCAGCGTCCGGAACTCATCCGCCGACAGCCCCAGTCGTGCGCCGAAGCGGCCAAAGATGAGCATATAGTCGAAAAACCCGATCACATTGCCGAAATCAAACATCAGGACGGGCAGTCGCATCGATGAACCTCACTTGGTGGTCGTTCGTGGACGTCGGCGGTCAGGGCGTCTTCGGACGGTCGCCGGCGACGGGCGCTGGGGGACCGACCGGGGCGTGTGGGCTGCTCACGGTGGCGAACTCGCGCCAGACGCTGGGATTGACGGACCAGACGATCCGCTTCACGCTGCCGTCGAACATCAGCAGGCCGACTCCGGCCACGTGTCCGCTCGACGCCCCGATGCGGGCCGATCGGCCGTCGCGCGTCAGGCACGAAATCTTGGAGCCCGGAGGCATGGCGTGATTGTAAAGCGTCGAGGGCCAGCCGGCCTCGTTCCACGACGCGCCGGCGTCGCCCCGCCAGTCGGCCTGAAGCGACCCCGACGCGTCGGGTGAGCACCCCTGCTCCGACAGCGGACCGTCGACGAGTGCGTAATTCTCGGGGGCCTGGTGCGGGCGGCCGTCGCCGACCAGGCGCTCAGAGAAAGCCGCGGTGTAGCTCAGTCCGTCGGCGGCCTCGATCTCCGCGAGGGTGGTCCGCTTCCCGATCGCGAAGCCGCCCGTGCGGCCCTCGGCGTCGTCGCCGGTCGTCGCTCGGTAGCTCACCGGCGACGGGAAGACGCGGCCGGTGGCCCGGGGGTCGCTCGCGCAGAAGAAGCCCGGCACCGCGATTCCCTGAAGCACGGGGCCCTTGAGGCGGTCGAGGTTGCGGCCCTCCGGTTCCATCCCCAGCAAGCTGGAGACGCCCAGCGTTTCGAGAAGCGTCCTGAGCGGGCCGGGACCCGTCGAGCCAGATGCCGGCGGCGGGTCGATCGGCGAGGGCTCGCCGATCATAGGCAAAGCGCCCTGGCTCTGGTCGTAGAACGCGAGCGCCAGGCCGATTTGCGCCAGGTTGCGCTGGCACGTCACCGACCGCGCCGACTCGCGGCCTCGGGTCAGCGCCATGATCGAAAACAGACCCACGACGGCGACCACCGCGATCGCCACGAGGGCGTCGATCAGGGTGTACCCGGCGCGGTCGCGATGGCGAGGGCGAAATCGCATGCGAGCGGCGTTCTGTTGTGAGTCGACCACGGCTCAGTCCTTCACCGTGATGAGGGCGTCGCCCGAGCCGACGTTGCCGGCGGCGTCGGTGGCTCGAACCATCAACAAGTGCGCGCCGGGCTTGAGGTCGGGGAGGGCGATCGTCAGTTGCTCGCGCAGGGTGTCGAACAGTCCGTCGTCCGGGAAGACCGACGTCCAGGCTCCGCCGTCGACGGCGTACTCGGCCTTGACCAGTCGGGTGAAGGCGTCGGTCAGGGTCGCCGTGGCCTTGCGGTCGCCCGGCGTGATGCTCACCTGGGGAGGGTCGTGGTCGACGAGGAACGTCGCGCTCTCTTTTTCACGGACGAGCGCCTCATCGGGGCTGTTGGACGGTCGGTCGCCCGCGACCAGCCGCACCTGGTAACGGCCGGATGGAAACGCGGTCGTGTCCCAGGCGTAGGACTTCTCGGTGATCGGCGACTCGGTCAGGTCGATCCAGGCCGGCCACCCTTCCTTGCGGACCTGCACCGTGTAATTCAGCTCGTCATCGTTGGGGTCGGAGACGTCCCAGCGGATGGTGAGTTTGGTCTGCCGTGCCGTCCCGTCTGAGGTCGAGACGTCTGGCGTCTCCAGCTTGTTGATCTCGGGCGGGAGGTTGGTCGAGCGGTAGGACAGCGACACCCCACGCAGCTCGGGCGTGTGGCGTGGGTCGGTCGTCGACAGCTTGGCGCGGTACTGGACGAAGCGTCCCGAACGCGTCTGGGCGCTGGCCTGCTCAGGGTTCTTTTGCTCGGCCGACCAGTCCGACCAGGTCTCGTCGGGCTCGCCGACGTTGCCGCTGCGGACCTGCACGGCGATCGAAGACCCCTCAGGCGTGTCGCCGCGCCAGCTCAACGCGCCGAACCGGCTGGGGAGCTTGGCGTCGAAAACGTCCGACACCAGCTCGCCGTGATCGGCGAAACTCGGCGACAGCCGGACGACCGAGCCGGGATCGCCGGTGCCGATCAGCAGTCCGCCGTTCGGTTCGGCCAGCAGCGAGAGGATCTGTCCGGTGTCGAGCTTGGCGACGGGCGTGCTCTCGTTGTCGTCCTCGCGAACCTCGTAGAGCAAGCCGTCGGGGCCGGTGCCGACGAGCAGCCGGTCGCCGAGCCTCGCCAGCGCGAAGATCAGCGCCTTGGCCCGGAACACCTCGCGGGCCACGCCCTCGCGATCGATCCGGTAGACGGCGTTCTCGCCGGGCGTCGCCGGCTTGGGCGAGGCGGAGCCTCCGGAAGCCCTGCCGGCGCCCTTGGCCTGGGGCGCTGCGTCGGGCTTCTTGGCCTGCGCCAGCTCGATCGCGTCGTTCGCCGCGCGGGGCCCGCTCGCAACCGCCACGGCGTGGTCGGCGGAGTCGTCGGACCGGGAGCCCGAATCCCGCTGCGAGAACAGGCCGGCCGGCCGGTTTGATCCCCCCCCCGCCTCGGCCGCGGTCCCCGCATAGAGCGAACCGTCCGGACCGATCAGTAGCGTACGGACCTCGGACTGCGGCGCGTCGTACACGACCGAGACCTTGGCGTCCTGCCCGATCCGGTAGATCAGGCCCTCGCCATCGCTGCCCGCGTACACCGCGCCGTCGGGGGCGACGGCGACGGAAAGCAGGTGCGTCGCCTTGCTGTCGTAAAGGAGCGACCACTGGCCCTGCGCGTTCCGCTTCCAGAGCTGGCCGTTGGGGCCGGTCGCCGCGAACAGGTTCCCCTGGGCGTCGGCCGCGAGGTCCCAGATGTATTGAACATTGGGATCGGGCCGCGAGGCGGGGTGCTTGGCGTCGGAGACGTCGACGACCTGGCCGGTCGGCCCGGTGCCGACGAAGACCTTGCCGTCGGACAAGACCACGAGGCTGAGCGCCTGGCTGTCGGCGGCGTCGAGGGCGAGTTCCCACGACGACGGCTCCTGCGCGGCTCGGCGGAAGACCTTGCCCGAATCGCCGGTGGCCGCGTAGAGGGCTCCGTCGTTCCCTCGAGCGAGGTCCCAGACCCGGTCGGCGGCCAGCGAGCCGGTCGGCACGAGCGCCTGGCTGAGCCGGACCTTGCCCTGCTCGGAGATCACCACGCGCTCGCGGTGATGCTTGGCGAAGGCCGAGGCGCCTTCCTGTCGCCAGGTTTCGAGCTTGCCGAAAACCGAAAACGGGCCGAGCGCGGCGATGACGCCCGCGATCGACCCGAATAAGGCGAGGATGGAGATGCCGCGTGGTCGCCGCTTGAAACCGTTGTCAATCATGCCGCCCTCGTCGTTCGGTGAAGCCAACCGGGCGTCACGCCCGGTCGCGATCACTTCAACGATAACGAGAGCCCGGCGTCCTTGGCCACGGTGAACCGCAAGGTGTGGGCGCCCTCGACGACCCAGGGCGTGGCGGCGACCTGGATCAGGTCGGACCGGATCGGGGTCGCCGGGATCTCCCGCTTCGAGGCGAAGACCGCCCGGGCGCTCCCCGGCAGGTTCGGCAGGTCCTGGCCGGCGACCGCCAGTCCGCGTTCCGGAGCTTGAACGTGGGCGTAGATTCCGGTCCGCTTGGGCTCGGTCTGGATGTGCAGGGATTTGAGGATCGCTTCAAGGTCGCGCGGCTCGGTGAGGGCCGGCTCGTTGCGGAACCGCCGCCGGACGCTGTTGGGGAGGTCGCAGAAAACCGCCTCGTGAGATCCCTCGGGGAAGTCGGCGGGGATCGCCAGCGCGATCTCGACCGTCTGACGCTCCCCCTTGAACGGCTTCAGCACGACCGACGCCTTCAGCTCCTTGCCGGGCTCGACCGTGTTGGACAGCAGCCGGACCGACTCGATCGTGGCGACCTTGCGGCCCTGCTCGATCTCGATGTCGCAGTCGATCCGCTCGATCCGCACCGGGGCCATCGGATTGCGGACCAGGATGTTGACGACCGACGCGAGCGGTCCGAACAGGGCCGAGGCGCCCGACGGCCCGGTATACCGGGGACCGCTGAAGGTGTCGCTGAGCGTGATCGGCTCCAGGTCCTTGAGCTTGACGTCGGCCTTCAGCCGGGCGGTCAGCTCGTCGGGGAGGTTGCCCTCGGTGTCGATGGCGCTGGTGAGGACCGACATGATCAGCGACGACAGCAAGGCCGGCTCGCGGACCATCTCGACGTTATAGGTCCGGGCGTCGGAATAGCGGCCCGTCTTGACGTGGACGGTCATCGGCAGCATGTCGGGCTTGGGACCGATCCGACCGGCGACGCAGGTGCTGACGTCGGTGTCCAGCACGCCGACGACCTTCAGCGGCGAGCCCATCTTCATGCTCACGCTGGTCCGAGGATAGACCGTGTGGATGTAACCGGTCATCAGCGGGAACTCGCAGGCCCCGAGGCCGAACATCGGGTGGCCGAATCCGTAGACGCGGTCCCCCTCGACGTGTGTAACCGTGCCGATCCCTGAAAGGTCGAAGTCGCCCATGACCATCGCGATGCTGAGCGGCGATCCGGGCGCGAGCGGCTTGTCGCCTTCCTCGCGGCGAATCTGCTCTCCGGCCCCACCGCCGGACATCGGAGCCATGCCGAGCGGGCGCAGCCGGGTTTCCAGGATCGACATCGCCCGTGGGCTGAAGCCCGTCGCGGCCAGCGGAGTCGCGATCGGGATCATGCCCGCGCCGCCCCCCGAAACTGTCAGGGGCATCGACGACCGATTGGGGGCGGGTTCATCACCAAATCCGTCCAGCTCGGTCGAGAACGACAGCCGCGACGCCTGAATCGGCGCGCCGGCTCCCTTCTCCTTCGCCTCGGCGGCCAGCCGGCGGTCGTTCGACCGAACGTACTGGACCATCTGCTGGAACGGCGTGACCCCCGCGATCGGATCTTTGCCGAATTCCCAGGCGAACGCGACCGCGCCGATGAGCTTGCCGTCGATGTAGATCGGGCTGCCGCTCATCCCCTGGATGATCCCCGCGTGCTCAAGATTGCAGCCGGTCAGCCGGCAGAGCACCATGTCGCGCCCCGGGCTGACGTCGCGCATCACGCCCAGAACCTCGGCGCCGAACTCTTCGAGCTTCGTGCCGACCATCACGGTCTTGCCGACGCCCTTCATCCCGGGACGGAGATCCTTCACATCCCAGTAGGTCTTGGAATCGGGCTCGCCCGCGACGACCGCCGCTCCCAGCAATACCGCAAGGAACCCACCGAGCCCGAACAGACTTGCCCCTCGCCGGATCGTCATGGATCGCATGGCACGAGTTCTCCCTGGAACAGGGGTTGGCCGAGACGTCTGGATCAGAATGTGATTGAGCAAGCGAGAGGCGGCCCGAGACCTGCAGCGTCATGCTTTCTTCGGTATGGACGTCACAAGATCATTCAAGGACGCCCCCAGATAAGGGGACGATCCGCACTTACCAGCTCACGGGCCTGAGGTGTTGCTCCATCCTGGAATCTTCTACGGGAATAGTACGCATCCCTTAACATCAGGTCAACGAATACTTCACAATCAACTTCATCGGAATTTCCGATCGTCGTCCGATCTCGGGCCGTGTTGCGACGACGCATCATCGAGTTGGGATCGGCCCGGCGACCTCGATGCTTTGAACATTCGCCCCGGAACCAGCGGATTGCAACTTGTGAAAGGAATGTTAAACTCTTCTCAGGGAATTGTCCAGGATGGAAGCACGCAAGCAGGATGCGGCGTCTCCAGAGAAGGTCGCCGACGAACCCGACTTGAACGAAGGGACCATCATGTTCGACCTCATGGGCGCGGCGTTCGGAAATTGCAGCGGCGTAACGCGTCGCAACCTCCTGCGAGCCGGTGTGCTCGGCTTCACGGGCCTGAGCCTCGCCGACATGCTCAAGGCCAAGGCCCTGGCCGACGCCGCCGGGACGAAGCGAAAAGGGTCCGACGAGACCTCGGTGATCTTGATCTGGCTGGACGGCGGGCCTCCCCAGCACGAGACCTACGACCCCAAGCCGGACGCCCCCGAGCAGGTTCGCGGCCCGATCGGTTCGATCCGGACCAAGGTCCCCGGGATCAGGCTCTCCGAGCTTCTCCCGCGCCACGCGGCGAACATGGACAAGATCGCCCTCCTGCGGTCGATGCATCACGACAACGGCGACCATTTCGCCGCCGCGCACTGGATGCTCACGGGTTACCTGGGATCGAACGCGGTCAACCAGACGCCCCAGTTCCCGTCGTTCGGCTCGATCATCTCGCGGATGAAGGGGTCGACCAAGCCGGGATTGCCCCCATACGTCGGCCTGCCGAACACGCACTCGGTCGGAATCCCGATCGGTTACCACGGCGCGGCGTATCTCGGGCGGGGCTACGACCCATTCAACGCCGACGGCGACCCCAACTCCGACGCCTACCGCGCGACGAACCTTGACCTCCCCTCGGGGGTCGATACGGGCCGGCTCTGCGACCGCCGCGACCTGCTGACGTCGTTCGACTCGGCCCGTCGGGGGCTCGACAAGTCGCTCGCCAACCGCGAGCTCGACCAGTTCCAGAGCGCCGCGTTCGACATGATGAGCGGGCCCGCCGCGCGCGCCGCGTTCGACATGAAGCGGGAAGACCCGAGGCTCCGAGACCGCTACGGCCGGCACACCTGGGGCCAGAGCGCCCTGCTCGGCCGCCGGCTGGTCGAAGCGGGCGTCCGGTTCGTCACGCTGACGTTCGGCGGCTGGGACTGGCATTCCAGCATCGAAAAAGGGATGCACAACGTGCTCCCGATCCTCGACGCCGCCGTCGCCACGTTGATCGAGGATCTCGACCAGCGCGGGATGCTCGAAACGACGATCGTCCTGGTGATGGGCGAGTTCGGCCGGACGCCGGTCCTCAACAAGGGCCTGCCCAACGACTCGGTCCCAGGCCGCGATCACTGGGGAAACGTGATGAGCGTTCTGGCGGCGGGGGGCGGATTTCAGGGGGGCCAGGCCATCGGCGCATCGGACGCCCGGGGCGCCGTGCCGGCCGACCGGCCGATCACGCCGCAGGACCTGGCGTCCACGCTCTACCACCGCCTGGGTCTCGACCTCTCAACCACGTTCAACGACCGCACCGGCCGCCCCGTCTCGATCAGCTCGAACGGCCAGGTCATCACCGAACTCGGCGGCCCGAACGTCGGCGTCTGAGTCGATCAATCGGATCGTCCGTCAATCGTCCTCGGACGGAAGTTCCGGGGGCGAGTCACCGCCGCGCTCGGCGACCCTCCGCTGGATCTCCTGGCGCAGCTCGTCGAGTTGCTCGCGGAAGATGGCCTTGCGCTGGCGGGCGGCGTATGCGCGCGTCGCCAGCCAGTCGGCGAGGGCCAGACCGAGCATCACGATGATCAGGCTGAGCACCACGAGCCAGACGACGACGAACCGCGGGTTGCCCCGACCGCCGACGCGCGGTTCGACCCACGAGCCGATGTAGACCTCCACGGCGAGGGCCAGCATCACGCCGACGCCCAGCCAGCGGCGGACGTCCTGGCGGCGAAAAAAGCCAGCCTCCTCCGGGGAGGCGAGGTCGCCACGCCCCTTGCGCTCGTACCACTGCCGCAGCCCCAGGAACGCGGCGATCATGGTGACTCCCAGCGCGAGCGCTCGGCACGCCTCCTGAAAGTCGGTCGCCCCCGGCATGACGCGATCCCCTTGGATTCGAGAACCCACGAATGGGGCGCGCCGTCGAGGACGAGCCCCAATCCCCCAGCATACCCAACGACGCCCGGCTTCAATAGAGATCGAGGCGGGTCATCTGCATCTCGATCCGGTCGGAGCTGCGGGCGATCTCGAGGATGGCGTCGCGCAGATCCTGGGTCCGGACGCGGTCGCGGAGGAAGGTCCGCGACATGACGAACATGGGCGCTCCCAGCACGTAGCGGATCGAGAGGCTGCCGTAGGTCAGCCGCGTGTTGAGGGCCAGGGCGTACGAGAAATAAGCCGGATCGGCCGGTCCGCAGACCGAGAAGACCGACAGGAACCGTTCGTTCTTCCCCTGCTCGCCCTCGTTGACCTCGACCATCACCTCCTGCAAGCGGTCGCCCGGCTGCGGGATCATGATCCGGAACGTGTCGCGCCCGCCCTGGACGAAGCAGTCCAGCCCCTCGACGCTCTGCCGAACCAGGCTCTCGGTATCGCGGAGATGGTGGATGATGAGCTGAAGCTCCTCGCCCAGCTCGTCGGCCGAAGCGTAACGGTCGGCCGGCGACTTGGCCAGGCAGCGCTTGATGATCTCCGCCAGGTGGTCGTTCATCCCCGGCACGATCTTGCGGATGTCGGGGACCGGCTCGGTCTGGTGGAGGCGGATCAGCTTGCCGATTCGCTCGGAGCTGAACGGGATGCGGCCGGACAGCAGGTAGTAGAACATCACGCCCACGGCGTAGATGTCGGACTGCGGGCTGGCCGAGGTCCCCGAGAACAGCTCGGGCGCCATGAACGTCGGCGTTCCCGCCAGAGTCTGGCCGGAGCGCGAGACCTTCGTCCGGCGCTGCACCAGGCCGAAGTCGGCGAGCTTGGCGTTCCCCTCGGGCGTGAGCAGCACGTTGGCCGGCTTGACGTCGCGGTGGACCATCCCCGCCTTGTGGGCGGCTTCGAGCGCCTGGAGGACCTGGCGGATCAGCCGGGCCGACCGCGCGGGCTCGAACGGACCTTGCTTGACGAACGAGTCGCGCAGGCTCACGCTCCCGGGCACGTACTCCATCTCGATGAAGTGATAGCCGGCGTCGGAGCCCACGTTGTGGATCGTCACCACGTGGGGATGAACCAGATTGGCCGCGGCCCGCGCCTCGGCCCAGAACTGGTCGCGAACCTTCGGCGTCCGGGCCACCAGCCGAGGGTCGATGATCTTGAGGGCGCAGGTGCGCTCAAGACCCAGATGCCAGGCCTTGTAGACCCGCGCCATCGACCCGCTTCCCAGATGCTCATCGATCCGATACTGGGCCAATGTGCGACCGACCAACTCGTCGGGCGCGTCGCTGCTCGTCGGCTGTCCAACCGCCGGCGCGGGCCGCCGCGTCGTGGACCGAGCGGCTCCGTTCGGCGTGTGCATGATCGTCGCCTCGGGATCGACGATTGCCTCGACCGCCGCCTCGGCGACATGAATTGCAGCCTGAATGCGGTCATCCATGACCAGAGCAGCCTTCGCCACCCTTGAACCTTCACTCATAAATCAACCTAAACTATTCAGCCAAAAAGGGTTACGCAGAAAGAAAGGAGTCTGCGAAAACATCAGGAGAGTCGGGGAGGGTCGTTTCGTATGGGCGTGCTGACTTTACATTGTATTCGTAATCGGCTCTCAAGTCTGGACGAGCTTACGGGAAATTAACAAAGTCGATCGGATTCAACGCATTGGGTAAAGCAAACGGGGAGGACGCGCCTCCCCGTTTGGGTTGAGTTGGGTGCCAGGCCGGATCGGCCGCCTCAGACGTTGTAGGACGTCGAGGCGGTGTCGCCGCCGCGGCCGGTCCAGTTGGTGTGGAAGAACTGGCCGCGCGGCTTGTCGGTCCGCTCGTAGGTGTGAGCGCCGAAGTAGTCGCGCTGGGCCTGGAGCAGGTTGGCGGGGAGTTCCGCCGACCGGTAACCGTCGAAGTACGACAGCGCCGACGTCATGGCCGGGAGCGCGATGCCGTGGGTGATCGCCGCCGCGCAGACGCGCCGCCAGCTCTCCTCGGCCCGGGCGATCTCCTGGGTGAAGAACGGGTCGAGCAGCAGGTTCGAGAGCTTGGGATCACGATCGAACGCTTCCTTGATCCGGCCCAGGAAGGCGCTCCGGATGATGCAGCCGCCCCGCCACATCAGCGCGACGCCGCCGTTGTTGATCTCCCAGTTCGACTCCTTGGCCATCGCGTTCATTAGCGAGAAGCCCTGGGCGTACGAGATGATCTTGCTGGCGTAGAGCGCCTGTTCGATGTCGTCGACGAGCGACTGGCGGTTGCCGTTGAACGGCGAAGGATGGCTCTTGAGCACCTTCGACGCCGCGACGCGCTCATCCTTCTGGGACGACAGCGTGCGGGCGAAGACCGCCTCGGAGATCAACGTCAACGGCACGCCGAGATCGCAGGCGGAGATCACGGTCCACTTGCCGGTCCCCTTCTGTCCGGCCGTGTCGAGGATCAGGTCGACCATCGGCTTGCCGGTTTCGGGGTCCTTGTAGCCGAGGATGTCGCGGGTGATCTCGATCAGGTAGCTGTCGAGTGGCCCCTTGTTCCAGCGCTCGAACACGCTGTGCTGCGCGGCGGGCTCCATGCCCAGCAGCTTCCGCATCACGAAGTAGGCTTCGCAGATGAGCTGCATGTCGCCGTACTCGATGCCGTTGTGGACCATCTTGACGAAGTGCCCGGCACCCTCGGGTCCGACCCAGTCGCAGCAGGGGGTTCCGTCGGGAACCTTGGCGGCGATCGCCTGGAAGATCGGCTTGACCAGCGGCCAGGCGTCGGGGTTGCCGCCGGGCATGATCGACGGCCCCTTGAGCGCGCCTTCCTCGCCGCCGGAGACGCCGGTGCCGACGTACAGGATGCCCTTCTCCTTCAACGCCCGGGTGCGCCGGGTCGAGTCGGGAAAGTGCGAGTTGCCGCCGTCGATGAGGACGTCGCCGGGCTCAAGGAGCGGGACGAGTTCGTCGATCACCGCGTCGACCGGCGCGCCGGCCTTGACCATGATCATGATCTTGCGAGGGCGCTTGAGCTGCGCGACCAGCTCCTGGACGGTGTGCGCTCCAACGATCGGCTGGCCCTTGGCCCGACCGTCGAGGAACGCGTCGACCTTGGCGGTGGTCCGGTTGAAGACGGCGACCGTGAACCTATGGCTGGCCATGTTCAATACGAGGTTCTCGCCCATCACGGCGAGGCCGATGAGTCCAATGTCTGCGGTCGGAGTGGTCGCGGCCATATCGTCGGTTCCCAGGAAGTTTGGCGGTCGGCTCGAAGATCGAGCGGCGGGTTCAAGTTGGGAGACGATTCTAGCACAACGCGGCGACCGGTTTCATCCTCGGTCGCCGGACGAGACCGCAACGCGATCCGTCGGTCTCGCGCTCAGCCCAAAACGCCCTTCGGAAACATGTGCGTCCACCCCGACGAGATATGCCCCTTCCATGGGCCCCATTCAAGGCACTCTTTAAGGTGCGTGGCCGAGCTGCCTGCAACCAGACGCCGGCGGCAGGGGTCGTAGTCGCGGAAGGCGAAGACATAGAGGCCGAGCGTTAAAAAAGCGCCATGTCCCGAATGGCATTAAGCCAAGGCGCAACATCTATACCGGAACTGGCCTTGCGTCACCTAGCATTCCAGAACAATTTGCGATCGACGCGACCTACGGATCGACAAACGGCCGGGATTCAATCTATATTGTGAAATGCACATAATGGCACGCGATCGTCCAGCGGGAGGAACGGCGGCCGATATTCGCCGTAACGGGTTTGCGATAAATGGCTTACGTCTTAGCTTAATGCCATTCCGCTATGTCCCTCTTTTTCTCCATCCACAGAGAAATCAAGCCGGCGACGGAACCGGCGGGGAAGATGTAGCCGAGCAACGTAGAGAGGTCAGGCAACGGATGTGCTCCATGAGGACTCGAGCTGCCGTATCCGCCATCCTTCGTCATGAGTAGCCGACAAGCCGAGAGGAAGCCCCGGACCTCACAGGCGATTAAGTGGTGACGATGAATGGGTAAGCCTTCGTCACCGCATCGTCACGCAAGGTATCATCGCCCACAAGAAACCACTTCTGGTCTTCGAAGAATTTCTTGCAGATAAGCCGCACTTCTTCGTTTGGCTGTGCTTTAGAGATCGGTGCCAATTGCTGCCCTATTTCTGTAAGAGGCTATCCCGTAATTCTAGAAGATCGTAAACTCTTGTCCTCCCAGGAGGTTCGCAGGATTCATCGCCGCAGGAGCACCGTTCGATGCGTAAGCCCTACCCGTCCGACCTGACCGACGAACAGTGGGCGATCGTCGAGCCCTTGATCCCCATTCCCCAGGTCGGACGGCCCCGGACCAACGACATGCGGGAGGTGCTCAATGCCATCCTCTACCTCAACCGCTCGGGGTGCCAGTGGGATATGCTGCCGCACGACCTGCCGGCCAAGAGCACCGTCTACAACCACTTCGCCCAGTGGCGGGACGACGGCACATGGCAACTCATCCTGGACGCCCTGCGCCGCCAGGTCCGCACGACGGCCGGGCGGGAGCCGTCCCCAAGCGCCGGGAGCATCGACAGCCAGACGGTCAAGGGGACCGAGACAGGGGGCGAACGGGGCTACGACGGCGGCAAGAAGCTGACCGGCGTGAAACGACATATCATCGTGGATACGCTGGGGTTGCTGCTGGTCGTGGCGGTCTCGGCGGCGTCCGCCGACGACGGGACGCACGCCCCCCAGGTGCTGGGGCGGCTGACGGCCGAGCATCGAAGCCGGTTGGCGTTGGTCTGGGGCGACGGCAAGTATCGCAACCACCACCTCGACGGATGGCTGGCGGAGGCCTCGGCCGGGTACAGGATCGAGGTCGTGGAGCGGCCGCCGGGAAGCCAAGGGTTTGTGAAGCTGCCGAGGCGCTGGGTGGTGGAGCGGACGTTCGCCTGGCTGGGGCGGCATCGGCGACACAGTCGGAATTACGAGCACCACGCCGAGAGCAGCGAGTCGATGATCCGCATCAGCTCTATTCATCGCATGCTCAAGTTCTTGAAGCCCGATCGCTCAAGGCCGGCGATCCCGTTCAAGTACCATAAAAACCAGGACATCATTACGGGATAGCCTCTAAGTATCGCATGTCCGATATTTACATCCTTTTCAAGAGGGCATTGGTCTTCCTTGTAACGAAAGAGATGAGGTGTCCTGAAGTAGCGGAAAGTGAGCGAAAGGCTGCCGACTCGAATGTTGGGCGAAGGATTCTTGAAACCAAATATTTTGGAAACTCCGGCAAGAGCATCGAACCGGATGAGTCCAATATCGTCCAACATTTGCAAGGCGTCGTAATCTATATTTATGCCAGGCACGGCGCTATAAATGTTCGGTGTTGGAACAATTGGATATTGCTTTTCAGATGAATCTATGCTCCAGAGGCAAGAGCAAAATCGTACGAAGACCTCGGCCTCATGCTTGCTGAGAGTGCGAACCAATTGCAATGTCCGAGCGGAGTAACTGCCTGGCTTAGTGATCTCGCCCGCAAGGATCTGAGCCCATAGCGATTGCATCTCTTCATCGCCAACGTCTTGGCATGCGTCGATGAATTTAAAGACCCAATCCGGATCGACCGGATCCTCGGACACATCATCAGGGATTGCCTGATACGATTGTGCTACGATGCTTTCGAGGTTGTGCTGACGCCTTGACTCGATCTCCTCGGTTCTGAGGCGGATTCGCTCCTCATGATCCAACCTCTTTAACGCTTGCTCCGCCTCCATATCTTCGATTTCGTACTTGGCCTGCGCCTTGTAGACGGGTGCCCGTGCCTTCACCTTGTTCATCTCGTCTTCGTGCTTGAGCTTCATACCGAAGCCGATTCGCTTGAAGATCGTCTCATTCAGTTTGGTCGCCGCAGCGTTGACGATCTTGTTGGAACAGATGGCGGCGATGATTTCGTAAGGCATGGCCCGATCTCCTTGGCCTGAAGCCCAGAACAACCCAGCACGAATGAATTCATCGTAGCACGTCGCCTTATCAGGCTCCAGTGCCAGCCAACCAAAAAAGGGGCGGTCACAGTCCCTCGATCCGCCACCCCGGCCCATCACTTGGACTTCTCATCGACTTCGTGGATGTCCTGACGGAAGCGGCTTAGTGCTTGAACAGGAAAACGGGGACATAGCAGGAAAACGGGGACATAGCGCTTTCTTGACGCGCGGACTCCCGCGTATTAGCTTCGATGTATCCCAAGAACCGCTCGGGCCGCCGTCGGTGGTATGATCTATCACGCCCTGAATCGGGGGAACGGCCGCGCGGCCGTCTTCCACAAGCCGGAAGACTACGACGCCTTCCGGCGGGCGATCCTCGACGCCCGCGAGCGGCTGCCGATCGACGTCCTGGGCTACTGCCTCATGCCCAACCATTTCCACCTGGTACTGCGGCCCCACGGCGACGGCGACCTCGGGCGTTGGATGCAATGGCTGCTGACTGCCCACGCCCAGCGCTACCACCGCCATTACGGCACCAGCGGGCACGTCTGGCAAGGGCGTTTCAAGGCGTTCCCGATCCAGGACGACGACCACCTCGCCGCCGTCCTGCGCTACGTCGAGCGCAACCCCTTGCGGGCCGAGTTGGTCAAGAGGGCCGAGGACTGGCGCTGGTCGAGCCTGCCCGACTGGATTCGGGGCGACCCCCTTCTCTGGCGCGGCGAGCCCCCGCTCCGCGACTCCGTCTGGCTGAGCCGGGTCAACGAACCGCTCTCGGCGTCCGACCTGCGCCGCATCCGTCACTCCGTCGAGCGCGGCCGCCCCTTCGGCGACGAGCCCTGGACCCGCCAGACCGCCACGCGCCTCGGCCTGGAATCCTGCCTCCGACCTCGGGGACGGCCTCGGAAGGAATAATAGCGCTATGTTGCTCTGTAGAAAACCCGTAGTCGCACAATCATGACGTTATGGGTAATGGCCCGAAGGACGATCTCGCGGCACTGGGTCGGATGCTTCCGCGCGCGGAGGGCCGAGCCCAAGCGCCGCTTGAGCATCGAGTTCACCGTCTCCACCTGCCACCGTTGACCGTACTTGCGTTTGAGCCCGGCGAAACGCTGTTTCATCACCCGCCGCCACCAGCCCGTGGGGGGCTTGTCGGTCGGCCGGCCCCGCTTCGGCGGGATGATCGTCCGCACGCCGTGCGACCGGACGGCCCGGTGGACCCGTTCGGCGTCGGCCAGCAGCGTGTCGATCCGGGCGCGGCGCACGGCCTGGGTCCAGGCCCGGCCGAACTGCACCAGATCCGACGCCGGGCCACGCCCCGGGACCGCCGAGAGGATCATATGGCTCTTGCAGTCGACCACGAAGACGACCTTCGGATAATGCGCGTAAGTCCTGGCGGGGTCGGAGTCTCCGGCGGAGCGACGCTTGGCGTAGTAGCGGCTGACGTGCCGCGACTCCATCCCCGGGCCGTCGACGGCCGCCAACGGGACGCGGCGCTTCAGCGTCCCGTCCTGCCGCGCCCGATCGAGCACGGCGTCGAACATCCGGCGGCCCGGGACCGACGCCAGCAGGCGTTGCGCGGCCTTCTGAAACGTGGTGAAGTGCGGGACGACCGTCAGCCCGATCCGGTCCCGCAGGTCGGCGTGGTCCGCCAGGTGCGCCGCCAACCCGCGGTAGTCGAGGCGGAGGAACTCCTTGAGCACCAGGCAGGCCAGAAGTTGAGGCTGGGTGAACTTCTTGGGGCTGAACTGGTGGCGGTGCGCCGGAAGGGCGCGACAAGCCGCCTCGTAGGCGACCTGGAACACCCGCAGTGGTGATTTGCTCGTAGTCACATGTCATTCTACGACCGCCAGTGGACGACGGTTCACGGGTTTTCTACAGAGCAGCGCTATGTCCCTCTTTTTTATCCTGGAATCCTGCCTCCGACCTCGGGGACGGCCTCGGAAGGAATAATAGCGCTATGTCCCTCTTTTTTATCCTGTCCCTCTTTTTTATCACCAGGCTCCGATCGACCCTTCAGCCATGATCTCTGGCCGATAAAGTCCAGATCAACTTTGAGAACCACCCCTGGGGTCTGAGCGGAGAATCCAGAACGCGATCAAGGAAAGGCAGCATTGTGTCCCTCCAGTTCAGGAGAGGATATCTGCCGTTGGATTGTCCATTTTCCTCGATGATGACGGGCTCCAGAAATCGCAGGGTCTTTTCGCCATCGATCATCGCCAAGGCAACCTGGCCGATCCCGTCGGCTCCCGAGGAGTGGTCGACGTCGCGGACGGTCCGAAATTTGGGGGAGAGATCGGCGGGCAATGTCGGGAAAAACCGAATCAATCGCTCACGAACGGAGTCCGGGGAACTCCCCCCGGGTGCAATTGCGACGATCAAGAGTCGATCGACGTGATCGCTCCCCAATAGCTTTTCCAATTCCCACTCGATCCCGGCTGATTCACCCAGGACGAGGATAATCGCCCGGGATCGGGGAAGGAGGCACAAGACGAGGTCTTGCCACTCGTCATCCCGCACGTAGTACCGCGAGATTCCGCTCGTCTGAAGCTTTTCCTTCGGCCTGCCGATCGCGACGAGAGGGCCCACGCGACGGAATAGTCTCAGGATCCTGAACTCCGGCCCGTACGCCAACCGAAAAAAATTGTCGAATTGGAACGGCCTGAGGTAGATGATCGGGGGGCGCGGATCCTTCCGGAGGACATCGGCCGCGAGCGGGGCCGTCAATCTCGACCCGAGGATCAAGAATCCAAACAGGCCCAGCAGTGCGAAGAAGCCCGACAGGTTCAACAGGGATTCGTACTGCTTAAAATACTGATCCAATATCTTTGTGTTATAGAGTATTCCGTTGATTATCAAATTCATGAAACAAGCAAATGCCAGGGTATAGCATAACGCTCCACACGTGCGGCTGCGGAACGGGTGCAACGAAGGATCTTGTTCCGGCGGATAGCCGAGAGCTTGCGTCATCATGTGTGTCGACGGAATCGTCCCCGTGGAAACTCGAACGTGTTCAGTTCTCCCCAATCGGGCATTGAGCTCGTCCTCCGAGCCCCCTACCGCTCCTCCGGGCTCTCATTGGACACTGGCCCGAGTCCAAGGTAAAGGGGCTGTCCACGAACAATTTCCAAGCCTTTGGTACAATGGAGTCGTTATCGAGTGACGACAAGTCGGAAAAAACGACGGAATAGAGGGGAACATAGCGTTTTCACGCCCTGCCAACTGCGAATCCTCCTCTACCTACCCGCGCAATTCATTCATTCCACCAAATCACTGCGATCCGAAATCAGGACAAGTCCTTTCCGATTACCAGAAGGAATCGACGATCAAGCTTGCAGATCTGACGTAAGTTCAAAATGGAGGACTCTGCGAGTCTTCCGGCTCGTTTTCAATTCGGCAGGCGGGTGACATGGACGAGCGATCCGGTTATCGGCATCGACGGCCTCGATAAAAAGCGCGCGAAGGAAGCCAATCGACCTCGTCGGGCGAGTCGGCAGAAGCTGTGGAAAACCGCGCGAACGGAGCCAATCGGGCGGCGACGGTCGAAGCGAAGTAGATCGGTCGAGAGGGCGAGAATGAGGCGAAGACCGGCTTTTCTCGCGCGATCGAAGCCAATTGGTGCGTCGGCTGCAACTTCTTTATGAATCGATCTTTACGCGAAGCGAACTCGGCATCTTCGGCCGTCAAACGAAGCCAATCCGGACATTGATTCGGGAAGGGCCGCCGGGGCTGGGCCGGTCGGAAGGAGCGGAACCGGGAGGGCGGCGCGAGGGGTTCGACGTCGGACGGATCGGGAGTGGAATCGGAGCAAACGAAGCCAAATTCGGCCAGGGCGGTCGGGCGGCTCGGTCGGTGGTCAGGGGCGGGCGGGGCGCACTCTGCGCGGTCGAGTTCGGGTTCCTCCTCCGGCTCAGCGGACCTCGTCTCCACTGAGCCGGGGATATTTCCCGGGACTTCGTCATCCCTTCGCGCGGGCAGTCTGAGGGACGTACGCAGGGAGCTTCTTGGGGGCGAAGACCTGGGCGATTTTCGCGAACCGGGGGAGGCCGGCGACGGTGGGGACGCTAACCCAGTCCTCGCCGATCAGCGGCCGGGCGTATTCGACGAAGTCGTCGGTCACGTCGATCCGGCTGGGGGCGATCCAGCTCTTGGGGAAGAACCGCTCGGAATTGGCGACCTGTTCGAGCGGAGCCTTGTCGTAGTGGACGTTATAGCCCGAGCCGGTCCGGTCGCGGAGGATCGTCGCCATCCAGCCGTTGCCGTGCTTGCGGGCGACCTCCACCGCGTGCCGGCCGACTCCGTAAGCTTCGTCGAGGTCGGTCACGCTGGCGTAGGCGATCGCGTTCCGCTGGTCGGTCCCCGGAACCTGCCCACGGGCCTTGCCGGGGACGGGGAACTTGAGAGTGTTGAGGTAGTTGACGACGATCTGCGCGACGCTCTGCTGGCTCGCGCCGAACTGGATGTGGCCGAAGTTGTCGCGGATCGCGCCGACGTCGCCGACGTCGAATCCCTCGCTGACGACCACGATGCAGCGGCCGTCGGATTCGAGTTGGCGGACGACGTTCTCGCCAAGCTGTTCGAGGGACAGTCCCGATTCCGTCAGGTAGATCTGGATCGGCAGCTTCCGCTCGGGGTCGGCCAGCCGGGCGGCGGCGGGGATGAAGCCGATTTTCCGCCCCATCGCCTGGATGACGAGCACGGGGTCGGCCGGACAGGAGCCCGCGTTCTCCTCGTTCGCCTGGCGGACGTAATGGGCGTAGTAACGGGCCACCGAACCATACCCCGGCGAGTGGTCGAGGAGCCGGAACTCGGCGTCGCCGAGGTCGTTGTCGATCGTCTTGGGAACGCCGACGGCGACCAGGTCGAGGCCGCTGTCGCGCGCCAGCACGCTGACCTTATGGGCCGTATCTTGGGAGTCGTTGCCGCCGATATAGAAGAATGTGCCGACGTCGTGGGCCTTGAAGACGTCGACGACGCGCTCGAAGTCCTGATCCTGCCCCTTCTTGAGCTTGTAGCGGCAGGTGCCGATGCTCCCCGCGGCCGGCGAGGTGCGCAGGAGCGCGATCTCCTCGGCCGACGTCGCCGAGAGGTCGATCAGCTCTTCCTTGAGGACCCCTTCGATGCCGAACCGGCCGCCGTAAACCTTGCCGAAGGCGCTCGGATGGCTGCGGCAAGCTTCGATGATGCCGCGAAGTGAGTTGTTGATCACGCAGGTCGGCCCGCCGGACTGGGCCACGACGACGTTGCGGGGGGGCATTACGATCGATCCTTTCCCGATGGCGGCTGATCCGCGTCACTGACTGACCCAGCCCCCGATCGGGCCGGAATTCCCATCGATTGCATCACGCCCGGCCCGCGCCGGCAAGTCCGACCAAAGGTGGCTTCCCTTTCTGAACCGACACCGCGTTTCCACAAACCTTGCCGCTGATAGACATCCCAACGACTGGGCCACTAAAAATTTAGCGTCTAAACCTTGACCCGCCCTCCGCAAGGCACTAAAAAATTAGCGCATCGCATTGGACTCAGTGGAGGATGCAATGTCGGACTTCAGCACGTTGAGCCGTCGCGAGCGGCAGATCATGGAAATCCTCTACGCGTTGGACGGCGCCACCGTGATGCAGGTAGTAGCCGGACTGGAGAACGCGCCGACCGACAACGCCGTGCGTCGCCTGTTGCAGATTCTCGAAGAGAAGGGGCACGTCCAGCGTCATAAAGCGGGCCGCGAATTCATCTACCGCCCGATCCAATCGCGGAAGCGGGCCGGGGAACGGGCTCTGAAACGTCTGCTGGAAACGTTCTTCGAAGGCGCGCTTGATAAAGCCTTCGCCGTCCACCTTGGCTCGAAGGACGCCCGGATCACGGACGCGCAACTTGATCGCATGATGGACCTGATCAACGAGGCACGTCAGAAAGGCAGGTAGCGGACATGTTCGGGTTCACTCGAGGCTTGCCGTTGGCAGCGCTGGATGATGCTTTTCTTTCCGTCCTCGCCGACTCTTCCATCAAGATCTGCGCCGTTTTCGTGATGGCGGCCGCGGCAAGCCTTATCCTTTACCGATCGTCCGCCGCTCTTCGGCATTTCGTCTGGGCGGTCACGATGCTGTCCTTCCTGCTCATGCCGATCCTGTCCGCTTCCGTACCGCGATGGCGGATACTTCCGAGCTGGACCGCCCCTGGCGATTCCGCTCCTCAGGAACTCGGGCCCCGAAGGGCGGCACGGCCAGACTCTGTGAACCAGGCCCATGTAGGACATCGCGACCACCGAGAGAGCCTCGACACGACCTCGCCGCCGTCCGCATCGATGGTTGCCATTCCTGCGCAAGCCGATGGATCTCTCCCCTCACCGACTGCCTACTCAATCCCTCGGCTTGCTTTCCTCCTCTGGCTCTGGCTTTTCGGCTTCGGCGTAATCCTGCTCCGAGCCGCGACCAGTCGGATCATCGTGCATCGCGTGGCGCAATCCGCCGATCCCGTGACGGTCGGACCGATCAGCGAGGTGCGTCGATTGCTAGAAACAGGCCGGCGGGCGGACGCGTGCCTGAGCGTCCGAAGAGGAACGCCCATGACCTGGGGATTTCTTCACCTGAAGCTCCTCCTGCCGGCCGATGCCTCCCACTGGGGGCCGAGGCGGCTTCGTGCGGTTCTGCTCCACGAATTCGCCCACATCAGACGCCACGACACGATTCCACATATGCTTACTCAATTCGTCTGCGCCTTCTACTGGTTCCCCCCCCTGGTGTGGCTGGCGGCGCGACGTCTTCACGAGGAATGCGAACACGCTCGCGACGACCTGGTGTTGGAGAGCGGAGTCAAGCCGTCGGATTACGCGGAAGAACTACTGGGCCTCCTCGTCCCAGGGTTTATTCCCTCCGCGGCGTTGGCGATGACCGGACGGTCCGAATTGGAGGTCCGGTTACGGGCGATACTGGACGAGAAGACGGATCGTCGACCGATTACACGGCGTACCGCCTTCATCGTCGCGATCTTCGGCGTCAGCTCGACGGCCGCGTTGGCCACCCTCCAGGCCCCGAATCCGTCGGCTTCGCAGTCCGCCGCCGCCGCGCCCGCGAATTCCGCCTCGACTGCAACGCAGCCGCCGAAGTCGACCCCCGAGAAGCTGGCCGTGACGTGTGTGGACTCGGACGGCAAGCCGGTCGCCGGTGCCGAGGTGCATCTTTATCAATTTGTCGGTCGAAGCGACGAAGGACGATTCGTCCATTCCGGCCCTTTCACGACGGATGGGCGCGGGAAGGCAGTCTGTTCGGATGCGACCCTCTACGACGGCGGTAATTTCGATCGCTGGTTCTATGCCCGGGTTCCCGGCCGACTCGTAGGTGCCGGACGCTCTGCGAAATGGACGAACCGGGCCGCCTTCAACGCAGAAAATCGGGTCGTGATGCAGGCGTCAAAAACGGTGGACGGGCATGTCACATTGCCTGCCGGCTTCGACCCCACCAAGGTGACGGTTCGGGTACGAACCCTTCATATCGCTACCGGTCCTGGCGCGATGGATTACGAGTCTTTCCCGCGAGAGGACAGCTTTCCGGGTCTCGATACGTCGTTGCCGAAGATTTTCGATTGTCGACCAGACCCGAAGGGGCGGATTCAATTGAGCGACGTCCCGGTTCGCGGGTGGTTGTACCTGGTCACGTCCGCCGTCGGGCTCGGGGAGGCCCAATGGTCGAATATCCGGAATAGGGAAAACAACTTCGATCAACCGATTCACATAGCGATGGAAGAGGAGGGTTTCTTGTCAGGCCGCGTCCTATCGCCGGACGGAAAGCCAGCCGTCGGCATGAAAGTAACAGCCCGTCTCTCATCATCCGGCTGCCGGCAGAATCTCTACCTCAGTTCTTTCCGCGCCGTCTCCGACGCAGAAGGAGCGTTCTCTCTCCCCGGCCTACCGCAAACAGAGGTCGTCCTGACGGTCCTTGATCCGAAGAAGAATTGGACCTTTCGACCGTTGGAGAACATCCTCGTCCAACCGCACCAGGATCCGAAGCTGACGCTCAAGCTGGAGTCGGGTGTGAGGGTGGGCGGTAGGGTCCTGACCACGGACGGCAAGCCTGTGGGAGGAGCCGCCATCTCAGCGGTTGCAAGCGAGAGCGGCGGTCCTGGCCTCGCGGACGATCAGACGGACGCCGACGGACGCTACGAACTCCGCCTGCCCGGCGGAGACGCCTATCTCTATTTCAACAGTCTGCCCGACGGGTTCGCCTATCCAACCCCTCAGATCGTCAAACGCCTACAGATCAAGCCCGCGGAGGATGACGTCCAGCACCTGGACTTCACCCTCCAGCGAAAACCGAAGTGACGCGGGCCGTCGATGCGACGCCACAAGACGCCTGGCCAACCGCGAGGCGTCCGATGCGGGCCGCCAATCACGCGCAGACGGTCTTCCAGGGGGGCTCGGTGGGCAATAGGGCCTGGAACCGGGTGATCTGCGACTCCATGTAGGCGCCCGCGTATTCACCGTTGAGGAACTTGGGCAAGGCTTCCTCGAAGAACCGCTGCCACGACTCGTCTTCGAAACCCGGGTCGATCGGATAGAAGAGGACGTTGTTGTCGAGCGCGGCTTTCTGGTCGCCGGGGGCGTCGCCGATCATCAGGATCTTGTCGAGGTCGTACTTGCCGACCGCGCCAAGCGCGAGGTGCTCCTTCTTGCTGCCCAGTTCCTGGCCGGCGATCAGGCTGACGTAAGGCTTGATCCCGTTCTCTTCCCACTCGCGTTCCAGGGCTTCGCCGGGGGTGGCCGAGATGACCATCACGTCGGCCTTGCCCTTCAGGCATTCGAGCGACTCGCGGACGAACGGGAACGGCGGCACGTCGTGGACGACCTCGCTGATCGTCTGGTTGACAGCCTCGCTCCAGGCGAGGGCCTGGACCAGGTCGGGGTCGCCGGTGCGTTCGACCTCCAGCTTGAGCGTGGGGTTGGAGAGCTTCGTCTCGCGTTCGATCCATTCGCGCAGGCCTCGCAGCGGCGGCAACCGGCGTCGGCGAGACTGTACTTCCGCACGGTTCGCCAGCAGGTCGAACGCCATCACGAGCGCGGGGAAGCGGTTGATCCCCCGCCAGTGCGAGTACAGGTTCACGAACTCGCCGGCCTCGCGAGCGTACTTCGAGATCGCCGCCAGATCGTACGACTTGACGATATTCGGGATGAAGCACTCCTTGTGCTTCACCTCCATCGTGTCGAACGCACAGCCGTCGCTGTCGATCCCCACGAAGAAATCGTGCCGCTTGACGAACTGGCGCAAGGCAAGCTGGGGGTCGCTCGGCGCCGCCATATCCCAATTCCTTCCGCCCTCGGGGGCGATGATACTCGCATCGGTTCACGGAAAACGGTTCTTCGGATCGTAGCCCGTGTGGGAACGACTGTCCAGTGAGCGATTCCGATCGGAAACCACGAAGCTCGACGATCCGACGTCCGTCGCACCCGGGCGGGCGGAGTGGACGCGCGAATGATTGAGGGGCGTTAGGTCTTCTGTTATCCTATGTTGCACTGACGGGGCGTCGCCGTCGCGGGTTGTCGAACGGCCGAACGAACAGCCGGTGCTAGGCTGCGTCGGAGAGGCGTCGGGCCGAGGAGTGGAATGCCGCGATGGCGACCTTCGAACGATCGAAATCGAGCGACAAGCCGCTCACCGACCTGCTCCCGGTGCTTCGCGGCTCGAAGATCCTCAGCGACCGCCAGGTCGACGAGATCCGCAACCGGATGATCCGCGGCGAATACCCCTCCGACCCGACGGCCCTGGCCGAGCGGCTGATCCGCGACCAGTTGGTCACGCACTACCAGGCCAGGCGGCTCCTGGGCAACAAGCCGTACGGGCTGGTCGTCGGCCGCTACATCATCCTCGATCGAATCGGCTCGGGTTCGATGGGACGGGTGTACAAGGCCCACCACCAGATGATGGACCGGGTCGTCGCCCTCAAGGTGATCGCGCCCGAGATCGCGGCCAACGAACGGGTCGTCGCGCGATTTCAGCGGGAGATGAAGCTGGTGGGACGGCTCGACCACCCCAACGTCGTCCGCGCCTATGACGCCGATCAGGTGAACCGGATCCTGTTTCTCGTGATGGAGTACGTTCCCGGCGAGAGCCTGGGCGAGCGGCTGAAACGCGGGCCGATCCCCGCACCGGAGATGATCGACTACGCCGCGCAGGCGGCCCACGGCCTGGCCCACGCGCATGGTCAGGGGATGGTTCATCGCGACGTCAAGCCCTCGAACATGCTGCTGACCGAGGATCGGAAGATCAAGATCCTCGACCTCGGCCTGGGGGTCTTGATGCAGGCCGACGACGCGGCGACGTTCGCCACGGCCGACGGGGTCGCGGTGGGAACCGTCGACTACATGTCGCCCGAGCAGGCCCTCGGCCGCGACGTCGACGGCCGCAGCGACATCTTCAGCCTCGGCTGCGCCATGTTCCATCTGATCACCGGCAAGCTCGCCTACCCCGGCGAAACCCCCATCGACCGCCTGGGCCGACGGATCAACAAGAGCCCCGTCCCGATCACCGATCACATCCCTGATTTCCCGTCGAGCGCCGTGCGCGTCATCGAGAAGATGATGGCGTACAAACCGCAGGACCGCTATGATTCGGCCCTCGAAGCGGCCGACGCCCTCCAGGCGCTCATCCGTCCCAAGACCCGAAAGCCGGTGCCCCCGCCGGCCCCTTCCCCTCCACCGTCGCCCCCGGCCGACGAGCCCGACTCGGCGATGAGCGTCGCCGTTGAGCAGGCGAAGGCCCACCCTCTGCCCCTCGTGTCGGTCCCGGAGACGATCCCCCCTCGCTGGCTCGCCCCGGTCGCCCGGCGACCCGCCGTCGCCCTCGCGAGCGCCGTGGCGGCTCTGGCCCTCGCCTTCGCGGCCGGCGTCGGGGTCGGCTACCTTCTGAAGTGACCAAACCGCGGCCGGCGCCCCTGCCCACCGTCAAATAGGTCCGAATACGAACCGTCATGACGCGGTGGAGACACCCGACCTCATGAAAATGGACTCGCGGACCGGGTTCTCAGTGATGCGAACCGGCGCGCGACGCGGTCGGCGCGGGGGGGATCGGTTGCGGCACCGGGCGGGGCTTGAAGACGTCCTGGAGCGCCTCGGCCAAGTCGGGGTGCTGGAAGTGGTAGCCCAGGGCGAGCGCCTTCGTGGGGAGGACCTTCTGGCCCTTGGCGATCACGTCGGCGACCTCTCCGAGCATCAGGCGCAAGAGCGGGTCGGGAGGGCCGATCGGGACGAAGAACCGCCAGGGGGTGTAGGGCTTGCGGAGCGTCTTGGAGAGCGCCCGGGAGAAGTCGGCGTTGCGGGCGGGGTCGGGGGCGGTGCCGTTGATCGGGCCGGTGGCGGCGGGGTTGTCGAGGGCGAGTTGAAAGATCCCGGCGATGTCGTCGATGTGGATCCAGCTCATCCACTGCTGGCCGGTGGCCGGGCCCATCCCGCCGCCGCCGCCGACCGGTGCTCCAGCGAACTTGAAGATCGGAGTCATGACCTTCAGGGCCCCCTCGCCGGGGGCGAGGACGACGCCCGTCCGGATGATCGCCCGACGCACGCCGAGGGCCTCGACGGAAGCCGAGGCTTCTTCCCACTCGCGGCAGACGGAGGCCAGGAAGTCCGACCCCGAGGGCGACGTCTCGTCGAGCTCCTCGTCGCCGTGCGGCCCATAGAAGCCGATGGCCGATCCCTGGACGAGCACCTGGGGTCGGCTGCGGGCCGACGCGATGGCCGCCGCCACGTGCTCCGAGCCGTAGACCCGGCTGTCGCGGATCTTCCGCTTCACCTGCGCGCTCCAGCGCTCGGCGAACAGGTTGTGGCCGGCCAGATTGACCACCGCGTCGCAGCCGTCGACGGCCTCCTGCCAGCGCCCGGGAACGCCGACGTCCCCCTGGACGACCTCGTACTCGCGCGACTCGCGCTTCCGCCGCAGCAGGTCGGAATGGCGAGAGACCACGACCGGACGACCGCCCGCTTTCAGAACGCGCTGGACCAGGTGACGACCGATGAGCCCGGAGCCGCCCGTGATCAATACCCGCATGACCGTCCCCCGTTGGTTGCGTCGACCGTTGTCTTGTATCAACCATCTTTTAAGGCGAGTCCCGGCGCGTCAAGGAGCCAGCCGGCCCGCCGTCGTGTTTCGAAGTCGTGTTGGAGCGGTGAATTCGACGTGAACGCTTGTCACCACGTGTTGGCCGAGGAAGGAGATCTTGTTAGGCTTCGAAGGGTCAGAGATCGCTCAAGCGATCACCACGCCGGATCAGCTTTTTCGCCCCGGCGCACGATGCTCGAGGAGTCGCCGCGAACCATGCCTCCCAGCGTTCCCAGATGGATGGATTTGCCTCGCCTGCTTCCCAGCTACAAGCGACGCGAGCCGCTGATCCTGGTCAACGGCCTGGCGGAGCAGCCGGAAAGCTGGTTTGCGAACCGAGCGCCGCTGGCGCGCCATTTCGACGTCAAGGTCCCCGAGATCCTGGTCTACGACGGCGATGCACTCCACGAGCGGATCGAGTCGGGCGAGGACGTGACGGTCGACTATCTGGCCGACCGGCTGGCGGTGTTTCTCGACCAGTTCGTCCAGCGGGCGCCCTACCATCTCGTCGCGTCGAGCCTCGGCTGCCAGGTCGTCTTGACGTACGCGGTGCGGAATCCCGAGAAGGTCGCCAAGCTCGCGCTGATCTGCCCGTCCGGCTTCTACGGCGACGAGAGCCTGCCGACGATGGAAGGCGTGAAGCGAAGCCAGTACGACACTCTGGTCAAGTCGGTCTTCCATCAGGGCCGGTTCGCCAGCGACGGCCTGGTCAAGGCGTTCGAGCGGAAGTTCCAGAACCGCAAGTGGAAGAAGGGGGTGCTGCGAACTCTGCGCGGAACTGTGGGCCACTCGGTGAACCACCTCCTGCCCCGCGTCACCCCGCCGTCGCTCGTGATCTGGGGCGCGGACGACCAGGTGCTTTCCGACGTCGCCGGCTCGATCCGTGCGGCGAGGCAGATGGCCGACGTCCGCCAAGTCGTGATCCCGCGATGCGGCCACGCCCCTCAGATCGAGAAAGCCCGATTGGTCAACCAACTGGTCAGCCGCTACCTCCGCGACAAGCTCAAGAACATCCCCCCGGACCTCGACCCCGAATGGTTCCTCGAAAACCGCAACCCGCCCCGACTTCGGACCAAGTTCGCCCTGCCTTCCCCCCTGCTCCGCGCGTTTTCCTGAGCTTCGAACCCATCGCCGACGACGGATTCCACCTGGATCGACCATGAGCGATTTCACCCTGTTTCTGAGCAAGTTCCTCAAGCACGGCACGGCCATCGCCAGCCTGGCGCCGAGCAGCCGATGGCTGTCGCGCGCCACGGTCGGCAACATCGACTGGAGCCGTCCCGGCGTCGTCGTCGAGCTGGGCGCCGGGACCGGACCGATCACCCGCGAGCTGGCGGCCCGCGCAGGCGAGCAGACCCAACTGCTGGTCGTCGAGCGCGACCCCGATTTCGTGAAGATCCTCCGCCAACGGTACAGCGGCCGACCGAACCTGGAGGTGATCGAGGGAGACGTCCGCGACCTGGCCGGCATGCTCGCCGACCGGAAGATCGCCCAGGTCGACCATATCGTGTCGGGATTGCCCGTGCCGTCGTTCACCAAGGACCTTCAGCAGAGTCTGTTTCGCAACGTCCGCGACGTCCTCAAGCCCGATGGGACGTACAACCAGATCACCGAGATGCCGCTGGTCTACTGGAACTTCTATCGCCGGTTCTTCGACGACGTGCGATTCGTCTTCGAGCCCCGCAACTTCCCCCCCGCCGGCGCGTACTTCTGCCGAGGCGTGAAAGATGCTTGAGTCCGATTACAAGCTCGAAGCGCCAGCGAGTGAATGATCCGGACGGCCGATCGGAAATTCACTCGCTGGCGCTTCGAACATATATTCCAAACAGATGCCGAGAGCACATGAACCTCGCCGCCGCCACCACCGATCCGGAGCCCGTCGCCTGGACCACGCGCGTCGCCGGCGCGCGCGCGACGCGGCGGCTGGTGAACGCGGGGTTTCATGTGCATGCGAGGCACCGCATGAATCGGCTCGCGGCGATGGACGCCGTCGAGGTGCAAGAACGGACGCTGCGCAACCTTGTAGCCCGGGCGTGCCAGACCCGGTTTGGACGGGATCATGGTTTCGCCGAGATCGCGACAGTCGACGACTTTCAGCGGCGCGTGCCTGTGCGAACCTACGAGACGCTCTGGGACGACTACCTTCGATCGAGCTACCCGGTCTTCGACGACCTGACCTGGCCGGGGCGCATCCCCTACCTGGCTCTGACCAGCGGCACGACCCAGGGCGCCACCAAGTACATCCCGGTCTCGCGCGAGATGGTCCGGTCGAACCGCAAGGCGGCGCAGACGATGGTGGCGGCCCACCTGACGGCCAGGCCCGACTCGCGGCTGTTCGAGGGGCGAATGTTCTTCCTCGGCGGAACTACCCAGCTCGAAGACCCCGCCCCGGGCGTGCGGCAGGGGGACCTCAGCGGGATCGCGGCGATCGAGCTGTCATCGCTGCTCCGCCCCTACACCTTCCCTCCCCTTGACCTGGCGCTCGAATCGGACTGGGACCGCAAGCTCGCCCTGCTGGCCGAACGGAGCCTGAGCGAGCCGATCACACTGGTCAGCGGCGTGCCGAGCTGGCTGCTTATGCTGTTCCAGCGGGTGCTCGAACTCAGCGGCAAGTCGACGATCGGCGAGGTCTGGCCGATGCTCGAAATGGTCGTCCACGGCGGCGTTAAGTTCGACCCCTACGTGCAGGCGTTCCGCGACGTCGTGGGCCGTTCGGACGTCCGGCTTCAGGAGACGTACCCCTGCTCCGAGGGCTTCATCGCCTATGGCGACCCCCAGACCGGGCTCCTCCGTTTGCTCGTCGATCACGGGATCTTCTACGAGTTCGTCCCCGTATCCGAGTACAACCCAACCGCCGCGCCGAAGGCCCGACGCTGGCTGGGCGACGTGGAGACGGGCGTCGACTATGTCATCGTCGTTTCGACATGCGCGGGGATGTGGGCGCATGTGATCGGCGATACGATCCGGTTCGAGTCGCTGGACCCGCCGCTGATCCGGTTCACCGGCCGGACCAAGTACACGCTGTCGGCCTTCGGCGAACACCTGATCAACGAGGAGATCGAGGCCGCGATCGCCGCCGCCGCGTCCGAGACCCGAACCTCGGTGCGCGACTGGCACGTCGGCCCTGTGTTCACGGGCTCGCTCGGGCATCATCAATACGTAATGGAATTCAACAGCCGCGCCGAGGAACCCGCCCGGTTTCGAGACCTGCTCGACCAGGATCTGCTTCGGCGAAACGCCGACTATGCGGCCCACCGGGTCGCGGGGGTCGGCATGCCGGCCCCGGGACTGATCCTCACGCGCCCGGGGGCGTTCGAAGCCTGGATGCGCCGGCGCGGCAAGCTCGGCGGCCAGAACAAGGTCCCGAGGATGGACGGATCGGGAGCCCTGACCCGCGACCTCGTCGCCTTCATCCGCGAGGCGGACCTGGTCGAAGCCGAGGCGAGCCCGGGCGAGACGTCCGACTCATAGTACCGCTGGTTGAGATCACAAAAAGTCTACGCGGCCTTCTTCTCGGCGACGAGTTCGGCGATCTGGCGGATCGAGTCGAGGTGTTCGACGCCCGCTTCGTGGGCCTCGACGGTGATCCCGAAGTGCTCCTCAAGGAACACGACCAGCTTCAGGGTCGTGATCGAATCGAGGATTCCGCCGGTGATGAGCGGGGTGCTCGCGGTCAGCTCGGCCGGATCTTCGCCGGGGAGGAATTCGTTCAGGATGAAGCTGTGGACGTCTTTCTCGATCGCTTCCATATCAACCTCGAATCAGTTTATACGAATCAGAATAACCAAACAGTCCGCGTACATGATTCAGACGAAGTCGGCGCTCGAGCCCACGACGTCAAGGCACGGGTCGCCGTCCATCGGGGCCGACGGCGCCAGCCCGCCATCGACGGGCGAGGAGACGGCGAAGGCTTCGTGGAGGACGCGCCCTTCCATGTGACGGGGCGCGTCGCATCCGAGCAGGGCCAGGGTGGTCGGGGCCAGGTCGTGCAGCTCGGCGGCGATCCGCGCGCCGGGGACGACGCCGGGGCCGTCGATGGCGACGACCCCTTCGGCCCAGTGGGTGGCAGGCAGCTCGTGGTCGGGGCGGAGGAGGGTGTTGCGATGGCGTTCGGACCATTTCGCCTGAGCCTGGTAGCCGTCGGCCGAGAGCGCGAAGATGTCTGGCATGGCGTGCTCGGCCGGGTCGACTCCGAACCGTTCGGCCGCCGCGAAGACGTCGGCGAACAGCCGGTCGCCGGTCTCCGGGTCGCGGGCGTCGGCCAGCAGCTCAACCAGTTCGGTCGCGGCCCGCTCGGCCTCGGCCCCCTGGACGGCGTCGGGGTTCAGGAAGATGTTGCCGCAGAGCTGGCCGTACGGGGCGAACGCGACCGTCCGCTTCCAGTCGCAGGAGATCTGCCCATCGACCGGCCGGGCCTTCGCCGGCGTGGTCCCGCCCGGCTGCCTGAGCGCGCGCCAGCGACGGAACCGCTCGGCCAGGCGGATCGCCCGGTAACGGAGCCGAGTGCCGTAGACATGGCTCCGCTGCAAACCGGCGGCGCGGAGCATGCCGTTCATGTTGACCAGCGATCGGCACGGCCCGAAGCCGTGATCCGAAGCCACGACGATCGCGGCGTCTCGCGCCGACGCCAGCTCCAGCAGGCGGCCGATGCCGTCGTCGAGGGCCCGCATGCAGCGCTCGACGGCCTCGTTCAGGCCGGGCTCGCGAAGGCCCGTCTCATCCACGTCGAAGTACGGCCACATACGATGCTGAAGGCTGTCGAGGTTGTGGAAGTGGACCATCAAGGTGGTCCAGTCGACCAGCCGGTCGGCCCGTTCGGCGGCCTCGGCCTGGGCGCGGAAGATCGCGCAGCAGCGATCGGCCTCGCGCCGGGCCTCGTCGGCGGTCGCCGCCCGCCGCTTCCAGACGAGCTTGTGCGTGTAGTCGGGAACTTCGGCCCGAAGCATCGCCTCGAACTCGGGGCACTGCGCGAAGGCGTGAGCCCGGTCGGGGGCGTCGGCCCCCGCGACGCAGAGGCCGCGGAACCGCGGCGCGGGGTAGGTCAGCGGCAGACCCAGGCTGACGACCGATCCGCCAAGCTCGCTGACTATCTCCCAGAGCGTCGGCACGCGGACGGTGCCGGCGTGGTGGTCGCGGATCGTTCCGTCCAAGGCCTCCAGGTAGTTGAAGTCGTGGATGCCGTGAACCAGCGGCGTGCAGCCGGTCGAGAACGAGGTCCAGGCGACCGGTGTGACCATCGGCTCGGTCGACCGCAGCGCGCCCGAGGCCGCGCGTCGCCAGAAGCCCGCGAGATTCGGCATCCATCCGCGCTCGAAGATGGGTCGGAGCACGGTCTGCGTGCCGCCGTCCAGCCCGATAAAGAGAACCCGCGATGCGAGCGATGACATGGGCAACCGCCTTGCGGCCCTCTCCGGCTCGGTTTCGATTCGGTGGATTCCTCCGCGGCGGTCGTCCGTGTCGATTCGAGGGACGAAACCGATCTTCGAGCCGGGCGGACACTAGCTTTTGTCCAATCTTTGGTCAATCTCGACTTTTCATTCAGCCCCGGTCGTTTTCTGCCGATTCCGGGAAGTAACGCCGCTCGTCTCTCGCAACCGAGATCCCTCGTGCGCCCCGGTGCGGCGCGGCTGGTTCCCGTTCTCGATCCTCTGAGGTCTCTGGCTCATGACTGCACGGATGCCGACAGTCGAGGCTCGCCGGTGCCGCAACGCGCTGCTCGCCGGGCTGTCGCTCGCCATGACGCTCACGGGACCGGGGTGCGCCTCGGGCCGGCAGCGGCGCGAGGTGGAACGCGTGCCGACGCGTGGGGTGGTCGACATCGAGCAGGCCCGCGAGCTCGACAAGACGACGATGCCGCGCTACGTGGTCGAGCCCCCCGACGAGCTGGACGTGACGGTCAAGCCGTCGCCGGCCGACTGGGGCATGCAGACTTTCGTCGTGCAGCAAGACGGCATCCTCGACCTCGGCCTTTACGGCGACGTCTACGTCGTGGGCTTGACCCTCGAACAGGTCGAGCAGCGGATCGCCCAGCAGCTCGCCGTCGAGGCCGCCCAACGGGGTCAAAAGGTCACCGAGCCGTTCCGCGTCTCGGCCAAGCTGAGCACCTCGCAGAGCAAGTTCTACTACGTGCTGGGGACCGTCACCACCCAGGGCCGGTTCCCGATCAAGGGGAACGAGACGGCGCTCGACGCGATCCTCCTGGCGGGCCTCAAGTCGAACAGCCTGCCCGAGAAGGCGTATCTCGTCCGCCCCCATGCGGTCGGCGGTCCCGACCAGGTCTTGCGGATCGACTACTGCGCCATCAAGGAACGCGGCGACACCGTCACGAACTACCAGCTCTTCCCCGGCGACCGCGTCGTCGTCCCCGGCACCAAGCCCCCCAGCCTGATCGCGACCCTGCTGGGCCGTTAACGCGAACGGGCCGGACGATTGATTCGCCCGGCCCGTCGTTTTGGCTCTAATCTCGCTCTGGTCGATCAGGCGTCGATCCGCTTGGGCATGTCGAGCACCGGGGTCTTGACGCCGATCTTGAAGCAGACGGCGTAGACCACGAAGCCCACCACGTAGGCGACGACCGGGGCGGCGGGCACGTCGGGGATGGCGTTGGCCAGGCTCTCGACCTTGTGCAGGTTCGGCATGACGCCGACGAAGAAACCGAGCGCCCAGGCGACCCAGCCGGCCGGGTTGAAGCCCGCGCGGGGCCCGCTCCAACGGCGGCCGTTGAGCAGGTAGTCGGCCGTCATCGCCCCGCAGATCGGGCCGAACGACGCGCCGATGATGCCGAAGACGCTCGGCAGGTCGCCCGCGTAACCCGTCACGGCAAGCGCGATGCTGACGATCGTCCCGATGCCCACTGAGACCAAAGGGTTGACCTTCGGCATGACCGTCTTAAAGCTGTTCGCGGCGATGAACGACGAGAAGCAGGCACCGGGGAATGAGGCCAGCGTCAGGCCGATCATGACGGCCTTGAAGAACCCGGGCGAAAGCTTCGTGGCCAGCGCGTCCGTCATGTTGACGACCGTACCGTCGATCGCTCCCGACGCCCGCGCCCCCGCGACGACGAGCACCGAGATCACGGCCGTCAGGACGATGGCCGCAAGGATGCCGACGTATCCACCCTTCTTCACATCGTCCCCGTCGCGGCTGTTGGTGCCGAAGTCGACCCCCGCCGCACCGGCCGTGGCGAAGAAGCCGACGATGTAAGTGACGATCAGCAGGATGGTCGTCATCGCGCCACCGGACGCAGCAGGCTCGGCTGTGGGCTTGTAGCTGAACGCCGAGCCCCCGAACAACACAAGCCCGATGATCAGGACGGCGAGCGGGATGATCGGCAAGAACGTCGCGACCTTGGCGACGTACTGGATGCCCTTCAGCCCAACGAACGCCGCGCCCACGGCCCATATGACGCAGAGGGCATAAAACATCCCGTCTCCGCCGCCGAAACTCTCCTTCAAGAACGTGGCCGATCCCCACGAGTTGACGCCGAGCCAGCCGAACTGCAAGGCCCCCATCAAGAAGCCGGGCATGATGAGGCCGCCGAGCGAGCCGAAGGTGGACGTCCCCACGACGTACAACGGGAGACCGGTCTTCATGCCGAGCAGGCCCGGCGCGAGGTAGAACAGGAAGTGGCAGATCAACGCCGCCACGACGATTCCGATGATGCTCGGCCAGAGACCGCCGGTGCTTAGACCGCTCGACGAGACCGAGTTCCAGAAGATGAACCAGAGGAACACTCCGGCGAACGTGGGTGCCGTGTTCGTATACCAGGGGGCGCGGTTGGCCGACGGGTTGGGCGTGGCGCTCGCGAGATAGTCCGGGAGTTGGCTCGGGGCCGCAGTCGTTTGTGTGCTCATGGCGTTCTTCTGGTCGTGGATCGTGGAGAGGCGTTTGCGGAAGGAACGATCGTGAAATAGACAACGTAAGCCGGGCAGTGTCAAGGGGCTACCCGCGTCCGGACGTCGGCCCCGAGGGCGCGGTTTCGAGGCGGCGAATCAGGAAAAGACCCGCGCGATCAAAAACGCCGCGCCGGCCGCGAGGCCGCCGATCAGGGTCGTCTGCAAGGCGCTCCGCAACGGCCGAGTCCCGGTGTACCGCCCCTTGACGAATCCGAAGACGAAGAGCGCCAGCAACGTCACCGTGATCGAGGCCAGAAGCGCCTGCCTCGTGACGTGCAGCAGCATGTAAGGCGAGAGCGGGATCAGGCCGCCGACGATGTAGGCCGTCGCGATCGTGAAGGCGCTCGAAAACGCGCGGCGGGGATCGGGTTCTTCCAGGCCCAGCTCGAACCGCATCATGAAATCGACCCAGGCCGCCGGGTGCTCGCGAAAGGCGTCGAGGATCGGCTCGATCTGGTACGTGTTCAGACCGTACGCCTCGAAGATCTCGGCGACCTCGCGTTCCTCCATGTCGGGGACGTTCTCGATCTCGCGCTGCTCGCGGATCTTCTCGCTAGCGAAGTGCTCGGCGTCGCTCCGCGCCGCGAGGTAGCCGCCAAGGCCCATGGCGATCGAGCCGGCGGCGACCTCGGCCAGCCCCGCGGTGACGATCAGGTTGTTGGCGAGCGAGGTTCCCGACAGACCGGCCGCCAGGGCGAATGGGACGGTCAAGCCGTCGGACACGCCGATCACGATGTCATGCACCAGGGCGCTCGCCGTGAAATGCCGCTCCTTGTGAACCGGCGGCGGTTCGAACAGGCTGGACACGTCCGCCTCCGATACGTCGAGTCCCGGTCCCTCGACTTCACCGCTGGCGATCCGGGCGTCGCGCTCGAACCAATTGTCGTGGTAGTAGTGGAGGCCCTTCTTCCAGGCGATGTAGCTCGCCGCGAGGTACGCCGGGATGAAGGCGATCCCCCACCGTTCCACCTGCCGGACGTGAGCCTGCTCGTGGTCGCGAAACAGGTCGAGGCAAAGGGCGTCGCGGCCGAGGATCACGTGGCCGAGGGTCATCGCCCCGAACCCGACCGCGCGGGCGAGCCAGGTGGCGAAACCGCCGTAGAACTCCAGCGCGCCGCTGCGGACCTGCCCGCGCCCGCCCGTGACGAGCGTCAGCAAGCCAGCCGCGAGCCCGACCAGCGTCGTCGGCGCGGCCCATGCGTATCGTGCGATTCGCGACGCCATGCTATCCGGCCTTTTCATTCTGTGATCTCCGGCCCCACCGCCAATCATGGTAAACTAACGCCCTTACGTGCGTCGTCCAAGACCATGCCATCGTTGGATTCCTGATCATCGTGACTTCCTCCCCAATCATCGAGCCGCTTTCCGCCGCGTTTCCACCGGTCGTCCAGTCGCAGATCGATCGACCGATCGTCCATAGACGGTCATGGCTGACGACGATCGCTCCCGCGTACCTCGGCGTCTTCGTCTGGGTTCCGTTCCTCGACCCGCTGGGGACCGTCGACCAGGGCTCGGCCGGCCTGCTGAGCCCGTTCCTTAGCGCGCTGCTCGCCCTGATCGCGGGCTATCTCTTGCTGTACGACAGGCCCGCGCGGCTCGGCTGGTCGAGCGGCGAGCGGCTGCCGGTGGTCGCTTCGGCGTCGCTGGGAACCGAGGGAGCGGAGTGGATCGCCGGAGTGCTCTTCGGTCTGTTCGGCCTCGTCTGGTGCGCCGTGTCGATCTACTTCTCGGTCAAGCTGATCCTGCTCGGCCTGATCTCGTGGAACCTGATCGACGCCGCCGGCGTCCTGCGCGGGAACTTCGGCGGCTTGCCCCTCGAAAGTCCGTTGTTCCTCGTCTGCGTGGCCTTCTGGACGTTCATCATCACGGCGGCCAACGGGCTGCGACTGGTGAGCGTGATCGCGGCCCTGTTGAAAGTCTACGCCCCCGTCGCGGCCTTGCTGCTGATTCTCGCCGCCGCCTGGGCCTGGGCGCACGTAGTCCCCGACGGGACGCTGACGAGCCGGCCGGCCACCGCCGCGCTGATCGAGCCGAGGATCTTCCAGCTCGTGTTCGGATACTTCGCGTTCGCCGGCCTGATAGGCGTGGAATGGGGGGCGGCGGTTCGCGAGCGCCGCGACGTCCGGATCGGCGGCTGGCTGGGAATCCTGGCGGCCGGGGCGGTGACGGTGCTTTCGGCCCTGGTTCTCGGCGCGAGCGATCCGGGCGTCTCGAAAATGGCTGGAGGCCTGGATTGGATCCCGGCGCGGGGCTCGTTTCAAGGAGCCCTGTTTCGAGGCATCGGCGCAACGGCCGGGGGCAAGGCGGCGGGCTTGCTGCTGCTCCTGTTCGGCGTCGCCGCCCTGGCGCCCGCCTGCTACGGATCGGCGATCTACACGTCGCGGTTCCGGGCTCATTGGCCGGTGTTGCAGAAACGGGCCGGCGTCTGTCTGGGCTGCGGATTGATCTTTGTGCTGGCCGCGACCGCTCTGGCGGCTCGGCTGGAAACGATCTTCACGATCAGCGGCGCCCTCTTCGCACCCGTGGCCGGTGTGATGACGGCCGAGTCGCTCTTGAGTCGCGGACGATGGACCGGAGTTCGGGCCGGCTGGCGACTGCCGGGGGTTTCGGCGTGGTCGCTGGGGGTCTTGATCGGACTCGCACCCGTGATGGAAGGTCTGACTGGTTCGACGCGGCTGGGATCGATTCAACCCGCCGCGCTGTACGCCTATCTGGCGGCCGCGATCGTTTACGGAGCGGCGAGCCTTCTCGGGCCGAACGCCCCTGCCGTCGCGATCGCTCGCGCCGAGAGGTCCGGGGACGCTTGATGACCGCCGCCGAATCTTCGCCCCGGGTGGTTCCGTCGCGACCGCGTCGCCCCAGCATGTTCGCCTCGCTTGCACAACGGGATTATCGCCTCTACTTCATGGGACAGGGCGTGAGCCTGATCGGCACCTGGCTCCAGGCCGCGGCCGTGCGCTGGTTGGTCTACGAGCAGACTCGATCGGAGTTTTTGCTGGGCGTCGTCGAGGTGGCCAACCTGATGCCCGGGCTGCTGATCGGGCTGTTCTCCGGCGCCGTCTCCGACCGCGTCGCGCCCCGGGCGATGATCGTGACGATGGAGTTCGGCCAGATGGCCTGCGCCTTCCTGCTGGCGGCGTTGGTCGGTCTGGGGATCGTGCAGTTCTGGCAGATGGTGGTGATTCTGGCGCTCGCGCGGATCTGCGTCTCATTCGAGCTGCCCAGCCGGCAGGTGTTCCTTTACGACCTGGTTGGAACCGAAAACCTGAGCAACGCGATCGCGCTCAACGCGGGGCTGTTCAACGCGACGCGGGTGATCGGCCCGGCGCTGGCTGGGCTGGGGATATCGGTCCTGGGCGCGGCGGGCTGTTTCACGGTCAACGCGGTGAGCTACCTCGCGGCGATCGCCGCGGTCTTCGCGATCCAGCCGACGGTTCGGCCGGACCGGGCCCGAGGCGGCAAGGGGGCGGCTTTCCACGACGTGCTGGCGGGACTGGCCTACCTTCGCGGCGAACCGCGATTGGTCCGACACCTGGCACTCATGGGCTTCTTCGGGCTGATGGGCATGGGGTACGAGTCGATGACGCCCGCCTACGCCCGGCGGGTCGTCGGCGCCGAGGTCGGCGGCTACAGCCTGATTCTCGCCTGCGGCGGCGCCGGTGCCACCGTCGGCGCGCTCACCGTCGCCCGACTTGGACATCGGCGGCACAAGGACCGCCTGGTCGTCGTCGGGCTCTTGATCTTCTCGACGTTTCTGCTGGCCGCATCGCTTTACCCGTACTGGGTGCCGCCGACCTGGCCGCACTACGGCCGGATCGCGGCCGCCGCCTGCTGCCTGCTGGGCGCGGGCTTCGGCGCGGCAATGTTCTACGCGTCGACCCAGACGCTGATCCAGCTCACGATCCCCGACCATCTGCGCGGCCGGATCATGGGGGTCTGGATGGTGATCTTCTCGGGCACGGTGCCGATCGGGGCGCTCTGGACGGGGCGTGCGGCGAGCATCTGGGGAGTCACGCGCGTGATGAGCGTCTCGGCCGTCGTCTGCATCGCGGTCGGCCTTTTTCTCCGATGGTCGGGCGTCCTGGCCGAAGCGCCGAAGCAGGCGGCACGCGCGGAGACCGAGCCGTCGAGCACGCCGACTGCCAGCGATTGAGCCCCGGCCGCCCCCGGCGGGAGCCGAACGCCAACAAAAAAACCCCGGAAAGAGCTCCGGGGTTGATGACGGTCGGCCTGGTGCCGGCCCAATTCGATCAAGACGCTCGCGCTGCGCTCAGCCCTTCTTGCGGCTCTGGTCGCACGACTCGGTCTCGAGGGCGTCTTTCTTCTCGTTGATGACCGGGCAGGTCGGGGTCATCTCGGCGTTGAGAGCCGTGAAATCCTTCCATTCGTCGGGCAAGTTGTCTTCGTGGAAGATCGCCTCGACGGGGCATTCGGGAACGCATGCTTCGCAGTCGATGCACTCATCAGGACTGATGTAGAGCATCTGCGCGCCTTCGTAGAAGCAGTCGACGGGGCAGACGACCACGCAATCCGTGTACTTGCAGTCGAAGCAAGGCTCGGCGACGACGTGAGCCATACGTGACTCCTAAAGACGGAACAAGGCTGGGAAAGGCTTGCGCAAATCAGGGAGGAACCGGCCTGAAGGGCGTAACCCGGCAAATCGCAATCTTAGATGCGATTTCAGCCGGGGTCAAGACGCCGGCACGCCCTTTGCCCAGCCTGCCGCGGCGAATGTCACTTCTTCACGCGGGTCGCACTCTTGATGTAGATCGGCTTGACCGGCACGTCACCGTGAGGGCCTTTGGTCGTCGTCTCGACCTTGGCGATGGCGTCGACCACGTCCAAGCCGTCGATCACCTTGCCGAAGACCGCGTAGCCGCCGCCCGCTCTGTCGAGGTTCGCGTTGTCGGCGTGATTGATGAAGAACTGGCTGGTGGCCGAATTGGGATTGTTGGTGCGCGCCATGGCGATGGTCCCGCGCTTGTTGGAGAGGCCGTTGCCGGACTCGTTCTTGATCGGCGCTCGCTGGCCCTCGTGCTTCTCCACGATCTTGTCGGACATGCCGCCGGTCTGGATCATGAAACCGGGGATTACGCGGTGGAAGACCAGGTTGTCGTAGAACCCGTCGTCAACATACTTGAGGAAGTTCTCGACCGTGATCGGCGCCTTCTCCGGATCGAGCTCCAGAGTGATCTTGCCGAGTGTGGTCTCGAGGACCACTTGCGGCTTGTCGGCGGCCTCGGCGAAGGTCGGCGTGCCGAAGGCCAGGCAGGCTCCGAATCCCAGAATCAGCCCGCAAAACTTCCTGGTCGAAATCATGGCGCGTCCTGATGACATGGCGTCTCAAGCTCCAGAGACATTCTGATGACGACGCCGAGGCGGGAACGCATCGGTTCTTCGCCCGGCGTCATTGAAATCCATTCAGACAACGTAGCACGACCGATCGTCGCTGTCGAGAAAGGTCGAGCGCTCGCGTCACCAACCCGCCGGCCGCCCGCTATCAGTGGTCGCGCTGGCAGGTGAAGGCGTCCTGGTGATTGTCCCAGGCGTGCTCGGCGTGCTGGACGAGACGGAGGCCGTCGACCGCTCGAATCCGGTCGACGACCCAGTCGGCCCGGGAGATCGACGTGCCGTAGTAGCTGTTGTGGCCCGTGTAGTGGACGTGGCCGAACCCCGCCTGCTCGTAGAGGCGGGCCAACTCTTCGAGCCCGCGCTCGTCGTGCCCGTAGTGGAACGCCTTGGTCGACATGTACTCGTAGGCGAGGCGGCCGTGGGTCGTGAAGATCAGCACGCCGCCCGGCTTGAGGGCCGACCGGAATGCGGTCAAGAACCGGTTCCACATGTCGGCGTCGAGATGCGTAAACAATGAGCCGACCCAGACGAGGTCGTAGTAGTCGCGCCGGACCGGGATCTCCTCGGGCTCGTCGCGCGAGTAGACCGGCACGGCGTCGAACGTCTCGGCGCAGAAGTCGACTCCCTCGCGGCTGGTGTCGCACGCGGTGATCTCGGCGTCGGGGAAGCCCTGCCGAAGGTAGCGGATCACCCGCCCCTGACCGCAAGGGAGGTCGAGAATCGTCTTCACGTCGAACGGCGCCGCAGCGATGGTCGTCTTGCCCGCGGCGCGAAGCCCTTCGTGAACGCAGTCAAGCGCCGATTGGCCGACGCGGAAGTAATGCTGAAGGCCGGCGAAATCCATCCGCTCGTGCGGAGAGAGGGTTTCGATCAGCTTGTTTTCGGCGACGAGACTCATCCTGAGCGCTCCTGATCCTGGTTCAGAGGAACGCCGCGAACGGACGCCGCGGCGCGAGTCGAATCCACGAGATCGGGAGCCACGATAGCGAAACGCGCCTTTGCGTCCAGCCCGGAATGAGAGCGGGGCGGCGCCGCGAAGATCGCAGCGCCGCCCCGTTTGATCGTATCCAGAGCCGGCCGTCCGGCTCGCCTTGTTACCGCGAACCGGCGTCGCTGATCTGCTGCACCAAGCGAACGGCGTCGTCGGCCATGACCGGGCTGAGCTGTTCGCGGCCGGCGATGGCCTTGGCCAGGTGGTCCTTGGCGCGGCCGGTGCGGGTTTTGTCGGCGGCGATCAGCTTGCCGTAGTGGTAGTGGAGCACGGCGAGGTCGGGCGACCGCTTCAGCCCTTCCTGGTACGACTGCTCGGCGTCGGTGGTCCGGCCGACGGCTTCCTGGATGGCACCCATCGTGTCGTAGAACTCGCCGGGCAACGCGGTGGGATTGACCCGCTTCAAGAGCGCCTGGGCCAGTTCAAGGGCCTGCTGGCTCTGGCCGAGCGAGCTGTGCATGACCCACGCCTTGTTGTTGACGGCCTCGATCGAGTTCGGCTGCGCCTTGAGCACCAGGTCGTACTGCTGCACGGCGCGCTCGAAGTAGGGACGTGCCTTGGCCGGCTCGGGCTGGCTCTCGGCGAGCGAGAGGAGCAAGTCGCCGAGGTTCAGGTGCGCGACGGGCGAATCGAGCATGGTCGCGGCCTTCTCCGACCACGGCAGCGCCAGTTCGAGGCGGCGGGCCTTGTGATAGCCGACTCCGACGGCCAGGATCAGCGACCCCTTCTTGTCGCGCTCGCCGATCTCGGCGGCCAACTTTTTGGCCTCGTCGAGTCCCACCGACCGGGCCCCGGGGCTCGCCGGGTCGGGCTCGGACAGGAGCTGGACGTACTGGGCCAGGGCGGCGCCGTCGTTCGGGTTCGCGGTCAGGTCCCGCTTGAGGATGGCGATCGCGGCGGGGCGTCGATTCCGCTTCATCTCGATCTCGGCGATCGTCTGGTACGCTTCGAGGAACCGAGGCTCGATGGCGATGACGGCTTCGAGCTGGGTCACGGCCTTGGCCCGCGCGGCCTCCCGCTGGGCGTCGCTGGAGCCGGAGGCGTCGAGCGCCCGGGCCTGGAGCAGCCGAGCCTGAAGCGCGTCGGCGTCGAGCTGGTCCTTCTTGGCGTTGATGACGTATTCCGCCTGCTGGAGAGCCTGGTCGACGTCGCCGAGCTTGAGCGAGGTCTTGCCCAGCCAGACCCGGACGTCGAGCCGTCGGGGCTCCCGCTCGACCGCTTCGGCGTACGCCTTGGCGACGTCGCGAGGACGATTCATCATGGAGAACAACCGGCCTCGCAAGAGCGGCCCCATCGACGAGTTCTTGGCCGCCTTGTCGATCTCCTCGGTGACTCCGAGGGCCCGGGTGTAGTCGCCGCCCCGCGCGGCCTGGTCGCACTCGGCCTGGAGAAACGTGAGGTTCAACGGGTACTTGGCTCGGAACTCGCGGATCAGGTTCGCCGACTTCTCCTCGGCCGCGCGGGTCCGGTCGGCGTCGCCCGAGGCCGCGGCGTGTGCCGCGGACAGCGACGCGACCTCGACCAGGGCCGCCGACACGTTGACGTCGTCGGGGAATTCCGTGGCCAGTTCGCGGAGCAGCTTCTCGGCGCCCTCGAAGTTCTTCTGGTCGCGGTAGACGTCGATCAGCATGCGCCGATACGGCCCCTTGGGCTCGTCCTTGGCCTTCGACTCGACGAACGCGAGGGCTTGCTTGGAGTCGCCGGCCTTCGAGAGCACCAGGTACTTGGCCTGCACGAGCTGCAACGAATTGGGCTGCGTGGCGAGCCCTTCGTCGATGATCTTGAGGGCGCGCTCCGAGGCGGTCCCTTCAGGAGGCGTCTCGTTGACGACGGCCGACAGCATCAGGTAGAGGACTTCCGGCGCCTTTTGCTCGGGCGTGTTCGAGAGGTCGATCGCCCTCCGGAGCACGGTCGACGACAGGTCGTACTGCTTCGCTTTGAGGTGGATGAACGCCCGGGTGACGACCGCCGCCGGGTGGGCCGGGTTGACCTTGAGCACGTAGTCGAGCTGGGCGAGCGCGGCTTCGTCTTCCTTGTGCTGGCGGTAGAGGTTGGCGCCGCGAACCCGCTCCTCGTCCGAGGCGAGCTGCTTCGTGTCGTTGAGAATCAGGGCCAGCTCGCGCTTGGCGATCGGCCATTGCCCCTTGGCGACGTAGGCGGTGATCAACTGCCAGCGGTCGCCCCGGGTCAGGGTGCCGGTCTCGCTGCTCTTCTTCAGTTCCTCGTAGCGGCGGATCGCGTCGTCGACGTTGCCGTTTTTGAGCGACAGGCTCGCCAGGGCCGACTGCGCGGCGGTCAGCAGGGTGACGCCGGAATCGACCTCCTTGCTCGGGCGGTCGCGGACGATGTTCTCAAGCGCCTTGGAGGCTTCGGCCACCGATCCGGTGCTGCCGTCGAGCTGGGCCTTCCAGAACTGGACGATCTTGTTTTCGGGGTCCTTCTTGAGGGCCTCGTTGAAATGCCCGATCGCTCCAGTGACGTCGCCCCGCTTCAGCGAGAGCTGCCCTTCCAGGACGTCGCCCGTCGCCCCTTCCTTCCACCGCGCCTTGACTTTGGCGACCACGGCGGCCGCGGCGTCGAGGTCGCGGTCCATTTCAAGAAGAGCGAGCTGCACCATCGGCGACGAGCTGTCAGTCCGCTCGGCGAGTTCGGTGAGGAGCTTGCGGGCATCTTCGGGACGCTTCAACGGCTCGGCGGCGAGCAACTGGGCCCGCATCATGCCGAGGTTGATGTTGTCGGGGTGCTTGGTCAGGTAGTCAGCCAGGGTCTTCTCGGCGTCGTCCGCCTTGCCGTCCTTCGCCTTGAGCGCGGCGTCGAGGCCGACCAGCTCGGCCGACTCGGGGAACTTGGCCCGCGCGTCGACGACCAGCTTGCGAGCCTCGTCCTTCTTGCCCTGCTGTTCGAGGACGAGCACGGCGAGGTTCTCGGCGGCGGGGTCGCCCTTGCCCTGCTTGCGGACCTGTTCGATCTTCGCCATGGCGTCGTCGAACTTGCCGAGCTGGACGTCGATCTGGGCCAGGCGGAGCGCCGCGCCGGAGTCGGCGTTCTTGCCCATCGCCGTGACCTTCTCGAATTCCTTGGCCGCCCGTTCGAGGTCGCCGGGGCCGCGACGAGCCTGGTACAGCTCGCCGCTGAGCTGGTGCAGCACCACCTTCATGTCGGCCGGGATCGTGCCCTGGGCGAGCTGGCTGAAGAGGGATTCAATGATCGGAGCGGCTTCCTCGGGGTAGCCGGCCTGAAGGATCGTCCAGGCGGCCCAGAACTGGTACTGGGGGTCGAGGTTCGCCATCCGCAACGCGCTCTGGAGGTACTGTCGGCCGAGCGCTTGCTCCTGGTTGAGGACCAGGGCGACGCCGTATCGCGCCTGGGCTTCGGCGAGGTCTGGAAGCTGGCTCGCGGCCGCTTTCAGGTGGCCGAGCGCGCTGGCTCGCAGCTTGTGCTGGACCGTGGCTTCGGCTTCGTTCTTCTCGCCGGTCTTCGTGATCGTGCGGACCAGGCCCGAGCGATCGAGGTCGACGGCTCCCTGGAACAGGTGGCCGAGCCCCTGATAACGCGGCTCGGTCGAGGCGATCAGGGCCTGAAGATGCGGGGCGGCCTTATCGAACCGCGACGGGTCGTCGGCCTTGACCAGCGCCATTTCGGACGCGACGACGTGCAAGCCCATGGCGATCTGCGTTGAGCTGGGGCGCGAGGCCATCGGCAGGGCCAAGGCCTCGTCGACGACCTGGAGGCAGCGGTCGCGCTGCTGCCGGAACCGCAGGTGGTCGGCGTAGGTCAAGAACATCTGGAAGTCCACGTGGTCGCCCGCCTGTCGGCTCTTCTGGAAGATCGACGCGAGCTGCGTCTCGATGGTCTCGACCAGCGGGTCGACCGCTTCGCCCTTGCCGGCGGCGCGAGCCTGGCGGATCAGGTCGCGCTGGGCCTGTTCAAGCAGGAAGCTCAGCCGCGTGACCCGCTGCGAGCCGACCTCGGCCGCGGCGAGGATGCGGTCGGAGATCGCGAGCATGCTCTTGACCTGCTCAGCGCGTTCTGCGGGGACGGTCCGGGTCTGGACGTCGAGGGCCGTGAGGCGGAGCTTGGCCATCAGGTCGGTCGGTTCGGCGTCGGCCGGCAGTTCGAGCTTGCGGCCGGCGGCCAGCGCGGCGTTGCGCCCCGCTTCATCGCCGGTCGCTTCGGCGAGACGGGCCTGAACCAAGAGCCGGCGCACTTCCGGAGCCTTGCCCTCTTCAAGCGTCTTGAGCTGCCGCTTGACCTCGGGGATGTTCGGCGACCGCGATTCGAGGGCCTCGAAGGCCAGCACGAAGTTCGAGTCGAGGTTGGTCGGGTCGAGCTTGACGACCTCGCGAGCCCAGTAGACCGCGTCTTGCGAGCCGTCCTCGGCCATGGCGAGTCCGAGGAGCCGCATCCGCGGCGACTTGGCGGTCTTGTCGTGATTGACCGCCTTGACCAGATGGTCGAGCCGCTGCGTCCGGCAGAAATCGCGCCGGTCGGCCGTGGCCGTTTCGGCCATCGCCTCGTACAGCTCGGCGAACTCCTCGTGGATCGGGGCGCTCTTGGGTTCGAGCTGAAGGGCCTGCTGGAAATAGATCTCGGCGTCGGCGAGCCGACCCGCGTCGCGGGCGGTCCGAGCTTGCTTGAGCACGCTCTGGGACGACCGAGGCGACAGCGTGAACGTGATCGCGACCACCCCGACGAGGGCGACCACGAGGAAGAGTCCCGAAAGAATCAACAGGGGCTTCCAACGAACGGTCATCGGGCTATTCTCCTTCAGCTCGAAATACCGGGCCGAACACCGAGGAGTCGTCCACGACGGCGAACCTTCCCGGTTCGCGACATGGCCTCGCGCTGAACGGCGATGATGATTGTCAGAGGAGATCGAAGTCACTGTGCGTTCGACGACGCGGGAACAGCCAAAAGGACAAGGTGGCAAGCAAGGTGCGAGGCTGTTGGAGTGGGGAAGGCGATGCCGTCCGCCTGATACCTCTTCGAGGTCGCAATCCCTTGCTGCTGAATCCGTGCATCTCGGCACCGCACAAAATAGGGCTTATTCGCTCCGAGATCAAGCCGAATAATTCCGCTCGCGATTGCATGCGACGCGACGCTTCATGGCCCTCCCCAGACCGAGGCTCAGCGCGATCCAGACGATCGAGAGCGCGACGACCGCCGTCGGCGCGGCCCGCGACATCCCCGGCGCGGCGGCCAGCAAACCGTACGCCCACGCGCCCGCGGCGTCGCCGGCGCGGTAGACCGCCGTGTCGATCAGCCCCTTGGCCCGCATCAACTCCCTGGACGGGACGACCGTGTAAAAGACCTCGCGACTGGGGCGCGCCACGGCGTAGTCCATCGCCCGCCTCGCCACCTGGAACCACTGAACCGTCGCGACCGTCGGCCGCTGGCTCAGCGCGATCATTCCCACCAGGGTCACAGCCGGCAGCATCGCCGCCGCGCCGCCGACGCCGAGCTTCTTCAAGATCCAGGCCGTGAGCACGACCTGCATGACGAGGCCGAGGACGTTGACCAGCAGATCGATCCGGGCGAAGAGCGCCGTGCGGACGGCCGGATCGTGGATCGATGCTTCCACGATCCGCGCCTGCTCCAGATAAACGAATGCCGACGTCGTGGTGAACAGGAGCGTCCAGAGCCCGAGGCAGGCGAGGTAAAGCCCTCCGCGAACCTGCGGCCGCGAAGACGACGCTTCCGTCTCGGGATCGACGTCCGGTCGGGAGAGACGCGTCGTCGCCGTCGTGCGACGCCCCGCGCGGAGGCCGATATCCAGGAACACGACGGCCGGCAGCATCAAGGGGGACGGCCCCGCATACCGGCCGAGCACGCCCGCCAAGGCTGAACCGGCGATCGCGCCGAGCGTGCCCCCCGCCGCGATCAGGCCGAAGAGCCGGTGCGCCTGGTCGCTGGTGAATCGCCCCGCGAGCGAGCCCCAGGCCAGGGAGACGATCAGCAAGTTCGTGACGCTCGCCCAGACGAAGAACAGTCGGGCCGTCCAGGCGAAACCCTCGGCGGGGACGAGCTGAAAGGCCCCGAAGAACGCCAGCAACATGACCTGCTGCGCCCGCAGGATCGGTCCCAAACTGCTCCTCCCGGCGCGCCGGCCGAGCCATGCCGAGAGCAAGGGCCAGACCAGCAGCATCGCGGCCAGCGTGCCCGCGAACAACGCGGGAAGATGCTTCGGCCCGCCGGCGACCCCCATCTCGTCGCGGATCGGCCGGATCAGGTAATTGGCCGCCAGCAGGCTGAAGACGAACAGCCCCGCCCGCCCGAGAGTCTCAAGCTCGTCGTCGCGCACGTTGGCGATCGCCCGCAACCCCCCGAGAGGCCGCCGCGAGTTGGGTCGAGTCCAGTCGTCGCGGTTCGATTCTCGGGTCGCCTCATCCCATGCGCGGTCGGCTTCCGGGTCTAAATTCACGACTTCGCCGCGCGCTCCTTTCCCTCGATCTCGCAGTCCAGACGTCGTCATCTTACCGCAAAGGACCGGTGGCGAACGAGCGTCCCGACGCGTTGCGTCTCAAAGGCGGGCGGATGGCGAGCAACGGTCGTCAGTCGCCGGCCGTCTTGTCGTCGGTCTTCTGGTCGCGACGGCGGTCGGCGCGGGCCTGGAAGAAGGCGGGCAGCCAGAATGTCGACCGAGGCCGGCTCGAACGCGGTGCGTCGGACGTTCCCCGGACGGCCCGGGCGCGCGTCCCGGCGCTCTCGCGGCGTTGGCCGTAGTCTTTGCCGAACGGCGATGCGTCTTCGATGACCTTGTTGAACTCGGCGACCGCCAGCAGCTCGACGCTGCACAGCCACATCCAGCTCGTCAGCACGACGACGCCGGCCAGCGAGCCGTACGTCGCGCCGTAGTTGCCCCAGCGCTGGACGTAAAACCGGAATAGGAAGCTCACGCACACCAGAACGAGTGCGCCGAGGAGGCTGCCGGGCGTGATCCACTCCCACCGCTGGTCGGCGTCAGGAGCGAAGTACATCGCGGCGGCGAAGCTGATCAGCACCATGACGAACACGGTGAACGCGTGGATCGCGGTGACGAGAAACGCCGTCATGACGTCGAGCTTCAACCAGCCCAGAATCTGCGGCCAGAGCAGCGTGCTGGCGAGCACCGCGATCAGGATCACGGCCTCGGCGAGCGTCATGACGACCGCGATCAGCCGCTGCTTCCAGTAGGGTCGGGTCTCCTCGACCCCCATGATCCGGTTCATTGAATCCATCACCGCGACGAACAGGCTGGAATTCAACCAGAGCAAGGCGATCGTGCCGAACGAGAGCAGACCGGTCGACGGCCGCTGGCGGATGTTCTGAAGCTCGGTCGCCAGCATCTCGGCCGCCTCGGCCGGCAAGAGCATGCCGAGCGGCTGAACCGGGTCGATCGCCTGTCCGTGAGTGAGCCAGGGCAAGAGGTACGCGGCGAGCAGGAAAACCAGAGCCAGAAACGGCACGAGGGCGGCGATCGCGTAAAACGTGATCGCCGCGGCGCGGGTCATGATCTCGTGTTCATTGATCTTGACCCACGTTCGCCGCAACGCTTCTCTGAGCGTCAGCCCGCCGAGGTTCATCGCCGAGAACAGCCGTCGTCTCGATGCATCCATAACGTGGCTGACCGCCTCTCGTGGATCGTGCCCGACCTCGCCGCCGAAGCGAGTCGACGGTGCAAATCGGATGCCGGAGCGGACGCGAACCATGCTCCAGCCGGCCGACGAGCCTCAACGGCGGGTGGAATTCGACGGGGCCAAGGCCAGGTAGGCGTCGCGGTGGCTCGTGTCGGGGAACCAGTAGCGGCGGCCCTCTTGAGTCAGACTGTATCGGGGGTCGCCGCGGACGAACTCGCCGCTCTCGACGAGGCAGTGCGGGCAGAAGCCCTTCTCGGCCACCCCCACCGCGGCGTAGCGAGCGGGTTCTTGAAGGAACCGCTGGCGCTCGGCCTTCGACGCGCACAGGTAGAGCCGTCCCTGAAAGAGAACGCCGAAGCGAGGATCGCCCGCCGCCGACTTGTTCTCGTCAAGCTGCTTCACGGGACAGAGGCCGTCGTTGACGGGGACGTAACGCTCGGGGTCGCGGCGGAACCGATTGAACGTGACCAGATTGGCGAACTGGTACAACCGGCCTTGATGCGTCACGGTATACTCGGCCTGGCCGTGGATCAACCGCTTGTCGGCGACGAGGCTGACCGGGCAGTAACCCGAGAGCGCCGCTTTGGTCTCCTTCTTGATCGGCCTGGGCGGCCCGTAATCGGCCGCCGCGTCGGCGGGTTTCGACGAGTCGCGGTCCGGGATCTTGGGGCGAGAAGCCAGGAGCGTCGGATTGTTCGCGGGCTTGGGCTCGCGGAGCGAGATCGCGTGGCGAAGGAACCCGTTGAGTTCCTCGGGGCCGAGATACCCCTGGTGGACTTCGAGAACCTGGCGCGACGGGTCGACGATCACGCTGGCGGGGAGTCCCGAGAGCCCGAAGCCGACCGCCAGCTCCGCGTTGACGTCGGACTGGAGCTTGACCGACACGAAGCCGGTTCGAGCCTGTTCGCGAATCGTCGGCTGCGTGAACGAGTCTTGCTCCATGCGGGCGCAGTTCGGACACCAGGGGCCGGTGAACTGAATCCAGAGCAGTTGATCGCGTTCCTTGGCTTCCGCCAGGGCCGAGCCGTAGTCGTCGCGCCAGGCGATGGCGTCGTCGGTCGGTTCAGAAGCGGCCGGCGCGCTCGCCAGCAAGCTCAACGCGGCGAGCGCTGCGAATACGCCGGGGACCACCCGGCGCATCCGGCGACGATGGAGCGTCATCGTGCATCTCCTCATCAATCGGGGGTTCGCTTGATGTCGTGATCGAGTGTTCGTCCGAGAATCGGACACACTCCATCCGTGGAGATGCCACCCTGGCGTATCGAGCGGTGCCATGCCATTGGCGTTGAGCTTGGACGATTTCCCGTCCACGCAGGGTATCGACGTCCCCGTGAGCCGACTTCAGGCGATTCGGCCGAAGATCCTCGGTCGGAGACGAGAGGGGCCGTGAATCGCTCAGACTCGTTGAAGGCGCGCGAATCCCGACGACCGCGAGAACGACGAGAATCGGCCGACGCCGAGTCGTCGCGGCGGTCGCGGCTCAACGGCTGCGCAGCCGCCGCCGCACGCTGACCGGCGGCTGGAGGATCTCGGCGAGCACGATGGTTTCGCGCAGTTTAGTCGGAGTGCCGAGCATCTCCTTGATATCGCGCGCCTGGAGCAGCGGCCCTGCCGACGAGCGCTCAAGCCCCAGGTCGCGAGCGGGCGCGCTGCTGCTGATCATGGACGCGGACAGGGGCGTCAAATTCGACGTCAGCGGCGCGGTGTCGAGCGGTCGGCCGCGGCTCAGCGACATCGACCGGCCCACCTGGTCGGAAAGCGCGCGACGCGTTTCGGGCTCGGCCTGAGTCGGGCGAGCCGGCGCCGCGGTGCGACGCCCGCGACCGGCCTTCCGCGATTGCGTACCGCGCTGGGGCTTCGGCCCGCCACGGGCGGCGACGGCCGCGGCCGCCGCGTTGCGAATCGGCGCCGACATGATCCGGCGATTGGTGACCGGATCGACGAAGACGACCTCGTCGTCCATGACGTAGACGTTGGCGTCGTTGAGGTTCGCCGCGAGTCGCGGCTCGCTTTCCGGAGGAGCGCCCGGCGTCCGGAAGGCCAGATCGCGCGAGGCCGCCCCCTGAAGCGTCCCTTCCGCCAGCCCTCGTTCGCCCCCCGGCCCCTGTCCTGGGCCGGGCCGGGCACCCGGGCGCACCGGTCGTGGGGGCAAGGGCTGGGTTTCGCGATTCAGCAGCGACGTGAGCGCCCAGATCGCCAGGAACGTCAGCGGCACGATGAACTGGAACAGGATTTCAAGTCTCATGAGCGTTGATCCCTGGATGCAAGCCGGGGCGAGGCGAGGCGGTCGGCGGGCCGTCGACGGTTACTGCTGGGCGCCGGAGGCCTCGCGGCGGACGTTGCCGGCGTCGGCGATCGAGTTCCGCATCTCCGTGTCCGCCTGGATGTTGCGCAGATTGTAATACTCGTTGATCCCGAGGTTGCCCTTCCGGAAGGCCTCGGCGATGGCCAGCGGAATCTCGGCCTCGGCCGCGACGACCTTGGCCCGGTTCTCTTGCACTGCGGCCATCTGCTCTTGCTCCTGGGCCACCGCGAACGCCCGCCGCTCCTCGGCCTTCGCCCGGGCGACGCGGGTGTCGGCCTCGGCCTGGAGGGCCTGAAGGTTGGCGCCGATGTTGTCGCCCACGTCGATGTCGGCGATGTCGATCGAGAGGATCTCGTACGCGGTTCCGGCGTCGAGACCCTTTTCCAGTACGCGCTTGGAGATCGAGTCGGGCTTGCCGAGCACCTGCAGGTGAGTCTCCGCCGAGCCGATGGCGTTGACGATGCCCTCGCCGACGCGGGCGATGATGGTCTCGTCGGTGGCGCCGCCGACCAACCGGTCGAGGTTGGTCCGCACCGTGACCTTCGCCTTCACCTTCAACTGAATGCCGTTGCGGGCGACGCCGTCGATCGTCGGCCGCCCCTGGGCCGGGTCGGGACAGGGAATGACCTTGGGATTGACGCTCGTCTGCACAGCTTCGAGCACGTTACGACCGGCCAGGTCGATCGCGGCGGCGCGCTTGTACGAGAGCGGGATGTCGGCCCGGTTGGCCGCGATCAACGCCCGGACCACGTTGGGCACGTTGCCGCCGGCCAGATAGTGCGCTTCGAGCGACCGCGTCGTAAGACCGTCCTTCTCCGAGAGACCCGCCTGGTACGCCATGATCTTCGACCGGACGATGATATTCGGATTTACCTTCCTGAACGACATCCCCACCAGATCCATGATGCTGACGTTGGCGTGGGTCAGGAACGCCTGAATCCAGAGGTTGAAATATTTGGTTATGAAAATTCCGCCCAGCAGCGCGATCACGCCGACCGTGATGATCCCCAGCCAGAACAGCGTCGACATCGGAATCTGGGGGGGAGGCGCCTGCGCTATAAGCGTGAAAATCATGGAGAATCCTCAATGAGAGAAGCGATGTGTTCGGTGGGAGCAGCGGCCGACGCACGCGTCCCGAGCTGGGACGAGTCGACGTCGGCCGGTCGTCGTAAAGCCCGGACGACCAGTTGCCCGGAGCGTGATCGCACGACCCGCACCAGCGCGCCTTCCGGGATGAAGCCTTCTTCGGCCAACCCGTCGTAGCGCCGGCCTTCGATCTCGACGTGTCCGCTCGGGCGCAAGGGCGACAGCGCCCGGCCCTCGCAGCCGACGACGAGCGGAAGGTTCAATTCAGGATGGGAGACGCCGATCTCGTCAGGCGCGGGGGGCTTGAGAAAGAACTTGCGCGACATCGGCGAGTGCGTCCAGAGCCAGAACGCCAGCATCGCCGTCATCGGGACCGCCGCGCAATCGACGACCAGGAAGACGGCGCCGAGACGCGTCGAGTACTGGAATGCGTGCCACAGGCTGAGGCCCACGCAGAACAGCGCGCTGAAGCCGATGAAACCGCCCGACGGCACGAAAACTTCGACGATCAAGAGCAACAGCCCGATGACGAGGAAGGCGATCGGCCAGAACAACATGGTCATGACGCCCCCTCCCCGCGATCGGCTTGAATCCGCCGTCGACTCAACCGTCAAAGCTTGCCTCGATGCACCAGATCGCTAGTCTACTCGATCCGAGCCGCCAGTGGCCAATGCTCTTGAAATCGAGGCGATCGAGCACCGAACGGCCGCGATGTGTTAGGCTTCTCCTTATTCATGGCGGCCGGCTCGGCAGGACGGTATGTTCCGATCGCGAGCGACGGGCGGTCCTTGAAAGCGGTGAAGGAGAGGGTCTTGGCTGATCGGTCGACCGCGGCGAGAGAACCCGAGGCGGCGGCCCCGGGGCGGGGAGGCGTCGCGATCCGGAAGCTGGAATTGTTCCGGATCGACGTGCCATTGAAGAAGCCGATCAAGCACGCCTCGTATGAGCGGACGTCGAGCGAGAACCTCGTGGTTCGGGTCGAGCTGACGACCGGCCAGGCGGGCTACGGCGAAGGCGTTCCGCGGTCGTACGTCACCGGCGAAACGATCGACTCGACGTTCAAGGCGCTCAGCGGCTCGGACTGGGCGCGGACGATCGGCAAACCGTCGAGCTTCGCCGAGGTCGTCGGCCGGCTCGAACGGCTCAGCCTGCCCGAGATCGACGCCGACCCGCGCGGGATGGCCGGCAACGCGGCCCGATGCGCCCTGGAGTTGGCCGTTCTGGACGCCTACGGCCGGACTTTCGGCGAATCGATCGGCCGGGCGGTCGAGCTGGCGGACGTCGACGGCCTGAGGCGTTTCGACGCCCCGCGCGGGGCTCGCTACAGCGCGGCGATCACGGCCGAATCGCGTCGCAAGGAGATCGTCTCGGCAATCAAGTTTCGCGTATACGGCTTCCGTGACGTGAAAACGAAGGTGGGCGTCGTCGGCCAGGACGACCCGAAGCGACTCGAAACGCTCCGGCGCATCCTGGGACGGCGGATGGACGTCAGGCTCGACGCCAACGAGGCCTGGCCGGCGGCCGACTTGCTCGCCAAGGTCGCCCCCCTGCTCCGGTTCCGTCCGTCCGTGCTCGAACAGCCCGTGGCTCACGCCGAGGTCGACGCGCTGACCGATCTCCGGCCCCGGTTGGGGGTGCCGGTGATGCTCGACGAGTCGCTCTGCGGCTGGCCCGACGCAGTCGCCGCCGTCGAACGGAAGACGGCCGACGTGCTCAACGTCCGGCTCTCCAAGTGCGGCGGGATTCTGCCGTCGCTCCGGATCATGGCGTTGGCCCATCGCAGCGGGCTGGGGGTCCAGCTCGGCTGCCATCCCGGCGAGACCGCGATCTTGTCGGCGGCGGGCCGGCACGTCGCGAGCCGGGTCGACGGCATTTGCTATCTCGAAGGTTCGTACGACCGCCACATCCTCCGGGCGAACCTCACGCGCGACGATATCACGTTCGGCTACGGCGGCCGCGCGGGGCCGCTCAAGGGCCCTGGCCTGGGCGTCGAAGTCGACCCCGAGCTGCTGGCCGCCATGACGCGCGAGAGGCGAGTGATCACGTATGACTGAGCTTCCACACGACGACGTTCGCTTCCGAGTGTCCGACGGTTACGAGCTGCACGTCGCCGTCTGGCGGGCCGTCGGCGAAGTCAAGGGGCAGGTCGTCGTGTTGCACGGCGTCCAGAGCCATTCAGGCTGGTATCACCAACTCGGCCAGACGCTCGCCAGGGCCGGATACACCGCCTCGTTCCCCAACCGCCGGGGCTCGGGCCCGAACCAGCAGGATCGCGGCCACGCCCCATCGGGCGGCCGACTCGTGAACGACATCGCCGAATGGATCGACCGCCTCAAGACCGAGAGCCCTGACCTGCCCGTCGCGCTCGCGGGGATCAGTTGGGGGGGCAAGGTCGCCGTGCTGACGTCGGTTCGCCGGCCGGAACTGGTCGATGCGCTCGCGCTGGTCTGCCCGGGGCTCGAACCCCAGGTCGGCGTGTCCTTGGCCGTCAAGCTGCGGATCGCCGGGGCCGCGATCTTCAACCGTCGCAAGACCTTCCCGATCCCACTCGCCGATCCGGCCCTCTTCACTGACAACGTCGAGAAGCAGGAGTTCATCCGCAACGACCCGCTGAGCCTGCGCGAGGGGACGGCAGGGCTGATGGCGGCGAGCTTCTTTATCGATCGGATGATCAAGCGAGCCCCGCGCCGGCTTCATCAACCGGCGCTTTTGATGCTGGCCGGTCGGGACCGGATCGTCGACAACGCCCGGACGCTCACCTACTTCAAGAGACTGGCGTCGACCGACCGCCGGGTCATCGACTACCCCGACGGCTGCCACACCCTGGAATTCGACCCCGACCCGACCCGCTACGCCCGCGACCTGATCACCTGGCTCGATGAGCGAATGAAGCCGAAGCGTAACACCTGACTCGTCAGGAAGCGCCGCCGCCGGACGTGGAGCCCGGCCCGTGCTCGGCGGACGGTTTGGAGTTCTTGGAAGCCGACTTCGTGGACGGGGTCGTGCGCTTGCGAACGCCTCGCGACGAGGTCTTGTTCGAGGTCGTGGGTTTCACGGGCTCCGAGTCGAGCTTGAGCGAGAGCGAGTTGGTGCAGTATCGGAGACCGGTCGGCGGCGGGCCGTCTTGAAACACGTGCCCGATATGCGCCCCACAGCGAGCACATGTCACTTCGACCCGGGGCTCGATCTCGCTCTGGTCCAGGGTCTCGTCGAGCGCCTTGGCCGTGATCGGCCGCCAGAAGCTGGGCCAGCCGGTCCCGGACTCGAACTTGTGGCGGGAGTCGAACAGCTTGGCCCCGCAGCAGACGCAAAGGAACGTCCCCTTGGGGTGGCCGTGCGCGTACTTGCCCGAGAAGGCCGGCTCGGTCGCCTTCATCCGGGTCACCATGTATTGCTCATACGTCAGAAGCTTGCGCCATTCCTCGTCGGTCTTGTAAACGTGCTCAGGCTCCGCCTCGGCCGACTCCTTGGCGTCCGACGACTTGGAGTCCGCTTTCTTGGAGTCGGAACGGCCTTTGTCGTCGTTCGCGGAGGCTTTCGGCTTGTCGGTCGGTTCAGCGTCCTGGGCGACGGCGAGGGCGGGATGGAACCACGTCGCGAGCCCGCAGGCGAGGGCGACGAGGGCGAACCTCATGGATCGGGACATGGTCATGTTCAGATTCATGGTCATGGCACCCGTGGCTGGAGGAGGGAGAGGCTGGAACGCCTCGCGGCCAAGGCTTAGCCAGGCCGGGAAGCGTCTTCGAGGGTCGATTCACGAGCCGACGTCTTGGGGGCGTCGCTCGGCTTGATCTTGCGAGGCGAAGGCTGGATTTCGGTTTTCTTGGCTGCGAAGGCCGCCTCGACCAGCGCGGCCGTGGCGCCGCCGGGGAAACCTTCAACTACGACGACGTCGGGTCCCCGGCGCTCGACCACGCGGCAAACGTCGTCCACGCACCGCCAGAGCGAGTCGGGGATGCGGCTCGGCTGGAACGAATCCTTACCCATCCGGGCCGTCTGGTAGCGAACGTACGATTGGGCGAACTCGCGGGCCTCGTCGTCGGCGTCCCAGGTGGTGAACCAGACGAGGCCGAGCTTCTTGCCCGGCCCCTCGAACACCGCGTAGCGGTCGCCGTCCCAGCCGGCGGCCGCCGCCGAGCCCTTCTGTTTGCGAAGCAGGATCGCTGTTTGCAGCTCGCCAAGCACGTTGCGGCCCAGCTCCTTCCAGCCGTCGCCAGGCTTGAGCGCGCCCAGGTCGATCTCGGTCGGCAGGTCGGGGTGCTTGCGGAACTTCGAAGGGTGGAGGATCTGCTCGGTCGACAGCGGCGGGTTCTTGTACGCGTCGTCGATCGCCTCCCAGCCGCCGCTGTTCGCCAGGTGGGCGCAGAAGACCATGCCGCGGAGGTACGGGAACATCATCGATTCGACGATGACCGGAGGAGCGTCGCGGAGCGATTTGCCGCCTCCCAGCATGGGGAGGAACGGGGTCATCATGCTGATCCCGCGATCGAGGCCGTCGGCCGGCATTTTCACGATCTCGGTGCCGTCCCAGTCGTCCATGCCCACGCCCATCATGGCGAGCGTCGCCTCCCCCTCGATCAAGGCCGAGACGGCCAGCGACCGGTCGTCGTTGTTCTTGGAGTCGTGATGGAGCCCTTCGAGGTCGAAATGCTGGTCGGCCAGGGCGTGCGTCATCTCGTGGGCGATGACGGTCTTGTTCTCGTCCTTATCGAACCCCTGGGTCTTGCCGAACAGCCGGTCGAAGAACGTCGGCGGCTCCTTCTTCTTGGCTTCCGGCTCCTCGATCATGTACATCGTCTTGGTCCGAGGATCGTAGTACGCGGCGATCTCCTCGGAATAGACCTGAACCAAAAGCGCCTTCAAGTCGACAGCGGGGGCGACCATCCCGAACGCCTTGAGCGCTTTCTCATTCGCCTCGAACTCGGCGGGAGTCATGTCCTCATCGAAGTCCTTGAGAAGCATCGCCTTCAGGTTCTCGCGCTTGGTGACGTCGCGCTTGACTTCATGCTTGAACGGGATTCGCCGGAGTCCGGGAAGGATCTTCTCGAAGGCGGTCTTGTACTGAATCTGCGCATCGCCGGCCTTGCCCTCGTCGGCCAGACGGTCGCCCGTTTTCAACAGTTCGGTCCCCGCCTTGAGTGCGGCCGACGGCTCGTCGGCGACCGCCGAACCCGAAACGATGAGGCCGAGACAGCCGAGCGAAGCCAGATTTACCAGCAGCGATTTCATGATTGTTTGTTTCAATCCCCGTCCCCGTGGGAGGACGAACATTAAGAAAGAGCGTCGGACGACTCGAGTTCGGTAGTTCTTCGCGGTCAATCCAGACAATATTACCGCGCCGGTCGAGAAACCGCGCCGCGAGCGGCCTGCGGCTGGCGGACGCGAGTCGGCGCGGCCGGCGCACCGACGCCCATAGCGGGATTCGACAGCAGCTTCGTCCGGAGCAACTGCTTGGCGGCGGCGACGCGAACTTCGTCCGGGCTGTGCGGGCCGTTTCGGGAGTTGATCGACCGGTGGACGTTATTGGCCAGGTAATCGAGGATGCCGGGCTCGGGCATGCCGAGCGACCGCAGCATGCGGACCTCGATGTCGCGCGAGACCTTGCCGTGATACCGCGACAGAAGACCAAGAACCTGGGCTTTGAGGTCGCTGCTGTACGTGCGGCCGAACTTGTCGCAGAGTTCGTCGATCTCTTGACCGGCCCCCGAACCTCCGGCGGCGACGATCCGCTTCAGCTCCTCGCGGAACAGCGAGCGCTCGCCCTCGACGCGGTCCTGGGCCTCGTTCTCGACCTGGATGCGGGCCAGATCCTTGATCTTCGCCTGCTCGTCCCGCTCGATGCGCTTGGCCTCGGCCTCGGCCTCCAACGACCGCTGCATCTCCTCGGGCGTCGGCGTCGGCGGTGGCGTCTCGACCGGCGCCGCAACGGCGGCGGGCTTCACGTCGTCGGGTTTCACGACGTCTTTCGGCGCGGCGGCCGCCGGTCCCAGGGCGACTTCCTTGGGCGGCTCGATTTTCGGCACGTCCGGCGGCCTGGTGGCACCGATCGCCAGCGACGGAGCGGTTTCCTTGCGAGGCTCGGTCGCGAGCGACGGCGCGACGACGGCGGCGGGAACCTCCGACTTCGCGACCGTCGGTTTCTCCGATTCGGCGTTCAACTGGTCCCAGATCGAAGGCTCCGCCTCGGGGTCGCCGACGGGTTTGGCGACGACCCGCGTGGCGTCGGCGTCCTTGACGATCGGCGTCGGAAACTGGAAGCCCGGCGGCAACGGCTGGCTGTCCAGCGACAAGGCCATCAGCGGCGGCTCCGGCGGCTTGATCTCTTCCGCTTCCGTCTTCGTCGCAACCGCCAACGACGCCGCTTGCGCCCGCGCTTGCTCCTGAAGCTCACGCTGCCGGGGCGCAACGAACAAGTAGTGGTACGCGGCGAACATGCCCAGCGACAGGATCAACGTCGTTGGAAACAACAGAACCGGCGGGATGCCTCGATTCCGGTACTGGATCATCACGACCGGTGGCACCTGGGCCTGGGCCGACGGTTCGGATTCCAGTTCCTCGTCGGGAACAAGCGGGTCGGTCTCCAGATTGAATAGCGGATCTTCGGACATGCCTTCAAGTCTCCGTCGTTCTCTGGATTGCGCCGTTTATGATTGTCGCTGAAAGTCCGGCTCGCCGAACAGCCAATTCTCGATTGATTCCGATTTTCAACCTCCCGCGCCGCCGACGCCCGAGCCTCGCTCGGTCTGGGCTCGCGGGTCGAGCAGTCGATCGACCTCGGCCTTCGGCGGGACCCCGCCATGCCGCGCGAGCGTCTCGGCCGACGCGGGAGGCCCCAGCTTTTGCAGAACGGCGTCCACCGCGAGTCCTTCCAGCTCGTGGGCGACCTCGCGGACGGTCCGGCCTTCGTGGTAGGCGGTCTTGGCGATCGCCGACGCGTTATCGTAGCCGATTCGCGGGGCAAGCGCCGTGCACATCGCCAGGCTTTGCTCGACGTGCTCGCGGCAGCGTTCCTCGTCGGCTTCGATGCGGGCGACGCCCTGCGACTTCTGCCCGGAAAGGAAGTCCCTCGCATCGATGCACTTGCGCACGAGGTGGTCGGCCGCGGCTGTCAAAAGCTCGATCGACTCCAGTAAATTGTAGGCCATCACCGGCATCATGACGTTGAGGTCGAAGTTCGACCCGAGAGCGTTGGCCCAGGCGATGGTCGCGTCGTTGCCGACCACCTGGGCGGCGACCATCATCACGGCCTCGGGGATGACCGGGTTGACCTTGCCGGGCATGATCGAGCTTCCCGGTTGCAGCTCCGGGATACGGATCTCGCCGATCCCGCACCGCGGCCCCGAACCAAGCAATCGAAGATTGTTGGCGATCGACGACAGGCTGACGGCCGTCGACCGAAGCATCGCCGACGCCTCGACGACGGCGTCGCGGCCGGCCATCGCCTCAAAAAAGTTCGCCGCCACGCGGAGGGGCAACCCGGTCTCGCGGCCGAGCGCCTCGACCATCCGCGTTGGGAATTCGACGTGCGTGTTTATCCCCGTCCCGAGTGCCGTGCCGCCGATCGGCAGCTCGCCGAGCGCCTCGGCGGCTCCTTCCAACCGCCGGACGCTGTGCGAAACCTGCGCGGCGTATCCCGAAAACTCCTGTCCCAGCCGGATCGGGACCGCGTCTTGCAGGTGGGTCCGGCCGATCTTGACGACCGAATCGAACGCCTCGGCGCGCTCGGCGAGGGCCTCGCGAAGCCGTTCGAGGGTGGGGATCAGCCGCGTGCGGATCGCCTCGGAGCCGGCCAGATGGATGGCGGTCGGGATCACGTCGTTCGACGACTGGCCCATGTTCACGGCGTCGTTGGGGTGGACCGGCGATCGTCCTCCACGCTGGCCGACGGCCCGCTCGTTGGCGATGCCGGCGATCACCTCGTTGGCGTTCATGTTCGTCGACGTCCCGCTCCCCGTCTGGAAGATCACGAGCGGAAACTGCTCGTCGCGACGGCCGTCGGCGACCTCCTGGGCGGCCGATTGGATCAGCTCGCCGAGCTTCGGGTCGAGCAGCCCCAGCTCGACGTTCACCTTCGCGGCGGACTTCTTGATCAGCCCGAGCGCCCGAAGGAAAGCGCGAGGGAACCGCAGCGTACCGATCTCGAAGTTGCGACGCGCCCGCTCGGTTTGTGCGCCATAGTAGGCTTCGGCCGGCACCGGCATCTCGCCCATCGAGTCGCGTTCGATTCGCGTCTGCGTCATCGGGATCCTCCTCGGATGCTTGAGTACGGTCGCCGCGCGCAAGGGTTCGCAACGGTCTGCGTCGTCTTTCTCGATTGTAAACGAGAACGCCAACGACCGGCGGTCAACCCATGGCGGGAAGCATGGGAGGAAGACGATCGGCGGCCGGCTCATGGCGTTCTTCGGCCTCAGGTTCAAGCACGATCGAGGCCAACGGCCAGAATTCGAGCCGGACCTGGGCGCCCTCGACGACGAGGAATGGGCACGGCGGCGCTTCGGTCCAGGTGCCGGTGTTGATGTAGACGACGCCGTCGTGCTCGGCCGTGAGGGGCAGGTGCGTATGGCCGCAGGTAACATACCGGAAGCCTCGGCCCCGGGCGTAGTCGGTCGCCCGGTGCTCGATCAACTGGCTGTTGCGCTGGAATTTCTTGGTGAGCCGGCGAATCCATCGCGCGGCGCGGTGGGGCATCCACTTCTGGATGAAGTAGAACGCATTGCAGGCGAGGTCGGTGAGCCAGGGGTAGTCGGTGATGATCGTGTCAAACTGGTCGCCATGGAGGATCAGGAGCTGGACCTTGGCGTTGTCGAACACGAACTCGTCGTGGATGTCGACCCCGACGATGTGGCTGACGATGTCGGCCGGGCCGTCGTGATTGCCGCGCACCCAGACGACCCGGACGTCGTTGCGATCGCTGTTGCGGCGGATCTCCTTCAGACAGGCGAAATGCCGCTTGCTCAACCGCTTGAAATTGAGGTCGTCGAAGATGTCGCCGTTGATGACCAGCGTCTGACAGTGATCAAACGCCCAGATCAGGAACTCCTCCAGCAGCCTCGCCTGACAAACCGCGCTGCCGAGATGCAGGTCGCTGATCACGATGCAATCGTAGTGCACGGCTTCGGGGCTGGCGGACGGATTCGAGGCGACCGACATAAGAGACTCCCACCGATCGTTCGCTGGCCGCGGACCTGAGCCGCCGCTGCTACGAGATTACCGGCGATCCTCGCGAATCGTAAAGCAAACCCGCCCGTCTGTCACGGGATACATCGAAACTTCAACCTCGACCACCGACCGGTTCAGACGCCGGCCGACGACCACGCGGCGTAATACGTCATCGCCGGATAATCGCGGACGAAGCCCAGTTCCGCGAGCCGGCCGGCGGCGGGGCTGGCGAGGGTCGGCATGCCGTTGTACGACTCGACCTTGAAAACCCGGCGCTCGGGGGTGACCAGTTCGAGCACCCGGCCGAGCGCCGAGTCGATCTCGTCGGCCGAGGATGACGCCAGGCCGGTCAACCGCTTGCCGTTCGCTTCCAGGATCAAGATCGGCCGACCGCCGCGAACGACCAGGTGATTCCCCGAAGCCCGGCTCAATCGCGCCGTGCCCCCTTCGAGCAGCGGGATGTCGAGCGGGCCCCCCGCGCCGTACAGGTTGGCGGGATCAGCGGCGGAGACGAAGACTTCTTCGTGATCGAGGTTGGCGGCCGAAGCGAGGGCCGCCAGCCGGCCGGCCGCGTCGTCGGTGGCGTACTGGACGCCCGACAACCCCTCGACGAAATACCCTCGGCGGATCTCGCCCCGGAGTTCGAGGCGGGCCAGGTGGGGCAAGAGATCGACCCAGGAGGGCGCCCAGGGGTCGAGCGCGACGACTTCGCGGGCGAGGACGCCGTAACGATCGAACAGGTGGTCGATCCAGGCCATGCGGCGTGCTTCGACGTCCTCGGCGACCGGCTCGATCACCGACCATCGTCCTTCGGGTCGGCCCGGTTGAATCCGTCGCGACCGCGTGCGGCGAAGACCGGAGCGCGGCGAAGCGGCGGCCTCGTTAAGGGCGTCGAGCACGTCGAACGCGCCGGGTCGAAGCGGGTCGAATCGATCGTTGCCGACCGCCCCGCGTCCTAGAAGCGCGCGCAAGGCTCGACGCACCTGGATCGGATCGACGTTCGCCGCGCGGGCCAGGTCGACGGCGAAGCTCGCCCCCCGGCGCTCGAGCGCTTCAAGAACCTGCCGCCCGGATTCGTCCAGCGGCTCGATCTCGCCAGCCTCGGGCCAGCCCCCGGCGAAGTCGCGGGCGACGATCGCCGTCAACGGCTCCTCGCGGCCGGCAAGCGATGCGCGCCAGAACCACGAGCCGCCGGCGAACAACTCGTCGAGCCACGACGGACGATAATCGGCCACGCGGCGCGGGAGCATCTCGGCTTCCCAGAATCCGGACGTCGCGGCGAAGCCCTGAAGCTGGTCGAGCGCCTGTTCAAGCCCTTCGGCCCCCTTGAGCCGTTCGGCTGGGTGGAGATGCTGACGTCGGAGCACGAAGTCGGCGAAGACCTCGGGCCGCACGGCGACGCTCTCGCGGCGGCGGTTGGCCACGGCGAGGCGGTGGATCTCCGTCAGGTTCTCGCGCTCGGCCCAGCGCGGGCCGTCCTCGCCCTCGTCGACCCGGACGACCTCGCGCGACTCCACCCAGCGTTCGAGCAACTCGCGGGCGACCTCGGGGGCGATCGGGTATCGGCCGAGCACGTCGGGCAGGCCGACCAGCGCGTGCGTCCGGAGGAAGCGCCGGACGATCGTCTCGACGCCCTCGAAATCAGGCTCGGCTCGCGCCGGGAAGGCGGTTTCGTAGAGGGTTCGCTCCTCGGCCGAGATCCAACGGCCCGGTTGGTCGGCTCCTGCCAGCTCGATCCAATCCGCCCTGCCTTGCTCGCGCAACTCGTTGGCGAATTGCTCCATGGGGCCGGACAGCTCGGCGGCCGACAGATCGCCGAGCACGCGGAGGGCCTCGCTCATCTCCTCGACCGTCCGGGGCGGAAGCCCGCGCTGGCGGAGCCGGGCTTCGACCCGGCCGACCGCCTGGACGTCGAGCCCGCGACCGGCGTCGAGACTGTGCAACAGGCCGTCCAGCAAGTCTTCGTCGACTGAGGCCAGGGCCGGTTGCGCGGCGTTTCGCCGAGGTTCGTCCCACTCGTAGAGATACGCGGCGGTGAACTGAAAGACCAGCTCCGAGGCGAACGGCGACGGCGTTTCGCCGCTCCGCTTCTCGACCCGGATCGAACCATCCGCGACCGAATCGAGGAATTCGCGGAGCCTGGGCATTTCGAGGTCGTCGTTCAGGCACTCGCGGAACGTCTCGACGACGATCGGGAAGTCGGGGAACTTGCCGACGACCTGGAGCAGATCCTTCGCCCGCAGCCGCTGGAGCCAGAGCGGCGTCCGCTTGGCGGGGTCGGGGCGCGGCATCAGCAAGGCCCGGCCGGCGTTCTGGCGGAACCGCAAGCCGAAGAGCGCCGTGTCGGGCAAGACCCGACGCACCAGACGCTCGGCCTCGGCCCCGTTGAGGCCGTCGAGGAGGTCGAGCGGCGGCTCGTCCGTCTGAGGCAGGCGGAACAGCAGGCCGTCGTCGCCGTGGAGGCACGAGGCCGTCACGCCGTACCGCTCCTGGATCACCCCCAAAAGCGCGAGTTTCAGCCCCTGATGCATCCGGCCGAACGGCGAGAGTACGGCCAACGCCAGCTCGCCCGCCGGGTCGCGAAAGCTCTCGACGAGCACCGTGCGATCGTCGGGAACGACGCCCGCGAGTCGCTTCTGCCGCTCGACGTGGCGGATCAAGAACCGAGCCGCTGGAGGCTCCAGCCGACATTCGGCTTCGAGCCAGGCGGGCAATGACGGGTCGTCGAGCCGCGCGACGATCTCCCGCGTGAGCTTGCCGACGGCCCCGCCGAGTTGCAACGAACGCGGGCTGGTCTCCCCGCGCCAGAACGGCATGACGGCCTGCTGGCCCTGGGCGGGGCTGACGATCATCCGGTGGACGTCGATCGAGTCGATCCGCCACGTGCTGTTGCCCAGCATGAAGCTCTCGCCGACCCGTCGCTCGAAAACGAACTCCTCGTCCAGCTCGCCGAGTCGCGGCCCTCCCTCGCCCAGATAGACCGGGTAATGCCCGAGGTCGGGGATCGTGCCGCCGCCGACGAGGGCCAATCGCGCCGAGCCCGGCAGCGAGGCCAGGCGGTTGTGGACGCGGTCCCAGACGATCCGGGCGCGGAGGTCGCGCAACGAGCCGGTCGGATACCGCCCCGAGACCAGCAGCAGCACCCGCTCAAAGGCGTCGGCCGAGAGGTCGCTGAAGGGATAGGCCCGACGGATCAGGTCGAAGAGCGCGGGGGCGTCCCAGGCGTCCATCGCCACGCAGGCGACGACTTGCTGAGCCAAAACGTCGAGGCAGTTGCGTGGAACGTGCAGCGGCTCGATGTCGCCGGCGAGCATCGCTCGGGCCAGCGCGGCGGTCTCCAGCAGGTCAGCGGGCGTCTTGGCAATGAACCGCCCCTTGCTCGTCCCTCCCACCAGGTGGCCGGAACGTCCCACCCGCTGGAGCCCGCGCGCGACGTTTCCCGGCGATTCCACCTGGCAGACGAGGTCAACCTCGCCCATGTCGATGCCCAGCTCCAGCGACGCCGTGGTGACGACCGCCCGGAGGTCGGCGTTCTTGAGCATCTCCTCGGTCGCCCGCCGCTCGTCGAGGCTGAGGCTGCCATGGTGCGCCCGAAACGCGGCGGCCGGCGGCTCGTCGGCGACCGCGCTCTCGATGTTCCGCTCGACCAGCTCGTTGAGCTTGGCCGTCAGTTTCTCGACCGTCCGCCGGCTGTTGGCGAAGACGATCGTCGAGCGATGACTCTCGACCAGCCCCAGGATGCGGTCCTCGATCGCCGGCCAGATCGTGCCCGGGCCGCCGAGCACCGGCGCTGGCCCGCCGCTCGGCCAGATCACTTGCAAGTCGATCGCTTTCCGGCCGCTGGCGTCGATGATCGTCACGGGCCGATCGCCGCCGAGGTAGCGGGCGACCTCGTCGAGCGGCTTCTGCGTCGCCGACAGGCCGATCCGCACGAACGGGCGCGCGCCGAGGGCTTCGAGGCGTTCGAGAAGCAACGCCAGAAAGACCCCCCGCTTGTTGCCGCAGACCGCGTGGATCTCGTCGACGATGACGTGCGAGACGTTCCGAAGCACCTCGCGCGCCCGGCACGTGAGCATCAGGTGAAGCGATTCGGGCGTGGTGATGAGGATCTCGGGAGGTTTGCGCGCGATCCGCGCCCGCTCGGCCGCCGGAGTGTCGCCGCTGCGGACCGCCACCGAGAGCGGGCGCAAGGGCTCGTCCACCTCCTCGGACTCGGCGAGGATGCCGTCGAGCGGCGTCCGGAGGTTGCGACGGACGTCCTCGTTGAGCGCCTTGAGCGGCGAGATGTAGAGGATCTGCACGCCGGCGGTGCGGTGAGGCGAACGCCAGAGCAAGTCGAGACCCGCGAGGAAGGCCGCGAGCGTCTTGCCCGACCCCGTCGGAGCGACGATCAGCGTGTTCTCACCCGCCTCGATCGCCGGCCACCCAAGCTGCTGCGGAAGCGTCGGCGCGCCCAGCCGAGAGCGGAACCAGCTTGCGACCGGAGGTAAGAAGAGGTCGAGCGCGTCAACTCCCGGCACGTCGGACGACCGGACGTTCTTCCCCCCGGTTGTACGACCCTTCGGCATCGTGCGAGGTTCCGTATTTCCTCGTGATCGCCCCTGCCGGCCCGCCGCCTTTTCCGCCGACGATGTGGCCGTCGGTGGGATTTACTCGCGAGCGCTTCGAGCTTGTAGGAGACGGAGTCGTCCGCCATCGTCGATTGTCGATGCGCGCCCGCGAAAGAGCAAGGCCGAGTTGTACGGAAGTTCACGCCGCCAACGAATGAGGCCCCCCGCTACAACTCAGGAGTTGAGGAACACGGCGATGGCGAGGATGGCGACGAGGCCGACGGCCAGCGCGATGAGCGAAAAGTGGATTAGCCAGCGCGAGTCGCCGGCGGGCGTCGGGGCGAGTGCCTGGCGCGGCAGGAGCTTGAGCTTCGCGGCGAGCGGGGGCGGGGGAGACCGGTGGAGCGGGGCCGCCGAGGGCTCGGCGTCGCCCAGGTCGCGGAGCGAGAGCAAGCTGGGGCCGGAGTCGGAATCGGGGCCGAGAAGCCGGAGGTCGTCCTCGGCGAGGATCGGCGGCGGAGGATGGAACGAGTGGGCCGAGTCCGCGTCGGCGCCGAGGATCGCCCGGACGCGCTGGGGGTCGGTCCAGGGCACGAGGTCGCCTTGCAGCTCGGTGCAATTCGCGTAGCGCTCCGCCGGGTTCTTGGCCATCAGCTTGCGGATGATCGCTCCGAACGCGGCGGGGACGCCGCGGGCGACGCGCTCGATCGGCTCGGGGTCTTCCATCCGCTGCTTGTAGATCTTGTTGATGGCGTCGCCGCCTTCGAACGGCGGCTTGCCGGCGAGCACGAAATAGAGCGTGCAGCCGACGCTGTAGAGGTCGCTGCGGACGTCGGCGCGCGAGGCGTCGCTGAGCTGCTCGGGGCTGGCGTAGTCGAGCGTGCCGAGCACGGCGTTGGCGCGGGTCAGACCCCCTTCCTCGCCAAGCGCCTTGGCCAGGCCGAGGTCGAGCACCTTGGCGTCGCCGTCGGGCGTGATCATGATGTTCGAGGGCTTGATGTCGCGATGGATCAGCCCGGCCCGGTGGGCCGCTCCCAGCCCGCTGAGGACCTTCAGGAACAACCGCGCCGCGGTCGCGACCCGGAGCGGGCCGTACTGCTCGCTCTTGACCATGTCGAACAGGCTCATGCCCGGAATGTATTCGAGGACCATGAAGTAGACGTCGCCGTCGTTGCCCACCGACAGCGTCCGCGCCACGTTCGGGTGGTTGCAGCGCATCGACAGCTCCATCTCGCGACGGAACCGATGGAGGCTGTTGGCCTCCTCCTGCGCCCGCTTGGGAGGCAGCACCTTGATGGCGACCTTCTGGTCGTCGCCCTCGTGGGCGGCGAGGTAGACCTTGCCCATCCCCCCCTCGCCGAGCGGCCGGAGGATGCGATATCCCCCCAGGAAGAATCCGCGCGTCGCCCCCGCCAGCAGCTTGCGCGCCTGGTACTGGGTGAGTAATCCCTGCTGAACGAGCTGGCGGGCGACCCGGGGGGCGAGATCGGAGTCGGAGGGCGAGGTCGGAACGGTCCGCGCGCGGAACGGGTTCAGGTCTTCACGCGAGACCAACCCCGATCGATCGACGCACGCGAGGAAGTCGTCCAGCCCGATCATCACCGGCCCTTGGAGAAACGTCCGAGGAAGCGGCGCGAGCCGAGACGGCGCGGGCTGCTTCAGCGGATCGGAACGAATACATGGGACGGTCGCGACGGCCGAACGCCTCACCTGGACCGGACGACCGGCGATGTTCACTGTACGCTCAGGATTTCCCCGCGGGGAGTCCGTCGGACACCACGTGAACGATCAGGCAGGTGATATTGTCCTTGGAATCGTTGTCGAGGGCCAGATTCTTGAGCTGGACAGCCGCCTGGTGCGGGTCGTCGACGGAGCCGAGGATCTTGGCGATGTCGTCGTCCGTCACCACGCCAGTCAAGCCGTCGCTGGCCATCAGGAAACGATCGCCCACATGGACGTCCATGACCCGGAAGTCCTCCGGCCCGCTCCGCGCGTCCTTGCTGCCGAGATAGAGGTAGAGGACGTTCTTGAACTTGTGGGTCGGCAGTTCTTCGCGGGTGATGGTGCCGGCTTCGACCAGGGCGTCGGCCAGCGAGTGGTCCTTGGTGAGCTGTTCGAGCCGGCCTTCGCGGAGCCGGTACGCCCGCGAGTCGCCGATGCCGGCGACGTAGACCTTGTCGGGGCGGAACTGGGCGAGAACCACCGTGGTCCCCATGTTCGAGAACTCGGTGATCGTGCCCGAACTGCCGAGGATCTCCTGGTTGACCTCGGCGACCGCTTCGCGAATCGCCTCCTGGACGCGCCGGGGCTCGCTCTGATCGGGGGGGAGCCGCTTGGCCAGCTCGCGCGGAATCAATTCCACGGCCATCAAGCTGGCTTGCTCGCCGGCCTGCTGCCCCCCCATGCCGTCGGCCACGATGAACAAGTTCGAGGGGTCAAGCGTCATCGCGCCCCCCTCGCCCTCGCCGAAACCGCCGCCGCCGATGTCGCCGAAGCTGTCGTGACGGACCGACCGCTTGCCCGGAACATAGAAATTGTCTTCGTTATGCTCGCGATAATTGCCGCGCACCGAAACGACCCCCACCCGGAGTCGAAGCCGTCCGGGAAGGAGCGTGAGCGACGACAGAGTGGCGAACTCGTCGGTCGCTTCCGGATCGTGGCGGGGACCGGCCGTCGCGGTCAGCCCTTTCCACCATCTACTCAATCTCGATAACACGGACACGTCTACCGCCTTTGCGTTCCGCAAGCCTGGGGGAAGTCGTCGCCCTCGCCCCGTTCCAGGGCCTGGAGTCGGTCGCGATCCGCGATGCAAGCAACACTTGATTGTGAGGGATGCCCCCTTACGTAATCAAGACGTTGTTTTGGTTTTGGAACGGACTTTCTCAGGAACCCGCTCAAGTTCGGGCGTGAGTCGGACTCGCCCACCGCATCAGGTCGTCTACTCCGACGGAACGATACGTCAAAAAAAGCTCGCCGGCTTCAAACCCCGCCGTCAATCCATGATAGCGATTCATGGTCTCCACGGCGCTGTAGATGCCGATCTTATTCGCGGGAAACTGCGTCTGATAACACCTGACGGCTTGCAGCTTGACGTCCAGGGTGCTGCTCATGTCAGCAATGACGTAGCCGGACGCCTCAGGTAAGTCTAACCCATGAAGCGCGATTGGAAAACTGAGTTGGTTGGTGATTGTGTGCGGCGGCAGGCCGTCGAAATGCTCGTCCCACTTGGTCAGTCGGCTGTAGAAGACGGCGGCGTCGGTGATGAGCATCGCCTGGTAGTGGTCGGGCGACGCCAGGACGGTCTTGCCGCCGAACCCGAGCACGACCTTGGGCCGATGGCGACGGAAGACCCGGGCCAGGGCGACGCGTTCCTCGAAGCCGTCGAAGAGCCGACGGTTGGGCAGATTGAGATTGATCCGCATCTGAACGCCGAGCACCTCGGCGGCCTTGCGCGCCTCTTCGAGGCGGACGTCCGGACCGGGCGAGTTCGGCGTCGGCTCGCCGTCGGTCAGGTCGACGATCCCGACCGCGTACCCCTTCCGCGCGAGCCGCGCGAGGGTCCCTCCGCAGGCGATCTCCACATCGTCGGGATGAGCGCCCACGGCGATCAGGTCCAGCTCCATATCACCGTCGGCAGACATACGTTGGTTCTTCCTTCGAAAAGTCGTGGCGGGGAAAATCGATCGCCGACGCGCGCCTAGATCGTCCGTCCGGCCGACGGAGCCGGCGCGTCTCTCCGGTCACCGGCCCGTCTGGGCCTGCTTCGTGACCGCCAGCAAGAACGTCGGCGCGATGGCGTCGAACCGGAGGGTGTCCATCTGCTCGATGCCGCGCGCGATCGAGACGTTCCAGACCCGCACGGGGGCCGCGAGCGTTTTGAGCGTCTGATACGCGGAGTACAGGCCCTCGATCGTCGCCACGTTGACGACCAGGTTGCCTCCAGGATGCAGTCGTTTGTAAACCTCGCCGAGCAGCAGGTCGAATTGCCGGCCCAGGCCCCCCAGGAACACCGCGTCGGGGTCGGGAAGGCCCGCCAGAACCTCGGGGGCGCGGCCCGCGACCGCCTTGACGTTGGGTACGCCGAACGCCTCGGCGTTGGCCTGGATCAACGCGAAGTCGGCCGGCTCCGGCTCGATCGCGTAGACCATTCCCAGACTGGCGAGCTGCGCCGCCTCGATCGCCAGCGAGCCCGAACCGGCGCCGACGTCCCAAACCGTGCTGGACGGCCGGATGTCGAGCTGGGCCAACGCCATCGCTCGAACCTCGGCCTGGGTGATCAGCCCGCTCGACGGCAGACTCTGGGCGAAGGCGTCGTCGGGGTTGCCGAACAGCCGTCGTCCTCCGTGCCGGCTGGCCTGATTGGGGCGGTTCGGCTTGCGGACGAGGATCAGCACGTTCAACGGCGAGAAATCCATCCCGATCAGTTCGGACAGCTCGGCCTGGGTGACCCGCTCGTCGGGCGAGCCCAGGTTTTCGCAGACGTAGGCCCGGAAGTAATCGATTCCGCGATCGAGCAGCGCGCGCGCCAGCCGGGAAGGCGTGTGGTCGTCGCCGGAGAACAGGCCGACCTTCTCAGCGGTGCGGATACGGTCGACGACCGCCTCGATCGGCCGTCCCGCCAGGCTGGTGAGATACGCCTCTTCCCAGCTCTCCTTCACGCGAGCGAACGCCAACTGCATGCTGCTGACGTGGGGGACGACCGTGAAGCTGTCCTTGCCCAGTCGGTCGCAAAGGTAGCGGGCGACGCCGTAAAACAACGGATCGCCGCCGCAGACCAGAACGGGGCTTTGAGCCTTGAGCGCCTCGCGCACCTGCGCCAGCGCGCCGGGCATCTCCGCTTCCAGGACGACCTTCCGCCCCGGCGCATCGTCGAACTGTTCGAGCACCGACGGCGCGCCCAGGAGCACGTCGGCCCCGGCCAGCAAACGTCGGGCGGCCTCCGTCAGGCCCGCGAGCCCGTCGTCACCGATTCCTAGAATCACCAACTTCGGTCGCGCCTCGTCACTCATCTAGGATCTCGAAGGACTAGAATGGCTCGTCGTGTCATACGAGGCTTATTGTAATGCGTGACCGCCTTGGGAACCAGCGCAGGGGGACTTGGCCTGCGCGCCAGGACACGACGGCCCCGCCGACGCGCAGTCCGGCGCCCCTTCGGCCGCATCGTGAGGGCAGCCCTCCGGAGCGCAAGGGAGCAGCCAATCGCCGATCAGCCGGGCGAACGGGTCGACGTGCGTCATGTGCGGAATATGTCCCACCGTCGGCATGACGGCCGCCTCGACGCGTGGCAGCCCGGCGCGGAGGACCTCAAGATGGGCGAGCGGCACAACCCGATCCTCGCGACCGTGGATCAGCAACAGGTCGCTGGAGATCGTCGGCAGGATCGGTCGTAAGTCGAGGCGCGTCAGAAGCGTCGAGCGATGCGCCAGAGCGTGGATCGGCGTCAGGCCGTGCTGTTCGAGATGAAAATCCCAGCGATCGGCGATCAAGGACGGGAAGTCGCCCCGGCAGTTGTAACTGAGGATCTTTTCGTGCAGCGGCAGCCGACCCAGATTCCCCGAGAACCTTCGCCCGAAGAACAGAGCCGATCGTTCGGCGATCGTGAAATTCCGATGGGCGAAGCCCCCCTGAACCACCGCGCGGGGAAATCGCCGAGGCTCGCGGGCGAGGGCCTTCAGGACGACCGTCGAGCCGAACGAGAGGCCCGTCAGGAACACGCGGCCGAGGTTCAGGTGGTCGATCAGGCCGAACAGGTCGTCGACGAGGTGGTCGTGGCTGATCCGACCCAGCTTCGCGCCGTCGTCGGGCTCGTCGCCGGGGTAGGAATACTGGATCGTCTGGAACCGCTCCGCCAGCAGGTTGAGGGCCATCGCGTACCCGCGGTGGGTCGTCGCGATCCCGGGGACCCAGATCAGCGGCGGTCCCTTGCCGAGCACCCGGTAGGTCATCCGGTAGCGCGGTCCGTTCCAGGTTCCCACTTCGGCCGCCTGGTCGTACCTGGCCACCTCGGCGCGAACCTTCGCGGGGGGCGGCAGGTAGGAGGGGGCTCGGCCGACAAGTCGGCGACAGAGGGAGCCAGGTCGGACGCGGGCGATGGGAGAGTCATCGGCGAAGTCACTCGACAGCGGCGGCGACGGAGTGGAAGACCATGCTCGCGAAGCTGACGCAACAGGTCTTGCGGTCGTCGACCGCCTGGTTGTACTTGAGCAGCTCGCCGCGCGACGGGCCGAGCACGTGGAGCATCGTGTAAGCAGCCGCGAGCCCGCAGACCCGCCAGCGGTCGCCGACGTCGGACGCGGTCCGGAACCAGCCGACCGGGTCGACGGCCTCGGCCCGGGCCAGCATCTCGTGGTCGAACGCGCGAATCCGATTCTGAAGCGCGGCGTCGACCAGCTCGGGATCGCCGAACTCGGGGCCGACGTGGCAGAGGTCGATCCCGCCGATGTACGCGACCTTCCGCCCGCTGGCAAGCTCGGTCCGCCGCAACGCGCGAATGAACCGCTCGACCTCGGGATCGGTGATCGGGTCGGCCTTCCGCTTCATCAGGTCGTGGAACGAGCCGACCAAAATCGGCACGATCGTGAACGGCCGGTCGCCCAGGACGTGCTTCAGGAAGACGGCCTGGAACTCGATGGAATGCTCCGAGCGATGCGTCAGCTCGTCGTCGAACAGGTGCGCGCCGGCCGCTTCGGCCAGCCGATCGACGTATTCCCGATCGGTGGACACGACGCCCAGCGGAGTCGCGAAGTCCTTCCTGGTGAGCACGAACCGACGCCGGCAGTGCTGGTGGGCGACGCCGAGAATCACGAAGACATCGGCGTCGCTCCGCTCGACCAGCGTCTTGTACGCCCAGGTGTAAACCGGCCCGCCGCGCGGGAAATCGATATGAGGGCTGACGATCGCCCGCAACCGAGGCTTCGCGGACCGATCGTCGTCGCCGTTCCGGGCGGCCGGGGGGGGCAGTGCGAGAACTCCCGCGCCGTCGCGGGCTTTGAAGAACCGGTCAAGGTCGCTCCGCAGCCGCTTGGGCTCCGAGGCATACGACAAGCCCGCCAGCGCCGCCGGCCGCTCGGTCGCGTCGAGGAACGATCGGACCGCCACGGCGTAGGCCGGACTCTCCAGCGCGAGCGCCTGGTCAAGCTGATCGACGAGCTGCCGGATCGCCCCCATTTCGAGGTATTGCGAGGTCGATTCGAGCACCAGCGTCTGGACGTCCCGCAAGCTGTTCCGCCCGTTGAAATGGCGGACGACCTCGTTGAAGACGTCGAGCGCCAGCACGACCGGATTCGGGCAAAGCCTCAGCGGGTCTTCGAGGACGACGAACGACTGCCCCATGTGTTCGAGTCGCCGAGCCGCGAGCAGGCGGAGCTTGGGGCGGTCGAGAGGAGCCATGTGCCATCCGTTGAGGTTTTCAAGGCCGCGAGCGGGACAGGGATGGGTTCCAGTATCGGCTCATTGTCGACGACCCGCCGGGGTTCGTCAAGCAGCCTGGCGCGGCCCCCTCGGCTCGATCGCGATCAACGGCAAGGGCCAGGCCGGCGGCGCCATCTCCTGGATCGGTGTGGGACGCATGCGAATCTCCTTCCTTGACCGAAGCTCAATCTGACGGAAACGCCGGATCGGTTCAGAATTCGGAATCACGACTCGACCGACACGACTCTGAATTGCAAAGACCGTGCCGCGCGAAGGGCAATTCCGTTAACTCTCGATATAACCAAGGTTAACGTCCAGAACTCGCCCCCTGCTCCACGACCGTCTGATGATAATTCGCTCGAAGTTCAAGCTCTTTTGATAAAAAGTGCGACATCGCCGCGAAGTCGACCGCCTTCTTCTCTTCAGCCACGCGATTACGAGTCGGGGGTTCGCCACGGATGCTCTGGTGGGAATTCTGCGTCTCTGGTAGGTTTCGGCTCAAGGAAGGGAGGGCGCAGGCCGACATCGGTCCGGCGTCCCGGGTTCGACGGAGCCGCGAGGCTCGGGCGACAGGCATGGAGGACGACGAGTCATGGGACGAGGAGCGACGATCCGAGCGGGTTTCCTGGCGGCTGTTTGCACGGCCGGCGCGCCGACCGCATTCGGCCAGGCCCCCAAGGCGGCCCCCGCCGCGCCGAAGCAAGCTCAGCCCGCCGCCGCACAGGCCAAGGCGGCCCCCGCCGACCCCGCCAAGATGGAGCGGCTGCTGGTGCTCTGGGAAAAGCAAAGCTCGCTCCTGAAAACCCTCGACGCCAAGATCTTCCGCCGCGACTACATCGTCGCCTGGGAAGAGTACGAATACTTCGAAGGCCGCGCGATCTTCAAAAATCCCAACCTCGCCTACATCGACTTCCGCAAAATCCAGCAGGACAAGGACAAGAAGCCGGTCAAGGACCCGAAGACCAACGCCTGGGTCAGCGCGCCCAAGGAACGGATCATCTGCACGGGGAACGAAGTCTGGCAGTACGACAGCGACACCAAGCAGATCATCATCTATCCTCTCGACAAGGACCAGGCGGCCAAGGCGCTCGAGGAAGGCCCGCTACCGTTCCTGTTCAACATGAAGGCCGACGACGCCAAGCGGCGCTATAACATGACGCTGATCAGCGAGGACGAGAAGACCTACGGCATCAGCGTCCGGCCGAAGCTCGAAGTCGACCAGGAGAGCTTCAGCCAGGCGTTCGTCCAGCTCGATCGTAAGTACCTGTTGCCGGTGCGGATCATCCTCCATTCGCCCGACGGCAAGAGCCAGAAAGACTTCCAGCTCAGCGGGATCAAGCCGAACGCCAAGATCGAAGACGATACGTTCCAGGGAAAGACCGACGCCTCCTGGAAGGTGGTCCGCAATCCCGACGGCGACGAGCGCCCCCGCGCCGGCGTGGCGGGAGGGCAACGACGCCCCGCGCCGGCCGCCGCTCGCAACCAGGCCGCGCCGAAGCGGTGATTTCCCGGGGGCGGTTCCCCGGAAACGCCGTCGATGGGGTCGCCAGCCCTCCTTTCGGAGGGCTTTCCCATGCGCCCGAACGGGTGTCGCGGGGAGGGCTTGTCGCAACCGCCCTGGACTCGTACGTTTGACGGTGATTTTCGGGGGGCATATAATCAGCGCGGTAGGAGCTTTGAAGGCGCATCCGGCGTTTTCCGCGATGGTCATCGACCGCTCAGGACGTCCTCCGAGGCCGATTCCGACCTCGCCCGCCGACCCGATTCTCGCAGCGATCGGTCAGGTGAAAGACGCTGAGCGCCGAAATGGACCTGCGGAGGGAGTCCGACCGTGATGATCCGCCCCGTTGTCGCACGTCATGGGCTGGCTTTCTTGGTGTCGATCGTCGCGTGCGTCGTCTCGATGGAAGCGGCGTCGGCCGAGCCGCCCGCCAAGTTCGAGTCGACTCCCGGACAGTTCTTCACGATCACCGAGCCGATCACCAACGAGACGATCTCGAGGATTCGAGCGGCGACCCGTAACCTCGTCGACAAGAACGCGGCCGACGCCAAGGGCAAGAGTCCGATCCTGATCTTCCAGTTCCTCCCCGGCGAGACCGCGCCCGGCGGCAGCGACTTCGGCGCCTCGTACGACCTGGCGAGCGTGATCTCCAAGGAGCTGGGCGGTGCCAAGTTGACCGTCGCCTACGTGCCGCAGCCGCTCAAGGGCTTCGCCGTTCTGCCGGCGGTCGCCTGCACCGAGCTGGTGATGGGCTCGAACGCGACCCTCGGGCCGATCACGCCCGAGAACCAGAGTTTCGACCCCGCGTACCGCGATCCCGTGCGGTTCCTTGCCGTCCGCAAGACCCGCGAGCCCGACCTGCTGCTCGGCATGCTCGACCGGGACGCTGACCTGCGGCTGGTGCGATCGACCGACAGGTCGCTCCATTACGTGCTCGCCGAGAACCTGCAGGAATTCCGCAAGACGAGCGACGTGGCCGAGGAACGCCCCGCCTGGGAAGACGGCCGTCGCGGCGTGCTGACGGCCGAGCGGGCCCGCGAAGAAGGGTTCTGCAAGCGCGTGGCGGAAACTCCCGCCGAAGTGGCGCAGATCTACCAGATCAGCGGCCAGTCGTCGATCGACGACCCGACGCTCGGCCAGGTCGTCCGGCCGGTCTGGATCAAGATCGAAGGTTCGGTCGAAGAGTCGAAGGTCTCCTACCTCGGCCGTCGCATCGAACAGGCCCGCCGAGAACGGGCGAATCTGCTGTTCTTCCAGATCGACAGCCCCGGCGGCCTCGTCGCGTCGGCCGACGCCCTGGCCGACATGATCGCCGGGATCACCGATATGAAGACCGTGGCCTACGTCGACGAGCGCGCGACCGGCGTTGCGGCGCTCATCCCCCTGGCCTGCCGCGACATCGTCTTCAAGCAACGCGGCCGGATGGGCGACGTCCGGCAGATCATCACCGGTCGCGGCCGCGTCGAGGCGCTCACCGATGGCCAGATCGCCAGCTTGAGCAAGAAGGCCGGATTTCTGGCGGCGAAGATGGGACACCCCGAGGCCGTCGCGCAGGCGATGGTCGATCCCGAGGTCGAAGTCGTCGAGGTCCACGATCAGGAGACCGGCGCGTCGCGGCTGCTGCTCCGCGATGAAGCCGAAGCCAACCCGGGCCGGTTCCAGAACATCCAGACCCGCAAGGAAGCCGGCCGCCAGTTGACCCTGACCGGCGACGACGCCGCGGCCCTCGGCGTGGGCCAGGTGGTTCGCAACGAGGAAGAGCTGAAAGCCCTCTACGGGCTCCAGGGCCAGCAGATCCGCGTCGAAGGGCCCGGCTGGGTCGATTCGCTCGTGACCGTGCTGACCGACCCCTACGTGAGCTGGCTCTTGCTGTTCGTCGGCCTGTTCATGCTGGTCATCGAGCTCAAGCTCCCCGGCATCGGACTCCCGGCCATCACGTCGGCCCTGGCCTTCATGCTGTTCTTCTGGAGCCACTACCTCAGCGGCACGGCCGACCAGCTCGAAATCATCCTCTTCCTGCTCGGCCTGGTGTCGCTGGCGCTTGAGCTGTTCGTCTTCCCCGGTTTCGGCGTTTTCGGGATGGCCGGCATCGTGTTGATGCTCTCCAGCATCGTCATGGCCAGCCACTCGTTCTCGTGGCCCACGCAGGAGTATGAATACCGGGAAATGGGCTACACCCTGTTCCAGGTGACCATCGCGCTGCTGGGCGTCACCGCCGGGGCCGTGGTGCTGGCCCGCTACTTCCCGGCGATCCCCATCTTCAACCGGCTGATCCTCAAGCCCGAGCCGTGGACCGTGGTCGAGTCCGACCCGACGGCCAAGCCGTCGATGGACGGCTACGACTCGCTCGCGTTCCTGATCGGCGAGTCCGGCCGCACGACCTCGCCGCTCCGACCCACCGGCAAGGCGCGGTTCGGCAACATGCTGATCGACGTCACCGCCGACAACTTCTTCGTCGAGACCGACTGCCTCGTCGAAGTCGTCGACGTCCAGGGGAGCCGGGTGATCGTCAAGAAGATGGGATGATGTTCCCCGATGCCTCGCCCGGCGACCAAATCATGCGAACTTTCACGAGATCGACCCGCAGGGAGACGATCAACAGCGTTGGATTCGCTTTCTGGCTGGTGCTCGCGGTCGTGACGTTCACGGCCGCGGGCTGGCTGACCTGGGCCGCGGGTCAGGCGAGGGAGGCGGCCCGATCCGCACAGTGCGTCGGCAACTTCAAGCAGGTCGGACTCGCTCTGCTAAATTACGAATCAACCTACGGCAGCCTTCCGCCCGCTTACGTCGCCGACGCTCAGGGCAAGCCGCTGCATAGCTGGAGGGTGCTGTTGCTTCCGTTCCTCGGCCAGGACTCCCTCTACGCGAAGATTCGGTTCGACGAACCATGGGACAGCCCGAACAACCGTGAACTCCACGCGATGCGGCCGTCAACATTCTTCTGCCCGAGCGGTCCCGAGGCCGCCGAGCACGGTTTCACGAGCATCCTCGCGGTCGTCGGCCCGAGGACGCTCTTCCCTGGCAGCGGTGTGCCGGGGCGGCTGACCGACATCCGGGACGATCCCGAATCGACGCTGATGCTCGTCGAGTCCGACAACGCCGCGATCCACTGGATGGAGCCGAGGGACCTCGTCTGGGGTGACATGAGCTTCCGGGTAAATGACCGGAGCCGGCCGAACATTTCGAGCAAGCACGCTCTGGGAGAACATCGCGGTGCCCACGTCGCCACCGCGGCCGACGGCATGGCCTCACTGCCCGACGATCGGCCTCCGGGCGACATCAAAGCGATGCTCCTGATCGACGACGGCACGAAAGTCGATCTTCCGCTCGGCATACGGCGAGACTGAAGCGCCACGCCGTCAGTTATAAAACTTCTGCAACGCCTTGTGGACGACGTGGACGATCACGTGCCGGCTGATGGGTTTGGCGAGGACGGTGAAGGCGTGCTCGGAGAGAGCCCGACGCATCAAGCTGTCGTCGCAGTCGCCCGAGATCAAGATTGCGGGCAGAGCGCCGCGCATCTGGCGGAAGATCGCCAGGGTTTCGAGACCCGAGAGCCTCGGCAGGTGCATATCGAGCAAGGCGATATGCACGTGGTTGTCGCGGACGATGTCAATCGCCTCTTCCCCGCTCTCGGCGAGGAACGTGCGATAGCCCTGCGGCGCAAAGATCTCGCGAAGCGTCTCGCGAGAAGCCGCATCATCGTCCGTGATGAGGATGGAGTAGTCCTGGATTGCTGACATCATGTACCGGACTCACGCTTGATCCGTCGTCGAGGATTCAATACGGGAGTGAGCTAAGCAATCCATGCGCCAAACGCACTGAACTGCTTCTCTCCATCAGAATCGATAGTAGCAAGTCAATGCAAGGCCGATCTTTAAAAATTATCGGAGAGTCGCCGAAAAGCCTCGGTCGGCGCTCTCCGAAGGCACCCTGCTGGTCATTTTGGCAGTCAGCGCGTCTTGGTCGGGCTGCCGCCCTGAGCGTCGCCGGCCGCCTTGGCGAGTCGGGAGAAGAGGCCCTTCGCCTCGCCCCAGCGTTTGTCGGGATCGAAGGCGTCGGCCGAGGCGAGCTGTTCGGGGTTGGGCTGGAGCTGGGTATAGGTGTAGCACTCAAGCAGCTCGCCGTCCTCCTGGTGCGCGGTGACGACGACGGGCATCAGCGACTTGGTGTCGAGATAGACCTTCCAGACCTCCTTGGTCGGCGTCGTGCGCTGGATCAGGTGGCAGGTCTGGTCGATCTCCTTGGGCTTTTCGAGGCCCTTGTAGACGAGCTTGCCGCCGGGAGTCGGGGCGCCGGCGGGAACCAGTTGCTTGAAGAGGTTGTCGAAAATCGTGTCGAAGCCGGCCTCGCCGATCGTGTGACGGCTGCTCCGCATGGCGAGCGGGCTGTCGATCGGGATCGACATCCGGGGGATCGGCAGCGCCGAGTCGGCCATGTTCACATACATCGTCCGGTCGTTGATCGCCGTCGAGTAGATGACCTCGCGCCCCTTGCTCGATCCGGTCGGCCACTCCAGCCGGACGGCCTTCGGCTTGCGACGGACGCTGAGCAAGACCGCTTCCTGGGGCTGAAGCTGACTGCCGACGCGCTCGGCGCGGGTGATGTTGACCTGATAGGTGGACATCTCTTCGAGCCGCTGCTTGGCCTCGTCGAGGATCGTCCGCAGCTTCTGATCGGGGTCTTTCGGCTTCTTCGCGCGGGGCGGGGCGGCGGCAAGCGCCATCGACTCGTTTTCCTTCGTCTCAGCCGCGGACGCGGCCTCCTCGCGCGGCTTCGAGGGCGCGAACGTCGGTCGTGGCGTGTCGGCCGCCGCCAACTCGGCGGGCGCGCCTTCCTTCAAAACCGGCAGGCTCTCGGGACGTCCCAGGGTGATCCGCACGCTCTCGTCGGTTCGGGCTTTGCGCGGACGGGTCGAGGCGGGCTCGGCGGCGGCGACGGGCTCGGCGTCCTCGGCGGTCTTCGCCTCGTCCGCCTCGGGGGCCGTCGAATCGCTCTTCGCCTTCGAGGCGTCGTTCGAGGCGACCATCGGCGTGGCGGGCGCGGGACCACGCGCGCCGGCCATGTTCTGGGCGTAGAGATCGTACGTGGGCTCGGTTCGAGGCCGATCCCAGATTGAGCCGGCCAGCGCGCTGGCGCTGGCTCGCATGGCGGCCGTGCTGGCGCATCCGGTCTCGAACAAGGCCGAAGCCAGCGCGACGAAAATCAGAATCCTGCTGGGAGCGAAGAGCGCCGCCCGTGCGTTGTCGATCGCTCGATTCATCGTTTCCCTCTCCCCCGCCCTGGGGAATCCGCCCGTGGTCGCGATGACCGGGCGGCGGCCCTTGAGCCCTTGGCCTTGAATCGCCCCCACGCTTACCACAACCACGGCCGCGGGGCAACCCGAACCTGCTCGTCCAACGGGGTTGTAGCTCTTCCTTGAACCGTCGAGCAATACGCCTGGGGCCCTTCGGCCCGCGGGAGATCGCTCCATCGAACCCCTCGAATTTCAGGGGGCGACCGAATCCAGAACCGAGAAGGAGTTGATCTCGTTGGTATCGGGGATCAGGTGCGGTTGCTTGTATTGTTCGACGGTTCCCCCGCTCCGGGCCAGACGTCGTTTCTGGAATTCGCCCCAGGCGCCGTTGGGGAGGCGGATCGTGCGGACCGGGCCAAGTCTAAGGGTGTCGCGCTTGCAGGCGTACTCGACGTTGAGCGCGCGGAGCTGCTCCTCGACGGCGGCGGTGAAGCGGTCGGCGCCCTGGGTCTCGGGAAGGTCCGAGGTCTCGACGAGCAGGCCGTACGACGGCGGTTCTCCCCAGATGGGAAGGAGCAGATACGACCGGAGCCTGATCCCCACGGCCCGCTGCGCCGCCTCGACCGCGGCGACCACCTGATGCTCGGAGAGCTTCTCGCCGGTCAGGCTGGAGAAGTGGGCACCCTTGTTCAGGAACTCGACGACCGGCGCCTTGCCGTGAAATCCCACGCACCGGACGAGGTCGAAGATGTTGTAGCGATACAAGCCGCCGGCGGTCGTCAGGATGATGAAGTAGTTGCGGCCTTCGATGAGGTCGACGGCCTCGACCGTGTCGGGCTCGGCAAGGTCGCCCTGCTCCTCGGGGATGAACTCGAAGTAGTGATGGCGAATGTCCAGCACGCCCGCCGCCGTGCCGTCCTCGATCGGGATCGTCATCCGACCCTCGGACGCGATCAGGCCGACGTCGCGCACCGGCTTGTCGCCGAAAAACTCGGGATACCCGCGCAGGTAGGCGCGCATGGTTCCTCCCATCCAGTTGGAGAGGAACTCAAGGTTCGGCCAGTAGTCGCGAGGCAGCAGTCGGCCGGTCTCCTCGACGATCGCTTCGAGCCGCTTGGCGGTCGCCTTGCGACGGATGCGGGTGCGGAACCGGAGCTGCTTGCGGATGTCGTCGGGGATCGACCACTTGGCGTCGATCGTGCCGTCGTGGAGGTCGCGGATCAGGGTCTCACGCTCGCGATCTCCCAGGCGGAACATGCCCAGGATCGTACTCGGGTTGGCGGCGATCACGGTGCCGAGGTCGCGGGCGATCGAGAACCGCAGCGCGACGTAGTATTTCGACTCGACGTCCTTGATCCGCGACGCGCAGGCCGGCATGCAGTAGGTGGTTCGAACCAGGGGGTTCTGCATCGAAGCCGTCAGCCCGGTGATCGCGCCGCAGGGGATGCCGGCGGCGGTCTGGCTCTCTCGCCAGTCGCTGGCGATCTGGAGGATCGGCCGCAAGCCGTGGTCGATCATGTTGGGGTGGCCGTCGAACGCCAGGATGCCCCAGATGGTCCAGCCCTCGCGATAGTCCTTGAGCGCTTCGCGGGTGACGGGAATCGTCTTGGGCCGGTTGGTGGTCCCGGAGGTCATGGCGAACATGAGCACGTCGGTCCCGGCCCCGAAGAGGGCCGAGACGTCGCCGCGACGAACCCGGTCGATGTACGGCTCGTGGCGGTTGTAGTCGCCGATCGGCACCCGCTTGCGGAAGTCGGCCGGCGTGCGGATCTCGTGGAAATGGTGGTCACGGCCGAACTGGCTGTCGGCGTTGCGGGCGATCCGGGACAACAGGAGATCGCGCTGAACGTCCCCCGCGCGGTTCGTCTGATCGAGAAACTCGGCGGCGAGCCGTCGGGCGCGATTGGCGATCGGCCGGCCCGCGAGCCGCTTGATGAAGTTGAGCATGAGGGAGAGGACCCCCGTCGGATTGTTCGGTTCAACGGGTCATGGTCGACGCGACGTTCGTGATCAGCTCGGCCGACGGAACGCGGACGCCAGTGACGTTGTAGTCGCTGTACCGCGCCTCGGAGGCCTGGAAGGACGGCAGGCCGGCCAGGGGCCGCCGCGGGGCGTACCGATCGACGAACGCGGCGAGCTTGCGGGCGTAGGCTTCGGGCTCAAGCTCGCGGCAGCGGTTGTGCTTGGCGTCGGCCACCAGCCATTGTTCCTTGGGCTCACGGGCGCAGGCGAACAGGGCCTGGGCGATGTCGGTCCCGATGTAGGCGTCGCGCTCGCCGTGGATCTGGAACCAGGGGCGCGGCGCGAGCCGGGCCACGGCTCGCTCGACGCTCGGGAAGACGCAATTGAGCTGGCGCTGCGACTGCCTGCGGGCGACGTCGCCCAGGAACGAGTAGACGAACCGGGGGAGAATCGCCAGGAACAAGGCGTTGCGAACGTAGATCTCGGCCCAACGGTCGATGTAGGCCGTCATCGTGCCGCGGGTCGGGAACGCGCCGTCGGTCACGACGCCCCAGACGTCGGCTTCGACTGCCCCGACCAACAACGCCGTGGTGCCGCCTCGACTGACGCCGAAAAGCCCGAAGCCGGCCGGGTCGTGGTCCGGGCGCGACCGCAGATAGGCGAGTGCGCCGCGGAGATCGCCGACCTCGCGGTCGGTCGCGTACTGGATGGGCTCGTACGATGGCTCGACGGGGCTCTCGCCGTGGTTCCGAAAGTCAAAACTGAAGACGTCGAACCCCTTGTCGCGTAGGCCGTCGATATAGGGGGCGAAGCTCCAACGATCGCTCAGGAACTCATGGCAGTAGACGAGCACGCCGGTTCGCGACGGGGTCCGGGCCTTGAAGTAGCTACCCGACAGCGCGAGGCCGTCCTCGGCCGCGAACGAAACCGGTTCGCCCAGGTCGTCAGGGGTCAGTCTCAGAGGCAGGAGGACCGGCCGTTCCACGAAAATCCGGGTGATGACCGGGCAGTAGCGGAAGACCGCGAAGATCAGGAAGCCCACCAAGCCGACCACCGGAAGCAGCGCGACGACGGCGAGGAAGTAAAGAAGGCTTGCTGCGCCAACCACGGATGGGCTCCAATTCACAAGGCCCGAACCGTGGAACCAGGGGGCTCGGATGCGGCCCGCTCATGCGGTCCGCGGCCCCCAGGGTCGGCCGGGCGTGGTAGTACGTCAATCGGTGTAGCGTTTCAGGATGAGCGTGATATTCTGGCCGCCGAATCCAAAGCTGTTGGAAAGCGCGACGTCCACCTTCTTGCTCCGGGCTTCGTGCGGGACGTAGTCGAGGTCGCACTCGGGGTCCGGATTATCGAGGTTGATCGTGGGCGGAAGCAGGCCGTCGCGGATCGTCAAAAGGCAGACGATGGCCTCGACGCTGCCGGCGGCGGCGATCAAGTGGCCCATCATGCTCTTGGTGCTGGAGATCGGCACGGTGTACGCGGCGTCGCCGAACGTCTTCTTGATCGCCAGGGTCTCGACCGAGTCGTTCACGGACGTGCTGGTCCCGTGGGCGTTGACGTAGTCGATCTCCTCGGGCCGCAGGTTCGCTCCTTCGAGCGCCTCTTTGAGGCAGGCGATGGCGCCGCGGCCTTCCTCGTGGCTGTCGGTGATCCGGAAGGCGTCGGCCGTCGACCCGTAGCCGACGATCTCGCCGTGAATCCGGGCGCCCCGCGCCTTGGCGTGCTCAAGCTCTTCGAGCACGAGCATGCCGGCCCCCTCGCCGATGATGAAACCGTCGCGGTCGCGGTCGAACGGCCGGCTGGCCTGCGTCGGCTCATCGTTGCGAGTGGAGAGCGCGGTCAGGAGGATGAAGCCGGTCACGCCGAACGGATGGATCATGCTGTGCGTGCCGCCCGAGAGCATGACGTCGGCGCAGTCGTGCCGGATCATCTCGTAGGCCTCGCCGATCGCCTGCGAGCTCGCCGCACACGCCGTGAGGCAGTTCGAGTTCGCCCCCCGGGCGCCGAAGACGCTCGCCAGATGCGCCGCGGGGGTGCCTGGCTCTTGCTCGGCTTCGCGAACCGCGTGCAGATCGGTGACCCCGTGGCGCGAGAACTCCTCGGTCAGCACCTTGCTGTTGCGACTGGTCTTGTAGACCAATTTGACGAACCGCGAGAAATCTTGCTGCCCCTCGCCGGCGCCCAGGTAGACGCCGAACCGGGTAGGGTCGAACCCCTCGGCCGCGACGTCCAGGGCCGAGTCGTCCATCGCCATCTTGCCGGCCGCCAGGGCGAACCGGGTGTTCCGCGAATACTCGGTCCACCGCGACGCCTGGTCGAGGTAGTCGTCGAGATCGAACCCCTTGACCTCGGCAGCGATCCGCGTTGGAAACGTGCGGGCGTCGAACAGCGAGATCGGACCGACGCCGCTCTTGCCCGCGAGCAGCGCGGACCAGCTCGATTCGACGTCCCGACCCACCGGGGTGACCATGCCCATGCCTGTAACCACGACTCGCCGCATGAACGAACTTCCTGTAGCTGAAATCGACCCGAGCCGGCCCCGTGACCGCGTCACGCCGCCGCGACTCGATCGGCGCTCAGTCCGCGACGTGCGGGGCCTCGCCCCGCACCACGACCGCGGCGGCCTGTCCATTGACGGTTAAGTTGGTGTTCACGAAAATCGGATTGTCGGTCGGCCGAGGCGAACCGGTCACCACGTCGAGGGCGCACTCGGGGTCGGGATCGTCGCAGTTGAGCGTCGGCGGGATGAGCCCGCGATTGACGCCGACCAGGCTGGCGATCAGCTCGACGGCTCCGGCCCCGGACGCCATGTTGCCCATGAAGCCCTTAAGTCCCGTCACCGGCGGCGGCGAGCCGCCGAAGACCCGGTGGAAGGCCCGCGCCTCGGCGCGGTCGCCGATCTTCAAGCCCGAGCCGTGGGCGTTGACGTGTCCGATCGCATCGGGGTCGAGCCGGGCCTCGCGGAGGGCCGCCTTGATGGCGGTCGCCGTGCCGCTGCCGTCTGGGTCCATGCCGCCGGTCGCCATCGCGTCGCAGCCCGAGCCCGAGCCCAGAATCTCGCCGTGGATCTTCGCCCCGCGCCGCAGCGCGTGCTCGCGTTCCTCCAGGATCAAGATCCCCGCCCCCTCGCCGGGCACGGAGCCGTCGCGACGGCTGTCGAACGGACGGCAGGCGCCCGAGGGCTCGCCTTCCCACCGCGACATGTTGCCGTAGAGCGCCATGCGGGTGAGGCTCAGGGGGTGGATCTTGGAGTCGGCGCCTCCGGTGATCATCACGTCGGCCTTGCCCCGCGCGATGATCCGCGACGCCTCGGCGATCGCCAGATTCGACGATGCGTCGGCCTCGGTGATCGTGTTGCTCGGCCCCTGACAGTCCATCAGGATCGAGATGTGGCAGGCCAGCATGTTCGGCAGATACTTGAGCAGCCAGATCGGCTCGATCACGCCGATCGCCTCGCGGCCCCACGCCGGGAAGTCGAAGCTTCCCGTCCCGGCCGACGCCATCGTGATCGCCGGCGCGAGCTCGTCGAGCTCGGTCGAGATCAGGCCGGCGCCGAGGTCGATGCCGATCCGCGACGGCTCGACGCCGCCGTCGACGAGGCCCGCGTCGTTGATCGCGAGCTGGGCGGCGGCCACGGCGAGCAGGATGTCGCGAGCCATGTACTTCCGGCTCTTCCGCAACGCGTTGCGGAACTTCGGAAGGGCGTAGCCCTTGAGAAAATCAAAGTCGCGGATCTCCGCGACGACGTCGGATGGCAATCCCGCGACCGGGAACGCCTCAACCCGGCGCAGGGCACCCTGCCCCGCGGCGAGTCGTTCCCAGATTCGATCCGGGGAATCGCCGAGGGGAGTGACAAACCCCAGACCGGTAATGACCACGCGGCGTTCGGAACCAAGCATGTAAGACCCGTCGAACTCCCCGGTGTTGGCCTCGAACCCGATCCCAGCTTGCGGCTCGCCCCGCGATCCGCTCGGGCAATTATGCAGTCCAGGAATCCTTAGACTCGACCTATCCCGTAAAAATATGGGGATTTTCCGAAATTGACAAGCCCTGCGGCTTGAGAAGGGGCGCGGACGGCTCAGGGGAGAGTCGGCGTGCCGTGCGGTTGACCATTGGACTCAAGGTCGTGCGTGGTTGCATCCTGCTCGCGAGCCCGCTGTTGGGCCTTGGCGAGGTCGAGCACCCCCAGCAGTTGCTGGGTGAAGACGAAGTTCTTGGGTCCGAAGATCTGGTTGGCTCGGGTGTTGTCCAGATGGGCGAAGACGATTTCCACCTCCGCCAGCAGTTCACCGTCGAGGAACGCCTTGGCGTCGACCACGGCCCCCTCAGCCCGCAGGTCGGTCAACGTCACCTCGTAGATGAGCTGATCGCCGGCGCAGGCCACGCCGAAGAACTCGGCGCGGGGAATCTTGGCGAGCACCACCTTCTCGGCGAACCCCCCGGCCTCTCCCACCAGAATCCCCCCCGTCTGGGCGAGACCCTCGATGATCAGCGAGGCCGGCATCACCGGGTAGCCGGGGAAATGATCGTGGAGATGCTCTTCAGCCAGGGTCAGGTTCTTGATCGCTCGCGCGAACTGACCGCTTCGGAACTCCAGGAACTTGTCGATCCAGATCCATCGCATGGTCGAGGAAACCGCCGGATTAGGATTGGGGGAGAGGTTGATCCGCCATGGACGCGCGTAACGTCCAGGCCCGCGGACCGAGCGGGACGGCGGATGCTCGTCCCGCCGAATTGCGGTCCCCGCCCGGGTTCGTGCTTCGATCCGCCATCCGACGCGATCGACGGCCGAGATCAGGCGGCGAGCTTGCTCTGGACGTAATTGACCAGCATGTCGACCGTGTACAGGTCGCCCATCTTCTCGACGTCCGGATCGGCCTCGAATTTCGACAGATCGGCGAACGGCAGGCGGCCCTTCAGCTCGCTCAACCCCTTCGACGTCAGTCGGCCGTCGGTGATCCATTCGGGATCGGCGATCAGGTTTTCGGGGAACAGCTCGCCCCGGGGAATCTTGATGCCGAAGTTCCGCTCGAGCCGGAAGACGATGTCGAGAAAGTCGATCGACTCGGCTCCCAGGTCGCCTTGCAAGGTGGACTCACGCGTGACGTCCTCCTCATCCACCCCCAGTGCGTCGACCAGAGTGGATTGGACCTTCTCGAAGATTTCTTCGTATGCGGGCATGACATCCTCAGGAAAAGGGGGGGAACACTTTCTCGTGCTCGATCCGCTGCTCATCAGTCCGCAGGGAAGCCTATGATCAAGTCGGCTCACTTAATCGTCGGCGGGATCGAGCAAAGAACTTCAAAGGGGCAGGATCGAAGTCGGAATCTCGACTGTTGATGAGGGAAGATCCTGGACCTTCGGCCGGGTTCAGGATCTCGCTCGACTATTGTCGTGAAAATCGGGAAAACGTGCAACCTCATCCACAGTTAACCAATAATACGCTGAAGCTGCGTAGGCCTGATGGACTTTTTCGCCTGAACCCTTTGCGCCGATCCGGCGAATACGGAATAATCGGTCCAGACGCGGCGGATTCGGCCGCGAACAGCGGCCAGCGGCGGCTCAGAGCAGCTTCACGCCGGCGGGCTCGGGCGTTCGCGACATGGCGCGGGCCCCCACCGATCCCTTTCGCAGGGTCGAGTAGAGGTCGCGAAGGCCGGCGACGATCTGGGCGTCGGTCGCGTGCAGGAGAGGGTTGCGATCGCGAAGGTTGTAGCGGGTCAGGACGATTCGGCCCTTGACCATCTCCTGGCCGTCGATGACCCCGACCCCTTTGAACGTCGCGTTCGGAGAGTCGTCGGAGACGAGGTCGACCTTCAATTCAAGCTGGCGGCCGGGCTCGACGAAACTGCCGTACTTGATCGTCTTGGCCTGCTTCAACACGATGATGCTGTGCGCGAAATCTTCCATATCGCGGATCAGCCAGGCGGCCGCCTGCGTCAGCGCCTCGAGCATCAAGACCCCCGGCATCACGGGAAAGCCCGGAAAGTGGTCGCTCAGATACTCCTCCGCCAGCGACAGGTTCTTCACGGCGTGGAGGGAGCAACCGGGTTTGACCTCGAGAATTCGATCGATCAGGACGAAACGCATGGAAGCTCCCGAAAGTAGAAGGCGAGACTCAATGGGGCTCGAATCTCGAGCCGTCCAGGATTCGGACGCCGGTCGAGAGAGTAGAGAGTGCGAAGGAGGCAGATCGGCATCTTATGCACCGGGGCGACCGATTTTCAAGGTCCCGCTCGATATTCAACGTCGCGGTCTCTAGACGTAACTCGTTTGGATGTAACATACAACTTTCCGACGCGCGGTCAAACCGCCCCATCGGGATTTCCTCCGTGGAAGCCCCCCGTCGGTCGCTCGGCCGGATCCTCCACGACCTGGACGGAAACAGCCATGCGCCCCAAAGGGATCGGACCGCGCGGTTCTCAAGGCTCGTTTTCCGCTAGGAAGACGGCTCCCGCCGCCCTATACTGAACAAGGGCGTACCCTTGATCGGTCGCCGGAAGTCGGGACGTCGGTCCGGGCTCCCTAGACGTCGCGTCTCGGCGGGGACCCTCTCTCATGCTATCCAGCCTCATCGGCCTGTCACGCGTGTTGGCCTCCTCGCTGCTGGCGACCTCGTTCGCCGCACCGCTGGAATGGTCGCCGAACGGACAATGGTTGGCCTTCACGATCACCGACCTCGAATCGACGTCGATACTTCGCGACGGTTGGTTGCTTCCGCAAGTCGAGTTGGTGTCCTCCGCTCCGGCCGCCGCCGCGGCACCGTCGCGAGTCGGGGCGAAGCACCGGGTCTGGGCGTCGAAGTTCGGGGCCAACGAGTCGGTCTTGATCGAGGAGTCGCGGTGGCCGCTCTCCTCGCCGACGTGGGGGGTGGACGGCCGCTCGCTCATCTTCGGCCGGTTCGTTCCGGTTTCCGACGACGCCGACCAGACGCTCGTCCGCGGCCGTTACGAGGTCGTCGTCCAGTCGGGTCTGGATCAAAAGAAGGTGATCGTCGTCCTCCCCGAGCTGGACCTTGAAGCTGAGCAGCTCGCGGCGATCATCGGCTTGAAGCCGGAGATCAGCCCCGACGGCCGCTACCTGGCGCTGCCGCGTCCAGGGAAGTCGGCCGGCGTCGTGATGGTCCGGCTCGATCAGGGGGCGGTGGTCAAGACGATCGACGGCGCGCGGCATCCCTCATGGGCCCCCAACGGGCTCCGTCTCCTGTTCGTTCAGGAGCTGGAAGGACGGACCGGCGAATCCGCTCGGGTGGTGAACATCCTCAACCGCGATCTGGGCTCGGCGCGTCCGTTGAAGACCAACGTCGCCTTGCTCGACGCCCCGCCGATCTGGAGCCTCGACGGTCAATCGATCCTGGCGGTCGCCCAGACGACGCGGGCCGGGATGCACCACACGCAGGTCGACCTGGTCCGGATCGGCCTCGACTCCGGCCCGATCCTTCCCGTGATGAACTTCGAAGGGCCCCCGATGGGGGGCCCACGCAACCGCAACGCCCGCTTGCCGATGCGTCGCCCCGGTGCCGGTCCTGGGTTCGGCCAGGCCATCCCCCCCGGTCCGGCCCTCGCCGCCGACTTGGTCGTGGCCAAAAGCACCTTGAGCCTCGACCGCGAACAGGAGCAGTGCGTCGCGATGATCGAGATCGACGGCCAGGAACAGTCGATGCGGTGGTGCAATATCCGCACCCAGAGATCGGCGAAGCTTTTCCACCCCCTCGATCTGACCCTTAAAATCGGGGCGCCCTCGATCTCTCCCGACGGCCAGACGGTTGCGTTCCGGGTCGAAGCCCCGGGCATGCTCGGGCTGCCGGCCTACTGCGACATGGCGACCGAGGCGGTCACGCTGATCGCCCCCGACGGTCCGACCCAGCGCGTCTGGCTGGAGCTGCTCGCTTCGTGCTCGGCCGACATCCTCAAGACCTGGAGCCCGCAGGCCCTGGGCGTCAAGTCCGTGGCCCGCGCGACGATCCTGCCGTCACCCGTCGAGATCGCCGGCAACAATCCCCGCCAGATCCGACTCCGTCGCCTGGCGAAGATCGCCAACGGCCTGCTCAACCAGCCGGCCCCGGCCGACGCCCACGATGAGCCGACCTCACAGGCCGAGCTTCGGCTGTTCTTCGACTACCTGCGAGGCGACTACTCGGCCGCCGACGCGCGTCTGGCGGCGGTCGAGGCGCGGGCCATCGATCCGGAAACCCGCCTTCGCTGGCTTTGCCTCCGCGCCCAGATCCTTATCGGGCAAGGCGAACTCGAACGGGCGCGGGGGCTCGTCGACTACATCGCCCGCGCGACGCGGCCCCAGTCGTACGAGATCGAGGACACGCCGCTCGGACCGGTGATGGCGACCATCCCCAACCCCGCAAGCGACTGGTCGAACGACCTGGCCCAAACGCTCCACGACGGGGCGCTCCGGCGCTCGCGCAGCCAACTCGTCGGGGGCATGGCCGACGGCGAGGGGATCGAGAACTTCACTCCCCCCGGCGTCTGGGAGGGCCTCGACGGCCGGGTGCTCGACGCCCGCCCTCAGTTCCCGTTCGTCCCCAACGAACAGGGCGACGCCGGCGAGGGATTCGACGCGGCCCGGTTCGGCGGCCGGATGCTCGTCACGCCTCCCCGGCCGCGGTTCACGGAGCCGCCGATGCCCAACGAGCCCCCCGTCCAACCGACCGCCCCCCCCGCGCCCCGGCTCTGAGCGGGCGTATCGCTTAAAATGCGGTCATGATGATGATCCGTGCCGAATGGAGCATGCTCGCGCGTTCCGACGGAGTGATTCGACCGCGCGCGATCACGCCGTCGAGCGTCCGCAGCGTGCCGTCGATCAGGTAGATCTGGGCCGCGTTGATTTGCAGGGTCTCGCGATTGTCGCGGAGGATCTTGAGGACGTCGCGAATGGCGACGGCCTCGTCGAGCGGATGATCCGTCGCGTCGTTCCACGACGGCGGCGACGTCTCGTCGGCCACCCGCGCGGCGACTTCGTGGATCACCTGGCTGATCTCGGTCAGCTTGGCGTAGTTCAGGGTCTCGGGCTTGTCCTCGCTGGAATGATAGCGCGGGTTCTCGCCGGTGGAGAAGAACAGGAACGGGACCTTGAGCGACCGGAACGGCCCGTAATCGCTGCGGTTGAGCAGCAAGAGGTCGGCGCCGAGCAGCCCCACGGTCAACGGCCGGTCGCGGGCGGCCTCGGCGATCCAGGGGCGCACGGCCGGGATGTGCTCGGTCCCCATCACGAAGACGTACGGATCGCAGACGCCGCCGAGCGAACGCGCGATCATGTCGGCGGTGATGAAGAGGGTGATCTTGTCGACCGGGAACGGCGGGTGCGCGACGTAATAGCGCGAGCCGTAGAGCCCCGCTTCTTCGAGGTCGAAGCCGATGAAGGCGATCGACCGCTTGGGCCGTTCGGCGGCCGTCACCAGGCAGCGGGCGGTTTCCATCATCATGGCCACGCCCGACGCGTTGTCGTCGGCGCCGGGGTACAACACGCCGTTGCGAACGCCCAGGTGGTCGTAATGGGCCGACACGACGATGTACTGGTCGCGCAGGACCGGGTCGGCCCCTCGAAGGACCGCGCCGACGTTTCGACCCGGGACGTTCGCCGGTGGAGTCGACGGCACGGTCTGGATGTACTGCTCCTGAAACAGCGGTTCGAGCTTGAGCCGGCGAAACTCCTCAACGAGCAGAGCGGCCGTCTTCCGCCCCCCTTCCCAGCGCCGGCCTTCGAACTCCGGCGACGCCAGCGTCTTGACCCAGCTTTCGAGCCGCGCGCGCTCGGGCTTCGAAGGGTCGGCGGCGCCGAGCGCCGTCAGTAGGCAGAGGCACGGCAAGATCGTCCGGGCGAGCCATGGCGTTGCGACCGTTGCGACGTGGGGAAAGCGGGCGATCGGCCGAGAGGTCGTTCCCGTCGGCGCGTGCGTTGTCGAATCGAGCGGCGCGTCATGCATAACCCATCCTCGGGGCCTCGAAACCGTCCGCATTTTTGTCGCGCGGGCGGATTTCGTGTGGCATGTTTAGTCTCGGTTTGGGAACAGTTCCCTACACGGAGGTGGAACGTGTCGCGATGCTCATGGATTAAGGCGTTCGCGCTCGCCCTGGCGTTTTGGGGCTTGAGCGGGCTCAACTCGGCGAAGGCCCAGGACTGGAACGACTACTTGCACTGGCCGTACGTGCCGCCGCAGGTTCCAGGCAACGGCTTCGAGTACAACGGACTTTACGACGGCTGGTACAAATACCCCCGCGAGCAGCGCATCGTGCCCCAGATTCAGGGGCCGTACTACCGCAATTTCTACGGCGGCAAGCGCGTGTTCGGCATCTTCCGGCATCCCAACGGCTGGCACGACTGGAACAAGAAGCGGTTCTACGAAGGCAACCACTTCACGCTCGACGTCTTTTGATCGTGATCGCCTGATCGCGATGAACGCCGTGCTGGAATGCCGGGCGCCCCTCGAATCTCGTCCAGGGTGCTCCCTGTGAGTCGCCCCGCGCCGCTCCTTTTCCCGAAGGAGCGAGTCCGCGGGGCGGTTCCGTTTCGATCCCGGAGGCCGGCTCATCCCAGGGCGCAGGCGATCCGGTAATACGCCTCGGCCGCCTGATGGACCTGGTCCAGTTCGACCCACTCGTCGCGGGTGTGGGCTTGGGCGATGTCGCCGGGTCCGAAAACGACGCCGGGAATGCCGGCCGCGCCCAGTGGGCCGGCGTCGGTGCCGAAGGGGACGCCGATCAGCTCCGGCGCCCGTCCGGTCGCACCCTGCACGGCCTCGGAGAGCGGTCCCACCCAATCGCCGAGCTGGGTGTCGAGCGCGGGCATGCGGACCCACGGAGGATCGAACTCCACGCCGTCCAGGTTTCCCAGCCGACCGACGAGGAACTTCCGAACCTGTTCGATGCAGCCGGAAGGGGTCTCGCCGGGGATCATCCGACGGTCGATCTCGATCGTGCAGGCGTCGGGGACGATGTTGACGCTCAGCCCCCCCTCGATCCGGCCGACCGAGAGGCTGGGAGGCCCGAGGATCGGGTGCGGCGGCGTCCGGCTCAGATCGCGGGCGAGGTCGGCGAGGGCCGCGACGACGTGCGCCATGCGATAGATCGCGTTCACTCCGCGATCCGGAGTCGAGCTGTGGCAGGCCACGCCGCGGGCGCGGATCTTCCAGCGGGTCGCCCCCTTGTGGCAGTGGACGACGTTGAGCTGGGTGGGCTCGGCGACGACCGCCAGGTCGATTCCCGACTGGGTTTCCGCCAGCTTCGACGACCCCAGGTGGGTGAACTCCTCGTCGACCGTGCACGCCAGGACGACCGACGCCGAACCTTGGGGCCGCTCGCGGCAGAGCCGTTCGAAGGCCAGAAGCATGGCGGCCATGCTCGCCTTCACGTCGCAGGCTCCCCGGCCGTAGAGCTTTCCGACCTCGACCCGGGGCTCGAACGGAGGGATCGTCATTCCGTCGGTCGGCACCGTGTCTTGATGAACGTCGAACAGCACGGTCCGCCGCGCGTCGGGCGCATCGTACCGAGCCAGCAGGTTGTCGCGGCCCGGCGCGACCGGCTGTCTCTGGACGTGAAGCCCCCGGTCGCGGAACCACGATTCGAGGTAAGCGCTGAGCCGGGTTTCGAGCAGTTCGGGCCCGCTCAGCGCGCGTCCCATCGGGTTGACGCTCGGGATGGAGACGAGTTCGGACAGGAGACGAGTCAGCTCATCCACGTGCCGCGCCCTTTCAACTCAACGCAACTCAACCACATCGGGAAAACGAGAGCCGCCTCGGCGTCGAGGCCCCATGAGCCGGCGACGCCGCGACGCGGACGTTACTTCACGCGCTCGATGTACTCGCTGGTGCGGGTGTCGATGCGAATCCGCTCGCCGGGCTTGATGAACGGCGGCACCTGAACCTTCAGGCCCGTCTCCATCGTCGCTTCCTTGTACTGGTTGGTGGCCGTCGCTCCGGCGAGGGCCGGCGGAGTGTCGGACACGGTCAGGTCGACCGAGTCGGGGATCTCGATCGAGACCGGCTTGTCGTTGATGTACTTGACCAGCACCCTACTGTTGGGCAGCAGGTACTGCATCGACGTCCCGATGATTTCGGGGGAGAAATGGAGCTGGTCGTAGGTCTCGGTGTCCATGAACACATGCTCGTCGCCGGCCGAGTACAGGTATTCGTATTCCTTGGTCTCGACGTACGGGACTTCGATCTGGTCGACCGACCGCAGGCGCTTGTCGATCAGCGATCCGGAGTTCATGTTGCGAAGCTTGGTCTGCACCATCGCTCGCAGGTTGCCAGGCGTGTGGTGGGCGAAATCGACGACGACATAGTTCACGCCTTCCATCGTGATCACCATGCCACGGCGGACGTCGGTTGCTTTGATCATCATGGCTGTTTGCGTCTCTCTGTACGTCATCCGGAAGTCGTCGGCGAATCCATGCAACCGAGACCGTCCAGCGCTTGGCGAAAAACCGAACCCGCGTGTTCTGACACGCAGCCCAAATTTACTGGTCTCACGCCGTTTTGCCTAGCCCGCGTTCCACTTCCGTCGGCGATCCGACCACCCCGCCCCGCCGCGGGCCGATCGCATCTGACCTCGCCGCGAGGCTTCCCACCAGGCTCGTCGACCTTGTCCGAGAACCGCGATACTCGAAGAGTCCGAATTCCCACGTACCGAGGCTTTTGGTGACCGAAGCAAGCCAGGCCCACGACGGATCGGCCCTCGACCCCGAGCCTCCGCCCGCCCGACACGACCCTTATCAGGTGCTCCGCGACGGCAATTTCGCGCGGTTCCTCACCGCCGCGCTGCTGCTCCGGATCGGCGCCCAGATGCAGTCTATCGCGGTCGGCTGGGAAATCTACGAGCGGACGCGGTCGGCCCTGGCCCTCGGCATGGTCGGTCTGGCTCAGGTGACGCCGATCCTGCTTCTGGCGATCCCCTCGGGTCATCTCTCCGACCGTCACGACCGCAAGATGTTGTTCGTCGCCTCGAACGTCTTGATGCTCATCGCGGCGGTCGGCCTCGCGGTCGTTTCGGCGTACGAGGCGCCCGTCGATTGGATCTACGTCTTCCTGATGATCACGGGGATCGGCCAGGCGCTCAACCGTCCCATGCAGTGGGCGATCCAGCCGATGCTCGTGCCCCGCGAACTGCTGCTCTCGGCCATCACCTGGAGTTCGAGCGTCGGCCAGATCGCCTCGGTGGGAGGTCCGGCGCTTGGCGGGTTCGTCATCGCCGCGACCGCGAAGGCGACCGCGTGCTACAGCCTCAACGCGGTGTTCCTGGTCTTCGCCGTCGCGCTCAACGCGTCGCTGAGGATTCGCCCCACGGTCCGCGACGCCAGCCCGGTCACGCTCCAGACGCTGCTCGCGGGGCTCCGGTTCGTCCTCAAGACCGACCTGCTGCTGGCGACGATGACGCTCGACATGGTGGCCGTCCTCCTGGGAGGCGCGACCGCGCTCTTGCCGATTTACGCCCGCGACATCCTCAAGGTCGGGCCCGAGGGCCTGGGATGGCTCCGCGCCGCCCCTTCGGTCGGCTCGTTCGCGACCGCCCTGGCGCTTGCGCATCGCAAGCCGATCCAGCGCGCCGGTCCGGTCATCTTGTGGTCGGTCGCGGGCTTCGGCGTCGCCACGATCGTCTTCGGCCTCTCCAGAAACTTCCACGTCTCGTTGGCGGCGCTCGTGTTCTTGGGCGCCTGCGACAACGTCAGCGTCGTCGTCCGCCAGACGCTCTCCCAGATGCTCTCGCCCGACGACATGCGCGGCCGCGTCTCGGCGATCAACACGATCTTCGTCTCATCGTCGAACGAACTCGGCGAATTCGAATCAGGCGTCGTCGCGCGGCTCGTCGGCACGGTGGGCGCGGTCGTCCTCGGCGGGGTCGGAACGCTCGTCACCGTCGTCGGCATCGCCTTGATCTGGCCCAATTTACGCAAACTCGGCTCACTCCAGGACGTCGCACCCGCGAACCCCGAATCAACCGCTTGACCCACTCGAATACGAATTCGACGACTTGACGAATTTTGACGATCCGTCAATAATCCCCTCCATGGGCACTTTGACGAGAAAACAGCGGGAGATCCAGCAGCGCGAGTCGCTATTGCTCGACGTGGCCCGGACGATGCTCATGGAGCAAGGGTTCGCGGGTTTGAGCATGGACCGGCTGGCGGAGGCGACCGAGTATTCCAAGGGGACGATCTACCAGCATTTCTCGACCAAGGAGGACCTGGTCGCGGCCCTGGCGATTCAGAGCCTGACGTATCGGTCCGATTTGTTCGACCGGGCGAGCGAGTATCCGGGGCGGCCTCGCGAGCGGATGTTCGCGATCGGGGTGGCCGACGAGTTGTTCGCCCGGCTGCATCCCCAGTATTACAAAGCCGAGATGGTGATCCGGATGGCCGCCTTGCAGACTCGCGCCGACGCCGAGCGGTGCAAGCATCTCTGCGGCCAGGACCAGACCTGCATGAACCGAGTTCGCGACATCGTCGCTTCCGCGGTCGCCGCGGGAGACCTCGCGCTCGAGCGTCCTCGGACAGCGGAACAGGTCTCCTTCGCCGTGTACTCGATCGCCCTTGGCACGCACCTCGGCATGCACAATTACGGGTCCATGTTCGACGCGGCCGAACTCGGCCCTCCCGAAAGCCTAGCCCGTGACGGCGTCCAGATCTTGCTCGACGGCTTCGGATGGCGACCGCTCACCACCGAGTGGGACTACTGCAAGACCTACCACAGGCTGATCAAAGACGTCTTCGCCGACGAGTATCGGCGTCTCGAAACCCTCTGAACCCGCGCGGCCCCTGGGCTGTCGTCTTGGTGGGATTTCGCGAACAGGACCGAATCGCCCTTCCATTCCCCGACCGGAGAACGCCCTTGAGGGGTCTCGACAACATGCGAACGTATTTCGGGTTGAGCACGATGAACGGGCGGTTCGCGGCGGGTCTCGTCGCCGTCTTGGCTGGGGCCTCCTTCTCGGGATGCCAGAAGCCCCCCGCGCCGGCGGCGCCTCCTCCTCCACGGGTCGGCGTCGTCGATTCGAGGAAGATGGACGTGCCGGTCCTGGCGACGCCGAACGGCACGACGCGGGCGGCCGAGGTCGTCACCTTGCGGGCCCGGGTCCGTGGATTTCTCACGGAGCGTCATTTCGAGGAAGGCGCGACCGTCAAGAAGGGCCAGCTCCTGCTCGTGATCGAGGAGGAGCCGTACAAGATCGCCCTGGACTCGGCCCGCGCGAAGCAGGAGGAGTCGGAGGCCGCCGTCCGCAAGGCCGAGCAGTCGAAGGCGCGCGAGGTGGCCGCGTCGAAGGTCGCGCTCGACATGGCGCAGCTCAACCTCAAGCAGATCGAGGAGCAGCGGAGCCGGAAGTTGCTGGCCCGCAACGCCGGGTCGCAGGAGGAGCTTGACCGGGCCGAGGCCGACCGCAAGCAGTTCGAGGCCCAGGTCCAGGCGGACCGCGCCAACCACGACCAGGCGGTGGCCGACTACGACGTCGCCATCCTCGCGGCGAAAGCCCAACTCCAGGCGGCCAAGGCCGGGGTCCGCGACGCCGAGCTGAACCTCGGCTACTGCCGGATGACCTCACCGATCGACGGCCGCATCGGCGAGGCGCGGGTCAAGGTCGGCAACCTCGTCGGCCCGGGACAGGAAGGGGGAAGCTACACCGAGTTGGGCACCATCCAGCAGCTCGACCCGATCACCGTCGACATCCAGGTCAGCTCTCGCTATCTCGACAAGGCGTCGCGGCTCGTCCAGCAGGGCCTTCCGGCCAAGCTGACGCGTCCCGGCGTCGAGGGCGAGGAAGTCCACCCCTACATCGGCGAGTGCTACTTCATCGACAACTACATCGACGAGACCACCTCCACGTTCCTCTCGAAAGCCCGGATTCCCAATCCGCACGGGACGCTGCTGCCCGGCGAGTACGTCAAGCTCGAGATGAAAGTCGACGATCTCAAGGACGCGATCGTCGTCCCGGCCTCGGCAGTGATGGAGACCGAGGCCGGCCCGGTCGTCTACATCGTCGACAAGGACGGCAAGGTCGCGGTCCAGCGGGTCGAGGCCGGGCTGACGATGTACCAGGGGCTGCGGGTCCTGACCAAGGGGCTCGACGCGGGGGTGCCCGTGATCGTCGAGGGACTTCAGATGATCCGCCCGGGCATGCCCGTCAAGGCCGAGCCCGCGGTTCTCGCGCGGCCCGTTGAAAAAGAGGCGGTCGCCATCCTCGGCGACGAGAAGCCGATCGTCGGGGCCGCGACGGACGAGGCCTCCAAGGAAGTCGCGCCCAAGCGTCACGAGCCCTCGTCGGAGCCCGCGCCAGGCTGGCCGCGATCCACCGCGAAAAAGCCCGCCGAGGGCGCCGAGAGCCAACCCAAGTAAGCGACCGCCGCATTCTTCGTCCTGGGTCCGAACCCAACCGAGAGAGTCTCCATCCACCATGGTCAATTTCTTCATCAGCCGGCCGATCTTCGCCACCGTGCTGGCCCTACTGATGGTGATCATCGGCGGCATCTGCGCGTTCCTGCTGCCGATCGCCCAGTACCCGCCGATCGTGCCGCCTCAGGTGCAGGTCACCACGACCTATACCGGGGCCGACGCGCTCAGCGTCGCCCGCACGGTCACCACGCCGATCGAGCAGCAAATCAACGGCACCAAGGGGCTGATCTATTTCAGCTCCGACAGCACGAGCAACGGCGTCTCGAACATCGTGGCGACGTTCGACGTCGGCTACAACCAGGACATGGCGGCCGTCGACATCCAGAACAAGGTCCAGACGGCCCAGCCCCAGCTTCCTCCCGAAGTGAAGCAGTACGGCGTGACGATCAAGAAGACGTCGACCGACATGGTCTGCGTCGTCAACCTGATCTCGCCCGACGGCCGTTACGACGCGAATTTCCTCGACAACTACGGCCAGATCTACGTCTGCGACGTGCTCAAGCGCATCCCCGGCGTCAGCGACGTCATGACGTTCGGCCGCAAGTACGCGATGCGGATCTGGATCGACCCCGACCGCCTCGCCAACATGCGGATCGGCCCCTCGGAAATCATCATGGCGGTCCAGCAGGAGAACCTCCAGGCCGCCGCCGGCAAGATCGGCGGCCAGCCGGTCCCCACCGGCCAGGTCTTCGAGTTCCCGATCACCGTCAAGGGGCGGCTCTCCAAGGCCGCCGAGTTCGAGGAGATCATCGTCCGCCGCAACGACGACGGTTCGATCGTCCGCCTCAAGGACGTCGCCCGGGTCGAGCTGTCGTCAGAGAACTACGAGACCTCGGGCTACCTCGACGGCAAGCCCGCCGGCGCCATGCCGGTCTTCCAGTACGCCGACGCCAACGCCCTGAACATCGTCGAGCAGGTCCGCCACGAGATGGAGCGGCTCAAGGGGACGTTCCCCGAGGGCCTCGATTTCGCGATGGCCTACGACACGACCAAGTTCGTCGAAGAGAACATCGAGGAAGTCGAGCACACGCTGCTCGAAGCCTTCGGCCTGGTCATGATCGTCGTCTTCGTCTTCCTTCAGGGCTTCCGCGCCACGATCATCCCGATGCTGTCGATCCCGGTGTCGTTGATCGCCACGTTCGCGGCGATGGCGGCCTTCGGGTTCTCGATCAATTCGCTGACGCTCTGCGGCCTGGTGCTGGCCATCGGGCTGGTCGTCGACGACGCGATCATCGTCGTCGAGAACGTCGAGAAGTTCCTCCACCGCGGCTACCCGCCGCTCCAGGCCACGCGGGCCGCCATGGCCGAGATCACCACGCCGATCGTCACGATCACGCTGGTGCTGGCCGCGGTGTTCGTTCCGGTCGCCTTCATGCCCGGCATGACCGGCAAACTGTACAACCAGTTCGCCATGACGATCGTCTTCTCGTTCGTCTTCTCGGCCATCAACTCGCTGACCCTCAGCCCTGCCATGGCGCGGCTGTTCCTCAGGGAAAAACAGGGCGAGACCAAATTCTTCCTCTTCCGTTGGTTCAACGCCGTTCTGAGCTGGATCGAGAACTCGTACGACTCGGTCCTAGAATTCACCGCGCACCACTGGTGGACCATCGTCGTCCCCTCGGTCCTCTTGCTGGCCCTCACGAGCTGGATGCTGGTCGTGCGGCCCAAGGCGTTCATCCCCACCGAAGACCAGGGCTACCTGATCGTCGTCGTCCAGACGCCGGACGGAACGAGCCGCGAGGTCACCTCGAAGGTCGTCAAGCGGGTCGAGGCGATCGCCACGGAACTCGAAGGCGTTCAGCACGTCGTGACCCTCGACGGCATGAACGTCATGAACTCGACCAATCAGAGCAACGCCGGCGTCGTCTTCATGCCGCTCAAGCCGTGGTCCGAGCGCACCAAGCCGGAGCTTCGTGCCGGAGCCCTGGCCGGCAAGCTCCAGGGCATGCTTTTCGGTTCGATCCACGACGCCCTGGCCCTGGTGATGCAGCCCCCGCCGATTCGCGGCCTGAGTCAGACCGGCGGCCATGAAATGGTCATCGAGGACCGCGCGGCGAAGGGGCCTGAAGCCCTTCAGTTGGTCGTCGACCGGTTCCAGGATGAGGCTCGCAAGCGCCCCGAGCTGGCGGGCATCTTCACGACCTACTCGGCGCGCGTCCCCCAACTGCGGTTCGAGCTCGACCGCACCAAGGCGCGACGGCTCGACGTTCCGGTCTCCGACGTCTTCGCCGCGCTCCAGGTCAATCTCGGCGCCTTCTACATCAACGACTTCGACCTCTACGGCAAGGTCTGGAAGGTGATGATGCAGGCCGAGGGAGCGGTCCGGACCAAGGCCAGCGACATCGAAAACCTCTACGTCCTCAACCGCCAGGGCGAGCGCGTGCCGTTCAGCAGCCTGGGCGAGGTCCATTACGCGCTGGGACCAATCGACGTCCCCCACTACAACCTCTACGCCTCGGCCAAGATCAACGGCGGCCCCGCGCCGGGCTTCAGCTCGGGGCAGGCGCTCCTGGTCATGCAGGAGGTGGCCGACAAGGTCTTGCCCGAGGGATTCGGCTACGAGTGGACCGGCACCACGCTTCAGGAACAGAAGACCGGCAATCAGGCGATGTTCATCTTCGCCCTGTCGATCGTCTGCGTTTTCTTGTTCATGGCCGCGCTCTACGAGAGCTGGATCCGGCCGATGGTCATCATCCTGACCGTCCCGCTGGCCATGTTCGGCGCGATCGTCGGCCTCTGGATCTACGACATGCCGCTCGACGTCTACGGTCAGATCGGCCTCGTTATGCTGATCGGCCTTGAGACCAAGAACGCGATCCTCCTCGTCGAGTTCGCCGTCGAGCAGCGAGCCAAGCACGGCAAGAGCATCATCGAGGCCGCCAAGATCTCGTCGCGCGAGCGGCTCCGGCCGATCTTGATGACTTCGTTCGCCTTCGTCATGGGCGTGCTGCCAATGGCCCGAGCCACCGGCGCGGGCGCCTACAGCCGCAACTCGCTGGGCATCGTCATCGCCTTCGGCATCGCCGTCAGCACGGTGCTCGGCCGGTTCGTGATTCCGATCTACTACGTCCTCGGCGAACGCATCGGCGACTACCTCGCCGAGCTTCGCGGCGTCGAGCGCGAGCCCGACGCGTCGTCCCAAGACGGCGACGAAGACGTCGACGACGAACTCGATCCCTCGCCCAACGGCCAACCGGGCCACCGCACGAACTTCCCATCGCCCGAGGTGATCTGATTGCGAGCGGGTCAGCGTCCGGAGGCGACGGGCGAAGCCGTCGCCTCCAGTTCCTCCAACTCCGCCAGGGCGAGTCTGTAAAAGCTGTGCTTGGGGCCTCCGCCGTCCTTGATCCAGCGGAGGTTCATCTTCGCCTCGTCGATCCAGCCGGCGATGAGCTGATCGAGGGCGAGATCGAAGCGGACGTCGGCCATCATGCCCGGGCCGGTCGCCCGCTCGTGGAGCGCCTTCTCGTCGATCTCACGCCGCGGGAAGCTCACGACCGGGTACGGCCAATGCGTCTTATCGGCCTGCCAGTCGGCGGCGTCGAGTAGCACTTTCGCCGCGTCGTCCTGCTTCAGGCGACGCGCGCCCAGGCTCGCGGCGAGGACCGCCCGCATGGAGACGTCTCCCTTCCATCCCACCAACTCGATCGCCAGAGCCTGGGCAGCGAGTCGGGGCTTGCCATGCTCATTCGGTTGGAGAGGTGCTCACTTCCGCCGATGTGCCTTTAGGCGATTCGCCTGGACGGCGTCAAGGTCATTCGAGTGCTGGGTGGCCCAGCGACACAATGCTGTGACTGGTTCCAGATAGATCCGCCCCAATGCAGTCAAGTCGTACTCGACTTTGGGCGGTACTTCAGCGTACACAGTCCGCAGGAGGAGTCCGCCTTCCTCCAAAGCGCGGAGCGTCTGCGTCAGCATTTTCTTCGAGATGTCCGGCAGATGACGCTGTATTTCCCCGTACCGTCTCGTGCCCTGACCGAGGATGTAGAGGACGATGGGCGTCCACTTGTCCCCGATCAGGTCGAACAGGCGGCGAGACGGATAGTCCTCGTTGTAAACGGTCGTTTGGTCCATCATGGCTTCCAGTGGCGACTAGGGAACCAATAGGTTCCTACTTGCTGCTCAGTGCCTTAGCAGCAGATCATACTCCAAGGAGAAAAACCATGACCTTGACCGTTGACGTGACCTCCGACGTGATCTGTCCGTGGTGCTATGTCGGCAAGCGGCGGCTGGAGAAGGCCGTCGCCGCACTCGCCGGGCGTGGGGATGTGCGGGTGCGCTGGCATCCGTTCGAACTCAACCCCCGGATGCCCAAGGAGGGTATGAATCGCAGGGAGTACCGCACCGCCAAGTTCGGAAGCTGGGCGCGGTCGTTGGCGCTCGACTCTCAAGTAGCGGCAGTAGGCCGGACCGAGGGTATCCTGTTCGCCTTCGACAAGATCGAGCGCACGCCCAACACCTTCGACGCTCACCGCCTCATCTGGCTGGCCGACCAAGAAGGCGTGCAGGACGCCGTCGTGGAGGCGTTGTTCCGGGCGTATTTCACCGAGGGCCGGGACATCAGCCACCCCCCAACGCTGCTCGAAGTGGTCGCCGGGGCCGGCCTAGACCGGGGCCGAGCCGAAGCGATGCTGAAAGATGACGACGGGATCGAGGCTATTCGGAAAGCCGAAGAGCATGCACGGTCGTCAGGAGTGCAGGGCGTGCCGTATTTTCTCGTCAACAACAAGTTCGCGCTCCCAGGTGCGCAAGACGCATCGGCGTTCCTCGCGGCCTTCGACCGGACCGGGGCCAAGTCGCCGACCGCCGATGAGGGGAGCGTCTGCAAGATCGGCGAGGGAGGGATGCCGTCATGTTGAAGAGGAACGGACCGGCCTTGAAGGTGGTCGTGGCGGGCGGCTCGCTCGGCGGTTTATTCAACGCCATTGCCTTGCGTTCGCTCGGCTGCGAGGTCGAGGTTTTCGAGAAATCGTCTGGGCTGATGAAGGATCGGGGCGCGGGAATCGTATTCCAGCAGGAGGTCGCCGAGTTTCTGACCCGGTACGAAGTCGCCCCGCTGGAAGCCGTCGTCGTGCCCGTCCGCGCGCGCCGCTACCTAGCCGCAGACGATTCGGTGGCGCAAGAAGGGCCTATGCCCCAGGCGATGACTTCTTGGGACGTGCTCTACCGGAAACTCCGTGCCGCCTTCAGCAACGACCACTATCACGTCGGCGTCCCACTGACCGGGTTCGAGCCGGTCAATGACAAAGTGAATGTTCGGTTCGACGACGGGCGGGAAGTCACTTGCGACCTGTTAGTGGGTGCGGATGGCCCCAGTTCGACGGTACGGCGACAACTCTTGCCGGGCTTGCGGTCGGAGTATGCCGGCTACGTCGCATGGCGAGGTGTTGTGTTGGAACACCAGGCCCCCGATCTCGCCGCCGAATTCGTCGACCACTTTACCTTTTTCCAGGCCCCACACACGCACATTCTCTGTTACCTCATTCCTGGCCCGGACGGGTCACTCACGCCAGGGCGTCGGCGGCTCAATTGGGTCTGGTACTTGAACGCCGCCCTCGGCGAGGAGCTCGACCGCGTGTTGACCGACAAAGACGGGCGGCGGCGGGAGTTTTCGGTGCCGCAGGGGTTCGTCGCCCCCGACATGCTCGACTGGCTGCACCACCAGGCCCACCACACCCTGCCTCAGACCTTCCTTCGGCTGGTCAAGGCGACCGGCGATCCGTTCGTCCAAACGATCCACGACCTCGCCGTGCCGAACATGGCCTTTGGGCGGACGTGCCTGACCGGAGATGCCGCATTCGTCCCCAGGCCCCACACGGCGGCGAGTACGGCCAAGGCCGCAGCCAACACCCTCGCCCTCGCGGACTGCTTGACCGCTGCCAAAGGCGACGTGGTTGAGGCGCTGAGGCGATGGGAACCGGCCCAACTCGATCTGGGAAGACGACTCAGGCAGCTCGGTCAACGTCTTGGTGATCGGTCGCAGTTCGGAAAGGAACAGTCATGACCTTCAAGAAAGGTCGCCCCACCCCATGAAAATGGAGGTTCGGGGTGGCGCGGGTGGCCTCCGAATGGAAACCCTCATGACGCCGTGACGACCCCCCCGGCCTCATGAAAATCGGGGGCTTTTCGCCTGGCGTCACGACCGGGTCCGGTAGGGGCGCCCCTTGTGGGTGCCCGGTTCGTTTCACGTCGAGCGCTCACGCTCGGCGATCGGGCGGGCACCCACAAGGGGCGCCCCTACGGCAAACCACGGACCGGAATTTTCAGAGCAAGAGGACACCCAGCCTCATGAAAATGGGGCATCGCGGCGGCCGGGTTCGTAATGGGGCGTGCCCTCGGCGCTCAAAGCCTATTTTCAGATCAAGCAAGCCGCCGTTCTCCACATCCGAATCCAAATCCGACTCGAACGCTCCGGCGACTTTTCTTCTTGCAAATCCCTGAGCGGGAGTTGGAGATCGCTTAGAGTCTGTCTCGCAACGGGAGGGCGAGGCTCCCGCCGAGCCGGAATTCACCGCCGCGCCCGGCTCGGCGGGAGCCTCGCCCTCCCGTTATACGCGCATGTGGGACAGACTCTCAGACCGACGACTCGGCCCGTTCGCGAGCCCGGAAGGCCGGCGAGGCGATGGCCAGAAGCTTTTCGAGAGTGCGGGCCCAGCTCCGCTCCTCGTCGTAAAGCTGGGCGCGGTGTTCGTCGCCCGCATTGACCGTCGCCTCGTAAAATTCGGGGTCGTCTGCCAACCTTGCGATCGCCGCGGCGTAGGCCGAGGCGTCTTCCGGAGGGACCACGACGACGCCGTCGCCGAAGTACTCCACCGCGGGGCAGACCGACGAGGTGATCACCGGCTTCCACGCCAGGACCCCTTCGGCGACCACCTTGTTGAAACCCTCGGCGAACTCTCTGCGCGTGGGCACGATCAAGGCGAAGGCCGAGCGAAAAATCGATCCCAACTCCGGCTGCGTGACGTAGCCATGGAACCGAAAGTCGTCGGCGAGGCCGACCATCTCGCACTTCGCCTTCATATCCTCGAGCGCCCCACCGTCGCCGCACACCTCGAACAGGAGATCGTTCCTCCCCTGCTCGCGGAGTTGCCTGGCGATTTCGATCAGGTCGAACGCCCCCTTGTCGACCTCGATCCGGCCGACGAACAGAATCCGTCTCCGCTCGCCCTCGCGCGGAGCTTGCCGCGACTCGGAGTTCTCGAAGGTGCCGGGAAGGTACGTCGGCAGGAACACGCCGATGGGAAGGGCGTCGCCCGCGATCGACCGCACCTGCCGCGCGATCTCGTCGGAGACGCACATGACCCCGACGGTGCAGCGCCGGAAGAACCAGCCGTTGAGCTTCAGCGCCATCCGATGACGGAGCCCGGGCGGACGGTCGCTCGCCCACAACGTGCAATGAATCGACGGAATGACCTTCACCCCGAGGAACGCGGCCGGGAACAGGAGATACCAGGCGCCGTCGTCGGAGAGCACCATCGCCTTCGCCCGCGAGCGAAGCACCGCCAGACTCAGCCGGAGGTGATACCACAAGTTCCCGAGCCGATAGCGAATCCCGCCAGAATTCAGCCAACTCCTCGGCCAGTTCTCGATCTCAACCCGTCCCGCGGCGAACGAGCCCTCCTCCCGAAAGACCGTGACCACCGTCGCGTCGAGATCCAGCTTGCGACACACGTCGAAGAACTGGCCGGAGTACGTCATCGAGATCTGGCTCGGGTCTTGCTCGCCCCGAAGATAATGTCGATACGTCCCTATGACATTCCCCGGTCCGGCTGCATAGAAGATCCTCATCGCGACGCGACTCCTGAACGATCCCGTCTCAAGATCCCGTACCTCGTTCCAAACCAAACGACCCGGCGATTCATCGGCGCGCTCCCAGCGAAGCCCAATCATAGACCTTGCCGTGAATTCGATAAATTAAAAACCATCAACATTCTCGACTTATTCAACCCGAACGGCCGAGACACGACGACGATCGACCATTGCCTCACGCACGACGGCAGAACGTCATCCACTTCGAACGAGAGAACGCATCGACTGCTTCGGACGAGCGTCGAATTCAGACCTAACCGATTTTATGGCAAAGTTTTACAGATGAAGGACCGCGATCGTCCCAAGCGAAGTCGAAGGGACGAGCCGGCGATCCGTTCGCATAAATGGTCGTTGCTGACTATCGCAACGATCCGAAGATCATACTACGAATTAATGTCTACGGACAACCGATGAGGCGTCGACGCCACTGCGCGTCGCGCGCCCCCGACTCCGCTCCCGGTCCGACGCGGCAAGGGCTGTTCGCCGAAGCATGGCTTCATGGGCGACTGCACCTTGCAAGACCATCCAGCCAGGCGGTGGCGATATCGTCCTGACGGGTTTCCATGTCGATCGGATTCCGGTGGTCCGTGCGCGATCAGCTCGTTGAACTGGGTGTTTCTGTCGTAAATTCAAAGGAGGGAGGCTCGCGCCCCAGCGCAGCCCTTCGCTCTTTCCCAATCCGGATGCGGCCCCCACGCGGGGACAGCCGTACAAATTCGCGCGAACGAACCCAATTTCCGAGGCGCGTCTCCCCCTGGAAGCCGACGCCGACCGAGGCGGATTCCAGGCTGGGGCTGGTCGCGTGCGAAAGCCTGGGAGGCTCGCGGAATCGACGATACTCCGCCAAACGAAGCCAACTCCCCGCGACTGCAAGACCATGGGTAATCAGACTTTACATTCGTTTCCCAGCAACCTGATACGCCGAACGAAGCCAACGCCCCGTCGGGCCTCGCCCTTGCGGAATCCTCCGTTTCTGAGCGATCGAACTGTCATGAGCCTTTGGCTCACCCCGACCCATGAAAATGGGTTCGGGGTTGGTTATGCTGTGGGGGTCCGGCCCTGGGCGAGAGGCCGTCATTGGCTTTGGTGTCGCGAACCCGCGATCGAACTTGGTCCCGGCCTCGGCTCGACTTCATGTCGAACCCCGTCCTGTCGCCCCCCGGAAGCGGGGAAGCACGTAGAAGAAACTGCTTTACGCCCCGAGGTCGTCCCACCGGCTCGGACTGCTTCGTTTCCGACCACTCGAGTTGGAGGGGACGTCATGGACATCGTTCACGATCGCTGCGCCGGGCTCGACGTCCACAAGAAGACCGTCGTCGCCTGCGTCCGCCACATCAACCCCGACGGCTCGGTCGCCTCGGTGGTCCACACCTTCGGCACGATGACCGCGGACTTGCTGGCCCTGGCCGACTGGCTCGACGCCCACGGCGTCCGCGAGGTCGCCATGGAGAGTACGGGCGTCTACTGGAAGCCGATCTTCCACATCCTGGAAGGGCGATTCGACGTGATGCTGGTCAACGCCGGGCGGCTCAAGCAGGTCCCCGGCCGCAAGACCGACGTCAAGGACGCCGAGTGGATCGCCCAGTTGCTCCAGCACGGCCTGCTGTCGCCCAGCTTCATCCCCAAGCCGGAGATCCGCGAGCTTCGCGACCTGACCCGGCAGCGCACCGAGTTGGTCCGCGACCGCGCCGCGGTGGCCAATCGCCTCCAGAAGACGCTGGAGGACGCCAACGTCAAGCTGGGGTCGGTGGCCAGCGACGTCCTGGGGGCCTCGGGGCGCGCCATGATCCGGGCGATCATCGACGGCCAGGACGACCCGGAGAAGCTGGCCGATCTGGCCAAGCAGCGGCTCCGGGGCAAGATCCCCGAGCTGAGGCGGGCGCTGTTGGGCCGGGTCACCGACCACCACCGCTTCGTGCTCCGGCTGCTGACGGATCAGATCGACGCGTTGGAACGCCTGATCGAGCGGCTGGACGAGCGGATCGACGAGGCCATGAGGCCGTTCGACGAGGCGGCGGGCCGGCTCCAGGGGATCCCCGGAGTGGGGGATCGGGCGGCGGAGGTGATCGTGGGGGAGATCGGGCCGGACGTGGAGTCGTTCCCGACCGCGGGCCACCTCTGCTCCTGGGCGGGGCTGTGCCCGGGCAACGACCAAAGCGCCGGCAAACGCCGCAGCGGCAAGACGACCAAGGGGAGTCCGTGGCTGCGTTCGCTCCTGGTGCAGTCGGCGTGGTCGGCCAGCCACGCCAAGAACACCGCCTTCAGCATCTGCTACCGTCGATGGGTCCCACGACTCGGGAAAAAGAAGGCTCTGATCGCCGTGGCGCACAAGATCCTGGTGGTGATCTGGCACCTGCTCAAGAACGGGGCCGACTACCGCGAACGCCAACTACCAGCCCCTGCAGCCTGACACATGGCCCGGAAGATTTTCAGAAGAAGCCAATAACCGGGGGCGTTCAAGGGACGGCCGGCCAAGGATCGAAGGCGATGGAAGGGTGGTTCCTGGTCGAACGAAGCCAAACGGAATCCGCCCGGGTCGGGGTTCTTACTCGGGTCCGGAGGCGGGCTGCGGAGCCGGGTCGTCGGTCGTTGAGACGAGGCATTCGAACTGCCAGCCGGCCTGGCCCGGCTGGGTCGTCACCAGGAACCGGTTGACGCCACGGACCAGGGAAACCGTGAAGTGGTCGCGGGAGACCACCTCGGCGTCGATCGGAACGCCATTAATGAAGATATCGCATAGGCCGGTTGAGCGAATCAAGACGATGGCGCGGCGCGAATCGGCCGAGGTCAGCTCGGCGTAAGCCGTCGCGGCCGGGGATGACGGTTGTCGGGAAAGCGTCGGTTGGGGCGATTCCCCCAGAAGGGGGAGCAGATCGATGCGGCCGGATTCGTCCTTGGACTCGAACGGCTTCCAGGCGACGGGCGTTCCGCCCGCCCCGGGATGGCTCCGGGCGGCGTCGATCGAGCCGTCGCGGGCGAGCAGGCCGACCGCCGGACGCGGCAGCGGACCGAGCACGCGCCAGGCGCGGATCGGCTCAAACCGGCCGAGGACGCGGTCGAGAGCCAGGGCGGCGGCGGGGGTTGGGCCGGCCTGGCGGGCCTTGCGGATCTCGGCCTCGGCCTGGTTCCGGATCGCCAGCAGGGCGCGGACCCCGGCCCGGTTCAGCGACGGGTCGGGGTCGTCGAGAGCGGCCAGGTAGAAGCTTAGGGCGAGGGGGTCGGGCAAGGCGCAAAGGGCATGGAGCACACTCGGGCGATCCTCGGCCTGGGCGGTCTTCGCCTTCTCGATGAGCTTCGGAACGGCCTCCTGGAGCCGGAGCGGACCGGCGGCCAGGAACGCGGCCCGGCGGACGTCGGCGTCGGCGTCGTCGAGTCGGGCCAGGACGACCTCCTTCACCTCGGGGGGCAACGGCCGCGAGGGGTTGAAGCTCATCACGGCCGCGGCGCGGACCAGGGGCGACTTGTTCTCCAGAAAGCCGGCCAGGTCGTTCGCCGGCAAGAACCCGTCGCGGGCCAGGGCAGGCAACGCCCGGGCGACGAGGGCGTCCGGGGCTTTCTCATCATAGAGGACGGTCAACCGGGCCCGGACGACGTCGCGACCCCGAAGCCGATTCAAGGAGTCGAGAGCTGACGCCCGAACCGCCTCAGGACGCTCGGGGTCGACGACGACCGGCAGCAAAAGCCGGGTCGACGCCGCGTCGTTCAGGGCCCCGAGGGCCTCGACCAGCGCGACCTGGTTGTCGTCGTCCCGCTCGGCCGGAAGGGCGTCGCGAAGCAAGGGAGCGGCCGGAGCGCCCACCGCCTGAAGCCCGAGGATCGCCTGGTAGCGGACGGAAGCGTCGGCGTCTTTGAGACCGATCCCCAGGCCGCGAACGACGGCCGCCATCCCCTCGGGCGTCCACGACTCGGTCTTCTTGGGCAAGGGGCCGGCCAGCGGATCGGGGCCGAACCAGGCGCCCGACCACTCGGGATAGCGGCGGAATTGACCGGCGAGACAGGTCAGCATGCGCCCGCGCACGGCTGGCTCGGGGGTCTTGGCGAGGGCTTCAACGAGGGCGGACACAATGGAGACCGACCAGGATTCATCGGCCAGGAGCAAGCCCGCTTCGCGCCTTCGGGGGTCGAGGAAGGCGGCGACGAGGCCTTTCTGGTCGTCGACGCCGACCGCGAGCAGGGCCTGCCGGATCGTCCAGGCCGCGAGCCGGTCGGCATCGCCGAGCGCGGCCAGCAGCGCCGGGGCGGTCGAGCGGTCGCCGAGCCGGCCGAGGCTGACGGCCGCCTCGCGACGGACGGCGGGATCGCGATCGTGGACCAACCCGGCCAGCGCCTCGCCGGCCTCGCGATCGCGCCGGAGTCCGCAGCTTCGGGCGGCCTGGAGTCGGACCGGAGCGGACGCATCCACCAAGACCGATCGGATCGCCGCGCGGGCCTCGGGCGTCCCGATCCGGTCGAGCGTCCAGAGGGCGTGAATCCGACCGGCCGCCGGCTCGGGCCCGTTCAGCCGGGCCGTCAGCGGCGGAACCGCAGCCGCGTCTGAGGCCACGAGGTCGTCTTCCGCGTCGAGCCGAACAGAGAGTGCGGGATGGTCGAGAGCCTTGACCCGGTCGGCGAACCCCCCCTTGCCGGGAGGCGGTGTCGTCGGCCTACGGTCGGGTCCCTGGTAGGTCAGCCGGTAAAGGCGGCCGGTCGACGACGGCCGGACCGGGTCGCGGCTCATCGCCTGATCGACGAGCCAGAAGCCCGCCTGGCCGGCCTGGGTCGCCAGCGCGTACGGGTGGAAGTCGGCGAGGCTCCCCTTGGTCACGAGCGGGGTCCGCTTCGCGAGGGCGAACGAACCGCCGGCCTTGCGGATTTCGAGCCGGTAGACGGTCTGGGCGTCGGGGTCGCAAAGGATCAGGTTCCCTTGGTACGACTCGGGCAGCCCCTCCTCGTTGGTGCAGATCCCCTGCCCCGCCCGGCCGTCGCCGAGCTTCGCCAGGACCGGCAGCGCGCGGAAGGGGGCGGTGAGGAACTGGTAAGGGTAGCCGTAACGCCCGGAAGAGACGTGATGAACCAGGCTCTTGGCCCATCGCTTGCGGTCGTCGCCCCCGCCGAAGGTGAAGACGTCGTCGGCCGCCGAGAGGAGCAGTCCGGTGGTTCGGTTGTCGCCGGTGGAGACGACTTCGAGCCCAGTTCCGTCGGGGCGAACCCGGACGACTCCCCCGGACTGCATCCGGATGGTCGCGCCGTCCTTACCGGTTCCTCGGGGAATGCCCCGGTCGCCGACCGCTATATAGAGGAAGCCGTCGACGCCTCGACGAATCCCACCGCCGGAATGGTCGTCGATCGGCTCGCCGACGGCCGGGGCGCCCAGGCCCGAGAACAGGTCGATGCGGCTCTCGGCCCGGCCATCGCCGTCGGCGTCGCGAACGGCCGAGACGAATGGAGGATGAACCACGTAGAGGGTCTCGCCGATCCGCTCCAGGCCGTTCACGGATTCCAGATGATCGGCGAAGACGCGCCAGGCACCCTTGTCGAGCACGAACACCGAGGCGCTGGGTTCAGCGGTCGGCGGGGACGGATTCCGGCCGAGGAAGAGCGAGCCATCGCGTCTGGAGACCACGGCGGACGGCGAGCCGAATCGCGAAGGTAGGGCGACGTGCTCGACTTTCCAACCTTCCGCCGCCGCCGGCCGACCGGCTTCGATTTCGGCCCCGTCCTCGACGCCGGCCGCAATCGTGGCTGGAAGGGTGGCGATCCACAGGAATGCAAGACGGATGGGAATTCGCATCGTGATCACCCCTCCATGGTCTCGGCGACGAGCAGGCCGGCTGGCGGTCGGGCTCCGAGTGGTCTGGTCAGAGAACGCCTGGTCGACCACAATAGAGGCTCGGGGCCGCGGCGGAATCGTACCGCCTTTGCCGATTCACCTCAATGTAAACCGGTTCGGGCTCGCCTCGGGGGACGTCTCCAGGGCTGGTTCCGGAACTCGCCCGGTGAGGAGTTTTTCCCGTGTCTTCGAGTCCCGCGATCAATCCGTCCCGTCCTGACGGCTCTGAACTCGCCCAGCCGACTTCGGCCCGATGGTTCAAGAATCCGAGCTATCCGGAACGGACCCACCAGGCCGACCGCGCCGGGCTCGCGACCACCCTCAAGTCGTGTGACGAGAAGATCACGGCCGTCCGCAAGAAGCTGGGGCTGCTGGCGAACCACCCGCGTCGCGCGGAGTACGAGAAGATCTTCCACCAGCTTCAGGGCGGCCGCGACCAGATCGCCGACGCGGCGTCGCGGATGCCCCGCGAAGCGGGCGAGCTTTACCACGAAGACGCCGAGCGGCTCGAATTCGCAAAGCAGGCGTTTGCCCGGTTCATGGCGCGTTGGGACGCGGTCGCTTCCTGAAAACTCGGCTGCCGAGCATCCCAAAGCGAATCGAGCCCTCCCGCTCAGCAGTCTGAGCGGGGGGTCTCGAATCCTTCTGACGTCCCATCACGATCGCGGCTCAGCCGAAGAAAAGACCGCTGACCGAGGCGTTGCTTCCCGCGATCTTGGTGAAGCGGATTTTCACGTGACCACTGACGTTCCACGTCAGGTAGGCGCCGTTCTGGAACGACGAGAGGGTCTGACTGTCGAGGACCGCCCCGGAGTTCGGATCGATCACGTCGATCCGCTCGGTGCGGGCGGAGCCGTCGCGGTCGTAGGCGTAGATGCTCAGCTTGTGCATGAGATTGTCGGTGAAAGCCACGTCGATCGTGATCTGGGCGCCGTACCAGTAGGAATTCAACCGGTCGTCGACCAAGGGGTTGGCCTTCAGAAGGGGCACCATGTCGGTGCTCGTCCAGTACCCATTGCGCAGCGTCTGCCCGCTCATGGTGACCGAGTTCACGTACGCGGGGTAGTTGAACCCGCTGTTGGCGATGTTGTAGCCCTGCGACCCGTAGACGCCTCTCCAGGTGCCTTGGGTGGTCGTATCCTTGCCGACGAAGGCGGCCGAGGGGGTCCCGTCGAGGAACAGTCCGCTGACGACGGCGCTCGCGCCGCCGAGCTTGGTGACCACGAATTTCACGTGGCCGGTGATGTTCCAGGTGGTGTAGACTCCGTTATGGAACGACGACAGCGTGCGGCTGTCGATGACCTTTCCGGTGGCCACGTTGACCACGTCGATCCGCTCCGAGCGGGCGCTGGAATCCCAGTCGACGGCGTAAAGGCTCACCCGATGGGCGAGGCCGTCGGAGAACGCGACGTCGATCGTGAACTGGTTCCCGCTCCAGGCCGCGGCGAAGCGGTCGTCATTCCAGGAAGGCGCCTTCTGAAGCGCGCGGACGTCGCTGGTGCTGACGGTCCAGAAGGGGGTCGTCTGACCCGAAACCTGGACGAAACTGTACGATGGGTAGCTCGCGACGCTGCCCGCAAGGCTGTAGCCGGCCCCGCCGTACGCTCCCTTCCAGCTTCCTCGCGTCGATGCGTCGGTTCCGGCGAACTTCGCCGAGGTCGCGGTCGAGGCGGCGGTCACGTTCACCTCGACGCTCCGCGTGGCCTTGGCGCCGTAGGCGTCGGTCGCCTGAACCGAGACGACGTAATTTCCGGCGCCCGACGGGATGAACACGAAGGAATCCACATTGGTGGAAGTCACGATGTTTCCATTCTTCGTGACCGTCCAGGCGAGCTTGGTCGGGGAGACGGCCGAGGTCGACGGCGAGTTCACCAGGCGCGCCATGGCCCAGTCGGCCGGAGTCGCCGCGCTGGCGCCGCCGGTCGTCGTCACGACGAGCAACAACGTCTTCACGCCCTTGACCGCGACATCGATGACGGCCGGCGACGACCCGGCCGTCATCACCGCCGAGGTGTACAGGATTTTGCCGTCGCCGATCACCTGGAAGACCGACTTCCCGACTCCCGCGCCGGCGCTGTCGTCGACTCCGATGATCGCATCGAAGCTGGTATAGGCGCCGTTCAGTGGCACGACGACTTTCGAGTTGCTCGAAACGCCCACCCCCTTGTTGTAGACGACGCCGCCGAGCGAGGCGAGGCCCCCACCGCTGGCGGTTCCATTGTAAGTCGCATTGACCGCGATGGGGGTGACGCCGCCGTTTCCGAAGGCCAGATCGCCGACGTACGACCGGCCGAACAACTCGAATTCGATGGATTGGTTGGCAGCGATCGCCGACGGCTGGGCGAACGTGACGATTTGCGCCGCCTGATCGGCGGTGAGTGCGCCAGCGTTGATATGTGCGAGCAACACGTCAAGATCGGCGCGGTCGACCTTGTTGTCGTGGTTGAAGTCGCCCTGCTCCCACCATCGACCGGCCAGGTTGTAATTGGCTGCGAGGATCTGGAAGTCGGCGAAATCGACCTTGCCGTCCAGGTTCGCGTCGCCGCCAGGAACGAGCGTGCTCACCACGGCGTCCCATCGTTGCGACCCGGGCGACGTCACCCGCGACTTGAGCCCCCAGAAGTCGCCGCTGTAGGTGTAAAAGTCCATCGTCCGGCCGCCGGCCTTCTGCCAGACGCTGATGTAACGCTTGTAGACGTCGTACATCCGGGGATCGTCGAGGATCGCCTGGGTCGTCACGATGCTGGACGGGGTGGTGAGGCCTTGCCCCGCTTCATATGCGTCGAGGGGGAGCCCGAACGCCGCGGCGACCTTGACGTTGTTCTGGATGTTGGTCCCGGCCTGATCGAGGTACTGGTTTATCGAGGTGAAGAAGCCCGAGGCGGACAGGGTCGCGGCCTTGGTGCCCGACTTGAGCCCGAAGTAGGGGGCGATGGCCGTCGACTTGATGAACTGGTCCGGAGCGCCGTAGTGATCCTGGATGAATTGCAGCCCCACCTGGATCACCCAGGGCGAGATCGTCCAACCGCCGAGCACCGGGATGACGCGGTCGAAATCGGCGCCGAACTCTTGCCGGAAGATGTCGGAGATCTTTTTGAGCTGGAACGCCGTCTGCTGGGCCACCATCGTCCCCGTGTTGGTCGACACCGGCACCAGGGGGTTCGCCTTGGCGGCCGTCAGGATCTGCGCGTTCTGCTCGAAGCCGGTGTTCCAGGTCTCGTTGCTGTACTCGATGTAGACCTTCAAGTCCGGCGAGAGCTTGTCGTGCACCAGGGTTGCGAGGTTCCTGATGAAGTCGTCGTCGGCCAGGGCGGGGACGTTCAACCAAATATCTTTATGCGCCTCGTTGCCCAGCTCGATCATGGTCTCGTAGTCGATCGGCCGCTTCGACGGCGTCGTGCTGAGGAGTTCGTCGGGCTGGCCGCGATCCGACCAATGGGCGACCTTCGAACCGTTGGTCAATCCCCAGTCCATGAACCGAATGTTGTCGAACGGCTGAAGGTCCTTGAGGAACCCGGAAGTGAAGGGTTGACTGCCATCCGCGGCGTACCCCGGCGCGATGATCTTGAGATCGGCGAGCGGATTGTTGGGATCGATCGCCGTCACGTCCATGACCAACGCCCGCTGGCCGGATTGATCGCCGACCCCGCTGACCTTGACCTGACCGCGAGTGACTCCGTCCGCCCCCTTCACGAGCGGAGAGACCAGATGGCCCACTCCCCAGAAGTCGAGGGTGGCCGTCCCCTCGTAGCTTACCTGGTACACGCCGTCCGGGTAGTTCGTGAGATACGCATACGTCGAGGCGTCGACTAGCGGAGAATTCAACGAGTTCGTCGGCAACGACGGATCCGCCGTCCACCAGTTCGCCTTGTTGATGTCGCCCCACTCCCCCATGAGGCGGGAGACGTTGGTCCAGACCGCGTCGCCTTGGTACTGGTAGTTCACCAACAGGTTCACACCCACTCCGCTCAGCATCGCTCGATCCTCGAGCGTTTCGAGACGGGGGATCGAACGAACACGTCGAATACGCTTCAACATGACCACCTCAAAATCACAAGATGCGGTTTCGTCGCTGGGTGGCCCACACGCGGGCCGGATGAGACTCGTCGTCGATCGTCAGTGAAGCGCGCGGAACCAACGCGGCGGGCATGTGACGCCGGCGCGTTCGTTCACACAGTGATGAGAACAGTCAACCTATCCTCGGGCTTTCGTACGTGCATCTGAAAGCATGAAAGAGAACGAAGTCTATCAGTACGTCGATGAATATCAACAAGCCGGCTTATTTTGTCGATCCGTGCTTCGATCCATCAAATCATCTCATAACGCGAAACGAATGAATTCATTGTGAAGACGGCGCGTTCCACTGCCGCCGCGTCAGCAAAATTGCGCGGCCGGGTCCTCCAAACGATCCGCGGGAGCCGGGGGACTTCTCGGCGCGACCGGCGATGGGCGATAATCAACGGAGGAGTCACCCCGACACCGGTCGCGGCAAGCCGGTCCTCGGACGGTTTCTCGAAATCGACGCCTGGAGCGGGTTGCTCGGGAACTTTCGCGAGAGTAGGAGCGTCCAAGACCTTGATGACGCGGAACGTCGACGACCTCAGCCTTGTGCAGGCGTGTCGCGCAGGTCGGACCGAGGCCTACGGTCTTCTGGTCCGGCGCTGTCAGGACCGCCTCTTCCCGACGATCCTGCGCCTCATGGGCTCGCACGAAGACGCCCAGGACGTCCTTCAAGACGCCTTCGTCCGGGGGTTCGAGAAGCTCGATCAATACCACGGAGACAGTTCGTTCTACACCTGGATCTACCGGATCGCCGTTAACCTGGCGTTGACGCGGTTCCGCAGGCGACGTCTGCGCGGAGTCCTTCGGTTGTGGGAGCCGAACCGCGACCAGCTCGCTCTTGACCCGCCGGATCAGTCGCCCGGGGTCGATCCCGCGTTCGCGATGGAACAAGCCGAGCGCGAGGCGGTCGTCGCCGCCGCGCTCGGAGAACTCGCCCCGGAGCAACGCGCAGTGGTGGTCCTGAAAGACTTCGACGGCCGCCGTTACGAAGAAATCAGCGAAATCCTGAACATTCCAATCGGCACGGTGCGCAGCCGCCTCCACCGGGCTCGAAGTCAACTCCGCGATCGGCTGCGATCGCTCGTCGAGGACCCGGACCCGGCCCATCCCGACGTCGAGAGCGTGAGGCCCTGATGCGACGCCGAGGCGGAAACACCGGACTCTCCAAGACCACTCCGATTCCCATGGGGTCCCTTCGCCGTCCCAAGCCAGCGAACCCACTATCATGAGTATGGATCAAGACTCACTGTTGTCCGCCTTCCTTGACGGTCAGGTCGACCCGGATCAGAAACGACGCGCCGAGTCGGCCGTCGCCTCCGATCCCGCCGCGGCCGAAGCCCTGCATGCGTTCGCCGCCATCCGCGACCTGGTCGCCGGACTGTCTCGTCCGCCGGCGCCGGACGTCTCCGCCTCGGTTCTGAGCCGGCTCGCCGCGGACGCCGCGCGGCCTCGTCCCTGGAAAACCTGGGGGCCGTACGTGGGGCGCGGACTCGGCGCGGCCGGAATCGCGGCGAGCGTGGCGCTGGTCGTCGTCCTGGGGGGACAAACCCGATCCTGGAGGCTCGTCGAGCCGCCGCGAGTGGCCTCGACGCTCGTCGTCCCGGTTCCCGCTCCGGTTTCGACCGTGGCGACGCCCTCCGCGCGAACCGAGGTGGTCGCGACGGCTCAACCCAAGCCCGTCGGACCGGCCCCGATTTCAACGCCGGCCCCCGCCGTGACGGTCGTCGAGTCTCGGGTTGCCCAGCGCGACGATCCTCCGGGGTTCCGTGAGTTCTGGGCGACCGCCGGCCCTCGACGCGACTTCGCGGTGACCCCCGACGCGGGCGAATCGACGACCGCGACCGTGGCGACGCTGGTCGGGCAGTCCACCCATCGCGATTTCTACAAGATCGTGGTCCCCACCGGAGCCAACGGCGTTCCAGGCGATGAGGCGGCCGTCGCCTTCGCCGCAACCCTCGATCCCAACGAGTTCATGACTCTCCAGCGACGCCTCGAGTCGCATTTCGGGAAACGGGTCGAAGAGCGCGACGCCGACCCGGAAGTCTCGGCCCTGCTGGCGGACGTCGGCCAGGCGACGTCCTCTCCCGCAACGCCGGCGGCGGACGTTCTGGTCCCTCAGACCGGCGAACTCGCCCTCCGCGTTCGCTCCGGCTCGCCCGTTTCGAGCCGTCCGGAACCGGCCGAAGCCTCCAAGCGATCCGACAAGGGCCGAACTTCCCCCGCGCGGCCCGAGGACGCTCCGGCCGCTCCCGCTACTGCCGATCCCACCCGGCCCTCGCTCGTCCTGATCTGGATCGTCGGCCCCGCCCCAAGGTGACGGGTCGAGGCGGCGACGGCCGACGGCGGCGATGCGGCTTGACTTCGATTGACGGAACCATTCAACTTTGGGGGTCGTCCCACGAGGAGGGACTGCGTGGAAGGTCTCTTACTCCACGCATTGAAGATCCTATAGACTAGGCAACAGCTTGCGTGACGGCCGGCGTCGTCGCCGTGCGCCGAGTTATTCCCGGGGATTCACCTATCGTGTCCACCCAAGCCGAGGCGCCTAAGGTTCTCATCTCGCTGGCGACTTACAACGAGGCCGGCAACGTCGAGCCGCTGATCGAGAACATCCGCCAGTTCGCACCCGACGCCTCGATTCTGGTGATCGACGACAATTCCCCGGACGGCACCGGCGCGATCGCCGACGCAATGGCCGCGCGGCTCAAGAACGTCTTCGTGATCCATCGCAGCGGCAAGCTCGGTCTGGGGACCGCCACGCTCGAAGCGATGGCGTTCGCCATCGAGAACCGGTTCGACTACCTGCTGAACATGGACGCGGATTTCAGCCATCCGCCGAAGTTCATCCCCGACCTGCTGGCCGGAATGGCCGATCATGACGTCATGATCGGGTCGCGGTACGTGCCCGGGGGGGGCGTCGAAGGCGAGTTCAACCTCAAGCGGAAGTTCATGAGCACGGGCATCAACATGTACGCGCGGACGTTTCTGGGGCTGACCAACCGCGACAACAGCGGCGCGTTCCGCTGTTACCGCGTCAGCAAGCTCGCGGAGATGGACTTCTCGAAGATCCGCTCGCGCGGGTATTCGTTCCAGGAAGAGATCCTCTACTGGTGCAAGAAGGTCGGCTGCCGCTTCGGCGAGACGCCGATCTTGTTCATGAACCGCCGCTCGGGCATGTCGAAGATCAACTCGCGCGAGGCCGCGGCGGCGATCTGGATCATCTTTCGGATCGGCGTGGCAAGGCTCGTCGGTCGCGCCTGAACCTCGCCCGACTCGTCGTCCGCCGTCACCGTCGCGGTTCGGCCGCGTAGGGTCAGGGGCGGCTTTCACGAACACGTTTCCGCAAGGGATGAATCGCTCGATGATCGACGTGCAACGAGTCTCGAAGAACTACGGTTCGATTCGAGCGCTCGACCAGATCTCTTTTGAGATGGGGAAAGGCGAGATCGCCGGCCTGCTCGGTCCCAACGGGGCGGGCAAGACGACGACGATGCGCATCCTCACCACCTACCTGACGCCCACCAGCGGCAAGGCGGTGCTCTGCGGACACGACGTCCTCGACTCGCCGATCGAGGTCCGTCGGTCGATCGGCTACCTGCCCGAGAACGTGCCGCTGTACACCGAGATGCGGGTCCGCGAGCTGCTCCACTTCCGGGCCAAGCTCAAGGACGTCCCCCGGTCGAAGCGGCGGCGGGCCGTCGCCGAGGTGGTCTCCCGGTGCGGGCTGGCCGACGTCGAGAACCGGATCGTGGGCAACCTCTCGCGCGGGTATCGCCAACGCGTCGGGCTGGCCGACGCGTTGGTCCACGACCCGCCGATCCTGATCCTCGACGAGCCCACCGCGGGGCTCGACCCGATCCAGATCCGCGAGGTCCGGGCCTTGATCCGCGAGCTGGGCGACCGCCACACGGTCCTGCTCTCGACCCATATCATGTCGGAGGTCGAAGCGGTTTGCAGTCGCGTGGTCATCATCGCCCGGGGGCGGATCGCCCTCGACGAGCGGCTCGAGAACCTCCGGCACGACACCGCGCTCGTCGTCGAGGCGCGGGGCCCGGCCGACGCGATCCGGAACGCCCTGGCGGCCGTCCCCGGAGTTGAACGGGTTCGGACGACCGGCGAGCACGACGGCGTGGCGGAGTTCGAGGTCCAGACCCGCGAGGGGGACGACCCCCGCGAGGAGATCTCCCGACGGCTGGCGGCCAACGGCTGGCCGCTGCGGACGCTCGACGCCCGCCGCAGCTCGCTGGAAGAGCGATTCATCGACGCCGTCACGCGATCGAGCCTGTCGGTTCACGAGAAGGAGGCGGTCTGAAAGCCTTATGAGACATGTACCCGCCCTCCTCGCCCGCGAGCTGAGCGCCTATTTCTGGGGGCCGACGGCCTACCTGGTGATGCTCGCCTTCCAGATCATCGCCTTCATGAATTTTTGGGAGCTGGTCGACGCGCTCAGCCAGCCCCAGAGCGAGTTCTCGAACCTTCGCGATCCGATGAGCGCGTACATCTCGGGGAGCACGCCCTTCTGGGTCGCGATCATGGTCGCCGTCCCGGCGCTGACGATGCGGCTGTTCGCCGAGGAGAAGCGGTCCGGGACGATCGAGACGCTGCTGACGGTCCCGGTCACGGAAGGCGAGATCGTCATCGCCAAGTGGCTCGCTGGGGTCGTCATGTACGTGGTGTTGCTGGCGCCGTTCGCCCTCTATCTGCCGTTCCTCTACTATCAGGCGCGATTCTACTTCGACGTCGGCCCGGTCGTCAGCCTGGGCGTCGGCCTGGCGACGATGGGCATGATGTTCGTCGCGATCGGGGTCTTCTTCAGCGCGCTGACGAAGAACCAGGTGGTCGCGGCGATTTGGACGTTCGTGGTCCTGTTCCTGTTGGTGGTCATGACGCTGCTGGCCTATTTCTACGGGGCGAGGCAGCAGGCGGGCTGGGCCGAGGCGGCGCGGCACGTCGCGATCCTCTACCAGGTCCAGAGCTTCGGCCTGGGGCGAGTCGACCTGAGGACCGTCGCGCTTCAGCTTTCGGTGTGCGTGTTCGTGTTGTACGCCACGACGATGATCTTCGCCGCGCGGCGAGGACGTTGATCGAAACGCTCAAGGGTGGAGGATCGATCGAGCCGCGATGCTTTCAGGTCTATCGATGTTCTTGAACCGCGCTGAAATCTGGGTGGGCGCGCTGGCGGTCGCGGCGTTCCTGGTCCTGTACTGGACGCTCCGTGGAGCGCCCCCGGGCCAGAGCGCGACGGCCGAGGACGACGACGACGCCCCGCGCTCGGGGTATCGCGACCGCGTGATCGCCGCCGTCGTGACGGGCCTGCTCTTGATCCTCGCCGGTGCCTACGTTGCGGCGACTCGGGGGGTCCCGTGGTCGCTGCCGCTCTTCGCGCTGGGGTTCGGCATGGTGCTCGCCCTCGCGATGGTCAATCAGCGGTACCGGCATTCGAGCCCCAGCCTGCGGCGCACGATCGAGTACTCGAACGCGATCCTCAACACGGCGCTCCTGGCGGGCGTGCTGATCGTCGCCAACGTCATCGCCTTCCGCTACGGCGGCCACGTCATCGACCTGACCCGCGAGCGGGCGTACTCGCTCTCGTCGCTGACGATGAACCAGGTCGGCAGTCTCGATCGTCCCTTGACGTTCCACCTGATCTACGGGCGAGGCGCCCGGGCGGGGCGGCAGCTCGACCGGATCGCCCAGTTGCTCGAACTCTACCGAACCGCCCGGCCCGACATGGTCAAGATTGAGAGCGTCAACCCGTTCACCGACCTGGAGCGGACCGAAGACCTCGCCAAGCGCGCTCCCGACCTGGCGGTGATGCAAGGGGGGGGCGTCCTGATCGAGTTCGGCGAAGGGGAAGACGCCAAGTACGTCGCGGTCGGCGGTCAGGAGATGTTCGACGCCCCTCCGCCCGAGCGGTCCCCCGCGAGCCTCGACCGCTTCGAGTCGACGTTCAAGGGGGAGGACGCCCTGACCTCGGCCTTGATCCGGATTCGCGAGGGCCGGACGGCTAAGGTGGCCTTCCTCGTCGGCCACGGCGAGCCGAGGCTCGACGACCTCAATCCCAACGGCCCCGGACTCGGGCTCTGGAAAGCGCGGATGACGTCGAACGGCTACGACGTGACCGAGCTGAACCTGCTGGAAGCCTCGGTCCCCGACGACGTCGAGCTGGTCGTCGTGGCTGGCCCCAAGGACGCGTTCAAGCCCGTGGAGACCGCCCGGCTGAAGGCGTACGCCGATCGCGGCGGCCCGGTACTGGCGATGCTCGGCAACACCGAGCCGACGGGCCTCGACGACTTCCTGCTGTCGTTCAATCTGGAGCTGGGCAAGGGGCTGGTGATCGATCCCCAGCTCAACTTCAACCACAACATGCAGCTCGTCCACTGCATCCTCAAGGGAGGCGTGGGCCATCCGATCACCGACTCGCTGGGTAGCGAGCGGTCGGTCCTCATCGCCAACGGAGCGCCGATCGAGATCCTCGGGACGAAACCGCAGGCGAAGGAGCTGAACAAGTCGGTCGATCGTCGGTTCGTGCCGACGCCGATCGTCAAGAGCGGGTCGCGGTCATGGGCCGAGACCGACCTCAAGAACCCGCGCCCGCGTTTCGACCAGGACGTCGACCAGGCGGGACCGATCGTGGTGGGCGTCGCGGTCGTCGAGCGCGGCGCCGAACCCGCCGCGGCGACCAAGCCGAGGCTGGTGTTGTTCTCGACGCGATCGATCGCCGAGAACATCGTCCAGGGGATCGAGCCGACGAACCTCGACCTGGTGATGAACGCCGTGAGCTGGCTTCGCGAGCGGCCCAACGCGGTGGGCATCACACCGAAGACCCACGTGGCCCTGACTCTCACCGCCGACCCCCTACTCCGCTGGCGGCTGGTCGTCGTGCCGACGGTCGCCGCCGTGCTGACCATCGTCGGCCTGGGCGGCCTGGTTTACGTCGTCCGACACGAGTGACCCTCTGGATCGAACCGTATCACCGATGAAAACGTCGCGCACAACCTATGTCTTGATCGGTCTGTTCTTCGCCGGCCTGCTCCTCCTCTGGGGGCTCGAATTCACGGGCGTCCTCACCGAGTCGCAGCGGCGGAGACGGCAGGACCGCATCCTCCCCGCGCTCACGGACGTGATGGAGTCCGGAATCCAGAAGGTCGAAATCGACCGCAAGGGCGAGCGGCTGATCTTCGAGCGTCGCGGCCGGTACGGCTGGCAGATGCGGGGGCCGATCGACGCGGCGGCCGACGCCAACGACCTGGAGAGCCTGCTCCAGAACCTGCGGGCGCTCCGACGGTCGGCCGACGCCGGCGTGATCGACGCGCCCGCCGAATCGTACGGCCTGGCCCCGGCCGAGGCGACGTTGCGGCTGTGGGCCGGCGGCGCCCAGGGCGGAACGAGCCCGAAGGACCCCGTCGCCGTCCTCGAAATCGGTAAAACGGCCCAGAATCATCGGTATGTGAAGACCGACGACGCGGGCGGCATCGACGTCGTCGACCGGAGGGTGCTCACCGCGATCGATCGCCCGGCCGCCGAATGGCGCGACAAGATGCTCGCGCCGTTGCCGACCTTCCAGGTGACCGGCGTATCGATCCAGCGTCCCGGCGTGACGCTGAAGGCCGAGCGGATATCGGGCGGCCAATGGCGGCTGACCGAACCGGTCCGCCTCCCGGCCGACGGCTCCAAAATCGAGGCGGCGCTCGCCGCGCTCGCGGGCCTGCGGATCGCCGGACCGTCGGGCAGCTTCGCGGCTGACGACGTGAAGGATTTCGCGCCCTACGGCCTCGACAAGCCCGAGGCGACGATCGAGCTGACGTCTTCGGCCGATCCGTCGAACCCCACGGTCTTGATGGTCGGCAAGTCGCCCGCCGACCAGCCGGGCCGCGTCTACGTCCGCCGCGGCGACCAGGACGACGTGGCGCTCATCGACGCCAAATTCCTCGCCGAGATCCCCGCCGACCGGCTCGGCTTCCGGAGCCAGCATATCGCCGAGATAACGCCGCCGGCCGCCTACCGCATCGAGATCAAGGCCCCCGGCGGCCCGTTCGAGATGGTCCGCAATCCGGCGGGTTGGGATCTGGTCTCGCCTCAACCCGGCAAGGCCGACCGGTTCCTGGTGGATTCGCTGCTCGGCCAGATCGACGCCCTCCAGACCAGCGAATACCTCGACCCTTCGCAGATGATCGACGTCGGACTCGACCCGCCGATCATGTCGATCCGGGTCTGGGAGATCGAGTTGGGCGGGGCAAAGAACCGGAAGGCCCCGGCCGACGCTCCTCCCGCCTTCGAACTCGCGCTCGGCCGTCATGACATCCTCAAGAAGACGATCTACGGACGGCTCCCCGGCGACTCGTACGTCCTGGCGCTGCCAGACTCGTTCCTCAAGATGCTTCCCAAGAACTCGTACGCGTTTCGCGACCGCACGCTTCCCTCCGCACAGCCCGCCGGCGTCGCCAAGCTGACGTTCGTCCACGACGGCAGGACGACGGTCCTCGAACCGGATCGCGCTTCGGCCACTCCCAACCAGTGGCGGATGATCGCGCCCGTGAAAGCGCCGGCCGACGTCCGCGCGGTGACCGCCGTTCTCGCCGCCCTCTCGAACCTGCGAGCCGACGACTTCGCGGCCGACTCGGCCGGCGACGGCGTCGCATTCGGTCTCAATGCCCCACTGCTGGATCTGAACTGGGAGGGCGAGGGGGCGGCCGGCGGCCTGAAAGTCGGCAAGCAGGTTCCCGACAAGCCGTCGACCTATTACGCGGTCCTGAGCGGCTACCCTCCCGTGTTCACGCTCGACGCCCAGGCGCTTCAGCCCTACTTCGCCGAGATGCACGAGACCCTGGTGCAGAAATTCCCGCTCGACGACGTCCGTCGGCTGGTGCTGCGATGGCCGGATCGAACGCTCGCCTTCGCGCGGAGCAGCCAGCCCACGGGTCAACCGACCGACTGGTCGCCCGAGCCGGGAACCTCGGTTCAGGGGATCGACCTGTCCCGGTTCAACGACCTGGCCATCCACCTGTCGCAGCTTCACGCGGTTCGATTCGCGCAGTATGAAGGGCCGATCCCGACGTCTTCGGGCCTGGCCGAGCCGCGACTCAAGATCGAAATCGGCTTCGGCGCGGGCAAGCCGCCGAGCGTCGTGCGGCTCGGGTCGCCGACCCGCGACGGCTTCGTCCTGGCCACGACCGGCGACGGCGCGACGGGCCCGGTCTTCCTGCTGCCCGGTCCCGCGTGGGAAGCCCTGATCGAGCCGGGGGCCGAGGGATCGTCGGCACCGCTCCCCGACGACGTCTTCGCCCCGCTCGACGCGCGCTGAGACCTGGAAACCTGGCGATGACCGGGGCCATGCGTCTACTATAATATAGGATTGGAGAAGGAGAGCAGACCCGCCGCCGCCCCGGAGCCCGACTCGTGCTGAGCATCGTGAAGTACCCGCATCCCGCCCTTCGTTACACCTCGCGACCCGTGGGTCAGATCGACGATGAGCTGCGCGCCGTCGTCCGCGAGATGTTCGACCTGATGTACGAGGCGCGCGGAGTCGGCCTTGCCGCGAATCAGGTCGGGTTGCCGTTCCGGTTTTTCATCCTGAACGTTACGGCCGACCCGGACGAGAAGGACCAGGAGCTGGTGTTCATCAATCCCGAGATCGTCAAGCGGCACTCCTCGGCTGAGGACGAGGAAGGCTGCCTGAGTATTCCCGGCGTATATTCCAAGGTCCGGCGCGCCCGCAAGATCAAGGTGCAGGCGTTCGACCTCGCGGGCGAGCAGGTCGAATACGACGCCGACGAGCTGTTCAGCAAGGCGATCCAGCACGAGACCGACCACCTCGACGGCAAACTGTTCATCGACTACCTCGGCCCGCTCACCCGGCACTCGATGAAGGGGAAGCTCCGCGAGTTCGAGCTGGAGTTCCGCAAGGCCCAGGCCGGCGGCGAGGTTCCCGACGACGCCGAGATCGTCCGGCGGCTCAACGCGATGTCCGCCCCGAGCGCTGGGGCGATCGCAACCCTGAGCGGCACTTCGGCCGGCACCTGAACGATCGCCGGCGCAACGACCTTGATGGATGAGAGGCTTCGCTCATGGCCACGCCGATCGCGATCGTCATGCTGGGAACCGGCGACTTCGCCCTACCCTTGTTCGAGAGCCTGCACGGAGCGGGCCATCGGCTGCTGTCCCTCGTCACCCAGCCCGACCGCCCGCAGGGGCGTCATCAAGAGCTGATCCCCAGCCTGATCAAGCAGTCGGCCCTGCGCCTGGGCGTGCCCGTGTTTCAGCCCGAGAAGGTCAACGAGCCGGAGGCCGTCGAGTCGATCCGGGAACTCGCCCCCGACCTGCTGGTGACGGCGGCGTACGGCCAGATCCTCTCGCCCGAACTTCTAGGCGTCGCCCGGCTGGGAGCGATCAACCTGCACGGCTCGATCCTCCCCTCCTACCGAGGCGCGGCGCCGGTCGCCCGAGCGATCGAGCGGGGCGAGACCGAGGCCGGCGTGACCGTCATCCAGATGACGCCGAAGATCGACGCGGGGGGCATGATCGCCGTCGCCCGGACCCCGATCGATCCCGACGAGACGGCCGGCGAACTGGAAGATCGGCTGGCGCGCCTGGGGGCTCCGTTGACGCTCGACGTCATCGAGAAGATCATCGCCGGCCGGGCCGAGATCCTCCCCCAGGACGGTTCGCTCGTCACCAAGGCCCCGAAACTGCGGAAGGAGTCGGGCGTCATCGACTGGACCCGCCCCGCGCTTGAGATCCACAACCTGGTGCGGGCGATGCAGCCCTGGCCGATCGCCTCGACCACCTGGACCGCCCTCCCATGGACGCCCACCGGCCCGCTTCGCGTGATCGTCCACAAGACGCGCCCCGTCGAAGGCGAAGGCGAGCCCGGCGTCGTGCTGTCCGCCACCCAGGGCGACCTCGTCGTCGCCGCCGGCCAGGGGGCGATCCAACTGCTGGTCGTCCAGATTCCCGGCAAGAAACCCATGACGGCCGCGGAATTCCTTCGTGGTCGACACGTTCAGCCCGGCGATCAAATGGGTGATGGATCGAAATCGGCGCCGCGAACGTCGTCGTGAGTTATAGTGTCTTTGGCCCGACCGCTTCCTTTCGGAGCATCGACAGGAGCACTCCCGCGAAGATGACCGGACGAACCATCGCCATCGGCGACATCCACGGCTGTTCGATGGCTTTGCGTTCCCTGCTCCAGGCGGTGGATCCGGGCTCGAACGATTTGATAGTCACCCTGGGCGATTACGTCAATCGCGGCCCCGATTCGCGGGGGGTGCTGGACCAGCTCATCGACCTCCGCCGACGATCGCGTCTGATTTCGATTCTGGGCAATCACGACGAGATGCTGCTGCGAGCCCGAGGCGGATCGTCGGATGTCGCGCAGAGGCCGGCCGGCGGCCTGCTGACGCGCGCCGCGTCCGAGATCGACCGCCCCCAGATCGCGCTCACCGAAGGGCACTTCGGCTTCCTTGAAGCCTGCGACGATTATTTCGAGACCGACGACCACATCTTCCTGCACGCCAGCTACGATCCTGTCTTACCCATGAATGAGCAGCCGACCTCGTTGCTCCGCTGGCAGTCGCTGCGCCGGGGAATCCCCGGCCGGCACGTGTCGGGGAAGACGGTCGTCGCCGGCCACACTTCGCAGAAGAACGGCAAGATCCTCGACCTCGGCCATCTCCGGTGCATCGACACCTACTGCTACGGCGGCGGATGGCTGACGGCCCTCGACGTCCATTCCGGCGAAGTCTGGCAAGTCGATGTCCGAGGCCGCGCGCGACCCCGACGGTCCTTGCGCTGAGCCGAAAACGCCGGCCGTCGCCGGTCCGCCCAGGAGGTTTGGTCTCAGGTCGTTTGTGAGTGGGCCGCTCCGGGAGTAGGATGAGGGTGCAGCACCATCGCGAACGACAACGGGCCCGGCGTATGGAGGCAAGAGTCGATCATGAGCGACAACCGGAACGACGTGTCCCGAGCGTGGGGACTCGAAAAGCTGGGGATCGAGCGCCGAGCTTCCACGTACTGGAACCCGCCCACGGCCGTCTTGTACGAGCACGCCGTCCGGCGGCAAGAAGGACTGATCGCGTACGGCGGGGCGCTCGTCGTCGACACCGGCGCGCACACCGGTCGGGCGCCCAATGACAAGTTCACGATCGACGAGCCGGGCAGCCGTGACAAGATCTGGTGGGGCGTCAGTAATCATCCGCTCTCCGAAGAGTCGTTCGAGCGTGTCTGGGCCCGGCAGCGGGCCTACATGGCCGACAAAGAGCTTTACGTCCAGGATTGCTATGGAGGGGCCGACCCGCGCTACCGGCTCCCCGTCCGGATCGTCACCGAATACGCGTGGCACAGCCTGTTCGTCCGCGACCTGCTGATCCGCGAGCACGCTCACGACGTGCTCCGAGCTTTCGTCCCCGAATTCACGATCATCGACACCCCCCACCTGTCCGCCGACCCCGCGACCGACGGCACCCACTCGGGGACCTTCATCCTGGTACACCTGGCGAAGAAGCTGGTGCTGATCGGCGGCACGCAGTACGCGGGCGAGATCAAGAAGTCGGTCTTCTCGCTGCTGAACTACCTGCTGCCGCAGCGCGGCGTCCTCGGCATGCACTGCTCGGCCAACTACGGCCGCGACAAGGACGACGTCGCGCTCTTCTTCGGGCTTTCGGGGACCGGCAAGACGACCCTCTCGACCTCGCCCGACCGCCGCCTGATCGGCGACGACGAGCACGGCTGGAGCGACGACGGCGTCTTCAATTTCGAAGGCGGCTGCTACGCCAAGGTGATCGGCATTCATGCAGAGAGCGAGCCCGAGATCTACGAGACGACCCGGATGTTCGGCACGGTGCTCGAGAACGTCGTCATCGACCCGGAGACTCGGAAACTCGACCTCGACAGCAAGCGATTGACCGAGAACACCCGCGCCGCGTATCCAATCACGCACGTCCCGGGGGCCGACCCCGAGGGCCTCGGCGGCCATCCCCGAAACATCTTCCTGCTGACGTACGATGCCTTCGGCGTGCTGCCGCCGATCGCCCGGCTGACCCCCGAGCAGGCGATGTACCACTATCTGACCGGTTACACATCGAAAGTCGCCGGAACCGAGGAAGGCGTCAACGAGCCGCAAGTCGTCTTCAGCCCGTGCTTCGGAGCGCCGTTCCTGCCGCTTCATCCCAAGGTCTACGCCCGGCTGCTCGGCAAGAAGATCGCCGAGCATCAGGCGCGGTGCTGGCTGGTGAACACCGGCGTGACCGGCGGACCGTACGGCGTCGGCAAGCGGATCGCGATGCCGATCACCCGGTCGCTGATCAACTCAGCCCTGGCCGGCGAGCTGGACGACGTGCCCACGAAGGTCAACGAGGCGTTCCATCTCAGCGCGCTGAGCCGGGTCCCCAGGCTGCCGCCCGACGTCCTCGACCCGCGCGCCTCATGGCCCGACCCCGAAGCCTACGACCGCAAGGCGGCCGAGCTGGCACGGCGGTTCGAGGAGAATCATCGCAGGATCGACGTCGAGATCTGATCCGATCGGTCGGCGATCGCGTCACACGGCCGGCTTGCCGTTGATCCGCGTCTGCTCGACGAAGTTCTCGGTGTCGGCGTCGATCGCCCGGCCGCGACGCCCGCGCGCCGGGTGGATGTAAAGCGTGTTGGGATCGACGACGTCGCGGTGCGGCGGCGGCGTGCTCATCTCGTACTTGACCGTCTGGCGGTGGTCGGCGAGTTGGAGTTGGGGGTTGAAGACGCTGTTGAACTTCCAGAGCATCCGCAGCGTGTTGGTCTGCCCTCGGCTGAGGTTGTTGGCCAGGATGCCGGCCAACGCCCCCACCGCGCGCCATCCCAGGTGCTTGCGGTTCAAGACCTGCTGCGTCCGCACCAACTCGCCGTAGAATTCGTGGAGCGGCAGTTTGGTGGGGAGCACCGCGTGCTGGATGTCGAACAGCCGGTAGTCGCGCGTGGTCAGCTTACGCGCCTCCGTCACCCAGCTCTCGGTGCCCGGATACGGCGTGTTGACGCTGATGTTGACGATCTCGGGGATCTCCAGGCACCACTGACGGATCACCTCGAATTGCTGATGGTCCCACGAGGGGTCGGCGATGATGTTGATCGCCACCATAATGCCGAGCGACCGGGCGAATTCGAGCGCCTCGAAGTTCTTCGAAAGCGTCACCCGCTTGCGGAACCGCTTGAGCCCATCCTCATCGATCGCCTCGACGCCGAGGAACATATACTGAAGTCCGAGCGTCTTCCAGAACCGGAAGACGTCCTTGTTGCGAAGGAGGACGTCGCCCCGGGTTTCGAGGTAATACTGCTTGCGAATCCCCCGCCGCGCGATCCCCTCGCCTATCGCCATGCCGTGCTCGGCCTGGATGAACGCCACGTCGTCGACGATGAAGACGCCGGGCTCGCGGATCGAGGCCAGCTCGTCGACCGACGCCTCGGCCGATTTGACTCGATAGCTCCGGCCGTAAAACGTCCAGGCGCTGCAAAACGAGCAATCCCACGGGCAGCCTCGGCTGAACTCGATCGAGGCGCATGGATCGAGGACGCCGATGAAGTACTTGCGCCGATGGCGCAGCAAGTCGCGCGCGGGATGGTGGTCGTCGAGGTTGCGGACGAACGCGGGAGCGGGGCCCGCGCCCGCCGCCGTGACGACGCCGGGAAGTTCGATCAGGCTCGCGGGGTCGCGATCGGACGCGGCGGCTTCGATGAGCCTCGCGACCGTGGCCTCCCCCTCTCCCTTGAGCACGCAGTCGATCGCGCCGTCGCTGTGCGCGATCATGTCGGCCGCGACAAAGGACGCGCTGTGGCCGCCGACGAAGAAAAACACGTCGGGCAGGCGATCCTTGGTCGCCTTCGCCAGGTCGACGATCTCCGGAATGTTCGCCAGGTAGTTGCATGAGAATGCGACAACGTCCGGACGCCAGCTCTCGATCTCGCGGAAGTACGCCGCGTGGTCGTCGACCTGCAAGTCGATCAGGCGGACGTCGTGCCCCGAGCGGCGAAGCTCGGCGGCAATCGTCTCGATTCCCAACGGTTCGAGACGGAGGAAGATCTTCGTGTACATCAACGAGCTGGGATGAGCGGCCAGTATTTTCATGAGGTTCAGCGGCTGATCGTAGCGGAGGAGTTTTGCCAGGTGGTTTCCATCAAGCGCGGTGCAATCCTACCAGAACCACACGCCACGAGTGCCCGCCGAGCCGGCAAGAACCGAGGAATCCACGACGACGAAGCCCGCACGCCTTGCTCATCGCCCCTATTTTCTCTGCCGCGACGAATTCCAAGGGTTGCGGACGCCCTCCAGCCGTCATGCCGGCCGCATTTCGGCTCGTTCTCAAGGCCTCGATCGACAGCGGTTCCCATGCCGCGCCAAGCTTGTTAGAATCAAGGTCCGGAAGCGGTCGCCCGGCGCAGGTGATTGGGCCTGTTGAAAATGGATCTCGACCCGAGAGATACCTGCCTGTCAGTCCGCGAGCCAATGAGCGGTCTGGGAGCAAGAGCGATGGCCGATCAGCCGACCTCGCATCCGCGTAAGAAGTTATACATCGAGACGGTCGGCTGCCAGATGAACGTTCTGGACAGCGAGCTCGTCGTTGCGCGGTTGCGCGACGACGGATATGAGCTGACGACCGACATCGAGGAAGCCGACGCGATCCTCTACAACACCTGCTCGGTCCGCCAGCACGCCGAAGACAAGATCTACAGCGCCCTGGGACGGATCAAGCAGCTCAAGAAGCGCAAGCCCGAGCTGTCGATCGGGGTCCTCGGCTGCATGGCGCAGAAGGATCAGAACCTGATCCTGAAGCGGGCGCCGCACGTCGACATCGTCGTCGGCCCCGGCCAGCTCGCGCGGGTGCCCGAACTCTTGACGATCGCCAAGGCCGAGGCGAAGCCGCAGCTCGCCGTGAGCCTGGCGCGCACCGCCGGGTCGCGCGACGACGTCACGTCGAGCTTCGACAACTACGACTCCGACCGCGAGCCCTCGGTCCGGCCCAGTCCGTTCCAGGCGTATCTCCGCGTGATGATGGGCTGCGACAAGTTCTGCACCTACTGCATCGTGCCGTCGGTCCGAGGCCCCGAGCAGAGCCGGCCGCCCGACGGCATCGTCGCCGAGGCCCGCGCCCTCGCCGGCCAGGGGGTGAAGGAGATCACCCTCATCGGTCAGACGGTCAACAGCTACAAGTTCCGCGAGCCCGACGGCCGCACCACGCGGCTCTCGGACCTCCTGGCCCGGCTCCACGACGTCGAAGGCGTCGAGCGGATCAAGTTCATCACGAACTTCCCCAACGACATGACCGACGACCTGCTCCAGGCCGTCCGCGACCTCCCCAAGGTCTCGCGCTATATCCACGTCCCCGCCCAGAGCGGCTGCGACCTGGTCCTCAAGCGCATGAAGCGGATGTACACGGTCGGCTTCTACGAAGACATGCTGGCCCGGCTTCGCGAGACGATCCCCGGCTCGTCGGTTTCGAGCGACTTCATCGTGGGGTTCTGCGGCGAGACGGACGAGTCGTTCCAGAAGACCATCGGCCTGGTCGAGCGGTCGCGGTTCAAGAACAGCTTCATCTTCAAGTACAGCCCCCGGACCGGCACGAAGGCCGACGACCTGTTCGCCGACGACGTCCCGGAGGAGGTCAAGAAGCGCCGCAATCATGAGTTGCTGGAGCTTCAGACGGCGATCAGCCTGGAAGACAACATGGAGTTCGTGGGGCGGGAAACGACCGTCCTGGTCGAAGGCCGGAGCCGTTCGACGACGCGTCGGGAGGGCTGGGACGGCGTCGATCAGTTGTCGGGCCGGACGCACTGCGACCGCATCGTGGTGTTCGACGGCCCCGAGCGGTTGATCGGTCGGATGGTTCAGGTCCGGATCGAGAACGCCAGCGGCGTAACCTTGTTCGGACAGGTTGTGACGGCCGAGCGAATCGCGTCTTCGGTGTGAAGGGGGAGCCGATGGCGTGCCAGCTCGGCGCGCTGGTGAATTGTTGGATGGCCTGGGGCGGGATCGAGTCGAGCCTTGCGCCCGACGACGAGGTTCTGGCGACCGGTTTCGCCGAGACCGACGTCTGCCGGCCCCCCGCCGATCCCGGTGCCATCGCGGCGTGGGAGAACCGTCACGGGTTCCGCCTGCCCACGGGCCTTCGCGCCTGGCTGCTGCTCTCCAACGGCCTCTACCGCGGCGGCCCGCTGATCCACCCGATCACCGCGATCGGTCCGATGGTCATCTTCGCGCGGATGAACGAGCTGTTGATCCAGCCGGAAAGCTGGTTCGAGCTGGGCAACCCCAACATCGAAACGGTCTGCGTCGATCTGGCCTACCGCTGGCCCGGCGGCGGCCATCCAATCTTCGTCTCGGGCGACGACGAGGCCGGCACCTCCCCTCGGATCATCGCCCGGAGCTTTGAAGAGTGGTTTCTCGAACTGCTCCGCCAGGGAGGCCGGGAATACTGGCTGGACCCGGGTTCGACGGATCTCGGCGACCCCTGGGCGGCGCATCGGCGGTTCACGCCGCAGCCCGAGTTGCCCGGCCGTCTCCGTCGATTCGCCGCCGAGGTCCGTTCGCTGGTTTCGGCCCGCGTCGACGAACGCGAGATCGCGGCGCGAACCGGCCTGAGCAACGACGATGTGGAAGCGATCATCCGACACGTTCAGCACGTCCCGCCGGATTTCGCCCCCTCGTGAACGAGCGCCACCGCAGTCGAGTCCGCTCCCGGGTTCGTTGGAGATCTCGTCGTTGCACGCCCATCGGCTCCTGAGCAAGCTCGCAAACCTGGAAGACGCGCGCGAGTGGCTGGTCGGTCTGGGCGTTCGCGACGCCAAACGGGGCGTCGATGATCTGCTCGATCTGGTCGGCCGCTGCGGTTCGGACTCGAACGACGTCGTCGTGAGAATCCTTGAGCAGCTCGAAGTCCTCCTCCCGCGTTGCTCCGATCCGGGCATGGCGCTCACGAACCTCGATCGTTACGTCGCGGCCCTGGCGACCCCGCGAGGCGGCCTTGCGAGGCTGGCCGTGCGGCCGAGGGCGACCGAGACGCTGCTTCAGGTTTTCAGCACCAGCCAGCATCTCAGCGAGGTCTTGATCCGCAGTCCCGAGCTGATCGACTGGTTGCAGTCAGGCGCCGAGCGTCGCGATCGCCAGACCCTGATCGACGACCTCTGGAACATCCTGACCAGGAGCGAACCGGCCGACGATCATCGGCTGGCCCTCCGCCGGTTCCGGCTCCGCGAGACGCTCCGCATCGGCTACAACGACATCGTCCGGGGTTTCCCGCTCGAAGTCACCACCGTCGACCTCTCGAACCTGGCCGACGCCTGCGTCGAAGCGGCGACGCGGCTGGCGCGGGCGTCGGTCGAATCGCGTTACGGAACGCCGATGCGAGCCGACGGCGAGCCCGCTCGGTTCGTGGTCCTGGGCCTGGGCAAGCTCGGCGGGACCGAGCTGAACTACAGCTCGGACATCGACCTGATCTTCATGTACGACGAGGACGGGATGACGCGGGGGCCTCGGGTCGTCTCGTCGTCCGAGTTCTTCGCGCGGATGGGGGGCGAGGTGGTCCGGCTGCTGGCCGATCACACCCAGCTCGGCATGGCGTACCGCGTCGACATGCGGCTGCGGCCGGAGGGCGACCAGGGGGTCCTCGTCCGCTCGTTCGACGCCACGATGGGCTATTACGTCACGCGCGGTCGGACGTGGGAGCGCCAGGCGCTCATCAAGTGCCGGCCGGTCGCCGGCGACCTCGATCTCGGCCGCGGCTTCATCGAAGCCATCACGCCGTTCATCTACCGACGCTATTTGAGCGCCTCGGAGATCGCGGAAATCAAGGCGCTCAAGCGGCGGATCGAGCAGCGGACGGCCTCGGCGGGACGGGCCGAAGTCGAGGTCAAGACCGGCCGCGGCGGCATTCGCGACGTCGAGTTCGTCGTCCAGTTCCTCCAGCTCCTGCACGGCGGCGAATACCCCGAGGTCCGCGGCCCTAACACGTTCGAAGCCATCGACCGCCTCGAACAGCTCGGGTCGCTCACCGCCGAAGAGCGCGCCGTGATGGACGGCACCTACCGGTTTCTCAGGCAGGTCGAGCACCGGCTCCAGATTCTCTTCGACCGCCAGACCCACGAGATGCCGCGCGACATCGAAGACCTGCGCACCCTGGCGATCCGGATGGGATACACCGCGCAAGGCGCGCTCGACGAACGGTCCGGCCCGGCCCATCGGTTCCTCGCCGACTACAAGAGCAAGACCGAGCTGAACCGCCGCATCCTCGACCATATCCTCCACGACGCCTTTCTCGATGACGCGGGCGCCGAGGCCGATCCGGTCGTCGACCTGGTCCTCGACCCCGATCCTAGCGATGAACTCGTCGCCGAAGTGCTCGGACGATACCCGTTCCGCGACCGCGCCGGCGCGTATCAGAACTTGATGGCGCTGGCGCGCGAGGATTTCCCGTTCCTGTCGCACGCGCGCTGCCGGCACTTCCTGGCGTCGATCGCGCCTCGGCTGATGCAAGCCCTCGGCCAGACCGCCGACCCCGACCTGACGCTCGCGAACCTCGAAAAAGTCTCGGCCTCGCTCGGCGCTAAGGCGATCCTCTGGGAGCTGTTCAACTTCAACCCACCGAGCCTGCGGCTGTACGTCGATCTCTGCGCGACCAGCCAGTTGGTCTCACGGCTCTTGATCACGAACCCCGGCATGATCGACGATTTGATGGATTCTCTGGTCATCGACCGGCCGCTCCCGGGCGCGGCGATCAAGGCCGAACTCGCCGAGCTGACCAAGGGCGCGGAAGACCTCGCGCCGATCCTCTGGAGTTTCCGCAACAAGGAGTGGGTGCGCATCGGCACGCGCGACGTGCTGGGGCGCGAACCGATCCGCGAGGTGACGCGCGAGCTGGCCGACGTCGCCGAGGCCGTCGTCGGCCAGATCGCGCGCAACCAGTGGACCCAGCGCGCCAAGCGGTTCGGCGTCCCAACGCGCGCGACCGACGGCGCGCGCGACCGGTGGGCGATCCTGGCTCTCGGCCGACTCGGCGGACGCGAGCTGAACTACCACAGCGACCTTGACCTCGTCTTCCTCCATGAGAGCGACGGACAGACGATGAGAGGCGTCGATACGACCTCGAATCAGCAGTTCGTGACCGAGGTCGCCCAGCGGATGCTCAAGGCGCTGGGGCGCGACGCCCTGACCGGGACGCTCTACCAGGTCGACACCCGGCTCCGACCCCACGGCGCCGCCGGGCCGCTGGTCAACACCCTGGAGTCGTTCACGCATTACTATGAGACCGCCGCGCAGTCATGGGAACGACTCGCACTGACGCGCGGGCGCGTGATCTTCGCCACCGGCGGCTTCGGCCGCGAGGTCGGCGAGGCGCTCCGCGCGATTCTCACAGCGCCCGTGGACCCGGCGACGATCGGCCCCGAAGTCGCCGCCATGCGCCGCCGGCTCGAAGATTCACGCAGCCGAAACGACCTCAAGCGGGGCATCGGCGGGTTGGCCGACGTCGAGTTCATCGTCCAGTATCTCATGCTCGTCAACGCCGCCCAACGGCCCGATGTGCTTCGTACGAATCTCTGGGACGGGCTCGACGCGCTCCTGAAAGCGGGCGTGCTCCCAGCCGACATGCACGCCGAGCTTCGCGACATCTACAACTTCCTCCGAAGCGTCGAGGCTCGGCTCCGGCTGGTCCACGACCGCGCGGGGACCGAGCTTCCAGAGGACCCCGACGACCTGACCCGACTCGCGCGTCGGCTCAACTACGACGCCGCCGATCCAACGCTCGCGGTCTCCACGTTCCTCCTCGACTCGGCCCGGTTCACCACCCGCGCCCGGGCGATCTTCCAGCAGATCATCCTGTCCGAAGACAAGCCGGAGGCGTGAGGCGAGCCTAACGCGATTCTTGCTCTGGGGTTTCAGATATTCATCAAAAACGGCTGTCGCGAGCATACCCTCTCCCTCAAGGAGAGAAGGGAATTCAGATCCGCCTTCGGGCGCAACTCAGCTTTAACCTGGTCTAACGCGCGCTGAGGACGTTTCGATCCGATGATCGATCGACCCGGCCCCGATCGCCGGCCTTCCGCTCCTTGACCTCGATGGCCCGGAACTCGATGTCGCCGCCGTGGTTCTGAAGGCAGATGAAGCCTCGCAGCGGCTTCGTCTTCAGCGGCTCGAGCGCGCTCTGGTCGACGTCCTGGATCAGCTTGCCGTTGAGCGAAACGCGGATCTTCGGTCCGATGCAGGTGACCTCGATCGTGTTCCACTGGCCGGCCGGCTTGATCGCGTTCTCCTTCGGGGCGACGTACCGGTAGAGTGAGCCGGTGCTGTGCGGCGTGGGGGGCTTCCCCGAATCGTCGGCGAGCTGGATCTCGTACGAGTAGAACGACGGCCGCGTGGCCCGCGATTGCTCGGGGTTGAAGGCGCCGGTGCGAATCCCCAGGCCGCTGTTGCAGCCGGGCGCCATCCGGAATTCGAGATGGAGCGTGAAGTCGTCGAACTCCCGCTCCTTGAACCGGAGGAACCCGAACCCCTTGCCCTTGCACGAGAGCAGGCCGTCGTGAACCGTCCAGACCGGGACGGTCTTGCCGTCGCGCTGGAACTCCGACGCCCCCTCGGCGATCCAACCGTTCAGGCTCTTGCCGTCGAACAGCGACCGGGGCGCTTCATCATCGGGGGGATATCCCATCAACACCAAGGCGAGCAACGCGATCCGCATCGATCACCGCCGGGTCAGAGGAGTGGCGACAGAATCGCCGGATCGAGAATATGCACGAATCCCAACGCGGCCGAGGACGACCGAACGCGATCCTATCATGCCCCCCGACGACTTGCGAGATCCTGACCAGGAGTCGCCCGTCGGCGGCTTTGTCTCATCCGATTGGGTCTCTTCTACCTTGACAGCCAGGCTTAGCTGTTTTTAATAATAGTATGGAAGCCAGATAGGCTTGATCGCTCCGTCGCACCCAGCGAAAGTCTGAAATCGAGCATGCGTCCGTTATCGGGCACGATGAGATTTCTGGTAGCGCTTATCCTTTTGCGCATGCTCGCAGCGCCCGTCGCCTTACGGTCGGACGCGCTCAGGCTCCCGGCGCGCGACCACTTCGTGGTCCGCATGTGCGCGTGGCCGGCCCAGAAGCCGCAACGCTTGACCTGTGCGTCGATCCTTTCAAGGATCTGGCGCCAACGGTGGACTCCGAACGACGATCCGCCGCTGAGTTCTCTGGTTCGTGGGTCCGCCGGCCTGACCCGCGCCTGCCTCTCTCAGCTCGTCCTGAGCTTATTTCGAAGCACGACCGCCAGCCGACTGGTCGATAGTCCGCGCTGTTGAGCCGCTTCGTCCCACCCTCCTGATGATCGGCCGTATCGAGTTTCCAGTCGGGATCCCGTGCGCGTCGTTACATTCCGACCATTCACCCCCATCTGGAATCGCCTTTCCAACGGTGGAGACTCTCAATTGAACGGCTTGATCCGTGCATCGCTCAGGAATCCCTACGCCGTGACCGTCTTTTGCCTGACGCTCGTCATGCTCGGAACGGTTTCGGTATACATGATCCCCATCGACATCCTGCCGGTGTTCAAGAGCCCGGCCGTGCAAGTTCTGACGTTCTACTCGGGAATGCCCGCGGCGAGCATTGAGAAGGACATCACCAACCGCATGGAACGCTGGGTCGGCCAGGCCAACGGCACGTCCCGGCAAGAGTCGCGGTCGATCGTCGGGGCGAGCATCGTCCGCGACTTCTTCCGTAGCGGCGTCGACCCCAACGGCGCACTGACCCAGGTCAACTCGCTGGCCCTGGCAGCGGTTCCAAACCTGCCGCCGGGCACTCTTCCCCCCGTGGTCCTGCCGTTCGACCCCACGAGCATCACGCCCGTCGGCATCGTCGCGGTCGACAGTCCCGACGGCTCGCAGAACGAATCGATCCTCTACGACGTGGGACGTTACGAAGTCCGGAACATGCTCATGAGCATCAAGGGCGCCGTGGCGCCGGTCGTCTACGGCGGGAAGATCCGGGCCGTGATGGCGTATCTCGACCGCCAGAGGCTTCAAGCTCGGGGGCTCTCGCCGCTGGACGTCATGAACGCGCTGGACAACTACAACGTCTTTCTCCCCACCGGCGACGCCAAGATCGGCGACGTCGATTACGCGCTCGATTCGAACTCGATGTTCGACTATCCCTCGGACATGGGAGACATCCCCCTCGGTTCCAAGATCGGCAACGTCTCCTACCTACGGGACGTGGCGACCACCAAGGACGCGTCGTACATTCAGACGAACGTGGTGCGGATCGACGGCCGCCGCGAAGTCTACATCCCCGTCTTCCGCCAGCTTGGCTCCAGCACCCTGGCCGTCGTCAACAATGTGAAGGCGAAGCTCGACGAATTCACCTCGCGACTGACCCGCGACGGGATCGAGCTCAAGTTGGTCATGGACCAGTCGATCTTCGTCCGCCAGGCGATCTCCAGCTTGGTCCAGGAAGGCGTGCTGGGAGCCGTCCTTTGCTCGCTGACCATCTTGCTGTTCCTCGGCCAGTGGCGAATGACCGCGATCGCCGTGATGACTCTGCCGATCTCGGTGCTCTCGGCGTGCATCCTGCTTTTCTACGCGGGCCAGACGATCAACGTCATGACACTGGCCGGCCTCACCCTCGCAATCGGGCCGATGATCGACAGCGCGATCATCTGTCTGGAAAACACGCATCGACACCTGGGCCTGGGGGCGAGTTCCAGGGAAGCCGCCTACCTCGGCGCCAGCGAAGTGGCGCTGCCCGAGTTGGTCTCAACCCTCTGCACGTTCTTGGTGCTCGCGCCGCTGGCTCTGATGCCCGGCATGGGCGAGTTCCTGTTCATGCCGCTGACTCTGGCGGTGGCGTTCGCCATGTGCTCGGCCTACATCCTCTCGCGGACGCTGGTCCCAGCCTGCAGCGCCGCATGGCTGAGCGGTCACGGCCACGGCCAGGGGCACGGGCACGCGGAAGCGGACTCCTTGGGGAACGCGAGCGACGGCGAGAGCCGATGGTTGGCGGCAAGGGCGTTCGCTCGCTGGGAACGGATGGTCGACGGGATGTTCGAGGCGTACGCCCGAGTTTTGGAAGTGGTCCTCAGGCATCGACTCCTCGTGATCGGCGTCGGTTACGGTGCGTTGGTCCTGACGCTGTTGGTCTTCTGGCCGATCATGCGCCGGGAGTTCTACCCCGAGGTGGACGCCGGGGCGTTCGAGATGTACGTCCGGGCTCCGAGCGGCACACGGATCGAGAGGACCGAGGAGAAGATCGCCCAGATCGAGGAACTCATCAAGACGACGATCCCCAAGCACGACCTGGAGCTGTTCGTCTCCGAGATCGGAGTCAACGCCGACTGGTCGGCGGCGTACACGCCCAACTCGGGACCGATGGACGCGGTGATCAAGGTCCAGCTCAAGGAACATCGCGGCAAGTCGGCGCAAGAATACGTGCATATCGTTCGAACCGCCGTGGCGAACGACTCGCGGTTCCACAACCTCGACTTCGGCTTCGACGCCGGCGGCCTGGTTCGCGGCGCCATGAACGAGGGCAAATCGACTCCCATCAACATCCGAATCACCGGCAAGAACCAGCGGACGGCGCGCAGCGTCGCCGAGCAGATTCGCGCGCGGTGCGTCAAGATCGACGGTATCGTCGACGCGCGGATCATCCAGCGGCTCGACTATCCGGAGTACGTGATCGAGGTGAACCGGGCCAAGGCGGCCGACCTGGGACTGACTCAGATCGACGTCATGAAGAACGTGGTCGCCGCGTTCAATTCCTCGATCCAGTTCAACAAGAAGAACTTCTGGATCGACCCGATCGGCGGCAACCAGTACTTCGTCGGCGTCCAGTATCCCGAAGGGGACATCAAGTCGATCGAGACCTTGCTGAACATACCGATCACCAGCACCGACCAGCGCAAGGCGATCCCGCTTCGCAACCTGATCACGCTCCGCAAGACCACCGTGCCGACCGAAGTGACCCACGACAACATCCAGCCGACGATCGACCTGGCGATGGGCGTTTACGGCCGCGACCTCGGCCACATCTCCGACGACGTGACCGCCGTCGTCGACGCCTTCGGCGTGAAGCAGGCGGACGGGTCGTGGCAGCCCTTCGATCCTTCGTCCAGCCGCAAGCAGCTCCTGAAAGGCTCGAAGATCGTGCTCAGCGGCGAGTACTCGCGGATGCAGGACACCTTCCGCAACCTCGGCTTCGGACTGATCGGCGCATCGGTTCTGATTTACTTCCTGATGGTTGGTCTGGACAAGTCGTGGGTCGTCCCCTTGACCGTCATGCTGATCGTGCCGCTCTGCCTGGTCGGCATCCTGCCGGCCCTCTTCTTCACGGGGACGGCGGTGAATGTGCAGTCGCTGCTCGGGTTCATCTTCGTCGTCGGTATCAAAGTGGCCAACACGGTGTTGATGACCGACTTCGCCCAGGAACTCAGACACTCCGAGTCGCTCACCCCGACTCAGGCGATACTCAAGTCGGCGTCGATCCGGGTCAAGCCGGTCACGATGACGGCGGTCGCGGCGTTCTTCGCCCTGATCCCGGGCGCCCTCGCGCTCGAGCGGGGGAGCGAGGCCAACGCCCCACTCGCCCGCGCCATCCTCGGCGGCCTGCTGGCCGGGGAGCCCGCCACCCTGTTCGTGCTCCCTTGCCTCTATTCGCTCCTGGTGCGCGACCGCGCGGGCGCCCACGACGGCGAGGGCGCTGACGACGCGGCCCCCAACCGCGACAGCGACGAATTCGCGGTGGATGTCGACGAATACTAGGATCGAAACTCTCAGCCGATGATCAATTGAAAGAATCGTTGCGGCGTCTGAAATTTGGAGGCCTTCGTCCGTGTCAACTGCAACAAGTACTCATGCGTCGCCTCACGCTGCTCCGGCGAAACGAGGACGGCGGCGATGGATCGTGCTCGCCGCGACGGTCGTCGCCGGTCTGAGCGCCGCGGCCTGGTACATTCACATGAAAGAGGCCGCGGCCGCGTCACGCACGGCTAGAAGCTCAAACACCCCTGAAGGGCAGGCGGCGGACGAGCCGATCCCGGTTGAAACAGTTCGGTTGACCAAGGGGGGGATCATAAGAACCTCGACCCAGATCGGCTCGGTCCACCCTTACGAGGAGGCTGACCTCTTCGCCAAGATCTCGGGCTACCTCTCGAAGCTCAACGTCAACTACGGCGATTCGGTGAAGCAAGACCAGGTCCTGGCCGAGATCGACGATCCCGAGGTCGAGGCCGATGCGGAGAAGGCCGTGGCGGACGTGCGGCAGGCCGTGGCGGCCTCGGCCCAGACCGAGGCGTTCATCGAGGTCGCGAAGGCGGACCGGGAAGCCGCGGCCAGCGCAGTCGAACAGGCGACCTCCGAGGTCGAGCGATTCGTCTCCATGAGCTCCTACCACGGCAAGAAATTTGAACGCTACAGACGGCTGGTCCAGAGCAAGGCGGTTCCCCAGGAGATCGCCGACGAGGAGGAGGAGAGTTATGAATCGGCCAGGTCCAACGAGCACGCGGCCCGGCATGCGGTCTTGAAAGCCAAGGCCGACCTCATCGCGGCCGAGGCCAGGATCAAGAAGGCCAAGGCCGACCTCGACGAGGCCAGGGCCAACATCTCGGTGGCCGAAGCCAAGCGAGCCAGGGCCGAGGCGCTGCTCGGGTACACCAAGATCCACTCTCCCTACGACGGCGTCGTCACCAAGCGCAACTTCTTTCGAGGGGCGTTCATCCGGTCGGCCGCCGAGGGGGGCGTCGTCCCCTTGCTGACGGTCGCCCGGACCGACAAGGTCTACGTGGTCACCGAGGTCCCCGACCGCGACGTGCCGCTGACCGACGTCGGCGACGCGGTCGAGATCACGCTCGACGCCCTCGGGACCGAGGTCTTCAAGGCCAAGGTCTCCCGGATCGCCGAGCGGGAAGACCCCACGTCCCGGACCATGCACACCGAGATCGATCTCCCCAACCCCGAGAATCGAATCCGCCCGGGGATGTACGGCATCGCCAAGATCATCCTCGACATGTCCACAAAGAACTCGACCCTGCCCGCCTCCTGCCTCGTGGGGGAGTCGAGGGGGGGCCGAGCCGACGTCTACCTGATCAAGGACGGCAAGGCGAAAAAAACGGCCGTCGCGGTCGGGGCCGACGACGGCATCCGGGTCGAGATCCTCTCCGGCGTCAATCCGGAAGACGAGGTGCTTACGAATCCCAGCTCTGTGACCGAAGGCATTCCCGTCCGCGGCATTCATCAAGAAGTGGGAGAATCCGAGCCGGCCGAAGCGTCCCCCACAGAGCACGCCCCTAACACATAACTTCTTGTGACTAGGCCCCGCGAGCGGGCGCGTCGGCTTATATCAGCACAGGCCAGGCTAGGGCGCGGCCCGCATCGCGGCGAGCGGGGGCAAGGGCGGCGAGGCGATCGGGGCTGGCGGGATCGGCTCGGTTGCGGACTCGCCCAGCGGCGGCGGCGAACCAAGGGAGACGAACAGCCGGACCTCCGCCTTGTTGTAATCCATGACCGCCCGGATACGGTCGACTCGCGCTTGATTCAGCAACTCCAAGCTGTTGACGACTTCGATGGGTCGGCCGACCGTGTTCTTGATCCGCACCAGGTCTTCGCGGAATCCGATCACGGCGCTGTTGAGCTGACGGGTGGTCAGAGCGACCTGCCGGCGGGAGGCCGACACCCCGGCGTAGGCCGACGCGACCTCCGTTCGGATCTCCGCGATCGCGCGCGACCTCTCGCCGACGGCCTGGCCCACCTCGGCCTGGCGGCGCTTGACGAGCGAGAGGTTGCCGGCGCCGAGGTTGCGAAGCGTCCAGAAGAGTTGCACGTCGAAATCGGTTCGACCGCCGAAATTCGAGAGTTGGGGCGGAGCCACGTTGCTGCCGCCGCCGAACGCCCCTCCGCTGAAGCCGAGCCAGAGCGTCGGGAGAAACGGACGGTACCATTCCTGCTTGCGCCGGACTTCCGCCGCCGCGACCGCGGCCCCCCTGGCCCCGACCTCGGGGCGTCCCGCGAGCGCCGCCTGGATCAGGTCCGTCAGCGGAGCGACGGGGTCGACGATCGTGGCCAGCTCGACTTTCGGCGCGACCGGTCGAACCCGCACGGACTGGTCGAGGTGAAGTCGCTGAGACAGGTGGGCCGCGGCGACCGCCACCTGCTCCTCGGCCTGCCGGATTTCGTCCACGATCAGGCTGAGCTCGGTCGCCGCGCGCTCGGCGTCCGCTTCTCGGCCCTGTTGGGCTTGAGCATAGGCGCGGGTGAGCCTTGCGACCTCCGCCGCTTGCTCGGCCGTCTCATACCGAACACCGAGGTCGGCCTCGGCGGCCAAGAGCTCGAAGTACAGTTCCGCCACCTCGAGGAGGATGTTGTTCGCCGTGGCCGACGCGCCGAATCGCGCCGCCTCAACCTGCTGCCGCGCGGCCAGCGGCTCGAAGATCGCGTCGGTCAATTCACTGAAGATGCTCACGGCGGGGACCTCCGGCGCGCTCGCCGCTATCACGCCGGCGCCGCCGCCGAAGTAAAGCGAGTTCTCGTCGAGGCTCAGAATCCGGCCCGCCGAGCGCTGGAGGTTGCCCGTATGACCGTGGTAGTTCATCCCCAGATTCAGCGAGGGCAGCAGCAAGACCATGGCCTTCTGCCGTATCGCCAGAGCCTCGCCGATCCGTTGTCGGGCTTCCGCGATCATCGGGTTTTCGATCTCAGCAAGCCGGAGCGCGGTCGTCAGATCGATGGGGTATTCTCGTTCCGCGGCCGGGATCGCGTGGATCGGATCGCCCGTCGCAAGCCTGGACGGCATTTCGGCCGCGGTCAGGACGAGTCCGACGTCCCCGACCCGCGGCTCCTCCGCGTCGGGCGTCCGAGGCCTCGACCGCCCTCGGCGCTTCGGCAGGTCGGATTTCACCTCGTCGCGCGAGGACTCCGGCGGAGATTCACGGTGAGGCGCCTGGGAACCTTGCCAGCGCAGTTCGGTCGTCGACGTACACCCAGAGAGTATCGACGACATTAACAATGCCAGATACGAGAGTACGACAGGTATTCGGAGCCTGGGGTCCGCGCTCCAATAATCCGCGGATGTCGTCATCATCGCCCCCTCCAAACATTGGCTTCCACGTCTTCTCATTCCTCCTTGTTCCTTGCGTCGGTCGACTCAGGACGAGCGAGCCGGCGGCGACGAAGGCGCGATCGGGGTAAGCACTCGTGCGCCCGGATCGCGAGGCGGGACGGATTCGGCCGGGTTGTTGTTGGCGGGTTGATCGGGAGACGCCGTCGTCGGCTCGGGGGACGGCGTGACGCCGGTGGTCGGCACGGGATGGGCCAACGCATCGGCCGGCGGCTGACCGAGCGCCACGTAAAGCTCGAACTGGGCGCGGTCGTAATCCACAATCGCATCGAGATATGCGTACCGGGCGCGAGCAAGCAGCCGCAGGCTGTCGACCGTCTCGATCGCCGGGGCCACCGAGTTTTCGATCCGAATCAGGTCTTCCTGGAAGCCGCGCGTGCCGCTGCGCACGGCTCTCTCGGAGGTCCCGATCCGGGCGTACCGAGCGTGCGTCTTGGCGTATGCTTCCGCGACTTCGGCCCGAACCTGGTCGAGAACCGCGATCTCTTGAAAATTGGTCACGCCCAGGCGGGCCTTGCCCAGATTGATCTGGGCGAGATTTCCGACGCCGAGATTCTGGAGCGTCCAGTACGCCATGACGTCGAAGTCGGAACGGCCGCCGAACGCCCCGAAGACCGGACGAACAAGATTGCTGCCGCCGCCGAACCCGCCTCCGCTGTACCCGATCAGGATCGTGGGCGAGAACGGCAAGAGCTTCGCCCCCTCAAGGGCCAGGAAGGCTTCGCGAATCGCCGCTTGACGCTCCTTCAACTCCGGTCGCTGGAGCAGTCCCAGGGCGATCAGCTCGCGCACCGAGGTCGGGTCGGGAACCACCGGATGGGGAACGACGAACGCGTCGGTCGGGTGGAGGCGGATCGACGGGTCGAGGTTCAGGACGTAGCAGAGTCGCGCCGACGACGTCAGGATGGCCTCCTCGGCCGCCTGGATATCGTATTCGCGCGACTCCAGTTCGGTCTGGGCTCGCTGGGCGTCGGCCTGCCGGCCCTGCCCCTCGTTGGCGTAAGAGGCGGTTAGCTCGGCGACCCGCTTCGCCTCGCCTCGAACTTGCAGCGACACGGCGCGCCGGCCTTCGGCCCGCAGCAATTCCGAGTACGCCAAGGTCGTCTGGAGGAAAGTCTGGTTCCTGATCGCGAGGGTCGCGAACTGGCGCTGGGCCACGACCTGGCGCGAGGCCAGGTACCCAAACACGCCGGCGGCCACGTTCCCCTCGAGCAATACCCCGGGCACGGCGACCGTGCCGGCGGCCACGGCGCCCGAACCGGCCCCGAGATAAAGCGCCGACCGGTTGACCGGGAGGATGTTGCCGTTCGACTGTTGCAACGGGCCCGAGTGAGAGTCGTAGTTCATGCCCAGGTTGATCGAAGGCAGGATCTGGGCGGCCGCGAGTTGCCTTAACGCCGCGGCCTCGACCACGCGCTGCCTGGCGATCATCAACTGGGGGTTTTGCACGCCGGCCAACCGAAGCGCGGTATTCAGATCGATCGGGCGGACGTTCGGGTCGAGGAGCGTCGCAGGAGACGGCGGCGTGGTAATCCGCGAATTCGAGTCGTCCGCCTGCCCTCGGTCGTTCGTCTCCAGCGGAAGCGGCTTCAGGTCGCTTCCAGCCGTCGAGTCCGTTGCCGCCGCCGGTCGGTCAGCGAATGGCGATTGGGATTGGGCGGCCGCCGAACCGCCGCCGAGCGAGCTTGCGGCGGTGAATACTCCAGCGACGACCAATCGCATGATCCTGCCCATGATTCCCCGCTTTCCCTTGGGGTCCAACGTGCCTGGAACTGGGATTGCACCGGTTTCATCGACTATAGGAAGAGTTCCTCTTGAATCGGAGCTGCGGGCGGCGTCGCGTTCGATCAAACTCTGCCGGCGGCGAACGGGATCCAGAAAATCGGAAAGGCGCGAATGAGCTGATGCCCGAATGGGTCGAGTATGAGGAAGTCGTTGTTGTTCAGCCCCTCTTCGTTCGTCGTCTGGATCGAGAAGAAGCCGTTGGCGTCGGTGGCGTGGGCGGGTCCCGTAAAGCTGTACGTCTGGGTCCCGCCGGGTAGTCGCGACGTGTGATTGTCTTCGATGATCAGGCTGCCGGGAGTCGTCCGGCCGATGATCGTGACGACCTTGTGAAGCGTCGACGCGCCCGACGTCGTCGTCGCCGCGTAGTGCGCCTGGTCGGCGGGCGCCAGATGCATGGATACGGAAAGCGGGATGTTCCGGGTCAGGGGGGCCAGGTTGTGCAGCAGCGCCTTGGCGTCGTACAGGTTGATGACGCCGTTTTGATTGAAATCGGCCGATGCAACGTACTTCGATCCCCCCGCCGAGGACATGTACGTCGGTGCGAACGCCTGGAGGTCGGCGAAGTTCACCTCGCCGTCGCCGTTCACGTCGCCCACAAGCGTCGTCTGAGACCAGTATAAACCCGTCGTCCCCGCGGCACCGGCCACGGACGTCGTCAGGTCTCCGGACTGGTTCGTCTTGGTGAACGCGACGGACGTGGGATTCGCCCCCGACCGCGCGACTCGTCCCTGCTTGAGGGGCAGCTTCCTCCCCTGATCGGCTGAGGCCGCCACGATTCGCGGCTTCAGGCTGCTGTCGCCTTCGGGTTCGACGAACAGCCCGAACAGCGTGGCTCGCTTGTGAGGCGTGATGTTCCGACCAGCGACGGCCACCGACGTTCGGCTGACCTGATGTGGGCTCGCGACCGTCCCGAGGTTCACACCAATCACGTTGGCGGGCGGCGAAGCGCTCAGCGCAAGGCGAGGCTCCAGCCCCTCTAACGACGGGTGGATACCACGGGAATTCGACCTGGCCATCAGTTCCCCCCCTTGCTCACGCACGAAATCCACGTCCCTGGAATAAGTCTTGTTTCGGCCATCACCGGGCAGGCACTCGATACTCGTCTCAGATCAAGAAGAGGGACGCGCCAGCGAAGCAATATGAAGAGAAATCAATCTCGATTATCATGAATCATGAAGCCGAGCCCTTCACCTCAGTCCGGGTGGCGGGCGGTGCCGCTTGAACCATGGATCGCAGGTGCCTCTCAGGAATCAGATGCTGGGGCCTTTTCAGGGGGAGTGGTCGGATGCCCGTCATTCCATCGCGTTTTGAATATCTGACGGTGAAAGTCGTGGACGGCGTGGCCGTCATCGGCTTCCTCGAATCGGCGTCGATGATCGAGGGAGATCGCGTCGACAAGCTGGCCAAGGAGCTTTTCGACCTGATCGATGAGAAGAAGTTCACCAAGATCCTCTTGAACCTGTACAACACGGGGTACATGTCGAGCGCCATGCTGGCGCAGCTCATCCGGCTCAACCGTAAGATGCAATCGGTTCGCGGCAAGGTGAGGCTCTGCGCCCTCCGACCGCCTATCGTCGACGCCTTCAAGGTCAGCCAGTTCGACAAGCTGTTCGAGATCTTCCCCGACGAACCCTCGGCCCTCAAGAAGTTCTGAGAGCCGCCGCTTCGGCCCACGCGATTGGCTTCGTTCGCGCCGAAAACCGCCCTCCTCAACTCGGCCGCCATCTCGTCGATGCCCCCGTTCCCCGTCGATTGGCTTCGTTCGCGCCGAAAACCGCCCTCCCCAACTCGGCCGACGACCCGCCGCGTCGATCTCCCCGTTCCTCGTCGATTGGCTTCGTTCGCGCCGGCACGGCTTCCGATTTCGTGTTCTAACTCGTGATTTGGTAAGACTTTCTTCACGATTCAAAAAATTGGCTTCGTCTGCGTGCTTTTCGTCTCCGAACCTCTCTTCGCTCCATGGAAACGGTGCCCTGCGGGGGCGGGCGAGGCTCGTCTGGCGCGCCGCAGGCAACGCCCGGCGAATTGGGTTCGCTCGCTCACTTTTCCCGATCCTCGCCACCCCGCTCGCCGCTCATCGCGCCGGCCCATGACGTGCGTCTGGCGCATCCCGATGAATGCGGCGAATCGCCATGATCCTTCCAACCGAATTTCCAAAGATTCGTGCAACGGATGAGCAGAGTGCTCCATCTTGAGTGTGGATCACGCCGACCGCTTAAGAAAAGAACTCCAGCCTCTCGGCGAAGAATTCCGGGCGGCTTGTGCCGGGTGTATGGTGCCGAGAGGGCCCGTTCCACTAGGGGTTAACGACCCGGTACTTTGCCGCGAGCGAGTGCAAGACGCCGACACGAACCATCATGACGTCGTCGGGACTCCCTGCCTCATAAAGATGAGGGCTCCAAATGCAAGCTCGACGCGCAAGCGAGGGAGGAAGGGCTTTGGGTTGCTGGCGCCGGACGCGACGAGGTTCGCGCGCCCTTCTCTCGCTTGCGCTTCGGGCTTGTTTTTCGGGGAAATCCAATGCGAACCCGGGCCGCCCACCCATCTTCATGAGGCCGGGGCGCCGATGGTTTGGATTCCGATCGGAGACTTCCAGAAACGTGCCGGGTCGCCAGTTCGTGGGATGGGCGCCGACAGCCGAACCGACGTGCGGGGAGCAGCGCGTCAGGGGCGCTGACCTCGGAGGGGAATGAGGGCGCGGAGGCGGGGTTCGCGCAGGTAGAGCCCGCTCCAGAGGATCGCGCCGAAGAGTACCGGGAAAACCATCGGGAAGACCGGCCCACCCATGCGGACGTGGGTCCAGACCGCGCCGCCGAGATAGCCGGTCAGCACGATGGCCCCGAGGATCGAGGTCTGCGGGACCGCGTAGAGCAGCGTGGCCAGGATCAAGACGATCCCGAGACCGGGGATCACCGATTCGGGGATTTCGAGCGGGGCGCATGCTTCCATGACCGGCGCGATCTTCAGCACCTTCCCCACGCCGTCGAACAGCAGGAACAGAACGCCGAGGCCGGACAGGCCTCGGCCGATCCAGAGGGCGTTTTTCGACGGAAGACTTGCGGGAATCACGCCTTGCATGAAGGTCGCCCTATTGTCGGAGGAATTCACCCAACCGCAACGTCTCAGGCCGATTTGAGGCGTTGGGGGACCGCACGGCCGACGTTCGCGGCTTGCGCGCCGTCGGCGGCGGCTTCCTCGTGGTACTCGGCGTCGGTGTTGACCTTCCAGGTGTCGTACTGGCCGAGCCCCAGGATGTTCCGCGCGGCGAGGAGGGCGGTCATCATCGAGTGATCCTGGTTGTTGTACTTGTGCATGCCGTTGCGGCCCGCGAGTTCGAGGTTGTCGAGCCGGCTCAGCCAGCCGCGAATCACGTCGAGGTGCTGGCGGTATTCGTCGTCGTAGACCGGATACGCCTTGGGCATCCGCACGACGCAGCCGTCGACGACGTCGGAGGCCGAGACCAGGCCGATCGCGTCGATCTCGCGACGTCCCAGGGCGATCAAGTCGGCGTCCGACATGGTCCAGAGGTCGTCGCCCTCGAAGCAGAAGTATTCGAGGCCCAGGCTCGTCTTGGACTGGTCCGGGACGAGGTCGGGCGACCAGTTCTTGAAGTTCTGAATCCGGCCCACGCGGACGTCGGGCTCGTGAATGTAAATCCAGGTGTCGGGAAAGGTTTCGGGCCGATCGACGATCAAGACGACCGACAGGAAATCGCGGTACTTGAGCGACTCGGCCGCCTCGATCACCTCGGCCGGCGCCGGCGGGTCCATCGACCGGATCAGGTCGCGGACCGGCAGCGTCGAGAGGAACTGCTTGCCCGTGTAGCGGTAAATCCGACCGGCCTGGTCGCGCGAGACGACGGCGGTCACGCTCGAACCGTCGTGCTCGATCTTGACCACTCGGCGGTCGAGCTGCACCGCTCCACCGAACTCCCGGATGCGGTCGCGGGCCGCTTCCCACATCTGCCCCGGCCCCAGCCGAGGATACTGGAACTCGTCGATCAGCGTCTTGATCACCTCACCACGACGCTTGCCCGCGTTGCCGAACAGGCCGCTCCAGACCGCCTTGGTCAGACTCAGCCCCTTGATTCGCTGGGCCGCCCAGTCCGCCGAGATGGAACTGGTCGACATCCCCCAAACCTTTTCCGTGTAGCACTTGAAGAAGGTCTCGAAGAGGGTCCGCCCGAAGCGGTTGACGACCCAGTCCTCGAAGCTCTTTTCAGGCTGAATCGGCTTGATTCTTGCGCGCATGTAGCTGAGCAAGATCCGGGCCGCGCGCCAGGGGCCCAGCTTGCGGAGGGCGTCGACCGGCTTGAGGGGATAATGGAAGAATTTGCGGTCGTAGTAAATGCGGCTCAACCGCGAGCGCGTGACGAACTGATCGCCGAGGATCTCACGCCAGAGGTCGTTGATCTCCTGGCTCTTGGAGAAGAACCGATGCCCGCCGATGTCGAACCGGAACCCCTTGTACTCGTCGGTCCGGCTGATGCCGCCGACGAGCCGGGAATCGGCCTCAAGGACGACGCAGGATCGACCATGCTTGGCGAGTTCATAAGCGCCGGTCAGACCGGCGGGGCCGCCGCCGGCGATCACCGTCTCGTAGGCTGCGACCACCGCTTCCGCGTCGGGCTGCTCGACGCGCGTCCAGCGGTGGGGGACGACGCCGGCGCGCGACGTTGGCGAATATGGCGACTCCTTGCCCATGAGCGGCTCCTCGTCCTCATCCTGAGGGAGAATTCCAGATCGGTCCGGCTTGAGAAACGCGTCGAATGGCGCACTATAATTCTATCGGCGGCCGAGAGGCGGAGTTTTGGCATAAATTCCGCGACCGGTCAACGCCGATCAAACTCCTTCAACGGGTGTCGGCGGTGTCCCGAATCTTCCGATCACCCGTAGTAGCTAGAGCCGCGGTTCGCGAGTTTAGCGGAGGGAGAGGTCCGGGAGCTGGCCAGGAAGGCCTCCTCGCCGTGCGGCTCTTGCTCTGTGACGTCGAGAAGTCTCCCGTCGTAGGCTTCATGACCACCCAGGAAGGTTCCAAGATGACCGCTGAACAGTTCGAGTCGGTGCTCCAAGAAATCCGCCGCAAACAGGGAACCTCGACGCCGCTGGTGCAAGTCACCACGGCCGCCGCGACCGTCCGCGGGCGGGTGACCCAGCCGGACGTCGACCGGTCGTTGCATCGCCGCAACCCGGCCTCGCCTTTCGGCGTCGTCGCCCTGGAGCAGCCGGGCCTCGTGCCCGGTCCCCTGTCCCTCGTTCAGATCGCCGACATCCCCGACGGCGGCGTCCGCGACGTCGCTCCCCGCCACGCCGGGAACGTCAACCTGGCCGCCTCGGCCAACTGACGACGTCGATCCAGCTCACACAAAAAAAGAAACGGCCCTTCACGGGCCGTTTCTTTTTTAGGCGAGCAAAAGTCTTATCGGGACAAACTCCTAACAACCACCCGCGCCTCGTCGTCCGGCCCCAGGACGAGGCCGTACCGCCTCGCTCGCGAACGCGCTCCGGTCGGGCGAGCCAGCCGGACCTGACCAAAAAGCGTGGCGAGCAGAGTCTTCATCTCGTACAGGGAGAATGGCATCCCGAGGCAGACTCGATTGCCGCCGCCGAACGGGAACCACTCGTGCGGCCCGAACTTCCGCTCCAGGAACCGCTCCGAGCGGAACTGATCCGGTTCGGGGTAGAGCTCGTCGCGCCGGTGGACCAGGTACGAGCACGGGCAGAGGACCACCCCGGCCGGGTACTCCCGCCCGCCCGCGACGAACGGTCGAACCGTCTTCCGAACGACGAACGGCACCACCGGGCTGATCCGCAGACTCTCGCGGATCGCCGCGTCGAGGTACTCAAGCGCCGGCAAGTGCTCGGCCTCGGGTGGGCCGCCGCCGGTGACCCGCGTCAATTCGTCGGCCAGGCGATCGACGACCTCCGGGCGCGGCACAATATCGATTAGCGCCCAGGCGAGCGCCAGGGCGGTCGTTTCGTGGCCCGCGATCAGGATCGTGATCAGCGCGTCCCGGACCTCCCGATCATCGAGCGGCGAGCCGTCCTCGTGCGTCGCCGCGAGCAGGTCGTCGAGCACGTTTTCGCCACCCGTCGGGCCCTCGCCGCGCCGCCTCGCCGCGATGACCGCGGACAGGTCGTCATCGAGGTCGCTCAACTGCCGGAACAGCGGGACCCATCGCGAACCGCTCAGCCGGTTGATCGGGACGATCGTCATGAGCACCAGCGCGTACCGCTGCCGCCCGTTGGACAGGAACGCCTCCATCTTGCGCTCGAAGCGGTCCATCTCCGGGCCGGGGGCCAGGCCCATGGCGGTGCGGAGGATGACCCGGAGCGTGATCCGCCGCATCATCGGCAGGGCGGGAAACGGCGAGTCGAGCGGACACGCCCGCGCGGCGTCAAACGTCTCGCTCCGCATCGCGTCGAAGAAGGCCCGCATCCGCTCGCCCTTCAGGGGCGGGACCAACACGCGGCGCTGCCGGGCGTGCGGGGCCCCGTCGAGCACCAGCACCGAGTTCCGCCCGACGGTCGCGGTGAGCATCGCGTTGGCTTCGCCCGAGTGGAGCGTCTCCGGGTCGGCGCGGAAGACCTCGCGGACGGCCTCCGGGTTGGAAAGCATCACGAACCGGCCGTAGCCGGCGATGTCGAGCGTGAAGGCGTCGCCGTACCGGTGGTGGCACTCGTCGAGCAGCCCGAGCGGGTCGCCCGCGAAGCGAACGAGCTGCCACCAGGCCGGGGACCTGGGTCCGGGAGGAAGCTGAGGCGTCGACTGCGCAGGCCTTTGGGACATCGGGCGAGCTCCAGTCCGTCATCGCGGATGGGTTGCATATCTTGGAATCAGTCTGACATGCAACTCTGGAGCGGGACAGTCCCAAGTGAAATCAGCACCTCTCGCTTCCCTTGATCTGGAAGCGAGTCAGGGACGCCAGTCGAGTACGGACGGGCTGACGTCGAGGCGGACGGCGAGTTTGGCGAAGATCTCGCGCAGCGACGGATCGAGGGTGCCGTCGTCGGACAGTCTGATGAACGCGTCGAGGAACTGGTTCTGGACCTGCCAGAGGTCGGGCTTCATCCCCAGCAGGGCGGCGGCGTCGAGCAGGAGTTCGACCCGGGTGGCGACCATGCCGAGGTTCGAGCCGTCCTGGATTCCCCGCAGCGTGCGCTGCAAGCCCTCGGCGACGGCCTTGCCCAGGGCCTCGCGTTCGGGAGTGTAGCCCCAGCTTCGTCCTCGGTCGCAGAGGTGCTCGACGGGCGCGAGGCTGTGCTCCTCGCCGGTTTCGAGCCAATCGATCTGCTCGCGCAGATGGTGGTCGAGATAGGTCGAGGCCGCCGCGCGGAGCGGCTTGGGGATCGGATACCGCAGCCTTCCCAGCCGATTGAGAACCTCTTCGTCCTCGTTGGCGAGATGCTCGAACGCGCGGCGATAGTCTTCGAAGCGGTCGCTGAGCACGATCCCGATGATCCGCCGCTGCTCGTCCCGGAACAGGTCGTCGAGCTGGTGCGTGGCGCCCGGGAACTCCTGGTCCAGAAGCCTCATCAGCTCGGCCAGCGAGCCCGATCGATAGATCGGCAGCAACCGCGACTGGAACTCCAGAAAGTCCTCGGCGCTCAGGCTCGAACTCAGCACCGTGTGGAAGTCGAGCCCTCCGAAATGGACGACGACGAAGTTGCTCTCGGCTTCGTTCCAGGTCCGTCGCGACCGGGCGCGGAGCCGGCCCACGGCCAGGTGCCCGACGCCCCGGGTCCGGATCTGCTGATCCAGGGTCTGCACGTCGTAGGCCGAGGCGTCGTCGCGCCGGCCGTCGTCGCCGGACTGGTAGATCAGGCTGATGGCGTGATGGGCCAGCACGCGGTCGAGGTCCACGACCGACGGCCGGATGCACTGCTCCCAGACGCCCCGGCCGTCGCCGTACTGCGGCAAGTTGCTGGGCGCGGCCTCGAGCGCCGTGACGAACGCCTCTTCGAGATCGCGGTCGAACTGCCGCGCCATCGAGATCGCCCGCGCCGCGTACTGGAGACACTGGGTCGTCTCAAGGCCGCTCAGCTCGTCGAAGAACCAGCCGCACGACGTGTACATCAGCATGGCGTCGAGCTGAATCTCCAGCAGCCGAAGCGCGTCGGTCGTCTGCTGATCGTCGAGATCGGGATGCCCGAACTCGTTCAGAAACGCCTGAATCGCCTCCTCGGAATAGCGACTGAGGATCACGCGGATGTAGCCGTCGCGCGCCGCCCAGGGGTCGCGGAAGCAGACGCGGCCCCGGGTGCTGAACAGGTGGTCGAGCTGCTCCTTGAGTCCGTCGAGTGCCGACCGCAACGGACCTCGCCATTTTTGCTGCCAGTCGCCCCGCGTCTTGCAGCCGCAGTCGGACCGCCAGCGTTCGACGCCGTGGACGCAGCTCCACGAGCTGTTCTCGTGGATCTCGACCTCCCACCGCGGCGGATGCAGTTCGAGGAACTCGCCGTAATTGGTGAGCTTGACGTTCGGATCTTTCGACAGCCGTTCGAGCACGTACGCCAGCGCCATGTCGCCGTGCGCGTGGTGATGGCCGTACGATTCGCCGTCGGTGGCGATGTGCATGAGTTGGGGATGGTCGCGATGACCGTCGAACCCGCCGAACAGACGGCCCAGGAACCGCTCGCCGCGATCCAGCAGCCGCTCGAACGCGACCTGCTGCGAGATGATCCCGTCGTAGAAGAACAACGCGATCGAACGGCCCGAGGGGAGCCGGCAGAGGTACGCCTGCGACGGATCGATTCCGCCGCCGTTCTCGATCCAGGTCTTCTCGCCGATCCTCCGCCACCGCTTCGCCTGCCGGGGCGCGAGGATCGTGAACTTGATCCCAGCGTCGGCCAGAGCTTCGAGCGAGGCGACGTCGACGGCCGTCTCGGCCAGCCACATCCCCTCGGGCTCGCGGCCGAACCGATGACGGAAATCGGCGACTCCCCACAGCACCTGCGTCCGCTTGTCGACGGCGCTCGCCAGCGGCATGATCATGTGATTGTACGCCTGGGCGATCGCGTTGCCGTGGCCCCCCCGCCGCTCGCGGCTGAGGCGATCGGCCTCGACGATCTTCCGCAGCACGTCGGGCTCGGCGTCGGCCATCCACTGGAGCAGCGTCGGCCCGAAATTGAAGCTCATCCACGCGTAATTGTTGAGGATGTTGGTGATCCGCCCCCGGTCGTCGAGCAACCGCGCCCGGGTGTTGGGGGCGTAGCTCTCGTGGGTGACGCGCTCGTTCCAGTCGTGGAACGGCGCGGCGGAGTCCTGAACCTCGACGACGCCCAGCCACGGGTTCTCGCGTGGCGGCTGATAAAAATGTCCATGAATACAGATGTAGCGAGGATGCGGCATGCGTCGACTCGTTTCGGGAATGCGACGTCGCCGGGTGTATCCGGCGAGACGTCCCAGGCGCTGATCAGAGCCCGTCGAGGGGGGCGACGGGAACGGCTTCGAGCGGCGGCCGCGAGGGGAGGTCGCAGACGGTCGCCGCGTAGGACGTGGAGTCTTCGGCCCCCACCCAGGCGAGAGTCGTGCCGGGAGCCGAGTGCGATACGCGGACCAAGCCCAGGCCGACGCACGATTTCCAGCCCGGCGAGAAGGCCGACGACGTGACCACGCCGACGCGCTTGCCGTCGGCTTCGAGCACGGCGCCCGGCGGCGGACACGGGGCGCCCGGCTCGAATCGCAGGCCCTTGACGATCCGGTTCACGTGGCCCAACGCGTCGAGCCGGGCGACGGTCTCCTGACCCAGGTAGCAGCCTTTCACGAAATTGATCGCGCGGTCGTCGCGGCCGATCTCCTGGGGCAGGTTGCTCTCGGTCGCCTCACGGCCGAAGACCGGCGTCCCCGCCTCGATCCGGAGCGCCTCGAAGGTCTCGGCGTCGATCTCGACCGGTCCCGAGCTTGCCGACCGCAGCGCCTCGCCAAGCTCCGAAGCGTCCGAGCCGAACGCGATCAAGGTCAGGCCGGACCGTCCGGTGGGCGATTCGCGAATGCAAAGCACGTCGCGGCCGAGCACGCGGGTGACGACGAAGGCCAGGTCGTCGGCCTCCGGCGCGGTTCCGCCCACACTCGCGAGCCACGCCTCGCACACCGGCCCCGCGAGGTGGTATTCGCGCGAGTCCTCGGTGCGATCAACCAGCGTGACATCGTCGAACACGCCGTACTTCCGCAGGTGAGGCAACGCCAGCGCCAGGCCGTCGGGATCGGATCGGACCAGCAGCGCGTCGGGCCGGGCCAGCACGGAGATGTACGCCAGCGTCTTGCCTTGCGGACTGGTCACGAAGGCTTCGCAACCGCGCCCTTGGGGCAGCCGCTTGATGTCGTTCGTGGTCAGATTGTGCAGAAACTTGGCGGCGTCGGGTCCCGAAATCTCCAGCCGCGAGCGCGAGGATCGATCGATCCAGCCGACCGCCTCGTCAACCGCCCGATAAGAATCGAAACGACTCATCATGGATGGACGCAAGTTCTCTGAATGGAGATAGATCGTCTGAAACAACAGCGCAAGGAAGAGCGCACAAAACGCCGACCGCAGGCCGCCGTTTGTCCTTATATCGTCATTATAGCTTATCGCCGCCCTCCGGCCCAGTTCAGGAGGCGTCCGTGTCGGGCACGAAACCACGCGTCCATTCGGCCTGGCTGACGAACGTGCACGACGCCGCGCGGGCGGCGAGGCGCCGAACGTCCTCGATCCGTTCGACCGGGATCATCGACAGATCCTCGACGGTCTCATGATCGAGGCCGCTGAGGAGATAAACGTCGGCCCATCCGAGAACCTTGGCGAGCCGACGGCCGGCGACGGAATCGCGGTCGGATTCGTGTCCTGACAGGACGCCCGACGACGAGATCGAATCGCCGGACGCGATCAGACGCTGCAACGCGGGGCCGAGCGCTTCGCGGACCTGGCAAAGCGCGACGATCTTGCCGCCGTGCCGTACCAGGCGACTCGCGGTCGCCAGGCCGGCGGCAAGGTCGTCGATGGTTGTCGCAACGCCGGGCCGCCCGATCCCCGCCACGACCAGCTCGGCGCGCGCTTCGGGCTGGAAACTCCAGAGCCGGTCGACCGCATCGGCACCCTGGTCGCGGACCGTCTCCATCAGCCCGGCCACGAATTCCGCCGGACCGCGGACTCCTGGAACCACGCCGATCTGCATCTGACTCCCCAGCAACCAGGAAGCCTCCAGCGCCTCGTCGATGTGCGGCTGCGGAAAGGCCTGATCCTGGGAGTCGTCGCGCATGCCGCGACGGTAGGATTCACCGGTCTCCTGGTCACTCAGGCCGGGGAAAATCAAGCTCCAGGGACCGTGACGACCCACGAGCGGATCGTACCGAAGCAGCCCGACGGGCAACACGACGTCGGCGTCGGTCAGGGTCCGGTTGAGATAGACGCGCCGTCCTTCGGCGGTCGTCGCCAGGTACGACAGTCGGTCGCGATCAGACGGGTCGTGGATCTCGACCGTCGGCCCCCCCTTTTCCGCCTCGGCGCCTTCGACCGGCGCGGAGAGAGCGACCACGTTGATCGAATCGGGCTCGACTCCCGACTCGTTCAAGACCTCTCGTAGGACCTTGACGAGGGTTCCGGTTCGTCGCAGGCCGGAGTCGATCGCGATGGCGACGTGGTCCCCTGGAACAACGACCTGTCGCAGCGGCGGATACCCGCGCGGTTGCTCGATCGCCGCGCGGAGCGCGGCCTCGGCGGCTTCCGGCTCCATTCCGTCGGGACCATTCCAGCAGCCGACGACCGACTCAGCCGGAAGCTCGAAATCCAGGCTCTCATTGCCATAAGAAACGACGTATCGCGACACGTAAACTCACTCTCATCCGGTGCGGACCCGCCGGGTCCTGGGGGCTTCTCGTCCTCATCTGCATGATAGAAGGCCCTGCGGAGGCGGGTCAAGCGCGCCTCGAATCGCCAGCTCCGAACGAGCGCGGGGCCCCTCATCCCCTCTCCCAAGCAGAGGAGTCCGATATATTAAAAATGATTCATGGAACCGCGTTTTTGGCAACTATGCAATAATGATGAATTCGAGCCGACTGCGCGAGGCGTCGCTCACAGACCGCATCGCGGGGACAGGCTTTGTTTCCATCGATCCCGGTCATCCGTTTCTTTCGGCCCGATCCCTTCTGGGGCCTCCATTCGATGAGTGAAGTGACTCGCGTCCTCTCAGCCATTGATCAGGGCGACGCCCAAGCTGCCGAGCAGCTGCTGCCGTTGGTCTATGACGAACTCCGCAGGCTGGCCGCCCAGCGGTTGGCTCAGGAGAAGCCGGGGCAGACGCTCCAGGCCACGGCGCTGGTCAACGAGGCCTATCTGCGTCTGGTCGGCCACGACGGCGGCCGGAATTGGGACGGCCGCGGCCACTTCTTCGCCGCCGCGGCCGAGGCCATGCGGCGCATCTTGATCGACAACGCCCGGCGGAAACGGTGCGAAAAGCACGGCGGAGGCCTTCGCCGTCGAGAGCTCGACGAGGTCGAGATCGTCGCCGAGGCCGCCGACGACGACGTGCTGGCCTTGGACGAGGCCTTGATCCGGCTGGCCGCCGAAGACCCGGCCAAGGCCGAGCTGGTAAAGCTCCGCTACTTCGCGGGCCTGTCGATCGAACAAGCCGCCAACGTCCTCGGCATCTCGCCGGCGACGGCCAAGCGACACTGGACGTACGCCCGCGCCTGGTTGTTCCGCGTGATCGAGGGCGCCGACCCTCCCCCGCCGTCCTGAAGACTTTTCGACGTCTCGTGAGCCCGTCGCCTCCTCGTTCTCGCATTGCGTTGAGGACCGAGCGAGTCACTTCAGGGAGATCCACAATGAGCGTGAAACTCCCGAGCGTCGAGACCGTCTTCAGCGAAGCGATCGAGATCGTTTCGAAAGCCGAGCGGTCGGACTTTCTGGAACGGGCGTGCGGCGGCGACGCCGCGCTGCGTCGGCAGGTCGAGTCGCTGCTCGACGCCCATATCCGGGCGGGCGGATTCCTTCAGACTGCCACCGAGGCCGACACCCTTACACTCGGCTCCGCGCCTTCGGCCGACAGCCTTGGCGCGGCCATCGGCCCGTATAAGTTGCTGGAGGCGATCGGCGAGGGGGGCATGGGCGTCGTCTACATGGCCGAGCAGACGCATCCCGTGCGACGCAAGGTGGCGCTCAAGCTCATCAAGCCGGGGATGGACTCGAAGCAGATCATCGCCCGCTTCGAGGTCGAACGCCAGGCGTTGGCGATGATGGACCACCCGAACATCGCCAGGGTACACGACGCAGGAGCGACCGACGACGGCCGGCCTTACTTCGTCATGGAGCTGGTTCACGGCCTGCCGATCACCGAGTATTGCGACCGCGAGCGGCTCTCGATCCCCGAACGGCTGGAGCTGTTCGTCCTGGTCTGCCGCGCCGTTCAGCACGCCCACCAGAAGGGGATCATCCACCGCGACCTGAAGCCCTCGAACATCTTGGTGACGGTCGTCGACGGCTCGGCGGTCCCCAAGATCATCGACTTCGGCATCGCCAAGGCCACGGGTCAGACCCTGACCGACAAGACCTGCTTCACGGCCTTCGCCCAGTTCGTCGGCACGCCCATGTACATGAGCCCAGAGCAGGCGGAGCTGGCGGGCGTCGACGTGGACACCCGCAGCGACGTCTACTCCCTGGGCGTCCTCCTCTACGAACTCCTGACCGGCACGGCGCCGTTCGACTCCGAGACGTTCCGCAAGGCCGCGTTCGACGAGATCCGCCGGATCGTCCGCGAGGAGGAGCCGCCGAAGCCGAGCACTCGACTCAGTTCTCTCGGGGCGACGCAGTCGACGATCTCGGCGAATCGCAAGGCCGACGCACGCCGCCTCGACCGCTCCGTCCGTGGCGACCTCGACTGGATCGTGATGAAGGCGTTGGACAAGAAACGGCAACGGCGTTATGAGACGGCCAACGACTTCGCGGCCGACGTGATGCGGTACCTCACCGACAAGCCGGTGGAGGCGTGCCCGCCGTCGTCATGGTATCGGTTCACAAAGTACACCCGGCGCCACCGCATGGCGATCACGACGTCGGCGGTCGTGGCGACGATCCTGGTCCTCGCGGTGGTCGGTCTCACGGTGAGCCTGCTGGCGATCTCGCGGGAGCAGGCGAAGGCGAAGGGCCGGCTAGTCCTGGCCCGCCGCGCCGTCGACGAGATGTACACGGAGGTCGCCGAGAAGTGGTTCGCCCGGCAGCCGCGGCTCACCCAGGTTCAGCGGGAGTTCCTCGAGAAGGCCTTGGCGTTCTACGAGCGATTCGCCGCCGAGGAGGGCGACGACTCGGGGGTCCGGCTCGAAGCCGCCAGGGCCGGGCTCCGGACGGGGACGATTCAGGACAAGCTTGGGAGGCCCGAACGGGCGGAGGCCGCCCGGCGGCAGGCGATCGAGCGGCTCGAAGACCTTGTCGGCTGCCACCCCGATCGTGCCGAGTACAGTGCCGAGCTATCCGACGCTCTCGGAACACTCGGAAGGCAATACGCGATGGACGCGAGATCCGCCGAAGCCGAACCCCTTCTCACGCGAGCGGTGGTGACCTACGATTCGCTCGTGGCCAGACTCCCAGATGTCCGGAAATACCGCCTCGGGCTCGCTCAGTCACTCGGGGCGAAGGGCGACTTGCGTGTGGCGCAAGGACGCTGGCAGGAGGCTGAGTCCGACGTACGTCGCGGGCGGGAAATCCTCCTCAAGCTCCTGGCGGACGCCCCTCGCGATCGGGATTGCCTGCGATCACTCGCCGCCCGGGACATGAGCCTCGGGAGCGTCCTCCACGGTACTGACCAATATCGAGAGGCCGAGGAGGCCGACCGTCTGGCAGTGACGCGGTTCGATGCGCTTCTGGTGGGAGACCCGACCGAGGCGGACCTCCGGCACCGGCTCGCCGTCTCTCTGGATAACCACGCACTCTCCTTGGAAATCACTGGGCGACGGGATGACTCCATCGCGAGTTCGCGGCGCGGCGAGGAACTGCTCCGATCCCTCATCAGCGAGTTCCCCGACGTTCCCGAGTATCGTGCTCACCTTGCCAAATGCGAGCAGGCACTGGTTCTCAAGCTCCGCGTGGCAGGCCGTCTAGGGGAAGCGATACAGACCGGTGAACTGGCCGTTCAGGTGGGCGAGGCCCTGGTCCGCGAGCACCCGGCTGTGCTCGAGTACCGCGTGACCCTGGCTAGAAGCCTCGAGGCGCTCGCTGACATCTGTTCTGCCTGGCGCGGAGAGCGGTTTTATGACCCGCCGCGCGCGCTGGAACTGGCTCGCCGGGCGGTCGAGGTTGCTCCCGACGATGGCGAAGCGTGGCAATCCCTGGGCTGGGCCCAGTACCGCTCGGGGGACTGGACGGGCTGCATCAAGTCCTTGGAGAAGCAAAAGGATTACTCACGCCTCGGCGATTTCGTCGCCGTCATGGCCTACTGGAGGTTGGGAGACCAGGCCAGGGCCCGCGCGATGTTCGCTCGTTGCGACGAATGGTTACGCGGCTACGAAACGCACTCGAACGGGAGCAAATACCCAGAACCGCCGCTGTTCCGCCGCTTTCGCGACGAGGCGGCGACCCTGCTGGGCACCGAGTCGCCTGAGCGAGGGCGATAACCGCCCCGAGGCCGCCAGGCCCCGGGTGAGTCGGTCGACCAGTCCCGAGCCGCGCCGCGGCCCACTGTACCGAGACCCATGTCTCCCAATCCCCGCGGTGCGACGGGTGCACTCCGCGAACGTCCGGGGTGCGCGCCGAGCGTATCCCGATTCAACCTTCACCCTGAACCCTCCCAAGGAGCCGAGCAATGTGGCAGCCCTTCTCGTCCCGAACCCAAACCTCCCCGAAGCGTCCCCGGACCGTGAGCAAGGCGTCGCGTCCCCGCCTTGAATCCCTCGAGGACCGCGTCGTCCTCTCCGCCGTGTTCGACTCGGTCTTTGATGTCGGGAGTGATACCGCGTCGGCCACCGCGCAGTCCAACGCCGTGGACGCGGCCGGCAACACTTACGTGATCGGCAGCTTCAGTGGCCCGATGGATTTCGACCCGAACGTCGTCCGCCCCGACGGCTCCGACATCCTCACCCCGCCGGGACCCTGGGCCGGTTACATCGCCAAGTACGCCCCCGACAACACGCTCGTCTGGGCCCGCATGGTCGGCAGCAAGCTCAGTACAGGGCCCGGTAGCGTCGCGGTCGACGGGGCCGGGAACGTCCATGTCAGCGGCGAATTCTCCGGTCAGGCCGCCTTCGGATCGACGTCCTTGACGGCGGCTGGACCCTCCGACGCCTTCGTCACCAAGCTGGACGCGAACGGGAACTTCCTCTGGACCAAGAGCTGGGGATCATCGACCACGGGGGAACACGACGGGGATATCGCCATCGACGCCTCCGGCAACGTCTTCACGGCTGGTACCTCGTGGTACCAGAGCGGCAACACCATCTACTACACCGGCTTCGAGGTCCGGAAGTACAGCCCGACCGGGGCGGTCACGTGGTCCAAGCGCTTCGACAATTCGGGCGGGGGGGCCTCGAGCCTGGCGACCGACGCGGGGGGCAACGTCTACGTCGCCGGTGCCTTCTTCGGCATCCTCGACTTCGATCCGGACGCCAAGAAGACGAACTACGTGACCGGAGGACCGAACGCGAACGCCTACGTCCTCAAACTGACGGCGGCCGGTTCCTTCGGCTGGGTCGCGCCGTTCATTACCCGGTCAACCCAGGTGCTCTCCACGGTCAGCCCGACCGACCTGGCTCTCGACGCGGCGGGCAACATCGTCGTCGGCGGGATCTACAACGGCCAGGTCGACTTCAACCCGAGTACGAGCGTCGATACCAGACTGCCGAACTTCGCGACGCTCACCAGCGACGGGTTCGTCGCCCGGCTCTCGCCCACCGGCTCGCTCCAGTGGGCGACCCGGCTGGGCTGTGCGCCGGTCGCAAGCCTGGCAGTCGACACCGCCGGCGCCGTCTATGCCACGGGCACCTTCTACGAGCCGTTTGTTCCCGGCTTCGGCCTGCCCACCGCCACTTCTCTGGGCGGGACTGATGTCTTCGTGACCAAACTGACGAAGACCGGGGCGGTCGACTGGGCGGTGACGTTCGGTGGCACGGGGGGTGACTACGCAAACGGGATCGCGGTCGACGCGGCCGGCAACATCTACCTGGCCGGCTACTACTCCTCCGCCACGGTTGACTTCGACCCAGACCCCATCGGCACCCACACGTTGACGAACCCGAGGGGAACAAACATGTTCCTTCTCAAGCTGAGGAAGAGTTAGCCGATTACGACTGATCCTTGCGGCGCATCGAGACGGCAGCCGCCCTGGGTTCCTTCCACCCGGTGCCTCGTGTTGAGGCCGAGGCATCGGCTCTATTGCGCGGAGGTGCTCGCGGCCAGATGGGACCTCATGACAGCCTCGCTACCTCTGGGCCTACCAGCTCGACAACGCCCGCAGCCTTTCCTCCGGATCGCTCTCCCCATCGACGAGCTTCGCCCTGACCGCTGGCAACACCAACCCCCAAGCGATCGCCGACCCGCCCGCGTCGATCTCAATCAGACCGCGAACCGCGATCCTGCACGGCGTCGCGCATCCGTTCGCCAATCGGACCGCACGCCGAAGTGGCGGGCTATCGAACTTCCGAACTTGGAAGTCGACCGAACGGACCTTCTCCATGACCGCCGCTCGCCAGCGATTCCACGCCCACGCATGACGCCGCTCTTTCGACGCTCCGCGCATCCTGGCGACGCCGGAGCGTCAATTTCCATGTCCCGACGTCGCGGGGTCAGACGGTCTGCGACTTCATGCCGGCCAGGTCTTCGCTGAACTGCCAGAGTCGCCGGGCGGTGGCTTCGTTGCGTGCTTCCTTGGAGATGCTCGCGGGCTTGCACCGGGCGTAATACTCGCCCGACTCGCCTTGCACGGCGGGCGAGGACGCCAGGTAGAGCGTCGTCTCGGCCCCGCGCTCGGGTGCGATCGCGAACAGCCCCGCGGCGCAGCGCATGATCAGCCCTCGCAAACCTTCCTCGCGGAAGATCTGGGTGTTCACATAACCGGGATGGAGTGAATTGGCCGTGACGCCCGTGCCCGTCAGCGCCTTGGCCAGTTCGCGGGTGAAGAGGATGTTGGCGAGCTTCGACTGCTGGTACGCCCGCCACCCGCTGTAGTGCTCGCGGCCGCCGATATCGTCGAAATTGATTTTCGCCCCGCGATGGGCGCCCGAGGCGACGTTGATGATCCGCGCCGGGCTGCTGGCCTTCAGGAGGTCGAGCAAGAGATTGGTGAGCAGGAAATACGCCAGATGATTGACCGCGAACGTCATCTCGATGCCGTCGACGCTTTCGCGGCGGTCGAGCAGGATGACTCCGGCGTTGTTGATGAGCACGTCGAGCCGGTCGACGCGGCTCTTGACCTCGCGAGCCAGAGCGCGGATGTCGGCCTGCGAGGCGAGGTCGGCCGTCAGGGCCTCGACGGTCTGAGCGCCGGTTTCCTCGGCGATCCGCCGAATCGTCTCGGCCCCTTTTTCAGGCGACCGCGCGACGATCAGCACGCGCGCCCCGGCGCGGGCCAGTTCGCGAGCCGTTATGAAACCGATGCCCGTGGTCGCACCGGTCACGAGGCAGGTCTTGCCTTGCATCGACGGAAGAGTATGCTGCGGTGTCATGGCGGCGTCGCCTCACTCCGGATCGCGGTTGGCGGCTTCGAGGGTGAATGCCGGAAGGCAGACGGCGATGTACTCGGCGCCCTCGGCCTCGGGCGTGCTGTATCGCACCCACTCGCCCGAGGCGACCTGAACGGCCTGGCCCGCGCGGACGTCGAGCCGACCGTCGCGATGTTCGACGCACAGCAGGCCGCGTAGAACCAAGGTGTACTCGTCGAAAGCCGGCGTCTGTCCGGGCTCGACCCAGCCCGACGGGCTGCGCATGTGCGCGACGCTCAGTCGAGAGTCGCCGGTGTTGACCCGTCCGACGTACTCGTCGATCAGCTTGGGGGGTGTCCCGGCGGCCTCGACCCGGCTCGGACGCGGTATAAGCGTCGGCATGGCGACTCGTTCCTTGGACGTCTGATTTTGATTTTGTTCTATAGAAGAGTGGGTGGCAAGATGCTAAGAAACGGCGGCGTGGGCGTCAAGCACCTGGCGGACCGCCGAGGCGGCCCTCCCGCTTGACGCGACCGTCGCCTCGGTCGATGATCGATGCTTCCTCGGGGTCCGGAGGCCGCCGATGCGTCGGCTTCGTCGTTCCCTTGCTTCACGTTCGGAAAGTCGACCTCGTGATTCGAAAACGGCCCCTGCTGCTCGATCTGGCCGGCTTGCTCGGCTTTGTAATCCTCTCGTTCAGCGCGGCCGCCATCGGGACCGCGGCGACGATCCCGAACCTGTCCCCCTGGTACGCCGGGCTGCGCAAGCCGCCGTGGATTCCTCCCAGCTCGCTCTTCGGACCCGTCTGGACGGTGCTTTATCTGCTGATGTCGCTCGCCGCATGGCTCGTCTGGAGACATCGAAACACTCACCGGGAGGACGTCCAGACGGCGCTCGGGTGCTTCGTTTTCCAGCTCGCCCTCAACGCCGCGTGGTCCTGGCTGTTCTTCGGCCTCCACCAGACCGGGCTCGCGTTCGCCGAGATTCTCTCGCTCTGGCTGGTGATCGCGGCGACGATCCTCAGCTTCTTCAAAATCAGTCGGGGTGCCGCTCTGCTCCTGGTTCCTTACCTCCTCTGGGTGAGTTTCGCCGCGGTGCTGAACGGCGCGATCCACCGTCTCAACTGATCCGAGACTTGCGACGGTCGAAGTTTGGTCCGTCATGAGATACAATAGGCCGAGGTCAAGTGGCGTCGGCCGCCCGGTCGGTCGAGCCCACGCATGCAAAGTCCTTGAGCCGCGATCTGGAGTCGTCCCCATGCCCCCGATCTCCCTGAATCGGCGCCGATTCCTCGGCTGCTCGGCGGCGAGCCTGGCCTTGTCGCCGGGCGCCCTCGCGCCCCCGACGGCCGGCGGCGGCCCGGACCACCCCGTCCGGGTGGGATTGATCGGCGTCGGCAATCGCGGGACCAACCTGCTGCGCAGCCTGCTCGAACTGCCGGGGACGGTCGTCCCGGTCGTCTGCGATCCCGAGCCGCGGCACCGCGCCCGAGGCCAGGGAATCGTCGAGAAAGCCCGTGGGCAACGCCCGGAGGCGGTTGAAGACCCCCGACGGCTCATCGAACGCAACGACCTCGACGCAGTGATCGCGGCCGTGCCCTGCGACCTCCACGAATCGATCGCCGGCGACGCCGTCCGCGCCGGGAAGCACGTCTATGCGGAGAAACCGCTCGCCCTGACCATCGCCGGCTGCGACCGCCTGATCGCCGAGTCGGCGAAAGCGCCGGGCGTCGTCGTTCACGTCGGCTTCCAGCGGCGGTCGAACCCACGGTTTCAGGACGGCGTGGGACGCATCCGCAACGGCGAGCTGGGCGCGCTGATCGAGGCGCGCGGTTCGTGGACGAGCAGCAACGGCCCGCTCACCGGCCACGACGGCTGGCTCGGCCGCCGCGACCGCTCGGGCGATTTCATGGTCGAGCAAGCCGTCCACATCTGGGACGTCCTGAACTGGCTGCACGGCGGACCTCCCGTCCGCGCCAGCGGCTGGGGGCTGCGCGGACTGTTCGAGCGCGAGCAGCCCGGGCGCGACGTGACCGACCACTACGCCGTCGATCTCGCCTGGGCCGACGGCTTCCGCGCGTCGTTCTCCCAGAGCTACGTCGCTCCCGCCGACGACAACTTCACCGGCTCGCACCTGCGCGTGCTCGGCGTCGAAGGGGGCCTCGACTTCGGCAGCGGCGCGTTGACGTTCCGCGACCGCCGCAAGGCCCGGCAGACGATCCATCCCGGCTCGCAAAACGACACCCGCCTGGCCCTCGAAGCCTTCCTCGCCGCCGTCCGGGCCGAGACTCCCACTCCTCCGCCGATCTCCCTGGCCGAAGCCCGCGCCGCCACCCTGACCGGCCTCCTCGTCCGCAAAGCCGTCGATGAAGCCCGGCTGGTGACGATCGACGAGATCACCGGTCGGTCCACGCCCGCCTGAGTTCGACGTCCTCCATGCGCTGTCTGGAAGCAAAGCCTCGTGGAGTCGATCCCATGTCAACGATCACGTCGCCGACGAAGTCCCATCAGCCGCCCGAAGTCGCCGTGCCACCGCTCGAGAACGGGGATCGGCTGTCACGCATCGAATTCGAGCGCCGCTATCTGGCGATGCCCGGGGTGAAAAAGGCCGAATTGATTGAAGGGATCGTCTATATGCCATCGCCGGTGAGCTATGAGCGGCACGGTTCGCCCCACGCGAAAGTCCTGGGATGGCTGATCGTCTACAAGGCCGAGACGCCCGGGGTAGGGGTCGCCACCGACGCTACCGTGCGGCTCGATCTCGACAATGAGCCGCAGCCGGACGCCCTCCTCCTGATCGACCCCAAGCGCGGCGGCCAGACGCGCCGATCGAGCGACGATTACATCGAGGGAGCGCCGGAACTGGTCGTCGAGGTGTCGTCCAGTACCGCGAGCATCGACCGCAACCAGAAACTCCAGGCGTACCGCCGCAACGGGGTCCGCGAGTACATCATCTGGCGGGTCCGCGATCGCCAGATCGACTGGTTCGCTCTTCAGGACGGCGAGTTCGTTGCTCTCGCCCCCGACGAGCAAGGCGTCTATCGGAGCCGAATCTTCCCCGGCCTCGCGCTCGACTCCCCGGCGATGCTCGCCGACGACGTCGCGAAGGTCCTCGAAACCCTCCGGCAAGCCATGGCCGGTCCCGAACATCAGCGGTTCGTCGAGAAGCTCGCGAACTGAGCCATCTTCCTTACTGGGCGATCAGTTCGAGGGTCCTCTTGACGAACGCGGAGGCTGACGCGACGGCGTCGGCGGGTGAGAGCTTGAGGCGCTGGGCGAGTTCGAACTTGCGGAGGTGTTCGGCGTCGAACTGTCCGGGCTTCACGTAAAGGCTCTCGCAGGCGAGGAGGAGACAGCGGAGTCCCATCTCGCGGTACCCCTTGGCGTAGACCAGGGCTCGGAGGCAGCAGAACATCGCCTCGTAGCTCAGGAAGACCGCGTCGGCGGGGTCGCCCTGGCCGGTCGACTGGATGTTCAGCGCACCTTCGAGGCGGTCGCCGGCCTTGGCAAGCAATTCTCCGATCCGCGAGCCGGCGTCCTTGTCGGCAATCAAGTACGGACTGTCCAGGCACTTCTGAAACGTATTGATGATCGCCATGATCGAGGGATCTCACGGGCGTGGGGAAAGAGGAATCCGCTTGAACTCGAACATCAGCCGGACAGTCCCGGCCTTGGCGACGGGGCCGCCGCAGCCGCCGCCGGAGCCGCGACAGGGACGGGCGCCGCGACGGGGGCCGGGGCCATTTCCGGGGGCGGGGCCGTCTCCGAGGCGGGCTGCGCGGCCGTCAGCATCGGCACCGCGGCCGCTTTCATGAGATCGACGAGCGGCGTCGGGGTCAGGCCGAACACGGTCACCACGACCGCCGAGATCAGAACCGGGAACGCGATCGACGATCGGGGCGGTCCCAGACGCTGGCCCGAGGGCTCGCGCAGGTACATCGCCTTGAGCACCCGGACGTAGTAGAACGCGGAGATCACCGAGTTGAACAACCCCAGCGCGACGAGCCCCATCAGGGTCAGTCGGTAGCCCGAAGACCCCTGGTTGAGGGCTTCCATGAAGATGTACAGCTTGCCGAAGAAGCCCGCGAACGGCGGAATGCCGATCAGCGAAAGCATCAGCACGACGAGGCAGAGGGCGAGTACCGGGGCCTGTCGGCCCAGACCGTTGAGGTCGTCGATCTGGTCGCCGTTACGGTCGCGAACCAGCCAAGCGGCGACCGCGAACGCGCCGATGTTCGCGAACGCGTAGACCACGAGATAGTACAGCACCGACCCGGCCGACGCGGGACCGCTCGTCGACACGCTCACCGCGGCGACGCCCACCAGCATGTAGCCGGCGTGGGCGATCGACGAATACGCGAGCATCCGCTTGAAGTTCTTCTGGGCCAACGCGGCGAAGTTGCCGTAGGTCATCGTCACGGCGGAGATCACCGCGACCACGGCCAGCCAGCCGGGGCCCAGCAGCTCGTTCGACGGATGCGACCAGGGCTGGACGGCGTGCAGAAACACCTTCAGCAGAGCCACGAAGCTGGCGATCTTCGAGCCCGTGGCGATCCAGGCGGTGACCGGCGCGGGGGCCCCTTCGTACACGTCGGGCGCCCACTGGTGGAACGGCACGGCCGCGACCTTGAAGCCGAAGCCGACGAGCATCAACAGCAAGGCCGTGGCGCCGGCCAGGTTGCCCGCAAGCCCGACGTCGGTCGGCCCCGAAGCCACGAGGACCTGGCGGATGCCGTCGAACTGGGTCGTCCCGGTCAGGCCGTAGACCAGGCTCAAACCATACAGGAAGAGGGCCGAGGAGACCGAGCCGTAGACGAAGTACTTGAGCCCCGCTTCCGTCGACCGCCGCCGCGATTTCTCCATCGCCGTCAGGAGGTAGAGGCAGATCGTCATCGTCTCGAGCGCCAGGAACAGCGTCACCAGCTCTTCCGAGGCCGCCAGCAGCATCATGCCCACCGTGGCCCAGATCAACAGCGCGAAGTATTCGCCCCAGTTGTCCGTGAACGTGTACGACGTCGAGACCCAGACCACCAGGCCCAGGAGGATCACGAACAGCACGTTGAAGACGTCGGTCGGGAAGTTCGCGGCCAATGTCCCCAGGAAGATCGTCGAACTCGGCTGGCTGAAGTACGCCTCGAGCGAGGGGCCGAGCAACTTCGAAAAGTCCGCCGGGCGGACGCCGATCGCGAGCAGGCCGATCGCCGCGAGCAAGGCGAGCCCGACGCCCACGAGCGACAACAGGCCGATCGACCGCCGGCGCGCGTCGACGCTCATCCTTCTGGCCAGAACCAGGTCGGCGATCAGGACGACCAAGCCCCAGGCGGCGAGGACGACGGCCGGTGCGATGTGCCAGAAGTCGCGGAAGTCGATCGTCGGGACGGTCGGGGGCATCGGTCGTTCACCCTGGTGGTTGGAGAAGCTTTTTTCTCAGAGAGCTTCGTTCAGCCCGACAGGCTGTCGTAGCGGTCCACGTCGGCGGCGTTCCAACGACGGTAGCAGAGCAAGATCAGGCCGATCCCCACGGCCACCTCGGCGGCGGCGATCGTGATCACGAACAGGGCCAAAATCACCCCGGCGAGCGGCCCGGCGCCCGGCGGCGGCGTCCCGTATCGCCAGAAGGCGACCAGGTTGATGTTCGCCGCGTTGAGCATGATCTCGATCGCCATCAAGACCGCGATCGCGTTCCGCCGCAGCAACACGCCGACCAGGCCGATCGTGAACGACGCCGCGGCGAAATAGAGGAACCAGTTGAGCGGAATGTCGGAATCCATGGGTTCATGCTCGAGCGGGTTCGAGGACCAGAATCGGAGAGCCGGACGCACGACGGACGGAAGCGACGTTCAAGATCCAGATCAAGCTCGCGACCGCGACGACGCGACCGCCGGCGGGGTCGAGACGGCGCCGCGAGCGCCGTTGTCCGTGGTCGATTGCGAGCCCATGGCGGCCGACCGGCCCGGCGTGGGATCGTCTTCCTCGCGGTGGGCCAGCGCGATCGCTCCCACCAGGGCCGCAGTCAGCAAGAGGCCGGCGACCTCGAACGCCACCGCGTAGCGGGTCATCAGTTGGATGCCCACCATTCGGGCCATGTCGTTGATCGACTGCCTGCGCTCCGTCACCCAGGCCGGTTCGGGGCCTTGCCCGACGGCGATCGAGGGCCGGAGCGTCGAGCTCGACCAGGTCCCTTTTCCCGACGGCGCCACGGCGTTGTTGATCCCGAAGACCAGGATCACGAACAGGCAGAAACCGGCGAACAGGCCGGGGACCTTCCAGGCGGTCGGGATCGTCGTCGTGTCGTCGCCCTGAATGTTGCGGGTGAGCATGATCCCGAAGATCAACAGGATCGCCACCGCGCCGATGTAGACGAGAACCTGGATCGCCGCCAGGAACTCGGCCTCCAGCAGCACGAACATGCAGGCCACCGTGAAGAAGAAGCCGATCAGATACAGCGCGGCGTGCACCAGATTGCGCGCCAGGACCGTCCCGAACGCCGAGGCCAACCCGAGCACCGCGATCACCAGGAAAAGAAACTCGGCCACGTTCGCCTCTCCGTTCGATGGGGCGGCGCTCCGCCCGGCTGATTCTCGCGTGGTTCGTTGACGACCTCTCGATGCGCCCCGGTCACGGCTGCGGGTGGAGAGCCGGCCGGCCGTCGGCCTCGCGGGCGGGGGGCCCCAGGGTCGGCCAGTCGGCGTTGATCGGCTGCGACGCGGTGATCTTGCGGTTCGCCCAGAGGACGAGATACACCGCGACCACCACCAGAACACCGGTCACCAGCGTCCCCCACAACCAGTTGCTGAACAGCAGCACGCCCGGACGGATGACGATCTCGTACCAGACGGCCGCGAACACGATGTTGACGATGCTCAGCGGGATCAGGAACTTCCAGGCGAAATTCATGAGCCGGTCGACCCGCATCCGCGGCAGCGTCGCCCGAATCCAGAACATCAGGAAGATGAAGAACAGGACCTTCCCCATGAACACCGACACCAGGACGACGTCGACCAGGATCAGCGAGGCGATCGAGTCGCTCAGCAGGCTGATCGGGAACTCCATGAACGGGAACGGGGTCCCACCGCCCAGGAAGAGCACCGTCGCCACGCAGCTCACGGCGAAGACGCTCAGGTACTCGGCCAGGAAGAACAGCCCGAACCGCATCCCCGAATACTCGGTGTGATAGCCGGCGATGATCTCCGACTCGGCCTCGGGCAGGTCGAACGGGGTCCGGTTCACCTCGGCGATGCTGGCGATCAAGAAGATGGCGAACGCCAGCAGGCCGGGGGGCGAGAAGACGTTCCAGCCGAACTCCACCTGACGGTCGAAGATCGTCACCAGGCTGAGGCTGCTCGCCCAGAGCACGATCGGAATGGTCGAGAGGACTTGCGGAACCTCGTACGAGACGAGCTGGGCCACCGACCGCATCGCCCCCAGCAACGAATACTTGTTGCGGCTCGACCAGCCGGCCAGGAAGATCCCCAGCGGGCTGAGACTCGAAACGGCGATCAGATAGACGAGGCCCGAGGGGATGTCGACGGGGACCAGGTCGACCGCGAACGGCACCACGGCCATCACCAGAAACGACGAGAGCAGCACGATCACCGGGGCGACGAGGTGGACGAGCTGGTCGGCTGACCGCGGCACGATGTTCTCTTTGATGAGCAGCTTGAGCCCGTCGGCGATCGGCTGCAAGAGCCCGAGCGGGCCGACCCGGTTGGGGCCGATCCGGTCCTGGAACCGAGCGGCCACCTTCCGCTCCAGCCACACCATGTAGGCCACGATGCCAGGGAAAACCCCGGCGAAGCCCACCAGCAGCCAGAGCGCCCATCGCAGTTTCGTGTAGAAGTCGAGCTCGACCAACTGCGACTGGGAAGCCACGACCGTCCCCCGCCAGACCGTATCGAGATCCACTCTCTCCCCCTTCCGAACCTTCGCCGCATCGCCGAGGATCGACCGCGAGCCGTCGTCTCACACCCAGCGCAGCACGCCCTTGGCCCAGGCGTAGCCCAGGCCGACGAACAAGATCGCCAGGAACACCACCATCTCCACCAGGGCGAACGCCCCGAGCCCGGCGTAGCTCACCGCCCACGGATAGAGAAACACCGTCTCAATATCGAATACCACGAACATGATGGCGTAAATGTAATACTGGATCCGGAACCGCACCCAGGTCTCGCCGTAGGTCTTCACGCCGCACTCGTAGGTGTCGCCCTTGGCCAGCGAATTCTTGCGGGGGGCGATCACCCTCACGATCAGCAGCGGCAAGAGGGCGAAGCCGATCGCCAGCAGGATCAGCAAACCGATGAAGACATAATTGTAAATAACCATTGTTCGCGAAACCTCGGGTTGGTTCGGCGGGCGGCTGCGGGGCGGCTTCGAATCACGACAGCACTTCGACCTCGGTCCGTTCGTCCAGGGCCACTTCGGTGATCTCGCCGTCGACCCGCCGGAGCCGAAGCGTCGGCTGCTGGCAGTACGAGGCCTTGCCCCCCATTTCGATGCCGCCGACCGGGCGGCGGCCTTCGGCCTCGACGACGCCGTCGAACTGGGTTCGCCAGCGGCGGTGTCCGACGCGGACGAACTGAACGATGCGGACCTTCTCGCCGGGGTTGTATTTCGGCTGCTGAGTGGGAATCATATTCGAGTTTGCCAGGGCGACGCGCCGGCGAGGCGAAAGGCGCGTGGATTTCGGGAATCAGGCCGGTCCTCGCGAAGCCGGCTGGAAAGGCTTCGGAAACGACTTCCGAGGCCACATCTTAAGCGTGCGTGATGGTCGCGGCAAGCCCCTCCTCGAGGGCCGTCGCGTCCCGGTCAGACCTTCGCCGGCTGGGCCGCGGGCTTCGCCGCCGCCGGGGCCGGCTTGGTCGCCCCGAGGGCCTTCTGGAGCCGCTGATCCTTCTTCTTGGCGACCTTCCCGCGCTCGACCGTCTCTTCGCTGCTCTGCCACGCGTCGGGATGCGTCTTGGAGTAATACTCGCTCGAAACCAGCAAGTCCTGGAGGCTGTAAATATGGGTCTGATGCCGCTCGTAGTTCGACAGCTCGAAATTCTGATCCATCTTGATGGCGTCGAACGGACAGTACTCCGAGCATAGACCGCAGTTCATGCAGACGTCCATGTCGATGTAGAAGTCTTCGGGCAGCGGGACGACCGTTCCCTTCGGGCTCTTGGCCTGTGTCATCCAGATGCACTGCGGCGGGCACACCTTGGCGCAGATGTTGCAGCTCGTGCACCGGACGTTGCCGTCCTCGGTGTCGTAGACCAGCACCGGCAAGACGCGGAACCGCTCGTAAACCGGCAGCCGTTCGTCGGGGTATTCGACGGTGAACAGGCCGTCCGTCTTCGAATCCTGGAGGACCGTCGGTTCGTTGCCGCGACCCGGCTTGCGGAAGAAATCGAGCACCTGGTGGCCGCCGCCCCGTCGCTTGAACGCGCCGCCGGTGCGGGCGTCGCGCCAGAACGTCAGCAAGAACCGCCTGAGTGTGATCAGGTGCCCTCGTATGACTCCTTGACCCATTCCCATGCGCCGTCCCTCTCGATTTCTTGTCCGAAATGCAAGGCGAGGGGCTGTCCGCCCCTCGTTCGTCTCTCGATCAGCGATCCACTTCGCCGAGCACGATGTCGAGGCTTCCCAGGATGCCGACGACGTCGGCGATCGTGTGGCCCATGCACATCTGCTCGAGCGCCGTCAGGTTGATGAAGCTCGGGCTGCGAACGTGGTAGCGGTAGGCCGTCGGCGACCCGTCGGCGACGACGTAGTAGCCGAGTTCCCCCTTGGGATTCTCGACCCGCGCATAGGCTTCGCCGGCGGGCACCTTGATCTGATAGCTCTTTTTGCCCGGGAGGATCGGCCCGTCGGGGATGTCGCGGACCGCCTGCTTGAGAATCCGGACGCTCTCGCGCATCTCCAGGAGGCGGACGTAATACCGGTCGTAAAGGTCGCCGTTCTTGCCGGTGATCACGGAGAAGTCGAAGCGGTCGTAGATGCTGTAGGGCGCGGCGCGGCGGATGTCGTAGGCGACGTTCGAGGCCCGGAGCACGGGACCCGCGGTCGAGAAGTTGATCGCCTGCTCCGGCGTCAACACGCCGACCCCCTTGGAGCGATCGAGGAGGATCTCGTTCTCCGAGAGGTAGCGGTCCAGCTCGTCGATCCGCTTGTCGAGCCGGTCGTTGACGATCCCCCGGCAGCGCTCGATCCAGCCCTTCGGCAGGTCGAAGGCGACGCCGCCGAACCGGAAGTAGTTGCACATCATCCGACTGCCCGCGGCCCACTCGAAGAGGTCGAGGATCAGCTCCCGCTCCTCGATGGCGTAGAGCGCGGGGGTGAAGAACGCGCCCAGGTCGTTGAGCAGGAAGCCGATCGACCACATGTGGCTGGCGATCCGGGTCAGCTCGGCCATGATCACCCGGATGTACTCGGCCCGCTCGGGGGGCTTGGCGTCGTCGCCCATGAGCTGCTCGACGGCCAGGGCGTAGCCGAAGTTGTTCCCCATGCTCGTCAGGTAGTCGAGCCGATCGGTGAACGGGAAATTCATCAAGAACGTGTTTCGCTCGCCGATCTTCTCATGATTCCGGTGCATGTAGCCCATGACCGGCTTGAGGCCGACGATCGTCTCGCCGTCGACCCGGATGTTCATCCGGAACACCCCGTGGGTGCTGGGATGCTGCGGCCCCATGCTGACGATGAACTGATCGGTGCCAAGCTCCTCCACATCGACGCCCGCCGGCAGGAGGTTCGCCCCCTTGGGGTCCGACGCGCTCGACAGGCTCGCCCAGTCCTTGAAGCCTTTGGGGAACTTGACGTTGGTCCCGTGCGAGGCGAATTCCTCGGCGCGGAAATGCTGGCCCAGACCTTCGTCGACCCGGCTGGGGAACACCTTGGCGGGCGCTTCGTAGTAGGGTTCGAGGAAGTCTTTGCGAAGGGGATAATATGCGTATCCGTCCCACATCAAGATCCGCGACAGCTCGGGATGTCCGGTGAATCGGACTCCCATCATGTCATACACTTCGCGCTCTTGCAGGTCGGCGCCGCGGTAGACGTGGTAGAGCGACGGCAACTCGCCCTCCCCTTCCTTCTCGGCGACGCGGACCCGAAGCACGATCAGCGTCCCGGGGGAAGTCGTGCTGTCGAGCTGATAGTTCACCTCGATGCAGTCTTCGTAGTGGACGCTCTGGAGACTGACGAGATAGTCGTACTTGATCGGGTTGCGGTCGCGGAGGTACTGGCAGGCGGGAACCAGCTTCTCGGCCGGGATCAAGAGGCCCGCGTGGACAATCTCGGCCGTCCCGGCGCCCACCTCTTTGTTCAGGCGGTCGGCCAGCTCCTTGAGCCGCTCGTCGCCGAGCCAGACGAGGCTGGGCCGGACCTCGGCCCGCTTCACCTTCTTCGCGGCCTTGGGCGCGGGGGCCGGCTTGGCCGCGGCGCCGTCGACCGACGGGCCCGCCGCTTCGTCGCCGGCCTCGATCTCGGGCTGCGGGGCGGGGATCAGGGTCGGCTTGATCAACCCTTCCTCGCGCTTCTCGACGAGTCCCTGGGCCGTGCGTTCGGCGGCGAGTTCGACGGTCCGAAGGTCCACGAGGTCCGGGCCGAGCACGGGGATCGGGATGTCGCGCTCGACTTCGGCCCGATACCAAGGCGCGTGACGGATCTTCTCGCCGTCGATCTTCTTCTGAAGCATGATCAGGCCGTTGAGCAGGGCCTGCGGAGTGGGGGGGCAGCCCGGAACGTAGACGTCGACGGGAAGGTACTTGTCGATGCCGGAGACGACGTTGTACCCCTCTTTGAACGGGCCGCCGCCCGAGGCGCAGGCACCCATCGACATCACGTATTTGGGCTCGGGCATCTGGTCGTAGAGCCGGGCGATCATTGGCATCATCGTCTTGGTGACCGTCCCCGAAACGATCATCAAATCGGCTTGCCGGGGCGAGCCGCGAAACACCTCGGCTCCGAACCGCGCGATGTCGAACCGGCTCGACGCCGTGCAGATCATCTCGATCGCACAGCAGGCCAGGCCGAACCCGAGCGGCCACAGGCTCGATCGGCGTCCCCAGTTGTAAACCGTGTCGACCATCCCGAGCAGCTCATCCCAGGTGGTGACCAACACGTATCGTTCCAGCTCCTTCTGGAGCACGGGATCGATGTTCGTGCTCCATTCCGGTCGGACAATCGTCTCATTCGCCATGGTGGGAGTGTCGCCAACTGGGCCAGTCGAGTGCCCTCTCGGGGGCGGAAATCCGATGGGAGCGGACGCGTCGCGGTTCGCACGGTGCGACGATTCGCCGGAGCTTGTTTCTCGTCGTGATCGAGAACCTGATTCTTGATTCGCATTGACATGGTAAACCGACCGTGATCGTTCCGCCAGGGGGCACCGTCACCGTCTCGGCGAGCGTCGAAAACCCGGAAAAAACCTCGACTTGCGACCCGTCGCGTCCCGCCCGAGACCGGCCCGGCGATCGCGCGGGCGGGGCGAGCCGGCAACCGACGATCGCCCCGCGCACGGCGATTCGGCCCTTTCCGCGTGAGGGGGATGCGTCCATAATGATGGATATGGCAAAGTCCAGGTTTCGATTCACGATCAGCGCCTTGCTCATCTTCGTGGCCTGCATCGCCTTGAACATCTGGCTGTTCCGGCTGGGCGCGTTGTGGGGAATCCTCGGCCTGAACGTGACCAAGCACGTCGTGATCGCCCTTCTCTGCCAGAATCTGGGGGTCGATCGAGCGGACGCCCCGAAATCGCCGCTGCCTCGGCGGCTGTCCCCCCCCTCGCCCTCGCAACCCCTTCCCCTGGCCTGACCGCGGGTTGCGACGGAACCGGCCCGACGCGCCGACGGAACGTCGCCGCGGCCTCGCGCGCCTGGGCTATTTCGGCATGGCCGCCGAAGTCTTGTTCGACTAGAGTGACGCCCGATCCAGCCCCGACCTGGATCACGTCGGCTGCCACGCGCCGGGTTGCTCTCGCAGGCCGCGGTGAGGTGCCTCCCCCTCCGCTCGACACCTGAGATCGTGCATTTCCCGCTCGCCGAAATTTCGCCCGGCGGTCAGGTTCCATGCGATGGAAACAAGTCGGCCCGGAGGGAAACGATGGGCGTGAACCCAGTGGGACGCTTGCTGTTGGTCGAGGACGAGACGGTCCTCAGAGGCCTCGTAAGCCAGTTCCTGGTGCTCGAGAACTTTGAAGTCGTCGCCGCCGAGGACGGCCTGGCGGCGGTCGAGGCCTACGAAGACGGGGGCCCTTTCGACCTTGTCCTGCTCGATCTCAATCTGCCCGTGCTTTCGGGCGTCGAAGCCTGCCGGCGGATCAAGGAGATCCATCCCGAGCAGCCGTTCCTGGTCTGCAGCGCTGCGATTCTCGATTCGCACATCGCGGCGCTCGAGGCGCTCGGCGTCACCGAATCGCTGGGGAAGCCCTACCACCCCCTCGAATTGCTGACACGGATTCGAACGATGCTGACCGACACCGGATCGTGCGCGGCGAGCGACCGCGATCACGATCCCAAAACCTGGCGGAACGACCCGCGGCAAGCCGCGTCGCGTTCGGTCCACGCCTTGTCCGAAGCCCACGTATTCGATTAGGATGACCGGTTCGTACGCCGCCGGCGCGAAATCCTATCGAGACGCCGGCGAGCGCTGATACAAGGCATCGCCTTCACGCTTCTTTTTGCGATATGCGAGGGACGGTTTCATGGCTGGGAAACCGCGGAATCGACTGGAACTCCGACGTCAGAGCGAGGCCGCTGAGCCTCTGGACCCGATGGAGGACGAAACCGAAGACGTTGTCGAGGACGTCGATGACGAGGAGGTCGCGGTCCGCCCGAAGAAGAAGGCCAAGGCTCCGGCGAAAACCAAAGCCAAGTCGACCCGGGCGCCGAAGCCCGCGGCTCGCATGCGGATCGTCTGGGTCGTGCTCAACGACGCCTACAAGCCGATCGCGACCTTCGACTACGCCCAGAAAGAGGCGGCGGAAGCCAAAGCCGCCGAGATGACGGCCAAAGGCAAGGGCACGCACTTCGTCCAGCGCACCAAGGAGGCCATGCCCGAGGACGCCCCAGGCATCGGCGCCACCATCCCGCGAGCCGAAGTCGCCCCGTCGAAAACCAAGGCCGCCGCGAAAGCGAAGCTCGCCGAACCCATCGTCGACGACCTGGAAGACGACGACGACGAGGACGACAACGACGCCGACTCCGAACCGGAAGACGACGTCGATGACGACGACGAATAAAAACGACGAATAATAAGTCTCGACCGTCCCTCCCCTCGCGGACGGTCGAGACCTGAATTCCAACAAGAAAGCCCCAGCTTCACTAGGAAGCTGGGGCTTTCTTGTTGGTCGTCCTCGAGAAAAGACGATTCGACCGGCGGATGCCCACCGGAATGGTCGTCAACACTCGGACTTGCCGAGCGGGAGTGCAAAGTGGGCGCACCAGGATTCGAACCTGGGACCTTACCCTTATCAGGGGTACGCTCTAGCCAACTGAGCTATGCGCCCTTTGCAAGCGACGAGTCTTATCTTAGTCGAATGCACCCACGAGTCAACCACCGACTCCCCCGGAAGGGGCCAAAACGTCGAAATTCATTTTCGCGGGGGGGGCGTTTCGGCGTTCTGATAGCGTCGGGCAATCCGCGCCGCCAGGCCGCCGACCGCTTCCCGCAGTGCGTCCGGGCCGATCACCTCCATCTCGTCGCCGAACGACAGAACGACCGACGCGAGATCTTCGAGAGAATCGACCTCCACCGCCAGTTCGGCGACGTCGCGACCCAACGAGATCATCCGTCGACGGCCTTTCCACGGCAGATCGTCGATTCGACGCGAAAGGCCGCCCCGGAGCCTCAAGACGATCTCGGGGGAGGCCCCCGCGCGCCGCCGTCGCCCGTGTGACGGGTCGAGGAACCGCTTGAGCTGAAACCGAGGCGGCAGGGTGTAGGAATCCGTCGTCGGCTCGATTTTCTCGATCCAGGGGAACGGCACCATCACGACGCCGCGGTGAACGCTCGATCGCCCCACCAGGGCCCACTGCCCTTGAATTCGCGGGAGGCGGTAGAGACTCATCTTCGTCGTCTCGACTTCGGCCTCCGCCCGCCCCTGCTCACGATACCAGAGCCGGATTTGCCGGCGACAGGTCATGGCGGCGAGAACACCGTCGAAGAGGATGTGACCGTTACCGGGGAGTTCCTCGACCTCAGGAACCTCGGGGAGTAATTCCGAGCAATGATTGATGCTCGCTCGCAACTCCTGGGGAAGACCCTGAAGCACCTTGTCGACGGCGATCCGGGCCTGGCGCAAGAGCCCGACGGTGCCGGCACCTTCCCAGCACCGGCTGATCAACAGCAGCGCGAGCGCCTCCTTCTCCTGGAGCCGCGTCGGCTGAAGGAAGACGTTCCTGGCGAGCTGGTAACCCTGGCGGTCGGGGACGTAATGGACAGCGATGCCGGCCGCTCCCAGCGTCGAGAAGTCGCGGTAAATCGTCCGGCGGCTCACCTCGCATGCCTCGGCGAGCTGCCGGGCGTTGGGGCACCGTTCCGTTTGCAGAAGCATGACGAGTTGGAGGAGCCGCGCCAGCGGGTAGTTTCCGGTCGCGGCGTTCGTCGACGGCGGCTGTGGCGGTGGGATCGCCTGGTTGACGGGTGTATGGTGATTCATGATCGCTTGCCGTGTTCCGAGCGTCGTTGCTCTTTGCTTTCGTGCGTCCACCTCCAAAAAGTCTAGTGCGCCACGAGTCGCAATGAGAACTGGTGAACACTAAAACCCAGGCCGAGAGGCGACGTCGTTTCCGGCCACTCGAATCAGCGCAGACGACACGACCGGCGCATCCCAACCTCTTCAACGCCGTCTCCGACGCTTTTCGGTCCCTGATGTTGACAACGACCCGGCTTTCACCCTATTGTAGAACCCTCATTGCGACGGGCAGATAGCTCAGTTGGTAGAGCAACGGACTGAAAATCCGTGTGTCGGGAGTTCAACTCTCCCTCTGCCCATTCCCTCTTTCCCCTGACTCTGGCCGACAGAAGCCGTCAAGTCCCGTATCTCACACGGCTTAGGCTTCTCGGCCGGCTGAACAAACAAGGCAGCCGTTGCGTCGGCGTCCGGCTCCTTGCGCCCCAAACCGTCCCCTGCGGTGGGCAGATAGTGGGCACGGGGATTGTTTACGGGTTGAACGTCCGTTCCCGTTGCGGCCAGAATGCTTGCTTGAGGGCGATCGGAATCCGATCGGAGCGAAGGCAGCGACAGGGCGGCCCGCTCCATGTCCACGGCTCGGGGCTTCGTATAGCGGTCGGTCAGCCCCGGCGTGCTGTGACGCATGATCCTCTGGGCGACGCGGGGCGACACCCCGGCGGCGTCGAGCAAGGTCGCGGTCTGACATCGGAGCGAGTGGAAGTCGAACACCAATCCCCCGCTGTCTCGATAGGGGATGCCAGCCCGCTCCAGGTCGCATTGGAGCATCGTCGCCCCCCGATCGTCTGTCAGCGGGAAGACGGGCTCGCCAGAGGCGACGAGGGCGACGAAGTGGCGAAGGTCGTCCGCAAGGTCGCGAGCGAGGGTCAACGTCGCGGCAGTGCCGTTCTTCGTGTAAGCGGCCTGGACGGTCACGGCGGCCGGATCGGCCGTCCAGTCGAAGGATTCCGGCGTGATGCTTTGGATCTCGCCGTATCTCAGGCCGGTGGCGATCGCCAGCCGATAGAGCAACGCTCGACTCGGGCCGGACATCTTCCGCCAAGTGGGGCCGTTGTGGGCGGCCTCGATGAGTCGCCGTAGGTCGTCGACCCCGATGGTTCGCCGATCGTGGCGACGGTCTTCTTTCGCGTTGTAACCGGTCAGCCCGGTGAGCGGGTCGGATGCGAAACGGCCGGACTTCCAAGCCCATTTGGTGAACGATCGGATGGCGGTCTTGTGATGGTTGACCGATCCGAGCGACATCCCTTCTGAGCGGAGCGTAGCCAGGGCGGATTGAACACGGTCGGTCGTTAGGCATGCGAGACGACCCGTGGCCAGCCAGTCGGCCAGCTTCGCTTCGTGGATGGGGATCTCGCATCGCTTCGCCTTGCGAGGGCGTTCGACTTCGGACGGGGCCGCGCCAAGGGAGATCGCAATCAGGACGCGGACGCGGTTCGCGGATAATGCGACGTGCTGGGCCGTCGATCCTTTCGCCTCCAGGGACGCGGCCCAAGCCGCGACGTGTTCGGCGATCGGGCGAGCCGCATGTTCCCGCCGAGCCAAGTCGCGGACGTCGACCAAGCCTGACCGGATCTTCGCCGCCTCGGACTCGGCTGCATTCGCCATTTCCTGGGTGGCTCGCTTGTCGGCGCAGCCTTTGCGCTCGACCTTGAGGCCCTCGGCGTCGACGAATCGATAGTACCAGGACTTCCCCCGCTTACGCAGACTGGCCACAGCTCGCCCCCTTTTCGATCCAGGTGCGGATCGTCTCTGGGCGCCATCTCGGCATCTTGCCGACCTTGATATCAGGCTGGGGGATCTTGCCGGCGGCGCGCATACGCTCGACCACGCGGCGGCTGCACGCGAGAGTCCGGGCGAGGTCCACGATCGTCATCAGCGGTTCAATGACACAAGGCGAAGAATCACGGGGCGCCATGCGGCGGAACTCCGTTCAGGATGCATTGTCGGCGCTCTGATCGGCGTCGTAAATGGTGCTCCGCTAGGCGTCCCCCTCGTGGCTTGCTTGCATCCGACTCGGATTGCGGCATCAACGCACTCACTATGACGAGTTGCGTCGGCCGCCGTCAAGACCCATCGCAGACGCTTGGATGGGTTTTCTGTCAAGAAGGCAGATAAATTTCCGAAATGCAATCATGACGGCCAGCACCTTGACCGGCGGGTTCGCGTGCCAGAGAATCATCGGTGCGGGCGACTCGTATATTGGAGCGTTGGTGCTGCTGGAGGTGAAGCATGATTTACATGGAATTCGGTCATGAGTCCGACATACGAACTGAAGACAGCGAAGGCAACGAGTACCTGCTGCGATCCAAGCAGTTCGGGGGCACAACTTTTGAGCCGCACATTAAGGGTCCGGTCGAATTGCGAATGAAAGACGAGTCTGACGATCGAAGGGTCGAGTGGATCTCGGTTGGCCACTATCGAATCGCGGACCCCAAAGCATCTAACGGCGAAATTCTGGTCCATTCGATGGAAGCTCAGCCGATTTGAAGCAAGGCTAGCCAGGTCCTGGATTGCGATGTGTACTTCGAGGAATATGAAGGTCAATGCGGCTCGCCATTGGCGTACGTTGTGAGCCGCAACCTTCACCGCAGAAGCCTAAAGCCAGGGCAACGTGCGGCTATAGCTGTTGATGTTAAAAAGCGTCTAGAGATTGAGTACCACGAGAGTCGGATATCCGGTCTCAAGCGTGGCAAGGAGCAGGGCGATCCCCGTGTTGCAACTAGTTGCAACACGGAACCGAACTCTCGAAAAGAAGCCGCTGAGATGATGGGCGTCAGTCCTCCGCGATTGTGCTTCGTGTCAGCGTCGCTTCAAGGCGAACTTTGAATGTCGTTGGGTAAGGCCCGGCGATGCCTTTCCCCATTTTTGTTGCGTTGACCAGAACTTCCGTGTCGCCGAAACGCCCGGTGAATGCGGAATCTGATCCAGGGTAAAGCCTGTCGGCCGTGAGCGTCTGGAAGGCGGCCTTCAGCATCGCTGCGAAGGCATCGCCCTTGATGTAAGGATCAAGTTCGCCAGGGGTATCGGCGGGGCCGATCTCGATAGTCATGGTCATTCGCTGTTCATCGCCCATCTTTCTCTCCTCTCCCCTTCTCCCATCCTTCCCACCAACACGCCACGCCAGAGCCTACCCCAACAGAAGGCCTGATGCCAGCGACTCGAAGATCTCGGCCAGAAGCGTCCCTGCCCGTGGGATATACTTCCCCGGGTCATCGTCCTGGCTGTCGAGCAAATCGGGGAGGCTTGCCAATGACGCGGCATGTAGCGGGGCGGCTTGAGCGAGACGGCGTGTGGGTCGCCGAAGAGATCGAAGCGACGATCGACCGGGCTCGAATTTCGTTCGCGTGCACCAAAGGCGAAGCCTGGATGGGCGAGCGGCATCGGCTGACGGCGGCCGACGGTCGGATCATCGAGTTCACAGTCGACCGCAAGAGTGTGTACGAGCCGGACCCGCGAGGTGACGAGGAGGTCGTCGAGGGCCGGCTAACGGCCGACTATCGCGATTGATCGGTTGAGGCCTACCCCAGCAGTCGGCTCGATGCCAGCGCGGGGAGAAACTTGATCAGGAACGCTTCCGCCTGCTCCGAAATCCCCGGCGCCTTCGACGCCCTTGAACCAGCCGCGTTCACGATTACCGGATCGTGCTGAAACAGAAGCCTGCCCGCGACGATCGTGGCGGCGGCGAAGGCCGACTCCGGCGACAAATCCGTGATCTCGATGAATGGCTTGCCGAGCCGCTTGCAGGCATCCCGCGTACAACGGTAACCGGTCGATCCCGTCGGCCCTAGCCAAAGTGTCACGTGCCCGGATTTAGCATTGGCCTTGGTCCGCGCCGGGTAGCCTGGCTCCTGGCACTCGACCATGCCGTATAGATCGGCGTACTCGGGGCGTGGGCCTGCTTCGGTCAGCCACCCCAACGGCATGGTCCCGCCCGTCTCCAGACCCAGTCGCTTCGCCACGCGCAGGGCGGAGGCGTCGACGCCTTCCTGGCCGCCGGAGATCACGCGCAGGTTCACTTCGGCCCCGCCCCATCGGCGTCGCGGTTGAGTTCCTTCACCATCTGCTGGTGCGCCCGCTCGACCGGGACTTTGAGCATGTCGCTTAACATCTCGACCAAAGTGGTCTTTCTGAAAGCCGCGACGACGCGGGCTTGATCAACTAGCCGTCGGTCGAGCTTCACCGGAACGTCGTCTCTATCGCTTCGCGGGCGACCAGCTCGCTTGGATTCCGCCATCGCTCTCTCCAATGTCGCGGCCACCACTCCAACACCATCCTTTCAGATTACGGCAATCCGGTCTCGCTTTCCACCGTAGTGATAATATGCGACGGTCATCTAGGAATCAAGAACGCGATAATTTTTCGCCGACCCATTGACTTAGGTATTTTGGTTACTAGACTACCAATGTCGGGTCGCAACAGCGATCCAGCCAAACGAGCAATCAGCCAAAGAAAGGACCGGACCTATGGCGAACATCGACGAGGTCAAGGACGCGGACTACTGGAAGGCCCAGGCCGAATACTGGCAGGGCCGGGCCAACGAACTCGAAGCGGACATCAAGGCCATCACGTCCCCGGAGATCATCCGGTTTCGGGGCGTCGACGGCGACGTGATGTGGCAACGCGACCTCTTCAAGATGCCGGCGAAGTGCTGGGGCAAAGCCGTCCAGCGTCAACCGCACATCGAACAGTGGCATCAGGTGGAGGCGGGCAGCATGCTGCTCGCCCTCAGTCCCGCGAGTTCGGTCACCTACCTCGATGACGTCGAAGACGATGAACTCGATGTTGATGAATTCGGCGACGACGAAGGGTTCGGCGAAGACGACTGACGGGACCACCGCCGCCCCGGTCGGGTTCGCTCGGCCGGGGCTCACATCGTTAAAATCACGAATCTTCAGAAATGGAACAGGAATTGCTTTGCAAAGCGGTAGATTGCATGATACAATGAAAGAAATGGGCCTTGCTCATTGCACGTCAATCACCCCGCCGCGAGCCGTCCTGGCTCCCCTTCAGCCGAAGTTCCGACGTCATGCGCTATGATAAGGGTGACGCTCGATCCGTCGGTCGCTGGCTCAGATTCCGCCGAAGCGGCAGCACTTCGTAATTGTGGGTATTCCGACTGTCGAGACGCCGCAGCAGCACCAGGCTTGCGAACAAGCCAGAACAAGTGGCCTGCCGCCGACCAAAAGACTACTCTCGCAAATTCGGCTCAAGTGGCATAATGGCAGATCTTTAAGTCGGAAATCTGCACGTCGAAAATGTTCGGAAGACGTGATTTTCTACTTATTGTAGAGGACGCAAGAAAAACGAGGTGGTTGCCCGTGCCGGACCGCCGGACACGCTACCTGGGAAATATGTTGCCGTATCCTTTATTTACCTAGACCTTAGCAAAGGCTTGCAAGCCAACTGAAGGAGAAGTAGGAGATGCCCGTCGCATCAATCAATCAGGACAGTGCGGAGCACATCGGGATCGGCGAATTGATCCGACGAACCGGATGGGGATCGAACAGAGCTATGAGGCTCGCCTTGCTCGGCGAGATCCGAACCCAGATCAAGCCCGGCAGGCCGGTCCAGTTTCACGCGGGCGACGTCGAGCGGATCGCAGCCGAAGCCAAGTGATCGAGAAGTCACCGGTTATCCAACACCTTGAGGATCAGATCGATATGCTCGCCGAACAGAGGAACGAGATGATCGCGAACTGCTTCCGTCCCGGCGTGAAGAACGGGCACTACTACCCGCTAATGCCTCGGCACGGTGCCTACCTCTTAGATTTCAAGGGGAAGGGCGAGCGGTTCGCACGGCTTTTCCGCGAGACGTGGACGCGGATTCCGCTCTACGCTCGGCGGTGCATCCTGAAGCATTGGAAATCGGACGACGTGCATAGGTTCGCAGTCTATTACTCCCCGTCTATCGAACTCTCCGACACGTGGGACGGAAAGAAACCGGGAGACGCGGGGTACGCTCACCGTGGAGGGCATTCCCTCCGGTTTGCACGCCGTCGAATCGAGAAGATGCCCGACGCGGTGGTTTGCGATCTGATCGCCCACGAGTTGGCCCACGTGTGCCAGTGGGCTATCGGCGAAGACATGACTTCTTCGGACGCATTCGATATCGAAACTATCGCCGACGAGATCATGGAATCATGGGGATTCGACGCGGAGTCCATCGACCGATGGGCGGTCGAAGCCGGCGTCACCAAGTTTGTCGACGTAGACAAGTTGACCGAGTCGCAGAAGAAGCGACTTCGAGCGAGGGCGAAGCGGGCCGGGCGTGGGATCGGGCTGTATCTCTGATCGACCGAAGCATTGACCATGCGTGGGATCGGCCAGAGACGCGGACCGTTTGACACAGTCGAAGTGAACCGAGGCTCAGGCACGGTTCACAATCCGCGAGGGGTTTGCTAGTCTCGACGAACGAGCCTAAGGATGCAGCCAGATCGTCGCCCTAAGCAACGCAGCAGCCGGGCTGAAACCGGCGACTGAAACCAGAGCCGAAAACCAAATGGATTCCAAGTCCTTTTGGTCCATCACGCAGAAAGCGACCCGTCCCGCGCCAACGGGCTGAGTCGCTTTCGTAGTCGATCGAGAGGAGCTGCCCACCGAAGCAAATCAGCGATATGCCCCGCTCCAAGCCGACGTCTGTAGCGACGGCCTGGCGAAAGACAGCCCCTTGGCACGGGCTCCGCACCCAGCACGCGTAAATGCTGGAAAGCAGAAAGAGCGCTCAACAATGGATTTTACCGCGCATGTGGGCGACTATCAAGCCCAACCTAAGAAAATTCTGATAGATAGTTGCCCCTGCTGCGATGCACTCGCGATCGAACAGGTCAGTTGCCGCGAAGGCCGCTTGCTTCAGTGCCACGAATGCCCCGCCGCATTCCATCCCACCCCAAACCCGGCCGACGCGACGATGCGGACGGTCATCTGGATTTTGCCCAACAACTCCCTGATCAGCACGGCGACCACGGCCGGGCTGGATGCTCGCCCCCACGGCGAGCACGGCGACGTTTCCGGCAAGCACGTCGCGATCGTTCATCCCCACAACTGTAAAGCCTCGTTTGATGCTGTTTTCGAGGCGAGAGCCGCCGTCGGCGGCGGCGCGGTCGAGGTCCGCGTTGTCGAGAGTTCGGCGAAGTTCGCCGCGAGGGAGCTGGGCGCGCTGTTCCTCGAATGGCTCGACTCACCGATCTATCCGGCCGTCTCGGTGGAAGGGACGGTGTCGCTATGAGCTTTCGTCTCGATCCCGTCGCTGAAGTCGTCGCTGCACTGGAAGCCGGGGGGTACAACCCCCGGCCATCCGGCCCTGATCAATGGTCGTCGCGATGCCCGGTGCATCAGGGCGGCAAGGCGAACCTGGTTGTCTCCCGTGGGAGCGACGGAAGGGTTCTGACCCACTGCTTCCACAGCGATGGTTGCGGCTTCCGCGACGTTCTCGCCGCCTTGAACATCTCGCCTGCACGTCCCACCTCCAACGGCATCCCGAGCACGACCACCACGATGAGCATGAACCCCGTCGCCAAGAAGGCCAAGACGATTCACGCCACCGCCGATCGAGCCATCCGAGCGGCTAAGTGGACCTGCAAGGCCGAAGGCGACGCGGACTGGAATCCCGATACCGTTCAGGTTGTCGGCCGGTGGCCGTACCACGACGCGAACGGAAACGTGCTCTTGATCGTCGTCCGATTCCAACTGGCCGACGGAAGCAAAAGCTACTCGCAGGTCCATCCGGTCGAAGGCGGCTGGAACGTGGGCATGCCGCCGGGACCGCGTCCGATCTACAGGGTGCCCGAGGCCATGAACGCGGATCGGGTCTACTTCGTCGAAGGCGAAAAGGCGGCCGACGCGGTGGTCGGGCTGGGCCTGGTCGCCACGACGACGCCCGGTGGTGCCACGGTCGCTCGCAAGGCGGATTTGTCCCCGCTTCGCGGTCGACACGTCGCAATCTTGCCCGACAACGATGTTCCGGGACGCGAGTACGCCGCGAAGCTTGTCGAGCTGCTGGCGAAGGTAGGCGCCGCGTCGGTCAAGGCGGTCGAGCTGCCCGGCTTGCCCGAGAAGGGCGACATCTGCGATTGGCTGGTAGCCGCCAACGCGGAAGGCAAAACCAAGGAATGGTGCCGATGCGAACTGGAGCGGCTGGCCGTTCATCCCGTCGAGCCGACTCCGGCTCAGCGGGTCGAAGAAGCCCGCCGCGAGATCGTCGAGGATAATAGCGAGATCGAGGACGACCCGACTATGGACGACATCCTCGCTATCGATCGCGGCAATGAAGGCCGACCGTCGATCGAGATCACGTGCGAGCAAACCGAGGTCAATGACCAAGCCATCGCGGCTCTCGCCAGAGACCCCAACGTCTTCACAATCGGCGGCAAGATCGCGGTCGTCGCCAAAATGCCCCCGCCGCGCGGCGTCAAGGATTCCCCGGACGGCTTCAAGCGGATCTGCATCCTCGATCTGCCGGCCCTGGAAGAGCGGATGAGCGCGTCGGCTTACTGGCACACGAGTCGAATCGACAAGAAGGGCGAAGTCCACCAGTCTCAAGAGCTGCCCCCTGGGTGGTCGGTCAAGCAAGTGTTCTCAAGACCGCACAAGGCGGGCATCCCCCAGGTCGAAGGGATGGTTGAGACCCCGGTTCTCCGGCCCGACGGCTCGATTCACGAGACGCCGGGATACGATCCGGCGACCTGGACGTTCTTCAGCCCCAATGCCGAATTCCTCCCGGTCCCTGACGCGCCGACGCGGGAAGACGCGATCAGGGCCAAGGATGTACTCCTGGAATTGGTCACCGACTTCCCGTTCAAAGATGACGCCAACAGGGCCGTCTGGCTGGCGGCGGCACTGACTCCGATCGCTCGGCCCGCGATCACCGAGGCTTGCCCGGCGTTCGTCTTCGACGCACCAGAGGCGGGAACAGGCAAGTCGAAGTTGTGCGACCTGATCTCGATCATCGCCAGCGGAACCGAGATGCCCCGATCCCCGTGGCCGGGCGGGCGCGACGTTGATGACGAGGTCCGCAAGACATTGACCGCTATCGCGATCAGCGGCGACCGATTTACGCTCTGGGACAACGTGCCAGAGGGCTGCAAGTTCGGCTGTGCGTCGCTGGACAACGCGGTCACCTCGATAACCTACAAGGCCAGGGTTCTCGGCAGCAGCAAGCTGACGGACGCGTTGCCGTGGCGAACCATCACGTACGCCACCGGGAACAACATGACGCTCGGAAACGACACGGTGCGTCGTACGCTGATCAGCCGTATCGAGGCCGACGTCGAGCGCCCATGCGACCGCGAAGGCTTCGTGTTCCCCAGACTGATCGCCCACGCCAAGGCGAACCGGGCCAAGTACGTTCAGGCCGCACTGACGATTCTTAAGGCTCACGCCGTCGCCGGGCGACCGCAACTCGCCAAGGAACTCGGCAGCTTCGAGGAATGGAGCACCGTCGTCGCGTCGGCCGTCGCCTGGGTTATGGGCGTCGATCCGATCAGCGTCCAGAAGGCCGGGGCCAGTCGTGCACCAGCTACCTCCAACCGCAAGATCCTGTTCGACGGACTGCTTGAGGTCAACGCGGACGTCCAAGAGTTCACGGCGGCCGACATGCTGACCAAGGCCGAGCAACTCAAGACCGTCGGACGACCCGAAGACGGGCCGATGTATCCCAGCCTTTACGAGTTCGTCGAAGAGTTCCTCGATCTCCCTTCCAGGTCGACCGCCAAGCGGAAACTCTTCGCCGCACTGGAAAAGAACGAAGGCAAGGTTGTCGGCGGTCACAAACTGGTCCTGCGGGAAGGACGAGCCCACAGCAAACTATGGCGACTCACAGAGGTTAAAGATGGCAAGACCAGGCCGGAAGAGCCCTCTGACGAAAGTCAGATGGTGAGCATGGTGAATATGGTGACCTCCTCCCGGCGTTCTATCGTGCGCGAGAATTCTTCCCCTGTATTTTCCTATGGGCCAGCGGGGGGAGAAGCTCACCATGCTCACCATGCTCACCACTTGACACCTGTAGGACGTTCAGCCCCCACTTGCGGCGATCAAGCCCAACCTTTCCAGCAAGCTACCGCTCTTCCCCTGTCTCTCAATGCTTCCGGTCTACCTTACGACCCGAATGACTGGACGACCTTCGGCTAAGTCGGCTGCTTCCATCGGCGGCGTGGGGCTCAGCCTGCGCCGCCGCCTTCACTACAACGGAGACCTCACCAATGGGCCGCCACTTGAACCAGCACGTCAAACAGAAACAAAAGGCGATCGATGTACTAGCCGGACGCAACCCCAAGCGACGACGCGACCGCGAGCGATACGAGTCTTGCCCGGTCCCGTTCGTCCACGCACCGAAGCCCAAGCCCAGCAAGCTGCGACCCGGTCAGGCCGACTGCACCTAGTCGAAGTGCAATGAGTGCACAATGCATGCACCTAAAGCTCCTAGGGGGGCCTAAAAAGTGCATGCATGTAGGTGGCCAAGACCGCTCGTGGTGCCTTGCACATTTTCGAGCCGATTGCGGACCCGTAATCCTGCCTATTCCCATTAGTTTAGTCTAGTAGGAGATCCAGCAATGGCTTCCAGCGACCAGTTTGAGATCGATGTCACGGCCGAGATCATCAACGCTGAGCTGCTTCGAACCGGGATCGAGTCGCTTCGGCGCATCCAAAAACGGGTAGAGAGGGAGGCCCGGGATCTAGCCGTTGAGATGAGCATCTTCGCCGGCGGCGAGTCCGATTTCGTAGTCGTCCTGGACGGCCCTTTCGAGGCCGAGGTGGAACTCTTCTCCAACGATTCGCCCCGGACCTGGCTGAAGATCATCCGGTCCGTGATCGAAGGCTACCGCGAGTCGCTGGACGATGACGAGATCGGCGACGACGGCATCGGGTTCATCGTGCCAGGCCCTTCGGACAACTGACTCCCGCACGCTAGGGCGACCTAGGAACGATCGCGGAGCGGGACGGCTGCCCCCTATCCACCTTGCTCCACGATCGTTCCTTGAGGCCCGTGGCACGCCTTATAGGCGTTCTCGCTAGATCACGTCTTCACGCCAGCGAATGACTCGGCCGACTTCCGCCAGTTCATCGAGTCCCAGAGGCCCGACGGCTGCCAGACGCCGCTTCATGTGCTTCGGCATATGGTTTCGGGTACGCCCGTAGCCGACACGATTGAGGGGCTACTAAGGGGATCGCCTGGTGGAGTCCAGCACAATAACCGAGATGAATCAGGGCGTTACCACAACCGGAACAATGTGACGGTTGTGGATGATCCCGATCCCGACATCATTCCTCTTCCCGACAATCCGCCAAAACCAAAGCCAAAACGGATTCGTGATTACTCCCGCGAATCGCGACAAGGCAATTCGGTTGGCTACACGCTGCGGCGCCTGGAGAGGGAGGCACCTGAGTTGCTTCCGTTGGTTTGTCGAAGGTCTCTCCCGTCGCACATCCCCTCTGAGTCCTTCGGCCCGCCCAGGCGCCCCCGCGACCCGAATAATTCATCGTAGTTGGACACTTCGAGCAATTCGCAAATAAATTTTAACTCGTTGCCATAAATAGACATGCAAGCGTGAAGTCGCTAGCACGTCTTCATTTGCAGCGAGTTCGTACCCCTATATATAGGAGACCCATCGAAATGGCATCGTGGATTCGCAAGTCGGCTCAACTATCGGAACACCTCGGTCGCGACGACGGCGAACAGGTCGATGCCGACACGCTGGAAGAACTCAGCGCGGAGTTCATCTTCCCAGAGGAAGTCCTAGCCGCCGCCCGACAGAGGTTCATGGACGACCTGTTCCTTGCCGGGGCGTCGTATCGACAGCTAGAGGCTTGGTTCGGGATCGAGAAATCCACCGTCCACTGGCGGTACAAGCACCTGCCCCCGACGCCCGTCGATGAAACCGGCGATCGCTACATGCGACGGCTTGCCGAGGTGGTTCAGTCGAGACCGCGAACGTTCCACCAACTCGTCGCCGCGATGCAGGACAAGGCCGGGACGACGGGTCAATCAGCCGAGATCCTGAAGATGTTGGGCGCCCGCCCCAGATCGGCTGCGACCGCACTCGGGGCGCCACGGAAGTCCCAAGCCAAGGCGAAGGCCGCGTCATGAACGGCAAAAACATCTGGGCGGGATTCCACCGAATGGACTGGCCTGAAGGATCGATCGAGCTTGAGCGATTCGCCCTACTCGAATGCCACGCGAAGCCCCTCTCTGTTCAGTCTTGCCGAGATACGCACGGTTGCAGAGCGTGCCTTGGATGGGGTGAGAGTCGCGGTTCTCGATGCGAGCAATGCCAAGGGACCGGAGTCGGCCCAATCAGTGGCCGCGACTTCTGCCCTTGCTGCGAGCGAAGCAGCGACCGAATCGAATCAGACCCCCGACTGACGATCAAGCCCGGCGAACTGCCGCGACGTGAACCCGAGCCGAGTCCGGCTCCGGTAACGAAGCCGGTTCTGGAGACGAAGGCCGGCACCAGGAAACGCGGTCGCCCCAAGGGATCGAAGAACCGACCCAAGTTGCAACCTGCCTGAATCACATCGAAGCCCCTCTCTGGGAGCCGGCGCGTCAAAGGAATGGCGCGTCGGCTCACTCTACTGTCCCGATCCCAGCGAGACCCCAGCGATGACTGCCGTTCAAGGACCCGAAGTCGTGCTCGGCAAGATCTTCAAGAAATGGGAAGCCGTCTATCCGGCGCTCGAAGTCGAGCATGGGTACAACGACGGCATCCTCACCATCACGGTCAAAGACGCCTACGGAAACGACCTCGCCAAGACGCGTGTCACAAACGATTTCCTATTCCCAGCAAGTGGCGAACGACTTGAGTTCCTGGCCCGGCACGTGCCGAAAACGGTCGGAGCGATCCTGTAACCACCCCGCCTGCCGATCACGTCTCGCCTCAAATCCAACCACCAATACACCATCGCTGGGTCGGCCGGCGCGTCGGGACTTAACCTCTCGGCGCGTCGGCTCACGTCTCGAAGCACTCTCCCGGTGTCGCCCGGCACGGCAGGGCCGCAAGGCCGTAAACAAACTGCCGCGTCCGGGTGTTTTCTCGCCGACGGAAGGACGACCTCCATGTGGACGACCATCGCCCGGCTTGCGTTCGCCGTGCTCGTCGCCGCCGTTCAGAAGATCCCGCCCGAGCAATGGCAGACGCTCGGCGCGATCGTCGTCGCGTGGCTCCAGACGATCCAAGACAAGCTCCCCGCCGGTCACCCGATGATCGCGGTGGTGAGCGCGTACAAGGCACCACGAAGCAAGCTGGCCCGCTTCCGTCCCGACGACGACGAGTAATTGTCCGTTTCATTCCGCCCGCGCCGTCAGTCGGCAGTCAGGGAAGCCATCATGCGATTCATGGAACATGTCAGCGCGGGGCAAGCCCTGTTCGTGTCGGCCATCACGGGCGGCCCGAGTCTGGTTTATGCCTCGGTTCAAGAGGACTTCGCGCCGGTCGCCGCTGGCGCCGCCGTGGGTTTCTTGGCGTTCCTGTTGACGATCTGGCGTAGCTCCGGCGACAGCCGTTTCGAGACCGTGCTTCGCCGGCTCGACAAGGCGGAGAAGGAAGCCGACGACTATCGCAACGAGTCGACCGACGCGAAGTCCAAGGTCGCCGAATTGCTCGTCGAACTGGCCGCCGCGAACGCTCGACTGAAGCTGAACGACGATGCCTGACATCCCGTACTTCACCGGCCGACCCGACGGCCGCATTCCGCAGCACAAGCCGCCCCCGCCTCGGACGGAGTCGGCCGAAGGGCGGAAGGCTCGAAAGAAGATCTATAACAGCGCCGCATGGAAGAAGTGCCGAGCACTGGCGTTAAGGCGTCAGCCGTTGTGCCCGGAGTGCCTGAAGAATGGCGTCCACTCGCCCAGCGTGGAAGTCCATCACGTCAAAGACCTGGCCGAAGGCGGCGACCAGTACAGCCTCGATAACCTTCAGCCGCTCTGCAAGATGCACCACGGCACCGTCACCCGCTGGCGAATGTATCAAGGGAAGCACGACGATGGCCAAACGCGGCCGACGACCTGACCCGCCCGAACTACGGATCGCGAAGCAGAACGCCGGCAAGACCTACGGCCCGTTCGCCACGATCCGCGAAGCCGGCGAGCCGGACAAGCCCGAGACCATATCGTCCGATCCGTACGCCAGCGAGATATGGGATCGGTTGGTCGCCATGCTGACCGATCGCAAGATCCTCTCGCCCGCCGATCAAGGAATCATGGTCGCGTACTGCTCGGCTTACTCTACTGTCGTACGTTGCCGCAAACTTCTCCAACCCAAGGTCGACCCCAAGACCGGCGCGATTCACGATCCCTTCGTCGTGTTCAACGAGATCACCGGCGCGACCAAGGCCAACGGTTTGCTCGGCACGCTCTCGGGCGCCGAAAGGTCGCTCGCGTCGTTCGCGTCGTCACTCGGCCTGACTCCCGTCGATCGCGGTCGTGCTGCCGTGATTGAAGACCTGGAACAGCGTGACGAACTTGAGGACATCCTGGCTGGTTGAACATGCCGCTCACAATCGAGAACTTCAACCCGATCGTCACGCCCTCGGATCGCGAAGCCCTCAAGCTTGGGTTCCGGTTCGACCGCGAGAAGGCCAATCGCCCGGTCAAGTTCATCGAACGGATCTGCAAACAGTCGATGGGCGAGTTCAGCGGCAAGCCTCTCTTGCTTCTCGATTGGCAGAAGCAAGCCTTATGGCGAGCATTCGGATGGGTTGACGCCGACGGCTATCGAAGGCATCGCGAGCTGTTCATCTTCGTGCCCAAAAAGAACGGCAAGACCGAGCTTGTCAGTGCGTTGAGCCTTTACTTATTGATGGGAGAGGATGAAGCGGTCCCCAAGATCGCCCTCGCGGCCGTCGACAAGAAGCAAGCGGGCGCGATGTGGGAAGAAGCCGATCGGATGATCAAGGCTTCGCCCTTCCTGGAAGCCCGGCTGAACAGCGTCGAGTTCCACAAGAGGATCAGATACGCGAAGAACCAGGGCGAGATCCTGACCCATTCCAGCGACGTGGACTCCAAGGAAGGCGGTTCACTGTCGGCCGTTCTGATCGACGAGCTTCACCTCTGGACGAAGTACAGGCGGAAGGCCTGGAACGTCTACGCAGGCTCCGGCGCCGCGAGGCGACAGCCGCTCAAGGTCGTCATCTCGACGGCGGGCAACGACCGCGAATCGGTCATGTGGGAGCAACTGTGCCGAGCAAGGAAGATCGAGTCGGGCGAGTTGATCGACCCCTACATGTGCGCGGTTCTATTCGGGCCGAACGACGGCGAGGAAGTCGACCCGCACAGCAAAGAAACCTGGTTCCGCTTCAACCCCAGCCTCGGCCACACCATGTCTCTGACCGGGTTCCAGGCCGACTACGAAGCCGCCAAGAGCACGCCTTCGGACTTCGCCGACTGGAAGCAACGCCGCCTGAACGTCTGGACGACGAAGACGAACCGATTCATCGACATCGAGACATGGAATCGGTGCGAGTCGCCGAGGACGCCGGAAGCGATTCAGGAGTCGGCCGAGCTTTCCTTCGCAGGCACGGACTTGAGCGATCTGCGGGACATGACCGCCGTCTCGATCATCACCGGGTCCGTCCCGACGGGTTTCGATATCAAGATTCGCGCGTGGATGACTCGGGTCGAAGCGGAAAGGAAGCAGGCTCAGTACGGCATCCCCCTGATGCTTTGGGTCGAGCAAGGCTTCCTTGAGTTGTGCCCCGGGCCTCGCATCGACCTGGACATGGTCAGAGACGCCATCGAAGAGGAATTCGAGCGCCATCGGTTCTCAAGTCTGTTCGTCGACCCGTGGAATGCCCGCGAGATGAACTTGGCCCTGCAAGCCAAGGGCGTTCCCGTCACGGAGATCCGCCAGGGCATGCAGAGCCTTTCGCAGCCGACGAAGGAACTGGACCGCCTGATCGCCGAAGGCAAGTGGCGGCACGGCGGCAACCCGCTCTACACGTGGACGGCGTCGAACTGCGAAGTCGAGCGGGACAAGAACAACAACTTCATGCTCAGGAAGCCATCCGGCTACGAAAAGATCGACCCGATGGCGGCGTCGGTCAACGCCCTTGCAGCCGCGATAGCGAACGCAGGCGTCAAGCCCAAGCAAATCATCACGGTCGCCCCCAAAATCTACTGGTCCTAATTCATGCCGATCTTCGATCGAATCAAGGGAGCGGCGGCGTCGTTCGCCAAGCGGGCCTCCGCGCCTCTGGCTCCGGCTTCGTGGGGGTTCACTGGAAGCCTGCTCCAGACGTTCAGCCGAACGCTGCAAGGCACGAACACCACCGGGGTCCGGGTCGACGCCCGTGCAGCCCTCTCGCTCCCGGCGGCGTTCGCGGCGGTCAACGTCGTGGCGACCGACCTGGCGAGCCTGCCTCTTCACCTCGTTCAAGTCATGGACGACGGATCAGAGCGCAAGGCCAAGGAACACAGAGCCTACTCCACGTTCATGCGGAGCCCCGACGGCGGCGGCACGACGCCCATGCGGTTCCGCCAGGCGATCCTCTCACACTGTCTGCTCTACGGTAACGGGTACGCGGAGATCGTCCAGGCGGTGGACGGCAGCAGGACGTACCTGTACCTGCTCGACCCCGAGACGACGCTTCCCAACGTCGGCACCGACGGCTTGATCCAATACCGCGTCAACGGCAAGTTGGTCGACCGCGAGCGGATCTTGCACATCGCGGGGCTGGGTTTCAACGGGCTGGAAGGCTACGGCATCCCCCGCGTCGCGGCGCAGGCGTTCGGCCTTGGCCTTGCGGCCGAACAGTGGGGCGGCAGCTTTTTGGGGAAGGGGGCGGGAAACTCCGGCTTCATCAAGACGCCGAACGAGCTATCCCCCGAAGCCGCTTCCGAGCTGCTCGACGCCTTCAACTCGCGGAACGCCGGATCGGGCAACGCCGGCCGGGTCGGCATCCTCCCCCCCGGCTACGATTTCGAGTCGACGTCCGTCAACCCCGCCGAAGCGCAACTGACCGATCTTCGTAAGTTCCAGGTCCTCGAAATGGCTCGGCTGTTCCGCGTGCCACCCCACAAGCTCGGCGACTACTCCAACGCTTCCTACTCATCGATTGAAGCGAGCAACTTGGAATACGTGCAGACGACGCTGTTGCCGTGGGCCGAACAAGCAGAGCAGGCCTATGCGCTTCGCCTGCTGACAGAGGAAGAGCAAGCCGCCGGCTATCAATTCAAACACGACTTCCGGGCCTACTTGCGAGCCGACGCGATGGGCCGGGCCAACATGTACAAGACCCTGTTCTCGACCGGCTCGATGAGCCCGAACGAGATCCGCGCCGCCGAAGGCATGGGACCGCGCGAGGACGGCGACCAGTACTACGTGATGCTCAACATGGGCAGCAACAACGATCCCAACGCCAATCCCACGGAGCCGCCCAAGTGAGCTTCAAATATCGACGCCGGGTCGCCGAAAGCCCCGGATTGCAGACGCGGGCCGAGGGCGATTCCCAACCCCGCAAACTGACCGGCCATGCGGCTGTGTTCGGTGAGTGGTACGTTATCTGTGAATCGCCGACGATGGTGATCCGCGAGGTTATCCGGCCTGGCGCCTTCAGTAACGCGATCAACGAAAAACAGGATGTCCGCTGCCTCGTGGACCACTGCCCGTCTCAGATTCTCGGCCGAACCCGCGCCGGAACCCTGACGCTGTCCGAGGACGCGCAGGGGCTTTTCTTTGAATGCACGCCGCCCGATACGCAGGTGGCCCGCGACGTGACGACCAACATCGACGCCGGCAACGTTTCCCAGTGCTCGTTCGCATTCGTCCCCCGCGACGGCGGCGAGACGGTCACCCAGCGAACCGAGAACGGCGTGACCACGGTCGAGTACGAGGTGACCGACGTCGACCTGTACGACGTCAGCGTCGTCACTTATCCGGCCTACGAATCGACAGACGTCGAAGTCCGCTCGAAAGAGCTGGCCAAGTACGTCAAGGACGAGTGGCTGAAGCAGCGCCGCAACGAACTGGACCGCCTCGCCGCCGTCGCCGCCAAGTAACGACTCCCGTCCGCCGATCGACACGCCCGCCTCATCGACCGCACGCCGGTCAATCCCGCCTCCACATCTGCTCCCCTTCCGCCTCTTCACATCCCAGTGAGTCACAAGATGAATCTGACCGAAATGCGCACTCGCGCCAACGCCGCTCTTGCGCGCGCCCGTGATCTGGAGAGCCGGATCGCTTCGGCCGACGAGCCGACCGCCGAAGATCGCGCCTCCCTTGATACCGCCATCGCCGAAGCCACCGGCCTATTCAACCAGGTCCAGGAAGACGAAGCCCGCTCGGCCCGCGTCCGCGAGCTTCAGGCCCGCGCCAGCGCCCCCGGCGAGCGAGTCGGCCAGCCGTTGCTTCCCCATAACGACCGGTCCAATACGCGGGGCGATGCGCACCAGTACAGCCTCCTGCGTGCCATTCGCGGCGAACTGGCGATGCGTGAGGGACACGGCTCCTTCGACGGCATCGAGCGGGAAACCCACGACACGCTGGCCTCGCTTCGGGGCAAGGCTCCGACCGGCATTCTCATTCCGTGGGACGCTCCCCTTAACCAGCGGGTCGGCCTCTCCGGCGTTCAGTACCGGGCCGACCTGACCACCTCCACCGGCGCGGGCGCGATCCCGACCCTGGTCCGTCCGACGCTCACGGACCTGTTGCGTGCCCGCCTGGTTCTGGCCAGCATGGGCGCCACGGTCATCAGCGACATGACGCAACCCTTCGCCTTGCCCAAGGTCACTGCCGGTCTCGCCGGCGGCTGGGTGTCGACCGAAGGCACGAACGTCGCGGCCTCGGCTCCGACGATCGGTCAGGTTCCGTTCGGCTACAAGATGGTCGAAGCGACCACGAAGCTGAGCCGCCAGTTCATCGCCGGGTCCAGCCTGGACGGCGAACGCCTGATCGCGGATCAGCTCGTCAAGACGGTTGCCAACATCGTGGAGAACGGGGCGATCAACGGCTCCGGTTCCAGCGGCCAGCCGAAGGGGCTGTTCACCTACACGTCAGGCGACGGCATCGGGACCCTCGCCCTCGGCGCCAACGGCGCCGCGATCACGTGGGCTCAGTTGACGGGCATGACCGGAACGGTCGACACCGCGAACGCCCCCGGCGACGCGAGGGCGTGGCTCATCAACCCCACGACCACGGCGTTTTTCCAGTCGACCCCGAAGGTTGCGGGTTACCCGACCTTCATGCTCGACAGCAACAACACCATCAACGGCTACGGCTACGGGTCGACCAGCCTGGTCTCCAGCACCATCACCAAGGGCACCAGCACCAGCATCCTGTCGGCCCTGGCCTTCGGGTCGTGGTCGGAACTGGTCATCGCCCTGTTCTCGGGCTTGGATTTGTTCATCGATCCCTACTCGGCTCAGCCGCACGTCCGCGTGACCGTAGCGCAGGACGTTGACGTCAACTTCCTCCACCTGGCGTCGTTCGTCACCTGCCAGGATCTCAAGACCTCTTGATGATCCGACGGTTCCAAGGTCGAGCCGGGGGCTTGCCAACGCAGGCCCTCGGCCATTTCAAGAGGATCGCCCCGTGCATCTCCGCTTTCTGAGAACCGTCATGAACGGCCGGGCCGTCATGTACGAAGCCGGCCAGATCGCCGACGTCGTCGGTCCCGCCGCGAACGAATTCATCCGCCTCGGCATGGCCGTCGATCACGCCGAACCCGCCGTCCGCGAAGCCGTCGCCGTCGCGCCGAACCAAGCCCGAAAAGCCGCCTGTCGCGTGAGATGATCCATGAAAATCGCCATCGTCACGCCCCCCGCGATCGAACCCGTTACGTTGGCGGAAGCGAAGCTTCACGCCCGCATCTACGGGGATCTAACGGACGACGACGCCCTCGTCACGTCCCTGATCGTCGCGGCCCGCGAGAAGCTGGAAGCGATGACGTCGAGGTCGTTCATCTCGCGGACGCTCACAGCGACGTTCGACGGATTTCCGTCGTGTGCGTCCGGCGTGCTTCGCCTGCCCTATCCGCCGCTTCAGTCGGTCGCGTCGATCACGTACGCCGACGAATCCGGAGCGGCGCAGACGCTCGACCCCTCGGTCTACACCGTGTCCGATGGAACGCCCGGCCTCGTGATGCTGGCCAACGGCAAGAGCTGGCCCGCCGCCGCGAAGCAGATCGCCAGCGTCAAGGTCCAGTTCGTCGCGGGATACGGCGCGACCGCCGACGACGTACCTGAAGTCGCGAAGCTGATAATTCGCATACTCGTGGCGAGCTGGTTCGATCGCAGGGAAGCCACCATCTCAGGAACCATAATCGCCGATGTGCCCTGGACCGTCGCCGCCCTAGCCGACGCACTTCGCTGGGGAGCCTACGCAAGATGATCGACCCTGGCCAGCGACGCACCAGGCTCACCTACCAAGAGCCGACCTACACGATCGACAGCGTCGGTCAACAGATCGAGACGTGGGCCGATGTGATCGCGAGCGTCCCGGCTCGGCTCAGCCCGCTCAACGCCAAAGAGACGTACTGGGCTCGCCAGATTCACAGCGAAACGACCCACGAGGCCAACATCCGCTTTCATTCCGGCGTCAAACCCACCGGGCGGTTCAAGGTCGCGGGAACGGACCGGATCTTGAACATCGTCGGCATCGTCGACGACGAGAACAGGCACATCGAGTTGACCATTCAAGTCGTCGAACAGAACCCAAGCGAGAACGCATGAGCATCACATTCACGAGAGCCACGTCGATAAGCAGCTCGTCCGGCGGCCCCACGCTCTCGGGGAACGTGGCGGACGTCGGGTCATCCGCGATCACAATCGACCAGAGCTTCGGAGCGTCGATCGTCAACCAGGCGTTGCCGCTCACGCTGACGGTCGCGAATCTTCAAAGCCTGTTCCTGGTCTCCGATCGAGGCTGCACGATCAAGACCAACGGCACGGCGACGAACGAAGTCCAGACCATCACGGTCACTGGAACGCCCACCGGCGGCTCGTTCGCCCTGTCGTTCAAGGGGGCGGTCACGACGCCCGTCGCCTACAACGGATCGGCGTCGGACGTCCAGACGGCGCTCCAGGCCCTTTCGACGATCGGCGCGGGGAACGTGACTTGCACCGGCGGCCCCTTCCCCGGAGCGTCCGTAGCCTGCACGTTCGCCGGGACGTTGGCCGCGACGAACACCCCCCAGATCACGGCCGGCGGCGGCTTGACGGGCGGTACGTCTCCCGTGGCGACCGTCACGACGACCACGGCCGGCAAGCCTTCGGACGTCATCGTCCTTCAGCCGGGCATCCCGCTCGCTTGGAGTTTGTCCGGCTCGATCAACCCATCGCCGTTCACCGTCGACGTGACGACCCTGTACGTCTCGACCACGGTCGCATGCAGGCTTCGCGGCCTGTTCCTCACCAACTGATCGAGGGGCGGCGCATGACCTTCACCATCGACTCGTCCCACCCCGGCCGAACGCGAATCGTCTTCACGTCGCCATACGACTTCTCGGTCGACCTGCGTTTCGTGGACGACGAAGGGGCTTCAACCTCGCTCGCCGTGGCCGCCAACTTCAAGCCGGACGACGCCGCCTCGCTCACGACGTTCACAAAGAATCTCGACCCGACCAAGCTCGCGACGTTCGTCGATCAGGTCGCCGAATTCATGATCTCGCAAGCCGCCTCGCTGAACAACGGGAGCTGACGTCTTGGACCTGAACCCACTGCGGATAACGCCCCTGCCCGGAGCTGTTTCCATCCCGTTCGTCGAGGACTTCCTCATCGAAGTCTGCTTCCGCGACTCCGCCACCGGAGCGGTCGTCTTGGACTGCACTGGCGAGCATGGCGTCAAGGTCTCCGAGCTTCTTGCCTCTCTTCCCACGGAAGTCCTTGCGGCGTTCGTGAACGAGACGGCTGTAAAAATGGTCATGGTCGCAAAAGGACTGACGTAAATCATGGCGAACGTCTATGTTTCCTCGTCTCGCGGTTCGGACGCGAATCCTGGGACCGCGACGAGCCCGCTCCTTACGATCGGCAAGGCGATCGGGGGCACTCCCGTCGCGGCGGCCGGCGACACGGTCTACATCGAGCCGGGGATCTACCGCGAAGTCGTCACGCTCGGCGTTTCGCCGTCGTCCGGCAGCCCGCTCACGATCATCGGCGACGGAACGGGGGCGAATTTCGCGGCTGCCGGCGGCCCCGGAATAACGGGAACCGTAGACTGGCGGGGCTGGACCGACGATGCGACCCCGATCACCACGTCGGCCTGCTTGTTCGCCAACAACAAGTCGTTTTTTACGCTTCAGGGCGTCAAGATGATCGGCTCCCACGGCGGCAACGCGTCATGCCTTGATCTGAACGGCGCGTGGTCGGACGTCGCGATCCTCGATTGCATCTTCCTTGGGTCGATCGTCAAGCCCTACATCCTCTGGGCCGGCCGAACGCCTGGTTCCGCGATGAATTTCACGGTCAAGCGGTGCGACTTCCTGACCGGCCAGGGCTACTGCATCGACGTCCGCGTCGGCCTTTACAGCTCAGAGTACAACGTCAACGTGCTGGTCCAGAATTGCCGGTTTCTGGGGGGCACGGGAGGCGTCCGCGTCGCCAACGCCGCCGGCACGGGATCGTACTTCGCGACCGGCGTGACGGTCCAAAGCTGCTCGTTCTTCCTGACCAACACCCCCTTCAGCGTCACCGCGCCGGCCGGCGTCAATCTGGCCGCGCCGTGCGTCATCAGCGGCTGTTACATCAACCAGGCCGTCACAGGGCTGTCGGGCGGCAACACGACCCATATCGCAGAAGACTACAACATTGTTTACGCGACGACGCCTCGGGCCTCCGTGAACATCGGCGCGCATTCGACCACGAACGCCGCCCCCGCGTTCAATCTGGACGACGGCCGGATCTCAGGGGGGATTCCAAGACCCTTCGGCGAGCCGATGACGACGAGTCCGCTGCTTGCTTTCGGCTACGGAGCGGCTCCGGCCGACGACCTCTACGGCCAGACTCGCCCCGGCGCACCGTCGAACGGCGCGCTCGAACGAGATGTGTTCCCGAGCGGGTCCATCAACATTTACCAAATCGAGGCGTGACGCATGGCCACGGACAATGTCGAGTTATCTGCTGGCTCAGGCGGCGCCACGCTGCGAACGCTGGCCGGCGCGGACGGCACGGAGTGGCCGGCTTCGGTCGTGGCCTACGCGACGACGGTCAGCCCTGGGGCGAACGTTCTTCAGCCAGTGACGCCCGCCAACCCATTGCCGGTGTCGGCCACGCTGGTCGGCACGCTGGTCGTCGATGCGATCGTGGGCAGCGTCCAGGTCGTTCAGAGCACGCCGGCCGACCTCCAATGCACGGCGAGCATCGCGTCGGGCCAGACGCTCGACAACGTGACGACCGTCGGGACAATCACGAATCCGGTCGCCGTCACGCAAAGCGGCTCGTGGACGAGCACGGCGACTCAGTCGACCGCGTCCGCTCTGCTCTGCACGGCCAGCCAGGGCGGATCGTGGACGGTCGCGGCCACGCAGTCGGGAACGTGGACGGCGAACCAAGGCGGATCATGGACGGTCGCCGCGACCCAGAGCGGAACGTGGAACGTCGGCGTCACGGGCTCAGTCACGGTCGCTCAGTCGACGCCCGGCAACCTGTTGGCTACGGTCAGCATCGCCTCGGCTCAAACGCTCGCGAACGTCACCACGGTCGGAACCATCACCAACCCGGTGACGGTTGCTCAAGCCACGGCGGCCAATCTGAACGCGACCGTCTCGATTGCGGCGGCCCAGACGCTCGCCACGGTCACGACGGTAGGCACGGTCAACACCCTCACGTCGATCACGAACGCGGTCACGGTGACGCAGCCGACCGCCGCGAACCTGAAGTGCACCGCCAATATCGCAACGGGCCAGACGCTCGACACGGTCACCAACGTGACGACGGTCGGCGCAGTGACGAGCGTCACCAACCCCGTCACCGTGGCCCAGCCGACCGCCGCCAACCTCAACGCCACGGCCACGCTGGCGGCCGGAACCAACCTGATCGGCAAGACGTCGGCGTCGGCCGAGACCAGCACGGTCTACAACGGCGCCACGGCCTTGACGCCGCTGTTCGCCCGGTTCCTGACGAGCACGTCCGGCAAGACCACGATCGTCGCGGCGGCCGGATCGGGAAAGCAGATCCGCGTGCTTCGGTACTCGCTGTCGTCCTTCGGGGACGTGACGGCCACCCTCTGGTCGGGCACCTCGGCGGCCATCTCGGGTTCCAAGTATTTGACCAAGTTCGCGGCGGCCGGCGGCGCCTACTGCCCCGTGGGCGTCTGCCAAACCGCCGCGAACGAAGCCCTGACGGTGGACCTGTCGGCGGCCGTCGCCACGTCCGGCGAAGTCACCTACGTCGTCGTGGGGTAACGCATGAGCTTCCTTTACTGGCTGTCGAATCTTGGCATGGGGGCCGGGGGAACCATAACCCCGACTGGTCCTCCGACGCTCCGCGAGGCCGTCCGCGCCAGGCTGGCCGAGACCACGGCGTTGGCTTCGTTGGTCGGGTCTCGGATCTCGTTCAACGCCTTGCCCCAAAAGAAGGACGCCGGAGCCACGTTCCCGGCGGTCACGTTCTACCTGGCCAGCCGCTCGTACGACCGCAATCTCGGCGGACCGAACGGCGTCAGCACCGCGAGCGTCCGCATCTCGTGTTGGTCGAAGTCCGAGCTGGAAGCCGCCGCGATGGCCCAGATCGTCCGGTCGCGATTCGACGGCTTCTCCGGCTGGATGGGGGCGGTCGATGTGATGGGGGCGTTTTTGGAAGACGAGTCCGACCTCCCCGAGTACCCGCGCCAGGGCACCGACTCCTACACGTATCAAGTCGTTCTCACGTTCAACATCGTCCATCGGGTCACCACCCCCGCCTACGTTTGAGGAAGCACAATGCCTGAATATCTGGCGCAGAATACCGTCCTGGGAGTCGACAAGCTCGGCACCGGCGTCACCTGGACCCCGATCAGCTACGCTGAGTCGTTCGACGGCCCGAGCAACACCGTCGGCTCGGTCGAGAAGACCAAGCTGTCGAGCCAGACCAAGGAATACCGTCCGGGTTTGCCGGACCCCGGCGAGCTGTCATTCAGCCTCCAATACGACCCGGCCGACACGGAGGCCGTCTACCTGCGCGGCTTGCTCTCCGCCCCCGCGATCAAGTCGTGGCGACTGACCTATCCCACGCTTCCCAAGGCGACTTTCGACACGTTCGACGGCTTCCTCACCGCGTTCTCTCCGGGCGGCGGCAAGGCCGACGAGATCATCACCGCCAAGGTCACCATCAAGCTGACCGGCTTGATCGTCACCACCACGGCGCCCTGATCGGCCTTCCTCATCGCACGTCGTTCCGGCTCCGATCCTTCATCCATTCGAGATTCAATATGATTACGCGAGAAGCGTTTTTCGCACTTCGGCCCGAGGTCAAGGAAGTCCAGGTCCCCGCCTTGGGCGACGCGGTCTACGTCAAGCAATTGACGGTCGGCGAGATGAACCGCTTGCACATCGAGTCTTCCAAGGAAGGCGGCTTGAACTTCTCGATGTACTTGATCGTCACGTCCGTATGCGACGCGGACGGGGTCCGGGTCTTCAACGACGACGACGTCGATCGGGTTTCGGGGCTGCCCACTCAGGTGTTCACGGACGTGCTCAAGGCGGCCGTCGCGGTCAACAAGCTGTCCGAAGACGACGTCAAGGATCTGGAAAAAAACTAGCCGAGGACGCGGACAGAAGGTTCCTGTTCCGGCTCGCCGCCCGCCTCGGCCAGCCGGTCGCCTGCCTGGAACGGACCATGCCCGCGTCCGAATTCATCGAGTGGAAGCTGCTCTCCCGCATGGAGTGCTGGCCCGACGCCCATTTCGACGCGGCGTTGATCTGTTCCGCTGTCGCCAACTTCGTGGGCGGAAACAAAACCACCGCCGACGACTTCTATCCCGAGCCCGCCAAGCGTGGTGCGGAGCCGTCCGGCCGCCGCCCGACCGCTGAGGAGTCGGCCGGAATCCTCGGTCGTCGATTCCAGGAGAACAACGAAGCGGCGCTCAAGCGGATCGCCGCGATGGGGAGGCGGATATGAAGATCAGCGTGAGCGGCGACAAGGATGTGATCAACGCCCTGAAAAGCCTGGGATCGAAGGTGGAGAAGAAGGTGTTGCGTCAGGCGATGCGGGCCGGAATGCGACCCATGCTGGCGGCTGCGAAAGCGGACGCGCCGGAAGACACCGGCCATCTCAAAAGCAGCCTGGTGATTCGTGCGGCCAAGACGAAGAAGCGTGGCGCGATCGCCCTGGAAGTGCGGCCCGATGAGAAGAAGTACCCGCCGGGCGATTATTACCCGGCGCAGGTGGAGTACGGCACCAGCGACACCCTGCCGAATCCCTTCATGGCCGATGCGTTCGCGTCCACGGGCGAAACCGCCAAGTCGATCGCACTCGGCATGATCGCCGCCGGCATCGACGCCATCGTCAAGCAAGGAGGTTGAGTTGTCTCTTATCGGCAGCATCGCCCTGCGTATGTCCGCCGACCCCGGCCCGCTCAAACGGGATCTGAACCAGGGGGCCGCCGCAGTCCAGTCGTTCAGCTCGCAAGTCTCGAAGACGTCGAGCCTGGTCAAAGGTGCGTTCGTCGCCGCGATCGGCGGGGCCGGCGCCATGGCGATCGGCAAGATGATCTCGTCGGCCAGCGACCTTCAGCAGAACGTCGGCAAGATCGGCGACATTTTCGGCCCACAGGCCAAGTCGGTCGAGGCCGACGCCCGCGAAATGGCCGATTCGTACGGCGTGGCGCTGAACAGCATGCTCGACGGTGCCGGCAAGCTCGGCGGCCTTTTCAAAGGCGCCAAATTCGACTCTCAGGCGACGGCCGACCTGTCGAAGCAGTTCAACAGGCTCACCCTCGATGCGTCGCGCTTCTACAACGTCGACTATGAGACGGCGTTTCAGAAGATCCGCTCGGGTCTCGCCGGCGAAGCAGAGCCGCTCCGCGACTTCGGCGTCTTCCTCACGGCCGACAAAATCAAGGCGCAGGCGCTCGCGATGGGGTTGGCCGATCTCAACGGCGAGCTGTCCGATACGGCCAAGATCACCGCAACCGCCTCGATCATCTCCAACGGATTGGCCGACGCCCAAGGCAACGCGGCCAAGACGGCGGGCGACACGGCCTCGCGAATGGAGGAGTTCAAGGGGCGGGTCGATAACCTCATGACCACGCTGGGCGAGGGGTTGGCGCCGATCGCCGGAAAGGTCCTCGGCGGAATCAACACGGCCCTCGCCGCCATGACGACGATGTGGAGCCAGAACAAAGATTCGGTGCTGGGCTTCGGCAAAACCGTCCTGGATACGGTCGGGTTCTCGGGCGAAGGCGTCAACGTGTTCCAGGTCGCCATCGGCGGGCTGGCTACGGTCTGGCAGTCGGTCGTGCTCGCGTTTAAAGCGTCCCAGATGACGTTTCAGGAGGTCTTCACGGTCCTCTTCGACGGCGTCGCCGAGGTCGTCAAGGTCTGGGACGGCGCCTCCGAGGCGATCCTGGGAACCTCGACGGGCATCGGCGAACGGCTCGGAGAAATGGCCGCGTCGATGAAGGACACGCTCGCCGAGGCCCGCAAGGATTTCGCCGCCGAAATGGCCAAGCCGTGGGCCTGGAACGTGGTGGGCGATCAATTCCAGGCCGCCCGCGACAAGCTCAAGGGGCTTCAGGACGCCGCCGCGAAGGTCCCGGACGCCGTGGCGGCGCTCGCGGGCAAGGGCGCGACGGTCGGCGACGCCGCCACGAAGTCCAAGGGCAAGGCCCACGACCCGTTCGGCGCGGCGCTCAAGCTGGGCACGGTCGAAGCCGCTTCGACCGTGCTGCGCAGCCGAAGCGGCGCCGATGCGTCCAAGGACGCCACTGCGAAGAACACGCTCGACACGGCCGCCGCCGCGAAAGAGGCGGTCACGGTTCAGAAGCAGATCCTTAAAGCTCTCACGCCCGGCTCCCCCTTGAAGCTGACCGGCATCTGAAACAGGACCCATCATGGCTATCACCGTCGACGAAACGAAGCAGTCCAGCGAGATGGGCTGGACGACCGAGGGGGGACGCACGTACGACCTTCAAGTCCGGGTCGTCACCGACGATCCCACCATCGGGGCCAGGGCGGCCGTCCGCGCCGTCAACGTGGATATCGGTTCGACGTATCGATTCCCCCTGGCCGCCCCGACGGAAACGGACTACGGCGCCGTTCTCGCGGGCGTCTCGACCACCAGGGACGAAGACGGACGAGGGTATCTCGTGACCTTGCGGTACGGCCCCTTCAGCCCGCTCGACATGGCGGGGAACGACACCAACGGCTCTCTGATCGTGAATCCCTTGCTGGTTCCGCCGGGACTCAAATGGACTCACGAGACCTTTGAGATCGCCTGTATTTACGACCGCAACGGAGTGAAGATCACCAATGTGATCGGCGATCCGTTCGACCCGGTCCTGACCCGCCCCTACAGCCTCCCCGTCGCCAACATCACGCGGACGCTGGCCAGCTTCGATCCCAACTGGATAACAGCGTTCAAGGATCACATCAACGCATCCGATTGGATGGGCTTCCCGGCCGGCACGATCCTGTGCCGGGAGATTACGGCCGACCGAGCCTATTACTCCGACTGGGGTTGGGCCTGGGATCAAACGCTCGCACTGGCGTTCAAGCCGATCATCACGAGCACCGACGGCACGGTCATCGAGAACGGCTGGGCCGAAGTGGTCCTCAACGCGGGGCTGCGTCAGAAGGTGGGTGGCGTGGTCAAGCAAGTGATGATCGACGGCTCGCCCGCGTCCGCCCCCGTGCCGCTCACGAGCAAGGGGCAGTACGACCCGACTGGCGATCAGGGCTTCTTGTCCTTCGACGTCTACCCCACGGCCGACTTCGACCTCTTCGGCCTGCCGCCCGACCTCTTCTCCGCGACGACCCCGTCGAGCCCCCTGGGAGGGAGTTGATGAGACCGATTGGAATCTCGCCCGCGCAGGGCAAGCGGATCGTCAAGGCCGTCAGGGGGATCGAGCGAAGCTACAATCCCGACCAGCGGCAGCGAACGCCCGTGGCCCTCTGGAACCCCGGCGTCGTTCGGGCGGTCGTCACGACGGCCATTCCGACGGGCACGTTCTCCACCCCGAGCACGTCCGGCGCCGCTCAGATCTATCACAAGGACGCGAGCGGGGTATGGGCGGCTTCCGGCGATCCCGTCGTCGTCAATAACCAGTACGTGCTGACCGCATCCGTCGCCGTCTCGAAGTCGTGCCACCTTTCGTGGTGCGACGGCGACTGGTGGCTTATCGCCATGGACTGTCCCTGATGCCTGGAATCGGATTGAACCCCAGCGGGTGCTGTTGTGCGCCGCCGGTGCCGTGCGCCTGCGCCGTCGGGCCGAGCGGGGCTCCCACGACGCTCCACGCCACGTTTACAGGTACGGGACGCACGCCGATCACGTATGTCCTGACATGGATTTCCGACTGCACCTGGACGGCGCCATGTGCGAACTATCCGTTCTTCGGTTCGGTGGACTTGATTCTGAAATTGCCGCCACTGCCTAGCGGCGTGTTTTTCCAAGGCAGGGCGAACCTCGTGCCCTGCGCTGGTTCAACCGGCGGCGGCTGCGTGATCGACGGCAGCGACCCGGCCGACGCCGCGAAGATCCTCGTCTTCAATTGCAACCCCTTCCATCTCGAAATCAGAATCGTGTCGTGCTTCTTCGGGCTCTACTACGACAAGGTGACGATAACGGCATGACTGACGCCGACCTTGAAACCGTCGTCGCCCGCACCGGCCACGAGCGATACCGATGGCTGACGTCAGACGCCAACACGGACGTCTGGCAACGCGACCAGTACCGGGCTCTCGTGGTCCAGCTCGCGACCGGCCAACCGCCCGAGCCCGCCGCGTATCCGCCCTTGGCGACGATGATCGGCAACGCCCTGACGGCCGGAGTCGCCTTCATCAAGTCGGGATGCTCCACCGTGGATCAGGTCGAGTTCGACCGACGGCATTCCATCTGCGAGGGCTGCGAGCACTTCGACGCGGCTCAGGATCGTTGTCGATCTTGCGGTTGCATGACGAACCTCAAGCTCTGGATGGCGAGCGAGCATTGTCCTCTTCCCGAACCGAAGTGGTGATCCTCACGCCCGCGTGTGAGAGGCAAAAGCGATCCTGTTCGCTTCAAGCTTGCGATCGATTCATCCCCCGGCCTTGAGCCGGGGTTTTTTCATGGGCTGACCGAAGCATCGAGTTGACGGCGTCGAAGTCATGATCTAGGTTTAAAAAAGAGATCGACTGGCTCTAGTAGGCTGGGGTCGAACAAGCAAGGCCGCCGGCACCGCGCTCTACGGTGTCGGCGGTTTTTTTCGTGCGCCGAGGTTGTCGTGGACCAGCTTCAGGATGGAGGTCCGTGTCGACTCGTCCAGCTTTGGCCATGCATCCGCGATCTCGGCAAGGTCGACGTCGTTTTCACTCTGACGTGTGTCGGTGGGCAAATGGTGGGCAAAGGCCTCCTGAGAAAGACGTAAGTCCTTTTTGGGGAATACTTTTGAGGCTTCCTCGCAACGGACTGAAAATCCGTGTGTCGGGAGTTCAACTCTCCCTCTGCCCATTCCCCCCTCATCCCTCTCAGGCCGACGGGATGCGTCAAATCCCGTCTTTTACCTGGTGAGGCCGCCCCCGCCGATCGATCCCCGTCGACCTCCGACTCTTTGCATCCCATTCCGTCCCCTCCGGTGGGCAAATGGCGGACAAAGACTTTGCTTCTAACGTAAGTGGGTTATCCGACAAGTCGCCTGACGCCGGGGACGGCAGCGGGGCTGATGGCGACGGCGGCGGCCCCAGACGAACGGAGGGCAGTGCTGGTTCCAGTAGACCGTCGCCTCCTCGACCGCGCGGCTGACCTCCTCCCAGGTTTTGAAGCGTCGGCCCTTCAACGCCAAGTTCCGCAGCACCTTCCACCACGGCTCGATCAGGTTCAGGTACGCCGCGTACTTCGGTTGGAAGACGAACTCCCAACGCGGACGCGCCAGCGCAAAGAGCAAGACGTCGGTCGCCCGGTGGGCGCTCAGGTCGTCGACGATCGCATAGACGCGCTGCGCGTCCGCCGGAATCCAGGCTTCGACCTGTTCCAGGAAGTCGGCCCAGTTCACGGCGCTGCGGCTCGGGTAGGGACGCGTCAGCGACTCGCCGGTTGCCGGCCGGAAGGCGCCGAAGACGTAGCCTTTGCCGCGACGGCCGTAGTCGATCTCCTGCCGGGCTCGACCGGCGGGGACGCGGCCCTCGTCGTCGGAGCTATAACCGGAAGTTGTGGATGGCGGTTTGATTCAGGCGGCGTACCCTTGGTGAATCGCAAGACCACCAACCGGCCGAAATGGCCGAGGAGTACGCCGCCGTGGAAGAGTCTACAATCCTGCCGCTCGCCGGGCCAACCCCCGGCGCCAAGGACGTTCTGACCGACCTCCTTCGGGCCGGGGCCAGGCGACTGTTGGCCGAGGCCGTCGAGGCCGAGGTCGCCGCCTGGATCGACGCCCACGCCCATCTCAAGGACCAGGCCGGGCGACGCCAGGTCGTCCGCAACGGCCACCTCCCCGAGCGGACCGTCCAGACCGGCCTGGGCGACGTCGAGGTCAAGCAGCCCAGGGTCCACGACCGCCGGCCCGCCGACCGGCGGGTGAGGTTCACCTCGGCGATCCTGCCGCCGTACCTGAAGCGGACCAGGAGCCTGGAGGAGCTGATCCCCTGGCTTTACTTGAAAGGCGTCAGCACCGGCGACTTCTCCGAGGCCCTCGCCGCCCTCCTCGGCCCCGACGCTCCGGGGCTCTCGGCGAACACCGTGACCCGGCTCAAGACGGCCTGGGAAGAGGAGCACGACGCCTGGAGCAAGCGTTCCCTGAAGGGCAAGCGGTACGTCTACGTCTGGGCCGACGGCGTCCACTTCAACATCCGCCTTGAGGAAGGCCGACAGTGCATCCTCGTGCTGATGGGGGCGACCGCCGACGGCCGCAAGGAGCTGATCGCCGTGGCCGACGGCTATCGGGAGAGCGAGCAGTCCTGGAAGGAGTTGCTCCTGGACTGCAAGGCCCGTGGGCTGGAGATCGAGCCCTCTCTGGCCGTCGGCGACGGGGCGTTGGGGTTCTGGAAGGCGGTTCGGCAGGTCTGGCCCACGACCCGAGGGCAGCGGTGCTGGGTGCACAAGACGGCCAACGTGCTCGACAAGCTGCCCAAGGGCGCCCAGCCCAAGGCCAAGTCCGCCCTGCACGGGATCTACGACGCCGAGACCAAGGCCGACGCCGAGACCAAGGCCGACGCCGAGAAGGCGTTCGACCTGTTCGTGAAGACGTACGAGGCGAAGTACCCCAAGGCGACGGAATGCCTGACGAAGGATCGAGAGGCGTTGCTCACGTTCTACGACTTCCCGGCGGAGCACTGGCGTCACATCCGCACCACGAACCCGATCGAATCGACGTTCGCCACGGTGCGGCTGAGGACGGCGAAGACCAAGGGGAGCGGCAGCCGCAAAGCCTGCCTGACGATGGTGTTCAAGCTGATGGAGAGTGCATCAAAGAGTTGGCGATTGTTGAACGGATCGGCACGCCTCCAGGCCGTGATCTCAGGGGCCAAATTCATCGACGGAATCGAGGCCAAGGACGCCGCCTGAATCAATCCCCATCCACAACATTTGACAATAGCTCTCGTCGTCGCCACGAGGCTCGGTGGGGACGGGCTGCCGACTGCGGAAGCCCTTGGCGCTCTCAGGCCCCATCTCGTCGAGGCAGACGACGGCTGAACCCTCCGGCGGCTTGGTGTAGAGGGCTTCGATGATCCCTTGTTTCGGCGAAGGCGGGATCGACCCGCTCGCCGAAACAAGCCTCCTGGCACCGCCACCGCAGCCCCTTCGCCAGGAGGATCTCGTCGATGCGGCTTCGTTTGATCGGGACGCCCTTCCGCTCGTTGAGGTAGGCCTGGAGGCGGTCGAGAGTCCAGCAGCCGAAGGGAAGCCCTCGGCTCTTCGGGTCGGACAACGCCGCGGCGATCACTTCGGCCCGTTGTTCGGCCGTGTAGACGGGCGGCCGTCCGGCCCATGGCTGATCTTCCAGCCCGAGCAGGCCTTGATCGTTGAAACGCCGGATCCAGATGTAGACCGTGGGGCGACAGACGCCCAAATCCCGGGCGACCTGGCCGGGCCGTCGTCCCTCGGCGACGGCCAAGAGGATGCGAGCCCGCTCGACGAAGCGAGCCTGGGCGACGCGCGACGACGCAAGCCGTTTGAGGGCCTGGCGTTCCTCTGGAGTCGGCTCGCGGAGCGTGACTTTGACTCGGGTCACGGGATGCCTCCATTCGCTCGAAGGACACCCATTTCTACGTCAAATCTCCTGAGTCAGTTCTCTTGGCGGATGCACCACAAAAGCGTTCGGCATAAATTAATTTTCTTGTAGTTCTATTTTCACCGGTTTGATTGTGATTTCGTAGCCGGGAAGTGTGGCCGAGCTGGCGAGGCGAGCTTCGTAGGTCTTCATCCCCTTGGCCCCGACGCGGACTCCGTTGGGATACTCTCCGGCGAAGCATCTCTCGTTCGGGTGGCGACCCTTCCAGGTCATCCTCTGAGCGCAGCCCAGTACGGCCGATAGGTTGGACGGCAGCACGCCGTTCCATTTCCGCTCCAGGGCCGACCAGCACCGCTCGACCGGGTTGTGCTTGCTGTGGTACGGCGGATAGTACACCAGCCGGACCTCCAGCCGCGACCACTCCGCGAACTGCACCATCCGCTTGAGGAACTGCGTCCGCCGGCCTGAGTTTTTGGGGCCGTTGTCGAGGTGGACGACCAGCCGTTGGACGTGTCGGTGGGTCCGCCGCGACTTCAGCCGCCACGCCCGCGGGGCGTCCACCCAGGCGTCGCTGGTCTCGCGCCGGCCGAACAAAAGCGTCAACGCCCCGGTCGCGGCCGTGAGGACCCCGAACGGGACCAGTTTCTCCTTCGCGGGCGGGTCGTGGCCCCACCCCTTGGGCGCTTCACCGGCCGACTCGGTTCGGGTCCCCCCCCACTCGAGTAGTCGCCCAGGCTTACTTTCGACTTCGTGTCCATCGAGATTTCCAGGGTTCCGGGGTCGTCCCTCGCCTCCTCGTCGACCCGCTTCACGTTCGCGAAGATCGCGTCGGTCTCCTTCAGGGGCTTGCCTTTCTGGATTCGCTTGAGGCGGCAGTTCATCCGGTTGAGGACGTCTCGGATCGTCCGCTCGCTGGGCGGCCCTTCTTGATCAGGACCTCCCGGACTTCCCGCGACGACAGCTTGGTGCACCGCCGCGCCGACTGGAGTGCCGGGTCGGCGTACGAACAGGGCTCCACGATCGCGCGGATGTCGGCCGCCAATCCCCGGTCCTCGTCTTCGCTCCGCAGTCGTCCCCGGGCGGCGAAGTCCTCCACGCAGCGGAGCCCGCGTCGAGCTTCGCACAACCCCGTCTCGACGGTCTCGCGCCCCCACCCGAAGCGGCGTTCGGCCGCCCGGCGTGGATTTCCAGGCACCGATCCCCTAAGTAAGGTCTTCTCCGCTCACGTCAGTCACGGCGGGGGCGTTCCGGCAAGCCCGAGCCTGGTGGACGAAGGCCCTCGGCAGCGATCGCCCGTGCCGCGGTAAGGGTGGCGTAGTGGGTGTCGGTGCCAGGTCGTCGCGTTGACTGGTCGCAGCTACCGCGTCCACAGTCATTATATCACCCCGATTCCGACGACGTCCCCCGGGGCAGGATGTGAATTGCGCTCGACTCGGGTATTACTGTATCAGGTTTTCCAACTCGTTCACCTTCTTGAAGCTCCCATGGACTTCGAACGAGCCTGACTTGGGTTTCAACCAAATCGTTGCTCGACTTTGCAGCCCGACTTCCACGTAATCCTTAAAACCCCGTTCGAGTCGAGTACCGATAAACCGGCGAAAAGCGAGAATCGCCGGCAGTCAGACCAGTCCTGGATCTACGTGCGATCATGAGCGGCCTTGATCCTGCTGTGCGCGATGGAAATGGTGCTTTCCTGTGGCGATTTTCCTATCGTAAGATGACGCAGGGCTCGGCCGTCGAGAGTGGGAGCCCAAAACCAAGTCTCCGCACAGTCCGCGCGCCCGTCCGCGAAGCGCTACGGTCGTTCTTTTAGAGCGCAGGCCGATGAAGGATCCGGACCAGGTTTTTCGGCGCTATCAGGATCTGCAGGCCTACGTCGGCTGGACCGATGAGGACGCTGGGCGGGTGCGCGGAGTCGCATCGCTGCTCAAACCCCACCTAACCGACCTGGTCGAGGACTTCTACGCCGAGATCGCCCACCATCCCGAGGCTTACAAGGTCTTCACCGGCGGCCAGGCGCAAATCGACCGGCTCAAGAACTCCCTGCTCGACTGGCTCTGTGAGCTGCTCACCGGGCCTTACGACCGCTCGTACGCCTTCCGTCGCTGGAAGGTCGGGATCCGGCACGTCGAGATCGGCCTGGATCAGGTCTACACCAACGTGGCGCTGTCCCGACTCCGCGACGGCCTGTTGCGCCTCCTGGGCGAATCCTGGTCCGGGGATTGCGCCGGCCTCGTGGCGGCGATCAGGTCCCTCAACAAGCTTATGGACCTTGACCTGGCCAAGATCGAGGACGCCTATCAGGCCGAGTACGCCTCACGCCTCCAGGGCTCCGAACGGCTGGCGACTCTAGGCCAGATCGCCGGCGGCGTGGCCCACGAGCTGCGCAATCCGCTGAACGTAGTGAAAACCTCCCTCTATTACTTGAACAGCGCCCGCGCCGCCTCGCCCGAGAAGCGATCCGAGCACATGCGACGGATTGAGCGGAATGTGGGGCGCGCTAACGAGGTGATCACGGCGCTGACGAATTTCGCGCGATGCCCCGAGCCCGAGGTGACTCCATTCTCGGCCGAGGCGTGCGTGCGCGAGGCGCTGGATGACACTGCCGTGCCCGGCGGGATCGAGGTCGCGTTCGATTTCCTCGACGACCTTCCGCTTGCGCTGGGAGATCGGAGTCAGATCCGGATCGTCCTGGGCAACCTGATCCGCAACGCCGTGGACGCCATGCCTTCAAGCGGCCGGCTGACCCTCACCGGCAGGCGGCTCGGAGAGGACCTGGAATTGGAGGTGACCGACAGCGGAGTCGGCATCGCGACGGCCGACCTCATCCGGATCATGGAGCCGCTGTTCTCGACCAAGGCCCGGGGTATGGGCCTTGGCTTGGCCTTGTCGCGGATGATCCTCGATAGGAATCACGGCAGCCTGCGAGTGACAAGCAAACTGGGCGCGGGAAGCACTTTCACGGTCCGGCTGATTGCGGCCCCCTCCGAAGGACAAACGCCCAGATGATCGACCACCCCCCTTCCATCCTCATAGTGGACGATGACGAAGACATCTGCGAGAACATGGCTGACATTTTCACCGACTTGGGCTTCGATATCGATGTAGCTCATGAAGGTCGGACTGCACTGGAGCTGGTGCGAGGGCGGCCGTACGACGTGGTCTTATTGGACCTGAAGATGCCCGGGATGGACGGCCTGTCGCTCTACCGCGAAATCAAGAAGGTGCAAGCCGGGACGGTGGCATTCCTCCTGACGGCCTACGCCGGCGGATCCACGGCCGGGGAGGCGCTTGCCGCCGGGGCGTCGCAGGTCCTGGCCAAGCCGGTCGACTTGCCTCTGCTGCTGCGTCTGATCGACGAGGCACTGGATCGGCCGCTAGTGCTGGTGGTCGACGACGACGACGACCTGTGCCTCAACCTCTGGGACCTGCTGCGCGAACAAGGCTACCGGGTCTGCATCGCCCACGACGGTCGACAGGCGGTCGAGCGGCTGCGGACTTCGACCCGGGTCGTCCTGATCGACCTAAACCTCCCGGACCGGGACGGCGCCGATGTGTGTCGGCAGGTCCGCGAGTCGAACCCGGCGTCGCAGGTCGTGCTCATCACCGGGCACCGGGCCGAATTGGAGCCGAAGATCGAACGGCTGCAGGCGGAGGGCTTCGACGCGATCTGCTACAAGCCGTTCGACCTCCCCGAACTCCTGGGGACCTTGGAGAGGCTGGCCCAACCATGAGTCCGCGAGCAGTCGTTCGAGGCGGACAGGAGGTGGAAGAGTGGTAGGTGATCCTGCCTTGAGAATTCTCATCGTCGAAGACGACGCCGACACGCGGGAGAACCTGCGCGACATCCTGGAGCTGGATGGATGCCGAGTCGACGAGGCGGTGACGGTCGCAGCGACACTGGACCGGCAGGACTGGTCGACGTACTCGACAATCTTGTTGGATCGCAAGCTCCCTGACGGGACGGCGTTCGATCTGCTGCCGCGACTCAAGCGGCTGGCCCCCGCGGCCGACGTGATCATCTTGACCGGCTTCGCCGACGTCGACGGGGCGATCTCGGCCCTGAGGCAAGGGGCTGCCGACTACCTCCTGAAGCCGATCAACCCCGACGAGTTAAAGGCGAGGATCTTCCGCCTCGCCGAGTCTCGGCGGGCGGACGAGGAATTGCGCCGGCGATCACTGATCCTCCAGTCCGTCCTGAAGCAGGTCGCTGATGCGACGATCGTCGTCGATCGTCATGGCAAGGTCTTGCTTTACAGTCCGGCTATCGAGCGGCTGATCGGCTCGATCCGAGTGGGAGCCCCGCTCGAGGAGTGGTCGGCTCGCGGGTTGCTCCATCGGCCCGACGCCGACACTCCCTATGCCCTTGAAGACATGCCGCTGTCCCGGGCGTTGCGAGGCGACGAGGTCATCGACGAGGAGATCTTTGTAAAGCCGCCCGGGAATCGGCCAAGCCGCTGGATGAGCGCCAACGCGAGCCCACTGCGGGATCCGGAAGGGATTCAGGGGGCGGTCGTCATCCTCCGCGACATCACCGAGCGGAAGGAGGCGCAAGCGCGCGCCCTCCAATCAGAGCGTTTGGCCGCGATTGGAGAGATGGTCACCGGGCTCGCCCACGAGAGTCGCAATGCACTACAGCGCGGCCAGGCCTGCCTTGAGATGCTTGCCCTTGAAGTGCGGGACCGTCCCCGGGCCGTGGACCTCGTCGTCCGGCTTCAAAAGGCCCAGGACGACCTGGCCCGCCTCTACGAAGACGTGCGGGACTACGCGTCCCCCATCCTGATCCGGTCCCGGTCCTGCGACCTGGCCGAGGTCTGGAGGAAAGCCTGGTCGGACCTGGAGCCGGCCCGGCGGGGCCGGAAGGCCGTGCTCCGGGAGGTGATCGAGATCGCGGACGCCAGCAATCTCATCGATCCGTCCCGGATGGCCCAGGTCTTTCGCAACCTGCTGGAAAATTCTCTAGCCGCTTGCGTCGACCCGGTAGAGATCGCGATCCGTTGCGTCCCCGACGAGCTGGACGGGCACCCAGCCCTGCGGATCTCCGTGAGCGACAACGGGCCTGGTTTCGCGCCCGGGCAAAGGCCGAAGGCTTTCGAGGCGTTCCACACCACCAAGACGAAAGGCACCGGCCTGGGCCTGGCGATTTGCCGTCGGATCATCGAGGCCCACGGCGGCCGGATCATTCTCGGCAGTGGTCCAGGGCGGGGCGCGAAGTTCATAATCACCTTACCGAAAGGCAACCCATGAACCGCTCACTGCGCATCGCCATCGCCGACGACGAGTCGGATATGCAGGAATACTACCGCACGATCCTGCCGATTCTGGGCCACGTGGTCGTCGCCGTCGCCGAGACGGGCCAAGAGCTAGTTGCGAAGTGCCGCGAACAGCATCCGGACCTGGTGATCGCCGACATCAAGATGCCGGGCATTGATGGCATCGACGCCGCAGCGCAGATCTACCGAGACAGCCCGATCCCGGTCATCCTGGTCTCGGCCTATCACAACGAGGATTTCATCCGGCGGGCCGAGGAGAATCACATCCTGTGCTACCTTGTCAAGCCGATCAAGCAGGCCGACCTTGAGCCGGCCATCGCGATCGTCATGCGGCGCTTCGAGCAGTTCCAGGCCCTTCGCAAGGAATCCGCCGACATGAAGCAGGCCCTGGAAGACCGCAAGATCATCGAGAAGGCCAAGGGCCTGTTAATGAAGAAGGCGTCCCTCGGCGAGGCGGAGGCGTTCCGGCGGCTGCAGAAGCTGGCCAGCGAGCAGAACCGCAAGCTTGTGGAGATCGCGCGCATGCTGCTGACGGCGGAAGAAGCGTTCCAGCAGCCCGAGCCGCGCCAGCGACCCGTTTGATGAATTCCGGGTTGGAGATGCCTCGTCTCCATCGCCCCCGGCCCTCCCGATGGGGCGTCATCCGTTGCGCCCCTGGGCCGCGGCTTCACCGGCTCGCAGGTCCGATTACTGAGTCCAGCATGGCGAACTGAACAGGTCGGTGGTTTCGCTCGTATTCCAGAGGTATGAGACCCATCGGAACCGCAGAAGAATTGGAACGTCGCCGACGGCGGGCGGTCGGGCTGGTCAAGCGGGGGGAATCCCCCGCCGAGGTCGCCTACTTCCTCGGTTGCGGACGCTCCTCCGTCTACACCTGGGTGAAGGCCGACCGAGAGGATGCCCGGAAGTTGGCCGGCAGGCCGAATGCCGGCCCCAAGCCCCGGCTCTCCGACGAGCAGATCGAGGAGCTGGAGGGGCTGCTCCTGAAAGGGGCCGCGGCCCACGGCTGGCACAACGACCTGTGGAGCGCCCACCGGGTCGCCGAGGTGATCCGCCGCCGCTTCGGCGTCGAGTACCACACCGAGCACGCCCGCAAGATCATCCGAAGGCGGCTCGGTTGGAGCAGCCAGAGGCCGCAATTGAAGGCCAAGCAGCGGAACGAGGAGAAGATCGCCCACTGAAGGGCCGAGGAACTGCCCCGGATCGTCGAGCAAGCCGAGGGGCGGAAGGCCCATCTGGTCTTCCTCGACGAGTCGGGCTTCCAACTCTCCCCGGTCGTCCGCCGGACCTACGCCCCCCGGGGCAGGACGCCGATCCAGGAAGCGTGGCATCGCAAGGGGCGGATCTCGGCGATCAGCGCCGTGACCGTCAGCCCCGTAAGGCGGCGGCCCAACCTCTACTTCCGACTACTGCCCGACGACGCCAACGCCCACGGCGAGGATGTGATCGGCTTCCTGGCCCAATTGCGAGGCCAGATCAAGGGGCCGATGACGATCCTCTGGGACCAGAGCAAGATCCATGGACGGTCAGGCGTGGTGAAGGCGTATCTGGCCAGGCATCCGGAGATCGTCACGGAAGACTTTCCCGGCTACGCCCCGGACGCCAACCCGGACGAGGGGGTGTGGGGCTGGACGAAGTACCACAGGTTGCCGAACTATGCCCCCGAGCATACGAACGAGCTTCGTTCCCGGCTGTGGGGCGAGCTATCGACCTTGCGGAAGCGACCCGATCTGCTCGCCTCGTTCATCCGGCATGCCGAAATCCCGCTCCGATTGTGATCGCCGTCCCGTTCGCCATGCTGGACTCAGTAATGTCCCCCCCTATCACGGTTCCCTAGGGGGGGCGACCTCCACCCGTCGCCTGTTGATTTGTGCGCGCCTTACCTTTACTTGTTCAAGCGATCCCATAATATAAAGGGTAGCCTGAGTTGATCGGACTCTGATCCGGCCCCGGTGGGCGTCGCGATTACGCGAGGCGTCCCGAAGTGCGGTGTCACCGGGAGTCGTTCCCGTCGGTGGGCGCTCCGTCTCACCCTCATGCGATCGAATCTCATCATCTCGGGACTGACTCGAATGTCATTACTCCGAGCGTGGCGCCGCAGGCCGGACTTCCGGCGACGATCGCCGTCCGCCTAGGGTGGACGAGGGTTGGGGACCGATCCGTCGGTCGGTCTGCGGTGCCCCTGTCAACACAGGACGGACCGATGCGTGTCCGGCACTTGAACGTCTCCCGGCGAGATCGGCCGATGCCCACCGACGGCAGCAATGCGTCGGGCCGGCTGGACCTCGTCGCCCGCGGCGGCGCGGGCGACGAGCTCGGTCGCCAGATCGCGACCGTCGCCTTCGCGTTCCGCGGCTACGACGTGACGAACCAGGGCCGGAGCCACGAACTCCTGGAGCATCGAGCCTTTGGTCCGGTCGTCCGCGCCGTGCTCGACGAGGCCTCGGCAATCTGTTCCGAGGCCCTTGGGGCGAAGATCGACCTCGCCGCCCGGGTTCGCAGTCGCAGCCCATCGACGTTGGAGACCTACGCCCAAGATGCCGCGACGATCGTGGCGATGGAGCTGGCCCAGGTTCAGCTCCTGGAAGAGTTCTTCGGCATCGAGATCGGTCGGGCGTGCCTGAGCTTCGGCTACAGTATCGGCGAGGTGTCGGCGCTGATCGCGGCCGAAGTGTACCGAATGGATCAGCTCCTCCCCGTGGTCCTCGGCCTGGCCGACGACACCGCCTCCCTGATGGTTGACACGACCATGGGGATCCTGTTCACCCGAGGGCCCGCCCTGCCGATCGACGAGGTGGAGCGGCTCAGCCGTCGGATCAGCAGCCAGGGTCGCGGGCTGATCGGCCTCTCGGCCCTGCTGTCGCCGAATGCGGCGCTGCTAATCGGCCAGGGCGACACGGTCGATCAATTCGGGCTCGCGATGACCGACGAGCTGACCGTCAAGGCGTCGCTGCGGCGCAAGCCGAACCGATTCCCGCCGCTGCATACCCCGCTCGTCCGGAAGCGGAGCATCCCGAACCGCGCCGCCGTCGCACTCTACAACGTCTCTGGCGGGGACCAGGCTCCCTCTCCGAAGCTCGTTTCCTGCGTCACCGGGGCGGCGAGCTACACCGAGTGGAACAGCCGGGAGATCTTGATCGATTGGACAGACCACCCTCAGCGGCTCTGGGACGTAATCGATCGCACGCTCGCCTCCGAGACCCGGCTCATTGTCCATGTCGGGCCTGAGCCCACGCTGATCCCGGCGACCTTCTCGCGGTTGAGCGAGAACGTCATCGAATTCATGAGGAGTCGACGCCTCGAACACGTCGGGAGGTACGTGATCCCGGGCCTCAGCCGGCATACCTGGCTGACCCGGATGCTCCCCGCCGGCGCGGCCCTGATACGGGCGCCGTTCGTGACCCACCTGATCCTGGAGGATTGGCTGGTCGCGCAAGATGTCCCCTGATCGAGGAAGAGGAAGCGGAGGTCCCTGATGAAAACGGGCACCGAACCGAAAACGCCCGAGGCCCCGAATTTCATCGAATCGGCGCTGCGGATGGGCGGCAAGAGCGACGAGGAGGCGCGCTCGACGGCCTCGATCGATCGGGCCGACGAGCAGGTCGAGGACCTCTTCGCGCCGGGCTACCGGACGACCGACAGCCCGATCCATCGCGCCGTCTGGGCCCGGGAGGCGCCGATCGACCTGTTTCTCCCCGGCAGTTCGGAGCCCTCGGCCGGATGCGAGGGGGTGATGCGGGAGTCGCTGGACCTGGTCCGCCGCTACAAGGCTGCGGGAACCCTGCTCGGACCGGACGGCAGGATCGCCGGGAAGGTCTTCGACGACCTCGCCGCCGCCGGGTACTGGGGCCTGCTCATCGACCCCGAGTACGGCGGGGCCGCGGCACCATTCGCCGCGTTCGCCCGGTTCCTGACGCGGATGAGCACCGTCGACCCGATGGTTGCAGGGCTCGCCTCGGTCCACGGCTGCATCGGCGCCGTCGACCCGTTGCGGACCTTCGGGACGCCCGAGCAGAAGCGGCGTTTTCTCCCTCTGCTGGCCTCCGGCGAGCGGCTCTCGGGGTTCGCGCTGACCGAGCCTGGCGCCGGCTCGGACCTGTCGGCCCTGAGGACGCGGGCCGTCCTCGACGGCGATGCATACGTCGTCAACGGCGAGAAGCTGTTCATCACCAACGCCGTCCCTGGCCGGACGATCGGCCTGGTCTGCCGGATCGACGACCGGCCGGCGGTCCTGATCGTCGATCTACCCGACCGCGAGGACGACCACTTCCGGCTCGTCCGGTACGGCCTCTACGCGCTGCGGCACGCGCACAACAACGGCCTGATCTTCCGCGACTTCCGCGTCCTGCGGGAGAATCTGCTCCGGCCGGCTCGGGGGGACGGGCTGACGATCGCCTATCACGGCCTGAACCGAGGCCGGGTGGCGCTCTGCGCCGCCGCCGCCGGCACGATGCGCGTGATGCTGGCCGACCTCCTGCCCTGGGCCCGGTTCCGCAGGACCTACGGGGCGCCGATCGCCTCCCGGGAGCTCGTCCGGCGGCGAATCGGGCGGCTGGCGGCGCTGATCGTCGGGGCCGACGCGCTGGTCTCGTGGTGCTCCCGGCTGCTCGACGAGGGCTTCCGCGGCGAGATGGAGTGCATCGTCGCCAAGATCTTCGGCAGCGAGGCGCAGAAGGAAGCGGCGATCGAACTTTATATGAAGACGCACGGCGGCCGGGCGTTCCTCCACGGCCACCGGTTCGGCGAGAACGTCCACGACTACCTCGCCCCTTGCATCTACGAGGGCGAGGGGGAGTTGCTCGGCCTCGCCTTCTTCAAGTCGCTGATCAAGGAGCACGGCAAGGCGTACTTCGAGCCGATCGGCCGGGCCGTGCAGGCCGCCGGGCTCCGCAAGCCGAACCCGATGAACCCGGCGCACGCCTGGGCGATGCGCCGGGAGCTGATGCCGTACGCGGCCTGGTGGGTCGGCCAGTCGCTCGAATTGCGGCGGCGGCCCGCGATGCCGGAGATGCCGGCGCGGCTGGCCGAGCACGCCCGGACCGCGTTCTATGAGCTGCACCGCAGCCGCCGCGAGATCAGCGCCGTGATGGCGAAGCACCAGCTCCGCCTGGCCGACCGGCAGTGCCGGATGGCGGAGCTGTCCGGCCGCCTGCAAGCCCTGGTCGTGGCCCTCGTCACCAGCCTCTGGGCCGCCCGGCAACCGGACGAGCTCGTCCGGGCGGCGGCCGACGTGCTCTGCCGCGACCTGATCCGGGCCTACACCGGCCGCCGCCCGAGCGACGACGACCTCCGGGCCGTCACGACTCTGGGCGAGGCGGTCGCCTCCGGCGGATTCTCGGCCATCGCTGGCGTCGAGGCGGATGAAATCCTGATGCCCTATTGATAATTCCGTCGTCCGTGTCGGGCGGGCGTCGGCCCGCCCCACGGGAAACGCTTGCAGACGGGTCGTCCTGCCGCGGAGCGCGATCATGGGAAACGCATTCCGACTGGAAGAGGTCGACGGGTCGATCGCCATCTTGACGTTCGACCTGCCGGAGAAGAAGGTGAACACGCTGGGCCGGGCGGTACTCGCCGAGCTAGCCGGGCTGACCGCCCGACTGGCGGGCCGCACCGATCTGCGTGGCCTGCTCTTCCTCAGCGGCAAGCCGGGCCAGTTCATCGCCGGCGCCGACCTCAACGAGCTGGCCGCCCTTGCATTCGCCACCCGGGAGCAGGTGGCCGAGGCCATCGCCTTCGGCCATCAGCTCTTCGACCGGATCGCTCGACTGCCGTTCCCGACGGTGGCCCTGGTCGACGGGAACTGCATGGGGGGCGGGACCGAGCTGATCCTGGCGATGGACGACCGGATCGTCTCCAGGTCGCCCGCAACCAAGATCGCCTTGCCCGAGGTCAAGCTCGGCCTGCTCCCGGCCTGGGGAGGCACCCAGCGCCTCCCCAGGCGAATCGGGCTGCACCACGCCATCGAGATGATCTGCAAGGGCGAGCCGATCTCCGCCGAGCGGGCTGCCTCGCTGGGCCTGGCCTTCGACGCGGTCCCGGCCGATCGCCTGGTCGAGGAAGGGGTCCGGCTCGTCGAGTACCACCAGCAGAGCGGCGACTGGCTCGATCGTCGAGAGCGGGATCGAGGACCGCTCGGCCTGAGCGCCGATCAGCTCCGGTTCGCCGTCGCCGTCGCCGAGGGGGCGATCAAGGCGAAGACCGGAGGCCGCTATCCGGCACCCCTGGCCGCCCTGGGAGCGATCCGGGACGGATGCAACGTGCCCTTGAGCGCCGGCCTGGAGGCCGAGCGCGAGGCGGCGATGGGCCTGGTCGGCTCGCCGACCTCGGCGAACCTGATCGCCGTCTTCTTCATGAAGAACCGTCTGGAGCGCGACCCGGGCGTGGCGAATGCCGGCGTCTCACCCCGGACGGTGCGTCGCGTCGGGGTCGCGGGGGCCGGCCTGATGGGGGCTGGGATCGCCGCGGCGTCCGCCCGCTCCGGCCTGCCGACGGTGATGATCGACGTGGACGAGGCCCGCCTCGCCGCCGGCCTCCGGCGCGCCGGCGAGGTCGTCGCCGGCCGGATCAAGATCGGCCGGGCGACGCCAGAGGACCTGATCGGAATGCTCGGATTCCTCAACACATCCACTTCCCCTCGAGCCTTCGCGGATTGCGACGTGGTCATCGAGGCGATCAACGAGGATGAGGCGGCCAAGGCGGCGCTCTTCCGCACGATCGGCGGCGATCTGCGAGACGACGCGATCCTGGCCAGTAACACCTCGACGATCTCGATCACGCGGCTGGCAGCGTCGGCGCCGGCCCCCGAGCGGTTCGTCGGCATGCACTTCTTCCACCCGGTCGATCGCATGGAGCTGGTCGAGATCATCCGCGGCGATCGGACGAACGATGAGACGGTGGCGACGGTCGTGGCCCTGGCCAAGCGGCTCCGCAAGACGCCGATCGTCGTGCGCGATGGCCCGGGCTTCCTGGTCAACCGAATCCTCTTCCCGTACCTTATCGAGGCGATCCTGATGGCGCAGGAGGGGGCTTCGATGGATGCGATCGACGCGGCGGCTGAGCGGTTCGGGATGCCCATGGGCCCGATCGCCCTGGCCGACCTCGTCGGTCTCGACACGGCCGCCGGCGCCGGCGCCGTGCTGCTCGCCGCCTTCCCCGATCGGTCGGTGCCGACACCGATCCTCCGCGAGCTGGTCGCGGCCGGTCGGCTGGGCAAGAAGTCGGGGGCGGGGTTCCGATCGTACGCGAAGAAGAACAAGGCCGAGGCGGACCCCATCGTCCTGACCCTACTGGAGCGCCACCGCACCGGCGATCGGCCGCCGACCGACGAGGAGATCACCGACCGCCTGTTCCTGCCAATGCTGCTGGAGGCGACCCGGGTGTTGGAGGAGGGGATCGTGGGCGAGCCGGCGGACGTCGACATGGGCCTGATCCTCGGCACCGGCTTCCCGCCGTTCCGAGGGGGCCTGCTGCGCTGGGCCGACGGTGAGGGGGCGGGCGCGATCCTCGATCGGCTGGAACGCTACCGATCACTGGGGGAGCGGTTTGCGCCCACCGCGCTGCTGACGCGGCTGGCGTCGCGCGGCGAGGCGTTTTATCCAGGTCCCAAGGTCGCCTCGCCGGTCCGGGGGGCGTGAGGCACACTGCCGGAGGATCAATCCGATGAGGAACGCCGTGGTGATCGACGCCGTTCGCACGCCGATCGGGCGAGCGTCGGCGGATCGAGGGTGCTATCACGACGTCCGCGCCGAGGACCTCTCGGCGCACGTCATCCGGGCGCTCATCGAGCGGACGGGGATCGATCCGCATCAGGTCGAGGACGTCCGCTGGGGCTGCGTCCAGCAGCAGGGGGAGCAGGGCTTCGATATCGCCCGGATCGCGGCGCTGGTGGCCGACCTGCCCGTCGAGACGGGAGGCGTGACGGTCAACCGCAACTGCGCTTCGAGCCTCCAGGCGATCAACGACGCGGCCATGAGCATCGCCGCCGGTTGCGAGGACATCCAGGTCGTCGGCGGCGTCGAGCACATGGACCACGTGCCGATCGACAAGGGCTACGACCCCTGCCCCAGCCTCTTCCGCCGCCACAGCGAGGCGATCATGCACATGGGCCTGACCGCCGAGTACCTGGCGGCGAAGTATCGCATCCCACGTGATCGGCAGGACGTCTACGCCCTGCGGAGCCACCGGCTCGCCGCCGAGGCCACCGACCGGGGCGAGTTCCGCGCCGAAATCATCCCGACCTGGGGACGCGACGAGGCGGGCCGGAAGGTGCTCATGAACAAGGATCAGTGCATCCGCCGCGACTCCTCGCCCGAGGCTCTCGCCTCCTTGCCGCCAGCCTTCAACCCCGCCGGGGGTTCGGTGACGGCCGGCAACAGCTCGCAGGTCAGCGTGGGGGCAGCCGCGTTGCTCGTCATGTCGGAGGAGAAGGCAGCCGAACTGGGCCTGGCGCCGATGGCCCGCATTCGAGCCATGGCCGTCGCCGGCGTCGATCCGTCGGAGATGGGCATCGGCCCGGTGCCCGCCGTCCGCAAGGCGTTGACGAGGGCCGGGCTGACCCTGGACCAGGTCGATTGCATCGAGCTGAACGAGGCGTTCGCCGTGCAGGTGCTCGCCGTCTTACAGTTGCTCGGCATCAGCGAGGAAATGGTCAACACCAGGGGCGGGGCGATCGCCCTGGGGCATCCCCTTGGCGCCACCGGGGCCCGCATCGCGGGCACGCTGTTGCATCGCATGCGCGACCAGGGGGCACGGTTCGGCCTGGCGACGCTCTGCGTCGGCCAAGGCCAAGGGGTCGCGACCATCTTCGAAAGCGTCGAGTAGGTCCGGCGACCCGACGATCGATGTCCGAGCACTCTCATGCAATTCGTTGGGCCATGTGAATGCATGACCTGCAGACGTCCGCCGGACGCGATCAGTATCGCCCCGTCGTGGAGCGTGCCCAGGGGGCTGATCCGGATACCGCCCAGATTGCTGCAAATTCGCGCCAGCCGGTCGGCGTACCACCAAAGGACCTTGTCGCTCTGTTCCTCGAACGCGTCGATCAGGCGGGCCGTCTTCCAAGTGCCACGTCCGGTGCGGCAGGAGGTTCACGCGGCTCAAGTTCCGGCGGACTTAACGATCGCTGATCGCCGGTACGACGCCGTCGGCGATGGCCTATCGCGCCAGGTCACGGCTGGGCCAATGGCGGTTCGAGTCCAGAAGTAAGAAATCGAACGGAGCCTGCCCCAGGCGCTCAGGGGATTTGGGGCAGGCAGGATGTGCGTCTTCCGACTTTTTCGGTCGCGGAGAGTCGCACGTCGACACGGGTTGGCGGACCGAAGCGCGCAACACGACCGTCGCTCATCCAGACCGGCCCGAGAACCGAGACCAATTGAGAATCGATGTGTCGACTCGCATTCCTCAGGACTGACTCGGCTCAATCGGGAGGCAGGGCGAAACTACGATCCATACGTCGCGGTGCTCAAGCCTGTGGTGCGGTCGCAGTTGACGGACGGGGAGGCTTGCCCCTGCGACTGGACGGCCAACGTCAGCCGAGAACTGCGGTCGACCGAGGCGGCGCTGTGGGATGTTCGCCGCCGTCGCGGGCGTGCCGCCTCACAACAACTCCACCGAGCGGGCGCGGTGGCCTTGGGATGATCTGGCGAAAGGCCAGCTACGGCGCGGATGGGCAGGCAGGCAGCCGGTTCGTCAAGCGGATGCTGACGATGGCCACTTGCAGGCAGCGGGGCCGCGGCGCGCTCGACTTCCTCACCGGCTGCAGCCGGTCCAGGCTCGACGGGACGCTCACCCTCTCAACTGTTGGCTTGATCGTGACAGCCGGCGCCGTCACAGCCCGATACAGCCGTGAACGGTCACGGAGGCCGAAATCGATCAATCCCGCCCTTTCTCCTGCTTCGCGGCCGTCACCGGCCCGATCAAGTTCTCAGCCTCCCGGCGGAGGGCATGGTAGATCCAGGCCTCCCGGCTATCTGGGGCGAATGACACCCAGTCGTGTGACTGGATAGCCGACGAGAGCGACGCGGCGGCCGCTCCCTTGCGTCCCAGGCGGTGCTTCGCCATGGCGACGATCATCCGTGGACAGGGCCCCATCACCGCGGCCGCCTCTCCTTGCAGGATCGAGATCGAGTCGTCGAGCCGGTCGAGGCGATATTCCGCCAGCCCCTTGGCGAGCAGGAAGTAGGGCCGGGTCCATGCCGGAGGGGGAGGCGACCTGTCGGCGAGGGCGCGATCGATCAGGATGGCGGCCCTCTCCGTCTCCTCTCGCGAGGCGGGGAGGAGAAGGCAGGCGCGGCCGATCCGCTCGGCGGGTTGAGCCTCGCTGACCCCGTCGAATCGCTCCAGCAGGATTCGCCTCTCCTGGCGGTAGTCGTCCTCGTGGCCCAGGAAGAGGCAGAATTCGGCGTAGCCGTCCCGTGCCTGGATGCTCCGAGGATCCGCCTCGATCGCCAGTCGCCAGGCCGCTTGCGCCTCTTCGGAGCGGCCGAGGCGAATGAGCGTCGTTCTCAGGCCCGCCTGGGCGACGGCGAGTCTTGGGTCGATCGACACGGCCTGCCGGTATTCGGGGAACGCCTCGACGTGCCTTGCCGCGGCCGCGAGGGAGTCGCCGAGTCCGGCGTGGAGCAAGGCATCGCTCGGATTGGCTCGCAACCCGGAACGGACCACCTCGATGGCCTCGTTTGGCTTTCCGGTGATCCTCAGCACAAATCCCAGGTTGTAGCTCGACACGGCGGCCGTCGGGTCGAGCCGCAAAGCCGATCGGAAGTACTCCACGGCGTCTTCCGGCCTGCCGGAGTCCGCCAGGCAGTGGCCCAGGTTGTTGTAGCTGATAGCTGCGTCGGGCCGGATCGACAGGGCGGCCTGCTGGTAGCGGATCGCATCCGCATGCCGCCCCGCGCGCCCCAAGGCCGAGCCGAGCGTCAGGTTCGCCCAGAAGTCTCCCGGCCGGGCCCGCTGGACCCGCGTCAGAAGAGAGATCGGGTCGCCGCCGGTCGCCCTGAAGTCCTCGGCGAGCGCTAGCAGGAGAGTCACGGGCTCCGCGGCCGCCGGAGTCTTCTCGATCAGCCGTTCGAGGGCCTGCCTGCTCCGCCGCACCTCCGGGTCGCGGGCGTTTCTGATCCAGCCCGCTTCCTCTCCGGCCGAGAGCCTCGCCACCTGGAGCACCCACTCCTTGCGTCTGATATCGGCCGAGCTGATCGGCCAGTCGTCGAGGGCGTCCACCACCGCCCTGCGAGCGTTCGACGCCCTGATCCGCGCCGCTACAGCTTCCGGAGCCTCGTCAGGGCCTCCCAGCCCGAAGCCGCGGAATGCCTGCACGTAGGCTTCGTCCGTCCCCGCATCATCGACCACGCCGCCGACCGTCCGGGCTCGACCCATGCGGATGGCTTCGAGTCGGGCCGCCATATCGAGGTCGCGACGGCCGCGAACGAGGGCCTCGCGCAAGTCGGTCGATCCGCGCCTGCCGAGCCGCCCCTGCGCCCGATCGAACGCCGTTCTCGCCTCCGCCAAAGCTCCCCGGGACATCGCCCGAGCCATGTCGTGCAAGTCGGCTTCCGCCGCTCGTTCGTCGGCCGCTCTCTCCGTCGCGGCTCGCCGACCCATCTCGGCCCGCTCGGCCGCCAGCCACAGGCCGACGCAGGCCAGTGTGGCCGCTAGCAGGACGACGCAGGCGAGGAGCATCGAGTATCCCGGATTTCGCCGACCCCTTCGCCAGAGCCGCTCGATCCGGCCTTCCGGCTTCGCTTCGATGGCCTCGCCGTCCAGAAAGCGTTGCAGGTCCGCGCCCAGAGACACTGCCGAGGCATAGCGCCGCGACGGGTCCTTACTCAGGCATTTCAGGCAGATGATCTCGAGGTCGCGAGGGATCTTGGAGTTCAACCGCGACGGCGGCGGTGGGTCCGAATGGATGGTCTGCCGGATCGTCTCGGGCGAGGTCTCGCCGCGGACCGGCGGTCGGCCCGTCAGGAGTTCGTAGAGGATCGCGCCCAGGGCATAGATGTCGACGGCCGCCCCCACGGCGGTCCGGTCCCCCGCGGCCTGCTCGGGGGCCATGTAGCTGGGGGTTCCGATCACGGCCCCGTTCAAGGTGAGGCTCGCCGCGTCGTCGATCCGGCGGGAGAGGCCGAAGTCGCTGATTTTGGGAGTGCCGTCTTCGTCGATCAGGATGTTCGCCGGCTTCAGGTCGCGGTGGATGATCCCGGCGATGTGGGCCGCATGGAGGGCCCCGGACAGAGCCAGGAGGATCGATGCGGCCTGGCGGGGCGTGGTGGGCTTCGCTGCTTCGGCGAGACTGCCGCCAGCGATGAACTCCATCGTGAAGTAGGGTCGCCCCTCGGAGTCGCCGACGTCGTAGATCTGCACCACGTTGGCGTGGCGAAGGGCCGCCACCGCCTCCGCCTCCCGCTGGAATCGCTCGCGCTCGCGCGGTGCCGCATAGGCCCCGGCGATGGCCAGCTTGATCGCGACGATTCGATTCAGCCGCACGTGGCGGGCCCGAAAGACAACGCCCATCCCTCCACGACCGAGCAGGCTTTCCACCTCATATCCGGGGATTCTTGGAAGGTTCGCAGCCCCTGGGGACGATGCCGACAGACACTCCGGCTCCTCCCGTTCCGGGGGAAAGATGGAGTCGAGTTCGGCCTCGAGGCGACAGACCCGCCGCCACCGCACGCGCAGCTCCGGCAGCAATTCCGGGAAATCGCCGCAGACTTCCTCCGGAGTCCGGCCAGAGTCGTGCAACTCCTCGAGCAGCTCGCTCACCCGCATGTCGATCGCCACGACGCCGTCCCCCCGTTCCGTCCGGATCGTAGTCACGATGGCGGCGGATTGCCCGCAACCGTTGCATCAACTCCGAGCGCGTCGGGCGCTATCTCGTGCGGCCGCAGGTCGTCCAGCGTCTCCGAGAGCGTAGCCAATCCCTTGCGCAGTCGCCGCTTCACCGTCGATTCCGAGACCCCGAGCACCTCGGCGGCTTCCGGCGTCGTCATCCCCTGGATCCGGATCAGGTCGAACACTTCGCGTTCGTCCTCAGGTAGGTCGTCGATCGCCTCGAGCATCCGTCGGCCGTCCATCGTCAGCCCGGAATCGCTCCCTGCCGGTGCGATGGCCAGGTCGTCTTGAAGTTCGACCGCCGCCGGCCGTTCATCCAAGCGTCGGGCCAGGTCATTCAACTCCCAGCGCATGTGCTGCCCCGCCAATGCGAAATACTGGCGCATGCTCGCTGGGCGGGCCTCGCGAAGGGCCTTTATCAGTCGCTCCACCACGGAGCCGAGCAACTCCTCGGCCTCCAGGTTCAGGGGCGGCTTTGTGAGTCGGGGGTAGCTCCGCGTCAGGAGCAGGACGCAAAGGCGTCGCAGGCGGCAGGCCGACCGGTCCAGCAGGGCTCGGACGACGGGCTCGGAGGGGGCCCCCCCGGCTAGCTCGTCGAGGTAACGCTGTACGATGACAGTGGTGGGATCGTGGTCCATGATCATTCCCGGCCATGGCTTGCGGCGTGACGGAGTATTATATCAGGCCTCGTGAACCCCCGCCACGCTTTGCGAAATAGCGACCCGATCGATGCCGACTTCTTCTCCGGAGCCCTGCAATTGTCTCACGTGATCCGTAGCCTGCTCACCCCCGAGAACTGCACGGTCATCTTCATTGACCACCAGCCGCAGATGACCTTCGGCGTGACCAGCATCGACCGCCAGACGCTGGTCAACAACGTCCTCGTCCTGGCCAAGGCGGCGAAGATATTCAACGTCCCGACCATTCTCACCACGGTCGAGACGGCGAGCTTCTCGGGCTATATGTGGCCCCAACTCCTGGAGGTTTTCCCAGGCAACACGCCGATCGAACGCACGAGCATGAACTCGTGGGAGGATGAGGGGTTCGTCGCGGCGGTCAAAGCGACCGGCCGGAAGAAGCTCGTCATCGCCGCGCTCTGGACCGAGGTCTGCCTGGCCTTCCCGGCGATTCAAGCGATGGAGGCCGGATTCGAAGTCTACGCGGTCGATGACGCGAGCGGTGGGACCAGCGAAGTCGCGCATCGGGCGGCGATGGATCGGGTCGTTCAGGCGGGCGCCGTCCCGGTGACGTCGATCCAGGTGCTGCTCGAACTGCAGCGCGACTGGGCTCGGCGAGGGACGTACGACGCGGTGATGGACCTCGTGCTGGAGCATTGCGGGGCCTACGGCCAGGGGGTCGAGTACGCCTACACGATGGTCCACAAGCAGCCGCCCCTCAACGCCCGCCACAAGGGGGGCAAGTGATCGAGACCACGGCGGAAGTCCCGGCCGAGGCCCCTACCGCTTCCGCGCTCGAGAGGGCCGTCAGCATCATCATCCACCGGGTCGTCCGGTCGGGCCGCCAGGCCGAGTTCGAGGCGGCGGTGCGCGCCTTCTCGCCCGTGTCGCTCACGTTCCCCGGCCACCTCGGCGTCCACGTCGTCCCGCCGCCGGCCGGGGACCGGGAATACGTCGTCATCCTGTCCTTCGCCTCTGAGCTGGCGTGGCGAGAGTTTCTGCAATGGGATCGTTATCGCTCCTGGGCCGAGGGGGTCCGCCCACTTTTGGCCGACGATCCCGCGATCGAGGAGGTGACCGGCCTGGAGACGTGGTTCCGCATGCCGGGAGAGCATGTCATGGTGCCGCCGCCGCGGTGGAAGATGGCGGTCGTGACGTGGGTCGGCGTTTGCCTGTCCGTCGGGCTCCTCAACGCCGTCCTGCGGCCTTGCATCGCCGACTGGCCCTGGTGGGCGAATCTGCTGGGGTTCAACGCGGTCGTCGTGGCGTCCCTCACATGGGTCGTGATGCCGTTGCTGTCGCGGTCGGCGCGAGTTTGGCTTCGCCGCCCTACGCTCAAGGAGGTTTGATGTCATCTCAATCGGCCGATCTCATCCTGCACAACGGGGCGATAGCTACCCTCGACCAGGCGAACCCCGAGGCGGCCGCCGTCGCGATCCGCGAGGGCAAGATCCTAATCGTCGGTACAGACGCCGAGGTGATGGCGGCACGTGGGCCGTCCACGCAGGTCATCGATCTCGGCGGCCGACGTGTCATCCCGGGCCTCAACGATTCGCACCTCCACCTGATCCGGGGCGGGCTGAATTACAACCTCGAACTCCGCTGGGACGGCGTGCCGTCCCTGGCCGACGCGCTCCGGATGCTCCGGGAGCAGGCCGTCCGGACCCCCGCCCCGCAGTGGGTGCGGGTGGTGGGAGGCTGGAGCGAATTCCAATTCGCCGAGCGGCGGATGCCGACCCTGGCCGAGATCAATGCGGCAGCCCCCGACACCCCGGTCTTCATCCTCCACCTCTATGATCGCGCCCTCCTGAACGCGGCGGCGCTGCGGTCGGTCGGCTACTCGAAGGACACGCCTAACCCGCCTGGCGGTGAGATCCAGCGCGACAAACAGGGCAACCCGACCGGGGCTCTGATCGCACGACCGAACGCGATGATTCTCTATTCCACACTCGCCAAGGGGCCGAAGTTGCCGGTCGAGTATCAGGCGAACTCGACCCGGCACTTTATGCGCGAGTTGAATCGCCTCGGCGTGACGAGCGTGATCGACGCCGGGGGCGGCTACCAGAATTATCCCGACGATTACGCGATCATCGAAGATTTGCACCGTCGAGGGGAAATGACGGTCCGGGTCGCCTACAACCTCTTCACGCAGAAGCCCAAGGGGGAATTCGACGACTTCTCGAAATGGATCGGGATGACGAAGCCGGGGGCCGGAAGCGATTTCTACCGGATGAACGGCGCAGGCGAGATGCTCGTCTTCTCCGCCGCCGACTTTGAGGACTTCCTGGAGCCGCGGCCCGACCTCGACCCCAGCATGGAGGGGGAGCTCCACCGTGTGGTCAAGCTCCTGGCCGAGCACCGCTGGCCGTTCCGCCTGCATGCCACATACGACGAGTCGATCGGCCGATTCCTGGACGTGTTCGAATCCGTCGATAGGGACGTTCCATTCGCCGGGCTCCGATGGTTCTTCGACCACGCCGAGACCGTCACCGAGCGGAACCTGGAGCGGATCAAAGCCCTCGGCGGTGGGATCGCGATCCAGCATCGTATGGCGTTCCAGGGCGAATACTTCGTCGATCGCTACGGGGCGACGGCGGCCGAGCACACGCCACCGGTCGCGAAGATGCTTTCGGTGGGCATCCACGTCGGCGCTGGGACGGACGCGACCCGGGTGGCGAGCTTCAACCCCTGGGTCTCGCTTTCCTGGCTGGTGAGCGGCCGGACCGTGGGCGGGCTGGCGCTCTATCCCGAGGCGAATCGGCTCGACCGCTCCACCGCGCTTCGACTGTACACGCAGGGCTCAGCCTGGATGTCGGGGGAGGAAGCCGCCAAGGGAGCGATCGCCGTCGGGCAACTCGCCGATCTCGCGGTGCTGTCGGCCGATTACTTCGCGGTGCCGGAGCACGAGATCCAGGGAATCCAGTCGGTGTTGACCGTGGTCGGCGGCAAGGTCGTCTTCGGCGGCGGGCCGTTCGGGGCGGTCGGGCCGAAGCCGCTCCCGGTCACGCCCGACTGGTCGCCGGTTGGATTCTATGGCGGCTACCACGATCCGGCGAGGCGGGCCTCGTCCGCGAAGCTGGCCCACGCCCCGCGGTGCGGCCACGGGGGGGCGGTCCATTCGCTGCTGCACAAGCTCGTCGGCCCGTTGGAGGCCAAGGCGCGAGACCCCTTCTGGGGCGAGGGGTGCGCATGCTGGGCATTCTGAACGGGAGACGTACAGGGAGGAGCCGGACCATTATCAAGCGAAGCCGTCGCGGCTTCCTCCTCGTGCTCGCCCTGGTCTTCGTCGAATCGACGGCCCTCGCCCAGGATCGGGGCGGCGCGAATGTCGCGGCGCCCGTGCCTGACGACGGCGCCCAGTCGGCGAGCCGGCCATTATCGGGCACCAGCGAGGTGCCTCGCCTCGGTCCTGGTCAGGCGGCGATCTCCGCGTCGGTCCCGGGCCTGACGGGCTCGGGGTCTCCTTATAAACTGCTCCGCTACGAGGAGGACTTCAGCTACCTCGCCGACCCCGCGAGGCGGAACGATTTCTTCGACCCGATCAAATACGTGCCGCTTTTCGGCCGGAAGGATTGTTACCTGACCTTTGGCGGCGATGTTCGCGAGTGGTTCGAGTCGTATCACAACGACTCCTTTGGGAAGGGCCCCGGCAATGCCCAGGGGTACAACACCTACTTCCTCCAGCGCTACATGCTCCACGCCGACCTCCATATCGGGGGGAATTGGCGGTTCTTCCTCCAATCGATCAACGGGTTCGAGGACGGTCGGATCGGCGGTCCCCGGCCGGACATCGACGTCAACCGCTTCGACCTGCATCAAGGCTTCGTCGACTGGACATGGCGCGCGGATGAATCGGGCTCGTCGGTGACATGGCGGCTCGGCCGGCAGGAATTCCGATACGGGAGCGGACGGCTGATCGACGTCCGGGAGGGGCCGAACCTGCGCCGTTCGTTCGACGCGGCGCGGGCGCTCGCGAAGATCGGAGTATGGTCGGTCGACGGCTGGTGGGCCAAGCCGGTCCTGAATAACCCAGGTGTTTTCGACGACGATCCGAATTCCGACGTCTCGTTCTGGGGGCTCTACGGCGTCCGACCGATCGGCGACGGCTTGGTCGCGAACGTCGATCTCTATTACCTCGGGTTTCAGAACCTCAATGCGCAGTTCGACCAGAACTCGGGACGCGAGCTAAGGCACTCAGTCGGGACGAGAGTCTGGGGCCGGCCACTGCCCTGGGAATACAACCTCGAGTACGTCTATCAGTTCGGCGACTTCGGGACTGGCAGGATCAACGCATGGACCGCGGCGAACGCGGTCCGCTACAACTTCGATCTGCTCGCGTTCAAGCCGGCCTTGGGCGTGCGATTCGACGTCGCGAGCGGGGACCGGAACGCCGACTCCGCCAACCTCCAGACGTTCAACCCGCTCTTCCCTTCCGGGGCCTACTTCAACCTGACCGGCCCATTCGGGCCGCAGAACCTTATCGACCTTCACCCGACCCTGGACCTGCACCTCCGAGACGACCTGACCCTGACCGCCGACTGGACCTTCTTCTGGCGCGAGAGCCTGGACGACGGGGTGTACAGGCTCTCGGGATCGCTGATCGCGAGCGGGAGGGACAGCCGAGCCCCTTACGTCGGCTCGAGCCCGGCGTTGACCGCGGTGTGGACCATCAATCCTCATGTGACTCTGCTCGCGAGCTACGTCCACATCTTCCCCGGCGAATTCCTCAAGGAGACCACGCCCGGCAAGAGCGTCGACTACTTCACGACCTGGCTGACCTTGAAATTCTGAGAACCATCTTCGGAGGAAAGTCCATGAACAAACACCTCGCCATGGCAGCAATCGCACTCGTCTTCCTGACGTCGTCGGTCAATCGTTCCGGGGCCCAGGACGCGCCGAATCCCCCGGCCGAGACGCGGATCGACGGGCTGGAGGGGTCGACCGAAATCGTACGGATGCAGGGTCCCTACGATGCAGAAGTCCCTCTCCAGGTGGTCAGCTATTTCAAGAGGACGCCAAGCTCCGACTCGCGGATGGCCGGCGCTCCGGTCGAGCTCGACAGGCATCTCGGCGGCCTCATCGCCTCGCTCCGCTCTCGCGGGGAATTCGACGGCGAAGAGCTGGAGACCATCCTGTTCGACGTTCCCGAAGGGGCGATCAAGCCCAAGCGGCTCCTGCTCATCGGGCTGGGCGACGAGTCGTCTCTGTCGCTTGAGAGGATGGAGCGGGTCGGCCGGGTCGCACTCCGCGAGGCCGTCAAGGTCGGCGCGACGAAGGTGGCTTTCGCGCCCCTGATCCGCGACCAGGGGAATACGCAGATCCCTACCGGGGACGTGGAGAATGCCGTGACCCGCGGCGTTCTGCTGGCCTACGACACCGAGAAGCGGCTCCAGAAGCAAGGGTTCGCCAGGCCCTATACCTTGGAGGAGTGGGTCGTCGAGGCCGGTCCCAAGTATTATGACGAGACGGTCGCGGGCGTGAGGAAGGCCGTCGGCGAGGCGAGAGTCGCGGCCTCCAAGCGGGACTCGACGCCGTACTCGAACAAGAGCCGATGAGCGTCGACGTCATCGCTCGCCTCGGCGAAAAACATCGGACGACAGGAGTCGCCATATGATCGTCGAGCAAGATTTACCCGGCGCAGCCGGCGATCCTCACGGCGGCGGCACGATCCTGACATCCGGCCGCACGGATACATCCGCGGTTGTGCTCCTCCACGGGCGTGGGGCGTCCGCCGAGGACATCCTTTCGCTCGGGCGCGAACTTCGGATCGATGGGCTCGGGCTGATCGCCCCGCAGGCGAACGGAGGCTCGTGGTATCCCTTTTCGTTCCTCGCGCCGATCCCAGAGAACCAGCCGCATCTCGATTCGGCCCTGGCGTTGATCGAAGCGCTCGTTGCGTCCCTGATCGCGGGCGGCCTCCCACCCGAGCGGATCGCCTTGCTCGGGTTTTCCCAGGGGGCGTGCCTGACGCTTGAATTCATCGCCAGACACCCTCGCCGTTATGGGGCCGTCATGGGATTGACGGGCGGCCTGATCGGCCCTCCCGGCACGCCTCGGGCCTATGCCGGCACGCTCGGCGGGACGCCGGTCTTCCTGGGCGCGAACGACCCGGACCCGCACGTACCATTCGAACGCGTCCGGGAGACGGAATCGGTCCTCTCCCGCATGGGCTCGGCCGTCGAGCTCCGGCGATATCCGGGGATGCCGCATGCGGTCAACGCGGACGAGTTGGAGGCCTGCCGCCGTCTCCTGAGGGGCATGATGACGCATCCCGAAGAAGGTGGGCGATGAAGATCACACGCGTTTTCTCGGACCTGGAGGGAGAGAGCCATTTCGACGAGTTCGAGGTCCCGCTGCACGACCGGGGCGCCATTGGGCGGCTGTCCGACGAGCTACCCGTCCGATCGATCCGCTTCCGATTGAACGATTCGGGCTACGACTACGACTGGCACGTCGCTCCGCACCGCCAGTTCGTGCTGCTGATCGACGGCGGCATCGAGGTCGAGACGTCCGATGGAGAGACGCGGAGGCTAAAGAGCGGCGAGATCCTCCTCCTCGAAGACACCTCAGGGCGAGGCCATCGCACCAGGAACCTCGAAGTACGAGAGCGACGGTCGGCCTTCGTCGTGATCGATGAAAACCAATTGATGCCATGGCTTGACAATCGATCGGAGAAGTCATGAGTTCGACATTGCCGGGACTCCACCACGTAACCGCGATCACGGCGGACGCCCAGAAGAACGTCGACTTCTACTGCGGAGTGCTCGGGCTGCGGCTCGTCAAGCTCACGGTCAACTTCGACGACCCGACGAGCTACCACCTCTACTATGGCGACCAGCTCGGCACTCCGGGCACGATCATGACCTTCTTCGCCTGGCACGGCGCGCAACGGGGACGGGTCGGCACTCCGCAGGTCACGGCCACGAGCTTCGCCGTCCTCTCGGCGGCCCTGCCGTTCTGGGCCGAGCGACTCGCCCGGCGCGGGGTCGCGACGAGGCCGATCGTCTCCCGCTTCGGCGAAGACGTCCTGGGCTTCGACGACCCGGACGGCATGGCCTTGGAAATCGTGGCCACTTCGGCCCCAGGCGATCAGGCTCCGGCGACGGGAGCCATTCAGGCGGAATCCGTGCTCCGGGGATTCCACGGCGTGACCATCAGCGAGGAGGGCTACGAAGCGACGGCCAAGCTGCTGACCGAGGTGATGGGATTTCGGGCCGACGGCCACGAAGGGAATCGCTTCCGGTATCGGTCGGAGTCCGGAGGATTCGCCTCGATCGTGGACCTGACTTGCATGCCGGACGCCCGTCACGGAGGCCTCGGCGCGGGGATCGTCCACCACGTCGCGTTCCGCACGCCCGGGGACGAGCAGCAGAAGGAGTGGCGTTCCAAGATCGCGCGGCTCGGATACAACGTCTCGCCGGTGATGGACCGGAATTACTTCCACTCGATCTACTTCCGGGAGCCCGGAGGAGTGCTGTTCGAGATCGCGACGGACCCGCCGGGCTTCGCCGTCGATGAAGCCGCGGACCGATTGGGGACGCGGCTCATGCTCCCGGCTGAACTCGAACCGCGTCGGCCGGAGCTGGAGCAAATCCTTCCCACGCTCCGAGTTCCCAATTCCAACTGACAGAGCAGACCTCGGTTTCATTCACTCATGAGAAGGGGAATCACATGGCGGATCTCGTCGGAAAAGTCGGGCTGATCACGGGGGGAGGCTCAGGCATCGGTCGGGCGACGGCGCTCGCGATGGCCGACGCGGGCGCAGCCGTCGTTATCGGCAATCGGGACGCCTCCAAGGGCGAGGCGGTAGTGGACCTCATCCGAGGTCGTGGGGGGAAAGCCTGCTTCCAGAAGACCGACGTCGCCCAGCCGGAGGACGCGAAGGCGCTGGTTGCTCGCGCCGTCTCGGAGTTCGGACGCCTGGATCTTGCCTTCAACAACGCGGGGATCGACGGCGAGCAGGTCCCGCTCCACGAGCAGGACATCGCCAAGGCGTCCGCGCTGTTCGACGTGAACCTCAAGGGGGTGTTCTACTGCATGAAGTTCGAGATCGAACAAATGCTCCGATCCGGCGGCGGGGCGATCGTCAACACGTCGTCGATCTTCGGACTCAACGGCTACCCCGGCTGGTCGCTCTATGCGGCCTCGAAGCACGCCGTGACCGGCATGACGAAGTCGGCCGCCTTGGACTACGCCAAGCGGAACATCCGCGTCAACGCGGTGGGTCCCGGACCAGTTGAGACGCCCCTACTCGCGAAGGGGACCGGCGGCGACCCCAATAGCTACTCGGCCTTCGTCCCCATGGGAAGGATCGGCCAGCCCGAGGAGATTGCCGATGCCGTGGTCTGGCTGCTCTCCGACGCGGCCCGATACGTGACCGGCCACACGCTCCCCGTCGACGGTGGCGTCTGCGCCCAGTGAATTGCGCCGGAAATGACGCCGCGGAGCCCCGGGGCAAAATGTCGCGCGAAGGGGAAGAAGCGCATGGATCACGAGACGGAACGATCAGCCGGCGGGGTCGGTCTCCCGCCGAGCATCACAGTGGCCGTTCGGCTCGTCGTGAACGGCAAGCCGCACGATCTGGCCCTCGACCCCCGCGTCACCCTTCTGGATGCGCTCCGGACGCACCTCGGCGTGACCGGGCCGAAGATGGGATGCGACGCCGGCGCGTGCGGCGCATGCACGGTCCTCGTGGATGGCCGGCGCGTCAATTCCTGCCTCATGCTGGCCGTCGCGGCCGATGGGAAATCGGTCGTGACGGTGGAGGGGCTCGCCGCCGGTGATGATCTCAACCCCTTGCAGGAGGCCTTCATCCGGCACGACGCGTTCCAGTGCGGCTACTGCACGCCGGGGCAACTCTGCTCCGCGACGGCCCTCCTTCGAGAGGGAGTCGCCACGACTCCGGAGGAAATCCGTCTCTGGATGAGCGGCAACCTCTGCCGATGCGGCGCCTATCCCAACATCGTTGCGGCGATCGCCGAGGTCGCCGCGGAGGGAGTCCATTGAATCCCTTTACGTACCAACGGGCGAGCGACGCGACAGGCGCGATCGCTGCCGTCGCGGGCGACGAGCACGCAGCCTTCCTGGCGGGTGGGACGAACCTCGTCGACCTCATGAAGCTGCACGTCATGACCCCGTCCCGGCTCGTCGACGTCAATGCCGTCCCCCTCGCGAAGATCGAGGCCAGTCGAGACGGGCTGCGGATCGGGGCGCTGGCCCGGATGAGCGACGTCGCCGCCGATCCGGACGTCGCGCGTGAGTTCCCGGTGATCGCCGAGGCTCTGCTGGCCAGCGCGAGCCCGCAATTGCGGAACATGGCCACGATCGGCGGCAACCTCATGCAGCGGACCCGCTGCCCCTACTTCCGCGGCGACGGTTGGGCGTGCAACAAGAGAATGCCGGGCTCCGGGTGCGCGGCGGCCCAAGGGGAGCATCGAAACCACGCCATCCTGGGCGCGAGCGATCACTGCTTCGCGACGCACCCTTCGGACTTGGCCGTCGCGTTGGTGGCCTTGGACGCGGTCGTTCGCGTTCGAGGGCCGGCCGGCGAGCGTTCGATTCCTCTCCGCGACTTTCACAGACTCCCGGGCGATACGCCGCACGTCGAGTGTGCGTTGCAGCAGGGCGAGTTGATCACCGGCGTAGACGTCCCCGCCTCGGACGTGGCGATCAACTCGCGCTACGTGAAGGTCCGTGACCGCGCCAGTTACGAGTTCGCACTCGTCTCCGCGGCTGTGGCCCTAAAGGTCGAAGGCGGCGTGATCGCCGACTGTCGGATCGCCCTGGGCGGCGTCGGTACGAAGCCTTGGCGGATACCCGAGGCGGAGCAGGTCACGCGGGGCCGGCCCGCCGCCGCGAGCACCTACGAGGCCGCCGCCTCGATCGCCGTGGCCGAGGCCAGGCCACGGGAGCAGAACGCCTTCAAGGTCGAGCTGGCGAGGCGTGTCGTCGTGCACGCCCTGACCACCCAGGGGAGTACCAGATGAGTCGAGTCCTCGGAATCCCCCACGACCGCGTGGACGGCCCGGCCAAGGTGACCGGCGGAGCATCCTTTGCGGCCGACTATGCACCGCCTGGCCTGGTGCACTCCTGCCTGATCCGGAGCACGATCGCCCGGGGTCGAACCCTGCGGATCGGCACAGGCCACGCGGAGCGAGCACCGGGCTTCCTCGCCGTCCTGACGCACGAGAACGCGCCGCCATTAAAGCCCCCCCCGGATGACCTCCTGGAGATGTTCGCCGGCCAGTTCTTCGAGACCAGGCCGCCGCTCCGCGACGAAGTCATCCATTACGCCGGCCAGCCCCTCGGCGTGATCGTCGCCGAGACCGCCGAGCAAGCCCGCTACGCGGCCTCGCTGGTGACGATCACCTACGATCGAGAGCCCCCGGTGCTCGACCTGGAGGCCGTCCCCGGGCCGGAGTGCTGGCGGCCGGAGCGGTTCATCGGGACCCCCGGCATGGAGCTGCAGGTCCGCAGGGGCGAGCCGGATCGCGAGTTTGACGAGGCGGAGCATCGGGTCGAGCGGACCTATCGGACCTCAACCAACCACCACAACCCCATCGAGACCTCGGCGACGGTCGCCGAGTGGGAGGGTGGAAAGCTCACACTGCACGACTCCTGCCGCTGGGTCCAGGGCCTTCAGCGGGCCGCGGCCCACGCCCTGGGACTGGACCCCGAGGCGGTTCGCGTCATCAGCCCGTTCATCGGCGGGGCGTTCGGGGCCAAGGGCTTCCTCTGGAACCACGTCGTCCTGGCGGCCGTCGCCGCGCGGTCCGTCGCCCGACCCGTCAAACTCGTCCTGACCCGGGCGGACATGTACTCGTCGACCGGCCATCGGCCAAGGACTGTCCAACGCGTCGCCCTGGGCGCGACGGGCGAGGGACGCCTGACCGCCATCCGGCACGACACCCTTTCGGAGACCTCGCCGGTCAACCGCTACGTCGAGCCCTGCGGCCTGCTCACCCGGGGCCTGTATGCGAGCTCGTCCCTCGCGGTCACCCACCGGGTCGCGCCGGTGAACATCGCGCCGCCGCTCGTGATGAGAGCCCCCGGCGAGGCGCCCGGCCTGTTCGCGCTCGAGTCCGCGATGGACGAATTGGCCGAAATCATCGGCCTCGACCCGTTGGAGATTCGCCTGCGGAACCACGCCGACCACGATCTCCACGAAGGGCGGCCCTGGTCGAGCAAGCACCTCAGGGAGTGCTACCGGCTCGGCGCCGAACGTTTCGGCTGGTCGGAGCGACCCGGCCAGCCCCGTTCGATGCGCGACGGCGACCATCTCGTCGGTTGGGGGATGGCCACCGCCGCCTACCCGGGCAATCGTCGCCCGGCCTCGGCGAAGGTGTCATTGCTCCCGGACGATACGGCCGTCGTCGCCACGGCGTCCCACGAACTGGGCAACGGTGCCGCCACCGTGCTGACCCAGATCGCCGCCGAGGCCCTGGGTTTGCCCACTGAGCGCGTGCGAGTCGACCTGGGCGACTCGACCTCTCCGCAAGCGCCGGCGACTGCCGGCTCGTGGACCACGGCCAGCGTCGGGTCCGCGGTCCGGGCCGCGGCCGAGGAGGCCCGCGCCGCGCTGATCGGCCTGGCGCTTTCCCATCCCGACTCGCCGCTTCACGGCGCATCCCCCCGGGACGTCATCGCTCGCGACGGCCGTGTCTCGCTCGGGATCGATCCCTCCAGAGGGGAGTCCTTCGGGGACATCATGACGCGTGCCGGGCGGCGGGTGGTCGAGGTCGAGCGCGAGTCCAGGCCGGGGGCCGAGCGGTCCGAATTCAGCTTCGAATCATACGGCGCCCTGTTCGCCGAGGTGAAGGTCGATCCGCTCGGCCAGGTGCGGGCGACCAGGCTGGTCGGCGTGTACGATGTTGGCGCGGTGCTGAACCCGAAGTCCGCGCACAGCCAGCTCGTCGGGGGCATTGTCATGGGGGTCGGCATGGCATTCATGGAGCGAACCGCCTATGACCCGTGCGGACGCGTCGTGAACGACAACCTGGCCGAATACGCGATCCCTGTCAATGCGGACATCCCCGCGATCGACGCCACGCTCCTGGACGAGCCCGACCCGCACATCAACGCATTGGGGGCCCGGGGGGTCGGCGAACTGGCCCTCGCCGGTGTCGCGGCGGCGCTGGCCAACGCCGTCCATCACGCGACCGGGAAGCGAATCCGCGATCTCCCGATCATCCCCGAGAAGCTGCTTTGAGCCCCGTCGCCGTGAATTCGCCGCAGCCAGCGAAAGATCGTTGCCCCGGCCCGAGAGGACTGTTGGGAGCTGATTCGATCCGAACTCGGTCACGAAGCGGCCGGACCTCTTCGCTCGCGGGTCCGAAATCGGTCTCGAAAACCGGTGTACCGCTCCGCGGTACCGTGGGTTCGAATCCCACCTCCTCCGCTGACATCTGAAGCCACTGAGGGACAAGGGGAGTCAAACCCCTTGTCCTTTTTGGCTTTATGGCGAGGAGTCTTTTCCCCGATCTTCAAAGCCGGGTTGCCAATCTCCGACGCCTCGGGACGGGTCGCGACAGGCGTTTGTGCAAGTTCTGTGCAAGCGCCAGTGCAAGAAGTCGATCCCGCTCCGCTCTCCGAGAGGACGGCCTGCAAATCAATCGACGGCTCGACCACGGGCTTTCCCGGGACGAGGAGGGAGACGCCAGCCAGAGCCGCAGCGACATCGTTTTGATCGACGTGCGTATAGCGGTCCATCGTCAGCGTGATCGTGCTGTGTCGGGCGAGGAACTGGATGTTTTTCGGCGACAGCCCAAGCCGATGCAGGTTCGTGATGAATGTGTGACGCAGGCTGTGGAAATCGGCGACGAGCTTCTTCTCGTTTCTGTAGGTGATGCTGGCCGCCGTCAAGTCTCGCTTCATCATCGCACCGGCCTGCTTATGCTCAGCCCACTTCCCAGGCCAGAGCCGGGTCCGAGAGTCCTTGCCGTGAAACCACTCTCTCAGTGGGCCGACGAGATCGGGGTGGAGCGGCCGAACGGCGGTCTCCCGGTTCTTCGTATAGGCCGCCTCGACGGTCCACGAAGATTCCTCGCCGAGGTGGAAGTTGGCGGGGGTCATGCTCGCCAATTCCGAGGCCCGTAAGCCCGTGCCAGCCGAGACCAGATAGAGCATGGCCCGATCCGGGCCGCTCAATCCTCTGTACGTCCCACCATTACGAGCCGCCTTGATGAGCGCCGAGAACTCGGCATCCGACAGTGCCCGGCGGTCGTGACGGCGGTCTAACTTGACGTTAGTGCCCTTCAGGTGGTCCAGCGGGTTGTCGTTGGTCCTACGGTCGCGGACGAGCCACCGGACGAACTGCTTGGCGGCCTGGAGGTAGAAGTTGCAAGTCTGGGCCGACAATCCTCCCCGACGAAGCTCGGCGATGTGAGCCGACACACGGGACGCCGAGATGTCAGGTATGAACACGAAACCACATTGCTGGATTACCTTGTGGACTCGACTAGAGACGAGCTTGGTGTGCTGTTCCGTCGCCCCGCCGTGACGCAGAGACGCCTCGAAGTCCTTGAGGTGCTCGGTGAGCGGGCGCGTCCGATGTTCCTCGAAGGGATCGGATAGACCGGCTCGCCTTTGCTCAGAACGCTTGACCAATTCGGCCAGCAACGCTTGGGCCGCAGCCTTGTCCGTCGCCAGGGGGGCCCGGCGGAGGATGCCGTCACCGTCGATGTACTGGCCGTACCACTTCTTGGCCTTGCGTTGGATTCGATCGCCCGTCTTCGGGTCGCGGGCTGAGTACGTAGGCTTGAAGAGAGATGCCATAGCTTGAACTCCTGGTGCTGCGTCGAAGTTAACCATTGGTCTATCGCCGGACAACGGCAGTAACACGTTTAAGCCTCGGGCGTTGATTCAAGGCACACCGCCGCCCTTTCCGGGTCGATGTAGGGTCTTCCCGGCTGGCTCTGGCATTTGAGGCTTCCTGGTCTCTCAGGCCAGGATTGCCCGACCACCGGTGAAGATCGCCCAGCCCATTCTCCTCAGCCTTGCGGCCATCGACCCACCGGGAAGGAAGGGAACACCTGAACCCGGTATTTGATTGTGGGGCTGGTACAGTCTCGTCCCCCAGGGCTGCGAACCCTGTCCGTTCGTCGCTGCCGCTAGTAAGCGGCCGTCTTGGTCGGTTTGGCTACCGACCCAGGGGAGATCACCGCCAGGCGTATCGGGCCCAGCGTCCGGTTGCTTGGAGCAAAGAGAGTGCGGGTCGAGGACCTCGTGTCGGGAAGAACCACATCGAAGAACCGGGCCGGTCGGTCGCTTGAGGACCTCGCGGAATTTAGGTGGCTACTTTCACGACCCGCCCGCTCGTCGCTCCCAGCATCGACGAGGCAAGGGTCAGCCGCTCTTTGGCCACTCGGGCGACCCTCATTCAGCCAGGAAGCCAAAACGGCTTCCGCGTTGCTTTCGGTCTACTTGACATTCTCTCGTTACCCGAAGTCACGCCCGCTTGCTGCGTGCCTCCCACGCGGAACGCCCCGGGCATCCGGCCTCGACCCATCGACGGATCTCGTCGGATCGCCATTTCTTCGACCCGCCCACGGCGACGGGCTTCGGCAATTTGCCCGCGCTGTTCAATCGCCAGACCGTCCGCGAAGAAACGTCGAGACGGCGGGCGACCTCCTCGGCGTCGATGAGAAGCGTCCCCGACGAGACGGGGCTGGGTTGTTCGGCGATACGGGTCATCTTTCGGCTCCTAGTTGTCGCTGGTGGGCATCGACTGCGCCCTCAACCTATAGATACCCAACCACGCAGCGACCCTCCGGCAATTCGCTCGAAGTCGGCAAGACTCGCCGTGATGGACAACCTACTGCCTTCTCTTGGAAGTAGGTCCGTCAGTCGGAGTCTGCCAGGTTGAGAGCCAGGCACGCCCCGCCGAGCTTCGACGGTGTAACGAGTCCGGTCGACCAAGGAGCGAAACGCCGCAGCGCTCGGCAATTCAAGCGAGCCTTTCGTCGAAGCTCGGCGAGCCGATCGCGTGGGCCCCTCCGCCGAGATCCAAAGCTCAAATTGAGCTTTGGACCGCGTAACGCCACTAACGCTTGCCCGGCCTCGTCACCTCCCTGCGTCAGGCTGACGAACAAGCGGGATCAGTGGCCCGGAACCTCATTTCCGAGGCATCTCGTTAGGGCCGACGGTCCCGACTTGACTCGGGAAGCGAGCCTCCCAAGCCGTCCGGTTCGGGCATCCCGATTCGACCTTGACCTAGATCTCGCGGCGACGCCATTGTTTCGATCCCCATTGCCCACCGGCCTCAGGATGCGGCCCGCTCGTCCTCTCGAAAGATCAATGACTCCGAGCGGTCCAGGAGTCCGGTTATAGCCCGCACGTCGGTGAGGATGGAACGTTCGTCGTTCCGACTGGCGATCTCACTTGATGGCATCTCACATCTCCAGTCATGATCCCAGATCAAGGACGACCACCTGCCGCCACGTTACACCAGATATCAATCGAACGAGATGAGAGACCCAGGGTAAAATCGCAAAACAAGCTAGATCCGATTCCATTCGACCGGCCGGCTGAGTCTCGAAATCCGGAAAGCCGTCAAATCTGCTCAACCATCGGAATCGGGTCCAAAGGACAGCGCGGCGGGAGTTGTGCAGGGCAAGGAGCAATGACCGATCGACCTATCCAACTCACGGGAAAATGCTTGAATCACTCACTCAGGTTCCTTATGCAGAAATCATCCTCTGCGTGTTCTCAGGCGAGAGCTGAAGGACTGGTGCGGCGGTCCGCTGCCATTGTGCATCTCAGAATTCACACTCGCTGCCGCGTCTTCCTGCGAAGGCTTGAGGCTGTTCAAGGCCAAGGGCTCCATATGCTCCAGTCGCCAAGCACGGGCTGAGCCTGAAACGGCACGACCAGCAGCAACATCGGGCAAACGAACGGTGCCCTAAGAAACCGTGACGACGAAGGCCTGACAAAGTACAGCTTGATAGACCGGGCGAACGGCCGCGTGACTCTCGACAAGCACTCCGACTACGTGGATAGTCGATGAGCGACGTACGCGCCGGCGCGTTGCCAGAGTGAGGGATGCAGCGCGCAGCAGCGGAGAGTCCTCACGCAAGGCTGAGTCGCGCGCCGGCGACACTGCCCTGATCTGCTGAGCCGACGGAGCCGGGCCTGGGGGGCTTACTCCCAGTCCTTCGTCTTGAACCCGAGACTCGTGGCGTTCTCGCTCACGCCGCGTTTGACGGTGTCGCTTGCCCCGTTCGGGAACTCGGCGTCGATCTCCAGGGTAATCCGTATCGTCGCGTGCGGGTCCGAAGCCAGCAACGCGATCACCTCGTCGGCGATGGTGTTGAGTTTCGATTTGGCCAATGTGGCGCTCACTTCGGCGCTGCCGCGAAATGACTTCGCCTTGGTGGTCGAGACTCCGGCGTTTCCGTTCAAAATCTTGTCCGAACCACCCGTAACCGTTTCTTCTCTCGTCGTCGTGGTCTTACCGTTGTCACCGTCAGTCTTGGGTGGCGTTTCCACGATAAGCTTCTGCTGCCCAACGACGTACTGCCGGGCGGCTTCCGGTTCGATGAGCAAGAGGGTGTCGTCGAGCGATACTGCTCCTTCGCCGAACTGGAAGCCGTCGAACTTTCCACCTGTCTGCCCGTACGCGGTGCCGAAGAAGTCCCGGCTTGAAGCACCGGTTCGAACGACAGCAGCCAGAACCTCGCGGGACTTCAAACGGGGCAGGTACAGATACCGCAGTGAGTCCTCCCAGAACGCCATCGCTCCTACGGCGGGCTTGTCGGCCTTCCAGTAGAGTTCTTTCAGCTTCACCCTCAGGTGGATCGGCGACCACGTTTCGATGACCAGCTCGTTCTCGCGGCAGACCCGCTCCAACTCGCCCGGCGCGTTGCCGCTGGTCGTGTTCAGCGGAAAGGATTCGATTGTCGGCTTCGTCACAGTCGGGTCGTCCTGCACCGGGCAGAGCAGCCACTTGAAGCATTCTCGGGCCGCTCGGGGAACCACGGCGCTGGCCGCATCCGCCTCCTTCTCCGCTTGCCGCCGCTGAATTTGATCGATGTTCAGGCCACCCTCGGCCACATCCTTCACAATGCTCGCCCAGGCCAGCGCAACCCGGGTCGCGTCCTGAAGCCGGCTCAATACCTGCCTGTCGGCCGCCAGGAAGATCAGCCGATTCGCTCGATGCCGGGGTTGGCCGCCGTGCGATCGTAGGTGCTCCAGAACCGCATCGGTCGCCGGTCGCGGGTCATCTTTCGTGAACGCATTCTCGGGCGCGAGTACGACGAGCCGTAGGGCGCTGTCGTCCGGCACGTCGGCGTGAGGGGTGAAGACGTGGACGCCGTCGAACGGCGGCACGCTCGCGAACAGCTTCTTCACCACGTCTTCGATCCTCTTCCTCACGTCCGTCTTCAGATCGAAGCGTCGCTTGCGGTCTTCCATCTCCCGGCGCAGGTTGGCCCGCGTGTCAAACCAGAACCGCGTCGTGTCGACGGTCTTGTCGCCGGAACTGTTTAGGTAGTGAAGGCGGTCCGCCAATCGGCCGAGCGCGTCGGCGTACACTGCCGTCGTCTGGCCGGGTTGCAGGCAGCCGAGCAAGACCCGGCCGCGATCCAGGCCGCGAATGCCCGGCTTCGTCGCAACGCACGACGGGGCGGTGCCGAGGAACAGCGTCCGGGCCACTCGACGGGCCGCGTTCACCTGCCCGAATCGGGGTTCCTTGCCTTCGAGTTCCGTCGTCTCGGCCCGGTCGCCGTCGATGTCCTTCTCGATCACAGCTTCCCAGCCTTGCGGGAGCAGGTAGGTCATCTCGTTCCGCACGTCTCCAGACGCCAACGGCAGACTTCCCGGCAGGATCAGGAGATCCTTGTTGTCCGAATTCCACAGGCGGGCGATCACCTTGGCCATCAGCTTGAGCACGCCGCGGGTGCGCTGGAAATCGTCGATGGTCGACCAGTCTTCGTAAAGCCGGTCGAACACCTCGGGGTGGATTGGGTAGGCTTGCGTCAGACGGTCGAAGTACCGGCCCTCCTGGGTCTCGCTCGGCAGCTTCGCGCCTTCTGTGACGTAGGCGTCAGCGAAGGCCCGGCAGACCGCGTCACGGGCCGTCAGGTCCTTGATCGGTTCGAACAGCCGACGACGCACGATCTCGAAGGCCTCCTCGGTGGCCACCGGCTTCCAGAGTGCCTGAACCCGACCGAAGAGATGCTCCAGCGCCTTGATCGCCAGCTTGCCGCGATCCCCGCTTGATGGCGGTGCGGAATCGGGGAGGCTTCCCAGCAGAACCGCGCTCGGCACGAGCTTCACGGCTTCGGTCAGAGACTGGACGAACGAAAGATTGCTGTCGTACGTCCCTCCCGAGAACGACTTGCCCTCTTCGAACTGCCCGATGTATCTGGCGAGTTCGTCGATTAGGACGACGCACGGGGCGTGGGCTTCCAGGAGTTGCCGGAGCACGTCCTTGCCGGGCGAGGTGCCGTTGGCGTCGGACTCCTTCACCATGGCGAAGCCGTCGGAGCCGCCGAGTTGCCACGCCAGCTCGCCCCACAGGGTCTTGATCGTGGTTCGGCCGCGCTTCCATGCCTGGCCTGGCGCATGGGCCGTGCCGTCGATCACCGCGACCTTGGCCTGGGGAACGTCCATCAGCCCGGCCTTCTCGACGAGGGTCGGAACGCCTTGCAAATCGGAGAGCGGGCAGGTTCGCGAGGCCAGGTGCAACACGGCCAGCATCGTGTGCGTCTTGCCGCCGCCGAACGCCGTCTGCAACTGGATGACCGGCTCGCCTCCCTTGCCGCTCAACCGCTGGACGACCTGCGTCAGGAGCAGCCGCATCCCCTCGGTGATGTACGTCCGCTCGAAGAACGCCTTGGCGTCCTGGTACTCATGCACGGCCTTGCCGGATTGCACGGCGGTGATATCGGCCGCGAACTCTGCTTGCAGGAATATCCCCTTCAGCACGTCGGTATGGGGAATCGCGATCTCACGCCAGGGTTTCACAGGTGTCGCCTCTTGTTCAATGGATGGTCCAGGGGAGGTTGCGGCTGGTGGCTGTCTCAACCACTTGCGGATGCGGATCGATGGCTTTGATGAGCTGTCTCAGCCGCTGGAGCACGGTCGCGGGATTGATGGCGCGTGGGAACAATTTCGAGGGTTTCGTCGGCTGTTCAAGATGGAGCACCACCCTCAGACTGGTGGCTCGCAAGGCTTGCTTGGCCGCGATCTTCTCGCTTTCGTCGTCGGCGCGGAACTGGGCCGCGACCAGGCCCGCCAGGGTGTCCCGCACCTTTTCGGCCATCTCGTCCGCCAGGTGGATGGTCTTGGTACGCACATGCTCCCGATAGTCTTTGATTTCCAACAGCCAGCAACACCCATTCGGCTCGATCGCCACGACATCGACCGCCTTGATACTCCCGCAAACCTTGATGAACTGGTTGCGATAATGGCCCCAATCGTCGTATTGCGAGACGGTCCAATCTTCGGCGAACGTGAAGCGTAGCTTCCCTTCAGTGAGGGTCGCCATCAGCTCGTCTCCACGCCGAGATATCGATCCGACTGGCTCAATTCTTCCTGCAAAGCGTCGATCGTTCCGACATCGTCGACCGTCTCGCCTTGCTGGACCGTCACGCCGTCGGCGCTCGGGTGCAGACCAAAGAACTTGGTCTTCACGTCGCGGAACTCGTTATTCTTCAGCAGGATGTCCAGCTCCCGCATCAGGAACAGGCTGTGGCTGGCGACGAACACCTGGATGCCGGACTTGCAGAGTTGCAGGATCGTCCGCGCGACTTTCTTGATCACTTTGGGGTTCAGGTTCGCCTCGGGTTCGTCCCAGAAGAGCGCCCCTTTGCCGACGAGCGATCCCGTGGCGATCAACCGCGCGATCATCGCCAACTTGCGCAATCCTTCGGCGACTAGATGCGCTTCCAGGTTGCCGGATCGCGTCTTCACATAGAATCGCTCTTGGTCGACTACGACTGTCCCGCCGAGTTGTTTCTCTAGTGGTTCCAACAACTCCTTGATTTCAGAAAGCCTCGCGCCTTTGGCGAGAGGCGCGCCCAAAAGGATGCATGTGTCTCTCCACGTCTCCTCAAACGACAGGTCGGTCATATCGTAGAGAGAAACAAAGCCGGGATAGATCGTCAGAAGTTCCCGAGTCGGCAGGAAGACTGGTGGTTTTTTCTCCCACTTGTCCGGCACGTAAGCGACGACGACTTCGGTCTTGCTGGTGGTGTTGAACGAGAAAGCCAGGGGAAAGCCGGACGCGCTGAACTCCGCTCCCACCTCGCAACGGACCCGGCCGGCCTGCCGACGCGCCAATCGTCCCAGCTCGTCCGGCCGAAACACGCCGCGAAGCTTCCGGGCGATCGCGGTCTCCAGGTAGCTCTTGGTAGGCGTCGACGAGCCCGATTCCTTTTCGCCGCGCGCCAGGACGGCCGCGATCGTGTAGGCAGCCTTCAGGACATGCGACTTGCCCGCCCCGTTCTCCCCCGCGACGACGTTCAAGCCCGGCGCGAAGTCGAATTCCGCCTCCGAGAACACCGTCAGGTTCTTCAGGAGCAGCCGGGAAAGCATCAGCGGGCTCCTTCCAGGTCGAACAGGGTGCGTTGCTGCGGCGTCGATACTTTGACGGCGGCGCTTTCGATGCCGCTCCAGCCGGTTACCACTTCATTGTAGGCTCGTGCGTCCTCGGCGCGGCCGGCGCGTTCGGAGAGGGTGTAAAGGCGGTAGGCCAACTGGCGGGCGGCTTCGGCCTTGGCGGAGGCACCGGCGAGCACCTTGGCTGCGCCGCTGTCGCCGTCGGCATTGTAGGCTCGGATGAGTTGGTGGAGGGCTTCCCAGACGGGGAGGCGGGCGTCGCGCTCGGGGTCCCAGTCGGCGGGGTATTCCTTCCACTTGAGCAACCGGACGATGCCGCCGCCGGCCTCGACCACGCCGGAATGCTCCACCCCGGCGACGCTCGTCCCCTTGGCGCGGGCCAGCGTGTCGGCCTCGCCAAACTTGCCGGCCTCCCAGCCGTACTGCTCGAACCAGTGCAGGCAGAATTGCGTATCGGCGTCGAAGTCGTCCTCGGCCAGGAAGCGGTTGATGAGTTGCAGCGCGGTCTTCACGCTCATCGGCGTGCCGTCGGCTTCGAGTACAGCGTCATACCGGCTGAAGATCGCCATGCCCGGCCCGATGATCGCCTGCGACAAGTCCACCGGCGCGACAGGCGAGTGCTGCCCTTCGCTTGCGCGCGTCATGGAGTCCAAAGCCAGGGGCAGAGCCTCGTTGAGCTGACGGACGAACTGTCGACGGGAGATGGTGCCGGCGTCCTTCGCCCGTGGGCGGCAGACGAGGATGATGGACGAGGCAAGGGCATTGGAACCAATCCCAATCTGTCGATTATCTCCTTCAGTCCGCATAGGCCAAGTCCCGACGAGGGACAGTCCGGAGTCTAGAACCGCTTCTAGAAAGGTCTCCCAACCAGTTGAAGAAGTGCCTTCCTTCGTTGCTGTCTCGGACTGTTTGAAAGCGTAGTAGATCGTAATCGGTGCCGCCGGGTGGGCCTGAATAGCAAGGTTGTGCATCGCTTGCTTCATGCCATTGAGGAAGAACGCCTCGGCTTTCTGCTTCGTTCCGTGGCGATACGGCGTAGCGACCAATTCCTCGGCTTTCGGCACTGCAATGGTAGCAAGCAGCGAAGCGTACTGATCGCGGAGAGTTTTGCGTAACCAGACATAAAAGAAATCCGACAAATCGGCGTAACCGATATTGTCGTAGTAGGGCGGATCGGTGGAGATGAACTTGGCCAAACTCTCGGTTTGATTCTGCGCATCCGCTTGTCGAGCCGAGCCGAATCCGTTCGCCGGCAAGACAGGCAACACGCTCGCGACTACCGTGATGGCTTCGATGAAGCCCGAACTCGACTTGGCAAAAATGGAACCTTCTGCAAAGTCCCATACCATCGGTATCGCCTGCTTCGAGAACATCGACCGCATAGCGTTGTCTTTTGTGCGCCATGTTGAAATGGTGCATCCGTAATCGGCATTGCGGCTTATCGCGAACGCGAGAAAGATCGCGATCGCTTCCGCATAGGCGTTGGCTCCAGTGCCGCCGTGCTCGACGCCCCGGTCATCGTCGGGCAGGTCGGCCACGATTGCGTCCCTCCGAATTCGGTCCCGCGCCTCGCCAACCAGATCGCTGAGGGTTGTTAACGCGACCAACTGCCGTGGAGTGAAGAGTTCGCCGTAGGTGAGCATGCCGTAAAGCTGCACACGAAAACTCAGCGCTTGTGCCGGCAGCTTGAGGTCCGGCTTCCACGCAGGCTTGGCTTTGGCCGAGACTGCTTCGTGCTCGGCCGTCGGTGCAAGGTATATCCGGCCGCGTGTTCCTTCGGCGACAATCGCCATCAATTTTTGCCCCGTCCGTCCGGCCATCGCCTCCACACGAATGTAGTCAAAAGTTACAGGTGTGTGCGATATTAGGCAGCGGAAGCCCTTCTGTTTTCCGAACGATGTCCCTGCTTTGGCCTCGGCCGGCGGCTTTCCGACCTTCACCGTGAACGTATAGCCTGACTTGCCTATCACCGGCTCGACGTAGGATTCCTTGCCTTCCTTGCTGCTCAGAACGAACGTGCTGGCGAGCGGCACGTCGATATGCGCAAACGCCGGGTTCGGGCTCTTGACGGTCCGCGCCCAGAGCCAGGCGGTGACAGTGAGCTTCTGGCCTTCGTATGGTTCCAGGTCGGGCCGGTCCTTGACCATCGCCTTGGTGACTTCGATCGGCGGGTAGAGGTGGCCGATCCGCTTGAACGCCTCGTCACGCATCCAGGCCCCGTAGCGGCGCACGTCCTCGGCCAGGCCGGCTGCACTGCTCCAGGTCTTCAAAGCGTTGTCGGCGTCGGGGTGGACTGGCGGCTTGCCGGCGAACCTGGGCGGAATCTCGATCATCGCCTTGTTGATGAGCACGGCGACGGGGTTGAGGTCACTGGCAAAGGCTTTGAGACCGAGCCGCTGGGCTTCGAGCGGGATCGAGCCCCCGCCGGCGAACGGGTCGTGCAGGCCTGGCATCTTCTCCGGGTTGAAGAGTTCCTTCGCTCGCGGGTGGTCCTTGTTCAGCTCGCACGTCTCCCGCCAGCTCTGGAGGATCGCCTCGCGGGCCGGCTTCAACACCGCTTCGTTGGTGGTGTTCTCCCACTTCACAAGGTCTTCGATGATCGTGAATAGCTTGGCACGCGCCTTCGTCCAGTGCCCCCGCACCTGCTGGTTGGGCTCGATACCGGGGTTCTGGCACCGCCAGAGGTCTTCGGGGTCGTGAACGAGCTGCGCGAAGATGACGGCACGTGCTGCAGAGATCGGCCGCTGCGCCCACCATGTATGAAGAGTGGTCGGATAACCCTTCGGCGATTTTCTCTTCGCTGCAGCCGCCGCCGCATTGATGGCGTCGAGGGGGAGGGCGACTTCGATCAGCTTCTTGGGCGACACGATCCGAACGTCATCCCGACGGCTTACTTGCTCCGGCCACGCATCCAGGAACTTTGCGGCCGTAAAGGGGCTGTTCGGGGAGACAGTACTCATGGCATTCCTTTGCCTTGCTTGAGCAGATCGCGGATCGAGTAGTTCACGCTCGCCGCGCCCCAGTCGGGTTCGCGCCGGAACGGATTGGCGAGATAGTGCGGCCCGTCGGACGTGTCGTCCGGGTTCACGAAGACGATCGCCAGCACGAACTTTTCGCCCTGGTTGAACGCATAGAGGATCTCATTGCGGGAGACGGTGATCGTGGTCGAGCCCGCGACACGCCCCTTGACCTCAATATGGATCGGTTCCGTGCCTTCCGGTGGGTAGCTCGACACGTCCCAGCCGCAATTTTGCTTCGTGACATCGATGACGCGATGTCCCTTCGCTTCCTCGGCCTGAACGACCGCTCGCATGGCGAGTGTTTCGATCCGCTTGCGCGCGGCGGCATCGGCGGGGCTCAGCGCCGGGCCCTCACCCCGGAGGCTACGGAGCAATCCGCTCGGCACAACGAGCGCCTCCCCGAGGATGACCGGGGTGCCGTTCTGCACCTGCCGCATTGCCAGAAGCTCCTTCTTCCGACCTTCGAGCCGGCTTTGCAGCTCTTCAAGCGTCTTCTTGGCGTTGTCGAGGTTCAGCCGCACGTCCTTGCCGGCCGCGAGATCCTCCTTGAGCTTAATTTCCTGCTTCGTACGAAAGGCGATCTCCTTGGTCAGCCGTTCGTGAACGGCGGCCAGGGTCTTGTCGACGTGCTCGATGCGACGGTCGGCGACTTCCTTGAAGTGCTCGGGCACGAGCGATCCGGCGGCGAGAGCAACGGCCTTCTGCTCTTGATCGGCATGAATCCACGGCGACGTGAGGAGATCCTCAAGCAACGGCCGATCCGCGGCGGCCAGGGGCTCAAGGTCGAGGTGAGGTGCCCAGCCCGCGAAGACGGCCGACCCGTCCGGGTTCACGCGGATGAACTGGATTCGCTTGGAGAGCGTGACCCCGTCGCCGGACTTCACCTCGTGCGTCAGCAGGAACAGCAGCCACGGCTGGTCCGTCTCGTCGGCCGGATCGGCGAGCACCGTCCCCTGTCGGAGCAGGTTGGCGTTTTGCTCCAGGATCATGTCCGTGACGGCGATCATCAGCGGGTGGCCGGGATGCATGAGCACGGCGCGGACGTGGCCCGGCTTGTCCAGCGGCTGGAGGGCGTCGCGTGTGAAGGCAATGCGCTCATACCGCTTGACGATCGGCTCCTGCTCGCGGCGGTTGCGGCCGATCAATCGGCGATCGCGTTCACGAATCGCGGCGGGAACGTGGGTGATCTCGAATCGTTCGGCCTCGCGGCGGTGAGTCGTGCCGCCAAGCTGGTCGAAGGCCTTGAGGAAGAACGACCGCACGAAGAACGGCTGAAGACGCCGGGCCTCGGTCCGTTCCATCTCCTCCTTCACCTTGAAGAGCCGATCCGGAGTCATCGTCTCCTGGGCCAATGCGCCACGATCGAGCAAGCCCTTGATGTGGTCGTGGTCGAACGCATGGTCGATCCGCTGCGTCAGCTTAGCACGGACCTCGGGCTGGTCGCCGTAGCGGACGGCCTCCATGAGCAACTCCTTGAGGCTGACGCCGTCGAGCACGTCGCCGAGAATATCGAAGACGCGTCCCTTCAGGGCCTCACTCTCGAATTGGAGCTTCTCCAGGAGTCGGTGGTATACGTCGCCTTCGCGGGTTTCCTTGGCGACGAGGTTCCAGAGGTGGCAGACCTCCGTCTGCCCGATCCGGTGGATGCGACCGAAGCGCTGTTCGAGCCGGTTGGGATTCCAGGGCAGGTCGTAGTTGACCATGAGGTGAGCGCACTGGAGGTTCACCCCTTCTCCGGCCGCGTCGGTCGCTATCAGCACCCGGACCTCGGGATCGGACCGAAAGAGCGCCTGGGCCTTCCGCCGGTCGTCGCGGTGCGTGCCGCCGTGAATCGCGACGATGGCTTCGGTATTCCCCAGCACGCCGGCGATCTTCGCGTGCAGATAGTTCAGCGTGTCGCGGTGCTCTGAGAAAAGGATGATCTTCCGCTGCCGGCCGGACGCGTCGTGCATCTCGGGGTTGTTCTGGAGTAGCGTCGAGAGTTCCTCCCACTTCCGATCCTGTCCCGAGACGACGACTGCTTTCGCCTTCTCTTCAAGCGATTTGAGGATGCAGATTTCAGTTTCGAGTTCGGCGATGGTCTTCGCGGCTGTCGCCTGATCGACAAGCTTTTCCTCAAGCGTTTCCTGCTCGTCGGCATTCAGCTCATCGTCGTCGTCGGGGATGGCGTCGAGACTCTCGGTCAGGACGGTCATGCCGCGGTCGCCGAATTTCGCCAGTCGAAGCCGTTCGGAGAGGCGTTCCTTGCGCCGGCGGAGCGACTGGTAGATGGCCTCAGGGCTGGAGGCGAGCCGCCGCTGGAGCGTGGTCAAGGCGAACCCAACCGAGCCCTTGCGGGAGCCGGCGAGGAGATCGGCCTTTCCCATCTCCGCATTTACATAGTTGGTAACGTCTTCGTAAAGTTCCTTTTCGGGGTCCGAGAGTTTGTAGTTGACGGTGTACGCCTTGCGTTCGGGGAACAGCGGCGTGCCGTCGAACTTGACGAGTTCCTCCTTGACCATGCGCCGCATGAGATCGGTCGCATCGACCTTGTGGGCTCCGTCACGGAACTTGCCGTAGAAGCGATCCGAGTCGAGCAACGAGAGGAAAAGCTGAAAGTCTTCCTCCTTGCCGTTGTGCGGCGTGGCGGTCATGAGGAGCAGATGGCGGGTTTCCTTGCCGAGATTTTCCGCGAACCTATAGCGCCCGGTCTTCTCCAACTTGGAGCCGAAGTAGTGGGCGGCGAGCTTGTGGGCTTCGTCGAAAACGACCAAGTCCCACCCGGCTGCGCAGAGCTTGGCTTGAAGTTCCTCGTTCCGCGACATCTGATCGAGCCGGACGATGATCTGCTGATGATCATCAAAAGGATTGCCGCTCGGCGATTCCTCCTCCAGGGCGGAGGTGAAGACGCGGAATTCGAGCCCGAATTTCTCGAAGAGTTCGTCACGCCACTGCTCGACGAGGCTGCCGGGCGCGACGATGAGCACGCGGCGAGCGTCGGCCCTCATCACGAGTTCGCGAATGTAGAGCCCGGCCATGATCGTCTTGCCGGCCCCAGGGTCGTCGGCCAGGACGAACCGAAGAGGCTGGCGTGGCAGCATCGACTCGTAGACCGCCGTAATCTGGTGCGGCAGCGGTTCGACGTTCGAGGTGTGGACAGCCATCATCGGGTCGAACAGGAACGCGAGGTCGATTCGCTTTGCTTCGCACGCCAGTTGGAACGCGGCGGAGTCGCCGTCGAAGGCCCAAGGGCGTTCTGTCGTCGCGAGGGAAATCGTCGCCTCATCGGCAGCTCCGAGCAGCCGCTCCTTGAGGGTCCCGTCCGGCAGCTTGTAGAACACCTGTACCGCGCCTTCGGCGATAATGCTGACGGCGACGACCGTGCAGACCAAGTCCGGATCAAGACCGACGAGGGCGACGCCGGGTTTCACTTCCGCGAGCTGCATCATCCATCCTTTTTGTCAAATCGGCGGCGCGTCAACGGCTGAATCATCTGCCCGATCGGTCTTACGGCCTCCCGGCTATCCGCGCGCCCGATTCGACGCCCCACGGCATGTGCGACCTATGCAATGCTAATTCATTAATCCGGCTGCGTCATCAGTCGGCTCCCCTGGATAATTGATTGACTGCACCCTGCCAAACGCTTCAGGGGTCGCACAGGCTCGGGCCGCTGCGTTTGCGGACACGTCGCGACGCCGTACTGGTCCTCCGCAGCCGGCGGATTGAGGGCAGTCGGAGAGGTGAGTTCCCGGCCCGCCCCCTGGAGACGGAATCACCAGGCCGATGCACACCGATACTCGCGATTGGAGCCGATGGCAGCTTTTTAATCCAAGCGAAGGAGCGATTGACCAGTTTGATCCGAGAAGCGGGGAGGGCGTGCCTCCCCGCAAGTTCGTCCGCTGTTCAGTGCCTCTCCTGGTGTGTCACGAGGTAGCCTCCGCCCTGACAGTTCTTACACTCGCTCCCCCTCGTCATGCCCGCTCCCTTACACTTCTTGCAGACGAGCCACTCCTTAGGGTGTGAAACGCTGGCCACCCCGCTGGCAAGTTCGAGGAACGGGCCAGCAGCTCCCGCCTTCTTCGCAACCTTCAGTGGCTTCTTGGAGTTGGTTCGGAACGTTTGGCGAATCTGGGCGAGTTTCCGAAACAGGATGGCGTCGGCCTTGTACTTGGCGGGATTCTTCAGCATCGCGGCCTTCTGTCCGCAGAACTCGGTGAACCACGCCTCGTCGTCAAGGCTGTCTTTCCCGGCGTCGGCCTTCGCGGCCTCGGCCTCTCGGGTTTCCCTCGACTTGCCATCGGCGGGAGTCGGGGCCGCTTCGCCCATGATCCGCTTAAGGGCGTCTTCGACTTCCATGCCGGCGGCGATCAGGTTGACCACCTCGCCCCGCTTATGCTCATCCTTGATCTTGGCGAGCCGGGTCATGTCGCCTTGAGTCACCTGCATCTGCTCCAGGGCCTCCAGTTGCTCCGTATCGAAGGACCGGGCGATACGCAGGACGCGCCTGGCAGACGCCAGGCTCTTGCCTGTCAAGGCGGCCACCATCGCGTCAAGTCCGGTGGACGAAGGCTCCTCGACAATGGCCGGGGCCGCAGCCCGATTGGAAGTGAAGGAGTCGGAAGCCTGGGCTTTCGCCTTGGCCTTCTTTTCGGCCGAAGCCTTGGAGCCGGTGGCACCTGGGCCGATCTTGCCGGTGCGCTTGGCCTGATAATGCTCGCTCCACTTTCGGAGGGTGATAAAGTGCTGAGCCCTGGTGAGCGGATTCCGCCAGAGGTTCTCAGAGAGCATGGCCATCTCGGCGTCCGTTTCGTCCATGTCCTCGGAGACGCGGGCCTCGATCACGTCTTCCTTGAGCACGGTCTTCTTGGCGTAGAGCCGGTGGCGGCCCTGCACGATCAGGTAGCGGCCGGCTGCGTCCGGGTTGGGCCGAATCATGATCGGGTTGTGCATCCCCTCGATCTTGATAGACGCGGCGAGGTTGAAGGCGAATTCCTTGTTGAAGTGCCGAAGCTCCTTGTCGGCCTTCGGCGAGTCGATCAGCTTGGTCTCGATGAGCTTGACTTCTATTTTCTTCTCCTTTGGTGATGATTGGGTGCTTGCACCCTCTATAGATAAAGATCACAGCGAAAGGCGGAAACTTAACCTGTCATTCAGTACGAATATTTGAATGTGGCAGTTTCGCCACGTCGGCCGATGTAGCGGTACCCTAAATCGTCTCGACAGTCTTGCCACTTCGCGTAATGACCCAGCACTACTCCTAGATCAAGAAAGCTGATTGTCGAGAGATCCTTGCGATCTTGGAGCGTTCCGTTGATGAAGCCGAGCGAACTGGACGGGGTGATCGAGACTGGACTTCCCGGGCCGGGACCCAACACGAAGCCCATCCGGCCGTGTCGGGCTGGTCGTACTCGGCCGCCATCCCCATCGCCTAGCCTAGGTCGGCTCACTTCCCGGCCCATGACCCAGCTCCTTGTCTCGGTTGTAGAATTCGATTTTTGAGATAACCACCCTGGGATCTTGAGCCGGCTTCGGCCGGTCGGACTGCGCCTTTGTATGGCGTGCTACGGCAGTGACGAGGATTAGATGGAGGTTCAGACGGCTGGGCTTGAAATCGTTGTCCAACTCCTCAACTCGATCGCCGCCGATCTTCTTCACCATTCCCTCGTGGGCCACACCCATTTCCTTGTGCATGAAGCTCCATGAGCCATTGTCCATCGGGATGCGGAGGTGCAGCCCATACACGAGGCCACGCCCGCCTTCGTCGCGATGCTCCGTGAACCAGCCGTCTGGGCCGTCCACGCTGTCGAGACGATTCGCTAAGGACCGCTTGTCGATGTAGGTGAGACCCCGGCCGCCGACTTTCTTCACGGAGAATTCGTGCGGGTGGAACGGGACGAGGAGTTCGCGCCAGAAGTTGCGTAGCTGTTTGATCATCTTAACGGCCAATTAATGCCCCTCTGGGTTTCTGTTTCGGACACGAGAAGCCTAGCCAAAACGAATGCCTTACATGTATATAATCGCATCTCGCAGCCTTGGCTTAACCTGCTATTTTGGTCCATAGCTCAATTTGAGCTTTGGACGGGAAACTTCGGTGAAAAATAAAAAAGTGGGTTAAACCGCCGTCTTTGGTTGTGATCTTTATAGTTAGAGGCCGTGAAAATTCTTGGCTCGCCTGCTTACCGGGGGCCGGGGACGAAAAAAAACGAGATCGGCCATCCCTGTTTTTTTCTTGTGTATATATAAGTATGGGCAGCGATTGCCGGAGAACACCCGCGATCGAAACGAGTCTTCGCTTGGACTTTCGCCCCCTAGAACCGTTCAGTCTGACGCAAGCGATCGGGAGCTAACGGAGCGTAGATCGCCGTAGTTGCGGCGAACGTGGGCGGTGCCCACGACTACGAATCGCAGGCCCGTAGTTGCTATGGGGCGCTGAGGCTGCGGCCGAACCCCGAGCCGCTGGAATATCACAGGTAGTCTCTTTTTTAATCCCCGCGTGCGCTCACCCACCGCACGCACCTACCCCCGCGCCTACCTTTCGTGGGTGCGAGAGAGCAGGATGCGAACGGTCCCCCCGTCTGCTGTAGGGAGGAACCAGATCGCCGAGAGGCGGGCTGGTGACGACCGGCCCCAGGATGCAGCAGTAGGCGGTGGCCCTAGAAGACTGTCCCTGACGTGGAAGAGGGGATGCTGAAGACAGGATGTCCCTGGGAGTGGAGGCCGGATAGACGGAGGCCGGAGCAGATCGTCTGGAGCGGAGGCCGGGAACAGGAGGCCGACGTGGAAGACGAGCAGAGCAGCGGATCTAGCGTGGAGCGGAGGCTGGTGGCAGCCGGAGCGGATCTGAAGCGTAAAGTGCAGCGGATTCGAGGAACCGGTAGCAGCGAGTTAGGCCCCGGGTCCGGGAGCCAGGACCCCTAGGAGAGAAGACCGACGTGGACGGAAAGACGCGCAACGCCAAGTCCTCCCTGATCTCGTCGGATACATCCCCTACGGTCCTGAGTCTCTCCCTTCCATAAGTTCCCCTCCCTCCAAAGCTCAATTTGAGCTTTTGGAAGAAGCGTTGCCGTCCTTAACAGATCCAACGGCATACCCTGGCTCTCAAAAATTCCAGCATGCAAAGGTTACTCCTCGCTCGTCCGCGATGGGGGGGCCGTCCCGGGCGCTCCGCCGTCGGGCCGATGCCGTTCGCCGGTCACTGCCCGTTTCACGACCCAACGCATGCGACACGCCGACCGATCGACCGAGTCATCGCCACATGCTCGCTCCGCAAGCACCCGAACCTCTCCCTGACGCCCGATCGTCTCTCGCTCGCCCGTCCAGGTCCGCTCGTCATGCGGCAGCCGAACGGCCTCGGTAGCCCGCCCTCGCGCCCGCGTACACGGGGCGAGTCCTAACGATCACGAGACGTGCAAATATCGCAACATAACCATAAATCCGGTTTGACAGAATTGATTCTGGCGCTAGGCTTGAGTGTCGGCCGTCCGACTGGACGCGGTCGACCCAAAAGCCTCTGGGCTCGAACAGGGCGTGTCTCGACCCTGGCTGGATTCCCTGAACCAGCGAACGCGAGATGAAAGCGGGCCGGAAGAGTGCTGGTAACACTCCGCCGGCCCTGAACAGAACTCCAATCATTCTGGAGCCTGCCTGTGCTTACTTTAGAACGCCTTTGCCGTTGCGCCTACACGACCTATCGACAGCTCGCCGATCGGAATTCTCACCGCGATCTCGGCCGACTGTTCCCACTCCCCGGACGCATCCCGAGCGAGGATCGGTCGATCCGGTTCCAAGCCGCCGAGACGAAGATTCCCCCTTCGCTCTGCGTCATCCCCTTAGACCTCTCGTCATCGATGGCCACCCTCAGCGAGATGGCCTCGCAATGGTCACTTCTCGGTGACTCCGGGGAAACGACGGATCTTCAAGACGGACCGATCGACCCAATGGCCGGCGTCTGGACCAACGCCGAGTTCGTCGACCGGATCAAACACGAAGCCGACTTGTACCGTCTCCAGGGCACCGTCGTCGGAGACTTCCTGGCGCGCCATCTGCACCAACTGGCCTCGGCCGTCCGCTGGACCGGAGCCAGGATGCCCAGCGAGCACGAAGACCGCCTCAACGCCTGGGAGGCCTCGTTAAGCGATCGAGACAGCATGACGACCCGAGAGCAAGACCAACGTGCTTCGTGCCGATGCGGCGAGATTAACTTCGACTGATCGTTTGACCTCTCGGGTGCGGTCGCATCAAACGACGGCCGCATCCGAAATTCACGTCTTCCAATACCTACCCTGGCCTCTGAGAGGCTATCCCGTAATGATGTCCTGGTTTTTATGGTACTTGAACGGGATCGCCGGCCTTGAGCGATCGGGCTTCAAGAACTTGAGCATGCGATGAATAGAGCTGATGCGGATCATCGACTCGCTGCTCTCGGCGTGGTGCTCGTAACTCCGACTGTGTCGCCGATGCCGCCCCAGCCAGGCGAACGTCCGCTCCACCACCCAGCGCCTCGGCAGCTTCACAAACCCTTGGCTTCCCGGCGGCCGCTCCACGACCTCGATCCTGTACCCGGCCGAGGCCTCCGCCAGCCATCCGTCGAGGTGGTGGTTGCGATACTTGCCGTCGCCCCAGACCAACGCCAACCGGCTTCGATGCTCGGCCGTCAGCCGCCCCAGCACCTGGGGGGCGTGCGTCCCGTCGTCGGCGGACGCCGCCGAGACCGCCACGACCAGCAGCAACCCCAGCGTATCCACGATGATATGTCGTTTCACGCCGGTCAGCTTCTTGCCGCCGTCGTAGCCCCGTTCGCCCCCTGTCTCGGTCCCCTTGACCGTCTGGCTGTCGATGCTCCCGGCGCTTGGGGACGGCTCCCGCCCGGCCGTCGTGCGGACCTGGCGGCGCAGGGCGTCCAGGATGAGTTGCCATGTGCCGTCGTCCCGCCACTGGGCGAAGTGGTTGTAGACGGTGCTCTTGGCCGGCAGGTCGTGCGGCAGCATATCCCACTGGCACCCCGAGCGGTTGAGGTAGAGGATGGCATTGAGCACCTCCCGCATGTCGTTGGTCCGGGGCCGTCCGACCTGGGGAATGGGGATCAAGGGCTCGACGATCGCCCACTGTTCGTCGGTCAGGTCGGACGGGTAGGGCTTACGCATCGAACGGTGCTCCTGCGGCGATGAATCCTGCGAACCTCCTGGGAGGACAAGAGTTTACGATCTTCTAGAATTACGGGATAGCCTCTAAATCCGATAGCCAAGAGAAGGGGCGTTGGACAACCTTCCGAGAAGGCAAACGGGCAGGACGGCTTCGAGGCAAGCTAGAACTGCGAAGGCTTCAGTAGAAAGACGATTGGGGAGATCGTCACGAGCCACATGGGAAGTGCAGTTGAGGACTGCCTTGCGTGTCATGTACGATGATCATCGCCGTTCGTGCTCTTTCGCAACTCGTCAGCCACTTCCGCTCGTGGCCTGCGCCGACTTCGAACGACACGCAGACTCGCTTGAGGCTGACCAAGCTCCTGCCGTCCTCGGTTCTGAGGGCCTCAATCGAATCGCCGGGGAAGGAAACTAAGAACGGTCGTCATGCCGATTCTGTTCTTTGCTCCAGGGCAAAGGCGGTCTTGTCAGCGGTCAAAGGAATGTCTGGCAGGGCGGCGAGCGTTTCGGCTTCACAAGACGAAGCGAGCGTCGATGTGCGTTTGTATGCTCGACTCGATTTAGCTGTGTCGCATGGACTCTTGAACGACGCAAGGCGAGACCTTGGCGCAGCTCAGCAAAGAAGGGGAGCGCCAGCCGGAGTCGTTTCCAATCCGAGTTGAGATGCCGGGTTTCGAGCGATTCGAGCTTGCCAAGCCGCAGGCCGGTCAAAGCATACTCTTTGGTATATCATGCTCCTTTCCCACCCTAGGTGAGCAGGCTCGACCCGAGCCTCGGGACGGACGTTCGCCCTAGTCCGACTCTCGCGTACGCTCCGGCGGACAGTCAGGGCCTTGATGATTAGGCGATCCATCGTCGCCCGCTCCAGACTCACAGACTTGCGGTCGGTCAGCTCCATGCAATGAGTGAGACTCGCTTGCGACGGCCTCAAGCCTGGCGAGCACGCCCCCCCTTAAGCGGTGAGCCTTGAGGTAGCCCTGGCCCAGCGTCTTAGCCGACTTGGCGTCTATCTTCCTCGTCCGATCACTCATCCTGAAGATTGCGAACAGCGGTTTGACTGCCTCGATCTGGAGTCTGAGCTTCGCGAAGCCTCGACAAGTCACTATTGCCGACACTTGCCCTTACCATTGCGACAATCCCCGCTCGTAGGGCATCCGGCAGTTCCGCCCAATGCGTGACGATCAACGCGAGGTCGGGCGGCATCGGATCCTCGGCCGGAGCGGCGACGGATTGGCCTTGTGCAAGTGACAGTACAAGAGGCTTATTGGCTTGGGCGTAAGTCGTTTCATTTGCGATGTTTAGGGTTTTCGCGGGCCGGTCTCGAAAACCGGTGTCGCTGTTGCGCGCGTCGGTCTGGATCACCTCGTGTCCGAGCAGGGGGAGATCGACGCCATCCGAACGTGGCTCAACCGAGAAGGCACGTGCCTGCTCCTGGCACCGCATCACGATGTCGGCTTCACCGACGACATGAAACAGCGCCAGATGGAGTACAAGCATCACGGCGACGAGCTAGTGCCGCGCCAGCAGCGCTTCGGCCAGTACACTCGCTCGCTGATGCAAGGACTCGGAGTGCCCGTACTCAATCAGTTCGGGCTCCGCCTTGCCTTCGTGCCGGGGACCGATCAGATCGCGCCTCTCACCACCAACAAGGATCTCGACGAACTGGGTCTGCTGAATGGAGTGACTACGTTCAACTTCCATCTGCATCTGCCGCACTACGCGCTGACGACAGAAGATACGAATTCCGTTCGTGTTTTGGCCACGCAGCCGATCGACCTGTCCAGGCCGCATCCATTCACCGCCGCGGGGAATCGAGAGTTCAATTCGTTCCTCTGGATACCTCCGCAAGGCGGCCGGGGCGGCGACATACCGCTCGCCGATTCGACCATCTTCACCACGCTGTTTGGGGGCACGGATAGTCTTGGGCACTTCTGGCGGAACATGGCGAACCTGCGCGTCGGCGTCTAGCATCGAGTTACTATTTGGCCAGCTGAGGCTCAGGTCTCAGCGGTACGCCCTGATCCAGGCCTGCGGCCGGACAAAGGTTGGGAGATGCCAAAAAATCATGGAAGAAACGATCACTCGCGCCTGGAACGTCCTTGCCCGGGACAGCGGACCCTTGCACTTTCGGCTGTTCCTCCACCCCTGGTGGCTACGATCCTCGCCATCCGGGCCGGATAGGCGGATGCGTGGGCAGGCCGATGTTCTTCCGGACACTGGTGCGCGAGCCGGCTCAAGCGCGGACCATGCTGAGGAACCTGTGGAGGTCCGTCGGCATGGTTTTCCTCATCGCCGTCGCCCTGGACGTAGCTTACCAGCTCATCGTTCTTCAGTGGATTTATCCAGTGGAGACGCTGATCGTAGCGACGATGCTCGCCCTTGTTCCGTGCATGGTGGTTCGGGCTGTTGGCAACCGCGTTGTCACGGTTATGCGCCAACGGCGGCTACTCCACATGAAGCGAGTGTCGCCGGATGACTTAAGAGGCGCCAGCGATAACAGCCGGGCGACTGATCGCCACGACTTGACACACCAATAAAGGACCCTCAAAGTAAGGGAAACAGACCGAGGACCAGGCCCAGCCCCGCCGCACGCGCGCCGGATCTGCCGCCGGCACTTTCCATCGCGTCTGCGGCGTTCGACCGACCATTACCCGGCCAGGAAGGTCAGATGTTCGTCGCGGAACCGGGCGAGCGTTCACGGCCGCCATGACACGGCGCATAGTGCTTCGGTGTGGTCGACTGAGGTACGGAACATCGGGGGCCAGTTGCTCCCTGAACCCATGGCGCCAAGTGGCTTCACCGCGTTCCGTATCGGTCTCCCCGCCCGGGTTGGATGCAAGTCGTCTCTACTTCTCCAGGTTGGACCGGGCGAGGTCCTGAATCGCGTCCCTGATGGCAGGCGTCAGACTGCGCCAGTTCCGGACACTCTCGGCTAGTCCGGATTATTCACACTCACTCGATGAGGGGTTCTGAGCGAGTCGGCGGCGCGGTCTGGGCCGATTGGCGTCGGTGGTGCGGAGCTTCCCCTACCCCTGGATCGACGATTCGGTGATTCGGCCGTTGCGCGAGCCTGCGGGGCGGTTTTCAGTCGGATGAATTGGCGGGGGGGCGGGAGCGAGTTCACGGCTCGGCCGACTTGCTCGAAGTGGTCGAGGCACAAACAACTGGCCGACAGCCGCACGATCACGCGGCGCGACCGGGTGATCGCCTCGGCGGCCACTTTGATCAACCGGCTCCGTCAAGTGCAGGCGAAGCCTTCGCCCAGCGGATCGCGGCGCCGACGTCGACTGAAGAACTTCCTGCGGGCCGGTTCGTCGAGCGCTGCGGTCGGCAGCTCGGGCGGGAGGCCCAGTTCGGCGGCCGTCGGCGCGGTCTTGACGACCGCGCGCCGGAGCCACGCCGGCAGGTTCAGCGCCGCCGCGTGGAGATGGAGCCGGAAGAAGTTTTGCCATGAACCGGTGGTCGCTGAGCAGGCCGGCGTGCAGTTCGACCTTCGGCTCCTTGTTCCGATTCTCGCTCACGCCGCGCATCGCGTATTCGTCGTAGATCGCGGCGGGAGGAGCCTGCAGCCCGGCCGGCTGGTGACCACGGCGCGTCGGTTGAGTCGTTGGGCGTTCGCCTCGACCTTGACGACAACTGGCCGCGGCCCCGACCAAATTCTCGCCTGATAATCGACCATCATGAACATCCATTGAACATTCCCAATCTGCCGGTAGGCGTCGAGGGCCTGCTTCTCGAGATCGTCGCTGAGCGCGCGAAGCCGCGGGTTCACGCCGATCCCGAACGTGTAGGAAAGCCTCAGCTCCCGGCAGACGTCGTACATCTTGGGCACGCCCCGGCGACTGTCGCTGCGGACTTGGACTTGCACGTCGGGCCATACGGCCCGCAGCCTCCCTATCAAATAACGCAGGGCGTCGTCGACGCCGAGCGCGACTTCGCAGGTTCCGTGGCGGAGCCCGACGAGCAAGGCCATATCGTTCTCGGCGCAGGTGAATATGATCGGCATGTCTTGATATTGGTCGTAGTGGCCGTGGAACATAGTTAGCTGATGCTGACCGTACGGGGGGTCGTCGAACGGGTCGACGTCGAGGGTGATGCGTCGCGGAGGCTCGTCGAACGACTGGATGAACAGGTCGACCATGACGTCTCTGAGCCGCCGGAGGTCCTGGATCGACACGGCGTTCTCGAACCGCGAGAGCGTGGGCTGGCTGGCGAGGTCGGGGCCGTCGGGGAGTCGGTCGGCGATCAGTTTGAAGACGGGGGCCGAGCGGATGGCGTCGTGGTCGTTCTGGTCCTCGTAATCGGCGAGGACGCCGTAGATCCGCTGACGAACCATCGAGAGGAGGGACTGCTGGATGAAGAGGGGATGGCGTCGATCCGCCAAGGCGGCGGCGAACTGCTCGGTGAGTCGAATGGCTTGGTCGAACCGCCGAACCGGCAGAAGCCCGGCGTCGCTGGTCAAGGGGTCGCCGAAATCTCGATCTCCACCGGCCGGGACGGCAAGAAATCGAATGACAACGACCCCGTGGAGCGCCAAGGGAAGCTGGCCGAATTGCGGTCCCTGCTGGCGACCCTGCCCAAGGACGAGACGGCCGTCTTCCAGGATGGGGTGGACGTCAACACCAACCCCAAGATCGGCTCGATGTGGATGCGCCGCGGTCAACAGGCCGAGGTCGAGCCCCCCGGCAATAACGAAAAGCGATACCTCGCTGGATCGATCCACTGGCGGAGCGGCCGCGTCTTCCTCATCGAAGGCCGGCCGAAGCAGAAGCGGGACGAGACGCTGTTCCTGGCCCATCTCGATGACCGCGAACTGCACCATCCGCTTGAGGAACTGCGTCCGCCGGCCTGAGTTTTTGGGGCCGTTGTCGAGGTGGACGACCAGCCGTTGGACGTGTCGGTGGGTCCGCCGCGACTTCAGCCGCCACGCCCGCGGGGCGTCCACCCAGGCGTCGCTGGTCTCGCGCCGGCCGAACAAAAGCGTCAACGCCCCGGTCGCGGCCGTGAGGACCCCGAACGGGACCAGTTTCTCCTTCGCGGGCGGGTCGTGGCCCCACCCCTTGGGCGCTTCACCGGCCGACTCGGTTCGGGTCCCCCCCCACTCGAGTAGTCGCCCAGGCTTACTTTCGACTTCGTGTCCATCGAGATTTCCAGGGTTCCGGGGTCGTCCCTCGCCTCCTCGTCGACCCGCTTCACGTTCGCGAAGATCGCGTCGGTCTCCTTCAGGGGCTTGCCTTTCTGGATTCGCTTGAGGCGGCAGTTCATCCGGTTGAGGACGTCTCGGATCGTCCGCTCGCTGGGCGGCCCTTCTTGATCAGGACCTCCCGGACTTCCCGCGACGACAGCTTGGTGCACCGCCGCGCCGACTGGAGTGCCGGGTCGGCGTACGAACAGGGCTCCACGATCGCGCGGATGTCGGCCGCCAATCCCCGGTCCTCGTCTTCGCTCCGCAGTCGTCCCCGGGCGGCGAAGTCCTCCACGCAGCGGAGCCCGCGTCGAGCTTCGCACAACCCCGTCTCGACGGTCTCGCGCCCCCACCCGAAGCGGCGTTCGGCCGCCCGGCGCTGCCGGCGCAGAGTTCCGCGGCCACCTCGGCCTGAAACAGCCGTCGCCGAGGCTCGGTCAGTCGTCGAGCCCCAGAACTCCGCAAGGCGTCGAATCGGTCTCTTGCGTCGTCCCTTGTTGAACGTCCGTGATGGAGTCGCACTTATGCTTTGAAGTGGCCCTCGCGGCCTCAGGGGGGCTTAACCCGGTCCGCAGGTGGATTTCCAGGCACCGATTGCCTTGGAGGACGCGTCTCGCGCCTTCGCCGCGCCCTGGCCACCTACGCCGTGGCCGCCTGGCGGCTGCTATGGCTGACATAACCGGCGCGACGAGATCCCGGGGCGCGTGCGACGCTGCAATGCCGGGCCGTCGTGGCGGATCTTGCACCGGGCCGTCGAGCGGTCGGAGCCGCCGGAAACGGCCCCCGGGCTGAGAGTGGCGGTTCGCCAACCGGCCAGGCTGGGCGGCTTCCTGAGGCGCACCCGCGACGGCGAGCCCGGCGTGACGACGCTTTGGCGCGGCCTCCGCCGGCTAAACGATTCGGCCCTCAGCAGGAACCTCGCCGAGCAAGCGTTGCGGGCCAGCCCTCAACTTGTGGGTAATGGCTAGCGATCTGTGAGGAAGGTCGCCTCGGCCTGCAGCAGCGGAGCCCTCCTACGCTTCCACCCCTGGCTGCCAGGTGGAGTAGAGACGCCGGGCCGCCTCGATGTCGTACTTATGACGGAGGAGTCCGAAGCCGTGGGGCCGTCCTTCCGACAGGAAGGCCGCTGATTCCTCCAAGTTGCATGGCACCTCGTTCTCGCGTAAGTACGCGATGAAACCGATCAGAGCCTCGGAGGGCATCTGGAAACGCCCGTCGTCGCTGATGTAGAGTTCGTCGTTCATGGTGAAGCCTCCCGCTGCAATTGTCGATTCAACTCAATATTCTATATCTAGAATCTTCTATGTACATTTGCAGAATCTCGAACCGGGCTATTCTCAAGGTGGCTGAAGTGCGGCCTCAAACTGCAGGATGCTTAGGGTCGTGCGCAGCACGGTGTCGGGATTGAGCGAGATGCTGTCGATCCGCCGCTCGACCAGGAATCTCGCGAATTCGAGGTAATCGCTCGGAGCCTGGCCGCAGATGCCGATCTTGCGGCCCGCGGCCTTGGCCCTGGCGATCGCGTCTGCGATCATCGCCGTCACAGCCGGATCGCGCTCGTTGAAGATGGGGGCGACGATCTCGGAGTCGCGGTCCACGCCCAGAACGAGTTGGGTCAGGTCGTTGGAGCCGATCGAGAAGCCGTCGAACACCTCGGCGAACTGTTCGGCCAGAATGACGTTGCTGGGTATCTCGCACATGACATAAACCTCCAGTCCCCCTTCGCCGCGACGCAGGCCGTTCGCCGCCATCTCGGCGAGTACGAGGCGCCCTTCGTCGACGGTCCGGCAGAAAGGGACCATCAGCTTGAGGTTCGTCAGGCCCATTTCTTCGCGAACTCTTTTCATCGCCCGGCACTCAAGAGCGAATCCCGCCCGGTAGCGCGGGCTGTAATACCGCGAGGCGCCGCGGAAGCCAAGCATCGGGTTCTCCTCGCTTGGCTCGTAAGCCGCGCCTCCGATGAGGTTGGCATACTCGTTGGTCTTGAAGTCGCTGAGCCGGACTATGACGTCCTTGGGGTAGAACGCCGCAGCGATCGTTGCGACCCCTTGGGCCAGCTTATCGACGAAGAACTGAGCCTTGTCGTCGTAGCCGGCCGCCAGGCGATCGATCTCCGACCGGACCGCCGGGTCATCGAGGCGTTCGTAGTCGACCAGCGCCATAGGATGGACCTTGATGTAAGTCGAGATGATGAATTCCTCGCGCGCTAGCCCAACGCCGTCGTTAGGGATGAACGACTGCCGGAAGGCCTCCTCGGGGTTGGCGATGTTCAACATGATCTTCGTCTGCGGTCGGCGAAGGTCGCGAACGTCCATGCGATGGACCTCGATGTCGAGCAGCCCCTCGTACACAAAGCCGGTTTCCCCCTCGGCGCAAGATACGGTGACGGCCTGCCCGTCGTGGAGTAGCTCGGTCCCTCTCAGAGTGCCGACGACGGCGGGCAACCCCAGTTCCCTGCTGACGATGGCGGCGTGGCAAGTGCGGCCGCCCCGGTCGGTGACGATGGCGGCGGCCTTCTTCATCATCGGTTCCCAGTCGGGGTCGGTCTTGTCAGTGACGAGGACCTCGCCGTCCCGGAACTCGTGGAGGTCGTGGATGCTCTTAACCACCCGGACCGGCCCCCGGCCGATCTTCTCGCCGACGCTCCGGCCGCTCACCAGCAAGGGCCCTCGCGACTTCAGGCTGTAGACCTCGAACGCCTCGGGCCGGCTTAGCGACTGGACGGTCTCGGGTCGCGCCTGGACGATGAAGAGCTCGCCCGTGCGGCCGTCTTTGGCCCATTCAATATCCATCGGGGTCGGCCGGCCTCTCCGGGCGCTGTAGTGGTCCTCAATGAGGCACGCCCAGAGGGCCAGGGCCAGAACGTCGTCGTCGCCTATCGCGAAGCGGGACCGGTCCTCAGGCGGGACAGGGACGTTCTTCGTCATCCGGCCTCCGCCCTGGTCGTAGACCAACTTGAATTCCTTGGTCCCGACGCGCTTCTGGAGAATCGGGCGGTGCCCCTGCCGGAGGGTGGGCTTGAAGACGTAGTACTCGTCCGGATTCACCGAGCCCTGGACTATGTTCTCGCCCAAGCCGTAGGAGGCGTTGATCAGCACGACATCGCGGAAGCCGGTCTCGGTGTCGAGCGAGAACATGACCCCCGAGCTCGCCAGGTCGGAGCGTATCATCCGCTGAACCCCGATCGAAAGACCGACCGTGAAGTGGTCGAAGCCCTTGTTCGTGCGATATGAGATGGCCCGGTCCGTGTAGAGCGAGGCAAAGCAGCGGCGGCACGCGTCTAGGAGCGCCTGCGTCCCCTGGACGTTGAGATAGGTCTCCTGCTGGCCGGCGAAGCTGGCGTCGGGCAGGTCCTCGGCCGTGGCGCTGCTCCGAACGGCGACGTCGAGAGGAACGGACTTGTCCTCGGAGAGCCGTGCGTAGGCGGCGACGATCTCGCGGCCCAGGTCGCCTGGCAGGCCGGCCGAGAGGATCGCCTGTCGAGCCCGCTGGCCGCGTCGGGCCAGATCATCGAGATCCCGAGTTTCCAACCCCCCCAGGATCTCGCGAAGTTGTTTCTCGAGTCCCGCCTCTCTGAGGAAGTGATGGTACGCCTCGGCCGTCACCGCGAAACCGTCCGGGACCCTCACCCCCTTGGGCGTCAACTCGCGGTACATCTCGCCGAGCGAGGCGTTCTTGCCCCCCACCAGCGGGACGTCCTCGATGCCGATCTGATCGAAACGGCGGATGAACCGGCTCTCGGCCGTGTCGTAGGCCATCGTGATGCTCCCAAGATGATCCCTCTAAGGAAACTCACTCGGCGTTAAATAAGAAGACTCACTCGGCGGCTGTGGCCGGTCGATCGCGGGAGAGTTGTGAATCACGCTCGAGGTGCTGGAGGAACCACCGCTCCGCGAGGCGGGCGACTTCCTCCAAGGTCCCCGGCTCGGGGAAGAGGTGCGTCGCGCCGGGGACGACGACGAGTTCCCGCGGACTGCGCAGCAATGCCGGCGCCTGCCGGTTCAGCTCGAGAACGTCCTCGTCGAGACTGCCGACGATCAGCAGCGTGGGCACCGTGACGTCCGGTAGGTCGCCGCGTGCCAGGTCGGGCCGGCCGCCGCGAGAGACGACCGCGCCGGCCAGCTCGGGGCGGCGGGCCGCGGCTATCAAGGCCGCCGCGGCACCGGTACTGGCACCTAAGAAGCCAAGGCGCAGGCCCCGCGTCGCGGGCTCGCGAGCCAGCCATTGGGCTGCGGTTAGAAGCCGCGCCGCCAGCAGCTCGATGTCGAACACTTTGCGTAGGTCCTTGGCCTCGTCCTCTGCCAGTAGGTCGATCAATAGCGTCCCCAGCCTGGCTCTCTGCAGCGATGCCGCGACGAACTGGTTGCGAGAGCTGAACCGCCCGCTGCCGCTGCCATGAGCGAAGAGGATCACCCTCGAAGCGCCACGCGGCAAGACTAACGTCCCGCTCATGAGCATCTCGAAGGTCGGGATCCGCACTTCCTGTCCCGCTCGCTCCGCGTTCATTCCCGGCGACATGGCTCGCCCATCCTTCCGTGCAGATCGGTGTCATCTCGCAGACCTTGCGTTTCCACAGGGATGGCCGGCGATCAAACGCCCGAGGGGAAGGTCTCTGGGACCTCGCCCGCCTCCCATTCCGTCGATCGCTCGAGAGGCTCGACTGCCCGCGTCCGATCGAAGTGAATCACGGCGTCGAACTGAGCCGGAAGACTCGCGGGGAAGTAGTGGCTGGCCCTCTCCGTCTCCGGTCGATAGATCACGCCGATGGCCCGCTCGAGTCGCGGCCCTCGCAGGCCCGCTACCCGGTCGTCGCCGCGGAGGCAGAGCAGATATCGGCCTGGTCGGACGTCGTGGAATAGCGCCTCGTAACTCCCCGCTAGGGCCGGTCGGACCTGCTTCCGCTCCGCCGGCGCGTCCCAGTTCGAGGCCGCCGTCACAGTGCCGTCGTAGGTAGTGAAGCCGACCGAGACCGCCTCGCGGCCGTGCCGCTCGCGAACGAGCTGGCCGACGTTCCACTCGCCCCTGGCCCCCATCTGCGTCGCCCGCGCATCGCCGAGGTGCGAGTTGTGGGCCCACACCACGACCTTAGAGAGGCCGCCCTGCTTCCCCTGGTATTCGACCAACGCGTCGAGCGTCTCGGCCATGTGACTGTCTCGCAGGTTCCAGGAGGAGACCTCGCCGCGGTACATCGTGCGGTAGTACTGCTCGGCGTCTCGCACCAGCCGGGCGTTCTGCTCGGCGTAGAAGTAATCGTCCTCGGCGATCCGGCCGTCGTGCAGCGCGTATTCGGCGGCGGACCGGCGCAGGTCGACGAGCTGGGTGACGACCTCGCGCTCACAGGACGGGCCGAGCCCGAGCCCAGAGGCGAAGCCGTAGGCCTGGGCGTCCTCGCGGTAGTAGTCGAAGCAGGCGTAGAGCGCCCTGGCCCGCTCGGCCGCCCCGGGGTCGACCTTGTCCAGGTAGGCGAGCACTGCCTCGATCGAGGCGTGGAGACTATAGAGATCCAGACCGTAAAAGCCCACCTTGGTTCGGCCGGGGCCGGCCTCATCGTTGTTGGCGCGGAGCCAGCCGACGAAGTCGAGCACGTCAGCGTTGCGCCACATCCAGGCCGGGAACCGCCGAAAGCCCGCCAGCGCATCGACGGCCTCGGCGTCGTCACTTCGGTCGCGGACGTAGCGGTTGACGCGATACGCGTCCGGCCAGTCGGCCTCGACGGCCACGGCGGTGAACCCCTTCTCGAGGATTAGACGCTTGGTGATCTGGGCGCGCTCGCGGTAGAACTCGTGCGTCCCGTGCGACGCCTCGCCCAGGAGGACGAACCGCGCCTCGCCGATCAGATTCAGCAGCGGGTCATAGTCATCGGCCTCGCCGACGAGGGGGTGCGCGGCCTCGCGCAGGGCCCGGATCGTGAGATCGTCTGTCAGATCGCTCCTCGCCATGGTCGTCATTGTACTGGCTCCTCAGCGGTTGCCGTCGCGGCCGCGACCGTGGCCGCGGACCGCTCGAGGTGGTCGCGGACCTCGTCATCGGTCGTCTGGGAGAAATCCTCGTACCACAGGCCGACGGCGTAGAACGGGTCGGGGGTGATTTCGCAGACGCACTCGTCTGCCTCGTGGCGGAGCTCCTCGCACGTCGAGGGCGCCGCGGTCGGGACGGCCACGACGATGCGAGCCGGCCCGAGGCGGCGGAGCGCCGCGACGGCGGCGCGCATCGTCGAGCCGGTCGCTAGGCCGTCGTCCACCAGTATCACCGTGCGGCCACGCACGCCAGGCATCGGGCGGCCGTTGCGGTAGACCCGCTCCCGCCGCTCGAGTTCCCGGAGCTCTCGGGCGGCGACGGCCTCGATCAGCCGGTCGGGGATGCGTAGCGCCTGCACCACATCGTCGTTAAGGACACAGACGCCGCCCGAAGCGATTGCACCCATGGCCAGCTCCTCATGACCCGGGACGCCGAGCTTGCGGACGACGAAGACGTCGAGTGGGGCGTCCAACGCCCGCGCCACTTCGTAAGCAACCGGGACACCGCCGCGCGGCAGGGCCAGGACGAGCACGTCGGGACGGCCGGAAAAGGTGGTGAGCTTCTCGGCCAGCAGACGGCCAGCCTCGGTCCGGTCTCGGAATGCGGTCGGCATGGTGTTTCCTCGCGATCTCAAGGGATCATCGGTGCGACCTGGACCGAGCATGGAGCGTCTTGGAACAGATCGCCGAGCGACCCGCCGGACTGGATCCTGCGGATCGCCGCCGCCAGCAGCGGGGCGACCGAGACGATCTGGAGCGACGGCCACGCCGGATCGGCCGCTACAACAGAGTCGGTGACGAGCACCCGGAGGACGGCCTCGTGGCCGAGCCTGCGCCGGGCCTCCCCCACGAAGAGTCCGTGGGTGGCGGCGACGGTGATCTCGGGGCGGGCGCCGGCCGCCAGTAGGGCCTCGACGGCCCGCGCGATCGTGCCCCCGGTGGAGATCATGTCGTCGATGATCAGGCAGGGCCGGCCGCGCACGTCGCCGACAACGTGGGTCACCTCGGTCTCCGTCCCGCTGGAGCGGCGTTTGTGCAGGACGACGACCTGTATCCCAAGGCGATGCGCGTAGTCAGTGGCCATCTGCACCCGGCCGACGTCCGGCGAGACGACGACCGCTCCGGTTGGCAGCCAATCTTTCAGGGGCCGGCAGAGGGTCGGTACGGCCGTCAGGCTGTCGACGGGGATATGGAAGAAGCCCTCGATCTGGGCCGCGTGCAGGTCGACGGTGACGACGTGGCCGACGCCGACCGCTTGCATCAGCCGGGCCACGAGGCTCGCCGCGATCGGCTCGCGCCGGCCGTGCCGCTTATCGGATCGGGCGTAGCCGAAATACGGCACGATGGCCGTGATCCGCCCGGCGGCCGAGCGTCGACAGGCGTCGGCGAAGGCCAGCAGCTCAACCAGGTGGTCGTTGACCGGCGGCGCCGTCGGCTGCACGAGGTAGACCTCGCGGTCGCGTACGGACTCGTCGAGGCGCACCGAGACCTCACCGTCGGGGAATCTCTCGATGGCGCAAGCGGCGGTCCGCACGCCGAGCTCGGCCGCGATTGCCGCTGCCAGGGCGGGGTTGGCCGTGCCGGCGAAGAGGAGACAGTCCGGGGTCATCGGTGGGGCGTCCTGTAATTCGCCGTCCGGGGAACCAGTCCATTCGGGATGACGCGATCGTCTCGGGACCTGACCGACCTCCGCGACGGGCCCGCTCGACGGCGCGGGGCCGTCCCTCCGGCGCGCCTCGTGGTTTGCTCAGGGCGAGACCGTGATCAGATCCTCGACCTGGACGACGCCCGGCGCCGACCAGGCCGTCCTCTCGGCCTCCTGCCGCTCCGCCCAGGAGCGGACGTCGCCGCGCAGGGTCACCTTGCCGTCATGGGTCTCCACTTGGACCTTCATCGCGTCCAGTTCGGCGCTGCGCCGGAAGGCCGCCTCGATCCGGGATTTGACGTCGGACGCTGACGCCCTCGGCTTGATCGTGATCTGGTTGATCACCCCCCGCACACCAATCTGGCTGTGCACAGCCTTTTCGGCGGCCTCCTTTTGGTAGCACCAATCGACGTCGCCGTCGAGGGTGATCCAACCCTTGCTTACCGCGACTTTGACGCGCTCGCCCGGTACCGTGGACGTCCACCGCAGGGCGTTGACCGCCGCCTGGGCGATTTCCGTGTCGGTGCGCTCGCCGGTGCCGATCGGTCGAACCTCGATGTCGTTGGCGACCGCCTTGACTCCGTGGATCCGCTTGGCCACCCGCTCGGCCGCTACCTTCTCAGCGTAAGTCGGCACGCAGCCGGTGAACGTCACGACACCGTCGCGGGCCGTGACGCCGATCTCGGCCGCGTCGACGCTCGGCTCCCACTGGAGCTCATCGAGGACGTCACGCTGCAATTCCTTGTCGTCCTTCATCTCAAGTCTCCTGATCTAGGGTCGTTCAAGCTCAAGCTCGAGAAAGCGGACGCCCCCCCGTTCCGAGGCTCGCCGCCCGCGACGACGGTTGCGGCCGGCCTACTTCTTCTCCTGGATCTCCAGGCGGCGGGCCTGCGGTTCCGGCCGCCGAGTCGAGGGCAGGGCGATTTCGAGCACACCGTTGCGGAATTCCGCGGTCGCCTTGGAGGCGTCTACCCCCTCGGGCAATGGGATGGCGCGGTAGAAGCTGCCGTAGCTGCACTCGCTGTAGGAGTAGCCCTCACGCTTTTCCTTCTTCTCCTCCTTCCGCTCGCCTCGGATCGTGAGGGTGTCGTCGGTGAGCTCGACCTTGACGTCGTTCTTGGTCAGCCCGGGCAAGTCAGCGCGAACGAGAAGCCGGCCGTCCTGCTCCTTGACGTCGACTTGCGGTGACCAGTCGGCCTCGACGAGTCCGGCCTCGCGCCGTAGCAGCTCGTGCCCGCGGGTGATGAAGGACGGCACGTGCAGGCCGCGCTCGACGCCGAAGTCTTCGAACAGCCTGTCCATCTCCTCGGCGAACCGCCGGATGAAGGCGAACGGGCTGCCCGCTCGCAACGCCAGGGGCGAGTTGCGTCGTGCGAGCTTCTCTCCACTTCGCGCGTCAGCCACGGAGAGGCTCGTCGCGACCTTCGCCTCCCCCTGAGGCACTTCCGCCTTCGCCTTGGGGGGCTCTTTCACTTCCAACATGGCTTGCTCCTCGTTGTTGATTGACCTTGGAAACGATGCTCCCGACGACCGAGTCGAAGGAAGCCCCGGCATCCGCTGCTATGCGGCCAAAAAGAAAGACCCCGACCGTTCGAGGTTTCGCACGGCGGGGCCGCCTTGGCCAGGACTTGATCGCCCGTCGCGAGCGATCAATCACTTCGAGAGTTCGAAACGCAGCTTGGGGGAGAAAGTTCACGAGATTCTTGTGAGCCGGAGATTTTTCCTCGGTCGCCGCCCACGAGGTCGAGGCATACAGGGGTGACGAATAGAGAACTCCGCCGGTGGGATGGCGGTGAGCAGCGGACAGGGCTTCGCGACCACCATCACGGACTGGAAGCGGATCGGCTCGCCGCCCAAGCGGCGAGGGCGACGTCTAGGGGCGTGTAGATTGCACCCATGTGATCGCCGAGCCGACGCAACCGCGGCCGGTGTTGCTCCGTCGCCCTCATCGCTCGCATGATCCTCGCGTAGCGGGAGTCCCCCGCGCGCTTCTCGGCCCGGATGGTGAGGACTGTCACGCCGTTGATCGCCCCGGAGTTCACCTGCGAACCGGGCACCTTGGACATCTGATAGGGTTCTCCGGTGGGGAAGGACTCGTCCGTCGTTCCTCGGCCGTCTAGGACGGTGCCGTCGACCGGGCAAATTTCGTGGTGTAGGATCACCAGTTCGCCCCCAGCGGCGACTCCGGCCAGCGGGACGTCGGAGAGGCCGCCGTCCTGTTTGCGATAGGCCCGCAAGGGCATGCGACGGGCGAGGGCCTCCAGCACGGAGGATGCACGGCCCACGGCGTAGGCTTCGAGGGCTTCGCCTCCCGAGAGCATGAGGACGACGAATGCCCCGGCCAGGTACTCCCCGAGGAGAGCCGAGGCGACGATGGAAATCCCGGCCAAGAGGTCGGAACCGAACTCGCGCCGCAACAACTTGGTCAAGAGGCCGAAGACGAGGCCACCGCCGCCGAACGACCAGGGGGAGGCGGTCGAGGGGAAGTCCTCGGATCTCGGCGGCCGTCTGAACTCCGAAGCGGAGTAGGAGGTGGATCGCGATCGCCGCCGCGGTGAAGATCGCGATGGACACTTGTTTGCGGCCCCGCCGATGGCATCCGGTTCCGACAATAGCCGCCGCATGGTTCAGCCCTCGAGTCCGAGTTCTCTGAGAACTTCGACCGCCCGAGACGTCGCTCGTGCTCGGTCCCCATCGGCGTCGACCTCCCATGTCGCGCGCCTTGTGCCAGGGCCCGGATCCTCCCAGATCGTGGCGGCCTGCATGTAGATGGACTGATCGGCGTCGGAGGCGTCACGCCGGCGGTCTTTGAGCCGAGCGCGGACGACGGCCGGCTCAGCCCGGCAGAGGAGGAAGACCTTCGGCACGCCGCAGCGCGTCGCCAGGTCGAGGAACCGGCGACGATCCGCCTCCCTGCCAAAGCTCGCATCTACTAGGACCCGACTTCCCTCGAAAAGCAGCGTCTCGGCTCGCCGCAAGCACTCGGCGTAGGTCCGCTCGTCCCACTCGCGGCTGTAGATCCCCTTCCGGTACTCAGACGGCGCGGGTTCTTCATCGTCGAGGCCGGCGAGCTCCTTTCGTACCACGTCCGAGCGGATCACGGCGAGGCCCGACCACACGGCCAGGGAGCGGCCCAGCGTAGACTTTCCCGTGCCGGGGAGTCCTCCCACCAGGACGAGCCCGGGCCTCCGGCGCGGAACCTCCAGCACACCGAGGGCCAAGAGCCAGCAGGCTCTGGCCTTGTCGAGCGCTTCCGCCCGATCGGCCGCCGGAACCTCGCCTTCCGCGTGCATCAGTCCCACGACCTTGCCCCGCACGGCGGCGCGGTAGGCGGTGTAGAAGGGGAGCAGCGTCCGCCCCTCCCCGTCGCCCGCAGCCCGGAAGTAGGCCTCGGCGAAGGCACTCCCCAAGTCCCTCCGGCCGTGGCGGGCGAAATCCATGACGAGAAAGGCCATGTCGGCCACCGGATCGGCGTGACGAAACCGCTCGCCGAACTCGATGCAGTCCACGATGACTAGGTCGTCCGGGGGGATTCGTTCGGGGAAGAGATAGATGTGGCCGAGCCGCAGGTCGCCGTGGCTGTCGCGCGGCACGCCCCGAGCGGCTCGTCCCTCGATGGTGGGCCGGAGATGGGCCAGGGCCTCCTCGGTCAACGACCGCAGCCTCTCGAATACAGCCCGGCTGAGCGTCGTGCCCACGTGCGCCTCCGACTGCTCGAAATTCTCCCTCGCGTTCCGGGCGACCACTTCATACCGGCCGGCGGCCGAGATGTGCGGGCCGGCTTCGGCGTGGGCGTGGAAGGCGGCGACCCGGGCCGCCAGGGCCTCCACTTGTTCGAGGCCGACCTCCTCGCGGCGAAGGCGCTCCTGCATCGTGGCCTCCTCGGGCAGACGCGTCATCTTCACCGCCCACTCGATCGCCTCGCCTTGGCCGTCCATCCTCACGGACGAGCCGTCCCGGACCACGGGGACGGCCCCGAGGTAGACCGCGGGCGCGAGGCGGCGGTTCAGGGCGACTTCCCGCTCGCAGAAGTGGCGGCGGCGGGCCAGGGTGCTGTAGTCGAGGAAGCCGAGATCGAGCGGCTTCTTCACCTTGTAAGCAAAGGGTCCCGCGAGGAAGACGACCGAGATGTGGGTTTGTCGGACCTCCACCGCGCCGACCGGATGAGGATAGGCGGCCGGGTCGGAGAGGGCCGCGATAAGGCCTGCAAGTTCCATCGGCCGCACATCCCTTCTCGCTCCCGGCGCCGAATGCGATTCGGATACGAACGGACTACACCTCGGACCTCATTCCGCTCCCCTTTCCTACCGGCGGATCGGGCCGCTCGCCTGCCAGGTCGAGTTCGGCCCGGATGACGAGGGTATCCGGCCCAGGGCGGAAGCGGAAGCCGAGCTTCGAGCAGACGTGCTGCATAACATGTTTCTGCGCCAGGATATCCGCCGCGATGCGGCGCAGGCCCTCGTCTCGGGCGACTCCGATCAATTCTCGCAAGAGTGCCGGGCCGAGACCACGGCCCTGGGACTCGTCGCGGATGATCAGGGCGAACTCGGCCTCGTCCGAGCCGTGCCGCCTGCCCAGTCGCCCTCCCCCCACAATCTGATGCGCCCCGGTCACCGGGTCCCTGTGGTCTGCCACGAGGACGAGGTCGCGGTCGTAATCGATGAAGCAGATGCGCGAAAGCCGCTTGAGCGTAACGCGCCCGCCGAGCTTCAATACCTGAAAATAGCGGCTGTAGCCGCTCTGGTACGACAGGGCCCGATGGAACTCGACCACCAAAGGCTCGTCCTCCGGCCAGATCGGACAGACGACGGCCGACGTGCCGTCGGCCGAGGACCAATGGATCACATAGCGGCTCGGATGCGGGCGGATGGCCGGCCCGGGAGGGCGGTTCCCGGCGGCGTCCGGCCCTTGGTCGACGACCCGGACATCAAGAGCGAGCAGGCCGTTGGGGGAGGCGAGCAGAGGATTGATGTCGATCTCCCGAATCCCGTCCTGTTCGATGTCGAGCCGGCGGAACTTCACTAGGATCCGCTCCAGCCCGGCTAGGTTGACTGGTTTGCGACCCCGGCCCCCCTGCAGGGCGGTGTAGATCCGCGTCCGTTCCATCATCCGCCGCGCGAGCGTCGTATTGAGCGGAGGGAGGCCTAGTGCGCGGTCCTTGAAGACCTCGACGAGCTCGGCCCCCGTGCCAAAGTGGAGGGCCGGGTCGCAGCTGCTTCCGACGATCAGCTCGTAGCCGTCGAGCTTGATCATCGGCTGGACGGTCGCCCCCTGGAAGTTCCTGGCCCTCACGCGCTCGCGCACTGCGGCTTCGATCGACTGGTAGGCCCGGCGTACGGCGTCGGCGAGGCTCAACTGCACTCCGCCGACGTCGGACCTGTGCGTGATGGTCTCGGATCGGAGTGGAGCTTCAGGACGATCGGGTAGCCGAGCCGGCCGGCCCGCTCCTCGGCCTGTGCGACCTCGGTCGCGACGGTCGGAATGCCGTAGATAGCGAGCAAACGCTTCGACTCGACCTCGGTCAGGATCGCCCGGCCCGCGGCCCGCGCCCTAGCGGTCGGGTCCGCCTCGGGGTCGTCCGCGATCGTGGGGGGCTCGTGCAGGACGCGGAGGTCGCAGCTGTCGTGCCAGAGGTAGTCGAAGGCGCGGGCGGCGGTGTCCGGGTAGGGGAATGTCGGGATGCCGGCACCCTGGAGGATGGCCTCGCCGGCGGCGACGCCGGCCCCCCCCATCCAGTTGGCCAGGACCGGCTTCCCCTCGACCCGGGCGTACTCCTTTAGGCGCTCGGCTGTCAGGGTCGGGTCGGTCATCGTCTGGTGGGTGAGGATCACGAGCAGGCCGTCGGTGTCAGGGTCCTTCGTGGCGACCTTCAGCGCCGCGGCGTAGCGGTCGGGGCCGGCGTCTCCGAGCACTTCGATCGGGTTGCCGCGACTCCAATTGGGCGGCAGAACCCGGCCGAGTGCCGCCCTTGTCTCGGAGGAAAGCGGGCTCAGCTCGCCTCCGCAACCGATAACTGAATCGGCGGTCAGGACGTCGGCCCCCCCCGGCGTTGGTCAGGATCGTCAGCCATGGCCCGCGCGGGCGCAGTTGGAGCCCCAGAACCCCAGCCATCGAGAACAGCTCGGCGATGCGGTCGACCCGCAGGACGGTGCAACGGCGGAAGGCGGCATCGAGCACCTCGTCGCTCCCTGTGAGGCCCCAGGTGTGCGCCGCCGCCGCCGCGGCCGCGGCCTGGGTCCGCCCGGCCTTGAGGACGATGATCGGCTTGGCCAGCGCCACCTCGCGCGCCGCCGAAAGGAACGACCGCGCGTCGCCGACCGACTCCATGTAGATAAGAATGCTCTCGGTCCGTGGGTCGTCGCCAAGGTGGTCGATCAGGTCCCCCCAGCCCACGTCGAGCATCGAGCCGACCGAGACGAAGGCGCTGAATCCGACGTTGGCACGTAGGCTCCAGTCGAGCACGGCGGTACACAGCGTCCCGCTCTGGCTGAGGAATCCGATGGAGCCGGGCCGGGCCGTGGCACTGGCGAGCGTGGCGTCCAGACCGTTCCACGGGTTCATCACGCCCAGGCAATTCGGCTCGACGATCCGCATCCGCCCGCGCCGGGCCTGCTCGGCGACCCGACGCTCGAGCGCGGCCCCCTCGAGGCCGCTCTCCTCGAAGCCGGCCGAGAGGATGACCACCCCGCGGCCCACGGACTCGACACACGCGCCGACAAGGTCCGGCACCGTCGGCGCCGGCGTGGCGATGACGGCCAGGTCGACCCACCGGAGGACGGCCCCGATGCTTGGGTGCGACTTGAGCCCCAGGACGCTCGGCCGGTTGAGGTTGACCGGGAACACGGATTCGCCGAGTGGACTGCCGGCGAGGCTCTCGATGACCGTGCGTCCCATATTGCCAGCCCTCTCAGTGACACCGATCAGTGCGACGGTCCGGAGCACGAAAATCGAGTCCAGCCGGGCTGCCCCGCTCTGGGGCACATCTCGCGTGAGATCGGGGGAGCAAAGCGCTCGAGTCATCCATACTGAACCTCTTCGGTATACGACGACGGCCGTCCCGGGGGCGTAGGGCAGCGCACGGCTCGGCGAGGACTCTCACAATCCGGATTGGCCAGCGGATGAGGATCCGCTAGTCCGTTGCCCTGGCCGACCGTTTTCTTCCGGATCGACAGGCGGGTGCCGTTCCAGGGAAATCGTGACTCAAATCCGAAGGCCAGCCGCACGGTCTGGCCGTCCGCGCAGAAGCAGCCGGCCCGAGCACGCCGCGATACGTTCGAGGCGGCACGTTGGATCCCGCCGACCACCTGCCGAGCGGCCGGATCCCAGGTGATCTCCACCGCTGTATTGCGTCACTCCGACCGAGTCCATCGCTCCTTCTCCACCTCTCGGTTCACCAGAAGCGCGATGTGCTGGATGCCTCGTCCATGCCGCACTCGGCAGTGGGCGAAAGCCCCTCGCTCATGGCGAAGTTCATGGCCGGTATCGTGATCGACCAGGCGCGAGGGTGACGTCCGAAGGCGATTCGAGCCAAGGTCAACAAAGACGGTGGATCGCCGGTGTGGCCGATCGCGGTCCCGACACCGGCTGGCTCCAACGGTCGCTCCCGGGTCGTTCCACAAGAGCGAGCCACGCCCGCATCGACGAAGATGGCCAGGTTGGCGGCCGCCAGTGGCTCGGCCTGCTCGGGGGCCAATTGATGCACGATCAGCATGCTCACGGCCGGCAACCTCCATCCCGACACGACCTCGGCCACCCGCGGGCCCACGCCGTCCTCGCCCCGCAGGAGATTGCCGTAGCCGATGATCACAGATTCGGGGGGCTATTCATGAGGTCAGCTCCGCAAAACAGCGTCATAAATGGATCCGTACGGGCCGAGGAGTTGGACGTGCAGCGGCATCATGCCCATCGCATGGGTCGAGCAGCTCAGGCACGGGTCGAGGGCGCGGACGCCCGCCTCCAGCCGGTTCAAAACGCCCTCCGAGATCTGGGGGCGGCAGATGAAGTGCCGGGCTATCTAACCCATCGCCTGGTTCATCGCCAGATTGTTCTGGCCTGTGGCGATGATGAGATTGATATAAGTCATCACCATCGATCATCCACGCGATCATGATGAGACAGTGTTCCGCGGGGTGCCTCGCTGACCCCGACCCCTCAGTCCGATTGATTCCGCTGCGGGAGCGGACATGGTCGGAGAGGATCTCGGGGTCGTCGAGCAGGCGTCCGATCCGCTCGATCGCCGCCAGGCCGAGAACGAGGGAGGGGAAGTCGCCGAAGGTCGAGCGCCGCCCGCGCGAGTTGAGCCGCCTCGGGAATGCCGGTGCGAATGGCGTCTCGACGGGCCGAGGAGAGCGGCTCGCGGCCCCCTCCCGGCACCGACCACGGCGGATGGATCTTCCTGCGGGCCACGTGCTCGATGACCTGCTGGCCGAATTGGCGAAGGAGGATGCCGCTGCGAGTGATTTCGGGCTCGGCCGCGATCAGGCCGAAAATATTGCGCCGGGCCGTATCGCTGTCCAGGCCGAGCAAAAGGTCCGGCCCGCTCAGGTGGAAGACGCTCAGGGCGTGCGACTGAACGATCTGCGCCAGACTCAACATCCTCCGGAGCTTCTCGGCGGCCGGCGGGTTGAGCCACCCCCAGGGTCGCATCGCCGGCCTTGGACGAGGCGAGCTGGTGGCTGATGGGGCAGATCCCGCTGACCCGCGCCATGATCCCCGGCATTTCCCAGAGTGGCCGACCCTCGCAGAACTTCTCGAAACAGCGGAATTCCGTCACGTGGAATCGAGCATTCGTGACCTGCCCCACGTCGAGCTGGACGGTGATCTTGGCGTGGCCTTCGATCCGCATGACTGGGTCGATAGTAATCCTCTGACCCATCGGCTGTCCCCTTTCCTAAGCGTCCTGGGGGGGCGAATCGGACGTCTATCGACCGGGGTTGCGACTTGCATAATCCAATTCAATTCCATGGACATCTATTCGATTCAACTCAACCGAACCTGATCTCGCTCGCCGGCAGGTGGACCGATTTACCTGCCAGGAGCTGTTCTAGCACATCGCGTATCCGGGTCGCGGGCGGCGGGCAGCCCGGTAAACACACGCCCACCGGCACGATCGCATGGACCGGGGTCACGAGGTCGAGCAACCTCGGGATGATCCCTTGATCCTCGGGGACCCGCGGGCCGAGGCCGCCGTTGTCGAGGTAGACGCGGCTCAGGACGGCCCCGGCGTCGCCAAACGGGTTGCGTAAAACGGTCACGTTCCCCGTCACGACGCAGTCGCCGAAAGAAACGAGTGTTCGGGTCTGCTTTCGGACCCGGCGGATCAGATCGAGATGGTCCTCGTTGGCACCCGCCCCCTCGACCAGGGCCCTCGGGGTACACCTTCACGTCGAGGAACGGGAAATAGACGAGATCCGCACGCCCGGCGAGGTCGATGAGGAACTCGTCCATATCGAGGAACGACATGTGGCAGCCGGAGCAGCCGCTGAGCGAGACGGTGGCCAGCCTCATCAGTCTCACGACGCCTTCTCCCGCATACTCACCAGGCCAAGGAGGCGGTCGCGGCCGCGGGCGCCAGCTCCCCCACCGTGTCCCCTTGATGGAACAACGCGCCCGTCGGGCAGGCCATGACGCACTTGCCGCACGAGGTGCAAGTGGATGACTCGCCCCAGGGCCGGTCCGAGTCGATGACGATTCGGGCGAGTGTGTCTCGGCCCGAGAGATGCCAGGCATGCGCCCCCTCGATCTCGGCGCATGCCCGCACCCAGCGCGTGCAGAGGATGCAGCGGTTGTGGTCGATGCCGAAACGCTCGTGGCTGAGGTCCACCTCGCAGACCGGATTGAAGTAATCAAAGCGAACGTGGTCGACGCCCTGCGCCGCGGCCTGGTCCTGAAGCTCGCAATGGCCGTTGGCGCCACAGACCGCGCAGGCTTGGTTCCGTGCGGTCAGCATCATCTCGATGACAATCCGCCGATAGCCACGAAGCCGATCGGACTCGGTCCGAACCTGCATCCCCTCGGCGGCCTCCATCATGCAGGCCGGGGGGACCGGCCCGCCGTCGTCCCCGAGTTCGACCACGCAGAGCCGGCAAGTGCCGACATCGGCGACCCCGTCCAGGTGACAGAGCGTCGGCGCCGCGATCCCGGCTCACGGGCCGCTTCCAGGACTGTCGCGTCCTCAGGGACGCGGACAGCTTTGCCGTCGATGGTGAGGGTCTTCGACGCCGTGTCGTAAATTCTCCTTGTGGGGATCTCGGTGGAACGGAACTCTGCCTCGGAGCAATCGGGAAGCCTTCTTTACGGCGAGGTGGCGACGTGAACCGCGCCACCTGCGACGCGATACGGGACGGCGTGGTGTAGCGCCTGCACGAAGAATCCCTGCCACGGTTTCGAGCACCGGCGGGGATTCTTGAGGTACTCGGACAACGCCCTCGGTCTCGCCCGAGTTGCGGTCATCATAGCGTACGGCGCCGAGTGGCGATCGCTTAAGGCGCATGCGGCCTCCTCCGCCCGTAGAAGGCCCTCTTGGCGAGTTCCGTCGCGGCAACGTAGGAGGCGACAATCGCCCCCATTGCGAGCAGGAATCCAACCGGCAGCGCCTGGAATCCCAGTGCCCGCCCCGGCGAGGTGTAGGGAAGAGCCAGAGTCACGAGGCCGACCACGGCCGTGCTTGCGAGGAGTGTCCGGCCGGGCCGGCTTGCAAAGAACGGCCGCCGCGTGCGGATCACGAGTACGATCAACGAAGCCGAGATCACCGACTCCACGAACCATCCCGTCCGGAATTCCCCAGGCGCGGCGCGGAGGGCGAGAAGCAGAACGCCGAATGTGGCGAAATCGAAGAGCGAACTCAAGGCCCCGAAGACAACCATGAAGTCACGGATGTCGCCGACATCCCACCGCCGCGGCTGTTCGGTCAGTTCGGGGTCGACGCCATCGGTGGCAATGGCCATCTCGGGCAGGTCGGTCAGGAGGTTCATGAAGAGGATCTGCTTGGGGAGAAGTGGCAGGAACGAGATGAGTGGGGAGAGCCCCGCCATGCTGAGCATGTTGCCGAAATTCGCGCTCGTGGCCATGTAGACGTACTTCAGCGTGTTGGCGAAGGCGACGCGCCCCTCCCGGACGCCCTCGACCAGGACGCCAAGGTCCTTCTCCAGGAGGACGATGTCGGCCGCTTCCTTGGCGACGTCCACGGCCGAGTCGACCGAGATGCCGACGTCGGCGGCGTGCAGGGCCGAGGCGTCGTTGATCCCATCGCCCAGATAACCCACCACGTTTCCGGCCTTTTTGAGGGCGAGGAGGATCCGCTCCTTCTGGTTGGGCTCGATCTCAGCGAAGATCTCGACCTCGCTGACCCTCCGGGTCAGGGCGGCGTCGCTCATCCGGGCGATCTCTGGCCCTGTGAGGATGCCTGGGCCGGTGAGCCCCACGAGCTTGCTCACCGTCGCGGCGACGAGCCGGTTATCACCCGTGATGACCTTCAGGGCGATACCGAGCCGCCCCAACTCCCGTATGGTCGCGTCGATCCCGGTCTTCGGGGGATCGTGGAGCACTAGGAACCCTAGGAACGTCATGTCCGCCTCGTGGCTCCTCGTAGGGCGCGATTCGGTCCCGAAGTCACGGTACGCCACCCCCAGTGCGCGAAACCCGCCGCCGCCCAGCTCCGCGTAACGCCGCTCGACCTCGGGACGCACGGAGGCGAGCTCGACGACTTCGCCCCCGACCCCCTCGGCCCGCGTGCAAGCCTCCAGAACGTTCGCAAGGGCCCCCTTAGTGACCAGGAAGCGGCGGCCGTCCCGCTCTACCGCCACGCTGAGTCGCTTGCGGACGAAGTCGTAGGGGACCTCGCCGAGTTTGCGGAAGCCGGTGAGGTCGAAGGATCGGTGGGCGCGGACGGCTTCATCGATCGGGTTGGAGAACCCGGCCTCGAACGAGGCGTTGATGAAGGCGTGTAACAGGACCTTCTGGCTGGGGCGGCCCGCGAAGTCCAGGGCCCCCTGCAGCCGGACGACCCCCTCGGTCAGCGTGCCCGTCTTGTCGGAGCAGAGGACGTTCATGCTGCCGAAGCTCTCGATCGAGGCGAGCCGCTTGACGATCACCTTCTGCTTCGCCATCTCGCGAGCACCGTGCGCAAGGTTGACGCCGACGATCGCCGGCAGTAGTTGGGGGGTCAGCCCGACGGCCAGCGCCGTAGAGAACAGGAGGGCGTCGAGGGCCGGGCGCCCCAGGGCGACGTTGACGGCGAAGATGACCAGGACCAGGATGAGCGTTAGTTGCATGAGGAAGTAGCCGAACCGTCGGACACCGCGCTCGAATTCGGCCTCGGGCCGCTCCCGACCCATCCGGCCAGAGACGCGGCCGAACTCAGTCTCCGCGCCGATGTGGACGGCAAGGGCCTTGGCACAGCCGCTGACCACGTGGGTGCCCATGAAGAGGCAGTTGCTCCGCCGTCCGAGCGCCGTCCCCTCGGGGAGCCGCCCCGTGGCCTTTTCCACCGGGAAGGTTTCCCCCGTCAAGGTCGCCTCGTCGAGATGGAGGTCGGTGGACTCAAGGACGAGGCAATCGGCCGGGACGACGTCGCCGGCGTTGAGCACGACGAGATCCCCCGTCACGACCTCCTCGGCCGGGATCTCGGCCTCCGAGCCGTCCCGTAAGACCGCGGCCTTGATCCTGACTCGGGCCAGCAGCGTCTCGACGGCGTCGGCGGCCCCGCGCTCCTGCCAGAAGCCGAGCAAGCCGCTCCCCAGGACGATCGTCAGGATGATGAGGGCGTCGGTGAGCTGCCCGAGCGAGGCCGACATGCAGGCCGCTACGGCCAGGATCAGGATGATCGGGCTCTTGAACTGGGAGAAAAGCAGGCCCAGCCGGCCTTGCCCGCTCCGCCGGATCGCCCGTCCGCCCCGGAGCGCGAGCCTCCGTCTCGCCTCTTCACCCGTCAGCCCCCGCCGGTCGGAACCGGTTCGTCGGAGCACATCCGCGGCGTCGAGGCTCCAGAAGTCCGCCATCCCTCGTTCGTCGACGACCATAGAGGACTTAGCGGACTCGGTGCCCGAGATGCTCCTCGCACGCCGAGCCGCGCGGACCGGCTTCCCCGGAAAGGAAACCTCGGGATGTCGACCTCGGCTCGCGCCCATCGCGATCACTCCACGGGTTTGTTCGTCGAGCGAAGGCCAATTGCCAAAAAAACGACCAACCGAGGTCTCGCATGGCGTGGCCGCTTCAGCCGGGTCTTGATCGCGCGGCATGAGCGGCCGTCAGCCTCAAGAGCCCAGAACGCGACTCGTGGCTGAGAAGTTCACGGGATTCCCGACGGGCGGGTGTTTTTCGTCGACCTTTGGGATTCACCAGCGGCGATCGCAGCTTTGCAAAGTTTCAGGCCACCCGCAGGACCTTGGCCCCGCGAACGATCCCCGCCTTCATCTCGGTCAGGGCGCGGTTCGCCTCCTCCAGGGGATACTCCTGCACCTCGGCCTTGAGTGGGATCTCGGCCGCCAGCCGGAGGAACTCGCGCACGTCGGCGCGGGTGACGTTGGCGACGCTCTTGATCTCCTTCTCGAGCCAGAGGTGCTTCGGGTAGTCGAGCCCCAGCAGCGCCTCCTTGTCGGCTTCCTCCTTGCGGATCGCGTTGACGACCAGCCGCCCGCCACGCTCGAGATTCCCGAGTGCCTCGACGACCGTCGTCCAGGCGGGGGTCGTGTCGATGATGGCGTGTAGCGCCTCCGGGGAACGCTCGGCGGTGTCGCCCGCCCAGGTGGCGCCGAGCTCCCGAGCGAAGACTCGCTCCGACTCGGTGCGGGCGAAGACGAAGACCCGGGTGCCGGGAAACCTGTGGCGGACCAGCTTCAGCACGAGATGCGCCGACGCGCCAAAGCCGGTCAGGCCCAGGCTTTGGCCGTCTTCCATGCCGGTCAGACGGAGCGATCGGAAGCCGATGGCCCCGGCGCAAAGGAGGGGCGCGGCCTCCTCGTCGTCGAACACGTCCGGGATCGCGTGGGCGAAGGCCGCAGGCGCAGTCATCCGCTCAGCGTATCCGCCGCTCGCATCGCGGCCGGTCGCACGGAACTGGCTGCATAGGTTCTCCAGGCCCCGGCGGCAATAGGCGCATCGCCCGCAAGCAGAGAAAATCCAGGCGACTCCGACTCGATCGCCGACCCGGAAGCCCTCCGCGCTTGGGCCCAGGTCTTCGACCCGGCCCACGACCTGATGGCCCGGGATGATCGGTAGTCGTGGCGGCGGCGACCGCCCCTCGATCTCGTCGAGCTCGGTGTGGCAGACCCCGCAGGCGTTCACCCGGATCAGGATCTCGCCCGGCCCCGGCACCGGATCGGGCCAGTCGACCGACTCGAGCGGCGTCGGGTTGGCCCATAGGGGGCCTACGGCCTTCAGCAGCATTGCCCGCATCGTCAGAACACCCCCGAATCGTTGCCGGCCTCAACCTTGACCGGCATAACCTCACCCTCGCCGGGTTTCCGACCCCCACGTGCCGAGCAAAGGGGAATGCCGGCCCAGCCGCGGATCCGGATTTCGAGTGTCAGCAGCATGTCGAAGCAGACCCGGACATGGGCCCGGATGAGCCAGATCAAAGCCACCGAACTCGCACCGGGTTCGCTCCCCAGGTCCGGGCCCGTCCTCGCCATCGGGATCAACATCGCGCATCTCTCCTCAGTGAGATGGAAGACTCGGAACAGGCAAGGGGAATCGCTAAGGACTTGGACGTCGGCCTCGGTCCGTTACACGCGCACTACGGATCCGCGTCCGGGTGATCGCTGTGATCCTCGGATTGTGCTTGTGGGGCCGAGGCCTGGCGAGTCGATGCCTTCGAGCCGGCCGAGGGCGTAATCCAGCAGGTTCGTGGGCTTCATGGCCTCATGGCTCCCCCGCCCGATTGTACCGCTCGGCCAGAACGCGCAGTCGGGCGATTGCGCAATGCAGCCGCGACTTGACCGTGCCGAGGGGAATCCCCAAAAGGCAGGCGATCTCGGCGTCCGGAAGACCCTGGTAGTAGGACAGCTCCAGCGTCTGGCGCTGCAACTCCGGCAGCCGGGCCAAGCTCTCGCAGACCCACCGCTGACGCTCCCGTTCTTGCAACTCCTCGAGCGGCCCCGGCTCAGTGCTGGCCAACAGTTCGGCGAGGGGACCGGGATCATCCCCCACTTGCGGCGAGTCGAGCCGGAGCGCAGGCCGATGCCGGGCCCGCCGCAGGACGTCGATCGCGCGATGGCGAGCGACTGCGTACAGCCACGGCCGGGCCGGCCACCCGTCCCTGTACAGGCTGCACTTGGCGTGAACCAGGAGGAATACGTCCTGGAGCACGTCCTCGGCCAGGATCGCGTCGCCGAGGTATCGTGCGAGGTAACGGTGCAGCTCACCGGAGTAGCGGCGTAAGAGTTCGGCCAGGCTCTCGGGCTCTCGGTCTTCCCGATAGTGGCCGAGCAGGTCCTCGTCGCTCGACGACTCGAGGTCGTCCGTCGCCTCTGCCGCGGGGCTCGGTCGGCGAGTTTGGGATGTCGCTTCCCCTCCTGGCGCGGTGGGCCGGCGAGGCGATCGACGTCCGGATCCAACACGGAGCCGATCGCTCCGGGTTGGTGAATAAAGCGTCGCGGACAAGGACATGGGTCCACCTCCCGGGGTCCTGGGCGGTGGGCCCGGGACCGCATAAAGACTGCGGAGGCCATCGTAGCCGGAGGGCGAGAGCGGGAGGCGGCCCTTGAATCCGATCGTCGAGTCGGAGGGCGCACAATAAAAGCCCGCCTCTGTGATGGATCGCACAGGGGGGCCGCCATGGCCGAGTTGCATCGCCCGTCACGAGCGATGATTGTGAGGATTCTAGAACGCGGGCCGTCCGGAGTCAACCTGCATTCTCGCCGGACCGATCCGGTCGACCCCGGCCGCGCCCTTGGCTCACGCCGGGCCGAGGGCGACCGAGCGAGCGGCTCCGAATGTGGAGTGTCGGGCGAACCGGTAATAGGTTCCTCGTTCCTCCGCCTCGGGCTTCAATGATGATCAACCCGGAGATGCCCCGCTTCGGGCTTCTGGCCGGCACCGATGTCGGGACCGTCGGGCAGGTTGTTTTCCACAGCCTCTATCCGCCTATAGAAGCCGTGGTGCGTCAGCCTCGCCTCAGTCCACGTTGAGACGAAATCCCAACGGCATGCTTAATGTAGCTTGTTGCGTATTCATGACAATCTGCAAACTTTAGAAAACTGTTGCAGTGGGGCCTGGCAAAAGGCTCTTACGCCATGAAAACGACCACATCATGATCCGTTCTTCGCAAGCATCTCTCGCTCGAATGCGGCCACCGAATGTTCCGGGGAAGCCGATGCGACGCGGCCTGCGTCGTCCGCTCCGGGATATGTCGATTTTTCCCCAGCTGCATCTTGACAGACCCAATACGCGGATTATGCTCAGGGTGTCGAGGCTCAAGATGGGTATTCGACGCTCGGCTATGGCGGCCCCTCCATGCGGAATAGCGCAAGGACGGGGCTCTTTTCTTGCGCCTTGCTTCCCGTCCCACGACCGGACGACCCTACCCGGGCGGTCGCACGCTGGGTTTGACTTGATTTCGCGGTAATGGCTGCCGCTTCTTCGGCCTCGGCGACGTGTTTTCGTCGCCGGCCCAAAGGAGACGGCACCGTGCTGACGCCCCGACATCCATCTTCAACGCTCTCTCCGCAAGACCCGACCGTCGCAGACGGCCCCGCCAAACTCGCCGAGGCGATCAGGTCCGCCCTCGGACGCTGTGGCTACTCGGCGCTAAAGGATGTGGCGTGCGACGTGACGGATGGCGTGGCGCTGCTCCGAGGACGCGTGCCCTCATACTACCTGAAACAGGTCGCCCAGATGGCAGCCATGGACGCTGCGGGCGTTCATTCGGTCGTCAACAGGATCGACGTCGTCACATCAAGCAACGCACGAGCCGGATCCTCAAGTGTTCGGCTCATCGACTGATCTGATGAAGGCGATCCGTCGCACGCAATTAAGGAGCCCGAACCCTGCAGGCCCCAAGCCCGGCACGAACGAGTCGCTGGCCGTCGGCTGGACGATCGGCATCCCGCTTCTCGAGATCCGCGGCGGCCGGGTTCACCGCGCCGAGCTGCTGCCGTCCTCCGCCGGCGTTTCCGCCGATCTCCGATTGGCGGCAGCACCGCCAGGCAGATGAAAACTGTGCAGCGGATTTCATGGAAGGTGCCGAACGACCGCTCTCCCGGACCCTTGAAAATAGAGGGCCGTCCCGACAAATTCATCGCCCACTCTGAATCGATGCCCCCGCCGGAAGCGCTTGCCCGCACGGACCGTCCGGCATTCCTGAGGAGCCGACAGATGACCCCGATCCGCACCATCCTGGTTCCAACCGATTTCTCGCCGCAGTCGAATCACGCCCTCAGCACCGCCGCCGCCCTGGCCCGCGAGCATGGGGCGCGCCTGGTGGTGGTGAACGTCGAGCTGCTGTGTTCCGACGACCCGCCCCCGAGTTCGCACGCCGAGGAGTCCTTCCGACGGGCGTGCGAGGAACGGCTCGATCGCTTTTGCAAGCCTGCGCGAGGAGTGACTCTCGAAAAGAGGCTGACGCGCGGCGCGCCCGCCGAGGAAATCCTCCGCGTCGCCGAGGCTTCCGATTGCGACCTCATCGTCATGGGCACCCACGGACGCACGGGCCTGGGCCGCTTGCTACTTGGCAGCGTAACCGAGCAGGTTATGCGCCGTGCGAAGGTCTCCATGCTCGCCATCCGCGTACCTGCCGATGACGCCGAGTCCGAATCCGGCGACGAGGCGGAGACGCTCCAAGAGGCGGGGGGGTCTCCGGTCCGCACTATCTTGGTCCCGATGGATTTCTCCAAGAACGCGAACTACGCCTTCGACACGGCCATCTCCTTGGCTCGCGATTCCGGCGCGCGGGTCATCTTGCTTCACGTCGAGGAATTGGAAGAGCCGATATGGTCGGGCGAGCTGCCCGCGGCGTACGACGCCGAGGTGGTATTAAGGAAGCACGCACGCAAGCGGCTGAGAACCTGCTGCGATGCGGTGACGGGCGTCGCCGTGGAGTGGAGATCGACCTCGGGCCGCCCGGCCGAAGAGATCCTCCGCGTCGCGGACGAGTCCCATTGCGACCTCATCATCATGAGCACACACGGATCCAGAGGGCTGGATCGGCTGCTGTTCGGCAGCGTCGCCGAGGAGGTGCTGCGGCGGACGAAGTGCCCGCTCCTCGTCGTGAAGACTCCGGTCCGCACCGTCGCCTCGCACGACCCGATGGACCCGGCCTTCACCAAGGTGGGGCCGCCCCGTAGCGAGAAAGAGTCGAGCCTCGTCCCGACGATTGAACAGCACACCACCCCCCCGAAGGCCGACGCTGACAAGATCGTCGTCCTGCACGGCCTCTGCCCCTGCACGGGGCACCCCGTCTCCTACGTCCACCATCACGAGTTCCCCGAGGTCGTCGGCGAGGGTGACACGGACGCCGAAGGCGTGAATCACCTGACGCTCCTGCTCGGCCGGGCCCGCGACAACGCCGGCGGCGACTGGCGGAGGGATGCGATCGATCGGGCCGTCGAGGATGCGGCGGAATTCGGCAGGTCACTCCCGCCCGACCCAGACTTCCACAAGTTCCTGGCGTTCGAGGACGAAGCGTCCATGGAGGGCGATGCGCACGGGAGGGTCGCCGTCCTACCCCGAAGAGACGTCCCATGAACGACCGCACCGGTTTGCAACCCGAGATTCCATCATTCCGAAAGAAGCCGTCGCATCGCCTGACGCAGCAAACCATCTCTTCCTTCCAGTTATCAAGGACATTCCTACTTAAGCTTCCCAGGGCTCAGGCGGCTGGGATTTCCGGATAGCCGCTATGCCCCAGAGCTCTACTGTAACCGTTCAAGCGGATGCTTGATTGCTCACCCCGGGTCGAATCGCGCGGCTGGCGGGGAGCGGCGGGGAGGGAGTCGGTTGGCGGATTTGCGCCAGTGGTAGATGCGCGCCTCCTTGTTGCGCCGCAGGACTCGGTTGACGACGCGGATCGTTTCCTCGGCCGTCGCCGCCCGTCGAGCCGCAGCAGTCGCGTCATGATCTGGCGCACTCTGGGCGAGATCGCCGCCGGGGTTCTCCCCCGATCCTCCGCCGCTCCAGGAGGAGGAACCACAACGCGACGAACGACAGGGTCATATGGGAATGCCAGCCTACCCAGCTCCGGACCTCGTGGTGGGCCAGTCCGACCTCCCCCTTGGCCGCCTCGAACACCTCCTCGAGCGATGGCGTTTCCGCTGGGCTCGAGCCGCCTGGTCCAGTGGGACGTCGGGGCCGGCGTTGGTCAGGGCCTAAGTCGACCCGGGTTTCGCCGACGCTGCGGATTGCGATCAGCTCGCAGGTCTTGCGTTCCCCCCCCCAGCCGGCCGCGGAGGACCAGCGCGGCGGTCCGCCGCTGCTCGACGCGGAAAAAACCGCGGCATATAGCACCGCAGGAACTCTTCCAACCGCCCGAGCCGCTCGCCGACGGCCTCGGTCGTCACGACGCGTCGGCCAGCAGAGTCCGCGACTTCGGATGATCCAGGATCGACATGGCCCCCCCTTTCGCCGAGCTCGCATCCCCCGGCCCCTTCAGGATATACGTGCGCGACGCCGCAGACACGGATTATCCGTTACAGTTGAGTTAGGAGGACGGTCACGGAAGAGGCTTGGGTCCAGATCGACACGCAGGTCGGCGACGAGATCCTTGGCGAGGGGCAACGTCATCGCTCTCCCGCTGCCCACTCCGTACCTCTCCCCGAAAGCTCAAATTCGAGCTTACTCACCTCCCCACGGTCATATCGGCACCTCAAGCCGATCGACCAGGACGTGCACATCGGCCCGTACAGCACCAAACTTGGCTCGGCTCATGGAGCCCATTGGTGGCAACGCACGTTTGCATCTTGGGGGGGGGCAGCGCCCTCCCTACAAACGCGCCCTGTTTGAGTCAGGAGTTTTGTGGTCGGCGTCTCGTGGCGGCGGTCAGGCTTCCACCATCTCCCGTGCCGCTTGGTAGGCTTGGTTCAACTCGACCATCGCCTCATGGGTTCCGCCTCGGTCCGGGTGGATCTCCACGGCCTTGCGGCGATAGGCGGCCCGGACTTGCTCCAGCGTCGTCGGAAAGGTCAGGCCGAGCGCGGCGAGGCAGGCCTCGCGATCTCCTTCAGCCCCCGAGCGAGACTCTTCCTGCTTCGCCACTGCTTCATCCCAGGCGAGCTGGGCCGCTTCGCGGGTCTCATACGCGCCGAGACGGAAGACGGTCCGATGCCGAAGTCGCTTCCCGTCGCGATACGACTCGATCACCTGCCAGTAGGTCTTTCCCCGCATCTTCCTGAACCGCAGGAACATCCCTGCCCCCTCCCACCTTGACACGACAGGCCGCCCCGCCGGCGAAACGCCCCCCGGCGGCCCGACCGTCACCACGTCTTCTTGCGGTACTTCAAAGCTTGCATGGACGGCGGCTTCCCGTCGACCTTCTAGGCTAACACGAACGACTCGACCACCGACCTGCCGCGAGACTCGTCGAGGGCTTCTTCGGGGAGCCGGATGGTCCCTCGTCCGACGCCGAACTTGTGGAACGGCAAGGCCGCCCTCTATTTAGAGAGCATAGCCGATAGATGTCGTCGTTCGACACGCTCAGTCGCCCGGCGACCTCGTGGACGGTGAGAAAACTCATGCCGAGCCGACCAAGAAAGCCGTCACGAAAGGTGGTCCAGCCCATCCGACGTCATGCATCGGCGGTCGACGCGATGTCTCGTCAACGAGTTCCGCGACGATCTTCCGCGGGGCCTATTTTGCTACGCTCAGGATGGGTTTCGGAGTGCTGGGATGGGGCCCCCAGCTGCAAGAGGCTTGCGCCCGGCCTCAGTGAGGGAGGTCCCAAGTCTAGAGCCACGGGGTCACAGACCCCGGCTCCAAATTGGATTCGGTCCCCCGCTCAGCGAGAGATTCCGCCTCGTTGAACACATGAGTGCGAATCCAATCGATCATCCAGATCTGCCTCTCCCTGGCCGCGACGGCGCGGAGATACGGGCGGACGAGCTCCGAAGCGGATCGAGGAAGAGGCGCGAAGACGAGCTCGGAACCCCTACGGTCGACTGGGCGGGCGGCACATGCGATGACACGATCGATGGCGGCCCCTCGCGGGATTCCCGGCGGGAGCGGAAGCCCTTGTCGTAATGACATGTCGTCCGTACTTGTGCGCAACCCACATCAAATTCACAGCATGCAATTCGACATCGTAACAGTGCTCTTCGCGTCACGTCGTCCTTTCTGGCAGAAGGCCGCCTGATCGACCGTCGACGATCGGCCCGGTTCCTCGTCTCACAAGTCACCTCTTGCGAAGCGAGAACACAATTCAGACACTCGTCATAGACGGGAGCGTGTCAACGGTTACTCGAAGGTCGTCCGATCCCTGGTTCGAAGGGGCGTCACATGAGAATCTTGATCGCGATCACATTCGTCGTCGGTTCGGTCGTCGCTCCGGCGGTTCGGGCTCAGAAGCCACCAGACGCTCCCCCACCCTCCTCGTATCAGTTGACAGACTTCGGGGTCATGCCGAGGCCTGCGTTCCGCCAGGTCCTCCTCACCCTACCGGCCGTCCAGGAAGAGTTGAAGCTGACCGACTCCCAGAAGAAGGAGGTGGAAACCACGGTGAATCAGCGTCTCAAGAAGATGCAAACGGCAAGACGCGAGCTCACGTCGCGGCGAAAGAGCATGGAGTTTCGCGAGGCGCTCATGAAGGAGCTCGAGGCGGCGCTCCGCGAAAACTTGGAGCCGAGCCAGCGCGAGCGCCTGGATCAAATTCAGCTCCAAGCGCAGGGTCCGCTGGCCTTCAACGGGGCCGGGTCTGCTCAGATGGCTCTGGTCGACCCCGATCTGGCGAAGCGCCTCAAGCTGACCGACGACCAGATCCGTCGGACGCAAACGATCGCCGAAGAGGGGACCAGGGAGATCAAGAAGGCGGCCGCCGTCCCCATCCTCATCGATTCCAAGGCGAGCGCGCCGACGCGCGAGTCGATCCGTCGGTTCGTCGAGAGCCCGGAATTCAAGGCGACCAAACGCACGACGCGCGAAGCCGCCCGAAATGCCTGGACCAACGTCGTGCGGCGGATCGAGGACGTTCTGACCGAATCCCAGCGCAAGGCCTACCACGAGATGGTCGGCGCGCCGTTCGACCTGTCCAAGCTGCGTTCACATGAGGACGCAACGGCGGAGGACGCCGAGATCGTGGTCAGCACCCTGAACGTCGGCGGCGGCGACGATGGCAATAGCGGCGGCGGCCAGCGCGCCGACCCGGACTTCGACACCAAGGTCGCCCGGCCGGCTTACACGTCGAAGCATCCTCGCGTTCTGTTCGACGAGGCCCACAACAATTTCCATGCAGCCGGCGGACGATACAAGCCGTTCGCGGAGCTCGTCGCCAACGACGGTTACAAGATTACACCCAGCAAGGACAAGTTCACTGCGGAGCGGCTCTCGACGGGGAACGTTCTGATCATCGCCAACGCCCTGGGGGCTGCCGGCATGGGAAGTCCCGGCGCGTCGGACTCGGCTTTTACCAAGGCCGAAATCGACGTCGTCCACGATTGGGTCCAGGCCGGCGGCTCGTTGCTCTTGATCACCGATCACGCTCCGTTCGGCTCGGCGGCCGAGTCGCTCGCCAAGCGCTTCGAGGTCGATATGAGCAAGGGTTTCACATCCGACCCCGAGAACTCGGAAGGGGGCGAGACGAGTCTGGTCTTCACCCGCAAGAACAACCTCCTGGGCGATCACCCGATCACGAGGGGACGGGACGATTCCGAGCGGATCAACCGCGTCCAGACGTTCACCGGTCAGTCGCTGAAGGGACCGGTTGGGAGCGTCGCCATCCTCAAGCTCGCCGATACTGCGGTCGACGAAGGCGTCGATGAGAAGCCGAAATCCGCGGCCGGCCGGGCGCAAGGCGTGGCGTTCGCCTTCGGCAAGGGCCGAGTCGTCGTCCTGGGCGAGGCGGCCGAGATGTCGGCGCAGCTCATCGGAAACGAGCGGTTCGGGATGAACGTGAAGGGCCTGGACAATCGCCAACTGGCCCTCAACATCATGCACTGGCTCTCCGGCCTGCTGGAGCCGCGCGGCGACGCGAAGTGAATCGGCGACCGGACGGTTCGTAAGCCGACGGTTTCACCTTTTGTCGGGCGCGCGGACCAGCTTCGCGGCCATAGTTCGGGTCCATCGAGACCCATTCGCCGAGTCGGCGCAGCGCTGAAGGTATTTCCGCGCGTCGTCGGTCCGGCCGCGGTTGAGCAGGAACCTGCCGACGATGAACTCGGCGTTCCCCCGGGCGTCCGCTTGGATCGTATCCAGGATCTTGTCCACGGGCGCGAGGTCGAGCGGCGTCCTCGTTTCGGCGGCGAGCGAGTCGCAGATCAACTGGCAAATAGCGCAGGTCTTGGGGGCCTGATCCTTGAGTTTGGAGCAGAGGTCCTCCCGGGCCGAATCCCGACGCGCGGCGTCGCCCAGTTCGTCGGCGACGAGCATGATAGCCGTCGCGAGATTCACCCGAGGGGCGGCCTGGTACGCGGCTTCCAGGGCCTCAAGCGCCTTCCGCGGCGAGTCGTTCAGCCAGTAGATGTAGCCGGATTCCCCGGACTGGATCGACGCCGGCGCAGCGGCGAGGGCGTTGAGCCGGGCCTTGGCGTCGTCAGGCTCCGAACCGGGCCTGACGCACTGAATCCTCTGGCGGAACAGGAACAGATCCTGCCACGCGGAGGAGGGATAGCGTTCGGCGGCCTGAGTGTACCAGTACTCGGCCCGGTCCCAGTCGTGAAGCCCCTCGTTGGCCTTCGCGGCGCAGAGCATCGACCAGCCCGCCCAGGTTTGGGCGGCGGCTTCGGCGTACGCCTTCGCTTCGGCCCATTGTTCCTTCGCGATGAACGCATTCGCGAGTTGGACACGGACCCTGGCGTGGTCGAGACCGGCGTCCTCAGTCTTGGTGAGGAATTCGTCGAGCGTCGACTTCCAGCGGACTTCGTCCCCTTCCGCGTGGTAGCAGCCGGCGAGCCATTGGTACGCCCAGCGGTCGGGGGAAGCCGCGATGTAGCGGGTCAGGCAGTCTTCCACTTTCTTGTACTGCTTAATCTCACTTTACCTCTTCCCCAGCGCGCCGAGGACGGCGGGAGCATCCTTGGACTTCTCTCGCCACGACGCGGCGTCCCCCTTCGACCTGTCCCAATCATACTCCAAGAGGCCCGCCATCGCGAACGGCGAGCTCGGGCTGATTTGGTGAAGGACGCGGGCGTACTTCAGATGGTTGGAGCCCACCCCCGAGAGGATCGCGCTGAAGTCGCGGACGGTTTTGGTGGTGTGCTGGACGCTTGCATGCCTGCCGGCGTCCGCGCGCGGGCACCCGAGCGCCCTGACAGCGTCGGTCATGGCGCGCTGGCTGAGTTCGATATCGTTAAGGTCGAGATGCTCGGCGAACCCGACGAACAGTTGGAGTCCGTTTCGCGGCTCGGCGACGCTGTCGAGATACGGGCGAAAGCGATGATGAGCGACCCAGGGTTGGGCCTGCTCTCAGGATTCATCGACGGCCACAGCCCATTTGTAGGCCATGAAGAGCAACCTTCGCCAGACATGGATGAAGCGGGCTTCGCGGGCCAGATGGGTCAGGACGCCCCAGGACGGCTCGCCCGCGTCGACGCCCGCCTTGCCCCGCATCGGTCATCGCTTCGATCGTCCCTGGTTCATCGACCGGCCGCCGAGCTTCGCGCGGACGGCCGCCGGCAGGTCGGGCAGTGCTTTCGACCTGACAGGGATGGACTCGCCGATTCGAATCGTCCGGCGTCATGTGCTCATCCTCCAGCGGGAATTGCGCCTGGAATCGTCGCGATTCAAGGCCAACCAGCGCGGAAGCGTTAATGAGCCGAACTTAATCGAGAGCGAGGTCGATCGCAAGCACCCAACCAGCGGACGAAGTGAGTCGGTGTGCGTGTCAATGCGGAGACTCGATTCCCTACCCTGCGCGGCGAGGAATCCTCGGCTCAGTTCGGCAAGCGGGAGCCGGGGTGCCTCGACCCGTCGGCGAGCTGAAGCTCGACGCTGCCGTCGTCGTTCTTGATCGCGAATCCCCACTGCCGCGAGGACCGAGAGGCCAACCACAGCGATCGACGGGTCAAGGCCTCAATCTCGTAACGACCCGCCGGCTCGCAATTGAGAAATGTTCGGACGTTGTCAACCTTGCTCGTCACCGCGGCACCGCCTGAGTGCAATCCCACCTTATAGAGAATCATGACGGGCTCCCGTGCCGTGCGAACGCTCGACGTCCATATCCTAATTAAGCATCTCATCCACCCCCCTGGCCGATCTCCGAGTAATATACGACATAGTGGACCGGAATGCACAGGGTTCACCAATCTTTCAAATGGAATCTTAGTTAACGAAGAACGGGCCTTCGATCGAGTAGATCGGGCTAAGATTCCGTGAATCCCGGCTGGCCCGCGCGCCGTGAGAATGCGGATCATCGTCTCAACCCGAGTATAATTGAGATGATGCGTCGGTCGATCGTGCGACGGTCGACGCCGCGCGGGACGATCGCGATGGGATTGAGGATCACGATGATGGCGAACGATCAGTCGGTGATCGTGGCGGGCGTCCGGACGCCGATCGGTGCTTTTCTGGGAGGGCTGTCGGCCGTCCCCGCGCCGCAACTGGGGGCCGCCTGCGTGCGGGCGCTGGTCGAGCGGACGGGAGCGCCGCCGGAACGGATCGACGAGGTGCTCATGGGAAGCTGCATCGCGGCCGGCCAGGGGATGAACCCCGCGCGGCAGGCGGCGATCCTCAGCGGCTTGCCGACGAGCGTCCACGCGGCGACGATCAACGAAGCCTGCGCCTCGGGGATGCGCGCGGTGATGCTGGCCGACCAGATCCTCCGGGCGGGCGACGCCCGGCTGATCATCGCCGGCGGGATGGAGAGCATGAGCCGGGCGCCCTACCTTCTGCCCAAGGCTCGCGAAGGCTTCCGACTGGGGAACGGCGAGATCGTCGACTCGATGATGTTCGACGGCCTGACCGACGCCTACGCCAACAAGCCGATGGGCCATTTCGCCGACGCATGCGCCCGCGAATGCGGCCTCGACCGCGAGCGGCAAGACGCTTACGCCGTCCTGAGCCACACTCGCGCCCGCAAGGCTCTCGCCGAGAAGGCGTTCGCCAACGAAATCGTCCCCGTGTCGGTCACCGTCCGGGGCAAGACGACGATCGTCGGCGAGGACGAAGGACCGGGCAAGTTCAACGAGGCCAAGCTGCTCAGCCTCCGTCCCGCGTTCGGCGACGACGGCACGGTCACGGCCGGCAACGCATCAAGCCTCAACGACGGCGCCGCGGCGCTCATGGTCTCGACGATGGAGACCTGTAACGCGTTCGGCCTGAAACCCGTCGCCCGGATCGTCGGCGCGGCGATCCACAGCCAGGAGCCCGAGCGGTTCACCACCGCGCCCGTCGGCGCCCTCAAAAAGCTGCTCGAAAGGATCGGCTGGAAGGTCGATGACGTCGACCTCTTTGAAGTCAATGAGGCGTTCGCCGTCGTCGCCCTAGCCGTGGCCGACCAGACCGGCCTGCCCTCCGACCGGACGAACGTCTTCGGCGGCGCCATCGCGCTGGGCCACCCGATCGGCAGCAGCGGCGCGCGGCTGCTCGTCACCTTGATCCACGGCCTCGAACGAACCGGCGGCCGTCGCGGCGTCGCCGCCCTGTGCGTCGGCGGCGGCGAGGGAATCGCTATGGCCGTCGAGCGGATCGTTTAAGCCGAACTACCCATTGACTGCAAGCTCCTTCACTCGAACCGCAGGATCGGCTGGTCGACGGCGAGGCTGGCGCCGGGCTCGGCGAGGAGTTCGGCGACGATGCGGTCGTGGTCGGCTTTGAGGATGTTCCGCATCTTCATGGCCTCAATGACCGCGAGCGTTTCGCCGGTGTGGACTTCCTTGCCGACCTGGACGCTCAGTTCGGCCAGCAGGCCAGGCATAGGGGAAAGAAGGAATTTGGAGAGATCCGGCGCGGGCTTCCGGGGCATCAGGGCCAGCAGCTCGGCCGCTCGGGTCGTCATGACGAACGCGTCGAACTGCGTTCCCCGGTGGAGGACGCGGTACTTCAGACCGATCCGCTCGACCTGCACGCAGATCTCGCGGCCGTTCCAGACGCCGCGAAGGAGCAAGTCGCCGAGCTTCCAGTCGGTTCGCAACTGATGACGCGAGCCGCCGTGGACGATCGCGCAGCCGCCGGCTTCGAGGACGACGACAAGTTTGTATCGAGCGTCGTCCGTGAGGACGACCCAGTCATCGTCGACCTTTCGCGAGTGGCCTTCGAGCTGACCGCTCACGGCCGAGGCACGCTCGATATAACGTCGCCGGGCGTAGGCGGCGACGGCCGCCAGCAAAAGCGGATCGTCATGGATAAGGCTCGACGGTCGGAAGCCGTCAGAGTAGTCCTCGGCGATCAGCCCGGTGTCGATCTCGCCGGCGACGAACCGAGGGTTGCGCGTCAGGGCCGCCTGGAACGCGAGGTTCGAGACGACGCCCCGGATCACGAACGCGTCGAGAGCCTCGTGCATCCGGCCGATCGCCTCGTTCCGGGTCCGGCCGTGGGTGATCAGCTTGGCGATCATCGAGTCGTAGTGGATCGAGATCTCGTCCCCCTCCACCACGCCCGTGTCGATACGCACCGCGCCGGGCTCGGCGTCAGGCGGACGATACCGCACCAGCCGGCCGGTCGACGGCAGGAAGTTGCGGAACGGGTTCTCGGCGTTGATCCGGCACTCGATCGCCCATCCATCGCGGCGCACTTGTTCCTGCGTAAACCCGAGCTTCTCGCCCGCCGCGACGCGGATCATCTGCTCGACCAGGTCGAGCCCGGTGATCATCTCGGTGACCGGATGTTCGACCTGAAGCCTCGTGTTCATCTCCAGAAAATAGAAGCTCCGATCCGCGCCGACGACGAACTCGACGGTCCCGGCCGACTGGTACGCGACGGCTTTCGCCAGCGCGACGGCCTGCTCGCTCATCGCCTGCCGCGTGGGTTCGTCGAGGAACGGCGAGGGGGATTCCTCGACGACCTTTTGATGCCTCCGCTGCAACGAGCACTCGCGCTCCCAGAGCGAGACGACGTGGCCGTGCGCGTCGCCAAGGACCTGGATCTCGATATGGCGCGGGCTCGCGATGTACTTTTCGAGGAAAACGCGATCGTCGCCGAAGGCGGAAGCGGCTTCGGCCCGGCAGGAGTCGAACCCCTCGGCGGCCTCGGCGTCGTTATGCGCCACGCGCAGCCCCTTGCCGCCGCCGCCGGCCGACGCCTTGATCATCACCGGATAGCCGACTTCGCGCGCAATGTCGACCGCCTGGCGGGCCGAGGCGATCGGCTCGTCATGACCGGGAATCACGTTGACGCCGGCCTCGCGCGCCAGTCGCTTCGAGGCGATCTTGTCGCCCATCGCCGCGATCGCGTCGGGCTGCGGGCCGATGAAGACGATCCCCTCGGCCGCGAGCCGCCGGGCGAACGCCTCGTTCTCCGACAGGAAGCCGTAGCCGGGGTGGACGGCCTCGGCCCCGGTAAGCTTGCAGGCGGCGATCACGGCGTCGATGTTCAGATACGACTGCCGGGCCGGTGCGGGACCGATCGCAACGGCCTCGTCGGCAAGATCGACGTGGAGCGCGTCCTTGTCGGCCTCGGAGTACACGGCGACGGTCTTGATGCCCATCGCGCGCACGGTCCGCACGATCCGGCAGGCGATCTCGCCGCGATTCGCGATCAGGATTTTCTGAAACAAGCGGGTCTCGGCGCTCATAAGGGGATGTTGCCGTGCTTGCGCCAGGGATTCTCCAGCTTCTTATTGCGAAGCATCTCCAGCGACCGCGCAATCCTCCTGCGAGTCTCGCTCGGCATGATCACATCGTCGATGAAGCCGCGATGCCCTGCAATGAACGGGTTGGCGAACTTCTCGCGATACGCGCGCTCGCGCTCGATGAGCTTGGCCGGGTCCCCCTTCTCGTCGCGGAAGATGATCTCGACGGCGCCCTTCGGCCCCATCACGGCGATCTCGGCCGAGGGCCAGGCGAAGTTTACGTCGCCGCGCAGGTGCTTCGACGCCATCACGTCGTACGCGCCGCCGTACGCCTTGCGGGTGATGACCGTGACCTTGGGGACGGTGCATTCCGCGTACGCATAAAGCAGCTTGGCCCCGTGCTTGATGATCCCCCCGTACTCCTGGGCGACTCCCGGCAGGAACCCGGGGACGTCGACGAACGTGACGACGGGGATGCCGAAGGCGTCGCAGAAGCGGACGAACCGCGCGGCCTTGATCGCGCTCTTGATGTCGAGGCAGCCGGCCAGCACGAGCGGTTGATTGGCCACGAACCCCACGCTCCGGCCGCCGATCCGGCCGAAGCCGATCACGATGTTGCGGGCGTGGTCGGGCATCAGCTCGAAGAAGTCCGACTCGTCGACGACCTTGACGAGCAGCTCCTTGACGTCGTACGGCGTATTCGGATCGTTGGGCGCGAGCGAGTCGAGCGAGGGTTCGACGCGGTCGACCGGGTCTTCCGTCGGCACGACGGGAGGCTTCTCCCGGTTGCTCGAAGGGATGAACATAAAAAGCCGGCGCGTCATCAACAGCGCCTCGACGTCGTTCTCGAACGCCAAGTCGGCCACGCCCGAGCGGATCGTATGCGTCGAAGCGCCGCCAAGCTCCTCGGCGGTCACCTCCTCGTGCGTGACCGTCTTCACGACCTCCGGGCCGGTCACGAACATGTACGACGAGTCTTTGACCATGAAGATGAAGTCGGTCATCGCCGGCGAGTACACCGCGCCCCCCGCGCACGGCCCCATCACGACCGAGATCTGCGGCACCACGCCCGAGGCGATTACGTTGCGCTGAAAGACGTCGGCATAGCCCCCCAGCGACGCGACCCCTTCCTGGATCCGCGCGCCTCCCGAATCGTTGAGCCCGATGATCGGAGCACCGACCTTCATCGCCTGGTCCATGACCTTGCAGATCTTCTCGGCGTGCGACTCGGAGAGCGACCCGCCGAAGACGGTGAAGTCCTGGCTGAAGACGAACGTCAAGCGGCCGTTGATGGTCCCGTAGCCCGTTACCACGCCATCGCCCGGTATGAGCTGTTCCCCCATCCCGAAGTCGACGCAGCGGTGCTCCTTGAACATATCCCACTCTTCGAACGAGCCGGGATCGAGCAGCAGTTCAAGCCGCTCGCGAGCCGTCAGCTTGCCCTTGGCGTGCTGGGCGGCGATCCGTCTCGGTCCTCCGCCCAGTCGCGCGGCCGCTCGTTTCTCGTCGAGCCGGCGAATGATCTCGTGCATGGAAACAAAACCCCTCAGAGGTTCGCCGACTCGACGTGGTCAAGAAGTCGATAGGCCGCCGCGCTCGGCGTGGTCTCGCCCTGGGCGACCGACCGGCTGAGCGCATCGAGATCGCGGCGGACGCGCGGGTTGCTGCGGAACCGCGACCGAAGGCCGGCGTCGATCAGGCTCCACATCCACTCGACCGCCTGCCGACGTCGCTTCTCGGCCAGCTCGCCCGTGTCGGTCAACAGCTTGTGGTGCCGCTCAATCTCGGTCCAGAACTTGGCGATCCCGTCGCCCTTGGAGGCGCTCGCCGTCACGACGACGGGCTTCCAGGGAGATGACGACGAGTGAAGCAGCGACAGCGCGCCGGCGAGCTGGCGGCGGCCGATCTCGGCGGCGGCCGGGTCGATGTCGGCCTTGTTGACGACGATCACATCGGCCAGCTCGACGATCCCCTTCTTCATCGCCTGAAGGTCATCGCCGGCGTTGGGAAGCTGGATCAGCACGAAGGCGTCGACCATGCCGGCGACGGTCGTTTCCGACTGCCCCACGCCGACCGTCTCGACGATCACCACGTCGAAGCCCGACGCCTCGCAGATCAGCATCGCCTCGCGCGTCTTGTCGCCGACGCCCCCGAGCGAGCCGCGCGACGGCGAGGGGCGGATGAAGGCGTCGGGACTGACCGACAGCCGCTCCATACGGGTCTTGTCCCCCAGGATCGAGCCTCCCGAGATCGTGCTGGACGGATCGACGGCCAGCACGGCGACGCGCCTTCCCTGGCGGATCAGCTCCAGGCCGAGCGCCTCGATGAACGTCGACTTGCCCGCCCCCGGCGATCCGCTGATCCCCAGCCGGATCGATCGCCCCGTGTGCGGTAAGAGCGCGTCGAGCACGCCCGACGCCCGCCGCGCGTGATCGGCCCGCGTCGACTCGACCAGCGTGATTGCCTTGGCCAACGCGCGCGGCCGACGGTCCAGTACGCCGTCCACCAGCGCCTGGTCAATCGGGTCCAGGGCGACTGTGCTTGTCTTGGGTTCGTGATCCATGGTCAAGGATTATCGGTCAGTGAGGCGAGGAAACGCCAGGGGGCGTCACAAAGCCCGCCCCCGGGAAACTTTCGAGACGTGTCGAAGAAAATCCTTGTGTCTCAGTCAGCACGACTTCAGTCAGCACCGTCCCCCTATATTCCCCTTTCCCCATTTCCCACGTCCCCCTTTCCTCTCTCGTCATTTCGTCCATTCAGATTAACCCCGCTTTGTTGAGAAAATCACCTTGCTTTTTGGACGACTCGCGCGTCACTATGGGGCCAACAAGTCAATCATCATGCTTTGCATCCACTGATGCGATAGCTAAACCGATCGCTCTCCCCTCAATCATGCGGAGGGACGAAGCAGCCAATCCTGTCTGGATTCGACGACTGGAAGACGACCTGAGTCGAGAGCGTCCGGGCTCGTCCCCGACGTACGAACGAACGCACCTCTCTCCGGACGGTTCGCGGACTCTGCCACTCGGGAATCCGCTTCGCGAGAAAACGTCGGCTCCACTTCCCAGACTTCCATGTCGGGGCCGACCTCGGGCCAATCTTTTCGCAAAGGACATACTGGCATGACTCGCTTCGACAGATCCCCTGGAAAGCATTCCCGGTCTCGGCCCAAGGGCCGTGCCAACCACCCTCGGCTGGAGTTCCTGGAAGATCGGATCCTTCTGGCCGTCAACCCGATCGTCGCCGAGAACCAGTTGCCCGGGACCCCCGAGAGCGTCTGGATGATCCAAGGCGCCGGTGATACGTCGTTGCAGGGTTTCGCCACCGACATCAGCGTCAATCACGGCCAGACGGAGTCCTTCAAGATCAACGACTCCTCCGGGGCGTCGTATCACATCGACGTCTACCGGATGGGGTACTACGCCGGGGACGGCGCCCGATTGGTGACGACCATCCCCGCGTCGCAGATCGTGGAGCAAGTCCAACCCGCGCCTCTCTCGGATCCCACGACTGGACTCGTCGACGCCGGAAACTGGAGCGTTTCGGCCTCGTGGGCGGTCCCGGCGAACGCGACTTCGGGGATCTACATGGCGCGGTTGACTCGTGACGACACGGGTGACGGGAGCATGATTTATTTCGTCGTCCGCGACGATACCGGGGGCTCGGACATCCTGTTCCAAACGTCCGACAGCACATGGCAGGCCTACAACACCTGGGGAGGGAACAGCCTGTACCAGGGGAGTTCGGGGGTGGCCAGCGACCGCGCCGTGAAGGTCAGTTACAACCGTCCCTTGACCATCGACGCGACCACCGGCGGATACGGCAATTACAATTCGCCGCTCCATGCCGAGTACCCGATGGTGCGCTGGCTGGAGGCCAACGGCTACGACGTCAGCTACTTCACCGACGTCGACAGCGACCGCTACGGCAGCCTGATTCAGACCCACAAGGTGTTTATGTCAGTGGGCCATGACGAGTACTGGTCGGCCGCGCAGCGGGACAACGTGGAAGCGGCGAGGGACGCGGGGGTCAACCTGGCCTTTTTCAGCGGCAACGAGTCCTTCTGGAAGACGCGGTGGGAAACCAGCATCGATGGCTCGGGGACGCCGTACCGCACGCTCGTCACCTACAAGGAATCCCAAAACAACGCGCCGCTCGACCCGCTGGACAGCTCACCCACATGGACCTGGACCGGGACGTGGCGGGACAATCGCTTCAGTCCCCCGGCTGACGGCGGCCAGCCCGAGAACGCGATGAGCGGAACGATCTATATGGACGATCGCACGTCCAACGACCTCGGCGTCAGCCTGAACGTCCCGGCGGCGGACGGGAATCTGAGATTCTGGCGGAACACGAGCGTCGCCAATCTCGCGCCGGGTCAGGTCGCCACGCTGGGCCAGTACGTGGTGGGCTACGAGGTCGATGAGGACGTGGACAACGGCTTCCGCCCGGCAGGTCTGATCGACATGTCCTCGACGTCCTTCAGCACTCAATACCACGTCTCGGTTCCCTGGGGGACCGTGGTCAGCCCTGGCGACGCGACCCACAGCATCACGCTCTACCGCGCCCCGAGCGGGGCGCTGGTCTTCAGCGCGGGGACGATCCAGTGGTCGTGGGGCCTCGACGGCGATAACAACATTGGCGACGTCGCGCCCGACCCGAGCATGCGACAGGCGACGGTCAACCTGCTGGCCGACATGGGAGTACAGCCGGGGACCCTCCAGCCCGGGCTGGTCCCGGCGTCGAAATCGACCGACGCCACTCCCCCGACCTCGATCATCACTTCGCCGGTCGGCGGCGCGAACATCGTGAGCGGGACGACCGTGACGATCACGGGTACGGCGACCGACGCGGGAGGGGGGGTGGTGGCCGGGGTCGAGGTCTCGGTCGATGGCGGAGCCACCTGGCACCCGGCCGTCGGCCGATCGAGCTGGACCTACACGTGGTCGCCGGACCAGAACGGCAATGCGACGATCGAGAGCCGCGCGGTCGACGACAGCGGTAACATCGAGACGCCGGCGCCGGGGACGACCGTCTCGGTCCAGGGGCCGATTTCCCTCTGGAGCAACTCGATCGTCCCCGGCATCATCACGACAGCCGACACCAACTCAGTCGAACTTGGAGTCAAGTTCCGCTCGGACGTCAACGGTTACATTGAGGGGTTGCGGTTCTACAAGGGAGCTGGCAACACCGGAACGCACGTCGGCAGCCTTTGGACGTCGACCGGGACGCTGCTGGCCCAGGCCACGTTCACCAACGAGTCGTCAACGGGCTGGCAGCAGGTTCTCTTCTCCACTCCGGTGAGTATCTCCGCCAATACGACCTACGTCGCGTCCTACCACGCTAATGTCGGCGAGTATTCCTCGGACGACCTCTACTTCGCCAAGGGTGGAACCTCGAACGGCCCGCTTCATGCGCTCGCCGATGGGACCGACGGCGGCAACGGACTGTATGAATACAGCTCGACGAGCACTTTTCCCGTGAACTCCTACCGTTCGGAAAACTACTACGTCGACGTCGTCTTCGCCACCAGCATCGTGAACGGCGCCGCGCCCACGGTCACGAGCCAAACACCCGCGTCGGGCGCCACCGGGGTGGACCTGGCATCCGCGGTGACGGCGACCTTCAGCGAGCCGGTGACGGCCGGTTCGATCGTGTTCACGCTGACCGGGCCGGGGGGCGCCGTGCCGGCCAGCCTCTCCTACAACTCGGCCTCGCTGACGGCCACGCTGACCCCCAGTAGTCCATTGTCCGCCTCGACCACCTACACGGCGGCCGTCAGCGGCGCCACGGACGCCTCCAGCGACGTCATGACCCCGGTCTCCTGGTCGTTCACCACGTCCACGGGCACCACGTCGTATAACAACGTTTCCATCTGGAATAGCTCGACGACCCCCGCCGTAGCGTCGTACCCCGACCCCAACCCCTACGAGCTGGGGGTCAAGTTCCAATCGAACGTCAGCGGCTACATCACCGGGATTCGGTACTATAAGGGGAGCGGCAACACCGGCACGCACGTCGGCCACCTCTGGAGCAGCACTGGCACGCTGCTGGCCACGGCCACCTTCGTTAACGAGACGGCCACGGGCTGGCAGCAGGTCAACTTCAGCTCGCCGGTGGCGATCACCGCCAACACCACCTATGTGGCGTCGTATCACACCGACGCCGGTGACTATGCCGTCGACGTCAACTACTTCGCCAGCGCCGGCGTAAGCAACGGGCCGCTCGTCGCGCTCGCCAACGGGGTCGCCGGCGGCAATGGCGTCTATTCTCCGGGAGCCGCCGCCTTCCCGACGAGCAGCTTCAATTCGAACAACTACTGGGTCGACGTCGTCTTCAGCCAGACGCTGCCCCAGACGGCGACCACGACCACGCTCGCCTCCTCGGCCAACCCGTCGACTTCCGGCCAGTCGGTGACGTTCACGGCGACGGTGGCGCCGACGTCGGGGGGCGGCGTCCCCACCGGCCAGGTCACCTTCATGGACGGCGCGACGACGTTGGGCGCCGGCACGCTCAACGCCAGCGGAGTGGCGACCTTCGCAACTGCCGCGCTCGCTGTCGGCTCCCACTCGATCACCGCGGTCTACGGCGGCGACGCCTCGTTCCTGACGAGCACTTCCACCGTACTTAGCCAGGTGGTCAACCAGGCGGCGACGACAGCGACCACGACCACGCTCGCCACCTCGGCCAACCCGTCGACGTTCGGCCAGTCGGTGACGTTCACGGCGACGGTGGCGCCCGCGTCGGGGGGCGGCGTCCCCACCGGCCAGGTCACCTTCATGGACGGCGCGACGACGCTGGGCGCCGGCACGCTCAACGCCAGCGGAGTGGCGACCTTCGCGAGCGCCGCGCTCGCCGCCGGCTCCCACTCGATCACCGCCGTCTACGGCGGCGACGCCTCGTTCCAGACGAGCACTTCGGCCGCCCTCAGCCAGGTGGTCAACCAGGCGGCGACCACGACCACGCTCGCCTCCTCGGCCAACCCGTCGACTTCCGGCCAGTCGGTGACGTTCACGGCGACGGTGGCGGTCAACGCCCCGGGGGCCGGCTCGCCAACCGGCACCGTGACGTTCAAGGACGGCACGACGACGCTGGGCGCCGGCACGCTCAACGCCAGCGGAGTGGCGACCTTCGCGAGCGCCGCGCTCGCCGCCGGCTCCCACTCGATCACCGCCGTCTACGGCGGCGACGCCTCGTTCCAGACGAGCACTTCGGCCGCCCTCAGCCAGGTGGTCAACCAGGCGGCGACGGCGGCGACCAAGACCACGCTCGCCTCCTCGGTCACCCCGTCGACGTTCGGCCAGTCGGTGATGCTCACGGCGACGGTGGCACCGACGTCGGGGGGCGGCGTCCCCACCGGCCAGGTCACCTTCCTGGACGGCGCGACGACGCTGGGCGTCGGCGCGCTCAACGCCAGCGGGGTGGCGACCTTCGCAACCGCCGCGCTCGCCGTCGGCTCCCACTCGATCAAGGCCGTCTACGGCGGCGACGCCTCGTTCAAGACGAGCACCTCCGCGGCCTTGAAGCAGGTGGTCAATAAGGCGGCGACCACGACCACGCTCGCCTCCTCGGCCAACCCGTCGACTTCCGGCCAGTCGGTGACGTTCACGGCGACGGTGGCGGTCGATGCCCCGGGGGCCGGCTCGCCAACCGGCACCGTGACGTTTAAGGACGGCACGACGACGCTGGGCGTCGGCGCGCTCAACGCCAGCGGGGTGGCGACCTTCGCAACCGCCGCGCTCGCCGTCGGCTCCCACTCGATCAAGGCCGTCTACAGCGGCGACGCCTCGTTCAAGACGAGCACCTCCGCGGTCCTGAAACAGAAGGTCAGCACGGCCGTCGTGGCCGCCAACGATTCGGCCAGTATCGTTCAGAGTTCCGCACCGCTCACACAGCCGATGTCAGCCCCGATCGCCACGGCAGTCAGCAACAAGGCCCTCGTGGTCGCCGGCGGCCCGGCCGGTGCCGTTCAGAGTCCTGATCCGCTGACACAGCCGTTACTGGCCCCCATCGTCGACGAAGCCATTGCGCAATGGCGGGAGGCTGGCATCGCCCCCCAGAGCCTCGCCGCTCTGCTCCATGCCGACGTTCGGATCGCCGACCTCGCCGGGCCCCTCCTGGGGATGGCCGGCCAGGGCGTCGTCACAATCGATCAAGATGCGGCCGGTTACGGCTGGTTCATCGATACCGCCCCGGCCGACGACTCGGAATTTAGGACCGTCGCGCAAGGCCCCGCCCGCGATCGCGTCGATCTCCTGTCGGTCGTCGCCCAGGAGCTGGAGCACAAACTCGGATTGGAGGACGACGAAGGCGAGGATGTGATGGCCTAGGCCCTGCCGGTCGGGGTACGACGTGTGCCGGTGGTGGAGCAAAGCCCAGGGAACCTCGCAGCCCAGGCTCCCATCCCCACCCTCATCGTGGCTCCGGGACCTGTGTCAATCGGCACCTCGGCGGGGAGTTCCAGTTTCGTTCTCGCTCCAGGCCGTTCCTCCAAGGTCAGTACGAGCATGGCGACGGTCCTGATCGCCCTGGCAGCGAAGATCCCCTTGTCCCCTTACAAGACAGGGGGAAGGGTCACTCCTAACATTGTAATGCAAAATACGGCGAATTGACCTGCTCCCCATTTCTTGGTCCAAGGGGAATGAGGGCAGGAGTCCGGTCGTTCAGGGGGGAACGGGGCGAAGCGCTCTCGAACGGTGGACCGAGTAGTTCTTGGGGCGAACGGACCCAATTGCTCGACCAGCGGATCGAGAGCTCGAAAGGAGGATCGGAGAGGTTTTTCCGGATTCCACCGGTTTCACGGAAGACGCTTGATCACGCGGAATCGCGGTGCTTGCGGATGGCTTCGAGAATCTTGTGGGCGCACGTGGGGATCGGCGTGCCCGGCCCGAAGATCCCCACGGCGCCAGCGTCGTAGAGGAAGTCGTAATCCTGGGCCGGGATCACGCCGCCGACGAAGACGACGACGTCGTCGGCCCCCTGATCGCGGAGCGCCTTGACGAGCGCGGGGACCAGAGTCTTGTGGCCGGCGGCGAGGGTCGAGACGCCGACCGCGTGGCAGTCGTTCTCGATCGCCTGGCGGGCGGCCTCCTCGGGCGTCTGAAAGAGCGGCCCGACGTCGATGTCGAAGCCCAGATCTGCGAGGGCCGACGCGACGACCTTCGCGCCGCGATCGTGGCCGTCCTGGCCGAGCTTGGCGATCATCACGCGCGGGCGGCGGCCCTCCTCCTCGGCGAACGTCTCGACCTCGTGCTTCAAGTCGTGCCATTCCTGGTCCTTGCCGAACGCCGCTCCGTACACGCCCGAGATCACCTGGTTGGTCGCCCGAAACCGCCCCCACATCGTTTCGAGTGCGTCGGAGACCTCGCCCACGGTGGCCCGCAGCCGGACCGCCTTGATCGCCGCGTCGAGCAGGTTGCCCTCCCCCTTGTGGGCGACTTCGGCCAGGTCGTCGAGAGCCTTCCGCACCGCTCCGGCGTCGCGGCTTTCGCGTACTTGCTTGAGCCGCGCGATCTGCGAGTCGCGAACCGCCGAGTTGTCGATGTCGCGGAACTCGATCGGGTCCTCGTGGTCGAGCCGGTACTTGTTGACGCCGACGATGACGTCCAGGTTCGAGTCGATCCGCGCCTGCTTCTCGGCGGCGCACTCCTCGATCTTGAGCTTGGCCCAGCCCGATTCGACGGCCCGAGTCATGCCGCCGAGCTGCTCGACTTCCTCGATGATTGTCCAGGCCTTGTCGGCGAGGTCCTGAGTGAGCTTCTCCATCATGTACGAGCCGGCCCAGGGGTCGACGACGTTGCAAATATGCGTCTCTTCTTGAATGAGGATCTGGGTATTGCGAGCGATCCGGGCCGAAAAGTCGGTCGGCAGCGCGATGGCCTCGTCGAAGGCGTTGGTGTGCAGCGACTGCGTGCCGCCGAAGACCGCCGCCATCGCCTCGATGGTCGTCCGCACGATGTTGTTGTACGGGTCCTGCTCGGTGAGCGACCATCCAGACGTCTGGCAGTGGGTTCGCAGCATCATCGACTTGGGATTCTTGGGGTTGAATCCCTTCATGATCCGCCACCAGAGCAGCCGCGCCGCGCGAAGCTTGGCGACTTCGAGGTAGAAGTTCATGCCGACGGCGAAGAAGAAGCTCAGGCGGCCGGCGAACGCATCGACGTCGAGGCCCTTCTCGATCGCCGTCTTCACGTACTCCTTGCCGTCGCCGAGGGTCAGAGCCAGCTCCAGCGCCTGGGTCGCGCCGGCCTCCTGCATGTGGTAGCCCGAGATCGAGATCGAGTTGAACTTCGGCATATGATGGGCCGTGTACTCGATGATGTCGGCGACGATCCGCATCGACGGCCCGGGCGGATAGATGTACGTGTTGCGGACCATGAATTCCTTGAGGATGTCGTTCTGGATCGTCCCGGAGAGTTGGTCCAGAGTCACCCCTTGCTCCTCGGCGGCGACGATGTAACCGGCGAGGATCGGCAGCACCGCGCCGTTCATGGTCATCGACACCGACACTCGGTCGAGCGGGATGCCGTCGAAGAGGATCTTCATATCCTCAACCGAATCGATCGCCACGCCCGCCTTGCCGACGTCGCCCTGAACGCGGGGGTGGTCGGAATCGTAGCCGCGGTGCGTGGCCAGGTCGAAGGCCACCGAGATGCCCTGCCCCCCGCCGGCCAGCGCCCGCTTGTAGAAGGCGTTCGACTCCTCAGCGGTCGAAAACCCGGCGTACTGGCGGATCGTCCAGGGGCGGACCGCGTACATGGTGGCCTGCGGCCCGCGAAGGAAAGGCTCGAAACCCGGCAGCGTGTCGGCGTATTCAAGCCCCTCCAGGTCGCGTTTCGTGTACAGCGGCTTGACGTCGACGCCCTCGGGCGTCTTCCAGTTCAGCCCCTCGACCTTGCCTCCGGGCGCGAACTTCGACGCGGCCTTGTCCCAGCCGCTCAGGTTCGAAGAATTCGGCAATGACTCGCTCATGGTCATCCTCCCATCCTAGCGTCGACGTCGGAGCGTCACACGCGTCGTGCGTCCGAATCATCCCCCTGCACCAGTCCCACGATACCTAAGTCGCCGGCCGCCGACCATCGAGGAAAGCCGCCTTGCGGGGCCGGCCGGCACCCGAGTTTTTGAATCAAATAATGCAATTATTATTTGAATCACAGCGCTCTTGACGCCGGCCGGGAGTGTGGCACTATGAGTGAAGGGAAACGACGTTGGGTCAGGCGATTTTCGGCCGGCCCGTCTTCGACTCTCCCCTGACGCGCCGTCGCCCGACCGACGGCGCCCTCCGAGCGACGTCGAATGTCGCGGCCCGCCGTCAAGGCGGCGTCCTCATCCTGTTTGAGGAGACGGAGCGTGGAACGGCGCGGGGGAATCCGCGCCGGATCTTCAAAGACTCTTCCAGGGATTTTCACAAGCGGGACGCGCGGCGGAGCCCTTCACGAGGCGAGGGGAATCCAGCCTCTTTCGGCCCGCGCCCGGTCCAGCGATACTGCATGGATCGAGTTCCGAGGTCTTCGCGACCATTGGGAGTTTCGTCATGATCATCAAGGATAAGACGGCGGTCCTCACGGGCGCCGGCAGCGGCATCGGGCAGGCGGTGGCGATCGAACTGGCCCAGCGCGGCGTCGGCGGCCTGGGATTGATCGACAGCAGCGACAGCGTCATCAACGTGGCTCGGGCGATCAACGACCGCCTCGGGCGGCCGATCGCTGAGGCCGTCATCGGCGACGTGACCGACGCGGCGTTCCGCACCCACGCCTTCGATTTGATCGCCAACAAGTTCGGCGTGCCGAGCATCTGCATCCCCGCCGCCGGGATCAGTCGCGACCAGCTCGCGGTCAAGGTGGACAAGCCGACCGGAAAGGCGCTCGTCTACCCGATCGAGAAGTTCCGCGAGGTCGCCGAGGTCAACCTGATCGCCCCGTCGTACTGGGCGCTCGAGACCATCGCCCGGATCGCCGAGGACCGCCACCGCCGCGGCCTGACGAGCTGGAATCCGGACGAAGGAATCCAGGGGACGATCATCTTCCTCGGATCGGTCTCGTCGCACGGCAACACCGGGCAGGTCGCCTACTCCGGCGCCAAGGCGGGGCTTGAAGGGGTCGCGGCCACGCTCGCCAAGGAAGCCATCTACTACGGCGTCCGGTGCGCGGTGATCCACCCCGGCTACACCGACACCCCGATGGTTCGCGCCCTGGGCGACGAGTACATCAAGAAGAACATCCTTCCCTACACGCAGCTTCGACGCCTGATCGCTCCGGAAGAGATCGCCGACGCGATCTACTTCCTGATCTGCAACTCGGCTGTCAGCGGCCAGCTCTGGGCCGACGCCGGCTGGCACCCGACCGCTTGACTTTCGAGCCATCAAGGACAACGACGATGTCGCGACCACGACTCCAGGTGACCCCCGACCACAACCTCGCGCTCGACCTCGTGCGGACGACCGAAGCCGCCGCGCTGGCGGCGGCCCGATGGGTCGGCCGGGGCGATAAGAACGCCGCCGACAAGGCGGCCGTCGACGCCATGAGGCTGCTGTTCAACAGCATGCCGTTCGACGGGATCGTGGTGATCGGCGAGGGCGAGAAGGACGAAGCGCCGATGCTGTTCAACGGCGAACGCCTCGGCACGGGAGTCGAGCCCCGCACCGACGTCGCCGTCGATCCGATCGACGGCACCCGGCTCGTCGCGCGCGGCGAGGCCAACGCCGTGGCGGTCGTCGCCGTCGCCGAGCGGGGGAGCATGTTCAACCCCGGCCCGTGCTTCTACATGGAGAAGCTCATCGCCGGCCACGACGGCGGCCACGTCCTCGACGTCACCGCGCCGATCGAGGACAACGTCCGCAACCTCGCGAAAGCGCGGAACATGCATGTCGGGGACATGACCGTCATGATCCTCGATCGCGAACGTCATCACGAGTTCATTGAACGGGTGCGCGGCATGGGCGCTCGCGTCCACCTCATCACCGACGGCGACGTCGCCGGCGCGATCACGGCCGCCCGCCGCGGCACCGGCGTCGACCTACTGTACGGAATCGGCGGCACCCCCGAGGGGGTGATCGCCGCGGCGGCCCTCAAGTGCCTGGGAGGGGTGATCCAGGGCCGGCTCCATCCCCGCAACGCGGCCGAGCGGCAAGCGGCGATCGACGCCGGCTACGACCTCGACCGGGTCCTCCACACCGACGACCTGGTCAAGGGGGACAACGTCTTCTTCGCCGCCACGGGGATCACCGACGGCTCGCTGCTTCGCGGCGTCCGCTACAGCGCCGAGGGGGCGACGACCGAATCGATCGTCATGCGGTCCCGGTCGGGCACGATCCGGACGATCGCCGCCCAGCACCGCTGGGAAGCTCCGTCCGAAGCAACCGGCGGCCGCTGGTCGGGCGACCGCCCCGCGCACCTCGTCCCGCCGCTCCTCCGCCTGGACGAAGACCTGAACGAGGCGTCGAACACCTGAACCACGATGAATGCTCATCAACCGACATCACGACGCCTCGACCGCCCGGGCCAGCTCGGGGGGCACGACGCATGGCTTGCGGGTCGTCGGGTCGATCGTTACCAGGACGACCGTCGCGTCGGCCGCGACCGCGCCGTCGGGCTTGCGGATTTCTTGAGCGAGCGTGAAGCTCGTCCGGCCCAGGCGCACAGGACGGGTGACGATCGTCAGTCGCTCGCCCTGGCGACACTCGCGGCGGTAGTTCAGGTTGACGTTGACCGTCACGGTCGCCGCCCCCATCGCTTGCAGGCGGTCGTAAGGAAGGCCGTTGCGCTCGTACCATTCCTCGCGTCCCCATTCGAGATATTCAACGAACTTCGCGTTGTTCACGTGTCCGTTGACGTCGATCTCGGTGGGACGCACGATGACCTCGAGAACCGTCTCCATGATAGGCCGTTGCTCCGGGTCGAAACGATGAAGAAAACCGATGGGAGAAGCGGACCGTCGCAGTCTACCACGAGTTTCCCGAAAGTCGGCGGGAAAGGGCGATTGGCCAAGATCGAACCGTTCGACTATGATGGTCGCCCTGGGCTCGGCCTCTCGCACCTCTCACCGAGCTTTCAGCCGTTCGACAACACGTTGCGTCACGTTCGAGGCCCGAACGCTTGCGGAGGGTCTGTTCGTCGCCGGCGCGTCGAATCTTCGGCCCGAAACGGATTCCAGGGCTTTCCCCGAGCCGACCGATCCACCCGCGAAGGAGTTTCTCACGATGTCACGCCTGGTTGAAGTCACGGAGCTCGCCCTTCGCGACGCCCATCAAAGTCTGCTCGCGACCCGCATGACGATGGAAGACATGATTCCCGCCTGCGAGGACATCGACCAGGCCGGCTACTGGAGCGTCGAGTGCTGGGGGGGCGCCACGTATGATTCGTGCATCCGGTTCCTCAACGAAGACCCATGGGAACGGCTGCGGACGTTTCGCAAGCTGATGCCCAACTCGCGGCTCCAGATGCTGCTGCGGGGCCAGAACCTGCTCGGCTACCGCCATTATGAAGACACGGTGGTCGACCGCTTCGTCGACAAGTCGGCCGAGAACGGCATGGACGTCTTCCGCGTCTTCGACGCGCTCAACGACCCGCGCAACCTCAAGCGGGCCATGGAAGCCGTCCGCCGCACCGGCAAGTGGGCCGAGGGGACGATCTGCTACACGACCTCGCCGCTGCACACCGTCGACAAGTTCGTCGAGCTGGCGCAGCGGCTCAAGGAGATGGGCTCGGCCTCGATCTGCATCAAGGACATGGCCGCCCTGCTCCGTCCCCAGCCCGCGTTCGACATCGTCCGCGGCATCAAGGAGAAATGCGGTGAAGATACGATCGTCCACGTCCACGTTCACTCGACCACCGGCGTGACTCTCGTGAGCCTGATGAAGGCCATCGAAGCCGGCGCCGACATCGTGGATACGTCGATCTCGTCCCTCAGCCTGGGCCCCGGCCAGAACCCCACCGAGGCCCTCGTCGAGATGCTCGAAGGGACCGGCTACACCACGAAGCTCGACAAGAGCCGCCTGCTCAAGATCAAGGACCACTTCGCCCAGGTCCGCCCTCGGTACGCGGATTTCGAGTCGAAGATCGTCGGCGTCGAGACCGAGATCTTCGACAGCCAGATTCCCGGCGGAATGATCTCGAACATGGAGAGCCAGCTCAAGCAGCAAGGAGCCGCCGACCGGCTCAAGGAGGTTCTCGCCGAGGTTCCCAAGGTCCGCAAGGACGCCGGCTATCCGCCGCTCGTGACCCCGTCGAGCCAGATCGTCGGCACCCAGGCCGTGTTCAACGTCTTGATGGGCCGGTACAAGACCCTCACCGGCGAGTTCGCCGACCTGATGCTCGGCTACTACGGCGAGACGATCGCCGAACGGAACCCAGACGTCATCGCAGCCGCCGAGAACCACGCCAAGAAACCGTCGATCACCATCCGGCCCGCAGACCTGCTGAAGCCGGAATGGGAAGCGCTCGACAAGGCGGCCAAGGCGCTCCCCGGCAACGAGGGGGCGGACGAAGACACGCTCACGTACGCCATGTTCCCTAACGTGGCCCCCAAGTTCTTCGCGCAACGGGCCGAGGGGCCCAAGGACCCCTGCAAGGGCGCGGCGCCGGCCTCGACCGCGCCGGAGAACCCGGGCTCGAAGCCGGCCGACGACGGCAAAGGTCCGATCACGGGGCCCGTCACCTACGACGTGCGACTCGGAGACAAGACGCACAAGGTGACCGTCCAACCGGCCTGAACCAAGAGAGGATGATGAGATCATGAGCGCGGAAGTCAAAACGATGGAGCAACTCGTCGCCGAGCTTCGCGCCCGCCGCGAGCAGCTCAAGGCGGGGGGCGGCGCCGACCGCCTCGCCAAGCAGACGAAGGACGGCAAGCGGACCGCCCGCGAACGAGTCGACGACCTCGTCGACCCCGACAGCTTCGAGGAGATCGGCTTGTTCGCCCGCCACCGCCAGACCGAGTTCGGCATGCTCGGCAAGGAGGTCCCCGCCGACGGCGTCGTCACCGGCGCGGCGACGGTCGACGGCCGGCTCGTCCACCTGGCCAGCCAGGATTTCACCGTGCTCGGAGGATCGGCCGGCGAGGTTCACTCGCTCAAGGTCGCCGAGGCGATGGAGCTGTCGCTGCACACCGGCACGCCGTTCGTCTTCATCAACGACTCCGGCGGCGCCCGCGTGCAGGAAGGGATCGACTCGCTCTCGGGCTACGGCAAGGTGTTTTTCACGAACGTCTCGCTGTCCGGGGCCGTGCCGCAAATCTCGCTGATCTGCGGCCCGTGCGCCGGGGGCGCCGCGTACTCGCCGGCCCTGACCGACTTCGTGATCATGACCCGCAAGGCCCAGATGTTCATCACCGGCCCGCAAGTCATCAAGCAGGTCACCGGCGAGCAGATCACCGCCGAGGCGCTCGGCGGGGCCGAGACCCACATGGCGCACTCGGGCGTCGCCCACTTCATCGCCGAGGACGATCAGGACGCCGTCCACACCTGCCGCCGCCTGCTCAGCTTCCTGCCGTCGAACAACCTCGAAGACGCGCCCCGGATCGAGAATGACGGCGACGTCGACCCCAACCCCGAATTGAACACGATCGTGCCGGTCGAGCCCAAGCGGGGCTACGACGTCCGCGACGTGATCGCCGCCGTCGTCGACCAGGGCGACTTCCTCGAAGTCCAGTCCGGCTACGCCATGAACATGGTCGTCGGCTTCGGACGCATCCTGGGACGCTCGGTCGGGTTCGTCGCCAACCAGCCCCAGGTGCTCTCCGGCGCGATCGACATCAACGCCGCGACCAAGGCGAGCCGGTTCATCCGGTTCTGCAACGCCTTCAACATCCCGCTCGTCACCTTCGTGGACGTCCCCGGGTTCCTTCCTGGCGTCCAGCAGGAGTACGGCGGCATCATCCGCCACGGGGCCAAGATGCTGTTCGCCTACTCGGCGACCACCGTCCCCAAGATCCAGGTGATCCTCCGCAAGTCGTACGGCGGAGCGCACCTGGCGATGGGCTCGAAAGACCTGGGCGCCGACCGCGTCTTCGCCTGGCCGACCGCCGAGGTCGCCGTGATGGGGGCCGAAGGTGCCGTCGAGATCGTCTTCCGCAAGGAAGTCGAGACCGCGACGGACAAGGCCGCCAAACGCGCCGAGTTGATCCAAGAATACAAGTCGACGTTCTCAACTCCGTACGCGGCCGCCGGCCGACGTCTGGTCGACGACGTCATCGAGCCGGCCGACACCCGCAAGCACCTGGCGCAGGCGCTCGAATACCTGCACGCCAAGCGCGAGCAGCGGCCCCCCAAGAAGCACGGCCTCATCCCCCTTTAACGGTGACGAAACCCATGAAACCGGAGACGAACGGCCTGGCCGACGTCCTGAAGGCCCTGGCCTCGATCCAGAGCGAGCTGGTGAAGCTGGGGGAACGGGTCGCCGCGCTCGAATCCTCCGCCCACGCCAAGACCGCAAATGCTCCAGCCGCAGTGATGACGACGACGAAGGCCTACGCCGACGAGTCGCTGAGCGACGAGTTGGTGCTGATCCTCGGCGCGGCGGTCGCGGCGTTCCTCGGCAAGAAAGCCCACATCCGGCGGATTCAAGTGCTCGGCTCCACCGCCTGGGCCCAGCAAGGCCGGGTCACCATCCAGGCGTCGCACGCCCTGAACACGGCGAGGAGCTAGCCTTGAAACTCAAGATCACTGTTGACGGCAAACTCTACGAGGTCGACGTCGAGGTCTCCGAGCCGGAACGCGCCCGTCCCGGCTTCGTGGCCCCGATCGGCCATGTCCGCGTCCCCGCGGCGCCCATCGCCGCGCCCGCCGCACCTCCGACCGGCGGCGAGACGGTCGCCGACGAATCCAAAGTCTGCCGCAGCCCATTCTCCGGCACCGTGTCGCGGGTCGAGGTCGAGGTCGGGCGGCAGATCGCGCCCAACGAGGTCCTGATCGTCCTCGAAGCGATGAAGATGGAAACGATCATCACGGCCCCCGTCGCCGGCAAGATCGCCAAGGTCAACGTCGGCGTGGGCGACGCCGTCCAGCAGGGGCGGGTCTTGATCGAATTCGAATGACCTTCGCAACCTCCCAAGGAGCCCAGCGATGACGCCCGTCAAAGCCGTCAATCACATCGGGATCGCCGTCCGATCGATCGACGCCCAGAAAGACTACTACCAGAACGTCCTCGGCGCGGTGTTCGAAGGCGTCGAGCACGTCGCCGACCAGAAGGTGAACGTCGGCTTCTTCAGGATCGGCGCCGTCCGCCTGGAGCTGCTCGAACCGTCCGACCCGTCGAGCACCGTCGCCGCCTTCATCGAGAAGAAGGGCGAGGGCCTGCACCACGTCGCCTTCGAGGTCGCCGACATCGCATCGCGAATCGACGAAATCAAGCAGGCAGGCTTGCGTATGATCGACGAGGCCCCCCGCGCCGGGGCGCACCACATGCAGATCGCCTTCGTGCATCCCAAGAGCACCTTCGGCGTGCTCACCGAGCTTTGCGAGCCCGCGCGAGGCGACTCTTGAACGCGACGAAATCGACGTCCGTCTCCCCCCATTCGACCCATCCGACTAGAATGGCATCGTGGAAGTCGTCGCATCGCAAGCGACGGCTTCGTTTCCGGAGCCCCGCGGCCTGGTTTCCAAGGGCCGTCGGCCCACTTCCTTGTTTGAACAGGAAAACGACATGAGCGCGGTTGCTTCGAGTCCTCCGGTCGGAACGAGGCCGGCGTCCCGATCCCGCCTCCAGAGGTTCATGACCTCGTCGATCGGTCTCAAGCTGGTCATGGCCCTGACCGGGGTGATCCTCTCCCTTTTCGTGCTGGGCCACATGCTCGGCAACCTCCAGGTCTTCCAGGGCGCCAAGGCGATCGACGAATACGGCGCGCTGCTCCGCAAGGAGCCCGCCCTGCTCTGGACGGCCCGACTGGGGCTGCTCGGGGCCGTAGGCCTCCACATCTACGCGTATATCGCCTTGATGAAGAAGAACGCCCAGGCCCGACCCCAGGGATATCGGGAGAAGAAGCTTCGCGAGGCGTCGTTCGCGTCGCGGTCGATGACGATCACCGGGCCGCTGATCCTCGCGTTCATCATCTTCCACATCCTTCACATGACGACCGGCACCGTGCATTCGTCGTTCGAGGAAGGCGCGGTCCACCACAACCTGGTGACGGGCCTGACGGGCCTGGTCGGCTTGATCTACATCATCGCCATGGTGATGCTGTCGTTCCATCTCTGGCACGGCGTCTGGAGCTTGCTCTTGACCCTCGGGCTTCCCGAAGGCCGATACGGCTCGCTGGGACGCCGCTTTGCAACGATTTTCACCGTCCTGGTCACGCTGGGGTTCGTGTCCATCCCTCTGGCCGTGTTGACCGGCGTCATCAAGTGATCAGGAGCCTTCCGTGGAACTGAAATCGAACGTCCCTCCCGGCCCGCTCGACCAGAAGTGGACCGAGCACAAGTTCAACATGAAGCTGGTGAACCCGGCGAACAAGCGGAAGTACTCCGTGATCGTCGTGGGGACCGGCCTGGCCGGCGGATCGGCCGCCGCGTCGCTCGCCGAGCTGGGCTACCAGGTCTCGTGCTTCTGCTTTCAAGACAGTCCCCGCCGCGCGCACTCGATCGCCGCTCAGGGGGGCATCAACGCCGCCAAGAACTATCAGAACGACGGCGACAGCGTCCACCGACTCTTCTACGACACGATCAAGGGGGGCGACTTCCGCTCCCGCGAGGCCAACGTCCACCGGCTCGCCGAGGTGTCGGTCAACATCATCGACCAGTGCGTCGCGCAGGGCGTCCCGTTCGCCCGCGAGTACAGCGGCCTGCTCGCCAACCGATCGTTCGGCGGCGCCCAGGTGTCGCGGACGTTCTACGCGCGGGGTCAGACCGGCCAGCAGCTTCTCCTGGGCGCCTACCAGGCGCTGGAGCGGCAGGTCGGGCTGGGCGCGGTCAAGATGCACACCCGCCACGAGATGCAGCAGCTCGTCGTGATCGACGGCAAGGCGCGCGGCATCGTGACCCGCGACCTGATCACCGGCGAGGTGGAATCGCACTCGGCCGACGCCGTCATCCTGGCCACGGGGGGCTACGGCACGGTCTTCTACCTGGCGACCTACGCGAAGGGCTGCAACGCCACGGCGATCTGGCGGGCCTACAAGAAGGGCGCGGCGTTCGCCAACCCCTGCTACACCCAGATCCACCCGACCTGCATCCCCGTCACCGGCGACCACCAGAGCAAGCTGACGTTGATGTCGGAGTCGCTCCGCAACGACGGCCGCATCTGGGTGCCCAAGGCGCAAGGCGACCACCGCCCGGCCTCCGAAATCCCCGAGGGCGAACGCGACTACTACCTCGAACGCAAATACCCGAGCTTCGGCAACCTCTCGCCCCGCGACATCGCGTCGCGCGCCGCCAAGCAGGTTTGCGACGAAGGCCGCGGCGTGGGCAAGACCGGCAAGGGGGTCTACCTCGACTTCGCCGAGGCCATCGGCCGCCTGGGCGTCGACACGATCCGCGAGCGCTACGGCAATCTGTTCGACATGTACGAGCGGATCACCGACGAGAACCCCTACAAGTCGCCGATGCGGATCTATCCCGCCTCGCACTACACGATGGGGGGGCTCTGGGTCGACTATAACCTGATGAGCACCATCAACGGCATGTTCGTGCTGGGCGAAGCCAACTTCTCCGACCACGGCGCCAACCGCCTGGGCGCGAGCGCGCTCATGCAAGGGCTGGCCGACGGCTACTTCGTCGCGCCGTACACCGTCGGCAACTACTTCGGCTCGAACAAGTTCGAGAAGGTCGGCGTCGACCACCCGGCCTTCAAGCAAGCCGAAGCCGAAGTCGCCGACCGCTCCAAGCGGCTGCTGGGGATCAAGGGCGACACGACGCCCGACGAGTTCCATCGAGAGCTGGGCACGATCATGTGGACCCACTGCGGCATGGCCCGCACCGAGCAAAGCCTGCAAACGGCCCTCGCCGAGCTGCCGGCGCTCCGCGAACGGTTCTGGAAAAAGGTCCGGGTCCTCGGCGGTGAAGAGCAGGTCAACCAGTCGCTCGAAAAGGCCGGCCGCGTCGCCGACCTGATCGAACTCGGCGAGCTGATGTGCCGCGACGCCCTCGAACGCCGCGAGTCGTGCGGCGGCCACTTCCGCGAAGAGTATCAGACGCCCGACGGCGAGGCGCTCCGCGACGACGAGCATTTCTGCCACGTCGCCGCCTGGGAGTACAAGGGCGACGACGCCCCGCCGGTCCGCCACGTCGAAAACCTCGACTTCGAGAACGTCCACCTTCAGACGCGAAGCTACAAGTAGGAGCCCCGTTCCCCGGCGGTTTCCAACCCAACAAGCGATCGATCTATTGATCAATCCGAGAGGATCCGAGATGTCCGGACACGCGGAAGAACAGCTCCTGAATCTAACCCTTCACGTCTGGCGGCAGAAGAATCGAACGGCCCCGGGCGCGTTCGTATCCTATACCGAGGAAGCGCGCGGCATCAGCACCGACATGTCGTTCCTGGAGATGCTCGACGTCGTCAACGAGCGGCTGATCCACAAGGGGCAAGAGCCGATCGCCTTCGACCACGACTGTCGCGAGGGGATCTGCGGCCAGTGCGGCGTCGTCGTCAACGGCGAAACTCACGGCCCCCGCCGGGCGACCACCACTTGCCAGCTCCACATGCGGAGCTTCCGCGACGGCGACGTGCTGACCATCGAACCCTGGCGCGCGGGGGCGTTCCCCGTGGTCAAGGACCTGATGGTCGACCGCAGCGCCTTCGACCGGGTGATCGCCGCCGGCGGTTTCATCTCGGTGCGGACCGGCAACGCGCCCGAGGCGAACGACGTCGCCGTCCCCAAGCAAGACGCCGACCTGGCGATGGACGCCGCCGCCTGCATCGGCTGTGGCGCCTGCGTCGCCGCCTGCCCCAACGCGTCGGCCATGCTGTTCGTGGCCGCCAAGGCCGAGCACCTCAACCTGCTCCCCCAGGGCCACCCCGAGAAAGACCGCCGGGTCGTGGCCATGATCGATCAGGCCGACGCCGAGGGCTTCGGCAACTGCTCCAACCACGGCGAGTGCGAGGCCGCCTGCCCCAAGGAAATCAGCCTGGGCTTCATCGCCCGGCTCAACGGCGACTACCGCCGCGCCCTCGTCAAACGCCCCCGTACCGTCGGCGCCTCCGGAGGATCCGGCTGAGAGGCGAAACGGCGCGCAACGCCGATGGGGCTGCTGTCGCGGCTTACAGTCGGCTTTACGCACAAGTCGGTGCCAAGCTCCCTTCTCCCGCAACGGGAGAAGGCATGCTTGCTACGGCGATTGATAACCTTTTCGCTTCGCTATTTCCCCCGCGCTTCGGGCCCTCGCGCGAGCACGACGCCGAGAGCGACAAAGATCGCGACCGATTCCTGGGCGAAGAACCGCGTGGCCCGCGTGGCCGAAAGCGGCAGGGTGACGTCGTCGAACGGAAACGCGATCGCGCCGGCCATCTGAAAGACCACCACGCCCACGAGGGCCCCGAGCAGGCCGCCCGTGATGAACCGGAAATCCAGACGCCGGCCGCGGTCTCCCAGACCGAGGCCGAACGCCCCCCCCGCAATGGCGCCCACAACGGCGCAGATGCTCCCCTGGACCAGGATCGCCAGGCCGAGATCACTGCCGTCGGGCCTGTAGAGCCCATGGTGAAGCGGCATGATAATCCTGTTCGCCAGACAACCGCCGATCGCGCCGAGGACCAATCCGAGCGCCCCGGCGGCCAGGCCCGCCCGGATCGAGCCCCGGACGACGCCCCCGATCAGACCGAGCGTCAAGCCGAGAATCGCCCCCAGCATCCCGAAGGTGAGGCTCGTCTCGATCATCGCCCCTTTCCTCGACTTCAGCTCGTTCGCATTCGATTCCTCGATCGTCGGGAGACCAGCCGCCGCCACGGGCGTCGGCCGGAAGCGGCCGTACAACGGTTCGGTCAGGAACCAGGAGAAGATCCCCGCGACCAGGCCCGCCGCCAGAGTCAGCGACCAGAACCAGAACGCGGCCGGCCGCCGGACGGGGTCGCCCTCGCTCGCCAGTTCGACTGCGAAGGGGGCGGCGGCGGGGTCGGGCTGAGTCAGATCGGAGGACGGAGCATCGTCAAGAGACGACATGATGATATCTCCCGGATCAACGTGGCATCGGGACGTACAAGGGCGAGCGGAGCCCGCGCGGCTCCGCAGTCCTGAACGGTTCCAGGACGACCCCAGCGTACGACCTCCCGAGGCTCTCGCCCAGATCGGCCTCCCTCGAAATCCCGGACTCAGACGTCCGAGAGCGGCTCCTTGGAGTCGCCGAACTCGTCGCGGTGGAGGCCCGCCTTGTCGAGCATCGAGAGGTACAGGCTGCACATCCTGCGGTTGGGCGACTTCAAGTAGTCGAGCACGCGCCCACCGCGGATCTTGCCGCCGCCGCCGCCGACGACCACCACGGGAAGCTGGGTGGCGTCGTGCGCGCCACTCATCATGCTCGAGCAGAACATGAGCATCGAGTTGTCGAGGGCCGTACGTTCGCCTTCCTGGATCGCGTCGAGCTTCCGCGCGATGTAGGCCAGCTGGCTGGTGAACAGCTGGTTGACCTTCAGCCAGTCGGCGGTGTCGGAGTGCGAAAGCAGGTGGTGGATCATGTAGTCGACGCCGAGCTGGGGGAACCGCAGCGAGCTGTGGTCGTTGTTCAGCTTCAGGGTCGTCACGCGGGTGGCGTCGGTCTGGAAGCCGAGGACGACGATGTCGCACATCAGCCGCATGTGCTCGGCGATGTCCTGGGGGATGCCGTCGGCGGGGCGCGGCAGGTTCGGCTTGTCGATCGTCGGCTTCCAGCCCTGAAGCTCGCCGCGCTTGCCGGCGCGGTCGATCCGCTGCTCGACCTCGCGGACCGATTCGAGGTACTCGTCGAGCTTGCGCTGGTCGGCGAGGCTGACGTCGCGGCGGAAGTCGCGGGCGTCGGCGATGACGGCGTCGAGCACGCTCTGATCGCCCTTGAGGACCTCGTCCTTGAACAGCCGGTCGAAGGCGAGCGACGGGTACAGCTCCAGCGGCGTCGGGCTCGTCGGCGACGTCCACGAGATGTGCGAGCTATAAAGCATCGAGTAATTCTTGTGGACCGCCGGGTTGGCCTGCTCGCAGCCGAGCACCAGGCTGGGCACCTTGGTCGAGCCGCCGTAGCTCTGGGCGAGAAGCTGGTCGAAGCTCGTGCCCGACCGGATGTCGCCGCCCGAGGCCAGGGGCGCGCCCGAGAGCAGGTTGCCGGTCTGCGAGCTGTGGATGTTCCCCTTCAGCGCCTCTTCATTGTAGAGGCCGCGGATGAACAGCATCTTCTCGCGGAAGTCGTGCAGCGGGGCGAGCACCTTGCCCAGCTCCATCGACTTGCCTTCGCCGCGCGCCCACCACTCCTTGCCATGGAACCCGTTGCCGGCGAACAGCACGCCGAGCCGCACCGGAGGCTCGCTGGCCGGTCGGGTCGAGGGCGACTCGGCCCCCCAGACGTTGCGCGATTCGAGCCACGGCAGGGCCATCGTGACGCCGACGCCTCGGAGGAACGTACGCCGGGAAAGCTCGGAATTCTGCATCGGCTGCCTCGCGACGGAAAAACGGTTGAAGGATCGACGTCATTCGGACCGGATGGACGGATCACGGAGTCTGGGCGACGGCCGGGGCGTCGCCCCGGATCTCTCGGAACTGGCGGCTGCGGACGATCGCCTCGACGGCCGCCGAGATGCGGTAATCGTTCGCTCGAAGCTTCTGGAGGATCTCGTCGAGCAGCGGCTCGTCCGAGAGCAGCACCTCGCGGCCGAGGGCGAAGCCGAGCAGCTTCTTGGAGAACTGGCGGACGACCGTGTCGCGCCTCGTGGTCGAGAGGTAATGGCGAAGCCCGTCGTAGCCGTCGAACTCGACGCCGTCGCGGAGCTTGGCGTGCGCGTCGACCGGCTGGCCCGAGGCGTCGCGCTCGCGGAACCGGCCGATCGCATCGTACGCTTCCAGCGAGAAGCCGAACGGGTCGATCCGCGCGTGGCACCCCATGCAACGGACGTCGCTGGTGTGCTTCTCGACGATCTGCCGGACCGACAATCCGCCGGCCGAGGCGTCCTCGTCGGCCAGGATCGGCACGTCCGGCGGCGGCTTGGGCGTCCCCTCGCCGAGCAACGACTCCGTCACCCAGGTCCCTCGCAAAATCGGACTGGTCCGCGACGCCCCCGAGTGCTTCGCGAGAGTCGTCGACAGACCGAGAATCCCGCCCCGGCCGAACTTTCGCACCCCGTCCACGCGCCGCCATTCGGGACCGCTCACGCCGGGGATTCCGTAGTGCTTGGCGAGCGCCTCGTTCAGGAACGCGTGGTCGGCGTCGAAGATCGAGAGCACCGACGCGTCGGACCGGAACACGTCGGTGAAGAACAGGATCGTCTCCTCGTACATCGCCCCGCGAAGAGCGTTGAACGTCGGAAAGTGCCGCTCGCTCTTCTCATCGAGGGCGTCGAACCCGTAGACGTCGAGCCACTGGCAGGCGAACTCCGCCGCCAGCCGGCGCGCTTCGGGCGCCTGCAACAGCCGGCGCGCCTGGGCCGCGATCACGTTCGGGTCGCTCAGGCGACCGCTGGCGGCGGCCTCGCGCAGCTCGGCGTCGGGCGCCGACGACCGCAGGAAGTAGCTCAGCCGGCTGGCAAGCTCCCAGTCGGAGACCGTCGCCGACTTCGCCCCGGCGGCGGCCTTCTCCAGACGATAGAGGAACGACGGCGACACCAGCACGCGGGCGAGCGCCAGCCGAAGCGCCTCGTCGTGGGGGATCTCTTCCTTCCGCAGCTTGGCGTAAAGGTCGCGAAGGCCCTGCGCTTCCTCAGCCGACAGCGGCCGGCGATAGGCCTGGGCCGCGAACCGGATCAGGCCGTCGACCTGGGCGGGCTCGGCGTCGACGAGCGCCTTGCGAAACTGCGCGGCATGCTCGTGAATCGGTTTGCGGTACGGCTCGAACAGCCGCGGGTCGCTGTCCTGGGTGGCGTACTCCATCAGTTGGTTGAAAGCGTCCACCTGGATCAAGGCTTCCTGGCTGATGAACCGAAGCTCTTGCCACATCCGGTCGAGCCGGGCCGACTCGGCGGGGTCGAGCATCAGCCGACTCAACGGCTCGTCTTCGCGGTGGAACAGTGTGAGCGTCACCACCTCGTCGACCGGCACGATTTTCGTGTAGCACAACGCGGGCGGGAACCAGCGGCGGAAGTCGTCGAACGCCCGCGCGGCCCTGGCCGTCGCGTCGCTCCCTTCGGCCACCAGCAGCGGCGCGTCGGCTTGCAACCCCACACCGGGGTTCGGCTTCGCGGCGACGATCCGGAGCTGCGCGAGCCCCTCCGCCCCCGCGCCGGCCCCGAGCACACCCGAGCCCACCAGTTCGGCCCCGGCGACCAGTTCGGCCGGCAGGCGGACCTCGACGACCGTCGGCGTCTTCACGGCCAGGCTGTCGGCGGCGATCGGACCGCCGGACGGACGAGGACCGAACGCAGCCGGATCAAGCCCCCACGTCGACGACGGCGAAACGGGCCGATCGGCCTTCACGCTCATCAATCCGGCCGAGAGCAGCGGTCCGCCCAGCGAGGTCAGCCGGCGCTGGAGCACGGCGTCGGGGCCTTCGTCCTTGGCGTCGGGAGGGCCGCCGGCCACCAGCCGCTGGATTTGATCGGCGAGCGTCTGCTTCTCAGCCGGGTCGCGCGAGGCGATCCAGCGGGCGAGCAGCGAACCGGCCGGGACGCCCTGCCCGCCGTCGTCCCCCTGCTCGGCTTCCTTATAGAGATGCCAGACCCCGGCGTGGCCGAAACCGTCGGCGTGCGGGTTGCCCGCGTGGATGTCGCCGGAAACGTCGCGGGCGAGATCCCAGACGCCTTTCTCGTTCCCTGGCTCCTTGATGGTCAAGTCGACGGCCGTCAGGTCGCACGAGTGATTTCCGTCTCGGGGACCGATCAGGAGCGAGACGAGGTCCCCCTCGCGAACGTCGACGGGGCCGACCGGCCCAACCTTGACGGCCGCCGGCCCCGCAGTGGCCCCGCCCCCGAGTCGCTGGCGGATCGCCCCCCGGCGCAGCTCCAGCAGCCAGGTCACGCCGTTGCCGCATTCCGGATGAGCGGGCTGGACGACCCCCTCGATCTGAACGGCGCCCGTGATCGGGCTCAGCCAGCCCGCCCCCGCGCGGAGGGTCGGCGAGGGATGGACCGCGACGCCGTGCGGCTTCATCACGCCCGGCACGCGGACCTGGCCGTCGGACGAGTTGGCGATGGCCAGCGGGGTCTCACCCGTGCCCCAGCCCTTCACGAAGTCATAGCCGCCGACCCTCTCCATCCGTTCCGTGAAATGGTCGAGGAGAATCGTCGTCCTCGGCGTCAGCCCCAGGTATTCCAGCCAAAGGCCGAGGATCTCGGGATCGACGTCGTGCTTCCTGGCCAGGGCGACGCGGTCGGCTTTGTCGCCGGCCGCGGCGGCTTCGGCGGCGGCCTTCAGGCAGTTCGCCGCGGTCGCGACGACGAGGGCGCGGCGGGCGAACAGGTCATCGCAAACGGCGCGGAGGTCGCGGAGGGGAAGCTCGGGACGGCCGGGCTTCACCAGCCGCAGGCGTTCCCAGACGACCGACGTCTCAGCCCCAGCGCCTTGGGCCGCGAGGTAAACGACGAAATCCCGGCCGGTGGGCGCTGCCGGGAACTTGAACCGCAGGTCGCTCCGCGTCGACGCCGGGTTGACCGGCACGACCCAGGGCTTCATGTGGCCGACGGTCTGGAACCTCGCGAGCGCGTTCTGCCACTGGCGGACGTCGGCGGCGATCGCCGGGGCGTCGGCCGGCTTGGCGGCGCGCCAGCGGGCTCGAACTTCATCGAGCACGAGCGAGTGGTCGTCGGCGTTCAACAGCATCCAGAGCGCGTTGAAATAGCGAGCGTTCAAGCCGCGACGCGCTGCGACCGAGGCGGGCGTCTCGGTCCCCTTGGCGAGCGACTCGCGATCCTCGATGGCGGCGGCGAAGTATTTCTCGAGCGCGATGTGGCCCTCGGCGTCGGCGTGCCGCGCGTAGAGACCTCGGATCTCGGTCAGCAGTTCGTCGGTCCAGTCGCGCCGGGTCGCGCCGGCAGCAAACCGCATTCCGTCGGGCAGCAGCACGGCGTGGGAGGCGATCCGCTTGGCCGATTCCAGGTACTTGCCGAGCAGCGACGGCGACATCACCAGCGCGTTCCCGGTGTTCGTGAACCCCTCGCCGGCGGCGGAGTCGATGGGGAACTCGCGGGCCGGCTGGAAGTCGAAGCCGGTCAGGTCGCGCAGGGTGTACGTGTATTGCACGTTATTCAGGCGGCGCAGGACGACCGGGCCCGGATCACCGGCGATCGCGTAGGCCTCTGCCTTCAGATAGCGAGCGGCCCAACCGCGCAGCTTCGCTCGCTCATCGGCCGTCGGCTGCGGCTTCGCCTTCTTCGGGGGCATCTCCCCCTCGTCGAGCATCTCCACGACTTTCTTCCAGACGCGCTCGTTCCGGCGGACGTCGTCGAATTTCGCGAACCGTTCGAGGTCGAGGTCCCCCTGCTGCTCCTCGGTCGAATGGCATTTGATGCAAAATTGCTTCATCAACGGCTGGACGTCGCGCCCGTACTCGGTCGTCAGCGTCTCGAACGAATCGACCGCCGCGCTCGCGCCGACCTGCGCCAGGACCAGGGCCGTCGGGATCAAGACCAGCAAGAGGCGGAAGCTTTTGCGACGGCGGCCTGCGGACTGGCTCATGGCGTCGTCTCCGATGCGTTTCGAGGAGAGTCGGTGGGTTCGCATTTCGGGCTGCGCCTCGAAAATCGATTGCTCGCGATGGCCCGTACGACGGAAGGAGGGACGCCGACCCCTTCGACGGAGCGGCGAAACGTCATGGATTGCGGGACGCCACCAACATACCCCCTCACATCCCCTCTGTCGACCCGCTAAAACCCCAGGAATCTCCTTCGGAAGTCGGCGTCTCGACACATATTAAGGATAGGTGGTCCCACCGCCGGCTCCTTGACAATACGCCTGAAACGGGAAAACCGGCCCCGCCCTACGTGAAATCGGCGCGAACGAAGCCAAATCTTCCCGGCCGGATCGGCCGAGGAGGCGCGAACGAAGCCTTCGCGAACGTGCCTTCTCCCCTCGCGGGAGAAGGTGCCCCGCAGGGGGAGAAGCGAGAACACTCCGTCTTTTCCGCGCGAACGAAGCCACTTCGCTGAACGCTGTTACCCGCTTTAAATAAAGGACTTATGAAGCACAATGGCTTCCTTCGTCCGGCGCGAACGAACCCAATCGACCCGCGTGGCGAAGCAGGTCGCAGGCATCGTCGGCGAGAGTGATTTCTGGACGAACGGACCCAATCCGCCGCGGATAGGGACGAGGGCGATGACGCGGCGAAACCCGTTGATTTCGGCGCGAACGAACCCAACGCGCCGGCCGCTCTCGCGGGGGCGGGGGGATTCTTGTATACTTGGCTTTTACCAACGGCTAACAGCTCACCTAAAGGTTAGGCGATGGCCAAGCATATCTTCGTTACGGGCGGCGTGGTCAGTTCGCTCGGCAAAGGTCTCACCTGCGCTTCAATCGGCATGATCCTCGAACAGCGCGGTCTGCGGGTCCGGCTCCAGAAGTTCGACCCGTACATCAACGTCGACCCGGGGACGATGAGCCCGTACCAGCACGGCGAGGTCTACGTCCTCGACGACGGCTCGGAAACCGACCTCGACCTCGGCCACTATGAGCGGTTCACCCACGCGCCGCTCACCAAGGATTGCAACTTCACGACGGGCAAGATCTACCTGTCGGTCATCCAGAAAGAGCGCGAGGGACGGTTCTACGAGGGCAAGACCGTCCAGGTGATCCCCCATGTCACCGACGAGATCAAGAGCGCCATTCACCGGCTTGCGACCGACGACGTCGACGTCGTCATCACCGAGATCGGCGGCACGGTCGGCGACATCGAGAGCCTGCCGTTCTTGGAGGCGATCCGCCAGTTCGCCCTCGACGTCGGCCGCGAGAACTGCCTCTACATCCACCTGACCCTCGTGCCTTACCTGAAGGCGGCGGGCGAGTTGAAGACCAAGCCGACGCAGCACTCGGTCGGCGCACTGCGACAGATCGGCATCCAGCCCGACGTCCTGATCTGCCGGACCGAGCACTCGATCTCCGAGGACGACAAGGACAAGATCGCCCTCTTCTGCAACCTTGAGAAGAAGGCCGTCATCGAGGAGCGCGACCGCCAGTACAGCATCTATGAAGTCCCCGTCAGCCTCGTCAAGAACGGGCTCGACAACCTGCTGGTGAAACGGCTGGGCTTGAAGGCCGGCCCGCTCGACCTCACGGCCTGGACCGAGATGGTCGACCGGATCGTGAACCCCAAGCAAGAGGTTCGGATCGCTGTAGTCGGCAAGTACATGAAGCATCGCGACTCCTACAAATCGGTCTACGAGGCCCTCGACCACGCGGGGATCGCGCACCGGGCGCGGGTGTCTGTGGTCCGGGTCGAGGCCGAGGAAGTCAGCACCCGGGGGGCCGACGCGCTCCTCGGCGGAGTCGACGGCATTCTCGTCCCCGGCGGCTTCGGCATGCGAGGGATCGAAGGGAAGATCGAGGCGATCCGGTACGCCAGGACCAACGGGATCCCGTATTTCGGAATCTGCCTGGGGATGCAGACCGCCGTGGTCGAATTCGCCCGCAGCGTGCTCGGGCTCGAAGACGCCAACAGCACCGAGTTCGAGAAAGACTGCGAGCACCCGGTCATCGCCTTGATGGAGGAGCAGCAAGGAGTCACCGAGCGAGGCGGTACGATGCGCCTCGGCGCATGGCCTTGCTCCCTGGAACCGGGCAGCTTGGCCCGCGCGGCCTATGGGGTCGACCAGATCTCGGAACGCCACCGCCACCGCTACGAGTTCAACAACAAGTACCGCGACGCCTTCGAGCAAGCCGGCTTGATCGCCTCGGGGAAGAGTCCCGACGGTCAGATCGTCGAGATCGTCGAGCTGGCCGACCACCCGTGGTTCCTGGCAGTCCAGTTCCATCCGGAGTTCAAGTCGAAGCCGACCGAGGCCCACCCGCTGTTCCGCGAATTCGTCGCCGCCGCCCTGAAGCGCCGCGAGGCCGGCCGGACCGCCGCCGGCGCCGACCGCGAAGCGAAGGTCACGGCGTCTTAACAAAGGAACCCATGAACCTCATCGCCCGAGACTGGGAGACGTCGAGCTGGATCGAGATCGCGGTTCGCGACGGGGTCGTCGAGTCGGTCGACCGTCTCGACGACCCGGCGCCAGTCGGTGCTGACGACCCGTTCGTCGCGCCGGCGTTCTGGGACGTGCAGACCAACGGGCGATGGGGCCATTCGTTCTCGAGTCCCGAGCTGACGGCCGATCAGGTGGTTGCCATCGTCCGGGCTCAGCGCGAACTGGGAACGGCCCGGCTCTGCCCGACCCTCGTGACGGCCCCGATCGACCACATGATCCACGGGCTCCGGACGATCGCCTCGGCCTGCGAAACCCACCCCGACGTCGCCCGCATGGTCGTCGGAATTCATCTGGAAGGGCCGTACCTCTCGGACCTGCCGGGATACCGGGGGGCCCATCCCCCGGAGGCCATGCACGACCCCGATTGGAACGAGTTCGAGCGGCTTCAGCAAGCGTCAGGCGACCGGGTGATCCTCATGACCCTCGCCCCCGAACGAACCGGTGCGATCGCGTTCATCGACAGAGCCGCGCGAGCCGGCCTGACCATCGCACTCGGCCATACGGCCGCCGACGGGCCGACCCTGCGGGCGGCGGTCGACGCCGGGGCGAGGCTGAGCACCCATCTCGGCAATGGCATCGTCGCCGAACTCCCTCGTCACCCCAACCCGATCTGGCGGCAGGCGGCCGAGGACCGGCTCTGGGCCTCGCTGATCGCCGACGGCTGGCACCTCGACCCCGACGTCCTCCGCGTCCTGGTCCGGGCCAAGGGACTGGACCGCGTCGTCCTGGTCAGCGACGCCGGCTGGCTTTCAGGCTTGCCAGTCGGGACCTACGGCGACTGGGCCGTCGACCCCTCGGGCAAGATCGTCGTCGCCGGCACGCCGTACCTCGCCGGCTCGAACCAGGGGCTCGAAACCGGCCTGAGGAACCTCGACCGGGTCGTTCCGTGCTTCCCCCGGCCGCTGCTCGACACGGTTACGACCAACCCGGCCGCGCTGCTGAACCGCCCCGCGCCCCGGATCGCCCCCGGCGAACCCGCGAACCTGGTGGTCGTCCGCCGCCCCGAGCCCGGCGCCTTCACACTCGAACGGACCTGCGTCGACGGGGTGTGGGTCGAGAACTCATCGAATCCATAACGATTGATCTGTCCACAGGCGGGCGATTCCTCTCCCATCCCCTCCCGGACCGCGATCATGACCTCAGGCGGGAGTTGCGACCGTGGAACAAAAAGGCGAGCCGCCTCGCGGACCGGCCTGGGGCGCGGTTCGCGGGACGGCTCGCTGTTGAGATTCAAGCGGCACCTGGAGGGTGCGAGGCGGGTGGCGCCTCGCACGGGGTCAGGGTCAGGCGTTTTCGGCCGGGTCCTTCCCGTTGATCCAGGGGCCTTCGAGCTTCTGGTAGTCGGGGGATTCGAGGAGCGAACCGGTGTCACCGGCCTTCCAGCCAGCGACCTGATTGGGCTTGCCGCGGAGCTTGCTCCGCTCTTCCCAACGAGCCGCCCAGCCGGTGTCGGCGTCGGAGACCGAGCCGTCTTCCTTGTTCAGGTAGAAGGCCTTGCCTTCGCGGTACGACTTGACGCCGAGGTTGACCGTGGCGATGGCCGCGTAGCCGAGGTCGGCCGGGCAGAGGGTTTCCGGGTTGCGCGAGCGGACGCACTCAAGGTAGTGCTCCCAGAGAGCCCGGGTGTCTTCGCGGGGCTGGTCGGGTCGGAAGCTGTTGCCGCCTTCGCCCTGGTTGGTTCCCGGAGGGGCCGGACGGCCTTCGAGCTTCTGCTGGACGACCGAGAAGCCCTCGTTGGGACGGGGGTCAAACTTGATGGTCGCGGTGTGGCCGCGGATGACCTCGGGAAGCTGGACGTCGTTGCACATGGTGGCCGAGATCAGGACCTGGCAGCCCTCGTCGTAGTCGGCGACCACGGTGGCGACGTCGGGCACGTCACGGCCGTCGTATTCGAGGTAGAGACCGCCGCCGCCCACGACCCGCCGGGGCAGGCGGACGCCCATCGCGAGGATCAGGTGGGTGAGCTGGTGGACGAACAGGTCGGTGTACATGCCGCCGCCGAAGTCCCAGTAACAACGCCACTGGGCGTACCGGGCGCGGTCGAAGGGCTGGTCCGGGGCGAGGCCGAACTCGGTCCCCAGGAACATCTTCCAGTCGACCGTCTTGGGGGTCATGTCCTTGGTCAGGCCGTAGTACCGCCACTGGCCCTGGTTGCTGTTGCGGTAGTACGACGTCTGGCCCTGCATCACGTGGCCGATCTTGCCGTCGGTGATCATCTGGTTGGCCAGCCGCCAGCGGGGGTCGGCGGTGGACTGGACGCCGACCGTGAAGACCTGCTTGGTCCGCTTCGCCGTCTCCGAGACCCTGCGGGCCTCGTCGATGGTGTGGGTCATCGGCTTTTCGCAGTAGACGTCCTTACCGGCTTCCATCGCGTCGATGGACATCTTGGCGTGCCAGTGGTCGGGCGTCGCGATCAGGAAGAGGTCGATGTCCTTGTTGTCGAGCAGGCGGCGGTAGTCCTTGGTGATCCGCTCTTTGTCCTTGCCCTCGGCGTCGAGCCCGCACTTCTTGGCCGAGTAGTAGAGCCCGCGCTTGATCGCGTCGTTGCCGTCCCAGACGTCGCAGAGGCCGACGATCTCGACCGCGCCCTTGGTCTCGTCCTTGAGGTGGTTGAGGATGCGGATGTGTTCCTGGGCGCGGCCGCCGGGGCCGAGAATGCCGACCCTGAGCTTCTCGTTCGCTCCCTTGACCGCGCCGATGGCGGGGTGGGCGATCGCGCCGGCGGCCATCGCGGCCCCGGTCGCAGCACCCGCTGTCTCGAGGAATGTGCGACGGTTCACGACGGGTTTGTTCTGCATTTTGGAAATCTCCGGGCCATGGAACAGAGATCGGAGTCGACGACCGCGAGACGGCGGCCGTCGCGAGCGGGCGGAGTCGAAGCGGCGGAACGAGGCCGTCAGGAGAGACGGCGACGGCTCGGCAAGAATTCGAGCCTCTCGGCCAGTGGTTCCGACTCTAAAGCTACCCCTGACGGCGCGGGTCAGTCAAGGAGTCGCCACACTCCGCCGCTCGCTGGCGCGACGACGCGCCGGCGGTTTCCCGGCGACCCTCCGACTCGCCGCAACCGTTTGACGCGCCCGCAAGGCGACGTCACAATGGAGCCGGACAAACTACGATTCAACAAAAACGATGGATCGACCTCTTTACACTCGACACGCATATCGCAAATCAACCGACGTCGATACCGCCTACGACGACGGGGACGAAGGTGAGGGTCGGATGCAGCACTTCATCAAGGAGTCGCGGATCGCATCGCCGCCGTCCACTGTGTTCGAGTTCCACGAAAGCCCCGGCGCGCTCGAACGCCTGATCCCCCCCTGGGAGCAGGTGGAGGTCGTCGAGGCCCCGCGGTCGCTCCGTCCGGGCGCGCGGGCGGTGCTGCGCACGAAGCTCGGCCCGTTCCGCCTCGACTGGATCGCCGAACATACCGAGTACGCGCGTGACCGCCTGTTCGTCGATCGCCAGGTGAAGGGGCCGTTTTCGTTCTGGCGCCACCGCCATTGTTTCGAGGACGACGGCGAGGGCCGAACCATCCTCCGCGACGAGGTCGAGTACCGCCTCCCGTTCGGCGCGCTCGGCGAACTCGTCGCCGGGCGGTTCATCAGGTCCCGAATTCAGCGGACCTTCGACTATCGCCACGAGGTCACCCGCCAGGCCTGCGAGCCGGCGGCCTCCCCCAAGGGCGTCCAATTATGAAAATTTACAGAGAATTCCGTGAACACCCGTGCCCAGAAACAGGAGAGCCCGAGCCGAAAGTCGGGGCGGTTGGTCGGGTGGAGCGGATTCCGCCGAGTCTGAGCCCGGTTCCTCCGCCGCGACGGCGGTTTTCGGTAAGATTCCTTTCGTTCGGACGTTAGTAAGATAAAATGCCTTTGATCGGCCCGAGCGCGTGCGTCGGGGCGTCGTCCGCTCGCTTTTCCCTGAACTCTTGCGGCGTCGTCGGCGTATCGAGAACCAGCCGGATCGTGAACCAGCAAGTCGAAGCGACAGGCGACCGAACCATGCCGCGCACCATCATCTGCCAGCAATGTGGGGCCATTCTCAACCTGCCCGCGCACATCGAGCCGGGCAAGCGGTTGAAATGCCCCAAATGCGCCAAGCGGTTCGTCATCACCGAGCAGGACGCGAGCTCGGCCTCGACCCGGCCGGGCGAAGTCGACGCCGCGGCGACCTCCACCTACGAGTTGCCGAAGCGGCCCGCCAGCCTCGACGACCTGCCGCTGCCCACCGCCGAGGGCGACCTCCGCGACGCCTTCGACCTGCCGCTGCTGTCGGCGGACGCCGAGAAAAGCGTCGGCGCGGGCTCGCGAGGCCAGGCCGGCGACGTCGCCGCTCTCTTCAAGGACGACGCCCCCAGAAGGAAGAAGCCGACCGGTGCCGCGGCGCGGGCCCACGCCCGACGCTGCACGCGATGCGGCGGCGTGGTCCCGGTGGGGATGTCGCTGTGCTCGTCTTGCGGGACCGACCAAGAGACCGGCAAGCACTTCGGCCTGGACGACGACTTCGCCCCGGCCGCCCCTCCCCCCCCATCCGGCCCCCCCTTGCACATCGCCATTCCCGGCATGCTCTGCGGGCTGGCCGGCGTCGTCCTGGCCATCCTCGCCCTGATCCAGTCGGTGCGGGTGGAGCCGGGAATGTACCAGTACGGCTGGATGGCGCTGGGGGTCGTCGCCGGGTACGGGATCTACGGGGCCGTCCAGTTCCTTCGCGGCAAATCGGTCAAGAACCTGATCCTGGCGCTCACCCTGGGGGTGATCGTCAACATCATCGCCCTGATCGCCGTGCCGATCTTCGAGGCCAACTTTCTGGAGAAGGAGCAGGTGATGGTCCGGGTCGCCGACACCCACCAGGTCGACGACGCGCCCGACCTGAGCGAATGGGAGATCAAACCCCTCGTCGACCGGCTCGACCAGCAGCGAATCACCTTGGGGATCGTGCTGATCTTCCTCTACGCCGCGCTCTCGATCTACTTGAACTCGCCGCCGGTCAAGCGCTACTTCACGCGACGCCAGGCGCAAATGCAAAGCATCTCGCTCTAAAAGACCCGACCGGCCGGCGGCCGGGTCTTTCAGGGCTCAGGCTCAGGCCGTCGCCGAGTCGAGCGGGCTCCGCCAGATCGGTTGGACCGGGAACAGAATCCGCGCCGCGTCGAGGGCGGTCGCGGTGGACGCCGAGAAGTTCTCCTCGGCGGCGGCGGCGTCGACTCCGGTGTGCCCCATCACCAGCCGAACGAACGACGCCGGGCTCAGGGTCAGGTGCCGCCGGCTCAATTTGTCAGGCTCGACGCGCGAGCTCTTCCCCTCGATGTGGATCAACCAGCGCTGATCTCCGGCCGTGACCCCCAGTTCGAGGGGCGAGGCGATCCCCGCGTGGCTCGCCCGCAGGTTCAGTTCGGGGAGGATGGCTTTCAAGAACCGGCCGACGTCGGGGACGTGGTACATCGAGACCTGGCCGTCGACCGAGTCCTGATCGAACACCCGCCCGGAGGTCGTCCGATAGACGTCGAGGACGGGGTGGTCGACGGGGGCGTGGACGATCACCTCGGGATAGGCTCGTTCCAGAGCTTCGGCCCGGATGCGACCCAGCAAGGCGCGCAGGGCCTGCGGGTGGGCGGGGTCGAACGCCGTCTCCAGAACCCGGTGGTCCTTGACGAACGCATACCCCCGGACCGCCTCGCCCTGACAGGCGACCCAGATGACGTGCGCGTACCGCCGGCCGATCAGCCACCGCCAGTATTCCTCGGACCGGAACACCGAGCCGGTCGTCGACTCGTACTGGACGTCGTAAAGCCGCATCAGATCGCCGAGTTCGACCTGCCGCCAGGGCCGGACGTGCCAGCCCCCTCCCTTGCCCTCGACGACGCCGTCCGACACCTGGGGAAGGTTGCGGCTCAACGTCAGGCCGTAGGTCTGGCGTCCGCAAACACCCCATCCCAGCGGCCGATAGAACTGCGGCATGCCCGTCGTCAGCGCCTGGACCACCGCGCCGGTCGCCCGCGATCGCTCATCGGCGAGCCGCATCAGGTTCTGGGCGAACCCCAGGCCACGGTATTCCGGGAGCGTGCCGACCCACATCACTCCGTTCATCGTCAGCTTCACCGACCCATAGCGGATCTCGCGCTCGGTCAGATGCACGTGGCTGACGACCCGGCCATCCACCTTGACAAGCAATCGCTGGTCAGGGCGATAGGCGGGATCGTTCAATGCTCCCAGGTAGGCTTCGCGGTCGGGGCCGTGGAAGACGTGCAACAGCGTCTGGTAGACGGCTTCATGATCAGCCTCGGTCCCCAGGCAGTACTCGACCGATCCGCGACGGAATGGGAGCCGGGTCCCCGGCGTGGACGCTTTCATCGAGTCGACCATCTTGGGGACGCGCCGAGGTGGGCGAGGACTGTCTACGGTGGAACAGGAAGATCCAACGCTACTCATGACACGGCGCCTTGCTCATATTGTACGGCCTGGAATCGGCTTCCGCCGTAAAAAGAAGAGGGAACCGACGCATTTTCCAAGGCGGAATCGGCGCAGCGGGAACAGTCATGCCCCCAGGGCGAGCTTGACCGCGTCGGACGAGCCTTCCCGGATAGCCTGCTCGACGCCACCCATCAACGCTCGCATCCGCTCGCGCGGGTATAGCACGAAGGAGAACTCCCGACTGTGGGCGACCCGGTTGGCTTCCAGGTCCTGAACAACCCGCCGGCGGTCGTCGCGAAGCGACGCAAGTCGTCCGGCTACCGACGGCTGAAGCGCCTCGTTGATCTCCCGGATCTCTCGAAACCGAGCGATCCGTTGCGGATGCGCGACGGCCTCGCGTTCGATCACCGCGCGCTTCGACTGGATTAATCTACGCTGGTCCTCATTCCAGGGTTCGGAGAGATGGCGATCCGGATTATAGATCAGGCTCCGGATTGAGCGGTCGATCGCCGCGAGGGCGGCCGGAGAGGTGGAATGTTCCGCGAGGCCGAGCCATGCGGTCATGGAAAGGGTCAGAAAGCCGGGAGGCTCGAAGCCGAGGAACCGGCTGGTTATGGCGTCGCCCAGTTCGTCGTACTTGGCTCCGCCGATGCCGTGGATGAACAGGTCGCCAAGCAGGCAACGGCTGAACATCGTCGTCGTCAGCGCCCGCGTCCGGAGTCGGATCTGACTTTCGGAAAGCTCGCGGAAGCGTTCGACGGCGCAACAGGCTTCGCGATCGGCCGACAGCGGAAGCTGGAGGAACGGTTCGTCCTCGCCGGCGATCCGCAGATCCATTTTCGTCCTGCCCTGGCGCACCTGCAGCGGCCGACGGCGCGGACGGGCGGCCCGCCACACCCAGAACGGAGCTTCAAGCCATTCGCCCTGCTTCTGCAAGGCCGAGACGGGATGGTTCTTGCTCCGGATGCCGTAGACCGCCCGGTACTCGCGGAGCGCGTCGTTGTAGACATCCTGATAGCGCGGCAGGTGGGCCAGGAGGTGGCAGGCGAACCAGGCGAACCCCTCGGTCTGGCAGAGCCGGCTGATCGGGATCTCCAGGTTCGACACGCCCCAGGACGCCTCGACGTCACGCCGGGCCAGGGCCAGGCGAAGGCCGAGCGGCAGCCCCCCCTCGCGACGCGCGGCGACGCGCGGCCAGAGGTCTTCGATCAGCGGATCGCCGACCAGGCCGCCGAGCCGCTCGACCACCCGCGCTCCGAACGAGGCGAAGACGGCCTCGTCGTGGACCGGCAGGTCTTCATAGGGGGCTTCGCCCTCCCAGCGGTCGAATTCGAGCCGGTGGGCGGAGATCCGGCCCCCCTCGGCGTGGGGGACGCGGATCGACGACGATTTGGGGATGTCGTCGTCGACGATCAGGTTGAGGCCGACGCCCCGTTGCCGGGCCGCGATCGCTGAGGCGGCGAAGTTCTTGACCCACACGCCGGGGTGGAACAGCTCGGGCTGATGGCCCGTGACGACCAGCGGCCCGGAAGCGGCGGTCTCTGGGGGTTCGACGCCGTTCGTCAGGAGGAAGCGACGGGCCTCGTCGGCGACTTCGCGACGGACGAGGTCGCGGAGCCACGACGATCGCCGACCCTGAAAGTCGTGATCCCACGTCGCCAGGCGGCGGACGTTGGCGTCGACCTGCGATCCGGCCTCGTCGAGAGGGGGCGTCGCCAGCAGGGCGCCGTCGGTCGATGGTGCCCGCAGGCGATGCGCTTTCATCCGCTACATCCTCCGGCGACTTCGAGCCCGGCTCGCTGGAGCGCCTCCTGAAACACGCGCCGGTAGTGGTTGAGCCGGAAGTTCGAGTCGTCGAGCGAGCCCCCGAACGCCCGCGACTCGTCAAGGTAGATGAGCGGCACGGGCGTCTCGACGATCTTCAGGCCGTTGGCGACGGCCTGCACCCAGACCTGGAGCGGCATGGCGTAGCCGAGGTCGGTGATCTCAAAGCCCCTCAGGGCCTCGCCGCGATACGCCTTGAAGCCGCAGAAGGCGTCGGTCAGGTTCAGGCCCAGGCATTCGTTCAGCCAGCGGGTGACCTCGACGTTGATCCGCCGCCGCTCCTCGGGGGGTTGCTGCGACGGGTCGAAGATCTGGAGGTATCGGCTGCCCGAAACGATGTCGGCGCCGGTCTCGACGAGCTTGGCCGCCATCTCGGGAATTCGCGACGGCTCGTGCTGGCCGTCGCAGTCGAGCGTCACCAGCCCGTCGTAACCGCCTTCGAGCGTGCGAGCGAACGCCGTTCGCAGCCCCGCTCCATATCCCAGGTTGGTCGGGTGGCGAGCGACCTGGATCGTTGGAAAACGCCCGAGCAGTTCGGCCGTCCGGTCGGTCGAGCCGTCGTCGACGACCAGGACGTCGCCCGCGTACCGCAAGACCTCCCGAAGGACGTCCTCCAGGTACTTTTCTTCATTGTGCACGGGTATCGCGGTGAGGAACTTCATCAGCGCCGGTGTGGGTCCAGAGTCGAAATTAGGTTCGAGAAGACCGAGCGAGCCTCGCACTTGATTCATGGAACCTACGCATTTTAGGGCGGGACAGTGGGAAGTCAACGACCCACGACGTATCCAGATTGCCAGCCCCCTTGACCGTATCGCCAACGGCCTTCTAGCATGAACTCCTCTCCTCGTTCGCCAGCGAGCGAGCCACTGGTCCGTTTTGCTCTCATTCGAAAATTATCCCCCGGCTGAGTCTAATGACACAACCTGATGCCTCTTCGCCCGTTCCGAAAAGGGGACGAGAGACCGACGTCCTCGCCGATTCGACCGTCGCGGCCGCCTCGGCCGACCTGGAGACCACCGAGTCAGTCGACGTGGAACCGGAGCCGGAACCGTGGACGCCGGAACGGGTTTCGGAGTGGAACGCCTACTACGACTGGTACGTGATGGGCGCGGCGCTGTTGCTGGCGTTCGTCGTCACCGCCTCTCGGACCAACTATTCGCCCCTCTGGGCGAACCTGAAGCAGGGCCAGTACATCCTCAACCAGTCGTCGCCCGCGCCGGCCGACGTGTTCTCCTACACCGAGGAAGGCCAGCGGTGGGTCAACATCCCCTGGCTGTTCCAGGTGAGCCACGCGGCGATCTACAAGCTCGCCTACGACCTGGTGCCGACCGACCCCAACGACCCGACGGCCAACCGGGCGTCGGCCGAGCAGATCGCGACCGGAACCCTGGTCGGCCTCACGGCCCTGGCTCGGTTGGCGACGGCCCTGGCGCTCTTGAAGATCCGCCGCAAGGGGCCGGGCCTCTGGTGGACGGCGGTTTGCACGGCCCTGGCCCTGGGGGCGATGGTCGGGCCCTTGGGGGTGGTCCTGGGGGGCATCGCGCAGCCGGGGGTCGTCGGGCCCTCGACGTGGGGCTTGCTCCTGCTGGCGATCGAAATGCTGCTGCTCTATCGGGCTTTCGGCGAGGGGCGGCAAGGGGCGCTCTACGGCCTGATCCCCGTCTTCTTGATCTGGGCGAACGTCGATGAGTCGTTCCTGCTCGGCCTGTTGATTCTGGGCGCCGCGGTGGTGGGCCGGATCCTCGACGGCGGCGCGGCCGCGACGTTGATCGAGCCTCCGGCCCGGTCGACGGCGGTCGACGAGGGCGACGCCCCTCGGAAGCGAGTTCCGATCACGCCGATGGCCGGCGTCGTCGCCATGCTGCTGTGCGCGGCCGTCTGCCTCGCCAATCCGTCGATCTACAAGATTTACTTGGCCACGATCGAGCCGCTGTTCCACCTGTTCGACAAGGGGGGGCCGCCCCCGACCGCCGACCAGCTCTCGTACTTCGGCCCGACGATCCGGACCCAGTTTCCCGACAGTTGGTATTTGCTGACGCTGTACTACCTGATCACGGTGGCCGCGGGCCTGGCGACCTTCCTGCTGAACTCGGCCCGATTCTCGTGGAGCCGGTTCCTGCCTTACGTCGTCGCGGCGGTCGGCTGGGGTATTTACATGCGGCTGAGCGCCGAGTTCGCGGTCGTCCTGGCCGCGGTCGCGGCGATTAACGGCCAGGAATGGTATCAGAGCCGGTTCGGCGTCCGGGGCAAGCTGGGGAACGGCTGGGCCGCGTGGTCGACGGGAGGCCGGCTCGTGACGCTCGCCGGGCTTTTCTATTTCGTCAGCATCGCGATCACCGGTTACGGCAAGTCGCCCGGCGAACCTCGGTTCGGGTTCGGCTTCGATCCCAACGATTTCTCGTTCGAGGCCGCCGAGTACCTCGCCTCCCGCGACGACGTCACGGGCAACGTCTTCAACTGGACGCTCGCTCAGGGCGACGCCCTGATCTGGAAGGCCGGCCCCGCGCGGAAGACCTTCGTCGACAACCGCCGGAACCTGTTCCCGACCGACCTGATGGCGGAGCATCATATTCTGATGAACGCGCTCCGCGACGACGATCCCGACGTCTGGAAGCCGGCCTTCGACAAGTACAACATCACAGCGGTGATGATCGATTCGTCGAAAGCCAGGAACACCTACCGCAAGCTGATGCAGAGCCCGTACTGGATTCCGTTCTACGACGACGGCCGCGTCGTCATGTTTGGACGGAGCGACGCGCCCGAGCCCGATCTGACGGCCTTCAAGGCCAACCGGCTTGAGCCCGACCTGCGCGCTTACAAGGTCGTGAGCCCGTTGCCCTCGGCCGATCGGCCGCCGACTCCGGTGAACTGGATCGACGACGTCTTCCAGAGCCGGGCCCTTACCGCCCCCCAGGCGCGGATCGACGCCGCCCTACGGTGGCTGGAAGGCGCCGCCCCTATCCTCGACCAGGCGACGATGCCCGATCCCGCCCGCTGCCTGCTGGCGATCCGCGAGGCGCGCACCGCGCTGGCCCGCAACCCCGACGATACCACCGCGTACCGCGTGCTGGCCCGCGCCTACCGGCTCCTGACCCTTCAAGAAACCGCACTGCTCGCCGGCATCCCCTTGACGCCGGAAAACCAGGACCAGATCAGCAGATTGGTCGTCAATTCCGAGGTTCTCGGCACCCGGATGCGACAGCGCATTACGGCCCTCAATTATGCGATCCAGACGACGCCCCCGCCGAAGACCGAGCCGGCCCGTCGCGAATTGCTCAGCGTCCATTTCGAGCTGGTCGACGTGTTTCTCCAGTTGGGGTATCTCGACCTGGCGCAGGAGCGGCTCCAAGCCGCGCTCGACCTTGCCAAGCCGGGCGACCTCACGGACGAGGGTCGCTTGCAGTATCAGCGGCAGCTCGACCAGCTTGACCAGCGCGTCAACCAGATCAAGGACGCGCTCAGCGAGCTGCAAATCGAGCGGCAGGCGGGTCCGATCGAGAAGGGACGGTTCGCCGTCAGCCAGGGCGCGCCGGGGCTCGCCATCATCGAGTTCGAGGAAGCCGACCGCAGCAGCATGAGCCCGGCGATCGTCAAGCCGCAGCTCGTCGACCTCTATTGCAGCACCGGCCAGCCCGATCGCGCCCTCGAACAGCTCTCGTCGGGCGTCGCCGAAGACCCGAACCTCGGCGAGCCGGGGACCTCGACGTTCCGCCAGGGCCAGGTCTACCTGCTGCTCGGCAATTACGTCTCGGCCGCCTCGCTGTGGCAGGAACGCGCCATCCCCCGGCTGCGGCTCGACCGCAGCATGAAAGCCCTGGGCACCGGCCAGAAACTGACGCGGGGCGACGTGCTGGGCGTTGCGAACGACGCCCTCTCGCTGCCGGGCATGATCCGAAGACAGGCCGCGTGGGAATACGAACTGGCCCAGTGCTTGCTTGAATCGGGCGAGCCCACACGCGCCGCCGAGCACTACACTAACACCCTGACCTTGACCCCCGACCTCGTGGTCCGGCCGATCGTCGCCTACTACCTCGAAAAGCTCGGCAAACCCGTCCCCCCCTCGACGAAGGAAAAGGAAGCCCAGGCGGCCGCCGCCGCGACCGACAAGCCCGCAGCGCCGGCCGCTCCGACTGACAAGCCTTCGGAGCCGGCCCCCGCGGCCGAGAAGCCTTCGGCCCCTGCTCCCGCCCCGAAGCCCGCGGCCGACGCCCCGAAGGAGCAGCCCAAGGAGGCGGCCGCGAAGAAGGACTGACGGGCCGCGCGGCGGGGCGAGGCTCGTCAGGGCTTGGCCTCGCCGGGCTTCCCGGCGGCGTCAATCAGGATCACGTTATCGAGTCGGCAGACGACGTCCTGGAAGTCGTCGTTGGTCGAATACTCCCAGCCGATGATGTAGCTGTTGGGGATCTTCTTGCCGGTCGCCTTGTCGTGGTTGGGATAGATCATCGCCTTGTACGGTTGGGCCGCCAGGCGAGCGTTGACGCGAGCGACGACGCTCGGTTCGCTGAAGACGCCGCCGTCGGGCAAGCCGTCGTTCGCGACCCAGACGCCGAACGGTTGATCGCCCGGGTCGAACCGGACGCTCGACCCGTCTTCGAGCGGCGGTGGCAGGTTGGTCTCCTGCTTCAGGTCGGCGGTCGTGTTCTTGAACGTGTACGTCCAAAGGCCCGTCTTCCTGGGGCTCTCGGCCGCCGCCGACCGATACCATCCCCCTCGCGTCCGCGACGGCAGTCCCAGGGCGATCACCGGCGTGTAGCTCACCGGCCCCGGCCCGGCCTTGCGGAACAGGCCCCGGGTCTCGGCGGCCGTCGTCGTCAGCGGGTTGAGCAGGTCGTCGAACATCGACAGCCCGTAGCGTTCGCTCAGGACGACCACCCAGTCCGGCTCGCTGGGGCCCGGCGCGACTTTGGGTTGCCTCGGACCTTGGGCCGTCGCGGCCGTCGCCAGGACCAGGCTCCAGCCCACGAGCATCGCCGACCTGCGGGTGATTCCGACGGACATGGCCTCAATCTCCTTGCGTTCAGCCGGCCTCGGCCGGCGTTGGGGCTTCGGGGTCTGGGTCGACGGGCGACCACGGCAGCGGCGTACGGGGCCGCCATGCGACGAAGGCCACGAGAAGGGCCGATACGCCCAGCCCGGCGAGGGTGATGAACCCTCCCAGGCGGAACGAGGCCGGCTCATAGGTGTAAACGAGCTTGGAAACGCCGGCCTTGACGGCCGCCCCGCGCATCATCCGGTTGACCCGGTAGATCGGCGCGGGAGCGCCGTCGATCGTCAGCTTCCAGCCGGGATAATAGACGTCGGCCAGGACGACGACCCCCGGTTTGTCGAGCGTCGCCGTCATCTCGACGCGCGCCCCGTGCGGATATACGACCTCGACCTTTTCGGACGAACGTGGTGGATACCCGCGTGTAAACCCATCAAGCGCCTCGCGATCGTCGTTCTCGATCCAGGCGAGTTCGAGCGGGTCGAAGATGTTCATCGTCGGGTCGTTCCAGATCGGGTCGCCGCCGTAGAGGATCTCCTGCATGGGGCCGGCTCGGCCGACGCGCGCGGTTCCCTCCATCGCGGGCAGCGACCGGGCTTTGTGCACGACCCAGGCGCGGGGGAACATCTTCTTGTTGCGGAGGATCTGGTAGTCGTGATTCTCGACCCAATCCCGGGCGCGTTTCTCGGCCTCGGGGGTCCGCTCCACCATGGGCGGGGGGTGGATCGCCTCGGACTCGGGGAGGAACGACGCGAATCCGCGATACTCGTGGGTCCAGTTCCCGGGATGCGACGGCACGACGAAATAGCGGGTGTTCCACATGTCGAACGAGCGTCTGGGATAGTAGGCGATCGAGTGGCCGGGCTCGACGTTGATGTACTTGGCGAACTCGACGCTCGCTTTGCGGGGGAACGGGCCGAAATACCACTCGTAGTCGTACAACTCGGCGACGCCCATCGTGTGGGTGTACTCGACCCCGAGATTGATGCCGTACTTCGGCTGGATCGTGGCGTGCTCCCACTGCATGAAGTCGCGCACACGGTCGCTCGACGCCTCACGGTTCCAGATCGGGGGATCCCAGACCGGCATCCGATGGATGCGGTAGGGACCGTCCGACGGATTCTTGCGCTCAGCCTCCTTGATGATCTTGATCACCTCGGGCTCGGCTTCGAAGAGCGACTGGGGGACCGTGGCGATCAGCCGGTGGTTGGCGACCGCGAGGTCGGCCGAGACCAGCGCGAGGGCCGCGAAACTCGCGAGCCGGGGCCGGCGGCCGGCCGTCGCCAGGACCACAACGCCGATCGCAAGCACCAGCGCGGCCTGGACCAGGCTCTGCGTCGTCTCGCCGTACGCCGCGATCGGATCGAAGGGCCCGAAACTGGAGGTCAGAGTCGCTTTTTCGAACGACCGAAGGATCGCCGGCCGCTCGAACTGCCAGGCGGCCAGGACGCCGACGGTGAGCGTCAGCAGACAGGCGGCCAGCGCGATCGTCCCGCGCCGTCGTCCACGACCGCGACAGAAATCGTCCCAGCCGAAGCCGGCGAGCGCGGCGAGTCCCAGCATCGAAAACGTCATCAACTTGCTGGGGAAGCGAAACTGCCGGAAGCCCGGCAACAGGTTGCTGAGCGCCCAGTAGATGCCGCCGTCGCCGTCGCGGAGGAGGCGGTCCATCCGCAGCGGATTGACGTCGGGAGGGTCGAGCGCGCCGATTCCCGGCCAACTGACCCCCGTCGACCTCTCGATCAGCCGCGCCGCCCAGATCGGGCTCGTGTACTGGCCGAAGCTTCCCAGCAGCGTGACCACGACGACGACCGAGAGCCAGACTCGCCACGACGCCCCGCGTCGGATGGAGAAGGCGCGGAGGGCGAGGACCACGATGAAGCAACCCATGTAGAGCGTCGGCGCCCAGATCTTGCCCCGCACGGTCGAAAGCTGGATCAGGTCCGCCCAGCAGGCGTTGCGGCTGAAGTAGGTGCCGAAGACGTTGGGCCATAACATCTCGACCAACCGATGCGGCTCGACGCTGAACGGGTAGATGTCGTGCGGACCTTCCTCGGCCGCCCGGCTCGTCCGCTGGGTGAACTCGACGACCGGCAAGAGCTGCGCGGCCGTCAATGCGAGAGCCAGGGCCGCCGCAGCCGCCAGCCCGAAGCCAAGCCGTTCGAGAGCCGCGTCGCGATTCGCCTTCCGCCGTCGCACGAGGAAGAAGATCAATACAAGCCCCCAGGCGATCGAGGCCGCCAGCGGCGCCCAGCGCATCCAAGGCAAGGGAGGGGTCGGCTTCTCGGGCGGCCTCGGCGGTCGGAAGCCCGGGAAGGTCCGGGCGAGTTCCAGAGTGACCACGATCCAGACGATCAGACCGGCGGCGATCAGCGGATAGTTCCACCAGCGGCCCCACTTCCGCCCCGACGCCGGCTCCGCGACCGCGTCGGCCGACTCCTCCTCGGCCAGCCCGCGACCGCCCGTCCAGGCGACGCCGACCGCATACCCGCAGGCGCACAGGCCGAGCAGGTATGACGCCTGGGGATCGCCGCCCAGTGTCTGCATCGCCAGGACGAACGCGAGCCCCAGCAGCGCCCGGCGACTCCCCAGTCGAATCCAGCGATCGGCGGCCAGCACCCCCAAGGGGAGCCACGCCGCTCCCACCAGATAGATGATGTTGCAGTATTGAAACAAAATCGGCCCGGAGAACGTGTAGGCCAAGGCGCTCAGGCCCGCCGCGGTCCAGCTCGCACGCCACGACCGCATCAGCGCGACCATCGCCGCGAACGCCAGAGCCACGTGGGCGAGGATGTAGATCCGCGCCCCCCACGCGTACGGAAGCACCGCGTAGATCACCTTGCCCGGATAAAGCACCGCCGCGGTGGGGTTGCCGAGCAGCGGCATGCCCGAGTTCTCCTCAGGCTCCCAGAGCGGCCAGCGCCCCTCGTTCCAGTCGAGCTGCACGCGTTGGTAGAGCGGGTAATAGTAGTGGGCCGAATCGCGATAGGCGAACTGGTGGTCATTCAACAAGACCCGATGAAAACAGATCAACAACAGGACGGCCAGACAGCCGAACAGGACGGTTTTCGGGAAGACGGGATCGTGTTTCATCGGGGATTTTCGACCCCCGCAACGAGGGGTCTCCGTTGGGAGTTGGAGCGGTCCGCGTTCATCGTACCATGACGAACCGCCCTGACGGCTCCCCAAAAAAAGTGGGCCCGGAGACCCACGCGATGCGAGGTCTCCGGGCTCTCTCGGGATTGATCATTCGCAGTCCGCGACGATCACTCAGCGAGCTGCGTGCGGCTCGGCCTGGACGGCCTTCTTCTTGGGCGTCGAGAGCGCGGCGCGGGGATCGGGGACCTTGCCGTCTGCGTCGGACGGCAGGGTCGGCAGCAGTTCGGCAGTGGTCTTGACCTCACCGGTCAGGGCCTTCATGAAGGCGACGACGTCGGCCGATTCCTGAGGGGTCAGCTTGAGCGGCTTCATATCGACGTCGAGCGACGGGTTGGGCGTGCCCCCCTTGTTGTAGTGCTCGACAACGTCTTCGAGGGTCTTCAGGCTGCCGTCGTGCATGTACGGCCCGGTCAGGGCGGCGTTGCGGACCGTCGGCGTCTTGAAGGCACCGAGCGAGGCGTCCGACTTCTGGCCAATCGGCTCCGGGGCCCAGCGGCCGGGATCGTCGAATTTCTGCTTCTCTTCGTTCCAGCCGATTCCCAGGTTGTGGTACTGCTCGTCCGTGAAGTTCGCGCCGACGTGGCAGAGAGTGCACTTGGCCTTCTGAAGTTCGACGCCCGGGGCGAACTCGTCGTCGGCGTTGAGCCGGAGACCGAACAGCACCATCCCGCGCTTCTCGCTCTCGGAGAGGGCGTCGTTCTCGCCGCCGTTGTACTTGTCGAACTTCGAGTTCCCCGACAGGGCGGCGACCCGCTCGAAGGTGGCGATCGCCTTGGCGATGCCGTCGAGCGTCGGCTTCGTGCCGAAGACCTTCTCGAACTGCTGGTTGTAGCCGGGAATCTCGCGGATTTTACGCACGACGTTCTCGTGCTTCGGCATCCCCATTTCGATCGGGTTGACGATCGGCCCCTGGGCCTGACCTTCGAGCGAGGGCGACCGGCCGTCCCAGAACATGCTCTTGCCGTACGCGGTGTTGAAGACCGTTGGGGCGCTGCGGTTGCCGGTCTGGCCGTGAATTCCGGTCGAGACCTTGCCGCCGTCGGACCAGCCCTTGTCGGGGTTGTGGCAGGTCGCGCAGCTCACCTCGCCGTTGCCCGAGAGCCGGGGGTCGAAGTAAAGCTGACGGCCCAACTCGTACTTGCCCTTGGTGAGCGGATTGTGAGCCGGCACAACGACCTTAGGGGTCAGCGGCGGCAAGCCCTTGGGGACCACCACCGTGAGCGGCTCGTCCTGGATCAGGCTCGGGTCCGAGCGCTGCCAGAAGAATTCGGGGGGGCTCGCGGGATCTTCATCGGCCGGCTTGTTGGGCTCGTCCTGGACCGTCGCGACGAGCGGCGACGCATTGATCGCGCGCTCCACGACGACCGCCCCACTTAAAAGCAGGAGGCCGGGTACCGTCAGCGTCCACAGTCTCTTCAAAGGTTGCATGAACCAGACTCCGCTAGAAAAACGAGGATGCTTCAAATTTAATAAATCGGCTCGGCGCGCGGACCGATCACGAACGCGCCGGCGCGCGCGACGACCGCGTCGCTCCGGATCGACGTCGACGTCCCACGGCGAAAAGAACAAGGGGCCGGTTCGCGGCCCCTGGGAGGTAGGTTACTTCTTCTTGGCCAGCAGTCCCTCGGCGTTCCGCTGCGCCTGGTCGACGAGCGCATCCCACTGCTCGTCCAGATACTGGGGAGGGCCCCCCTTGACCGCCACGTGGTACGCTACGTCGATCGTGTCCACCATGTCGATCGCGTCCCAGGGGCAAACCTGGGCGCAGTGCTTGCAGCCGATGCAGCGGTCCAGGTCGATGTCGCAGAATGTTTGCAGCGTGGGATGCTCTTCGCCCGGCACCTTGTAGATGCAGTCGACCGGGCAGACCTCAAGACAGGCCTCGCATCCCGTGCAGCCGTCCGCGTGGATCACGGCCAAAATCTTGGGAATGACCTTACGCGGTTTGCCAGCAAGGGACGGTGCCGCCATCGATTTCAACCCCCCAAACTTCGAGGGAACGCTCGCCTCAATCCCCGGCCCATAGCGAGCGGGAGACCCCTGAATTCGTGAAACGCATCATCTCGCGGTTTCAGTGGGCGTGTCAAGAATCCGAATCTCTTATATCGTATTCCCGACGCAGCTATCAATAATCATTATCAATAACTTGCGGGTTCCGTCAAGAAAAAAGGGCGAGGGCTGTGAAACACGCACCCAGACTGGGCCTTACGGGCGAGATGGTCATTGAGGTGACGGAGGAAAACTGCATCAATTTCGCCGACGGCGGAATGCCTCACGTTCTGGCGACCCCGTGGCTGGTGGCGTATCTCGAATTCGTGGCGCGCGACGCGCTGGCGACCTGCCTGGAAGAGAACGAGCGGAGCGTCGGCGCGGTCGTTGAGATCGAGCATCTCGCGCCCAGCCCGATCGGCGGCAAGGTGACATGCCGCGCCCGGGTGATCCACGTCGACGGCCCGACGATCACGTTCCAGATCGAGGCCTACGACGAGGTCGAGCCGGTCGCCAAGGGACTCCACAAACGCCGGGTGGTCGACGTCCACCGCTTCGCCCGGCGGGTCGCCAAGAAGCAGAAGCCCGCCGGCTCGTGACCGGGCGCGGTTGTTAAACAAGAGGCATCCGGCCATAATGACTCTGACTCTATAGAACCGGTCGTGCGACGTTGGTCCGGTTCCCTTGAATCCGTCCGGGGAGAGAATGAGCATGGATTGGTCGCGACGAGCGAGCCGGGGCGGTGCCGCGCCGGGGTGGAGAAGTCGATCGGTCCTGGGAGCGTGGTGCGTCGGCCTGCTGGCCGCGTTCATCTGCACCTCGTTGGCGCGCGCCGAGCAGCCTTCGATCGACTTCAGCCGCGACGTGCTGCCGATCCTTTCCAACAATTGTCTGCTCTGCCACGGTCCGGACGCCAATGCGCGGAAGGCCGACCTGCGGCTCGATCTCAAGGAGAGCGCGCTGCGGAAGAACGAGCCGATCATCGAGCCCGGCAAGAGCGCCGCCAGCGAGTTCATCAGCCGGCTCACGTCCGACGACCCGGACGAGCGGATGCCCCCCGCGAAATCGGGCAAGAAGCTGACGCAGCAGCAGGTGGAGACACTCACCAAGTGGGTCGACCAGGGGGCGAACTGGGGCAAGCACTGGGCGTTCGAGACGCCCAAGCGCCCCGAGCCCCCCACCGTCCGTCGTCCCGAGCTGGTCCGCAACACGATCGACCGTTTCATCGTCGCCCGGCTCGAACACGAGGGGCTGGAGCCCGCCAAAGAAGCCGAACGCGCCACCCTGATCCGCCGCCTTGCGCTCGACCTGACCGGGCTGCCGCCGACCCCCGCCGAGGTCGATGCGTTCCGGGCCGACCGTTCGCCCGACGCCTACGAGAAGGTCGTCGACCGCCTGCTGGCCTCGCCGCAGTACGGCGAGCGGATGGCGATGGACTGGCTCGACGGCGCCCGTTACGCCGACACGAACGGGTATCAAAACGACTTCGCCCGCACCATGTGGCCCTGGCGCGACTGGGCCGTCGCGGCGTTCAACAGCAACCAGCCGTTCGACGCCTTCACCATCGATCAGATCGCCGGCGATCTGCTCCCGTCGCCCACCTTGCCTCAGAAGATCGCCACCGGCTTCAACCGCAACAATCGCACCGTCACCGAGGCCGGCTCGATCGAGGAGGAATGGCGGATCGAGAACGCCATCGACCGCGTCGAGACCACGGCGACCGTCTTCCTCGGCCTGACGATGGGCTGCGCCCGATGCCACGATCACAAGTACGATCCGCTCTCGCAGAAGGAGTTCTACGAGTTCGTCGGCTTCTTCAACAACGTCAACGAGAAGGGCGTCTATACGGAAACCAGAGGCAACGTCCCGCCGCTGATCGCCGTCCCTTCCACTCACGACCAGGAGCGGGTCAAGGAACTGGAAGCGGCGATCGCCGCGGCCGAATCGGCCCACAAGGGGGCGGAGGCGAAGGTCGACGCCAACCGCAAGGCGTGGGAAGAACAGCAACACGGCAAGCCGCTCCCCGGCGATTCGGTCGACTGGTCGCTTCGGTCAGCGCTGAACGGCGACCTGGCGATCCAGGGATCGACGGGTGAGACGGCGAACGCCACATATCGCGGCAAGGGCGCGCCCAGGTGGACCGACGGCCCGGGTTCCCGCGCTTTGGCACTCGACGGCCAGGCCGACTCGTACGTGGAAACGAAGCCGGGCGTCAGCCTCGACCGCGTCGACCCGTTCACGATCGGCGTCTGGGTCCGGCCGCTCGGCGACGGTGCCTGCCTCAGCAAGATGGACGACGCCGGAGGCCACCGCGGCTACGACCTCTTGATCCAGGACGCCAAGGTGCAGGTCCACATGGTCCACGCGTGGCCCGCCGACGCCCTGAAGGTCACCACCAAGGAGACCCTGCCCCGCGACGTCTGGTCGCACGTCGTCGTCAGCCACGACGGCTCGGGCAAGGCCGCCGGCCTCAAGATCTACCTCGACGGCCGCCCCGCGACCCTGGAAGTCCAGGCCGATCAGCTCAAGGGAACGCTCGTCAACCAGGAGCCGCTCCGCATCGGCACGAGGGCGACGGGTCTCGCGCTGAAGGGCGAGCTGGCCGATCTGCGGATCTATCGCCGCAACCTGTCGGCCGACGATGTTCGCGTTCTCTTCGATCGGCCGATTCTCGAAATCGCCCAGGCCGCCGAGGCGAATCGAACGCGAGCACAGAAGGACGTGATCGCACGGTACTTCCGGGGCCACGTCGATCGCGAGTTGCCGCCGCTCGTCGAGAAGCTGGCGCAGGCTCGCAAGGCGAAGGCCGACTACGATCAGCAGATCCCGACCGTGATGATCATGGAAGACGCGCCGACGCCGAGGCCGAACCACCTCCTCAAGCGCGGTCAGTACGACCAGCCCGACACGACGACTAAACTGGGATCGGGCGTCCCCGAGTGCCTGGGCCCCCTGCCCTCGTCTCAGCCGACCAACCGTCTGGGCCTGGCGCGCTGGATGGCCTCGGCCGAAAACCCACTGACTTCGCGCGTGGCCGTCAATCGGATCTGGCAGCACCACTTCGGCAACGGACTGGTGAAGACGGCCGAGAACTTCGGGCTCCAAAGCGAGGCCCCGTCGCACCCCGAGCTGCTCGACTGGCTGGCGACCGAGTTCGTGCGGACCGGCTGGGACGTGAAGGGGATGCACCGCCTGATCGTCACCAGCGCGACCTACCGGCAGGTCTCGAAGACGCCCTCCGAGCTCGTTCAGCGCGATCCGGAGAACCGGCTCCTGGCGCGCGGGCCGAGATTCCGGCTTCCGGCCGAGGTCGTCCGCGACAACGTGCTGGCGGTCGCCGGCCTGCTGTCGACCCAGTTCGGCGGTCCCTCGGTCAAGCCCTACCAGCCGGCGGGCCTCTGGGAAGAACTGGCCGGCGGGGCCGGCGAAGCCCCTTACGTCCAGGACAAGGGAGCGAACCTCTACCGCCGCAGCGTCTACATTTACCGAAAGCGGACGGTCCCCCATCCCCTGATGGCCACCTTCGACGCTCCCAGCCGCGAGATCTGCCAGGTGAAGCGGGCGCGGACGAACACCCCCTTGCAGGCGCTCGAACTCCTCAATGACGTCACCTACGTCGAGGCCTCCCGCAGCCTCGCCGAGCTGATGATCACCCTCGGCGGCTCGACGCCCGACGATCGGATCGCCTTCGCGTTCCGCCGGGCCGTCTCGCGCGAGCCCAGCGAGACCGAGCAGCGCGTCCTCAGCCGAGGGCTCGAAGGCTATCTCGCCAGGTTCCGGGCCGATCGCGAGGCAGCGGCCAAATACATTCAGGAAGGCGACCGGCCGGCGGCCGCCGCGATCGACCCGGCCGAGCTCGCCGCCTACACGGCGACCGCCAGCGTCATCCTCAACCTGGACGAAACGATCACGCTCGAGTGAGCCGAACGAACCGAGGAGTGCGTATCGTGGACGAGCTTCAGATCGCTCAGGAACTCAACCGCCGGCTGTTTCTCCGACGCTCGGGGATGGGCCTCGGGTCGATGGCCCTCGGCTCGCTGCTGGGCCTCGACGCCGCCGGGGCCGACGCCGCGAAACCCGGCTTGCCGAACCCCGGCGCCGGGGCCGGCGCGTTGCCCGGGCTCCCCCATTTCCCCGCCAAAGCCAAGCGGGTGATTTACCTGTTCCAGTCGGGCGCGCCGTCGCAGCTCGACCTGTTCGACCACAAGCCGGCGATCCGCGAGAAGCGCGGCGTCGAGCTGCCCGAGTCGATCCGGAAAGGGCAGCGGATCACGACCATGACGTCCGGCCAGAAGAACCTGCCGGTCGCGCCGTCTATTTTTAATTTCGCCCAGCACGGCGAGAGCGGCGCCTGGCTCAGCGAGCTGTTGCCCCACACGGCCAAGATCGTCGATGACATCTGCATCATCCGATCGGTCCAGACCGAAGCCATCAACCACGACCCGGCCGTCACGTTTGTCCAGACCGGGTCGCAGCTCGCCGGCCGGCCCAGCATGGGCTCGTGGGTCGCTTACGGCCTCGGGAGCCTGAACGACGACCTGCCGTCGTTCGTCGTCCTGCTCTCTCGCGGGAGGACCGACCAGCCGCTTTATGATCGGCTCTGGGGCAGCGGGTTCCTTCCCAGTAAGTACCAGGGCGTCAAGCTCCGGAGCGGCAAAGACCCGGTGCTCTACCTCGCCAACCCCTCGGGCTGCTCGACCCAGCTTCGCCGCCAGATGCTCGACGACCTCGGCGAGCTGAACACCTTCCACCACGACCGGACCGGCGATCCCGAGGTCCTCACCCGGATCGCACAGTACGAGCTGGCCTACCGGATGCAGTCGTCGGTCCCCGAGCTGACCGACCTGGCCAGCGAGCCGAAGTCGATCGTCGACCTGTACGGGCCCGACGTCCAGAAGCCGGGCAGCTACGCCGCCAACTGCCTGCTGGCCCGCCGACTCGCCGAGCGCGGGGTGCGGTTCATCCAGCTGTACCACATGGGATGGGACCAGCACACCAACCTGCCCGAGCAGATCCGCTCGCAGTGCCGCGACACCGACCAGGCCTCCGCCGCCTTGCTCATGGACCTGAAACAGCGTGGGTTGCTCGACGACACGCTCGTCGTCTGGGGCGGCGAGTTCGGCCGCACGATCTACTCGCAGGGGACGCTCACGGCGACCGACTACGGCCGCGACCATCACCCGCGCTGCTTCACCATCTGGATGGCCGGCGGCGGGATCAAGCCGGGCATGACCTACGGCGAGACCGACGACTTCTCGTACAACATCACCAAGGACCCGGTCGAGATCTACGACCTCAACGCCACGATGCTCCACCTGCTGGGCGTCGACCACACGCGACTGACCTACCGGTTCCAGGGCCGTGACTTCCGCCTCACCGACGTCCACGGCAAGGTGATCAAGCCGATCCTCGCCTGACGGACGCCGAAGACGCTCGATTCAATGGCCTTGGTCGTGGCTGTGTCCCACGGCCGCGGCTCCGGCCGGTTCGCTCGCGGGCGCGGCCGGAACATCGTCATCCTTCGCGGATCGTGGCTCGAACCCGTAGAACAGTCGGATCGCCGACCGCAAGAATCCGCGTTCGAACCGCGAGGCCCGGAACTGGTCGGCGGCCCGCTTGACGATGCCGGCGTAAGTCGGGTAGATCGGGACGGCCTCGGCGACTCGCGCGAGGCTGATTCCCGAGCCGATCGCCAGCGCGAGTTCCTGGATGACGAGGCTCGCCTCCTCGCCGACGATCGTGGCCCCCAGCACCTTGCCCGACGGCGTGACCACGACCTTCGCGAAGCCCACGGTCCGGCCGTCGATCCACGCCCGATCGTTATCGGCGTACTCGACCCGGATCAAGCGGTGCGGCCGTCCTTCGGCGGCGGCCTGGGTCGCGGTGAGACCAACGGCGGCGACCTCGGGGTCGATGAACGTGGCCCTCGGCAGCGTGTCGTACCTGATCTTCCGACGACGGCGGAGGATCGCGTTCTCGAACACCACCTCGGCCTCGCGCTCGGCCGAGTGAGCGTAATTGTGCCGGAGCAGCACGTCGCCGACGGCGAAGATCCGGAGGGCGTCGGTCTGGAGAAAGTCGTCGACGACGACCCCGTGCTGAGGATCGGCGTGGACGCCGACCGCGTCCAGATTCAGGCCTTCGACGTTCGCCAACCGTCCCGAGGCCGCCAAGATCTCGGCGCCGAGCGCCTCGGCCTTCGGTCCGCCCGCCGCGTTCTTGTAGATGCAGGCCTTCTGATCGCCCCGGCGCTCGACGCTCACGAGCGTCACCCCGGTCTTGATCGTCACCCCCTCGGCGGCGAGCGCGCGCTCGACCAGCTCGGCGGCTTCGGCTTCCTCGCCAGGCAAGACCTGCGAGGAGTCGGCCAGCACCGTGACCCTGGCGCCGAACCGAGCGAAGACCTGGGCCAGTTCAAGCCCGACCGGCCCCGCGCCGATCACGACGAGGCTCTTGGGAACCTTGGCGAGGTTCCAGAGGCTCTGCGCGTCGAGGCAGCCGACCTCCTTCAAGCCCTTGACGTTCGGGATCGACGGCCGTGAGCCGGTGGCGATCACGAACCGACGCCCAACGACGTGCTTGCCGCCGTCGACGACCACCGTGTCGTAGGAGTCGAACGCGGCTGTTCCCTGGAACAGGTCGATGTTCGGCGCGCGCGAAATCCGCTCCGCGTCGCGCGCGGAGATCGCCCCGGCGACTTCGCGGACCCGGCTCATGACTTTGGCGAAATCGACTGACGGCGTCCCCATTTCGATTCCGAACGATCCGGCCTCGCGGACCCGACGGAACTGGCGAGCCGCTTGCACAAGGGCCTTGCTCGCGACGGCCCCGGAAGCCGGCGTCCCATCCGGCCGCCGCTTCTCGATCAAGGCCACCTTGGCGCCGACTCCGGCGGCGGCCGTGGCCGCGCGCAGCCCTCCTGCGCCTTCACCCATCACGACAAGGTCATACATCGCCGGTCTCTCGATGTGAAAAGCCACGGAGTCGTCGGCGTCCACCCCGCCCACGACCCGATTCGTCTCGATACGGGCGCCGTTCAGGGCGCACTATAACTCGTCCCCAACACCCAAGCCACACTCTCGTCGGCCGCGGCCGTCGCCGGCCCGCCGGCTCGACGCGTGATCGAAATCGGCAACGACCAGGGAGACCGGCTTTCCGTCGCCTCGACGGAGTGCTACACTCAATTTCATCCCTTTCGCCGAATTCGTTCAGATCCGCGCGTTGCGAGACCAACGGCCATGGAACCGATGGTGACAACCTGCGGCGGTTGCGGTACGGCCATCCGCGTCCGCTCTCCCGAGATCGCCAAGCGACGGGCCTGCCCGCGCTGCCGGACGATCCTCGAAACGCTGCCCCCCATCCCCGCTCAGCCTTCGCCGACGGCTCGCGCGACCTCGCCACGGCTGGCTTGCTTGCTCACGGTGCTGGCGCTTCTCGTCGTCTGGTTCGGCGAAACCCTGATCACCGCGAATTCCTCGGCGATGGAGCGAACAGCCAGCGCCGCTCTGCTGATTCCTCCCAGCCGACTGTATCGCGGCCCGGCCGGGGATCTTGAAACCCCACCGTCAAACGACTGTTCCTTGAGGCGAAACGCTCTGACCAGGTTGATCCAGCCGCTCTCGCGAGGCTTGCAGGTCGGCAATCGTCTGTTGCCGGACGGTCGATCGAGGATCGGTGCCGCGCGCTCTCTGGCGATGCTGATCGCGACCGGCCCCTGGAACCTGGCGGACGACGTCGAGGCCGCGCGGTTCTTTGTGGAACGGATTGGTTTCAGCCCGATTCGAGTCAACGCCGAGGCCGACCCCCACGCCCCTCGCGATCGCGCCGGGGCCGTCCCCGTGCTCACGCCTCCGGATTTCGGAGCGCCCTCGCCCGAAGCGCTTTCGGCCGCCTGCTCGTCCAAGGGCGTGCCTCGGTTCTCGATCCGCGGCGACGACGGTCGGCCCGTCGTGGCGCGGCTGCACGGCCACCGCGACGGCAAGACGGTCGTCGTCCTGCCCGACGGCCGGCTCGGGATTCCGTCAATGGTCGTCCCCTCGGTGGAGCCCTTCTCCCCCATCTCGGGCGACGAGATGGAGCGCCGCGCCCAGACCGGCCCGTTCGCAACGTTCCAGGTCCATCGGACGCCTCATTACGTCATCCTCTACCAGTCGTCGAGGCCGTTCGCCACGAACACCGGCAAGCTGCTCGAAGACTTGTACAAACGGCTGATCGAAGCGTTCCACAAGCATGACGTGCCCGTCCACGAGGCCGAGTTCCCCCTGGTGGCCGTGATCTTCCGCCACGAGAGCGACTTCCGCGCCCACCGCCCCGTCGACGCCGACGTCCGGGCGTACTTCGAGATCTTCTCCAACCGCATCTTCCTCTTCGAAACCTCGGAGCGGGAGGGCGTCGAGCCCGAGATCAGCGCCCTGCTCACGACCCAAACGGTGGCTCATGAAGGAACGCATCAAATCCTTCAAAACATCGGCGTCCAGCCCCGCCTCAGCGCCTGGCCGCTCTGGCTGGTGGAGGGCCTGGCCGAATACTGCGCCGCGCCCTTGAGCTCGCGAAAAGGCGCTCCAACCTGGGACGGCCTCGGCCAGATCAACAGCCTGCACATGGCGACCCTCCGCGAACTGGACGATCCTCTCTCCCTTTCGATGAAAGGACCGGACGACCGGCTCCGGTCGCGTCTTCGAAAGCCGGGCCAACCGATGGTCGAAGCGATGCTGCGGAAGTCCGATATGACGCCCACCGACTACGCTTTGGCCTGGGCCGTCACCCACTACCTGGCGATGAAGCGCGGGCCCGAGTTCACGCGGTTCTTGAGCGTCATGGGCCAGACCTCTCCGCTCGAACCGAAGACGCCCGACGACCACGTCCGCCAGTTCCGCGAGGCGTTCGGCGAAGACCTTGCGAAGATGGATAAGACCATTGACGCCTACCTTCGCAAACTGTCGCGGCAAAAGGGCTACGATCCGATGCCCTATTACGCCGTGATGTTCGAACAACCGCTGCCGATCGGGATCGTCCGCCACGCCGCGATGGTGAGCCAGTCGCCCCAGGTGATTCAGCAATGGGTCCAAGAACTCTCCAGCCCCGGCGCGGGAATGGTCTCGTGGCAAGCCATCCCCCACCCCACTCGCGACCGCGCGAATCAGGAGATCCAGGAGTGGATGAGCGGCTACTGACCACCACCTCTCCGAGCCGAACTAGCCAACACCCGCGCCTCACGTTATGATCAACCGCGACGACGACGGCCGCACGCCGTCACCCCACGGGGACGTAGCTCAATTGGGAGAGCGCCTGGTTTGCAACCAGGAGGTTGAGGGTTCGATCCCCTTCGTCTCCACTTCGGTAGGACGGCTGGTTAAGGGAGCTGATCGGCCTTCGCCTTCAGGGCGAGGAGCGCCAGCAGGACGTCGTCGCGCTGGCGGATCATGGCGGGCAAAGAGCGGCATTTGAGCTCGTCGTCCACGCCTTCGACGGCTTCCGCCTTGACGGCTTCGGTGAAAGTGAGGTCGCCGAGGTCGCGCCACCAATCTTCCATCGGAGGGCCGAGGTGGTCGATGACGTGGGCGATGCCCCCCTCGCCGCCGGAGAGATGCAGGTTCAGAAACGGACCGAGCAAGGCCCACCGGAGGCCGGGGCCGTGGGCGATCGCCGCATCGATGTCAGCGACCGTCGCCACACCCTGATCGACGAGATAGAACGCCTCGCGCCAGAGCGCCGCTTGCAGGCGGTTGGCGACGTGGCCCTTCATCTCGCGGCGAATGTGGATCGGCTTCTTGCCGACCGCCGCGTAGAATCTCATCGCGCGGTCGATCGCCTCGGGCGACGTCAGTTTGCCCCCCACGACTTCCACGAGCGGAATCAGATGGGGTGGATTGAACGGGTGGCCGAGCAGCACCCGCTCGGGACGGAGAGCGGCGTCTTGGAACTCGCTGATCAGAATGCCGGAGGTGCTTGAAGCGATCAGGACGTCGTCCCTGATCCCGGCGTCGATCCGCGCGATCAGGTCGCGCTTGACGTTGAGTCGCTCCGGGCCGTTCTCCTGGACGAAGTCGGCGCCTTTCACAGCCGAGGCGAGATCGGGCTCGAATCGGAGCCGCTCCTTGGAGGCTCCATCGGCCAGTCCGATCCGCTCGAGTACGGGCCAGGCGCGCTCGACGACCTCTCGCAACCGCTTCTCCGCGTCCGGCGCGGGATCGGTCGCGGCGACGTCGAAACCTCGCGCGAGATAGTGGGCCGCCCAGCTCGCGCCGATGACGCCGCAGCCGACGACGGCGATCCGGTCGACGCCGGTGTCGATCGCTGACATGTTCTGATCCTTTCGTCTCGTCCAATGAGAAACGGTCGCGAGTCCGCCCAGAATTCGCGGCCGGTCGGGGATCAAGGATACCCGGTCCCGGGCGAAGCGCGCAGCCCCTGGAGAGGAAGCAGCCTTCCCAGGGCGAGGACGCCGCGCCGCCTCGGCGTTCGATACCATCAACGACAACGAGCCGGCCGCGCGAATCGCTCGCGCGGCCGGCTCGGGAACCTGCATGATAGGACGGGGACGCGACCGCGGCGTCAAGGTGGCGCGGTCGAAATCGAGTTACGACTTCTTCTTGATGTTCTCACCGGCTTGTTCGACCTTCTCGCCGGCCTGGTGGGTTTTCTCCTTGACCCATTCCTTGGCTTCACCGGCCTTCTCGCCGGCTTTGTGACCGAGTTCATGGGCCTTCTCGTCGATCTTGTGACCGACCTCGTGGGCCTTCTCGGAAATCTTGTGGCCCACTTCGTGGGCCTTCTCAGACGCCTCGTGGCCGACCGCTTTGGCCTTCTCGGCGACCTTGTGAGCGGCGTCTTTGGCTTTGTCGGTGAATGACTCGGACATGGTGTTCTCCTTTGGCATGAATGGACCGTCGCCCGCAAAACGGACGTCGTTTTGTTTCTCGATTGATAGAACCGCAAACACCATGCCGGTGGGAGAAAGAATTGAACGACGTCGGGATTCGTCCGGCTTCATCTGTCGGTCTTCTCGACCATGCGGAGTTGCGTGCTGACGACCCGGCCCTGTGGATCGATCAGGTTCAAGAAATAGGCCGTGGCACCGGTTGGGAGCTGGCCGTCGATGGTCCTGGCGGCCTGGTCGACGCGCGCCTCGGCGGTTTCCCAGAGCCGGTCGGGCCAGGAGCCGTCGGCCTTGGTGTAGAGCAGTTGGGCGCTGGCGACGAGGTCCTGGCCGGCGAACGCGGCGCGGATCGTCGAGCCGTCGCGAACGACCGTGGAGACCTCGACGAGCGGCTTGCCTCCCTTGAGGATCGAATCGGCGAATGCGTGGATTTCTTCGGGGTTCTCGCCGGCAGGTCCATGACCGTGCGGCATGCGGAGGCGGACGCAGAGAGTCGACGAGCCGCCCGCCGCGCGATACGACTTCCGGAGCGAATCGAGCGGGTAGGCGAAATCGTTCGTGCCGGTCACCCAGAGCTTGGGCGCCTTGCCGAGCGGAAGGTAATGCGACGGGTCCCAGAGCGCCAGCCACCGCTGGCCGCGTTCACCCAGCTTCTCCAACTCGGGCTTCCACACCGAGTTGTCGCCGAGGAACCCGCACCCGTAGACCGGCGCGGCGAACTTGAAGCGATCGTCGAGCCCCGAGACGATGCAGGTGAGGTATCCACCCCACGAAATCCCCGTGACGCCGATCCGATCGGCATCGACTTCCGGTCGCGATCGCAGCAGCGAGTGGGCCAGAAGGACGTCGGCGACCGCGTGGTAAGGCCACTGGTCGGCGACGGGCTCCATCGACGTGGTGAAGTCGTAGCCCGGAGGTCCGCCCGCCTCGTGGCGCTCCCACTTACCGTATGATCCCTTCGGCACGGCTCCGCAGGTGTCCATCGCGATCGCGGCGTACCCCCGCCCCACCCAGAGCCGCACCCACGATTCGAAGGCCGTACCGCCGCCGCCGTGGACCAGGACGATCCCCGGGGCCTTCTCGCCGGGCTGCAACTTGGGGACGCCGATCCAGGCGAAGACGCGCGTCGGCTTTCCTTTCCACGGCGGACCGTCGTAAAAGACCGCCTCGACACCGTCCGCCGAAAAGCCCTCCGCCGGCTGCGTCCGAGGCGCGACGAGCATTTCAGGCGTCGCCCGCATCAGCCCCGGCGTCTCCGGCGTCTGTGCGGTCGTGTCGTTCCAGGAACCCAGCAGCAGGCAGGTCGTCAACAAACCGGCGCGAGCGAGAAATGATGTCATGGGGCGACTCTCAGGGGGTTCGATCCAGCGAAACGGCCCTCCATTGTAACCAAGCCGACCGACGATAGCCCTCTGACGCCGCGCCGGCTCGCATGTTAGCTTCGAGGTGGAAATAGCGTCCATCGGTGTTGCTGGGTTCGGGGGGGATTCATTCGCTCCGTCTCCTTTGAATCCCCCTGGACTGTACATCAAGGTTTTCAGGAGGCGAGCATGTTCCGATACAATGGGGCGCGACCCATTCTCTGGCTGACGGCCCTGACGGCGCTGGTCGTGGCGGGGCTTCCGGCTCGGGCGGACGGCCCGAGGCCGGGGGAGAAGCTAGGGCGTCGGGGCGACGAGATCGTGGTTTGCGGGCAGTTGATCCACACGACGGCCCCGGTGGTCCTCTGGATCGACCCGGGCGGATACGACGCCTATCGAGTCGACCGCCGATTCGTGCCTCGGGAGCAGGCCGGCTGGGAGGAGTCTCAGAAGGCCGGACTCAAGAGCCCGGTGCGGTTCGGGCTGAGAAAGCACAACGTCGCCCCCTCCCTGCTGGAGTCGGTGCACGAGAAGGGCTGGACGCTGCCTCAACTTCAGGAGGTGGTGGACCAGTTCGTGCTGCATTTCGACGCGCGCGGCACCAGCCGCAGTTGTTTCCAGGTCTTGCATGACCAGCGCGGCCTGAGCGTGCAGTTCATGCTCGACCTCGACGGCACGATCTATCAGACGATGGACCTGAAGGAAGCCGCATGGCACGCCACCAAGGCGAACTCGCGGTCGGTGGGGATCGAGATCGCGAACATCGGTGCCTATCCGGTGGGTCGGCCGAACCCGCTCTCGAAGTGGTACGCGAAGGGTCCGGACGGCCACACCCGCGTCACCCCGCCCGGCGGCCTGGCCCAGGCGCGACTGCACAACCCCCAGGCGAGCCTGCGGCCCTCGAAAGACGAGCCGGTCGTGGGGGTCGTCCAGGGCGGCAAACTGGAGCAGTACGACCTCACGCCCGAACAATATGACTCCCTGATCAAGTTGACCGCGACGCTTTCGCAAGTCTTCCCCAAGATCAAGCTCCAGGCCCCCCGGGACACCTCAGGCCAGGTCGTCAACCACACTCTGCCGCCCGAGGAGTACAACCGCTATCAGGGCGTGCTCGGGCACTTCCACGTGCAGGACAACAAGACCGATCCCGGCCCCGCGTTGCAGTGGGACAAGGTGATCAACGGCGCCAAGGCGCTGGTGGATGGCTCGCCCGAACCGAAGTGAGTCGAGAGGCCCCCCGACCATCCCCACCGACGGGCAAAAGGGGAGGCAAAAAGGGAAGAATTCGCTCCGTCCCCTTTCCCCGGTCCCGAAAGGATCGCCCTGTCACTCAGCTGCTTTCTTCCAGGGCGCCTGCCAGCCGGAAACGGCCTCGAATTCCTCGTCCGATATTTCGGTGAAATTCTCGTATTGGGTGTTGGCGGTGAATAACCCCTGGGTTCCGGCGTGGCGGGTCGGAGGTCATGCCCGTACCAAGCGGCTCTCACCGTAGACGCGGAAGAAAACAGGGACATGGTGCTCTGTAGAAAACCCGTGAACCGTCGTCCACTGGCGGTCGTAGAATGACATGTGACTACGAGCAAATCACCACTGCGGGTGTTCCAGGTCGCCTACGAGGCGGCTTGTCGCGCCCTTCCGGCGCACCGCCACCAGTTCAGCCCCAAGAAGTTCACCCAGCCTCAACTTCTGGCCTGCCTGGTGCTCAAGGAGTTCCTCCGCCTCGACTACCGCGGGTTGGCGGCGCATCTGGCGGACCAGGCCGACCTCCGGGACCGGATCGGGCTGACGGTCGTCCCGCACTTCACCACGTTTCAGAAGGCCGCACAGCGGTTGCTGGCCTCGGTCCCCGGCCGCCGGATGTTCGACGCCGTGCTCGATCGTGCGAGGGAGGACGGCACGCTGAAGCGCCGCGTCCCGTTGGCGGCCGTCGACGGCACGGGGATGGAGTCGCGGCACGTCAGCCGCTACTACGCCAAGCGTCGCTCCGCCGGAGACTCCGACCCCGCCAGGACTTACGCGCACTATCCCAAGGTCGTCTTCGTGGTCGACTGCCGGAGCCATATGATCCTCTCGGCGGTCCCGGGGCGTGGCCCGGCGTCGGATCTGGTGCAGTTCGGCCGGGCCTGGACCCAGGCCGTGCGCCGCGCCCGGATCGACACGCTGCTGGCCGACGCCGACTTCGACGCCGAACGGGTCCACCGGGCCGTCCGGTCGCACGGCGTGCGGACGATCATCCCGCCGAAGCGGGGCCGGCCGACCGACAAGCCCCCCACGGGCTGGTGGCGGCGGGTGATGAAACAGCGTTTCGCCGGGCTCAAACGCAAGTACGGTCAACGGTGGCAGGTGGAGACGGTGAACTCGATGCTCAAGCGGCGCTTGGGCTCGGCCCTCCGCGCGCGGAAGCATCCGACCCAGTGCCGCGAGATCGTCCTTCGGGCCATTACCCATAACGTCATGATTGTGCGACTACGGGTTTTCTACAGAGCAGGGACATGGCGATTTTATTCGCGGCCAGACGTCAACAAAGCGCCATGTCCCTATCTTTTGGTCGGGGGCAAGGGATGAGCGTGACGGCCTTTTCATGACTACTTGGAGCCGCGTGAGCAGACCGCGACAGAATGGAGTCCGCGGATCAGAGCTTCGTGGGGGTTGGTCCCACGGGTCTGCGACGGCGGGTGTAGCCGGCGACGGCTGTCAGGCCAATGCCCAGGAGGACCACCGAACCGGGTTCTGGAACGACGGTTGCGACGAAGCCGTGAAAGACGCCGTTGGCGCCGGAGTAGAAACCGGTGATCTCGCCCGAATTGTTGATCCCCGTGATCTGGGTGACGACCACACCGCTGCTGAACGCCGCATCCGGATTATCCAGGAAAGTGTACTTACCTGTATTGGTGTTGTAGAGGAAGCCGTGCTGGCTCGTGGTCGAGTCGCCGTAGTAGCCCACGGCGATGCCGTGGTCGTTGATCCCGAGGATCTGGGAGAATACGAACGTGGCGCCGGGTTCGCCCGGGACTGCGGGGATCGTCGGGTCGGCGATCGCGGTGCCGGTGAGCGTGTCGCCGATCGCGTTGCTTTCCTTCGCCGAGAAACCGTGGACCTGTCCGTCGACGCCGAGGTAGAAGCCCACCACCAATCCCTGGCTGTTGATACCTTGAGCGTTGACGACGTTCGGCCCCGAAGGGGCGTTGACCGTGATGTTGGCGATGGCGCTCGTCGTGATGAACCCCGGCGAGTCGCCCTTGATGTATTGGCCGACGATCGTGCCGTTGTCGTTGATTCCGAAGGCGGTCGCGGTCGTCCCTCCGTTGGGAATGAACGTGGTCAGCGTGCTGCCGGAGAGGTAGAAGGCGTTGCCGTTGCCGTCGCTGCCGACGACCGTGCCCGCGGAGTTGATCCCGAGCGCCATGGCGGTCGTTGATCCGCCGATGTTCAGCAAGTTGGCCGTCGTGGACGTCAGAGGATTCGCGGTGAAGTTGTTTAGGGCCCCATTGTTGGCGATCGCGAACCCGACGACCTCGCCGGAATTGGAAATCCCATTGATGTTGGTCCCCGTGCCCGGGAGCGTGCCCGGACTCGGACCATCGAAGTTGGTGAACCGGTAGCCGTTGGCGCTGGTCGTGTTGAGGACAGTGATGTTCGCAGCACAAGCCGGGAGTGTCGACAGCAAGACCGCGCCGGCAGCCAATCCTGCGGAGACGCACACTCGCATCGCTTTCATGGCATCACCTCATGTGGATACTCAACCTTTCTGGATTCCACGCAAATCCAGATCAATCGCAGACTAGCAAATCAGGATTTTGCAGGCAATCCTTCGCGGCGTTGTTTTGAGCGATCCTTGTGGAGGCGGCGTTGTTCATATTTGTTGACGACACACGACATGAGCGCCCGAGCGAATCAAAGGGGTCAGGAGCCGTTCCTGACGTCCCTCGCCCCGCTGGCTAAGGACGAATACGCGAGCGAAGCCATCGAGCCGAGCACGGGTCGCTAGTCGGTAGCTTGGGCCACCACCTGTCCGACAAGGAGTGTTCGCCAGTATAGATGCTTACTTCAGGTGGGGCCGGGAAAGCCGGCCTGGACGAGTGGGAGGCAAAAGAGGACGGGGATCGGGCAAGGGCGATTGCCGAAGTTCTCGACGAGGCCCTTCGAAACAGGATCTCGCCCGTGTAAGCTGAATCCGTCTGACACCGTTGATCGTCACATCGGGATAGGGGAGGTCGGATCATGTCTACCGGCGAAGAAGAGGTCGTGGGCACTCTCGAAGTGCGCGGCGGCAAGATTCGCATCCCCGCCGTCCGGGCGTTCGTGCGAGAAACCCACCACCACCGCGAACTGTCGTTCTTCGTCCCGCCCGGGAGCATCATCCGGGTCAAGGACCCCGTGAAGCTGATCATCGCCGGGCCTGTCCCTCGGGTGATCTCAGCCAAGGTCGCGGCCCACATGCCCTCGGCGCGCGGCGACATCGGCGATCACTACGACGCCAGAATCGCGGGCGAGGAACAATTTCCCGACGGTCTCGACAAGCCTCCCGTAATCATCGCGTGATCGACCTTGGCTCGGTTTACCTTTGGAGTGCACACAGGCTGGGGCCGAACTCCCTTCTCCCCTTGCGGGAGAAGGTGCCCCGCAGGGGCGGATGAGGGGGCTTCGATCGCCGAGGCGTCCGAGGAATCCCGATGATTCACCCCTCATCCGGCCGTTCCGGCCACCTTCTCCCGCAAGGGGAGAAGGCATGCTTGCGACAGCCTGGTTTGATTATTGTGTGCGACTCGACTGCAAACCGCCCTAGCTCGTGGGAGCAATCAAAGGAGTCGGGAGCCGTCTCGTAAGTCCCCATTCATCGGCGTTCCCAGCTCGCACGATCTGGCCGTCGAATCCGGTATCGGGGCGCCGAGGATTCACGGCCGACTTGATTCAGGGAGGCTTCGCCCGTCGTATATTCATAATGGAGGGGTGTCGGCCGACGGGCTCTTTGACAAGTCGTTTGAGGGTGGGCGCGACTCGACGGCGAGGGCGAAAACGCGCGATCGAACCCAATCCGGCGACGCGATGAAGGCCGGACGCTGGGCTTTGAGAGTGCGAGATCGAGCGCGAACGAAGCCAAATCCAGAACGGACGCTTCAGAACGCACATCTTTTACCACAAAGACCTTACGCACCCAGAAACCCGTCGATGGTTCGAGAAGATCGGCGCGAACGAAGCCAATTCGCGAGTGGCGGGCCGGGATCGATCGGGGGGATGAATCGGCAGAGTCGGGGCGGGAGACGGCGTGGCGGGAGGGGGCGGTTTCGGCGCGAACGAAGCCAATTTCGGGGTCGTCAGGATGACCTCCGGCTCCGGCGGGGGACCGACGTCCACGACCCACATCTGGTCCGACCACGGAAGGATGTTATCCTTGAGGCGGAATCGGCTTCCATCCGTGGTTCGAGGTTTAACAGATATGCGAGTAACGACGTTTGGCGAGGTCATGCTGCGATTGACGACGCCGAGGCGCGAACGGTTCAACCAGGCCCGCGCCCTTGAGATGACCTTCGGCGGCGCCGAAGCCAACGTGGCCGTGTCGCTGGCGATCCTGGGGGACGAGGCGACGTTCGTCACCCGGCTTCCGAAGAACGACATCGCCGAGGCGTGCATCCAGGAGCTGCGCGGCCTGGGGGTGAACACCCGCGCGATCCTCCGGGGGGGCGACCGGATCGGCGTCTATTACCTGGAGGCGGGGGCGTCGCAGCGAGGGACGACCGTCACCTACGACCGGGCCGGCAGCGCCATAACGACGCTCGATCCATCCGAGATCGACTGGCCGGCCCTGCTCGCGGGCAATGACTGGTTTCACTTCACCGGCATCACCCCGGCGTTGTCCGACGCCGCGGCCCAGGCGACCCGCGACGCGCTCAAGGCCGCCCGGGCGCTCGGAGTGACCGTAAGTTGCGACCTCAACTACCGTAAGAAGCTCTGGAGCCCCGCCCAGGCGCAGGCGACCATGAGCCAGTTGATGCCGATGGTCGACTACTGCATCGCCAACGAGGAAGACGCCGAGAAGGTCTTCGGCATCAAGGCCGAGGGCGCCGAGATCGAACAGGGCCGAATCGACCATGACCGCTATATCGAAGTCGCCGCCGCTCTGACCAAGAAGTTCGGCTTGAAGGGGGTCGCGATCGCGCTCCGCGAGAGCTTCTCGGCCTCGCGCAACGGCTGGTCGGGGCTGTTCTACAAGGACGGCCAGGCTTGCTTCAGCCGACGGTACGAGATCGACGTCGTCGATCGAGTCGGAGCGGGGGACGCGTTCGGGGCGGGGTTCATCCACTCGAGCGGCCTCAAGCGGACGCCGCAGCAGATCGTCGAATTCGCGGCCGCCGCGAGCTGCCTCAAGCACTCGATCTTCGGCGATTACAATCGGGTCGGACGGAGCGAGATCGAAGCCTTGCTCGGCGGCGACGGCTCGGGCCGAGTCCAGCGCTGAGCCGGCCTCGCCGCAATCCCATGTCTGGGGGCTCGATCCAAGGTGCGCGAGTTTCTGAACACGGCTTTCTACTGGGTCGTCACCGAGCTGACGACCCTGCTCGGCTTCGGCCTCGCGATTGTCTTCATCGCCCACTTGATCCGCCAGAAGCGGTCGCCGAGCAGTACCCTGGCCTGGCTGCTGGCCATCGTGCTGATCCCCTACATCGGCGTACCGTTCTACATCCTGTTCGGCGGACGGAAGATGAAGCGGATGGCCGCGCGGAAGCAGCGCGTCTATGCGCCGGGGACTCCCAAGAAGGCCGACCTGATCGACTTCGACACCCAGCGGCTGCTCCGATCCTACGGCGTTCCCGAGGAAAGCCAGGGCAATCGCGTCGAGATCGTCGAGACCGGGGAAGAAGCGTACGCTCGACTCGTCGAGATGATCGAGGGCGCGCAGTCGACCCTCTTCATCATGACCTTCGTCCTGAGCAACGACGAGGTCGGCCGCGCGCTGATCGAGATGTTGACCCGAAAGGCCGAGTCGGGCGTGACGGTCCGCCTGCTGATCGACGACGTCGGATCATGGTGGCTGCCCCGCCGGGCGCTGGCCCCGTTGATCAAGGCCGGCGGCCAAGTGGCGTACTTCATGCCGGTGTTTCACATCCCATTTCGCGGCCGGGCGAACCTCCGCAACCACCGCAAGATCGCGGTAGCCGATCACCGGTTGGCCTTCGCCGGCGGCATGAACCTAACGGCGTCGTACATCGGCCCCCTGGCCGACCCCGCGCGGTGGCGCGACCTGGCGGTCATGGTCGAGGGGCCGACGGTCGACGACCTGGAGTGGCTGTTCTTCTCGGACTGGAAGTTCGCCACCGGAGAAGACCTCGCGATGCAGTTTCCGCGTCCCCTCGAACCATCCCACAACCACGCGCCGGCGACGCTGTCGCATCGTCCCGGGAACTCCGTCGTGCAGGTCGTGGCCAGCGGTCCGGACGTTGAGGGCGACCCGCTGTTCGAGTCGTTGCTCTCGCTCGTCTTCTTCGCCCGGGAACGGATCTGGATCCTCACGCCGTATTTCGTCCCCGACGAGATGCTCGTGCGCGGGCTCGCCCTGGCGGCGCGGCGCGGAGTCGACGTCCGGCTGATCGTCCCCTGGAAGTCGAACCACCCGATCACCGACGTGGCCCGCGAAGGGTATCTTCGCGAGCTGCACGAGGCGGGCGCGAGCGTCTTGCTTTATCGCCCGACCATGCTCCACGCCAAGGCTGTGATCTTCGACGACAAGCTGGTCGCGATCGGCTCGCCTAACATGGACAACCGCAGCCTGTTCTTGAACTACGAGGTGGCCCTGTACATCTTCTCGGCCGAGAGCGTCGGCGAGACCGCGCGGTGGGCCGAGCGCCTCATGGCGGGCAGCACGGTCTACGAACCCAAGCGAGGGGCGAGCCGCGAGATCGCCGAGAGCGTCTTGCGACTGGTCTCGCCCCTGCTCTGATCGATCGCAGGCTGCCCCGATGCCTCAGGCTTCGGTTACGAGGTCTTCGATGCCCTCGGGTTCCTCGTGGATACGCCCACCGTTCTTGCTGGTCAAAAGCAGCTTCAGCAGCGGCGGGGCGAGGAACGTCGTGACGATCACCATCAGGGTGACGCCGCCGAACATTCCGGCGTCGAAAACCCCCTGGTCGAGCCCCATCTGGGCGAAGATCAGGCCCACCTCGCCGCGCGGGATCATGCCGACGCCGACGACGCGTTTGTCGCCTCGGAACCAGAACGGCGCATAGCCCGCCGCCAGCTTGCCGACCACGCCGCAGACGATCAACGCCCCGCCCACGACCAGCGCCCACCGGCTGTCGGAGTCAAGCGGGTTCAGGGCAGACAGATCGACCGAAGCGCCCACGGCCACGAAGAACAGTGGGACGAAGAAATGACCGAGAGTCGTGATCCCCTTCTCGATCTCGTGCGCCCGAGGAGTCTTCGCCAGCAGCACCCCGGCGGCGAACGCGCCGATGATGAGCGCCGAGCCCGACTTTTCGGCCAGCCAAGCCAGGCCCAGGGCCAACGTCAGCGCGAAGATCGTCGGCGTGCCGGGAAGGTTGATCCGGCTCGCCAGGCGAACGAGCCAGGGCAAGACCAGATGTCCCACGACGAGCGTAACAGCCAGAAAACCGAAAGCCGCTCCGGTGGTCCAGGCGACGGCCCCGACGCTGACGCTGCCCCCCCCGACCATACCGCCGACGACCGTCAGGATCACCAGGCCGAGGATGTCGTCGATCACCGCCGCGCCGAGTATGATCTGGCCCTCGACGTCGCGAAGCCGGCCGAGATCCGAGAGCACTCGCGCGGTGATCCCCACGCTCGTCGCGGTCAGGGTCGCCCCCGCCATGATCGACGTCAGGCCGTCGAGCCCCAGCAGCCGACAGGCGGCGTAGCCCAGCCCGAACGGCAGCACGACGCCGATCACGGCGACCGCCAATGACGTGCCGCCCACACGCATCATCGCCCGCAAGTCGGTTTCCAGGCCGATCGCCAGCAGCAGGATCACCACCCCCAGCTCGGAAAGCATGTGGATAGTCTCGACGTGCGGGTCGACCAGGCCCAGGACCGACCGGCCGACGAGGATTCCCGCGATCAATTCGCCCAGGACTGCCGGCTGGCCGATTCGTTGAGCCAACTCGCCGACGATCTTGGCGGCGACCAGCATCACGACCAACATCGCAAACAGTTCGGAGACTTCGAGATGATGCAACGATCCAACTCCCAATTCCGGGCCTCACCCGACTCGGGCAGGCAATCCAACACGTCATCCGGACTTGCCGATTTCGGTCGCGCCGGTATAGAATCCTGTACCTACGTATTTATTCCGCGACCGGATTATGGACCCAAATCGCCACGAGAACCATGCGGACGCAATATCCGCGCCTGGAATTTGTGCGAGACGAGATCAACCTAAGATGAAGAGACGGGACGACATCCGGAACGTGGCAATCATCGCCCACGTCGACCATGGCAAAACCACGTTGGTCGACTCGATGCTCCGTCAGTCGGGCCAGTTTCGCGCCTCGCAGCTCGTGGGCGAGCGGATTCTCGACTCCAACGACATCGAGCGCGAGCGCGGGATCACGATCCTCGCAAAGAACATCGCGATCAACTACGGCCACTCGAAGATTAACCTGATCGACACGCCGGGTCACGCCGACTTCGGCGGCGAGGTCGAGCGGACGCTCCAGATGGCCGACGGCGCGCTCGTGCTGGTCGACGCGTTCGAGGGGCCGATGCCCCAGACCAAGTTCGTGCTCCGCAAGGCGTTCGAGTGCCACATCAGCCCGATCGTCGTGATCAACAAGGTCGACCGCCCCGACGCGCGGCCCGACGAGGTTCTGAACGAGATCTTCGACACCTTCGTCGAACTCGGTGCCAGCGACGAGCAGTCCGACTTCTCGTACATCTTCGCCTCCGGGCGGAGCGGCTTCGCCTCGAACGACCCGAAGGCCACCGAGGGGGACATGCGGCCCCTGTTCGATCTGATCCTCGAAAAGGTGCCGGGGCCGGTGGTCGATCCCGACGCGCCGTTCGCGATGCTCTGCACCACGCTCGACTTTTCCGAGTACGTCGGCCGGATCGCCATCGGCCGGATCTTCTCCGGGACGGTCCGGCGCGGGCAGCGGGCGAACCTGCTGAAAGCCGGCGGGGTCGTGGTTCCGGGCTCGATCGACGGCGTCCTGGTGTTCGACAAGCTGGGCCGCGTCGACGTCGAGGAGGCCGAGGCCGGCGACATCGTCGCGATCGTCGGGCTCTCCACCGTCGAGATCGGCGACACCATCGCCGCGATCGAGCGGACCGATCCCCTGCCCCGCATCGAAGTCGGCGAGCCGACTCTGAGCATGCTGTTCACCGTCAACGACTCGCCGCTCACCGGCGAGGGCAAATTCCTCACCACTCGCCACCTCAAGGACCGCTTCGATCGCGAGCTGGAATCGAACGTCGCGCTGAGGGTCGAACCGGCTGAGGACCTCGACGCCTACAAGGTCTCGGGCCGCGGTCTTTTGCATCTCTCGGTGCTGATCGAGACCATGCGCCGCGAAGGGTTCGAACTGGCCGTCGGAAAGCCCGAGGTCATCGTCAAGAAGATCGACGGCGTCGATCACGAGCCGTACGAGTTCCTGGTGGTCGACGTGCCCCACAGCCACATCGGACCAGTCATGGAACTGGTCGGCGCGCGTCGCGGCGAAATGAGCAAGATGGACATGAAGGGGGCCTACGCGCACATCGAATTCGCGATCCCCGCGCGTGGCCTCATCGGTCTCCGAAACCGGCTCATGAGCGCCACCCAGGGCGAGGCGATCATGCACCACAGCTACCTTGAGTACCGGGTGCTCAGAGGCGACATTCCGTCGCGCAGCAACGGCGTCATGATCAGCATGGCGCGCGGCCCAGCCGTCGCCTTCTCCCTCGACAACCTCCAGCAGCGCGGGACCATGTTCGTCGCTCCCGGCGACGACATCTACGAAGGCATGATCATCGCCGAGAACGCCCGTAGCGATGATATGGTCGTCAACCCCTGCAAGGAGAAGAAGCTGACCAACATGCGGGCCTCGGGCTCCGACAAGAACGTCCTGCTCAAGCCCCCCCGCGTGCTCACCCTCGAAATCGCCCTCGAGTACATCGAGACCGACGAGCTGGTCGAGATCACCCCCTCGAAGATCCGACTCCGCAAGAAGGTGCTCAGCGAGGACGGCCGCAAACGCTCCGAGCGGAGCGGCAAGAAGGTCGGCGTCTGACGGAACCGGTCAACCGCCCGGCGTCTGTTTCTCAGACGCCGGCGGGCAGCCGCGCTGGTTGCGGAGCTTCTGGTAAAAGAGAATTTCGAGGCGGTTGTTGCGCAAGGCGACGCGCGCCTCGCGGGTCAGTTGCACGCAGGCGGCGAGCATCAGGCTGACGCCGATAATCGCCAAACTCGTCGGCACGGCGATTAAGTAGCCGCCGACGAGCGCGTCGAGGGCCATCGTCAGGCTGGTGCCGACATACATCGCCATCGCCAAGTACAGCAGCGTGAGGGCGAGCCGGATCAGATCGCTGCGCGTCATCATCCGGTTGAGCTGGACCGTGACGTGTTCGAGCCGATCGTCGAGGAAGTCGAGCCCTGACGCCCCCCGGCACAGCTCGTCGGCCTCGAGATTGAGCTGGCGGATGCGGTCGACGACCCGCGACATCCGGTTCGAGGTCGAGATGATCAGCGACCCATTCGCGGTCATGAAGAGTGCGGGGGTGATCATGGCCGAGAGCGTCGTGTACGTGTCGGGAATCACGGGCATGGATCGAAGCTTTCGGGGCTCTGGGCTCGGGACGGGTCACGCTCTCTCGATCGGCCCGGATCAAGGCGAGTGGAGCGCATCCCAGTCTTCCCTGAGAATGCCATAGTGCTCCATGTCGTGCCAGGTCCCGTCGCGGTAGATCCTCCGCCGCGCCGTGCCTTCATGACGATAGCCGCACTTCTCGTAAACGCGCCTCATGGCCGGATTGATGGTGTGGCCGTCGATCCGCTGAAGGCCGAGTTGGTCGAAAGCGAACCGGGTGCGAACCCGGACCGCATCCGTCCCATAGCCCCGCCCTCAGGCTGATTGTTCACCCAGCATCAGACCGCCGAGGGCGCATCGGTTCGTCCAGTGGACCCCGTGCAGCCCGATGAACCCGATGTGCGTTTCGGACTCGTCGAGAATCGCCCAGTGAAAGTCACGATCGCCCGGCAGCTCGGCCCTGTCGAAGAACGCCTCTTCCTGCTTCCGGGTGAATCCGAAGTGAAATTTGAGCGCCGCTGTTACGACTGGGTCGTTGAGCCATCGAAGTGCATTCTCAAGATGAAGCGAGCGGTCGAGCGGCGTCAGTCGAACCCGCTCGCCTTTCCATCCCACGATTGCGACGCTCATCGTCCGTTCCTCCCGTGAGGTCTCCCCTACTACTGGAGGCGGCCCTCAGCGACGAGGTTCGCGTGCCGTCGCCAACGGACCTCGGCGGTCAGGGATGAGGTTCGCCGGGAGCGGCCTTCTGTGATTCCGAGAGGATTCGCATCCGCTTTCGGAAGACGTACGGAGGTTCGAACGGCAGCGGTCCCGCGGCCTTCGCAGCCGCTAGCACCTCGGCGGCCTGCTGCGGGAGCCCATTGTCGCCGTAATGCGTCACCGATTCCTCGGCCAGCCGCGCCTTGACGATCAAGGTCGAGTAGTTCTTGCCGTTGAGGATCAAGTAGCCGAGCGTACGTTCGTATGAGTCGAGCATGCTTGCCCGGACGAGTTCGACGGTCGTCGCGGTCGCGAACGCCCCCTGCGCGAAGGCCCTCGCTTCGAGGCCGAACGGCTGATCAAACGGGATGTTGTGCTCGACGTGGCGGGTCTCGGGCGAGTCGATGCCTAGGATGCGCACGGTTTCCACGTCCCCGCCTGGCCAGCGAATGACAACCGTGTCGCCGTCGTCGACGACGATGATCGAGGGATCGACCGCCACGGCATGACCATTGGGCCGAACCTGCGGGTTCGAAGTGGGAGTCCCCACGCGCGGCGTTTGCGGCGTCTGGGGCGGCGGGCCGCCCGGGGCTCTCCAGGCGGTGCCGTGGGCCGCGAGGGCGAGGACGGCGAAAGCCGAAAGCGATGTGACGAGACGCTGCCGAGATCGCAAACCCATTCGTGGAGACTCCCTGGGATGAGCAGTTTCGTGAGTCTTACCGGATGCTCTTCTTGATGAAGCCCAGGCCCTCGCGGCAGAGGCCCGAGGCGTCCGGGAACAGATCGCGCCAGACGCGGGTGGCGGCGGCGAGGGCCGGCAAGGCCGTGCCGAAGGCTTCAATCGTCATGTAGCCGTCGTAGCCCGACTGCTTGAGGCCGCCGAAGAACGAGTCCCAGTGGACCTGTCCGGTGCCCGGCGTGCCGCGGTCGTTCTCGGAGATGTGGACGTGGATCGTGTCGGCCGCGCACGAGGCGATCGCCTTGGCCTGGTCCTTCTCCTCGATGTGCGCGTGGAAGCTGTCGTACATCATCTTGCACGACGGGTGGTTCACCGCCTTGATGAACCGCGAGGTCTGGGCGGCCGTCGTCAGGAAGTAGTTCTCGAACCGATTCAGGTACTCGATCGCCAGCTTGATCCCCCGAGCCTCCGCCTTCTGGGCGGCCTCTTGGAGGGTCTCGACGCCGTGCTGGAATTCGGTCTCGGTCGGGCCGGTCCCGGAGAAGACGCCGATGGTCGAGTGCAGCGGACCGCAGAGGATTTCACAACCGAACTGCTGGCCGCATTCGAGGACCCGGTCGAGGTAAGCGACGGCCGCGGCGCGGATCTTGGCGTCGGGCGAGATCGGGTTGATGTCGGGCCCCATCACGGTCACGGCCGTGGCCGAGAGCCCGAGGCTTTGCAGCCGCTTGCCGAGCCGGGCGTAGTCTTTCAGATCACTCGTGTTGAAGATCGGGATCTCGACGGCGTCGTAGCCGAGTTCCTTGATCGTGTCGAGGATCGCGTCCTGGGCCGCGCTGACGTGGTCGGTCCAGAGCAGCAGGTTCATGCCGATTTTCATCTTCGTTGATCCTTGATTCGATGCTAGAAAACCGCCGGCCGGGGAGATCGGCGCGGCGGCGTCTCAGTTCGTCTCGTGTTCAAACCGGCACGACCGTCTCCCACTTCTTGTGCTCGGCCGAATCGAGCACCGCGTCACAGACGGCCTGCGTGACCAGGGCGTCGCGGAACGTCGGCGCGGTCGAACGCCCCGCGGCGAGATCCGCGAGGAAGTCGGCGACCTGATGCACGAACGTGTGCTCATAGCCGATCTGAAGGCCCGGCACCCACCAGTTCTTCATGTACGGCATGTCGCCGTCGGTGACGTGGACCGAGTGCCAGCCCCGGATCAGCGAGTCGTCGGCGTGGTCGAAGAACTCCAGCCGGTGCAGGTCGTGAAGGTCCCACTTGATCGAGGCCTTCTCGCCGTTGATCTCGAAGGTGTAGAGGGCCTTGTGGCCGCGCGCGTAGCGGGTCGATTCGAACAGGCCGAGCGAGCCGTTGTCGAACCGGCAGAGGAACGCGCACGCGTCGTCGATCCCCACCGGCTCCACCTTGCCGGTCAGGTTGTGCTTCCGCTCCTTGATGAACGTCTCGGTCATCGCCGAGACCGTGTTGATGGTGCCGTTGAGCCAGAGAGCCGTGTCGATGCAATGGGCCAGCAGGTCGCCGGTGACGCCCGATCCGGCCGCCGCGGCGTCGAGCCGCCACAGTCCCGCGCCCCCTTGGGGGAGGTCCGACGAGATCGTCCAGTCCTGGAGGAACTCGGCCCGGTAGTGGAAGATCCGCCCCAGCCGGCCCTCGTCGATCAGTTTCTTGGCCAGCGACACGGCCGGCACGCGACGGTAGTTGTACCAGACCGTGTTGGCGACGCCGGCCTTCTCGACGGCGTCGACCATCGCCTGCCCCTGCACCAGGTCCATCGCCAGCGGCTTCTCACAGAGGATCGTCTTGCCCGCCTTGGCTGCCGCGATCGCGATCTCGGCATGCGTGTTGTTGGGCGTGCAAATGTCGACCGCGTCGATATCCTTGCGCTCGATCACCTTCCGCCAGTCGGTCTCGACCGACTCGTACCCCCAGTTGTCGGCGAACGCTTGCACGCCGGCCGGGTCGCGACCGCAGACCGCCTTCAGCACCGGCCGGTATTCGAGGTCGAAGAAGTCGTTCACGCGCTTGTACGCGTTCGAGTGCGTCCGGCCCATGAAGCCGTAACCGATCAATCCGATGTTCAGCGGTTTCTTCTGCGCCATGTTCTCACCTATTGTTTTTGTTGATCTTCGATCGCGTTGCTTATGTTATTCGGTCCAGCCGTGGGCGTCGCGGACGCCGACCATCGCGGCGAGGATGTCGGTCCAAGTCTGGGGCTCCATCATCACGGCGTTGGGGAACATGCAGCCGTCCCAGCAGATGTGCCGGAACGCCTTGGTGAGCCGTCCCGAGTCGTCGCGGAGCCAGAATCCGGCGTGGTGTGGGATGTCGAGCTTGCCGTTGGGGTCGTTCGCCAGGCAATGCCGGCCGGTGTGGTCGTGCGAGCCCGAGCCGAAGACGGTGGCGTCGTTCTGGGCGACGTGGAAATCGAGCGTCCACGGCCGGAGCGCGTCGGTCAGCGTGCGGAGGGCTTCGTCGAGCGTGTGCCGGTCCTTCCAGTCGAAATTCTCGGGAAGGATGCGGTCCTCCGGAGCGTTCTCGCCGAGCGTGTAGAGCAGCGTGTGGGCCATGTCCGCCTGAAAGCCAACGGTGTCGGGCTCGCCGACGCGCTCCAGCAGGTCGACCATCCGCTTCCACGAATGCATCCCGGCCCAGCAGATTTCCCCTTCGGCGGCGAGCTTCTCGCCGTGGTCGCGGGCGATCGCGCCGGCCTGCTTGAAGGTCTCGGCGATCTTCTTCTGATTGCCGATCGGGTCGGCCGACCAGTCGGCGGGGCTGCACGCCGAGTCGATCCGGACCACGCCGTTGGGTCGGACGCCCAGCTCGCGGAGCCGCTTGGCAATCCGACAGCCTTTGCGCACCTGTTCGAGGAACTTCTTCCGCCCCTCGCCCTCGTCCATCGCCGACCCGCCGCCGGTCGGCGGCCAGACCGGCGCGACGACCGAACCGATCGCCAGCCCGCGCTTCGACGCCTTGTCGGCGAGGGTCTTGATCGCGTCGTCGTCGGCGTCGATGTCGACGTGGGGGGCGAACAGGAACAGGTCGAAGCCGTCGAACTTGACGCCGTCGAACTCGGCCGCCGCGGTCAGGTCGAGCATCGTGTCGAGCTCGATGCAGGGATCGCCGCCGTCGCTCCCCTTCCCAACCACGCCCGGCCACGCCGCGTTGTGCAGCTTCGGAAAATTATGTGTATGGCTTGCGGTCATCGAATCCACCTCGGGTGTCGGGATCGTGAGAGAAGAAATCGGGTACGGCGTCGACGTTGACGCCGGTTGCTTACCTTACCAGTGCGGAAACGGGTCGATCAGGGTCTCGCGGACCAGTTCGTCGACCCGGCGGACGGCTCGAATTCCGAAGAAGCCGACGGGGCCGCGCGCGAGCCTCCCGAGGCCCTCGAAATAGACGTCGCCCGAGCCGTCGGGATACTCGAACCGCGTCGTGCCGTCGAGCATGCCGGGCAGGAACGAGAACAACTGCAGCTCGCCGGCCGTCGAGCCCACTTGGGCGATGATGGCGCGCTGGTCGGTCACGGCGTAGATCGTCCGGGCGAGCCGCCATCGCGAACCGGCCCAGGCGATCATCCTCCGGACCAGGTCGAAGAGGATGAACCCTCCCAGAACAGCGGGCGCCAGGCACAAGGCCGTGATCAACACGAGCGGGCTGGCGAGCGGCTGCTCGAAGATCCCCAGCATCGCCGCCAGCGACACCCCCGAGAGGCCCGTAATGACGGCCACGAAAAGGGCGGGGATCACCGCGATCTTGCGAATCCTCGGCAGGCCGGGCCGGGCCGACCAGAGCAAGTCTTCCCCCGGCGAAAGCGCCGACTTGAGGCCGCCTCGAAAGTCGTCGCCGTCGAACTCGTCATCGAAGTCGTCCGGCTCGTACCAGCCTTGTGAGTGCATGGCGAAGAGTCCTTCGGGGGTCGACGGCGGTCTGCTGCGAGGGAGCCCATTCACACTTCGTCTTGCGCCGGGCTCTTGCCGGGAGGGGTCCGATACAGGAGGCGGTCAATGAACCGCCCGGTCCTGACGATTCCCGCCTCGACGAGCCTGCTCAACGGCCTCAGCCTGGGATGGGCCCAAACTTGCAAGGCGACTCGCCTCGTTTCGGCTCCCCATGCCCTCGCGTGCATCTGGAACGCCTCGTTCCGCGGTTTCGCCCAGCTTTGCAAGGCGGTGGGCGCGGGAGCGGGCTTAGGCGGCTCCTCTTCGAGGCCCAGGTGCTTCATGATCCGGTCGAGCTTCCGCCCCAGTTTGTCGACGCTCACGACGAGGACGAGCAAATTCGTGAACGTCATCCAGGTCCAGAAATTCGGGAACTCCATGAACGCGGCGAAGGGCACGTCGAGTGTGTGAAGAGTCCAGGAACACGGCATCTTACGACCCTCGGCAGGGGCATCGGGCGAGGGACCGGCCTCGAAGTTGCGGCCGGTCCCCGCCGGATTGCGGATACGCCTTCGCGCCCTCGCTCAGCCGGACTTCCGGTGAGCGCCCACCTTGGGCAGGTCGGGATGGGTGTCGGGGCCGAAGTAGCGGAGGCTGACGAACGGCTCGCTGCCGGTGTTCTTGAAGGTCACGCCCTCGTTGGCCCGCTTGTGGGTGACGAAGACTTCGTCCTTCGTGATTTCACCGAAGCGGATGAAGTTCGGGCTATCGAGGTCGAGCTTGCCGATCGAGCCGCTGCCCTGCGTGACGATCAGGCCGTACGCGCCGGGGTCCTTGATCGTCGCCGACTTGCCGGGGAGGACCGTCAGCTCGCAGGCGGAGAACAACTGCTGGCCGTCGACCGTGCCGTAGACGATCCACTTGTCGAAGAAGCCTTCCTGGGCGCCGCCGGTGCGGACGATCGGCTCCAGGTAGTTGTTGTTCTTGAACTCGGGGTCGACGTTCTTCTCCCAGTCGAGCTGTTCGACCAGGTAGTCGAGGTCGTGGTGGTACTGCTCGGGAACGTCCTTGACCAGCAGCTCCCAGGGAACGCGCCGGCCTTCGACCATCGACTGGTACATGCCGAAGACGTCGGAGCCCCACTGCGGCTCGTACGTCACGAGCGACCCGGGGGCGTGGAGCACGTCGGGGGGACGAGCCAGCCGGTGCCGGGCTTCAAGCGGTAAGCCTTGGAGAGGTCGAGGATGCCGTTGTCGCCCTGGTTCCAGCGCTCCAGGCACTTGCGGAGGTCTTCCTTCTTCGTCCCCGGCTCAAGGCCGAAGAACGTGTACGGGAAGTTGTTGCCGGTCCAGTTGAGCTGGGGGGGGAAGTAGTAGCTCTCGGGCTTGCCTTCGAGGCCGAGCAGCTCGGCCTGCTTCTGGCTCTGGTGCATGTGGTGCGGGATCGGGCCGAGGTTGTCGAAGAACTTGCTGTAGACCGGCCACCGCTTGTACTTGTCCCACATCTTGGCGCCGATCGACTCGGCGCCGTGGTGGCCGATCGCGTCCTTGAGCGTGAACTTCTCGCCCTCGTGGACGACGTAGCTCATGCCTTCATCGGGCGGCGCGCCTTCGTTGGCGGCGGCCGTCGTCGAGGAGAACCAGCGCTCGTCGATACCGCCCCGGTGGGTGCCCAGCGCGTACAGATCCTCGCGCGAAAGCTTGAGCCGGCCGCCCGGCATCAAGAACGATCGGGGAACCCACGTGGGGGCCAGCCGCAGAATGCCTTCGCCGGCTTCGAGGGCCGAGCGCGTGCGCGCGGCCAGATTCTGATCGCTCATCCGATCCTTCCTCAAATCCAAATGGAGCTCGCCTGTCCCCGCGCCAGGGCCGTCTCGGCGGACTTCGGACGCAGCCCTCGCGAACCGGGCTCGTCCAGACCCTCGCACGACGCGTTCGACACGTTGTAAAACCTTCGGCCCCGCGACGCAAGCCGCGATCGGCCGCGGCGAACGCCTCACGTCGCCGTCGGAATCCATTGTGCCGGTCGCGCGGATCTTCCGAAACCCCTTGTCGACGGAGCGCCCGCCGAAATTCCGAGTCACTCCGGGAGCGGCTCGGAACGGGTCGAGCAGGTCGGCGCATCGCGGAAGAAATCGATCACCCCGGCGAGGATCTGGTCGAGCGACTTCCGCGGCCGGTAGCCGATCAGGGCGTGGATCTTGTCCAGGCAAGGGACCCGCCGCGGCATGTCCTCGAACCCTTCGCCGTACGCCTTCTCATAAGGAATATGGACGATCTCGGAGGCCGACCCGGTCAGGCTCCGAACTCGCTCGGCCAGCCGCTGGATGGTGACTTCCTCGCTCGACCCGACGTTGAAGACCTCGCCGACCGCGCCGGGATGATCCATCAGGCCGATCAGGGCCGAGACCACGTCGCCGACGTCGGTGAAGCAGCGCGACTGCGAGCCGTCGCCGTGGATCGTGAGCGGCCGGCCGCTCAGGGCCTGCTTGACGAACGTCGGCACGACCATGCCGTACTGCCCCGTCTGACGCGGTCCCACGGTGTTGAACAACCGGACCAGCACCGTCGGCAGCTTGCGCTCCTTCCAGTAGGCGAGCGCCAGGAACTCGTCGATCGCCTTCGAACAAGCGTAACTCCAACGACCCTTGGTGGTTGCGCCAAGAACAAGGTTGCCGTCCTCGCGAAACGGGACGTCCTCGCTGAGTCCGTACACCTCGGAAGTCGAGGCGATGAGCACCTTTTTCTTCTTCTTGTTCGCCTGGGCCAGGACGACTTCGGTGCCGTGGACGTTGGTTTCGATGGTCCGCACCGGGCTCTCGACGATCAGCTTCACGCCGACGGCCGCAGCGAGGTGGAAAACGACGTCGCACTGGTCGACCAGCTCGGCGACCGTGGGGGCGTGGTGGACGCTCTCGATCGTGTAGTGGAACCGCGGATGCGCGCGGAGGTGGCGGATGTTGTCGATGCTTCCGGTTGAGAGGTCGTCGAGGATGAAGACCTCGTCGCCCCGTTCCACATACGCGTCGGCCAGGTGCGATCCGATGAACCCGGCGCCCCCGGTGATGAGCACTCGCATTGAACGATGATCCCCGCAGAAGCCAGATCCAGAAGGCGAACCGATGGGTGGCACGGGTTCGGCTCGTCCGAACCCGAGGGGCAAGCCGTGGCGAGCGTCCACGGGGTCGAGTACGAACCCGTGCCACCCTGGACCGCCGTCGCGGACTTACGCCTCGCTACGATAGACCAGCGTATCGCCGGACGGCCCGCGAAGAAACACGGGAACACACCCGGTCCGCCCGGAATTCGGCCCTGGCCTGTCACTTCCGACTCGGACTTGATCATAATCCGGGCGTCGGGCATCCTCTGCCGATCCGTTCGGTCGTGAACGACGCCTCGCCGCGTCGCCGTCGCATATCATCCACCAGGAGCCGCGTCGATGAATGCCGCCGCAGAAACTCGAATTGAAGCAGGCGGCCCGGAGAAACCGGGCGGGTTTCGCGCCCTGGGCGGCCTGCTGACAGCGCAGTTCCTCGGCGCGTTCAACGACAACGCCTGGAAGCAACTCGTGATCATGCTCGCCATCGCGGCGGCGGCCGGCGAGGCCGACGGGGCGAGCGCGAAGGAGGCCGCCGCCCAGCGGAAGACCGCGATCGCGCAGATCGTGCTGATGATCCCGCTCATGGCGATCTCGCTGCCGGCGGGACTCCTGGCCGACCGGGTCAGCAAGAAGTCGGTGATCGTCTCGATGAAGGCGTTCGAACTGGCCTTGATGGTGCTCGGCACCGCGGCCCTGAAATGGCACCCGGCCGGGGGGATGACGGCGCTCGCGGTCCTGAGCCTGCTCGGGGTCCAGGCCGCGCTTTTCAGCCCGGCCAAGTACGGCATCCTGCCGGAACTTCTGCCCCACGACCAGCTCTCGAAGGGCAATGGCTTCCTCGAAACCTGTACGAACCTGGCGATCATAGGCGGGATCGTAGGGGGCGGCGTCTTGTTCTGGATGACCAAAAGCGAGCCGTGGCACGCGGGAATGCTTCTGATCCTCTGCTCCGTCGCCGGGATTGCGGCGAGCTTGGCGATCCCCGACGTGCCCCCCGCCCGAGCCGAGGGAGGATTGGCGGCCACGGTGCGGATGGCCTACGACGCCATTCGCGCCGACCGCGTGTTGCGGCTGGCCGTGATCGGCCAGGTGATCGTCTGGAGCATAGCCAGCCTGGTTCCGGTCCCGATCATGCCTTATGCGACGATCGTCCTGGAACTCGAAGGCTGGATGTCGGGCCTGCCGCTGGCCGCACTGGGGATCGGCATCGGCGCCGGCTGCCTGCTGGCCGCCAGGCTGTCGGCCGCGAACGTCGAGTACGGTCTGATCCCGCTGGGGGCGTTCGGGATGGCCCTGAGCGCCTTGGTCTTCGCCGCCTGGGGGCCGGGATTGGCAGGCACGATGCTCGTGCTCGGCGTGCTCGGCCTGTTCGCCGGGCTCTTGCTGGTGCCGCTGAACGCGATCATCCAGTGGCGCGCGCCGGCCGACCGCCGAGGGGCGGTGATCGCCTTCACGAACGTGCTGGTTTACACGGGGATGCTCATCGGCTCGGTGGTCGCGCTCGGGCTGGCCAAGGCCGAGGTCTCGGCCCAAGGCGTGTTTTCGCGATGGGGGCCGGGCTCGCCGTCGGCTTCGTCTGGGCGCTTTCCCTCGTCCCCGAGGCCTTCCTCCGGTTCGTGATCCTCACGCTGGGGAACACGATCTACCGGGTCCGGGTGATCGGACGCGAGAACATCCCCCGCGAGGGCCACGCCCTGCTCGTCCCCAACCACGTCTCGTTCGTCGACGGCCTGTTCATCATGGCGTCGACCGATCGGCCGGTCCGGTTCGTGATCTATGCCGAATACTTCCAGAAGCCGTTCATGGGGTGGGTCCTTCGCGCCATGCGGGCGATCCCGATCACGTCGACCGACGGCCCGCGGATGATCCTCCAGGCGTTTCGCGAGGCCGGCAAGGCGCTCGACGCGGGAGAGCTGGTCTGCATCTTCCCCGAGGGGCAGCTCACCCGGACGGGGCTGATGGCGCCCTTTCAGCGCGGGCTTCAGCGGATCGTCAAGGGGCGCACGACGCCGATCATTCCGGTCCATCTCGACCGGATCGGCCGCAGCATCTTCGCCCCGGTCAGCGGCCGGCGGCTCCCTGAGCGGATTCCGTTCCCGGTCACCGTCTCGATCGGCCCCCCCTGCCCTCGACCGCGACCCTCTTCGACATGCGGCAGGCGATTCGAGGGCTCGATACCGACGCCAGAAGCCTTCGCAAAGGGGAATCGCGACCGCTCCATCACGAGTTCATCCGCCAGGCGCGCCGCAACTCCGGGCGGCTCGCCCTGGCCGAGCTTCAGAAGCCGTCGCTCTCGTTCGGCAAGGCGCTCGTCGCCACCCTGGCCATGGCGCGGCGGCTCCGAGGGCGATGGCAGGGACAGACGAACGTCGGGATCATGCTTCCGGCCAGCATGGGCGGGGCGATCGTCAACCTGGCGGCGTCGATGGCGGGCAAGACGGCGGTGAACCTCAACTTCACCACCGGCCGCGCGGGCATGGAATCGGCCGCCCGTCAGGCTGGACTGAAGACGATCGTCACCAGCCGCAAGTTTCTTGATAAGGCCAAGATCGAGGCCCCCGAGGGAGTCGAGCTGATCTACGCCGAGGACGAATCGGCCGGGATCACGCGAGTCGACAAGCTGAAAGCCCTGGCCCTCGCGATCCTGGCTCCGATCCGGCTCCTCGAACGCTACGCCGGCGCGGACCGGGCGCCGTCGATCGACGACGCGGCGACGATCATCTTCAGCAGCGGAAGCACCGGCGATCCCAAGGGGTCGTGCTCACGCACTACAACATCGTCGCCGACATCGAGTCGATCCGCCAGGCGTACCGCGTCCTGCCCAACGACCGCCTGGCCGCAATCCTGCCGTTCTTCCACTCGTTCGGTTACACCATGTTCTGGTTCGCCGCCGACACCGGCATGGGCTCGGCGTTCCACCCCAGCCCCCTCGACGCCAACGGCGTCGGCGCTCTGGTCGAGCGGTACTCGGTCACGGTCCTGATGGCCACCCCCACGTTCTTGCACCTGTATCTGCGTCGCTGCACGCCTGCGCAGTTCGGTTCACTGCGGTTGGTGCTCGCCGGGGCCGAGAAGCTGCCGGATTCGCTGTACGTCGCGTTCGAGGACGCCTTCGGAGTCCGACCGATGGAAGGCTACGGACTCACGGAATGCGCGCCGGTGGTGGCGGTCAACACGTTCGACTACCGCGCCCCCGGAACGTTCCAGCCGGGTTCGAAACGGGGGTTCGTCGGCCAGCCGCTCCCCGGCGTGTCGATCCAGATCGTTTCGCCCGCGACGTTCGAGCCCCTCGGCGCCGATACGGAGGGACTGATCCTTGTCAAAGGGCCGAACGTCATGCGGGGCTACCTCGGCCGTGACGACCTGACCCAACAGGCCTTCCACGACGGCTGGTACAACAGCGGCGATCTCGGCCTCCTGAGCGAGGACGGCTTCTTGAAGATCACCGGCCGGCTCTCGCGGTTCTCGAAGATCGGCGGCGAGATGGTGCCCCATGGACGCATCGAAGAGGCCCTTCAGGACGCCGTGAAGGCCGACACTCAGGTCTTCGCCGTGACCGCCGTCGGCGACCTCAAGAAAGGCGAGAAGCTCGCCGTCCTGCACACGCTCGACGAAGCGAAAGTCGACGAGGCGCTCCGCAAGCTCGGCGAGCTAGGGCTCCCCAACCTCTTCATCCCGAGACGCGACCACTTCTTCAAGGTCTCGGCCATTCCGATGCTCGGCAGCGGCAAACTCGACCTCCGCGCGGTCCATCGTCTGGCCGAGGAATCGCTCTCGGAACGTCAGCTCGTCAATTCGTGAGCACATCACGCATCCTCGCCGACGTGCACGGGCTTCACCCATTCTTCCTGGTCGTAACGCGGGCGCCGGCTTGACCCCCGATGATTTCGGATCATTCTATTGAGGTCGCAAATACGAAAAGATCGGGAGTTTCGGCGCGGTTTCTGCGACTCTGCGGACGATCCACAGTTCGACCTTCGATCAGGAGTCATCAACGGTGAACATCGTCAATCTGATCAAAGACCAATTGACTGGCGACGTGCTCGGCAAGCTGGGCGCGTCGATCGGCGAGAGCGAGGAGAAGACGCGAGCCGCGGCCGCCGTCGCGGTCCCCTCGCTGCTCTCGGTCCTGGCCGGCCTGGTGTCGAGCGGGCAAGGGGCCGACAAACTGATCTCGGCGCTGCGTAACTTCGACGCCGACTCACTCACAAGGCTGCGGACGGAAGTCACCCAGGGCGACCACGGCAAAATCCGGGACCAGGGGGGCGACATCCTCGGCTCGCTCGTCGGCGGCAACCTTCCGGCGCTCATCAACGTGCTGACCAAGTTCTCGGGCGTCGGCGCCGTGGCCCTCAAGGGCCTCTTGAGCTACCTGGCGCCGTTGATCCTGAGCGTGATCGCGGCGCAATTGAAGGGTAAAGCCCTCACGCCGGCGAGCCTGAGCGGCTTCTTCGCCGACCAGAAGGCGAACATCTCCGGCGCGCTGCCGCCGGGCTTCTCGCTGGCCGCCGTCCCGGCGTCGGCGCCTCATGCCGAAGCGCCGGGAATTCCCAACTGGCTGCTGCCGCTGGCGGGCCTCGTCCTGCTCGGCATCGGCGCCTGGTACTTCCTTGGCAACCAGGCGGCCGAGGCACCTCCGGTCGGTGAGCCCGAGGCCAAGAAGGCGGCCCCGGTCCCCACGCCGATCGAGCCCAAAATACCCGCCCCGGCGGACGTGGAGGTCGCCATTCCGACCGCCGACGAGGTGACCAAGAGCCTGGGCAACGTCTACACGTCGGCCACACAGGCGTTGGCGTCCGTCAAGGACGCAGCAACCGCCGAGGCCGCCGCGCCGACGCTCACCGGCCTCGACGCCAAGATCGACGCCGCCAAGGCCGTCTGGGAGAAGCTCCCCGACGCCGCCAAGGACGCCGTCAAGAAAGCGACGGCCGAAAACCTGGGGACGTTCAAAACCCTGGTCGACAAGACCCTCGAACTGCCGGGCGTCGGTGAGAAGCTCAAGGCGATCCTCGACGCCTTGATCGCCAAGCTGACCGCCTTCAGCGCGTAATCGCGAACCTTCCAACTCTGACGACCGCGTCCCCACAAGCTCGTCGCGAGCCCGACGGGCGCGGTCGCAGTTCCCGCCTGGCGTCGATTCGAGCGGAACGGCTAGAATTCAAAGAGCTGTACGCTAGACCCGTTTGATTCCGCTCGCCCAACCGATCGCTCGACGACCGAACCCCATGCACGACAAGTTCCGCAAGAAGTTCAAGGCCGGCGCCGGCTCCCCGCGGCTCCGCCAGCAGATCGCCCTGGAAGCGGCGAAACGGCTCCTCGACGTCTTCCCCGGCGACGACGCGGCCAACCCGCTCGGCCGGCTTGAGGCCGCGACCGAGAGCGACTATTACTCCGCCAAGCGCAAGGCGGCGGCCGTGCTCGGCCATAGCGTCCGGCCCGGCGACCTCCCGTCCGACGACGAGGTCCGCGAGCAAGTCGTCGTGGTCGGCAAGGTGCGAGCCGCCCAGGCCGACGACGACGAATCCGAGGACGAACAGCCCGAGCCCGACGACGAGGAAGAACCCGTCGCCCTGGCGGCAAGCCTGGATCGGTTCGCGGTGTACCGGCTGCGACTCGCCCCGCTGGAGGCGGTCAAGCAGAACCCCAAGCTCCATCCCGAGGGGGACGCCCTCTACCACAGCCTCCAGGTGTTCCACCTCGCCCGCGAGGCCCGGCCGTACGACGAGGAGTTCCTGCTGGCCGCCCTGCTCCACGACGTCGGCAAGGCGATCGACCCGCGCAACCACGTCGCCGCGGCCGTCGAGGCCCTCCGAGGCGCCGTCACCGAGCGGACGCTCTGGCTGGTCGAGCACCACATGGACCTTGGCGCGGGGACCGGGCGCGCGCTGAACGCCCGCCAGCGCAAAGAGCTTGACGCCTCCGAATTCCTCGAAGACCTCAAGCTCTTGCGCGAACTGGACGACGCCGGCCGCGCGACCGGCGTCGTCGTCGAGAATCTGGACGAGGCCCTGGCGTACATCAAGGGCCTCGAACATGAAGCCTACCTGAACGAGTGAGGACGTCTCCGCTCCCGGTCAGAACGCCTCGTTGCCGACGACCTCGCCGCCGTTCATCGTGAACACCGCCTGCAAGATCAGTGGGCTGATCGTCTCGACCAGGAAGCGCACCGAGCCGTCGGCGAAACCGACGTTCGACCCTCGCAGGTGACGGCTGAGCAGGGCCTTGGGGTCGATTTTGGCCGGCACCTCCCAGTCGTCGGGCTTGGTCCACGTCACGGCCTGGTCGGCGGGCAGGTCGATCGTCAGGATCGTCAATGAGGTGCCGTCGGTGATCGCGCTGAGCTTCACCCCGCTCGAACCGGGGAAGATCGTCCTGGGCCCCCGGGGCGTGGCGTAAGTCGTCTTGCCGGCTTCGAGCTTCTTCCCGAGTTCGCTGGGGCATGAGTAGACCTTCGGCATCCGGCCGATCAGCGTCTTGTTGTGCGGGCTGTCCCAGGCTTCGTCGAGGTGGAACTCCTTGTAGAGTTCGTTCTCATCAAGATAGGGAAGGATCAACACGCGCCAGCTCAACAGTGGTTTGCCCTCCTTGTCGGCGACGAACGCCGGCGGGAAGGTTCCATGCGCCGCGACGTAATTATGCATGGCCAGGCCGATCTGCTTGAGGTTGTTCTTGCACTGCGCGCTCGTCGCCCCTTGCCTTGCGGACTTCAACATCGCGCCCGCCCACATCCCGACCGCCTTGGCGTCGGCCGAGACCGTGATGCGGTCTTCATTCACCTCGGAGGCGAAGCGGTCGGATATCTTCCCGATGTCGGGGATGAAGCGGGCGACGGCGGGCGACTGACGAAGCATTTGATCGAGGCTCTTGGCCAGTTGCGCGAGCGTCTTCGCCGCCGCGGCGTCGTGGGCCTGGACCATCAGCCGAAGTCCAGGCTGCGGCTCGTCGTTGAGACTGAGAACGCCCCACCGAATCCCCTTCGTGAGCGAGGTCACGGGGCCGCCGCCCAACTCCGCCGGCAGGTTCGGGACCATCTCCTCGAGCACCCGCCGCGCGTCGGCCGACGGCATCAGGACGATCTCGGCCGCCGAGCCCTTAGCCGCGGCCAGCGCCTCAGCCAGCTCCGGCCGGGCGACCGGCTTCAACCGGCCCACGCGCTCGACCGCCTCGTTCGAACCGGCGAAGACGGCCTGACCGACCGTGGCGCAGGTCGGCCAGGCGTACGGGGCCGCCACGTCGCCCCCGCCGCAGAGCAGCTTGCCCACCGCCGCGGCGTCGACTCCGGGCGGGAGCGGCACCACGGCCGAGGGGGGCGACGACCCGGCCGGCGGCAGGTCCTCCAGGGTCGCGAGCAGATACAGATCCCGCGCCCCCGCCTTCCGCAACGCCGCCAGCCACGGGCCGAAATTCTTCGTGAGCAGCGCGGCCGACGCCTGATCTTCCACCAGTCGTCCGGCGAACGTATCAACGTCGAACTTCTCGATGTTGATCCGACAGACCACCACCACGTCGGCGTCGAGGAACGGCGCGATCGCCTCGGCCCGCGAGTCGGCCGCCCGGGCGTCGAAGACTCCGAATGCAAGCAGGAAACCGATCGATACGAACTTCCGAAACATCGCAATCTCCTGAGAGGGTGACTTCGCGAGAAAGGCGTTCAACTAGCGAGCGAGCTTGATTTCATAGTGGACGACGTATTGCGAAACCCGTTCCAGGCCCGGCGGCGGTGGGGCGGTGAGGCTGACGGTTGGGCCGTTCACCGCGTAGTCGAAGACCCTTCCCGTCACCGGATCGAGCGGCGCGGGAGTTTCGGTCAGGGCTGCCAGAGACGGCGGCGGCGAGCCGTCGTGGGACGCCGCGTACTGGCGGACGGCCTCGATGGTCTGGATCGCTGCGAACCGCCGATCGATCCGCACCGGCACGTTGAAAACGGATCGAATGCCCGGCAGGATCGAGACGAACGGAATGCCGATCGGCGCGCCGGCGAAGGCGTTCTTCTCGGCCTCCGCCATCCCCCGATGCCCCTGTGAATACGGCAGATTCGCCCATTTGAACAGGTCGTCGCGCTTTTCTTCGAAGTTCCGATACGAATGGATCGCGACGGCCTGGATCGCCGGCATGGCCTCGACCCGCTCGGAAGTCATCCCCGACGCGACGAGCGCCCGCTTGGCTTCGGGATAAGCCCGAGCCACAAGGCCGGCGATAATCAGATGCTGAGCGAGGTCGTCGACCGTCGGCTGCGTCAACGTGCTCTTGGGGAAGGTCCACCTGCCCAGGAGCAAACCTCCTTTCCGCTCCAGCTCGTCGCCGAACGCTCGCGCCTGTTCGAGCGACCAGACGGCCTCGTCGGCTCCTCGGAGCCGGGGGAACTCGCGTTCGAGGAAGTAACGCTCACCCTCGGTCGCGGACGTCAGGTCGAGGAACGGCCGCGGCAGGGCCGCGAGCGCCCAGTACAGGTTCGGACACCCCGGCGCCTGGATCAGCGCTTCGATCGATTTCGCCATTTCCTCGGTGATCGCCGCCGCCACCAGCGATTGGATGTAGAACTGGCTCTCGCCGACGTGCCGGGCCAGGGAGAGGCCCGTCTGGATCCAGTGGATCGCGGAATCGATCCGCCCTTCCGCGATGTCGAACTGGACCTGGAGCGCGACCAGGCGCGCCAGCGAGCGGGTCTGCTGGATCTCGCTGATGTCGAGCGAGAAACCCTCCTCGCGGCGGCGAAACTCCCAATCGCAGGCCTCGCGAAGCGCCCCTTGCTCGATCTCGTGGAGAATCGAGCGCTGCGAGTTCAGAATCACCCGGACTTCGCCCATCTCGTCGGGCGGCGGCGGCGTGGCCGACAGCTTTTGTGTCCGGCTAGCCAAGTCCGCGCGAAGCAGGCCCTCGATCGCGCGATGGTAGAAGATCGCGGCGTTGCCCGGGATTAGCTTGCTCGCGTCGGGTAGCAGTCGGTATCGAAGCGCCGGAACGGGCGCCTTCGCCGGCCGGACGGAGAGAACCGTTGGCGGTTGTTCCTCCTGAGCCCTCGCTCGCGCGCCGAGCGCGGCGGCGAGGGTGGTCACGATCAAAACCAAACGTCTCGTCATAACGGGCCTCCCAGATCAAGGACCTTGTCCAGCTCGTAACGTCGAAGCACGTCGGGCGCGTTCGGGACGAATCCCGAGTTGGCCTCACGCCCCACGGAAAGGGTCAACAACGGGGGCGGGTCGGGCAGACCTTCGAGCCCGAACCGCTCGACCTGGCGGCTAAGCTGCAGGAGCGGGCTGCTCGCGGGCGGGTCGAGAAGAGCGCTCGACGCCGCGCCCGGGTTCCGAGTCAGGATCACCACCGGCTCAGCCACGTCCACCGGCGCGACGGCGGGCCGCGGAATGTACACCAGGCGGTCGACGACGCGCGGCTCGGGACGACGCCCAAGGGCGACCGTCTGGCCCAGGACCACCGCCGCCAGCGACGCCGCGACCGCCGGCCACGCCCAGCGCGGGCGGCTCGGGACGATCGCCGACCGCCGGCCCGCCTCGAACATCAGGCGATCTCGGTCGAGCCGCCCCTTCGTCGGTTGGAGCGCCGAGAGGGCGCGCTCGAGATCGGTCATTTCGGGATCGCGCGCGTCTTCCGGCATGTTACCCCCAATCGTTCTCTCAAGGCCGACAGCCCCCGGGCGTAAAGGCGATGGGCCGAACTCGACGACGTCCCCAGGACCTCGGCGATCTGCTCGAACGTCAATCCGCCCCAGAGATGGGCGACGATCACTTCGCGGTCCTCGATCGGCAAGGCGGCCAGCTCGCGCTCGGCGCGCGCCGGGTCGACGTCGTCCGGCCCGGAATCGGCCGCCGGATCGAACCAGGGGGTCGAGCGAACCGCGGCTTCCCGCTCATACCGCCGTCGCCTGCCGGCCGCCAACGACGCGTCGACGGCCCCGTTGCGAACCACTCGAAACAGCCAGGCGGCCGGGTTGTCCGGCATCCGGCTCAGGCCCGCGAGCTTCAAAAAGGCTTCCTGGACCACGTCCTCCGGCGCGTCGCAAAACTGGCGTGCGAAGAGCACCAGAGCGTCGGCGTGGCGGTCCAGAAGATCTGCAAACGGTTCCGAGTCCATCGCGACTCCGATTGCGTTCATGGTCAATCAAGGACCGTCGGGCCGTGAACGAGCTTGCCTTCCGGGGTGACCCCGAGGCCGTCGCGAATGCCGTCGGGACCACCGGAGACCGTGAAGCCGGACGCGGCGTGAGGTCGGACCACGAGCCGGTAGCAAGATTCACCGCTCACGACGTCCATGGAGTAATGACCACCCGGCGTGGCTGAGCAGGCCGCTTTGACGGGAAAGCTCTCGCCCCACGTGACGACCACCCGGCCCGACCGGCCGTACATCACCCGGAGAAGCTCCTTCCCCTCGTCGTCCCTCAGAGAGTAGTGCGAGAACAGCCGCCCCTCGGCCACGTGCATGCCTACCTCGGTCGTCTCGCATTCGAAGTCCGAAACGACCGACTGCTTGAGTTCCGGCGGCGGATCGGAAGCGCCGTCGTGGTCGACGCGCGGCGGCGACAGCGACGAAGCCAGCGCCGTCGCGACGACGACGACCGCGCACCAACAGGCGAGGTTGTAGGCGGCGTTCAAAGCGTAACGGGCTTCCCTCATCAGCGGCTACCCCCGTGAACGGTGCTGCGACGTCTCCCTGATCCCTTCACCCAATAAGACGTTTGTCGGAGTCGGCCGTCCCACGAATCCGACCGGAATTTTCGAGGCGGCCGGCGGCGGTGGGGGCCCCGGGAATCGTTCCAGGCTTGCGAGGGTCGATGTGGCGGCTAGAATGAGATCTCAAACGGCGACCGAATTGTTCGATATCGACGGGGAGCCCGCGCGTGCGAGTCGGCTATTTTGACTGCTTCAGCGGCATCTCGGGCGACATGACGCTTGGCGCCCTGGTGGATGCGGGGGTCGACCGCCGCGCGATCGAGCAGGCGATCGCCAGCCTCGGCCTGCCGGGTGAAGTCTCGTTCGAGACCGTCAAGCGAGGCGGGTTCCGGGCGACCCACGCCCGGGTCGTCACCCCGCACGAGCACGCGCATCGACACTGGCATCATATCGAAGCGATCATCGACAAGGGGAGCCTCAGCCCGCGTCAGAAAGACCTCGCCAAGCGGATCTTCATGAAGCTGGGCGAAGCCGAGGCGCGGGTGCACGGCGTCGACCTTTCGAAGATCCACTTCCACGAGGTCGGCGCGGTCGATTCGATCATCGACATCGTCGGCTCGGCCGTCGGGCTCGACCTGCTGGGCGTCGACCGCTTCGAGGCCAGCGCCGTGCCGCCGGGCCGAGGCTCGATCACGGCGGCCCACGGCCGGATGGCGCTTCCCGCCCCCGCGACGGCCGAGATCCTCAAGGGGGTCCCGCTCGCCGAGTCGCCGATCGAGATGGAGATGACCACGCCGACCGGCGCGGCGATCGTCACGACCGTCGCCGAGCGGTTCGGGCCGCTGCCGGCCCTGACCGTCGAAGCCATCGGCCTGGGCGCCGGGACGCGCGAGACGGCCGATCAGGCGAACATCCTGCGGCTGTTCGTCGGCACGATCGACCTGCCGGCGTCAAGCGACCGCGTCTGGATGCTCGAAACGAATCTCGACGACCTGCCCGGCGAGGTCGTCGGCTATACGACGCTCAAATTGATGGAAGCCGGGGCTCTCGACGCCTTCGTGACGCCTATTCAGATGAAGAAGAACCGGCCGGGCGTCATGGTGAGCGTGCTCTGCGACGACGCCAAGATCCCGGCCATGGAAGAGATCCTGTTCCGCGAGACGACCACGCTCGGCGTTCGCCGCTACCCGGTGTCGCGGCACAAGCTGAATCGCCGGAACGTCGAGGTCGACACCGCGTTCGGGATGATTCGCGGCAAGCTCGGCTGGCTCGAAAACCGGATTCCCACGTTCAGCCCGGAATACGACGACTGCGCCCGCGCCGCCTCCACCGCGAGCGTCGCCCTCCGCGAGGTCTACGACGCCGCGCACGCCGCCTACGCGGAGCGGCAGCGGCAAGAGCGAGAGCAGGCGGGCGAGACCGTCGCCAAGTGAATTACATCGAGGACTTCGGCCGTCTCGCGCTTCGGGCTCGACCCGAGGATTCGGCCGCCGGCAGGGAGGAACGCCGTGAACCATCCTGATTTCTGGCTGTCCGCGAGCCTGGCGTGCAACTTCTTGCTCGTGCTGCTGTCGGCTGCGTCGTGCCTGTTCCTGATCCGTCGCCTCGACCAGATCGTCCGCGCCCGGGCCACGGCCGAACAGCGGTTGATCCAGCTCGCCTTCGATCTGCGAAGGCTCGAGCAGCGTATCGCCCATCTCGATCTCCGCCCCACGGCCGGCAGCGCCGAGGCTCCGGCGCCGACAGTGCTGAAGCACACGGAGGCGGCGCCGTCGTTGATCGCGGTGCCCGACCTCTCGTATCAGGGCGAAGCCGAGGGTGACGATGCGGACAACCTCGCCCAGAAGCATGGCGACGTCTGGGCGCTCGTCGAAGCCGGTCGCGATCCCACCGAGATCGCCGAAGCCACCGGCCGGCCGATCGGCCAGGTCGAATTGATCGTCGGGCTCTATCGTCAGTATCTGGCGACGCGAAACGTGGGGGACCATGCACGAGCCACCTGAGTCGTCCGTCGAACTCGATCCCACCTCGCTACGGTGCCTGGAACGGACCCGATCGTGGGTCCTCAACATCCTGGTGGTCGTCGGCCTGATGATCATGGCCTCCGGGCTGATCCTCCGCTACGTCGACTGGAAGCTGATCGTCGGCGACGTCGAGGGCTGGCGCCGAGCCTTGTACGGCGGCTTGATCGGCGTCATCGCGTTCAGCCACTTGACGCGGCGGATCATGGGGGCTCGCGACCGCCTCCGCCCCCCCGAAACCCGTGCCGAGCGGTTCTTCAAGTCGCACGTCGGCGCGGCGGCCGTCGGCGGGCTGGCCGCGGCCCTCGGCCTCGTTTACGGCCTGACGATCGAGCCTCGCTTCGAGAGCGTCGTGATCTTCTGGGTCGCCGCGCTCGTCCTGGGAATCCTCGCCCTGCCGAAGTCGATCGAGCTGGAAGACTTCTCCGAGCCCATGACTCCTGCTGGAATCACCGAAGCACGATGAGCCGCACACAGTCGACGATTCTCTGGATCTACGCGGTCGTCATCGCGATCTGGCCGATCCGCTACGTGGTCCTCAAGTACATCTTCAGCCGGCTCCAGTTCCTCACGCCCGACTCGCCGACGCTCGATCCGACCGACCCGCCCCTGGTGTCGGCGATCATCCCGGCCAAGGACGAGGAAGCCTCCCTCGCCGACTGCCTCGCGTCGGTCTCGGCCCAGAAGTACCCGAGGATGGAGATCCTCGTCGTCGACGATCGGAGCACCGATCGCACGCTGGAGATCGCCCGGGAGTTCGCCGCCCGCGACCCGCGCATCCAGGTGGTCCACAACGACCACCTCGAACCGGGCTGGACCGGCAAGACGTACGTGTTGCAGAAGCTGGCCGACCAGGCGCGGGGCGACTGGCTCTGGTTCCTCGACGCCGACACCGACCACCGGCCCGAATTCCTCGGCGTGATGATGGAGTACGCGCGAAGCAACAAGGCCGAGATGGCCAGCCTGCTGCCCGAACTGCGTTGCGAGACGTTCTGGGAGCAGGTCATCCAGCCGCTAGGGGGCATCGTGCTGATGCAGTCGTTCCCGGTCCAGCGCGTCAACGACGATCGGTCGAAGCTGGCGTTCGCCAACGGCCAGTCGATCCTGATCTCGCGACGCGCCTACGACGCGGCCGGCGGCCACGCGGCGGTTCGCGACCGGTTCGTCGAGGACATTGGCATGGCCTACAAGGTGAAAAACCTCGGCATGCCGATCCGGGTGGCGATGACCAAGGGCCTCGTCTCGTGCCGGATGTACGCGACTCTCGGCCAGCTCGTCCGCGGCTGGAGCCGGATACTCTACGACGCCCACGATCGCAAGACCTGGCGGCTCGTGGTCAAGCTGCTCGACCCGATCATCTTCTGCCAGAGCGGCCACGTCGTCCTGCTGATCGCGCTCGTCCTGCTGGCGACGGGCTCCCCCGGCCCGTTTCCGGCGTGGCTGCTGGGCCTGAGCCTGGTCCACCACGCGCTCATGTACGCCGTCTTCCGGGTGATCTACAACGCCTCGGTTCCGCGATCTCGCTACACCCACTGGTTCCCGGTCGGCAACATCGTGTCCGACCTGATCCTCATCCGCGCCATCCAGATGTGCCTGACCGGACGCGTCACCTGGCGGGGGACCAGCTACGGGCCCATCGCCGCCCCCGCCGCCGACGCTTCCGGCTCGCCGGCCCAGGGATAACGCTCAATCACTGTTGCTGCTGGCTCTGCTGCTGCCGGTAGCCGATCGCCTGCATCTGAGAAGGCTTGAGGCGGTGGGCCTGACGTTCCGATTGGATCCACGACGCGGTCGACCAGGGGGTCGTCTGGCCGTCGGACGACTCGCTCCAATCGGTCGGAACCCGCTGGATCGGCTCGACCTTGACGACGACGGCGATCGTCTCGTCGGCGTCGCCCCGCCAGATGCCGCGATTCGGGGGCACGTCCAGGTAGTCGCGTCCGAGGGCGATCTTCACGTAGTCGTCGTCGACGATCTGACCCCGGGTGGGGTCGACGTCGACCCAGCCGTTCCTCCCCGCCCAGACCTGGCACCAGGCGTGGGTGGCGATCTCGCCCGGCTCGTGGATGTAGCCGCTGACGTACCGCGCGGGGAGATTGATCCCTCGACAGGCGCCGATGAACAGGTGGGCGAAGTCCTGGCAGACTCCCCGGCCGAGCCGAAGCGCCTCGCCGACCGGCGTCCGCGCGGTGGTGACCTTCTTCTCGTAGACCAGGCGTGAGCGGGTCGCCTGGAACAGCCGCTGGACGACCTCCAGCACCGAGCCCTCGGCGCGAGGCAGGCTCGCGAGGAAGCTCGACATCTCCGGTCCGGGATTCACCAGCGCGCTCGGCGTGCGGCATTCGACGGCCTCGGCCGCGTGGAACTCGTCGTGGTCGGGCTTGAACGCGACTTCGGCCAGCTTCGGGCCGCCGGGCGCGCGATGCGTACGGATCACGCTCGTCGCCCGCATCAGCAGCTCGCGGTACGGCGTGAAGACGTTGAACAGGTCGACCCGATTACTGAAACCGTCGTGATAAACCGTCACCGGCGCGAACGGCTTGATCCGCAACCGATAGTCGAGGCAGGTCTGGTCTTCGTCCGACGGCGGCGCCATGCGCACCTCGAAAACCGTCTCCGAGACGTTGTTGGAATAGCTGAGCTTGGTCTCGTGCTGAACGCGGAGCAACATAATGATTCCTGCGCCTCACTCGACTCGGTTCACATGAGGAAGAACGACTGCTGGATCTGATCGCTGACTTTGTAACAGGTGCCCTGCAAGGAGCCGAGGAACTTGAGCAGCCCCCGGTCGAAGATCTCGGGGACGTCGATGTACCGCAGATCGCTCTCCAGCCGGCCCAGAATCCGCTCGGCCTCGCACCCGTAGGCGTCGTCGTCGCCCCCGGAAATCGCTTCAAGCGAGTCCTGGCAACGCGCGGCGGCGTACCGGATCGATCGGGGGAAATCCGAATTGAGGACGAGGAACCGGATCACTCCCTCGGGCTCGATCCGCTCGCGTTCGCTGCGAAGGTAGGCTCCATAGGCCGAGCAGCTCCGGAGAAGGCTGGTCCAGCGGACGAGCTGAAACGAGACTTCCGGCCCGGGTGCTTCGCCGGTCAGGCTCGGGCACTTGGCGAGGAGGATGCGACACAAGACGTCGAGCCGCTCAAGATGCCGGCCCAGTTGCAGAAAGTGGTAGACCTCGTCGCGCGGCAGGGTGTTCTGGACCAGTCCGTCGAGGAGCAGGCACGAGTGCGAGATCGACGCGAACAGGGCCGACGGCCCCCGCGCGAACCGCCGCTGGGCGCGCGAGCCGCCGAGGAAGAGGTACAAGCGGTTGACCTCGCTCCAGACGTCGACGCCGATCGACTCTTGCGTCCCCCGGGCGTTCTCCCGGGCGCGGGCGATCATGCTCAGGATCGACTGCGGGTTGCTCCGGTCGAAGGTCAAGAACCGGAGCACCGCGTCCCGCGACCGACGGTTCTTCTCGGCGGGGAACGCCTCGCGGCAGGCGAGGATCGTCAGCGCGATCTCGACCGGCGCGAACCCCTCGTCCACCCCGATCTCGGCGGAGTCGAGTTCGAGATCCAGCCCGATGTCGAGCAGTCGGGCGACGTTCTCGGCCCGCTCGATGTAGCGGCTCATCCAGTAGAGGCTTTCCGCGACGCGACTCAGCATCTCAGGCCCTCCCGTCGTGGGCCGAAGCGGCGCGGCTCGGGCTGAAGGACGACGACGGCGCGTCGTGCAAGACCCAGGTGTCCTTCGTGCCGCCCCCCTGCGAGCTGTTCACGACCAGGCTCCCCTCGGGCAACGCCACCCGCGTCAGACCGCCGGGGAGCACGAAGATCTCTTCTCCGTACAGGACGAACGGCCGCAGATCGACGTGGCGGCCGTCGAGCCGGCCGTCGACGAAGGTCGGATGCCGGCTGAGCTGAATCGTCGGCTGGGCGATGAAGCCGCGCGGGTTGTCTTCGATCTTCCTCGCGAAATCCTCGCGCTGCTCGCGGGTCGACGCCGGGCCGATCAACATCCCATAGCCCCCCGATCCGTCGACCGCCTTCACGACCAGCTTCTCAAGGTTGGCCAGGATGTGCTGCTTGTGCGAGGCGATCGTCGGCCGAAACGTCTCGACGTTGCCCAGGATCGCCTCCTCGTTCAGGTAGTAGCGAATGATGTCGGGGACGAACGGATAGATCCCCTTGTCGTCGGCCATTCCTGTCCCGAGCCCATTGGCCAGCCCGATGTTTCCGGCGCGATAGGCGCCCATCAAACCGGCGACGCCCAGCACGCTGTCGGGCCGGAACGCGAGCGGATCGAGGAACTCGTCGTCGAGCCGGCGATAAATCACGTCGACCCGCTGGAGCCCCCGCGTCGTGCGACGGAAGATCTGCCCCCGGTCCAGGACGAGGTCCCGGCCCTCGACCAGGTCGACCCCCATCTGACGCGCCAGGAAGCTGTGCTCGTAGTAGGCCGAGTTGTACATGCCGGGGGTCAAAACGGCCACGCTCGGTTCGTCGCAACCGTCCGGCGCAATGTGGCGGAGGACGGAGAGCAGCTTGTCAGTGTAATCGTCGACGGGACGAACGTTGTACTCTTCGAACAGCAGGGGGAAAAGCTGCTTCATCACTTGACGGTTCTTGAGCACGTAGCTCACGCCCGACGGGGTCCGGCAGTTGTCTTCCAAGACGAGGTAATCGCCGCGATCGTCGCGGATCAAGTCGATGCCCGAGACGTGGATGTAAATATCCTTCGGAACCCGAAGGCCGACGCAGTCGCGGCGATAGCCCGACGCCCCGAACACCAGCTCGGCCGGGATCACCCGATCCTTGAAGATCGAACGATTGTGGTAGACGTCTCGTATAAACAGATTGAGAGCCCGCACCCGCTGGGTCAGCCCGCGCTGGATGCGGTCCCACTCGCTGGAGGAGACGAGTCGGGGGATCGGATCGAAGGGGATGATCCGTTCCACCCCCTGATCGCGGCCGTAGACCGTGAAAGTGATCCCCTGGTGTCGCATCGTCAGGTCGGCCACCTTGTGCCGCCTCTCGATCTCGGCGGCCCCCATGTCGACCAGCCGGTCGAACAGCGGCGCGTAATGGGCGCGCGGGGCGCCTTCGGATCCAAACATCTCGTCGTAGGCCGAGATCTTGTAACGGCCGAACAACACGGCCTTTTCATCGGCGTGGGGCGCTTGCATAGAGTGCCGCCAGAGGGGCGCGAGGGCGCGGAGTATGAATCCCACGAACCATCGGCCCGTGGCAACAAGCGAACTGAGAGGTGGGAGAGGAGGTGAGATCCGTAGCCGTCGCTCGGCCGGTCCAGCAAAGACAAGCCCGACGTCGGGGATGCGGTTCGGGAACGCTTGTCGTTCGATGCGGCAAGTCGCCTCCGCCCTCGATCGCTCGAAGGCTACTGATCTCACTCGTAGTTGTAGCACGCCGTCGTGCCCATGACCAGAGCGAAGGATCGCGCGTGGCAAGGTTTCCCCACCGCCGGCGACGTCGAGGAATCCGTGGAAGTCCAAAAGTTGGGACAGGATTCGTAAACCCATTGCGAACAGGTAGAATAAACTAAGTGGATCAGAGAAACGGCCCACACACTTTGTGCGTCCCATTCATGTTCAAGCGATTCGCGACCTCCGGCGTGTTCTGGCTCACGGCCGCCCTGCTGGCGACGTCCGTTCCGCGTCCGGCGTGCGCGCAGCAGGATCAAGCGATCGCCTCGGGAATTCAATTCCTTCGCGGCAGGGCGTCGACGCGGCCGGTCGGCGAGTCGGCCATGATTGCGCTGGCGTTGCTCAAGTCCGACGTCCCGTTCGGCGATCCGGCCCTGTCGGCCTGCCTGACCAAGATTCGCTCGCGCTTCTCCAGCAATAGCTACACACCCGAGCAGACGGGCGGCGTCGACGTCTACGAGGCCGGGGCGATCGCGATGGCCCTGGCCAATCTCGACCCCTCCGAGCGCGGCGGCCAGCTCGACATGATCGCCGCCTTCCTGATCGGCAAGCAGAAGGCCAACGGCAGTTGGGACTACTCGGCGCGTTCGTTCGGCGACACTTCGATCTCGCAATACGCCGTGCTGGGGCTGTGGGAATGCGAGAACAGCGGCGTCGACGTCCCCCCTTCCGTCTGGGACCGCGCCGCCCAGTGGTACATGTCGGTCCAGAGTTCGGCGGGGAGCTGGAACTACCATCGCGACCAGGGGGGCGAGCCGGAAACCGTCTCGATGACCGCCGCCGGCGTCGGCAGCCTTCTGATCTGCCGCCGCCAGCTCGAAAACTACCGCCAGTTCCAGAAAGGGGCCAACCCCTACCTGACGCCCGTCGAGACCGGCGGACTCACGACCGACTACCAGGTCGTCTCCAGCCCGGCGGCGATCAACGCGGCGATCGCCAAGGGCCTGGGCTGGATCGGCGCCAATTTCAACACCGGCAACGCGCCCCTCTTCGGCAAGTCGAAGTACTACGGCCTCTACGGCATCGAGCGGATCGGCGCCCTGGCCGACCGCCAGATGATCGGCCGACTCGACTGGTTCGAAAAAGGGAGGTCGCACATCCAATCGACTCAGGCTCCCGGAGGCGGCTGGAGCGGTCAATTCGGCGACGAGATGAACTCCGTGTGGGCCCTCCTCTTCCTGACCAAGTCGACGGCCAAGACACTCAAGCGGATCGAGGTCCGCAAGCTCGGCGCGGGAACCCTGCTGGGCGGCCGGTTCCTCCCCAGCGACCTCTCGACGATGACGGTCGCGGGAGGGCGGATCATCAGCCGGCCGATGAACGGCGCGGTCGAAGGAATGCTCGACATCCTCGAAGACCCGCGCATCCAGAACGCCGACAAGGCGGTCGCCGGCATGATCGAGCGCTACCACGCGCAAGGCCCGTCGGCGCTCCGTCCTCATAAAGACCGGCTCCGCAAGATGCTGAGCCATCGCGACCAGGGCGTCCGCCAGGTGGCCGCCTGGGCTCTCGGCCGCACCGGCGACCTCGACGTCGTCCCCAACCTGATCGCCGCGCTCCAGGACGCCGACGCCGACGTGGCGGCCACGGCCCGCCAGGGGCTTCAGCTCATCAGCCGCCGGATCGACGGGCCGGCCGCCGCCGATCCCACGAACGCCCAGGCGAAACAGGCCGAGGCGGCGCAGTGGAACCAGTGGTACGACCTGGTCCGGCCGCTCGACGCCTCGGGGGCCGACGACGACGAGGCCGACGCGGCCAAACCGGGGAGGCCGTCGTCATGAGCGTTTCCGCCGTCCCGTCTGGCGCGGTCGCAGAACCGCCGAAGCCCTTCGAGCCGCGCGTGCTCGGCGAATCGCGGTACGACCGCGTGACCTCGTTCCTGATGGCCGTGGTGCTGGGCGCGTTCCTGGTGGTCGGCTGGCTCGGCCTGGTCTTCGCCAGCAACCAGGAGTACACGTCGCGGGTGACGTCCCCCTTGCACATCATCGAGGTCTTCGGCGGCGGCGGGGGGAGTCCCGACGGCACGCCGGGCTCGACCGAGAAGGTCGACGTCGCCGGCGCCGACGCCGCGCCGCAGGCGTCGAACAACGAGGAGACCCCCGGCGACTTCGAGCAGCCCTCGATCCAGACCACTCCCGGCGCGATGCTCGACGCCGCCCTCGACGCCGGCCAGCAGGTCGCCGAGATGGACATCGGGCCGGCGATGCCCAACGGCGGCGCCGTCGCCAGCGGCCGACGCGCCTCGAAGATCGGCACCGGTGGCCCCGGCCTGGGATTCGGGCCGGGCGACGGCGGCGTCAGCCGCGAGAATCGCTGGAGCGTCATCTTCCCCGACGGCCAAAGACCCGAGGAATACGCCCGCCAGCTCGACGCGCTGGGGGTCGAGCTCGCCGTCGTCGCGGGCAAGGATCAATTGACGTACGTCACCAACTTCTCGGCCGCGAATCCCACCAAGCGGACCGGAGTCAGCCGCGCCGAGAACCGGCTCTACTTCATCTGGGAAGGGCGGCTGCGCAAGTCGTCGGACCTCGCCCTGCTCCGCAAGGCGGGCATCGAGGTCGGCGAGGGGACGGTCTTTCAGTTCTACCCGCCGGGGGTCGAGGACCAGCTCGCCGACCTGGAGCGCCGGTACCGCGGCCGGACGCCGGGCGAGATCCGGGTGACGCGGTTCGGCGTCATCCCCAACGGCGACTCATACGCCTTCAAAGTGCTCGCTCAGGAAACTTTACGGTAAGCTCTATCGTCACGGATCGTTCCATCGCCGCAACGCCCCGCATCGCCCCGGAGTCGACGTTCGCACCATGGCAACACTCGAAGTCCATGACGCCCAGGGACGCGTGCGGTTCGTCGATCTGGCGATGGACCACCCCGTCCTGTTCGGCTCGAGCGCCTCGTGCGACATCGTCGTCGAAGGGGCGGGAATCATGCCGGTGCAGGGACGAATCCGCTGGGGCAAGAACCGGTTCAAGGTCGACGCCTCGCCCGACGCCGAATCCCTGATCGTCAACGGCCGCCACGTCGTCACGACGAGCCTGCATCAGGGGGACGAGCTGACCGTGGGGCCGTGCCGGATCTTCGTCCTCCGGCTCGACGACGCGGCCGACGGCCGGGCCGCCGCCCCTCAACGACCGCGCCCCGACGAGGAGCCCACGCGGGTCCTGGAAGACGGCGTCGCCCCGGCGCCCCGGCCCGCCGCGGTCCAGGTCCAGGCCAGGCCGAGCATGCCGCCGCGCCGCGAGGCGCTCTTCGAGAACGACGCCTTGCTCGACGCCCTCCACATCGGAACGCCCGCGCCTCAGCCGGCCCAGGCGCCCGTCCGAAGCGACGACAAGGAGCATCGCCGCAAGGTCGACGTGAAGCCGAAGGCCGCGCTCTGGTCGAGGCTCCGCGACCGTCTCGTTCGCGCTCGGTCGGCCGACGACGCTCCGGGGCGCGAGGTCATCGCCCGGTCGCCGCTGGTCCTCAGCCTGGTGGTCATGCTGGCCCTGCTGATCGGCCTCGGCTTCTGGCTCCGGACCATCATCAACCAGACCCTCGCCTCGCGAACCTACAACCGCGCCGTCTCGTTGATGGAGGACGGCGACAACCCGACCGCGATCCGCGAATTCGACTCATTCGTGACGGCGAACCCAACCGACCCCCGCGTCCCCAAGGCGCGGACCCTGCGCGCCCTGGCCGACGTCCGCCAGTACGTCACCGTGACCGGCGCCACCTGGTCGGCCGCGCTCGAGGCCGCCGCCGCGATGGTCGACACGGTCGGCGACGAGGCCGAATTCCGCGACGAGAAGTCCGAGCTGGCCGAGCTGGTGATCCGGATCGGCGAGGGGCTGGCCGACCGGGCGAAGCGGTCGGTCGACGCCAAGTCGCTGGCCGAGGCCGAATCGGCGATTCCTTTACACGCGCGGATCGCCGGCGAGTCGGCGCAGGCGTTCCTGACCAAATCGCGGCTCCCCAGCCTGCTGGACGAGGCCCGCGCGGCGGTCCGCAAGGCCCAGATCCGGACCAATGCGCTGGCGGTCATGGACAAGGCGATCGAGAAAGGCTCGGCGGCCCAGGTCTACAAGGCCCGCGACGCGCTCGTCGATCAATACGCCGACCTCAAGACGGACGCCGAACTTTTGAGCCGGATGGTCCGCGCCAACGACCTGGTGCGCGCCGCCGTCAAGGTCGACCGCACCCATCGGCCGGCGGCCGTCGCCGAACGTCCCGAGCCGCTCGGCCCGCCGACGACCCTGGTCCTCCGGTCGTCGCCCGACGTCCCCGCCGCCCCGCCCGCCGCCGACGCGATCGTCTACGCGGCGGCCGACGGGATCGCCTATGCGATCGACGCGGCCACCGGCGCTCCGCTCTGGCAGACGGCCGTCGGCCTGTCGTGCCCGTTCGTCCCCCAACCCGTGCCCGGCGACCCCACCGTCCTGGTCTTCGACGCCCGCCACGGCGAGCTGGCGCGGCGCAATGCGCAAACCGGCCGGCTGCTCTGGCGGCTCGAACTCGGCGAGACCGTCGACGCCCCGCCGCTCGTACTGGGCGAGCAGCTTTTCCAGGTGCTCCCCAGCGGCAAGACGGTCGTCGTCGCGCTCGGGACGGGCGAGCTTCAGGCCACGATCGACATGGGCTTCCCCGCCACGCGGACGCCCGCCGGCGACGAGTCGGGACGGTTCCTGTACGTGGCCGGTCGCAAGGACTGCCTGTTCGTCCTCGCCCGCGATCCGCTCGGCTGCGCCGCGGTCGAATACCTCGGCCACACGGAAGGCTCGATCGCCTGCGCCCCGGTGCGGCTCGGCCGGTTCCTGATCGTCGTCGAGAACGATCGACCGAGCGACGGCCGATGGCGCGTGATGGTCCTCGACGACGACGGCGCGAAGCCGCGCGTCGTTCAGGAAATCCCCGTCGCCGGCTGGACCTGGGACGCGCCGCCGTCGTCGGGCTCGACCATCTGGGCGGTCGGCGACCGGGGAGGGATCGAGGCGTTCGCGGCCGGCGACTACGCGAGCGCCAACCCGTTCCATTCGCTGGCGAAGCTCAGCCCCGACGCCCAATCGTCGGGACCGGCTTACGCCTGGACGGCCACCGACCGCGAGATCTGGATCGCCGCCGAACGATCGGGCCGGTTCGACCTCGACGCCGAGCGCGGCGAGATCGCCAGCCGCGCCCTGCTCGGCAAGCTCGGCGTCGCCTCGGCGCCGATCCAGGGCGCCGCCAGGCGGGTCGTGCCGACCTTTCAAGACCCCGAGACCGGCGGCCTGGCGCTCCGGGGCGTCGATCCCGCGACCGGCAGGATCGCCTGGGAGACGGTCGTCGGCGCGGCCTGGCCGACGTCGCCGACCGCGATCGCCGACGGCGACGCCCTGGCGAGCGTCGGCCTGACCGGTCAGCCGATCCGGCTCCCCCGCGCCACGCTGCAAAAGGGGGGCTTCATCACATCCTCCCTCCCGAAGCCCGGCGACGCTCGCTTGCCCGAGGGGACGCTCCTGAACCTTCAGGCCAAGGACGAAGCCGCCTCGCTGATCGCCCCCCGGCCGGGCGCCGACGCGGTCTGGACCGAGGACGCGAAGCAGCCCGGCCGCTGGAGCCGCATCGAACTCCCATCGGCCCTGGCCGCCGCGCCCGTGTTCTGGAACCGGGCGTTGCTGGTCCCCGGCGAGGACGGCCGGGTCTACCTGATCGACCCGCACACCGGCACGTCGCGCGCCGAGCCCCTCGTCCCGGCGTTCGACCGCGACCGCCGGGGCCGCTGGCTGGCACCGTGCCGGACCGGCGACGACGTGGTTTTCTTGGCTGAGGAAGGCGGCCGGGTCCGCCGCGTCGGCCTCAAGCCGTCCCCCGCGCCCCGACTGGTCGTCGAGGCGGAAACCCTGCTCGACCAGGGGGTGATCGCCAACCCCGCGTGCATCGGAGCGGCCGTGATGACGGCGACCGCCGACGGCCGCGTCCGCGCGCTCGCCGCCCGCGATCTCAGCCCGATCGGCTCGTGGAAGCTCGACGCCCCGATCCTCGGCGCCCCCCTGGCCGTCGACGGCCGCCTCGTCGTGCTCGACGCCTCCGGCGGCGTCCTCCTGTTCGGCCGCGACGGCCAGCGCGCGTGGTCGAGCAAGCTCGATGCGCCGGCCTCGGGCTCGCCCCTGGTCGTGGGGGACGCCCTCTGGATTCTCGACCGCAAGGGAAAGGCCCACGGCCTGGCGATCGCCGACGGCAAGGAAGTCGAGACCGTCGATCTCGGCGTTCTGCCCGCCGGCGGGTTGGCTCTGGTGGGAGGCGACGTGTTCGTCCCCTCGGGCCGCGGCGCGCTCCAACCGCTCGTCCTCGGTCGACCCGCAGGCGCCAAACCGTGAACGCGAGGAGGCTCCGCACCATGAACACCGCCACTCGACTCTCGATCGCCCTCTTCGCGCTCCTCGCGACTCCAACCCTGTCGCAAGCCGAGGAAGCCCCGAACCCGGCCGCCGCCCCCCCCGCGTCGGCCGACCTGCTCCGCTCGTATCCGTTCGACCGGATCACGCTCCTCGACGGCACGGTGGTCGGCGTCGAGCCCGTCAGCCCGCGCCCGCTGCCGGTGATCGATCAGGCCAAGCTCCAGGCCGAACGCGATCGCAAGCGGTCGACCAAGGGAGTCCTTCCCCCCGACGGCAACATCGGCCTCCCCGGCGAGCCGAGCAAGTTCAAGCCGGCCGAGGCCAAGAGCGAGATCGAGAAGGAGGCCGACCGCGAGATCACCGTCCACCTGCTTCAGGACCGGCCGGGCGCCCGCGGCGACATGCGCGACTTCAAGGTCAAGCGCGCCCACATCAAGAAGGTTGAATACTTCGAAGATATGTTGCTGGCCGAGGGCGAGCGGCTGGTGCAGGCGCGCGGGTTCACCAAAGCGTTCGAGCACTACCTCCGCGTCCAGTCGCGCAACCCCGCGTGGCCGGGGCTGGTCGACCACGTCAACGACTTGCTCTTCGCCGAGGGCCGCCAGGCGCTGCACGACGGCGAGGGCGAGCGCGGCTTGCGCCTGCTCCGCGAACTGCTGGCGCGAAAGCGCGACTACCCGGGGCTGCTCGACCAGATTTCGTCCGCCTACGCCGTCCGGATCGTCCGCGCGTTCGACCTGGGCCTCTACCCCAAGGCGAGGCGCATCCTCCACGAGCTGGAGACGATCGCGGCCGAGCACCAGCAGGTGAAAGACCTCCGGACCAAGTTTGCGACCGCCGCGAGCGAGCGGGCGAAAGCCGGCGGATCGGTCTCCGGGCCCGAACGACTCGACGGCCTGACCGAAGCCCTGCGGATCTGGCCGACCGCCGACGGGCTCGAATCCGAGTACGTCCGCGAGTTCCAGGCTGTGCCGACGCTCGACGTGGCGGTCGACGACGTCCCGTCGCCGCTGGGCCCCTGGATTCGGAGCCCGGCCGACGCGCGGGTCGCCCGGCTGTTGTTCCTGCCGCTGCTCGCCTCCGACGGCGACGAGGCGAAGCGAGGCAAGCTCGCCGGCCAGCTCGCCGCCGGCCTGGAATCGACCGACCTCGGCCGTCGCCTGATCGTCCGGATCAAGCCCGACATCCCCTGGTCGGACGGCTCGCGGTCGACGTCGGCCGTGGACGTCGCCCGCGCGCTCATCGACCGCTGCGATCCTCAGAACCCGGCCAAGTACCAGGCGCGGTGGGCCGAGCTGCTCGACCGCGTCGACCCCAGCGGCGAGGGGCAGCTTGAACTCCGGCTCAAGCGACCGCTGCTCAAGCCCGCGTTCTGGCTCGATGCGCCAATCGGCTCGGCCCACGCCGGTTTCGACGGCCGCGTGGTCGTCTCGGCTCGGGAGCGCGTCCTGGTGAGCAACGGCCCGTTCAACTGCGCGGTCTCGACGCCCCGGTTGATCGAGCTGCGAGCCCGGTCCGAATCGAGCGCCGGCGGCGGCGCGGCGAAGCTTAAACGCATTCGCGAATTCCGTTACGATCGCCCCGCGGCGGCGCTGGCCGCCTTCTTGCGAGGCGACGTCACCGTGCTGGCGCACGCGCCCGCCGACCAGGTCGCGACCCTCGCGGCGACGCCGGACGTGAAGGTCGGCCGCTACGCCCAGCCCGCGGTCCACGTCCTCGCGCTCGACGGCCGCAACCCGGCGATCCGCAACCGAATGCTCCGGCGCGGGCTGTCGTACGCGATCGACCGCAAGGCGCTGCTCGAAGAAACGGTGCTCAGACACCCGGCTTCGAACGCCGACGCCCCCTCCGACGGCGTCTTCCCCAAGGGGGGCTACGCCGACGCGCCGGGGGTCAAGCCGCTGACTCACGACACCGTGCTGGCGGCGGCCCTGGTGACCCTGGCCCGGGGCGAGCTGGGCAAGGCGCCGATCAAACTCAAGCTCGAATACCCGGCGATCGCCGAGGTCCGCGCGGTCGTCCCTCGCCTGGTCGAGGCGTTCCGGCTGGCGCGCGTCCAGATCGAGGCCGTCGAGCTTCCCGAATCGCAGCTCGAATCGGAGCTGCGCGCCGGGCGGCGGTTCGACCTGGCCTACCGCGTGCTGCGATGCGACGAGCCGGTGCTCGACGCCGGCCAGATGATCTGCCCCGGCTACGACGCGCCTCCCGCCGTCAACGCGCTCGCGTCGGCCGCCAGCCCGCGCATCCTTCAGCTCTTGCTCCAGCTCGAACAGGCCGCCGAGTGGCCGACCGCCAAGGGGCTCGCGCTCCAGATCGACCGCGAGCTGCGCGACGAGCTGCCGGTGCTTCCGCTCTGGCAGACGACCGCCCACTACGCCTGGCGGAACCGGCTGAAAGGCCCCGCCGAGGAAACCGGCTCGCTCTATCAAGGCATCGAAACCTGGGAGGTCGCCCCGTGGATCGCCAAAGATCCCTGGAACGCGAAATGACCGCAAGGTTGCTCGCGGTTCTGCTGCTGCTCGCCGGTCCGTCGTTCGCCCGAGCCGACGCGCCGGCGAACGTTCCGGCGAAGCCCGCGACCACGCCGGCCGACAAGGTGAACGCCGAGCCGATCGACCGCCAGCCGTACCGGATCGAGCTGCACCTCGTCGCCGACCCGTCCGCCCGGATCGATGAATCTTCGCGTGAGAACCTGGTCGATCGATGGCGCGATCTGGTCCATCGGTTCATCGGCGCGTCGTGGTCGATCTCCGTCGCCCCCCGTCCCAGCCCGCTGGTCGGCGACGGCCTGGCGCGACTCAAGGCCGATGCGATCACGGGCTTCGATCCGGCGCTCGACAAGATCTGGCTGGTCTGGGTCGATTCCGACCCCGAGGACGGCGGCCTCGTCTTCTCGGGACGCGAATACGACGTCGCGACCCGCTGGCTGGGTCCGCTCCAGCAACAGAAAGCCCCGTCGCGACGCGACCTGCCCCGGTCGCTGTTCGCGATCTCCCGGAACCTGTTCAGCCCCTCGGCCCTGATCACCGGCCAGGAAGGGGGCCGGGCGCTGCTCAAGGTCCGAGGCTCGGCCCTCGCGCCGGCCAGCGACCTGGGCGCGGTCGTCGTCAAGGGGACGACGTTCATCCCGCTGCGACTGGTCAGCATGAAGGACGATTCCGTGCGGATCAGCCGGATCGCCTACACCTACCTCGTGGCCGAATCGATCGAGGGTTCGTCGGCTCGTTGCGCGATCGTGAGCGCGTTCCGCGACCCGCTCACGCAGCGGATCTCGCGTCCGAACACGCTCGCGGCGCTCGGCGTCAAGGCGGGCGACTCCCCCTTGCACCTGCGGTTCGTCACCAAGACCGACAAGACCCCCGCCGCCGGCTACACGCTGACCGAGCGCGCGGTGCCCGACGGCGTCGCCCGCGAGGTCGGCATGACCGACCGGTCGGGCCGCATCCTCGTCGAACCGGGGACCACCCGGGCCCTCGTCAAGCTCCGCCTGCTGGCCGGCGGTTCGGAGCCTCTGGCCGAGTTTCCGATCATGCCCGGCGAAAGCTCCGAGGAGCGCGAAGTCGCCGTCGACCCCCTGCCCCTCGCCGCGAAGTACCAGGTCCGGCTCGACGCCCTGCGAGACGAGGTCGTCGACCAGGTCGCCCTCCGCGGCCGACTCGAACGGATGATGCAGTCGCGCGTCGACGGCGACGAGTGGGACGGCCTCGACGCCCTGCTCAAGGAATACGCCGCCCTCCCCGCCCCCGCGACCTTCACCGAAAACCTCACGAAGATGAAGGACGAGGCGACCAAACAAGCCTACGAAACCTCCAAATCCACGGTCCTCACCAAGAACCTCCAGGCGCAGTTCAGCGACCTCCAGGCGCTCATCGACGGCTACCTCAGCAACGAGGCCTACGGCGCTTACTCGGAAGTCCTCCAGAAGAAGAAGAAAGACGTCGCCGACGCAGCCAAACTCACCGCCAAGAAGAAAGCCGCCCGCCCCGCGCCGGCGGAGGCCCCAACGGTCGCGGAGACGCCTCCCGCTCCCGCCCCCAAAGCCGCGCCGCCCGCACCCGCCCCCAAATCCGTACCCAAAGCCCCCCCAAAAAACGATTCGGGTGTGCCGTTTTAGCGCTTGGCGCTCGCGGATGGAGCTTGGTAAATTGCGAATGGCTCCGGTCGTCACCCTCTGGGTCCTCTAGACCGCTATGCGGATCTACTTGAGGATGCTTCGGCATACCTCGTTAAAGTACGGCCGGAGCCGCTTTCCCGTCGCTCGTCGCCGTGTCCATCGAATTCGGAACATCAGTTCTCCCCGGCCCCCGATCCGCTCGATCCCGGTACGGCTCGAAATCGTTGCGCAATCCCCGGCGCGGTCCTCGGTTTTACGTGACTTGTATTGGTGACTCAGTGTCCTGAGCTGGAAGTTTACGGACTTCTGAGGCAGAACACTCGACTCGTGGTCCCTGTCGTTTTCACGCAACAGCGAATCACCTGGTCGATGCCGAACGGGGGCATGCTCGTGTCATCCACCAACGTCGAAGCCTGCTCAAGCGTTGAATATGCGGGTTCGACCGGGACGTTCTCGCGGTTCGAGGACCTCCGGATCGTCGCGGCCATGGAGGAGTATGTTTCCCTTGTCGATGGCGGCCAGCCGCCCGCTCGGAGTGAGTTCCTCGCCCGCCACGCGTCGATCGCCGAGCCGCTGGGCGCGTGCCTCGCCGGAATGGATCTCGTCGACGAGGCTGCCTGGATGTTCCAATCGACCTCGAATTGCGCCTCGGCGGTGGAGGCACCTCCCACGTTCGTGCTGGGCGACTTCCGGATCATCCGGGAGATCGGCCGGGGCGGCATGGGCGTGGTCTACGAGGCCGAGCAACGGTCCCTCGGGCGCCGGGTGGCGCTGAAGGTTCTGCCGTCGGCCGCGTCGATGGACCCTCGCCAGCGGCAGCGGTTCCAGATCGAGGCGCAGGCCGCGGCCCTCCTCCACCACGAGCACATCGTCCCGGTGTTCGGCATCGGGACCGATCGGGGCGCCCACTTCTACGCGATGCAGCTCATCGAGGGCAAGCCCCTGACGCGCATCATTCGCGAGCTTGCGGCCAAGCCTTCGGTCGACTCGGAAGGCGATGGTTCGGGACTTGCCGGCGAACGGGCGCGCCGGACGAGGCCGCCGGGGCAATCATCGTCGGGCCGCGCCCATGGGCGGGAGACGGCCCGGCTTGGACTTCAGGCGGCCGAAGCGCTCGAGCACGCCCACATGATGGGGGTCATTCATCGCGATATCAAGCCGTCGAACCTCCTGATCGACGGCCGAGGGAGTCTCTGGATCGCCGATTTCGGCCTGGCTCGACTCCCTCAGGAAGACCTCGACCTGACGCGGACGGGCGACCTCGTCGGCACGCTCCGCTACATGAGCCCCGAGCAGATCCGCGCCGAGCGCGGCGGGGTGAACGCGGCGACCGACATCTACTCGCTGGGCGTGACCCTCTACGAGCTGTTGACGCTCCGTCCCGCCTTCGACGCCGCCGACCGCGAGGAGCTGGTCAAGCGAATCCTCGACGACGAGCCGGCGCCGCTCCGACGGATCAATCCCGCGATCCCCAAAGACCTGGAGACGATCGTCCTCAAGGCCGTGGAGAAGGTGCCCTCGGCCCGGTACGCCTCGGCCGGCTCGCTGGCCGACGATCTCCGGCGGTTCCTCAACGATGAGCCGATCCGGGCGCGTCGGCCGGGCCTCGTCGATCGCGCGATCAAGTGGTCGCGGCGCCACCGACCGGCCGTCGTGGCCGGGCTCGCGGCCCTTATCTTGACTCTGACGGTCAGCACGACAGTCCTCTGGGCGGCCAAGCGGCGCACCGACGCCACGCTCGACAGCAACAGGAAGGCGCTCGTCGAGGAACGCCTCGCGATCGAGTATTCCCTCGGCGCGCTCGATCAGATCACGCGCCCCCTGGCCGCGTCGATCGGTTCCGACCCCACGAGTGAAGCGGACGCGAAGCGGGTGCTGCTGTGGGCGCTCTCGTTCTACGACCGCGTACCGAAACTGGTCGCCAACGCCGAGATGCTGAAGGAGGTGTACCCCAAGGCCTATCGCCAGGCGGGCTTCTGCCGGATGGCTCTGGGCCGGGCGCAAGGCCGCGACGACTACCGAGAGGCGATCCGCCACTACGAACAACTCGCGGCCTCGCATCCCGAGCAAATCTGGCTCCGCACCGGCCTGATCGAGACCTTGTACGAGTACTCGCGATTCTTGAAGGCCCCCGCCGATGGACCGGAGGCCGAAGCCACGTTCCGCCGGGCCCTCGCGGTCGCCGAGGCGATGATCGCCGACACGGCCGTCGCGCAGCCTTGCTTCACGACGGCCCTGGTCGGCCCCCTCAACGACCTGGCGTGGGCCCTGGTTCTCACCCCCGACGTCAACACCTCCGACGCGGAGGCGGCCGCCCGCCTGATCAGACATGCGACCGAATGGGAGCCCAGGATCGCCGGATTCTGGAACACCCTTGGAGTGGCCCAGTACCGTCTCGGACACGACGCGTCCGCCGCCGCGGCCTTCCAGAAATCCATGGATCTGAACAATGGCGGCGACCCCGCTGACTGGCTCTTCCTGGCGGCTCTCGATCATCGCACCGGGAGCAAGGAACAGGCCCGCCTGTGGTTCGATCAGAGCATCGCCTGGATGGACCGGAATCGGGGAAAAGACATGGTTCGCGACGCCGAACTCGCGCGATTTCGTGACGAGATCGCCGGGGTCACGGGGTTGAAGTAATCGCGTGCAAAACCGAATAGCCGAGGGCAGCGCTGTAGAACTTTAGACGCACCGGTGCCAAATTCCCTTCTCCCTTTACGGGAGAAGGTGCCTCGCAGGGCAATAGTGTTCGGCGCGAGATTTGAGGCGGCGTTGGAAGCGAACCGATTATTAGCCGGCCTCCGTGAGGCCGGTCCCATACCGACGTGGAGTGCGGCGGCTTGCCGCCGCGCTTGGCGCGCGGCCCATGCGGGAGCAGGCTCCCGCACTCCAAATCGGAGGCCGAACCGCTCCCACGTCGCGCGTGCCGGGGCCACAACCCTGGCCATAAAACTACGCGGACCATCTCACGCCACCCGATCGGCATCGCACGTCCGTGAGCAATCATCGCGGCGAACACTATTGCCCCAACGGGGCAGATGACGGGTGTTCGATCGCCGAGGCGCTCGAGAAACCCCCGATCATGACCCCCTCATCCGACCCTCGGCTGACTTGTCTCGCAAGGAGGGAAGGCATGCTCGCGGCAGTCTGTTTTGATGACTTTCCGCAACACGGTGCTTGAGGTGACGTCGTCTACGGATGGTCACGCCCCGCGCCCGTCGGCTTCGGCTCCCGCACGGACGAGGGCTTCGGCTTCCGACTCGTCGGAGTCGGCTGGGTCGAACCCGATCTGACCCTTTCGGGCACCGGCTTTGGTGAAGAGCTTGGCGATCAGGGTTCCGCCGCGGAAGAGTCGGAGCAGCGAGGGGATCGGCAGGTTGTCGATGTGGCTGTACCACTCGGTGACCATCCGGGTGAAGTCGAGCATCTTTTCGAGCTGCTCGCGCGTGTATTGCTCCGACTCGTCCCCCGCCTTGGCTTCGCGGACGCAGTTTTCGAGCAGCAGGATGGTCGGGTCCATCTCGCGCCGCTTGCGCTCGGCCATGATGACGCGGAACGTCTCCATCACATCCTTGAGCGCCTCGAAACGGTCGCGGCGGTCGCCGATGATGTGGACGCGACGCACCACGCCCCAGGTGATCAGCTCGCGAAGGCTCGTCGAAACGTTCGAACGGCTGACGTCGAGGAGCTTGCTGATCTCCTCGGCGTCCAGCGGCGAGGGCGAGACGAACAGCAAGGCGTGAACCTGGGCCATCGTCCGGTTGATGCCCCAGGCCTGCCCCATCTCTCCCCAGTGAAGCACGAATTTCTGCGCGGCCGGTGTGAGCGTCACGGTTGATACCGCCCTGTCTGGTAAAACAGTTTCTACAGAAATCATACTCCCTGTGAAACGGTCGAACAAGCAGGCGAAACCTCCCCCGAGCGCGGCTTCCGTTTATTCCGGCTTGGCTTTCGCGGCTGGTTCCCGGCCTTGCGAGCCGGCTCGCTCCTCGAAGTCGAGCGACGCCGAGTTCAGACAATAGCGCAGGCCGGTGGGCTCGGGACCGTCTTCGAAGACGTGTCCGAGGTGGGCCTTGCAGTTGCGGCAGACGACTTCGTTCCGGCTCATGAAGAGGCTGGAATCGGTCTCGGTCTCGATCTTCTTTTCGGCGATCGGCTGCCAGAAGCTGGGCCAGCCGGTGCCGGACTCGTACTTGGTCGACGAGTCGAACAGCGGCTCGCCGCAGCAGACGCACTTGTAAACGCCTTCGTGCTTGTTGTTCCAGTATTTGCCGGTGAAGGCGCGCTCGGTCCCCTTCTCGCGCGTGACGTGGTATTGCTCGGGCGTGAGCTTGCCGCGCCAAGGGTCGGCCTTTTCGCTCGCGTCGTTGTTCGCCATGATCGTCGACCTCCCGTCGGTTGAAGGTTGCTGCGTCAGGTCGGCCGTCCAGAAGGCCGCCGCGCCGGCCAGAACGACCGTCGCCCCGACCAGAAGTTTGAAGCCCTTCGGCAAGTTCCCTGTCATCATCGGTCCTGCTCCGTGCCTGCCGCCGAGGAACTCGGCTCGGTTCCATCCATTGTATTCACGATCCGGGCCGCAATCGCGGCGATCATCCGAAATCGACCGCGCGAACGCCTCGAGCTTCACGCGCGACGGTGGAACATCCAGCGGTAGAAACCCAGAAACTTGTCGACCGTCCCGCCGCGCGAATACGGGAATAACTGGGGCCGGAAGCCCCCCGCGCTTCGTTCGAACAGAACCTGCGGCGCGACGAATTCGCGGAGCCCCAGCTCGCCGTGCGTCCGCCCGTAACCGCTCGACTTGAAGCCGCCGAACGGGGCCGAGGCCGAGGCCGTCGGCGCAACCGCCTCGTTGACGCAGACCATGCCAGCCTCGATCCGCCGGGCGATCGCGCGCGCAGCGCGCCTGTCGCGGCCCCAGACGCTTGCCGCGAGAGCCATGTTGCTGGAATTGGCCGCCGCGATCGCGGCCTCGGCGTCGTCGACGCCCCGGATCAGCACGACCGGCCCGAACGCCCCTTCGAGCGCTCGTTCCGGCTCGGGCGACCGGGCCGAGAGGAGCGTCGGCGCGTAGAACGAGCCCGGCCGGTCGAGCGGTTCGCCGCCGGCGAGGACCTCGGCGCCCGCCTCGACGGTCGCGCGGATCGTCCGGTCGAACCGGTCGCGGGCCGGATCGTTGATCATCGGCCCGACGTCGACGCCCGGCTCGGCCGGATCGCCGACCCTCAGCTTGCGGATCTCGGCCGCGAACGCCTCGGCCCAGGGGCGGGCGTCGCCGACTACGATGATCCGCTTCACCGCTACGCAGGTCTGGCCGCATCCCACGAACGCCGACCAGACGATCGCGCGCACGGTGCTCTCGACGGGCGCGTCCGGCAGGATGATCGCCGGATCGAAGCCGGAAAGCTCGACGACCGCCGGAATCCCCCGGCCGGCGAGGGTCGAGAGCACCCGCCGTCCGGTCTCAACGCCGCCAGTGAATATCGCCTTGTCGATGTTCGACTCAAGGAGCGCCTGACCCACTTCGCCCCGGCCGTAAACGGCCGCGACCAGCCCCGGCGGCGTTCCCGCTTCCTCCAGGCTTTGCTGGAGCTTTTCGCCGCAAGCGATCGCCAGCTCCGACGGCTTCCAGACCACCGCGTTGCCCCCCGCGAGCGCCTGGGCGATCGGGGCCGCGTTGAGGAAGAGCGGGTAATTCCAGGTGCCGACGATCCCGACGACGCCGTAAGGGGTCCATCGCAGCCGGCCCGTCGGCGTCAGCAGCCAGCGCTGCCACGACGGCCCGATTCGCTCGTCGGCGAGCAGCTTGCCGGACCGCTTGACGGTCCATCGGAGCGCGTCGAGGGTGGGGATCAGGTCGCCGGCCATCGCCTCGGTCGCAGGCTTGCCGATCTCGTCGCGGATCAGGTCCGACCACGCGCGGGCGTCGCGGCCGAGAATCCGCCACCAGTCGGCCAGCACCATCCGGCGCTCGTTCCAGGGCCGCGCGGCCCATCCGGCCTGCGCGTCGCCGGCGCGACCGACGATCGCGGCGACCGCGTCGGGCGACGTCGCCGCGGCCCGGCCGACCTCGGCGCCGGAAGCCGGGTTTCGGGTTGCCAGAACGTCGTCGATCGTCACGGACATGACTTCCTCTCCCCTCGCGAAATCCCCCGAGGTCCTGGGGCGGCGCCGGTCCCGCCGGGCCTCGGATACGTCGACAAGCATAGCAGAATGATCGGCGGTGCGGAGACGCGGAAGTGATGTTCCGCCGACGCCACGCGTACGAACTTTTCGATGCCGAGGAGCGTATCCGTCGATGAGAAATCGATCATTCTTGGTGGACAACCGGGTCGCTCTTGTTATGATCAAGAATTGTTAAATGGCGGCGACTGGCTTCCCTCCCGAAGCGTTCGGCCGGTTTTCACCTTGGCCGTGGCGGTTTCATGGAGTCTGGAAGGGTTCGGCGCCGCTTGATCTTTCCGGCCCACCCACCCACCTGAGTCGTGGCTCGTATGGAACCTCTCCATCAACCGAGATTCGGCGGAAGCCGATAGAGGCTCGCGGACCTTGCGCCGGCCCCGTCGCCGCGCGCCTCGGTTGATTTTTGGATAGTCCGTTCCGGGTGTGACTCGCAAAATTGGAGCAAGCCCATGACCGAACCTCAGTCGAACGCCTCGCGTCGAGACTTCCTCAAAACCAGTGGCATGATCGCGTCGGCCACGGCCATCGGCGGGGCGGCCGCCCCGCTGGTCCACGCCGGCGAATCGAACACCATCCAGGTGGCGCTCGTGGGCTGCGGCGGACGCGGCACCGGCGCGGCCGAGAACGCGCTGTCGGTCAAGAACGGCCCGATCAAGCTGGTCGCCATGGCCGACGTCTTCGACTACAAGCTCAAGGACAGCTACGACCAGCTTGAGAAAACCTTCAAGGAGAGCAAGCAGGTCGAGGTCCCGGCCGAGCGTAAGTTCATCAGCTTCGACGGCTACAAGAAGGCCATGGACTGCCTCAAGCCGGGCGACGTGGTGATCCTCGCCACCCCGCCGGCCTTCCGCTGGCTCCACTTCCAGTACGCCATCGAAAAGGGCCTGAACGTCTTCATGGAGAAGCCGGTCACCGTCGACGGCCCCACCTCCCGCCGGATGCTTGAACTGGCCGAGAAGTCGATCGCCAAGAACCTCAAAGTCGGCGTCGGCCTGATGTGTCGCCACTGTCGCGCCCGTCATGAGCTGTACGACCGGATCAAGGGGGGCGAGATCGGCGACATCATCGCCCTGCGAGCCTATCGCCAGACCGGCCCCGTCGGCTCGGCCAACGTCCCCCCCAAGCCCAACGACATCAGCGAGCTGCTCTACCAGATCAAGATGTTCCACGGATTCCTGTGGGCCAGCGGCGGCGCCTACAGCGACTTCCTGATCCACAACATCGATGAATGCTGCTGGATGAAGGACGCCTGGCCGGTCTCGGCCACCGCCTCCGGCGCCCGCACCTACCGCGGCGACTTCATCGATCAGAACTTCGACACCTACTCGGTCGAGTACACCTTCGCGGACGGCAGCAAGTTCTTCCTCGAAGGCCGCAACCTCGACGGCTGCAAGTCCGAGTTCGCCAGCTACGCCCACGGCTCGAAGGGCTCGGCCGTGATCTCGACCGCCGCCCACTCGCCGGCCAAGTGCCGGATCTACAAGGGCCAGAAGCTCAACTCCAAGAAGGACCTCGTCTGGTCGGCCGCCCAGCCCGAGGCCAATCCCTACCAGCTCGAATGGGACGACCTCATCGATGCGATCCGCAAGGATCACTCGTACAACGAGGTCAAGCGGGGCGTCGAAGCCAGCCTCGTCACCTCGATGGGCCGCATGGCCGCCCACACCGGCCAGCTCGTCACCTTCGACGACATGCTCAACTGCACCCACGAGTTCGCCCCCGACCTTGAGAAGCTCACCATGACCGGTGCCGCGCCGCTCCAGACGCTTCCCAACGGCAAGTACCCGATCCCGCAGCCCGGCATCGTCCGTGACCGCGAGTTCGGCTGAGCCGAACCGGTTCGAGCTTCTCACTGGCAACATCGCACGTCCCGTCCGGCCGACCGCCGGGCGGGACGTTTTTTGTTTCAAGTCCTGGGCATAAAGGCGCATGGAGAAACGGCGTATCCTTCATGAATTTCTGCGCCTCTTGCCGATCGTGTGCAGCATCGCTCTCACCGTGTGGGAGGTCAAACTGTATTACGATTTCAAGCACGGGAGGGACTCATTCGACCATGTCATTGCCGTGGGACGGGCAGGCATGGGGGCTGAGGCGTTTGTAGATTTCATCGTGTTTCTCGTGGCGATCACAGCCTTGTCGATACACATACGGATCGCACGAAAGCAGTCGCTCAACCTCATCCCAGTCTGGATATGCGTTGTGATCAGGCCGGTGCTGCTGATCCTTGCCTTATATTTCGCCCTCGATCTCCTGCCTTCTTAGAGGCTATCCCGTAATGATGTCCTGGTTTTTATGGTACTTGAACGGGATCGCCGGCCTTGAGCGATCGGGCTTCAAGAACTTGAGCATGCGATGAATAGAGCTGATGCGGATCATCGACTCGCTGCTCTCGGCGTGGTGCTCGTAATTCCGACTGTGTCGCCGATGCCGCCCCAGCCAGGCGAACGTCCGCTCCACCACCCAGCGCCTCGGCAGCTTCACAAACCCTTGGCTTCCCGGCGGCCGCTCCACGACCTCGATCCTGTACCCGGCCGAGGCCTCCGCCAGCCAGCCGTCGAGGTGGTGGTTGCGATACTTGCCGTCGCCCCAGACCAACGCCAACCGGCTTCGATGCTCGGCCGTCAGCCGCCCCAGCACCTGGGGGGCGTGCGTCCCGTCGTCGGCGGACGCCGCCGAGACCGCCACGACCAGCAGCAACCCCAGCGTATCCACGATGATATGTCGTTTCACGCCGGTCAGCTTCTTGCCGCCGTCGTAGCCCCGTTCGCCCCCTGTCTCGGTCCCCTTGACCGTCTGGCTGTCGATGCTCCCGGCGCTTGGGGACGGCTCCCGCCCGGCCGTCGTGCGGACCTGGCGGCGCAGGGCGTCCAGGATGAGTTGCCATGTGCCGTCGTCCCGCCACTGGGCGAAGTGGTTGTAGACGGTGCTCTTGGCCGGCAGGTCGTGCGGCAGCATATCCCACTGGCACCCCGAGCGGTTGAGGTAGAGGATGGCATTGAGCACCTCCCGCATGTCGTTGGTCCGGGGCCGTCCGACCTGGGGAACGGGGATCAAGGGCTCGACGATCGCCCACTGTTCGTCGGTCAGGTCGGACGGGTAGGGCTTACGCATCGAACGGTGCTCCTGCGGCGATGAATCCTGCGAACCTCCTGGGAGGACAAGAGTTTACGATCTTCTAGAATTACGGGATAGCCTCTTAGAATTCGGTACGGCCACAAAGTCAGTGCGCAAGCTCACCGCAGGTCGCCGATCCAACGCCGGCAGTCGAAACGTGATCGGCTATAATCGCAGCTCCAGGAACATGGCTCCCGGAATCGGGTTGTCACAGTAAGGGGCTATCGTCTCGAATCCCAGCGCGTGGTACATGGCGACGGCTCCACTCATGATCGAAGGGATCGTATCCAGCCGGATGCGATCGTAGCCGATGTTTCGTGCTTCCTGGATCACTCGCTCCGCGAGCGCGCGACCTAATCCGGTCCCTCGGTGCTGGGGGCGAACGTAGAGCCGCTTCATTTCGCAGGCGCCGTCGGCCAGCGGCCTCAACGCCACGCAACCGGCAGGCTGGTCATCCTCCATCGCCAGCAGGATGCAGCCCGACGGTGGCGCGTACCGGCCGGGGAGATCGGCAAACTCCTGCTCGAAGTGCTGAAATCTAAGATCCATGCCCAGAGAGTCGACGTATTCCTGGAACAACGCTCGGAGTGTTTGCAACTCTTCGGGATCGGTGGACCGAGTGATCGTCCGGCTCATGTTTCAACCTCGACTTGCTGCGTGGATAACCCATTGTAGGGGCGCCCCTTGTGGGTGCCCGAATGGCGGAAGTCGCCGCTGTCGCCGATCCGGATCGGGCACCCACAAGGGGCGTCCCTACGGCAAACCACGGACTGGATTCTTCATGGCAACCGCCATGACGCCTTTGGGACGTCCAACCTCGCGGGCGGCCTCCGAATGGAAGCCCGAAGCGCCAGCGAGTGAATTTCCGGTCGGCCAGCGGGGAATTCACTCGCTGGCGCTTCGGGCTTGTATTCCGCTCCCCGATCGTCTCACGGGCTATTTTCAGAGCAATCGATCGCGGCACCCATCCTGATGAAAATGGGGGTCTGCGGTCGCCCGGGGCCGGTAGGGGCGCCCCTTCGGCAAACCACGGACTGGAATTTCATGGCAGCCTGATGCGTCAGCGAGGGAGTGTTTTCGAATCCCCGAGGCGATCCCCTCGCTGGCGCGGCGGGCTGGTATTCCGCTCCTCGATCGTCCCGCAGTCGGTCCCACGAGCTATTCTCAGAGCAGGCTTCGAACCTGTAGTACATTCATACTGGAGGGCTCCCTCGCGCGCCTCGGCTCTTTCTCAATTCGGACGTCGATCAGCCGCATCGACAGGGTCCAGAAACAGAGCGATCGAACCCAATCCACCCGCCTCGACGAACCTCGAAAATGAGCGATCGAACCCAATCGGCCCGCCTCGATCCGTCTCGAAAAACGAGCGATCGAACCCAATCCGCCAGCAGCCGGGCGCGGGGAGCAAGGCGAAGCCCCGGACGCCTCGCCCGACGAAATCGCCGCGTTTCTGCGCGAACGAAGCCAACGCACCGTAATCGCGTAACCCGCTATGGAATCAGGACTTGTAACCACACAAACGACCTCCATGAGACAGCGAACGAAGCCAATCCAGCCGATCGCCGAGGGCCTCGTCCACAGGCCGACAACGGGCGAAGTCAGCCCCGTTTCCGCGGCGATCGAACCCAATCTCAAAGGCTCGCGCCGGCGGGGCGTCGGCCGTGTGTTTCGCCCCGAAAATGGAGCGAACAAAGCCAATCGCGTTGGGGGCGGGGGAGGAAGGAAAAAGCCGCGCGATGCGCAAAATCGTCGAAGACCGCAGAACCGATTATTGAGTCGCGGCGACGACCATTCTCCGGGTTCCGGGCGGCCTGTAGACTGGAACCTCATCATCTAGACGGCGCAGTTCCGGGCCTTGTCGCCGAGGCCCTTTCAGTCGCGACCGTCGGAAATCGAGCCCAAACGGAGCCGCTTCCCATGCCTGGACCGCTGACCGGACTCGTCCCCGCCTGCCACTCGCCGTTTCACGCCGACGGCCGGCTCAACGTCGAGGCCGTCGACCGACAGGCGGACCTGCTGCGGGAGTCGCGGATCACCTCGGTGTTCGTGGGGGGGACGACCGGCGAGTGGGCGTCGCTGACCGTGGCCGAGCGGAAGGCCCTCACCGAACGATGGATCAAGGCCGGCAAGGGGACGATGCGGGTAGCCGTGCATGTCGGCCACAACTGCCAGGCCGACGCGATCGAGCTGGCGGCCCACGCCCGGCAGGCGGGCGCGGAGGCCGTCGCCGTGATGGCGCCGAGCTTCTTCAAGCCTTCCACCATCCACGACCTCGTCGAGTTCTGCTCCCCGATCGCCGCCGAGGCCGACCCGCTGCCGTTCTACTTCTACGACATCCCGGCCATGACCGGCGTCCGGCTGCCGATGTCCGAATTCCTCCACGAGGCGAAGTTCCGAATCCCGACGCTCAAGGGGCTCAAGTACTCGAACGACAACATGCTGGAGCTGCAGGAGTGCGTCCGGCTCGACGACGGCGGGTTCGACGTCCTGTTCGGGTCCGACGAGTGCCTGCTCGCCGGCCTCTGCCTGGGGATTCGAGGGGCCGTCGGCAGCACATACAACTTCGCCGCCCCGGTCTACCACCGGATTCAGGCGGCCTTCGACAAGGGGGACCTCGCAACCGCCCGCGCCGAGCAAGCCAAGTCGATCACCCTGATCAAGACCCTCGCCGAGTTCGGCTTCCTGGCCGCGTCGAAAGCCGTCATGGCGATGCTCGGCGTCGACTGCGGCCCGGTGCGAACGCCGCTCGGCAAGCTCACGGCCGCTGAGCGCGTGGCCCTCTGGGAACGCCTTGAGCCCCTCGACGTTTTCCCTCGTCCACTCAACAAGCCGGAGTAACGGGCCGTCCGCGACGGCTGAACGATGACCGCGAAAACTGGATTCGGCTCACCACGGAGGACACAGAGGACACGAAGGGGGGAAGGGATGTGGGCCTGCCGCTCATCTTCAACCTCGTTCTCCCGCGCGACGGTGTCATCCGTATTACCGATCGAATCGTTTACCTCCGTCTCCTCTGTGTCCTCCGTGGTGAATTTCTTTCGGAACCCATAATTGGCGGTTGCTCACGGTCAACCCGAACCCACGCCCGACTCAGTCGTCGAGCGGCATGATCTCGATTTTGCGAAACTCCACCGGGGCGGTCTCGGCCTGGAGGGCGATGTAACCGCCGGAAAGGGCCTTTTCGCCGTTGTTCGCCTTGAGCAGTTTGGCCGCGTCGCGGTCGTCGGGGTCGAGCTGCGGCTTCTCGTACTGGATGACCAGCTCGCCGTTGACGAAGTGCTTGATCGTGCCGTTGCCGTGGGCCTCAACCTCGATCGTCACCCACTGGTCGCCGCGAAGGGTCGGCGACTTCGAGTCGTTGCAGTGCTGCGTGATCAGTTTGCCGTCCATCACGATGTGGGTGCCCGGCGTGCAGACGTTGCCCGTCGGCCGGGTGCCCCGCTCCGCGCCTCCCAGAAACTGGACCTCGATCGAGACGGGGAACTCCTGATCCTTGCTCATCGTCTCGGGCTTCTGGCTGTGGATCATGACCCCGCTGTTGCGATACGCCCAGCCCGGACCGCCGGGGCACTGCTCGCCGACGAACCGGTACTCGATCCGCAGCTTGTACTTGGAGAACGGCTGATGGAAGAACAGGTGCCCGAACTCGCCGTTGAACTTCTCATACTTGTCGTAGGAGACCCGGATCACGCCGTCCTCGACCCGGAACGTGTCCTTGTAGTTCTCCCCGAGGTCGCTCCCCTTGAGCTTCATGACCCAGCCGTCCAGATTCTTGCCGTTGAACAGGCTCGTCCAGCGCCCCTTCGCCGGCTCGGCGGTCGACTGAGCCGACGACGGGGACGACATACCGACGAGCATCGAAAGGGCGATCAATCCACTAAACCAACACATCGGCGGTTGCTCCGCAATCAAGAAAGGACTGGGCGGACCATGGACTTCAACGGTTCGACCCGGCTCAGGCCAGCTTCCAGCCCTTGCGGTATTCACGTCGGAGGAACGGCTCGGCCTCCGGGGCGTTCGAGGCCTGGAGCTTGGCGGCGTCCCATTCGAGCTTCTTGCCGGTTCGGTAGGCGACGTTCCCCAGATGATTCGCCTCGGTGAGCCAGCCGGAGTAGGCGAAATCGCACAGAGCCTTGCCGCCGGTCTTGCAGGCGTGAATCCACTCGGCGTGGTGGCCCAGCGACTTGGGGAACACCTGCGCGGGAGCGATGAAACCCTGGAATTCCTTCTCGGGGAGCAGCTTCAGGCGGCCGTAATCAGCCAGGAGCATCCCCTTGGAACCGACGAACAGAACACCGCTGTCCCACTTGGGGATCGTCCCGTCATGGAACGCCTTAGGCTTGTCGGCGCCCTGATACCAGGTGAGGGTCAGCGGAGGCGCCTGGTCGTGCCCGGCGTACTCGTAGACGACCTTCATCGACGCCGGCGCGATCTCGGGGTGCGGCGGCGGGCCGAACGCCTCGATGGTCGCGGGCGACTTGAGCTTGAGCGCCCAGAACGGGAGATCGATCCAGTGGCTTCCCAGATCGCTCATCGTGCCGTTGCCGAAGTCCCACCAGCGATACCACTTGGGGCCGGGGAAGTAGACTTCGTGGAACGGCCGCGCGGGGGCGGGGCCAAGCCAGAGGTCCCAGTCGAGCCCCTTGGGGATCGGCGACGAGCCCGTGGGACGTTCCTCGACATGGACGATGTCCTGGTTGCGCCGGGCGTCCTCGGCCGACTGCCGGCCCCAGGCCCGGCCGACCCAGACGTGGGCTTCGGTCACGGGTCCGATCGCGCCGGCCTGGATCAATTCCACGACGCGACGATAGTTGTCGCCGGCGTGGATCTGAGTCCCCATCTGGGTGGCGACCTTGGCCTTCTCGGCGGCCTCGCGGATGACCCGGGCCTCCCAGACGTTGTACGACAGCGGCTTCTCGCAGTAGACGTGCTTGCCGAGCTGGAGCGCCGGGAGGGTCGCGAAGGCGTGCGTGTGCTCGCAGGTGCTCACCACGACCGCGTCGAACTCGGCCGAGTGATCGAAAACCCTACGGAAATCGCGAAACCGCCTGGCCTTGGGAAACTGCGAGCCCGCCTGCTCGACGGCCGGTTCGAAGACGTCGCAGAGGGCCGTGATGTTCTCGGACGAGACGCCGTCGAGGTTCGCCGCCCCGCGCCCCCCCGCCCCGATGATCGCGATGTTCATCTTGTCGTTGAGGTTGCGGCCCCGCAGCACCGCCGGCGCCGCGAACACCGCCGCCGCCGTCCCGGCCAGTTCCAGCCCGAACCGCCGGCGCGTCGTCCCGCCGCCTTGACCCGCCTGGGCGTCCATCGACTGCTGTTTCACGGCAAGGCTCCTGAAGATCGGTCCGATCGCTCGCTCCGCCGGGCGCGGCGCCACTCGTGCCAGGATGCCCCCGCCTGACCGCCATTTCAACCCCCTGCCCCCAACCCGACGTCCAATGGACACATCCCGCCGAACTTTGCCCGCCTAGGCTTGACTTTCCGCCGCCCAAACCCCAGAATGATTTCTCAACGCTCAAGGGCGTCACCCCTCGCCGGAGTGGTGGAATTGGCAGACACGCTAGCTTGAGGGGCTAGTCCGCTTCACGGCGGGTGCAGGTTCAAGTCCTGTCTCCGGCATTCTTTACGTCAACGAAAAAACCCCGGTCTTCACCGGGGTTTTTTCGTGCGCGCCGGTTGGTCGGTCGTCCCGGTTATCCGTCCCTGCCTCGCCCCTTCGCTCCGGAAAACCGCTTAATTCTCCGCGGTCTCGTAGTACATTCCCTTTATGGGACGTCGCCGCCGACGCGGCGACGTCCCCTTAGCCGAGTGTTTGGCTCAAGGAGTGGTGAGTTCCTTGACCAGGCGGTCGGCGCGGTAGACGGAGCGGAGGGCTTCCATGATGCCTCGCGAGTCGACGGAGACGGCGCGGGCGGTCTTGTCGTCGTAACCGAAGTCGAGGATCAGCGATTGGACGTTACCGTCGAAGATCAGGCCCACGACCTCATTGTCGCGATTCACGACCGGGCTGCCGGAATTGCCGCCGATGATGTCGGCCGTCGAGACGAAGTTCAACGGCGTCTGGAGATTCAACCGCTCCGCCCGGCGCGCCTCGTGCCACGACTTGGGGAGCGCGTACGGCGGCTTCTCGCCATGCGCCTTGGCGTGCTCGAAGGCGCCCTCGACGACGGTGAAAGGCGGGACGGCCGCGCCGTCGACCTCGTAGCCCTTGACGACGCCGAAAGCCAGCCGCAGCGTGAACGTCGCATCGGGATAAACCGAGTCGCCCCGCTCCTCGAACAGAGCCTTGGCGATCAGGGCGTAATTCGCCGCCTCGACTCCCTCGACCTTGTCCTCGCGCTCCTTGCGGAGCCGCCTCGACTCGGGATCGACCAGGAGGGCCAGCTTGATCATCGGGTCGTCCGACTTCTCGATCGCCTCCTTGCCTCCCTCTGCCAGCTTGCGGCGCACGGCGACGTCGCCCAGCTTCGTGCCCGAAACCAGCGCGGCCGCCGCCTCGGCCGGCGTGCGACCGTCGAGAACCCGGGCGAGCAGCGGGTCGTTGGGCTCGATCTGCTTCCAGTAGCCGAGCGAGAACGCGAGCTTCGCCTTCTCGAAATCGGGATAGATCGGCGCTTCGGAGAACAGCTCCAGTTCGAGCGAGGCCAGGCCCGAATCGCGATACTCCTTCAGGCGGTCGGCGTTCGGCTTGGGCTTCTCCTCGGCGAGCCTCACGAGTTCGCGGGCGATCCCGAAATGCTGCGAATCGATGGCCCGTCCGCGCTCCAGAAGGGCGAGCGGCCTGGCGATCGCGGCCATCGCCTTCTGAGCCTCGGCGATGCGATCCCAGGCCTCGCCGTAGGCCGCCTGCTTCTTGGGGTCGGCGGCCACGCTCTTGCGCAGGTCGTTCTCGGCCTCTTGCTTCTTGGCGAGGAACGCCGGGTCTTGCAACCCCTTGAAACCGCCCAGCCGCGCCTTGCGGCTGTTCTGGATCGAGAACAACTCCTCCTTCGACTGGCGGAACTCCTCATCCCCGCGACGGCCGAAGTCGAGCAGGAACGCCTCCTTGGCGTGGAGCCAGTCGAGCAGGCTCGGAAATCCGAGGTCGCGCAGATACGCGATGCTGGCCATCGTGTTCAGCCGGTCGGTCCGGCCGGGGTGCCCGGCGACGAACACGAGTTCGCCGTCCTTGCTGCCGTTGGCGCTCCACTTCAGGTGGTTGGCGATCTTCGCCGGCTTGCCGTCCTCGTAGGCGCGGAAGAAGCAGACGTCGAGGCAGTAGCGGGGGAACTCGAAGTTGTCGGGGTCGCCGCCGAAGAAGGCGATGTCGAACTCGGGAGCGAAGACGAGGCGGACGTCGGTGTACTTTTTATACGTGTAGAGATGATATCGTCCTCCTTGGTAGAGCGTGACGACGTCGCTCCGCAGGCCGGTCTTCTGGGTCGACGCCTTTTCGATGTCGGCCGACGCCTTCCTCCGGGCCGTTGCGGCGGCCGCGTCGTCCATCTCGGGCTTCACGCCGGCGTTGACGGCCGCGGTCACGTCTTCGATCGCCACCAGGACGTTCAGTTCGAGGTCGGGCGCCTTGGCCTCCTGCTCGGGGGTCTGCGCGTAATAGCCGAGCCGGTAATAGTCTTTGTCGGCCGTGCTCAACTTCGACAGGGTGTCGGCGCCGACGTGGTGGTTCGTCATGATCAGGCCGTCGGCCGACACGAACGAGCCCGAACCGCCGTTGTTGAACCGGACGGCCGACGACCGCAGATGCTCCGCCCAGCCGGCCGGCGGCGTGAACCCGTGGCGCGCCTTGAGCGTCTCCAAAGGCAGGTTGTTGAAGACCCACATCCCCTCGTCGCCGCGCGTCACAGTGAATGACATGATGAAATTTAGACCTAACGTGAAGACGATTGGAAGCAATCGACGGTTCATATCAATAAACCCCTGAATTCCCCGGAGGAACGAGGCCGGCCGCCGATCGCGGCGGCGAGCCGATCCCGACATCTTCAGACCCCGCGCCGAAGACTGTCAAGCCGAGAGCCCCTTGATCGAGCCGCCCGTCGCGGTCAAAGTCCTAGAGTGGACCGGGAACGAGCCGTACTGACAGGAGAGTTCGATGATCGACCGACCGCAACCGAGCTGGGCGCGACGGGCCGCCGCAATGGGAATCGTCGCCGCGCTCGCGGCCGCGAGCCCGTCGCCGTCGCCAGGGCAAAAGGCCGACGCGGCCGATCCCAAAGGCGTCGTCGTCCGCGACGATTTCGAGCGCGAGACGCCCGACGGCTGGGACTTCACCGACAAGGCCGCCTGGCGGATCGTTCGCGAGAAAGATCGCGACAACCGCGTCCTCGAACTCTTCCAGGCCAGCAAATACGAGCCGCCGGTCCGGTCGCCGTTCAACATGGCGCTGCGTCGCGAGGCCGACCTGGGCGGGTTCACGCTGGACGTGAAGGCCCGTTCGACCACGCGCGACTACGGCCATCGCGACCTCTGCCTGATCTTCGGCTACGTCGACCCCTCGCACTTCTATTACGTCCACATCGCGAAGGAGGCCGACCCGCACGCCAACAGCATCTTCCTGGTCGACGGCAAGCCTCGCGTCTCGATCGCCGAAGACCGAACGAAGGGGACGGCGTGGACCGACGGCTGGCACGACGTCCGCCTCAAGCGCGAGCCCGGCAGCGGCCTGATCGAGGTCTACTTCGACGACATGACGAAGCCCGTCATGACGACCCACGATAAGACCTTCCCACACGGGCGGATCGGCCTCGGCTCGTTCGACGACACCGGGATGTTCGACGACCTCGTCGTGAAGCGCGCGGACGGCCGTTGACCTCGACCGTCCTTCCGGGTCGCGACGCTACCGCAACGCCTCCGGCAATTCGAGAGCCGTCCACTCGACCTTCACGACTCCCGGGCGCTCGGACCATTCTCTCACGGGAATCCGTCGCGGTTCCGACGCCCGCGCCCGCCACTTCAGCTCGCAGCGAAGCATCCAGCGTTCGTCGGCCTTGTCGTAACAAACCTCCGAGGACTTGATCGAGAACCCCTGGCCGACAATGTCGCCGCGGACCTCGTCCTCGGTCGGCCCGCTCAGCGACGACGTCAACGACAGAACACCCCGGTGATCCTGAAGCATGTGCGACTCCCATCGCTTGAGGCTCGTCAGCACCAACATTCCGATCGCCAGCGCGGCGACGCCCAGAACGAGTTGGCCGCCGCCGAAGCAAAGTCCGAGGATGGTCACAAACCAGAGCGTGGCGGCCGTCGTAACGCCCAGGACGACGTCGCCCCGCTTGAGGATCGCCCCGCCGCCGATGAATCCCATGCCAGTCAAAATGCCGAGCGGCAGTCGCATCAAGTCGAGCATCACAAAAGAGCTGGACGCCCTCCCCGCGGTCGCCAGCATCAGGTTGACCTGGATCATCGACACCGAGGCGGCCAGGCAGACCAGCATCGTCGTCCGGAGCCCCGCCGCCCGCCCATGCTCGCCACGGTTCACCCCGACGATCGCGCCAGCCGCGACGGTGAGCGCCAGCCGCAAGACGACCTCATACCATTCAACATGCGTGGACATACGAATTCCCCGACCTCGTACCAATCATCGCCCGACCCAAGAACGTCGTGAGCCGAAGATACCCGATCAAGGGACGGTCGGCCGCATCAGTCCGCGACGTTAAGCCATGACCGAAATGCAATTGTGGAAGAATCCAATGCCGGATATCGTCTCGCCATGATCCGGCCCCGGGCTTCACGCCCGATCGGCCGGATCAGGATCGAGGGCGATGGAGGATCGTCCGAGGCAATGATTTACGACGGCCGTCCCCACATCTCGTAACGCCATGGGGCTCGGACGCCGATCAAGATGACGGAGCTCTCCGTCCTGAGACAGGAGCCGAACACGCGTGCGACGGCCAGGATCGTGGATGTTTGCGTTCAGCCTGGCGAGCGTCCTGGCCGCGCTCGGGCCGAACGCGCGGTCGCAGGACGTCCCTCCCACGCCCGCACCCGCCGCGCCGATGACCGTCGAACAGCTCGCCCAGCGGCTCATGGTGATGGAAGAGATGAACCGGAAGCTCGCGAGCGAGCTGGCGCGGACCACGCGCGCACACGAGCAGGAGATGAGGCAGCTCCGCGAGAAGATCGGTGAACTGTCGGGGAGGCCGGCGGACGCGGGCGAGGAGGCCAGCTCAAACGCCGAGGTCGCCATCCCGGGACCGATGAGGAACGACGCGAGGGCGGCCGATACCGACCCCGATACGCCGGTCCCGGACTACACCGAGGGCCAGTTCGATCCGTTCACCGCCGCGCCGGGATACGCGCCCACGAACGCCGCCGAATCCAGGAGGCTGCCGCTGAAGGGTACGTTCGGCCCCGGGTTCCAGTGGCAGACCGAGGACGAGGAATTCCGGCTCCAGGTCCATTACGAGTCCCAGATCGAGGCCCGGATCTGGGCGCAGAGCGATCAGGTCCCGGCCAACGGCGGCATCTTCCTGCCCCGCCAGCGGATCTTCTTCAACGGCAACATCACCAAGGCGATCGAGTACGAGCTGGCGATCAACCGCGGCTTCGGCGCTTTCAACTTGCTGAACGCCTTCGTCAATCTCCACTTCGACGACCGCTTCGAGGTCCGGATCGGCCGGTTCTTCACGCCGCTCCCCTACGACCAGTACGCGATCTCGAATTACTGGCTGCCGACTCCGGAGCGGTCGCTGTTCACGACCAACCTGTCGCTGAACCGGCAGTTCGGGATGATGGGATGGGGCTATCTGTTCGACAAGCGGCTCGACTATGCGGCGGGCGTCTTCAACGGCTCGCGGAACTCGTTCGAGAGCCTCTCCAACTCCGCGGATTTCGTCGGTTACCTCAATGCGCGGCCGTTCCAGGAATCAGAAAGCCTGAAGTTCGCCAGGTTCTGGAACATCGGCAGTTCGGTCGCGTACGGATACCAGAACCAGGCGGCGGTGCCCCAGTCGTTCCGGATCGCCGGCGGCTCGCCGAACGCGGACGTCCCCGGGCCTGGGACGACGCCGTTCCTGATCTTGAACCGCGACGTCGTCGAGCGCGGCGAGCGACTGCTCGGTTCGGTCCACTCGGCCTACTTTTATAAAGGGCTGTCTCTGATCGGCGAGTGGCAGTACGGTTACGGCGGGTATGCGTCGGCGAACCGGCCGAGCCCGGTGCGGGTGCCGTTCTCGGGGTTCTACTTGACAGGAGGCTACTTCTTGACGGGCGAGCACGTCGACCGCAGGGCGCGGCTCAAGCCGCTGCGGCCGGTGTTCCCGACGTCGAAGGGCGAGCGCCGCGGCGTGGGCGCCTGGGAAGTCGTCGGCCGATACAGCGACCTGCGGCTCGGCGAGCAGATCTTCACCGGCGGTTTCGCCGATCCGAGTCTCTGGTCCAATCAGGCGGACACGACCGAGATCGGCCTCAACTGGTACTTGAATGAATATCTCAAGGTCTATATGTTCTGGCTCCACGGCGAATTCGGCGACCCGGTCCAGTATCGCCCCGGCGGCCTTCAGAAGAGCGCCGATATGTTCTGGATGAGGTTCCAGCTCTATTTTTGAGGCGGGCGAGTCCCTTCTTTACCCGGCCGCCGGTGCATGCTATATAGAGCGTCGGCGGGTTGTCACTGGGGACGCCTGGACGCAGGGTCCGAGGGCGGCCAGGCCGCAACGTCACTTCGCGGCGCGCCCCGGGCGATCGTCCGGAACGCCTTCACCACGCTCGGGGCTCGGCGACGCGTCCGCCCCGGAATCGCGGCGTCGCCCGCGGATCCTTTACCAATACGACTCGCGTCGAGTGAACCGACCGAGCCTCGAATCCGCCCATGGAGAGCTTGACCATGCGATCCCCGAATTCCCCGTCTCGACGCCGGTTCGTACAGCAAGTGGGCCTGGCGGCCGGCGTCGCGCTCTCATCGGGTTCCACCGACTTGAAGGCGGCGGCGCAACCGGCCCCCGACCCCGACGCCGTGCTCGCCCTTCTGCGGGAGGGCAACAAGCGGTTCGCCTCGGGTCAGACTTCGCTCCTCACCCGGCGGCGGCCGAGCGACTTCGCGGCGATGGCCGAGGGCCAGGCGCCGGTCGCCGCGATCATCGGCTGCGCCGATTCGCGGGTCGCGCCCGAGCTGATCTTCGACCAGGGGGCGGGCGACCTCTTCGTGGTCCGGATCGCGGGCAACGTCGTCGACGGCGCGGGGGCGGTCGTGAAGGGGAGCATCGAGTTCGCGGTGGCCGAGCTGGGCGTCCGGGTCGTCATGGTGCTGGGCCATAGTAAGTGCGGCGCGGTCAAGGCCGCCATCCAGCACGTCGACGCCCGCGACTCCCTTCCCGGCTCGATCGACGGTCTGGTCGAACTTATCAAGCCGGCCGTCGCCGACGCCGCGGGCGCATCGGGCGACAAGCTTGAGAACGTCACCAAGGCCAACGTCCTGCGATCCGTCGCCAAGCTCAAGACCGCCGGGCCGATCGTCCCCGAGCTGGTCAGGGCCGGGAAGGTGAAGATCGTCGGCGCCGTGTACGACCTGGCCACCGGCGTGGTCGAAGTGTTCGGTTGAGGACGGCTCCGACGGACGCTCGTCCGGCAAATTGACTGCCCCCTGGCATCGGACCAACTCACTGGTAGATTAAGATTAATACGAATTCAGGCGCGACCGCGTCGTGTCGCGCCGGTTCGCCCCGTCCGGCGGCCTCCCAGCGTCCTTCAGCCACCCATCCCAAATCCTGGAGTCCTTGCCATGCACTTGACACCGCAAGAACGCGACAAATTGCTGATCTTCACGGCCGCCCAGGTCGCCGCGGCGCGCAAGGCGCGGGGGCTGAAGCTCAACGTCCCCGAGGCCACGGCGTACATCACGGCTCAACTGCTGGAGCTGGCGCGCGACGGCAAGTCGGTCGACGAGATCATGAGCGCCGGCTGCGAGATCCTCGGCCGCAACGACGTGATGGAAGGCGTCCCGGAGATGATCCACTCGATCCAGGTCGAGCCGACGTTCCCCGACGGCAGCAAGCTGGTCACGGTCCACGAGCCGATCCGCTGAGCCGTTTCGAGCCGAGTTCGACGGTAGCCCCCCACATCCTTCCGCGCTTTCAGGGAGTCCGCACATGATTCCGGGCGAGTATTTCTTCGACGGCGACGACATCGAGCTCAATCCGGGCCGGCCGAACATCACGATCACGGTCAACAACACCGGCGACCGTCCGGTGCAGGTCGGCGCGCACTACCACTTCTTCGAGACGAATCGCGAGCTGGTCTTCGACCGCGAGAAGGCGTATGGGATGCACCTCGACCTGCCGAGCGGCACCGCGGTGCGGTTCGAGCCCGGCGACGTCAAGGACGTCCAGCTCGTCGCTTACGGCGGCCGACGGGTGGTGTACGGGTTCAACGGCCTGGTGATGGGCCGCCTCGACGATCCTTACACGCGCCAGATGAGCATCAAGCGGTGCATGGACCAGAAGTACGGCCACAAGCCCCAGAAATGAGCCACGGCCTGGCGTCCCCCCTCGCATTCCTCATCTCCAAAGGAAAGAGACCCATCCCATGAGTTTGCGGCTGACTCGACAGGCTTACGCGTACAAATACGGACCGACCACCGGCGACCGGATTCGACTGGCCGACACCGAGCTGATCATCGAGATCGAGCAGGATTACACCACTCCGGGCAACGAGGCGGTCTTCGGCGGCGGCAAGTCGATCCGCGACGGCCAGTCGCAATGCCCGTTCGACGAGCCGATGAGCCCCGAGCATTGCGACCTCGTGATCACCAACGCGGTGGTCATCGACCACTGGGGGATCGTCAAGGGGGACATCGGCATCCGCAACGGGCGGATCGTGGCCGTGGGCATGGCCGGCAACCCGCTGACGCAGGACGACGTCGACCCCCGGCTGGTGATCGGGCCGGGAACCGAGGTCATCGCCGGCGAAGGCATGATCTGCACGGCGGGAGGGATCGACAGCCACATCCACTTCATCTGCCCGCAGCAGGTCGAGACGGCCGTCGCCTCGGGGATCACCACGATGCTCGGCGGCGGCACCGGCTCGGCCACCGGGACGTGGGCGACCACCTGCACGCCGGGCGCGTGGAACATCATGCGGATGCTCCAGGCGGCCGAGGGGCTGCCGGTCAACCTCGGTTTCATGGGCAAGGGGAACGGCAGCCTGGCGGAGCCGCTCCGCGACCAGATCCGCGCCGGGGCCTGCGGCCTGAAGCTCCACGAGGACTGGGGCACCACCCTCGAAGTCATCGACACCGCGCTCAAGGTGGCCGACGAGTTCGACATCCAGATCGCGATCCACACCGACACTCTCAACGAGTGCGGGTTCATCGACGACACGATCGCCGCGATCGCCGGCCGGGCGATCCACACGTTCCACACCGAGGGCGCCGGCGGCGGCCACGCGCCGGACATCATCAAGATCGCCGGCTGCCCCAACGTCCTGCCCTCCAGCACCAACCCGACCCGGCCGTTCACCAAGAACACGATCGACGAGCATCTCGACATGCTGATGGTGTGCCATCACCTGTCGCGGAAGATCCCCGAGGACGTGGCGTTCGCCGAGAGCCGCATCCGGGCCGAGACGATCGGCGCCGAGGACGTGTTCCACGACCGCGGCATCATCAGCATGATGAGCTCCGACTCGCAGGCGATGGGCCGGGTCGGCGAGGTCGTAATGCGGACCTGGCAGACCGCCCACAAGATGAAGGTGCAGCTCGGCGCCATGGCATCGGACAGCGCCCGCAACGACAACGAGCGGGTCAAGCGGTACGTCGCCAAGTACACGATCAACCCGGCGGTGGCCCAGGGGATCGCCCGCCACGTCGGCAGCATCGAGGGGGGCAAGCTCGCCGACCTGGTGCTGTACGAGCCGGCCTACTTCGGCGTCAAGCCGTTCCTGGTGATCAAGGGGGGATGATCGTTTACGCCCAGATGGGCGACCCCAACGCCAGCATCCCGACGCCCCAGCCGGTCTACATGCGGCCCCAGTTCGCCGCCTACGGCCGGGCGCTTTCGAAATCGTGCATGACGTTCGTCTCGAAGGCGTCGATCGAAGCCGGCATCGTCGACCGCTACGGCCTGCAACGCGAGGTCGTCGCGGTTGAGAACTGCCGCAACATCGGCAAGAAGGACATGCGGCGGAACGAGGCGACGCCCGAGATCAAGGTCGATCCCGACACTTATCAGGTGTGGGTCGATGGCGAGAAAGTCGGCAGCGATCCGCTCGACAAGCTACCGATGGCCCAGCGCTATTTCCTCTTCTGATGAAGGACGCTGGACGATGAACCTTTCCCTGCTCCAGATCGCCGACTCGGCGCTGCCGATCAGCGGCTACACTCACTCGTGGGGCCTCGAAGCGGCGATCGCCCGCGGCCTGGTCCACGACCCCGAGAGCCTGGAGCGCTGGACCCGACACTGGCTCCGGACGTCGCTGGGCCCCTTCGAGGGGGTCCTGGCGGCTTCCGGCTGCCGGTCCGCCCGCGCGGGGAGCCCCGCCGAGCTGCGCGCGTTGAACAACCTGGCCGACGCCTCGATCATGCCTCCCTCGACCCGCCGCGCCAGCCGCGAGATGGGGGAGCAGCTCCTCGCCCTGGGGACGACCTGGGCGTGGTGCTCCGGAGGCCTCGCGCCATTCGTGGAACCCGCCCGAGAGGGTGAGGAACCGCCCAGGTGGCACCATCCGGTCGCCTTCGGCCTGCTCGGCGCCCTGGCCGGCGGCGAGCCCGAGGACGTCCTGACGGTCTACCTGCACCAGGCGGTAATGGGTATGGTGGGGGCTGGGGTCCGGGCCGTCCCCGTCGGCCACACCCACGGCCAACAGATCCTGGCCTACCTCCACGGCGACATCCGAACCATGGCCGCGGACCTCGTCAACCGCGCCCCGGAAACCGCCGGCGGCGGTTGCCCGTTTTATGAGATTCTCTGCGATGAACAGACTCGACTCTACGCACGCATGTTCCGTTCTTGATCCGCCGCCCGAACTGTCGGGCGGGCCCGCGGCGACGCGGCGACGCGCCGGGCGATGGGGCGCGGCGTTCCACAAAGACCCCGACGGTTCCCACTCCCACGACCACATGGGGAGGCCCGGCCCGGCCCGCTACGCGGGGCCGACGCGCAAGGTCTTCACCCTCGGCGTCGCCGGGCCGGTCGGCTCGGGCAAGACGGCGCTGGTCGAGGCGCTCTGCCGGGCCCTCTGGCCCGAGATCAACCTCGCCGTCATCACCAACGACATCTACACCCACGAGGACGCCGAGTTCCTCTCGCGCAGCGGGGTGCTGCCGGTGGAGCGGATCGTCGGCGTCCAGACCGGCGGCTGCCCGCACACCGCCATCCGCGACGACGCCAGCGCCAACCTGAGCGCCGTGGCCAACTTCCAGCGCCAGTTCCCCGACCTGAAGCTGGTCGTGGTCGAATCCGGCGGCGACAACCTCACGGCCGTCTTCTCGCGCGAGCTGGCCGATCGCTTCATTTTCGTCATCGATGTTGCTGAAGGGGACAAGATCCCCCGCAAGGGGGGGCCGGGAATTTGCTCCAGCGACCTGTTGATCATCAACAAGACGGACCTGGCGCCGCACGTGGGAGCCGACCTGGCGGTGATGGATCGCGACGCCCGGAAGATGCGGGGCGAGCGACCGTTCATGATGGTGAGCATCCGCAAGAAAGAAGGCGTCGAGGAGGTGGTCCAGTGGGTGCGCGAGCAACTCGCATCACACGGGAAGAGTTCCTGACGCCCCCCGAATTCCTCGGGCTTGAGTCGATCCACAACCCCGCCGCCCGCGTGGGCGGCGCGCGGATCGAGCTGATCCGCACCGGCGACGAGACCCGCCTGGGCACCCGCTACCAGCAGATCCCCATGCGGATCTTCCCTCCGTTCGCGTTCCCGACCGAGCCGGCGGCGTTGCTCTATTTGATCAACCTCACCGGCGGCCTGATGGACGGCGACGCCCACCTGGTCGAGCTCACGGCGAGGGCCGGCGCGCGGGCGTTGGTCACGGGACAGTCGGCCTCGCGAATCCATCCGGCCCTGGACAGTTACTCGACCCAGCAATGGGCCGTCACGGTCGAGGACGACGCCTGCCTCGTCGTCATGCCGGGCCCGGCGATTCCCTTCCAGGGCTGCCGCTACTACCAGCGGGCCCGCGTCGAGCTCGCGCCGCGCGCCCGGCTGGTCTGGGGCGACGTCTGGCTCCCCGGCCGCTACGACCGCGGCGTGCTCTCCGAGCGGTTCCAGTTCGATCGGATCGTCCAGGATCTGGAAGTCCGTCGCGAGGGCCGCCTGATCTATCGCGACCGGTTCCGATGGGACGGCCCCTGGACCGATGAGGAAGCCCACTGGTACTTCGGCGGCAACCTGGCGACCGCCAACCTGATCATCGCCGGGCCGACGCCCGAAACCGACGCCCTGCCCGCGGCCGGACCGGGCCTGCTGCGCTCGGTCTTCCCGCTCGACGTCGACGTCACCTGCGTGCGATGGTGCGGCCCGCCGACGGCCGTGACGACCGACCTCGCGAACGTCGCGCTACGAGTCGCCGGCTATTGGACCGACGGCCCCGGCGGCCGTCCCTGGCTCGTCGAGTCGGGGGGCCTCGCGCCCAATCACTGGTTCTCGCCGCCAGCCGGCTGACCCAGCGTGTGGAAGCCTTAAGAAAAGTCAACTTTTCTGGTGTCAAGCCCCCGTTTCGCCGATCTGAATATCGACGCTGTATCGATTTCATCGATTATTCAGATGAGTGGGGGCCGACATCATGCCAGACGGAGATACCCGCAAAACCCTGATCGGCCGCCGCCGACCAACCAAGCTTGCGAGCCTGCTTGCCATCGTCCTGATTGCGGGCCGTGTGAGCCTCGCCCAAGAGGCCCCCACTGCGCCCCCACTGCCCGCATCGAGCGTCAGCGCCGACTCGGAGCTGCTCAAGGAGCTTCGAGAGCTTCGCCGCGAGGTGAAAGAGGCCAAGGCCGACGTCGGCCGGCTCCAGGGCGAACTGTCGACCATTCGGGCTTATCAGTCGACTCCCGCCCCTCCGGTCCAGCACGCGCCGGAACCATCGTCTCCGGGCTACGATCTTCAGGAAGGGACTGGCCAAGGGAGGCCCGAAGGCAAGGGCGAGACTACGGACGAAGACGCAGGCGTCGGGGACTTCCCCGTGCCGCTTACCCAATCGTTTCATGACGCTAAGAGGAAGACCGGAGCCGGAGACAACTTCCCGCTCAAAGGGAGCTATCGATACAACGGCAAGGGCACCGGCGCCCTTGGCGGCGGCGGCTATTTCCACATCGGCGACGAGAACGACGAGTTCACCCTCAACCTGACCAACCAGATCACCATCGACGGCGCGTTCTTCGACCGCCAGAACATGCCGACGTCGTTCCAGGGCTTTTTCGTGCCCTTCGCTCGTACGTTTCTGTACGGCAACATCACCAAGGACTGGAAATACCAGATCGGCACCCAGGGGTTCGCCGGTCAGTTCAACTTGCTCGATATGTGGATGTCGTACAGCTTCGGCGACTGGCTGACCCTCCGCGCGGGCAAGGGGCTGTCGCCGCCGCTTTATGAGTATTACGCGTTCTCACCCGCGCTCGAGCCCGTGATTACCAACTCGCCGGTGTTTCAGTTCGCCGGTAAGCGTCAACTGGGCGTTATGGCGACCGGCAACCTGTTCAACAAGCGGATGCAGTACTGGTCAGGGATCGGCAACTCAGGCACAAGCTTCTTTTACGACCTGAACCGGAACGTGGAGTACAACGGCGCCGTTACGTTCAAGCCGTTCGAGAACTCCACAACCGCCCTGAACGGGCTGGGCGGCGGCGTTGGCGGCTCGGTCGGCGAGCAGCACTACTCCCTCCAACAGAGCAACGTATCGTTCCTGAACGGTGCGGGGGAGCCGACCACGAACTCGGCCTTCATCAACGCATCGGGCGTGCCGTTCTTCACGTACAACAGTAACGTCAGCGCAAATGGCCTGCGGAGTCGGATCGCGCCGCACATCTTCTGGTTCGGCCGGTTCAGTTTCCTCGCCGAGTATATGAACTTCAGTCGTCAGCTCACCGACGGTGTGACCAGCGGCCGCTCGACCCAGCGGGCGTTCTACGTCAACGCCTCGTACTTCTTGACCGGAGAGCGCGACTTCAGCGGCAGCGGCTTCCAGGCTTACTCGACCGTCACCCCGCTCCGCCCGTTCATCCCCAGCCGCGGTGAATGGGGCCCCGGCGCCTGGCAGATCGCCGCGCAGTACGCAATGGTCAACACCGGCACCGGTGACTTCGCCCGCGGATTCGCCGACCCGACCACTTCGACAAACCGCCTCGACTCGGTCATGGTCGGCCTCAACTGGTGGCCCAATAAGTACACCCGACTCAGCTTCGACTACCTCTGGAACGGCCTCAACAATGCGATCCCGCTCAACGGCCCCGCGCCGATCGACACCTTCAGCACCGTCTGGATGCGGTTCGCGATGTTCTTCTGAGCCGGACTCCGGACGAAATCCAGGCCCGCGCCTTGTCGCCTCGATCGCCATCGGCGATCATTCTGACGGAGCAATCGAGGCTCATCGATCGTCGCGCGGCACGCGACGAATCGGGATGAGCCCGACTCCGTCAGGCGGGGCGGGCCGGGATCGCGCCGCCGCCGGACTGACGTCCCACCTCGATCCCGAGGAAGCGTTCGACTTCATGCGTCAAGTGTCGAAGATCGGGCCTACGGCGGGAATTCTCCTGCTCGGCGGCCTTGTGGGTCTTGCCTTCATCGCCCGTTCGGGCGAGGCGAGCGCGAACTCGTCCCCTCTCCCCTTCGAGTTCGCCCCTTCGCAGGCCCAGGCCGCTCCCGCAGCGGCGCCCGCCCCGTACTTCTACGGAGCCGGAGCCCAGGGCTTCGGCTACTACGTCACTCCCGGCCTCCAGGCCGCGACCGCGGCGGCGCCCGTGCAAGTCGCCGCGCGAAGGCCTCAGACCGTCGGCCCCGGCGCCCGCAACTGGGCGACTGGCAGCCGAGTTCCGCTTCATCGGCCCTGGCTCAAGTCCAGAAGCTGAGATTTCCTCCCAGAGAGACGACGCGCGGCATCACAGAGAAACTCTCTCCGGCGCTAGCGCCGGGAAAGGAAATCGGCATGAGATCGATGACGAGAATCGGGATCGCGGCGGCCTTGCTCGGCGGCTGCGTCCTCCCGGCCGCGACGGTGCGGGCCGAGGACTGGAAGACCGAGCACGACGCCGGCTGGAACGCCTACAAGGCCGGCCGACTCGAGGAGGCCGAGACCCAACTCAAGGCGGCGGAAACCGACGCGCGATCGTTCGGCGAATCCGACCCCCGGCTCGCGACGACCCTCGACCACCTCGCCTGGGTGTTCTCCGCCGAGGGGAAGAACGCGGAGGCCAAGGCCTTCGCGAAGGCCGCCCTGGCGATTCGCAAGAAAATCCACGGCGAAGCGCACGCCGACGTCGCCGACAGCCTCAACACGCTCGCCGGCGTCCTCGACGCCGAAGGTTCGGTCGCCGAGGCCGAGCCGATCTACGCCGAGTATCTGGCCGTCGCCGAGAAACTCGACGGTCCCGAACACCCCAACGTCGCGGCCGCCCTCGACAACCTGGCGGCGGTCGACCATGTGCTGGGTGAACGCGATAAAGCCGAGGCCCTCTACAAGCGGGCCCTCGCCATCCGCGAGAAGACGGCCGGCGCCGAATCGATCGACCTCGCCGCCACCCTACACAACCTCGGCGTCCTCTATTTCGACGAGAAGAAGTTCGAAGTGGCTGAGCCGCTCCTGGACCGCGCGCTCGCGATCCGGAAGAAGGCCCTCAAGCCCGATCACCCGGACGTCGCGGCGAGCCTGGAAGTGCTCGGCTGGCTGCACGCCGCCGAAGGGAAGGCCGACGCTGAGTCACTGCTCAAGCAGGCCCTGGCGCTGTATGAGGCCGACCTAGGGAAGGATCATCCCCATGCCGCCCGCTGCTGCTCGGAGCTAAGCCGCGTCTGCAAGAATCTCGACGAGGCCGAAGCCCACTCCAAGCGGGCCGTCGGCATCCTCGAACACGCCGGCGACCCCGGCCAGCTTGCGACGGCCCTTGACGATTACGCCGCCGTGCTACGCAAGATCGGCCACGACGAAGACGCCGAGAAAATCGAAGCCCGCGCCGAAACCCTCCGCGAATCGGCCAAGAGCCCCGCGACGCCCAAGAACTGAGCGTCGAGCCACCGCCCCCCCTCTCCTACCGGGCGCCGCCAAGGCGCCCGGTTCTCGCCCTTGCTTCCCATGACGATCGCCATACAATCGATGGACGAGCGCGGGTCGTCGATGGGGGTAAAGCGGAGCGTGGACGGATGCGATACGGGGCGGGCCGTAAGGAAGAGACGCGGGCGCGGATCTTGAAGGCCGCGGGAAGGGTTTTCCGACGCCACGGCTATCATGCGTCGGGCGTCGACAAGGTGATGGAGGAGGCGGGCCTGACGGCCGGCGGCTTCTACGCCCATTTCGCCTCCAAGGAGGCGCTCTTCGCGGCGATGCTCGCGCCCACCGCCGCCGACCCCCCCGCCGCGCGGCAGCCGGATCGCTCCGACGCGACGGACCGCGAATGGGTCGAGGCGTTCCTCGAAAGCTATCTGAGCGCGTCGCACCGCGACAAGCCCGAGGACGGCTGCCCGCTGCCAGCCCTGGTCTCCGAGATCGCGCGGGCGGGCGGGCCGGTGAAGGCGAGCTTCCAGGAAATCGTCCGCGGCCTGGCGGCCCGGATCGAGCGCAGCGCCGGCGGCTCGGAAGACCGCGCGCTGGCGATCGTCGCGCTGTGCGTCGGCGGGCTCGGCGTCGCCCGGTCGGTCCAGGACGAGGCGCTCGGTGAACGCATTCTGTCGGCCTGCCGCGACCTGGCCGAGCGCTCGCTCGCCGATACGGACGACCCGCCTCAGCCGGCGAACCGCCGGAAGACCAAGGACGTATTCTGACCGCCGAATCCGAAGCTGTTCGAGAGCACGGCGTCCACACGCCGCTCGCGAGCCTGGTTCGGCACGTAGTCCAGGTCGCACTCGGGGCCGGGGTTCTCCAGGTTGATCGTCGGCGGGATGACGCCGTCGCGGACGACCAGCAGGCAGGCGATCGCCTCGACGGCCCCGCCGGCCGACACGAGATGGCCGGTCATGCTCTTGGTGCTTGATATCGGAATCCGCGACGCCGCGTCGCCGAAGACCCGCTTGATCGCCAGGGTCTCGATCGAATCGTTCGACGGCGTGCTCGTGCCGTGGGCGTTGATGTAGCCGACGTCCTCGGGGTTCAGCCCCGCGTCGTCGAGCGCTTCGCGCATGGCGGCGATGGCGCCTCGGCCCTCGTCGTGGCTGTCGGTCAGGCGGAAGGCGTCGGCCGTCGAGCCGTAGCCGACGACCTCGCCGTGGATGGTCGCCCCGCGAGCCCTGGCGTGCTCCAGCTCCTCAAGGACCATCACGCCCCCTCCTTCGCCGAGCACGAAGCCGTCGCGGTCGCGATCGAACGGCCGGCTTGCCCGGGCGGGCTCGTCGTTGCGCGTCGACATCGCCGTCAGGAGGATGAATCCCGTGACGCCGAGCGGGTGGATCATGCTGTGCGCCCCCCCCGCGAGCATGACGTCGACGTGTCCCCGGCGGATCAGCTCGGCCGCCTCGCCGATCGCCTGGGCGCTCGCGGCGCAGGCGGTCTGGCAAGTCATGTTCGGCCCCTTGGCCCCGAAGACCGCCGCGAGATGGCCCGCCGGTTTCCCCGGCTCTTGATCGTCCTCGCGGATCGGATGGAGCGAGCGAACGCCCAGGCTCGTGAACCGCTCGGTGTCGACCCGGCCGTCGCGACTGGTCCGATTGACCAGATCCACGAACCGACCGAAATCCTGCTGGCCTTCGCCGGAGCCGAGATAGACGCCGAACCGCTCCCGATCCAGCCGGGCCTCGTTCAACCCCGCGTGCTCCACGGCGATCGTCGCCGCCGCGAGCGCGAACTGCGACGTCCGGCTGTGGTCGACCCACCGGGCCCAGTCGGAACGGTAGTCGGCCAGGCGGAAGCCCCCCGCCTCGGCCGCGATCCGCGTGGGAAACGTCGACGCGTCGAACAGCGTGATCGGCCCGATCCCTCCCCTCCCCTCGCACAACGCCCGCCACGACGACTCGACGTCCCCCCCCACGGGGGTGATCATCCCCATCCCGGTCACGACGACTCGTCGTTCCATCGCACGACTCCCCAAGCCCCGAAACCCGCTCGCCCGATCACGCCGCCGGATTGTATGACGGACGTACTTTCAAGTCAACCGAGCTCGATCGTGGGCGGTCGGGTCTCAGCCGAGGCCGGCGTCGTTGGGGGGCGGCGGCAGCATCAGGAGTTCGTCTCGCTTGATGTGGGTGTTGTGAGGCGCCTCGATTCCGATCCGGACATTGCCGCCCCGGATGCGGAGCACGGTCAGCACGATGGTTTCTCCGATCCGAATCCGTTCTCCGTTCTTGCGAGACAGCACGAGCATGACGAACCTCCTTGAGACGAAACCCTTAGAAGAGAGTGGTGGTCGGCTTGCGAGGCGTGTCGGGTTCGGGTCGGAACGACGATCCCCGACACACCTCGGGCGCGGGTTCGGGTCTCAGTTATCGGACGGCGTTGGGAAGACGGACGGGCGGAACCGACGATCGTCGTCCCGCTGGCCCAGACGACGGTTCCAGCTCATCCAGAAGACGGCGGCGACTCCCACGGCCCCGAGCAGGCAGGGCCCGGCGTCGGACAAGTCGTCCTCGACCTCCTCGTAGGCCGACCAAGGAATGAACGGTTGCGGTTTGGCCAGGCCGTCGACGTCCTCGTCCTTGAAGCCGGCGAGGGCCTCGTCCCAGACCTCGATAGGGGTCGTCGGATCGAGGATCGGCGGCGAGAAGAAGTCGCCGCGAACGGGAGCAGCCGCGGGTTCGGTGGTCGCGCCGGGAGCGACTCCCGACTTGTTAGAGACGGTCAGAGCCTCCTGGCCGACCGGCGAGGCGATGGCGAGCGATTCGGTCGCCGCCGCCACGGCCTGGTTCGGCAGGGCTCGACCGGCCGCGTCCGAGGCGACGGCGGCGGTCGTGGAGGTCAGCGCCTGGGCGCCGACCGCGTCCGACGCGCCGGTCAGCGTGGCGATGTTCGTCGGGCTCGGGGCCGCGACCACGACGACCGAGGCTGTGACGCTCGTATTGCTGGTCGTCGTTTCGGTCTCGTCATGGCGATGAACGAGGAGTCGTACGCGAATCACAGTTTGGGTCGGCGTGGTGGGCGTGGTGATCGTCGTCTTGGCGTACTTCGATGCCGCCGCGACGATCGCGCTGGCGATGGGCGATCCCAGGCCGGTGACCCTATCGTAACCGGTCGTTGCATAGCCGGCGAAGTTCACGCCGCTGGTGACGTCGTGGAAGTCCGCCGCGTAGGTCGTCGCCTTTGACGCGGTCGTGCCGTATTGGCTGTACAACAGGCTCAAGGTCTGAGTCGAGCTGAGCGCGCTCATCCCGGAAGCCGCGCGGGCCTGGTCGGAAGTCGCCACCAACCCCGCCCAGATCGGAGAGCCGGCGCTGGTGCCGCCGACCTGGAACCATCCCGACTGACTCAGCCCCGGCACCGAGCTGTAGACCGAGACGCCGGTGTTGGGATTGGCGTCCATCGAGACGTCGGGGACGACTCGACCGGTCGCGTAATTCGATCCCAGGGCCGACGACTGATACGAGGGCAACGTCTCGACGGCGCTCACGCCGCCGGTGCTGCCGGAGTAACCTGTCCACCACGAGCCCGAGGCGCTCCAGGCGGTCTCGCCGAGATAGGTTCCCGAGGAGGAGACCGAAAGCGTGGTGCCGCCGACGGCCACGACGTCCGGCGAGCTCGCCGGCCATTCGGCTCCATAGGCGCCGCCGTCGTCGCCCGAGGCCGCCACGAAGGTCACGTTCGGATTGGCGAAGTAAGCGGCGGTGTCGTAAGCCTTCTGCCCCGACCACTCACTGCCTCCCCAGCTCATCGAGACGACGTTGGCCATTCTGGCCCCGGTCTGGACGGCCGTCATAAGGTCCGAGGCGCTCGTCGACGAGGCTTCTACGAGCACGATCTTCGCCGCCGGAGCGACGGTGTGCGCCCACTCGACGTCCAACGCGATTTCGAGCGACCAATCCGGGCTCGTGGCAGGCAGGTTCGTCGTCTGGCCCTGCTGATTCACAACCGTCAGCGAAGCCGCGGCGAGTCCGTACGTGGCGTCGAACGTCGCGAGGTCGGCCTTGATATTGGGGTCGTTGTACGCGTCGACGATGGCGATCGTCGTTCCGGCGCCCGCCGTGGCCGACTTGCTGAAGCCGTAAGCGGTCAAAATCTGCGATGGCGTCAGCGCTGTTGCGACAGGCTTGGTGTTGGTCACCGCTCCGGTCGGCTGTCCGCCGGGGCTATTCCATCCCTCGGCGGCGATGACCGAGGCGACGGCCGGCAGAATGGTTCCGAGCGTATCGATCGTCGAGAGCAAGGCGCGGGTTTCGAGCGATTCCACGCAGAGGCGGGCGATACGACGCGTCCGGCGCGGGCGGAGAGACGGGGCGCTGGGGGTTCGATGACGTATCATCGCGGTAATCCTTGATGTGAATCCGTGGTGTGGGTCGTCGCGGGCACCTGAAGGCACGCGCCGAAAGAGTTGAAGAACGCGGTTGTTGACTCACAAGACACTCGAGGAGAACGTCAAGGGCGCACATACAGGAGGGGGGGTGAGCCTCCTTCGGGACTAGGGTGTCGAAGCTCAAATGCGAAGCGATGTTGAAAATATCTTAATCGACTCTACCATTCCATCGTTGTAGCCCCGAAAAGGCGCGCGCAGCCGGCCGCGATTCTCTGTAACGATTTGTAACGCCAAGGCCTGCGCCGTTCGGAATAAGCCGCGCCGACGGGTTGCGCGGGTTGTAAGGCCCCTGGCCACGCCGGGCCGAGGCATGGGAATTGCGTTGCGAGTTCCGCGAATCCAAGATGAGAATCGTCGGGCGGATCGAGGCATCGGTGTCGCAAACGCTTGAAGGAACCCGGATTTCGTCATGCAGGCAATCAGGTTGAGTCCGCTTTTGGTCGGCGTCCTGTTGTCCACGACCTTGAGCGGATGCGCGCGTCGGACGCCCCGGCCGGCCCCGGCCGAGCCCTCCGCCATCCCCGTGAGCAAGCCGATCACGCGGCAAATCACCGACTACGTCGATTTCACGGGACGGACCGAGGCCGTCCAGTCGGTCGACATCCGGCCGCGAACCACCGGCTACCTCGTGAAGATGCCGTTCACCGAGGGCTCGGACGTCAAGGCCGGCGACCTCCTGTTCGAGATCGACCCCCGGCCCTATCAGGCTCAGCTCGACCAGGCGCAGGGCCAGGTCAACCTTTACCAGGCGCAGCTCAAGCTAGCCCGCACCACGTATGCACGCGACCGCGCCATCAATCGAATTACGCCCAACGCGGTCAGCGACCAGCAGCTCGACCAGGACGTCGCGGCGCTCGACGAGGCCGACGCCCGCGTGAAAGCCTACGAGAAGAACATGGAGGTCTACCGCCTGAACCACGAGTTCACGCGGGTGGTCTCGCCGATCGCCGGCATGATCAGCCGGTATTACCTGACCCTCGGAAACCTCGTCAATCAGGACCAGACCCTGCTGACGACGATCGTTTCGCTCGACCCGATGTACGCCTACTTCGACCTCGACGAGCCGACGATGCTCCGCATTCGCCGGGCGATCAACGAGGGACGCCTGAAATCACGGGCCAGCGGGATCCGCCTCCCCCTCTATATGGGGTTGCAGGGCGAGCCGGGGTATCCGCATGAGGGCGAGATCGATTTCGTCAACAACCAGCTCAACCCGACGACGGGGAGCATCCTGGTGCGCGGAGTGTTCGCCAATCCCAAGCCTCAAACCGGGGTGCGGCTCCTCTCGCCGGGCATGTTCGTCCGCATCCGGCTGCCGATCGGCCAGCCTCATCCCGCCGTGCTGGTGATCGATCGGGCGATCTCGTCGGATCAGGGAATCAAGTACGTATACGTCGTCGATGAGAAGAACGTCGCGCAGTATCGTAAGGTGACGACCGGCTCGCTTCAGGACGACGGCCTGCGGGTCATCACGTCGGGCCTGACCGCCGACGAATGGGTGGTCGTGGGAGGCTTGCAGCAGGTCCAACCCAAAACGGCTGTCAAACCCGAGCCGATGGCCATGCCCTCGCTCGATTCAACCGAGTCCGCCGAGAATCCGCCGTCCGCCGTCGAGGAGCCCGCCCCGTCGGAGAAAGCCAAGCCGGATCCGAAGGAGAAGGCCAAGCCAGCCCCGAAGGAGGAGGCTCGCGAGCCGGCGAGGTCGGGCGCGCAGGCGGGTCGTCCATGATCTCGCATTTCTTCATCGATCGGCCGATCTTCGCGACCGTGCTGTCGATCGTGATCACCCTGGCGGGCGCGTTGGCCCTCTGGACGCTGCCCGTCGCGCAGTTCCCGCCGATCACGCCCCCCTCGATCCAGGTCGCGATCAACTACCCCGGGGCGAGCGCCCAGGTCGTCGCCGACACCGTCGCCGCCCCCATCGAGCAGCAGGTCAACGGCGTCCAGGGTATGTTGTACATGTCGTCGCGGATGGGCAACGACGGCTCGTACACCCTGACGGTCACGTTCGACATCGACGTCGACCTGAACACCGCGCTGGTCATGGTACAGAACCGGGTGGCGCTTGCGATGCCTCAGCTCCCCACCTCGGTCCAGAACCAGGGGATCACGATCCGCAAGAAGACGCCCGACATCCTGATGATCATCAACTTCTTCTCGCCCGACCGCCGCTACAACGACATCCAGCTCAGTAATTTCGCGACGATCTCCGTCAAGGACGAACTCTTGCGCGTGCCGGGGGTTTCAGACGTCGCCTACCTCGGACTTCGCGATTACAGCATTCGCGCCTGGCTCGATCCGCAAAAGCTCGCCTCGAAGAACATGACGGCGATGGAGGTCGCCAACGCGGTCCGCTCGCAGAACCAGGCCGCCGCCCCGGGCCAGACGGGCCAGCCCCCCTCGCACTCGGGGCAGTCGCTCCAGTTGCCGATTCACACCCTCGGCCGACTGACCGAGCCCGAGGAGTTCGGCGAGATTATCGTGAAGGTCGATCGGGCGGCCCCGCGCAGCCTGGCGATGCAGTCGCCCTCGACGCCGAGAACGGCGGGAACCGGCCCGACGCCCGCGAGCCTGTCGACCGCCCCCGAAGGCCCGTCGCTGCTGGCGACGATCTTGCAGATAGAATCCACGAGCGGCTCGGCAGTCGCCGGAGCGTCAAGCCTGGGGACGCCGATTGTCGGTCCGTTACCGCGGCTGGGCGCGGTGGGGGGCTCGCGAACGACCTCGACGGCGAGCAGCAGCGCGGCGATCCTGCCCGCCGGTCCGACGAGCGTGATGCCTTCGGGGGGCGCGACCGCCCCCGGCGGCGGCGCAACCCCTGGCGGAGGGAGCGCGGGGGGAGGAGGCGACACCGGCGGAGGCGCGACGCCCGGCGCGGGGGCGACCGGCGGTAATTCGGCCCAGCCTGCGACGGGCGACCAGCGCATCGGCGGGGCGCTCGGATCAACCAGCGGCCCGAGCATCGGCACGACCGAGCGCAACCCTTCCGACGCCGTCGTCCGGCTCCGCGACGTCGCCCGCGTCGAACTGGGAGCGCAGAACTACAACCAATCCTGCATCTTCGACGGCCAGCCGTCGGTGGGCATCGCCCTCTTCCAGTTGCCCAACACCAACGCCCTCGACGTCGCCGATCAGATCAAGAGCAAGATGCGCGAGCTGAGGACGCGGTTCCCCGAAGGGATCGAGTACGCGATCCCTTACGACACCACGCCGTTCATCAGCGAGTCGATCGCCGAGGTGATTCACACGCTGCTTGAGGCCGTCGCACTGGTCGCCCTGGTGGTCCTCGTCTTCCTGCAGAACTGGCGCGCGGTGTTGATCCCGCTGGTCGCGGTGCCGGTGGCGATCATCGGCACCTTCTCGGTGATGGCGGTGCTCGGATTCAGCCTCAACACGATCTCGCTGTTCGGGCTGGTGCTGGCGATCGGGATCGTGGTCGACGACGCGATCGTCGTCGTCGAGAACGTCGAGCGCTGGCTGGCCAAGGGCCTGTCGCCGCGCGACGCGGCGCGGCAGGCGATGGACGAGGTGACCGGCCCCGTGGTCGCCGTCTCGCTGGTCCTCTGCGCGGTGTTCATCCCGTGCGCCATGATCAGCGGCATCACGGGCCGCTTCTTCCGCCAGTTCGCGGTGACGATCGCCGTTTCGACGTTGTTCTCGGCGTTCAACTCGCTGACCCTCAGCCCGGCCCTGGCCGCGATCCTGCTCAAAGGCGAAGGAGGGCGGCGCGACCCCTTGACGTGGCTGCTCGACACGACGCTCGGCTGGTTCTTCCGGCTGTTTAACAAGGCTTTCGGGATGGGGACGTCGGCGTACGGCTGGGCGGTCGAGAAACTGCTGCGGGGCAGTTTTCTGGTCTGCCTGGTTTACGCGGGGTTGCTGTACGTGACCTTCCTGACGTTCAGCCGCGCGCCGACGGGTTTCATTCCCGAGCAGGACCAGGGTCGGCTGATCGTCAACGTTCAGTTGCCCGACTCGGCGTCGCTCCAGCGGACCAACGAGGTCATGGCGAAGCTCGACAAGGTGACCCGCGAGACGCCCGGCGTGGCGCACGTCACGGCGATCTCGGGGATCTCGTTCGTACAGACAGCGAACAGCTCGAACTTCGGATCGATGTTCGTGATCCTCGACCCGTTCGACGAGCGCCAGAGCCCCGAACTGACCGCCAACGGGATCATGGCGAGGCTCCGCAAGGTCTGGGCGAAGCAGATCCGCGAAGCGCAGGTGGTCGCCTTCGGAGCGCCGGCGATCCCCGGCCTGAGCGTCGCCGGCGGGTTCCGCTTGATGGTTGAAGACCGCGGCGGCCTCGGCTTGCCGGCGCTCCAGTTCCAAACCGACTCGCTGACCAAGCGGCTCGCCGCGCTCCCCGGCCTGGTCGGGCTGTCGAACCAGTTCCGATCGAACACGCCGCAACTGTTCATGGCGATCGACCGCACCAAGGTCGAGTCGCTCGGCGTCCCGCTCGAAGACCTCAACAACACGCTGCAAATCTATCTGGGCTCGCTCTACGTCGGCAACTTCAACGCGTTCGGCCGGTCGTGGCAGGTGAACCTTCAGGCCGACGGCCAGTTCCGCGACCGCGTCGAGGACGTCAATCTGCTTCAGGTCCGAAACAAGTGGGGGGGAATGGTTCCGCTTGGCACGCTCGTCGACGTCCGCGACATCGGCGGTCCGGTGTTCCTGACCCGATACAACCTCTCGACCGCCGCGCCGATCACCGGCGGCGTCCTGCCCGGCCTGAGCACCGGCGAGGCGATCAAGGCGATCGACGAACAGGCCTCCCACGACCTGCCGCTGTCGATGAAGACCGAGTGGACGGAACTCATGTTCATGCAGATCAAGGCCGGCGACACCACGCTGGCCGTCTTCTCGCTGGCGATCGCCTGCGTGTTCCTGGCGCTCGCGGCCCTGTATGAGAGTTGGTCGCTGCCGCTGGCGGTGATCCTCGTGGTCCCGCTCAGCCTGCTCTGCTCGGTGGCGGGCGTCTTATACACCGGCAATTCGGTGAACATTTTTGTGCAGATCGGCCTCGTGGTGCTCGTCGGGCTCGCGTGCAAGAATGCGATTCTGATCGTCGAGTTCGCGCTCGAGCTGAACGCTCTGGGCCGTTCGCGGTTCGACGCGACAGTGGAGGCGTCGCGGCTTCGGCTGCGGCCGATCCTGATGACCTCCTTGGCCTTCATTCTCGGCGTCGTGCCGCTCGTGCTCGCCAACGGCGCGGGGGCCGAGATGCGAAAGTCGCTGGGGACGGCCGTGTTCAGCGGCATGCTCGGCGTGACGATCTTCGGGATCTTCCTGACGCCCGTCTTTTACTACGTCATCAAGGGCCTGGGAGAGTCGCGACTCTTATCCGGGGCTTTCATGAAGCGGATAGGCTCGCCGATCGCCGGCGGGCTGCTGGGCGCGGCCAGCGGATTTCTGGTCGCATGGCTGAGATCCGCCGATGAGGGCCGGACGATGGCGCTTGGGGCCGCGATCGGGGTTTTGATGGGCTTGATGGTCCTGGGCCTGGGCCGGCTCCGCGCCGGTCGGCCGGCCGCGCTGAAGGCGTCGCGGGCGAAGCTCCGCGAGGCGGATTCGGAACCCCGACCGGGAGGGCGCGAGACGTGATCTCCCACTTCTTCATCGACCGTCCGATCTTCGCGAGCGTTCTGTCGATCGTCTTCGTCCTGGCGGGCGGGGTCGCGGTCTTCACGCTGCCGGTCGCCCAGTATCCCGACGTCGCGCCGCCGACCGTCGTCGTGACGGCGCTCTATCCCGGCGCCAACGCCCTGACGGTTCAAGACACCGTCGCCGCGCCGATCGAGGCGCAGGTCAGCGGCGTCGAGGGCATGATGTACATGTCTTCGCAGTGCACCAACGACGGCGCGTACACGTTGACCGTGACCTTTCGTCTGGGCGTCAATTCCGACATGGCCCAGGTGCTGGTTCAGAACCGCGTCTCGCTGGCGCTCCCGGTGATCCCGGCGCTCGTGCAGAGCGAGGGCATCAACGTCAAGAAGACGTCGCCCAGCACGATGATGATCGTCAACCTGATCTCGCCCGACCATCGCTACGACGACATATTCTTGAGCAACTACGCCACGATCTACATCCGCGACGAGCTGGGCCGCCTGCCCGGCGTGGCGGGCATCACCTACCTCGGCCAGCGCGATTACAGCCTTCGCGCCTGGCTCGATCCGGACAAGCTGGCGGCGCTCAACCTGACCGCCGGCGACGTGGTGAAGTCGATCAGCCAGCAGAACCTCCAGGTCGCGGCCGGCCAGATCGGCCAGCAGCCGGTGCCGCGCGGCCAGCAGTTCCAGCTCACCATCAACACCCTCGGGCGGCTCACCACCCCCGAGGAGTTCGCCGACATCATCCTCAAGGCCGGCACGCCCTACTCGCAATCACAAGGCGCCCCCAGCGCGTCGGGAGGGGCGAGCACTTCGGACTCGTCGTCGACCAATGCAGCCCAGGCGGCGGGCGGCCAGGACGGATCGAATACGCCGACCAACACCCGGCCGCCGGCTATCGGCGTCGTTCGGCTCCGCGACGTCGCTCGCGTCGAGCTGGGCTCGCAACAGTACAACCAGTCCTGCACCCTCGACGGCCAGCCGTCGGTGGCGCTCTCGGTGTTCCAGCTCCCGGGCTCGAACGCGCTCGAGACGGCGCGCGGCGTCTACGCCAAGATGGAGGAGTTGAAGGGCCGGTTCCCCGACGGGCTCGAATACCAGATCGTCTACGACACGACGCCGTTCATCCGCGAGTCGGTGAACGAGGTGTTCAAGACGCTTCGCGACGCCATCATCCTGGTGGCGATCGTGGTCCTCGCGTTCCTCCAGAACTGGCGCGCGACGGTGATTCCGCTGGTGGCGGTGCCGGTAGCGATCATCGGCACGTTCGCGGTCATGGCGGGGCTCGGCTACTCGCTCAACAACCTGTCGCTGTTCGGGCTGGTGCTGGCGATCGGGATCGTGGTCGACGACGCCATCGTGGTCGTCGAGAACGTCGAACGCTGGCTTGAGCACGGCCTGGAGCCACGTGAGGCCGCGCGTAAGGCGATGGACGAAGTGACCGGCCCGGTCGTCGCCGTGGCCCTAGTGCTGTGCGCGGTGTTCGTCCCGTGTGCGTTCCTGAGCGGGATCACCGGGCAGTTCTTCCGCCAGTTCGCGGTGACCATCGCCGTCTCAACGGTGATCTCGGCGTTCAACTCGCTGACCCTCAGCCCCGCCCTGGCCGCCATCCTGCTCCGCCCCAAAGGCGCGAGCCGCGACCCACTAACGTGGCTGCTCGACACGACGCTCGGCTGGTTCTTCCGGCTGTTCAACGGCGTGTTCGAGGCCGGCACCAACTTCTACGTGCGAATCGTCGCGGGCTTGTTACGGATCAGCTTCCTGACCTTGCTCGTCTATGGCGGGATGCTCGTCGCGACCTACTGGCAGTTCACGAAGGCGCCGAAGGGGTTCATCCCGCAGCAGGACAAGGGGTACTTCCTGCTCAACGTCCAGCTCCCCGACTCCGCGTCGGTCGAGCGGACCAGTCAAGTCATGGCGCAGATCGAGACGATGGCCCGCGAGACCGAGGGGGTCGCGCACACGGTGGGGGTCTCGGGGCAGTCGCTGATCCTCAACGCCAACTCGCCGAACCTCGGCTCCATGTACGTCTTGCTCAAGGAGTTTCACCATCGGAGTGGGCCGGGGCTGTCGGCCGGCGCGATCGCCGACGCGCTCCGCGAGCGGTGTCGGCGCGAGATCCTCTCGGCGCAGGTTTCGGTCTTCGGTCCGCCGCCGGTCGAGGGCCTCGGCGCGACGGGTGGGATGCGGATGATCGTCGAGGATCGCGCCAACCTCGGCCTTGGCGCATTGCAGCGGGTCAGCGACCGCATCGTCGCCCGGGGCAATCAGACGGAGGGATTGACGGGCCTGTTCAACGGCTCGCGAGCCCACACGCCCTGGCTCTACCTCGATATCGACCGCACCAAGTGCGAGGTGCTCGGCGTCGCGGTCAGCGACCTGTTCAGCACGCTGCAGGTCTACCTCGGCTCGTACTACGTCAACAACTTCAACGAGTTCGGCCGGACGTGGCAGGTGAACGTTCAGGCCGACCAGCAGTTCCGCGAGCGCGGGCGCGACATCCGCGCACTTCAAGTCCGCAACAACCAGGGACGGATGATCCGCCTGGGAACGCTGCTTGACGTCCGCAACACCAGCGGGCCGGTCGTCTTGCTGCGGTACAACATGTACTCGGCCGCCGCCATCACCGGCGACGTCGCACCCGGCGCCAGCTCGGGGCAGGCGATCGAGCTGCTCCAGCAGATCGCCGAGGAAGAACTCCCCCGTTCGATGGCCTACGACTGGACCGAGCTGACCTACCTCCAGCTCCAGGCCGGCGGGACCGCCATCGGCGTCCTCGCGCTCTCGGTCGTGTTCGTGTTTTTGGTCCTGGCGGCGCAATACGAAAGCTGGTCGCTCCCCCTGGCGGTGATCCTCGTCGTGCCGACGTGCTTGCTCTGCTCGATCGTCGGGATCGGGTTCGCATCGATGGACGTCAACATCTTCACGCAGATCGGCTTCGTCGTCCTCATCGGCCTGGCCGGGAAGAACGCGATTCTGATCGTCGAGTTCGCCAAGCTCCAGCAGGAGTCGGGCGTCGACGCCCGCCAGGCCGCGCTCGAAGCCTCGCGGCTGCGCCTGCGGCCGATCTTGATGACTTCGTTCGCGTTCATCTTCGGCGTCGTCCCGCTCGTCCTCTCGACCGGAGCCGGAGCCGAGATGCGCCAGGCGCTCGGCCTGGCGGTCTTCAGCGGCATGCTCGGAGTCACCGTCTTCGGCGTCTTCCTCACCCCGGTGTTCTTCTACGTGATCCGCCGTCACCGGCGCGCCGAACCGACGACCGAAGCAGCCGACCTGATTCCCCCCGACGCCCACGACGGCGCCTCGCAGGAATCGTGAACAGCGAAGTTCCTGCCGCTGCCTCGTCTCGAACCACAACATCACGATATCACGACATCGAAATATTCGACCGTGATACTTTCCAGGACGGCTCGAATCTTGGGAAAGTAGATTTTGCCATGCTCCGAGGTCTCATGCGCGTCCAGGGAAGCCTGATCGCGATATTGTTCTTGGACGATGTAAGACCGCGAGTTCGTTTGGGACCTGAGCAACGCGTAGAGCAGGCAACCCGGCTCACGCTCCCGCATCGTCTCGCGCAATTCGCCGAATAGCCTCTCGAATTCCTGTTCATGCCCCGCCTTGACCAGAATCACCTTGAGCCCACCGACCATCGTAATCGCTCCTACTCGAACATCAGGAACCTGAGTCCAGCTTCCGACAGTTACCCGGCATCCACCGATATCCGCAGCGCGACGTCGTCGCGATACTCGGGTGATTCCATGACGGTCTCCGCGCCGGCGTCGAGTACGTCGACCCGCTCGGTCTTGACGACGGCGCCGGTCGCGGGCTCGATCCATTCGATTTTGTAGGCTTTCGGCGGGAGCATGAATGAGAACTTCGCGCGAGGGCCCGCGCTGGCGTAAAAAGCGTAGAGAGGTTTTCCTGTGTCGACGAGGCCGATCACAGGCCGAGCCCCTCCGTCCCGTGAAGCGAGCCGGGCGTTGATCGGCCGAGTCTTCGTCAGGTCGAGCCCGTCGATGAGCTTCTTGAGGATCGACAACTGGCGGCGGAATTCGGGACCGCCTCCCCCCGGAGTCGGATCGACGATCTTCGCGGTTCCGTCGGGATGATCGATGGTGAACGAGTAGTCGAGATGGCTGAACACCGCGCCGCCGCTCAGCAGGAATTCCCAAGCTTCGCGACGGTAGACTGCGTCGGCCGTCCCCTTGAAGCCCGTCTCGTCGAAGCCGATCGGCCGCGACAGGCCCCGGTTCTCGCGGATCGCGTCCGGAGGCGAGGCGTAGTGGAAGTTGAAGATCGAGACGTTCGGGTCGGGCTTGTCGATCTTGGCGCTGCCGTTGGCGATGTTCTGGGCGATCAGGTGCGTGTTCGGCAGACCCTTCTCGACCGCCGCGATCGTCTCGGCGACCTTCTTCTGCCAGTCGAGCGTCACGCCGCCGAAATAGGGCTCGTTGCAGATCTCGAAATACAGGTTGTCGAACGCGTTCAGCTCGGCGACGGCCCGGCGCACGAAAGCGAGCTGACGATCAACCAACTTCAGATGCTTGAGCGTGAAGACCTCTTCACGCGGGCAATCGCCGATCCGATTAACGTTGTTCTGGGCGTTCATCGGACTCACCGTCCAGAGTCCGTCTTCGTAGAACGGGCAGAACAGCACGTACTCGACGACGACGCCCCGCTTGCTCGCCTCGGCCATGAACGACTTCAGGCGACGGAAATAGGCGTCGTCGAAGGCGTCCAGATCGTACTTTCCCCCTTTTTCGATCCAGGGGGAAGCATAACGGCCCGGTTTCGGCGCCAGCGTGTTGTGCTCGATCTTGAACGAACCGGGCGTCTCGCGATACGTCCCCGAGAACGTTCGCGTCAGGTTGAATCCGCGCGACTGAAGCTCATCGAGATAGCGGACGTAATCGAAATCGAGGTTCAGCACGGCGCCGTAATGCTCGCCCGACGTGACGAGCACCGTCGGCTTGCCTCGAAACTCGAAATACCGCTCATTGGCTGGATGGAGCCGAAGCGGCGGCAGCGAACCCGTGAGCAACATCGAAAGCACAACGGCGAAGACCGGCATGGAACGACCTCCTTCGAGATTCAAGGCCCGCCGTCATCATGAAGGTTTGACGGCCGAAGGACAATCGCCCAGCCCCTCCGCCGTCCGCGATCACGATTGCCCGGGTTTCGCCGTCGCATGGGTGGTTGCGGCCGTTGCCCCTCATTAGAATAACGAGGTTTCGAGGCGGTTCGGCCCGGTCAAGCACGATCAACAGGACACTGCGATGATGCAACGTCTTTCGACTTTCCTCCTCCTCCTTTCCCTCGCGATCGCCGCGACAAGCTCGGCGAAGGCCGCCGAGGATTCGACGACGATCTACCGTGACGAGTTCGGGATTCCCCACGTCTTCGCCTCGACGCTCGAAGACGCAACATTCGCGGTCGGCTACGCGCAGGCTGAAGACCGCCTCGAAGAACTCCTCAAAAACTACCGACGCGCGAACGGTACGATGGCCGAGGTCTTCGGCCCTTCGTTCCTCCAGGACGACGTGATGCAGCGCCTGATGCGGCACACCGAGATCAGCCGCGACCGCTACGACCAGGTCACGCCAAAGGTCCGCGGCCTGATCGAATCGTACCAGCGCGGCATCAAGCAGTTCATGCGCGAGCATCCCGAGCAGGTTCCGTCGTGGGCCCAGGAGATCCACCCCTGGGACGCGATCGCCTTCGGCCGACACATCATCTGGAACTGGCCGATCGGCGAATCGGCCGGCGACCTCGAACACGCGGGGATCAAGTTCCGGCCCGGCCCTTACCTCGGCTCGAACCAGATGCTGATCGCCCCCAGCCGCTCGGCTTCGAAAGCCGCCGTCGCAATCATCGACCCTCACGTGAGCTGGTACGACGCGATCCGGTTCTACCAGGTGCGCGTCTACACCCCCGAATACAACGTGGCCGGCGTCTGCCTGCTGGGCATGCCGCTGCCGACGCTGGGCCACAGCCAGTTCTGCTCCGTCGCCATGACGACTGGAGGCCCCGACACGTCCGACTCCTTCGAGCTGGAGGTCAACCCCGCGAACCCGCTCCAGTATCGCCATGACGGCCGATGGCGCGACATGACGCTCGTCGGCGTCAACGTCGGGGTCAAGGAGGGGGACAAGGTCGCGCAGAAGCCGATGAAGTTCGCCTACTCGCACCTCGGGCCGATCGTCGCGCGGCAGGACGGCAAGGCCTACACCATGACCATCCCCTACACCAACGAGATCGGCCTGGCCGACCAGTCGTACGAGATGCTCAAGGCGCGCAACCTGGGTGAGATGAAGACGGCGCTCTCGCGTCTGCAACTGATGTCGCAAAACGTCATGGTCGCCACCGTCCAGGGCGACATCTACTACCTCCGCAACGGCCGCGTCCCGATCCGGGCCAAGGGGACCCACGCCCACAAGCCGATCGCGGGATCCGAGTCGGCGAACGAATGGCACGGCATCCACCCGTTCCAGGATCTCTTGCAGATCGAGAACCCGGCCTGCGGCTGGATGCAGAACTGCAACTGCTCGCCCGCCGCGATGATGAAGGAAGGAGGCCCGAAGCCCTCGCTCTACGCCGAGCACCCGTACCTCTACAACGAGCGCGACGACCGCGTCCGACACCAGCGCTCTGAGATGGTCAACGACCTGCTCGAAGCGGCCGACAAGGTCACCGTCGAACAGGCCATCGAGATCGCGTTTTCGACGCAGGTCTGGCACGCCGAACTCTGGCAGGCGCGGCTGAAGGACGCCTGGGCGAAGGCCGCGACCGTCGCCGACACGTCGGGCGACGCCGGACGCGTCTACCAGCAGATCGCCGACTGGAACCGCCGCAGCGATCCCGACTCGAACGGCGCGATGGCCTACTACGCGTTCAAGACGTCGCTCGGCGGCGAGGAAGCCAAGCAGACCGAGCCCCCAGCGAGCCTCACCGACGCGCGGCTCGTCGAGGCCGTCCGCAAAGGCGCCGCGATGCTCAAGACGATGTTCGGCGAGGTCGAGGCACCGTTCGGTCGTTACTTCCGCGTCGGCCGCAAGGGGGGCGACCGCACCTGGCCCGTCGGCGGCGGCTCGTTCCGCGACATCGGCATGGCCACGCCTCGCGCGGTGTCGTTCGACCCCTCTCCCGACGGCAAGCAGATGATCGGCCGCACCGGTCAGACGGCCACCCAGGTCGTGATCATGACCGATCCTCCCGAGTCGTATTCGATCAACCCGCTGGGCGCGAGCGACAGCAAGGAAAGCGGCCACTTCGACGACCAGGCCGAGAAGCTGTTCAGCAAGGGCAAGGCCGTGCAAACCTACTTCCTCCGCCCCAATGAACTGATGAAGCACGTGACCTCCAAGAAGTCCCTCAGCCCCCATCGGCCCTGAGCGGCCGACGCCAAGAAAGGAGCGGATCGCATGAGACTCACACGTTTCCCACTGACCTCGATCGTCGTTCTCGGTCCGCTCCTGTTCGCGGCCTCGATCGCCTGCCTCACGGCTCCGGCCCGAGCCGCGCTCGAACCCTGGGCCGACCCCGCGCTGCCGGTGCAAAACGGCCTGATCGTCTGGCTCGACGCCGGGCGACAGGCCTCGGCACGCGTCGCTCGCAATGCGCCGGCCGCCCTGCCGGATACGCCCCTGGCCTTCTGGAACGACGGCTCCGGGACGCATCGCGATTTCCTCCAGCGCCGGAGCGAATCGCAGCCGGTCCTCGTCGTCTCGGCGGGCCGATCGGTCGTTCGGTTCGACGGCAAGGACGACTATCTGGAATTGGCGGGCTTGAATCGCGACCTGTCCGAAACTTCCGTCTTCATCGTCGCCGCCCCCGCGACGAACCTCGGCGGCTTCCGCGGCTTCTTCGCCGCCAACGCCCAGGGGCGCAACGACTACACGTCGGGCTTCACGATCGACCTGGGCCCCGCGCCGTCGTCGCGGTTCGATGCACTCAACATCGAAGGCAAGGGCTTCAGCGGATTCTTCAACGTCCTCGAAACGCCGCGCGGGTTCGGCGAGTTCGCGACGATCGAGACCATCCTGAACGCCTCGCCCGCGAACGTCGCCACGACCCTCGACGGCCGCCCGCAAAAGCCCCGCGAACGACGCGTCGAGAACTTGCCGATCGACGAACTGACCCTCGGCGCGCGGTTCTACAGCAACGATGCCCGGCCGGCGTTCGTCCAGGGCTTCTTCCAGGGCGACGTCGCCGAAGTGCTCGTATACGACCGCTCGTTGTCGGACGCGGAACGCGCGGCCGTCACCGGCTACCTCGCGGCCAAACATCGCGGCCTGACCGACGCGGTCCGCGCCTCGGCCCCGACCGGCGACGAACGCCCGTTGCGGACGGTCGACAATCCGCCTCCGTTCCAGACGCTCGTGCCGGGCTTCAGCGTCCGTCAATCGCCGCTGGATCTGACCAACATCAACAATATTCGCTACCGTCCCGACGGCAAGCTAGTCGCGCTGGCCTACAACGGCAACGTCTATCTTTTGAGCGACACCGACGGCGACGGCCTCGAAGACCATGCGTCGCTGTTCTGGGACAACCAGGGGCGCATCCGGGCGCCGATCGGCATGGCGCTCACGCCCCCGGGCTACCATCTGGGCGAGGGCCTGTTCATCGCGTCCAAGGGCAAGTGTTCGCTGGTCGTCGATGAGAACGGCGACGGCCGCGCCGATCGCGAGGTGTTCGTCGCGCAAGGCTGGCCCGAGCTGGCGAACAACGTCGACGCGCTCGGCGTGGCGGTCGGCCCGGATGGCTCGATCTACTTCGGTCGCGGCACCCACGACTACACGAACGCGTACCTGGTCGACCGCGCCGGCAAGTCCCAATACGACCTGAAGGACGAACGCGGTACGATCATCAAGGTCTCCCCCGACTTTCGCACTCGCGAGATCGTCGCGACTGGAATTCGCTTCCCCGTCGCCCTGGCGTTCAACCACGAGGGCGACCTGTTCGCGACCGACCAGGAGGGGGCGACCTGGCTCCCCAACGGCAACCCGTTCGACGAGCTGCTGCACATCCGGCAGGGCCGCCACTACGGGTTTCCGCCCCGGCACTCGCGGCACCTGCCGGGCGTGATCGACGAGCCCTCGGTCATCGACTACACGCCGCAGCACCAGTCGACGTGCGGCCTGACGTTCAACGGCGGCGGCCCCGGCAAGCCGGTCTTCGGCCCCTCGTGGTGGGCCGGCGACGCCATCGTCTGCGGCTACTCGCGAGGCAAGCTCTACCGCTCGACCCTCGCCCATGTGCGCGGCGAATACGTGGGACGGACCGACTTGATCGGCGTCGCCAGCATGCTGCTGGTCGACTCGTGCATCGCGCCCGACGGCTCGCTCGTGGTCGCCGCTCACAGCGGGCCGCCCGACTGGGGGAGCGGCCCCGAAGGCCGGGGCAAGCTGTTCAAGCTGAGCTATTCCGAGCCCGCGCTCCCGCAGCCCGTCGTCGCCTGGTCGAGCGGCCCGCGCGAGGTTCGCGTCGCCTTCGACCGTCCTCTCGAACCCGACGCTCTGCGCGACCTGTCCACCAAGACGACCATCGAATACGGCCCGGCCGTCTCGGCCGGCGACCGGTTCGAGACGCTGCGGCCCGGCTACGCGGTCGTCGCCGCTCAGCTCGCCCAGCCGCGTCGGAGGTTGGCCGTCCGGGGCGTCGGCGTGACGCCCGACCGTCGTACGCTGCTGATCGCCACCGATCCCCAATCGGCCTCCCTCTCGTATGCGATCGCGCTTCCCGGCCTCGGCCGCGCCGACGGCGAGAAGGCGAAAGGGCTGCCGCAGCGAGCCGAGGTCGACGTTGCCTACAGTTTGAACGGCGTCGAGGCCCGGTGGACGGACGCGAACGGCGGCGCGTCGAGCGCGACCTGGCTGCCGCACCTCGATCTCGCCGTCGCTCGATCGCTGTCGCGTCGGAGCGCCGAGCAGGACGGCTTCTGGACGAACCTCGAAACGCCCGGACGGATCAAGCTCAAGGCGCGGCTCCGGCTCGCCGCCCTGCTGCGGCCGGCGGTTCAGCCGGGCTCGACAGTCGACGACCGGCTGCCGGCCGAGAAGCCCTCGCTGATCGTCCGTGGTCGCGACGGCCTGCTAATCTCGGCGGCGGGCGCCCGCGTCGAGTCGACGACCTCGGGCGATGGCATGATCGAGCACGTCGTCCACTTCGAGTCGTTCGATCTCCTGACGCCGATCGAGATCGAAGGACCGACCGGACCGGGCTTCGCGATCGAGGTGAGCTTCCGCACCAGCGACGACGCCCGCGCGCGGCTGCTGCCGCCCTCGCGGATCTTCGTCCCCTGGGCGTCCGACGAACCGCCGTCGAGCCATCCGGCCGGCCCGTCGCCCCCCCCCGCGCTGGCGGGAGGCGACTGGGTGCGGGGCCGCGCCTTGTTCTACGGCCCGGTCGCCCAGTGCGGCAAATGCCACGGCATCCGGGGCGAAGGGGGTCGAATCGGCCCTGACTTGTCGAACCTCGTCGAACGCGATTTCGATTCGGTCGTCCGCGACGTCTCGCAGCCGAGCGCGACGATCCATCCCGACTACGTGACGTACAACATGGCCCTGGCCGACGGCCGCGTCTTGACCGGCTCGGTGCGGACGGAAGGCCAGACGCTGCGCGTCGGCCTCAGCACCGGCGAGGAGGCGACCGTCGCGCGATCTGAAGTCGAGGACATGAAGCCGACGAACCTCTCGACGATGCCCGAGGGCCTGCCCGCCTTGCTCGGTCCGGAGAGGATGAAAGACTTGCTCACTTTCTTACTCGTCGCTCCTCCAGGGCCCGCCCCGATCCACCGCGACGACGCCCCGCCGCCGCGTACGCGCGCCGAGTGGGACGCCGTGCTCAAGGCCCGGCCGGCGGCTCCGGCCCAATCCGCCCCCGTCCGACCGTTGCGGATCACCCTGGCGGCAGGTCCCAAGGACCACGGCGTCGACGAGCACGACTACCCGCTCTGGCTCGACCGCTGGACGCAGTTGCTGCGCACGGCCGAAGGCGTCACGGTCCGATCCGTCGCGACCGGCAACGGCCTCGACGATCTCGACCACACCGACGTCGTCGTCTGGTATTCCGCCAACCTCACCTGGTCGGCTGACGAGGCCCCCAAGCTGCGTGCGTTCCTCGAACGCGGCGGTGGGCTGGTGGTCGTCCACTACGGCGTCAATGGAGTGAAAGCGCCCGACGCCCTGGCAGACCTGATCGGCCTCGCCTGGGCCGACGGCCAGTCGAAGTTCCGCCACGGCCCGCTCGACCTGAAGTTCAGGAAAACCACGAAGCACTCGATCGTCGCGGGCCTCGATGCGCTCAAACTCGTCGATGAAAGTTACTGGAAGCTTCGCGGCGATCCGTCGCGCGTCGAAGTCCTTGCGACCGGCGATGAAGAGGGGGCGGCTCAGCCGCTGATCTGGGTCCGCCGACAGGGCAAGGGCCGGGTCTTCTGCTCGGTCCCCGGCCATTACACATGGACGTTCGACGATCCGCTGTTCCGACTCCTCCTCTTGCGCGGAATCTGCTGGACCGCCGATCAGCCCGTCGACCGCCTCATCAACCTGGCCCCGCTCGGAGCGCGTATCGAGGGTGGGTCGAAGTGAGGTCTTCTTGCGCTTCGGCGACGGGTGACGCGCCGGAACGACCGTCGCGACGAGACGATTCACCTCCGAGCCTCCGCGAGCGAATGATCGCGAGCTGCGATCGGGCGCTCGCGACGAGATTCCGCTCGACGCGCACAATCGCGGGATCGGAGGCGTCGAAGTCTTGAATGAACTGTTCGTAGAGCTGCGCCGCTTCTTCCTGCCGCAGCTCACCCGCCCCCTGAACGATCGAGGCCATGGCGTACGAAGCCGTGCAGCGAACCAAACGGGTGCGATTCATTTCCAGGATGAGACGCAGATGGTTCTCGTACTTCCCTCCCCACGTGGGGCTGCCGTTCACCGAGCCGAGGACCTCGCAGAAATTCGAGATGTCCGGACTGTCGGCGAACTGGTCGGTCAGCATGTCGGCGGCCTCGGCGAAGGTGGGAGATTCCTCGGGCCGATCGCTGCCGAAGTCGTTCACGCAAACCCACGTCAGCAGCCGAGCGGCGCGCGGGTCGCCGAAGCATCGGCTGGCCCGTGCGAGCACCAGGGGCGCGAGCGACGACGGACGCCTCGGCATCGACGTGCGCGTTCGTTCCAGCGCGTCACCCAGCGCCTTTGGGTCGGCCCGAGCGATCCGTTCGTCCTTGAGCAGGGCGAGCGCTCGCCGGCCCGCGTCGGTCTCCGGGGCGTTCACGACGGCCCAGCATAAGCCCGTCAACGCGCCTCGGTCGTCCGGCCGGGCCTCGGCGAGGTCCACAAGCCGCGCCGCGTACAGCGCCGGCTGCGGCTTCAGCTCGGCTTCAATCCTCCGCCGCGCGTCGGCCGTTTTCGCCCGACCGAGGGCGGCCATGTACGCGTTCTCGGCCGCCCCCCAGTCTGAAAGGATCTGCTCGAACGGGTCGCCCGGCTTGAGGGCGACGAAGGCGACCGCCGCCATGGCGACGGCGAAAGCGATGTGGAGATACCGCATCTTCATGGTCCGTCCTCGAACGTTCCAGGAGAAGGTGGCCTATCTCCTGTTCGTTCGAGACGCGCGATTATTCGTGCGGAAACCGTCGCACGAAAACCCCAGGGCTTCCTCCCCGATCCCGGGAGGAAGCCCGCCCAGGGGCCGCGCCCTTCGATCTCAGCCCCGCAACGACGACTCGGCGACCGGCCGGTCGTCTTCGATCAGTTCCGCCCGAAGCACGGTCACCGCTCGATCCGCGATGACGCCGATCCTCCCCTGCCCACTCCGTTGGCCGAGGTAGCAGACCTCGACGACCTGATCGCCGAGCATGATGACCAACCGCTCTCCGGCACGCCGAGACAAGACGAGCATCGTGGAAACTCCTGCGTAGCGCGACAACCTCGCCCCGAGCCTTCCCCCGACCTCCATGGTGAGGGTGCTTGATTTCGTGATCATATTCTCAAAAGCCACGGCAATCGTTCGGGGCTGACTGCATGTCTACCAGAAGATTGGTTCAGGCGTAACAAATTTCTCCCTCCCCCCACGCCCCGAAAACGGGCGCACAAGCGCTAACCTCGTGACGACGCGAGGCTTAGCGCCGGCCCTCGATCTTGAGCGTTTTTCCGATTTTTCCGCGCCGCGAGGCTCGCAGCCGTTCAGGTGGTCGGACGTTTCCATCTGACGACTGTCGGCCAGGTCCAGCCACCTGGAAAAACCAGTCGGTCACGATCAGCCAACCGGGCCGGGGCGAGCCCCCCGGGCGGGTCACTCTGACGACGAACTCGCACGAAAACACAAACGGACGGAGAGTCCGTAAGAACGAGACGGACCCGACCATGATTTCACCCGCGAGTCGCCGACGGCGATTGACGCTCGGGACGCTGACGGACCTTCTTTACTGCGACGGCAGTAGTCGCAGTACTCTCGATGGAGAGTTTTAAGAACTGCTGACGGATGGGACCGGTCAGGAAATGAGTCGCATCCTACGTATTCTCGGGACGCGCCTCGGTTTCGGACGCGTTCTGTTGGCCTTTCTGCCATTTGAAGGCGAGGTCGAGTAGGCAACTAGTCGCCCAGACGAATCCTACCATCGTCGCGCGTATCTGGATTTCGTCCCAATGCGGAAGGGCATCGGGGCTTGTGAAGACTAGCCTATCAGGCCTCGACGCCTCCGCAGCCCAGATCCCGGCAATGTGGCGAACCGATAAATGCACATAGCCAGATGTCTGCTCGTAAATCCGGCTCGCCTCGGGGTACTCACTGGAAAGCCTGGTGTGGAGACGGAAGTCGTTCAAGGGCTGGCCACTGAGATCCTTGAACTTGCTCGGCTTTCCACCATTGAGAATGTGCTCGATGAGTTCCTCAGGCTCCGCCGCTATCAGACAACCGATAAGGCGCATCGCCGAGTCTAATTGGAACCGGATCATCGACTGCGCACACAGCTTGTTCCGCTGCTCGATCATGGCAAGGAAACCCACGACCGTGCTCTGAGAACGAATGAGAGCAGCGAGGACCAGACTGTCAAAGCGCCCGATCCCGGCCGGCCCCTGCGCTGTAAATTCAGCGATGAGATCCACCGTGTCCTTGAGCATCTCAATCAACGTGGCGGTAGACTGCTCGATCGAGGGGTAATCGGGCAGCTTCTCGATGCTTGCGTAAGTGATGGCGAGGAGACTGCGGTCGTCACGATCCTCAGGCATCGCTCATCCCTCAGATTCTGCAATCTGGAGTAACCGACAGACAATTGCTCATCCGGTCGCAGATTGGGAGGCAAGCGCAAATTCAGAATGGGCGATGAGGGATTTGAACCCCCGACCTCCTGCTTGTAAAGCAGGCACTCTAACCACTGAGTTAATCGCCCTCGGGTATTGGTCGTTGGGCCATTATAACCAGAATGCGGGAGCGGCGAGAACACCATCACGGAACGGGAGGCAGGGCATCGGCGCCGGACGGCGGGACGTCGCCGGGCGAGCGGGGGGGCGAAGGGGGTTGTTGGGGTACTTTGGGCTCGGGCGCGGGCTGTTCGGCGTCGTCGTCGGGGACGCCGGGGAGGACGCGACGCGCCCTGGTGACGCGCCAGGCGGTGTTGATGCCTTCGAGGCGGAAGCGGACGAGGTTCAGGCGGAGCCGCGTGGGAGGATCGCCGAGCGAGCCCAGCTTATCGGTCACCAGGGCGTCGACCTGGGCGCGGTCGTAGACGAACGGGCCGTCGGCCTTGAGCGTGAAGAACGGGCGCTTGAGCAGGGCGTCCCAGGTCTTGGGGTCCCTGGCGACGTCCAGGGCCAGGGCGGCCTCGGCGACGGGGAGCGGCGGCTTGGCGTCCTCGACCAGCATCTTGTAGGTGGGCAAGACCTTCTTGGGGGCGAGCGCGCCTTCGGCGAGGGTCGAGAACACCTTGCCGAAGCTCTCGGCGGCGTCAAAGATGTCGTCGGGGTCGCCGCTGGCCATCTTGTCGTACACGCCCGACTTCTCGGCGTCTTCTTTCGCCTTGTGGAGCGCGTCCAGGGTCTCGCCGGCCGCGCCCAGGGGATGGCGCGGGGTGAACCGGCCGATGGCGGAATCATAGGCGAAATCGGCGTCGATCTTCTTGTGCAACGCCGCGATCGGCGCGAACGAGCCCTTGGTCGTCAGGTTCTTCGTCTTGTCGCGCGCCACCTGCTGATACGAGCGGATCGCCGGCGGCTCCTCGACCACCGACAGCCGGCGCTGGGCTTCGGAGTCGTCCTTCGTCAGGGCTTCGAGATAGTCTTCGGCGACCCGTTCGACCGGGTCGTTGGAACGGGGCTTGAACCGAGGCCAGACGACCAGGGCCACGGACGCGGCGGCCGTGATCAGGAGCAAGAGCCCGAGCAAGACACGGTTCCGCCGCCAGGTCGAGCGCGCTCGGGACTCGCCGGAGGGGCGGAAAACCGACGTCACCTCGTCTTCGACTTCGATCGGAGGCGCGGGCGCGACGCGGGGCGCTTCCGACACCTCAGTCGTCGGAATCTTGTGACGCGCGCCGCACTTGGGACACGGGACGATGTTGCCCGGTCGGTCGTCGGCGGCCATGAAGGCCGTGCGGCACTTGTTGCAACGGACGCGAACGCTCATGGGCGCTCCTTCGAAGACGATCGGCGAGGGGCGGGGCTTGGTGGGGACGGCTTCGGCTTCGTGCCGTCGTCGCGACAGCGCCCGCAGACGGGCTGACCTCCCGCGACGGCCTGGCCGCAGACCGTGCACAGGCCCGCCCGGCGACGGATCACCGGCAGGGCGGCTCTTAGTGATTCGGTCTCGGGCATGTCGCCCAGACTGTCCAGCGCGCGGGCGACCCAGCCGGCGACTTCCCAGTCGGCGGATTGCTCGCGAACCCGACGCTCGACGCGCTTCGCGACCCAGAGGGCCAGTTCCTGATCGAGCGCATGCAGCGGCTCGCCGCGCAGGTACTCGGTAAGGGCGTCGCGGAGGTCGAGCGCGCGTCCGACGTCGCCGGCCTCCCGGGCCGCTTCCAGCTCATCCGCCAGCTCGTCGGCCGGCGACCGGGATCGTGACCGCGAGGGCGACGGCGACGGAGCCAAGGACCTCGCCACGGCCGCGCCAGGCGGTTGCGGGGCGTCCGGAGAATCGAGCCGGGCGGCGATCCGTCCGAGCGTGGGGATGACGTGCATTTCCAACAGGTCGACGGTCCGCCACGAGGCCTCCGCGCCGTCGGCCAGAACGTCGAGCAGCTCGGCGACGACCTTCAACAGCCGGCCGAGCACCCAGCCGCCCAGGGCGAAGCCGACGATCGTCGACAGGGCGATGAGGCCCAGCATCCGCCGCTCGGCCCAGGTGAACTGGGTGTCGGACAGTAGCCCCTGAGCCTGCTCCAGAAAGTAGGCCAGGCCCAACGACGCCACCCCGAGCTGCACCACGGGGGCGAGCCTGACGAGGGCCCGACCGCCGCCGCGAACCGAGGTGTAGCGTGATGACGTCGCCATTTGTCGATCGATTTCCCAAGGCCCGCGTCGAACGCCCGCCGACGCCCTTTATTATACGCGCCGTTCCGGCCGCCACGTATCCGAGACGTCAGGCCGGGCTCGATCGTTCGAGGACGTAGCCGCAGCGCGGGAGATCGCCGGAGTCGTCGCGAACGAAGCCGACGGCCTCGTAGCCGAGCGCGAGCGCCCCGACGAATGCCTCGCGGACGGCCTTCCCCCACCGTCCGGCCAGTTCGGGATGATCGCGGCGGAGACTGGCGACGTCGGCCGGCGTCGCCAGCCAGACGCGGTCCGCATCGACTGGCGAGATCACGGCGACGGGCTCGACCAGGCCCGAATCACCGATGCGGGTCTCGATCAATCCGGGGGCCGTCGCAAGGATGCCGGGCGTCGACGCCCCCGCCGCGGGCCGGGCGTCCCGGCTCACGTCCCACTCGGCGATGAGACGGTCAGTCGCCGCGCCGGCGTTGAGGCGGTCGGAGCGCGCGCCGTACATGTCGACGACGTACCGGCACGCCCGGGCTCCGAGTTTCGCGAGATTGAAATAGGCGTTGCGGGCCTGGAGCGGGTCGAAGGCCCAGGCGATCGTCGGCACCTCTTCGGCGATCGCGAAATCGCGCTGAAGCTGTTTGATCTCATATCCCAGACCGAGCGACTGCCGGCCGGGGACCACGCCGGTAAGCTGCGAGTAAAGGCAGATGCGGCCCTCGATCCGGCCCATGAACGCGAACGACATGGCGACCGCGCGGCCGTCGGCGAGGAACGCCCCCAGCACGAGCCCGCCGTGCAGGTTCGCGCCGACCATCGTGGCGATCGGGATCACATAGCCGTCCTCGGTAATCCCCCAGGCCAGCCGCTGGGCGTCCTGGCAGGCATGGTAGTCGGCGACGCTTTCGGCTCGTCGCAGCGTGATCTCGCCGCCGCCGACGGCTCGGCTCAGGGTCGACATGCGCGGGGCTCTTTCTCAGAGTTCGAGGATCAGGTCGGCCAGCAGCGAGGCGCGTGCGGAGAAGGAATCGATGACGATGTGCTCGTCGTCGGCATGCGCGCCCCCCCCTTCGACCCCGAGGCCGTCGAGCGTCGGCACGCCGAGGGCGGCGGTGAAGTTCCCGTCGCTGCCCCCCCCCGTCGAGCCCTCGGTCAGCTCAAGGCCGAGACCTCGGCCGACGCGCCGGGCCTGCTCGAACAGCGCGGCGACCGCCTCGGTGCGCTCCATCGGCGGGCGGTTGAAACCGCCGGTCACCGAGAGCCGGGTTCCCGGGGTGACCGCCACGAGCGCCGACAACGCTCGCTCGACTTTTTCGGCCCCGGCGCGGGTCACGGCCCGGACGTCGATCTCGGCCGAGGCGTGGGCGGGAACCACGTTCGGCGTCGTTCCCCCCTGGATCAGGCCGACGTTCAGCGTCGTCCCCGCGGCCGGGTCGTTGAGCGTCTGGACGCGAAGGATCTGATGGGCCAGCTCGACGATCGCGCTCGCGCCCTTCTCGGGTGAAACGCCCGCGTGGGCGGCCTTCCCTTCGACGGTCATCGTGAATCGGCCGACCCCCTTGCGGGCGGTTTTGAGGCTGCCGTCGGCGAGCGGAGGCTCCAGGACGAACACGTGGGCGGACTCGGCGGCGATTTGCTCAATGAGGGATCGCGACGTGGGGCTGCCGATCTCCTCGTCGGACGTGAACAGGGCGACGACCGGCCGCGCCAGCCGCCGCTCGGTCGCCTCGAGCGCTTCGAGAACCGCGCTGACGAGCACCAGGCTGGCCTTCATGTCGTAGACGCCGGGGCCGTGCAATCGGCCTGCTTCGCGGCGGACCGGCATCCGGCCGAGGGTGCCGACCGGCCAGACGGTGTCGAAGTGGCCGAGGACCAGGCTCGGACGCTGGCCGGTCGCGCGGCCGAACCGCGCGATGATGTGATCGCCGCCTCGCGGATTGGCGACGATCTCGACGATTCCGCCGAGGCCCGCCCACCGGCCGGCGATCGTCGCGGCCAAGGCGTCGAGGCGCGGCTTGTCGCGACTGGGGGACTCGTGCTCGGCCAGGGCGGTCAGCTCGGCCAGGTAGGCTTCGACGTGATCTTCAACATATGCGCGGATCGCGAGGTCGCTCATGATCGGTCTCGATCTCAGGCGCCGGCCCGCAGGGTCGCGGACCGTCGCGTGTGGCGACGGATGCGGTCCTCGATCGGCTCGACGCCGATCCCGGGGCCTTCGAACATTGTGATGGCGCCGTCGTGGGCGAGCACGGCCGGTTCGACGACGTCCTCGTGATAGTACTTGTCGGAACCCGAGACGTCGCCGGGCAACGTGAAGCCGGGCAGGCTCGCGACGGCCACGTTGGCGGCGCGGCCGATGCCGAACTCGTGCATGCCGCCGCACCAGACCGGCACGCCGCGAGCGCGGCAGACGTCGTGGACGCGGCGGGCTTCGAGCAGGCCGCCCAGCCGGCTGACCTTGATGTTGATCACTCGGCAGGCGCCAATCTCGATCGCCTTCCGCGCGTCGGCCGCCGAGTGGATGCTCTCGTCGAGGCAGATCGGCGTCTTCAGCTCGGCCTGAAGCCGCGCGTGGTCGATGATGTCGTCATGGGCGAGCGGCTGCTCGATCAAGAGCAAGTCGAAGGCGTCGAGCTGCTTGAGCGTCGCGACGTCGTCGAGCGTGTAGGCCGAGTTGGCGTCGACCTGAAGCGCAATCGACGGGTGACGCTCGCGAACCCGCCGGACGACGTCCACGTCGCGACCGGGCGCGATCTTCAGCTTGATCCGCCGATATCCTTCCGATAGGTACTGGTCGATGTTGGCGAACAAGGCACGCTCGTCGGACTCGATCCCCAGGCTGACCCCAGAGAGGATCTCGGACCGTTCGCCGCCGAGCAGTTTGTACAACGGAAGGTTCTGAGAGCGAGCCAGGGCGTCCCAGCAGGCGGTTTCGATTCCCGAACGGGCGAAGCCGTTGCCCTTCACCTGGCCGTAAAGCGCCACCAGTTCCTCGATCGTCGACCAGGAGCTGCCGAGGACCATCGGGCCGAGGAAGTCGTGCAGCAGGTGCCAGCAGGTCTCGGTGGTCTCGGGGCAGTAGAACGGGTCGGACGGACTGGCGCACTCGCCCCAGCCGACGACGCCGTCGGCGACCACGCGCACCAGGATGTGGTCGAGGCGCGCCTTCCGGCTGGAGCTGGTCTGAAACGGCCGGATGAGCGGGAGGCGGACGACCACCAGATCGATCTGTTCGATACGCATCGCTTCAGCTTCGGCCGCCGCCCGCGCGATGTCAAGCCGACGCGGCCGTAAACGGTCGGACTCGTTGCCCGCCGCCTGAGCGGACGTTAAGATCGGAATCGCGATCGGATGAAGTCTCCACGCGACGACTCCGCGCCGACCGCGCCCTATCCCTTGCACGGTCTTCTTCCGTCATTCCGAAGAGAGTCGAGCCTATCCATGAGCGCGTCCCCGACTCCCACCGCTCCTCCGCCGTCGCCGTCGCGGATCGTGTCGATGGACCAGTTTCGCGGTTACACGGTCGCGGGGATGTTCATCGTCAACTTCGTGGGGGGGCTGGCGGCGATGCCGGCGGTCCTGAAGCACCACGACAACTACCTCAGCTACGCTGAGACGATCATGCCCAGCTTCATGTTCGCCGCGGGCTACTCGTACCGGCTCTCGGTGCTCCGCAGGCTCTCTCAGATCGGCCCTCTCGCCACCTACGGCAAGTTCTTCATCCGCAGTTTGGGCCTGGTGCTGATCTCGCTGGTGATGTACGGCGAGGAAGACTTCAAGGTCGATAAGTGGGCGGACCTCGTCGGCCCCGGAACCTGGCGGTTGATCGGCGGAATCCTCAAGGCGAACCTCTGGGAGACGCTGGCGATCATCGGCATCACCCAGATCTTCATCATGCCCGTGATCGCCGCGAGCGCGCGGGTTCGACTCATCGCGACGGTCGCCTGCCTGGTGCTCTACACGATCATGTGCCACTCGTTCAACATCCACTTCGTCTACGGCAAACCGAACTGGATGGACGACCTCTGGGGCGTCAAGGGGGGCGCGTGGGACGGCGGGTTCTTCGGGATCGTGGGATGGTCGGTCCCGATGCTCATCGGCTCGCTGACCTACGACTTCATGTCGACCCGCCCCCCCTCGGCCGCCTGGCGGAAACTGCTGGCGGTCGGGACGGTCATGATGGTCGTCGGTTACGCGTTCAACTGCCTGGCGACCCTGTACGACACCGACAAGGGGAAGGTCGCGGTGATTGACAAGGACGTCGCGGCGTCGCCCGTGGTTCCGCCGTGGGAGAACATCCAGGGCCGCTCGCTCGTCTCGCTGCTGGCCACCCCGCCGTTCTTTGAACCGCCGTCCAAGGACGTCCGGCCTATCAGCTACTGGCAGATCAACAAGAAGCTCGTCACGTTGCCGTTCATGCTCTTCGCCTCGGGCTTCGCCCTGGCGCTTTACGGCTGCTTCATCCCGGTCTGCGACCTCGGCGGCGTCCAGATCGGCGTCTTCCGGACGCTCGGCCAGAACCCGCTGGCGGCGTACATCCTCCACCACTACGTCGAAGGCGCCGTGCTCGCCGTCCTGCCCGGCGACTCGCCCCTCTGGTACTGCCTGCTCGGCACGGGGCTCTTCTTCCTCATCAGCTACGTGTTCGTCCGCTACCTCGAAAAGAACAAGTTCTACTTGCGGCTCTGACCGATCGGGGAGCCCGTCTCGACCGGCGGGCTCCCCTCGCGGAGCAGGTATTCGCGATCGACGGCCAGAGCCTCGTGGCGTTCGACGAGGCCCGACGGCCACCGCACCTCGACCCAATCGACGGCCTTCGCGTCTCCCAGGCCGAACTGAAGCCGCGGGTCGCTCGCCGACTGATAGCTGCCTCCGCCGCGGCGCTCGTCGACCCGCTTCCGCCCCCCGGCGAAAACGCTGACACTCGCCCCCACGGCGTCGCGGTTCGAGCGCGTGCCTTCGAGCCGGAACCGGATGATGCGGCCGGCGGCCTCGGTCTGGTTGTGGAGGAAGATCAGCGGCTCGTTCTGGGCGACCACCAAGGCGTCGAGCCGGCCGTCGTCGTCGAGATCGCCCACGGCCAGACCTCGACCGAGATGGAGCCGCTGAAACGCTTCGCCCGCCGTCGCGGAGACGTCGACGAGCTTGCCGCCGGGCACGGCGCGCAGCAGGTTGAGCGGCATCGTCCAGGGGATTTTCGGCCGCTCGTCGAGGATGTGGCCGTTGGCGCTCAGGACGTCGAGCCAGCCGTCGTTGTCGACGTCGACGAAGGCGATTCCGAAGCCGAGCAAGCTGCGCGTCGGCGCGGCGATACCGATGCTGGTCGAGTGGTCGGCGAAGAAGCCGCGCCCGAGGTTCCGGTAGAACGTGGTCGACTCGCCGAAATAGTTGGTGACGGCCAGGTCGGGCAGACCGTCGCCGTCGAGGTCGCCCGCCGCGACGCCCATCCCCGCCTTGTAGCCGCCGTCGGAGCTGGCCGACACGCCGGCGAGCTGGCCGACCTCCTCGAACTGGAAGCCCCCCTTGTTGCGGAACAGATAATTCGCCGACATGTCGTTGGCGACGAACAGGTCGATCCGGCCGTCGCCGTCGAAATCGCCGGCGGACACCCCGAGGCCCCGCCCGTCAGGGTCGACGAAGCCGCTGGCGGCCGTCACGTCGACGAACCGGCCGCCGTCGTTCCGGAACACATGATCCGGGAGCGACGGGAAGTCGATCGGGTTGCAGGTGCGGGCCGTCGGCGAACCCGGATGCGCGCACCGCTTGGGGTTGCTCGGGTCGTAGAGCAGGTAATGGCAGACGTACAGATCGAGGTCGCCGTCACCGTCGAGGTCGGCGAAGGCCGCCGAGGTCGGCCAGTCGCGAAACCCGTCGAGGCCCGCCGCTCGGGTGGCGTCCTCGAAGCCCCCCTTCCCGGTGTTGCGATACAACGCATACGAACCCCAGCGGGTCACGAACAGATCGGGGAAGCCGTTGTTGTCGTAGTCGGCCACCGTCGCGCCGTGGCCGTAGCCGCCGGGGAACCGGGAGATCCCGGCCTGCACGGTGACGTCCTCGAATCGACCGCCGCCGAGATTGCGATACAGCCGGTCGCCGTCGTTGAGGGCGGTCGGCGAGGCGGGGAACGGCCCCCCCTGCACGACGTAGACGTCGAGCCGGCCGTCCTTGTCGTAGTCGAGCAAGGCGACGCCGCCGCTCATCGCTTCCGTGGGGGGCGGGTTCCGCTCGCTCGAATGGCCGTTGTCGTGCTCGAACGTCAGGCCGGCCGCCGCCGCGTCGTCGCGAAACGCGAGCGTCGCGCCCGGTTGAGCCGTCCGTGAACGAGCCGAGCCGGGCCGGGCGGCGCTCAGCAGGTCGGCGAGCTGGACGCCCGGCGCGACGGCCGACGGCTTCGACTCCGTCTCAAGCGGTTCGAGCCCCTCCTTGCCGTCACGGATCATCTCCCAGCCCCGGGCTTCGAGCGAGCGCCCGAGCTTGGCCGCCAGGTCGGCGAGTTCCGGAGCGAAATCGCTTCGGTCGTCGCGCGTGATCAGCGTCTTGTAGCGTTCGCGGATGACATTGATCTCGGCCTTGCGGCGGCGGTTTCGCTCGGCCTCGTCGCGGTCGCCGCGCACGACCGCAAGCTCGGCCAGCCGGTCCCAGGCCGCGATGCTCCCCGGCTCGCGGTCGAGCCATGCGACCAGCGCCTTGCGCTCGATCTCGACGTCGGGCTGGCGCGCGGCCAGCCAGGCGCGGAGGCGAAGGACTTCCACGTCGGCCAGCGACCCCGCCGGCAGCGCCGCGACGGCCGCGCGCGCCCGATCGAGGTCGTCGGCCGCGACGGCCAGCCGGAGATTCGCCCGCGCGACGGGCAGGTCGCCGGGCGCCTTCGCCGCGCAGCGGTCGAGCCACTTGGCCGCGTCGTCGTATCGGCCCGTCCAGATGGCGAGATTGGCCTCGCCCAGCCAGACCCGCGGGTCGTCGCGATCACCGGCGTCGAGGTTCTTGCGGACGAAATCGATCGGGTAGGCGGAATTGTCGATCAGGTAGATCCGCCGCAGGATGTAGCCCGGATCGGCCGCGCCCTTCCAGGTCTCGGCGACGAGCGGCAGCGACTCATCGAGCCGGCCTTCAAGGCGATAGAGGAGATCGAGCGCGTTCCGCGCCTGGTCGCCGTCCGGGCCGCCGGCGCGGGGCAGCGCTTCAAGGATGTCGCCGGCGCGCGAGAGTCGACCGGTGTTGGCCATCACCCGGGCCTCGGCCAGCCGCGATCGGTCGGAGAACGGCGACGACGCGGCGACGCGGCCCCATGCGGCCAGGGCGGCGTCGAATCGGCCCCGGGCCTCCTCACAACGGCCGATCCAGTAAAAGGCCTGGTCGCGCGCGGACGGCGAATCGGTAAGAGGGGTGAGCCGGGCCTGAGCGACGCCGAAACGGCCGGCCGCGAACAGCCGATCGACCTCGGCCAACTCGGCCTCCGCCCAGAGCCGCTGCCGGCGCGCCCAAACCAGATAAAACGAAAGCACGACGAGCCCGAGGATCAAGCTCGCCCAGAGCCGCCTCGAACGCATCGTGCTTCCCTTTGACGACCAACGATTGACGATGAACCAGCGATCGAGTCGAAAGAAGCGATCAATACTGGTCGGAGCTGATGACTTCACCGCCGGCGCGGGTGGACAGGGCCTGGTAGACTCCCTGCTGGGTGCCGACCGGCAAGACCGGCACGCAGTTGGCGTCGTACGTGAGGGCCACGTAGTTCCAACTGTTGATCGAGTCTTTGATGAACCGCACCGAGCCGTCGGCGAACGCGAAGTTGGCGCCGCCGGGATGGTTGCTGGAAGCGGTCATGCCCGAGACCGACCCACCGTCGCAAGGCCCCGCGATGACCTGGACGTCCGGCTTCTTGATGTTAGGCGGATACTTGGTGCACATCGAGGAGTCGCCGTAATCGGAATCCGCCCACCAGCCCGACCCCTCGAAGGGGCAATTGCCGGTGCCGTTGCACGGGGTCTTCAGATCGCTTGCGACCTTGGCGTACTTGCTCTGGGCCCGTTCGCCGAACAGGAAGGTGTTGCTGGTGCCGTCCGTGATGCCCGAGATGCGGACGACGTTACCGCTCGGCTTCGGATTGGGTTGCAGCCAGCTCGGACCGTTGATTTCGGGGAAGATCCCATTCTCGGCCGTGATGGATTGCTGATTCGTGGTGCCCGGGCAGAAGGTCCCCATCACGCCGGCGTAGCTGCTGTAGGTGATCGGCAGGGTCGCACCATCCCATCCGGCCTGGGCTTCGTAGAGCCGAAGATTGAGGATGTCACCGTCGCTGGGGCACCAGAAGATGGTGATCCCCGTCCCGATCACGGTTGAGTTGCGAATCTGGTAGCAGCCCAGGCCCTGGTTGATGGCATTGTAGAGCGGCGACTGCTCAGTGAACTGAAGAACGCCGGCCAGCATGCCCCAGCCATCGTGATAACCTTGGGCCCCGCCACCGAAATCGATGTAGAGCTGGTTGTTCTTCCCCATGGGGAAGCTGCCGTTGGCGCTCTCGTAGTTGTGGGCCGCAAGTCCGAGCTGCTTCAGGTTGTTCACGCACTGGGCGCGCCGAGCGGCTTCGCGAGCCGACTGGACGGCGGGTAGGAGTAAGGCGATCAATACCGCGATGATAGCGATGACCACGAGCAGCTCGATCAGCGTGAATCCACGGACGACCAATGCGCGTCCGTACACTTTCCGTTGCATCAAGGTCTCCTTCTCTTGCAAGGGTGGGGGGGAAAATCCGCGCAGCCGAAGACGCATCCGGAGAGGTCACCCTCCCGCCTTCTCCGCCGCTCTCTGCTTCTGACGCTCTTGCCGCGACGACGTATCGACGGCCTGCTTACCCTTAGTAGTCGCCTTCTTGGTGGCATGAGCGTCAATAGAGGCGGGGGCGGCCGATGGAGTCGTGGGAGGCGACGGTTCTTCGCCACCGCATCCCGACAACCCGATCCCAGCCGCGATCAGCCCGATCGACGCAATCCCCGACAACAAGACGCGCTTGCCCTTACGACTCTTCATCGTTGAACAGTCTCCTGCGACGACCTGGGCCGCAGTCACCATCTGCGTGTAGGAACGCGATTCACCTCAGCAAGGGATACTGCGGTCGTACTGGGCGCCATGACCCGATGCCTTCGCCACCGACTCAGAAACCACCGGCTGGGTCGGTCTCAAGGCCGACCGACCTCGAACGAACCAATTCGGACTTGGATTCTTCGCTGATCCTGAACAACCAACAGCCGATGTCGCGCTTCCACCTGAACGGCGGCGAGAGGCAATCTGAAAATGCATTCGGTCAAATGACTTCAGTTAGGAGAATAGAGCATAGCTCCTAACGCTTTCAAGGAAAATCCAGCGTCGCATTCCATTATCGTCTTGATTCCCAAAGGTCCCGCACAAGAAAGCTGCATTCATCAAAAGGAAAACGTGATTGCCACGCCAGGAACCAATCGAGACCGCCTGAAACCGAAATAATCAACAACTGTCAAACATCGAATCCCATCACTGAAATCTGCACCTGTCTACTCGAAAGCATGGCCCGAGGCTTCACGAGATCCACACCGGGCCGAGGCGAAATTGAATCTTGCGGTCACGAGCCGCCGTCGACCAGCGCCTTGATCTTGTCGAAGCCGGTCTGGGCCACGACGGCCGGGTCCTCCTTCCAATAGTCGCGGTTGAAGACTTCGAGCGACAGCATGACGCGGAATCCGCCGTCGGCGAGGGTCTTGAGGATCGACTTCAACGGCGCGACGCCGTCGCCGGGGTAGACGCGGTCGCCGTCGTTCAGCTTCTCGCGGTCGGCCGCGGCCGGGTAATCGTTGAAGTGGAGGACGTGGACCGACGCCGGCCCGAGCAGCTTCAGGCCCTCGAACGGCGACCCGCCGCGGTACATGTGGTAGACGTCGGGGAGGATGCAGGCCTTGGGGTGGCCCGCCGCCATCGCGACGTAAGCGGCTTCGGCCAAATTGCCCAGCGTCTTCGACGGCCCCCAGACCTCGACCTCGGGGACGATCCCGAACTGGTCGCCGAGTTCGAGCAGCTCGCGGTAGCGTTCCGCCAACCTCGGCAGCGCGACGGCCGGGACGTCGGTCGCGCCCGCCGGCGGCGCGGCGATCCGCTTGGCGCCGATCTTCTGGAGCAGGTCCATCGTCCGGCGGGCCGCTTCCATCCCCTTGCGGCGGCGCTCCGGGTCGTCGACCGCCCATTCGAAGAAGTCGATCGCGCTTTCCACCTGGATGCCGGCGTCGCGGAACCGCTTGCCGAGGTCCGCCAGCGACCCGCCCTCGTCCTTGTAGCGGTTCAGCTCGTCGAGCCAGGGTTCCATCCCCTGATACCCCGCCTTGGCGGCGATCGCGATGATCTCGACGATCGGCAGCTTCTGGCCCCGGATGGTGCTGGTGTTCAGGCCGATCGTGAACGCCCCCGAGCCCCCTTTTCCATTCGCCCGCGCCGCGCCCGAAGCCCCGCCCACGGCCGCAACGGCCATCGCCCCACAGCCGGCCAGCGCCGTCCTACGATTGAACACCGGCCCCGCCGCTCGCCCTTCACCGTTCCCGCTCATAAAGCCAAGCCTCGCTCTCATTCCCGGATCGAACTCAACACGGTCCAGCCGTCCCGAACATCCTAACGAACGCCCGGGCCTCGGCTCCAGCACTTCGCGACGCCGGGGGCTTGCCCGAGCCTTTGCGGACGGGCAGAGTTGAAAGCCGGTAACCGTTCACGGGTCGGCGCTGTTGAATCAGCACGAGCCGACTGAGGGCGGGGTCAGCGATGGGACGGCGAGGGCCGCGCGATGGGCCTGGAAGGCGGAGGTCAGATAGTCGAGCACGTTGCGGCCTTGTCGTCGGCAGGTGGCGACGACCGTCAGCATCCGCTCGACGAACCGACTCCCCGAAGCGCTGGCGGTCCCGCCGCTGATCCGTCGCCAGATCACGGCGTGACGCACCGCGCGTTCCGAGACGTTGTTGGTCGGCTCGACGCCCGGCCGCCGCGCGAAGTTCCACAGCCCGGCTTCCAGCCGCAACAGCTCCGAGCACGTACCGGCCGCCCGCTCGCTCGCGCACCGCGCGCCGGCCTCCAGCGTCGCGTGGACCAGCCGTTCCAGACCGCCGATCGCTTTTTGATATGTCGCTCCGCCGAGCAGTCCGTCGCGCGCCTTGCGATGGATCCGGAACAGCCGGTTCGACAACCCCAGCAGCCGGCCGCCGAACTTCGCGCCGACCCCGCCGCGGTCGATCATCGCCTGGAAATCGCGGCGGAGATGGCTCCAGCACAGTTGCCGGTCCGCCGCGGCGATCCAGTTGTACGCGCTGAAGCGGTCGCTGCCGACGGTCCGGTCCGGCCTGTCGCCGAGCAGGCTTCGGGCGACCTCGCCGGAGCGGTTCGCGGCGATCGCGAAGACCGTGGCGGTCGGGGTCGTCGCCGCCCACAGCCAGGCCCGACGGCCTTGCTCGCGCCAGCCGGTCTCGTCGACGTTGACCACGGCCGCCTCGTGGACCGCCGCGGCCAGTTCGCGGTGGGGTTCGGCCAGGGCGAGGGCCGACCGCCGCTCCAACTTGGCGATCATGCCGGTGGAGATCGACAGCCCCAGCAAGTCGCCGGCCAACTGGCGGATCTGCCGCTTGCTCAGCCGATAGGCCCCGGCCAGGGTCGCCAGCACCGCCTGGAGCCGCGGGCCGAAACAACTCGCGGAGCCCCCCTCGGGGAGCGTGCCGCAAGTCGACGCGCCGCAGCCGGGGCAGGTCAGACGATGCAACCGATACTGATCCACCCACGGATCGAACCGGGGGATTTCGGCGACCTGATGGACCAACGGCGCCGGATCGACGCCGTCGAGCGGCCCCTTGCACCGCCGGCACGACGTCGGCTTGCAGTCGGTCGACGAGTCGAGCTGCTCCGGCGGAACCAGCGGCCGGACCGCCCTGCGATGCCCGGGCTGTCCGCCCCGCTTGCGTCGCGACGGCGGCGCCGGCGGCTTCCGCTTCACCCCGATCGGGTCCGACGACGGCGGCTTCGACGAGTTGGTCGAGTTCTGGTTCAGCCGCGCCTCGAGATCGGCGATCCGCCGCTCCAGAACGTCGATCCGCCGCTGTGTCGCCAGAAACACGGCGGCGACGGCCGCCTGCGCGTCAGGCGGCACTTTACTCCAAAGCTCCTCGGGGATCGGCGGCGCGTTCGTCATTACGACGGTATAGCGCCCTCAACGGCAAAGTTCAATACCAGGCCGTGACCGCTTACGAAAGCCGGTCGCGACCCGTTCCCTCATCGGAGCCATCACCATGGACCATCCTGCTCCCCATCGACTGACCGCGCCGGTGCTTCTGTTCGCCCTCCTGGCCGCGACCGGCCCGACGTCGCGCGCGGGAACGCCCGGCGAGGTCAAGAACGTGGTCGTCTACGCCGAGCCCGGGCGGTTCGCGGGCTGGCCGGCGAATCACGGGATCTGGAGTTGGGGCGACGAGATCCTCGTCGGCTTCAGCCGAGGCTGGAACAAGGACCGAGGACCGTATCACCACATCGACAAGGAGAAGGCCGAGGAGCACCTGCTGGCCCGGAGCCTCGACGGCGGCCTGACGTGGAAGGTCGAGCAGCCTCAGCCTCCCGGCGCCCTGACCGGCTCGGTCGGGATGCGCCACGGCCTGTTGCCCGATGGGCCCGGCGACCGCGAGCCCGTCCCGCTGACCACGCCCCTGCCCCTGGGCCACCCGGACTTCGCGATGACCCTCCGGATGGAAGGCACCAACTCCGGGGCGTCTCGGCTCTATTACAGCACCGATCGCGGCCGGACGTGGGACGGTCCGTTCCGGCTGCCGCTCATGGGCCGAATCGGGGTCATGGCCCGCACCGATTACATCGTGACGAGCCCGTCGGAATGCCTGCTGTTCCTGACGGCCTCGAAGACGAACGGCAAGGAGGGCCGCCCGTTCTGCGCCGAGACGACCGACGCCGGCCTGAGCTGGCAGTTCGTGTCGTACATCGGCCCCGAGCCGACCGGCTACGCGATCATGCCGTCGACCGTCGCGCTGTCGCCCACCGACCTCGTCACGACGATCCGCCGCCTCGACGCCCCCAAGAGCTGGATCGAAGCCTACGCCTCGCATGACCGAGGTCGCACCTGGACTTTCCTCAACCGCCCCGAGCCCGACACCGGCGAAGGCAATCCCCCGGCGCTCTTGCGTCTGCCGGACGGTCGACTTTGCCTGCTGTCCGGCCGTCGCGTGGCGCCGTTCGGCATCCGGGCCCGGCTCAGCAACGATCAAGGGAAAACCTGGGGACCGGCGATCGTCCTCCGCGACGACGGCGGCGGGAACGACGTCGGCTATCCCCGGGCGGTCGTCCGAAAGGACGGCGCGGTGGTGGTCGTCTACTATTTCCACGACCGACCCGACTCCGACCGCTACCTTGCGGCGACGATCTGGAAACCGTGAGCGAGCCCCCCCGGCTCACAGAGTGGGTTCAGGCCTCGAGATCGCCGTCGAGCCCCTGACGGGCGATCTCGACGCACGCGCTGATCCGATCGTGGATCAGCGCGGTCACGGCCCTGGGATCGAGCCCTTCGAGGTCGTGCGGGTAGATCGGCGGCCCGAAATGGATGCGGATGGGTCGTGGGATCGGGAACAGCCGGCCGCGCGGCCAGGCTCGGAAGGTCCCGGCGATGCCGGCCGGCACGACGGGGACCCCCGCGCGGGCGACCAGCAGGGCGATGCCCGCCTTGAGCGGCGCGATCTCGCCGTCGGGGCTCCGGGTCCCCTCCGGGAACAGCGTGACGATCCCCCCGGCGCGGAGCCGCTTGAGCGTCTCCTTCATGCCCGAGGCCCCCATCCCCTCGCGCTGGATCGGGAACGCGCCGACCGAGCGGATCAGCGGGCCGAGGATGGGAAGGAACAGCGTCGATCGCGCGACGTAGTTCAAGGGGCGTTCGATCCCGTTGCCCAGCAGGAAGACGTCGAGGTAGCTGAGGTGGTTCGAGACCAGCATCACGCCGCCGGTCGCAGGCATGTTGCGACGGCCGGTCGCCCGCCAACCGCCGATCGCCGCGGTGTACGTCGCCATCAACAGTCGGATGCCGCGATACCACAACAGACTGGCCGCCGAGCGGTCGGCGCCCGCCTTGTTCTTGTCGCCCCCCCGGCGGCCCCCGGGCGAGAGTTCGGGTTCAGGATTCGAGACAACGGCCGGTTCCACGTCCATGAGAATCACGCTCCCACACCAGAGCCTCGCACCGCGGAGAACGCATAATCGCATCAACAACTATCACCCCCCCACCCCCCCCGGAGAGGGTGGCCGAAGGCCGGGTGAGGGTCGTCGCGTCCACCACGGCTTTCGGTCGGCGAACGAGGGGGTCAGCACGTATCGCGAGGCTCCACGACCCTCATCCGGCCGTTCCGGCCACCTTCTCCCGGGGGGAGAAGGGAGGATTTGCATCCATCGACTTCCATTATGGACGAGTGCCGACTTTATGGAACAGGAGGTCGACCACCTGTTCGATATTCAGGCCGGTCGTGTCGACCAGCTCGGCGTCGTCGGCCGGCTTCATGGGTGCGATCGCCCGAGCGACGTCGCGCGCGTCGCGCTGACGTTGATCGGCGAGGACGGTTTCGAGCTCGACGGCCGCGCCCCGCGCCCGCAGCTCGGCGTGGCGACGGCGCGATCGTTCTTCTTCAGTGGCGGTCACGAAGAACTTGCGGAAGGCGTCGGGGAAGACGATCGTCCCCTGGTCGCGGCCCTCGGTCACGGTGTCGGCCGCTTCGGCGAACGCGCGCTGCCAGGCCACGAGCCGAGCCCGGACCGCCGCGCAGTCGGCCGCGAACCGCGACGCCTCAGTGACGGCCGCGTCGCGGATCGCCCGCGACACGTCCTCGTCGTGCAGCAGCACCTGGCCAGGGGGCAGGCTGACCCGGAGGTCGGCGGTCAGCCGATCGAGCGCCTCGGCGTCGGTCAGGTCGACGCGCGCCCGCAGCGCCGCGAGGGTGACGACGCGGTACATGGCGCCGGTGTCCAGAAACCGCCACCCCAGGCGCTCGGCGAGCAGCCGGGCGACGGTGCTCTTGCCGGCACCGGCCGGACCGTCGATCGTCACCACCCGGAACGTCGCAGCTTGCCTCGAATCAATTCCCAACGTCGGCGCCGCTCCCCGCGCGATTCGGACTCGAGAGCCGCTTGCGGCCGGCGAAGCCTGCTTCAAGCTCGTGCCAGTGCGACACCTGGGGCTCGCCCAACCGCCAGCAGAGGTAGACCTCGCGGCCGTCCATCATGCTCGGGAAGTCGCAGAGGCCGTCCTCGCTCTTCAGCTCGACGCCGAGCTTCTTCAGCTCGTCGATGTACTCGCGCAGATGGTCTTCCTGGACCGTCAACTCGGCCTGGGTCTGGGCGAGTTCCTCGGAATAGAAATCGTCGGTCTGACGTTTGCGCTCGCGAGTGACGCGGGAGAGCCGCCCTTGCAGTTCCTCGACCTGTTCGTAATGACGGACGATGTCCGTCACGATCGCCCGAACCAGCGGGAGCGCCCGGTTGGCTTCCTCGACGCTGTAATACTTCCTCTTGGGTTCCAGGAGAGGGTTCGCGGTGGCCATGGCTACGTCCTCGCAACGGATGAATAATGGCGATGAAGGCGGTACGGCTGGAGAGTTACGAAGGACCTCGTTTCCGATGCTAATCGGTCGACACGACGTCGCGGCGACCTGAACAGCATTACCTTCGTTTCTGTGAATTCACCCTCTCCGGCTCGTCGATTGAGAAGAATGAGTGGAATCGTTCCACAAGGCTTCCGTCTTCGGGGGACTTTCAGGCGACCTTCCCTGTTCACTCATCGTTCATTATAGGAGCCCGACCTACCCCAGCAAGGGCCCGTCGGCGCGGGAACGCCGGCGACTTCCGCCGCCACCTTCATTTCGCCCGATTCCGCAGCCGTTCGAGCCGGCGCGCAACCTTGGCGAGCGGCGCCGTGTTAAACAGGTCGTCGGCCGTGAACCAGGCGCGGCGGGCCACACCGACACCATACGACAGATCATTCAGTCCGGCCACCGAGTGGGCGTCGGGGTTGACGACGATCGTCACCCCCTTCTTACGGGCCCGCCGGCAGTGTGTGGCGTCCATGTCGAGCCGGTACGGGCTGGCGTTGATCTCAATCATCGTTTCATTCTTCGCGGCGGCCTCGATCACGGCGTCGAGATCGACCTCGTACGGCGCTCGCGAGAGCAGCAGCCGGCCCGTCGCGTGGCCGAGCATCGTCACATGCGGGTTCGAAACCGCCTTGACGATCCGCGCGGTCATCTCGTCGCGGGGCATCTTGAACCGCGAATGCACGCTTGCCACGACGTAGTCGAACCCGGCCAGCACGTCGTCGGGGTAGTCGAGGCTGCCGTCGGCCAGGATGTCGCACTCGGTCCCCTTGAACAGCCGGAACCTGGGGCCGAGCTTCTCATTGAGGGCGTCGATGGCCTTCCACTGCTCGTACACCCGCTCGATCGACAGGCCGCGCGCCATCGCCAGCGACCGCGAGTGGTCGGCGATCCCCAAGTAATGGAGCCCGAGCGCCCGGGCGCCCTCGGCCATCTGTTCGAGGGTCGCCTCGCCGTCGCTCCAGTCGGAGTGGCAGTGGAACGTGCCGGTCAGGTCGGACAGCTCGACGAGCTTGGGGATCTTCCCCTTCTCGGCCGCCTCGATCTCTCCCGTATCCTCGCGCAGCTCGGGAGGGATGTACTCCAGCTTGAGCGCCTGGAACACGTCGGCCTCGTCGCGGCAGGCGACCGAGCTGGTCTTGCCGGTCAGGGCGTACTCGTTGAGCGACAGCCCCTGCGCCAGCGCCCGCTTCCGGACGGCGATGTTGTGGGCCTTCGAGCCGGTGAAATAATGGAGCGCGAACGCGAACTGGTCGTCCGCGACCCCTCGGACGTCGCACTGGACGAACTGGCCCGATTTGAAGCCGGGCAGCAGGACGCTCGCCTTGGTCGGCCCGTGGCCGAGGATCTTGGCGACCTGCGGCAAGGCGACGAAATCGTCGAGCACCGGACCGGGCTCGTGGGCGCTGAACAGGATGTCGAGATCGCCGATCGTCTCGGCCCGACGCCGCAGGCTGCCGCACACCTCGGCCCGGATCACCTGGGGATGGTCGCGAATCGTCGCCAGGATCGGCTCGACCAGCGCGAGCGCATGGTGCTGGAGAATCCGGCCGCCGGTCGTCTCGACGAAGCTGATGCCCTCAAGGATGTTGGCCTCGGTCTTGGCGCCGAACCCCTTCACCTTGGCGATCTTCCCCGCCTCGGCCGCCGCGCGGAGGTCGGCGAGGCTCTCGATCTGCAATTCCTCGCGCAGCGCCTTGATCTTCTTCGGCCCGATCCCCGAGATCCGCAAGAGGGCCAGGAGACCCGGCGGCGTCTCGGCCCGGAGCTTGTCGTAAGCCGGCAGTCGCCCGGTCGTCGCAAGCTGTACGATCTTGGCGTACAACGTCTCGCCGATGCCCGCCACCTCTGCCAGGCTGCCGTCGGCGATCATCTCCGTCAAATCCGCCGGCAGCCCCTGCAACGTCTGCGCCGCATTGTGGTACGCGCGACAGCGGAACGGGTTCTCCCCCTGGATCTCCAGGATCGTCCCCATGTCGTCCAGCACCTGAGCGATCCGCGCGGTTTCCATTGACGTGTCCTCCACACCCGCAGGGATGATTCATCCTTGGCCTTCAGGTTCCATGCCTAAGTACGTAACGGAGGACTGGACCCGAGCATTCTAACAGCGTCCGTCTCACCCCTCGATCGCGTCGAGCGCCTCCCAGCGCGCGTAGCCGGCGGCGAGGTCGCGTTCGACCTCCTGGAGCTTGGCGTTGGCTTTGGCGATGACGTCGCGGTCTTGCTTGTAGAAGCTCGGGTCGCCCATCGCCGCGTGCAGCTCGCGGAGGGCGGTTTCCAGCTTCTCGATCTTGGCCGGCAGGGTTTGAAGCTCCTTGCGCTCGGCGTTGTTCAGCTTGACGACCTTGGCGCGTGGGGGCTCGGCCGGTTTCATGTTCTTGGCGGAAGACTCGGCGGCGGGCTTGGCTTCGGCGGGCTTGTCGGCCGGGCGCTGGCGGAGGTAATCGTCGTAGCCCCCCTCATATTCCCGGACGAGGCCGTCGGGCTCGACGACGAGGGTGCTGGTGACCACGTCGTTGAGGAACGCCCGGTCGTGGCTGACGAGCAGGAGCGTCCCCTGGTATTCGACGAGGAGCGATTCGAGGAGTTCGAGGGTCTCGATGTCGAGGTCGTTGGTCGGCTCGTCCATCACCATCACGTTCGACGGCCTGGTGAACAGCTTGGCCAGCAGCAGGCGGCTGCGCTCGCCGCCGGAGAGGTATTTCACCAGGGTCCGCGAGCGTTCGGGCTCGAAGAGGAAGTCTTGCAGATAGCCGAGGATGTGGCGGTCGCGACCGTCGATCGTGATCATGTCGTAGTCGCTGACGTTCTTCTGCACGGTCTTCTCGTCGTCGAGCGCGCCCTTGAGCTGTTCGAAGTACGAGATTTCGAGGTTGGTGCCCTGGACGATCTCCCCTTGGCGGGGGGCGAGCTGGCCGAGCAGCAGCCGCAGCAACGTGGTCTTGCCCGCGCCGTTGGGTCCGATGACGCCGACCTTGTCACCCCGGAGGATCGCCGTGGTCAGGTCGCGGACGATCGAGCGATCGCCGTAGCCGAACTCGACCCCCTCGGCCTCGACGACCAGCGTCCCCGACCGCGACGCCTCCTGCGCCTGCATTCGGGCCGTCCCCTGCCGCTCGCGACGCTGCCGGTGGGCGACGCGCATCGCCTGGAGCGCCCGCACCCGGCCTTCGTTACGGGTCCGCCGGGCCTCGACCCCCTTGCGAATCCACTTCTCCTCCTCGGCGAGCTTCTTGTCGAACAGGTCGCGCTCGCGGGCCTCGGCGGCGAGAAGCTGGTCGCGGCGGACCAGAAACGTCTCGTAGTCGCACGACCAGTCCGAGAGCCGGCCGCGGTCGAGTTCCAAAATCCGGTTCGCCAGCCGCTGGAGGAAGACGCGGTCGTGGGTGACGAACACGATCGTGCCGTTGTAGCGGAGCAGGAACGATTCGAGCCAGCGGATCGACTCGATGTCGAGGTGGTTGGTCGGCTCGTCGAGCAGCAGGATGTCGGGATCGTCGACGATCGCCTGCGCCAGTAAGACGCGCCGCTTCATGCCCGACGACAGCTCGGAGAATTTCGCGTCGGGATCGAGGCCGACCCGCGAGATGACCGACTGGACGCGGTAGTCGTCGCCGCCGAAGTCGTGGTCGTCCTCGGCGAGGCCGTTGGCGACCTCGTCGGCGACGGTGCCGCCGTGGCCTTCCGGCACATCCTGCGGCAGCCGGGCGATCCGCAGCCCTTGCTGGCGGACGACCGTCCCCTCGTCGGGATCGATCTCGCCGGTGATCAACTTCAGGAGGGTGCTCTTGCCCTCGCCGTTCCGACCCAGCAAACAGACCCGCTCGCCAGCCTCGATCATCAGATCGAGCCCGTCGAACAGCTTGGGCCCGCCGAACGACAAGGCGACCCCGCGCAAACTCAATAACGCCATGACTTCACTCGAACTCGACGATGAACGCGACCGATCCGCCCCGATGAGATGAGGCTACGGTAGCAGATTCCCCCCTCGCCGATCGAGGCGAATTCGCGTTCGCCCCCCGGCCCGGAAGACGCGACCCCGGCGCATGGCTCCGTGCAAAGCGATGCGCCGGGGTGGCAAAGACATGGAGGAAGGCAGGTCAGGCGGGCCTTGATCCCCCTTGCTTCCTCGGCCTTCGCGTCGTAGTCTCGCGGCGGCCGGGGTGCATTACGGAGGGATGTACACAATTCATGGAGAGACGACCATGGCCGCCCTGCTGCTCGTCGCGTGTTGGATCGACCTTGCGAACGAATCCCACTCGTTCGCTTGGGGCGAACAGGTGCTCCGCCTACCAACAGTCGCAGCCGAGTCCGCAGTCGACTTCAAGATTGCTCCGGATAAACGGGACAGAACGGTCCGGATCTCGATCTACGCGAGCACACGAGTCGCAATAATCCGAGCCGGAGGCGACTGGTCGAGGAAGAGTCCCTTCTTTATCGAGTTCCCCCTCGCGTTCTACATTCGCATTCGCATCTCGATCATCCTGCCCGACGCTCAAACGGCCCCGGGCGACGCCCCGAAGCAACCGCAAGCCGGCAGAAGCAGCGGTGGAACTCCGGCCTCGAAGTAGCGTAGATCTGGGACCATGAGTACGCAGGGGTCGCCCCTCGCCTCGATGCGAGCCGAGGCGCTTTGAAGATGCCAGCCAGCGGTATCAGGCGGGCTTGGCGCCGGGGGTGCCGGCCTCGACGACGAACGACGCGCGGGTCACGACCGGGGCGCCGGGCTTGGTGACTTCCTCGACGACCTGGTAGTCGCTCCGCCAGGTCTTCGGGGTGACGGTGCAGCGGACGTAGCCGCGCTGGGCGTTGAAGAATCGAATACAGGGGTTGTCGGCCATCCGCTTGTCGAGCCCCGGCGTTTCGGCCTTGCCGTCGCCGCCGCTGGAGATCGACGTGCCGACGAACTCGGTCGCCACGACGGACGTCTCGGTCTTGCGGTCGTCGACGCGGAGGTCGTTGACCCAGTTCGAGTGGATGTCGCCGGTGAGGACGACCGGGTTGAGGACGCGACGGTCCTGAAGGAACTTCACCAGCCGCATCCGCTCGTCGGCGTAGCCGGGCCACTGGTCCATCGAGTAGGTCGGCTCGCCCTCCTTGGACCGGAAGCCGACCATCCCCATCATCACCTGCTGCGCGAGGACGTTCCACGTCGCGGGAGATTCGAGCAGTCGGGCCTTGAGCCAGCCGGCCTGGCGGTCGCCGAGCAGCGTGTTCTTCCGATTGAGGGCGGCGTCGTTGAGCGGCGAGCGGTGGTCGCCGTTGGGCTGATCGGTGCGGTGCTGCCGGGTGTCGAGTACCTGGAAGCCCGCGAGCCGGCCGAAGCGGATCGTCCGGTAGAGGTCCATATGCGGACCTCGCGGCAGCGAACGGCGCCGCAGCGGCATCATCTCGTAATAGGCCTGGTACGCGTTGGCCCGGCGCTCCAGGAGGTCGGCGGGGTCGACCCCCTTCTGCTCGGACGTCGCGTCGGCGTAGTTGTTGTCGACCTCGTGATCGTCCCAGGTGACCAGCCAGGGACACTTCGCGTGCATCGCGCGGAGGTGCGGGTCGGTCCGATACTGGGCGTGCCGAATCCGGTAGTCTTCGAGCGTCTCGATCTCCGGACCGGCGTGCTTCCGGACGAGCTTGTCGCGGCCCGACCCTTCATAGATATAATCGCCCAGGTGGACGACCAAGTCGAGATCGTCCTTGAGCATGTGCTCATAGGCCGTAAAATAGCCCTGCTCGTAGTGCTGGCACGAGGCGAACGCGAACCGGAGCGAGTCGGGGTCGGACGTCGGCGTCGGGGTCGTCCGGGCGCGACCGACCGGACTGACGGCGTCGCCGGCGCGGAACCGATACCAGTACCAGCGGTTCGCTTCGAGGCCGCCGACCTCGACGTGGACCGAGTGTCCGAGCTGCGGCGTCGCGACGGCCGCGCCGGACTTCACGACATCCTTCATCGCCTCGTCGCGGGCGACCTCCCAGCGGACCTCGACCTTCTCGGCCGGCATTCCGCCCCCCGGCTCCAGCGGCGACGGGGCGAGCCGCGTCCAGGCGACGAAGCCGGAGGCGTCCGGATCGCCCGAAGCCACGCCGAGCGCGAACGGATCGGACGCGAACGCGACGGCGCGCATCGTCCGGCCCTCGACCCGGCCGCCGAGGATCGGCGTCGCCGACAGCGCGGCGGTCCAGGCCAGCCAGTGGCGGCGGTTGATCGCGCCCTCGCGTCGCACGTCTTCGTGAATCAACTTGAGATCGAACATGTCTTCCTTCCCTTCCGTCGTACTTGTAGGGAATGGAAGCTTAACATCGTCCGATGCAAATTCGCTTTGCCTTCAATGAAGGTCGGATTAAGACTCGATCTGGACCGCGCGGGTTGCGCCAGCGCGTGGATGGTTCCAGCGACCGTCCGGAAATTCACTCGCTGGCGCTTCGGGCTTGTATTCGGCATAAGGTGGTTTACGCTCGGGCTTGGAGAGCCGCAACGCCCTCAACCCCTTGCCACGGTGCCTCATGCCCGCCGAATTGAACTTTTTGAGCGTCCTCACCGGCTGTTTCGCCTCGCCGGTCGCCGAGAACCCAAGCATCGCGATGGTCGAGGCGGCGTATCGTCATCACGGGATCGACGCCCGGTACATCAACTGCGACGTCTCGCCCGCGAACCTCCGCGACGCCGTCCATGGGGCGCTGGCGATGGGCTGGATCGGCTTCAACCTGTCGATCCCGCACAAGGTCGCGGTCCTCGAATGGCTCGACGAGCTGGCCCCGTCGGCGACGATCATCGGCGCGGTCAACTGCGTCGTGATCCGCGACGGCCGGCTGATCGGCGAGAACACCGACGGCCAGGGCTTCCTCACCTCGCTCAAGACGGTCGTCGACCCGGCGGGCGGAAACGTCGTCCTCTTCGGCGCGGGGGGCGCGGCGCGGGCGATCGCGGTCGAGCTGGCGCTGGCCGGTGCGTCGTCGATCCGCGTCGTGAACCGCGACCCGAAGCGCGGCGGCGACCTGGTCCGGCTGATCCAGGACAAGACGCCGGCCGAATCCGAGCTGGTCGTCTGGGATCAAACCTACCGCGTGCCCGAAGGAACGACCGTCGTGGTCAACGCGACCTCCATCGGCCTGTTCCCCGACGTCGACGCGCGGCTGAACCTCGACCTCGACAGCCTCCGCCCCGGCATGATCGTCGCCGACGTGATCCCCAACCCGCCCCGGACCAACCTGATCCGCGACGCCGAGGCCCGCGGCTGCACCACGCTCGACGGCCTGGGCATGCTGGTCAACCAGGGGGTCGTCGGCATCCGCCACTGGACCGGCGTGGCCGTCGACCCGACCGTCATGCGCCGGAGGCTTGAGGAGCTGTTCGCATGAGGCCCGACGTTCGTGGTTTCGTGATCCTGGCCGCCCTGCTCTGTTTTCAGCCCTTGGTCCTGGCCGACCCTCCCCCGCCTCCGGTCGGACTCGATTGGATCACGCCGAGCCAGGACAAGACGCACTTCGTGCTCGGAAAAACGAACCAACGGATCGTGATGTGGGGCGTCAATTACGATCACGACGACGCCGGCCGGCTGCTGGAAGATTACTGGGCCGACGAGTGGCCGGCGGTCGTCGAGGACTTCCGCGAGATCAAGGCGCTTGGCGCGAACGTCGTCCGCATCCATCTCCAGATCGGCCGGTTCCTGAAGGCCGCCGACCAGCCCGACGAGGCGAACCTCGCGCGGCTGGCGAAGCTGGTCAAGCTCGCCGAGGAGACCGGGTTGTACCTCGACGTCACCGGCCTGGCTTGCTACCACAAACGGGACGTGCCCAAATGGTACGACGCCCTCGCCGAATCCGACCGCTGGGACGCCCAGTGCCGGTTCTGGAAGGCCGTCGCCAAGGTCTGCAAGGAGAGCCCGGCCGTCTTCTGCTACGACCTCATGAACGAGCCGATCCTCGGCGGCGGCGACGGCAAGACCGACTGGCTTCCCGGCGAGGGGTTCGGCGGCAAGCACTTCGTGCAACGGCTCACGATCGACGCCCACGGCCGCTCCGATCGCGAGATCGCCAAGGCCTGGGTCGACCGCCTGACGACGGCCGTCCGATCGGTCGACGACCGCCACATGATCACCGTCGGCGTGATCCCCTGGGCTCAGGTCTTCAAGGGTGCCAAACCCCTGTTCTACTCCCCCGAAGTCGGCGGCCCCCTCGACTTCGTCAGCGTCCACTTCTACCCCAAGAAAGACCAACTCGACGCCGACCTCACTGCCCTGAGGGTCTACGAGGTGGGCAAGCCCCTCGTCATCGAGGAGATCTTCCCCCTCTCCGCCGGCTTCGAGCAGACTGAGACCTTCCTCGAACGCTCCAAGGAGCACGTCGACGGCTGGATCAGCTTCTACTGGGGCAAGACGATCGACGAGTACGACAAGAAGAACGACATCCCCGCCGCCCTCACCAGCGCCTGGCTGAAACGGTTCCGCGCCCTGTCGCCCTATTCACCGGCCGCCGGCAAGAAGCAAGATAAATAAACAATCTTCGATTCATTACCCCCTTCTCTCGGGGGCTGACCGCCCGACACAAATCCCGAGCCCTCGAAATACAAGCCCGAAGCGCCAGCGAGTGCATGGTTTTGCGTTCGCTGATTCAGCACGCTGGCAGGGAGAATGCACTCGCTGGCGCTTCGGGCTTGTATCCGGCCCTCATGGATCCCGAAAAAGCGTCGGAGCGCCAGCGTGGGCGAGAAGGGATACACGCTCGCACGAAGCCATTCTGATACCATGATTTAAAACACAAGATGGAGTCCTCGCCCTTACAATCCGCATCCTTCACCTCAGAACCGTCCGAAATCGCCCAGAATCTTTTCTGATCCAGGCGCACCGGCGACATCTTCTCAATAGAGGCTTCATCGACGACGCCCGCTTCGAGGAGATTCCCCGCCATGTCCACCGACGCCCAGATCCAGGCCAACCGCATCAACGCCAGGAAGAGTTGCGGACCGAAGACCGACCACGGCAAGGCGCAGAGCAGGCTCAACGCGCTCAAACATGGAATGCGCGCCAAGACCGTCAACCTGATCCTGCCGCATGAAGACCCGGCCGAGCTGGAGGCCAAGATCCAGGAATGGGTCGACGACTACCAGCCGACCAACGCCGTCGAACGTGAGCTGGTCAGCCGGGCGGCGCGGATCTCCTGGACCCTCAACCGGGCCGAGCGGCATGAAACCGCTCTACTGGCGCGCCGAGTGAGGAAGGCGATGCTCCGCTCACGAGCGAAGCGCACAGAGAAGGTCTGCGACCTCGGCCGCAAGCTGTTCTACATGGCGGGGAAACGACTGCTGCCGACCTCGGGACCAGCATGGGCCGACGACCCCTCGGCCTTCGTCGCCCGGCTGGAGGAAACGCCCGAAGGCGCACAGTGGCTGCTCGACCGGTGGGTCGAAATGAGGTGCCTGATCATCTCGAACGAGAACTGGACCTTCCTCGACCAGTTCAAATTCGTCCGACTGCTCGGCAAACAGCCGCTCGCCGCCATCGACGACCCCGAGCTGAACGAGATCTTCCTCGCATGGGAAACGATCGAAGAGGAATGGGGCACCCGATTCTGGCATCAGATGCAGGAGATGACCCCCTACGAAGATCCGGCGTTCAGCGCCTGGAGAGTCTGGCGCGAGATTGTCCCCCGGCCCGAAAGCGCCGAGGCGGGCGTCGAGTTCCTCCGAAGCATCGCCGAACGTGAAGTCGAACGGCTGCAAGACCTGATCGTCGACCTCGAAGAGATCGAGGGAGACGACGCCCTCGAACTGGCCGAGCAAGCGTCGTTCTGCGCCAGCGACGCCGCCGAGCGGCTGCGACGGTTTCAGACCGCCCGGACCCGCGAGCTGCTCCGGACGATCGACCTGCTGACGAAGCTCCGCAAGGCCGAGGCGCAGGCGTCGAAACCGGAGAAAAAAGCGACGAAGGAACCCAATCCGCCGGCCCCCCGGAAGCCGGCTTCTCGACCGTCGTCGTACCGGTCCGACCCGATCGAGAACCTCGTCGCCGAGGGGATGACCGACTACCTGGCGAAGCTGCTGGAAGCCGGCGAGTCGCCGGCGAGAAACCCCAAAAGCCGCGCGAACGAAGCCAATCAACCAGAGCCGCAAACAATGACGCCGCAACTATTTGAGCCGCCGACACCGATCGAACCCCGGAGCGAACGAAGCCAACGCGGCGTCACCTGATCGGGTCGGTCGGCGGGCTTCGGGGTTCTTTGACAATCCGCCATTCGGTGAAGACGAGGCGCGGCGCGCGGCCGTCCGCCCGTTTGGAATTCCGTCTTGACAGCCAGGTCGACTCCGGATTAAATCCCCGGCGTCGAGGATCGTCGGGCGGCCGGATTCGGTCGACTCGATGGTCTCGCCGACAGGCTCGCATCGGAATGCACACCTTGACCTGACATCCTGATCCGCTTCGAGCCCCGCCGCAACCCGGCTCGGACTTCGCGCAGCGGGCGAGCGACCAACTCGCCGGATGGGCGACGACCCGATCCGGCCAGCCAGCTAGACGCCGATCACCAGGAGGTCAGGTCACGCCCGCGGGATGCGGGCGGTCGAAGGGACGTCGCCATGCACCGGATGCGAAACGACATCGTCAGACGGAAAATCCGAATCCCTCTTGTCTCGGGAGCCCTGATCGTGGTCCTGGTCGGGCTCTGCGCGTCGACCCGGGGCGACCTGATCCGTCCTCACGGATTCCGCTCCTACCCCGACATCGCGGGCGACATCGTGGGGGCGCAGACGTACGCGTTCGACCCCGAGTCCCAGACCGGCGTGTTCCGGGTGACCAACGCCCCCCACGTCATCACGCTGGGGCCGACCAGTGGGAACATGGTCGACGTGACGCCCGATCACGACGGCACCCTGAACGAGTCGCTCCAGCTCACGCTCGATCGCGACGGCCGGCTCGTCGACGAACCGGGGAACAAGTTCGAGCTGTACGGCTCGGTGGAGATCGGCGGGAAGGTGTACAAGGGGCTGCTGCTGGAGGGGAGGCCGACTGCGTTCGGCGCCCAGGCCCTCTCGAACCAGCCGGCGCGGACTTCGGGGGTCTTCGACCTGAGCCTGAAGGTGACCGGCGGCAAGCTGGCCGAGGCATTCGGGCCGGAGGCGTATTTCCGGATCACCCCCCAGGCCAACAGCACGTTTCAGGGCGATTTCGCCGCCAGCTTCTCGGGCGACAGGCCGCTCACGAGCCTGCGGGCCAGCCGGCAGGCCATGGTCGCGCCCGTGCCCGAGCCGACCTCGATCCTGTTCGTGCTGACCTGTGGCGCGGGGGTCGTCGGCTCGCGTCTCCACCGCCGCCGACGGATGCGGCGGCGGATAGCGGCCGTGAGCGACGGCCTCAGTCGGCCTGGAGAGTCGCCGACAGCTTCCCGAGCGCCTCGTTCTCGATCTGGCGAACCCGCTCCCTCGTCAACCCGAGGGATTCGCCGATCTCCTTGAGCGTCTTGGGGGGGGCGTCGTTGAGGCCGAACCGCATCCGAAGCACGGTGGCCTCGCGCTTGTCCATCTCGTCGAGCCGGGTCATGACCAGTCGGAGGTTGTCGGCCTCGACCATCTCGACGTCCGGGGCGCGGGTGCGCTCGTCCATCAACATCTCGCCCAGGCTCCAGCCGTTCTCGGGCTGGTCGGTCTGGGGGACGAGGTTGTAGACCTTGATCGCCTTCTTGACGATGGCCAGCTTCTTCTTCGGCAGTTGCAGCGTGCGGGCGATCTCTTCGACCGTCGCCGCCCGCCCCAGCCCCTCTTGCATCTCGGCGGCCGTCCGCCGCCACTTGAACAAGAGCTCGACCATGTACGCGGGTATCCGGATCGGCTTGGCCGTATTGACCAGCGCCCGCTTGATCGACTGCTTGATCCAGTAGCTGGCGTAAGTGCTGAACCGGGTCCCGACGGCGGGGTCGAAACCCTCGACGGCCCTTAACAACCCAAGGTTGCCTTCTTCGATCAAATCCTGGAGGGCCAGCCCCTTGCCGACGTACCCCCGGGCGATATTCACCACGAGCCGCAAGTTGGCGCGGACCATCCGATCGCGGGCCTGGTCGTCTCCATCCGCAATCCGATGCGCGAGTTCTTTCTCTTCATCAGCGGTTAAAAGAGCCATCTCGTTGATCTCCCGGAGATACGTCTCCAGGGGGCTCTGAACCGTGTCACGGCGGTGTCGGCGAATCCGGGCCATGAAGATCCTCGTTGTGTCGGTCGTAACAAGGTCCGCTCACGTCCCCGAGTCGGTAGACGAGAAACGAAGCCGAGGCTGCGGGTCCCCGCACGACGACCCGGAGGTCAGGCGCGAACTCGCGGCGGGGTGACGGAACCGAGCGAGAAAGGCTGCGACCCCTCTAGCTCCCCCCTATGGCGCAAAAAGACCATTTCGGCAAAACGCCAGCGCTGACGTACCCGTTACCGGGGCCGCCACCGACCTTCGGGCAGGGCCGAGACGTCGAGGCCGACAACCAGGCCAAGGCCAGTCGTCCGACGGTTCCGTCCCCTCTTCCTCCGCCTCCCGCTTTGCCGCCCACGGCTTGACTAGTACGAAGTATCGGACACGCTTCTTTGATAACTTAAGAGGGACCTGGAAAACTAGGGCGTATTGGGAATATACGAAACATAGGAATTCGGAAAAGCTTTCTGGTCACCTAAACTGCGGACTACGTTGCGATTGCGGTGGACGAGAGGATAGCGCGGATGCCCCTGATCGTCGCGATTGACGGAAATATGCGGGCGGGCGCATGTGGCTGAGGGCCGGGCTGCCTGTACCGACGGATGGAGAGCTTGTGACGATTACGCCGACCAGAGAAATCGAAGACGACCGCCCCGTTCCCCCCTGCTCGGTCCACCACGACGACTGCCTGTCGTTCTTGAGGGGCATGGCGGCGGGGAGCGTCGCGCTGGTCTATCTGGACCCTCCCTTCTTCACGAGGCGCGTCCATCGCTTGCACACCCGCGACCGGACGATGTCGTACTCCTTCGACGACGTCTGGGAGTCGCAGGAGGAATACGCCGCGTTCCTCCGTGAACGTCTGGAGGAAGCCCACCGGGTGCTGGCGGAGAACGGCTCGTTGTTCTTCCATTGCGACCGCAACGCCGGCCACGTCGCGCGGGGGTTGCTCGACGTGGTGTTCGGGGCGGCGAACTTCCGGTCGGAGATCATCTGGCATTACCGGCGGTGGTCGAGCGGTTCGTCGTCGTTGCTCCCGGCGCACCAGACGATCTACTACTACACCAGGTCGGGCTCGTTCGTCTTCCATCCGGTGTGGGGCGAGTACTCGCCGGCGACGAACGTCGACCAGTTGCTCCAGCGCCGGGAACGCGACGCCTTTCAGAAAGCCGTCTACCAGCGCGACCGGTCGGGCCGGCCGATCCCCAGCGGCGACAAACCGGGGGTGCCGCTGAGCGACGTATGGGACATCCCTTATTTGAATCCCAAGGCCCGCGAGCGGACCGGCTATCCGACGCAGAAGCCGGTGGTCTTGCTGGAGCGGATCATCGGCCTGGCTACCAACCCGGGCGACCTGGTGCTCGACCCGTTCTGCGGCAGCGGCACGGCGCTTGTGGCCGCCTTGCTTCTGGGACGTCGGGCGATCGGCGTCGACCGGTCTCCGGCGGCCGTCGAGCTGACCCGCAAGCGGCTGGCCGATCCGATCCGGAGCCGGTCGCGCGTCCTCGAACGCGGGCGCGAGTCGTACCGGACGGCCGACGCGGAGAGCCTCGCGTTGCTGACAGGCCTCGACTGCGTGCCCGTCCACCGGAACGCGGGGGTCGACGCGATCCTCAAGCAGGAGTTCGACGACTCGCCGGTGCCGATCCGGGTTCAGCGGGCCGGGGAGACGGTCGCGGAGGCGGCGGCGAAGCTCCACCGCGCCGGAGGGCCGAAAGGGGCGAAGCGGATGTTCCTGGTCGTGCAAGAGCCCGACGCGACGGCCGCTGAGACCCGGCCGCTTCCGGCCGGCGTTTTCGTGATCGACGCGCCGGCGGTCGCGATCCGGCGGCTCTTGAGGGATGATCCCGACGACTCGTGAAGCCGGGATTCGAAACGCAAAACGCCGCCGTCCCGACGTTGGGTCGGGACGGCGGCGGAAGGTCGACGAGAGCTAAGTCGTTTGCTCAGCTCACTCTTCTTCGGAGGTTTTGGCTTCGGACTCGACCTCGACCTCGGCTTCGGAGGTGTCGGTGTCGGTTTCGACCTCGGCCTCGACCGCGGGCGTGCTGATGCTGAACAAGGGGCCGCCGCCGCCGAGTCCGCCCTTGAGTTCCTTGGTTTCCTTGAGAGCAGCCGCTTCGGCCGACTCGCCGCCACCGGTGGACTCGCCTTCTTCGTCTTCGGGGCGGGTCCAGTGGGCCTTCTTGCGGGAGAGGCCGATCTTCCGCTCGCCGCGGTCGACCCGGAGGATCTTGACTTCGATCTCGTCGCCGACCTTGACCACCTCTTCAGGGCTGTCGACCTTGTGGTCGGCCAGCTCGGAGATGTGCAAGAGGCCTTCGAGGCCCGGCTCCAGCTCGACGAAGACGCCGAAGTTGGTGAGCTTCGTGACCTTGCCCTTGACGACGTCGTTGGGCTCGTAGCGGCCGGGGATGTCGGTCTCCCACGGGTCTTCCTTGAGCTGCTTGAGACCCAGGGCGATCCGCTTGCGATCCTGGTCGACGTTGAGGACCTGGCAGGAGATCCGCTGGCCCTTTTCGAGGACTTCGTTGGGATGACCGATCTTGCGGGTCCAGCTCATGTCGGAGATGTGCAAGAGGCCGTCGATGCCCTCTTCGATCTCGATGAACGCGCCGTAGTTGGTGAGGTTGCGGACGGTCCCCTCGACCATGGTGCCCGGCGGGTACTTGTTGGCGACCTGGTCCCAGGGGTTGACCTGGGTCTGCTTCATGCCGAGCGAGATCTCTTGCTTGTCCTTGTTGATGCCAAGGACGACGACCTCGATCTTGTCGCCGGTGTTGACCAGCTCGCTGGGGTGGTTGATCCGCTTGGTCCAGCTCATCTCGGAGATGTGGACCAGGCCCTCGATCCCCTCTTCGAGCTTGACGAAGGCACCGTAGCTCATGACGTTGACCACTTCGCCGACGACGCGGGTGCCGACCGGGTACTTGTCGGCGACGTTCTCCCACGGGCTGGCGCTCTTCTGCTTGAGGCCCAGCGCGATCTTCTCGCGGTCCTTGTCGACGTGCAGGACCATGACCTCGATCTGGTCGTCGATCTTGAGCATGTCGCTGGGATGGTTGATCCGTCCCCAGCTCATGTCGGTGATGTGCAAGAGGCCGTCGATGCCGCCGAGGTCGACGAACGCGCCGAAGTCGGCGATGTTCTTGACCGTCCCCTTGCGGACCTGGCCGACTGCGATCTCCTCGAGGAGCTGCTTCTTCTGCTGCTCGCGGGTGATCTCGATGAGCTTGCGACGGCTGACGACGATGTTGCGTCGGCTTTCGTCGATCTTCAGGATCATGCACTCGATCTCTTGATCGATGAAATCGGCGATGTCGGACGGCCGGCGGATATCGACCTGGCTGGCGGGCAGGAAGACGTTCACGCCGATGTCGACGAGCAGGCCGCCCTTGATCTTCCGGGTCACCTTGCCCTTGACCACGTCGCCCTCGTGGTACTTGGAGATGACCATCTCCCAGGCCCGCATGCGATGGGCCTTCTTGCGGGAGAGCACGATCTCGCCGGTCTCGTCTTCCATCCCTTCGAGGAGGACTTCGACCTCGTCGCCGGTCACCGGCGCGGGTTCGTCTTCCCACTCGTTGAGCGGCACCAGGCCTTCGGACTTGTATCCCACATCGACGACGACCTGGTCGCCCACGATCTCGATGACCCGGCCCGGGACGATGGTCCCGATCTCGAAGCTCTGGCCTTCGCCCAGGAAGTGTTCGAGGGTCTTGGCGCCGTCCTCGGCAGTGACGACCGCCGCCAGCTCGTCTTCGTTGACGTCAAATTCACGTAGGAGGTTACGATCTACCATGTTTCCGATTCGTTGTGATTCCGTCCCGCACCCACCAGGGCCGGACGGACTCGTCAACCACGACTTCCCGAACGGCCCGCCCCGATGGCCCTGCCGCCTGGAGCGTCCCGCCGCGCGATTGACGAAAGCCAGAAAAACAGAAAAACCACCCCTCCACACAAGGGGTGGATATTCGCAATCTAATATTATAGACGTCCCCCCAACCATGACAATCGATCTTCGCCCCGGGATCACCGCCCAAGGAGCGATCTTGACCGATCGAGCCGCGCGCTATAGCCTCCCGAGCGGCTTCACGGCCTCCACGAGCCAAGCGACCGTGAACCGTCGATTCCGCGAGGGGACCAGGGATGAACCGACGCGCGCCGGGACGAGCCTTGCTGACGACTGTGCTGCTCGCCTCCGCCGGCTGCGCCACCACCGCGCCGTTCATCGAGCCGATCGGCGCGGGCTCGGGCTTCTCGTACTCGACGGGCCGAGGCGTCGAGGACTTCCCGTCGACCCTCAGCGTCGTCGGCCCCGCGGTCCTCGCGGCGATGGAGGACCTGAAAATGGACCAGGTCCGCCAGACCCGCGACGGCGCGGTGATCCGGGTCGAAGCCCGAACGAGCGACGCCCGCCCCGTCGCCGTCACGCTCCGGTTCCGCCAGGGGGCCACCCAGGTCGGCGCGCGGATCGGCCGGTTCGGCGACGAACCGCTGTCGCGCACGCTCCTCGAACGCGTCGGCGTCCGGGTGGGCACCCGAGACCCCGAAGCAATCCCCGACGCCCCGCCGAGCGCTCCTTCCGGAAACCCCTACTTCTCCCGGAGCGCCATCCCCGACTCGGTCATGCTCCGCGACTTCGCCGACGCCCCGTACCACGACCGCGTCGTCCCCTGAGCCGACGGCCGAACCCGGCGACGCTACAACCGGAGCAACGCCTCGGCCCGGGAAGGTCTCGGCGGCGTCCCCGCGGGAAACGACTCGCAAGGCCGTCCGGGCGACGGGCCCACGAGCGTTTAATTTGGCCACCGGCGGTCCGGGCTGATTTCAGCATCCTTGCGAAATCAGGCCCCGGACCGTGTGGCCGACATGGAGGAGCGACCGCCAGTGGGTACCGGCGGTCTCCTCACCTCGACAAGGTCGAACCAGACGCGCGCATCCCTGCCGCCTGGAATCAAACCTTGAGCTTTTTGGGAAGAGGACCAAGCCGCCTTGAAGAGGCGGTTCAGCATCGTATCGTCGATGGGAATGATATAAAGGGATACTTGTGCACCGCCATGACGCTTCGTTGATGACTTTCTCGCCGTCATGTCGCGAACGAACGTCAAAATACGATGAACCGGCCCGCGAGTCAACCCTCCCTCCGAGTTTTTTCCAAGGGCCGCGGAGGCCCCGCGAGCCCGCGGAGGCGGTCCCGAGGCTCGGCAATCACGCGCGGCGCGACGGCGACGCGAGCCGACGCAGCCGCCGGCCTCGACCGTCGCGACCGCCGCAACCCCGAGAACCCGCGAAACAGTCCCCCCGACCGCTCGCCCCTCGAAATCGCCGCGGTCCGCATTGTCAGGCCATCGTCAATCGTCGGAATCCCGAACTCGGCCCGTCCTCGAAACGCCAAAGTAGACAGCCCAGTGACAATCAAACATTCGAGTTTCCTGTTGCGAAACGCCACGCACATGAAATACTGTTCATGGACCAAGGCGCCGCGACAGCAACGGCCCAAGGCGCACCGGACCGATGCACGGCTGGCCGCACGACTGCGAGATCGAACCATGTCGCGCAACGGCATCGGTGCCCCCCCTGCCCTGGCCGCGTCTGGCCGCCCAGGGAAAGGCTCTGGGCGAGTCGCCAGAACTTGTGTTGGGCCTTCGCCTACAATACCCTGGGCGTACCCCTGGCGGCGCTCGGCCTCTCGGTCACGGTGGTTGCGCGTTCCGGCTTTCTCGCCAGGCTCGACCTGGATTCGGGGACCGTCGGTCCCCCGTCGGGCTAATTCCTCACCTCTCCATTCGACCGGTCGGAAAGAGAACCGAATGAGCGCCGAGCCCTCGTTCGCGAAATCGCGAATCGCCTCGCTGGACCAGTTTCGAGGCTACACCGTCGCGGGAATGATCCTGGTGAACTTCATCGGGGGGAATCAGGTCGTCCATCACCTGCTCAAGCATCACAACACGTATTGCAGCTATGCCGATACGATCATGCCCCAGTTCTTCTTCGCGGTGGGGTTCGCCTTCCGGCTGACCTACTTGCGACGGCTTCAGACCGTGGGCCGGGCCGAGGCCCAGCGGGCGGTGGCGGCGCGGGCCCTGGGCCTGATCCTCCTGGGCTTCGTCATGTACCACCTCGATGGCGAGTACAAGACGTGGGAGGAGCTGAAGCAGCTCGGCTTCCAGGGTTTCTTGGCCAACGCGTTCCGCCGCGAGCTATGTCAGACGCTCGTGCAGATTGCGCTCACGTCGATCTGGATCTTGCCGGTGATCGCGGCGTCGGCGAGGGTCCGCGTCGTTTATCTGGTTGTCTCCGCGGCCTTGCATCTCGGGCTGTCGTGGTGGTTTTACCTCGATTACGCCTGGAAGACTCCGGTGATCGACGGCGGCTGGCTTGGGATACTGAGCTGGGCAATCCCGACCCTGGTCGGCACCTTGGCCTACGACGCGGTGGCCGCTCGCGACGACCACGAGCGCGGCCGCGCCGTACCTTCGCTGCTCGTCTGGTCGGTCGTGCTGATGGCCGTTGGCTACGGCCTCTCGTGCCTGGGAGGCGAGCTGGCGGCCCCGCCGTTCAGCCCTCCGGCGGCGGGCCGGCAGGTCGATCTCTGGACGATGAGCCAGCGCACCGGCAGCGTCTCGTACCTGACGTTCTCAGCCGGCTTCTCGCTGGCGGTCTACGCCCTGTTCGTGCTGCTCTGCGATCAATGGGGCGTCACGGTCGGGCTCTTCCGGACGTTCGGCACCAACGCCCTGGCGGCGTACGTCATCCACCCCATGGTCTCGCTCGCCGTCCGGCCTTACCTGCCCGACGACGCGCCGCTCTGGTACGTGATCGCCGGGTTCCTCGTCTACTTCGGGATCTGCTACCTGCTGATCCGCTACCTGGAGAAGAACAAGCTTTACCTCAAGCTCTGATACCGAATCTCGTGGATCCGTCACCTTTCGCGGGCCGTCTGCCGGAGGCGGCCGATACAAGCTCGAAGCGCCAGCGAGTGAATCCGCGCAACCATTGGGAAATTCACTCGCTGGCGCTTCGAGCTTGTATCGTCGGGACTGCCGGCCGTAAATGGTTAGCGGTCCAGGCGATTCGGCATGAGCGGTCGAAACGAAGCGGGACCGTTCCCGCCGCCGTCAAGGCGAGGAGAACGGTCCCGCGAGAAGCGCGACCTGGGTTCGGCGGACCAGTTCGGATCAGGGCTCGCGCGAGTCGATCCGGGCTTCGAGAACCTTGGAGATCTTCTCCTTGCACTCTTCGAGGTGGGCGCGGGTGGTGTCGTCGAGCTGGGCGCCCCGGGTTGTCAGGGCCGTCGAGATCCGGCCGAGGACGTCCTTGAGGTGCAGCCGGGCCAGCGAGCGGGCGTCGGCGGGGGTGGCGGAGTTCGAGCCTCCCAGCAGGACCACGTAGGAGTAGCTGTCGGACATCGAGCCGCCTCTGTCGCCGAGCACGAGACCGCCGAGGCGGCGGAGGTACTCGCGCTGGAGGTTGCGGCGGATGGTCGACAGGCCCGGCTTGGCGGTCTTGTCGTCCTTGGCCGGGATCTTGTCGAGGTCCGACCAGATGCCGTCGGTCAGGGCGCGGAAGACCTCGTCGATCCGCAGCGGGTCGGCGCCGGGGTTGGCCTGAAGCTCCTGGTTCTGCAACCGCGAGAGCGTGTCGGGGCTCAGGCAGTGGCCCAAGACGATCTTCTGAATGCCCAAGATCCGCTCGAACACCGAGATGTTGACGCCGGGGCCGCTGAAGAGCCCCTCGTTACCCCAGTGCATCCAGCGCTCGTTGCCCAGCCGGCGGAGGACGGTCGGCGAGAACTGGAACGGCTTGTCGCTGAGGATCTCGGTGGCGAGGAACTTGAGGCACTCACGCTGCTTGGCGCCGGCGACCGGGTCGATCGGGTCGCGGGCGTCCTTGTCGGCCTTGTGGTCGCGCGAGACCGACTGGCCGGCGACGTACTGCGAGGCCAACGTCGCGGCGTCGCCCCACTGGCTGAGCAGGATGCTGAACGCCCGGCGCATCCGAGACCACGACTCGCCGTCCTTGACGACCCGCGAATCCAGGTCCTTGAGCAGATCGGCCGCCAGTTCGATGCGGTCTTTGGCGAACTGGCAAGGATCGGCGCCGAGGTCCCACCGGTTGACGTACGGGTCGTCGTTGAGGATCACGTCCTCGTCCGTGGCGTACGTCAAGTCGTGCTCCGGCGCCCGCGCGGCGATCTTCTTCAGCTCGCCCGCCTCGTCGCCGTCGGCCTGCTTGTAGCCGTACTCGATCGCCCAGTAGTCGTAGGGGCCGATCGTCGTGGTGTAGTAGTCGCCCTGCTTCTTGCCCTTGGGGGCGATGTTCACCGGGCTGTAATCCATCACGCTCGCCACCAGGCCCTTCGACCGGGTGATCGAGGTGTCGTGAAGCTGGTCGGCCGTCAACATCGTGCTGGCCTTGAAGTTGTGCCGCAGGCCCAGCGAATGGCCGACCTCGTGCATCACGGTTTCCTTGATCGCCTGGCTGAGGAAGTCTTCCGGCAGCTCGTCCTTGGGCTCGGGCTTCTTCTTCTCCTCTTTCTTCTCAGGCTCCTTCTTCGCGTCCTTCTTCTCGGCCTCCTTGGGCTTGTCCTTATCCTTGTCCGCGGAAGCGGGAGGGGTCGGCGCGGCCTGGCCGCCGGCGAGGGCGATCGAGGCGAGGCCGAAGTCGTGGGTGAAGCCGTGCTGGCGCTGGCAGAAGCCGCGGGTGCCGCGGAACAGGTTCTTGGCGAGCTGCCACTGAAGGGCGCCCTGATCGGAGGGGATGACCTCGGCGACCATCTGGCCGGGAACCTTGTCGAGCAGGTTGAGGCCGGGGGGCTTCATTGCGACGGGGAACCCGAAGCCCATCTTCGAGGCCAGGATCGGGCTGACGACCTCGCCGACGGCCAGCGGGGTGGCCGACACGTCGCCGTTGGCGGACGTGGTGCTGCCGATCAGGAGGGCGTACTGCTGCTTCCAGTAGCGAATCCAGCTCGCGTCGAAGATGACGTCACCGTCGATGATCTCGCCGGTCATCGGGTTGGCCCGGACGCACGACATCGCCGAGGTGGTCTCGTTGGTCACCCAGCGGAAGGTGCAGTAGTTAGTGTCTTCCGGGTCGAAATCGTCGCGCCCCGGCTCTTGCCAGCGGACCGCCAGGACGTTTCGGAAGCCGATCTTCTCGAACGCCTTGTTCCATTCGAGGATGCCCTCCTCGACGTACGGCCGGTATTCGAGCGGGACGTTGTCCTCGACGTACCAGACGAGCTGCTTCTTGGGGGGCGAAAGCTTGGCGCGGGGGTCGGCCTTTTCGAGCCGCCAGCGGTAGATGTTACGAACGAAGTTCGAGTCCGGGCTGGTGCTGCCGAAGTCCTTGGAGGCGGTCAGGAAGTAGCCGACGCGGTCGTCGGCCTGGCGAGAGCGGTAGCCGGCGTCGGGCGTCCGCATCAGGCTGTAGTGGATGACCAGCGTCAGGCCACGCGCGTCGGCAACGCCGTCGTCGCCCTGCGAATAGCCGCCGCGACGGCCGCTGCCGCCGTAGGTCGCCTCCAGCTCCAGCTCCATGTTGTCGGCGAACCCCTTGACCTTCTGCCAACTGCTTCGCGAGCGGTCGACCGGCCCGATGCCGAGCTGGGCGAAGTCGGTCATGAAGATGTCGGACAGGTCGATCAGCACGGCGCCGCCGCGCATCATGTTGATCGCCTGGATGGGCAGGGCCATGATGACCGAGTCGGTGTAATTCTGCTTGACCGCCTTATCGAGCGGGGTGCCGGCGGGGGCCTTGTAGTGGATGTTGCGGCGGACCACCTGCACCCGGTCGCCGACGCGGCGGAAGACGATGACGAGGTCGTCGTCGCCGACCGGCATGCCGGCGTTGGCCATGCCTCGGGCGATCGTCACCGGAACCAGCAGCGTCTGGTTGAACTGGTCGGGGCGGATCTCGGCGTAGAGGTGGTCGCCGGTCTTGTGGAGCGTGAACAGCCCCTCGATCTTCTCGGCGTCCTTGGTCACCTCGTTGAAGTCCCGGAACTTGGTCTGAGAACCGCCGTGACCCCCGCCCGAGCCGCCGCGCGAGGCAGCGAGGATGCTCTCGATATCGATCGCGTTCGGCGCCGGCTTTGCCGCCTCCTGCGCCCAGGATGTCGAGACGGCCGCGAGCGCGGCGAACGACAGGAATGGGATCCACCTCTGACGACCGTTGCGACTCATGAAGCCCTCCTCTAGTTCCTGCCGAAGACGCGAGCGGATCACGCGGGGAGTCGGGCCGCTCGCCCTGGAATTGGGGTGGGGACGACTCGACGCGGCGACGGCCGAATTCGGGAGAATCCCCCCGTCTTCCCCAGATTTCTACACTCTCATCCTGCCGAAACGATTCGTGGTTTGCAAGCTGACGGTTTGCGGGATGTCGGGGTCTTGCGCGTCTGGTCGTCGTTTCCGATTTCTCTGGCGAAATCGATTCCGTCGACCCAGCCGGCGGCCGTCGCGATCAGGTGCCGCGAACCTCGTCGTCGATCTCTAATACGCCCTCCTCGCGCTTCTGTTCGGCCAGCGCGGCGAGCTGACGACGAACTTCCGCGAGCTGCGGGGTCAGCCCGGCCTCGGCGACCCCTTCGAGAACCCGTTCGCCCGCGACCGGCCGATCGAGCCGGCGAATCAAGACTTCCGCCAGCCGGAGCCGGATCTTCACCGACGGGAACTCCGACTCGTCGATATAGGCGCGCATGAGGCCGGTGGCGTCGTCCCAGGCCTTCTGGGCCAGAACCGCCTTGATCAGCTCGATCCATTCCGGGTCGGGGGGACGCCACCGGCTGAACTTTCGCCGCATTCCTCTATAGAAGGAGAGCGCGGCCTCGGTCTCGCCGGCTTCGAGATGCCCGCGAAGCGTCCTCAAGGCCGCTTGCGACGGGTCTTCGCCGGTCGCCGCAGCCGCGGCGTCCGCCATCTTCTTCTTGGCGGACTTCTTCGCCCGCTTCCGGACGTTGTCCGCGAGCGAATACGACTTGGTCGACTTCCCGCCCCCCTGCCCCTTTCGGCCCGCCATGATGCTGAGCAGGTCCCAGCCCTCGCAGTCGACGAGCTTGGCCTTCAGCAGGCCGACGCCCGCAATGGTCCCGACCGCCGCCCCGCCGGCGTGGGCCAGGGCACTCGAAGCCGCGAACTGCGAAGCGGTCGCGCCGAGGACTTCCATCACGATGTAGAACCCCGCGAACCAGAGGATCGGGATCTCGTGATCGGTCGGAAAGAACTGGAAGAAGGCGATGCAGTTGAGATCGTTGCGCGGCGCCCAGATCAGGCAGATCGCCATCAGGCCGAAGATCACGCCCGACGCCCCCAGCATGTGCCGGACCACTTCGGGCCGGACCAGGAACTGAATCGCCGCGCTCTCGCAGGCGCCCATCGCCAGGTAGACCGCCACGAAGCCGATCGCCCCGAGCTTCCCCTCGACGATGATCCCGAACGCCCAGAGGAAGATCATGTTGCCGATCAGGTGGCCCAGGCCCAGGTGCATGAACACGTTGGTCAGCCACTGGATGGGATGGCGACCGCCGCCCAGTTCAAGCGACCAGTCCATATAGTCGGGCGACGGGAACGCGAAGAAGATCAGGACGTTCAAGACGATCATCGCGACCGTGGCGATCGGCCGGTGGTAGATCGGCGCGTCCGTCCCCCAGGGGATGATCATCTCACGGCTCCCTCGGAAACAAACGACCAGACGCGGCTCACCAGAACTTCCACGACTGCGTCGCCACGACGTAGACGCCAAGGGCCAGGTTGGCGACGAAGTGGCTGACCACGCAGGCGGAGACCGATCGCGTCTTCCAGAGCAGGCCGGCCCAGATCAGACCGGTCAAGAGCGCGGGGAGCCACTCGGGATGGGACAGAGCGAAGACCCCCGAGCTGATCGCGGCCGCGAGCGGCGTCACCCGGCCGATCGGAACCTTCCAGAAGTCCTGGTCGATGATCCAGCGGATCAGGAACGATCGACAGAACAGCTCTTCGAACACCGGCACCAGCAGCGTCAGGCCGACGAACCGCACGGCGATGAACGACCACTTGCCCGCCGGACTCAGGACGTTGGGGTCGAAGGCCGTGCGGGCGCCTCCCATGAACGGCAATGAGGGATACAAGCCGTCGAGCCCGATCCAGAGGACGATCACCAGCAGTCCGGCCGCCACGGCCATCGCCAGCGCGGCGGGACCGGGGGCCGGGCGAAGGTCGCGCCAGGTCGAGCGATAGTACCACATGATACAGGCCACGATCACGGCCTTCGCCGCGTACGCCGCCGGATACCACCCCGGGTTCGGCAAGCTCCCTTCCAGGCTGGAGAGCGCCACGTATGCGAACATCGGCGCGACGTACGGAATGAAGTCGTGATCGGCAGCCGGATGGTCGTCGGAACGGATTTCTGTCGGGGATTCCACGGAAGCGGGAGCGGACATCAACGATCTCCTTGCGGCGAATTCAAGATGCTCTCGAAGGGGGAGAGGCCCGAGATCATGCAGCCTCGGATCGTCCCAGCCAGGCCAGCAGCGCGGGGTCGTCGAGCCGGGGGACGATCAGGTCGGCCCGGTGGAGACCCTCGGCCGGGCTGTGCTCGTGCGGCACACCGACCACGAACGCGCCGGCGGCTCGGGCCGCCTCGACGCCCGCCCGGCTATCTTCTAGAACTAGCACCGACTTCGGATCTTTGCCCAGCCGGTCCGAAGCTTTCCGATAGATCTCGGGATCGGGCTTGCCGTTCACGACGTCCTCGGAGGCGAGCACGAACGCGAACCGGTCGCGGATCGCGTGCCCGTTCAGCAGCCGCTCGGCGTAAACCCGCCGCGACGACGTGGCCACGGCCGCCGGGATCTTCCGGCTCTTCAAGTGATCGAGCAAGACGAGCAACCCCGGCGACGGCGAAACGTCCGTGTCGACGACGGCCAAAAACCGCTCGCGGACGTCGGCCAGCAGCACCTCGGCCGGCGCGTCCAGCCCGCTCATGGTCTTGAGCACGTGCCCCGCCTCAACCGACCGGCGGCCGATCATCGCCGCCATCATCTCCGGCGTGAACCGACTGCCGCGCGCTTCGAGCATCTCGCACGAAACCCGGTAAAACAGGGCTTCGGTGTCGAACATCAGGCCGTCCAGGTCGAAGACGACGGCGTCAATCGCGGGGAGCATGAGCGTTGACCGATCTCCAGGAGCCTGTCGGCCCGGGAAAGACCCCCGCGCCGACCATCTCAATCCATACGTTCGGACCACAGCTTACCCATTCCGACGAGAATCCGCATCACGCGTCGCGAACGAACGCAGTCATGACTCCGCGCATGCCGACGCCCACATCTCTAACCTACCGCGCGGCGACGTGATTGATCGCGACTTTTCCGCCCTCCTACAATGATCGAGATCACGAAGAGCAAAGCAAAGACACCCGACGGCCTGAAAGTGGGAGTGAATTGGGGTGGTCCCGGTCCGAATACAAGCCCGAAGCGCAAGCGAGTGAATTCCCGATTGACCGTTGGAATCAATTCACTCGCTTGCGCTTCGGGCTGGTATTTCGCTTCTCGATCGTCCCGCGGGTGGTCCCTCGCTCTCTTTCACGGCAGCACCCACAACGATGGTTGAGGAGAATATGATGAAGACCCGCAAGATCGGGGGCTCCGGCCTGGAAGTCGCTCCGCTGGCATTCGGCGGCAACGTGTTCGGCTGGACGGTCGACGAGAAGCAGTCGTTCAAGCTGCTCGACGCCTTCGTCGCAGCGGGTTTCAACCTGGTTGACACCGCCGACATGTACTCGCGGTGGGTGCCCGGCAACCACGGCGGCGAGTCGGAGACGATCATCGGCAAGTGGTTCAAGCAGACCGACAAGCGCGACAAGGTCGTGCTGGCCACAAAGGTCGGCATGGAGATGGGGCCGGACAAGAAGGGGCTTTCGAAGCCGTACATCTTCAAGGCGGTCGAGGACTCGCTGAAGCGACTCCAGACCGATCGCATCGACCTCTACCAGTCGCACAAGGACGATCCCGACACGCCCGTCGAAGAGACCCTTGAGGCTTTCGGCGAACTGATCAAGCAGGGCAAGGTGCGGGCGATCGGCGCCTCGAATTACTCGGCCGCCCGCCTGGCCGAGTCGCTCAAGTTCAGCAAGGCCGAGGGGCTACCCGCTTATCAGTGCCTTCAGCCGCAGTACAACCTGATGGAGCGCGCCGGGTACGAGCACGATCTTGAGCCCCTCTGCGACCGGGAGAACATCGGCGTCATCCCGTATTACTCGCTGGCGAGCGGCTTCCTTTCCGGCAAGTACCGCACCGAGGACGACCTCAAGAAGAGCGCCCGGGGCCAGGGGGTCAAGAAATACCTCGACGCCCGCGGCTTCCGCGTCCTCGACGCCCTCGAAGCGGTCGCCGCCGAGACCGCCTCGAACCCCGCCCGCGTCGCCATCGCCTGGCTGATCGCCCGCCCCAGCGTCACCGCCCCCATCGCCAGCGCCACGAGCATCGAACAGCTCGACGACCTGATCGAAGCCACCCGTCTCGAACTCGACGACGCGGCGATCAAGCGGCTGAACGAAGCGAGCGCGATCGCCTGAGAGTCCGAACGCGCGGCTCACTGCCACCGAGTCGGCCGATGCCGGAGCTGCTTCAAAACGCCGATGCGCTCCGGCGAGCCGACGAACGTCTGATCGGGGAAGCGGTAACACGCGCGGATTCCGGCCAGAATCCGCGCGTCCAGGCTGGAATTCAACCACATGCCGGCCAGGTATTGGAGCCGCAGATTGCGGTCGGTGTTGATCTGGGCGCCCCGCGTCCACTCCTTCATCAAGGGCGCCTGGCCGGCGTACGTGGCGAGCAGGTCGACCCCCTCCTCCAGCCCCGCGTCGCGTGCCTCACCGAACCCCACCTCGCGGAGCGACTGCTTCACGAGCTGATGGTCCGGGCGGTCCAGCCGGCGTTGCAGCGCATCGACGTCGATCACCGTCGGCTCGACCTGGCCGAACAGGACGGCGTCGTAGGTGATGCCCTCGCGATCGTTGCTCCAGAGGATTCCGTTGGGGAAGACCTCGAAGAAGGTGGCGATCACGCTCTTGGCCGTCTCCTCGTTGCTCTCGTAGAGCGGAATCCAGAGGCACACGATCCCGCCCGGATTCAGGTGATCGCGGCACATCCGGTAGTATTCCACCGTATTCAGCGCGGCGCAGCCCTTGACCCACGGGTCGATCGGATCGGAGGTGATGACGTCGAACTTCTCCCGGGTGGTGCGGAGGAAGTGCCGGCCGTCGTCGTAGACCACCTCGACCTGCTTGCCGTCGACCGTGTGGGGGTTCTGCTGTGCGATCCCGTCGACCACATGGTAATTCTCCTCGCCGAACATCGGCGTCACGACGGTCGGCACCAGCGGCTCGATGTCGCATATGACGATCCGCTTGACGTCGGGATGTGGGATGAAGGAGCCGGCGGTGACGCCCGCGCCACAGGCCACGACCAGCACCGACTCGGGCTTTTGATGTACCAGCGACGGGATGTGTCCGAGCATCCGCTGGAGCCGCATGTCGGCGGGCCGGGTCGACGCCTGGACCTTGCCCGCGCCGTGGAAGCTCCGCACGCCGTCCTTCGACTCGGTGACGGCCACCGAGACGTTCGCCCCCTCGCCGACGTAGATGCAGAACACGTCGTAGTCATCGCCCTTGGGGATTTCCTTGACGATGCCAGGTGCCGACTGGGGGAGCAAGCTCACCGTCTGCCGGCCGAACGCCACGACTTGCCACGGCATCGGCGTCACGCTCCAGGCCAGCCAACCGGCGACCCCCATCGCGACCGCCAGGGCCGACGCGCCCCCCAGACGCACCGTTCCGGGCGACGGCCGGACCAGGGGCGTCAGCGCCGCCAGCGCGGCCGCCGCCGTGAGGCCGATCAGCGCCCGCTCGGCGCCGGCCGTCCCGATGGCGGGGACCACCAGCAGGCCGAACACCAAAGCTCCCGCGAGGGCGCCGACCGTGTTGGCCGCATAGACCCCTCCGACCAGCCGTCCGGGGTCTTGGCCGCGCGAGGCGACCGCCGCCAGCGCCAGCGGAAAGCTCGCCCCCCACAGGCAGGCCGGCGGCAGGACGGCCCAGAGGCAGCGCGCCAGGTCGAGCTGAAACGTGTACCAGGGGCTCGGCGACAGTTCGGGGAGGATCGGCCAGTAAGGCAGCGACTGCGAGATCATGACCGCGGTCCAGGCGATGGCCGCGGTGAGGAGCCACTGGCAGGCGCCCAGGGCCAACCTCGCCGACGCGGCCCGCCGCGCCAGCAACGCCCCAAGGCTGCTCCCGATCCCCAGGCCGATCAGGAAGACGGCCAGAATCAACGAGAAGGTGTACACGGTCCCGCCGAGCATCAGCGAAAGCAGACGGGTCCAGACCACCTCGGCGCCCAGGGCCGACATCCCGGAGAGGGCGATCGCCAGATACACGGCCCAGACGCCGGCCGCTCGCCCCTCGCTCTCGTTGGTCTCCGGCTCGGCCGTCGCCTCGCCCCCCGCCGGGACGGTCGCCAGGGCCAGGGCGATCGCGGCGACGGTTAGATTGATGGCGAAGGCGACGTAGGTGGCCGTCGCCATATCGTGGACGCGCAGCAGGTAGAAGCCGGCCAGCAGGCAGCCGAACACGGCCCCGGCGATGTTGCCACCGTAAAAGAAGCCCAGCCACGACACCCCCTCCGGGCCGGTCTCGACCCGGCGCGCGATCGCCGGAAGCGTCGCCCCCATCAGAAGCGTCGGCGGCAACAGGCAAAACCCGGCCACGACCCCGCGCAGCAGGACGTCCGGCGTCCCGTGGCCGGTGTAAAGCAGATACACCCGTTCAACGTACGGCATGCCGTACAACACCAGCAGCCCGATGACGCCGATGCCCAGTTCGAGCAGTGCGTAGACCCGCAAAGGGTTCCGCCGGGTCGAGACGAGGCGCGGCAACAGCAGGCTGCCCGCGCCCATGCCGCCCATGAACGTCCCCAGTAGCACGCCGAGCGAAACGGCGGTCGAGCCGATCACCAGTTGCAGGAGCTGGAGCCAGACGACCTCGTAGATCATCGCCGCACAGCCACTGCCGACGAACAACACGAGCAATACGGGTAGAAGCCGGCGAGGCGAGCCCGAGCCGGTCGGTAGGGTCAAGTCCTGTGCGTGCATCGAGCTGTCGTCTCCTCTATCAAACGCGCGGCGGGCTCGCTCGCCGACCGCGAAGGCTTTCGGGAAAGAGGCGTTCCTGCTCGATGTTGTCGACGGCGTTGAACGGAAACGGGAGGAAATCGGTCTCGAAAGTCAGCTCGGGGTGGGCGTCGACCTCGGCTTGGAGAGGCCGGGTGACCCAGAGGGTCGTGAGTTCGAGGGTGTTGGGGATCACGACCATCCGGGCGTCGTTCGGGTCGATCCGCCAGCAGGTGTCGAGGCAGGCGGCCAGCACGTCGCGGTCGGTGGGCATCGCCAGCGGCACCCGGGCTCGGGTCAGGAAGTTGCTGGTGAAGCAGTTGACGTGGATCGGCGTCGGGTCGATCGCCCGGACGAGGCGGTCGGTCGTCAGATCGGCCAGGCCGACGCCCAGGGCGTTGCCCCGCGACTCGACCGAGACGTCGAGCACGGCCAGGCGAGTGATCGACGGCGACGGCGGGTCGGGCATGGTCTCGACGCGCTGGCGGCCGATCACATTGGGGTCGAGCCCCGTGCCGCTGTAGTTCTTGCCCAACTCGCCGACGATCAAGACGTCGATCTGGTCGAACGGCAGGCGAGCCATGAGCGCGCGGGCCTCGGCCAACAGCGCGGGCTCGACGGCCAGCAGATCCTCGGGCTCGACGGCGACGATCTTCGCGGTGTGCTCGGAGGCGTTTTCGAGGATCGCCAGGCCGACGGCCACGGGGGTTTTCCGGAGCAGGAAGGCGCCGACCTCGGGCAAGATCCGCCGCAGGCCGTCGAGCCCCAGCTTGTGAACCTGCGCCGCCCCCTCGCGCTTGCCGAGACCGATGGTGAGCATCTTCAGCAGGCCGCTCTCGTAGTCGCCGGTGAACGAGGTGTGGGGCTTGATCCGGTTGAGCAGGACGATTCCGTCGGCCTCGAAGGCGTTGCGGTCGAAATGGATCGGCAGGCCGAGGGAGTTGGTCCCCATGACGACGGTGTCCATCTCGCAACGGACCTCGCAGCCGACGGTCCGCTCGGTCACCCCCAGCTCAGCAAGCAGCGAGCGCTGGCCGTCGGCCGTGCCGCCGCCGTGGCTGCCCATCGCCGCGACCACGAACGGCTGGAACCCAAGCCCGCGCACGGCGTCGACCGTCGCCCGGGCGATCTCGACGATCCCGGCGATCCCCCGGCTGCCGACGGTGATCGCGACGCGTCCCCCGGCCGGCGCGCGATCGACCAGCCGGCTGACGGCGACCGCCAGGGCGACCGCCGCCGGCGCGTCCGGTGCCTCGGGTTGATCGAACGTGCGACGGACCTTGGCGATCGGCGGCGGCGTCATCGTCATGGGGGTGAGACCTGGGAAGGAAGAGGGTTGGGAACTTCCTCGTTTCCTCTGGATTGTAGCCGAAGCTCTGCCGGGTTGTTCGATTTGCGCCGCCAGACCTCGATCAGCCCGAACCGCGCTTCGGGCTCGTATTCGTCCAGGATGACCTGCGTCAGTCGCTTCAAGGGAATCCGGGGTTGGCGGCCGATCTCAGTGGGCGACCAGACGACGATCGAATCGTCCCCCGCCTGTTCCAGGTCGTGAGCGAACTCTTCGTCGAGGTCGTGATGGACCAGCCACATCCAGGCGACGCCCGTCTCGACGTGGAAGGGAGACCTTCGGCCCGTGGGACCGTTGACGCAGGGAAACGGCGGATTGTTCAGGGCGTTGGCCACGATCGTGGTAGGGCCGGTCGTCTCGCGCACGTAACGCAAGAGCCGGATGTATCCATCCCATGTGTAGAAAGGCTGTTTCGATTGGTCGAACCAGATCCACGCCCCGGGCGGCAGCCTGGGCCATCTCGAAGTGGCTGCGGCGCGGATCGAATCAAGAGTCGCCCGGACGTCGCAATTGTACGGAAACCACCTAGGGAGAGTCTCGAACAAGAGCAGCACGATCAGCAGCAGGCCAGGGAAAGGCCGGCGCAGCCTGCCGGAGTTCTCGGTCGCGATCCGGGCGCACCACGCGATCGGAATCGCCCAGGCCGTCGAGCCGACTAAAGCCAGCGGCGTCCTCAGATAACTATGATCCATCGGGTGCAGGGGGCGATAAAACAGCGCCCCCACGACCGCGAGGAGCCATGTCCGGGCGTTCGCCTTGACCAGTCCGCGAGGGGGACGAAGGCTCAGATACGTCAAGGCGATCAGCAGGGCCGCCCTCGTGGGTTGTTGGATCTCCTCAACCAGGAACGTCACCGCTCGGGCGGGCGTGAAGGTGCTGTAAGGTCCGCCGTAGGCGACGACGCGGAGGCTCCGGACGAGGTCGCCCAGCACTCCGGCGACGATCAAGGGCGCGAAGCCCACCGTCACGAACAGCCCGAACGCGCCGGTCCACTCCAGGAGACGACGCACGCCGCGTCGCGACCACTGACCTCCGGGATCGCCGTCCGATCCGGCTTCGCTCCGTATCGCGGCGTCCGCCAGCGCGGGGAGGAAGAGGACGACGTGAGGGCGGATGGTGAAGGCCGCCGCGGCCAGGAACGCCGCGAGCCATCGGCCGCGCCGGCCCGGCCAGGCCTGGAGCACGAGGATGCCGAGCGTCGCACCCAGCGCGGCATGCCAGTCGCGCTCGGCCACGACCTCGAAATGCTGGTCGAGATAGAAACCGAGAAACATGAGATACGCCGCCATCCCCGGGAGGAGGCCGCCGAAGCACCTCCGGCTCCAGGCGAGGACGACGCCCCCCAACATCAACAGCGCCGCCGCATCCACTCCGTAGAAAGCCCTGGCGTAGCCCCAACCGAACAGTTTGCCGAGAATCCAGTGCAGATAGATGTGTCCCGGGAAGTTATAGCCTCGGATGTCGCGATACGGGAGTTCCCCGTCATTCCACCCGTGGGCGAACTCCGCGAAGGCCTCGACGTCCCGGCACCAGGGCCAGTAAAGGTAGTGCGGAATCCAGATCGCCAGCCAGACGACAGCCGCCCCCACAAGCCCGTAAACGAGCCAGCTCCGCAGCGCCGCCGTGGAGAGTGCATCGAGCCGATCGAGGCCGCGGGCCAACCGCGCCGTCGATCGGTCTTCAGTCCCTCGGCGTCCGGCCCAGAAGACGCTCAGCACGTAGCCGGCCAGAACCGCCGCGAAGGCCGATTCGAGCGCGTGAGAGCGGACTTGTCGAGGGAGGTAAGAGATCAGGTCGTCGGCCAGGTACAGGCCCAGCAGAACCACGGCCGCGCCCGCCCCCAGGAGGATCAATCGCGGGATGCCCAACGGTTTACGCCCTTGACTCGGACTCATCGTCGGGACTCCGACGCTTCCTGCCCCAGGATGCGATAGGGTCGGGCTTCAGACTCCACGGCGCTCTGAGTTCCTATTAGAGCGTCCCAACACGGACGTTCGTAGCGGATTCAGACTCGGGAGTCGGGAATCCCCCGAAAACCGGGCGGCTCGCATCGCGGCGGCGGTTCGAAACGCCAAAGCCCCTCGCGAGCCGAGGGGCGTCGCGAGGGGCTGTTTTTTGGCTTCACAACCACGCGGGCGAGAGCGCGCCCGCGGTGCGGCTGATCAGGTCGATCGTCAGGCGGCCTTGCGGCGGTCGCGGACCCGCTTGACGAGGGTCGCGGCGCCGATCATGCCGGCCCAGGCCAGCACGGTCGACGGCTCGGGCACGGGGACTTCCTGGATCGGTCCGCCCTGGGCCGAGTAGGCCGCCGGGTAGGTGATCTGCGGGTTGGCGTTCTGGACGCTGACCGGCTTGGTGGTGTACGGCTGGGAGGTCAGGACGACGATGGTGCCGCTGGTGGCGCCGGCGCCGAGCGGGCCCTTGTCCTTGGCCGGGTCGAGGTATTGGAACGTCAGGGCGCCAGTCTGCGAGCCGGGCAGCCAGGCGATCGACGTCGGGGTCTGGATGACGCTCCCCGGGGCGGCCGCGGGCAGATCCAGGTTGCCGACCTTGCCGTCGGTGACGACGAAGACCGAGCTGCCGGGACCGCCGGTGTTCAGCAGGTCCGCCAGGGCGGGCGTGGCGTTGAACTGGAGCGAGGCGCTGTTGACCGAGGTCGGCTCACCGCTGACGTCGGAAACTTTGTTGACGCCGAACTGGTAGGCGTAGGCGTAGAGCCCGGCGAAGGCGCCAGTCCCTTCAAGGACCTGCGATTCGACGATGCCCGTGACCGGCGTGCCCATGAACTGGTACGCCGAAGTCAGCGGCGCCACGCCGTCGATCGGCTTGAACAGGCTGTTGAAAGCCGACGCGGAGATCTCGGGCGCATTGAGGTTTTGGACGATCGGGGTGGCGTGTGCGGTCGAGGAGGCCGCGCTCAACACGAGACCAGCGCCCAGGGCGAGAGCAGAGGAGATTTTGTTCATTCGAGTCGATCTTCCAGGGTTGATCTGGGAGGCGCGTCGCATCACGAACCTCCCCGTGCGAGTCAATCCGTAACTCGCCGGCCGGAGAACGTCTCCGGACGGTACCCGCGGGCCTTGGTGCATCGAACGCGGGTCGAAGGAGCCGAAACGGCGATGCCGCCGCGACTCCCCTCCTGGATCTCCCGTCCTCGAGTCCGGATCAGCGGCTCGAACCCACGCCCCAGCTTAACAAAGCCAGGCGGCGCGCGGTCCTCGACTTCCGATCGACGACTCCCACATGAGGGCGAGAACAGGCTCCAGCGACTGGTACGCGTCTCCAACCAGCGTCTAACGCCGGCTGAGACGATCGGCAAGCTACCACGAACGACCTGGAGGGTCAACACGACTTTAAGCATTCGCACACGGATCAAGCCGTTCGCGGACCGGGGGCTGAAATCAGCCCCGCACGCCCTAATTCAGGCCGATTGTTTCAATGCGGGACGACCGACTCGGGCGCCGTGAACCCGGCGGGGGGTTCGGGGCTCGGAAATCGTTCCACCCGCGCCCGGGACGGAGCCGGGTCGACCGGCTCGGCCGGCGACGGCTCGGGAGCCGCGGCGGCCGGGGCCGAACGCGACGGCGACTTGTCCTGGATCGCTAGGTCGTCGGGAGGCAGCGGCAGGTCGTCGCCGTCGGCGACCAGCACCGGCGGACCGACCGGCAGCCCGGCTCGCTGATGGGCCTTGTAATGGCGGTAGATCAGCCAGCCCGCGACGCCCACCCCGATGCTGATGGCCACCCACTGCTGGAAGTCGTGGATGCCCTTCTCGATCTGGTGGGCGAACAAGTAGCCGAGCAGGAACATCAGCGACGTGCTCAAAAGCGCCGCCACGAAGTCGGTGAGCAGCAGCTTGAGCGGCGGCAGCTTGAGAATTCCGGCCGTCAGGTAGGCGGCAGTCCGAAAGCCGACCGCGAACCGGCCCAAGATCAGGATCTTGAAGCCGTGGCGGTGGAAATAGCCCTTGATCTGCGCCTCGCGGGCGCGGGTCAAGAGCCGTCGGGTCAAAGGCAGGCTGAGTACCCGCTCGCCGAAGTAATAGCCAAGGAAATAGACGATGAAGTCGCCGAGGAGGACGCCGGCCAGGCAGGTCGAGAACGCCAGCGGGCCCGACATCCGGCCGTTGCGGGTCAGGATGGCGGCCAGCAGGACCGGCGCTTCCTCGGGGATCGGCAGGCCCAGCCCGCCGAGAACCAGTATCAACGCGATCCCGACATACCCGAGCTGTCCGACTAGCTGCTCCGTCAACCTCGACTCCCGCTCCTCGCGATCACTCCCGCCCGGACGCTCGAACCCGACCGCGGCGAGACGACGCTCGACCCTCGATCCCTCTCGACGGAGCGCGATCGAGCCGCGCTCCATCTCAAATTTGGTATCACAATGAGGCCGAAACGTCGAGGCCCTGCTTCTCGACCGTCCACCATGGATCGCGTCGCGCCGGCCAGTTCGCAGCTTGATCGCAGGCCACGGCGGCTTTCCTCCCCCCCAATTCGAACGGTCTTGACCTTGTCGGCCGACATCGATAGTTTGCCCGGAGCCCAAGGAAGGGTCCATTCGAATTGCGAACGCCGCCACGACTCCCCGACGAATCGGAACGCCCGCGGCGACGCGGCGAACCGACCGAGCGGGCGACGACCTCGGCGTAATAGTTCTCAGGGAGGAGAACGACCATGTCTCAGAATCGGCGATCTGCGGGACGTCGGCGCGCCTGGGGGCGCGGACCGATCATCTTGCAGTACGACTCCCTGGAGAAGCGCGAGGTGCTCTCGGCCGCGGCGCAGGGCTTGCCCGACCTGGTAGGGTCTTCCTTTGTGACAGTCCAGAACGCTGACTGGGGCGACTCGGTGACGGCCTCGGGCCAGATCACCAACCAGGGCGTGGGCGACGTCACGAAGCCGTTCAACGTCGCCATTTACGCCAGCGGCAGGGCGGCCATCGGCCGCGCCTCGGTGTATCTGGGCGAGGTGACGATCCCCGGGGGCCTGGCGGCCGGCCAGTCGGTGCCGTTCACCACGACGGTCCAGCTTCCGAGCAGCCCCGTCCCGAACATGGCTCAGAACGGTATCGTCCATCTCGACCTCAAGGTCGACTCTCAGCAACAAGTGGCCGAGAGCAACGAGCGGAATAATTCGGGCATCGGCCCGGGCTACGACGAGTCGGCGATCCAGATCAGCCCGGCCCAGCCGGCCTTGCTCACGACGGCCTCGGTCGGCGTCTATCCCACCAGCGCCACCTGGGGCCGGACGCTCTCGGTGACGGCGCAGATCGCCAATGCGTCGTACGGCGCAGCGCCGGCCACGCGGGCCCAGGTCGTGCTCACGCCCGTCGGCACCTTGCAAGGTTCCGGCTCGGACGTGACGATCGGCAGCATCAAGGTTCCGGCCGTCGCGGCCTGGCAGACGGCGAACGTCGAGGCCAACATCCCGCTTCCCGCGATCCCTCCGCTCCTGCTCAGCGGGACGACGCAGTACACGCTCTCAGTCCTCCCGGACGCCGATTTCGCCACCAACCCGGTCTCGCCGCACCTCGCGACCGGCGGCATCGGCGTCGACCAGGCGGTCGTGAACATCAACCTGCCAGTCAATGCCGACGGGACGACCACGACGCCGGACTACGGCGTCCTGCCCGACCTGGCCACCGGGACTGTCACGGTGGGGAGCTCCGAGATCAACTGGGGCAAGAGCTTCCAGGTCCAAACCACCGTCCAGAACATGGGCGAGGCCGATCCCGGCCCGTTCCGGGTCCGGTTCCTCCTCGTCGGCCCCAGCGGAAACACCACCCGGTCCATCTTCCTGGGCGACGCCACGATCCCCGGCCTCGCCCCCGGCTACAGCCAGGCGATCAACCAGACGCTCACCCTGCCCAGCAGGCTTCCCGACGGCGTGGTCCTCGACAGCGTCGGAATGGGCAAGATCGTGGTCGTCGCCGATCCCGAAAACGCGCTCAACGAGACCTTCAAGAACAACAACACCGCCACCTCCGCGCCGATCACGCTCCGCCTGCTCGGCAGCAACGGCTCTACGTACGTTCCCAATTACCCGCCGCCGGGCCAGCTCCTCCCCGTCAATCTACCCTCGGCGGCGAAGAACAGGCGAGCCGCAACGGCGGCGCAGGCCGCGAAAGGTCTAGTGGCCCCGCCGACCAAGAAGCTGTACCGCCGGCCACTGCCGAAAATCAATAACAGCGTCACGCATCAACTCAGCGTCTTCCCCAAGACGGTGGGCGACTTCATTAAGAAGTACATCTAAGCGAGGTGTCACAGCCGCGACCATGCACGAGGGAGTGAACACGCGACACCCGATTGCACCAAGGCAAACACGCAGTCACTCCCTCGCTCTCCACGCCGACTGCGTAGAACCCCCAGGTTTCGGATCACTGGCAACCGACACAACCCAAGCAGATTTCATGGATTCGGCGCTCTTTCGGATCGCAATCCGGGAAACTTGAGACAAAATTGAAAATACCTAGGCGGTTTGTTGAAGGGCGGCAAGTTCGTGGCTATGCTTTGCAGGTCTGAGCATCTCACCCTGATAGGCTGAGCGACGGCTTCCACCTCCGGTCTTCGCCTGGAATCTCCCGCGTTGATCGACTTCTGGGAAGTCTTGTCCAGTGAGGTTTTTTCGATGGCCCAAGACCGGATTGATGCACAGGGCTCCTCGACGGTGTCTTGCAGTTCGCCACTGGTGGATGCGCAGTTCATCCCGAGGCAGTATGAGCCCAACTATGCGTACCCGCTCTTGGTCCTCCTGCATGCACGAGGGGGTGACGAGGACCAACTCGTCAAGGCCATGCCGGCGTTGAGCTGGCGGAACTATGTGGGTCTCGGCCTGCGCGGCCCGACGCCGGTGATGAAGCGCGAACGGTTGTCCGGCTATTCCTGGGGGGCGGACTTCGAACTCCCCGATCGGAGCGGTTTTCGGGTTCGCCCTCGGCTGTCGGAAGCCGAGTCGGTGCGTCGGTCGCTGTTCGACTCGGAAGCCGACCCGATCGACCGTCTGGAAGAAGGCGTGTTCACGGGGATTCGCCAGACCCGAAGCCTGCTGCACGTTCATTCCGAGCGGATCTTCCTGGTCGGCTGCGGCGAAGGGGCCGCGGTGGCGTATCGGCTGGGGCTAAGTTTCCCCGACAAGTTCGCCGGCGTGGTCGCGATCAACGGCTGGCTCCCCGGCGGATTCCGCCCCCTCGGCCGACTTCGGGCGTGTCGCGACTTCCCCGTGCTGGTCGTCCACGGCGCCTGGAACAGCCGGGTCCCCCTGTCGCGAGCCCGTCGCGACGTCTCCACCCTCCGCGCCGGCGGCCTCCGCGTCGCCTTCCAGTCCTACCCCTGCAACCACCGCCTCAGCAGCGGCATGCTCGCCGACGTCGACACCTGGCTCATGAACCACTGCACCAACCAGCCCGCCGTCTGAGAACGCCTCCGCAGCCGATCCGGGATGATCGACGAGGCCGCCTCGCGATCGTTCGGACGGGGAACTTGCGCCGGAATGAGGCGATTCTGTTTCAAGCCGTCTGGTATACTCCACGCGTACCATTAACGGCGCATGCCACAGTGATACGCATTTGAGAGAGCCACCGACATGGACGGCGAGTTCGCCTGTCCGGAGTGCGGCCAGATCGTCAAAGTCCGCCGGTTCGGGTCGGGGCGGCAGGTGCGTTGCAAGTTCTGCAAGCGCCTGCTCGAAGTCCCGTTCCTGCCCCGGGCTTCGAACGGCTGGAAGCGAACTTCGTCTGCACAGCCGCGGTGGGTCGTCTGGGCCTGGGTGGGCGTCGGCTTCGTCGCCGTCGCTCTGGTCTCGACGGCCGCCATGCAACTGATCCTCAGCCAGGAACGAGCCGCGCGCGCACACACGATCAATAAGTTGATCGCCGCGTCCGAGGCTCATGAACAAGCGGGCCGCTTCGATATGGCCTTGCTCGACCTCGACACGGCGCTGGAATACCTGCCGTCGGCCGTCCCGGCGCACACGAATGACAGGAAGACGCTTCGCGACCGCCGCCGATCGCTGGCCGTCCGCGACGTTCAGTCGATGATCCTTCAGCTCGCCGAGCGCGACGCATCGGCCCTCGGCGACTGGTTGAACGTCCAGGCGCGGGTGGGCGCCGACCACGATCTCGGAACGCTCGGGAACGAAGTGCGGGCGAAGTTCCTGGCCGCCCTGCACCGCTGGATCGACGTCGAGGAGGCCGCCGCCCGATCGGCCGTTGAGTCGCAGCGCCCGGTTGACGCCGTCGCTCATTGCACGACCGCGGCCGGAGTGGCGATCCATCTGCCTCCCGACGACAAGCAAGCCGTCTTGCGACGCCTCAACGCGATCGTCGTTCCCCTGATCGAGCGCCGAGGGGTGGTGATCGACAAACCGTCCGGCGAATTCCTCTTGGGGACCGAGGCCGGGTATGACAAGTCGATGCGGCCGGTGATGATCAAGGCGCTGGGCGACAAGGGCTACCTTCCCGCCGCCTCGACCAAGCCCTGGCGAGACGACTGGTCGCGGGCCCCCTACCGGCTGACCCTCTCGATTCACGAGCGGCAGGAGGGGAATTACATGGCGACCCAGAACCGCCTGACGCGCATCGAGGCCCGGATCAGCTTCTCCCAGCAGGGACGCGAGATCTGGAAGTCGACGCCGAACGCGCGGACGACCGTCCCCCTGCCGAGCCTGCCCAACTTCATCTCGACCCGGCTGGCGCTCAGCGACGCTCGACTCCCCGAGGTCGAGAAGATGCTGTACGAGAACGCCCAGGCGATGATCGGCGACAAGTTCAAGGCCGCGCTCGCCGCCATCCCCGACTGCCCCCGGCCGATTCCCCCGGCCGTCGCCGGCGGCCGCTGACGACTGCTCCCCGCTCCGGTATGAAGTTTTTGACCAAACGACATAACGGGTGTATGATCGGCCAGTGACGAAGGGTCACGGGAGGCGCGGTTTCGGGCTGTCGCGGGCGGGGTGGGACATGCACATACCGGACGTCTTGATCGATGGTCGGGTCGCGATCGCGACGACGGCCCTGGGCGCGGCGGGTCTGGCTTACGGGCTGAGAGTCGTCGAGCGGCGACACGGCGCGCGGACCACGTCGCTGATGGGCATGATGGCGGCGTTCGTGTTCGCGGCCCAGATGGTGAACTTCCCGGTCGGGCCGGGCGTGTCGGGTCACCTGCTCGGCGGCGTGCTGTCGGCGGTGATCCTCGGACCATGGGCCGGCGCCGTGGTGATCGCGGCCGTCCTGATCGTCCAGTGTCTGCTGTTTCAGGACGGCGGCCTAACGGCCCTGGGCGCGAACTTCATCAACATGGGCCTGGTCGGAGCCGTTGGCGGCTACGCCGTCTACGCGCCGATCCGCCGGGCGATCGGCGGTCGCCGGGGCGTCTTGATCGGCTCGATGATCGCGGCCTGGTTCTCGGTCTTGCTCGCGGCCGGCGCGTTCACGATCGAGCTGGCGATCCTCGGCGGCAAGCACGATTTCTTCCGCATCCTGAGCTGGATGGCGCTGGTGCACGCGGTGATCGGCGTGGGCGAGGCTCTCATCACGGGGCTGGTCGTCCGGTTCGTCCTCCTGACCCGCCCCGACCTGATCGATGACGAGCCAGGAAGCGACGGTCTCGACGAGCCGACGGGCCGATGGCTGCCGGGCTGGCTGTCGACGACGCTCGCCGGCGTGGGGATCGCGCTGGGGGTCGCCGTGTTCCTCTCCCCGTTCGCCAGCGAGGCGCCAGACGGTCTTGAATACGTCGGCGGCAAGCTCGGCTTTCTGCCCGAGGACGACGCCCCCCCCATGCTCGCCGCCCCGATGCCCGACTACCAGCTTCCGGTCTCGGTTCCCGTTCTCGGGCTCGACCACGTCAAGCTGGCGACCGCCCTCGCGGGGCTGACGGGAACGCTGGCGGTCTTCGCGTTCGCCTGGCTGCTGGCCCGGGTCTTCTCGCGCGAGGGCCCGCCGCCCGGGAAGGTCGAATTCGATGGCGCTTGACGGTCCGCTCCACCGACTCGACGCCCGCGTCAAGCTCGTGGCGGCGGTCGTGTACGTGGTCGCCGTGGTCGCGACGCCGCTCGGCTCGTGGCGCTTGCTCGGGCTGCTCGGCCTGGTGCTCGCCATGCTGATCGCGGCCTCGGGGGCCTCGCCGGTCCGCCTGTTCACGCGTTGGCTGGGGTTTCTGGCCCTCGTCGGCTTTCTCGCGGCCGTGACGGCCGGCGGTCTGGCGGCCCGCGCGAACATGAGCTGGGGGCTCGTCGTCCTGAACCTGCTGATCAAGAACAGCCTGGCGTTCCTGATGATGCTGGTGTTGGTCCACGTTACGACCTGGCCCAAGCTCTTGCTGGCGATGCGCCGCCTGGGGATGCCGCCGGTACTGGCGGCGACGCTCAGCTTCATGGATCGCTACGTGAACGTCCTGCGCGACGAGCTGGAGCGGATGCGCTCGGCCCGTCGGGCTCGCTGGTTCCGTCGGCGGGGCGATCTCAGCATCGGCACGCTCTCGACCCTGATCGGGGTCCTCCTGCTCCGCGCGCTGGAACGCGAGGAACGCGTCCACGCGGCCATGACCGCCCGAGGTTGGGACGGCACGATTCGAACCCTGGAAGATTGACGCGACCCCGTGGCGATGACAGAACACGCGTCTGATGCGACGGCCGTCCGCTTGAGCGGGCTCGTCTACCATTACCCCGACGGCAAGCACGCGCTCAACGGCGTGAGCTTCGAGATCGCGCCGGGAGAGTCGGTCGCCCTGATCGGTCCCAACGGCGCGGGCAAGAGCACGCTATTGCTCCACCTCAACGGCCTGCTGCCGGGTCGCCGGAGTTCGGCCGCCTCGAACCACCACCACGGCGTCGCCTGGCCGTCGCAGAAGGGCCGGAGCCCGGCCGCCGTCTGGATCGACGGCCTCGAAGTCGACGCGCGGAACGCGGTCGAGGTCCGCCGCCGGGTCGGCCTGCTGTTCCAGGACCCCGACGACCAGCTCTTTTCGACCAGCGTGATCGAGGACGTCGCGTTCGGCCCGCTGAACCTCGGGCTCGGCAAGGCCGAGGCGCGTCGGCTCGCGCTCGAATGCCTGGAGCGGGTCGACCTCGCCGACGCCGCCGAACGACCGCCGCATCACCTGAGCTTCGGCGAGCGGAAACGCGTCTGCCTGGCCGGCGTGCTGGCGTGCGGCCCGTCGATCCTGGCTCTCGACGAGCCGACCGCCAACCTCGACCCGCGCGGGCGGCGGCGGTTCATCCAGTTGATCGCCGGACTCTCGTGCACGAAGTTGATCGCCACCCACGACCTGGAAATGGTCCTGGAAGTCTGTCCCCGGGCGATCCTGCTCGACGGCGGCGCGGTCGTCGCCGACGGCCCGAGTCGCCAGATCCTCGACGACGCCCCCTTGCTCGAAGCCCACGGCCTCGAAACGCCGCTCAGCCTGCTGATCCATCGCGCCTCGCCCGATCAACGCCCCGCGTCACCTCGGTAGCGAGCCAGCAACGCCACGTAATCGGCCCGACCGCGCAACGGCGCGAGGTCGGCATCGTCGACGGCGTGCGCCGGGGGAAACCCCGCCTTGAACGATGATTCGAGGATCGCGACGGCGCGGCCGAAAAATCGGGGCTCGCGTGTCGCTTCGCCGAGGATCGCCAGGGCGCACGAGGCGTTGTACAGGCGGTTGGCCGTGGGCGACTTGATCAGGCGGTCGACGTCGTCGAGAGCCCCACGATCGCCGTCCCGCGCCCGCTCCAGAGCCCGGGCCTCGAACGCGTCGATCAGGCCCGGATCGGCCTGGATCGCCTGATCCAGATGCGCGATCGCCCGGGCTCGGTCGGTCACCCTGACGACGCAGGCCATCCCATAGTGCGCCAGGGCGTGCCGAGGTTTCACGGCGAGGACCGTGGCGAAGTCGGCAGCGGCCGAGTCCGGATCGGTTCGCAGCCGGGTGATCCCCCGGGCGACCCGGAGGGTCAGGTCGCGGGGCGCCTGTCCGATCCACTCGCCGAACAGGCGCTCGGCCTCGACGGTCTTGCCCTGTCGCACCAACGCGTCGCCGAGAGCCGCCAGCACGGCGGGGTCGCGACGGCCCCGGTCCATGCCCTTGCGAAGGTCGGCCTCGGCCTCGGCGGCCTGGTCGAGTTCCAGTTCCACCAGCCCGCGATTGACGAACGCCTCGGCGAAGTCGCCGTCGCGGGCCACGGCCGCGTTGAAGGCGTCTTTCGCCTCGCGCGGCCTTCCCGCGCGGGCCAATGCCAGACCTCGGTTGAAGTGGGCCCAGGCGAATTCCGGCCGCGCCACGACGCAGGCCGTGAAGTCGGACGCCGCTTCCAGGAACCGGCCCTGGTCGAAGTGGCAATGGCCGAGATTGAACCACGCCCAGAACGAGGTCACGTCGCGGGCCACGGCCTCGCGGAGCGCCTGCTCGGCGGCGGTCGGGTCGCCGCTCACGAACAGGAACGATCCCAGCATCGTCCACTCGTGGCTGGTGGTCGGCGGCTGAGCGTCGGCCCGCGCCCGATCACGCACCGCCCCCTCCGCGTCGCCGAGAGCCGCCCGATACCTCGATCGCTGGCGGAAGAGGACCGAGGGAGGGCGCGAGGTCGTCGCCTCGACCTGATCCAGCCGCGCGACGGCGTTCTCCAGGGCCGTCCGTAGTTGCTGGCCTACGCCGTGCCGACTCGACAAGACCACCCGGGCGTGCGCGAGCTGCATCGTCAGCTCGACGATCGAGCGCTGAACCTCGTCGCGCTCCAGCGGTCCCAGCCTGGAGATCCAGGGGGCGGCGGCTTGTTCGGGAGAGACTCGGTCCTCGAAGTCCGCCGCGTCGGTCTCGGCGACCTGCGCGTTTTTGAGAGTCGCCGCCGCCAGTGCGATCCCCTTGCGGATCAACGCGTCGTCGCGGCCGAAGGTGTTGAGCAGGAACCGGCATTCCAGAACGTCGTGCTGGAACACCCGAAGCCTCAGCCGCGAGTGAAGCCCCTGCATTCCCTCGTACGCCTGGACCGCCGCCAGCCCGAGCAAGACGACCATGACCATCGCCGCCGCGACGATCGAGGTCGACCCGCAGAGCATCGGGTGTCGGCGGGCCCACTTGCCCGCCCGCTCCGTGAGGCTCGGCTCCGGACAGTGCTTCATCGGCAGGTCGTCGAGGAAACGCCGCAGGTCTTCGGCGAGGTCGCCGGCGCTGGCGTGGCGGCGATCGGGGTTGGGATCGAGGCACTGGGCGACCAGCGCGTCGATGCTCGGCGGCACGTCCGGGCGACGCGCCTTGAGCGAGGGCGCCGGCGACCGTCGGCGTTCCTCGACCATCCTCCTCAGGGTGTGCAGCGTCGGCCCGTTGGAGGGAGGCGGGTCGAAGGCGGGCTCGCCGGCGATCATCTCGAAAAGGATCAGGCCCAGCGAGTACAAGTCCGACCGCTCGTCGACTTCCTGGACCTTGGTCCTCCCCTTGGGATCGAAAGCGTCGAGGTGCTCGGGCGCCATGTAGGGCAACGTGCCGCCGAGCATCGCCTTATCCAATTCCTCGGCCGCCGCTTCCTGCCCCGGTTCGATGGCGACGGCGAGGTTGAAGTCGAGGAGCATCGGCGTGCCGTCGGCCGCGATCAGGACGTTCGACGGCTTCAGGTCGCGATGCAGCAAGCCGCGCGAGTGCGCATGTTCGAGCCCCTCGGCGAGTCGGGCGACGATCCAGACCGCCGCGCGGATCGAATCGGCGCCGCGGAGGAACCTGCGGCTCGGCAGCAGTTCGTCGTGATCGGCGACGGCCGTCGCGGGCGCCTCCGCCCCCGCGATCCGCTCCATCAAGTGACGGATCGGCAGGTAGCGCCGCGACGGCCGGTGGTGAGCCGGGCGTTCGCTCACGGGCGTCGCCGCCGTCATCGCAGTGGTCGAGACCGGCGAATCGCACCGCGGGCCTCCTCGGGACGACGCCAACCGGCTCCGCGACGGCGCCCGGCCGATCGAACCACGACTCAGCGACAGGCTCTCCCCCGCCCGGGTGGGGAACCGCTGACTGAGCTGGTCGAGAGCCTCGACGAGCCCCTTGCCGGTGGCCCGAGCGTTCGCGTACCCGCACGATTCTTCGAGCACCTGCGCCAGATTGGCCCCGCCCAGGAACGGCATGCAGAGCAACCGCAGGCCGGTCGCCGAATCGTCATGCACCGAGTGGACCGGGACGATGTGAGCGTGTTGCAGCCGCGCCAGGATCTGCGGCTCGTCCCCCTCGGCCTTGGAGATCTTCAAGGCCACCAGCCGGCGCCCCAGGTTGACCTCCTCGGCGAGGAAGACGCGGGCGAAGGCCCCACGGCCCAGTTCGATCACCAACTGGAAGCCGCCGACCTCGTCGCCGGGTCGAGGCAAGGGCGCCCGCCGGCCGGGGACGTCCGGCCCGGAGCGGCCGCCGATCTGAAACCCGGCGTCGGGATCGTACACGCACGTGACCGCGGGCTCCCCCGCGGATCCGGCCCCCGCCGACATCGAAGCATCCTCGATCCGAACCGAATCGACGGCGAAATCCTGAACCAGGTCCGAAGACTCGGGGTCCAGCGGCTGCGCTTCTCTGGTCCCCTCCCGGGTGGCCTCGGTCGACGGCTTGCTCGGCTTTCGAAGGCTTCGCTGGCGCGGATCTTCGGTCCACCGCAGGGAATCGAGCGGGTCGTCGTCGGCCAGATTCCACTGGTCGAAAAGCTCGTCGTCGTCGCTGGCCGCTCGGTGTTCACCTGACATGAGAGACGCACCTTCTTCCGGCCCAAGGCGCGCGGATTCGCCGCGACGCAGGGACGCAATACGCTTCACCTAAGTAGACAGCCGACCGACCCTGTGAGGCCGGCGGCAAGGAAAAGCCCTGATTCGGGCTTGGCGAGGCCGCCACATGCACGCCTCCACCTGTTCCATAGGCCCGCGCGTTCCGGTTGTCCACTGATGAGGCTTCCAGTCAACTTGGGCCTCCCGAAAGTACAAGAATCGCCCGTTCCGCGATGCCCGGAGGATTCGTGTCCTAGACTTGAGGAAAACCAAGGCATGGCGTTCTTAATTAAGAATCACAAACCGGCGGAGGCGGAGGTTCAACGATGTTCGACGACCGCTCTGGGATTGAGCAAGTCACGTTTCGACCGGGGGGGTCGGTCGCGGGGCCGGGGAAGGCCCTCGCGGTCGTCGCGGGAGCCGGCGTCGGCAAGGCGAGCGATTCGGGGGACGAGGAAGGCGAGCATGTGGTGATCGGCCGGCTGATCCGGCGGCTGCGGATCTCGGACCCCCCCGCCCGGTTCCAGGCGCTCGCCACCAACGTCTTGCGAGCGTCGCTGGGGATGGCCGCCGTGGCCTGGGTTCCGATCGAGGAGCCCGAGGAGGTCGTGGTCAGCGGCGACGTCGAGGGGATCGCCCCGTCGTCGTACCGGCTCTTTCTGCCCCCCGCGCTACGTGATTCGGTGCTGGTCGCCAACGACCCGGCCGGAGTGCCGCTGGCGACGACGCCGGCTTCGGTCCACCGGTTCGCATCGACCCCCGCCGGCGTCTCGGGTTGGCTCGTCGTCGTCAACCCACTCGACGAGCGACTGATCGCCGGCCCGGAAATCGAGCGCATGCAGTACGTGGCGTCGCTGATCGCCACCCAGTCGAACAACGCGCGGATCTACGCCGATCTCAAGGAGCTGCTGTTCGGCATCATCCGGGCCCTGACCGCCGCCATCGACGCCAAGGACCCGTACACCTCGGGCCACTCCGAGCGCGTGGCCCGGATCGCCGTCCGTATCGCGGAAGAACTCGGCATGCCCCCCCAGAAGCGGAGCGACCTGTACCTGGCCGGCCTGCTCCACGACATCGGCAAGATCGGCATCGACGACGACGTGCTCAAGAAGTCGGGCCCGCTGACCCGCGACGAGTACCGCAAGATCCAGGAGCACGTCGAGATCGGCGTCACGATCCTGAAAGACTTGAAGAAGCTGCGGCACATCCTGCCGGGGGTCCGACACCACCATGAGAGCCTCGACGGCTCGGGCTACCCCGACCGCCTCGAAGGCGACCAGATCCCCTTCGAGGCCCGCATTCTGGCCGTCGCCGACTCGTTCGACGCCATGTCGAGCAACCGGCCCTACCGCAAACGGCTGACGCCCTCGCAGATCGATGAGATCCTCAGAAAGGGCCGAGGCGTGCAGTGGGACGCAGCCATCATCGACGCCCTCTTCGCCTGCCGCCTCGACCTCGAAGCGATCCGCCAGAAAGGACTTGGCGAAAGTCTCGTCGGTGCCGTCGACGGCGCCCTGGGACGCCCCGGTTAGCGCTTCCCGAATGAACGAGCGCAACCCGCCGGTACGAGCCCGAAGCGCCAGCGAGTGCATTCCCCTGAGCGATCCGGGGCATGCACTCGCTGGCGCTTCGGGCTGCTCTGAAAATTCGACTGGGTGGCTGTGGTGGAGCGAAGCGACACCACAGGAGAGACGCCACGGCCCTCGTCTCTGTGGCATTCTGCCACAGCCACCCAAAACCGGTCACCTCCCCATTTTCATGAGGCCGGGTGTCCCCACGGCGTCATGACGGTTTGTATTTCAGCACCTCTGATATTTGATGAGGCCGTGTCTCCCACGACGTCATGATGGTTCGTACTCCGAGCGAATTCCACTCGCCCGATTCTCAGTGGAAATCGCCCGCCGGGGCACCGGGGAGCGCTTCGGGCTTCACCTGCTGGTAACGCTGCTCAAGCCGCTTGAGCTGGCGCATCGAGTTGGACTGGTTCTGGATCTTCAGGTTGGCGTCGAGCGATTGGTTCGCATCCTTGGGGGAAGCTTGGCCCTCGGCCTTCGAAGACTCTGCGTTCGCCGCTTGAGGAGGTGCGCCGACGTAGGTCGTGCCGCGATGGAACGCGTACTCGGCCGTGTCTTTTCGGACGACGACCGTGGCCTGCCCCTGGACCCCTTCGGCGACGAAGACGCCCCGTAAGTCGGTCTCTCCCGAGATGAATTGGGGGTTGGCGGAGCCGATCACCTTGACCTGCACCTTGGGCAAGAACTCCTTGGTGCGAGCGTCGCGGACGGTCACGCGGACGCGACCGCTGGGCGGTTCTTCGAGGACCTCGAGCTCCAGTGGCGAGACCAGGACGATGCCCGACGCGTACAGGTCGTCGCCGCGAATCATCACCAGGTAGGCGCCCTCCTTGGCGAGCGGCAGGTCGATGGTCCGCGTCTTATCGTCGTAGTCGGCGCCCGACCCGAGGACGACCTCCTTCTCGAGCAGCGGCGTGATCCCCGCCAGGTCGATTCCGGCGATCGCGTTGAGGTTGCGCCGGGTGAGGTAAAGCTGCATCAGATCGACCGGATAGACGGTGAGGTCGACCTTCGCCTGGTTGCGGTAATCGAGCTTGATACCCGGCGGCTGGTCGGCGGCGTTGGCCGCTCCCGGCGCGAGCCGCACGACGCCCACGGCCTGAAACCCCGGAGCGCCCGCCACGACCGGCTTGGCGGCGGGCCTCACAACCGAAACCTCGGCGACCTTGAGGTCCTTCCGCGTGTAGAACCGCACGGCGCTGGCGGCGTCGCTGAAACGGTCGTCGACCTGGCGATAGTATTCGAGCGCCTTGGCCGGCATCCGCCGGGCGTCGAAGATCTGTCCCAGGATGTAAACCGCCTGCCATTTGTTGGTGCTGGGCTGGTCGACACCGGCGGCGTCCTTGTACGTTGCCTTGGCGATCGCCTCGGCGACCTCGACGGCGCGGTCGTACTGGCCGAGATGGAAGTTGGCCAGCGCCTCGCTGTACTGGAAGCTGTCCAGGAACGAACTCTTGGGGTAAAGCTTCGCGTACCGTCCGGCCGCCTTGACGACGTTCTTGTAATCCTCCAGCTCCAGCAGAGCCCCGACCAGGGCCAGGCTGGCCTCGTCGGCCGTCGGGTTGGTGGGCGACTGCGACAGGAACGTCTGGATCAGCCGGATCGACTGGACCAACAGCTCCGACCTCGTGATCCCGGCCGAGGCCAACTCCTTGCGCAACGCGGGGTCAGTGAACGCCTTCGACGCGGCGTCGGCCAGGACCTGCGAGAGACCGAAGAAGTCGGACTCGATCGACGGCGTGTTGGGGTACTGCCGCCACAGGTCGGTCAGGTAGGTCATCGCCTCCAGGGTCTGGCCGCGCTGGCGGAGCAGTTCGCCCACTCGCGCGTCTTCGAGGTAACTGGCCTCGATCAATCCGCGCCAGACGATCATCGCGCGCTCGTACTCGTTGATGTCGCGGTAGGCGCGACCGATCGTCTGCAACTGGTCGAACGTGATGATCAGCTCGGGCGACTTCTCCTTGACGACCTCGAAGTACTGGACGATCTTGCGAGCGTCGTAGCGGCCGATGTGGATCAACAGGAGCATCCGCGAGACGTCCTTGGCGACGTCGTCGCGGAGCGTGTAGCCGGCGAACAGCGGTTCGAGAGCCTCGGCGGCCGACTCGTGCTTGCCGGCGTCGAACAGCGCCTTGCCGCGCGCGAGCAACTCGTCGGGCGACGGCCGATACGGGTCGGTGTTCTTCTCGCCCGGAGCCAGCACCCGAAACTCGCCGGGCTGGCCGACGTGGAACCGGCCGGGCTCGTAGGCGCTGCGGACGAGCGCGGGGAGCGTCCGATACTGGCCGGGCAGGTAGCCGTAGACGTCGTACTGAATGCCGCCCGGATTCTGGTCGGGGGCGAAGTAGAAGGTCAGGAGGCCGTCGACCAGGGTATACGACGTCGCCGAGGTTTGCACCGAATTCTCGATGAGCGTCGTTCCGGCGGGGAGGCGTTCCTCGACCACGAGGAAGTCGCGGTCCCAGTCGGGGGTGTCGGCGGGGACGTTCCGCCAGACGGTCAGGCCGACCCGGGCCTTTCCGCCGAGGGCCACCTGCGTCGCGATGTTTTCAAACGTCGTCGGGTTCACGGCCGAGCCGAAGCCGACGGGGAGCGTCTTGCCGTCCAACTCGGGAGGGGCCGGCCAGTAGACCCGGCGATCGACCCAGGCGGGACGATTCTGGCGATCTTGATCGGGGCCGAACTCGCGGGTGAACCCGGTCATCGAGACGGCGAAGCTGAACGTCCCCCGGCCTTCGAGGGTGAACGCGACACGGTTGGAATCGCCCGGTTTCAGGGCCTTGACCGGCACGTCGATCACCTGGCCCTCGGCCGCGCCGGCGACCGGGATCTCGGCGACCGTCGTGTCGTTGACGACGACCGTCAGTTTGTACCGATCGTCGCCGGCCTTCGACCGTCCGTGGAACGCGGCGAGGGCGGCGAGCGCCGCGCCCTTGGCTTTATGCGGGTTCCATCCGGCGCCGAACCGATGGGCTTCGAGCCAGTCGATCGCCTGGGGAAGCTCGGTCGCCTGGCCGCGAGCCGTCGCGTAGGCCAGGCAGACGAGGGCCGTGGTTTCCACCGTCCCCTTCGCGCCGGCCGATTGGTTGGCGTCATCCCAGTACAGCCGCGCCCGGCGTCCCGGGGCGACTTGCTCGGTCTTGGCGCGCGGGCCGAGGATCGTGAAGACCTCGCCGGCCAGCTCGGCCCGTCCCAGGTTGGCGAAGGTGAGAGCCAGATAAGCGAGCGCCGTGTTCGACAGGTTCTGGCGTTCGCGGTTGAGGCTGTTGGCCGATTCGAAGCTCGCGGCCTTGCGGGTGCTGAGGGCGTGGAGCAGCGCGGCGCGGGCCTCGCGGTCGCGGGCGTTCGCCCCGGCGGTCATCGCCTGGTTCAGCCAGCCGGCGGCCTTGTCGCAGACCTTCGGGTCGGCCAGCAGCCCCAGGCGTTCCGCCGTGGCGAGCGCCCAGAAAACCGAGGCCGACGTGAACCGCTCACTGGCCGCGTTCGGGGGCTGGTTTACGCCGGGGGCGAACCGAGGCGGGCTGACCCACGGCCAGCCGCCGTCGTCGTTCTGCGCGGCGGTCAGCTCGGCGACGAGCCCTTGAATCCGATCGATGAGCCGTTGCGCGTCGGGCGAGCCGTCGGGGCGAGTCTGACGGAGGTAGGTCAAAGCCGAGGTCGCCGCCAGCAGGTCGGCCGCCCGATCGCTCATCGTGTCGGCCGGTGAGCAGATCAGCTTCGCACTGAGGCTGTTGCGGAGGATTCGATACTCGCGACCGAGAGCCAGCTCGACGATCATCCGTTCGAGCGACGGCGAAACGACGATTTGCATCTCGGCGTCCTCATACGTCCGCCCCTTGGGGAGTCCCACGAACACCGCCGAGCCGTCGCTGCTGGTCCCCGAGGCCGAGGCGTAGGCCTGCACGCCCCAGGGATGGACCGGAATCTCGACGGCGAGCTGGTCGGAACGTTCGCCGATCGTCGCGCTCAACGACAGGCGCATCGATCCGCCGTCGGCCGCCTCGATCGGTTCGAAGAACACCTCCTCGACGCCGTCCCCCTTGATCTCCACCGTCCTGGGATAGACCTGATCGCGACCGCCGCCGTAGACCGACAGCTTGAGCGCGACGGTCCCCTCGACGCCGAGATGATGGACCCGCGCGACGAACTGTGGCTTGTCGCCCTGAGTCAGCGAGGCCGGCGCCTTGATGTCGACGAAGAAATCCTTGCGGACTCGCAAGGTCGCGGTCGACTGCCCGACCAGGGTGTCGCCGCCGGTGACGCCTCGCGCCGTGATCTTGTACTCCGAGAAAGCCGGCGGCGCGTTGAACGTCACCCGCGCCTTGCCGTCCTTGCCGGTCACGACGCTGGGGTTCCAGTACGCCGTCTCGACGAACCGCTCGCGCGGCAGGATTAGCTCAGGATTGCGGTTCTTATCGAAGCCGACTGGGCCGAGCTCTGCCAGCTTTGCTTCCACCGGGTTATTTCCGTCGTTGGGTGCCAGGAAGAACTGCGTCCCCGCGAACCCTGGCTTGGACACGGCCTTGTCGAAAGCGGCCGCCGGTGAGCTCCGGCTTCGGCTCTTGGACGCGTCCCTGCCGCCGCCAATCGCCCCCATGCCGCCGCCCATCGCAGCCATGCGGCCCATCATCGCCGGGGCCGGAGCGGCGGAAGGCGCGAGCAGCCCCTTACTTCGTTGGTCGAGCATGATCGTGTCGGAGAACTGCGTCTCCCCCGCCTTGAGGTCGACGGCGTTGGCGGCCATGGCAGCCGCCATCTCAGCTTCCTCGACGACGGCCTGGGCGACCGGCGTGGTGTTCGGGGCGTAGTGGAAGGTGTTGGTCGACTCGGTGGCGAACGCGCCGGTGCGGGTCTGATCGTAGAAGAACGGGCCGATCGGCGTCTGCCTGTCGCCGAACAGACGGAGCAACGACTGGTCGATCATCGCGATCGACAGCTCGGCCGCGACCGGCCGCCCGAGCTGGTCGACGGTCGTCACGTCGACCTCGACCGGATCGCCGGGGGCGACGACCGGCTTGACGGGGGCGATCGTCACGCGGAGGTCGCGCTCGACCGCCACGTCGAGCTTGGCCTGGTCGAACTGGTTCTCCCACATCCGGACGGCGGTGAGCGTGAAGTTGGGGAACTGCGCCCCGTCGACCGACCAGGCGACGGGGTTGTCGCCGTCGGCCAGCGGGACGATCCGGTACGACAGGATGCGGTCGGCCTCCCACGTCAAAAGCGCCGTGCCGGCTCGGCCTCGGCTATGCACGTTGACGCTCGCCTCCTCGCCCGCCTTGTACTGTTGACGCTCGGCCAGAATCCGCAGCTTGGTCTCGTCTTGCTTGCCCGAGATGTAGAGCGGCCGGTCGGCGACGATCGGGTTGCGGAAGCGGTCGGTCCCCGCGACGCGGATCAGGTGGTTTCCGCCCTGGAGGTCGTCGGCCTTGAGGCTGACCACCCCCTTGCCCGAGGCGTCGGTCACGACCTCCTTGCGTACAACCTCGCGCTCGACGATCTGCCCATGCTGGTTGACCAGCTTGACGAGCGCCGCCGAGAGCTTCTCGGAGATCGGGTCGCCGTGGGCGTCGGACGTTCGCACGTGGACCGCGAAGGTCTCGCCGGTCAGATAAACCTCCCGGTTCAGCTCCACGTTGATCTCGAAGCCTCGGACGGCGAGCATCACCCACGAGGCGGCCTGGACGTTGTCCTGAGTGAGCTGGGCGGCAAGCCGCAGCGGCTGCTGCTCGGCGAACCCCTCGGTCGGGATCGAGATGTGGAACTTGCCGGCGTCGTCGGTCACGCCGCTGAGGACGCGGCCGTCAGGCAGGGTCACGTTCAGAGGCCGCCGGGCGACGGGCGCGCCGTACTGATAGCGGGCGTTCACGTCGGCTTCGATGGTCTCGCCGCGATAGTAGACGGTCTTCTTGAGGTCGAAGGCGAGGTCGATCGGTTCAAGCTGGTACGACTGGACCTCGAACACACCGGCGAAATCGCTCTTGCCCGGCTGGTAGACGCGCATCCGATACGCGCCGACGGGCGCGGCGACGTCGAGGGGCAAGGTTTCGTGGAACGTGCCGAACTCCGAGAGCGTCACCTTCCGCGAAACGAGCTGGCGGCCCTTGGCGTCGACGACCTCGAAGTGGTAGACCGAGCCGGCCGAGGTCGCGTACTGACCGTCGCGCACCTCGCGGACAACGCCGCGAATCGAGACCTTCTGGCCGGGTCGATGCGCGGGCCGGTCTGTGTAAAGGTACGCGCGCGGCGTCAGGCCTTGTGAGACCTGCTCGAGAACCCCCAGCCCCGAGCCCGCGACGTGGGCGCCGTCGACGATCAGGTAGGTCAGCCGCCGTCCTCCCTCGCGTGGCGGCACCCAATCGTGCAGCAGCACGCCGTCGGCGCCGGTCTTGGCTTCGAGTACGACCTGACCGGCGTCGGAGACGAGCACCTTCGCGCCGGGCCTCCCCTTGCCGGTCTTCATGTCCTGCGCAAAGACCAGGAATTGCTCGCGCGAGGTCTTGACGATCGCGTCGACGTCGCTGGCGACCACGAGCGAGGTCGCTTGAAGGGTTTTCTGGTCGGTGACCTTGACCACGTAGACGCCAGGGACTTCGAGCTTCTTCAGCTCATAGTTCGATTCGACCGGCTTGTACTTGGCGAACGCCGGCACGTCCTCGGTCCATTCGGCGTCGGGCGCCACGAGGCCGATGTCGAGCGACTCGACCTTTTCGAGTCCGTGCTTCTTGCGAAAGAAGGCCTCGGCGTTGAGCTTGTAGGCCGTGAACGTCAGCCGTTCGAGGTTCCGGCTGGAGATCTTCAGGAACGGCGCCTCACCGCTCCGAAACGCGCGTGGGGTGACGACGGTCAGCGCCTTCGCTTCCATGACCACGATCCGCTGGCTCGCCTGCGACTTCCAGGGCTCGACCGCAATCTTCTTGAACCGGTCGATCGCCGCGGCGGGCTCCCCCTTCTCGATCTCCAGGATCGAGCCGGCCAAGAACTGAGCGTGGGCGGCGGGCTCCGCGTTGGGGAACTTGCCGGCGAGCGTCGACCAGGCGGCGAGGGCTTGATCGAACTTCTTCTCCGGCAAGAAGCTCTCGCCGATCAGGAACAGGGCCTGCGGAACGCGCTCGTCGAGCGGGTTCTGCGCCACGAAGTCGCTCCAGGCGGCGCGAGCCTCGGGGTATCGGCCGCGCCTGAGGTGGTCGGCGGCGATGAGCAGCCGCGTGTCGAGAATCGCGCGCTGGGCGTCGGCGCTCTGGGGGCCGTTGGGATACGCGGCGAGGTAGCCTTTCCACGCGGCGACGGCGTCTTCGAATCTCTGCTGGCCCTGAAGGATCTGACCGTACTGGAACGTCGCGGTCATCGACAGCTCGGCGAGGTCCTTGCGGGCCTCGTCGGTCTCGACGCGGAACCCTTCGCTCTTGAGGAACCGCGAGAGGGCGGCGAGGGCCTGATCGCTCTTGCCCCGGGCCAGGTGCGAAGCGCCGATGTTGTACGCCGAGCGGACGGCCCGGGGGTGCGCCGGGTAGGCTTCGAGGAACCGCTGGATCGCCGCCACGCCCAGGTTCAGGTTGGCGTCGTCGGGCGGATTGGGAATTCCGTACGTCGACGGGATCTCGGCAAGAGCCAAAGTCCGGGCGTCTCGCGCGGCCGGGGTCGTCTCGTCAGGCTTCAGCTTCTCGACGTCGCGCGCCAGGTCGGTCCAGGTCAGACGGGCGTCGAGGAGCCTCTTCTCGTCCCGTTGCGCCTCGCCGAGCGCGAACCGAGCCGCGAACCGATCGGCCCCCTTGGGATGGTCGCGGAGGTAATCCTGGAATTCCTGGACGGCCCGGGCGTTCTCGTGCATGGCGAGGCTCGTCCGCCCCATCGTGAATTCCAGGCTGGCGCGGACCGTCTTCCCCTTCGCCAGCAGTCGGGCCTGGGCCAGCAGGTCCCACGCGGCCTTGGGATCGGCGGGGATCGCCGGGTCGTCGGGCTGGAGCAGACGGACGGCGAACGACTGATAGACCTCCGCCAGCCGGTCCTTGCGATCGTCGGCCAGCAGCGGGAGCGCCTCGATCCTCGCCAGTTCCTCGGCCTTCGCCAGATTGCCGGCGGCCAGCTCGATCATGGCCAGCTCGAAGCGGATCTTGGGCACCCAGACACCCCGGGGAAGGTCTTTCAAGGCTGCTTCGAGCGTGGTCCGCGCGGCGTCACGGCGGCCCGCCGACCGCTCGGCGATCGCCGACAGGAAGCTCAGGTAGGCCCGTTCGTCGTCACTCTTGGCCTTGGCTCGAAGGTCGCGCAGCGCCGCGATCGCCTCGTCGTACTTCCCCTCCTGCATCGCCGCGACGACCTCGCCCGGCACGAGAGGCGCGGGGGGCGCAAGATCGCCTCGCGGGGCCACAGGCTTTGCTGCCGGCTTGGGGTCGTCGGCCCGGGCGGCTTTGCTCCCCCCTCCCACCAGGACGACCACGCACAGTAAAATACGATCGAGAGGTGACGTCACGGGATCGGCCTCCGCGAGGTAAGAACAAGAAGCGACGACAGGATGACGCGGTCGACGCCGCGTTTCCACGGCGTCGGAAGCAAGCCGACGCGGACGTGCGAATGTCCGAGTCGGCCAGCGCGGCGATCGCAGAGCTTGGACGTTTCCGGCGACCTTCCGGTTCCCGGAAATGGTTTCCGGCCCACGTCTTCAGTTTACTTCCTAAGATCCAACGTCGAGGAGCGTATTCTCTTAGAGAGAATTGACGGCGGCGGCTCTCATCGGGACCGCGATTTATGACCGATGTCGCGGCCGGAGTTGGCTTTCCGCCCCGGGGCCCGAAATTCTGGATTGCGATTTGTCGGCGGATGTCGCCGGATTTCGAGATGCTACCATAAGGCGTATGATCGCGCTCGACATTCTTAATGCTTCGCCGATAGAATTCATGGCCGGTCTTGCCTTGCAATGGAATCAGGCAGTCGGAGACCGATGGTGGCGACAACCGTGCATGGACCTTGGCACACATTCCGCCAGGCTGGACGCCGAACCAAGACGCGGCGCGCGGTACTCGATTCGCGTCGAGCGATCCGCTCGGGGAGCCTTGAGCTTCTCGAAGCGCGAATGCTTCTGAGTCTTGGCGGCGAGCTGGCCTCCAACTCGGTCGATGACCCGATCGCGCTGGGGCTGGCGTCGGCTCCCGCTTCGGCCCAGGTCTCGGTGACCGCGCCGTCGTCGCAGTCGACCTCGGTGTCGGTTTCGCTGCTCCCGTCCACGACCAACGTCCATGATCCCGCGATCGACGCCGTATCGCCGCGACAGATCTCCGCGAACAATGAGCTGAGTCTCTCGATCATCACGCGTCCGGCGATCTTCCTGCGCGATCAGGACGGCAACATCCTCTCGTCGCTGGACGGTCCCCCATCGAGCGACGCGACCCTCATCAACAGCGAGGCCCCCTCGACGATCCCGGATCCGGACACCCTGGCCGAGCAAGCCAAGGAACTGACGCCCGAGGGCCTGGCCCAACTGCCGAAGGTTCCCTGGTCGCTGGACACTTCGATCTACGGCTCGCTCAGTTCGGACCGAGGCTGGATGTCGTTCAAGGTGCCGGTCGGCCCGAACACGAACACCCTGCGACTGGCCGTCCGTCCCGAACACGACGATGGCACGTCGTCCACGGTGATGGTCGATCAGATGTACCTCATCGGGGCGGACGGGGTGCTCATCGCATCGGTCACGGGGGTCGCGACTCAGTCGACGAGTTCGCGACAGACGCTGGTCGTCACCCTCCAGTCGCCGCCGCCGGGGGGAGTCCTGGTCGTCCGCATGGTCCAACCGTCCACCCAATCGCCGGCCGCATCGACCGGCTCACCGGATTCGACCGATCAGACCGACTCGGGCAACGGGCTCGGAGCGCTTACGCCCCCGTCGTTCTCCGCACCGAACAACTTCACGGTAGACGTCCAGCGCGACGATTCTTTGCCGCAATCGCCAGGCGACTCGAGTGGTCCTCCGCCGGTCGTCGTCATCCCGCCTGGCTCGTACCTTCCCAACTCGCTCGACACGGCCCAGAACCACCTCAGCATCGGCCCTGCAACGAGTTCGTCGAACTACAATGCGATGAGCATCGAGCCCGGCTACGTGTCGAATACGAGCAACCGGATCCCCAGCAACGACGGCGCGCACCCTTCGATCGATTCGCCCGACATCGATTCCGAATCGACGTCGATCTCGCTGGGCCCGCTGGTGTCGCGAGGGTCGGCCCCGATGGGTCCCGCGCTGGCGACCTCGATCGACGACCCCGCGCCGTCGATCAGCCGCGACGATCAAGACGGTCGTGATTCCGCGCTCGAGCGTCTGGAAGGCCAGGACGTCGAGCTGGTCCTCAAGCTGAGGCTGGGCGGCGACGCCGATCGAACGACTGTGCATCGGCTCGATCCCCAGGATGTCGCGACGGCCGACGAGGACCTCTCGCCGCTCACAGCTCTCAAGGGCCTGGGCGGCCTGCCCCTGATGGTCGCCTCGTTCCATCATCGGCAAACGGCGACGCCCGCCGACGACCTGGCCGCGACCTTGCGACAACACTCCGACCAGGCCGCCGGCCTGGTCTCCGGCGACGAGAGCCTGACGATCTCGTCGATCGAGCGCCGCGGCAAGGGGGACGAGATCGCCCGAGCGGGGATCGCCACGCGAGCGGTCGGCTTCATCGTCGCCCTGGGACTCGCCAGCGGCCCGCTGTATCCCGACCTCGTCGCGCTGGCCCGGCGAAAGCTCGCCCACAAGCGCCGCGGCGGCTCGCCGACCGTCGCCACGACCAAACGCCGGCTCTTCCACCGCCGCTCCATCTGGCCGATCTCCTGAAAACAAGTTTACGAGAAGTCACGTGGGCGGCCTCCGAATGCAAGCCCAAGGGCCAGTGAGTGCTTGGCCCGGATGGCCGCCGCCGAGCGAGACGGCTTCCGAAAAAACGATTCACTCGCTGGCGCTTCGGGCTTTCGGCATTCGAAGCCAGGCGTGGATCGCGGCGCGGTGAAGCAAGGTCAGCCATCGCGGCACGCGGTCGGGGCGTTCTCGCAGGCATCGGGCGTAGGTCGCGAGGATGCGAAGCTCCAGCTTCAGGTCGTTCTGCGCCCAGGACGACGCGTGTTCGAGGTCGGCCAGCGCCAGCTCCCACAACGGCGACCGGAACGCCAAATAGCACCGCGCCCGGCCGAGATACGCGGCGGGAAGCTCGGGATCGCGGCGGAGCGCCTGCGTCCACTCGTCCGCGGCTTCATCGACCCGGCGGAGGGCAAGCAGAACCTCGGCCCGGCCGGCGTGTGTGAACGGGTCGTCGGACTTCGAAACGGCCCGATCGAGATCGCCGACGGCCGATTCGGGATGACCAGATTCGGTCCGCAGCAAGCCCCGCAGTTCGAGCAAGCCGGGCTCGTCGGGCTGAAGCGTCAACCCTCGTTCGATCTCGCGCGCGGCCCGGCTTCGGCCCCCCGCTCGATGGGCCACGCGAGCCGCGACGAGATGGGCGCTCGCCGAGTTCTGATTGGAGGCCGCCAGCGCGCGATCGGCCGTCGCGAGGGCCGCCGCGTGCCGGCCCAGGGCCGACAAGATCACGGCGCGCGTGAGATGGTCGCGGTAGACCTCGCCAGGGTCGCTCGGGGCTCGATCGGCGATCGCCGCTTCCGCCGCGACGAGGTCGGCTTCCAGCGCGGCGCCCCCAAGCGGAAACAGGGCCAGCTCCTCCGGCCGATTGAGCCGAAGCTGGCGGTACCGGCCGGCTCTGAGCAGCGTCCGTTGCACCAGGCGATCGTGGGCCGGCGAGGAATCGAGCCTCCTCGCCTCGGTCGCGTCGGCGACCGCTTCATCCTCGCGGCGCAGCATCATCCGGACCACGGCGCGGGTCGCCAGAAGGTCGCCGAGGGCGACTCCCCGTGATTCCCTCGCGATCAAGACGTCGAGCGCCGGGGCGACCGCCTGGGGACGGCCCATCCGGAGGTCGAGCAGCGCCCGGCTGTATCGAGCCGCCGAATCGTTCGGGTCGAGCTTCAAAACCGCGTCATAGCCGGCGTGCGCGCGCTCGACCAGCCCCGACTCGGCGTCGATGTTGGCGAGGTTGAGCCGCGCCGCGCGGCCCAGGGGGCCGTCCGGATCGACCTTCAGCGCGGCGTCATACTGCTCGCGGGCTCGCGCGAAGTCGCCGAGCGCCTGGTGGACGTATCCCAGTTCGAGTCGGACCTGGACCACTTCCTTCCGGTCCCGCATCAGGACCAGCGTCCGTTCCAGGTCGACGATCGCCCAGGACCAGAGCCCCTTCATCCGGTAGAGCCGGGCCCTGCTGAACAGCACCCAGGGCGACTCCGGCTTGAGCGCCGCGGCAATGCTGTATTGGTGGACGGCGTCGTTGCGAAGCCCAGCCTGGTCTTCGAGAAACCCAAGGTAGAACTGATACCAGTAGTTCGACCCTTCAAGCCGCACGGCGCGTTGCAACCAGAGGCGGGCGCGGCCTCGGTTGCCCAGGCTCGAATTCAGAAGTCCCCATTGGAAGCAGGCCAGGGCCGAACGCTCCACGTCCAAGGCCGGCTCCGGGGCCTGGGGTTCGAAACCCTCCGAGAGGCCGGCGGGAGCGTCGTCGTCCATGAGCGCGCGGATACGCTCCCGGAGCGACTGCCAGGGGGCCTTCGACTCGGCAAAGCTCAGCGCCCTGTCGCAGACGTCCAGAGCCAGGCGGAGTGATTCGCGACTCGCTTCGGAGGCGCCTTTCCCGGTCGTGCGGAACGCGGCCTCGACCCCCGCCATCCAGAGAAACAGCAACTCGTCGACTTCGCGTTTGAGGCGGACGCGGCGCGGCTCGTCGAGCAGGCTCCACCAGATGTGTTCGGGGCTGGTCCAGTCGTCTCGCGAGTTCAGTACGTGAAACGGTCCGAGTTGCTCCTGAAGCTCGCGGACGGCGCCTGGGAGGTCTTCGCCCAGGCCGATCAGCCGCATCCGTAGACCATCTGCGGCGGTGTGCAGATCCTCGGCGTGGCCCCGCGTGGTCGCGTACCGATCGGCGAGCTTGGCCTTCTCGCGCGCCTTCTGGTCGAGTTCCTCGAAGCTGTAGTAGCTCTCGCGCCCGTGGGGCGTGAGCCGGGCTCCGCCGACGACGCCTTCGGCGCCGCGCCAGCGGAACAGGCGGCCCCAGATTCCCACCTCGGATCGCCTCGCGAGCTGCGAGGCCGCCTCGAACTGGAGCTTGGCTTTCTCGAACCTCTCCTGATCCAGATCGATCTTGCCCTGGTCGTAGTTCTGATTCCCATGCTCGAGCCGCTCGGCCCGCTCGACGCTCCGGTTGACGACCGCGACGGCGATCACCGAGCAAGAGACCAGGATCAAGGCCGCGGCCGCGAGGCGGAGCCGATTGCGGCGGAGCCGGCGCGCGGTCCGGCTCCAGAACGGCTCGCGCGCGTGGATGAGCGGCAGATCGTCGGCGACGGCCTGAAGATCGGCGGTCAGCTCGGCAGCCGACTGGTAACGGTCTTCCGGGTCGGGCGCAAGGCAACGCCCCACGACCGCCTGCAAGGCCGCCGGGATCTCCCCCTTCGACGCGAAGAGCGCGCTCGAGTCGCGGCGCCGGGCGTCGGCGGCGCTCAGCAAGCTCTCGGCGATCGATCCGGCCTTGCGAGGCGGTTGGAACGGCTTGCGGCCTAGCGTCGCCTCGAACAGCAAAACGCCCATCGAGTAAAGATCCGAGCGCGCGTCGATGTAGTCGGAGCGGGCCTCGGCCAGCGCTTCGAGGTGCTCGGGCGCCATGTAATCGACCGTCCCCCCGAGGTTGGCCGCGGCGCGGCTGCGCTCGTCCTCGACGATCGATTCGTGTGCCAGGTTGAAGTCGAGAAGCATCGGCGTGCCGTCGGCGGCGATCAGGACGTTCGACGGCTTGACGTCTCGGTGCAGCACCCCGCGGTCATGGGCGTGCCCGAGCGCCTCGGTCAACCGCGCCCCCCACCAGGCGACGGCCTGCGCGTACGTCCGTTCGGAAAGGGCCTTGCGCCCGGTCGACGGCCCCGACGTCGAGCCGTCGGACGGTTCGAGCCGGTCGAGCGCCTCGACCAGCGTGCAACCGGTCAGGGTCTCGCCGTCGGCCGACCGCGCGACCTCGGCGAGGATCTGCGCCAGGGTGACGCGGCCGAAATACGGCATGCAGAGCAGGTTCAGATCGGACTCCGGATCGACACGGTGCGAGTACACCGGCACGATGTGCGTGTGCTGGAGCCGGGCGAGCGTCTGGGGCTCGCGCGAGCCGCGCAGGCTCAGCTTGAGCGCCACCAGCCGATCGGCGAGATGAATCTCGCGCGCGAGGAAGACCCGGGCGAACGAGCCGCGCCCGAGTTCCTCGACCAGTTCGAAGCCGGCGACCACCTGGCCGGCCTCCGGGAACGCGACGCGGCCGGGCCGCTCGCCCGGGCCGACCGACGTCGAGGCCAGCGGCAGCGCCGAGGCCGACCCCGAGCCCACGAGCAGGTGAATGTCGAGAACCCGCCGCAGCGATTCGGAGAACGAGGCGTAGCGGCTGAGGAAGGCCGACGGCTGGGGCGTCTCGCCGGCCTCTTCGCGGAGGCAGAATTCCTCGTAGATCAGGGCGACGATCGTGTCTTCGCCCAGCTCGGGGAAGTGCTGGATGTACCAGTCGGCTTCGGGCCGTTGGCCGGCCTCCCATCGCAGCGACATATCGGTGCGGAAGACCGCCAGCCGCGCGCCGGGGAAGCCGGCCGCCTCGGTCCAGCTCGCGAGAAACGAGCGAGGGTCGGGGGGCGGTCCCGAGGCGGCGGTGTCGCGCCAGGCTTGTTCGTATCGTCGTGTGAGGCGGGCCGCGGAGGGCGTCGAGGCGTCCTCCCACGTCCTCCCCCAGGCGGCTACGCTCATCCCCCCGGCTCCCACTCCGTCTCCATGCGCCGCCGAAGTTCTTCGAGGACGCGCTGTACGGTCCGCTCGCTGACGCCCAGACGGTCGCCGATGTCTTTGCTCGAAAGGCCCTCGGCCTTCAACTCCAGCATCGTCCTGCGCTCCTCAGGCAAAAGCGCGTGCAGACGATCGAAGACTTCATGAGCCTGCGCCACCTCGCTGGGGGAATCGATCGGGTCGGCCACCTCCTTGGGACGACGGCCGTCGCCCCAGAGCGGTTCCTCCCGATGCATATCGTTCTTCAAGCTGGCGGCGCGACGATACTCATCGATCACTTTATTCTTCGCAGCCCGGGCCAGAAAGGCGACAAGATGCCGCGAATCTTCGAAATCGGTGGGTGCGTCGCGCATCCGACGGAAGAAGCTCCCCCAGACGCTCTGCAAGAAATCGAGCGAGTCGAACCGCGACCGCAGCAGCCTCGGAAGCTGCCTGCGGACCACGAGCCGAACCTCGGGCTCAAACCGCTGAAGCAGCTCGCGCGCGGCGCCTTCGTCTCCCTCCTGAATCCGCTTCAGGAAATCGGCGAGCTGGTTCTCTTCACGCTGCGGTCGATCGCCGACCGACATGACTCGCCTCCTGGGCCCGTCCGGGCGTTCGACTCGGCGTCCTTATCCCTGAACCATCCCGCCCTCGCCCGGGCGTCGGCCTCGGACTCGATCGTTACCCCCAGGCTAACGCGAACGCCTCATTGTTGACAAGCTACGGCTCTAGCCCCCCCACCGGCCGATTTCGGGACCCGGATTCGCATCGCCCGAGTTCCCGGCGCGGGTGCGGCCTGTACAATGGGCGCCGCCTTGCATGCCAGGTTCGAGCGAGGCGGCGAACTTCGACCGTCGGTCCAACCGTTTCATGAGACAGGGTGTCGTTCAACATGCGGCCATTCCGATTGGAATTTCAGGCGATCACGGCGGCTTGCGTCGTGGGACTCTTGGCGACTCCCTCGGGCGCGGCCTCGTCGGACCCGACGGCCCCCGACTATGCGGGCCGGCGCGGAACGACGATTTACGTCTCGAAGCTGGGGGACGGCTCGGACGGCCGAACCTGGAAGTCGGCCTTCACCACGATTCAAGCGGCTCTCAGCGCGGTCCCCGACGATCAAGGGGGGCATCGGATCGTCGTCCGACCCGACGTCTACGCGGAAGCCAATCTGGCGCCCTCGAAGAAGGGAGCGGCGGGAGCGTACAACGCCCTGCTCTGCGATTTCGACGGCCGCCTCGGTTCCGGGGCGAAGGGCTGGGTCGTCGTCGATTCGGGAGATCCCATCAAGGGATTCAAGAGCTGGGATTGGTGGAGCACGATTCGGGCGTCCGACAAACACTGGCCGAACGGCAATAACAAGGAGACCTTCTCCAGCATCGTCTGGGATCGCTGGATCTTGCGCCGATTGTACACAGCCGGGGGCGACGCCGGCCTGTTCTGGGATCTCACCGAAAAGAGCGGCGAAGGATTCACGGTCGTGGTCGAGGATTGCGTGGGGACCGGCCGCGCGTTCGGAGGCGGCGTGGTTTATCCGACCGCGCGTCCGGGCGAGCCCAGCGTCTTCCGCCGCTGCTATTTCCTGGCGCTCGACTGGGTGGGCGACACCGCCGCTGTCCTGCTTGGAGGGTGGGAAAAGTCGATGCCCGAGCACCCGCACGTCGTCTTCGAAGACTGCACGATGGTCCATCCCGACAACGCCGTGGCCATGTCGTACGCCAGCCATTCCGCGCGAGCGAGGTTCGTCGGCTGCCGGTTGATCGTGCTCAACTTCACCCAACCCGAGATGGGAGGCCGCTCGACGGGCGTCGTCTGCACGCAAGGCCACGGTCCGACGGGCCGGCTCCACGTCGACCTGCTAGATTGCGAGCTGGCCGGATACAGCGTCTTCACGCCCGGCGACGACGGCAAGGCCGTCAGCTACACCACCAAGGGTAAGACGTCGGCCTACGTTCAATTCAAGCAGTCCGTGCCCGATGGATTCGAGCGACGAGGAGCGTGGCCGTCCGACCTGTTCGCCCGGCTCGCTCCCCCGAGGATCGTCGACCCCGCGCCGGCGCCCCCCGCCGGGCCGCGTCTGGTGAAGCTTCCGTTCGCGATTTCCCAGGGGATGGAGAACACGCCGGTCGTGTTCAAGAGCCGGCCCCTGCTGGTCCTCAACCATCGCGACGACACGAAGGTCCACACCGACGCATACGGCAAGTCGATGTACCTTTACATCCGCGACCTCGTCACTGGCGAGGAGGTCGCGCGGTTCGGCGAAGGGCACTCGTTCGCCAACGCGATCGTGAACGGAGATGAACTGAGCGTCTTCGCGAGCGAAGGCGACAAGAACTGGTTCCACAGCATCTATCGCTTCACATCGACCGATCTGAAAACCTGGCGTCGCGAACTCGCCGTCGAGCAAGGGCCGGGCGAAGCGCTGCTCAACGTCTCGGTCTGCCGCGACGACCAGGGCTATTTGATGGCCTACGAATCGAACAACCCGGTCTCCTTCTGCTTCAAATTCGCCCGCTCGAAAGACCTCGCCCATTGGGACAAAATCCCCGGCCTGATCTTCACCGGCGTGAACAACGAATACAGCGCGTGCCCGGTGGTCCGCTTCGTCGCTCCGTACTACTACGTAATCTATCTGCACGCGGCCGTCGAAGGTCACAAGGGGTGGATCTCGTACCTCGCCCGCTCCAAGGACCTCGCCGACTGGGAGCTGAGCCCCCTCAATCCGATCCTCGAAGCATCAGATGGAGAAGGGATCAACAACTCGGACGTCGATCTGTTCGAGTGGGAAGGCAAGACCTACATCTACTACGCCACCGGAAACCAATCCACCTGGAGCGCCGTCCGCGCCGCGCAGTTCGACGGACCGCTCAAGGAGTTTTTCGAGGGCGCCTTCCCGCCCGATCAGCCGATGATCCGGGCCAACGCACGACGCTGACACGCCGCGCCGCCTCGATCGCCGGCGCGAGGGCGGCGCGGGCGGCCGGTTCAACGTCCCGAGGAATTCGGCGCGGGCTTGGCCTGCGTCGGGGCGTCGGAGTAATAGTCGAAGAAGACGTTGTCGCGCTCTAGGCTGAGCTGGAAGCCGTTGGAGACGCGGACCATGTAGTTGCAACGCGAGGCGTACACCAGGACGTTCACCGCCCGGTCGATGCCGAAATCGCGTTTGATCCCCTCGACGTCCTCGGACGAGATCGTGGCCGGGCTGCGGGTGAGCTTGCGGGCGAACGCGAACACGCGCTGCTCATCGGGAGGAAAGCCCGACCAGTCGTCGCCGGCCAGGGCCTTGCTCCGCTCGGCGATCTCGGGCTTCGTCAGGCCGGCGACCTCCCAGTTCATCTCGCAATGCCCCATGCAGTACGGGCAGTCGACGGCCTTGGTGACGACCCAGAAAAGGCCCTGTGAGAGGACGCGATCGAGCTTCCCGCGCGACTCCGCGCCGGCGGTTCGCATCAGAGTCTCCCAGGCCGAGGCGAGCTCGGGCTGATGGCCCAGGCAGACCAGCGTCCAAACGATCCGGACCGGCTTTCGGCTGGGCGTGAAGCCCTTCGGCAGGCCGCGGACGACCTCCTCCCAGCTCGGCACGCGGACGCGGGTCGTCTTGCTCCGCTGGCGTTCGAGCTTCTCCTGCAACTCGTCATAGCCGACGCCGAGCCACTCCGGATCGTCGTCGATCAGGTCCTTCCCCGTGGGCTTGCCGAGCGTCGTCTTGCTCTTCGGGAAGGCGAGCATCCCGGACTGCGTCGCCGACGGTGCGAAGACGACCTCGACGGGCGTCAGCGGTCCGCCGGACTCCAGGGGCGAGCCCAGGCAAGTGAGCAGCCGGTCCTGGAAGTTGGAGTAGGCCAGCAGGAGAACCATCGCCACGGCATTCCCTTCGCCGTGATGCCCGACCAGTTCGGAGAATTCGGCGTCGGTGACCTTCGACGATTCCAGGGTCATCTTGCGCGCGAACTCGAGCGCCGACTTCTCGCCCGCCGACAGCTTCGAGTAGTCCGCTTTCGTCAGGGCGCCGATCGCCGCGTCGTCGACTCCCGCGCGCCGGGCGTCGGCCAGCGCGTAGGCCTCGGAGTAAGCGCAGCCGTTGGCGTGGGCGGCGACCCAGCGCATCTGGGCCCGCAGCTTCGGGTCGATCGGGTTGCGAGTCCGGTGGACGAAATCGAGCCGCAGCAGCGCGGCGGTCGTGCGAGGCAACGGCCCGGCGAGCGCCCGCGCCCACGACGGCAACGGCTGTCCGGAACCCTTCTCCACCGGCGGCAGAGCGTGCCAGGCGTCTTCGACGCTCAGCAAAGGGATCGTGGGCTCACGTTCTCGGGAGGGATCGGCGGACGCCGCGGCCGGGAGAAGTCCCATGGCGAGAATCCCGAATAAGGAGGAACTCGTGGTTAGGTGCATCAAATAGCCTCGAAGTTGAAGAAACGAGGTGTAAGTCGATGTAAGCGGAACTCCAGGGGGATCGTCCCCTGGAGCTCCGGCGTCCTGGTTTGACGAGGAGTCCAAGCCTCGTCGCTCAGCGCGATTTGGCTTTGGCTTCGTCCTCTGGCTTCTTCGGATAAAAATTCTGGAACACGTTTTCGCGTTCGAGTGGGAGTTGGAAGCCGTCGGAGACGCGGGTCATGTAGAGCCCCCGGCAGAGCCACCAGAAGGTGGCCAGGCCCATGTCCGGCCCCAGATCTTTCTCCAGCGCCTTGTAATCGTCGGCCGTGAGCGCCCACGGGGTCTTCGAGAGTTTGCGGGCGTAGGCGTACGACCGCTGCTCGGCGGGGGGGAACGCCGACCAGTCGTCGCTCGCCAGCCTGCGGGTCCGTTCGGCGATTTCCTTCTTGTCGAGTCCGGCGACCTCCATCAACATCTCGCAGTGCCCCATGCAGTAGTTGCACTGGATCGCCCGCGTCTGGATCCAGAAGAGGCTTTCTTCGAAGACTCTGTCCGGCTTGGACTCGGCCCAAAGGGTGCGGGTCGCGTGGTTCCAGGGGATCGCCAGTTCGGGAACGTAGCCGAGGCAGACGAGAGTCCAAACGATCTTGATCGGCCGCACAGTCATCGCGGGGGGGAGCGTCTTCTTCACGTCGTCCCACGACGGGATGGGCAGCCGAGGCGTCCGGGCTCGCTGACGTTCGAGCCGCGCCTGCAACTCGTCGTACGACGCCTGCGACCACTCGGGATCGCGGTCGACGACCGTCTCGCCGGACTCCAGGAGGTGCTGCTTCGACTGCGGGGGCTGCGGCAGCGGAGTCATCTGGATCGTGCCGGGGACGAACTTGACGTCGATCGGCGGCAGTGGACCGCCGACCTCCAGGGGAAGGCCCAGGCCGAGGATGATCCGGTCCTGGAAGTTGCCGTAAGCCGCGAGCAGGACCATCGAGGCGACCCCCTTGTCGCCGTATTTCTCGCGAAGTCTCGCGAAGAGGGCGTCGGGGATCGTCGGGGCGGCGACCGTCAGCAATCGAGCGAATTCGAGGGGCTCGCGGTCGGCCTCGGGCCATTGTTCCGGATCGCCGGTCAGGGTCTTGATCGCGGCTTCCGTGGCGCCCGTGCGTTTGAGATCGGCCAGGGCGTAAGCCTGGGTGTAGGCGCATCGGTTGGCCGAGGCGATCACCCACCGCATCTTGGCGCGCAAGGCGGGATCGAGGGGGCTCTTGGTCCGCTGCGCGAAGTCGAGTTCGAGCATCGCGGCGGCCGTCCGGGGAAGCCGCGCGGCCACGGCCTTCGCCCAGACCGGCAAGGGGCCCTCCCCTCCGCGTTCCGTCTTTGGCAGCCGCTTCCAGCCTTCCGCATCGCTCACGGCAGCCGCGGAGTCGTCGGCCCGTGTCGATTGGATCGTCAGCAAAGAACTCATGAGCAGTCCCATCCCGAGCAAGGGGAGACGCGTAGTCTTGAGGATCATGATTGGAGTTCCTGATCGAGTGAGTGTAAGAACGAGCCCGCGGCTAGCTAAAAGAGGGAACGAAAGACGGTGATGATCGGGTCTGTGCCGACCCTGTAGACCACCTGCTCGCGGACCTCTTTACCCTTGGCGTCCGCGAACCAGAGTTTGACCGTGAAGGTCCGTTCCGCGCCCGACGGCTTGCCGCCGCCGTCGACTTCGAATTTCTTGAGGACGTCTCCGCGTTCCCATTTGGGATCCGACACCGTGATCGACGGCGAGCCGTTCTTCAGGGCTTCGACGGTCTCGCCCTTCTGCCAGGCGGCGAGCGCCTGGTCGAGCATCTTTCTGGCCTGATCCTCGTCGGCCGCGACCGGCGCGGCGCCCGAGCCGCAACCCGTCGCGACGAGCAGGATCACGAGGGAGAGGAATCGAAAACCGACGAAACTATACTTATACATCAACACGAATAAGCCTCCCGTTCGATCGAGTTGCCGGTCAGTACGAGTCGGAGGAGACGACTTCGCCGCCGTTCATCGAGCCGATCGCCCGCCAGGTGATGCGGTCGATGGAGTTTTTCACGAAGCGGACGGAGCCGTCCGCGAACCCCACGTTGACTCCGCCGGGGTGCAGGCTGCTGACGGTCATCACCAGCCGCGTCGGCCGGAAGTAGCACGACTTCTTGTTCGGAGTCGAAATGTGCTTGTAGATCGCGGTGTGCAGGAATCCGTCCAGCCAGGGGGCTCCGCTGCCCGATTCGCCGCTCGCGGAAACCTGCGTGGAGTCCCAGGCCTCGCAATCCAGGGACGCTTCCTCCGGGGTCGCCGGAAAGTAGGTCGTGTTGTAGACGTCGCGGCTCGGGGTCGCGATCCCCTGGTTGAAATCGCCCATCAGGCGCTCGGAGGTCAGACCGGTGTTGCTGGTCCCGTCGGTGATCTGGGAGAGCCTGATCGAGCGCTCGGCGAAGAACGGGCCGTCGGGCGCGGGGAGCATCGTGTTCGTGTTCCCTGTGTCGGTCTCGCCGTACGAATAGCAGATGCTCGACCCTTCACTGAATCGATAGTTGACGCCCGCGGATTCGACGGGCGTCGTCACGGCGTCGGACGGGCAGAGGAACGAGGCGATCGCGGTCCGCTGCGCCGTGGTGTTGCCGTCCGTCGTCGTCGCCGTCAAATTGAAGTTGATCGATGAGAAGATCGGATTCTGCTCCATGAACGGGAGGATCTGGGCGAACCCCGAGTAGTTGTACCGGGATGTGATCGTGTACGGCTGCGGGGGGCGGGTTCCCCGGCCGATCGGCAAGCGGCCGTGGACGTCCATGTAGTTATGGACCGCCAGGCCAAGCTGCTTGAGGTTGTTCGTGCATTGCGACCGCCGAGCCGCCTCGCGCGCCGATTGCACGGCGGGAAGCAACAGGGCGATCAGCACGGCGATAATCGCGATGACCACCAAGAGTTCAATCAAGGTGAAGCCGGAGCGTCGGTGGATCATGAGGTCCTCGTTTCGAGATCGTGGGATCAATTCAAATTATGTTCAAACCTATTAATAATGAGGAGCGGCGCGCACCTTGAGCGCAGCGCCTCCTCGGGCGCGGCCGAATGCGGCCGGCCGGCGAGGCTGACGATTCACGTTGCATCGCGCGGTGGCAGGGGCGCGCAAGGTCTCTCGGCGCCAGGACGGACCGAGCCGAGCACGAATCGCAGCGGGCCGGGCGCGGCCTACACGCGGTTCGGATCACAGAACCTCGGGACGTCGCGGCGCAACCGACCCCGGCGCGGCCGACCCTGCGGACGTTGTTGTAGTCAGGCGACGGGGGGGGCCGCGATCGATCGCGGAGGGTGGTGGATGGGCTCGCCCCGATGGATCGGGCAGAGGTCGTGGGAGGAAATGGGGAGAAGCGCCGAGTCGATCTCCGGTCGCGACCAGAGCGGGGCGAGGTAAGCCCACGGCTCGACGAACTTGGTCGCCGAGACCGACGGGGGAGTCGGCGAGTCCGGCCAACCCGAACACGACGGGCCCGAGCAGGGCTTGGGCCGACGCGGGCCGTCCGAGTGCGAAGGCTCACCCGCAAGCGTCATGGCCATGCCGGAGACCAGCGGATCAAGGTGATCGGCCATATCGCCCGACGTCGATCGATGCAACACATAGTACGAGCAGCCAGCCCGGGCCTGCGACGGGGCGAGATGGCTGCAAGCCAGCAGCGCGATGAGCGCCCCGACCCACACTCCAATCCGTCTCTCCGGCGCGAATACCTTCATAATGCCCCGAATTGGATCTCGCGGTGATCGGCTGCACTACATATGACGGGTGGAGCGAACGAGCGAGAAGTGCGAATCGACTTCGACTCCTTTCCTCAGCCTATCTTGCTCTGATCCTCGCCGCAAGTCCCCCTTCTCCGAACCCGGCGCAATTTCATCGCCGAAGATTAAAAAGGACCAATCCTAATAGTTTCAGGGACACATTGCCGTATCTTCCGCGAGCAAGCGCCCGCCGCCGAGGAGGACGCCCGGCTTCATGAATATGGGGCATCGCGGTCGGCTGGGTCCGAATACGAGCCCGAGACTCCCGTGATCAACCCATCACCACATGCCGTATCTTCAACTTGTATCGCTAGCCGACTCGCGTGCGGGGCGCCGACATCTTCCCGCCCCCCTGCTCGATCCGAGCGGCCCCGGCGCTTTTCGCCGCCCCGGCCGCAGCCAGGCTCGCCACCATGATCCGGCCGAGCAGGCGCGTGCCCGCCGTCGCAGAGATCGGCTTGGTCGTCTGATCGAGCGGGAACGCCAGGGCCCCCACGACCTCGTAGATCACGACGCCGGCGACGGCGCCCAGCAGTCCTCCCAGCAGTGCGCGGGCGACGGGGCTCCGATTGCCGATCCCGAACGACGCCCCCCCGACGGCGCCGACGACGGCGCCGAGCCCGCCCTGGATCACGATCGCCAGGAGCAGGTCGTCACGATCCGGATCGTAGAACCGAAAATAGAGGGGCAACAGGACCTGGGGAATCAAAGCTCCAGCGACGCCCCCCAGGATCGTGCCGAAGATCGCCCCGATCATGCCAGATCGCGCGGACCGTCGGGCGGCCCCCCCGGCCAGGCCGAGCGCCAAGCCCAGGGCCGCGCCCAGCGAGCCGATGGCGAGGCTAGACTGCAACGCCACGGCCGCCCTGATGCCATTCGCGCTCTCGCGCGCTTCGTCGACCGTGGGGATGCCCCCCGTCGAGAGGAGTCGCGGCCGGAGTCGGTCGTGGAACGCCTCTCCGATCAGCCAGGAGGCGAAAGCCGCAACCAAACCGGCGGTCAGGGCGAGAGCCCAGACTCGGATCGGCGGCGCGTCGCGGCGGCCGGCTGTCGTTTCGAGGAAGGACGCGGCGGCGGATTCGCCCGGGCCCGGCGGGACAGGCCCGGGCGGCGAGTCGGATTCGTTGGAAGTCACGACTGAGACTCTCTTCGTTTGAAATTACAATCGGACGCCGGGAGCCCAGGGCGAGCCGCGGGACCGGCGTCCGAATAGGAGATCCAGCCTCGCGAGCCTCGGCTTCAGCTCGGTCGAGGCCCGAATCAATACGAGTCCGAGCTCAACACCTCTCCGCCGGCTTTCGTCCCCAGGGCCCACCAGATCGGCATGGAGATGCTGTTCTTCATGAACCGGACGCTGCCGTCGGCCATCGCCGCATTCACTCCGCCGGGATGATTGCTGGTGACGTTGAAGTAGCCGCTCTGCAACGACCCGCACCCCCCTCCGCAATCCAGCCGGCACGAGTTCCAGGGATAGAGGGTCGAATTCGGCGGAATCAGCGTCTGGAAGAGCGACTCCCCTTCTCCACCCAGGCCCCAACGATATCCCCGCATTCCATAGTTCGTCGTGGTGACGAAAAGGTTGTTGCAGTTCTGCCAATCAGACGTGAGGGCGGGGACGTTCGTCGTCGCGTCCAGGGTGTAATACGAGGCGCCGACGCTGCCGCCCACGGAGGGGCCGTCGCGCCATTTCGTCGACGTCTTGCCGCCGAAGGTCGTGGACACCAGCGCCTCGGAGTAGGCGATCGTGTTCGAGGTGCCGTCGGTGAGGTTCGCGACGCTGTAGGTCCTGCCGTGCGCGTAGAACCCGGTCGAATCGTCGTTGTTCATGTAGCCCACCGTCGTGCCGGTCGAGCCGAAGTAATTGTTGAGGTTGTCCTGGCCCGTCAGCCCGTCGGAGGGGCAGACATAGGCGGCGAGACGGGTCGTGAAGATGGTGGTGTTCGTGGCCGCTCCCGAACCCTGCCAGGCCGTCCAGTTGAAGTTGATCGCGTCATAGGCCGGCTTCTGCTCCAGATAGGGAAGCATCAGAGCCAGCGCGCCCCAGGTGCCCCAACTGGCTTGCACGCCGGGATCGGAATAGGCGGTCGTGCTCCCCATGGGGAACGAGCCTATGCCCGTGTGATAGTTGTGCAGCGCCAGCCCGATCTGTTTTAAATTATTAGTGCATTGAGCGCGGCGGGCGGCCTCGCGGGCCGCCTGCACGGCCGGCAGGAGCAGGGCGATCAGCACGGCGATGATCGCGATCACGACCAGGAGCTCGATCAGCGTAAAGCCTTTGCGAGCGACTCGGTTCATCTGGAGACTCCTCTAGAGTCGAGGGGGGAGGAATAGAACACGGGAAACGAGAATCGAGGGCTGGAAGCGGGACGTCCCCATGAGCCACCGCACGGATCTCATCCGACCGAGGCGAGCCCGAAGGACGTCGGGAGAAGCGAGTTCGGTCCCGGACCGTCATGCTTCGACGGTTGACGACCCACGCATCACTTGATGGGTTTCCCTCCGGCTTTCGACTTCTCCTTCTGCTTCTCCATGTATCCTCCCATGGCTTTCAAAACGGCGTCTTCCTTCTGCTTGTCGACCTTGACCTGGGTTCCCGATTCATCGCCTCCACAGCCGCCGGCGGGTGCCAGGAAGCCAACGAGCACGCCCACAATCAACAAGCGTCGCATACCACGACTCGGCATGGGTAACACCTCATGTGCGGACATCGAAATAATTGGATCACGAGCCCGGGACAGGTTGAGCAAATGTTGACAAACTGGTTGAGCCGGAGCAAGAGGTAAGTCGGCGTTTCTTTTGGCCGATCTGAGCCGATTCCCGCCAACCCTTACCAATTCGTAAAGGCGCGGCACGGAACGCCCGGACCTGCAGTGGGATACCGCCCGGGATCTCATTCGCGTGGGCTTGCGGACTACCCCTCACCCACTCTTTCAGTTGCTTTCGGCACTTCAGGCGCAGACGCTGGCCACCCGCGGCTCGATGACCGAGCCGCGCCGAAGCGTCCCGCTTCCGTGCGGGAACTATTGGGTTTGCTCCGCTTGCGTCACACCGTGACGACGACCTTGCCGACCTGCTGGTTCGACTCCAGGTAGCGGTGGGCCTCGACGATCTCGTCGAGCGGGAACGTCCTGGCGATGAGCGGCTTGAAGCCGCCGTCGGCGAGCCCTTCGTTGATGAATCGCGTGGCGCGCTCGAGCCGATCGGGGTCGCTCGTGATCTCCATCATCACGTACCCGCGAAGGGTGAGCCACCGGCCCAGGACGTCGAACAACGGGAGTGGCGTCGGCTCGGTGCTCAGGGCGCCGTAGAGGAAGATGATGCCGAGCTGGGCCGTCGCCTTCGCGAGCTTCGTCAAGGTCGGGCCGCCGACGGGGTCGAACACGACCCGCGCCCCCTTGCCGCCCGTGAGCCCGAGAACCTCCTTGACCAGGTCCTGCTCGTCGGAGGCGATCACATGGGCCGCGCCCGCGTCGACGAGCGCCTGCCGCTTCGCCGAACCGCGCGTCAGTGCGACGGGGATGGCCCCAACCCTGTTCGCGATCTGGATGGCGGCGAGGCCGACGCTGCTGGACGCGGCCGGGATCACGAGCGTGTCGCCCTTCGTCAGCCCGGCGATGTCGATGAGCGCGCCGTAGGCGGTGATGTACTGCATCCAGACCGCCGCCGCGTCGACCCAGGAGAGCGACGCGGGATGATGGACCACCGCATGGACCGGCGCGTTCGCCAGCTCGCCGTAAAGTCCGTAATCGTTCAGCGAGAAACTCGGGATGGTGCTGACGGCGTCGCCGACCTTGAACCCCTGGACGCCCGGCCCGACCGCCGCGACCGTCCCGGCCGCCTCATAACCGAGCCGAGCGGGAAGCTTGGGGTCTTCGAGATACTGCCCCCTCCGAAACATCGCCTCCGCGCGGTTGAGCCCCAGCGCCTTGACGCGGATCTGGACCTCTCCCTTTCCAGGAGGCGGCACGTCCAGCTCCTCGATCTTCAGAACTTCGGGCCCGCCGGTCTCGTGAAATCGCACGACTCTGGCCATGGCTGACTCCTGATGAAGGTCGATCACGGAGAAACCTGCCGGCATTCTAGCAAGCCGGGCAATGCGGGGCCCGGCAGCCAGGCGGAGCGGTCGCCGGGGAAGGTCACTCGACGACGGCCGTCGATTACGCGAGCCTGACGAACCGATTAAGACATCGCGATTTCACGGCCTTGATCGAAATCGGGCCAATTCGCAACTGTCCTCTGACCGAAGAGATATGAAGAATTGTCAGGTCGCTCCGCCCCCAGGGCGACCGATGCCTACCTTCGGCGGACTTACGGGCACCCGGATTGAACCGTGGGGATGCTCGAAATCCCATACTCAGAGAGTAGACCAATGGCAGGAAGCCAGACTCTTCGCCTGCGAGGTGGCCAGTTCGCAGCCGTACTCGCCGCAGCTTTCCTGACGTCCGTGGGTGGCGCCCGGGCGCAAAACTCGTCCCCACCGTTACCCCCGACGGGGACGCCAACCGCACGTGCCGACGAGATTGTCGACGAGATCGTCGACAGCGTGACGGCGTCAGAGGTGATGCCCACGCCGACGACCGTCCCCGGGCCCGCGCACTACCCCGGCCATGGCGGGGCACCGACGACGCCCCGGGTCGAGATGGGGCTCTTCGACACGATCACCGAGTCGCTCTTCGGCGACGCCTCCGCCCCGGGCAAGTGGCGGCCGCTGTCGCTCGGCAACTTCTTCAGCGAGGGCTGGTTGGAACCCTGGGCCGGCGGCCCCGCCGGGCAGTCGGGCCTGACGCCGCGGCACGGGTGGCTGGGATCGTTCGAAGGCGTCTTCTACCGGCTCTGGCTTGTGAACGGGACTTACCAGAACAACCTGAACAAGCCATTCGGGGGGAATGGATACCGGGGTGACTACTCCGTCTTCCTGCCCTTCAGTCGCCGGTTCGAGTTGTTTCTCAACGTGCCGTTCGTCGTCGCCAACGGGACCGAGGACCCGAGGCGCGGCTACCGGTCGGACTTCGGCGACATGTCCATCGCCGGGTCGTTCCTGCTCTCGGAGAGCAAGGCGTTTACACAGTTGTTCACCCTCGGCACGATCGTGCCGACGGGGCAGACCGGGACGGGAGGGAAGCTGATGACCGTGTTCCCACGTTACTCGTTCTGGGGCAACCCGGGCGGTGCCTGGGTGGTGCGTGGCGGGACTGGGGTGAATGTCCCGCTGAACAAGAACGACCAGCGGGGGGCCCCGGTGACCACGCCAGGGGGACAACTGATGTTCGGCGAGTCGAGCGCCCAGACGACGTACAACGCCGACCTGGCGATCGGCCGCTACTTCACGCCGCATGATGTCCCGTTCGGCGACCTCGTGCTCTATGCCAACTGCAACGTCGTCATCCCGCTGGAGGATCGCGGTCGGCCCGCCTACGTCGGGGTCGGCCCCGGCACGCGGTTCCAGATCACCGGCAACTGGTGGTTCCTGCATTACTGGGAGTTCCCCCTGGTCGGACCGCAAGCGTTCGACTACTCGATGCAGACCGCCATCGTGAAGGCGTGGTGATTCAAAAGCCGTATTGTCGTTGCGCCGGCGGTGCCTGGAACGCCCGAGACGCCGCCGGTCCCAGAAATCGAGTCGCGCTCGGGGTCACATCAGCCCGCCCGGGAGGCATCCAACGCCGCCCGGGCGGTTTGCCATTTTATTGGAAAGCTGGCGGACTTCTCGACAAACGGCCACGACCTGCCGCCCGCTTCTTGTCCGTCTGTCGTCCCCAGGTCAACCTCCGCACCGGGGATCGTGTCCGCGTAGGCGTCGCGATCACGGATCGGCCGCGCATTTATGATATTCACAAATCTTTTGCCAATTACTGCGATTGTCTCGACTTTGAGGGTGGGGCGCATTAGGGTGGCGCGGACGGGCCTATGCGACATCGCGTTGCACAGGGAGAGTGGAGTTTCTTCGCGAGCGCATGCGGCTCCGAATGGGAGAATCCATCATGACGCGCACCTTGAGGGGGAGTCTGCTGATCGCCTCGATGCTGATCGTCGCGTGGGCGACGACTTCGGAGGCGTGCCACCGGCGTCGGGCCAGGCCGACTACGACGTACTGTAATTCGGGGGCTACCTACGGGGCGGCTGCCTACACGGGCGCCACGGGCCAGTACGACGCCTCGGGAAACTACGTCACAACTGGTGGGGGCTACTACGGCGGCGGATACACCGGCGGCACGGCCGGCTATCCCGGCGGGTACACCGGCGGCACGGCCGGCTATCCCGGCGGGTACGACTTCGGCCGGCCCGGCTACAACCCGGGAGGCCTCGGCGGGCCGGCGTCCGGGCTGGGGGTGCGGCCCGGCCTGGGCGTCGGCGGCTTCGGCCCGGGACGCTGATCGGATTCAGGTTCTCCGATCACCCTGCGGAAGCGAGCCGACCTGGAGCTACGGGCTCTTCGGCGGCGGCGGCGCCGACGGTGGTGGTCGGATGATGGTTGCCGCCGCCGGCTGCCACGCGGCCGGCGGTAGGTGAGGAGATTTGCACGTCGACCGGTGCGGCCGGGCGTCACACCGGTGGCGACCCGGCCGTTCGTTTGGGTCGAACGGACAAAATCGTTGGTCCCGCGGGGCGATTCGCCTAGCGGCCCAGAAGAGGGACGGGCCATAAAGAAGGACCCAGCTCTCTTAGGGTCCAAGAAGGCAAGAGGAGGGACCCAGCGCTTTTGCTACCTCGGAGCAAGAAGAGGAACGGAGCGCTCTTACCAGGAGCAGGCCAAGGCCTGGACTGCCCCCCTTTTTCCGCGTAAGTTCACAGACCGCCGGAGGATAGCGCGTGGAATCGCCCAGGATCTTGTCCCGTCCGATCCGATGGCAGACGGCCGTCGTCATGATCGGCCTCGCCGTCGCTGGATGCAATGCAACTGACCGGCCGGAGGAGAGGGCCGCCGGCCGGTCGCCGTCCCCCCCCATTGCAGGAGCCGCCGAGATGCCGCCCGCAGAGAACGCCAAGCCGGACGCCGCCCAAGGCAAGTACAACCCTCTCTCGCCCGAGGAAGCTCGGGTGATCCTCGGGAAGGGAACGCAGCGGGCGTTCACCGGCGAGTACACCGATCTCAAAGACCCGGGCACCTACGTCTGCCGGCGTTGCAACGCGCCGCTCTATCGTTCCGACGATAAATTCGCCAGCGACTGCGGATGGCCCAGCTTCGACGATGAGATCGAGGGCTCGGTCAAGAAGGTGACGGACAGCGACGGTCAGCGGACGGAGATACTCTGCAACAACTGCGGCGGGCATCTCGGCCACGTCTTCGTGGGGGAACAGTTCACGAAGAAGAACACGCGGCACTGCGTGAACTCGGTTTCCATGAGGTTCTACCCGCAGGGCGAGCCTCTGCCGGAACTGAAAAAGTGAGGCGAGGCCGCCATCGCCCCGGGGCAGTCGTCTCCTGATACGATTGATCGAATGAGTGAACTCCACGGTCGCACCACCCCGCGAACTCGCCGGCCTGCTCGTCGCTCATGATGATTTCGGGAAGACGGAGGCTCGGAAGCCCATCTTTCGCGAGGGTGCCCCTTGCCGAAGACCATCAATTCGGTTACTATTTCTAGCTTTCTTCAGACTCTCCCCGCCTGATTGCGATGACGGGCCCTCCCGGACTTCGATTCGGCGTTCCGGCTCCCCCTCCCTTCCCGCCCGAACCGTGAGACGATTCCCCCGATGATCCGTTTGGTCAACGCCCACAAGAAGTTCGGCAATCAGACGATTTACGACGGCATCGACGCCTCGATCATCCGCGGCGAGCGGATCGGTCTGCTCGGGAAGAACGGCGCGGGCAAGTCGACCCTGTTCAAGGTGTTGATGGGCCAGGAGTCGCTGGACTCCGGCGAACTGCTCCGCGACCGCAAGTGCTCGATCGGCTATCTCTCGCAGGAGATCCACCCGCTCCGCGAAGGGACGGTCTTCGAGAACATGTTGAACCACCTCGGCCCCTGGACCGAGGCCGATCTCCGGCTCAAGGAGGTCATGAAGGGGCTGGAAGCGGGCGACCCGCAAGCCCTGGACGGCTACGACGACGCGATGGAAGCGTTCGTAGCCGCCGGCGGCTACGAGATGGAGGCCCGCGCCAAGGCGATCCTGCTGGGCCTGGGGTTCTCGGTCGCCCAGCTCGACGCGCCGGTCGCCACCCTCTCGGGAGGCTGGGCGATGCGGTTGGCGCTCGGCGGCCTGCTCGCCTTCGATCACGACATCCTGCTCCTCGACGAGCCCACCAACCACCTCGACCTCCTCAGCGTCAAGTGGTTTGAGGAGTTCCTTCGCTCCTACCCCGGCGCGATCCTGATCACCTGCCACGACCGCGATTTCCTCGACCGGGTCATCACCAAAACGTTCGACCTGGAACTGGGCAAGCTCAACTCCTACACCGGCAACTATTCGGCCTACCTCCCGCAGAAGGAGCATCGGCTGGCGGTCCAGCAGGCGTCGTTCGACACGCAGCAGAAGAAGATCCGCCAGATGCAGGACTTCGTCGATCGCAACCGCGCCAACGCGGCGACCGCCGGGCGGGCCCAGAGCCGGCTCAAGGCAATGGACAAGATCGAGCGGATCGACGCGCCCCGGGCTGACAACTCCTCCGTCCGAATCCGTCTGCCCGAGCCGCGTCGGAGCGGCCAGGTCGTCGCCAAATTCGCCGACGTCACCTTCTCCTATGGTGCCAAGGTGGTCTATCGCGACCTCGCCCTGGAGATCGAGCGAGGCGACAAGGTGGTGCTGGTCGGGCCCAACGGTGCCGGCAAGACGACGCTCATGAAGCTGCTGGCGGGCGTCCACACGGCGACGCGGGGCGAGGCGGCGTTCGGCAGCAACGTCTTCGCCACCTACTTCGCCCAGCACCGGGTCGAAGCGCTGGACATGAAGGCGACCGTGATCGACAACCTGCGGGAAGTCCACCCCGGTGCCAGCGAAGGCGCCTTGAGGCAGATGCTCGGCGCGTTCCTCTTCTCGGGCGACTCCGTCGATAAGTCCGTCGGGTCGCTCTCCGGCGGTGAGAAGACCCGCCTCTGCCTGGCGCGAATCCTCACCGTCGCCCACAACTTCATCATGATGGACGAGCCGACCAACCATCTCGACATCGCCAGCCGCGACCTGCTCGAAGAAGCTCTGAATGAGTATTCGGGCTCGCTCTGCTTCATCTCGCACGACGAGCACTTCATCCGCGCCGTGGCGAACAAGGTGATCGAGGTCGAGTCGGGTAAGCTGACGGTCTATCCCTGCAACTACGAGAACTACCTCTACGCCAGGCTCAAGCGGCAAGAGGCCGACAGCCCCTTCGCCGTGCTCACGCGCAGGGTCAAGCCCAAGGCCGAGGACTCCCCCAACGGCGCCAAGCCCAGCGCCGGCCGCCGAACGTCTTCGGTCTCCTGAGCCGCAATGTCCGCGAGAGGACTCCCGAACGCTCTCGGCGTCCCTGTCGCCGACGTCGGCCCTGCTCCGATTGATGGAACACGGCCCCGTCGCCGCGACGACTCCCGAACATCTCGGCTTGTCCACGAAGCCGGTGCAGGTGCCGTTAGAAACGCGACGTCCCCGTTATCCCTTCCTTACTTACTCGGCCACGAGTGGAACGAGAGTGCGGAGCTTTTGGTCGCGGAGGTACAACCCGAGCCACGCGATAACGCCGATGATGACCGGCACGAAGAACATCCCGTCTTCGGCGTGGACGTGGGTCGCCACCGCGCCACCGAGGTAGGCGAGCATGAGGAGGCCGCCGAGGTAGCGGGTCTTCGGGAAGAGGTAGAGGACGAACAGAGTCAGCTCGATGACCCCAAGCGGCAGGGCGGAGGCGGCGGGGTAGTTCTTGGACCACTCCTCGATGAAGCCCTTGGGCTGTGCGATCTTGAAGAAGGCGCTGGGCAGAAACACGAGGGCGAGGATGCCCGAGAGCACCCAGCCGGTCACGAGCTGCCACTTGGGGATCGGATTCGTCATCATCTTCATCGCCCCAGAACGGTTCATTGCCGGGTTAATACGCAGCTTCTAACGCCCATTCGGACCAACTGCAAGACAGGTTCCCGGCCACGGACATCCAGCCCTTCTTGCCAATCTGGCGAAAATGCTCGACGACGTGCCTCTCCAGCGTCGTCCGCCCTTGCTCCCTGCCGCTCCCCGTTCCATACGGGATGCTGTGCGGGGAAAGGGGAAAAAGCGCAACTCAATCGACTAGCCTCCCCCGCCGCAACCTCGGCTGGGAGTACTCTTTAGGCGCCGAGGAAACCTCGGTAGGCTGGCCGGGCGTCTCAGCCTGAAGCCGAACCTTCCGGAGTGTTAGCCGTGCCCGACAATGCCGCCATCGTCCGCCAGTTCATCAACGAGGTCCTGAACCAGGGAGATGTCGACGGCGCCGGTCGGTTCGTGTGGGAGGACGTGGTTGAGCAGGTTCCCTTCCCAGGTCAGGGACCTGGGCTGACGGGCCTGCAGGACGTCCTGCGAGGCATGCGGTCGGCATTCCCCGATATGCACTGGACCGTCGAGGAGCAACTCGCCGACGGCGACAGCGTTCTTACCCGGTTCGTATGGACCGGAATGCATCAGGGGGAGTTCCTCGGCGTCCCGCCAACCGGACGACCAGTGACGGTTTGGGGAATGGTCATCGACCGACTGGTGGACGGGCGGATCAAGGACACCCGCATCCTCATGGACACCCTGGGTCTGATGATGCAGCTTGGGGCGATCCCGGGCTGAGCGTGAAGCAGAAGAACAGGGACTTAGCGCATTCTTGAAGCCTGGACGCTCCCGTGGAAGTTTCGAGGCATGCCAAGGACCGCTCGCGCCGCCGTCGGCGGCATGATCTATCACGCCCTGAATCGGGGAAACGGCCGCGCGGCCGTCTTCCATAAAAGCCGGAGGACTACGTCGCCTTCCGGCGGGCGATCGTCGACGCTCGCGAGCGGCTGCTGCTCGACGTTCTGGGCTACTGCCTCATGACCAACCATTTCCACCTGGTGCTGCGGCCCCACGGCGACGGCGACCTCGTCGAGCGCAACCCGCTACGGGCCGATCTGGTCGAGCGGGCCGAGGACTGGCGTTGGTCGAGCCTGCCCGATTGGATTCGGGGCGACCCTCTGCTGTGGCGCGGCGAGCCCCCGCTCCGCGACGCCGCTGTACAGGAGGTCGCAAGTCGATCAATCAGCACGTCTTGCGACAATGAGTCAGAACGGCCTGCGGCTTAAGTTCGTGCCATTCCGCTATGTCCCCCTTTTTTCTTTCAAGTCGATCAATCAGCACGTCTTGCGACAATGAGTCAGAACGGCCTGCGGCTTAAGTTCGTGCCATTCCGCTATGTCCCCCTTTTTTCTTTATGTCCCCCTTTTTTCTTCACACGTCGACGCTTCTCCTAGACTATCGATCGTCGCTATCTTGAAGCGATGGTTCTATGGTTGATATCGGCACGCTTCGCAAGGAGTCTGGCTAGTGTTCGCTCATCTAAGCGTTTGGTTCAGCCGTATCGTCGCCCTGTTCCGCGGCGCGGCTATCTTCATCAGCCATAAGACCGAGGACAAGGCCGAGGCGCAGGCCTTGATGGAGTTCCTTAAGACGATGCGCTTTCGAACGGTGTTCCTCGATAGCGACCGGGAGCAGGGCATACAGCCGGGAGAGCAATGGGAGCGGCGCATCGCCAAGCAACTCCGCCGTAGCCGGGCGGTTATCCTCCTCCTGACCGATTCGTCACGTAAATCGAACTGGTGCTTCGCCGAGGTCTTCCTTGCCAAGTCTTTGGGCAAGGCGATCATCCCCCTGCGGATCGGGCCCGTCCCCGCAGCCCCCGCGCCTGCGTTGGACAGCCTCGTCCAAGACTATCAGGTCTACGAATCGAAGGACTGGGATGCTGCCAAGGGCGACCTCGAGGCGGGCGTCAAGGCGAACAACATCGACCCTCGCGAGGATGTCCGGCAATTCGTCGTCTCCCTACCTTTCCTCGTTCCGGCCGCCTTGCTGGTGGCATTCGTATCCTACGCTGTATGGGATCGGCGAGCAGAGTCGTACGCCTCCGACGTGGTGAAAGAGTTGGCCGCTCTGACAGCGCCGGAGAAGATCCGGAATGCGTTCGCCAATGTGAAATCTAATCGTCCCCGCGTCATCTCACACGCGATCAAGTCGATAAACGACACCGTCGCCCGGCTGGACGACGAGGAGAGCAACCTCACCATCATGCGGCTCGAGGACCCGAACGCGGGCGACTTGAGCAAGATCCAGGTGAGCCGCGACGAGGATGCGAGGAAGGCGGCGAATCTCACCCTGGGCCTGCTGGCGTCCTTGGACTCTGTCGTGAGCGACGGGACTATCGATGCGGTCCTCGCGCGATTCAAGCTGAGGTCCGACGATCGGCTCCGCACGGCGGTTGTGAGTCGGTATCGCGCCGCGGGCATGGAGCCCGATCACCTCCGCATGGTTATTGAGCACGCCATCGTGCGACCGCTGCCGACCCGCGAGTTGGAGCAGGTGTTGGTGTCGGTTCTCGGTGTCCTGGGTGACTATGCCGCCGATGAGCTGTCGGAATTGAGAATGCCTGCGGCGGCCCGCTTGATCGATGTACACGCCTCGGGTTCGGACCAAGCGTTGCCGGAATGGCTCTCCGACTTACGCAAGGCCCACCCATCGGGTGCCGTCCATTCCGCGGCCGACTGGCTGATCCGCCTGGGGGCCCTGGAACAGAAGTTCCCAGGTCGGGTCGTCCCCTCGCCGCATACTTCGCCCGCCTCCCCGGTTCGCTGGTTCTACTCGCCGGGCGGCCAGTTGATGGTCCGTGTCGACCCCAAGACTGACATGGCCGAAGAACTTCGCACAGCTCATCCGGACTGGGCCGCGCATCCGGCGTTCTACATCACCGCGTGCGAGGTTAGACGGTCGGAATACGCGAAGGAGGCGACCCACCCCGACTGGGAACGGCCCCAGGACAAACTCACTTGGTTCGACGCAGCCCAGTACTGCAATTGGTTGAGCGACCAGAATTCCCCTCCCTTGGCGCACTCCTACCAGCCAAGAGGCAACGCCCTCGCCCCCATCGCCCTCCCCCTCGCAAAGCAGGCTGGTTACCGGCTACCGACCGAGGTCGAGTGGGAGATTGCCGCGAGGGCAGGGACTATCTCAATGCGATTCTATGGCTGGGATCCGGCCCTCCTAGGCCGATACGCCTGGCTGTCGAGCACGACCTCGGGAAGCGACTGGGCTGGATTCAGGCAGCCCAACTCGCTTGGCTTGTTCGACGTCTACGGCGGCGTCGCCGAATGGTGCCACAACCGAGTCAATGATCCGGACTTCACCCGAGAGGGCAGCGGCGAGACCTACGAGACGCAGGTCGTTCGCGTCCTGCGCGGTGGGGCGAAAGGGACAATTGATACGCGGCCAAATTCACGGACTTTTGAATCCATCGATCTGGGTAAGTTTGATTTCGATGCAGATTTCCGTGGCCTTCGGCCGGTAATTCTTTCGACGACAAAATGAGAAATTGGGTAACAAACAGAACCAGACGACCCTGGACAACATGGGCAATCTGGGGTATTTTGGCCGAGGCTTGACTTCGCTAGCCATCTCATCACCTCGGAGGATTTCCATGCGTACTTTTGTGGGGATCGTTTTGAGCTTCGTTGTATTGGGCGGCCCGCTTCGAGAGAGCCTTGCGCAGGACCCCAACAAGCCGGATCCGTCGCCCTCGCTGAATGCGATTGACGCGAAGGATCTGCGGGGCTTGCTCAATGGCGTACTGGATCGGATCGCAATCAACCCGGGAGCTGACGCGGTCTTCCCCAGCCAGACGGCGCTTGGGGCGTTCATCGCCGACGCACAGCAGGTAGTCGCCCGGTCGTCACGCGGGGTGGGGCGCAGCGTCACGACAAAGACTCTGGGCGACAACGTCTTGGCGACGATCGATCAGATCGCCGTTGCCGCACAGGCCTCTGGGGTCGCCAAGATCTCGGCTTCGAACATGGCCCTACTCACCGGCCGGACCTCATTGCTCCTCTCGAGCGTGGTCTTCGATGGTGAACGAGTCTTCCCTGCGCCCCAGGCCCCGTCGAAGTCGGCACCAGGCACCAGCATGCCCCCGGTGCCCTCGAAATCCATACCCGGTGTGGGGGCCGCGGCCCTGGGACCGGTCATCCCTTCAGCCCCGAGCAAGGTGTTCCCACCGCAGGCCCCAACCAATGGAGTGCCTCCAAGCTTTTGAAGCATGGAGGGCGGCTGATGCTCTCCTGATCCCGGCCGTCACAACAGGTGCTCGGGGAAGCTCTCCGCAACGAGCATTCCGTGCGGTGCTTCCCTGATATCGTCCGGGAGAAAAAGGGACGCGGGGACGGGGACGGATGCAGGGACGGGGACGGGATGCAGGTACGGGGACGTAGCGCTTTTGCTACTCGCAGCCAGTATACAGAAGGTCCAGATGGCTGGGCTCATGGTGCTTAGACTCCTTCTTCCACCCGTGCAAGCCATCCATTCCACCGAATCACTGCGATCCGAACTCGGGACTCGTCTTTCCCGACAACCAGAAGGAATCGATGATCAAGCTTGCAGATCGGTTGTAAGTTCAAGTTGGAGGACTATGCAAGTCGTCCGGTTCTTTCACAACACGGCTGTCGGGTGAGAAGGGAAAGCACTTCGACTATCGACGCCAACGGCTTCGTAAAAGCGCGCGAACGGAGCCAATCGGCCTCGGCGGACGAACCGGAGGAGACGGTGGAAATAGCGCGTGAACGGAGCCGATCGGTCCAGGCTGGTTCGAGAGGCGACCGACTTCAGAAAACGCGCGAACGGAGCCAATCGGTCTGGAGCACTGGGCGGGGGCGCTTGTGGGAAAGCGCGCGAACGGAGCCAATCGACCGGGGCTACTTCAAAGGCGGTGCCAGCCGAGAAGGCGAGGCGAAGGGAGTCGGCCGAGGGGGCGGGAACGGACCGAAATCCGGTGGTTTCCCGCGCGATCGAAGCCAATCCGGGCGACGGTCGTAAATCCTTTGAAAATCAGGCTTTCGACGTCAGAGAATCGGTGTTCTCGGACGACGAACGAAGCCAATCCGGCCGGTGAACCGGGAAGGGCCGCCGGGGCTGGTCCGGTCAGGAGATCGGGACCAGGAGGGCGGCCCGGGGTAGTTTGAGGACGGGCGGATCGGTCGCGGAATGGGAGCAAACGAAGCCAATTTCGGACCCGGGGTTGGTCGGTGGTCAGGGGCCGGTGGAGGCTTGGTCGGCGCGGTCGAGTTCGGGCTCGTCGCCGTAGGCGAGGAAGGCGTCGTCGCCCTGGCGGGGGGAGTGGTTCGCCGTGAGGGCGACGCGGTGCCAGGACCGCCAGGCGCGGTCGAGTTCGCGGACGTCGGCCAGTCCGTAGTGGTCGAGGGTGGCGCGGTCCCATCCGGCTTCGAGGCCGTCGCGGACGAACTTCAGAAACCGGGGTCGGCCGCCGATCTCGATAAGGAACCGGGAGATCGAGTAGCCCTGGCCGTAAAAGGACATGAGGTCCTTGGGGTACTCCTCGATCTGGAACAGTTTCCCCAGCGAGATTTCGCCGCGGCGGGCGAGGAGGTCGTCGGCGATCTGGTCGTGACGGTGGCGTTCCCGTTCGTCCTCGCTGAGGAGGGAAGCGCCTTCGTCGGCCCAACGGGGCATGGGGCCGCCGAAGTAGGCGGCGAAGATCGTGTGGGTGACTTCGTGAGGCAGGGCCGAGGCCAGGATGCGTTCGAGCCGGCCTTCGACCACCATGCTCTGGTCGGTGACGTGGCCGTGGTCGAAGCCGAACGAGGTCAGGCCGCCGGCCTCCCCCCCGGTCAGCTTCACCTTCACCGGGCAAGGCCGGGCCCAGTCGGCGAGTTCCTTGCCGAGCCAGGCCCGCGCAATGGTGCGCCGGCATTTTTCGGCGTGGTCGGCCACGGTCCGGGCGATCTCGGCGTTGGGCGCCTCGACCACGAAATTGGTCGTGCGATGGGAGACGCCGGCTCCGCAGAGGAGCGGCAGGCATCCCAGCATGAGGGCGGCGATGGGGCGGGAAGCCGGAGACCGTACGCAATGAGCATCCATGCGTTTCACTCCTCCTTGAGCGGTCGCGCGACGAGGCTCGATCCTTCGAGCCGGCCGGGCCGCGGGGGCGGACGCTCGGCCGGGGGGCCCGTCTTGTTGAGTCGGCGGACTATAGCAGAGCCGCCCGGGGCTGTCGTCCCGAGTATTTTCGGTACCATGTGCGCGAGGGAGGCCGGTCGCCAGGGCCGCCGGCGGACGGAGTGGCGCGGCGGTCGCGTTTTCGGTCATGCTCGGGCGGTCTTCCAGCCGATGTGAAGAACCAGACAGGAATCGAGTCGGGGAAGGCGTGTCATCGTCATGTCACCAGTCGACGCGCCCCGGCGACTTGAGCTCGGACCCCGAGCGCCCTGCTGGATACGCTCCCGAGATCCGCTTGGAAACGCTCGGGACTGCACGGAGGAGGATATTGATGGCGACCGCACGATTGCGTCTTTTCCCTCATCCTGAGGAAGACCACGAAGAGTCCGATGCACCCTCGATTCCGATCCGACTCTGCGACCTCTATCCGCTGCTCGCGCAGGCCTACCGCGACAACTACGTCTGGCTTCGGGACTTCGAGAACGACGAACTGCTCGTCAGCGGCGACCTGCACGAGGTGATCCGCGCCTTCTCGAACTGTCGGCCGTCGGCCTGAATTCCGAGGAGCCGGCGAGGAGGCGTCTGGACGTCGCGCCGGCCCCGCGATGCTGCGGGAAGACCTCGTGAAGCCGTCGGGAACGACCCGGGGGCGGCTTTGAACTTGTCGGCGGCCGACCGACTCCCTACCCTAGCTGGGAGAGTCGGCGGCCTTCCGTCCGTCGCCTCGCTCCCCTTCGAACCAGCACCTTCAGGCGGCGAGCCCCAAGATGGTCACCAGGAAATCGAATTCCGATGAAGCGTTCACGATCGAACGTCACGGCGACGTGACGGTGATCACGGCCACTCCGGCGCTGGAGAAGCTGGCCTATCGACTCGAAGAGCAGGTCGCCGACCTCATCCTGGAACCGCTCCGCCGGGAAGACAACCCGCTGATCGTGTTCGACCTGAGCCGGGTGGGCAACTTCGGCTCGATGTTCCTGGCGCTCTTGATCCGAGCCTGGAAGCTGGCGGTCTCGCACGGCGGGTCGATGGCCCTGGCGGGCGTCACGGAGCGGACCAGGGAGCTGCTGCGCGTGACCTCGCTCGACATCGTCTGGCCGATCTACGACACCAAGCACGAGGCGATCGAAGCCCTCCAGCTCGATTGAAACGGCTGCGGCGTCGACGATCGGTCGGTGGCATCCAGGACGAGGAATCCCCTCAATCGGTGCCGGGGCTCGGCTGAGCCTCGCGCGGGCCGTTGACAGTTGAGATCGCGGTTCCGATGATGAAATCGGGGCCCTCTGCCTGATCGAATTCATCTTCCGGTGGACGTCGTCCGGCGCCGGAGCGGAGCCAAAATGGGGATTTACGACCGCGAGTATTACCGAGGCGAGGGGACCGGTCCCGGGTGGTTCGGCGGCGTGTCTCCCGCCTGCAATGCGATCATCGTGATCAACGTGGTCGTGTTCCTTGTCCAGCAGGTCTTCCGCCTCGATGATCCTTGGGTTCGCAACTGGCTGGAAGCCTCTCCCGAGGCGATCTTCCACCAGGGACGCGTCTGGCAACTGTTGACCGCGACCTTCCTGCATGCCGACATCTGGCATCTCATCGGCAATATGTGGTTCCTATGGCTCGTAGGCCGGGAGATGGAAGCACTTTACGGCAGCCGCGACTTCACTGCCTTCTATCTCGTGGCGGCCGTCGTCAGCACTCTGGGGTGGGCCGCCATGCAGGCGTTTTCCCCCTTCAGGCCGTTCATGCTTGGCGCCTCGGGCGCGGTCATGGCCGTGGTCACGTTGTACACGCTTTACTACCCTCGCCGAGAGATCCTGTTCTTCTTCATTCCGATGCCGATGTGGGTCCTCCTGGGAATCTACATGGTCCTGCCGCTCCTCAGCGAGCGCCAGGGCGGGCATGTCGCCTGGGAGTCGCACGTAGCGGGCTTTGCGTTTGCTTTCGCGTTCAAGCATTTCGACCTCCGCTGGTCGCGGTTGACCTCCGGTCGGATGCGGCGTCCCCGGCTGAAGATCTTCTCGCCGGTCGCCTTCGAACAGCCGAGGACGCGGACCCCGGGGCAGAGCCGCAGCAGCGGCGAGGCCGTCGGCGCGAAGGTCCCTTCGGTCGCGGTCTTGCCGGAAGACCAGCTTGACGCCCGGCTCGACGAGGTCCTCGCCAAGATCGCCAGGGAGGGTCGCACCGGGCTGACCGACGAAGAGCATCGGGTGCTCCAGGAAGCCAGTCGACGTGCCCGCAACCGTCGGAGCGACCGGCCGTGACGGCCACCCCCTTGCCCTCCTCGCCGTTCCTGATCCGCGACGCCTCCCCCGACGATCACGCGGCCATCGTCGAGTTCAACCGACGACTCGCCGAGGAGACCGAGGGGAAGACCCTCGATCCCAATGTTCTCGACCGAGGCGTCGCCCGGGCCCTGGCTGATCCCGATCGCCTCCGCTACTGGGTCGTCGAGCGGGCCGGCGATCGACGGATCGTCGCCCAGACCGCGATCAGCCGCGAGTGGAGCGACTGGCGGGACGGCTGGCTCTGGTGGCTTCAGAGCGTCTACGTGGTCGCCGAGCTGCGCGGCCAGGGCCTGTTCAAAGCCCTCTACCAGCATATTCGCGACCAGGCCGCGGCCGACCCCGACGTCATCGGCATCCGGCTCTATGTGGAGGAAGGCAACCTCCGCGCCCAGCAGACTTACCATGCCCTCGGGCTCAGGCCGGGCGGTTACTCGGTGTTCGAGGAATTGTGGCTCGATCAGGGCGACGCCGACTGAGTCGTCAGTTCGGCCCAGCGGTCCAGGAGCCTCGCCGCGCGTCCGGAATCGAGCGCGGCGGCGGCCTGCTCGACGGCCTGCCGAAGCGGGACGCCCGTCGCGGTCCAGAGGGCGGCGGCCGAGTTGGCCAGCAGGTACTCCCGCGTCGGACCTGGCCGGCCGGCGAAGGCTTGCCGGAGCATCCCGGCGCTTTCTTCGGGCCCTTCGACCCGAAGCCCTTCCGTGCCCGTCGGCGGCAGTCCAAAATCGGCGATCGTCCAGGTTCGGGCCGAGATCCGGCCGTCCTCGACGAGCAGAACATGGGTGTCGCCGGCCAGGGTGACCTCGTCCAGGCCGTCGGAGCCCCTCACGACCGCCGCGCGACGGATCGAGCCGGTCCGGGCCAGAACCTCGGCCATCCGATCGGCATGGGCGGCGTCGGGGACTCCCACGAGCTGGAACGCGGGCGACGCCGGGTTGCAGAGCGGGCCGACCAGGTTGAAGATCGTCCGGAACGGGAGCTGGCGACGCACGGCCGCCACCCCTCGCAGGCCAGGGTGGAATCGGGGAGCGAACAGGAAGGCGATGCCCAGCTCGGCCAGCCCTTGCCGCAAGACCGCCGGCTCGACCTCGACCGCGACCCCCAGAGCCCCGAGTACGTCGGAGCTGCCCGACCGTCCGGTCGCGGCCCGGTTGCCGTGCTTGACCACCGGCACGCCGCAGGCCGCGACGACCACCGCCGCCCCGGTCGAGATGTTGACCGACCTCGCGCCGTCGCCTCCGGTCCCGCAGGTGTCGAGACAATCAGATCGTCCGGATTCAAACGCGACCATTCGTTCGCGGATCGCCGTGACGGCACCGAGCAGCTCGTCGCCAGTCTCGCCCTTGATCCGAAGGGCCGTGAGAAAGGCGGCGGTCGCGCCCTCGGAGGCTTCGCCGTCGAGCATCGCCGCGACGGCGTCCCGCGCTTCCAAGGTGGACAGCGATTCGCCGGCGACGAGTCGTTCGACGGCCAAGGCGATCAGGGGCGTCGCAGTCATCGAGGAACCCGGATGGTGTGCCGCTCGACCTCGCCCTTCTCCAGGCGGTCGATGCTGATGATGAGCGGGGTGTGGGAGCCGTCGTCGCCGAGCATCCGGACGGCCTGCTCGGCCGATGCGACGGGTCGCTCGTTGATGACGGCGATCACGTCGTTGACCCGGCAGAGCTGGACGAACGGGCTCTCGGCGTCGACGCTGACGACGCAAGCCCCGTGCATCGAGTCCGGCAGGCCGAACCGCGCGGCGAGCTGGGTGCTGAGAGTCACGACTTCCAGGCCCATCGCGAAATTCGACGTCTCGCCGGGTCGATTCGGACGCCGCACCAGGCCCGAGGGATCGGGCGGCGCGTCCTGGGACGGGTCCAGCTCGGCGGGGAGCGCCCGGTCGCGGTCGCCAACCGTGAGCCGCAGCTTCAGCTCGTGGCGGTCGCGCCAGACGACGACCTCGGCGGGCCGGCCGACGGGAGACATCGAGACCGCGTTGACCAGGTGGTTGAGATCGTGGATCGAGACGCCGCCGAAGCTGAGGATGACGTCGCCCTCCTGGACGCCGCCGCGAGAGGCGGGGGAATCCGGATGGACCTTGCCGATGAGGGCTCCGTTGGGACGGTCAAGGCCCAGCTTCACGGCCCTTTCGTAGTCGTAAGTCGAGTCGAGTTCGACGCCGAGTCCGCCCCGCGTCACATGTCCGTTGGCGATCAGCTCGTTCATGATCCAGCGGGCGAGGTTGATCGGGATGCTGAATCCAACGCCTTCGTTGCCCCCGCCGTTGCTGGCGATCGAGTTGTTGATGCCGACCACCTCGCCGAGCATGTTGACCAGCGGCCCCCCCGAATTGCCCGGATTGATCGCGGCGTCGGTCTGAAGGAAGTCCTGGTTGTCGACGTCCCGAAGCTCGTCCATGTGACGGCCCCGCGCGCTGATGATCCCCTGGCTGACGGAGTGGGTCAGCCCGAAGGGGCTCCCCAGGGCCAGCACCCAGCTTCCGACCTGAGCGTTGTCGCTGTCGCCGAGCCGCGCGGCCGGCAGATCGTCGCGGTCGAGCTTGAGGACCGCGATGTCCGCCATCGAGTCGCTCCAGATCCGTTCGGGCGTCAGCGCCCGGCCGTCCTGAAGGTAGACGCGGATCTTGCTGCTCTTGCCCCCTTCGACCACGTGGTGATTCGTGAGGACGAACAGGCCGGCGAGTTTGTCGCAGCGGACGATGACGCCCGATCCGGTTTCCTCGAATTTGCGGGCCTTCTGGCCCTCCTCATGACGCGACGACTTCTGCGTAATGATATGGACGACCGTCGGCGCAACCGCCTTGGACACCTGCTCGAACATCCGATCGACGTGCCGGAACTGGTCGTATTGCTTCGCCAGCTCCTCGTAGACCTTGACGTCCGACTGCTGGATCTGGCTGACCCGCCGGACCTCAGCCGCCGCAACCGGATTTCGCCCCGACGCCGTCGCGGCGCCTCCCACCTGGGCCGAGAGCGAACCGCCCCCCCTCCCCAGCCAGAATCCCATGACCAGGCCGATGGAAACCGAGCCTGCCACGAGCATGATCGAGGCTGGACGCGTCAACATAAGAAGGCTCCCGGCCGAGAGATCGGTAGGCGGTCCGGCTGTTTCGGTCGTCTCGGAGCGGCGGTATCCTCGAGACCTTTTCCACAACACTATACAGCCCAGCCGAAGCACAAGTCAAAGTTCGAACGTCCACCCCCGACCTGACCGGCCCCCCTTCCACGTCGAATCAGGCCGCCAACCCCGCCCGCGACGTCGATTCCACGCAGCACGCTTGCACTCGGACGGCTCACCGCCTACCATACTATTGGCCGATCCACACTTACTTTGTAGGATTACAATGAATTGAATGAAGCCGGGTGGGGGCTTGAACCGAGACAAAGAACCAGCGAGCCTCACGCATGGGGTGGAAGCCCGTTTTGAAGTCGATCGTGACGACCGCCAGGAATTCGCGGGATCTTCGAGGAACGGTTCGATGGGACGAGGAACGATGCACGGGGCGCGGACTTTCTGGGTGCTCTCGCTGGCGCTGGCTGGACTTGGCGGTCCGGTTTGGGGTGCGGAGCGGGCCGCCAACGTGATCTTGATCGTGGCCGACGACCTGGGATGGGGCGACGTCGGCTTCAACGGCCGGACCGAGTGGACCACGCCGCGTCTGGACCGGCTGGCCAGGCAAGGGACGGTCTTGAATCGCTGCTACGCGGCCGCTCCGATCTGCGCGCCGAGTCGCGGGGCGTTCCTCACGGGCAAGTACACGATCCATTCCGGCGTCGCCAAGAACGGCGACGACTTGCCGGCCGACCAGGTGACCATCGCCGAGGCGTTGAAACCAGCGGGTTACGCGACCGGCCTGTTCGGCAAGTGGCATCACGGCCGGCCGCCGCAAGGCCAGCGCGATTACGTGCATCCCCTGGATCAAGGCTTCGACGACTTCTTCGGTTACACCGACGCCACGGCGGCCTTGGAGAAATTCCCCAGGGAACTCTGGCAAGGTCGGTCGAAGGTGCCGGTTTCGGGGTACGCCGACGACCTGTTCACGGACCGGGCCCTCGAATTCGTCGATCGCAACAAGGCGAAGCCGTTCTTTTTATACGTCGCCTACACCGCGACCCATTTCGCGGTCTCGGCCCCGGCGGAGGAAGCGGAGCGGTTCGCGGGCAAGCTCCCCGAGCCGGACCCCGAACTCGCGGTGTCGGCCAACTACGCGGGGATGGTCACCCGCCTCGATCACAACGTCGGCCGGATTCTGGAACAACTGGAACGGCTCAAGCTCACCAACGACACCCTGGTCGTGTTCACCAGCGACAACGGCGCGACGTTCGAGCAGGGCAACCAGGGCGCCAGCGCGACGCTCGACAGCAACCGGCCGTTTCGCGGCCAGAAGCGAACGCTCTGGGAAGGGGGCGTGCGGGTGCCGGGGATCGTGAGCTGGCCGGGCCACGTCGCCGCCGGGGTCGTCTCGCAGGATCTCACCCATCTGACCGACCTGCTGCCGACGTTCGCCGCGGTCGCCGGGGCCGCCATCGATCCGGCCTGGCGCGTCGACGGCAAGAACCTGCTGCCCGTCTGGCTCGGCCGGGAAGCGGCCCCGGAACGCACGCTGTTCTGGGTGTGGCGGGCCGAAGGCGCCGACCAGATCGCCGCGATGCGGGGCGATTTCAAACTCGTCGTCACCCGGAGTGGAAAGCCCGAGCTGTTCAACGTCGCGTCCGATCCGGCCGAGCGCCGCGACCTCTCGGCCGCCCATCCCGAACTCGCCGAGAGCCTGAAATCGGACCTCGACGCCTGGCTCTCGACCGCGATCAAGTGAGCGGCGCAACCTTCTTAACGCATGATCTTGCAAGTGTTTCTGTTGTGATTCAGATCGCTCTAAAGGGGCACGGATGGTCTTCGAGAAGGGACGGAGTCGTCACGTTCTTGGACCGAGTTGAGTTGAAAGGGTAAGGCGATGAAGCTGGCGTTGATGATGGTGGTGGCGATCTCGGGTGCGACGTGGGCCGTCGCGGGCGAAACTCAGTCGACCGCGGGCGACCTCGCCAAGTTGCAAGGGAAGTGGGAAGGTCGCGCCGGGGACGCGAAGGCGATCCGGGTGACGCTCGACGTCACGGGAACGAACGTGAACGTGCTGGTTCATACGCCCCAGGGGCTCAAGATCCGGGCCAAGGGAAGTCTGAAGCTCGACGAGTCGACCACGCCCCGCAGCCTCGACTGGGTGAAGTTCTCGTGCAGCGACCAGCAAGAGCTTCCCGAGATCGCGGGCATCTACAAGGTTGAGAACGACGCCTTCACCATCTGCAACGGCGGCTTCAACGGCGCCCGGCCCAGCGACTTCAAGCCCGGCGACGGCCCGCTCGCCGACGTCCTGGTCTTCCGGCGGCCCGCGACGGCCACGGCTGGCAAGCCGTCGACCGGAGCCGCCCTCGCCAAGGTCGAGCGGAAAGACTCCAAAAGTTCCGATCACTAGATCCAAAAGAGGTGGGGACGTGGCGACGAACGTCGGCGCGGTCGTTCTCTGCGGGGGCGAGAGCCGACGGATGGGCCGTCCCAAGGCCGGGCTTCCATTCGGACCCGAGACCCTGCTGGCCCGCGTCGTCCGACTCGTCTCGACCGTCGCCCGGCCCGTCGTGGTCGTCGCCGCGGCCGATCAGGAAGTGCGCGATCTGCCCGACTCGGTGCGCGTCGTCCGCGATTCGAGGAGCGGACGGGGGCCGCTCCAGGGGCTGGCCGACGGCCTCTCGGCCCTGCCGCCCGGCGTGGAGTTCGCCTACGTCACGGCCGCCGATGCGCCTTTCCTCGAACCCGCGTGGGTCGAGTTGCTCGTCGATCGGATCGGCGGCCACGACCTGGCGCTGCCGAATTGCGACGGCCGCCGGCACCCGCTCGCGGCCCTCTACCGCGTGGCGCCGGCGCTCGCCGCGATCCGGGGTCTCCTCGATCAGGACCAGCTTCGCGTGGGTCGGCTTGCGGAGTCGTTGCGGACGCGAACGATCGACGCGGATGAGCTGCGCGGGGTCGATCCCGAGTTGAGGACATTGCGGAATCTGAACACTCCGGACGACTACGTTCGGGCGCTCGAAGATGCCGGTTTTACGGGATGCGACGGGGCTCAAAACGGCTCGTAACGGGAGTCCAGGCCAATCCCGGAAAATCGCTGATTTTTTCTAGGACAGTCCGCATGCATTGGGTATAATCAGGGTTGGTTGGGATTGGATGAGTTAGCGACGTCGATCCTTCTCGGAATCTCGCGCCTACCCTTCTCGCCCTGCCGGCTTCGGGCCGCCATCCGGCCCCTTTCGTCTCGGCCTAGAAAGTAAAATGAGGGCCGTGGTCCCGTCCACGCTCAGGAGATTGCAAGTTGGGCAAGAAATTGTACGTCGGGAACTTGACCTACGGGGTCAGCAATACCGATCTCGAGCAGCTCTTTTCCCAGTTCGGGACGGTGCAGAGCGCTCAGGTGATTACGGACCGCGAGACCGGCCGTAGCAAAGGCTTCGGATTTGTGGAGATGGACACGGAGGCCGAAGCTCAGGACGCCATCCGGGCTCTTCATGATCAAGAGCACGGCGGACGGCGGCTCACCGTTAATGAAGCCCGACCTCGTGAGCCGCGTGCGGGCGGCGGCGGTGGCGGCGGCTACGGCGGCGGAGGCGGCGGCGGCTACGGTGGTGGCGGCGGCGGCTCTCGCGGCGGCAGTGGCGGCGGCTACGGTGGCGGCGGCGGCGGCCGTCGTGGCGACTACGGCGGTGGCGGCGGCGGCCGTTATTGATTGAGTCCGGTTCTCCCCGACTGGATCCCAACCCTGCAAACCCGGGGGCCCGCCTCTCCAGGCGGCTCCCATCCTGACTGAATTCAGCGAGCCCGTCAGATTCGTCGTCACGACGGTTCTGCACGGGCTTTCGTCGTTGATCGCATTGGCTCGGATCCTCGTCTCCCGAATGCATTCGATCGGAGCGGAAGCCGACGCCGATCGGGAGTGCGGAAAACCGGAAACGGAAAGAAGGCCCCCGGCGCAACGCCGGGGACCTTCTGGATGCTTCGGTGATCGATGGAGGGAGCGTCAGCGACCGGATTCGCTGTAATCCATCTCGAAGTCGCTGAGGTTGATCTTGGCGTCGCCCTCGCCCTCGTCGGAGGACTTGGAGAAGACCTTCGCCCAGCGCTGGGATTCCGCGTCCATGCTTCGACCTTGGCCCAGCCGTTCGTTCTCACGCTGGCAGTCGATGCAACTGTTGGTGTACGGCAGGGCGTTGAGCCGAGCTTCCGAGATCTTGCCGCTGCAAAACTCGCAACGACCGTATACGCCCGCCGCGATCCGCTGCAGCGCATGTTCGATCTGGCCTAGCTCGCGGCTCTCGATCTCAACCAACTGCGAACTGATCTCGTCATTCGCGGAATCGACGGCCGCATCGATGCTGTCGCCCACACCGCTCAGATCGGAGAACTTGCGGAAACCTTCGATGTCCCCCGTGAGAGCCTTGCGGAGCGCGTCTCGGCGGGCGATCAATCGAGAAGTCAGTCGAAGCAGGGCGTCTTTGCGGGCCATATTACACCTCCTGGTGTAGTTCTTCACGAATCACTGGCTGCCGAGTTGATTCAGCTTATAACCCAGATCGCCAGCGGTTGCTGCCAATCGAACGTATGAAGCGGCTGGGATACGATTTCAATAGGATGATAGCTCATGCTCCGTCCGGCGGAGTAAATGGTCGGGCGATTCGAGACCCCCGAGCCTTCGTCAACGGGATTCAGCCCACATACTACTAGCACATTATGCGCCGTCGGCAAGTCGCGACGACCGTCGTGGCGTGATCCAGAAGTAATACGTCGGCCGTCTTGGAAGGTTTGACGAATTTTTTAAGTTTTTGTTCCCAACTCTCGTCGCTCTTCTGGACCATGTCCTAAAGAATTCAGACGCAAGGCCGAGCAGCCTGAGGGACTGTTGAAGGGGTTCCTCACGTCTTGAAAAGAGGAGGGCGAGTGGGCGGGAATTCGTCGTTATTGTGGGACCCGAGCGCCAAAAATCAACGAAAAAATCCAGCGGACTCGAAATTTAGTCGAGAAATCTTCCCTGAAGGCGACGGCCGGGCACTCACAAACCCTGACGCGGCAGGAAGTAATCCGATATGACACGGGGCTTTAGGTCGCCTGGAGAAAGCAGGAAGTTTACGTATCGCTTCTGGCGGGTGTCGACGAAGATCCATTGTTCGATCAGTCGGCCCTTGGTTCCCACGAACGATCGGCTCGTCGGTTCGGTGGCCAGGCTGTTGCGAACTTCTTCCGGCGTCTTGCCCCGGAGGCCCTGGTTGGGGCTCGCCGCGGGGGCGCTGGCCGCCTCGGCCCCTGGGGCGGGCGAGAGGGGGGCGTCGCGCACCCAGTCGTCGCCGACCCGACGGTAGTTGCGGAGCTTGAACGCTTCGGCGACCTCGTCCGAGCCGGGAGCGATCTTCCAGGCTTTTTCCAGGAGTTCGCGCGCGGAGTCGGCGTCTTGCAGCAGTTCCTCGAACCGCGACGCCAGGGCGACCCGTCCCTCGGCGTCGGTCGCGCTCAGCCGGTCGCGCTGCGACTTCAGCCAGGCGCGGTAGAACTCCAGGGCCGCATCGGGCTTGTTGGCGCGGTCGCGAAGCAGCGCGCCGATCGACTTGACTTCCGCGTATCGGAGCGACGGCAAGTTCTGCCGGGCCTGCGTCTGGGCATGGTCGACGAGCTTGGCGATCAGCTCCGGGCGTTCGGGGATGAGGGCTTCGGCTCGACCGATGATTTCGAGGGTCGCCTGAACGTCGTGCGCGGCCTGAGTTTCCAGCAGGCGGCCGACGACGTCGGCCCACAGCCGGCGGTCGAGCGGCTTGCGCATCGCGACGGGGGCGCTCCGGTAGGCGGCGGGATCGTTGTTGTAATCTTCGGCCCAGCGGCCGAGGGGAACGGCTCCGGACGCCTGATCCTTGGCCGCGTCCGGAAAGAACCGCTCGACGCCCGCCTGGACGGCTTTCAGGTCGTCGACCGAGGTTGCGTTGGCGAGCTTGGCCCGATAGGCCCGATGAGCCAGGGCCGAGGGGTCGGGCTCCGGAACTTTCCGCCGCCGCGCTTCCTCGGCCAGCTTGAGCCATTCGTCGGGGGCGTCGATGGTGACCCGCTTGGTCTCGGCCTCGATCCGGAGGGCCTCCGCCTCAACGGTCTGGGCGCGTTTTTTGAGTGCGTCGTCCTTGAAGTCGGTGGCCCGCTTCTCCGCCCATTTCGCCCAGGCTTTCCGGTTCTCGAAATCCTTGGCCGACAACGTCCCGACCGCCTTGTCGAAGCGTTCCTGGTCGGAGGGCTGCAAGGTCAGGCTGGTCACGTCAAAGGCGAGCCGGTCGTTGTCCTTCGTCAGTCGTCCCTGGACGATGACCCCGGGGGCTCGCGGGGCCGACTTGGGCCGCAGCTCCGGGGGGAGATGAAACGCGATCGGCGTCCGCCGGAGATAAAGCTCGTCGTAGCCCGTCCGGGGGTGGTTCTGGAAGAATCGCACGCGATCGTCGATAGAGACGAGCTTGCCGACGAGGTCGTCGCGGCGGACGAGGTCGGCCGGTTCCACGGCGACGGCCTCGCCCTGGGCGGCGGCTTGACGCATCATCCCCGACGGCGGCAGGATCGCCGCCGCGACGCACAGGCTGAGCCAGAGTCTCGACGATCCGCCGCTCATCAAGGGCCTCCTGGTTCCGCGACGACGTCGGCCGCCGACGGCCAGCCCAGCGTCTCAAGCGCCTTGTTGTGCTGGATGAACACGCCGCTCTTGGGTTGAAAGCGGACGACCCACGAGCCGCCCGCGGCGTCGAACTGAAACTGGGCGAGCCGGGCACCGAAGACGACGTGATCGCCGACCTTCGGCTCCGCGAGCTGGAACAGCTCGAAGTCGTCGAGATCGATCCGGGCCGTCCGCTCCGGCCGCGCGCCGCCGGCCCCTCGGAAGTTCGCCGCCTCGCCGAGCGGCATCACGAGATACTCGACCTCGTAGCGCTTCTCGGCCGAGTCCGGCGTCGCCTTGATCTTGGTGTCCAAGATCACCGCCCTGCCCTGGTACTGATCCTCGAACCGCGAGGCCCACGCCTGGGGGTTGGTTCGCGCCGCCTGATCGAGCAGGTCTTCGAGGGTTTCGGGAAGGAGACTGTTGAAGACGCCGGCCTCGTCGGCCGCCTGACGGATCTTGTCGGCCCCTTCCACGCCGCCGCCGAGCGAGTCGACGGCGTGCTTGGCGGCCGAGAGCAACTGGTAGGCCGTGTCGAAGTCGCCCCGTTCGAGCGCCGGGATTCCTTCGACCCGCCCGAGTTCCGCCACCAACGGATATTGCTGGCGGCGGCTCCTCCAGGTTCGCAACGCGACCGTGCCGACGACCAGGAGGGCCACGACGCTGAACACCACGAGCGGGCGGCTCGGGCGTCGGCGCGGCCTCCGCTCCTCGAATTCCGGTTCGTCGAGAGCGACCCGACGATCGGGCTTGCGGCCGCCCCTGGACGCCGCGGCGGCCTCGGGTTGCGCCGGCGCTCGCTTCGCGGCCGATCGACGCCGATCGCGGGCGATCTTGTCGACATCCGGCTGAGGGGCCTTGGCGGCGAGATCCTCGGCTCCATCGGCCTGGTCGTCCTCCCAGATGATCTCCGCGTCGGCCTGACGGTCGTCCCGCTCCATCTCGACGGTGACTTCGCCGGGATCGTGAAGCTCGACCGGCCCTTCATCGACTACCGCCCCCGACGGTTCGACGCGAGCTCGGCGCATGGCGGACCGCGCCGGAGCGATCGGCTCGGGCAGCGGGCTCAGGGGCAAGACGAAGACCCCCTCGCCGCAGGCCGGACAACGAAGCGCCTGGTAGCCCTCGGTCCGCTGACCTCGAACGCGGTGGCCGAGCGGGCAGACGACGTTGTAGTACTGGACCTTGGGCTCTGGAAACGTCCCCATTCCCTTGAACAGGTTCTTGGCTCGGCCGAAAAGCCCCAAAGACCACCTCTTCCCGGCCGAATCCCGTCCATCGGTGGTCGCTCGTCGACCAGCCTGGCAGGGTTCGGAACAGACTCCGTGACATGACGACCCGCTCCTCGAATTATCGAGCCTGCGAATCGCCAGGTCAACGTGTCCATCGCGTGACTGGTACAAAAGTCGTAGCCCCAGCGGCGCGAATAAACCTCGTTCCTACAGGCCCAGCGGTCGAGAGAGCCGACCACTTCTGTCGCTCGGCCGCCGAAACGCCTAGAATGGTGGTTCATCCCTCTCGCATCCCGGCTCGTGCCGAGGATGTCGAGAGTTCCTGGAGGAACCGCAGATGGCCGAGTTCGTCTATCAAACGCCCTTTCCGCTTGGCGCCGACACGACCGAATACCGCAGTCTTGGCAAGGAATTCGTCTCGACCGCGACCTTCGAAGGCGAGGAGATCCTCAAGGTCCAGCCCGAGGCGCTGAGCCTCGTGGCCCGCGAGGCGCTGCGCGACGTCTCGTTCCTCTACCGCCCGGCGCACCTCCAGAAGGTCGCGGCGATCCTCGACGATCCCGACGCCTCGAACAACGACCGCGGCGTGGCCATGGCTCTGCTCAAGAACGCCGTCGTGGCCTCGGGCTGGAAGCTGCCGATGTGCCAGGACACCGGCACCGCCACGATCGTCGCCAAGAAAGGCCAGCGCGTCTGGACCGGGGCGAAGGACGAGGAGTGGCTGTCGAAGGGGATCTTCGAGACCTATCAGAACGAGAACCTGCGGTACTCGCAGACGATCCCGCTCTCGATGTTCGAGGAGGTCAACTCCGGCACCAACCTCCCGGCTCAGATCGACCTGCTGGCGACCAACGGCTCGACTTACGAGTTCCTTTTCGTCGCCAAGGGAGGGGGCTCGGCCAACAAATCGTTCCTCTATCAGGAGACCAAGGCGCTTCTCAACCCCGCCAGCCTGGAGAAATTCCTCCGCGAGAAGCTGCGATCGCTGGGGACCGCCGCCTGTCCGCCGTATCACCTGGCGGTCGTCATCGGCGGGACGTCGGCCGAGGCGACGATGAAGACGGTCAAACTGGCGAGCGCCGGGTATCTCGACCACCTGCCGACCGAGGGCAATCGGCTCGGGCAGGCGTTCCGTGACACGGAGATGGAAAACAAGGTCATGGAACTGGCCCGGACGAGCGGGATCGGCGCTCAGTTCGGCGGCAAGTATTTCGCGCTCGACGCCCGAGTGATTCGGCTGCCCCGCCACGGCGCGTCGTGCCCGGTGGGTCTCGGCGTGTCGTGCTCGGCCGACCGCAACATCAAGGCCCGGATCGATCGCGACGGCGTCTGGTTGGAAAAGCTCGAACGCGACCCCGCCCGGTTCATCCCGGCGAAATACCGAGCAGGGCTGGGCGCCGAGCACGGCGTGAACATCGACCTCAACCGGCCGATGGCGGACGTTCTGAGCGAGCTGTCGAAGTACCCGGTCTCGACCCCGCTCAAGTTGAACGGGACGATCGTCGTCGCCCGCGACATCGCCCACGCCAAGATCAAGGAGCGGCTCGACCGCGGCGACGGCATGCCCGACTACTTGAAGCAGCACCCGGTCTACTACGCCGGCCCGGCCAAGACGCCCGAAGGCATGCCCTCGGGCTCGTTCGGCCCGACGACCGCCGGCCGGATGGACAGCTACGTCGACCAGTTCCAGGCCAACGGCGGCTCGATGGTCATGATCGCCAAGGGGAACCGCTCCCAGGCCGTGACCGACGCCTGCAAGAAGCACGGCGGCTTCTACCTCGGCTCCATCGGCGGCCCCGCCGCCCTCCTCGCCCACGACAACATCAAGAAAGTCGAGCTGATCGAATACCCCGAACTCGGCATGGAAGCCGTCTACCAGATCGACGTCGTCGACTTCCCCGCCTTCATCCTCGTCGATGACAAAGGCAACGAATTCTTCTCGCAACTCCCCATCCTGTCGTGAATCAAAACTCCGGATCAAGCAGCGCCGCATGTTTCTGATGCCAAAGTCCGTCAATGGGAAGAGTCACAAACAGATCGTCGAGGCGAGCCGCAAGCGAGCCCGCGTCCAGTTCCGGGTCATCCACGACCTGGGCTGGATCGAGGAGACGGAAGCCGACGTCTGGGCGCAAGCGAAAGCTGAGCACCCCCACCGGCGCGAGTTCCTCGACCACTGGCAATCCCAGGTCCGCTCTCTGTTCGTGACCAGCAGCCTGAGCGACGTCCGCGCGTGGAGCACGTTCGCGCGAGCCTATGAAGACCACGCGCACATCCGAGCGGCCCTGGTACGCTGGGAGGCCGAAGCCTTGGACCTCCTCGAAGACCCGAAGACGTTGTGGACCTGGAAGCAGTTCAGCATACCGAGTCCTTGGGGCGATCGTGTGTGCAGCGACTGGGTCGAGGCGAACGAGAGGAAGGTCGCCTCCCTCGCGCCGCGCGGCGTGCCGTGCTTCGTCGCCCTCGGCCTGACCTTCCCTTCGACCGTCGACGAAATCCAGGCCGCCTATCGACGGCTGGCGGTCGAGGCTCATCCGGATCGAGGCGGGAGCAACGAAGCGATGGCCGCGCTGACCAAAGCTCGGGCGACGGCGCTCTCCATGAGCCGGTACGCCCGCCCCCGGAAAGCGCGCGCCTAGAGCGACGAGCCTTTGCCTTGCGTACGACTCCCCCCGGGAACACCAATCTCCTGATTGGCGCATGCTGCCTGGAGAAGAGGAAAAGAGCCGATCGGGAGATCGGCGTTCCCGGCAAGGAGGCCGGCCCCGTCCCTCCTCAGCCGTGCACATGGCAAAGGTGAACCGCTCTAGAACGCCGGCCGGCCGCGCTATCGTCAGCTGACGTCGCCCATGACTCTTGCGTCGATGGGGTCTCCCTCGACGTCCGCCCGTCGGCGGATGCGACGATCGACATGGAGGGCCACCACCCGGGGAACGTCGCCGGGGGTGACGAGGTGGAGAACGTCGTCGGCTTGAATCGCGCCGGTCGGGACGACGAATGATGCTCGGCGCTTGTTGCCGACGCGGCGAATGGTCGCGGCGACCTCCTTCAAGACGACTGCCCCGCCTCGCACCAGCGTTCCGACGACTTCCACTTCGCCGATAGACACGACTCACCTCTCCTGCCCGGTTTTTGTAGCGACGAACGACGGACAGGCTCAGCCTACTCGGTTGACGTCGTATTCCGGAAGCCCCTCGGCTTAGAGGGAGGCGCGGGACGTCGGTCGTCTCAGGGCAGCATTCGGGCCCCGATCGACTCCACGGCCGGATCTTATTCGCGCGGCGCACCGAGCGACATGAGAAACGCCTCGACCTGACGTTTGCGTCGCGTGCTGAGTCGCGAGAACCGGTCGGCTGATGACATCCCCTGGCCGCCGTGCAGGATCACCGCCTGGACGACCGTCTCGGCGCGGCCGTCGTGGAGGTAGGGCGCCGAGTCGCGGAGGCCCCAGAGCGGCGGCGTCCGCCATTCCCGCGCCCGCGTCTCGGATTCGCCGTCACGATCGTCGACGCCCCTCTCGTCGACCGCCGCCCGGCTCGGGCCGGAGCCGAACACCGCGTAACCGCTGGAATCGCCGAGTTCCGTTCCCATGTCGTGAAGCAGCAAGTCGCTGTAGATTCCCTCGACGCCGCCCAGCCTCGGGAGGTGGCAGCTCGCGCAGCCGATCGACCGAAACGTCTTTTCCCCTTCCTTGACCATCGCCGCCTCTTTCGGGTCGGACGGCGCGGAGACCACCGGCGACGGCAAGCCCCGCACGAACGCGACCAGGGCGTGGCACTCGGTCCGGTCCATGTCCAGCCCCGCCGAAACGACGTCCAGGAGGCGAGGATCGCCGGCCTGGCGACGTCCGGGAACCTCCAGCCCCAACTCGCCGGCGGCGGCCGAGAGCACGAATTCCTCGACGGTCGCCGTCTGGGCCTTCCAGCCGAATCGACCGATCCGCCCCCCCGCGACGCGGCTGATCCGCCCCCTGGTCTGCGAGCTTCCCGGACTCCTGCGCCTCGCGACCGCCACGATCGCCTCGTCGGGGATCTCGTCGATCAGACCGACGCCGAAAAGCGGAGTGGGATTGCGCTGCGACATCCGGACCTCGATCTGGCCGTGCCGCCCGGGAATCGCCCCTCGCCAGGCGCTGTAGCTCGGGTCGGTGCCGAAACGATGCAGCACGACGCTCCGCGCCTCCCGGAATCCCGGATGGATCGCCGCTGATGCGAGCGATGCTTGCGACGTCCGCCGCGCCCCGGCCGGAGGGTCGTAGCCGAAGCGGTACTCGAAGCCGCCTTCGCCGAAATTCATGCTGAACGCATAGGAGAACCCCATGCCCGTTGACGGGTCCACGTCGGCCGTGGCGACGTCGATGTTCCTGCTCGAAGGGCCCGCGCCCCCCGTCCCGCCCTGGTCATGACAATCGACGCAGGAACGGGCGTTGAAGACCGGCCCCAGGCCGTCGCCGCCGTGACTTCTCGGATCCTTCGGCGACCACATCCTTTCGAACAACTCCCGGCCGTCGGCCGCCAGGGCCGCCCTCAGCGAACTCAACGCCCGATCGGCGGCCTTGAGAATCGGTGCCGACGCCTCGTCGGTCGCACTCACCTCGCGGGGCTTGACGGTCGCGGAAGCCCTCGACCGGGCGACGATGGGATTCGTAGGCGTCGCATCGGCCGTAGTCGACTCCGAACTTCGCCGGGTTGGGCCCCCCAGGGAAATCGCCCGGCGCTCCTCGATCCTTCCGTCGGCCGGGGACTCCGAGTAGACGGGTGGTCGCGAGTTCCGGCTTCCCTCGGTCACGTCGCGACCGGCGAACCACATGCCCCCGGCGGCCAGGCAGATCCCGATGACCCAGGTCGTCGAGATCGAGAGCGAGGAGTCGATCGTCGCGGCGAGATGCGAGACGGAAGGACTGACCGACCCACCGGCGCCGCCGTATTTCGCGCATCGGACGGCCGCCCACGCCGTCTCCTCGACCCATTCCGGTCGGACGGCGTCCGGCGACGCTTGCCGAGGCCCGAGGAGCGCCGCGAGCAAGCTGCAGGGTGCCGCGTCGCGTCGCGCGAGGGCCTCGCGGAGCCGTCGACGGCCCCGATGGAGGCGAGTCTGGACCGTTCCATAAGGCCAACCGAGCACCCGCGCCGCCTCCTCCTGCGTGTAGCCTTCAAAGTAGCAGAGGACGATCGGCAGGCGATACCGCTCCGGCAGCCGGCTCAGTTCCTCGTGCAGTTCCGGGTGGAACGGACGCTCCGCCGCCGACCAACGTTCCGTTCGCTGGGACGTCGCCTCGGCGTTCCGCTTCTCGGCCTTCCTGCGACGCGCCTCGGCGTCCCTCGCGCGGCGAGCCACGCGGAGCGAGACGCCGTGCAGCCACGAACCGAGCGCTTCCCTGCGACGGATCGAGGCCGCCTTGCGGGCGAGGACGAGGAAGACGGCCTGGGCGGCGTCCTGAGCCTCGTGATGATCGCCGAGAACGTCGCGGCAAACCCGCAGAACGGCCGGAGCGTGCCGTTCGACGATGCGTCGGAACGCCCCTTCGGCCGAGGCTTCGTCCCGCTCCAGAAACGCTTCCAGAAGCCTACGGTCCGCCGGCGGACCGGGCGACTCCAGGCCAAGAGCCTGCTCCTTCATGCCGGATTCGACTCCCGATCGCACAGGCGTCATCATGGGCCGCTCCTTCCCTTGGCTTGGTCTCTCCTATCTAGTACCACCAATAGCAAGTTTCCATTTCAAGATTCTTGATTTCGCGCAGCGGCGCTCGAGTTTTACCCCGCCTCCTGAACCGTTGTGGAGAATCCCCGATAGCATCCGGAAGCCGCAGCACGAGCTAATGGCAGAACAAACCGTCGAACGAGGGTCGTGTTGCCGTGGCGACGTGGTCAGGCGATAATCCGTCGGAGCGCCCAGGCCCGGTCCCCGGATTTCGCCCCGCGCGACCAGAGAGACCATTCAAGAGGAGCGACGCGCCGATGAGGATACCCACGCCGGGTCGATGGCCGAGACGATTCCTCATCGTGGCGCTGTTCACGCGCGTCGCCTGGCCGGCGTCGGGCTTCCAGACGGAGACCACGGCCGTCGGCGATCGGGCGACGAGGCTCCGGGTCTTGCTCCGCGACGAGCTGGCACACTGGTATCCGGCTGCGATCGACAAGCAGGCCGGCGGCTTTCACCAGAACTTCGCTCGCGACTGGACGGTCCGGCCCGACGACAACAAGTTCCAGGTCTACCAGGCGCGGATGACCTGGACGGCGGCCGCGTTCGCCGAGTTCGAGCCGTCGCGCCGCGACGAGTTCCTCGGCTACGCCCGCCACGGGATCGCATTTCTCGACGACGTGATGCGCGACAAGGAACACGGCGGGTTCCACTGGATTCTCGACCGCGACGGCAAACTCGACGCCCGCCTCGGCGACGAGAAGCACGCTTACGGGCTCTCGTTCGTGATCTACGCGGCGAGCAGGGTCCGCGCGGTCGGCGGCGACGACCGCGCGCTGAAAGTCGCTCGCGACGCCTTCGACTGGCTCGACGCCCACGCCCACGACGCCCAGCACGGCGGCTACTTCGAGGCCATCCGCCGCGACGGGACGGCGATCACGAGCTGGGATCCGAACGCGCCGATTCACAAGCGAACCGATCGGCTGGGCGTCTATTACGGCTACAAGACGATGAACTCGCACATCCACCTGCTCGAAGCCCTGGCCGAGCTGTCGCGGGTCGACGACCGGCCGATCGTCAAGGAGCGGCTGCGCGAGGTCTTCCTGATCGTCCGCGACAAGATCGCCATCGAGCCCGGCGCGCTCAATCTGTACCTGACCCGCGACTGGCGGGCGATCCCGGCCCATGACTCGTTCGGCCACGACGTCGAGACGGCCTACCTGCTCGTCGAGGCCGCCGAGGCCCTGCGCATGGCCGACGACGCCAAAACCTGGAAGGTCGCGCGCAGCCTGCTCGACCACGCGCTCGACTGGGGATGGGACGACCAGCACGGCGGATTTTACGACAAGGGCGATTCGTTCGCCACGCCCGCCTACGACCACACCAAGGTCTGGTGGACCGAGGCCGAGGGGCTCAACGCGCTGGCCGTCATGGATCGCAAGTTCGGCAAGGAGTCCGACCGCTACGCCAAGGCGTTCGCCAGGCAGTGGGAGTTCATCGAGCAGAACCTGCTCGACCCGGAGCAAGGCGGCTGGTTCGCCGAGACCGCCCGGGGGGGCAAGTTGATCGGCGACGGTGCCAAGGCCAACCAATGGAAAGCCAACTATCACACCGCGCGGGCCATGATGAACGTCGCCAAGCTGCTCGGAGCGGCCGGACCACGAGACTGAGAGTCTGTCCCACAAGCGCGTATTACGGGAGGGCGAGGCTCCCGCCGAGCCGGTTTTCATCTCCGCCTCCGGCTCGGCGGGAGCCTCGCCCTCCCCTTACGAGCCAGACTCTGAGAGCGTAAGGAGCGTCGATCAGCTCGCGGGCCGCCGCAGCCTTCGGCGAGCCCGCCAGCCCAGGCCGGCCGCCGCCATTGCGACGAACAGGAGCGACGAGGGTTCGGGCACGGGCCGGATCGCTCCCGGGTCTTCCGGATGGACGGACAAGCCGATGGCCATCGTCGGCAGGTGATCGCTCAGGAAAGAGGTGGTGTGGAGCCAGTCCGGGTGAGCGATCAGCCGCTGGAAGAGTTCAGGGTAGAGGCCGATCTGGGCGGACGTGGCCGAGGTCGAGACGACGGCGTCGAGCACAGGCAGATCGGGATTGTAAGCCAGGTAGGTGGCCGTGCCGCTGACGTCGATGGTGGGCAGGTCGCCATTGAACTTGAACTGAATGTGGAACGCCGTGCTCCCCAGCGGGTCGGTGAATCCGTCGACCGGAACAGCGCCGATCAGGATGGAGTCGGCGGGCGTGGCGTCGGTCACTCCCGCAAGCTCGCCCGTGCCGGCCGCCAGCTCGAAACGCCCCGAAGTCGAGAACCGGATGGGATCAGCCGCCGCCGGAGTGGAATTCCAAAGCCCGATCGCCAGAGCGAAGGCCGACGCCCATCCCTTGAAGCGGACCGTTGTGCGCGCGTTGGTGTTCATTTCCGTCCCTGGAAACTGGATCATAGAGCTTATCGCGATTCCCGGAATCGGCCAGACTACGGATATTCTGGATCGCAACAAGGCCAACTAAGGAACGATTCGATGACTCTGGCGGATCTTCGCAACGATTACGGCCGGCTGACGCTCGACGAGCGCGACCTCGACCCCGACCCGATCCGGCAATTCGACCGCTGGCTCGCCGAGGCGCTCGCCGCCGACGTCGCCGAGGCCAACGCCATGACCCTCGCCACGGCGTCGCCCGATGGCCGCCCGTCGGCCCGGATCGTGCTCCTTCGCGGCTGCGATCCCCAGGGGTTCACCTTCTTCACCAACCACAACAGCCGAAAAGGTCGCGAGCTGGACTCGAATCCGCACGCGGCGCTCGTGTTCTACTGGCGCGAGCTGGAGCGGCAGGTTCGGATCGAAGGCTCGATCGCGCGGGTCTCGGTCGAGGAGTCGGACGAATACTTCCGGTCCCGGCCGTTCTCCTCACGAATCGGCGCCTGGGCCTCGGACCAGAGCCAGATTTTGCCCAACCGCGAAGCCCTCGAAGCCCGTTGCCGCGAGATCGAAGCGAAATTCCCGAACGGGGAAGTCCCGCGTCCGGTAAACTGGGGAGGATACCGCGTCGCCCCGGAGATCATCGAATTCTGGCAAGGCCGCCCCAGCCGACTCCACGACCGCCTCTGCTATCGGAGGACCGCCGAAGGGGACTGGACGATCGAACGGCTCAACCCGTGAGCCCTGCCAGCAACTCTCTCCGACCGACGCCGAACGTGAACGCCCCCGGGTGCACAATGTCTATCGCCACGACCACTCCTGACGATCCCAGCGGTCGATGCCCCGTTTGCGGCGCGGTCGTTGTCGACGCGGCCAACCGCTCGTGCGACGGCTGCGGGTGGCTCGCCTGGTTCAGCTGGGAGGATCTGGGCGACGTCCAGGTTCTCAAGCCGGCGGGCAATCTGCTGCACCCCGAACCCCTGCAAAAATTCCTCGACGCCTTTACGCCGAGACCCGGCTCGCGCTTCGTGCTTAACCTCGCCGACGCCCAGTACATCTCCAGCGCCGCCCTGGCCAAGTTGCTCACCCTCCGCAAACGGCTTCTGGGCCAAAATGCGCGAATCGTGCTTCGCTACGTCCACCCTGATCTCTGGGAAGTCTTCCGGGTCACCCGCCTGGATTCGTACTTCGAGGTCGAGGACTGAAGCCGGAAGACGGCCCACCCGGAACGCCTGTTCAGGCGATCCTCCTGGTTTTTGAAGAATTGGTGACAACCAGACCTTGACACGAGGCAAGAGCAAAAGTAATCCTTTAGGTTGCCTTGCGACGACCCGTCGACTGGCCGCGGGGGCCGGATTCGAGGTCGTTCGGGGTCGCGTCAAGGACCGCTCGCCAGGGTGATCCTTCGATCCTGTACAGGCAAGGCATTCCTAGTCTCGTCCCCAGGAGGACGTCATCGGACCGATTGAGCGAGGTTTGAGGGTCAACGAGCAGATCCGCATCTCCCCCGTGCGGGTCATCAACGCCGAGGGCGGGATGCTTGGCGTCATGCCGACGAACAAGGCGCTCGAGGCGGCCCGCGAGGTGGGGATGGACCTGGTCGAGGTCGCCCCCAACGAGCGGCCGCCGGTGTGCAAGATCATCGACTTCGGCAAATTCAAGTACACCCAGAAGAAGCGGCTGTCGAAGCAGAAACAGCACCAGGTCCAGATCAAGGAAATCCGCGTCCGCCCCAAGACCGGGGACCACGACATTGAGGTCAAGGTCAAGCGGGCCCGCGAGTTTCTGGAAGCCAAGGACAAGGTGCTGGTCAACGTGCTGTTCCGCGGCCGCGAGCTGGCGCACATCGACGAGGGCCGCCGCGTGATGGAGGAAGTCCTCCAGGCACTCGAAGAAGTGGGCAAGCTCGAGAAGAATCCCTCAATGGAAGGGCGACGGATGACCGCGATTCTGGCGCCCCGGTCTTGAGGCCGTTGCGCGGTCGCCCCCCCTGACTTCGTTGATTTGCGAAAGTGCCGGGCTAGCGAGTCTGGACGGCGGGCGAGTCGTTCTGTACGATAGGCGACTTGCCCGCATTCGCTTCGAGGCGGCGCCGCGAGCCGCCGATTGGGCTTTGCTCTCGCGTTCGAAACCTCGGCGAGGGTTGTGTCAGCCAAGAAACGTGACGACTTCCGCGCGAGCCGATCCGGCGGCCATCCTCCGCATCTCGGCCCCGCCGGCCCCCCCGGCGATCAGGACAGAAACAGGACGGTAGTGAAATGCCCAAGCTGAAGACCCACAAGGGTATGAAGAAGCGGTTCAAGGTTTCCGCCACCGGCAAGGTCTCGCACAAGAAATGCGGGTCGTCGCACTTGATGAGTCACAAGAGCGGCAAACAAGTCCGGCGCCTCCGCAAGAAGGTGTTCTTGAACGTCTCGGCCGAGAACCGGCGGATTCGCAACGCCCTACTTACCCGCCAGGCGACCAATCCCCTGGCCTTCGAGGCCGCCAAGCAGGTCGTTCTCGCCGAGCAGGCCGCGAACGCCGAAGCCGAAGCCGCCGTCAAGGCGAGCGAAGCCGCCAAATAACCCGGACTCCGTACAGCCAGATCCGTTTACCTCGAACGTCCCAAAGCGGGCGCCGCATCGGGCGCCTCCCAGCGAGAATTTTGAAACATGCGTGCAACAAAAGGCGCGGCCAGACGCCAGGCCAAGAATCGGATCTTCAAGAAGGCCAAGGGCTTCGTCGGGGGCCGCCGCAAGCTCCTCAAGACGGTCAAGGAGACCTTGCTCCGCGCCGGCATGTTCGCGTTCCGCGACCGTCGGGCCAAGAAGCGCGACTTCCGTCGCCTCTGGATCGTCCGCCTGAGCGCCGCCGCCGAGATGCGCGGCCTCCGCTACAGCCGCCTGATCCACGGCCTCAAGCTCGCCAAGGTCGGTCTCGACCGTAAGAGCCTCTCGGAAATCGCCATCCACGATTCCGAGACCTTCGACGCGATCGTGGCCAAGGTGCGGGCCGAACTCGACGCCTTCGACGCCCAGCTCAAGGCCCGGCAGACCGCCAAGACCGCGTGATCGTGATCGTCCCCCGACCGGACACGACGTCCCCGCCCGCCGAGGTTGAAGCCCGAAGGCCGAAATGAGCTCCACGGAATCGCTGGAACCCGCCTTGCACGAGCTGGACCAGCTTCAAGCCCAGGCCGCGCAGGCATTCGAGTCGGCCACAACGGCCGACGCCGTCGAAGTCGCGCGCATCGAGTACCTGGGCCAGAAGCAAGGCCGGCTCAAGGCGGCCCAGGAGCGGCTCAAGACCCTGGAGCCGGCCGTCAAGCGGGCCTACGGCCAGCGGTTCAACGGGGTCAAGCAGGCCCTCGAAATCGCGTTCGACGCCGCCCGCTCCCGGGTCGAGCGGCGGACGACGGCCGCCGGCGGGATCGACGTCACGTTGCCGGGGGTCGCCCCCCGGCTTGGACACCGACACCCTCTGACCCAGACGGCCGACGAGCTGATCGACATCTTCGGTCGGTTCGGCTTCGCCGTCGCGCGGGGGCCCGAGGTCGAGGACGTCCGGCACAACTTCGACGCCCTCAACATCCCCCCCGTCCATCCCGCCCGCGACCCCCTCGACAACTTCTACTTGTCCGAGGGAACGATGCTCCGCAGCCAGACCAGCACGATCCAGATCCGGGTCATGGAATCGCAGCCGCCGCCGGTGCGGGTGATCGCCATGGGCCGGGTTTACCGGCCGGACACAGTGGATGCGACGCACTCGTTCATGTTCCATCAAGTCGAGGGACTGATGGTCGACAAGGGCGTTACGATGGCCGACTTGAAGACGGTCTTGCGGCTGTTCGCCCGCAGCTACCTCGGCGAAGACGTCCAGATCCGGTTCCGGCCGTCGTTCTTCCCGTTCACGGAACCGAGCGTCGAAGTCGATATGCTCTGGCACGGCGGCGACCGATGGGTTGAAATGGGAGGAGCGGGGATGGTCGACCCCAACGTCTTCAAGGCCGTCGGCTACGAGCCCGAGCAAGTGACCGGTTTCGCTTTCGGTCTCGGCATCGAACGTCTCTGTATGCGCCGCCACGGAATCGACGATATTCGTCTGCTCTATCAGAACGACGTTCGCTTCCTCGATCAGTTTTGAGAACACGGCCGCTCGCTCGCCCCGTCCCCCGGAACTTTCCTCACCGAACGAGCAAGGGGCCCTCTCATGCAAACCCAACAAGACCGAGTCATCGTGACGATGGGGGCGACCGCGCACGGCGTCTGCGTCCATCACCATGACTTTCCGGAAGTCCGGGCCGAGGGCCAGTCGCCCAAGGAGGCGGCCGCCCACCTGGCCAACAAGCTGGCCGCCGCCATGGACACCGCTCTGACCGAGTGGCGCCGCCAGTCGATCACGCAGGCGATCACCGACGTCAACGACTACGTGAATCGAGAAGGTTGAGCGAATCGCGCCATGACGACCGAGGGACCCGAATCGACCTCCAGATCCAAGCGAGCGCAGGCCCTGGTTCGGGACCTCGGAGTCCTCGACGCCACCATGCTCGTCATGGGGGCGATGATCGGCTCGGGGATCTTCATCACGTCGGCCGAGTCGGCTCGACTCGTCGGCTCGCCCGGCTGGCTGCTGCTGGCCTGGGCCCTCGCCGGACTGATGACGGTCACCGGCGCGGTCTCGTCGGCCGAGCTTGCGGCGATGATGCCCCGCGCGGGGGGACAATACGTTTTCCTCCGCACCGCCTACGGACCGGCGATCGGCTTCCTGTTCGGCTGGTCGCTGTTCCTGGTCGTCCAGACCGGGACCATCGCGGCCGTGGCGGTCGCCTTCGCCAAATTTCTGGGCGTCTTCATTCCGGCGGTCTCGGCCGAGGTCGCCTTGCCGGCGGTCGTGATCGGACGATACGCCATCCGGATCTCGACTCAGCAGGTCGTCGCCGTCGCCCTGATCGTCGCCCTGACGATCACCAACACCCGCGGCCTGAAGCTCGGCGCCCTGATCCAGAACACGTTCACTATCGCCAAGACCGCCGCTCTGCTGGGCCTGATCGTCGTCGGCCTGCTGCTCGGCGCGAACTCCAAGGCCGCCGCCTGGACGTCCTCCTGGTGGAACCCGGCCGCGAACGGATGGACGCCGTCGCTCGGCTATGACGGCGGCGGCACCGGCGACGGCCTGGGGGCGGTCGTCATCCTGCTCGGGCTGGCGATGATCGGCCCCCTGTTTTCATCCACCGCCTGGAACAACGTGACCTTCACCGGGGGCGAGACCCGCGACCCCGGCCGAACGCTGCCGCGGGCCCTGTTCCTGGGAACGACCAGCGTCGTCGTCCTCTACCTGTTGGCCAACATCGCCTACCTTGTGACTTTGCCGTTCGACGTGATCCAGAACGCGCCCCAGGACCGCGTGGGGACCGCCGCGATGGAGGCCGCCCTCGGTTCGAGCGGGCGGTACGTGATGGCCGGCGCGATCCTGATCTCGACCTTCGGGTGCGTCAACGGCCTGGTCCTCGCCGGGGCCCGGGTCTTTTACGCGATGGCCCGCGACGGGCTGTTCTTCAAGGCCGCGAGCACCACGAATCGTCGTAGCGTCCCCGCCGTCGCCCTATACGCCCAGGGGATCTGGGCGTCGCTCCTGACGCTGCCGTCGACCGTATCGACCCACCGCGTCTCGGGAGCCGTCACCTACGGCAATCTGTACAACGAGCTGCTCGAATACATCATCCCCGTCGACGTGGTCTTCTACATGTTCATGGTCGGCGCCGTGATCGCCATGCGGAAGAAGGCGCCGTTCCTGAACCGGCCCTACAAGACGATCGCCTACCCGGCGCCGCCGTTGATCTACATCGGCCTCTCCTCACTGCTGGTGCTCGACTTCCTCTACCTGAAGCCCTGGACCTCGGGAATCGGCTTCCTGATCGTCCTGGCGGGCGTGCCGGTCTACCTGCTCTGGGACCGGGCGAGCGCCCCAGCGCCGAAGCCCCGCAAACCGAAACCCGAGCCGACGAGCGAACCGCCCGATGATCGTTAGCTGGAACTGGCTTACCGACTACGTCCGGCTCGACATGCCGGTCGAGAAGCTCACCGACCGCCTGGCGCTGACGGGCCTGAACCACGAGTCGACCGACGACGTCGGCGGCGACCTGGCGATCGACCTGGAAGTGACTAGCAACCGGTCCGACTGCCTAGGCCATCTCGGCGTCGCCCGCGAGATCTCGGTGCTGTTCGGCAAGAGTCTCTGCATCCCCGCCGCCAACCCGACGACCGCCGGCGCGGCGGTCGAATCGCGAACCGCCGTGGAGGTCGAGGCCGTCGACGTCTGCTCGCGGTTCACGGCCCGGGTGATCTCGGGCGTGAAGGTCGCCGAGAGCCCCTGGTGGCTGCGACGGCGGCTTGAAACCCTCGGCGTGCGGCCGATCAGCAACATCGTCGACGTCACCAACTACGTGATGTTCGAGTGCGGCCAGCCGCTCCACGCCTACGATCTCAACCGACTGGAAGAGCGCAGGCTGGTCGTGCGTCGCGCCCTCCCGGGCGAGAAGCTGACGGCCATCAACGGCCGCGTCTACGATCTTGAGCCGTCGATGCTCGTGATCGCCGACGCCGTCCGCCCCGTCGGCCTGGCCGGCGTGATGGGAGGGCTCGACACCGAGATCGGCGCAGGGACGACCGACGTCCTGATCGAGGCGGCCCAGTTCGACGCGCTATCGATCCGCAAGACGGCGCGGGCGCTCGGCCTGTTCAGCCCGTCGAGCTTCCGGTTCGAGCGACCGCTCGACCCCGAAGCCGCCGAATGGGCCAGCCGCCGCTGCGCCGAGCTGATCCTCGAACTGGCCGGCGGCTCGCTCCATCCGGGGGTGATCGACATCGGCCGACCGAAGCCGACGCGCGAGCCGGTGTCGCTCCGGTTCGCGCAGATCCCGCGCGTGCTCGGCATCGCCGTCGACCGGCCCGAGGTTCGGACCATCCTGTCGTCGCTCGGCCTGGAAATCGTGGGCGAATCCGACGCGTCGATCACCGTCCGGCCGCCGAGCTGGCGGGCCGACCTCGACCGCGAGATCGACCTGATCGAAGAGGTCGCGCGGATTCATGGATACGAACACATCCCCGAAGACCGGTCCGTGCCGGTCACAAGCGCCCCGCGTGGGCGTCGCGAGCGGGTTGAATCGGAGATCCGCAACGTCCTGACCGGCCTCGGCCTGGACGAGGCGGCGACGTTCAGCCTGGTCGAGGATTCGCTGGCCGCACCCATCGAGCCCGGCCCAGCCTCGGCTCCGCTGCGCGTCGACCATTCGAGCCGTCGCCGCGAGAACGCGCTTCGCCAGAGCCTGATCCCCAGCCTGCTGGCCGCGCGGCGGCACAACGAGGCCCACGGCGCGGCTGACGCCCAGTTGTTCGAGATCGCCGACGTTTACCTCCCGCGCGAGGGCCGCGAGCTTCCCGACGAGCCCCCCCGGCTCGCGCTGGCCGCCGGCCGCGATTTCCGGGGGCTCAAGGGCGTGGTCGAGTCGCTCATCACGCGGCTGCACGTCGCCGAGCCGCTGTCGGCCCGACCGGTCGAATCGGCCCTCTTCGCCCCCGGCCGCGCCGCCGAGCTGCGCGTCGGCGACGTCCACCTCGGCTACCTCGGAGAAATCGACGCCGCCCAGCTTGAACGCTTCGAGCTGCGAGGCGCCTGCGCGGCCGCCGAGCTGAATCTGAACGTCCTGCTCGATAAGGCCCAACTGGTCCCCAAGGCGCGCCCGCTGCCGTCGTTCCCGGCCGTCGTCCGCGACCTCTCGCTCGTGGTCGACCGGTCGCTCGCCTGGGCCGACCTCGCCGCCGTCGTCTCGGAATCAGCCGGAAATTCGTTCCGCGCGATCGAATACCTGGACGCGTTCCAGGGGGGCAATCTCGCCGACGACCAGCAGAGCCTTCATTTCGGCATGACCTTTCGCCGCGACGACCGGACCCTGACCGGCGAGGAAGTCGACCTGGCTCTCAAGAACGTCATCGAGGCCTGCTCCCGAAAGTTCGGGGCCAAGCTGCGCGGTTGATGCGGCCGGCTCCCGGGCCGGGTAGCATGAGACTTCGAACCGAACGACCACGGGCTCTTCCCTGACTTCGAGTCGACGTCGGCTCGACCGGGCCGAGGTCGTCGCGCGGAGTCTTATTCGATGGCGCTTCACCTCGCGCTCCTGATCGTGTGCCTCGCTCCGGCTCGCTTCGAAGCGGCCCCACCACCGCTTCCCACGATCGACGAGGTGCTGGCTCGCCTCGATCGGACCGAGGCCGCGATCGACAACCTCTCGGTCACGACCCGGTACGTGAAGCACGATCGGTCCATGATGCCCGGCAACAAGCCGGTGCGCGTCGAGATGACCACGAAATTCGTCGTCGACCGCGAGGGGCGGTCGTGGTACGACTGCGAGGGGGAACAGGTCAACTTCGGGCCGAAGAAGGGTGAAGTCCGGACGTACAAGGGCCGGTGGTCGATGGCCTTCGACGGCAAGGTCGCGACGTCGCTCACCTCCGGCGCCGACGGCAAGCCCCATTTCGCCGAGATCAGCGACTATCCCGCCTGGCACGGCGTCAACCCGCTCGAATTCACGACCCGCTACTTCCAGAAGACCGTCACATCAACGCTGCGCGCCAAGAAGGGTCGCGTCGTCGAATGGAAGGCGCGCCAGTCGCGGCCGGTCGTCGTGGCGGAGACCGAGGTATTCACCAGCAAGGACGGCACGGAATGGAAGCAACGCTTCTGGATCGACATAGAGCGAGGCGTGATCGTCCGTCGTGCCGCGCTGATGATGAGAACTCCCGAGCAAGGCTTTCGCGAGTACACGCGAATCGAATCCGACGACCACGAGGAAATCGCGCCGGGAATCTGGCTGCCGATGCGCGTGCTTTACGAAAGCGTGGACGTCCCGCAGGACGGCGGCCCTGAAGCGATGTCATGGCGGTTCGAGGGGGTCAACTCCGATTGGGTCGTCAATAAGAAGCTCCCGGACGGACTCTTCCGGCTCACGTTTCCCGAGGATTTGCAGGTCAACGACCACCGCAAGCCGAAACCGCCGACGGACGCGAAGTGAGCCGATTCAACGTTCTTGCCGAGCGGGCGCGCGATTCGCTGTCGAGAAACCGAGCGAGGAATCGTTCGGACCGCGTCCGGTTTCCCGAGGCGGTCGTGAGAATGGGAAGCGGATCGGAACGACGACATGGGTGACATGCTGAGGCCGTGGCGAGCCGGGTTGCAGATTCTCCTCCGCGAGTGGCGGACGGGCGTGCTGCTGATCCTGCTCGTCGGACCGTTCCTGGCGTACATCGGCTTCGGCACGCTCTGGCTGATCGAACGCGGCTGGCTGCTGGTCGCGGTCATCGCGTGGATCGTGGCCGGCGGGGCGTTCGCGATCCTCGCCGCGCGGTGGACGACGAGCGTCCGCACGGTCATGCCGCCGCTCGACTGGGACGCCCCGAAAACCTTTTCGCCACAGGACCGCGAGGCCTGGAAGATCGTTCAGGACGACGCCCAAGAGGCCGAAAAGCTGGCGATGGAAGCGCTCATCGACGGCGACCGCTACATCGAGACCGGCCGCGAGCTGCTCAAGCACCTGGCCGCGCATTACCACCCGGATTCGACCCACCCGCTCGACGAGGTGCCCGTCGTCGAGCTGCTCACGGCCCTCGAACTGGCCGCCGAGGACCTCGCCAAGCTGACCCGCCAGGTGCCCGGCGGCGACCTGATCACGCTGTCGCACTGGCGGCGGGCAATCCAGATGGCCGGCTACATCTCGAAGGCCAACGACCTCTACGCCCTGGTCTCGCCGTTCCTCAACCCGCTCAGCGGACTAACCCGAATCGGCACTCGCGAGCTGATCGTCAAGCCGGCGTGGAAAAACATGCAGCAGAATGTGCTGCGGTGGTTCTTCCAGGCCTACGTCAACCGGATGGGCGTCCACCTGATCGAGCTGTTCAGCGGCCGGCTGGCGATCGGCGCCGACCAGTACCGCCGACTGACCCGCCGAGGCTCGTTGCCTGCACTTCCAGACGGCGGCGACACGCTCATCATCGACGTCGTCGGTGCCCGCGAGTCGGGGAAATCCCGTTTGATCGCCGCTGCCAAAGAGGTTTTCGAGGGCGACGACCGGCCGATCCGGGCGCGACTCGAAGGGATGGGGCTCGACGGCGCGCTCGTCGATCGGCTCAAGCACGTGCGGTACGTCGAGGTCCCCGGCTACTCCACACGGAGCACGCCCGAACACGACTCGCGAACCGACCGCAACACGCGCGAAGCGGCCGTCGAGGCGGCGGTCGGCTGCGACCTGTTGATCCTGGTCATCGACGGCCGCAAGAGCCTGCGACCGGCCGACGTCGCTTTCGCCGAGGCCTGGGACCGGTACTTCCTCCAGCACACCAACCGCGAAGCCCCGCCTGCCCTGGTTGTGGTCACGGGCGTTGATCGCCCCGAGTTCGGGCCGGTCTGGGCGCCTCCCTACGACTGGTCGGCCGGCCAGGGTGTGCGCGAAGCCGCCGTGCGGAACCTCTTCGACTCGCTCCGCGCGACCTTGCCGCCGGGCTTCTCAACGTTCGCCGCCGCCGGCCTGCCCGAGCAATCATCCTTCGGCATGGTCGAACACGTCCTCCCCGCCCTCGCCGCCCAGCTCCACCGCGCCGAACGCGCCGCGCTGTTGCGAAGGCTCCAGGCCGTGGCCAGCCGCTCCAAAGCGGGCCGCGTGATGAGCCAGCTCGGCCAGCAAGGCAAGCAGGTCTGGACCCATCTCAAGAACCGCCGCAAGAAGGCGAAGACGACGCCGTGACTCAGCGGTGTCGATTCCAGTCGAGGGCCAGCGGAGCCAGCGCGAACCGGCCCAGCGGCGAGGTGATCGCCGCCGCGCCGAGCATCCAGAAGGCCGAGAACGGCGGGTCGAACGGCGACGTCACCAGCCAGGCGAGCCCCCACATGCACAACGTGAACGCAAGCCAGATCGCCAACGCTCCCGCCGTATAGGGGCCATCGATCAGCCGTCGGCCGATCGCTTTCCGAAAGCCGACGACAGCCACGATCGCCTTGAACGGCGCCAGCGCGACGATGAACAGCGGGATTGATTCGATCAGCGTCGGCAGCCATTCGCGATGTCCCACAAGCCAGACGAGGGGAACCGCAAGAGCCATCGTGACCGCCGCGAACACCCAGGCGTGGGACTCGACGACCCATCGGCGTCCGGTCAGACCGAACGGGAGGCCGCTGGTCAAGCACTTCCACGAGAGCGCCGGCGTCAAGATCAGCGCGAGGCTCGCGATCAGCCACGCACTCCTTGCTTCATAGGGTCTGGCCGCTTTCCTGAGCAGCTCGACCGTGTCGAGCCAGGTTTCACTTCCAAGCACCGTGACGGCGACGAGAACCACCACGACGCCCCAGGCCAGCAAGACGCTCGCAAGTGCATTGCGGAACTTGGCCACGACCAGCGATTGCGTCGTCATCGGCCGAGTCCCCATGAACCCAATCGACGGCGACCCCGCCCACCAGAACGGCTCGAACCGACCAAAACGCGCACTCACCGAGAGCGCCATCAGCGGCGGGCTCGCGAACGCAAGCGCGAGCAACGACGTGGAGAAGACCGGCTGCGTCGCCCGAAACGGCGTGGCCGCGAGGAAGACGATGAAGACCGCCAAGAACCAGAACGTGATCGACGGCAGCATCCAGAGATGACAACGCGCCTCGAACCAGAGCTGCGCCGAGGCCGACGAGCCGAAACTTCGCCGACGCTCGAACGCCCCCGACGCGAGATTCACGAGCTTCCCGCCTTTCAGGCGCGGCATCCAGACGTCGCCCCGTCGCGAACGCGACACCGCCCAGTAGGCGAGCCCCCAGGCCCCGAACAGGTAAGCGGTCAGGAGCAGTTCCCATGGAAAATCGATCTCGAAGACCAGTTTGGCCACGAGCGGCGGCATGGCGAGCGTGATGTAGACGGTCAGGCAGACGACCAGCCGATACCAACTTGCGCCGAACGGACACCAGACCATGGCCTGGAGCCACGAGACCGCGGCGGCCAGTAGGAGGATTGGCAGTAGCATCGGCGGCGCGGCCGTGAAGCTGTCGGGGACGATCGCGACCGTCAAGAGCCAGAGGGTCGTGACCGTTGCGACGTTGAGAACCATCGGCCAGAAGGCCAATGTCGTCGCCGAGACCGGGAGCACGAACAGCCGCCGAGGATACCCCGACGCCAGGTCCCCCTCCCGGTCCAGGAACAGGATCGCGTTGAGGATGTATCCCGAGATCACCGACAGGATCGCCACGGTCAGCAAGCGGATCAACCACCACTCGCCGCCGGACCAGGCGATGAGGGGACGACTTGCGATGAGCAGGATCGCGAGCGCGACGAGGACGGCACGCATGCCGACGCGATGCCGAATCCACGGCTGCGCGATGATTGTGAGTCCAGGAGTGAGCATGGTTCAGCCCTCCACCGAGGCGTGTCGTCGGCTTCCAACCTGGGCCACGAAGATCTCGTCGAGCGACGGCGTCTGGTCCTCGACGATCCGCCCGCCGAGGCCGGCGGCCTGCATGGCGACTGCCTCGATCGGACCGGGGCAGACGGCCGTCCAGTCGCGGCCGAAGCCGTCGCAGACGACCGTTCCCGCCAGCGCGGGGGGCTGCGGCTGGGACTCGTCGAAGCGGAGCGTCAGGCGTCGATGCGATCGCTTGATCTCGTCGAGCGGGCCGGAAAGGACGATCCGGCCGCGATCGATGAGGGCCACCGAATCGGCCACGCGCTCGACCTCGTCGAGCAGGTGCGACGAGAAGAAGACCGTGCGCCCTTCCTCGGCGATCGTCCGGATGATCGCGGCCAGGATGTCGCGGCGGACGATCGGATCGAGGCCCGTCGACGGCTCGTCGAGGACCAGCAGATCCGGCCGAAAGGCCAAAGCCCCGACCAGCCCGACGCGCGCCCGCTGGCCTTGAGACAAGCTTTTGATCCGTGCTTGCGGGTCGAGATCGAAGTCGTTCCGCAGCCGATCGGCCAGGGCGACGTCCCACGTCGGATAGAAAGCCCGCAAGTAGTTGAGCAACTCGCTGATCCGCATCCAGTCGGGCAGGTCGCGGTCCTCGCTCAGATAGCCGATCCGCGACAGGACCTCGACCGGCTGCGTCACCGGATCGCCGCCGAGCACGCGGACCGTCCCGGTCTGCGCCCGGTAGAGGCCGAGCAGGTGCTTGATGAGCGTCGTCTTGCCCGCGCCGTTCTCGCCGACGAGGCCGAAGACCAGGCCGCGAGGGACATCGAGCTGAACCCCGTCCAGGGCCAGCGAGCGGCCGAACCGCCGCGACAGGCCCGACACTTCGATCACGCCGTCCACGCCTTCGGTCGTCATGAGCCCCCCCCTTCCTCGCCGTTGCGCATCACCACGTCGCGCTTCCGGATCAGATCGAGCACGTCTTCCAACGACACGCCGAGCTGCCGCGATTCGGCGAGCAAGGCGTCGATCCGCTCGGCCAGGATCTTCAACCGCTCGCCGCGCGCCAACCGCGAGCCGTTGTCGGCGACGTACGTACCCGCCGTCCGCCGCTTCTCGACCAACCCCGCCCCCTCCAGCTCGCGATACGCCCGCGCCACCGTGTTGGGGTTGACCACGAGCTGCTCCGCGAGCACCCGGATCGGCGGCAGCTCCTCGCCGGCCGACAGCCGGCCCGAAGCCACCAGGTACTTCACCTGGTTGACGATCTGCAAATAGATCGGAACACCTTCATTCGTTGAGATGTGTATCCGCACGACGTGACTCCGCAAGCGGCCACAGTTGTATTAACACAATAATACAACAGGCGCAGACTGAGTCAAGGAGGGAATCCAGCTTTCTTATTGTAGCCGGGGAATGTGACCCCGGGCCGGGCCGGACGACAGGCCGGCCTCAAAGAGGCCGGCTACAATAGATGCGTCAGAACGGCGTGGCGCCCTGGGCGGGGGCGGGCGCTGGGGCGGAACGCTTAGGGGTCGGGGTCGTGCGTTGGCGAGTGGCGGGGGGATCGGCAGGAGCGGCGACCGACGCGTTCTGGCCGCGGCGGGCGGGGTCGGGGGTCGTGCCTTCGACGCCCGCGACACCCTGGCCGAAGCGAATGAGCGTGCCCGCGAGCAAGGGCGACGACGACGAGGCGATTAGGCCGTCGCTGGCGCGGAAGGCGCCGGCGACCTGGAGACGGTCGGGGCCGACCTTGCCCAGCACCTTGACCGGCACATTGGTGACGTACTCGTTGCGGATCACCTGCACTTGCGAAGGCTCGGCACCGGCCGTGACGGGCTTGACCGCCCCCTTGGGAATCGTGGCGATCGCCGTGACGGGGAGGCTTGAACTGCGAACGCGGAAGCCGGGGTCAAGCTCGCCCTTGGGGTTGGCGACCTGGACCCAGGCGGTCGCGAACGGCGCGGCCAGCTCGCGAAGCGGCTTGTACTCGTCGGTCGTTGGGAGCGGCCCGATCGACTGGATCTTGGCGGTCTGATCCTGGTCCTCGATCTGGACCAACAGATCCCCCCCCGCCTTGGCGACGCGGCGGTCGACGGGTACCCACGACTTCAGGGCCGAGACGTCGGCAAGCTCGGCGATCACCGTTCCCTTGAGCACGAACTGGCCGGAGGTCACGGGGACCGCGACGATCCGTCCGGCGAACGGCGCGCGAAGCGTCAACCGATCGAGGGCGATCCGAGCCAGCTCGACGCGCGCCTCAGCCGCCTCGGCCTGGGCCAGCCCGACGGCGTCCGGAATTTGATGGATCGCGACCTGCGCCTGCTTTTCCTTGAGTTCCGCCTGGGCGACCTTGAGCCTGGCGCCGGCCTCGGCGCGGTCGAGTTCGGCGATCTGCTGGGTCTCGCGGACCGTCGAGCCCAGGCCGGCGTCGAGGCTGCGGATCAGCCCGTCGGCGGGAGCGACGATCAAGACCCGGCGAATCGGTTCGAGCGTCGAGACGATCTGGAACCGCTCGGGCATCGTCAACTCGAGCGGGACGGCGTCGATGGTCGCCGACGTCGGAAGGCTCTGGCTCCGCGCCTCAATCGTCGCGAGGACGGCGAGGCTGACGCACAGGACTCGGGCGCACGATCCGGCTCGGGATTTCATAAGCGGCCTCGCACGGGAACGCGACGGAGAACGGAATCGCTACAGGGACTTGAGCATTCGCCGATCGATCATTCCCTCAAAGCTAATGAGCCGGCCAGCGGTCGTCAACCGGCTCTCGACGGCCGACGCCGGGCGGTCGCGACCGGTCGCTTGCCGCGAGCCTGTCCGCAGGCTATCAATCGTAACGGGAAAGAAGTACGATCGGCTTCATCCATCCGCCGGCATCTCTCTGCCGGGTTGACTTGATCGATCAACCGGGAAAGGCGAACGAAACATGGCGAGTGAGCAGGTCACGAGACGCAATTTCGTGGAGACGGCGGGCATTGCGGCGGGGGCCGCGGCGGCGTTCGGCGCGCCGGCGATCGGCCGCGAGGAGCCCCCGAGTCGTCGGTATCGGCTGGGCCTGATCGGGGCCGGAAGCCGTGGTGGACAGCTCCTCGACTCGTTCCTCGCCCAGAAGGACGTCGATATCGTGGCGATCGCCGACGTCGACGACCATCACTCCGGAAACACCGCCGACCGGATCAAGAAAGAGAAGAAAGGCGACAGGCCCAAGGTCAGCCGCGACTACCGGGCGATGCTCGACCGCAAGGACGTCGACGCCGTCATCATCGCCACGCCCGACCACTGGCACGCACTGCCGACCATCCAGGCCGTCGCCGCCGGCAAGGACGTGTACGTCGAGAAGCCCGTCGCGCACAACGTCGCCGAGGGCCGAGCGATGATCGCCGCGGGCCGCAAATACAACAAGATCATCGCCGTGGGCACCCAGCAGCGGTCGTCTTCGCATTTTCAGAAGGCCGTCGAGATCGTCCAGTCGGGCAAGCTCGGCAAGATCTTCTGGGTCCAGACCTGGAACTATGAGAATATCAGCCCGACCGGCCTCGGCCGATGCCCGGACAGCGAAGCGCCGGCGTGCGTCGACTACGACCGCTGGCTCGGCCCCGCGCCGCAGCGCGCGTTCAACCTCAACCGCTTCCACCTGCTGTTCCGCTGGTATTTCGACTACGCGGGGGGCATGATGAGCGATTGGGGCGTCCACCTCAACGACATCGTCCTTTGGGCGCTGAACTCGAAGGGACCGGAGAGCGTATACGCGACCGGCGGCGTGGTCACGTCGGACGACGACCGCGACACGCCCGACACGCTTCAGGTCGTCTACGAGTTCCCCGGCACGACGCTCACGTACTCAATGCGCAAGGGGAACGGCCTGAAGTTCAACGGCCACGACTACGGCATCTTGTTCTGCGGCACCGACGGCAGCCTGATGCTCGACCGTTCGGGTTACGAAGTGATCCCCGACAAGACGGTGCTCCCTTACGGCATCAAGCTCGTCCACGGCGACCGGCCGCTCCGGAAGATCGACCTTGAAGCCTCGACGGCCAAGGGGGTCGACGGCCAAGACGCGCACGTCCGCAACTTCCTCGACTGCCTCGCCTCGCGCGCCAAGCCGACGACCGACGTCCAGACGGCGCACTATTCGACCAACACCTGCCACATGGGCAACATCGCCTACAAGGTCGGTCGCAAGTTGTTCTGGGACGCCGCGACCGAGACGTTCAAGAACGACTCCGAGGCCAACAAGCACCTCGCGCGGGAAGCGCGCAAGGGGTACGAGCTGCCCGCCGTCTGACGACGCGCGGCAACGATCTTCCGGCGAGCGAGGGCCGCGGCTCTCGCTCGCCTCTCTCCCTTTTTCGTCGAGACCGATTCATGTCCCAAGCCCAAGCCGTCGGGCCGATCCTGCGCATCCTCGGGCTCGCTATCGAGCTGCTCGGCGTGACGATCCTGATGCTCTCGGGGCGGAACGACGCCGTGGACGTCGGGTCGCGATTCGGGATCACCACGAATCAGATCTGGGGGACCGTGATCGTCGGCTTCGCGCTCTGGGCGACCGGAACCGCCTTGATCTTCGCGAGGAAAGGCCGAACCCAGCGCAAGGACGCCGCGGACCTGGACCGCGACGCCTCCTGACGCCCGCGCGGCTCGGCTCACGTGCCGCTCGGCTCGGCGGGGACGCTCAGCCACGAACTTCGGGGATACTCCTGCTTGAGCCGCTGGGCGTACTCCTCAGCGCGAGGCGTATTCCCCAGTTGGCGGAACAGGCGTTCGAGCTGGAAGAGCGCCCGGGGGTGTTCTTGCTTGTCCTTGGCGTACAGCAGGTCGGTGTGCAGATAGGCCAGGACGGCGTCGCGAGGGCGGTTCGCGGCGCGGAGGCAGTCGCCCAGGGTGTTGTAGGCCGCCGACTCCGCGGCGACGTCCTCGGCGGGAGCGGCGGCGATCACCTGGCGGACGAGCGCCTCGGCGTCCTTGAACTTCTTGTCGCCGACCAGGCTCTGGGCCTTGGCGAGCCGCGCCTCGCGCTGCCGCTGGGATTTGTCGGGCAAGGTGGCGATCAGTTTGTCGAGTTCGGCGATCGCGCCCGCGTGATCACCGCGCCGGGCGAGCAGCCGCGCCTTGAGGACCGTCGCGCGCTCCGACGACTTGGGTAGCTTGGCCAGCTCGGCGACGGTGGCCTCGGCCCCCTTGTAGTCCTCGGTGTGCAACTGGAGCCGGGCCAGGCCCTCGCGGGCCGCGGCGATGTGGCGGCTGGTGGGATGCGCCTGGATGAAGGCGGCGAAACGATCCTTGGCTTCCTTCATGCGGTCGGGCTCGACCAGGGCGATCTCAGCCAGGGCCTCGGCCTCGTTGACGAGCGCGGTCTCGATGATGAACGGCTTGCCGGCGGCCTCGGTCGCGGCCTTCTTGAACTGAACGACGGCGTCGTCGTACTGGCCGCTGGACTCACGGGTTTCGCCGAGCTGGAGCGAGGCGGGCTGGCCGCTGTACTCGATCCGGGCGATCTGGTCGGTGGGGACGTTGATCGTGGTGGCGCCGACCATGACCACGACCTCGGCCGGCGACTCCGACTGCACGGTCCCGCGCACGGCCCCTCCCTGCCCCTGCTTGAAGGTCGTGCCGGCGATCAGGGTGACGACGTCGGCCCGGGCGGCCGACGCGGCGGCCAGGGCCGCACAGCACAGGAGGGCCCGGCGGGCGAGCCGTAAGGCGATTCGCGAACGTCGAAGAGGCGTCATGCGGGGAGACCCTTGCGACACGGAGGAACGAAAAAAGCCAGAGTCCGACGGGCCGAGCGACCGCCCGATCACTTCAGCGTTTCCAGGAACTGTTCATACTTTACTTTCATCTCAGGACCGCCCAGCCCCGGGTTCAGCCGCATCACGCCGATGAGCGTCTGTCGCGCCTTGGCGGTCTGCTTCTCCTTCGAAAGCGCGTGCGCGGCGTGATACCAGGCGTCGAAGTACGACGCGGGGCGAGGTTTCAGCCGAGCGAGCTTCTGGGCGAGACCTTGCCAGTGGGCGGCGGCGGCGTTCCAGTTCGCCTTTCCAGCCTCAGCCTGGGCGTCGAGGAGCATCCCTTGCTCCACTTGCGGCTCGATATACCGCTTGTAGACATGGTCGGAAAGAACTCCTTCAAGCGTCGTTTCCGACTCGTCGAACTTCTGCTGAAGCCGCAGGGCCGTGGCCAGCCTGAGCCTCGTCCGGAGCAACTTCTCCGACGAACCTTCCTGCTTGGTGAACTCCGGGTTCTTGATCGCCTCGTCGAGGACCCGCTTGAGGACGACCTCGGCCTCGGCGCCGGCGTCGAGCGACAGGAGACTTTCGGCGGCCCACTGTAGCGATTCGTACGTCTGCCCCGTCTTGTTCTCGGTCAACGCCTTCAAGAACGTCCGGAACGAATTTTGCGTCGCGGCCAGCGCCTTCAAGTCTTTCTTTTCTCGGAGCCGATCCAGCTCGCGTTCCAGCAGCCTGCCGAGCTTGTAGTAGAGCTGCGCCCGGTTCGTGCCGGCTCCGGCCTGCTCGATCGCCTTCATTGAGACGATCGCCGGCTCGACCTGGCCGGCGTTGATCTGGGCGAGCAGGTACGCTTCCATCAGCCGGGCGTAACCGACGCCCGACTTCGTCGCCTGCTGCTGGACGATCGGGGCGAGCAGCGCGAGGGCCGCTTCGGGCTTGTCGGTCTCGGTCAAGGCCACGCCGAGATCGGCCGCGTTGCTCAGGAAGCCCACGTCGCCCACGGCGGCTCCCCCCGACTTTCTCGCTTCGAGCGTCTTCTGAAGGACGTCGATCGCGATCGCCGCTTCGGACGCGGCCGCGGCCTTCCCGGCGTCGCCCTGACGGTCGAGGGCCCGGCTCTTGGCCCAGTGGGCGGCGCCGAGCCGGCTCTGCGCTTCGTTGCGCTTCGGCGACCGCTCGCGGACCGCGGCGTACTCGGCGATCGCCTCGTCGTACTGGCCTCGCCCGAGGTAGACCTGGCCGAGGTTCAGCCGGGCGTCGTCGCCTTCCTCGCGGTCCGCCCAGGTCTTCGCCGCGTACTTGGCCAGGTCGATGAACCGTTCCAGGTCCGCCACCCGATCGCGCTCTTTGTTCTCGTTGTAGGCGTCGATCAGCGACTGCATGCCGATCGCCGACGCCTTGGGCGATAGCCCTCCCTGGGGATACCGCCTGGCCAGGTGCTCGGCCAGCACGTCGGCCTCGTAATACTGCTTGTTCATGTAATACGCGAAGGCCAGGTTGTAGCGAGCCAGGTTGACCTTGTCGATGCCGCGCACCAGGTCGCCCTTCTTGACGGCGGCCTTGAAGTACGAGATCGCCCGACCGAAGTCGAGCGAGGCGATCGCTTCTTCGCCCTGCGCGACGGCGTCGTCGAACGTCAGCCGGCTCAGTTCCTGGGCCTGCACGGCGGCGTTCGGTTTGTATCTCTTGAGTATCTCCAGCGATTCCTTCTTGAAAGGCGACGCGTACCGGACCACCTGGACGAGGGCGTCGACGATCTTCTTCGACGCCTGCTGGCGCTCGTTGACCGGCGTCTCCGGGGTGAGTTGGGCGTCGATGTTCTTGGCCAGCTCGAACAAGACGCCCAGGCCCTCGCGCGACCGCAGCTCGTCGCGCTGGCTGTAGGTCTGAAGCCAGGCGACGGCCTCGTCGGCTGCCAGGGCGAACTGCTTTCGCTTGGCCAGCGCGACGATGTAGAAATAGTGGACGTTGCGTTTCAGGGTGCGGAGCCGTGGGTCGGGCTGTCGCAGCAACGCCTGGTAGATTCCGATCGCCTCGCCGAGCTTCCCCTGTTCCTCATAGCACTTCGCCTGCCACATCTGGGCCGTCAGGCCGGCGAATTGCGTCCGGAAGTCGTTGTAGAGCGTCTCGAACTGCTTGAGCGCTTCGTTGAGTTTGTCGATCCGCTCCTTGGAGGCGGCGGGGTACGTCTGGGCCAGTTCGTAGTCGGTCACGGCGCGCCGGAGCATGGCGTCGAGCATCGACGCGAAAACCTTGTCGCGATGCGCCAGCCGAGGGTCGTCCTTGGGTAGGAAGCCGGGGATCGTCTTGTTCTCGGCCGCGAGCTGTTCGGCGGCCTTGTTGTACGCCTCGTGAGCCTGCTGGAACGAGACGCGGGCCTCCTCGATCTTGGCCGTCTTCTGGGCCGGGTCCTGCGATTCCTCGCCCACCAGCATGGCGAGGTGGCCCCGCTCGAAGATCCGCCGGGCGATCTCGACGAGCGCCTCGCGCGACAGAGGGTTGTCGGGATGCTCCTTGACGAACTGTTCCAGATGGCGGCTGGCCTGGTCGAGCAGCTCGCGACGGCGCACGAGGTCGCCGCTCTTGGCGGCCTCGTCGATCAGCGTCTTGCCCTCGTGATAATCGAGCACCGATTTCATCTCGGCCGGGATCTCCGGATCGCCGCGAAGCTGGTCGATGTAATCGAGTGCCACGTCGAACAGGCCGCGGTCGCGCAGCGCCTGGAGGAACTTCTCGGCGATCCGGGGGTCCTCGCCGGCCCGTCCGACCCCGGCGCCCGCCAGAACGACGACGCCTACCGCCACGATGATCCGTCCAACCTGCTTGAGACCAGGGCGCGGCATGGAGAACTCCTGCGAAGCCTTCGAGGCTGAGATGCGACGACGTCGCGTGCGGGACTGCAACGTCGCGCGACGCGACCCGGTTCACGATCCACAAGATGGGCTTACCTTATCCACTCTAGGACTTTGGTTTTTCCCGAGTCAAGGCGGGGGCGCCCTCGACGACGGCCGGCGGTTCCAGCGTTGCCGATTCGAGGCGAGCTTGCCAACCCACGCCCCCCGTGCCACGATGGGTCGAGCCGCCGCGACCTTTCCTCCTTATCCCATCTTAGGACGACCTCCGCGAGGATTCCGCACGTGTCCCGCTATTTCAAATACAAGAAGAGCGTGCAGCTCGCCGACGACGCGAGCCGGCTGGGCCTAGCGGTTGAACTCCTGCCCGACCTGTCGCCGCTGCTCGAACCGTTCGACGTCGACGGCCGGAAGGTCGGAAACCGGCTCGCCGTCCAGCCGATGGAAGGTTGCGACGCCGAGCCCGACGGCAAGCCCGGCCCCTTGACGATCCGCCGCTTCGAGCGGTTCGGCGGCGGCGGGGCGAAGCTGATCTGGGGAGAAGCCTGCGCTGTGGTCCCCGAGGGCCGGGCCAACCCACGCCAGCTCCTGATCAACGACGCCAACGCCGCGAGCCTCGGAGCAATCGTTCAGACCTGCCGCGAAACCCACCGCGGGGAATGCGGCGACGACGACGACCTGATCGTCGGCTTGCAACTCACGCATTCGGGCCGCTACAGCTTCGCCCGGCCGATCCTGGCGCAGCACGATCCCCTGCTCGATCCCCGGACCGTCGTCGACAAGGCGACCGGGACGAAAGCCGGACCGGATTTTCCGCTGATCTCCGACGACGAGCTGCTGCGGCTTCAGGATACGTTCGTCGCCGCCGCCGACCTGGCGTACCGGATCGGTTTCGATTTCGTCGATCTGAAGCAGTGCCACCGCTACCTGCTCAACGAGCTGCTGTCCGCCCGGACGCGCCCTGGGCGGTTCGGCGGTTCATTCGAGAACCGCACCCGCTTCGTTCGGGAAGTCGCCGGCCGGATTCGCGAGGCGCACCCGGGCAAGATCGTCGCGACCCGGATGAACGTCTTCGACGGCGCGCCCTACCAGGTCGGACCGGACGGCGCGGGGGAACCCTGTCCGTTCGCGTCGCCGGTCCAGTCGACCTGGGGGACGCGGGCCAACGATCCGCGCGAGCCCGATCTCGACGAGCCCATCGCCCTGATCGGCTTACTGCGAAAGCTCGGCGTCGGGTTGGTGAACGTCACGCTCGGCAACCCATACGCGAGCCCGCACCTGCTCCGGCCGTTCGAGTATCCGCCCCCCGACGGCTACGAGACGCCCGAGCACCCGTTGATCGGCGTCGACCGCCATTTCCGGCTGACGGCCCAGATTCAGTCGGCCTTCCCGGACCTGGCCGTCGTGGGGTCGGGTTATAGCTGGCTCCAGGTGTTCGCGTTCGAAGCCGGCGCGGCGAACGTGGCCGCCGGCCGCGCGACATTCATGGGAGTCGGCCGGGGCTCGCTCTCCCAGCCCGATTTCGGCGTCCGGATCGCAAGCGGCGAGCCGCTCGACCCCAAGCGTCTCTGCCGGACCTTCAGCTACTGCACCGCCCTGATGCGCTCGAAGCACAATGAGCTGGGCCAGTTCGCCACCGGCTGCCCCCCGTTCGACAAGGCTGTTTACGGCCCGATCTGGGATGAGGCCAAGAGGCCGTCGGATCAGGATTTCGACCGCAAGTAATCCTCGACCTTGGTCTTGAGGCCCCCATCGAGGCGCAGCCCCTCGGCTTCGCCCTTGGCGAGGGCCTCGTCGGCCTTCCAGCCGCCGGCCCGCGCCTGCTGGAGCAAGACGAGCGCGGCGGCCCGCCCCCCTTTACGGCAGTGGACGAGCACCTTCCCCTCGTCGGTAAGTCGGTCGATGAAGTCACAAACCTCGACGACGCCGGGATCGGCAAGCGGCGCCGAGCCGACTCCGAAGTGCAGGTACGCCATGTCGAGCGCCCGTACCTTCGTCCCTTCCTCGTCGACGCTCAACGGCTGCTCGGGCTCGCCGTCGTTCCGCAAGTTCACGACGCCGACGTACCCCTCCTTCTTGAGGTCGGCCAGGTCGCTGGCCTCGGGCTGATCGGCGATGGTGATCCGGTCGGTAATCGCGCGCTTCACGTTCATAACATGCCCTCTCGATCTCGATGCCGTGGAAATCCTCAACACGCCAGCCGCAGCCGGGCTGGACCCGATTCGCCGTCGATTGTACGCTCCCGGACGACGCATCGAGAGGAATCACCCTCGCAAACCACACACCCCCAACCATCCGCCCCTCTCCTCCAGATCGACCTTGACGGTTTTTCGGGGCCCCTCAATAATACCTACCGCTCGGTAGACGAACTACCTACCGTTCGGTAAACCCACTTGTTCGGCTACCCTCTCGATCTCGGAAGGTGTCTCAATGGCGTCGTCGCCGGTGAATCCGGGGGCTAGTGAAGTGGCGCGGCACATCGCCCGGGTGGCGGCGCGATTGTTCGCCGACCGGGGGTACGACGCGACGTCGGTGCGTGAGATCGTCGAGGCGGCGGGGGTGGCGAAGCCGACGCTTTATTACTACTTCCAGAGTAAGGAAGGGTTGGCGAAGGCGTTGATCTCGATGCCCCTGGAAGGCCTGGTCGAGCGGCTCAAGCTGGCCGTGGAGACCGAGGTCGACCCGGTGCGCTGTCTGGAACAAGTCCTCGAAGCACACTTCGCGTTCTGCCGCGACGATCCCGATCGCATGCGGTTCTTGTACGCCTTGCTGTTCGGTCCCAAAGCGTCGGGTATGGCCACCGACACGGAGTGCTGCAAAGTCGACCTCAAGCGGTGGACGGAGGCGGCGGTGCGTCGTTGTGCGGAAGCCGGGGTCATCCCCGGCGACCGGGTCGAGGCGTGCATGACGATGTGCCGCGGGATGATCGTGATCTCGACGGTTGATTTCTTGTACGGCGATAAACCTCTCGGTGAGGACCGTGCGCGCGTGCTCGTCGCGGACCTACTCCGAGGATTTGACGTTCGTCGCGAACGCGACGGCCGGGATGATCCCTCATGAAACATCGATACGCGGTGATTCTCGCCCTGGGCGCGGCCGTGGGCCAGGCCGGATGTTCCCACGAAGGGGCCAAGGTTTCGTCCAAGGCCGACCTCGACGCCAAGCCGGTTCCCGTCACGGTCGCGCCGCTCGAACGGCGGACGGTGGAACGGACGATCGAGGCCGTCGGCTCGCTCCGGGGCTGGGAGCAGGTGACCATCGGCGCGAAGCGGAGCGGAAAGGTCCTCAAGGTCTACCATGACATGGGCGACCGGGTCCGTCCCGACGAGCCGCTGGTGCAACTCGATCCGATCGACGCCAAGCTCGCCTTCGACGTCGCCCAGTCGAGGTATCTGGCCGAGTTGGTCAAGCTCGGGATCTCCGCCGAGGAGGCCGACGAGTTCATCAAGCGGTACGGCGTCACCGAGGCCCTGATCCGGGGCAAGCAGGCCGAAGAGGCCATCGGTCAGGCGCCCGCCGTCAGGCAGGTGCAGGCTGCCATGGAGAAGTCGCTCCAGAACCTCGCCCGCCAGCGTGCCTTGAGCAAGAAGGGGGCGGGTACGGCCCAGGAGCTTGGCGACCAGGAGAACGACTACCAGGCGGCGATGGCCGCCTACGATAACGCCAAGGCGACGGCCCGCAACGTGATCGCCATGGCGATCGCCAACCGCATCGCCCGAGATCAGGCCCAGCAGACCATGGCCGACCTGACGATCCGTTCGCCGCATCCCCAGGTCGCCCCGCCGATCCCCGGCCGTCCCGATGCCACCGTCTACGCCGTCACGCAGCGGTCGGTCTCCGAGGGCCAGATCCTCAAGGAAGGCGACGCCGTCTACGACCTGGTCATCGAGAACCCGCTACGGCTCTGGACCAACGTTCCCGAACGGTACACGACGTCGCTCCGCGCGGGCCAGCCCGTGCGGGTCTCGGTCGCCTCGCATCCGGGGAAGGTCTTCGAAGGCAAGGTGGCGCGAATCAATCCCTCGGTCGATCCGACCAGCCGGACCTTTCAGGTGGAGACTCAGATCCCCAACTCCGAGGGTCTGCTGCGCCCCGGCGGGTTCGCCAAGGCCACGATCATCACCGACGCCACGGCCCGGGCGGCCGTCGTCCCCATCGAATCGATCATCCAGTTCGCGGGCGTCACCAAGCTGTTCCTCGTCGAGAACGACAAGGTCCGCGCGATCGACGACCTTGTGCTCGGCAAGGAAGGATCGGGCTGGGTCGAGGTCTCCAGCGCCTCGCTGCCGGAGACGGCGACGGTCGTGACGACCGGCCAGTCGCTGCTGGCCAACGGCACCTCCATCGTCGTTCGCGCTCCCGCGCCCGACGCCGGACCGAAACACAAAGCCGACGAGACGCAACACGCCGCGGCCGAGGCGAAAGCGCCGCCCGCGCGATAGCCCGAGTTCCAAAAAAAACGATGCGAACACGCCTTCTCCCGCAAGGGGCGAAGGGAAGAAGTCTTCGCCCAAGACGCCGCTCCGAATCTCGCTCGAAATCAACCGTTCCGAGAGTACGAGAACCCTTGACCCGCGTGTCGGCCCAGACAGGCGTCTCCGCCGTCGATCGGCCGCCGCCGACTCATCCACCGGATCTCCCATGACGCTCTCCGACATCTGCATCAACCGCCCCGTGTTCACCTGGGTCCTCGTGGCCATTCCCCTGGTTCTGGGGATCGTGTCGTACAACGAGTTGGGGGTCGACCTGTTCCCGAACGTCGACTTTCCGGTCTGCACGATCACGACCGTCCTCCCCGGCGCGAGCGTCGAGGAGATGGAGACCACCGTCACCAAGCCGATCGAAGACATCATCAACACCGTCTCGGGCATCGACGAGCTGCGGTCGATCACCCAGGAGGGGGTCTCGATCGTCACGGCGCAGTTCCTGCTCTCGAAGAACGGCGACGTGGGGACGCAAGAGGTGCGCGACAAGGTCAATACGATCCTCTCCGACCTCCCCGACGGCACCCAGCCGCCGATCATCGACAAGTTCGACACCGGGTCGATGCCGGTGATGACGATCGCGATCTCCGGCCGTCGCGACTTCCGCGAAGTCACCGAGATCGCCCGCCGGCAGATCAAGGAGCGGCTCGAAACGGTCTCCGGCGTCGGCGCCATCAACCTGGTCGGCGGCCGGATCCGCGCCATGAACGTCGTCGTCGACACTGACCGGCTCGCGGGCTTCAACCTGTCGGTCGACGACGTCCGCCAGGCCTTGGTCCGTCAAAACCTCGAAGTCCCCGGCGGTCGCGTCGATCAGGGGCCTCGCGAGTTGGTCCTGCGCACGCTCGGGCGGCTCACCACGGCGAGCGAGTTCAACAACTTGATCATCGCCAACCGCAACGGCTACCCAGTCCGGGTCCGCGACGTCGGCAAGGCCGTCGACTCGAATGAGGAACCCCGCACGCTCGCCCGACTCGACGGCGACGGCGCAGTCAGCCTCGTCGTCCAGAAGCAGTCGGGCGTCAACACCGTAAAGGTGGTCGAGGACGTCAAGAACCGGCTCGAAAAACTCAAGGCCGCGCTCCCGCCCGACATCTCGATCGAGATCATCCGCGACCAGTCGCGGTTCATCAAAAAGTCGATCGAGGAGGTGAAGTTCCACCTGCTGCTGGCCGCCGTCTTGGTCTCGGCCACCATCCTCCTGTTCATCCGAGACTGGCGGACCACGCTAATCGCCACCGTCGCCATCCCGACGTCGATCATCCCGACCTTCATGTTCATGCGATACATGGGCTTCACGCTCAACAACATCACGATGCTCGGGCTGATCCTGGCCATCGGCATCGTGATCGACGACGCGGTGGTGGTTCACGAGAATATCTTCCGCCACATGGAGGAAGACGGGATGGACGCCATGGAGGCGTCGCGCAAGGGGACGCGCGAGATCGCCCTGGCGGTCCTGGCGACGAGCCTCTCGCTGATCGTCATCTTCCTGCCGATCGCCTTCATGGGGGGGATCGTCGGCCGGTTCTTCTCCAGCTTCGGCCTGACGGTGGCCTTCGCCGTCGCCATGAGCCTGTTCGTGTCGTTCACGCTCACGCCGATGCTTTGCAGCCGGTTCCTCAAGCTCGAAGCCGCCGAGCCGGGCCACAACCACCAAGTCAAATCGAAGTCCGGCTTCTTCTACCGGATCGTCGACGGCGGCTATGTCGGCCTGCTCCGCGGAGCGCTCCGGTTCAAGTTCCTGGTGGTGATCCTGACGATCCTGGTCATCGGCAGCACGGTGCCGATCGGCAAGAGGATGGGGTTGTCGCTGATCCCGCGCGACGACCAGAGCGAGTACGAGATCACCGTGACCACCCCCGAGGGCTACAGCCTCGAGCGCAGCACGAAGCTCTTGAGCGAATTGGAGAACCGCGTCTGGAAGCTCAAGGGGACCGAACACGTCTTCACGACGATCGGGCAGACGGAAGGGGGCCGGTCGATCAAGGGCGAGGGGGACGTCACCCGCGCCACGATCTACGTGCGCATGACCGAGCTTGAAGAGCGCGAATACACCCAGTTCGCGGTTCAGCAGGAGGCCCGCGACTTCCTCGTCGACTACCCCGATCTCCGCGTGAGCGTCAACGACGTCTCGGCGTTCCAGGGAGGCCGGCGCGCCCAGACGTTCCAGGTCAATCTCGCGGGCCCCGACCTGGAGAAGCTCGCGGGCTACGCCGAGCAGTTCATCGGCGAACTCAAGAAGGAAGGGAACCTCGTCGACCTCGACACGACGCTCTCCCTTCGAAAGCCCGAGGTTCAGGTGCTCGTCGACCGCGAGGCCGCCAGCGACCTGGGAGTACCGGTCGGGACCGTCGCCGATACGTTGCGAGTCCTGGTCGGCGGCCTGCCGATCACCAAGTTCCGCGACGGCGAGCAGCAGTACGACGTCTGGCTTCGGGCCGAGGCCGAGGAGCGAGCGGCCATCCAGGAGCTTTACCAGCTTACGCTGCCGTCGCCGACCGCCGGCCTCGTCAAGCTCGCGAGCCTCGCCAAGCTGGTCGACGAGCGCGGGCCGACCGAGATCGAGCGGCTCGGGCGGGAGAGGATTGTGACGGTCCTCGGCAACCCCGAAGGCATCGCCCTCGGCGAGGCCGTGAGCCGCGCCGAGGCGATCCTGAAGGGGATGAACCTCCCCCCCCAGTACACGTACATCTTCACCGGCCAGGCCAAGACGCTCGGCGAGACGGGCTACTACTTCTTGATCGCGTTCGCCCTCTCGTTCACGTTCATGTACCTGATCCTGGCGGCGCAGTTCGAGAGCTGGATGCAGCCGATCGCCATCCTGATGGCGTTGCCCGTCACGATCCCCTTCGGCATGCTCTCGCTCGTCCTGTTCAATACGCCGATGGACCTGTACGCGATGTTCGGCCTGTTCATGCTGGTGGGGATCGTCAAGAAGAACGGCATCCTCCAAGTCGACGCCGCGAATCAGCTTCGAGCCAAGGGCAGGTCGCGCTACGACGCGACCATCGAGGCCAACCAGACGCGGCTGCGGCCGATCCTGATGACCACCGTCATGCTCGTCGCGGCCATGGTGCCGATCGCCTTGGGCCAGGGCCCCGGCGCGGGAGCCAGGGCCAGCATGGCCAAGGTCATCATCGGCGGCCAGATGCTCTCATTGATTCTCGCGCTGCTGGTCACGCCGGTGTTCTACGTCCTGCTCGACCAGTTCGTGAACCTGACGCGTCGCATGGGCCTTCGGTTCTCCGTCGAGCCGACCCCGCCGTCGCAGACCGCGGCACACGCGATCAAGCCGACGGCCGACGGCGTGCAAGCGGCCTGATCCGAGCCGAGCCTCGCCGATCCCAACACAGAGCCCGGACCGAGGTTCACGCCCTCGGCCCGGGCTTTCGCCGTATTGGGCTCTTGCCGGCGCGTGGCCGCCCAGCGGCGACCGGAATCGCCGCCTGCTCGAATTCCATGATTTCGCCGCAATCCGTCCAAGAAAAACCAGGCGGAAGCGAAAAAGAAGTGGTCGACTAAACGCACCGCTTCCTCGATCACGAAGGATGTCCGATCATGACGCCAATGGTCGTCGAGTACAACATGATGACGACTCTTATCCAGCACATCCCATGGTTCGCCTGGATCGCCCTGGCGGCGATCGCGTGTGGAACCCTGAGCGCCATCGTGAAGATGATCATCGTCCACAGGGAGCGGATCGCGATGATCCGCTGTGGGATGGACCCGGACGCCCCGGGTCGCAAGGCGATCTACGAGGAACTTAACGCCTGAGCAAGACCGCGCCGGAGCGGGCCGTCCTGGATCGATCGGCCGTGGCCCGCTCCGGGGTCTCTCTTACACTTCAGCGTCGTCTCGTATCGGCGGTGGCTTCGTTGGGGTTGGTCATGACCACCGGGCGGCCGTCCGAGGCGTTCGGCTTTCGATTCTGGGCGACGATCTCTCGGAACCGCTCGCGAGCTGGTTCATCGGCCTCGTTCTGCTTCATCGCGACGTCCGTGGCCCACGTGGGGTACATGACCACCAACCGGCTCATCAACGACACGAACTGCCCTGCCTCACGCACCTGGTCTTCGAGCACGCGTTCGATCACCGGGCGGACCGTGCGAGCCAGCGTCTTCCAGCCCTTCGAGTCGACCTTCACGAACGCCTCGACGTCGTGCTGGACGTACGGCTCGCGGTTGACTTCGCGATAATAGCCCGTGTGCAGCACCAGAACGATCCGGGCGTCGATCTTTGCGTTGCCGCGCGGGCTGACGTAGCTCAGGTAAGCCAACAGCACGTGGACCTTCGGCGTGCGAAGTACGAAGTCCCAGGTCGCCGTCGAGCCCGAGCCGTCCTCGCCCTGATAGCGGTTGGGCCCGATCCGCTTGACCTGCACGGGCGACTCCGCAAGGTCTTTCCAAAGCGCCAGGGTGATCGATGGTTCGTTCACCAGCGACATGTAAAGCCCGGCGTTGCACGGGAACGACTCGGCGTCGCCCTGCCGGTGAAACGTGTGGTCGCGGATCACCTCGCTGACCGATTCCCGAAACTCGGCCGGAATCTGATCGAGCGGGACCACCTGCGCGGGATCGACCCGCGACCACCCCAGCCCCGCCGCCCGGGCCGACGACGTCGAAGTCGACGGCGGCGTGATCGAGACCGCGAGCATCAGCAAGAGGCCAAGGCCGAAGCCTCCCCCTACCGAGCGTGATCGGCTGTTTCCAGGTCCGCTCATGAATCGCTCCGTCGCCGCGCAGCCGCGCATGGCACCGCGGTACTCCCGGGACTCCTCTCCCGAGGCCGCGCTCCTCCTATCCACAGACTCTAGGATCGGCCGATCGCCCCCTCTTTCCTTACCCTCTCCTGAGTAAACCAGGCAATCTCCGCACCGAGAGATAAAATAGGAGGCCTGGGCAACCCATGCAGAGGAAGTGCGGTGATTGAAGCGACCACGCACGCGTTTCCGTAATTGGCTCGGCTGCCGCAGACACAGTCCGTTTCGAGGTTCTGGTCTTCGTCGGCAGGCGAGCCGGAAAACTGAAGAGAAAACGGAAGTGATCTTGCTCTACAAGCGATTCTCAATATGATCCAGCCCGATGACGGAAACGTGCAGTCCGCCGTGGAAGGCGGGCGAAACGTCCCTCGAATCGCGCCGGCTGTCCAGTTCGCACGTCCTAACGGAAGCCGTCGAGCGATTTCCCGTCGCGGCCGCAGAGCCGGGATCGGGACGTTCCAATCGAGCACGCGGGAATCAAGGAGTTGGTTCCGGTCTACGCAGGGAGGCAAGCATGCCAGAGCGACGTCGGGCGGGGCTTTGGGTTACGGGCGTCTTGGCATTCACCGCGGCCGGAGCGGGACTGTTCTTCGTCTCCTCCGCGCGGCGGCGACCGCACGAGGCGGCGCGGGGGACGGCGACGGTATCGGCCGTGGCCGACGACGGCAGCTCGCGGGAGGCTCTCAACCAGGGGCTCCGCGGCGGTGATCTCAAGGCGCTGGGGATCTTGCAGCAGCGGGTCGCCGACGCGAACAACGCTCCTCGCAACGCGCTGAGCGAAGCCGAGGGCGGACAGTGGCTGGAAACCTTGAACTCGCTTCGCGCGGGGTTCCTGAGCTTCAACCCCGCGGGGCGGGCCACATCGGCGATCATCGCCGCCTCGGTCCTTGAGAAATTCAGCGCCGAGCCGGCCCCCCCGCAATGGATCGAGGCGCTCAAGCCGCTGCACGACATCTACACGGCGAGCCTGTCCGACGCCGAGGGATTCGTGCGATTCACGGCGCTCAACGAGATCCGCCGGTTCTGGGTCTGGATGCCCGGACGGTCGCTCACGCCGGCCGAGGAGCAGAACCTGGCCGACTGGAAGGAAGGGCTGCATCGCCCCGTGCTTCGATGCCTGGCCAGCGACGACGGCCGCACTCGGATCGCTGCGATCAACACCCTCGGCTATCTCCCGGTCGACGCCGCGGCCGCGCCGGCCGTCGCCTACCTCGACGATACGGCCACCGATGTTCGCCGTCAGGTCCTGCTCTCGTTCGCCGGCCGGCCCGGCGTCCTGAACGAGGACATGCTGCTCAAGCGGCTTCATGACACGGACGAAGCCATCCGCGAGGCCGCCAAGACCACTCTCAAGGTGCGCGGGCTGAGCGACGAGCTGATCAGCCTGGGGGGTCTCATGACCAGCCCCAAGGCCGACCAGCGGGCCTCGGTGATCGCGCTCGTCAAGGACCGCAACGACATCGACCCGATCGTCTGGTTGCTCCAGCTCTCGCACGACGCCGACGAATCGGTCCGGATTCACGCCGTCGAGGCCCTGGGCGCCCAGAAGTCGCAGACGGTCTCGGTCAAGCGACGGATCGTCGAGATGGCCCGCTCCGACCGCTCGCAGCAGGTCCGCGACGCCGCCACCAAGCTGATGCCGTCGCCCGAAGAGACGACCGCCTCGCTGCCCCCCCTGCCCGGCTCGTCGATGCTCAACCCCAAGGCCAACTGAGCGCGGCCAGCTCCGACGAATGCGACCGAAACACGGCGTGGACGGCCTGGAGATTCCCTCTCCGGTCGGCCCACGCCGTTCTCGCTTTCGAAGCGATCCGATTCAGAGCGATCGAAGTAGACGGATCGAATAGGCCTTCAGGGCACGGTCAAGGGCGGCGAGATCGCCCAGGTGTTGCTTGGCGTCGTCGAGCCGGTGCGCGGTGGTCTTGCGCGTCCGGATCGCGTTCAGGTAGTCGCGGAACTTGGGGGTGAACTCCGCGTCGTTCAGCAGGAAGTGGACCAGGAGCCAGCTCTGGGCGTAGGCGAGGCTGACCCGCACGACGAGCCCTTCGCGGATGATTGCGTCATTGACGATCAAATCATGGAGCGGAATCCAGTCGGTGACCCGCTGAAGCTTGGCCAGATCGTCGAGCCGTCGCAGGTTGATCCTCCCGAGCGCGCTGGGGCCGATCACCTTGCGGGGTTCACCGTAGGTTCCGAGCCCCTCGATGATCGAGACCGGTACGTCGCCGGAACGATTGAGAAGGCCGGTGTTGAAGGTGAGCTGGTGAGTCCCCTCGTGGGCGACGGTCTGAACGTTGAGGTGCGACGACCGCGCGGCCATCGGCACGTTGCGCCAGTCGAATACGTTCAGCAGGTTGGTCGACCGGTCGTAGGCGCCGGTCATCTGGGCCCCGATCCCCTTCGAGGCCGCCTCCGGCAGAGAGGGCATGCGGAAGAATTTGCCGAACGAGCGATCGTCGCGGAACACCAGCAGGATCAACGACCGCTCGGGCGCGTGAATCTCGAAGCCGCGATCCTTGAAGTGCCGCAGGTAAGCGACCGCAAGCTGCTCGCAGTCGCCGAGGATCGACTTCATGAACACGTCGGCCGCGTCGCCGACCGCCTGGTAGTGCGCCGAGTCGAGCCGGTGGACGCGGGTGATCCCCGCCTTCTCAAGCTTCCGCTCGACCTCGGCGAGGTCGGAATCCTTGATCTCGATCGGCGGCTTGTCCTCCTTTTTCACCGCCTGAGGCGCGGCAAGGACGGCGTCGCCGACGAGCATTCCCGAAACGCCCAGAGCCGTCGCCCGGATCCACTCACGCCGGCTGAGATCGCCGGCCATCGCATCCAGTCTTCTCATCGCCTTGATCCACCCGTCCCAAAAACACTCGGATCCCGCCGCCCCTTCCTTTCTCGTAGCGTACCATCGCCCCCGCGCCGCGTCGGCGCTATGGCCGTCACTTTTCGCTCTTGGGCGTCCGGGCGGCCTCCGTGTCTTGAAGCAGTACATGGACCCTTTCGCCGAGCTGCTCGAAGTCGACGTCGTCGGAGAGCTGTTCGGCCTTGTCGAGAGCGGCTCTCAACTTCGCCGTCTGGGAGGCGAGTCTCTCATCCCAACTTTGGCGTTCCTTGGGATCGGCCGGCGGGCTCTCCTTCAACTGGGTTTGCAACGTACTCTCCAATGCAACGGCTTCGTCCAGGGCCGAGAATAGGGGCGCCCGGTTCGGCTTTTTTCGCTTCTTGGCGAGTTCAGCCCGTTGCTTCATGAGTGCGAGGTCCTCATTGAAAGCCTCGAGGCTTTCCTTCTTGATCAATTCATCGGCGAGCGCTTTTTCGACCTCGACTTGCAGCTCCTTCGTCCGTTTCGGCTTTTGATATGCTTCGAAGCTCTTCAGCTTGCCCTGGGCCTGTTCCAGTTCGATCTGATACTTCGGAATTTGAAGCTGTGCAGCCCTCAACGATTGCTGGAGGTTGTAAACGGTCGTCATCTCGTAGATCTGCGTCGGCTCGAACTTCTGCAACTTCTGGAGGGTCGCTTCGATCTTGTCGACCATCGCCTTCGCTCTGGCTGCCGAGTTCTCAGCGAGACGGATTTCGCCCATGATCGTCGCGCGGTCCAGAACGGCGATTCCCTCCTCGTATTCGTTAACCCTGATCTCGGCGACCTCGCGCGCGAGCTTGGCCTGCTGGTACGCCGCCTCCTCGCCTCGTTGCTCGATTCCGCGATTGATCAACTCGTCCTCCAAGCCCCTCTGCACCGGCCGCTGCGCGTTCAGCGCAGCTTCGGCGAGCTTCCGGATTCGCAGTCGAACGTCGCGATTAAGTTCTTCGAGGCTGATCGGCCCGATGCGCGGCTTGTCGTCCTGAGCGGCGAGCCGCGCCGGAGCGATCATCGCCGCAGCCAGCATTAGGCCGATCCAGACGAGACGACGTGATGATCGCGGACTGTCGAAACGAGATGACGCCATGGTCGACCCCCTGGGAGTAAGGATGGAACGCGCAGAGGATCAGCCCTGGAGATCCCCAAGCGCCACGATCACGCCTCATCATTTTTCCTTGCCATGGGCCTGCATCTCTTTGAACCGCTCGATCTCCGACTCGGTGAACCCCGCCTTCCTTAAGATCGCGTCACGCTGTTCCGGCGCCGACGAGAAGAGGGCTTTGCGATCCTCGGGAGCGATCGCACGCAGCCGCTCGAGAAGCGATCCCGAACCCGCGCGTTGAGCCTCGTGGATACTGCGGCCGAGTCGTCCGAAATCGATGTCGTCGCGGAGTTGCTCCGCGTTGTCGAGCCCGGCTCGCAGCCGACTTGACAGGGTGCTGGACTTCTCCTCCCAGCCTGCGCGATCCTTGGGATCGGCCGGCGGGCCTTCCTTCAATCGCGCCTGGAGTTCAGCCTCCAGTCCGATGATCTCGCCCAGCGCCTTGACGACAGGAGCCCACATCGATTCCTGCGGGCTCTTAAATAATTCGATCGCCCGTTTCCGGCTCGCGATCTGGTCTCCCCTCAGCTTCAGGGTCTGCTCTTTCGCGAGTTCGTCGGAGTACGCCCTCTCGACGTCGCTGCGCAGCTCCTTGATCGTCTTGGCCTTGGTGAACTGGTCGAGCACGATCAGCTTGCCCTGGGCCTGCTCAAGCCCAAACTTCTCCTTCTCCAGCGAAAGCTGCGCCGACTCCACCATCGCCTCGACGCCGTCAGCTCTCATGAACTCCAAGATCGACGTAGGCTCGATCTGCTTCGCCTTCAGGGCGATCGCCTCGATGCCGCGCAGGTTCTCCTCCGCACTGCGGATCGCAGCCTCCGCGAGCCGGATCTCGGCCTCGAGCTTCGCGTGTTCCAGCGGCGCGGCGACCTCTTTGTATTCCCTGCTCGCCAGCTCGGCGATCTCGCGCGCGAGCTTGGCCTGCCGGTAGACGGCCTCCTCGCCTCCCCCTTTGATCCTGGGACCGATCCGAATCTCTACGGACTCTTGCCACCGTTTCTCATCCGCCAACACCGCCTCGGCCAGCTTCCGGATTCGCAGTCGGATGTCGCGGTGGAGTTCTTCGAGGCTCATGAGGCCGGAAGACGGCTTCGGCGGCTTGTCGTCCGGCGCGGCGAGCGAAGGCGGCGCGAGCATCGCCGAGGCCAGCAAAACGCCGATCCAGACGGGTCGCCCCGTTGATTGTGACCATTCGAAGCGAAACGCGCTCATCGTGAGACCCCTGATAGGTCGAGGCGTGCGAGGCGGACGGGACGTGCAAGCATAAACCGAAGCGAACAGCGGTTTCAAGCATGCACGAATTTTTTCGATCGTTTCGGGACCGCCGCCCAGATCGACGCTCGGAGATCGACCGGCGGCCGTTCTTGGATTAGCATCAAGGGACGCGGGCCGACTTCTCTCGGTCCTCGACGCTCTGGTCTTTGCTAGACTCTTGGTGAATGGAGACGGTCATGACGACGTCGCTGGCTTCCTCGCGCAACGGCCGCCTCACGCTTCGATTGTCGATCCTCGGCGGCCTCGCGGTCTGCGTTCTGCTGGGGGCGTTCGCGGGCGCTCGGGCCGTCGGCGAGGAGCCGGCCGAGAAGCCCAAGGCGATCGTCCTGTTCGACGGCAAGACGCTCGACGGCTGGAAGAAGACCGACTTCTACGGCGCGAAGGACGTCGACGTCCGGGTCGCCGACGGCGCGATCGTCCTGCCGCTGGGCAAGTCGATGACCGGCGTGACCACGACCCGGACCGATTTGCCGAAGACGAATTACGAGCTGACTTACGAGGCGATGCGGACGGAAGGGGTCGACTTCTTCGGCGCGGCGACGTTTCCGGTCGGCGGATCGTTCCTCTCGTTCGTCAATGGCGGCTGGGGCGGCCACGTCACGGGGCTTTCCAGCCTCGACGGCGCCGACGCCTCGGAAAACGAGACGACCTACAGCCATGCCTACAACAACAAGACCTGGTACCGGTTTCGAATCCGGGTGACCGATCAGGCGGTCCGGTGCGCGATCGACGACAAGGAGATCATCGCGGTCGACGTCACGAATCGCCACCTCAGCACGCGGGTCCAGGTGCGGGCGAGCCAGCCCTTGGGTTTCGCCACCTGGGAGACCGCCGGGGCCGTCCGGAACATCCAGATTCGCCCGCTCACCGCCGCCGAAGTCGCCGCCGCTAAGGTCGTCGAGCCCTGAACCGACCCGGCCGGGGCGCGGCGTGGTACACTGGAAATTCGCAACGGCGAACGTCGCGCCGAGCCTTGCCGGCATCCGGTTCGAGCACGTCGAGGGGATCGATGGGGGACGAAGACCGAGGCTCGGTGACCCACTGGCTGGGCGATTTGAAGGTGGGCGACATGACCGCCGCCCAGCCCCTCTGGGAGCGCTATTTCGGCCAGCTCGTGGTCCTGGCCCGGGCCAAGCTCCGTCGGCTGCCTCGGTCGGGCGCCGAACAGGACGAGGAAGACGCCGCGCTCTCGGCGTTCAACAGCTTCTGCGCGGGTGCCGCGCGCGGCAAATTCCCCAAGCTCGACGACCGTGAAGACCTCTGGAAGCTTCTCGTCGTGATCACCGCGCGCAAGGCCTTCGCCCAGGCGGGACGCCAGCGCCGGCTCAAGCGCGGCGGCGGCCGGATCGTTGAGGAAGGCGATTCGAACGTGAAAGGGCTCGACCTGGTCGCCGGCCCCGAGCCGACCCCCGAGTTCGCGGCGATGGTCGCTGAGGAGTACCGGCGGCTGCTCGACGCGCTCGAGGACGACGGTCTCCGCGAGGTCGCCGTCCGCCGCATGGAAGGTTTCACCTGCGACGAGATCGCCGACCGGCTCGGCTGCGCGCGCCGCACCGTCGCGCGACGGCTCGACTTGATCCGCCAGACGTGGCTCGACCGCGACGGGGAAGCCTCATGCTGAACAGCCACCCCGAGGGACTTCACGGCGCCGACGCCTCCGACGCGCTGGCGACCGCTCGCCAGGTGCACCGAGTCTGCGAGCGGTTCGAAGCCGCCTGGCGCTCCGGGCCTCGCCCGCGCATTGAGGACTACCTCGAAGGGGACGAAGGCCCCTGCCGAACGCGGTTGGTCGAGGAGCTGATTGCCCTCGAAATCGAGCTGCGGCGAAGCCAGTGCGAACATCCCACGATCCACGAATACCTGACGCGCTTCCCCGATTTCTCGGAAGTCGTAGGCGGCCTGTTCGGTCAGTCGACCACGATCGGCCTGTCCCCCGATCAAACCGTGATCTGGCCCCCCATCCAGTCGACCTTGAACGACTCCGAACCGGTCGGCGACGTTTCCGAGAAATCGTCGCACCGATCCTCGCCGCCGTCGCAGGGGGAGCGGTTCGGGAAGTACGAGCTGCTCTCGGAAATCGCCCGGGGGGGGATGGGCGTGGTCTACCGGGCGCGCGATACGGTCTTGAACCGGGAGGTGGCGGTCAAGATGATCCTCTCCGGCTCGCTGGCCACCGATGTCGAGCGGGCGCGATTCCGCCGCGAGGCCAAGCTGGCCGCGAACCTCGATCACCGCAACATCGTGCCGATCCACGAGGTCGGCGAGCAGGACGGCTTCCTTTACTTCACGATGCGACTGGTCGAAGGGGGATCGCTGACGGAGCGAGTGGACTCGTTCGGCAGCGATCCGCACGCGGCGGGCCGGTTGATCGTGGTGCTGGCCCGGGCGATCCACTACGCCAACGATAAAGGCTTCGTCCACTGCGACCTGAAGCCGTCGAACATCCTGATGGACCGCGACGGCGTCCCCCAGATCACCGATTTCGGCCTCGCCCGCCAGGCATCCACCGATAGCTCGCTGACGGCGTCGGGGGCCGTGCTGGGAACGCCCAGCTACATGGCGCCCGAGCAAGCGTCGGGCCAGCGCGAGGCGATCAGCCCCGCGACCGACGTCTACGGCCTGGGGGCGATCTTCTACGAACTGTTGACCGGCCGGCCGCCGTTCCGCATGCCGACGATGATGGAAACGGTCCTCCAGGCCCTCTATAACGAACCGACGCCCCCCCGCGAGCTTCGCCCCGAGCTGCCCCGCGAGCTGGAGAGCATCTGCCTGAAATGCCTGGAGAAAGCGCCGCAAGACCGCTACCCCTCGGCCGAGGCGCTCGCCGACGACCTGGTCCGCTCCCTTCAGGGCGAAACGATCGACGCCACCGGAACCCTGCGCAAGCTAAGGCGATGGACCCGACGCGAGCCCGAGGTCGTTTCAAGGCTCGCCGGGCTGGGACTCGTCAGCCTGCTGACGGAATACAACTTCCACGTCGGATCGTCGAACCCCGACCCCGTCGCCCACGTTCGCGTGCAGACGGTCCTGGCCTTGTGGGCCGGCCTGACGCTGCTGTTCCAGCGACTCCATCGAAACGGCTGGGATTCCGACCCCGTTCGCCGGCTCTGGTCCACCGGCGACATGGTCTGCCTCACGCTGCTGCTCTGGATCCTGGATGGCCAGTACACCCCGCTGTTGATCGGCTATCCTCTCATGATCGCCGCGTCGGGCCTCTGGTTCCGGGAAGGGATCGTCTGGTTCACGACCGCGCTCGCGATCTTCGGCTACCTCACGCTCTACCTCCGCGCCGGCCTCGACTGGAGCCGCGGAACGCCTGCCTGGATCGGGCCCGACGTCTTGCCTTATGCGAACATCTATATTGCTTGCCTGGCGCTGACGGGCTTCGTGGTCGCGCGCATGGTCAAGCGGTTCCTGGTCATCAGCCAGTATTACGAGATCCGCCGCAATGCCTGACCGCCCCGCGAGCAACGGCGCTTCGAGATCGTCAGGGGTTCGCGGCGAGGCGTCGCGCGGCCTCGACGTCGAGGCGGATCTGGCCGAGCAGGTCGTCGAGGCCGGCGAACGTCCGGGTAGGCCGCAGGTGTTCGAGGAAATCGAGTTCGACCGTCCGGCCGTAGAGGTCGCCCTTGAAGTCGATCAGGTGCGCCTCGACCTTGCGGACCTGCTCGCCGAACGTGGGGTTCGGGCCGATGTTGCAGGCCGCCGGCCAGGACCGGGGCTCGTCGCCGGGATCGTCGCCGGGGACGAGGGCCGTCGCGGCGTAGACGCCGTCGCCAGGGATGAGCGTGTCGACCTCCTCGAGATTGGCCGTGGGGACGCCGATCCCCGCGCCTCGGCCCGCGCCGTGGCTGACGACCCCTCGAATCCGGTACGGCCGTCCGAGCAGCCGGCGGGCCTCGGCGACGTCGCCGTCGACCAGCGCCTCGCGAATCCGCGACGACGAGATCAGCCGGCCGGCGTCGAACGTCGGCTCGGCGACGTCGAAAGCCAGGCCCTTCTCCGCACACCAGCGGCCCAGGGTCTCGACGTCTCCGCGACGATCGCGGCCGAAGAAGAAGTTGGGCCCCTCGACGAGCCCGCGCGCGGCGAACTGGCCGAGGATCACTTGCTCGAAGAACGCGCGGGCCGAGAGTTCGAGCAGCCAGGGACCGGTCCGAAAGACGGCCACCTCCGACGCGCCGGCGGCCTTGAGCAGCTCGTACTCGCGCTCTTGCCAAACGAGCGGCAACGGGGCCTTGTCGGGGCGCAGCAGGGCGACCGGGTGCGGGTCGAACGTCACGGCGACGGCCGGGACGCCGGCCGCGTCGGCCTGGCTTCGCAGTTCGGCGATCAGCCGACCGTGGCCGCGATGGACCCCGTCGAAGTTGCCGATCGTGACATACGCCCCACGGGCCGAGGCCGGAAAATCGCGGACGTTCTCGATCGTGATCACCGACGCGTTTCCCCGCCCCTTTGGAATCGAACTCCCCGCTCGCGCATCACGATTATCGCCAGACCGCGCGAGCGAGGTCAATGCGGACCGGCCGGCGACCTTACGCCCTGAAGGACTCTCTCCACGATGAAGATCTTGATAATCGGCGACGGCGACGATGAGCGAGCCTGGGCCGAGTGGGCGATCGAGCAAGACGACCTCGACGTGATCGCCGTCCAACCCGGCTTTGCGGGAGGGTCTCCGTTCGACGGCTGCGCGATCGCCGATCTCGACGAAGCTCTGGCCACGCCGGGGCTGGACGCGGCGATCGTCGGCGGCCCGATCGAGCAGCGGGCGGAAGCCCTCCGACGCGCGGCGGCCGAAGGGCTCGCAACCCTCTGCCTGCACCCGCCGGGGCTGGATTCCGAAGCCTATTATCAGGTCGCGATGAGCCGTCACGAGACCGGGGCGGTGGTCGTCCCCGACCTGCCGCTACGGCTTCACCCCGGAGTAGGCCGGTTGCAGGAAGTGATCGCCGCCGGGACTCTGGGCGCGTTCCGGGCGATCCGCCACGAGTCGCCGGCCGAGGCCGACGAAAGCCTCGTCCGCGTCGGCTTCGCCCGGGCCGTCGACGTCGTCCGGGCGTTGCTCGGCGAGGTCGAGGCGCTCACCGCCAACGGCGACCCGCCGGGGGTGAATCCCAAACACGAGCTGATCGTCCAGCTTCGCGCCGAAGCGGGTCGACGGGCGGAAATCCGGCTTTCGTCCGAACCGGGCGAGACGGCCCGGCTGATGGTCGTCGGCTCGAACGGCTCGCTCACTCTTGAATACGACCCGCACTTCGAGTCCCCCGCGCGGCTGATCCAGCGAGCGTCGGCCCGTGACGCCGAGCTGACGACGGACCTCGGATTCTGGGATTCCCACGCCGCCGTCTTCGACGTGCTGCGAGCCTCGCGGGCGCTCGCGCCCGACGCCGACGTCCGCCTCGCGCCCGCGCCGAGCCTTCACGACGGCACCCGGTCGATGGAGCTGACCGAGGCCGTCGTCCGCAGCCTCCGACGGGGCCGGACGATCGACCTCCACTACGAGCGGATCAGCGAGGCCGCCAGCTTCAAATCGATCATGACCTCCACCGGCTGCATGCTCTTGCTGGGCTCGCTGTTCGTGCTCCCCCTGGCCCTCGCCGGCCCGGCGCTCGGGTTCAATTGGACGATCTACATCGCCTATCTGATCCTGCCGATCCTGATCCTGTTCACCGCCGTCCAGTTGCTCCGGTTCGGCATCAAGCCCGAGCCGACGCACGACGTCGGCGACGACCTCGACCAGCCGTCGCCGTCGAAATGAAAGCCGGGGTCACGCCGCCTTCCCCGCCCCGCCGGGGACGACGCCCGGAAGCTCGCGGAAGCTGTCGAGGCTCTTGCGAAGGGTCGGCGCGAGGGCCTCGAACCGCTCGGTTTCGAGCGTGTATTTGACCTCGTAGTCGAACCGGTCGCCCCGGAATTTGCGCTCGATCACGGTCATCGAGAACGGTCCTCGGCGCGTGCGGACGATGGTTTCGAGGGCCTCGATCTTGCCCTGGGGGACCACCTGGCACGAGACCAGCTCGCTGTTCGGGTCCTCTTGCTTGAGGAGCGCGGGGAGTTCCTTGGCCTGCTCGTCGAGGCTCAACTTGCTGTGCGCATGGGCCAGGACCAGGACGTTGTCGGACCAGACGCCATGCGACGGCCCGTTGGCGAACAGGAGCGCGACCTCGCTCGGGGCCAGCACGGGGCTCCAACCCTCGGGCAGGTCGAGCGTGAACTTGTACTCGCGCTGGACCCAGCGATTGGCGCTCCGGGTCAAGAGGTCGGCGCCGGTATTGGGGGGTGAGAACGTCGTCGCCGCGACGAGGGCGTCGAACGCCGGGCGGGCCGTCGCGTACACGGCGTCCTCGACGTTGAGCGTGAAGCTGTAGAGCTGCCGGTGCGCGACAGTTCGCACGACGACCTCCCTCCAGAACCCGCCCGTCGCCGGATGGAACTCCCAGATGGTCTCCAGCCGCTCCCCCTTGTCGTCCTTGACGATCCGGTTGACGGCGAGCTTGCCGTTGGGCCGGCCTCGGTCGCGCGCGTTCCGGTCGATCCGCGTCCGGTAGTCGTCGAGGCTCGACGGGGCCAGGCCCAGTTCGCACGCGGCGACCCCCGGACGGTCGGCGTCGTTCTGGGCGATCAGGGCGACGAACACCTGGTCGTCCTTTTCACGCACGGCCAGCGGCCACGCCTTGGGCAACTTCGTGGCCACGCCGTACTTCGGGGCGTCGAACGGCTCGGTCGCCGACAGATCGACGGCCGCGGGCTGCTGCGTCAGAACCTGAAGCGCGAGCAAGACGACCAGCGGGCTGGGCATGATCACCGATCCTTTCCCATCACTGCTCTCGGATGTAATCGGCCGCATACGAGCGGACGTGCTTGCCGTTGAGGACGTGGAACGTGCGCAGGCGTTCGATTATCTGTCCGCTGAACCGCTTGAGCGGCAGGTGGACGATCTTGCGGCCGTACTTGCGAGCCAGCCGACGCCAGGCGGCCGGCGGCGGTCCGGGGCTGACCACCGCCACGTGTCGATCTTTACTGTGCAGGAAGGCCGAGGCGAGCAAGGTCTCTTCCAGGGTCTCGACGCTCCGCAGCCTCGGGTCGGTCCAGATCTCGGGGATCGGCCGGGGCGGATAGAGAAACAGAGCGCCGCCGTACTGGGCCTCGGCGATCCCCGGCCCCACCAGGTTCGTCATCGGGTCGGTGGCGTAGAAGGCGAGCGTCGATTCCTCGGAGTGCTCGGCGTACCACGTCGCGCGGTTGGTGTAGAGCTTGGGGTCGGCGGGGACGTCGAAGAGGAAGACGACCACCTCGATCGAACCCCGGCCGGGCGGGATCACCTTCACGTAGACGTCGCCGGTGTGCCAGTTGCGCAGAGTTTCGCGGATGTCGATGCCGTCGCGCACGCTCGTGGTGAACTTCTCCGACTTCACCAGGTCGGCGCCGAGGATCGCCCGCGCCTGGTCTTTCACATGGCGGTGAAAGCTCTCGATTCGATCGTCCTCGGGAGGCCAGGAGCACATCCCGTACGGGTCCCAGCGCTGCCGCCAGCGCTTCTGTTCGCGCTCCAGCGGCCGGGGCCGAAGCTCGCACGACCGCCACGAGACGGCTTGCCCCGGAAGCCGGCTGACCATCGCGCCCAGTCCCCAGCCCGGTACGTCGGCCTGGTCCACGCCCATCCGAAGCGGTTCGGGGTCGCCGAACGCGTCGGCGTCGACCTCGTGGCCGGCATAGGCGTATTCACGGGCCGTTTCGGCCACGGCCAGGGCGAAGTCGTCGCCCGAGGTCTGCTTGGCCGCCAGCACCAGCGTGAACAGGTCGGGGGTCAGCCGGCGCTCGCTCAACGCCAGGTTGCGGACGTACCGGAAATAGGTCCCGAGCAACTGCGGCGTGATCCGCTGCGCGATCCTGGGACGCTCGACCCGCAACCGCTCGCGCGCCTGGAGGATCAGTTCCTTGACGCCGTCGACCGAGAGGTTGTCGTCGGGCGTCAGCTCGGCTCGCCCGCGCTCGTACAGTGCGGTTATGAACGGCAGCTCGCCCAACAGAAAAAGCAAGGTCTTGGGATCGGCCTTGAAGGAGGACAAAGGCGCGAAGAACGGCTCGGCCTCGGGGGGATCGATCCGTCGCTGGTAGGCGTCTCGAATCCAGGGCCAATCGAGAATCGAGCACACCAGGAGGATGCGCCGGTATCGCCGTTGCAGGTCGTGGAGCCGGGCGGCCATCCAGGCGATTCGACCGACCTGCCATTCGGACGGCGGCGGGGGGGTCGCCGGCAGGATCGCGGCCGAGAACCGTTCGGGGGTCACGGTCTTGAGCGCGTACGGGTCGGGGAAAACGCCGTGAACCGCCTCGAAGTACGGGGTTTCCCGATCGATGAACGCCCGCGCGATCCGCTCGCCGATCGCCGTCCGCAGCCCGGCGATCACCCCCTGGCAAGGGTCGATCGGGACGTAGCTGAAGCCGTCGCCGCCGTCGTCGCGGTCGACGTCGCGCTGAACGACGACCGAAATCGCCGGCAGCCGCTCGACGCCGGCCTCGACCTCGTCTTGAAACGACGGGGGCAACGGCACGGCGAGGCAGTCGTAGGGTCGCGCCAGCAACTCTTCACGAACGCGGATCGCGCAGTCGCCCGAGCCGTGGACGATCGGCAAGACCCGGATTCCGGGTCCGATCGTCAGAAAATCGTCCGCGGTGGGCTGCGACATGGCGACCGCCGTTCCTCTCCTCGACCGAGTCACTTCCGCAAAGAGACAGTGTAGCGTCGGCGCCCGGCCGGGGCGACGCCAGACGCGCGGCGGTCGAGCCATTCGGGTCGGGTCATTTCAGGCTCCGGGAAATCCAAAACAAATTGGGACGGACGCTCGCGGAATATCGCTGACTGACAGTGTGAGGAACGGCAGGCCCCACCGCCCGAAGTGATCGCCAAGACCGTCCGGGCCCGTCCGTCATTCGCACCGCCTGTCCTGGGCGGAATCCTCCCGTGAAGTCCTCCCGACCACCTCGGCCGGGACGACCTTCTCTCCAGGGATCGTTCCCTCGTTTCGGCGGATGCGCGGTGTGTGCGCTCCGGCTGAGCCGCGCTCTATTTCCATGGATCGAGGTCGGGAGCTCCGCTCCGCGACCTTCGAGCCGCATTGCGCTCTTATTTCGATTCGTTAACGTGTTTTCGCCACCAGTCGTCGAGGTCGGGTCTCATGGCTCACTCTGAAATTGCACTCGCGACGGGGCCCGAAGCAACAGAAGGCGAAACCCGGCCGGCGCGCCTGATCAGCCTGAAGGCCGTGAAGAACGACCGCGTCCACGACCGTCGCCTTGAGGATTGGATCGCCGGCAACCTCGACGCGCAGACCGAACGCCCCGAGACGAATCTCTGGAACCAGTTGGTGGGCGCCTTGCCGACGGCCCGCCGGACTCCTTCCCAGGTCAAGAGCACGGACCGTGGATTCAAATCGCGGGGGACCTGGAATCGGTTCAGCGTGGCGTACAAGCGAGGGATCACCGTGGTCCGGCTCACGGACCGAGCGCTCGTCAAGCAGGCCGAGATTCGCGAGCTGGCCGACGATCTCGACGACCTGATCGGCGTCGGGAACCAGCGGGTCGTCCTCAACTTCTCGAAGGTTGAGCGGCTGGGAAGCTGGATCGTCGCGGCGGCCGTCGACGCGCATCGTCGTTGCGAGGCGGCCGAAGGGGGCCGGCTCAAGGTCTGCGGTTTGACGCCGCAGCTGGCGGAGATTTTCGAGATCATCGGCATGGGTCGGCGGATCGTCCTTTGCGACGACGAGCAAGCCGCGATCGACGGCCCCTGGCCCGCCTCCCCGGGGCCGCGCGCCTTGCCCGTCGATATCCTTGAAGCCCTGGTGAACGCCTCGATCGTGCCTCCCTTGCAAGGCGGCTCGCCCGTCGAGAACCCAGGCGCCCACGCGTCGGCATCGGCGCCCGCGAGAGCGAGTGGGGCGGAGACGATGGAAGGCAAGGTCTGGCTGCGGGTCGAGTACGGCGGTTCAAAAGGGCGGATGATCGCCGTCGCCGGCAACTCGTTCGTCGTCGGCCGCGATCAGGGCAGCCACTTACGACTGGGGTCTCCCCACGTCAGCAAGCGACACGCGGCCGTCGAGATCCGGGGCGCCCGGGTCTTCCTCCGCGACCTCGGCAGCACCAACGGCACGATTCTCAACGGCGAGCCGCTCCGCGCCGCCGAGTCCGAGCTGCACTCGCAAGACAAGATCCTGATCGGCCCGGTCCGCTGCAAGATCTGGATCGGGCTGTCGCGAGCTGAGATGGAGTTCGTCGGGGCCCTCGCGCCTGCGACGGTCCACGGCGATTCCCCGCCCTCGGAAGCCGCCGCCGCGCCGGCCGACCCGTTCCCGACTGAGAACCTGACGGCGCTCGGAGCCCTGAACCAGGCTTCCAACGCCGACGACGACGCCGGCGTGCGCATTAAGTGCGAGGTCGTCCAGAACGTCCTCGTCGTCACCCCAATCGTGACGGACCTCGAAGGCGAGGAGCCCAACGAGGCGCTCCGGCTCAAGCTGCACGAGCTGTCGGCGCAGCCGCTGCCGCGACGGGTCGTCGTCAACCTTGAATTCGTCGGCCGGCTCACACGACAGACGATCGGCGTCTTGCTCGCCCACCATCTCCGTCTCGACCGCGTGGGGGGCGCTTTGCGGATCTGCGAGGCGCATCCCCGGATCATGGCCCTGCTCGACCAGGTGCGTCTGACCATGCTCGTCGACTGCTACCCGTGCCTCGACGAGGCCGTCCTCGCCGCCTGGACGGCCCACGCCTCAACCGACGCCTCCCCGACGGACTGCTGACGGCTGGCACCGGACTTGCGGGTAAAGAAACCCGGCGTCACGTGATCAGTCTTCGTCGTCGTCCTCTTGGGCGTCCGGGTGCAAATCGTCGTCGGGATCAAAGAACAGGTCGCCCAGACCGAGCGGCGCGTGCCTCTCCCCCATCGATCCGCGCTTGCGGCGCGCGAGGTCTTCGAGGTTCACGGCGTCGTCGCCGAGGACGCATGCGAGCGCCTCGCGCCAGGCGGCGTCGCGACCGAGCGGATGGTTCGTGTCCTGCGCCATCCGCTTAATGGCGTACCGCAGGATGTTGAGCCCGTCGCGCGGCGAGAAATCGAGCTTCAGCTCGTGAGCCTGCTGGAGGAACTCGACCGTCAGGGCCAACAGGTCGGTCTCGGCGAACGGAAGGTGGTACTTGAGGATCGCCATCTCGTCGTCGCGGGCCGGGAAGCCGAGGGTCAAGGTCGGCTGCAACCGCGACAGGATGTAGTCGGGGACTTCATAGGTCGATTCGTCTTCGTTCATCGTCACGCAGACGCGGAAGTCGGGATGGGCGTGGAGCGTGATCCCGGCCACGACGCTCTCGGCGTACCGCCTGTGGTCGAGCAACGGCGCGAGGCTCGCCCACGATTTCTCGTTCATCCGGTTCCCCTCGTCGAGCACGCAGACGCCCCCCACGAGCATCGCCGTGACCAGGGGCGAGGCGTGGTAGGCGATCTTGCCGTTCTCGGCCAGGACCGGCGTGACCAGCAGGTCCTCGGGGCGGGTGTCGGCGGTGCACTGGGTGATATAGAGCGGCTGACCGCGGAGCTTGGCGGCGGCCATCGCGAGCGTCGTCTTGCCGATACCCGGCGGACCGATCAGCCGGGGCGAGAGCGGTCGATCGCGGGGATCGACCACCAGCCAGCAGGCCGACAACTGCCGCAAGACTTCGTCCTGGCCGATCCAGCTCTGGTCGGTCGCGTCGGGCTCGCCCAGGTGGAGAACCACGCCGCCGACTTCCACTCGCTTCCTGACGTCGTTCATGGGCAAGGTGTTCCGTAGTCCCGTCGCGGGCGTTGCGCCGCGTTCTTGTGGATTTTCATGCATCAATCGTCCCGGCCGTCGTGTTATGCTCACGAGTGTAATCGTTTCCGACGCGGGGAGCGAGCCAGGCCGCCAGCGACGGCCGCAAAACACGTCGGTCTCGCCAGTCGTTGAAGTCCGGTTGCGATCACTGTCGACGTTCCGAGTCATCTCCAGGAGATTCTCTCATGGCGACGAAGACCCCCAATACAACGCCGAACGAACCGAATCGCCCCACCGCGTCCCGCGCCAGGTCCAAGGCCGATGCGGTCGACTCGAAATCGGCGGCTCCCGCGCGGCCGAAGGGCGTCGCGGCCAAGCCCACCGCGAACGCCAAGCCCAAAGCCGCGCCGGCCGCGAAGGCCGAGGCCGCCGCGAAGCCGAAACCGAAGCCGGCCAAGTTGACGGCCGCGGCTTCGGACGCCTCGAAGACTCGCAAGGCGCCGGCGCCGAAGGCCGCTCACGCCAAGCCGGCCGTGAGTAAAGAGCGCCCGCATGCGTCCGAAGCCTCGCGGATGGCGAGTCGCAAGACTTCGGCCAAGAAGACGAGCGCGGGGAGGGCCGACGACCGCGATGCTTCGACCGGACTCCAAACCGTTCAGCCGGAAGCGACCGCCTTCGAGAACCACGTCGTCAAGACACTGTTCGATTCGCTCGAAGCCCACGTCGCGGCCAACGAACTCGGTCACGTCGTCGGCCCCAAGCAGTTCGATCTGGGAGCCGGCGAGCCGACCGGCCGGCTGCCCGACATCGCGTTCGTCTCCTTCGACCGCTGGGCGCAGTACCGCCGCGTGCCGTCCCACGACCGCTGGCACGTCGCGCCCGATCTCCTGGTTCAGATCGTCCGCAAGGGCGAGCTGGCAGAGGATTTCACCTTCCAGCTCGACGACTGCTTCAACGCCGGCGTCCGTCGCGTCTGGCTGCTCTTTCCCGACAAGGGCGAGGCCCGCGTCTACCAATCTCCGACCGACGTCCACACGCTCAACGACGATCAGGCGATCGAAGGCGGCGACGTCCTGCCGGGCTTCCAGCATTCGCTCGTCCTATTGTTCCGCGAGCCGCAAGCCGGCGAGTGAATCGTCAGACGGCAAGGCGCCCAATACAAGCCCGAAGCGCCAGCGAGTGCATCCTCCCGGCCGGCGGGCCGAGTACGCGAACGCAAAACAATGCACTCGCAGACGCTTCGAGCTGCTCTGAAAATTCCGGTTTGTGGTTTGCCGTAGGGGCGCCCCTTGTGGGTGCCCGATCGCCGAGCGGTCGGCGTGAAACGAACCGGGCCCCCACCAGGGGCGCCCCTACCGGACCTGGTCGTGACGCCATGCGAAAAGCCCCCCATTTTCATGAGGCCGGGCGTCGCCACGGCGTCATGATGGTTTGAATTCGGAGGCCGGGCGTCCCCGCGACGTCGGCGCATAAAAAAAGGGAGCCGACGAATCGGCTCCCTTCTTCATTTCCGTATGGTGTATTGATCAGGATCAATACATGTCTTCGTAGCCGCCGGAGCCCGACTTCTTCTCGTCGCCGGCGGGAGCGTCGGCGATGAGGGCGTCGGAGGTGAGCAGCAGGGTGCTGACGCTGGCGGCGTGCTGGAGGGCCGAGCGGGTGACCTTGGTCGGGTCGATGATGCCGGCCTTGACCAGGTCGGTGTACTCGTCCTTCAGGGCGTCGTAGCCGAAGTTGCCCTTGCCCTCGCGGACCTTGGCGACGACCACGCCGCCGTCCTGGCCGGCGTTCTCGGCGATCTGCGTGAGCGGGGCCGCGCAGGCGCGGACGATGATGCCGAAACCGATCTCCTCGTCGTGCGTCAGGCCGGTCGGCTTGACGGTCGTCGAGGCGCGAAGCAGGGCGACGCCGCCGCCGGGAAGGATGCCTTCCTCGAGGGCCGCGCGGGTGGCGTGAAGGGCGTCTTCGACGCGGGCCTTCTTTTCCTTCATCTCGCTCTCGGTGGCCGCGCCGACGTTGATCTTGGCGACGCCGCCGGCGAGCTTGGCGAGACGCTCTTCGAGCTTCTCACGGTCGTAGTCGCTCTTGGTGTCGGCGATCTCGCGACGGATGGCCTCGATCCGACCCTTGATGGCGTCGTGGCTGCCGGCGCCTTCGATGATCGTCGTGTTGTCCTTGTCGACCTCGATCTTCTTGGCGTGGCCAAGGTCTTCCAGGCTGACGTTCTCGAGCTCGATGCCCAGCGCCTCGAAGATCGGCTTGCCGCCGGTCAGAACGGCGATGTCTTCGAGCATGGCCTTGCGGCGGTCGCCGTAGCCGGGCGCCTTGACGGCGGCGCAACGGAACGTGCCGCGAAGCTTGTTGATGACCAGGGTGGCCAGCGCCTCGCCTTCAAGGTCTTCGGCGATGATCAGCAGCGGCTTGCCCGTCTGCGCGACCTTCTCGAGGACGGGGACCAGGTCCTTGACCGACGAGATCTTCTTCTCGTGGATCAGGACGTAGGCGTCTTCGAGCACCGCCTGCATCGTGCCGGGGTTGGTCACGAAGTAGGGGCTCAGGTAGCCGCGGTCGAACTGCATACCTTCGACCCACTCGACCTCGGTCTTGAGGGTCTTGCCTTCCTCGACCGTGATCACGCCGTCCTTGCCGACCTTTTCGGTGGCTTCGGCGATCATCGTGCCGACTTCGGTGTCGAAGTTCGACGCGACGGTGGCGACCTGCTCGGTCTCTTTCTTGTTGGTGATCTTCGTCGACAGCTTATGGAGCTCGGCGACGATGTCGGTCACGGCCTTGTCCATGCCGCGCTTCATCAGCATCGGGTTGACGCCGGCGACCACCGCCTTGAGCCCTTCGTTGTAGATGGCCTCGGCCATGACGGTGGCCGTGGTCGTGCCGTCGCCGGCGACGTCGGAGGTCTTGCTGGCGACCTCCTTGACCATCTTCGCGCCCATGTCTTCATACTTGTCTTCGAGCTCGATCTCCTTGGCGACGGTGACGCCGTCCTTGGTGACCGTCGGCGAGCCGAACGACTTCTGAATGATGACGTTGCGGCCGCGCGGGCCGAGCGTCACCTTGACGGCGCGGGCCAGTTTCTGGATCCCGCGCTGCATCGCCTGGCGCGCTTCCTGATCAAACGCGATCATCTTGGCTGCCATCTTGCTTTGATCTCCCCACACCAAAAGGTGAAAGTGTTCGTGTTTCCGCGATCCCCGACCACGTGATTCATGCGCTCAAGCCGCCGCGCGGCGGCCGGCTCGGCCCCGCTCAGCACGGCTCGGCTCGATCCGGCTTCAGCCGATGACGGCGAGGATGTCGTCTTCGCGCATCAGCAAGACTTTCTTCTCGCCGTCGAGCTTGAACTCTTCGCCGGCGTAGGAGGTGAACAGAACCACGTCGCCGGGCTTGACCTGGAGCTCGCGACGCTTGCCGTCCTTGGTCACGCGGCCATCACCCACCGAAACGACCTTCCCCTTCTGGGGCTTGTCCTTGGCGGTGTCCGGCAGCACGATGCCGCCCGCGGTCGTCCCCTTGGCCTCTTCCCGCTCGACGACGACGCGATCTCCCAACGGCTTCAGATTCATCTGACCCTTGCTCCTCTTGGCGACTGACTTCAAAGTTCCGGTCTTGGCCGGGCCCGGGAAACGCCGTGAAGCCGACTCGCCGTCTCGAATTCCCCGGGCGGCGCATTGACTTGCCTCACCCGTTAAGCAAGCCTTATGCCGACCGATCCACTATTCGTAAGTAGCCTTGAAAGCAAAACTTACGTCACGCCCAATTTCTTCCTCCGGAGCGTCGCTCCTGCCGACCCTGGCATTACGTCGAGCCGCCATGTCATTTTGGCAGGCCCGCCGGACGGGCGCGGGTGACGGCTTCAGGCCCGGATCGGCGGGTCAGATCCGGGCTCCAGCGGCGGCTTCGACCAGGCGGCGGGCGTTCTGAAAGCCGAGCAGCGCGGCGACGCCGGGGCTAAACACTTTCGACAGCCATTCGGCGACCTTCTCGACCTCGCTAAGCCCGGCGACGGTCGCGTCGAGTTCCAGGTAATCGGTCCCGACGCCGATCCCCTCGTAGCCGGTTTGACCTCGGAACGGCGACGCGGCGAGGGCTTCGATCCTCGACCTGAGCGCCTCGGCCGATTCGACCGCCGGCGGGCCGACGCTCAGACCGATCACGCCACCCAGGGCTCGAAACCGGCCCGGGAAGTCGGGGCCGAGGCCGTCGATCGACCCGTGCGAATGAAGGAGCGGAAGCCGGTTCGCGCGGGTCTCGTCGTGCTCGAACCACGCCAGCACGTCGGCGCACGTCGGGGCGTTCATGTGGGCCAGGTCGAGCAGCGGCCTAGACCCGGGTTTTCCGGCCAGGGGTGCCAGATCCAGCAGCCGCTCCAGAAACGCCCGGCCGAGATCGCTGAGGCCGCGCGCGTCGTCCGCGTCAGACGAGCCGCCGAGAAGGCCGTCGGCCGTTTCGACCGGCTGGTACAGTCGGACGCCGCGCTCGAACAGCGGGGCGAGGCGATCGAGGTCCGCCGGCGACCGGACCAGGCGGTCGAAGCCGGACACGCCGAGCAGGCCCCAGCAAAGGCCCTGGTCGGCTTCGGCCCGCCAGCGGTCGACGTCATCGGGGGTGGCGACCAGCCGGCCGGCGAACTCGGCCTCGTACCGATCGATCATGGACGCGAGGGCGAGCCAGGGTTCGGCCTGACGCTCCCAGTCGCCCGCCGCGCGGCCGCAGGCGAGGAAGGCCAGCGACGTACCCATCAGGTAGCCGTCGACCTGCGCCACCTTGGCGGCGATCTCCGGGTAGAAGGACGCGTCGTACTGCGACGTTTCGGCGGCGTACTGGAGCGCCCAGTTGCAATGCAGGTCGATCAAACGCATGGGTTCTCGTTCTCGGATGCGGGGGACCGTCTCAAGGAGTGTCCGGCGGCGACTGGGGCACGCGGTCGAGGAACCGCGCGACAAGCCGTCGGAGGTCCGGCCAGCGTACCAGATCCCAGGCCCGGCCGCCCTCCTCGCCTCCTCGCCATACGACGGGGGCCCCCTCGGACAAGCTGACAGTCAGGGGCGACAAGGCATTCAACCCCAGCATCGGCAACGCCAGCCGACCCGGCCAGTACACGCCCGCCCGGCTGGTGGGACGCTCCCCCGCGCCGGCCCCTGCCCGCTCCCGCTCGACGACGGCGGCGGCCGAGTGCTCGGGCCGGTCGATCGACTGGAGCCCGAGTTCGAGCGTTTTATCGCCCCAGCCGACGAGCACGCTCGTCCCCCGCACAGCCGCCTCAAGCGGACGACCGGAGACCCGACCCAGCGCCACGGTTTTCGACTCCGCGGCGTTCTTGCCGCCGCCGAACAGCCCCGACATCGGCCTGACGACGCGGGCTAGAATACGCTCGGCGTCTTCCGCTCGGTCGGTGTGAAGGGCGAGCAGGACGCCGCCGGCTCGGCCGGCCTGTCGGGGATCGGCGAGGCCCGCGACAGTGACGCCGCGGAGGATCGGCCAGAGGTCGGCTTCGAGCCTGACGCCTCGGGCCATGGCCAGAAAATTCAGCCGAACCCGCAGCGGCGCGAGCTGGGCACGGGCCGGATCGGCCCGGTCGACGCGATCGGCCACGTCGAACAGTCGATTCCAGTAGTCGGCCCCGCGCCCGAAGGCGATCGCCACGGCCGCCTGGGCACTCTGCGCCGGAACGCACGCCAGCCACGAGGGATCGAGAACCGCCCCTTGCCCTTCGGCGGCGGCCGGCACGCGTTCCGGATCGAGCCCCGTGCTCAGGTTCAGATCAAGATGGTCGTCATCGAGAGCGAGCCGGCCGAGGCTCGTCTTCACTCCCCCCGCGCGAGCGGCGGTCGCGATCCGCGACAGCGTCAGGTTGGCCCCCCCTGGAGGGGCGAGCCTGTCGAGATCGAAGCTCAGCCGAAACCCCGAGCCGTCGACGCCGGCGGGAAGCGGCTCGGTCGCCTTGGGATCGGCTTCGGCCTTTGCCCGCAAGACCTGGACGGCCGATGCCAGTTCGTCGCGCCGACCGGCGAACGCCACGCCTTCCGGCAGCCGGGCCCCGACCGCCGCCCCAGGGCCTCCCAGACGCTCGACGACGACCGGCGGATCGGCGATCGGTGGTTCGTTCGCGCCCCCGGAGAGCCGCAGCGACGTGATGAGGGCCGAGAGCGTGCCGTCGTCCTCGGGCGCGATCACGCGCCACAGCGGCTTGCCGTCCTCGGGAGCGAAGCCGACGGCCAGTTCGACGTCGTGGAACGCCTTCCACTCCGCGATCATCTGAGGATTGAAGATCGCGGCGACCGCCTGGAGCGGCTTGCCAAGCTGGCTGATGTCGGCCGTCGCCCGTCGCCACGCGGCCATCGCCGCCGCCGGGTGCGGCGAACGCGAGTCGGCGAACAGCCCAACCACCGCCGCGGCCTGCCGGTCGGGATGAACGGCGCGGACGACGATCGCGGGCTCGCGACCACCTGGAGGCTCCTCCGCGACGACCGCGGACAGCGTCGACGCGATCACGACGCCGAGGCCCAGCACGCTTCGCCGCGCAACCTTCACCGAACTACTCGCATCTCGAATCCGCATCATGATCGCTCGCCGCCTCCCTCGTTTGATCGACCGATCCAGGATAGCGAGCAAGGCCGAGCGACGACACGCCAAGCGCCTCACGGCCCGGACGGAAACCGTGGCCCACGGGAACTTCCGAAATCGAGGCGAACATCAGGACCGGCCCGCGCGTCTCAGTACCGGAATCATCGACTTCCAGGCGAAAGGAGCGAGGGGCCATGTTAGGTTGTCGCGGCTATCTGCAAACCAGAACCAAAAGCGCCGATCGCTCCGGCGACGCGCTTCGCCAGTGACTCCGCCCGACGGCCCTTCTCCCGGTCCGCCACGGCCCGGCGTCATGCGACGTCGGGCTTTTTTTGTTGGCCGTCGTCCGTCTTTGACAATTCGGCGTTCGCACATCTTGTCTCAACGACGCTGGAGCCAGACGGCCAGGCGACCGGCTGCAACCCGGTTCAAGTGGGTTCGACTCCCACCGGCGTCTCTCGCGACGACCCTCCAACTCACAAGGAGCGTCGCACTGATTTTCAAGCAAGCGGCCGGTCTCGTCGGCTCGACGGCGCGCCTTTCTCGTGTGCTCACGATCGGCGGTGCGCGTTCCGTATCGGGGTTCGAAAACACGGCGGGGCCGGATCGTGGTAGCTCAGCGGATTGAGCATCAGGCTAGGAACCTGAGGTCACGGGTTCGACTCCCGTCCACAAACCCGCGATTGGTTTTCCCACCAATTGCCCTACGACGCTGAAAACGTCGCAGACCATGAAGCCGAAGGAGGACGGGCGGCCGGACCGGTCGGCCGGCGCACGGCCCCGAGCGTCTCGCGACGCACGGCCCGACGCCGGCACCGCCGACGGACGCCCTGTAGCACGCGGATTCCGCCCCGTTCGGTCGACGGCCAGCACGCCGCGACGGACGATCGTCGAGCAGCCGGGCGCACGCCCGATCGCTCGACCCGTCCCGACCCGCATGCAAACCATCGCCCGACGAGGCTCAAGCGTCGCTCCGCGACCCGACGCGCGACCATCGGTCGTCCCGTCCCCCGACGGCGTTTCATCGTCCATCCGATTCATCAAGGTCTCTTATCATGCACAATACTTAGAATTCGGCCGCCGGACTGGGTCCGGGGCCGGGGAGGCTCAGTCATGTTCCTTTTCAAGCGGCTCAAGATCCGCAGCTTCGAGATGGGTCTGCACTTCCGCGACGGCGAGTTCCGGGGCCTGATCGGCGTCGGTTCGCATTGGATCTTCGACCCGTTCAACCGCACGAACGTCGAGGTCGTCTCGCGCCGCGCGCCGTTCCTCGCGCACGAGAAGCTCGACCTGATCGTCAAGTCGGGGGTGCTCAAGGGCTACGCACAGGTGATCGACCTTCAGGATGATCAGCGCGCGCTGGTCTGGATCGACGGCCGGTTCGCGCGGATCTTGCCGCCGGGCCAGCACGTCGTCTGGCTCGGCCAGCGCGAGGTGAGGGTCGAGGTCGTCGACGTCCGCGCTCCGAGGTTCGAGCACGTCGACCTGAAGGTCGTGCTTCAGAGCGCGACGGCCCGCGAGCAGCTTGAAACCGGAGCGGTCAATCGCGGCTGCGTGGGCGTGCTGTTCCTCGACGGCCGTTGCGCGGGCTTGCTCGATCCCGGCCCTTGGGCGTTCTGGAAGCGGTCGGCCGACGTCCGGGTGGTCGAGGTCGACCTTCGCGAAACGACGATCGACGTGCCGGGCCAGGAGATCATGAGCGCCGACAAGGTGACGCTCCGGCTCAACGCCTCGGCGACCTACCGCGTCGTCGACCCGCGCAAGGCCGTCTGCACGATCGACGACCACAAGCAGGCCCTTTACCGCGAAGCCCAGCTCGCGCTTCGGGCCGTCGTGGGAGGCCGCGAACTCGACGCGCTGCTCGCCGACAAGGAAGCCGTGGCGGTCGAGGCCGCCGGCCTGCTCGCGCCCCGGGCCGAGGCCCTGGGACTCGCGGTCGCCTCGCTCGGCGTCCGCGACCTGATCCTCCCGGGCGACATGAAAGACCTGATGAACAAGGTCACGGAAGCCCGGAAGGCCGCCGAGGCCAACCTCATCACCCGCCGCGAAGAAACGGCCGCCCTTCGCAGCCAGGCGAACACGGCCAAGCTCCTCGCCGACAACCCGACCCTCATGCGGCTTCGCGAACTCGAAGTCCTCGAAAAGGTCGTCGCCGGCGGCAAGCTGAACGTCATCCTCGGCGAGAAAGGACTCGCCGACCGCGTCCTTAACCTCCTCTGACCGACCGGCCGCGACGAACCGGATCGTCCGGCCGGTCGACTTTTAGGCGGACACACTTCCCTAAACTATGGGCCAAGCCAACCAAGAATGGCCGCACAAGGCGTAATTTAGCCAACCAAGATAACACACGTGCACCATCAGCAACACACCTCCTTGATTCGTATTTCATTGAAGCCCCTCGATCACTTACGATCTCCGGAGTTGTTGCGTGAACAACGGCACACATACCGCCGCGCCAATTCCAGGAGTCACCCGTGTTGAACCGGATTTCGCATGCCTCCAAATGGTTGCTTGTTTTGGGAGTCTGCTCGGCCTTTTCCCCCTCCTTATACGCAGATGGCATCTACATATCCGACCATTTAACAGACGAGCAAGTATTCCGCCCATTAGATGGCACGGTGCGCGTCGACTTTCAAATTCAACTCTCAATGTCATCCAATTACGCTTTCGAGCGAATCAGAGTCACGCCGCTCTACAACGCCCATGGAGACATGATCCAGCTTGTCGTCCCCGATTGGTCCATAGCCGACTTCCCCAAGGGGGTTGGAACGGAGTCTCTGTTCTGGGCCCTGATCGACAAGGACACGCCGCTCGGCCTCTACGACAGTTCCTCCCCCACGTCCCATCAGCCGGCGATCTTCACTGCCTACGCCCTCAACCCAACCGCACAACCTCTCGACGAGGCGTCTGTCTCCATTTCCTTCTCTCTTGATATCCAGCCCAACCCCCTCGCCGTCCCCGAGCCCTGCTCCGCCCTCTTGCTGTGCCTGGGCGCGATGGTCCCTCTGGGACCATTCGCACTCCGCCGCCACCGCTGTCGAAGCTGAACCCGCCAGCCTCCCGTTCGAAAAAAATCTTCGACCACGATTTTACCCGGGCGATATTGCCTGCCGATATTATCCGGGTAAAATACGTCGGGCATCGAAGAATTCGATTCAAGGGGAGGACCGAAGAATGGATGGCGAACGGCGGTTGTGCACGGCGTTCGAGGGTGATCAGCGGATCGCGCGGGGGTTGTTGATCGACGTGGCGGTCGAGGTCAAGCGGGTGGTGGATCGGGGCGAGTCGGCGCCCGTATTGATCTTCGACGACGAGACGAGCGAGCAGGTCGAGATCGACCTGCGCGGGACGGTCGACGACGTGTTGAAGCGGTTCGAGCGATCGACGGAGGCGGCCGACGACGCGCCGCGAGGTCCGGGGCGTCCTCGGCTCGGGGTCGTGTCGCGCGAAGTAACGCTCTTGCCGCGACACTGGGAATGGCTCGGCGATCAGCCCGGCGGCGCGTCGGTGACGCTCCGCAAGATCGTCGACGAGGCCCGCCGCGCCAATGAAGGGAAAGACCGGGTCCGTAAGGCGCAGGAAGCGGCCTACCGGTTCCTCTCGACGATGGGCGGCAACTTGCCGGGCTTCGAAGAAGCCAACCGGGCCCTGTTCGCCGGCGACGCCGACCGGTTCGCCCGCGAAGTCGCCCTCTGGCCCGCCGACGTCCGCGAGCACGCGACGAACCTTGCCCTCGCCGCGTTCCAGCCGACGAACCGTTGACAACCCGCCCCCGAACTAAGACAGGTGTCCTCGATCGGGAATTCTATCAATCCCCGGATCGCGCGGATTTTCACAGTTCACGGATGCTCCGATCCCAGTCTGTGGAAATCAGCGCAATCCGCGGACGAGTCGCGAGGAAGCCCAGGTCGGCGGCGCGGAATCATCGATCCGCCGATTGACGCCGGTCAGGGATTTCTCAAAGTGTGATTCGCAAGAAGAAAAGTCACCTGAGCGTTCGAGCCGAATGCGGAGTGCGGCGGCTTGCCGCCGCTTGGTTGTCAGGCGCGGAGCAAGCTCCCGCACTCCAGAAAGACGGTTCGGCCGCACGCCAGGCGTCCTGAAGTTTCAGTCGAGCTTTCTGTTTTCAGATCGTTCAGACGATCTCTTCGGTGGTCGGGTCCCAGCGGACGGTGGTCCCTCGGCGGTAGGAGTCGATGGCCATCCGGCAGGCGATCGAGGTGCGAAAGCCCAGCTCGAACGGGACGGCCGGCTCACTGCGGCTCCGCACGCAATCGAAGAAGTTCTGCATATGCAGACCCGTGAAATCTTTGTAGCCGGCCGAGGGCTTCGATTCGTTGGGCTTCGCGCCCCTGGCGATCACCTCGAGATTCCCGTTGGAATGGCTGTAGCTCAGCGTCCCCTTGTTGCCGAAGAGGAAGTCGCGGCCCTCGCCGTAGTAGCCGTTGCCGAACATCGACGTGAACGTGAACAGCAGCTTTTCCGGATGGCTCATCGAGACCTGGAAGGTGTCGGGGACGTTCATCTTGGGTGACAGGTAGTTCGCGCCGGTCATCGTCACCGAATCGGGGATCGAGAGGTTGAGGGCGCCGAACCAGAAGGCCAACGTGTGGACCATGTTCTCGAACACGTTGCCGCCGGAGTAGTCCCAGAAGAACCGCCAGTTGATGTACCGCTGGGGGTCGAACGGGACGGCCTTGGCCTCGCCCTGGAAGGCGGCCCAATCGACGTGTTCCAGGTTGCAGTCGGGGGGGACGTCGCGGAGCCAGCCGCCGTACGCGGCGTTGCGGAAGTGGTGGGTCTGGACGAGCGTGATGTCACCCAGATCCTTGGCCGTCACATGCTCGCGGACCTTCCGCACGCCGTCGCCGCTGTTCATCTGCATGCCGACCTGAACGACCCGACCCGTCCCCTCGAGCGCATTCCGCATGCGGCGGGCGTGGTTCGGGTTGAACGCCATGGTCTTTTCCTGGTAGACGTCCTTGCCCGCCTGGATGGCCGCGACGAAGTGGAGCGCGTGCAGGTGCTGCGGCGTGGCGATCAGCACGGCGTCGATCGTCTTGTCGTCGAGCAGCGCGCGGTAGTCGCGGTACGTCGTGGCGCCCGGCGCGATCGCCTTGGCCTCGTCGAGACGCCGGGTGTAGACGTCGGCCACCGCCGCTGGCTCGACGTTCGGGCACTGGATCGCGGCCCGCAAGATCTCCTTGCCGCGCGAGCCGCCGCCGATCAGACCGAATCGAATCCGGTCGTTCGCGCCCCGGACCCGCCCCTTGGCCCCCGCGATCGCGGTCGTCGCCGCGCCCGTCATCGCGGCCCCGGCCGCTCCTCCGATCATCGTCCCCAAGAAACCGCGACGGCTCGACATGGTTCGCCTCATGGAAGAAAGAGAAGGAACGGACGGAACGGACTCACGCGGAAGCACATCAAACGAGGGAGAACGTCGGCATTCAAGAACACCCCTGTCGCGGTTCGATCTTCCCGACGCAGGGCGTGCTCTCCGGCCCCATCATACAACGCTCGAAGGTCGGGATGTCCTCCCCGCTCCAGTTCTTCGTGATCGCCGCGTCGGCGGAACATGGATTGGACTTGAGGGAAAATTCGACCTCTGATAGGTTTCCGCTCGATCCCAGGCGCGATCCCCAGGACGGGGATTCGGATTGGAACGCCTGCCCCATCCATCCCCTCGTTCAATGCATGGTTTCTAGCCAGACCGGCATGGAGGCCTCCTGGCATGAATCGCCGCACCGCGCTATTGCTGACGACGTTGCTGGGAGCGTTCTCTCCCGCGAGCCTCCTCGGCCAGGAAGCCAAGCGGCGCGCCCCGAAAACACGTTCCCGTCAGGATCGTGGGTTTCAACCGGCGTCCTCGACTTCGGCCCTGCAAGCCGAGGAGCCGCCCATCCGCGACGACCCCGATGCGGAGCCCGCGAGCGAAGACCCGCCGGTCGGCTTCAGCAATGAGCCGGGCTTCCAGTGGAAGCGGTTCTCGATCGGCCGTTACACGCGGGTCGCGCAGAATCAACAGAACCCGCAAAAGGCGATCATCGACTGGATCTTCCGCCGCACCGGCGCGAACGACTGGCACGGCGAGAAGACCGCCGTCCTGTGCGCCAGCAAGACCGAGCTGCGGGCTTACAACAGCCCCGAGATCCTCAAGCAGGTCGACGAGGTGGTCGAGCGGTTCACGGGCGCGACGGAGGACGTGCTGTCGATCCACGTTCAGTTCATCGCGGCCGTCGACACCCGCTGGCGGCACACCGTGTTCTCTCGGTTGACGTCCGTCGGCAGCGGCCCGCAAGGCCAGCAGATCTGGATGATGCGGGTGGAAGACGCCGCGTTGGTCCTCTCGCAGATGCAGGTGCAGCAAGGCTTCCGCAAGCTGGCCGACCAGCGCGTCGACATGGTCAACGGCCAGACCCTGACGATCAAGACCGCCGAGCCCCGGACCTTCTCCGGCGGCATCCAGCGCGAGAGCGCCGCCGGCACGGGCTTCCAGCCCAAGGCCGACAAGCTGGAGGAGAGCATCGTCCTCCGCCTCAGCCCGCTCCTCACGTTCGAGGGGGACGGCGTCGACGCGGCCATCGACCTGACCGTCAACTCGGTGCAGTCGTTCCAGCGCACCAAGATCATCGCCCCGCGCGAGATCGGTCCCAGTGAGATGTCGATCGACGTGCCGATCTCGTACCAGACCCATCTCGACCAGACCGTCAAGAACTGGCCGCTCGGCCAGACGCTGCTCCTCAGCGGCGGGATTCACCCCGGCATCATCGACAAGAAGGGGGGATGGCTCGGCACCCCGCTCGGCGCGCCGAGCAGCACCGAGGTCCTCGTGTTCCTCGACGCCGAGACCGTCAGCCGAGCCAAGACCCGGTCACGCAACACCGACGTCACCGCCGCCCGCAGCGCCGACGACAACAGCAACGACGAGGAAGAAGAACAGCCGGCCCCGCGGCCGAAAGCCCGCAAAACCACCCGCCGCGCCACCCGAGGCCCCGACCTCGACACCGAGCCCGAAGCGAACTGAGGGCCGACCTCAACCCCGACCGTCAAGCGTCGAGACGAGGTTGGCTTCCGAGTCGCTAGGTTTCGTCGCTGTCCAGCAGGATGGGCAGAGCGGGTGCCCGGCGTCCGCGACTCCGAAGAACTCGTGGACAGCCGGCGTCACGCCCAAGAGCCAGTGAGCCGTCTGACGATAGTCGTGGCCCGCGAGAATTCCCCCGGGCTTGACTTTCGGCCACCAGGTCCGCAAGTCCTCCATGACACTCTCGTAGCTGTGGTCGGCGTCGATGAAGCATAAGTCGACGCTGCCGGCCTGGAAGAGGTTCGCGGCCCGAACGGATGTGGTGAAGATCGGCACTACCAGATCATCCACGCCGCAGCTTATCAGATTGCAGTGGAAGACTCCGGCCATTGAGCCGCCCAGTGACGGTGCGATGTCTTGGCCGGTCATATCCGACGCCGATCCCCGCCCGGTGTCGACCGCGTAAAGAGTGATAGCCTTGCCCGACTCCCGGATTTTGGCGGCGAGGTAGCAGGTGGAACGGCCCGCCAGGCAGCCCACCTCGACGAAGACAGCCCCATCCGGCGCGGATTCGACGGCAGCGTCGTATACGGCGGCGAAGTCGAACATGCCCGGGATCTGGTCCCAGGACGAAGCCCGCTGCGCCCAGGGGGAATCGAGTTCGACCGGTCCGACTGAACTGGTCGGTTGGACGAACGGCGGGGCCGACGAAGGCGTCACTTCGCGAATGAATCGAGCCGATTGCGCTTCAAGGAGGTCGGAACTCCATCGCAAGGCTTCGATTCGGGCTCGCCGGGCGTGCTCCTCCATGAGTTCCGGATCGTCCCAGAGTCGACAGATCGCCTCGATCCACGGGCTCACCTCCTCGCCGGTCGGCAATTCGCGCGAGTAGGGCATCAGACGTTCGGGAAGCGGTAAGACGACCCCGGAATTCCCCAGGGTCTCGGGTATCCTCCCTCGGTCGGAGCCGATGACGGGAATCCCGTTGACCATGGCTTCGATCGCCACCAATGGCTGGTTTTCCCACCAGAGCGAAGGCAAGAGGCAGACGCGAGTGACCTCCCAAAAGTGCCTCGGGTCGGGCGTATGAGTCATCAGATGTACGTTGCCGTGGTCCCGCAAATCCAGTCCGCAGTCGACGAGGGTGCGCTCGGTCCCTCGCGACTCCACGACCAATACGGGTATGTCGGGACGTTTACGTCCCAACTCGTCGGCGATGCGGGCGAGTGCGAAGACCCCTTTTTCCGGCGACGGGTTCACGAAAGTCAGGTATTCCGGCCTCCTCGTCTCGGTCCGGACCCTCTCAAGATCGATCAGATTGGGAAGGGCCGTGCATTTCAATCCGATCGATCGACGGTAGTGATCGGCCGCGAACCGCGATGGCACGATCACCGCGTCGACGTTCGCGAACGTGTCACGGGTCCGATAGCCGAAATTATGCAGGGCGAAGACGACCGCGATCCCTCGGGCGCGAGCCTGGGAACGAAGCGCGTCGTCCAGGACGTCTCCTTCGTAGGTGACGATGCACCGAGGCCGAAATCGATCCAGCGTCTTCTCGTAGATTCCAAGGAACTCCGCGCGTTCCTGGTCGCTCAGCGCGTCGTCGCTGGGCCGCCCCCGGTACAGCGTCACCGGCACGCCGTGCACGGTAAGCCGTACCTGGGGGGCCTCCAAGGATCGCATGCCGCTCGAGTCGAACGACCACGCCGTACCGAGATCCGCAGCGGTCGACTCTTCGATCTCGTGGTAGCGACCACTGTCCCATCTGGAACCCGAGAGGGCCTCGACGGCGATCCCGCGCCTCGCCAGGCCTTCGAGAAGCGACCGTGAGGCCACGGCCGCCCCGCTTGAATTGTCGAGATAGCAAGGATAGGCCGCGAACAGGACGCGAGCGGCCGGCGGCTCGGTGGGCGGGGTATCAGTAGAGGACATCGGGTTTTCTATTCGTCAGGGTTCTGCGGGATCGAAAACCGCCCGGATCGCCTCTCTGTCTGAGGATCGCACCCGTTGCCCGGTCCTCGCGGCCGATTCACGTTTTCTGATACACCCTCAGTTCTTCATGGGCGGCTCGTCCCAGTGAATCAGAGGCTTGAATGGATTCACGTTCGCCCCCAGGGCGAGAGTCAAGCAGCGCGATGCAACCAGCTGATCGCGCGTGTGGGCAGTGCATGGTGTTCGAGAGGACCAACTCAGCAATCGCCACCGCGTTGGGGTCATCGCAGTAGTAAATAAAGGGAGAGGGCGGGTGGGGGAGGCCACAATCCCGATAAAGCGCCGCCAGGGAGCGGCACATCCGACTCAAATCATCCGCTTGCAAGCACAGAACCCTACAGCGCAAGAAATGGGGGACGGCGTGTCTCGCGAACCGGGCTGGGGCGAGGATCAAGGCGACGACCGAGACCGCGAGCATCAGGCGGCGAATCGTGAACTGCATGCGGGGCGGTTTCATGTCCGAGCCCTCGTTGAGTCTCGACCGTTTCGATGCCGACGGACGCGACCAGGCGTCAACCCTCGGCCGCTGTCCGCGTCCGGGGCCTCCCGTAGTCGGGCATTCAGCCGACCGCCGATCCTGCCAGCCTTTAGCGGTCGGCGGTTCATGAGTGGCCGTCGACCGTTTGAGAGGCTCGACCGATCCACGAAGGCCATTCTCCCACGGCGCTCGAGGGAGTGGCTACGACGTTCGTCATGCTGTCGGTCGTAACCACCACTGTGTCGGTGTGGTCGGGTCCGGGTGGACAACGCTTACGGATATCCCGAACGACCAAGCCACTTTGTACAGGGCCACTCAGACACCGCTCGGAGGCTGGTACATTAAGTATGTGACGTAGTGTTCAGGCGAGTAGGTGCTGCCCGCGGGAACCTTGTGCCCGATGGTCAGATTTAGAACTATACCCTGGTAATATTTCATCATTTGACTATCCCACATGGATACTGCCCGACTAGTTTCACCTGCGGAGACGCTCCACTCATGAACATAAACATCCGGGGGATATCCAGCGAGCCAATAGCCCGTCTTCCCACATGGGTCATCGAGGTTCCACTCGCCGGACGCCCATCCCGGCGGACTGGATCTTTCGTCCCTCGCCTCCATAATTTCGGTTCTTGGCAAACCCGTCACTCTGTCATTGAACCTACGCGATCGATCCGGCTTCACCAGTTGAAGAAACATGAACTTACCGCCGACCGATGATGCCGCCTTGGTGCTGGCTGTGATCTCGATCCCGGACTCCGCTTCGGTCTCGCCATAGGGAGTAAGGCACAATCCTGTCCAGATAAAAGCGTATGGGTTACCGGCTTGCGGCGTACCCTGATGCTCCACCGTCAATGTGGCCGTGTCCGGAGAGACGGTGGTGAACGTGCAGTGCAAGACGGAATCCGGGGCCGTGCCCGTGGGCTCCGCTTTATACTTGATCGTCAACTTCACATCGTAATTCTGCGGGGCGACCGTGGCGGGGATGATGAAATCATACCCCGCCTGATTAGTGGGCACCCCGGGCGTCATGCTGACGAACTTGTGCAGGGACGAAGCGTCCTGGCCGTCACCGCCGAAATAGCTCTTAATGTCGCTGCCGCCGGACCAAGTATAGGACAAGATCTTCGATGTATCGATGTTCTCCACCCAGAAGTGCATGATGTCGCCAATCGGAGCCGGGTTGTTGTTGTAGAGGATCCAATTCTTCGGCTTGGCAGGGTCTTCTCCCGGGGCCAAGATCGAGCCTACGCTGCCGCCGCTGCCCTTCAAGGTCGGATAGTAGGCCGGGGGGTTGCCGCCGGAGCCGCTCATCGTCGTGAAGTCGAGCGTGGAATCGCGAGCGGTGGAGCGGCTGGCCCCAGGAGCGAGGGCCAGGGGACGAATCGCGCCAGGCGTCGAGACAGCGGCCGATCGTAAGCGCGTGACCCCGGAGCGGTTCGCCGGAACCGCCACAGCGACGCCCGCGGACGGCGTGTTTCCGGCGTTCGACGAACGCATGGCGCGATGAACGGGATTCGATCCGGCCGACGCCGTGAAGATGCCGTTTGCTCCGAGCGCGGATGTGTGAGCGACGTGGTGCTGTGAGCCCGCTGCTTTCGACGCCGTCAATCAAGCCACGACCACCGAATTCGCGAAGCCGCGGTGAGCCAGAGATGCACCGTCGCCGTTAACGAGCCCCTGGATTCGCACTGGCATCGCGGTCGAAGCACTGTTTCTCCCGTAGCCGACCCACCCTCCATGAGCCGTCGGAGACGGCACGGCAACGCCGGCGACCAGCGTCGACAGCACGAAGCGTTCCTCGAGATGATCGATCTTGGGTGTCAACGTCCGCGATCTGCGCGCGGAGCGTCTCATGCTTCGTATCCTCGATGATTTTGGCCACGGGTGCGTCAAGTCAACGGAGTTCAACCATCGGCGATCTGCTGGCTATCTTGCACGGGATGGCGGGAATTGGTGGGCACGCGATAAACCGGACATTAAGCCCGTACGAATCGTTTAGCAAGATAAATAACTCGCTCGCCTTTACATTTAAATACCATCATCAAGCATACTAGAGCGGTTAACCTTTGAGTCGCGCACAGCAGGGGCGGCCGGAAGACCGCGTGACTGTAGGGACGTCCCTTGTGGGCGCCCGAATTGCGGGGCCGCCGCGGTCGCCGACGCCGATCGGGCGCCCACAAGGGACGCCCCTACGTGTGCAGCCCAAACGCGAACCGCTCTAAATGACAAAATCGAAGTCACTCGAACTGCGGATGGCGCCAGTTCCGATCCGCGGCGGTTTCGACGCTTGCCACGGGCCCGCACCTCCTACCAGAGGGGAGCGGCGTGCATCGATCGGCGATATCGAACCGCTCCATTCAAATCGCCCGCAAGCTGGAGTCGAGGCTCTTGCCGCGCCGAAGAACCTGGTAAACTTGCCAGGCGACGAGGGACGCTCCGGCCCTCCGCTATGCTTCACCTGAAAGGACGACGATGATGGGCACGCAGCGCACGCGTCGGGAGTTTCTGGGGAACGTGGGTCGGGGGATGCTGGTCGCGAGCGTCGGCTTCGGCACGGCGTTCGACATGGGGCTCACGCCCGCCTGGGCGGACGGCGAGAAAGGCGAACGCCTCGTCTTCGGCGGAATCGAACCGCTCGTCGGCCTGATGCAGGAGACGTCCGTCCAGAACCTTCTTCCAGTACTGGTCGAGAAACTCCGGTCGGGAACCGAACTGAAGCAACTCGTGGCCGCCGCCGCGCTCGCCAACGCGCGAACGTTCGGCGGCGAGGATTACATCGGCTTCCACACCCTGATGGCGCTCGCCCCCGCCTACCACATGGCGAAGGAGCTGCCCGAAGACCGCCGCGCCCTCCCCGTGCTCAAGGTGCTGTACCGGAACACGAACCGGATCCACGAACACGGCGGCGCGGCCTCGGAAGTCCTCCACACAGTCAAGCCGGGCGCGCTCTCCGCATCCCACGAGTCGGGCGAAGCGCTCCGCGACGCGGTTCGCGGGAAGGACATGAAAGAGGCCGAGCGCACGTTCGCCGCGATCGCCGCCATCTCGCCCGATGAGGCGTTCAACAGCCTCCTCGTCGCGGTTGAAGACGAGACCGAAGTCCACCGCGTCGTCCTCCCCTACCGCGCCTGGGAACTGCTCGACGTCGTCGGCCCCGAACAGGCTCACACGATGCTCCGGCAGTCGGTCCGCTACTGCGTCAAGAGCGAGCAGAACAGTCGGCGCACGGCCGAGAACGTCGAGCCTCGCGCGCTCTTGCCTCGGCTGTTCGACCAGCACAAGCTGCCGAGGACGTCGCCCGGAACGAAGCGGGCCGACGACGCATGGGTCGCCGCGATGAGCAAGACGGTCTTCGAATCGAGCCCGGCCGCCGCCGCCGACGCCGTCGCCGCGGCCCTGGCCGAAGGGATCGACCCGCGCGACGTCGGCGAGGCGATCGCCCTGGCCGCGAACCAGCTCGTCCTCCGCGACGCCGGCCGCCCCGAGCGCTGGGCGTCGCCGGGCAAACCTCCGGGTAGCGTGCACGGCGACTCGGTCGGCGTCCACGCCAGCGACGCCGTCAACGCCTGGCGGAACATGTCGCGCGTGGTCAACCCACGCAACGCCGCCGCCTGCCTGATCCTCGCCGGCTACGAGGTCGCCCGCGACCGCCAGGCCCGGGCCGCCGACTTCCTCAAATGGACCCCGCGCCCGCTCGCCGAAGTCCTCGCCGACGTCAAGTCGACCGACGCGAACCGCCTCGTGACCGAGCTGGAATCGGCGGTCCAGGCCAACCAGCAAGAGATCGCCTCGGCGCTCGTGCACCGCTACGGGACGCTCGGTCACGACCCCGCGCCGGTCTTCGCGCTCTTGCTCAAGTACGCCGTGAGCGAGGACGGCGCGCTCCACGCCGAGAAGTACTACAACACGGTCCGCGAGGAGTTCGCCTCGACCCGTCCCGCCTTCCGCTGGCGTCAGCTCGTCGCCCTCGCCCGCGTCACCGCCAGCGAATGCGGCCGCCCCGCCCCCGGCATGGCCCAGGCCCGCGAACTGCTCAAGGTCATAAGCACATAACCCTCTATCTCGGCCCCGACCGGCTCGCCACGAGCCCTTTCTTCCACGAGGAGTCGTCATGGACTTCAATCGTCGAGATTTCCTCCAGACGGCCGCCGTCGGGGCCGTCGTCGCTCCCGCGCTTGGAGCCGGCGCCCTCGCCGACTCCAAGCTGCCGATGCGCGACTTCGGCAAGACCGGCATCAAGGTCTCGGCCCTGGGCTTCGGCTCGGGGAGCCGGTTCTTGATGTACGAACAGGAGGACCGCGCGCTCGAGGCGCTGACCTTGGCCCTCGACCTCGGCGTCACCTACATCGACACGGCCCACTCGTACGGCGACGGCAAGAGCGAGGGGTGGATCGGCAAACTCATGCCCGAGCGTCGCAAGCAGGTCACGCTCGCGACCAAGATCGCGGCGCGGAAGGCCGACGACGCCCGCCGCCAGATCGAGCAATGCCTCAAGCTGCTCCAGACCGACCACCTCGACGTCCTGCACATCCACGCCCTGTCCGGCCCCGAAGACCTGGCCGCGATCGAGGCGAAAGGGGGCGTGCTGGAGGCATTGTACGAGGCCCGCGAACAGAAGATCGCGCGGGCCATCGGCATCACCTGCCATGCCGCCCCTGAAGCCTTGAGGACGGCCCTCGAACGGCACGACTTCAATTGCACCCAGATGGCGCTCAACGCCGCGATGGCCCGGATGGCCGAGGGAAAAGGGGGCATGAAAGCGACCCGCATGCCGACCGGCGGCTTCGAGGAACTCGCGCTGCCGGTAGCCGTGCGCAAAGGAATGGGCGTCATCGCCATGAAGGTGTTCGGCCAGGACCAGATCACGAGCGCCGCCCCGATCGACAAGCTGCTCGCCTATTCGCTCTCGCTCCCCGTCAGCCTGGCGAGCCTGGGCATGCCCAAGCCCGAGTTCATCCGCCGCAACATCGCGCTGGCCCGCGCCTTCACCCCGATGCCCGACGCCGAACGCCGCCGGCTGACCGACTCGATCGCCACCGAACGCAAAGCGGCGCTCGTGGAGTTCTTCCGTGACCATCGGGACGCATGAGAGTGTTGAATCGATTATTAAACGGGTCGGGAGTCCCTTCCATCCCGGAAATCGACTTCTGATCGGTTTGATTCTTATCGGAACTCCAGAATGGCTACCACAAGGGCGCGACCACGATTCGGGAAGCGCGTCGGGGTGGCCTGCCTCTTCGGGTCGGCGGCGATGGCGTTTGGATTCGCCGCATTCCTCGCATCGAACTACATCGACTCGGCCTGGCGGCTGGCTCGCGGCCGGGCGGCGTATACTCGAGGTGAATGGGCGGAATCCGTCAAAGGGGCTCGGGAAGTCCTCAAGAAGGACCCGGGGAATCAGGGCGCGCTCGTTCTACTCGCCCGATCCTTCGCCCGCTCCGGGCGTGACGACCAGGCGCTGGCGGTCTACCAACGAATCGACTCGGCCGCCCTCGAGTCTTTGGACTATCTCCTCATCGGCGACGGGTGCTCGAAATTGGGCCAGGAGCCGATGGCGGTCTCGGCCTGGCTTGACGCCGAACGGCTCGCGCCCAACGATCCCCAAACCCTCTTCCGGCTCGCCCTTTACTCTCACAAAGAAAAGCAGCCCCTGGAAGCGCTTCCGAGGGCCCGAAAGCTCGCGAGCGATCCGAAACTCGGCCTGCGCGGCGCCTGGATCGAGGCGCGGATCTACAGCGATCTCGACGAGCCCGAGTCAGCGTCAACGCCACTTGAACGAGTCCTGAAAGTCGACGCCCCGAGCCTGCGGACGATCGGCATCGAGCGGTCCGAAGTCGCCTCGCTCGCGGCCCGCGTCAACCTGAGGCTGGGGCGGCCGGAACGGGCCCTGGAGATCCTCGACTCGGCCTCTGGGGGCGAACGGAACCGCGAGTCGCGATGGCTTGCAAGCCGCGCCTTTCTCCAGCAGGGCAAGGCGAGCGAAGTCGCGTCGGCCCTCGCCGCCGTGATCCCCCCCATGCCTCCGCTGGCCCGCGAGCCCGCCCCCTATACCAGCGCAGTGAGCTGCCGGCCTTGCCATGCTTCGATCTACGAGTCGCAGCAGTACAGCCGGCATGCGCTGACCTTCCAAGATCGTTGGAAAAGCCCGACCGCCTCAAAGCACAAAGCAGAGGGAGAGATCCCCGACCCGATCTCGACCCGAGTACGCCATCGATTGACGAACGACCACGGGACGACCACCCTGGAAACGACGGTCGACGACCAGACTTATCGCGCGATCGTCCAGTACGTCCTCGGCTCGGGGAATCACGGCGAGACCCTCGTGGTGAAGGATGCGCACGACGAACTCCGCGAGGGCCGCGTCTCCTATCATGCGAAGCAAGAAAAGTGGAGCAAGACGATAGGTCACACGGATCTCCCCCCCGACGCGATCGGCTATCTGGGTCGTCCGATCACCGAGGACTTCGCTCGAAAATGCGTGCACTGCCACACGACGACCGCGTCGTCTGTATTGACGCCGGCTCCGGAACGTCCCCATGACCGCGGGATCGGCTGTGAACGCTGCCACGGCCCTGGAGGCAACCACCTCAAGGCAATCGCGCTCGGGCTTACCGACCGGGCTATCGTCAGGCCGTCGGCTGCGACCGCGGACGAAGTGACGAACTTGTGCGCCCAATGCCACAGCCCTGTCTCACCGACGATGTCGCCCGACTCCCCCGACTTCATCAGGTTCCAGGCCCCGTCATTAGTGAAGAGCCGTTGCTACAAGGAGAGCGGTTCATTAAGTTGCGTGAGTTGTCACAACCCCCATCAGAACGTCGCGACCTCCTCAACCGCCTACGAGGCGGTCTGCCTCAAGTGCCACTCCGCGACCAAAGACGCCGATCCGACGAGTCGGGGGGCGAGAGACGCCTCCATGGGCGCGATATGCCCCGTGAACCAGACGGAAGGGTGCCTGAACTGCCACATGCCCAAAATTCCCGAGGCCGTCCCGAACGCGGAGTTCACCGACCATTTCATCCGGGTTCGAGAAGACTCCAGCGCCGGCGGCCCTCGGCCCAATCGCCGGCAATGATCGAATCGTCATGTCGCGAGATTGCACGGGGTACGGCGGAATGGCATCAAGTTTAGCGCAAGTTCCTTTCGAGAATACGTCGCAGCAACACGATCCCAACGGAGAAACTGCGGATGTCGATCGCGCGGATGGATTTGCGCTCCAGCCGGAGCCGACTTATCGGGCGACTGGCCAAACCGGGCGTCGCGCTACAGGTCCTGCTCCTGGCCTGCGGCCTCAACGCCTTTGAACCAACTCACGCTCGATCGGCCGTCTGGTTCGCGCGAGCCAAGGCGACCGGCGACGGGACGGACATATCGACCCCGATCGGCTCCTTGGCCGCTCTCGAGGCGGTTACCAAGCCGCGCGACGTCATCATGCTGCTGCCGGGCGAGGACCCGCTGGACGGCGGCCTGGCGTTGAAGCAAGGTCAGACCTTGGTGGGAATCCAGGTCGACCGGAAACCGTCGATCACCAACAGCTCCGTCGAGCGGAACAGCGGCAACGGCCTCGTGCTGGCCGACGACTGCCAGGTCATCGGAGTGCGTATCGAACGAACCAAGGCGAGCGGCGTCCTCGGCGTCGACGTCACCGGCGTCAGCCTCATCGGCGTCGACATGGACGACGCCAATCAATCCGCCGGCCTCACCACGACCGAGGTCGGCCTGCTTGGCCCGATCTCCCACGCGGGAGTGCTGTTCATCTCGACCCAACCCGGCAGGAGAACCGAGAATCGCCTCCTTCGATGCAACATCAATCGGGCGGCCGGCCTCGGCGTCGGTTCGTTCGCATTGAAGGGAGCCACCAGCCGCCTGGTCGTCGACCACTCCCGAGCCGAAGGCGGCCTGCCCAGCTCTCCACTATTCGACATCGGAGTCATGGCGTTCGCCGAGGGCAAGGGCTCGGAGGCTCAGCTCGAACTTGCCGACGCAGTGGTCAGTGGCCGCATGAGCCAACAGGGCCGCAACATCCTCGTCTTCGCCAGCGCCGACGCCAGGGCCAAGGCCCGGATCGAGCGAACCACATCGGGTGAATCGGGCCAGGACGGCGTCGTTGGCGTCGCGTCATCGGTCCCGGCGACGGTCGAGATCGAGATTCGCGACTCCACGCTCGAGAAGGCGGCGCAAATGAATCTCGAAGGGTCGATTCTCAACCTACCTCCGTCCGACCCGGCCCGAGCCGGCGAAAGCCTTGTCTCGATCAACGTGCAAGGAAGTGTCATCCGCGACGTCGGCTTCGTCGACGGGTTTCGCGGCGAGGCCCAGAACATCTGGCTCGCTCCCTCGGTGATCGACAAAAGGCCGTTCGCCAAGGGGCGCTATCGACTCTCTTTACGCAACTCCATCGTGGAGAAAGCCCTCAAAACCGGCATCGGCGTCGGCAACGTCGGCGAGGATTTCGGGATCGCGCCCGACGAAGGCGAGTACGACGTCGTATTGAGTGAGAACACGATCCGGAACAACGGCCAGTCCGACGTCACCATCGCCGCCTCGAACGCCCTCATCGACGCCCGACGTAACGACTGGGGCGTGCCGACGGGACTTGCGGACAGTCGCCTCGTCCTACTCGGCAACGCGAAACGGTCGCAGCTCAATGCGTCGCAACCGCTCTCTCGTCGGCTGGATCAGCCCCGATGAGACAGCGACCGGCGCGTTTCCCGGCTCATTTCTTTGGACGTAACCCTCCACACGCCGAGGGCGACAAGCGTACGGAAACGTATAGAGCCGCGAAGATATCTCCCGAGCGCGTCAGCCGATCCGACCGAAGCGCGCTACCCAACGCCCCCGCTCATCTGCCGGGGCCAACTCCGCGGCCCAGGTCAGGTTCAGCGTCTGATTGGGCTGCTCTGTCGGACCGACGTCACGCTCACGACTACCAGACAAAGGGAACCAGTTTCCGCACGCGGCGTGAATACTGTTCGTACTCCATCGGACACTCCTTACGGAGCGCGGCTTCCTCAAGCGGCAGTTTCTTCATTAACCGGTCGATTCCATATACAAAGATCAGCGCCCGCACTTCACCCAGCGCGATGATCATCCCCAACTGAGCCACGAGAAGCCCGAGGTAGATCGGATGCCGAACGATCGCGTAGGGGCCTCGTCGTACCAAAGCATGCGCCGGTACGATCGCGACATCGCCGCTCCAGCGTTTCCCCAGAGCGCGTCGCGCGCAGATGCCAAATCCAACGCCGGCCACGCACATCGCTGCCCCGGCCCATCGCACCGAAGCCAACGGCGGAAGCAACCGAAGACCGAGAATCGGGACGTCCGCCAAGGGCAAGCAGTAAAGCAGGTGGGGGAAGTTCGTCAGAATTCGTGATCTCAAGGAAGCGACGCGGCCGTTGCCCGCCGGCGCAATCTTCCGTCCCGATAGATGCCACACGAGATCAACTGATGCCCAACAACCGATCGTGACGAGCCAGGGAACACTGACGTCGGGAACCGCGCCAGTGGCCGCATATGCAGCCCATATGACGACGATGGCAATCCAGATTCGCATTTGAGCAGCCTACCGGAAATGGGGGCGCTCCTTTCGACTCGACTTCGACCACAAAACGTACTGTAATCACGTAAGATCGGGATTGCCAGCGGCGCCGCCGGCTCGCCGGGCCGCTAGGTGCGTCGGTCCGACACATCGACGCGTTTTGGGGGGCCTTCGGCCGTGAAGTGGAAGTTAGGCTTCGTACCGCCACACTCGGATCCTGCCTGAGCAATTATCCCCCCGGCTCGTAAACGCCTACCTTTAGACGGAGTTTCTCATGCGTCCTCAACCCCTGATCGCAGTACGTGACGTCGAAGCAAGCAGCCGATGGTATCAGCGTCTGCTCGGCTGCCAGAGCGCGCACGGCGGTGCGGAATACGAGCGGCTGACCGCAAACGGCGTGTTGATCCTCCAACTGCACAGGTGGGAGGTCGACCACCACCACGGCCCGATCGGTGATCCGGACGCGAAGCCCTACGGCAACGGCGTTCTCCTGTGGTTCGAGATCGACGACTTCGACGCGGCCCTCTCTCGGGCCGAATCGATGAAGGCCGAAATCGTCCTGCCGCGCCATCGCAATCCGCCGGACGGCAACGGCGGTCCGAACCACTGGGAATGCTGGCTGCGCGACCCTGAAGGCTACACTGTGGTGATTGCGAGCCCGGACGGGTCGGCGGCTGACGCGTGAAAGCGCACCGACGAAGGGCCTTTCGTCAGTTTTGTGAACGTGCATGAAGCTGCATCTCGCGGAGCCTGCCTCCCACCCAGGCGGGGGGTTGTGAACGTGCATGGTAAGCGGTCACGGCCTGGTATTGAACTTTGCCGTTGAGGGCGCTATACCGTCGTAATGACGAACGCGCCGCCGATCCCCGAGGAGCTTTGGAGTAAAGTGCCGCCTGACGCGCAGGCGGCCGTCGCCGCCGTGTTTCTGGCGACACAGCGGCGGATCGACGTTCTGGAGCGGCGGATCGCCGATCTCGAGGCGCGGCTGAACCAGAACTCGACCAACTCGTCGAAGCCGCCGTCGTCGGACCCGATCGGGGTGAAGCGGAAGCCGCCGGCGCCGCCGTCGCGACGCAAGCGGGGCGGACAGCCCGGGCATCGCAGGGCGGTCCGGCCGCTGGTTCCGCCGGAGCAGCTCGACTCGTCGACCGACTGCAAGCCGACGTCGTGCCGGCGGTGCAAGGGGCCGCTCGACGGCGTCGATCCGGCGCCGTTGGTCCATCAGGTCGCCGAAATCCCCCGGTTCGATCCGTGGGTGGATCAGTATCGGTTGCATCGTCTGACCTGCCCCGGCTGCGGCGCGTCGACTTGCGGCACGCTCCCCGAGGGGGGCTCCGCGAGTTGTTTCGGCCCGCGGCTCCAGGCGGTGCTGGCGACCCTGGCCGGGGCCTATCGGCTGAGCAAGCGGCAGATCCGCCAGTTGGCCGGCGACTTGCTGGGGCTGTCGATCTCCACCGGCATGATCGCCAAGTTGGAGCGGCGGTCGGCCCTCGCCCTGGCCGAACCCCACCGCGAACTGGCCGCGGCGGTCCACGAGGCGGCCGTGGTCAACGTCGACGAGACCGGCTGGCGCGAGCAAGGCCGTCGGGCCTGGCTGTGGGCGGCGACGACCCCGACCGCCACGGTCTTCGCGATCGCCGCGAACCGCTCCGGCGAGGTCGCCCGAAGCCTGCTCGGCGACAGGCCGGACCGGACCGTCGGCAGCGACCGCTTCAGCGCGTACAACTGGATCGCCGCGGCGGACCGGCAACTGTGCTGGAGCCATCTCCGCCGCGATTTCCAGGCGATGATCGACCGCGGCGGGGTCGGCGCGAAGTTCGGCGGCCGGCTGCTGGGGTTGTCGAACCGGCTGTTCCGGATCCATCGCAAGGCGCGCGACGGACTGCTCGGCGGAGCGACATATCAAAAAGCGATCGGCGGTCTGGAACGGCTGGTCCACGCGACGCTGGAGGCCGGCGCGCGGTGCGCGAGCGAGCGGGCGGCCGGTACGTGCTCGGAGCTGTTGCGGCTGGAAGCCGGGCTGTGGAACTTCGCGCGGCGGCCGGGCGTCGAGCCGACCAACAACGTCTCGGAACGCGCGGTGCGTCACGCCGTGATCTGGCGACGGATCAGCGGCGGGACCGCCAGCGCTTCGGGGAGTCGGTTCGTCGAGCGGATGCTGACGGTCGTCGCCACCTGCCGACGACAAGGCCGCAACGTGCTCGACTATCTGACCTCCGCCTTCCAGGCCCATCGCGCGGCCCTCGCCGTCCCATCGCTGACCCCGCCCTCAGTCGGCTCGCGCTGATTCAACAGCGCCGACCCGTGAACGGTTACCGTGCATGAAGCTGCATCTCGCGGAGCCTGCCTCCCACCCAGGCGGGGGGTAACGCGAGCACGACGAGCGCAAGGGGGTACCAGGAGAGACCAGCGGTCGTATCCGTGTTCCACGTCGTCACGGCACCTAAAATACTCACGACCAGACCCACGATGCCCAACGCGAGAGCGTGCGCCATGGGCCGATCGGGTGCGAGTCTGGCCGCAAGGTAGCTTCCAAGGATGGCATAGAGAGTGCGATAGATCGTCGCCAGCAGGAAAAGTCCGTCGGTCATCGGCTGGCCGTGAGCCGGAAAGACGCCGGTCGCGATCAGCGCGGCGTCTGTGCCGATGCTGAGCACGACGATCACGACGATGCCCGTGATCACGGTGCCAAAGCTCTGGACAGGTCGTCGGGGACGGGGGGGTTCGCTCATGCTCGCCTCAGAAACGGGTGGCTCAAGACGGGCTTCAGGGTGGTGAGATGCTCGATACGAATCGGGGCCGGGGACCCCGGCTGCAATCCGGACTTGTGACGGCCGAAGAGTCGTCGATGCTGGCGGACGAAAAACAGTGACGTAGCGCTTTTAGGATGTCCGGCCGCCCTCGGACCAGTCCGACCCCGACGGAATCAGGTCGTATATTCATGATGGGACAGTATGCGGTTCGCCCCGGCTCTTTTTCAATTCGAGCGTGACGCGATCGAGGTTTCCACCTCCGATGCCGGCCGCAGTTGGGGGCGTAAGCGATGCGACGGCGAAAAGAGCGCGATCGAAGCCAATCAGCCGGCGGCGCGGGCGCGGATCGAGACGGCCGACGAACGAGGACGAGGCGAGGACGATCGGGGTCGAAAACTGCGTGGTTTCCGCGCGATCGAAGCCAATTCATGCCCCCCTCGCAAACACTTGCCAATACAGGCTTTCAGAACGGTCGAACGGCGTATTCAGCCCGTCGAACAAAGCCAGTCCGAGCGAGACGCGGAGCTTCCCGTCGGGCGGTTGGAGCGACCAGCGGACCAGGGTGCCCCTGCGGGAACGCAGAATGCCGGACATGGGAAATCCCGCGCGAATAAACCCAATTCACGCCGGGCTCCGGGCGGTGCGGGGACGGGCCGCGGTCGGAGTCGGCCCGAGGGTGCTCCGAGCCCGCCGCAACGTGCGAAGGAGCCCGTTTTCGGCGCGATCGAAGCCAATCCAGAAAAAGATCACACCAAATTGCAAATACAGGACTTGCGTCTTAGAATCGACTGTTTTTCGGTTGTAAACGAAGCCAATTCGGGACCGGCTTTGGGGCGACCGCTCGGGTCGATCACGTGGGAGTTAGGATGGGTCGAGAGCGGCGAACCGCACCGGATTTCCGGTACCCGAGCGCGGGGGACGGAGGGTGATTCCAGCGCGAACGAAGCCAAACGCGCCGGCGGCGGTGGGGGTCGGGTCGCGCGGGTTGGTTGCGGTTGCGGCTTCGGCTCGGTTCCACGGCTCTCGCCAGTCGATGGGGGAGCGTGTATAACACAATGCTTAACCCTGAGCGTTTTCTCATCGTGAGGCTTTCCTTGAAGATGCCGTCTCCCCCTTCCAGCCCGGTGGGCGCCGCGTCCGTTCGCAAGAGCTTCCTGCCGACGATCGGCGGTCCGTACTTCGCGCTGGCCGTCTTGTTCGGCATGAACCTGCTGAACTACATCGACCGATACTCGTTCTTCGCGGTCGGGACGCAGATCAAGGAAGACTTCAAGATCGACGACTTCTGGTACAGCGTACTGGGGGTCTCGTTCATGATCGTCTACACGATGGTCTCGCCGGTGATCGGCTGGATGGGGGATCGTTACAACCGTCGGATGCTGCTGGCCGGCGGCGTCGGCCTCTGGAGCCTGGCGACGGTCGGCACCGCGTTTTCGCTCGACTTCAACCATATGTTCTTCTGGCGGGCCCTGTTAGGAGTCGGAGAGGCGAGCTACGGCGTGATCGCCCCGACGCTGATCGCCGACCTGTTCCCGGTCAGCAAGCGGGGCCGGGCTATGGGGATCTACTACCTGGCGCTGCCGCTGGGCGGGGCGCTGGGGTACGGGCTGGGGAGCTGGATCGGCGAGGAGCTGGGCTGGCAGAAGGCGTTCATGATCGTCGGCTTCCCCGGCCTGATCGCGGCGTTTCTCGCCCTGGTGATCCACGACCCTGGTCGGGGGACGACCGAAGGGGGCCATGAGACCGAGAAGAGCGAGCGCCCGGGCCTGGCCGAATACCTCAACCTGTTCAAGATCCCGACCTACGTGTTCAACACCGCCGGGATGGCGGCGATCACATTCGCGACCGGTGCCTACGCGGTCCACGGCGCGAACTTCTACCAAATCGTCCGGGGCATGACGATGAAGGAGGCCGGCATGTCGATCGGCGGGCTCACCGCGCTGGCGGGGCTGCTGGGGATCGCCCTGGGGACCTTCCTGGCCGACTTCTCCCTGCGGTTCACCAAACGGGCCTATCTGCTGCTGGCGACCATCGTGACCACGGCCGCCGTTCCCCTGGGTCTGATGGCCGTCCTCGAAGCCGATCGGGCCGTCTCGCTGTCGCTGCTGTTCGGGGCGATGATCCTGCTGTCGATGGTCCTGGGCCCCTGCAACACGGTCATCGCCAACGTGGTCCCGGCCAACAAGCGGGCGTCGGGATTCGCCCTCTACATCTTCCTGATCCACGTGTTCGGCGACATCAGCTCGCCCCTGATCCTCGGCTGGATCTCGACCTTCTTCGGCAAGCCCAGCGTCGCCGGCTCGTGGGTCGGCAAGTTCTTCGCCTCGATCGGCGCCGCGCCGATCGGCGATGAGAACCTGACCGTCGCCATGCTCGTGGTCGCGCCGGTGCTGGCCCTGGGAGCCGTCTTCTTCCTGCTGGGCTCGCGATACCTGCCGCGTGACCAAGAGCAGGTGCTGCAAGCCGGCGGCGCCGGGGTCGGAGAGCCCGTCTTCCACCACTGATCGGATAATCAGTGCTTCAAGAGGGCCAACAGGATCTCGACGGTGATCAGCAGGACCACGGTGATTTCGAGGGCCTCCATGCGGTGGCCGCCGGCCTGCTGGATGAGGAGGTCGTAGACGTCGCCGACGGTTTCGAGTTTGCGGCGGATCGACTGCTGCCAGCCGCGGAGGTGGAACCGGCCCGAGGCGAGTTCGAAGACACGGGACAGGTAGTGGTCGCCGATCAGCTTGAGGGCGTTGTCGACCCGCTCGAAGAGGCCGGCGGCCTCGATCTCCAGCTCCCGGACCTGGCGGACGGCCACACCGTGGGTGTTCCAGCCCCGGACGAGCGACCGCCGGCGGTCGGGCCGGATCAGCCGGTACGCGGCTTCGAGGCGGTCGTCGAGCCGGTCGTCGATGTGGCGATACTCCAGGAGCTGAACATTGGCGAAATCAATAACTTCCAATGTGTCAGCGCAATCGACGTCGGCGACGAATCCGGCGGCCCAGTCGAGCACCACGAGGTCGCTCGGCGTATACCGAAGCGACAGCCGGGTGGCCTCGGCGACCTCGGTCTCGCTCAGCGGCTCGGTCTCCAGCCGGACGAGGCCGGCGATCCAGTCGGCGTGATCCTCCAGCCATCGAGGCCGGCGTTCGGGGAGGTGGAACACGATGTATTCTTCGGTCATCGGGCTGAACGAGAAGTCGAAAACGGCGGATTTCAGCCGCTCGATCCAGGGTTCGAGGAGGCGATACGCGGCCTCGTTCAGCGGGGCCATGTCCGACAGCCGGCCCGCCAGGTCCGAGAGCGCCTCGGGCGAGGCGGCCAGGGGGAACTCGATCGCCAGCGAGACGGCGCCGAAATCGAACAGCGTCAGCTCGGCCCGGGGGACGCCGGTCATGACGACCTCGCCGGGCAGCCGAAGGCCGCCGGGATCGATGGGCAGGCGCACCGGAGCGGGTCGATAGCCGATCGATTCGGGGGTCCGCTTGCGGCGCGGCAACCGCCCGAGTTCGCCCTGAATCAGCTCTCGGGCCGCGTCGAGGTTGATCTCGTCGCCGACGTCGAACGCGAAGGCCAGATGCACCACGACAGGCAGAATTCCACCCGGCCGCTCGGGATCGATCGTTTGGGGAGCCGTCACGAGGATTCACTCGGCGATCGGTCGCGGGTTGCGTCGTAACCGTGGGGAAGGAGGCGAGCCGGATGTCCCCGATCTTCGGCGATCGTGAGTTCGGGATCAAGAGGCTCGCGAGGGCCCGGCCGGGCGATGGCCTGAAAGTCGACGTGGTTCAGGGAGTCGAGGGCCTCGCGATCGGTCTCACGGTCCGGCGGGGGGGGCGGCTGGTCGGCCGCCTCGATCGGCTGGTGCGTCCGCCACCAGGCCGCTGCTCGCTCGGCCGACCAGTCGTCGGCGTCGGAGCAGGCTTCGAGGGCGCGGGCCAGGCTGACGACGTCCTGGAAGCGGTCGGCCGGATCTTTCTCAAGGCAGCGCAGGACGACCTCTTCAAGGTCCGGGGGCACGCCGGGGACGACGGCGGAGAGGGGCTCGACGGGGTCGCGGGCGTGAGCGATCATCACGGCCATGGCGTCGGGTCCCAGGAACGGCGGCCGGCCGGTCAGCAGGTAGTAGGCGACCGCGCCGATCCCATAAACGTCGACCCGCGCGTCGGGCTCGTGGTTCCTGACGATCAACTCGGGCGCCATGTAGAGGGGCGATCCGGTGACCACGCCTTCGAGGGTCAGGACCGACGACCGCTCGTCGTGGATCGGTTTGACCAGGCCGAAATCGAGGATCTTGGCGACGTCGTACTGTCCGCCGCGGTAGGCCGCGAAGATGTTGGGAGGTTTGAGGTCGCGATGCACCAGGCCCGCCTGGTGCGCCTCGTTCAGGGCGCCGCAGGCTTGCCTGAGGAGGTAGATCACCCGCCCCGCCGGCAACGGCCCGTGACGGTCGACCAGTTCCTGGAGGCTGCAACCGGGAAGGTACTCCATCACGTAGAAGAACGCGCCGAGGTCGGTTCGGCCGTAGTCGTAGACCTCGACCGTGTTCCAGTGCGACAGCCTGGCCGTCGCCCGGACTTCCAGCTCGAACCGCGCCAGGGCCGTCGGGTTCTGGTCCAGCTTCTCGTTGATCAGCTTGAGTGCGCACGGCCGCTTCAGCAGCGAATGCTCGGCCAGAAAGACGTCGCCCATACCGCCGGCCCCCAGCTTCCGGATCAGCACATACTGATTCATCTCGCGAGAATGGAGGACCTCGGCCCGGTATCGGTTGATCGTGTGAGCGCCGTAGACGGCGGTCGAGGCGGCAAGGGTCAGGAGCAGCGCGTGTTCACCGAGGTTCTCGAAGCTCAAGGCCGGATGCGTACCCAGGAGCGCCCGAAATGCAGGCGTGGTCAGGGCGAGGGCCGACGGCGCGACGAGCAGGGTCAAGGCCAGCGGCGCGATCATCCTGGCGGCCCGCCTCGCGTCGTTCGGGATGAAGATCGCATACGTGTAGATAATCAGCAGCATGCAGGACAGGGCGCTTTTGAGGAAATCGGCCAACTGCCAGGCGCCGTCGGCCTCTACGCCGAGCCGCAGTCGCATCCCCAGATAGATGGCGATGATGAAGTAGACGCCGACCCCTCCAAAGACCACGGCCTCCATGATTCGAAGCCGCCGGGACGAAGGCTTCCACCCTGTCGAAAGCAGGGCCGTCGCGGCCATCAGCATCACCACGACCACGCCTTGCAGGTGGAGGATTCCGGTCAGTACGCCCGGACTGAAGGCGTTGACGACGAAGAAGGCGAGGAAGCAGAGCGACAGCACGAACACCGCCGCGCGAAGCCGACCGTGGAGCACGTCGCGGATCTCGGACTCGCCCCGGACGCCGGCGCTGGAAACGACCCGACGCCGCGGCGCGAAGCTGTCAGGACACGACGTCCCGGCCGACGGGCCGGAGGGAACGGGCCGATCTCCTGGAAAGCCGGCTCCGGACATGGGACGCTCACAAGAAAGGGGGCTGCCTCGTCGGCTCCTCGAGATCGTGCAAGCTCGACGACATCATCACTATACCAACACGACCCCGAAAGCCGCGCCCTCGGGAATTCCCATCAGACGATTCTACACCCGATCCGGTGTCGCGAGGGCGACGCGGCAACTGCGGGCCTTGATAATCATATACACCGTTTGGCCAGCCGAAAGCGCGAGTAGGCCGGACGCCGGGCCGACGGTGCTCGCCAGCCATCGCAGGTTGCCGGTGCGAACCACGATCTCGGCCTCGTGACCGTGCGGCACGACCGCCTCGACCACCCCTTCAATCAGGTTGCGGGCGCTCACGCCCGTGACCGGTTCGAGCGAGAGCAAAACGTCGTCGCCGCGAATCTCGGCGATCATGGCCGTACCGAGGGGATGGTCGACGTGCGGGACGATCAGCGAGGGACCGCCTGTCAGTTCGAGGCGGGTCGAGCCCTGGTCGGCGGCGTGCTCGGCGACCCGTCCCAGGAAGACGTTGCGAACCCCTTCGAGATGCAGAAAGCCCGCGTGCCGCGAGTTCGCCAGCACGTCGAGCGGCGAGCCCTCGGCGACGAGTCGGCCGTGCTCGATCAGGAACAGCCGCGTCCCCAGGGCGATCGCTTCCGCCGGGCTGTGGGTCACGTAAAGCACCGGCAGCCTCTCCGCCTTCTGGACCCGCCGCAGTCCCTCAAGCAGCGCATGGCGATTGGGCAGATCGAGGGCCGACACCGGCTCGTCGCAGAGCAGGAGCCGGGGCCTCGGGGCCAGCGCGCGAGCCAACCCCACCCGCTGGCGCTCCCCCCCCGAGAGCGTCGACGGCCAACGGTCGAGGAGGTGCTCGACGCCGCACAGCGCGGCGACCTCGGCAAGCCGCGACGCGCGCCGATCTCGGGCTTCGTGGTTCAGGCCGAAGCCGATGTTCGCGCCAACACGGAGGTGCGGGAACAGCAGGTCGTCCTGGAAGATCATGCCGATCCGTCGATGCCTCAACCGGACGTCGACGCCCCGGCTGGAGTCGAACAGCACGTCGCCGCCGAGCGCGATCCGTCCCACGTCCGGCCGGGTCAGTCCGGCGATCAGCCGCAGCAGGGTCGACTTCCCCGAGCCCGACGGCCCGAAGACCACGCCGATCTCGCCGTCGAGGCTGATGGTCGCGTCGACCGCGAGCCCGTGGTGGACCCGCCGGGTCACCTGAACTTCGAGCACCGGCCGTTGGTCCTTCAAAGCCGTCTCCCCCGCTCGGGCAAGGTCCGCTGCACGAATCCGAGCGCGGCGATCGAGATCAGCGAGATCCAGAGCGTCAGCCAGGCTGCCCGCGTCGAGTCGCCTTCCTGCACGGCGTCGTAGATCGCCAGAGAGGCCGTCCGCGTGAGTCCCGGAATGTTCCCCGCGACCATCATCGTCGCCCCGAAATCCCCGAGCGCCCGGGCGAACGCGAGCGCGACCCCGGCGGCCAACCCGCGCCAGGCCAGCGGCAAGGTCACCGACGTGAGGACCGACAGCTCCCCCCTGCCCAGCAGCCTGGCCGCGTCCTCCAGGCCGGGATCGACGGCCTCGAACGAGCCGCGCGCGGGGAGCAGAAAGAGCGGGAACGCCGCCACCGCCGACGCCAGCACCGCCCCCGACCAGTGGAAGACCAGCACGATCCCCAACGACTGGTCGAGCCAGCCCCCGACCCAGGTTCGCTTGCCGAGAAGCTGGAGCAAGAGATACCCGAGGACCGTGGGGGGGAGGACCAGCGGCAGCACCAGGAACCCCGCCAGGAGCCCCTTGCCCGGAAACCGTCGCCTCGCCAGCAGCAACCCGGCCGGCAACCCCACGGCGACGATCAGGAGCGTCGCGGCCGCCGCGACCTTCAGCGAGAGCCAGAGCGGGCCGAGATCATCCCCCATGCGGAGCGCCTTCGCGGGCCGCGGGCGGCTCGGCCTTCTCCCCAGAAGTCCGGAATCCGTGCGCGCCGAGGATCGACTGCCCGGCCTCGCCGACGACGAAATCGGCGAACCGGCGGGCGCGGTCGAGCTTGTCAGACTGGGCGACGACCCCGAGGCCCTGAATCAAGGGGTCGTAAAGCCCAGGATCGACCTGGATCACCTTGAGCGATCCCCCGTCGACGATCAGCGAACGGCTCACGAGCGCCGCCTCGGCGTCGCCTTGCTCGACGTAAAGGAACGCCTGGCGAACCGATTCGGCGAGAACCAGCTTGGGCCCGAGCGAGCCCCCCAGGCCGGCGCGTTCGAGAGCCTGGTTCGCGGCCGTCCCATATGGGGCGAACTTGGGATTGGCGATCGCGATCTTGCGGACTTTCGGCTTCACGAGATCGGCGATCCCGTCAACGTCGCCGCTCGCGGCCCGGTGGACGGCGAGCACCAGCGAGCCCCGCGCGTACGGCTTCACGGAACCCGCCGCGACGACGCCCTCGGTCTCCAGCCCTTCCACGAACTTCATGTTGGCCGACAGGAAGACGTCGAACGGCGCCCCCTTGCGGATCTGCTCGGCGAGCTGACCCGAAGCGCCGAAGGTCAGGACGACGTCCGCGTCGTGCGCCTTGTACTTCTCGATCAGATCCGGCAGCACGCGCTGGAGGTCGGCCGCCGCGGCGATCCGCAACGGCTCGGCCTTCTCAGCCTTGGCGGAAGGCAACAGAGTCGGCTCCGCGCGACCGCAGCCCAGCCCGAGCACGCAAACGACGCTCAGCACGTGGCGAGTCCGCAACCGGTTCAGCACCACGACGCACTCCCTGACGGATCGAGAAACGAGATCGACGCCCAGGCATCGAATCGTACGACCCGCGCCATGATCGCGTCAACCGAGCGCTCGCCTGGCCGGCGCGGGCTGGGTTCGCCTGAACACGACACGGCGGCCCCAGCAGGTCTTGGGGCCGCCGTCGTCGGGCGGAGCGTCGAAGAGCTTCCCGTTTGGTTACGCCCGCTTGCGAAGCTTGACGAACAGCGCGGCGACGCCGCAGCCGAGCAGCGCCAGCGAGGCCGGCTCGGGAACGGCGGCGGACGCGGCGTACGGCTCGTAGACGTCCGACTGATCCAGCCGGAGGGCGTAAATCTGGGAATGCTGCACGCCGCTGAACGCGATCGAGAAGCCGTCGACACCAGCGATCCCGCTCAGATCCCATTGCAGAATGTAGGTATTGATATAAAGGGGTTTTGGACCCGTCGGCGAAGCGAATTCGCCATTGTAGACCTGGTCGGTCACGAGCGACAGCGTGGCGGCAAGGTTCTGCGACCCGCCGTTGTAGCTCAGGACGGGCAAGGCGTGATTAAAAAAATCGTAACCGAAGGCCTCGCCGATCTGGATCTGGAAAACGACGTTCGCAAGACCAGCAACCGGCGTGCCGTCCTGGACGGCCAGTGTACCGCCCAGGGTGTTCTGGGCGGAGGAAAAGCCGCCGAAATAGATCGAACTCCCGCCCGGATAGGCGGCCCCCGAGAGCTTGGACAGTCCGGCGTCTCCTCCTTGACTCGATCCGATCGGCGCCGGCCAGGCGGCCGATCCTGGGAATCCGCCGTATCCGGGATTCCCCCCGGCGGTCAAGGACGCGTTCGTCCAGACGTCAGCTTCGGCGGCGCCCGGCAAGCCCGGGTCGATGATGCTCGCCCCCGGGACGAAATCGGCCCGGGCCGACGTCGTGAACAAGCCCATCGTCGCGGCGGCCATGAAGCACAAGGCGGTATGACGGAAAACGCTCATCGTTGCTCATTCCCCTCAGGTCTTAGGTGGATGCGCGGTGATCCACCGTCAGGTATCTCTGAAGCGTGAGTCGTCCCACAGCCGCGAGCCGACTCACGCGTCGTTTATGTGGAAGGGCCGAGATCGCCGCCCAACGTCGTGTCGTGGCGGCGGCGGAACTCTCAGCGTCGAAAATCACTCGAAGAGGAAGCCGTCGTCGGTTTCTCCACGCACGACCACCGAAAGCCGTCCGCTTCGACCGGGCTCCCCTTCGAGCCTCCTCCGGTGGGTCCGGAGCCAAACCGAAGGACTGTTGATACTGAGATTCAGTCTCAACTGAATCGAGGGTACCTTTGGGACCATGGTTCGTCAATAAGTTGACAGGAGGCAGCGAAGGAATCCTTTGGGGAGCGTTGTGCGCGGGCTCTGAGGAATCGGAGGGACGGCTCGGGGAGGCCGCCTGAGATTGCGATGCGCGGCTGAATCGGGTAAGACGAAAACGATCGACGTCTTCCACCCGAGCGGGTACTGGGAGAGTGTCACGAGCCGGGAGCCTCTTGCTTTTCGTCGTCGTCGATCGGCGAAGCGCGAGGAACGTCCATGCGACGGTGGCCGCTTGAAGCGGGGCGGTCGACGCGGACGCCGGTGTTCTTAGAGGAAAGGCCGCGCCAGGGATGAAGACGGAACAGTTTCTCGAACATCATGGCATCAAAGGAAATCCGTTCAGCGAAGAGGACGCGCAGACCGACACGGTCTTCAAGCGTCGATGTATGGCGACGATCCATCACCCGGCGTGGAACAAGTTCTTCGGCAGTCCGGCCGATCCCTCGACGGCGCTGGTCTTCGGTGAGAAGGGGAGCGGCAAGACAGCCTTGCGGCTGCAAGCGACGTCGGAGATCGACGAATTCAACAAGGCCAACCCTTCCGAGCGAGTGTTCGTCATCTCCTATGACGACTTCAACCCCTACCTGGACAACTTCCGGGTCGCCCTCCATTCGAACGACACGTCGCAGGTCCTCGGCCGGTGGCAGCTTCAGGACCACATGGACGCGATCTTGTCGCTCGGCGTGACGCAGCTCATCGACCTGCTGACGGCGGAGAAAATCGACCTCTCGGTCCTCAGCCTGGATCAGCGCCGCGACCTCTTGCTGCTGTCGGCCTTGTACGACGCCTCGACCGGCGAGCCGATCGAGAAGCGATGGAGCCGGCTTCGCCGTCGATCGGGCTTCCGTCCGCTCTGGAGCCGCCGCGATCTTCAGATCGGCTTCGGCACGACCCTGGCGGTCGTCGCCTTGATCGCCCTCTTCCCCAGCCTGCAAAGCTGGTCGCTGCTCCCCTGGCTGCTGGTCCCACTGGTCGCTGGCTGGATCTACTGGGGATGGCGGCTGGCCCGCGCCGAGTGGTACGCCCGCGACATCCGCAAGGGCCTGAAGGTGCTCAACCGCGACCCGTCGGCCCTACGCTGGGAGCTGCTCTGGTTCCAGCCGAGCGAACTCGGCGGCCAGCCGATGCCCACCGCGTCGCGCGGCCGGGCCGAAGAACGCTACGAACTGCTCCGCAAGTTCCAGGGCGTGCTCAACACGCTCGGCTACGGCGGCGTCGTCGTCCTGATCGACCGGGTCGACGAGCCGCAGCAGATCGAGGGCGACCCCCGCAAGATGCGCGCGTTCATCTGGCCCCTCCTGGACCACAAGTTCTTGCGCCACCCGGGGATCGGCGTCAAACTCCTGCTGCCGATCGAACTCGCCTACTACCTTGAGAAGGAAGACAAGGAGTTTTACGACCGCGCCCGGCCCGACAAGCTCAACATGATCAAGCCGCTAAGGTGGACCGGGGCTTCGCTTTACGACCTGGCAAGCGACCGACTGCGAGCCTGTCGAACGACCCCCTCGGCCAACGGCGACGCCCGCGCCGGCGACTCCCCGATCGAGAAGGCGGCCGACGGCTGGCGGCTCCGTGCCTTCGTCGACGAGACGATCAGCGACGACTACCTGAAGGACGCCCTGGGCAACCTGCGGACGCCTCGCCACCTGTTCAAGTTCCTGCACCGGCTGATCGAGGAACACTGTCACCGTCACACCGAGGACCAGCCGCGCTGGAACGTCGACTACGACACGTTCCGCACCACCTACGCCTCGTACATGCGCGACCTGGAGGCCTTCGACCGCGGCTACGGCCACGGCTGACCGGTCGGAGCCTCGCAACCGGCGGAACGATTGAGCAGGCGGGCGATGGACGTCCGCCTGCTTCATCGACCGACGCGTTCCGCGCGAGCCTCACGAGTCCTTGAGAGCGAGAGCGGACGACGACTCGTGCGGCAACACGATGCGCTTCAAATAGACCTGGTTGAAGCTTCCCGAGAAGGCGAGCCAGCGGCCGTCCCTCGAAAAATCGAGCGAGCGGACCCATCCGAGCTCTCGGTCGACCTGGCCGGCGGAGTTTCCGGTCTCAGCGTTCCAGAACCGAATCCGCTGATCGCCTCCCGCCGAGGCCAGCGTCCGGCCGTCGGGCGAGAAGACCAGGGCGTGGACTTCCGCCGCATGTCCCGGGCAGCGCGCCTTGATTCGGTTGGTAGTCAGGTCCCAGACCTCGATCTGGCGTGAGTCGGGCCCCAGCCGGCTCAGGGCGATCGTGGCTCCGTCCGGCGACAGGCTGAAGGCGTGAACTCCCCGGTTCGTCCCATCAAGGCGATCGACCTCGCGACCGCTCCGCGGGTCCCAGAACTTGAGCTCGCCGTCAAAGCTCAGCGAGATGAGCAACGAGCCGTCAGGAACGTACACCAGTGCTCGAACGACGTCGCGATGTCCGCTCAACACGGCTCGCACCTGGTCGCTTTTCGGCTCCCAGATGCGGATCTGATGGTCGAAGCTCCCCACGGCCAGACTACGGCCGTCGGGCGCGAACGCCAGCGCCCGGCATGGGCCGAACAGGGCCTTCACCTCCGGAAACGTCTGGCTGTCCCGCCAGTTCCACATCGTCAGCCCGCACAGGCCGACCGACGCCACCGTACCGCCGTCGGGCGATACCGTCGCGGCGTAGGTCTCGGACGTGCTGGGCAGGCAGGCCATCTCCTCGCCCAGACTTTGCGGCGAAGGACCAACATCCCAGAGCTTGACCGTCTTGTCCCAGGACGACGAGATCAACGTCTCACCGTCAGGGGAGAACCGGACGCTCTCCACCAGCCCGACATGGCCTCTGAGGGCGATCATCCCGTCATTCGCGGGGGTCTCGTCGGCGGCGAAGAAAACGCAGAGCGTCACCAAGACGGCCGCCCCCGCCAGCCCTTCCCATGTGAACAACGACAGCCGGACCCTTCCGCCCGACGCCCTGGTTACAGCGTGGGCGTCATCGTCCACAAACTCATCCCGCGCGTCGCGGCCTTGATACGCTCCCGATGCCATTTCCCCATCCTCCAGAGTCTTTCCCTGGCGGTGGAAAGACCACGACACAGTCGTCTCGCGAAGCCGCGGCGCGCGACCTCACAGTAATCCTCGGATCGAGCCCAGCCCTTGAGCGGCTCGCGAAGCTCAAAACCCGGAACGCCTGTTCCGCGTCGATTCGCGGGCCGCCCCGATTGCGAGCGAGCCGGGAACGCTTCTCCCCCCGCTCACGCGACGCGCCTCTCGGTGAACCTACGCCCACACCGCCTTGCCGGCGACCATCACACGACCTCATGCACGTCAACCCTAGAACACGCACGGAGCGAAGTCCTAGCTTGGTCAGCATCACATCTTATACGAAAGAATTCGGACTGAGCCCGCCCTGACCATGAAAACCCTTTCATGCATCCGATGCGCCGTTGCGAAAAAACCACATCACGGCAAATGCGGAGCGGCGCGGGGGTCGTGTGGATCGTCTGACGTGCACATGTTGGCAGTCGCGTTGCAAGAATCGCAAAGCAAGCCAATATGGCAGTCACCAGCGGCCGGCCCAATCCCGGAGATTTCACGCAACGTTTTTATTTATAATGAATTACAAGACCACAACGTCTCTGGAGCATGACCGGCTTCCACGGTATTTCGCTCCCGAGCGATCTCAACGATCGGGTTCCCGGCGTCGAGATCCGTGTCGACGTCAGCTCTCGGCTTCGAGTCCGTTTGCGAGGCGACGCCGAACATGCCAACCGTGTTTCACGGCTGATTTTCTTTGGCAGTCGGCGGCTTGCGCATCTCGATGCGCTCATCGGGCCCGTCTTCGGAGAGGAGAGCGACCAGAACGCACCGAGCGACGCGGCGCGTTAATTCGTTCCGGCGCGCCGATTCGTCGGTTGGTTGGCCAGGCTAGGCGGCGATGCGGGGCCGCGTTCTCCAGGGCAGGACGCCGGGAAAGAGGCCCGAAACGGGGTGTCGCGGTTGGACGACCGGACGGTCGGTCGGCGGCTTCTCGGCCTTTCCTTTTTGAACCGCCGGGGCGTCGGTGCTCATGGTGTGCTTGGGCAGACCGAACCACGGGTTGACGAGCGCCTCGGCGATCGTCGCCGGCGCGACCGGGGCGACGTCGGCGGTGGTCGTCGGCGATTCGCCGATCACGGATCGAGCCTCGGCGAGGAACCGCAGCAGGTCGAGGTCGTTGGGACCGTCGCGGAGCCGGCACGCCTCGGCGCGGCGGAACCAGGAGCGGGCTTCGGCGGGCGTGCCCAGCCGCCAGAGCGTCATCGCCATGAAGAAGCCGTCGAAGGCGTTGTCGTCGCCAAGCTTCAGCGACCGTTCGAACGCCGCCTTGGCCCCGCTCCAGTCGCCGTTGCGATACCGGGCGACCCCCAGCGTGTTCCAGCAGGCCGCGTCTTGTGACGCTTCTCCGGTGACGGCCTTTTCAGCGTACTTGAGAGCCTGGGCCGGGTTGCGAGCCGATTCGTCAGACGCCGTGACGAGATACCAGGCGACGTTGTTGAGTCGGATTTGCTCGAACGCGGCGCGCTTGGCGTCGTATTCGCCGGCCGTCTTGAGGGCGGCGTCGGAGTCTTCGGGGCGGTCGGTCTGCCAGTAGAGCCGACTGAGCACCTCGTGCAGCCGACCGAGTTCCCGCTTGTAGCGCGGCACGCGCGGGTAGTCGGTCGCCAACCGTTTCAGGGTGGCGATCGCCAGCTCCAGCGAGGTCTTCGCCTCGTCGTGCCGCTTGGCGTCGAGCTGAAGTTCGCCCAGCCGCGCGTGGCAGAGCGCCAGCGACTCCAGCCCGGCCGGCAATCCCGGCTCGACGGTCTGGACCTCCTCGACCAGCGTCAGCCCCTTGCGATAAGCCTGCTCCGCGTCGGCTGTCTTGCCCCCGAGGTGAAGCCAGGTTCCCAGCCCCGTGTGAGTGGAGGCCTGCTCGTTCTTGAAGTCGAGGAACGGGAGCTGCTCGGACTCGTGATTCGCCTCGATGGTGGTGAGGAGGTCGAGGGCCTCTTGCGCGTCGGCCCGCGCCCGCTCGATCCGGCCGGTGTCCCCCTCGAAGCTCGCCTTCTGGTTGAGCGCGTGGGCCAAGGCGAATTGATAGCGGATTTCGTGCGGCTTGCGAGCGACGATCTTCCGAAAGAGCTGGAGCGATTGGTCGACGGCCCACTCGCCGGGCTCGTAGACGGCCTGGCGGCGCAGCAGGTTGCCGTACTTCTCCAGGACGCCGGCGAGCTGATACAGGTTCTGGTCGTCGTCGGGCGTCTGGGCGAGCAGCCAGACCATGACCTGCATCGCCTTGCGATACGCCTCCTCGGCGTCGACGATGTCGCCGAGCGTGAGCCGGATGTCGCCGATCCGGTTGTAGGCGGCGAACGTCCGGTGGATGACGAGCGGATCGGCGTCGTTGCGGGAGGCGATCTGCTCGTAAAATTGCAGGGCCATCCGGATCAGGTAACGGTCCTGACGATCCTCTCCCGGCTCGCGGGGGAACCACGCTTCGGCCGAGTTGAGGTAAAGGTCCAGCGCGCGGTGCGCCATGATCAAGTTGTCCTGGGCCCGCCGCAGCTCGACGCCGCGCGCATCCGACTCGGCTCGGATCCTCGACAACGCCTTCCAGATCACGAAGGTGCTCATCGATAGGCAGACGGTCGCCAATACAAGGAAGGCCCCGAGCGACGCGGCGATCGTGCGATGCCGCCGGGTCCACCGCCAGGCGCGTTCCAGGGGCGAGGGGCGGCGGGCGAGGATCGGCTGATCGTCGAGAAACCGCCTGAGGTCCTCGGCCATCTCGTGAGCCGTCGCATAGCGGTTGCCCGCCTCCTTGGCCATCGCCTTCAGGACGATCGTTTCCAGGTCGCGCGGCAGGAGCGGCTCGTGGCGCGAGGGGGGCGTGGGCTCCTCGTTGGTAATCTGGTGCACCAGCATCGGCATGTCGCCGCCTGGAAACGCGGGCCGCAAGGCCAGCAGCTCGTAGAGGGTCACGCCGAGCGAGTAGACGTCGGTGCGGTGGTCGACGATACCCCGGCACGCCAACGCCTGCTCGGGGCTCATGTACCGGAGCGTGCCGACCAGATCGCCGGTGACGGTCAAACCCGAGTCGCCCTGGAGCCGCGCCAGGCCGAAGTCGGCGATCCAGATCTCGCCGCGGTCGTCGAGCAGCAGATTGGCGGGCTTGACGTCGCGGTGGACCACGCCCAGGCTGTGCGCGTGCTCGAGTGCGTCGGCCGCCTGGACGCCGAGCCGGGCGACGCCCCGGAAGAACGGCGATCCGCGCCGCTGGTCCTTTGACAGGCGGGCCGGCGTCAGCTCCACCGAGCCGGATTCGGGCCAGTCCCAGGAGTGCATCCAGTCGGGACGGGTTTCGCGCGCCTGTTTGAGATCGGTGATCACCGCGGCCAGCGATCGGCCCGCGATGTACTGCATCGCGTAGTAATGGGCGCCCGATTCGCAGCCGACGGCGTAGATCGGTACGATGTGCGGATGATGCAGGTGCGCCGCCGCCTGGACCTCGACCTGGAACCGCTGCACCTGCCTCGGGTCCATCGCCGCCGTGAACGGCAACAGCTTGAGCGCCACCCGCCGGCCCAGGGAGATCTGTTCGGCCTCGTAGACGACGCCCATGCCGCCGCGTCCCAGCTCGCGGATGATCCGGTAATCGCCCAGGCGGTCGGGAAGCTCCGGGTGGTCCCCCGCCTCGCCGTGCAGGCCGGTCGCCGCGAGGTCCTCGCCCTGAAACCAGGCGCCGGCCCCCTGAAGGCAGTCGAGCCCTTCGAGGCATTCGGCCAGCTCGGCCGCGATCGCCTCGTGCGCGCGCAAAAACGACGAGCGGTTCGGCCGCGCGCCGCGATCGCAGGCCGCCACGTAGTCTTCGAGAGCCGCGATCAGGCGATGGTCGGAGGCGGGCTCGTCCTGTTGTCCGGGACACGGGTCGAAGGCCGACGATTCGGTCGTGGTCGAGCCGCCGCTCTCGTAGAGGCGCCGACTCGCCGAAGGCGACCGTTCAAGGTCCATCGAGCACCTCCAGAGAACGCCGAAGCCGGGCCAAAGCTCTGGCCCACAGATTCTTCACGCTGTCCTCGGTCCGTCCCATCCGCTCCGCCACCTGGGGAAAGCTCAGTCCCTCAAGCTGGCGGAAGATGATGACGTCCCGGTAGTCGTTGGGAAGGCCGCCGATCGCGTCGGCCAGGAGGACGGCTTGTTCGCGTCGCGAGGCCTGGGCGCTGGGCGAACTCTGGGCGGCGACCAGTTGTCCTCCCAGCGATCGGGACGAGCGGTCGAGGTCTTCCCAGAGGTCGCGTTCGAGCCGAACGTCGCGTCGCTTGGTTCCGAAGTAACGGCGGACCTGGTTCGCCAGGATGCCGCTCAAAATCTGCCGCAGCCAGGCGAGAAATTCGCCCTCCGACGAGCCACGGAACATGCTGATCTTGCGATGCACTTCCAGCGAGACGTCCTGGACGATGTCGAGGACGTCGACCTTCCCCTGAATCCTCCGCCCGATCTGCACCCGGGCGAGCAAGGCGAGGTAGTTGTGGTAACGCTGAAGCAAAATCCCAAGGGCCGCGCCGTCGCCCGCGCTCGCCAGGTCGAGCAATCGGCCGACGGCTGCGCTCGATTCGGCGGTACGGCTCATAAAATCAGGCTCCGTGTGATCAGTCACCGATCCTTTCGGATCGCGCCGCGAAATCTTCCGAGAAAAACTTGGAAACCGGGGAACCGCTCCGAGACCGGGACGAAACCCGATGGGGTTTACCAAGGCCGGACGCGGAAGACCAGGCGATTTGAACGGATTTCAGGCCGCCGTCGTCGAGGCCTTCGGGAGCGGGTACCGAACTCCGCGCCGTCCGTTCGACCGCTGGATCGGCTTGGATCGTGGTCGGCCGGTCGTCGCCCCGCGCCTCGGCGAAGTTCCAGAAATGGATCGAGCCGTCGCGGCCTCCGTAGGCGATCCGCGCGCCGTCCTCCGTGAAGGCCAACGTCTTCACCCAGCCGAGCTTCTCGTCAAGGACCGCTTCGACGGCCCCCGTCTCGACGTTCCAGACCTTGACGGTCTGGTTCATGGTGGCCGTCGCCAGGAACCGGCCGTCGGGCGAGAGCACGAGGCGGTTGACGCCGTCGGGCTGGCCGAGGAACCGTCGTCGCAGCGCGCCGGTCTGAAGGTCCCAGAGCGTCGGACCGCCGCTGCCGAATCCCCAGGGAGAGACGGCCACCGAGCGGCCGTCGGCCGTGAACGCGAAGCAGTGGACCGGCCCGATCTTCGCGGCGAGCGACGTCAACTCGCGGCCGGTCTTCCAGTTCCAGAGCTTGAATTCGCCGGTGAAGTTGACCGCCCCCAGGGTCTCGCCGTCGGCCGAAAACGCCACGGAGTGAATCCGGTCCTGGAACCCCTGGAGCGTGGCGATTTCCCGCATCGACGGCGCATCGACGATCCGGACCGCCCCCTCGGGCGTGCCGATCGCCAGCGTCCGGGAGTCGGCGGCGAAGGCGAGGCCGCGATAGTCGCCCCCTTGCTTCGTGTACACGAGGGTCCAGGCTCGCTCGCCGCGCTCCCAGACGGCGAGGTCGTTCAACCCTCCCACCGCCAGAAAGCGGCGGTCCGGGCTGGGAGCCAGCGCGAACGGGTGCGAGCCGTGCGGCAGCCGCTCGATCTCGCGGCCCCAGGACGACGGGCCGGATCGGAGGTCCCAGAACCGAACGGTGTCGTCCCGCCCACATGAAATCAACGTTTGCTGATCGGACGCGACGACCAGCGACTCGAGCAAGTCGTCGTGGGCCGACTCGATCGCCTGCGCGCCGGGGACGCCCGGCTCGCCATCGGTCAGGGCGACGACCAGAACGCCGACGACCAGAACGCCGACCACGACCGCCAGGGCCTCGCGGCTCATCAGCGAGAGCCTGACCCCGCCGCTCCGAATCCGCCCGGCCGCCTCCGTGCTGCCGGAATCGTCGAAACGGTCCATCCTGAACGTGATCGATCCTTGCATGATTTCCGAGTCTCCCGTTTTCGATGGGCGCAGAGTCGTTCCGCGGCCCAGGTGTTCGAAACTTGGGTTGCTTGCCGCATCCATGAACCAACCGAACCGTCGGCGAAGGAGACGGTTCCGACATCCTAGACTTCGTCTGAGAGACGCGATTCTTCGGAAGGTTGACCGATTCTTCACGATCGCAATCGATGAACGGCCGCGACGATCCAGCTTGGCGCGCACTTCGTCTGAGACGGAGGGCGCGCTAGTGCAGGAGGCGACAGGCAAGAGCCCCGGCCGGCTCGAAGCCGGTCCGATGGTCTTCCAGGGATCTAGTCGCGGTTTCCGCGCGGGAAGCGCCGCGCGATCCGAGAGATTTCGTCCGGGCCGAGCCGGCGGGGCGGAGGAATCACGAGCCTTCGATGGGCCGCTGATGGTAAAGCTTCAGGTAGCTGTCATAGCGTCCCGGATGGATCTGCCCCCAGTAGACCGCTTCCTTGACGGCGCAACGGGTCTCGTGGGTGTGGGAGCAGTCCGGGAACCGGCAAAGCGGGATGTACGGGCGAAACTCGATGAAGTGGCCCTCGATCTCGCCGGGGACGACGCCCCAGAGTTCGAATTGCCGGAGGCCGGGGGTGTCGACCACGTAGCCCCCCTGTTCGAGACGGATCAGCTCGGCGGTCGTGGTGGTGTGCTTCCCCTTGGTGGTCCAGTCGGAGACTTCGCGGACCTTGAGGTTGAGACCGGGCTGGACCACGTTGAGCAGCGAGCTCTTGCCGACGCCGCTCTGGCCGGAGATCGCGGTGACCCCCTGGGCCAAAAGCGTCCGCAACTGATCGAGGCCCCGGCCGTCGGCGGCGGAGGTGAGGATGGTCTCGTAGCCGAGCTGGGTGTAAAGGCCGACGACCCACTGATACAGCGATACGTCCACGAGATCGGCCTTGTTGAGCACGATGACGGGGCGGACGCCGCCGATCTCGGCCGCCGCGAGGTAGCGGTCGATGAGACTGACCTTAAGGCCGGGCTCGGCGAGGGCCGAGACGATGAACACCGTGTCGACGTTGGCGGCCAGGACGTGCTGTCGGCCGCGATACCCGCGCGTGATGACGCCCTGCCGGCCCTCCACCTTCTCGATGAAGCCTTCGTCGCCGCCGCTGCCCGCCGGCCGGAACCAGACCCGGTCGCCGACCGTGACGACGTTGCGGCCGTCGATCGCCATGCTCTTGAGCACACGACGGACGTGGCAAGGGAACGTCTTGCCGTCGTCGGTCTGAACGATGCAGATCAAGCCGTGAATGCGGATCACCCGGCCCGTCAGGCAGGTCGATTCGTCGATCGCCCGGCGGTTGGAGGCGTTGCCGGAGGACGCGTCGGCCGAGACCGACGAGCCAGGCGCCCCGGCGACGTCGGTCATGATCGTCCGATGCCGCGACATCTCCCCCTTCGGGCGCACCCGCTCGCCGGAGACCGACTCCGACGAGGCGGGCGCTTTGTTCTCGAACGCGCGCGTGAAGTCGTTGGCCCGCGTCCGCTTCTGGCGGTTCTTGTTCAGCTCGATCCGGATCTTCTTCTTCTTGGCCACGATCAAGTCGACAATCTGTAAAAGGACGAGATTCGGAGGACCGAAATCGGACGGGCGGCGCGGGTTCGAGCCGAACCCGCGCCCCCCAGAAAGAACGTCGCGGAACGAGACGTCGGCTTCAGCGGGCGTGCAGCGGCCGGCGGCCGCTCCCCTTCTCCGCGCTCGGCGCGGCCGTCGACTCGCTCAGGATCTGCAAGGCCCGCTTGGGATTCGTCGTGTGCAGGATGCCCACCGCCTTGCCCTGGCTCGACGCGGTCGAGACGTAAGCATAATCAACATTAATATGCTCCTCCGCCAGCCTTTCTAGCGCGCCGGCCAAAGCGCCGGTGCGGTTGTCGAGCTGCGCGGCGATCACTTCGGTGATCTTGTATTCGGTCCCGAGCGCGGTCAACACTCTCTTGGTCGCCTCAAGGTCCGAGGTCACGAACCGGAGCACGCTCGGCCCGTCGGTCTCCATGACGGAGACCGCGCGGATGTCGACTTTCTCCTGGGCCAGCGACGAGCAGATCTTGGCGAGCCTTCCGGGCTTGTTTTCCAGGCGGGCGGTCACTTCGTGGACGATTTCCATCAGCAGGTTCTCCGATTTCGAAGAGAGTTGCGGGTTGCGGATGTACCAACGAAGGCCGAGTCGCTCCACGGGCCGCGCGCCGCGGACGACGTCCCGGTCGAGACGAGTCGAGACCGATCGCGCGGCGGCGTCAGCCGCCGCTGCGGCCGCGCCTTCCTGGCCCCGGCGACCCGCCTCCAGGCTGACCGGGTTGAGGGCGTCCTGGACCGCCGAAGCCAGGCTGGCCGCCCGGCGGGGCGCCCGGCTGATTTCCTGCGGCTTCGGCGGCTTTCGCTTCCTTGGCCGCCTGGGCGAGTCTTGCGGCATTGCGAGCCGCGACCACGGCCGGCATCAAAATCGCCGAGGCGACTCCGGTCGAGGCGGTGCCGACGGCCAGGTCGGGGAACGCTCCTCGGGTGACGAATTGCACCGATTCATCGTCCGCGATGACCGCGAACGTCCAGGGGAACATAAGCGCCTTGAGGTCGTCGGCCTTGGGGAGCTTCGCTGGATCGACCTTGATCTGGATCATGCTGGCTTCGGTCGCCCCAGGAGCTTGCTGAGAATTCCCGCCGAACCCCGGCGAACCGGGGAAGCCAGGTCCGCCCGGCCGTCCTCCAGGACCTCCAGGACCGCCGGGGCCGCGCATCATGCTCATCATGGCCGCCTGGGAGTTCGATCCCTGGCTGCCGGGGCCTCCAGGACCGCCGGGGCCTCCAGGACCGCCGAGGCCGGTCTGCATCTGCATCCCGTTGTCGGCTTTCGCGCCGGCGGCGATCGCCGTGTTGACGATCGTCTGCAACGTCCCGGGGAGGCTCGCCAGGATGGTGGGAGTCGTCTCCCGGGAGTCGCCGTAGAGGAGCAAGATCGTGTTCTCCGAGATCTTGCTCAGACTCCGCTCAAGGTCGGGCGCCGGCGCCCACGACTTGCGGTGCAGCGATTCGATCGCCACCCGCGCCGCCTCGGGGGAGGTCGAGAACGCGACGTGCTTGCCTTCGAGACGGATCGTCGGCTTGACGCCGGGGGGGAACATCTTCGTCGGCGACGAGGTGGGGACGACGAACATGTAAATTTTCGTCGATTCCGCCGTCGCGCCGGGGATCATGCGGAACTCGGGGGCGGGGGGCTCGTTGTCGCGTCGCCGTCCCTTGCGTTCAGGCGGGGGGGCGGCACCAGGCCCGCGGGCGGCTTCGGCGGCGGCCACGGCCTTCGCGGCCTCGGCGGCTTGTTCGGAGGCCTGAGCCTTGAGGGCGCGGTTGACCTCGACCATCACGGCGTCGAGCGCCTTGCCGAACCGGACGGGATCGGTCACCTCGGCAACGAGCACCGGCTTGGGGAGGCGCGAGCTGAACTGCTTGAGGAGCGCCGACGGGTCCATGCCGCCGGCCCCGGCGTCGCCCTCCCTCGGCGCGGGCGCGGCGCCCGGCCGAGCCGCGGCGGGAGCCTCGTCGACGACGGCCGACGCGCCGCCAGGCGCCATGTAGACCATCATCCGGGGGCCCAGTTGTCCCAGGAAATCCTTCTGGAGATCGGTGCGGCTGTGGCTCCGAAGGCTCTCGATGAAATCATCCAGCTTCGCCTTCGCCGGCCCTCCTCCGAGCGAGTCCGAGAACAGCTCGTTGATCTGCTCCGGCTTCAGGGAGAGGCTGGCGAAATACTCGACGCCGTCGGGGACGGGAAGGATCTTCTTGGGATCGGCCGCCGGCTTGTCGAAAAACGCCAGAGCGCCCTGGCGCGGCTTCGGCGCGACCAGCCGGGCGACGCCCATCAGGCTCTCGTCCTCGAACCCCCAGCGGTAGTCGATCCGCTTGACCTTCGCCTGGGAGTCGAGCTTGGCGATCTGCTGAATCAGCGGGTTGGCTCCACCTGGCGGGCAGCCCGCGGGATCGATGAAGGCCGTCAGAACCGGCGTGAATCCGCCGTCCTTCTTCTTCAGTTCCACGACGAGAGGATGCTCGACGGCGCTCGGAATCTTGCCGTCGAGGATCGACGGGACGACCGTGTCGCTCGTCTGGAAGAAGCCGACGACCAGGTCGTCCTTCTCGGGCCACCAGACCCAGCCCGAATCGGCCGGGGCGCCGGCGTCGGGCGGGATGACCACCATCACCCGCCCCCCCTTGCGCTCGATCTTCGGCTTGGCTTCCGCCCCCATGAACGAGCCCATCAGCCGAGCGAACAACGGCTTGTTCTCCTTGACGGCCGCCCCCCGCAAGACCAGCGTGCCGCGAAGCTGCCGCGCCGCCTTGGAGTCGCTGTTCAGGGCCAGCACCCAACCACGGCGGGTGATCTGAGTGAGGATCGTGACCAGCTCGGCGCCGGTGAGCTTGCGATTGGGCGCGGATTCCAGAATCCGATCGAAAACCTGTCCCGCGACGTCTTCGAGCATGGGGCCCAGCGGGGTCGACGTCAGCATCCGGTACGCCGCCGTCTTCTTCCAGGCGTCGGCGTGAACGTCGAGTCCGGCGAACTCCAGGTAGAGCACGAGCCCCTCGCGGGCGACGTAACGCCCCAGCGGCGACGTATCCACCGGGCCGGGCGCCGGCGCGGGCTTGGCGGCTTTTTCGGGGGCCGCGGCCGGAGCCGGCGCGGAGGCGGAAGTCGTCTGCGCCGGTGCGACGGTCTGCCAGGCAAGCCCGACGAGGGCGGCGGTCGAGAGAATCGCGGCGAGTCGAGGGGGGGAGCCGGACGAGCCAAGCGGGTGTAGTCGCACGGGGCGGTCCTTGTAAGGGTCCGGGACGCGGAAGGGAGCCGTCGACGCTTGTCCGTCCGAGGATTCCCTTGCCGGATGATCGAGTACGGCCTCCCCATCGAGAGGCTCGAGCCGCGGAGATGGCAAACGCCCTCATCCAGCGGCCAGTTCACTCTTCATCGTATGGCGGGAGCCTCCCCGCGCCAACACGTTGCCCGACGACATCAAGCGCCCCGACCCGACGATGGCCAGGCCGCCGCCGGCCGCTCCGACGCCGCTTCGCGCATCCGCTCGAAGACCGTGCTCCAATCGCCCCACTTCGGCTGGCGGAACAGCCTCATCGACGGATACCACGGGCTGTCCTCGCGACCGAGCATCCACCGCCAGTCGGGAGCGTACGGCAAGGCGACCCACACCGGCGCGCCCAACGCCCCCGCCAGATGGGCGAGCGCCGTGTCGGGGGCGATCACCAGGTCGAGATTCGCGATCAACGCCGCCGTGTCGAGGAAGTCCGACGTCCCCGAGCCCAGGTCGGTCACGTCGAACCGCCCGTTCAGGCCGCCGAGCTGCTCGGCCCCAACCCCCTTCTGAAGGCTGTAGAGCCGCACGCCGGGGACCCGCGACAGACCTTCATACAAATCGAGCGGGAACGACCGCTCGCGATCCTTGTTGTGGCCCGGATTCCCCTGCCAGGCGATGCCGATCTTGAAGCCGCTATCGCCGCCGAGTTCCTCGCCCCGACGCGCGACGTCGGCCGGGTCGGCCGCGAGGTACGGGACGGTGGCGGGGATCGTGTCGAGCGTCGTGCCGAACAGGTCCGGCAGACTCATCAAGACGCGCTGCGAGTCGTAGGCGGGCGTCTCGTTGAACCGGAAGAACGTGTCGGCCACGCCGGAGCAGGTCTTGAGAATCCGGGCCAGCGGTCTCGAACAGGCCACCACCACCCGGCCGCCCCGCGCGGCGACCTTCGGCGCGTAGCGGATGAACTGGAGCATGTCGCCCATGCCCTGGTGATCGTGCAGCAGGATCGTCCGGCCGTCGAGCGGCGAGCCGTCCCAGCACGGCCCCGAGAAGAACGGCTCGATCGCCCCCTCGCACTTGTACTGCCAGCGGACCTCGGCGAACCCCCGGCGCAAGTCGCCCGATTGCAGGTACAGCATGGCCCGGCTGAAGTTCACCCGGGCGTGCTCGGGAGACAGCCGCAGCGCGCTTTCGTAGCACGCCAGCGATTCGGCCAGCCGCCCTTCGGCCCGGTGCGTGTTGCCCAAATTGTGGTGGATGTCGTCGCGGTTCGGCTCAAGCTCCAGCGCCCGCTCGTAGCAGGCCAAGGCCTCGGAGTAACGGCCCCGGTTGTGGAGCGTGTTGCCCAGATTGTTGTGGGCGTCGGCGTAGGCGGGCTCGATCCGCAGGGCCTCGCGGCAGCAGCGCTCGGCCTCCTCGGGCTGGTCGAGCTGCTGGAGCGCCGCGGCGAGGTTGTTCCAGGCGGGCGGATTGTCGGAATCGAACCGCAGCGACTGCCGGTAGTGGTCGACCGCCTCGTCAAGCCGCTTGCTCGACTGGCAGACCCAGGCCAGCAGATACCACGCCTGGGCGTCTTCGGGATCGCGCACGAGAATCGAGCAGTAGGCGTCCTCAGCCCGGCGCAGGTCGCCGGTCTGGAGAAACGCCTTGGCGGCCGCGTGGGCGTCTCGGCTCGATTGTTTCCGCCCGGCCTGAGCGGGCGCATCCGCATCCACCAGAGAACCCGATGCCGAGATTGCCATCGTCGTCCGCCTTCCGTGACGTTGCGACTCGTTCCACCTACCCGGAATCGCCCTAGATATCCCGAAACCCGGATCGCGCGAAGGGCAAGAATTCAACAGGCCGCCTGCGCCTCGCGGAGCATGGCGAGGGCTTCGCGGCGGGTTCCCTCGGCGGCGGAGTCGCCGCGGAGCATGGCGGCGAGCTCGGCGACGCGTTCTGGTTCTTCGAGCGGGGCGATGGTCGTGCGGGTGCGTCCGCGATCGGTCTGCTTGCGGATGACCCACTGCTTGCGGGCGTAGCTGGCCATCTGCGGCAGGTGGGTCACGCAGACGACCTGGTGATGCCGCGCCAGCTCGGCGAGCGTCTTGCCGAGGGCCGCGCCCAGCCGGCCGCCGACGCCGGTGTCAATCTCGTCGAAAACCAGGGTCGGAACCCGATCGACGGCGGCGAGCACCGACTTGGCGGCGAGCGTCACCCGCGACAGTTCGCCCCCCGACGCGATCTTGCGGAGCGGCTGCGGGACCTCGCCGGGATTGGCCAGGAAGACCATCTCGATCTTGTCGGCGCCCGATTCCGGTGGCGTCGCGGAAGTGGGATCGTCGCCGAGGTCGCGGGTCTCGATCTCGACGCTCAGCTTGGCGCGCTCCATGCCCAGCGGCTTGAGCCGCGACTGGATGGCTTTGCCGAAATCCTTGGCCGTCTTGCGGCGCCCTTCCGACAGCGCGGCGGCGGAGCGCTTGACGCCTGCCCAGGCGTCCGCGAGCGGGCCATCGAGGGCTTTCAGGTCGGTCTCGTCGCGGTCGATCGCCGCGAGCTTGGCGTCGATCTCGGCCTTCCGCGCGGCCAGCTCGTCCGGCAGGCAGTGAAACCGATTGGCCAGCTTACGATAGAGCGCCAGGCGGGTTTCGAGGTCTTCCAGACGCTCGGGATCGTCGTCCCAGTTGCGCCCGAGGTCGCGGAGCGCGTAGGCGACCTCGCGGGTCTCGCCGGCGAGCCGGTCGAGGGTCGAGGCGGCGTCGGCCAGCTCGGGGATGTTGCGGGCGAGGGGTTCGAGCGTTCGGGCCACGCGCTTGAGGATCTCTTGAGCCGAATTGTCGGCCTCATACAGCAGGTCGTGGCCCTCGGTCGCTGCCGCGCGGAGGGCACCGGCGTTGCCCAGAATGTGCGACTCGTGGACCAGCTCGTCGTACTCGCCGGCCTTGGGGTCGGCGGCGGCCAGCTCGTCACGCTCGAATTCGAGCAGGGTCCGCTCGCGTTGGCGCGCCTGGGAGGCGTCGATGAGGGCCTGACGGGTTCGCCTCAGATCGTCATGAGCCCGGCGGGCCGTCGCATAGGCCAGGGCCAGCGGGTCCAGGCCGCCGAAGGCGTCGAGGAGCGCGCGCTGGCGATCGGGATCGACGAGCGCCCGGTTCTCGTACTGGCCGTGGACGTCGATGAGCCGGTCGCCGAGCTTCTGAAGGGTGGCGATCGTGACCGGCATGCCGTTGACCTGGGCGGTGCTCCGCCCCTGGGCCGAGACTCGCCGGTTGATGATGACCGCGCCGTCCTCGAGCGCCGCGCCCAATAGCTCCTCGATCTCGACCTGGAGCGCCTCGTGCTCGATCTCGAAGACGGCCGACGCCCGCGCCTCGGGCTTGCCGGCGCGCACGAGGTCGGCCGAGGCCTTGCCGCCGAGCACCAGGCCGAGAGCCGTCAGCAAGAGGCTCTTCCCCGCCCCGGTCTCGCCGCTCCAGGCGCAGAAGCCCGCTTCCAACTCAATCTGGATGTCCTCGATCGTCGCCAGGTTCTGTACGGACAGTTCGCGTAGCACGTTCTGGGCCTCCGAACCCGGCACGGGCGGTGTATGGATGAACCGCAATCGCTGACGTCACCATTGTGCCTGGCACCGGACACGTGTCCAGATGTCCTCTAACAAAATCACCCACCGGCTGGTCGGATCTTGCCAGTTGGGGTGCTGTGAACACCGTACAGCGCCCTGCCCCACCACCGGAACTCGTTTTGCCGATGAGCCGCAACATGTTGACGAAATACAACTTGTACTGCGTCGTCTGCCCATGTCCGGTTCGATCCGTAGCGACGGCGAGTTTTCCGAAGGTTGATGGATCGAATCCTCAATGAGTGACGGCCCGCGGGCTCAGCGACTCGCCGCATCACGGTTCGCGGTGGGTCCGCGACCCGGCACCGAATTTGCATTGAAGTCATTCGCACTTCGCCCGGAGTTGGGCGGCCTCGCACCTCACCGCGCACCGAGGAACCACCGATGACCGTTGAGCCGTTCCGGGGCAGCACCTGGCCGACGCTTGGAGTGGAGCTGGAGCTTCAGCTCGTCGACCAGGAGTCGTTCGACCTCGCGCCCGTAGCGAACGAGATCCTGAGCGAGATTCCCGACGAGTTGCGAGAGTCGATCAAGCGCGAGCTTTACCTCTGCTGCGTGGAGGTGAACACGGGGATCTGCCGCAACGTCGACGAGGTCGGTCGCGACCTCGCCGGCAAGCTCGCGGTGACCGCCGAGCGGGCGGCTCGGAACGGCGCGCGGCTCGCCTGGGGGGGCGCGCATCCGTTCGCCCACTGGCTGGACCAGCCGATCTCGCCTGACGTCCGCTACCACGAGCTCGCCGATCAATTCAAAGACACCCTTCTTCGCCAGATGACGTTCGGGCTGCACGTCCATGTCGGGGTCAAAGACGGCGACACCGCGGCGCGAACCTGCACCCGTGTCGCCCATTACCTTCCGACGCTCCTGGCCCTCTCGGCCAACAGCCCGTTCTGGTGCGGACGCCCGACGGGGCTGTACTCGTATCGGCTCGACGTGATGGGCACCGCTCCCACTGGCGGCCAGCCCCCGTTCCTCCGCGACTGGGCGTCGTTCGTCAAGTTGGCCGAGCGGCTGGCGGCGGTCGGCTGCATCAAGACGACCAAGGAGCTGTGGTGGGACGTGCGGCCCAGCGACCGACACGGCACTGTCGAGGTGCGGATCTGCGACATGCCCACCGACCTGCCCTCCGTCCAGGGCCTCACCGCGTTCATCCAGTGCCTGGTCCACCACACGGCCGAAGATACGGAATACGAACCAGCCGAGCTCGACGAGTTCGGCCGGCTGATGATCCGTCAAAATCGCTGGCGGGCGGCGCGCCACGGCCTCGACGCCGTGCTCGTCGACCCGGCGTCAGGCCGAAACGAGTCGGTGCGCGACGAGATCCAGCGGATGATCGTCGGCCTGAGAGAGACCGCCGAGAAGCTCGGATGTGGGCGCTGGCTCGACTACGTGCGGGTGATGGCCGAACGCCCCGACGGAGCGACCCGCCAGATCGAGGTCTTTGAACAGACCGGCCGCCTGACCGACGTCGCCCGCTTCCTGGCCGGCGAGAAGATCGAATCCGAAGTGAACCTCAAGACTTGAGCTTCAGGTTGCGGACGTGGAACGCGATCGCTTGCTGAACGTGCTCGTCCCAGTACGCCCAGTTGTGGTTGCCGGGGAATTCCTGGTACTCGTGCGCGACGTGGCGTTCTTCGAGGAATTTGTGGAAGTCGCGATTCTGTTCGATCAGGAAGTCGTCGACGCCGCAGTCGATCCGCATCGCCGGAATCCGGCCGTGGTCGATCTGCTCGACGATCGCGAACGGGTCTTCCGGGCCGCCGGCCGGTTTCTCGCCGAAGATTCGCGGGAACTCAGGGCTCAGCTCCTTGTTCTTCTTCAAGTCGCCGCGAAGGAAGCCGATAGCCCCGGAGTGAGAGTTGACGCTGGCGAACGTCTCATGGTGCTTGAGCCCGAGCTTGACCGCGCCGAAGCCCCCCATCGAGAGCCCGCCAATCGCCCGGCCGGCTCGCTCGGCCTTGACAGGGAACGTCCGGTCGACCAGGCCGACGACATCCTTAACGATGTCGTCTTCATACTTATACCCATCGATGGCGTTTGTATACCAGCCCCGGTCGCCGTTGGGCATCACCACCACCAGCGGCAGACCCTCGACGTACCGTTCGATGCTCGTCCGGCGCGTCCAGATCGTGTGGTCGTCCGACAGCCCGTGCAGCAGGTAGAACACCGACCAGGGGCGGGGAACCGCCGGATCGTCTGGAAACACGATGTTGAACGACGACGCCTTTTGCAGGGAATGGCTGTGGTAGTTGATCGTGGCGAAGGCCATCGCGGCTCCTCTTGAAGTCAGGCCGGGCGATCCGGGGACGCGGTTCGCCCTAGTTTCCCGCCGTCGGCCAGCGAAAGCAACGAGATCAGCCGCTCGACCTCCGCTTTGATCGCGTCGCCTGTTTCGCCCTCAAGGCCGAGGTCGTCGCGGAGTACCTCGTCGACGCGGTCGACGAGGGCCGAGGCGTCGGTGCGTTCGAGGACGCCGCCGAGGTCGATCGTCTGGAGCACGGCCTTCGTCACCGGTCGCTTGGCGTCGGCGAACGTCAGGGCGCGGAGGACCTCTCGCGTGATCGGGTCGTTGCACGCCGCCGTCAGTACGGCCGCTTCGAGGGCCGACTGGCAAGGCAAAATATAGCAGGTGTCGTCGAAAACCGTCGGCCTGCCGTCGACCGGTCCGACCGCCCGAAACCGAGACGGCCGGTGCAGGCCCGCGACGGCCGCCTTGTACGGGGCGAACGTGTAAGGACCGATTCCGAACAGGGCGAACGGCGGAGCCGCCTTATAGATCGACGACCGCCGCTTGTCGAACCAGGCCGCGCGGGCTTGCAGGTAGGCCCAGAGCCGGGGCGCGCGGTCGGCGAGGTCGCGGGTCTCCGCGCCGAGCTTCTCCTGGGTGACGATCAAGGCGCGTCGCGGCCGCTCGCGAGCCGGGTGGATGAGATCGGCGCCTTTGACGAGCGGATAGAGGAACGACGGCTCGACGAGCGGTTCCTCCCCCAGCCCGTTCCGGAACGTCCCGTCAGCGGTTCCGATCAGCTCCATGACAGGGGCCGCGTCGTGCTTGACCCCCTGCCGCCAGCAGAGGAGCGAGCGCCCGAAGGCGAAATCGAGGGCCTCCAGGGCGTCGAGATCCGATGCGAAGACGCTCTGGAGCGAGCCCATCGTCCGTCGCGGTCGAGTCGCTTCGATCGCGTCGAAGACGGCGACCCGGCCCGTCGTTTCGCCGACCCCTAGGGAGAGCTTCAGGAAGCAGGCGCCGACAGAGGCGCTGAACCACCGCCGGGCGTCGATCTCGATCAGCTCGGCGTCGGCCACGCGCCGCCCGGTCCGATGGAGGTGCTGGAGCACCGCGCGGGCGACCGAGGTCTTGCACAAGAGCGCGATCGTCGGGGTCTGGTCGGCCAGCTCGTCGATCAGCTTGAGCCAGACGGCTTCGCCGAGGTCGAAGTTCGCCGCGCCGGTGCGGGCGTCGAGCCCGGAGAGGCCCTTGACGTTGCGCTTCGGCGGCAGGTTGTCGCTGCCGAGCCTTCCCAGCTCGGCGCTGGTGATCCAGGGGGGATTGCCCACGACCAGCAACGGCCCGTGCTCGATCCAGGGCAGATCGACGCGGAGGTCGAGTTCGAAGAGGTCGGCGTGAAGGATCGACGCTCGATGAATCGCCGGACGGTCGGCGAGTCGCGCGCGGGCTTCGGCTCCGTGCGATGCCTGGATCTCGACCCCCACGACTTCCCTCGGCGGGTCGGGGGCCGACAGCACGGCTTCGAGAAACGCCCCGCGGCCGCACGTCGGTTCGAGCACGCGCGGCCAGCGAGAGCCGATCGGCCCCATCCTTCGGACCAGGGCGGCCGCGAGCTCCGGCGGCGTCTGGAAATCGCCGAGGTCTCTTCTCAAGGGACGTGCGCCTCGTGGTTCGCCGACCGCGACGTCCGGAAAGTTACTTGATCCGGGCGCCCACGACGCACTCGGGATCGTCGACGGTGAGCAGGATCACCTTCTCGCCGGAGGTGGCCGCCAGCAGCATGCCGTTGGAGGTCTCGCCCCGGAGCATGGCCGGCGCCAGGTTGTTGACGATCACGATGTTCTTGCCGACGAGCTGCTCGGGCGTGTAATGCTGGCGGACGCCGGCCACGATCTGCTTCTGCTCGTCGCCGAGGTCGACCTGAAGCAGCAACAGCTTGTCGGCGTTGGGATGAGGCCGCGCCTCCAGCACCTTGGCCACCCGGAGTTCGAGCTTGGCGAAATCGTCATACGAAATGGGGTCGGCCATCATCCACTGCCCTCGGTCACACACTTCGATCTTCGGAAAACGGTCTCGGACGGTCCTCATGATTCTGCCCCGACCGGGTCGGAAAGCCAAGGCGAAACGCGCAACAAAAAAGGCCGCTCGCCTTGGCGAACGGCCCTTGGGACGTTATTCATCGGACCTGGTTGATCAGACGGCGCGGCGGGCGAGCCGGCGCTTCCAGGAGAGGCCGCCGAGCATCAGCGTGCTCACAGCGCTCATGACGAGCGAGGCGGGTTCGGGCACCGCGGCGGAGGTGACGCCACCCTCGAACCGGAAGCCGGTCGGATTGTTGCCCCCGCTAGGCAGGTTGGCGACGTGGAACTCCAAGGTGTTGAGGCCGAGGACGAAGCCCGTCGTGGTGGTCGTCAGGCTGCTCCACGTCGTGTACGAATTCGCGGCACTGTTGGAGCCAAGGCTTGCACCACCGTTCAATTTGATCGAGACGGTGTTATTGTCCGACGCCCATTGGCCGCTCAACGACGCCGAGGCGAGCTGGTCGGCGTTCAACGTGAAGCTCGTGGTGTAGACATAGTCGATCGGACTCCCGCTCGACGGAGGAGCGTTGTACTGACCGTACTGAACGGGAACGAGCCAGTGCGAGGCGTCGCTGGGGGCGTCGGACAACCACGGAGGCGACGGAAAGCCCGGAGCTATGGTCTCGAGCTGATTGTTGGTCTGCCCCGGGAAAACGACGGTCCAGTTGTTGTCGATGTTGCCGGTCAGGCTGGCGCCCGTGCTAAGGTTGGTGAAGTCTGCCTTGGCGGTCCCGGAAAGCAGCGACGTGCCGGCGACGAGGCTCGCAGCCAAGAGCACCTTCACCGATTGAACTCGAACGGCACAAATCAATGATTTGATCATCCATTCACCTTCTTTTCTTTGAGACTTAGTTACTGGAAGAGCCAGGAGCGTGCTTGGTGCCCAGCACACAGAGGCCCAACATACCGCCTGAAACATCGCCGTCTGCGTTGATTCATGAAGATCAACGCGATGATGCTCAAACGAATCATTTCGTTGAGTCTCCCACACACGACGACGGCAGACCGATGCATGCCCGCAACGTCCCCCCCCCAGACCCGATCGATCGCCTCTCTGCGGTCCCGCGAGCGGATCGCGCGTCACGCGGCTCTCGCCCTGCCCGAGGATGGAAGAGGAGGTGGCTCGGTGTGGCGTGAGCGAGAGAGCCGCGCGGTTGGAGCCGGCGCGGCCGAGCGAAGACCAGCCTGGTGTCGAGAGCGGTTCGGATCTCGAAGTGGGACGCCGTGCGATCGGCGATGTGCCGGCCGATCGGCCGTTGGCCGCGCGGGGACTGTTCGTCGCGACGGTGACGACTCTTTGGGTGCTGTTCTTCGATCCGATCGCGTTCATGTCCAGCGGCCACGTCGTCTGTGACCCGCCGGCGATTGATCGGGGGGGCAGCGACGAATTCGCCTACCTGGCAGCCTCGATCGAGGGCTTACGAAGCGATCCAGGCCGTCCCCGAAAGCCTCGTGCGAGTGGGCGACCTCGGCCGCGGTGCCGTTCACGCGGTTCCGCGCGGCGCGCACCTTTTACGTCTTTGAGGAGCCACTGCTCCGCCCGAAACGGCTCGATCGCGACGACTCCTGGCCGCCGAAGGGCGACCGAACGCCGGTCGAGGATTTGCTCCACGACAAGGCTCCGGGACGCCACGGCGCACGACGACTTCGTCGGCTCAGAACGGCCGGCCTTCGTCGATCGGCTCGGCGATGGAGGCGACGTTCTCGAACCGCGTGAGGTTCTTGACGAACGTCATCTTGACCGTGCCGGTGGGGCCGCTTCGGTTCTTGGCGACGATCACCTCGGCGATGCCCGGCTGGTCGTTGGGGTCGTAGTATTCGGGGCGGTGGAGCAGCAGCACGATGTCGGCGTCCTGCTCGATGGCGCCCGACTCGCGAAGGTCGGCCATGCGCGGGCGGCGGTCTTCACGGTTCTCGACGGCTCGGTTGAGCTGAGACAGCGCGATGACCGGGATGCGCAATTCGCGGGCCAGGGTCTTGAGGCGTCGGCTGATCTTGGCGATCTGCTCCTGGCGGCTGTCGCGTTGCTCCTCGGCGTCGATGAGCTGGATGTAGTCGATGACGATCAGGCCGATGTCCTGGCGGAGCTTCAGCCGCCGCGCCATGGCCATGATTTCGAGCATGTTGCGAGCGGGCGTGTCGTCGATGAAGATCGGCGACGACTGCATCTCGCCGAACGCCTTGCCGAGCTTGTTCAGCTCGCGATAGTCGAGCCCGCGGCCGGTCCGCAGCTTGTGACCGTCGACCCGCGACCGGGCGCAGAGGAGCCGCTCGCCGATCTCGAGCCGGCCCATTTCGAGGCTGACCAGGAGCGTCGAGACCTTCGTGTTGATCGCCGCGTGGTCGCAGATGTTCAGCGCCAGCGCGGTCTTACCCATACTAGGCCGGGCCGCCAGGATGATGAGCTGGTCGGAATGGAAGCCGTTGGTCACGTCGTCCAGGTCGATGAAGCCCGACGAGACGCCGGAGACCGGGTGCTTCTCTTCCGCCCGCGTCGAGATCCGCGTCATGGCCTGTTCGAGGACGATCTTCAGCTCGTGAAGCTCGCCCTTGATCTGGTCTTCGCGGATGGCGAAGATCTTCTGCTCGGCCGTTTCGAGGAGCTGCTGCGACGTGAAAAGGTTCGAGTAGCCGTCGCGGATCAGGTCGGTCGACGTCTGGATCAACTGCCGGCTGACCGACTTCTGGCGGACGATGTCGGCGTGGTAGCGGGCGTTGGCGGCGTGGGGGACGCAGTTGGCGATCTCGGCCAGCAGGTCGTCGCCGCCGATCTGCTTGTACTGACCGCGAAGGACCAGCTCGTCGGCCAGCGTCACCGCGTCGACCGCCTTGCCCTCGTCGTACATGTCACGGACGGCGCGATAGACGACCTGATGCGCATCGCGATAGAAGTCGTCGATCGACAGGATCGCGATCACGTCGTGGAGCACGTCGTTGTCGAGCAAAATCGCGCCCAACACGCCGCGCTCGGCGTCGAGGTTCTGCGGCGGCAGACGATCTCCCAAGCCGCCAGACCCGTCGGACTTGCCGTGCGAGCCGTTACCGCCGTTGCCATCCCTGGGTGTTCCGTTTCCGTATCCCTGTCCGGACGACATGAGCGAAAGCGCTCCACAAAAGCCGAGGAATCGTTTCGGGCGAAGGACGTACGCGTCGTGCGGAGCCCACCCGACTGTACGATTGTATCGGCTTCTCCGATCCTCGGCATCGCAGAAAATCGGAACGATCGGCCGCCGTGGAGTGGGTCGCGTCGGACGGCGCGACTTTGCGGGGGGGGGGGCGACGCGGGGCGCGTCCGTCAACGATCCGAGGCGCCAGGGTTCCGAGACTGGAACCCTGGCGCCTCGATGGATCGATCGCGGAGACGTCGAACGAAAGCCGCGGGTCGGTCAGACCGGGGCTTCGTCGGTGTGCGTCGGCACAACCCAGAGCTTGACCTCGGTGTCGATGTCCTGACCCAGGTGGACCTTGATGTTGTAGAGGCCCAGATCCTTGAGCGGACCTTCGATGCGAATGTTCTCGGTCGTGATCGGGAAACCTTCGCCGTGGAGGGTGGCGGCGATCTGGTCGGCGTTGACCGAGCCGTAGAGATGCCCTTCCTCGTTGGCGTTGGCTTCGATGGTCAGCGACCGCTGGGCGATCTGGGCGGCCAGGTTGAGCAGGTCGGCGCGGCGGGCCTCTTCAAGCTCGCGGAGCCGCTGGCGGTGCTTCTCGACGATCCGCAGGTTGTGGGGCGTCGCGAACGTGGCCAGCCCCTGGGGCAGCAGGTAGTTCCGCGCGAAGCCGGGCTTGACCTTGACGAGTTCTCCCGGACGGCCGACGTGGGGGACGTCGTGCGTCAAGAGCACGCTCAACTGGCCGTTCTTGGCGCGAAGCGGGTGGTCGCGGCGGCGTTCGACGCCGGGCTGGCGGGGAGGCCCCACCGGCGCGATCTTGCCCTTGGCCGACTGTCCGGCGCCCGAGCCGGCTTTACCCGAGGTTCCGGACTTGGCTTTGGAGGTTTTGGGTTGGGTCGTCTTCGCCATGTCAATAATCACTTTCGATCGTGAAGGCCAGCGCCGGGCGTGAGGTGCGTTCGCTTCCCACCCCATCCTCAAAAAGCCGCGCCAAGCCAAGAACGAACCTGAAAAAGCCGAGCTGAACGCTCGAGGTAGTCGTGGACATCGAACACCCGGCCCACCGCCGGGTTATTTCTTTACTGAGTCAGAACGTCGACCGAGCCGGCGCGGTCGCCGTCGTGACGATCAAGGCATCGATTGGAACCGATCGGGCCGAATTCTCCAAGCGGGACGTTTGTGCGCCCGACCGATTTTGGGTCCTCGCCCCCGGTTTCGCGGGGGAGATCAGAACGGGATGTCGTCGTCGTTGCCGTGATCGGGCTCGACGGCCGCTCGGCTGGGGGCCGACGCCCTGGGGAAGTCGTCCCTGGCCTGGCCTCGGGACTCGGCCGCGCGCTGAGGGGCCGCTCGCCTCGGGGCGGGCTCTTGCATCGGCGGAGCGCCGTACTCGTCGTCGCCCATGCCGCCGCCGGATCCACCGCCGCCGCCGTCGCGCCGGCTGTCGAGGAACTGGACGCGATCGGCCTGAACACGCATCTTCGAGCGCTTCTCGCCGGTCGTCTTGTCGTCCCACTGATCCATCTTGAGCGAGCCCTCGACGAAGATCAGGCTCCCCTTGCGAAGGATCTGACAGCAGGTCTCGGCCTGGCGGTCCCAGGCCGTGACGTCGATGTAAAGGACTTCCTCGCGGCGGTCGCCGTCGCGGCCCTGCCACGACCGATTGACCGCCATCCGCAACTCCGTCACGGCCGTTCCGCTGGGGATGCGCCGCAGTTCGGGGTCGAACGTGAGACGACCCATCAGTTGCACCCGATTCAAGTCCGGCATCGTCTCGCTCCCCCTTCGATTTCAAGCCCGGTTTCCGCGCCCGAAAAAACTACCATAAAGGTAAACGGTTGTTCCCTAGATTACAAGGTCTTTCAGGCGATGCGGAAAGCGGCGGGATCGATTGAACGGATTGAGCGGACGGCGCCGAACGGCTCGTGGTCAGTCGTCGCGGCGGCGGCGGCGGGGACGCTCGTCGAGTTCGTCTTCCGAGCCGTTTTCGCTGTCGACGTTGGGGTTCGAGCTCATGGCCTGGTTGACCAGGTTCTCTTCGAGCTTGGGGTGAACCTTGAGGATCAGCTCGCGGAGGATGACGTCGCTCAGGTGGCAGTCGGCGACGATGTCGTGGAGCTTCGAGCCGTCGGTCCGGAAGTAGGTCAGGAGGTACGTCCCCTTCTTGTGGCCCTCGATGGGATAGGCCAGGCGACGCTCGTCCCACTGCCGGCTGGCGACGATCTCGGAGTCGTGCTTGGCGAGGATGTCGTGAACCTGCTTGACGGTGTCGTCCCAGGCGGCCGCGGCCTTGGTGCTGTCGAGAAGGAACATGGCTTCATAGGTGTTGAGGGGCAAGAGTCGACTCCTCCGTTGGGTTCGTGATCGGATCGTGAAAGCTGTTTACAGGGCGGATGGCCCGTTGAATCGGTTCATGGCCGCGTGAACGTCCTGGGCGGCCCACACGGCGACGGCCTGCGAGGCCAGGATCAGGGCGTCGTCGATCTGGGCTCGTTCCGGCCCGCGGAAGCGGCCCAGCACGTAGTCGACGGCCTGCCCTTCGGGAGGCTCGCCGATGCCGATGCGAAGCCTGGGGTACTGATCGGTTCCAAGTTGGGCGCTGATGTCGCGCAGTCCCTTCTGGCCTCCATCCGAGCCTCCCCGCCGAATTCGGATCTTGCCGACCGGGAGGTTCAGATCGTCGCACACCACCAGGACGTCGGACGGGTCCAGCTTGTAGAACCGGACGGCCTGGCCGACCGACCTGCCGCTCAGGTTCATGAACGTCTCGGGCTTGAGCACCAAGACGCGGCGGTAGTCGATCTCAATCTCGGCGAGCAGACCTTCGAACTTGCGCGAAACCGGGATTGGCCCTCCCGGAGGAACGAGCCGATCCACCAGGTCGAAGCCGATGTTATGCCGCGTGCCGTGGTATTTGGGGCCGGGATTGCCCAGCCCCACCACGAGTTTCAAGGTCGCCAACGCCGGCGCTCCCGCAAACGAACAGCCGGCGCTCAGGGCGGGCCGGCCGATTCGGCCTGATTAGTCGGCCTTGTCTTTTTCCTTGCGCTCCGGCTTGATGACTTCCGGCTGCGAGCCCGACTCGGCGCCGGCCTCCGTCGCCTCGTCCCCGGAGGTCCTGAGCACGACGTGGACCAAGAGGATGTCGGGATCGGCGTCGACGACCACACCCGGGGGCAAGACCAGGTCGCGAACGTGAAGCCCCTGATCGACCTTCAGACCGGTGACGTCCACCTTGAGCGTGCTGGGGATCGCGCCGGCGGGGCACTTGACCGTCAGGTTGTGGACGATCTGCTCGAGAACGCCGCCGTCGGCGACGCCCTCGGCCGTACCGCGGTAATCGAGATTCACTTCGGTCTCGATCAATTCTTCAATGTTGACTCGGGCGAAGTCGACGTGAAGGATCGCCTTGCCGAGGTGGTCCCACTGCACGTCGCGGATCAAGACCGTCTCGGTCTTGCCGCCCAGATCGAGCTCGGCCAGGTGGTTGGCCGCCTTGATCATCGCATCGACGTCGGTGTTCGACAGGGTGATCGGCACCACGTCTTGCTTGTGCCCGTAAATCACGCCCGGAACGCGACCCGCTTTTCGGAGCCGCCGGGAGACGCGGGTCCCCGTCCCTTTGTTCTTGGCAGGGTCTCGCGTCTCGACCCGTAACTTGAGTGCATCGGCCATCGTCGCTCGCCTTGACCGGGCCCGCGCTGGCGAGGTCCCGTAAAACTGAAACACACCAGGGCTTGCGCCGACGCATCCGCGCCGGCGACCGTGCGGCGGCGCGTTCTCAAGTGCGCCGACCACCGCCTCGCCCATCAAAAAATGCGGTCCTTGCGACCGCGCATCCGACCATTATGCGGATTTCCTCCGTCTCATACAAGACGGGTGGCCGAGATCGTCGACTTTCCTCGTTTTCCGGGCCGTTCGGCTCAGCCGCCGATTCGTCGAAACGCCTCGTACAAGCCGACGGCCGCGGCGTTGGCCAGGTTAAGACTCCGCGCCTCGGGCCGCATCGGGATTCTCAGGGCTCGCTCGGGGTCGCCGTCGATCCACTTGCGGGGGAGTCCGCGGCTTTCGGAACCGAAGACCAGGGCGTCGCCGGGACGGAACGGAGCCTCGGTGTAAATCCGGGCCGCCTTGGTGCTGAACCACCAGAGGCGGTCGGGCCCAAGGCGGCGGATCACCTCGTCCAGTTCGTCGACGACGTGGTAGCGGAGATGCTCCCAGTAGTCGAGCCCCGCCCGCTTCACGCTGCGGTCGTCGATGTGGAAGCCGAGCGGCCGGACCAACCATAGCGTCGCTCCCACGGCGACGCAGGTCCGGCCGATCGCGCCGGTGTTCGCGGCGATCTCCGGTTCGACCAGGACGATGTGCAAATCGTGGGAAGGCGCCGGGGGCGGTTCGGTCATGAGGTTCACTGCTTCAAAGAGTCGCCAGGGACGCCGATCAGTCGTGAGGAGGCGTGCCGGCGGAGATCAAGTCTTCATCGCGTTCGTGGCCGTCGCGTCGCGCGCCGTCGCCGTTGCCGTTGGTGTGGGCGGCGTGGACGTGTTCGGCGTGGGAGCGGTCGTTGCCGTGGTCGTCGGCCGACTCGGTGTCGGTGACGTGCGTCCTGAACGCGTGGCCGTGGCCATGGCCGTCCTCGGTCTCGTCTTCCAGCTCGATTCGATCCCGGCGCGAATTGGTCCGGAGGTCGCTTACCCGCTGAATGACATAGTAGAAGACCGGGGTCAGGAAGATTCCGAAGAGGGTCACGCCGAGCATGCCGCTGAAGACGGCGACGCCGAGCGTCTTCCGCATCTCGGCGCCGGCGCCGCTGGAGAGGATCAATGGGACCACGCCGAGGATGAACGCCAGCGACGTCATGATGATCGGCCGCAGCCGCAGCTCGCAGGCGTCGATCGTCGCATCATAGGACGTCGCCCCGTACTCGCGGCGCGACTTGGCGAACTCGACGATCAGAATCGCGTTCTTGCAAGCCAGGCCCACCAGCACGATGAAGCCGACCTGGGTGAAGATGTTGATGTCCATGCTGGCGATGTTGACGCCGACGGTCGAGCAGAGCAAGCACATCGGCACGACCAGGATGACCGCCATCGGCAACGCCCAGCTCTCGAACTGCGCAGCGAGCACCAGGAAGACCAGCACCACGGCGAGCCCGAAGGCGAGCATCGCCGTGTTGCCGGTCTGAAGCTGCAAGAGCGCCAGCTCGGTCCAGTCGGACCGCATCGCCTGGGGAAGCTCGTCGCTCACCACTTTCTGCATGGCGTCGAGGGCCTGGCCCGAGCTCACTCCGGGCGCGGAGTTAAGGTTGATCGTCGCCGCCGGGTAGAGGTTGTAGCGGATGATCATCACGGGGCCGCTGACGTCGTGGATCTTCGCCAGGGTTCCGAGCGGGACCATGGCGCCTTGCTCGCTGCGGACGCGGAGCCCGGAGAGGTCGGCGATCTGCTTGCGGAAATCGGCCTCGCCCTGGACGTTCACCTGCCAGGTCCGGCCGAACCGGTTGAAGTCGTTGACGTACAGCGAACCGAGGTAGACCTGAAGCGTGTTGAACAGCTCGGAGATCGAGACGCCCAGAAGCTGGGTCTTCTCGCGGTCGATGTCGAGGTACAGCCACGGCGTGTTGGCCCGGAAGCTGGTGAACAACCCCTGGAGCACGGGCGAGGCCGAACCGGCGGCGACCACGCGGTTGGCGACCGTTTCGAGTTCCTCGGCCCCGAGGTCGCCCCGGTCCTCGATCACGATCTTGAACCCGCCGGCCGTCCCGAGACCGTCGACGGGGGGCGCCTCGAAGACGTTGACCAGCCCCTCCTGGATCTCTTCCTGGAGCGCGTGCTGGAGGCTCGCGGCGATCACCGGACCGCCGAGGCCTTCGTGGGCGCGGGTGTGGAACTCGTCGAGCATGACGTACATCGCGCCGAAGTTGGGCGCGTTGGCGTTCATCAGGATCGACTGCCCGGCGATCGCCAACGTATGAGTGACGCCCGGCTGCTTGAGGGCGGCCGCCTCGGCCTGCTTCATCGCCCGCTGCGTGCGCTCGAGCGACGACGAATCGGGAAGCTGAATGTTGACCAGCAGGTATCCCTTGTCTTGCGAGGGGATGAAGCCGGTCGGCGTCCGCGTGAAGCCCCAGTAGGTGACCCCGAGCAAACCGCCGTAAAGCACCAGCACCAGCAGGCTGACGCGCAGCAGGCCGCCGACGATCCGCGTGTAGAGACCCGTCGCGGCGTCGAACCCCTTGTTGAACTGGAAGAACGTCCAGCCCATCAGGCGATTCAGCGGCACGCTGAGAATCCATCCCACGAGGCAGCCGACGATCGCGGCGGCGATCGAGCCGAGGCGGTCGTGAGTCAGGTAACTCGGAAGCTGGACGTGCAAGTTCGCGGCGGTCCACTCGGTCACGTGAGGGGCGAGGAAGGTCAGGGCCGCCCAGCACCCCATCGCGACGAACGCCAGCCGGGGCAGCGCCTGGTAAACCCCCTTCTGACGGGGCTTGAGCAAGAGGGCCGCCAGGGCCGGGCTGAGCGTCAGCGAGTTGAACGCCGAGATCACCGTCGAGGTCGCGATCGTGAGGGCGAACTGGCGGAAGAACTGGCCGGTGATCCCCGTGATGAACGCGCACGGGATGAACACCGCCGACAGCACCAGGCCCACCGCGATCACCGGCGCCGAGACCTGCTCCATGGCCTTGATCGTGGCCTCGCGTGGAGACCGCCCGTGCTCAATGTGATGCTCGACCGCCTCGACGACCACGATGGCGTCGTCGACCACGATCCCGATCGCCAGCACCAGCCCGAACAGCGTCAGGTTGTTGAGGCTGAAGCCGAGCGCGGCCATGACGGCGAACGTCCCCACCACGGCCACGGGCACGGCGATCAACGGGATCAACGCCGACCGCCAGTTCTGGAGGAACAGGAGGACGACGACGGCCACCAGGATGACGGCGTCGCGGAGCGTCTTGAAGACCTCGTTGACCGACTCGACGATGAACGGCGTGGTGTCGTAGACGATCGCGTAGTCGAGCCCCTCGGGGAACCGCTCCTTGAGCTCCTCCATCTTGGCGCGGACGGAGTTGGCGGTCTCAAGGGCGTTCGAGCCCGGCCGCTGGTAGACCGAGAGGGCCACGCTGGGGCGGCCGTCGAGCGTGCAGGCCTGGTCGTACCCTTGCGCTCCCAGCTCGACCCGCGCGACGTCGCGGAGCCGGACGATGCCGCCGGCGGCGTCGGCCTTGAGGACCATGTCGGCGAACTGCTCGGAATCGCTGAGCCGTCCCAGCGTCGTGATCGTGAACTGGAACGCCTGGCCGTTATCGATCGGCGGCTGGCCCAGCTGGCCGGCGGCGACCTGGATGTTCTGCTGCTCGATCGCGCTGATGACGTCGGAAGAGGTCAGATTGCGGAACGTCATCTTCTGGGGGTCGAGCCAGACCCGCATGCTGTAGTTGCGCTGACCGATGTAGGTGATGTCGCCGATGCCGTCGAGCCGGGCCAGCTCGTCGCGAAGCTGGATCGTGGCGTAGTTGCTGAGGTAGAGGTTGTCGCGGCTGGCGTCGGGCGAGAAGACGTTGATGATCATCAAGATGCTGGGCGACTTCTTCTTGACCGAAACGCCCCGCCGCTTGACCAGGTCGGGGAGGATCGGCTCGGCCAGCGACTCGCGGTTCTGCACCAGCACCTGCGCCATGTTCAGGTCGACGCCCGGCTTGAATGTGACCGTGAGCGTGTAGTTGCCGTCGTTGGTGCATTGCGACGACATGTACATCATGTTCTCGACGCCGTTCACCTGCTGCTCGATGGGAGCGGCCACAGTGTCGGCGACGACCTGCGCATTAGCCCCGGGATAATAGGCCGACACCTCGACCGTGGGCGGGGTGATGTCGGGGTACTGGGCCAAGGGCAGGGTGAACAGCGTGATCCCGCCGGCCAGCGTGATAATGATGGACAGCACTGCGGCGAAGATCGGACGGTCGATGAAGAATCGAGAGAACACGGAACCCTCACTCCTCGTCCCTGGGGTCAGGCTTGGAGATCGTACGAGGCGAGCGGCCGGCGGATTGGGCGCCGGCCTTCATCAATTTCCAGGTGGTACGCCATAGGAAACGTAGCGTCAAAACATCGAGCGCGGCCCGCGACGTCCAGCGCAGCCAGCGCGAAGAGAACAGCCGCGACTCGCTCATCGTGTCGATGACGTAGAAGAAGACCGGCGTGAGCATGAGGCCGAACAGCGTGACGCCGATCATGCCGCTGAAGACGGCTACACCCAGCGACTTCCGCATCTCGGCCCCCGCCCCGCGGGCGTAGAGCAACGGGACGACGCCGAGGATGAACGCCAGCGAGGTCATGATGATCGGCCGCAGCCGCAGCCGGCAGGCGTCGAGCGTCGCCTCGCGGATCGGCTTGCCCTGGTTGTGGATCAGCTTGGCGAACTGGACGATCAAGATCGCGTTCTTGCTCGCCAGCCCGACGAGCACGACCAGGCCGATCTGGGTGAAAATGTTGATGTCCGAGTTGGCGTTGCGAACGCCCAGCATCGCGCTGTTCCGCACGCCGACCACCGCGCTGAGCATGCACAACGGGACCGACAGGATCACCGCCAGCGGCATCGACCAGCTCTCGAACTGCGCCGCGAGCACCAGGAAGACCATGACGATCGAGAACCCGAAGACGTAGAGCGCCGTATTCCCGGCCTGCTGTTCGAGGTAGGCCAGCTCGGTCCACTCGAAGCTCATGGTCGGAGGCAGCTCGTGAGCGGCGAGCTTCTCCATGGCGGCGATCGCGGTGCCCGAGCTGACGCCCGGAAACGCACTGCCGTTGATCGAGGCCGCGGGGTACATGTTGTACCGGGTCAGAACCAGGGGGCCGTTGATCTCGTTGACCGTCGCCACCGCGCCCAGGGGAACCATCGTCCCCTGCCTGTTGCGCACCTGGAGGCGGTTGATGTCTTCCTTCTGATCGCGATACTGGGGCATCGCCTGGACGACGACCTGCCAGGTCCGGCCGAACAGGTTGAAGTCGTTGACGTACAGCGAGCCGAGGTAGGCCTGAAGCGTCTGGAAGACGTCGCGAAGCGCGAGCCCCTTGACGATGCAGGCGTCGCGGTCGACGTCGAGGAAGATCTGGGGGACGTTGGCCCGGAAGACCGAGGCCAGTCCGTCGACGACCGGCCCCCCCTTCCCCTGGCCGGCGAAGACGCCTCGCAGCGCCGACGCCAGCCGCTCGGATAGGCTCTCGTCCGGGCGGGGCGGCGGGTGGTCCTCGGGCTTCACCGCCTCGGCGGCAATCCGCTCGCCGTCGGCGTTGATTCCGGGATTGCCGGGCGTCACGTTGGAAGCGGCGACCAGATTCTCGACCTGCCGCTGCAACGCAACCGGCCCGGCGTCGCCCCGGTCCTCGATCATGAGCATCCAGCCGCCGGCCCGACCGACCCCACGCAACGGAGGAGGTCCGAATAGAGAGATGTTCGCCTCGGGGATCGCCGCCCCGAGCTTGCCCCGGAGCTTGTTCATGATGACCTCGTAATAGAGGTCGTCGGTGGTTCGCTCGTGGAACTCCTTGAGCGTCAGGAACATCGTGCCGAAATTCGATCCGAAGGCGTTCAAGAGCAGTGACTGGCCGGCGATCCCCACCGTCGCGGCGACCCCGTTCTCCTTGCCGGAGATGTCGCCGATCTTCCGGATCACCGCCTTGGTCCGCTCCAGCGACGCCGAATCGGGGAGCTGGACGTTGACCAGCATGTACCCCATGTCCTGCGACGGGATGAACCCGCGCGGCGTGCCGACGAACCGCTCGTAGGTCAGGAACAAGAGCCCGACGTAGACGATCAGAACCAGGACGAACACCCGAAGCATCCCCCCGACCAATCTCGAATACGCGGTGGCGGTGGCCGTGAAACCGCGATTGAAGAGGCCGAAGAAACCATCCAGCGCAAGGTTCACATACTTCGCCCCGGCCCAGAGCGCGATTCCGCCGATCGCCGCCCCGAGCACGCCGGCGGTCAATTCGGGCGTCGCCCCGATCGCCCGCCCGAGATCGAAGACCATGTTCGCGACCGCCGCGTGAGTCGTCGTCCCCCCCTCCTCGGGCGTCAGGTACGGGAGCAGCTTCGGGGCCAGCCGCGAGTAGCCCAGCCAGGCCCCCATGCCGGCGATCGCCACCCGGGGCAACGCCTGGTGCACGCCTTTCTCGCGAGGACGCAACAGCAGGGCCGCCAGGGCTGGGCTCAGGGTCAGCGAGTTGATCGTCGAGAGCACCGTGGACGACGCGATGGTGAGCGCGAACTGGCGGAAGAACTGGCCGGTGATCCCCGTCATGAACGCGCACGGGATGAACACCGCCGACAGCACCAGGCCCACCGCGATCACCGGCGCCGAGACCTCGCTCATCGCCTGGATGGTCGCCGCCCTTGGGTTGAGCCCGTGCTCGATGTGGTGCTCGACCGACTCGACGACCACGATGGCGTCGTCGACCACGATCCCGATCGCCAGCACCAGCCCGAACAGCGTCAGGTTGTTGAGGCTGAAGCCCATGCCCAGCATGACGGCGAACGTCCCCACGATCCCCACCGGCACCGCCACCAGCGGGATCAGCGCCGACCGCCAGTTCTGGAGGAACAAGAGGACCACGAGCGCCACCAGCACGACCGAATCGAGGAGGGTCTTGAACACCTCCTTGATCGACTCGCGGATGAACGGCGTCGTGTCGTAGCGGATCATGTAGTCGATGCCTTCGGGGAAGTCCCTCTTAAGTTCCTCGATCTTGGCGCGGACCAGGTCGGCGGTGTCGAGCGCGTTGGCGTCGGGGAGTTGGAAGATGGCGAGGTTGGCGACCGGCTTGCCGTCGACCTCGCTGCTGATGTCCTGGTTCTTCGCGCCGAGTTCGACCGTCCCCAGGTCGCGGATGCGGATGATCCGACCGTCGGGCGTCTTCTTGACGATGACGTCGCCGAACTCCGCGATCTCGTCGAGCCTTCCCCGAGTGCTGATCGTAAACTGGGTCCGCTGGCCGGGGATCGTCGGCGACTGGCCGACCTGGCCGGCGGCCACCTGGAGGTTCTGTGCTCGCAAGGCCGCCGTCACATCGCCGGCGTTGAGGCTGCGAATCGCCAGCTTCTGAGGGTCGAGCCAGATCCGCATGCTGTAATCGCGCTGGCCCATCATCGTCACTTCGCTGACGCCGGGCAGCCGGGCCATCTCTTCGCGGACGCGCATCAGGGCGAAGTTGCTCAGGTAGAGCTGGTCGTACCGGCCGTCCGTCGAGTAGAGCGCGACCGACAGGAGGATGTCGGGCGACCGCTTCTTGGTCATCACGCCCGTCGCCTTGATGACGTCGGGCAAAAGCGGAACCGCCAGCGAGACCCGGTTCTGAACCAGCACCTGCGCCAGGTTCAGATCGATCCCCTGCTTGAACGTGACCGTGAGCGTGTAGTTGCCGTCGTTGGTAGACTGCGACGACATGTACATCATGTTCTCGACGCCGTTCACCTGCTGCTCGATGGGAGCGGCCACGGTGTCGGCGACGACCTGCGCGCTGGCCCCCGGGTACTGGCACGAGACCATGACCGTGGGGGGCGCGATCAGCGGAAACATGGCGATCGGCAGGCTGTACAACGACAACGCGCCCGCCAAGGTGATCACGATGGAGATCACCGAGGCGAAGATCGGACGGTCGATGAAGAATCGTGTGAACACGATTGAGACTCTCGGCGTGGACGTCGGTGCGCGGTCAGTGGGCCTGCGATCTCCGCTCGCGGTCGCCCCCGGCTCCGCCGGCCTCTGACGGCGACGGAGTCGATGCGGCGTGGGGGGCGTTCGAGCCGCGACTCTTCAGATCGGCGGCCGACGTATCGGCCCGGCCGTCCTTGGGAGGCTGGGGCGGCTCGCCGACGGTCGTCCGCGGCGTGCCGGAGGCGGCGGTTTTGGGCTCGGGCAGGGCGTCGCTGTCGGAGTTGAACTCGCGGGCGGTGACCGGCGCGTCCTTGCGGAGCTTCTGCAAGCCGCTTACCACCACGAGGTCGTCGGGCTTGACGCCCTCGCTCACTTCCCGGTAACCGTCGATGAGCACGCCGAGCGTCCCCACGTTGACCGTCGTGTGGGCGAATTTGGGGATCGGCTTGCCGTCGCGGTCGAGGATCGGCTTGCCCGTCTTGTCCTCGAAGAACGCCGGCTGACCGTCCTTGAGCGACCGCCGGACCACGAACACCTTCTTCTGCCCCTGGTCCGACGTCACGGCCTCCTCGCGGACCATGAGCGCGGGGTGCGGATCGCCGATCGGCAGCTTGACCCGAACGAAGAGGCCCGGGGTGAACATCCCCTTGGGATTGTCGAGCCGGGCCCGGAACCGGAGGGTGCCAGTGCTCAGGTCGACGCGGTTGTCGGTGAAGTCGACCATCCCGCGGTGCTGGAAGTCGCGCTCGTCCGACAGGCAAAGCTCGATCGGCACCTCGTGCTCGCTCTTGGCTTTGACCCGCCCCTCGTTGATCATCCGCCGGATCTTGAGCATCGCCTGCTCGTGGACGTCGAAGTAGACGTAGATCGGGTCCTGGCTGACGATGGTGACCAGGGGGGTGTCGTCGGCCTTGACCAGGTTGCCAGGGTCGACGAGCCGCCGGCCCAGGCGTCCGCCGATCGGCGCGACGACCCGGGTGAATTCAAGGTTCAGGTCGGCCAGGTCGAAGTTGGCCTTGGCCGTCCCCACGGACGCGGCCGCCTCGGCGTTGTCGAAGCTGTAGCGGTCGTATTCCTCGCGGCTGATCGACATCCCCCGGTCGTAGAGGACCTTGGCCCGCTGGAACTCGTTGTTCAGCCGCTTGGCGTGGGCCTCGGCCTGAAGGTTGGCGGCCTTCGCCCGGTCGAGGTCGGCCTGGAACGGCCGAGGGTCGATCTGGAAGAGGACGGCCCCCTTCTCAACCTGTTGTCCGTCCTGGAAATAGACCTGGTTCAGATAGCCGGAGACCCGTGAAGTCACCTGCACCGACATGATCGCCTCGGTGCGGCCGGGAAACTCCTCGTGGTCGGTCACGGATCGCGTGACCGGCCGAGCGTAGAGGACCACGTCGGGCGGCTTCACGATCTGGGTCGACGAATTGGCGGCGCCGCCGCATCCCGCAACGGTCGTACAGGCGAGCAACGCCAAGGCGGCGAACACGCGACGATCCATGGGCCTCGAACCTCCACAATTAAGCTGAGCTAAGCGTTCACGGTGTGGGTGGCGGTCGACTCGGGGGGGGGAAGCGGGGCGGAAACCGCGGCCGGCTTGGTCGCGGAGCCGTCGCATGACGGGCGGCCCGTGATCGATCCTTCCAGGACGCGCTGGAGCACGTCGCCCGGCTGGCGTCGCGACCGCTCCGAATCGGTGAGGATGCCGTGAAAGATGACGTCCAGAATATCCCTCGCCTGCTCGGCGACCGGCTTGGCCTGGCCGGCGAAGTAATTCGTGAACATCGTACCGTAAATCACGTTGCCCACCACGTCGCTGATCCGCTCGACCGGCACGTCCCGAATCCGGCCCTCGGCGATCAACCGGGCGTAAAGCGCCTTCCACCGCTTGACGTTCACGTCGCGGTGCTCGATGTACGTGGGACGGGTGCGGTCCTTGAACTGCGCTCGTTCCTGGATCAGCATTTCGACGTACTCCGGATGCTCCGAAAAGAACGTCAAGAACGCCATGATGCCGCGGGCCATCTGCTCCAGCCCCTCGTCCACCCCGGCGATGTTCGCCATCACCTGATCGCGCATCTTCCGCATCACCCGATCCACGGCGGCCAGAAAAAGCTCGCGCTTGCTCGGAAAATGGCGGTAGATCGTCCCCTTGCCAACCTGCATCCGGTCCGCCAGGGCCTGCGTGATCGCATCCGAAAAGCCATGCTCGGCAAAGAGTTCCGTCGCGGTCCGGAGGATCTCCTCCTTCCTCGACTCAACCTCTTCGTGCGAGCAGCACCGTTTCATCTTCTTCTCGGATGCGGAACTCATGAAGAAATCCTAACCTTGGACTGACCAGTCAGTCCACTATTTTATTGGAATGCCTGAAGCAATCAACTAGATTTTTCGGAGACGCCTCGGAGGGACGAGAGGAAAGACTTGACGCTTCCTGGTAGAATAGTGAATAGTCCGGAGCGTTCGGCCCGGCGCGAACCTTACCTTAGGGGACGATCGCCGGGGTCTTGCCTCGTCCGCCCCTGGCGCGAGCCTCGCCGATCCACCAGCCCCGCCAACAGCGGACCCTCCCCAGCCGTAACATACTGAAACGACCGGCGGTCTCCCAACGTCCAGCCGAGCAACGGATCAGGTGATCATGACAAACGACGACGTAGTCTTGCCTCGTAAGCGGGATCGGTTCACGACCGGCGCGATCGCCTTGATCGTCGCCGCGACGGTCGCCGCGCCATCGCGGGCCGCCGACGCGCCCAAGCCCTCGCCCGAGGAGGTCGCGTTTTTCGAGACGTCGATCCGGCCGATCCTGGTGGAGTCGTGCCAGAAATGCCACGGCCCCAAGAAGCAGCAGTCGGGATTGCGGGTCGACAGCCGCGAGGCCCTCTTGAAGGGGGGCGATCTGGGACCGGCCGTGACGCCTGGCAAGCCCGGCGAGTCGCCGCTGGTCAAGGCCGTCCTGTACCACGAAGGCGACGACCTGAAGATGCCTCCGGACAAGAAGCTGCCGGACGCCGCGATCCAGGCGATCCAGAAATGGGTCGAGTCGGGCGCGGCGTGGGGCGAATCGGCCCCGGTCGCGACCGCCGACGACCCGGCCAAGACGCACTGGGCGTTCCAACCGCTTCGGCGGACTCCCACGCCGACGGTCAAGGACCAGGGCTGGGTGAAGACGCCGATCGACGCCCGGATTCTGGCGAAGCTTGAGCAGGAAGGCATGACGCCGTCCCCTTCCGCCGATCACCGGACGTTGATCCGCCGCGCGACCTTCGACCTGCTGGGCGTGCCGCCGACCGCCGCCGAGATCGAAGCCTTCGAAGCCGACCACGCCCCCGACGCCTTCGCCCGGCTCGTCGATCGGCTGCTGGCCTCTCCGCTCTATGGCGAGCGGTGGGGAAGGCACTGGCTGGACGTCGCCCGCTACGCCGACACCAAGGGCTACGTCTTCACCGAGGACCGCCGGTATCCGTTCGCGTTCACCTATCGCGATTACGTGATCGACGCCTTCAACGCCGACTTGCCGTTCAACACGTTCATCGTCCAGCAGCTCGCCGCCGACCAGCTTCCCCTGGGCGACGACCCTCAGCCGCTGGCCGCGATGGGCTTCCTCACCGTCGGCCGGCGGTTCCTGCAAGACCGGAACGAGATCATCGACGATCGCATCGACCTCGTCGGCCGCGGCCTGCTCGGCCTGACGATCGCCTGCGCCCGTTGTCACGACCACAAGTTCGACCCGATCCCGACCGACGACTATTATTCGCTCTACGGCGTGTTCGCCAGCTCGGTCGAGCCCAACGAGCTGCCGCGCGTGAAGGGGAGGACCGACGACGGCTCGCCCGAGGTCAAGGATCTGGAGCAAAAGCTGGTACAGGCCCGCAAGGCCCGCGACGAGTACAAGGCCGCCCGCCGCGCCGAAGTCGACGACGATCTGGAAGCCAGGGCGTCGAAATACCTCCACGCCGCTTACGATCTCAAATTCGACGGCCGCTCGGCGGGGTTGCAGCCGCGCGCGGCGAAGGACGACCTACGGCCGGAGCGAATCCGCGAGGTCGCGTTCCTTTGGAGGAAGCGACTGAAAGCGACGGACGCCCAGAATCATCCGGTGCTCGGTCCTTGGCTGCTTTTCCAGGCCCTTCCGAAGGAGTCGTTCGCCGCCAAGTCCGGCGAAGTCGTCGCCGAGCTGGAGAAACGGAGCCAGGCCAAGCCGGAGACCGTGCATCCGCTGCTCCTCGCCGCGATCCGCGACGCGAAACCGGCCGACATGGATCGACTCGCCGACTGCTACGTCACGCTGCTCACCCGGCTCGAAGAGCGCTGTCGAGCGTCGTTCGAGCAAGCGAAGAAGAAGGCTCCGCTCGCCGAGCCCGAATGGGAGTCGCTTCGCGCCGCGTTCCACGGCGACAAGGGCTTGTTCGCGTTGTCGGGCGAGGACGACGACCAGTTCTTGCTCGACATCAAGCAAACGGAGGCGTTCGCCAGCCTGACGAACGCGGTTCAAGAGTTGGAGCGAGCAGCGGCCGCCAAGGTCTGCCGCGCCATGGTCATGAACGACGCCCCCAAGCCGATGGACCCGCACGTCTTCGTCCGAGGCAACCCGGGACGCCCCGGCAAGCCGGTGCCGCGGCAGTTCCTCCAGGTCTTGACCGGCGCCGATCGGAAGCCGTTCCAGAAGGGGAGCGGCCGGCTCGAACTGGCCGAGGCGATCGTCGGCAAGGCCGCGCCGCTCACCGCGCGGGTGATCGTGAATCGCGTCTGGCGGTGGCATTTCGGTCAGGGGTTGGTCGACTCCCCCAGTGATTTCGGCGTCCGGAGCGATCCGCCGACGCACCCCGAACTGCTCGATGATCTTGCCGCCGGCTTCCTGGCCGAAGGCTGGTCGATCAAGTCGCTGCATCGCCGGATCATGCTTTCGAGCGTGTACCAGCAGCAGAGCACGCTCCGCCCTGACTACGTCGTGAAGGACGCCCAGAACCGCCTGGCTTGGCGGTTCAACCGCCAGCGGCTCGACTTTGAGTCGCTCCGCGATTCGATGCTGGCGGTCGCGGGCAGCCTCGACACGACCCAGGGGGGACCGGCGGTCATTCTCAACGAAGCGCCGTTCCCGCCGAGGCGGACGGTCTACGGCTTCATCGACCGCCAGAACCTCGACGGCGTCTACCGGACCTTCGACTTCGCGGTCCCCGACGCCACCAGCCCCAAGCGGTTCGTGACGACGGTCCCGCAGCAGGCCCTCTTCCTGATGAACAGCCCGTTCGTGCAGGACCAGGCCAAGCGGCTGGCGACGGACCTGGAGCGTGAAGCCCAGGCGGCCCAACCGCCGGCCGATACGACCGCCGTCGTGACCCGCGTTTACCGACAGGTGCTCGGCCGTCAGCCCGACGACCGCGAGCGCGGCCGGGCGCAAGAGTTCCTCCAGCGGGCCGGCGGACCGGCCGCGGCGGGGATGTCGCCCCTGGCCCAGCTCGCCCAGGTGCTGATGCTCACCAACGAGTTCCTGTTCATTGACTGATTGACCGATCACTCGATCGACCGCGCCCGGGGGTGTTTCCGATGTCGCACGAACCTGCTCGACTCGAAGATCTGGTGGTCACCCGGCGCGAGCTGCTCTGCCGCTCGGGGACCGGCTTCGGCGCGCTCGCCCTGGGTACGATGCTCGCCGAGACCGGCGGCCTCGGCCGTCCGGCGCGGGCCGCCGACCAGGCGAAGGCCGTCCAGATCGCCGCCACGTCGGCCAATCCGCTCTTGCCCAAGGGGCCGCCGCTGAAGGCCCGGGCGAAGCGGGTCGTCCACCTGTTCATGAACGGCGGGCCGTCGCACGTCGACACGTTCGACCCCAAGCCGATGCTCGCCAAGCACCACGGCAAGCCGGTCCCCAGCAACCTCCCCACCGAGCGCAAGACCGGCGCGGCGTTCCAGTCGCCGTACAAGTTCCGCAAGTACGGCCAGAGCGGCGTCGAGGTCAGCGAGATCTTCGAGAAGACCGGCGCGATGATCGACGACATCTGCGTGATTCGGTCGATGCACGCCGACGTCCCCAACCATGAGCCGTCGCTGATGCTCATGAACTGCGGCGAGTCCCGCCAGGCCCGGCCCAGCCTCGGGTCGTGGGTCCTCTACGGCCTGGGGACCGAGAACCAGAACCTCCCCGGCTTCCTCGTCATGTGCCCCGACGGCTTCCCGATCGCCGAGTCCCAGAACTGGCAGTCGGCCTTCCTGCCGGGGATCTACCAGGGGACCCACCTCGACAGCAAGCAGACCGACGTCGAGAAGCTGATCGCCCACATCCGCAACCACGGCGTCGACCAGGGCCATCAGCGGGCGCAGCTCGACCTGCTGGCCGAACTCAACCAGGTCCACCTCGACGATCGCAAGCACGAGGCCGACCTGGAAGCCCGCATCCAGTCGTTCGAGCTGGCCTACCGGATGCAGTCCGAAGCCGCCGAGGCGTTCGACGTCAGCCAGGAGCCCGCCTACATCCGCGCCCTCTACGGCCCCGGCGTCCACGCGCGGCAGCTTCTGGCGACCCGCCGGCTGCTCGAGCGCGGCGTCCGGTTCGTCCAGCTCTGGCACGGCGCCGGGCAGCCCTGGGACCACCACGACGACATCGAGACCGGCCACCGCGAGCTGGGCCGCCAGTGCGATCAGGCGATCGCCGGCTTCCTGTTCGACCTCAAGCAGCGCGGGATGCTCGACGACACGCTCGTCGTCTGGGGAGGCGAGTTCGGCCGCACCCCGACCGTCGAGTTGCCGACCCCCGGGGCCAACGCGGGCAAGATGAACGGCCGCGATCACAACCACTACGGATTCACCACCTGGATGGCCGGCGGCGGCGTCAAGGGGGGCTACGTCCACGGCGCGACCGACGAGCTAGGCTTCCAGGCCGTCGAGAAGAAAGTCCACGTCCACGACCTGCACGCGACGATCCTCCACCTGCTCGGCTTCGACCACGAGAAGTTCACCTTCCACTACGCCGGCCGCGACTTCCGCCTCACCGACGTTCACGGCAACATCGTCCACGACGTCGTGGCGTGATCGAGGAATGCTATTCCGGAGGTCGCTGATGGACGCGGGCATGGCTGGCGGGATCGCGGGGAGCGTCATCGGCTGCATGGGCGGGCTGATCGGCACGTACTTCGGCATCGCAAGCACGAGCCGCCCACGCGAGCGCGCCCTGGCGATCCGCTTCTCGGTCGCCTGCTGGCTCTGGCTGGCGGCCGTGATTGGGATGGTCTGCTTCGCGCCTCGCCCCTGGGGACAGTACGTCGTCCCCCTTGGCCCTGGCATCACGCTGGCGATCCCCTGGTGCAACCGCAAACTCGCCCTCGCCCGGGCCGAGGACCAGGCCTCGACGGGCGAAGCATAACGTGGAGAAGCTGGAAGCCGGATACGGGCCGGATACAAACCATCATGACGCCGTGGGGACACCCGGCGTCATGAAGATGGGGGCTTCTTGGAGGCGTCACGACCAGGTCCGGTAGGGGCGCCCATTGTGGGTGCCCGATCGCCGAGCGTGAGCGGTCGGCGTAAGACGAACCGGGCACCCACAAGGGGTGCCCCTACGGCAAACCACGAACCGGAACTTCCATGACAGCCCGAGCGCATGCACCAACCGGTCAAGTCAGCTCGAACGTCGACCGTGGATCAGCCGGCCGAAGAACGCCGCGATCTGGCAGATCACCGTCCAGGCCATGACGAACGGCGTGGTCGGGTGCTTGAAGACGGTGGGTAGGTTGCGCTCGAAGACGAAATGCCCGGTCCACATGACGACGTACGACAGGATGAACAGCTCCAGCCCGAGCAGCGGGCGGAACGGCGCGACGATCACGGCGATCGCCGCGATCGGCCAACCGACCCCGACGTGGAGGAAGTGGTTGATCGGGTTCTGGTGATCCTCGCGGTACGTCGCGGCCATGCGCTCGAGCCGCGTCGGCGCGGCGGCGGTCTGGGTCTGGGTCATGGTTTGCCAGCCTTCGGGGCCGCGCCCTGGTGGACCTTGGGGTCGGTGTAGGTGTCGAGCCCCTTGTGGATGACCTTGCCCCAGTAGGTGGCGAAGTCGAACTTGGGCGAGTTGTCGTCGTCGTGGCAACGGTAGCAGGTCCGGTTCTTGTCGACCTGCTGGGCGGTCAGGGCGATGGCCTTGCGGAACGACAGGTCGTCGGGCTCGGCGACGTGCTTCGACGCCGGGCCGTGGCAGTTCTCGCACTGGTTGCCCTTCAGCAGCGGCGTCGCGGCCTCGGAACGCCAGCCCGAGGTGTACTCGAACCCCGTCGTGTGGCAGGTGACGCACTCGGCGTCGTAGATCGTGTTCGGCTTGGGGTCGCGCAAGAGCGACTCGAACGCCAGGGCGTGCTTGGTGCTCGACCACTTCAGGAACGTGTTGGGATGGCAGGTCTTGCACGACTCGGCTCCCGCGAACGTCGCGCCCGGCGCGCCGTTGACGTAATCGTGGCGGGGGAAGTTCTCGACCGTGCCGATCTCCTTGAGCATGCTCCGGTATTCGTCCTCGATCACCTTCTTGACCTCGGTCGCCGGCCCGTCGTACCGTTCGTTGAGGCTGACGCGGTAGTACCGCGTCTTGGCGCCGTCGTTGAAGAAACCGACCGCCCCCACGTACTTGCCGCGTCGGCCGACGTTGACCAGCATCGTCTTGCCGTTGTTGAGCATCTGGGGGTCTTGCTCGGGGTCGTCGATCGCCGACGTGCTCACGACGATGTCGAAGCCCGGATACGCGGAGGCCAGCCGCTTGGCCTCGTCGGGCGAGCCCTGAACCATCAAGACCTGGTAGTCGCTCTTGCCTTCCAGCTCGGCGAGGATCGACGGCAGCACGTCGTCGGCCCGCTTGACGGTCGGCAGTAATTCGTCCTTGTCCGGATCGCTCAGCTTGGCGATGTTTTCGGGATCGATGACCGCCGTGACGCCCAGCTTGACCGTGCCGGCCGCGACGATCGTGCTCGGCTGGATGATCGTCTCGAAGCCCGGGCCCGGCACGACGTTCGCCGCCAAAATCTTGGTCGGCTCGGTCAGGTTGTTGAGGAACTGGGCCATCGCCTCGCCGACTCCGACCTTCAAGTCGTCGGCGCTCAAGGCGACGGCGTTGTACTTGAACGTGCTCAGCGCCTTGAGCGCGATGCTGAACTTGATCTTGGCCTGCTCGAAGCCTCCCCGCGCCGCCGCCGGGTCCTTGATCAGGCTGCCGAGGTCGATCAGGGCGTACGGCCAGTTCTGGGCCCGCAGCCGCTCGATGAAGTCGTACCGCCGGATCAGGCCGCCGAGCTGCCCCTGGGTGCATCCACAGGGTTCGAGATAGCCGTCCATCTCGCCCGAGACGACCAGCACCGCCGCCGGCTTGGGCCACTGGGCGAACAGAGTGCTCGACCTGCCGCCGGCCGGCTCGGCCTTCGAGGCGTCGGCGGCGGGCGACTTCGCACCGCCCGGAGTCGCCGACGACGTCCCCTTGTCGTCCTTGCTCGAAGACGAGGAACACCCGACGTAAGTCAAGAGCGCAATCGCGGTTGCGACCGCGCCCAGCGGCCGGAAAGGCAATCGGGGCATCGTCGTTCCCTTCAGTTCAAGCCCAGCCTGCAAGCGTCCGCGAACTCGTCGCGGCCCCGTTCGCCGATCCTCGACTCCGTCGAGAACACGAAGCGCGGGCGCGGACCCGCGTCGTTAACGGCGGCTGGAAGTGTACTCATCCGCGCCAGGTCCGATAAGATCAATCTCGACGGGCCGAGGCCGCCGGGAACTCACGCTCCCGGGCGGCTCGCAACAGGCGATGCGTCAGCCCGCGCTGATGAGGATGTTCACCGGGATCTTCAGCTCGCCGACGTCCGGGAAATCGGTCTTGATGATGATTTCCTCGTCGATGTAGCCGGGAGCGGTCCCCTGCGGAACGTCCACCTTGACGCGATACCGGCCCTTGCGGTCGGCCGAGTCGTTGGGCTCAATCGAGACGTTGAGCTTGTCCGGCTTGCGTGCGACCTCGAAGTTCACCGACTTGCCGCCGCGAACCAGCAGGGTGATTTCGCCCGTGGCCCCTTCCGACGTCTTGACGTTCACCATCCGCAGCCGTTCCGGCAGAACGCTGATGGGGCCGGAGACCGAGCCGACGACGGTGATCTTGATCTCGGGACGCAGGGGATGGTCGGTGTGGATCACGACCTCTTCCCGCATCGTGCCGATCGGGAAGCCCTGCTTGACCTTGATGTGAACCTTGTGCCCCGCCTTGATCTTCCCCAGCTTGAGGTCTTCCTCGGACATCGACGTCGCCTCGGCGATCAGGAGGCCGGGCTTCGAGGTCTTGATGTCGGTGATCTTCGTCTCGGGACGGTCGGGCGAATACAGGGCCACGAAGACCGTCTTGGGATTCTGGCTGTCGACCGCGTGCATGTCGACCGCCTCGCCCGGCATGAGCACGATCGGCGGGTTGACCTTACCGTGAACGAACAGCGGAATGGAGGCGAGGTTCGGGTCGTTGGTCTCGATGTTCGCTCCCTTCCGGAAGTCGCCGTTGGTGTGGTTGGTCTTCCACACCACGTCGATGTCGGTCGACTCGCCGGGCTTGAGGACCGCCTTCTCGCCATCCTTGAACTTGGCGAACGTGCACATGCACGTGGACGTCCCCTTCCAGAGCTCGAGGTCCCCCTCGCCGTCGTTCTTGATCGTCCAGGAGTGCTTGCCTTCCGACTCCTGCGGCATCGAGCCGAACTCGTGGGTGAGTTCGCCATCGATTTTCGCCTTCGGGGCGGGTCCCGTCTTCACCGGGGCGACCGGAAGATACGATTTCGTGCCGGAAGCCGGCACGAGGCTGCCGACCAAGGTCGCGGCCACGGTCAGGACGACCACCACGACCGCCAGAATGACCCACCGCAACATGATGACATTACTCCGGTTAAGACAACCGAGACAAGGACGGACGCCACGACGACGAAGCGCGGAGCCGCGATGATGGATACGACCAGTACGCACGACCGACGTCGCGCGTTCGTAAGGCTGGAATTTTTATCTTAAGAATCGGGGTCTCACGCGGTCAAGCCGGGCCGCGACGGCTCGTCGCCGACGGCCTCGGCCGCATCAGGTCTTCGACCCGAGAGGTTGACCCCGTTGCCCTGCCCTTCATGGTGAAACGCCTGGCTGCGGCTGAGGTCGACCACGTCGCGGAGCCCCGCCTCGGCGAACCAGCCGGCGACCTCGTCGACCGTGTGCCGCGACAGATATTTGGGCGCGTACCAGTCGAGCGTGTCGCAGACCCGGACCTCGGCGTCGGGGTGCATCGAGACCCCGATCGTGAGGGCGTGCAACGCGACGCCGAACCGCTCGACGGGCCGCCGTCGGCTCGCCATGAGCCGGCGCTTCCAGAGCCCGATCGGGGCCGACAGCCGGCAGAGCGCCAGCAACACGCCCAGCGGCAGGCGGGTCGAGATCGCCCGCTGGGCGTTCATGATCCGTTCCACGATCGGGCTTTCCCGCTCGTAGATCCAGATCGCGATCCGGCCGCCGGGCTTCAACAGGCGGGCGAGTTCCAGAAACGCCGACCGGGGGTCGGGCGTGTGGTCGATGACGCCGATCGAGTAGATCAGGTCGAAGCTTCCGGCCGCGAACGGCGGCCGCAGCAAGTCGCCCCGTGCGATCGCGACTTCGGCAAGACCGGCGGTCAGCTCGCGGGCGGCGTCGACGGCCTGGCTGAGGTCGATTCCGACGATCAGCCGGGCGCCTCGGCCGGCGGCGACTCGCAAATAACGCCCCATGCCGCAGCCGCCGTCGAGCACAAACTTGCCGGCCAGGTCGGCGTCGCCGAACCCCGTCCGGTTCGCGAACGTGGCCCGGTCCTCGGCGTCGCGGATGATCCGGAACCGGTTCCACTGGAGGCTGTAAGCCGCCTTGGTGCGCGTCTGGTCGGAATCGGACATGAGCCGCCGTCGTCAGTAAGAGTCGGCCGAGACGACCTCGCCGAAGTTCCGCGTGCTGAGGGCCTGGAGTACTCCGAGCCTCGATCCGGGCGCGATCAGCACCCGGCCGGTGCCGTCGGAGTTGAAGCTGAGGCCCTGGGCCGTCTTGGTCGTCGGGTCGATCGACCAGCAGTCGACCGAGTCCTTCAGGAACCGGACGCTGCCGTCGGCCAGGCCGATGTTCGCGCCGCCCGGATGGTTGCTGCTCAGGTTGAACGCGATGTAGTCGCGCGCGCTGGGATCGTTGATGCTGAAGAATCGGTGCGTGCCGTTGACCGGGTAGTAGGCGCCCAGCAGCGTGTCGGTCCAGTAACCCGAACTCCAGCCGTGATACTGCGCCCGTCCGGCCTGATCGAACAGCGAATGGTTGTGCTCGGCGAACAGCATCGTGTTGCTCGTGCCGTCGGTGATCGCGCCCAGCCGGGTCGAGCTGTGTGCATAGATCGCGCCGTTCATGTTGGCGAGGCGGAGCGCGAAGGTCGCGTTGTCGACGTGGAGCAGCAGGCACCAGGCACCGACGACCCCGCCGTAGCTGCTCTTGGCCTCCCGCCAGTCGCCGGGGGGCAGGTTCGTGTAGCGAGTCGGATCGAGGGGCGTCGTGTCGTAGATCGAGCCGTCGCTCGGGCAGTTGAGCGTCGAAACTCCGATCGCCGCGATCGTCACGTTCTGGGCGTCGAACACACCGGGGCTGAAATTGACCGCGTTGAAGACGTTCTGTTGCTCAAGGAGCGGCAGCATGTGGACGAACGGGCTGAAGTTCCATTTCGACCCCGGCAGGGCTCCGGAACGCGTGAAGCCGCCCGGCGGCAGCGTCTGTTGGGCCGACTCGTAATTCAAGGCCCCCAGCGCAAGCTGCTTCATGTTGTTCGTGCACTGGGCGCGACGCGCGGCCTCGCGAGCGGATTGCACGGCGGGAAGCAGCAGCGCGATCAAGACGGCGATGATCGCGATCACGACCAGCAACTCGATCAAGGTGAACCCGGACCGACCGGCTCTCGGCATGGCGGACGACGACAAGCTACACCCCTCTTGAAACGCGAAAAAAACGCTCCGTCAGACGCGACGAGGTAGCAGTATACGGTGCGTCCGGCTCCGGAGCAACTTCGGGGAATCGGCGTCACGGCCGGCCGGCGCGGGCGTCCCAGAGATCCTCCGCGGCGCTGCGGCGGATGTAGTTCGGCTCCAGGCTGAAGAGGTCGAATTCCGCCCCGCTCGCCGCGATCCGCCGGGCCAGTTCCACGAGCCGACGGCCCGACGGCTGGTTGAGGGCCGAGTCGCCGGCGACGACCCGGCTCGGCAAGGCCGATCGGATCGCCTCCGCGTTCAGCGCCGGCCCCAGCACGAGCGTCCCCGCCTCCAGCCCCTCGGCCCAGCGGCCGAAGGGCTCGATCCGGCTCGGCGCGACGGCCGTGAGCGCCCCCCCGGCCTCGGTCCGCTCGAACGCGGCGCAGTACACGTCGCCGCGCTGGGCGTCGGCGACGGCCCAGACCTTCAAGGCGTCGTCGGGCGCGTTCTGGGCGAACCCTTCCAGACTGTCGAAGGCCAAGATCCGCGCCCCGGCGGCGTACGCCAGCATCCGGGCCGCCGTCAGACCGATCCGTAAACCGGTGTACGAGCCGGGGCCCAGCCCCACGGCGATCGTCGTCAAGTCGACGGGCTTGAGACCGGCCGAGAGAAGGAGATCGCGAATCATGGGGGCGAGATCGCGACCATGCTTGCGCGAAGCGTCGGTCGCCGCCTCCCAGGCCAGCCCCGCCGCCGTTCCAACGCCGGCCGCCGATCGATCGCCCGATGTGTCGAGTGCTAAGAAATTCATGGAATTCCAAGAGTTTCGGGGTCGTGCGCGAAATCGAGCGCGCCGCCGACGCCGCCGTCGCCCAGGTTTCGACTCAATCTATGGAGAGTGGCGCGCGCCTGTGCGACCCCGACGATCCTACCCCGTCTGAGAAAAACTTCACGAGCCCTGAATCACGAATCGGCCTTTGCGAGGTAATATCCTAGTATCGGGGTGCGTTTCCAGTTGCTGGAGGCGGAGACGTCGCGTCCTTGAAACAGGAAGGCTCCGCAACTTGATTCCATCAATTGGTGGACTTGACCGGCAAGCGCTCTTCCCTCTATCTTTATAATAGATTCCAATCACAGACGGACCCGGCGTCCTCTCGACCTCGCAGCTCCGGCCGGGATCGGACGTGTGGATCTTGCATGTATCCAAATCCCCTCCTCTATCCGGAGGATCGTCCTCGGTGCGCCGCGCCTTAATCAGTGATATTCATGGCAACCTCGAAGCCCTCGAGACGGTCCTGAGCGATATTGAAGCCCAGGGGATCAAAGAGATCTACTGCCTGGGCGACATCATCGGCTACGGCCCTAACCCGCGCGAGTGCATCGACCGGGTGATCGACAACTGCCAGGTCACCCTGCTCGGCAACCACGACCAGGGGGCCATGTTCGATCCCGACGGCTTCAACATCGGAGCCGAACGCGCCATCTTCTGGACCCGCGGCCAGCTTGAGAACGCCGTCGACCGCTCGAACAACGAGCGGCGATGGGAATTTCTCGGCGACCTCCCCCGGTCGCACCGCCAGCCGCCGTTCCTGTTCGTCCACGGGTCGCCGCGCAACCCGCTGAGCGAGTACATCTTCCCCGAGGACATCTACAACCACCGCAAGATGGACCGGCTGTTCCAGCTCGTCGATCAATACTGCTTCCAGGGCCACACCCACGTGCCGGGCGTGTTCACCGAGAGCTTCCAGTTCTTCGCCCCCGAAGAGATCGACAACGAATACACGCTGGGGGAAGGCAAGCTCCTGATCAACGTCGGCTCGGTCGGCCAGCCCCGCGACGGCGACCCGCGCGCCTGCTACGTGATCCTCGACGATGGGCGCCCGAACGGCGGCGAGGCGGATTCCAATGCCGCCAACGGACCCGGCCCCGGGCCCGGACAGTCGCCGCGGATCACCTATCGCCGCGTCGCTTACGACTTCGAGAAGACCATCCAGAAAATCTACGCAGTCGCCGAACTCGAGCCCTTCCTCGGCGACCGACTGCGCCAGGGACGGTAGTCCGCCGGCCTATCTCCCGCCGGCGCGCAAGAGACTGCGCCTTGCCAAGCCGGCGGTCCATCGCGACAATCGAGTGATCGATTTTCGGGCATCCTTGCTGCAATGATCCGGGCTCGCCCTTGCGGTCCGAAGCAGGCTGGTCCGTCCCCGTCGCATTCGACTCGCCTTGCCAACGGCTCCAGGGATTCGGTTCATGAGTAATGAGAGACGCTTCGCTCTTTTCGCCGTGGTGACGTTCGGCTGGCTCGTGGGGGGCCAATACCTCCTCCAGGCTCTCGGGCTGGCCTCAGCCACGAAGAAGGCCCCCGCCAACGTCGCCAAGGCGGCCGAGGACGCGGCCAAGAAAGCATTCGACGAGAAGAAGGCCGAACGGCCCAAACCCGACGAAGCTCAAGGTGTCGCCAAGGCGAAGGATCAACTCGCCCCCGAAAAAAAGGCCGACGCCGACAAGCCGAAGGTGGCGCTGGTCCCCCCCGGCGAGCTCGTGATGGGCTCGCTCGCCGACAAGTCGCCGACCGGCTACCACCTCGAAGTCCAGCTCGAACAGAAAGGCGCGGGAGTCGATTCGGTCTTCTCGTCGCAGTTCGACGCCGATTTCGAGGCGCGGAAGAACCCCCACAAGCCGCTGGCGTTGATCCGCCGCGACACGGCCTGGCCCCCCTCGCTGGCCCTGACCCTCAGCCCTCCCGACTCGTTCGGCCAGGGGGCGCCCTTGCCCCTGGCGGACCGCGAGAAGGCTGAAAACGAGGCCGACGCCCCGGCCGCGCCGCCGTCGGAAGACCTGCTCGACGCCCAGCTCTGGGAAGTCGTTCGTGACAACGAGGGCCGCGCCGTCCGGCCGCTGAAGCGCGACGCCGAGGCCGGCAAGCCCGCCGTCGAGGGGCAAGCGGTCGTCTTCAAGACCGTCGCCGACAACGGCGTCGTCGTGACCAAGACGTTCCGGCTCTGGCAGGCCGCCGACGGCTTCGAGGTCGAGCTGCGCTTCGAGAGCCCCGACAAGGAACGCTCGTTCGTCTACAACCTGTTCGGCCCCCACGGAATCCTGATCGAGGGCGACTGGTACACGACCACCTTCCGCGACGTCTTCTTCGGCACGACCGACAAGGGGGCGAGCGGCCTGGAGACGTACTCGGCCGACGTCGTCGCCAAGGACCCCGCCAAGGCCACGAGTACGTCCCTGCCGCTGCGGTTCACCGGCATCGAGAACCAGTACTTCGCCATCCTGGCCGCCCCGGTCCCCACGCCCAAGACCCAGGAAGAGCGGCTCGAACGCGAGACGAAGGCGGTCCTACTCCACCGCGATCCGGCGCTCCACAAGTCGGACGTGGGCGTGCGGATCACCTCGAAGCCGGTCGTCGTCGGTCCCAACCTGGCCCACACGCACACCTTCAATGTGTTCGCCGGCCCCAAGACGTCCGAGGCCCTCGCGCCCTACGGCGCAGAAGACCTGGCTTCGTACCGCAAGAGCTGGATTCCCGCCGCCCCCTGGATCGCCCGGGTCCTGATCACGCCGACCCTGTCGTTCACGTACAAGATCACCGAGGTCGTCGGCAAGTTCTTCGGCGGCAGTCGCGGCAACGCCGGCGTCGCCATCATCCTCCTGACCTTGATGGTCAAGATGATGATGTTCCCGCTGGGACGCAAGCAGGCCCTGATGGCCCAGCGCAGCCAGCAGCTTCAGCCGTACCTCAAGGAGATCCAGGAGAAGTACAAGGAAGACAAGGAACGCCTGACCAAGGAGACCTTCGCGCTTTACAAGAAGCACGGGGTGAACCCTGTCAGCGGCTGCTTGCCCGCCTTGATCCAGCTCCCGATCTTCGTCGGCCTCTGGCAGGCGCTCAACACGTCGATCTCGCTCCGGCACGCGCCGTTCTTGTGGATCAACAACCTCGCCGCGCCCGACATGCTCTTCAAATTCCCGTTCGAGATCACGTTCCTTGGCTGGTGGTTCAACCTGCTGCCGATCATCGTGGTCGCGGTGATGCTCGTGCAGACCAAGTTGTTCTCGCCCCCGGCGACGACCCCCGAAGCCGAGATGCAGCAGAAGACCATGAAGTACATGATGGTCTTCATGGCCGTGATGTTCTACAAGGTGCCCGCCGGCCTGGGATTGTACTTCATCACCAGCAGCCTATGGTCGATCGGCGAGCGTCTGCTGCTGCCCAAGATCACCCATGAAGCCCCGCCGGCCCCGGACAAGGGTGACGAGGGTTCCAACGGGTCTGCTCCGGCGACGCCCAAGCCCCCCAGCGGCATCGCGAAGTTCTGGACCCGGATTCTCGACGAGGCCCGCAAGGACCCGACCTACCGCAAGATGGTCGACGACCGCGACGGCGGCGCCGGCTCCAAGAGCAAGGACCGCCCCAACGGCGCCAACGACCGCCGCGACCGCGATCGAGGCAAGCCCCGCGCCCGCCCGGGACGGAAATGAGCTGACCAAATAGGAAGGGAGCGCGGCGACCGTGCTTTCGGCGTTTGATCCCGAAGACACGATCGCCGCGACGGCCAGCCCTCCGGGCGCGGGCCTGCGCGGGCTCGTCCGGTTGTCCGGACCGGCCGCCTGGCGGATCGCTCTCGGCGGGTTCAAGCCTGAAAACCCCGGGCCGCCCCGACGGTCGCCCCAGGTCGTCGCCGGGGTTTACCGACTTCCCGGCCTGCGCCCGCCGCTTCCGGCCAGCGTCGCGCTCTGGCCGGGGCCTCGAACGTACACCGGTCAAGAGCTGGCCGAGATCCACGCGCCGGGCTCGCCGCCGCTGCTCGCTTTGCTGCTCGGACACTGCCTCGACCGCGGCGCGCGGCACGCTCAGCCGGGCGAGTTCACGCTGCGAGCCTTCCTATCAGGCCGGATCGACCTGACGCGGGCCGAGGCCGTTCTCGGGGTGATCGACGCCCGCAATCAGGGGCAGCTCGACGCCGCCCTCGAACAGCTTGCTGGCGGCCTTTCGACGCCGATCACAGCCCTGCGCGATCGCCTGCTCGACCTCCTCGCCCACCTGGAAGCCAACCTCGACTTCGTCGATGAGGCCGACGTCGATCCCCTCGCCCGCGCCGAGCTGGCCGACGAGCTGGACGACGGGGCCAAAACGCTCGACCTCCTCGCCGGCCGGCTGGGAAGCCGCGACCGTTCGGCCGGGCATCCTCGGGTCGTCCTCGCCGGCCCTCCCAATGCGGGTAAGAGTCGGTTGTTCAACGCGCTCATGCGGGGCGAGCACGCCATCGTCTCGGCCCGGGCCGGCACCACCCGCGATTATCTGAACGGACTCTGCGACTGCGACGGCCTTGTGGTCGAGCTGGTCGACACCGCCGGAGTCGAGACGCCCGACGACGCCGTCACCGCCCAGGCCCAGAAGCTCCGGGCCGACGAGACCGACCGCGCCGACCTCGTCCTCTTGTGCGCCTCGGCCGACCTCGACGAGCCCATCGCCACGATCCAGGCCGACGACGACCGGCTTCTGCGGGTCTGGAACAAGAGCGATCTAGGCTCCCCGCCGGGTGACGGCGACTGGCTGGCGACGAGCGCCGCGGCGGGCGATGGAATCGCGGCGCTGCGTTCGGCCGTCGCGCGCGCGATCCGAGGCCAGCACCGCGAGGGCGACCTCGCCACGACGACCTCGGCCCGCTGCCGGGACAGCCTGATTCAAGCCGCCGCCGCGCTCCGCGACGCCTCGGCCACGATCCTCGACGGCGGCGGCGATGAGCTGGTGGCCCTCGATCTCCGTCTCGGCCTCGACGAGCTGGGCAAGGTCACCGGCGCGATCGTCACCGACGACGTTCTCGACCGCATCTTCCGGCGGTTCTGCATCGGCAAGTGAGTGCGTTCCGGCTGGAATAGGTTTATCTTGAATCGGTTCGATGATCCTCCTCCCTCGTTCCAGCCAGGACGAAGTTCATGCTCAAGAAAATCCCGAACATTCTGTCACCGGAACTGCTGCTGATGATCGCCCAGATGGGGCACGGCGACGAACTGGTGATCGCCGACGCCAACTTCCCGGCCGTCAGCAACGCGAAGCGACTCGTCCGGGCCGACGGCCACGGCGTGGCGGTGATCCTGGAGGCGATCTTGCAACTGTTCCCGCTCGACAGCTTCGTCGAGAAACCCGCCGCCGTGATGCGCCGGATCGACAAGCCCGGCGAGCCCGCGCCGATCTGGGCGGAATACCAACGCATCCTCGACAGCGCCGAGGGGCGGCACATCGCGCTCGAACAGGTCGAGCGGTTCGCCTTCTACGATCGCGCCAAGACTACCTTCGGCGTGGTCGCGACCGGCGAAGGGGCCCTCTACGGCAACATCATCATCAAAAAAGGCATCATCGCCCCGACCTGATTCTTCCCCCTCCCAGGCCGACGGCCCCGTCCGCGCCCGCCGCGTTATTGCGGTTCGTTGTGCTGCGGCTGGGGCGCGGCCTCGAGCGCGGGATGGGTCGCGCCGTTGCCTTCGGTCGGAGGGGGCGAAGTGGATGCGAGCGTCGGTTCGCGGCCTAGCAACTGGTCGAGATGGAGCCGCGCGGGGTCCGCGAAATCGGAGTGGTTGGTCAGCTTGAGAACGCGCTGAAAGTCGGCGATCGCGTTGACGGAATCGCCTTTTCTGGCAAAGCAGATCCCGCGATTGAGGTAACCCTCGACGTCGTTGGGACGTATGTTCATAAAATGATCGAAGTCGTCGGCGGCCGCGTCGAGTTCGCCCAGCTCGGTCCGGAGTCGGCCGCGGCGCAGGTAGGCGCCGGCGAGCTGGGGGTCGCAGCGCAACGCGTGGTCGTAATCGGTCAAGGCGGCGGCGTTCTCGCCCTTGGCCTCGTAAACGCAGCCGCGCTGAAGATAGGCTTCGCCAAGGTACGGCGCGATCTTGACGGCCTCGTTGTAGGCCGCCATCGCCGCGTCGTAGTCGCCGTGCACGAGGCTGATTCGGCCGTCCTTGAGGTGGCCGGGGAGGGTCCGTCGCCGCCGCCGCTGCGTCGTCCAGAGCACCTGCAGCATCACGAAGACGGCGGCGGCCGGAAGGCCCAGAAGCGCCACCCGCGCCTGGAACCGGGCCGTCTCGGAATACCGCCAGTGCTTGATCGTGACGTACTCGTCTACGCGCTCGACGACCCTCTGCTCGTGGATCAAGAACAGCGCGAACATGAGCGCGAGCACGCCGAGCAGGCCCAGCGTATGCGCCAAGGGGCGGAGCCGGCCGATCGAGAGCAACAGCGCCGCGATCACGATCACGGCGACGCCGCACAAGAAGAGTTGGGTGATCGCCGCCTGATCGAACCAGCCGACCACGCGATTGTAAAGCTCGATGCTTCTCATCGCAGGAATTCTCTCTGGGTTGCGCTCCGCACGCGGTTGTAACGCCTTCTATCGCGTCTTATTCAGCTCGCTGGAAACGGCGGCCCCGAACGCCCCAGCGCAAGGCCCGCGGCTTTCATCCAAGCTTTTTCAATTCTAAAAGAATCAGACACGAGGTGACCCAGGGATGGCGAGGTGGGTTGCATCTTCACTTTAAGAATGCAACCAAGCGTTGTCAACAAAGCACCCGCTGCGGGCGCTCATTTCGGGATCTGCCGCCTCGGCCGATTTTCCGAGCCGGACGGCTTATACGCTCCGGTCTGGGACTCAAGTCCCTTCGAATTCTCAACGACGGAAAACGGCTGCTATATTCCTTTCAGATGCATGCGGGAGCGTGGTCGAACGAACGGAAGCAACACCCCAGACGCAAGGTTGGGCTCACCATGCCGCGAGCGCGAAGACGGCGGAATCGGATTCACGACTTCCACGCGTTGGAAGATCGCACACTCCTGACCACGCTGATCGCGCTCGTCGATTCCGGTGTGGACCTCACCGATCAAACGGTCCTCCCTTATCTGGATCTGAACTCGGGATACGACGCCTACAACAAGGTCGCGTACACCACGGGCGGGTCCCAGACGGTGCAGGACACGAGCCTCCAGCACGGCCACGGCTCGGTCGTCGCCGGCATGATCGTCCAGGGGATCAAGGACGCCTCGGCCGCCGCGGGCTCCACCCCGGTCGACGTCAAGATCATGCCGATCCGCGACACCTCCTCGGGTCTCAACATCGACAAGGACGCGCTCATCCGGGGGGTGTTCTACGCCGCCGACCACGGCGCTTCGGTCATCAATCTGAGCGTCAACACGTACTACAACCCGAGCCTCGACGACCCGTCCTCGCCCTACAACGGCGAATCGCTCGTGCAGGCGATCCAGTACGCCGAGACCAAGGGCGCCGTCGTCGTCACCGCGCCGGGCAACGGGACGTCGAACATCGACTTCATCCCGGTCTTCCCCCCCTACGCCGACGATCCGGCCTACAGCGCCTATCGGCCCACGCCGACCAACGTGCTGGTCGCCGCCGCGGTCGACGCCCTGGGCAATCTCACCTCCATCTCGAACTGGGGGCCGATCCATGTCGACCTCGGCGCCTACGCTGGACCGGAAGGCGCCACGTCGTACTCGGCGGGCTACGCCTCGGGGGTCGCCGGGGTCGTGTCCAACCTGATGCCCGCCGGACGAACCGCCCGGAATGTGATCGACGTCCTCGACCAGACCGTGACGCCCCACGCGCAGTCCGTCGGCGCGTGGTCGAGCACCGGTGGAGTGTTGAACCCCGCCGCGGCCGTCGCGCGGGTGCTTCAGCCCCTCCAGACCGCCGCCGGCCCGGTCGCCATCGACGCCGGCGGCGGCGCGAGCGGGTCGTACCGTTCCGACGCCTATTTCAGCGGCGGGACGACCTACACAACCGCCTCGGCCGTCGATGTCGGCGGCGTCGACTCCCCGGCTCCCCAGCAGGTGTACCAGTCGGCCCGCCAGGGCGATTTCTCGTACACGATCGGCGGCCTCGTGGCGGGCGGGGCGTACGACGTCCGCCTCGACTTCGCCGAGCTGTCGGTCTCGGGCGCCGGCCAGCGGCTGTTCAACGTGTCGATCAACGGCGCGACGGCCCTGAACAACTTCGACGTCTTCGCCCAGGCCGGCGGCATGAACAAGGCCGTCGCCCGCGACTTCATCATCCGGGCCGACGCCTCGGGAACGATCCTGATCAGTTTCGCGTCGGTTCATGGAGGGGCCGAGGTGAACGGCATCGTGGTCTCGACCGCGACCGACCTCGCCCTCAAGAGTCCCGTCTTCTCGTCGACCATCGAAAACACGGCCTTCAACCCCCAGGCGGCCGTCGACGGCAACTCGACCACCCGATGGTCGAGCGGCCAGTGGATGCAAAACACCGGCACCGGCTGGATCACCGTCGACCTCGGCGACCTCTACAACATCGCCGACGTTTACATGAACTGGGAGAAAGCCTACGCGGTGAACTACGAGATCCAGGTCAGCCCCGACCTCGTCTCGTGGACCACCCTCCGCGCCGTGACCGGTCGCTCGGCGCCCGGAATCGACGACGAGGCGGGCCTCTCCGGCGTCGGCCGCTACGTGCGGATCTACTGCACCCAGACCAACGCCACCGACAACTACTCGCTCTACGACCTCAACGTCTACGGCACGCGTCTGAGCAACCTCGCGGCCGGCAAGCCCGCGACCAGCTCGACCGTCGAGAGCGCGGCCTATCTCCCCGCCAACGCCGTCGACTCCAACTCCACCACGCGCTGGTCGAGCGGCCAGTGGATGCAGAACACGCAGACCGGCTGGTTCGCCGTCGACCTCGGCGCCCTCTACAATCTCAGCGGCGTCCAACTCAACTGGGAGACCGCCTACGCGGTCGACTACCAGATCCAGGCGAGCACGAATGGGACCGACTGGACCACGCTGAAGACGATCACCGACAATGCGCAGAAGGGGATCGTGACGTTCGACGACCTCTCGGGCGTCGGCCGCTTCGTGCGGATCTACTGCACCCAGACCAACGCCACCGGCAACTACTCGCTCTACGACGTCAAGGTCTACGGAACGCCACTCACCGACCTGGCGGCGGGGAAGTCGGCGACGTCGTCAACACTCGAAGGCCCAGGCTTTGAGGCCTCCCGCGCCGTCGATTCCAATTCGACCACGCGCTGGTCGAGCGGCCAGTGGATGCAGAACACCCAGACCGGCTGGATCGCCGTCGACCTCGGCGCCCGGTGCAACATCGACGACGTCCGGCTCAACTGGGAGAAAGCCTACGCGGTCGACTACCAGATCCAGCTCAGCGACGACGGCGTGAACTGGACTACCATCCGCGCCGTGACCGGCCGGAGCGCCCCGGGGCTCGACGATCAATCCGGCCTGTCGGGCTCGGGCCGCTACATCCGGATCTATTGCACCAAGACGAACGCCACCGGCAACTACTCGCTTTACGACCTTCAGGTGTTCGGCGCTCCGGCCTCCTCCGTCACTCCACAAGCCGCCCTGTCGACGAGCCTTGCGGCTTCGCCGATCACGGCCCAGGGCCCAATCGCCGCCGGGAAACCTTCCACGATCAAGCGGTCGCCGGCCAACGGCTGGCTGCTTCAAGGCCGACCAAAACCCAACACCCCGCCACTCGCGCGGCTCGGACGCCCGTTCCCTGGCATCCCGAGTCGCAAGTCCGACCTATGATGAGGGATGGTTTCCGCCAGGGCTGTTCATCCACGGAGGCAGGATGGACAGCCCAAGCCCGGGTCGCTAGACTCCCTTAGCTGCCGGCGATCGCAGAACGCGTGCAAGGATGGCGCCGTGACTGTACAACAGGTAAACTCCAGGCCGCCTGAGCGTCAAACCGCTCCTCCACCCGCCTCTTCTTGTCGCATCTCCGGGCACCTCTCGGTGCTCGACGGGGTACGCGGCCTGGCGATCTTGCTCGTCTTGAGTTACCACTTCACCATGGGGATGACCGGCCAGGGCCTCGCCGCCCGGCTGTTCTTCAAGGCGACCTCCGTAGGCTGGTGCGGGGTTGATCTCTTCTTCGTTCTCTCCGGCTTCCTCATCACGGGCATCCTCTGCGACGCCAAGGGTTCGCCGCATCGATTCCGGAATTTCTATGCGCGGAGGGCGCTGCGGATTTTCCCCCTCTACTACGGAGTCCTGATCGGGGTCTTCGCCGGCCTGCCGCTGATCGCGACGACGACTGGAGGCTTCGACGGCGTCGAAGACGCCTACATTTGGCTCTGGTCGTATGGCACGAACATCCTCGTCGCGTTGCGCGGGGAGTGGTTCCCGCTCAGCCACTTCTGGACTCTGGCCGTCGAAGAGCATTTTTACATATTCTGGCCGGCGGTCGTGTTCCTGTGCGACCGCAAGACGGCAGTCCGAGTCTGCTTGGGGATGACCCTCCTCGCGCTGGTTGCGCGCGTCTGGCTCGTCAGTCAGGGCGCGGTCCTCGCCGCGTACTGCCTGACGGTTTGCCGGATGGACGCGCTGGCGATGGGCGGCCTCGTCGCCCTGGCTGCCCGGGGGCCGCGAGGGTTGGGAGTCTTGGCTCCGCATGCCAGGACGACTCTACTGCTCGGCGCGACTGCCCTGTCGGCCCTGGTCGGCTGGCGGTTCGGACTGGCGTTCCATGACCCGGTGATCCAGACGGTCGGCTATCTCGCGCTCGCCGTCTGCTTCGCCGCGTTCCTCGCCCTGGTCGTGGCGGCACCCGCCTCAAGCCCTCTCGCAATCGCCTGCAACCTCGCCCCGCTGCGATCCCTCGGCCGCTACAGTTATGGCCTTTACGTTTACAACTCCATTTTCATCCTTCTCGCCGAAGGTTCATCGCTGCTTCCCCGACTGGTCGCCTGGTCGGGATCGACGGCCGTGGGACGGCTCCTCTACGTCACACTCGCCGCGTCGTCCACGCTGGCCGTCGCTTGGCTCAGTTGGCATCTGCTGGAGAAGCCGTTTTTCAAGTTGAAGAGGCATTTCCCGAGCGGGTTGGATGCGAATAACCTCCATTCCCCAGACGACTCGGCCCGGACTCCAGGTTATGCTTCGGCCCCGCTTTGCCCTCTCAAAGCTTGACCGATTCGGCAGGCCGCCCGGATATCATCTCGCGGGCTTACGAGTCTCCACTCCAGGTTCAGGTGAACCGAATGCAGAACCTCGCGGTCAAGAACGTGATCATTGGCGCGGGCGCGATGGGCGCGGCGGCGGCTTACCACCTCGCCCGGCGCGGCGAAGAGGTCTGGCTGGTCGAGCAGTTCGCGCTCGGTCACGCGCGCGGCAGCTCGCACGGCGCGGCCCGGATCATCCGCCATTCGTACGCCGATCCCGATTACGCCCGGCTCATGCCCCTGGCCTACCGCGCCTGGCGCGAGCTTGAAGCCGACGCCGCCCTGCCCCTCTTCATCCGGACCGGCGGCGTCTCGTTCAATCCGTCGAGCGTATCATACGTCGAGCAGGTGGCCGAAAACCTCCAGGCGCTCGACGTCCCCCATCGCAGGATGTCGGGAAAGCTCTGGAACGAGGCCAACCCGGCTTTCGGTCTCCCCGCCGATTACGACGTCGTCTTCGAACCCGACGCCGGCATGCTCACCGCGTCGAAAGCCGTCGCGACCCAGATCGAGCTGGCCAGCCGGCTCTCGCCGAAGACGCGAGTCCTCCCCGAAACGCCGGTCCGGCGCATCGATCTCGACGGCTCCCGCCCGGTCGTGGTCACCGACGACCTGACGATCGAGGCCGAGCGGCTGATCGTCGCCGCTGGATCATGGGTCGGCCGGCTCCTGCCGGACCTGGCGTTACCCGTCCGGCCGACGCGGCAGCAGGTGCTCTACTTTCGGCCCGGCGACCGCGCGCCGTTCGAGATTGCTCGGTTCCCCGTCTTCATCTACATGGGCGAGAGCCCCGACCAGGCGTTCTACGGCATGCCCGACTTCCAGGGCCTGGGCGTCAAGGTCGCGCGTCACGGCGGCCCGGATGCCGATCCCGACAACCCCGACCCCGAGGTCGGCGAAGCCTACCGAGATCTCGTCCGCGATTTCCTCCGCGCCCACATCCCCGCGCTCGGCTCGGCCGATATCGGCCTCACCGAAGTCTGCCTCTACACCATCGCCCCCGGCGAGCGGTTCCTCGTCGACTTTCACCCCGCCCGCTCCGACGTCCTGATCGCCAGCCCATGCAGCGGCCACGGCTTCAAATTCTCCTGCCTCATCGGCCGCGTCCTCGCCGACCTCGCCGCCAACGGCGCGACCGACGTCCCCATCGACGCCTGGAAGCGCGTTTGAACGCGGACGCCCGCGCATTCCTCCAACGATATGGGTAACGGGTAGTAAACTCAGGATAGGGAACTCTCCCTCCGTGGGCTCCCCTGCGCTCTTTAACAATTCGGTCGCGGTAACAGGCCAGCACCAACCAAGGTCGTTCCAGAAAAAACGCGCAAACGAACCCAATCTCTCCAGGACTGGCCGGAGCCTCGCCTTCGCGTGATCCCCCCAGAAAGGCGCGCGAACGAACCCAATCCCCGGAGACGACCGAGGATCGCGTCCAAGCTCGAAAGCCGAGCTTTCAGCGCGAACGAAGCCAAATCGCCGATATCCTCTGATCTACAAATCAGCAAAGGCTTTACGACTCACAACAGGACTACCTGCGGGGCGCGAACGAACCCAATCGCGAGCTTCCCGCCGAACCATCGAATCCCGAATTTCTCGGCCGATCGAACCCATTTCCCCGGCCGTGTTCCGGCACGCTGTTCGAGGACACGCGGGCGGAAAACGGCGCGAACGAACCCAATCGACGGCTGGGGACGCGTCGTCCGGGAAATGCCTCGGGTGGCTGGGGAGGAGCGAAGCGACGCCCCAGGATGGACGCCCCGGCCCCCGCCTCTGTGGCATACTGCCACAGCCACCCACCGGTACGGTGTTCGAGGAGACGAGGGCTGAGAACGGCGCGAACGAACCCAATCGACGGGAGGGGGCGCGTCGTCCGGGAAATGCCGAGCAAAGCGGAAAGGCCGACGATGAGGCGCGGGGGATGCGGGGGCTCGCTCGCGCGGTTGCCGGCGGTCGGCGGTTTCTGCTACGCTTTACCGTTCAAAACTCCAACCCCTTCGACGTCAACCCTTAAGGCATGACACCGATGATCGACCCCCGGGTGGCCAGCGGGCTGCGAGACCTGCTCCCCGCCGAGATGATCCCCCGCGAGCGCATCCTGGCGACGTTCCGGCATACCTTCTCCTCGTACGGCTTCCTGCCGATCGAGACGCCGCATATCGAGCGGATGGAAGTCTTGACTGGCAAGGGCGCCGGGTCGGACGAGGTCTTGCGGCAGATCTTCGAGGTCACGAACAAGGGGGGGACGCCCGGCGAGCTGGCCTTGCGGTTCGACCTCACCGTCCCCCTGGCCCGGTTCGTCGCCAAGCACATCGAAGAGGTTGGCATCCCGTTCAAGCGGTACGCGATCGGGTCGGTGTTCCGAGGCGAGCGGCCGGCCAAGGGTCGGTTTCGCGAGTTCGTCCAGTGCGACTTCGACACGATCGGCACCGAGAGCGCCCTGGCCGACGCCGAGACGGCCCAGATCATCCACGAGTCCCTGAAGGCCGCCAAGGTCCCGCCGTTCACGATCACGCTCAACAACCGCAAGATCCTCGACGGCTTGCTCGAATCCCTCGACCTCGCGGGCAAGACGGGCGCGGTGCTGCGGTCGCTCGACAAGCTCGCCAAGATCGGCCGCGACGGCGTGGCCGCCGAACTGCAACGGTCAGACGTCGAGGGGAATTCGGGCCTTAGCAACGACCAGGCCGCCCGGATTCTCGACTTCGCCGAGACCGGTCGCGGCGGGGCCGAAGTCCTCAACGCAGCCGAGAACCGGCTGGGAACGCACCCGAAGGCCGCCGAGGGGATCGCCAACCTTCGCACGGTTTTCGACCTGCTTGACGCTGGCGGGGTCTCCTCGGATCGCCTGGCGATCGACTTGGGGCTGGCCCGGGGGCTCGACTACTACACGGGGATCGTCTACGAAACCACGGTCGACGGCTGGGAGAAGTTCGGCAGCATCGCCTCGGGGGGGCGGTACGACAACCTGGCGAGCCTGTTCATCTCGCGCCGGCTTCCCGGCGTCGGGGCGTCGATCGGGCTCGACCGGCTGATGGCCCTGATGGGCGAGGCCGGCTGCCTGGGCGGGACGACGGCGACGGCCCCGGTGCTGATCGCTAACTTCCCCGGCACCGACCCGGCCGTCGGCTTCCGGATGGCCGCCCAGCTTCGCAAGGCTGGCATCGGGGTTGAGATCTACCCCGAACCCGCACAGATCGGCAAGCAGATGGGATACGGGTCGAAACACGGGCACAAGCTGGCGATCATCGTCGGCCCCAACGAGGTCGCCGCCCAGGTCTTCAACATCCGCTACCTCGCCACCCGCCACGAAGATAAGGGGCTGGCCTGGTCGGTCCTCGAAGACTCGGTCCAGGGCGCCCTTCAGATTCTCGAACAAGAGGACTTGCGCTCATGACTGCGAGCCGATCGGCGGACGAGGCCCGGTCTCTCGCGAGTGCGGCGGAACAGCACGTCGGACTCGTGCGCGGGACGCGGGACTGGCTGCAACGCGACTACGCCCGGCTGGCCACGCTGGAACGACGGCTGCTCGACCAGTTCGCCCGCGCCGGCTATCGGCCGGTCCGGACGCCGGTGCTGGAGCTGTCGGACCTGCACGAGCGCAAGAGCGGCGCGGGGATCGTCGCCAAGCTGTTCGAGGTGTCGGGCGCGGGGACGGCCGGAATCAGCCTTCGCCCCGAGCTAACCGCCGGAATTGTAAGAGCTTACGTCGAATCCGGCGAGCCGGCTTCGCTCCCCTGGCGGGCGAGCATGGCGGGCCCGGTCTTCCGGTTCCTGCCTCCTGGCCGGATCCACGACCGCGAGTTCACCCAGGTCGGCGTCGAGCTGATCGGCGCCGGCGGCCCCGCGGCCGACGCCGAGGTGATCTGGCTGGCCGACTGGTCGCTGCGGGCGCTCGGGGTCGAGCGGCCGTCGATCCGGATCGGCCACGTCGGTCTGATCCTGGAGCTGCTGGGCCGGTCGGGCCTACCCGTCGCGGCGACCTCGGCCCTGATCGAATCGCTCAGCGAGGCCGCCAGCGAGGGCCAGGACGTGCGGTCCCTGGAATCGGCCCTCGACCGGCTCGCCGCCTGGCTGGGCTCGGGGCCGGCCGACGACGGCCGCGAAGCCTCCCCGACGACCGACACGGCCGACGAACCGGCCGTCGACCGCCTATTCCGGCACCTGGTGCCGGACGTCGCCGGCCGCCGCTCGGGCGCCGAGATCATCGGCCGGCTGAGGCGGAAGTGGGAGCTGGGCCACTCGCTCCACGACGCCCTCCAGAACGTCCGCGAACAGGTCCGCACCCTGGCCGACCTGCGCGGTCCGGCGGCCGAAGTTCTGGCCCGGCTCGATCGCGACTACGCCGCCCTGGCCCCCGCCTCGGTCGCCGCGATCCGCGAGCTGACCGTCCTGCTCGAACAGCACGGAGTCGACCTCGGCCGGGTCGAGCTCGACCTGGGCTTCGGGCGCGGGATCGGCTTCTATACCCAGATGATCTTCGAGGTCTCCGTGCCCACGCCCGACGGCCCCCTGGAAGTCTGCGGCGGCGGCCGGTACGACGGCCTCGCCCGCGTCCTGGGGAGCGACCGCGACGACCGAGGAGCGGGGTTCGCCTTCGGGCTCGAACGCCTCTACCAGGCCCTCGGGGCGTCCCGTACCGAAGCCGACGCCGCCCCCCCTTCCCGCGGCTATCTGGTGACGACCGCCGGCGCTCCGGGGGTCGACCGCGACGCCGCCGCCCTGGCCACGTTCCTCCGCGACCGCGTCGACCTGCCGATCGTATTGTCGGACCTCGGGTTCGACGAGGCGGTCCGCTACGCCCAGGAACTGGGCCTGGAGCATCTGGTGGTCGTCGAACCGACGATCGAGGTGTGGAACCTCGAGCACGGCGACGTCCGGTCGGTCAGCGGCGGAGAACTAGTCGAACAACTGCGGAGCCGGCTTTCGGTGGTCCGAGGAGACGCCCTATGAACGGCACGCAACGTGTTGATCCGATCCGCCTGGCGATGCCCTCGAAGGGGCATCTCTACGAGGGGATCATCGAGATCCTCAAGACCGCCGGCTACAAGGTCCGGCGCGTCAGCGACCGCCAGTACGAGGCGACGATCTCGGGCCAGCCCCGGTTCCACGTCGTCTTCATGCGGCCGACCGACATCGTGCTCCAGGTCCAGGAAGGCCGCTGCCACCTGGGGGTCACGGGGATGGACGTCTACGCCGAGCACGCCTTCGAGGCGCAGCAGGCGGTAGTGGTCGACCCTGACCTCGGCTACGGCGGCTGCCGCCTGGTGGTGGCGGTTCCCGAGAGCTGGGTCGACGTCGGCCACGTCCTCGACCTGGTCGACCTGACCAGCGAGTTCAAGTCGGCCGGCAAGACGTTCCGCGTCTCGACCAAGTACCCCGCGCTCGTCCGCCAGTACTTCCGCAAGTGGGGCATTTATTATTATCAGTTGATCAATTCCGAAGGCGCCCTGGAGCTTCACCCGAGCCTGGGCATCGCCGACGTGATCGTCGACTTGACCAGCTCGGGCGTCACGCTCAAGGACAACCGGCTGCGGGAAATCGCCGGTGGGATCGTGCTCGACTCGGCGGCCTGCCTAATCGGCCACGCGCCGAGCCTGGCGTCGCTGGCCGACGAGGGGGAGACCGGCCCCTTGGCCCTGTTGCTCGACGCCCTCGACGGCGTGCGACGGTCGGAAGGGCTGCTGCACCTGGAAGTGGTCGGCGGTCCGGCCGAGCCAGGTCCGGAGACGGCGGCGAAGGTCGCCGACTACCTCCGCGAGCAAGGCGCCCGGCACCTCGTCCGGGGCGAAGTCTGGGACGACCGGGGGCTCCCCGGTTGGCGAGTCACCGCGCTGGTCGCAGCCAAGAAGCTCACCGCCTGCCAGCGGGCCCTGCTCGGATTGGGCGCCAGCCGGATCGTCGGCCTCCCCGCCCAGTTCGTCTTCGACCGCGCCGCGGCCTCGACCTTCGACGACCTGAAAAAACGCCTCGCCGACGACGGAGGCGCGACCTCCTAACCGGGCTCCACGACCAGCGAGCCATGCCCATTGTTTGATAAGAGTAAAGCACCGGCGAGGGTTGCAGACATGCTCAGGCACCTGGAAGCTGAATGTCGCCAACCACTCGCCGGCGCTGTCTCACGAGATTCGGTTCGGGCCTCTCAGCCACGCGGCGAGGCCGCCAGAATGAATGGATCATGCCGGATTCTCCTGAAAACGGGAGACGAAGCCAGGATGAATCCCCCCCGCGACCGCGTCCCCGCTGGAACCGACGGAGAAAGAAATCGCGAGTCGGCGGTCGTCGAAAGCCTGGGCGATGAATCGATTGAGACGCACAAGCTTGTTGTTTCGATTCATAATGATGATCCGCCACCAAGGCAAAATCAACAATCAAACTCAAATCTTTAGTGAATTAATCCTTTTTAATTTCTCAAATCGACGATCGAAAGACCTCTGAAATACAAGCCGCCCCCGATCCTTCCTTGGCCGTCGTGGCCGAGGCGCATGCACCGGGGTTCCATTCACGGTGGGAGGACGTTCGATGCGGATCGCCGTATTCAGCACCAAGTCGTACGACCGGACGTTCCTTGAGGCCGCGGCCCAGGGGTCGGGGCACGAGCTTCGGTTCTTCGAAGCGCGGCAGACGCGGGACACCAGCGGCCTGGCGCGGGGGTTTCCGGCCGTCTGCATTTTCGTCAACGACGAGGCCGACGAGGCGACGCTGGAGGCGCTCGCCGAGGGAGGGACGAGGCTCGTGGCGTGCCGTTGCGCGGGGGTCAACCAGGTGGACCTGCGCGCCGCGAAGCGACTGGGGCTGACCGTCGCGCGGGTGCCGGCGTACTCGCCGCACGCCGTGGCCGAGTACGCCGTCGGCCTGATCCTCGCCCTCAACCGTCATATTCATCGGGCCTTCAACCGGGTCCGCGAGGGGAACTTCGCGCTCGACGGCCTGCTCGGCTTCGACCTCCACGGCAAGACGGCGGGCGTGGTCGGGACCGGGAAGATCGGAGCGATCGTCGCCAAGATCCTCGACGGCTTCGGCTGCCGCGTCCTGGCCTTCGATAAATACGTCAACCCGGGGTGTACGGCTCTCGGCGTCTCGTACGTCGGCCTCGACGAGCTGCTCGCGGCGTCGGACGTCGTCACCCTGCACTGCCCGTTGACCCCCGAGACCGACCGGCTGATCAACGCCGATGCCCTCGCGACGATGAAGCCGGGGGCGATGCTCGTGAACACCAGCCGGGGCGAGGTGATCGACACCGCCGCAGTGATCGACGCCCTCAAGTCCGGCCGCCTGGGCTACCTGGGCCTCGACGTTTACGAGGAGGAAGAGAACTTCTTCTTCGAGGACTTCTCCGACCGCGTGATCCAGGACGACGTGCTCGCGCGACTGCTGACGTTCCCCAACGTTCTCATCACCGGGCACCAGGCGTTTTTCACCCGCGAGGCGCTCGGGAACATCGCCGAAACCATGGTCGCCAGCTTCACGGCCTTCGAGCAAGGCCGGGAACTCCCCAACAAGGTCGAGCCTGAGCCGGCCGCGCCCGTCCGAGGCGAATCCTGAGCCTTCGGGCCGCCTCCGATTCAAGCCGCGAGCCCGGGAGGACGATCATTGTGTCGGACGCACTCCCACACATAAGGAAACTCACGGATGAGTTTAGCGATTTTGGCGGTCGTCGGGGCCTGGACGGCCGCCGGCGTCCCCTCGACCGACGCCTACCTCGGCCTGCCGGAATACAGTTTCCAGAGCGACGCCCGGGGGCCGTTCACCCCGTACTCGCCCCAGCCCGGCGACATCTTCCTGGCGACCGACCAGCGCCTCTGGTTCCGGATGGGCCACACGATCGCCGGAGCCAAGGGGATCCATCATTCGGGACTGATCTTCGCCAAGCCCGACGGCACCCTCGGCCTGATCGAAGCCGGTCCGTTCAAGAAGATGGACGTCAACATCATGGTCCCTCATGAGCACATGTCGAAGCACGTGGCAGTGGGCGACTCGGTCTGGATTCGCAGACGGCGGACTCCGCTGACGCCGGAGCAGTCGGCGCGGCTGACTGAGTTCGCGATGCGGCAGGATCGCAAGCCGTTCGCCGTGGCCCGATGGCTCGTGCAGGTGACGCCGCTGCGGGTCCGGGGGCCGTTCCGGACGTATTTCGTGGGCAAGCCCAACGGCGACCGCCCCCGCTGGTGGTGCTCGGAGCTGGTCACCGAGTGCTTCGTCCACGCGGGCGTCTTCGACGCCGAGACCTCCCGCCCCGCGGCGACCTACCCCAGCGACCTCTTCTTCGGCAAATCGTACAACCTGTACGTGAACTCGCACCTCGACCTCGAACCTGGCTGGGACCCGCCCGCCCGCTGGATTCCCGCAAGCGTGATGCCGAGCTTCCCCCCCGCTCCCAGCTCCAACTGAGCCGAAGAAACGAGGAAATCCGTCCGCGATCCCAACGTCATCGCGCGCCCGCCCGGATCGCCTCCATGGGGGCGAGTCGCGAGGCTTTCCAGGCGGGGTAGAGGCCGCCGATCGTCCCCATGACCACCGACAGCCCGAGGCCGATCGCGATCTGCTTGGGCGAAGCCGCGAGGTGCAGCCCGCCGGTCAGGAAGTGGTTCGCCACCGCCGCCGCGGCCAGCGTGATCAAACAGCCGAGCACGCCGGCCGCTAGCCCCAGGAAGGCACTTTCGGCCGTGATCAGCTTCAGGACGTCCTTGCGCGACCATCCGTTGGTCCGCAGAACGCCGAACTCGGCGAACCGCTCCATCGTGCTCATCAGCATCGTGTTCACGATCCCGACCACCCCCACCAGGAGCGCCAGGCTGACCACCAGCATCAGACCGTTGTTGATCTCGGTCATGATCGAGCCGAAGTTCGCCTGGAATTCCCGCATGTTGAGGGCGTCGACCCCCGGCACCGCGGCCTCAATGGCGCGGGCGACCTGGTCCATCTGGTCCGGCCGCTCGGCTTCGACGTAGAAACACGAAACCTGCCCCGGAGCCAGTCCCAGCAGCTTGCGGGCGATGCCGATGTCCATGACCAGGATGTCGTCGAACAGCATCGAGCCGGTGTCGTAAATCCCGACGATCTGGAACTCCATCTCGCCGATCCGGAGCGAGTCCCCCACCTGCTTGGGCTTGCCGGCCGCGTCAAGGTGACGCCCTGCGGTCTTGCGGCTGATCACCACGCGCGGCTGGTCGCGGTCGTCAAGGGTCAGGAACCGGCCCTGCTTGATCGACTTGGAGTAGACGCCGGTGCGCGACCGAAGGTGGGTCTCGATGTCCTGGCCGAGAACCGCGGCGGCGTCGAGGATGCTCTGCATCCGCTTGGTCTTCGACGTCCAGTTTTCGAGCTTGGTGAGGTTGCGGAACAGGCTGGTCCCCTCGATCGGCGGGGCGGCCTCCCAGACCTCGGCCGCGACGAGCCGGACCCCCGGCACCTGGCGGATCTTCTCTTCAAGGTCGGCCCGGAGGTGGCTGAAGATCGGCGCGGGGGCGTCTTCGCGCAGCACCAGCATCCCCTGGACCTGCCCCAGGGTCTCGCCGAGCAGGTTCCGCATGCCGGCCGACAGACTGATCAGGCCCAGGACGCCGACGATGGGGATCGAGAGCCCGACCAGGCCGAGCACCGTGCGCACCGGCCTCGTCCACAAATTCCGAAACGCAAACCTCAACATCCGCGCGCCCCGCCCTTCTCGTTCGCGAAGAATCGACCCGACGTCGCCATTGGAACCGATCGACGCCTCGGCCGCCACCTCGCCGCCCGAACCATCCGATTCCTCGGCTCGACGGTTCGTCGATCGCGGCCGCCTCGGTCCGGATCTTGCAAGGAGACAAGGGGAAGCAGGCTGAGACGGTCCGCTATCCGTGACCTAGAGTTGAAATGGAGAGACTTGGACGTCTTCGAGTCCCGTAGTCGGCGACCTTATCGAGAAGTGCCATGACGAGCAACCCGCGACGTTCTTTTCGAGGTGACGCGCCGCAGATCGGCAGCCCCGTGCTCGAACGCCGATTCTGGACGCGCGAACCCGCCAGGGACGCCGAAGCGACCCTGACCTGGACTCAAGACGGGGCCGAAGTCGCCGTCGCGGCCCACCTCGTGGATCTCAGCGTCCGCGGCGCGGCGGTGATCCTCGCCAAGATCCCCCCGCGCGGGGCGGTCATCCGGCTCGGACTCGCGGCGGTCGAGACGGCGACCGTGGAGGGTCGCGTCGTCGCGATGCGGCTTCACCCCAAGCGCGGCTGGTTGATCCTGCACATCAAGTTCACCGCCGACTGCCCGAAAGCACTCTACGACCAGGCGGTGGACGGCGCCGATGGCGAGGGCTGATCGAACCGATCGCTGCTCGCCGTGACGCCTACCCCCCCCCCGCGCCACCGACAGTCATTTCAACAAATGGCGTTGAAAAAAGGCGACGAAGTCGCGAGGCATGCCGTCCTCGGGGTTCGGGGTGTCCCGATAGTCGTCCTCGTGGCGGAGGATGCATTCAATCTGCAAGGGGTCGAGCCGCTCCTTGAGGGCGATCCCGAAGTTGGGATGGTGGATGCCCTCCCCCGGGCGCGCGTCGCTCGGCAGCGGCCCCTTCGGTTCGGAGTAGTAGAGGAACACCGGCGGGTCGTCGACCGACACGTGGTGCAACGGCGAGGCGTCCTCGAACAGCGAGCCGCAACTGGGGCCGTCGAGGTCGGCGTCGGGCTTGAGGCCGAAGAAGGGACGGATCGCCGCGTGCTCATGAGCCCGTCCGCCGATCCATCGCTTGATGAATCGGGGGTCGTACGACGTCTGGGCGCCGACGCCGCCGATGCAGACCAGGCGCGTCGACTCCCTCCCGACCGGGTCGGGGTCCGAGGGGTCGGCCATGTCGCCCTGAAAGCCGACCCAGAGCGCGATCCCCGCCCCCGCCGAGTTGCCGCACGCGGCGATCCGGTCCGGGTCGATCCCGAGCGCATCGGCCTTATGCCGCAAGAACTGCACGGCGCGGGCGCCGTCGAGCATCGGACCGGGATAGGGCGACTGCCGCGAGAGCCGGTAGTTGGCCGAGGCCACGGCGATCCCCTCCGCCAGACACCGCCGGACCAGCCACGCCGGGACGCTCGACTTGTCGCCGCCGAGGAACCCGCCGCCGTGGAAGAAGATCACCACCGGAGCGGGCCGGCCGCCGAGCTTCTCTCTGGGGGGCGTCCAGACGTCCATGACGTTGCGATCGAACGGCCCGTAACGAAGCTCCGCGACGTCGGGCCGCGGCCTGACGGTCGCCATCCGCCTCTGGATTCTCACGACCGCCTCGTGGGAGACCGGTACGAACAAACCGAGCAGGCCCATCAGGGCCAAAGGATGAGAACGCGACAGCCAGCTCATGGGTGTGCCTCGAAGTGGTCCGCGCCGCCAGCCGCCCGCTGGCGTTGATCGCTCCAACTTAAAGGTGTCGCACCGAGCGTTCCAATTCCATGAGAATCTCGGCGCAACGGCTCAGCACCGTAACGAGAATCCGGATTCGGGCGATCAAGCGGCCGTGAGCGGGCCCTCGCCAGGATCTCGTTCGCTCCGTTGATGTTGTAGGCTTGGGACAGGGTGGAATCCGTGGCCGCGCTACCGAAGCGCTTGCTGGTGAGAGGACGGGCCAGATCGTGTCGCCAATACACCTTCGAACGCCGGACCGGGACGGGTCGCAGAGGAATCGAAAACGCCGGCTCGCCTTCGACGGGCTCGAAGCCCGCCGCTTGCTTGCGACCTTCTACGTCACCGACGCGGTGGATTCGAATGCGCCGGGGACGTTGCGGTACGCGATCAACCAGGCCAACCAGAGCACCGGGGCGAACGACATCGCCTTCGCCCTCCCCGCCTCGACCGCCCCGCTGCTGAATTCGCCCGCCCCGGGCTTCAACCCGACCACCCAGGTCTGGACGATCCAGCTGCAATCCCCCCTGCCGCCGATCACCCGGCCGCTGATCATCGACGGGTTCTCGCAGGCTCACGCCGGGGTGGGCTATCGGTATCCCGTCGACCTCATATCGAATCCGCCTACGATCCACGTCATCCAATCGACGGCCAACACGCTGGTTGCGCGCGACGGCCAGGACGCCAAGGTGCGGGTCGTCCTTGATGGCTCGCTCATCGTCAACCCGTCGAAGATCGGGGTGGAGGTCGACGCCTCTCAGGTGGCGATCCGGGGGATGGCGATCACGGGCTTCCATACCGGCGTTCAGGTCGACCAGCTCGATCCTCAGGGCAATCCGGTGAAGGGAACCTTGATCCAGGGCAACTTCATCGGTGATTACCCGGTCTATCCGGTCGACGCGGCGAGCACCGGCAATCCCCTGCCGGCACCCAATAACGTCTGGACCTACAACGGGTCGAACTCGGGCGTCGGGATCTTGGCCTGGGCCGCCAATACGACCATCGGCGGCGAGAATCCCCAGGACAGCAACGTGATCACGGCGAACGGCCTGGAGGGGATCGTCCTCAACGTCCCCGCGACGGGGGGCGTGGTCTCGGGGAACCAGATCGGCGTGATGAGCCTGGCCGACGGCCGGTATTCGTTGAACGGCAACGGCTACGCGGGAGGCCTGTCGTCCGACGGCGTTCTGGTCCTCGCTTCGAGCGTCCTCATCGGCGGCACAAGCGCGAAAGCGGCCAACGTCATCTCGGCCAACGCGGGCAACGGCGTCCACGTCTCGGGGGCGACCGTCACGGAGACGATCATCGCGTCCAACATCATCGGCCTGGCACCCGGGGGCGGCTATTTGTTCGGGACGGGCAACCCCGGCAACGGTTACGACGGCGTCCGGATCGAGAACGCGACCACGAACTCTATCAGAAACAACACGATCTCCTCGAACGGCGGCGCGGGGGTCCGGCTGATGGGGATCACGGCGACCGGCAACACGCTCACGGGCAACCTGATCGGACTGACGGCCGATGGTCTGGCGGTGAAGGGGAATTTCGGCGAGGGCGTGGCGGTGTACGCGCCCCAGAACACGATCGGCGCGGGCAACGTGATCTCGGGCAACCTCCGCGGCGTCGGCGTCTATGGACCGCTCGCCAGCGGCATCTTGATCCAGAACAACCTGATCGGCACGGATATCACCGGCAAGGTCGACCTCGGCAATGCGCAAGAAGGCGTTTTGATCCAGGATTCGAGCGACGACCGGATCCTCGGCGACGCCAAGGGGGGCCAGGTGATATCGGGCAACCTGATCGGGATCTCGCTCTCGAGCCTGTCGACGATCCGTACGCTGGTCCAGGGCAACTTCGTCGGCACCGACGTCACCGGCACGGCCGCGATCCCCAACGCGCACGAAGGCGTGCTCGTGCTCGACGCCGGGGGCAATACGATCGGCGGAACCACGCCCTCGGCCCTGAACCTGATCTCGGGCAACCACTGGGGCGTCCGGCTCCACGGGGTCGGGACGACCGGCGACCTGGTCGAAGGCAACATCATCGGCGCCGACATCACCGGCAAGCTGCCGATCGGCAACGAGGTCCACGGCGTCATCGTCAGCGGCTCCGCGTCGGGCAACATCATCGGCGGCGTCGATCCGACCGCCGGCAACATCATCGCCTTCAACTTCATAGCTGGCGTGCAGATCGTATCGGGCGTCGGCGACGCCGTCCTCTCGAACAGCATCTTCCAGAACGGCAAGATCGGAATCGACCTCTACGTCCCCGGCGACACCCCCTCGGGCGCCACGCCCAACGCGCCCGCCGGAACGCCCGGCCCGAACAACCTTCAAGCCCATCCCACCCTGACCGCCGCGCTCACCGGCTCGGGCGCGAAGATCCAGGGGACGCTCGTCAGCACCCCGAGCGCGACCTTCTTGATCCAGTTCTTCAGCAGTCCGATCCGCGACCTGTCGGGCTTCGGCCAGGGCCAGACCCTCGTGGGGACCGCCCTCGTGACGACCGACGCGACCGGCTTCGCGGCGATCGACGCCGCCTCGACGGCCGCCATATCGCCCAACGCCTGGATTGCCGCGACCGCAACCAACGTCGCCTCCGCCGACACGTCGGAATTCTCGAACTCCGTCTCGGCCGTCCCGGTCAGCATCCAACTTTCCTCCGACGTCTACACGACGACCGCCCTGGCCGGCGCGGTCTTGATCGACGTCCAGCGCGTCGACAATCCCAACGCGATCGTCTCGGTGAACTACGCCACCGCCCCCGGCTCGGCCCCGTCCGCGACCGCCGGCGTCGACCACGTGAGCGCCTCGGGCACCTTGACGTTCCAGCCGGGCGAGTTTCACAAGACGATCCGGATCGACCTCCTGCCCAACCCGTCGCGGACCACCACGACGTCGAACATCAGCCTGACTCTCAGCCAGCCCTCGGTGGGCGTGACGCTCGGCTCGCCCTCGACGGCCACGGTCACGATCAACAACAACCTGCCGCCGACGCTCGCCTTCGGCGCGTCGACCTACTCGACCTATTCCACCTCCGGCTCGATCGTCGTGACGATCAATCGGAGCGGGGCCGACCTGAGCACCGCCAGCTCCGTCTCGTTCGCGACGGTCGACGGCACGGGCGTCGCGGGGGTCGACTACACGACGACCGCCGGCACGGCGAGCTTCCTCCCCGGCCAGACGAAGGCCACCTTCTCGGTGCCGATCCTTGCCGCCGCCCAGGCCGCGGGAACGCGGACCGTGGGCCTGGTCCTCTCCAACCCGGCCGGCGGGGCGACGCTCGGCGGCCCGAGCGTCGCGATTCTGAACATCGTCACGGCTGCGTCGCCCGCCCCCGGGCCGGTCGACACGGTCCCTCCCCATGTGACCAGCCAGCAGCTTTTTTACGGCCCTGGGGGCGTGGCGGGGATGGTGCTCGGCTTCAGCAAGCCGCTCGACCCGGCGCGGGCCGTCGACCTCGGCAACTACGGCTATTACGTGTACAAGCTCGGTCGCGACGGACGCTTCGGCACGCGCGACGACTCGTACGTCGCGATCGCGTCGGCGACCTACGACGCCTCGCGGTACGCCGTGACGCTCACGTTCGCCAGGGGACTCGGCTCGGCGGGAACGGCCCGGCTCGTCGTCAACGGCCTCGCCAGCTATACGCTGAACCGAGGCGTCGCCGACACGTCGGGCAACCTGCTCTCGGGCGTGGGCGACAACGTGCCAGGCTCGTCCTATACAACCAACTTCAGCCTGGCGGCCCCGAAGCCCGTGACGACGGTCGGCCGATCGCCGATCACGCGAACGCCCGTCGTCCGAGCTCCGATCGTTCGGGCTCCAGTCGTTCGAAAGACCTTGCCGCACCCCGTGGCCCGGACGCAAACGCGGGGGCGCTGAGCATCCGTCACCCCTTCCCGGAGAGCCGGGGGATCTTCTTGATGTTCCCTTTACAAGCTTCCGGCGGTTCCCTCACAATGTTGATTTGAATTTTGCTTTCCGGAGTCGGCCCGCGCGCGGGAGTCCCCGGAAGTCGAGATTTCCCACTCGCATTCTCAGCTTGGATACACCATGAAGGCCACGCAAGCCGCCGCGGACGCGCAGCAGAAGTTCGACAACAACGGCCAGTACAGCCGTGATTCGATCCTGCGATACGAGAAGATCTTCGGCGACAACTACATCAGCACCGGCGGCGTCGAGACGACCGAGAACCTGTTCTCACGCCTCGAAGGGTGGATCAAGCCCGGCATGCGGGTGCTCGACGTCGGCAGCGGGATCGGCGGCGCAGCGTTCGACCTGGTCAAGCGGTTCGACGCCAAGGTGACCGGCATCGACCTGGCCGAGGAGATGGTGGCCGTCGGACACGACCGCGCCAAGACCGCCGGCATGTCCGACAAGGTCGACTTCATCCTCGGCGACGTGCTCAAGACCGACTTCCCCGAGAAGTTCGATCTGATCTGGAGCCGCGACGCCTTCATGCACATTCCCGACAAGGCGGCGCTCTTCGCCAAGCTGTACAGCCTGCTCAACGACGGCGGCAAGCTGATCATCACCGACTACGCCCGAGGCAAGACGCCGGCCTCGCCGGAGTTCGAAGAGTACATCCGCAACACCGGCTACAGCGTCATAGAGCCCCAGCAGTACGGAAAGGTGCTCGAAGCGGCCGGGTTCGTCGACGTGATCGTGGACGACGCCACCGCGACGTTCGTCGACATCCTCGAACGCGAGTCCAAGCGGCTCCGCGAGCATCGTCAGGAATTCCTCACGGTCTTCAGCGAGAAGGATCTCAACTACCTGGTCGACCGCTGGGCCATGAAGGAGCGGTTCTGCGCGGCCGGCGACCAGAAGTGGGGCATCTACCTCGCCACCCGCCGCGGCTGAGCCGAGCTTTTCGTCGTCAACCAACCCACACGTCGGCAAGTGCGAATTGCGCGGCGCGCCCCCTCGACCCTTTGCAACGGGGGGGCTCGCCGCTTTGGGAGGATTGCGAGGGCATGCCGGGCACCGCGAACAACGACGTCCGAGACCTGGCGAGTTTCGGGTACAAGCAAGAGCTCGACCGATCGCTGGGAAGCTTCTCGTCGTTCGCGGCCGGATTCTCGTACATCTCGATCCTCACCGGCGTCTTCCAGATGTTCTACCTGGGATACGCGGCGGGGGGGCCGGCGTTCTTCTGGACCTGGCCCCTGGTCTTCGTCGGCCAGTTCACCGTGGCGCTCTGCTTCGCCGAGCTGGCCGCGTCGTACCCGCTCTCGGGCGGCGTCTACCAATGGTCGAAGAAAGTCGGCTCGCCGCTGGTCGGATGGCTGACCGGCTGGGTCTACCTGGCGTGCTCGATCCTGTCGCTGGCGTCGGTGGCCCTGGCCCTCCAGAACACGTTGCCCCAGATCTCGCCGTCGTTCCAGTGGTTCGGCGACGGGACCGCCGCCGTCGACCAGGCCAAGAACGCCGTCTTGCTCGGCTGCACCCTGATCGTCTTTACGACGGTCATCAACGCCGTGGGGGTCCGGCTCATGGCCCGGATCAACAACGTCGGCGTCTGCGCCGAGCTGGCCGGCGTGGTTCTCTTGATCGTGCTGCTGGCCCTGCGGGCGCGGCGCGGGCCGGAGATCCTGCTCGACGTCCAGGGGCGCGGCGAAGGCGCGCCAGGGGGCTATTTCGGCCCGTTCCTGGCCGCCGCGGTGATGGCGTCGTACGTCCTTTACGGCTTCGACACGGCGGGAACCCTGGCCGAGGAGACCGCCGACCCTCGCCGCCGCGCCCCCAAGGCGATCCTCACGGCGCTCGCCGCGGCGGGGCTCGCGGGAGGGCTGTTGATCGCGTCGGGCCTGACGGCCGTCGTCAATCCGGCCGACCCGGCGCTCGGGCAGGTTTCCGGCGGTCTGCCGTACATCGTCAAAACCGTCCTGGGGCCGTGGCTCGGGACGTTGTTCCTGATCGAAGTGGTCTTCGCCGTCACCGTCTGCGCCCTGGCCGTTCACGCGGGGACGGTGCGGTTGATCTTCGCGATGGCGCGCGACAACAGCCTGCCGTTCGCCGAGGCCCTCGCCCGGGTGACCGGCGAGACCCGCACGCCGATCGCGCCGGCCGTCGTCACGGGACTGTTCGCCGCCGCGATCCTGCTCGCCAACGTCAACGCGCCGCGGATCATTGAAACCCTGTGCTCGGTCGCCCTCGTCTGGGCGAACCTGGCTTATCTTATGGTCACGCTGCCGCTCTTGATCGTGCGGCTGCGAGCCTGGCCCGACCGGTTCGGAGCGAGCGACGACGACGCCCCCACGCCCGACAAACGGTTCAGCCTGGGACGGCTGGCTTTGCCCGTGAACATTGCGGCCGTGCTCTGGGGCGTCGGGCTGATCGTCAATATGAGCTGGCCTCGCCCCCAGGTCTACGGCGACGACCCGGTAGGCCGGTACGCGGCGGTCCTGGCGACGGCCGTTCTGCTCGGCGTCGGGGCCTTGTATTTTCTCTCGGTCGGTCGGCTGCGGGCCGGCGTCTTGCCCGAACACGCCGCCGAGATCCCGGTCGAGACCGAACTCGACTTCTCCGGCTCGGCGTCGGGTATGATAGGCCAGCTCGCGCCCGGCGAGTCCTCCTGAACGAGTCAAGGAACCCACACCATGGTCGAAGTCCTCAAGCGCCGGAAGCCTCGCCCCGCGCCCGAATCGCGCGAGCTCGCGCCGCCGAGCCCCCTGCGCCGCGCCCTCGGCTGGTGCGTCCACACGTACACGGCGTCGGGCCTGGCGATCGCGGCGGTGATCCTCGCGCTCCTGGTCGAGGGGGGGCTCGACGCCTTCCGCTGGTCGTTCCTGCTGATGTTCACGGCCACGATCGTCGACGCCACCGACGGCACCTTCGCCCGCGCCGTGCGGATCAAGGAGGCGGTGCCCAGCTTCGACGGCCGCCGGCTCGACGACATCACCGACTTCCTCACCTACACGTTCTTGCCCTTGATGCTGATCTGGCGGGCCGGGCTAATACCCGCCGGCTATGAAGCCTGGCTGATCGCCCCCTTGCTGGCGAGCGCCTACGGTTTCTGCCAGGTGGACGTGAAGACGCACGACGGCTACTTCCTGGGCTTCCCCTCGCTCTGGAACATCGTCGCGCTGTATCTCTACGCCCTGACGATCCCCCAATGGGGCGCGCTCGGCGTGGTGCTGCTGCTGGCCTTCCTCACGTTCGTGCCCGTCAAGCACCTGTATCCGTCGCAACCCGGGCGGTTGAACCGGTTCGCGACGATCACGGGGAGCGTCTGGGGCGTTCTGGTCGCCTGGCTGGCCTGGCGGCTGCCGACCTCGGCGCAAGGTACGATCGACGCCGGGACGACGACCCTGGCCCTGGTCTCGTTGATCTACCCGGCCTTCTACATGGGCACCTCGTGGTACATCACGATCCGAGACTGGTCGCGACCCGAGCATCGGTCCCCAGCGTGAGGGCGTCGAGATCCTCGGCCCTCGCCTCGCGCTGGCCTTCCTCGACGTCGACCAGGGCGAGCAACAGCCCTCCCACGGCGAAGAAGCCGATGACGCCGAGGATCGCTCCACGGCTCGACCCCGACAGCATGTTGATGACCGCGAACATGGCCGGGCCGAAGATCCCCGCGAACTTCTCCACGACCGCGAAGAAGCCGAAGAACTCGCCCGACTTGCTGCGTGGGATCAAGCTCGCGAACAGCGACCGCGAAAGCCCCTGCGTCCCCCCCTGCACCGTCCCCACGAGCACGGCCAGGATCAAGAAGTCGCGTTCCGTCTTCATGAAATAACCGACGATGCAGATCAGCGTGTAGACGCCCAGCCCGAGCATGATCGACCGCTTCACCCCCAGCTTTCCCGCCAGCGCGCCGAAGAGGAACGAGAACGGGATGCCGACGAACTGGACGATCAGAATCGAGGCGATCATGGCCGTCGGCTTGATTTTCAGCTCAGCGCCGTAGACCGTCGCCATGCGGATGATCGTGCCGATGCCGTCGTTGTAGATCAGGAACGCCAGGAGCATCAAGAACCCCTGCCGACACCGCCGGAGGTCGCGACCCGTCTCCTTGAGTCGGAGCATCGTGGCCCGCTGCGGATGCAGATCGGCCCAGCGGTCGGCGTCGGCGCCAAGGGTCGGCTCGGAGACCCGACGGAACAGCGGGATCGAGAATATGAACCACCAGACGGCGACCGACACGAAGGCCAGTCGAGTCGGGAGCGTGGTCTGAGCGTCGGTCAGCCCCTTGCCGGACGGGAGCCCGAACCATTGCGGGTTCAGGATCCAGGCCAGGTTCAGCGCGAGTAGCAAGCCGCCGCCGACGTACCCCAGCGCATAGCCGGCCGTCGAGACCCGGTCGATCTCGTCGGGCCGCGCGATGTGCGGCAGCAGGGCGTCGTAGAACACGAAGCTGCCGTTGGCGCCGATATTGGCGAGGATGAACAAGACCGAGGCAAGCAGCCAGTCGCCGGTGTGGATGAAGTACATCGCCGCGACCGCCGTCAGGCCGATCGCCAGGAATATCCCCAGCAGCTTCTTCTTCCGCGCCGTGTGATCGGCGTAAGCGCCGAGGATCGGCGAGACGACCGCGATCAGGATCATGCCGATGGTCGTCGCCACCGCCAGCCGCCCCGACGCGACACTGGGTTCGAGGCCCTTGCACGCCACGGTCGAATAATAGATCGGGAAGACGGCCGTGATGATCGTGCAGACCATCGCCGAGTTGGCCCAGTCGTACATCGCCCAGGCCCGCAGTTCCGGCCGGTTCAAGCCGAGACTCGCCAACAGGCGCGACCAGAGCCCGGTTTCACCGTCTTCCGCGCGCGTCTCGTGCCGCTGAACGCTCATCGCCGGGTCCTCTTCGAGTCTCTGAATCAAGCTGGGGGCATCCGCATTCCGCGACCTCGCGGACTGCTCCCGCTCGTTGCGCGCGGGTCGCGAATCGAACTATCTACGGCATAACCCCCCTTGTTGACCAGTGCAGCTTCGCCTCGCGGCACGGCGCGCGGACGACGACGAAACCGGCCTTCCTATCTTAAAACTAATTAAAGCACCAAATTAAATCCTTCTCAGAAGCCGGGTTTCGGCTGGACGTCACTCATTGAATTCAAGGATATTATCAATATGATGATCAGGCGGTTTGCCTGCTGGAACAACGGACGGCGCACGGCCTCGGAGCCGAGCTGGATCAGCCGTCGGGACGAATCGACTCCCACTGCGTCGACCTCCCACTCAACCTCGCCGCCGATAGCGGCCGCGAACCTCGCGACTTGACCAACAACGTGTCTGGTCGAACAATTCCATCGCTCGCGCCGCCTCGTTGGATTCGCTCACTACGGCGCGAACTTCCGTGGACTCCGCGGATTTCAACGCTCCGCATCGAGGTAAAATGCCACCACATGTACGAATTCGTATTCTTTCCAGCAACCGTTGGTTGATCGGCGGATTGGCGACTGCGATCGGGCTCGCGGCGGCTTGGGTGTGGATCGGCAGGCTTCCCTCGTCCGGGTCGCCGGCCTCGATTCCCGAGACCGGGCCGGCGCCTGTGAAGCGCAGCGCGGCGGCCGACCGGATCGTCCGGATCACGGCCGAGCAGCAGAAGGTCATCGGCGTCGAGGTCGAGCCCGTGCGACTCGAGCCCGAGACGATCCTGGTCCGCGTCCCCGGCCGGATCGCGCCGGACGAGACCCGGTTCGCGTTCATCACCCCGCGCGCCCCGGGGATCGTCCACAGCGTCTCGGTGCGGATCGGTCAGGACGTCAAGGCCGGCGACGTGCTGGCCACGATCGAGAGTTCGCTGGTCGGCCAGGCCCGCCTCGACCTGCTCACGAACCTCCAGGCGTACGACGTGGCGCTGGCGCAGGCCCGCTGGCAGGAGATGATCCTCCGCAACACCAATGAGCTGATCGAGCGGCTCAAGGCCGAGGACACCCCCGAGCAGATCCACCAGAAGTTCGCCGACAAGCCGGTGGGGATCAATCGCGGACTCTTGCTGACCGCTTACACCGCGCATCGCCTGGCGAAGGCGAATCTGGGGCGGAAGAGCGACCTGTTCGACCAGGAGATCATCCGGGGCCAGCAGCTTGAGGAGACGAAGGCCCGGTTCGACTCGGACCTGGCCGCCTATCAGACGCTCCTGGACCAGACGGGCTATGAGACCGGACTGGCGAACATCCGCGCCCAGCAGGCGTTGCGGCAGGCCGAGACCGCGGTGCTCGTCGCCCGCGAGAAGCTCCAGGTGCTGGGCGTCGACCCCGACGACGACGACTACCTCCCCAAGGGCCTCATGCAGCCGGTTCCGGCCGCCGCCGAATCGGCCGGACTCCAGGCGCAGACCGCCGCCGCGCTGGCCGCCGCTCCGACCCAGGTTCGGAGACCCTCGTCGAAGGTGCCCGCCAGCCTCTACAAGCTGAAAGCGCCGTTCGCCGGCACGATCCTCGACCGCGAACTGGTCGTGCCCGGCGTCGCCGTCGAAATCGCGAACCGGATCTTCACGCTGGCGAACCTGGATCACGTCTGGATCGAGGCGAACATCAACCCAAGCAACCTCGTCCACCTCCGAAACGACCGCCACGTCGACGTCCGATTCACCTCGGACGCCTACCCCGAGCAGGAGTTCGAGGCCAAGGTTCTCTACTCCGGCGACATGGTGATCGAGAAGACGCAGACGGTCACTATGTTGGCCCGCGCCGAGAACCCCGAGCACCTGCTCAAGCCGGGCATGTACATCGACGTCACCGTGGCCGTCCACTCCGACCACAAGGTGCCCTCGGTGCCGAGCAACGCCCTGCTCTCCGACGACGACCGCTGGATCGCCTTCGTGCGCATCGGCCCGGAGGAGTTCGAGCTGCGCGACGTCAAGACGCGCGGCCCCGGCGAGGCCCGCGCGGCGGTGTTCTCCGGGCTCAACCCCGGCGAGGACGTCGTAACGCACGGAGCGTTCAAACTCAAGGCCGAGTTGATTCGGATGGCGTCGTCCGACTCGCCGTCGTGATCGCGACCGCGCTCGCGACGGCCCCGCTTTCCGCCCCTCAATTCTCCCCGAACCCCGGTTGATTTCGCCATGTTCGACCGCCTCATCGATTGGTCGCTTCGAAACCGACCGCTGATCCTGCTCATGCTCGTCGGCCTCGTCGTCGCCGGCGCGTACTCGCTCGTCCGGCTGCCGATCGACGCGGTGCCCGACATCACCAACGTCCAGGTGATGGCCTTGACCAGCGCCCCGGCGCTGGGGCCTGAGGAGGTGGAGCAGTTCATCACGATCCCGGTTGAGAACGCGATGAACGGCATCCCCCGAATCCAGGAGGTGCGGTCGTTCTCGCAGTTCGGCCTGTCGGGCGTGACGATCGTCTTCGACGAGGGGACCGACATTTACTGGGCGCGCCAGCAGGTCGGCGAACGGCTCGCCGTCGTCCGGTCGTCGATCCCGGCGGAGTTCGGCCAGCCCGAGATGGGGCCGATCGCCACGGGTCTCGGCGAAATCCTCCAGTTCGAGGTCAAGAACGCCCCCGACTCGCCCCGTCCCAAGACATTGATGGAATTGCGGACGATCCTCGATTGGGACGTCGCGCGGCCGCTCAAGAGCGTCCCCGGCGTGGTCGAGGTCAACGCGTTCGGCGGCGAGCTGAAAACCTACGAGGTGCGGCTCGACCCGGAACGGCTGGTGGCCCGAGGGGTCTCGGTCAACCGGGTCTTCCAGGCCATCCGGCTCAACAACAGCAACGCCGGCGGCGGCTACATCGAACGTCTGGGAGAGCAGCGCGTGATCCGGGCCGTCGGCCTGGTCAGCAGTCTGGAGGACCTCTCCGAGATCGTCCTCGACACCACGCCGACCGGCACGCCCGTGTACATCCGCGACGTCGCCGAGGTCCGGTTCTCCCCCTTGATCCGCAACGGGGCCGTCACCCGCGACGGCAAGGGCGAGGCCGTCACCGCGACGGCCATGATGCTCGCCGGCGAGAACTCGCGCGCCGTCGTCGAGCGGCTCAAGGCAAAGCTCGACGAAATCCGACCGAGGCTCCCCGAGGGGATCGTGGTCGAACCCTATTACGACCGCGCCGTGCTCATCACCCGGACGATCACGACCGTGGCGTCGAACCTGGCCGAGGGGGGCATCCTCGTCGTGGCCGTCCTGCTCGCGCTCCTGGGCAACCTGAAAGCGGGCCTGGTCGTCGCACTCACGATCCCCCTGTCGATGCTCTTCGCCGGCAGTTTGATGGTCTACTACGGGATCGCCGGCAGTCTGATGAGCCTGGGCGCGATCGACTTCGGTCTGATCGTCGATTCCAGCGTCATCATGATGGAAAACTGCGTCGGCCACCTGGCGCACGCCGACAAACGCCGCAGCGCGGTCGACGTGGTCCGCGAGGCGGCGCTCGAAGTCCGTAAGCCGGTCGTCTTCGGCGTGGCGATCATCACCATCGTCCACCTGCCGCTGCTGGCGCTCGAGGGGGTCGAGGGCAAGATGTTCCGGCCTATGGCCCTGACCGTCGTCTTCGCGCTGACCGGCTCGCTGTTGCTCAGCCTGACCGCGACCCCCGTGCTGGCCTCCTTCATCCTCAAGCCCGGCGCGGCGGAGAACGAGACCCCGCCGATCCGGCTCGCCAAGTGGATCTACAAGCCGTTCCTGAAGGGCGCCATCCAACATCCGATCGCGGTGGTCCTGGTCTCGCTGGCGATGTTCGCGGTGACCATGCCCGTCGCCCTGAGCCTGGGGGGCGAGTTCATCCCCAAGCTCGACGAGGGCGATCTGGTCGTCGTCGTGGCGCGCCCTCCCAGCGCCTCGCTCACCGAAAGCATTGAAGACACCACGCGGCTCGAAAAGGCCCTCCTGGAAGCGTTTCCCGAGGTGATCGAGTCGGTCGTCAGCAAGACCGGCCGTCCCGAGATCGGCATCGACCCAGCAGGCGTCAACCAGACGGACGTGTTCATCTTCTTGAAGAAGGAGAAGGATACGCTCCTGGACCTGGCGATGAAGCCGCTCCACCCGATCCTGGCGCTGTTCGAGACGAAACACGAGGAATCGAAAAGCGAGCTGATCCAACGGATGGAGGCCGTCTTCCGTCGCGAGCTTCCGGGCGCCTTCTTCAACTTCGCCCAGCCGATCGACCTGCGATTCAACGAGATGCTCGCCGGCGTCCGCGCGGACATCGGCATCGGCGTCTACGGCGAGGACCTGGAAGTGCTCCAGGAGAAGGTCAACGCCGTCGCCGCCGCGGTCGAAGCGGTCCCCGGCGCGGCCGACGTCCGGGCGCAGGTGCTCAGCGGCCTGCCGTTCCTGCGGGTGCAGATCGACCGCGAGCGGATCTCGCGCCATGGCATCAACGCGTCCGACATCCTCGACGTCGTCTCGGCGCTTGGCGGCAAGATCGTTGGTCAAGTGATCGAGGGCCAGCGGACGTTCGACCTTCAGGTCCGGTTCGACCCGACCGCGCGCGACGACGTCGACGAGATCCGCCGCCTCAAGATCGCCGACCCCACGGGCCGCATGATCCCGATCTCGGAGCTGGTGGACTTCAAGCTCGAAGACGGCGCCTACGAGGTCTGGCGGAAGGACCGCCAGCGGCGTGCGATGGTGCAGGCGAACGTCCGCGGCCGCGACCTCGCGACGTTCGTGGCCGAGGCCGAACAGCGGGTCAAGCAACAGGTCGACATGCCCAAGGGCTACTACCTGGAATGGGGAGGGACGTTCGAGAATCTTCAGTCCGCGACCAGGCGACTGACGATCGTCGTCCCGGTCGCCCTCGTGCTCATCTTCCTCCTGCTCTACAGCACCTTCCACTCGGTGAAGCTGGGCATGCTGATCTTCCTGTCGGTCCCGCTGGGCGCGATGGGAGGCATCTTGGCCCTCTGGCTGCGCGACATGAACCTGAGCATCTCGGCGGGGGTCGGGTTCATCGCTCTCTCGGGCGTCGCCGTGCTCGACGGCCTGGTGGTCGTCGCCGCGATCCGCCAGCGCGTCGAGGCCGGCATGCCGGTCCGCGAGGCCGTCTCAGACGCCGCCATGAACCGACTTCGCCCGGTGCTCATGACCGCGCTCGTCGCCAGCCTGGGATTCATCCCGATGGCGTTCTCGGTCGGCTCGGGAGCCGACGTCCAGCGCCCGCTGGCCACGGTGGTCATCGGCGGCCTCATCACCAGCACGGGACTGAAGCTGCTCGTGATCCCGGCGACCTACCGCTGGTTCGACCCCGGACTCGACGCTCCCGCCGAGGAGACCAACGTGGTCGACGCCCGCCCCGAGCCGTTCGAGGATGCGAACGACGAACCCGAATCCATCTGACGGTTGCGACCGCCCGAAGCCTAACCGCCCCACACGAATTCGTTCGTCGTCGTGCGGCGGGCGGGTTTTGGGTTTGGCTGTCGAAACCGGCCTGCTGCTGCTACACTACTGCATGCGCCTCGGCCTCATTCGCCCCTGGTCGCCGAACTACCGGGATTCGATGCGTCGATGAATACGATCTCACGACCAGACGGACACTCGGCTGGCTACCGCGACGCGTGCGTGGAGCTGAAGGGAAGGCTCCGCTCGGGAGAGCCGGCCCGTGTCGAGGACCTCCTCGCGGGCAATCCAAACCTCGCCGGCGACCACAACGCCGTGCTGGAACTCATCCTCGCTGAGGTGGCGACCCGAAGCGAGCTAGGCGAGAAGCCCTCGGTCGATGAATGGGAGCATCGCATCTCCCTGCTAATCCCCGACGCCGAGCGGCGAATTTCCATCCAGAACCTGCTCGTCTCGGAGATGGTGACGCTCTCGGAGTCCTCGGGCGCGGAGGGCGCCCTCGACCGCGACGGCCACACTCCGATGACGCGGATCGGCAAGTATCAGATCCTTGAGGAGATCGGCCGAGGCGGGATGGGGATCGTCTACAAGGCCCGCCAGACGAACCTCAACCGGATCGTCGCCCTCAAGATGATTCTGACCGGAGAGCACGCCGACCGGCACGAGCGGGGGCGGCTGCGAAAGGAGGCCGAGGCCACCGCGACGCTCGACCATCCCAACATCGTGAAGATCTTCGACATCGGCGAGCACGAGGGGATGCCGTATCTGGAGATGGAGTTCGTCAGCGGCGGCAACCTGACCCGGATGTTGCGGTCGATGCCCCAGCCGATCCGGTGGGCGGCCCGGCTCACCGAAACGCTGGCCCGCGCCATCCACGTCGCCCACGAACGGGGGATCGTCCATCGCGATCTCAACCCCAGCAACATCTTGATGACCACCGACGGGATCCCCAAGATCACCGACTTCGGGCTGGCCAAGTTCCTGCTCTCCGACGCGGGCCTGTCCCAGAACGGCATGCTCCTGGGCACTCCCCCGTACATGGCCCCGGAACAGGTTTCCGGCGGCAAGGAGGTCGGTCCGGGCACCGACGTCTACGCGATCGGCGTCATGCTCTACGAGATGCTCACCGGCGCCCCGCCGTTCCGCGGCCTGACGCCGATGGAAACCCTCTGCCAGGTGATGGAGGGCGAGGTCGTGCCGCCGTCGCGACTCCGCCACGGCCTGCCCATCGACATCGAGACGATCTGCCTGAAATGCCTGGCCCGCAGCCCCGGCCAAAGGTACGACGACGCCGAGGAACTCGCCGAGGATCTGCGGCGGTTCCAGAATCGCGAGGCCATCCGGGCGCGGCGCACCCCGCGGCTGCGCCGGGCCGCCCAGTGGGCCCGCCGCGAGCCGCTCGCCGCGGGTTTTCTGGGCCTCAGCTTCCTGCTCCTGTTGACGCTGCTGGTCGTCGCGGGAGGCTACAGCATCTACCTTCACGAGACGCGCGGCGAACTCCAAAAGCAAATGGAGAACATCTATTCCCATGGGTGGATGAGTCGCCAGGCCAAGGCGAAGGCCGACCGCGACGACAAGGAGGCCAAGCGGCAACGCTACGACGCGCAATTGAGCCGCGCCTACGACCATGAGCAACGGAACGAGCCCGAGGTCGCGATCGAGATCTTCGACGTCCTCAAGCAGAACCTCCCCGAGAATACGGGATTCGAGTTCGGCTATGTCGACTCCCTGATTCATCGCTCGGAGTTCTTGCTGAGCGGAGGGCCGGGCCGCAGGGGGGCCGTCGACTGCGCGACGGTCTCGGGCGACGGTCGAACCGTCGCGTCCGGCGACCGCAACGGGCGGGTGTTCCTCTGGGACGTCCCCTCGCAGGCTTCGACGCCTTACATGGTCGAAGGCGGCCGCTACCCGATCCGCGAGGTCGCCCTGGCGTCCGACGCGACGGGAAAGGCCGTCGCGATCGCCGCCGTGAGCCTCGGCGAGGACAAGACGTCCACGCTGTCGATCTGGGACGAATCGAAGCCCAGCAGCCCATGGACCTTCCGCGATCGCCTCGAGGATACGGCGGAGCTCGCCTTCTCGCTCGACGGGAAACTGCTCGCGCTGCGATGCCGGCCGGCCCCCGAGTCGACCTGGGAGACCCGGTTCTACAAGTTCGCCGATCAAGAATGGAGCGAGGACGCCGCGGCCACGCGCCAAGGCGTGACGAGCCAACGCTTCGCGCCCGGAGCGAACCTCCTGGCGCTGGGAACCGAGAGCGGGACCGTCGTCGTGATCGACCTCGACGCGAATCGCGGCGACGTCTTTTCGGCCCCGAAGTCGACCCGTCCCGTCGCGCTGGCGTTCTCCAGCGATCGGACGCGAATCGCCGCCGGATGCGAAGACCGCTCCATCGTGGTCTGGGACCTCGCGTCAAGGCGAGTGACCGCCGAACTGAACACCCCCGACGGCCCGCCGAAATTCCTCGGTTTCTGCAACGGCGACAAGAGCCTGGTCGTCTCCGAGGGCGACACGACGCTGGCGGTCCACAGCCTGCGATCCCCCTCGGCCCGGCGCGTGCTGCCGACTCGTGGGTCGGCGGCGATCGCGCTCTCTCGACGGGGCGATCGGCTCGCGGTCGGCGGCGACGAGGAACCGGTTTCGCTCTGGAACCTCGAGGCGGCCTCCGATGATCCTCAGTCGCTCGGCAAGCTCCCAGGCGCCAAGCGCCTGATCTTCAGTCCCGACGGCCAATTCTTGTTCATGACCTTTCACGATCCGTTGATCCGCGTCTGGCGGATGGCCAAGGCGCCGCATCCGTGGCGTAAGCTCGCGGGGCACTCGAAGGAAGCTTGGGCGGTCGCCTTCTCGCGGGACGGAAAAATCCTGGCGTCGGGCGCCGACGACCTGATGATCAAGCTCTGGGACGTCGCCACGGGCGACGAACTGGCGGCCGTCGCCGCGCATTCGGCGACCGTCGCCGGCCTCGCGTTCTCGCCGGTCAGCGATGAACTCGCCAGCGTGGGCCTCGACGGCGCGGTGAAGCTCTGGTCGCTCTCGCGCGACTCTTCCAAGCCCGCCGCCGCGACGCTCAAGCTCTCCCAGGTGCTTCGCGAACCCAAACAGAGCCAGCTTCGATGCGTGGCGTATTCGTCCAACGGGTCGCTGCTCGCCGCCTCCGGGCTCGATCCCGAGATCCACGTATGGGACGCGGCCAGCCGGGAGCCGCTGCACAAGATCAAGAACGCCCATCGAAAGATGATCACCGCGCTGGCCTACTCACCCACGAATCCCAGGCAACTGGCTTCCGCGTCGTGCGACGCCGAGATCAAGATCTGGGACATGGACTCCGGCGACCGCATCGCCACCAGTCAGACGAACGGCGCGCTCATGGCGCTCGCGTATTCGCCATCGGGACATCGCCTCGCCACCAGCGGCCAACCCCGCCTCATCGCCTCGTGGGATACGACCAACCGCAATCCCCTGGACGACATCATCGGCCATCCCGACGCCGTCCGCTCGATCGCCTTCTCGACCGACGGCCAGACGGTCGCCACGGGCTGCGATGACGGCAAGATCCGGCTCTGCGACCAGGAGACGAACCAGGTCGTCCTCATTCTCGACGGGCATCACGCGCGAATCAACTCCGTGACCTTCTCGCCCGACGGGTACACCCTGGCGTCGTGCAGCCACAGCGGCGAGGTCTTCCTCTGGAACGCCCGACGTCCCGAAGAAGGACCCGGACCGCCGTCCGCCGGCCGGTTGACGCGAGGCGAAAGACGAACCGGCCCGCGCGGACAAGCCGAAACCGCCCCCCGGCGCTAGGAACTCCCGAAGCCACACGCGGGCCCTTCACGCCCGTTTGCGTCATACGGCTCCGGCTGGGGCCTCCTCCGAGGGTGATCCGTGACTCGCGCGCACACGAAGCCGCTCCGCCGTCTCGTCTCGGCCGCCGTCGCGGCGCTCTCTTGGTCCTCTTGCGTCGCCCAGTCGCTCTCCTTCGAGGACGTCGCGGCCGCTTCGGGCGTCGCCTTCCAGTTCGACGCCGGTTCGCGCGGCCGCCACGATCTTCCCGAGATCATGGGGGGCGGCGTCGCCCTCTTCGACGCTGACGGCGACGGCCTGCCGGACCTCTATTTCTGCAACGGCGGACCGATCGGAGCGACGCCCGGAACCGTCGTCGACGACCCGCCGTGCCGATTCTTCCGGAACCGGGGAGGGCTCCGCTTCGAGGATTGGACGGCGACCTGCGGTGCCCCCGGTCCCAATTACGCCATGGGGGCCGCCGCAGGCGATTTCGACGGCGACGGCCGCACCGATCTGTTCGTCACCGGCTGGCGCGATCAACGGCTTTACCGCAACCTCGGTGGATGCCGCTTCGAGGACGTCACAGTCCGGGCCGGCCTGACCTCCTCGGCCTGGAGCACCGGCGCCGCCTGGGCCGACCTCGACGACGACGGCGATCTGGATCTTTACGTCGCGAGGTATGTGAACTACGACCCCGACGCAGCCCCTTATTGCGCCGCGCCAGACGGCAAGCGCGACTATTGCGGCCCCGAGGATTTCGACCCCCAGTCCGACCGCCTCTATCGCAACGACGGCGCCGGCCGCTTCACCGACGTCTCACGAGCCGCCGGCATCCCTCGCCGCGAAGAGCGCGGGCTCGGCGTCCTGATCGGCGAATTGACCGGGGACCGGATGCCCGACGTCTACGTCGCCAACGATGGCGGCCGTTGCTGGCTGCTGGCCAATCGCGGCGGCCTCCGGTTCGACGAAGTCGGTGAAGCCGCCGGCGTGGCTCGCGACGACGACGGCAAGGCGCTGGCGGGGATGGGGACGGCCCTCGGCGACCTTGACGGCGACGGCCGGCTCGATCTGCTGGTCACGAATTTCTTTGAGCGCTCGACCGTCGTGTTTCGGGCTCAGCCGGACCATCCGGGCCTCTACCGTGACGAGGGCAACCGGCTGGGAGTCGCGGCGGCCACCCGGCGCGCGCTGGGCTTCGGGGCGGTGGTCGCCGACTTCGACGCCGACGGCCGCTCGGACATCGTTCAGGTCAACGGCCACGTCCTCGACCGCGAACGGCTCGGCGTCCCGTTCGCCATGAGGTCGATCGTGCTCCACGGCCGTCAGGGAGGCTTCGAAGACGCGTCGCATAGTGCGGGGGGCTGGTTCTCGCGACCGATCCTGGGACGCGGACTGGCCGTGGGCGACCTCGACGACGACGGCCGGCTCGATCTCGTCGCCACCTCGCTCGACGCTCCGGCCGCCCTACTCCTCAACCGCTCGAAGTCCGGCGGCGTCGTGCGGCTTGATCTGATCAATCGGCACGGCCGGCCAGCCGTCGGAGCGCGCGTGCGGGCCACGATCGGCGACCGAGTTCTGGTCCAGGACGTCGCCAGCGGCGGCAGCTACCTCTCGTGCTCGCCGTCGCGAATCTTCCTGGGGATCGGCGGAGCGGCGCGCGTCGACGTCCTGGAGGTCGCGTGGCCATGGGGAGAAGTCCAGACCTGGACCGACCTCTGGCCGGGGAGGCCGCTGCAACTTCTCGAACGACCGTCGAGGGATTCGGGCCGGAACGTCACGACGCCGAATCTCGACGCGACAGGAACCTCTGCCCCTCTCCGGTGAGCAGCCAGTGCGGGTTGGTTCGCGTGACCTCGATGAAACGCAGGATCGACTGCGCGGGCATGCTCACGCCCATTTCGTAGCTCATCCAGGTCCGGAACGGCATCTCGAGCGCGGCGGCCAGAAGCGGGCCCCCATGCTCGCCGTAAAGCTCGACCCGGACCTCACGGACGCGTCGCGAGAGACCGTCCTTGATCTCGCTCCAATCGGATTCCAAACGGAAGTCGTCCATGGGAGGTGACCCGGAGAGCCGGCTCTCGTGCTCATCTCGTGCAGAAAATCCGCGCCCGCACATCTCTTGCAGGCGATTGCGGCGCCAATCAACGACGGTCGCCCCAAAGGAATCAAGAAGGGCGAACCGGGTCGTCGACGCCGATCCCCACGCTCATCGATACCATACCCCCCGCGCCGCAAGCAAAGGCCTTTGGTTCGGGGTTCAAGGAAACAGCCGCCAGCGGCACCCGCACCTCGGAGCACCCCATCAGCCACGCGCACGCATCAATGCGTGCACCAATGACCGAATCTCTTCATTTTTTTCCAGATTTCTTGACGCGTCGCCGTCTGGAATCCGGTTCCTGAGTCTGACGGCGAGAACAAGGCGACAAGCCGACCGAACCGACCCGCCGCAAACGCAAGACCTAGAGCCGAGGATTGAAAGTGGCCCTGACCTCGCAACGAGAGATAGACGGTCTGGCGAAGCGGATTCGACACGCATACCGCGCCCGCGGCATGAATTGGAACGACGGATGCTCGACGGCGCGAGTGTGGACGGCCGCGGCCCTGGTGCTGTCGCAAGTCCACAGGGATCACCCCGAGGTCCCGATGGACCCGGAACTGTTCGTCGCAGCTCAATCCTTCGACTCGGGCGTCGTCGACGCCTGGAGCGATCTTGCCAGCCCGGCGGCCGCCGACGCCTATCGGAAGCGCGTTCGCGGGATCGTTCGGCAACTGGAACGCGAGCTGAGGCGCGAGATCGATCACGCCGAGCGGTTGATTCGGAACGGGCGTCCGGTCCGCGGAGTCCTCTGCGACCGTGACGCTCGGCTTTCGCCCTTGGGGCGTTATATCGTTGCGAGGCGAGCCGTCCGCCTGGACCTGGCCGCCCAGTTCGAGACCGACGTCTTTGCTCAGCATCGCAGTTGCCCGCTCTATCGTTCCGCCTGTCTCGCGTTCCTGCCGGCCGAGCAGTATCCGGTGGATGAGACGCTGTCGAACACCGAGCTAAAGGCGAACGCCGTCGTTCGCACCATGAGCGCCTCACTCAACTAATCGCATCGACCCGGATTCCTCCCGCCTCCCGAGTAAGATTCGGCGATCCGTCGCCGCGACTTCGATGAATTGATCGTCCGCATCCGCATCCGCCGACATAGAAACACCAGTTCGATCGCGAAGCTCGACCTCCCCCGGCCCTGATTCCAGGCCGCGAAGGGACCCGTCCAGCCTTCCCCAACTCCCGAGCTTCCCCGGGAGCAGGCGCACTTACGTATCGACGTTCTACACTGATCTCACATACCTGACCGTTTCTTCATTCTCATTCCTTCACACCTTTTTCAAAGGAGGTACGCTATGCGTACGCGCCGAGCTTTCCGCCCCGCCCTGGAATCCATGCCCACCCTCGCCCTGCCCGGAACCTTCATCAATCCCGTCGCGCCGGTCACTGTCCCGTCCACTCCGCCCCCCACCTACATCAATCCCGTCGCGCCGGTCACTGTTCCCGTCCCGCCCACTTCGCCGGAGAACCCGTACACGGGACCCGACGTCAGCGTGCCCGTCGGATCGACGCCCGACCTTACCGTCTGACTCCCGCCGACCACAGCCGCCGTGGACATAATACGCCATATATAGACACAACCCGCAACCTTATAATTAGCGACACCCGGGACGCGCGTCGTCATAAAAGGACGACCCCTGCATCGGGAACGGAGATGCTCTGCGCCAGACCGGGGAAAACCGTCGTCAAACACAGCACAGACACCCCAAACTAACAAGAAAGAGGATCTCGGCAGAAACCTCCCATCAATTTAGAGTGGATGTTGTTTTCGTCAGCCGCCTTCCCCGATACAATATCCCGGAAAGCGATGGGAGCGTCAGGCAGGTCGAAACCCATCAAAGGTGATCCTCTCTTAGGCGACCACCCGACATTTCCCCACGCTGAAGCGGGAGGGAACAGGCCATGATGACGCTGTCGGATCGTGAGATCGGCGACGATCTCACGAGGGCGTTGGAGAAAGCGCAAGAGGGCGATGAAACGGCTTGGGAGACGCTGTTTCGGGAATGTTATCCCAAGGTGCGTCGGGTCGTGCGACGCAAACTCGACCGATCGATGAGGTCGCTCTACGATTCCACGGATTTCGCGAGCGACGTGATGAAGAGCCTGGCCGCGAATCTGAACCAACTCAACTTTCCGACAGTCGAACATTTGATCGCGTTTCTGATTCACGTGGCGGAGCAGAAGGTGATCGACGAGCACCGTCGCCGCCACACCTTGAAGCGGGACGTGACGCGTGAGCGTCCCATGTTCGGCGTCGAAGCCGACGCGGCGCCGGTCCAGATCGCATCCGACGAGCCCACGGCCAGCCAACTCGCGCAGGCGAACGAGACCGAGGAGCTACTGCTCGATCGCCAGAGCGAGACCGAGAAAGCCATCATCCGGCTGCGCCGGGAAGGTCACGACAACGGCGCCATCGCCGATCAGACCGGCTGGAACATTCGGAAAGTGCAACGGTTCTTGAAAGACCTCCACGATTCCGTGATCGGATCGGGAAGCTGAACATGACGGTTCCTCTTCGCAGCGACCCGCCCGACGAGGGGAACAATCGGGTCGATCAGGCGGTCCGCCTGTACGAACAGCAGTTTCAACGTCAGGGCGACATCGACCTGAAGCGTTACTGGGCCGATCGAACGCGCCGGGAACCGCTCGACGACGAGCTGGCGTTGGATTGCCTCAGCGGCCTGATCAAGTCCGATCTGCGACGTCGTTTCGAACGCGGCGAGACCCCGGCGGTCGCCAGCTATCTCGACGCGTTCCCGCAGCTGCACCAGGCGGACAGCCGGATGCTCAGCCTGATTTACGAGGAGTATTGTCTCCGGGAGGAACACGGCGACGTCGTCGACGTCGACTCGTTCTGCAATCGTTACCCCGACTGGAAGGATTCGCTCGCGTCCCAGCTCCAGTACCATCACCTGCTCAGCAAGGCCGCCGGTCTCCCCGCGCCGAAGCCTCGATTCCCCGAGGCCGGCGAGCACTTCGAAGAGTTCGCCCTCGGGGCCCAAATCGGTAAGGGGGGATACTCGCGGGTGTTCGTCGCCAACGACCTCTCGCTCGGCGGCAAGCGGGTCGTTCTCAAGGTCTCTGTCGACCGCGGGCAAGAGGCCGAGACCCAGGGCGCTCTCGATCACCCGCACATCGTCCCGGTCAACGCCGTCGTCTTCCAGCCGGACAACGGGCTGCGCGGCCTCTCCATGCCGTTGCGACCGGGATTGCCGCTGGACGACGTGATCCGCCGCATCCGCGAAGGGGGCCGTCAGCCTCGCTCCGCCCGCGACCTGTGGGACGCGCTGGCTCAGGGGATCGACCGCGACTTGTTCGAGGTCTCGAAGGACGATCTCGCCGGGCCGTCCGGCGACGGCTGGCGAGGGTTTCCGGTCCTCGGTTCGTACGCCCAGGGGGTGGCGTGGATCGGCCTGATCCTGGCCAGCGCCCTCGACTACGCCCACGGCCGCCACACCTACCACCGCGACGTCAAGCCGGGCAACGTCTTGCTCACCCTCCAGCACGGCCCGCAACTGCTGGACTTCAACCTGGCGCAGTCTCCGCATTCGCCCCAAGAGGCGGCGGCGACCCTCGGCGGCACGCTCCCGTACATGGCCCCCGAGCAGATCGAGGCGTTTCTCGTTCCCGAGCTGTGGGGCGACGTCGGGGCGCTCGCCGACGTCTACTCGCTCGGCCTGGTGCTTCACGAGCTGCTCACGGGCCAGCCCCCCGAGCTGCCCAACGCCGCATTGCCCCCCGGCCGCGCCATGCGCGACTTGCTCGACCGCCGCGCCACCCTGTCGACCGACGTCCGCCGCCACAACGCCCGCGTCCCCTACGCCCTCGAAGCCATCGTCAAGAAATGCCTACGCCTTGATCCCAAAGATCGCTACGCCAGCGGCAAGATGCTCGCCGAGGACCTGGAGGACTTCCTCCAGCGCCGGCCTCTCCGCCACGCCGAGAATCCATCGCGGACCGAGCAGTGGTTCGACTGGGCGGCCCGCAATCGTCGCGTGCTGATCGCCAACGCGTTTTACCTTGGCGTTCTCGGGCTGCTCTCGCCGTTGCTCGTGCAGTTGCTCGCGCAGCAGGCCTCCCGCTGGTTCCAGCCGGCCTTGAAGCAGCGTCCCGAGTTTCAGCAGGCCGTCGACGCCGTCGACCGGCGCGACTACCACCGCGCCGTCGAGTTGCTCTTGAAGCTCGTCGAAGAGTATCCCAGGGCGCCTCTTCCCCGCGTCTACCTGGGCATCGCCTTCTCCCATGCGAACCGGCTCCCCGAAGATCCGGCGCTCGTCTCGTACGGGCACGCCATGGCCTTGCCCGACGCCGAGGCTGAGTTGAAGTCGTGGGCCCACGAACATCCCCCATTCATCGAGCATCTCCGCTGGTTCGGCACGAACAGCCTGGAGAAGACCCGGGAACTCGTCAACGTCACGCGTCCGCCCGACGGCGAGCCGGCCCCCGCGGACGGACAGTCCATGGAAAAGACGATCCACCACATCTTCGAACTGGTGGACCACGCCCTCCGCAACGCGTTGGAGGCCGATCCGACGTCCAAGGAGACGATCCAAGGCCTGGCGACGGTCGCCGAGTACAAGAAAGACTACGAGACTGCGCACAGGCGACTCACCGAACTGCTGGCACTCTCTCAGAAGCAGAACAGCGACGTCCTCCCAGCCGAACTTTCCACCTGGCGGCTGCAACGGTCGCGGGTGGCGACGCTTCGCGCCAAGGACCTGATCGTCTTGGACTGCGACCGCGATCGCCGACAAGCCCTGGACCTCGCCGACGAGGCCGTCTCCGACCTGGATCTCTGCGCCCGCTCCGTCGCCGACTTTCAAAGGCAGTATTATTTCGGCTTTCGGGCCGAGACCTTGCTGGCCCGGGGCGAGATCCGATGCCGCCTCGGCATGGAACAGCCCGCCCAGTCCGATTCTCGGGAAGCCAAACTGGCCCTGGAAAAGTGGCTCGGTCTCGCCAGGTCGAGCGGTAATCCCGTGTCCGCCTCCGTCGAGGAAGCCTATCGCGTCCGCCTCCGCAATCTCCGAAGGCTCGCGACGGTCGAGAACCGCGTCGTCAACGACCCTTCCTCGCAACTCGAACCCCCGAAGCTCACCGAATGACCGATCTTATCACGCAGGTCTGGATGGCCCTTCGGGACGCCGGGATGCCCGAAGTCATGCTCTACCTGCCCGACGGCTCCGCCTACCGTTGCCACTGGGACGACACTGCGCAGCTCGGCGACACCCGCGTCGCGCTCCTGGCCGACCAGGACCGCAAGATCGTCCGGCTCATGCCCGTGCAGGAGTGCCAGGGGATCGGCGTCGCCAGCCCCAAGGGGGTCGACCCGATGGGATATCGCTCGGTCGTCCGGGGCAAGCTCGTCGAGCGCTTCGGCGAAACCGACCGTCAAGAAGACGCGGGGGGCTCGGGAAGCGACCTGGGATGAAACCGGGCGTGGACCTCGCGCAGCCGACTCAGTTCCACGCGCGTGTAAATCTGCGTCGTGGCGATCGACGTATGCCCGAGCATCTCCTGAACCGCGCGAAGGTCGGCGCCCCCGGCCAGAAGATGCGTGGCGAAGCTGTGCCGCAAGGTGTGCGGGCTCACGTCGCCGTGCAGGCCGGCGGCGAGCGCATGCTGCTTGACGATCCGCCACAGACCGATTCGCGACAACGGACGGCCCCCCCTCGTGACGAAGACGGTCGATGTGTCGGGATGGCGGGCGATCATGGCCGGTCGATCGGATTGAAGGTACGTCGCGAGAGCCTGCTGGGCCCGCGACCCGATCGGCACCCATCGCTCCTTGTTCCCCTTGCCGACGCAGCGCGCCAGGCCGCCCCGCAGATCGACGTCGCCCGGCCGCAGGCCGACCACTTCCGACGCCCGGCACCCGGTCGCATAGAGCGTCTCCAGCGCCGCGCGATCGCGACGCCCCAGCCTCGTGCTCTCGCTTGGCGCGCTCAGAAGCCGCTCGACGGCGGTAGGGCCAAGCACGACCGGCAACCGGTCCCACAGCGCGGGCGCGACCAGCAGCTTGGCCGTGTTGTCGGTCAGCTTGCCTTCGAGCACGAGGTAGCGGAAGAACGTCGACAAGCTCGCCAGGTGCCGCGCCACGCTGCTCGGCGCGAGGCCGGACGAAACCAGTTCGTCGACGAATCCGCTCAACACCCCGATCTGGATGTCGCCGAGAGGCCCCGGCGCATGGGTCTTGCGCCAGCCAAGGAACCTCATCAGGTCCGATCGATACGCCGCCAGCGTGTGCGGCGACGATCCGCACTCCGCCATGAGATAGTGCAGAAACGGCCCCACCGGGTCCTGATTCCGTCGCGGTCGGTAATCGGCCTTTGACATGAGCCCCAAGAAAACGCAGGAGAACCCGTTCGAGAACGGCTCGAATTCTATCGCCGCCTTCCTTACGAAGATCGGCAGGCGGGGGAGCCGACTTCAAGAACGAATCGTCGCGTCGCCTCGGCGGAGCTTAGAGACCCCGACTCCAGCCTTCCACCAGATTCTCTTTCTCGACCAGTTCGCGCAGTTTCTTCAGGGCGGACTCCTGGATCTGGCGGACGCGTTCCTTGGACACTTCCAGGATTCTGCCGACCTGACTGAGGGAGAGTCGCTCTCCGCCCCCTAGCCCGAAGCGAAGTGAGAGAACCTGCTGCTCGCGAGGGCGAAGGCCGTCCATCAGCTTCCTGATTCCCTCGTCGTCGGTTTGATCAGCGCCAGAGTCGGCGGTGCCGAGGATCTGCATCAAATTGAAGGTTGAATCGTGGTCGAACGAGGCGTCCAAAGAGACCGTCGGGCGAGTCGCCGAATGGATGCGTTGGAGCGTATCGCTGCTGTTCGGCGGTTCGGCGACAGTGTCGCCGGCTCCGCGAGGAAGGTCGAGTTGTTCCTGACTCTGCGCGAGCTGCCGCAGGTGCCTGGGGGTCAATCGTACGGGATAAGCGCCGGAAGCCACGGCGCTCTGCATCGACTGGCGAATCCACCAGGTCGCGTAGGTCGCAAGCTTCGTCTGGTGCGTCATGTCGAAGCGGTCGATGGCCGCGAGCAACCCGCAGAACCCTTCCTGGACCAGGTCGGCATAGGGGATGCCGCGATCGCGGAACTGTTTTGCGACGTGGGCGACCAGCCGCACGTTGGCCATTGCCAACGTGTCGCGCAGCTCCGCATAGCGATGATGCACGGCCCCCAGCCTCGCCTCGTTCCGACCGTTCCCGGCATAGGCCCGCGCGATGAACTGGGCCTGGGCTTGGGGGTCGGCGGCGGCGGCAGGGGCATCGAAGCCTTGAATCGAAGCCAGGGCGGCAGCCAGCTTCAGCTTGCAAGTCGTTAGCTCTTGCAAGAGCGCGCGCTCATCGTGCTCGGTCAGTACAACCGTGTCCGCGCTAGCGAGGCTGACGACATCGATCGATCGACTACGGGTGTGCATTTCAAAGCCTCCTCAAAGTCGTGCAAGTCGAGCACTCAGGCCTCGTCTCGCGTCCGTTCCAAAGCCGCTTCCGACCAATGGCTTCGAGCAAACTCGAGGAGGTGGGCCATCCGCTCGGCGTAGGCGGCGTAGGGCAGCTTCGACCGCAAAACGGCGCCGAGTGCCCGCCCGCCTACGATCACCGCCGCGCCCACGGCGACCGCAGCTTCGTGAAAACGGACGAAGTCGCGGGCGAAGAGCGTTTCATCCATGACGAAGTTGATGGAGAGATAGACGATCTTCGGCCGATACGCGATCGCCGCGTTCGCCAGCGATCGCAGGGGAAGATTGGCGCCCAGGTTCCGGACCTGCCAGCCCTGCTCGCGCAGCAGAAGCTCCGCCAGCAAGCACGAGAGCACATAGGGATCGCCTTCAGGTGTCGCTCCGATGGCCAGCGGCCCCGACGCCGGCCGCCCCGCCTGCACCGCGATCAGTTCGTGCAACGCACCGGCCATGGATTGAGAAGCTTGGTGCTCCTCAAAGACATCGATAGCCCCGATCAGCCAGCCGTGGCCGATCTGCTCCATGACGGGTCGGACCAAGTCGTCGGCCAACGTCTCAGCAGGACACCCCTGGAGACTCAAAGTCTTCACCAAATCCTGAGCTGCTCGACTTTCGCCCTGACGTAACAACTTCACAAGCAATTCGCACGACCGCTCGTCAACTCTCGACGACACAGCTCGAACGCCGGCCTCGCCGCCGCGAGCCAGCCGTCGGGCCATTCGATCCACCTCGGAAATGGCGACCTGCCGATGCCCCCCTTGGGTCCTCACAGCCTGGAGTGTTCCCGAATCGACCCAACGCTTCACCGTGCTTACGCTGACCTGGAGCCGCTCCGCGACCTCGTGTGTACGCAAAAGAGAATCGAGCGGCTTCATAAAGAGACTCCGGTAGAGAAACGGCTTGGACGATTTCATTGTAGAAATCCGTCCACAAAAAGAAAGAGCCAAGCCCTCAGGAAACCCTAAACGCATTCCCGAACCCCATATTACACAACGTATTCCATAAACTGTCGAATCTCTACAACCACAACGCCATGGACGAATTCATAAATCGTCGTGACCGATTTCCGACCACCCCCGTGCCAGTCAGCGTTGGTCATGCGGATTGCACTCTTGGAAGCGAATTCGCGGAGTGTTAGCCTGTGAGCCAGTGAAAGAGAATCGAGCCGCTCGGCCGGCGATCGGGACTTCGGGGCCGGATGCGCGAGGCCTAGCTCGACGGCGCGGCGGCGATCGAAAGGGTCTACGGGAATGTCCGAAGCATTAAGCGCCGACCATAAGGGACGGCTGATCCGTCTGCTCCAGCGCGACGCCCTGCGGCTTGGCCAGTTCACACTGGCGAGCGGCCGAAGCTCGCACTATTACATCGACGGACGCAAGGTCACGCTTGGAGCGGAAGGGGCGCGGCTGATCGGCCAAGGCGTGTTGGGACTGCTCGCAGCTCATCGCGACGTCGTGGCGGTCGGCGGCCTGACGATGGGAGCCGACCCGATCGTCGGTGCCGCCCTGGCCCTAGCGCCGGAGCACGGGCGCGGCGAGCTTCGCGGATTCCTGGTCCGGAAGCAGACGAAAGGACACGGGACGGGCAACCTGGTCGAAGGCCCCCTGGAACCCGGTTCGACCGTCGCCGTCGTTGACGACGTGGCCACGACCGGAGGCTCCTCGCTCTTGGCCGTCGACGCCGTCGAGGCGCTTGGCTGCAAGGTGGCCGTCGTGATCGCCGTGCTCGATCGACTTGAAGGCGCGGCCGAGAACTTCGCTGCTCGGGGCCTTGAATTCCACAGCCTGCTCACGATTCGCGACCTGGGCGTCGAACCGCTCGGCCCCGCCTGACGCGCCGGAATTGGATCAAGGATGATCAAACGATGGAAACCAGCCTGCATCGAGGGCTTAAGGACCACTACGGCCTCGGCCGCGGAGGTCGTTGCGAAGTCGCGGTGGCCGGCTACCGCATTGACGCCGTGGACGAAGGCGGGACGCTTATCGAGGTCCAATCAGGCCCCCTCGGCGCTCTCAAGTCCAAGCTGCGCAAGCTTTTACCAGACCATCGGGTCTGCGTCGTCAAACCGGTCGTGGTGCGCAGAAAGCTGGTCCGCTGCGACCGCGTGGACGGCCCGGAGCGGTCGATCCGTCAGAGCCCGAAGCGCGGCTCGCTGGTCGACGTCTTCGACGATCTCGTCGGCGTCGCCTCGTTCCTGCCAGACAAGAACCTGAGCGTCGAATTGCTGGGGGTGTCGATCGAGGAAGTGCGGGTGACGCGGCGGCGACGACCGGGCTACCGCGTAGTCGATCGTCGACTCGATTGCATCCTGGAGACGCTGCGACTGAACGAACCGGACGATCTCTGGGAACTACTTCCGGCCGGCTTGCCCGACTCGGAGCCGTTCACGACGCGCGATCTGGCTAGAAAGCTGGCCAGACCGCTTCCGTTCGCGCAGCGGGTCGCTTATTGCTTACGCCTTTCGGGCGCGGTCCGCCCCATCGGAAAGGTCGGCAACAGTCATCTTTACAAAGCCGAAACGTCACTTATTCACTCATTGTAGAGGGTGCGTGCAAGGACGCTCGACCGGGACCATCCACGATCAGATTTCCGGATTCGCCACGGCGAGTGGGCCGACGAGGGCGGCAGGCGCGACGGCCTGCGACGTGGTTCCGGCAATCCGGCTGCCGTTGTAGAGAAGCACCAGGTTCATTCGAGCCCGGTCCCACATCTGGGCCTCGAGCTGATCCAGGCGCTGTAGGACGGATCGCGTTGCGGCGACGTCCGTGCGAACGATCGAAGTAGGATTCATAAGCTTGACCCGCGTTGCTGAGTCTCGTCCAGGGCTCTCTGGGGAAGCCGAACTCGTCATGCCGTGGTTCACATCCCATGTGGGGAAGAGACTTCCCGACCAAGCCATGAATCACGAGATTCGGTGAGAGTCGGTCGAAAGAGAAAACGACCTTGTGTTCAGAAATTCGATGGGAAATCGTTCATTCGACGTTTCGGGGAGGAGAATGAACCATCGTTTGCATAATCTCGATGCAGCAGGTCCTGGCTATTGAGCAGAACTCGACATGCGTCGAAAGTGATGTGAGCGGCCTTGCCTCAGTGCGAAGCGAAGTAGCGAGTGGGGTCAACAGTTTGCGAAAAGGGGTCGATTCGGCGGCGTGACACAAGCATCGCTGCACCTCCTTGCTTCGCGAAAAAGCAAGATTTCCATCTTTGTCTTGGCAACATTGAGGGCGAGAGCTTTGCTGTCGAAGGTCATTGTCATAAATCCAGACGGAAAACCACTTGAATCCGCGACATGAGAGGAAGACCGGCTCGTTCTTCGGAAAACCCATTGGAAGGCGTATCAGCCTTCAGCAAAGATTGTGCCCAAAATCGACCGTCCGCGTCCGCCTGCAATCGAAGTCTGGTAAAAAAACAAAAAGCCCCGATCGGACTCCAGGGGTCCGAGCAGGGCTGCCATAGCCGATGCGTTACCCAGCCTGTCGTGGACGAGCAACGACATTTCACAGGCTACTAGCTCAAAATGCACTTGTCAATTAAAAAGACCATGAAGTTTCGGCCCATCTCCAATGTTTTCGCATGATCCGAGACGCGGCGTCGCGGCGACCTCGAGTGGCTTCCCGGCAAGGGCCTGCCGCGTGGAGGGGTTCATCCGTATAATGGAGGCAGGTGTGTTTCCAGCGGGCCAGCGCGGCGGGGTGCCTTGTCCATGAGTCTCGTCAACGACCCGGTCGGTCTTGAGGCAGCCCTCCATGAGCGCTTCGGGCTCCAGCAATTCCGGCCCGGCCAGCGCGAGGTGATCGAGCAGGTCTTGGGCGGTCGCGACGTCCTCTGCGTCATGCCCACCGGAGGAGGCAAGAGCCTCTGCTATCAACTGCCGGCCGTGGTGTCGCCCGGCGTGACCCTGGTCGTCAGCCCGCTCATCGCCCTGATGAAGGATCAGGTCGACGCGCTCAACCAGCGCGGCATCCACGCCACGCTGCTCAACAGCACGCTCGACCTTGGCGAACAGCGGCAGCGCATGGCCGAGATCGAGGCCGGGATCTACGACCTGGTGTACGTCGCGCCCGAGCGGTTCCGCAGTTCGCGATTCACGTCCATGATGGCCCGGCTCCAGCCCGCGCTCATGGCCATCGACGAGGCGCATTGCATCAGCCAGTGGGGGCACGATTTCCGGCCCGACTACGCGCGGCTGGGCGAGGCCCGCCGCCAGCTCGGTTCACCCCCTTGCATCGCCTTGACGGCCACCGCCACCGACAACGTCCGCCGCGACATCGCCGCCCAGCTCGACCTCCGCGACCCCGGGTTCTTCATCACCGGGTTCGACCGTCCCAACCTGCGATACGCCGTCGCCAAGACCGCGCGCGACGAGGCGAAGCTCGAAGAGCTGCGCCGGGTCCTCGAACGCAATCCAGGACCCTCGGTCATCTACGCGTCAAGCCGCGCCCGCTGCGAGATGGTGGCCGACTACGTCGCCAAGCAGTTGCGCCGCGAGGTGGTCGTCTACCACGCGGGCCTCGAACGCGAGGCGAGGAACAGCTCGCAGGAATCGTTCATGCACGGCGACGCCGACGTCGTCGTCGCCACCAACGCCTTCGGCATGGGCGTGGACAAGGCCGACATCCGCTCGGTCGTCCACTTCAACATGCCCGGCACCCTTGAGGCCTACTACCAGGAGGCCGGCCGCGCGGGCCGCGACGGCCTGCCTTCGACCTGCGTGCTGCTGTTCTCGGCCGGTGATCGGCGGCTTCAGGAAATGTTCATCGACAATGAGTATCCGCCGATCTCGGCGGTCCACCAGGTCTATGAATTCCTCCGCCGCCGCGACGACGACCCGATCCAGATGACCCACGCCGAGATCCGCGAGGAGTCGGGCGTCAACCTCAACGAGTCGGCCGTGGGCGCGATCCTCAAGATCCTCGACGCCAGCGGCGCGATCGAAAAGTTCGCCCCGCGCGAGAACATGGCGATCGTCCGGTTCAACGTCGATTCCGAAGAGAATCTCGCCGGCCTGGCCGATCAGCTCGGCCCCCAGGCGCATGTGCGCCGGGCCGTCCTCGCGGGCCTGGAGGCGATGAGCCGAGGTCGCGTGGGAGAGCCCTGCTACTTCCGGCCCGACGAGATCGCCACCGCCCTGGGCCTGGATCGAACCGCATTGAACCGGGCGATCAAGTCGCTGGTCGCCGAGCTGCCGATCGACTACATCCCGCCGTTCCGCGGCACGGCGATCCGCGTCGTCGACCGGGCCCGCAAGGCCCGCAACGTCGAAATCGACTTTACGAAGCTCGAAAAGCGAAAGCGGCACGAGTACGACAAGCTCGACCGGATGACCCAGTACGCGCTCAGCACCATCTGCCGGCGATCGCTGATCCTCAGCTACTTCGGCGAGAAGGCCAGCCTGTCGGAACGTTGCGACGGCTGCGACAACTGCAACGCCGACCTCGATGGCTCGTCCTCCCGGTCGTCCGCAACGCCCATCGACACGCAAGAGAGCCGCGAGGTGATCCAGAAGATCCTCTCGGGCGTCGCCCGGGCGAAAGGACGGTTCGGCAAGACGACCGTCGCCCAGATGCTCGCCGGCTCCGACTCCGAGCGGATGACGCGCGGCGGCCTCCACCAACTGAGCACTTTCGGCATCCTCAAACACAGCGGCCTCACCCACAAGGAGATCGCCGACGTCGTCGAAGCGCTGAGCGCCGTCGGTCTGATCGAGAGCCAGGCCGTCGACCGCTTCAAGCCGGTGATCGCGCTCAGCGAAGCAGGCTGGGAATGGCTCCGCGACCGCGAAGCGCCCGGCCTCGTCCTAGGACTTCCGGCCGAGGTCGCGCATAAGCTCCGTCGCCGCGATACGTCCACGCCGAGCAGCGCGTCCGAAACCGACGATCTCGCCGGCGATCCGCTCTGGGAGCGCCTCAAGTCGCTTCGTCAGCAGTGGGCCCGCGAGCTGAAGCAGCCCGCCTATTGCATCTTCTCGAATCAAACGATGGAGGCCCTGGTCCGCCAGCGGCCGACCTCGCCCGCCGATCTCGCCGACGTCAAGGGGCTCGGCCGCGCCCGCATCGAACGCTACGGCGCCCCCCTGCTGGAGGCGATCGCCGGCCATCCGGTCACGTCGCCGATCACGACCAATCCCCGGTCCGTGACCGTCGCCCCGCGCGACCTCGAAAAGTCCGAAGCCCCCCCGGCCGCCGCCACGATCGCGCCTCCGGAACCGCCGCCCCGGCCGGCTCCCGCGCCGACGCCGACGCCAACTGTCGCGCCCACGCAAGCGCCGGCTTCGGAGCACGTCTCGACCGAGGAGTGGACCTGGCGGCTGCTCGACCGTGGGTTCAACATCGACGAAGCGTCGGCGATCCGCGGCCTCGATCCGGCGGTGGTCATTCGGCACCTGACCTGGATGGTCCGTCGCGACCGTCGACTGGCGGTCGAATCCTTCCTACCACCCGAGACGATCGCCGCGTGGGACGCCTGGTCGACCTCGCATCCCGCTGGCGAGCCCCCCGCCGAGCCCGCCGCCTCGGTCTCGCTCTGGCCCCTCTTCCGCGCCTGCCGGACCGGTCACTGAGTCCGCGCTTCCCGCGTCGGCGCGCTCAGAACCGGACGACCCAGCGATAGACGGCGTACAGGCAGACCGCCACGCCGACGAGCAGCCACCACGGCTTCCGATACGGCTCGTCCTCCCTGGACAGGAATGCCGCGCACGCGGGGCACCGTTCCGAATCATCGTAGATCGGCCGTCGGCAGTACGGGCAGGGCGTCGTGACGTCCTCGTCGTCACCAGGAGCCTCCTCGACCTCGTCAGCCGGGTCCCACCCGCCCTCATCGTCATCGCTCCATCGCGGCATATCGCGTCCCCATCCTCGCGACAAAGTTCACGTCACGCTCCCGAAACCCGAGAAGTCGAGCTTACGACGATCCAGTCTGGTTGGGACACGGCTTTTGGTCACGACGCCGTTCGTGGCTCTGGATCATCGCGATCGCCCCATCACGGGGAGTCCTGGCGACGCCGCCGATGCCTCCGCGACACATGCTCCCACGTTTGGATGAAACCGTGCCACGGCGACTCACAAGATCGGGGCTCAAGCTATACAAGTTGGTGCAGTGAGCAGACCACTCATGTTCGTCAGTCATGCACCAACATAGGGGATCTCTTAGATGAAATTGCACTTCGCCCCCGTCTTGCGCGTCGCCGCCATCGTCGCCGGAACCGTCCTGAGTTCGCAGTCGGCGTTCGCCGGCATCGACGTGACGATCGAAGCCGCCGGCGTTCAGTCGTCGCAGCAGGCCAACATTATCACTGAGACGTTTAACTCACAGGCTACCGGGGTGCTCAACGCGCCTTTGGTGACGTCGATCGGAACCTACACCGCGACCGCCGACTCGTCTATCATCCTCTCTGCTGATCAGTACGGCGGCGCCAACGGCACCCAGTACATCTCGGTTGGCTCACAGGCCGGAGGACCTGGCGGCTCGATGGTCCTGAGCCTGAACGGACCCGCCGATTATTTCGGCCTGTGGTGGTCGGCGGTGGACTCCCAGAACAAGCTCCAGCTTTACAGCGGCGGCGTCGGCGGGACTCTCCTGGGCACCTACACGAGTGCCGATCTTCCTGCTTTCAGCGCCGGTTACTTCGGTAATCCGAACCCGCCCGCGGACCGCAACACGGGCGAGCCTTACGCATACGTCAATTTCTTCGGCACGGCCGGCACGACCTTCGACACGATCGTCTTCAGCAACTCGAACGCCACCGGCTTCGAGTCGGACAACCACAGCATCCACAGCGTTCCCGAACCCTCGGCCTTGTTGATGGGCGGTGCCGCCTCGGTCATCGGACTGGCCGTGGCTCGTCGTCGTCGCCGCGACGCCTGAAGCCGAGTCGATGACTCCGATCGGCTCTCAAACTCGATGTGGATTGCACCTAAGAAGAATCGACGCTTTGTGATCTCCAGAGATCTGGATAGAAAGAGCCATGGTGGGAGCCCAGGCGCCGCGGACATCCGAAGTCCGAGGCGCCTGTCGGCGTTGATCGATGGGCCGGTGCGCAAACGACGATCGCGACGCGACCGGATGATTCAGGGAGCGAGCTGAAGGAACTGCTTGAGCTCGGCTAGCTCCGCCCGTTTCAGTTCGTCATCGCCCCGGGCTTCGCGGATGATCCGAATATCGCCTTCGCGACACGCCCGGCGGACGAGGTCGAGCAGGGTTCCTTCTTCTCCCACCAGCTCGCGATACGCTCGGGCCGACGCGAGATCGGCGATCACGACCCGACCGAGCAAACGGCGCTGCGTCTCTTCGTCGAAGTCGACGCTGACGGCCTTCATCTCGTACCCGTCTGGGAAGATCCGGGCGCCGTCGAAGTCCCAGCGGACCTGGCCGGAGTCGGCGATCGCGCCGTTGGTCTCGGCTTCGACGATCTTGCCGGGGAGACGGACCGTGAATGCGAATACAGGGCCCGGCGGCGCGAAAATTCCCGGGAAACCATACAGACCGGTCATCCGCAAGAGGAGCGGCCCGAGCTTGGTTTTGATTTCCTTTTCATGGGCCTTCGTGAACGTCGCCCAGGCGTCGTAGTGCGGAGGCGACCAGGCGCTCTCGAGAATTGCTTGCACCTCGTCTTCGGAAAGCGGCTGGCCGTCGCGACGCTTGAAGTTCTGGCTGATCACGCCGCGCGCGAACGCCTTGATCCGCCGCATCCCCTCGTCACTTTCGACCAGACTCCCCTTCTCATCGAACAGATCGACGCCCAGGCGCTGAAGGACCCCCGCGAACCGAACCTTCATCTCGCGCTCTTTTTCGGGCTCGGCCTCGTGCTTCGCCAGCATCTCGTAATAGGCGAGGGTCGCGTCGTCGAGGAACCGACGGCCTCGAGTCCGGACGTCGGCGACGACTTTGGCGACGTCGTAACGATCGCCGTAGACCTGTTCAATCCCCTCGCAGAGCATCGGGATGCCGACCTCCAGAAACTCGCCGCGCGCCTTGAGGAAGCTCTCGCGGGTGACGATGTTCGTGATCGTCTCGCGCCAGCGATGCTCGACGACGAACCCCAGATCCTTCCGTTCGTACGATCGGCTCAGTTCGCTGGCCCCGACGTCGGGATACGACGCCTCGCGCTTGAGGAAGTGCGCGGGGATGTCGGCCGGGCTGCGAAAACCGCCGTGCGCGTGGAAATACGCACGGTCGCCGGGCTGCTGATTTCCCGCCGAGAACGCCGGGGGGATGAGGACGTCCGACACGCCTTTCCAGCGCGCGTTCCAGGCCGGCGCGAGGGCGTCGTCGGGGAGCATCTCTCCCTTCGGCTGCCAGATCAGACGGTCGCATGATCCATCCGATCGGATCACGGTCTCGACCTGAACGAACGCGGGACCGCCACATCCAGAGGCCAGAATCATCGACCCGACGACCAGAACGGCCCGCATGGTGAAACGACACATGGCGACCTCCAATGCATCGAAGACCCGTGCCCCTGACGAACGCCGCGCGAGATGAGAACGGTTCCCACCCCGATTCTCGCACCAGGCCCGCGCTCTTGCCAAGCGGCCGCCCTGGAACGAGACTTGCACAGTGATGGGCGCCGCCCCGGCGTCACGATCCAGCCCGACTATCAAGACGTTCGAGAGTCGCCCGTCATGAGTTCCAGAGACAGATCGACGACGCCTGATCGATCATCCGACCACCACGGCTTTTCCCGGCGGCTGCCGGTCGGAGCCGAGGTTCAGCCCGGGGGCGGCGTCCACTTTCGGGTCTGGGCGCCGTTGCGGCGGCGAGTCGAGGTGATCGTCGAGCCGAAGCAAACCTTCGAGCTGAGCCCGGAAGCCGACGGCTATTTTTCCGGCTTCAGTCGGATCGCGGGCGTCGGCTCGCGGTATCGCTACCGGCTGGACGGCGAGAACCGTTTCCCTGACCCGGCGTCACGGTTCCAACCTGAAGGGCCGCACGGACCGTCGCAGGTCGTCGATCCCTCGTCGTTCGCCTGGACCGACGCGAGCTGGAAAGGACTGACCCTCACGGGCCAGGTGCTCTACGAAATGCACGTCGGCTCGTTCACGCGCGAGGGGACGTGGACCGCCGCGATCGAGCGACTGCCCAGGTTGCGCGAGCTGGGCGTCACGACGATCGAACTCATGCCGGTGGCCGAGTTCGCCGGAGCGTTCGGCTGGGGGTACGACGGGGTCGACCTGTTCGCCCCCTACCATTTTTACGGCGAGCCGGACGACGCGCGGCGGTTCGTCGACCGAGCCCACGCGCTGGGCCTGGGGGTGATCCTCGACGTGGTCTACAACCACTTCGGCCCGGACGGCTGCTATCACAGGGCCTTTTCCGACGATTATCTCCACGTCGATCGAGCCAGCGGTTGGGGCGACGCCTTGAATTTCGACGGCCCCGGCTCGACGCCGACGCGCGCGTTCTTCATCGCCAACGCCGGCTATTGGATCGACGAATTCCATTTCGACGGCCTGAGACTCGACGCGACGCAAGCGATCCACGATTCATCGTCCGATCATATCATCACCGCGATTAGCCGGCGGGCTCGCGAGGCGGCCGGCGCGAGGTCGATCCTGATCTTCGCCGAGAACGAGCCGCAGAACGTGCGGCAGATCCGCCCCGAGAGCGTGGGGGGCTTCGGCCTCGACTGCCTCTGGAACGACGATTTCCATCACGCCTCCCGGGTCGCGCTCACGGGCCGAGCCGAAGCGTACTACGGCGACTACCTCGGCACGCCCCAAGAGCTGATCTCGGCCGTGAAGTGGGGCTTCTTGTTCCAGGGCCAGACGGTGAAATGGCAGCAGAAGCGGCGGGGCACCCCAACGTTCGGCGTCCCTGCGGCGCACTTCCTGGTCTATCTCGAAAACCATGACCAGGTAGCCAACTCGGCGCGAGGGCTACGGCTCATAAACCTCACCAGTCCAGGTCGATACCGGGCGCTCATGGGCCTCTGCCTGTTGTCGCCGCAGACCCCCCTGCTCTTCCAGGGGCAGGAACTCGGCTCCCGCCGGCCGTTTCTCTACTTCAGCGACCACCACGACGAGCTAGCGAAGGCCGTCTGCGAGGGGCGTCGCGAGGAGCTTGCGGGGTTCCGGAGCACGACCCATCCCGAGCTTCTCGACTACCTGGCCGATCCGGGCGCCGAGTCGACCTTCTTGGCGACGAAGCTGGAAGAACCCGCCGATTACCGACGCGTTCCGGAATTCCTGCTCATCCAAGACCTCCTCCAACTACGACGCGACGATCCGATCTTCCGCGCCCAGAAGTCCGAGTCCATCCAGGGCGCGGTGATAGGTCCCGAAGCGTTCGTGCTGCGATATTTCGGCGACGCGGACGACAGTCGGCTGATCGTGATCAACCTCGGCCGCGACCTGTACCCGACCGCCAACACCGAGCCGCTCCTCGCCCCGCCGCCCGGCATGGACTGGTCGGTGCTCTGGTTCAGCGAACATCCCCGGTACGGCGGTTCGGGCATCCCCCCGCTCGAATCCGGCCAACCCTGGCGCATCGCCGGACACTCGGCCGTCGTCCTGAAGCCGAGCCCCGCCCCCAGCCGCCCCGACGACCCCGGCATGGGAACCGCGGCGATCGAGGACTACGACATCCACCCGGCGCTTCGTGCGCGTCGTCGAAGCGAATGAGACCTCGCGGCGTCGATTTCACGGCTTCTTGGTCGCCGCGTCGAGCGGCCTGTCGCCGAACGCGGCGCGGGGAGGCTGCGCCGGGACCTTGAGATCACGTCGAAGTCGTTCCAGCTCCCGCTTCAGCTCCGTCACGACGCCGGAGTTCGCGGGGTCGTCGTAGACGTTGCGCAGCTCGCGCGGATCGTTCTGAAGGTCGAACAGCTCCCAGGCGTCGAGGTCGGGCGTCGAGAATCTTACCAGCTTGTAGCGGTCGGTGACGACCCCGTGATGGGGGCGCACGTGATGCGGCTCGGGGTACTCGAAATACTCGTAATAGAAGCTCTTCCGCCAGTCGGTCGGGGCCTCGCCTCGGAGGATCGGGACAAGGCTTTTCCCCTGGACGTCGGCGGGCGCGGCGACCCCGGCGGCTTCGAGGAGAGTCGGCGCGAGGTCGATGATCGAGACGAGATGCGCGTCGACGCGGCCCGCCGCGACGACCCCCGGCCAGCGCACCAGGAACGGCGTCTTGAGCGATTCCTCGAAGATCCAGCGCTTGTCGAACCACCCGTGTTCGCCCAGGTAGAACCCCTGATCGGAGGCATAGACCACAATCGTGTCGTCGGCCAGGCCCTCGTCGTCAAGGTATTTCAACATCCGTCCGACGCTCTCGTCGACGCCCTTGACGCACCCCAGATAGTCATGCAGATATCGGTTGTACTTCCATCGAATCAGGTCGGCGCCCTTGAGGTCGGCCTTGCGAAACGCCTCGTTGCGCGGCTTGTAGTACGCATCCCAAGCTTTGCGCTCGTCGGGCGTGAGCCGCTCGGGGCTATCGACGAGCTTGAGATCGTCGTCGTTCATCGTCTGGGCGATCGTCATGTCCTGGTCGCGCTCCGCGAGTCCGCGGCCCGAATAGTCGTCGAACAACGTCGGCGGCTCGGGATAGCGACGGTCGCGGTCATGCCCCAGATGCCGCACGGCGGGCGACCACCGGCGATGCGGCGCCTTGTGCTGACACATCAGCAAGAACGGCTTCGAGCGGTCGCGGTTCTTCAGCCAGTCAAGCGAGACGTCGGTGATGACGTCGGTGACGTAACCGTCGCGGCGGGCGGTCTTGCCCTGCTCGATCATCGGCGGATCGTAGTAGATCCCCTGCCCCGGCAGGATGCACCAGTAGTCGAAGCCCGTCGGGTCCGATCCGAGATGCCATTTGCCGACGACGGCCGTCTGGTATCCCGCCCCCTTCAGCAGCTTCGGGAACGTCGTCCGGCCGCCGTCGAACCGGCTGTTGGTGTTGTTGTAGAAGCCGTTGATGTGGCTGTACTGGCCAGTGAGCACCGAGGCCCGGCTCGGCCCGCAGATCGAGTTCGGAACGAGGCAGCGGTCGAACCGTACCCCTTCCTTCGCCAGCCGATCGATGTTCGGCGTGTTCAACAGCGCGCGAGGATCGCTGTAAGCGCTTACCGCCTGATACGCATGATCGTCCGAGAAGATGAACAGAATATTGGGGCGTCGTCCGGGCTCGTTCGCAACCGCCGAGAGTGCGGGCGAAAGCACGGCCAGGGCGAGAATCAACGAGCGGCGGACGCCGGGCGGAATCTGGATCATCAGCGCGTACCTCGATCTCGGATGGACTCGCGGCGACAGGAGTCCGCCGATTATACAAGGGCCGAGTCAGGTCTCCACCAGCAACGCGACCGGGAAGTGGGCGAAGACTTCACCGGCGGCCAGCACGGTCGTCCCATCGCGGACGGAGCTTGTGACGATCGATCCCGTAAACGCATCCTGATATCGAATTCCCGGTTCGATTCCTGGCAGTTGCAGAGTCGAATCGCCCCAGACCTCTGGCCCCACGGGGAGGTCGCCGTCGAAGGCGAGGCGGGTGCTCAGCCGAGGCGCGGCGATGATCGCCGACTCCGAGCCGTGGCTGCGATGGAACGCGAACAGCGAGGCCTCGCAACGACCGACGGCCGCCAGGGCGCGATATTCACCGATCGCGAACAACTCGGGCGACCGCTTGCGGGCGTGAAGGGCGCGCCAGTTGACGTAGAGCTTGGCTCGGCCGTCGGCGGGCCCGGCCGAAAGCTCGCGGGCCAGCCCGGCGCGATCGTCGCCCGCGGCGTCGTGGCGGCGGGAAAGTTCGTCGAGCATCTCGGCCCTTCGGGCGTAGTCGACGGGGCGCCGGTTGTCCGGATCGACGAGGCTGAAGTCCCAGATCTCGGTTCCTTGATACGTGTCGGGCACGCCGGGCATGGTGAGCTTCAGCAGGGTCTGCGCGAGTCCGTTGATCCGGCCGTGGCGACTGATCATCCGCTGGAACGGGAGGAAGTCCTTGAAAAACGCGGCGTTCTTCGATCGGTCTAGGATCGCGACGATGAACTTGTCGACGGCCGCGTCGTACTCCTCGTTCGGGTTCTGCCAGCTCGTGTGAACCTTCGCCTCATGGATCGCCTTGGCCATGTACGCCCGAATGCGGTCGCGGAAGTCGTCGAACGCGGCGGCGTCCATTTCGTCGGTGGGCCAGGCGCCCAGTAGTGTTTGATAGAGCAGGTACTCCTCGTTGTGCTCGGGGACGCCCGCGTCGTCGACCTGGGCGCGATGGCGGATGTTCAGCTCCGACCACCTCACGAAGGCGTCGAACCAGGCGTCGGGGATCTCCGAAAGCACGTTGATCCGAGCGCGGACGTCTTCGCTCCGCTTGGTGTCGTGCGTCGACAGGGCGGAGAGCGCGTACGGAAAGCGACGAGCCCGCCACGCGTTCCATTTGTGGAGCGAGGCCGGCGATGCGCCAAAGCGGTCGGGTTCGCCCCCGACCTCGTTGAGCGAGGTCAGGCGATTGTAGATATAAAACGTCGTATCCTCGATCCCCTTGGCCGTGACCGGCGCGGTGACCTGCTGAAACTTGCCGGCGAAATCGACCTGTTCAGGTTCGTTCTCCGTCAAGACCTCAGGAGTTTCCGACCGGTCGAGCAGCACCCGACGCTGGAATTCGAAGACCGAGCGGCTGATGAGCGGATTGCGCCGGATGGCCGTGCGGACAGCGCGTCCCACCAGCTCGCGGTCGCGTTCGCCGACATGAGTCCGCGTGATGTAGCTGCGATAGACCGGGAACGCCGCGATCACCTCGCGCAGCGCGGTCCGCAGCGCGTTGTGAGTGAAATCGCGGGCCCGGCGATCGCGCAGCGCGATCCGTTCAAGATGGTACGCCAGCACGTGAAGCTCGCTGGAGAGCGAAGCCTCCATGATGAGTTCCTTCTTGGCGTAGACGAGGTCCTTGTAGGTCGTGTCGTCGCCGATCAGCTCGTGGTACTGTCGCGTGAACCGGCTGGCGTTCGACGTATCGACGAAGAGGCCGTTGATCCGGTTGAGCGCGTCGTAGCCGGACGTTCCGTGCGTCGGCCAGTCTTCGGGGAGCGACTCGTCGAAGCCGAGGATCTTCTCGACGACCACATACAACCAAGGGGGCCATCCGGGCCCCGGCGCCGACGCGGCCGTCAGCTCGCGAAGCAGCGGCTCGACCTCGGCCCACGGCGGACTCTCGGGGCTCGGGCCCTCTTCGTGTCGGCGCCGGGCGGTAAGCAGGACGAACGTCTCCTGAAGCCGCTGGAGATAGGTGAGCGGGTCGAGCAGACCATCGGGATGGTCGATCCGCAGGCCGATCGCGCCGTGGCTCGCCACGATCTCGAGCACGAACTGATGGGTCGCGCGGACGACTTCGTAACGGTCGGCGCGGAGGGCGACCAGGGCGTTGATGTCGAAGAACCGCCGGTAGTTGATCTCGTCAGAGGCTACACGCCAGTAAGCGAGTCGGTACGGCTGCGCTTCAAGCAGCGCGTCGAGCGCGTCGAAGCTGCGCGGATCGCCGGGCGCGCCGTTGAGCGTTTCGAGGACCGCCGATACGGCCTCGGCGATCGCCGGCTGCTCGTTCAGGAGGGCCGAGAGCCGTCGCTTGACGATCTCCTTCTCGCGGTTCCGCTCGGCGACTCGGGCCGGATCAGTCTCATTGTGAGCCGGCAAGTTGCGCGAGGCCGTGAGGATGCTCTGGAACTCCAGCGCGCCGGGATCGTCGACGCCGAGAGCCGAGGTGATCGGCTCGATCGCGGGCTCGAGAATCGCCTGATAGCTGTGGGGATCGAGCGGAAACCGATGCTCATGATACTGGATATGGAATGCGCCGGCGTCCTGACCGAGCCGCAGCTCACCCTGTTCGAGAACCTCGCCGTAGAGGCCGCCGAGGAACGGCAGCAGCACGCGTCCTCGATTCTCGGGACGGGTCGGAGCAGCCCAGTCGATGTCAAACCGCCCGGCGAAGATCGACGCCTGGCCGTTTTCCAGCACGTCGTTCCACCAGGGATTCTCGTTGCCGAGTATCCCCATGTGGTTGGGCACCACGTCGAGGATCAGGCCGAGGCCGTGCGCGCGCAGGGTCTCCAGAAGTTCGGCGTGCTCGGCCTCGGTCCCGATCTCGGGATTGAGCTGGCTATGATCGGTGATGTCGTAGCCGTGGGTGCTCCCGGGCGCGGCTTTCAGATAGGGTGAGGCGTAACATTCGGTGATCCCCAGCTTCGCGAGGTAAGGGACAACGGCCTGCGCGTCGCGGAACTTGAAACCGGCGTGGAACTGGAAGCGATAAGTGGCCGTGGGCACGACCCGCCGCCGGCCGATCTCGTCGAGCGCGGCGGTGAGCAATTCCTTGACGTAGCCGACCTGAGCGTCGCGGTTCGCGGACTCGTCGAGCGTCATGCTCGGCGCGGCCGCCGAGGCGGGGGCGCCTGCTGGCGTTTCCATATTTTTACTCCCAATTCATTTGGGTCGTCCGGTCGCGGGCGAATCGAATCGTAGAACGCGCCAGCGCGAAGGCCATCAGACTTCGCGGGACGGCGTCCGCTGCGACGACGGCACCGGCGGCGACGGCTTCCTCGCCTCGCGGCGCAGCGCCTCGGCTTGCGATCGCGAGACAAGCGGCTGAGTCTCCGTCGTATCTCTCGTCAGGAAAACAACCATCGATCGATCGCGCAGATTGTACACCGCGCCCCCCTTGCAAGCGACCGTTTCCTGTACGTCGTCGTAAGTGTCGATCGAACGCTCCCAGATTTGATCGGGCTTGGTCTCGGGCAAGGTGAACGGGATGGCTTCGTGATGGGCGTTGAGTAAGATCAGCGCGGTGTCGTCGACGATCGGCTCGCCGCGCTCGTCGACGTCGTCGATGATGTCGCCGGCCAGTCGCACGCCCAGGCACTTGACGTAGCCGCGGTTCCAGTCGTCGTCGGTCATCTCGGTTCCCGTCGGCTCCAGGAACGAGATGTCCTTGATGTCAGAGCCTCGAAGGGCCCGACCCTGGAAGAACTTGCGACGCTGAAAGACGGGATGTTCACGCCAGAGTTGGGAGAGGGTCTGGGTGAATCCGAGGAAGTCGCGCTGCGCGTCGTTCAGTTCCCAGTTGAGCCAGGTCAGTTCGTTGTCCTGACAGTAGGTGTTGTTGTTACCGTGCTGAGTGTGGCCGATCTCGTCGCCGGCGAGTAGCATGGGGACGCCCTGCGAGAGCATCAGCGTGGTCAGGAAGTTCCGCTTCTGGCGGCTGCGAAGGGCCAGAATTCCGGGATCGTCGGTCGGTCCCTCGACGCCGCCGTTCCAACTGTCGTTGTTGCCCGCGCCGTCGCGGTTCTCCTCGCCGTTGGCCTCGTTGTGCTTCTCGTTGTAGGAGACGAGGTCCTCGAGCGAGAAGCCGTCGTGGCAGGTGATGAAATTTATGCTCGCGTACGGCGCGCGGCCGGTCTGCTGATACAGGTCGCTCGACCCCGCCAGCCGGGAGGCGAACTCCGAGACCGTGCCGCCGTCTCCCTTCCAGAATCGGCGGACGTTGTCGCGGTACTTGCCGTTCCACTCGGTCCATAGAACCGGGAAGTAGCCGACCTGATAGCCGCCGGGCCCCACGTCCCAGGGTTCGGCGATCAGCTTGACCTGCGATAGGATCGGGTCTTGATGGATGATGTCGAAGAAGGCGCCCAGGCGATCGACCTCGTACAGCTCGCGGGCCAGCGTGCTGGCGAGGTCGAACCGAAAGCCGTCGACGTGCATGTCGACCACCCAGTACCGCAGGCTGTCCATGATCAATTGCAGAACCTGCGGATGGCTCATGTTGAACGTATTGCCGCAGCCGGTGAAATCCATGTAATACCGCGGGTCGGGGGCGAGCCGATAATAGCTCACGTCGTCGATGCCGCGGAACGAGAGCGTGGGGCCGAGTTGATTGCCCTCGGCCGTGTGGTTGTAGACGACGTCGAGAATCACTTCGATCCCCGCCGCGTGCAGCGACCTCACCATCATCTTGAAGTCGCGCACCGCCGTCTGCGGATCGGGAGTCGTCGCGTACCTCGGTTCGGGCGCGAAGAAGCCCAGCGTGTTGTATCCCCAGTAATTCACCTGGCCGCGATCGATCAGGAATCGATCGTCGATATAATAATGGATGGGCAGCAGCTCGACGGCCGTGACCCCGAGACTGAGCAGATGCTGGATCGCCGCCTCGGAGGCGATGCCGGCGTACGTCCCGCGAAGCTTCTCCGGGACCTCCGGCATGAGCTTTGTGAACCCCTTGACGTGCAGTTCGTAGATGAACGTCTTGTGCCAGGGAGTCAAGGGGGGCCGGTCGTCGCCCCAGGTGAACGAGGTGTCAGCCACGGCGGCCAGAGGTGCGAACGCCGCGCTGTCGCGGTCGTCGAAGCTCAGGTCGGCGTCGGGACTCTGGAGCTGGTAGCCGAACAGCGAATCGTCCCACTTCACGTCGCGGCCGATCGCCTTGGCGTAGGGATCGAGAAGAATCTTGTGCGGATTGAACCGATGTCCGTTCTGCGGCTCATAAGGACCATGCACCCGGTAACCATAGAGCTGGCCGGGGATGATGTCCGGAAAGTAGCTGTGCCAGACCCGGGAAGTCTGCTCCTGCAACGGAAAGGTCGCCGACTCCTTCACGTCGTCGGGACCGTCGAACAAGCAGAGTTCGACCCGAGTCGCGTTCTCCGCGAACAGACTGAAATTCACTCCGGCTCCGTCCCAGGTCGCTCCAAGTGGGAAAGGTCGGCCAGGCCAGACGCGCATGGAAAATAACCCCGAGGATGGTGTGCCCGCGGAAGTGGTGGGAGCCCGGGCTCCAGCACCGTTGCTGGTGTCGACTTCCGGGACGCGGCGATGAATCACCAGCAAATCGCGTACCAAGCGCATGGCACGTGGCGGCTTCGATTCCGATCCCACAGGCGTCGTGGCTATCGACGACTTGACGCGACGCCTGGGAGGGCGGCGAGTGCGAAGCGCCCTGCGTCTTGGCGCGATGCTCGACGACCGAGATCGTGAAATAAGAACGGGGAGCGGAGGCTCCCCGTTCACGAAACCGCAGGCGAAGGCAGGGGAGACGCCCCCCTGCTCGCCAAGTACCGCATGCGCCGTTCAGACGTGGTGGGAGGTTCGCGACCGACTTGTGCGGCTATGGGGAGGAACCATGAACCTCGGCCCGCGCCAGAGCGACGGCTGGGGCGACTTCGTCGGCTTGGCTTTGGACGGAGACTGGCACCACCACTTGCGGGAGAGTTGGCGGAAACGGAAGGCCGCGGCCGCCGCCACGACCAGGCTGATCGGTACGCCCAAGGTCGCGCGCTCGACCTGGCCGGAGTGCTCGTCGTCGCCTCGGGCCGCTTCGTCCGGAACGCCATCGCCCCCCCCGGTGCGGGCGAGCACCATCGAGTCGAGCCAGCTGCCGTTCGCGAGGGCTTCCAGACCGTCCTCGACGCCTCGGAACAGCCAAGGGCTGACGCTCCGCGCGGCTTCCGCCAGGCGATCGGCTTCGAGCAACGCCAGAGCGTCGGCCTGTACGCCTTGCTCCTCGCCGTCGGTGCGCCGGAGTTCGTCGTCCAAGGTTCCTGGCTCTGTGAGGTTCGACTGCTTCTCGCTCGTATCCTTCTTTACGAGCAAGCCGTCGGGACTGCGAATCTGACCATCGTCGCCATACGCCGCGGCGGGGAGGATTCCCGCGATCAGGCCCCGGCTGCTGTCGGCCAAGGCGAGGAGCCCGCCGGAAACGGTCGGACCGACGACCGAGAACGCGTCATTCCGCGCCGAAGGTCGTCCGACCAACGCCGCGCCGACCGTCACCGTGAAACTCGACGGCAGCGTGCTGATCGAGACCGGTCCCGCCACGGTGGAGAACGGAGCCGGCCCTCCCGAGCCCATCGGACTGCCGTAGGCGTCCGGCGTCACCGCTCCACCCATCCGCAAGCTGAGCGCCCCCGCCGACCCCACGGCGTTGCCGATTTGGAACGCCTCGTTCAGGTCGACTTGCAGCTGCCAGCCGAAAGCCACGGACTCCGGACCGACCGCGCTCAATCTCAGCACGTACACGCCCGGTGCGAGGGGCGTGTTGAAACGACCGTCGGGGTCGGACTCGATGACCACCGTACCATCGTCTTTCACCAATTGCGCCCGAAGCGTGCCTATCGAGACGTCCGTTGTGAGCGAGGCGGTGCCGCCGAGGGGAACTATGAACCGATAGGTGATGTCGCCGCCGCTGGCAAGGACGGCCGTTCCAACCGCGCCGACGACGTTGTCGTGGAGCCTGGTAAGCCCCAACGGGATTCCGCCGCCATCCCCAGACGTCCCGGCGGGAGGTGCCTGGATCGTCCAGGTCGCCAGTACATCAGCCGGAAGGTCGGCGGCGACGGGCGTCAGGCCGATCAGGTTGGTCAGCCCACCCTCCCGCGGGACGACCAGGCTGTACTCGCCAGGCGTGAGCGGCTGTGAAAAGTAGAATGTAAGCTTGCCGAATCGGGCATCCGCCACTGGCCCAAGAAACACCGGGAAGAGCTGCCCCTGCTGATCCCGGACGTAAAGAGAATCTCCCTGCAAGCTATTCGGATCGATAGCGTCGGAGAAGGAGATCGTGAACCCGGTCGGGCTCGCCGACGTCGAGTCGTCCCGCTGCAATTCGAACCCGGTGACCTCCGTAGACGAAGTGAGCGGATCGGCGACGACTTCAAGATGGAAAGGCCCGCCGGTCTGAGATCGGGACGAGATGCCGGGTTCACCGGTCCTCGGATCGTAACCCCCGGGTTGCCCACCCAGGTTTCCGACTCCGGAAATCCCGACGTAGTAAACGCCGGGTTTGAGCGCCGAGAACATGTAGGGATCGCCCACAAGCGTTCCCAGTCCCGTGCCGGAGTCGCTGGCCTTCAGCGCTCGCCCCTGTTGATCGAAGAGCGTGATCGCGGCCTGGAGCGTGCTTCCGATCCTCTGGGCGTCGAGTTGCAATCCCAGCCGCCAAAGCGGCTGATTCGTCCCGAGTGTAATCTTGTAGAGCGTGACGCCAGTGCCCCCTCGTATATCCAAGTACCCCGGGATGGTCTGGATGTTCGACCCTATCGCGCCCAGGTCGACGGCGTCGTCGAGGGTCGGCGCCTTGCCCATGACCTGAAACTCGGAGAGCGTCTGGTCCTCCATGTAGTTCCACGATCCATCATCGAGAAGTCGCGAGAGCGACCTATCCCCCCCGGCGAGTACGATCCGATACCGGCCCGGCGCGAGCGGGCTCGCAAACGAGATCGTCGCCGTGTGCGCCGTGGAATCCTGGATGACCACGGAAGGGTTTGAGGAGTTTTGGATAGGAAAGGTTTCGCCGTTCGAGCCGACCCCAACAAGGAAGACGCTTCCATCGCGCCACCAGGTGTCCACCGACAACGTGGAAAGCCTTGCATCCTTCATTTCGACGATGATCGTCTGGGGGGCTGAGCTGACCGAGAAGGCCTGGCCGTCGCTGGGAGAAACCGAGATCTTGTCGAGAGGCTGGATCTCGGCCGCCGTGGAGCTGACGGTCGACGTCTCGGCTGCCGTATTCCCCGATTGCGAGGGAGCGGTCGGTGTGACAACCGATATAGACATGACTTGCCGGCGTTCGAGCGTCTCGAAGGCAAGGTCGCAACGAACGACTCGAAGGTGCATCGTGATGAAAGAACGACTCATGGCGTCACCAACGGCAAAAGGATGAAAAATCCAAGCGAGTGAGTTTCAGGTCGCCGCTTTCAGGTCGAGGTCTCGGCCTGGCACCGGGCTACAAAATCGAGGCCCCGACGCCAGAGTGCGATCAGTCGTCACGTTCTCGAGCCGCTCCGGGATCTCATCCTCCCGCTCAACGTTGTCGCAGGGGCGGCCTCGAGATCCCAGTTGATCGTCGCCCGATTGATCGCCCTGATCGGGTGGAACACCGATTTTCTAGCGACCCGCGCCACGGTGACGAGGACCGCCGGGTACGACGGCACGACCGGCAGCGCCGGGTCGGACGTCGGCCCCACCATGAAGCGCATCCAGGCGAAGGGCGGAGGTATCGAGAGTACTGATCCACCTTGCGCGTGTCCGTGGTCCGTTCCATACCCCGGTAGGGTCAGGGCGTCCCCCCTACCCACGATCCCTCCCAGCACTACCAGCTCTTGCGAGCCAGCCGACGACTTCATCGACGAGAGCCCTCCCCCCACGTCGGCCCGTTGGGCGACGGTCGAGTAGGGTATAGGAACCGCACCCAGCGCCTGAGATCCGAAATTGACCTGAAGTGCGTAGCTGCCGGTCGTGGTATTGGCAGCGTTCCCGCTGACCTGGATGAAGTAACCGCGGCCAGTGACGGCAGGCAAATTCGCCAGCCACGCAGTGCCGCCGAAGCCTTGACTTACGAACTGGCCGAGCATATTCAGCGAGGAGTCGTACACCGTCAGCTTCGGACTCAGCAGACTCAAGCCCCCGGCTTGGGCGACCACCGTGAGATTTCCCGTGTTCGTGGGCGGAGCGGTCACCCAGAACCACTCGGTTTGTCCATACGTCGTGAGGTTGAGGTTCGAGAGCGTAAATTGGCCATTGGACCCCATCGACGAGTCGAGGGAGGCGGCCCAGAAGTAGTAGGCGTTGTTGTTGCTGTTGATGTTGTACGCGTCATACTGACGCGCCCCGTACACCGACTGAATCCCCGAAGTGTCGTCGTTCGTCAGGTTCTGCTTGATCCCGTTATAGTAGGCGTACATCACGGCGTTGCTGATTTGCGAATGGTTCATGCCGAGCGCATGGCCGAACTCGTGGATCGCCACGGTTTCGAGGTCGAAGCTCGAATTGATCCGCCAAAGCACCGTCGAGTTGATGACGATGTCGCCGGCCGCCGTGCCGCCGTTGATCGGTGGCGGCGAGAAAGCCGCGCCCAACGTGCCGTCGGCCAGCGGAATCGCGCTGATCCGGATGTCGCCGAACCGCGAATCCCCCTGCTGGTTACCGCTCACCCCGAGCGGCAACCCGTTGTCGCTGACCCACACCAGGTTGACGTTGGCGACTTGCTGCCAGACCGCGGCGGCCTTCAGGAACTGATTCTGCCAGTCGGACATGTTGGGGATCACGGCGGTCAGCGACTGGAAAAGCGTGCTCGGCGTGCCGCCGATCGAGGTGCCGTCGGGCACAAGACTGAAGGTGATCCGATTGCCGTAGGTCCAGGCGGCCCCCATCGTGGCATAAAGCAGGAGCCGACTCTCCAGCCCTTCGAGCTGCGGGCGGGATCTTCGATCTCGGGCCGATGGTTTCCGACCGCGTGACTGCCCTATCATGGGTTCACTCCCTTAGGTGCTGGGCCCAGACCGATCGCACACTTCCACCTCTAACGAGCCTTCGGAGTTCTCTGCACGACCGCCCCACCGATGAGCCCCTACGCACCCCTAACCCTCTCGACCTGGAAGCTTTCAATTGAAACCTAGGTCTTATTGATTGGCTTGCGAGCGGCGATGCAAAAAAGCCATGCTCGACTCCACGTTCGGAGTCGACAGTCTTAGTCTTACTGATGGTGTTGATCGGTGGTGGCGGCGACAAAACGAACGACGGCCTCAGGACGCCATCGTCATGGGCTCTTGAAACAGAAATTGCGATTGGTAATGGCTGAATCGTCGACTGGCAGGAAGTAGAAACGGAGCGCGAAGCTCCTGAGCAAATTGTAGAACATCGCGCGGGCCGGTGAGAACCCTTTGATGCGATTTTTCGACAAAGTCGGAAATGGGCAAAAACGACAACGGCGGCCCCGCTCTGGTTGAGCGACGCCGCCGGCCGTTCTATGCTGGACATAGAATGAAACGCTCACCGCGAGTCGGTCAAGTCGACCGGTTCGCGGCAAACGTCAATTTGTGCACGCCTCAATCAATATTGAGGAGCAGCTTTGATCGGAGCCTGAGGAGCCGGGGCGTACTGGGGGGCCGGGGCGATCTTGGCCGGAGCCTGAGGGGCCGGGGCGATCTTGGCCGGAGCCTGGGGGGCCGGGGCGATCTTGGCCGGAGCCTGAGGGGCCGGGGCGATCTTGGCCGGAGCCTGAGGGGCCGGGGCGATCTTGGCCGGAGCCTGAGGGGCCGGGGCGATCTTGGCCGGAGCCTGGGGGGCCGGGGCGATCTTGGCCGGAGCCTGAGGGGCCGGGGCGATCTTGGCCGGAGCCTGAGGGGCCGGGGCGATCTTGGCCGGAGCCTGAGGGGCCGGGGCGATCTTGGCCGGAGCCTGGGGGGCCGGGGCGATCTTGGCCGGAGCCTGGGGGGCCGGGGCGATCTTGGCCGGAGCCTGGGGGGCCGGGGCGATCTTGGCCGGAGCCTGGGGGGCCGGGGCGATCTTGGCCGGAGCCTGAGGGGCCGGGGCGATCTTGGCCGGAGCCTGAGGGGCCGGGGCGATCTTGGCCGGAGCCTGGGGGCCGGGGCGATCTTGGCCGGAGCCTGGGGGGCCGGGGCGATCTTGGCCGGAGCCTGGGGGGCCGGGGCGATCTTGGCCGGAGCCTGGGGGGCCGGGGCGATCTTGGCCGGAGCCTGAGGGGCCGGGGCCACAACGTAAGGAGTTATCTTGGACGGCGCCTGGGCGGCAGGAAGGACCTTGCCCGTGGCGACCGGAGTCGATTTGTGGAACAGTTGGCCCGAGACACTCAGGGCAACAACTAGAACCGCACTGGTCATCGCGAAGTCCTCTGTGATGAGTGAGGTTGTCGGTCGACGTCTCGATCGACTCGGTGAGCTAACATTCCCCTGATGGATTGGTCACGGCCGATGAGTGACAACGTCCGATTGCCAACACCACCGCCCTGTCGTTCTTCACTCCCCTTCCCCTTTAAAAGGGACGGGTGGTGAATCTTGCCCCCCTTCCGTGTCAGGAGACAAGGCACGAAGGCCCTCGGTACGGTGGCGGAAGCCTCAAGCCGGTCATCTTGGCCGACTCTAGCTCTCCACCCCAGGGGTGGCCATTGCAGGTTATCGGCATCCACTACCCACTCGTTTACTCAAGTTGGGAAAATCGAGAGCATGCTGGCTTGAGGAACTCTAGGGGCTTTGACGAGTTTCAAGAGGCTGGGTGTTTACAGATCGCGAATTGGATCGTCCCCCGACGGCTTCGAAGCCGAACCATCATGAGGCCGTTAAGGAGCCCACAGCATTTGCGAGGGGGCGGTGGAACCTGGGCCGTCGGACCGACAAGGTGGTCAACTCGGCGGCTCGATCTCACACAAGGATTCAGCGTCATCAACACTACACCGGTATTGGGAGGCAGCATGCGTATCGGCATCCGGCTTGGCGGTGCGATGTTCGGAATGATTGTCACCATGATGGGGACGATTGCCCGGGCGGACTCCGCTGAGCGAGTCGTGGCCATCCCGCTAGGAGGCTCACTCGAATCGCAGAGCGGCGACCATCATTATGGGGTCTACGTTCCGACGCGGTTCGGGGGCGAGCTGACGATCAAGGCGACCGAAGGAAAGGTCGAGGAGATCAAAGGTCCCAACGGCGTGGTTCGGACCAACGGGCAAGACGTCGGCGTCGATCAGCACGGATGGTTCACGTTCCGGATCGTGGGGGCGAAGAAGCCGTTCACGGTGGAGACGAAGTTCATCCAGACGGCGCAGAGCGCGAAAAAGCCCTGGAACTTCTATTACTGGCCGACGAAGGCCGATGCGCTCCACGAGCCCTGGGCCGGGGGGAACGCTCGGGTCGACACGGTCGAGGTCAAGGGCGACGACGTCCTGCTGCACGCTCCGGGGAGCTATATCGAGCCGGGCAAGGACATCATCCTGGCCGGCCCCAACGGCCTACTGGAATCGCTGCCGGCCGCCGGCGACGACGCCACCTGGTTTCCGAATCTGTACGACGATCTGTACTGGCTGGGGCCCAAGAACACCCTCTTCCAGACCCCTTCCCCGATGCTGAAGTACGACCAGCTCTTTGGCACGTCGGCTCGCCAGTGGGAGGCGCGCTACAGCCAGAACAACGACATCAGCCGGTGGCCCGGCCACTGCCTCGGCGGCGCCGTGGCGTCGATCGCCTTCAATGATCCGGTCCCGGCCCCGGGCTCGGGCATGACCAAAGACGAGTTGAAGGCGCTGTACGCCGAGCTGGGCGAGAACCATCTCAACCACCGGATCGGCGACTACGCCACCGACATCCCTCCCGGTCCTCCCCGTCCCGGTCCGGACGAGACCGACTGGAAGGTTTCGCGGGTTCACGCGATGCTTGAGACGCACATCCGCGGCGAGCGGATCGCGCTTCTGGCCAACATGCGGGCGTTTCCGCCCCGGGGAACCCCGAGCGAGGTCTGGAACCAGGCGATCTACAAGTACACCGCCAACGTCAAGGCGATGCCCGGCCGCGGCCCCCGCGCGGTGCTGATCGACATCCAGGTTCACACCAACTCGGGCTCGTCGCTCAACGGCCAGGACGACAAGGACCGCGTGGTCCAGTATCAGTACAGCCTGGTCTACGGTCTTGACGGCAAGGTCGACGAGTCCAATCCCGCCGCGGCCGACTGGATCTCCGTCGGCGGCGAGGCCCTGTACGCGCCGTTGAACGTGCTTCAGGTTCTCGACTCGCAGTGGGCCGGCCACAACCCGTACGTGAACCTCGCCAACGTCCAGTCGCTCGACCTGGCCAACGGCGGCGGACGCGACGCGCGGTTCGCCGGCAAGCGTCCGGACTTCCTCCCGGTCGCTCAGTACGAGGCTGGACGGGCGCCTCTGGGCGGCAACACCCCCATGTTCGCGTCCGGCAACGAGCAGCCCGACCCCTCCCAGGGTCCCCGACGCTCCGGCGGGTTCTTCCGGACCATGTTCGGACGCTGAGCCTTCGCGACGGATCGCGGCGGCGCCCCCCCCTCCCCTCGGAGTTAGCTGAGTCCGACCTGAATCCCGCGCCTTCCTTTCACCCGGTCGAGTCGTCGGTCCCATGACCACGGCTCGACCGGGTGTTTTCGCGCCCGCCTCGACGCCCTAGCGGCCAGCCGCCGCGCCGGAACTCCTTCGAATCCGGCCGTCTCTTCGATTTCGTTATTTTCGTCACTGCTGTTCAAGTCCCCCGCCGCGTCCGCCGATCTTCCTTACTAGAGAAAGAGCGGGCCGACCAGGCGACGTCCTGAAGAACGGCTGGAACGCTCCGACCGAGACTCGGATCTTGCTCTCCACGCACAACAGCCAACGATGATTCGCGGGGTCGTCAGCCATGACTCAAACCGAACTCCTTCCCGAAACCACGACAAGGCGGCCCGAGCGGGACGGACGCCGTTCGGACATGGTGCTGATCCAGGTCCCCGACGTCCGCGTTCACCGCGCCCGGATCGAGCCGGGCCGAAGCCGCAACCAGCCCCACGGATTCGGCCGGCCCGTCGGAACCCGACGGCCCCGCCGACGTCTCAAGCGCGAGATCCGCGTGGCGGCCTTCGCCGGTCTGGCCTTCGCTCCGATCATTCTGGCGGCGAGCGTGTGGTGCCTCCACCCGTCGCGACCGCTGGCCGCCGCCGAGGTTGCGACGACCTCCCGGCCGATCGACGAGCCCGATTCAACGCCGGCCGCGGTCCTGATCTCGATCGAACCGACCGTGAGCGCGAACGAGTCCGAGACCGAGACGCCGGTGGTCTTCCCCGGTTACCTCCTGCCCGACGACCATCGCGAGGAGCCGGTCCATGAAGGAAGTTGACGAGGCGCTGAGCCGGGCCTACTCCCAGAGAACTCAGGCGAACTCCTCCACCGGGGTTCCCCCGTCCCCTCACTGGACGTCGCGAAAGCCCGCCGACTCCGACCGCGCGCCGGCCGACCGGCAGGATTCTTCGGAACGCGGCGGGCGAAGCCGAGCAACCAAGCCGCTCGGGCTGCCCGCTCCTGGCCTCGGTCACGGCTCGGGGATCGAGATCCAGTGGCCCGACGTCGTCGAGGAACTCGAACGGGCGTGGGGCGATCGTTTCGAGAGCCTGGCCGACCGGCTTCTCGAAGTCCGCGCCCGGCGGAACCTGAAGGTCATCCTCTTCACGAGCTGCCATCGGGCCGAGGGTCGGACCACGCTGGTTTTGACGCTCGCCCGGGTGTTGGCGCGTCGGCCGCTCAAGACGCTTCTGGTCGACGCGGATCTCTCGGGGCCGATGCTGGCCCGCAGCCTGGGCGTCCGGCCGATCGTCGGCCTCGACGACGTGGTGGAAGACGGCCAGGCGCTCAACGAGGCGTTGATCGAGAGCCCCGACGAACGACTCTGGCTCTTACCGATGCGGTCGGCCGTGTCGCGCCCCCGCGAATTTCTGTCGAGCGCCGCGTGGTCGTGCGCGATGGCCCGGTTGCGCCGCGAGTTCGACCTGGTGCTGATCGACGGCAGTCCGCTGTTCACCGGGCTGAGCGCGGCGGTTCTGCACAACTCGGTCGACGCCGCGGTTCTGGTTCACAACAGCGCGACGACCGGCCAGCGCGCGATTCTCCGGGCCCAGGAAGTCCTCGAAGCCGGCGGCGTCCCCCTGCTCGGGCTCGCCGAGACGTTCGTCTGACCTGAACGAGCCGCCCCGGGCCACGAGCGGAAGTTGGAGACTCCGTGTACGAAGAGCACTACGGACTGGAGCACCGACCGTTCGGGGAGACCGTCAGCCCGGGGTCGTACGTCGCGCTGCCGACCCGCGACGCCGCGTCGCGCCGGCTCCGCTACGGCCTCGAACACGGCCTGGGGCCCGCCCTGCTCTACGGACCTTCCGGATCGGGGAAGACGCTGTTGACGCGCCGGCTCGCGCTCGAGATGGGCGTGCCGACGGTCCATCTGACGTTTCCCGCCATGCCGGCCGTCGATCTCTTGACGTTGCTCGCTGAAGGTCTCGGCGCGTCGGTCCTCGAAGTCCCGACGATGTCGGCCGTCCTCCGCCGGCTCCGCGAGGCGCTTTCCGATCATGCGTCGCGAGGCGTCCGACCGCTGCTGATCGTCGACGAGGCCCAGGCGATCCACGAGCCCGCCGCCTTCGAGGTCCTTCGGCTCCTGCTCAACTTCAACACCCACGGCACGCCCGACCTGTCGCTGCTGCTGGCCGGGACGACCGAACTGCTCCTCCAGGCCCCCGCCGCCCTTCTCGACCGGTTGACCGCCCGCAGCCTGCTCGCGCCTTTGACCGAGGCCGAATCGGCGACGTACATCGAGGGCCGGCTGTCGGCCGCCGGCGCGCGCGAGCCGCTGTTCGCGTCTGACGCCCTCGCCGACCTTCACCTCGCCGCCCTCGGCGTCCCCCGCCGCCTCAACCATCTCGCCGACCTGTCGCTCCTGATCGCTTACGCCGAGAGCCGGCCCCAGGTCGACCCCCGCATCGTCGCGATCGCCGCTCGGGAGTTCCACTGCGACCCCCTGGCGGCCTGATACGATGCAATCACGAAGAACCCTGACAGCCGGCGACGGCTTTTCGGCTTTCTGGTAAAGTCGGGCTCTCACGCGGCACGGACGCTGCGTAATACGTGATAGACACGTCGGGACGCCGTGCGAGGCTCGCCGAGAATACGCGACCAGGAGCGCAGGGATGGATCGAACAAATTCCAGGGGACAGAGCGCGCGGATCGTCGGTCGAAGGCTCATCGGCCCGTCGCTCCTGGCCCTCGCCTGGCTCGCCGGACTCGCGACTTTGCGGGCGACGGCCCAGAACGCCGGGGCCGATCCCGATGGCGGCGTTCAGGTTCTGACGCGTGGGCCGGTGCACGAGGCATTCGCGGTCCCCGTCATGAACGATCCCAAGGCGGGCCTGGTCATCCCCAAGTCGCCCCCCGCGCCGGTCGAGGAAATGCCCCCTGACGAGAAACCGAGCGGCCCGAACGTGCAGTGGATGTCGGGCTACTGGAGCTGGGACGACGCCCGCAACGACTTCATCTGGATCAGCGGAATCTGGCGCGAGCCTCCCCCGGGCCGGCAGTGGGTCCCCGGCTACTGGAACCAGGTGGCGGGCGGATTCCAGTGGATTCCCGGTGCCTGGATTCCCGTCGGTCCTCAGAGAGCGGCGGGCATTCAGGCCGGCTCAGCCCTGGCGCAAGGGCAGGCCGAGTACCTCCCCGCGCCCCCTGCCAGCCTGGAACTCGGCCCTAACAGTCCGTCTCCCTCGGCCGACGTTTTCTGGAGCCCCGGCTGCTGGTACTGGCAGCAGACCCGCTACGTCTGGCGGCCCGGCTTCTGGGCAGCCGTTCAACCGACGTGGGTCTGGGTCCCCGCGCACTACGTCTGGACCCCCGGCGGCTGCCTGTTCGTCGAAGGCTACTGGGACCTTCCGCTGGCCGACCGCGGAATGCTCTTCGCGCCCGTCTATTACGCCCAGCCGGTCTACCTTCAACCGGCCTACGTCTACACGCCGACGATCACCATCGCCACGCCGGGCCTGGTCGCGAACCTGTTCGTCCAGCCCAGCTACAACCATTACTGCTTCGGCGACTACTACGACCAGCGGTTTCTGACCGCCGGAATCTTCCCGTGGTTCTCGCTCACCTACACCTCGGGTCCGCGTCCGCCGGCGTACTACGACCCGTTGTTCACGTTTTACGCCTCGGTCAACGTGCGCCGGGACCCTGGCTGGGCCGCGCACTGCCGCGAAGACTACAACCTCCGCCGCGACAACATCGCCATGCGGCCTCCGCGCACGTACATCGAGCAAACGCGGATCGTCCAGAACAACATCAACATCACGAACAACGTCACCGTCATCAATCGAGGCCGACCGGGCGGCACCAACCCGGTGATCGGCCGGCCGATCTCGCAGGTCGCCGCGCGGCAGGCCGAGTTCGGGAACGCGCGGATGGAGCGATTGAACGCCGAATCGCGACGGCAATGGCAAGCGCGGTCGCAGCAGATGTCCGAATTCCGCGCGCAGCGAGCCGGTCTCGAGCGCAAGGAAGGGCCCCCGCCGAACGGCGAGCGGACGGCCCAGGCGCAGCCGCGTCCGCGCCCGTTCACGATGCCGAACTCCCCCGTCGCGGCCCCGCTCCACGACCATGCTTCGGCCGGTCAGAATCTCGGCCCGCAGAGGCGTCCCCAGCATCAAGCGTCCACCGCCGGCCCGGCACAGCCCGCAATTCCCCGCCATCTGGATCAAGCCCAGGCGGCCAGCCCGGCGCGCCCTCCGCACGCGGATCGTCCCGGCCCCGCGCAGCCGAGAATCGCCCACCAGGACGCCCGCCCCGCCGTCCGAAACGCTCAGCAGCAGCCACCTCACGCATCGTCGCCGAAGCCCGATGCGCCTCGCCACGCCACCCAGGCGGATGCGGCTGGGCCCAACCTGCACGCACCGCCTCAATACACCCATCGCCAACCGCCGCCCTTGCCTCGTCCCACGGCGGCGGCGGCCGCCGCGCGGCGCGAGGCACCCCGGGCCGCCCCCGCTCCGCGTCCCGTTCCCGCCGTCCGACCCGCGCCTCCTCGTCCTGGAGAAGCCGCCGCCGCCGCGCGCCGCGAGCGTCTCCAGAACGAGAAAAAACCGTGATCATCCCCGACGAACGGTGCCCCACCTGGCCGTGATCGTCCGCCCGTCCTGTTCCCAGCTAGTGCCCATCTGGATATCATCAAAGACCTCCGCCCCCCGGTCGACCACGATCCGGTCGGCGGTCATGACGATCGCGATCCAGGGGAGAGGAGTGGACGGGTTCAGGACGCCCCGTCCTTTGCTGGGATGCCCACGATCGACCCGACGGCTGAATCCGGGAACGCGCTGGGGCTCTTGTCGAGTCCGGTCCGGCGATGGTTCTCATCGGCCTTTCCAAGCGGGCCGACCCCCGCGCAGGCGGCGGCCTGGCCGCTCATCGCCGAGGGGGAGCACGTCCTCCTCGTCTCGCCGACCGGGACCGGCAAGACGCTCGCGGGATTCCTGGCGATCGTCGACCGGCTCTTGCGCGATCATGCGGCGGGCGAGCTGAAACCCGGACCGCGATGCGTTTACATCTCACCGCTGCGGAGCCTCGGCTACGACATCGAGCGCAACCTGGCGATCCCGCTCGCCGGACTTCAGGCGGCGCTGGGCCTGGCCGAAAGCCCCGTGCAGGTGGGAGTTCGGACGGGGGACACGTCGGCCTACGACCGCCGCAAGCTCCGCGATCATCCGCCGCACATCCTGATCACCACGCCCGAGAGCCTGTCGCTCCTGTTGAGCCAGGCGAGTTGGCGCGACCGCTGGCGAGGGGTCGAGCACATCATCGTGGACGAGGTTCACGCGCTGGTTCCCACCAAGCGAGGCAGCGACCTGGCCGTCTCACTTGAACGCCTGGTCGACGCCTCGGCCCACGCCCCCCAGCGCATCGGGCTGTCGGCGACCTGCCGTCCCCCCGACCCCGTGGCCCGGTTCCTGGTCGGGCCGTCGCGATCGTGTCGCGTGGTGGAAGTTCCCCGCCCCGCCGATTCGCCGAAGTTGGAGCTGGAAGTCGATTCGCTGCTCCGTCCCGGCGAGGGTCCGCATCGCGGACTGACATATCGCCGCTTGCTCAAGCGATTGCGCCGCGCGATCGACGCTCATCGCACGACGGTCGTGTTCGCCAACACCCGGCCGATGACCGAGCGGATCACCCACGACCTCCGCCATCAGTCTCCCGGCCGCGACCAGCGCGGCGAGGAACCGTGTTACGACCGCGAAACGGCCATCGCCGCGCACCACTCGGCCCTCGACGCCGGCCGACGCCGCGAGGTCGAGGCGATGCTCAAGGCGGGCCAGCTCCGGGCCGTGGTGACGAGCACGAGTCTTGAACTCGGCGTCGACATCGGGACGGCCGACCTGGCGGTCCAGATCGGGCTGCCCGGCGGCGTCGCCCGCTGCTTGCAGCGGATCGGCCGATCGGGACACCGCGTCGGTGCTGCGCCGCGCGGCGTGATCGTGGCGGCCACCGCATCGGAAGTCGCCGGCGCGGCCGTCACCGCACGGGCCGGGCGCGCCGGAGCGATCGAGCCCCTCGCGATGATCGAATCGCCGCTCGACGTCGTCTGCCAGCAGCTGCTCGGGATGGCCTGCGCGGAAGAGACGTTCGTCGAGTCGGCCTTCGCGCTGTTCCGCAAGGCCGGGCCGACGGCGAATCTCGACCGTGACGACTTCCAGTCTTGCCTCGACTTCCTGGCCGGCGACCTTGCGAGCCCCGCCGGCGCGTTCGAGCCCGAGCCCGGCGCGAACCCGCGCTGGACGTCGCCTCGCATCTGGAAGCACGACGGCTGGTTCGGCGTCCGCAGCCGGCGCGTCCAGCGCTGGTTATGGACGAACATCGGCACCATCACATCGGAGGAGTCCGTATCGGTCGTGGCCGACGGCAAGGCGCTGGGGACGATCGAAGGCCAGTACGCCGAGCGGCTGTCGGCTGGCGACCGCTTCGTGCTCGACGGCCGGACGCTCGAATTCCGACGGCTCGACGGCCTGATGCTCCACGCCCGCGTCGTCGGCGGCGAGGCCGGGGCGCTCCCCGTCTGGCACAGCGACCGCCAGGCGCTGTCGTCGGAGCTGGCCGCCGAGCTGGCCGAGTTCCGGGCCGAAGCCTCTCGAAAGTCGGTGGGCGAAGGCCCCGAGGCGGTTCGCGACTGGCTGGCCGAGGCCCTCGAACTCAAGCCCGGCGTTGCGGCGGTCGTCGCTGAGTTGATCGAGGCCCAGGACCGCTACAGCGAGACGCCCGACGTGAACGCCCTGCTCGTCGAGGAGTTCCCCTCGGAGCACGAGCCCGGCCTGACCTACGCGTTCCACGCGCCGCTCAACCGCGCCGCGTGCGAGGCCCTGGGCCGGGCGTTCGCGGCCCGCCTGGGACGCCGGTTCGGCCGCGACCTCGCGCTTCAGGCCGCCGATCTCGGCTGGTCGATCCGATTGCCGGAGGACGCGCGGATCGGTGACGAGGACCTCGAAGCGTTGACGGCGATGGACGGCCTGGCCGACGACGTGCTCGAAGGGGTCGACCGGGGCGATCTCGCGGCCCGTCGGTTCCGCCACGTCGCGGCCACGGCGCTGATGGTCTTGCGCAATCCCGAGCGGGGCAAGCGCGTGCGGGTCGGCGGGCTGCTCTGGGTCAGCTCGCGACTCTATCCGCTGGTGAAGGCCGCCTGCCCGAACCATCCCTTGCTCCGCGAGACGAGGCGCGAGGTGCTCCGCGACATCCTCGACGTCGACGCCGCCGCGCGCTGGCTGGCGACGAAGCCGACGCTCCGGCTGCGTCGACTCTCGGCGCCGTCGCCGTTCACCCTGGCCTGGATCGCCCCCGGGGCCGACGAGCCGCTCCACTTCGATACCCCGGCCGACGCGCTGCGGCGGCTCCACGCGCGAATGACGGCCTCGGCCACGGGAGACACGCCGTGACCACGAGCGCGTCGCCGTGCCATGCGCACGAAGGCTGGCTGCTCACGCCCGAGGCCGCGGCGATCCGGCCGGAGGAGGCGACCGCCGTCGTCGCCGACGTCCATCTCGGCTACGAGTGGGCGCGAGGGAACGCCGGCGACTGTGTCCCGGCTCATTCGCTGGCCGAGACTGTCGATCGGCTGGGGCGGCTGCTCGCACGGGCTGAAATCAGCAGGCTCGTCGTGGCCGGCGACCTCGTCGAATCGGCGCGTCCGTGCGCGCGGACGGCGGCCGACGTCTTCCGCCTGAACGACTGGCTGCGCGAGCGCGGGGTGGAACTCGTCGTGGTTCCGGGAAATCACGACCGCAGCCTCTTCTGGATGTGCGCGCGGCGGCCGAAGTCGGCCGCGCCCGGGCCGATCGTAGCTCCCGCCGAGCTGACAGTCTCCGGCTGGACGATCTGTCACGGCCATCAACCGTCGCGGGGCGACCGCGTCGTCATGGGACATCATCACCCAGCGCTCGTCGTCGACCGCTTCGCCGCGCCGTGTTTCCTGGTCGGCTCCCGGCTCATGATCCTGCCCGCGTTCTCGCCGAACGCGGCCGGTTTGAACGTCGCGACGGCGAAGGGGGCGAAACCGTGGCTGAGCCACGATCTGACGTGCGTGGCGAGTGCGGGCGTCGAACTGCTCGATTTCGGCCCGCTCTCGACGCTGGCGGCCCGGATCGGAGGAAGGTCGCCAGCCCCCGCCCCGCGTCCCCGCATCGCTTAGCGAGGCGGCATCATCGGCGACAGATCGCCGACATGATCCTTTTGTTTTTTGGAGCCCTTGGCGGCAAACGGGTTGGGTCGCTCGGGCCCCGGCGGCGGCAGGTCCTTCGCGAGAGCCGGATCAATCTCGGTCTTGTGGGGCAGATCGTCAGCACACCCCGAGAAAAGAGCGGGAAGGACGAATACGACCGCGTAGCACAATTTGGGGATGCGCATCGACGAATCCTCGGATGGGGTCAAAACTGCCGCCCGCCCGAGCGGCGCTCGATCGGGCGAGACGGCGATTCGAATGAGACATCACGAAGCCGAGTTGGTCCTTCGATCAGAACGCATCGGCGCTGACGACCTCGCCGGAGGCTCGCGTGCCGATGGCCCACCAGGCAGGAAGGCTGACCGAATTCTTGATGAACCTGACTGATCCGTCGGCCATGCCCATATTGACGCCGCCGGAGTGGTTGCTGCTCGGGGGCACCGAGGCCGCGGGGCCGCCCCAGTACGTGTTGTCGGTGGCGCAGGCGATGCTGTTCGGGGCACCGAAGTGCGTGTAGCCGTTGATCGCCGAGTAAGCGGGATACGCCTTGATCCAACTCAACCCCGCGATGCTCGAGGTCGCCGTGGTCGTCGCTGGGATGCTATTGCAACCGGCGATGAAGGCGAGGGCCGCCGTCTGGCTCCCCGTATCGTGGCTCGCCGTCGTGGTGGGGTTGAACATCCCCCGCTTGCCGGAGATCGATCCCGGCGTCATCTGATTCAGCATGCTGGAGCTGACGCCGACGCCGTAAAGCTTCTCGCTGAAGAGCGCGGTGTTCGAGGTCCCGTCCGTGGCCGACGCGAAACTGACCGGCCCCCCGCGACCGTAGGTGCCGCCCAGCACCGCCTGGACCCCTGCGTCCGTCGGAATGATCATCCCGGTGAACGTGGCGATCACGCCGGGACCGCCGAGGTTCCCATAGTAGTTCATGGTCGCAAACGTCCCGTCAGGGTGCTGTTGCAGGCTTTCGGAGGGGCAGAGGAGCGTCGCGACCTGGGCTCTTCCCACCGTCGAATTGGCCCAACCGCCGCCGGCCGTGCAGGCGGCGTCGTAGTCGGCGCCGCCGGTCGTGAACGCGAAGTTGAACGCGTTGAACAACGGCATCTGCTCCATCCCGGGCATCAGGCCGATCGGCCAGGAGAGCGTCCAGCCGCAGCTCGTGCCCGAGGCGCTGGGGTACATATCGGCCAAAGGAAAACATTGGTTCTGATCAGCATAATTATGAACCGCCAAGCCCAACTGCTTGAGGTTGTTTACGCACTGAGACCGGCGGGCGGCCTCGCGCGCGGCCTGCACCGCCGGTAAGAGGAGTGCGATTAAAACGGCGATGATGGCGATCACCACGAGGAGCTCGATCAGCGTGAAACCTGACCGCGCTCGGCTCAATCGTTGTCCGGAGGGCATGCATTGGCTCCGATTAGGAGGAGGGATGGACGGCCGGCGGGGAGAAGGAGGGAGAGCCGGAAGAATGAGCAGGCCGGCCGCTCGTCTCGGGACGTCTGCCGATAGTCTCGGATCGTCGCCGAAGCAAACGTGCCAGGGCAGACGAAGACATTAAGACTAAATCGTGAAGATTTCAAGAGGGCCCTCGGTCCGAGAGGAGCAAATCGACCGGATCGTCCACGCGTGGTTGAAGTTGAATTGAAGAGGAACGGCGGCCGACGCCCTCCCCACGACTAGCTTTCTCGGGTAGACGCGGACCACCGAAGGGATCGGGTGCAGGCCGGTCCCCTTCAGGTCGACCTCCAGGCCGTGGTCGACGGCGACCTCGAAGGCCCTGAGGTTCGCGGCCGCAATCCATTGCATCGAGCGGGCTTCCGGATTTATCCTGACAGGGAGCAGCGGCCGGCTCGTTCACGATGTACAACTCGAATTTCCGCCGGGCCGTTGAGAGCTCTACCTGAGCCGATCGGCGACGGGCGTTGTTCGGTGACGGCTCCTTGCCGCGACCGCCGGGTCGACGAATCTCGCCTGCTCGATTTCCGCGTGGGTCGGCTTGCCGATCGTGCACTAGAGTTAGGACACGACTCATCTCGTAAACTGTCAGGTCCAGATGCAAGCGCACGGGGACGGCGGGAAGCTCGCCCGCTCGGAGCGACCTCATGAAAATCAAGACTGGTGGAATCGGACGCTCGTGGAACCTCGCCAGCCGGCTCGCGGCCGTCGGCGTCGTCGGACTCGTCTCGACGGGTTGTCAATTCAGTGAGGAAGATACGAAGCAGGTCCGTGGGAAGGTCAGCTACCACGGCGAACCGGTTCGAGGCGGATCCGTCTTCCTCCTTCCGGAATCGGGCATGTCCGGGGCGTGGGGGGCGGGAGTCATCCGCGACGACGGCAGCTTCGTCGTCGAGTCGGCTCGCAGCGCCGTTCCACTCGCGGCCGGCACTTATGGGGTGACGTTCACCCGAGCCAACGATGGTAAGCCCTCGAACGACGAACGTCTCCCAAACGAGGGGACGACCCTGAAGAGCTCAGCCGCCGCCGCTCACAAGAACGACATCCCCGAGAAGTACCTCGACTTCGCCCATCCGGTCTTCTCGATCAACCTCGGCGACATGCCGATCCAGGTCGAGATCACGCTCCGGGACTGATCCCGGGCACGAACGAAAAACGGCGAGCCCTCCGATTCGTCGAGGGGCTCGCCGCGATGGTCTGATTATGCGTTTGCGATCGATCAGTTACAAGTCAGGCAGGTGGGGACGAGCACCGGCACCGTGGTGTAGTGCTGCACAGCCACGGTCCGGGGGACGTACCGGGCCACGACCCGATTGGTCGTCACCGGCACTTGCTCGGCCGTGCAGACCGGCACCTGACGGCTGGCGGTCTCGGCGACCATCCGGGTCTGCGTGACCGGGACGTTCTCGACCCGCTCCTCGGTCGCATAGCTGCACGTCGTGACGGGGATCGTCTCGACGCGCTCTTCCGCCACGTAGCGGCAGGTCTGGACCTCGTAGGGCTCGACCCGCTCCTCGTTCACGTAGCTGCACGTGGTGACGGGAATCGTCTCGACGCGCGGCTCGGCGACCATCTCACAGGTCTTGACTTCGTAAGGCTCGACCCGCTCCTCGTTCACGTAGCTGCACGCCTGAACTTCATAGGGCTCGACCCGTTCTTCCGCCACGTAGCGGCAGGTCTGGACCTCGTAGGGCTCGACCCGTTCTTCCGCCACGTAGCTGCAGGTCGTGACGGGCGTCGTCTGAACCCGTTCCTCGGTCTCGTAGCGGCACTTCGTCACCGGCACCTGGCGGACCATCGTCTCGCGGACGTATCGAGTCTCAGAGACGTCGCGCGTCACCGGACGGGAGACGAACACGCGCTGGCTGACGACGCGCGGCGGCGTCTGCACTGCGACGGTCGCCGTCACCTTCTTCTTGTGAAGGCAGCCGAGCAGTCCCCGGCGCTCGACCACATTGCCGCAGGCGTCGCATTCCGTCACCGGAACGCGCACCCGACGCTCGACGACCGGTCCCGGAACCGACGTGAACTGGCGCTCGAAGTAACCGCACTCGACGGTCTCTTGACGGACCGACGTGACCGGCCGACAGACCGTGTAGGGCTGCTCGACCATGACGGTCTCGGTGACGGGCTTCATCACCGTGTACCGTCGCTCGTGGTTGACCGTCTGGTACACCGGCTTCATCACCGAATACCGACGCTCGCGACGCTCAGTCTGGTACACCGGCTTCATCACCGAATACCGACGCTCGCGACGCTCGGTCTGATACACCGGCTTGGCCACCGTGTAACGGCGTTCCAGTTGCTGGGTGCGGACCACCGGCTTCATGACGGTGTACCGTCGCTCCTGGTTGACGGTCTGGTACACCGGCTTCGTGACAGTGTACCGTCGTTCCCGGCGCTCGGTCTGGTACACCGGCTTCATCACCGAGTACTTGCGTTCCTGGTTGACGGTCTCGTAGACCGGCTTCGTCACGGTGTATTTGCGCTGGACGAACGAGGTCTCGGTCACGGGCCGCATGACGGTGTAGTTTTCCGTCTGGTAGGCCGTGCGATACCGCGTCTCCATCACGGTGACGGGTTCGTTTTCGTAGACGGTTTCATACACCGTCTGATAGGACGTCTGCACCTGGGGGGCCAGGGCGACCACGCTCAACTGCGTCGCCACCACCGGCGCGGGGGCGCAGGAATGACAGGCCCCTCCTCCGTAGGTGGCCCAGGCGGGCGTGCAGAGCCCACCCAGGAGCGCCGCGGCGGCGCCGGCGCCCAGTCGCACGGCTCTCAAGGACTTGAACATGCGAAACTCCTTGGCGGTGCCTCGGGTTTCCAGCTCGCCGTCGAGACGCATTCGTCCGACGGCAAGACCCGAGGGAGTGCGCTGTCTCCTCCTTGAGAAAGCCCTCCCAAAGAAAACTTGATTCGGTTCCTCGAAATTCCCTCAAGGAACCAGACCACAACTGCCGAAACCAGTAAGATCGAGGCCCCAATGAGAGGCTACAAGGTCAGTATATCACCCACCCTTTTCCTAACTTGAGAAAATGGTGGGATTTCCCGGGCACCGGGTTCCTTCTGTACCGGTCACATCGAATCAACCGGCGCAGACGAATACTTTCCTCAAGAAAGACTGAGCAAGCCGTGGGCCAAAGCCGACGCCGCCGTCGGCGGCACCGTCCGCAATGCGCGCAAAGCGAGCCGCCGCCGCGGATTCCATCGATCCGGGCGTTCTCGCCCCCGCGCTCGACGTCCGCTCAGGAGGCGGGCGTGGATTGTAATTTTTGCAAGATTTCCTTGGCCTGGCTGCGGACGCCCGCCAGGCCCGAGCGCGTGAGGGCTTCCAGCTCGGGGTTGAAGCCCTTTGCGAACCCGGTCGCCCCCGCCGAGACCGAGGTGTCGACCGCTTCGAGCGCCTCGTGCTGGATCGCCTCGATCTTGTTTTCCTTCTCGGTCGACGTCGGCAGATCGATGAGTCGATCGAGGCTGGAGGTCGAGAGCATCTCGCGGAGGGTGGCGGCGGACGCCTGGTCGCCTCGCCTTCCGAGCGCGACCGCCGCGTTGTAGCGGACGAACCGGTCTTCATCGCCCTGAAGCCGCTCGCGGAGAGCCTCGGCCGCCGCGTCGCCGCCGAAGAAGCCCAGCGCATACACCGCGACCTGCCGCAGCTCGACGACTTCGTCGGTCGCCGCGCTGGCGAGCGCCTTGACGGCCCGCGCGTCGTCGAGCTTGCCGTTCAACCGCGCGGCCTGCTTGGCCAGGCTCGCCGCCGCCGCCATCCGGATCGGCGTCTCGTATTTGGGCTCGAGCGCCCGCGCCAGCACCGCGATCGGGTCGACGGCCTGGCCGCTCGAAGTGGTCGCGTCGAGCGTCTGGAACGCGCCGAGGGTCAGCTCAAGGTACTGGATCAGCTTGGGGTCGCCCTTCTTGTCGAGTTCGGCACCCAACAGATCGGTCAGCTCGCCGAGCAGCCGGGGGTCGGAGCCCAGCTTGGAATCGTTCTGGATCAGGCTGGCCAGTTCGTAGGCCGACCGCCAGCTCCCGGAGTTCGACTGGATGTGGCGGACGTACTCCATCGCGTCGCGCTCGCCGCCGGCGAGCTTGCCGAACAGCAGCCAGACCACGATCACCACCAGCACCACGACCGCCGGGATCACGAACAACTGGACCACGAAGCTCGCCGACGGAACTTCGACTGGAGGCAGGTCGGGAAGCTTTCCGGGATCGGCGGAGAAATCGGCCTGTTCGTACGAGGGGGCGTCGGGCGGGTTCGATGGGCTCATGCTGATATTTCGTCACGAGAGGGCGGGCCGGCTCGCCTCGCGCGAGTCCGGCGGATCGAAAGAGTCGCGAGCGGACCGCGATCCCCACACCTCCGAGTGTAGAGATCCCCCCGGTCTCAGGCAAGCGCCCTGACGACCTGACAGGCTTTCCGCAAGTGAGCGCTCCCCCATTCCAAACCAGCATGACGCCGTCAGAGCACCCGGTTTCATGAAAATGGGGGGCTTTCGCATGGCGTCGCGACCAGGCCCGGTAGGGGCGCCCCTTATGGGTGCCCGATCGCCGAGCGTGAGCGGTCGACGTGAAACGAACCGGGCACCCACAAGGGGCACCCCTACAGCAAACCACAGACCGGAATTTTCAGAGCAACAGCCCGAAGCGCCAGCGAGTGCATGGTTTTGCGTTGGCTGATCAAGGAAAGAATCGCACGCCCGGCACCGCCTGTTGGATCGCGTCCATCCCGTCGTCGGTGACCTTCGTATTGGTCAGGTCCAGCAGTTTGAGCAGCGTGAGGCCCGCCAGCGGACGCAAACCTGCGTCGGTGATCTCGGCGGCTTGAAGCGATAGCTCCTCAAGGTTGGTCAGGCCCGGCAGGTGGGCCAGCCCGGCGTCGGTGATCGCCGCGCCGTTCAATTCCAGAACCCGAAGTCGCTTCAGGCCCGCGAGGTGGGCGAGTCCGTCATCCCGGATCGGCGTCCCGGCCAGGTGCAGATCGGTCAACCCGACCAGGTGCTCGAGCCCGGCGCCGGTGACCTTGTCGCCGGAGAGATACAGCTTCTCCAGGCCCGCCAGCCCCTTGAGGGAGGGCATCCCCGCGTCAGTGACTCTCGTCTTGTTGAGGTTCAGGGTTTCAAGGTCGCGCAACGCCGCGAGCCGCGCCAGCTCGGCGTCGGAGACCGCCGTGTCGGCGAGATTCAAATCGCGGAGCAACGTCAATTGCTCGATGTGGCGCAGCCCCGCATCGCCGACGCGCGTCTTCTGGAGCCAGAGAACCTCCATGAGTCCCAGCCCCTCAAGAGCGGCCAACCCCGCGTCGCCGACCTTCGTCTCGCCGAGCCGCAGACACCGGAGACCATACACTTCCGATAGGTGGGCCAGCCCGGCGTCGGTGATCGGCGTGCGTTCCAGCCAGAGGGTCTGGAGGCTGTCCATGCCTTTCAGGTGGGCCAACCCGGCGTCGGTCACGGCGGTGTCGTTGAGGTTCAGCACCCGGAGATACCACAGGCTCCTCACCTGCGCCAGGCCGGCGTCGGTCACCCGCGAGTGAGGAAGCTCCAGCTCCTCCAGCCGGCGAAGTCGCGCCGCGTGAGCCAGTTCCGCGTTGGTCCCCTCGGGGCCGAGGTCGGCGTGCAGAACGCTCCCCAGATAGTCGACCCCAATGCGATCCACCACCCAGTTCGGCCACCAGGGCTTGCCCGTCGGCTTCCACTGGCCGTTCTTCACTTCCCACTCGTAGAGGACCCGGCCCCCCGCCGCCCGGATCGCGGCGACCGCTTCGCGTTGAACCCGGGCGCTGTTAACCACCCGGCCCAGCCAGCCGCCGATGATCAGGACCAACATCATCAGGCCGGCGACGCTCAGACGCAGGCGACTCCTCCAGTGACGTCCGTCGGACGGCTTCATAACACCTGCCATGGCAAGGCCGGGCTCAGATCGGCCGGGCTCGCTTGTGGGCCCCGCAGAGATAATAGACCGGGATTCCCGCCAGCATGCTCACGACCGAGATCGTCGAGACGTCGGGCTTGCTCTTGAACGCCGCGCCCAGGAGAGACACCGTCAGCACGAGGTAGAGGATCGGCGTAATCGGATAACCGGGCGTTCGGAACGGCCGAGGCATGTCGGGGCGCCTGATCCGAAGCACGAAGATCGAGCTCATGGCGAGGATCGAGAACGACGACAGCCCCACGCTCGCGTAGACCAGAATCCACTCGAAGGACCCCGTCCAGAGCAGCACCAACGACGCGGCGACCTGGAACAGCGTGGCGACCGCCGGGGTCTCGGCTCGCGACGAGAGCCGGCCGGCGACGGCCGGAAACTGGCCCGCCTTGGCCATCGCGTAGATGACCCGGGGACCGATCAACATATACACGCTCAGCGACGAGAGCATCATCAGACCGATGGCGACGCTGAGCGGATTCGACCACTGCGCCCCGAACAGTTTCCGCGCCGCGAGTTCGGCGATTGGCGCGACCCGGTCGAAGTCCGGCTTGCCGTCCGTTCCGGCGACGATCGCCTGGACGTCCGCCGCCGAAAGGGCCAGGCCGTACACGACGTTGATCGCCAGATAAATCAACGTCACCAGGCCGACGCCGATCAGGATCGCCCTCGGCAAGGTCTTCTGAGGATCGCGGATCTCGCCCGCCAGGTACGAGGCTCCGTTCCATCCCGTGTAGGCGTAATAGATGTAGACCAGCGAGAACATCATCGACGTCGCCAGACCGCCGTCGATGGGCTTCGGATCTTGCAGGTTGGCGTAGTTCGGCCAGCCGACGGCCAGGCCGCCGACGATCAGCAACCCCAGGACGGCGACCTTCAAACCCGTGATCCAACCTTGAACGTGCGCCGTCTGACGACGCCCCGAAACGTGCAAGGCGGCGAACGCCAGGATCGCCAGGCTCGCCAGCAGACGCTGGCACAACAACGCCTGGCTCCCCTCCATTTGCAAGGGCGCGAGCACGTACTTCGCCGAGCCGAACGCCGCCGCCGCGCTCGGGCCCGAAAACCCCATCAAAAACGACGCCCATCCCGTCAAGAACGCCGCCAGCGGGCCGTACGCTTCATAAAGGAAGACGTAATCGCCCCCCGTCCTCGGCATCGCCGCCGACAGCTCCGCTAACGTCAACGCCCCGCAGATGGCCGTCACGCCGCCGATCACCCAGAGCACGAGCATGTACTGATTGCTGCCGACCGACGCCACCGTGTAGCCGGACGTCATCAAAACCCCGGTGCCGACCATGCTCGCCACGACGACGCATACCGCCATCGGCAAGCCGAATTCGGCCGGCATCGCCTCCTTCTCGCGCGGGACGGATGAAGGAGAAAAATCGTCATTCCAGGTGGTTTCGTCGTTTTTAGACATCGGTAGGATGTTGCAAATTTAGATGAGATAGGAAACTTGGGGTAAGTTAGAAGTAGAGTCCGCAAATATCTAGTGAACACTTGAACCCAGGGAAGAAGCGCCTAGAATAAGAGACGACCAGGGAGGGGTCCGCGGCGTCAAGTACGTTGAAGCCTTGGCATCCACCAGGGGGATTTTCCCAATGGGCGAACTCCGGGCACCCAAGCGAGTCTCTTCGGGCGTGCGTCGTCGCAGCGTGCAAGGCCGGCTCGCGATCGCGGTCGAAGATGAAGTCGATTCCGGCGACCTGCTCCAGGCCCAGGCCGGCGGTCGAGACGAGGGCTTCCGACGCCCCGTCAAATCGTCCAATCCAGCGAAGCGCGCGAGTCGTGGTCGACAGCCGGTCCCCGTCTTCCATCCGCTTGCGTATCGCAGCGTCGTGGCCGGCTGGTCGCTGGAGAATCGCGAGCAGTGGGGCCGTCGAGCCAACGAGCTTGAGGAGACGGGCCTGGGCTGGCGCGACGCCGAAGCCCAGGCCTTCGTGGAAGTCTGGCATCGCGTCCGTCGGTCCGACGCCCCGAGCAAAGCCGCGCCGGCTGAGGCCGAGTCGGAACGCGCCGACGAGTCTTGATTCCGGGCTGAGGTCCGCCGTCCTCGATCGCTCACGACCTGGGACCGCGATCCGGCCGGCGAGACTTCCCGGGCGCGGGCGTCGTCGGCGGACGGTCGTCCTTGCGGAACCTGGCGAAGAAGTTCTCGGCGAGCTTGACCTTCGGCTGGCTCGAATCGAGCGTGAAGCCGGCCTGCTCGATCTCGCGGAAAAACTGCTTCTTGTCGGCCCGGACGTGCTTGAGCACGAATTCGGTGCTCTTGCCCTTCACGCGGTCGAACTCGATCAGGACGAGCGCCCCTCCCGGCCGAAGCGCCTGGCGGATCGAGGCGAGAACCGGCTCCGGGTCTTCCAGGTGGTGGTAGACGTCGCAGATGAAAACCAGGTCGACCGTTCCCGGCGCCAGATTGGTCGCGAGTTGGGTTCCCTGGACCGTCGTCACCTGCTTCTGCCCGAGTTTTCGCGACTGCTCGGCGATGTGCTTGAGGAACCCGGGCGAGACGTCGACCGCATAGACCCGCCCTTCCGCCCCGACCTTGTCGGCCATCAGTCGCGTGAACAGCCCCGTCCCCGCCCCCAAGTCGGCGACGGTCATCCCCGGCTTGAGATTCAGGGCCGAGACGATCTCCGCGCGGCGGGCGAACACCTCGCGGTTTTCCGACTCGAACCGCTCGATCCACGCTTTGACGTCGGGCTTCTCGAACTGAGCGTTGATCCGCGGATCGACCTTCCCCTTCGGGGTTTCGGCCTGTTTCGTCTGGGAAGGCGCGGTTTGACTGACCGCCGAGGGGCCGATAAGCGCCAGGGCCAGGCACGCGACCGCGGCGGCCAGCGGCCCGGTGATCGTCCTTTTCCGATTCATCCGTGATCCTCCCAACCAGGGTCGACCTCGAAAAAAGGCCGGGCCAAACCTCTTTCACTAATAGCATCCTCGCGTTCTGATACAAGGGGGTAGTCTTCGCCCGGGCTTAGGCCGGCGCGTCTCGCCCCTTTGGACCCGAAAACCGAGGACGCCGATCGTGGTCGACGCTGAAACCTCCCCGCCGCCCCCCAAATTTTGCACCTATCAGCACGGCGTCGAGCCGATCGAGCCCGAAGAGGGCGAAACCCGGGTCTATCGCGTCGCGCTCGACGCCTGCGAAGCGGGCGACGCCTTCGCCGAAGCGCCGGAGTGGGCCTGGCTGACGGCCGAGGAACGCGCCCGGGCCGAGCGACTCGTCCGACCGCGCGACGGCCGCCGGTTCGTGCTGTGCCGGGGGGCGTTGCGGTCGATCATCGGCCGCCTCCTCGACCGCTCGCCCCACGCGGTCGAGTTCCGGGCCGGCCCGGGGGGCAAGCCGATCCTCCCGGCGGGAGAACCGGGGAGCCCCCCGCCGTTGCACTTCAACGTCAGCCACTCGGGAGAGTTGGCTCTCATCGCCGTCAGCCGGAGCCGCGAGCTGGGCGTGGACGTCGAGAAGACGCGGCCGATCTCCGAGGCCGCCCGGATCGTCCGGTCGTACTTCACCGAGACCGAGACCGAGCAGTTCCACCAACTCGACGAGGCCGTCCGGCCCGACGCCTTCATCCGGGGGTGGACCCGCAAGGAGGCGATTCTGAAGGCCAAGGGGGTCGGCCTTGCCGGCCTGGCCACCGGCTTCGAGACCATGTTCGGCGTCGAGGATCTCGGCCGCGAATTCGTCCCCTGCGCACCGTCGTCCGTCGTGCTCGGCTGGTCCCTCTGGGAGGCTTCGCCCCGGCCCGGCTACGTGGCGGCGCTGGCTCTCGAACGGGGCTGACCTCGGCGGTCGTCGACCTCGGCGCATTGCCTCGGCGGGCCGGCTCATTATAGAATGCATGCGGGGCTGGGATCGAATTCGGCCGGAGTTTAACGACGGCGGGAGCGACGACCGCGCATGGAACTGTTCGTCCTCGTCGTGATTGTGCTGATCGTCTACGGGGTCATCCGGTTCCTGGCCGTGGTGGGCGCCTGGTCCACGGGCGCCCGCTACCGGGCGTTCCGCCAGCTTGCCGCCCGGTTCGGCGGCCGTTACGAGAGTCGAGGGCTTTCCGACCCTCCCACAGTGAGCTTCCCGCACGGCGAGAACTCGGTCCGAGTCGGGCTGGCGCCGACGGTCCCCGGCCAGGCGTCGATCCCGCGCACCCGGGTCGTCGTCCGGTTCCATCGCGGCATCCCGTTCCGGCTCGAACTCGCCCCCGTGGCGCGCCCGTCGCCGACGCAGCCCCCCAAGGGGACCCGGCGGGTCCGGGTCGGCGACCTCGAATTCGACGCCGGTTTCGTCGTTCAGGCGAACGACGAGGAAATGGCCCGCGACTTCCTCAACCCCGCCGTCCGCTGGTCGATCGACGCCCTTCAGCGTCTCGTCCATCCCGGCGGCCTGCTCGTCTCGATCAGCCCCGAGCGGCTCCTGGTCCAGATCGACCGCAACCTGAGCAACAACCGCGACGCCCTTTTCATGGCAGTGTCGGAGACCCTGCTCATCCAGGACGGCCTGCTGCAGGGCGTCCGCCGACGGATAACCGAGGGCGTCACGATCGTCGCCGGCGAGCCCGACCCCGACGCCGGCCCCCCCTCGTGCAAGGTCTGCGGCGAGACGATCGATAACGGCCCCGTCATCGTCTGCTCGACCTGCAACACCCCCCACCATCGCGAATGCTGGGAATTCGCCGGCGCCTGCTCCATCTACGGATGCGGCAGCAAGTCGGGAAGGCCGAAACACGCCTCTTGACCAGGCATGGGCGAGGCTCGCAGCGACCCCCACGACCGCCCGGTGATCCGCTCGACTACTCGGACGGCCGAGAGGACGACGGCCATCGTTCCCTGCCCTGGAAAAACCGAATCCCCGACGACCCAGAGGCCGGGCCCGAAGACGTCGGAGCCGACAGCCATGAAATTGCTGTTAGCACGCGACACCGGAGGACCGCCCACTGCGCCGGCCGTCCTTCGCGTGTACCTCTGAAAACTCCGAGGCGAGGCGAATTCCGCGTGCTGAAGGCTCGCCGGAGCGTCAGGAAGCGCCATCGACAGTGCGGCCAGAAGCCGGCCTTCATATTCGGCCTTCTTTGCCTCGTAGGCCACTCGGTCGAGTCCCTGCCAGTCGCTGGGGCGCGTGTGCGTGGACATCGTCGCGACCCGAACCTCGCTTGGACCGTACCCCGTGTCACTGGGGCTAGAAAGTGAAATCAGGACGTTGTTGCCGTCTTGAATTGGACGGCCATAGGCTTGCAGGACCTGATGAAACAGGGGCCCCGCGTCGGAGATTGCGGCGCGTTTGATCGCGACGTACCCCGTGAACGCGCTCCAAGCCGCCCGCGACCGCCTCTCACGCCCACCGAGCCGGCCTTGTAGCGACCGTCTGAGAAGCCTGGAAGCGAGGTCGAGCGGAACGTTGAAGATCACCTGCCGAGCCCGCAGCCGCTCGCGACGCCGAGTAGTGACCTCGAAGCCATGCTCCAAGGCGTCGACCCGATCGACAATGGTTGAGACTCGAAGGTCGCCGCCAAAGGCGGCGAACCGCTGGCCGATCCCTTCGACAAGGCTCCGCATGCCGCCGACGGGCCGCCGCATCCCCAGGCGGTACGCCTGGAGGCACGCCGCCGCGTTGGCGAACGGCACCGTCTCGGGACCGGCCTGTGCAGTGTCTTGCAAGAGCATCGCGATCAGCGTCCGGAATGGAACGTCGTTAGACAGCCCGAGCAGCCGAAGCACGTCGAGGACCGTCAGGATCGACGTCGACGCAGCGAGGACGCCTCGAAACCCGAGAATGCACGCATCGTGGGCCAGATCGCCCAATGCCCGCACCGGCAGTCTCGGCACTTGCGACGACGCCCGAAACAAAGCACCGCCGACCGCCGCCTGCAACCTCCAGAAAGCCCGCTGGCGAGCCGCCGAGGAGTTCCCCTCGCCGAAGGCGCGGGTTGTATTCCGTTCGAACACGGCTGCGTCGGCGACGATGTCCAACGTGCGGTCCGGCAGATGGACTCGATAGCTGGCCGTCGGGACGCTCTCGAATTCGACGCCCAGTAGGTCAAGCATCGCGCGCAGGGGCTCGCCCGCGTCGAGCCCCATGAGCGCAGTCGCTCCCGCGTCGAAGGTGTACGGCCCCCGCTGAAAGTACCCGGCGCTGCCTCCCAGCCTGGAGTGCGACTCCAACAAGACCGTCCGCAATCCCGCCCTCTGAGCCAGCGAAGCGGCAGCCAAGCCTCCCATCCCGGCCCCGATCACCACGACGTCGAGCACGACACTTACCTCCCTGGCCGATGACGCGGGCTCGGCTTAGTTGTTCAAGCCGCAGACCGCAGCGGACGACCTGATGATCGTTGTAGTCCGGTCGGCCAGGATCTACGCCTTCGTGAACCGGCGGAACCGATTTCCGACCACACGCAGTTGTGATAAATTGAAGTGGATGTCCGATCGGTTGCGGTCGGCTCGATCGCGCGATTCCGCCGGGAGAGGTCTGCATGCCGAAATTCGTGAAACTTGCCACGTTGGGGGACCTTCCCGTCGGCGGCGCGAAGGAAGTCGAGTTCGATGGCCGGGTGTACGCCTTGTTCAACGTCGAAGGCGCGATCTCGGCGATCGACGGCATCTGCCCGCACCAGGGGGGGCCGTTGGCCGACGGTCAACTTGAAGGATGCTTCGTCGCTTGCCCCTGGCACGGCTGGGAATTCAACGTCCAGACCGGCGCGACCCCGCTCGGCCCCCGCATCAAGGTGGACGTGTTCGAGGTCAAAATCGAGGGCGACGACGTCCTCGTCCTGGTCCCCTGACGCCCGTCGATTCGCGGTCGGCGTCCTGTTGGGACTGGTGAATTGCCGACCTCGATGCGTATGGTGGACTATCCTGGGGCCCGTCGGCAGACTCGACTCTTCTGAGGGCCGCCGAATTCTTCTCGAACCTCGCGACTCCGGCCGGTGATCCACTTTCGCCCGTTTCGCAACTCTGATCCCCCCGCGCTCGTGAAACTCTGGAACCAAGCGGTCCCCGAGCACTCGTGCGTCCGGCCGTTGCTCGTCCACGAACTGGACGACCACGCGTTCGGGTCGGTGTTCTTCGACCGCGACGGCCTGATCGTCGCCGAGCGCGACGGCCGGCCCGTCGGCTTCGTCCACGCCGGCTTCGGCCCCGACCAGCCCGTGGGCGAGCATCCGTTCGCGCTGACGCCCGAGATGGGGGTCGTCGCCATGGTGGCCGCCGAGCCGGGCCCGGACGCGCAGGCGACCGCCGAGAGCCTGATCGTCGAAGCCGAACGCTACCTCCGAAGCCGGGGCGCCCAGGTGCTTTACGGCGGGGGGCAGTTCCCGCTCAACCCGTTCTACTGGGGTCTGTACGGCGGCAGCGAGGCTTCGGGCGTGCCATCGAGCCACACCCAGTTCTCAAGCGCCCTGAGCGCGCTGGGCTACGAGCCGATCAGCACGACGGTCCACCTGCATTACGACCTCGACCAGGAGGAGAGCCGCGACCCCCGCGCCCCGCTCCTTCGCCGCCAGGCGGCCGTCGAGTTCGTCGAGGACCCGGTCCCATCGAACTGGTGGGAGAACATCGCCTTGAGTGACTTCCACCTGACCCATGTCCGGCTCGAATCGCGGACCGAGGGGGTCGAGATCGCCCGCGCCCACACCTGGGACATGACCTGGTTCGGCCGGGGCGACGGCCACACGCGGATCGGCGTCTACGGAGTCGAGGTGGCTCCCGCCCATCGCGGCAAGGGCTACGGCCGATTCCTCGTCGCAGAGATCCTCCGCCACGCCCGCGAGGACAGCTTCGAACGTGCCGAGGTCCAGACCCTCGCCGACAACCAGCCCGCCCTGACCCTCTACCAATCCCTCGGCTTCGAGCCCGTCGAGCAATCCACCGTTTTCCGCCTCCCCGCCCCCTTCCCCGACCGATCCCGGCCCCACGAACCCCACCGACTCGACTGATACCGAATCGCGTGGCTCCGTCAGCTTTCGCGGGCCATCTTCTGGGGGCGGCCGCTACAAACCATCATGACGCCGTTGAGACGTCCGGCCTCAGGATAATGGGGATCGCGGTCGGCTGGGTCCGAATACAAGCTCGAAGCGCCAGCGAGTGAGTTTCCGATCGGCCGTTGGAATCGATTCACTCGCTGGCGCTTCGAGCTTGTAGCGTCGGGACTTCCGACCGCCAATGGTTGGCGATCCGGGCGATTCGGGCGATTCGGTGTGATGTGATCCTGGGAATAAATCAAGGTGTCGGGAACCGCAAGTTTCGAGCGCGCACCACGCTCTCAAATGCAGTCCCCGACACCTACCCCCACCTTGGGTCTCGCGCGAATGCCGCTGGACGGCATCGGCTCGGATTCGCCTATGGTTCTGGGCCACCACGACCGCGGCCACCCACGCACGAATCCGTGCAACAGGACATCACTCTACACGAACACCGGAGTCGTTCAAGTCGCTTCCGCCGAAGTTGATTCTTACCTTCGTTCCGGCGGCTCGACGTTTACGAAAGCCAACATGGCCGCCGGAATGCAAATTTGGAGATCGATGATCAACGACGGCGACTCGTCGTAAACTTATCATGGAGGGGTCTCGGAGCCGCCTCGGATCGCTCCCGGTCGTGGTTCGGTCATGCGGTTGCTGGAGACGAACGGTGGCGACGTTTCCGCGCAAACGAACCCAATTGCGCGAAGCCGAACAGCCGTCGGATCGCGTCGGCCGGGGGCCGAGCAGGACGCCTCGCCAACGCGCTTCGAGGAAGCCGAGCCGACTCCGAATCAACCCAATTTCCGCGCGAGCGAAGCCAATGTCTCCACCCGCTCCAAACGACTGTTTCCAAAGAGGTTATGACGGACAACCAGGCCCATTTCGGGCGTCGAACGAACCCAATTCGAGCGATGGGTGGCTGTGGAGGAGCGAAGCGACGCCACAGTGAAGAAGACGGCGGCCCCTGCCTCTGTGGCATTCTGCCACAGGCACCCAATCGCGCGATCGAAGCCAAACCGCACGCCGACGCTAAATAGCCTTTCACACAGATGTTACAGCAACAAATTGGCAGCGTTCGGGCGTCGAACGAACCCAATTCCAGCCGGCGGAGCAGAAGCGGCTTGGAGTCTTCCGAGCGGGTTTGGCGGGGATCGAACCGGGCCGACTTTTGAGACGAACGGACCCAATTTCCCAGGTCGCGTTTTCAGGTGGAACGGGGCCGACGAAGTGGCCTCGGGGCGCGGTTCGGCTTCGTGCGATTTTGCGGGTTCGACCGAAATCGACGGGAAGGACGGGCCGATTTTGAGTACACTGAACAGGTGGGATGGAACCAGGGAAGCCGGGGAGATCGGTGCATGTCGAAGCGTCCTCTGAATCGTCGGAATCTGCGGGCGGAAGCGGATGCGGTTGCGGCGCGGGGGATACCGCTGGGGCCGTCGCGGCCGTCGCGGGCCAAGTCCGACGCCCCGGCGCTCCGTCCCAAACCGGCCGCCTCGCCCCGGATGAAGATCGTCTGGGCGGTCTGCGACCTGGGAGGCCGGACGGTCGCGACCTTCGAGTACGCCGAGAAAGCCGCGGCCGAGGCCAAGATCGCCGACCTCAAGGCGCGCAACAAGGGGAACCATTTCCTGCGGTCGGTCAAGGAACCGATCCCCCACTCGGGCACCTCTTCGCCCGACTGAAGCAGGTCGACCACCACCCGAGCCGAGGCGCGAACCTCGGCGGAACGTCAAGGCTCTGAACGTCGCGACGCCCCTCCCCGCCAGTCCCGCTCAACCGGCGCGACCGGCGCCGGGTTGTTGATCCGCGAACGTAACGGGTTGTCGCCATGACGGTTGCTTTTTAGAATTGGACGGTTCCAGACGTGGCCGCCGCGCCGTGGGCGTCGCGTAACTGGAGACTGGTCGCTCACCGGCGAGGAAGACGAGGATTACCGTGTCCGCCATCGAAAATTGCAAGGTTCAGACTGCTGCAAGGCCCACCACCGGGGCCGACGTCCTGGTTGAATCGCTGGCGAGGCACGGGGTCGACGTCGTATTCGCCTATCCGGGCGGGGCGAGCATGCCCATGCACCAGGCGCTCACCCGCTACCGCGACCGCATCCGGACGATCCTGCCGCGCCATGAGCAAGGCGGCATCTTCGCGGCCGAGGGCTTCGCTCGGGCCAGCGGCCGGCCCGGCGTCGTGATGGCGACGTCCGGCCCGGGGGCGTTGAATCTGGTGACCGGCCTGGCCGACGCCAAGATGGACTCGATCCCGCTGATCGCCATCACCGGCCAGGTCCCGACGCACGTGATCGGCACCGACGCGTTCCAGGAGACGCCGACGGTCGAGGTCTGTCGGGCGATCTGCAAGCACGCCTACCTGGTGCAGAACGCCCGCGACATCGCCCGGATCATGAAGGAGGCGTTCTACCTCGCGACCACCGGCAGGCCGGGGCCGGTCCTGATCGACATGCCCAAGGACATCCAGAACACGATCGTCGCGAACCCCGACTACGACGTGGAGATGGACCTGCCCGGCTACGTCCTGCCCCCGGAGCCGACTCCCGCGAAGATCCGCGAAGTGCTGGCGGCGATCAAGGAGAGTCAGAGGCCGATCATCTATTGCGGCGGCGGCGTCCTGGCGTCGAACGCCGGCGACGAGCTTCGGGAGTTCGCCTCCAAGGCGGGCATTCCCGTGGCCATGACCGTCCACGGCCTGGGCTCGATGCCGAGCGACCATTACCTGTCGCTCGACATGCTCGGCATGCACGGCACCGTCTACGCCAACCTGGCCGTCAGCCAGGCCGACCTGCTGCTGGCCTTCGGCGTCCGGTTCGACGACCGCGTGACCGGCAAGCTCAGCGAGTTCGCCAAACACGGCAAGATCGTCCATGTCGACATCGACGCCTCGGAGATCAACAAGAACAAGCTCGCCCACATCCCGGTGCACTCCGACGTCAAGTCGTTCCTCAAGGCGATCAACCCGCAGGTCGTCAGCGGCGACTACGGGGCGTGGCGGCATCAGATCGACGAGTGGCGCGCCAGCGACCCGATGACCTATGACCAGCGCGACGACGTGATTCTGCCTCAATACGTCCTCGACGAGTTCTCCAAGCTGACCAAGGGCGAGTTCATCATGTCGACGGGGGTCGGCCAGCACCAGATGTGGGCCGCCCAGTGGACGAAGTTCAATCGTCTGCGGTCGTGGATCACCTCGGGGGGGCTGGGCTCGATGGGCTACGGCCTGCCCGCGGCCATGGGCGCCCAGGCGGCGTTCCCCGACGCGCTCGTCGTCGACATCGACGGCGACGGCAGCTTCTTGATGAACATCCAGGAGCTGGCCACGGTCTTCTGCGAGGACCTGCCCGTCAAGGTGATCGTCCTCAACAACCAGCACCTGGGGATGGTCGTCCAGTGGGAGGACCGATTCCACCAGGGCAACCGGGCCCACACCTACCTGGGACCGATCCACCATCCCGAGGCCATCGGCCAGGGGGCCGGCGAGCAGCCCGACGAACTTTATCCCGACTTCATCCAGATCGCCAAGGGGTTCGGGGTCAAGGCTCGCCAGATCCGCCGCAAGGAAGAGGTCGGCGAAGCGCTCCTGGAGATGATCAACCACAAGGGCCCGTACGTCCTTGACGTCCTGGTCCCGTACCAGGAGCACGTCCTGCCGATGATCCCCTCGGGCGGCACTGTGCGCGATGTCATCAAGACCTGAATCGACGACGACTCCCAGACCCCTCTCGACGGCGCGGGCCTTTCGCCCGCCGCCTTCGAGGATTCGGTCTTGGTCTCGACAGCGGGCCCTTGAACCTCCCTCGCCGTTCTCCGACCCGAGAAAGTTTGGGCCGTCTCGATGGGACATGACTTTCCGAAGCTCACCGCCGAGGAAGCGGCCGAGTTGATCCCGAACGGGGCGATGGTGGGGGTCAGCGGGTTCACGCCGGCGGGGTCGCCCAAGGCCGTCCCCTCGGCCCTGGCGAAGCGGGCCCGGGCGCTCCACGATGCGGGCGAGGAGTTCCAGATCCGGCTGCTCAGCGGCGCATCGACGGGCGAAGCCTGCGACGACGCCCTGGCCGAGGCCCACGCGGTGAGCTGGCGAGCCCCCTACCTGACTTCGGCCCCGATGCGCAAGCTGGCGAACACCGGCCGGCTCGACTTCATCGACATGCACCTGTCGCACGTGGCCCAGATGGTCGCCGGCGGTATTCTCGGGCCCATGGACGTCGCAATCGTCGAGGCCACCGAGATCACCCGCGAGGGCCGGGTCTACCTGACGACCGCGATCGGCAACTCGCCCACCTTCCTCCAGAAGGCCGACCGGGTCATCATCGAGCTCAACTCGTACCACGCGCCGAGGATTCGCGAGCTGGCCGACGTCGTGGTCCTGCCGGCCCCCCCGAACCGAGCGCCGATCCTGATCAACGACCCACTCGACCGGATCGGCAAGCAATACGCCGAAGTCGCCCCACGCAAGGTCGTCGGCGTCGTCCACACCCACGAGCCGGACGGAGGCCGCGGCTTCGCCCCCCCCGACCTCGTCAGCCGGCGGATCGCGAAGCACGTCTCGCGGTTCCTGATCGACGAGATCGCGTCGGGCCGGATTCCTCCCGAGTTTCTGCCGCTGCAAAGCGGCGTCGGCAACGTCTGCAACGCGGTGCTCGCCGGCCTGGCGGACAGCCCCGGGTTCCCGAAGTTCAAGGTCTACACCGAGGTGCTCCAGGACGCCATGCTCGACCTGATCGCCGACGGCTCGATCCTCGGCGCCAGCACCTGCTCGCTGACCCTCACCAACGAGAAGCTCCGCTTCCTCTACGATCACTTCGACGACTTCGCCGACCGGATCGTCCTCCGCCCCCAGGAGATCTCCAACAGCCCCGAAGTCGCGCGGCGGCTGGGGATCGTCGCCATCAACACGGCGATCGAGGTCGACGTCTACGGCCACGTCAACTCGACGCATTTCTACGGCACGCAGATCATGAACGGACTGGGGGGGAGCGGCGACTTCGAGCGCAACGCCTATCTATCGATCTTCATGTGCCCATCCGTCGCCAAGGGGGGGCGGGTCTCGACGATCGTGCCGATGTGCTCGCACGTCGACCACAGCGAACACTCGGTGCAGGTCGTGGCGACCGAACACGGCCTGGCCGACCTTCGGGGCCTCGCGCCGCACGCCCGCGCCCGGCGGATCATCGACCGGTGCGCCCACCCGGCCTACCGCGACTACCTCCGCCGCTATCTCGAATCGGCCCCGTTGGGCCACCTGCGGCACGACCTGAGACGTTGCTTCGAGCTGCACAACAACTTCCTCGAAGGGGGCGTCATGCTCCCCGACCTCGACCTGAAACAGTTCGAGGAGCCTGAGGCGGCGGGCGCCTAGACTCCTCGAAACATCGCCGAAAGCTCATACGTTGTGGGTCAACCGGGCCGAGGCTCAGTTGACCCACATCGGCTCGTCGACCAGCAACCCGTACTTCTTCATCTTCTTATATAACGTCGTGCGGTTGATGTCGAGGACGCGGGCCGTCTCCTGACGGTTCCAGTTGAGGGCCTGGAGGGCGTGGATGATGATCCGCTTCTCGGGTTCTTCCAGGGCTTCTTTCAGCGGGCGGATGCCCATCTCCAGGTGCGGGCGCGGAGCGGCGTTTGCTGTCGGGCCTCGGTTGCCGCGGTGGGGGTTGATGATGGGCGTCAGGTGCGCGGCGGTGATCCGGGGGGCGTTGCAGAGGGCGACGGCCCGCTGGATCACGCCTTGCAGCTCGCGGACGTTGCCCGGCCAGTCGTGCCGCACGAGAACGTCGAGGGCGTCGCGGCTGAAGCCGATGACGTGGCGGCCGAACTGCTGGGTGAACCGGGCCCGGAAGTGCTCGGCGAGCAGCTCGACGTCGGCCCCTCGATGCCTTAGCGGGGGGACCATCAGGCAGATCGGGCTGATCCGGTGGTAGAGGTCCTGGCGGAACTTGCCTTGTTCCACAAGGCTCGCGAGCGTCTCGCTGGTTGAGAGCACGAGCCGCGCGAGGGCCCGGTTGAAGCCGCCGGAATGGCCGGCGGCGGCTTCCATGTCGTGGAGCTGAAGCTCGCGGAGGAGCTGGAGCTGAAGCTCCGGGGCAAGGCTCCCCACCTCCTCGATGTAGAGCGTGCCGCCCGCCGCCTGCGCCAGCTTGGTCGTCCATTCGAGGCTCAGGTTGCGCGGCGCCATCGCGGACGTACCGTGCTCGCCGAGCGACGCAGGATCGGCCAATTCGGCGGCGTGCAGGGTCACGAACGGGCGGTCGTTCTGGCCGGAGCCCAGATGCAGGTAGTGAGCCAGCTCGGACTTGCCGGTCCCAGGCTCTCCCACGAGTAGGACCGTCGAGTTCCCCGTCGACAACGCGCCGGCCAGCACCACGATCTGCTTCAGGCTGGGATCGGTTCCGACCAGGCCGTCACGAGCCGAGCCGGCGCCGTGCGAAGACGCCCCGGCCTGCGGCGACGGCGGGGGGGACGACGATGACGCGGAGGAAGGCGGGCCGACGACCGTCAAGGGCGGCGCCGACGAGGCCGTGGTCGTCGCCTGGGTCATGGGTCGAGGGCCGGCGGCCGGATCGTGGGCCGAATGAGCGACGCCGTTGGTCGACTGCAAGGTCGGCTTGCTCTCGCACTGTTCAAGCGCCTGGAGGACCGCCGCGCGAAGCTCGGCCGCCGGCACCGGGTACTTCAAAACCGCCATCGCCCCCTGCCGCAACGCCTCCTTGGCGCGATCGGGATGGAGTCGGGGGAACATCAGCACGACCGGCGCCTCGGAGTGCTTGCGTCGCACGTAGGTTAACAGTTCCAGGCAGTCGCCGTCGCCGGGGTCGACGCTGGCTAGCACGAGGTTCACCGGGCTGCGCTCCATCTGTCGGACCGCCACCCGGTCGTTAGCGGCTTCTTCGATGTCGTGACCCAGCGACTTCAACATCGAAGTCAGCAGGGCGAGCCCCGCGGCGTCGGGGCAGACGATGAGGATTCGGAACTTACTCATATGATTCATTCTCTGGTCAATCGCGCTCGTGTCGGCACACACGAGGCTGTCTGCGTCCCTGAGGATGGATCGAATCGACGGCGGGCGCTCCCGCCACGTCTTCACCTCACCCTTAACCAGACGAAGCGCAACCGACGCAGTTGCCTTGCCAGGTTGCTTCCCTGTGGAAACCCTTCCTCGGCGTGGTTCGTCTTCACCGTCGCAGCGACCTGAAGACTCGCACGTCCCTCTGAATGAACGTCTATGTCATGGATGCATCATCGTCAAAAAAAATGCCTCATCGACGTCCTTCCAATGCACCATCTCGGCTCGTCCCGCGAGCGCCGATCTTACTTACTGTAGGCGACGCCCCTCGCCCTGACGGCGAGTCGCCTCACCCTACTGTCGAGAACCGCGTTGCGAGGACGCCGCTCGCGGATCGGATCGATCCGCGCCGTCCGCGCGGGGATTCGGGATGCGATTCCCACGGCGATCGCTGGCGGATCGCCGGGAGGACCAGACGCCGCGCCGATCCGTCGACGCCGTCGATTCAGGAAGTTTCGCCGCGGCGCGCTACGCTCGTGGATGGGCTTCATGATAGATATCCAAAATTCGCTCCCGCGTGACATGGGTGTAGATCTGGGTCGTGGTGAGGTTGCGGTGCCCGAGCAGCTCCTGAACGCTCCGGAGATCGGCGCCGCGGTCGAGCAGGTGCGTGGCGAAGCTGTGGCGGAGCGTGTGCGGGCTGGCGTCGCCGTGAAGCCCCGCCCGGGCGAGATGCTCCTCCAGCAGCCGTCCCACGCTGCGGCTGGTGAGTCGGTCTCCATAGCGGTTGAGGAACAAGGCGCGCACCGAGACGTCGCGCGCGACCCGCGACGTCAGGTACCGCCGGATCCAGTAGACGGCCATCGCGCCGATCGGGCTGAGTCGCTCGCGACGCCCCTTGCCCCGAACCCGCATCAGCTCTTGCTCGACGTCGAGGTCGCCGACGTCGAGGCCGACGAGTTCGCCGACCCGCAGACCGCCGCCGTACAACGTCTCGAACATCGCCCGGTCGCGCACTCCCAGGGACGTATCCAGCGGGATGGCGTCGAGCAACTGGACCACGTCCTCGATCCGGAGCAGCTTGGGCAGCCGCTTGGGCTGCTTGGGATTGCGGAGCCCGGCCGCCGGATCGGCCTGAACGTCGCCGCTCCGCCTCAGGAATCGAAAATACGACCGAAGGCTCGCCAACCGCCGCGCCACGGTCGAAGCCGCGTACCCCTGGCCGGTCAGCCAGGCGGAATAACGCCGCAACCGCTGCGCGTCAAGCGCCGCCGGATCCATGGCGTCGCCGAACGTGTCCTTCAGGAATCGCTCGAAGACCGCCAGATCGTCTTCGTACGAGCGCAACGTGTGCGCGGACGACTGCCGCTCGACTCGCAAATGATTCAAAAACGACTGAACCGAGGCACGCAAACATCACCTCCTTGAGCGAGGACTGACCGGCTCGCCGCGAGCCCTTCACAAAGCCGTTTCTTAATCCATTCGGTTGGCTCGACCGGAGAGGCAAGTGGATTATTTAATGCATCGACGATCCATGTTTTGCAACCATTTGTGCATAGTCGCGTTTTACAACATTCTTAATTGGGAAGCTAGTCTTGCTCATCAGAGCGTCTTATTTTTCGCACCTACGCGCCGTCCTCCAAGCACCCTGGAAATCGTCGGCACTCCTGGCCACCGGCGATGCGGGCCACGGTAAGTATCGACAAAAATGTCGAGTCGGGCTTCCCTTGGGAGGGAGGCTGCGATACTATGGCAGTGCGCCGTGGAGCAGCGGCTAGCTCGCCAGGCTCATAACCTGGAGGTCGTAGGTTCGATTCCTACCGGCGCAATTTTATCCACACCCGTTCAGTCCGCCCGCCTCTTCTTTCATCTCCCTTGCGACCCTGGGTCGCCACGACGCGAACTTCGCGTCTCTCCATTTTGCACCCCCCTGCGGTGTTCTCTGATCTCCCTAGCGGCCCTCGGTCGCCGCGGCGCGAACTTTGCGTCTCCCTAGTTTCTTCGCTGAACATGGGTTTCGGGGTGGTGGACGGGAAACGCTCGCTGGGAGTGGGACCGACTCCGGATTGTAGCCGGGGCCTGTGCCCCCGGTACGCTGGGCGTGGGACCGGCCTCAGGGTGGCCGGCTACAGAATCGCTTGTGGCTGGAGCTTCCATCCCATCACCTCGAAACCCTTTTGAGCCTTCTTTTTTTCCGAGCCCCGCGCCGTGCTCCGATTCGCCGGAAACCCTGGGGATTTCGGGGTGCCGGCGGCGAGGCCGACGGGAAGTTTCGACAAAATTATCGAGTCGGGCTTCCTTTCGGCGGAGACTGCGATACTATGGCAGTGCGCCGTGGAGCAGCGGCTAGCTCGCCAGGCTCATAACCTGGAGGTCGTAGGTTCGATTCCTACCGGCGCAATTTTCTCCACACTCGTTCAGTCCTCCCGCCTCTTCCCTGACTTCCTCTGCGACTGCGACCTTCGGTCGCCTCGACGCGAAACTCGCGTCACCAACATGTTGAAGCCCTTGAGTCTTCTCGTTCATCGGCTTCCATCCCTCCTGCTGGTCATGGTGTTTCTCGAAGGCCGGGCCGCCCGTATCTTGAGGCTGGTTGCGACCCCCTGAAAGCCGTGCTAAAGTCAGTAAGGACGGCGTCGGATCCTATTCCGGCACGCGTCTCCTGGATCCTGGGACATGATGCGCATGGCTGATTCGTCTTCGCTCGTCGCCGAGACCGTGACCCATCGTCTCGTCTTGCCTCGCGACGCCAACCACCACGGCACTCTCTATGCCGGCGCGCTCCTGTCGCTCGCCCTCGAGGCCGGCTACGCCACGGCCTATCAGGCCGCCGGCCTCAATGCCAACCTGGTCCTCAAACGCGTCCTCGACCTTCGATGCTATGAGCCGGTCCCCATCGGCCGCGTCATCCGGATCCTCGGCCGCCAGATCCATCGCGGCAGCGCCCAGATCGTGGTCGGACTCTGGGGAGCCCCCCTCGACGGCAACACCTCGCCGTGGATGGACGGCGTCATGCAATTCGTCCATGTCGATCCTCTCGGCCGCCCGGAACCGTTGACGGAAGAACCCGAAACCGAAGTCGACCCGCTCGATCCCCCCTGGACCCAATTGCGCGAGCGGACACGCAAGCTCCTGCACATCCGCCAGTAATCCGGGCCTCGCATACGGCGATACGGATTGCATCGCGAGCCAGCATGCACACTGTCTTGCTTCGTCCATATCTACGCACCCATTTCTCGAACCGGGACGCGCCTCGGCTGGAATTTCGAGATTTCCTCCGACTCGCCCCCGTGACGCCTCGGCGAAGCGTCCCCTTGCGATCGGCCCTCTTGCGGAAACGGGGTCCGCGGCGGTTTAATACCCGTATACGACAACTGTCTCAGGCATCTTCCCCGTGGGACGCCGGCATGCCTTTCGGACTGTTCCTCAAGCGTGAGTTGACCGTCTCGACCCGGCGCGGGACGGTGTTTTCCGATCGTCGCGCCGCCGCGAGCATGGCGGCGGAGGTGATCGGGGGGTGTTTCGCGGTCTGGTATTGGTGGGACTGGGACCGCGAATCGGTCGCTGGGGCCGCTTCGTTCGGGTTCACGATGTTCGGCGCGCTCGTCCTCGCCGAGTTGACGCTGGTGCTGGCGGTCATCCCCATGACGGCCGCTCCATCGATCGCCCTGGAGCGCGACAAGAAGAGCCTGGATTCGTTGCTGGCGACGCGGGTGTCGGCCGCGGACGTCGTCCTGGGCGCGTTGGGCGCGACCCTGCTGCGGTACGGGAACCGCCTCCTCGCCCTGGCGCCGATCGTGGTCTTGATCATGTTCCTCGGTGGAATCGACCCGCGTCTGGCGGCGCTCGCGTTCGCGGGCCTCGTCTCGACGGCCATCGTCACGGCGTCGCTCTCGGTGGCGATTTCGGCCGGCGCCCGCACGTCCCGGCATGCCGTCTCGTACACGGTCTCGCTGGCGATGGCCTGGATGTACCTCCCGCTCCTGGGAGTGATGGCGGTTCCCCGGCTGTGGCCGGCGGTCGCGCCGTGGATCGTTCCGGTCGCCGTCCGGATGCTCGACGGCAGCCCCGTGGGGGTGGTGATGAGTCTCGCGGGGGTAACTCCGCGCGGGCCGCTGGTCCCCTCGGTCCTGAAGATGATCGCGATCCATGCGATCGCGTCCGTGGCGCTCGTGGCCTGGGCGATCGTCCGGCTGCGTCCGGCCTCGCGGACGATTCACGACTTGGAAGGGCGGGAAGCGTTCTTCCGATCGCTGCGAGCCCGGTGGCGGCCCTGGCCGGCGTGCGGCGACGACCCGGTGCTCTGGCATGAGATGCACTCGGCCCGGGCGTCCGGCGACCCCTCGGACCTGCTCGCCCGGCTGGTGAACGTGGGCTTGATCGGAGCCCTCGCTTACGTCATGTGGCTGTTCGCCGCGCCGGCGTTCACCGAATTGTTCCAGCGGGGCTACGGCCCGGGACCGGCGGACGCGGCCTTCCCCGAACTGAACCCCTTGGCCCGGATGCTCGTCGCCAAGGCGTCGAGGTTCCCCATGATCGTCACGCCCGGCCAGGCGCGGCTGGATTTCAACATCGTCTTGAGACAGTCGACGGGGCTCCTCGGCTTTGTCTACTTGCTGATGCTTGCCGGCACGGCGGCCGAGAGCGTGACGAACGAACGCGATCGCGACACCTGGCTGGGACTGATCACCACGCCGCTGACCGGCTGGGAGATCCTCCGGGCCAAGATGCTCGGATCGATCTGGAAGACCCGCGTGATGGGGTACGTGATTCTCTCGATCTGGACGCTCGGCCTCCTGACCGGCGCGGTGCATCCGTTGGGCTTCGCCGCCGTGGTCGTCGCGTCAGGGGCGGCGGGGGGATTTGTGACGGCCCTCGGCGTGTCGATGTCGTTGTGGTCGAAAGACCGCGCCCAGGCCTCGGGCCGGGTGATCGGGCCGCTGGTGCTGTCGTTCTGCCTGGGCGCGGTCCCGTTCCTTCTTCCTGGGCCCGTGAGCGGCGTGGCGGCGGCCGGTTCGCCGCCGTTCCAGCTCTGGTCGGCGCTGTTCTCGTACGACGACGTCCGCGACTTGCTGCACGCGCGCGGCGTGTCGCAGTTCGCCGTGGCCGGCGTCCGGAGCGCGACGGCCACCTGGCTGATGCTGGCGGCCTGGCTGATCGGCGTGACGGCCCAGGCCGTCGCCGCCGTCCTGCTGACGCGCGCCGCGGTCCGTGGATTCGACGCCGCCGTCGACCGTCCGGTTCGCAGCCGCGACGTCGTCCGCCAGGTCGAAACGGGGCCCTGTTCCCGACCCGCGATCGCCACGTAGACTGAACGGGACGGACCTGGTCGCGGGCTTTTCCTTCGGGATTTCGCGAAATCGCGTATCCAACGAGGGGAATGGCCGCAGTACCTGATGGTCATCCTTTCGAGGCGGGCGGAGGAGTCGAGCGGCCATGACGCAGGTATCGGGCTCTCGGCAGGGCGATTACCATCAAGCGATCGAGCGGCTGTTCCACGAGGGCACGGTCTCCGGGCTCTCCGAGGTTCAGCTTCTGGAGCGGTTCGCCGCGCGGCGCGACGAGGCGGCCTTCGAGGCGCTCGTCGAGCGGCACGGGCCGATGGTTTTGGGGGTCTGCCGCCGATTCTTGCGCGATCCCAACGACGTCGACGACGCCTTCCAAGCCGTGTTCCTGGTCCTGGTCCGGAGGGCGGGCGACATCCGCCGAAAGGACCTGCTGGGCAACTGGCTTTACGGCGTCGCCTGCCGCGTGGCGGTCCGGGCGCGTTCCATGGCGGTCCGGCGACCGGCGACGACGATCTCGGAGACCGACGGCGACCAGATCGCCGTGGACCTCCGTCGCCCGACGAGTCGTGAGGCGGACGAGAGCCGAAGCTGGCTTCACGAGGAAGTCGAGCGGCTCCCCCGCCGCTACCGACAGCCGGTCGTCGCCTGCTACTTCGAGGGCCGCACCCACGAGGAAGCGGCGACGCTCCTCGGCTGCCCGCTGGGCACGGTCAAGGGCCGGCTCTCCCGCGCCCGTGACCTGCTCCGCAAGCGGCTGGAGCGTCGCGGCCTGGCGGTCCCGGCCGTCGCCCTGGCGGCGCAGCTCGCTTCGCCCGACCTCCGCGCGGCGGTCCCCGTTCCGCTCGCATCGGCAACCGTCCGCTCCGGCCTCGCCCTGGCGACTGGTTCGGCCGTGATGACCACCTCGGCGATTTCCCTCTCCGTCCGCACGCTTACCGAAGGAGTGCTCCACGCCATGGTCGTCACCCACATCAAGGCCGTCGCCCTACCTATGATCGTCGTCGCCGCCGGCGTTCTGGCGGCCGGCGCGAGCGTCGCCGCCCGTCAGAATGCCGACGGCAAGCCGGTGCCGAAGGCGGCCGTCGCCCAGACGGCACCTGGGGCCGAAAAGCCCACGGAGAAGGCCACCGAGACGGCCCCGGAGTCAGAGGCGCTCACGGTCGCCGACCGCGACTTTACACATCGGCTCGAAGCGCAGGGCCGCGCTTACAGAGGATTACAGGAACGACTCCAATCCGATCTGAGCGGGGTCAGGACCGACGCGGCCAAGGACAAGGCCCGAATCCTCTATCGCGCCCGCGTAGAGGCTATGATCCGGAACATCGAGAAGGAAGAGCCTGCCTCGAAGGCCGGTCGCGATCTGAAAACGGCGTTCCTGGGGTTCTTGAACAAGGGGCTTGATACGAAGGTCGCCGAACGTGACCCGAATCGAGGCTTCGGCGCTCCTCCGGTATTCCCTGGTTTCCAAGAGATTGGCCAGAGCTACATTGTCTCGTTGAATAAGCTGCTCGGGGACCTGGCGGCTCTGCGAGCTCCCGACGAGCAGGCGATGGCGCGAGACCTCCACCGGGAGAGACTGGCCGCCCTGGCGGAGTCCACCAGCGAGCCGGGATCTCCGCAGCGGGATCTCTATCGCGCGTATCTCGCCTTCCGCCAGCAGGTCGACGACAACCCGCAAACCTTGCAATTCGTCGCCTCAGAACGGCCTCCAACCGCAACGAAGAAGGCGAAGGCCGAGCCTCCGAAATCCGCCGCCCCGGCGAACACACAGCAGGCTGAGCAGGCCCCGGCCCCGAAGGTCGCCCAAGGCGGCGGCTTCGGGGGGGGCGGCATCGGCGGCCCGACGCCCGAAGAAATCCGCCAGGAGGTCGCCGGCCTGTCCGCCACGCTGGCCAAGTTCGACGAGAACCCGAAGAACAAGGCCATGCTTGAGGCCCTTGATCAGCCGATCACCCTGCGAACGACCGAAAAATCGACCCTTGGCGACGTGCTCAAGCAAATCAAAAACTCCGCACGCGTCGCCGACGGCAAGAAGCTCCCCGTCTACGTCGATCCGATTGGAATCGAGGAAGCCGGCGCGAGCCTCTCCTCGCCGGTCGCGATCGACCTGGAAGACGTGCCGCTCCGGTTCTCGCTCCGGCTCACGCTCAAGCAGCTCGGCCTGGCGTACTGCGTCCGCGACGGCGTGCTCATCATCAGTTCCCTCGAAGGCGTCCAGCAGGAATTGAAGGAAGCCGAGAGCGAGCTGATGAGCCTGCATCCCGATAAGGTCCTTTACGGACCGAACGGGCGACGATGGTACACCGACGGCATGGGAGTCATGGGCGGCATGGGCGGCGGAATGCGCTAAAGGCTGTCCTCGAAATTCACCACGGAGGAGTCGGAGAATACGGAGGGGGAACGACTCAATGGATCGACCTTCCCGAATCCTTCTGCATTCCTCTCCACTTCCGCTCCGTATCCTCCGTGGTGAATACCTGATTTTCTTCGCCCCCACGTTTCGACTCCACACTTCGAGCTGGACGTTGTTCGTGAGCAGCCCCTAAGCCCGTGCCTGTCGCCGCCGGCATCCGGATTCCTCGCTCCGTTCCTCCACGCTCGCCGAGGCGGATCTCGGTACTGTCCTCGATGCTCGGTCGCTCCGTAAACTGAACGGGACGGCCACGGGCGCGGCCGCTTTTTTGGGAAATTCGAGAAATCGCGTATCCCAGGCCGGCGACGACCGCAGTACAGGGCGGTCATCAACGAGGCGGACGGAGGAGTCGAGTCGCCATGACGCAGGTAGCGGGTTCGCGACAGGGCGATTACCACCAGGCGATCGAACGGCTGTTCAACGAAGGCTCGGTCTCCGGGCTCTCCGAAGTTCAGCTCCTGGAGCGGTTCGCCGCGCGCCACGACGAGGCGGCCTTCGCGGCGCTCGTCGAGCGGCACGGGCCGATGGTCCTGGGGGTCTGCCGCCGGTTCTTGCACGATCCCAACGACGTCGACGACGCGTTCCAGGCGGTGTTCCTCGTGCTCGTCCGCAAGGCGGGGGGACTTCGTCAGAAGGATTTGCTGGGCAACTGGCTCTATGGCGTCGCCTGCCGCGTGGCGGTCCGGGCGCGCTCGACGGTCGCTCAACGGCGGGCGAAAGCCGGGCCGACGGGCGATGCGGAGCGGCTGGCGGTCGATCGTCGTCGGCCGCTGGACGAGGAGCCGTGGGAGACGCTCAGCCGCGACGAGGGGCGAAGCTGGCTTCACGAGGAAGTCGAGCGGCTCCCCCGCCGCTACCGACAGCCGGTCGTCGCCTGCTACTTCGAGGGCCGCACCCACGAGGAAGCGGCGACCCTCCTCAACTGCCCGCTGGGGACGGTCAAGGGTCGGCTCTCCCGCGCCCGCGACCTGCTCCGCAAGCGGCTGGAACGTCGCGGCCTGGCGGTCCCGGCCGTCGCCCTCACGGCGCAGCTCGCTTCGCCCGACCTCCCTGCGTCGGTCCCCGTCCCTCTCGCTTCGGCAACCGTCCGCTCGGGCCTCGCCCTGGCGACGGCGGGCACCTCGCTGATGACCACCTCGGCGATTTCCACATCCGTCCGCGCCCTTACCCAAGGAGTGCTCCACGCCATGGTCGTCACCCACGTCAAGGCCGTCGCCCTACCCATGACCCTCGTCGCCGCCGGCGTCCTCGCCGCCGGCGCGGGCGTCGTCGCCCGTCAAAACCCCGACGGCCAGCCGGAAGCCAAGCAAGCGGCGCCCGCTCAGCCAGAAGCGGCGAAATCGAAGGCAACAGTCAAACCGAGCGACCCGACGGCCACAGCCTCCCAACCGGCAAGCAAGTTCTCCGCAACTTTCCAATTCCTCTCGAGTATCGAGGGAATGCACGGGCGCTCGACGGAACTTTTCCATCATGACCTTGCGAACGCCAAGACCGACGCCGACCGGATCAGCGCCCACCTAAGACATCGCGTGCGCGTCGCGACACTCATCGACGTGATTTATGGTGAGGAGCATAAGGACGAGGCTTCGCTGAACCTCAAGTCCATTTTCGTCAAGCAATTGAGAAAGGATCACGGGCTTTCGGAGGAGGAAGCCCCAATCGAAAAGGAGGCCGCGAAGAAGGCCCTGGCGGAGATGGCGGGCACCGTGGGGACTGGCGTGGAGAGGCCTTCGGACAAGCCGGAGTCGACCGTCGCGAAAGCAGCCGCGACGATGGCCCCGGCGCCAATGGTGGGCGCCGGCGGAGGTGGGTTAGGGGTCGGCGACGACGGCGGAGGCGGGTTTGGGGGAGGAGGCGGCGCGACCGACGAGCCGTCGGCCGAGTCATACCGCCTCCAGATCGCCCGCGTCTCCGCGGCGCTGTCCACGCTCGATAAGAGCCCGATGAACCAGGCCGTGCTCAAGGCGCTCGAAAACCCGATCACGCTGCGGTCGACCGAGAAGACGACGCTCGGACAGATGCTCAAGCAGATCAAGGACTCGGTGAAGACCGCCGACGGCAAGAAGATCCCGATCTACGTCGACCCGGTCGCGCTTGAGGAGGAGGAGAAGACGCTCGAAGTCCCGGTCGTCATCGACCTGGAAGACGTGCCGCTCAAGTTCTCGCTCCGGCTCATGCTCAAACAGCTCGGCCTGGCGTACTGCATTCGCGACGGCGTGCTCATCATCAGCTCGCTCGAAGGCGTCCAGCAGGAATTGATGGAAGCCCAGAGCGAACAGATGGGCCTGAACCCCAAAGCGTTCCCGATGATGGGCGGCGGCATGGGAGGCATGGGAGGCGGTTCCGGCGGTATGGGAGGAGGCATGGGCGGCGGCCAGGGGATGATGTGACCGCCGCCCGATTTTTCAGGCCACGGCGGCATCCGGCGCGCGGACGCCGTCGTGGTAGGTTGCGGCGAGCGGCTGTTTGCGGAGCCGCCGCCGGCGCTCGCCTCGGAACAGTTGGAGCGTGCGGCGGACGTCGCGGAGGGCCTTCTTGGCGGCCTGGTATTTCGGGTCGAGCCGCAGGGCGGCCTCGAAGCAATCGGCGGCCTCGTCGTGGCGTTCCAGGGCGCGGAGGACCAGGCCGAGGTTAAGGAACGCCTCGTCGCGACAGCCTTCCTTGCAGAGCGTCGCAGCGCGGTGAGCGGCCTCGGCCTCGTGCAAGCGGCCCGCCTTCGCGAGCACGCCGCCGAGGTAGATGTGGGCGCTCGCCTCGTCGGGAACGGCGTCGATCGCCTTGCGATACCAGGCCGCCGCCGCCCGGAAATCGCCGCGCGACTTGTACATGTGGCCCATCTCGGCGAGCGGAATCCAGAGCTTGTCAGGAGGGCAAAGCGCGATCGCCCGGCGCAACGCCTCTTCCCCTTCCCGGTGCTGGGCCAACTCGACGAGGGCCGAGCCGAGCATCTTCCAGGCGGGGCCGCATTCGGGATTCTCGGCGACGAACTCCCGCGCCCGGGCGACCGTCAAGGCCGGCAGGTCCGCCTTGTACGCAGCCCGGAGACGATCCCACCGCGCCTGTACCAACGTATTCGGATTCATCGTCAAAAGCTCCTGGTGCCGTAACGTCGTTGCGTATCGTTACCGTCTCTCACATAAAGACGATCCGCACCAGGGCCTTCGAAGTTGCAGGAAAATCAAAAAACCGCAAGGATTTCGCCGATACAAACCACCATGCGCCGTCGGGACACCCGGCCTCATGAAAATTGGACATCGCGTCGGCCGGCTCCGTGTACAAGCCCGAAGCGCCAGCGAGTGAATTTCCGGTCGACCGTTCGATCCGATTCACTCGATGGCGCACGTGTTCGGCGCGATTTCCGTGATCCCGGGACGCGGGACCGGATCGGCCTCCGATTTGGAGTGCGGGAACTTGCTCCCGCGCCTGATACTCATGCGGCGGCAAGCCGCCGCACTCCACATCGGCATGGGACCGGCCTCACGGTCAATCGTCCGAGTCCATCGGCTCGTCCAGGTCCATCGGCTCGTCCGACTCTTTCTGATCGGAGCGGCGGGTGGCGGGAAGGTCGATGAGGAACGTGGCGCCCTGGCCCATCTGCGAGGTGACCGAGATCGACCCGCCGTGTTCGCGGATGATCTTCTGTGAGACGGGGAGTCCCAGGCCGGTGCCGCGCGAGCCCTTGGTGGAGCAGAAGATCTGGAAGATGCCGGGGACGTCGGCCTCGTCGATGCCGGGGCCGTTGTCCTTGACCCGAATCCGGACGGTGGGCGCGTCGGCCGTCCACTCGGTGGACACCACGACGCAGGCGTCGGAGGCGCCTTCGGAGGCGTCGATCGCGTTGGTGACGATGTTCAAGACCGCGCGGTGAACGCCGTCGGGATCGATCAGGATTTTCGGGATCGACGCGCAGGGAGTCCATTCGAGACGGACGCCCAGCTCGTCGGCGCGGGACTGCATCAACTCGATCACGTCGGCCACGGTCTCGTTCAGGTCGGCGGCCTCAAGGGCGGGCTCGCGGTCCTTGGAGAACGAGAGCATGTCCATGACGAGGTTGTAGATCTTGGTCTGGTTCTTCTCGACGATCGTCCAGCCCCGTCGGACGATGGCTTCGTCCTTCTCGTTGAGCCCCAGGTCGATGAGGTAGCTGCCCCCCCGGATGCCCTGGAGGATGTTCTTGATGTGGTGCGAGAGCGTCGCGATCGTCTGCCCGACCGCCGCGAGCCGCTCGGCATGGATCTTGTCGTTGTAGAACGTGGTGTTCTCGATCGCCAGCCCCGCCTGGTGGCCGATGGCGACCATCAGCGTGAGCTGATCCTGGGAGAACTTGCCCCGCCGCCCCCCCTTGCCCGACGCGGCGAGGGCGAGGCCGCCGTCGGACTGGATGTCGGCGTAGAGAACGCCGAGCGTGGTGTGCCGGCCCTGGACCGGAACGCAGATGGCCTCTCGAATCCGATAGTCGACGATTGACTGCGCGGGGCTGAACCGCTTGTCGCCCGGGGCGTCGGTCGTGATGACCCCCTGCCCTTGTTCGAGCACGTAGTCGATGATCGTCCGCGAGATCGTCATCCTCTCGTCAGAGTCTTCAGGGAGCCGCCAGCGGACCGCCTTGGGAACGAGGTCGTCGCCCCCTTCCTTGAGCAGGATCGCGCCCCGATCGGCGCCGATCGACTCGAAGACCAGTTCGAGCACCTGGGGAAGCAGCGAGTCGATGTCGAGGATGTGGCTGACGGCCTGGGTCGCCCGGTACATGACCGACAGGTTCGTCAGCCGGTCGCGGAGCCAGCCGGCCGCGCCGTCGGGCTGCTGCAAGACCCGCGAACCCTCGTCGGAGGGAATGCTGCGGAGGATCGCCGAACGGTCCTCGGGGCTGCTCTTGCTCAAGAGGTCGACGCGGGCCGTGAGGTCGCGCTTCGCGCCCAGGGCGCCCTCATTGTAAAGCATCACCGTCTGGCCGAGCTGGAGCCGGTCGCCGGTGTGGAGGGGGGCTTGGTCGACGAGGTGGCCGTTGACGAACGTGCCGTTCGCCGAACCGAGGTCGACGATCCGGTACAGTTCGTCCTCGAGGCGGATCTCGGCATGCCGGCGCGAGACTTCGGTGTCGTGGAGCCGGATCGCGTTCGAGTTGTCGCGGCCCAGGGGTACGGGGCTCGTCTTGAACTCGAACCGCTTACCCTGATCGGCCCCTTGAATCACGAACAAGGAGGCCACGGGGTTCAATCTCCTCGGCGCGTACGTGGAACATCCCGGAAAGCATCCATCTCCATCTCGACCCAACCTACCCCATGCCGGGGCCGTCGTCAACCGCCGGCGCGGGTGGGCGGCCCGGCTTAAATCTGGGGAGTGAACAGGATGATGTCGACGCGCCGCGAGGGAAGCGGCTCGGAGCCGTCCTCGGCCAGCCGGGGAGAATGACCGCCGAAGCCGACCGCCGCCACCTTGCGCTTCTTGAACCAGCCGGCCGAATTGATCCCGTGATGATCGACCAGATACTTGCTGACAGCCTCGGCCTGCTCCTGCGTGAGCGCCTCGGCCATGTCGGCGTCGACCTCGGGGTCGGTGAACGCCGCGATGACCACCTCCGAGCGCGTCTGGCTGGTCTTCTTGAACCACCGCGCGACCTCGTCGAGCCGGGTCTTGCCCGTCGGCGTCAGCAACGCCCGGCCGGACTCGAAAAGCTCCTCCGCCCGGAGCGTCCGGCAGATGCGCTGCGAGCCGGGGTGATAAAGGACGTGATCCCGTTCGAGATAGGCGCGGGCGTCGAAGTACCGCGACAGCGGCCACGTCTGTTTGAGGGCCATGAGGTTGTCTTCCATCGCCGCCACGGTCTTGTCGCCGCGCTTCGTGAGCGCCACGAGGTTGTCGTAGACCGAGTCGTCGTGGATCAGCCTGCCCAGGCTCCCCTTGCCGCCGCGAACCTGGCCGGCGATGGCCGCAACCTGTTCAAGCCCCTCTTGCGCCGCCTTGGCCGTCCGGTCGATCTCCCGGAGCGAGGCGCCCGCCTGGTGGATCAGGTCGGCAAGGTCGACCGGTGGTTCCGACCGGATCAGCCCCCCCTCGGCGACTGGCGAGGCGTCGGCCTCGCCCGGCTTGAGGTCGACCACGCGCGCGCCAATCATCCCCTCGGCGATGATCCGGGCCGTCGTATCGGCGCGGACCAGATGATGAAGCCGCTCATCGACGCGAAGTACCAGCTCGACCGGCTCGCCCGGCTTGCCCGGCGGCACGACGCTCTCAACCACCCCGGCGTCGACCCCCTGATACCGCACCCGGTGCCCGGCCTCGACCCCGCTGACGGTCGGGAACTGGGCCCGGACGTGGAACGTCGGCTGAACCTGCCACCGCCGGTTCGCCACCTGGAACAGCCCGAACGCCCCGAGCGCCAGCACCAACGCCGCGAAACCGGCGTTCGCCAGCACCCGCCACCGTCCCATTGCACGCATCATCCGAGTTCGCCTCCCGGAACCAGTCCGGTCAGGACGCCCTGGTCGCGACGCCGCCGCACGTTCATCCTCATCATTCTCTTCGCCGCAGAATACCGCAAGTTGAGTCGGAGTCGAGAGAAACCGCCGTAGACTCAGAACGCTCCTTCGCTCAGTCTGGCCGTCGCCCATTGGATGAGAGGGACGAGGACGACGTTGGCGGCGAAGACGGCGAGCACGGCGTAGACGACGCCTCGGGTCGCGGCGCGGCCGACAGCTTCGGCCGAGCGTTCGGAATGCAGGCCGATCCAGCAGCCGACGACGCCGACGAGCAGGCCGAAGACGGCTGTCTTGAGCGTGGCGGGGATCACGTCGGACAGCCTCAAGAAGACAAGCGACTGCCGCCAGAACAGTTGCGGTGAGAGCCGGCCAGCGACGCTCTCGGCGGCCAACGCGCCCGCCAGGGCCGAGGCGTCCACCAGGACCGTGAGCAGCGGGACGGCCAGAGTGCAGGCGACGGCCCGGGGCGCGACAAGACTCGAAACGGGGTCGGCGCCGAGGACTTCGCGGGCGTCGATCTCCTCGTTCAGGCTCATCGAGCCTAGCTCGGCGGCGAGCCCCGCGCCCATCCGCGCCGCGACTAGCACGCCGGCCATCAGCGGACCGAGTTCGACGACCACCGCGACCGCCAGGAAGCTCGGCAAGGCCGCCTCGGCACCATTCGCCGCCAGCAGTCGGTGGGTCTGAAACCAGGTCGCCAGGCCGACGCTCATCCCTGCGCCCAGCACGATCGGCAGACTCTTCACCGCCACCTGCTCGAACTGCCAGACGATCTCGGTGAACCGGCCGACCAGCGCGGCGGGAATCGCCGTCAGCGTCCGGATCGCGAACCCTAGGAAGCGGCCGACGTCTTCAAGCCGGCCGGCGATGGTTCCCAGCATGTGGAGCGCGCCTTTACGCCGTGTTCCCGGATACTCACAATACAGAACAGACTGCTCGAACCCACGTTCTCGTTCAGGATGATCGGCCGAGATCCGGAAAGGCCACCAGCGAAGATGACGGAAATTCTGGCCCCGCGAGAGAATTCCGAGCCGTGGGACGTGTTCGTCCTGGCGACGTGCGCCCGACTCGGCCCGTTCAGCCAGGTCCACCTGGCGCCGAAGCTGACCAGCGCCTCGCTCGGCGTGGCGGTCCACGCCAACCTGCCGTTGGAGCCCGGCGAGCTTCTGGTCGCGGCCGTCGACAACGTCCTGGACGGGCTCTCCTGCCCGATCCTCCTGACCACCCGCCGGGTGTTCTGGTTCTCGGTGACGGACCCGAAGGCAGACGGCGACCGGCGCAAGGCGATCCATTGCGAAGGGATCGACTACCGCCAGATGGGCTCGCCGATCGAGGCGCGGTCGACGGCCGGCGGCACCGGACTGGTCGTGGCCGATGGTCGGACGATCGCCTTGCCGGACGGCCAGCCCGCGCTGGCGGCGGCCATGGCGGACGCGATCCAGACCCTCTCCGTCGCGGCCCGGACCGGGGTCGCCCCGTCGATCGAGAAGCTCGACCCCGAACTGGCGAGGCGGATCGCCGGAGTGCTGCCCAAGGTCGTCGAAGCCAACAGCCGGCTGCGGATCTACGGCGGCGACTTGCAGACGTTCCGGCGCGATTTGATGACCGCGACGCCCAAGGCGTTCGTCACGCCGACGCTGATCGCCTCGTGCGTGGCCGTCTTCGTGGCGATGGTCGCCAGCGGAATCAGCCCGATGACGCCGACTTCGGGCGAGCTTCTCAAATGGGGGGCGAACGACGCCGCGCCCGTCGTCCTGGGCCACGAGTACTGGCGGCTGGCGGCGAGCGTGTTCCTGCACGGCGGCTTGCTCCACCTGGCGGTCAATATGTGGTGCCTGGCGAACATCGGCCCGCTCGTCGAGCGGCTTTACGGGAACCTTGGCTACGCGGTCGTCTACCTCGCTTCGGGCGTCGGCGGGGCGATCGCGAGCATGGCGACGCCCCCGAGCCGCGCCAGCGTGGGGGCGTCGGGAGCGATCTTCGGCGTCATCGGGGCGCTCCTGGCTTTCCTCCTGCTTCGGCGACGGTCGGTCCCCAGCTCGGTGCTCGCTCCTTTGCGTTCGAGCGCCGTGAGCTTCGTCGTCTTCAACACCCTGTTCGGGGCGGTGGTCCCCATGATCGATCAGTCGGCGCACATGGGCGGACTGGCGGCCGGCTTCCTCGTGGGACTGATCCTCTCGCCCTCGTGGCCGTCGAAACCGTCGCTCGGCAGGACCGCGCGAACGGCGGCCCTGGCCGTCGTGGCGGCCCTGGTGCTTTCGGGTGTCGGGGCGGCGGCCGTGCACTGGCGATCGCAGACGCTCAGCCCGTACGACAAGGTGAAGGACTACGGGCAGCGGATGGACCCCGCGAATCAGAAGTTCCTCGAATCGGCCAAGGACTTCCCCAAAATCGCCCAACTCCTCGCCCGGATCGACGAGCCGTCGGCACGTTCGGAACTCCTCCAGTTGACCGAGTCGCTCTCGGCGCTCGGCAAGACCAACCTGGCGACGATCTCACGGGTCCGGTCGACGGCCCCGGAGCTGGAAACGGCCGCGCGACTCCTCGAATCGGCCCAGAAAGAGCAGATCGCGGCGATGGACGCGGCCGAGCAGTTCGAGAAGACGAGGGACCGAGCCTGGCTCGAAGGCCCCGACGGCTTCATCGCCCGGGCGGGCGCGTCGGTCCAACACGAGCGGGAATGCCGGGCCGTGGAGCTGAAATTCCTCCGCGATAATGACCTTCTGGATGAGTCGGGCGATCCCGGACCCTGACGGCGTCGGATCAAAGGCGCAGGCGGATTGCCCGCATCCAGTCCATCGTGATACGATCATGCGAGCCGGGGGTTCACCCCGGGAAAAGCCTTGGAACACTTCGTGTGATACAGCTTCTGACGGGGCCGGTCCGAGCCGGCGTCCGTCACGACCGGCGTTTTTGCGCGCGGCGCGCGACGCGGTCGCCTCGTCCCATCAGCAGGAGCGACATCGGTGCGATTCCTCTCTTCGCGGGGTTTCTTGGGATTCCCGCTCGTCGCGGTCGCGGCGGTCGGACTCTCGATCATGGCGGCGCCCTGCCGCGCGGATCTCGATGAATACGTCAAAAAGGCCGACCCGGCCTTCGCCTGGAAGCAGACCGAGCGTCAGGAAACGCCCATGGGCGTGGTGACGGGCCTGGAGCTGACCTCGCAGGTCTGGCAGGAGATCACCTGGAAGCACAGCCTGCGGATCTACGAATCGAAGAATGTCACCTACGACGACGCCGTCCTCCTGTTCATCACCGGGGGAAGCACCGGGAACAAGCCCGGCGCCGACATGGAGATGTTCGCCTTCACGCTGGCCAAGCTCAGCGGCGCCCGGGTCGCGCTCTTGAGCCAAGTGCCGAACCAGCCGTTGCTCGGCGACAAGAAGGAAGACAGCCTGATCGCCGAGACCTTCGTCCGCTACCTGGATTCGAAGGACGAGAACTGGCCGCTGCTGTTCCCGATGGTCAAAAGCGCCGTCAAGGCCATGGACGCCGTCCAGGCGTGGGCGAAGGAAGGGGGCAAGTTCGACGTCAAGCGGTTCGTCGTCGCCGGCGCGTCGAAGCGCGGCTGGACGACCTGGCTCACCGGAGCGGTCGACGACCGCGTGATCGCCATCGCGCCGATGGTCATCGTCATGCTCAACATGGGTCCGCAAGGGCCCAACCAGCTCGACGTCTGGGGCGCCTACAGCGAGCAGATCGACGACTACGTCCAGCGAGGGTTGATGGAGCAAGCCCAGACCGGGCCCGGCACGAAGCTCTGGGAGATGGTCGATCCCTACACCTTCCGCGAGCGGCTGGCCAAGCCCAAGATGCTGATCAACGGCGCCAACGACCCCTACTGGACGCTGAACGCCCTCGACCTCTATTGGGACGGCCTGGTCGGGCCGAAGTACCTTGTCGAGCTGCCCAACGCGGGCCACGGCCTCGAATCCAACCGCGAATGGGCCATCAACGGCCTCTCGGTTTTCTTCCGTGCCAACGTCACCGGCCGGAAGCTTCCCCGGCTTGACTGGAAGCTCGAATCCTCCCCGAAAGGCGAGTACACCCTCAAGATCAACGCCGACCCCGCGCCCAAGTCGGCCCGACTCTGGACCGCGGAGGCCGAGAAGCGGGACTTCCGGGGATCGAAGTGGACGTCGACCTCGCTCGCGCCCGGCCCGATCGTCTCCACGGTCGTCGCCGCGCCGGAGATGGGCAACAAGGCCGTCTTCGCCGATCTGGAATACGAGATCGACGGCATCCCGTATCGACTGACCACCTCGTTCTTCGAGCCGGGCGCTCCCGCGGCCAAGACCAGCAAGCCCAAGAAAAAGGTGCTCGAACCCGTCGGCGCGGGCGCGTCGCGCTGAGACGGCGCACTCCCCCGCTCGCCTGCCATGGCTCAGGCGCGGGCCGACTCCGGCCCGCGCTTCTTCGCCATCACGTCCAGAACCGTCGGCCCGGGCTTGCCCCACCTTCGGAAGAAGTAGCCGTGGCACGAAACCGCCTGCTCGCGGTACGGCCGGTATCGCAGCAGGATCGTGTGCGCCCGGGCGAGGTTGTAGTGCGGCATCAGCCCGAAGACGTGGTGCGTCAGGTGGTAGTCCTGTCCGTACGGGAAGACGCAGAAGTTGAAGATCGGGTTGCAGTGGAAGTTGCGCGAGTGCGTGAACTCCCCTTCATCCGTCGCGTTGCTGTGATGCGCGATCTCGCGAAGCTGCATCAAGAACGGATAAACCGTCACCAGCGGGACGACCCAGAACAGGAAGAAGATCGGCCACGAGCCCGTCAGGTGCACGAAGCTGAGCATCGGCAGCCAGTACGCCCCGCGCAGGCAGCGGCCGACGCGGAACCGATACACCCCCTTCGGCTCGCGTAGGCCGGCCGTCACGTTGGCGTTCTTGGCCTGTCCGTAGAGGTATCGCAGCAGCGAGGGCAGCCAGGCCGACAGCGCCACGTAGCGATACCAGAACCGCGATTTGGGCATCGGGAACGGATACCGGTCGCCGTCGAAATGCAGCCGGGCCGCGTCCGGGTCGCGAACGGGGTCGTTGAGGAACTGGTGGTGCCCCAGGTGCGTGACCCGAAACCGCTGGGTCATCGCCATCAACGGGAACATGCAGAAGACGTCCGACGCCAGCTCGTTGGCCAGCCGGTTGCGAAACAAGGCGTAGTGCGACCCTTCGTGCCCAAGCCCCGACAGTCGGTGCTGAAACACCGCCACCACCACGATTCCCACCACCGCCAGGCCCGCAAAGGCCGAGGTCGACAGCGCGCCTCCGGTCCACGCCCCGTAGAGCCAGAAACAGCCCGCGAGCGACCCGACCAGGCCGACGTACTCGGCCGCCAGATACGCGATGTTCGTGGAGTTGTCGGCCCGGAGCAATGGAACCAGCGCGCTATGCACTTGCTCCCAGCTCTCGTCCTGACCGCCCGCCGTCGCCGCCTCTACGATGCTCGCCATGAATGCACCGCCCGCCGCTGGTCATCAGCAAGTTAACCCAACCCGTCCGCCAGGCACAACCAAAAGCCCTTCATTTTTTGCAGCCACCTCATCTTAACATCTAATCAGGTAGAATAGAGGGCGATTCTTGAGGGTCGACCGATGGGGTCTTTCCGGATGATCGGGTCTGGCGTGGGGGCCAAGGAAACGATGAAGGTGGTATACCAGGAAAAGGCTTTCCTGCGTGGGACGTCGGTCCCTTCGCTGACGGAAGAGATGCGGTCCGCTCGGCCGGCGACCCCAGCCGACCTGGACGGCTGGCGCGACTCCTTGCGAAACGACATGAGCCGGGAGCTGGACGACCCGCGGTGGCCTCGGGCCTTGATCGGGGTGGGGTCGGTCCATCTGGTCGCCTTCATCGTTTGCCAGGTCCTTTCGGAACCCGTCTCGCGGAAGGATCTGCGCTATCTGGCGATCTGGTTCGTCGAGCTGGTCGGCGTCTTCGTGGCGATGCGGCTGCTGGCGGGACGGCATTGGATCCGGCGGTCGGCGGCGGTGAACCTGGCGGCCAAGCTCTGGACGACGTTCCTGATCCTGTCGTTCAACGTCGTGGCCCTGAACTCGCTGATCGGCATCGAGCTCCCCTGGTTCAAACCCGTCTGGGGGACGCTGAGCACCTTCTTCCTCGCTTCGCTCGCCTGGCTGTTCTCCCCGTTGTTCTTCATCCCCGCCGTCCAGATGTGGGCGACCGGCCTGCTGATGGCCGTTCTGCCCGACTACGCCTATCTGACCTATGGCGTCTCCTGGTGGATCGCCCTCTTGGGCGTCGCCGTCGCGATCCGGCGGAAGCACCCCCAGGCGGCCTGACCCCGGCTTAGTTCCCCGTCGAGAGTGGATCGCAATGGCTCGCGGAGCTGTTGAGGGGAAAACGGCTCCTGGTCTCTCCCCTATGATTTTACCCAGACTCCCTAGGCTACGTCCAAGATTAAGAATGCCCCCTTTCCCCTTCCGCCATTTCCGAGTGATAGCACGAGTGAGCGGGGAGCGCGAGTCTCTTGTCCGAAGAAGCTCGAGTTCAATTTCGGTCTTCGAGATGACGAATAGCGTTTTCTTGCGCAGGCGAACTATCAAATCGGTCGCTTTGACCACCGTAAGATTGCCGATCCGGGATATTGCGTCTTTTGACGTTCAACAATTGGGGCATCGAGGCTAGACGGCCAAATGGAATCAAATAGTCCTTGCCGAATATTCTATCTTCCAGATGGTACGCGACATCGCTATTCCAAATTCTCCATCTGCCATTTGCCAGATACTGCCATTCGTTGTCCTGGATTTCCCGGAATTGCCGCTTGACGTTGCCGAGGTTAAGCCACTCCTCGAAAGCATCTGTGTCTCCGGTGGCGAAGCCCACTGATATCAGAGCAAACCGTTCGATCTCGCGTACGATTCTGATCGACAAATCCTTCAAATTTGGCTTTTCGCAATACAAGCAATAGAGCAAACACTTTGGCGTTTGGCAGCCACAAAACTGACACTTGGACTTCTTGGCCTTTGCATTTGGTGGCGTCCATTCCTGCTTCGTCCCGCAGGCGGGGCAGGTAAATGCCCCCGGCCCTCTGTCCATCGGAACTCGAAGTCGCTGATAGCACGATAGGCACTGCTGTATGGCTCGCGTCGACTTCATTACTGAATCCAGGCTTAAGGTTAAAGCGACACCCGGTGTCAGTTTATGTCAACACCTAGTGCAACACCCAATGTCAGTTCAGACGCCCAGTGTCAGGTCATGTTTCGGCCTTCCTAGGGAGACCCAGAGGCCGGCGTTCAAGGGGTCGCCGAGACACATGGCCACCGATTCTGCTCATGCGGGGTCGTAGAGAGGGAGACCTTCTTGCAGCGAGCGGCCGCCCTTGCATCGTCGGGCCGACTGAGCCGAACCCGTCAGTGCTGGCCGACAGGCCCAGGCGGGTGAGCTCAGCCTCGGCTCAGTTCCGCGTCGAGAGGGTTTCTCGATGGGTCGACGAGCCGTTCAAAGTAGGATGCGCGGCGGGGCTGACGCGTTCCGGCGACCACGATGGCAGGTCGCAGAGTCCGCCGCCGAAGAAGGTGTGGTGCCAGAGTTGGGTGGCGGCCACGCAGGTCAGGCTGAGGTCCATGATAATCCGCCGGGGCGTGAACCGCAGCCGGCCGGCGAGGGCCTGGCGTTCGCGGATGACACCGTCGGGATCGAAATAGCCGGTCTTCGCGAGCGACTCGCGGCTGAGGAGCTGGTCGACCCAGGCGGGCCGGCCCTTGTCGAAGAACGCCTCGGAACGGCTGGCGCGGAACATGGTCTTGGGACGGTTGGCGATCTTCTTGGGGAGCGTCCGCGCGGCGACCTGCCGCAAGATCCACTTGTCGGTCAGGCCCTTCAGCTTGTACTCGGGGGCGATCGACGCGCAGAAGGCGATCACGTCGTCGTCGAGCAGCGGATACCGCCCCTCGACCGACGAGTTCATCGCCACCCGGTCTCCCTTGCCGTGGAGCAACAGCCCCGCCAGCATCACCTTGTAGCCGACGTAGAGCGACTGGTTCAGCGGCGCCCAATGCTTGAACCGGTCGTGGTCGATCCCCAGGTCTTCATAGACCGAATACGAACCGAGGTGGTTCCACATGTCGCCCGAATAGACGAACGACCGCGCCTGAGCCATCAGATCGTAGACGTCTTGCTGGGCGGTCCGGAAGCCCTGGGTGGCGTATCGCGTCGGCAGGTGGGCGGGATTGCCGCGCATCGAGCCCACGACCATGTTGCGGATCGCCGAGGGAATCCCCGTGCCAAAGCGATTGATGAGCTTCTGGCGGATCTGCTGGGTCTTGAACCACGGGTAGCCGGCGAGGGCTTCGTCGGCCCCTTCGCCGGTCAGCGCGACCTTGTAGCCTTGCTGATGCACGGCCTTGGCCAGTTGCATCAGGCAGGCGGCCGACGAGTCCATCACCGGTCCCTCGGCCGCCCGGATCAGCTCGGGATAGGCGTTGATGATGTCGGTGCGGTCCATCGTCACCATCGTCAGCTTCGACCCGAGCGCCTCGGCCGACTCGGCGGCCTGCGACCGCTCGTCGGGCCCGGCGCGGTTCAGGCCGATCGTGAACGACGGCACCGCGTAGCCCCGCTCGCGCGAACTGAGCCCCAGGACGACAGTCGAGTCGAGCCCGCCGCTGATGTAGCTGACCACCGGCACGTCACCCCGCAGCCGACGCTCGACCGCCTGGCGCATCAGGTGCTCCAGCTCGTCGATCAACGGCGTCGGGTCGCTCAGCCGGCGCTCCTGGCCGGCGTCGGGGAAGTCGAGGTCCCAGTACTGCTTCATCGCGATCCGGCCGTCGCGGACGACCAGATACCGCCCCGGCGGGATGATCTTGATCCCCTCGAAGAACGTCCGCGACGTGCTGGCGCAGAACGTGTTGAAGAAAACGTCGATCCCCTTGCGGTCGGGCCGGGCGTCGATCATCCCCGAGGCCAGGATCGCCTTGATCTCCGACCCCCAGATCAGCCAGCCGTCGACCTCGGCGTAATAGAGCGGGCAGATGCCCACGCGGTCGCGGCCCAGGATCAGCGTCCGCTCTTTGCGGTCCCAGAGCGAGACCGCGAACTGCCCGCGCGTCTTGGCGAACATCCCCTGCCCCAGGTCCTCGTAAAGGTGGACCCAGAGTTCGGTGTCGCAGCGGGTCGAGAGCGTGTGGCCTCGCGCGATCAGCTCTTGCTGAAGCTCGGGGTACTCGAAAATCTCGCCGTTCTGCGCGACCCAGACCGTGCCGTCCTCGTTGGAGAGGGGTTGCCGCCCCCCCGCGAGGTCGACGATCGCCAGCCGGCGCGCGCCGAGGGCGACCCCCGGCTCGATGTGGACCTGCTCGTCCTCCGGCCCGCGATGCGCGATCGCGGCGGTCATCGCCAGGAGACGAGACGTCGGGAACTCGCGCCGACCCTGTAAGTCAAAAGCCCCTGCGATGCCGCACATGGTTGCAAGATCTCCCAGCCTCGGTGCCGTCGCTCCCTGCCGACGCGATCGACCGGGCGCGTCAGGGTTTGCCCCGCTCGCCCGACTTTCAACTATACCATGTTCCGCCCGGCTCGGCGGCCGACGGATGCCTCGGCCGAGGGTGCGAGTCCTCCAATCCGCCATTCCGATCGAGGAAATCGGGCCGATCGCTTCCTGGAAACCGCCCGGTTATCATGGCTGGGGTCCTACGGGCCTTCGTGGTGAGTGGCGGCGACCCCCAGGCGTCCCACGGCGGATTTCGCTCGAACACAGGAGACGACGGATGCACGACGAACGGACGGCGGCGGCGACCGAGACCGGAACCGGGACGGACTTTTCGAGGCGAGGCTTCGTGGTCACCTCGCTGGCGACGGGCTTCGCGCTCGCGGTCCAGCCGGTCTCCGCGCAGACCATCACGACCGACTCCGACGGCCTTGTCGCCGGCGAGGTCAAGATCCCCACGAAAGACGGCCAGATCCCGGCGTACCGGGCTCAGCCCAAGGGCGACGGACCGTTTCCGGTGGTGCTGGTCGTGCAGGAGATTTTCGGCGTCCACGAGCACATCAAGGACGTCTGCCGGCGGTTCGCCAAGCTCGGCGCCCTCGCGATCGCGCCCGAGCTGTACGCCCGCCAGGGGGACGTCTCCAAGCTGACAGACTTCGGCGCCATCCGCCCGATCGTAGCGAAGGTCCCGGACGCCCAGGTGATGTCGGACCTCGACGCAGCGGTGGACTTCGCCAAGGGGTCGAAGGGGGACGTCTCGAAGCTGGGGATCACCGGCTTCTGCTGGGGCGGCCGGATCGTCTGGCTGTACTCCGCCCACAACCCGGCGGTCAAGGCGGGCGTGGCCTGGTACGGCCGACTGGTCGGCGACCCCGACGAGTTGCACCCCAAGAGTCCCGTCGAGCTGGCCGACAAGCTGAACGCCCCGATCCTCGGGCTCTACGGCGGGGCCGACACCGGCATCCCGATCGAGTCGATTGAGAAGATGCGCGAGGCGATCAAGGCGGCGGCCAAGACGGCCGAGATTCACGTCTACCCCGACACCCCGCACGCCTTCTTCGCCGACTACCGGCCGAGCTACCGCAAGGAGCAGGCCGAGGACGGCTGGAAACGGCTCCAAGAGTGGTTCAAGAAGAACGGCGTTCTCTAATCCGACGCCTCGCTTCCCTACCTCCGACCGCAAGGGGCCACCGCGATGTTCTTCGGAACCGACCCGCTGTACTTGCTTCTGGTCATGCCGGCTCTGGCCCTTGCGGCCTGGGCCCAGGCCCGGATCGTCTCGGCTTACCGCGAGGGGTCGCGCGTCCAGGCGTCGTCGGGGGTCTCGGGGGCCGAGGCCGCAGCGGCGATCATGCGGTCGGGAGGCGTCCACAACGTGACGATCGAGCCGATCCAGGGGCAGCTCACCGACCATTACGACCCTTCCAAGAAGGTGCTCCGACTGTCGGTGAGCAACTACCAGGACCACTCGCTCGCCGCGCTCGGGGTCGCCGCCCACGAGGCGGGCCACGCGATCCAGGACGCCCACCACTACCCCTTGCTGGTCGTCCGCAACCTGATCGTCCCGCTGGCGGCGCTCGGCTCCAACGCTTCGTTCCTGTTCCTGACCGCCGGGCTCCTCCTCCAGTCGATGAAGCTCGTCTGGGCGGCGATCGCCCTCTTCTCGCTGGCCGTGCTGTTCCAGATCGTCAACCTGCCGGTCGAGTTCGACGCCAGCCGACGCGCCCGCGAGCAGCTTCAGGCCGACAACCTGATCACGGCCGACGAGGACGCCGTCGTAGGCAAGGTCCTCAACGCCGCCGCGATGACCTACGTCGCCGGGACCCTCACGGGCGTCCTTCAACTCGCCTACTTCGTGATCCGCTCCGGCGCGCTGCGGCGGGGCGGCGATCGCTCGGCCTGAGAACCAGGCCGATCAAGGCTTGGCGGGCTCGGGTTTTAGGGTTTCCGCCGGGGCCTCGGCCTTCTCGTCCGGCTTCGGCTTCTCGAAGATGATGACGTGCTGCCAGGGGAGGAATTCGAGCGACCGCTGAAACCGGAAGCCCTGGGGTTCGACCTCGCGGCGGACCTGCTTGAGCGTCATCTTGTGTTCGGGCTTGATCGGCACCTCCGGGTCTTCGCCCCGGAACTCGACCAGCACCAGCCGGCCCCCGGGCCGAAGCGCCTTGTGGAGCCCGGCCAGCAGAACCTCGGGGCTGGAGACCTCGTGGTAGACGTCGACCATCAGGATCAGGTCGACCTTGCCGGCGGGCAGCTTGGTGTCGCGCTGGGTGGCGAGGAGGGGCCTGATGTTCTCGATCCCGGCGGTCCGCGCGTTCTCCCGGAGCAGCTCTAGCATCTCGGGCTGGACGTCGGTCGCGAGGACGGCGCCGCCGTCGCCGACCCGACGCGCCAGGCGGATGCTGTGGTAGCCGGCCCCCGTTCCGACGTCGGCCACGGTCGAACCGGGGACGATTTCGAGGGCGTCGAGCATCGCCTCGGGCTGCTCCTCCTCGATCCGGGTCTCACGGTAGAGCCATTCGGCCCCTTGCCATGACATCACGTCGGCGATCCGCCGGCCCATGTAGAAGCCGGGCCGATCACGACGAGCCTTCGGCTTCGGCGGATCGGCCTGCGTGGCGTCGGCTTTCGGCTTCGCCTTCGCCTTCGGTCGCTCGGCCCCCGGGGTCGCCGTCCCGGGCCCGGGCTGCTGGGCCCAGGCGACCGGGGCGGCCGTCAGCAGGCAGAGCGTCGCCACGCGGGCGAGCCCGCCGATCGTCCCGAGGGTCTGGTTCATGGTTCAATCGCCGAACGCATACCGGATGATGCAGTAGAGGGCCTGGAAGCCGTCCTTGACGCCGATCTTCTTCCCCTCGCGGTAGGTCCGCCCGTGGTACGAGACCGGGATCTCGTAAATCCGGCACGCGCGCTCCTGGCCGTTCTCGTCCTTCATCTTGAACCGAGCCACCTTGGCCGTCACCTCGGGCTCGAAGCCGAACCGGTTGCTCTTGAGCGTGATCCCCTGGATGATCTCGCGGCGGAAGAGCTTGTAGCAAACCTCCATGTCCGTGAGATTCAGATTGGTGAACATGTTCGACAGCAGCGTGAGGGCTTTGTTGCCGACCGAGTGCCAGAAGTAGAGCACCCGGTGGGTCTCGCCGACGAAGCGCGAGCCGAAGACCACGTCGGCCTTGCCCTCGATGATCGGCTGGAGCAACTGGGGGTACTGCTCCGGCTCGTACTCGAGGTCGGCGTCCTGGACGATGACCACGGTGCCGACCGCGTGCTTGAACCCGGTCCGGAGCGCCGCGCCTTTGCCCTGGTTGACCTGATGGAACGCGACGGTCAGATCGTCGTCGGTCTTGGCCAGCTCGCGAAGGACGTCGGCGGTTCCGTCCTTCGAGCAGTCGTCGACGATGATGATCTGCTTGCGGATCGGCACCGCGCGGACCCGTCGGAGGATCTCGTGGATCGTCTTCTTCTCGTTGTAGACCGGGATCACGACCGAGAGGACGAAGTCGTCGGGGATCGGGTAGACGCCGATCTTCCGGCAGAACGACTCGCCCAGGTTCTTGATCAACCAGTCGCGACGCTCTTCGTCGATCACGAAATTCGGTTCGCCTACGTCATCGGGCCCAAGCTCGTCATGAGGCCTCAGGCTCGCCCGGGTCGAGGAAACGGGATCGAACATCGCGTTTCTTACCTCCTGTAATCCACGCGGCCGCGAACCGCGACGGGGCGGTCGTGACGAACCGGAGCCCTCCGTTGGGTCGGCCGCTGTTGCAATCCTTGGGAAACTCACATCGATACTATAATCGACGGGCCGGATTCAGGGGAAGCCTGGATCGATTCCCCGACGGCCACCCGCACCCATGTTCACCTTCGAGCCCTCCCCCGCCCTCGCGACCACGTTTGGGTTCGATCGCTCGGAAAACCATCGCTTCCCCACCCGATCGCCCGCCGTCGCTCGCCCCCGCCCCCGTCTACAGGGCCTTCCCGGCTCGCCCCTTCGCCTCGACGGCCCGTTGCCGATATTGGGTTCGATCGCCCCGTCGAATTCGGCTCGCGTTCGACCATCAACTCTTTTAACTTCCAGGCTTTGCGTCGGAAATCGCTTTTGGCTTCGTTCGCGCCGAAACACCCCGATTTTCGATCTCGCCCCAACTCGGCTCACCGCGGTCTCAGGGTCGCTCGTCACCGTTCTTCCGGATTCCGACTCCCCAGGCTTCGTCGAACCCATTGGCTTCGTTCGCGCGCGATCTTCAAAGGGCGAGCGGCCGACCCGCCTTGAACTACCGCGCACCGAGTTGGGAAAGAACCCATGCGATCACCAGAATCGTCCATTTTACAGTGTACTACGCGGACGCATTCCTTGACCGAGCGTCCCCCAAAACCACGCCCCCCGATCATCCGATATATTCGTCGCGTGCATCGGCCGCGGAGCCTCTAGCTTCTTTATACTAATTTATTAAAAGCCGACTGAAATACTCGCAAAAAGTCTCCCGGTGAATGCTTGACGATCGGGAAGCGCGTCGGATAGGTTGACATCGCCTCTCATTTCTCAGCCTCGCGGGGTGGGTACCGTCGACCACTCAAAATCATCACACTGCCACTGCCGGGGGTTAAGGCCGTCGAACGGATATCCATGAGAGGAAGCCGCTCGCCGCTCGCAACCCATACGTGGGCCTGGATTTCATCATTCTTCCTCCTATGCCGATTTGGACTACGGCCACGGGACGTCCCGTGATTGCGACGTAGTGGTTCCCTTCCACGCCCTCTCAGGAGATGCGAGCATGGCGGATTCAGGCGATCAGGTGATCTCGAACCAGGAAAAGATCCTGGCCAACCAGGGCGAGATCAAGAGCAACCAGGAGGCGATCATCGTGGCGAACCAGGAGAAGATCCTGGCCAACCAGGCCCAGATCAAGAGCAATCAGGAGGCGATCCTCGCCAACCAGCAGAAGCTCGACGCGATCATCGCCAACCAGGAGAAGATCCTCGCCGGCTGATCAGGCCCTCGCCCCGGCAAGACGCCCGACCTTGATTTGAGGTTCAGGCGCCTCGCCGGGGGCGTATGCACCTGACCGACGCAACACGCCCCCCTCGGACATCGCATCAGCAACCGCGCTGATCCTCGGACCGATCCAACTCGTAGCATCGCTCCGGTGACTCACCGAGCCACCTCGCCCCGCAATTTGAGCCAATCGGCGAACCTTTCAAGCCAACCGTCGACCGGCAGACCCTGCGGTTTCACACCGAACCCGTGGCCGCCCACGGCGTAGACGTGCATTTCCGCCGACCGACCGGCCGTCCGCCAGGTGTTGTAGATCAGCAGCGATCCCGACACGGTGATGAGATCGTCGGACGCGACCACGATGAACACGGGGGGCGCATCGGACGGGACCTTGGCCCCGATGAACGAAGGGGCCGCTTTGGCTGGCGCCTGGGCGGTCTTAGTGAACCATGGCGCGTAGATCGGCGAAATGAAGTCCGGCCGGCTCTCGGCGTCGTGTTCGACAGCCGCGCCCATCGCGAGAACTCCTCCCGATGAAAGCCCCATCACTCCGATTCGGTCGGACTTTACGCCCCATGCCTTCGCGTCCTTGCGGAGGGAGCGGACGGCCTGGCGGACATCTTCCGCGCCGAACTCGATCATCGAGACCAGCTTGCCGTCGAGAGCCGGCAGAGGTTCGCCTCGGTTGGCCGCGCCAGCGATGAGTTCCATGAGCTTGTAGTGCTCGTTCATGTACCGCTTGAGATCATCATCGGTCGTCCCCGTGTCTTTCAACCGATGCTTGAGCACGAACGCGGAAATCCCCCTGGAAGCCAGCCAGTCGGCGATCTCGACGGCGTTGGTCCACCTCGAAAACGAAAGCCCGCCGCCGGGCACGACGATGACCGCTACGCCCGTGTCCTTTGCAGGTTCCGGCCGATAGGCGGTCAATGTCGGTGTAACGACGTTTCGGAGCCAGACTTCCTTGCTCTGCGGCTCGATGAACTCGATTTCCTTTTGCGTCCAGCTCTCTGAGCCCGGCGCAACGCCTGGCCAGATCGGGAAGCTCTTCCGCTGAGGCTGAGCGCCGGCGGAACTCGACAGGACGACAAGAGCAGCCACGAACACGCATGTTTTCATTGATCCCCTCCCGGGCTCCCGGCCGAGCCCTCACTGCCGCCGTAAGCATTGAAGCCCCCTGAGTCGAGATGCTATTGCCGAGTCTCTCTTCATGGCTCGGGCCAGTTCAGGTGGCGGTGGAGGAACTTGAAGGTTCCGACGCCGTGGATGGTGTGCGGGCCGACGAACCATTCCAGCTCGGCTCGGTCGCGAAGGCCGAGCCTGGCTTCGTAGAGGAAACGGATCTTGGCGAACTCGTAGCCCACGGTCTCATCGGGGGCGACGTTGTCGAAGTGGCCGCGCTCGACCATGAACGGGCGAGGGGCGATCAAGGCGGCCATCTCGGCGTAGTTGAACGTGCTCCCGAGGTCCCACTCGAAGATCTCGTACTCATTCGTCCAGACGTAGCTGTACGGGCTGCGGGTCGACGCGTTCTTCCAGACCCATTCGTTGAAGTCGGCCGAACAAATCGATAGACAGTAGTTCGACACCAGCGGCGGAATGCGCATGGCCGACTTGCCGCCGTAGCTCAGGCCGTAGAAGGCCACGCGGGCCGGGTCGACGAACGGCTGGGCCTTCAGCCAGTCGGTGATCTGCTGGTGCTGGGGGACGATGATCGAGAACAGGGTCTTCTTGAGCGGGTTCGCCTTGCGCTGGAGGGTGCGGAAGCGGTCGTGGCCGATGTACAGATTCTGCGGGGCGAACGTGACGAACCCGCGCTCGGCGAGGCGGATCGCGTACTGGTTGTACGACTTGTTGTCCACCTTCGGGTCGGCCACGTCGGTCGGACGCCCTTCGAGCCCGTGCTGGCAGACGACCACCGGCCGGCGTTCGCCTTCCTTGATCCCTTTCGGCAACAGCAGAATCCCGTACGCCATGACGTCGGGGAACACGTCCATCACAACTTCGTAGCCGGTGTATTTCGGCTCGTCGTAGACCTTCCGCGAGCGGGCGTTGGGCGGCAGCAACGGGTCGTCGAACCGGCCGATCACGTCGTCGCGAAACGCCGTGCGATAGGGCTCGATCGTCTTGGCGAACGCCTCGGGCGACGACGTATCGAGGTTCTTGAAATACTCCTGGCGAACGTAAGGACTCTCCACCAGCAGTCGCTGACTGTGCTGGTCGATCTCGTGAGCCTGCCGCGCCTGGCGGGCGGCGGCGTCGGGCAAGGCGGCCGCCGGCGAGGGAGCGTGATCGTCGTCCTTCACTTCGGCCGACGGGTCGAGGACCGTCACGAACGCGCGGACGGCCGCGGGAGAAGCCGGGGCCAGGTCGGCGCCCATGACGAGCGAGGCTCGGGGCTTCGGTTCGAGGTTGACGACCATTCCGACGAACCGCATGTATTCGTCGTGGGCCGCTTGCAAGTCGGGGGTCGAGATCCGCCCCGGCCCGCCGCCGTTGCCGGGTTCGACGACGACCTCGGGCCCCTTCGCGGTGTCGACGCACAGGGTTCGGGGCGCGATCAGGCTGGCGACCTCGGCGTCGCCGAACTGTTCGAGCAGCCCGAAGACGTTGCGGTCGATCGGCTCCCGCCAGACTTGCTCCCGAGGGCCGAAGTACCCGCTGACGCCAACGACGTCGATGCGGGTGTCGAGCGCTCCGGAGTAAAGCGCGAGCAGCCCGCCATCGCCCCAGCCGAAGACGCCGATCTTGGGGTCGGCGTCCTTCGCGTCCTTGGCGAGCCAGTCGACGGCCGCGAGCACCTTCTGGATTTCGTAACCGATCAGGTGCCGGCCCAGCACGAACGCCGACCGGTAGAGGTACTCGCGGGTCGTGAGTTTCGACCGGCCGCCGCGGGCTTCGAGCCGGCGATCGACGAGCGTCGGCACGATCACCCGGCAGCCGCTCTCGGCCAGCCGGCGCGCGTACTGAGACTCGGGAGCCACGCCCGGGGCAAGGCCGGCGATCTGCTCGGGAGTCTGGTCGGCGTCGGGGATCGCGACCACGTCGGCGACCTTCGGCCGGCCGGTCGGGACCAGCAGCAGCCCCTCGCCGTGGACGTCGCCGAACGCCGGCCAGCGGACCGCGAAGACCTCGAAGTTCGTCCCCTTGCCCACGAGCGCGGGCCGATCCGTCGTGCCGACCAGCTCGGGCGCGTCGAACGGCGTGCGCGGGTCACGGACGCCGAGGATGTGGGCCAGCCGCTTGCGATTCGGCTCGACCGATTTCTCGTAAGCCGCATGCGATGAGAAGTCGCGCTTCCAGCCCCCGGCGCGGCGCGCGACCGACTCGGCCGTCTTCCTCAGCAAGAACCGGTCGACGCCGTCCACGAGGGATGCCGCGATGTCCCCTTCAAGCATCAGCGGGGCCGTCCCCGGCAGCGTCGGAGGCTCATCCGCCCGTGCGTATTGAGGAATCAGAGCAAGCCAAAGTCCCAGATTCGCCCATCTCGACGCACTCATGCCCAGCCTCCCGGTTCGGTCCGCAACAATCCAACAAGCCGGGTGTGAGGCTATCGCCTGGCGCGGGGCGCCGCAAGCAAGCAGCGAGAGTCGATTCAGGGCTTCGGCCGCACGCGGCGGAGGCGGTGGTTGAGCGTGTCGCCGATCACGAACGAGGTGCCGTCGGGGGCGAAGGCGACGCCGTGCGGGCGGTCGAGCCCCTTCGCGACGGTCGAAACGACGCCGGTCCTGGAGTCGACGCGGCGGATGGCGTTGTTCTCGGTGTCGACGATCAGGATGTTCCCCTGCGCGTCGAGGTCGAGTTCCTTGGGGCCGTCGAACGAGGCGTCCTTGGCGGGACCGCCGTCGCCCTGGTATCCCTTCTTGCCGTTGCCGGCGATGGTCGTGATCATCCCATCGGTGGAAACCGAGCGCAAGGTGTTGCCGTTGCGTTCGAGGATCAGAAGGGCGCCGTCGGGCGTGAACCGGATCGCGCGCGGACCGCTCAACGAGGCGCTCTTGGCGGGGCCGCCGTCGCCCGAGTGGCGGCCCCGGCCGTCGCCGGCGAGGGTTGAGATGATCCCCGTGGACAGGTCGAGCACGCGGACGCGGTGGCCGGAGACGTCGGCGATGGCGAGCTGGCCGCGGCCGTCGAGGGCCACGTCGTTGGGCTCGACGATGCCGGCTTTCACGCCCGGTCCGCTGTCGCCCGAGCTGGCGTTCGAGCCGTCGCCGGCGATGGTCGCGATCGCGGCGGTCTTGGCGTCGACCCGGCGAATCCGGCGGTTGAGCCGGTCGGCGAAATAGAGGTTCCCGTCCGGGTCGATCGCGAGGCCGTAGGGTTCGTCCATGCGAGCGGCCGTCGCCGGGCCGCCGTCGCCCGAGAAGCCTTTCTCGCCGTTGCCCGCGATGGTCGTGACCACGCCGGTCGTGGCGTCGACCCGGCGGACGCGGTGGTTCCCGGTGTCGGCGAAGAAGAGGTCGCCGGCGGCGTTGTAGACGAGGTCGAACGGCTGGTTGACAACCGCCTGAACGGCCGGGCCGCCGTCGCCGGAAAAACCAGGCTGGCCGGTTCCGGCCAGGTCGTCGACGACCCCGTCGGAGGCGCAGGCGAGAGCGAACGCGAGAACAAGCAGAGGCTTCATGTTGATGGTCTCTCGAAGGAAGGGAACGGTGCCATTTCACCGCGAGAGGCCGCCGAATACAAAAAAAATCCGCCGAAGGTCGCAATAGACCCCCGGCGGATGGAACCTCGAAGATAGGGCGCGGCGAGCGTCGCTCCGCTCGATCAGGGCTTGACGGTTTCAGCGGCCGGAGCCGGAGCCGGGGCCGGCGTCACGGCCTTGAGGGCGTCGGTCGGCGGCGGCGGAGGCGTGGCGGACGGCATCTCGTCCTCGACTTCCGGCTTGGGCGGCGCGGGAGCGGCGGCGGCCGGCTTCTCCACGGCGGGCTTCACCGGGGCCGCGGCGGCCGGCGCGACCGACTCGGTCGCCGGGGCCGTGTAAACCGACTTCGAAGGAACCTGCGACGAGGCGTAGGGGGTCTCGTAGATCGGCATCGCGGTGCCGAAAACGGCCGGCGAGTAGCTCGACGAGTAGCAACCCGAATCAACGACCGGGAAGTCGCACTCGTTGCAGTCGTTGTACACCCGACGCTTGTGGCCGAAGCAGCTGAACAGCTTCTTGAAGAGGCCGCCGTGGCGCTTACCGTGCCAGCCGTGGCCGCCGTAGCACCCCCAACCGCCCGAGTAGCAGCTGCTGGAATAGCAGCTCGCCTGGTAGCCGCCGTAGCACCCGCTGTAATCGCTCGAATAGCACGAGCTGTAGCACGAGGGCTCGACGATCGACGTGTAGCCCGAGCTGTAGCAGCCGCTGTAGCAGCTCTCGGAGACGCTGCTGTAGCAGGACGGAGCGTAAGTCACGTCCGAGTTCTTGTAGTGACAGCCCAGCCCACTGAGGGCCATCAGCATCACAACCGTTCCATGCATGTCATGACTCCCGTTGCAAAATCACGAAGAGAAATCCACCCGCCTGCGCTCGACGCGTCGCAAAGCTCGCGCACATCTCGCGGTCCGCCATGTCACCCTGATCCATACTCTCTGCTCAGACAGCTCAGATTCTAGTAGGCGTTCCCGGGGCATTCAACAGATTTCTGGCAAAATAGATCAATGCCGTCGTCTGGATAAGATAGACCTGAGCCTTATGACGGTCGCGAGAGTCCTGAGGTTTCGCGATTGGCCGAGTTTGCGAACGGGGTTACCGTTGAGGCGTAGGCGAAATAGAATACCGGCGATTGGCGCGCCGTTTGGACCTGAAAGCGTCGAGGAGGGGATCGTGGCGAGAAAAACGGGTGCCCGAGGGGCGAACGGAGAACGCGGGCGGCGACCCGAGGCGGACGTGGACCACGTCGGGGCCGCGCTTCCCGCAACCGCGCGCGTCGCGGACGATGTCCTTGCCGTGGATCGCCACGCCGAGACGACGTGGCCGGGATGGGCGAAGGGGGTCGTGACGGCCCTGCTCGTCTTGCACATCGCGGCGGTCGTCTCGGGGGCTCTCGGCGTGCCGCCGTCCTCGGAGCTGGAGCGTCGGGTCGCGGACGCGTTCACGTGGTATCACGGGCTGATGGACCAAGGGTACGCCTATCGGTACTACGCCGAGCCGCCGCCGACGCCCGTGGTGCTGGCGAACTTGTCGTACGGCGACGGCAGGCCGGACGAGTCGGTCCGGATTCCTGCGCTCGAGGTCCCCGGCCCGCCGATGCGGCGTCAGCGGCAACTGGCCGTGGCCAACGCGCTGTTCGCGAGCGTTCAGGCGGAACGGCGACGGCCCGGCGACGAGCGCGACGAGGCGCGGCTGGCTCGGTCGTACGCCCGGCACTTGTGTCAGACCCATCCCGGCTGTTCGAGCGTCACGCTCCGCCTCCAGCAGCATCTGATCCCCGACCCGAGGATCGTGCTCGAGGCGCTCGATCGGCCCGGCCACGACCCCTTCGACCTCTTCGACGCTTCGCTCTTGACCACGCCCCGATGGATCGGAGACTTCCCGTGCGACGGCTTCTGACCGATGCGGTGGACTATCTGTCGGACCTGACGACGGCCGTCCGCGACGGCTGGTCGCGGTTCTTCTTCCGCCCGGCCGACCCGACGGCCCTGGGCCTGATCCGGATCGCCACCGGCCTGCTGGCGCTCTGGAGCCTGTTCGTCCTGGGGCTCGACCTGCACGCGTACCTCGGTTCGCAAGGCTGGGTCGACGCCGAGTCGACCCGCCAGGCGCTTCAGCCGTTCGCCTGGTCGTTCTGGTTCTTCGTCCCCGACTCGATGCTCCGGCTGGTTTGGGCCGCCTGCCTGGTCGTCTTCGCCCTCTTCACTGTAGGGCTGTTCAGCCGGACGACGGCCGTGCTCGCCTGGATCGTCGTCGTCTCGACGGTCCGCCGCGCGCCGTTCGCCCTCTTCGGCTTCGACCAGATCCTCTCGCTGCTGACGCTCTACCTGGCGGTCTGCGGCGCGAGCGGGCAGGCGTTCTCGCTCGACCGCTTTCTACGGAGGTATCGCCAGGCGCGGGCGGCGGCGGCGATGCCCGGCAAGCCCGGCGTCGGCCGGCTGGTCTCGCCCCTCGACCCCGGCGTCCCTCGGTCGACGATCGCGGCGAACCTCGGCCTCCGGCTGATCCAGCTTCACCTGGTTTTCATCTACGGCATGGCGGGCCTGGCGAAGCTTCAGGGGCCGTCGTGGTGGAACGGAATGGCCATCTGGGGGACCATGACGGCCGGCGAGTTCGCAGCGCTCGACTTCACCGGCCTGGCCGCGTGGCCGAAGCTCCTGAACCTCCTGACCCACGGAAGCCTGGCGCTCGAATTGCTTTATCCGATTTTCATCTGGACTGGGCTCACCCGACCGTTGATGATCGTCGGCGCGGCGCTCTTGCACCTGGGGATCGCGGTCGTCTCTCCTGGCCTGACCGAGTTCGGCCTGGCGATGATCGCGGGGAACCTCGCCTTCGTCTCGGGCGTCTGGCTACGAGGGTTGGCGACGGGCGGGGCCGACGAGCAGCCGGCGCTTCGCGTTCTCTTCGACGGCGCCTGTCCGCGGTGCCGGGCCTCGATGGCTCTGATCACGGCCGCCGACCCCGACCACGTCGTTGAGCCCGTCGACTTGACGACCGCCGACCTGGCGACCATCGATCGCCGCCTGACCCGCGACGCCTGCATGAAGGCGATGCACGTCGTGTCGCGGGGGGGCAAATTGAGGTCCGGCTTCGACGCCGTCACGATGATCGGCCGTCGGCTTCCGCTCTTTCAGCCGCTGGCGATCCTGGGGAGCCTGCCGGGGGTCGTCCATCTAGGACGCAACGTATACAATCGAATTGCGGCCTCTCGACCGCGCGAGGCGCCTTGCACCGATGAAGTTTGTGCCATTCCCGCTCCAGTCTCGTCGGCGACTCCCAATTCCGCCCGTTCCGGACCTTCAGCCGATCCTCGGGACGCGCCGAGACCCGACTCGCAAACGGTGAAGCACCCATGAACATCAACGACAGGTATTCCGCCGCCGAGCCCCCGCCGGACGATACCGCGGACTCGCGCGAATGCGCCTCGCGGCTGTACGTCCACGAGGCCGGCTGGCGGATCAGCATCAAGCGCGGCAGCGTCCGCGAGTTCTGCTACGTGATGGCGCCCGACCAGGACTATTACCACCGCCTGGTCGACGGCGAGATCTACCTGCACCAGGCCGACGAGCGGATCTGCCTGAGCTGCGCCGTGCGTCGCGGAATCATCGCCTACGAACCGCGACGACTCCGCGACGAACCGCCGATCTTCTTGGTCGACGCCGGCGAACTGCCGCTCTACGTCCCCGGCGTCGACGACCTCTGAGCGGCGTTCGAAGGCCGCATTCCCCCCTGCTCGCTCACGGTCGGACGCTCCGCCCGCCGATCGGGAAATTGGGTTCGTTCGTCCCCGAAACGGCTCGTTCCGCCGTCCCCCCCACCCTGTTTCGGCCCTCCGCCTCACGCCCTCGCGCGATCGGGACGGTCGTCTCCGGGCGGTCCCGAATTGGCTTCGTTCGTCGGGCGAAATCCGCCGTCTGACCGTTCCTAAAGCCCATATTGGCAAGCGTTTGCAGCGGTCTCAAGAATTGGCTTCGATCGCGCGAAAACCACTCGCTTTTCGACCTTGATCGTCCCCGCTTCGGCCCGGCTCGTCGCCCGTTTCGACCGGTGCCCGAGTCTCCGGCGGATTGGGTTCGATCGCGCGATTTTTGCTGTCGGCGTATCGCGACCAGCCTCGACTGCGGCCGACTTCGGCGATGGGTAACCTCGATCACGTTCCATTCGAATTGGGAAAGAGCCGGAGCGAATCGCGGACTCGCCCATTGTGAATATACGACGTCCTTGGTCGATCCGATCGGCGTCCGACACGCCGACATCGGTTTCGGAGGCTCGATTGCAGGCCGAGCTTCTCAGCGGTCATCCGGCCCCAGGCGTCGGAGCCGAAGGGGCGGTCGAGGTCATCGTTGGCGCAGGTGAGACCCAAGAACGGCTCCTGACCCCATTGATTCCCTGACCCATTGATTCCCCCGGATCGCTTCTCACCCGTGCGTCGTGATGCTCTTGCGGGAGATCCTGCGGCAGTCTTAACCTGGAGGCCGATGAGGCGGGGAAGGAGATATCTTTTCCCGCCTCTCTGTCATGACGATGGTCCAGGCGGACCCGACAACAGCGACGAGGTGCCCGTTGCCCTTCAGCGAATCCCTTGCAGCCCGGACCCGCGACGCCCTGGTCCGCGAGAAGGACATCTCCGAGAAGAAGATGTTCGGCGGCCTGTGCTTCCTGCTTCACGGGAAGCTGCTGGTGGGCGTCTACGGAGACTCGCTGCTCCTGCGACTCGGACCGGACGGGGCGAAGGCGGCGTTGAAAGAACCGCACGTCAGGCAGATGGACATGGGCGGCAGGCCGATGAAGGGCTGGGTGATCGTCGAGCCGGAGGGCGTCGACGCCGACCGGCAGTTGGCGGGATGGATCGAGCGGGCGGTAGAATTCGTCATGACGATTCTTTGAACCGGGAGGCAAGGGCTTCCTTCCCGCTCATGGTGCGACCCCCAAAAAGGAGATCCGCAATGACGCTTCCCTTCGTCCGCGCGCTGGGGCTGGCTATCCTGGCGGTGTCCATGTCGGCGGGGCAAGCCAGGGCCGATTTGACGTTCACCCTGGAGGAGGTCGGCTCCGACGTCGTGCTCTCCGGCTCCGGCTCCATCAACACCTCCGTGCTCACCCCCTACGCGCAATGGTTCTTCAACCCGACGGCGATCCTCTCCCCCGGGGAGGGCCGATTCACCCTGGGCGTCGGCTTCGACCTCGGGGACCGCTATATCATATATCAGGGGGCCGTCGTCTTCGGGCCCGGGGTCCTTCAGAGCGCGAGCAGTTACACCGGCGATGCGCTCGACCTGAATGGAGGCGACGGGTTCATCGGCCTCCCGCCCGGATATGTGTCGGGCGCCCCGATCTCTTTATCCATGACGTTCGCGTCGCAGACGCTGGCGACCCTCGGCGCCACCCCGGGCACCTACACCTGGACCCTGAGCCCCGGCGGCAACAACGGCGGCACCATCACGGACACCATCACGCTTCAGGTCGGCGCCGGCGCCGCCGTGCCCGAACCCTCGACGCTGGCGATGCTGTCCGCCGGCTGTCTCGGCCTGGCGCTGCGGCGGTGGCGCCGGGCCTTCGCGTTTCATTCCCCGTAGTCGGCGGTCAACCGGCCCTCGACGAGGACCTCAGCTCCGCGGGGATCGGGCGGATACGGGCGATACCGCTGACAATGAAGCCGAAGCGGCGTCACAACTTGATCCAATACATCCGACGGGCCCACGAGGAGAGCAGGTCAGAACGACCTACGGTTCGCCGCGCGTCCATCAGGCCCTCAAGGCCCGGGGCGTCGGGTGCAGCGTGAACACCCTGGCCAAGCTGATGAAGGCCGATGGGGTCCGTTCCAAGGCGCGGCGGCGGTTCGTCGTCCGCACCACCGACATCACCTACGTGCCGACCGCCGAAAGCTGGCTCTATCTGGCGGTGGTTCTCGACCTGTTCTCCAGGCGGGTCGTTGGCTGGGCGACGGCCGACCACCTGCGGGCCGAACTGGCCTGCGACGCCCTGCGGATGGCCCTGAAGCATCGCCGCCCCAAGGCCGAACTGCTGCACCACAGCGACCGCGGCGTGCAATGCGCCTGCGAGTCGTGCCAAGCCCTCCTGGCCGAACGCAAGATCACCCCGAGCATGAGCCGAAAAGGAAACTGCCACGACAACGCCGTGACCGAGAGCTTCTTCAGCACCACCAAACGCGAACTGACCCACCACGAATCATACGCCACCCGCGAGGAGGCCTGTCGTTCGCTGTTCGAGTACATCGAAGTGTTCTACAACCGCCGACGTCTCCACTCGACGCTCGGCTACCGCAGCCCCGTCGACTACGAAGCCCGCTTCCCCAATTGACCCCTCCCGAGCGCCCACGATCCGTGGGGAAGGTCACCCCTTTGATTTCTGCAGGTGGGACCCAAAACGGTTCCTGCCCCCTTTGATATGTCTGACCCCTTTGATTTGTCTAGTTCAGGAGGCTGATCACATGGACCGTCCCTACGGCGACTCTCGGTTCGTCTCTCGGTTCATTCAAGACAATGTACAAGGATACTCGGGGCTCGAGCTATCGAGGACTCGGCGTGGCCAGACCGATGTCGTAGCCACGATTATCTTCTGGGACGCCGCAGGGAAGTATTCGGTTGAGACCCTGGGCACGGACGTCCCACTAGAGGTTATTGAGGAGTTGGCAGTTGAGGCAAGGCGAACCATCGAAATATCGTAAAAGTTTAATCCTTCGTATATACTATATTATTTGTTACATCGATACATGGCTTATCAGCGTTTAGGCGTCCGTGTGACCGACGGCCGAGTCTGGGGCGTCGACCTCGACAACGCCGATTACGCCGATCGCCGGGAGTCGATCGACCTCCTGCACGTCGACACCGACCCGCATACCGAGGAGCAGACCCTCCGCTGGTTCGACCTCTACGCGTCGCGCTGCGGCGTCATAGCCCTGCACGACGCCCACCACCCGGCGTTCGGCGTCGGCCGCGCCGTCCGCGCGTTCGTCGCCCGCGGCGGTTGGGCCGTGCACGAGTACTGGGCAGGCCAAAGGGGTCAGGAGCCGTTTTCAATGGCACCGGCGTTCAGCGCGGGGTGACCTTGGGCCAGGAGATGTCGACGCCCTGGGATTTGAGCCTCGCTTGCAAGGCCTCGACGCGGGATCGGCCGCTGCGGAGGGATTTGGGGCTGAGCTTGGTTTCGAGGCAGCGGGCGACGACGGTTCCGGCGGCCTCGCCGATGGCCCATTCGACGGGGTGGAGGCGGTAGCAGCCGTTGGTGATGTGCGTGACGCCCAGGTTCTTGCAGGCGGGCAAGAGGTTCTCGACCCGGATCGGCAAGAGCGCGCCGAGCGGGATCTGGAACGGCAGCGAACTGACGTCGACGTAGTTGCGACCGTTGGTCGCGGGGTGGAGGTCGATTCGATAGCTGCCCACGCCCACGCTGTCCCAGAACGGCTCGGCGGTCACGTCGTCGCTCCCGAGCTGCTTGCGACGGGCCTCGGTGCCGACATGTTGCTCGACGACGGTGACCTCGGCCTTGATCCGCCGCGATTCGCGGATGTAGGGCGCCTTGGCCAGGCCGTCGTCGGTCCCGACCAGGTCGGGGCGGAGGCGCAGCCCTTTCCAGCCGGTTCCGCCGTCGGGTCGCGGGCACTCGGTCTGAAGCCAGTAGAGGAGCGACAGGCTGAGCTGCTTGGCTCGCGCGATGTGGGCCTCGGCCTTCTCCCGGGTTCCCCCTTCCTCGACCAGCGGCCCGAGCAGGTAGTCGTTCTGCGGCCAGTTGACGAGCGTGACCCCGGAGCTGCCGGGATTCGCGCCGGGAGTGAAGATGCGCGGGTCGACGATCCTCCGGTAAAGCCAGAGCCCCTTCCCCTCCCCGCTCGGATCGAAACCACGGGTGTCGGGTTTGAGTGTGATCGGATGGGTGTACAGGAGGTCGAGCAGCTTGCCCGGCCAGGGGGGCGTCAGCTCGGGCTTGTAGTCGCGCCAGAAGGCGTACTCGGCGGGCCGGTCGATCGTGTGATCCTCGCCGTCGCGGTACTCGACCGCGAAGCAGCAGGTGAACGCCTGCTGCGTCTGGGGCGAGGCCGTTTCCAGGGCGTGCGGTTCACCGGTCTGCGTCTGGCTCTCGGCGCCGACGACTTGCTCGACCCCCGCCAGCGGCAGCAAGTCGCCCAGCTCGGTGGCGTCGAGGAAGTACGGGGCGGTCAGCGCGACCGGGGCGCCGGTCCTCAGGTTCCGCACGACGACCGCTTCGACGCGGTCGCCCTGAACCTGGGCGCTCACGGGCTCATGTTCGAGCAAGAGCAGCAGCCGGCCGGTCGTCGCGTAGGGCGCGAGCAGAGCCGTCAGAACGTCGAGCGCGACGCGCGGCACGTGGCAGAGTTTCGACACGTTGCCGCCACCGGGGTTGAGCGCCGGGTCGGCGAGCGCCTCGGCGGTGAGCGGGTAATGCCGCTTGTAGTGATTGCGAATCCCTTCGCGGAGCGCTCGGTAGCTGCGGCTCGACCCGAACTGTTCGATCCAGGGGTGCTCGTCGGGGGGCACGGCCTGGCTGGTGAGCTGGCCGCCGATCCAGTCGGTCGGCTCGGTGAGCACGACCCTTAGACCGCTGCGCAGCGCGGCCAGGGCCGACGCGACGCCTCCCAGGCCGCCGCCGATGATGATCACGTCGGCGGCGATCTCCCGCTGCGAGGCGACCAGCGCTCCGAGCGCCTCGCGGCCGGCGAGCGGCGAACCGAGCAACGGCAAGAGCGAGAGCCCACGGCCGCAACGACCGAGCAAGCGTCGGCGAGTCATCATCGGATTCACCCCTTGGGCGTTACGGTTCATCCTGATACGATAAATCGCGATCGCGAGAGTGGCGGAATTGGCAGACGCGCAGGATTTAGGTTCCTGTGCCGCAAGGCGTGAGGGTTCAAATCCCTCCTCTCGCAATCACGATCCTCGGGCGGCTTATTTCGACGCGGGCTTGCCGACCGCGCGAGCGACGGCCTTGTCGAGCGCCTCGCCCTGGAGATCGACGTCGACGATCGTCCCATCTCGGGCCACGAGGAAGCTGGCGGGGATCTGCTCGACGCTGTACGCCTTCGCGGCGTCGTCGGCGCCTCGGCCGGTCAGGTTCGGCCATCCCGCGCGGTGGTCGAGCAAGAACCGCCGGACGGTCGGCTCGACCTTTTCCGCCGCGCCATCGGCGGCCTGAGCCTGGTGGTCGAGGTTCACGCCCAGGATCACGAACCCGTCGCCCTTGTGATGCTTGGCGAGCGCCTGCAAGGCCGGGAAGGCGCTGACGCACGGCGGGCACCAGGTCGCCCAGAAGTCGATGAGCACGACCTTCCCCTTGAGGTCCGACAGCCGCACGGGCTTGCCGTCGAGGTCGGTCCCCTGGATCTCGGGCGCGGGCTTGCCGAGCATCGAGAACAGGCCGAGCCGGTCTTCGAAGTACGCCTTCACGGCGGGATCGGGACGGGTCGCCAAGGCGAGCTCGCAGACCTTGCGCGCGTTCTCGTACCGGCCCGCCTTGATGAGCGTCTGGAGGTACGCCTCGCTCACCGCCGTCACCAGGGGGGCGGGGAGCAAATGGGCCTTGTCGTCGGTCGACGCCCGGCGCTTGAGGAACGCTTCGAGGTCGGCCTGGCACTGGTCGTACTCGCCGCGTCCGGCCCGCGCGAGCAGGTCGATCGAGGCCGCCAGCGCGTAGGATTCGGGTTCGCCGCCGTCGCGTTCGAGATACGCTCGGGCCGAAGCCTCGGCGGCCGGATAGCGACCGAGCGCGACCGCCAGGTCGAAGAGGCTGCGGTAGGCGGCCTCGGCTTCGTCCCCCTTGACCGTCGCCGCGAGCCGCGCCAGCGACTCGATCCGCGCGGCTTCGAGCTTGCCGGCCTCCTTCTCGTAATGGGCGTTCAGTTCGCCCAGCGACTGGAACTCGGGTTTCTTGGGCTCCTCGGCGCGGCCGAGGCAGGCGATTCCGAGGATCAAGCCGAAGGCCGAGACCGCGCGACGCGCATCGGATTTCATCGAGGAGTTCTCACGGATGGAAGAGAGTGGTCGTTCGGGGTTTCCGTCGGGTTCCGTTCGCTGGGCGATGCTTCGTCAACGATCACCGGCCGCCGGCTGGCCGCCGCCGGTTTCGGGCCTGGCCGGGTTGCCCTTGTCGTCGATGGGCCGGATCTTGGCGGCGTCGGGCAGGCGCTTCAAGGCCGGCTCGATCGCCTTCCGGTCGCCGATGACGAGCGTGGTCATGGTCTCGGGCGTGATGTAGACGTTCGACAGCCGTTGGACCTCGGCCGTGGTGACGGCTTCGGCGCGGCGGAGGTACGTCGCGAGGTAGTCGTCAGGCAGGTCGTAGGCGACGAGCGTCGCGAGCTGGCCGGCGACGCCGAACGTCGTCTCGAACCGGCTGGGGAATCCGTAGATCGCCCGGTTCTTGGCGTCGGCCACCTCGACGTCGGTGAACGGCCGCGGTCCCTTGACGTCGGCCAGTTCCTTCCGCATCTCGACGAGCGCCTCGCGCGTCACCGCCGACTGCACCGAGCCCTCGACCTGGAACAGCCCGGGGCCGCGCCGGGTGAGGAACTCGGAGCTGACGCCGTAGCTGTAGCCCTTGTCCTCGCGGAGATTGAGATTGAGCCGGCTCGAGAACTGGCCGCCGAGGATCGCGTTGAGGATGTTCAAGGCCGGTACGTCGGGAGACTTCCGCGCCACGCCCAGCCGACCGATCGTGACGACCGACTGCGCGGCTTCGGGCTTGTCGACCAGGTAAAGAGCCGATTCGCCGGGCGCCGACGGGGCGGCGGGGGCGACGACCGGCGGCGCGGGGCGAGCCTTCCACGTCTTCAGCCGGGCTTCGAGGATCTGCGTGATCTCCTCGGGGTCGACGTCCCCCACGACGACGATCGCGGCGTTGGCGGGAACGAAGATCTTCTCGAAGAACGCGACCGCGTCGGCCCGGGTGATCGAGCGGACCGATTCGAGCGTCCCCAGTTGCGGACGGCCGTACGGGTGGCCCGCGCCGAAGACCAGCTTCGGGAACAGCTCGGCGGCGATCGCCTCGGCCGAATCGTGTTCGGCCTCAATGTCGGCGAGTCGGAGGATCTTCAGCCGATCAAGCTCGCTCTCGGGGAACGTCGGGTTGAGCAGGACGTCGCAGTAGAGGTCGAGCGCCTTGTCGAGGTGGCGTTTGAGGGTCGTGATGCTCGCCGAGCAGGATTCCAAGCCGCCGCCGACGTCGAGGCTCGCGCCGATCTCGGACGTCTCGCCGGCGATCTGAAGCGCCGAACGGGTCTTCGTCCCCTCGTCGAGCAGGCTGACGGCCAGCGAGCCCAATCCCTCTTTGCCAGAAGGGGTCGACGTCTCGCCCGATTTGATGACGAGATCGATGCTCACGATGGGCAACTCGTGGCGTTCGACGACCAGCAACGGGAGCCCATCGCCGAGCGTGCGGCGGACGAACTTCGGCGGCTCGAACCGAGGCGCGGGACCGACCTTGGGCATGGCTCCGCGATCGAACGCGTCGCGCGGCGCGGCCGCCGCGGCGTCCTCGACCGGCGTTTGTTTGTCACGGTCGACGGCGACTTCGGGAGCGCGCTTCGCGGGAGGCCCTGGAACCACGTCGAGCTCCACGAACCGGTCGGTCAGGTACTTCTTGGCCACGCGCTGGACGTCGGCCGGCGTGACGGCGAAGACCCGGTCCAGCTCGCCTCGATAGCCGATCGGGTCGCCGATGAACGCCTCGTACTGGTTGAAGACCTCGGCCTTGCGCGAGACCGATTGCAGGCCCATGATGAGCCCGCTCTCCCGCGCGTTCTGGCTCTTGACCACCTCAGAGGCCGTCGGCCCCTCGCGCTTCAGCCGCTCGATCTGCTCAAGGGCGATCTTGACGAGGGGCTCCAGCTTCTCGCCGGGTCGAGCCTCGATCACGACCTCGAACGTCCCCGTGAGGAGATGGGTCGGGTGCGAGGCGCTGACCCCGGCGGCGAGCTGGCGGTCGTACATCAGCGATCGGAACAGCCGGTTCTCCTTGTCGAGTTCGCCCAGAACCGCCGCCAGAACGTCGAGCGCCGGCTCGTCGGGATGGTTGCTCGGCACGGTCGGCCAGACCAGCTCGGCGCGGGGGAGCGTGACGCGGTCGGTCATGACCACGCGCTTCGCCGCGTCGAGAACTGGAACCTGTGGCTTCGGCTTCTCGACATCGGGCCCTTTGGGGATCGGGCCGAAGTACTTCTCGATCCAGGCCTTCGTCTTCGGCACGTCGATATCGCCGGCGACGCAGAGGATGGCGTTGTTGGGCGTGTAGTGGGTGCGGAAGAAGGCCGAGACGTCGGCCAGGCTCGCCGCCGAGAGGTCGGCCATCGACCCGATCACCGAGTGGTGGTACGGGTGTTCGGGCGGGTAGAGCGCTTGCAGCATCGCCTCGGCCGCCTGCCCGTAAGGCGCGTTGTCGACCGACTCGCGGCGCTCGTTCTTGACCACCTCGCGCTGGTTGTCGAGCTTGGCCTGGGTCATCGTGGGGATCAGGAACCCCATGCGGTCGGCTTCGAGCCAGAGGTCGAGTTCAAGCGCGTTGCTGGGGGTCGACTCGTAGTAGACCGTGCGGTCCTCGCTGGTGGTGCCGTTGATGTTGGCCCCCAGCTTTTCGAGCGGGTCGAAATACTCGTGGTCGTGGTTCTTCGACCCCTGGAACATCATGTGTTCAAACAGGTGGGCGAACCCGGTGCGGCCGAGCTTCTCGTCCTTCGAGCCGACCTTGTACCAGACGTTGACCGCCGCGACGGGCGTTTTGTGGTCCACGTGAAGCAGGACGGTCAGGCCGTTGGGCAGGCGGTACTTCTCGACGGCGAGCGCGGGGACCTCGTGCGGCCTCGGCGAGCCGGTTTCGGGTTTCGGCTGCTGCGCGGACGCATCCGCCCCGGCGAGGGCCGCCGCGAGCGCCAAGACGATCAGAAGACGAACGACGAGCGGCATGGCGAAGCGATCCTCACCGGAGTGGGTGGTCGTTGAAAACGATGCGGCGGTGGTCGGCGGCGTCAATCGAGCGGACGCGTGCCGGCGGGGACGCCGGTCTCCGACGATCGGTTGATCACCTTCACCCAGAGATCCGACTCGACGCGGATCTGGCACGAGAGCCGGATGTTGGGCGCGAGGTTCTCCTCGCGGGCGAGGCGATCGATCTCGACCTGCTCGGCGGGCGCGGGATCGCCCGCCAGAACCTCGACCCGGCAGGTGGTGCAACGGGCGTTGCCGCCGCAGCGGTGCATGACGTCGATGCCGGCGTCTTCGATGGCCAGCACGAGCTTGGTGCCCGGTTCGACCTCGAACGACTTCTCTCCCTCGACGGTTACAGTAGGCATGATTCAGTTCTCCTTGTCGTTCAGGGTCTTGGTTGACAGCCTATCAGTCTCTGGTCTCGGGCGCGAGCACGCAAGAGCTATGCTTCGCGGCCCCGCGCCGGGCCGGCCGCCGGTCGTCGATTGCAAGAAACCGAGGGCGCGAGGGTCTTGCAACGGGAATTCGGCTGTGACATAGTTCACGATCTCGTCCGACCCGGCGTCTCATCGCCTTGGTTCCCGCCGCAACGACGAGGAAGATCCGCCGCGAGGCGATCTCAATAGAGGCTCCGCCTCTCCAGGCGGGCGATCGGGTCGACGAGGTCGCGGGACGAGCAATCGAGAGCGTTCAACGCAGTCGCCGAGGGACGAGACGACATGAACTGGCAGGTAGGTCTCTACGTGGCCGCTGTGTTGATTCCGCTCGCGGCGTTTACCATCGAAATCCTGTTCATCGGCCGCTTGAAACGGCTCAACGCCTACATCGCCACGGGGGCGATCGGCCTGTCGTGCGTGCTGAGCGCGATCGGGTTCCTCGATTATTTCCTGATCGAGGCCAAGGGCGTGTTCGCCGAGCATCACGCGGCGACGACCACGGGCGAGCATGAAGCCAGCGCCGACGCCGGCCATGCCGAGGCCGCCGGCGCCGAACACGAAGCGACCCACCCGGCCCCGCTGGTCTGGAAGGCGAACTACGACTGGGTGCTGCTGGGCGCGCCGACGGCGGGCGCCCTCGACCGGTTCGCCGCCAAGCCGCTCTCGTTTCCGCTGGGCGTGTACATCGACAGTCTGTCGGTGATCATGTTCCTGATGGTGACGTTCATCGCCACGCTGATTCACCTGTACTCGATCGGCTATATGCACGACGACCCTCGGTTTCCGAGGTTCTTCGCGTTCTTGTCGTTGTTCTGCTTCTCGATGCTCGGTCTGATCGCATCGCCGAACCTCTTCATGATCTTCATCTTCTGGGAGCTGGTCGGGCTCTGCTCGTACCTCTTGATCGGCTTCTGGTACGAAGAGAAGTCCAACGCCGACGCCGCCAACAAGGCGTTCGTGGCCAACCGCGTGGGCGACGTGGGGATGCTGATCGGCCTGGGCCTGCTCTGGACCACGCTGGGGACGTTCAACTTCCAGGAGATCAGCGAGGGCCTGCGCGATTCGACGGGGCAACTCCACACCGCCAACGGGGCCGACGCGCAGAACGTCGTCGACTTCCGCCCCCACGGCGAGCCGGTCGGCGCGGCGCCGCACCGCCAGATCCCGTACTGGATGCTGACGATCGCCGGGCTGGGGATCTTCGCCGGATGCGCGGGCAAGAGCGCCCAGTTCCCCCTCCACGTGTGGCTCCCCGACGCCATGGCCGGTCCGACGCCGGTCTCGGCCCTGATCCACGCGGCGACGATGGTCGCGGCGGGCGTGTATCTGGTCGCGCGGTTCTTCCCGGTCTTCACGTCCGACGTCCTGCTGTACATCGCCTACACCGGCGGCGTCACGCTCTTGATCGCCGCCACGATCGCGATGGTCCAGACCGATTACAAGAAGGTGCTGGCGTACTCGACGATCAGCCAGCTCGGCTTCATGATGCTGGCCATCGGCGTCGGCGGCCGGGCCGCGGGCATGTTCCATCTGGTGACGCACGCGTTCTTCAAGGCGCTCTTGTTCCTTGGCGCGGGCAGCGTCTACCACAGCGTCCACACCTATGAGATGCCGGGCCTCGGCGGCCTCCGCAAGAAGATGCCAATCACGGCCACGACGATGCTGATCGGCACGCTGGCGATCTCGGGCGTGCCGTTTTTCAGCGGGTTCTACTCGAAGGACGCGATCCTGGCCGCGGCGATCGCGCGGGTGTCGCAAAGTCCCCAGCACTTCATGCTGTTCGTCCTGCCGGCCCTGGGGGCGACCATCACCGCGTTCTACATGTTCCGGATGTGGTTCCTGGTCTTCGCGGGCGAGGCGCGCGGCTTCCGGGGCGAGGCGCACGCCGCCATCGCCCACGCCCATGACGAGGAGCAGGCGCTCGCGCACGAGGAGGCCGAGCACGGCCACGGCGCCAGCGCCCACGATCTGAACCCGGTCGCCCACGCTCACGAGAGCGAAGCGATCATGACCCGGCCGCTCGTGATCCTGGCGTTCTTCAGCGTGTTCGTCGGCTGGACGGTCTGGGCGGGTCTGCCGTTCGGCGTGCCGGTGCTCGAATCGTTGATCGCCTACGGCGAGCCGGCCGGCGTGATCAACGCCCACTGGGCCCACTGGTACGCCGTGGGGTGTTCTCTGGCGATCGGCGTGATCGGCATCGGCCTGGGCGCGCTCTACTACGCCCCCGTCGGCCTCCCCTATTTCCCCGCGACGCGGCTGAACCCGGGCCGAACCGCGGCGCAGTTCCGGGGGCTCCACACCCTGTTCAAGAACAAGTGGTACTTCGACGACGTCTACCGGGCTTTGCTGATCAACCCCTGCCTGGCGTTCGCAAGGCTGTGCGGCCGGTTCGACAAGCTCTTGATCGATGGTATGGTCAACGGCGCGGCCTGGGCCACCGAACGGCTCAGCCGACTCAACGGCCTCTTCGACAAGCTGGGCGTCGACGGCGCGGTGAACGCCCTCGCCGACCTTGTCTACGTCGCGGGCGACCGCAGCCGGGCGATCCAGACCGGCAAGCTCCGCAATTACCTGATGTTCCTGGCGGTGGCGCTCGTCGGACTGTTCGCCGGCGTCTTCGCCTGGGTCGGCGGCTGACGGCGCGCGACCTGTCTCGACCTGACCTGACCCCGACCGACGCGACGAGCCAGACGCGAGAGAAACCTCCTCCCAACCGGTGCCCGCGACATGAGCGACAACCTACTCCTGACGTCCATCTGGCTTCTCCCCTTGATCGGCGCGGCAGTCGTGCTGCTGATCCCCAAGCAGTCCGAGTCGTTGGTCAAGTACGTGGCGACGGCCTTCATGGTCGCGAACTTCGCGGCGACGCTCGTCGCGCTCGGCGTATATCTGGGCGACGCCAAGGCGGCGACCCCGCTCCAGTACCGCGCCTCGCAGAACCAGCTTGTGGCCGACGCCGGCGGAAGCGTCGTCGTCACCGACGAATCGCAGGGTGAAGGCGATCTGGTCGTCCGTCGCGCCTGGATTCCCGCGTTCAACATCCAGTACTACCTGGGTCTCGACGGCATCAGCCTCAGCCTCGTGGTGCTCACCGGCCTGATCAGCTTGCTGGCCTGCATCGCCTCGTGGAACATCGACCGCCAGGTCCGGGGCTACTACGGGCTCTTCCTGCTGCTGGTCGCCAGCATGATGGGTGTGTTCGTGTCGCTCGACCTGTTCCTGTTCTACGTGTTCTTCGAGATCATGCTCTTGCCAATGTACTTCCTGATCGCCATCTGGGGAGGCGAGAATCGGGAATACGCGGCGATCAAGTTCCTGCTCTACACGCTGTTCGGCTCGGTGTTCATCCTGGTCTCGATCCTGATCCTCTACTTCTGGCCGGGCGACGCGGGGGCGATCAGCCTCGTCAACGCCACCGGCCAGGCGCAGGCGTTCCACGGCCACTCGTTCGACATCGTCGAGTTGACCGCGATCGCCACGGCGTCGAGCTACTACGGGCGGTACATCCAGGGGTGGATCTTCGTCCTCTTCCTGGTCGGCTTCATCATCAAGCTGCCGTCGTTCCCGTTCCACACCTGGCTGCCCGACGCGCACGTCCAGGCACCGACGCCGATCAGCATGATCCTGGCGGGCGTGTTGCTCAAGATCGGCGGCTACGGCCTGATCCGGCTGGCCTGGCCGCTCGCTCCCGCCGGCGCGTACGACTGGTCGTACTTCGTGGCCGCGCTCGGGGTCTTCAGCATCATCTATGGCGCGCTTGTGGCCATGGCCCAGACCGACTTCAAGAAGCTGGTCGCCTACAGCTCGGTCAGCCACATGGGTTACGTGACGCTCGGCATGGCGGTGATGAACCTGTCGAACAGCCCCCAGTATTACGCCTACGGCGTCAACGGGGCGATGTACATGATGCTCGCCCACGGCATCACCTCGGCCGGCATGTTCTTCCTCGTCGGCGTGATCTACGACCGGGCCCACACCCGCGACCTCGACAAACTCGGCGGCCTGAACAACATCATGCCGATGTACGGGGCCGTCTCGTACGTCATCTTCTTCGGGTCGATGGGCCTGCCGGGTCTCTGCGGCTTCGTCGCCGAGGTGTTCGTCCTGCTGGCCGCGTTCAACTACAGCGTCCGGCTGGCGGTCGTCGCCGCGGCCGCCGTGGTCCTCACCGCCGGCTACATCCTCTGGACCATCCAGCGCGTCTTCCTCGGCCGCAACCAGGCCTGGAAAGGGTTGCCCGACATGAGCCTCCGCGAACTCGTCATCGCGGCCCCGCTCGTGGTGCTCACGGTCCTCATGGGCGTCTTCCCCCAGGGCCTGATCTTGAGCTGGATGAGCCCGTCGGTCAACCAGATGGTCAACGGCGTGTTCACGGCCCGCGAGCTGAACACGGGCGCCCCGGATCAGCCCCCGGTCGCCCGGCTCATCGCGCCTCGCGTCCCCGGTGAGCCCGTCGCAACCCCAGCGATCCCCCCGGTCGTCGCGCGGACGCCCTGACCCGACCCCGCCCGGTATTCAGGATTCCCACGCCGGCGAGCCTCGCAAGATCTGATCTTGCCGGCGTGCCGCAACCTGAGTAATCTGCGGCTCACCTCGACGAAGACTCAAGAACCGGGTCGGTTTTGCCGACCCGGGCGCGTGCCCGCGGAGGGAAGTCGAACGATCACGCGACGGTTGTCGAACCGTCCGCGCTGGGGTCGTCGAGCCCGACGCCGGGCTTTCCCTCAAATGGTGGACATGGAGACGGCTCGATCGGGACGATGTACCCGCCGACCGTCGAAGGGCGACTCAGGACGGGTCGGCCAGCCCTCAGAACGGAGTCGAACCGCGATGCGAGTCTGGTCAAAGATGGCGCTTGCACTGGCGGCGGGGGCCTGGATCGTCCCGGCGTCCCCCTGCTTCTCTCAAGACAAAACACCCGCTCCGGCCCCGAAGGCCGAGAAACCCGCCGACGACGCCAAGAAGCCGGTGGGCGAGAAGGCCGAGCAGGCCGACGTCCGCCCGAAGTCGCCGTCGATTGAACTCCGGCTGGTGATCGGCGGCCTGGGCTCGGGGGGATGCGACGTCGAAGTGAAGCCCGGCAACGCCGCCTGCCGGTTCAAGAGCCAGACCCGCCACGTGGCGTCCGACGGCAAGCTGACACTCGTCTTCCGCGACGTCGAGGTCCGAAGCGTCGACCGCAATTGCACGTTCGCCATCACGATGCGCGAGTCGGGCCAGGAGCCCAAGACCGTCCACCGCGGATTCCGGATGGTCGCCCCATCCGCCGACGGCCCGCGCGCCGGCGCCCAGAGCTTCACCTGCTTCATGAGCTCGCCCTCGAAGGTCGCCGGGCTCGAACGCGAAGGCCGGACCATCCGCTGAGCCGCTCGTCGGCCGCCTCGCCGACCCGAGAACACCGTCGAGCCCGCTGGTCGATCGCCCTTCGATTCGACTCGCGGGCTTCTCCGCGCGCCCGACGGATCGGCCGGGAGTCGATTCCGGGCGTTGATCTGGTACGATGAAATCGACGTGGGGAGTCGACGCCGACGATCATCGGGAGTGAGACGCCATGCGCAGACCTATAAACCGACGTTTCTTCATGGGCACGACGGCCGCGGCCAGCCTGAGCACGCTGGCGATCGGGGCGTCGCCGCCGGCGACGGTGGGGTCTCGAAGGCCGACGGCCGTCGCCAGCGGCAACGGCCTGCGCGCCGTCGAGCGGGCGGTCGAACTGGTCAAGAACGGTTACGACCCGCTCGACGCGGCCGTCGAAGGGGTCGCGATCGTCGAGGCCGACCCGGCCGACAACTCGGTCGGCTACGGCGGCCTGCCGAACGAGGACGGCGTCGTCGAGCTGGATGGGGCCGTGATGCACGGCCCGACCCACGGCGGCGGCTCGGTCGCGTCGATCCGCAACATCATGCACCCGGCCGCCGTCGCCCGGCTGGTGATGAAGCGGACCCGGCACTGCCTGATCGTGGGCGACGGCGCCCTCCGGTTCGCCCGCGCCCACGGGTTCCCTGAAGTCGACCTGCTGACCGACGAGTCGCGGAAGATCTGGCTGCACTGGAAGGAGACGCGTGACCCCAACGACGACTGGGTCCCGCCGCCCGAACCGGAGGTCGCCGACCATGTTCATGAATACATCAAGAAGCGGGTGACCGGCACGATCCACTGCTCGGTGCTCGATACCCACGGCGACCTCGGCTGCACGACGACCACCTCGGGCCTGTCGTGGAAGATCCCGGGGCGGGTCGGCGATTCGCCGATCCTGGGCGCGGGGCTCTACCTCGACAACGAGGTCGGCTCGGCCGGCTCGACGGGCGTCGGCGAGGCGAACCTGCTGAACCTCTCCAGTCACCTGATCGTCGAAGCCATGCGCCGGGGGCTGACGGCCAAGGACGCGGTGATGGAAGCCCTCAAGCGGGTCGCCGAGACGAGCGTCCGCGACCCCAAGCGGCGACGGCCCGACGGCAAGACGACCTTCAACGTCTCGTTCTACGCCCTCGCCAAGGACGGGACTTTCGCAGGCGGCTGCATGTATCCCGGCGGCAAGATGGCTGTCCACGACGGCGACTCGGCCCGGATCGTCGTCCTCGATCCGCTCTACGAGAAATGAGCGGCGAAGGAAACGCGAAGACCCCGAAGTCCCGCCCGAGGGCGAACTTCCGGGGTCTTGCTTGAAGCCGCGTTCACACGATCCGATCAATAAGCGTCAGAGCTGATGACCTCGCCGCCCTTGAGGGTGATGAGGGCGCGGAGGGTGACTACGTTGATCGAGTCCTTGATGAACCGGACGCTGCCGTCGCCCATAAGGACGTTGACGCCGCCGGGATGGTACGAGAACAACTCGTCGTTGGCGCCGGCGTTGTTGCCGGCGGAGACGCCGGTCTGGGTCCAGCCGGCGGCCTCGCACATCGGCCGGAACTTGTTGTTGGGCGCGCCCGAGACGCCGAAGGCGGTGTCGGCCTCGGCCCATCGCCAGTAGCGACGCTTGACGCCGGGGCCGCCCGCGGGCCCCTGCTCGCCCGGGAAGGTCCCGGAGCCGGCGACGCCGCCGTAGATCTCGCCCTCGGTGTAGGGGCTGATGAAGCGGGGGTCGCGGCCGGCGTCCTCGCCGATGGCGATGGTGTTGCTGGTGCCGTCGGTGATCTCGCCGATCGAGGTCTTACCCTGCTTCAGCAGGCCGTCCTGCCGCGTGGTCTTATCGCGGTAGGGGGTGGCGGAGCCGGGGGTGATGGCCACGCCCAGCGGGCTGATGTCGGTGTAGACGGTCGGGCCGTAGTCGTCGTAAGCGTAGCCCCGGCCGGCCCGGGTGGTGATCGGATCATTGGGGTCGACGCCGTCGCTGCCGCCGTCGGGCTGACGCGAGGACGACGGGCAGAGGAAGGTCGAGATGACCGTCGAGGCGCCGGTGAAGTTCATGCCGGAGGCCTCGTTGTACTCCTTGGCGTTGAAGTTCAACGCGTTGTACGACGCGCCGCCTTCGATGAACGTGAGCAGACGGGCGAAGGTGCTCCAGTTGCCGTCCACGAACTGCGTGATCGGCACCGCCGACGCCGAACCGACCGTCGAGGGATTGTAGTTCGTCGACTCGCCGCCCGGAGGAAACGCCGTGTTGGTGCTCTCGTAGTTATGCAGAGCCAGGCCGATCTGCTTCAGGTTGTTGGTGCACTGGGCGCGACGGGCGGCCTCGCGGGCCGACTGCACGGCCGGCAAGAGCAACGCGATCAAAACGGCGATGATGGCGATGACCACCAGCAGTTCGATCAGGGTGAAGCCGCCGCGTCGGGGCGATCTCGCGAGAGATCTCATGGAATCGATTCTCCGTGGAATGGCTGTAAAGCGGAAGGGCCGGTACGAAGGGGGGAGAAGGAAGAAGCCGCGATCGGGGGGGCTTCACGGACCGCCGGACCGCTCCGGAAGATCCACTTCAAGAATCAACTGATCGAGATGACAGGCTATAACAACCTGTCACTTGGCGAGCGTGAACGGCTCAAGGTCGTTGGCGGAAGGCTTCACGACGGCCGTCAGGCCTGAGGTTGTTTCATCGCCGTACTTGGCGGGATAGGCCAGATTCGCGCCCGAGCGGCGGCCGCCGCGGGCTTTGGGGTCGGCCGGCTTGGAGAGGTCGGCCTGAATCCGGATCTTGTACGACCCCTCGGGCGCGCCCTCGCCGTAGCTGCTCTTGAGCGCGAACGAGCCGTCGGACTCGAGCGGAGCCTCGAATTCCATCCCCTTCTCGGGAAGCGCGAAGACGACCACGCCCGACGCCAACGGCTTGCCGTCGGCGAGCAAGACCTTACCCTTGACGGGGTACGTCGTCATGGACGTCGGAGCGGAATCCGAACTGCCGCAGCCGGCCAGGAACCCCGCGAGCCCGAACCCGAAGGCCAGGAGCAACGGCCGCAACGCATTCTGTATTTTCGATATCATTGCGTGTTTCATCATCGGTTGGGAGCCGCCCGAGCAGCGACGATCGCTAGTCGGGGCCGACGATGAAAAGTATATCCACGCGAGAGGGGAGGCGAGCGAAGCATCAAAGAATGTCGCGCGAAGAATTCATGAAGACCGCCTCGCTCGGGGCGACGCCGGGCTCTCAATCGTCGTCGAGGTCGTCGGTGGGGTCGAGGTCGTCCATCGGCTCGGGGACCGCGACGCGCACCGCGACCGCCGGCTTGGCCGACGACTCGGCCCGCGCCGTCGCCCCGCGCTGGCCGAGCAGGCGGACGTTGCCCGAACCGACGACCTGCTCCATCTCGGCGACCATCTTCTCGTCGCAGCGGATGCGCAGCGAGGCCCCCGCGCGGTAGATCACGCGGCGGACGTTCTCGATCCCGAAAATCTCAAGATAGAGGTCCAGGCCGCCGGGATGGACCCGGACGATCCGCAGCAGACGCTCCAGCTCGGCGTCCTGCTGAAGTCCCTTGTGCAGCCGCACGACGACCCCGCGCGCCAGCTCGGACGACGCCGATTCGATCGGGATGATCTTGCTGATCACCAGCTCGGGGGGATCGCGGCGGCGGTCGATCGTCCCCTTCACGAACCCGATCGCGTCGTTCACGATCAGGTCGCCGAGCTTGGCGAACTCCTCGGGCCAGAGCATCGCCGGCGTGCTGCCGTCCAGGTCCTCGAAGGTCAGCTTGGCCATTCGCGTCAGGCCCGACCGGCTCTTCTGGACGTTCCGCACCTGGACGTTCGTGATCATGCCGCCGAGGAGCACCTCGCATTTGTCCGGGGCCGAGGCCAGGTCCGTCGTCCGGTGCGTCGACAACGCCTGAAGCGTCGCCGCGTAGCGGGTCAAAGGGTGGTTCGACATATAAAAACCCAGCGCCTTCTTCTCGCCGCTGAGCAAATCGACGTCGGGGAGTTCGGGGACGTCTGGCAGGTTGGCGACGCCGGGCGCGACGCCGTTGCCGTTTCCATTGTGCGCGCCGTGCGCCGGAGTTTCGGGCTCGTCGAACAGTCCGCGCTGGCCGCGGCGGCGGTCCTCCTGCTTGGCCTGTCCGGCCTGCATGGCGCGGGGGAGGACGGCCAGAAGCTGCGACCTTCGAGCGCCGAAGCCGTCGAACGCCCCGGCGCGAATCAAAGTCTCGGCGGCGGCGGCGCTCACCTCACGCGTCGACACCCGCTCGAAAAACTCGTCGAGGCTTCGATACGGCCCCCCCTCCTCGCGAGCCCGAAGGATCGCCTCGACCGCCTTGGTGCCGACCCCTTTCACGGCTTCGAGCCCGAACTCCACCTTGCCCTCGGTCACGACCGTGAACGTCGTGCTCCCGCGGTTGACGTCGGGCCGCTGCACCTCGATGCCCATGCGCCGGCAGTCGTCGATGTGTTCGACGAAGAACTTGTCGCGCTCCGCTCCGTTCATCTCCGACGACAGGACGGCCGCCATGTACTCGGTTGGGTAGTGCGACTTCAGGTAGGCCGTCTGGTAGGCCACCAGCGCGTAGGCCGTACTGTGCGACTTGTTGAAGCCGTAGCCGCCGAAGAACTCGATGAGCGCGAAGATCCGCGACGCCTGGTCGCGTTCCAGGCCCTTCTCGATCGAGCCCTTGATGAACTGGTCGCGGCCTTCGGCGATCGTCTCGGTCTTCTTCTTCGAGATCGCCTTGATGCACGCGTACGCTTTGGAGAGTTCGATGCCTCCCAGGCGGTTGAGGATCCGCATGACCTGTTCCTGGTAGACCATGACGCCGTAGGTCTCTTCCAGGACGTCGCGGAGCACCGGATGCAAGTAGGTCGCCTGCTTGCGGTTGTTCTTCACATCCACGTATTCGTCGACCATGCCGCCGTTGAGCGGGCCCGGCCGGTAGAGCGCGTTGGTGGCGATGATGTCGGCGAATCGGTCGGGCTTCATCTTCACCAGAAGGTCGCGGATGCCCGCGCTCTCAAGCTGGAAAACGCCCTTGGTCTCGCCGCGCTGGAGCAGCTCGAACGCCTTGGGGTCGTTGAGCGGCAGGTTGTCGATGTCGATCGGGGCGTCCGGGTTCCGGGCGTTGATGAGGCGGACGGCGGCCTCCAGCGTCGTCAGGTTGCGGAGGCCGAGGAAGTCCATTTTCAGGAGCCCGGCCTTCTCGACGTCGCCCATGTCCCACTGGGTGCAGACGACCTCTTCCTTGTCGCCGCGGCGGATCACCTGCAAGGGGACCAGCGATTCCAGCGGCTGGTCGGCGATCACCACGCCGGCCGCGTGCGTGCTCGCGTTGCGGACCGAGCCTTCCAGCCGGCGGGCCAACGTCATCAGTCGCTCGATGTCCGGATCTTGCTCGACCATCTTCCGCAGCGCCGGCTCTTCCTTGAGGGCCTCTTCGAGCGTGATGTTCAGCCGGGTGGGGATCAGCTTGTTGATCTCCTCGACCCGTGCGAGGGGGAGGTTGAGCACCCGGCCGACGTCCTTGATCGCCGCCTTGGCCTTCATGGTTCCGAACGTGCCGATCTGCGCGACGTTGGCTTGGCCGTACTTCTGGCGGACGTACTCGATGACCTCGTACCGACGCTCTTGGCAGAGGTCGATGTCGATGTCGGGCGCCTCTGACCGGTTCGGGTCGAGGAACCGCTCGAACAGCAGGTCGTACTTGAGCGGGCAGACGTTGCTGAGGTAGAGCACGTAACTGACGAGCGCACCGCAGGCCGATCCACGAGCCAGGGCCGGGATGCTCTTCTCGCGAGCGTAGCGGACGAAATCCCAGACGATCAGGAAGTACGACGCGAACCCCATGCGGTTGATGGTACCCAGCTCGTGATCAAGTCGCTCGCGGGCCTCGGCGGGGGGCGACGCGCCGTACCGAGCGATTAAACCTTGCTCGCAAAGCTCGCGCAGGTAGTCCTCGGCCGTCTTCTCCTCCGGCGGCTTGAACGACGGGAACAGCCGCTTGCCCAGGTTCAGGCTGGTGTAGTTCTCCTCGACGCTCTCGGCGATCCGGGCCGACTGCGCAAGGGCCTCCTCGTGGCCGCCGACGACCGCGTACATCTCGTCGGGACTGCGGACGTGGAACTGGTCGGACAGCCGGCCGTCGTCGGCGACGAACCGGGGCTTGTCGAGCGGCTGGTCGACGGTCTTGCCCGTATTGATGCACAGCAGGGCGTCGTGCGCAAGGTGGTCGTCCTGCCTCAGGTAGTGGGCGTCACTGGTCGCCACCAGCGGCATCCCCAGCCGGTTAGCCAGGTCGACCTGCCGCTCCATCGCATCGCGCTGGATTTGCAGGCCGTTGTTCTGGATCTCGACGAAGAAGTTGTCCTCGCCGAAGGTCTGCTGATACCAGATCGCCAACTTCTCAGCCGCCGCCGTGCGGTCGTGCAGCAAGTGCTGCGAGAACTCGGACCCGACGCAGCCCGACAGGCATATCAACCCCTCGCTGTGCCGTGCGAGCAGCTCCTTGTCCATTCTCGGCTTGTAGTAGTAGCCCTCCTGGTACGACCGCGAGGTGAGCCGTAGGAGGTTCCTGAACCCGACGCCGTTCTTGGCCAGGAGCGTCAGGTGATACGCGAACTTCTCATCCCCCGACCCGTTCGTCGAGCGGTCAGTCCGCTTACCGGGTGCGACGTACGCCTCGATCCCCACGATCGGCTTGATGCCGGCGTACTTGGCCTCCCGGAGAAACTCCATCGCCCCGAACATGTTGCCGTGGTCCGTCACCGCGATCGCCGGCATCCCCAGCGCCTTGACCTGCTTGACCAGGTCCGGCAGCTTGTTCTGGCCGTCGAGCAAGCTGTAATGGCTGTGGCAATGCAAGTGAACGAACGGGCGACTGGCCATGAGCGAACTCTCTCCTTAGAGGACCGACGCGGCTATGTACCCGCGTCCAGGACATTGTATTCTAGCAGATCCCGGACGAATCGGCGGAGATTGACGTATCGCGTGTGAGAGGATTCGAAGGTCCTTGTGAATCGTGCTAGGTTTGCCGACGATGGATGCAACGCGAGGGGGGACGGCTCAAGCCGCAAGTCGCCACGACGGGGGGGCGCAAACCGATGAAGCCGTTGATGATCGATCGTCGACCCTGGTTCTATCTGGCAGGGCTCGTCGAAGTTCGGAATCGGAAAAGGCTCGACGCACGGAGGGCTGGGAATTCGGATTTCGAACCACGCGCAACTCAGAGTCAGTCCCCCAAACGCGTAGTGCGGAAGCCTCGCCCTCCCCTTAATGAGACAGACCTTCAGACGAAGTCGTCCACCGCGCGCAAAGCAACCCCGGGGCTCGGGGGGGGAGCGCCCAGGGTTGCGGGTATCTCAGATCGAGCCTCGGAGGCGAGGCTCTGGGGTCGTCAGACCGCGACGAGTGCTTCCTGACGCTCTTCGGTTTCGGCGCCCGAGGACTCAAGCCCCTGGACCAACGCGCCGAGTTGGAGAGCGAGGAGCCGATCTTCCGGGGTCGCGCCGCGGAGGAGGCTCAGGAAGGCTTCGGTGCCGATCATGACGGCCTTGGGCTTGCTGTGAATCGTCAGGACGTAGCGACAATCTGGATTTTCGAGGTTTTCCAGGACTTTCGGAAGATCGCGGTGAAGCTCGCGGCTGCCAATGAAACGAACACGCGACGGAGACGGAGGCATCTGTATCCTCTGGGCCATGATCGGCCTAATGCACAAAGGTGTTTCGAGGCGAACAGACGGGAGCCGCCTCATCAAACGATAGGTAAACCAACGGTATCTTAGTCCGTGCGCGCCGTCAACTGGGCGCACGCCCTTACTACGTCGCCCCAGACCGAAATGTTGGACAAACTTCGGACGAATATCACATATTCGTGGTTTTCGCCATGATCAATTCATTCGTGCAGTCATGATGGCTCGAGTCTTCAAGACGCGGGCCTTCCTCGGCGGCCTGATTGGGCCGGGGCCGGGTCGGGGGCCGACTTCGCGGGCTCAGGCTCAGTTTCTGGCTCGGCAGTGGGAGCGGGCGTCGCACTCGGCGACGCGGCCGGCTTCTCGACTTCCGGGGCGGGGACGTGAGCGGGAGGGGTTGGTTCGGAGGGGGCCTCCGGGGGCGGAGCGGGTGCCAAGAGATCGGCGAGATCGGCGTACTTGGCGAATTTCTCCTTGAGCATCGCGTGGATGGTGATCACCTCGTTGGGCCTCCCGCCCCGGAACGCGGCGTCGGCTCGGCGAAGCTGGTCCTCGACGAACGTTCGCCGCTCGCGGATCTTCGTCTCCAACTCCTCAGCCCGTTTCTGCGAGAGCAAGATCCATTTCCGCTCGTCGGGATCGTCGACGTTGAGCGAGCCGGTCATCTCCCGCCAGTAGTTCGCCGCAACGTCCTCATGGCCGGCGGCCGCAGCCTTTGTAGCCAGGCTGAAGAAAATCACGTACTGGCGTTCGCCGTTGGTCTTGGGCTCAGAGAACGGCGTAGCCGTGGCGCTCGCCAGCATCTTGGAGCGACTCTCGGCCTCGTCGAGCGCGATCAGGTCGCGCCAGGCCTGGGTCTGCGCGTGGTAGGGGTGGTTGGGGTACCCCGTGTCGAGCGGGTCGATGTATTCTTCGAGGGCCGTCAGCCAGTCGGAGCGTCGCGACGACTCCATCAGCGGAACGGCCTGGCGATACAGGTACTGCGCGCTCGGCGGCCAGAGCCAGTAGGCCATAAACCCGCCGATGGCGACCAGAGCCACGACGAGACCGATCGTCTCCAGGCTGACCCGGCTCAAGACGGCGTCGGTCCACGAGGTTTCGTCGCTTCGCAAGTTCGACCCCGAGGCGCCGCCGGGCTTCTTCCCCTTCTTCTTCGGGCGCGCGGGGGGCGGCGTCACGCCGACGCCGGCCCGGCTGGGGTTGGCGTCCGGCGAGTCGGCCGCGGGCCAGACCATCGGCACCGCCTCGCTCCGCGCGGCCTTGTCACGCAGCTCGGTGAGAATCACCCCCGCCGCCTCGGCGTCCCAGGGGCGGGAGGTCGGGTTCTTGGACATCAGCGCGACGACCAGGTCGTCGAGCGCCTTGGGGATCTCTTGCACCTTGTCGCTGGGACGGGGGGGGGGTTCGTTGAGATGGCAGTGCATCAGTACGACGGCCGACGCCCCCTCGAACGGAGGCTTGCCGGTGAGCATCTGATAGAGGACCACGCCCAGCGAGTAGAGGTCGGTCTTGTGGCTGACCGCGGGCGTGCCGCGAATCTGTTCGGGGGCCATGTAGGCGGCCGTGCCGAGCGTTCGCCCGGGCGCGGTCAGGGCCGTGCGGTCGAGAACCCGGGCGATGCCGAAGTCGGTCAGCTTGATCCGGCCGTCGCGCGTGACCATCAGGTTCGACGGCTTGAGATCGCGATGGACGACCCCCTGCTGGTGGGCGTAGTGGAGTGCGTCGCAGATCTGGATCGCCAGATCGACGACCTCGCGCCAGGGGATCGCGCCGCGGTCCAGAAGGAGCTTTTCGAGAGTGACCCCTTCGACGAACTCCATGGCGAAGTAATACGTGCCCCGAAACTTGCCCGTGGCCAGCCAGCGGACGATGTTCGGGTGTCGGAACTGCTTGATGATCTCGGCTTCACGGCTGAACCGCTCAAGCAGCTTGGTGTTCTCGGCGATCTCGCCCTGGACGATCTTGACGGCGGCCTTGCGGGTGGCGACGACCTTGCGGCCCTCGGCGTCCGCGGCGCTTGAGTTGGGGTCGACGATCTCCTGGGTGGCCCGGAAGACGACGCCCATCGCGCCGGAGCCGATCACCTCTTCGAGGCGGAACGAACCGAGCTGTTCGCCGATGAAGCCCTGACTCATGGCCTCGAACCAACCTCGTCGCGCGCGGCGAACCAGCGAAGGAAAGGGAAGCGGGAGACGCGGCGATCCGCGTCTCGCTCGTCAAGAACACGTCCACGAACGCCTCCCGCTCGATCGTCGCGTCTTACTGGCACGACAGGCCGCCGGCGGCCGGGAGGTAGCTGCGGCGCACGTAATCCATGACCATGCGATCGGCGTTGAACTTCCAGGCCAGGGTGCGGAAGGCGTCCTTCTGGCGAGCGATCCACTTCCGGGGCAGCCCGGCGGCGTCGCGTTCGTAAAAGGAGGGCACGACCTGGTTCGTCAGCGTCTCGATCAGCGAGCTGTGATCGCGTTCGTCCTGGACCGACGGCACCGCGTGCGTCCGGCCGATGCCGATCGCGAAGCCGTTGGTGCCATCATACGCCTCGGCCCACCAGCCGTCGAGGACCGAGAAATTGAGCGTGCCGTTGAGCACGGCCTTCTCGCCCGAGGTGCCGCTGGCCTCCTGGGGACGCCTTGGGTTGTTGAGCCAGACGTCGACCCCCTGCACCAGGTGCCGCGCCACGTTCATATCGTAGTCTTCGACGAAGACGACGTTGCGGGCGAACCGCTCGTCCCGGCAGATCTTGACGATGCTCTGGATCAGCTCCTTGCCCATCCGGTCCTCGGGGTGAGCCTTGCCGGCGAAGACGAACTGGATCGGCCGTTCCGCCGAGCGGACGATGTCGACCATCCGGTCGATGTCCTGGAGCACCAGCCCAGCCCGCTTGTAAGTCGCGAACCGACGGGCGAAGCCGATCGTCAGGGCGTTGGGGTCGAGCACGTCCGCGAACCGCTCGAGATTTGCGTCGGGCTCGTTGCGGCGCTTGGCCTGGGCGACCATCCGCGACCGCACGAAGTTGATCAGGCGGGCCTTGAGAACCTGCTGCGTCTCCCAAAGCTCGGCGTCGTCGATCTCGTCGATGGCGTCCCAGGTCTCGGCGTAGCGCTGCCTTTTGGGCCAATCGACGCCGAGGTGCTTGTTGAACAGCATCGCCATCTGGGGTGCCACCCAGGTCTTGACGTGGACGCCGTTGGTGATGTGGCCGATGGGCACCTGCTCTTCGGTGACGTTGGGATAAAGCGGATGCCACATCCGCCGTGAAACCACGCCGTGCAGCGAGCTGACGCCGTTGGCGTAGCGCGACAGCTTGAGTGCCAGCACGGTCATGCAGAACAGCTCGTTGGGATCGTTGGCGTAGACCCGACCCAGGCCCATGAAATCGTCGTACGACAGGTGCATGGCCTCGCGGATCTTGCCCAGATGCTCCTCGACGAGCTGCGAGGGGAACCGGTCGTGGCCGGCGGCGACCGGCGTATGGGTGGTGAAGACGGTCATCTGCGCGACCTCGCGGAGGACCTCGCCGAACGGCAGTCCGGTCTCCTCCATCAGCTTGCGGATCATCTCAAGCGTGGCGAACGCGCTGTGGCCTTCGTTCAGGTGCAGCACCGAAGGGTGAATGTTCAGGGCGTGCAAGGCTCGCAGGCCGCCGACACCCAGCAGCAGCTCCTGGCGAATCCGCACCCGCGCGTCGCCGCCGTAGAGCCGGGCCGTCAGGGTGCGGTCGTCCTCGCTGTTCTCGGGGACGTTGGAATCGAGCAACAGCAGCAAGGTCCGTCCGACCTCGGCCCGCCAGACCCGCGCGCGGAGCACGCCCGTGGCGGTCTCGATCGCGATCATCAGGGGCTTGCCGTCGGCGGCCAGCACATTCTCGATCGGCAGCAGCTCGGTGTCGGCGTTGAGATAGCTCTCCTGCTGCCAGCCGTTGGCGTCGAGCGACTGCCGGAAGTACCCCTGGTTGTACAGAAGGCCGATGCCGATCAACGGAATGCCCAGGTCGCTGGCGCTCTTCAGATGGTCGCCGGCCAGAACGCCAAGGCCGCCGGAGTAGATCGGCAGGCTCTCATGCAAGCCGAACTCGGCCGAGAAGTAGGCCACTGGCCGCGCCCGGAGGATCGTCGCGTTGATCGCGCCCCAGGAATCGGTGTCCTGAAGGTACTCTGACAGCCGGCGGAACGCGTAATCGATCCGCGAATCCAGGGCCATCTCGGCCGCCCGGCGTTCGAGTTGCTCGGGCGAGAGCCGCTTGAGGAACTCGACCGGATTGTGATCGACGTCGTGCCAGAGCGTGGGGTCGAGCTCGCGGAAGAGGTCGATCACGTTCGCCTGCCAGCACCACCAGAGGTTGCGAGCCAGATCCTTGAGCTTGTCCAGCAGCTTGCTTTGACCGACCATGCTGTCCCCTATTTCTAACGCGAGTCAACGTGCTCCCGAGGCCTGTCCGATCCCCGTTGATCGGCCGTTCCGGCAGGGCGGAGAGGGCTCCCAAGCGCGAATAGAGCACGGTGAAAGCGTCACAGTATGGCGCGCGGAAGCTCTTCCGCCAAGGCCGACACGCGCCTCGACGCTTTCTTAACCTAGCTCAAGAATCGAAATCGCGGCGGCGGAGACCGGATCGCCCTCGCCTGTTCAGTACGTTCTTCCCAGCTTCGCCACGATCGCGCGCTTGACTTCCAGGGGGTCGATCTCTCCGACGTGACGATAGACCACCTCGCCTCCCGGAGCGATGATCAGGTTGTAGGGGACTGGGCCGGGCCACTGCTTGTCGAGAGCGTCGGCGAAGGCGTCGCGGTCGGACGTTGAGAGCACGTAGTTGTTGGCCGCGACGTGCTTCTCTTTAAGAACCTTGAGGGCGTCGTCTTTCTTGGACGGGTCGTCGAGGCTGATCGTGACCAGCCGGAACTTCCGACTGCGATACATCCGATTCATCGTTACCAATTCGGGAAGTTCGATGACGCAGGGGCCGCACCAGGTCGCCCAGAGGTTGACGACCGTCAGCTTGTCGGTTTCGTTCTTGGCGATCTTGGCCACGCCTTCGAGGTCGATCGTTTCAAGCGTGACGGGCTCGGCGTTCCATTTCTCCAGCGACTTGCGGGCGTCAGCCTGCTTGTCGGCCCACTTGGTCGAGCAGCCGAAGACGCGGGTGGTCGCAACGGGGACGTCTTTCCCGGCCAGCAGGGCGTCGACCGCGTTGAGGACGTCGTGCGACTTGGGCGTCTTGACCTCGGCGTCGTCGAACCGTCCCACGTACCGGAGCTTCCGCTCGGCGTCGAAAACGTACACGTGAGGCGTCGCCAGCACGCCGTATGCCTTGGCCGTCGCCTGTGTGTCGCCGTCGAACAGGTACGGATACGGGTACTTGCGATCACGGGCCCGGATCTTCATGTCCTCGAACGAGTCGGTCAGGTCGGTGAAACCGAGTTCGTCGAGCCGCACGGCCTTCGGGTCGTTGGGCGAGATCGCAACGACGGCGACCCCCTTGCTCTTGTAATCGTCGTGCAGCTTCGCAACGCGCTCCTCGTAGGCCTGGGCGGTCGGGCAGTGGTTGCAGGTGAAGTAAACCACGAGCACCTTGGCGTCGGAGTATTCCCCAAGCGCGTGGTTCTTTCCATCGACGCCGGGGAGGTCGAAGTCCGGGGCCGGAGCGCCGATGGAGAGCGTCTTGAGATCCGGCGGATCGGCGGCGGCTGTCGCGGACAGGGCCGACAGGCCCAGCGACGCAAGGACGATCGAAGCGAAGGCCGTCTTCATGGCGTGTGCTCCCGGTGAGGCTCGATTCAGCTTCTTCTGCCGAAGCGTAGTCTGCCCCGCCGGCGAGCCGCTGACAAGATGCCGCCGCGTCGCGGCTCGACGAGTTCAAGGATGCGGGCGCGGATAGGGCATCGGGACGGGGAATCCCTGGGGAAGCGGGTTCTGATTGAAGCTCGGCCCCAGCGGGCTGTAAGGCAGTACGACCCGGGCCGGGCCGGGCCTCACCTGGAAGCCAGGCTCACGATAAGTGCGAATACCGCTGCCACTCGGCGTCGTTCCGAGCGGCCCGACGAACACGCCTTGCGAAGCCGCCGCGGCCAGCAGCTCGCGATGAATCACCGCGCCGACCTTGCGCGTCTCGTTCGGCCCCGTCTCCCGCGCCAGATCCACGTCGCGCCCGGCGACCTCGTATCCGGGGTATTTCTTCCGCATCATGTTCGTCCAGTCGTCGACCGCCGGGGTGTACTCCCCCTTGCGAACGTCGTAGACCTGATACTGAAACGTCTCGATCGGCCGATCGCGGCGGTACCAGAAGACCACCTTGTAATCCACATGTCGCGGCGAGACGCGAGGCGGCGTCCCCTGCTCGGCGACCGCCGAGAGCGCTGCGCCGAAGAAGATCAGCCGGACGGCGGAACCGATCGAGGGCGTGGGAAGGTTCATCGTAGTCGCTCGTGTTCTCAAGTGCGATCGAGCTTCGGCGTGGTCTGGAGTTGGGTTGCGGACAGACATCAAAACAGGCTATTGCGAGCATGCCTTCTCCCCTTGCGGGAGCAGGGAGTCCAGCTCCGGCCCTGCTGCAATCCGCATGCAAGCCGTTCTAGCCGAGGACTTCGATCATGAAGTCCCCCGGCGCGACGAAATAGAAGGTCCAGGAGCCGTGCTGTCGACTGGGCGGGTCGACCTCATAACCGTCGGCTTTTAGTCGCGCGTTCATCTCGTCCACCTTCGCCGGGCTTTCCTGGATGAAGCCGATGTGGAACGAGCTGGGGTACTTGACCTCGGTCGCCCCCTCGAAATTGGTCAGCGTCAGCACCATACCTTGCTCGTCGCGCAGGATGGCGACCTTGTCATTCCCCGGTAAGCCCTTCGGGTCGAGCCCAAAGTACTTCATGAGGAACTCCCGGGCCTTCTGGACGTCCGAGACGGCGAGATTGACGTGGTTCAAGATCACGGCGGACGCTCCTTCGAGGACACAGTCACGGGTTCAATACTTCCCCGGATGCTCGCCGATGGCCAGGATGCTGCACGCCTGGATGACGTTGAGGCCCAGCGCCTCGGCGCGTTCGAGGAGGGCCGGCGATTCCGTGCCGGGGTTCAGCCAGATCTCGTCGACCTGCTTGGCGGCGATCTGGTCGAGGACTCCGATCCCGATTTCCGGAGGGACGTAGAGCGACACGCGCTCGAGGTGCGTTTCGGGAATCGCGGCGAGGTTGGGATAGGCGCGTAGTCCTTCGATCTCGGTCAATTTCGGGTGGACGGGGAAGACCTCCCAACCCTGATCGACAAAGGCGCGGACCGCCTTGTTGCCGAACTTCGAGCGGTCGAGGCTGGCCCCGACGACGGCGACTTTGGGGCGTGCATCGGACATGGCCGAATCCTTTCAAGGTGGAGTGCGGTGGTGAAACGCCAGTCGGCGGCCGAGGAGGGATGAGCGTCGTTCCCCTTGCTCTCGAGTCCGCAAGCCGACAGAATCAGCACTGGAGACTCGACTAGCATTCTAGGGGCCGTTGCGGGAGTGTTCGAGACATGGCTGCGGAATTGACCTACGAACGGATCGCCAAGCGGATCGACCACTCGCTCCTGGGCCCCACGCTGACGGAGTCCGAGTTAGAGGAAGGCTGCCGAATCGCGGCTGAATACGACGTCGCCAGCGTGTGCATCAAGCCGTTCGCCGTCTCCCTCGCCACGCGGCTGCTGAGCGGGACCAACGTCGAGGTCGGCACGACCATCGGCTTCCCGCATGGCGGTCACGCCACCTCCGTGAAGGTGTTCGAATCTCAGCAGGCGATCGACGACGGCGCGACCGAGCTGGACATGGTCGTGAACATCGGCCAGGTCCTCGGCGGCAATTGGAGCGAGGTGGCGTCCGACATCGGCGCGGTAGTCAAGGCGGCGCACGGCCGCGGGGCGATCGTGAAGGTGATCTTCGAGAACTGCTACCTGAACGACGAGCAGAAGATCCAACTCTGCCGGATCTGCGGCGAGGTCGGCGCCGATTACGTCAAGACGTCGACCGGCTACGGGACCGGCGGCGCGACCCACGAAGACCTGATCCTGATGCGGAAATCGTCGCCTCCGCAGGTGAAGCTCAAAGCGGCCGGCGGCGTGCGGACGCTCGACCAGGCGATCGCCGTCGTCGACCTCGGCTGCGACCGCTTCGGCGCCTCGAAGACCGCCGAGATCCTCGACGAGCTGAAGGGGCGGTTGAAGTCGAAGTCGTAACCAGGACGGCCGGCGGTCAGCCGCAGCCGGGCGAGCGTCGAGCGTGGGTTTCAATCCGCTCGACGCCGTCGTCCTTGCCGATGATCAGAACGTCGCAAAGGCCGATGAACAGGCCGGTCTCGAACACGCCGACGACCGATTTCAGGCGGGAGTCGAGGTCGGCCGGGTCGTCGATGCCGGGGAATCGGCAGTCGATGATCAGATTGCCGCCGTCGGTCACGAACGAGAGGCCGTCGGCGTTGCGGCGCAGCTCGGTCTCGGAGCCGAGCCGCTGGAGCCGTCGCTCGATGTGCTTGGCACCCATCCGGCTGACCTCGACGGGGACCGATGCGCCGACGCCCAGGCGGTCGACCTGCTTGTCGTCGGTCACGACCGTCACCCGCCGCTTGGCGACGCAAGCGACGATCTTCTCGCGGAGCAAAGCGCCCCCGCGCCCCTTGATCATCCGGAACTCGGAATCGATCTCGTCGGCGCCGTCGATGTTGAGATCGAGGGCCGGCACGTCGTCGATGTCGCGAAGTTCGACGCCCAGCTCGCGGGCCAGCTCGGCAGTCGCCAGGCTGGTCGGCACGGCGACGAAGGTGAGCCCCTCATCGCGGATTCGCTCGCCCAGGCGGCGGAGCATCAGCGAGGCCGTCGTACCCGTCCCGAGCCCGACGGTCATCCCCGACTCGACCAGTTCAGCCGCACTCCGTGCCGCCCGAGCTTTCGCGGAATCGAATTCTTCTGACACGGCGGCACGCCCAAAATTGTGGAGGGACAAGTCTTGGCTGCCGGCCGGTGCCGGCCCCGGAACCCCATCGGGGTACGTCAATCGTCGGGCTCGATACGGAATCGGGGCGACTGGATTCGAACCAGCGACCTCCTGCTCCCAAGGCAGGCGCGCTAACCAAGCTGCGCTACGCCCCGTGTCGCGTCCCAGACTCGACCACACGCATCCTATGCGGATCGCGGGATATCGGTCAAGGGAAGGATTGAAGCGCAAAACGCTCATACCGAGCCGGACCTTCGGCCCGTGCGGTCGAGGCGGTCAACGCCCTGAGGCAGCCTGGGCGTCTTCGGTGATGCGCGGGGCAGGAGGCGAGACGAACAAGGGCCAGCGGATTCGAGCCTCGACGTGCGGCTCACGCGTCCAGGTGAGCCGTCCCCGGTGCTCGGAGATCACACGCGCCAGCAACGGCAGCGACAGCGATCCCGTCGCCGCCGCCAGCGAGCCCCGGGCGGGGAAGGGGTCGGATACTGCGGCCTCGGGCTGAGTGAGGTCCGACGCCTGCTCGCGCCACGCGAGCTGGAAGCAGCCGCCGTCGGTCGCCCACTTCAAGAACGCTCGGCCGCCCCGGGGCATCGACTCGGCGCGCCAGGCGACGAAGGCGTCGATCGCCGTGATCAGGCGCATCGCGTCAAACTCGCCGATCGCCTCGCGGTCGGGCGGTTCAAGCGTCAGCGTGTTCCCGTTCTGCTGGAACCAGGCGGCCCAGCCCCTCGATCGCTCGTCCACCAGCGACCCGAACCGCAGCTTCATGAGCGTCAGCGGCATAGTTCGGTAGATGGTCGAAAGCCGCTCGAAAAGCTGCTCGACCGCGCAGTACGTCTGGTCCAGTTCCCCCCAACGCTCGGACAGCGGACCGGGCGACGACCGTTTCGCCAGGTAGAAGCTCATCTTCATGCCGTTGAGCAGGTTGCGGCAGCGATGATTGAAATCGCTGAGCGCGTGGCGAAGTGGACCGAGCTGGTCGTCGTCGACGAACCGTAATAAGGAGCTGCTGAGTCCATCATCCGCCGATCCATCACGCGGTCGTGGGCACATCAAGTTCCACCTGACTAAAGAGTTGCAGCCGGTCGGCGGCGGCCCGTGATCGCGCGGCTCTCGACCGGCGGACGAGGCTCGGCAAGGCGTCGAGATACTCAACGAGGTTTCGGCGACGCCACGCAAGACGCCTGTGAACAGGGGACGATCGATTCGGAGTGACTCTGGGGATACGAACGAGGCTCAAAGCAAATCGGGCGCCATCGCCGGCCGAGCCGCGGGCGGCTCCCGGTCACGAATGCTAGCTCCAACCCCAACTACGACTTGAGGACGAGCGACGACCCAGCTTCTCAGGTCGTCGCTCGTCCTCAAAGGGACATCTGAATTCTCGAAATCGAAACCAGCCCTCTGAAATGGGAAGCCAGGTGCATTCCCCGGTGGTTGCGAGGCCGATCCCTCGGATGCTCACCCGCCGCGGATCAGCGAGCTGACGCGGTCGAATTCTTCCTGGGTGTTGTAGTCGATGATGATCTGCCCCTTCTCGGGGGTCCGCGAGCGGATCAGGACGGCGGTTCCGAACCGCTGGTGAAGCTGCTGCTCCAGCTCCGTGATGTGGGGCGCCCGAACCGCGTTGGCATGAGCGGGGTCTTTGCGAACCCGCGTCCGCGACGGCGTCGGGACGCCGGTGGCGACCAGGGCCTCGGTCTGCCGGACCGACAGCCGTTCGGCGATCACCCGCCGGCAGGCGACGATCTGGGTCTCGGCGTCGGGCAGGCCCAGTAGGGCGCGGGCGTGCCCCTGAGTGATCTCGGAGTCGCGGACGGCGAGGAGAATCTCGTCGGGAAGCTCCAGCAGCCGGATCAGGTTGGAAACGGTCGAACGGTCGAGGCCGAGGCGGCCGGCGAGTTCTTCCTGGGTTCCCCCGTACCGCGAGAGGTACTCGCGAAACGCGGTCGCCTTATCGACCGCGTTGAGGTCCTCGCGCTGGAGGTTCTCGACCATGGCCAGCTCGAAGACCCGCTGGTCGTCAAGCTCCATCACCCGGGCCGGAATCGCGTGGAGCTGGGCCTCGATGCTGGCGCGGAGCCGGCGCTCGCCGGCGATGAGCTGGTAGCGGTCGCCGACGGCGCGCACCAGGATCGGCTGGATCATCCCGTGCTGGCGGATCGAGTCGGCCAGCGACGCGATCTCGGCCGCCGGGAAGTGCCGGCGCGGTTGATAAGGATTGGGGTCGATCTGATCGACCGGTGCGTGGATCAGCTCCGATTCTTCGAGCGAGCCCGGCTCGAAGCCCCCTTCTTCCCGTCCGAGGAGCGCTTCCAGCCCACGTCCCAAGCGTCGTTTATTCACGGTCGATGACCTCCATGACAAGTTCCGTGTAGGCCCGGGCGCCCCGAGCCCTCGGGGCGTAGTCGAGGACGCTCCGGCCGTGGCTGGGCGCCTCGCTGATATGCACGTCGCGGGGGATGAGCGACTCGAACACCGTCTCGTCGAAATACTGGCGGACCTCGCCGACGACCTCGTTGGCCAGGTCGAGAGCCGGGTCGTACATGGTCAGGACGATCCCGCCGATTTCGAGCCGGTGGTTGTCTCGCGCCTTGGTCTGCCGCGCCAGTTCGATGATCTGCGACAGACCTTCCATCGCGAAATACTCGCACTGGATCGGGATGTACAGCTCGGCCGAAGCCCCCAGGGCCGCCCGGGTGAGCTGGCCCAGGGAAGGCGGACAATCAAGGAAGACGTAGTCGAACCGGCTCAACTCGCCGGTGAGCTGCTGGCGCAACGTCGAAGCGCGCTGGCGGTTCGACGCCGACAGCGCATCGGCGTCGGCCAGGCTCTGCGACCCCGGCAGCACGAACAGGTTCGGCTGCGACGTCTCGGCCACCGTCTCGCTCAGCGGCTTGCCCGCGAGCAGCGGGTGCCGTTGCGCGGGTTCGACGCCCAGCCCACTGGTCGCGTTGCACTGGGGATCGACGTCGATCACCAGGGCCGTACGACCCGACTTGGCAAGACCGGCCGCGATGTTGATCGCGGTCGTCGTCTTCCCCACGCCCCCCTTCTGGTTGGCCACACTGATGATCTTGGCCATGTCGTGACAACGTCCTCCGCGCAAGCCCCCGGGCAATCCTTCTGGCGTCATCATCGGCTGCTGCGCGCGGAAACTCGACCCGTCCCGCGCCGTCCCGAATCTTCTCGGACACTCCGCTCCAGGTCAGGCAAGCAAGGCAAAATCGGCCGGCTTCGACACGCATTCGAGACCCGCGCCGAACTTCGCAACCTGCCGAGTCGCCCAGAGAGACCAACTCACCGCGACCCGCAGAGGTGTTCGGGACGAATGCCCGATCGGGCGTGCCCCGGATGGCGAAACGCCTTCCCTACTCGGCCTCGTTACTAGGCGAGCATGCACGGAAGCGGGCGGTTGAACTCGCGCGAGGAATAGCGCGTAGCCGGATTTCGGATTGAAAACAGGCGGAAAAAGCTGGAGACGGCGGCCGCTTCGTCATTTTCTCTGATCTTGGCACCGGTCCTGCTCTTGGTGAAGAGCGATCCTTGTGGGCCGTCGTGCGTCCCACATCTCGGTCGAAGGTCGGCGAATGACCGATCTCGATCGTCCTCTTTGAAGAGACTCTCCCGATGGACCCAATGGTGGAAGTGTCGGCCCTCGAGATCCTGGTCTTTCCCATCTTCTGGGGAATGCTAGGTTGTTGCAGCCTGGGTGCGACAGCGCTCTTGTGTCTGAAGGCCCTGGAGCGACTGGCGAGCCGGATCGGTGGAAAAACCTCAGCGATCCATGATTCGCGCCGCATCGGCCTCTAGCGCATCGCTGTACGCCACCGGGTACGCGACGTCGGAGTCGAGCTTTCTCAACGCCTCGGGGAGCGCCGTGATCTGCGCCTTGCAGCGCTCGCGGATCGCTTCCAGCGACGGCGGCGGATCGACGAGGCGTCCTTGCCGGAGAACCGGGACGAGCAGCGCTTCACCGTCGGCCGGCGGCGGCTCGTCGGCTCGGGCGACGAGGTCGCCCACAAAGCGGCCGGCGGCGTCGCGACGACGGTATACCTGCTTCGCCATCGGGTACGTCTTCTTCCCCGGCGCGAGCTTGTACCGCCCCCTGCCCTCCAGCTCGACGAGCTTGTAGACCATCGAGAGCGCCGGGCCGTCGCGCGAGGTGACCAGTTCGGTGCCGATCCCGTAGCCGTCGATCGGCGCGCCGGCGGCGACTAGCGCGGCAAGCTGGTTCTCGTCGACGTCGCCCGAGCCGAGGATCTTGACGTCCCGGCGGCCGTGCGCGTCGAGGATCGCCCGGGCCTGGCGTGAGAGGATCGCGAGATCGCCGCTGTCGATCCGGACGGCCGCCACCGGGGCGTCGAGCGTCGCGGCGTTGCGGACGCCTTCGAGCGTGTCGTAGGTGTCGACCAAGAGCGTCGTCGACGTCGGAAACGCGCGGGCGTAGGCGGCGAACGCCTCGCTCTCCGTATCGAACGACTGGACCCAGGAATGGGCCATCGTGCCGACGCACGGGATGTTCAGCCGCCGGGCGGCTTCGACGTGGCTCGTCGCCTCGAAGCCGGCCAGGTACGCCGCACGGGCCGCCAGCAGTCCGGCCTGCGGACCGTGCGCCCGCCGCGCGCCGAACTCGAACAGCGACCGGCCCTCGGCGGCGACGACCATCCGCGCCGCCTTCGACGCCACGAGCGTCGGATAGCCGAGCGACGCCAGCAAGAACGTCTCGACCCACTGCGCCTGGAGCAACGGGGCCGACACCCGGACCAGCGTCTCGCCCGGGAACACGACGGTCCCCTCGGGCGCCGCCCAGACGTCGCCTTTGAATCGAAGCTCGCGGAGCATCTCGAAGAACGAAGCCGGCCGCTCACGGAACGCGGGCCACGCGCGGATCGCCTCGATCTGCTCGGCCGAGAAGGCCAATCGCATCAGGTCGCCGACCGCCTGCTCCAGCCCGGCGAACACCAGGTACGAGCGATTCGGCGGCATCCGGCGCACGAAGATCTCGAACGTCGCCGGCTCGCCGGCCATGCCGCTCGCGTGGTAGCCGGCCATCATCGTCAGCTCGTACAGGTCGGTGATCGTCCCCAGCGACTCGGAATCGGGCCAGAGCGAGATGGGGGGCTCGGGCGTCATCGTTCGCCTCCACTTCTTCGGGGACGCAACAGCCAGAGCGGTGCCTCGGCATCGGCCGGCCGCGCCCGCCGGGCCGCGCCAGGATCGACGTCCAGCAAGGTCGGCAGGTTGAGGGACGTCGGGTACACGCCGACCTTCTCCCAGCGCTCAAGAAGTCGCGTGGACGTCGTCGCGAGATCGCCCGACTGACCGAGCTGAGCCAGGTCCACAAGAGCCCACGCGCCGTCGCGGGTTTCGCGCAGCAATCCATCAAGATCGGGCTCGATTCGAGCCTCCGCCCTGCCCCCTATATAGAAGGTTACCGGCGGCCGGACGAGGAGCCGCAGCTTTGGATTCTCCCTGGGCGAATCCCCAAGCGCCCGGGCGACGGCGTTCCGGAGCGAATCGGTCGGGGCCAGCAAGCCCATGCCCCGCTCGGCCAGGCTCGGCGTCCGCATCAGCACAAGCCCCTGAACCAGGGCCGCCAGCCCGCACGCGATCAGGACGCCGGAACGGAATCCGAAGCGTCCCATCGACTCGCCCTGAGGCGCGATCAGTCCGGCGATCGCGCCCGCTCCAGCGATCCAGCCCAGCGACTGGATCGGCAGCCAGAGCCGGGCGTAAGGATGATAGAACGGGGTCAGGATCGACAGTCCCAGCCAGGCGACGCCCAGAAGCCTCCGCCCGGGCGAGGCGTCGCGGCCCGGGAACACCAGCCAGCCGAGCCCGAGCCACCATAGGAAAGTCGGGGCGACGACGGCCACCGTCAGCATGGCGATGAAGACCAGACCGCGCCACGATCGCGTCCACGCTCTGGCATCAGGCCGCGCGAGGATCGCGCCGGCGATCGCCGGCAGCCAGGCCGCGAGGTTCCAGCCCCAGCCGCCCGAGAGCGCGCTCGCCTGTTCGAGCTGAAGCCGCCAGTGCCCGAACCACGAATCGAGCGAGCCGACGTATCCGCCATGGTGGGCCAGGAGCCCTCGATAGCCGCCGTGGTTCTCGACGAACGCGAACCAGGGGGCGTAGACCAGAGCGGAAGTCGCCGCCGCCAGCACGCCGAAGCCCCAGACCCGGCGCTGATAATCGGCCCCCCGACGCGACGGGTCGCAGACCGCGATCGCGACGGCCGAGAGCGGCACGACGGCGCCGAGGGTCCAACCGCTGTACTTGAACAGTTGAGCCGCGCCAACGGCCACGCCCAGCGCGACGCCCGACGCCGCGCCAGGACGCTCCAGAAACCGCTGGGCGATGATCAACCCGACGAGCCAGACGAGCAAGAACGAGGCGTCAGTAAGCGCCATCCGGGAGAACGCCACGTGGAACCCGGAGAGGGCAGCCAGGGCCGCGGCCGGCGCGCCGGCCCCTGCCCCGAACGTCCGGCGGGCGAGCCAGGCCGATGCGGGCACGGCCAGCGCGCCGGTCGTCACCGAGACCAAGATCGCCGCGACGTCACTCGCGCCGAAGACCTTGTACGCCAACCCGACGAGGATCGGAAATCCCGGCGGCGCGTACGGGAAGATGACCGGATCGAGGCCCGCGAGTCCGCCGGGGCCGATCGCCCACAGGCCGGAGATCGCGTAAACGCCTTCATCGAAATGGACGAGCCCGAGCCGGCCCAGCGCCCAGATCCGGACCAGGGCGCCGATCACGGTCGCCACGGCGACGAACGCAACCTCGCGGCGAATCGATGGCGACAGGGTGAGTGGGGCCTTCCGGGTCATGGGGCACGATTCTACTAGAACGGCCCTGTCGACTCCTAGTCGGTGTCGGCGCAAGTCCACGTCACCGTTCCAGTTTCACGTGAAACCGGGGGACGAAGCGCGGTCGGGCTTCTGGTATGATTCGTTCGTCCGCATCGGTCATCGGCGAATCACCAGGAGGAATCATGGCCGTCACGATTTACACCGACCGCCGGATGATCGAGCACCGCGTGCCGCCGCGGCATCCCGAGCGGCCCGAACGACTCGAGGCGATCCTGCGGCATCTGGAACGCACGGGCTTCATGGCCTCGTGCCCCATGGGCAAGGTCCGCGAGGCGACGGCCGACGAGCTTCGCCGCATCCACTCAGCCGCGTACCTGGAGGAGCTGGAGGTGGTCGATCGCCGTGGCGGCGGCTCGATCGAGGCCGACACCTGGATGTCGGAGCAGTCGCTCCTTGCGGCCAGGCTGGCGGCGGGTGCCGGCGTCGAGGCCGTCGCCGAAGTGCTCGGCGGCCCGAACCGCCGCGCCCTGTGCCTGGTCCGGCCTCCTGGACACCACGCGCTGCCAGCCCACGCGATGGGCTTCTGCATCTTCTCGAACGTCGCCCTCGCCGCCAAGGAAGCGATCGCCAAGCACGACGTCAACCGGCTCTTGATCGTCGACTTCGACGTTCACCACGGCAACGGCACGCAGGAGATCTTCTACGAGTCGCCGCAGGTCGGCTTCCTCTCGATCCACCGCCACCCGTTCTATCCCGGCACCGGGCTGAAGTCCGAGACCGGATCGGGTGAAGGACTCGGCCACGTCAAGAACATCCCCCTGCCCCACGGCACGCCGCGCGCCGAGTACCTCGCCGCGTTTCGCGCGGGTCTGCACGCCCTGGCTGACAAGATGAAGCCCGAGCTGGTGCTCATCAGCGCGGGGTTCGACGCCCACGCCGAAGATCCCGTGGGAGACCTGGGATTGGAGGTCGAAGACTTCGACCTGCTCACGCGCGAGGTCGTGGCCGTCGCCGAGACCCACGCCCAGGGCCGGATCGTCAGCCTGCTGGAAGGAGGCTACAACGTGCCGATCCTCGCCGGGTGCACCGTCGCCCACCTGCACGCCCTCGGAGCCGAGCCGGCGAAGACGTCGCGGTGAAGACCGACAGCTGTCGGTCGGGAGGCCGTCGTGGAGTGGAGAGCCAGGGCTCTCGAACGGCCGGAAGGAAATTGAAAAAGTGACCCCGACGGGAGTCGAACCCGTGCTGCATGCGTGAAAGGCATGTGTCCTAACCACTAGACGACGGGGCCGTCGCTTCGTGCAGGGACTACTTTAAACAGTTCGGGGGTGGCGGGTCAACCCGAACACCGGACGGAACGTCGATTCGAAGTACCGGTTATGCGGCGCGGGGGTTGGACCGTTGAATCCGCGACGGCGACCGTGTAGCCTGTCGAACAGTCGGCCGACCGGGCGCATATCGATGATGAGGTATCTCGATGTCCAAGACGATCCTGATGATCACCGGCGACGCCGGCGAGGCGCTCGAGATCTTCTACCCGAAACATCGGCTTGAAGAGGAAGGCTGGCGCGTGGACGTCGCCGCCCTCGAAAAGGGCGCGATTCAGACAGTGATCCACGACTTCGAGCCGGGGTTCGCGACGTACACCGAGAAGCTCGGCTACCGGGTCGCGGCCGATCTCACGGTCGACGAGGTTCGGCCCGAATCCTACGACGCCCTGATCTTGCCCGGCGGCCGCGCGCCGGAGTACCTGCGCAACCGGCTCCGGGTGGTGGCGATCACGCGTCACTTTCTTGACGCAGGCAAACCGATCGCGGCGACGTGCCACGCGCCGCTGATCCTGGCGGCCGCGGGCTCTTTGCGCGGACGTACCTTGACCTGCTACCCCGAACTCGAACCCGACGTTCGTGTGGCGGGAGGCCTGTTCGTTAATCGCGAGGTCGTCATCGACGGCAACCTGGTCACGGCGCGCGCATGGCCCGACAACGGCCCCTGGATGCGCGAGTTCGTTCGGTTGCTGAAATCGCCGGCGAAAGCCACCTGATCCTATCATCCATCAGGCGGGCGACTCGTTGCGAAATCCTGGGGTCGACTCATTCGAGGCGAGACGAATCCGGAGACCGGCTCGACGCGCTCAGGGGTTGATTGCCTGGGTTCCCGGGTCGTGAGACCGGGCCTGATTCTGGATCGCTTCGTAAACCTCACGACGGTGAACCGTAACGTCTTTGGGGGCTTCGATTCCAAGCCTCACCTTGTCGCCACGGATTTCGATCACCGTAACCGTGATGTTGTCGCAGATTATGATGCTCTCGTTCTTCTTGCGGGAGAGAACCAGCATCGCCGCTCCTCTCTGGTGCCCATCGCGCACAGCGCGAACCATCCCATGTCAGGACCAGAACGTCCAATTAGAAAGACGATTGCGTGGTTACACCAAGCTCCATCCTTCGTTAGTAGAACTTTACAAGCAGAAAATGGGTGGTCAAGGGGACGGGGGAATTTTCCTCATGGTTGGTAAAGACCAACAGACGCTTGACGTCCCCCGCCCTGGTCGGGAGGGACTCTTCATCGCCAATCGTCGCAGCCGAAACGGCTTAGTGATCGCCCGAGGCGGTGTAGCGGCGATACAGGTGGCCCAGGCCGAGGTCGTAGATCTCGGCCTCGACGTCGGCTTCGTCGGTGGGATGGATGGTCTCTTTCAACTCGACGATCAAGAGCTCGATGAATTTGGCGCGGGCACGCTGGAGATTCTTGCGGAACGCCTCCGGGGTCACCGGGGAGCCGATGATCTGGCCGAGCTTCTCGGTGATGTCGTCGATCGACGCCTTGGGAAAATCGCGGCGGAGCTGAAGGACGCTGGCGTAGCGGTTCTTGGGGGTCGTGGCCTGGTAGGTTTCGAGCCGCGACCAGACCCGTCGCAGGACGGCCTCGCGCCACACGCGGTCGAAATCCTCGTCGGGCTGGGAGACGTCGAGCAGGTCGCCAGGCGGAAGCGGCTGGAGCTTGCGGGTGCGGAAATGATCGATGATCAGCCGGTGCAGCACGGTCCGCAGGTAGTCCCGAAACCGCCCCTTGGTCTTGTCGGCCCCGGACAGCTTGCCGGTCAGGAGCTTGGTCCAGAACTCCTGGAGCACTTCGTCGGCCAGGTGCTTGTCGCGGACCTTCAGGTGGATATACCGCGTGAGGGCGTCGTGGTAGCGGCCGACCAGCTCGCCCATCGCTTCCTGGCTCTTGGGGCCGGGGGTGTGCGCGCTGCTGATGGTCGTCCAGTTCGTCGGGATCTCGGTCAGCCGTTCTTCTGGCATCGCAAGTGTCCAATCCGGGCCGAGGCGGCCTTCGGTCCTGGCTCAATCTCTCGATCGGAAACGGAGAGCGAAGCGACGCCGGCCGGTCGAGCGTTTCACGTGAAAACGAACCTCCGGCTTCCCAAACCGGCTCGCCCCCTCAATCATAATACGACATCGGCGAGCACGGCGAGAGGCGGCGGTTTCGGACCGTTGTTTCCAGTCGACGGAAAATCCACGATTCCCTGTTCTGGAGGAACCCGCCGCGTCCATCGTCGGACGCCGCGATGCGACGACGCCGGGTCGTCGACTTGGACAGTCGCGGACGAATACGCCCGGCAGGACTCGAACCTGCGACCGACGGTTTAGAAAACCGTTGCTCTATCCACCTGAGCTACGGGCGCGTCGAACGTTCAACGACCGCCCCGGCCGGCTCAAGAAGCCTCCGCCGGTCGGTCTATCTGAGTTACGGATGCGCCCGGCAGGATTCGAACCTGCGGCCTGCGGTTTAGGAAACCGCCGCTCTATCCACCTGAGCTACGAGCGCTTCTTCGTCAGGGACTGATTCTTGTCCAGTTCCCGTTCGCTGTCAACCAAATCGTCGCGACATCGGATCTCGGTCCAACCGCCCTGGGACGGTCCCTCGCGGCGACTTTCGAAAGAAAATGGTGAGTCATCATGAATTCCAGGTCGAACGGGTCGCAGGTCGCGGTGGTCACCGGGGGAGGTCGAGGCATTGGCCGAGGGATCGTCCTGGAGCTGGCCGCCTCGGGTTTCTCGATGGTCGTGAACTACCGCCGCGACGCCGAGGCCGCCCGCGACTGCTGCCGCCAGGCCGAGGCCCTCGGCGCGCCCCGGGCCCTGCCGATCCAGGCCGACGTGGCCGATCTCGACGACGGCCGGCGGCTGGCGGTCGAAATCCTTGACGCCTTCGGCCGGATCGACGTCTGGGTGAACAACGCCGGGGTCGCTCCCGAGTCGCGGGTCGACCTGTTGGACACGACGCCCGAGAGCTGGGATCGCGTCACCTCAATGAATCTCCGAGGTCCTTTCTTTCTCACCCAGACCGTCGCCCGGCGAATGATCGATCTGGCCGAGCGCGGGATCGTCGCCCAGCCACTCATCATCTTCATCACCTCGATATCGAGCGATACGGCGAGCGTCGAGCGCGGCGAATACTGCGCGGCGAAAGCCGGCCTGAGCATGGTCGCACAGCTTTTCGCCGTCCGGCTGGCGGCCCATGGGGTGCACGTCCACGAGGTCCGGCCCGGCGTGATCGAGACCGACATGACCCGTCCCGTCCACGACGCCTACTCCGCGCGGATCGCTGCGGGCCTGTCGCCGATCCGCCGCTGGGGGACTCCAGCCGACGTCGGCAAGGCGGTCGCCGCGCTGGCCTCGGGAGCCTTTCCGTTCTCGACCGGCCAGGTCTTAAACGTCGACGGCGGCTTGAACTTGCGCCGCCTTTGACCGGCCCTCCGAACGGGGGGTGTCCGATCCACTCAAAAAGTTCGTATGATGTTCTCGTGAGAGAGCGGCGACTGCGTCGATCGTTCCGGACCCCGGCCTCGCGGCCGTCGGCGATCGACTCGACCCGCCGCGCCACTTCCATCGTTCGGGTCGGATCGTGGTCTTCGATCATCCTGGCGTCGGCATCGCCATAAGCCACGACTGCGTGACTGGAGTATTGCTTGCGGAACAAGCAAGGGTTTTCGTTCCAGTTCAGCGCGCGGTCGGTCGAGCGGATCGACCAGGAAGCGGAGAGAACGGGTTGTCGTGATGCCCGAGACTGAGCCGGTCAACACCGAGCCGTATCGCCTCCGGATAGGGAGCTACGGCGTCCTGCATCCCCTCGGCACGGGGGGCATGAGTTCAGTCTATCGGGCTGTGCACGTTGAGTCGGGGCATGAGGTGGCGCTCAAGGTGCTGCCGCCGTTTCTGGCCCGCAACCCGACGGTTCTCAAGCGGTTCATGGGCGAGGCCAAGAGCGCCGAGGCGCTCGAGCATCCCAACATCGTTTCGATCTACGACCGCGGCAGCGACCAGGGTCGGCACTACCTGGTGCTCGAGTACGTCAAGGGGGGCGACCTCCACGAGTACGTCCAGCGCGGGGGGCCGATGGTGCCCGTCGAGGCGATCGAGGCGGTCGTCCAGGTCGTCAAGGGGCTTGAGTACGCGGCCTCGCGCGGCCTGATCCACCGCGACGTCAAGCCGTCGAACCTGCTGCGAACGCCCGACGGCGAGATCAAAATCGCCGACCTCGGCCTGGCCCTTCGTTCCGAGGCCGAAGACGAACGGGTGACGCGCGAGGGGACGACCGTCGGCACGGTCGACTACATGGCCCCGGAGCAGGCGCGCGACAGCCGCGCGACGAGCTTCCAGAGCGACATCTACTCGCTGGGCTGCACGCTCTATTACTTGCTGACCGCGTTGCCGCCGTACCCCGGTGGCGACATCGCCGACAAGCTGACCCGGCACGCGCGAAACCCGGCGCCGGACGTCCGCGACCTCCGCCCCGACCTTCCCCCGACCCTCTCGGCCCTCGTCCAGCAGATGATGGCCAAGCGCCCCGAGGACCGCTTCGGCAGTTACCCGGATTTGCGTTCGGCTCTCGCCAAGGCCGCCCGCGAGGTCATCGGCGACGAGTCGAGCATCGCCCTGGTCCCGATCGAGGACGACCGCCACGAACCGACGCGGCCGGCGCGGGTGCCGCCCGCCGGCGGTCTCGGCGATTCCCACCGCCCGAACTCCTCGGTGCCCGAGATCTCGCTGGCCACGCTCGCGCCGGTCTTTTTCGAGGAGTCGCCGGCGACCGGCTTGCAAACCACCCACGGGCCCTCGCCGCTCGGCTCGGTGTTGCCTCGCCTCGGGGCCGAAGGGGCTCAGCCCCTGGCCGAGCCGCTCGAAGTCGGCGATCCGTTCGGCATTCGGGGGTCGTCGATCTCGGCGACCGCCTGGGTGGCCCGTTGCGTCGTCCTGGGCGTGCTGGCCGTCGTCGTGATCATCGGTCTGGACCTGCTGCTGCGGGGGCCCATCACGCCTCCCGCGCCTCGGAGTGGCGGCGACCAAGCGTTGGCGCCGGTGCTCGACCACGTCGAATTCACCGCCCCGCACGTCCCACGGCCGTCGCCGGCTCCGCACGTCGATCAGCGGCCGTCGACGATCGTCAAGGAATCGACCGAGCCCCCGGTCGTCGAGACCTGGGTCGAGCCACTCGACGAAGAGCCGATCAGGTTGACGCCGACCCGGTACACCCCCGAGGTGCATATCAGATACCTTCCCTCCTGGGGACGTACCCCGATTCCCGACCAGATCGACGGCCCGATCACGCTGGTCCGGAGGGTGCCGGAAACCCGAGAGCCCGGGACCGTCTCAAGCCTTCGACACGCCCTCGACGTCCCCAAGGGAACCGTCGAGATCTGCGACGCGGGCCCGTTCATTATCGACGACTTCCGCGTCCCCGGCGAAACCCGTTTGATCCGCGCCCGGCCAGGCTATCGGCCGGTCGTCCAGATCGACGGCCCGCAGCTCCCGGTGGTCCGCGATCTGCCGGGAGTCGTGACGCTCGACAACCGAAATCTGACGCTCGACTCGCTGGACCTGGTCGTCAACGTCCGCGAGCTGCCGGTGAACCAGCGGACGCTCTTCCACTGCGCCGGCGCTCAGTTGACGCTGAAGAATTGCACGATCACGATCGTCAACCCGTTCAAGACCCCGTTCACGTTCCTCCGCGCCGACGATCCGGGCGGGCGGACGTCACGGGTCCGGATCGAGAAGTGCTTGATCCGGGGCGACCTGGCGTCGCTGTTCGAACTGAGGAGGGGCCCGGTCGAGTTGATGGTCGATCGCTCGGTCCTGGCCAGCGAAGGGCCGATCGTCCGCATCCTCAGCGCGCCGACCCCGGCCGAGCACCGCCTCCACCTGCTGGGGAACGTCCTGGCATGTCGCGGTCCGTGCATCGATCTCGGAGGCGAGGGACGCTCCGATCCGCCTCCGAAGCGGCTGGTGGTTCGCGCGTTCGACACGACGTTCGGCCGGTTTCAGGGGGCCGGCACGTCGAGCCTCACGGCCACCGAAAATCCGTCGGCCAGTCTGGCGGAGCGGATCGACTGGCTGGGCGACAACAACCTGTTCCTGGGATGGCGAGGCTACTTCGCCGCCGGACCCGAGCATACGATCCTCACCCGCAACCTGCCGGCGTTCCGTTCCACGTGGAGCGCCATCGAGCAACACGGCCAGGAGATCTTCGTCGAATGGCCGCCGCCCGCGGCGATCGCCGACCTGACGACGGCCGACCTGGCGCCGTTCCTCCCCGGTCGCGAGGCGTCGCTGGAACAGGTGGCGCGGCCGCGCCCGTTCCTGCTAGCCAAGACGCTTCTGAACTTTCCCGCGCCACCGACGCCCGTCTTGAAACTCGGGTCGACCGCCCCGGCCGACGCGACCGCCAAGCCAGGCCAGCGCATCTCGCAGGAGGTCAGACTCGAGCCCGGGCAAACCGAACCGCCAAAGCCCAGGCCCGTGACAGCCACCCCGGAAGGCGGTCCGTCGGAGCTGGTCTTCGACGCCGACTCGGCCGATTGGAAGGGCGACCTTGGCGCGTTCCTCCGCGAGAAGGTCGTCGGCCCTGCCCGCCGGCTCCGCGTCCGGGTGCGGGGCGCGGGTCCCAAACGGTGCTCGCCCGTCCGCCTTCCCGACGGCACGATTCTGGAGATGCAGGTCGAGAGGCCGAAGGGGGCGGAAGACGACTGGCTGACTTGGATCCCCACGCCCAAGGCGACCGGCCGGGCGCTGATCGAGCTTCACGGCGGCGCCCTGACGCTGTCGCAGTTTCGGATTCAGGCCGAGGACGACTGCAAGCTCGAATCGCTGCTGCACGTCGACGACGGCTTCCTCGTACTCCAGCGCTGCGAGCTGACGGGCTCCCAGGCGGCCGCCCCCGGGCCGACGCGGCTGATCACCTACCGGGCGGCGTCGACCCGCCCCAGGCCCGTCGAGTCGGAGCTGTTCGCCACGCCCTGGGATCGACCGGTCTGCCTGGTCTCGGAGTGCATCCTGATCACCGGGGGCGCCGGGATTCACGCGGAGATCGGCCTCGGATTCGTGGGGCTGTCGAACTGCGTCGTCGCCGCCCGGGGCGACGTCGTCAGCCTGGCGCCGGCCCTGGTGGCGCGCGATCGGTTCAACGCGGATCTGAGATTCGACCATTGCACGATCGCGGCCGGCGCGGCGGTCGTCCGGGTGGCGGCCTGGCCGGGCGGAGCCCCGGGTCCCGATCGTCCCTGGCTGATCTCAAGCGCCTACACCGCCTACCTCGACTTGCTCACCCGCGAAAGCGTCTTGCTCCGCGCCGACGTCGAGGCGATCGCCCAGGGGCAGGTGTTCTGCCAGCAGACCAACGACGCCGTGGAGGTCTTCGGTTTCGCCGAGGCCGGCCAGGCGCCGGTCCCCAACCGCACCCGCGACATCGTGCCCCAGTGGATCAACCTCTGGGGAAGCAACCACATCCAGGCCGTGACCGGCCCGCGCGTGGGAGCGGCGCCCGCGAGCGTCCGGTTCCTCGAACGCCCACGGCCGGGGCGGCTCGAACCGGCCGACCTGGTCCTCGACCCGAACCACCATCCGGGCCGGACCAGCCTCGACGTCGGCGCCCCCCCGGCGCTGCTGGGCAGCCGCCCGCGCTCGCCGATCGTCCGCAGGCGATGAAGCGAGCACGCGCTTCGGCCTGACGTTCCACGATTCGGTTCGGAGTCGCCATTTACCTTGGCGCGACGACTCGCGATAATTCCAGCGACGGAAGTTCCACGGTCGTGCCTGGAGGGAGCTTCGGAACGCCATGTCGAAACGACTTCTCCACGCGACGGCTCTGACGCTGGTCCTGGCCGCGGCCTTCCCGGCCCGAGCCCAGACTCACCGCTCGAGATCCGCGCCGTCAGGATCGGCGCCGGCTCAGGCCGGATCGGATCAAACCGACGGCGGGGACGGCTCGTCCGATGCGAAGGTCCCCGGCTCCGTCTCGTCGGGGTGGGCTCGCTATCGTGGTCCCTTCTACATCGCCACCGCGACGCCTTCTGGAATCGTCTACACGTTCTTCCCGCCGCCGTTCGGCATGCCGGTCGTGGTTGGTGCCGGCAACGTCAGCGGCCCCTTGGCCGCGCCCCCGAGGTTTGATCGGGGGACCGTCGCGCCGCTTCCGCCTCCCGGCCTGATACGGCCGGCCCAGCCCGAGCGCCCGGTGGTCCAGGTCCGGCGGAGCGATATCAACCGCTCGTCCCAGCTCGTGACGCTGGGCGACCGGATGTTCCGGATCGCGAACTGGAAGCGGGCCGAGGAACGCTACCTTCAAGCGGCGCGTCTTGATCCCCGCGCGGCGGCCCCTCGGGCCCGGCTCTCCCAGATCGCACTCGTCCGCGAGCAGTACCGCGAGGCGGCCGATCGGCTTCGCGAGGCCGAGATCGCTCAGCCGGGCTGGATCGTCACCGCGCCCGACGTGCAGGCGCTCTACGCCGAGCCGGCCGACTTCGCGCGGTACGTCGCCAAGCTCGAATCGCACCTCCACGCACACCCCGACGACCGAGACGCCTGGCTCGTGCTCGGCGCGCAGTGGTATCTCTCGGGCCGGGCGGGGAGGGCGGCCGACGTCTTCCTCCGGCTCGACGATCCGCACCGCCGGCCCGACTTGATCCTCGCCGCCTTCCTCGACGCCACCAACCATCAGAAACAATCGCAGCCCGCCAGACCGACCCCGATCCCGCCCGAACCCGGCGACCCGTTCAAGGCGCCGGATCGCGAGCCCTGACCCGCGTCCGATCCGGAACGCCGGATCGCGACCGCAACCGCAACCGACCATTGAGTGACACCCTGTGATCGAACGCTATTACGCCGCCGTCTGCCAGACTGACTTACCCTGTCCTCGGAGCCGCGACGAGATCGCCAGCCGGGTCGGATTCCTGCTCGGGATGATCGACCGCGCGGTGGTCGGTTACGAGCCGTTCTTCGACGTCCGGCTCGTCGTCTTCCCCGAGTTCGCCCATGCCGCGCCGGTGTACGAGACCGTGGACGAGCTGCGCGAAAAGCTGGCGGTGCCGATCCCCAACGAGCACACCGACCGCTACGCCGCCAAGGCGAAAGAGCGGGGGATCTACATCCAGACGGGAACGTTTTTGGAGGTCGACAGCAAGTGGCCGGGGGCGGTTTTCAACACGACCTGCCTGATCGGCCCCGACGGCCTTCTGAGCCGATACCGCAAGGTGAATCCCTGGCTGCCGTGGGAAGTTCACGCCAGCCCCCACGACCTTCCCGGCTACGACGAGCCGTTGTTCCCGGTGGTCGAGACCGAGATCGGCCGCCTGGGCGCGGCGATCTGCTACGACTGGCTGTTTCCAGAAGCCATTCGCGCGCTGGCGCTGGCGGGGGCCGAAATCTTGATCCGGGTGTCGGCGTATATGGACCCCTGGGGCGCGACGCCGCCGCTCGACTGGTGGACGCTGTTCAACCGGGCGCGCGCGGTGGAGAACATGGCGTACGTGGTGGCCGCCAACCAGGGGGCGAGGGCCGAGAACTACCCGCCGTTCTCGTGGCCCGGCGGCAGCATGATCGTCGACTACGACGGCCGCATTCTCTCGCAGGCCGATCCCGGACCGTTCGAGAAGATCGTGGTCGGCCCGATCGATCTCGCCGCCCTCCGCGCCGAACGCCAGCGCCGGCGCGGGCATCATCTGCTTTCGCACCTCCGCGCCGAAGCCTATACTGACCTCTACGCCCGGCCCATCCATCGCCCCGCGACGCGGTCCTGACGATCCGCGACCCGGTGGTTTCCACGCGCCGACGACTCGATCGAGACGTCCTCCGGCGTGGGCGACAGCCCTGCCGGGTGGTTCGTTCGCCTGATCGTTTCTTGTTCCGCGAGGAGTTCTCTCATGCCGCTAGACACCTCCCAGCATCGTCGCTGGGTACGGTTCGTCGCCCTGATCGTGATGCTGTTCGCCGCATCGGCCTGCCAGAGCGGCGACGAACCCACGGAGATTCCCAAGTCGCCGCCGCCGGGCCAGAGCCTTCCGAAGGTCGCCGAAGCCCCCGCGGCGGTCGAACCGCTCAAGGACGAGATCCCGCCCGCGGAGCTCGACGCCGTGTCGACGGCCCATTTCCGGGGCCTGGGCCTGATGGAGCAGTACGAGTACCGCAAGGCGGCCGAGGCGTTTCGCGACGTCCGCCGCCGCGCGCCCGGTTGGATCGCCGGGTCGATCAACCTGGCGATCGCCCTCCTGAACGACAGCGGCGCGCAAGCCTCCGAAGCCAAGAAGTCCGGCGACGGCGCCGCGGTCCAGAGTCACTTCGACGAAGCCCTGAATCTACTTCAGGGCGTTCTCGATCGCGACCCCGACAACCGCCACGCGCACTTCTGCCGGGGGATCATCCTCGAACAGCAGGGCGCGCTCGACCGGGCCCACACGCACTTCCGTCGCGTGACCGAACTGGACCCCAACGACGCCGCGGCTTGGTACTGGACCGCGAGCACCCTGACCGACCCGGCCGACCCGACCCAGCCCGCCGGCCCCGCGCAAGCCAAGGAGCAAGTCGAGCTGCTGACCAAGGCCCTCGCGTGCGATCCCTACCTGACGCCGGCCATCTACAAGCTCTCGTTCGCCTACCGGCTGGCCGGCGAGCCCGCCAAGCAGAAGGAGCTGCTCGACCGCTGGCGCGAGATCAATCCGGACCGCCAGCAGCCCGTCCCCGGCCCCGGCAATTCGGCCGAGAAGGTCTACGGCGAGATGGGCCGATACGCCCTCGGGATGAACCCGTTCGGGCCGGCTGAAGCGGCCAAGTTCGCGAGAGCCGCGCCGCCGAAGTTCGACCGCCCCGAGCCGTTCCACGTGAAACTGGCCGACGGCGACCGCTGGGCCGGACGCGGCGACTTCCAGGGCAAGCACGCCGTGATCGACCGGGTCCGAGCCCGGTTCGGGGCAGGGGTCGCCACGTTCGACGCCGACGGCGACGGCAAGACCGACGTCTATCTGACTTCCGCCGTGATCGGGCCCAAGGGCCCGCACGACGTCCTGCTCCTGAACAAAGGCGACGGTGCGTTTGAGGACGCCTCGGCCGCGTTCGGCCTTTCCCCCGATCAAGCCAGCCTGGGCGCGGCCGCCGCCGACTTCGACGCCGACCGCCGCATCGACCTGTTCCTGACCGGCGTCGGCGGCAACCGGTTGCTTCGCAACAAGGACGGCAAAGCCTTCGAAGACCTGACCGCCTCGCTCAAGAACCCCGGCCCCCCCGCGCTTTCGCTCGCCGCCCGCTGGCTCGATCTCGACCAGGACGGAGACCTCGACCTCTACGTCGTCAACTACACCGCCGCCGAGCACGCCGACAAAGCCTTCATCGCCGGCCAGCCCGCGCCGCCGGGCCTGGCGAATTCGGTCTACCGCAACGACGGCCAGCCGGCGGCCATCCCCGGCAGTCCCGCGCCCGCCTGGGCGCCCCTGGCCGTCGCCTGGGAGAACGTCAAGGCGAACCAGGGCCTCTCGGTCAACCTCGTCCCCTGGACGGGCATGGAGCCGCTCCTGGGAGGCGTGACGGCCCACACCGGAGTCGCCGCCTGCGACGTCGACGGCGACCGCGACATCGACCTGATCCTGACCGCCGACTCCGCCCCCAGCGTCGCCGTCCTCAACGACCGGCTGGGCGCGTTCCACGAAGTCGCGCTCAAGGACGCGCTGCCGATCGAGAACGCCTCGGGCCTGCTGACGGCCGATTTCGACGCCGACGGCCGACCCGACCTCGCCGCGCCTTCCGCGAACGGTCGGCTCCAGGTCTGGCGGAACACGACCGAGCGATCGACCGCGGCCGACACCCAAATCACCTTCGAGAAGTTCGCCGCGAACGCCGAGAACTGGCGATCGGCCGTCGCCTTCGACATGGACCTCGACGGCCACGTCGACCTCCTGGGCCTTTCGCTCGACGCGCCGAAGTGGTCCCGCAACGAGCGGAGCCGGCTGGCCGCCGAGCCCCTGCCGATCGGAATCGAGACGCCGGCCCTCGACGGCCTGGCGCTGGTCGACCTGGCGGGCGACGCGCTCCCCGACCTGCTCGTCCTCAGCCCCGGCGCGCCGCCGACGTTGGCCCGCGCCCTGGGCAACGGCAACCACTGGCTGGGGCTCCGGCTGGGCGGCCACTGGCGGGTCAAGCCCGAGCTGATGCGGACGAACTCGCACGCCGTCGGCGCGCGGGTGCTCGTGCAAGGGCAGGGGATTCAAGTGGCTTATGATCACACGACGCCCGACTCGGGCCTCGGCCAGTCGATCGGCCCGGTGGTCCTCGGCCTGGGAAGTCGACAGGCGGCCGAGCTGGTCCACGTCCGCTGGCCCGACGGCGTCATGCAGTGCGAACTGAACGTCCCCTGCGATCAAAGCATGGTCTTATCAGAGAACAACCGCAAGACCGGGAGCTGCCCGGTCCTTTTCACGTGGAACGGCGAGCGGTTCGTCTGCCTCGGCGACTTCCTGGGAGGCGGCGGCATGGGCTACCTCGTCGCCCCCGGCGTCTACGGCCAGCCCGACCGCGACGAGTCGGTGGCGATCGCCGCCGACCAGCTTCGCGCGGAGCAGGGGGCCTTCCGGATCTCGATCACCGAACCGATGGACGAAGTCGCCTATCTCGATAAATTGACGCTCGACGTCGTCGACCGCCCCCCCGGCGCTTCGGTCGCGCTCGACGAGCGGTTCGCCCCGACCGGCCCCCGGCCGACCGGCGGCTTGCTCGCCTGGCGACGGGCCGTCGAGCCCGCCAAGGCGACCGACCTGGCCGGCCGCGACATGGCCGAAGCGCTCAAGCATTGGGACCGCCGCACGGTCGACGGCTTCGCTCTGCGCAACGGCTGGATCGGCTACGCCGAGGAGCATGGGATCGTCCTCGATTTCGGCGACCGACTGAGCGGCTTCGGCCCCGACAACCGCCTCGTCCTCTGCCTCGCGGGGTGGGTCGAGTATCCGTACTCGCAGACCAACTACGCCGCGGCGACGGCCGGTGTTTCGCTCAAGCCTCCGGTGATCGAGCGCCGGCGCGACGACGGGACGTGGCAAGTGATCGAGCCGCACGCCGGCTACCCCGCCGGGCTCCCTCGAATGACGACGCTCGACCTCACCGGCAAGCTCGGCGGCGGGCGCTGCGTCCTGCGGATTCGGACGAACATGGAGTGCTATTACGACCAGGCTTTCGTCGCCGTCCGCGACGCCGACGCCGAGAGAGCGCTCAAGGTCACGAGCCTCCCCGTGGCCCGCGCCGTGCTCGGTCATCGCGGCTACACGCGCGAGATTTCGCCCGACGGCCGCTTGCCGCTGGTCTACGATTACGACTACATCGACCCCGCTCCGCTGGCCCGGATGTCGGGCCGGCTCACCCGCTACGGCGACGTCGCCAAGCTGCTGCAATCCGACGACGACCAGCACTGCGTCGTCGGCCCCGGCGACGAGGCGCGGATCGAGTTCGCCGCCCTCGACCTCCCGGCCCTGCCCGACGGCTGGACCCGAAGCTACGTTTTGCGAAGTATCGGTTATTGCAAGGACGCCGATCCGTTCACCGCCGGAAGCGACACGGTCGAACCGTTGCCCTGGCGCGGGATGCCCGACTTCCCGTTCGCCGACCCCAAGACCGAACGTCCCCGCGATCCCGCTTATGAGCGTTATCTACGCGAGTACCAAACCCGCCCCGCCGGCGGGCCTGAAGCGAAGCTGTAATTGAGCGACCCCGACACGGATTCCGAGCCTCCGAATACGATCCCGAAGCGCCAGCGAGTGCATTCCCAGTCCGCGTGCTGAATCAGCAAACGCAAAACCATGCACTCGCTGGCGCTTCGGGCTCGTCGCAGACCTGGTGTCCGCGATGAATTCAGGCCGCGCTACGGAGTCGCCGGAAGGCCGCCTTGCTTGGCTTTCTCGGCCCACTCGGACTTCTTCTCCTGAAGCTGCTTGCGAACGGCGGCGGGCAGCCTCTTGTCGGGGTGGGGAGCGAGGAGGACGTCGAGCCGGAGCGCCTCGTCGGCCTCCTTCACGGCGTCCTTGAACATCGACACCTCGGCGCTGGCTTCGGCGAGCCGCGCACGGAGCATCGCGTTGGTGGGGTAAAGCCGCGAGGCCGTGCGCGTGGCTTCGACGATCTTCGCTTGCATCTGAATCGTCTCGCGAGGCGACAGCGTCGACGCGACCCTGTTGAGCAGCATGCGGGTCATGCCGGCGCGTTCGCTGTGCAGCGTCCAGGAGTCGGGGCTGCGCGGGGGTTCGACGGCCTTCGTCATCTGGATGAGGATCGTCTTCCAACGCAGGTCTTCGGGCTTCGCCCCGCGCGACTGCCACGCAAGGAATTGCAGGTAGGCGTGACCGACCCAGGCGCGGGCGTTGTAGTGGTCGAGTTGCTCGGCGCGCACGTAGGCGTTCTCGGCCTTCTCGAAATCCGGCGGCCGGTGCGCGATGAACTCTTCGGCCTTGGCGATCTCCGCCTCCGACTGCCAGAACGGGACCGTGTACCCCACGAACGTGCCCGCGACCGCCGCTCCCACCACGCCGAGCGCGAAGGCCGGCAGCCGGCTTTCGACCGTCCGGAGCCTGCCGCTCAGGGCGTTCTCGCGCTGGTTCAGGCCGAGGGCGATGAGGCTCCAGAGGCCCAGCGCGACGGTCGGAATCCCGATCCCGCCCGCCGCCAGAAGGTTGATGACGATGGCCGCCGCCGCCGCGCCGAAGACGAACGAAGGCATCGGCGAACGTCGCCAGAGCGGCGCGAGCAAGAGGGCGGCGAGCAGCCAGGCGAAGCCGAGGATTAGCCAGCGGGGGAGGAGGTCGTCCTGGAACAGGTTCATCCGCCCCAGCAAGATCACCATGACCCAGCCCATGCCGGCCGCGAACACCAGCCAGGTCGACCGCCCCGGCAAGTCGTCGGGCGACGCTGGCTCGGGCTCGGCGGTCGCGTCCGCGACGGGTTTCAGCAAGAACCAGAGCGCCGAGCCGAGGGCCGTCAAAAGCGCGATCAAGGCCCAGACGCCGGCCGTCGCCCAGACTTCGAAGAACAGGTTGTGCGGGTCCTGGATCTCCTCGCTCGACTGCGGCAGCTTGTGGAGCAAGTAGTGCGAACCGAAGTTGCCGGGTCCGACGCCGGCCCAGAACGTGTACGTCCCTAACGCCCTCGCGAACGACGGCGCCCCCTCTGAGATCACGCCCCACGCGCCTCGCCAGTATTCCAGGCGATAACGCATCGACATGCTCGACTGCGTAAGCACCTGCGGATCGAGTCGCTTGGTCGCGAGCCCCGCCGCCGTCAGGCCGACGACGACGACCGCCCCGGCGACGAGTAGGCCGACGAACTCACGCCTCGGCAGCAGCCGACGCGACCGCCAAGCGAGGATCGCCGAGGCGACGAGCAAGCCCAGCCAGGCGCTCCGGCTCTTGGTGAGGGTCAGGCAAACGAGGATCAGCAGGGTAGGGGGCGCGGCCATGACCAGCGATCCCCACCGCGACCCTCGATCGCCGGAGCGAGCCAGGTTCTGGAGGGCCAGACCCAACACCAGCACGAGTGGCCCGACCAGAAAGCCGGCAAGCGAATTGGGGAGGCCGAACGTCGAGTAGACTTCGTTCGAGCCGATCAGCCGACTCTCGAACGCCTGCTGGGCGGGCGTGCCCGGCTCGATCTTCATTTCCGCGAGGATGCGCGCGGGATCGCGGCGGTAGGCGTTCTGAAGCTCGGGCAGCTCGACCGCGCCCTGGAAGAGGCCGTACGCGGCGACGGCCGCGGCGGTCGCCGCGAAGGCCAGGGCCAGCGCGCTCGACTCCCCGCGCGTTCGCGGCAGGATGCGGAGGAGCAGATAGACGATCCCGAGCGCGACCCATTCCCACGCCAGGTTGATCGCGATCCGCCAGTCGACGCCGCGCCGCGAGCTGATGGCCACGAGGGCGGTCAGGACGATCACGGCGGCGTCGGTCGGCGCCCATCGGAAGGCGAACTTGCCGGTGACGAGCGAGGGGAGCAGGGCCATCCCGCCGACGAGGAAGACCGCGACGACCCAGACGAGGCCCGCCCCCGCGCCCTCCTTCAGGTTGGGCTCGCTGGGCCAGAAGGCCCGCGCAACGACCAGGGCCGCGAGCAAGCCGAGGGCGAGCCGTCGCGTCCGCTCGGCCAGTCGGAGGGCGGCCTCTTCCTTGTCGTCGTGATCGTGGTCGTTCCACGAATTCGCCGGTCCCTCAGTCCGACTGCCGCCCCGTCTCTCGTTCGAGAGCTTCGGCGGTCTCGCGCCGCGCATGGCCAAGAGTCTGCTCCGATCTGTTCCCTGAGAGTTCGAGGATCGCGACGATCCCCAAGAGGCAGCCGGTCTGCGCCAGCACGAGGCCCGCGCCCCAGGCGTCGAGCCGGTGGAGCAAGAGGGCTCCGAGGCCGCAGGCCAAGGTCACCAGATCAATCGTCCAGACCGCCTGCGGCGGCGTCAAGCCGCGCGCCACCAGGCGATGCGAGAAATGCCGTCGGTCTCCCTGGAACGGACTCCGCCCCTCGCTGAGCCGGATCAAGATCACCGAGGTCATGTCGTAGAGCGGCACGGCCATCACCAGCAGCGGGGCCAGCACGCTGAACGGCGAGGCGACCCCCTCGTGGAAGAAGCTCCCCGCCACCGTCAGCGAGCCGAGCAGGAAGCCCAGAAAATTGCTGCCGGCGTCGCCCATGAACAGCCGGGCGGGCGCGTGGTTGTGGACCAGAAAGCCCGCCAATGCGCCGACCACGATCAACAACACCGCCGGCGCGAACAGGCTTCCCACCGCCGCCTGCGCCGCGCCGAAGATCAACGCCGCGATCAGGCCGACGCTCGCGGCCAGGCCGTCCATGTTGTCGAGCATGTTGAAGGCGTTGGTGAGCGCCACGATCCAGAGCACCGTGACCGCCCCGCCCAGCAGGGGATGGGTGAACGGGCCGAACAGCGTGATCCGCACGCCCGCCGCCGCGACCACCGCCGCCGCGCAGCCGACCTGGATCGCCAGCCTCGGCTTCCAATGAAGATTCTTGCGATCGTCGATGAAGCCCATCACCATCATGACGGTGCTCAAGCCGACGATCCACGCCAGCTCCCCCGCGCGCTGGCGGAGGCCCCCCGCGTGCCTGGCGATCGCCTCGGGGAGCCGGTCGGGGCCGAACAGGACCAGCAGGCCGCAGGCCGAAAGGACGATCATGATCGCCAACCAGATGGCGACGCCCCCTCCCAGGGGGGTCGGGACGCGGTGTCCCTTGTGCCCCCCCGGCCGGTCGAGCAAGCCCCACCGGGGCGCCATCCGGCGGAGCGCCGCGCAGAAGACGACGCTCAAGAAGAACGACGACGCGATCAGCGCCAGGCCGAACCGGAGCAACACGCTTTGATCGGTGGACATCGTGGTCCTTGATGCGTCTCAGAGTGGCGAATCGAAGAGTCAGGGAATTCTATGAAGGCGCGAGCTAACGATCATGCTTGGGCTCGTCGCCGGCGGCCGTGGTCGGGGCCGGCCGAACGTGCCACCAACCGATGGTCACGCAGGCCGTGAAGCAGGCCGCGAAGAGGACCAGGACCAGACCGACGCCGACCCATTCGACGGGGCGATCGGGGGGCCAGCCCGACTGCGGGCCCCCCCAGAGAATGACCGCGATCAGGAACGGACCGCCGAACGAGATCAGCGTCATCAGGCCCAGCAAGACGAGGGGCAAGCGGGACGGCGGCGCGGCGGCGGGACGGCTCATGACGACTTGGCCCCGGCGCGCTGCTCCCGGCGGACCTGGCAATCGGCGGCCAGGCGGTCGCGCGCCGCTTTCAACTCGGCCAGAGCCGCGTCGCCGGCGGTTTCGAGCGGGACGTTCTTGGATTCCGACTCGTGCCGCCACTTCATCTCGATCGTGCCGTCCTTGAGCCCGCGCTCGCCGACGACGATCCGCAACGGGATGCCGATCAGGTCGATGTCCTTGAACTTGAAGCCCGGGCGCTGGTCGCGGTCGTCGAGGATGACGTCGACGCCCGCCTCGGTCAGCCGCCGCTCGATCTCTTCGGCGGCGTCCATGACGGCCTTGTTGTTGACCTGAAGCGGCACGACGGCCGCCTGGTACGGCGCCAGGTTCAGCGGCCAGACGATCCCGTTGGCGTCGTGGCAGGCTTCGACGGCCGCGGCGACGATCCGGTTCACGCCGATGCCGTAGCATCCCATGATGAGCGGGATCTCGGTCCCCTTCTCGTCCTGGTAGTTCGCCCCCATCGCCTTCGAGTACTTGGTTCCGAGCTTGAAGACGTGGCCGATTTCGAGGCCCGCCTTGACGACCATCGCCGCGCCGCAGCGGGGACAGGGGTCCCCCTCGTCGGCGTTGCGGAGGTCGAGCGCGCGGTCGATCGGGAAGTCGCGGCCGGGAACCACGCCGGTCAGGTGGACGTCGACCTCGTTGCCGCCGACGACGATCGTCTCCATCGCCGTCACGGCGCGGTCGACGATCATCGGGATCTTGATCGCGATCGGGCCGAGGAAGCCCATCGGCGCGCCGGTGGCTTTCTGGATCGAGTCGGGATCGGCCGGGGCCAGGACGGCCGCGCCGAACGCGCGACGCACCTTGGCCTCGTTGGCTTCATGGTCGCCGCGGAGCAAGACGGCCACGGGCTTGCCGTCGGCGAGGAAGACGAGCAGCTTGCCCGACGTCGCCTCGTCGACCTTCAGGAAGGCGCAGACGTCGCGGATCGTCCGCTTGCCGGGCGTGGGCTTCGCCTCGTAGGGCGGCGAGTCGGCCCGTTGCGGGGCGGCGGCGGATTCACCGACCTCGGCCTTCTCCTGGTTCGCCGCGTAGTTGCACGACGGACACTGGATGACCTTGTCCTCGCCGGTGGAGCAGGGGACCATGAACTCGTGCGAGGCGTCGCCGCCGATCGGGCCGCTCTCGGCGTCGACGACGACGTACGGCAGGCCGCAGCGGTCGAAGGTCCGGCAGTAAGCCTCGTACATGGCGTCGTAGCTCCTACCGAGCTGGTCGACGTCGGCGTCGAAGCTGTACGCGTCCTTCATGAGGAACTCGCGGGTCCGGAGGATGCCGAACCGGGGCCGGGGCTCGTCGCGGAACTTGGTCTGGATCTGGTAGAGCGTGATCGGCAGTTGCTTGTACGACCTTACGAGGTCGCGGACCAGGTCGGTGATCACTTCCTCATGCGTCGGCCCGAGGGCCATGTGGTGGCCGCCGCTGATGGTGAGCTTCATCAGCAGGTCGCCGAAGGTCTCGAACCGGCCCGACTCCTTCCAGAGCTCGACCGGCTGAAGCGCGGGCATCAACAGTTCGACGGCGCCGGCGGCGTCCATCTCCTGACGGACGATCGCCTCGGCCTTGTGGAGCACCCGCAGCCCGAGGGGCAGGTACGTGTAGGCGCCGGCGCCGAGCTGGCGGATCATGCCCGCCCGCAGCAAGAGAATGTGGCTGGGGGCCACGGCGTCGGCCGGTGTTTCCTTGAGCGTCGGGATCAGGGCGCTAGACCACCGCACAGGGTCGTTCCTCCGGAAAGATCGCATCAACCTGGGACATTCGATTTTGGCAGAGGCAGTCTACCAGATCGACGCGTCCGGGGAGAGATCGGTTCGCTTGTTGGAACTCGTTGCCGGTCCGTCGGCTGGGGCGAAGGGGAGGGGCCTTCCGATCCGCCGGGCCGAGGCTCGCGATCGACCTCCACGGCTCAATCCACACAGGTCTTGCAACCCGGTCGTTTGCGCCTCGCGGCACGTCGTTCACAACAGGAAATCGGGGTTTCGAGAGGGGTGGAATCGCTCGAAACGGCCGGTCGGCGAAGACGACACTAAGATCAAAGGTTCGCCGGTCCCGCGGTCGCGTGCCGCGGTGTGGGACGTTGCGATCCAGTCGTTCCCTTATTTTCCGTGGTTCGCGACGGTTCAACCGAGATATGGCCGCGGGATCGCAACGGCTTTCCGATTCGTCGGAAAAAGCCGCGATTCCGGGCCGCAGGGAGGTGTTCGGTGTTGCCAAGGGATTATCTCCGCGCGCGTCACGATCGTCGAGCCCGCCGCCGGACCGATCTGACCGCCCTGGAAGCCCTCGAAGAGCGGCAGTTGATGGCGTACAGCTCGCTCGGATTCTCGTTGTCCGATTTGCAGATCTCGGGGCAGTCGGCCCCGACCGCCAACTGGGGCGGCACGGTGACGCTCAAGATCACCGTCCAGAACACCGGCGCGAGCACGATCGTCGAGCCGCTCTCGCTGGTGCCGAGCCAGCAGATCCAGAACGGTCCCGACGGCTTGCCGGTCCCTCCTTATGAACTCCCCAGCTCGTCCGACGCGATCGGCACCCAGATCGGCGTCTACCTCGTGCCCAACGGCCGGTCGCTGAGCAGGGGGGTGAAGGTCGCCAGCATCGCCGCCCCGGCGCTGCTCCAGAACAGCCTCGATCAGTTCGAGACCGACGTCACGCTTCCTTCGCGTCCCCAGGGCTTCCCCGCCGACGGCCGCTTCACCATCCGGCTCGTGGCCAACGAGAACCGGACGGCGCTGGAATCGAACTACCGCAACAACGTGAGCCCGCCGATCTCGGTACGCATCTTCAATACGCCGGCCACGGCGGCCCTCCGGGCGATCACGCTCGACCTCCCCGCGGGCCTTCAGCCGGGCGACACCGTCGCGCCTTACATCCAGATCGCCAACGTCGGCACGGCGGCCATCCCGGCCGACACCCCTGTTGAAGTCGCCCTGGTCGCCTCGACGACGCCCGACTTCAACCTCGGCAGCTCGATCATCTCGGTCTACACCGTGCGGGGCGGAATCCTCGGCACCAACTCCACGCCGCTGCCGACCCTCGGCCACCACTTCAGGCGGTCCATCGCCGCGAACCTCAAGGGCAACATCACGACGCCGAGCAACGTCGTCACGATCCGGGGCGGAAACGCCACCCTGCCGGCGAGTCCCGACAAATACTACGTCGGCGTCGTGATCGACCCGTACAACAAGCTCAACCTGACGAACCAGCCGACCGACCGCCTCGAACTGTCTCAGCTCGTCCAGGGCGGCAGTCTCAGCGGCCTGGGTTCCAGCGGCGTCGTCAGCACGGCGAACACCGGACTGTTCCCGAACCCTCCCGACGGCGTGCCGATCGGCATCGTCTGATCGACCTCCCACGGGTCGACCGCGGCGGCCAGCCAATCGCCTCCCTTGACCCCACGGAGCAGGGGCTCCTAGAATCAACGCCGTGGCGGGTTTTCCCGCCACGGCTTTTTTTATTACGTTCCACGCCTACCGAGTCGATCCATCGCATGAGTCGCCGCTACGTAAACCAGTTGTCGCATGGGGACTCCGTCGACGAGGCCTTTCTGGTCGCCGACAAGCAGCTCCGGGCCAACCGCCAGGGCAATCTTTACCTCCAGATCGAGCTGCGCGACAAGACCGGCAGCGTCGGCGCGCGGCTCTGGAACGCGACCGAAGACCTGGCGCGGTCGTTCGAGCCGGGCGACTTCCTCCGCGTCCGGGGCAAGACCCAGATCTTCCAGGGCTCGCTCCAGGTCATCCTCACGCATATCGACGTCCTAGACGCCGGCCGCGTCGAGCCCGAGGACTTCCTCCCCCAAAGCTCGCAGAACGTCTCCAAGCTCTTCGCCCGGCTCCGCGAGCTGCTGCTGGCGATGAGCAACCCCCATCTCCGCGCCCTGGTCGAGTGCTTCCTGATCGACGACGAATTCGTCGCCAAGTTCACCTCGGCCCCGGCCGGCATCAAGAACCACCACGCCTACCAGGGGGGGCTGCTCGAACACGTCGTCACCCTGCTGAACGTCGCCGACCGGATTCTCGACCTCTACCCCGAGATCGACCGCGACCTGCTGCTGACCGGGATCTTCCTCCACGACGTCGGCAAGATCGACGAACTCTCGTACGACCGCGCCTTCGCCTACACCGACGAGGGCCAGCTCGTCGGCCACCTGGTCATGGGCGTCGAGCTGCTCCGCGAGAAGGTTCTCCGGACCGTCGAGCTGACCGGCGAGTCGTTCCCGCCCGAGCTGTTGCTGCGGCTCAAGCACATGATCGTCAGCCACCACGGCGCGTACGAGTACGGCAGTCCCAAGCTGCCGATGACGCTCGAAGCCGTCGCCTTGCACTACCTCGACAACCTCGACGCCAAGATCCACACCTTCGGCCGCGAGATCCGCGACGACCCCAGCCGCGACTCCTCCTGGACCCCGTTCCAGCAGAGCCTCGGCCGACGTCTCTTCAAGGGAACCCCCGGCCAGGCCGCCGACGGCGACACTTCCGACTTCTGATCGGCGATGGATTATCGCATCGGCCACCGTTGTTTCATTCATGACGCCGTCGACGGCGTCATGAACATGGGGCTCCGGATCGTCCCGCAGGCGGCCGGGCGTCCCGACGGCGTCGTGATGGTGTGAATTCCGAAGATGCCCATGTGCGACGCGCGACAATAGGCAGGCCGTCGGGGGTTTCGGTAGCATGGAACCGGAAACCTGCCTCGCCTCCCCTTCGAGGACCCTCGACTCATGTCCAGCTTCGCTGATCGCGTGCTCAAACTGGTGGCCGAACCGTCGTACAAGCCTCGGACGATCAAGGCGCTCTCGCGGTGGTTCAAGATCGATCCCGACGACTACGCCGCGTTCCGGGCCGAGGTCAAGGGCCTCGTGAAGGAAGGCAAGCTGGATGTGGCCCGCGATAAGACGTTGACCCGGGTCGACACGGCCGGCACGATCATCGGCCTGTTCCGGCGGTCGTCGAAGGGGTTCGGCTTCGTCCGCCCGCACGGCGTCAACGCCAAGGCCGACCAGATCTACATCGCGCCTGAGTCGGCCGGCGACGCCTCCAGCGGCGACGAGGTGGCGGTCAAGATCCTCAAGAAGGCGCGCCGCGACGGGATGAACGACGAGGGCAAGATCGTCCAGATCGTCGCGCGGGCCACCAGCGGCTTCGTGGGGACCTACTACGAGGAAGGCGAGTCGAGCTACGTCAAGGTCGACGGCACCACGTTCCACGGCCCGATCTACGTCGGCGACCCCGGGGCCAAGGGGGCGAAGCCCGGCGACAAGGTCGCGATCGAGATCGTCCGCTACCCGACCCCGTACCAGGAAGGGGAGGGGGTCGTCTCCGAGATCCTCGGCGTGCGCGGAGCGCCCGGAGTCGACACCCTTACGGTGATCCGGGCGTTCAACATCCCCGACGTCTTCGATGACTCGGTGCTCGACGAGGCCCGCCAGCAGGCCAAGCATTTCCACGAGGACGACGTCGCCGGCCGGCTCGACCATCGCGGCGTCTTGACCGTGACCATCGACCCGGCCACGGCCCGCGACTTCGACGACGCCATCTCGCTCGAACGCGACGAGAAGGGGTTCTGGACCCTGGGCGTCCACATCGCCGACGTCTCGCACTTCGTCGAACCGAATTCGGAACTCGACCACGTCGCGCGGAAGCGAGGCACCAGCGTCTACCTGCCCGACCGCGTCGTCCCGATGCTGCCGGAGATCATCTCCAACAGCCTCGCCAGCCTTCAGGCCGGTCATACGCGGTACACCGTGAGCGCGTTCCTGGAGTTCAACGACGACGGCGTGCTGACCTCGAAACGGTTCGCCCGGTCGGCGATCCGGGTCGACCACCGGTTCGCCTATGAGCAAGCGTTCGAGGTGATGAAGAACCCCGAGGGCGAACACGAAGGGGTCGCGCCCGAGGTCGTGAACATGGTCGTGAACATGCTGTCGCTGGCGATGACGCTGCGCCGCCGCCGGTTCACGCGAGGGGCGCTCGAGCTGAGCCTGCCCGAAGTCGAGATCAAGCTCGACGACCAGGGGAAGGTCGCCGGCGCCCACCTGGCAAGCCACGACGAAAGCCACCAGGTGATCGAGGAGTTCATGCTGGCGGCCAACGAGGCCGTGGCGTCTTACCTGAGCGAGCAGCACGTCGGCTTCCTCCGTCGCGTGCATCCCGATCCCGAGGAGCACAAGCTCGCCGAATTCGCCGAGTTCGTCCGCAGCCTGGGCATCCCGCTCGACCTCCCGCAGAGCCGGTTCGAGCTGCAAAAGGTGCTCGACGAGACCAAGGGGAAGCCCGAGGAATACGCGGTCCACTACGGCCTGTTGCGCAGCCTCAAGCAGGCCGTCTACTCGCCCGAGCCCGAAACCCACTACGCTCTGGCCAGCGACGACTACTGCCACTTCACGTCTCCGATCCGCCGCTATCCCGACCTGCAGGTCCATCGCCAACTGACCACGCTGCTGGCGGGCAAGAAGCCGCGCAGCAACATGGACGAGCTGGCGGTCCTGGCCGAGAGTTGCAACCGAACCGAGCGGCGGGCCGAGGCGGCCGAGCGCGAGCTGGTGCGTGTGAAGATGCTCATGTATATGGAATCGAAGATCGGCGAATCGTTCCACGCGATCGTGGTCGGCGTCGAGGATTTCGGCCTGTTCTGCCGACTCGTCGAGCTGCCTGTCGAGGGCCTGATCCACGTCACCAGCCTGGCCGACGACTTCTACTACCTCGAAGCCGGCACGCACACACTCGTCGGCCGACGCTCAGGAGTCCGGCATCGGCTGGGCGATCGCATCGAGATCCGCGTCGCGCACGTCGACGTCGACCGCCGCCAACTCGATCTGGTGCTCGCCACCACGCCCCTGAGCAAGACGCGCACGCCGGCCCGCAAGCACTACTACGAGTCGACCCCCGCCTCGCGATCGCCAAAGCCGCCCCGTGCCGAGGCCGAGGCGAACGCCTCGCCGCGCCCCCGCCGGCCCGGCGTCAACAACAAGAAGAAAGCCAAGCCCAAGGGAACCAAGAAGCCCAAGCGGCGGAGACCCTCGTAGACCCGCATCCCTAGCGACCTTACGCACCGAGCTTCCACACCCCTCATCCGGCGAATCTGTTCATTTGAACAGGATCGCCGACTGAATTGATCTTCACAAAATCGGGCCCCCGACGACAATTCACGCGAGTGGAAGCCCGGGGAAAGCCGAAGGAAGATCCGAATCGGGCGACGCCGAAAACGGGTTCCGCTCGCGGGGAGGTGTATCTTGAGTCGATGGCGATATGTCGCGGTGGGAGCGTGCGTCGCTTCCTGCTGGATCGGGAGCGGCTCGGGATCGTCGGCCCTCGCGCAAAGCGAGAGCCGCGAACGTGACGTGAAGGTGACCGGCCCGCGCGGCCGGTCGATCGAGCGTCGCGTGGAAGTGGAACGGGGGCCGGGCTACTCCGACCGCCAGGTCCAGATCCAGCGTCCCGGCGGAACCTATTCGCGCGAGGTTCGCGTGGCGGGGGGGCGGCCCGGACCTCCGCCGATGTACCGGCCGGGTCCGGGGTATCGCCCTGGCTATGGGTTCGGTCATCGCCCCCCGGTCATCATCGAGCGTAACGTGTTCGGCGGCGCCGGGACGTTCGCGCTCGGCATGCTCGGCGGCGCGGCGTTGACGGCGCCGTTGTGGGCGCCGCCGCTCGTGTCGCCGCCGGTGGTGGTCGCGCCAGGTCCGGCCGTGATCGTCCAGCAGTCCGCGGTGATCTCGGCCCCGGCCCCGTCCGTCGATCCGCTCGACGGCGTCGCGCTGGCGGCGCAGCGGCTCCAGAGCCACTATCCCGGAAGCCGCCGCGAGGCCGCACAGACGCTCGGCCGGCTGGGCGACCCCCGGGGCATTCCGCCACTGGTCGACGTGCTCAAGAACGACTGGTTCAAGGACGTCCGGATCGCCGCCGCCCAGGCGCTCGGCGAGATCGGCGGCCCCGAGGCCGAAGCCGTGCTCGAACGTGCCGTCGTCTACGAGAAGAAGCAAGACGTCCGCGACGCAGCGGCCGCCGCTCTGCACATGGCTCGGGAGCGACAGGTCACCGTCCACCCCGCGGCCCCGGCGTCCGCCGGGACGATCATCGAGTCGACCGTCGAAGAATCGCCGCGCCCCGCGACGCGCCGGCCGGTCCCGCCGCCCCCCGCGCCCGGCGTCCACCGGCCTCTCCAGTGGAAGGCCAAGACCGACGCCGCCCCGGCCCTCGACGAGCCGGCCCTTGAAGCCCCCGCTAATCGAGTCCCACCACCGCCGCCGTCGCCGGTCTCGTCCAATCCGGGATCTTGATCGGCTGAGACGAAACCGGCTGATCGACTCGCTCAGTAGGCGTCGGACGAGATCACCTCGCCGCCGGCGCGGGTCGCGAGCGCTTGCCACGGGGTGGGATTGATCGAGTTCTTGATGAACCGGACCGAGCCGTCGCCGAACGCGAAATTGACGCCTCCCGGGTGTCGGCTCCAGTAGTCCTCGACGTGCGCCTCGGGGTGGTTGGGCGTCCTCGGGCCGTTTTCCATGCCGACGGGCCCGAGGATCATCGTGAACGACTCCTCGGGATCGACCGCGAACTGGTCGGCGCCCCCCTCGAACGACGAGGTCTTGAACAGCCAGCCGCCGATCGCGCGGCCGGTCCAGGTGACGTAGCTGAGGTTGTGGCTCCGTTCGCCCACGGCGATCGTATTGCTGGTGCCGTCGGTGATCGCCGCGAAGCCGATGCGGCTGTTGCGGAAGAACATCCCGTCGCCGCGTCCCGGTGCCGCGCCGATCTCGCCCCGGCCGTACATGCCGACGTAATTGCCGCTGCCCACCGTGTACACCGTCTCGGTGTTCGCCTCGTTGCGGACCGGCACGGTTTCGAGCGTCACGTCGGACGGGCAGAGGTAGCTGCCGACCCGCAGCAACTGGGCGGTGTAGTTGGCGGGGAAGGTCATCGTCAGGTTGAAGTTGATCGCGTCGTACAACGGCCGCTGCTCGATATGCGGCAGGATCAGGCTTGCCCATCCCCAGCCCTGGCCGATGTCGTCCTCGGCGGTCCCGGCGTCGCCGCCGTCCTTCTTGTAATAGCTGGTGTAGCCGGGGGGGAAGACGTTGTGCGAATCGCTGTAATTATGTAGCCCCAGGCCGATCTGCTTGAGGTTGTTGACGCATTGCGCCCGCCGCGCGGCTTCGCGGGCGGCTTGCACGGCCGGCAACAACAGCGCGATCAAGACCGCGATGATCGCGATCACCACCAGCAGCTCAATAAGAGTGAAGCCCGCCGTCGGCCTCGACGACGTGTTTTGATCTTTCATTCCTGTCTCCAATTAGGCCGAGATCGAATCGGGAGGGATTAATACGCGTCGGACGAGACGACCTCGCCGCTGGCGCGGGTCGCCAGGGCCCGCCAGGGCACCGGGTTGATGCTGTCTTTGAGAAAGTGGACCGAGCCGTCGGCGAACAGGAAGTTGACGCCGCCGGGGTGCCGGCTCCAGTAGTCCTCGACGTGCGCCTCGGGGTCGTTGGGGGTGCGGCTGCCGTCTTCCAGGCCCGCCGGGCCGAGCACCTGGGTCCAGCATTCCTCGGGCGAGGGGTTGAATTTGTCGGTGCCCCCTTCCACCAGCGACGTCTTGCCGAGCCAGCCGTCGATCGACCGCGCGGTCCAGGTGACGTAGCTAAGGTTGTGGCTGCGCTCGCCCACGGCGATCGTGTTGCTCGTGCCGTCGATGATCGCGGCGACGCCGACCCGGCTGTTGCGGTAGAACAGGCCCGAGGCCTGGCCGTTGGACCCCTGGTTGGGCAGGTTGGTCGAGCCCGAATTGGCGCAGATCTCACCCACGCCGAACATGCCGACGTAGTTGCCCCGCGCCACGGTGTCGTCGATCGCAGCGCCGGAGTACGTGCCGGGGTTGGCCGGGTCGGGAGGGTCCTTGAACACCGGCACCAGGTCGGGCCCGCCGGCGTCCGACGGGCACAGGTAGCCCGAGACGACCGTCGTGCTGCACGTGTAGTTGGCCGCGTACGCGACCGAGAGGCCGAAATTGACCGCGTTGAAGACGTTCTGCTGCTCCATGTGCGGCAGGATCATGCTCCCCCACGCCCAGCCCGAGCCGCGATCAACCGAGATCTGGTTCTCGGCGTCCTGGTCGCAAGGGTCCGTGACGCCGGCCAGGACGCTGCTGACGTACCCGGGCGGAAAGACGTTCATGGCCTCGTGGTAGTTGTGCAGGGCGAGGCCGATCTGCTTCATGTTGTTGACGCACTGCACCCGCCGGGCGGCTTCGCGGGCCGCCTGCACCGCGGGCAACAACAGGGCGATCAGGACCGCGATGATCGCGATCACCACCAGCAGCTCGATCAGCGTGAAGCCCCGAGGCCTCGCATCGTTGCGTTTAATCTTCATATTCATCTTGATGAGTCCTGAAACTCGTACGCTCGCCGACGACGATCGTGGGGAAATGGGACGTTGCGAAGTCGATGCGGACCCTGGGCTCGGTCCGCGGTCTTCGAAGTCGAAAACGGCCTGGGGCGATCAGCGAGGGAGCCTCGCGAACGCAAGGGATCGACGGAGAGGAGCGCGGGCGAGTCGCCGCCGAGGCGCGAACGGCCTGGGCTGGAACTCAAGAGTTCGCGGGCGGATCGCCCGACGGCGGGAAAGTCGAGCCGCTCAGTCCGTGCGAATCCGAGATCGGATCGCGTCGGGGCGGTCGCCTTCGCCATGGCGGGCGAGGTCGGCCTGGAACGCGCCGGGGGGGCGGGATCATGATGTGGCGTCGGTCGACGCCGGGATCACGCCGCGCGCAGCGCTTCCGCGCTCGTTCAGACGAGCGGAGGAGCGCGCGGACTGGAAGTTGCTTCCGGAGCGGGGGGGAGGAAAAGCGGCGGATCGGCCGGGGGGCGAATCCGAACGACGTCGACCACAAGATGGGCGTCGGCGTCGACCTGGAACAGAGCCTGGGTGTGGAGATGGCAGACCGGGCAGTCGTGGTTCGACTCGCGGCCGAGATCGGTCGAGCCGGGCGTCGCGTCGTCGTGTCGTCGCAGCTCGGCCGCGTGATGGTTGAATCCCGGCAGCGCGTGCAGCGCCGGTCCAGCCAGGGAGATGATCCCGTGCAGGGCCAGGAAGGCGACCAGCAGTAGGCGACTCGACCGCGACGACATGAAGGCGATGGGCTCCGGGCGATGAACGACGGGCGACAGGGAGCGGCAAGCTCCCGTGTCGCCGTTCATGCGGGAAACGAGATTGATTCCTCAGTAGTTTGTAAGCACGGCCGGAATTTCGTCAATCCCATTGTTCTCGAATTATCCCAATTCACCCGCACGATCGTCGGTCGTTCATCGAAGTGGGTTGAAGACCAGCCCGGTGAGCAGCTTCGGGTAGAAGTAAGTGCTCTTGGGGGGCATGGTTTCAAGGCTGGAGGCGATGGACTCCACGTGCTCCATGGTGGCGGGAGCGACGAGGCAGGCGAGGTCGCAGCCACTCGCCGCGACGTCGGCCTGGACTTCGCTCGTCAGGTGGACGTAGCGGACGGATCGGTCCTTGGCGAGCGGGGCCAGCAGGTGGTCGAGAGCCAGGACCTGGAGGATGCTCACGCCCAGGGCCCGCCATTCGGGGCCGTGGTCGGCGGCGAGCCGATCCATCGCCTCGTCCGAGCGCAGCCGGGCCAGAGTCCAGACGCCGTCGGCGACGGTGCCGAACCCCAGGACGTCCTGGCTGCCGCCGTTCACGACCTCGTCGCTGGCGGCCTCGCAACCCTCGTCGCCCTCTCCGACGGTCCAGGTCTCGAACTCAGGCGCGAGGAGCCTGGCGAGTTCATCGGCCTTGAGGCCGGGAAAGCCCGAGACCAGCCGGTGGGTCGGCAGGATCAGGAGGCCCGGATCGCTCATGCCGACGAGCATCATCATGCAGAAGTTCGCCGGGTCGTCCGGTCCCGACAGCTCGCCCTTCGACGCCAGGTAATCGCGGTAACGTAGGCCGGTCTCGTAGCGGTGGTGGCCGTCGGCGATGAAGATCGGCCGCTCGGCCATCAGGCCGCCGACCGCCGTGAGAACCTCGGGCTCGGTGGCCAGCCAGAGCTTGTTCGTGACGCCCAGATGGTCGACGGCCGTCAGGGGCGTGCGGTCGCGAACCCCGCGCTCGACCTGGCGAAGGACCTCGTTGGTCGAGTCGGGGTAGAGGCCGAAGATCGGGCTGAGGTTGAAGCCGGTCGCCTGATAAAGAGCCAGACGGTCGGCCTTGGGGCCGGCGAGGGTCTGTTCGTGGGGGAAGATCTTCCCCTCACCGAACGGTTCGAGCCGAACCCGGGCGAAGAACCCCTTGCGGGTGTGGGTCTGGCCCTCGACCTCGAAGGTTTGCTCGTAGATGTAAAGGGCCGTCGTGTCGTCGGCTCGGAGCACCCCCTCGCGGAGCCAGTCGCGGAGGAACCGCGCGGCGCGCGAGTAGCGATTCTCGGAGTCCGAGTCGCCGGCTTCGGGCTTGTTCAGCTCCATCCGGATGCTGTTGTAGGGGCTCGCCTGATAGAGCTTCTCCTGCAAGGCCGAATCGATCACGTCGTACGGAGGCGCGACCACGTCGGAGAGCGCGCCCACTCGAGCCACATCGTAGCGGACGCCGCGGAAGGAACGTACGTCGGGCATCGGAAATCCCATCCTCGAAAGCAAATGAGTGAGCCGAAGAACCGTCGTCGAGCCGCCGCCCCAGGGGCCGCGGAAACAACGACGACCCGGGCCATCGGCGGGCGGCCCGGGGCGAAATAGTGTAACGGGTTGCGATCAAGTGCCCATTTCCCAGCTCCGCAGGTACTTGTCCTGCTCGGCCGTGAGCGTGTCGATGGAAATGCCCATCGTCTCGAGCTTGAGTTTGGCGACGAACTCGTCGACCTGCTTCGGCACTTGGTGGACCTTGTGCTCGAGCTTGCCCTTGTGCTTGACCGACCATTCGGTCGCGAGCGCCTGGGCGGCGAAGCTCATGTCCATGACGCTGGCCGGGTGGCCGTGGGCGGCGGCCAGGTTGATGACCCGGCCCTCGCCCAAGACGTACAGCCGGTTGCCGTTCTTCAGGACGTACTCGTCGACGAACTCGCGGACGCCCTTCTTCTGCGAAACACTGATCTCGGCCAGGTCGTCCAGCGCGAGCTCGACGTTGAAGTGGCCCGAGTTGCAGATCATGGCGCCGTCCCTCATGACCGCGAAGTGCTCGGCGCGGATCACGTGGATGTTGCCGGTGACGGTGATGAACAGGTCGCCGACCTTGGCGGCCTCGGCGATCGGCATGACCAGGAAGCCGTCCATGGCAGCCTCTAGGGCGCGGATCGGATCGATCTCGGTCACGATGACGTTGGCGCCCATGCCGCGGGCCCGCGACGCCACCCCCTTGCCGCACCAGCCGTAGCCGCAGACGACGGCCCGACGGCCGGCGATGAGCGTGTCGGTGGCGCGGATGACGCCGTCGATGGTGCTCTGGCCGGTGCCGTAGCGGTTGTCGAAGAAGTGCTTGGTCTGCGCGTCGTTGACGGCGATGACCGGCAGCTTGAGAACGCCGTCCTTCTCCATGGCGCGGAGCCGGATGACGCCGGTGGTGGTCTCTTCCATGCTCGCCGCGACGTTCGCCACGAGCGACTTACGCTCGTCGGGCTTGAGCGTCTCGGCCCACTTGCGGACCTCGGCGTGGACGTCGTCCATGCGGTCCAGGACGATGAAGATCATGGCGCTGACCAGATCGGCGCCGTCGTCCATCGTCACGTGCGGGGCGTGCCGCAGGGCCGCCGTGATGTGGCGGTAGTAGCTGTTCTCGTCCTCGCCCTTGATGGCGTAGGTCGGTATCCCGTAGTCCTGGACGAGGCTGGCGGCCACGTCGTCCTGGGTCGAGAGGGGATTGGAGGCGCAGAGCAGAAGGTCGGCGCCGCCGGCCTTCAGCGTCCGGGCCAGGTTGGCCGTCTCGGCCGTGACGTGCAAGCAGGCCGACATCCGCTTGCCCTTCAGCGGCTGCTCGGCCTCGAACCGCTCGCGGATGGCGCGGAGCACCGGCATGTCGCGCTCGGCCCACTGGATCCGCTGCTTGCCGACGCCGGCGAGCGACAAATCCTTCACATCCCCTCTGACAGTTGCCAACCGCTCTCCTCCTCAGCGCCGTTTGAAAGGGAGGCGGCGGGGAGCGTAACTCCCCGCCGCCGAGAAAGCCGATCAATAGCGGTAATGGTCGGACTTGTACGGGCCTTCCTTGGGGACGTGGATGTAGGCGGCCTGTTCCGGCGTCAGCTCGGTCAACTGGACGTTCAGCTTCTTCAACTGCAACCGGGCCACGTGCTCGTCCAGCTTCTTGGGCAGGACGTAGACGCCGACCGGGTACTTCTCGTTGTGCAGCCACAACTCGATCTGAGCGAGGGTCTGGTTCGCGAAGGAGGAACTCATCACGTACGAGGGGTGGCCGGTGCCGCAGCCCAGGTTGACCAGGCGCCCCTTGGCGAGCAGGATGATCCGCTTCCCGTCGGGGAAGATGATGTGATCGACCTGCGGCTTGATCTCCTCCCATCGGTAGCCTTCGAGCGACGCGACGTCGATCTCGTTGTCGAAGTGGCCGATGTTGCAAACGATGGCCTGATTCTTCATCTTGGCCATGTGGTCGTGCGTGATGACCTTGTAGTTGCCCGTGGTGGTCACGAAGATGTCGGCCTTGTCGGCGGCATACTCCATGGTGACGACGCGGTAGCCTTCCATCGCGGCCTGCAATGCGCAGATCGGGTCGATCTCGGTGATCCAGACCTGGGCGGAGAGGGCGCGCAGGGCCTGGGCCGAACCCTTGCCCACGTCGCCGTAGCCGGCGACGACGGCGATCTTGCCGGCGATCATCACGTCGGTGGCGCGCTTGATGCCGTCCACCAGCGACTCGCGGCAGCCGTACAGGTTGTCGAACTTGGACTTGGTGACCGAGTCGTTGACGTTGATGGCGGGGAATTTCAGTTCGCCGCGCTTGTGCATCTGGTAGAGGCGGTGGACGCCGGTGGTGGTCTCCTCGGTCACGCCCTTGACGGCGGCGAGTCGCTCGGCGTACCAGCCGGGTTGCGAGGCGATCCGCTTCTTGATGGCGGCGTAGAGGATGCGCTCCTCTTCGCTGGTGGGCTTGTCGAGGACGTGGATGTCCGCCTCGGCGCGGGCGCCGAGGTGAAGCAGCAAGGTCGCATCGCCGCCGTCGTCGAGGATCATGTTCGAGTGGCCGCCGTCGGCCCACTCGAAGATCCTGTGGGTGTAATCCCAGTACTCTTCGAGCGACTCACCCTTGTAAGCGAAAACGGGGATGCCGGCGTCGGCGATCGCGGCGGCGGCGTGATCCTGGGTTGAGAAGATGTTGCACGAGGCCCAGCGGACTTCGGCGCCGAGGGCCTTGAGCGTCTCGATCAGGACGGCCGTCTGGATGGTCATGTGGAGCGAGCCGGTGATCCGCGCGCCCTTGAGAGGCTGGCGCGCGGCGTACTCCTCGCGGATGGCCATCAGGCCGGGCATCTCGGTCTCGGCGATGGCGATCTCGCGGCGGCCCCAGGGTGCGAGCGCGAGGTCGGCGACGTGGTAGTCGTTGAAAGTCGCGGATTTATGCAAAACAGCGGTCATGTTCAAAGTCTCCTGAAACGATGAACGGGCGCGGTTGCACGTTATTAATCCACCTCAGCGAGCCTGGCAGGAACGCCCGTGCGTGCCGTCGCAGCGCCCCTCGACGAAGTGGTGTGACTTGTTGAATGTAAGCAAGGCTCCGCGGCAGAACCAATCCGGCGGAACTCCTCCACCGGCAGGGCTTTCGCGTGCTGGCCGTACGCGTTCCACACGCGAGCCGCCGACAAGCCCCACTCGGCAAGCCGATGGCTGGGCGAACGCCATGGACGTTGGTCCACGACACGCACAGCTCCGTCGGCCCGACCATGTGGCTGAAGTGCACCTGCCAGCGCGGGACGGGGGCCGGGGATCACGGCTTCAGCGTCCGTCCCAGAGCAGGCGAAGGGTTTTGCGCCGCTCCCAGTCCATCCAGTCGAGGGGACCGGTCGGCTCGGGACTCGCGTCGGTCGAACGGACTAGGGCGGAAACCGTCTGGCCGTAGGCGCGGGCTTGAGTCGACGCGTGGGGCGCGAGGGTCTGCACCAGCGCCTCGAAGCGCATCCAGTCGTCTTCGGACATCGCCACCCGCAGAGCCTTGCTGATCCACTCGTCGGGCAAGGGGGGGTGCAAGGGACGGAGACCTCGCTCTTGGTCGGGCCGGCGTCGTCGGCCCATGCGATCTCGTTCCACGACTCAACCTCGTCTCTATCCTCTGGTGACAACCCGCGATCCCAAACCGAGGGACGCACCTTAACACACGCGTACGCACGTATCAAGAAAAACTATCGGCGTTTTCGGGAGAATCGTTGAGTCCGTCGTTTTCCGCGCTTCCGGCGGACGATCGGGTTTTACCCCGGAGGCGCCGGGCGAGTAAGATGGCGGTGCCGACATGACAGGCGGTCCGGACGTACCGGAACCCGCCGATGGGTCGGTTCCCCTATTCGAATATTCAACGGAGCCTTCCTCTCGTGGTCCCCGCCAAGGATTTCAAGCGCCGCATGGTCGTCGAGATCGACGGCGCACCGCACATGATCGAGCATATTCAGGTTCAAACCCCCTCGGCGCGGGGCGCGGCCACGCTTTACAAAATCAAGGCCCGGAACCTCAAGACCAAGAACCGGGTCGAGAAATCGTACCGCGGGACCGACTCGCTCAACGAGTCGAGCTTCGAGCGCAAGCCGATCCAGTACCTCTACCGCGACGCCGACGAGCTCCACTTCATGGACTCGGGCGATTTCTCCCAGTTCACGTTCCGGGCCGACGAGCTGGCCGACCAGATCCCGTACATGTCCGAAAACATGGAAGGGATCGATGCGCTGGTGGTCGACGACGAGGTCATCGCCATCGAGCTGCCCGACACCGTCGAGATGACGATCACCGAGACCGCGCCGGGCGTCCGGGGCAACTCCGCCACCGGCCGGACCAAGCCGGCGACCCTCGCCACCGGCCACGTCATCCAGGTCCCCGAACACCTCGACGAGGGAACCAACGTCAAAGTCGACACCCGCACCGGCGAGTACCTCGGCCGGGTTTCGGGCTGACGCGAACGCCCCTCGGCGTCGGGCGTCCCCATGGCGGCGTTCGCGCCGGGCTCGGGTACGGCCGCCGAGGTGGAATCGCACCGTGGCGTGGGCCGTGGCCGACTTGGGGCTTCGGGGCTCGCCATCGTCCCTGATTGACCAGGCTTCACACGGGACCTAGAATGTCTCAACCCGGTTGCGGGAACGACCTTTCCGGCGGGATCGAGCGGGCAAGCGGAATTTCAAAGACCTGATGGCCATCACGTACTACAAGCGGCTGCGCATGGAGATCGATCTGAACGGATCGGCTCTGCCGCGGTCGTTGCCCGAGCCGCTGTACTGGGCGCCGTGGGACGAGCCACTGCTGGCCGATCACGCCGAGGTCAAGTATCTGAGCTTTCGAAGCGAGATCGACGCCGCCGTCTTTCCTTGCCTGGGGGACCGATACGGCTGTCAGCGATTGATGCGCGAGATCCGTCGCAAGCCGGGGTTCCTGCCGGAAGCGACGTGGTTGATCGCCGGCCCCGAAGGGTACGTGGGGACGATCCAGGGAGTCGTCGATTACGGCCCGATCGGCGCGATCCAGAACGTCGGGGTGATCCCTTCGTACCGGGGGCTGGGCCTGGGCCGAGCGCTGGTCGACCGGGCGCTCGCGGGGTTCATTCAGGCGGGGCTGGAGCGGGCGTACCTCGAAGTGACCGCCGAGAACCGCGCCGCCGTCCAGCTTTACCGCAGCCTGGGGTTCCGCAGGGCCAAAACGCTCTATAAGGCGGTCGACGGATGACGTCGCCCGCGCCGTTCCCGAGCGCCTTCGGCCGCATCGCACGGAGGTCGCGGACGGTTGTTTTGTATACTAGATTGGTGACGCTTCCCGTCCGTCGATCGCCGCGGACGGAGGGACGCCGTGGCCCAACGCGGGGAAATCTTGTATCGTAGTGGGCGATTCCGATCGTAAAGGATTGCGCCGTTCGGCCGTCGCGGGATGCGCCTGGCCTTGAGACGGTGCCACAAATTGAGGGTCCGCCGTGCCGGCATCAATCGCGACGATTCAGCAGCATGAATATCCCAACGGACTGGTGCTTGTCGCCGAGGAGATGCCTGGCGTGCAATCGGCCTCGTTCACCCTGTTGATCCCTGCCGGCGCGGCCTTCGAGGCGGCCGAGGGGCTTCACGTGGGGGGCGGGTCGGCGGGCATGACCTGCGAGTGGATCACCCGCGGGGCCGGCGACCGCGACAGCCACGAGTTGCTCAACGCGCTCGACAACCTGGGCGTCAGCCACTCTGAGAGCGCGCAGACGTTGCACACCAGCCTGGCGGCGGCCACGCTGGGCCGAAATTTAATCCCCGCGCTCGAACTCTTCTCCGACATGGTGCTTCGCCCCCGGTTCGACGAGCTGGAGGTCGAGCCAATCCGGGCGTTGTGCCTGCAAAACCTGCGGAGCCTGGAGGACGACCCGGGGACGAAGGTCATCTACGAGCTGCGGAAGCGGCACTTCCCCGAGCCCTGGGGGCGGCCGTCGCCGGGCACGGCCGAGGACGTCGCCCGGATCACGCCAGCGAACCTGCGGACCTTCCACGAGTCAACCTATCGTCCCAACGGCGCGATCCTCGGCGTGGCCGGCGCGATCGACTGGCCGGTCCTCAAGGACGCGGTCGGCCGGCTGTTCGGCGAGTGGAAGCCCCGACCCGACCCCTGGCTGGTCGAGCGTCCCGGCGGTCCCCGCCGCGACCATCTCCACCGCGAGACCCAGCAGATCCAGATCGCCATGGCCCTGCCGGCCGCGACCGTCGACAGCGACGACTACTACCGCACCCGCGCCACGATCGCGATCCTCGGCGGCTACTCGTCGGCCCGATTGTTCACCGAGGTCCGCGAGAAGCGCGGGCTGTGCTACTCGGTCTACGCCAGCTACGAAGGCCAGCGCGAGCGCGGGGCGATGCTCTGCTACGCCGGAACCTCGACCGAGCGCGCCCAGGAAACCCTCGACGTCATGCTCGCCGAGCTGAACCGCCTGGCCGCCGGCGGCGTCGAACTTGAAGAACTCGACACGATGCGGGCGGGGCTCAAGAGCTCGCTGATCATGGCCCAGGAATCGAGCATGAGCCGGTCGAGCGCCCTGGCCTCCGACTGGTACTTCCTGAACCGCGTGCGACCGCTCGCCGAGATCGCCAGAGAGCTTGACGCCCTCACCCCCGATTCGGTCTCGGACTACGCCAAGCGGCTCCTGAACCTCGACGACCTGACGATTTTGACGCTCGGCCCGAACCCGCTGAACGTCGCCCCGCCGGGCTGAATGGATCTGGCGTCTCGTCTATCTTGATCCGACGGATCTTGTCCGGTGGGCCGGCGCCCACCCTACTCACGGTTGGGAACTGATGCGATTCCATCACACGACGCTGGATAACGGGCTGGAAGTGATCGCCGAGCTGAACGACCAGGCGCACTCGATCGCCGCCGGCTTCTTCGTCAAGGCGGGGAGCCGCGACGAGACCGACGATCTGGCCGGCGTGTCGCACTTCCTTGAGCACATGACGTTCAAGGGGACCGAGCGCCGCGACGCCCTAGCCGTCAACCGCGACTTCGACAAGGTCGGCGCCAAGCACAATGCGCAGACGTCGGAGGAAGACACCTTCTACCACGTCACCTGCCTGCCCGAGTATCTGCCCAGGGCGTTCGACGTCCTGTCTGACATCTTGCGCCCGACGCTCCGCGAGGAAGACTTCGAGACCGAGAAGAAGGTCATCATCGAAGAGATCCGGATGTATCTGGACAACCCGATGTCGGTCGCCTACGAGGCCGCCAAGGCCGCGCACTTCGGCGAACACCCGCTGGGCAACAGCATCCTCGGCACCGTCGATTCGATCACGGCGATGAAGGCCGACGAGATGCGGAAGTATTTCGCCAGCCGCTACAGCCCGGCCAACATCGTTCTGGGCTTCGCCGGCAAAGGCGACTGGAACCAGCTCGTCGACCTGGCGTCGAGCCACTGCAAGGCGTGGCAAGGCGAACCCGCCACCCGCCAGGCGAATCCGGTGCGCGGTACGAAATCGTTCGAGGCGATCCTCCGCGAGGAAGACCAGCAGCAGACGGTTGTCGGCGTCAGCGACGGCCCCCCGCTCGAAAGCGACGACCGCTACGCCGCGCACCTGCTGGCGACGATCCTCGGCGATCACACCAGCTCGCAGCTTTACTGGGAACTCATCGATCCCGGCCACGCCGACGGCGCCGAGCTGAGCTACCAGGACTACAACCAGGCGGGGGGCTACTACACCTTCCTGAGCTGCGAGCCCCAGGACACGCAGGCCAACCTGGCGCGGGTCGCCAAGGTCTATCGCGGCGTCAGCGAGAACGGGGTTTCCCAGGAAGAACTCACGCAGGCCAAGAACAAGGTGCTCGCCCGGTCGGTCCTGCGGAGCGAGCGCCCCATGGGCCGCCTCTCCTCGCTCGGCTTCCACTGGGTGTACCGCCACGCATACCTGCCCATCGAGCAAGAGCTGGACGCGTTCTCGAAGGTCTCGCTCGACCAGATCCGCCGCCTGGTCCACGACTGGCCGCTCTGGCCCATGACCATCGTCTCCGTCGGCCCGACGACGAAGATCAAGCCGCCGAAGTGAGCCTTGGTGGAAACCACCCCATGCGGATCGTCAGCCTGCTCCCCTCCCTCACCGAGCTGGTCTGCGCGCTGGGTCGGCGCGACGACCTCGTCGGCGTGACGCACGAGTGCGACTACCCGCCGGGCGTGGAAAAGCTGCCGTGGCTGACGCGGAGCAACATCCCGACCGCCGCGTCGAGCGCCGAGATTGATGCGTTGGTCTCCGCGCAGCAGGGGAGCCTGTACACGCTCGACGAGGCGAAGCTCGCCGAGCTGGCCCCGAACCTGATCCTGACGCAGGAGCAGTGCGACGTCTGCGCGGTCAACGAAGTCGCCGTGCAGCGGGCCGCCGCCCGGCTCCCCGGCCGGCCGCACGTCGAAAGCGTCAATCCGCTGTCGCTCGACGGCGTGTTCGCGATGTTCCGACTCGTCGGCGACCTGATCGCCGAGCGGGCCGCCGCCGATTCGTTGATCGCCGGCTATCAGCGCACGGCCGATGCGATCGCCCGCCGGCTCGGGCCGTCGCCGCGCCGTCCCCGGGTCCTGCTTCTCGAATGGCTCGATCCACCGTTCTGCTCGGGGCACTGGAACCCCGAGATCATCGGTCACGCCGGTGGCGAGGAAGTCGTCGGCCGCGCGGGCGAAGCGTCGCGGCGGATCACCTGGGATGAAGTCGCCGAAGCGCGTCCCGAGGTCGTCATCCTCTCGCTCTGCGGGTTCACCGTCGAGCGGGCCGAGCACGAGCTTCAAGCGTTCGCCGACCGCCCGGAATGGCGATCGCTGATCGACGGCTGCGACCGGCTCGCCCTGGTCGACGGCTCGGCGTATTTCTCCCGCCCCGGCCCCCGACTCGCAACCAGCCTGCGGATCGCCGGAGCCGTGATCCACCCCGACCGCCTGCTCGACCTCGCCCCGCCCGAGGGCCAGGGGTGGCGGTTCCTGCCCGCGTCGCCCTGACGCCACTCGCGTACTTCTCCTCCGCGCCGGCCGTGTCCTATGAAAAGACAGGGGCTTTGCGCCGAGGTCGAGTTCGCGGGGCAGGGGATGTTTTCAAGATGACGCGCTGGCGGATCACGCTGCTTGGCTTGTTTCTGACGGTCTTCGCGATCGCGAGTCTATCCGGTCCCGGGCGGACCGATTCGATCGACGGCTTGACCCGGTTCGAGGTCGCGTGCAGCCTCGTTGATCACGGCGACTCGGTGATCCGCAACGACAACGTCTGGTTCAGCGTGTTTCCCGGCCGCGACGGCCAGCGGTACTCGACGTACCGCTTCCCGCAGTCGGTCCTGGGCGCCGTCGCCGTGCTGATCTCCGACGCCACCGGCCCGATCCAAGGTGTTCGCCGGCGGTTCTTCTTCTCGCTCACGAGCCCGTTCGCGGCGGCCTGCATGGCGGTCTGCTACGCGGCGCTGTTCCGGAGGCTTGGCCATAGCCCCCGGGGAGCCGTCTTCTGGGCGGCGGCGGGGGTCTTCTGCACCCCGAGCTGGTTCTACGGGACGAGCCTGTACGACGATATCCTCGGCTCGGCGACGGTCGTCTTCGCACTCACCGCGGCGCTGCTCGGCAGGCGGCGACGGCCCTGGCTGGGGGCGACGCTTTCCGGCCTGGCGATGGGCCTCGCCTTCAACTGCAAGCAACCGCTGGCGCTCTTCACGCTGCCGGTTCTGGCCGCGATCCACGACCCGGAACGTGATTGGCGGGCCCAGCGCGGCCGGTACGCGGTCGTCCTGGGTCTGCTGGCCCTGGGGATCTTCGTGCAGCAGGCTTACGAACGGATCAAGTTCCCACCGGGGTTCACCGACGCTCGCGACTTCATGCAGGCGATGTACGTCCCGGTCTGGACCGACGACCCGACGCCGGCGATGCTGGCGATGACCCTCAGCCTGGGCTGCGGGGTGCTTTTTTACAACGCGCCGATCCTGTTGTCGGTGGCCGGACTCAAGACCTGGCGACGCACCGAGGAGTTGTTCGCGACGGCCCTGGTCGTGGCGTCGATGTTGTTTTTCCTCTTCATCTGCTGCCTGACGTTCTACAAAGGGGACAACGCCTGGGGACCGCGCTACCTGACGCCGGTCTTCGCGGTACTCTGGATCTTGGCGCCGGCCGGCGCGTGGGCCACGAGGCGGTGGGCGGTCGTTGCGCAGCTCGCCGTCGGCCTGCTGGTTCAGATCGGCGCGCTCAGCCTCGACCCGCAACGGCTCTACATGGAGCGCGCGCTGGCGTCGGGTTTCTACCTCAAAGACCCGACGATCTATTTCGATCCGTCGATCGCGCATGTGATCCAGCGGCCTCGCGAAATCTGGTCGGTGTTCACGTCTTGCTACCGGCCGAACGAGGTGTTTGAAGCCTTCGAGCCGGACGGCAAGCCGACGCGCGGCTACCTTGTCAATGGACGGGTCGAGTACGGCGCGAGCGGGCTCCTGAAATACAACACGATGAACTCGTTCCGGCCGTGGTGGGCCCACTTCGGCCTGTTCTTCAAGAAGCAACCGCCGGTCGACGTGCCGCGAACCGCAATCCTGTTCGCGGCGATCGCCGCGGCGGGCTCGGTGCTGACGGCGATCGGCCTGAGCGCGCCCATCCGCCTTGCGGAGATCGAGACGCCGGCGATCATCCTGGACGACCGACCGCGCGAGGGGTTCGCGGCCGTGTGAGCGAACCGAGCCGTCGTCCTCGAACAGCGTGTTGCATTTTCGGCTCTCGAATTCATGAGGTGTTGATTTGCATGGTCGTCTCGGACTGCCTGTTGCGTTTTATGGCCTTGAATTCATGACGTGTGAATTTGGACGATTGCATGGGCGTGGCCTACGCTTAAAGTGAGCGGCAGGTTTTGCGGGTAGTCCGTGGGCGCCGCGTCATTCGCCGGTTGAGGATGCGCGATGAAGATCGAAGAAGAGCGATGCGATCTTAAAGGTTTCTCGCCCGCCTGGGTGCGTCATCAGCACATCGAGCGTTATCGATGGGCGTCGCGGTACGTCGCCGGCCTGCGGGTGGTCGACGCGGCGTGCGGGACGGGCTACGGGTCGGCGATGTTGGTCCGAGCGGGGGCGGGCCGGATCGACGGCTTCGACATCTCGGCCGAGGCCGTGGCCCAGGCCTCGCACGTTTGCAAGTCGCCGTCGGCTCGGTTCGCGGTCGCCTCGGCTCTCCAGCTTCCGGCGGCCGATGCGACGTACGACGTCTACATCTCGTTCGAGACGATCGAACACGTCGACGACGACGAGGGTTTCCTCGCCGAGGCCGTGCGGGTGCTACGGCCAGGAGGGCTGTTGCTGCTCTCGACGCCGAACCGCCAGGTGCTCGACCCCGGGACGTCGATCCACGACCGCCCGTTCAACCGATACCACGTCCGCGAGTACATCCGCGAAGAGCTTGAAGCCAAGCTGCGGTCACGGTTCGCATCCGTCGAATGGTACGGTCAGCGGCCGTTCGCCGACGGCTACGTTCAGTGGCTCAACCACATGGGGCGCCGCTGGCCCAGTCTGGCCGTGAAGGTCCACCAGGCACGCAAGTGCGCGGGGTTGCTGTGGGAATCGCCCGATCGCCACGTCCCCACCCCCGGCCCCCGCGGCGCCGCCGAGATCCTGATCGCCGCCTGCCGGACCTGAGCCCGACTCCGCTCAGCCGGGCCGCGCGGCAATCCTGCTCGCCAGACCGATCCGGCAGCGCGGCGCGATTCGCTCGACGATCCGCGAATCGCGGAGGTAGCGGCGCCAACCGTTCGGGCCCAGCCGAACGAAGCTCGGAACGAGGCCGAGCACCGACGGCTTGCGGCCGTGGACGGCCGCCGCGAGCCACGCGTTGACCTCGACCGAGAAGGCCGATGCGCGGCGGGCGGCCGAGGCGAGCCGATGAGACGGCTCCCACGCCGCGAGATGGCGCGCCAGAACCACGTCGAGCTGCGCGCGGAACTCGGCCGCGTCGCCGGTCCGCCGGATCGTCTGCGCGTCGGGGTGAATCCGGTAGGCCGCCAGCGGGCGCGAGTCGTAGACCGTGCCGCCGACGGCCGCGAGCTTGAGCCAGAAATCCCAGTCGGCCGTGTACCAGAGCGAGGCGTCGAGCCCGCCGACCGCAACCGCCGCGCGGCGGGAGAAGATCGGCGCGGGCGTCGCGATGAAATTCTGCACGAGCAGCCGCTCGATCACCTGTTCGGCCCGCAACTCGACGCCCGCCGGCAGCGGGCAGGTCCAGCGTCCCACGACGTCGCCCCGAGGGTCGATGTAATAGGCAGGATGAAGAAACAGCGAGGCGTTCGGAAACCGCTCGACCCGCGCGCGGAGCGCGTCGAGCCGGCCGTCGAGCCAGCCGTCGTCTTGATGGAGGAAGCAGGCGAATTCGCCTCGGGCCGCCTTGAGCCCCTCGTTGCTGCTGGCCACCCAGTTGTGGAGGTCGGGGAACGAAACCACGCGCAACGGCAGCCGGGACTCGTACGACCGGAGGATCTCCGCCGTCCGATCTGTCGAGCCCCCTTCGATCGCGATCACCTCGATCGAGTCGTCAGCCTGGGCGGCGACGCTCGCCAGGGCGTGTTCCAGGTATTTCTCGCCGTTGTAGACCGGCAGCACGACCGAAAGCCAGGGGACAGGGGCGCTCATGCGACCTTCTCTGCGCTCGGAGAGACCTCGTCGCGTTGAGGGCGTCGGACGACGTGCGGCCCCCCTTCGCCGGGGGCGGCCGACCGCGACATGTCGAGGATGCCGACGAGGAACGCGCCCGCCGCGGCTTCGACCCCGAGGCTGAACAGCGTGCCGGCGAAGATCCACTGGCCGGGGATCGGCACCGTGCCGTATTGCAGCCAGTGGCCGACGACCGGCGCGCCCAGGGTCACGGCCAGGGCGATCAACGAGACCCCGGTGGTCAATCCCCGCTCGACCGAGAAGAACGACGCCCAGCGCTCTACGCCCGGATCTTGGAACACGGGATCGACGAGGTGGGCGTAGTACTTGCCCAGAAGTCCGAAGACCAGCAGGTGGAAGCCGCTGACGGCGATCATCGACGACGTGTACAGGAAGTTCGGGCCGAAATAGCCGGTGGAGACGCCGAAGCCCGCCGCCAGCGTGATCGGGATCGCCGCCAGGCCGAGCAAGGTCAAGATCAACCCCGGGATCACGAACAGGAACGTCGGGGCGCAGAGGAGCAGGTAACGGAGGTGCCGCCAGCCGTCGCGAAAGCTCCGCAGGTGGGGCGGCCGGTCGCGGCCGTCGGGGTGAAGGACGATCGGCACCTCGGCGATTCGCTGTCGGCTGACGCTCGCCCGGACCACCATCTCGCTCGCGAACTCCATCCCCGTCGCCGACAGCCCGAGGCGGTCGCACGAGTCTTTCCGGAACCCGCGCAGCCCGCAATGGGCGTCGCCGATCGGGCTGCGGTAAAGGACGTTGAGGATGCCGGTGAGCACCGGATTGCCGACGTAGCGGTGCAGCCAGGGCATGGCGCCGGGCCGGATGCCCCCCCGGAACCGGTTGCCCATCACCAGGTCGTAGCCGTCGCGGAGCCGCTCGACGAACGGCGCGAGGGCCGAGAAGTCGTACGAGTCGTCCGAGTCCCCCATGATGACGTATCGCCCGCGCGCCGCCTGGATGCCGGCGCGGAGCGCATGGCCGTAGCCCTTGCGCGGGACGTCGACCACCCGCGCGCCGAGGTCGCGGGCGATCTGCTGCGAGCCGTCGGTGCTGCCGTTGTCGGCGATCACCACCTCGCCCCGGACGTTCCCCTCGCGCATCGCCCGCAGCGCCTTCTCGATACAAAGCCCGACCGTCCGCGCCTCGTTCAAGCAGGGCATCACGACCGACAGCTCAAGCTCGTCGCCCCCCGACTCGCTCCCGTCCTCGACGCGAGCCACCAACGTCATGCTCATGCCGTCCCCCCCCTCTCGCGTTGCGGGTTCTCGAAGCGAGGCCGCCCGAGCGCGCGGACTCCTCACTTCTCTTATAGAACACGGATGGGGAACAGTGGGGCCGGAAACGCGAAACCGCCCGCCGCGAGCGGGTCGCGACGAGCGGTTCGGGTTTCCAGTTCGGGTTCGATCAGCCCAGCGGATCGGCCGAGATCAAAGGCCGCTGAGGTCGGCGGCGATGATCCGGACCCCCTTCTTGAGCCCCAACCCCTTGACGATCTCGTCCGTCGCCGGCACCGTCAGGCTCCGCCGCGGCGCGATCGAGATCCCCGACAGCTCCTTGGACTGCTCGTCCGCCGGGCTGCCGGTCCCCAGCACCGCCAGACCGTTGAGGATCAACGGCGACGCGTTGTCGATCCGGATCTTGAACGTCTCCTTGCCCTTCACCCGGGGCCCCTTGGCGAGCTGCGCCCGGACCATCCGGCTCAGGACGCCCTCGGCCAGCGCGTCGGTGAACTTCTCGACGTCGACCTTGCCGTCCTTGCGGGCCACCGGCACCGTGAACTTGCCGAACGGAACCCACGTCTGGCCCGTGCTGTTGCTCGAGCTGACCAGAACCGTCGCCTCCTCGCCGTTGAGCCGCACCCGGCAGGCCACCGCCGGGCCTTCGGGCTCGGCCGGAACGCCCTGGCGGGCCCACAGGCCCAGAATCGGCTTGTCCTTCAGCGTCGCCGTCAGCTCCTCCGCCAGGGCCTTGTCCTCGGCGGCGGCCGCGTCGACCTGGAACAACAGCGAGCCGGATTCGTCGTCCGGCAGGCTGTCGAGCCGGTCGACGAAGTCCTGCGCCATCGTCAGCTCGTAGGAGTTCCCCCACTTCTCGGTCAGCCGGGCGATCACGTCCCATTCCAGACCCGAAGCCAACCGCCACATCACCATCTGCGAGATCGATTCGGGCGCCTTGGCCGCGGCCAACCGCTTCAGCGCCTTCTGGACGCGCGGGTCGGGGTTGATCTGCGCGACGTCGCCGATCTGGAGCTTCTCGCCTTCGGCGGGGAGCTTGACGCCGCCGTTCTCGTCCGGATCGCTCAGGCTCACCAGCCGGGTCGGCAGCTCGCGGGTCTTGCCGGGCTTGATGTCGGCGAACGGCAGGCCGGTGGGAGGCACCGAACGCATGCCGCCGCCCATGCCGCCCATGCCGCCCATGCCCCCCATGCCGCCGCCGCCCATGCCGCCGCCGCCCATGCCGCCGCCCATGCCACCCATGCTGCTCATCAGGGACCGCTGGTCCCAGCTGTCGTAGTCGCCGCAGAGCGACATGATGAGCCGGCCGAGCATCATGAGGCCCATGGTCGGGGGCATCACGCCCCCCCCCATCATGCCGCCGCCCATGCCGCCGCCCATGCCACCCATGCCGCCACCGCCGCCGCCCATGCCACCCATGCCGCCGCCGCCCATGCCGCCGCCCATGCCGCCGCCGCCCATGCCACCGCCGCCCATGCCACCCATGCCGCCCATCTGGCCGGTGGCGCCCTGAGCGATGAGGCCCGGCGGCAGCACGACGCGAAGCTGGCGCTTGGTGTTGTTGGTGACCGACATGGTCATGCGGCCGTCGCCGCGCCCCTCGGCCTCGACGTTGACCAGGCCGTCGCGCATGGCGTCGAGCAGGTTGTACGTCGGAACTTCGGCCTCAGTCGAGGCTTGCGTCTTGCTCTTGGTTTCGGCCTTGGGCTTGGCCTTCGCCTTGGGCTCGTCGGCCGACGCCCCGGTGAACGGCGTGGCGGCCAGGAGCATCGCTCCGGCGATCAATCGTGTGCGGAACCGCGTGAGGACCATTTGAAAACGCCTCTTGTCTTCCAGAAGGCCGAGAGAGCCGCACAACTTCGCCGTCCGCCGGATTCGACGCCAGGCTTTCGATCGGCCTGGTCGTCGATGGATCGGGGGCAAAGCCTGGGATCGATCGTAGTCCCGGAGAAATCTAGTGGGGTTTTGTGGATCTTGAGGGGCTGACGACTGGCAACGATCGTCGCGACCACTCCGGCTGGTCGTGAACCGCCCTGAACCGCCCGGGATGGGCGTTTGGGGTTGCGAGAATGCTTCTCGTCGCCTTCCAGTGTACAAGACGTTTTCTCCAGCATTCCTATTCGCTCCAATTCTCGTTCCAAGGCGTTGATCGACTCCAGCGGCCGAGCGACCTCGGGCGGTGGATGATCCTATCTTGCCGATCGACTTCACGAATCGGTCGGGCCGGAAACGCGAAACCGCCCGCCGCGAGCGGGTCGCGACGAGCGGTTCGGGTTTCGGGTTCGATTTCGATCAGCCCAGAGGCTCGGCCGAGATCAAAGCCCGCTGAGGTCGGCGGCGATGATCCGGACCCCCTTCTTGAGGCCCAACCCCTTGACGATCTCGTCCGTCGCCGGCACCGTCAGACTCCGCCGCGGCGCGATCGAGATCCCCGACAGCTCCTTGGACTGCTCGTCCGCAGGGCTGCCGGTCCCCAGCACCGCCAGACCGTTGAGGATCAGCGGCGACGCGTTGTCGATCCGGATCTTGAACGTCTCCTTGCCCTTCACCCGAGGGCCCTTGGCGAGCTGCGCCCGGACCATCCGGCTCAGGACGCCCTCGGCCAACCCGTCGGTGAATTTCTCGACGTCGACCTTGCCGTCCTTGCGGGCCACCGGCACCGTGAACTTGCCGAACGGAACCCACGTCTGGCCCGTGCTGTTGCTCGAGCTGACCAGAACCGTCGCCTCCTCGCCGTTGAGCCGCACCCGGCAGGCCACCGCCGGGCCTTCGGGCTCGGCCGGAACGCCCTGGCGGGCCCACAGGCCCAGAATCGGCTTGTCCTTCAGCGTCGCCGTCAGCTCCTCCGCCAGGGCCTTGTCCTCGGCGGCGGCCGCGTCGACCTGGAACAACAGCGAGCCGGATTCGTCGTCCGGCAGGCTGTCGAGCCGGTCGACGAAGTCCTGCGCCATCGTCAGCTCGTAGGAGTTACCCCACTTCTCGGTCAGCCGGGCGATCACGTCCCACTCCAGACCCGACGCCAACCGCCACATCACCATCTGCGAGATCGACTCGGGCGCCTTGGCCGCGGCCAGCCGCTTCAGCGCCTTCTGGACGCGGGGGTCGGGGTTGATCTGCGCGACGTCGCCGATCTGGAGCTTCTCCCCCTCGGCGGGGAGCTTGACGCCGCCGTTCTCGTCCGGATCGCTCAGGCTCACCAGCCGGGTCGGCAGCTCGCGGGTCTTGCCGGGCTTGATGTCGGCGAACGGCAGGCCGGTGGGAGGCACCGAACGCATGCCGCCCCCCATGCCGCCCATACCGCCCATGCCGCCCATGCCGCCGCCCATGCCACCGCCCATGCCGCCGCCCATGCCACCCATCATTCCCATCATCAGGGACCGCTGGTCCCAGCTGTCGTAGTCGCCGCAGAGCGACATGATGAGCCGGCCGAGCATCATGAGGCCCATGGTCGGGGGCATCACGCCCCCCCCCATCATGCCGCCGCCCATGCCGCCGCCGCCCATGCCACCCATGCCGCCGCCGCCCATGCCGCCCATGCCGCCGCCGCCCATGCCACCCATGCCGCCGCCGCCCATGCCGCCCATGCCGCCGCCCATGCCACCCATGCCGCCCATCTGGCCGGTGGCGCCCTGAGCGATGAGGCCCGGCGGCAGCACGACGCGAAGCTGGCGCTTGGTGTTGTTGGTGACCGACATGGTCATGCGGCCGTCGCCGCGACCCTCGGCCTCGACGTTGACCAGGCCGTCGCGCATGGCGTCGAGCAGGTTGTACGTCGGAACTTCGGCCTCAGTCAAGGCTTGCGTCTTGCTCTTGGCTTCGGCCTTGGGCTTGGCCTTCGCCTTGGGCTCGTCGGCCGACGCCCCGGTGCTGAACGGCGTGACGGCCAGGAGCATCGCTCCGGCGATCAATCGAGTGCGGAACCGCGTGAGTGCCATGGGGAATATTCTCCCTATTCGTTCGGGGCCCCGGGAGAGCCTGACGACGTCGCCGTCCGGCGGCTTCGACATCAGGCGCATGGCTGGCCTGATCGTCGATGGATCAAGGGGAAACGGCTGAGATCGATCGTCGTCCCGGAGAGATCTTGTAAACTCAAGTAGTTCTCGGGAGCGGCGACGAACGGCGATGATCGTTTTGACCAACGTGGGCCGGTCGTCGACCGTCCTGAACGGCCTGGATAGACCGATTCGGGCAGCGAGAGGCTTCTGGCTCACCTGCTCGATATAAAAATGACGTTCTCGGGGCCGTGTTTATTCGCGCCGAATCTTGACAGGACGCGCGATTCAAAAGGAGGCGTGATTCGCATGCGATATGTGTCGCATCTTGCCTGTTCGGTCTGCGGAAGCACGTTCGAGGCGACGGCCGTCCTGAACCTTTGCCCTCACGACGGCCGGCCGATCTGGATGGTTCTTGACCTCGACCGACTCAAAAGGGAGCAAGGACCGGACGGCTGGTGGAACCCCGACCTCAAGAACCTCTGGCGGTTCGGCGGCTTGCTGCCGCTCGACTGGTCGGACCCGGACGATCGCCGGAGCATCGTCACGCTGGGGGAGGGCTGCACGCCGTCACTCGCCTACACCCACCCGCTGGCCGACCGCCTGGGATGCCGCCTCGAAGTGAAGGACGAGGGCCGACCGCACGCCGGCTTCGGCGCGAATCCGACGCTCTCGTTCAAGGACCGGGGGATGGCGGTGACGGTCTCGATGGCCAAGGCGCTCGGGATCGGCCGGCTGGCCGTGCCGACCCAGGGGAACGCCGGCGACTCGCTGGCCGAGTACGCCGTCGCGGCTCGAATCGAGGCGGCGATCGTGATGTCGCCCGACACCGATCTGCCGGTTCTGGGAAAGGTCGCCGCCTACGCCCGGCTTCACCCCGACCTGATCACGCTCGACCTGGTCGAGGGGACTATCATCGACTGCGGAAAGCGCGTCCGCGAGCATTACGTTCCGCTCGGCTACATGAGCGCGGCGACGTTCCAGGAGCCCGGCTGGCGGACCGAGGGGAAGAAGACGCTGGGCCTGGAGATGGCCGAGCCGGCCGGCGACCGCCTGGCCGACCGCCGCTGGGAGCTTCCCGACGTCATCGTCTACCCGACCGGCGGCGGCACGGGGGTCGTCGGCATGGCCAAGGCGTTCGACGAGCTGGAGGCGCTCGGGCTGGTCGGCTCGCGGCGTCCCCGGATGATCTGCGTCCAGAGCGAGGCCGCCACGCCGATCGTCCGGGCGCTCGCCGAGGGCGCCGCCGACGTCACCCCGCTGCCCCCCGGCCGGACCGTCGCGACCGGCCTGAACGTGGCGCAGAACGTCGGCCACGTCAACGTGCTGCGGATCGTTCGCGAGAGCGGCGGCTGCGGAGTGGCCGTGAGCGACGAGGCGATCCACGGGACGATCGCCGACGAATGGCGGCGAGTCCGGTTCGCCTGGTCTCCCGAAGGCGCCGCCGCGCTCGCCGCCCTCCCCGAACTCGCCGACCGCGGCCTGATCAAACCAAACGACCGCGTCGTCCTCGTCAACACCGCCTCGCCCGAGAAATACCTGCCGAGCATCCGCGACGCGCTCGACGGGGGCTTGTGAGTCGAAGTCGGGGCGCACTCACTGTCACTTCGCCTTCGCCCCTTCGACGTCCGCGCCGAATAACGAGATCATGACGTCGGCGTCGTCGAGGCCCGTGTCAACGTAGACGATCACCAGGCTGACTCCCGCTTTCTTGCCGAGAGTCGAAGTACCGGCCAGCGGTTCGAACTTGGGCGTCTTTCCTTTCCAGCCGTCCTTGACCAGCGCGGCGTGGATCGCCTGGACGGCCGCCATCGCCTCGCCGGCGGCGAGCTTGAATTCGACCTTGTCCTTCGAGCGCTCCACGTCTTTCGCTCCGGCGGGCACGTTGATCGCGACTTTCACCCGGTCCTTGGCGGCCTTCTCGGCGGCTTTCTTCGTGTATTCCGCCGAATCGGCCATTCGCTTCGCCTCTTCCGCCGCGGCCAGCCGGATGTCTTCCTCGAACTCGGCGGCGGTCTTCTGGTCGATGTTCGCCCGCAGCCTCCCCTCGAACTCGTGCATCTTCAGGGTGGCGATGTCCTTTGCGTCGTTGCGGAAGATCATCATATCGCGGAAATCGATCTTTACGGGCTTGTCGGTGGTGGCCTTCCATCCCGCCTTGCCCAGCGCCTCCTTGTAAAAGGCCGCCAACGCGTCGGACTTCATGTCAACTTCGAGGGAAAGCGCCTTGGTCGTGTCGGCGTAAGCGGCGGTGAGCAACGAGGGGGGGGCGGGCAGGTCGACCGACATCAGCTCGGTCGAGAGCTGGATCACCGTCTTCCCCCCCTGGGCCGGCGCGACCGAGGGCCAGGCCGAAAGCTTGACCGCGTTCTTCTTGAAAAACAACGAATCGCCCGCGTGGCCGTAAGGCTCCCATCCCTCGGCCGTCAGAAGCGCCCGGATGGCCTCGGAGGTCTCCTTCACGGTCTTCTCGGTGACGTAGGCCGTGGTCGTGGGGAAGGTGTAAAGAGGTTTCGAGCCGGGCGGGACCGGCAGCTTGCTCACGTCGACGTTTCCATGATTCGCCAGACGGATGTCGACCAATCCGGCGGCTCCCGGGCCGTAGGCGGGACTCGTCGACACCGACACCGTGAATCCATCCTTTCCGAACGTGCCGCTGCAAGCCTGGTCGCTTTGATATCCGCCGGGAAGCTCCTTCCAGCCCCGCTCCTCCAGCGTCTTCTTCTGGAAGGCGAACGCCCCGCGCGTGTCGCTCCTGGCGGAATAGCCGAGGTTCGCCAGGCGGCGAGGCGCCTTCGAAACGCCGCCGGGCATCAGCGGGAAGGTCTCCAAATTGATCGCCTTGGCCGCTCCGGCGACGGTGGCGGGCTCCTGAGCCGCTAGGCCCCCAGCCGGGACGGCGAGGATCGCCATGGCGAAGAAAGCCGGACGGAACTTCACGGACATCATTCTCGATCCCCTTTGGAACGCCAACTTCGGCGTGAACGATCGCCACTTAGGACTTGGCACGAAATAAGTGTAGCAAATCCCAAGTTCCGGTCCCTCCGCTGTGATTCGGAACTTTGGGGGTTGCTCACGAACAACGTCCAACTCGAAGTGCGAAGTCGAAACGTCGCGGCGAAGAAATTCATGAACTCACCACGGAGGATGCGGAGCGGAAAGAGAGAGGATTCGGAAAGGTCGATCCAATGAATCGTTCCTCTTCGTATTCTCCGAGTCCTCCGTGGTGAATTTCCTCAATCCAGCAATCGGGCCTTGTTCTTGGACGGTCCGTTAAAACGCGAAACGGGGCCTGCGCCCGCAAAATCCGCAATCTCCACCTCAAAACCGTCCGAAATCCCCCAGATACTTTTCTGAAACGGGTCGTCCGGCGACATCTTGATCCTTAGAGGCCTCATCGACGACGCCCCCTCCGAGGAGATCGCCCCGCCATGGCCACCGACGCCCAGATCCTGGCCAACCGCGCCAACGCCAAGAAAAGCTGCGGACCGAAATCCGACGACGGCAAGGCTCGATCGCGGCTCAACGCCCTCAAACACGGCCTTTGCGCCAAGACCGTCAACCCGGTTTTGCCGCACGAGGACCCGGCCGAGCTGGAAGCCAAGATCCAGGACTGGATCGACGACTACCAGCCGACCAACGCCATCGAGCGCGAACTGGTCAGCCGCGCCGCGCGGATCTCCTGGAGCCTCGACCGGGCCGAACGGTACGAGACCGCCTTGCTTGCGCGCAAGGTCAGGAAGGCGATGCTCAAATCCAAGGCCAGGCGCACCGAGAAGGTCTGCGACCTCGGCCGTAAACTCTTCTACATGGCGGGGAAACGGCTGCTGCCGATCTCCGGGCCGGCCTGGTCGGACGATCCGTCGGCCTTCGTCGCCCGGCTCGAAGAATCGCCCGAAGGCGTCCGTTGGCTGCTGGACCGCTGGGTCGAAATGAGGTGCCTCATCATCTCGAACGAAGACTGGACCTTCCTCGACCAGTTCAAGTTCGTCCGCCTGCTCGGCAAACAGCCCCTCGCCGCGATCGACGACCCCGAGCTGAACGAGATCTTCCTCGCCTGGGAGACGATCGAGGAGAAGTGGGGGACGCGGTTCTGGCTCCAGATGCAAGAGTTGACGCCGTACGAAGATCCGGCGTTCAGCGCCTGGCGGGTCTGGCGCGAGATCGTGCCGCGTCCCGAAAGTCCCGAGGCAGGCGTCGCGTTCCTTCGATCGATCGCCGAACGCGAAATCGAACGGCTTCAAGACTTGCTCGCCGACCTGGAAGAAATCGAGGGCGACGACGCGCTGGAGCTGGCCGAGCAAGCGTCGTTCTCCGCCAGCGACGCCTCTGAGCGGCTGCGGCGATACCAGACCGCCCGGACCCGCGAGCTGCTCCGGACCATCGATCTGCTGGCGAAGATCCGCAAGGCCGAGGCGCAGGCGTCGAAAGCGGAGAAAAAACCGCCGAAGGAACGGTCATGAGCCTTTGGCTCAACCCGTCCCATGAAAATGGGGTCGGGTTGGGTTATGCTGCGGATGTCCGGCCCTGGGCGAGAGGCCGTCATTGGCTTTGGTGTCGCGAACCCGCGAAGGAACTTGGTCCCGGCCTCGGCTCGACTTCATGTCGAACCCCGTCCTGTCGCCCCCCGGAAGCGGGGGAGCACGTAGAAGAAACTGCTTTACGCCCCGAGGTCGTCCCACCGGCTCGGACTGCTTCGTTTCCGACCACTCGAGTTGGAGGGGACGTCATGGACATCGTTCACGATCGCTGCGCCGGGCTCGACGTCCACAAGAAGACCGTCGTCGCCTGCGTCCGCCACATCAACCCCGACGGCTCGGTCGCCTCGGTGGTCCACACCTTCGGCACGATGACCGCGGACTTGCTGGCCCTGGCCGACTGGCTCGACGCCCACGGCGTCCGCGAGGTCGCCATGGAGAGCACGGGCGTCTACTGGAAGCCGATCTTCCACATCCTGGAAGGGCGATTCGACGTGATGCTGGTCAACGCCGGGCGGCTCAAGCAGGTCCCCGGCCGCAAGACCGACGTCAAGGACGCCGAGTGGATCGCCCAGTTGCTCCAGCACGGCCTGCTGTCGCCCAGCTTCATCCCCAAGCCGGAGATCCGCGAGCTTCGCGACCTGACCCGGCAGCGCACCGAGTTGGTCCGCGACCGCGCCGCGGTGGCCAATCGCCTCCAGAAGACGCTGGAGGACGCCAACGTCAAGCTGGGGTCGGTGGCCAGCGACGTCCTGGGGGCCTCGGGGCGCGCCATGATCCGGGCGATCATCGACGGCCAGGACGACCCGGAGAAGCTGGCCGATCTGGCCAAGCAGCGGCTCCGGGGCAAGATCCCCGAGCTGAGGCGGGCGCTGTTGGGCCGGGTCACCGACCACCACCGCTTCGTGCTCCGGCTGCTGACGGATCAGATCGACGCGTTGGAACGCCTGATCGAGCGGCTGGACGAGCGGATCGACGAGGCCATGAGGCCGTTCGACGAGGCGGCGGGCCGGCTCCAGGGGATCCCCGGAGTGGGGGATCGGGCGGCGGAGGTGATCGTGGGGGAGATCGGGCCGGACGTGGAGTCGTTCCCGACCGCGGGCCACCTCTGCTCCTGGGCGGGGCTGTGCCCGGGCAACGACCAAAGCGCCGGCAAACGCCGCAGCGGCAAGACGACCAAGGGGAGTCCGTGGCTGCGTTCGCTCCTGGTGCAGTCGGCGTGGTCGGCCAGCCACGCCAAGAACACCGCCTTCAGCATCTGCTACCGTCGATGGGTCCCACGACTCGGGAAAAAGAAGGCTCTGATCGCCGTGGCGCACAAGATCCTGGTGGTGATCTGGCACCTGCTCAAGAACGGGGCCGACTACCGCGAACGCCAACTACCAGCCCCTGCAGCCTGACACATGGCCCGGAAGATTTTCAGAAGAACCCAATCCCCCGGCCCCCCGGAAGCCGGCCGCGCGCCCGTCCTCGTACCGATCCGACCCGATCGAAACCCTCGTCGCCGAGGGGATGACCGATTACCTGGCGAAGCTGCTGGAAGCGGGAAGGCCGACGGTCCATCCCACGAACGCCGTCAAAAAAAGCGCGAACGAAGCCATTCCGGCCCGGCCGTCGGGTGGATGACGGCCGGGCCAGGTAGGGGCTTTTTGACAATTCGGCTGTCGGTGGAGGTCAGGAGTCGCCCGAAAGGGGCGTCGAGCGGTCGGGCCGCGCGATGAGCATGGGGATTTCGAGGCGGTGGCGGACCCGGTCGACGGTCTGGCCGTACAGCAGGTCGCGCAACAGGCCGTGGCCGTGCGAGCCGACGACCAGCAGGTCGACGGGTTCGTTGCGTAGATGTTCGATGAGGCGGCCGGCGGGGTCGGTCCCGTGGAGCAGGGCGGAGCGCGCGCGGAAGCCTTTCTCGTGCAGGGCCCGGACGAGATCGTCGAGGTAGTCGGCGTCGGCGCCCGTCTCCAGGTCGGCCGTCAACGCGCCGTGGACGACCGTCATGGCGGTGTCGACGACGTGCAGCAAGACCAGCTCGCGGCGGCCGGGATCAGCCTGGGCCAGGCTGATCGCCCGGTTGAGGATCTCGGAGTCGCCCGGCTTGTGCTCGAGCGCCACGCCGATCCGTGAAAGCGGGCGGGGCCGGAGCGCCTCGTCCCAGTCGATTACCACGCGCCCGGGGGGCGACCACGCGGGCGACGGCCGGACCAGCGGCTTGATCAGAACCCAGACCAGCAGCCCGGCGACGCTCCCCGCGCCCCCGATCAGGCCGATCGCCGCCAGCCAGGACAGCGGGATCGGACCGTAATGGATTCCCGAGTCGGCCGCCGCCTCGATCCAGCCCTTGATCTGATCAACGACGAGGTAGCCGTTGAGCCCCACGATGATCGCCGCCACGGTCCAGGCGAGGATCTTCCCCCACCAAGGAGTCGCGAAGACCCCCATGTTGCGGCGGTTCGACGTGAAGTGAATCAACGGAATGACCGCGAACGAGAGCTGCAAGCTGAGGATCACCTGGCTGAGCACCAGGAGTTCCTGCGTCGACTCCTCGCCGGTCAGGGAGATCACCACGACGGCCGGGATCAAGGCGAGCATCCGGGTGATGAGCCGTCGCAGCCAGGGGGCGATCTTGAGATGCAGATAGCCTTCCATCACGATCTGCCCGGCCAAGGTCCCCGTCAGGGTCGAACTCTGCCCCGCGCACAACAGGGCGATGCCGAACAGGATCGGGGCCGACGCCCCCAGGAACGAGGGGAGCAGCTCATACGCCTTCTCGATCGAGGCGACGTCCTGCATCCCCCCGCTGTGGAAGGTCGCCGCGCTCACGACGAGGATCGCCGCGTTCACGAAGAAGGCCGCGTTCAGCGCGATCGCCGAATCGATCAGGTAGAACTTGCAGGCCGACCTCCGGCTCGCCTCGTCCTTGCCGATCCGCCGCGACTGCACCAGCGCCGAGTGGAGATAAAGGTTGTGGGGCATGACCGTCGCCCCCAAGATCCCGATCGCCACGAACAACGATCCCGGCGGCAAGGTCGGCCGCAAGCCGACGGCCATCGCCGCCATGTCGGGCCGGGCCAGGAAGACCTGGACCAGGAAGCAGCCGCCGATCGTCGCCACCAGCACCAGGATCACGGCTTCCATCTTCCGCATCCCCCACCGCTGGAGGTAGAGCAGGAGGAAGGTGTCGAACGCTGTGACCAGGCATCCCCAGAGCAGGGGCATCCCGAACAGCAGCTTGAGCGCGATGATCGTCCCCAGGATCTCGGCCAGATCGGTCGCCGCGATCGCGACCTCGGCCAGCAACCAGAGCACCCGGTTGACCCTCGGCGAATACTCGGCCCGACACGCCTGCGCCAGGTCGTGGCCGGTCACCACCCCCAGCCGAGCCGCCAAGGTCTGGAGCAGCACCGCCATGATGTTCGACATCAACAAGACCCAGAGCAGCGCATACCCGAACCGCGCGCCCCCCTCCAGGTCGGTCGCCCAGTTGCCCGGGTCCATGTAGCCGACGCTCACCAGATAGGCCGGTCCCATGAAGGCGAACAGCCGGCGAAACCGCCCCCCACGCCCCACCTCGGACGGAACGTCGACCGACCCGTGCACCTCCTCCAACGACCGACGATCCACCTTAGCGCCCTCGACCACCACCATGCACAGCCTCGTTTCCCCATTCCCACGCCGGCCACTTCCAAGACAGGACGGCGCCATTCTTGCCTGTGGATGTCATGGTACTGGTTTTTCGACCGTCTGCAATACCCGCTTGAAAATATCCAAAACCTTGTTTTTGGGAAACCGAAATTCGATCGGCGAGATTCTCGATGGACGTCCTGTCTCGCAAGGCGTACGAGAGGTATGATTGATGTGGATGGTTGGGGGTGTGTCGCATTTCGAATCGCGGCGCGCGATTTCAGCGGCGGCGGTCCCCCCTGGCTCCGGGAGACGACACTGATGAATCGCGTTTTCGGCATTTGGCTTGCGTCGTCGCTGGCGATCGGGCTGGCGTCGACGGTTTCCGCGCAAGAGTACGTCTTCCCGGGGGCCGTGGTCGACGGACCGGTCGTGGACGGCGGCTTCGTGAACGGCGGTTTCGGCAACACGTACGTCCAGCAGCCCCCGATCTCGGGCGTTCCGGGCAACCGCTGGAACATGCTGGGCGGGCCGACGTATCTCGACGGCGTCATCTACCCCGAGTCGTACCTTCAACCCGGAACCGTCGTCACGCAGCCAGGGACCGTGATCACGCAACCCAGGCCCGTCGTTGTGCAACCCAGAACCGTCCTGGGCCGGCGGCGCACGTACACGCGCGGATACAATGCGGGGCCCGCCCCGTATCGCACTCCGCTCCCGCAGACCCGGCTGTACGGCGAGGGAGGAATGATGGCGCCTAATGCCTACTCCCCCTACAACCGTCAGCAAACCTACGGCGAGGCGTACGGCCTGGGGCCCTACGGCACCAACTACTACTCCGAATACTACCAGGGCCGCCCGCTCTATCCCTGACGTCGGCGACGACGACGGTGGACGCGGGGGAATCTCGTCCGGCGCGTCCGACCCGGTCCTCGAAGATGCGGTAGAATGAAGGCGTCGGGCCCGCGGTTCGACCGCGCACCAGCGCGTCGGCCGGCGGCCCCGCCCGGTCGATCGATCGAACGTCATTCACCTTGAGGATTTCGGACCATGCGACGACTTGCGCTGATTGTCTCGGCCGGGGTTCTTCTGGCGACGTCCGCTCGGGTCGAGGCCCAGGCCGTGGTGGGTGGCCCCGCTGTCGGAACCTACCGCGTCGGCGACTATTTCGCCGCTCCAGGTCTTTACGGAACCAGCTACGGCTACGCGAGTTACGGCATACCACGCACCTACACGTCGTACTCGGCGGCCCCCTGGTCGTCGTACTCGGCGAACTACCCGAGCAACGGCTTCCTGCCCGGCCGGTACGGCGTCAACCTGTGGCGTCCCGGCTTTGTCGCCCCCGGCTACGTTTACGGGTCGCCGACGTCCGGCTCCATCTACCAGACCTTCCCCGTCGTCTCCGGCACCGGCCTGACCCCTTCTCAGATCGCCCCGCCCCCCTCGATCGGCGTCTACGCTCCCAACCTCGGCCCGGGGATCGGCCTGTATGGGCGGTGAGAGGAGCCGCCCCGCCCACGACCTGGAGGTCTTGTGCGTTTTTTGCGGGTCAACGATGATGTGAGTCCGCACCCAGGCTTCGCTCAACAGGGAATCGAGGAAGAGGAAGACGTTGATATCAACCGATGTCGCTATAATCGGCGGCGGGATCGTCGGGCTCGCGACGGCCTACCAGCTCAATAAAGCCCTCCCGCAACGTCGCGTGGTGGTGCTCGAAAAAGAGGCCGAGGTGGGCCTCCATCAGACGGGTCACAACTCGGGCGTGCTCCACTCGGGGATCTACTACAAGCCCGGCTCGCTCAAGTCGACCAACTGCCGCGAGGGCAAGAAGTTGATGGAGGCGTTCTGCGAGGCGGAGGGGATCGCTTATGAGATCTGCGGCAAGGTCATCGTGGCGATCGACGAGGCCGACCTGCCGGCCCTCGACCGGATCTACGAGCGCGGGCAGGCCAACGGCGTCGTCTGCGAGGTGATCGGCCGGGAACGGCTGGCCGAGCTGGAGCCGCACGCGGCGGGGATCAAGGCGATCCACGTCCCCGAGGCCGGCATCGTCGACTACAAGCAGGTCTGCCGACGCCTGGCCGAACGCATCCGCGAGGCCGGCGGCCAGGTCCTCACGTCGGCCAGGGCGACCAAGATCGAGCGCAAGGGGGACAAGGTCGTGATCACGACCGCCGCCGGCGAGGTCGAGGCCAGCCAGGTCGTCAACTGCGCGGGGCTCTACTCCGACCGCGTCACGGCGCTCGGCGGCCAAAAGCCCGACGCCAAGATCATCCCGTTCCGCGGCGAGTACTTCGAGCTGAAGCCCGAGGCCGAGCACCTCTGCAAGAACCTGATCTACCCGGTGCCCGACCCGGCCTTCCCGTTCCTCGGCGTCCACTTCACCCGGATGATCGAGGGGGGGGTCGAGTGCGGGCCCAACGCCGTGCTGGCCTTCGGCCGCGAGGGCTATCGCAAGACCGACTTCAACCTGGCCGACATGGCCGACACCCTCAGCTACGCCGGCTTCCTCAAGCTGGCCGCCAAGTACTGGAAGACCGGACTGGGCGAGATGTGGCGGTCGGCGAGCAAGAAGGCGTTCGTCCGGGCCCTGTCGCGGCTCGTCCCCGAGATCCGGGCCGAGCACCTGAAGCCCGCGCCGGCCGGCATCCGGGCGCAGGCCGTGACGCCCGACGGCGCGATGGTCGACGACTTCCTGATCCAGGAGGCCGACCGGATCGTCAACGTCAACAACGCCCCGTCGCCCGCCGCGACGGCCTCGCTCAACATCGGCAAGACCATCGCCGAGCGACTGGTCCCGCGCCTGAGCTGACCCGCTTCATCTCCCCACCCGCCGCATAGGTCACACAACGATGAACCTCCCCAACCTCGCCCGCGTCCGACAGCAGATCCCCCAGCCCCGCGTGGAAGACCTCGCGGGGACGGTCCGCCGGCTGATCCTCGAAAGCCGGATTCGCGACCGCGTGCCGGCCGGCGGGACGGTCGCGGTGGGGGTCGGCAGCCGGGGCGTCAACCGGATCGCCGTGATCGCCAGGGAGACCGTCCAGACGCTCCAGGAGATGGGCTTCAAACCGTTCATCGTCGCGGCGATGGGGAGCCACGGCGGCGCCACGGCCGAGGGCCAGGCCGAGCTGCTGGCCAGCTACGACGTCACCGCCGAGAGCATGGGCGTGCCGGTCAAGACCGACATGGACACCGTCGTGCTGGGGACCAACCCGGTCGGCCTGCCGATCTACTTCGACCGCAACGCCTACCAGGCCGACGGCATCGTGCTGCTCAACCGGGTCAAGCCGCACACCGACTTCGTCGCGACCTACGAGTCGGGCGTGGTCAAAATGCTCACGATCGGCCTGGGCAAGCGCGACGGCGCCAGCCAGGTCCACAAGCTGGGCCTCCGGGGGCTGAAGGAAGTGCTCCCCGCCGTCGGTCGGTTCCTGGTGGAGAACACCAAGTTCGCTCTCGGCCTGGCGATCATCGAGAACGCCCGCGACGAGACCGCCGAGATCGTCCCGCTGGAGCCCGAGACGGTCTTCGACCAGGAGCCCGCCCTGCTCGACAAGGCCCGGGCGCTGATGGGGAGGCTGCCGTTCGACCAGATCGACCTGCTGGTGGTCGGCGAGCTGGGCAAGAACTACTCGGGCGCCGGCATGGACCCAAACGTCATCGGCCGGCTGATGGTCGAGACTCAGAACGACTTCGACCGCCCCGTCGTGACGCGGTTGGTGGTCCTCGACGTCTCCGACGAGAGCCACGGCAACATCGTCGGCGTCGGCTTCGCCGATTTGACCACCGAGCGCCTGGTCTCGCGGGTCGATCAGGAGGCGCTCCGAATCAACACCCTGACCTCGTGCTGCCTCGAACGGTCGCGGATTCCGATCACCCTGCCCACCGACCGCGAGGTCATCGAAAAGGGCATCGACACCTGCTGGCGGATCGACCCCGCCGAGGCCCGGATCGTGGTGATCCCCAACACGCTCGAAGTCGAGGAGCTGTGGGTGTCGAAGCCGCTCGAAGCCGAGGTCGAGGCGAACGCGAGCCTGAAGCGCGAGACCGAGTATCTGCCCATGCCGATCTCGGCCGACGGGACGCTCGACCGGGCGGGGATGTTCCCACACAGCGTCTGCGGCCGACGGACCCATGCGAACCGGGCTACATGAGCCGTCCTCGATTCCGCATCCTGGCCCTGGACGTCGACGGCACCTTGCTCGACCGCTTCGGCGCGCTGCGGACGACCACGGCCGACGCCGTGACGCGCGCGGCGAGGGCCGGGATCAGGCCGATCCTCTGCACCGGCCGACGCTACCGGCGGGCGCGGCCGATCGCCGAACTGCTCGGCCTCGACGCGCCGATCGTTTGCAACTCTGGCGCGATCGTCAAGAGCCCGGCCGACCACGGCACGCTCTGGCGGGCCGATTTCGAGCCGTCGCTGGCCCACGCCTTGCTCGACCTGTTCCACGCCCACGACCAGTTGATCGTCGCGTTCAACGACCGCCGTCCGGATCAGGCCGACTTCCGAGTCTCGCGGCACCCCTCCGGCCGGCCGCTGTACGACGACTACGTCGACCGCAACCGCGCCCACGCCGAGGCCGCCTCCGACTGGACCGCCGAGCCGCTGTTCCACATATGCGCCATCGGATCACGTGACGACATGCTTGTGTTCGAGCGGATCGTGCTCGACGCCTATTCCGACCAGGTCCGCACGTTCGTCCAGCGCAGCCCCCAGTACAAGGGGACGATGTGCGAGGTGGTCCGTCGCGACGCCGGCAAGTGGGCGGCGGTGCTTCACGTCGCCGAACTGTGGGGCGTCGCTCCCGAGGAGATCTGCGCCGTGGGGGACGACGTCAACGACGTGTCGATGATCGAGGGCGCCGGCCTGGGAGTCGCGATGGGCCACGCCCCGCCCGACGTCCTCGCCGTCGCCGACCACGTCACCGGCGACCACGACGGGGACGGCGTCGCGATGCTGATCGAGCGGCTGCTGGCGGGCGGAGTCGGGCCTGGCAGGGCCGTCCCTGAAGACTCTTCGTGAAACCCACACAGATTCCGCGTCTGGTCGTCACGATCTCTCGATAGGATGTTGGCCGTGCGCGAGTCAGGCTTTGAAGGCGAGTCGCACGCGATGAAGCGGCGCTCAACGGCCTCCCGCGAGTCCGACCCCCTCGGACTCTCGAAATCGGAGACGTCCCCACCGCCTGATCCACGCGTCCCACCCCCGGCCGAATTCTCGAATTCTTTCGTAGGATGAACTTCATGTCGCCGAACCCGCGTCGCGGCTTCACGCTCATCGAATTGCTGGTCGTCATCGCGATCATCGCCGTTTTAATCGCGCTTCTGCTGCCGGCGGTCCAGTCGGCGCGCGAGGCGGCCCGCCGCGCGCAGTGCGTCAACAACCTCAAGCAGATGGGACTGGCCGCGCACAACTTCGAGTCGACCAACGGCTCGTTCCCGCCGGGGTTCGGCCAGACGCCGACCATCAACGTCCCGCTCTACCCGCGCCCGACGCCTGCGGTGCAGGTGCTCCAGTTCCTTGAGAACTCGAACCTGTACAACACGTTCAACTTCCAGTTCAACCTCAACGGAATCTCCAACAACAAGACCAACGACGCCAACTACACCGCCGGGACCCAGATCATCTCGGCCTACATCTGCCCGTCCGACTCCAGCGACGTGAAACTGTTCGGCATCCTCGGCTACAACAACTACTTCGCCTCCATCGGAGCCACGGCGTGCGCCGAGCTGGGGCAGCCGCCGGCGGGCTACGCGGCCAACAAGACCGAGGTGAACGCGGGCCTGGCCGGCGTCTTCAACGTCACGCTCGATTACAGCTCGCCGCAGACCCTCAACGGCGCCAACAATCCGGATTACCTCAAGGCGACCGGCAAGGGGACCATCGCCTCGATCACCGACGGCACGAGCAACACGAGCTTGTTCTCCGAGGTCACCCGCTCGATCGCCAACGCCAACACGGCTGGCGAGGTCCCCGCGAACAGCTACCTGAACGTCTTCGGGATCTCGGCGGACAGCTTCACGACGAGCGTGCTGCCGCCGACCGACCTCTGCCTCGCCGGCACCCGGCTCAAGTACCGCGGCCAGCAGTATTATCGAGGCATCGCTCCGACGGCGTTCTTCTCGCACACGCAGACGCCCAACCCGCAGACCTACGACTGCGCCAATTCCAGCGATTTCATCTGCGCCCACATCGCGGCCCGAAGCAACCACTCCGGCGGCGTCAACGTCGTGTTCGCCGACGGCTCGGTCCGGTTCGTCAAGAACTCGATCAATCCGATGAGCTGGCGGGCGCTCGGCACCCGCGCCGGCGGCGAAGTCGTGAGCGCCGACGCGTATTGACCCCGATCGACCGCACGCACGCGACGACGCCCGAGGTTCTTTCATGAGTACGCGGTATCGAATCCTCAGCCTTGCGATTCTGCTCTTTCCCCTCGCGGGATGCGGCTCGACCAGCGCGTTGCCGACCGCCGACGCGTCGGATGAGGCGGCGCTCCAGCAGGTCGGCGAGATGCTCCGGGACTACCAGTTGTCGAACGGCGCGCCGCCCCACACGCTCAAGCAGTTGCAAGCGAACGCCGGGGCGTCGCCCGGCGGCGTCGAGCAGCTCAGGTCGAGCGGGGTCGTCGTGATCTGGGGCGCGACGTTGCCCGACACCAAGGAAGAACCCGGCGGCAGCCCCGACGAAGACGTGCTCGCCTACGGCAAGGACGCGCCCGAGAAGGGGGGGGCCGTCCTCCTGCTCAACCGGACCGTCCGGACCATGACCGCCGACGAGTTCAAGGCGGCCCCCAAGGCCAAGTCGAGCGCCCCGCCGGCCAAGTCCCCCTCGAAAGCCCGGAGCAACGCTCGATGAACAAACGTGGATGGACGCTCGCCCTCTGCTTGCTCGCTCACGCCGCCGCGCCGGCCTTCGCCGCCGAGCCGACCCGGATTCGAGTGCTCAGCTACAACATCCACCACGGCGAGGGGATGGACGGCAAACTCGACCTGGAGCGGATCGCCAAGGTGATCTTATCGGTCGATCCGCATGTCGTCGCGCTTCAGGAGGTCGATCGCGGCGTCAAGCGGACCGAAGGGGTGGACGAGCCCGGCGAGCTGGGCCGACTGACGAAGATGACGCCGATCTTCGAGCGGAACATCGTTTTCCAGGGGGGCGATTACGGCAACGCCGTGCTGACCCGCCTGCCCGTGACCGGCCACCGCAACATCCCGGTCCCGTCACATTACGTCGGCGAACAGCGCGGCGTGCTCACGGTCGACCTGACCGCTCCCGACGCCCGCAAGACGCCGTTCCGGTTCATGGCGACGCACATCGACTACCGCACGTCGGACGCCGAACGCCTCGATTCGGTCAAGCGGATCGAGGAAGTCGCGCGCGAGCAGCCGAACCTCCCCACGCTGCTCGTCGGCGACCTCAACTCGATGCCAGACAGCCGCGTGATGAAGGCGTTCGGCGAGAATTGGACCCGCACCGATTCGACCTCGCTGCCGACCTACCCCGCCGACAAGCCGAACAGCCAGATCGACTACGTCCTGGTCCGCCCCGCCCCCCGCTGGAAGGTCGTCGAAACCCGCGTCCTCGACGAGCCCGTCGCCTCCGACCACCGCCCGCTGCTGGTCGTCCTCGAACTCGTCGACTGATAGGATGGGATGAACGGGCGGAGCGATCTGGTCTTTCGCGGAGGATGGTGCAGCGTGACGAACGACGACGCCGAATCGAACGCCTCGTGGTCCCGCGTGGACGGCGGAACGCATGACCGGACGATCGAGGAGAACTGGCTGTTCCGGCTTCGCAAGGAGCGGTTCCGGTCGCGCGCGTCGGGCCTGACGCATGATTTCTTCGTTATGCATCTAGCCGACGCGGTTCACGCGATCGCGCTGACGCCCGAGAACGAAATCCTCTGCGTGCGGCAGTTCCGGGCCGGTTCGGGGCGCGACAGTCTCGAAGTCCCCGGCGGGCTGATCGATCCCGGAGAAGACCCGTGCGAGGCCGGCGCCCGCGAGCTGCTGGAGGAGACCGGTTACGCCGGCGACCCTCCCGAGCTGATCGGCTCGCTCTGGTCGAACCCCTCGATCGTCACGTCGCGGACGAGCACGATCGTCGTCCGCAACGTCCGCAAGATCGCCGAGCCGAAGCTCGACCACACCGAGGAGCTGACCGTCGAGCGCGTGCCCGCCGCCGACCTCCTCGGCTTGATTGAAATGGGACGCATCGACCACGCCCTGGTCGTCGCGGGCCTGCTCTGGTGGCTGTCGAAAGAGCCGCCGGCTCGCTGACGGCCGAGGGTCACGACTTGCCGAGCTGCACCACGACGTCCATCGGCTTGCCGTCGCGGACCACGGTGATCCGGGCGGACTGGCCGGGCTGGTGCTTCTCGACCTCGGTCATCAGCTCGTCGAGCGTCTTCACCCGCTTGTGGTCGACGGCGACGATCAGGTCGGCCGAGTCGGGATCGAGCGACCGCCGCACGAAGCCGGGCCCGACGCGCTCGACCTTGACCTGGATCGGCCGGATTCCCGCCTGTTCGGCCGGCCCCCCCTCGGCGAGGGCCAGGACCAAAAGGCCCTCGTCGGTGGCGTAGAACCGCGTGACGCCCAGGTCGGCGCGGACCACGCGGCCGTGCTCAATCAGCGGCTGGAGAATGCGAGCGATGGAGTTGATCGGCACCGCGAAGCTGACCCCCGCCGACTGGCCGACCGGGCTGATGATCGCCGTGTTCATGCCGATCACCTGGCCCTTGGTGTTCAGCAGCGGCCCCCCCGAATTGCCGGGGTTGATCGCCGCGTCGGTCTGGATGATGCCCCGGATCATCCGCCCGTTCTTGGCCTTGAGCGACCGGTCGAGGCTGCTGACGATCCCCGTGGTAAGCGTCCGTTCCAGGCCGAAGGGGTTGCCGATCGCCATGATCTTCTGCCCGACCAGCAGCCTCGACGAGTCGCCGAAGGTGACCGGAATCAGCTTGTCGGCGGGGGCGTCGATTTGCAGCAGGGCGACGTCGTTGGAGGCGTCGACGCCGACGACCTTGGCGGCATGGGCCGAGCCGTCGAACAGCGTGGCGCGAACCGTGTCGGCCCCCTGGACGACGTGGAAGTTGGTCAGGATGTGCCCCCGCTTGTCGGTCACGAAGCCCGATCCCGTGCCCGTCGAGGTCTCCTCGCCGAAGAACCCCTGGTTCTCGGCCTCGGTCGTGATGTTGACCACGCTCTTGTTGACCGCCGCGTACACGACGACGTTCTGCCGCTCCTCCGGGTCAAGCTCTTTGAGCGCATCCTCCGACGGCGGAGACGCCAGGGCGACGACGGGGGCCGCGGCGTCGAACGCATCAAGCTCCGCCTCCTCGATGGGCGAGGGAGCGGGGGCGGGGGCAGGAGCGGGGGTCGGATTCGCGACGCCGATCGAGGGGATGCGGGGCGGGGGTTGGGGCCGTTCGAATCGGACGCTGAACAGCAGAGCGGTGAGGAGCAGGGTGAGCCCGACGGCCGCCACATGGCTGATGATCGTTCCGCGGAAGGACGGCTGGTCGTACTCCATGGCTTTCCCCTCGCCTGCTCGGGTTCTCGGTCCGGTCTCCGCCGACGCCTGCGTCTGTTTACGCGCGGGACGTACCAGTATTGTAGGGAACCGAGGCGGTTGGACCAACTCTTCCCGGGAAACCGACGGCGGCGGCCGGCGACAGCGTCTGGACGGTCGTCGGCCGGTCGGCCAGAATGAGGAATCGCTGAACCGCAAAAGCCGACGCATCGGCGGTTTCCGACCGCAGCCGGACCGAACGTCGAGCCATCCCAGGAGCCGCCGCCGATGACCTCCCTCTCTCCCTCGCCGCGCCATGGAGTCGCCGTCCTCCTCGCTCTGGCGTGGCTCGCCGCGTTCGCCCCCGAGGCCCGGGCGCAGGTGAGCGCCGCCGAGTCGGAACGCAAGCTCAAGCCGGCCGAAGGGCTGGAGGCGACGCTCTGGGCGGCCGAGCCGATGGTGGTCAACCCGACGAATATGGACGTCGATTCCCGAGGCCGCGTCTGGGTCGCCGAGGGGCTCAACTACCGGCTGACGCGAGGCGGCAACAAGCGGTTCCCCCGGGTCGAGAACGACGACAAGATCAAGATCCTCGAAGACACCGACGGCGACGGCAAGGCCGACAAGATGACCGTCTTCGCCGACAAGATCTTCCCGGTGCCGATGGGCATCGCCGTCGAGGAATTCTACGACAAGGCCGGCAAGTACAAGGGCTGCCGGGTCTTCGTCGGCAACAGCCCCGACCTGCTGGTCCTGGAAGACACCGACGGCGACGACAAGGCCGACAAGCGTTATCCGCTGCTCACCGGCTTCGGCGGCGTCGATTCCGACCACGGCGTCCACGGCATGACCCTCGGCCCCGACGGCAAGCTCTACTTCACCCACGGCGACGGCTGCTGCTCGGTCCAGAGCGACCGCTCGGAGCGCAAGGAGAACTTCGACGTCGTCGACAAGAGCGGCCGGCGCGTGAAGTCGGACCAGCTCGCCAACACCCTCCGCGTCAACCGCGACGGCACCGAGTTCGAGGTGGTCTGCGACCGCCAGCGGAACAACTACGAGACCTCGGTGAACGCCTTCGGCGACGTGTTCACCAGCGACAACGACGACGACGGCAACCGCGGCTGCCGCGTCATCTGGGCGATGGACGGCGGCCATTACGGCTACCAGACGCCGGGCAGCCCGCGACACTGGGGCGAGGACGTCCCCGGCAACGTCCCCAAGATCGTCGGCACCGGCAACGGCAGCCCGACCGGGATCATGGTCTACGAAGGCCGGCTTCTGCCCGACGCCTATTTCGGCGGCCTGCTCGAAGTCGACGCCGGCAGTCGCCAGGTCAACTTCTTCCCAATCACCCGCAAGGGGGCCTCGTTCCGCACCGACTACAAGGTGTTCCTGACCAGCGACGACCCCTGGTTCCGCCCCGTCGACGCCACCACCGCGCCCGACGGCTCGGTCTTCGTGGCCGACTGGTACGACGCCGGCGTCGGCGGCCACGCGTTCAGCGACCAGACCACCGGCCGGATCTACCGGGTCGTCCCGAAGGGGGCCAAGCCGAACGCCGCCAAGGCCGATTTCGGCACGATCGCCGGGCTGATCGAGGCCCTCAAGTCGCCCAACACCGCCACCCACGACGCCGCCCGCCGAGGCCTGATCGCGTGGGGAACGGAGGCGTCGCAAGCCTTGCTCAGCTTGATCCACCTGGGTACGCCCGAGGAAGCGGCCCGCGCGATCTGGACGGCGTCGGCCATGCCCAACTCGCCGGTCGTCGGCACGATCGCGACCGAGGTCGTCAAGCACCCCGACGCTTTCCACGACGGCGACCCTCGGCTCCGCGTGTTGGCCGTCCGCATCCTCGGCCGCGACTGCCGCGAGAACGGGACCGTCGAGTACAAGAACCCCGAGGCCAAGAAGCCCGCCCCGGCTCTTGCCAATCTCGACCTGCTGCTCACTCTGGTCGACGACCCCGATCCGGCGGTCCGCCGCGAGCTGATCCTCGCCTTCCGCAACTTGCCGACGCCCAAGGTCGCCGACGCCCTCCGGAAGCTCGTCGCCTCGTGGGACGGCCAGGACCGCTGGTATCTTGAGGCCCTCGGCCTGGCGCTCGACGGCCGCGAGGCCGAGTACATCACCAGCCTGATGGACCCGGGGCTGTTCGGCGAATCGGGCGACTTCTCGAAGGACGGCCGCAACGACCATGTCGCCCTGCCACCGTACTTCCCCGTCGATCGCAACGAGGCGTTCATCGCCGTCGGCGCCCCCGACCAGCCGACGACCGGCCTGAGCAAGTTCCTCGGCCTGTTGTGGCGGCTGCATCGCCCCGAGGCGCTGCCGGTGCTCGAACAGATCCTTCCGAACCTGAAGGCCCCGGGACTCCAGCAGGCCGGCGACGACATCTTGCGGCAGTTGGCCAGTCCCGCCGCCGCCGACGTCGTGGCGCATGTCGCCGACCGAACCGAAGATCCGGTCCGCCGCCGCGGCCTGCTCGCCATGCTCGCCGAAGGGCTCGCCGGCCCCTGGAAAGAGGCCAAGGATCGTCCGCCGGTGACCCGGGTGATCGCCAAGGCTCTCGATACCCCGGACCTGCGCTCCCAGGGCGTGGCGCTCGCCGCCGCGACCGGCGACGCCCGTTACCAGGCCGGCATCGAAGCGATCGCCCTCGCCGAGAATCAGCCGGTGGAACTCGTGGTGGCCGCCGTCGAGGCCCTCGGCGTGTTCCGGTCGACCCCCAACCCCGTGCTCGGCCAGGTGATTGCCGACGTTCGCAACAAGCCCAGCTCGACCCCTCGGGCCGAGGCCGCCGTCCGGACGCTCCCCAAACTTTACGACGCCCGCGACCAGCTCCTGACGATGGTGACCGACCGCGCCTATCCGCTCGGACTGCGTCGCGAGGCGTTGCGGACCGTCGCCCGGCTCAAGGACGGCGGGCTGAAGCTGCTCGACCTGGTCCGCGAGAAGAAGCTCCCCGACGACCTCAAGACCGAGGCCACGACGGTTCTCCACAGCCAGACCGACCGCCGGGTCCGCGACCTGGCCGACGAACTGCTGCCGCAGCCCCTGTCGGCCAGTGGACGACCGCTGCCGTCGTTGTTCGAGCTGATCCGCCGCGACGGCGACGCCGGCCGAGGCGAGACGGTCTTCTTCCGCGCGGCGTCGAACGCCTGCGGCGCATGCCATCGCGTCCAGGGACGCGGGCAGTGGATCGGCCCCGACCTCTCGACGATCGGCACCAAGTACGGCAAGGAGGAACTGCTCAAGTCGATCCTCAACCCGAGCGCGGCCATCGGCTACAACTTCCGGTCGATGGTCGTCGGCCTGGCCGACGGCCGGGTGGTGACCGGGCTGCCGGTCGATGAGACCCCCGAGCGGCTGGTCCTCAAGACGGCCGAGGGCGAGCGGGTGACGATCCGCCCCGGCGACATTGAAGACCGCCGCGCCAGCGACGTCTCACTCATGCCCGAGAACCTCGCCCAGACGATGACCGACGGCGATCTGGTCGACCTGGTCGTCTACCTCGGCACGCTGAAACAGCCGGTCAGCATCATCGGCCAGTACCAGGTGGTCGGCCCGATCGTCGAGCCGACCGCCGCCCACGCGATCGACCCCACGTCCCGCGTCGACCTCGACGCCGAGGTGTCCGACGGCGAGGGCCGCAAGCTCTCCTGGCGGCGGATCAACGCCAACGCCGAGGGGATCGTCGACCTCAGCCCGCTCCTGACGCCGGGCTCGCGGCAGGTCGCCTACGGGGTCGTGCCGATCGTTTCCTCGGCCGCCCAGAAGGCCCGGCTGGTCCTCGACACCCCGGCCGACGTGGCGGTCTGGCACAATGGCAAGCCGACGACGCTGACGCGGCCTCAGGGGGGCGGCCCGTTCTCCGCCGAGATCGAACTTCCCGAAGGGCCGAGCGCCCTTGTGATCCGGGTGACGGCCGGCAAGACCGGTTCGGCCGCCCCGCTCGTGACCACGATCGTCGCGCCGCGAACGGTCGACTTCAGCGCAGGGGCGTCCGGCCTCTCGGCGCGCTAATGAGAACCGCAAACTCGTGACAAGCTCCGTCGAACCCAGGCCGACGCCGAAGATCGCCGTCGCCATCCCGTGTTACAACGAGGCCGCTGCCGTCGGGGCGGTCGTTGACCAGTTCCGCGCGGCCCTTCCAGATGCCGAGATCGTGGTCTTCGACAATAACTCGAACGACGGCACCGGCGCGATCGCCAGCGCCCGAGGCGTCCGGGTGGTCGTGGTGCCGAAGCAGGGCAAGGGCCACGCCGTCCGCGCCGCGTTCGCGGCGCTGCGCGGGTACGACGTCGTCATGATGGTCGACGGCGACGGCACCTATCCGGCCGAGGCGGCTCCGCTGCTGGCGGCCCCGATCCTGGAAGGGGTGGCGGCGACGACCGTCGGCGCCCGCCAGCCCGTGCCGGGAGCCGGGGCCATGGCGCCGGTCCGAGCGTTGGGCAACGTCCTGATCCGCACGGCCTTCCGCGTCTTCATCGGTCCCGGCGCCGGCGACCTGCTGTCGGGCTACCGGGCGTTCAGCCGGGAGTTCGTCGAGTCGGTCGACCTGCGCTCCGAGGGCTTCGAGATCGAGACCGAGCTGACCGTCGCGACGGTCGCCCGGGGGTTCGCGGCGATCGAGGTCTCGGTGCCGTATCGCCCTCGGATCGCCGGAACCGAGAGCAAGTTGCGGGCGTTTCGCGACGGCCGGCGGATTCTGACGAAGATCGTCGCCGAGGGGATTCGGCTCAAGCCCTGGCGCGCGGTCGCCGCGTACGGCGTCCTCGCGGCGGTCGTCTGCGGGTCGCTCGTCGCCAGTCCGTCGACCCGCGCGATCGGTCTCGGCCTCGTCGCGACGGGCCTCGTCGGGCTCGCCGTCGCCAAGGCCCGGGTCGGCTGAAGGCGGTTCTATCTTCTATTGAAGGGGGGCTTCCCAGAGCCTCACGGTGCGGTCTCGGCTGGACGAGGCGAGGACGCGGCCGTCGGGGCTGAACGCCAGGCCGGTCACGGCCCCCGAGTGGCCGTTGAGCGAGAGCACCGACTGGCCGCTGGCCAGGTCCCAGATCCGGATGGTCTTGTCGAGACCGGCCGAGGCGAGGCGGTCGTCGGGGGCGAAGGCCAGGGCGTCGACCTCGCGGAGATGGCCCTTCAGGGTCTGTCGGAGCGTGCCGTCGGCGACGTTCCAGACCTGGATCGCGGCGTCGGCCGCGGCCGTCGCCAGCAGTCGGCCGTCGTGGTTGAAGGCGACCGCCACCCGTTCTCCGTGCCCGTCGATCGTGGCGCGCAGCGCGCCGCCGGGCAGTTCCCAGATCTTGGCGGTGCCGTCGCTGGAGGTGGACGCCAGAAGCTTGCCGTCGGGGCTGAGGGCCAGCCGGCGGACGTCCTCGCCGTGGCCCGACAGTGTCGCCCGCAGCTCGCCGTCGTCGACGTTCCAGATGTGGATCTTGCTCTGGCCGCCGGCGGAAGCCAGCCAGTGGCCGTCGCCGATGAAGACCAAGGCGTCGACCACGTTGTCGAATCCGGAATAGCTCGCAATCCGCCGACCGGTTTCGACCTCCCAGACGCAGACGACGTCGCGCCCCGGGGCGGGCTGGTCGGGCGAGCCGGCGGCGGAGGCGAGCAGACGGCCGTCGGGGCTGAAGGCCACGGCTCGAATCGGCTCGTTGTGGCCCGTCAGCAGGTAGAGCAGCCGGCCCTTGGCGACGTCCCAGATCCGCACCGCATGGTCGTCCTGCCCGGTGGCGAGGCGGCGGCCGTCGGGGCTGAGGGCCACGCACTCGACGACGCCGCCGTAGGTCAGGACCGAGGGGCTGTAGAGGCTCCGGGGCCGCGGTGGACTCTCGGCGTCCCAGACCTTGATCGAGCCGTCGGTCGACGCGGACAGGAGGTCGCAGCCGTCGGGGCTGAAGGCGACTGCGCGCACGCCCTCGGTGTGTCCCTTGAAGGTTCGCAGCTCGCGGCCCGAGGCGGGGTCCCAGATCTTCACGGTGTCGTCGTTGCCGGCGGACGCCAGCAGGCCGGTGGGGCAGTAGGCCAGGCAGTGCACGGCCGCGTCGTGGCCGCGAAGCACGGCGACGGAGCGGCCCGACTCGGTCTCCCAGATCCGGACGGCGCCGTCCAGGCCGCCGGAGGCCACGTGCCGGCCGTCGGGGCTGAACACCACGGCCCGGATTTCCTCGCCGCGCCCGATCAACTGGCGGATGAGCTTCGGCTCGCCCTGGAAGTTCCAGATTTTGACGGCGCCGTCGAACCCTCCCGAGACGGCGAAGCGGCCGTCGCGGCTGACGTCGACCGAAGCCACGGGCCCCTCGTGCCCTCCCAGGTACGGCTCGATCGGCTTGCCGGTCTCGACGTTCCAGACGCGGACGATGTGCCTCGACTGAGCGGCCGCCAGCCGCTTGCCGTCGGGGCTCCAGGCAAGCGAGAGCACGGCCCCGCGACCGAACTCGATGGTCCGAACGAGCGCGCCGGTCGCGGCGTCGTAGAGGCTCAGCGAATCCTCATGGCCGGGGCCGGCGAGCCATCGGCCGTCGGGGCTGTACGCCAGGGCGTGGACCCCCGCGTAAAGCTCGGCATGGCTGCGATTTTTGACGTTGATCGTCGTCCGGAGCTTCCCGTCCGCGCGATCCCAGAACCGGATCCGGTCGTCCATCTCAAGCGAGGCGATGGTGCGACCGTCGGGACTGATCGCCGCGTCGATGAACCCCTCGCCCGGCGATCGCAGGGTGAGCCGCTCCTCGTTGCCGAGCCGCTGAAGGTAGCGCCACTCCCATCCCCGAAGGTCGGGCTCTCCGGGGGCGGGCCGCAGCAGGTCGAGCAGGCTGTGCATTTGGCCGAAGTCGTTGGCGTCCCACGCCGACATGGCCAGGTTGGAGCGGGTGGCGTAGAGCGTGCCGCGAAGCACGTCGCGCACCGACTGGAGGCTCGTCAGGGCGGAATCGGCCAGGCGGTGCGCCTCGGCCTCCTCGTCGCGCGCCCGCTGGGCGTCGAGGCGTTCGGCCTCGCGATCCTCGGCGAGCTGGTGCTGGACCTCGGCCTGATCGCGGAACCGCCGGGCCGCCGCCAGCGACCCCACTGTGGCGAGCACGAGCACCGCCGCCAGCAATCCCCCGAGCGCGGCGACCGTCGGATTCCGCCAGGCCCACCGCAGATAGCGTTCCACAAGCGACGCCCTGCGGGCCTTGACCGGCTCGTCGTCGAGGAACCGCTGGAGGTCGGCGGCGAACTCGGCGGCGCTCGCGTAGCGGTTCGCCGGGGCGCGCTCGATCGCCTTCTGGACGACCGTCGCCAGGTCGCGGGGAATTCGGGGGTCGAGCTTGCCCAGCCGGGGCGGGTCGGCCTCGGTCACCTGCTTGATGAGCCGGGCGCGGTCCTTCTCGTCGAAGGCGGGCCGCCGCGCCAGCAGCTCGTAGAGCGTCAGCCCCAGCCCGTAGACGTCGCCGCACGGCCCGGAGACCCCCTCGAACGCCTCGGGGGGCATGTAGCGCAGCGTCCCGACCACGTCGCCGCTCTGGGTCAGATCCTGCTGATCACCGGCCTTGGCCAGCCCGAAATCGGTCACCCAGACGGCACCGCGCTCATCGAGCAGCAGGTTGGACGGCTTGATGTCGCGGTGCAAGACCCCCTGGCCGTGGGCGTAGTCGAGCCCCCGCGCGACCTCGGCGCCGATCCGCGCCACGCGCTTCCAATAGCAGCCGCTGCCGGCACGGCCGAAGACGTCGGCGTGCGGGATCAGCGACGCCAGCGAGCCGCTTGAGGAATCCGAGGGCGCGGCCGGCTCGGCGTCGGTCGACTCCGACCTGCCATCGAGCAGCGCCCGAGCGATCGCGACGAGCGCGGGGTCGTCGGCCGTCCGGTTGAGCTCGTCCTCGACGGCGAGCGCGACGGGTTCGGGGGCGGACGCGGGATCGACGGTCGTCGGGTCGTGGTCGAAAACCAGGTCGGAGGCGTCGGCGACGGTCATGCCCATCGACGGCCCGTGCGCCTGGTCCACGGCGGCGATCGCGGTCTCGGCGGGAGGCGATTCGAGCTTCCGCAGCTCGTTGATCACGCCGTGCAACCCCACGCCGGCGATGAACTGCATCACGTAGTAGGGCGTCCCATCGTGCTCGCCGACGCCGAAGACCGGCACGATGTGGGTGTGGTGCAGCCGCCCGGCGGCCTTGGCCTCGCGCTCGAACCGCCGGCGCTGCTTCGCGCTGGTCGTCACGTGCGAGAGGACCTTGAGCGCCACCCGCCGACCGAGCGAGATCTGCTCGGCCTCGTAGACCACCCCCATTCCACCACGGCCGATCTCGCGGATGATTCGGAAGTCGCCGAACGAGGGGGGGCTCGCCGGCGTCGGCCCGGCCGAGCCGGAGTCAGCCTCGGTCGCCGAGTACACGGAGCTGGGATCGTCAGGAACCTGCCCGTCGCTGATCACCATCGTCGCTTCACTCTGGGTCGGCGGCGCACTCCCAGGATCGGGAGTCTGGCCGAGCGGACCGGAACGCTCCCCGCGCATCCCAGCGCGGCTCGCACGCCGGAACCGAGCTTCCCCTCGACTCGCGAGGGCGTCGGTTCCGATCAGGCGGCGCGGCTTGGGGCTAGTTCAATTATAGATGAAGTAGACCCATCGTCGCCTCACGATGCGTTTTTTGCAAGGCGCGTGGGAAGCGAGGGGCGGGGGTCAGCGCGATTCGGTCGACGTGCTCGAGTTGCGGGACGCCAGCGCCAGGGCGGAATGGCCCCCCTCGCGAAGCCGCTCGTAGACGTCCTGCGTCGGGGCGAGCCAGACCGAGCCGACGCCCCGAAACGTCTGGAGCAGCAGTTCGCCGCTGGTGAACACGCCCATCAGGCTTTTGGTCGAGCGTTCGACCGTGAAATCGATCCGGCCGGTGCGCATGAGGGCGAAGTTGCCGTCGACCTGAAGGGTCTCGTTCTTGAGATCGACGCGGATGATCTCGTCGGCGGGGACCGGCGATTCGAGCACGCAGAGCCCTCGCCCTCGAATCCGGGTCTGAAACCAGCCCTCGCCGCCGAACAGAGCCGAGGAGATCGACTTCTGGACCGCCGCGCCGACTTCGAGCGCGCCGTCGCAGCAGTAGAACAGGCCCTTGTCGGCGATGACCTCCTCGCCCGCCAGCCGGTGGATGAAGAAGTGGCTGAACGACGGTTCGAGGTAGATCTGGCCGGTGCCGTGGTAGCGGGGCAGGAACGCGGCCTCCTTGGTCAGGAACCGGTTCATCATCGCCCGGCCGATGCCGCCGACTCCGCCGACTTTGCTCTCCATGCGGAGCGCGCCGAGCATGAAGTGCAGCGCCCCAGCCTCGCTGAGAGCCTGGCCGTCCTTGAGCGTGATCCGCACCTGCTTGAGCTTCATCCCGGCGCGGTTGGCGAAAAACACCTGCTGCGCCGCGTGCGCGTCGCGCGAGCCCCCCAGCCGGGGATAGGCGAGGATCTCGACGCGGAAGCCGTCGTCCTCGGCCGAGTCGAGCACCTCGAAGGCTTCGGCCGCCGAGGCCGAGACCATCGCGAACCCTCGACCCCGCGGCTCGGCGACGGCGGCCGACGCGGCGGAAAGCGGCGGCGGTTCGGCCCGGCGGCGGCCGACGCGGTCGGCCAGGCCGGGGACCGTCTCGGCCGCCACCCACGGCCCGTCCCCCTTGCGCACCGCGGCTCCCGGGGCGAGCTTTCCCGCAACTGCAAGCTCGACCAGATCCGACGACGACACGGGGCCGATGTCGGTCCCGTTGAGCTTGTAGAACCACTCGGCGGCCATGATGCGGGCGTCCCTCGTTAGCGGTCGAAATCCTCGTCCTCACGCGCCGGTCGGCTCGTTTTCCTCTTTTCAAGAAAGAGGTTGCGACGTCGACAGGGCGACGGGCTTGGTCGCCGTCGACGAGCTATTCGGCGATGCGCCATGACTATTGAGCGTGGTCGTCGGATTCCAAGACGCCGCCGGCGGCAACGGGTCCAGCTCGTCGAGCAGGGCGAGCAGGTCGACTTCGATCTTGAGGCAGAGCTGATCGAGGGGAAGGTGGTTCAGGCTCGTCGTCGCGAACGGGAATTGCAGCTCGGTGCCGATCTTATCGAGGGCCAACACCGGCGCGGCCACGAGCATCACCGCCAGAGGCGTGAACCATTCGCAGTCATCCAAAAGTGCGAACGGCAAGGTCGTGAGGAACAGCACGAGGAAGCGACGGATCTCGATGCGATAGGCCAGCGGCAGCGGCGTGGATCGGATTCGCTCGCAAGCGCCCATGTGGTCGATCAGGCCCGCCCTCTGAGTTTCCGCTTGATGATATGCGAAGGGGCTCATGCCGTGGTTGTCGAGAGCGTCGCGAAGCAACGTCCCGAGGTGCATCGCCACGGCGTTCGGCATATGATGACAGGCCAGAAGGCGCTGCGAGGCCTTGTCTCCCAACAACGACTCCAACGACGTGCTCTCTCGCAGGTCGCGGAGGTCGAGGCGGGTCGCGTGGGGGAACGCGGCCGTCCACCGGATCATCTGTTCGCGCCAGGCTCGATCGGCCGGACCATAGGAAAGCGCTCCGATCACCAGATTGCGACTCTGGTTGATGATTCCGCCCCAGAGCCGCCGACCTTCCCACCAGCGGTCGTAACCGGCGTTGGTCCGCAGCACGAGCAGGAGGCCGAGCGCGGCGCCGGCGATCTCGTGGGGGCCGACGTTCGTATGCAACGTCTCGACCGTCTCGCTCATATGGATCGCCGTGACCAGAAAAGCGAAGCTGCCGAGGACCAGTACCCGAAGCACGATGAGCGGGACCGCCGAGCCTTCGATGCCGAAGACCTCGGCCCAGAAGTGGATTTCCTTGTCACGGAGTCTCACGAAACAACACCTCTCAGATTCTCGGCGCCAGGGCCGATCGGGAATAAGTCCGGACTCGCACCGGCGAGGACGGGCCGTCGCGAACGCCCTCGGACCGGGATCGCCGCCGATCGGCGACCCGGGCGAACCTCACTTGGCCGAGGGCTTCGACGACTCCTCGCGCAGAGCCTTGGCTTCGGGGTGTTCCGGGTCGGCCTTGAGCACCTCGTCGAGCGTCGCGCGGGCCGCGTCGTCTTTCTTGAGGCCGAGCTGCGCGCGGGCGAGCTTGACCTTCAGGTCGTTGGGTTTCTTGGGCTTCATCTTCAAACCGACCTCGTATTCCTCGACGGCCCGCTCGTACTTCTTGCCGGCCGACAGGGCGTCGCCCAACAGGACGTGGGCCGACGGGTCGTAGACGTCGACGTGGAGGCATTCCTCGGCCCATTTTTCGGCCTGGGCGGCGTCGCCGGCGGCCAGCCAACGCTCGGCCAGAACCTTGCGGACGCCGAGGTCGTCGGCGTCGTTGGCGGCGATCAGGGCCATGTCGTTCAGGAAGGCCTCGGTCTTCTTCTGCCGCAAGTGGACCCGGGCCAGGCCGGCGATCCACTTGGTGTGCTGGGGGTCGTCCTTGCGGGCCATCTCGTACAGCTTCTCGGCGGCGTCGAGCCGGCCGGCCTTGAGCGTCAGCTCGGCCATCAAATCGACGACCCGCTCGTTGGGATGCTTGGAGTCGAGAGCCGGTTCGATCAAGGCCAGTGCGGCGTCGTCGTCGCCGATCGACATCATCAAGCGAGCTTTCACGTAGCTGGCCAGCGGGTGGTTCGGCTTCAGCTTCAGGGCCTTGTCGGCCAGCGGGCGGGCCGCCTTGAGGTCGCGGCGCGCGTAGTGCTCGTAGGCCATCCGGGCGTTCAGGTCGGGGTCGTCGGGCTTCGCCTTGAGCTGCCGTTCCAGCTCCGAGAACTTGACCGGCTTCTCCTGGTCGACGCGGGTCCGGATCGTCTGGACGACCTCGTCGAGATACGCCAGGTAGGCTTTCTCGAAATCGGCCTTGTCGACGTGGAAGCACTCGTCGATCGCGCGTTCGGTCGTCAAGCCGCGGCGGTAGGCGGCGAGCATCTTGATCTGGGCGTCGGCGCCGAACCGCTTGGCCATGTAGCGAGCGTAAAGCTGCGCCTGACAGTAGGCCATTTGGCGGTCGTCGGGCTCGTTGGGACGGATGAAGCCGAGGTTGATCGTGTCGAGGTTCAACAGCTTCGACCGGCTGGGGACGCGGTCGAGGAGCATCTTGTTCCACTCCTGGGGCCGGGGGCCTCCCTCGCTCTCGACGGCCAGGGCCTCGGTGTACCAGTGGGGGATGTTGAACTCGGTCTGCTGAAGGGTGATCACGTGAACGACTTCGTGCTTGATCACCCGAGCCCAGTTGTACGGCTTGTTGGTGGCCTTCGGGCTCGCCATGGCGACGACCTTGCCGGTGCAGGCGCCAACGGTCGGGATGAACGGCAGGCCGATCGTCCGGCCGCTGAACCACTGGTGGTTCTTCATGATCTCGATCTTGGTCTTGCCCGGCGGCGCGTAGCCGAATCCGTCGGACAGCTCGGCGAAGACCGATTCGAGATAGCGGCCGAGGTAGCTGGCCAGGAGCGAATCCTGGGTCGGGTCGTACGTGACGGTGAAGTGCTTGGTTTCGTAGGGCTGATAGGTCGCCATGTGCTTGAGCACGCGACGCATGTTGTCGGCCCGGACGTTGAACGGATCGGCGGCGAACGCCGATTCGAAGAGGCTGCCAGCCTCGTCCTCGCGGCCGATCTGCATGTAGAGCATCCCCAGGCCGATGGGGGCGTCGGCGCGGCTGGGGTCGGCCTGGGCGGCGAGCAGAAACGCGCGCTCGGCGGTGAAGTACTTGCGACGGTCGGCGAGCCGTTCGCCGAGGGCGGCGTAGAAGTTCGCGGGCCGGGGGTTGTTCATGAGGACCGAGAACTCGGCGGCGGCGGCCCCGGCGGGATCGACCCGGAGTCGGCAGGCGGCGGCGACGCGGGCCAGGGCGTCCTCGTCGCGCGGGTTGGCGACGACGGCCTTCTGCGCCGCGGCCAGGGCGTCGGCGAACCGCTCGTCGGAGATGTTCAGGTCGGCCAGCAGAACGTGGGCCGGGCCGTAGTGGGGGTTCACCGCCAGCGCCCGCTCGGCCTTCGACCGGCCGGCGGCCAGCCGATAGCCTTGAAGATCGGCCTGGCCGAGCGTCACCAGCACCTCGGGCGACAGCGGGTTGATCTGCTGCGCCCGCGCCAACTCCTTGCTCGCGGCGCGCTCATTGTAGCCGGCGAGGAACAGCCGGCCTTCCAGCCACGGGGCCTTCCAGCAATTCGAGTCGGCCTTGAAGGCGGCCTCGTAGATCTCGTTGATCACGTCGTTGAGCGCGTCGCTCAGGTCTTCGCCCCGGGCCGTGGCGCGGTAGTAGCGCTCGGCCGCCTGGCCGATCAGGACCAGCCCCTCGGCGTCTTTCACCAGCTCGGCGTTGTGGGCGTTGAAATGGTCGACGAACCACTTGCAGGCGGCGACAGCTTTCTCAAGCTCGCCGCGGGCGTCGAGGAGCCGGACGGCGGTCCAGCGGGCGGACAGGTCGTCGGGAGCAGCGGCGAGGGCCTTGGCGACCCAGGCGTCGGCCTTCTCCCAGTCGCCTCGGTTGAACGCGATCTCGGCGAGCCGGGCGGCGGCTATAGGCGATTTGGGGTCCTTGGCCGCGATCGGCTCCAGTTCCTTCACGGCCTTGTCGTACTCGCCCTGGCCGACCAGGCTTTCGGCCCTGCCCAGCGCAAGAGCGCGCTCGAATTCGGGCGTCGGCCCGCCGGGCCGTTTCTTCGCGCCGGCCGCCACGGCGTCGAACGCCTCTTCGGCCTCGGCGTAGCGGCCGTTCTGCAAGAGCCGTCGCGCGGCGTCCAGGTCGCTCGACGTGTCGGTCGCCCCGGGCGCCTGACCTGCGAGACTCGCCGCCAGGAACAGAATCACGTAGCCCATGAATCCTCCCTCCTCGATCTGTTCCCTCACGTTACCAGAATGCCGCCAACGATGGCACCGCGACTTGCCGACCGGCGGGTCCGCCGCGAAATCGCCGGCGACCGTTCTTGCCTTGCGTGGGGGCGGTGGTCGACGTTATAGTCCCGCTTACATTCGACAGGCGTCCAGCCCAACCGCTGGACAGGAAGCCGGTGAAATTCCGGCGCGGGACCGCCGCTGTAAGCGAGAAGGTCTCCGGACGAAAAGCCACTGCGAGCCACGGCTCGCGGGAAGGCGTCCGGCGACCGTTCGACTCGCGAGCCAGAATACGGCCTGACGAATGACCCATTCGATGCTTCGGCCTCAAGCATCACGGGGGGCGGACCGCCATGCGTTCCCGAACGCTGCGCGCCATCGCCTTTTTCTTTTCGTGAGGCCGCGTCCCAAGGCCCCGGAAAGGTCCACTCCTTCGCCTCCTGACTCGCTCGCGGTCGCGATCCGTCGCGCCCACCGCGCACGGTTCGCCGCGACGTCCCGACGTCCGATACGCTCGGCCCCTTCGAAGTCACGCGAAGGGGATGCGAGGCGGGGACTTTCCGCGCCCTGAAGACGCGTTTTGTTCCCATTCGGTTCTTATTGAAAGGAAATTGCATGCGATTGGCTTCACGCTTCTTCAAGGTGCTGGCCGGCGGCTTGGTTCTCGTCGTCTCGTCGTCGACGGCCCGGGCGGGCTTCGACCCGCAGGTGGGGCAGCCTGGCTCGCTCGGAATTCCGGCGTCGAGTCCGCTGTTCACTGAGTGGGCGTCGTCGGTGGTCTCATTCGATCCGGGGCCTCAAGACATCACCAATCCCAACAGCCCGCTCGTCACGTTCGGGTCGCCGTCCAACATTCTCGGCCCGCGCACGGGCGACTCGACCTATAGCGTGCTCTCGCTCGGCGACGGCGGCTCGATCACTCTGGGCTTCGACCGGCCGATCACCAACGGCGCGGGGGCCGATTTCGCGGTCTTCGAGAACGGTTTCCTTTCGGGCGGAGCGGGCATGGCGTTTCTCGAACTGGCGTTCGTCGACGTCTCGTCCGACGGCGTGAACTTCTTCCGGTTCCCGTCGATCTCGCTGACGCAGACCGACACCCAGGTCGGCGGCTTCGGGCTCCTGGACGCGAGCAACCTGCATAACCTCGCCGGCAAGTACATCGCCGGCTACGGCACGGGCTTCGATCTGGACGACCTCGTCGGCGTCTCCCCGCTGCTCGACGTCGACCACGTGTCGTTCGTACGAATCACCGACGTCGTCGGTTCGATCGATCCCCGGTACGGCAGCCGTGATTCGCTGGGCAACCTGATCAACGACCCGTTCAAGACCCCGTTCGGGTCGTCCGGCTTCGATCTCAGCGGCGTGGGAGTGATCCATGCGGCGAACGCGCCGGTGGCGGCCGTGCCGGAGCCGTCGAGCTTCGCACTCGGGTTCTGCGGAATCGCCATCGCGGCGGCGGCGGTCCGCGCCCGCTCCGCCAGGTCCGGCCGACTCGCCGCGTGAGCTGAGCACGGCCCCGAGATCAAGCGTCGATCCCCTCGAAATCCGATATTCCGAGGGGGCCGGCGCCCCGGCTTACTCTGGCTGTTCGCCTTGTCGGACTTCTCGAAGCAGGTACGTCGTCTTGGACTGCGACTCGTAGTACGTCCGCATGATCAGCTCCGACTGGACGCCCAGCAGGATGCTCATGCCGCCGGCCAGAAAGAACATGACGGCCAGCGAGGGCAGGGGGGTCTCGATAAACGTCTTGGACGCCAGGCCGGACCACCACAGCGAGGCCGGCCATGGGAAGACGTACTTGTAGTAAACCATCGCAAAGCAGCAGCCGATCCCCAGCGCGAACGACCACAGGCCGAACCGGCCGAAGAAGTGGATCGGCCGCTGGGAATACTTCTGAAGGAACCGGATCAAGATCAGGTCGAGGACGACGTTGAACGTCCGGCCAAGTCCGTACTTCGTCTTGCCGGCGGTCCGGGCGCGGTGGTTGACCACCTGCTCGGTGACGCGCGCCCCTTGCCAGGCCGCGAAGATCGGGATGAACCGGTGCATCTCGCCGTAGAGCCGCACCCCGGCCAACACGCGACGCCGGTAGGCCTTCATGGTGCAGCCGAAATCGTGGAGCGGAACGCCCGAGATCCGGGCCACCAGGCGGTTGGCGATCTTCGAGGGGATCTTGCGGCTGACGAACGCGTCCTGGCGGTTGCGCCGCCAGCCGGAGACGACGTCGTAGCCTTTTTCGAGGGTCTCCAGCAGCTTGGGGATGTCGGCGGGGTCGTTCTGACGGTCGCCGTCCATCGGCACCAGGACGTCCCCCTGGGCGAGGTCGAGCGCCGCCGAGAGCGCGGCGGTCTGGCCGCAGTTGCGCCAGAGGAACGCCGCGCGGACGTGCTCGGGATCGCGCGCCTGGATCGCCTCAAGCGCGGCGACGGTTCCGTCGGTCGAGCCGTCGTCGACGAAGATCAGCTCGTACCGCCGCGACGTCGGCCGGAGCACGGCGTCCAGCTCCTCGTGGAGCGGGCCGACGTTGTCGACCTCGTTGTAAACCGGGATCAAGACCGACAGATCGACCTTCGAGCCGTTCGACGTCGAGGGGCTTTCGGGGGGCTGCGAGGAAGTCATGAGCCGGCGTCGTTTCCGATGGTCCGATAGGCCGACACGGCGGCGCTCGGGCGGTTTCCGATGATGAACTGTTCCAGGAACCGACGGCTGACGATCAGCGAATCGAGCCGCTTCTCCAGCGATCCCTCGAACGCCCGATCCTCGACCTCGATGGCGAGATGGCCGTCGTATCGGGCGTCGGCGAGCGCCCCGAGGAACGCGCCCCAGCGGACGTCCCCCTGGCCGGGAAGCTTGGGCGAGTGCCAGAGCTTGGGATAGGCGAACACGCCGTGCTCGTCGAGGCCCTTGCGGTCGATCCGGACGTCCTTGGCGTGGGCATGGAAGATCCGGTCGCGGAACTCGGCCAGCGGCGCGACGTAGTCCATGTGCTGAAGGACGAAGTGCGAGGGGTCGAAATTGAGCCCGAAGTTGGGGCTCGGGATGTCGTGGAACATCCGCCGCCAGATCGCCGGGCTGGTCGCCAGGTTCTTGCCGCCGGGCCACTCGTCCGCGCCGAACGACATCGGGCAGTTCTCGATGCCGACTTTCACGTTGCGGGCGTCGGCGTGGGCCATCAGCGGCCGCCAGACTTCGAGGAACCTCGGCCAGTTGTCGTCGACCGACTTGGTGTAATCGCGGCCGACGAACGAGTTGACCCGGCCGACGCCGAGCGCCGCGGCGGCGTCGATCACGTGCCGCAGGTGCGCGGCGGCCGTGTCGGCCTCGTCGCGATCGGGGGAGAGGGGGTTGGGATAATAGCCGAGCCCGGAAATCTCGACCTGGTGCTTTTCGAGCAGGTCGTGGGTCTTCTTGATCGCTGCGGGCGACAGGTCAGTGACGTCGAGATGACTGACGCCCGCGTACCGCCGCTCGGCCTTGCCCGGCGGCCAGCACATCAGCTCGACACTCGCGAAGCCCGCCTCCTGGGCGAACCCGAGAACCTGTTCCAGCGAGAATTCCGGCAAGATGGCCGAGACGAATCCCAGTTTCATGGTCGATGGCCCTACAGACGCCGAGCGGAGCGCGATCCACGACGCGACGGCACCAGGATACCGCAATCGGCGGCGGAATCACCAGCGATCAGAAACGCAACAAGCCCAAGGCGGCGCCCGCCACCAGCCCCCCGACGTGCGCGGCGTTGGCGATCGGTCCGACGGCCCCGGTCATGCAGACGAACAGCCAGACCATCATGAGCATCGTGTTTCTCGAATCGATGCTTAGCCCCTGCTCGGGCTGGTACTCGCCCTTCATCCAGACGTAGCCGAAGAGTGCATAGACCACCCCCGAGAGTCCGCCGAACAGGTGGGAGTCGCGGAGGAACCATTCCATGTACACGAATTCGGTCAGGTTGGAGAGGACGGCGGTGACCAGGATCAAGACAACCAGCCGCCAGGTGCCGCGCTGGCGCTCGATCGCGGTTCCGAGGACCAGCATCCACCAGACATTGAAGAAGATGTGGAGGATTGAGAAGTGAAGGAAGATCGGCGTGACCAGCCGCCAGGCCTGGCCGTGGACGATGTCGGTCAGAGCATGATCGGGCCGAAGTTCGGGTTCGCCCTGGGTCCAAGCGAAGAAACCAAGCTGATCGACCACCTCGGGGCCGAATCGCTGGCTGTGCTGGAGCACGAAGACCACGACGGCGATCAGGACCATCGTGATCGTCGCCGGCCGGCGGCGGAAACGGACGCCGGACCACGCGTCAGCGACGTCGCGGGCGTTCTTGCGGTACTCGCGGTCGAGTTGCTTCTCGCGCCGGCGGCGCGCCTCGGCGGCCGGGGCCGATTCGCGGAACTTCGGGTCGTCGGGCCGGCTCAGATAGGCGTCAAGCTCTTGCTTGGCCCGGGCGACGTGGTCCTCGTTGAAGATCCAGACGGCCCATCCCTCGGGGTTCCGGTCGAACCGGGATTTCACCCCGAGGCTGAGCAGGTGGTCCTCGAAGACCTTGGGATCGAGATTCGGGGGCAGGGCGCCGATCTGTCGCAAGGGATCGTCCTTCGAGCCGCGCGAAGCGAACCGCGCCCGCTCTCCGAAGCGACCCGCGCCCGTCCTCGTGGTGGAAACCCCGGATATTATGCCAGGACCGCCGCGCGCATGACACAGCCGTCCGGCCGGTCCGCTCGGCGAGTCGATTGGCGAACGACCCGGGAGCGTGCTACGATTGGATCTCTCGGTAGGGTTGTCGTCGTCGCGGAGATCGACCGGCCATGTCCAGCACGCCGCCGCGTTATCGCCTGGTGATCTTCGACGCGATCGACGATCCGAAAGAGCTGCGCGACCTGATCAGCAACGCCACTGGCGCGCATCCGACCGACGCCGTGCAGTGGCTCGCCAAGGCGCCGGGCGTCTGGCCCAAGGAACTCGACGAAGCGGCGATCCGAACGCTGCTCGACGGTCTCTACGAGTTCGGGGTCGCCGCCGAAGCCTGGCGGATCGACCAGTTCCCCGACCTGAGCCCTCCCCGGACGATCCATCGCGCGGCGTGCCTCGACGACGGCCTGCGGATCGAAGGTCTCCGCGGCGAGCCCACCCACTGGGTCCCCTGGGACCGGGTCGAAATGATCTGCGCCGGTTGCGTGGCGGCCGACGCCGGCCGCGCGCGGGGGACGCCGTTCTGGCCCTCGACCGTCGTCTCCGGCCTCCGGGCCATCGCCCTGCGAAAGCCCCGGCCGTTCGCCGTCGGCGGCCGTTCCCAGCGGACCCCGCGCGACCCGGTCGGCGAGGTCCTGGTCGTCCGCCGCGACCCCCGGATCGTCTTCCGGTTCGTCGAGAACCAGATGAACTACGCCTACCTCGGCGACCGGCTGAAGGAGTCGGCGGCCGACAACTTCCCGATCTTCCTCGCCGACCTCTGCGCGCGATCGGCCCAGGCCTTTCTGACCGACTCGACGCGCGCGCTGCTCGAACGTCGCGAGTGTGGCGAGAACGACTTCCCCAGCTCGCAGGCGATCCTCGAACACGCAACCTTGCAATTGCTCTGGAGCTGGTACCGCCGCGACCGGGATTCGCGGAACCGGTCGCTGCTCGAAGACCCGACCGACCCCGACGTCGCCACGGACGTCGACGCCGAATCGCCCTAAGAACCGGCCGATCCCAACCCTCGAAGGTCGGCCCCGGCCGCCGGGCGCTTGACATCGAAGGGCGCATCGATCTGCTTTTCAAAATCGCGACGTGCTGATACACTCGTAACCCGGCGCCGCCTCGACCCGCGCGCACGACCTCTCGACCGGCCCGCCGGCGAGATTCGGCCCGGTGCGCCATCGCGGAGCATTCGGCAAGGATCCGGCTACAACGGGGGCATCGTCGGCGTTCTCGCCGGCGCCGGAAAGCACCCTTCGATCCGCATGGTAGGAGACAATCGACCGTGTCACAGCACGACCGTTACCTGTTCACGAGCGAATCCGTGTCGATGGGCCATCCCGACAAGATGGCGGATCAGATCTCGGACAGCATCCTCGACGCGATCCTCGAGCAAGACCCCTACGGCCGCGTGGCCTGCGAGACGCTGCTGACCACCGGCCTGGTCTGCCTTGCGGGCGAGATCACCACCAAGGCGATGATCGACTATCCCTCGATCGTCCGCCAGGTGGTTCGCGACATCGGCTTCACCTCGAGCGACATGGGGTTCGACGGCACGACCTGCGCGGTCATGGTGGCTCTGGGCAAGCAGTCGCCCGACATCGCCCAGGGGGTCGACGAGAACAGCGACAAGGGCAAGGACATCGGCGCCGGCGACCAGGGGATGATGTTCGGCTTCGCCTGCAATGAGACGCCCGAGCTCATGCCGCTGCCGATCGCGCTGGCCCACCGGATCATCAACAAGATCACCGAGGTCCGCCAGAACGGCCAGATTCCTTGGCTGCGTCCCGACGCCAAGAGCCAGGTGACGATCGAGTACGACGGCTTCACGCCGGTCCGCGTCAACACCGTGGTCGTCTCGACCCAGCACTCCCCCGACGTCTCCCACGAAGAGCTGTGCCGGCGAATCCGCAAAGAGGTGATCGACCCGGTCATCCCGGCGCACCTGGTCAGCGGCGACATCGTCTGCCACATCAACCCGACCGGCAAGTTCGTGATCGGCGGTCCGCACGGCGACGCGGGCGTGACGGGGCGGAAGATCATCGTCGACACCTACGGCGGCATGGGCCGTCACGGCGGCGGCGCCTTCAGCGGCAAGGACGCCACCAAGGTCGACCGCTCGGCCGCCTACATGGCGCGCTACGTGGCCAAGAACGTCGTCGCCGCCGGCCTGGCCGAACGTTGCGAGATTCAGCTCGCCTATGCGATCGGCGTGTCCGAACCGGTGAGCATCCACGTCGACACGTTCGGCACCGGCCAGCTTCCCGACGCGGCGATCGCCGAGATCGTCCGCAAGGGCTTCCCGCTGACCCCCGCCGGCATCATCAGGCACCTCGACCTGCGCCGGCCGATCTTCCGCAAGACGGCCAGCGGCGGCCACTTCGGCCGCTCCGAGCCGGAATTCACCTGGGAAAAGACCGACCGCGCGACCCTGCTCCGCGACGCGGCCAACCAGATCGCCCGCACGGCGACCCTGGTCTGATTCGATTCCGCGAGCCTGTTCCCAGCGGGCGGGGGCGATCGTCCCCGCCCGCCGGCACGACGGCCTCTCCCACCTCCCACGTCGACGCTCTCAGGATCCAGACCAGGAATCCCCGAAGATGACGCCCGCAGAACTGGAAGCCGTCGCCGTGAAGGTGTTCGCGGAGCGGTACGGCTCGCAGCCTTCGGTCGCCTCGTGCGCGCCGGGCCGCGTCGAGCTGCTCGGCAACCATACCGACTACAACGGCGGCCTCGTCATGGCCGCGGCCATCGACCGCTACACCACCGCCGTCGGCCTCGCCCAGCCGACCCGCGACGGCCAGGTCTACGCCGTCGATTTCGACGGCTCGCACCAGTTCCCGCTCGCCGACATCACCCGGGGCGAAGTCGGGACCTGGCCGAACTACGTCAAGGGGGTGGTCTGGGCGATCCAGGAAGCCCTCGACTCCGAACTGACCAGCGGCTTCGAGGTCGCCATCGCCGGCGACGTGCCGCTGGGCGCGGGGCTTTCCAGCTCGGCGAGCTTGCAGGCCGCTATCGCCTTCTTTCTGCTTCAAGCCGGCGTCGCGCCCGGCCGCACCATCGATCAATACGTCGGCGACGACTCCGACCCGGCCCGGATGGACCTGGCGATGGTCCTCAGACGCTCCGAGAACGCCTTCGTGGGGGTCTCGTCCGGTCTGCTCGACCAGTTTTCGAGCCTGTTCGGCAAGGCCGACCACGCGCTCTTCCTCGATTGCCAGTCGCTCGAATTCGACCGTCTGCCGCTGGGCGATCCCGGCCCGGCGATCATCGTCTGCGACTCCAAGACCTCGCGGCGGCTGGCCGACGGCATGTACAACCGGCGGTTCGCCGAGTGCCAGACGATCGTGTCCTACTTCCGCGACCGCGACGGCGGCGACGCCGTCAGCCTGCTCCGCGACGTCAGCCTGGCCGACCTCGAACGGTGCTGGGACGATCTCGACCCGATCGCCCGCAAGCGGGCGCGGCACGTCCTGACCGAGAACGAGCGGGTCCGCCAGGGAGTTTCCGCCCTCAAGGCCGGCGACCTCGTCGGCTTCGGCCGGCTGATTTCAGCCTCGCACGCCTCCAGCCGCGACGACTTCGAGAACAGCTCCCCCGCGCTCGACGCTCTGGTCGAAGCCGCCGAGTCGGCCCCCGGCTTCCTCGGCGGCAAGCTCTCGGGAGCGGGCTGGGCCGGCTGCACGGTGAACCTCGTCGAAGCCGACAAGGCCGAGGCGTTCGCCGAGGCCGTCGCCGCCGGCTACTCGAAGCGACAGGGCGTCACGCCCGACGTCCACATCTGCCGCGCCGCCGAAGGCGCGTCGAGCCGGAGCCTTGCCCGCTGAAATAGGTCCGAGGACTGTCGCCATGAACCCGCTTATCATGCTGGCCGACCTGATCGTGGTGATTCACTTCGCCCTGATGGCGTTCATCGTCTTTGGCCTCCTGGTCGTCTTGCTGGGGGTCGTCTTCCGCTGGGCGTGGGTGCGAAACATCTGGTTTCGGGCGATCCACCTGTTCGTGATTCTGGTCATCGTCGGCGAGGCGCTCGCGGGGGTTCGCTGTCCGCTGACGGTCTGGGAGCACGACCTCCGCGTCCGGGCCGGGCAGACGACCTTCGAAGGCGACTTCATCGCGCACTGGGTCCACCGGCTGATGTTCTTCCGGGCCGAGCCCTGGGTCTTCACCGTCGCCTACATCACGTTCGGCCTCGTCGTGCTGGCGACGTTCCTCCTCGCGCCGCCACGCTTCAAGCGCGACGCGAAACCGACCGTCGCGCCGGAACCGGCCGATGCCTGAGCGGCGGGAATTCTTCACCATCGGCTACGGCGGCCGGCCGCCGGAGGAGTTCGTCGGGCTGCTGTCGGCTCACGGCGTGAAGACGGTCGCCGACGTCCGTATCCGGCCCGAGCGGGCCAGCATGGGGGCGTACACGAAGGCCAGGACGCCCGATAAGGGGATCGAGAAGCTGCTGGGCGATCGGGGGATCGGCTACCGGTCGATCCTCGAACTCGGCAACGTGTTCCTCGACCGGGGCGACTGGCCGGTGATCTACCACGACCTGATGGAGCGCGCGGGCGACCTGCTCGTGGCGCGGCTCGTCGATCTGCCGGGACCGTTCTGCTTGCTCTGCGCCGAGAAGCGCGTGGCCGACTGCCACCGGCGAATCATCGCCGATTACCTGGTCGCACACCGGGGCTGGGCGGTCGAGCACATCGAGTGACGACCGAGACCGCACGGGGGCGGCTCAGTCCTTGCCGATCCGCAAGCCGACGACTTGCCGAACCCATCGCGAGTGCCGCTTCTCGCCGGGCACGATGATCTGGTACGGCCCCTCGCGGGCGGTCAGCGGTTGGCCGTCGCGACGGTCGGCCAGCAGGATCGTCCGGTCGGTGTACGCCGGGTCGAGTTCGGGCAGGGCGAAGAGGGCCTGATAGCCGTCGGCGGCCTCGACGATCAGGTACAGCGAGACCGCCTTGCCGCGGAGATCCTTGCCGGCCGGAAGCACGGCTTTCTGGAGCACGTCGTGGAGCGCGACGCCTTCATACCGCGACTCGCGATTGTCGTGCGCCCGGGCCGTGACGGTCTGCCGCTTCAGGCCGGCGAGATCGGCGGCGGACAGTTCGAGCGGCTTGGCGACCTCGCCGTGAACCCGCAGCGCGACCGTCGGCTTCGCGTCCTTGGCCGGCGTCGGCGCCTGCCCGAAGGCCGCCCGGCCCGCGCCCGTCGCGACGACGCCGATCGCCAGGGCCAGAACGAGTCGACTGGAACGGGAACGGTTCATGATCGTCACTCGCGAGGAAGAGGGAAGCGGCGACGGACGGGTCAGCCCGCAGGCGGAGTCGGCTTGCCGCTGTGGCGGATGATCGATCCTTCTTCGAGGAAGACGACCGTCTCGGCGATGCCCGTGGCGTGGTCGGCGATCCGTTCCAGGTTGCGCGCGGAGTTGAGCAGCAGGAGCCAGCCGTCGAGCTGCTCGGCGTCGCGGGCCAGCTCGTCTTTGATCTGGCGGCGGAGCCGGCGGTAGAACTGGTCGATCGGCTTGTCGCCGGCGATGATCGCGCGGGCCAGCACAGCGTCGCGGGTGGCGAGCGCCTCATGAGTGGCCTTCACCTGGGCCAGGACGTCGCGAGCCAGGGTCTTGAGATCCTCGGGCACGACGATGGTGCTGAACCGCCGGCTGAGCTTCCGCACCCGGCGGGCGACCCGCAAGGCGAGGTCGGCGATCCGCTCCCAGTCGCGATTGACCTTGAGGATCGTCGCCATCCGCCGCAGGTCGGACGCCACCGGCTCGAACAGGGCCAGGATGCGCAGGCACTCCTGCTCGATCTGGACCTCCCGGCGGTCCGACTCCTCTTCCTCTTCCTTCACCTCGGCGATGAGTTCGAGCCGCCCGTCGCAGACCGCCTGAACGCACTTTTCCAGCGAGCTGACGACCGAACTTCCCATGTTCAACAGATCCGCCCACACGGCGTCTTGCTCTCGGAGCGCATGACGGGGAGCGCCCGGCGGCCTCGTGGCGGAACGCTCATCCTGAGGCTGGCTCGGCGCCATGGATCGGTCTCCTTGACCTGGGTGGTCCATTCGGGTCGCGGCGATCTCGCATCGCGTCGCTTGATTGACTTCCGAACCATTGTTTTCCCGCCGGAGCGGGGATTCAAGTCCGAATCAAACCCCGACGCCTCGGCAAGTGTTTTTCCCCTCGACCGAACGACCGCTTGACAACGCCTCGGCCCGCGTTACTATGCACCGAAGTACTACCACATATAGTACGACGCATGTCAGGACGACGACCAGACACTTATTCCATTCCGGACGCACTCGCTGGCGCTTCGGGCTCGTTTCGGAAGCCGCCCGCGGGATCATCGGGGAGCGAAATACAAGCCCGAAGCGCCAGCGAGTGTATTCCCCGTCAGCATGCCGAGTCAGCAAACGCAAAACAATGCACTCGCTGGCGCTTCGGGCTTGTATTTCGAAGGTCGCCCGCGTCACTTCTCGACACCGCATTTTCATGAAGTCGGGTGTCCTCAGGCGTCATGTGTGGGAGGAGGAGACCGGCGATGGCCCGTGAATCGATCGACGATCTGGGCGAGCTTCAAAAGGCGGTGATGGAATCCGTCTGGGAGCTGGGCGAGGGGACGGTGCAGCAGGTGCGCGACCGGCTCGACCGCGAGCCGCAGCCGGCTTACACGACGGTCCTCTCGGTGATGCAGAAGCTGGAGAAGGCCGGCTGGCTGAGCCACCGGCCAGAGGGGAGGAGCTACGTCTACCTCCCCACCAGGAGCCGCGACGAGGCCGGCTCGTCGACGCTCCGCACGTTCATCGACCGCGCCTTTCGGGGCGATCCCATGCTCCTGTTTCAGCGCCTGCTCGACGACAAGCAGTTGAGCGAACACGACCTGTCGGAAATCAAGCGGATGATCGACCAGAAGCGGCGAAAGGAGGGACGTCATGTTTGAGTATCTTCGACCGGCGGATTCCCTGTCGTTGACTATCGCCTGGCAGTCGTCGATGTTTCTGGCCCTCGGCCTGGCGGCGGTCGTCGCCTGCCGCCTCGACGACTCGGTCTCCCGGGCCTCCCCGTGATTCATGCCCAGGGGTTCACCACGATCGACGTTCCCGAGAACGGGGAGCCAAAGCCGGTGAGGTCGCGTTGCGAAAGGGAGTGCGCCTCATAGCCCTCGTGGTCGCGCCCGACGGTCGGCCCGTCGACGTCGTCACGGCCGCCTATGCGGGAATCAACGCCGCCCTGCGCGACACCTGCGACCAGGGCTACGAGTTCGCCGACGGCGAGTTCGAGATTCCCGATGCTGATCCCGAGCGAACGTATCGCGTCTTCTTCGTCGCGCCCGACAAACACCTCGGCGGGGTCGCCAATCTGAAGTACGACCCCGCCGACAACCCGCGCGTCGTCCGCCTCCAGCCGACGGGCGTCATTCGCGGCCGGATCGGCTCGCCGGCTGACGCGCCCACGGAGAAGGCGAATCTCATGGTGAAGCTGCTCCTCAGCCCGGAGCGGAAGGATTACACGCGCGACGACCTGATGGACGAGAGCAGCAACATGCAGTCTTACGCCGCTATCCTGGGCCGTCACTACTTCGACCACCAGGGCCAGCCCAACGAGCGTGGGGAGTTCCAACTCGACGCCATGATCCCAGGCGTAGGCTACTACGTCATGGCCTGGAAAGACGTTCGAAGGTTCTCCGAGCTGGTCTGGGACCTGAAGCCCGGCGAGGTCCGCGACCTGGGTGCCGTCAAGGTGAGCGAGCCAGCCCGACGAGACCGTTGATCAGCAGAACGGCTTGAGCGCCCGCCGCATCGAGCTGGCGTCCGGGTAGCGCTCGCTCGGCTCGCGGGTGAGGCACTTGGAGATGACCGTGGCGAGGCCCACCGGGATGTCGGGGCGGCGGGAGCGGACCGGAACGGGTTCTTCTTCGAGAAGCATGCGGATCAGGTCGCCGCCGCCGGCGGGCTCGTCGTAGATGTACTGGCAGGTGAGCAAGTAATAGAGCGTCGCGGCCGTCGCATAGAGGTCGGCCAGGGGGGTGACGGTCTTGAAGTCGCGCATCTGCTCGGGGGGCATGAACGGAACGGTGCCGCGCATCTCTCCGGAGAACGTGAGGCCCGAGAGACCGACGCCTCGAAAGCTCTTGGCCAGCCCGAAGTCGGAGATCTTCGCCGTCATGCCTTCGGGGTTGTGCGCGATCAAGACGTTCTCGGGCTTGATGTCGCGGTGGACGAAGCCGAGGCGGTGGGCCTGATCCAGCCCCTTGAGGATCTGGCAGGTCAGGCGGCAGGCTTGCTCGGTCGGATAGCCGTTCGGGGTCGACTTGGCCAGCGCCTCGAGGTTGTCGCCGGCGACGAACTCCATCGCGAACCAGAACTGGCCGCGGGTCATCCCCTGCTCGTACCACTCGACGATGTTGGGGTGACGAAGCTGGCTGATGACCGACATCTCGCGGAGGAAGCGGTCGATGGCCGCCTGGGTGGTCGCGGTCTCGGGCACGATCAGCTTGAGCGCCACGAGCTTGCCGGTCGTGTTGTGCCGGGCCTGGTAAACCACGCCCATGGCCCCCTTGCCCAGCTCGCGGAGGGTCGTGTAATGCGGCACCGGCTGCGGCAAGACCGCCGCCTCGGATCGGCAGGACGAACACCACCACTCGATCTTGTCCAGCGAACCGGTCTGAGCCGGCCCCGCCACGGTGATGTTCAAGGGGGCGTTCGTGCCGCAGCCCGTACAGCGGATCTGGCCGTGGGTCGCCAGCTCGCTGTTCGAAGACGCCGGAGGCTCGCCGCTGGCGGGGGGGGCGTGCTCGACCCGAACCCGAAAGATGCTCTGCCCGGCGGCGATCACGTCGCCCGAGATCAACCGCGCCCGGTCCGTCCGCGCGTTGTTCACGAAGGTGCCGTTGGTGCTCTCCAGGTCGCGCAGCTCGCACTGGGGCGGATTGACCTCGATCATGAAATGATCGCGCGACAACGCCATGTCCTCGATCGGACAATGAACGAAACGAGAGCGGCCCACGATGAACGTGTCGTGCCGGTCGAAGATGAACGACCTTCCCGCTCGTGGACCCTGAAGCACCTCCAAGATCACTCGCATGGCTGCTTTCCGTGAATCATGAACGCCTTCCTCCTTCACGAAACGCCTCCGACCCGACCCGCGCTCTGTATACGGAAAACCTGGAGCCGCATGACGCAAGATTCGCTTCTGTTCGCGTTTCAGCGCAATGCTCGCCGTTGACGCCGTCGTTTCGGCCTCTTCGGCGCAACCATGCGTGCGTCGACAACGCAAGGGCTCAACGTGGTTCGGGGCGAAGTCCCCCTCGTTCCCGTGAGCTTCCCACGTTAATAGTATGTACGAGTCAGGGTAGAAACGGCTTGATCCGTCATTTTCTCAACCTGATCACGCAATCATTGACGCTTGACACGTCCTGGCGGCCGACCACAGAGCGACTTTCGACCCACGCCTCCCAGCAAGCAACCATGCACTGACGAGCACCGCGAGCCGGAGCCTTCCCATCGCCCGAACCCGTTGCGACGTCAAGGGTTAAGAACAGCAACCTCGGCGTGGGTCGCGTCGCCCCAAGCCTCAGCGCGGGGGAGCCTGCGAACCGGCGGGGATGGGAACGGCGGCTGGCTCGGCGGCGACGGCGGCGGGGCCCTCCGAGGGGCCCAGGAGGAACTTCTGGATCGTGGTCTCGACCTGAGCGCGGAATTGCAAGTGCGGGTCCTGGGTCGTCGTCGCCATCACGATGAGCGTCTCGTTGCGGGCGAACTGGACGACGTAATAGTCGAGGTAGACCCGCCCGGCCTTACCGCCCGGATCGTCGGCGTCCTCGGGCTTGAGGGCGGCCTCGATCCGGTAGACCTTGAGGTTGAGCTGCGCCCACACGGGCTCCTTGAGCCAGCCGGAGGGGCCCAGGATGACGTTCTGCCCCTGGGCCTTCCACTGGTCCATGAGAGCCTTCTTCTGCTCCATGGGATCGGTGGCGAGGCGGTCGTGGGCGGGGTCGTCAGTCTTGGGGACGAGATTGAGCTGAACCAAGTCATAGCCGTTCGGCCTGGATCCCAGGAGGTCGACGCCTCCTCCGGCATAGGACTGGTTCACCTGAAGCTCCTGGGGATGGGCGACGTGGAAGGCGCCCTCGGGGTCGTCGTAGGTCACCCAGGTGTACGCCGGCTCGTCGGCCGGCGCGTCGGGGACGGCCAGCGGCAGACCGCCTGTGTCGCCCGCGGGGACTCGGCGAGCCACGACCAGCTCGCGTGTGGTGGTCTGCTTCAGGCGGCCCTCGCCTTCGCCCGTGGAGACCGAGCGCACTTCGGTCAGGCGGATCTCGCTGATATAGCCGCGCGCTTCGACGATCCCCTCGCGAGGCTTGCGCGCGGGGGTGCCGGAGGAAGCCGTCTCAGGTGTCGCGGCGGGCGCCGGGGCGGGGGTGACGGGCGAGAACAAGAAATGGACGCGGGCGTTGAACGCGATCGGCCCTTCGGTTGCGACGACCTGTCCCTTGAGGCTGACGACGGCCGTCATGCTGGTCGCTCCGGGCGCCGCGCCGCGGACCTCGACGAGCTCGCCTTCAACTTTGTAATCCGGGTCGTCGATCAGGGGCTCGCTGATCAACAGCGACGTCATCGCCCGCGGGACATCCCAGATGTCGCCGACCCGTCGAGGCTGCATCGGCAGGTACATGGCGAGCAGCGGCAGGAACGGGTTCCTGGTGATCCGATCGAACTCGAACTGACGGAACCGCCGGCCCTCGCTCAGGTTGAAGACCCGGACGGGCTTGCCGGGCGCGAGCCGGTAGAGGATGGAGAGATCTTCAAGCAGTCCAGGCTTCTGGTACTGACGGTTGGAGAGCGTCGTGGTGAACTGGCTCTTGTCGTAGCGGCGGACGACCTCGCTCGCGGTCTTCTTCGGGCTCAGCTTCCCCACTCGCTCAGTGTAAATCGTATGGAGGCTGGTCTCGACCCGCTCGGGCGCGCCTTGAGGCCTCTCTCGCATCATCTTGACCTTCTCGCGGCTGCCCACCTGGTACTGGGTGAGCAACTCGGGATGGGTCGGATCGAGGACGTCGCTGTACTGCTCGACGAACTTGTAGCGGAGGCTGATCGGCTGGGTCTCGCCCAGGTTTGAATCGGCGTCCCGCGCCGGGTCGGCGGCCGTGGCGGGATCGGCCGCCGGGGACTGCGCCCGAGCCAGGCCGCAGAGGCTGGAGGCGGCCAGAACGACCGCGACCGCGACCGCCCGCGACTCGTGACGAGCGCCGAAGAGGAGAATCTGGCGGCTTCGCCCCCACGCTCGGATTCGGAACTCACCCATGGCGCACCTTCAATGGAACATGGCTTGGCGGAATCGGGCGCCGACCAGCTCCCGAGCGACGGATTCGCCCCCCAAAGACGCCCCCCATTCCTTGAGCATAGTTTCCAGGCCCGGTCAGGGGGAGTCCCCGCGTCGGCTTTTTTTGGTGGAAGCCGATGCGCGCGGTCGTTTCTGAGGATCACGCAAACCACGCTGAGGCTTGCCGATCCGACGACCGACTCAGTGCTTCACGGGGAGCGGAGGATCATTCCACTGGAGCGAGCCGACGAGCGCGACGTCGTCCTCGGCGAAGTCCTTGGCGTCGCTCTCGGCGAGCGTGAACGTCGCCAGGAGCTGCTCCCCGCGCGGGCTGGCGATCAAATAGTAATACCAGAGGAGGCCGAGGTCCCCCTCGCGGCCCTGGACCCCGAGCTTGTAGCGAAACCCGCCGTCGGGCTCCCCTTCGACCTCGCCGGCGCCCAGAAACTGGACGAAGCGATCCTTCATCGCCCGGCGGACGTCGGCCCGAAACTCCTCGACGTCCTGATGCTTGCCCTTGCCCGCCGGCGGCCCGTTCGAGAAATTGCACTGCGCGGTGATGCGGTCCTTCTGGAACCGCTTGAGGACGACCAGCTTGGGATCGTCCCAGTAGGTGTGCCAGGTCCGGTCGTGCAGCAGGTTGTACCGGCCGTCGAAGGCGATGAGCTGGAGCAGCTTGCGCGCGGGGGTCAGGTCGAGCGAGGTCCCGTCGAGGGCGGCGTCGGACAGCTCGGCGGGCGTCGCGGTTTCGCGGCGGGCGATCGTCAGCGTGCTCTTGAGGTCGAGCCCCGCCTCGATCGGGCCCGGCTGTCGGCTCTCGTTCCGCGTCAGCTCCACCCGGTCGATCAGGGCGGACCTGCGATCGAACGTCGCGAAGCCCTCGCACGTCAACGTCCCCGGCCCCCCCAGGACCATCCCCTGGATTTCGCCGGTGATCTCGATCCACACGTGGTCGGCCGTGATCGACTCGACGACGGCCTCGACCTTCGACGATTTGATCGCGTCGTAACCCGAGATCGCCGCCAGAGCCGACTTCCGGACCGGCCACTTCGCCCCCTTGGCCACCGGCCCCTCGGGGAGCAGGTCGCCGAGACTGAGCGGATCGCCCAGGCCCTGCACCAGCTCAAGCTCGGCCCTCGTCAGCGATCCCGACGGGCTGACGACCGTCACCGTCCCCTCGGGATCGTCGCGTGCCGCGATCAACAGCGACAACTCCTTGCGCAGCTCCAGGGCCGTCGGCCGGATCTCGCCGTTGATCGCCGAGGCCGCCTGGCTCACGAGCCGGACCGCCCGCGACGACCTCGCGCCGCCGGCTTCGGCCGCCTTCGGCGTCGCGAGCAGCCGTTCACGGAAGATCAGCCGCGTCTGGATGTCGATGTCCAGCGGCTTGGGCATCTTGGCTTCGTCCGTCATGGCGTCGGGAGGGAGCCCCGGCCGGAACAGACCGCCCGCCTTCAGCTCGATGCGAACCACGGTGGCCCGATCCGTCGCCGACGACTCCTTGAGCACCACCGTCGCATCGTCGGCGGCCGCCGCTCCCCCCAACACGCCGAGGCCGACCATCACCCTGCCCCAGACCGCCCCGACGCCCCCGCGCCGGTTGGCCTCCGTGCGCATCGCGGTATCCATCATCCATCCTCCTCCTGATCCACGCTCTCGACCCGGTCGGCTCCTGCGCGGCCATTATCCTCGGCACGCGCAAGCTGTCAATTTAGCAGCGGCCGCCTCATAACTGGACAGCGAGCGGTCCGCCGACCCCAGAGGTTGTTTTTTCTCCCCGCCGCAAGCACGCTCGCAACGCCCTTCGATCCAACTTCGGGATTTTGAGGCCCCAGACCGTCCAGTTCACCCGTCAAACCGAGTAGGAACGGGGGAATCGACTTTTTCGATGGGGATCGACCGAACAAACCGCCGACTTCAAACGTCTGTTTAAAACGAGCGTTCGACGCAAACGGTGAAGCCTGAGCGTCGGCGACCGCTTCCGGAACCGGACCAAACCGACTGGTACATGATTTGCTGATATTGCTGAATCCGGTGGAGAAGCGGGACGTACCGGGAACCTTTGGGGGTCGACGAGGCTCTGTGTAGAAAAGGAAAAGGGGTGTGACTCGGGAGAATCCTCGATCTCTTTTGCTCGACGGACGTAAAGCAGGGAGGTCCGATTTTTCGAATCGGCGGGATTTTCCGGGCCTCGGCGGAATTCGACGGCATACTTCTTAAATATGTGGGTGGTCGTCGACGAATGCTTGAGTCAAGAGCCGGCGAGAACCGATTTCCGTTGATCTCGCGCCCTGGTCTTAATTTCATCGTCGTGGCGAGAGCTTGGAATTCGACTTATAGGGAATTGGGTAGGTAGGGGCGTGCGCGAAGTCATCTTGAATCCAGGGCAGGTGGGTCGCGTCGAGGAGGTGGAGCATGGGTAAAGCGTATTGCCACCCCGCGATGAAGCAGCTCAAGGATCAGCAGACGCGCTACGCTCCCAAAGAGCGGCGGCTCGAGCAGGTGGAAAAGGCCGAGCAGTTGCTGAGCGAGATCGATCAGGCGAAGCGATACCCGTACGACTACGTCTGTTTCCGGATCACGGGCTTCCGGCCCGACGCCTGGTCGGCCTTGATGCTCGAGGGCCACGAGGTTCAGCGCGACTTGCGGTTGTTCGTCGAGGACCTGTCGGCGACCGTCCGGCAACCCGTCGAGCAGGCGACCGAGCCGGTGCTGACGGTCGGCGAAGTGAGCAAGAAATACAACGTCTCCACGCGGACGGTGACGCGGTGGCGGCGGCAGGGCCTGGTAGCTCGTCGGTTCGTGATCGACGGGCGGGCCAAAGTCGGTTTTCTGGAATCCAGCCTGGAACGGTTTGTGGCCGATCATCGCGGCCAGGTGGAACGAGGCTCGAAGTTTCGACAACTGACCGACGCGGAGCGCGATGAAATCATCCGCCGCGCCCGTCGCATGTCGCAATTTCGGCCGGGCGAGGTGGGCCTGGTCGAGATCGCGCGGAGGATTGCTCGTAAGATGGCACGCTCAACCGAAACCGTGAGACTGACGCTCAAGTCGTACGATCGCGAGCACCCGGACCGGGCGATCTTCGGCCCCTCCACGACTCCACTGGACGACGACGCCAAGGCTCAGATTTATCTCCGCCACAAGATGGGGGTCTCGGCCGAAGTTCTCGCGACCCAGTACCACCGCACCCGGACGAGCATCTACCGACTGATCAACGAGGTTCGCGCCACGCGGCTCCTCGAAACCAAGCTCGAGTTCATCGACAACGAGAGTTTCGGCCTGACCTCGTCCCGGAAGACGATCCTGGCGCCCTTGCCCGCTCCCGCCGACGGCAAGCCCCCGCGCCGGCCCCGGGCCCCCAAGGGTTTGCCCCCGTACCTGGCGAGCCTCTACGAGGTCCCGCTGCTCGACCGCGAGCAGGAAGCTCACCTGTTCCGCCAGATGAATTATCTCAAGCATCAGGCCGTCGCCCTCCGCGAGAAGATCGACCCCGCTAAGGTCAAAACGACCGATCTCGACCGGATCGAGGAGTTGCAGGAACAGGCCCTGGCGGTCAAGAACCAGATCATCCGGTCGAACCTGCGGCTGGTGGTCTCGATCGCCAAGCGGCACGTCGGCCCGTCGAACAACTTCTTCGAGCTGGTCTCCGACGGCAACATGAGCTTGATCCGCGCGGTCGAGAAGTTCGACTACGCTCGCGGCAACAAGTTCAGCACGTACGCGTCATGGGCGATCATGAAGAACTACGCCCGGACGATCCCCGAGGAGAACTACCGCCGGGATCGGTTCGTCACCGGCCACGAAGAGATGTTCGAGGCCGCCGCCGACAACCGGATGGACGAGCACGAATACGAGAGCGCCCTCAAGCGGATGCAAGAGGCCATCAAGGGGATGCTCGACCGCCTCGACGACCGCGAGCGGTTGATCATCACCAGCCGGTTCGGCCTCGGCGGCGCCGCCGAACGGACCCTCGAACAGCTCGGCCGCGAGCTGGGCATCACCAAGGAGCGCGTCCGCCAGATCGAATCGCGCGGCGTCGACAAGCTTCGCAAGATCGCCGGCGAACAGAAGCTCGACCTGCCTATGCTTTGAGCCGGCCCGGTCGACCATCCCCCCGAAAACAACCGAGGCCCGGCGTCGATCGCGAGATTGGCGCCGGGCCTCGGTTGTTTAAGAACTCTCCCATGGGCCAGCAACCCCGGCGACCGGCGATACAACATTAGTAGGGTGAGCACTGCCAACCATCCGAAAGGGTTACGCCGTCATGGGTTGGAACGGCGGGCGATGCCCACCCTACAAAACTGTGGTCGGCCCAGCCCCAAGGAGATGGACGAAATGCCCTCGCCTCCCCTACAACTCGACGGTTCGAACGTTCTCTTCTGGACGGAGAGTCGCCTGGGTCGGTTTCACACGATTCCGTATGGTGCCGACCCGGCCGACATTGGCGTGATCTCCGTGGCGGCGATGGCCATCTGCCGCTATCCGGACGTAGGACCATACTACCTGTTTAAGTGCGACCGGAACTGGGAAGTAGTCTCCGATTGGGACGCCGAGAGCATAGAGAAAGCCCAAGAAATTGCATCCAGACACGCGATCGACGAGGTGATCGAGTGGTATGCCGCCGTCTGACGACACTCCTCAAAACGAGTCTGGCGGACTACTAGGGCCTGTCCACGAACAACGACCTATTTTGGACGTGTCGCGATGATCTTTCCCACCAGACCTCGCGGACGGGCCAGGAACCCGTAACGCTGTAGGGGCGTCCCTTGGGGGTGCCCTCAGCGCAAGGCAGGCACACAGATCGTGGGTCGCCGTGGCCGCCGACGCGGACCGGGCACCCCCAAGGGACGCCCCTACATCCGTTCGTGGACCCCCGCGAACGAGAAAGCCACGATCCAACACCGCGATCCGGTAGTAGACTTATCGTGGAGGACTCCCCAAGTCGTCCGGCGTCTTTGGCAACTCGGCTGTTTAATGAAATGGGGAAAGGCCATCCGCAACGTGCCGACGGTTCGCAAAAAACGCGCGAAGGAACCCAATCCGTCGGAACCGACGGCGGGACGGTCGCTCGGCGGATCGACGGCCGGGACAGGAGACGAGCGAACCCAAACAGGAAGCTTTTCGGCCGAAGGAAGCCAGTCGCGACGATAACCCTAAAGCCTGTATAGCAAAGGACTTGATCGGACTGGCCGAAAGCAGGGCGAGCTACGAACGAACCCAATCGCCGCGGCACGCCAGGAGGGCCGCGACGGGGCTTCCAGGCCGTCGAGAGGCGCTGCGGAGCAGTGGGCCTCCGGGACTTTCGGCGCGAACGAAGCCAATGGCGGAGGAGATTCGGCCTTGAAGATTGGGCCGTTCCCCTCCGTGTCCTCCAATTCCTCCGTGGTGAGTCGTCGCGAGGTCCAATCGGAGCCAGGGCCGCGCGTCACCGCCGGAGCATGGCGATTTCTTTTTCGCGGCGGAGGTTGCGCAGGGTGGGCTCGTCCCAGTCGATGGCTTCGGCTTCGAGGAAGGCGGCGGCGGTCGCCTTAAGGTCGTCGGCGACGGCGACGCCCAGCTCAACGTGACGGACGACGATCCCGGCGTAGCCCAGGCGGTCGAGGTCGTCCCAGAGTTCGCGGTTCGAGCCGGCTTCTTCCTCGAACAAGTCCATCGCGGCGGCGAGGGTCTCGGGGCTGGCCAGTTGCTTCTGGACCTGGTCGAACGACAGCGGGTTGCCGTCGTCCATCAGGTCGTCGTAGACGTCGCCGTGGACCCGCTCGAAGCCCCGGTCGAGGGCGTCGTGGGCGTCGTCGTTCTCGTAACTCTTCACTCCCCAACATCCGGTCATTCAGCGCCTCATCATTCCCAGCCGGCCGCGGGCCGTCGTCGACGGCCCGACCGGTTCGCCAAGCTTTCCGAACCGGGCCAATCCGGCCGGCTCGCAGTCGAGATAAATTGATTCCAGGTTCGCCGCCGGAACCAGGAAGACTTCGTGGTAGACGCCCAGGTCCTGCTTCCGCCTCATCCGGTCGACGGCCGCCCGCCACCATTCCGAGTGCGGAGGCCGGTGCGACCAGGCGTCAAGGGCGTCGAAGCTTCTCCAGTATTGCAGGACGCCGAAATGGCCGCGAGCGATCGTGAACGATTCCGAGCCCAGCAGCCCCGCGCCTTCGGCGACGGCCCGGTCGGCGTCGCGCGCGATCGCGGCGCGCAGCGTCCGGGCATGGAACCAGCCGGAGAGGCCGCGGACCTGGAACCCCATGCGGACGAGGCAAAGCTCGGCGTTGCCGTCGGGCAAGCTGGCGACCACCCGGCGCATGGTCAGGACCGCTCCGTCGCGGCGGGGTAGAGGCGGGCCTTGCTCAGGATCGCCTCCAGCCGTCTCGGCGGTGCGACGAACGTCGGGGTGGCGACCGGCGTGCGGCGGACCATCTCGGCCGGGTCGAGCCGTTCGCCCGCGAGCGTGCCGAACACGCAGCCGGCCTCGCTGGAGATCACGACCCCGGCGGCGACGTCGTGCGTCTGCTCGCCCAGGAACACGCACGCCTGAAGCCGGTTGGCGGCTACGAACACCTGCTCGCAGCAAGCGCTTCCCAGATCGCGAAGCCGGCCCTTGATCGAACGCGGGTCGACCGTGCGCATGGCGTTCGTGCCCAGGCAGACGTTGTCCTGAGTGTGGAAGACCTCGGCGTCGCGGGCATGCAGGCGTTCGCCGTCGCGCCAGGCGCCATGGCCCTTGACGGCCCAGAACAGCTCGCCGAGCGGGGGGATCGCGATCACGCCGAGGACGGGCACGCCGTCTTCGATCAGGCCAATGCTGACGGCCCAGAGGGGCAGGCCGTGGACGAGGTTGCCGGTGCCGTCGATGGGGTCGATCGACCAGCGCCGGCGGCCCTCGCCCCCGGACGCGGCGAATTCCTCGCCGGTAAGCCGATCATCGGGGTAGGCCTCTCCCAGCCGCTTCCGGATCAACTGTTCGAGGTCCTTGTCGAGGTCGGTCACGTAGCTGTGGTTGGCCTTCTCCTCGGGCTTGACCAGCTTCGCTCGCCGCATCGCCACGGCCGCCGCCTCGATCGCCAGGGCCTTGACCAGTTCAAGTTCGCCTTCGTATCGCGTCTTGTCCGTCATTGCGAAATCGTCCCGCCGTCGTCTTGTTGTTCATCTCCCATCATCTTCGGATTCGGGGCGTGGGCCGACAAGTCACAAATCCCAGACCCGCTCGCCCCCCAGGAAACAGGAGACGATGCCATCCTCGCTCACCTTGAGAACCGGGCCGTACCGGCTGGCGACGATCGCGGCGGTGGTGCGCGCTCCTTCCGCCGTCGCCTGGATGCTGCTGTGCGCGTCGTGGCGGAGGATCGCGCCAAAGGCCAGCAGCCGCCCGTCGCCGTCGGTCACGAGCGCGCCGTCGAGCGAGGCGAGGGCCTCGACCACCGAGGCGTCGAGCGACAGCAGCGAGCGGTTTCCGGCGAGGTAACGGATCGACCCCTTGGTCAATGCCTCGACCACCGGCTCGCCGGCCGTCGCCGCGTCGCTCCACGGGTCGACCACCTGGAGAGCCGTCGGTCCCGGCTCCGGGTCCGGCTCGGGTTCCCCCCCAGCCTCCGTCTCGAAGTCGAGGACGTCCTGCGGGGCCAGCAGCCGGCCGATCGCCTGCGACGAGTCGTCGACGACGACCAGCAGGCCCCCCTGCCGCTCTTCTGCCAGGTCGAGGGCCGCCTGGAAGAGGATGCGGGCGAGGCGAGGGTTCGAGAGGGCCGCTTGCCAGACGGCGAACTTCGACTCGGGGTCGAGCACCCGCCAGCGGCCGTGGGCGAAAACGAACGCCTGCATGCCGTCGGCGAAGACCTTGATCTCCTGGTTCGGGCTCAAGACCAGGCAGACGTCGCCCCCTCCACGCGTCGCCCGAGCGTGCGCCGAATACGACCGGGCGCAGGGGACGTCGCGCGCCGGCGTCTCGTCGGCCAGTGCTTGATCGTCGCGGCCCGCCCAGCGGCGGATGTCGACGACGTCGGCCAGCTTGCCGTCGCGGTCGACGAGGAAGAGGGTGCGGCGGCCGTCGCAAAGCCGGTGCAGGCTCTTGAGGCTCGTCAGCTCGACGCCGAAGTCGAGCGCCTCGGGGGGCGCCGGACGGCGGTCCTCGCCTTCTCCCCGGTCGCCGACCAAGCCGAGAATCAGCGCGCCGGTGGTCACGCGGCGGTTCTCGTAGGTCGAGAGGGCCATGGTGCGAAGGGTCAGGATCGCCTCGGCGATCCGGCTCGTGGCCGAGGCCGCCGGGGCGTAGGCCGACGGCTCCAGGCAGGCCGCAACGTAGTGGTCTTCCGGCATACCCCGGCGCAACTGGAGGATCGACATCCGCGACCGGCGGAAGAGGATCTGGAAGTTCAGTTCCAGCACCGCGGCGACCGCCCGGATCAACCGACGGTCCTGCGCGCCCAGGCCCAGCGGACGCTCCGGGACCAGCCGATGCCACGTCCCGAACAGCGAGACCCAGACCGCCGTCGTCCGATCTCCGTCCTCGTCGGCCATCTCAAATCCGAGTCCGTCGCCGGGATTCGACCGACCGGACGCGACCGTCAGCCGGCCCGCGCCGGGCGCGGGAACCGGCTCGATCCGACAGCCGGGATAGAACGAATGGACGTCGCGGAGGAACGCGCCGACGAAAACGCGCACGAACGTGCGGGGATCGCGGAACGTCCCGAAGCCGGGCTCGTCGCCGCCCGAAGACGACGACGGAGGGTGGATCGAGAGTGACATCGCCGGCTCCTCCCTGAGCGTTCCCGAAGCACGCCGCCTCCCCTTCCCAGGGTCCGGGATGGTACATCGAAGCGAGAGAACAGGAAAGGGCGATCGCATGAATTATTAAATTTCATTCATGCCGAAGCCGAAACCCGAACCCCTCCCCGCCAGGCGGGCCTTGCCTGGCGAGCACCGGCACGCTCCGGCCGTGCGACGAGCGCCGTCGAACGGGCCGGGAGGAACGCGGCGGCCTGGCTCTGCGCGCGGCGGCCGGGAGTGCGAGGGATGGCGGCGGATCGCGTGGCGATCTTGTGGGTCGTTAGAGGGAGGCTGACGTACTGGTCGCCGTGGGGCCCCGAGCCTGAGACGCCGACCGCCTGCGCGGCGTCGACGATCCCGCCGGTCACCGTCTTGCCCGTGAGGCCGGGCAGAGGCTTGACCGTCGCGAGCACCTGCTGGACCAGTTGCTCGGCCGACCAGTCGGGATGGAGGCCGACAAGGAGCGAGACGACCCCTGTCACGTACGGGGCGGCCATCGAGGTTCCCGAGAGCAGCCCGTAGGTGCGCGGCGGGTACGTGCTGTAGATGGTCACGCCGGGGGCGGCGAGGTCGACCGAATGGAGCCCGTAGTTGGAGAACGAGGCGAGGTTGCCGGCGGGGTCGACCGCCGCGACCACCAGGACGTTGGGCAGATGGTACGCGGCCGGGTAGATCGGCACGACGTCGGAGTTCACTCCGTCATTGCCGGCGGCCGTGACGAAAACCACCCCCTTCTGATCGGCGTAGGCGATTGCATTGTACAGGTCGTCGTCGGGCAAGTCGGAGCCCCAGCTCGCGTTGATCACCCGCGCCCCGTTGTCGACCGCGAACCGGATCGCCGCGACGGCGTTCTCCAGAGTGCCCGAGCCGTCGGCGGCGAGCGTCCTCAGCGGCATGATCCGCGCGTTCCAGTCGAGGCCGACGACCCCCTTGCGATTGTCGGCCGCGGCGGCGATGACGCCCGCGACGTGCGTGCCGTGGCCGAACTGGTCCTGAACGTTGCCGTTGTTGTTGACGAAGTTCCAGCCGTAGACGATCTTGCCGCGCCGCGAGGCCGCCGGATTGACCCAGAGCCGGCCGACGAGGTCGGGGTTGCGCAGGTCGACGCCCGAGTCGATGACCGCCACGATGGTCGAGGGGCTGCCGGTCGTCACCGTCCAGGCTTCGGGGGCGTCGACGTCGATGTCGGAAGGGCTGTTGAGCCCCCACTGCTGGTTGAACTGGGGATCGTTCGGATAGGTCGGCCCGACCACGGGCAGATTGCTCACGCTCAGGAGCAGCCGGCCGTCGAGGCTCTCAACCTGGAGGTCGGCCCGGCGCGCGGCGCGGCGAGATGCGATGGATCGGGCCATGTCCGGGGTGTCTCGTCGATGGTGCGGAATTCGAGGACGCGGGCGAGCCGGGAGCGCGACGATCGAGCGACGTCGGCGACGTGGACGCCCGCTTGCACGGCCTCACGGCAGCGAATTCTACACCATGGATGGACCCCGCACCACTCGCTTCGCTGGAATCAGCGAGGCGGGCTCAGCGCGTCCGGGAAGGCGTCCGCGACGGCCGTCGGGTTGGTCCGTCGTCCCGGGTCGCGGCCACGGCGGCGTCGTCGCGCGGGGCGCGACGGCGGGCCAGGGGGGAGGAGACGACGTTCCAGGTCTCGCCGTTGCTGACCAGGGTGATCGTCCCCTGCTGATCGGTCCGCAACAGCGGCACTTTGTACTTGCGCAAGAGCGCGATCGTCTCAGAGTGGGGATGCCCGTAGCTGTTCCCTTTGGCGAGGCTGGCGACGGCGAGGTCGGGCTGGACGAGTTCGAGCCAACGGGCATCGGTGCCGTTGCGGCTGCCGTGGTGTGCCAGCTTGAGGATCGAGCAATCGCCGACCAGCTCCGGACAATGAGCCAACCACCATCGCCGCTCGTCGGTCTCACTGTCGCCGGTCAACAGCATCGCGAAGCCGCCATACTGAACGCGGAGGCCGATCGAGTTCTCGTTCTCTTCTTTCGTGTTCTCGGGCGGCTGAGGGAGAATCGTGAGCGTCACCGAGCCGAGTTCGATCTTCCTCGGCTTGGCGGTCGGCTGCACGGCGGTGATCCCTTCGTCCTTCACGACCTGGAGCACCTTGAGGTAGCTCTTGGTCGTGTGCGACGAGCCCGTGGCTACGAAGTACTTGGGCTTGAAGTCGCGGAGGATCGGCTCCATGCCGCCGTAGTGGTCGCTGTGGTGGTGCGAGACCACGACCAGATCGATCGCCGTGATCCCCTTGCTCTTGAGCAGCTTCGCGGCGGCGTCGCGCGAGGGGCCGGCGTCGACCAGGGCCGTCTTGCCCTCGGGCGACCGGATCAGGATCGAGTCGCCCTGGCCGACGTCGAGGATTTCGATCGTCACCATCGGGCGCGACGGCGACGACCCGGAACGGCCGGTGAACCACTGGGCGTCGGCCGGTGCGGCGAACCACGAGACGGCGAACACGAAGGCGGCGACCACCCGTAGGCGGCGGGAGAGTTTGGCGGTCACAATTTGATGTCTCCGCCGGGGTCGGTCGCCTTGAGTTCGTCCTGAACCTTGCGCGTGTCGTCGGCCAGCTTCTTGGTGGCGGCCTCGTCACGTTTGAGGGTCATCGTGAGCACGTCGCCGGCCTTCGCGCCCGGCGGCAAGAGCGCCTTGGGGACGTTGATCGTCGCGCCGTCGTCGGCGACGAGGACGGCGATCGACTTGTCGTCGCCCTCGAACCGATCAACCGATAAGTGGATGGCCACGTCCGGCCTCCTTGGTTTGAAGCGGCTCATTTGATGATGATCGGTCGCTCGGCGACGTCGACGGCCGGACGGTCCGAGCCCCTCCGCGCGACAGTCGGCCGGTCGGCGGCATCGCCGGTGCGCTGGCTGTCGAAGACGATCCGGTTGAGCGTCGACTGATCCGCCGACCGGCTCGACACGACGGCCAGGACATGCGGTCCCGAGGCCAGCGGGAAGGTGTCGGGCTCGGGAAGCGCCATCTTGAAAGTCTTGGGGCTGAAGAAGCCGGCCTTGCGATCCCACGCCGCGACGACGATCTGATCGCCGGACCGCCACTCGATCTCGAAGGGGCGTTTGTTCCAGTCGACCGACAGGTCGTCGCGGCCGACCACTGCGAGGTTCTCGCCGAACGACTTGCTCTCCCAGACGAGGACGCTCTTCCCCTCGGCGTCGATCTTGCGGACCTCGGCCTGGATGTCGACCGTCTTGCCGGCGGTGAACTGCTTGGGGTCGAGCCTGAGTTCCGTGATCCGGACCTTGTAGACGCCGGGCCGCTTGGGGTCTCGCGTCAGCACCTGGGAAACCGCCGTCGCCAGCCGTTCCTTGATCTCGCTCCCATCGCCCTGACCGATCTCATCGACGGACTTGCCCAGCACCGCTTCGGTCAGCGCCTGAAGCTGGGGGTAGTCCTTGAAGAACCAGCCGCCGATCCCCGCGCTTCCTCCGGTCATCACCATGACGATGAAATACACGAGGCGACGGAACAACGGCTGTTGCTTTTTCGATTGTCTGGTCACGTGAGAAGGGCCCCCATCCCTGGCTGTAGTGTTCAACCGGCCGTCCTGGGCGGTCGAAGTCGACTTGTCCGAGAGTCCTCAACGAAGCGGCCGACGGAAAGGCTCCGGCGCCGCGCTCCAGGTCGCAAGACGTGATATGCGGAAGCGGAGGAACGCCGCTCTTTTAGCAGGATGGCGACGAGGGTCAAGTCGAGTTCCGGTCGGGCGGACGCGGCGACGCGGCTGGTCAGGGAAGGATGCGGAGACCCACGGCGGTGTTGAGCTTCAGCATGTTCCGCCGCTGTCGGGTCAGGGTGTCGCGATAGAAGCGAACCAGCGAAGTCGTCTCGCGTTCGACCTTCAGGAAGTCTTCGGGGTGGATTTCTCCCGAATTGAGCCGGCGCTGGGCGCGGTCCCGCTTGCGACGAATGGCCGGAAGGGTCGCCTTCTCGAACCGCTCAAGATCGCCGAGCGAATGCTCGAGGTCCTTGTACGCATGGCGGACCTCGCCGACGGCGCGGTCCTCGGCGACGTCCGCCTCAATCTGACTCTGGATCACGTTGATCTCGGCCCGACGCACATTCCCCTGATTGCGGTTGAACAGCGGCACCGAGACGAAGACCCCCGCGCCCCAGGTGTTCACGCTCCGCTCCTGCGATTGCGACCGGTCGAGGTAGTTCATCGGGGAGTAGAGGAAGTAGGCGTCCGACAGCCGCTCGGATTTCTCCTGGGACCATTCGGCTCGGGCACGGTCGACCCCGATTCGGTGCGCGACCACATCCGGTCGGCGCTCCTTCGCCATCGCGATCAACTCGTCGAGCGGCGGCGGCTTGGGGCTGGGGACGAGAATCTTGCCGCGCAGTTCCAGCGACTCCGCCTCCTCAGGCGCCAGTTCCAAGAGGTCTGCAAGTTGTTGCCGCGCCTTGCCGTACCGCTCGTACGTGTCTTCGACGGCCATCTCGGTGACGTCGCGTTCGACGGTCAGATCGTCGAGTTCCTCGCGTTCCTTCTCGGTCGGCGAAGCGACGGCGGCGTGGGCCTTGAGCAACTCGTCGATGAGCCGGAGGCTGTCCTCGGCGGCCCGGATCGCCTGACGGGCGACCAGGGCGTCCACGTAGGCGGTGTAAAGGCCGTCGATGGCGACGCGAACGGCGTCCTGGTACTGGGCGCGCAACACGCATTGCTCTTTCTTCGCCAGCTCGACTCTCCGTCGACGCTTGCCCGTGTAGTCGATCGGCAAGACGAGGCTGATCCCGTGTTCGACTTCGCCCGACCGGGCCGGCGAGTACGAGCCGTACGCGATGTCGTCCGTTCCGTAGAACACCAAAGGGTTCTCGCGAAGCCCCGCGGTCAGGATGTCGGCCTCGGCCTGGGGGAGTTCCAGGGCCTTGACCCGGAGGTCGCGATTGACGTCGATGAGCCGCCGGATCGAGGCGTCAAGCGTCAGGCCGTCGGGCGGTCCTTCCTCATCATAGGCCGCCAGGTCTTCCTCCGAGTTGTGCGACGGCCCGCGACGAAGGGGAAGTGGCAGCCGCTCGATGCTCGGCGCGACGCCCTGCTCGTAACGGCCCGGCTCCTGGGGAGGGGGGCTGAACGCCGACGTGCTCGTTCGCAGCCGGGCCAGCCTCGGCAACACGGCGCGGCGGGGCGGGGCGCCGCCCAGATTGATGTCCGTCGACCCCGGCTTGCGGCGGTAGGGGCTCTCGGCTGTCCCCAGCGACCGCCCCAGGCTCGAATGGTGTCGCTTCTCGGTCTCATTCTTCGCCTGAGCGGCGGCGATGATGTCGTCAGAGAGCGAGACCTGAGCCCTGGCGACTTCCGCCCGGCACCCCGCCGCGCATGCGACGACGATCGCGAGCCAAACGCTTCGTCCGCTCATGCGTAGGACCTCCTGTCCCTTCCACCGCCGCGATCATCCGGCCAAGCGACGCGCGAGAGCTTCCCGCCCCCTGTTCCGCTTGTTCTGTTTATCGGAGTTCGGCGTGCGCCGGGTCTCCCGAACTCGGTCCGCCGACCGGCCGAAGCCGGCCAATCGCTTTGTTCGTTAATCTCAACGCAATCGACGTATGGTTCCCCGAACGACCCGTCCTCGATCCATCCTGACACGCGAGAGAGCGAATGCCGCGGAAGTTTACCGGCCGTTTCATTTTTCGTGAGATTCATCATCCCGGTTCGGGCAGCGACTTGAAATCGCTACCCGGCCGGGAGAAACGCGGCGATGTTTCGCGGCTTCAGACCGTCTCGTCGACGGGTTCGGGGTGGTTCTTCGAGGCGAAGGCGTCGTCCTCGGGGAGGTAGCCGAGGACTTCGGCGGCGTCGGAGAGGTCCCAGGGGGTTCCGTGGTTCCGCGAAACGCCGTTAACGACCAGGAACAGCCGGTCCTCAATCTCGGCTTCGACGGCGGCGTCGAAGAGACGGACGAGGTCGCCGTTGGAGAGCCACATTTTGCGGCTCCAGTCGTCCTCAAGCGTCTCGGGACGGTTCGCGCCCTCCTGGATATAGCCCAGGCGGAGGCCGATGAACGTCACGTCGAACGCGTGGGCGAGGCTCTGGCCGAACCGTTCGCCGACGTACTTCAAGATTCCGTACGGGCCCGAGGGCTTCGGCGGCAGGTCGACTCCGATCAGCTCGGGCTCGTCGTCGCGGCACCCCGACATCACATGGTTGGAGCTGGCGTAGACGATCCGCTCGATCCCCGCGAGGGCCGACGCGTTGAAGACGTTGGCCAGCGCGTCGACGTTCGGTCCCGCCAGGTCTTCGAGCGAGGCGGTCGAGTCGGGGTTGGCCGCCAGGTGGACCACCGTGTCGACGCCGTGGAAATGGGTGATCCAGTCCTCGTCGAAGACGCTCAGGTCGACCTTGAAGACGTCCGGGTCGTCCTCGCCGGGCTCGACGTCCAGGAGGATCAGGTCGTAGACGTCGGCCCACGCGGCGCGCAGCTTGCGGCCGAGGTTGCCGCAGGCGCCGGTGATCAGCACCGTGCGCGGCTCGTCGTCGCCGTCGAGACCGTCCATCTCGTCGTCCGAATCGAACTCGCCGTCGTCTTCCAGGAAATCGTCGTCCGGGTCGATGATCGGCAGGCCGCCGTTGAGCGGGGGGGGGAACGGAATGGTCTCGTCGCCCAGGTTGTCGTTCGTCGAGTCGGGCCGCATGATCCAGATCCTTTCGGCACGGGGGTCCAGGCGCGGATCGGAGACAGCGCGAGGCCGGGACGAAAACCGTATCTTACCATGCCTTAAGAGATATTGCACCTAGGCGACGACCAAACGACCGAAACGGCGGCCCTCAGCTCCTTCGTCAGACTCCCCGCAGCACCTTGTCGACCGCTTCCAGAAAGAAGAAATCGCCCCACATGACCGACTCGTCGACGCCGAGCCGCTTGTGGAAGTGGTAGACCCCGTGGCGGACGACGCCCTCCCAGCCCGGCGTGTTCGAGGCCAGGTAGGCGTCGGAGCAAAGACTGTCGAGGATGGTGATTGCGGCGTTTCGGTAGCGGTCGGCGGCGGCCGGGTCGGCGGGCTCGCAGGCGCGGGCGAGGTCCCAGAGGCCCGACGCGGCGATCGCGCCCGCCGAGCTGTCGTCGATCCTGTCGGGGCCGTCGGGAACGTCGAAGTCCCAGGGGGGGACCAGACTCTCGGGGCATCGAGCGAGATAATAGTCGGCGTTCCGTCTGGCGATCGCCAGGTCGGCCGGATCGCCGGTGTAGGAATAGACAGTCGTGAAGCCATAAAGCGACCAGGCCAACCCCCGCGTCCAGGCCGAATCGGCCCGCAAGCCCTGGTGAGTCGTCTGGCGGAGGAACGCGCCGGTGCCGAGGTCGAAGATCCCCTCGTGCGCCGTCGAACCGTCGGGCCGCACGAGCGTCCGCTCCGTCGTCCGGCAATGAGCGTCGGCGACTTCCCGAAGGCCCGCGTCGCCGGTCTCGCGCGCGGCGTAGTAGATGATCGGCACGTTCATCATGATGTCGATGAACAGGCTCTCTGGCGCGACGAACGAGCGGAGATACCGCCCCTTGGGGTTGAACCGCAGGGCCAGCGTACGCCCCGCCTGGATCAGCACCTGGCGCAGCCGCTCGTCGCCGGTCAGGCGATACCAGGGCAGATAGGTGTTCAGGAAGATGAACCCCAGGTCGTGGACGTCGCGGTCGATCTGGCGATGTTCCAGCAGCTTCGCGTAATGCTCGGCCTGAGCGCGCCACCAGGATTCGCCGGTCCGCTCGGCCAGAATCCACATCATCCCGGCGTGGAACCCGCCGCACCAGTCGGTCCACAGCTCGCCCTGGTGAAACCAACGACCGTCGACCGTGTAGATCGGGAAGTAGTCGGGCCGCCGCTCGATCGTCGCGCGCACCTGCTGCGCGGCGAATTCGACGGCGGCTTCGAGACGGGGCTTCAGAGACTCCAGTTCGACGACTCGCGATCCAGTCACGGCGTGATCCTCAAAAAGCGAGAAGACTAAGACCCGTTCATGTTCTACGGTTCCGGAGGATGAGGCGTCGGCCCGAAGGTTCATCGTACCAGGGGGTACGGAAGGACGCACCGGATTCGCCGCTCGGTTTGGAAACCACCGCAACGCATGACTGCAATCCACGGCGAACTCGACCACGATCTGCACTTCGCCGAACAAATTCGTCCGATTCCGTCGACCGTTTCCACTCCACTACTCGTTTGAGGACGCACCATGAAGGCAGCACGTTTCGGTCTCAACGCCCGCGCGGGGCGGATCACACTCGGCGTATTCCTGTTCGGCGCCCTGATCGTCGGGGGGTTCCTGGTCTTCCAGGCCGTCCCGTCCAAGACGGTCATGGCGTTCGTGCAGGTGGCCAGCGAGAAAAAGAAGATCACCGCCGAGGAGATCTACGCTCGCTACCCGAAGGCGAAGCACGAAGAGTTCATGAAGCGGGCGATCGCCAATTCCCGCAAGGCCGGCGTCGAGTACAAGACGGGCGGCGCCTTCGGAGCCGTGATCGTCGACAAGGACGGCAAGGTCATCGCCGACGGCATGAACCACGTCGTCGCTCAGAACGACCCCACCTGGCACGCCGAGATGCACGCGATCCGTCAGGCCTGCGCCTTGCTGAAGTCGCCGAAGCTCGAAGGCTGCGTCCTCTACACGTCGGCGGAACCCTGTCCGATGTGCCTGGCGACGGTCTACTGGGCGGGCCTCGACGGCGTCTTCTTCGGCGCGGTCGTCGCCGACTCGAAGAAGTACGGCAACTTCGACGACGATTTCATCTACGAGCAGTTCGCCAAGCCCACGAAGGACCGCGCGATCTCCGAGCAAATGTTCATGCGGCCCGAGGCCGTCGAAGTCTGGAAGGAATACTACAACCGCAAGGACAAGGTCGACTACTGACGGCCGACGACGACGGCGGGTGATTGAGCCTCGCCCCTTGATTGAACAAAAATAAACCGTCCCTCGCGAGCAACGGCTCGTGCGGGACGGTCGTTCGTTTCTCGGCTCTCGGCTTCAGCCCAGCTCGACGTCGACCTCGCGCCCCACCTGTTCGCCCGCGTGAATGGCGCCTTCGAGGTAGCCCACCCAGTCTTTGGCCAGGTCGGACGACGCCCACCAGACGCGCCCGAAGCGGGGCATCCGCTCGCCGCCGAACGCGGGCCCCAGCGTGCTCCACAAGCCGGGGCTGAGGTGGCAGCCGTGCCCGCATCGGATGAACGTCTCGGCCGGCCAGTTCATCTCGAAATAGTCGATCGGCGCGAGGGCCGGTTCGCCGTAGACCCGCGACCACGTCGCAAGGATGGCGGCCTTCCGCAGTTCGGGAGCCAGACGGCTCCATTTCGTCGCCTGGTCCGCGCTGATGAAGCCTAACAGCACGCCCGGCGAACCGCCCCTCGGCGTGTTGTCGAAGGTGAAGGCTTGAGGACCTTCGAACGCGATCCCGTTTCCCGACCAGCCCAGCTCGCGCCAGAAGGGCCGATCGTAGACCGCCTGCACCTTGACCGTCATCCCGGCCTGCAAGCCGTCGAACGCGCGGTAGAGGTCGGAGGGCAGGGGCGGGTCGAACCGCACCGTGTTGGTCAATTGAGGAGGAAGGCAGACCACCGCCGCGCGGGCCCGGAACGAGCCCTGGGCCGTGTCGACCGAGACGGTCCGATCGTCCTGCGTGACGCTCCGCACGGCGCGGCCGACGCGGACGTCATCCCCGAGGAGCTTGGCGAGCCGCTCGCCCAGCAGTCCCGTGCCGCCGTCGACGCGATCGGCCTGCGGGCCGCCCAACGCCCATCCCGGGAGGCCGTGGCTGGTTTTCAAGAACCAGAGCATCTGAAGGAACGAGATCTCGGACGGCTCGACCGAGAAGGCCTGGTTCGTCATGAGCGTGAGGAACCGGAGGGCCGCGCTGGTCTTGAGTCGGTCGCCGAGCCACGACTCGAACATCAGACCGTCCCACTCCTGGGCCTTGGGATGGGTCCAGGGCGTGGCCGCCGAAACCGCGGGGTACAACTCGGACAGCGCCTGCACCGTCGTCTCGATCTCGGTGCGAACCTCGGGCGGCTGCCCCAGCGCGTCCACGAGGCACTGGCCGGGCGAGGTGCGGTAACGAGCGGTGCGGCCCTCAAAGTCGAGGAACCAATCCCCCTCGTTCCACGAGGCGTACATCTCCAGGCCCATCTCGCGGGCGAGGTCGTGGACGCGAGTCTGGTCCGGGACGATGTACTGCCCGCCCAGCTCGACGCGGCGGCCTCCCGCCAAGATCCGGTCCCGCGTCCTCCCTCCTGTTCGATCGTTGGCTTCGAGGACGACCACCTTCCGACCGCGCAATCTCAAGTGTCGAGCGGCCGAGAGCCCCGCATAGCCTCCGCCGAGGATCAACACGTCGACGAGATCGCCACCGGCCTCAGCCGCCGGTTGCGCCGAGGCGGCCCCGGATGCGCTCTCAAGGCCCGAGGCCAGCCCGGCGGCTCCCACAATCCCCGCGACTCCGAGGAAATCTCGACGGCTCGACGGCACCATGTCTCGTGCTCCTGATCGAATTCGGCCAGACTTCGGAATATTGATCTTCATTCGTTTCAAAGGCAACGACGATCGGCTCAATACCTCGCGGCATGTCGCGGCGAGACGACGACAGCCGCCGATTGGGGTTCTTTTAGAACAAGGCGATGATCCGGAAGCTGATTGCGAGGGCGTTGGGCAACGTCGCGTTCTGGCCGGGGGTGGGGATGTCGGTCAGAGCCGTCTGGGCGAACACGCCGTTCACCAGCTTCATCTGGTAGTACGCCTGGAACATGAGCTGGCTGGGACTGAGTTGGAGCGGCCCCGTCGCGTCCGGGAAGAAGAGATTTCCGGCATGGTCGCCCCGGTTGAGCCACGTCCACGCCATGCCGCAGCCGAACGAGTCGGCTGGCCGGCCGGGAACCAGGCCGAAGGCCGTGAAGCCGCCGCCGAAGTACTGGCGAGCGAGCAGGGCGTTGGAGTTGTTGGCCCCGAACTGGTAGAAGCCGCTGACGCCGCTGCTGTCGACGCCCGGATGGCGGAACCACAACCGCTGGCTGCCGAACAGATAGACGCCGTTCGCGCCATTGTCCTGAATGGGTTTGCCATTCGCCCCGAGGTCGTACGTGTCGAGCTTTCCGGTCTGTCCCCAGACGCCGACCCCGATATTGCCGGGCTTCTCCTGCGGGCCGAGCCGATACGCGTAGCCCACCTCGCCGATGTGGAAGTAGTAGCCGTTGAACCGCGGGCCTTCCAGGCCGGTCTGGCGATGATTGGCGAGGTTGCCGTCATAGAAGCCGTAGTTCATGTAAAGCGACTTCGTCGGCGCGAACGTCGTCGTGATCCCGGTGGCCGAGTTGTAATAGCCGGGGATCACGCCGAGCATCGTCGGGTTGACGAAGACCGGCGTGAAGATCAAGCCCGTGACGGCCGGGATCGCGGCCGAGGGGTCGCTGACGGGCACCGGCCTGACCACGTTGTTGAAGTCGAAGGTCGGCACCGACTTGCCGATCCGGAAGACCAGCTTGCCGTCGAAAAGCTCCTGCCGATACCAGAGTTGGTAGAGTTCCTGCCGCGTGAGCGGCGGCGTCACTTCGAGCGAGTCGAAGCCCGGGAAGGCGCCGGCCAGGCTGTTGGTCTTCTGTCCGGTGAATTGGAGGAACTCGGTTCCGAACGAACCGCCTTTCACGCCCAACAGCTTCTCGGCGTCGAGGTTGATGTCGAAGATCGTCAGGCTGTTGAGCCCCCAGTGCCCGGGGTCGCGACCGCCGGACAGCACGCCGCTGGCGTCGCCGACCCAGAGCCCGCCGAACCGGATTCCCGAGTCTTCTTCGAGCCCCAGCCACCGCCCGAGCGCCCCGGTGCCGGCGATGATGTTGACGGCCGCCGGGTTCGCGCTGACGGGCTGGCTCCCTCTCGGCGGTCCCGCGTCGGCGCCCGGCCCGGCCGCCGGCGCTCCTTCTGCGTCCGTCGGTTCATCCGCCGACACCCTCCGGAACCATCGGCTGAACAGCCCCCGAGACAGGAAGCCGACGCGGGGTCGAGGGGCGCTGGGTAATGGGCTCACGGCGGCCGGCGCCACGGCTTCGCCTTCCGAGACGGCCGAAGCGAGGTCGGGCGGGGCGTCGGGCGCTTGCGCGGCCGCGATTCGGCAGGTCAGAACCATGGCGATCGCAATGACCCAGGGTATCCGCATCCAGTCGTCCTGACGTCTTGGGAGGAATGCACGAATCTCGAAAAATTCGGCGCGGCCTTCGCGCGGACCCACCCACGTTGAATTGATCCGTTTCAATCTATGGCGAAGATCGACTGCATGGATTCACGGCTTGAGCCGGATTCGGCGATCGCCCGAATTGTCCGGCCGGACGTCGCCGAGCCGATCCGTATGTTCATTCGAAGCCACGAGGGGGAGTGAGAGTCGGAAAGTGCTTTCCGCCCGTGGTGGTCAAATGTTATCTTCAGTGATTGATGGTCGCGAGCGGGGGGATTCCCCGCACGCGGCGGACGCCTGAAGACGCGATTCCGGGGGTTCCGGACCCAATATTGGCGGGCGACGGCCGAAAGGCATGTCGAGGAGGTATCCTGACCATGTCATACGGCGGAAATGCCGATCCCACGGGCACGCAGGTCACGTTTCTGGACCAGACCGGGGCCAAATCGGTCAAGGCGGTCATCGCATTCAGCGTGCCTGTAAGCCGGATCATCCCGAACATCATCACCAAGATGAACTTGCCGGCGACCAGCCCCGACGGCCAGCCGATGAGCTACGCCCTCGACCATAAAGAGGGAGGTAGACGGCTGCTGGAGACCTGGACGCTCGTTGAAGCCGGCATCCACGACGGCGACCATCTGATCGTCTATCCCGAGGTGGTCGCCGGCTAGCGGTCCGGCGTCGCCTCCTCGCAACGAAGGCCCGATCCGACTCCCTAACGCGAGAGGACGCGCCGCCGATCGGCGGCGCGCGGCATGGCCATGCACGATTCGCCTCGAACCCGACGCCTTCACAACGATCTGGCCGCACTCGACCGCGTCCGCTCGGAAAGCTCGGTCTTCGAATTCCAGACTTCGGGAAATCCACCGCATCATTACCAGATCGCTTTCAAGGGCAAGGGCCTGTGGCGCGACCGGGGCAAGGTGAAGTTGATCCAGACGCATCGGGTCGAGATCAAGCTCGGCTCGTCCTACCCCCGGACGATCCCGGAAATCCGCTGGCTGACGCCGATCTACCACCCCAACATCTCCGAAATCGGCATGGTCTGCCTGGGAGGTTATGGCACGCACTGGGCCCCGAGCGTCCAGCTCGACGAGCTTTGCACGATGCTCTGGGACATGGCCCGCTACCACAACTACGACATCCGCAGCCCCTACAACCGCGACGCCGCCCTGTGGGTCGCCAACCAGACGACGATCCTGTTCCCGACCGACCCGCGCTCGATCCGCGACCTCCGCGCGGCCAAGGGGTGGCTCGATCCTGACGGTCGATCCGACCATCCGAAGCCGCTGGACGACGCCAAGCCGAAGTCGGCCTGGCGGTTCCTGTCGGCGGCTTCCGACGGGCCGACGCCGGTCTCGCGGGTCCGCCAGTTCATCGAGCGGTACGGCCGGCCGCCGGACGACGCCCCGGCCTCGCCCCCCGAACCACCATCCCGGACCGCCGCCGCCGTCGCCGACGGTGACGACGACGGGATGGTGATTCTGGAGACCACCACCACCAGCCCCGCGGCCGAGAGCCGCGCGGTGGAACCGTCGCGAGGGGAGGAAGACATCCTCTTCATCGATTGACGAAGCCCGACCATCCCGACCCATCGACGCCCGACGACGACGTCCTGCGGATCGACGACGACGACCGCTACGGCCGGCTCCGGCTGATCTCATGGTGGCGGCAAGAACGCCTGGCGGCCGCCAAGGTGCTGGTCGTCGGCGCGGGGGCGCTCGGCAACGAGGTGATCAAGAACCTGGCGCTCGTCGGCCTGGGGACGATCTACGTGATCGACCTCGACGACGTCGAGCCCTCGAACCTGTCGCGGTCGGTCCTCTTCCGGGCGGCCGACGGCGGCCTTCCCAAGGCGCGCGTGGCGGCCCGACGGGCCGGCGAGATCAATCCCGACGTCCGGTTCGTGCCGATGCGCGGCGACGTGCTCAACGACGTCGGCCTGGGGCTGTTCGCCGAGGTCGACGTGGTCATCGGCTGCCTCGACAACCGCGAGGCCCGGCTCTGGGTCAACCGCCAGTGCTGGAAAACGAGCACCCCGTGGGTCGACGCCGGCATCCAGGAAATTCAAGGCGTGGTCAAGGTCTTCACGCCGCCGCATTCGGCCTGCTACGAGTGCGCGATGACCGAGCGCGACTACCAGCTCTTGAACCTGCGGTACAGTTGCCCGCTGCTCAAGCGCGACGAGATCCTGGCGGGCAAGGTTCCCACCGCGCCCACGATCGCGTCGATGATGGGGGCGCTCCAGGTGCAAGAAGCGCTCAAGCTGCTGCACGACATGCCGGTGGCGGGGGGCTCGGCGTTGGTCTTCAACGGGGTCGGCAACCAGTTCTACACGACCAAGCTGCCGTTCCGCGACGACTGCCTGAGCCACGAGACGTACCCCGAGCCGATCGCGCTTCCGCTCGGCCGCGGGGCGACGGTCGCCGCGCTGTTCGACGCGGCCCGGCCCGCGCTTTCCGGCCCGCTCCACCTGACGCTCGACCGCGAGCTGGTCGAGGCCGTCGAGTGCCCGCGCTGCGGGGGCCGCGAGGAGGTCATGCGGCCGAGGACGCGGGTCCGCCAGGCCGATGCGGTCTGCCCGAAATGCCGCGAGGCCGGACGCCCGGTGGTCGTCAGCCGGATCGACGAGGGGACTCCCCTGGCCGGGCGGACGCTGGCCGAGGTCGGCGTTCCGCCGTTCGACGTCGTCCGCGTCGATGAAGAAGACGGTGACGCGCGGTTCTTCCTGCTGGCCGGCGACCGCGACGGGCTCGCCTCGGGATGGGGGCTCGACTCTTGAGCGGCGACGACATGGTCTTCGGCGAGATCAAGTATCGCGAGCCGGCGCGGGTGAAGCGTCCCGACCGCGACCCGCGGCACGCCTGCGTCGCCTGCCAGACCCCCGGCCCGAACGACCTGCCGATCTTCCTCGACCGGGGCCCGGCCGACCTGATCGAGCGTCACGCGCTCTCCGACGTCTCGGTCGAGCTGGGGGGCATCCTGCTGGGCAAGGAGTGCGTCGACCCGGCGACCGGCGACCACTTCGCCTGGATCACCCAGGCCCTCGAAGCCAAGCACTACGCCAACACCCAGGCGAGCTTCACCTACACGCACGACTCGTGGGAGGAGATCACCCGCGACCGCGATCGGCTGTACCCCGACCTCGACATAGTGGGCTGGTATCATACGCATCCCAGCTTCGGGATCTTTCTTTCACATCACGATCTGTTCATCCACCAGAATTTTTTCGCGCAGCCGCTGCAAGTCGCTTACGTCGTCGACCCGATCCAGTCGACCCGTGGATTCTTCCGCTGGTCCGACGGCAAGATGGTCCAGGTGGGCGGATTCCATCTGTGCGCCGAGCGGACGGAACGGCTGGCGCTCTCGAAGCTGGCCAACGATCTCGAAAACCTCCCCAGCCCGTCGGGGCAGGGGGGCTCGGCCCTCTCACCTCGCCTTGAGGCGGAGCTCATCAAGATGCTCAGTCGTCCCGCTCATCCCCACGCCGGCGGCCCCGCCGAACGGCTGTCGATCATGGCGCTGCTCGCGATGCTCGGCAGTTTTCTCGGGGTGGTCGGCCTGGCCGCCGCCCTCTGGCTGTTCCAGCTCAACACCCGGCTCGGCGAGCAGACCGAGGCGCTCGTCGCCCTTCAGCGTCACCTCGACGACGCGGCGGGGGGCCAGCGGCTGGCCGTCGACACGTTGCTCGACAAGGTCGGGGGCGAAGACCCGAGCAAGTTCATCGCCCGCTACGAACGGACCGCCAAGGCCCGCGACGAGTCGCACAATCGGCTGCTCGCCGAACTCGCGATCAACGAGACCCTCGGCCTTCGCGCCAAGGAGCTCGCCGCCGACCTCGACGCCGCCCGCGCCAGCCTCAAGGAGTCCGAAGCCGACGCCAAGGAAGCGCCCGCCCTCCGCAAGCGGCTCGGTGAGCTGGAGAAGGCCAACACGCTCCAGGAACGCGAACTCGAAGAGAAGCGGCCGATCGTCGAGGCGACCGACGGCGAGAAGGCCAAGGAGCTGGTCGACGCGCTCAAGCTCTACCGTACCACCACCTGGGCCGGCGCGCTCGCCAGCTTGCTCCTGGGGCTGACCGCCGTTTACTTCTATTTCAAATCGCTCCCCGAACCCCAGTCGACGATTCAACCCAGCCCGACCACGCATCGGATCGTTTGAAGCGTCGAGCGATACGACAGGAGCGAGGGACGGATGCCGATCGATCGCGAGAAGTTCTTTTCGCCGAAGCGACGGCGCCGCTGGCTGATTTTCGCGATGGTCGGCCTGACGTCGTGGCTGCTCGTCTCGTTCGCCGTCGCGCACCGGCTCACGCAGCGTCGACGGGCTCCGTTCCCCGAACCGGCTCCGCAGGTCGCCTGGGGGCGGCTGGAGGAGCATCGGCTGGCGACCCGCGACGGCCATCAGATCGGCGCGTGGTACGCCGACGGGCGCGACGACGCCCCGTCGATCCTCTTCCTGCACGGCAACAAGGGGAGTCGGTCGCACTGCCTGAACCGCGCCGCGATCGTGGCCGGCGAAGGCGGCTGCGCCGTCCTCTTGATCTCGCTCCGCGCCCATGGCGACTCGACCGGCGACTTCAACGACATCGGCTACAGCGCGCGTCATGACGTCGTCGCGGCGGTCGATTTCCTCCACAACCGTCGTCCCGGCAAGCCGGTGATCGTCTTCGGCGTCTCGCTGGGCTCGGCGGCGGCGGCGTTCGCGGCCGAGGAGCTTGGCGACCGGGTCCAGGGCTACGTCCTCGAAAGCCCGTATCAGGATCTGAAGACGGCCGTCCGGCATCGAACCGCCGCGTACCTGCCGCCGCTCCTCGATCGCGCGGCCTACCTGGGTCTGCGGATCGCCGCATTCCTGGTCGTTCCCGACTTCGAGGCGATCTCCCCGCTGCGGGCCGTCGACCACATCCCCGCCACGACGCCGGTCTTGATCCTCGCGGGCGGCGCGGACGATCTGGCGTGGCCCGAGGAGGCGCTCGCCCTCTACGACCGCGTCCGATCCCACGGTCGGATCGAGACCTTCCCGGGAGCCGGCCACCACAATCTCACGGCCGTCGACCCGCCCCGGTACCGACGGCTGATCCTCGATTTCTGCGGCGGCTCGCCCGGGGTCGGGGCGGTCGATTAAGCCTCGGCGCGTGGCCCACTCGCCACTCGCCGGCGCGGGTTCCTCGAAACCAGCTTGAAAACGAGGTCGAGGGCGGGTCAACATGGTGGGTAGAGTTCCGCGGACGCACTCTGACCCACGGCGAGCCGACATGCGGACCACGATTGCGCTGGCTTTCCTGCTGATCGCGCCGGCCTTCTTGCACGCCCAGGACGCGGGCCCGACCGAGCCCTCGCCCGCGGCCGAGCCGGCGGTTCGGATTCGACGCGCGCCGGCGACGTCGCCGAAGCCCGCCGCCAGGGCCGGGAAGCGGCAACTCGACCCGGTCGCGCCGGGCGACGACGGCACATTTCGACCGACGGTCATCATCCGGCGCGGCACCTCGCAAGGGAGCGGCACGGTCGTCGCCTCGGTCGACGACGACACCCTCGTCTTGACCGCCGCCCACGTCGTCCGCTCCGAGGGGCCGATCCTCGTCGAGCTGCATCGCTACAACCTGGGGCTTGAGCGGCGGACGAACGCGCCGGGCCGCTGGCCGCGCCGGGTTCCCGCCCAACTCGTCGGCGCCGACGCCTCGGCCGACGTGGCGGTCCTCCGGGTCCGCCAGATGGTCGCCTTGCCGTACGTTGCGAAGCTCTCCGAGGACGACCAGGACGCCTTGCCCGACGACTCGATCCTGACCTCGGTGGGGATCGACCTGGGCGCGAAGCTGTCGAGCTGGAAGACCGAGCTGGTCGAGACCGCCTCGTTTCAGCTCAACGAGAGCGACGTCGACCGTCCCTTCCTCATCACCGACAAGATCCCCGAACACGGCCGGTCGGGGGGCGGCCTCTTCACCGGGAAGGGCCGGCTCGTCGGCGTCTGCGTCGGCCACGCCGAGATGATCCAGGGTCGGCGGATGGGGGTCTTCGCCTCGATCGACAGCATCCACCGCATCCTCCGCGAGCACGACCTCAACGCCGTCGTCGATCGCTCGTCGGCCCGGCACGAGAAGTTGCGTCGCCCCCGCCCCGATCTCCCCCGCCAGGCACGCCGGCCGTCGTCCCCCTCTCTGACGCCGACCGAGGCGAGCGACCCGGCCCCCGCCCGTCCTTGACCCTATCTCCTCTTCCCAACCATCGCGAGCAGGCAGCAGAGGGCGAGGGCCAAGAGACCGTGCATAACCGTGCCCGCGCTGAACTGATTCTGGTACACGATCCATGCCAGCGGGCCCAAGACCAGCAAGCCAATCGCGGCGGCCACGTGGGCGATGCTTGACCGCGAGGACTGGTTCGCAACCGGCCGGGTTACGAAAACGCCCTGGGCCGGCGCTGGGCGCGGGCTGGATTTACCATCGAACCAGCCGTGACCGACCGCCTTCCGCGACCATCGCGAGACGCGGTCCTTCGACGGCTCCGGCGGCATTCCGGGACGCCCGCAACGGGGGCAGAGCAGCCAGCCGCGCCAGGGGCCGGCCCGCGCCTCCAGCGGTTCCCGGCAGTGCGGGCAGTCGTAAGAGGCGCGATGGGTCTGTTGCATTCTCATTTCCCGCCCTCCCCGCGCTCGAAGTCGGCTCGACGGCGATAGGCACTTCAGAACGGGTCATGGACCGCTTATCATGTTACTCCCCCCACCTGGTCTTACGGAGAGTACCATGCGAAGCCTCCCTCTCGCAGTCGCGCTGGTCGTTTTCAGCATCCCATTCGCCTCCGGGGCGGAATTCCCTCGGTTCGAGCCCCTGGAGATCGACCCGCACATCGGCGAGGTCTGTTACGCCGTGACGACCGCCGACGTCAACGGCGACGGCAAGCTCGACGTCGTCGCGGTCTCGGAAGACGCCGTGATCTGGTACGAGAACCCGTCCTGGCGGAAGCACGAAGCCGTCCGGGGGGCGACGAAGCGCGACAACGTCTGCATCCAGGCCCACGACGTCGACGGCGACGGCCGCATCGACTTCACGGTCGGCGCGGGCTGGAAGCCTCCCGACACCGCCCACGCCGGCACCCTCCAGTGGATCGGCCGCGACGCCGCCGGCGAGTGGCAGGTCCACCCGATCGACTACGACGAACCCTCGCTCCATCGCCTTCGCTGGGGAGACGTGAAGGGGAACGGCAAGAAGCAACTCGTCGTCGCCCCGCTCCAGGGGCGCGGAACCAAGCCGCCGAACTGGGACGCCGGCCACGAGGTGCGCGTGCTCGTCCTCGACGTCCCCGGCGACCCCGCCCACCCGCACTGGCCGACGGAAGTCGCCGACGCCTCGCTGCACACGATCCACAACCTCCAGCTCGTCGACATGCTGGGCGCCGGCCGCGATCAGATCGTTCTGGCCGCATGGGAAGGCGTCTACCGACTCGAACGCTCCGAGAAAGGCAAGTGGACCAAGGCCAAGCTCGGCTCGGGCGACCAGGAGAGCGCACCGTTCAAGGGGGCCAGCGAAGTCAAGGTGGGACGGCTCGCGGACGGCTCGCACTACCTGGCGACCATCGAGCCCTGGCACGGAAACCAGGTCGTGGTCTACACGCCCCCGAAGCAAGACGGAGCCCTCTGGCAACGGCAGGTGGTCGCCGCGCCCCTCGCCTGGGGCCACGCCGTCTGGTGCGCCAACCTTGACGGCGATGGCGACGACGAGCTGATCATCGGCCAGCGCGACCGCAATCCGGCCGACGCCAAAGCCCCGCGCGGGCCGGGCGTCTTCGCCTTCGACCCCCGTCCGAGCGCCGACGGCCTCGCGTTCGAGCGACACGCGATCGACGACGGCGGCATGGCCTGCGAAGACGCCGTGGCCGCCGACCTCGACGGCGACGGCCGAATCGACGTCGTCGCCGGCGGCCGCGCCACCCACAACCTGCGAATCTACTGGAACCAGCCGCGTTGACGAAACGCGACGGCGGGCCGTCCCGAGGCCCGCCTACGTCCGAAAAACACTGCCGCCTCCCAAAATTCCCACAATCCCTCCCTTGCTTTTTGTTCATGAATTTTATTTAATCTTAAGAGCCTCCGTTTCGATGGGGGTCTTAAGCGGTACGATTAGGGTTGCAACGAAGCAGGTTTCGGCGAAACGCCGCGTGTGAAAATCCTGCCCGTTCATCGGTGGATCGGCTGCTTCAGTCACCAACCGCAATCAGGCACTACCAGCCTTGGATCGTTGAACAGACGACCTCCTTCGTGGAAAGCCGCGCCGAGACGGCCATCGGATCGGGCGGCGCTATTGCATTTGTCTGGTCGCTGCGCTCACCGAGTACTCCGAATACTTTCGTTCTTTCCGGGACGACGGCCCGACCTCGCCTGCTTCTCTCCCAGCGGCTTGAAGAACGGCCCATCAGGGGGGTTATGTCGCTTTTTGTATGAGATGGACGGCGGCGTCATGCGACTTTCCCGGACTTTCTGGAAAGGAAGGGCGTTTTCCATGTCTCTGACACGTTTCGATGTTCGACATCTCGCGATCGCGGTGCTGCTCGGCGTCGCGCCGCTCTCCGTGGCGGCCGCCGACGATTCGGCGCCCAAGGCGAAGCCCGCTTCCGCGACGCAACCGCAACCCTCGCCTGAAGTTGATGACGTTCCGATGTACAACCTGCTCGACGCCATGCGCGACGGCCTGGTGAACGTCGAGGCCGAGGGGCGCGGCAACGGCCGCATGACCGTCTCGGTCACCAACACCTCGAAACGCAAGCTTCGCGTCGTCCTGCCGCCGGGCCTCATCGCGCAGGGTGCCACCGGCCAGATGGGCGGCATGGGCGGAATGGGCGGCGGTATGGGTGGCATGGGCGGCGGCGGAATGGGCGGAATGGGCGGCGGCCGAGGCGGCATGGGCGGCGGCATGGGCGGAATGGGCGGCCGAGGCGGCATGATGATGGGCGGCACGCTGCCCCCGACCATGGGCCTGATGATGCTCGGCCGGCTCATCATGTCGCTCGCCGGCGACCGCGATAGTTGGGATCAGCGGTCCCTGATGATGGGCATGATGATGGGCATGGGCGGCGGAATGGGGGGCATGGGCGGCGGAATGGGCGGCGGAATGGGGGGCATGGGCGGCGGCATGGGCGGCATGGGCATGGGTATGCGGTCGGTGCCTCCCACGGGCCTTCCGTTCGCCGACATCAAGCCCGGCCAGACCCGCAACCTGCCGACTCGGCTCGTCAGCCTTGAGCGCCCCGACGCCGAGAACGGCGTCAAGCTGCCCGCCGATGGGGAGAAGCTCCAGATCGGCGACATCACGCAGATCAACCAGGATCAGCGGGTTCAGAAGGCGCTCAAGCGGCTGGCCGCCGACAAGGCGAACATCTGGATCTCGCAGATGGTGATGTGGCGCGTGGCCTCGGGACTGGACTGGGACTCCATCGCCCAGCTCTCCCAGAGTTGGGGCAACCCCTATGAGCTGACGATGGCCCAGGCGTTCGTCGACCGACTCGACAACCTGCCCGACGGCGAGACCGGCGTGATCCGGTTCCAGATCGACTCGGCCGACGCCAAGACCAAGCCCCTGGCCGACGAGCTGACCAAGGCGCTCAAGGACAAGCCGGTGCTCGGCCTGTGGGCGAGGGAAGAGATCCCCGCCGAGCCCCTGGGCCCGGCCATCGCCTGCCGCGTCCGGATCACCGAGAACGAGGCGACCGTCCTGGTCAACTCCAGCGACGCCACGGCCCAGAATTGGGTCCCCTACGGCAAGTTCACCGTGCCGATCGCTCGCAAGGACGGCAAGTTCGATACCCTCAAGTTCACCGACGCGCTGGCCGAGGGCGTGCTCAACCGAATGGTCCGGGCGCAGGTCGCCAAGGGGCCCAAGGTGAAGGGCAAGAACACGTACACGGTTCGCATCGACAACGCCTCGCCGCTGATCCTCAACGGCCTGGCCGTCCTCGGCGCGAGCGAAGGCGACGGCGACGCCCTCCACGCCCGGCAGCTCGCCGGCTTCAGCATCTCGCCGCGGCGGAGCCTGACCGTCCCCGCCACCGAAGAGGTCGCCAAGGAACTCGGCCTCAAGAAGAACGTCCACATCGTCGCCGCCGACCTCAGCCGACTCTGAGCCGAGCCGACCGTCGCGACCGAACGAACGACTCCAACCAAACTGACCGCCCGACGCGAACCGCTCGCGACGGGCGGTTTTTTTCGTCGGGCGTCGCGCGGTCGAACTCCTCTCTGGCTTTTCACGGACATCCGTAGTACGATCCTCGCGTTCAGCCTTACAACAGTAGGAGGAGGCGCGATGCGGATTCTCATCACTTCGGCCGTTTATCTCTTCCTCGCCACAACAGGCGCGGCCCAGACGACGGAGCCGCAGTCCGTCGGCGAGTCGTACAAGGCGCTTCGGAACGAGTGGGATTCGAGGGAGAAGGCTCGCCAGAACGCCTTTGAGAAGGCCGCGACCGAAAAGGAGCGGGAAGCGGCGGCGAAATTGAATCCGGCGAGCGAGCTGGAAGCGTACATCGACCGATTCCTCGCCGTGGCCGAGCGCGATCCGAAGGACGCGGGCGCGCGCGACGCGCTTTTTTGGATCCTGGAGACGGGGCGTTGGGCCGACCACAACGCCCCCAAGCGGCGTCGCCAGGTCGATCGGGCGATGGACCTGGTCCTGGAACACCATCGAAACGACGACGGACTCGGTTCGATCCTGCCGAACCTGGTCAACTACCCAACAGCCAAACGCGACGGCTTCCTGCGGGCGGTTTACGAGACGACGACGGCGCGCGCGGTGAAAGGGCCGGCCTGCTGGGGCCTGGCGGAATACCTGAGGATCCAGGCGGGCCTGGCCGAGGATCTCAAGCGTCCGAAGCCCGACGAAACCGACATGCGGCTCCTTGAACGACGGTACGGAAGCTATCTGGACCATCTCCGCTCGTGCGACCCCGGCGCGATGCTCAAGGAGTCGGAGGCGCTCTGCGAGCGGGCGCTCGACGAGTACGGCGATCTCCCGTACCGCCGCGGGTCGATCGATAAGGCGTCGAAGAAGACCCTCGCCGACGTCGCAGAGCGGACGCTGAACGAGATCCGCCACCTGGCCGTGGGAAACGAAGCGCCCGAGATCGTCGGCCAGGACGCGGACGGAACGACCTTCAAGCTGAGCGATTATCGAGGCAAGGTCGTCGTGCTGACGTTCTCGGGCAACTGGTGCGCCCCTTGCCGGGGGATGTATCCCCAGGAACGCGAACTCGTCGAGCGCCTGAAGGACAAGCCGTTCGCCCTCCTGAGCGTGAACACCGACGAGAGCAAGGACACGCTCCGAAAGTCGATCCAGGACCGCGAAGTCACCTGGCGATGCTGGTGGGACGGCCGCACCGACGGCCCGATCTGCGCAAAGTGGAGCATCTACAGCTTTCCGACGCTCTACCTCCTCGACGCCCAAGGCGTGATCCGCTCCAAGGGTCTGGGGGGCAAGGCGCTCGACGAAGCGGTGGACGCCCTTCTGACCGAGATCAAAGACCTCTCCAAACCATGATCGCAACGGCTTCGTGTTCATCTCCCATCCCTCGCCGTCTCTCTCCGGAAAGGCATCGGTGATGTACTCGACGATCCTTGCTCTCCTGGCGCTGCTCATCCTCCCCGGCTCGGACGAACCCGCCGCGAAGAAGACCGACGAGGTTTCCAAGCAGCGGAGGGACGAATTCCACAAGCTGACCGTCGCAAACTTCGAGAACCGAGAGAAAGGCGGCGGTCTACCGTGGAATCACTTCGCGTCGCGCCATGTGGAACTCGCCGAGAAGAATCCCGAGGATTCTACCGGCTACCTGTCGCTGGAGGCCCTGGCGCTTGGCGACTCGTTCTCGACCGAGCCGACGGGCGACGACGCCATTCCTTACTTCTCGAAGGCGATCGACCTGTTAATCCGACACCACGTGCAAGGGGGGCGGGCGTCCGATCTCGCTCAGCTCTTGGCATCACCTTCGCACTTCGGGTCGGCGTCGGCCCAGACCGAGCGATTCCTCCGGGAGGTCCTCGAAAAGAATCCGTCGGCCGAAACCCGGGCGGGGGCCGCGCTCAGCCTGGTCCGCTTCCTCAAGGGCAGGGCCGACCTCGCGCGTCGGCTGGAGGGCGACGACGGCGGGGCGCTCGCTCGACGGCTGGAAGCGACGTGGGGGCGTCCCTACCTGGAAGCCCTGAAGGCCTGTGATCCACAAAAACTGGACCAAGAAGCCGAGGGCGTCTCCCGGCGCGGTCTGAAAGAGCACGCCGAGTACTGGAAACGCCAGTCGCTTCCAGGACGCCAGGCTCTGGAGATCAACGGCGAGGACGTCGCCGGAAAGCCCATGTCCCTGAGCCAGTTCCGGGGCAAGGTGGTCGTGCTCTCGTTCTGGGGGTTCGGCTGCCTCCCATGCCGGGCGATGTTCCCGCACGAGAAGGCGATGGTGAAGCGCATGGAAGGCCGCCCGTTCGTCCTGCTGGGCGTCGACGCCGACCTCGACCGGGCGAAGACCCTGGAACGTCTCGCCAAGGAGGGGATCACCTGGCGGTCGTGGTGGGACGGCGGCGAGAAGACGGTCGGACCGATCGCGGACGCCTGGCAAATCCGGTGCTGGCCCTCCGTCTTCGTGATCGACCACAAGGGCGTGATCCGCTACCGAGACTTCCGCGGCAAAGAGCTTGAACTGATGGTCGATTTGCTCGTTTCGGACGCGGAAAAGGACCAGGACGCCGGCGTCCCGGCCGGGCGGGCCCAGTCCGCGCGAACGCCCTGAATGCGCGCGATTCGGATCTTACCCTCCGTCACAGACGGCCGATCCACTCCGACGACGGCAGGACTTCGCTGAGGAACTGCTGCTGGGCGCAGAGGATCGACTGCTGGAGTTCCTCGGCGGTCACCCGGCCGGCGGAGTTCGAGAGGGGCAGGGTGCCGGTGGCGTCGCTGAGGAACTCGGCCTTGAACCCGCGGTGGACGGCCTGGCGGGCGGTGGTGTCGCAGCACATGTGGGTCATGTAGCCGGCGATCGTGACCGTATCGATCCCGCGCTTGCGGAGCCAGTCCTCCAGCGGGGTATTGGTGAAGCTGCCCGGCAGGGTCTTCTCGATCCGCAGGTCATGGGGCCGTCCGGCCGCCTCGGGGTGAAGCTCCCACTCCTTGCTTCCCTTGCGGAAGATGGGTTTGTCCGTCGTGTGGTGCTGGATCACCACCACCGGAATCCGCCCTTCCGCCGCGTCCATCACGGCGAGAATCCGGTCGAGATGACCGACCGGGTAGGTGATCGGCAACGCTCCGGTGAAGTATTCGTTCTGCACGTCGATGACGAGTAAGGCGCGGCTCATGATCGGCTCCAGGAAACGCGGAAGGCGAGGAGGATTCCTCCGGCCGGAGGATCGGTCACTGCCATTCTACCCGGAGCCGACTCGAAAGGTTTGTTGCGGTCGATGAGCTATGCGGCCTTCGCTCGTTGGGATCTTCCCATCAGGGCGAAGAACCCAGTCGCTCCGGCGAAGACAAGCCAGGCCCCGGGCTCGGGAACAGTGGCGTCGGTGAGTTCGCCGTAAATGTCGACCGCGACGACGGGAGTTCCCGGCGTCCGACTCCAGAGCGCCATGTCGTCTCCTCGAACCTCGCCCAATTTGAGCCTCAACTCGCCGATTCCAAAACCCCCGATATAACCACCGAAAGGGTCCATACGGTTGTACATACCCTGTATGATCATACCAGCCGCGACGGTCCCGTCCGGGTGGACCGTGCCGCTGATTTGCACATCAAGCGAGATGGGGAGTTCGATGGGGGCGATCGGCTTCCCGTCGACGGCCGAAATCGTGAAGTCCACCCTCACTCCCTCGTTGTCGAACGTAAATCCATCCCTAGGCGATGTCTGATGGATGAGCACCGTGCCGAGTTTGATGATCGAATCCGGCGCGGCCGTACCGTTCTCAACGCCTTGGAACTCGAACACCGGCGAATTCCCCAGACCACTCATCGGGCCCGGCCACGTCGTGCTGTACGTGATCTGGGGCGGGATCGGGCTGGCGTCAGCCGTCCCCAGCGGCAAGGCGGCGAGGGCGGCAAGAACCATGTATCCGTACCGATGCTTGCGAGTCCGTGCCATTTCATCCTCCTGATGTCTGCGGGAGACGGATCACCTCGACCGAGGGCGAACGTCGCCTTCGGATCTGATCGCGCCCGGGCGAGGCATGCGGGCAAAAGCTGGAGCTTCTGAGGGAGGCCGAACTCTACGGCCGCTCAGAAACAGGCGAAGCAGGCTTCAATCAAGTCACGGAAGTTCCGATCAGCGTGAAACGGTGCTCGGCTGGCGGCGATCATAGACCCCGACACCCATTCGGCCAACACATATCGATCCCGGCATGGCATCATGAGCAAGATTTAATGCTTGCGAGCCGGCAGCCGATCCGAGCAGCATCGACGCCTGGTTTCTCCGTCCAACAACGGTCCCTTCGGTGCGATGAGGGTCGCAATTCGATAGAGTAAGGCTGGGTGAAGCGTCGGTTCGAAAATAGAGGGAGATCGCCATGAAAGCCGTCGTCATCACGGGCCAGGGGGGCCCCGGGGTGCTGGAGGTCCGGGAGGTTCCCACGCCGGAGGCGGGGGGCGACCTGATCCGGGTTCGGGTGCGGGCGTGCGGGGTGAACCGGGCCGATCTGTTGCAGGCCAGGGGACACTACCCAGCGCCCCCGGGCGTTCCGGTCGACATCCCGGGGTTGGAGTTCGCGGGCGAGGTCGAGGCGGTCGGGCCGGCCGTCGCGGGGCAGGTGAAGGTCGGCGACCGGGTGTTCGGGATCGTCGCGGGAGGCGCCCAGGCCGAGTTCCTGGTGACGCATCCTCGAATGGTCGTCGCGATTCCGTCGAACCTCGATTTCGAGGCCGCCGCGGCGGTCCCCGAGGTCTTCATCACGGCGCACGACGCCTTGACGACGCAGGGGAGGCTGGCGCCCGGCGAGCGGGTCTTGATTCACGCGGCGGGGAGCGGCGTGGGCACGGCGGCGGTGCAGATCGCCCGGGCGATGGGATGCACCGTGCTCGGTACGTCGCGGACGGCCGAGAAGCTCGAAAGAGCCAGGGCGCTCGGGCTCGACGTCGCGATCGTCAACGCGGATGGCGCGTTCGCCGACGCGGTGAACGAACAGACCCAAGGGAAGGGGGTCGAGGTGGTCCTCGACCTGATCGGCGGCCAGGCGCTGGCGGGAAACCTGGCGGTCCTCGCGAAACGAGGGCGGCTGGTCGTGGTCGGCCTCCTGAGCGGGTCGAAGGCGGAAATCGACCTGGGGGTGTTGCTGGGCAAGCGGATCATGGTGGTCGGCACGACGCTTCGGGGCCGCCCGCTGGAGGAGAAGATCGCGGCCGTCCGGCTGTTCGAGGCCCAGGTGGTCCCCTGGCTGGAACGAGGGGTCGTGAAGCCGGTGGTCGACTCGGTCTTCGCGCTGGAAGACGTCCGCGACGCCTATTCGCGGATGGCGTCTAACGAGGGCTTCGGCAAGGTCATTCTGCGGCTCTGACCTCGGCGGGCAGACCGTTCGAGACCTCGGACGAAGCGGGCGAGCCGTTCGGGCCGCCCACGAGCTGGCCGTCCTGGATCTCGAGGACCAGGTCGTGCGGGTTGATGAACCGGCGGTCGTGAGTGACGACCACGAGGGTCGTGTGGTAGGCCTCCTGGAGCGACCGCAGGATCTTGTAGATCTCGTCGCCGGTCTTGCTGTCGAGTTCGCCGGTCGGCTCGTCGGCCAGCACCACCAGCGGCTTCTTGACGAGCGCCCGGGCGATGGCCACGCGCTGCTGTTCGCCGCCGGAGAGCTGGTACGGGCGATGGTCGAGGCGGTCGCCGAGGCCGACCCGGGTGAGCAGCTCAGCGGCGTCGGCTCGCTGCTGGGCCGTCACCCCGCGCGGGAGGAACGGGATCAGGACGTTCTCGACGGCGGTCAGGTTGTTGATCAGGTTGAACGACTGAAAGATGAAGCCGATCTTCTCGCGACGGTAGACGTTCTGGGCCGCTTCCGACATGGCGACGAGGTTTTCGCCGTCGACGAAGATCTCGCCCTGGGTCGGCCGGTCGACCGCGCCCAGCATGTAAAGCAACGTGCTCTTGCCCGAGCCGCTCGGTCCGACGATGAAGGCGAACCGGCCGCGATCGATGTGGCAATGGATGCCGCGGAGGGCGTCGACCGTGCGCGTTCCGCTCTTGTACGACTTCCAAGCGTTCACCACGTCGATCATCGGCCGACCTCGGGAAAGCAGTCAGATGCGCATCGTTCCATCAGTGAGAACCCAGGCGGATGGCTTCCATGGGGACCATCCGCGCGGCGCGCCAGGCGGGGTAGAGCCCTCCCAGCGTGCCCATCACGATCGACAGTCCGACGCCCAGGGCGAGCGAGTACGGCGTGATCCCCAACCGCAGGCCGCCGTTGATGAACTGGTTCGCCAGCGAGGTCCCCGCCAGGGCCAGGATGCAACCAACCACGCCGGACAGCAAACCGAGAAAGGCGCTCTCAAGCGTGACCAGGCTGAGGATGTTGGTCTGCGACCAGCCGTTGGTGCGGAGCACGCCGAATTCGACGAACCGCTCGGTGGTGCTCATGAGCATGGTGTTGACGATCCCCACGATCCCCACCAGCAGGGCGAGGCTCACGGTCATCATCAGGAGCTTGTCGACCTCTCCCATCAGCGAGCCGAAGTCGGCCTGGACCTCGTTCATGCTCCGGGCGTCGACGCCCGGCTCGTCGCGCTCGATCGTCTGGCAGAGGGCCTCGTAGCCGGGAGGGTTGTCGGCCTCGACGTACATGCTCGATACCAGCTCGGCGGGCATCTTGAGAATCTTGCGGGCCGACTCGATGTCCATCACGACGACGACGTCCAGAAGCAGCGAGCCGGTATCGTAGATGCCGACGATGTTGAACACGGTCTCGGAGATCTTGAGGGTGCCGCCGACCTGCCGGGGCTTGCCCTCCGCGTCGGGGAAGTTCTTGGCGATCTTGCGGCTGATGACGATGTTCGTGGAGCCCCGGTCGCGGTCGTCGAGGAACCGCCCCTCGCCGTGCTCGCGGACCGACCGAGGGAACACGGCGCTCTTGAGGTTCTTGTGGGCGGGGATGTCCTGCCCCGAGATCACCGTCTGATCCCAGAGCGCGCCCGGGCCCTTCTTCGACATCAAGCCGCCGACGCTTCGCGCCAGCAGGCCCTGACCTTCGACGTTGGGGGCGAGGCCCCAGACTTCCGGAGCGACGGAGCGGACGCCGGGAATCTTGCGAATCCGGGCGGCCAGGTCGGCGGGGAGCGTGCTGAAGACGGGGCTCGGCGCGTTCTCGCGGATCACCATCACGCCTTCGATCTGGCTGAGGGTGTCGCCGACCATGTTGCGAAGGCCGTTGGAGAGGCTGAAGAGGCCGAGCACGCCGAGGATCGGGATCGACAAGCCGATGAGGGCCAGAAGCGTCCGCATGGGGCGGGTCAGCAGATTTCGCCAGGCGAAAATTCCCATCAGTTCATCGATCCTGAGTCCAACCGACGGCCCGACCGCCGCAACGGCGGCCTCAATGGGCCTGGAACGGGCCGCCGCGCCGGAGAGCGTTCTCTCGCGGAGCGGCGGACCGGTTCTTAATCGTCAGAGTCGGCCGGTGTGGTCACTCGGCGCCTGACTCGTGAGCCGGCGAGGTCGCGTCGGGCTTGGGCTGCTCGGCGGGCGAAGAGTGGCGTTCGGCACCCGGCTCCGAACCGGCGGGAGCGTCCGGCTCGTCCACGCGGGTTTCCCAAAGCTGCTTGAGCTGACCGAAGGTCCGCAACGGCACGCTGCCCGCGATCGCGTCCTTCGAGAGCGGCGGCGGGGGAGGCGCGGGACGAGCGGGCCGCGGCGCGGGGGCGGGGCCGCGATCAGCTCCCGGTCCCGGCCTGCCGGGACCGAATCGACCGCCGCCGGAGCCGTACGAACCGCCGCGCGGTCCGCCCCGACCCTGGCCGGGACCGCCGCCGGGACGACCGCCGCCGGAACCGCCCTGAGGCCGTCCCTCGCCGCGACCGGGCCCCGGACCGCCTGAAGGTGCCGGGCGATCGCGATCGAAACGCCGGGGGGCGCCCTCGCCGGGCGTGGGGGAGGGCACGACGCCGACCGGAGGCGACGTCAGGGCCGAGCCGCTGGGCCGGGGCCCTCGGCCACGTCGGCCTTCGCCTTGCCCTTGCGGCTGGCCTTCACCGCGACGGCCAGGTCCGCCGCCAGGTCCGCCGCCACCCGCCCCGCGATGGCGTTCGGTGCCGGGCTTGACCATCGTCAGCGAGACCCGCTTCCGATCCTGGTCGACCGACATGACCCAGACGGTCACCACGTCGCCGACGCTCACCACGTCGTGCGGGCTCTTGATGTAGCGGTTGGCGAGCTGGCTGATATGGACCAGCCCCGAATCCTTGAGGCCGATGTCGACGAACGCGCCGAAGTCGACCACGTTCAGGACCGTCCCCTTCAGCTCCATCCCAGCGGCCAGGTCTTCGAGCTTGAGGATGCCCTTCTTGAAGATCGGCTTGGGGAGGTCGTCGCGGGGGTCGCGCTCGGGACGGCCGAGGGCCTCGATGATGTCGCGGAGCGTGAACTCGCCGATCTCGAGGTCCTTCGAGATCTGCGCCACGTCGGCTTCGGCCAGCTTGGTCCGAAGCTCGGGAAGCTTCTCCTTGTCGCGGACGACCTCGGGCTCATAGCCGAAGGTCTGCAAGAGCCGGGTCGCGGCCTCGTAACTTTCGGGGTGGACCCACGTCCGGTCGAGCGGGTGAGGGCCCTCGCCGATCTTGAGGAAGCCGGCCGCCTGGGTGAAGGTGGCCGCGCCGACCCCCTCGACCTCGATCAGCTCGTCGCGGGTGGCGAACGCGCCTTTCTCCTTGCGACGGTCGGCGATCCGCCGGGCCGTCAACTGGTTAAGGCCCGACACGTACCGGAGCAGGGGGACGCTGGCGGTGTTGAGGTCGACGCCGACGAAGTTCACGCAGCTCGAAATCACCGCGTCGAGCGAATCCTTGAGCTGCTTGGGGCTGACGTCGTGCTGATAAAGCCCGACGCCGATGTTCTGAGGCTCGATCTTGACCAGCTCGGAAAGCGGGTCCTGAAGCCTCCGACCGATCGAGATCGCGCTGCGGAGCGTGGCGTCGAAGTCGGGCAACTCCTCGCGTCCGATCGGGCTGGCCGAGTAAACGCTGGCGCCAGCCTCGTTGACGATCACGTAGGCGAGCTGCGCCAGGACGGGATCGGCTGAGTGGGGTGCCGGCGGAGTCTGCGGTGGCGGGGTCGATTGAGACGACCGAGACCGCGATCCCCGTGATCGTCCCTCGCCACGGCCTCGGCGCGACTCTTTGGCGGGTGTCGGCGCAGCGGCGGCTTCCCCGCCCTCCGTCGCCGGGGTATCGCCGCTCGCTTGGGAAGGCGCTTCGAGGGCGGGTTCGGCGGCCGGCGCTTCAAGAGCCGGTTCGGCCGCGGGCGCCTCAAGGGCCGGCTCGGCGGGCGCTTCGACGCGGACCGCGTGAGCATGAGACTCGGCGGCCGGCGGCGGGGCGTCGTGCCCGGCTTCTTCCGTCGGGTGCGCCTGGTGGTTGGTCGACGGCGATTCCGCGGAGGCGGTCTCGGTCTCGGCGCTGGATTCGGACGAGGCCGAGTCGGGGGCGCCGCCGGAGATCGGCGGCAGATCCTCGATCGGTTGCTCGTGAGCCGGCTCGGGCTCGACCGCGTCGGCGTGCGGATGCGCCTGGTGCTCGGAGACGTCCGGCGCGACGACCGCTTCCGCTTCGGGCGTTTCGATCGCGACGGCCGGTTCGGCGGGGGCCGTCACGGTCGCGGTCGCAGCGGCAGCTTCGGCGGCGGCGCGGGCCTCGGGGTTCTGACTGAACTCGACCCCTTCGGCGATGATCTCGGCGACCATCTCCTCGGTCTCGCGGCAGGCGGTGCCGTTGCCGATGGCGACGACGCCGACGTTGTACTTGCCGACGAGGTCCTTGATGAACAGCTTCGCCTCGGAGCGACGGCCCTGGGGGGCGTGCGGGTAGACGATCGCCTGGTCGAGCAGGTTGCCGTTGGGATCGAGAACCGCAAGCTTGCAGCCCGACCGAAGGCCTGGATCGATGGCCAGGACGACCTGCTTGGGGATCGGAGGCTGAAGCAGCAGGCTGCGGAGGTTGCGGGCGAAGACGTCGACCGCGTGCTTCTCAGCGGCTTCGGTCAGGTCGCGGCGCACCTCGCGCTCCATGCTCGGCAGGATCAGCCGGTCGAGCGAGTCGAGGGCGGCGGCGTGGAAGATCTCGCCCTGGGGATGGGCGTCAAGCGGGAGCTGACCCATGAAGGCGGCCTCGAGATCCGGCCGGGGGACTTCCAGCTTGACCTTGAGCGGGCCTTCCTTGTCGCCTCGGTTGATGGCGAGCACGCGGTGGGGAGGGACCTGCGCAAGCGGCTCGGAGTAGTCGAAGTAGTCGCGGTACTCGAGCCCTTGGCCCTCGGGGACCTCGCCCTTGGTCGTGACGACCTTGCCGGTCTTCCAGACGGTCTTGCGGACGGCGTCGCGCACCGAAGCCATCTCGCTGATGGCCTCGGCGAGGATGTAGCCGACCCCTTCGAGGACCTTCTCGGCCGTCTCGAGACCCTTCTCGGCGTCGATGAACTCTTGGGCCGCGGCCGTCAAATCGGTCAGCGTCTCGTCGCGGTTCCAGACCCGCAGCGCCAGGGGTTCGAGCCCCTTCTCGCGGGCCTCGGACGCCTTGGTCCGCTTTTTCGGCTTGAACGGCAGGTAGAGGTCTTCGAGCCGCTTGAGACTCTCGGCCGCCCGGATCGCCGCGGCGAGTTCCGGATCGAGCTTCTCTTGCTTCTCGATCGCCTTGAGGATCGTTTCCTTACGCTCGGCGAGCTCGCGCAGTCGCTGTACACGAAGTTGGATCTCGCGGATCACGACCTCGTTCAGATTTCCGGTCCGCTCTTTGCGGTAGCGCGTAATGAAGGGGACGGTGTTGCCTTCGTCCAGTAACTGGACGACGCTTTCCACCTGAACGCGCCGGATCTGCAGGTCTTGCGCGATTCGGCCCAGGTCGACCTGAATCGGGTTGTCCATGGAGCCTCTACTCTGCACCAGGTGTGACGACGACGGCGAGAAGGCGGGTTCCCTCAGCCGACTGGCTGGATCTCCGCCTCAAAAGACGGCTCGCGGTTCTATCAGAGCGCACGAAAACGCCTAGCCTTATAACAAGTTTGGACACCTTAAATGATCGATGTCGGCTTGTCAAGAACCCGGCCAGACGGAATCGCTCGCTCGCGTCTCCTCGGCGTCGAATCGTGGGAAGGAACGGGGGGGAATCGGTGAATCACATACGAGACTGAGGCGCGGGCGAGCCGAGGGGGGGAACCTCGTCGGCGACGCCCGCGCGCGGCGGAACCGGCGACGGTCGCGAACGACGCGAGGCCGTCAGCCGCCCTTGTTCCAGTTGAAGTAGAACGGGTATGGGAACGGACCGGGGCCCGGCACGCCGGGATCGAGGTCGTAGATCGGCACGTAGGTGCCTTCCTGGTAGTACGACCCCACCGGCTTGAACGGGTGGAGGACCCCCTGGACGAAGCGGAGCGAGCGGTTCCCGGGGCGGCACGAGGCGTCGATCTTGCTCTCGCCGGGGTTGCCGTAGAAGAACGGGTAGACGCTCTCGGTGCATTTGGCTTTCCAGCCCATGCCGTAGAGCCCCTGGTCCTTGACGCCGTCGACGTGCTTCACCAGCCCGCGGTCGGCGTACCGCGTGCCGTAGAAGTTGTCCCGATGCGGGTCGGGCGGGAGCCGGCCGGGGATGTCGGCGAACCGCATCAAGAGCCCGCTGCGCTCATGCACGTCGGGGACGCGCGGCTGCGGGGCCTGGGCCCTCGCGGTCGACCCAGCGAGCGCGACGGCCAGCAGGGCGAGCAGGCCGAGGCCCGGGGCGGTCGCCCTCGCGGTCCGGCGCCGAGAGCGGGAATCGGACGGAGCGGTCCGAACGCGCGGCGAGTCGAGGAGTAACCCTGGCATGTCTTCCTCTCCACAAACGGTTTCGCCCGGACGTCCTGTCCGGACTGGGGCTTGGTCGGACTCGACGAAGGCCCGGCGCGGGTCGCGCCGGGCCTGGTCGAATTGTTACGGCTGCGATTCTCCGGGATCGTCAAGGAGCGTCGGGGCTCATCGGAGGGAACGCGAAGAAATCGCGAGGCGAACGGGTCGTCACGATGTAGGGAACGTATCCGGGCGTGAGCGGAACCGGGCCGCCGGGGCCCACGAAGTAGTCGAACTTCTGCTTGTGAAGCAGGCCCATCGGGGATTTCAGCAGGCCGTGGAGCTTGCTTCCGAGCCCCTGGAGGCAGTTCTTGCATCCCGCTCCGCCGCAGTTCGGGCAGCCGCCGCCGTGGCCGAAGCCCGACAGGAGACCGCAGCCGCCGCACGAGCCGCACAGGCCCTTGAGCCCATGACCCGCGCCTTGGCATCCCGAGCACGGGTCGCCGATTCCCGCACCGCCGCAAGGGCCGCAGCCGTTACCGCCGCAGAGGCGGCAGCGGAGCTTGTTCGCCAGCCCGCCGAGGTGCGAGTGAAGACCGCCGAGCCCGCATCCCGTCTGACCACAGGCAACCTGGGCGGTGGGCTGCACGACGGCTTGTCCGGTCGGAAGAGCCTGGCTGGTCGCAGCCACTCCGGCGGGGTGGTAGGGCCCGTAGCTCTTGGCGTGGCCGACGACGGGTCCGGCCGCGACCGCGCCGTAGCCGCCGTGACCGTGGCCCGCCAGGCCGGTTCCCAGTCCCGAGCCGTGCTTGAAGAGGCCCAGGCCCGAGCAGAACCCGCAGCCGGCGCCGCTTCCGCCGTGTCCGAGGCCGGAATGACTACCAAGTCCACCTCCATCGCCGTGCCCGCAACCGTCGCCGCAGCCCGCGCCGTGGCCGAGTCCGTGAAGCTTGCCGCCCAGGTGCGAGGCCGCACCCGCCAGCGAGCCCTTAACATGCCCGACGCCCTTGGCCGCCTGGCCGAGGGGGTCCTTGGCGTAGTGTCCATAAGGAACCGGGGGGGCGAAGTATTCGCCGCCGGTGTTGAAGTCGTACGCCGGAACCTCTCCGGGAAGCGTGGAATGCAACCGCCAGCCGTCAGCCTTTGCGGGCGCACTCAGGCTCATCCCGAGCCCCGCGGCCACACACAAGACGAACGCGGTCTCTCGCCGTTTTCCGAAACGCATGGTCAATCCCTTACCTGAGTCGCGTGAATCCTCCTGAAGTTGTCCGGAAGCAAGCGAGCGGACGACCGATGGCGGCCCTGGGCTTCCTGCGCGGGGGGCGAGCCGACGGTCTCTTGCGGCCATCTTCTGGCCTTGCCATTGTCCATCGGTAGGGGAGGCCCGCGATCTCGACCGAATCCGAAACTCCCGAGACGCAAAAAGTCCGACCCCCCGGCGCAAGCCAAGGGATCGGACCAGTTTCGTCAGGCGTCAGATTCGTCGCGAAGGACGGTGATCGGTCAACGGCCCTTGTCGTAGACCATCGACGCCGGCAGCTCGGTCACCGGTCCCGCGCCGTCCTCGTAGGAGATCATGGCGTGCCCCTCGCGGCTCTTGTACGCGTTGGAGTCGCGATGGAGCCGGCGCAGGTCGGGCAGGCCGAGCAGGTGCGAGATGATCCGGGGACGGCCGCCGACGGGGCCTCCCAGGGCGGTCTGCGCGGGGATCATGCTCGTCGGCATGACCGACGGGTCGCGCTGGCCGGGGCGGGGGCCGCCGGCCGCCATCGCGTTGAACGGGGTGAGGTTCCCCTGGCTCGACCGCGAGACCCCCACCGGGGCCGGGTCGGGGCCGCCCACCACGGCGTGGCCGGCGGGCATGCCCGACGCCATCATCTCGCCGCTCGCCACCGCGTGGCCGGCCGGATAGGCGTCGGCCTCGGTGACCGTGACCGGTCCGACGACCACGGCGCCCGCCTCACAGGCGGCGCAGCCGGTCGAACCGATCGCTTGATTGCCGTGGTTGTGGCCCTGGTGGACGACCCGGCCCTGGGGCGCGGCCGACGGCGGGGGCGGAACGTCGACGCCGCTCTCGGCCTTGGCCCGCGCCCGCTGGCACTCGGTGCAGTGCCGCCAGCCGAGCAGGCCCTTGTGATTGTGCTTCGCCGCGGGGGCCGGGGCGACGGCTTCCATCCCCTGCTGATAACCTTCCGGCGCCTGATTCAGGATGATCGGCGCGGAGGGGGCGTAGCCGCCCGCCTGCTGAGCGACCGCGCTGGCGGTCAGAGGGGCCGCGAGGGCCATTGCGAGCAGTCCTGGGCCAAACCGTGTCGGGAAACGCATGAGGGAACTCCTTTCCCAAGGTCTGCGCTCGACGCCGCGTCGAAAATCCTCGCCGCGGCGGTCAAAGCGCCTAACCAGTGCGGTCGAAACCGGGCCGGCCTTCTCTATCCTTCTCGACCTTTTCGTGCGAGCGGCAGGATTCCACCTCCGCCCGACCGGCATCCCAGGGCCTCCGGCCCGGAGATGGCTTCGGCGCGACGATCGATCAACCGCCCACGCCGGGCCCTCCCGATACATCCCCTATCATCGGCACATCGCAGCCCAGCCTTTCGGAAAATCCGGACTTTGACGCCGAGAAGGTCTCAGCCGAACAGCTCCGCGACCGGCTTACCGCCGTCGACGATCTTGATCGGCCGGCCGATGGCCGTCATGTTCTCCTTGGCTGCGTCGACCTTGAGCGCCTGGCAGAACGACGCCATCAGATCGGGGACGGTCACCGGGCGGTCCTTGACCTCCGAGCCGTCGGGGCTCGACGCGCCGATGACTTGCCCCCCCTTGACCCCGCCGCCGGCCAGGGCGACGTTGAAGACTCGGGGGAAATGGTCGCGGCCGGCGTTGCCGTTGATCTTCGGCGTGCGGCCGAACTCGCCCATCCAGACGACCAGGGTGTTGTCGAGCATTCCCCGCTGCTTGAGGTCGGTTACCAGCGTCGCGAAGCCCGGATCGACCTGGCCGGCGAGGGTCGCGATCCGCTCGTTGTTCTGCTGGTGCGTGTCCCAGCCGTTCATGCGGACCTCGACGAACGTGACGCCCGACTCGACGAGCCGGCGGGCCAGCAGGCAGCCCTGGCCGAACGGGGTCTTGCCGTAACTCTCGCGAATCACGGGGCTTTCTTCCTCCAGATTGAAGGCCTTCATCTGCGGCGAGAGGACCATGCGGGCCGACTGGGCGTAGAGCGCCCGGTGGTCGCGGACGCGGTCGGCACCGCCCGCCTGCTCGAAGCCGGCTTTCTCCAGGTGGTTGAGCAGGCCGAGCCGCCGCTTGAACCGGCCGTCGGGCACCTTCGGCTGGGTGTTGTCCGGAGTCCGCTGGGCGTTAGCCACCACGAACGGCTCGAACGCCGCGCCGAGGAACCCCGCGCCGGTCGTCGCGCCGCCGATCGAGACGATGTGCGGCAGGTCGAACTTGCCGTCGCCGATCTCGGAGGCCGCCGCGCAGCCGATGTGCGGGTGCTTGAGCGTGGCCGTCGGCACGTAGCCGGTGTGCAACTGATAGTTGGCCCGCTGGTGGTTCCCTTCCTTGTTGGTCATCGACCGGATCAGGGCGACGTCGTTCATGACCTTCGCGGTCTTCCCCCACGACTCGGCGATCGAGATCCCCGGCGCGGCCGTGGCGATGGCCTTGGTCGCCCCGCCGTGCTCGGTCCCTGGCTTGGGATCGAACGTTTCAAGCTGGCTCGGGCCGCCGTTCATCCAGAGCAGGATGCACGACAGCCGCTGCTTGCGCAGCTCGTCGGCCCGAAGGGTGATCAGGTCGGTGAAGCTGACCGGCAGCACGCCTCCGGCGGCCAGGGCCGTCGCCCCCAGACCGATCGACCGCAGAAACCCGCGACGGCCGATGACGCCCTCGCGACTCATGGCTACCTGGACGATGCTCGATTCGGTCTTCATGGCACGAGGCTCCCGGGGCTTGAAAATGGAGTTTGGGGTCGGCCAGGTCCGAATACAAGCCCGAAGCGCCAGCGAGTGAATCTCCGGTCGGCCGTTCGAATACCACTCACTCGCTGGCGCTTCGGGCTTGTACTGGAATCCATTCACTCGCTGGCGCTTCGGGCTTGTACTGGAATCCATTCACTCGCTGGCGCTTCGGGCTTGTACTGGAATCCATTCACTCGCTGGCGCTTCGGGCTTGTATTGTGGGAGGATGGGCGTCGCCCACCGCTCCCATTAGCGTTTGGGATTTCAGCGTCGCGAGATGAACTCGGTCGTGTTCACCAGGCTCCAGTAGATGTCCTCGAACGCCTCGTTCCGGTTGCCGACGGCGGCCAGATGGTCGGCGCAGATCTGGACTTCCTTGGCCGTCGGCCGGCGCGACAGGACGCGGAGGTAGAGGGCGTCGAGCGCGGCCTTCTCGTCGGGGGCGGAGGCCAAGATCCGGCCCAGCACGGTCCCCGGCTTGGCTTGGGTCCGGTTGTGGACGACCGGCCCGTTCATCAGGAAGAGGGCCTGGGGGATGGTGCCGAGGACCTCGTCGCCGGCGATCGAGGGATCGGCCCCGAAGAGGGCGTTGAACGAGCCGCGAAGACCGCCGGCGCGGACGGCCTTGGCCTGTCCCTTGGCGGCGGCCGGAGCGCCGGCCAGGCCCGCGGCCTCGATCGCCTTCTTGCCCTTGGCGGGGCCGCCGTTCGACGTGAGGACGGCCGGAACGGGGGCCTTCTTCCCGTCGTTGGTCGCGGGGATCTCGGCGGGGAGCCCCAGGGCGAGTTCGAGCGCTTCGAGGATCTGGTCGGAGCGAAGGCGGCTGGGGCAGTTGGAAGCGAGCTGGGTCTTGCCGGCCGGCGAGGCCGTCGCGCGAACCCGACGCTGATATGTCTTGGTGTTGAGGAGGGTCCGGAAGAGCCAGCGGACGTCGTAGCCCCCCTTCTGCCACTGGTCGGCGAGGGGTTCGAGGATCTCGGCGGCCTTGGCGGTCCGTTCCGGCCCGAGGTCGTCGACGGCGTCGTAAAAGCCTTCGCCCATCAGGACCGTCCAGACGCGGTTGACGTACGACCGGGCGAACCAGGGATTGTCCTGACCGGTCACGTACGACGCGGCGAGGTCGCGAAGCTGCTTCGTGGTCATCCCATCGGGCAGCTTCTGGGACGACTGCGACGAGGAGAGGAAGAACCGGGGGGAGACGGGAATCTGCTTCTTGGGGTCGTTGTTGTCGGGCCGGCTGTACCGCGTCCGGGGGAGGGGCTCGACCGCGAAGACCGGGCGCTGGCCCATCATGGCCTTCTGGACGTTCCGGGGCCGGGCGCCGGCGAAGAACGCGGCGAACTCGTGGAACTGCTGCTGCTTCCACGAGTCGGTCTTGTGGTCGTGGCACTGGGCGCACTGGATCTGCACGCCCATGAACACCCGCGAGACCTCGCCGGCCAGCTCGACGGGCTTCACCTCGTTCGCCAGGGCGAAGGCGACCGCGCCGTTCTCGTCGTTGCGGCCGGTGGCGGTGATGATGTCGGCGACGATCTCGTCCCACGGCCGATTCCCTTGAAGCTGCTTGCTCAACCAGTCTTCGAGCGCGTCGTAGCGGATCTGCGCGACGTTCTGGTTGGTCGCGTGGAACCGGACCACGTCGCGCCAGTAGCGGGCCCAGTTGCGGGCGTGATCGGGGCTTCCGAGCAGTTCGTCGATCAGCCTGGCCCGCTTGTCGGTCCGGCTGTCGGCGACGAACGACCGGACCTGCTCGGGGGTCGGCGGCGCGCCCGAGACGTCGAAGTGGACTCGACGGACGAACTCGACGTCGCTGGTGATCGGCGCGGGGGTGACCTTCGGGCTGTTCTTGGCGAGGAAGGCGGCGATCTGCGTATCGAGGTCGGCCGACGTGATCGTCGGAGCCGTGACCGTCCGCTTCGGCCTCGGGGGCGAGGGGGGCGCGGGCTTGGCGGGTTTCGGAGCGGTTTTGGGCTTGGCCGTGGCCTCGGCTTTCGGCGGCGCGGCGGCCGGCTTGTCGTCGGCGATCGTCCTGGGGCCGAACGCGGCCAGGACGGAAACAGCGACGAGGGCGTTCAGGCCGAGCAGCGAGGCGGCTCGCCTCCTACGGCTCGGATCTCGGTCGATGACGACGACATTCGCGAGCATGACGGCGTTTCTCCCCCTCAAGCTGCGTTCCGGCTTCGCGCAGCCGCGCGAATTCGATCCGACGCGGTCCCTATCAAGAACTTAGCCCGCCGATCGTCGGCAACTAGGCGCGTTCAATGATTATGGAACACCGGCGACCGTGCGTGGTGTCGCGGATTCGCGGAAAGTCGCCCCGACGGGGAGGCGGAGAAGGGGGGCGGTCGGCTTGGGTTCAGACGATCGAGATGATCAGCACGCTCAGAACGACGAGGCTGACCACGGCGAGGAGGCCGGCGGGCATGAACTTGCGGCTCTTGGTGACGAAACGGTAGTTGAAGAACAAGCAGAGGAACAAGGCGATGATCGTGGCGAACACGAGCCCTTCGTAGGGTCGCCAGAAGCTGACGCCGAGCGCGATCAGCGTGGCCGAGGCGCAGCCGACGCCGGCGATCAGCGACGGTCGGCTGCCGGCCTTGACGAACCCCATGACGCCGCCGCCCGCCAGCAGGAGGGTGTAGATAAATAGGACGACGCGGGCCGTTTGGAAGGTGAACATGGTGGTCGGGCGTCCTATGGCGAGCGGGGGGTTGATCTCAATGAATGTAGGGAGCGGACGCGTCGTCGTCAACGACCTGGCGCGGCGGTGAACGCCGAGAGGGCGAACCTCCCGCCGATCGTCGGGCGTGGCCCGGATCGACGAGAGACTCGCCCTCCCGTTTACTGCGGCTTGTTCGGACAGCGGAGGAACCAAATGTCCGCGTCAGGGCGTCTCGCCCGGGGGCGGCGGCGCCGGCACGTTGTTGGGCGGCGGCGCCGGCAGATTGCCGGGCTCGGGCGGGGCGGGAACCTTGACCCCCTCGTTGGGCACGGCACCCATCGGCCCGGAGTTCACGTCAGTCGGCCGGCCGAACTGATTCTGGACCCCGGGGACTCCCCCCGGCGCCGGCGTCTGCGTGGTCGTCGGGGCCGCGTTCCCGGGAACGTCGATCCCCATCGACCGCATCCGAGCCCGCTGGGTGGCCGCCTGGGTGTTGGCCCAGGGGAACTCAGGACCGCTCGGGAAATATTGAACGTCATCGTGCATGTACTTGCCCGAAGGCAACGTCATGCCGGCGTATTCGACCTGACAGCCGACCGAGGGCAAGATCACGCCCATCGCCAGCGCCGTCCAGAGCGCCACCCGACGGCGTGTGGCCTCTCGTGGTGAACCCATGCCGGGCAACCCCATTGCTTCCACCCTCCTTGGCGTCTTCGGCGGCGCTCTTCCCTTTAACCGAAGGGGGGCGGTCCGCCGTGGGGAGTCGTATCCTCAAGCCCGACGACCGGATGCGAAACGCAGGGCTCGCGAGCGGAGTCCGCTCTCGAAAACCACACTCGTTCACCCGCGTTACGGTCGTCGGGCTTCTTGCTCGGTTAAGGAATCGGCCGGATGGGACGGTCAAGCCCAATGATTCCGTGGGTTTCGGCAAAATGGTCGGGCCAACCCCCCGATTCACGCCGCGGCCCGCTTGCGGGTATACTGGTCCCATTCGACACCGCAACGGCCCGCATCCGTATTTTGGGATCTTATGACCACGATGAAGAACCGGCTCGACAAACTCGTCGCCGAGCAATTCAAGCTGTCGCGGCGCGGAGCGCGCGAGGCGATCCTCCGCGGCCAGATCGACGTCGCGGGCGAGCGCCGGCTCGATCCCGCCGACGAGATCGAAGCGGGCGAAGAGCTGTCGTACCACCCGAACCGCCCCAGGCCGGAGGTCGCCGCGCGCAACTTGCGGGTCCTCTACGAGGATCGCGACATCCTGATCATCGACAAGCCGACCGGCTTGCTCTGTCAGCCCACGCAAGCTCGCGAGCGTGACACCTTGCTTGAACGCGCAGGGCGCTACCTGGCGAAGAAGCGCGGGGTGGATCGCCCCTACGTCGGCGTGGTCCACCGGATCGACCAGCAGACGTCCGGAGTGATCCTGGTGGTGATCTCGCCGCGCGCGTTGCGACCGTTCCAGAATCTCTTCCGCACCCACACGATCGAGCGCAGCTACCTGGCGGTCGTCGAGGGGGTGTTCTTGACCCCGTCGGGCCGCATCGACCTGGCGCTCGTCGGCGACGCCGGCGACGGCCGCCGGGGGACCGCCCGCGAGCCGGGGGAGGGGACCCCCGCGACGACCCATTTCCAGGTCGTCGAAAGCTACGGCCGCGCCGCGAGCCTGGTGGCCCTCCGGCTCGAAACCGGCCGCACCCACCAGATCCGCATCCATCTGGCGGCCATCGGCCATCCGGTCGTCGGCGACGCCGTCTACGGCCGTCGCGGCCGCGCGGTGTTCCCCATCCGGTTCCCCCGCCAGGCGCTCCACGCCGAGGCCCTCGGCTTCATCCACCCACTCTCCGGCCAGCCGATCCGCGTCGAATCCCCACTGCCGGCCGATTACGTCGCCCTGATCGACGAGCTGAAGCACAAGTTCGGCGTCACGCGAGTCGCCTCGGCCGACTGACCGAGATCAGGACGGGGTTTTCGGACCCTGGAAGACGGGGAACTCCTCGGTGGGCTCGGCCGAGCTCGCCGACGGCTGGCGGTACTCGACGGTCTCGTTCTCGGGCTTGGGGATGGTGTAGCCGGCCACGATGATGGTGATGTTGTCCCTGCCCCCGTTGTCAAGGGCCATGTCGAGCAGGGTCTGGGCGGCCTGCTGCGAAGGCTCGCGGCGGGCGAGGCTCGCGGCGATCGCCGGGTCTTCGACCATGTCGCTGAGGCCGTCGCTGCACAGGAGGATCTGGTCGCCGTCCTCGATCCGCAGCCAACGGACGTCGGCCTTGATCTTGCCGCGATGCCCTCCCAGGTAGTTGGTCAGCGTGTTGCGGCGTGCGTGCTGGCGAACCTCTTCCTCCTTGATCTGCCCAGCGTCGGCCAGCGCCTGGGCGACCGTGTGGTCGCGCGTGAGCTGGGTCAAGACGCCGCCCCGGTACAGGTAGGCGCGTGAGTCGCCGACGTGGATCAGGAACAGGTGCGAGCCGACGCTGTACGCCAGGGTCATCGTCGTACCCATGCCGAAGAGGCGGCGGTCGGACTCGCTCTTGCGGGTGAGCCGGCGGTCGATTTCCTGGAAGTACATACTCATGCGTTCCAGCAGTTCGCGCGCTTCCTTCTCGTTGATCTTGAAGCCCCACTTGACCGACTTGTCGGCGAGCTTCAGGCCGGTGCTGATCGCCAGCATACTGGCGACGTCGCCGGCGTTCATGCCCCCCATGCCGTCGGCGACGACCATCGAATAGCCGTCCTCGCCCAGCCCTTGGGGCAGTTGCCCCTGTGGGAGGTTGTCGAGCAGGACTTCGAGCGTCCGGGAGACCTTGGCGACCATGAAATGGTCTTCATTCCGCTGCCGGACCCGGCCGGGATGCGACACCGCGCCGAGGTCGACGTGCACCGAGGTGCTGTGCGGCTCCTTGGGAACCGCCCGCGTCCCGGTGCTGAGCGGGCTGACCAGGAACTCGTACTCCGCCGTCTCGATCTTGACCGGACAGGCCGACATGGCGACGCTCCCGTGGTTGCCGAAGCACTTCAGCCTTCCACCGCGCGATGGGATGGGACTAGATCACCTTAGCATCCTCATCCCAGCGGACGGAACGCCCCTCCCTCCGCGAATTTCGAGCCGCCGGGCCGATCGCGCCGATTGACGGCGCCCCCCGGCCGGGTTAAGACAGCATCCGACGAACTTCGGAGATCCCTCGAACCCAAACGCAATCGCCCGCGCCCGAGCGTCGACGACGACGTTCGGGTCCGGATGCAATGCAAGAACGAAAGGCGACATTCGCTATGCTGACGCTGACCTTGACGCTCGCGGCGGCCCTCGCGACGGCGGCGAACGACCAGGACGCGAAGGCGGTCGACGCCGGCGCTGGCGCGGGCGCCGTCTGGACGCCGCTGTTCAACGGCAAGAACCTCGACGGCCTGTACACCTTCCTCCAGAAGCACGGCAGGAACGCCGACCCCGACGGCGTCATCACGATCGAAGACGGCACGATCCACCTCTACAAGAACGCCGAGGACAAGAGCCAGGTGGTGATGGGCTACATCGGCACCGACAAGGAATACGGCGACTACCACCTGCGGCTCCAGTACCGCTGGGGCCAGAAGAAGTTCGAGCCCCGCTACAAGCTCAAGCGCGACGCCGGCCTGTACTACCACGTCACCGGCCCCGACGCCGTCTGGCCGCGCGGGCTTCAGTACCAGATCGAGCAGACCAACGTCGGCGACCTGATCACCCTCTTCGGCATGCAGCTCGACACCACCATCGACCCCAAGACGGCCGACTTCGTCATGCCCAAGTACCCGGCCTATCAAGCCCCGAAAGACGGCGGCCAGCCCCACGTCCTCGGCGGCAAGGGCATCGCCTACCAGGCCCACGTCGCCGGCTCGGTCGAGAACGACGACTGGAACACCGTCGAGGTGATCGCCCGCGGGACCGAGATCGTCCACATCCTCAACGGCAAGGTCGTGAACCAGGGGACCAACGTCCGCTTCCTCGACCCCGAGAAGCCCGACGCCAAACCCGTCCCCCTCACCCGTGGCCGCATCCTGCTGGAAATCGAAGCCGCCGAGATGTGGTTCCGCAACGTCGAGATCCGCCCGCTCGAAGCGAAGTGACGCAGTTCAAAAACGGGGCGGAAGCCGCTCGAACCGAGCCGGCCTTCCGCCCTTTCGATTTCGACGCCTGGGCCGGACGACCGCGCAAGAAGCTGGGAGCGGTTCGCATTCGCCGAGCCAAAGGCCTCCAAATTACCCAAAGGGCCTCGGAATAAAGGAATGACCCTTCGCCCTCCCCTCCAGGACGCCTATTGAAGGCCGGAACATGAACTGACACCGGGTTTTGCTCTAGGCCGGAAGCGTGGAATCTGACAAGCATGTCTGCCAGAGGTTTCCTGGCGACACCCCATTGATTTTGTGATTTTCTCTCGATAGAGTTCGAAAGGTGTCCTGGGATTTGTCTGTCCTCCCTAAATCCTGCGAAAGTATCGAGGCAGACATGCTAATCAACTTCACGGTCGAATATTATCGCTCATTCGGCACCGAGCAGACCCTTAATATGCTCGCCACCTCGCTAAAGGACCATCCTGGTCATTGCGTACAAATCCCTGCCACTGACAAAAGCGTTCTGCAGACTGGGGTCATATATGGGGCCAATGCCTCGGGCAAATCCAATCTCATAAGGGCGATGTTGTTCGCCCAACAATTAATTTTGGGACGGACTACCCTCAAGGCACTCGCTCAATCACGCTTCCGCTTCGTAAAGGAGGAGAAGCCGGCTTCATTCGAGTTTCGCTTTCTCGCTAATGGGCAAGTATTCGTATATGGCTTCACGACTACTCATGAGACGATAATCGAGGAGTGGCTCGACGCTTCATCCAATACTGGCCGCGAGACCAATGTATTCACGCGTCAAAAGGAAACGATTGATATTGGGAGGCTGCGATCACTTGCAGAGGATGTGGCGATATCTCGAAAGGCACTGCGGGCTCTCAAAGACCTCGGGGTCCGAGATGATCAATTGCTACTCTCCAAAATTGTCGAGTTGCCCAATCAGAGTCGCGGCAAATTGCTGAACAGGGTTGCTTGGTGGCTAAGCAAATGCCTGACGACCGTCCCCGCCGAGTCCCACTACGCTCCACTGATGGATATGATCGACGTGGACGAAGACTTCCGAAGATTTTGTGGCACCTTCCTCAAAAACGTCGGCACGGGGATTGATGACTTAAGCATCGAGAAGGCTAAGATAGATGCGGATAAAATCCCCAAGCAGATGCTCGACCATTTGCAGTCACCAGAAGGCGAAAACACGGCGTTGCTGATCGGAGGTCCGGGCGTAGCTCTAGAACTTGATGCAGACGACCCAACCAAGGTCATCCGAAAACATCTCAATGCCAAGCACGAGGTGAACAACGAGGATTACTCGATCTCCTTCCAAGAGGAATCGGACGGCACTCAGCGTTGCCTTAGTTTGCTTCCTGCTCTCTATCATCTCACGCAGGAGCCCAGGGTATTTATAGTTGACGAAATTGATCGTAGCTTGCACCCGCTACTCTGCCATGCGTTATTGAAACTCTTCCTCGATGAGTGCCCTGGTCATTATCAGCAAATGATCGTCACAACCCACGAAACCCACCTACTCGACCTCGATCTTCTCAGGCGGGACGAGATCTGGTTCATGGAGAAGGATAGCCAGCAACAATCGCGACTGTCTTCGCTAGGAGATTGGAAGACCCGCAAGGATCTTCGAATTGAGAAGGGTTATCTTCAGGGACGGTTTGGCGGCATCCCGTTCATCGGCCACACCAAAAAACTGAAGGACATGATTCATTGTCCGGCCAACGGAATTTGGAATGAGGAAGAAACGACCACTTGACCGCGAGGCGACGCCTGTCCGTGACGCAAGCTTGGTCGTCATCGCCTCCGAAGACAAGTACGCTGTTAAGCAGTACTTCGATTTCTTCGAATCCACTAAAATACAATTTCGCGTGCTCGAAACGTCCGATGGAAAATCGGCACCGGAGTATGTACACGAACGGATCAGCGAGTACATCCGTGAGTTCGAGATCGGCGAAGGTGACACCTTGTGGGTCGTCTGCGATTGTGATCACTGGGTACAGCCGGGTCACATCCAGAATCCGACTCATGTCATACAAGAGTGTCGCAAGAAGCACATCGAGGTCGCTTTGAGCAACCCATGCTTTGATCTCTGGCTACTACTTCATTTCGCTGACTTTCCCGAGGAAGAAAAGCTTACTTGCGACGAAGTGGCAACTCAACTCCGCACTGCTGTAGGCGGCTACGATAAGAAAAAGGTCTACAACCTAGCGATTGATGACGAGAAAGTGTCGAGTGCGGTTAAGAGAGCGCGTGACAATCCTCGGCCGCGAATGGGTATCCCGATTCGACCACAGACTGAGAGGCTATCCCGTAATTCTAGAAGATCGTAAACTCTTGTCCTCCCAGGAGGTTCGCAGGATTCATCGCCGCAGGAGCACCGTTCGATGCGTAAGCCCTACCCGTCCGACCTGACCGACGAACAGTGGGCGATCGTCGAGCCCTTGATCCCCGTTCCCCAGGTCGGACGGCCCCGGACCAACGACATGCGGGAGGTGCTCAATGCCATCCTCTACCTCAACCGCTCGGGGTGCCAGTGGGATATGCTGCCGCACGACCTGCCGGCCAAGAGCACCGTCTACAACCACTTCGCCCAGTGGCGGGACGACGGCACATGGCAACTCATCCTGGACGCCCTGCGCCGCCAGGTCCGCACGACGGCCGGGCGGGAGCCGTCCCCAAGCGCCGGGAGCATCGACAGCCAGACGGTCAAGGGGACCGAGACAGGGGGCGAACGGGGCTACGACGGCGGCAAGAAGCTGACCGGCGTGAAACGACATATCATCGTGGATACGCTGGGGTTGCTGCTGGTCGTGGCGGTCTCGGCGGCGTCCGCCGACGACGGGACGCACGCCCCCCAGGTGCTGGGGCGGCTGACGGCCGAGCATCGAAGCCGGTTGGCGTTGGTCTGGGGCGACGGCAAGTATCGCAACCACCACCTCGACGGCTGGCTGGCGGAGGCCTCGGCCGGGTACAGGATCGAGGTCGTGGAGCGGCCGCCGGGAAGCCAAGGGTTTGTGAAGCTGCCGAGGCGCTGGGTGGTGGAGCGGACGTTCGCCTGGCTGGGGCGGCATCGGCGACACAGTCGGAATTACGAGCACCACGCCGAGAGCAGCGAGTCGATGATCCGCATCAGCTCTATTCATCGCATGCTCAAGTTCTTGAAGCCCGATCGCTCAAGGCCGGCGATCCCGTTCAAGTACCATAAAAACCAGGACATCATTACGGGATAGCCTCTGACATCCATCTTATTATCCTGTCTCTAATAGAGAAGGGTGTCATCTCGGTGCGTCGCAGGCAGGAGACAGCTCGTGGGGCGAGGAAGCGGAATACAAGGGACGTGAAGGGCGATTAATCGAGCTAAGGAAAACCCGGTGTCAAGGAAAACCCAGTGTCAGTTCTGGTTTCGGCCTACCTCGGGGCGAAAACGGAGTCATTCCTAGGCCGGGGCGGGGGGAACCGCTTGAGCCATCGGCTTATTTCGGATTCGTATTCAAGTTGAGTGGCCCGCTTCCGTCTCGGTCGCCTGGGCGTCGCCTTCGTCGACATCGGGGCGCGTGAACGGGGAGAAGTCGGGTGACTCGAAAAGCGACAGGTACGGATCGTAACGATAGCGTCGATTTCGCTGAAAGCCGGTCGTCTCTCGCAGAATTCCCGCCTCGGCGAACTGCTCGACGTACTTGCCGGCGGTCGGAAAACCGCACCCGAGCCGCTGCTGGACCATGTGGATCGAGACGAGCGGCTGCTCGAAGAGGTAGTCGAGGAGCGCCTGGTGCTTCACCCGCTGCCGATGCTCCTCCCGCAGTGCCAGAATCTTGCGGGCGGTCTCCGTGGCCGCCTGGCTGACCTCGAAGACGCCCCGCAGGAAGAACTTGATCCAGCCTTCCCAGTCGCCCGATTGGCGGATCGCCGTCAGCCGGTCGTAATACTCCGCCCGGTTCGCCTTGAGAAAGGAGCTGAGGTAGAGCAGAGGGCGGTGGAGAATCTCTCGCTGGCAGAGCAGGAACGTGATCAACAGCCGCCCGACCCGCCCGTTGCCGTCGATGAAGGGGTGGATTGTCTCGAACTGGGCGTGGGCGAGAGCGCAGTGGATCAGGACGGGGAACGTCTCGTCGTCGTGGAGGAACTTCTCCAGGTTGTCGAGCGCCGAGTGCATCTGGTGGACGGGGGGAGGCACGAAGGCCGCCGTGGCGAGCGTGCAACCCGCGGGACCGATCCAGTTCTGGCTGCGCCGGAAATCGCCGGGCGTCTTCTCGCCCCCTCGCACTCCTCGCAGAAGCCGCTCGTGAATCTCACGGATGAGCTTCAGGCACAGGGGCAGGTCTTTCAGGCGGCCGAGCCCGAAGTTCATGGCGTTGACGTAGTTGACGACTTCGCCGACGTCCTTCGGAAGATCAGCCCCCTTCTCGTCCAACTCAAACTGGAGCACATCCTCCAGAGTGCTCTGGGTTCCCTCGATCTGGGAACTGAGCACCGCCTCCTGTCGCACGAACATGGCCACGAACAGGTCCGGGTTCGGCAAGATCGACGTGACCCCGTCCAGCCTCCCAAGCGCCCGATCGGCCCTCGACATCAGGTTGATCGTCTCGGCGTCGAGCACCGGCGGCGGATCGGGCGGCAGAGGAGCCGGGACGAAAGCCCGGTATCCCTCGACCTGTCGGATAAATTGACCGGCTCGCATCGGAACACCTGTCCTCTATCGCTATTCTACGATCGTGTAAGACAGCCGAAAGGCAGCCACCCATGTTACACGAAACAGAGACTTCCTTTAACATGACGGCTCAAATTGGCTTTGGCCGGACGGGGTCAGTTTGGCAGGGCGGGGTTGTTCTTAATTTTAGACGCAGATTGGGAATTCTGGGTCATCTTGAGTCCGGGGTCGTCAATCGATCTCATGGCCGACCCGATGAGGCGTACGTCCTTCCAGATCAGCCAGAGGACGTCCCAACAATAGGAACGGCCTTTTTCAGAACCCCTGCCTCGTGGAGTAAGTTCATACTGGGTGATTAGCTTCGCGGCGTTCTTTCCCAATCTGGATGCGGTGGCGAACGAGCCTCGAAGGCGGCTTCGCGGACTTGTCGGAAGATGCGAAAACCGCGCGGACGAACCCAATCCGGAAAGCCCTTGAGGGGCTTGCGGAGAATACGAAAACCGCGCGGACGAACCCAATCCGATCGGCGACGGGCGAGAGGCCGGGCGGTCTTCGGTCGGCCGTTCCGAGCGGGAAGGAGTCGGGAAATTCTTGCGATTCAGCGCGATCGAAGCCAATTCGACATACGGCCGCAAGATCTCACTACAAAATGCTTTGCGTTCACAGAGCGGCCAAACTGAGGCGCGCGATCGAAGCCAATTCGGCGAGTCGCGGCGGTGCGGTCGATAAGGCTGGGATCGAAGGTCGAGGCGGTCGGCGACGATCCGAAACGGGGAACGATCGAAGCCAATCGCGGCGGCGGTGCGGTCGTGGTGCTTTCGGAGAAAATGAAGCCAATTTCCGCGCCCAGGCCGGTCCGGGCTAATACCCCTGATAGGGCGAGGTCTGCCATCCCTGGAGGTGGGCGTCCATGGCTTTGATGTACTGGGCGCGGTTGTAGAAGAGGAGCGCGACGAGGATTCCGGTGGCCGCGCCGCCGACGTGGGCGAGGTAGGCGACGCCGCCGGATTCGCCCATCTTGCCGAACGCCTGCGAGCCCAGGTAGATCTGCAGGACGATCCAGCCGCCGATCACGACCACCGCCGGCAAAACCGTAATGAACCGAAAAACCAGCACGCGGATCTGGTTGTGCGGGAACCAGACGACGTAGGCCCCCATGATCCCCGCGATGGCACCCGACGCGCCGAGGGTCGGGATCATCGAGTTCGGCGCGGCGGCGATCTGGAGCAACGATCCGGCGAGCCCGCAGGCCAGGTAGACGATGAGGTAGCGGACCTCACCCAGCACCTCCTCGACGTTGTCGCCGACGATCCAGAGGTAGAGCATGTTGCCGGCCAGATGCATCGGACTGCCGTGGAGGAACATCGACGTGAACAGGGTCAGCCAGATCGGGATCGGGCAGGGGGCGTGGGGGATCACATCCGGCGGCGCGTTGGCCGGAATCCGCTCGCCGAACGGGTCGCGCGGGTCCTGGACCCGGACCGCCTGCTGCGGATTGACGATCGGCTCGTCGATATCCCTGTTGTGCGTGATCTCCCAGGGTGTGGCCGCCAGGGCGAACTTGAAATCCTCGCCGCGATCGACCTGGACCACGTACATCACGACATTGATCGCGATCAGGGCGTACGTGACGAACGGGGTGATCCGGGTCGGTTGCAGGTCGCCGAGGGGGAGAACCATGAAGGGGACTCGAATCGAAAGGGGCGGGAGGGGCCGCTCGCCGGATGCGAGGACGCCGGTCTGGGATCACGCCCGTCCATTTTGTGTCCGGCGGGCGTTCTTGAAAATCCCTCTCCGGCGGAAGCCGACGGTCCTCCCGGCCACAATGATGAGTTTGAAGGCTTTGCTTGCCCATGAATCGGGCGGCGTCTGGGGATCGGGAAGCGAGGACGGTTCAGGCCCAGAGCGGCTTGTCACCGATCTCGGTTTCGAGCTTCTCCCACTCCTTGCGGACCTGCGAGAGGCCGAAGGCGCACAACTCGAACTGGTCGCTGAGCCGCCGCAGGACCGGCCGATCGTCGGTCCGGGCGCTCAGGGTGCTCGCCAGGTAGTAGGAGCGTTTGCCCTGTTGCTGATAGTTGATCAGGCAGTCGGGCGATTGCTCGCCGCGAAGCTTGCCGAGCGCCTCGGGGTAGACGCCGGTCCAGAAGAGGGTGAAGTCGCCGACGTGGCGGTAGCACTCGCCGCGGCGCTCCAGGTCGGCCGCCGATTCGGCCTCGGCGACCATCTTCAAGACCTCGAACAGCGGGCGGCCCTGCTTGTCGCGAACCTGCCCGATCGGCTGGCTCGGCACGAACGCCGCCAGAAGATTGGAGACGTAGCCGACGAGCGACGGGTCGCCGACGCCGAGCTCCATCATGAACGTCGATTCCGTCAGCCCGCGAAACAGCCGGTGGAGGGGATGCGATTCGGAAATCATGCGTGATTTCTCCGAACGGGGGTGATCCTCACCCAACGAATGAAAGAAGGGATGGAGACGGTGGCTTCCGACCTTTCGATTACGACCGAACTATCAGAAAAACTCGAATGGGAGCCGCGAGCCCGCTATAGCAAATGATGCGCCTCGACCCGAAATCGATCAAGCAGGGTTGCGCCGAATCGTCGGAGAATGTGGATTCCGCCCAGACTAGAACGCGGCCCGTTGCGAAGAGTGACACCATGAATGCCCGCGCGGAGACGGCTTCGCGCTCAACCTTGATCGGAAGGCGGGTTCCTGTCATGATGAAATGGGGAGATGTTGCAGGCGCGTCGGTTTTTCGACGGAGCCCCGAGCGGCGCTCTCCGAGCAGCGGTCGTTTCCCGACGAACGCTCAAGAAGGGAACGCGAACAACGGCGATCGCGTAGTCGAGCCCGGTCCTGGGACCGTCTTGCCTCGGCGCGAGCGTCAGGAGGTTTTTGGGTTGCGAATCACGTTTCACGGAGCAACCCGGCAAGTCACGGGAAGCGCTCATCTCTTGGAGATCGGTCCCCATCGCATCTTGCTCGATTGTGGGTTGTTCGACTCGGATCGAATCGATCCGGCGAGTCCCAACCGCGTCCTCCCCTTCGACCCCCGCTCGCTCGACGCGGTGGTGGTCTCGCACGCCCACAACGACCACATCGGCCGGCTCCCCTATCTGGTGAAGGAAGGCTACGCCGGCCGGATCTTCACCACGCCGGCCACCGGCGACATCGCCAGCATCATGCTCCGCGACAGCGCCCGCATCCAGCGCGAAGACGTGCGGATGGCGCACATCCGGCATCCCCACATCGAGACGCCCGATCCCCTGTTCGACCTGCTCGACGTCGAGTGGTTGGTCGAGCGTCTGGAGCGGGTGCGGTACGAGGAGCCGCGCGAGATCGTCCCCGGGGTCACGCTCACCTACCACGACGCCGGCCACATCCTGGGCTCGGCGATCGTCCAGATCGACTACAAGGAGGACGGCCGCGACCGCCGGTTCGTCTTCACCGGCGACCTCGGCCGGCGCAACACGAGCCTGCTCCCCGACCCGGCCGTAGTCAAGAACATCGACATCCTGGTCTCCGAGAGCACCTACGGCAACCGCGAGCTTGAGCCCTACGAGCGGCTGATGAAGCAGCTCCACGCGATCGTCGCCCGGGCGATCCGGCTCCAGAGCAAGGTCGTGATCCCGGCGTTCAGCTTGGGGCGGACCCAGCGGATGGTCTATTGCCTGCAAGAGCTGTTCGCGACCCACAAGCTGCGGCCGATCCCGATCTACGTCGACAGCCCGCTCGCCAACCGACTCACCGAGGTCCATCGCGACCACCCCGAAGCCTACACCCCGCACGCCCGGGCCCTGATGGACAAGGACCCGCTCTACTTCGGGTCGAAGTACGTCGAGTTTTGCCAGACCTTCGACGACTCGCGCCGGCTCAACTACCAGCGCGGGCCGATGATCGTGATCTCGTCGTCCGGCATGTGCGAGGCCGGCCGCATCCGCCATCACCTCCGGCACGTCGTCTCCGACCCCGACAACGCCATCGTGATCGTCAGCTACCAGGCCGAGGACACCATGGGCCGGAAGATCTCCGAAGGAGTCGAGCGGCTCCAGATCCTCGACCACTGGTACGACCTGAACGCCGCCGTCTACGTCCTCGACGGCTTCTCCGGCCACGCCGACCGCAACGACCTCGCCTGGTGGTACGAACAGACCGGCGGCGAGATCGAACACGGCTTCCTCGTCCACGGCGACCCTGAAGCCATGGAAGCCCTCACCCCCGTCCTCCAGCCCTTCGTCAAAAACCCCGTCAAGCTCCCCGAGTTCCACGAAAGCTTCGAGGTCTGAGCACACGCCGAGAGCCGGCTCGGTCCACAACCTTGAGTACGTCCCAGCCCGGCTCAATGTCTTACATCTGTAATATGCCGTGACGATCCTCGGACGAGCGGGCACTACTTTCCGGAGACCCGATCCCAAGGAGATCGACGGACATGGCGGGCGGCCCAGCGGATCAGTTGCATCGACTGTTGAACATCGGGACGGCCGGGACGGCGTCGGACGGCGAGTTGCTGGACCGGTTCGTCGCGGGCCGCGACGAGGTCGCGGAAGCGGCCTTCGAGGAGCTGGTGAGCCGGCATGGGCCGTTGGTCCTGCGGGTCTGCCGGAGCGTCCTTCACGACGCGCACGACGCCGAGGACGCCTTCCAGGCCGTCTTCCTCGTACTGGCGAACCGGGCCGGTTCGGTCCGCGAGCGGGGGTCGGTCGCGAGCTGGCTGTTCGGCGTCGCGCACCGCGTGGCGATGCGCGGCAAGCGCCGGGCCGCGCGGAAGCGGGCGCTCGATCGGCTCGTCGCCGAACGGACGCCCGAGGGCTATCTTGCGGCGGTCGAAGATCCCGACTGGGAGATCCTCCATGAGGAGATCGCGGCGCTTCCCGAGCGGCTTCGCGCCCCCGTGGTGCTCTGCGGCCTGCAAGGGCTGACGTACGACGCGGCGGCGATGCGGCTCGGGGCGTCGGCCGTGGCGGTCCGAGGCCGACTGGCCCGGGCGCGCGAGAAGCTCAAGCGGCGGCTGACCCATCGCGGCGTTACGGTCTCGGCCGGCTTCCTCGTCGCCGGCTCGGTCCGTCAGGCGGAGGCGGCCGTGCCCCCGTCGCTCGTCCATTCCACCCTTCGCATCGCCCAGGGGTTCCTCGCCGGCGGCGAGGCCGCGGTCCTGGCGCGGGGAGTCTTGAATTCCATGTTTCTGAACCAACTCAAGATCGCGGCGATCCTGCTTTGCCTCGGCGCCTGGGGAGGACACCGCCTCTGGAGCGCAGGCGCCGCGGAAGAGCCGGCCCGGAAGTTCACGCAGGCTCCGAAGCCGAAGCAGCCCGAACCCCCGCCCCCCGCAGTCTACCGGCTGTCCGGCTCGGTGCGGGTCGAAGGGACCGGCGAGCCCGTGCCGGGGGCGCGGATCACCGTGATGCTTGAGGAAGCGGTCGAACGTCGCCCGGACCGGTTGCGCGAGGTCGCGTCGGGCGTGGACGGCCGTTTCGCTTTCAACCTGGAGCCCGGTCAGGCCAGGCTCTGGATGTTCCGCCCCCCGGTCGGCTACTGGTCGCCCGGCGGCAATATGACGTCTCAAGAGGCGTTCGTCCTCACGCGGTCTCATCCAGTCCACCAGAAAGACTACGTCGTGCGCCGGGGGACCGTCTGGTCGCTCGGCTTCCTCGGTACGGACGGCAAGCCGTTGAAGGGGGGCGTGTCCGCGTCGTACCAGAACGGCTTCGTCACGGCTGAGGCCGATCGAGCGGGCCGATTCCCCCTGACCCTTCCCGCCGAAGCAGGCGAAGCCATGGTCGTCGCGGGCGAGAATGCGACCCCACCAACTCCGAATAGAAAGCCGATTATGACGCCTCTCAAGTGGGCGGCGGGGTTCCGGCCCGACTTCGTGCGCAAGGTCGAGCGGGTCGAGAACGCTTATCGCCTTACGGACGATCACGATCGGACGGCGACGATCAACGATGCGCCCCAAACGCTTCCCGACGGTTCGGGCGGCCCGCTCCTGCGCGGTGGGGGAGGCCGAGTGGAACCGACGCTCGTCGACGGCAAGCTGATGGTCCGTTGCGTCTTCTCAGAGGCTGAGCCCGTGGCCCTCGGCGCAGCAGTCGGCCGGGTCGTCGATGGTGATGGGCGACCCATCGAGGGGGTCCGCGTCGGGCTCAGGGTACACATCGAGTCGGCGAGCGGGCTAAGCTCTTCATTAGGGCTCCTGCTACATAACGAACTCCAGGAGAAGACCGACCGCGACGGCCGGTTCCACATCAACGGCCTCTCGAACAAGAATGGCTCGGACAAGTCCAGGGGCTACTCATTGGCACTGTGGAAGAAAGGCCTCGCCAGTCAGGAGTCGCCGAAGTTCACCTTCCAACCAGGACCGGGCGATTCCCCTCACGAGCTTGCTCCCATCCGCATGGAGCCGGGCGTCTCCTTGAGCGGGATCGTGATCGATCCCGATGGGAAGCCGGTTGAAGGTGCCTGGGTGCGTCCGATCGACGGCTTCGCGATCGGGCAGTTGTTCACGAAGACGGACGCGTCCGGGAAATTCGTCCTCGGCGATCTGCCCAAGAGCTTCGTGAACCTCCAAGTCCAATACGGTTCGCTCGCGGCAAGGGCCGGGGCTGTTGCATCCGACGACGATGAGGGTCTCAAGATCCAGCTCCGTCCCGAGTCGGACTCGGCGAATCAGTCCTTCCAAGTAGCCCCCCCCCAGCACCCGGCAGCCCGGCCCCGCCTATGTAGTACGAAGACCGACGCAGATTTCTTCCGGTTGTGGGAAGCCTTTTTCAGTCGCGAGATCGATAATGCCTTGAAGCGACCTTGAGATCTGGAACCCCACGAGCAAGGTTCGGAGCGATCTTCATGGAGCACGAACTTTCCGCCGGCCCAAGCCCTGAATACAGAATGTTTCCGTGGCGCGCGACGGCCGTCCGGGGGCTCGGGTCGGTGAACCTGGGGCTCGGGGCGCTGGATCTCGGGCTGGCGGCGGTTTACGGCGTGTTGCGGGCGGGACAGTTTCCAAGCTCGGAGTTCAATCCGCAGGCCTTGTTCTTCTCGATGCTCGTGGAGGTCGGGAAATGCTGGCGGGCGCTCGAGCTCGATCCCTATCTCGGCGACCTGGCCGGGCAGGGGACGCTCATGCTGTTCAACCATCCGCCGTTCTATGACGCCTACATGGAAGCGATGCTCGCCCTCCACATGGGCCTGGCGTTCCTGCACCTCGGGCTGGGGGCGGGTCTGCGGCGACTCGATCGGCGAGCCCTGCGCGTCCAGGGCGCGCTGGCGACGGTTGGGATCGTGTTCGCCTGGCTGACCTTCCCGGCGCTCGGCGCGGCGGTCGCGTCCGTTCCCCTCGCGGGGGTGGCGGCGCTCACCTGGCCCCCGATCCGCGAGGCGGCCGATCAACCTTCGAAGGGGGTCAGCCGGTCGCTTCGAGCCATCGTGGCGACCTGGACGCTGGCCGTCGTCCTTATCCCGATCGCCTTGGTCCTCGTCGAAATCGGCATGATCCAGACCGGGATCTTCGTCCATCACTGGTACATAACGATATTTAACGCATAAGCGCCGCCGCGCCCTACAGTCGACGGACGCCAGGCACGCTCAATCGCTCCATTGACAAAAGTCGGACTCCCAATTACTCTTGTCAGAGAGCAGGGGGGGATTTGGGTCCGCTTGGCAACGAGGCGTCCGTCATGAACCGCACTTCGCAACCGGTCGGCGCGCGTGGTTTCACCCTGATCGAGCTGCTGGTGGTCATCGCGATCATCGGGTTGTTGATCGCGCTGTTGTTGCCGGCCGTGCAGTCGGCGCGCGAGGCGGCGAGGCGGGCTCAGTGCTCGAACAACCTCAAGCAGATCGCGCTGGCGATGCACCTCTACCACGAGACGTTGAACGTCCTCCCGCCCGGCTATTTCACCGTGGACGGCCCGCCCAACGTCGGCGAGATCGGCAACGGCTGGGCATGGGGATCGATGATCCTGGACCGCCTGGAGCAGCGACCGCTGTACAACTCCATCAATTTCAGCCTCCAGATCGCAGACTCCGGATCGCAGACCGCGCGCTCGGCCCAGCCCTCGGTTTTTCTCTGTCCCAGCGCGACCCGGAGCGGTCCGGCCTCGTTCCACTTCCCCAAAGCCGCGCCGCTTCTGCCGACGGATCTGTCGGCGTCGCAGTACATCGCCTGCGCCGGCTCGCATTTCGAGCAGGATTACAGTTTGGATCGCGGCAACGGCGTCTTGATTCGCAACCACGCGTTTGGTTTGCGCGACGTCCGCGATGGTTCGAGCATGACGCTCTTGATCGGGGAGCGGTCGAGGAACGTGGCTGACGGCACCTGGGTCGGCGTCGTCCCCAACGGGATCGTCGAGCAGGCGAGGCAATGCACCGACCCGAACTGGTCTTACCAGGTTTGCGGTGGGGCGTACGGGATGGTCCTGGCCTTCACCGACCTTCCCCTGAGCGAGCCGGCCCCGATCATCGGCCTGAATTCCCCGCGAGCGGGGGGCGACTCGTTCTGGGGGCTCCACCCGGGCGGCTGTAATTTCTCGTTCTGCGACGGCTCGGTGAGATTCATCAAGCAGACGATCAACCCCTACATCCTCTCGGCGCTCGCGACTCGTGACGGCGGAGAGGTGGTAGGGGGCGACCAGTTCTAGCAGAACGGGCGGCGAACGATCAGCTCGCCTTGGGTTCGAGCGCGGCGGCGAGTTCACCGACGAAGTCGCCGATCTCCTTGACGATCTCGGAGCGCGAGCGGTTGACGGCGTCGCCGAGGCGGCGGACCAGGGCGCTGCCGACGATCAGGCCGTCGGCGACGGGGGCGAGCTGGCGGACCTGGTCGGGGGCGCCGATGCCGAAGCCGATGCAGATCGGCAGGTCGGTCTGGGTCCGCAGCCAGGCCACGTTGTCCTTCAGGTCGGCCGGCAGAGCCTTGCGCTCGCCGGTGATGCCGGCCACCGAGACGTAGTAGATGAACCCGGTGGTGAGCCGGGCGATCTCGACGGCGCGGTCGCGGGGGGTGGTCGGGGTGATGAGCTGGATCAGCTTGAGGCCGCGAAGCGTCGCCTTCTCCTGGAGCGACTCCGACTCCTCGACCGGCAGGTCGGGGACGATCAGGCCGTCGAGGCCCGCCGTGGCGGCGTCGTTGAGGTAGCGCTCGACGCCCACCCGATGGATGATCGAGTACGAGACCATTGACACCATCGGCGTCTCGCGGACGGCGTCCGAGCCTTCGGCGCGGAGCGTGCGGAGGGTCTGGAAGACGTGCGACACCTTGATGCCGTGCTGGAGCGCCCGGTGGTAGCTGGCGGCGATGACCGGGCCGTCGGCGATGGGGTCGGAGTAGGGGATGCCGACCTCGATCAGGTTCGCGCCCCGGCCGACCAGCTCGTGGATCAGAACCGCCGTGGTGGCCAGGTCGGGGTCGCCGGCCGTGATGAACGGCATCAAGGCCCGTCGGCCCTCAGCCTTGAGGCGGGTGAATAGGGCGTCAATGCGGTTCATGGGGGAGTGGCTCTGAGAAGACGCAATAGGCATGCGAATGCCGTAAAATTCATGGGTGCCACGGGTTCCGTACCCGGACCCCGTGCTGGTCCAAACCTTGCGTACACGGGGTCCGGGTACGGAACCCGTGGCACCCAAAGAAGTTCGATGGGTCGAGGGTCAGGACATGGGCTCGCCGCGGAGCCGGGCGACCTCGTAGGCGTCCTTGTCGCCGCGTCCCGAGAGGCAGGCGATCAAGACCTTGCCGGGCCCCATCCGCCGGGCCTCCTTGAACGCCTGGGCCAGCGCGTGGCTCGATTCGAGGGCCGGCAGGATGCCCTCGCGGCGGGCGGTCTCCTGGTAGGCGGCGAGGGCCTCGGCGTCGGTGATGCTCTCGTAACGGACGCGGCCCTGGTCTTTCCAGTAGCTGTGCTCGGGGCCGACGCCCGGGTAGTCGAGGCCCGCCGAGATCGAGTGTACGTCCTGGGTCTGGCCGTCCTCGTCCTGCAAGACGTAGCTGAAACTGCCGTGGAGCACGCCGGGGCGTCCTTGCGTCAGGCTCGACGCGTGGTCGCCGGTCTTGAGCCCGCGTCCGCCGGCCTCGGCACCGATCAGCTCCACATCGGCGTCCTCGATGAACGGATAAAAGATGCCCGCGGCGTTCGAGCCGCCGCCGACGCAGGCGACGATGGCGTCGGGCAGGCGGTCGAGCTTCTCCAGGATCTGCTCGCGGGCCTCGCGGCCGATCACCGACTGGAAGTCGCGGACGATCATCGGGAACGGGTGCGGGCCGACGACGCTGCCGATCGTGTAGTGGGTCTCCTTCGACGACCCCATCCAGTCGCGCATCGCCTCGTTGGTGGCGTCGCGGAGGGTTCGCGAGCCGCTCGTCACGGGGACGACCGTGGCCCCCATCGTCCGCATGTTGAAGACGTTGAGCTTCTGCCGGCGGATGTCTTCCTCACCCATGTAGACCGTGCAAGTCAGGCCGAACAGGGCGCAGGCCGTGGCGGTCGCCACGCCGTGCTGCCCCGCGCCGGTCTCGGCGATCACACGGGTCTTGCCCATCCGCTTGGCCAGCATCACCTGGCCGATCGCGTTGTTGATCTTGTGCGCGCCGGTGTGGTTCAGGTCCTCGCGCTTGAGGTAGATGTCGGCCCCGCCCGCGAAGCTCGACAGCCGGTCGGCTCGATAAAGAGGCGACGGGCGGCCGACGTAGTCTTTCCAGTAGTAGTGCAACTCGGCCTGAAAGGCGGGGTCGGCCTTCACCTGCTCGTACGCCTCGGCGAGCTGGTTGAGCGCGTCCATCAGCGTCTCGGGGACGAACCGGCCGCCGAACACTCCGAACCGGCCCAGGCGGTCGGGCGCATGGTGAATCGCGTGGAAGGGGATGACGTCGGGTGACGACGCGTTCGGGGAGCCCGTCGAAGCAGGGTTGGACATCAGCGCGCGATCCTTCATCTTCAAGTCGAGGACGATCCGCATGCGACCTCGCGGGCGGCCCTGCGAGTCGGAGGGGACGAACATCTATTTTCGAAGGTTGTGGTCCAGCGGGTCAAGGGAGAACCCCTCTCGCCAGGACATCCCCCGCTCGCCGAAGGTTCGCAAACCGGCGGGCGCCGGCCGGTTTCCGTCAGATCTCCGACGTCGCTGGCTCGTCGGCGTCGACATCGACTTCGTCGCCGGGATAGAAGTCGAAGAACGCCTGGCCGGCGAGATAATCGGTCATCGCCTTGCGGACGGACCGCAATTGCTTGACGAACCGCGAATACTCGCGGACCAGTCGCTGGCGCTCGGCGTCGGGCATCTCAAGAATGTCGACGTAATACCGACGATGCCGGGTCTGATCGCGAAAGCTCCACAACCGCTTGATCTTCAGACCCGACTCGACGTCGTCGTATTCGAGCATCCGGGCGTACTGGCGGGCCTTCATCTTCTTGGCGTACTGGATCAGCTCGACGTCGGTCTCGAATCCGTCGATCCGGTCGATCCACGAGACGATTTGCTCGGTGCTCAACCGAGGCCCGTTCTCGGCGCAAAGCTCTTTCAGACTGGCGACGATCTCGGCAGGTCCCATGCGTGCTTCTCCCAACACGTCGCGGCCGGCTCGTCCTCGTCGTGAGGGAAATCCGGCTTGCGCATCGACCAATCCCGCGCACCTTCCATAAATCCGCTTGACAGGCCCATTCTAGCCACCCGCCCAAACCATGTCGATGGACCCGTGTACAATCTGTACATAATTCCGATGCGACTGTTTCCGATTGGCGACGCGCGACTATAAAATCGAAGACGAACCAACACCGCGCGGCCGAGGAGCGAGGCGTCACCATGCGACGGAGAATCAATCGGCAAAGCTTCCGCGTCGTCCTGGCCTTGCTCGGCGCCCTGGGTTGGACAGCTTGCCCCTCAGCCTCGGCCGGCGAGGCGCCGACACCGCCGAAGCCCGATCGCGAGGCCGTCGAGCGCGGCCGAAAGGCGCTGACGGAGCGCGGGTATCTCTATGCGGAATGGTCGGACGCCGCCTATCGGGGCGCGTCGAAGTACTGGGACGAGCCCGCGCCCGATCCCGAGAAAGACCCCGAGGGCTACGCGCGCGCGTTCGGCCGCCACTACGGGTTTCATCCCGCTCCCTATCCCAACGACGGCCTGCCGATGGGCCTAAAGCGGAGCGTCAAGCGCGACGGCGTGACCCGAGGCATGCAGGTCGACTGCATGGTCTGCCACGGCGGCTCGATCGGCGGCAAGAGCTACGTCGGGCTGCCGAACACGCAGATCGACTACGAGACCTTCTTCCTCGACATGTTCCGGGCCGACGGCCGCCGCATGCCGATCATCCCGTTCATCCTGGGGACGGCCCGGGGGACGACCAACGCCGGGATGATGTCCGTGGTCTTGCTCAGCTTCCGCAACTCCGACCTCTCGCGCCGGACGTTTCCCGTGCCGATGGGGTCGAACCTCCCCGAGCTGGACGCCCCGCCGTGGTGGGTCCTCAAGCGGAAGACGATGATGTACTACGACGGCCGCACGCCGGCCGCCTCGGCCCGGGCCAACATGCAGTTCCTGCTCGCCGAGAAGAGCCTCGCCGAGTTCCAGGAGCTGGAGCCGACGTTCCGCGACATCCAGGCGTACCTGATGAGCATCGAGCCGCCGAAGTACCCGTTCCCCATCGACGCCCCCCGAGCCGATCACGGACGGGTCGTCTTCGAGAAGTCCTGCGCGCGGTGCCACGGCACCTACGGCGAGACCGTTTCGTACCCCGGCAAGATCGTCCCTCTGGACGTCGTGGGGACCGACCCCGAGCGCATCCGAGGCATGGCCGACCGCGCCGTCGCCCACTACAACACGACCTGGTTCGCCGAGAAGCATCCCGTCCAGACCGACGAAGAAGACGGCTACCAGGCGCCGCCGCTCGACGGAATCTGGGCGAGCGCACCGTACCTCCACAACGGCTCGATCCCGACCCTGAACGCCTTGCTCGATTCGTCGACCCGCCCGAAGCGATTCACGCGCCCGCCGTCGACCGATTTCGAGCACTACGACTCACAAAGGGTCGGCTGGAAGTTCGAGGAGGTCGCCGAGCCGGCAACGACCAAGAAGCGGAACAGCTACGAGGCCCACTTCATTTACGACACCTCGCGGTACGGCCTCAACAACGGCGGCCACACGTTCGGCGACAAGCTCAGCAAGGACGACCGGGCCGACCTGATCGAGTACCTCAAGACGCTGTAGCGCGGTGCACGTGGGCGAGGGGCCGATTACAATAACGTCGTCCAAAGCCGCCGGGCGGCGAGGGGCCGTCCGGCCGCATCCACATTTCAACCTTCGAGGGATGAGCCATGACATTGACGTTGCTTTCAATGCTCCTGGTGGCCACCGGGCCTGGCGGCGGCTCCGCCGAGTTCCAACCTCCGGTCCGACTCAAGGCGGGCGACGTAGCGGTCCGGGTCGAAAGCCCGGGCTACGCGGCGCCTTGCTGGGCCGACATCGACGGCGATGGGAAGAAGGACCTTCTCGTCGGCCAGTTCAAAGGAGGAAAGATCCACGTTCACAAGAACCTCGGCGACGGCAAGCTCGCGCCATCCGAATGGCTGAAGGCCGAAGGCGCGGTGGCCGAAGTCCCCGGCGTGTGGTGATGCACCAGCTCGACTCCACAGTTTGTGGACCTCGACGGCGACGGACGTCGCGACATTCTCTCCGGATCGTATTCCCGCATGCAGAACGACATGGCGGGGCTGTTCCAGGTCCTGTACGGCAGGGAGGACGGGACGTTTCGTCGGGCGGAAGTCCTGAAGGGCACCGACGGCGAACCGCTCATCATCCCGCTCAAGGGCCGGCAGATGACCGAGAACATCTGCACTCGTCCCTTCGCCATCGACTGGGACGGCGACGGAAACCTCGATCTCGTGGTCGGCACCTTCGCCGGCACGTTCCACCTCTTCAAGGGGCAGGGCAAGGGCAAGTTCCCGCCGGAACCTGAAGAGATCAAGGTGGACGGTAAGCCTCTGAAGATCGACGGCTACCACAGCGACCCGTTCGTGGTCGACTGGGACGGCGACGGCGACCTCGACCTCATGAGCGGTTCGAGCGAGGGCGGCGTACAATGGGCCGAGAATCGCGCCGGGCCGAGCAAACCTCCGCGGCTCAAGCCCTTCCGATCGCTGATCGATCATGGCCCACGGCTCGATTACGGCCAGGTCTTGCGCGAGGCGGACCTCACGGGGCCTTCGGGCGACACGCGAATCTGGGTCGACGACGTCAATTCCGACGGCAAGCTCGACATCCTCGTCGGCGACATGACGCCGCTGATCTCCCCATCCGGTACGCTGACCGAGGCGGAGTTCAAGAAGAAATTCGCCGATTGGAACGCGTCGATCGGCGAGGCGGCCAAGGAGTTGAATGCCGCGGGCGCCGACCCGAAAAAGCAAAATGAGGCGCAGCAGCGTTACCAGAAGCTCTACGACCAGCGAAGCGATTTCATGAAGGAAGACAGGACGGGCTTCGTCTGGTTGTATCTGCGGAAATAAGCTCGCCTCCCTCGGAAGAACGTGAATTGGCCCCGACCAGACCTCTTTGGAGTGCGGAAGCTTGCTCCCGCCTGGACCGCGTGTCACGTGCGGCGGCGAGCCGCCGCACTCCACAACCTCGGCATGTGACCGGCCCCCAGAGGCCGGTCACAAATCGAATCACTTCCAGATCTCACCTCAATCGTCATGCGGCTTCTCGACCTTGACCTCGTCGACGGCCGGCGGGGTGGTCGCCTGGAGCGTCTTGGCGACGGCTTCGGCTTCGCGGAAGGCGCGGAGGACGTTGGCGCCGAGGATCTTGTGGACGTCGGTTTCGGAATAGTCGCGGCGGAGGAGTTCCTCGGTCAGCCGGGGGAAGCATGAGACGTCGTCGAGGCCCACGGGCCAGCTCTGGATGCCGTCGAAGTCGGAGCCGATGCCGACGTGGTCGATCCCCGCGACTTTCACCATGTGGTCGATGTGGTTCGCCACATCCTGGATCGTCCCGCGAATCTTGCCGTCGTCGGTCTTGAGCCATGCCTCGAAGGCCTTCGTTCGCTCGGCGCGGTCGGCGTGCTTCTTGCGGATCTCCTCATTGATCTTACGGACCTTCTCGGCATAGCCGGGGACGATGAAGCCCGAGTAGAAGTTGACCATGATCACGCCGCCGTTCGCCTTGACCGCTTTGAGGACGTCGTCGGGGACGTTGCGGGGCGAGGGGCAAATCGCGAAGGCGCTCGAATGGCTGGCGATAACCGGGGCCTTGGAGACGCGGAGGGCGTCGGCCATCGTCTCGGCCGAGACGTGCGAGATGTCGACCAGCATGCCGAGTCGGTTCATCTCGCCGACGATTGTCTCGCCGAACGGCGTCAGGCCGCCGTGCTTGTGCTCGCCGTTCGCGGCGTCGGCCCACGAGAGCGTCGTGTTGTGGGTCAACGTCATGTACCGCGCGCCGAGCTTGTAGAACGCACGCAGCTCGGCGAGGCTGTCGTCGATCGCCACGCCCCCCTCGATCCCGATCAGCGACGCGATCTTGCCGGCGCGAACGATCCGCTCGACGTCGGCGGCGGTGAGGGCGAGTTCCAGGTCGTTCGGGTGCTTCGCGACCAGGCGGTGGACCAGGTCGATCTGCTCGACGACCGTCTTGGTCGGGTGGGCGTGCTCGCTGGGGATGTAGACCGACCAGAACTGGGCCTTCACGCCCCCCTCGCGGAGTCTCGGGACGTCCGTCTGTCCGGTGTTCAGCCGCTTGGAGAGGTCAAATTTCGTCAGCGCGCTGTCGCCCTCGGTCCGGAGCAGCCAGGGAAGGTCGTTGTGGCCGTCGAACAGCATCCCCGAGGCGTGGACCGCGCGGGCGCGCTCCGAGACCGCCCCCGGCTCGTCGGCTCGCGACGCTCCTGCCAGCGTCAACGCCGAAGCCAGAACCGCGAGGATCATCGAAAGGCCAACCGCTTCCCGGTGCAACATCTGTCACTTCCTCCTTCGCGTTCGTCCCGGCCGTCGTGGTCTGCGAGGACACCCATTCTGCGAGCAAGCCAGCGTCGAAAACAACCAACGCCTCCTCGATTTCCTCGCCGAGATGCCGTAGCCTGGTCGGAAGGTGGATGCTCGATCTGGCCCGACCTGGGAGGCTCAAAAATGACTCCGCCGCTCTTGGACGCCGGGCGACGATCACCGGCGCGGGTCGTCGAGATCGAGGTCCCTGAAGAACCCCCTTCGTTCGCCTGCAACCTGGCCGCCGCGATCTTCAGCTTCGTCCTCCTGGCGGTGGTGGATGTTTTCTCATCCCAGTTCCTTATGGTGCTCTTCACCGCGTTCGAGGACGCCTGCCTCCTGATCCTCGAATTCCTTCCGTACGGCCCGATCGTGGACGCGGCCCTGGGTGCGATCGTGCTGACGTTGATCGCGGTCGCCTTGCAGCTCTTTCAGCGCTATTGGCGGTTCCCGAGCTGGCTCCCGCTCGCGCTGGCCTGGCCCACGGCCTGGATGCTGGTCGCGCCCTCGGCCCTCGAACACGGCGACTGGGCGTCGTGGCTCATCCTCGGGACTCTCGGCGCCGGCGTCTTCTGCTCCCATTGGCTCTGCATTCTGCTCGCCCAGGAAGCGTGGGATTGAGGGGCGACCCGGTCAAAGTGATTTGAGACCTGGTGACGACGGGCCACGCCCACTCCACGTAAGCTCCTTAACAGTCAAATTTTAGGGCTGGCATCACCCACCGCGCGACGGCCACGAACCAGGACAATGGGATCGGAGCCACGCACCGGGAGCGCCAATCGAGACGCGGCTGAGGGCCGGGGTGGTCGAGTCGGGCTGGAATCGGGTACACTGGCGGATCTTGAAAGCCGGCGGTGGTTCCGGCTGGGATTCTCGCTGGACCTCGTTCGGTCCAATTTCTCTTTCCGCAGACGAGGTGCCTCGTGCCGTTGCGTCCCCGCAAGAAGAGCTGGCGTCAGAGCAAGTTCGGTGTCTGCAAGAAGTGCGGTGGCGGCCTTCGTCGCCGCGCCACCCGCTGCAAGAAGTGCTCCGAAGCCCGCGGCTGAGCCTGCCGCCGGCCCATCAACGCGTCGCCGGACCATCAAAATCGGGGCGGATTCGGCGAACGGACCGCCGGATCGCATCGTATGATGTTCTTAGCGGCGCGTCGTCCTGCGCGGTCTTTCGGATTTTTCCGTCGAACCGCGCCCCCCGGCCGAAACGCGATTCCGGCGCCGGCGGCCCTTCAACTCAACGGGCCGAGACTTCCCATTCAGGAGACTCCCGAAGTGGCCACGAGTAATCCCGCTTTCTCTCAGGATATGTTCGCCGGCTACAACCAGGTGTACGGCGCGCCTCGCAGCATGGTCACGACCGTGCAAGGGACGATGTCCAAGACGTTCCTGCTCCTGGCCATCCTGTCGGGCACCGGCCTCTGGGCGTTCCACACGATGGCGGCCGGCCAGCTTGCCTATCCCGTCGTCGGCGTCTCGGCCCTGGCCGGGTTCGTGCTGGCGATGGTGACCATCTTCAAGCCGACCATCTCGCCCTGGACCGCGCCGGTGTACGCGGCGATGCAGGGTGTCTTCCTCGGCTCACTCTCGCAGATCGTCGAGATGCGGATGGGAGTCAAGGGGCCTCATGGCATCGCGCTCCAGGCCGTCTCGCTGACGGTCGGCACGCTGCTGGTGATGCTGTTCCTGTACGCGAGCGGGACGATCAAGGTCACCGAGCGACTCAAGGCCGGGATCATGATGGCGACCGGCGCGGTCTGCTTGTTTTACGTGGTCTCGATGGTGCTGGGCTTCTTCGGCGTAGCGGTGCCGCTGATCTTCAGCGCCACGCCCGCCGGCATCGGTTTCAGCCTGTTCGTCTGCGGACTGGCGGCGTTCAACCTGCTGCTCGACTTCGACTTCATCGAGGAAGCGGCTCGCCGCGAAGCCCCCAAGTACATGGAGTGGTACGGCGCGTTCGGCCTGATCGTCACCCTGGTCTGGCTCTACCTTGAACTGCTCCGCCTGCTCCAGAAGCTCAACAGCCGCAACTGAGCCGGCCGACGGACGAGCGACGCCTTGAAACACGAAAGGCCGGCCGACGCGACAACCATCGCGTCGGCCGGCCTCTTTTATTTCACGGATCATGACCACCGGCGGTCGGAGGCCGATCATGCAAGCTCGAAGCGCCAGCGAGTGAATTCCTCGCCGGCTGTCCGGATCATTCACTCGCTGGCGCTTCGAGCTTGTATCGGCCCCCTCGGGCGACGCGCCTTACGCCCCGACGTTCACCCACTGGCGCTTCTTGGCGCTGTCGGCGATGGCCTCGCAGATGCGGACTTCGCGGTCGCCGTCGGCGAACGTGGGGAAGTTGGCTTTGCCTTTGCAGCCCGAGGCGATGAAGCTGTAGAACGCCAGGTCGAGCTGCTTGAAGGCGTCGGGGAAGCCTTCGGCGTGGCCGCCGGGGTAGTGGCTGAACTCGCCGGCCTCGGCGCTGAGCAGCGACGGGTCACGGTTGAGGACCTGGTTGGCGGCCCCTCGGCGTCCCAGCCAGAGCAGCTCGGGCGCCTCGCTGTCCCAGACCATCGAGCCTTCGGTGCCGCAGACTTCCAGATACAGCCGGTTCTTGCGGCCGCCGTGCATCTGCATGACGTGGAAGAGGCCGCGCGCGCCGTCCGACAGGTGCATCAGGACCGCGCCGTAGTCTTCGGTGACGATCTTGACCGGCTCGGTGGCCTTCTTGACGGCGGTCGGGCTGGTGTAGGTCTCGGCGCCGCCGATGGGGCGGTTGCGGTGGGGGTGGAAGGTCGCGAGGTCGGCGTTGACCGACTCGATGTGGCGGCCGGTGACGAACTGGGCGAGGTCCATCCAGTGGGTGCCGATGTCGGCGATGGCGCGAAGGTTGGTGTGGCCGTCGGGATCGACCCGCCAGTTGTAGTCGTCTTCCAGCAGCAACCAGTCCTGGGTGTACGAGCCGCTGACGCTGAGGATCCGGCCGAGGTCGCCGCGGGCGACGCGGGTGTGCATCTCCTGGCAGAGCGGGTAGAACCGCAGGTTGTAGTTCACGCCGGCCGCCAGGTTGGGATGGGCCGCCGCCAACTTGACCAGCTCGGCGGTCTCCTTCGAGCTGATCGCCAACGGCTTCTCGCAGAGGACGTGCTTGCCGGCCTGGAGCGCCTTCTTGGCGTGCTCGAAGTGGATGTTGTTGGGCGACGCCAGGTGCACCGCGCCGACGGACGGGTCGGCGAGCAGCTCGTCGAGCGTGTTGTAGATCTTGGGAATGCCCAGCCGGTCGGCCAGGGGCTTGGCCTTCTCGGGCGAGATGTCGAGCAGGCCGGCGACCTGCACGCCGATCCGCCGCAGCGCCTCGGCGTGCACCGGGCCGATAAAGCCGCCGCCGATCAGGGCGACCTTGGGGGGATTGCTCAAGGCGTGGGGAGCACCCATCGAATTAGTCCTCTCGGGCACGGTGGGCGAAGCCCACGTTCTTGTCGGATTGGGGGAGGAAATCGTCGCTGCGTTTTCAATGATCGGAATTCGTGGGGTGGGCATCGCCCACCATTGGATTGCACATGGGCCGAGGCCGAACGCCCTTCTCCCCTCTGGAGGGGAGAAGGCATGCTCGCGACAGCCTGTTAATGGTGGGCGATGCCCGCCCTACCCGTAGGTTTACTTCACATCGCTGAGGGCCACGGGCCGACGCTCGACGGCGGAGATCAGGGCGGCTTCGAGGACGCGCTGGGTCTGGTAGGCGTCGACGAAGTCGGGAATCGGCACAACAGGCTCCTGGCCGTCGAGGACGCGAAGGATATCGTACGCCTGGTTCACGAAGCCGTGCTCGTAGCCCAGCACGTGGGCGTCGGGCCACCAGTTCTCGGTGTAGGGGTGGTCGCCGCCGTGGGTGCACATGATCGTCGTCCAGCCCTGCACGGCGCGGGGGCGGGTGGCGTCGTAGTACTGAAGTTCGTTCATGCGTTCGAAGTCGAACTTGATGGCTCCCTTGGAACCGTTGATCTCGAACCCGTTGCGGTTCTGGTTGCCGGTGGCCTGGCGGGCGGCCTCGTAGCTGGCGACGGCGCCGCCGGAGAACCGGGCGAGGAACAGCACGGCGTCGTCGACGGTGACCGGTCCGGTCTGGTCGCCGGAGCCGACGCCCGCCGCGATCCCGCCGGCGGTGGAGCCCGCCACGATCTTCCGCTGCTTGATGAACGTCTCGGCGATCGCGCCCGAGATCTCGGTGATCTCCTCGCCGGTCACGAACCGGGTCATGTCGATGATGTGGGCGTTGAGGTCGCCGTGCGAGCCGGTGCCCGCGCCTTCCTTCTGGAACCGCCAGATGAGCGGGATCGAGTCGTCGGCCCAGTCCTGGAGGTAGAACGCGCGGACGTGGCGGATCTCGCCGAGCGCGCCGTCCTTGACCAGGCGGTGGGCGAAGGCGACGGCCGGGCAGCGGCGGTAGTTGTACCAGACGAACGTCTTGGCCTTCGACGCCTTGGCCGCGTCGACCATCTTCTTGGCCTCGGCCAGCGTGCCGGCGATCGGCTTCTCGCAAGCGACGTGCTTGCCCGCGGCGAGGGCCGCCAGGCAGACCTCGGCGTGCATGTTGTTCGGCGTCACGACGTCGACCAGCTCGATGTCGGGCGACGCGACGGTCGCGCGCCAGTCGGTCGAGGAATTCTTCCAGCCCCAGTGGTCGGCGAACGTCCGGGAACTCTCGGCGTTCCGGCTGCACGATGTGTGCATGACCGGCTGGGCCGTCAGCTTGAAGAACTTCTTCACCTGCGACCAGGCGTTCGAGTGGGTCCGGCCCATGAAGCCTTCGCCGATCATGGCCACGTTGATTTCACGCATTCAGGAGACCCCTTGAAGGAGACCGACGAGCCTCGGGACCGGTCCGGCGGCACGGGCCGGACGAGGAACGACGGGAGACCGGCGCAAGCCGAGGGTGGTCGCGGCTCAAACTTCGAGCCACGGAAAACCCTCGCTCGTCCGGCGCGACCGACCCAGGCTCACGCGCGCGAGAAACCGGGCGGTCCGCCCGGCGGCTCGCGATGAGGAACGCCAATATAGCCGCCGCCTGGAGTCCGTCCAAGAGCCGACCGGCGCTCAACCGGCGCTTCCAAACAGGGCGGCCCCGAACACCTCGCTCGTGCCCCTTGATCCGACGCGTCGACCGCCGTAGCCTGTCTGAACCACGGGGCTCGGCTTCAAACATCCGCCATGGATGCAAGAACTCGTCAGGAGGACGGAATGACGACGTACGCCGCCAGACTCATCAGCGTTTCCATCGATTGCAACTGGCGCGAGGTCTACGACTTCACCGCGGAGCCGACGAATTTCCCGCTCTGGGCGTCCGGCCTGGCGTCGGGGGTGGAGAACTCGGGCGACGACTGGACGGCCCAAGGGCCCGAGGGGCCGATCCGGATTCGCTTCTCGCCCCCCAACGAGTTCGGCGTCCTCGACCACGTCGTCACCGTGGCGCCGGGCGTCGAGATCCGGATTCCCTTGCGCGTCGTCGCAAACGGGACCGGCAGCGAAGTCACCCTGACCCTCTTCCAGACGCCGGGCATGAGCGACGAGGCGTTCGCGGCCGACGCCGAGTGGGTGCAGAGCGATCTCCACGCCCTCAAGGCGTTGATGGAATCCTGAGCCGCCCGTGCGTCGAGAGGTCTGCCGTTCGATCGAATCGGCCCTTGGCGGCGCTCCGGACGCCTCCGGCGAGCGATTCAGTCCGCTTGAACCGGCCACGATTCCAAAGGAGCGGCGGTTGATGCATCGCCCGGCTCGACACCTTCACGCAGTGAGCAAAACATTCAGGCTCCCGATGGGTTTCAAGGTGACGGGAAATTCACTCAGGGCCGGCCTGTTGTAGCTGGCCTCTGTGAGGCCGGCTGGCCTGAAGTAATCCCTCGGCGCACGTCCCGGGGCCACAGACCCCGGCTACAATAAGAGGCCGGTCCCTCGGCCCGCGAAGGATTCACGGCCATCACCCTGGAATCCTTTATGAGCCAATATCAAAGGAGCAAACTACGTGAAAGATTACTCACATCTTCTGGCAAAACTGTCGCCCGCCGGGGGACCCGCCCCCGCCGGGGAACTAAGGCATCTCGTGGACCAGTGCGGGCGGGATCCGAACTCGGTGGCCTGGTTCGCGTCCGCTCTCCCTGGCAGCGGGTATTGGCGAGCGGGCAACTCCGTATGCGTGATTTTCCACCATCCGGATCAATCTCCGAGAGTCGAGGCCGTGGTCGCCCGCGTCCTTTCCAAGGAGCTGGTGAATGCGCCGCCGGAAGACGCGGAAGTCCAAGAATTCTACGGAGAATGGCGTGACCAACTCAGATTTTGGTGGCCCTTGGGCGGAAAGCGACCCAACGCGGCGGGCTGCGATATCGTGTTGACTGAATTCGACTCGCTGGACGCGATTCCAGGACGCCAATGGAGAACAGGGAACACCGCCTCTAAATCGTTCACGGCGAGATGCAGTCTCGCGGGCTGGGCGTTCGACGAAACCTTCAACACACTGGATTGGATTCAGAGCCTGCCTGGAATTCGCCCTTAAAGCTGGCAGGCGGAACAGGAAGGCCGGACATCGATCGGCCGCGCCCCCGGGTCTCCTCTTGCGGCTCGTCCGGCTGCCAAGCTAGGCTCAACGAGGCGGGCCCGGGGGCGACGCCGGCGCGTCGATCGGCGGGCCGAGGGGAATCGCCCGGGGCGTCGTCGCCGGAAGGTCGTTGCGATGAAACGATGCAAGATGCGAGTCGGGATGGTGGGAGGAGGCGGGCCGGCGAGTTTCTTCGGGGCGCCGCACCGGCGGGCGATCTTGATGGACAACTCGGCCGAGTTGACCGCCGGCGCGCTGCGGAGCAGGGCCGACGAGTCGCTGGCTTCGGCCGACGAGCTGTTCTTCACGCGCGGGTATCCCGATTGGAGCAGTCTGGTCGAGGCCGAATCCGCCCTGCCGGACGACCAGCGGATCGACTATCTGACGATCGTCACGCCCAACGACGCCCATTTCGGCCCCGCCGAGGCCGCCGCCCAGGCGGGAATCGCGGTCCTCTGCGAGAAGCCGCTGACCACGAACCTCGACGAGGCCCGCCGGCTTCACGCGACGGTCAAGGCCGCCGAGATCCCGTTCATCGTCGCCCATACCTACACCGGCTATCCGATGGTCATGCTGGCCCGCGAGCTGGTGCGCGACGGCCGGATCGGCGAGATCCGCAAGGTCGAGGCCTGGTATCCGCAGGGTTGGCTGGCGTCGCGGCGGGAAGAAGAGGGGAACAAGCAGGCGTCGTGGCGGACCGACCCCGCCCAGGCCGGGGCGTCGGGATGCGGCGGCGACATCGGCTCGCACGCCTATGAGTTCGTCCGGTTCGTCGCCGGCCTTCGCGCCGTGAAGCTGTCGGCCCGGATGAAGTCGATCGTCCCCGGCCGGGCGCTCGACGACGATTTCACGGTTCTGGCCGAGCTGAACAACGGCGCGATCGCCACGATCACGGCGTCGCAGATCACGATCGGCGCCCAGAACGACAACGGCTTCCGGATCATCGGCACGGCCGGCACGCTCTCCTGGCGGCACACCCACTTCGACCAGCTCGAATTCTTTGAGGCCGACCACACGGTCCAGATCTACCGAGCAGGGGCCGACTACCGGTACATGCCGGCTTCGATCAAGCCGTACCTCCGCCTCCCCCAGGGCCATCCCGAGGGCTTCCACGAGGCGCTCGCCAACCTGCACCGGACGCTCGAATGGACGATCCGCAGGCGGCGAGGCGAAGACGCGCCGACGCCCTACGATCACCCGGGGATCGGCGACGGCCTCGCCGTGATGGCGTTCCTTGACGCGGCCGTCGCCAGCGCCGCCGACCACGGCGCGTGGGTCGACGTGCTTCGAGCCGGTTCGACCACGGGGAGAAACGAGCCGTGAAAGACGTCCTGACGAGGTTCAGCGTGGCGATCGGCGGCGAGCTGCTCAAGCGGTTCGACGTCTATTGCGAAAAGCACCGCTACCCGAATCGCAGCGAGGCCGTCCGCGGCTTGATCCGCGCCGCGTTGATCGAAGAGGCCGTCGATGAGGAGACCAGCGACGCCATGGGCGTCGTCACCCTGATCTACGACCACCACGCCGGACGGGTCGCCGAGCGGCTCACCGACCTCCAACACGAGCAGATCAACGCGGTCGTGACCACCACCCACGTCCACCTCGACGCCCGCCGCTGCCTCGAAGTGATCCTCCTGCGCGGCCGCACCAAGATGGTCCGCAAGCTGGCCGACGACCTGATCGGCACCAAGGGCGTCGAAACCGGCCGGCTCGTCCTGGCGTCGGCGTCGTCAATCCTTCACGAGGGCGAAGCCGAGGCCGAAGGCCACTCGCACCCACATCCGCATCCGCACGGCGACCACGAACATGGCCACGGTCACAGTCACAGTCACAGTCACGACTGAGGCGACGTCAGGATTCGAACGCGGGGGCGTCGGGATTCTGGGTGAAGGATTCGAGGGCTTCGTCCTCGGTATCGTAGATTTCCGCCAGCTTATCGAGGCCGATGATGTCGGCGCCGATGCGGACGTCTTCGGTCATGCCGCAGAATTTGACCGAGCGAGCCTGTTCCTTGGCCTTGGCGACGAGCCTGAAGAACACCGCGAAGGCGGTGCTGCCGATGAAGTGCGTTCGGCTCAGGTTGACGAGCGTCTTCGCGGCCCACTCCTGGGCGACGACCAGCCCAAGCTCGTAGGAAAGCTCCTCGGCCTGGTTGGGGAAGCGCAGTTCCTTGGCCAGCACCTCGACGACCGCCACGTCGCCGACCATGCTCATCTTGATGAACTCGAATTCCGGGTTGGACATCGACCTGGTTCCCGTTCGGTTCGACCTGGACTTCATGACGACGACGATTTTGACCGTCGCCTACTCCGAAGTATAGCAAACGAAAGGCCGAAACGGGCCGGGGCGTCAAGAACGGCCGCGATCAGCGGATTCGAGAAGCCAGAGCAAAAACGGCAACGCCTTCTCGAACGGCGGATCGAACCGCGACAGCTCGAGCGCGGCGGCGGCGCGGCGGGCGGGTTCGAGGCACTCGGCGTACACCGTGCTCGGCAGCCGGCAGTAATCGGGAGAGTCGGCGTGGATCTCGATGTCGGGCGACTCGGCCGACGGGCGGCAGAGCCGGAACGTTTCGAGACCGTCTTTTCCGCGGGCGGTGATCGTCACGCTCAGCAGCCGGGGGTACAACGGACGCGGGTCGGCGAACGGCCTGGTGCGGACCTCGACCCCCAGCGGCCCCGCCGGACCCTCGAAATCCGCGCGGAGGCGGCTGCCGGAATCGGTCGCTTCGAGCGACGGCTCGCCCCGGGTCTTCCAGTCGAGCTGACCGGCCAGCCACGAGGCCAGCCAGAGCGCGAGGCGAGGAGGCGTGGAGGCGTCGGGCGAGAGAGCCTCGATCTGGACCGAGTCGATGCGACGGAGGGTTTCCAGGTGGTCGGCCGAGTCGAAGAACCGGGCGATCAGCTCGCGCCAGTGGGCCAGGCCGTACCAGACGGAGTCGCGACTGCACGAGCTGATCGCGGGGTCCAGGCCCAGCTTGATCGCCGCGGCCGACGCGCCGGGGTCGGGCAGGTCGAGGAGAATCCGCGAGCTCTCCTCGCCCAGATTGTGGAACAGCCGTTCGTGCAAGGTCGGGTCGGTCGTCCACCAGAGGATGAGCGGGAGGTCGGCTTCCAGCAGCGGGCGGACCGCCCCGGGGATCAGGTCGAGCGCCTGCGGGCCGGCTCGCAGGACGATCCGCTCGGAGCAGACTTGCGGCGAGCCCGGATCGGGGAGGTGGCAGACCGCGGAGACCTCGGCGGTGATCTTCCGCTCGGGCCCGTCCGACTCCCTCAGGACGATCGTCCGGCAGGGGAACTTGGCGACGACCGTCTCGAGCACCGGGCCCAGGCCGTCCGTCTCAGGGATGAGCCGTTCGACCACGAGGTTGGCCAGGACGATCCGGGTGACGTTCGGGTGCTCCAGCTCGGGCCCGCCGATCCGTTCGGCCGCCGGCCCCCAGAGCTGTTCGAGCGTCGTGTTGATCCGGGGCAGGTCCACGGGAATCCCTTGCCCCTCCAGGAACGCATCCGAACTCGACCCGGCCATGTCCGCCGCCCCCCGTTCGCGATTGGATTGAATACGGTGTTTCCCTTCGAAACTCGGAAACGAGGGCTGGCTCCGAGAGTACCCAGTCGCCGCCTGTCCCCGTTGCGTCACACCTCTAGCCGCCTGGCCTTTGGCCATTCAGTCTTTCGTGAGCGTCCATGAGAATGTACGCGCCACCACCTCTATATAGCTATCGTGACCACAAATCATAAAATGCTTAAAATCGTCAGCCTTGGGCGATAGAATCCGCAACCAATCCGAGAACTCGATCGAGTAAACCCCTGGGTCGGGACACAGCCCTGTCTGACGCCAGGTGTTCCAGAAACGCCTTTGAAATTCTTCGACACCGTCGCGGATGGAATAATCTACGTTAATCATGCTCCAGTCATATAGCGATTCTTGAATAATCTCAGAATCGCTGAAGCCCGGGAGGAGGCGACTAGCAAGGGAATCGTGAAATACGACTTCGATGTCATGGTACACCGACTCCTGCTGCTGTTCATGTGCATCTTTGTCGCTTGTCGCGTTCGCTTCATTAGAAAATTGGATGGGACCGAAGAAGCCGCTCAGCCGAATACGCGTGGGACCATCTGAAGCACTTTCAAAAGCGAACAGTTGGAGGCGCGGACATCCGCTGTCAACCTTCCACGGCACCGAGAGGGGAACTAGAGTTGGTTTTGTCACCGGAATCAACTGTCCCCTGTCTCCAGTCCAATGATTATACGCTCTAGAGTCTTCGCCATTTCGTCCCGTCGGCTTTCACCAGACGGTCGGAGGCTTCGGGGCCCCAGCTTCCAGCGACGTACGAGTCGGGCGGGGGGGCGTCGGGGAGTTCCCAGGCGTCGAGGATCGACGTGATGAACCGCCAGGCGTTCTCGACCTCGTCGGTGCGGGTGAACAGCGTGGGATCGCCGAGCATCACGTCGAGCAGCAGGCGCTCGTAAGCCTCCGGCGGCGGGACGGCGAACGCGGTTCCATAGCGGAAATCCATCCGGACCTCCTGGAGCCGGCGCCGCGAGCCGGGGATCTTGGCGGCGAAGGTCAGGCTGGCCCCTTCGTTGGGCTGGATGCGGAGGACGAGCTGGTTGCCGGCCGAGTCCTCCTCGGATTCGATGTCGAACAGCTCGGTCGGCGGCCGGCGGAACTGAATGGCGATCTCGGTCGCCCGCTTCGGCAGCCGCTTGCCGGTCCGGAGGAAGAACGGCACGCCAGCCCACCGCCAGGTGTTCAACTCCAGCCGCATCGCCACGTAGGGCGCGGTGTGCGAGTCGGGCGGCACACCCTTCTCTTGAAGGTAGCCGGGGACCTCCTCGCCCTCGATCGAGCCGGCGGCGTACTGCGCCCGCACGACGTTGCGGTAGACGTCTTCAGGCTTCCAGTGGGGGAGGGCCTGAAGCACCTTGACCTTCTCGCTCCGCACGGCGTCGGCCGAGAGGTCCACCGGCGGCTCCATCGCGACCAGCGACAGGAGCTGCATCATGTGGTTCTGAACCATGTCGCGAAGCGCGCCGGCGGTGTCGTAGTAGGCGCCCCGACCGCCGGACATGCCGACTTCCTCGGCGACGGTGATCTGCACCGACGCCACGTGCCGGCGGTTCCAGATCGGCTCGAAAATGCTGTTGCCGAACCGGAACGCCAGGATGTTCTGGACGGTCTCCTTGCCCAGATAATGGTCGATCCGGTAGACCTGACTCTCGTCGAGCACCCGCGACGTCGACCGGCTGAGCGCCCGGGCGCTTTCGAGGTCGTGACCGAACGGCTTCTCGATGACGACCCGGCTCCAGGGGGAGTCTTGCTGCCAGTCGTAGACCAGGTCCGCGTCGCCAAGCTGGCCGATGATCTGCTCGAAGAACTCGGGCGAGACCGCAAGGTAGAAGATCCGGTTCCCCTTGGTCCCATGCGTCCGGTCGAGTTCCTCAAGCTTCTCCTTGAGGTTCTTGAACGACTCAGGGTCGTCGAACGTGCCCGACGCGAACACCAGGCGCTCGGCGAACGCCGGCCAGACCTGGGCGAAATCGGGGCCGCCGTCCTTGGCCAGCGATTTCTCGTATTCCTTCCGCAGGTCGTCGTCGGTCCAGTCGCGACGGCCGAAGCAGACCACGGCGCATTCGGCGGGGAGGTTGCCGCCGCGATAGAGGTTGTAGAGCGCCGGGACGAGCTTGCGATGCGCCAGGTCGCCGGTCGCCCCGAACAGGACCAGGGCGCAAGGCTCGGGCGCCCGTGACCGCGGCAACGCCTGCCGCAACGGGTTGGACTCGGGCGCGATGGTCGGCTCCGCCATGTTTCCGGCTCTCCCGCGCAATTGCGGCATGACAAACATCGATGCTGTTCGGATTCTGGTATCCGAAGCGCGAGGGCTCGCCCCCGCGTCGCCGTCCGATTCTAGGAACCCGCCGCGCCCCCTTCAAGCCCGGCCGGGATTCTCGACCAGGGCGGCTGATCAGGCTGCGCCGTCAACGTCGGCGTCATACAGCACGTGGTCGGATCGAGAAGGCGCGGCTTTTTTCGACCAGCGAGCGATCAGCTCACGCATGAACTCAGAAAGCACCCAAACGACTGTGAGGCCGGTGGCAACGCCGAAGAGCGTGATGATGAAGGCTGCCAGAAACGTCGCACGTTGGAAAGCGGCCATGACGACGAAGAACGACACGGAGGTAAGCATCGTGACATCATCGGCCCGTCGGCTGACGAGGTGGAAGCCTCCCCAACTGAGCAGCGTCGCAAGTGCCGCTCCCATCGGACCGGCGGCGGCCGAGACGAGATCGTATCCCTTGCATAAGCCCCAGGCGGTCGAGCCGATAACCAGGATGATCAAGATCAAGACGACGCCGAACCAGATCTTGGCCTCCGAGACCTGCTTCACGGGCTGACCGCCCGATTCAAATTCCGCGGCCGGTCCATTCATGATCCTGCTTCCCTTCGATGTTCTGATCCCTGACAAGCCAAACGCCCGCCTCAAGTCACGCTTCGATTCGATGCCACGCCCCATTCAAGCCCGGCCGGAATTCTCGACCAGGACGGCTGATCAGGTCGCGCCGTCAACGTCGGCGTCGTACAGCAGGTGGCCAGATTGAGGAGTGGAGGTTTTCATCGAGCCGCGAGGCACCCGAAAGCCTACAAGCCAGAAGAATGCAAGGCCGCCGGCGCTCGCGACCAGAGTAATTACGAAGGCTTTAGTGAAGGTCCCGTGTCGTCCGCTGGACGCGAACAATGTTCCGGCCACTCCGACGATCGCGAAGCCGTCGTTGGGTCGTCGACTGGCAAGGTGGAAGGTTCCCCAGGCAAGCATGAGCCCCAAGGCCGCGCCGGTCTTGGTGGAAGCTATCGACGCGAGATCGACTCCCTCTCGCAGGTCAAACAATGCAGCAATGGCGATTCCAACAGCCACGGCCCCACAAGCCGCAAGCCAAATCCTTGCCTCCGTCATCGGCGGCTTGGGCGGATCGTTCGGTTTGAGTGTCGAAGCCGATCCGCTCATGATCCTGCTCCCCGCCTGTTCCGGCCCCTGACAGGCCAACGCCAACCTCCACGTCACGGTTCGATTCGGGGCCGCGACCCCTTCAAGCCCGGCCGGGATTCTCAACCAGGGCGGCCGATCAGGTTGCGCCGTCGACGTCGGCGTCGTAGAGCAGGTGGCCGGATTGGGGAGGGCTGGCTTTGGGGGACTGGTAATCCAAGGCACGTCGCAAGGATCTCCCTGTGACCGCACACAGGGAGCAGACGACCAAGGCACCGGCGAGTGATAGGGTGAAGTTTGTAAGCAAGGATCGCTGCCCTACCCCCTCGCCCAACAGCCCGCCTAGCCCTGTGAACCACCAGATGTCTTCGTGACGTCGACTGACGGCGTGGACTACCCCCCATCCGAGCAGAAACCCCAATGCCGCGGCGACTCGACCGGAAACCAAGGAACCGAGATCCTTACCCGCGCAATGATCCCAGATGGAGAAAAAGACGACGTTCACGCCCACCATCGCGAGAGCGCCGAACCAAATCTTGAACTCCGAGGGCGGGGTCCACGCCTTGGCGTTCGCTTGAGGTTTCTTCACCTGGTCGCCCATCATCCCACTCCTCGCCGGATCGCGTCGCGAACGAATCGGCATGATGCCGCAGGGGACGCCCGACCTCATGAAAATGGGGCGATGGGGAATCACGCGGGCGGCCTCCCGATACGAGCCCAAAGCGCCAGCGAGTGCTTTGTTTTGCGTCCGCTGACTCGGCACACCGGCCGAGGGAATTCACTCGCTGGCGCTTCGGGCTTGTATTTCACTCCTCGATCGTCCCGCGGGTTGATCCGTCCTCATTTTTAATCTTTTCGCGACTCGAAATCCATGCTTTCAAAATTGCACCACGCATCGTCGTGCCTGTAGAGTATTCGTGAGACGAATGGACGTCCGAACGAGCCGCCGCGACCCCAACCGAGAAACGACCATGCTCCGATCAGGATCGCACCGGACGGTTCCCTTCCAGATGCTCCTCTTCGGCCTGGTCTTGATCGGGGCCGAGGCGTATCAGGAGGCGGGCAAGCAAGCGGCGGAATTCGCCGTGAAGGGCTCGCTCCAGAAGCTCTTGATCCAGGTCCCCGCCGGGCTGATCGCGGTGTTCATCGCCTCCCGGTTCATGGATGTCGACGTCGACCCGCTCCACGTGATCGCCCTGAAGGTAGCCGGGATCACGGTCCTCGCCGAAGGGGTGGCCTGCTGGGTTCCGGTCCCGTTTTTCAGCATGATGGCCGAGCTGACGGTGATGCTCATCGGTTTTTTCTGGCTGTTCGAGCTGAGCAAGTGGGAGACCTATTTTCTCGTCCTGCTCAATTTCGCGGCCCTCTTCGGCACCCGCTACGTGGTCGACAACTACATGTCGTCGCCCCGGTCGTTCTGGTCGACTTCCTCCCCCGCCGGCCGGCGCAACGCCCCCCCCCGGGCGCACAACCGAAGCTCGGGCGGCCTGATCCGGATCGAGTGACGAACCGCGACGCGCCTTCCTCCCGCCGCCGGCCGGTTCCATTCGGACGCGGATATGCAACAATCAGTGTCGGACTCGCTGGGATCGAGAGCGCTGGGGACGTTGCGGGATCGAGGCGGAACAATGAGACGGCTGTTCGACGGGCATCTGGATCTTTCGTGGAACGCGCTGGGCTGGAATCGGGACGTCACGATCGACCTCGACGCGCTGAATCGCTCGGAAATCGGCCTGACCGATCATCCGGGCCGAGGCCGGGCGACGACGACGCTCCCCGAGATGCGGCGGGCGGGAATCGCGCTTTGCCAGGCGACGCTCCTGGCCCGGGCCAAGCCCGACGAACCGCGAGGCGGCCAGGTGCTGGCCCGGGCGACCCTCGATTCGTGCTGCCAGGAGATCGCCTCGGCGACGGCCCGGGGCCAGCTCGGCTATTACGAGCTGCTCGAACGCCGGGGCCTGCTGCGGCGGATTCGCACGGCGACCGAACTCGACGCCCACTGGACGAAGTGGGAAGCCGACCCCGCGAACGAGCCGATCGGCTACCTCCTGGCGATGGAAGGGGCCGACCCGATCGTCGAGCCTTCCCACGCGGCCGATTGGTGGGAACTCGGCCTCCGCTCGGTCAACCTGGCGCACTACGGCCCCAGCCGGTACGCCATGGGGACCGGCGGCGACGGCCCGCTGACCTCCTCGGGGGTCGAGCTGCTCAAGGAGTTCGAGCGGCTGGGGATGATCCTCGACGCCACGCATCTGTCCGATACGAGTTTCTTCCAGGCTCTCGACGCTTTCTCGGGGCCGGTGCTGGCCAGCCACAACAACTGCCGGGCGATCGTGCCCGGCCAGCGCCAGTTCTCGGACGAGCAGCTCAAGCTGTTGATCGAGCGCGGGGCGGTGATCGGCGCGGCGTTCGACGCCTGGATGCTCTACCCGGGTTGGGTCCGGGGCAAAACCCAGCCCGAGGTCGTGGGGCTGGAAGCGGCGGCCGACCACGTCGACCACATTTGCCAGCTCGCCGGTAATAGTCGCCACGTCGCGATCGGCAGCGATCTCGACGGCGGCTTCGGCACCGAGCAGACTCCGCGCGACCTGATCCGGATCTCCGACCTCCAGAAGCTCGAAGCCGTGTTCGCGAGCCGAGGCTACTCGGAGCAGGCGATCGACGACGTGTTCCACGGCAACTGGCTGCGGTTCTTCCGGAAGCACCTCCCGGCCTGAGGGTTCCCGTACTCGAGCGGACCGGAGCGACGCGAGTGGCCGAGATCTCTGGGAACGAGCGCGCGTGGAGCGACCAGGCCCGCGCGCTGGCCGCCGAGGGCGCCGAGACCGACCCGGTCGACCGCCTGGCGCGGCTGCTGGCGCACATCGAGGCCGGCCGTCGGCTGCGCAGGCCCCTCGACCGCCAGATCATGGACGACGAAGGCGAGCAGGTCCGCCGCCTGATCGTCCGCGGCGTGGCCGTGCTGCGGCAGGCGGTCGACGACCTGCTCGACGCCTGCCTTCCCGATACGGCGGCGCAGCGAATGGTCGCCGCGAAGCTCAAGGAATGGCTGGGCCTGGAACGCCTCGCGCTCCAATCGATCACCGCCGCCGCCCAGCGCGGTCCGCTTAGCCAGGCGATGGCGCTGGAGGCGATGCGCGGCGACGTCGAATGGTTCGGCCTGCTCGCCGCCCGGCTCGATCGCGAGCGCGCCGCCGGCCGCGCGGCCTGGATCGAGGTCGAGCTGGCGCGGATTCGTAAGTCGCTGATCCAGGAGGCCGGCCGGGGGGCCGACGACCGCGCCGGCAAGCGACTGATCGCCCGCTGCGAACGGATGTACGGCGTCTTGATCGAGCGGCGCGTCCAGAAAGAGCTGTCCGGGACGGTTCAGAACGCCCCTCCCGAGCGACTCGAAGCGATCCGGCTCCAGCTCTCGCGGCTTCAAGCTCGAATCGACTCGTCGCAGCCGATCGGCGACGGCGAGGCGGCCGGCGCGGGTATCGAGCTTGAGCCGTGGTCGGAAGCCCTGCGCGTCCGCCGCGTCGAACTCGCCGGCCTGGCGGAGTCGGAGCTGCTGAACGCCGAGCCGGCCGCCGCGCGACGGTCGTCCGACCTGATCGTCCAGGCCGTCCACGACGATCTGAGCGAGACCATCACCTTCCTCGAAGACATGCCGGTCGACCGGGCCGCGCGCCGGCTCGAACTGGCGCTCGAAGACCTCGATCGGCTGATCGCGACGTTCCGAAAGCTCAAGGACTCGATCGACCGCTTGCAGGAACGCCGATCGAAATTCGACGCCGCCCAGACGATGAGCCGCGAGAGCGACGACCTGGACGAATGCCGGCGACGGGTCGACCGAAACATCCTCAAGACGCGCCGCCTCCGCCGCCGGGTCCGCAGCGAGTGGCAAGACAAAGCGCTGGCCATGCGGCTTCAGAACCTGCTCGGCCGCCGCGGCGTGAAGATCCTCGAAAACGTCATCCTCGTCTTGATCTTCGTGCTCACCGGCCTGATCATCAGCGAAACGCTGCTCGACCGGGCGGGCCGGCTCAGCGAGGCCGACCGCGCCTGGTTCGCCTGGGTCGACCTGGCGGTCTGCTCGATCCTGCTGGCCGAATTCGCACTCAAAATGACGTTCGCGCCGCGCAAGGCGCTGTACTTTCAGCGCCATTTCCTGATCGACTTTCTGGCCTCGCTGCCGTTCGGGTTCCTGTCGTACCAGCTCGACGCGATGCAGATCGAGCGTCATGTGAGCCGGGCGGCCGAGACGCTGCGGGTGCTCCGCTCGATCCGGCTCGTGCAGTCGATCCGCTACCTCCGCGTGATGATGCCGGTGGTGCGGCTGGCGCGGATCGGCCTGTTCGTGCTCCGGCTCAGCGACCGCCTGGTGCGCAAGAATGCGGGGCTGCTCAACCGCAACATCGTGCTGTTCGAGCCCTATCACGAGCAGCATCCCGAGTCGAGCGGCCGGCATCGCATCGCCACGTTCCGCAACGAGCTGGAGAACGCCGAGGCGCTGGTTCTGAGCTGGCTCGATCGGGGCCAGGCCGACTTGCTCGCCGCCCGGGCGCTCTCCGACCTCGAAATCCGGCTCGAACTCCTGCCCAGCCAGGCCGTCGACGACCTCAACGAGGAGCGCATCGGCCGCGAGATCCCCGTCGAGGCGCTGGTCGAGCGGCTGATCCAGCTCACCCCCGAGGCGCTCCTGGATCGGATGGGGCAGGGGTTCGTGATCTCGGCCGACCGCTACCTCCGGCTGCTCGACGCTCCGCTCGTCCGCCGCCTGCCCCTGGTGCGCAGCCTGGTGGCCTACCGCGAGAAGAGCCCGGCCGAGGCCGTGACGTTGGCCGCCAACTACGTCGGCGACATGATCCAGCGCATGCTCGACATCATCTACTTCCTCGCCGACCTTCAGGGGACGCTGTCGCCGGCCATCTTCCTCGACCGCGTCGGCCAGGCGATCGTCAACGCCGTCCGCACGCCCGCCAAGCGGCTCCTGATTCTCGGCTCAGTGTTCTTGACCCTCTTCCTGGTCGTCAACCTGGTGAGCGTCCTGCGGCCGTTCCGGCGGTCCGTCGACGAGCTGCAAAACCTGCTGGGGTGGCCGGTGATCGTCCTGGGAGGCGTCTGCCTGGCGTTCTGGATCCTGGGCACGTGGTTCCGCAAGATCGCCAACCAGTCGGCCGACTTCTGCGAGCGCGTGGTCGAGGCCCAGTTCGCCGCCCAGACGAAGAACTTCAAGAGCAGCCGGCGCGACCAGGACGGCCGGATTCTCGCGCAGCGGGTCATCGACCCGGAGCTGCTCCTGCGCGCTTCCGACGACCAGGCGCCCGAGGTCGATGGTGCCGCCGGCCCCCGCGCCGGCGCCTCGAAGACCGGCGCGCGGACGTTCTTCGAGAACCGCGAGCTGCACTTCCTGCGGAACATTCGCTGGCTCTACCAGGACTATCTCGATGGTTCGCCGTTCCATCGCAGCGACACCAAGGCCTCGGTCCAGCTTCTGGGCAACCTCGCCCTCTCGAACCTGAGGCGCAGCCACCTCGGCCACCTGCTTCGCGAGGGGAGGGAGCTGGGACGGCTCGACCTCAACCGCTCCGGCGGCCTCCTGGGAGGCCCGTACCTCTGGTTCAACTACATCACCCGGATCATCATCCAGGAGACCGCCGTTCTGCTCCTGGATTACAACCGCAACGCGATCCCGCTCGACCGGCTCTCCTGTTCGAGTGAGTCGGAGCGTCGGGCGTATCAAAAGTGGCTGGCGAAGCGGCTGCGGATCGATCCCGACGAGGTGAGCCTGCCCGACCTGATCGTCGCGGAATCCGAGGAGAACGGGGGGCGTCGGGAGCGGCCCGAGGCGGCGCGGCGGCCCGAGGCCGCGGGGTTCTTCGAGACGGTCGAGTTCACCGCCATCGACTTCCTCAGCGACGACCCCGAGCGCGACGCCGAAATCCAGTCGCGGTTCGGCGACCAGGTCGCTCAGCTCGTCGCCCACGACCGCCAGCAGAACGTCCGCAAGGCGTTCCGCAGCTTCCCGCTCCACGAGCTTCCGCTCGCCCAGCGGACCATCAACCCGTACGTTTTTTACGACCGCTACCTTTCCCACGGCCGGATCGTGTTCTTCCCGCTGGTCGTCGCCGGCGGCCTGCTGAAGAGCGCGGTCATGGCCGTGCGAGGGGTCTACAAGGGCGTCCTCGAAGTCCTCGACCCCCGCGTCACCCAGGATCGCGAGGTCCCGTCCGACACCTACTGGGCGGCGCTCCGGAAGATCCACCGAATGCGCAAGCCGGCCTTTATGGGATCATTGCGGCTCCGCGCCCGGTTCGACGTCGAGTATCTCGGGCTCCCCTTGCCGTCGGCCCCGGAGACGATCGCCGCCGATTCGCTGATGGAGAAGGACCTCGACTTCATCGGCGCCTCGCGCCAGGACCGGATCATCGCCGAGCAGACCCGTCGCGGCCACCTCCGCCGGCTCGAATGGATCCACCGCTGGCTGGTCCGGTTCGACTGGAGCTTCGACCGCCTGCCCGCGTACCTGGCGCGCGAGATCCCATACCTGGCCAACCGCGGCGGCGAGGCGCTGCGCGCGCTGGTCGCCGCTTGGGTCCTCGACCACGACGACGTCGCCTCGCTGTCGTTCTCGATCGAGGCGCTGACGATGCTGATGGAATACGCCGCCGCCCCCGAGGCGAACCTCCAGACGCTGCCGCCGGGCCTCCCCGATCCGGTGCTCAACCTCCGGCGGCTCTGGCGGCCGGTCCACCGGGTCAGCCGCCCCTGGCCCGAGCTGTTCAACCTGCCGTGCTTCCCTTCGTACGACCCCGCCGCCCGCAAGCGGATCGCGACCCTGCTCCGACGCCATCGCCGGGCCGTCGGCGGCTGGGTCCGGGTGGTGTTGGGGCAGGGGGGGGAAGACCCCTGGAACGAGGTCCGGGCCCGGATGCACGACGTGTTGCTCAAGACCGATCTATGGAGCGACCAGATCCTCGTCCTCCGCGCCGTGCAGACGCTGACGATGCTCGACGTCCAGCACAACTCCGAGCTGGTCTGGACCCTGGGCGGCTACAGCCGGCGCGAGGACGACGCGCCGTCCCCCCTGTCCGCCACGACCGAGGACGACGAGGCTCCCCCTGCGCCGGGCGACGATCGGCCGGGCGACTGGTGGACCCAGAGCGTCAAGAACCAGTCGTCGCGCGGCACCTGACCGTGGTCGCCATGAAAATAGCCCACGGGACGATCGGAGAGTGAAATACAAGCCCGAAGCGCCAGCGAGTGAATTCTCCCGGCCGACGTGCTGGATGGAGCAAGCTCCCGCACTCCACGTGGTCGCCATGAAAATAGCCCACGGGACGATTCGGAGAGTGAAATACAAGCCCGAAGCGCCAGCGAGTGAATTCTCCCGGCCGACGTGCTGGATCAGGAAACGCAGAACAATTCACTCGCTGGCGCTTCGGGCTTCCATTCGGAGGGTGCCCCGAAGGAGTCCTCGCTAAAGCCGGGCGGTCAGGGCCGCGACGAGCTGGTCGTTGGCCGTTCGCCAGCGATACTGAGCGGCGACGGCCAGGCCCAGTTCGGTCCGCCGTGCCCGTTCGAGTGGGCGGTCGAGCAGGTCGCGCAGGGTCGCGGTGATCGCCGACTCGTCGTCCGGAGGGAAATACCATCCCGCCGCGCCGCCGATCTCGGGAAGCGCGGTGGAATCGGCCAGCGCGACCGGAACGCCCTGGGCCATGGCCTCGACCACCGGGATGCCGAAGCTCTCGCAGAGCGACGGGAAGACGAGGGCCGTCGCCTCGGCGTACGCGGCCCGCAAGACCTTGCCCTGGCGATATCCGGGAAGCCGGATCAACGCCCGGGGGCCGATCGCCGCGACGGCCTCGCGGAGCGGCTTCACCTCGTGGGGGGCGCCAGCGCCCAGCAGCACCAGGGCCAGATCGCCCGAGGCCACCTCACGGAGGGCCGAGGCCGCTCGGATCAGGCGGATCAGGTTCTTGCGGGGCTGAAAGTTGGCGACCGAGAGCAGGTAAGGAACGCCCGGAGGGAGCCCGAGGTCGTCGCGGACGCTCTCGCGCTCGCCGGGTCCGCAGGGCTCGAAGAACAGGTCTTCGGCGGCGTTGGGCACGTGGGCGATCCGGTCCTTGCAGGCGGGGAACGACTCGATCAGCCGCTGGGTGTTGAAATCGGAGACCGAGAGGATCAGATCGGCCCGCTGAAACGCGGCGGCCATCATGTCCCGGCTCTTGGGAGGACCGAACCGGAGGTATTGCAAGACGTCGTGGCTTGTGACGGCGCGTCGGGCCTTGCGGGAGGGGACGAGGTACTCGGCCGGCGAGTAGACCCAGTCGGCCGGGCCGGCGATCCGCTCGATCGCGGGCCAGGGCTGCAACCGCCACCATCGCAGGAGGTCGCGGGTGCGGAGGAACAGCTCGCGGCGGGGGAGATCTTCGAGTGAATCCCAGTAAGCCCGGCCGTCGGGCTCGGTCATCCGTCCCGAGATCAGCCGGAGCGCGACGTCGGGCCGGTGGGCCAGGCGGTCGAGCTGGGCCAGGGCGTGCCGGGTGACGCCGGTCGGGCCCTGGCAGGCGTCCATGTTGAAAACCATGACGACGCGGAGCGGCGACGACGCGACGGCGGCCGGTTGATCGGGGGTCGACATCGGCGCGGCGCCGGGCTCAAGCCCGGTGCGCTGGAGAATCGCGGTCGACATCCATGAGGTCGTTGGCTGCGGGTGCACTGTCGCGCAATCCGTTCCCCCAGGGTTACGCTCCATCGTGCTTCCCCGGGCAAGGGCGGCGTCGACGTCGGCGAAGTGTTGCCCGCCGGCCTCCACGCATCGCGTATCTCTACCAACCGGATCGTCCGGAAATCACCCCGATCGTAGATCCGTCCCGCCGGGCTGTCAATTCCAGCCGTGGAGGCGCCCTCCACGCCGAGGACTTTCAGGTGATTCCGTCGCGCCGAACTCCTTGACACGAGCCGGAGATTCGGTACACTAAATGCTTTGACTCTGGATCGACCGCCTGAATCATACCGGGGAAGGTCGTCGGAAAGCCCCCGTTCCGGCCGACTTGCCGCAGATCTCGTGGCGAGGTTGACAGCGATCGATACGGTTAATCCTGGACGGCGCGGCGACGCCCGCGACCAGGATTCGTTCGGGATGTGACCAATCCCGGCCCGGCCCGGGACGCGTCTCGAAGGGAAGCCGGGACGAACAGGCTCCGATGGATGACAGGGAAACGACGGACTCATGCCGACCATTAATCAGTTAGTTCGCAGCCCCCGCCGGCCCGTGAAGTACAAGACGAAGTCGCCGGTGCTGGAAGGATGCCCGTTCAAGCGCGGCGTGTGCCTCCAGGTCAAGACCATGACCCCGAAGAAGCCGAACTCGGCCCTCCGCAAGGTGGCCCGCGTGCGGCTCTCCAACGGCAAGGAAATCACCGCGTACATCGGCGGCGAAGGCCACAATCTTCAAGAGCACTCGATCGTCCTGATTCGCGGCGGCCGCGTTCGCGACCTTCCGGGCGTTCGCTACCACATCGTTCGCGGCGTCCTCGATTGCCAGGGAGTCGGCGATCGCAAGCAGGCCCGCTCGAAGTACGGCTCGCCCAAGAAGAAGGCCGCTCCCGCCGGCAAGAAGAAGAAATGATCTAAGCGCCCGACGTCGGCGCGTCCCCGCTCCCTCGCCGTCCGGGCTTGAACCCGAGATCGCGCCCCGGGCGGGTCTACCCACGAATTCCTCGAATCGCACTTTTCCGCAGGATCGACATTCATGGCCCGCAAGTTCACGGCGAGCAAGACCCATCTTCGTCCCGACCCTCGGTACGGCTCCAAGCTGGCCGGCAAGTTCATCAACTGCGTGATGCACAACGGCAAGAAGAGCGTCGCCCAGCGCATCTTCTACGACGCCATGGAGTTGATCCAGAAGCGGCTCCCCAACGACGAGCCGGTCGACGTCTTCACCCGCGCGGTCGAGAACGTCAAGCCGATCATCGAGGTCCGCTCGAAGCGCGTCGGCGGCGCCACCTACCAGGTGCCGATGCAGGTCAACAAGACCCGCCAGCAGACCCTCGCGATTCGGTGGCTGCTGATGGCCGCCCGCGAGAAGAAGGGCCGCCCGATGGCCGTCAAGCTCGCCGACGAACTGGTCGCCGCGTTCAACCGCGAAGGCATCGCCATCACCCGTCGCGAGAACGTCCACCGCATGGCCGAAGCCAACAAGGCCTTCGCCCACTTCGCCTGGTGAGCTAAGCCGGAACGACGACCCGGCCCGGCGTCGGGACGGTCCTCGCACGGTTTGTCCACGCCCAGGCCGAACGTCCCATGGCCCAAGACCCGCTCTCCATCCTCTGCATCGAACCGCACTTCCCCGGTCGGCTCGGCGCGACGGCCGACTGGCTGGTGAGGAAGCGCGGGTATCGGTGCCGGTTCTACGCCAATACGCCCGAAGCCCGCGAGCACTGGCCGGCCGCCGTCGGCCAGGGGCTCGACCTTCGCGTCTTCGGCGTGGGGGGCGTTGCGCGCGAGCCCGCCGTCGCCTGGTCGCGGACCCTCGAACGCAGCCTCTGCTACGCCTACGGCTGCTGGGAAGTCGTCGACGCCGACCGGCCCAGGCCCATCGACGTCGTCGTCGGCCGCTCCGCCGGCCTGGGCTCCAGCCTGTTCGCCCCCGTCGCCCAACCGTCCGCCCCCGTCGTCAACCTGTTCGACTACTACCTCGATCCGCATCGCAACGACCTGGCGGCGGACGACGGCCCCGGCGCATCGCCGATCTACACCCACTGGCGGCGCTCGGCCGCGGCCGTCGAACTGCTCGACCTCGAAAACGCGGCGCTCGCCTGGACCCCCACGCACTGGCAGCGGTCGCTGTTCCCGGCCGAGTACCGCGACGACCTCTGGGTCTGCCACGACGGGATCGACGGCCGCCGGTTCGACCGCGCCCGCCGCAACGGTCCGCGAACCGTCGCCGGTCGGACGATTCCCGCCTCGTCCCGCATCGTCACGTTCGTCGCCCGGAGCCTCGACCGCGTTCGCGGCTTCGACCGGTTCTGGAACCTGGCCCGCGCGCTCATGAAAGCGCGTTCCGACGTCGTCTGCGTCGTCGTCGGCGATCCGGTCGTCCACCGAGGCCTCGACGTGACGTTCAACAACCGCGACTACCGCGCCGTGTTGATGGAGCGAGCGCCGCTCAACGACGTCGACCGCCTGTTCTTTTTGGGCAAGACGCCGCCCGAGACGGTCGCCGAGGTTCTGTCGGCGAGCGACCTGCACGTCGCGCTCGGCCGGCCGTATCCGGTGGCCCGCTCGGTGCTGGAAGCGATGGCCGCCGGCTGCGTCGTGCTCGCGTCCGACTCTCCACCGTATCGCGAAGTTCTCGACGACGGTCGGACCGGCCTGCTGGTCGACCCCGACGATCCCGACGCGGTCCTTCGCGCTGCGCTTTCGGCGGTCGACGACCCGGCGGCTCATCGGCCGCTGGGCGAGGCGGCGGCCGAACGGACTCGGGAGCGGTACGATCAGGACGTCTGCCTCCCTCGGCTGGCCGACCGCCTGGAAGAGCTGACGAACTCCCGAAACGGACGTTGAAGGAGCCGAGGCCGTGCACGTTCTGTTCATCCACGACGCCTTCCCCGCTCAGTTCGGCCGCCTTGCGCTCGAATTGACGAAGCGCCACGGCTGGCGTTGCAGCTTCCTGGTGGAAACGCTTTCGAGCTGCCCCACGCCCACCGCCGAGATGCTCGAAACGCTCGAACTGCACCAGATCCCGCCGGCCGCCGACGGCCCGGCACGGGACGAGACCCCCTGGCCGCAGGTCCACGGTCGGTTCCTCGAACAGAGCGCCTCGGTGTTCGACGCGCTCCGCGCCAGGCCCGCATTGCGGCCGGACCTGGTGGTCGCCCACGGGGGCAGGGGGGCGCCGTCGGTCTTTCTGCGCGACGTCGTCGATTGCCCGATCGTCACGTACTGCGAATATTATTTCGCGGCCCGCCGCCGCGACATCTCTTATCGAGTCGATCTGCCGCCGGCCGAGCCCGCTCCGTTCTTCCCGCGCTGCATCAACGCGCCGACGCTGCTCGGGCTGGTCGATTGCGACGCCGGCTATTCGCCGACCGCCTGGCAGAAGCAATCGTTCCCCGACCGGTTCCATTCCAAGATCGAGGTTCATTTCGACGGCGTCGACTCCGAGTTGTACGCCCCCGGTGCGAAGATCAAGGCGATCGACGACGTCTCGATCCCGCCCGCGACGAAGGTGGTGACGTTCGTCTCGCGAGGGCTCGAATCGGTCCGCGGGTTCGACCTCTTTATGAAGGTCGCCGACCGGATCGCCCGCCGCCGCTCCAACGTCCTCTTCATAGTGGTCGGCGGCGACGAGACCCATTACGGCTGGGACAAGCTGCACACCGGCTCGCCCAGCTTCAAGCAATGGGTGCTCGACCGGGGCTCGTACGACCTCTCGCGGTTCCTCTTCCTCGGCCGCGTCGTCCCCGAACGGCTGGCGGACATTCTGCGACGGACCGACCTGCACATCTACCTGAGCACGCCGTTCGTGACGTCGTGGTCGCTGTTCAACGCGATGTCGAGCGGCGCGGTGGTTCTGGCCTCCGACGTCGAGCCGGTCCGCGAGCTGATCGAGCCCGGCGTCAACGGCCTGGTCGAGCCGCTGTTCGACGTCGACCGCCTGACCGAAACGGCCCTCCGCGTTCTGGACGATCCCGCGACCCACTCGCCGCTCGGCCGGGCCGCCCGGCGGACGATCGAGGAACGGTACAGCGTCGACGTCTGCGTCCCGCCCTTACGTGATTTCTTCACGCGCATGAGCGAAAGATCCCGCGTCTTGTCCTGAATCCCCTGAATCATGGCGAGCCTTTTCTTGTTGATTTCGAGTGGTCCGCATCCTTACGTTGAAATTGCCCGATGAAGCTTGATCACCGGCCTCGGGTGGCGGAAGGGGCGAACTGGCGCGCCGTCCGAGCCCAGATCCTTCAGAAAGGACCAAGTGAACCGATGCGACGCTTGATGAAGCCGACATGGGTCGTGACGACCCTGGGACTCTTGCTGGCCTCGGCCTCGGCGTTCGCCGACGACCGCACCGCCGAGAAGATCCTCAAGGAGCTTGACGAGGTCAAGGTTCCGGACGTGGATCGGACCAAGGTCAAGGACCGGGCCTACGTGCAGGAGTACATCGCCAAGCGACAGGAAGTCAGCAAGAAGCGCGGCGCGCTGATCCAGGAGCTGTACAAGATCGCTCCCAACAACGAGAAGCTGGCCACGCTGCTCCCCGAGCGGTGGATGAGCTCCGACCCCGCGCAAGATCAAGGCAAGGCGCTCCTCGCGGAGATCGACGAGGTTCTGGCCCACTCCAAGAACGAGAAGCTCGTCATCGAGGGCAACTTCGTCAAGGCTCAGCTCAAGCTGTACCTGTCGAGCGATCCCAAGGTCGATATGTCGCCGGTCGAAGCGTTCCTCAAGCTGGCGCCGAAGGACCCCCGCGCGCCGAGCCTGCTGTACGCGGCGTCGCAGCGGTTGACCGATGAATCCGCCAAGAAGGCGATCGAGGAACGCATTCTCAACGACTTCCCCAACAGCTCGATCGTCGATTCGATCAAGGGGAGTCGGCGTCAACGCGAAAGCGTCGGCAAGCCGTTCGAGCTCGAGTTCACCGACGCCGTCAAGGGTTCGACCGTCTCGATCAACGGTCTCAAGGGCAAGGTCGTGGTCGTCGACTTCTGGGCGACCTGGTGCGGCCCCTGCGTGGCCGAGATGCCCAAAATGAAGGAAATCTACGGCAAATACCACGACAAGGGGGTCGAGTTCATCGGCGTCAGCCTGGACCAACCCAAGGAGCAGGGGGGGCTCGACGCACTCAAAAAGTACGTCAAGGAGAATGAGATCGCCTGGCCGCAGTACTATCAGGGCAACGGCTGGTCCAGCGAATTCTCCAAGAAATGGGGGATCAACAGCATCCCGAGCATGTTCGTCGTCGACGCCGAAGGCAAACTCTTCTCGGTCGAGGCGCGCGGCAAGCTCGAAACCATGATCCCCGAGCTTCTCGCCAAGAAATCCGCCGCCGCGCCCGCCGGCGGCTGAGCCGTTTCGGGTTCGATGCGCCCTCCCTCTCCCAAGGGAATCGCATCGTGGCGTCCGGCCCGAGGTCGGAACGGCATGGCCCAACTGTTCGAGGCCCGGCGGATCAAAGGCCGCCGGGCCTCGTCGCGTCAAACACTCGGCCGGATCACCGGTCTCGACGCTTCGGGCGAACAGGCGTTAAGCTAGAAGCCGAGAGCGCGTCGACCCCGGGTCGATGCGGGATTCGCGGCGGGCGCCCGCCCTTCCGGCTACTTCCTTCCCTGACGCCCCGTCGCGGACCGACGTCCGACGCCCGGCGAAGAACGAGACGACCCCATGGCCAGCGACGACGTCACGACCGACCTACGCCGGATTCGCAACATCGGGATCATCGCGCACATCGACGCCGGCAAGACGACGACCACCGAGCGGATTCTCTACTACACCGGCGAAATCCACCGGATGGGCGACGTCGACAAGGGGAACACGACGACCGACTACCTGGAGGAAGAACGCGAGCGCGGGATCACGATCGTCGCCGCCGCGATCACCTGCCACTGGAAGGACGCCGAGGGGCAGGCGACGACGATCAACATCATCGACACGCCCGGCCACGTCGATTTCACGGCCGAGGTCGAGCGGTCGCTCCGCGTGCTCGACGGCGCCGTCGTGATCTTCTCGGCCGTCGAAGGGGTCGAGGCCCAGAGCGAGACCGTCTGGCGGCAGGCCGCCAAGTACCAGGTCCCGCGGCTCTGCTTCATCAACAAGATGGACCGGATCGGCGCCGAGTTCGACCGCGTCTTCGGCGAGATCACCGATCGGCTCGAAGGCCATCCGATCCCGATCCAGATCCCGATCGGCGCGGGCCCCGAAGGGACCATGGGCGAGTTCCAGGGCCTCATTGACCTGATCACCATGAAGGCCCTCTTCTTCAAGACCGAGGACCTGGGCTCGACGATGACCGTCGCCGAGATCCCCGACGAACTCAGGCTCGACGCCGACGCCTGGCGCGAGACGATGCTCAACTCGCTCTCCGAGTTCGACGAGACGTTCGCCGAGAACTACATGGCCCACCTCGACGGCGCCGAGCTGACCGAGGCGATGATCCACGACGCCCTCCGCCGCGCCACGCTGACCGGCCGGGCGCAGCCGGTGCTCTGCGGGTCGAGCTTCAAGTACGTGGGGGTGCAGCGGCTCCTCAACGCGGTCTCGGCCTACCTCCCCAGCCCGCTCGACAAACCGCCGATCATCGGCCACCACCCCAAGAAGGGGACCGAGATCGTCCGCAAGCCGAGCCCCGACGAGCCGTTCTGCGGCCTCGTCTTCAAGATCACCAACGACGCCCACGGCGACCTCTCGTTCGTGCGCGTCTACTCGGGCGTCCTCAAGGCCGGCACGCGAGCGTACAACCCCGGCCGCGACAAGAAAGAGAACTGTTCGCGGCTCTACCACATCCGGGCCGACGACCGCGAGCAGATCGCCGAAGCCACGACCGGCGACATCGTCGGCGTCGTCGGCCTCAAGGACTGCGTCACCGGCGACACCCTCTGCGACGCCGCGCACCCGATCCTGCTCGAACGGATCGAGTTCCCCGAAACGGTCATCAGCATGTCGATCGAGCCCGTCAGCTCGGCCGACAAGGGGAAGCTCGCCGACACCCTCAACTCCCTGGCCCGCGAAGACCCGACCTTCAGCTACAAGGTCAACGAGGAGACCGGCCAGACGTTGATCTCCGGCATGGGCGAGCTGCACCTGGAGATCCTCAAGAACCGGATGACCCGCGACTTCAAGCTCAAGGTCCACGTCGGCCGGCCCCGGGTCAGCTACCGCGAGACGATCAAGAAGGCCGTCAAGCGGGTCGAGGGGGCGTGCGTCCGCCAGACCGGCGGCACCGGCCTGTACGCCAAGATCAAGGTCGACGTCGAGCCCGAGGTTCAGCCCAAGGGCGCTCCGGTGCTCCACTTCGTCAACAAGATGAAGGGGGGCGTGATCCCCGGCGAGTACGTGCCGGCCATCGAGCTGGGCCTCCGCGAAGAAGCGAAATCCGGCGGCAAGACCGGCTATCCCCTCGTCGACCTCAAGGTGACGCTGGTCGACGGCGACTATCACGACGTCGATTCAAGCGATATGGCCTTTCGGTTCGCCGCCTCCGACGCGCTCCGCCAGGCCATCGAAGAGGCCGGCCCGGTGCTGCTCGAACCGATCATGCGGCTCGAAGTCGTCACCCCCGAAGACTACCTGGGCAACATCACCGCCGACCTCGCCAGCCGCCGCGCCCTGATCGACCGGACCTCGACCCGGGGCAAGCTGATGGTCATCGACGCCCGCGCCCCGCTGAAAGAGATGTTCGGCTACTCGACGACCGTCCGCAGCCTCAGCCAGGGCCGCGCCAGCTACACCATGGAACCCCTCGAATACGCCGCCGCCCCCGAAAGCATGCTCGCCGCCCTGACCTGAGCCTGAAGGGGACCGGCATCGCCTCGGCTCAAGTGCGATTCGTTCGCGGTGATCACGCGGCGGCTCGAAAATCATCCCTCGCTGGCGCGTCGGGCTTGTATTTCGCACCTCGCGAATCCCCGAATACAAGCCCGAAGCGCCAGCGAGTGCATGCCCTCGCCGATCGCCGCCGCCCAATCGGAATCCTCGGAATAACCCGGAATCTTTTTTAAAAGGCGTCATCAGGCGACATCCTTATCCTCAGAGGCTTCATCGACGACGCCCCCTCTGAGGAGATTCCCCGCGATGTCCACCGACGCCCAGCTCCAGGCCAATCGCGCCAACGCCAAGAAAAGTTGTGGACCGAAGACCGACGAGGGCAAGGCGAAAAGCAGGCTGAACGCCCTCAAGCACGGCTTGCGAGCGAAGACCGGCAACCCGGTCCTGCCGCACGAGGACCCGGCCGAGCTGGAAGCCAAGATCCAGGACTGGATCGACGACTACCAGCCGACCAACGCCGTCGAACGCGAGCTGGTCAGCCGCGCCGCGCGGATCTCCTGGAGCCTCGATCGGGCCGAACGGTACGAAACCGCGTTGCTTGCGCGCAAAGTCCGGAAGGCCATGCTCCGCTCGCGGGCCAAGCGAACCGAGAAGGTCTGCGACCTCGGCCGCAAGCTGTTCTACATGGCGGGCAAACGACTGCTGCCGATCTCCGGCCCCGCCTGGACCGACGACCCCTCGGCCTTCGTCGCCCGCCTCGAAGAATCGCCCGAAGGCGCGCAATGGCTGCTCGACCGCTGGGTTGAAATCCGTTGCCTCATCATCTCGAACGAAGACTGGACGTTCCTCGACCAGTTCAAGTTCGTCCGATTGCTCGGCAAGCAGCCGCTCGCCGCGATCGACGATCCCGAGCTGAACGAGATCTTCCTCGCCTGGGAGACGATCGAGGAGAAGTGGGGCACCCGGTTCTGGCTCCAGATGCAGGAGATGACGCCGTACGAAGATCCGGCGTTCAGCGCCTGGCGGGTCTGGCGCGAGATCGTCCCACGCCCCGAATCTCCCGAGGCCGGCGTCGCGTTCCTTCGATCGATCGCCGAGCGCGAGATTGAACGGCTTCAAGACCTGCTCGTCGACCTCGAAGAGATCGAGGGGGACGACGCGCTGGAACTCGCCGAGCAAGCCTCGTTCTCCGCCAGCGACGCCTTCGAGCGGCTCCGTCGGTTCCAGACCGCCCGGACCCGCGAGCTGCTGCGGACCATCGACTTGCTGGCGAAGCTCCGCGCCGCGGAGAAAAAAGCGACGAAGGAACCCAATCCCCCGGCCCCCCGCAAGCCGGCCGCTCGCCCGTCCTCGTACCGATCCGACCCGATCGAGAACCTCGTCGCCGAGGGAATGACCGACTACCTGGCCAAGCTGCTCGAAGCGGGGGAACGACCATCGCGAAGCCCTAAAAACCGCGCGAACGAAGCCAACGCCAGAGAGTCGGAACCGTCTACATTACAACAGGTTATGAATCCAGTTGTCGGCTCTCTCGGGAGCAAACGAAGCCAATCCGGCGCGGGCTCGTCCCGGCCTTCAGAGGCGGCGGTCGAGGCCGAGCCGGATCGCGCGGCCGGGTCAAACGGCTCAGGTCCGGTTTGTGGCGGCGACGGTGCCGTTTTGTCGTAGGACGGCGTCCACCCTACGAGAGCGATCCACCTATGAGTTGCGCTGGCCGGAAAACCGCATCACTGTAGGGGCGCCCCTTGTGGGTGCCCGAGTCGCGGAGGTCGCCGATCCGGATCGGGCACCCACAAGGGGCGCCCCTACGTGATCACCGCGAACGAATCGCGATCGAGTGTCCTGAGTCAGAAGTCCATGTCCTTCAGTCGGGGTGGCACGGGTTCGAGTCGAACCCGTGGACGCGAGCTGTAGCCTGTCAAACACGGGTTCGGCAAACCGAACCCGTGGCACCCATCACCTGTTGATTATGGAATGAATTTTCGACTCACTACACTCGTTCATCCACTCTCAACGGCCCACTACGAATTGGAGGCTCTTCGTGGACGGCCACGAATCCGGTGAATCGGAGTCAGTACGCCCCGCGTCCGGAGACGACGGCGGGGATGGTCAGAACCAGGATCTTGAGGTCGAGCAGCAGGCTGCGGGTGGCGACGTATTCGCGGTCGAGTTCGACCTGGCCCTCGAAGGGGATCTCGGCGCGTCCCTTGATCTGCCAGAGGCAGGTGAGGCCCGGGGTCACCGCCAGCCGGGTCTTCTGGTAGTCGGTGTATTTCGCATACTCGGCCGCGACCGGCGGGCGAGGGCCGACCAGGCTCATATCGCCCAGGACCACGTTCCAGAGCTGCGGCAGCTCGTCGAGGCTGGTGCGGCGAAGCCAGGCGCCGACCCGGGTGATCCGGGGGTCGGCCTTCATCTTGAACGTCACCCCGTCGCGGCCGTGCTGATTGTCGGCCAGCAAGGCCGCCTTCTGGGCCTCGGCGGTGGTCTTCATCGAGCGGAATTTGTACATGAAGAACGACGCCCCGTCCTTGCCGTGGCGCTTCTGTCGAAAGAACACCGGGCCGCCGTCGTTCAGCCGGATCAACCAGGCCACGACGAGGAACAGCGGCGAGAGCACGAACAGCGCCGACGACGCCAGCACGACGTCGAGCAGCCGCTTGCCGAACGTCCCGTAAATCGAGGTCTCAAGAGGACCGGGCGAGATGATCCGCGAGGCGTCGGAACCGGAGCCGAGCGTGGTGAGGGTGTTCATTGCAGTGATCTTTTATAAGAGCTTTTGATTGAGTTCCAGGTGACGTCAGTCGCTCTAGGTGCAAGAGCATGGGCCGTTCCGGTCGCGGACGCCCCCCTCGGATCGTCGATCCTTCACACCGCCGGTCACGAAATCCGACCGCCGCGTCGCACCCCTGCAACCTTGCAGCCATGAAACATCATTCAGGCCCCGTTCGACCCACGATCCGCGCCTCAAACTGATCGCGATTCCCTCTCAAAATGAGAATTCCCAACGGTTCTCAGGACCGGAGTCCCGCCCGATCTGGACGGCCAAGGATTGTCCATGGGCGACGCGCCGATCGCCGAAAGTTCGGCCTCTCAGGCGGCGGTCGGGCTGTGAACGCCGTAGAATGACGTGTTCAGGCGGCCTGGAACCACCGGCATGGGACTTGCTCTTTGGAGCCGGCTCGACTTCGGCCCGCGGCGATTGAATCGAGTGGTCGAAGCAGTCCCTTATCTCAGTCAACGAAAGCGACTTGTCGATGAGCATCAACACCCGTCGGTCGTTCCTGGGTCAGGCAGCCGGAGCAGTCGCCCTGGCGACGGCCCCTCACACCGTATTCGGCCAGGCGGCCGCGCCGCCGACGGCCGACGTCGATGCGCTGACGGCCAAGGCGGCGCGGTTCCTGAAGTCGCGTCAAGCGGCCGACGGCACGTGGTCGGCCGAGCGCAAGGAGCCGGGCATCACGGCGCTGGCGGTCGCGGCCCTGTTGCGGTCGGGCCAGGCCACTCCGTCCGAGCCGGTGATCGTCAAGGGGCTCGCCTACCTGGAGACGTTCGTCAAGCCCGAGGGGGGTCTGCCCGACGCCGCCCACGCGAATTACACGACGGCGGTCGCCCTGACGGCCTTCCACGAGGCGAACACCAACGGCCGGTACGACGCGGTCATCAAGGGCGCGCAGGCGTTTCTGAAGGGCAAGCAGTGGGACGAGGGCGAGCAGAAGACCCCCGCCGACTCGTTCTACGGCGGTGCCGGCTACGGCGGGAAGAACAGCCGGCCCGACCTCTCGAACACGACGTTCATGCTCGAAGCCCTTCACGACTCGGGCGTCCCCGCCGACGACCCGGCGTTCAAGAAGGCCCTGATCTTCGTCTCGCGATGCCAGAACCTCGACAGCGAGTTCAACGACCAGCCGTGGGCGAAGAAGGTGAACGACGGCGGCTTCGTCTACACGGCGGCCAACGGCGGGTCGAGCGTCGCCGGTCCGGCCGATGACGGCGGCCTGCGGTCGTACGCGTCGATGACGTACGCGGGCCTCAAGAGCATGATCTACGCCGGACTCACCCCCGACGACCCGCGCGCCAAGGCGGCCCTGGAGTACATCAAGAAGCACTACTCCCTCGATGAGAACCCGGGGCTGGGCGAGCGCGGGCTCTACTATTACTACCTGGTCTTCGCCAAGGCCCTCTCCGTCCTCGGCGGCGACCGGTTCAAGGACGCCTCGGGCGTCGACCACGACTGGCGCGCCGAGCTGATCGCCGCGCTCGCGAAGCGCCAGGGCCCGAACGGCGAGTGGGTGAACAAGGCCGACGGGTTCATGGAAGGCGACGCCAACCTCGTCACGGCGTACGGCCTGCTGGCGCTCGCCGCGACGCGTAAGAAAGCCTCTTGACGGCCCCACTCTCCGGCGAGCGGCCGAATCCGCGCCGCTCGCCGGAAGAGGCTCAAGAAACGAGGGCGATTCCGCTTGACCGGTTTTCGGTCCCCCGCTAGATTCCGCCAGTCGTGGGTTGTACCTTGACCCGCGGTCGCTGGTCTCACAGGGACGTGGGCGAGCGTCAATTTCGCGATCGACGCGTCTTCATCATCCGTTCTCGATGACGCGTCCGGGGGTTCTCCCCGAGCGGTAGGCAAGGAGGCAGGCCCATGTGGCGGACAGTCCCCAGGTTGACCTGGGCGGTCGGAGCCGTTGTCGCGTTGGCGACGCTGGCGGGGAATCAGGTCGGCGCGGCGGGCCCACTGGGCAAAAAGCGCGCCACGGCGCCTCCGCCCAAGGCCGAGGAGACCGTGGGAGACCTTGCGAGCGTCTTCAAGGGCGGTGAAATCACCGTCGAGGGGGTCGGTCTGGTCGCGGGCCTGGAAAACACCGGGGGCGACATACCGCCGTCGTGGTTTCGCACCCAGCTCGTCGACGAGATGAGCAAGGCGGGCGTCGAGCACGCCAGCGAGCTGATCCAGAACAAGCAATTCGCGCCCGTCATCGTGAGGATGAAGATCCCCACCGGCGCCGCCCCCAAGGATCGCTTCGACGTCGAGGTCGTGCTCCCGCCGGCCAGCGCCGCCAAGAGCCTCGCTGGCGGCTACCTGATGACGACCCGGCTCCGCGAGGTCCTCGTCGCCGGCGGCACGCCGCGCACCGGCAGCGACATGGCCATGGCGATGGGCCCGGTGATGACCGGCTCCGCCCAGAACCCCGGCGACCTCAAGTCGGGCCGCGTGCTGGGCGCGGGACGCGTCAAGAAAGACTATCCGTACAAGCTCCTCCTCGGCGAGAACAAGCGGTCCATCCGAAACGCCGGGTTGATGGAGAAGGTCGTCAACGAGCGGTTCCATCAGAACGAGAAGGGCCAGCAGAAAGGGGCCGCCACGGCCAAGTCCGACAGCAACCTGGTCCTCAAAGTCCCGGACATCTACCACCAGAACCAGGAGCGGTTCTTTCGCGTGGTGCAGCTCCTGCCGATGATCGACACTCCGGCCCTGCGCGAGCAGCGAATGGCCGGGGCCGCCAAGGAGCTGCTCGACCCCAAGACCAGCGGCGTCGCGGCGTTGAAGCTCGAAGCGCTCGGCCCTTCGGCCTCCGAGGCGCTCGGAGCGGGGCTCAAGCACGCCGACCCCGAGGTTCGGTTCTTCGCGGCCGAGGCCCTGGCGTATCTCGACGACGCCGCAGGCGTCGAAATGCTGGGGCAGACCGCGATCACTCATAAGCAGTTCCGGGCCTACGCCCTGGCGGCTCTGGCGGCCATGGAAGACGACTCGGCCCGGATCAAGCTCCGCAAGCTGCTGGACCAGCCCGAGATGGAGGTCCGCTACGGAGCGTTCAACGCCCTCCGCACTCTCGACGAGCACGACGCGGCGCTCGGGCAGGTTAAAATCCTCGACGACCCCTATAAGGACGAGGAGATCGACCCCGAAGCGCCCGACGCCATGGCCCTGGCCATCGCCTCGGCCCGGCGCCCCCGACCGGAAGACCCGTTCGCCCTCTACATCGTCGAGACGGAAGGTCCGCCCGTCGTCCACGTCTCGCGGTCGCGGCGGTCGGAGATCGTCGTCTTCGGCCGGGGCCAGAAGCTCCAGACCCCGATCGTGCTCGGCTCCGGCCCGGTCCTGCTGAACGCCGCGCTCAACGACGACGAGCTCGACATCTCCAAGATCGTCCCCAGCAAGTTCGGCGACGCCGACGTCAAAGTCCGCAGCTCGCTCGAGATCGGCGAGGTGATCCGCCACGTGGCGAACATGGGCTCGACCTATCCCGAGGTCATCGCCATCCTCGAAGCCGCGCAAAAGCAGAAGAACCTGCCCGGCCCGCTGTTCGTCGACTCGGTGCCCGTCTCCACCGTGGAGTACTTCGAGAAATCGATCCTGGGCGCGACGACGCCGAAGAAGGACGCCGCGGTCCAGAAGACCGCGAGCGGCTCGCGGCTCCGCAAGATGTTCAACTTCCGCGACCGGTCGTCCGCCGAGGACGACGGCAAGCCGGCCTCGGCCGCCGCCAAGTCCCCCAAGAGCGAAACCTCCAAGACCGACGCCAAGGACAAGCCAGCGGAAACGGGCAAGGCCGACGACGACGCCAAGGACAAGCCCGACGTGTCAGACAAGACGGACGCCAAGACCGACGCTTCGGACAAGCCCGCCGCCAAGAAGGACGACTCGCTGCAAAAGACCGGCGGAGCGGCCAAATCGGACGACGACTCCACGTCGACCTCGCGGTTTCGGTTCCTCGACCGCCTCCGAGGGCGCGGCGAGTAACCGTCGGAAGACCCTGCGCGGGGCCGTCGCCACCGGCGGCCCCGCTCGCCAGGACTAGTTAAGCAGGCAAAACCCGCTCGCCGCCGAGGCCGCCCGACGGCCGGACGCCCACCCCCACCCCCGCACAATGCGCCCGAAGCCCACTCAAGTTCCTGTGATCCAACAGGAACCGCGGATCTCGCCAGCCGCACTGGCGCGTCTGAGCGTACAGCAAGCCATGCAAGGCAGCGGACAATCCTGCCCCCGCCTAATTTCTCTTGCCTCGACGAAACTCCCCGTCGTGGCACGGCTTTACAACCGATCCAACCGCGCCTTTCGGCTCTCTCGACGGGACTACTCGCGACCCCTCCTAAAGTCCCAAGCCGCGCGGCTCGAATATTAGTCTTGACGGTCAGGTTCGCTACAGCAGGGATGCGAGTCAAACGCCCTTGCGTGGTTCAGGACCGGGCCGCTTTTCCATCCTGGATGGGGTGGGAAGCTCTGCCGGGCTTTATCGAAACGGGAGTCGGGTTGCCGAGCCGTCGCCCAACTCATCGAAAGGGCCTCCAAGACCGCGGAGTCGATCGTCTCAAACTTGAGTCTCGATTCGGGTTGCAGGAAGTGTGCCTCGTGGGGCGATAAAGAACGGGGGAGGGGTCGGAGCGATTCGCACGATTGCGGTCTCTCACCACAGTTCGACCTTCTTTACCGAAGACCGGGCTGGAGAGGCCGATAAGCCGGAGCGGTCGCCGAACCGACATGGTTCCGATCCGGAGGGAGGAGGAAGCCTCCGTGGCCTCGCACCCAACAGGGCGAGTGGAGTCCTCGAGATGAAGAAAGTATTCACAACCGGCCAGGTCGCGAAGATTTGCAAAGTCGCGCCGAGGACCGTCAGCAAGTGGTTCGACTCAGGACGCTTGCGAGGATATCGAATCCCTGGTTCTCAGGATCGTAGAATACCGCGGGAGCATCTCCTGCGGTTCCTCAAGGAGCATGGAATGCCCTTGGGCGATCTCGAGGCCGAGGTTTATAATAAAATCTTGGTGGTCGGGGCTGACGCTCCGCTCCAAGCCGTACTCCGGGATCACCTTCGCGAGGGCGACGATTTCCGGATCGAGACCGCCGCGTCGGGCTTTGAAGCCGGCATCCGCGCCGAAAGCTTCCATCCCGATTGCATCATCATCGATATGGCTCTCGGCCGCATCGAGGCCGGACAGATCGCGCAGAACCTGCGCAAGAGTCCGGACCATCAAGCGACCATCCTGCTGGCCCTGACCAGCGACGAGCCCGGCGAAGAAACCTTCGCGCTCGGCTTCAACGACGGCTTCAAGAAGCCGTTCGACGGTGCCTTGCTGGCAGAGCGGATTCGCAGGCTGATCTCCCAGAAGAAGTCCGAAGAGCCTTGAGCCGGCCCCGGACGTCGCCTTAGGGAACCCGACGCCGATCTCGATCTCGATCTCGATCCTGATACTCGGTTCTCGAACCAGCGAGCCCGAGCGACTTCCATCCCGGCCTCACCGCCGCGGAAGGAAGGAGCCCGGGCTCGCTGGCTTTTCCACGTCCTATCGCCGCGGCAGGCCGTGCGGTCGAGAGGGCGGCTTGATTTGATCGCGTCGACCGTTCATCCTGGTGCGGGACGCCCGCGACGGGCACTCGACGGCCACCTTCTCGAAGCAGACGGCGGGAGCGTTCGCGGCATGAGTCGACCGGCGGGGACGAATGGCTCAACGGCGACCGCGACGACCCATCGCCGAGTGGGATTCGCGATGGGAGCGCTCGCCGCACTGCTGACGATCGCCACCCTGGGAGGCCCGGGTCTCACCGTCGACGAACCGCTCGACGTGCGCCCGGGACGCGATTACTTCGCGACCTTGCAGCGCACGGGATGGCGGTTCTTCGAACGCGCGAACGTCGACCGCGCCTTCCGCGACAACGCCGAGCATCCGCCGCTGGGCCGCTGGCTGCTGGGCCTGGCCTCGCTGATCGGCGAGCCGTTCGAGCCGCTCTGGAACGGCTACGACCCGACCGGGGTCCACGTCGCCTCGGGCCGACTCGCCCCCGCATCGGCCTTCGCCGTTCTAGTCGGCCTGATCGCCGCCGAGGCCGCCCGACGGTGGGGGAACCCCTCCGGCCTCGCGGCGGGTTGGGCGCTGCTCGTCATGCCTCGGGTCTTCAGTCACGCCCATCTCGCCGCGCTCGATACGTTCCTCAGCCTCTTCTGGACGTTGGCCCTCCTGGCCGGCGCGCGAGCCGTCGAGGCGCGCCGGGTCACGCCGGCGATGGTCGCCGCCGGCGCGCTCTGGGCGCTCGCCTTGCTGACCAAAATCCACGCCTGGCTGCTGGCTCCGCTGCTTCTGGCCTGGGCGTTCAGCCGGTTGTCGCCGTCGCGGGCGATCAAGGCGATGGCGGTCTGGACCGCCGCCGGCGTCGCGCTGTTCATGGCGGGATGGCCGTGGCTCTGGTACGACACGGTCACGCGATGGGCCGCCTACTGGGGGACGAGCGTCGCGCGGGCGACGATCCGCGTCGAGTACTTCGGCCGGATCTGGAACGATCGCGACGTGCCCTGGCATTATCCGTGGCTCTATTTCGCCGTCACCGTCCCCGTCGTCCTTCACGCCGCCGGCGCGGTCGGCGTAGTCCGCGCCTGGCACGCCCGCCGCGAGGACCGATTTCCGTTTTTGCTGATCGCATCGATTCTCCTATTCTTAACACTCTTCAGCACAGGCGTTCCCGTATACGACGGAGAGCGTTTGTTCCTGCACGTCTTTCCCGCATGGGCGATGCTGATCGGCTACGGTTGCGGGCTCGCGTGGACGACCTTGCGGGGCTCGCGCGCCGGCCGCATCGCGGTTCTGGGAGTCTTGCTCTGCCAGTCGTACGGCGCGATCTCGATGCACCCGTTCGGGCTCAGCTATTACAATCTGCTGGTGGGGGGCCTGCCGGGGGCCGAGCGGCTCGGCCTGGAATTGACGTACTGGGGAGACGCCGTGGACCGGGTCTTGCTCGACGACCTGGCGCGTCGGGCCGACAAGGGGAGTGTCGCGGCCCTCGCGCCGACGCTCTATCCAGGGCAGGGGGTGCTGACCACGACCGCCGCCCTGGCGCGCCGCGACGTCATCCTCCAGGACGAGTCGGCCGTCCCCCGCGCCGACTGGATCGTGGTTCACCGCCGACGCGCCTACTGGAGCCCCGAGCTGACCGAAGCCCTCGCCACGGTGAACGAGCGCGACCTCTGGATCACGCGCCGGAGCCGCCATGGGGTCTGGCTCTCCGCTCTCTGGCACATTCCCAGGACTCTCGCCCCTCGGCCAAAGAACGATGCTAAGCCATCTTCCCCCTAGATCTTAGCTCGTCGCCCCATTCCCCTTCGCAAGAAACGCGCGCAGGACGACTAGCCGCCGTCCGGCCAATCCGTAAAATATGTTCAGAACGAATTGAACGAAACTTCGAGGGGGAGCGATGGCGGAGCTGACGCATTTCGACGATCGGGGGGCGAGTCGGATGGTCGACGTCTCGGCCAAGGCGTCGAGCCTTCGCACGGCGACGGCCAGCGGCCTGGTCCGGATGGCGGCGGAGACGCTGGCGTTGATCGTCGATCGGAAGCTGGCCAAGGGGGACGTCCTGGAGGTCGCGCGGCTGGCGGGGATCATGGCGGCGAAGCGGACGGGGGAATTGATCCCGCTCTGCCACCCCCTGGGCCTCGACGGCGTCGAGATCGACCTCACGCCCCGTCCTCCTGACGCGCTGGAGATCGTCGCAACCGCCCGGCTGAACGGCCGGACGGGCGTTGAGATGGAGGCGATGACGGCGGTCAGCATCGCGGCCCTGACGATTTACGACATGTGCAAGGCCGTCGACCGGGGCATGGTCGTCGAGCGTGTTAGACTCGAAGAGAAGACGGGCGGCAAGCGCGGGGTTTACAGGCGGACCGACGCGGGCGACGGGGGCGAACACCCCCCGGCGAAACCGTAGCGAGCCGATCGGCGTATCGTGGATCATCTCCCCGGCCGCAGGTGCGAAGGCCGAGCCGGGGCGGTCGAACGAGTCGTAGTGGGAGCGGAGACGGGCATGTCGAAACATCCAGGACTACAGGTCGAGGAGAGCCGGCGGACGCTGGGGCCGCTGTTCGCGCCGATCCAGGCCGAGCTGGCCGAGGCCGAGCGGATCTTCCAGCACGAGCTGCGCAGCCGTTTCCCGTTCGTGCAAGCGCTCGTCGAGCACTGCGGCGACTACCAGGGCAAGCGGCTCCGACCGGCTCTGGTCCTGCTGGCGGCCAAGGCGTGCGGCCGGATCACCGGCGATCACCCGGTCCTCGCGGCCGTCGTCGAGATGATCCACACGGCGACGCTCGTGCATGACGACATCCTCGACGAGTCGATCGTCCGCCGCCATGCCGCCACGGTCAACGCCGAGTGGGGCAACGAGACCGCCGTGCTGCTCGGCGACTACATGTTCACGCACGCGTTCCATCTCGCGGCTTCGCTCGACTCCACGCAGGCCTGCCGTTGGATCGGGGCGGCGACCAACAAACTCTGCGAAGGCGAGATGCAGCAGGTCCACCATCGCGGCAACCTCGACCTCGATGAAGCATCGTACTTCGCAATCATCGAGGGCAAGACCGCCGAGCTGACGGCCGTCTCCTGCCGCCTCGGCGCCCATTACGCGGGCGCGGACGACGAGGTTTGCGAGGCCCTCGACCGCTACGGCCGTTGCCTCGGGATCGCCTTCCAGATCGCCGACGACGTGCTCGACATCTGGGGAGAGGAACGGACCACCGGCAAGAGCCTGGGAACCGACCTCGAGAAGCAGAAGCTGACCATCCCCATCATTCGGCTGCTCGAAAGCGGCGATCCCGAGACGGTCGATCTCGCCCGCCGCCTGCTCAACGAAGCCCAGGCCGAATCACGCAAACGGCTGCGGCCGTTGCTCGAAGAGTCGGGCGCGCTCGACTACTCGTGGGAAAAAGCCCGCTGGTACGTCAAGCAGGCGATCGACGCGCTCGACGTCCTCCCTCCCTCCGATTCCAAGGCCGTCCTGGTCGTGCTCGCCGAATACGTGGTCCGACGGACTTCGTGACGCCGGGCCGCGCAGATTCTCCCGTTTACGCGACCACGCGTGTTCAACACATGTTGGTCCTTGCGGATGCGGTAACATGCGGGGAATCACGCCCGTTCGTGTAAGGCGGGACGTCGCTGGTGCGTAATGTTCCGGCGCGGGGGAATCGAGCCGTCGCTCGGGCCCTCCCCGCATTCGCGCGCGGCGGGGGGCGAGCCTCGCGCCGACCGATCCTCACGCGGCGTCGAGAACGCGCGCGCCTCGCGCCGAGGCGAGCCGGCCGTGGTCCTCCCCCCCTTGAATATTCAAGAATTTTTGATTGCAACTCCCTTCCCGACCGCTATGATGAGGCCTGACTGGCAAGTTCGCTTACGGGACGCCTCCCGGGAGCATCCGAGCCGGCCGCGAAACGGTCTCCAATAGGACGTGGAAGGCCGGGACTCGTTCCCTCCTCCTTACATGAACAACCCCTGAAGCTTCTCCAATCGCTTCGTTCGGCTCACCCCTGGGAGCCACCCTTCGCCTGCTCCCACGGATTCGTGAATATTTTTGCGAGAACAGAAACCAAGTGCTCCCCCGCATCGGGGAGACATCCTATAGTTGAGTCATGGAACTCAAACAGAAACTCCAACTTCTGATGGCCCGCAGAAGCCTGAACGGCCAGAAACTGGCCCGTCTCTCCCAGGTCAGCGATTCGGAGATCTCCCGAATCCTCCAGGGAAAGTCGCGGCCGGGCCTCGACAACGCCCTGCGGCTCGCCCAGGCGGTCGGCGTTTCGCTCGACTTCCTGGCCGACGACACGATGGAGGCCGAGCCCTCCCCGCCCGAAGACGCACTTTCCTCCGAAGAACGCAAACTGCTCGGCGTCAGCCAGAAGATCGGCTGCACCGAAGCCCTTGCGATCCTTGAGAACGTCCGCTTCCTGGGCTATGAAGTCGCCATGAGCCGGCTCGTCGGCGCCAAGCCGGTCATCGAGATCGACAAGGACGCCGCCGACCCCCGCGCCTCGCACACGCCCCCCGCGCCGCACCTCTCGCGAGCCCCCGCCTCCGCCGGCGTCTCGGCCTGACGGCCCGGACGCCTCGACTCCGGATCGGCGGCCCCTTTCCTCGGCCCGCCGTCGTGGTACGATGTCCCCGACTTCGACGGATGTCAGATCCAGCGATTCGGAGACGAGCACCGTGACGGCTGCGCCTCGGTCCCGGAACGGCGAGATCGCGGTGCGGACCGCCGACCTCACGAAATCCTACGGTTCCGCCGCCTCTCCCGTGTACGCACTTCGCGGGGTGTCGCTCGACGTGGCGACCGGCGAGCGAGTCGCCCTGCTCGGCAAGTCGGGCTCGGGAAAATCGACGCTGCTCAACCTGCTCGGGGGGCTCGACCACGCCACCTCGGGAGGCCTGCACGTCGGCGGCCTCGACGTCGGCCGGCTCTCCCGGCGCGAGCTGTCGCGGTTCCGATCGGCGACGGTCGGCATGATCTTCCAGTCGTTCAACCTGATCCCGTCGCTGTCGGCCCTTCAAAACGTCGAGCTGCCGATGATCTTCGCCGGCCGTGGCCCCCGCGAACGTCGGGCTCAGGCCGAAGCGGCCTTGCGGTCGGTCGGCCTGGGCGAGCGCCTGAACCATCGACCGACCGAACTGAGCGGCGGCGAGAACCAGCGCGTGGCGGTGGCCCGCGCCCTGGTCAACCGGCCCCGGATCGTCCTGGCCGACGAGCCGACCGGCAACCTCGACACCGACACCGCGCGCGAGGTCATGGGCCTGATCCTCGACCACGTCGAAACCCACGGCGCGACGCTCGTCCTGGTCACGCACGACGAGGAACTCGCCGCCGCCAGTACCTCGCGCATCCTCCGCCTCAGGGACGGTCGGCTGCTGCCTTGAACCTCAACGCGAAACCGGGAGAGCCCCCGTGCGACTGAGCGACCTGCTGACCTTGCCGTTCGCGTCGTTGCGCCGGCAGCCCCTGCGGACGGTGCTCACCACCTTGGGCGTGGTCTTCGGCGCGTTCGTCCTGGCCGCGAGCCTGTCGATCGGGCAGGGGGTTCAAGAGACGATCGACCGCGAAACCCGCCGTAACGGCGTCGCCCGCCGGGTCGACGTCTCCCCCGCATGGAAGCCCGCCGCTCCGAAGCCCGACGAGCCGGTCGCCGGTGCCATGACCGACGCCCGCCGCGATCGGCTCCGCAAGGCGATCGCCGATGCGACGCCGTGGTACAACCGGCAGGACGACCGAGTCAAGCTCACGCGCGAGCGATTGAACACGCTCGCCGCGATGCCCCACGTCGAAACGATGACGCCGATCCTCAACCTCGGCGCGTTCGCCGTCCTCGGCGAGAAATCGCAATTTACGGGGCTGGCCTCGGCCCGGCCGACCGACGAGGCCCTCCGCCGCCGGATCATCGCCGGCCGCCTGTTCAACGCCCCGGACGAGCGCGGGCTGGTCGTCAGCGAACTACTCGCCTACCGCCTGGGATGCGTCGACGAGGCCGACGTCGCCCGCCTGATCGGCCAGACGCTCCGGCTGGAGTTCCGCCGCCAGGAGTTTGACGGCGGCATCCAGGTCTACCTGATGAAGCAGCAAGGAACCCCGACCCGCGACGAGGCCGACGCCCTCCAGAAGATCAAGCAGCGGCTGCCGGACGCGCTCGACAAGCTCGGGCTGACGCCCAAGGAGGTCGAGGTCCTGCGGAGCGCCCTCGTCGTGAAGCCCGTCACGGCACCGGCCGTGCAGACCGAGGAATTCCCGGTCGTCGGCGTGATCCGCCAGTCGACGGAGGAAGAATTGAAGGGACCGTGGAACCCGTTACGGGTCGATGCCGACGCGGTATTGCCCTTTCAGACGGCCGTCGACGTTCACTTTCGGGTGACCGAGCCCGACGAGCAAGGAGTGGACCGGGCGATCCTGATCGTGGACGCCGAGGCGAACGTCAAGGACGTGGTTCAGAAGGTCCAGGAGACGGGACTCGACAGCCGGGCCGCCGTGGAATTCATCGACCGCGAGCGACTCATTTATCTGTTGATCTTCGGCGGCATGACGTGCGTGGCGGCGGTGGCGCTCTTGGTCTCGGCGCTGGGGATCGCCAACACGATGCTGATGAGCGTCCTCGAACGGACGCGGGAGATCGGCGTCATGAAGGCCGTCGGCGCCGACAACCGCCATCTGCTTGTGATGTTCCTGATCGAGGGCGCCCTGATTGGCTTCTTCGGCGGCGTCTTCGGGCTGCTGCTCGCCTGGGCCGCGTCGTATCCGGGAGACGCCTGGATCAAGGAGATGGTGCTCCGGGATATGAAGATCGACCTGGCGCACGGGATCTTCGTCTTCCCCCCCTGGCTGGTCGTCGCCGTCCTGACCCTGCCCGTCGTCGTCACCACCCTCGCCGCCGTCTACCCCGCCCGCCACGCCGCCCGGATCGACCCGGTGAAGGCCCTGCGACACGAGTAGGGCCGGAAGGGGCCGTCCACGAACAACGTCCAACTGTTTATTCCAGGGAATTCACCACGGAGGACAGAAGGACACGGAGGGCAAACGATTCGATCGATCGCCCAACAACGTGAGTCAAGGCGGCCGATCTCGAATATCGATTCCGGACTCGGCGACAAGGCGACAAGGCGCAGTCCTAGATCTTGACCTTGCATCCTCCCCCGGTCTTTCCGACAATAGCTCTTTCGCCAGACGACCGCCTGAGGCGGGGGTCTCGGTGAGCCGGGGGGGACCCGGGCAATGGGGGTTTGTGAACCTGGTCAGGGCGGGAACGCAGCAGCCATAAGCATCACCCTCATGTGCGCGGGAGAACCTCCCCGGCTCTCCAAGGCCCCTGCAAACGCGGGCGACCGGCCCGAGCGAGCGGGCTGAGGAAGCGAAGCGAAGCGAAAGCGGTAACGGACGGAGCCGAGGTCGACTCTCGCAGAGCAAGGACGCCGGACGGCCGGGCTCGGACCTCGACGACAGGGAAACCGGTCCGACGGAGCACCGTCTCGTGTCGCAAGGTCCCGCGCCGAAAAAGCAAGCCAGTTCCACCAACGACGACGCCGAGCCCTCGTCGGCGGCGCACGTCCCGGGCTCTCGCGACGCTTCGGCGGGCAATTACACGGTCGTCGCGCGTCGCTATCGGCCGCAACGGTTCGAAGACGTCGTCGGTCAGGACCACGTCGTCCAGGCGCTTCGCAACGCGATCCGGCTCAACAGGTTGGCGCAGGCGTACCTGTTCTGCGGCACTCGGGGCGTCGGCAAGACGTCGATGGCCCGGATCTTCGCCAAGTGCCTGAACTGCGTGAACGGGCCGACCGAAGAGCCGTGCCAGGTCTGCGACATCTGCCAGGCGATCTCCGTCGGCCAGGACGTCGACGTGATCGAGATCGACGGCGCCAGCAACAACGGCGTCGAGCAGGTCCGCGAGCTGCGGCAGAACGTCTCGCTCCGCCCCAGCCGGGCCAAGTACAAAATCTACTACATCGACGAAGTCCACATGCTCTCGACGGGGGCGTTCAACGCGCTCTTGAAGACGCTCGAAGAGCCACCGCCGCACGTGAAGTTCTTCTTCGCGACGACCGAAGCGAACAAGATCCCGATCACGGTCCTGTCGCGTTGCCAGCGGTACGACTTCGCCGGGATCACCCCCGAGGCGATCGTCGGCGCGCTCAAGGACATCTGTGACCGCGAGCAGGTCGACGCCGAGGTCGAGGCGCTCCAGGTCGTCGCCCGCCGCGCCGGGGGATCGATGCGCGACGCCCAGTCGCTGCTCGAACAGCTCCTGTCGTCGGGAAGCCCGAAACTGACTGTCGAGGTCGTCCACGGCCTGCTCGGAACCGCCAGCGACGAACGGTTGCTGGGGATGCTCGAAGCGCTGTCGAGCCGCGACCCGGCCGCGGCCCTCACGCTGCTCGACCAGGCCGCGAGCCAGGGAGTCCAGGCGTCGGAGCTGCTGGCCGGCACGCTCGACTTCCTCCGCGACGCGATGGTTCTCTCGATCGGCGCCGGCTCGATCCTGCTCACCGTCTCGCCCCGCCAGCGCCCCCGTCTCCAGGCCGTCGTCGACGCCTGGTCGACCGATTCGATCGTCACGGCCCTTCAGATCCTCGCCGAAGCCCGTGCGCGAATGCGCGGCGTCGCCCACGGCAGATTGCTCGCTGAACTGGCTCTCGTGCGAGTCGCTCGACTCGAAGATCTCGAAGACTTGACCGAAATGGTCCAGCGGCTCAAGGCGCTCGAATCCGGATCGCCCCTACCGCCCAGGTCTTCGGCGCCCAGCTTAAAAAAAAAGCTAACGCCGACTGACGACGCCCCCAACCGCGCCCCGGAAGCCGAAAAAACCGCCGTGGTCGGTGCCGCCGTCGCCCCGGCTCCTCGATCCGAACCCGAGCGCGCGGCCGAAAGGCCCCGAGCGGGCAGCGGAACGGCGACGAAAGCCCAGGGTGTGAAAGAGGTTGCGACGGTCGCCCGGAAACCGGCGAAGGTCGCCGAGGCCGAGGACGAAGCCGGCGGGGCGCCGCTCGAATTGCACGTCGTCAGCGGCATCTGGCCCGACCTGATCAAGAAGGTGGGCGCGAATCTGGGATGGAAGTTGAGCCAGGCGATGCCGATCGGTCTGGACGGGCCGGACGTCCTGGTCATCGGGGCCAAGCCGGGATACAATTCGGTGGCCGACCTGTGCGGGACCGACGAGGCGCGAAGGCTGATCGCCGATTCCCTTCGAGGGTTGCTGCGACGCCCCTTGACCGTTCGCTACCAGCAATCAAACGCCGACGCCGACAGCGGCTCCGGCGCTCCCGCCGCCGAGTCGCGACGGGCCGACCAGCTCCAGAGCGACCCGATGGTTCAGAAGGTCATCGAGCTGTTCGAGGCGCGGGTGTTGCATCTCGAATACGAAGGCGAGCAAGACAACGACGGCCCTTCGGCCGCGCAGGGTGCGGGCTGAAGAATCACCGCGATCGCCACAAGGATACGTCAGAAAAGAGGCTCCCGTGTTCGGACAACTGGGAAACATCGCAGAACTGATGCGCAACGCGGGCAAGTTGCGGGATTCGGTCGCCAAGGCGACGGAAGCGCTTGGCCAGCTTCAGGTTGAAGGCAGCTCGGGCGGCGGCGCGGTGACGGCGAAGATCAACGGCCGGATGGAGATGATCGCGCTGCGGATTGATCCCAAGCTGCTGGCCGACGGCGATGCCGAGCTGCTCGAAGACCTGGTCGTCTCGGCGGTGAACGCCGCGATGGTCAAGGCGCGCGATTCGGCGGCTCAGTCGCTGGCGTCGGTGGCCGGCGGCCTGCCGATGGGGCTGTTCCCCGGCGGGGACGCACCGATCGGCCCCGGGCCCGGAGGCTCCTGACGATGGCCGGCTCCGGCTACGCGGCGGCGCTCGACCGCCTGACCACGACCCTGGGGCGGCTCCCCGGCATCGGCGCGAAATCGGCCGAGCGGCTCGCCCATCACCTGCTCAAGTGTCCCGTCGACGAGGCCCTCGAACTCGCCGAGGCCATCCGAACGGCCAAGGAGCAGGTACGCCATTGTCAAATTTGCTACCACCTCACCGAGGTGGATGCACCCATCTGCGGCATTTGCCGCGACGAGCGCCGCGATCCGAGCTTGGTCTGCGTCGTCGAGCAGTCGCGCGACCTGCTGGCGATCGAGAAAGCCGGCTCGTTTCCCGGCGTCTATCACGTCCTGCTCGGCCGCCTGGCCCCGTTGCAGGGGATGGGGCCGGACCAGTTGACCGTCGACGCGCTGGAAGCCCGGGTCCGCGCCGGGTCGGTCCGCGAGCTGATCATGGCCACCAATCCCAACCTCGAAGGGGACGGCACCGCCCTGTTCATCGCCAAGCGGCTGGCCGACACGTCCGTCCAGATCACCCGCCTGGCGCGCGGACTGGCCTCGGGCAGCACGCTCGAATTCGCCAGCCGCGACATGCTCGCCGACGCCCTCGCCGGCCGCCAGCCGTTCTGAGCGCCGCAACAACCGGCCGGGCGATGTGGCGTCCGTGAATCGCTCCGCGCGCCGGCCTGTCGGTTTCCCGGGCCTTCGACGAGATTGCGCTTGAAGTCCGCCGGAAGGTGGCATAATACTTGCTAGAGAACATGGCGTGCCGTGGCGAGAATCGTTCTGGTTTTTGTCGCGACGGTTCGACTGATTCGCGGAACTGAGGGATTGGTGGATCATGCGGCTTGACACGTCCCAGCAGATGCGAACCGAGATGCGGCTGCGCATGGCGCCGCGCATGATCCAGTCGATGGAAATCCTTCAGTTGCCGATCATGGCCTTGCAGGAGCGGATCGAGCAGGAGCTGAGCGAAAACCCGGTGCTGGTCGACCTCCGCGAATCGACGCCGACGACCACCGAGGACTCCGACGACACGTCCACCCCCGCACCGGCCGAGGCCGAGACGGCCGAATCCAACGAGTTCGACAGCCTCGGCGGCCTCGACGAGAACTGGAGCGAGCTGTACGACGAAGGCCCGCGCCGCAGCCGCGCCTCGCTTAGCGAAGAGGGGGACCGCAAGCAAGACGCCATGCAAAACATGGCGTCGCGCCCGCGTTCGTTCCATGACGGCCTGGCGGAACAGCTCGGGTTCTTCGACTGCGACCCGATCCTCCGCGACCTGGCCGAGTACATCATCCACAGTCTCGACGACAACGGCTACCTGCCCAAGAACGTCACCCTCCACGACATCGCCCGCGACTTCGGCCACGACGTGACGATCGAACAGGCCGAGGACGCGCTGCGGATGGTCCAGCGGCTCGACCCGCCGGGGGTCGGCGCCCGCGACCTCCGCGAGTGCCTGCTCTTGCAGTTAACGCCCGAGACGCCCTGCCTCGACATCCTCCGCACCCTGATCACCCACCATCTCGACGACCTTCAGCACAACCGGCTGCCAACCATCGAGAAGAAGACCGGGCTGTCGATTGAGGGGATCAAGGCGGCCATCGAGCACCTGCGGCGGCTGAACCCCCGCCCGGGCTCGTCGTACAACCTCCAGGAAAACACCCACTACGTCGTGCCCGACCTGGTCGTCGAGCCCAACGAACTCGGCACGTACGACGTCCGGCTCGTCGACGAGCACACGCCGAACCTGTCGATCTCGCGGTACTACCAGAAGCAGCTCCGCAACAAGGCCACCGACCCCGCGGCCCGCGAGTTCATCCAGAAGCGGATCCAGTCGGCCCGCTGGCTGATCGAGTCGATCGAGCAGCGCCGCAACACGCTGCTGAAGGTCGCCCGCGCGATCATCGAGCATCAGCGGCCGTTCCTGGACAAGGGCCCCGAGTTCATCGAGCCGCTCAAGATGCAGCAGATCGCCGACCGCGTCGGCGTCCACGTCACGACCGTGAGCCGCGCCGTCGACGACAAGTGGGTTCAGAGCCCGCGCGGGATCTTCCCGCTCAAGCGGTTCTTCGGCGGCGGCACGACCACGGCCGACGGCGACGAGATCGCCTGGGACACCATCAAGCAGAAGCTCCTCGAAGTCGTCGCCAAGGAAGACAAGCAGAACCCCATGTCCGACGAGGAGATCGTCGACGAGATGGGCCGCCACGGCCTCAAGGTCGCCCGCCGCACCGTCACCAAGTACCGCCAGGCCCTTTCGATCCCGTCGAGCCGGCAGCGGAAGCAGTTTTAGTAGCAGGTTCCGGACGAATCGTCATGCCCCAGTTTGGGGTGCCCGACCTCATGAAAATGGGGATCGCGGTCGACTCGGTCCAAATACAAGCCCGAAGCGCCAGCGAGTGAATTTCCGGTCGGCCATTCGAATCGATTCACTCGCTGGCGCTTCGGGCTCGTAATGGGGCGTGCCCTATCGTCTCGCTGATCTACCTTCATCGAGATCAGCTTCGGTTGAGCCGGTACAAGGGTGCCTGGCCGCTTTCGAAGCAAAGGGCGCACTGGCTCTACGACGAGGTCGACGTCGATTCCGAGTCGCAGGGAGCGTTGCTGCACCGCGTTCTCTTCAGTGACGGGATCATCCTGGAAATCCCGTTCAAGTCCGTCTGGATTCACACGGTGCCGATGCGGGCGTCAGACGACGCGGTCTGGTCGAAACAGATCGCCTGACGCCGGCCGATCGGCTCACCGTCCCGCGATGGGCGGCTTGCTCTCGGTCAGCTCCGGGTGGACGCGGATGTGGTGGTCGGTGAATTGCGAGTGCGGGATCGGGGTTTGATCCTTGGGCATGTGGCAGGCGATGCAGCCTGACTTCGGTTGCACGGGGCAGGGGGGGGCGGCTGTGAACGCGGTCTGCCGGGGGCGAAGGAGCGAGCGCGGCTCTTTCGGGGGCGACGGAGTTCCGGAGTGGCATTCGAGGCATTTCGCTTCGTAATGCGCGGGGGAGGTCTCGGCGTCGCGGTGCGGGCTGTGGCAGGTGACGCAGTCGAGCGCTTTCTGCGACTCGGTGTAACAACGGCTCCAGGAGAGCGTGGTCGACTGGAACCGGCTGGCCGTTTCGAGCGAGGGAGTGACCTCGAAACCGACCTTCCGCGGGTCGTGACACTGTCCGCAGAGCTTCACGATCGGCTCGCCGTACGTCATCGAAGGGCGGGCGATCGCCATGTCGCGCAAGAAGAGGGATGGGTCTTTCTTTGCGTCGGGAGCGTTGACGGCCAGCAGATGGTTGCCGCCGGGGCCGTGGCATTTCTCGCATCCGATCGCGCGATCGGCGGCCTCGGGGCCGGAGTTGCTCAGGACCGCCATGGCATTTGTCTGATGGCAGATGATGCACCGCCGGACGACGTCGAGCGTCAAAATCGATCCCTGGTACAACGCCGAGTGCTGGGGAATTCGGCTCTGGCCCGACGTGACGTCCCATTTCCCGTCGTTCCCGTAATACGAAAGACGGCTCTCGAAGTAGTGGTTCTTGTCGTTGCGCCCGACGAGAGTCAACCCGCGATCGCCCGTGCCGAAGGCGTAGTCGATGATCGAGCGGACGACCCGATCGTCGATCTTGGTCTCGACTTCAACGTGATCTTCGACCTTTTGAAACGAGTGAACGACCTTGGGGTCGCCGGGGTCGGGCACGGGCTGTTTCGGGAGCGGTAGCGCGGCGATCTCCGACTCGCGGAAGAAGGTCCGCCCGTGCCGGCTGGGTTGCTGCATATCGGAAATCACACGATGACAACTGACGCAGCCCGCCGCGCCCACGTAAGACGCCGGCTCGGCTTCGAGTGGATGTTCGTCGCGATATGTGCGAGCCTGATCGAGAACGGTCGGGGAGATGGGTTTACTCTCCTGGAGATCGCAACGGCTCAGCAGCCAGGAGACTTCGAGATCGGGCGAGGAGGTCGCGCCGGCGGGTTGCATCGGCTCGAGGACTTCGCGCGCCCGGGCGGGCTTGCCCGTCTGCAGGAAGCTCCGGGCCAGCAGCTTGCGATACCGTTCCCGATCCTTGGGATCGATCGACTCCCCCGGCTCGTTCAACCCCCGCTCGAGCGCGGTGATCACTTGCTCCGGGGCGTTCATCATCACGTACATTTCACCGAGCAGCAGATTGGCGCGGGCCTTCCAGCCGGGTTGGGTCAGCAATTGCTGGATCGTGACCACGGCGGGGATGTATTGATCCATCTCGGAGAGCGATTTCGCCGTCGCCGCCAGCGTCTCGGGGTGGTTCGGATTCCTGGTCAAGGCGAGCTTCCACGCCTGGTGGGCCAGATCGACGTTCCCCTTGCGGCTCTGTTCCATGCCCAGAAGGTAGAAGTCGTCGGACTCCATCGCGTCTTCGCCGAGCCCGCCGTAGATCGCCAGGGCCGACGACTCCTTCCCCTGACGGAGCGAGGCGCGGGCGAGAAGGCGAAGGGCGTCGAGGTCGCCGTTGGCGGTCTTGAGCCGGGCGCGAGCCGCCCGAGCGGCGGCGTCCCAATCCTGCCGGTCGTAGGCGGTCCGGGCCTCCTTGAGAGGGTCGACCGGGAGGAAGGATCGCCAGAAGTAAGCAACGGCCGCGCAGGACGTCGCGAAGACCGCCGTCGCCGTCAGCGCGATGAGGATTCGACGCGCCCGCCTCCCGTCATCCCACATGCAACACCATCCTGAGATTCCCGCCGCAACGAAGCCCCTGATCCTTATCAGAGTACGGAGAACAGCCCGTCAATGCGAGCGGCGGCCAGGTACATGGGACAACAGTGGGCGAGGAGGGTGAACGCGCAGCCGGTGAAGTTCTCGGCCCCCAGCGCGGCGGCCGCCGCCCGGATCGCCAGGAACTCCGCGTGGGCGGTCGGATCGTGCGTCTGCACGAGGAGGTTGACCGCCTCGGCGACGATCTCGCCGTCCCCGAAGACGATGCAGGCGACTTGAGCGGCGGGGCGAGTCGACGTTCTGGCCTGTGTTCGGCCGTTGCTCGGCGATATTCTCGGACGTCGCGCCCGGATCATCTTGTTCTCAATTTTCGGAACCCACGATGCCCTCCACTCCGACTCCTTCCCGCTCGCCGCTGGGATTGAAATTGATCGGCGTCGCCAAGCTCGCGAGCGGGGTGCTGGCGCTTGCGGTCGGGTTCGGGTTGTTCAGGCTGTTCCGGAGCGACGTGGCGGTCACGCTGGAGTCGTGGATAAGCCGTCTCCGGTTCGATCCCGATAATCGACTGATCCACGAGGCGGTCACGAGGGTCGCGAACATCCAGCCGGGCCGTCGCCGGCTGATCGAGGCGGGGGCGTTCTTCTATGGATCGCTCCACATGGTCGAGGGCTTCGGGCTGGTCCGGGGCAAGAACTGGGGGGCGTTCCTGACGATCATCGCCACCAGCTCGCTGATTCCGCTGGAGCTGTACGAGATCGCTCGCAAGCCGACGGCGGTTCGCATCCTGGTCTTGATCGTGAACGCGGCGTTCGTCGTCTACCTGATCCGCTACGAGGCCCGCCACCGCCGAGAGAACGAGCCGACGGCCCCCGCGCAGCCGTGACAATCCTCCCCGCGGCGGCCGAGGCGCAAGGACGGTTGGGAATGTCGGGCCCCGGAGTGTTACAATAGAGGGCGTCCTCGGGTCATGGCGAGACGGGGGTCCGCGTCGGTCTGGACGAACTCGACGTCGCCCGATCAAGCCTCGGAACGGATGGAGGGGAAGCACCGATATGGCTCGACGGCTCAAGTCCCAGCCCTCGGTCGCGCGGGTGGGCGATCAGCCGGTCTTCGAGCGGGTGCTGGGCAACGGGCTGAAAGTCCTTGTCTTGCCCCGCAAAGGGGTCCGGATCGTCGTCTGCGACCTCTTCTATCCGGTCGGGTCGTTCGACGAGCCTCCCGGAAAGTCGGGGATCGCCCACTTTCTGGAGCACATGCTGTTCAAGGGGACCGAGCGGTTCCCCAAGGGGCGGATCGACCAACTCGCGTTCCTCGCCGGCGGCCAGGCCAACGCCGACACTGGCGAAGACCGCACCCATTACTGGTTCTCCCTGCCGGCCGAACAGTGGGAACTCGCCCTGGAGATCGAAGCCGACCGGATGGTCCACGCCCAGTTCGACCCGCGCGAGGTCGAGGCCGAGCGCCAGGTCATCGGCGAGGAGCGGGCGCGGGACGTCGAGACGCCCCTGATCCGCCTCGATCAGACCCACCAGGCGCTCTCGTACCTGAGACACCCGTACCGCGACCCGGTCATCGGCTGGCCCGAAGACCTGGAGTCGATCGGCGCCGAGGATCTGGAATCGTTCTACCGCCGGCATTACCGGCCCGACGGCACCGTCCTGGTGCTGGCCGGCGACGTCGAGCCGGGCCTTGTGCTCGATCGCGCCCTGGCCCACTTCGGCGCGATCCCACCGGGCCAAGTCCAGCGACCCCCGCGGCGCGACGGCATCGAAGGCCCGCAAACCGGCCGGCGCGACTTCGTGATGGACGAATCCGAGGCGCTGCCGCGCGGCATCCTCGGCTGGCACACGGTCCCCGAAGACCACCCCGACTCCCCGGCGCTCGAAGTGCTGGCCGACCTCCTGTCCGCCGGCCGGCGGTCGCGGCTGTGGCGGTCGCTGGTCGACGAGGACCGGCTGGTCGGCTGGGTCGAGGCCGCGCACGCCTGCGGCCGGCAAGCGGGCCAGTTCTTCGTCCAGCTTGAAGCCGCCGAAGACCAGATCGACCCGTCCGACGTCGAGGAGGCGATCGCCGACGTGATCGCCGACCTGGCCGAGATCGGCCCCGCGCCCGAAGAGCTGGCGCGCGTCCGCAACCGGTTCGAGGCCGGCTGGCGATGGGACCAGGAAGACCTGCTCGCCCTGGCCTGCGGGGTCGGTCAGGCCGCCCTCTGGGGAGACTGGCGCGACTGGCAGGCCGAACACGCCGCCGCGCTCGCCGTCGACGCCGCGGCCGTCCGCCGGGTCGCCTCGAAGTACCTCGTCGAATCCAACCTCACCGCCGGCTGGCTGCTCCGCCCCGACGACGCCAAGCCCAATCAACGCCCCGCGCCCGCGCTTCCACTTCCGAAGAAACGCGAGGTCGCCGTGACGAACGCGGCCCTCGCCTCGACGACGACAATCGCTCATCCCAAGATCGAAGCGTCGACGAAGGCCGGGCGAAGGACGCCGCGACAGGTCGATTACCAGCCTCGCCGGATGCTGCTGAGCAACGGCTTGCGGGTCATCCACGAGCGCCGACCGGGGGTCGGCGTAGCGGCCGTCGACCTCTACATCGAAGGCGGCTGGGTGCGCGAGGCCGTCCCCGGCGTCTCGGCGTTGACCAGCCGGATGCTCGAAGAGGGGAGCGTCGGGCGATCGTCGCAAGAGCTGGCCGCGGCCATCGAGGACGTCGGCGGCTCGCTCGAATTGTCGACGACCTGGAATTCGCTGCGGACCCGCTCGGAAGACCTGGGCCTCGGCCTCGATCTGCTGGCCGACGTGATCCGCCGCCCGCTGTTCCCGGCCGAAGCTCTCGACTGGGCGAAACAGCGGATCATCGGCGACTTGCGGGGCGACCGCGAAGACCCCGCGTTCCGCGCCGATCAGACCTTTCGCGCGATGGTCTACGGCGACCACCCCCTGGGCCGCGACCACCGCGGCGGCGTCCGCGAGATCGGCCGGCTGACCCGCGACGACGTCTTCGCCCACCACCGGCGCTGCTTCGCGCCCGAGACCGCGTTCCTGGTGGTCGTCGGCGAGTTCGACCCCAGGAAACTCAAGCGGATGATCGAGAAGCAGTTCGGCGACTGGGAGCCGAAAGGCGAGGCGGCCCCCTCGTGGCCAGCGTTGCCCGCGACCGGACGGCCGCGATCGCGGCGGATCACCCACCCGGGCGAGCAGGTCCACATCGTGCTGGGACACCGGGGGATCGCCCGCCGCCACCCCGACTACGACGCGCTTCTGGTGCTCGACCACATCCTCGGCAGCGGGCCGGGCTTCTCCGACCGGCTGGGCCGGATCGTCCGCGACGAACTGGGCCTGGTGTACACCGTCGGCGGCGGCATGACTGACTCGGCCGACCTGATGCCCGGCCTGTTCCGGATCTACGCCGGAACCATGCCCGAGGAGGCCGACCGGGTGGTCGCGGCGATCGTCGACCAGATCCGAGCGATGCATCTCGGCCATTTCTCCGACGACGAGGTCGCCGGCGTGCAGCAGTACCTCGCCGGGGCCGCGCTGTTCGAGCTGCAAACCGTCGAGCAGCGCGCCGAGCGGCTGGTCGACCTGGAACGGCTGGGCCTGCCGCTCGACGAGCCGAAGACCTGGCCCGAGCGGATCGCCGCGATCACGCCCCGCCAGGTTCGCGACGCCGCCCGGACCCACCTCCACCCCGACGCCCTGTTTCGGGTCGCCCTCGGCCCGCTGGCGAGGCCGACCCGGAAAGCCCGGACGCGGTGAGGATGAGGCCGGACGATCGCTTGACAGTCGCCCGAGCGTCTTCTACGATGGGACCGCTTTATTCATGAACGCTGATGAATTCGACCGTCGCCGCTCGACTCGAACGATCGCGACGGCGGCTCGCGTTCATCGGGATCCTCGGGAAAACTCTCGGGATGCGGACGAGGCGAGGCGCCTTGGTTCGGCATCCCGTCCTCATTTCCAAGGACGAGGGTCGGACGACGTGCTGGAAACACCGGGAGATCGACGATGCGGATAGCGCTGGATGCGATGGGCGGCGACTTTGCCCCCGGCCCGATCGTCGCGGGCGCGGTGGAAGCGGTGCGCGATCAGGACGACCTCGTCGTCGTCCTCGTCGGCGATCAGGAACGGATCGAGGCCGAGCTGGCCAAGGCGCCCGGAGCCCCTCGCGACCGCCTGCCGATCGTCCACGCCAGCCAGGCGATCGGCATGGATGAGAAGCCCGTCGACGCGCTCCGCAAGAAGCGCGACAACTCGATCTCCAAGAGCTGGGGCCTGATGGCCGCCGGCGACGTCAAGGCGATCGTCTCGGCCGGCAACACCGGCGCGATGGTGGCCTCGGCGCTGTTCGCCGGCGCCCACGCCAAGATGTTCCTCCCCGGCGTCCGCCGCCCCGGCATCGCGGCGATCTTCCCGTCGCACCAGGGCCCGATCGTCATCATCGACGTCGGCGCCAACATGAACGCCAAGGCCGAAGACCTCTACCAGTACGGCATCATGGGCTCGATCTACGCCCAGGAAATCCTCGGCGTCACCTCGCCCCGCATCGGCCTCTTGAACGTCGGCTCCGAGGACGACAAAGGGAACGACCTCACCCGCGCCACCCGCGCCCTGTTCCAGGAAAGCCCTTGGGCCGCCCGGTTCGTCGGCAACATCGAAGGCCGCGACATCTACGAAGGCCACGTCCGGGTCATCATCTGCGACGGCTTCGTGGGCAACGTCCTGCTCAAGGCCGGCGAGGGCGCCGTCGAGTTCCTGTTCGCCACGCTCCGCGAGGAACTCGCCCGGCTGCTGCCCAACCTTCCCGTCGACGCCGGGCAGAAGATCGCCGGCAGCCTCAAGAACCTCAAGAGCCGGTTCGAATACGAGGAGTTCGGCGGCGCGCCGCTCCTGGGCATCCGCGGCGCCTGCATCATCTGCCACGGCTCGTCCGGCAACCGCGCGATCAAGAACGCGCTGCGGGTCGCCTACGCCATGGCCGAAGACCGCATCAACGCCCAGATCATCGAACAGCTCGGTGCCAAACTCGAAGCCTCCGAGCCGACCGCCGAGGCCGAGGGCGACGGCCCGAAGTCCTGATCCGAATTCAAGGAAAGTCGTCATGTCCAAGATCGCGTTTCTCTTCCCCGGCCAGGGCGCGCAGGCGGTCGGCATGTGCCGCGAGCTGGAAGCCGAGCTGCCGGCCGTGAAAGCCCTGTTCGACCGGGCCAACGCCGTGCTCGGCTTCGACCTGCGGGCGATCTGCTTCGACGGCCCGCCTGAAGCCCTTGAAGCGACCGACGTCAGCCAGCCGGCGATCTTCGTGGCCAGCCTCGCCGCTCTTGAGAGCCTCAAGGCGACCAACCCCGACGTCGTCCGCGACTGCCAGGGGGCCGCGGGGCTGAGCCTGGGCGAGTACACGGCCCTCGTGTTCGCCGGCGCGCTCGACTTCGAGTCGGGCCTGGAAGTCGTCCGCCGCCGCGGCCAGGCGATGCAGGCCGCCGCGCTGGCCTCTCCCAGCGGGATGATGAGCGCGCTCGGCCTCGACGAAGCCAAGGCCGACGAGCTTTGCCAGCGGGTCGCCCCCCACGGCCGGCTCTGGAAGGCCAACATGCTCGGCCCCGGCAACATCGTCGTCTCGGGCGACGCCTCGGCCCTCGAACACGTCGAGCCGATCGCCCTGGAACTCGGCGCCATGAAGTGCATCCGCCTGGCCGTCGCCGGCGCGTTCCACACCCCGCTGATGAATCCGGCCGACGAACAGCTCGCCGAGGTCCTCGCCCGCGTCGACGTCCGCGCCCCCCGCATCCCCGTCTACTCCAACGTCGACGCCTCCCCTCACGCCGACCCCGCCGAGATTCGCAAGATCCTCGTCTCCCAGGTCCTCCAGAGCGTCCGCTGGGACGAATCGATGCGCAAGATGCTCGCCGACGGCTTCGACACGTTCTACGAAATCGGCCCCGGCCGCGTCCTCACCGGACTCCTCAAGCGGATCGACCGCAAAACCCCCTGCACGAACGTCCCGGCGCGGTGAGGTTCGGATCACTTCGAACCGTTCGAGCCGCCTTTCCTTCCCTGGTCCCCTTCGCTTTCCTGTATACTCGTGAAAGGAAGACCGCCGAGCGAGCAAGCTGAGACCGGGCCGCGAAGGAGACTCGGTATGTGCGGGATCATCGGGATGTACTCGATGCGCGAGCCGATTTCGGCCGCCCCCTTGGAGCGGTCGACGTCGAGGCTCGCCCACCGCGGGCCGGACGGACGGCGGACGTGGATCTCCGAGGATCGACGGGTTGCGTTGGGTCACGCCCGTCTCAGCATCATCGACCTCGCCACCGGCGATCAGCCGATCGCCAGCGAGGACGAGAGTCTGCGGATCGTCGTCAACGGCGAGTTCTACGACTTCGAACGCACGCGGAGCGACCTGGAGAGCCGAGGTCACCGCCTCCGCACCCACTCCGACAGCGAGATCGCCTTGCACCTCTACGAGGACCTCGGCACGGCCTGCCTCCAACAGTTGCGCGGCGAGTTCGCCTACATCCTGTGGGACGGCCCCAACGACACGCTCTTCGCCGCCCGCGATCGCCTCGGCATCAAGCCCCTCTACTACGCGCTGCACCAAGGCACGTTGTACCTGGCCTCCGAGATCAAAGCGTTGCTCGCGGCCGGCGTCCCCGGACGCTGGGACCACGCCGCGTTCTTCCAGGCCAACCACTTCCTGGCGACTCCCCAGGACCGCACGCTCTTCGAGGGAATCGACCAGGTCCCCCCCGGTTGCTTCCTGCTCGCCTCGGGCGGCCGCATCCGGCTGATCCGGTACTGGGACTTCGATTACCCCGCGGCCGACGACTCCCGACCCGTCGAGCCCGACGCCGAGTACGCCGAGCGGTTTCGGCACGCCCTGGACGAGGCGGTCCGCCTCCGCCTACGAGCCGACGTGCCGGTCGGCTGCTATCTCAGCGGTGGGATCGACTCCTGCGCCGTGCTGGGACTGGCGGCGACCCACCGCGCCGACCCGATCCGGGCCTTCACGCTGACCTTCGACCGGGCCGACTACGACGAAGGAGCCCTCGCCCGCGAGATGGCGGCGCACGCCGGGGCCGAGTTTCATCCGATTCCGATCCGGCAGTCCGACCTCGCCGACCATTTCATCGATGCGATCTGGCAGGCCGAGACGCTCTGCTTCAACGCGCACGGGGTGGCGAAATACCTGCTCAGCCGCGCCGTCCGCGACGCGGGCTACAAGGTGGTGCTGACCGGAGAGGGCTCCGATGAGATCCTGGCCGGATACCCACCCTTCCGGCGGGACATGCTGCTCTACAACGCGCGAGGGCAAGACGAGGAAGAGGTCCGGCGGCTTCTGGATGAGTTGCAGTCGAGCAACCCGATCTCCCGCGGCTTGCTGCTGCCCGAGGGCGCGGCCCTTCCCCTCACGAGCGTGCGCCGCGCGTTGGGGTTCGTGCCGTCGTGGCTGGAGGCCTACGCGACGGCGGCCTTCCGGCTGCGTTCCCTGTTCGCGCCGGACTTCGCGGCCGAGTTCGCCAGGCGCGACCCCTATCGCGTCCTCCTGAACGGCCTGGACGCGCCGGGCCAGCTCACCGGCCGCGAACCGGTGGATCAGTCGTTGTACCTGTGGTCCAAGGTGATGCTGCCGAGCTACGTCCTGACCGTGCTGGGCGACCGCATGGAGATGGCGCACTCGGTGGAGGGCCGACTGCCGTTTCTGGACCACCACGTCGTCGAGCTGGCCCGGGGCTTGCCGATCTCGCAGAAGATCCGTGGGATCACCGAGAAATACGTGCTGCGCGAGGCGGCCCGCCCGGTGCTGACGGCGACCGTCCACGGCCGGCACAAACACCCGTTCCTCGCCCCGCCCGCCGCCCTGTCGCCTGGCGAGCGACTGCACGAACTGATGCAGGAGACGCTGCGCGGCCCGGCCCTGGCATCCCTGCCGTTCTACGACCAGTCGAAGGTCGTCGCGCTTCTGGACGGCCTGCCCGCGTTAAGCGACGACGCCCGCACCGCCTTCGACCCCGTCCTGATGATCCTCCTGAGCGCCTGCGGCCTGCACGAGAGGTACAACCTCTGATCGGCCGTCGAAGAGGGTCGCATGTCTCGGTTCCTGACCTCTTTTTTGCTTTCTTGGGGAGTTTTGGTTGATGTCTCGACCCTGCCGTGGCGTTCGCGCCGTGCTCGGCCTCGTGATTCTGTCGGTCGTCGGTTCCTCAGCGACGGCCGACGAACGGCTCAAGGACGTCGCCTGCCGCTCGGTGCACCTGGGATACCCTGGCGCCGAGGGGACGGCCTTTTATAACGAAGTGACGATCCGGAAGTCGGCCGTCGGGTCGTACTTCATGGTCTGCGGCTGGAACAAGGGGTATTTCGGGCTTCAGGAACTGGCGAACGGCCGGAAGCTGCTGATCTTCTCCGTCTGGGATTCCAACCAGGACGATCCCAAGGACGTGAAGGCGGAGCTTCGCACCAAGCTTCTCTACAAGGATGAACACGTCCGCACGGGTCGGTTCGGCGGCGAGGGAACCGGAGGGCAGTCGTTCTTCGACTACGATTGGAAGCTCGACGAGACCTACCGGCTGATGGTCACGTCCAAGATCAGCGGCGATCGCACCGAGTACACCGGCTGGTTCTTCGTCCCCGAGACGAAGGGCTGGAAGCGCCTGGTGACGTTTTCGACGGTGACCGGCGGCAAAAATCCCGGCGGCTATTACGCATTCATCGAGGACTTCAAGCGCGACCGCGTTTCCACGACGCACGCTCGTCAGGCCGATTTCGCGAATGCGTGGATCAGGCCGATCGAGGGTGAACCGGTCCCGCTACTCAAGGCCCGGTTCACTGCCGACGCCAACCCGGTCATGAACATCAACGCCTTCGCCGAGGGGGGTCGCTTCACGCTGGTCACCGGCGGAGAGACCAAGAACACCGGCGCGAAGCTCCACGACGTGATGACCTTGCCCGAGACCAAGAAGCCGACGCCCCCCGAGGGGCTCTCGCTAGGTCTCGTGGGCAAGAACTAGCGAGGCGAAAGAGGCCGACGGTTTCTGACCCGTTGCGCCTCCCGAAAGAAATGCTGTCACACCCGACGCGATAAGGATGGGGTCGAGGGCGCAGCGTCCTCAGCGGCGGCCTTCGCGTCCGGTTTCCCGCATTTCTGGAGGTTCCGACCATGCCGAGCATGTTGAACTCCCTCGCCCAGGGCCTGAAGAACTACAAGTCGATCGCGGAGTACCAGCTCCACAACAACACCGTCGGCCAGAGCTACGACATGGCGAAGGCCCGCGGGCTCAACCGCGCCACGGCGGTGGCCGGGGCGATCGGCGCGGGGGCGGCCACGTTCCTCGCGCCGCCGGTGGTCATCGGCGCGCAGGCGGTCAAGGACTATCGCCAGAAGCAGAACGCCGAGATGCAGAGGGACAAACTCACCGCGATGATCAACTGCCTCAGAGCCCGCGGCATCTCGCAATATGGCGCGGTCGAGATGGGGAACCAGATCATCATGAACCACTCGGCCGGCTACTATATCAGCGACGCCGATTTCAAGATGTGGATGGTCGTCGCCAGCACCCTCGACCCGACCCTGGCGAGGTTCACCTCTCGGATGATCGCCCGGCTCGAATCGGCGAAGCCCGAACTCAACCTGGCCTGAGCCGCGCCGCTCAACGACGGTTCACACCATTCGAGACATGGGTTCTTGCGCCTCGCTGGGGCCATCTTGGTGAAAAACGGCCTCGCAGTGTGGGGTGAAGGGCAGGCGTACGCGGAACCGCGTGCCCTTGCCGGGGGACGACTCGAAATCGATCGTCCCGCCATGGTCCTTTATGATCCCGTAGCTGATCGCGAGCCCGAGCCCTGTTCCCTCGCCGACCGGCTTGGTGGTGAAGAATGGGTCGAAGAGCCTGTCACGGATCGCGTCGGCGATCCCACACCCGTTGTCAGAGACGCCGATCTCGATCCCGTCATGGATCGGGCACGTCTCGACGACGACCCTGCCGCCAGGCTGACAGGCGTCGATCGCGTTGGAGACCAGGCTTTGAACCACCAGATTGATCTTTGCCGGGAAGCATGTCGTTCTCGGGATCGCGAGGAGGTTCGTCTCCAGGGTGACCCGTCGGTCGTTGGCGAGATTTTGCATCAGGCGAACCGTCGCGCTGATTCCGGAGTTCAGGTCGGCTTCCTTGAAATCGGCCTCCTCGAGATGCGCGAAGTCGCGTAGGTCCGCGACGATCTTCTGAATCCGGAGCAGACCGACTCGGGACCGCTCCAGCAGGCCGTCGAGGTTCTCGAGCACGTACGTCAGGTCGACCTCCTCGGCGAGGTCGGAGATCTTCGTGTAGAGGGCGGCCTGGTATTCCGCCGAGGTTTGCTCGGCCTGCTGGTAGAGCAGGATGATGTCGTGCAGCCCGTGAACCTCGCGCTTGAGGACGACGAGGTTGTTCGTGACGAACGCCAGAGGATTGTTGATCTCGTGCGCGACCCCGGCGGCGGTCTGGCCCAGGCTGGCCAACTTCGCCTGCTGAAGCATCCGGGATTGCGCCTGCTTCAGTTCGAGGTGGGCTCTCTGGAGCGACTCGTGGGCGAGCTGCGTGTCACGGAGCGCCTTGGCGAGGTCGGCGTTGGCCCGGCTCAGCTCGCGTGTCCGCTCATCAACCTTGGCCTCCAGCAGGTCGTGGGCCTGCTGGAGTTCCAGTTCGGCGCCCTCGATCCGCCCGCCGACGCGGCCCGCGATGCGCTCGCAGATCGCTGCGAACAAGGCGATCGCAACGGCGGCCAGCGCGGCCGACGAGAGCGCGGCCGAAGACGCCCCCACGGTCGTCGTCACCAGGTGGGTGATCCAGGCCACGACGCCGACGGTCCCCATCACCAGCGGGAGGAAGGTACGGAGCAGTCGAGCCCGGATCGACGGCCCGGACAACCGCAACAGCGGGAACGCCGTCGGCCCGGCGGCCGCCGCGATGCCCACGCCCAGGCCGACGAAACACAAGGCCGTGTTCAAAGCCATCGGGATCGATTCGGTGCCGTAGAGCAACGGGGAGTTCGGGCTGAATATGTAGCCAAAGACGAAGATCAGACCCGTCATCGCCGCAGCCACGCCACACGCGCCGGCCATGTGCCCCAATAACACCCGCCGCCTGGGCCAGGCGAGAATCAAGACCGCCGCGCTCGCCACGACGAACGCGGACGCGGTGGCGAGCGACATCTTCCCCAACGGGGCAAGCCCGAACCGTTCCCCGGGGACGGGGATGAACCAATGGTCCACGGCCAATCCGTCGCCGCTGGCGTACTCGCCCAGCCTGAGGACTCCGATCATGCCGACCAGGACGGCCCCCAGAGCGGCGAATCGACGCCCCCATCGTCCCCCGCTGACGACCGCGACCAAGCCCGAGCCAAGCACGATGAACGCCAGGGCGGTGTTGGGCGCCATCGGAATATAGTTCGCTCGGAGGCCGAGAAGGACGGGATCTCCCGTCGCCCAGCCCGCGAGAACCGCGACCCCGCCCATCATGACAAGCGTCCCGGATGCCTGGACCACGCGCTGGCAAGAGGGGCGCAATCGGCGCGTTCGTTCCACCGGATTTCTCCGAGCCTAAGTCCGGCGACCCACGTGGCGCGGCTTCCCGCCTCGCCCCAGGCTTCTCCCCCTCTGAATTCTAACGCGGATGACTCACGCAGCACCAACCCGAAAGGCCTCTCGCCGCGCCTAACGTGTTGATACACGGCACGTTATCCGCCGCCCCGGAAGCCCCTTCATGAGTTTACAGGATGTTCCGCTCTTGTCATTCGATTTCTTGACCGCTCGGTCGGTGGAAATCGAGGTCGCGTCCGCTCCGAATCGTTCGTACCGTGGATGAGAAGGAGGGATTATCCACAAATACGGTACCTGATCCCTTTTCTGCTTTTTTCTGTGCGTGGATTTGGAGGACTGTCAGGTGGATATTGAAGCGTCAGATTTCACATGGCGGACTCGCCATGGGTGATCAAGAGAAGGTCATTATTTGCATGTGGCTGGCAGGAGGCACCGCCACAATCGCCCTAATCCTCCCGTTTCTACGCGTAGGCCCAATATCAATATTCATAATCGGAATCCTTTTGGCATTCTATATGATCCTAAATGGAATCTTGTTGCTTCTTCGCAAGCGCTAATCGCTCGGAAGAGAAAAGGGGTCAGGTACTTTCTTTCGGCTTGCAGGATGTACCGCTCTTGTCATTCGATTTCTTGGCCGCTCGGCCGGTGGAAATCGAGGTCGCGTCCGCTCTGACCCGTCTGCACGGTGGATATGAGGGGAGGGGGGTGGTGTGACATCCACATGCAAGTAGATGACCTCTTTTCATTCTCGGGAGGAAGAAAACTACCTCGGTCACTTGTAGTTGTTTTCCACGACCGTCGCCAGAAGGAAATCGACCTTCAGGAGCGCCCGGAGCGCTACCGTGTCGTCGTCGAACGTGCGGTCAATAACGCCGACATAACAAGGCGTCGTTGCGTCATAATCAAACCAGGTAGAGCCGCTGAACTGGTAAGTCGAGAGACCCCCGTGCCTGCCCCAGATCCCAGGCAATTCTTTAATGCCCAAATATGTATAGCTGTTATCTACGTTTGGGAATCCGCTGGTGTTTTGATACAGGGCGATCCGAGCGCGGCCCGTTAGAGCGCCGGTCATATTGACATTCCAATGCTCGCCGTTCAAGAACAGGTCAAATTGTGACATATGCATACTATGCTTGTTCCCAATGGCAGGGATCCTGTCTCCTATCGGAATCCCTTCATCGCGGGGGCAGTCCAGAATCTTCTTTACCGTACAGACGTACATTGCCCGAATTACGTTGTCATCCGGCGTAGAATCCCAGATCACCAACCGCATCCCGGAAGTCGCGTCGACGTTGAACCAGTTGATCCCCATCACCATCATTAGGCCGAATCCGCCCCCGTTGAGAAGCGGCAGAACGGAGCCGAAATCTTTCAGGTACATGTAACTTTCGTAGACATTATATACTAAATCGCCATCGGCGTCGTGCAGGGCGATATAAGCATTCGCCCCAACAATACCGTCGATGGCGATGTTGAAGTGGCCGTACTGCACCGTAACGTCAAAGCGGTTGATCCCCTGGACGAACGACGACATACATCACCGTGTGTTATTGGGTTACGGGTCGGGTTAGGTAGCCACCAGGCCAGTTCCGGCCACGCCTGGGCGAAATGCTACCAGCCCACACCGCGCGTGTCACGCGAAAAGTGCGTTGGAATTTTCCACCAAAGACAGCAAATGGGTCAAAATGCCGAAGAGGGGCCACAAAGACAGAAAAGGGGTCAAAGGCAAAAGGGGTCAGGCACCGTTTCTCGGCTTCCTGGGGCGTCCCAGGGGCTTGAGGGTCGAGTCCAGGCCGAGGCGGGTTGAACGCTTCACGCCAAGGCTCCGATCCGAACGGCCGGCCGCGACGGATGCAGTGTTGCAGGGTGTCTTCTTCCTGGGGCGTCATCGCCGCGCAGACGCGGTCCAACCAATCCGGTGGACGAGGAACCGGCCACGGGCTCAGGGGTGGTTCCGGCCCGCTTCGGACGTCGGCGGAGAACCGGGCCAAACTGCCCCACGGCCAGTGCTCGGCTCGCGGAACGAGGCCGGCGCGAAGGGCGTTGCGTTCGACGTAACGGCAGGCTGCCAAGAAGTACTCGTCGCTTTGCACCGGAAACGATTTGAATCGACCCTGGTACAGATGGCCGGCACCGGTCGATCGTCGATGGGCGTGCCATCGCTGCGTGTGGGTCAGTGTCAGCCAGCGCATGAAACTCGACAGATCGCCGTCGGCGCGCGGCCAGAGCAGCAGATGAAAGTGATTGGGCATCAGGCAATAAGCCAGAAGCCTCATCTCCCGCACAACGACGGCCTGTTCCAAGATGCGGAGAAACGCTTCGTAATCGCCGTCGTCGTCGAAAATACGCATGCGAGCGTTGGCGCGATTCAGCGCGTGATAAACGATCCCGCCTTCCGCCGCCTGAAGTGGTCGTCCCATGACCCCAGCTTACAACGCCAACTCCTCCCTCACAACGAATCGGCGGCGGCCCACTTCGCGTAGTCAGGCCCCAATAATACTCCCCATGACCGGCGGACGCCTCCGAGATTTCTCCACCCGGACCAAGCCCCTCGCGCTTGAAACGCGACGACAGGGAGTAAACTATCCTTATGGGGAACGGGGCTCACCTCGCGCTCTTCGTCAATCCGGTGGGGAGGACGGGGATTCGCAGGGACGAGACCGACTCCGGGGCGGATCACACTCCATCGGCGGCGACGAGATCTCGCCGATCGAATCGTCATGCCCCAGTTCGGGCCCCCCGACCTCATGAAGAGGAGCTCTGGGTCGTACCGTGAGGGGCTTCTCGCATGGAGTCACGACCGGATCCGGTAGGGGTGCCCCTTGTGGGTGCCCGGTTCGGCTTACGCTCGGCGATCGGGCACCCACAAGGGGTGCCCCTACGGCAAACCACAGACCGGAATTATCAAAGCAGCAGCCCGAGCCGGGCGGAACCGAGGCAGAACCTCCCTGGTCGCCAGCGACGATCGGTCGAGGAACCCCAGAACGCGTCATGCTTTTTTAGACAAACAAACCCAATCGGCCCAGCGGGCTTGCAGCTCGGCTCGGCCCGGCGCCAGCGATCGATGGGGGAGCGAAGGAACGGTCATGAGCCTTTGGCTCAACCCGTCCCATGAAAATGGGGTCGGGTTGGGTTATGCTGCGGATGTCCGGCCCTGGGCGAGAGGCCGTCATTGGCTTTGGTGTCGCGAACCCGCGAAGGAACTTGGTCCCGGCCTCGGCTCGACTTCACGTCGAACCCCGTCCTGTCGCCCCCCGGAAGCGGGGGAGCACGTAGAAGAAACTGCTTTACGCCCCGAGGTCGTCCCACCGGCTCGGACTGCTTCGTTTCCGACCACTCGAGTTGGAGGGGACGTCATGGACATCGTTCACGATCGCTGCGCCGGGCTCGACGTCCACAAGAAGACCGTCGTCGCCTGCGTCCGCCACATCAACCCCGACGGCTCGGTCGCCTCGGTGGTCCACACCTTCGGCACGATGACCGCCGACCTGCTGGCCCTGGCCGACTGGCTCGACGCCCACGGCGTCCGCGAGGTCGCCATGGAGAGCACGGGCGTCTACTGGAAGCCGATCTTCCACATCCTGGAAGGGCGATTCGACGTGATGCTGGTCAACGCCGGGCGGCTCAAGCAGGTCCCCGGCCGCAAGACCGACGTCAAGGACGCCGAGTGGATCGCCCAGTTGCTCCAGCACGGCCTGCTGTCGCCCAGCTTCATCCCCAAGCCGGAGATCCGCGAGCTTCGCGACCTGACCCGGCAGCGCACCGAGTTGGTCCGCGACCGCGCCGCGGTGGCCAATCGCCTCCAGAAGACGCTGGAGGACGCCAACGTCAAGCTGGGGTCGGTGGCCAGCGACGTCCTGGGGGCCTCGGGGCGCGCCATGATCCGGGCGATCATCGACGGCCAGGACGACCCGGAGAAGCTGGCCGATCTGGCCAAGCAGCGGCTCCGGGGCAAGATCCCCGAGCTGAGGCGGGCGCTGTTGGGCCGGGTCACCGACCACCACCGCTTCGTGCTCCGGCTGCTGACGGATCAGATCGACGCGTTGGAACGCCTGATCGAGCGGCTGGACGAGCGGATCGACGAGGCCATGAGGCCGTTCGACGAGGCGGCGGGCCGGCTCCAGGGGATCCCCGGAGTGGGGGATCGGGCGGCGGAGGTGATCGTGGGGGAGATCGGGCCGGACGTGGAGTCGTTCCCGACCGCGGGCCACCTCTGCTCCTGGGCGGGGCTGTGCCCGGGCAACGACCAAAGCGCCGGCAAACGCCGCAGCGGCAAGACGACCAAGGGGAGTCCGTGGCTGCGTTCGCTCCTGGTGCAGTCGGCGTGGTCGGCCAGCCACGCCAAGAACACCGCCTTCAGCATCTGCTACCGTCGATGGGTCCCACGACTCGGGAAAAAGAAGGCTCTGATCGCCGTGGCGCACAAGATCCTGGTGGTGATCTGGCACCTGCTCAAGAACGGGGCCGACTACCGCGAACGCCAACTACCAGCCCCTGCAGCCTGACACATGGCCCGGAAGATTTTCAGAAGAAGCCAATTTCGGGGAGGCCGGGAAAGGTCGAAGGGGAGGGGGGCGGCAATCGTTCGGGCGCGATGGTTTTGGGGTTGATGGCGGGGTTCGGGCGGGATTATAACCGGAACGAATCTCCAGAGGGTCGGGCGACGAATCGACTGACTTGCAAGGGAGCGGGAGAGCGACAGCGGCGGTCGGCGGGGTCCGACATCGCACCAGCCTCTCGGCTCACAGACACTTTCTCCAGCAGGACGTGCGCAACATGGCTGAAGGAGCCGGTTTACCTCAAGCGGGCTGTCGGGTGGACCTGAGCGGTCAAACGGCTCTGGTGACGGGGGCCTCGCGGGGCATCGGTCGCGCGATCGCGGTCCGGCTGGCGGCGTGCGGGGCGCGGGTCGCCGGGGTCGCTCGCACGCTGGAGGGGCTCGAGGCGACGCTCAAGGAGATCCGCGACGCGGGGGGCGAGGCCGAGGGTTTCGCCGCCGACGTCGCCTCGTCCGAGGACGTCAAGCGAGTCGTCGACGAGGTCGAGGCGAAATACCAGAAGATTCATGTCCTTGTCAACAATGCGGGCGTCACTCGCGACGGCCTGGTCCTGCGGATGGAGGACGACGCCTGGGATCAGGTGATCGACACCAACCTCAAGGGCACGTTCCTGTTCTGCAGGTCGGTCGGCGCGGTCATGATGCGGGGACGGTACGGGCGGATCGTGAATATCAGCAGCGTGTCGGGGCTGATGGGCAACCCGGGCCAGGCGAACTATTCGGCCAGCAAGGCGGGGGTGATCGGGTTCAGCAAGACGATCGCCCGCGAGCTGGCTTCGCGGGGGATCACGGTCAACGTGGTCGCCCCGGGGTTCATCACGACCGACATGACCGACGTCCTGCCCGAGAAGATCAAGACCGAGGTGAAAGAGCGGATTCCCGTGCGACGGCTGGGAGCCCCGGAAGACATCGCCGACCTGGTCTGCTACCTGAGCAGCCCGGGCGCCAGCTATGTGACCGGCCAGGTGATCGCCGTCGACGGCGGCATGACGGCCTGACAAGGCTGGGGTCGGTCGGAGACGGAATCGCGAGGTCCGGCTTTCGCTCCAGATTTTCCGTCCAACTGCCGATGCGATGGGGACGACGGGCGCGGCGAGCCGTTGAGATCGCAGGAATTTTATGGATCGCCCGATCCTTGACGGTCGTCGGATGGACAATCTTTCCGCGTCATGCTATTTTGACTCAATTAATCAACGGAGCAGGGAAAGCGTCTGGGCCCCTATTGAATTCGGGGCTCGCCGTGAGCCCTTGCCCGACGGCGGCCCTGATTCGATGCGACGCGCATCGCCGAGGGCTTCCGACCGCCTTGAGGAGAGCGCGGACCGACGGCCGAGAGCCGTTTCCCGCCTCGACGTCTCTCCGAGAGGTGCCCTGAGCCGATTTTCGAGAAAGCCAGAGCCCTGGCCGTCGAGCGGCCCGCGTCCGGTAGACGCGGGCGACCGGCGGTCGTGACGACGGAATACCAGAGCTAATACGTAGACCAGGAGGTTCGCCCGTGTCCGTGGAAGAGCGCGTAATCGAAATCGTCAGCGAGCAGATGGGTGTCTCCAAGGACCAGGTCAGCCGGGAGACGTCCTTCGTCAACGACCTCGGGGCCGATTCGCTCGACACCGTCGAGCTGGTCATGGAGTTCGAGGAAGAGTTCGACATCACCATCCCCGACGAGGAGGCCGAGAAGATTCAGAGCGTGGGCCAGGCCATCGACTACATCGAACAGCACGGTCACAGCGCCAAGTGACCTGACCCCGTCGGCGCCGGCCCGCCGGCCGCCGCCGAATCGCGCCTGAGTCGTTCCCACAGCCACAGGATCATTCCCGAGACGAGATGAATATGGGAGAGCCGCGACGCGTCGTCATCACCGGCATGGGGCTGGTCACGTCGCTGGGTGAGAACCTGAACCCGTTCTGGGAGGCGCTGTGCGCCGGCCGGAGCGGGGTAGGGCCGCTGACCCTGTTCGACACGACCGAGTTCAAGGTGCATTTCGGCGGCCAGGTGCGCGATTGGGACCCCGTGGCGCGGTTCGGGGTCAAGGAGGCGCGACACCTCGACCGGTTCGCGCAGTTCGCGCTCGTGGCTTCCGAGCACGCGGTGGTCGATTCGGGCATCGACTTCTCGAAACTGCCCCCCGAGCAGTGCGGAGTCATGATCGGGTCGGGGATCGGCGGGCTCAACGAGTTCGAGGCCCAGCACTCGATCATGATGCAGAAGGGGCCGTCGCGGATCAGTCCGTTCACGATCCCCAAGCTGATGGTCAACGCGGGCAGCGGGCAGGTGTCGATCCGGTGGGGGCTTCGCGGCCCGTGCTCGGCGATCGCCACGGCCTGCGCCTCGGCGACCAACGCCATCGGCGACGCCATGAAGCTGATCCAGTGTGGCGACGCCGACGTCATGATCACCGGCGGCAGCGAGACGGCCATCACCCACATGGGGCTGGGGGGCTTCGCGGCCCTCCGCGCGCTGTCGCTGCGCAACAACGACCCCGAGCGCGCCAGCCGGCCGTTCGATCGCGACCGCGACGGCTTCGTCCTATCCGAAGGCGCCGGGATCTTGATCGTCGAGGCCGAGGAGATCGCCCGAGCCCGCGGCGCCCGGATCTACGCCGAACTGCTCGGCTACGGCTTCGCGGGCGACGGCTACCACATCACCGCCCCCGACGAGCAAGGGCGAGGCGCGGCCCGCGCCATGAAGCGGTGCCTGACCGACGCCCGGGCCCCCGTCGACGCCGTCGACTACATCAACGCCCACGGCACCAGCACGCCGCTGGGCGACCTCGCCGAGACGATCGCTATGAAGACGGTCTTCGGCCCGCACGCCTCGCGGCTCCAGATTTCCAGCACCAAGAGCCAGCTCGGCCACCTGCTGGGCGCCTCGGGAGGCGTCGAGCTGATCGCCTCCACCCTGGCCATCCACACCGGCGTCCTGCCGCCGACGATCAACCTCGACGAGCCCAGCGAAGGCTGCGACCTCGACTACATCCCCAACGTCGCCCGCGAGGCGCGGGTCGACCGCGTCATGTCCAACAGCTTCGGCTTCGGCGGACACAACGCCAGCCTGCTGATCGGCCGCTACACTCCGTCCGGCCGCCCCTGAGATCGGCGGCCGTGGACGAGAACGGCTCTGAACGACGAAGCCCAGTCAAATCGAGCCGGGCTGGAGTCGGCGTCGGCGGTCACTTCAGGTCGAAGTCGAAGCCCAGGATGCTGCCGTCGGGGGTAACCTCGACGAAGATCTCGCTCTCCCGGTTGAAACGAGCCGGGATGGACTCCTGGAGCTTGGCCGCCGCGCTCCCGCCTTCCCGAGCCGCCCGGATCTGCTCATCCACGCCGATACTGCTGATGTGCACCTGATACCTGCCCGCGATCAGTCCGTCCTCCTGGGAAATCACGTACTCGCCGTTCGTGACGAACGCCCCGGAGCCCCTCGACATCGAGCCGGACGCCGGCATGAAGCGGACCGTCCCCTTGACCAGCGGGCGGCCCGCAACCTGAATGTTGCCGGCCACCGCATGGGCGGTCTCGTCGCCGGGCCCGTTGTAGTCGAACACGAGATATCCAAATCCGAGAGACGTCATCAAACCAAGAAGGCGAAGAAAGAGGGTGGCGGTCATCAGGGCTCCAATCGCTGCCGCCGGTCGGGGCTGGAGTCGGGCGACTCGCGGGGCCGGCGAGGATCGCGTCAAGGCTTGAATCGGCCGCTCTGGACGCACGATGGTCCACGTGGGCTCAATCCAGTATAGGTGGGGAAAATCTGCGGGGTGTCAGCTTCTAGGAGGTGAGGCAGGGATGCCACACCATCGCTGCATTATAGGTATAACCGGGCCCAATTTCCAGCCCAAACCAGCGCAAGGCTGCAACCAATCGTGAAACGAGGGGCTCAGTCCGGGACGGTCGTCAGGCGGAGTTGCTCGGAGGGGACGTTGTAACGCGGGGCCAGGACCTCGCGAGAACGGCGGAGCAACCAGTGGCCGCAGGGGACGAGCAAGGGGCGGACCAGGACGGCGTCGACGGCGATGCCGACTACCAGGGCGAAGCCGAGCTGGCGGAGCGAGCCCAGCGGGCTGAACAGGAACGACGCGAAGCTGCACGCTGTGATCGCCGCGGCCGACGAGATCAGTCCGCCGGTCTGGCCGATCGCCCGGATGATGCCGCCGCGGAACCCGTGCCGGGCCGTCTCCTCGTGCAGCCGGCTCATCAAGAACACGTTGTAATCCACCCCCACGGCGACCAGCAGGACGAACAGGAAGTACGGGACCTTCCAGTCCAGTCCCTCGGCCCCCAGCAGGCTCACGAAGACCAGGTGGGTGGCCCCCAGGGCGAACGCATAAGTGAGCACCATGGTCGCGACCAGGTTGAAGCAGGCCCAGGGATCGCGGAGGGCGATCATCAGGACGAGGAAGACGCCGATCGGGACGACGAACCAGCTCTGGACCTGGTCGGTGTGGGTCAGCGCGCGGACGTCGGCCGATTCGGCGTTGGCGCCGGCGACCGAGGCGGTGACGTTGATCCCCTCGTACTCGCCGAGGTAGTCGTCGAGCCGCCTTCGAAGCGTCTCGACCTGGTCCATGGCCCCGTTCGAGAAGACCCGGTCGGTGAGCGTCACGTCGATCCGGGCGTGGCGGCCGTCGGGGGTGATGTAGGCGGCGAAGCTCTTGAGCAGCTCCGGGTTCTCCTTCACGGTCTCGGGCGTGATCAGGAGGCGGTTGAGCGCGCGACGGCCCAGCGGGTCGCTCAGAATCCCACTGACCTCGCGATGAGCCCGTTCGGCCCCCAGGGCGATCTTGCCGGCGCCCTCGGCGGCCCGGGTCAGCTCGCTGAGCAGGGTCTCCCCCGGTTTGGGAGGTTGGGGCGGGGGCGGGGTCGTCGTCGAAGCGGCGGGGGGCTTGGCGGGCGCGCCGCCGACGAGCCTCACCGCGGCGTCGAACAGCCCCGAGGTCTTCGGCGCCCGCTGCCTGGCGCCCTGGGCGGCTCCTTCCAGGATGAGCTGATTGAAGCCGGACCGCAGGCTGGCGACGTTCCAGGTGGCGGGGACGCCCTGGCTCCAGAGGACGGCGTCGGCCGCCGTCTTGAGCCCTTCCGACAGGACGTCGTCGGCCGACGCGGGAGTCGCCGAGGGAGGGGGGGGCGCCGGGGGCGTCGAGGGGGGCTTCTCCGACACCTGGGGCGTGTTCCCCGCCGCGACCCCGCCGGTGATGTTCAGCCCGGTCTTCCGCTCCAGCCAGAGCGCTGCGCGAAGTTTGGCCGCGCCTTCGTTGAGCCCTTTCTGAAGCTGCGTCCCACCGTCGGCGAGCTGCTGGAAGCCCTGATCGACCTCTCCCAGCCGCGAGGCCAGGCGCGCCCGGTTGAGCGGTTCGGGGCTGCCGAGCGGTTGCGTCGCCGAGCGGACCTCCTGGTGCCGACGCTGGTGCGACAGCAGCCGGCTGACGTCGTCGATCAGCGCCAGGCCTTCCGAGCTGGTCAGGTCGACGTGGTCCGATTCGAGCACGATCGTCAGCGGGGCCGTCATACCGGGATCGAACTTCGAGAGCACCAGGCTCAGGCTCTGCGCGGAGCTGGAGTCGGGGGGCATCTCGGAGAGCAGGTCCATCACGAAATGCGTCCGCAGACCGACGACGACCAGGGGGATCATCGCGGCCATGGTGAGGGCCCAGCTTCGCAGCGGGCGGGCCATGACCGTTCGTCCCACCGCCTCCCAGTAGCCGTTCGACGCCGCGGTGAAGCCCTCGAAGCAACGCGGGCGGAACCGGGCCAGAAGCACGAGCAGGGCGGGGGTCAGGGTCAGCGTGGCGACCAGGGTGATCGCCAGCCCGAGCGCCACGCTCGGCCCGGTCGTCGCGAACAGCGTGAACTTGGTCGTGCCCATCAGCATGAGGCCGATGATGATCGTCCCGGCGCTTGTGACCAGCGGCGTGAACGACCGCGACAGCGTCATCCGCATCACCCCGGCCGGATTGCGGGGGTTGAAGTGCTCGCCGAACCTCCACGACAGGAACAGGCAGAAATCGGTCCCCGTTCCGAACAGGATGGCGACCAGGAACAGCTCGACCAGCGACGAGATCCGCCAGCCTCCCAGGGTCAACCAGGCGAGCACCCCTCGGGCGATCACCAGGCTGACGCCGATCGTCGTCAGCGGCACCAGGGCCAGCCAGAACGACCGATACACGACCAGGAGGACGATCAGCAAGAGGACGACCGTGGCCACCGCGGCGCGGTCGAGCGAGACCTGCACCTGGTGCATGTAGTCGCGGCCGATCACCGCATCACCGGTCCAGAGGACTTGCAAGCCCGCCGCCTCGGGAGCCTCTTTCACGGCCGACTCGGCCTGCTCCTGGAGCCAGCCGATTGCCTCGTGGGCCGAGGGCGCGACGTTCGCCGCGTCGAGCGGCACGATCACCATGCTGACGGCGCCGTCGGCGCTGACCAGACGCTTGGCGATCTCGGGCTGCGACGTGGGGCCGAGCACGCGGAGCACGACGGCGGGGCGACCGGGCACCTCGAACCGTCGCGCCAGGTCGGTCGCGAACCGGCGGTCGGCCTCGGTCAGGCCGGCGGGACGGTAGAGCGCGGCCACCGCCGTCGACTCGTACGCCTGGTCGGGCCAGCACTCCTTCACCAGCTCGGCCGCCCGGCGGCTCTCGGCCTCGCGGCCCAGCAGCTTCGACTGCCCCTCGGCCGCCAGCTTGGTCAGATTCGGCGACCCCACCCCCACGACGACCGCCAGCGTCAGCCAGGCCGCGACGATCCACGCCGGCCAGCGACTCGAAAGCGTCCCTATCATTTCCAGTGGCATCGATGCCGTCTCCTGGGAACCTCGTCCCGCAGCGCTCTCCGTTCAGCCTGGAAACAGCGTGCCGCAGTCACTCGGATCCCACTCGACTTCGAGCAGACCCGTGAAAGAGGAGTGGGGCTGGTGGCTGAGTTTCGCACGTTTTTGATAGTTCAGTATAAGACTCCGCGTCCCCGCCAGCAACCAGAAAGCCGGCCCGGCGGTGGGTGGCGCGGGTTCAGTCGGCGCCTGGCGAAACGGCGGGAGCCGTCGCCGGGTGGTAGCTGTTGCAGAAGTCGATCCGCTCGCCGATGCTCGGGTGCGAGGCGCGGAAGACCCGGTAAACCCACCCTGGGCGCGGGTTGCCCAAGTTCTCGGTTTGCAGCTTCGCGAAGGCCGTCCCGCCCGAGTGGTTGGCGTGGGTCAATTCGATGGCGAAGCGGTCGGCCTCGTGCTCCTGATAGCGGCTGTACGCCATCGCCACGGGGCTCAGGAACAGGCTGGAAATCTGGAGCAGCAGGAGCATCAGCGGCACCGAGGCGACGTCCGAGAGCTGGTCGAAACCGAGCCGACCGCGGAACCGTTGGATCAGGCGGCCGGACGCCGCGTGCACGAAATACAGGCCGAGCAGGGTGACGACGAACGAGAGGAAGACCGAGCGGACGACGTGGCCCAGGACGTAGTGCCCCATCTCGTGGGCCATGACGAACAGGACTTCCTTCTCATTGAGCCGGGCGAGCAGGGTGTCCCAGAGGACGATCCGCTTGGTGCCGAGGAAGCCCGTGACGTAGGCGTTGACCGCCTTGGTGTCGACGCTCTTGGCGACCTCGAAGACCCGGCTCGAATCGATGCCGGCCTTCCCGGCGAGGTCGAGGATCGACCGTTCCAGCCCCTGGTTCCGCATCGGTCCGAAGTCGTTGTACAGCGGATCGATCCAGATCGGCTTGACCAGCATGACGAAGAGCAAGAACGGGACCGACGCCAGGCTCGTATACAGCCACCACCGCCTCGGGGACCGCTTCATCAGGAGGTACGGGACCCACAGCACCCCGAAGCCGACGGCCATGCTCAGGACGAGGTCGAGGACCGAATCCTTGAGCCACTTCCCCGGCGACTGATTCGACAGCCCGTACGCGTGCAGCCGGGCGAAGCCCTGGTAATAGTCGATCGGCAGCTCGATCAGAAAGACGACCGCCAGATACAAGACGATGTAGATCCCGACCGTCAAGAACCAGACGCGCCCTCCGACCCGGGCGGCCAGGTCGCGGAGCCGGGCCGAGAAGCCCGAAAAAACGAGCAACGCGGGGAGCACGATCCCCCAGACGCGATTAAACGCCCAGAGCGCCATCCCGCCGTTGTAAAACTCCATCGCCTTCGCGCTCGGCTGGGGAACCTCCACCGGCGCCCGCTCGTCGACGGCCGCCGCCGCCGGCTGCGCGGCATCGGGCTCGGCCTGCCCGCGAGCCGGGTTCGAGACGAGCAGGAAAGAACTCACGACGAGCACCGCCGCCAACCAGCCCGCAAGCCACTTCGCCATATCGTCCGCCTCGTCGAAGACGCCCTGGAGCCGCGCCGCCCGCGTCCTAATTCCACGTAATCGCGCGCGGCCACTTCGGGTCGTTGTACGCGATCGCGGTCAGGTGGGCGACGCCGTCGGTTATCAGATAGGTTTCATCCGTATACTGCCCGACCGCGCAGCAGCCGCCGCCGAGATCGGGGATGACCCTCACGCGGACGCAGAGGCCCTCCGCCGTGATCGCCAGGTCCCGAATTTCACCCGTCCAGCCCTGGATCGGGAGCTTGATCCAGGAGAAGTGCCGCGCCCGCTTCTCGGGGACGGATCGATCCGTCTCCGCCTGCCGGCCGATCAACTCGGCGGCCAGCTCCTGGATCACCCGATCGCCGCCGCCGGAGTCGTGGCGCGGGACGATCTTGAAGAGCGGGACGGCGGGAGGCTCCGTCTGCTGGGTGCCGGCGACCGGCGGCGCGTCGGCCGCGACTTGTGACTTGGGCTCGCCGGGCTGGTCCGCCGAGGAAGCCGAAACCGCGAACTGAACCACGAGAGCCGTCGAGAGCAGCGGCAACGCCTTCAGAATCCGATTCATCGTGCCTCCTCCTGATTGATCGACCTGGCTGACGGGCCTCAAGTTGACGAGCGCCGGTGATCCTGTCAAGCCGGACGGGACGCCTCCCGCGCCGACTGCTCCACGGAATTTCCCAAGAAAGGCGGACCATTCCCCGCGCTCGCCTGCATTATCCTCGTGTAAGGGGCGAGGCGTCGCGAAGGCGAGGGGGGCGGGACGATGGGAAGGGCGAGAGTTCAGCGCGACGTGGTCGTCCAGCAGGTCTGCACGCTGTTCACGCTGGGGACGATCGACGGGATGACCGACGGGCGGCTGCTCGAACGGTTCACGACGTTCGCCGACGAGTCGGCCGAGGCGGCGTTCTCGGCCCTGGTCGAGCGGCACGGGCCGATGGTCTTGCGCGTCTGCCGGTCGGTCCTGCGCGATCGGCACGACGCCGAGGACGCCTTCCAGGCCACGTTCCTGGTCATGGTCCGCCGCGCGCGGTCGCTCTGGGTGCGCGACTCACTGGGCCCATGGCTCTACCAGGTGGCCCACCGCACCGCCACGCGGGCCCGGACGGTCGAAACCCAGCGGCGGCGCCGAGAGCGCAAGGCGGCCTTCGGGCTCGTCGCGGAGGTCGAGGAGCGGCCCCCGGACGATCTCGACGAAGCGTTACATGAAGAGGTCGCCCGACTCCCCGAGCGGTATCGCGCGGCGGTCGTCCTCTGCCTGCTCGAAGGCCTGCCCCACGAGCAGGCGGCGCGTCGGCTGGGATGGCCGGTCGGGACCGTCCAGAGCCGCCTGGCCCGGGGCCGCGAGCGACTCAAGCGGAGCCTGACCCGGCGCGGCCTGGCCCCATCGGTCGCCATCGCCGCCGCATCGGCCCTGCCGCCGAAGCTCGCCGAAGCCACGTTGCAATCCGCCCTGCGGTACGCCGCGACCGGCTCGCAAGCCGCCGCGATCTCGTCGTCGATCCTCGTTCTGACCGAAGGAGTCCTCCGCATGATGACGCTGGCGAAACTCAAGACCGGCCTGCTCGCATTCGCGACCGTCGGCTGCCTCGGCCTCGCAACCGCCGTCGTCCCCCGTTCGATCGGGGCTCACGGGGAGGAACCGCCGCACTTCCAAAATCCGTCGGCCGTGAGGGAGAAAGCCAAGCCGCCGGAGCCCGAAGCCTCGGTCAAGGGGATTCCCACCCCGATCGATTCGACCGTCCTGATCCGGCTCGAGCACGAAGCGACGGTGGGCTACGTCCGAGGCACGATCATCCAGAGCACGCCGACGGAGGCCATTATCTTGACGAGCAGCCATGCTTTCCCCTCGGATGCCAGGCGCAAAGAGATCGAGTCGACATCGATCAAGGTCACCTATCGCGGGCGAACGAGAGACCTCGTAGGCGCCGGCCCCTCCGCCAGGCTGACAGCGACGGCCTACCCACTCGGGCAATCCGATGCTGAGTTGATCGACTGCGACACGGCGCGCGGCGTCGCGCTGGTCCGAATCCGTCCCGGAGAGGTGCTTCCCGTTTCGCCGATCGTGCCGCCGAGTTGGGAGCCCAAGTCCGGCACGAGAATGACCACGATCTGGGGTGATTCGGGAGAGTTTTCCGGAAAGTTCGCGGAGTGCTCCGTCCTCGGCATGACCAAAGGACTGCAGGGCAATTCCATCTACGAGGCGATCGAGTGCGACCTGGCGCCGATCCAGGGATGCTCTGGAGTCGGTTTGTTTACCAAGGGGCCGGACGGAAAAACGAATCTCCTGGGGGGCGTCTGCAATTTCGCTGAGCCAGGCAGAAAGCGTGGCCTCTACGCCTCTCCAAAGATGATCTATCCCATCCTCGACAAGAACGGCCTCTCGTCCTTGTATCAGGCCGAAACCCCGAACGCGAAACCCAGCGGCGAGCAGGCCCCCCTGACCGCGGAGGAGGAACCCAAACCGCCGGCCCCGGACGCCCCCGCCAGAGTGATTTCGTATCCAACCGAGTCGACCATTCAGATTCAGATCGAGGGTGAAAAGACAATCACGGCCTCGGGAACGGTCATTTCGAGTACTCCCAAAGAAACGATCATCCTGACGAGCGCTCGGATCTTCCCGCCCGGTGCCGCGAAGATTTCGGTCAACTTTACGGCGGCCATTAGGATGGACATTTCAAACTGGGTCTCCACCATCCAAACAGTCGGAGAGCTGATCGACAGCGATTTGACGCGCAACGTCGCGTTGGTCCGAATCGTTCCCGGCCGTGTGCTTCCAGCGTCGCCGATCGTGCCGAGAAACTGGAAGCCCAAGCCCGGCATGAACGTGGCCACGATGCGGGGCTTCGGGGGAAGTGTGAGCGGAATATTCGTGCAAGGCCCGATTCTCGGCCTGGTCAAAGGGGAGAGCGACAATGCCGGCTACGAGGCGATCGAATGCAACCTGCTCCCAAAGCAGGCGTCGGTGGGGAGCGGGCTGTTCACGCAAGAGCCTCTCGACAACACCTACTTCCTGGCCGGCGTCTGCAATTTCACCGACCCGCAGAAGAACACCGGCCTCTACGCCTCACCGGAGATGATCTACCACATCCTCAATAAGAACGGCCTCTCGTCCTTGTACCAGACCGAAGACCCGAACCTGAACTCCGCCCCCGAGCCCGGCTTCCCGCTCCAGCGAATTGGGCCGAACGCCGGGGCGCCCACATCGGAGCAGCCCTCCGCGCAGGAGTCGGCCGCTCCGGTCTCGGGGTCTGCCGGCGCGGACCGTGTGCGCAAGGTCGAACAGCGCGTCGATGCGATCGACGGCAAGCTCGACGAGATTATCCGGCTGCTCAAGAAGCCCCATTGAGGTCGGAACGCCCGGCGAGGCTTTGCGATCGGCTCCGGTCGTCTGGAACATCCACTCGCTGGCGCTTCGAGCTTGTATCAGGGCTTTCGACTCGAAATACAAGCTCGAAGCGCCAGCGAGTGGATTGGCTTTGCGAGCCTCTTCCGCGACTCAACCGCCGGGGCAGGGGGGCGTCAGTGGTGGTCCTGGAAGCCCTTGCGGCGGAGGGCGCTGTAGCGTTGGAGCGAGTCTTCGATGACGGGCTTGGCGGCGTCGGACGACTGGATCTCGTCGACCTCGACCGACTTGCCTTCGAGGAACTTGTAGTCCTGGAAGAACCGCCGGAGCATCATCAGCCGGTGGGGGGGGAGTTCGGCGGCCTCGCGGAAGCTGTTGAACTCGGGGTCGCCGACGGCCACGGCCAGGATCTTGTGGTCCTGCTTGCCGCCGTCGAGCATCGTCATCAGCCCGATCGCCCGCGCGGTGACCAGCGTCATCGGCGCGACGGCCTCCTGGCAGAGGACCAACACGTCGAGCGGGTCGTCGTCCTCGGCGTAGGTCTGGGGGATGAACCCGTAATTGGCCGGGTAATAAACGGCCGAATACAAGACGCGGTCGAGCCGCAGCAGGCCCGTTCGCTTGTCCAGCTCGTACTTGACGCTCGACCCCATCGGGATCTCGATCAGGGCGTTGAATTCCAGCGGCAGGTGCTCGCCGGGGGTCACGTCGTGCCAGGGATGCAGCATGGGGCGAATCCAGACAAAGGAGGGCTGGTGGCTAAGCAAAGAAGCAGCGGTTCGTCCTACGTCGCCGGACTCCGCGCGTGACGGTCGCGACGCTCCATCGGCGTCTCCGAGCAAGCCAGATTATACCACGGCCGCGACGATCAGGGGGCCTGCGCGGCCGGATTCGGCGGACGGCCTTGTATCCCGGCCGCCGACATGATCCAATCCCACCTGCACCCGTCTCGGGGAGCGCCGGGAGAGATCTCGCAAGGCCGTCGCGAACGCCGCGACGGCGTCTTCCCCTCCCCATCTCTCTATGAGAAAGCGCGATCATGACGCTGACAAAGTGGATGAAGCACTCTCTGCTCGCCGCGGTCTTCACGGCTCTGGCGACGTCCGCCGGCCTTTCGGGCGCGACCGCCTCGGCCGACGAAGCGACGCTGTCTCCCGCCCTCAAGGCGGTTCAAGGCGTCTGGGTGTCGGGCGACGACGCCACGGTCGACGCCAAGTGGACCGTCGAGAACGACAAGATCACGGCGTCCGTCAACGGCGTGGACTACATCGGCAAGCTCAAGCTCGACAAAGACGCCAAGCCGCACCCGGCCTGGACGATCGAACTCACGGACGGCCCCGGCGAGGCCAAGGGTAAGGAAGCCAAGGGCGTCTACAAGCTCGACGGCGAGAAGCTCGTCGTCAACATCTCCGTCCCCGGCGGCGACCGCCCCAAGGACTTCGACCCCGCCGAAGACGCGGTCTACCTGTTCGAGCTGAAGAAGGAAAAGAAGGGCTGAGGACGGGCGAACTCCCCCGTTCCGATTCGCGAGGGCCGAAGCCTACCGGCCCTCGCGACGCCGATACACCCGCGCGTCTCCTCGCCGGACGACCAGCTCGTACCACCGCTCGGTGATCGCGTCGAGCCCCGGATCGTCGCGCCAGGCGATCACCCGGTCGATCGCGTCGCGATACGTCTCCAACACCCGCGCCCACCGCTCCTCGGCCTCGTCCGACCCGCCCCGAAGCGCGATCTGCTCCAGCTCGAACGAATCGGGCCGGGCCAGCTCGGGCCGAAACTGCACCGGGAAGTAGTAGTACCGCGTCTCGTAATTGCTCCAGAGGACGGCACCCTCGGAAATCCCCAGCCAACTGTCGGCGTGCAACGCCGCGTTGGGGCGGAACCGGGTCTTCAGGTCCGAAATCAGCGTCGCCACCCGCTGGCCGCGTCCGACCGACGGACCGATCGCGACCATCTGCGCCACCTTCCGCTGCGAGTCGAGCGCATAGTCCCAGACGACGACCGTCTGAAGGACCAGAGCGACGACGATCGCCCCGGCCGCCGCGCGCTGGGTCCACGACTTCGCCGCACGGTCGAATGTCGGAACCAGGGCGACCAGACCGAGCAACGCCAGACGCTGGGGGAGATAGTCGCCGTGCCCCGGCCCGAGCGAGTCGGGACCGAACACCCCGCCGAGAACCAGGATCGCCGCTAGCGCCTGCCAGGCCCGGCGCTCGCAGGTCCCCCGCCAGGCCGTCGCCAGGCCGAGCAGACCGGCCAGGCCCAGCCAGACGGCCGGCGAAAACACCGCGTACAGCGGCCCGACTCGGTCCGTGAACGGCAAGCCGTCCTTGATCGCCACCGAGATCGGGTCGACCCAGCCCAGCCGCCGCACCCAGCCCGAGATCGACAAGAACTCGCCCGGCGCGGGGAACTTCGGGTGCATCGGCCCGCCCTGCCGCGAGAGCTTCAGGTACACCACCCCGAGCCCCCCCAGCGGTGCCAGGCTCAGTCCGGTCCGCCACAGCCGCGCCCACCGCGAGCCCCCAGGCAGGACGATCGCCAGGAACATCATCGCGCAGACGGTGAGGCCGAGACTCACCAGGTGGCCGAAGTATCCCAGGACCAGCAGGGCCGAAACCCCCGTCATCCGGCCCGCGCGGAGGTCGTCGCGGCTCTTCCACCAGACGCCCAGCGTGATCGGGAACAAGCACGCGCCGAACTGAAAACTCGTGAACCCCATCAGCCACGAGAAGCTGAGCGCCAGCAGGGCCGAAAACGCGCAAGCCGCGAACGAACCGCGCCCGCCGACGACCCGCGCGCGGAGCCAGACCGTCGCGACCGCGAAGCCCAGAAGCGATGCGCTCATCACGATCCGGTCAGCCGCCCACGGCGAGACCACCCGGAGCAACCCGATCAGCGCCAGGTGCCCCGCCCAGTTCGGCAGCGGCCTCCAGTGGACTTCGTAATAGGGGCTGAAGGCCGAGTCGCCGGCCGTCGACGCGGCGATGATCCAGGCGTTGTAGAGATGCGTCAGGCCGTCCTGCGTCACGAACCACGGCACGATCCAGATGGCCGCCAGCACCGGCGTGAGGAGCATCGCCGTGACGAGAATCTCGCGCAGCGGCCGACAGGGCTCGGAGGTGTCCGAACGGGATTCCTGGCCTTCGTCGTTCCGGTCGCTTCCGTGCGTCACGAGCGTTCGGTCTCCTACTTCGTCCCGGAGTCGGGACGTCGCAGGATCATAGTCGAAAGGCGGAGGGATGAACAAGCGCTCGGGGGGCGAAGGAGCACCGCCGAGGAGGGCGTCGGCCCGGGCCTCCCGGCATCGTCGAGCTCACGGCGTCGCCGTCGTGAGAATCGCCGAAATCGAGAGACCCGGATACGGGCGCCTTTGAAAACCGGACTGACGATCGATAGTGTTTCCCCGGCTGCGTCCTGCCGCCAGCGGTAAGTTGAAGCTCGAGGTGTAATCGCAGCCGCTGCGGTGCGGCAAGGTCCTAAAAATCATGATCAGCCCGCTCCCGACACGAATGCCGGGAAACCGACGGCCGGCCCTCCCCGAAGGGTAAGCCGGCTGTTAGCTGAACTATAACGCATGGATCGCCGGGCGTCGGAAAATCCGAGGAGCCCCAGGCCCCCCGGCCGTCCTAAGCGTCCGCCGCCCGGTTTCCATGACGTGATCGGCACTCGCCTGGACCGATTGCCACGTCCTGTTATCCTCCTGCGCGCTTCCGTTCGATTTCCAACCACTTCGAAATCGCGACAGGGGAGGAATGAAATGACGACGCGACGACTCGCCCCACTCCACTTCGCCCGACCGAGGGTGCTCCTACTCGCCGCACTGGCGCTGCTCGGCGCGCCCCGGGAGATGTTCGCCCAGCAAGTCGAAGGGACGTCCCTGGTGGGAAAGAAGGTCATCACCAGGAAGGGCACCGTCCTGAAGGTCGATGACAAGGTCGTGTACGACGAGGGGCGGGGCGAGCGATTGAAGCTGGGGCTCGACCAGAGGAAGCCCCATACTTACAAGGTGAGAAAGGCGCGCGAGGGCGAGGTCTGGCTTTCTACGGGCGACGTGACCGCCCAAGGCTGGACGCCGATCTCCAACATCATTCTCCTCGACGAGGCCATCGCGTATATCGATGAAGCGACCCGCGAAAAGCCCGAAAGCCCTGAGGCTTGTTTCGATCGAGCTCTCATCTGGCAAGCGCTGGGCAAGACCGACAAGGCGCTCGATCAATGCAATGCGGCGATTCGACTCATCCCACGCGACGATCGCAAGTTCGCTTACCTCTTTCGCGGCCTACTCCGGGCAGAGGAAGGGCGCTATGAGGACGCCGTCGAGGACTGCACCGAGGCCATCCAGCTCGATCCTCGATACGTCGAGGCGTACGTGAATCGCGGTGCCATCCGGATTCGCTCGGGCAGCTACGATAACGCCCTCGAAGACTTCAACAAGGCGATAGAGATCGACCCGAGATCCGCCCGCGCCTACTACAATCGAGGCGTCGTCTGGACGAAGCGGAAGGAGTACGACCTAGCGTTCGCGGACTACGATCAAGCCGTGCAACTCGACCCCGCCTATGCGCTCGCCCGTTGCGGTCGGGGAGGCGCCTGGGCGAGAAGGGGGGAATACGACCGCGCCCTCCCGGATCTGGACGAGGCGATCCGGCTCGATCCCGATCTCGCGAATGCCTATAAGTACCGCGGTGTGATCTGGTACGACAAACAGAAATTCAGCAAGGCGGCAGACGACTTCGGAAAGGCCATCGAGCTTGATCCGAGTCGGGCCGACTTCTTCACCTGGCGCTCCTCCGCGTGGTTTGGAATGAATGAGTATGGGAAGGCTGTCGAGGACGGTACCCGAGCGATCCAGATCAACCCGAACGACGCCAGCATGTATTACGGCCGAGCGACGATCTGGAACCTCCTCGGAGAACACGGCAAAGCGATCGCCGACCTGACTCGGGCAATCGAGATCAATCCCGACCTCAAGAGCTCTCGCCTCTGCCGCGGGATCACCCGGATCGCCATGGATGACCTCGCGGCGGCCGCAGGCGATTTCGGCCACGTGATCGGAGACGATCCGGGCAGTCCCTCGGCGTTCTACTACCGCGCGGTCGCCGCATTCGAGCAGGGGTACTTCGACCTGGCGATCGAGGACGTGGACAAGGCGATGGCCTTCGGACGGTCGCACGCCGCAACCTACCGCCTCCGAGGCGATGCGTGGTACGCCAAGTGGGATTACGAGAAGGCGATCGCGAATCTCGACTACGCCGCCGGCCAGGACCCTCTCGACCACGAGGCGCTCGACGGCCTCGCCTGGATCCTGGCCACGGCGACGGATGAGCGAGTCCGAGACGGCGGACGGGCCGTGGAATCGGCGACGCGCGCCTGCCAGCTCACCGATTGGAAGACCCCCGAACACCTGGCCACACTGGCCGCCTCGTTCGCCGAAGTCCGCGACTTCGAGAACGCCGTGAAACGCCAGCAAGCGGCGATCGACTTGACCGAGGATCCACCAACCCAAGAACTACGCCGCGAGCGACTGGCCCTCTACGCCGCCAAACAGCCGTTCCACGTGGACCCCGGCCCCCGCGGCGCCCGCGACGTGATGAGCCCGGGCGAACGCCGAGCCTCGCTCACCGCCTTCGTGAACAGAGCCATCCTGAGCGAACACGATCGAGCGAGGCGCGAGGCAGCCTCGAGCGAGATCATCCGCCGGGCTGATCGCGAAAACACCGCGACCAAAGCCCCGTGGGTCGATCGCGCAGCAGCCCTGTTCAAGCCTTGAGCCGGACGTCGCCGCCTCGCAGAGGCCATCGGTATTTCAAGAATCTTTCGATCCGACTTTGGCGATCGCCCGCTCAGGCTGATACGATCATGCGTGGAGCACTGGCGCGCGGGGTGAGGGCCGCCAGGCATGTCGTCGGCAAAACCCGGATCGATGGAGAATCCCGATGGTCTACCGTTGGAGAATCCGCGCGGGGAACGAGCGGCGTCGCCGTCGCACCAAGCCATCGACGAGGTTTCAATCCGCCTCGCTGCTCGCCTGGCTGACACTCGCTTCGGCCCTCGGCGCCGGCCCTCCCGGCGCGACCGCCCCGCCGAAGGCCGACGGCGACTGGCTGGGCCAGCGGGTGGTCATCGAGCCGGGAACCATCCTCCAGGACGGCCGAGCCGCCGCCAGCGACACGACGTTCCGGTTCTTCAAGGTCGTCCATGCGCGCGCCTTCCAGGTCTGGCTCGTCTCCGAAAGCCGGAGGTCCGAGGGCTGGGCGCCGATTTCCCGCGTCATCGCCGCCGACCGCGCCGAAGCACACTTCACAGCCAAGATCCTGGCCGCCCCGAATGATGCCTGGAACCGGATCTGGCGCGCCAGCATTCGGTACGACAAAAAGGAATACGATCAAGCCCTCGAAGACTGCGATCAGGCGATCCGCATCGATCCCACCTCGGCGATCGCTTACACAATTCGGGGCGACGTCAAGCTGTCGAAGGACGCCAAGAACGTCGACGCGGCGATGGAAGACTACAATCACGCGCTGCGACTGGATCCGCTCTATGGCTTCGCGTACCGCCGCCGGGGCGAGGCCTGGAATCTCAAGAAAGAATACGACAAGGCGATCGCCGATTTCGACCAGGCGATCCACTTCAACCCCGACGACTCCTATGCCTACAGCGGTCGCGGGCACGTCTGGAATCTCAAGAAAGAATACGACAAGGCGATCGCCGACTACAGCGGGGCCCTCATCCTCAACCCAAACGATGGCTTTCATCACATCTGCCGGGGCGGTGCGCATCAAGACAAAGGAGATGTTGAGAAAGCGTTCGAAGATTACGATCAGGCCATCCGAATCAATCCGCAGGATGCATTCGCCTATCGGGTTCGCGGTCTGTTGCGACTGCTCCAGAAAGACTATGACAGAGCCGTTGAGGACTATACGCAGGCGATCCGAATCGAGCCGCGCGACGCAACACTCTTCAGCAGCCGCGGCTTGACAAGGAAGCGGGCCGGAGACTACGACAAGGCGCTCGAAGACTACGACGCGGCGATCAAACTCGCCCCCCGCGATGCGACTCTGTACAGCGACCGTGGCGACGTTTGGAGCGAGAAGAAACATTACGACAAGGCGCTCGACGACTACAACGCGGCGATCCAAATCGATCCGCGCGACGCAACCTTCTACTGTGAACGAGGCCACGTCTGGCGGGAGACGGAGAATGACGACAAGGCGCTCGACGACTTCGCCCAGGCCATACGAATCGCCCCTGACGACAAGTTCGCTTATTTGTCCCGCGCTGTGATCTGGAAACAAAAGGGTGAGCACGACGCCGCCCTTGCCGACCTCAAGCAGGTGATTCGCATCGACCCGAGCGACGCCTTCGCGTACGGCCTCCGCGGACGCGTGCAGAGCTCTCGGGGTCGTTACGAGGAGGCCCTGGCGGACCTCGCCGCGGCCGTGAAGATCGAGCCACAGGAAAGGTACTCGCTCAACGCCGAAGCCTGGATCTGGGCCGCGGCCCCCGAACCCAAGGTCCGTGACGGCCGCCGCGCGGTCGAAGCCGCCAGCAGGTTATGCGCGATCACGGGATGGAACGACCCCGATGACCTCGAGATCCTGGCCGCGTCCTATGCCGAGTCGGCCGACTTCCCGGCCGCCGTGAAATGGCAGCGAAGAGCTATCGAGATCGCCCCCAAGGACGACCCCGGCGACGACCTCCGTCAGCATCGCCTGAAACTCTACGACGCTGGGAAGGCGTACCGCACGGCCCCCGAGCAGGAGTTCCTTCCCCCTCCCGAGCACGTGGCCATCTTCACCGCCACCACACATCCGCCCAACCAGGCCTAAAGTCAGGCGTGAGGGCCGAGGCAAGACCAAACCAACGAATAACAACCGGAGAAATGGTGGGCCGCCGTCGTTTTTCCGGCTTCCCCCTTGCCGAAGGCGGGAGGTACTCGCTACCATAATCGAACGCGCCGACCGGGGCAGGCCGAGTCGTACAAAAAAAGTATGAGCGAATGAAAAACGACTTGAAGTCGCCCGGCCGAACGATATAGTAGGAAGTTTCACGGCCCAAGGCTGCTGGCGTAGCTCAACTGGCAGAGCAACGGTTTTGTAAACCGTAGGTTGTGAGTTCGACTCTCACCGCCAGCTCTACCACATGATTAAGGACGTCAAGACGCCAAACGCCGGAACTCGCCGAGGATCGGAAACGACCGCGACGAGCCGACGGCGACGACCCAACCGGGTGGATACCCAAGCGGCCAAAGGGGCCAGACTGTAAATCTGGTGGCTCAGCCTTCGCAGGTTCGAATCCTGCTCCACCCACATTCGTCTCGTTTGAGAAATCGTGAACATGCACCGGCCCTGGCGGGTCGGTGAGGAGAGGGAGGGCGACGACAAGGACGGCGAGGATCGAGCGAGCGAAGGAAGTCCGGCCGGCGACGGTCGGAACAGAGGCGGCTCCAGCCGGGAACGGGACGTGCACGCGGGTGTAGCTCAATGGTAGAGTCCCTGCCTTCCAAGCAGGCCGTGTGGGTTCGATTCCCATCACCCGCTCTGGCCCGGCGTCACCCAGCCGCCCGCAACGCAAAGCAACGACCGACCTCGAAAGAAGAAACAACCGCAAAACTACGCTGCCGTGGCTCAGTTGGTAGAGCGCGTCCTTGGTAAGGACGAGGTCCTGGGTTCAAATCCCAGCGGCAGCTCTTGGGTCGGTTGCCCAAAGTTCGGGCGTGAAGGAAGACGTGCGCAGCGGCTGGCCCCGGCCGCTGGCAGAGCCGTCCGAAGCGGACCTGGCTGGCGGGTGGGGCTCGATTACAGATCTCCCGCCGAGAACTTGACTACAGGAATGCCGAAAAGGCGCTGAACACATGGCCAAGGAAACATTCAGCAGAACCAAGCCGCACGTCAACGTGGGCACGATCGGGCACATTGACCACGGCAAGACCACGCTGACCGCGGCCCTGCTGGCGGTCCTGTCGGCGCGTGGCCAGGCCAAGAGCAAGTCGTACTCCGACATCGCCAAGGGCGGAACGGTCCGCGACGCCACCAAAACGGTGACCATCGCGGTCTCGCACGTCGAGTACGAGAGCGAAAAGCGCCACTACGCCCACATCGACTGCCCGGGTCACGCCGATTATATCAAGAATATGATCACCGGCGCGGCTCAGATGGACGGCGCGATTCTGGTGGTCTCCGCGGCCGACGGCCCGATGCCCCAGACCCGCGAGCACATCCTCCTGGCCCGTCAGGTCGGCGTCCCGGCGCTGGTCGTCTTCCTCAACAAGATCGACCTGGTCGACGACGAGGAACTGCTGGAGCTGGTCGAGCTTGAGCTTCGCGAGATGCTCTCTCACTACAAGTTCCCCGGCGACGAGATCCCGATCGTCCGCGGCAGCAGCCGCCCGGCACTCGAGAACCCCAGCGACCCGACCGCGGCCAAGCCGATCCTCGACCTCGTCAAGGCGATGGACGAGTACATCCCCGACCCGGTCCGCGAGATCGACAAGCCGTTCCTGATGCCGATCGAAGACGTGTTCTCGATCAAGGGACGCGGCACCGTGGGCACCGGTCGCGTCGAGCGCGGCCGCGTCAAGGTCGGTGACTCGATCGAGATCATCGGCTTCGGCGTCAAGAAGCCGACCACCGTGACCGGCGTCGAGATGTTCCAGAAGACCCTCGACGAGGGCGTCGCCGGCGACAACGTCGGCGTTCTGCTCCGCGGCGTGGAAAAGGACGACCTGGAACGGGGCCAGGTGCTCTGCAAGCCGGGCTCGATCACACCCCACACCAAGTTCGAGGCGGAAGTTTACGTCTTGAGCAAGGAAGAAGGCGGACGCCACACCCCGTTCTTCAAGGGCTACCGTCCCCAGTTCTACATCCGCACCACCGACGTCACCGGCTCGATCCTCAACCTGCTGTCGGAAGACGGCAGCGAGGCCGAGATGTGCATGCCGGGCGACAACATCAAGATGACCGTCGAACTCGGCAGCCCGATCGCCATGGAAGACGCCCTCCGCTTCGCCATCCGTGAAGGCGGCAAGACGGTCGGCGCCGGCGTCGTGACCAAGATCCTCGAGTGACCGCGCTCCCCAGCCGCGAACCGTCGGCGACTTCGCCCGATGGTCCGCGGCTCGTTTCGTCTCGGGTTTCGATCCGGGACGACCGCCGCGTCGGTCGTCCACGACGTTCGCAACCTAAAGTCCTTCAGTAGCGTCGAGCCGGCGGCCGGCCACGGGCCGTCGGCGTCTTTGATTCCGCGATATCCGAAGATCGTCGCCCCCAAGGCGCGGTCCCCGCCTCCGCCTGATGGCCGGAAGCCGGGAGGTCGCACCGCAAGTGTTCTGGAACGTCCGGCCGCCTCCCGGCCCAGCCCGATCGGACCGAACGTGGTCTCCGAATCGGCGGCGGGAGCGACGGAACCGAGGTATTATTGCAATGCGTGAATACGTCTGGCTCGAGTGCACCGCCTGCGGCGAACGCAACTACCGCGTCCAGAAAGAGACCCGCGGCGCGAATCGGCTGGAGCTGAAGAAGTACTGCCGACGAGAGCGCCTGCATACGTCTCACAAAGAGTCGCGGAAGAAGTGACCCGACCCGGAATCGCCGATCGGCCGCCGGCCGGCGATTTCAGGTCCCGACCGGCCAAAACCGCGACGGCCGACTCTGGTCGCGAGAATGGACGGCGCGACCGTCCTATCAAATGCGACGGCGGATCGACTGGTTGGGCTTTTTCCCCACGGAGAGGGCTCGCCGGCGATCAGCCGACGAATCACACGAGCGTAGCTCAATTGGCAGAGCACCGGTTTCCAAAACCGGCGGTTGGGGGTTCGATTCCCTCCGCTCGTGCTTCGACGCCCGCGCAACCCGCGGGCGTTGCGTCGGGTCGGTTCCAGCGACGCCGGACGGGGCCTGCGGGCCCAGGCAGGAGAATCATCGAGGCAACCGCGAGCCGAGGTTCGACCACTCGAACCCTCGCCTCCGGGACTTTGATTCACGATTCTTTCGAGATCGCGGTTTCCCCATTCCGAATGGAACGGTCGCCATGGGCAAAGTGAAAGACGAAGTCTCGGGGCAAAAGCCGACGAAGCCCCTCAAAGGGAAGCCGAGCGGGGGGGCCGTCAGCGCTATTTCCCAGTTCTTCCTGAATCTTTTGAACACCGCTCTCTACAAGCCGATGCAGGGCTGGCACGCCCGCTTGTACACAGGGGTGGCCCTCGGCGTGATCGTCGCGGCCGGCGTCTGGCGGCTCTATGAAGCCTCCCTCGACTATACGCCGCTCTGGCGGCTGGGCATCCCCGCGACCGTGGCTCTGGTGCTGGGCTGGACCGTCTTCCGGATCGTCCACTACCCGCCGTTCGCCGAGTTCCTCATCGCCACCGAAGCCGAGATGAACAAGGTCTCGTGGACGTCCAAGGAAGACCTCTACCGATCGACGGTCGTCGTCCTGGTCGCGGTCCTCGTCATGGCGGTCTACCTGTTCGTCGTCGACTGGTTCTGGCTGTTCATCCTGCGAAACATCGGCGTGCTCCAGTTCAGCGGCGGAGGAGGGTTCGGTTCGACGTCGTAAACACGACGCGGCCCCGACCCTTGGGAGGTCGCCCGGCGCACCTCCCACTCACCGCTCCGACGCCCGGAGCCGACCTGTCGCCGGATGGAAGCCCTGGAGATTTTCGTTTTGGGCTTCCGTACGCCAGGGTCGGCTCGGTAGACTAGTCCGATTCCCCGCCTCCTGCTTCAGGTTCGACTTTCCCAAGGCAGGCTGCACCCCGCTCTCGAGCCGGAGTCTTCTTCGCTGAAGCGACGCGCGGCGCGAGATTCGTTCCCGTAGAGAGAATCGCCGTACAACGTTCCATGAGTGACCTGACGCAAGAGTTTGACGATTCGCCCCCGGGTTCCGACGCGTCCGACTCCGTTTCGACGGATGGCGGTCTTGCGCCGGTCGACCAGGTCGTGCACGTGGAAGAGGAGACGCCCGACGGCGGCAGCGGCAAGTCGGCCGCCCGCGCGTCGAAGGCGGCTGCTCACAAACCGGAGCCCGAACCGCCCGCGGTCGACTCCGGCGTCGAGCCCCCCGAACCGCCCGCGGTCGACGACCCGGACGACGACGAGCCCCCGCCGGAACTGGTCTGGTACGTCCTCAAGGTGCAAAGCTCGCGGGAAGACACGATCGCCGCGGCGCTCCAGCGCCGGGTCAAGATCCAGGCGCTCGAGCGGTTCTTCGGCAAGAACCCCGACGGCAGCCCCCGGATCGTCGTCCCCACCGAGAAGATCACCGAGATCCGCAACAACAAAAAGCGGATCGTCGAGCGCAAGACGTACCCCGGCTACATCATGGTTCACATGGAGTTGAACGAGAAGACCTGGTTCCTGGTCCGCGAGACCCCGGGCGTGGGAGACTTCGTGGGGGCGCACGGCACCCCCACCAAGATGACCGACGCCGAAGTAAACCAGATGCTTCATCAAGAAGAAGAGAAGACGACCGCCGAGAGCCCGAAGGTCCGCATCGACGTCGAACGGGGCGATCGGGTCAAGATCAAGGACGGCCCCTTCGAGAACTTCGAAGGGACCGTCGAAGAGGTCATCGAGGGCCGCGGCCTGGTGAAGGTGATGCTGATCATCTTCAACCGGCCCACCCCGGTCGACCTCGAATACTGGCAGCTCGAGCGGATCTGATTCGAGCGGGTCGTCTTCGGTCGATCGACGCGGGCCGCGAGCCCGCGTCGGCTTCGTCGCGAGGTGCGAGCCGCCGGACCGGAATGGGTCAGTCGGCCGGCGCGACGCCCGCTCCGAAGTTGAAAGCACGCAGCCGCCGCTCGAATCGAAACGACGAATCGACACGCACCCGCAGTCGAACGAACCAAGCAAAGGTTTCAAGGGAAGCGAGAATCCGCGATGGCCAAGGTGATGACGGCGAAGGTCAAGCTCCAGTGTCCCGGGGGACAGGCGACCCCCGCGCCTCCGGTCGGGCCCGCGCTCGGTCAGCACGGCGTGAACATCGGTCAGTTCGTGATGCAATTCAACGAACGGACCAAGGACATGAAGGGGACCACGATCCCCATCGAAATCACGATCTATTCGGACCGCACGTTCGAATTCATCACCAAGAGCCCGCCGGCCGCCGTGCTGCTGAAGCAGGCTGCGGGGATCGCCGCGGGTTCCGCCGTGCCCAACAAGACCAAGGTCGGCACGGTGACCGCCGAGCAGGTGAAGAAGATCGCCGAGACCAAGTTCGCCGATCTCAACGCCCGCGACATCGACCACGCGTGCCGCGTTATCGCCGGCACGGCCCGGAGCATGGGCGTCGAAATCAAGGGTTGATCGCGCCGACCGCCGCCCGTTCGGTCGGGTCGGCAGGCCGTGAGGCGAGCCTCGCAGTTGCAGGATGATCAAGACGTTGAGGTTGGTTCACATCTCGGCGCGAGCCGAGTTGAGACCACCGGCCGGAACCAGGCGCGACCGCCCGCCGACGGCCCGAGAGTTTCCCATACTAAGGCGGCAGCCCGTCCAAGGGCGAAAGGGGTGACGACTTGCCATATCATTCGAAGCGCTTTCGCGCGTTGAGCTCCAAGGTGAAGATCGCGGTCCCGGTGCCGTTGCCGGAAGCCGTGAAGCTCCTGAAGGGGTTCAACACGACGAAATTCAATCAGACGGTCGAGGTTTCGACCCACCTGGGCATCGACCCCCGGCAGAGCGATCAGAACGTGCGCGGGTCGGTGGCCTTGCCGCACGGCATCGGCAAGAACGTCCGGGTGGCGGTGTTCGCCCAGGGCGACAACGCCGAGAAGGCGCGGAACGCCGGTGCCGACATCGTTGGCGCCGACGACCTGGCCCAGCAGATCAAGGGGGGCGTGATGGATTTCGACGTCGCCCTGGCCACGCCTGACATGATGGGCGTCGTCGGTCCGCTCGGTCGCGTGCTCGGCCCTCGCGGCCTGATGCCGTCGCCTCGCTCGGGCACCGTGACGACCGACATCGTCTCGGCGGTCAAGGAGTTCAAGGCGGGTAAGATCGAGTTCCGCAACGACAAGGGGGGCAACGTCGCGGTTCCCGTCGGCAAGATCAACTTCACGGAAGATCAGCTGATCGAGAACATCACCGCGTTCCTCGCCTTCTTGCGGACGCTCAAGCCGGCCTCCTCCAAGGGGACGTACATCCAGACGGTCACCATCTCGGCCACCATGAGCCCCGGCGTCCGGGTTTCCGCGTGAGCCGGCTCGCGTCGCGCTCGCCCGGGGTCGATACCACCCGAATTTCGTCGAATCGGAAACCACGGTCCAAGTCATGAGTAAATACGTAAAAGAACTGATGATGGATCAGCTTCGGACGGACCTGGCCGACAGCCGGTCGATGCTGATCCTCGACTTCAAGGGACTGGACGCCGTCAGCGAGCACCAGTTCCGCAGCGACTTGCGAAAGAAGTCGATCCGCGTCCGGACGTTGAAGAACACGTTGGCGCGTCGGATCTTCACCGAGATCGGCGTCGACGGGCTTTCGAGGTACCTCGAAGGGCCTTCGGTCCTGGTCTGGGGAGGGGCGGGCGTCGCCGAGCTGGCCAAGGAGATTTCCGGCCAGGTCAAGAAGCTCAAGAAGCCCGCGATCAAGGGGGGCGCCGTCGACGGCGTGGTGATCGGCCCCGAGCAGGTCGAGGACATCACCAAGCTCCCCAGCCGCGAGGCGTTGATCGGACGCGTCGCCGCGATGGCCATCGCCCCCGCGCAGCGGGTGATCGCCCTGGCCAACGCCCCGATCGGCAGCCTGGCGAGCCAGCTTCAAACGATTTCCGAGGGGGCCTCGGCCGATGGGGACGGGGGCGAAGAGCCCGCCGCCACGCCTGAAGCCGAGGGCGAAGCGCCCGCCGCGACGACCGAAGCGGGGTCCTGAGCCGGCTTCGGCTCGACTCCGACGCAGCAATTCATGTGGCGGTGCGGTCGCGGGTTCCACTCGCAACCGACGACCGCCGCGAGTAAACGATTTTTCAGCCAATTTGTCCGGGTGCGTCAGCGACGACGTACGCCGCCGCTTGAGCCGCGTTTTCCACGATCGAGCTAGAAAGGATCCGTTCCGCCATGTCCACCGCTGAAGCCCCCTCGTTCGCCGACAACATCAAGACCCTCGGCGAGTCGATCGTCAGCCTGACCGTCCTCGAAGCCAAGGCCCTGGGCGACTACCTTGAGGTGGTCCACGGGATCAAGCCGGCCGCCGCCGCCGTGGCCGCCGCTCCGGCCGCCGCCGCCGCCCCGACCGAGGCCGCCGCGCCGCAGACCGAGTTCGACGTCAGCCTCGAAGCCATCGGCGCCAACAAGATCAACGTCATCAAGATCGTCCGCGCCGCCACCGGCCTGGGCCTCAAGGAAGCCAAGGATCTCGTCGAGGCGGCTCCCAAGGCCATCAAGACCGGTATCGCCAAGGACGACGCCGAGAAGCTCAAGAAGGAGCTCGAGGAAGCCGGCGCCACGGTCAAGATCAAGTAAATCCGCGAGCGAATCCGCTCCAGCCGGCCGCCGGACCGCTCGGTTCGGCGTCTCGGTTTTTGAAACGCAACAGCCAGCGAGGGAGGTCCTCGGCGTCTCGACATTCGAGAGGCCGCGTCTCCCTCGCCCGCTTCGTTTCGCGGGGATGCGGGCGACGTCGTCATCGTCGTCCGCCCCAGGCGTCCCCGTCGTCGTCCCTCCTTGCTCTGCTCTGCTCGGTCCGCGATCACGACGCGAACGCGGCGGTCTCTGGCCCGGATCACGATGCGTTCACGACGACCAGGACAGGCCGACGACCCCGTTTCGAGCGATCCTCGGGCTGACTTCGACGACGGCGCCCGGCCGCACGTTGGAGGTCGGCCTGACGCGCGGGCGGCGATTGGAACGCCTCCCGCCCCGGCCCTCATCGGAACCTCACAGATCGACCGCAATTTCGTGCACGTATCACCGGCTTCGTCGTTTCAGCTCGACCGCCCGGAGACGCGATCGGCTCGGTTCGTCCGACCGACCGAGCCGACCCGGGCGTCCGCGATCACGGATTCTCCCGGTTTGGAATCGCCCGCGGACTGCCGCGGGCCGCTCCCTTTTGGGATGATGGAAATTCGACGCGACGGGCGGACTCGAAAGGAAGCGAGTTCCGCAACGACCCCCGGGACGACGCCCGTGACTCCGGCCCGTGCCCCTTTCTTCTCTTGAGGAGCGCGACCTTATGCCCACTCCGACCACTGTGCGGCGAATCGTTCCGGCCCTGAAGCGGAATTTCGGCCGAATCCACGACGAATTTCAGGTCCCCGACCTGACGCAGATTCAGACCCGCAGCTACGAACGGTTTCTCCAGGCCGACGACCCCGCCGACGCCCGCGCCGATTCGGGGCTGGAGGGTGTTTTCCGCGAAATCTTCCCGATCGAGAGCTACGACAAGACGCTCAAGCTGGAGTACATCCGGTACGATCTGGGCAAGCCCCGGTACGACCCCGACGAGTGCCGCCAGCTCCGGCTGACGTTCGGCCGTCCGCTGCACGTCTGGCTGCGGCTGAACAAGGGCGAGACCACGCTCGAAGAGTCGGTCTACCTCGGCGACATGCCGGTCATGATCGGCGGCGGCGAGTTCATCATCAACGGTGCCGAGCGGGTGGTGGTCAGCCAGCTTCACCGTTCGCCGGGCGTTGACTTCGTGGTCGAGGTCGAGTCGACCGACAAGAAGCTGCACGCCTGCCGCGTGATCCCCGAGCGGGGAAGCTGGATCGAGCTCCAGGTCACCAAGAAAGAGACTCTGGGCGTCCGCATCGACCAGTCCGGCAAGTTCTCGTCGATGACGCTGCTGCGTGCGATGAGCCCCGCCTTCTCGTCCGACGAGGCGATCCTCAACACGTTCTACGAATCGGAGGAGATCGACTCGTCCGATTCCAAGGCGGCGACCCTGCTGGAAGGCAAGATCGCCTGCGGCGACGTCGTCGACCCCAACACCGGCGAAGTCCTGATCGACAGCGGCGCGACGATCTCCAAGGCCCTCGCGCAGGTGTTCGCCGACGCCGGCGACCTGGGCCCGATCCGCGTCCTCAAGGACGCCCGCGACCAGCTCATCCTTCAGTCGCTTCAGGAGGACCCGACCACCGACCACGAGAGCGCGCTCCTGCGGATCTATCAGCGGCTCCGGCCGGGCAACCCGCCCCAGCTTGAGAAGGCCCGTGAGCTGTTCCACGAGAAGTTCTTCGACACCAACCGTTACCGGCTGGGCAAGGTCGGCCGGTTCCGGATCAACCGCAAGTTCACCCAGACGATCCCCGACGACCAGATGACGCTGGACCCGGAGGACTACGTCAACGCGATCCGTTACATCCTCCGGCTTCGCAAGGGGACCGACCCGAAGGTCCACATCGACGACATCGACCACCTGGGCAACCGCCGCCTGCGGACGATCGACGAGCTGGCCGCCGACGAGCTTCGCAAGGGCTTCCTCAAGCTTCGCCGCACCGTCCAGGAGCGGATGAGCCTCAAAGACGCCGAGGACATGACGCCGCGGTCGCTGATCAACCCCAAGAGCATCAGCGCGGCGATCGAATACTTCTTCGGCCGCGGCGAGCTGTCGCAGGTCGTCGACCAGACCAACCCGCTGGCCCAGCTCACGCACGAGCGGCGGCTGTCGGCGCTGGGCCCCGGCGGTTTGAACCGCAAACGGGCCGGCTTCGAGGTCCGCGACGTCCACATCTCCCACTACGGCCGGATCTGCCCGATCGAGACCCCGGAAGGGACCAACATCGGTCTGATCAGCTCGCTGGGCATCTACGGCGGCGTCGACGAATACGGCTTCCTCATCACCCCGTACCGCAAGATCAAGGCGGGCAGGGGGACCGAAGAGGTCGTCTGGATGCGGGCCGACGAGGAGAGCGAAAACTACCTCGCTCCGGCCGACGCGGCCGTCGACGACCACGGCAAGCTCAAGGGACCGACGCTGATCGCCCGCTACCAGACCGACTTCGTGTCGGTGCCGGTCGACAGCATCCAGTTCCAGGACATCTCGCCCAAGCAGATGGTCGGGGTCTCGGCCGGGTTGATCCCGTTCCTTGAGCACGACGACGCCAACCGCGCGCTCATGGGATCGAACATGCAGCGCCAGGCCGTGCCGCTTCTGGTGGCCGAGCCGCCGATCGTCGCCACCGGCCTTGAGTACTCGGTCGCCGGCAACTCGGGGATGGTGATCAAGGCGCAGCAGGACGGGACGATCACCTACGTCGACTCGACCCGGGTGATCATCGACCACAACCACATTTACAAGCTCCGCAAGTACGTCGGCCTCAACGAGCGGACGTGCCTGAACCAGAAGCCGATCGTGAAGGTCGGGCAGCAGGTCAAGACGGGGGAGATCCTGGCCGACGGGGCCTCGACCTACAAGGGCGAGCTGGCCCTGGGCCGCAACGTCCTGGTCGGCTTCCAGGCCTGGGACGGCTATAACTTTGAAGACGCCATCATCATCAGCGAGAAGCTGGTGCGCGAGGACGTCTACACCTCGATCCACATCGAGGAATTCGAGATCGAGATCCGCGAGACCAAGCTCGGCCGCGAGGAGTTCACCCGCGACATCCCCAACGTCTCCGAGAAGGCGCTTCGCAACCTCGACGACAACGGCGTGGTCCGGATCGGCACCTACGTCAAGCCGGGAGACATCCTGGTCGGCAAGGTCGCGCCCAAGAGCAAGAGCGAGCTGACCCCCGAAGAGAAGCTGCTGCACGCGATCTTCGGAAGGGCCGGCGAGGACGTCAAGAACGACTCGCTGGAAGTCCCCTCGGGCGTCGAGGGCATCGTCATCAACACCCAGCGGTTCAGCCGCCGGATGAGCCTCAGCGAAGACGAGCGCAAGGCCTTCGAGAAGGAGCTGAAGGACACCGAGGGGGGCGAGAACGTCCGCATCGCCGACGAGTACAGGCAGATGGTCAAGGCCCTTGAAGAGGCCGTCGGCGGCCCCGTCGCCGACCCCTCCAGCGGCAAGCCGCTGGGCCGGACCAAGGACTCCAAGGACCTCGTCGACGAGAGCGATCGGTTCAAGCTCGAAGCGCTCGACCTCCGCAGTCCCGACGCCTCGGCCAAGGCTCGCGAGGTCGTCCGCCAGTACGCCCCGCGGATCGAGGCCCTCAAGGACGAGAAGGAGCGCCGGCTCAACAGCCTCAAGCGCGGCGACGAGCTGCCCTCGGGCGTGCTCCAGATGGTCAAGATCTACATCGCCACCAAGCGGGTGATCTCGGTGGGCGACAAGATGGCCGGCCGCCACGGCAACAAGGGGGTCATCGCCAAGATCCTCCCTGAAGAGGACATGCCGTTCCTCGCCGACGGCACCGGCGTCGAGATCTTGCTCAACCCGCTGGGCGTGCCCAGCCGTATGAACGTCGGCCAGATCCTCGAGACCCACCTCGGTTGGGCCGCCGCCAAGCTTGGCTTCCAGGCGGTCTGCCCGGTGTTCGACGGGGCCAGCGAAGAGACCATTCGCCAGTGCCTCAAGGACGCCGGCCTCCCCGAGAACGGCAAGGCCGAGCTTTACGACGGCCGCACCGGTCTGAAATTCGACCAGCGGGTCACGGTGGGCTACCTCTACATGCTGAAGCTCCACCACCTGGTCGACGACAAGATCCACGCCCGCGCCACGGGGCCGTACTCCTTGATCACCCAGCAGCCGCTGGGCGGCAAGGCCCGGTTCGGCGGCCAGCGGTTCGGCGAAATGGAAGTGTGGGCCCTGGAAGCCTACGGCGCCGCCTACATCCTCCAGGAGCTGCTCACCGTCAAGTCCGACGACGTCGAAGGACGTACGAAGATCTACGAGAGCATGGTCAAGGGGGAGAACACCCTCGAAGCCGGCACCCCGGCGAGCTTCGACGTGCTCACCAACGAAATCCGCGGCCTCGGGCTCAACATGCAGCTTGAGAAGAAGCGGGTCTGATCCAACCCCAGACCTCGCCCCCGCGCTTCAACCATCCCCGACGGCCTCCGCCTCGCGAACGTCCCTTACGGACGCCTCGAAGCGGAGGCCGCGGTTTTTCCCCCATCGTCCGAACGGCCGTCATGCCGCCGCGAACTCGATCGCCGGCTTGCTCGCGTCCGGTTCGACGAACCGCATCAACTCCTTCCCTTCCTTCGAGAGCTGCGCCTTCGCGGCGGCCGTCATCGGGCCGAACGGCGACAGGGTGAGCTTGGCCTTGGCCCCGGCCCCCGAGATCTTCCACGTGCCGGCGACGAACCCGTCGACCAGGAACGTCGGCAGGACCTGGAGGTTCTTGGTCGTGACCTTCGGCCGATGCGCGTCGTCAATGATCCGCGATCGGTCGGCGTGGCCGAGGATCACGTTGTCAAAGCCCGGAAGGAACCGCACGGGTACGGGCGTCTCGGCCGCCGGCCGGGGGGCGTCCGGCAGATCGAACAGCTCGCGCTTCCGCTCGTCGCGAAACGTCTGAAGCCTCGGCCGCAACGCATTGAGGACCTCGCGGGCGCCGCCGACTCCCGACCACGCCTGGACGTCGACCGCCGCCGCCGGACCGAAGGCAGCAAGATAGCGCAAGACCAATTCCTCGGCCCTCGGTTCCGGCCCGGGTGCCCGGCCCAGCCAGGTCGCCGCATCATGAAACTCGGGGTCGCCGCCGAACCCCCATTTCGAGTCGTCGGGCGTCGAGACCAGGGGGACCCGCATCCGGACCGTGTAGCCCATCGCCCGCTCGTCGCCGCCGGGGAAGAGGTCGATCAAGGCGGCCCGCATCTTCGTGAACGTCCGAGGCTCCTCGACGAACAGACGACGGCCCGACCCCACGAGCACGGCGACGTCGACGCCCGAGGTTCGATCACGGAGCACCGCCTTGAGCGCCGCGTCGAACATCGGTTGAAAGGTCGACCGAAACGCCAGGTAGTCCGGGGCGCTCACCAGATGGAGCGTGCCTCGCAGGAGCGTGGCGCGGACGACCGCGCGGTCGCGCAGTAATCGCAGCAGATCGTCGCGCTGGAATCCCTCGATCCGGGTCCAGAGGCCGATGAACGGCGGTGCCGCCTCTTGCGCCTGGAGCCCGAGCAGCCGTTCGAGAACCTCGGAAACCGACGCCGCCTGCCTCGAAAGCAGCATCTGACGCGCGAGCAGGGCCCGATTGAGAGCCTGTTTCGTCAAGACTTCCGTCGCCATGATTCGCTCTCCAGTCGGAGGAAAAACGTCTCGAAAACCGTCTGAGTCCCGAACGAGGGTTTGCGTTGGGTGGGGAGGCGAACTTACCCTCCCTCCCCAAGTTCAATCCTCCATGCGATTTAGGTGATCGTGACACAAACCTGGGAGAATTCCGGGAATTCATGCAGAAATTTTACTTGGAATTGGCCCTGTGATTGCTTAGGATCACAGGATGCGATTTTATCGCGAGTCGATTCCGACGCATTTGCTGGCTGCGCGCGCACGCTTCAAGGGTCGAGGAATCGCGAGGGCGCCGGAGTCTGACCGAAAAACCGGTCAGGGAGGAGTTCAACTTGGCGACCTGGGTCTCAGGAAGACCTTCATAACCGCGGGGTTCTCCGCTGGCAAAGGGAGAGCCCGTACGCGGACCTTTTTTTTTGTTCTTGGCTGAGCAGAGAAGAGGGGACGGGCCGACCTTCGGTCCGCTTGCATTCCCCGACATGAGCTTGGGTTCCGTTGATCCGGACGGTCGTCAGCACGTTGAATCAATCGAGAGCGACCGCCGCTTTCACCCACCAACCACCCCGCTTCAGACTACCCTGAGCCTGCGGAGGAGAGTGTCTCGTGAGCATGGGCGAAAGTGCCTACGATCGTATTAACGACTATGGGGCCGTCAAGATTGGATTGGCGAGCCCTTACGACATCCGGAGCTGGTCGTTCGGCGAGGTCAAGAAGCCGGAAACGATCAACTACCGGACGTACCGTCCCGAGAAGGACGGGCTCTTCTGCGAGCGGATCTTCGGTCCCGAGAAGGACTGGGAGTGCGCTTGCGGCAAGTATCGGGGCATGAAGTACAAGGGGATGATCTGCGACCGCTGTGGCGTCAAGGTGACGCACTCGCGGGTCCGCCGCAAGCGGATGGGCCACATCGAGCTGGCCGCGCCGGTCGTCCACATCTGGTTTTTCAAGGCGATGCCCAGCCGCCTGGGCACGCTCCTGGACATGAAGACCAGCAGCCTGGAGCGGATCATCTACTTCCAGGACTACGTGGTCGTCGACGCCGGCGACACCCCGTTGAAGGAGCGCCAGCTCCTGACCGAGGACGAGTTCCGCAAGTCGCGCGAGCTGTACGGCGACACGTTTCAAGCCGACATGGGGGCTGAGGCCGTCCGCAAGATGCTGATGCGGCTCGACCTGGTGACGCTCTCCAAGAAGCTCCGCCAGGACCTGGTCGAGACGACGAGCAAGCAGAAGATCAAGGACCTGACCAAGCGGCTCAAGGTCGTCGAGGCCCTGCGCGACAGCGACAACCGCCCCGAGTGGATGGTGCTCGAGTGCATCCCGGTCATCCCGCCGGACCTCCGTCCGCTGGTGCTCCTGGATTCGGGCAACTTCGCCACCAGCGACTTGAACGACCTCTACCGGCGGATCATCAACCGCAACAACCGGCTGAAGAAGCTGGTCGACCTGAACGCGCCGGAGGTCATCATCCGCAACGAGAAGCGGATGCTCCAGCAGGCCGTCGACGCCCTCTTCGACAACAACCGTTGTAAGCGGCCGGTGCTGGGCAGCTCGAACCGCCCGCTCAAGTCGCTCACCGACATGATCAAGGGCAAGCAGGGCCGGTTCCGCGAAAACTTGCTGGGCAAGCGCGTCGACTACTCGGCCCGGTCGGTCATCGTCGTCGGCCCCGACCTCAAGCTCCACCAGTGCGGACTTCCCAAGAAGATCGCGCTGGAGCTGTTCCAGCCGTTCATCATCCGCCGTCTCAAGGAGCTCGGCCACGCCGATACGATCAAGTCGGCCAAGAAGATGCTCGAGCGCCGCACCGACGAGGTGTGGGACATCCTTGAGGAAGTCATCCGCAACCATCCGGTGATGCTCAACCGGGCGCCGACCTTGCACCGAATGGGCATTCAGGCGTTCGAGCCGGTGCTGGTGGAAGGCAATGCGATCCGGATCCACCCGCTGGTCTGCAAGGGGTTCAACGCCGACTTCGACGGCGACCAGATGGCCGTCCACCTGCCGCTGTCGATCGAGGCGCAGGTCGAGGCCATGACCCTGATGATGGCGACCAACAACATCTTCAGCCCGGCCAACGGCAACCCGATCATCAGCCCGACCCAGGACATCGTCATGGGTTCGTACTACCTGACGATCTCCCGCGCCGGCGAGGTCGGCGACGGCATGATCTTCTCGGCGCCCAACGAGGTCTTCCTGGCTCACAGTCAGGGCAAGGTCGCCGTCCACTCGGTGATCAAGTTGCGGCTGCCGGCCCACAAGAAGCTCCGCGGCGACAGCGAGAAAGAGTTCTCGCCGGGCATGATCGTGCAGACCACGGTCGGGCGGGTGGTGTTCAACGACATCCTCCACGCGAAGATGCCGTACTACAACCTGACGCTGGGGCAGAAGCAGCTCCAGAGCATCATCGCCGACTGCTACCAGATCCTCGGCCGTCGCGAAACGATCGGTCTCCTCGACCGCATGAAGGACCTGGGCTTCCGCGAGTCGACCCGGTCGGGCCTGTCGTTCGCCACCGACGACCTCAAGACGCCGCTGACGAAAGACGCGATCATCGCCGAGGCCGAGAAGGAAGTTCTTCGCAACAACAAGCTGTACCACCGCGGGATCATCACCGACCAGGAGCGGTACAACAAGGTCCTCGACGCCTGGACCCACGCCCGTGAACGGATCACGGCCGAGATGATGGAAGCCCTGCGGACCGACACCCGCGAGAACGAGGGCTACCACAACCCGATCTTCCTGATGGCCGAGTCCGGCGCCCGCGGCGGCGTCGAGCAGATCCGCCAGCTCGCCGGCATGCGAGGCCTCATGGCCAAGCCGTCGGGCAAGATCATCGAGACGCCGATCAAGGCCAACTTCCGCGAAGGCCTGTCGGTGCTCGAGTACTTCAGCTCGACCCACGGCGCCCGAAAGGGCCTGGCCGACACGGCTCTCAAGACGGCCGACTCGGGGTACCTGACCCGCAAACTGGCCGACGTCGCCCAGAACGTCGTCATCACGATCGAAGACTGCGGCACGTCGCAGGGCATCACCAAGGGCGTCATCTACAAGGGCGAGAAGGTCGAAGTCAGCCTGGCGCAGTCGATCCGAGGACGGGTCAGCCGGGTCAACATCCTCGATCCGATCAGCGACACCGTGGTCGTCCGTGAAAGCGAGATGATCACCCTGGCCGCGGCCCGGAAGCTCGAGGACATGCAGATCGAGAAGATCCAGGTCCGCAGCCCGATGACCTGCGAGGCGCCCCTGGGCGTCTGCCGCCGGTGCTACGGTATGGACCTGGCCACCGGCCAGCTCGTCGAGATCGGCATGGCGGTGGGCATCATCGCCGCCCAGTCGATCGGCGAACCCGGCACCCAGCTCACGATGCGAACGTTCCACATCGGCGGCGTGGCTACCCGCGCCGTGGAAGACAAGGACGTCAAGTCGAAGCGCGAGGGTAAGATCAAGTTCGTCGGTCTGAACATCGTCATCAACGACGAGGGCAAACAGATCGCCCTGTCGCGAAACGGCGAGATCCAGATCCTCGACCCCAAGGGCCGCGAACTCGAGAAGTACGACGTCCCCGACGGCGCCATGATGATCGTCGAGGACGGCCAGCAGATCAACCGCGGCCAGATGCTCTGCGAGTGGGATCCTCACAACATCCCGATCCTCGCCGAGGTCGGCGGCAAGATCCGCTTCGACGACATCGTCGAGGGCGAGACCATGAAGGCCGAGGCCGACCCCTCCGGCCACATCCGCCGCACCATCATCGAGCACAAGGGCGACCTGCACCCGCAGATCGTCATCGTCGACGCCGAAGGCAAGACGCTCGATTACAAGTACATCCCCGAGCGGGCCACGATCGAGGTCGACGACGGCCAGATGATCACGGCCGGCACGCTCGTGGCCAAGACCCCCCGCGAAGTGGGCGGTACCCAGGACATCACCGGCGGCTTGCCCCGCGTCACCGAGCTGTTTGAAGCCCGGCGGCCCAAGGAGCCGGCCGTCATCGCCGAGATCGACGGCCGCGTCGAACTCCTCGAAGAGAAGCGCCGAGGCAAGCGGACCATCATCGTCCGCAACGAGAGCGGCATCGAACGCGAGCACCTCGTGCCCCACGGCAAGTATCTCCGCGTCCACGGCTCCGACCGCGTCCGCGCCGGCGACCCGCTCGTCGAAGGCCCGCTGGTCCCGCACGACATCCTCCGGATCTCGGGCGAGGAGGTGGTTCAACGCTACCTGCTCCGCGAGATCCAGAACGTCTACCGGTCCCAGCGCGTCGAAATCGACGACAAGCACCTGGAGATCATCATCGCCCAGATGCTCCGCAAGGTCCGCGTCGACAGTCTCGGCGACACCGGCCTGCTGCCCGGCTCGGTCATCGACAAGTTCGAGTTCCGCCGCGTCAACAACGAGCTGACCGCCTGCGTCAAGATCAAGGACCCGGGCGACAGCGAGTACCGCGTCGGCGACATCGTCCCCCGCGACCACTTCGAGCAGGAAAACCTCCGCGTCGAAGCCGGCGGCGGCAAGAAGGCCGAATGGCTCCGGACCAAGCCCGCCGCGGCGAGCACCCAGCTTCTGGGGATCACCAAGGCGGCCGTCCAGTCCGAAAGCTTCATCTCGGCCGCGAGCTTCCAGGAGACCACCAAGGTCCTCACCGAAGCCGCCCTCGCCGGCAAGTCCGACTACCTGGTCGGACTCAAGGAAAACGTCATCCTCGGCCACCTCGTCCCGGCCGGAACCGGCTTCAAGGCTCACCTCGAAGCCGAAGTCCGCATCCACCCCGACGCGCTCGAGGCCCTCGCCGAGAAGGGTTCGCCCTACTCCCGATACCGCGACGAGGCCCCGGCGACCGCCGGCGCCGCCAAGGAGTAAGCCAAGCTCGCGACCCCTCGCGACGCCCCTGATCAACCTTCGCATCGGCCCGCGCTCTTCCAAGAGCCGCGGGCCGATCGCGTTTTCGAAGCCCGACGACCGTGATCCTCCGTGGACGGCCAGGGTAGAATGAACTGTCGCGATCTCACAGGTTTCCTGGAGGCTGAGAACGCCCATGGCTACCGCAGTCGCCGCCCGAATCGGACCAACCGACCACGGCCGCTCGATGACCCTCGACGAGTTCATGGAGAGTGAAACAGACGAGGGGTGTCGCTATGAGCTGGCGCGTGGAGTGCTCGAAGTGACCGAGGTTCCCAACGATCCCCACGGCCAGGTCGTGTCCAACCTCTACCGGGCGCTCGCGCGGTTCGCCGAACGTTGCCCCGGAGTCGTCCGTCGCTTCGGCGGCGGCTCGGAATTCCGAATCTGGCTTCCCGGCATGGCGACCGGCCGAAACCCCGACCTGGGGGTCGTCCTGCAAGGCGCTCCCAAGGATCAGAGAGGCCGACGCGTCCCCGCCCTTGTCGGCGAGGTCGTTTCTACCCAAAGCGCGGTCCGCGACTACGAGGCCAAGCCCCTGGAGTACCTCGCATTCGGCGTTCTCGAGTACTGGATCATCGACCCGTCGAAGCGCCAGGTCACGATCCTCTACCGCGACGGCGACGTCTGGCGCGAGCAGGTCTTTCGCGACGATCACGCCCTCGTCAGCCTCGTCCTGCCTGATTTCGCGACGACCCCGGCGGAACTGTGGATCGACGTCGAGGAAGACGACCTTGGAGAAGCGCCATGACGGCCGCGATCCATCCCTCCGCAACCCGAGCGATCCCCGAACTCGAAAACGGCGACCGACTGACCCGCGCCGAGTTCGAGCGCCGGTACGACGCCATGCCCGGCCTCAAACGCGCCGAGTTGATCGAAGGGACCGTTTACATGCCCTCGCCCGTCCGTCACTCGCGCCACAGTCGTCCCCACTCCTATCTCATGGCCTGGCTGACCTGCTATGAAACGGTGACGCCCGGCCTCGAGGTCGGCGACAACGGGACCGTCCGGCTCGACCAGGACAACGAGCCCCAGCCCGACGCCTACCTTATGATCCTCCCTCGATGCGGCGGCCAGGCGCGGCTTTCCGACGACGATTACGTCGAGGGCGCCCCGGAGCTGACGGCCGCGATCGCGTCCAGCAGCGTCAGCTACGACCTCGGCGCCAAGCTCCACGCCTACCGTCGCAACGGCGTCCGCGAATACGTCGTCTGGCGCGTACTCGATCAGCAGATCGACTGGCTGGTGCTCGTCGAGGGCCGCTACGAACCCCTCGCGCCCGACGCGGACGGCCTCCTCAAGAGCACCGGGTTCCCCGGCCTCTGGCTCGATCCGGCCGCCCTCCTGAACTACGACCTGACGCGCGTCCTCGCCGTCTTGCAGCAAGGGCTCGCAACCCCCGAACACGCCGCGTTCGTCGAGAAGCTGGCGCTGGCTGGTCGCCAAGCGCCATGACGAGACCTCGCCACCAGACCACCGACCGCGTCCGGAACGCCTTGATCGTGCTGAACCGCGACCTCCGCGACTGCCGCGCGTGCCACATGGCGGGGCTGCTCGACGAGGTCGAATCGGTGCCGATCGCCCTCGACCCGGAGCCCGACGCGGCTGCGCCGCGCATCCTGCTCGTGGGCCAGGCCCCCGGCCTCCGTGCGACGATCACCGACCGGCCGTTCGCCGGGGCCGCCGGAGAGAAGCTCCGCGCCTGGTTCGAACAAGGGGGGATTCCCCGCGACGACTTCTGGCGCGCGATCCACTTCGCCGCCGTCACCCGGTGCTACCCCGGACGGCTCCCCGGAGCCAAGGGGGACCGCGTCCCGTCCCCCCGCGAACAGGCTCTCTGCCGCCCCTGGCTCGACGAGCTATTCGAGATCGTCCGCCCCCGGGTCGTCCTGCTCGTCGGGCTGCTCGCCATCCGCACCTTCCTCGGCCCCGTCAAATCACTGACCGCCGTCGTCGGCACCGCCACCGACCGCGACGGCGTCCTCTACATCCCGCTTCCCCACCCCTCCGGCGTCAGCCGCTGGCTCAACGAACCGGCCAACGTCGCCGCCGTCGCACAGGCCATGCGGATTCTCAAAAGCGAGACCGCCAAGCTCGATTGAGCAACCGACCAACCCGGGCGGAACCAGTCGCCGTCCGCCCGAGCCAACTTTTCCGGATCGCCTCTTGACAAGTGTCCGACCTACACCGACACTGTACTAGTCAGCTATAACACTAGGAGGCTCGCATGATCCTGATCGATCTGAGCGAGTCGGATGGTCGGCCGATTTACGGGCGGATCTCCGACAGGATCAAATTCGCGATCGCCGGCGACGTCTTGCGTCCGGGGGAGATGGCGCCGTCGGTCCGCGAATTGTCAAAGCAGTTGGTGGTGAACCCGAACACGGTGGCCCGGTCGTACCGGGACTTGCAGGCCGAGGGGCTGCTGGAGCCGGTGCGGGGGACGGGTTTGCAGGTGGCGGAAGGGGCGCCCGAGAAGTGTCGGTCGGCCCGGAGCGTCTACGTCCGGACCCGGCTTCGCGGGGCGATCGACGAGGCGCGGGGGACGGGGCTCGACCCCGCCGAGATCGAGACGATTTTGCATGAGGAATGGGCCAAGGCACGTGACGCGGCCAGTCAGCCGAACGGGAGGGGGGCGTGATGACGACGACCGACGCGAACGCGACGATCTCCATTGAGAAAGTGAGCAAGCATTATCGCGATCAGACGGCCCTCGACGGGCTCTCGCTGACGGTTCCCGAAGGTTCGGTCTTCGGCCTCCTGGGCGAGAACGGCGCGGGGAAGACGACGACCTTGCAGATCCTGTTGGGCCTGATCGCGGCCGACGGCGGCTACGCTCGCGTGCTCGGTCTCGACCCGGCCAAGGACGGGCTCGAAATCCGCCGCCGGGTCGGATACGTGCCCGAGCTGCCGGCGCTCTACGACTGGATGACGGTTTCCGAGATGGGCTGGTTCGCCGCCGGATTCCACCCCGAGGCGGTCACCGGAACCGCGCCGTACCAGACTCGCTACGCCGACCTGGCGCAGGGGTTCGGTCTGCCCCCCAAGCGGAAGATCAAGGCGCTCTCGAAGGGGATGCGGGCGAAGGTGTCGCTGTCGTTGGCGCTCGCCGCCAATCCGAAGCTCTTGATCCTCGACGAGCCGACGTCGGGCCTCGACACGATGGTCCGCCGCGAGTTCCTCGAAAGCATGGTCGACCTGGCCGCCGACGGCCGGACGGTCTTGCTTTCCAGCCACCAGATCGCCGAGGTCGAGCGCGTCGCCAGCCACGTGGCGCTCTTGCACCAGGGGAAGCTGATCCTGGCCGAGCCGCTCGACGAGCTGCGGGCGCATACGTTTCTGCTGGCGGTCAACTTCCAGACCCGCGACCACGACCCGGCGCCGCCGGCGAGCCTGCCGCTGGAGCTGATCGACGCGGCCGACGCCCCGCGCCAGGCGCACTGGCTGGTGCGCGCCCGCGACCGCGCGGCCTGCGACACGGTCCGCCACCTGCCGGGGGTCGAGTCGTTGCAGATCGAGTCGCCCGGCCTCGAAGAAATCTACATCGGCTACATGCGCGGCCGACGCCCCGCGCCGGCGCCGCCCACCAGTGCGATCCACGTCGCCTGACTCGTCCCCTTGATCCGAAAGGAGGATCACATGATCGCGCGATTGTGGTGGAAGGAAGCCCGGCAGGTCTGGCCGGTGTGGGCGCTCCTCGCCGCGGCGGGGCTGGGGTTGCAGGCGCTCGTCGGGTGGTACTGGGGCGATGCGGCGGGGCCGGGCGGGTACGTCCATATCGCGCTCGTCCTCACGATGATGTACCTCTTCTTGATTGCCGCGGCGGTCTTCGCGGGCGAGCGGGAGAACCGGACGCTGGGGCTGCTCGACGCAATCCCGGCCGAGCGCTGGCGGGTCTGGACGGCCAAGGCGTCGTTCGCTCTCGCGACTACGGCGGCGCTGGGGCTCTTGCTCTGGCTTGGGGCTCGCATCTTTGGTGTGTCATCCTCGGAGTGGTTGACGGGAGGCGGCGTGACGCTCGTCTGGGGCCTGGCCGCCCTGGGATGGGGGCTGCTCTGGTCGGCGCTGCTGGGCAACGCGCTGTTCGCCGCGGTGCTGGCGATGACCAGCCTGAGCGTCAGCCTCCTGGGACTGGTGAACCTGAACCTCGGGCCGACCACGCTCGAATCCACGCCGGCGCTGCTGATCCTGGCCTTGCTCACGACCGCGGCCTCGGCTCTAGCTTTCCAACTGGGCGGGCCGCCGCGCTGGGCGCCCCGACGGCGGGTCCGACCGGTCCGGCTCGCGGCGGTCGCGGCGACGCCGGAGATGGTCGACGTCGAGCCGCGCCGGCTCTCCCGGTTCTGGCCGTACGCCGTGACGAGGCTCGTCTGGGAGACGCTCCGCGAGGCGCGGTCGGCGCTCTGGGTCCTCGTCGCCGTCGGCGTGGTCGCGCCGCTGGGTATCGTGATGAGCAGCACCCGCAACGAAGTGACGGCCTGGGTCTGGCTCAGCATGAGCGTGACGGCGATCGTGACCGGCGTGAGCGCCTTCAACGGCGAGAATCGGGGCCGGACGAACCGGTTCCTGCTCCAGCACGGCGCGAGGCCGGGAGTGGTCTGGACCGTCAAGGTGCTGATCTGGTGGTCGGTCGCGGCCCTGACCTGGTGGATCGCCAGCTTCCCCCTCGCACGGCCGGCCGCATCGCCCCATGAGCCTTGGCTGACTTACGATAGTTTGGTCCTCTGGGCGGCCAGCGGGCTGACGATCGGATTCGCGGCGTCCGTCCTCTGCGGGATGGTATTCCGGCGCGGGATCACGGCCGGGCTGATCGCGCTCATCGTGTGCATCCTTCTCTACATGCCGATCGGGGCCCTCGTCGCCGCCGGGGCCTTCTATCCCTGGCATCTGGTCTATATCCCGATCCCGCTGCTGGCCGTGAGCTGGGCCTGGAGCGGCGACTGGCTTCTCGATCGGCCGGGCGTGGCGAAGTGGGCAAGGCTCGGGCTGTACTCGGCCGTCGTGGCGACCGGGCTCACGTCGGCGTACATCGCGAATCGCGTCTGGGCAGTGCCGACGCTCCCGCCGGCGCAGGCGGAGCGGACCTTCCAGTTCGCGCGGATCGCCGCGCCGGTCCACGACGACGATAACGCGGCCCCGCTCTATCGCGAGGCCGCCCGGCTGTTCGGCATGTCGCCTGCGCCGACCACGATCTCCGGATCGAGACCTTGGGGCGACTTCCAGGGCCTTCTTTTCGGCGATTGGGACGCGAGCGATCCCAAGCTGGCCGAATGGCTGGGCCGGATCGAGCCCGCGCTGGCGATGCTGCGGAAAGGGGCGCGGATGCCGGCGTGCCAGTACGACGACCTCCGCAAGGTGACGCTGTTCACCCTGGTGAGCGAGCCGCCGACGTACACGTTCCTGGACCCGCCGGTCCTCTCCGCCCGCGTGCGGCTCGCCCGGGGCGACCTGAAGGGCGCCTGGACCGAGATCGAGACGCTGCAGCGCATGGCCCGGCAGTATTCGCACTCGTCCTCGCCGTGGTCGTACCTCGCGATCGAGCCCGCAGCGATCGGCCTGGCGATGCAATGGGCGGCCGACCCGCGCCAGACGACCGAAACCCTCGAAGCAGCCCGCACGGCCTGGAAGAACCTCCCCGAGATTGCCAGCAAGGCCGATCGGGCCCGCATCGCCGCGCTAATCTTTCAGAACACGTTGGCGACGCCGCGCGCCGATCTCGCTGACAATCTCTTCTTCCAGGGGGCCGAAGGCCGAAAGAAAGCCGACCCGTTCACCCGACTGCAATACGACATCCAGACGACCCCGTGGGAGATCGAGCGGGCCCGGAAGGTCTTCGACCTGCTGGCGGCCGCTTCGATTCAGGAGTTGGGCAGAAACCCTAACTCCACTCCGGCCGCGTCCCGCTTCTCGCCGCCCTATCAATGGCCGGCGCTGAACATCGAGGACGGCGGTAAGCCCAGTACGATCCTCCCCGAGGAGCTGTACTTTCTGGCCATATCCACCCGCCTGACCAATCAGGCTCAGTGGAACTGGTCCGACACGTCACGGGACCACAACAACGACGTCGCCCGCCGCGCGCTGGACCTGGTCTTCCGCCTTCGGCTCTGGCAAACCCGGCACGACGGCGCGCTGCCCCGCGCGCTCAACGAATTGCCCACGCCCGAGGGCGAGCCCGACGGGTGGCCGCTGGACCCTTACGCCAACAAGCCCTTCGGCTACCTTCCGTCGCAGGGACAACAGTTGCTCCCGCTCGGCTCGTACGGGCCGATCACCAACCTCGATCGCGACCGCGAGGGGAAGCGGCTGCGGCCGACGGACGGCTGCATGCTGCTCTACAGCGTCGGCCCGGACGTCGTCGATGATCGGGCCACGAAGGACCTCGATTGGTACAGCAAGGGCGACATCATCTTCCCGCTGAAGGACGGCGTCAAACCGCCCTCCGAAGCCAAGTAGGCAGTCGGCCGAGTCCGAGTACAAGCCCGAAGCGCAAACGAGTGCATTTCCGGTCGGACGTTCCGATCCATGCACTCGCTGGCGCTTCGGGCTTGTCTCTTCGCCCTCGCGGCGACACACGGCCAATTCACTTGGAGGCTTGCCGTTCAGGACAGAATCAACGGCGACCGCTTGTCGGCGGCTTCGTCCATGAAGCCCTGGATGCGGCCGACGAGTTCCTCGGCGTCGGGGGTGACGCCTTCGAGGATCAGGGCGTTCGACCAGAGCTGAAGGCCGCACTGCTTGATGAACGCGTCGTGGTCGGTGTTGGCGGTCAGGTTGCAGAGGCGGCGGATCAAGGGGGACGCCGGGTTGACTTCGAGGATGCGCGACATCTCGGGGACGTCCTTGTTGGCCATCTTGAGAATGCGCTGCATCTGCATGGTGAAGCCGCCGTCGGAGTTGACCAGGCAGCACGGGCTGTCGGTCAACCGGTGCGACTCGCGGACCTCGCGGACGCGGTCGCCGATCGCCTGGCGGAACAATTCGAGCACCCGGGCGAAGCCGGCCTCGGCCTTCTTCTCGTCGGCTTCCTTCGGCTTGTCGGACTCGGCGTCGGCCGCGGCCTCGGGCAGTTCGAGGTCGTCCGAATCGATCGACGTCAGAAGCTTGCCGGCGTGCGTCCCGAGCGCGTTCATCACGAACTCGTCGATGGGCTCGATCAGGTAGAGGACTTCGAGGTTCCGCTTGCGGAAGATCTCAAGGTTCGGATTCTTCTTGATCGCGGCCAGGTCGGGGCCACCGAGGAAGTAGATCCGCTTCTGGCCCTCCGGCGCCCGGGCGAGGTAGTCGTCGAGCGAGACGTTGAGCGTCGCGTCGGTGTTGTGCGACGAGGCGAACCGGATCAGCTTCGACAGCCGCTCGCGGTTGATCGGATCGACGATCGCGCCTTCCTTGATCAAGACGCCGAACTGGTCGACGAACGTCTGGAAGACCTCGGGCTGGTCCTTGGCGAGCTGGTCGAGGCGATCGAAGACCGACTTCAACAGCGACGCCCGGATGCGGCGGATCACCGAGTTGTCTTGCAGCGTCTCGCGCGAGACGTTCAGCGGCAGGTCTTCAGAATCCACCAAACCGAACAGGAACCGCAGGTAGTCGGGCAGCAGCTCGCGGCAGTCGTTCTGCACCAGAACCCGCTTGGCGCACAGACTGACGCCGTGCTCGAGCCGGGGGAAGCCGAAGCGTTCCAGGTTCGTCGGCGGGCAGAACAGGACCGCGTGGAACTGGATCGGCGAATCGACCGAGACGTGCAGATGCCAGAGCGGCTTTTCGTCGCCGTGGTGGCTGAGGTGCTGGTAGAACCGCTGGTACTGCTCGTCGGTCACCTGCCGCTTGGGCTCGACCCAGATCGGCTTCTGGTCGTTGATCACCTCGTCGCCCGGCCCCAGCTTGATCGGGTGCGGGACGAAGCTGGAGTACCGCTTGACGATCTCCTTGATGCGTTCGGGCGTGGCGAAATCCTTGGCGTCGTCCTTCAGGTGAAGCACGATTTCAGCGCCTCGGGGCAGGGGGCCCTCGACGGGCTCGACCGTGAACCGGCCGGTCCCTTCCGACTCCCACTCCCAGCCTTTTTCTTCGCGATAGCTGCGGGTGCGGACCTCGACCTTGTCGGCGATCATGAAGGCCGAGTAGAAGCCGACGCCGAACTGGCCGATCAGCGACAGGTCGGCCTTGTCCTTCGACTCGCTCGACAGGTTCTTGAGGAACTCGCCCGAGCCGCTGTGGGCGATCGTCCCCAGATTCGTCACCAGCTCGTCGCGCGTCATGCCGACGCCGCTGTCGCGGATCACGAGCTGGTTCTCGGCCGCGCGCGGCTCGATCACGATTTCGAGCGGACCGGCCTCGCGCTGAGATTCGTCGGTCAGCGCGACGAACCGCATCTTGTCGAGCGCGTCGGAGGCGTTCGAGATCAGCTCGCGGAGCGCGATGTCGCGGCTCTGATACAGCGAGTGCGAGAGCAAGTGCAGGAGCTGCTTGATCTCCGCCTGAAACGCGAATTCCTGCCGTTCTTGCGTGTGTTCGGCTGTCATATCGGCAATACCCCGAGACGTGACGTCGCCGGCGGACGTGCCGACGACGTTGGAAGGATTCACGCCAGGGCCAGGGATGCAACCGACATACCAGACCAACGCCCGACCACAACTCGCCACCCATTCTTGACTTACGAACCACCCCCGAGGCCGCCGGCTCGTTCCGGCATGCCATCGGAGGCGATCGGCTGACAAAATGGCACGCCGACTCACGCGGCGGCGCCCGGCGTCCCGGCTTCGGCGCGGGCGTCGCGGATCACGAGCGAGTAGAGCGACGGCACGACGAACAGGGTCGTCACCAGCCCGGCGATGATGCCGCCGATGACCGACCGTCCCAGCGGCCCGTTGGCCTCGCTCCCCCGGCCCAGGGCCAGGGCCATCGGGATCAGCGCGAAGAGGGCGGCCAGAGCGGTCATCACGACCGGGCGGACGCGGATCGACGCCGCCTTGCGAATCGCCTGGTCGGGCGTCAGCCCCTCCTGCGTCCGCAGGTTCTGAGCGAAGTCGACCAGCAGCACCGTGTTCGAGACCACGATGCCGACCATGAAGATCACGCCCAACAGCGACTGGACGTTGATCGCCGAGTTCGTCAGGTAGAGCATGACCACCACCCCGATCAGGCCCAGAGGCACGGCGAAGAGGATCACCAAGGGGGTCATGTACGACTTGAACAGGGCGGCCATCAGGAAGTAGATGAGCATCGTCGCCAGCACCAGCCCGAAGCCCAAGCTGCGGAACGTCTCCTGCATCCGCGAGTATTCGCCGCTCAGCTCGATCATCGCCCCCTTGACGAGTTGACGGTCGGCACCCTGGTCGGCGGGGTCGTACGGCAGCCACGAGTCGCCGCCCTGGGAGACGCCGAACTCGTTGAGGACCTGCGTGACGTCGCCGGCCACGTGGCCGAGGTCGCGGCCGTAAACGCCCATCGTCAGATCGATGGTCGACTGGAGGTTGTTGTGGGTGATCTCCGTCGGCACGAAGCCCCGGCGAAGCGTCGCGATGTTCCTCAGCGGGATCGGCTGGTCTTGCTTCGGGCTCGTGATCGGGACGTCGAGCAGCGTCTCCACCGAGTCGATGTCCTCCTCGAAGTACTGGACCCCGACGAAGTACTGGTTCTTGCTGACCGGATCGATCCAGAAGTTCTTCTTGTGGAACTGGATGCTGGAGTTCATGGCCGCGACGACGTCCTTCATCACCTCGGCCAGGTTCAGGCCCAGGTCGGCGGCCTTGGCGCGGTCGACGTCGATGATGTACCGCGGATAGTCGAGCCGCTGGATGATCCGGGCGTCGACCACGCCGGGGACGCTGGTCACCTTGCGCTGGATCGCCTCGGCGATCGTTCGGCTCTGGGCCGTGTCCTTGCCGGTGATCCGCACGTTAATCGGCGACGATTTGCCTTCGTTCATCGCGGAACGGATCATGCCGCCGGCGTCGAAGGCGAACTCCAGGTCGGAGAACGACGGGTCGGCGGCGAACCCCTCGCGAAGCGTGTGGACGTACTCTTGCGCCGAGTGATGCCGGTGCTCGGCGAGCTGGACCTTGACGACGGCGTCCATCGGCCCGGCGTTGGGAGTGTAGGCGGCGGACAGGTCGGCGACCACGCCCAGCTCGGAGATGATCAGTTGCACGTCGTCGCCGATCTTCTCGCGGACAAACTTCTCGACCTCGGCGATCCGCGTCTCGGTCTTCTCGATCCGCGTGCCGCTGGCGGCTCGGGCGTAGATTTCAAAGGCCCCGGCGTCGACCTCCGGGAAGAACTCGCGGCGAAGCTGGCTCCCCAGGATCATCACCGTCGCCACCAGGGTCGCCAGCGAGCCGAACACGACCAGCGACCGGCGGCTCATGGCGCGGTCGAGCTGGCGGGTGTACCACCGGACTCCGGCCTCGATCATCGCCTCGCAACGACCGAAAACGGCCGCAATCAGGCTCCTCCGGGCGGCGGGGCGACTTTCGGAATCCTCCGATGCTTCCCCGCCGTCGTGAGCGGACGTGTGCGCGTGAGGCCGCAGCCAGCGAGCGGAGCGGGACGGAACGAAGGTCTGCGAGAGCAGGAAGGCCGCGATCATCGCGAACGCCACCGAGGCGGCCATCGGCCGATAGAGGAACTCGCCCAGTCCGGGCATCAGGGCCAACGGAGCGAGCACCAGGAGCGTGCAAAGGCTAGCCACGAGGGCCGGCAAGGCGACCTCGCTCGCCCCCAGGTAGGCCGCCTCCTCGGGCGACGCACCGAGCCCCAGATGGCGGTGCGTGTTTTCCAGGCAGATGATCGCGCTGTCGACCAGCGGGCCGATCGCCAGCGCCAGCCCGGCCAGCGTCATCACGTTGATCGTGTTGCCCGTGGCGTTCAGACCGATGATCGCCGCGAGGATCGCGACCGGAATCGTCAGGAACGCGATCACCGTCATCCGCCACTCGCCCAGGAAAACCAGGATCACCAGCGAGCAGAGGACCGCCCCGAGCACCCCTTCTTCCGCAAGGCTCTCGATCGACTGACGGACGTAGACCGACTGGTCCATCACCAGCTTCAGATCGATCCCGCCGCGGCTCAGGCGGGCTTTCATCGTTTCGAGCGACGCCCGCAGATTGTCGACCACGCTCAGCGTGCTGGCCCCGGCCTGCCGGAACACCGGCACGTACACCTGGCGCTTGCCGTTGACCCGCACGACGTTCGTCTGGATGAAATTGGAGTCCTTGGGAGTCGCCACGTCGCCCAGGTAGGCGGCGTTGCCGCTCTCGTTGCGGAGTGGGATCTGCGACATGTTGCCCACCACGTCGAACATCGAGTTCGAGTCGATGGCGTAGTCGGTGTCGCCGAACTTGGCGCTGCCGGTCGGCAGGAAGACGTTGTACTCGTCGACCGCCCGCATCACGTCCTGAGGAGAAAGATGGCGGGCCTGAAGCTTGACCCGGTCGAGATACAACATGACCGCGCGAACCTTGCCGCCGTACACCAGCGGAGCGATCGCTCCAGGCTGCGACATGACCTGAGGCCGGACCTCGTACCGCCCCGTGTCGAACAGGGCCGCCTCGCCCTGGGTTTCGCTGTCCAGGGCCAGCAGGCAGACGGGCGTGGTGCTCGTCGGATCGTACGGCAGGACGACCGGCGGCAGCGTGCCCGGCGGCATCGTCGGATACTCCCAGCCCGCCAGCGAGTTGGTCTCGGTGAGGGCGCCGCTGGGGTTGACGTTGCTGCGGAAGTAATTGCGGACGACGCTGACGCCGACGATCGAACGCGACTCCAGCCTTCGCCCTCCCGTCGCCTGCACGACCCCGCGTTCGAGCCGCGCGGTGATGTTCTTCTCGATGCTCGCGGCCGGCATGCCCCCATAGAAGACCAGGGTCTGAACCGCCGGGCTCTTGAAGACCGGAAGGATGTCGATGGGGATCATGTAGGCGGATAGCGCGCCCATGACGACGACCGCCAGCGACATGACCGTCACGGCGATCGGGTTCTTGAGAGCGGCCCGGATCAAACCATTCATGTGCGAAGCATCTCCGGAAAGCGAAAGTGATCGTCGGCGCGGCGATGACTCCTTGAACTCCGCGATTCGCCGCGGCCGTCAAGGATGTACCGAACAGAGGAGCGGACGGAACGGGATGAAGGTCGACCGCCATCCCGGCGGGTCATCCGGCGTTGTCCGTCACGACGGCCGCGCCGGGCTCCAATACAGTCTTGGAACGGAGAACGACCTCGTCCTTCAATCCGATCCCGGAAACCACTTCGACCCGTTTCCCGTCATCGGCGCCGAGCTGGACGGTCAGCCGGTCGACCTTGCCGTCGCGGACGATCTGGATCAATCCTTGCCCCTTGCCGGGGCGGTCGAGGACGCAGGCGGCCGGAACCGTGAGCCGCTCCGAGGGGGGCTCGAGCGCGATGCTCGCGCGGCCGTACATCCCTTCGCGAAGCAGGCCGTCGGGGTTGGGCAGGTCGACCTCGACGCGCATCGTCCGCGTCGTGTGGTCCTCCGACTCGCCGACCCGGGAGATGGTCCCCCGGAACGGCCGCCCTTCCAGGCCGTCGATGTTGACGACCACCGGGTCGCCGGCCGTGGCCAGGACCACGTCGCGATCCGGAACCCGGACGACCACGCGCATCAGGTTGGTCCGGCTCACCGTGAGCAAGGGAAGGGCCGCGCTGCCGGACGCATCACGGATGAACGACCCGGCGTGGTAGTTGCGCCTCGTGACCACGCCGTCGAAGGGGGCGACGATCTTCGCATACCCCAGGTCGACCTTGGCCTTGGCGAGTCGCGATTCCGCCACCGCGACGGCGGATTCGGCGGCGGCCACGTCGGCCCGCGCCCCCTCGATGTTGGCGGCGGCTTCCACGACCTTGGATTTGGCGGTCAGGATCGCCAGCCGGCCGGTCTTCTCGGCGGCGACGGCCGCCTCCATGTCGCGGCGCTGCTCGTCGACCAGCCTGATATCCACGGCCTTTTGATCGCTCAGGTCTTTCACCCGCGCGTACTGACTCTCGGCGAGCCTGCGGTTGGCGACGAACCGATCGATGTCGCCCACCGCCTGCGCGACGGCCGCTCGCGTGGTCTCATGGGCGGCTTCCATCGCCTTGACCTTGGCCTCCGCCTGGCGCGCCTGGCTCTTGGCCTGCTCCAGAAGCGCCTCGGCCTCGGCCGCCGCGCTCGTCTCTCTCGGCACGTCGATCTCGGCCAGAATCTCCCCCTTCTTGATGCGAGAGCCGATGTCGACGTTCTGGATCTTCAGGTAACCCGACACCATCGCGAACAGGTCGACCGTCTCGAACGAGTGGACCGAGCCCGGCTGGACCGTCGTCCGCTCGATCCCCCCCTTCCGAGGATGGACGACCTCGACGCGCGGGCGCTGGTCGCTCGACGCCGACGCCGACGCCGGCTTCGATGCGGCGCTTCCCGAAAACGACGCCCCCACGCCCGCGATCTGCCTACCTCCCACCACCGCCGCCAGGCCCCCCAGCCCAGCGGCGATCCACCATCGCCGGCTCCGTCGCGGACGCCCCACGCGTGCCGGGGCGGAGGCGATTGTTTCACTTGGGTTCGACACGATTCACCGCCTATACAAAAAGGGAACCGGAGCGAACCGGCCCGTCCTGAATGATCGCCCGTCGGGGACGCCGCGGAGCCTTCTCTAAATCTTCACATTCATAGTACCAGGCCAGGATCGCTGAACATTAGCTGAAGATTAAGTCCTGTTAACCCACGAAGGCGGGGCAGGCAGAAGACCGATCAGGGTGGTGTGAGCCTTTGAGGACGCGAAGACGTTCGAGGAGGGGACGACCGGCCTCGACAGCCCAGCCGGTCGTCGGGTCGGGAGTGAGGACGACGAGCCAACGCGCCACGCACGCCCCCCCGAGAAAGATTGCCGGTTCTCCTGAACAAACCAGATCCACAGATTACCCCAGCCAGCCCATGCCGCTCAGGTTGAATCGACTGACTCGCTTGCTTGACACCGGTCGAATGAGCCTTGTAAGAGCGCTCGAACCCAAGGGGCGAGGCGTGGAGGCGCGGCTTAATGCAGGATACGCACGAGAATATCATGAAGAATTCGTGAAGACGAAGCCCAGGCGGGACTTTCGTGGCGTCGAGCACCGGCGTCTTGATTGACGGAATGCACAAGGCGACTCCGACGATCGGTCTTCAGGCAGGACGCCTTCGCGAAGACGTGCGGTCGCTTCCAGGATGGAGGATTCTCATGAGACGAGACTCTGGAATCAGAGGGCTCGCGCGGGCTGGACTGGCCCTGATGGTGGCGTTGCGAGCGTCGGCCGCCGGCGCGGCGGCTCCCGATGGACCAACTCACGCGGCCGACCGAACCACGACGGCCGTCTCTCGATCCACGACGACCGGCTTGGAGCCCCTCCCAACTTCTCCCGCCGATGCGACTACGGTGCGATCTCCGAATCCCGGACGATCGACGTCTCCCGATTCCATGATCGAGGAGGCCGCCAAGAAGCAGTCGGCGACGCTCCGGATCGATCTTCCCCCCGGCCGGGTGCTCCAGCCGATCGACCTGGTCAGCACGCTTCGGCTGGCGGGGGCGCGCAATGTGGACATCGCCATCGCCAGGCAGCAGATCAACCAGGCGCTGGCCGATCTGGGAAAAGCCCGGGCGCTCTGGCTGCCGTCCATCTTCTTCGGCCCGACCTTCTATCGCGCCGACGGGCAGGTCCAGACGGTCACGGGGCAGGTGCAGAACGTCAACCGTAATTCGCTGTACATCGGCGGGCTGATGTCGACGGCCAATGGATTCGCGGCGCCGTCGCCGGGTACGGGCTATCCGGCCGTGAACGGAATGTCGTCGGTCTTGCGGTTCTCGGATGCGATCTACGAGCCGATGGCAGCGCGACGGGACGCCGAGGCGACCCGGGCGAACCTATCGGCGCAGATCAACGACGCCCTGCTGGAGACCGCCGAGGCCTATTTCACCCTCCAGGAGGCGAGCGGCAAACTGGCGATCGCCCGCGAGGCGGCCGCCAACGCGGAGCTTCTCTCGGAAATCACCGGCGCCTACGCCGAGTCCGGCCAGGGGAAGACCGCCGACCACCACCGGGCGCTCGCCGAGCTGAATCACCAGCGGAAGTCGGTCCGGTTGCTCGTCGGCCAGTTGCAGGTCGCCTCGACCGACCTGGTTCGCCTGCTTTTGCTCGATCCCAAGCTGATCATCGCCCCGGTCGAGCCGGCCGAAGCCATCATCCACCTGATCCCGGACGACGAGCCCATTGAGGCCTTGTTGTCCCAGGCGCTTGTTGGACGGCCGGAACTGGCTCAGTATCGCGAGCTGCTCAACGCGGCCGCCGTTCGGCTGAAGCAGGCTCGGCTCCGGCCGCTGATCCCCAGCCTCGGCCTGACAGTCTCGGGGGGCGGTTTCGGCGGCGGCAACAATTCGTTCTTCGGCAACTTCGGCATGCGGGGCGACTCGGCGGCCAGCCTGTTCTGGGAGCTGCACAACCTGGGGTTCGGCGACTGGGCCATCATGCGCCGCAAGTCCGCCGACCGCGAGGTCGCGAATCTCCAGTTGATCAAGATGGTCAACCAGGTTACGGCCGACGTAGCCGCGTCGTACGAGACCCGAAGCGCGGCGATCCTCCAGATCGAGGAATCGAAAAACACGGTCGTCGAGGCCGTTGAGTCGTTCAAGCTCAACGTGATCGACATCCGCCAAGGCGCCAACCTTCCCCGAGCGACCCGGCCGATCGAAGTCCTCCAGCCGATCCAGGCGCTGGTCCAGGCCCGAACCGATTACCTGGATTCCGTCCTGACGTACAACCGCGCCCAATTCCGGCTCAAGCGGGCGATCGGTCTCCGTCCCGATTAATTAATCGGCGTAACCGAATCTCCCCGCCGCTACGAGGACGGGGACTTCGTCCAGGGCTTGATCGTGTCGCCCGGTGCGACCGAGCCGGGCGGCGCGGTCGACGGATGGGGAGGAAGGGAGAGATTCAGGGTGGCTGACGGGATTCGAACCCGCGATATCCAGATCCACAATCTGGTGCCTTAACCGCTAGGCCACAGCCACCATCGCTCAGTGCTCTAGAGACACCATAAACTCAGGGCCGGGTTCGCGTCAAGCCGACGAATTGCAGAAGCTCAGAGTTCCATCGCCGGGCTCCGATCTAGGGGAGGCGATTGGTCGTCGCGATGGAGAATCGGCGGGCGCTGGGAAGTCGGCTGCGCAGGGGCTCGGGAAAATCGCTTTACGCTCTCGTTCGGGCGCTGGGAAGTCGGCTGCGCAGGGGCTCGGGAAAATCGCTTTAAGCTCTTGACTAGCCGTCATAAACTCTTGACGCTGGCGTGTCGTGGTGCTGGTATGAGGCGGACGTCCGGGGCAGGTTCCCAGCGTCGGGTTCGCGTGAGTGGACGGGTTCTCTGGCAGACCCTTTCGAGGCAAGACGGGGCGACGAAGAACATGGCGACTTCCGTGCTGCGGATCGGGATTGCCGGCTGCGGCCAGGCTGCGCGGATTCACGTGGATCGGCTGCTCGATCAGCCGGACCTCGAGATCGTCGGCTGCGCCGATTCTCACCGCGAGTCGGCCGAGAAGCTGGCCGGTCGGATCGCCGAAAAGTCGAGCAAGCCGCCCGCCGTCTTCAGCGACTACCGCGAGCTGCTGGAACTGCCTCTGGACGCCCTGGCCGTCTTCACGCCGCACCTGTTCCACTACCGGCTGACCATGGACGCTCTCCAGGCGGGTTGCCACGTCTTCGTCGAGAAGCCGCTGTCGACGAACTCGCAGGAGGCCGCCGACATCGTCAGCCTCGCCCGCGGCCGCCAGCGCAAGGTGGGCGTCGGGCACCAGTACCGCCTTCGCCCCAGTCTGATCGAGGCTCGCAAGCGGTTGGCGGCCGACGCCATCGGCCCGCTTCGCCTGGTCACGGCCGTGATGGCCCAGCCCTGGCTGGCCAAGCAGCAAGGGCAGGGGGCCGAAAGCTCATGGCGGTTCGATCCCAAGATCGCCGGCGGCGGGCTCCTGTCCGACGCCGGCGACCACCTGATCGACGCCTTGCTGTGGACGTCGGGCCGCGCCGCGCATGAGGTCTTCGCGGTGCAGAGCAAGCTCCCCACGGGCCTCGACGTCGTGACCGCCGCGACGATCCGCCTGGCGGGGGACGCTCCTGCGACCCTGGCCCTCTCGGGCGTCTCGCGCGGCAGCCTATTCGAGCTGACTTTCTTCGGCGAGCGAGGACGGATCCGCGCCACCGACGTCGTCTTCGAGATCGACGACGGCGAGGGGGCCGCCGCCAGGCAGGTCGACCTCCCCGCCGCCGGGGAATCGATCGACGGCAACTTCCTGGCCGCGCTGCGAGGCGAAGCCCCGCTCTCATGCCCGGCCGACGAAGCGCTCGACACGGTGCGTCTGAGCGAGGCGATCGCCCGATCGGCGGCCGCCGGGCAAGTCGTCCAGGTGGTCTGATCGTCTCGTTTTGGTCCACTCGATCCGGGCTCGCGTGCGGCCCAAGGTCCGGTTGCAGGGATTTTCCGGAGTCTGACTTGAACCAGCCCCCGCAACAGCGTACGACTCTTTTCAAGGCGCTGGGCGGGTCTTGCCGAACAAACCGGAGTACGCCTTCGGGGTCGCCCTTCAGGACGGCGGAACACCGCCCGGAAACCGACCCGCGGGCTCTCGCATCGAGGTGGTCAACCTCGGCGATTTCGATACTTGACAACGATACGTGACGTTGACTAGGACTGAGCCTCTACCCCCCATTGACTCCATCGATCAACCGAAGGAACGAAGCGACGTTTCGAGACTCCTCGTTTCGAGCGAACGCTCCTTCCGGCATCCCCTGGCCTGAGGACCGGATTCATGTTCGAACTTGCGACGACGATTGCGACCCTGGAAGCTCCGACGACTCCTGAGGAATCCTGGGACGGCTGGAAGACCTCGACATCCCTCCTCGACGCGCGTCATCCCGGCGAGGAAGAAGAGGAATTCGAGGAAGAGGACGACATCGACTCGGAAGAAGAAGAGTTCGACGACGAGTTCGAGGAAGAAGACGACATCGACGACGACTTCGACGACGATGAGGAGGACGAAGTGGACGACGAAATCGACGAAGAGATCGACGACATCGACATTGAGGAAGACGACGAATTCGACGATGACGACGACGACGAGTTCGACGACCTCGACGACGAAGAGGAAGAAGACATCGACTGATTGATTCGAGGTCCACAACGCGATCCAGGGTGCTGGATCGCGTCATGGCGGTCCTGGCGGGGGCGTGATCCGACTCATCACGCCCCCGTGCGTTTCCCGACGGCCCGGACCGCGAGACCAATCGATCCAGGTGGTCGTTGCTCGCCATTGGCTACCCCTCTGGAAGTTGACGGCCCTGATCGGCCTCGTCGCGGTCGGACTGGCGTGCGTTCGCTACAATACGTTCTGGTCTTTGAGCGCCCTTCGACCAGACCAAAGAATAAATGCAAGCACTCGCCCAAGCCAGGCGAAATCGAAATCCTCCTCGCCTCCATCAAGGCCGTTTCGGCTTTTTTCAACTCAACTTAATGTCTTGTTACGTAACGACCTGAGAATTCTTCAGGATGCTTCGGGGAATGCGTCTTGTCGCCCGAGTTTCGTTCCGGCTATCCTTAAAGGTCTTGCCAGGTCGGCCTCCTCGTTCCGTGTTCTCGTTGGACGAGTCGAGACTCCGCCTGGATGGCATGAAGGGAGCAGTTGCGATGGGCGAACCGAACGATTGGACGGGAGATTATTCTGCGGATCGCCCGTCTCGCGACACTTCCACGCGTCGGCTGCGCGAACAATCCCAGCGCGACTTCGAAATCGAGTTCCTGGCTGGGATTCTCGAGCGCGACCCTTATTTCGTCGACGCCCTCCGGGTTCACGCCACCAACCTGGCGGCCAAGGGCCAATATTCCCGCGCCTTGCAACTCGACCGCCGCCTCGTCCGGCTCCTGCCCGAAGACGCAATCGCCTGGTACAACCTAGCTTGTAGCTACGCCTTGCTGGGGATGATCGATCCCGCCTTCGCCGGCCTGCAACGGGCCCTCGAACTTGGCTATCGCTGTCAGGAGCGGCTGCGACACGACGCCGACCTGAAGACGCTGCGTCAGGACCCTCGGTTCTACCGCCTGATCCGGCGGTTCGAATTCATCTTCTGATTGGACCTTCGACTGACGAGCCGGTCTCCCGCGATCCGCACCCGAGAATCGTCGGGGTTCGTCGATTCCCGGCCGGTGGGCGACGCCCGCCCTCCCTTTGATTGATTCCAGCCCACGGAAAGCGCGATGACCCATCACGACTGGGAGCAGGTTCAACAGGCCACGCGGACGGTGCGGTCGGCATGGCGGGGGAGTCCCAAGATCGGCCTCGTGCTGGGCACCGGCCTGGGCGCGCTGGCCGGGGAGATCGAGTCGGCCGTCGCCATCCCGTATCCCGAGATCCCCCACTTCCCGCGCGCGACGGTCGAGAGCCACAAGGGCCAGCTCGTCTGCGGCGAACTGGCCGGCGGTTCGGTGGTCGCGATGGAGGGCCGGTTCCACCTCTACGAAGGCTACACGCCCGCCCAGGTGACGTTCCCGATCCGGGTGATGAAGGAGCTGGGCTGCGAGCTGCTGATCGTCTCCAACGCCTGCGGCGGGCTGAACCCGCAGTTTGCGAAGGGTGATCTGATGGTGATCGAGGACCACATCAACCTCCTCGGCGCCAACCCCCTGATTGGTCCCAACGACGATCGCCTCGGCCCCCGGTTCCCCGACATGATCGAGCCCTACGACCGGGCGCTCCAGGACCTGGCGCTGCGGGTCGCGCTCGAGGCGAACATCGTGGCGCATCGCGGGGTCTACGTGGCGGTGACCGGCCCCAACCTGGAGACCCGGGCCGAGTACCGGTTCCTCCGCGGCATCGGCGCCGACGTCGTCGGCATGTCGACGATCCCCGAGGTGGTGACCGCCGTTCACGCCGGGATCAAGGTGCTGGGCTTCTCGATCGTCACCGACATGTGCCTGCCCGACGCCCTGAAGCCGGTTCGCATCGAAGAGATCATCGCCGTCGCCAACCAGGCCGAGGCCAAGCTCAGGACCATCGTCCGGGGCGTGCTGGAACGCTGGCGGGCCTGAGCGGCGGCGGCTTCGCTCCGAAATACAATCGCTGCAAAAAGACGCCGCAAGAGTCAAGGGTGCCACGGGTTCCGTCCTCGGAACCCGTGAAGGCCAGGCCCGGCGGCGCACGGGTTCCGAGGACGGAACCCGTGGCACCCCAAAAAGTAACGTGAATCGGCCCTGATTTTCATAGGGTCGGGTGTCCCAAACTGGCGACATGACGATTGGCCCCAGGAAGATTCGAGCACGATGTCCACCAACGCCAAGCCCTACAAAGAGACTCTGAACCTGCCGTCGACCGAGTTCGACATGAAGGCGAACCTGACCGTCCGCGAGCCGAAGATCCAGGCTCTCTGGCAGGAGCAGGACCTCTACGGGCAGATTCGCCAGGCCCGGGCCAAGAGCCCGCGCCGGGTGCTCCACGACGGACCGCCGTACGCCAACGGCGAGATCCACATGGGCACCGCGCTCAATAAGATGCTCAAGGACTTCGTCGTCCGCTCGCTCACGATGCGCGGGTTCGACAGCCCGTACATCCCCGGCTGGGACTGCCACGGCCTGCCGATCGAGCACAAGGTCGTCAAGGATCTCGGCTCCAAGGCCGCGACCCTGAGCCAGGCCGAGATCCGGTCGCTCTGCCAGACCGAGGCGCTGAAGTGGGTCGACGTCCAGCGCAAGCAGTTCCGCCGCCTCGGCGTGATGGGCGACTGGGAGAACCCCTACCTGACCCTCGATCCCCGCTACGAGGCCGGCATCCTCGACGTCCTGGCCGACCTGCTCGACGGCGGCTACGTCTTCCGCCAGCTCAAGCCGATCCACTGGTGCATCTCGGACCGCACGGCGCTGGCCGAGGCCGAGCTGGAATACCACGACGAGACCACGCCGAGCGTCTACGTGAACTTCGCGATGGTCTCGGGCGTCCCCGCCGCCTGGACCGAGGCCGACGGCTCGACCGACGCCGACTGGCGGGCGATGATCTGGACCACCACCCCTGGACCCTGCCGGCCAACGTCGCCATCGCCGCCCACGCCGACCTCAACTACGCGGGAGTGCGGTACAACGACCCCGACACCGGCATGACGGTCCGCGTCATCCTGGCCGCCGACCTCGTCGCCAAGGTCATGGGCCTGCGGAAGATCGCCGACTTCACCGAGGTCGGCCGCTGCAAGGGGAGGGCACTTGAACACGCCCAGTATCGGCACCCGTTCATCGACCGGATCTCGCCGATCGTGCTGGCGAACTACGTCAGCGTCGAGGACGGCACCGGCCTGGTCCACACCGCGCCCGGGCACGGCGGCGAGGACTACCAGACCGGCCGGGCCTACCAGCTTCCGGTCCTCAGCCCCGTCGACCCCGCGGGCAAGTTCACGGCCGAGGCCCCCGAGTGGCTCGTGGGCCAGCAGGTGTTCGCCGCCAATCCCAAGGTGGTCGAGCATCTGAGGCAGTCGGGCGCCCTCTACTTCGAGCAGCCGCTGACGCACAGCTACCCCCACTGCTGGCGCTGCAAGAAGCCGGTGATCTTCCGGGCGACCGAGCAATGGTTCGTCGGCGTCGACCGCAACGACCTGCGCGGTCGGACCCTCGAAGCGATCCGCAACGACGTCAACTGGCTGCCGTCGTGGGGCCAGTCGCGGATCGAGGCGATGGTGTCGCTCCGGCCCGACTGGTGCATCAGCCGGCAGCGGTCGTGGGGCGTGCCGATCCCCGCCCTCGGCTGCACGAGCTGCCACACCCAGTTGCTCACCGCCGACACGGTCCGTCATTTCCGCGACCTCTTCCGGGCCGAGGGCGCCGACGCCTGGTTCACCAAGTCGGCCGAGGAGATCGCGCCGCCGGGGGCGTCGTGTCCCAGTTGCGGCGGCACGAGCTTCCGCAAGGAGGGGGACATCCTCGACGTCTGGTTCGAGAGCGGGTCGAGCCACCGCGCGGTGCTCGCCGGCGACTTCGAGCTGGGCTTCCCCGCGTTCATGTACCTGGAAGGCTCTGACCAGCATCGCGGCTGGTTCCAGTCGTCGATCCTGACCTCCGTGGGGACCCGGGGTAAGGCCCCGTTCGAGACCGTCCTGACCCACGGGTTCGTGGTCGACGACAAGGGCGCGAAGATGGCGAAATCGGGCGGCAACGCCGTGGCCGCCGTCAAGGCGACCGAGCAATACGGCGCCGACGTCCTCCGCCTGATGTTCGCGAGCATGGACTTCGCCGACGACATCCGGATCAGCGAACGGGCGATCAAGGAGACATCCGAATCGTACCGAAAAATCCGCAACACCTTCCGCTACCTCCTCGGCAACCTCGAAGACTATGAGACCCTCGACCCGTCGAGCGTCGACGTCTCGACCCTGCACGAGCTGGACCTCTGGGCGCTGGGACAGCTCAACAACGTAGTCCGCGACGTGGTCGCGGCCTACGAGCGGTTCGAGTTCTACCGGGTCTATCAGCGGATCTACCAGTTCTTCTCGGTCGAGCTTTCGAGCTTCTATCTGGACGTCCTCAAGGACCGCCTCTACGCCGAAGCGCCCGCCGGCCCCGACCGCGTCGCCGCTCAGTTCGTCCTGTCGCGGCTGCACGACGTCCTGGTCCGGCTGCTGGCCCCGATCATCCCGCACACCGGCGAGGAACTGTGGGGCTACCTCCCCGCCGGGCAGGGCTATCCGGCCAGCGTCCACCTGGCGAAGTTCCCCGAGCCCGACCCGCGCTGGGACGACGCCGACCGCGACGCACGGTGGACGACGCTCCTCGAAGCCCGCGACGCCGTCCTCAAGTCGCTGGAAGCTCTCCGCAAGGACAAGACGATCGGCAGCGCCCAGGAAGCTTCGGTGGTGATCTCGGCCGCCGAGGCCGATCTGCCGCTCCTGGAAGCGCATCGCGACCTCCTGGCCACGCTCTGCATCGTGTCGGAACTCGACGTCAAAGCCGCCTCGACGCCGGCCCCAGGGGGCGAGCGGTTCCAGGTTGCGGCCGTCCGGTCGCCGCACGGCAAGTGCGAGCGGTGCTGGAACTACCGGTCGACGGTCGGCCAGAACACCGAGCACCCGACGCTCTGCGAGCGGTGCGCCCGGGTGATCACGGCCCAGGCCGAGAAAGGCCCGGCCAAATGACCGACACAGGCCGCAAGTCGCCGATCCGCCTGGCCGTCTGCGCGTCGGGCGGCGGCACGTCGCTGCAAAACCTGCTCGACCGGATCGCCGCCGGCCAGCTCGACGCCGAGGTCGTGCAGGTCGTGGCCAGCCGGCCGAACATCGGCGCGATCGCCAGGGCCGAGAAGGCTGGCATTCCGGTCGCCGTCGCGGTGTCGGCGAAACACGCGCCGGCCGAATACACCGCCGCCGTCTTCGACCCGATCCGGGCGAACAAGGCCGACCTGGTCCTGTTCGCCGGCTTCCTCGCCCTGGTCGACATCCCCGCCGACTACGAAGGACGGGTGATGAACATCCATCCCGCCCTGATCCCGTCGTTCTGCGGCAAGGGGTATTACGGCCAGCGGGTGCATCAGGCGGCCATCGACTACGGCGTCAAGGTGAGCGGCTGCACGGTCCACTTCGCCGACGACACCTACGACACCGGCCCGATCATCCTCCAGCGCTCCGTCCCGGTCCTCGAAACCGACGACGCCCACGCGCTGGCCGCCCGGGTCTTCGAGGCCGAATGCCAGGCCCTCCCCGAAGCCGTCGCCCTCTTCGCCGCCGGCCGCCTCAAGATCGAAGGCCGGCGCGTCCGCATCCTCCCTCCCGGCGACCCCCGACCCTGACGATCGTGAGCCGCCGGAAATTGGCTTCGATCGCGCGGAAAAGTGGGTCGTCACGACTGCCCCGCCGAGCCAATGCCGACGCCCGGAGGCTTACGCCCCGGCCGTCGGGAATTGGCTTCGATCGCGCGGAAAACTCGGGCGGCCGACGCCCTCTCGTCCCGTAGGGTGGGCGCCGCCCACCATCCGAACCCGTTGTAACATCGACAGTTATCGACGGTGGGCAATGCCCACCCTACGAAGAGTCTCCCCGAGCCCATTGGCTTCGATCACGCGCGAAACACGGGTTTCCAAAGGCGCTCTGGGCCAGGGACGAAGCGGAACGACTCGCGTTCCCGGCTCGCCGGAAATTGGCTTCGATCGCGCGGAAATACGGGTTTCCAGGACGATGACGAAGCCGGGCGGCTCGACGGAATTTGGCTTCGATCGCGCGCTTTTTCGCCGTGTTGCTCGCCGCCTCGGTCTCTATCCAACGGGCGCATTGAGAAGGAGCGAATGGGGAATCCGAGAATCCCCCATCCTTACTATGCGCCGAAGTCGCCTGAATGAGAAAACCGATCGCGAAGTCCCGCCTCACTTCCCGAACGCCTCGATTTCGCCGCAGGACGAGAAGGCTTGATCGGGGTTGTCGCCCGAGGCCGGCGTGCCGATGATGCGGATGGCGCGGGCGGTGACGGGCTCTTTCATGCGCAGCTCGAACGCCTGGCCCGGTTTGAGGTCGGGCGCTTTGGCCGAGGTCGCGGCCGGGTAGTCGGCCAGCTCGCCGACGGTCTCCCAGGGGCCGTCCTTCTCGCGACGGACTTGCACCCGGGGCTTGCCGTGGCTGGCGTCGAACCAGCCGCCGTCGTGGAACGACTGGCCGTGGCGGTAGACGACGCGGGCGATCGTCGCGGGCTCGCGGAGCGACAGGGCGTACCAGTCTTCCGTCGCCTTGCGACCGTTGAAGGTCACGACGAAGTTCTCGGGATCGCCGTCGTTGATCGCCCCACCGACGTTGCCGTCGCGCGAGGCGCTTTCCTCCGCGTCGGCCAGGAGCGACTCATTTTTCGCCAGCGCGACGCCGGGGGCCCGGAGCCAGACGCGATAAACCTCGCCGGTCGAGCCGGCGTCGGCGAACGGGACGAACACGGCCGGCCTGGGATCGCCCGAATCGCGTCCGACCGCCGGCCCGCGGAACGCGAGATTGGGTCCCGGAAGCAACTCCAGGCGCTCGTTCTCCACCAACCCCACGGTTCGGGCCGGGACGCCGCCGGGGTTCCGGGCCTCGTCGTAAGCCAGAACGAACGGCCCCCAGGTCATCGCGGCTCGCCCCGGATTCGAGATGCCGCCGGGAACGAGCCTGGAATTCAGTTCGAAATGGATATCCGTCACCGTGTCGGGTTGCCAGGCGTCCGAGACGACCACGACCGAGCCGTCCGGTAGGATGTTCAGCGACGCTGACGAGCCCTTGGACGAGACCGTCAAGCGCGAACTCCAAGAAGGCTTCCGAATCCGGATCGCGAGCCGAGCCGGCTTGGCCGATCGCACGGCGAGCGTCGATCGCCCCTCGCGCGGAAACCCGCTCTTTTGCTCGACCACGATCTCCTGACCGTCGCGCGTCAGGGTCGCGCGCGACGTCTCAAGGGTGTTGACGAGGACCGCGTCGTAGTCCTCCCAGCGCGTCTCCAGATAGGCCGACTGCACGGCGAGGGCCATCCCGCGCGGGCCGCTGGAGTGACAGCAGGTGATCCCCGCGTCGTACGGCTTGCGGCCTTCGAGGGCCGTGTAGTAGCACCAGTCGTCTCCGTCCGGGTGCTGGGCGGCGGTTAGATGGTTGTAGAACGCGCGGTCGAGTTCGTCGCCGTAGCGATTCTCACCTGTCAGCCGGAGCAACTGAAGCGAGAGCTGAATCCAGGTCGTCGTCACGCAGGTCTCGCCGACGTGGGCGCTCACCCGGTTCGGCAGGACGTGGTCGGCGTGGAAGTGCTCGCCGTCGCTCGCCGAGCCGGTGAGATACAGCCGGTTGGCGACGACGTCCTCCCAGGCATGGATCACCGGGTCGAGATAGCTCCGGTCGCCCGTGGCCCGTGCCAGCTCGCAAAGGCCGACGAGGTTCGAGAGCATCTCATACGCCTTGCCGTTGCCGGTCTCGTTCACCCCTTTTCCGGCCGCGAGCGAGGCCAGCACCTTGGGTCCGTTCGGCTCGTCCCACGACTTGACGATGTAGCGGGCGAAGTCGAGGTAACGGGCCTCGCCCGTGAACCGGTAGAGCAGAACGATCGGCTCCAGAACGCTCGTCGACGCCATGCCGACCTGCGTCCCTGCCGCAAGGATGCTCCGCTTGGCGGGAAACGTCGACGCCAGGAGATTGGCCATCCGACGGCAGGCGTCGAGCGCGGGTTGGCTGCCGGTGTACTGGTGGTAGGTCAGCAGGCCGATCAGGTTGTACTTGTGCGACCAGACGTCCCAGTCGGCCTCCTGGTAAAGCCCGAACCGTTTCTCGGGAACGTAGGTGCCGAGGTAGCCGTCGGGCTCCTGGCAGGCGACCAGCTCGGCGACGACCTTATCGAGCTTGTCCTTCAAGGCCGGGTCGCCGTTGTTGACCCAGGCCAACGTCGCCGCGTGCAGCCACTTGCCGATGTGCTCGCCGATCCAAGGGTGGCTCCCCGGCTTCTTGCGATAGCCCGCCAGCAGCGGCTCGACGTCGACGTTGAGAAGGCGTTTGGTGGCGTTGGCCTTCACCCGCGCGCCGAGCCAGCCGTCGAGCTGGATGCGCGCCGGCGAGACCACCTGGGCCACATCGGCGAGCTTCGCCGGAACCCGGAACGGAACCGGCTCGATCGGCGCCGACCGGGCGGAGGTCGCCAACCAAAGAACCATCAGGCCGGAAAGGAGAGATCGCGTCGCGGGTTTCATGCTCAAGTCGCCTTCGCTTGGGAGAGGAAAAGTGTGCGCTCAGAGGAGCAGTGAATCCAACCGGCCGAGGCCGACGGGCTCGCGGCTGGCGAACGGCTCGGCGTGCCCGACGCCCACCATGTGCCCCCAGAATCGGGTGCGGTCGCAGACCGAATCGATCACGCCGGGCCGGCCCGCGGGCTGGTTGTCGACGAGCTGCGACCGGTAGCAGCGCATCGCCGCGACCTTGGCGTCGATCTCGTCGGAGACGTCCAGAACCAGGCTGGGCCGCTCGACGATCCGCAGGTGGACGCTGAAGTAGTACAAGATCCGGGCGGGGTGGAACGGCTCGCCGGGGATGTCGGACTTCGACAGCTTGCTCCAGAACCGGGCGTCCTCGACGAGCTTGGTCGCCGCGAGGTGGTCGGGGTGGGCGTCTTCCCAGTAAGGGGCGAAGATCAACCGAGGCCGCACCTGCCGGAAGACCGCCGCGAGCGCCCGGCGGTTGGCCAGGGTGGGTTCGAGGCTGCGATTCGGCAGCCCCAGGTTCTTCCGCCAGGGGTTTCCCAGGTGCGCATTGGCGGCGGCGGTCTCGGCGGCCCGGCGCTCAAGGCTTCCCAGGGGCGTCGGCTCGCCGCTGGTGAGGTCGAGGACGCCGACCTTCCAGCCCTGTTTGGAGAGGCGGACGATCGTTCCACCCACGCCGAGTTCGGCGTCGTCGGGATGAGGCGCAACGACCAAGGCGTCAAGCATGGAAGCGACCCGTCTGGTTGGTTGAATGCTCGTGCGCGACGAGCCGCCAGGGGCTCGGCTCACCGTTCGATCCAACCAAAATACCGGGTTCGAGGCCGATACAGAAGGAGCCGGACTCGGCCGGCCGTCGACGGCGTCGGCGAGTCGGTGGAGAAGGGGGGAGGAATCCAGCGAGCGGGGACGAATCCGCCCCGCTCGCCGGGCGAGCTCACTTCGAGCCGAGAGGAGTCGGCGTCAGGATTTCTTGGCGGCCGGCTTCTTCGCCGGAGCCTTGGCGGCGGGAGCGCTCTTGGCCTTGACTTTCGTCTTCGGGGCGGCGGCCTCCACCTTGGCAGCGGCCGGCGCGGCCTTGGCCTTGGGGGCGGGAGCGGCTTTCTTGACCGCGGCCTTGGCCTTCGGAGCGGCCGAGGTCTTCAATGCGGCCGTGGCCTTGGGCGCGGCCTTGGCTTTAGGCGCCGCTGCCTTGGTCTTGGCCGCGGCCTTGGGCGCGGTCGCCTTGGGTTTGGCCTTCGCCGCCGGCTTGCCGCCGGGCAGCGCGGCGGTCACGGCGTGGATCGCGTCAGCGCCGAGGTCTCGGGCCGTCTCCGCGCCGGCGGCGATCGCTCCTCCCGCGGCCTGAAGCGTCTCGCCGGCCTTGCTCGGAAGGCGTTTCACGGCCTTCGTCGTTGCGACGGCCGCATCGACGACCGTCTCTTTCACGCTCTCCAACACACCCTTGCTTTTCTTGGTTCGACTCATCGCGACCTCTCGAAGTGGGACTCGGGACAGAGCAACCGCACCCTCCCTGCGCATCACGCCCTCCGCGAACGCAATTCGCGAAACAAGTGGAGGGCTCGCGTCCCTTCTCGTCGTCAGCCGAAGAGCGACCTCGCCGCGCGGCCGTCGACTCAGCAAATCAAATGAGCAAATCTCAGTTCAGCAAATCGAGTGCCGAATCAGGACGTCCGACAACCTTGCATTCGTGGGCGCCGCGTCAGCCGACGTGCGCGTGGAAACAAAGTCGCTTGGGGAATTGTAGCTCACGAACAGCCTCCGTGAGATCCTCTCTTGATGATTCGCACCGATTTTGAAACGTCCATCGAGTGGCCGAGCGGCAAGACGTGCGACGTGCGTTGAGTTGAACGAGGGGAAGGGGGAACAAGAGGCCGATCGCCGCGCTTCGCGCTCTCCCTCGCGTGAGGGAAAGCAGGCGAAGCGCGGCGATGGGATGCGGAGTCGAGTGCGATCGAGGAGCCGATCACATCGTCCGGTCGACGGCCTCGGCGATACGGCGGCACTGGGCCATGAGCTGGCCGAAGGCGGCGGGGGTGATGGTCTGGGCGCCGTCGCTGGCGGCGTGTTCAGGGTCCTCGTGAACCTCGATGATCAGGCCGTCGGCGCCCGCGGCGACCGACGCCTTCGACATCGGCGCGACCAGCTTCGCCTTGCCCGTTCCGTGGGACGGGTCGACCACGACCGGCAGGTGGCTCTTGTCGTTGAGGTAGGGGACCGTGGCCAAAGGCAGCGTGAACCGGGTGTGCTCTTCGTAAGTGCGGATGCCGCGCTCGCAGAGGATCACGTTGGGATTGCCGCGATCGAGGATGTACTCGGCGGCGAGGAGGAACTCGTCGATCGTCGCGCTCATCCCGCGCTTCAGGAGGGTCGGCTTGCCCGAGTCGCCGACGGCCTGGAGCAACTGGTAGTTCTGCATGTTGCGGGCGCCGATCTGGAGGACGTCGGCGTACTCGGCGACCATCGGTACGTGCTCGGGCGCCATGACCTCGGTCACGATCGCCAGGCCGGTCTCGGCCCGGGCCGCCGCCAGCATCTGGAGGCCCTTCTCCTTGTGCCCCTGGAAGCTGTACGGGCTGGTGCGCGGCTTGAACGCGCCGCCGCGCAGCGCGGTCGCGCCCAGCTCCTTGAGCTTGCGGGCGATGCTGACGATCTGCTCCTCGCTCTCGACCGAGCACGGGCCGGCGATCACCGCGACCTTCTTGCCGCCGACCTCGAAGCCGAGCGCCTTGACCACGGTCCGCTCGCGCTTCAGCTCGGACGAGGCCCGCTTGTACGGCGCCATGATCGGCAAGACCTTCTCGACCCCCTCGCCGGGCTCAAGAGCCTCGGTCAGCCCGGCGCGTTCCTCGCCGAGCGCCGCGATGACTGTTTGATGCTGCCCGGTAATGACCTGCGGGGTCATCCCCAGCGAAGTGATGTGTTGTCGCATGTGTTCGATCTGCGCCCCGGTCGCGTCCGGCTTCATAACCACGATCACGATCGACGCCCTCCCTTGAATAAAGTCATGGGACCGGCCTCATGGAGGCCAGCCACAATTCAGGATCTAGCCAGGGTCTGCGACCCCGGTCCGTTTCGAGCTTAGGCTTGAGCCAACAAAAAAAGCCCCGGTGCCTGATAACAGGTCCCGGGGCCTTTCGGTGTATGCTTGAATGTCGAGAGGGGTTCTAAGCGAGACCTCCGCACTCCGCCCGGCGACCTGTTGTGAGCCCGGTAAACACCCAGGCCCACCAGCCCTGATACGAGGCCGGATAATAAGTCGCGAACACGGTGCGAGCCAAGCGAAAAACCCTTGCAAACGCGGTCGTCAGACCAATTCTCAAGCGGAAAAAAAGGCGAATTCGGCCAGGCCCGGAACTTGCGATCCGAGCCTGGTCGAACCAAACCTATGAAGGTTCCAAGAATGCGGCTTGCCCGACGGGCAACCCGTCGGCTGCCGTTAGGCCAGCCGCCCCTGGTTATGACTACACACGCAATCACCTCCTTTCGATCTAGCCACCCCGCCGCCGCGAGAGTCCAGCCTCGCGCGACAACAGGCTCTAGTCCGTCGTGCCACGGTCGCACGACCCGAAAGTCGACCGAGCGTGTGTTCAGGCTCGGAACGACAACGTAACTGTATCCACCGAGGCCGTGCGGATCAACAGGCAAGATCCAAATACGCCGACGCGAAGCGACGGCCCCGCCCCCGAGTCTTATGACGACCTCACTCGGCACGATCGTCGACCGGACACCGCCACGGCCGGCGATTTCAACTTCCCCAACAAACTCCAACCCGACGACGCGACGAACGGAGGTTGGTCACTGTTCTATCCAGATCGCCCAAACATCGTTCAGAACCAGGTTCAACCCGTTTCCCGGTCTCGTCCGGAGCGAGTCACTTCGACGAGAGCAGGGAACGAAACCGGTTCATGTAGGAGGGGCCCGTGTGGGGCGGATCAGCCTCTCCCACTTTCCAGACTTCTTGCCCGTCCAGCTCCGCAGCTAGTGTCGCCGGACAGAAGTAATGCAAGGAATTCAAGGAGCGTGTTCAGCGAACCAGCGGCGGATGTTGCTCTCGCGGTCGCCGACGTGGACGCACCGGGACGGGTCGCCCGGTAGCTCCGTGGACTGCCTCGGGTCCTCCAGCCAGCGGTAGCTCTTCCTCATATTGCGAGAGTGGAAGGCCTTTATTTCCTCTAAGCGGACGGACATGCTTCTGCTACACTTTCAGCTCGTCGTTCACGACCGCGGGGAGTGGCGCGGGATCGGCTCGGCGTGCCGTGGGGCCCTTCGGGCTGATCGTGTCGAAAGCCTCGGCTCGCGGTGCATTCGGGGTCAGGCGCGGTGATCTCGCGAATTCAGGGAGGTCTTCATGAGAGCCCGAATCGTGTCCTTGATGACCGTCTGCGCGGTTGTCGCGGGAGGGTTTCCGGCGGAGGGCAATGAGCCCGACCGGGTCGCATCACACTCATTCCTAGCCGAAGGGCGGGACGGGCTGGTCGCGGGGATCACCGGCAAGCGAGCCGTGCACTCGGGAATCGAAATCCTGAAGCGGGGTGGCGGCGCGGTCGACGCGGCGATGGCGACCGCCATGACTCAGGTCGTCGAGGCGGCCGGGGAATTCGTCAGTTTTGCCGGCATGCTCAGCATGGTCTACTACGACGCATCAAGGAAAGAATATTACTATCTGAATGCCGGGTACAACACGCCGATCGAGGAGACCGACCCGCTCTCAATTCCCGGGATGGACCCGCGGACCGGGGGCGGGACGCCCAGCGGAAGGACCGCGCTGGTCCCTGGGTTCATGGCCGGCGTGCAGGCGGCCCACGATCGGTTCGGCAAGCTGCCGATGGCACAGGTCGTCGAGCCGGCTATCGCGCTGGCCGACGAAGGGTTCGAGGTCGCCCCGCATCTCGCCGGCTCGATCGAGTACCGCAAGGGCGTGCTGGGCCGCCTGCCCGAGACGAAGCGAGTCTTCACCAAGGAGGGCGGCGCGTTCTACGGGCAGGGCGATCGCTTCCGCCAGCCGGAGCTGGCCGCGACGCTCCGGCGCGTGGCCGAGCGGGGCGCGGCCGACATGTACACCGGCGCCTGGGCCGACCGATTCGTCGCCGCCGTCCGGAAGGAGGGGGGGAAGATCACGCTGGAAGACATGAAATCCTATCGAGCCACGTGGGAAGATCCGCTCCAAACCACCTTCCGTGGCCGGCAGGTCTATGCGCCGGGGCTCTCCTCACGGGGTGGGGTCGACACGGTCGAGGCGCTCAACCTGCTGGAACTCGCCGACCTCGGGCGATCCGGCCAGCCGTCGCGGTCGTCGGAGAGCCTGTTCTGGCTGATGCAGATCGCCAACAACCAGTTACTCAGCTACGGCCCGGAGGAGGCCGCGAAGCGATACCCAGGGCGGGATTTCGCGCCACGGACGCGGGCCACGAAGGAGCACGCCCGCTGGCTCTGGGAGCGGATGCGGCAAGGTGAGTGGCTCTATGCCGTCAGGCCGGCCGCCGGGGCCGGGACGAACGCCCGCCCCGGCCATTCGTCGGGGGTCGTGGCCGTGGATCGTTGGGACAACGTCGCGGCCGTGACCCACTCGATCAATACCGTGGCCTGGGGCAACACGGGGATCTTCGTCGCGGGCGTGTCAATCCCCGATTCCGCCTCGTTCCAGCAGGACGCCATCAAGCAGGCCGGCCCGGGCCGCCGGCTGCCGGAGGGGATGAATCCGCTGATCGTCGCCCGGGACGGACGGCCCGTCCTGGCCAGCACGGCCATCGGCGGGGGGGTACACCAGCGCAACTTGCAGGTGATCGCCGGCGTGCTGGAGTTCGACCTCGACGCGCAGGCCGCGGTCGACGCGCCCGCATTCCTGCTCCCCGACTGGTCCGCCTCTCCGAAAACTGTCGCCCAGGTACGGACCGGAGCGTTCGATCCCAAGGTTCTCGAAGGCGTCAGAACCCTCGGCCAGGAGGTCAAGGAACTAGGGCGGCAGGAGAGTGACATGTTCGTCGGCTACTGGGCCGGCATCGCCATCGACCCGCAAAGCCGACGCCTCCGCGGGGCCGGCACCGGCGAGCTACCCAGCCATGCCGAAGGGTATTAAGCTCGAGCCCGCCGAGATGGCGGAGTCCGTCCGGCGTGGGTCGCTGCCGGGATCGCAGGGGCGCGGGCCAGCTGCGCCGGATGATCGGCTCATCGTGCCGGCGCCCTCTCGGGTCGAGCCGAGACCAACGCGTCCCGACCGTTCGGGTCGAGCCGAGACCAACGCGTCCCGACCGTGCCGCCGCACGATCTCTGGCTCGCGAACCACGAAAGTCGAGAAGGATCGAGTCCACCTGCTTAGCTGCCTCCGATCGCGGTCCGGCGGTGAGGCGATGGAGGCCCTCGAGATCTCGTTTCGGACGGGAGGACCGTACCCCTTCCCGGGGCGCCGATCCGTTGACTCGGATTCCGGCCGAAGCCGTGGGGTTGAACTGATGGATCTCTTCAGTCAGGAGGGTCGCTACCATGAGCGGCGATAGAGTGGGCGTTCGCCATCCGGCTATCGTTCTCGCCTGTCTGTTGGGCTGCCTCGCGATCCGGGGCAGCTCATACGCAGGCGACCTCGAACCGTACCCGTTGCCGCCCGAAGCGAGGTCCGCCATCGAGCATCTGGCGGCGCGCTGCGACGTCCTGATCCTCGGCGAAATCCACGGCACCCGGGAGGTACCGGGGCTCGTCGCGGGTCTGCTGGCAGCCCTGAATAAACAAGGTTATCGGGCCCTGGCGATCGAGGTGCCCAACGACGCTCAAGCCCCCTTGTTGGCGTGGGCGCGCGGGGAGACCAAGAGGGTCCCGGATTTCTTCGCGAACCCCAACGGAGATGGTCGTGGGAACGTCCAGCTCCTGGAACTGGTCCGCACCGCGGTCTCGCCGCCATTCCGGTGGCAGGTCGTCTGCTTCGACGAGAGCGAGGCGATCCTTGAAAAGAGGTATGCGGCCCTGGTCCAGAAGAGACGGACTGGGGATGCGGATTCCCCTCAATTGCAGGCCGACGATGAGATCTCCCTGTGGCGGGAGGGCGACGCTGCGATGGCGGCGAACCTGCTGAGGGAGGCCAAGTCGCTCAAGTCGACGGACAGGATTCTGACGATCTGCGGAAACGTCCACGCCCGCACCGAGCGCGACGCGAAGGACCCGATGCTCTCCAAATTGTGGCCCTCATTCGCGGGGATGGTGAAGCAGGGGCAACCCGAATGGCGCGTGAGTTCCGTGGACATCGGATTCTCGAGTGGGGCGTATTTCAACGAGGGAGAAGTCAAGACGATCCGGGGACGGCCCATCGAGCATGCCGAAGTCCGATCGGCGGGTCAGACCGGCTGGGATCTCGTGCTGAGCCTGCCTAAAGCGAGCCCGGCAAGGTTTCTTTCCCCGAACCCCAGCTCGCCCGACGGCCCTGCCGCGAGGTCGCAAACGGCTGCCCCTGGCGCCGGACAGAAGTAATGCAAGGAATGCGGGGCCACCGAGTACGCTGGGATCCACCACAACCCGGCGAGACGAGGTGGCCCGATGCGCGGACGACGACCCCGACGGCTCTCGATCGAACCGGGCGACCTGCCGATCCTCCAGCGGGTCGCCCGGAGTGACTCATTGCCCTGGTATCAGGTCCGGCGGGCCCGGATCGTCCTGGCCAACGCCCAGGGCGTGCCGACCAGCACGGTCGCCTTGCAGATGCAGTGCGACGAGGCCACAGTCTGGAGGACCTGCCGGCGCTACGAGCACGGCGGCCTGACCGGACTGCTGGCCCCACCGGCCCGACCCGGCAGCCCCGGGCGGATTTCCCCCCTCCAGCGGGCGCAGATCGTCCGGCTCGCCTGCATGGAGCCCGTGGCCAAGGGCCTGCACATCACCCACTGGTCGAGTGAGGACCTGGCCCGCCAGGCGGTCACCGACGGCGTCGTCCCGAGCATCTCGCCCCGCACCATCCGGCGGATCCTCGACCGGGTCGATCTCCAGCCGCATCGGACCCGCTACTGGAGGACGTCCCGGCTGGATGAGGAGTTCAAGGACCGGGCCGAGAAGGTCTTCTGGTGCTACGCCAACGCCGAGCGGTTGGCCGAGCGGGGCATCTGGGTCGTCTGCCTCGACGAGATGCCCAACAAGCAGGCGCTGGAGCGCTGCCAGATCCGCCGGGCGATCCCCGGCTCGATCGAGCAGCAGGAATTCGAGTACACCCGGCATGGGACGGTCAACATCCTGACCTTCCTGGTGGTCCCCACCGGGCGGATGGAGGCGGCCATCCTGGAGACCAACGGCGCCGAGCACCTCATCCCGGCGCTGGAGGCGTTCCGGCGGGGGCACTATCGGCTCCGGGGCGTCTTCCTCGTCCTGGACGGCGGTGGGAGCCATATCGCCGGCGAGACGGCCGATTATTTCGCCGGGTGCGAGGAGTGGTGGCGTCCCCGCCTGACGCCGGCGCATGCCTCGTGGCTCAATCAGGGGGAGATCCTCAACCACGCCTTCGGGCTCCGCTACCTGAAGCGGGGGTCGTGGACCAGCCGGGAGGCCTACATCGCCCATGTGATGGCCTCCTGGCCGGAGTACAACCGGCTGTACGCCCACCCCATCGAGTGGACCTGGACGAATCCGAAGATGCGCCGCTGGTTCGACGAGCATGCCCCCCGAATTCCTTGCATTACTTCTGTCCGGCGACACTAGGGCGCCGCCGGTGACCCTGGCGACCCCATAGTGCCAGACCGGGAGGGAGTCGCCAGTGGATCGCGCCTCGACAGCCAGGAACGCCTCCAGGTTCGTCCCGTACGCGAAGACGAAAATCGCGCCATCTCGCAGGCCCGAAGTCTTGTCTGAGTAGCGATGGATCGGGTTGGGAAGGAGCCGCAGCTGTTTCATGCCCTTCACGGGACCAGCGTCCTCGCGAAGGACGAACTTGCGGGTGATCGTCTTCATCTGGCGTAGCCTTGCGGACTCCGACTCCGCGGGGGCCGCGATATCAGCGACTGGACTCATCGTCAAACCGGGGGCGGAAGACTGCCATTGATGGCCGTCGTCCCACGTCGCCGTGATCAGATCGGGCGAAAACGACGTTACGCCCTCGACCCATCGTACGGCATTCGACCCGGCCTTCTCCTTCGATAGTTCATGGATCGCCAGCGGCCTGCCCGGGGCACCCCAAGCCCAGAGCGACCCACTCTGCGTCGTCCCCGCGGGATCGGTGAAGTTGAGCAGGGAATCGGGGATCATCTCCGCGGCGCGAGGCCGACCGACCGTGACGGATTCGATCCGAACGAGCCCGGCGTGCTGCCGCATCTCCCCGTCCTGGCCGAATGATCGTTCCGCCATCACCGACCCCATGACTGCCAATGCGATCAGGCAGTGCAACGGGTGCCGCACCTGGCTTCCTTCAAAGCGCATGGACAGATACCGTTCAACTCGTGTCTTCATTGCGATCTCCGAAAGAGAGTCGGGAGCCCGCGAGTCGCGTCTCAGTTCCTGTGTCATACGCCAAATACTTACACGATCCAAGTACGGATAGAAGAGTTGACTCCATGAGGCGGAAACGGGTTAGGGGCGGAAAGAGGCGCTTTTCAATAGACGAACCAAAGACGTTTTGGCGAGATTCCTGCCCAAGCCCACGGCTTTCCTCCACTCCCCGGCCCAACGGGCGAGATCAGGATGGGCCGACGCGGAGCACGCGTCGCCTCAAAGCGACACCCGCGCCAGGATCTCGCGGCAGCAGGCGGAAAGCCGTTCGAGGCGGGGGTCGTCGCGGCCGCAGCAATCGAGGATCGCCTGGTAGTACCAGAGCACCTCGGCGCGGTCGGCGTGGAAGGCGGGCCAGACGTCGCGGCCCAGGCTGAGGTCGTATTCGATCGACGTCAGGTTGTGGATCTTGTCGGCCAGGATCACGGCGCGGGCCTCGACGGGGGCGTCGGCCAGCGCCGCCAGGTGGTCGCGCTTGCGATCGATCCACGGCCGCATCCGACCCGTCGCGTCGTTCTTGATCTCCGAGCAGCGCTCCACAAGGTCGGCGACGACTGGGCCGAACCGGGCCGCAACCTCCTCGATCGTGACCGCCGTATCCTCGACGACGTCGTGCAACAGCCCCGCGATCACCACGTCCTCGCCGAATCCCGAGCGACCGAGAATCCAGGCGACCGCGACGACGTGCTGCACATAGGGCGTTTCGCTCGCGCGTCGCGTCTGCCCCTCGTGGGACGTCGCCGCGAACCGCAGGGCGTCCTCGAAGCGGAGCGAGAACAGGGGGGCTCCCGGCGACGACGAGAGACTGAGATCCGACATCGACGACGGCTCCTTGCTCGTAAGGATCGACCCCCTCAGCCCGTGATCGCCGGATGATTCTACGGTCCGCGCGCCCGACTCCTCAAGCCGCGCCGGCCTCTTGCTCGCAAGCGGCTTCGGCGAACATCATGGTCGTCTCGACGGAGTCCTTCCCCCATTCCCTGACGACGAGGCGCGACGATGGCGCGAGTACCGGCTTACCTTGGCGGCGTGCTGCTCACCGCCGCGATCCTCCAGACCGTGGCGACGGAAAACTGCAAGGCGGCCGAACCGAGGCCGTGGATCGCGATTCGAGGTGTCTACGGGGGCGTTCCCAGCCAGGTTTTCGACCGCAAGCAGACCCTGGACGACTACGGCGTGAACGCGGTCTGGATCGGCTCCGGCGGCGTCACCCGCGAGGTCGTCGAGCGATTGAAGCAGCAGAGCCCCGGCCTTCGTGTGTTCGCCGAGTTCAACACGATGCACGAGGCGGGCTATCTCGACGAGCATCCGGACGCCGCGCCGGTGGGCGCCGATGGCAAGCGTTGCCCAGCCCCCGACGGCTGGCAAGGAGTCTGCCCGACCCATCCGGGCTATCGCCGCGAGCGGATGGAGGCCTTCCGGCGCACGCTGGCCGCGGCCCCCATCGACGGGATCTGGCTCGATTACCACCATGCCCACGCGAGCTGGGAACAGGCCGAGCCGAACCTTCCCGACACGTGCTTCTGCCCGCGCTGCCTCGCCCTGTTCAGCAAGGAGACCGGCGTCGTGCTGCCGGACAGCCCCACTCCCGAACTGGCCCGACGGCTGCTGGGCCCCGAGCGCGCAAGCTGGGTGAAGTGGCGGTGCGACGTCTTCACAGCCTGGGTTGGCGACTTCCGCGCGATCCTCGACGCGACCCGCCCGCAAGCCCTGCTCGGGACGTTCCATTGCCCCTGGTCCGACGACGAGCGCGACGACGCCCTGCGCGCCAAGCTGGCCATCGACCTGGTCGGTCAGGCGAAATATCTGGACGTGTTCAGCATCATGACCTACCACGCGCGGTTCGGGCACGCCGACGACCCCGCATGGATCTCAAGGCAGACCGCCTGGCTGGGCCGCCATCTGGGGATTCGCGGCGTCGCCGGCGAACGGCTGAAGATCTGGCCGATCGTCCAGCTCTCGGACTGGGACGAGCCGCGGGTTCCGACTTCGCAGGTCGCGGCGGTTCTCGACCATGGCGCGCGAAAGCCGGCAACGGGCGTCACGGTCTTCGTGTGGTCGACCCTGCATCCCCAGTGGCCCAAGGTCGAGGAGATGGGCCGATTTTACAAGGCGATCAAGCCCTGAACCCAACCCTCGTAAAAACAGAAAGCTCCCCTCCGAAGGGGCCGAATCCGACGGAGGGGAGACTTCCTGAGGATGTCTGGAGAACAGAAAGCTCCCCTCCGAAGGGGCCGAATCCGACGGAGGAGAGACTTCCTGAGGATGTTTCGTTGCGGTCCTGGCGTCGTCAGACCGACGCCTTGACGCGCTGGAAGTGGTCGTGGACCTGGCGGACGACGGCGTCGGCGTGGGTAACGAAGCCGATGTGGCCGGCACCTTCGATGCTCTCGAAGCGGGCGCCGGAGATTCCCTGGGCCAGCCGCTTCTGGCGGCTCGCGGGGATGATCGCGTCTTTCGAGCCGGCGAGGACGAGGGTCGGCACGTCGATCCGCCAGAGTCGATCGGCGACGTCGAACTGCCGGAGCTGGCGGAGCCGCTCGGCCATCACGGCCTGCGGCGTCTCCCAGATCCGATCGACGACGAAATCGGTGCGCGGCCCCGGCTCGGGCTTGGTCCCGTACAGCAGATTCAGGAACTGATTGAGGAACGGGCTGTTCGCGGGCAGCGGGTATCGCTCAAGCACGTGCTGGGCGATCGTCGAGCCGATCGTCGTCCGGAACCGCTCCTCGATCCCCTGAACGATCAACGAGCCAAGGCAGCCCGGCTGCTCGACGGCCAGTTCGAGAGCCACGGCCGCCCCGAAGGAGACGCCGAAGACCGCGGGGCATTCCATGCCGAGCCGATCGATCAAGGCCGCGAGGTCGTCGGCGTGGCCGCCGACGTCGACGTGCCGCCGGCGCGAATCGCCAGGCCCGCCCCGTCCCCGCGACCGATCGCCGCGAAGACTGTAGCTGACTACCTCGTACTCGCGAGCCAGCCGACGGGCCAGCGGCATCAACAGCTTCCAGCTTCCCGCCAACCCCGGCACCAGGACGAGCGGCTCGCCGCGACCCATCCGGACGACATCGAAGACGTCGCCTTCGATCGTGACGCGCTCGCTGCGCCGTGAATCGACGTCGGACGCGATCGTCGACCAGGTATCCCGCCACTTGGTTGAAAGCCGCATGCTGCCTCTCCAGACCCGCGTCGGTCCCGTCGTCGGAATCCAAGAATCGGGCTGCTGAACACCACCGAAGTCGATGCGAAGATTCGAGCGGGTCGGCCTGACGCTTTTAAAAGCCCCGACGACCGCGATTGCGACAGACCCTAGAGAGCACATGGCGTGCCCAGTTCTTTTTTCGCACAAAGATCGACGAGGGACCTACGACCCGACCGGCCAAGAGTCCTAATTTCGCCGTCGAGCCGTCGACGGCCTATCGAGCTTTCAGCGCCGAAATAGACCTCGATCGGCACTGAAACCGACCCGACACCCACCCTATTTTATCTACATTCTTCAAATTAACGTCTAAAGCCGATTTCCGAGGCGAAACAGCTTCATGACACCCCAGAACCCCGACCGCGAAAGTCGCGCAGCCCTAGTTGGAATAAAGCCACTCGCCGAGCCGCCGAAACCTCGTCAGCGCCGACGCCTGACGAGGTTTCGTTAACGACAGCATTGCGTTTCAGCGCCGAATCGATAGACTAAATCGTTGCGACCGCATGAGTGACACGCCAACGAACCATCCCACGCGATCAGGATTGAGTCGCTCGCCACGACTTTCGATCGATGCTGTCGGAGCGTGTCGGCGGACGAGCGTTCGGGTCTTCTTTCGACTCGCCAGGACGGGCTCCGATGATACGACGCTCACGCTTCTGGGCTCGCTTTTCGCTCCCGGCTCTGGGACGTTCGACGTCGGCTTCGTATCCGACTTTCGACGGTTCGAGAGACTGGGCCGGGGTGCCGGATGAGAAGGGCTCGTCGTGGATCTCGGAGCGCTGGGCGGGATTGCGGATTCTGTTCCTCGTCGGTTCGGCGGTCGTGCTGCTGTATTCGGTGATGGTCCTCGCGCACGTGGTGTGGATGGGGACGATCGGCGTTCGCTGCATGTTCGGGACGATCGTCGAGGAAGAGGTCTCCCGCGATTTCGTCTGGAAGAGCGCTGGGGTTCGGGTCGAGCCTCCCCAGGTGGGCGACGTGCTGTCGTCGATCGACGGGACCGACTTACGGGCTGGCGATTACTCGGCTTACATCAAGGCCCTACGCGGGCTGAGCAACCGGATCGACGACACGGTGGACGTCCGCTGGGTCGATCAAAAGACCGGCGCGACGCGCGAGGCCCAGGCGGTGGTGCGTTACGCCCCGACCCGTTCGTACGTCTGGTCGTGCGTCTGGTTCCTTCAGGAGCTGTTGATCTTCGGCGTGGGCGCGAGGGTGTTCTGGAAGCGTCCCAACGACGACTCGGCTCGGCTGTTCTTCCTGCTCTGCATCGTTACGGTCGGCGCGTTCATGGGGGGCTACCACTGGACGGAGATCGTCCTCCGCCCGTTGTTGATCTATCCATTCGTGTTCTTCGCCCTGCTGGTGCCCGCGGTGAATCTGCATTTCTACCTGGTCTTCCCCAGGCCCAACCCGATCCTTCTGGTCTACCGCCGGTGGGTTCTCTCGGTCCTTTACGGCGTGCCGGCGGCGTTCCTGGCGGCGTTGTGGGGGGGGATGTACGCGTCGCGTTGGCTTCGGGATCGCGACGCGGCGACCGAGAGCACAACGGCGCTCCAGTTGATCCGCATCCTGGCGCTGAGCTACGTCTGGGTGGCGGTCTTTTTCTTCGCGTTGTGCCTCTTCTGCCTGGTCTTCAGCTATCGGCGGGCGCGGCATCGCGGCGAGCGCAACCAGGTCAAATGGATCTTGATGGCGACGGTGGTCTCGACCGTCCTGATCGGCTACATGATGTGGCAGACGCTGAGCGATCCGGCGAACCTGGGACGCGACAGCGCCGCGTGGCCGATGTTCATCGTCTCGCTCCTGTACACGATCGCGCACGCGTTCAGCATCACGCGGTACAAGCTCCTGCAAGTCGAGGAGATCATCAACCGGAGCGTGGTCTACTTCGCCTTCAGCGTGACGGCGGGGCTGATCTATTCGGGGCTGCTCCTGGTCGGCGGCAAGGTGATCGGCGACCGACTCCTGGCCGAGCGGACGACGTCGTGGGGCGCGGTGGTGGCGGCCGTGTCGGTGATCGTCGTCTTGATTCTGTCGGAGATTGCGCGCGGGCGGTTCCAGCGGGTGCTGGACCGACGGTTCTTCCGCGAGAAGTACAAGTTCGACCAGGCGATGCAGAAGATGCGGCTGGCGGTGGGGAGCCTGGTCGACCGCACGACGCTGGGCCGTCGGCTGCTGGAAGGGACCGCCGAGGTCATGCGGCTGGAATGGGGGGCGCTCTATCTGGCCGAGGTCGAGACCGGGACGTTCGAGCTGGCCGCCAGCCACGGTCCGACGCCCGACGACCATGTGCTTGAGGCGGCCAACCCGCTGGTGACGCGGCTCCGGCAGACGTCGTCGGTGCGGCAGTCGCACGCGCTGGGTTCGGCGGGTACGTCCGACCCGGCCACCGACGCCATGATCGCGCTGGGGGGCGAGGCCGCGTGCGGGGTGGGGGGGGACGGCCAACTCGCTGGTGTTCTGGTCCTCGGCCCCAAGCGGAGCGGCATGCCGTACGAAGACGAGGAGATGGCCTTCCTGGGCGCGATCAGCTCGGTGGCCGCGCTGGCGTTGCACTCGGCCGACATCCAGCAGACGCTCGAATCGTTGAACCACGAGCTGCGCGACAAGGTCGACAAGATCTCCGTGCAGCAGCGGCGGATTCTGATCCTCCAGGAACAGTTGCGCGACCGGGCCGAGCGCGAGATGGCGGGCCACCACGGGGGAACCGATTCGAGCGATCCCGGTCGCGGCGAGGCCGACGCCGTGGTCGAGGCGTTCGACCGGATCAAGGGGTCGAGCCCGGCCGTCCGCCGGATGACGAGCCTGGCGCGGAAGGTGGCCGCGAGCCCCTCGGCGGTCTTGATCCGCGGCGAGAGCGGGTCGGGCAAGGAGGTGCTGGCCGCGGCGATCCACGCGGGCAGTCCGCGCGCGAGCCGACCGTTCGTGAAGGTTCACTGCGCTGCGCTCTCGCAAAGTCTGCTGGAGAGCGAGCTGTTCGGCCACGTCCGGGGGGCGTTCACCGGCGCCGACCGCGACCGCATGGGTCGGTTCGAGCAGGCCAACGGCGGCACGCTGTTCCTCGACGAGATCGGCGACATCAACCTCGAAGTTCAGACCAAGCTGCTGCGCGTGCTCCAGGAGATGTCGTTCGAGCGCGTGGGAAGCTCGCAGCCGGTGAACGTCGACGTCCGGATCGTGGCCGCGACTCACCAGAACCTCGAAGCGTTGATCCAGGCAGGAAGGTTCCGCGAGGACTTATACTACCGACTCAACGTCATCTGCCTGACGGCGCCACCGCTGCGGGACCGTCGCGAGGACGTCTTCGAGCTGGCCGTCTACTTCCTGGACGTCCACGCGGCGCGGACCGGGAAGCTCCTCACCCACATCGACCCCGAGGCCGTCGAGGCGCTGATGGCGTACGACTGGCCGGGCAACATCCGGGAGCTGGAGAACGTCGTCGAGCGCGCGGTGGTTCTGGCCGACGGCCCGTCGCTGACCGTCGGCGACCTGCCGCCGGAAGTCCGCCAGCCGATCCGCCGTCGCTATCGCTCGCGCACTCGACTGGCGTCGACCGCAGGTCCGTCGGCCGGGTCGAGCGCCGCGGCCAGCGCCTCCTCGGCGGGGATGATCGCCGAGCGGCCCCCGAGCGCAGCGGCCTTGCCGACAGGCTCGACCGATGCGGCGGGCGACGAATGGAATTCGGAGTTTTTCGCCTACGAGCGGCAGCGCTTGCTCGACGCGCTTGAGGAGGCGGGCGGCAACAAGAGCATCGCCGCCCGCCTGCTCGGGTTGCCGCGAAGCACGTTCTTCAGCAAGCTGAAGAAGCACGGGCTCGCCTGACGCGTCGAACCCGGCCGGCCGCGGCTGTTCGATTCACTTGGCGGCCGACGGCTCGGGCGCCAGCTTCATCTCGATCTTGTTGACGATCGTCTGCTCCAGCTCCTGCCCTTGCGCCTTGATCGACTGGGTCATGGTCATGTCGACGTGCGACGAGATGATCCGTCCCTTGGCCGCGTCGAACACGAACCTCCCTTTGCCGTCCTGGTTCTTCATCGCGAATTCGATCTGGGCGTTCGCGTCCGGCTCCAGGGTCGTCTTGGAGGTCAGATCGATCCGAACGCGCGAGGCGTCGGCGGCTTCGGGGCCCTCGAACGTGTAGGTCTTGTCAGTGACCATCGTGCCGAGCTGGGCGGCCGGAATCTTGGATTGCTCCTTCCAGCTCTTGCCCTTGGCGACGGCCTCCTCGGGCAGGACCAGGCTCGACTGGCCGACCATGTTCTTGAGCGACTCTTTCGTGAACAGATTGCCGAGCCCCCCCTGGAAGCTCTTCTGGAGCGATTCCACCACTTTGTCGGCGATCCGGACGTCGCGAATCTCGCCGCGCGCATCCATCATCAGCGTGCACTCAAGTCCCGCCAGCGCCCTGAAGACCGGGACGAGCTGCGCCGCGACGGGGCCTTCCGGGGCCGGATCCTTCGAGGCGGAGTCGAATTCGAAAGGGGGCTGACCGGGCACCGAATCCATCCGAACCCGGACGCGGTCGATGGTCTGGGTCATCTCGGCGACGCCCTCGGGCGATACGTTGTTGACGGTCCAGTGGATGTCGCTGTCCTGGCTGACTTTCGAGCCTCCGGTCCGACCGTCGGGCAGCTTCATGGTCGTCTCGGTCTTCTGCACCAGACTGTAGCGAACGGTTTCGCCGGTCTTGAATTTCCATCGCAGGGGGGCGTCGGCCGTCGCCGCGCCTTGGAGGCCGACCGTCAGGAGGAGGGTCGCGACGGCCAGTCGGCCGGCGTTGAGGCGACGGAAGGCCGCCGGGCGCGCCGGGCGGGAGTGGTGGGGGGCTTTGGCGGTCGTTGAAGGCATAGATCGAACCTCTTGGGGTGAATCCACGGGTCGAATCCGCGACACGACGTCGGGACGGACCATCGCGATCAAACGGCGGTTGCGGTTGGAAACGTCACGTCACTTCGACGTCTTCTCGGGCGACAGTTTCATTTCCGTGACGGTCTTGGTCGTCTGCCCGATCTCTTGCCCCTGGACCGAGAGCGTCATGGCGAGCAGGTCTTCGACGCGCGAGGAGACGACCCGGCCGCGTTCCAGGTCGAACGAGAAGACGCCCTTCCCGCCCTGGCTGTCGATCTTCATGGTGATGGCGGCATCGGCGGCGGGCTGGATGGCCACCTTGGTGTCGAGGGCGATCTTGACTCGCCCCGCCTCGGCCTCGTCAGGCCCCTGGAACGTATAGGTCTTGTCGAGGATCATCACCCCCAGCATCGGCAAGGAAAGCTTGGACTGCTGGGTCCAGGTCTTCCCCGGGTCCAGGGCGGACTCGGAGAGGGTCAGGCCCGACTGGGTGATCAGGTTCTTCATGCCCTCGTCGGAGAACATCGAGCCGCCGCCGGGGTTGGCCTGGCGGACCGATTCCATGAGCTTCTCGGGGACCTTGATGTCGCTGAGTTCGCCGCGACCGTTCAGCTTGAACGTGAATTCGGCGCCCACAAGGGCCTTGAGCAGGGGGACGAGCTGGGCGGCGATCGGGCCTTCGGGGGGCGGCAGCTTCGCGTCGGAGTCGAACTGGAACGCCGAGGGCTGCGCCGCGCCCTCGATCCGAATCTGGACGCGGTCGACAGCCTGGGCGACCTCGGCGACGCCGTCGGCGGAGACGCTCTTGACGGTCCAGTGGAGGTTCAGCACCTGGCTCATCGCGGTGCTCGCCTCTTGCCCGTTCTTCGGCTTGTAGGCGTTGGTGGTGTTCTGAGTCATGGTGTAATGAAGGACCTCGCCCGGCTTGAGCTTCCAGCGCAGGGTCGTGGCCGCGCGGGCCGTCGCGCCGCCGACGGCCGTCCAGGCCAGGGCCAGGAGACACCCGGCGGCGAGCAGCCGGAACGACGAGGAGCGGCGGGGGGGGGACGCGGCGATTCCCGTGGTCGTCAGCTTCATCAAACGATCCTCTTAAGAACGACTCGACGATCCGAACCCGCGACTGCGAGCCGGACCACCCAGACCGTCGTGGGCAAGGGCCGACGTCCGGGGCGCCGCGACCAGCTCGGATCGGGGAGAGTTCACGAACCGCCGCCGCCGGAGACGTCGACGCGCCGGTTCGGTTGGCGGGCGCCTACCAGGGCCCGGCGGCGAAATCAACATGAATCCCCCATCAACCATAGTCGCCGCGACCGCGGAAATCATCAAGGGCCGCCGTAATCGTCGATCTTCCGATCCGAGTCGACCTCGGCGATCGGGTTGCTGGCGGGCCGGCCGAAATTCTTGATGCGCAACAAGTAGGCCATCAGGATGAAGTCGTAGAGCCCGTGCGTCACCATCGCGGTCAGGAGGTTGTTGGTGAACAGGAACAGGCCCCCGAGGTACATTCCCATCGCGAACGTGACCAGCGCGTAGGGGACCGAGATCGGATGGAGCATGCCGAATAGGAGGCTGGAAATGACCAGGCCCGACGCGACGCCCGTTGATGCGGACAGAGCCGACTGAAAGACGCCGCGGAACAGCATCTCCTCGCCGACGCCGGCCGACAGGGCGATCAAGGCGATGTCCGCCCACGAGCTGTTGGCCAGCAGGGGGACGAACTCCTGCTCGCAAAACGTCTTCAGTTTCGCGAACGGCCCCAGCGGCCAGCGGAGCATGGCCAGGAAGCAGAGCACCGGCGGAATCGCCGCCGCGGCGCCCATCCAGGCGTCCGAGACGCTCCAGGTGAAATGGAGCAGCGGGGTGTGGCCGAACCACCACCCCATCAACAAGGCGAGCGGCGCCAGCCCGCCCTCGAAGAAGACCGCGAACAAGACGATTACGTCGTGCCCCGGAGGATCATCGTCAGGTCCCATGAGCACGTCAGAATCCATCAGATCGCTGCGCTTCTCCATTCCGCGTATCCACAAGCCCGATGGAATTCGTCGCACGGCGACACGGCAATGAGCACGGCCTCACGGCTCACCCTCCAATCCTAGCTCACCCTCCAAACTAGCGGGTTGGATCGCGACTGTCGATGCTCAACCCAAAGGCGGTTCCGACGCTTCGGGCGATTCGAGCGGGGGAGGGGGCGAAACGCGACGGTCCCGGACGCTTCGTCGAGACGAGAGCGCCGGGACCGTCGTGGGAACGTAAATCAAGCGTCCGGGAGCGTCACTGGCTGATGATGTTCTTGACGCGTGGGTCGGCGAGGCTGATCCGCCGCGATTGGAGGCCGTTGCGGCGGATGACGTAAAGCAGGGCGCTGTCGGTCTGCACCGCCTCGGGCTGGCGGAGCACGTAGAGGATGTTGTCGGTCCGAATCGTCTCCCAGTTGCGGTCGCCCACGTTCATCCCCACCAGAATGTCGCCCTTCTGAAGGGCCGCGGCCTCGGCGGGGCTGCCGGGGGAGACGGCCTGGATGAACAGTCCGCCTCGCAGCTTGGGATTCACCGCCGAAACGTCCTCGCCGGAGACCGGCAGAGTCTTCATTCCCAGATAATCCCAGACAGCGTCGGTCGGCGCGGGGCCGGCCAGTTGGCCCCCTTCGGGAAGCGGCTGGACGTCGAGGGCCAGAGCGGCTTCGGCGCCGTTGCGGCGGATCACCAGCTTCGACGGCTGCCCAGGGCGGGCGTCGAGAAACGCGCGCTCCACGTCCAGGGCGTTGCCCACCGGCATCGAACCGATCTTCACCAGTTCGTCGCCCGTCTTTAGACCAGCGGCCTCGCCAGGGCTCCCGCGCTGAACGTCCGAGACCACCAGCAGATGCTGACCGCCCCGGTTCACCTCCGCGGCGGCGAGCCCATGCCAGGTGGAGGTCAGCCGGCGAATGCTGAGCATCTCGGCGGCGACCCGCTTGACCTCGTCCATCGGCAGGGCGAAACCGATCCCCTGCGCCCCGGCCCGGACGGCCACGTTGATGCCGATCAACTCGCCCTCGATGTTGATCAGCGGCCCCCCCGAGTTGCCGGGATTGATGCTCGCGTCGGTCTGGATCAGATTGCGGTAGACCTGGTCGTCCGAGAGCGTCACGTCGCGGTGCAGAGCGCTGATGATCCCCACCGAGACCGTGTTCTCGTACCCGAACGCGTTGCCGATCGTGATCACCGGCTCGCCGACCATCAAGTCGGCCGAGGTGCCGATCGCGATCGCCGGCAGCAAGGTCGTGGGCTCGATCTTGATCAGCGCCAAGTCCATCACCGGATCGAACTGAAGGACGCGAGCCGGATAGCTCGTGCCGTCCAGGAGCTGAACCTGAACGCCCTGAACCTTGTCGACGACGTGGTGGTTGGTCAGGATGTACCCCCGACCGTCCACGATCACGCCGCTGCCCATTCCGTTGACTCGCGGCCGCTGGTTCTCCTCGGGCGAGAACGGCCAGCGACTGCTCGACGCGGCCTTCTTCTCGCTCGAGATGTTCACCACGCACGACTGCGTCTTGCGAACCGCCTCGACGACGGCCGTCTTCCGCACCCCGACCGCCGCGATGTTCCCCGCGTGTGTCCTCGCCGCGGGAACCGCCATCGCCAGTACGCTCAGGATCAAGCCGGAGCTCACGTAGGGTGCAATCAGGCTCAGAGGTCGATGCCCCTCTTTCCGGCGAACCCAGGGTAGTGGCACGGTGATCGTCCCCAATGCGTTGGACCAAGGGTGATCTTCGGCATCCCATCCGCAGACCATCGGGAGTCGCCAAGCCTCGTCGCCGATGCTCGCCTCGTCCTGACTGCTTTTGGATCGGTTACCCTCCTTTCCAGCTTGAACTTAGTCGTGCCAAACCCACCTATCTTCCCCTCGTCCCGCATTTATCCATACGATAGATACTTCTTGCCCATTTTATCACCCCTAAGAGAGGCGCAGGCCTCCAGGTCGGTTGTTCGATTGCACGATTTTCCTGTTGGGGACGGGGTCCGAAAAAAACCGTCCTGCCGAAAACCCTGGGGCGGTGTACAACTTATAAAGCGAGTCTTTTCAGGTTGGGGCTCACGCCCCGACACTTTTACTGCGACCCATCAGGGCCGAATACAAGCCCGAAGCGCCAGCGAGTGCATTCTCCCAGCCAGCGTGCTGAATCAGCGAACGCAAAACCATGCACTCGCTGGCGCTTCGGGCTTGTATTGCTAGGGCTCGGGACATGTGTCGGGCGGTCAGAGGTTAGCGGAGGAGTGGTCGAATGGCGGAGAAATCGGAACGGCGCGTCAAACTGGAAGCGAGCCTGCAAGAGGACCCCAGCGATACGTTTCTCCGCTACGGCCTGGCGCTTCAGTGCCTGCGGGAGGGGGACGTCGAGGAGGGCCGGGCGCGGCTGCTGGCGTTGATCGCCGATCACCCCGACGATCAGGTGGCGGCCTATCAGCAGCTCGGCCAGTCGTACGCCGAGACCGAGGAGGTCGACGCGGCGGCCTCGACCCTGCGGACGGGGATCGCCAAGGCCCTGGCGCGGGGCGACGATCACGCGGCGGCCGAAATGGGGCAGTTGCTTGACTCGCTCGACTAAGAACGGCGACGGGGAACGCGGGCCTCGTCGTTTCACGGCGTGTCGGGAATTCAGGGCGAGAGGAGCAAGGTAGTGATCGAGCCATTTCCGACGGGCGACGGCCCTCCCTCGGCCCAGCCGTCGTCCGACGCTCCAAGCCCGCTTCCGCCTTCGATCTTCACCTTCCCGAATCGGATCGTCTTCGGTGCCGGCAGCCTGCGCTCGCTGCCCGGGGAGCTTCGCCGCCTGAAAGTGGCCTGCCCGCTGGTGGTGACCGATCCCGGCCTGATCGAATCGGGCTTGGCCGACGCGGTGCTCGACTTGCTGGAATCCCCCGTGCTGTTCACGGAAGTCCAGGCCAACCCCACCGAGGACGACGTCCTGGCCGGCGCGGAGCGGTTTCGAGCGTCGGGCTGCGATGGCGTGATCGGCCTGGGAGGGGGCAGCCCGATCGACGCGGCCAAGGCGATTCGCCTCGTGCTCGCGCATCCCGGCCCGCTCGCCGATTACGACGTCAACCGAGGAGGCATCGACCGGATCAAGCCCGACATGGTCCCGATGGCCGCGATCCCGACGACGGCCGGAACCGGCAGCGAGGCCGGCCGGGGGGCGTTGATCCAGATCCCGGCGACCGGTCGGAAGACCGCCGTCCTCAGCCCGTACTTGCTCCCCAGCGTCGCCGTCTGCGACCCCGACCTCACCCTCGGCCTCCCGCCGGTCCTGACGGCCGGAACCGGCATGGACGCCTTGACGCATTGCCTGGAAAGCTACCTCTCGACGACCTTCCACCCGATCTGCGACGGGATCGCCCTCGAAGGCTTGCGATTTATCTTCCGGGGGCTCGAAGCCGCCGTCCACGACCGCTCGAACCACGAGGCGCGCACGGCGATGATGATGGGCGCCTTGCTCGGCGGGATCAGCTTCCACAAGGGGCTCGGCGTCGTCCACGCGCTCTCGCACGCGATGGGGAGCGAGGGCCGGGTCCATCACGGAACGCTCAACGCCGTGCTCCTGGCGCACGCCCTGCGGTTCAATCGCGAGGCGGCCGAACCGCGGATGACCGAGCTGGCCTCGCGGGTCGGCCTGGGAAGGGCCGGTGACGGGCCGGGCCACCTCATCACCCTGGTCGAGCTGATCATGGCGCGGATGCCCTTGCCCCGACGCCTCGGCCAGATCGACGGCCTGGAGCGCGACCGGATCAGCGCGTACGCGCGCCTCGCCATGCTCGACCACTGCCGGCTCACCAACCCCCGCCCTTGCACCCAGGCCAATCTCGAAGAACTGCTCGACCGCGCCTGGTAGCGCACCGACGCCTTTTTCGAGCCCAACGAGCGCGTGAACGAGACCGACCCGTCGCAAGGGCCGGCCTCGTCAAGCTCGCGACCGAACGAGCGACTCAGTAGCTGTCGGACGAGACGACCTCGCCCCCTTCCTTGGTTCCGAGCTGCCAGTAGACCTGCCACGCAATCGAATCCTTGATGTACCGCACGCTGCCGTCGGCGAACAGGCAGTTGACGCCGCCGGGATGGTTGCTGCTGGCCACGACGTATTCGGCGTCGTCGACGCCGCCGCCGCCCGACTTGCAGGCGCCGAACTGGTACTGCTTGGAGTTCGGCGGGATGATCGTGTTGAACATCGTGTAGTTGGTGTCGCCGTTCGCCCACTGGTTCCCCTTGCCCCCCTGCAACTGCGCCCCCTGTACGCACATGGCCAGGGCGGAGGTCAGCGTGGCGCCGGGAGGGGATTGGCCGATCGGGACGGTCGAGAAGACGTCGAAGTACGTCGGCTCGCCGACGTTCATGATCGTCTGGCCCCGCTTCAACGTGTTGGTCGCGTTGCTCACCAACCCCTCGGAAGCGGCGATCGTGTTAGACGTGCCGTCGGAGACGTTCTGGATCCCGTACGACTTCTGAAACGTGAACAATCCCGTCGTATCGTAGGCGACGGTGCTCGGCGTCAGCGAGGTCGTCCCTTCACTGAAGAAATAGGAATTCCGGTTGCCGGAAACCCTTCCCGCGTTGCCGTCGGACGGGCACATGAACATGCCGACGAACGCCAGGTTGACGGTCGTGTTCGCTCCCGTGTTGGTCCCGCCGCCGTTGTCGACCCGCTGGCTGAAATTGCAGGAGGCGAAAAGCGGTTGCTGCTCCAGGTACGACAACATCATCGCCTGTCCGCTCCACTGCCCCCAGTAAGGAGGGTTGTTCGCGACCTCGGTGTACCCCACGCCGGGCGGAAAGGTATTGATCGCGCTGTGGTAATTGTGCAGTCCGAGGCCGAGCTGCTTCAGATTATTGACGCACTGCGCCCGCCTCGCGGCCTCCCGGGCCGACTGGACGGCGGGCAACAGCAACGCGATGAGAACCGCAATGATGGCGATGACCACCAACAACTCGATCAGGGTGAAACCACGACGCTCCGAAGACCTCATGATGGCGAACTCCTCGACAAGGATTGAGAGAATACCGACCGTCTCGAATGAGGGGCGATCACGGCCGCCCCGAGAACCAACGCTCAACACCTGATGGCGATGCGGGCGTCCCATCGTTCCAAAGCCGCGCGCCACCACATCCGACGGCTTTCATCGCTTGTTCCGACCGTAGTTTCCGAACGGCTTCGACTGGTCTTTCTTGCCCGGTTTGGTGGAATTCCCCGATTTCCCTTCGGCCTTGAGCTGAGCCCAGGCGTCGCTCTGGGCCTGACTCGACTGGGCGGCCGACTCCGAGGTCGTCCCGGCCCCCGTCTGATCGCCGCAGCCCGCCAGGAACGCCAGCGCGAGAGCCGCCGCGGCGAAGCGGGTCGTTGACGAGGTCTTCAAAAGATGCATGGAATCGTTTCCTTTGCGTTTCAAGTGCACGAACCCGGCGAGTTCCCAGGGCGCGGCGGTGAACGCTTGCGGCCGACGACCGCGAGACGGGCGCAGGTTGGCCCAACGACCAGGACCAGGTGCGACTCGCGTCGCGCTCAGCCGGCCTGCTCGGGATCAGATCAGGAACGGAAACCAGGAACTCGCGATCGATACGACGTCGTCGTTCCGTCGTCGACACGGGCGGAAAATGCGCATGCAAGGGCACGCGCGTCCGCGGCAGTGGAGCGCACGATCATTTCGGTCCACCTCGATGACGGCGTCTCGTCTTCGGACGATGGATTAGTGACATTGTGGTGAGCCGCCGTGACCGGGTCAATGAAGATGAGCGGATTTAAATTACTCTCCTTTGCGGTCCGCAAACGATTTCCCTAGGAGCCGCGACGGCTTTCGCATCTGGCACTTCGACCGTATATAACGCCCCCACGGACGGCCTGAAGGCCGGCGAGAGGGAGGAAGGGGAACGGACCGGTGCGGCGGAATGGGGATGGGTTGATCGTCTTTGCGCCGCGGTCAGGAGTCGATGAAGGGGCTCGCCCCCTGGACTTTCCGGCGGTAGGCGCCGGGGGAGTCGCCGATCTCCTTCTTGAACAGGACGCACATATGTTCCTGGTGGCGGAACCCGGCGAGCGTGCTGATCCTGGCCAGGGTCAGATCCGTATCGACGAGCAGTTGCTTGACCCGTTTCAGCCGCGTCTGGCGGATCAGGGATTGGGGGGAGAGGCCGAGGTACTTGCGGAACCGCCGTTCGAGGATGCTCCGCGAGATGGGGACGTCGTCGAGGATGTCCTCGACCTTCGCGCCTCGGCAGGCGTTCTCGCGAATGTAACGGACGGCGGCGGCGATCTCGGGGTCGTCGATCGCCAGGACGTCGGTCGATTGGCGGGTGACGACCGCGATCGGCGGGATCTCCAGTCGCGGCTCGACGGCCTGGCCTCCGGCCATGAGGAGATCGAGGAGTTCGGCGGCCTTGTAGCCGACCATCTCGGCGTTGGGCACCACGCTGGACAGGGGGGGCTCGCAGAGCTCGCAAAGCTCTTCCTCGTCGTCGACCCCGATGACGGCGATCTCCTCGGGCACGGCCAGATCGAGTCGGCCGCAGGCGTCGAGAACGTGCTGACCGCGGTAATCGTTGCACGCCATGACGCCGGCCGGCTTGGGCAGCGCGCTCAGCCAGGCCATGATCTGCTTCTGCTCCAGCTCCCACGGGTGGGCGTCGCGACCGAACCAGGGGGACTCGTAGATCCGGCATTCCGAGCCGGCCCGACCGGCCGCCTCGACGAACGCGTCACGACGTCGGCCGGCCCAGATCTCATGAGAGAATCCGCAGAAGCCGAAGTTGCGGAAACCGCGTTCGATGAGGTGCTCCGCGCCCAGCCGGGCGATGGCCCCGTCGTTGGACCAGACCTGGTGGAGCGAGAGGGTCTCGTGACGGTCGGTCAGGTCGATCAGCGGGATCTTCAATCGCCGGGCGTCCTCGACCATGCCCCGGGTGGTGATCCGCGAGATGATCCCGTCGCCGTCCCAGTTCTTGATCCAGGGGGGCGGCTCACCCGACAGATCGCGCTGCTCCAGAAAAATGGACCAGGATTGATGGGTGTGCGCATACCGTCTGATGCCCCGAAGGATTCGCCGACCGTAGGAGGTGGAAGTTTCGATGACCAGGGCGACGCGGGATCGTTTAGCCATGACGATGCAAAGAAGGCTTCAACGAGAAGGCGGCGGGCGCGGTGGAATCCGCCGGACGGGAGACTGACGTGCATTCTCGACCGCCACGATCCCTCATGCAAGCGGCTGCACCTTTCTTGAGCACGACGCGGGCGGCCTCGACGAGATTTTGCAACGTCCGTCACCAACGGCTTGAACGCGCGTACGATCCCAATAGACGGATCGGCCCGGGGCCTTGCGACGAAGACGGCCCCCCAGGCGATCCCTCCACCGGAAGGTCGCACACGCCTTCGCGGCGCGCCCTGGGCGAGCCGCCCCTGGGCGGCCATGCTGCCGAACATCGCCTGTTCTCTTGTCGCCGACCGAGGGGCGATTGCGACCCTGGAACACCGAAAGAATTCGTTTCAGCAGAACTTGGACACCCGGCAGCGGACGCTCGCAACACAAAGAAGCAAGCGGCGCGGGTTTTGCTCATCAAGGCGCCAGCCAGGGAAGACATCGAGAGGAGATCGACGACGGCACGACCAACGGCTGGCCCTTCGCCCGAGCGCCGAACCTGATCATTGGCAAACAGTTCCTTCGATCGGTCCGATCCGATTGATCGGGGAAGGGGGGGCGGATCGAAAGCGAACGGGCGGTTGGCGCGGCGCGTCGTTCGATGGCCGGCGGTTTCGAGTGGACTTGAGAATCCCGGGCTTGATGGCTAAAGATGCATCAGCCGTTCAGTCCTTTTTCCGCACCTGGTGGTACATCAAGCATGATTCGACCCGAACTCAGCGTCGACCAGCGGACGAAGTGCGAAATCGAGACGACCAGTGAGTACGACGCGATCTTGATCGTGGGCTTCGGGGGTCCGGAAAAACCCGAAGACGTGATGCCGTTCCTCGAAAACGTGACGCGCGGCCGCAACATTCCGCGCGAGCGGTTGGAGGAGGTCGCGGAGCACTATCATCATTTCGGCGGCGTCAGCCCGATCAACGAGCAAGTCCGCTCGTTGATGGCGACGCTCGGCCCCGAGTTGCGGCGACACGGCGTCGCGCTGCCGATCTACTGGGGCAACCGCAACTGGACCCCCATGCTGCCCGACACCCTGCGTGAGATGGCGGCGGCGGGCGTCAAGAAGTCGCTGGCGATCGTGCTGGCCGCGTACAGCTCGTATTCGAGCTGCCGCCAGTACCGCGAAGACATCGGCCGAGCCCGCGAGGAAGTCGGCCCGACGGCCCCGGAAGTCGCCAAGACGCGCGTCTTCTACAACCATCCCGAATTCATCACCGCCAACGCCGATCGCGTCCGCGAGGCGCTCGCCAAGATCCCGGCCGAGGACCGCGGCGAGGTCCCGATCACGTTCACCGCGCACAGCATCCCGGCGGCGATGGCCGCCAATTCGCTCTACGAGGAGCAGCTTCGCGAGACCTGCCGCCTGGTCGCCGCCGAATTGAACGTCGATTCCCGGCGCTGGTCGCTCGTTTACCAGAGCCGGAGCGGCCGCCCCGGCGACCTCTGGCTCGAGCCCGATATTCTCGAGCACCTCCGCGACGTTCGCGAGCAAGGCGCCCGCGAGGTCATCGTCCACCCGATCGGCTTCCTCTCGGATCACATGGAAGTGCTCTACGACCTCGACGAGGAAGCGCAACAGCTTTGCGAGAAAATCGGCCTGAACATGGTGCGATCGAGCACTGTGGGCACCCACCGGGGTTTCGTCCGGATGCTCTGCGAGCTGGTCTGCGAGCGGCTCCAAGGCGCGCAGGAAGACGAAAAGCGGGCCCTGGGCCGATTCGGCCCCAGCCACGACGAGTGCCCTCTCAATTGCTGCCTGCCGCCGGTGCGCCCCCAGAACCTCGCCCACGCCCAGAGCTGACGGCGCCGGAGCCGGGGGTGAGCCACGATTCGGGCTGGACTAGCCAGCACCGCGTGTCCATACGTAACATGGATCATTCGACCTGGCCGAAGGAACGCCTTCCGCCAGGTTGAATCGCTTTTCAGACAAGTCGCGCAGCCGGGCGCGTGCTGAGGTGAACGAGCCGGGTCGAGGAGTGCACGTCCATGTCGTCGCGTCGCATTTTGTTGGTCGAAGACAGCTCCACGATGCGCCGGATGTTGAGCATGATGCTCCAGGAACAAGGCTACGAGGTCCGCACGGCCAACGACGGCGCCGAAGGGCTCGTCAGGGCCGGGGAAGAGCCTCGCCCCGAATTGATCCTGACCGACTACGAAATGCCCGAGCTCGACGGCCCCGGCTTCTGTCGCGGCATCAAGGCGAACAAGGACCTGCGGTCGATCCCGGTGCTCATGCTGACGACGCTCGGCGAGTCCCACAACACGATCGCCGGTCTTGAGGCGGGCGCCGACGACTATATTCAGAAGCCCAAGAGCCCCGACGACATCCAGGTGATGTTCGCCCGCATCCGCGCCCAACTGCGGATCGCCGACCTCAATGCTGAGGCGATCGAGCGGAACCGACTGCTCGAAGCGGCCCACAAGAAGGTGACGTTCGAGCTGGAGCTGGCGCGCAAGGTTCAGTTCGCGCTCATGCCCCGGCCTCCCAAGCCTCGGGGGGTGCTCCAGGTCGCCGTCCGTTATACGCCGGCCAACCAGCTCGGCGGCGACGTCTACGACTTCTACCGGCTCGAGAACAACCGCCTGGGCATCCTGGTCGCCGACGTATCGGGCCACGGCGTCAACTCGGCCATGCTCTCGGGCATGGTCAAAGCGCTCGCCGCCGGGCTGTCGATCGCCGTCCTCGAACCGGGCGAGCTGCTGGCGGGCCTCGACGTCGCCGGCGAGCAGTATTTCCCCGAAGGCTACTTCTGCACGGGGTTCTACCTGATCGCCGACGAGGAGACCGGCCTGGTCCGCTACGCCGGCGTGGGCCACCCTCCGGCGATCGTCATCGGCCCCAACGGCCCGCGCATGCTCCAGTCGAATCCCGGGATGCTGGGGATCGGCATGGTCGACGGCACGGCCGGCGCCTCCGACCGCCTCGAACCCGGCGAGTCGCTGATCATCTACACCGACGGCCTGACCGACGCGATGGACCCTTCCGACGTGATCTTCGGCGAGGACCGGCTCACGACCTTGCTCCAGAGCCACTTCGGCAACGACCCCACCGAGATCATCAACCGGGTCGACGGCGCGGTCGCCGACTACACGGCGCCGGGACGTCCCGCCGACGACATCAACATCATCGTCGTCCAGCGTCCGGCCAAGTGAAGTGATTGCTCCCTTTCCCGTCGTCGGCGTGATAGAATGAAGAGCACGGCGTCCGGCCGTTGCGACGGGTCCGCCCATCCGGGCCGGCGCGTCCGGACCTTGTCTCTTCGGTTCATGACCGCATGACGAACTCAGCCGAGCCGAAAACAGTGGCCCTCGAAGGTCCGGTGACGATCTACGAAGCCGCCGCGCTGCGCGATGCGTTTCGAGACGCCCTGGCCGACCGGCAGGACATGCGGATCGAGCTGGAAGAATCCACGAAGTGGGATCTGGCCGGCCTCCAACTGCTGATCTCCTGCGTCCGGACCGCACGCGCCGACGGCCGCTCGGTGGAAGTCGTGAACGTCCCTCGTGGATGCGCCGAAGCCTTCCAGCGGGCGGGACTTGCGCAGTGGCTCGATTCGATCACCGTCAAATGATGATTTCGGCAAGGTGCAGGGACGCCAGGGCGGTTTCGCCAGGGAGTGGGCCGGACCATGAAATCGGCTTCCTTCGACACAACGCCGTCGGTAAGACGTTCGCGGCTGGACGGCGCGAACCGCCGCGAGATCGCGCGTAAGCCCATGACCAAAACCATCGTTCACGCCGACGACAGCGCGTCGGTCCGGCGCTGGGTCGCCGAACAGCTTGGCGAGCTCGACCTGAAGGTCGTCTCCGTCGCCGACGGCGAGGCCGCGCTCCAGTACCTCAAGGAATCGGTCTGCGACCTCTTGCTCACCGACCTCGAAATGCCCAACCTCGACGGTCTCGGCCTGCTGGCCGCCGTCCGCGAGCTGCCGGCCCACCGGTTCCTGCCGGTTCTGGTTCTTTCGAGCAAGCATCCCACCGAATTCGACCCCCTGCGCCGCCAGGGGGTCACGGGATGGCTGGTCAAGCCGGTCGACTCGGAACATCTTCGCCGCTGGGTCCGCCGCGTCTTGCCGGAATAAGCTCAGCGCCGAAGGGAAGGTCGAGCTTCGCGCGTCCGATCGACCGCGCGAACGCCGTAGTTTCCTTGCGGCCGCGCTTCTTCCTGGAGCCAAGTGCATTATGGAGACACTCATCCTATCGGCGGTCATCGCTACCAACGTATGGCTCTTGCTATTCACCTTGTCTAATAGAACCTCGCCCTCGTTGACGGGCAGAAGGGGCAGAGTGAGGCTCGTAATTCTGGTTACGGGTACGATCTTTTCGATACTTATATCACTTTGTGCGATTGTCCTGATTAACTAGGGCGGCTTGTAAAGTTACGGTCGCGCCCGGCTGGGACGCTACTGGCAATGATCGCCCGGCGCGTTCCGACTGGGGGAAGCCCGCCGGTTGTACGACTCGGTTTCGCCGCTCCGACCCGTCGCCTCGACAAGTTGTCGTGTAGAGTTGGATCGGGCAGATTTCCGGGGCCGCACGTCTCCGCGAAGCCGCCCCGGAAGGGACCCGCGGCCGCCACGAGACGAACCACTTGAAATTCATATACAATAGAGACGCCAAGAACGCGGACGGCGAATCCGCCGGTCGGTGAACCTCGACGTCGTCAGGTCGAACTTGCGGCGGGCGATCGAGCCCGGCGTTTCGGAATGTTCCTCGAACCCAGGAAGCGAAACCGGTTTTGGGCAGCTCGGACGACCGATTCCGCGAGATGTTCTACGAGGAAGCGCGCGAGCTTCTCATCAGCCTCGAAGAAGGGTTGATGGAGCTTGAACGGCGGCAAGGAGACCGCGCGCACCTCGACAAGACGTTCCGCGCCGCGCACAGCCTCAAGGGGGCTGCGGCGATGGTCGGTCTGGGGTCCATCGCCGAATTCACCCACGGCATCGAGGCCGTCCTCGAACGGATACGAAGCGGTGCGCTGACGGTCGATTCCGACATCATCACGACCCTGTTGGAATCTCGCGACCACCTCGCGGCGATGGTCGAGGGCGAAGCGGCCCACTCGCCGATCCCCGGCTCGGGCGACCTCAGCGGCCGACTCACCGCGCTGCTCGGCGGTCCCAAGCCGCCTCCGCCCGCGCCTCCGGCGGCCCCTCCCAAACCCCCGTCGGAACCCCCGAAAACGCCGCCTCCCGCACCGGCTTCGCCACCGCCGGCCGCCGCGCCTCCGAAAGAGACGCCGAAGCCGACCGCGACCGCCCCGACGACCGCCGGGCCGCCCCCCGAGCCCGATGAACCGCGGGCGTCGGCCAAGCCCAAACGAACGCGCCGGAAGCCCGAGGGCCAGGCCGAAGCGGGCAAGCCGAAAGCCCCGGCTCCCGCCAGGGGCAAGCGACAGGCGATGGATCTGGAGGCCGGCGAAGCGGAGCAGGGGGGCGCGGGCCGGCCCCTCTATCGGATCTCGCTGGAGCCCGGGCCCGAAGTCCTCCGGCGCGGCGTCAACCTGCTGGGGGTGCTCGACGAGATCCGCGACCTGGGCGACGCCGAGATCCACGTCGATCCCGAAGCCGTCCCCACCCTCGACGAGATCGACCCCGAACGCTGCTACCTGAGCTGGTCCTGCACGCTCAAGACCGAGGTCGAGCCCGAGCGGCTGGACGACGTCTTCCTGTTCGTGGCCGAAGACAGCACGGTCAAGATCGAGACTCGGCGGCCCGACGGCACGTTCGTCGCGCTCGAAACGCCGACGTTGCGGCAACCGCCCAAGGCGGCGGCTCCCGCAACGCGTCGCCCCGTCGAGCCGGCCGCGGCGTCAGCCCCGGTTCCCCCGACCGCCGATCAAGCCGCCAACGGAACCGCCGCTCCGACCGACGACGGTTCAGCCGCGTCGACCAACGGCGCGAAGCGCGGCGCGACGGTCGTCTCGCCGGGAGCGCCGGCCCCGCGACCGCACGCCCGGATTCGCGTCGACGCCGGACAGCTCGACGAGCTGGTCGGACTGGCCGGCGAGCTTGCGGTGATCTCCGACAATCTCCAGGGCCTGCGCGAAGTCAGCGGCGTCGCGTCCTGGGCGCTGGCGCTGGAATCGCTGTTGCGGGTCAGCCGACAGATCCGCGACACCACGCTCGACCTCCGGATGGTTCCGGTCGACGAGCTGTTTTCAAGGTTCCCGCGCGTCGTCCGCGACCTGGCCGACCGCTCGGGCAAGGAGATCGAGCTGCGGATCTCCGGCCAGGAGACCCGGCTCGACCGCACGATCGTCGAGCGGCTCAGCGACCCGATGGTCCACCTGATCCGCAACGCCGTCGACCACGCCCTGGAGACGCCCGACGAGCGACTGGCCAAGGGCAAGCCGAGGATGGGCCGGATCACCCTCTCGGCTGGCCACGAAGGAGACCGGGTCGCGATCAAGGTCGAGGACGACGGCCGGGGCCTGGACCGCGAGCGGATCGTCCGCAAGGGGATCGAGCGCGGCCTGGTCCCCCAGGGGACGTCGGCCGAAGACCCCCGAGTCGTCAGTCTGATCTTCGAGCCCGGATTCTCGACCCGCGACCATGTGAGCGACATGTCGGGCCGCGGCGTCGGGCTCGACGTCGTCCGCGACTCGGTGCGCGCCCTGCGAGGGAGTCTGGCCGTCGAGAGCGCGCCGGGCAAGGGGACCACGTTCATCTTCCGACTGCCGCTGACGCTGGCCCTGATCGACGGCCTCCTGGTCGAGACCGGCGGCGGCCGCTACGTCGTCCCGCTGGCCCAGGTCGAGGAGTGCGTGGCGCTCAACGTCATGCAGCCCGCCCTGTCGCGCGGACGGCCCTGCGTGTCGGTCCGGGGCGAGCTGATCCCGATGATCTCCCTGCGGTCGCTGTTCCGGACCGAGGGCCCCGCGCCGGCCCGGGAGGAGTTGCTTTTGACCCGGCATTCCGGTCAACGCGTCGGGGTGGCCGTCGACCGCCTCGTCGGCCGCGTCCAGGCGGTCATCCAGTCCCTCGGCGAAGGCATGCACGGGCTGAACCGTTTCTCCGGCGCCACGATCCTCGGAGACGGCTCGGTCTCCCTGATCCTCGACCTGGCGGCGCTCGTCTCCGAATCGCGAATTGCCGAAAACGGCCTACGTAACACGCACGCGCCCGGCGTGAGGGCGGAGAGTATCCGATGAGATCATCACTTCGCTGGAAAGTCTCGATAGCACTGATCGTGTTCGGCTTGGTCCCCGCATTCGTCCTGGCCTTGTACTCGTACTGGGCGACCGACGAATTCAAAGAGAAGTCGGACCAGATTCTCCGGCTGGCCGCGTGCACCATCAGCGACAAGATCTATGCCGAGGCGTTGGAAGCGCGGAAAAATTCTCCCGCCCCGACCACTCCGCCCGACTCCGAGGTCGATAAGGCCCCCAGGACTCTGCCCCCGTGGCCGACCGGCGACGCCTTCAAAAAGCGGGTGCAGGACGAGATCGCGCGAGTACTCGGCGAGCGGTTCCGGCTCAACAATCTCGAAGTGCTCGTCTACGACCCCACCAACAAGGTCTTGATCCAACTGCACAGCGGCGGGCAGTTCGAGGCCAATCCTCAACCCAACGCCCGATACAGCGACATCCTGAGCCAGGCGGTCGGCAAGATCGGCACGGCCTCGCTGCCGTCCTCCAACGGAGACAAGTACGTCGGTCCCGAGCTTGTCGGCTTCTCGCAGATCCAGCTCGCCCCTCCTCCCGACGCGGACGCCAACAGCCGCCGCTACACCGTCCTCACCGTGCTGCCGCGAGCCTTGGCCTATGAGAATATCTTCTCGATCTGGGTCCAGCTCGGGCTGCTGCTGGTGCTCTGCGCGATACCGGTGATTTTCTTCGGCGTGCTGTTCGGGCGCTGGTTCATCCGCCCACTGACGGACATCATCCACGTCACCGAGGACCTGCACGCGGGGCACCTGTACAACCGCACGAACATCGTCCGGTCCGACGAGGTCGGCGAATTGGCGCATCTGACCGACTCAGTGATCGGCAAGCTGTCGGAGGTCATCAGCAAGATCCGCAACATGACCTCGTCGGTGTCGACGGCCAGCAACGAGCTGAATTCGAGCGCCCAGCAACTGGCGCAGGGGGCTCATGAGCAGGCCGCGACGCTCCAGGAGATCGCCAGCAGCCTGCAATCGGTCGACAGCTCGGTCGCCCGCAACGCCCAGCACGCCCGCGACACGGCCCGCACCGCCAACGAGGCCAGCGCCCAGGCGGGACGCGGCGGCGAGGCCGTCCACGAGACCGTCACGGCCATGCGTGAGATCACACAAAAGATCCTGATCGTCGAGGACATCGCCTACCAGACCAATCTCCTGGCCCTTAACGCGGCGATCGAGGCCGCCCGGGCGGGGACCCACGGCAAGGGGTTCGCCGTCGTCGCCGGCGAGGTCCGCAAGCTCGCCGAACGGAGCCAGGCCGCCGCCCAGCAGATCAGCGACCTGGCCAAGAAAAGCGTGGCGGTCGCCGAGAACGCCGGTCAGCTCCTCGAACGGACCGTGCCGATGATCCGCGACACGTCCGACCTGATCTCGGAGATCGCCGCCGCCAGCCAGGAGCAGATGCAGGCGATCCGCGAGATCAACGTGGGCGTCACCCAGCTTGAAGAGGTCGTGCAGCAGAACGCCGCCGCCAGCCACCAGCTCGCGGCGACCTCCAACGACCTGGCGTCGCAGTCGACGAGCCTCCAGCGCGAAGTCGACTTCTTCCATCTGGATTCGGCCGGCGACGGATTTCACGGACCGTCCCAACCGCCGCCGGCGCGGCCGCTAAAGAGTGCGCCGCGGCCGCGCCCAAGCCTTTCGTCCCGCCCGGCGCACCCGCGAGGGACCACCCACCACGCGACCGACCACTCGCACCACCCCGGCGGCAACTCGACGCCGGGGCTCGCTCCGCCGGCGCACGGCCACGGCCACCCTCAGCCGGGCCCCGCCGCGAGCCCTCCGCCGTCGTCGCCGCCGACCGGCGCCAACCCCCCGCTTCGCGGCGGCGTGGTGGTTAACCTTGACGACGACGACAATTTCGAGCGATTCTCATAAGACGTGACAATGCGTCGCCCGGCCCGTTTCACCGGGCGACGCGCCGCGAAGCACGACGAACGAACCCCCTGCATGATTGCGGGAATGTCGACCGCGTAGAGGACTGGCCGATGGTTGATGTGGTCGCCGACGCCGCAACCGACGCAAATCGGGATCGGGCTCAATCGTTCGTCGTGTTCCGACTGGGGGGCGAGGGCTATGCGCTGGAGGTGATGCGCGTTCAGGAAGTGCTGGACATGCTGTCGATGACCGAGGTGCCTGGGGCGTCGCGATGCCTGTTGGGAGTGATCAATCTTCGCGGCCACGTCGTCCCGGTGTATGATCTTCGTATTCCCTTCGGCCTGCCGGTCGATCCCAAACCCTTGCGGGCGCCCAGCGTCCTCATTGTGGAGACCGAGGAAGGGAACGACGCGGAGATCACGGGATTGCTGGTCGACCGAGTGTCCGACGTGCTGGAATTCTCTCCCGACGACGTCCAGCCGTCGCCGCAACTGGGGCTCGGCAAGACGACTCCGTTCGTGAGGGGCTTGATCCGTCACCAGGACGCCTTCCTGCTCGTATTAGATGTTGACCGAGTTTTTTCGGCCTTGGCTTCGATAAACGGCGAGGGAGCTTAACGTGGACCCCGAGCCATGGTCGGAGAAAGATTTCGGCTCCATCGTCGTTTTTCTGCGCAACCAGATCGGGATCTCGTTGGAGTTGCACCGGATGGGCCTGCTCCAGGCCCGGCTGCGGTCCCGGCTTCAGAGTAAGGGGTTCGGCAGCTTCGCGCAGTTCCACGATCAGGTGCTCAAACCCGACCCGACCGGCTGGGGCACCCAGCTCCTGATCGACCTGAGCACCGTCAACCACACCTCGTTCTTCCGCGAGCCGGCCCACTTCACCTTCCTGATCGAGCAGGTTTCGGCCTGGTTGAAGGAAGCGCCCACGAGCCCGGTGCGGATCTGGTCGGCGGGTTGTTCGTCGGGCCAAGAGCCTTACAGCATGGCGATGGCTCTGGCCGAGGCGTTGCCGCATCACGGGCTGTCGAAGGTGGAGATCTGGGGCAGCGACCTCTCGCTGGAAATGCTCAAGGTCGCCGCGGGGGCGATCTACACGACCCGCGACGTCCAGGGGGTCTCCCCGGCTCGACTCCGCCGCTTCTTCCTGCTCGGTCGGGGTCCGCGCGAGGGCTCGTTTCGGATCGTGCCGGAGATCCGCGACCTGGTCAAGTTCCGGCACCTCGACCTCCGCAATTCGATCTGGCCGGTGCCGACCGACTTCCACGTCGTTTTCTGCCGCAACGTCTCGATCTACTTCTCCGACGACGAACGGCTGGCGCTGCTCGATCGGCTCTCGCAGCACCTGCGACCCAACGGCTGGCTCGTGATGGGCAACGGCGAGATCCTTCCCTACGTCCCCTCGATGCTCCGGAAGCATTCACCGTCGATCTTCCAGAAGGAGGGTTGATCGTTCATGGCGCTGCGAGACCGTTCGAAACCGCCGACTCCGCCGACCCATCCCCCGTCGATCGAGGTGATGGTGGTGGACGACAGCGCCGTCATCCGGCAGCGTCTGAAATCGATCATCGAGTCCGACCCGCGATTCCGGGTGTCGCTCGCGGCCGACCCGTACGAAGCGGTCGCGATGCTGAGCAAGTCGGTGCCGGGCGTGATCGTCCTCGATGTCGAGATGCCCCGGATGGACGGGCTGACGTTCCTGCGCAAGCTGATGCGGCAGCACCCGATGCCGGTCGTGCTTTGCACGTCGGTCGCCGATCGGGCCGTCACGGCCCTTGAGATGGGGGCGATCGAGGTCATCGCCAAGCCCAACTGGCTCGACGCCGCCCGCCTTTCCGAGTGGTCGGAAAGCTTTCTGGAGAGCATTCGCAACGCCGCCCGCGCCGGCCGCCTGCCGTTCCGCGAGGACCGCGGTCCCAGCGGCGCCGACCCCCGGTACACGGCGGACGTCATCCTCCCTCCCACGCCGTATTCACCGCGAGGCGGGTCGACGACCGAGCCGCTGGTGGTCGTCGGCGTGAGCACCGGAGGCGTGCAGGCGATCCAGCAGTTGCTGGCCGGCTTCCCCCTCACCGTCCCGGGGATCGTCATCGTCCAGCACATGCCAGCCGACTTCACCGGTGCGTTCGCCGACCGCCTCGACAAGGACAGCCGGATCAAGATCGGCGTCTCCGAGGCGAGGCATCACGACCCGGTCCGACCCGGCCACGCCTTGATCATCCCTGGCGGCACTCACGGACTCGTCAAGCGCACGGGGTCGGGATACCGCGTCGAGCTGCAGGAAGGCCCCCCGGTCTGCCTGCATCGCCCCAGCGTCGAGGTCCTCTTCCGATCGGCCGCCCAAGCCGCTGGGCCCCTGGCCGCGGGCGTCATCATGACCGGCATGGGCGACGACGGCGCGGGGGGGCTGCTCGAAATGCGCGAGGCCGGATCGCTGACGATCGCGCAGAACGAGGCGTCCTGCGTCGTCTTCGGTATGCCCCGCGAAGCCATCCGCCGGGGCGCCGCCAAGTACGTCGTCCCGCTCGACTCGATCGCCAACACCATCATGGCCTGGGTCGTCAATCCCGAGGCGGGCACCTGGCACTAAGCTGAGCGAGCCTGGAAAGCGCGAGAGGCCGGCCGAACCGTCGCGGTTCGGCCGGCCTTCGTCTGGACGAGGAACGCGTCGATCAGTACGCGTCGGCGCTGATGACTTCACCGCCGCTGCATGTGTTGAGCGCCAGCCAGATGGGCATGCTGAGGGAGTTCTTGACGAACCGCACTGAGCCGTCGCCGAACAGGCAGTTGACGCCCCCCGCGTGTCGGCTCCGCGCGCCGGCGTACGCCGGCTTGTCGCCCGCCAGGCCGGTGCAAGGCAGCCCCTGGGCCGGTTCCGTGACGCAGAAGATGGTCTGGTTGAGGAAGTCGCCGTAGATGCCGGTCTGGTAGTAGTCGACCGGGCTGTTGGGGGCCATCCGCGACATGAATGAGGCGCCGCCGGGGATCGTCGACCACATCATCCCGCGCACGTCGTAAGTCTCGCCCTGGAGGATCTCCGACATCGCGACCGTATTGCTGCTGCCGTCGGTGATCGTGTTCAGGCCGGACGTATAAAAGCCGAAGACCGACTTCATGAACACAGGCGCCGTCTTGGTGATGGGGTCGATCATCGGCGCGGGGAAAGAGGCCACCGCCAACGTATCCTGGCCCCAGAACGTGTTGCCCCAGCTCGCGCCGTAGTTCCCCTTGCTCAAGACCGGACCGCTGAGGGCGCCGCCCGCATAGGCAGGGGTGATCTGGAACTGGTTCTGGCGATCACTCGGGCACTGGAACGTGCTGATCTTCGTGCTGGCCACGGTGCTGTTGGCGAAGTAGCCGAGCGGCAGGGGCATCATCGGCCCTTCCGCGCCCAACGCGTAATTGTAGCTGTTCGCCAGGTTCCCCTGTTCGAAGTACGGGAGCATCAGCACGAACCAGGGCGTGTTCTGGCAACTGCTGAAGATGTTCGTCCCGCAGTTGCTCGCGCTGGGCATCATCGGCGACCCGACACCGCGGATGTCGCCGGTCGGAAAGCTCTCGCTCGCCGAGTGGTAATTATGCATGGCCAGGCCAAGCTGTTTCATGTTGTTGATGCACTGGGCGCGGCGGGCCGCCTCGCGGGCCGACTGCACCGCCGGCAGCAACAGGGCGATCAGAACGGCGATGATCGCGATCACCACCAGAAGCTCGATCAGCGTGAACGCGCGTACTCTCGAAGTTCTCGACATGGAAGCACGACTCCTCACTGAATAGATGAGACGATGCGAATTGCGAGTTGTCCAGACACGAACACTCTCCCAGCGTCGGGAGGAGGCAGCACAGACAGTATCACTCCGCGAGCATTCTGGCGAGTATGCATTACAAGATTTCACATTCGGAAACATCGGCCGATGGAAGCGACTCGGCCAACCCGCTTACTTATAAACACGCGGCGTTTTTAGTCTCGTGACGCGGCCAGGCAGTCCGTAGGAATTCGTTCCGGCGACGCCGCGCGTCGTGTTGATCCCAGGCGTCGCCGACGGGGGCGTGGACGTGGGTTTCGCCGGGTTGCGAAGCCGCCGACCCGCCCCGTTCTCGGCATGGATCAGTACGCGTCGGCGCTGACGACCTCGCCCCCGCTCACGGAGCCGATCTGGACCCAGGTCATGGCGCTGACGCTGTTCTTGACGAACCGCACCGAGCCGTCGCCGAACAGGCAGTTGACGCCCCCGGGGTGCCGGCTCCGCGCGCCCGAGAAGCAGCCGCCGTCTTTCCCCTGCGAGAAGCAGGCCAGGCGCTGCGCCGGCTGGCTGTCGCAAAAGCTGCCCGGCTGAGCGGGGCTCGTACCGGGGGCGGACCCGCCGAAGGTCGGCAGGTTGTCCATGTTGTTTCCCTGCGTCGGAATCCCGGCGGTGCTCCAGGGGGCGACGAGGGGTACGTAATCGATCGATCCGTTGGGGGTGAACCGCGTCATGAACGACCCCGCGCCCGGGTTGTCGACCCAGAGCGTGCCGCGGATGTCGTCGATCGCCCCTTGCAGGACCTCGCTCATGAAGACCGAGTTGCTCAGCCCGTCGGTGATCGACGCCACCGACACCATCGCCGGCCCGCTGCCGCTGTTGTTGAGTCCGAACGCCGAGGGCAGGTGAAGCGATGCGGTGAAATAACTGTCATGAACCCCCTGGCCGAAATCGGTGTTGCCCCAGTTCACGGCGTAGTTCCCCTTGGTCGCCTGGAACGGCGGTAAGGACAACCCCAGCGACGCCAGCACCGTGGGCAGGTCGATGCTGTTCTGGTTGTCGCTGGGACACTGGAAGATGCCGATCTTGGTGGTCAGCACCGTCGAGTTCGCCAGGAAGCCCAACGGCCCCGCCCCGGTCATCGGGCCTTCCGTGCCGATGGAAAAATTGAACGCGTTGTACATGCCTCCCTGATCGAACAGAGGGAGCATCAAGACGAACCACGGCGTGTTCTGGCAGTTGTTGCCGAAATTGGTGTCGGAGCAGGGGGCGCGGTTTGAGTTGAAGATCTTCGAGGAGGGGAATGAATTGCTCGACTCATGGTAATTGTGCATGGCCAGGCCGAGCTGCTTGACGTTGTTGACGCACTGGATGCGTCGGGCCGCCTCGCGGGCCGATTGCACGGCCGGCAGCAGAAGCGCGATCAAGACCGCGATGATCGCGATCACCACCAAGAGCTCGATCAACGTGAACCCGCTGGGGCGGCGGAACATGACGTGGCTCCCTTGCTGTGACCGGACAGTCGAAAAGCGTAACGACCGAACGAACCGCGAGAGCGAGACAGGAGACAGGCGTTGTCATCAAGTTATCACGCATCGGACCGCTCATCGAGAGCATGATGAAAAAATCGTGAAATCGCCGATCAAGCGGAACACGATCGGCGCGCGGTCGATGCCGAACGTCGGGGAGGATCGTGAGCGACGCGACGTCGCGCTACTCGGTCGCGGCCGTCAGCGGCTTGGAGGCGTCGACGCCCAGCCAGCTCAGCGACGCGAGCGCGTAGCAGCACGAGAAGATGACGAAGACCCACGAGGGGTGGCCGTGCCCGAACAGATAGCCGGCGACCAGGGCGGAGACGGCGCCGCCGATGTTGGACATCATGTTCATGGCCCCGCCGAGAGTGCCGGCGGCCTGTTCTCCGATGTCGGCGCAGGCGGCCCAGGCCGGCCCCATGGCGACGTCGTTGCAGACGAACGTCAGGCAGAGCAGGAACGCCAGCAAGGGGACGCTCTCGACCCAGACCGTCGAACCCAGAGCCGCCGCCGCCATCGCCATGCCGATCGAGCCGTTGATCCGCCGGCCCCAGCTCCGGCTGCCGGTCCGGCGGATGATCCAGTCGGACAGCACGCCCCCCGAGATGCACGCCACCACCCCGAAGGCCAGGGGCAGGCTTGTCAAAAGCTTGGTGTCCGAATCCGAGAGATGCCGGTGGTCGCTCAGGTACGTCGGCAGCCAGCCGACGAAGAAGTTTGAGGCGAACCCGCCGAATCCGTAAGCCAGGCAGAGGCACCATGCGCTCCGGGAGGCGAACAACCGCGACCAGGGGACCGAATAAGCTCCCGCCGCCCGATGGGCCCGACCGGCGGTGATGAGCTTCCGCTCCGCCGCGTTGGCCTGCGGCATCTCCTCGGGGGTGTCGCGGAACCAGGGCCAGAAGGCCGTGCACCAGACGACACCGACGCCGGCCAAGATCCAGAACGGAGTCCGCCAGGTGCCGAAGGCCGCGAACATCGGCACCAGCGCCAGGGGAATCAGGGCGCCGCCGATCCGGCTCGACATCCAGATCAGCCCCTGCGACATCCCCCGCGTCGTCACCGGCATCCAGTCGGCGTTGATCCGGGAGAGGACCGGGAACCCTCCCGCCTGAAATACGCCGAACAGAAAGCGCAAGGCGATCAGATACCAGAGCTGGGCCTGAAAGCCCGGCACGTAGACCACCAGCGCGAGGGCCCCGGTCGTCAACGACCAGCCGAGCACCAGGATCGTCAGCAGGTGCCTCGATCCGAGGCGGTCGCCGAGCCAGCCCCCGAGGATCTGGAAGCCCCCGTAGGCCCAGAAGAAGGTCGAGAGCAAATAGCCCATCTGCTCGTCGCTGAGGCCGAGATCCTTCTTCAGATAGGGCGCGCCGGTCGCGAATCCCACCCGGTCGATGTACGTGACCAGCGAGACCGCGCACAGCGACGCCAGCACGACGAACCGGACCCGGGTGGGCTGCTCGCCGGTCTTCTCTGTCGTCCCGGCGAATCCCTCGATGAGTTGCGACAAGTCGAGCCTCCCTCTCGGCGGGGGGGCGCGACGGCACCCCATGCGATGCTACCTCATGGGTTGGGGGGCGACGTGGTGATCAGGACCACGAGGGTCTCGGTCCCCGTGTTCTCGATGCCGTGCTTGCACCAGGGAGGGAGGTAGACGAAGTCGCCCTTTTTGACCTCGCGCTGGAAGTTCGCGAAGGTCATCAACCCTTTTCCTTCGAGGATGACGTAGGTCTCCTCGGTCTCGTGCGAGCCGGGTTCGAGGACGACGTGCGGGGGGACGTAGAACATGACCAGGCCGAGGTTCTTGGCCGGGGCCTTGGGGTTGACCGGGTGGACGACGCGGACCCCGACGCCGTGGCAGTTGGGATAAACGACCGGCACGCCGTCCTGCACCGTCACGATCATCGGATCGACCGGGGTGGACGGCTTGGGGATCGTCGGCGGCTTGTCCCCCTGGTAGCCCTTGAACTCGGTGATCTTGGCCATGGAGGCGGTTCCCTTCGATTCGATTGAGTGCGGAGTGTTGGTCTCGATGCGGACGGCTCAGAACTCGCGGGTGTACCCGGCGGTCCAGCCGCCGTCGACGGTGAGGATGTGGCCGTGGACGTAGCTGCTCTCCGGGGCCGCGAGGAAGAGCACGGCGTTGGCGATCTCCTCGGGCTGCGCGGGTCTTCCCAGGGGGATGTGGGCGATCAACTGCTTGACCGAATCCTTGAACGTGCCGTCCTCGCCGTAGAAGAGGGCCTTCGTCCCGTCGGTGAGCGTCGAGCCGGGGGCGACGGCGTTGACGAGGATGCCGTGCGGCCCGAGTTCGAGCGCCATCGCCCGGGTCAGGTTGACGACCGCCGCCTTGGCCGCCACGAACGGCGATTGCAGCCGCAGAGGCACCAGGCCGGCGATCGAGGCGATGTTGATGATCCTCCCCGAGCGCTGGGCCTTCATAAGCTTCGCGGCGGCCTGGCTCATGTTGAAAACGCCGTTGAGGTCGACGTCGAGGATCCGGTCCCACTCCTCGCGGGGGAACTCGTCGATCGTGACCCGGTGCTTCAACGTGTTGACGCCGGCGTTGTTGACCAGGATGTCGAGACGGCCGGCCGAGCGGGCGATCTCGTCGACGATCTCCCGGACCCGCGCGGCGTCGGTCACGTCAAGGGTTCGAGCCTGAGCCCCGGCGTCGGGCGACCTTTGGGCCGCCAGGGCGGCGCCGTCGCCGTCGACGTCGGAATAGACGACCCTGGCCCCGTTGGCGGCCAGCAGGTCGGCGATCGCCAGCCCGATGCCGCGGGCGGCGCCGGTGACCATCGCCACCTTCCCGGAGAGATCCACTTTCATCGCTCGGCCCCTTGAAGTCCATCGCCCGCCCCAATCCGCCCCGGCATGATCGCCGGGCCTCGCTCTGACCACGACGGTGGGGCCGGGCGATAGACAAGGCCGCCAAGATAGCCCGCCCGACGGCCCAACGCAAAGGGGGAGCGCCCAGGTCCTCAAGGGAATGGGTCGCGATTATCACAGCCCGATGAGTGGAACAACTGGACCGAAAACGACATGATGCAGGGAAGAGAGTTCGGTCCCGCGCGCGTCGGGACGTTCGGTCGCGAGGCAGGTGGAGTGGATCGGTGGTCGACTTACGTGTGACGCTGGGACGGTTGTCGCTTCAAAACCCCGTGCTCGTGGCCTCCGGCACCTTCGGCTACGTCCGCGAGATGGCCGGGTTCGTGCGGCTCGACCGCCTGGGGGGCGTCGTCCCCAAAACGGTGACGTTCCGGCCGAGGGCGGGCAACCCGACCCCGCGCACAGTCGAAACGGCGTCGGGCCTGCTCAACGCGATCGGCCTGGACAACGACGGCGTCCATCACTTCCGCGACCACCACCTGCCTTACCTCCGCACGGTCGGGACCGCCGTGATCGCCAACATCGCCGGCGAGGACGAAGACCAGTTCGTCGAGATGGCCGAAATGCTCGGCGCCGAGCCGGGCCTGGCGGCCGTCGAACTCAACATCTCGTGCCCCAACGTCAGCCACGGGCTCGATCTGGGGGTCGATCCCGTCCTGGTCGGCCGCCTAGTGCGCCGGGTGCGGTTGGCGTGTCCTCTGCCGATCATCGCCAAGCTGACGCCGAACGTAACCAGCATCGTGCCCATCGCCGCCGCCGCCGCCGAGGCCGGAGCCGACGCCGTCTGCTTGATCAACACCCTGCGCGGGATGGCCGTGAACTGGCGGACGCGACGGCCGATCCTCGCCTACGACGTCGGCGGGCTCAGCGGACCGGCTATCAAGCCGGTCGCGTTGCGGATCGTCTGGGAAGTCGCGCGCGCCCTGCCGGGGCTGCCGATCATCGGTGTCGGCGGCATCGCCAGCGCCGAAGACGCGCTCGAGTTTCTGGTGGCCGGCGCCTCGGCCGTCCAGATCGGCACCGCGACGTTCTACAACCCCGCCGCCGCCGAGAACGTGGTCGACGACCTCGGCCGCCTGCTCGACGAGGCCGGCGTCGCCGCCGTCGCCCCGATCGTCGGCACCCTTCGCTCGAATCGTTCCTGAAAACCGATTCAGAAAATTCAGGCATCGCATCGCACAGTCGCGATAAACTAGGTAAACTATGGGCAACCAAGCGGGTTCCGCGCGGGTCGTCCTTCTCCGTCACACTCAGTTCGGGAGCTGACTCATGTCGGACGCTGCTTTTTCGGTGAACGCGGTCCCCAGTGAAAACGGCGTGGGAACGTTGGAACTCGCCACCCGCGCCGCGCGCGACGGCGCGGCCGACGCCAGCGTGGCGGCGGCCCGGTTCTGGGCGAATTCGAGCCTGATGGTTTCGCGACTTCTCTACAACACGGCCTACACTTTGTCGTACGGCGTCGTGTTTCCCGTCGCCTATGTCGCCAGGGCGATCCCCAACGACAACGCGGCCGTTCAGGGCGTCGTTGAAGGGGCCGAGGCCGCCGCTCGAAAAGTCGACGACTTGCTCAATCGTCCCTGATCCAGTCGATTCCCGACCCGCAACCACCGATTTCGTCGACTTTCACAATCGGCCCACCGATATCTTTTGCAACGACTGTCACGAAAAAGCAGAAGACCCGGCGTCCCTAGGCCGCCCACGCGACGGCCGACACGCTTCATCAGTCATCCGCATTCGCGGAACGGGTTGGCGCCTCCCTTGAGCGGGAGCTACCGAACGTGCTGGCCACGCCTAATTGGACGTTTCGGATGGTGATTGGCGGGTTGATCGCCGTTTCGGGCTCGGGGTGCGCTTCCCCGGTCGTCCGCAAGCCCTCACGGTTCGCTCAGCAATCGGCGCGCGCGCCGGACGACGGGGACTGGAAGGCGGCCCTCCGAGGTCCCCGGATTCATGGCCTTGATCGCACGCCCCACTCGCTCACCACGCTCCGGGGACTACATCAATCTCCCCGGAAGCAAGGGCCCGACCTGGCCGGCTCGCGACCGGCCGCCATCGTCGGCAGCCGACCGCCCGATGAAGGAAGCCTCCAGTAAGCAACTCAGGCGATAAAAAACAGAAACCTCATCGAACAGCCCGCGCCCGAGCGACTAATATGGCATTGCCAAGGACACCAACCTCGACACGAAGGTCCCAGAGGCCAATCAATCGATATATTCAGCATACTCGAGCAAACTCGCGCCAGACCGCATCAAGTTCCCAACTATCCCACGCTGCGCCAAGTGTTGTATGATATTCCTTGGCCGTGAAGACGATTGATTTCGTATAGTTCATGAAAAGAACTTCACGCTGCACTTCAATCCGTGTTCCGAGGGCTGGGGCCGAGCCGAGTCGAAGACTTGATGGCGGGATGGCCGCTGTTTGATTCTCCCCGAATCCATGGAGACAGCCGATGACCGACGAGGTGACGACCGAAACGCAGACGACTGATCCGTTCAAGGGCATGGCCGACATGATGGTGAACGCGGCGCAGGCGGTGAAAGAGGGATCGCTGGACGCGCGAGCCCGGGTCGAGCAGACGCTTCCTCAAGTGAATCGCTTCGTCGCGCGGCTCGTCTACACGACGAGCTACACGCTCTCGTACGGGGTGGTCTTCCCGACGGTGTTCGTGGCGCGGTCGATCCCCCGGGAGAACCCGATCGTCCACGGCCTAGTCGACGGCGCGCACGCGGCCTTCGACGCGATCGACGAGATGCGGAAACGGAAGCAAGACGCGGCGGCGCCCGAAGTGCAGGCATAACGAGATCGAATCGAGAGGCCGAGCGGGCCGGCGAGGGTCGTCGGTCCACACCGACTCTCGACAGGCGAACAGCGTTTTCGATAGTGTTGAATACGTGGACGCTGCTTGCCGATTCTGTCTTGATCTTCGGCGCCAGAGGTGACTTTCGATGCCCATGACCCGATCCGAAGCCATGTTCTTCACCGCCGGGCTGGTGATTGGCGCCACGGCCGGTGCGAACTTTCCGCTGCTCAAGGAAAAATTCGGCCCACTTCTCTCCGGCGCGCTGGCCGGCGCGGGCTCGGCGTTCGGCGAATCGTACGCCGAGATGGCCAAGAAGGTGGCTGAAAAGGTCGAAGCCGTGCAGGACGCGATGGCCGAGATGAAGCAATCCGAGACCGCCGCCGCGGGGGCCGCCGAGGCCAAGGCCACCTGACCATCGACGCCGCGGCGTCTCGTCCGGGGACGGTCGCTCGCGTCCGGGTCCGCTTTCGCGCCTTGCTCCGGCTCTCCAATTGGTGACGGTCGGTTCCCTCGCTCCCAGGCATTTTTCTCGTTCGCGGCCGGCGGCGAATTCGCCCGGCCTGAACGGATTTCCTCCGCGGAACGGAACGGACGAGCAAGCCCATGACAGAGACCACCGCCCCAACTCCGATGGACCTCGCCGTCAGCTTCCCGGCGCGCGGGGCGATCCGGCTCCAGAGTCGCTCCCTGTTCGCCGAGCCCGGCAACGACGCTTGCCGACGGTTCCTCGAACGGGTCTTCCAGGCCGCCGAGATCGAGGACGTCACCATCAACTCACCGCGCGACGGCGTCGAGGTCCCCCACGCCGACCTCCGTTTCCGCGCCGAGGCCCACAAGCTCAACGACGTCGTCAACCGGATCTCCGGCTTCCTCGACCCGGACCGGGTCAAGAACGGGCAGGCGACGACGGCCCCCGCGAACGGCCGCGCCCCGCACAGCGCGAACGGCCGGGCGGCGGCCGACGGTCGAGAGCATCACGGCGTCGCGATCACCAAGGTTACGCCGGTCCGCAACGCCCAGGGGCGGGTCCGGTTCTTCCGGTACGGGTCGGTGGTCACCGACTGGGAGATCAAGCACGAGCTTCCCGGCCGGCTCCGGCTCATGAACCCGGCGATCCACCGCAAGGCCGAACTCTGCCAGGCGATCGAGCGCGAGCTGATGAGCGTGCTGGGGGTCGATTCGTACAAGACGAATCCGCTGACCAGCACCGTCCTGGTCAAGTACGACATTCACGCGCTGACCCGCGACCAGGTGATCGAGATCATCGACGGGGCGCTCGCCGCCGCCGACCATCCCGAGACGAAGGACAAGCCCGACCTCCACCTGCCGATCTGCACGATCTCGATGCCGGTGGCGGCCGTCGCCCAATTCGCCGCGCCGGTGTTGCTGCCGGCGGCGGCGGTCCTGTTCGCCTACACGTCGATCCCGACCTTCAAGAGCGCCCGCGCGGTGATCGTCGAGGAACGGCGGCTGGGAGTCGACGTCCTCGACGCGATCGTCGTCCTGGGATGTCTGGGGACGATGTCGATCTTCCCCGGCGCGGTGCTTTGCTGGTGCCTCGGGTTCGGCCAGGTCCTGGTCAAGAAGACGCAGGACGACAGCAAGAAGCTGCTGCTGAACGCGTTCGGGAAGCAGCCGCGGTTCGTCTGGCTCTATCGCGACGGCGTGGAAGTGCAGGTCTCGCTCGACCGGCTGCAAGCCGGCGACGTGATCGTGGTCAACACCGGCGAGGTGGTGCCGGTCGACGGCATCATCACCGAGGGGCTGGCGATGGTCGACCAGCACGCCCTGACCGGCGAGTCGACCCCCGCCGAGAAGGGGGTGGGAGACCGCGTCTTCGCCTCGACCCTGATGGTCGCCGGCAAGATGCTGGTCTCGGTGGAGAAGTCGGGCAGCGAGACGGCCTCGGCGAAGATCAGCCGGATCTTGACCGATACCGCCGGCTACAAGCTCAACTCCCAGCACAAGGGGGAGCGGCTGGCCGACCGGGCGGTGATTCCGACCCTGACCATCGGCGCAATCGGCATGGCCACGATGGGGCCCGCCGGCGCCGTCGCGGTGCTCAACAGCGACTTCGGCACCGGAATCCGGATGGCGGCCCCGCTGGCGATGCTCTCGACTCTGGCGTTGTGCGCGAGCAAGGGCATCCTGGTCAAGGACGGCCGCGCGCTCGAGCTGATGAACGAGATCGACACCGTCCTGTTCGACAAGACCGGCACCCTGACCCGCGAACGCCCCGAGGTCGGCCTGATCGTCAGCGGCCCCGGCTGCACCGACGACCAGATTTTGCTGTACGCGGCCGCGGCCGAGAAGAAGTTCCACCACCCGATCGCCCTGGCGATCCTCCACAAGGCCCAGGAGCGGAACCTCGAACTCCCCGAGACCGACGACAGCCAGTACAAGGTGGGCTACGGCATCACCGTGAACGTCGACGGCCGGACGATCCGCGTCGGCAGCAAGCGGTTCATGGAGCTGGAAGGCCTGCCGATGTGCAACGCCATCCGCGAGGCGCTCGAAGAGGCCCACCGCGAAGGCCACACGATGGTCATGGTCGGCGTCGACGACCAGGTCGGCGGCGCAATCGCGCTGCACGCCGCCGTCCGCCCCGAGGTCCGCGACATCATCAAGGGGCTTCGCGACCGGGGGATCAAGCACATCGCGATCATCTCGGGCGACCACGAAGCGCCCACGAAAAAGCTGGCCGAGTCGCTGGGCATGGACCGCTACTTCGCCCAGGTCTTGCCGGCCGACAAGGCCGACTACGTCGAGAAGCTCCAGAAGGAAGGCCGGAAGGTCTGCTTCGTCGGCGACGGCATCAACGACTCGATCGCCTTGAAGAAGGCCAACGTGTCGATCTCGCTGCGGGGCGCGTCGTCGATCGCCACCGACACGGCGCACATCGTCTTCATGGAGCAGGGGCTCTCCAAGCTCTGCGACCTCCGCGACATCTCCCGCGACCTCGACCGCAACGTCAAGCGAAGCTGGAAGATGATCCTCGTCCCCAACATCGCCTGCATCGCGGGGGTCTTCACGATGGGCTTCGGGATCATGGCGTCGGTGCTCACCAACAACGTCGCGGCCATCGGCGCGCTGGCCAACGGTATGGCGCCGCTGCGGAAGATCGCCCAGATCGAGGCCGAGAAGAAGCACGAACAGGAGCTGAGGCAAGCTTATGGCCTGGAAAGAGAAGCTCTATGAGCGCCCGCTCCGGCGCCCGCTCGACGACGGCGCGCTCGAGGCGGTCCGTTCCGAGTATCACAAGCGGCGGCACGAGATCCCCGTCCCCTCCGAGCTGGTGCTTCACCCGAGCAAGCCGGAGCTGATGACCATCAAGACGAAGTGGCTGTCATTGGTCATCCAGTTCCACCAGGAGAAGCTGACGGTCGACGCCGAACTCTCACTGGCCGCCAAGATGATGGCCACCGATCAAAACCGCAAGCTCGCCGTGCAGTTCATCGACAGCATCGCCGACGACCTGAACCTCTAGCTCGCGATAGGAAGAGGCCATGGACCCAACATCTGAGCACCCCAGCGAACCCCGAAAACGGTTCCGCCTCCGGGCGCGAAAGCCCCTGGAGGCGCTGAACTCGGAGAACCCGCGGTTCCATGTCTTCCTGGTCGACACCGGCTGGAACACCCACCTGTCGCGGGTGCTCCAGGCGCATCTGCCGCTGATCCACGAGTTCCATCCCCAAGATCCGCTGTACGTGCTCACCCGCGAGCAGTCGATCAAGATCCTCAAAAGCGCGCCCGAGCACATCGGGCTCGACCCGATCCTGGTCGTCTACGACCTCCACTGCCCCGAGGACGCCGATAGCAGGAAAGGCGAGCGCTACCGGGGGTTCCGCCTCAACCTCGGGCTCCTCAAGAACCCCGACCAGGCGCTGCACAAGCTTCAGCAGTTCCTCCGCTTCATCTCGTGCCACCGCACCAGCCAACGCCTCGATCAAGAGGTCCAGCGCGAGCTGCACAAGGAGGGGCTGAGCAACATGGTCCGCATCCTCAAGGAGGCCTCGGAAGCCTCGATCGAGCTGATCTAGTCGTTTCGACCGCCCCCCGCACGCTCCGTCTGAAGGACGAACGCCATGAATGAGTCGGAAGTCCCGGTCCTGCCTCTGCTCCTCGGCTCGCTGATCCTCGTCTACTTCGGGATCGAAGTGAATCGCCAGCGGAACAAGCTCCGCAAACTGTTCAACGTCTTCGACCGCGAAGAAAGCCAGATCGCCAGCCTGCTGGAAACCTGGGTCGACTCCGGCGAGTTGACGGCCTACAAGCCCGCCCACCACGGCGGCTGAGACGGCGGCGCGACTCGCGAACGACCGCGAATCCGGCCACGGTTCCTCCTGAATACGTCGAGCGTGCTCCATGGTCGTCGATGCCGCCCAGTCCGCGTCCGCAAACCCTTCGAGCCCGATCGACGTCGTCTGGAGCGACCGGACCTTGACGCTCCGCGATGAGGATCTCTTCGGGATGCGCGCATCCGCGCTCTCCGAGCAGTTCCTGAGGCGCGTCTTCCACGTCGAGGACGTTCGCAGCGTCGAGGTCGATCGCAGCCAGGCGACGGCCCTGGTCCGCTACAAGCCGGGCCGGCGCGGGGCGGTCGACATGCTGCAACGGATGGCGACGGCAATCCGATCGGCCGCGACCGAGTCGACGCTCGACCTGATCGCGCCCGACCCGGCGAGCCCGAAATGGACGCTCCACCGCTGCCACGACCTGATCTCGTCGTGGGAGGTCGCCAGCGACCGCCCGGGGCTGGCGCGGCTGCGACACGCGGCGATGAGCGCCGACCCGGCGTTCGCCGTCCGGATCGCCCATCAGGCCGAGAAGCTGCAAGGGGTCCTGCACATCCGCCGGGGCCTCTTGACCGACGACCTGACGATCCGCTTTGACCCGTCGCGGACGCGGGTCGAACGCCTGGTCCGCGAACTGGAACTCGCCGCGCGCGAGGGCCACGACTCCGACGCCGGCCTCACGGAGGCCAGCTACAAGGAAGCCGCCGCGCCCTCGCCGGTGAAGTTCGGCGCGGCCAACGCGGCCATCGCGCTGGCGACGGTCAGCGACTTCGTCTTGCCCGCCGCGTGGCCGGTGACGGCGGCGCTGCTGATCGGGACCAACCTTCGCACCTTCGGCCAGGCCGCCCGGCAGGTGTCCGAAGGCCGCGTCGGCCTGCCGGTGCTTTACACGGGCATCGCCGCCGCCACCCTGGCGACGAATCGGTTCCTTCCCTGGGCGACGATGAGCTGGATGATGCGGTACTGGAAGCACCGCTCCCACGAGCAGAGCGCCGCCGCCCAGCGAGGGCTGCTGGGCGAGGTCGTCCACCGCCAGCCGTTCGCCCGCCTGGCCGCCGGCGTCGGCGTCGAGATTTCGGCGCCGGTGCACGGGCTCGGCCCCGGCGACGTCGTCCTGGTCGGTGCCGGCGAGCGAATCCCGATCGACGGAAAAATCGTCCGGGGCCACGCGCTGGTCGACGAGCGGATCGTTCGGGGGGTCTCGGGCCGAAGCCGGAAAAAGCCCGACGACCTCGTCCACGCGGGGTCGATCGTCACGGCCGGCGAGATCGGCGTCGAGGTCGGCGCGGCGGGACGGGGTGAGCGGTCGCGAGCGACGCTCCTGGCCCGCGCGACGACCGCCGCGACTCGGGCGGGGGCTCATGCCCAGACTCAGGCGACGGCCGGCCAGCGGTTCGCCGAGCGCGCCGTGGTCCCCACCCTGGCCACCGCCGGGCTCGGCCTGCTCGTCGGAGGCGCGCCAACCGCTCTGGCCGTGATGCGGACCGACTACGCCTCGGGTCCCGGGCACGCCTCCTCGATCGAGAACCTTCAGGCGATCGCCCAGTGCGTCCGCGAAGGGATCGTCGTCCGCGACCCCGACGCCCTCGGCCGGCTGCTCGACGTCGACGTCTTCCTGATCGACCACCACCCGGCGCTCGAAGCGACCGAGCCCGAGATCGCCTCGGTCCGCGTCTTTCCCGGCCACTCCGAATACCAGGTCTTGCGGTTCGCCGCCTCGGCGCTGCACGACCTCGACGACGAGCGATCGCCGGCGCTTCGGGCCGCGTGCGAGGCGCGTCGCATTCCGCCGCTCGAAGGCGTCGCGATCGAGTACGGCGGCGACCTGACCTTGCGGGTCGAGGACCAGACCGTCAAGGTCGGCAACCTCGGCGGCGACCTCCCCGAACCACCCGCCGGCCCGCCCGAGAGAGACGACGAAACGGACTCGCCCGCCGCAGCGCCGCTCGACTCGCTGATGGTCGGCGTCGACGGCCAGATCGCCGGCCTGATCCACTTCCGGCGCTCGTCCCGGCTGACCGCCGCGGCGGCGATCCACGAGCTGCGAGGCTGTTCCGAGCGGTCGCTGGCGATCGGCCTGATTTCCGAGCGCGCCGATGCGCGGCTGGGCCGGCTCGCCGACGCGATGGGCGTCGACTTCCATGAAGCCGGGCTCTCGAACGACGACGTCGCCCACCTGATCCGGGCCTGCCGCAAACGGGGGCTGACGATCGCCTACGTCGGCGACTGCCTGGCCCGTCCCGCCGCCGCCCGCGAGGCCGATTTGGCCATCGGCCTCGACGCCCGCGACCTCCTGGACCTCGACTGCAATCCGGCCGTCGCCGTCTTCCTTCAACCCGATCTCGACAAGCTCGCCGCGCTCTACGACGTCGCCGGATCGCAGCTCGAAGGCATGCGGGCGGCCCAGAGTTCAGCCCTCTTGCCGAACCTGTTCTGCGTCGCCGGCGCGTTCCTGCTGGGCTTCACGTCGATGACCACCGTGATCGTCACCAACCTGGCGACCTACAGCACTTACGCCCGCAATGCCTCCGCGATCCGCGGCCTGGAACACCGACTCTCCCAGTTCACGCCCCGGCGTCGTTCGCGGCGGGCTCGCCCGGACGCGCCGCGGACGCCCTGATCGAAAGTCTTCCGAATCCCATGAACGCCCCAGCGGACCCCATCAACGACCCGACCGCGACCCCGGACGCCGAAGCCGCGTACGCCCACCGGATCGAAGACCTTCCCAAAGAGGTCGGCGTCATGCTGATAACAGTCGGCGTGCTCGGCATGGCGCTCCCAGGCGTCGTCGGCGGACCGGCATTGATCGCCGGCGGCCTGGTCCTCTGGCCGAAGACCTTCGGCCGGGTCGAGAGCTGGTTCGAACGGCGGTTCCCTAAAGCCCATCTCCACAGCATGCAGCAGATTAACCGCTACCTCGACGACCTCGAAAAGCGGTTCCCCGAATCCGATCAGCCCAAGGGCTGAGCGAAAACGCGGTAGATCGTTCCCGGCTGGCTCGCGCCGGTCTCGGTGGTGGTGGCGACCGCCTCGGCGCGACAGCTCAGGCCGACTTCCGCCGCGGCCGCCGGAAACGCCTCGGCCGAGACGCGGTAGGGGGTGGCGAGCAGGGCTTCGCCTCCCGGGGCGAGCATCCGGGCGAGGACGTCGGCGACCAGCGGGACCAGTCGACGCTCATAGAGGACGTCGGCCCCGATGATCCGGGGGAACCGCCTCGGCGGCGGGCTCCGCCAGTCGAGCACGAGCGTCGAGCACCGATCGGGGTCCAGGCCGTTCTCGCGGACGCTCCGACCGACGAAGGCCAGGGCGGCGGGGTCGTAGTCGCTGAAGCAGACGCGAAACCCCAGGCCCATCGCGGCCAGGCCGGCGAGCCCCAGGCCGCAGCCGAGTTCGAGCACCTCCGACTCCCGCGCATCGACGACGCCTCCCCAGCACCGCGCCACGGCCTCGGCCAGCATGTTGGCGCCGGGCCAGAGGTAGGCCCAGTAGGGCATGTAGTCGTCCTCGCGGTTCCAGGCGTGGACCGAAGGATCGTCGAGCAGCCGGTCGGGGTCGGAGGGCCGGACCAGCCGGATCGCGCGGCCCTCCACGCCGAAGGTCGAGACCGTCACGGGTCCGTGATATTCCGCGCCGATCTGTCGATCCGCCTGGTCCGTCGCCACGTTGCGATCCTTCCTTCCTCGTCAAACTTCCAGGAACGGCACGAATCGGCGGAAGTGCTCGCTGAAGGCGTCGGCGAGCCGCTCGGCCTCGGGAAACAGCGCGTCGGCGCTGGTCGCCAGGGCGAACGAGGCCGCCTCCTGGCCGAGGTTGAGCCGGAACAGGCCGAACGGCACCGCGCGGAGCCGTCGGTAGGGGCCCGCCAGCACTCGGCCGAGCGTCTCGTCGTCGCCCGGCGCGATCGGCTCGGGAGTCAGCACGACCACCGAAAGGCCGATCGCCAGACCTCGCCAGGGAGAGAACCGGCTGCTCGCCGCCATCGCCGCGCGGGTCATGAGCTGGCCATAGCCAGCCTCCGAAAATCCGATGTCCACCGGCTGCCGCACCACGACCGTGACGCTCTGCGCCTTGCCGACGACTGGCGGCCAGCTCACGCGGACCTGCCGGCTGTAATAGCGGAGCACGTCGAGCGCGGGCTGGCGGAACTCCTCGCCCGGTTCGAGCGAACAGCCGGCCTCAAGCAGCACCGAGTCGAGCAACTCGTCCAACTGATCTTCGAGCATGCGCGCCTGGGGCTCCCGGCCGATTCGTTTGACGGTTCCGTTATACTACAACGACCAGCCGGCTGTCTCTCTTCGACGACCCAAGGAGTCCAACCCGCGATGGATGCGCCGCTCAGCGACGACCTCAAGGCCCCGCGCCCGGCTTCCGCGTCTCGTGTTTCCCTTTCGATCATCACCCAGCCGGGGCAGGCCAACCCGTTCGGGACGCTGCACGGCGGCGTCATGCTGCGGATGGCCGACGAATGCGGCGCGGTGGCCGCCCTGCGACACGTCGGCCGGGGGCTGATCACGACGGCCGCCATCGACTCGATGACCTTCCTCAGCCCGGTCTACGTCGGCGAGCGCGTCGAGATCGTCGCCGAGGTCACTCACGTCGGCCGGACATCGATCGAAGCCCTGATCGAGATCTACGCCGAATCCCTCGTCCACCCCAAGCGGCGCAAGGTGGGCTCGGGTTACGGCCTCTACGTCGCCCTCGACGACGAGGGCAAACGCCCGCACCCGGTCCCCCGGCTGCTTTCGGAAACCGAGGCCGACCGCGTCCGCGACGAGGCCGCCGAGGCCCGTCAGGTCGTCCGGCTCGCCCGCCGCGAAGAGGCCCGAGCCCACCGCGCCGAGTACCTCTGAGCGGCGAACCTCGGGCCCGTTGATTCGATCGACGGTCAGTTCGACGCCGGCGGCTGGTATTCGACCGCGCCGGTCGCCGCGGTGGTCGACGCCGCGCCGGGGACCTCGAACTTGGGAGCGGCTTCGGTGTACGTCGCCTCGGCCTTGGGCGCGTCGTAGGTCTTGGGCGCGCTCTGGTAAGGCGAGGAGTAGCTCGAGATCGATGCGTCGTCGAGGCCGCTGGTGACGTCGCTGAGCCCCTTCTTGAACTCGACGATGCCCTTGCCGAGCGAACGGCCCACTTCGGGGAGCCGCTTGCCGAACAGCAAAACGGCGATCCCCATCACGATGATCATTTCCATCGGACCGAGATTGGGAAGCATGGTGCAAGCTCCGTGATCGACGGGGTTCGTCGCGTGATTTCGGTGAACTCGGATCGAAACGTCGCGACTACGCCAGGTCGTTCGGCGGCGTGATCTTCTTGTCGGCGGTGACGGCCTGATCGATCTCGTCCTCGATCCCCGCCACGCCCTTCTTGAACTCGGTGACGCTCTTGCCGAGCGACCGCATCACGCTCGGCAGGCGGTTGCCGAACATCAGGAGGGAGACGAAGGCGACGATCACGAGTTCGGTCGTGCCAAGGTTCGGCAGGAAAGCGAAAGGCAGCATGGTGGTGTTCCTCGGGTCAGGTCGGGGCAGGGCCAGGCGGTCTCTTTCGTATCGATTCACGCGAAGGGCGACGGCGTCAGGTTGGCGGCGACACACGTTTCAATGCGAAGCGCCGGTGGAGATCAGGGTTCGGGTGACGATCCAGGCGCCGACGGCGGTCGCGGCCAGGATCGTCAAGGCCCAGTAGAGCTTGTTCCCCCGCGTCAGGAAGGCCCCGGCGATCCGGGAACGGCTCCTTTTGGGCGGCGCCCCCGGGCGCGGGCGACGACGGACTGGCGAGACCCACGGGAGGACCGTCTGGGCGCGCTCGCTCTTGAGCACGCCCGAGCGTCCGTAAAGAACCAACGTGACCAGGGCGATCAGCACCAGTTCTTTGAGCCCCATGCTTGCTACGCGCCTCTCCGTTGCGAGGACCCCGCGGCCCGCCCAAGCACGACGCGACTCGCGCGGCAGGACGCTCCGGCCCGGTCGATGAGACGACGTGGGCGGCCGGTCGGCCCGAGGGCCTCTTCACATAGGATGCCTGAAGTATTTCGCACACGGTGGCGATGTCGCGTTCATCGGGGGCCGACAGCTCGGCGCCAACCGCAGGCCAATGCGTCTCGACAGGGACGACGCGGGGTGGGACTACGTGTCTTTATCGTACCGTCCCAGCCCAGCGTGTCAAACGAATTCTCAAGCCGCGCCGACCGAACAATTGACCGCCGCCGGAGCGAAGGCTACCATGCGACAGATGTCGGACTCCATCGCTCGGATTGACAACGCGGAGGCAGTGAGATGCTCACTTCCATCGTCCGGTCCTGGTTCGCGGCGGGGTTGTTGGCGGCGGTCGGAGCGGCGGGCGCCGGGGAGGTTCCGCGGTACGTCCTGAAGCCCGGGCAGGTCGTCGACTACGAGGAGCGGCAGTCGTACGACGGAGTCAATGAACACAGCGAGACTACGTGGATCTCGCGGATCTGGGTCGTCGGCCGCAACGACGACGGCAGCGCCCGCGTCGTCATACGGCAATCCATGGACTCCAAGAGCAAGCAGGGCTCGACGAACGAGTCCATATCGACGAGTCTCGCCCGCTTCGACGTCTTTCCGGACGGCAAGATCACGCCCGGCCACTCATTCGGCTTCCCCGTCGATCCCTCCCTCATCTTTCCCCGCCTTCCTGAAAACGACCAGGAACTCGCAGGCGGCTGGCGATCGATCGACTCGCGGGACGAGACGACGATCCAGTACAAGTCGACCTCGGGCGTCAACGAGCCTTTCACCTTCGAAGCCGACCATTCCAAGTTCATGGAGAGGGCCTACGAAGGCAAGAATCACCGTGTTTATCAGTTCGATCGCGCGAAGGGGCTGATCACCCATGCGAAGATCGCCCGAACATTCGGCTATCGACTTCTGGCCGGGAAAGGGGAGGGGAAGCTGGAATTGAAGGCCGTGAGCGAGATGGCCCCCGCCAGGCTGCCGACTTTCCGCGCCGAGATGGATCGCTACTTCGATGCGAACCTCGCTTACCAGGAACTCACGGCCAAGGTCACGAAGGCGGGCGGCGAGGCGGAATCGCTGATCAAGAAGGCCCGCGTGATCCTGGCCGACGCTCGCGCCAAGTTGACGGAACCCGACCCCGCCTCCGCCCTCGACAAGGCGATCGAGGATCACGACAAGTACTCCAAATACCAGGTCGACGAAGCCAAGCGGTTCGCCGGCCTGCTCGGCAAGCCGGCCGCAGCGTGGGGATCACTTGAGACCAAGAGCCCCGCCGTCAACCGAGTCGTCAGCGCCCTGTCCAAGTCGAACACGGCCTCGGAGATCAAGGACCTTGACGGCCATTCGCACTCGCTGGCGCAATACCGGGGCAAGGTGGTCGTCCTCGACTTCTGGTATCGCGGCTGCGGCTGGTGCATGCGGGCGATGCCGCAGGTCAAGCGGGTCGCCGCCCATTACCACGACAAGCCCGTCGCCGTCTTCGGCGTGAACAACGACCAGGAGGAAAAAGACGCCCGGTTCGTGGTCAAGGAGATGGCCATCGCGTACCCCGTGCTCCGATCGATGGATCTCGCCGGGAAGTATGGCGTTCAGGGCTTCCCGACCCTGGTGATCATCGACCAGGAAGGCAAGGTCGCCGACGTCCACGTCGGCTACTCCGACCACCTCTACGAGGACGTCACGGCGACCATCGACCGCCTGATGGCGCAGGCCAAATAGGCGATCGAGCCTGGCGGCCAGCAGCTTCCGCGCGGCCCTCGCCTTGGACTCCTACGACTCCCTCTTGAGGTCGCTCTGAAACCTGAACGAGTCACTGACGCGGGCCGCAAGGTCTTCATAGACGCTTGGATGGCGCGATGAACCAACACGCCGCTCCAAGGATTTACTTGCCGCCGTCTTTCTGGGGGCCGCTCGTTGCATCAAGGGGGATGTTCTCCGCATCCAACACCCCTGGGACGGAACTTGCGACAGGACGATAAGGGAAACCTTCCCCTGGGACGGGTAGCTCCGGGAAGGTCAAGGGCGCCGCCTGGCCCGGAAAGTATTGTCGGGACTCGGCCTGAGCGAGGTTGCGCCCAGCGATCATCCCAGCGATTTCTAGCAGGTCTTTGATCCCTGTGTGCCAAAAGCCTGTCATGCCGTTCAGATCTGTGGCTATCAACCACCGCACGTCGGGACTGAACGAGATCCGATTGACTGTCGTATCCAGGGTCCCGATGTACCGGGCCGACTGCGACGGGTCGGCGGCGTGGAGGTCCCAGAGTCGGATGACTTGGTCCTGGCTCCCACTGGCGAGCCATCGGCCGTCAGGACTTATGCGTATCGAGTCGATCGGCAGTTCGTGCGCTTTCAAAATCCAGCGTCTGCCTACCCCGGGCTCCCAGATCTGGACGGTGGCATCGTCGCCGGCCGTCGCCAGAATTCGTCCGTCCGGGCTGAAGTCCGCAGTCCTCACGATCCCGAGGTGGCCTTGAAGAACCATGGGTTCGCCCCGCCCCCATCCTAGCGATGCATCCCATAGTTTGGTTTTATCCCCATACGCCACGAGCCACCGACCATCCTTGCTGCTCTGCAGTCCCGTGACGCGAGTTCCTTGGGCGATCGTCACGGGATGGGAGATCGACTCTGCATTGGTCAGATCCCTGACCATGATCATGCCGCCCCGATCGGCCGTAACGAGCCAACCGTCGCCGAGGAACGTGCAAGATGCGACGCTAGTCCGATGGCCGCGCAGCTCGACACGTCCCGGCGGTGCGGTCGAGCCCGGCAGTCCCCATAAGCTTGGGACGACGACGGCGCCCCAAGCCACGATCCAGCGGCAATCCGGGGCGATCGTCAACTGACCGACGGGATAGCGGTGGCCGACGAGGACCGTCGCCTCGCGCGCCGAGGCCGGATTCTGCTCGTCCAATCTCCAGGTCTTGACCGTTCCGTCGCGAAAACCGGCCGCGACGAGCCGACCGTCATCGGCGATGCGAATCTTATCGGCTCCGAGGCCGGCGAGGTCGCCAAGACCGGCCAGCTTGGTCCGGGAGGCGACAGTCCAAGGTTTCGCAAGCACGCGAGTCTCAACGCCTCCGTCGGAATCCACGGTGATGAAGCGATCGGCCGAGGCGATGTTTCGGTCGGACACATAGTTCGTGTTTCGGAACGTCACCGGTGAGGATGCAGGTCCTCCGCCTTCCAGATCATAGGCCCGGATGATCCCTTCCCCACCGGCCGTGGCCAGCAGCGGCGTGGCCCCGGCGATCGTCAGGTCAACCAGGCTCAGGTCGTGCCCGTTGAGGCGGGTCACCCCAAGGAACCCGAGATCCTCGGGGAGGAATGGGGCGGCGTTCGCGTTTCTCGCATTCTTCTCGGCCTGAGCCAGGTGGTTCGAAATCCGGCCGAGGTCCCATACGCGAAGTCCGGCGCCCTGGTTCTCTTCGCCGGCGACCAACCAGCGGGCGTCGCTGCTGGTCGCGAGGTAGCGCGAAGGTAGATTCTGAACCGCTCTCAAATCTCGACCTGCCGGCGAGGCCAGACGGGAGGCGGTCAACGGGCCGGCGGCCTTCACACCGCTCCAGAGGAGGAACAGCCCATCGCGGCCGATGGTCAGGAGCCGTTCGCCCTCGCCCGTGAACGTCATTCCGACGATCGGGAATCCATGCCCGACCAACTGGCGAGGCTGCCAGGAAGGAAGGAGCGACTCGAGATCCCAGAGGAGGACCCGGCCGTCCCCGCCGCCGCCCGCCAGGTATCGGCCGTCCGGACTGAAGGCGATCGAGGTCACCACGGCGTTCTGACCGGGCAGGATGATCATCTTGGAAGCGGGGGTCGTCGCGCCGAGCCGCCAGACCCGCACCGCCGCCTCCGAATCGCTGGCCGTCGCCAACCATCGGCCTTGTCGATCGAAGGCGAGCTGCGAGAGGAGCCCCTTCGGATGTTTCAACACCTGAGGTCTCGGCTCCCCGCCGCCGCCGACGGGCCACAGACGCGCCTCGGTCTTCAAACTGGATTCGCCCCAGGCCACGAGCCACTTCCCGTCCGGGGAAAAATCGATTCGATCGAATGACCAGTCGGAGGGGTCGTAAGCCTTGCTCTCGATCCGCGCAAGGACGCGGGAACCTGACTCGGCGTCTTCACTGGCTGTGTCCCACAGCCGTAATTCGACGACCTCTTTGCTCACGTCGACAAGGTATTCCCGCGATGCGGCCGCCAGCCATCGATCTCCTGGATCCATGGCCACCGTCACCGCGCTCGATCGCAAGCCGGAGTATTTCTTGGCTCGCGTAAGTCCAGGACCTTGGCCCGAATCCCAAACGAAAACCGGCCCCTCGCCGCTGCCGATGACGAATTTCCTCCCAGCCGGCGCCATGCCCAGCGAAGTGGCGACGCCCGGAAGGCCTGGGACGTCCAAGGGGCGGCTGGTCGGGCGAGGCGCCCCCAGGTCCCACGCGCGACAGGCCCCTCTGGCGTCCCTACTGACCGACCAACGGCCGTCGGCGCTCACAACCACTTGACGGACCTGCGCGTCGTGAATTCCGATCGTGCGACCGCCGACGCGGGCGACTGCGACGCGGAGGGCCTGCTCCGCTTCGGGCTGGGGAGAATCTCCCGCTCGCAAATTCGCCAGCACGGCTTCGGATGCGAGTAGCACGGAGCGCTGGGGGAATGGGGAGAGGGCGACCGTCGACTCCGCGGCCAGGCGTCGAGACTCGGCGACGCGCGATTCATACTCGGCGACGGATCGCTGCCACAACGCCACCCCGGCGAGGCCGGTCATCGTGACCAGGAGGAGCGAGAGCACTCCGCTCAAAGCGATCAATCGGCGCATGCGCCGCTCTTGCTCCCGCCGACGCAGGTCGTCGAACGAGCACCCCAGAACAGCCGCCAACACTTTGAGTTTGGCCAGGGATCGGGTGCGCCACAGGCTGCTCCCTTCCGTCGGCCGAACGTCCGCGGCGAGAGGCTCGACGTGAGCCGTCACGCTCCCCTCGGCGTGAAGATCGCCTACTTCAATCAGCGAATCCGGGAACGATTCCCCGGGCTCGCCCTCAATCAAAACCGCGAAGATGCGATCGTGCCGACCCAACCGGCGGAATCGCAAGACTTCTTCGTTGACCCACCGCGATTCGCGCGTCCTCGGCGAACAAATGACAATCAAGCACTTCGATTCCTTCAAGGCGGCGTCAATCGAGAAGCTCAGGTCGCTCGACGCCGCCAACTCCTCCTCGTCGCGGAATACGCGGCGGACACGCGGAGGGATCCCCAAGTCCGCCACCAGCTTCCGCGGGACGCGGTAGGATTCCATCGCAGAATGCAGCCACTTCGCCCAGGAGCGATCCGGCTCGATGTGCCTGTAACTGATGAAGGCGTCATAGCGGGGAGCGTTCGCCGCACTTCCGGCGTCGCCAGGGGCGGGCGGACCGTCGAAAGCTCCGGCATTATTCAATTCCATATCATCTTCCGACATCAAAATATTCTAATCATCAATTCGTTGGGCCGGATACCGTACGTCGACCGAGCCGCTCCGACGTCGCCGCTCCAACAGGCCTCCGCCGAAGCGGACGATCAGAGCAAAGCGTGCGGCAGCCGCGAAGCGCAGGCATCGCCAGAATCGCGATGGGCGGGGACCGTCCGCCTTGGACCGCTCGAGTAGGCGCTCAAGTCTTGGGGGTCAGGCACCGGCCATGGCGTCGAGGAGCAATTCGAGGCTGGCCATGAATCGGAGCAGCCTAACGGCGTCGGGGCGGCTCTCGCGGTTCAGGTCGCGGAGGGCCGGCTTGCCGTAGGCGTAGAGCCGCTCCTTGGCCTCGCTGACGCTGGCGATCGTGGCCCGGCGGGTCGAGGCGAACTCCTTGACGACCGTGAGAATCGCCGCCTCGGCGGCGTCCCGTTCCTTGCCTAGTTCGCCGGTCGCGGGGGCTCCACTCGGCCAGATCACCTTGCCGTCGGGCGAGAAGACCTGGCTCTTGGGAAGCGGCTTGAAGCCCTGGTTGTCGTCGGTCGTCGCGGCCGTCGACGCCGGCTCCTGGGTCCGGACGTCGTACCGGGGCGCCATGGTCGCCATCATCTTCTGGTTCTGGAGCGCCTGGGCCACAGCCTGCTGGTTGTACAGGTTGGCGGCCTGGTAATTCGAGGCCGTCCAGGCGTTGTACATGTTGTACCGGGCGGTCCGCATCCCCAGATTGAGCTGGGCCTGCACGATCGGGTTCCACGGCGAGACGCCCACGCCCGGCAGGCCGTAACTCATGGCGCTGGCGTTGTAGTTGATCCCGTATGGATCGATCCGGCTCTGGAAGCTCGGCGTGTCCGTGTACGGCAGGTTCGCCTGGGCCGAGGCTTCGGGCGAGCCGCCGGCCAGCATCGCGAGGAGAGTCGCCAGGGCGAGCGTCGGACGGGCCGAGGAACGAAGAAGCGACCGCATGCAAAGTCTCCCGTGACGAGGTGTCGATCAACCCGCTTCGATTGTGCTCGACAGGCCCGGCTCAGACAATGACCCGGAGGGCGCGAAGGCGCTCGGCGGCGGCGTCGAGGGTGGCGTCGCGCTTACAGAAGCAGAACCGGGTGTACGCGCGGCCCAGCTCCTTGTCCTGGAAGAAGCTCGACCCCGGCACCGTCGCCACTCCGATTTCTCGAACCAGGCGACGGGCGAACTCGACATCGTCGACGGCCCCGAACGGCCCGATCCCGGCCATGATGTAATACGCCCCCTCGGGCGCGTCGAACTCGAAGCCGACCTCCCAGAGCACCTTGCAGAAGCGGTCGCGGCGGGCCTGGTAGTCGCTGGCCAGATGGTCGTAATACGCCCGAGGCAGGCGATAGGCGACCGCGCCGGCCTCCTGAAGCGGGGCCGCCGCGCCGATCGACACGAAGTCGTGGATCTGCCGGAACGTCTTCGTGAGCGTCGGGTTCGCGAGGATTGTGCCGACCCGCCAGCCGGTCACCGAGTAGGTCTTCGACATCCCGCCGACCGTCACCGCCCGCTCGTGCATGCCGTCGAGGCTCGCCAGCGCGACGTGCTCGCGACCGTCGAAGAGAATATGCTCATAGATCTCGTCGGTGATCGCCACCACGTCCCACTTGCGGCAGAGGGCGGCGATCGGTTCGAGGTCCTCGCGAGTGAAGACCGCGCCGGTGGGGTTGTTCGGGTTGCAGAGCACGATGGCCTTGGTCCGGTCGTTGAACGCGGCGGCCAGCTCGTCGGGGTCGAACTTCCAGTGCGGCGGGCGGACCGGCACGAACCGGGGCGTCGCGCCGGCGAGCACGCAGTCGGGCCAGTAGTTCTCGTAGAACGGCTGCGACAGGATCACCTCGTCGCCCGGGTTGATCAAAGAGATCAACGTCACGAGCATCGCCTCGGTACTACCGCACGTCACCGTGATCTCGGTCTCCGGATCAACCGTCAGCCCCAGGTGCCAGCCGGCGTGGTCGGCGATCGCGTGCCGAAGGTCGTGCGCCCCCCAGGTGACGGCATACTGGTTGACGTCGTCCTGGATCGCCCGGCACGCCGCGTCCTTGAGGATCTGAGGCGCGGGGAAGTCGGGCATCCCCTGCGCCAGGTTCACCGCGTCGTACTTCTTCGCCTCGATCGACATCCCCCGGATCACGCTCTCGGTGAACCGCGCGGCCTTCGTCGAAATCAACGGATACTGCATCGCCCGCCGCCTTTCCGAATACCCATCGACCCCGTTGCGCCCCAAGAAATCGACCGCCGGAGCCTGGCCCCTGGAAGACCCGCCCAGGATTTGTTATTACGAATTCCTAAGACTTCACACTCAACCGGACTTTTCCCGAGGTCCTCAGTCATGATCCGACGCGGCTTCACCCTCATTGAGCTTCTGGTCGTGATCGCGATCGTCGCCGTCTTGATCGCGCTCTTGCTGCCGGCTGTGCAGGGGGCCCGCGAGGCGGCCCGGCGGATGGACTGTCAGAGCCACATGCACCAGATCGGCCTGGGGTTCATGCAATATTTCGACGACTGGAACGGCCAGTTCTTCCTCCATCATCCGTTCAACGCCGACGTCCTGTCCGAGACCAGCGCGGCCGAATCGTTCGCCGAGATCTACTGGGAGGACAAGATCATGCCGTACGTCAATTCGGCGTACGCCAACGACGCGATCGCCCACGGGGGCGTGCAGGTCGCCGACGCCAAGATCTTCCGGTGCATGTCCGACATCTCGTACCCTCAGCCGTTCACCGACCCCGACACCCAACTGGTCGACGGCGTGTCCGACCGCACCAGCTACCTGATGAACTCGCTGCTGACGCACAAGACCCGGCGGTACGGACGGTATTCGTTCCAGAGGTTCCAGTACGAGATGGGGACCTCGAACTTCGTGATCATGAACGAGCGGAACGCCGCGGGCATCCTCGCCAGCCCCGTGGCCGGCGACCCGCGCCAGGACGATTACGACATCTGGCTGGGCACCGACGTCCTCGACACCTGGATTCCCTGGGACCGGCACGGCAGCTCGAACGTCTTGTTCCTGGACGGCCACGCCAAGAGCATCAACAAGCCCGACGCGCTGACCGGCATGTACCCCGGCGGGCAAAGCTACCGCGAGAGCCGCTTCTACCCCTGATCGGTTCGGTGCCGGTCGCAACGGGAGTGGCTCATGCCCTTGAATCGGGGTGGCACGGGTTCGATCGAACCCGTGGACGCCAGCCGCAGCCCGTCAAACACGGGTTCGGCGAACCGACCCCGTGCCACCCATCAGTCGTTGCCTATAAAACAAACTCTCGACTCGCCACACGAGCGGGGTCAGTCTTCCGGCTTGTGCGCGTCGTGGCAACCCTTGCAAGACTTGCCGATCTTGGCGGCCGTCTCGCGGACCGACTTGAGGTCTTCCTTCTTGGCGGCCGTCTCGAGCTCCTTGGAAGCGTCGGCGAGGGCCTTGGTCAGCTTGTCCCACGACGCCTTCTCGCCGCGCGGCGCGTCGTTCTTGCCGAGGGCCGGGCCGTACTTGGTGAACGTCTCAGCCGCCTTCTTGACCTTCGCCCAGTCGGGCTTCTCGCCCTTCAACTCAGCCTTCAGAATGCCGCTCGCCGAGGTCTTCCCCGCGAACAGCTTCTTCATGACCACTTCCGAAGTGACCGACTCGTCGGCCGCTCCGGCCTGCCGGGAAACCAGTCCACCCGCGACGACCAGGGCCAGCATGCTCACACCGCAGATCAGGCTCTTCATCCAGTTTCTCCACTTGGGAAGATCGAGAAAAACCGCTTCGCTCATCGAAGCCAAGCGGTTGCGTCGTTGGGAGAGCGAGGTTCGAGGACGCTCCACCGAACCGATTAGATTACCTACAACGATTCTCCCGGGCTAGCAGAGCTTAACGAAAGCTCATGTCGAGTCACGTCGCTCGCTCGCGCGGCCCGCGCGCTTTTTGAAGCGAGCCGGTCGCCGAGGCGTCGTAGCCGGGGAGGTCGGCCAGGAGGCGGCGATAGGGGGTCGACCGGACGGCCTTGACGAGCGCCCGGATGCGCGGGTCGGCGTCGAGCGAATCGGGGAAGCAGAGGTCGTAGGCCTCGCGGCGGACGGTCAGGAACGCGAGGTCGGCCTCGTCGCTGGCCAGTCGCAGGCAGACGCCGGCGTCGGCCCAGCCGTCGCGGATCGCGGCGGCCACGCCCCGGTGGTCGCGGGCGGCCCCCAGCGACGGCGGCGGCGTTCCCCCCTCGGCCTCCATGAAGACCTCGTCCAGGCAGGCGCGGGCGCCCGAGCCCGCCTCGCGGCTGATCCAACGGATCGGCGACCGGACGGCCTCGCGGAACGTCGAGACCCGCAGGGACGGAGCCAGGGCGATCCCCTCGTCCCAGTCGGCCACTCGGAGCAGGCGGAACGCGCCGAGATCCGGCTCGGCGGCTCGCACCGCGTCGATGTTCCCAGCCGCGTCGTCGGCCCGGACCAGGTGGACGCCCGCCGCGTGGACCAGGCCGCGGGACAGCAGATCGAGGGCCGAGCGGCTCGACCGACTCAGGACGATCAGCCGGACGCCGTCAGTCCGGGCCAAAGCCTCGGCCAGCAGCCCGACGGCCGGATCACAGCAGGCCACGACCAGCGTCCGGTCGGCGTCGACGTGCGGCAGGTCTTCGAACACGCCGTCGCGGAACACCCCGTCGTGCGCCGGCAGTCCCAGCGGCGAGACCTCGACCGGATACGCCAGGGTCCGACCTCCCAGCGTCGCCCGCCAGTAGCGGCAGGCCGACCGCGACGGCGGCGGGGGCCAGGCCCAGGGGCCGTCGCCGACCTCGACCGTCGAAGCCGACCGGAGCCGGAACAGGTCCTCGACCGCGCAGCCGAGCGCCTTCGACAACGCCAGGGCCGCCGCCGTCGATGGCGCCAGCCGGCCCGTCTCGATCGCACTGACCCCCGCGCGCGACAGCCCGGCCCGGGCCGACAGGTCTTGCTGCGACCACCCCCGGCGCTCGCGGAACGCCCGAACCACGTTCTCCAGCCTCGGCTCCTCGCTCATCCAACCACCCTCGCCCGGACCTTGAACATCCTCGTGACAGGTCATACAATCTTCATCTCGTCCATGATCCTGGCGCAACGCTGATAGAATCGTGCCTCCAGGGCAGGGGGATTACAAGGGGCTCGCCGCTCCGAAAGGGAACGTCGATGAAGTCGGATCGAGCCGTTCGCGGGTTCACGTTGATCGAGCTTTTGGTGGTGATCGCGATCATCGCGGTCTTGATCGCGCTGTTGCTGCCGGCCGTGCAGTCGGCCCGTGAGGCCGCCCGGCGGGCGCAGTGCTCGAACAACCTCAAGCAGATCGGTCTGGGGCTGCACAATTACGTCTCGGCTCACAATGCATTCCCTCCCGGCCGGATCAACAGCCACATCGCCGGCCGGGGCAACACCTGGGGCGCCTACGCCCAGATGCTGCCGCAGCTTGAGCTGACGACGGTGTTCAACGCCTTCAACTTCAACCTATCCCCCGACATCGACCTGGCCAACACCACCGGGGCCGCGATCTTCATCGCGAGCTTCCTCTGCCCGAGCGATCCCAGCCCTCCGCAGTACGCCCAGGCCAACTTCGGGATGCACAATTATCTCCTCAACGTCGGCAATGTGTATCCGGTGACGACGAGCCCGCTCGACGGCTCGGGCCAGCCGCTGGGGATCACGCCCAATGGGGTCTTCTATGAGAATACGGCGGTCAAGATCTCGAACCTGACCGACGGCCTGTCGAACACGGCGGCGATCAGCGAGTCGCTTCGATCGACGCCCGGGATCGCCTTCGCGGCCGATCCGCTCAACGGCTTCGTCATCACCGGCGACAACAAGACGAACGGGGCGCCGATCACCAACGACGCCGACTACCAATCGCTTTGCGTGGCCCCCGCCGCGTCGCTCGTGTTTCAGGTTACGCGGGGGAGCAAGTGGCATTACGGCGCGCCCGGGCACAGCATGTACAACCATCGGCGCGTCCCCAACGACGCGCGGGTCGACTGCCGCGGCGGCCTGCCTCACAGCGACAAGAGCGACCCGTTCTGGAGCCAGCTCTCCCTCAACATCACCTCCCGCAGCAAGCACCCGGGCGGAGTGCAAACGCTCTTCGCCGACGGCCACGTCCAGTTCATCAAAAACTCGATCAGCCTCCCGACCTGGCAGGCGCTCGGCAGCGCCAACGGCGGCGAGGTCGTTTCGTCCGATAGTTATTGACGAGATGAAAGACGAGACCCGATGCGGCGGCTCCTCCTCCCGTTTCTCCTGATTTCGATGATGGTCGGCGGCGGCTGCTCGCAGCCGGTCGGCCACGGCCTCTGGAACCTCAAGGTCGGCGGCAAGGCCCGGCTGATCGCCGAGCCCGGCGAGGCGGAGGTCAAACTGACCGATCTGGCCACGCCCGCCGCCGGTCGCCGATCGAGCCGGAAGGCCCCGGCCCAGCCCAAGATCGAGACGACGACCGTGGCGGCCGGGACGACCGGCGTGGTCCTGGCCGTCGACGGCGACGACGCCCGCTTCCAGATCGCCGACGGCCCGCACGCGGGATCGATCCACTGGGTCGAATGCAAGCGGCTGGAACCCATCGCGGATTGAGCCCGGCGCCCTTGCCTCCGGCGATGCATGGAAATACCTTTCAAATGAGAAAGATTTCCGTGGCGGCCCGACTTTCGCTTGAGCTTCCCTCCATGCGAAAATGCGGACCGTCGCCGCGGCTTTGATCGAGCAACCTGGGGAGTCGACTTCATGCGCTGGCAAGGTGAACGTGAGAGTGAGAACGTCGAGGACCGTCGCGGGCTCTCGACGGGCGCCATGGTCGGCGGCGGGATCGGGACGCTGATCATCATCCTTCTGGGCTTGTTCTTGGGGATCGACCCCCAACCGCTGCTCCGGGTGATGCAGGGGGCCGGCGGTCCGGCGGGGGGGGAGGCGCCCAGCAGAAGCAGCGCGACCTCACGCCCGAGGAAATCGAGCAGGGCAAGTTCGTCAAGGCCACGCTGGCCATGACCGAGGACGTCTGGAACGAGCAGTTCGCCAAGATGGGGCGGAAATATCAGGAGCCCACGCTCGTCCTCTTCTCCGACCAGGTCAGGACCGAAGGCTGCGGGTTCGCCAGCTCGGCCGTCGGCCCGTTCTACTGCCCGGGCGACCAGAAGGTCTACATCGACCTGACCTTCTACGACGAGCTGAAGCGCAAGTTCAAGGCGCCCGGCGAGTTCGCCCAGGCGTACGTGGTCGCCCACGAGATCGGCCACCACGTCCAGAACCTGCTGGGGATCAGCGAGAAGATCTCGAGCATGCAGCGCCAGGCCGACAAGGCCGAGGCCAACCGGCTGTCGGTGATGCTTGAGCTTCAGGCCGACTTCTTCGCCGGCGTCTGGGCCCACCACATCGAGAAGAAGCGGCACGTCCTCGAAAGCGGCGACATCGAGTCGGGCCTCCGCGCCGCGACGGCCATCGGCGACGACGCGCTCCAGAAGCAGGCCCAGGGCTACGTCGTGCCCGACTCGTTCACGCATGGAACCTCGGCCCAGCGGGTCAAGTGGTTCAGCAAGGGGCTCCAGACCGGCGACGTCAACCAGGGCGACACCTTCAACGCCCCCGACCTGTAAGTCCCGGCCCCGCCTCGTTCCTTTCGGGCCGAACGCTACACCCGTCACAATCGCCCCCCTGAGAACAACCCTCGCGCGACGACCAGGGGGCTCTCCGAGGGGGTTGTTTGGAAGGTCCCCGACCCGATTCGGGGCCGATACCAGAGACCAGTGCGGGATTCGGCGGAGGATAGCGCCGAACGTCCCGCGCGGTGCTCGGTCCTGGCGGACCTGGGCGGGCGAAGTCGATTCGCCCGCCTCGCCGGTTCGTCCCGCCAGGGAAGGAGTTTCTCCGAGCCCGCCACCGCGACCACGGAGGATCGTCGCATGTCGGTCTCACGCACGAACAGGTCCCGATCGTCGCTGCGCGCGTTCCGGCCGACGCTCGACGCACGACTCGAAGACCGGGTGGTTCTCTCCGCCGTCTCGCTCCGGCAGTACCTCAACATCTCCCAGAGGCTGCTCAAGAACCCGTCCCCCAAACCGGCTCGGGTCGTCAACTTCCCGCAGTTCACCAAGAACGCGCCGGGGATCAGCCAGAACCCGCGCGTGATCCACGCGGCGGCCGTCCAGACGGTTCGCGGCGGCCAGGCCGTCAACGTGGTCGCCGTCGACGGCACCCACTACCGCATCCAGCTCGCGTACATCTCCAACACCGCACAAACATCCGCCGCGGAAGGGCAGGCCGGGGCCTACGCCCAGGGCTCGGGAACGCTCGCGCTTCAGACCGCGCAGCCCACCGAGACGCCGCAGCCGCAGGGGACCGTCCGGGTCTATCCCAAGGCCGACGGCTCGGTCGGCATCATCGTCGACGGCTCGACCTCCAACACCGAGCTGACCATCAACCCGCTGCCGCAGGCGATCCGCAAGGGCTACGCCCACAGCTTCGCCTACGGCCAGGCGAACAAGAACAACGCCCTCCAGGTGAGCCAGGTCACCATCAACAGCGGCAACATCGGCGCCATCGAAGGATTCCACACAGCCGACCTGACCGGCCCGATTACCGCCATGGGCACCCAGGCCATCGACCGGATCGCCTTCCGGTCGATCCAGCCCGGCGCCTCGATCACTACCGGCGGCGACGTCAACACGCTCGACGTCCTCCAGGGCATCACCCTCAGCGGAACCAATATCAACATCGGCCGCGACCTCAACCTCCTCAACGTCGGCCAGAGCATCACCCTCACCAACGGCGCCAACTTCGCCATCGGCCGCGACATCGGTCTCGTCTCGCAGGCGCCCAAGGGGACCGGCACCGGCAGCAATGTCCTCTCCCTGAACGCGACCGTCGTGGGGACCACCTCGACCGCGACGTTCCCTACCGTCGGGGCCTACATCCTGGGCAGCCTCGTCATCGACACCTCCAGCAAGTTCTCGGTCGGCCGGGCGGTCGACCAGGTCATCTACATCGGCGGCAACTTAACCGGCTACGACAACCTCCGCATCCCCGCCACCAACGTCCCGCCTCCGAACCCCCTCTTCCCCAACATTCCGGGCAACCCGCTCCAGGTCATCGGCGAGCAGACCCCCTGACCCGCAAGCCCAACCCATCGCCGATTTCAGGGCTTCGAGCCGGTCTCCAGATAGACCGGCTTGAGGCCCTTTTTGTATCCGCCGTTGCCCGAGTTGTTGGGCTCATAGGGTTCGACGAGGTCCGCCTTCACACCCTCGGGGGGATTTTGTCCTCCAGGCCGAGCGCCCAGAAGACGCCGTTGAGCGATAGCTTGCGCATCGACTCGTCTTTGAAGTCGAACGGGTGGCCGAGGGTCGTGAAGAAGACCCGGGCGGGGACGCCACTCTTGCCGGTGTAGGTCTTGGTCCAGGCGACCGGATTGGTGACCGGGAACCGGTCGTGCTCCTTGGCGTGGCCCGACTTGAGCGCCGTGCCGATGAGGAGCTTTTCAGGCGAGCCGGAGAGGCTGTCGCCGCCCCCCTCGACGTGGTACAGCCACGAGTAGGTCTTGAACGGCGACACCCCGCGCAGGACCGGGTTCTTGGCTTCCGATGGGATGATCGAGACAGCGGTCAGCAGCTCCTTGCCGTCGCCGAAGTGGCCGTGGTGGGTAATCCACTTCTGGCCGAAGATCTTCCGGGTCCACGCCTCGTTCATCTCGGCCGCGTGGGGACCGCCGTCGTACTTGAAGGCGTGCGAGGCCGTCCGGAAGCCCATCATCGGCTTGCCGCTCTCGGCGTACTTGACGATCCGCGCGAGCTGAGCGTCGGGCAGCTTGCGGAACCTCGTGTACATGACGACCAGGTCGGCGTCGTCGAGCGCCTCCAGCCCGGCGATGTTCGTCAGGTTGTCGGGGTTGATCGAGCCGTCCGGGTCGAGCGCGTAGCAGACCGAGACCCGGAACCCGTGCGTCTTGTCGAGGATCTTCGCCAGCATCGGCAGCGATTCCTCGCTCCGGTACTCCTCGTCGCCGCTGATGAAGACGACGTGGGGCAGCTTCGCGGCCGGTTCGGCGGCCGTCACAAGCGAAGCGGCCGTTGCAAAAACTCCCCAGACGACCAGAAACCGACGGAATCCCGTCCTCGTCGCACCAAAATCCCGAAGCGTGAGCGGCATCAGATTCTCCCCGGTGATAGAGTCGATCGTCCCCAGTCGTCACCTACATCTACCACGACGGCGGCGACGGATGCACCCGCGCCTCCGACCGCGTTCAGGATTTCCAGGACGTCGTGATCGTGGGCCGCTCTGGATGCCGCGACCCGCCCCTTGATATCGTTGAATGAGAGCGGCGACCACGCCGCACTCCAGCAAGCATCTGACAGCCCGGAGCAGCGTACCGATGAGACAGCGACCTCGATGGAACTTGACTCGTGATCGGTCGAGCCACGGCGTTTCCGGCGCGAGGCGAAGCCGTTCGTCGGTCCCGGTTCTCGAAGATCTGGAAAACCGGATCGCAATGTCGGCGAGCACGATTCCAGACCCCGCCGCCTCGCTCGCCGCTGAAGTCGGCCCCTCCAATACGCAGGCCGTCGCCCGCACCGTCGTTGCCGGCTACCAAACCGCCGCCGTCGCCGCCGCCCCTCTCGCCGCCCCCGTCCCGATCGGGAGCGGGGTCGGTGTGAAGCAGGTCGTCATCGAGAACTGGAACAACACGCCGTACGTCTTCATGATCAACACGAACGACGAACTCTACTACGGCCATCTGACCACGACCTTGGTCTCCACTCTCCCTTACAAGGCCGCCAACACCTTCAGCGGCTGGACCTTCGTCACGGGGGCGGCGAAGGAAATCACCGTCGACTTGGGGAAGAACAACAACCCCTACATCTACCTCATCAATACAAACAACGACCTTTATTACGGCAACCTGTCCACCGGCACCGCGTTCCCGCCCAACCAGGTCGCCTTCAGCGGCTGGAACTTCCTCACGGGCGCCGCCAAGGACGTCACCGTCGGCCAATGGAACGGCAACACTTACATCTACTTGATCAACACAAACAACGATCTCTACTTCGGCAATTGGTACACCACCACCTCGACCACCTTCCCCCCCGTGCCCAGTCAGACCCTCTTCGCCGGTTGGAACTTCATCACCGGCGCCGCCAAGCAAGTGTCCGTCGACCTGTGGCGCGGTTACCCTTATCTTTACCTGATCAACTCCAAGGACGAACTCTACTACGGAAACCTGTACTTCGCGCAGAAAACTCTCCCGCCCCCGATCGGCCATGCCTCGTTCAGCGGCTGGAACTTCATCACGGGCGCCGCGAAGCAGGTCACGGTCAGCCAATGGAACGGCAACCCCTACCTTTATCTGATCAACTCCAACGACGAACTCTACTACGGGAACCTGAGTGCTCTTTCATCCAGCACCACGATCCCACCCGGCACGTCGAAATTCAGCGGCTGGAACTTTATCACGGGCGCCGCGAAACAGGTCGCCGTCGGCCAATGGCAGAACAACCCGTACCTTTATCTGATCAACTCGAACGACAACCTCTACTACGGCAACCTATACACCGCCCAGACCCAAACCGGCCCCTCCACCTTCACGAGTTACACCGCATTCAGCGGCTGGACTTTCCTCACGGGCGCCGCGAAACAAATCACGGGCGGTACATGGCAGAGTAATCCTTATCTGTATCTGATCAATTCGAACAACGACCTCTTCTTCAGCAATCTGTACACCGCCTTGATCTCCACCTTGCCCTACAAGACCGCCACCGCCTTCAGCGGCTGGAGCCCGTTCTGACAGACGGGCGGCGGCGTCCGTCTCGTGCGGCTCGCCTGTAACGCGTGTCCTAATGATGCAACAGCCATCGCCGGATCTTGCTCGCGACCAGCTCGCATCCGGCGATTGCTGCCGAGCTGTCGCGTCGCCTCCATGGACTTCGAATATCAAACGAGCCATGATCAGCGTGCACCGAAATACGAACGCTTGCACCCTGACCATACGAAAAGTTAATGAAACAACCTTCATTTACTCGATTGATTCGGAGTATCGCGACGATGAGAAAGCCAACCGGATGGAACGTGACTCGTGACCGGGGCAAAGTAGGCGGTTCCATCAGGAGGCGAAGCCGTTCGTCGCGGTTTGTTCTCGAAGATCTGGAAGACCGGATCGCGATGTCGGCGAGCACGATCCCCGTCGGTTCGCTCGCCGGCGTCCCCCAGGTGCTCGCCAATCCAGAGGCCGTCTACAACGCCCCGCGCTCGCTAGGCAATGGGATCGGGGTGAAGCAGATGGTCGTCGTTAATTGGCAGAACACGCCCTTCACCTTCATGATCAACACGAACGACCAACTCTTCTACTCTTACCCGACCACCTCGTCGTCTTTCGTCGGTCGCCTGCCCGCCGGCAGTCCACCCGACCCCAAGGACATCACCACGGATTACACCTCCTGGAAGTTCGTCACGGGGGCGGCGAAGGAGATCTCCGTCGATCTCTGGAACAACCAGCCGTACCTCTACCTGATCAATTCCAAGGACGAGCTCTATTACGGCAACCTGTACTCCACCAGCACCACGTCCACCGCGAATCCCCAGGTTGCTTTCAGCGGCTGGAACTTCGTCACGGGGGCCGCGAAGCAGGTCGAGGTCAACGACTGGGGCGGCAGCCCGTACCTCTACCTGATCAACTCCAAGGACGAACTCTACTTCGGCAACCTGTACACCGGCGGCCCGACTTCCGCCACGCCCGGCCGGACCGCCTTCAGCGGCTGGAATTTCATTACGGGCGCCGCGAAACAGATCGAGGCCGATCCATGGCGCAACAGCGACTACCTCTATCTGATCAACTCCAAGGACGAACTCTACTACGGCAACCTGTACTTCGACCCGGCCACCCCTGGGGTTCCGACCGGCCGCGCCTCGTTCAGCGGCTGGAACTTCCTCACCGGGGCCGCGAAGGACGTCACCGTCAGCCAGTGGAACGGCAACCCCTACCTCTACCTGATCAACTCCAAGGACGAACTCTACTACGGCAACCTGGCCGCTTCATCGACCAGCACCACGATCCGGCCCGGGCCGTCCACCTTCAGCGGCTGGAGCTTCCTCACCGGGGCCGCGAAGGACGTCACCGTCAACCAGTGGAACGGAAACGCCTACCTCTACCTGATCAACTCCAAGGACGAGCTTTACTACGGCTCCTTGTACACCACCCAGGCCCAGACCGCCCCGTTGACTTTCACGTCGCACACCGCCTTCACCGGCTGGACGTTCCTCACGGGCGCCGCGAAGCGGGTCGAGGTCGGTCAGAGGGAGAGTCATCCGTTGGTCGCCCTGGTCAACTCTAAGAACGACCTCTACTACGGGAACCTGACCCTCGCCAGGTCCACGGTCTACCCCTGGAGCACCTACCTCGCGTTCGGCGGCTGGATTCAAGGTTGGACCACCCCCTGACGTTCGCCCGCCGCCGCGTCAGTCGGCCTTGGAATTCGCGTGGGCGGCGGAGAACGGTTCGAGGTGGACCAGGACGTCGCGGAGGATCGGGTACCGCTCCAGCAGCCGGTCCTTGACCTGGTGGCTGATCGTGTGGCCCTCGGCCACGGTCAGGTCGGCGGGGACCTGCACATGGATGTCGACGAGGTACTCCAGGCCCGTCTTGCGGACCCAGAGCTTGTCGACCTGGCGGACCCCCGGCGACCCGGCGGCGAACGCCCGGATCTCGTCCACGAACGGTTGATCGGCCTGGGCGTCCATCAGCTCCTGGCCGCTCGCGACCAGCAGCCGGGCCGCCGAGACGAGGATCACCGCCACGACCACCAGGGCCGAAACGCCGTCCATGAAAAGGAGCTTCGGCCCGCCGATCCGGACCAGCGACAGACCGATCAGCACGGCCAGGGCGCTGAAGGCGTCGGACCGATGGTCCCAGGCGTTGGCGGTCAAGGCGCTCGATCCGAGCCGTCGTGCCAGCCGGATCTTGTACTGATACAGGGCTTCCTTGATCACCACGTTGACACCGGCGATCGCCAGGGCCCACACCGGCGGCGGCTGGTGCAACGGCTCCAGCGGGAACGACCGGATCGTCTCCCAGCCAACCATCAACGCCGAGGCGATCACCAGCACCGCGACGTTCGACCCCGCGATCGCCTCGGCCCGGGTGTGGCCGTACGGGTGCTCGGCGTCGGCCGGCTTCTGAGCCACCCGGAACGCCAGCAGGATCGCCGACGACGTGAAGACGTCCCCCAGCGAGTTCACCGCGTCCGACACCAGCGCCAGCGACCCGCCGACGATCCCCCCCGCGAGCTTCGCCACGCCCAGCCCGAGGTTGACCGCCAGGCCCAGGGCGGTCGCCCGCACGGCCTCGCGATAAAGCTCCCGCTTCATCGGTTCCACCCCACGACCGCGCATGCCGCGTCACTTCCCCTGCCAAAGCACAAAAGCCCGAGCCGCCGGCCCCGACCGCCAACACCACCACGACCCTCAACATCTTAAGGAACCCGCGAAGCCACACAACCCAACATCCCCCCCCTCGGAGCGGGCCCTCCAATTGGGTCCGTTCGTCCCCAAAACCGGCCGGTCCTCGCCCCGAACCACCCCGCCGATCGCCCGCCAACCGGCCTCGATGGCCTCGAACGCGGCCGTGCGGGCGGCCCGGAATTTGGGTTCGTTCGCACCGGCGAAACGGCAGAATCCGCGTCGCAAGCTATTACCGCATCGACCTTTGCTTCGTCCCCCAAGATTGGCTTCGATCGCGCGGAACACTCCGATCCACCGCGTCGGCGTCTGGCCCCCCGACGGTTTCGGCCGGTGCATCCGCCTCGACGACGACCGGTCGGGGACATGGCTTTGTTCGCGCGTTTTTTCACACGCGACGCGTCGCGGCGTCCAACGTGCGGCTTGTCAAAGACCCGAGAAGACGCGAGCGTCTGCCAACTTCTAATGTACTACGGCTCGCCATCCTGGAAGGCTACCAAGCCGGATCTGCGGAATCTTCTTGATCTAACGGTTGCACACGGCAGCCTTGGTCGAGATTGCCGGTCGGCGCCCGATGTGGGATGATCCCGTCGCGAACCGAGTTGGATTCCGCGACGACTCCAGGGAGGACGCAGGGATGAAGCCGATCACCAACACCTTCGTCGTGATCGCGCCGGACTCTCCGGCCTCGGCCGGGACTGCGCCGACGACGAAGGAGGGGGCGAGTCCGACGATCGCCGTCATCCAACATGAGTTGTTGACGGCCGCCCCTTACACGCTGACGCTCGAAGATCTGATCTTCGCGACGCACGTCCGCCGCTCGGGCCTGTCGGCGAACGAGGCTAAGGCGCGGGCCGGCGAGATTCGCGACGCGTTGTTCGCCAAGCCTCACCCGTGCATGCGGGCCTCGCCGCTTCCCAAGAAGCACGGCTGGGGCGTCCACCACGACGCCGAAGGACGGATCGCGATCTACGGCGTCGAAACGGCCGCCTATCAGCGGTTCGCCGACGGATCGATCGAGGGAATCTCCGTCGTCGCGGCGATGCGGACCAAGAGGGTCGGTTGAAGTTGAATTCGATGCGGAACTCGACAATGACGATCATCCGACCCGAGCGGCCCGAGGATTTCGAGGCGATCGACACCGTCCATACCGCCGGTTTTCCGACGATCGCCGAGGCGCGACTGGTGAGGGTTCTGCGCGAGGCGGGGCGGCTCACGGCGTCGCTGGTCGCCGAGGTCGAGGGCCAGGTCGTCGGGCACGTCGCCTTCAGCCCGGTCTCGACCGCAACCGAGGCGATCGGCGCGGGCCTGGCACCGGTCGCGGTCCTGCCGAGCCACCAGCGCCCGGGAATCGCCGCCCAGCTCATCGAGGCGGGCCTGTCCGCGAGCCGGTCGGCCGGGGTCGGCTGGGCCGTCGTCCTGGGCGAGCCCGCGTATTACGCCCGCTTCGGCTTCCGCCCGGCCCGCGGTTTCGGTCTGTCCGACGCGTACGGCGGCGGCGACGCGTTCCAGGCCCTTGAGCTGATCCCAGGCTCGCTCCCCGAGGGTGCCGGCCTGGCGCGCTACGCCCCGGAATTCGCATCGCTGGAGGTCTGAGACGCGGTCGGGTCAGCGGTCGGGCGTCTTCGGAGCGTCGTGGACGAATACGTCGGTCTCGGGATGACGCGACTTCCACTCGCCCCAGGTTGTTCGGGTCAGCGGGAACGAGGCGTAGGGGAAGGGCGGGGCGGCCTTGTCGCGGACCGGGTCGGCGATCTCGGCCGTTTTCTGGTAGTAGACGACGTTGCCGACGCTCAGAAGCATCCCGCCGGCGTCGAGGCCCGCCAGGGCGACGTTGAGCGGGCTTGATTGCTCGACGCCGCCGTACGCGCGGGCGCAATCGGCGATGTCGCAGTAGGTGACCGTGACGGCCTTGCCGCCGAGTACGTCATTGAGGACGTGGCGCGTCTTGCCGCTCATGGAGCGCTCATGGTAAGCGCGAAACTTGCCCGCGGCCCCGATGCCGATAACCGGCTCGTCGTCGGCAAGGGTCGCCTCGGCGGTCGAGATCGTCGCAGGCGTCCCCAACCCCTCGAACTGGAAAATGTGCCGAACGGGCTCCTTCGGGCTGAACCGCTCGGTCTTGCGCGACCAGGCGTCGAGGCTCGACCGCTCGGCCCAGTAGATCGCGGGGACGACCAGGGCCGCGACCAGGGCGAGCCCGACGAGAGGCCCCCAAAGTCTTGCGAATCCCGGCGAGAGCTTGAAGGAGCGCATCGGGTCTCTCCGGGTTGGGTGAGGCGGAAACGGAAAAGTGCGGCCGGGTCAGCGACCCGACCGCACCGGTTTCAAGACGTCCGTGAGGACGGCCCGTCGACTCAGTAGCCGTCGGACGAGAGGACTTCGCCGTTCGCCTTGGTGCCGAGGGCCCACCAGGTCGGGTAGGCGATCGAGTCCTTGACGAACCGAACGCTGCCGTCGGCCAGGGCGACGTTGACGCCGCCGGGATGGCTGCTGGTGGCGTTCGTGTAGTGGTCGTGCATCGCGTTGACGCAGCAATCCATCCGGCAGGCGCCCCACTGGATCTGGCCGCCGCCGTTGGGGGGGATCACCGTGTTGAACATGGTGGAGCCGAGGATGCCCCAGCCCCAGTGATTGCCACGGCCGCCGGTCTTTCCGCCAGGGGCGATGAACCAGGCCGTGCACTGAGCGATGTCAGCCTGGATCTGCGTGAGCATTCCCGAGGCGTCCAGCCTGTTGCCGGCCTGCCCGCCGCCGCCGCCGGCGTTGCCGGTCGAATTGCCCCGCTTCGCGGAGAGGCCATCGTCGCCGACGAGCGCCTCGGCGAACGCGATCGTGTTCGACGTGCCGTCGGTGACGTCCGCGATGGTGTAGGACACGTGATACGTGAACAGCCCGGTGCTCTGTTCCCCGTAGATGATCGTGGTCGTCCCCATGCTTCCTTCGTAGCTGTTGATGTTCGACTTTCCGGCGTTGCCGTCGGAGGGGCAGAGCATGCTGTTGATCTTGGTGTTGTAGCCCGTCGAATTCATCTGCCCGCCCATTCCGCCTTGCTCGCAGGCCCAACTGAAGTTGATGGAATTGTAGACCGGCGCCTGCTCCATGTACGGAAGCATGAGCGCCTGGGCGCTCCAGGACGACCAACCGCCGCCGGCGGCGTCGTTATTGATGCTGATCGCGTCGCCGACCGCCTTGACGGGGGCCAGCGTCGCTCCCATCGGGAAGCTGCCGACGCCCTGATGGTAGTTGTGAAGCGCCAACCCGATCTGCTTCAGGTTGTTGACGCACTGGGCGCGACGGGCGGCCTCGCGGGCGGACTGGACGGCGGGGAGAAGCAGTGCGATCAGCACGGCGATGATGGCGATGACCACGAGCAGCTCGATGAGGGTGAAGCCCCGTCGACGCGAAGAGCCTTGCGTCATGAATCGACCTCGGAGAGAAGAAGAGGGAGGCGAAAATAAGCCGGATTAAACAGAGGGACCGCAGCGGCCGGCTGCGCCCGCCACGAGGTCCGTTCACGAGGGATCACTTCTTCGGCTTGGACTTGTTCAGGGGGTTCGTGGCGTAGAACTTCGTCATGTCGTCCTGCCGCTTCGCCGCGCCCGGGTCGACCTGCACTTCCGATCCCGTCGACTGATCCGGGCCGCCGCAGCCCACCATCGCGGCCGAGACGGCGAAGGTCATGAACCAGGCGGCCAGCCGCAAGGCCTGAACCCCGAATACACTTCGCTTCATCAACGCACTCTCCTTGCATCCGGCGGATGATCGCGTCCGGCGCGCGCGGGGGCGGACCGGACGATGCCGACATCGGATGACGATTCTAAATGACAGCTACGTGGAATGAGGAATTCCACGCGCACACGTGATAATCCCTGCTCGGGAGCAACCTCGCACGATCCGCTGAAAACAACTTGACTCTTTCATAGCGTCAAATCGCCGCCAAGGAAACCCGACTCTCCGAAGATATTAAGATTTTGAGGAAAAAATCTTCACCAAGCGTTTCGCGATGACGACGTCCAGGGATCTCCGCTCAATATTCGCCCCGCCCCCAAATCTGGCCGACCGCGACACAAAAAACCACGAACCGTTACCCAAAATGATATTACAACCACGACGACTCGATACCGAAGCATGGAGGTGATGCGTTGCGCAAAGATCTCAAACCATGCCGTCGCAACCCTTCTTCTCCCCCGGGGGAAGGGGGCCGGCACGGCCGGATGAGGGCGTGGCGTTGGAACCGAACCGATTTGTAGCCGGCCTCTGCGAGGCCGGTCCCACGCGGATGCGGATGCCGATGTGGAGTGCGGCGGCTCGCCGCCGCGCTTGGCACGCGGCCCGTGCGGGAGAAGCTCCCGCACTCCAAAATCGGAGGCCGATCCGGCTCCTCGGCCCGCGTCCCGGGATCACAGAAATATCGCGCCGGACGCGATTGCCGTCGGATTCGGCCCGGATGCGATCGGATCACAGACCGCGTCAAGTCAAGGGCGGGCCGGGGCCGAGCGCTCGATCAACGCGAGGGCCCGGAGCACCAGCACGGGGTGGTTCGTCTGGATCACGTCGAGTCCATCCCGGACCGCGCGCTGGTAGTGCTCGACCGTCTCGTGCGAGCCCAGGGCGTCGCTGAAGACCTTGATCCCCAGGGCGTGGCAGCGGTCGATCAGGGGCTTGGAGAGGATCGCCCAGTTCGCGTCGACCGCGTAGGGCCGGACCCGGTCGGCCAGCGCGTCGAGTTCGGACGGATCGCGGAGAGGGGGCATCCGGCGTAGGGTCGGCGCGATCGTCTTGAGCCGCTCCAGGTACGCGGCCCCCTGGTAGACCACCGCGCGGTCGGTCAGCCCGTGCCGCTCGAGCGCCTCGGCGAGGGCCTCGGGGGGGATGTCCTTGGCATCGACGTAAAGCCCAACGCCCAGAGGGGCGACGGCGTCGAGGAAGGCGTCGAGGGTCGGGACCTTCAGCCCGGAGAACGGGCGGCCGAACCACGAGCCGGCGTCGAGCGTGGCGACCTCGCCGGACGTTCGATCGCGGACCGGGCCCCGGCCCGTGGTGGTCCGATCGAGCGAGCTGTCGTGGATCAGCACGAAGGCCCCGTCGCGGGTGGTCCGGATGTCGAACTCGACGAAATCGGCGCCCAGCGCGACGGACTTCCTCAGCGCCTCCAGGGTATTCTCGGGGACGTAGTGCGAGGCCCCGCGGTGGTGCGCCACCTTGGCCCCACCGGGCCGGATCGCCTTCAACGCCTGGCGCGCCAGGACCTCCTCGGCGCGGTCGGTCTGGAGCCAGTCGACCCCGGCGGCGGCCACGCGGTCCCAGACCTCGGGTCGGTCGTCCCCGCCGACCGCCTTGGCCTGAACCTTGATCCCCCTGCGGTGGAACTCGCGGCAGACGTCGGAGGTCACGTTCTCGGCGTCGATCTCGACCGCGTGCGGGCGGACTTCCCCGACCCAGGCGTCGATCCCGAACCGAGGCTGCCACTTCGCCATCAGAGCCACCGCCTCGCCGGCCTCGGCGCGGACGGCCTGGAGCGCCGCGGGTTCGCCGTACACGACCACCTGGCGTTCCATCTTCGCCGCGAGCACCTCGCGGGCGAGACGGTCGGGGTCCACGTCCTTGCAGTCGAGATAGAGGTTGACCCGGCCGCGAGCGAGGTTTAGCGCTTCGGTCAGCGTCAGGACGCGCTGGCCGGCGAATCGGCGGGCGAACGGAGAGCCGGCGTCGGCCGCGCGGACTTCCGCCAACGTGCTCTCGCGGACCCGCCCGGTCGCGTCGGTCTTATGATCAAGTACGTCGTCGTGGAAGAGGACGTGATGACCGTCGCTGGTCAGTCGGACGTCGACCTCGACCCATTCAACCGTGTCCGCGATCGACGCCTCCAGGGCGGGCGCCGTGTTCTCGGGCGCCAGCCCCATCGCGCCCCGGCGCGCCATGACCTGGAGAGAACGAGGCGGCTGCACCGGCTCGAAAAACGGGAATCCCCCGGCCGAGGGTGCCTGTCCGGTCGCGGCGAGAAGAAGTAGGCAAGCGAGAGAGCTCATGGTGTTCCTTAATTCCTTAGTGGTTCCATCAACCGGCGTCGATTTCCAGGCCGCGACTCCCTGGAGTGGACTCCTAGCGAGCGCGCACGGGTCCACACCTTAGACCACGCGGCGCTTCCCGGTCCATCCTGTTCGGAGCCATATTCCGCGACATGAGGAGTCTTCATTCGGTTGAAACCAAATCTTCAAGAAATACCCTGTTGCTTCTTCACGACGCGTCCGATTAGAGTCCTCGCGTGGCCGATCGAGTCGGCGTTCTTGGCGAGTACAACTCAGCTTGAGGATCGTAATGGCGTTTCGAAAGAGGATCGGGAGCGGGCTCTTGCTGACGGTGCTCGCGGTGTCGGGCGGATGCGGAGTTCAGGACTCGGATCAGCCCGCCGTCGGATCGATCTCGATCAAGGCGAGCAGGGACGACGACGCTCCGAGCCTCGCCCCGCGCAAGATCAAGGGCAAGACGACGACGTCTTCAGTCGACGGCAAGTGAAGGGCTGCGGCCCGCCTGAGCATCATCACAGTCTCCCCGGCGTTCGCCGCGGGGAAAAGCCGCCGGGCTTGTACAGCGCACTCATTAAAAGGACCACTCCAATTCGTTCTCAAGCATTTGCGCATTCGTCGTCCCACCACGTCGGGTCGGACGTCTGTATTCTTCCCGGCGTTCCGTCAGCCGGCGTCGGTCGAAATCGACCTCGCGGCTTCACGCTGATCGAGTTGCTGGTGGTCATCGCGATCATCGCCGTGCTGATCGCCTTGCTGCTCCCGGCCGTGCAGTCGGCTCGCGAGGCGGCCCGGCGAATTCAGTGCACGAACAACCTCAAGCAACTCGGCCTTGCCCTGGCGAATTACGAGAGCGGCAACGCGGCTTATCCCTTCGCCTCGATCTATCAGTTCCGCGCGATGGGGTTCCCCAGCACGGACCAGGGAACCAGCTGCTTCACGGCTCTCCTGATGTATTTCGAGCAAGCCCCGCTCGCCAACTCCTATAACTACAGCGTGAACTACCGCTGCGACCCGAATGCGACGGTGTCCGGCGCCGGACTCAGCGCCCTGTGGTGTCCCAGCGACGCCGAGGTCGTCGGCGCGGTCTACGTCGAGGGGCCCAGCTCGAGGCACAACCTGCCCTGGCCGGTGTACTTCACCAGCTATGCGGGCAGCTACGGCCAGTGGGCCGGCCGGATCAACGGCTCTCCGGGGACGACCGTGGCGACGGTCGTGGCCAACCTCCAGCAGCACAACGGGGCGATCATCGCCAGCGGCTACCACCCCGTGACCAACCCCGGCGCCAGCCGTGGGTCGGTCACGATCGCTTCGGTCACCGACGGCACCAGCAACTCCATCGCCTTCGGCGAGCACGCCCACAGCCTCTTGAACAAAACGGACGGCTCGTTCTATAGCTGGAACTGGTGGGTCTCGGGCAACTACGGCGACACCGCGTTCACCGAGTTCTACCCGATCAACATCCAGAAGAAGGCCAAGAACTATCCCAAAGGCGCGACGGAGGCCGGCGGCTTCATCAGCGCCGCGAGCAGCTTCCACCCCGGTGGAGCCAACTTCGCCTTCTGCGACGGCTCGGTACGGTTCCTGAAAGACTCCATCTCGACCTGGACTCTCGACGACAACGGCTCACCCCTCGGTGCGACGCAACAAGCCAGCGGCCTCTGGAGCGTGACCGACACGACCCTCTACAGACCGGGCGTCTACCAGGCGCTGGGCTCGATCAACGGGGGCGAGGTCATCAGCGCCGACGCGTACTGATCCGAATCGATCGGTGACGACGACGGGTCGGGATCGGTCGTCTGACCGCTCCCGACCCGGGCTCGGAGGATTGACCGAACGAACGCTCAAGACACGGCCAACGGCAATCCTACCGCAGGAACAGGCGATAGACAGGGTTGTCCGTCTCGTCGATGCAAGGGTAGCCGAGGCCGTCGATGAAGTCCTGGAAGTCGGCCAGCTCGGCGGCGGGGATCTGGACGCCGACGAGGATGCGGCCGTAGTCGGCGCCCTGGTTTCGGTAGTGGAACAGGCTGATGTTCCAGTTCGGGTGCATGCTGGACAGGAACCGCATCAGCGCGCCGGGGCGTTCGGGGAACTCGAACCGGTAGAGCCGCTCGTCGTGGGCGAGGCCGCTGCGGCCGCCGACCATGTGGCGGACGTGTTCCTTCGACAGCTCGTCGTCGGTCAGGTCGACGGCGGCGAAACCGTGCTCGGTGAATCGCTCAGCGATCGCGGCCGACTCGCGGCGGTCGGCGACGGCCAGGCCGACGAAGACGTGGGCGAACTGGGCGTCGGAGATCCGGTAGTTGAACTCGGTGACGCTTCGCTGGCCGACGACCTCGCAAAACCGCCTGAAACTACCGCGCTGCTCGGGGATCGTGACGGCGAACAGCGCCTCGCGCTCCTCGCCGACCTCGGCCCGCTCGGCGACGAGCCGGAGGCGGTCGAAGTTGACGTTCGCGCCGGAGGTGATCGCGATCAGCGAGCCCCCTTCGGGCCCGATCTGGGCCACGTACTGCTTGATCGCCGCGACGGCCAGCGCCCCGGCCGGTTCGAGGATGTTCCGGGTGTCCTCGAACACGTCCTTGATCGCCGCGCAGACGGCGTCGGCGTCGACGAGCACGAAATCGTCGACGAGAGCCCGGGTCAGGCGAAACGTCTCCTCGCCGACGAGCTTGACCGCCGTGCCGTCGGAGAACAGGCCGACGTCGCCGAGCGTGACCCGCTCGCCGGCGCGGACCGATTGGACCATGGCGTCGGAGTCGGTCGTCTGGACGCCGATCACCTTGATGTCGGGCCGCACGGCCTTGATGTAGGCGGCGACGCCCGAGATCAACCCGCCGCCGCCGATCGGCACGAACACCGCGTGGATCGGCCGCTGGTGCTGGCGGAGGATCTCCATGCCGACCGTCCCCTGGCCGGCGATCACGTCGGGGTCGTCGAACGGATGGACGAACGTCAAGCCTTGCGCATCGCGCAACTCGACGGCGCGCGCGTAGGCGTCGGAATAGCTGTCGCCGTGGAGGACGACGTCCCCGCCGAGCGACTTCACGGCGTCGATCTTCAACGTCGGAGTCGTCACCGGCATGACGATCGTCGCCCGGCAGCCCAGCCGATCGGCGCTCAGGGCCACCCCCTGCGCATGATTGCCCGCCGATGCGCAGATCACGCCGCGAGCGAGTTGCTCGGGCGAAAGCCCGGCCATCTTGTTGTACGCGCCTCGCAGCTTGAAGCTGAACACCGGCTGCTCGTCTTCGCGCTTCAGCCAGACCGCCGCGCCCAGGCGTTTCGAGAGCTTTTCCGCCGGCTCCAGCGGCGATTCGATCGCCACGTCGTACACCCGCGCCGTCAGGATCTTCTGGAGGTAGTCCATCAGACCGAGCGGAGCGTCGGAGGCGTCATCGCTGGACTCCGTGAAGACGTCTTTCTTGAAACGGCCAGGGCCAAGCATGTTCGTGTCTCGTGAGACCGCCGGGCGACGCCGACGGTCGTCGAATCGATGCGGCGGGGGCACCTGCCACTCATCCGCCGACCGCGATTCTATCACGTCCCGCCGGAATTCGGGGGGACGTCGGAGAACTTCTTGTCGACCCGGTCCATGAGCTGACGAAACACTTCCGGATTGTAGCCGACGGTGAAGCTGAGCAGCGACGACAATCCCACCAGGCGAATGTACTTTTCCAGGGTCAGATTCGTGAACGCCTGGTCCGACAGAATGATCGACCCGGATTGGATGATCAAGAAGATGAAGAACCCGCGCGTCACCGCGGCGACGTAGGCGTTGCGGCGGTCGGCGACGCCGTCGACCGCTTCGGGCTTGCCGCCGGTGACGCGAAACCCCAGCGCGCCCAAAAACGCCGACGCGCAACACATGAGCGCGGTGTTGGTCACGGTGTGGCAGGTGGAGATGACGAACAGGCTGCCCACGATCGCCCAGACGCCCGAGACGTTGTGATGCTGGATCGCGTCGATGTAATCCTGAGCAGCTACCGAGAGCCCCGCCGCCAGCAGGAGCAGCCAGAGCCCGAGCGCGGCGACGCTCGCGCCGATCTCCCACGAATCAAGTCGGAGCAGCCGTGTCGAAGCGACGACCTGGGGCAGGTCGGCGAGGTCCTGGAGAATCGCGACGGCCGCCGGCTCCGCGACGACGGGAAGCGGCGAGGCCCGACCGTTCGTCTCGCGCGCAAGGCTCGTGTCGTCGATCGACGTGCTGGATTCCGCCATCAGCCTACCCCTCAAGTTCGGGAGCCGGTATCGGGACGCCGGAACCCCCAGCGGCTCCCTCGGCGAGAACCAATCCAGTCTTATCGAAACACGACCCCTTTTGACATACGTGCGCCGACGCCTCCCGCTTACGGGTTCGACCGGCCGGGAGTCGGAATTCTATTCATCGGCCCGTCGGGCTCAATCAGCTCGTGATGCCCTTGGTCAGGTGCATAAAGGCGGTTTCAAGGTTGATCTCGTCTTCCTTGAAGAGGGTCAGCTCGAAGCCCTGTTCGAGGAGGCGGTTGGCGAGGAAGCCGTATTTGACGACGCCCTCGTTGAGCTTGACGATGAGGACGCCGTTCTTGTCCTCGACGGTCTCGACTTCGGGCTGGGCTTCGAGGAAGTTGGCGGCGTCGATCAGGCGGTCTTCGACGTTGATGTTCAGGACGATGTCGGTGCGGACCTGCTTCATGACCTCGGTCACCTCGCCGTTGACCAGCAGGCAGCCTTGCTCGATGATCCCGATCTTGTTGCAGATGTCGGCCAGCTCGGGAAGGATGTGGCTGGAGACGAGGATCGTCTTGCCCATCGCCCGAAGCTCCTTGAGCAGCCCCCGCATCTCGATCCGGGCGCGGGGGTCGAGGCCCGAGGCGGGCTCGTCCAGGAGCAAGACCTGGGGGTCGTGAAGAAGCGTCCGGGCCAGGCCCAGGCGCTGGGTCATGCCGCGCGAGAGGCTCGTGACCAGGGCGTCGCGCTTGTAGGTCAGGTCGACGAGTTCAAGCACCTCCTCGCAGATCTTCCGCCGCGCGGGCCCCTTGATCCGGTAGGCGGAGGCGAAGAATTCGAGGTACTCGACGACCTTCATGTCGTCGTACACGCCGAAGAAGTCGGGCATGTAGCCGATCACCCGGCGGATCTCCTTCGACCCGGTGTAGATCGAGTAGCCGCAGACCGTGGCCTCGCCCCAGCTCGGGTTGAGCAGGGTGGCGAGGATGCGCATCGTGGTGGTCTTGCCCGCGCCGTTGGGACCGATGAAGCCGTAGACGTCGCCCTGGTTGAGTGTCAGGTTCAGGCGGTTCAGCGCGTAGAGCTCGCCGTACATCTTGGTCAGGTCGTGGGTCTCGATCATCGCGGTGCGCCTTGTCGATTTGGGTGCTCGGGCGAGGCTCTTTTGTACGGGACGGTCAGCGGGCGGCGACGCTCGCGCCTTTCTTGGGGTGCTTGAGCGGCAGGATGATCCGCAGCACGGTGGTCTGATCGACCTTGGGCTCGCTGGGGGCGTTTTCGAGGGCGAGCCGCGCGGCGGGCCGCTTGATCCGCGCCACGAGCATCGGCCGCTGGAGGGCGAGCTGACCGGTGAGGTCGAGGTCGTGGAGCGTCGAGTTGCCGAGCGCCCGCTCGTTGGTGCGGCTCCCCTCGCTGTCGTGGAACATCACCGCGAGCATCAGGTCGGCGCGGTCGAGCTTGAGGTCGCGGTCTCGTCCCTGTTCCGGGAGGTAGTTCTTCTCGTTCTCCCTGAGCAGACCGGAGAGGTTGCGGTCGTCGGTGAGCTGGACGTTGATCGTCTGGCCGGGTGCGATGTCGCCGATCGTATACACCTGCTTGCCGAACGCGAGGACGGCGCCTTCGAGCGGGTAGCCCAGGCGGTTGACGACGGTGCCCGCGAGCCGGTCGGCGCCGTACGGCTGGAGGTCGGACTCGACGAGCGGGCCGGACGAGCCGAACCACCGCGCGGTGACCGTCTTGGTGCTCCAGATCGGAATCCGGACGTTCTTCAACCGCTCAGCCGAGTTGACCGGCTCGTACGAGTAACCGCCGCCGCCGAAGGAGAACCGACGGTTCGCGCCGCCCATCGCGCCGAACTGGTTCTCGGGGATGCTGAACCAGCTCGTCACCACCTCGGTCCCCGGCTCGGGCCGCGGCGGCTCCGCACCCGGACCGACGAGCACCGCGGGAGCGACGGACTCGGCGGCGTCGAGCGGGGCGGGCAAAAAGCCGATGCCGTAGTCGCGGTTCTGGGGGCTGAAGAGAGTCGCCCACGACCGGCCCCGGGTCATCCCGGAGACCTGGTCGACGTCAACGACGTCGATCTTGTTGACCAGCAGGTCGTCCCCCTTGAGCCGATACGCCGCGTAGTACGCCAGCAGGCTGACGACCACGACGATGGCCGGGAACGTGATCCAGGTCAGCTCCATCCGCTTGACCACCCGCTTCAAGAACAGGTAGTCGCCCGGCCCGATCGCCAGGACGTAAAGGAAGATCAAGAACGCCACCCAGCCGAACGGGATCAGCTTGACCCGGGGGAACTGCTCGAGCGCCACGCGGAGCTGGCTCGCCAGATCGGTGACGCCGCTGGCGTAGAAGCGGCCTCCACCCGGCATCGCCGGACTGGCGGCGTGGTCGGCGCGGCTTCGCTTGAGGTCGAGCGCGCGGATCCAGAACAGACCGCGGTCGGGCCAGTCGGAGAAGATCTTCTGGTCGACGTCGACGCCGACCAGCGTGACCCGACCGAACCCATGCGCGCCGCGAACGACCACCGGCAGGTTGGCGACGCTGCTGAGCGCCTTACCTCCCCGTTCGTCCAGTTGTTCGAGCTTCGTGATCATTTGGCGAGGGGTTTGGGGGGGCGTGATCGACTTGCTCGAACCCGCGAACGTGTCGAGGGCTTCGAGCGACTGGACCCGCTCTTGACCGGCCGGAACGGCGGGCAGGGCGGCCCCCAGAACGCTGTCGCGAACAGCCTGCCAGTTGGCCCCGACGCTGATCACCAGATGCCCGCCGCGCTTGATCCACTCGACGAGCGCCTGGCCGCGAAGGCCGTCGATCATGTCGAGCGTGGCGCGGTCGGACGTGTCGAGCACCACCGCCTGGGCCCCGTCGAAGCCGTACCAGCGGCCAGGGACCCGATCGCCGTCGATGTCGAGCCGGGTGACGACGATCTCGGCGTCGCCGCTGTTGGCGATCGTCGAGCCCGCTTGCTGGAAGCCGGCGGCGGTCGGGATCTGGTCGATCCCCTGCGGCTGGCCGGCGATCACGATCAACGACTCGTAGGGCATGACCGATTTCGGCGGCATGGGCATCGTCCGCCCTTGCTCGCGCTCGCCCAGCCACCGCCCGCTCTCGTCGAAGAAGCGGAGCGTCACGTCGGTGTCGCGTCCGCCGGGCCGGATATAGCCGGAGAACCGCCGGGTTTCTCCCGCCGGTAGGTCGACGGCCTGCCGGAACGCGGTCGGGATGCCGTCGTCGTCGCTCGCGATCACGTCCATGAAGCCCGTGAACCGGTCGGCGCCCCCCTTGAGCTGGACCCAGACGGGCGTCCACGCGCCGATCTTGAACACGTTGTCGGCCCCGAACCCGACCCGCAGGTTCTCGATCTCGACCGGCATCGCCGCGCGGGCGGCGGTCGGGACGATCGCGGCGGCGGCGAGCGCGGCCAGGGCGATCAGGAACGGGACGGTGCGGACGATCCGCGACGGCCGCCGCCGGCTGGGGCGCGGACCGTGAGATTGCGACGTCGAGAGGTGGTCTATCATGTTGGCGCCGGCAAGTGGGGCACGTCGATTCAAGTAGATATTGCGGATCGAGCGCTTGCTACGACGTCGGTCCGGGCTTTGTTCGGTTCGGGTCGGGTCAGGTCGGGTCGAATCGATCCGAGCGGACGCATCATCCGGGCTCAGGGCTTTTCGGCCGGGTCGCAGGTGCAAGGGGACTTCCCGCAGCCGGGGCAGCCGAGCCCGTACTTGCGGTTCACGGCGTCTTCCAGGTCAATCCCCCGGATGTTGGCGAGCGTCGCCAGCCACGCCAGGACGTCGGCCATTTCGAGGGCCAGCTCCTCCTGGGAGCCGGAGCGGAGGGCCGTCGCCAGCTCGCCGAACTCCTCGGTCAGCCACAAAAACGTCGCCGCGTCACCGCGCGCGGCGTCCTTGGCCCCGTACATGGCCTCGATCGTTCGTTGCAGCGCGCGGAGCGTCACGCCCCCCTCGTTCGGCTCACCCATGACGCGATCTTACCCGATCGCCGCCGGTGCATGCGAGGGGGAATCAGCGCGGGGCGGACGAGCCGACCCCGCCAACTTGTTAAACATCCTGGGTTGGCGATAGGATGGGCGCGTTGAATCTGGCTCCGCGGAACTTCGACGACCTGACTCGGACCGATCCGGTGGGCTTGCGCCCGCTTGATCGCTAGGAACGGCACGAAAGCGAGGGCGCGGTCATGTCCGATCTCCCATGCCCGGGGACTTTGCCGAGGCGGGCCTTCTTGCGGGCCTCGCTGACGGGCCTATCGGCCCTGGGGATCTCGGACCTGATGCGGCTGCAAGGACAGGGGGCCGCAGCTTCGGGTGGCGGGCCGTCGATGATCGTCGTGTGGCTCTGGGGAGGCCCGAGCCACATGGAGACGTTCGACCTCAAGCCCGACGCGCCCGAGCAATACCGTGGACTCTTCAAGCCGATCCCGACCAATGTGCCCGGCATGCAGATCTGCGAGAAGCTCCCCAAGCTCGCCCGGTCGGCCGACAAATTCGCCCTGATCCGGTCCGTCGCGCATGACAGTCCGGGGCACGTCAACAGCACCCACACGGTGCTGACCGGCTACCCGGGCGAGGTCGTCGAGACGCCCCCATTCGCCCCGAAGTACCCGTTCGTCTTCAACGCGGCGCAGAAGATCCTTCCCGAGCGTCGCCCCGGGATGCCACAGTGGGTCGCCCTTCCCGAGATGCGATACGAGGGGGGAGGGGGGCTCGGGAGGTCGCACGGGCCGTTCCGGGTCTCCGCCGATCCGAACGCGCCGGAGTTCCGCGTCCCCGAGCTGGTGCTCGACGCGGCTCGACGCGACCGGCTCGGCGGTCGGGGCCGGCTGCTCTCGGCCTTCGACGAGGCGCGCCGAGGGATGGACCGCCCGGGTTCGACCGAGGCGTTCGACGCCTATCAGCGGCAAGCCCTCACCGTCTTGACGACCCCGGCCGCCCATGAGGCGTTCGACGTGGGCCGCGAAGATCCGAAGTTGCGCGACCGCTACGGCCGCAACGTCATCGGCCAGCGCTGTCTGCTGGCGCGCCGGCTGGTCGAGGCGGGCGTCCGGCTGGTCACGGTCGACTTCCCGTGCGTCCCCGGTCAGAAAGCGTTCTCGTGGGACGATCACGCGAGCGTCTGGAACATCTTCGAACAGATGGAGATCCGTCTCCCCGTGCTCGACACGGCCGTCTCCGCGCTGATCGAGGACGTTCACGCCCGAGGCATGGACCGGGACACGCTCATCGTCGTGATGGGAGAGATGGGACGCACGCCCAAACTCTCCAACCACAACGGACAACCGGGCCGCGAGCACTGGGGAGCCGCCATGACCGTGTTGATGTCCGGCGGCGGCATGCCCATGGGCCAGGTCATCGGCTCGACCACCCCCAAGGGCGAGGAACCCAAGGACCGCCGGTTCACCCCCAACGACGTCCTCGCCACCTGGTACCGCTACCTCGGCATCGACCCGTCTCGAACCTTCGACGACATGACCGGCCGTCCCGTCGCCCTGCTGTCCCAGGGCGAACCGATCCGAGAGCTGTTTTGAAGTTCCTCAATCGCCATGCCCTGAGGCCGGCGCTCGCCGGTCAGTCGTCGGCGCCCTGAGCGGCGAAGGCCGGCGCGGACGCGGAAACGGACATGGCCGGCTCGAAGCCCGAGACGCGCATCGCGCCGGCTTCCGGAGCCTCGGCGGGTGCGAGCAGCGCGAGTTCGGCCTCGAAGCGAAACGCGCGACGCTGGTCGCCACACTCGATCAAGAAGATCGTGGGCTGGCGCTTCTCAACGATCTTGTGAATCACGATGCCTTCGGAAGCCCGCCCGGTGGTCAACTGAAAGCTGACCAGATCGCCTACCGCAAACGGCCGTTTCATAACATCACCCTCCTGGTGAAAACGACGTCGGCGTGAAGCCGAGATCAATCCCTTGACGGTCCATCTTACCAGGCGGGCCGATCTTGTCAGGAGCAACCTGAAAAATCCCTCAAGTTTCAGCCGCGATGCGCCGGGGACCATTTCAGGTCGCGACGTTTGCGACGTTTTCCAGACACTTGACGATCGCCCGGGGGAGTTGGTCTAATCGATCGTCTCGACAGGTGTCCCGGAACCGTTCTTGGTTCCACAAGGGAAGAATAGGGAAGACGGTGAGAATCCGTCGCGGGGCCGCCGCTGTAATCGGTCAGATCCTCGGACAACTCAGCCACTGCCGCAAGGCGGGAAGGCGGTCCGAAGGTCGTCACGAGCCGTAAGCCAGAAGACCTGCCCGTCGAGCTTGACTCTTGGATGCTTCGGCCACGAGCATCCGGGTGGGCGCGCCGACGGACTTTCCGCGACGCGCCGCGCACCCGAAAGGCCGAAGCGAACCCGTCCGCCGGTCACCGGCAGGATTCTTCGCCTTGAAGGCCTTCGACGCCCCCCCTCTGCATCGACATCGCGGCTTCACGCTCATCGAGCTGCTCGTGGTCATCGCGATCATCGCGGTCTTGATCGCCTTGCTGCTCCCCGCCGTCCAGGCCGCCCGCGAAGCCGCCCGGCGGATGCAGTGCACAAGCAACCTGAAGCAGCTCGGGATCGCGCTCCACGGCTACCACGACGTCCATTCGACGTTCGCGGCCGGCGGCTGGATCACCCTGCCGACGCAGCCCAAAACGGTCAACATGAACATGGGATGGTCGGCCGCCGTCCTCCCCTGGGTCGAACAGACGTCGCTGTACAACAGCCTGAACATCAGCCAGCGCTACAACGTCGCCGCCAACTCGACGGCCGGATACACCGCGCTTTCGATCTACCTCTGCCCCTCCGAGCCGAGGGCCTCGCTCTGGGGCATGTACCCCGGCGACCCGTACCAATCGGCCGACGCCGACTACGGCGGCATGTACGGCGAGCGCGGGCTGAGCAGCCCGACTTCGAACAACAACCCGCCCGGCGGCGCGATGATCTTCAACCAGAACGTCTCGATCGCTCAGATCACCGACGGCACTTCGAACACCATCCAGGTCGGCGAAGACCCCGAGGCGATCAACGCCTTCTGGATCAGCGGCCACAACCTGTTCGACCAGTCAGCCCCGATCAACGCTCGCCCGAAGTACGAGTTCGGCGAGGAACTGACCAGCCAGCATCCGGGAGGCGTGAACGTCCTCCTGGGCGACGGCTCGGTGCGGTTCCTCAAGCAGACGATGGACCCCCGCGCGCTCGCCGCGCTCTGCACCCGCAACGGCGGCGAGGTCCTCGACGCCTCCTCTTATTGATGATCTCTCGATCTCGACGGATCGACGATCCCCACCCTTTTCGTTTCCTCAACGGAGTTTCCCCCACGATGCGATTCGCGAACGTCCCGGCCCTCGCCCTGATCCTGGCGACGGCCTCCGCCGCCGCCCACGCCGACGTCGTCACCACCACGACCTTCGAGTCCGTCTCGATCCCGGCCGCGGGTTATGTGAGCAACGCCCCTCCCGGCTTCACCATCGACGGCAATTTCTTCAACAACAGCTACAATGCGACGTGGGGCACCTGGTCGGGCTGGGCGATCTCCAATCAGACAGCCCCGACCCCGGCCGAGATCGCCTCGAAGCCGAACTACGCCTTTCAGTACAGCGCCAGCCCCGGCAAGGGCGCCGACGGCTCCTCGAACTACGCCGTGGCGTTCGGCGGCTCGTACATCAATGTCTCGCCCGGCCAGTCGGTGTACTCGATGGACGTCACGAACACGACCTACGACTACCTGTCCATGAGCAAGGGCGACCAGTTCTCCAAGAAGTTCGGCGCGGGGGATTTCTTCACCCTCAGCATCGTCGGCCACGACGAACTGAACGGCGCGGGCGCGACGACCGGACAGATCGACTTCCAGCTCGCCGACTTCCTGGGATCGAACCATTACATCGTGAACACATGGGACACGGTCGATCTCACAAGCCTGGGCTCGGCCCGAAGCCTGACCTTCAGCCTCAGCTCGTCCGACAACGGCGTCTGGGGCATGAACACGCCGGCCTATTTCGCCCTCGACAACTTCCGCACGTTCGTCGCGTCCGCCGCCGTCCCCGAACCCGCCAGCCTGGCGATGGCGGCCGTCGGCTTCGCCGCCGTCGCGGTCCTGGCTCGGCGCGGCCGGAAGCGAACGGCTGGCTGAATGAAGAAGCTCGGCCGCCTGGAGACATTGCGCAGAATCGGCGGCCGACGAATCTTGGGAAGATCTCATTAAACAGGAGAAAGCGAGAGAACCGATACCATAAACCAAGGAAGTCAAGGCTCCGGGCGGGTTCCGTCCGGGGTGTTCTCGGCTCGCGACCCGTTGCTGGCGGGCGAGCCCGATCGAGGAGATCGTGCAAGGATGAGCCAGCGCATCGGCATTGAAAACACGTGGCGTGGACGTATCGGACCGGCGTTCCTGATCGGGGCGGTGGTCGTGGCGACGTCGGCGACGGCGGTCCGGGCGCAGGGGCCGCAGGTCGACGTCGACAATCCGCCGGGGGTCTCCATCGGCAGGAGCCGGCTGGGCCCCGCGCTGGGCGCGGCGGGCACGTCGGCGATCCAGGACAGCTCGGGCCTCGGCGACGCGCCGATCGGGGGCCGGGCGGGACCGTCGGTCAGTCGGGCGCCGATGAGCGGGGTCAATCCCCAGAGGCGCAGGGCGCCGGGCGAGGGGGCCCCCAACTTCAAGGTCCCCTCGTTGCCCGAGGCAACGATTCCAGCCTACGGCGAGCTTGACCTCCCCGAAGGGGGCGTCCACGTCGGTGCCAAGGACGGGTACACGCTCGACGACACGATCAATATCTTGATCCAGCAGAACCTCGGCCTGCTGGCCATGAAGTTCGAGATCCCGATGGCCGACGCCGACATCCTGACGGCGAGCCTGCGAGCCAACCCGATCTTCTACGCCGACACCCAGCTCGTCCCCTACGGCCGCTACACCCGCGAGCGGCCCGGCGGCCAGACCCAGTACGACGTCAACATCACGCATCCCCTCGACGTCAACGGCAAGCGGAAGGCCCGCACGGCCACCGCCCAGGTCGCCAAGCGCGCGATCGAGGCCCAGTTCCAGGACGCGGTCCGGCAGCAGATCGACAACCTCTACACGGTCTTCATCGACGTCGCGGCGGCCGAGCTGACGCGCGAGTTCAGCCTCAAGTACCTTGAAGGGATCACCCGACTGCTCCGCGTCAACGAAGACCTCCTCGAAAAGAAGCAAATCCCCGAGGACCCCGTCTTCGCGCTCCGGGCCCAGCTTGAACAGGCTCAGCTTCAGGTTCGCGAGACCACGCAGGCCGTCAACCGGACGACCCGGCGGCTGTCGCAACTGCTGAACATCCCCCGCGAGCAGGCGACCGCGATCCGGATTCGCGACAACCTCCGCGACGATCGCGAGCTGCCGTCCACCGAGGATCAGCTCATCGCCACGGCGATGGACTCGCGGTCCGACCTGATCGCCACGCGTCTGGGCCTGGAGCGGGCCAAGTCTGACGTCTCGCTCGCTAAGCGCGAGCGGCTGTCCGACCTGTACCTGCTCTATCAGCCCTACACTCTGCAAGACAATCGACCGTTCGGCCTCAAGAGCCCGACCTCGTGGGCCCTGGGCCTCACCGCGCCGTTGCCGATCTACAACCGCAACCAGGGCAACATCGCCCGGGCCAAGATCAACGTCAACCAGACCGAGGTCGAACTCGCGCTGCTTGAGAGGCAGGTCCAGGACGAGGTGTCCGACGCGGTCCACGAGTTCGAGTTGAGCCGCGAAGCCATGCTCGAATCCGAGCGGGAGATCCTGCCGGCCTCGCGCCGGGTCCGCGACGCCGCGTATCGGCGGTGGCAGGGGGGCGAGACCAACGTGCTGGCCTACCTCGACGCCCAGCGCGACTTCAACGAGCGGGTCCGCGACTACCGCGACGCGATCGTTCGTCACCGTCGGGCCGTCCTCGACCTCAACACGGCCGTCGGCGTGCGGCTCCTGCCGTAGGAAGCCCGCCGATCGAACCGCGTTGCCATGACCTCGGACATCGAACAAGGGAGCGAGATCGCCGATGAACCGCCGGACGCGTTCTTCAGCCCGCAACAAAGCTCGTTTCGCCCCGGTCTTCGAAGGGCTCGAAGGCCGCCTGGTCCTGTCGTCGTCGGCCCTGTCGATCCCCGGCGGCGGACTCGCGGCGAGCGCGACCGGCGACGTGTCGTCGTTCCCGCTCCGCTTCCGGCCGTTCAACGCCAAGTACCAGGGCTTCTACACCATCGGCCCGGCGCAGTCGCCGGGGTTCGCGACGCAGCTTTACATGTACGGCGGCGGCACGTCGTCGTCGTTCCTGCACGGCGACATCCAGCTCGCCTACTACGTCCCGGTCGACGCCTCCCAGCCGGCGGTCGGCATGGCGAACATGATGGTCAAGAACATCTCGAGCACCGGTGACGATCTCGGCGCCGACTTCCAGGCCGTGCCGGGCGCCGTCGACAAGGCGGGGCGGCCCAACCAGTTCACCTGGACCGTGAACTCCAACGTCGGCGGCACGTACGCCGGGGCCGAAGGCTCGGGGACGCTGCAACTGATCTATTACCCAGGCCGCAAGATCCCCCGAGGCGCGACCGCCGCCGGCCGGATCGGCGTCGTCTTCCGCGGTTCGCTCGGAACGACCAACATCAACAACATCACGCGCAATAGCTGAACCGGACCGGCGGCCTGATCGATCAAAACGTCATCCCACGACTTCGGAAATCGACCAAACGGAGCGAGATCGCCGATGAACCGCCGGACGCGTCCTTCAGCCCGCGACAAAGCTCGTTTCGCCCCGGTCTTCGAAGGGCTCGAAGGCCGCGTGGTCCTGTCGTCGTCGAGCCTGTTGATCTCCGGCGCCCTGCGGCCCTCGGCCGCGCGGGCGAACGCGGCCGGCGACGTCGCGTCGTTCCCGCTCCGCTTCCGGCCGTTCACCGCCATGTTCCAGGGGAATTACACCGTCGGCCCGGCGCGGTCGCCGGGGTTCGCGACGCAGCTTTACATGGCTGGCGGCGGCACGTCGTCGTCGTTCCTGCACGGCGACATCCAGCTCGCCTACTACGTCCCGGCCGACGCCTCCCAGCCGGCGGTCGGCATGGCGAACATGATCGTCAAGAACATCTCCGACACCGGCAACCAGCTCGGTGCCGACTTCCAGGCCGTGCCGGGCGCCCTCGACAGGGCGGGGCGGCCCAACCAGTTCACCTGGACCGTGAACTCCAACTCCGGCGGCACGTTCAGCGGGTCCGAAGGCTCGGGGACGCTGCAACTGATCTACTACCCCAGCCGCAAGCTTCCCCAAGGCGCGACCGCCGCCGGCCGGATCGGCGTCGTCTTCCGCGGCTCGGTCGGCACGACCGACACCGGCGACATCACGCGCAACAGTTGAGCCGAGCCGCTCACCGCTTGGCTTCAAGATGAGCCTCGACGAACCACAATTGCTTGTCGACCTCGCGCGAGACCTGCGTGAACAGGTCGGCGGTATTGGCGTCGCCCGCCGAGTCGGCCTGGTCGATCGCCGCGCGAGCCTGCTTGCCGAACGCGGCGATCGCCTTCGACAGGGCGTCGACGTGGTCGCGGCCGTCGCTGATCGTCAGCGAATAAGCCGGCAGCGTCGTTCGCGACGAGACCGCCGCCAATGTCCCCTCGGCCACGCCGCCGAGCGCCGACGCGCGCTCGGCGATCACGTCGATGAAGCCCGTGACTTCCTCGGAGACCTTGTCGAACAGCTCGTGCAGGCTGATGAAGTGCGGTCCCCGGACGTTCCAGTGCGCCTGCTTGGCCTGCAACTGAAGATCGATCGCGTCGGCCAGCCGCTCGTTGAGCAGCTTGACGATCGCGGCGCGGGTGTCTTGCGGCAAGTCGTTTCGCGTCGGATGCATGTTCCGTCTCCTGATTCCAATCAAGTTGCGTGAATGATCCGTCGATCGGCCGGCCTCAGCCCAGTACGACCGACCCTTTCTCGGCAGTCGCCCGCCGACGCGCGTCGAGGCTCCAGGCCCCCGCGCCGTTGGCGATGATGAACAGCATGGCCCCCATCATCGAGAGGTTCTTCATGAATTGGATCGTCTGCTCTTGTTGCTCCTTGGGGTCGGCCAGCCGCCAGAAGTCGTGGAAATAATACGAGGCCAGGGCCAGAAAGACCAGCAGCAGGAACGCCCCGATCCGCGCCTTGTAGCCGACGATCACCGAAAGGCTGCCGGCGATCAGGAACGCGATCGCGCCGACGAGCAGGAATCCGGGCGCGGGCATACCCTTCGCCGCCATCACCTTGGTGACGCCCTCGAAATTCGGGATCTTGTTGCCCACGGCGGCCAGGAGAAAAATCGTCGAAATCGCGAACCGACCCACAACGCTGAGCACGCCTTGCACCACGGGAACCATGAATCACCTCCCAGGAAATGACGCGGCCGACGCGCGACGGTCCCACACAAGACCGCCGCCTTCAGAGTCTTCGATCAAGCGAGGTCGAACAACAGGATTTCCGAGGGCCCTTCGGCCTTGATCGACACCGACGACTCGTCGCTTATCGCAAGAGCGTCGCTGGTTTCAAGCGGTTCGCCGTTGACCACGACGGGGCCGCGGATCACCTGGACCCATGCGTGCCGGCCCTCGGCGATCGGACGTTCCAGCACCTGGCCGGTCCCCAGATCGGCGAGGAGAATCGAGACGTTTTGATGGATCACGAGCGACCCGTCGCGGCCGTCGGGCGAGACGACCACTTGCCACTTGCCCTGGCGGTCGGCCTCGTCGAACCCCTTCTGCTCGTAGCCCGGTTCGAGTCCTTCGCGATCGGGGAACACCCAGATCTGGTACAGGTGCACCGGCTCGTCGACCGACGGGTTCGCCTCGCTGTGCCGGATGCCGGTCCCAGCCGTCATCCGTTGCAGCTCGCCGGCTCGGAGGACCGAGGCGTTGCCCAGATCGTCGCGATGCTCGAGCGCTCCCGAGAGGACGTACGTGATGATCTCCATGTCGCGGTGCGGGTGTTTCTGAAAGCCCTTGGCCGGTCCCACGACGTCTTCGTTGATGACGCGTAGATGGCGAAATCCCATATAATCGGGATCGTGATAAACGCTGAACGAAAACGTGTGCGCCGTTTGAAGCCAGCCGTAGTCGGCGCCGCCGCGATCGGCGGCCTTGCGGACGTGAAGCATCGAAGCCTTCTCCAAAAGAGGACCAGGAAAACGCCGGGCGTCGTTCAGTCGGCCGGATCTTCGATCGGCTCGCGAATCGCGTCCAGCAGGCGGATCAGGGTCTTGAGGTCGGCCGGCCCCAGATGGGACAGCAGCCGACGATGCAGATCGTGGACCGGCTCGTCGAGCCGCTTCAGGAGGTCGGTCGCCCTGGGGGTGATCGCCACGAAGATCACCCGGCGGTCGCTGCAACATCGCTCGCGGCGGACCAGCTCCAGCTTCTCCAGGCGGTCGATCAGCCCCGTGATCCCGGGCGTCGCCGTGAGCATCCGCTCGGCGATTTCGAGGATCGGCGTCGGCTTGCCCTCGCCCCTCAGAATCCGCAGCACGTTGTACTGCGCCGAGGTCAGCCCATGCTCGCGGAACAACCGCGCGAACGGCGCCTGAACCCGATCGCTCGTCCGCAAGAGAGCCAGCAACGCCGCCTCCTCCCGCGTGCCGAACGGCTCGCGCTTGCCGATCCGTCGTTCCAGTTCCCCTGAAGCCATCAGCCGCTCTCCGCTCGCTCGCCGTTTCATTCACCTGAAGATAGTTTACGCGTCATCTATTTCGACGTCAAGTTTTCAGGCGTCGAATCCGCTGGACTCCGGCGAGCCTGCGCGTTGCAATCACTGACGGCGGGCATCGAGTCGGGGCATGGCCTGACGAGGGGACGACGTGGACGTGAGCGATTCGAGCACGAACTTCTTCTCATGCCCGCGGTGCGGGGCGAGGCTCACGGTTCCGGCCCATCAAGCGGGGAAGCGCGGACGCTGCCGGCATTGCGGTGCGATCCAGGTCATCCCCGAGTCGGCGTCCGGTTACGCACTCGTCGAGACGCCGACGCCGCCTCTCGCGGTCGCCGCTCCGCTCCCGATCGCCCCGGCGCCTCGGCCTCGGACTCGGCCTCGGCCGTCGATCTGGTCGACGCTATCACGAGGGGTCCACGCGTCGGCACGCGAGCGGAGCGCACTCGAAGGGGAAAGCCTCGCCTTGATCTTGCTGAGTCTGGCCGACCTGATGGTGACGTACCACTTGCTGAAGACGGGCCCGGCGTTCTACGAATCGAATCCGGTCGCGCAGTTCTTCTTCGCTCGCTGGAACATCGCCGGGATGGCGGTCTTCAAGTTCAGTGTGGTGGGCTTCGTCGTCGTCGCCGGCGAAGTCGTCGAGCGTCACCGCCCCGGCCTGGGCCGGTTCGTCGTCCTCCTCGGCTGCCTCGCCTCCGGCGCCGTGGTCTGCTACGGCCTCAGATTGGCGCTTAGAGAGATCGCCGGCTAGAGAATCGTCCCGCTCGCAAGACCAGGACGATTTCGACGCCAGGCGTCCGGGCGTCGTATTCACCGCACTCGCAGACGTGTGAAAATGCAGGGACTGACTGTCAGGCGATTAGAGGAGCACCGCCGAAGGCGCGAGCCTCGGCTCCGAGGCATGTCCTCGCCTCAAGGTTCAGAGGCTGCACCAGCATCCAAGATCTCGCCTCCCGATCGAGTTCCGAGCGCCCTCCATACCTGGAGCGATATGCCGTCTCTCACGGACCGAACGCTACCATCCAACATTGACGTATGGACGATTCCACCATGGCGGCTCGAGGGCCCGAAGACTCCGTCGTGTATGGCCCGCGAATGGATCGGCTCGATCGCGAGATCGAACGCGCACATGCCGCCTACCCAGTTCGGGGTCGCGCAATGATTGTAGTTGGAGAAGTGAAAGCCGGTAAGGAACCAACTCTCACCGCCTCGGGACTCAAACGACACCGCACCCGCGCCCCGGGCCGAGCACAGCGAGGCGGCGACGTCGCAGGTCATGTCCCTTCTGAGGGCCGTCTCGACGTCCAACAGTGCGTAGTCGCCCTTCGACCGTGTGATTCCCGCCACCCAATCGCCTTGAAGCAGTTCGGAAACGCCCGACGTGTTGGTCAAGCCGTCCTGGATATCGGAGGGACGATAGTCGAAATGGGTTGTGAACGCTCCACCCAACGACGCCGCGTCCCACGGCACCGGAGCTATCCGTTGCGTGACACCGATATTGAACCGGTAGTTGCAACGTCCATAACCCGCCACCGGCCGTGCACCATCTGAGGGACATATGAAAGCAGATACGTGAGTCGTCATGACCGTCTGATTGGCGGACAACCCGTCCGGGAAGTCCGGGAACAGCATGAAGTTCGCGGAATTATGCGCCGGCCCCAAGTCGAGCCACGGCATGACGCGACTGAGAGCGCTGAAACTGTGAACGGATGGCGCAGCGCCCTCTTTGAAGCCGAGACTCGACGTCTGAACGTTGACCGGTGGGAAATAGCCGCACTGGGCGACGTAGTTCTGGATCGACAGTGCGATCTGCTTCAGGTTGTTCGTGCACTGAACGCTTCTTGCCGCCTCCCTCGCGGCTTGGACGGCACGCAGCGAAAGCACGGTGAGCAGGGAGAGGATAGAGACCACGACGACGACTTCTAACAACGTGAACCCACGCCTGACGGGAGCCGACGAAATCGCCATGTCAGCGCCTCCTGAATACGAAGACGAGGGCTCCGAGTATCAGGCAGCATGCCGAACCAAGCATGACGGGGAAAGCCCAAGAAGCTGGCTCGAGCTCCCCTGGCATCACCGGAGGAGCACTTTCGTCAGGCGAAGGCTTGACGAGCATCGGCCTGACGTGGGACTTGAGCGAGGGAGACGCATTAAACTCAAATTCGCTGACTTGATTATATATTATCTGTTTGGTCAAATCCGGAATCTGGACGGGCGCCGAAAAATTGAGCTTGAATTCCTTCGCAGAAGGACGACGGTCGACGTCTTGAGAGATCACTCTCACGACCCGCGCACTTTTGCCGAGGGGGCTGAAAGCCACCTTCTTACGTGGCAGCCAGCATTGATCGCGAAGCCTCTCGAATTCATAATACCGAACAGTATTGACGACAGTCCCATTTGAATCCATGTCTTGCGATTCGAGTGGAAGGCCTCCACGCTCCATGTCGAGAATGTGGACTCGAAGTGGGCCTTTCTCTTTCAGAGACTGGAATACAACCTTCGACGTCTTGCGCCCAGCGAAGTCGAAATCGAGGTCCAACTCCTTCACCTTCGACTGTCCGTCGCGAACCAACGCAACGTCGGCAGTAAAGCGATTCCCCGTATGCTTCAACCCAATCGGCAGGATGAAATCAAACCGTTCCCGGAAGACAGAGCCTTCGAGATCCGGGAACAACTCGACGGAGTAGCCGACTTTGCGAGCTGCCAATTCAGTTGTCGACCGAATTGCCAGACAGGTCGACTTACCGTCAGTGAGCATTTGGGTCGACATGAATCCGACCGTAAATTGATTCGGACCGACCTGCGTAGTATGTCCAACATGTCATCGTCTTCATAAATCAATTCGAACAAATTGCTGTTATCATCAAATACATACCTCCCTTTCGCACTGACGGGATTCTGTATCTCGCCACGGGCTGCCGCTTCAATGTCACTTGCCACCCCCTGAACCACTTCAAATGTAAACGCTCCATACAAAACTCGAGACAAATTTTCGATTTGGCTGATTTCCACATATCTTAGTGTTTCATCATCCGCAGGTTGATTAACCGGGATGGGATCGAAGCACGCCAGCAGCATTATAAGACAAAACATCATGTCACCACCACACCATTAGTAATCTAGTAATCGATTTGCCTCAGTGAATTGTCTCAGAAAAAGGCTTGCCGGACGATGGCTGACTCGACGTCCTACTCGAACCAAACCACCGGAGTCGCATCCGTTCCTGGAAACCGGCGACTTGCCGGAGAGCCAACCACCTGAGCAGTGCAAACACCAGCTACAGCCGATCGGCAAATGATCCACAACGATCCGAGCCGACGTGGTCGTCGGCTCGAACACACGCCGGATGACTGCCTTCTTACGGAGGCCGCAAGCGTCAATGCAATGGCATGTTCGCGCAATCGGTCCCCATAGTGAGCAACGGTTTACATCGCTTGGAGTATGTAGGATCGCAATCGGGGGAATTCTGAAAATATGTGGTGATGAAAACTAATTTAACACTGGTTTGACAACCGAAGCCGGTAAATAGAGGTACACATTGCTCTGTAGAAAACCCGTGAACCGTCGTCCACTGGCGGTCGTAGAATGACATGTGACTATGAGCAAATCACCACTGCGGGTGTTCCAGGTCGCCTACGAGGCGGCTTGTCGCGCCCTTCCGGCGCACCGCCACCAGTTCAGCCCCAAGAAGTTCACCCAGCCTCAACTTCTGGCCTGCCTGGTGCTCAAGGAGTTCCTCCGCCTCGACTACCGCGGCTTGGCGGCGCACCTGGCGGACCACGCCGACCTGCGGGACCGGATCGGGCTGACGGTCGTCCCGCACTTCACCACGTTTCAGAAGGCCGCGCAACGCCTGCTGGCGTCGGTCCCGGGCCGCCGGATGTTCGACGCCGTGCTCGATCGGGCGCGGCAGGACGGGACGCTGAAGCGCCGCGTCCCGTTGGCGGCCGTCGACGGCACGGGGATGGAGTCGCGGCACGTCAGCCGCTACTACGCCAAGCGTCGCTCCGCCGGAGACTCCGACCCCGCCAGGACTTACGCGCATTATCCGAAGGTCGTCTTCGTGGTCGACTGCAAGAGCCATATGATCCTCTCGGCGGTCCCGGGGCGTGGCCCGGCGTCGGATCTGGTGCAGTTCGGCCGGGCCTGGACCCAGGCCGTGCGCCGCGCCCGGATCGACACGCTGCTGGCCGACGCCGACTTCGACGCCGAACGGGTCCACCGGGCCGTCCGGTCGCACGGCGTGCGGACGATCATCCCGCCGAAGCGGGGCCGGCCGACCGACAAGCCCCCCACGGGCTGGTGGCGGCGGGTGATGAAACAGCGGTTCGCCCGACTCAAACGCAAGTACGGTCAACGGTGGCAGGTGGAGACGGTGAACTCGATGCTCAAGCGGCGCTTGGGCTCGGCCCTCCGCGCGCGGAAGCATCCGACCCAGTGCCGCGAGATCGTCCTTCGGGCCATTACCCATAACGTCATGATTGTGCGACTACGGGTTTTCTACAGAGCAACAACCTGACGTTTTTTACAACAAAATCTTCTTGGCCTTGAGCAAAATCTTCGTCGCCGATTGCAAGGTAATTGGGCTCAAAGCTAGTAGGCGGCAAGCTTGTAAATAAGAACCGGTAAACCATGTTCTTGTACTTTGGGTGATCCGTTTCGACTATGCAATACCTTTCGTTGTGCTGATGGGACGTGGGAACGTCCGTCGTCATGGAGACCAGAGCCGTCTCGCCTGGAGGGATCAACCTTTTGCTGATCGAAGCGTCCGTGCAGGTGCAACCCTTGGCGAACCGAACCACCGACAGAGGTGTCGACGATTGATTCGTGAATGTAAAATTGTGTGAAAGTTGATTTACTTGAGAACTGAGGATATTCCCAAAGTCATGGCTGAATTTGTTTGACGACGAAGCAGGAAGGAATTTGCTCGCCGTTGAAGCGGTCAAAAGAAGGGCCGCAGCCGAAATTACCCAAAGCACAAGATGGCGCGACCTGGCTTTCATCTTTTTTCGTGCCTCGTTTTCAAATGTATCCGCACGCCACATTTCGGATTAAATCCGCATGACACCGCCAAGTCAAGTCCACAGCCAACTCTTACCGATTTTTAATACCCTCCCTTCGGGATCTCTTGGCCGGTCGTTTCTCCAGATTCGGCAGGAAGCCGGTCAGCAGGCCGACGAGGGGGAGGAACGAGCAGACCTGGTAGACGAACTCGATGCTCGTCCGGTCGGCCAGGCCGCCAAGGACGGCCGCGCCGAGGCCTCCCATGCCGAACGCGAAGCCGAAGAACAGGCCGGCGACCGTGCCGACGCGGCTGGGGAGCAATTCCTGCGCGTAGACGATGATCGCCGAGAACGCCGACGCCAGGACGACCCCGATCGGCACGGTGAGGACGGCCGTCCAGAACAGGTTCGCATAAGGCAAGACCAGCGTGAACGGCAGCACGCCGAGGATCGACGTCCAGATCACGGCCTTGAATCCGATCCGGTCGCCGACCGGCCCGCCGGCCAGCGTCCCGGCCGCCACCGAGCCGAGGAATATGAACAGGTAAACCTGTGCCCACTCGATCGAGACCCCGAACCTGTGGATCAGGTAGAAGGTGTAGTAACTGCTCAGGCTGGCCATGTAGAAGTACTTCGAGAAGACCAGCAGGAGCAGGATGCCGATCGAAATCTTGACCCGGGCGGGTGAGACGTCGACCCGATGCGCGTGGCTCGCCGGGCGGGGGTTCGCCCGCAGGGCCGACAGGTGGTTTCCGTACCATTGGCCGACGGCGAACAGCAGGGCCATCGCGATCAGGGCGGCGATCGAGCACCAGGCGATGCTCCCCTGGCCCCAGGGGACGACGACGAACGCGGCCAGCAGCGGCCCGAGCGCCGAGCCCGCGTTGCCCCCGACCTGGAACAACGACTGCGCGAACCCGTGCCGGCCGCCCGACGCCAGCCGCGCCACGCGCGACGCCTCGGGATGAAACACCGACGATCCCACGCCCACCAGCCCGGCGGCCAGCAGGATCTTCGGGAAACTATCCGCTACCGACAGCAGCAATAATCCGAGGAGCGTGAAGACCATCCCCGAAGCCAGCGAGTACGGCCGGGGACGACGATCGGTGACGAATCCGACGACCGGTTGCAGCAGCGAGGCCGTCACCTGGAAGACGAACGTGATCAGCCCGACCTGCGTGAAGCTGAGCCTGTACCGATCGCTCAGCACCGGGTACAACGCCGGCAGGAGCGACTGCATGGTGTCGTTGAGCAGATGCGAAACACTCAAGGCCGCCAGGACCGCGAACACCGCTCCATCCGTGGACGTCCGTGACTGTACCGCCGCACACTCGCTCGAATTCATCGCCATCGACCTCGATCTCCCTTTGCTCGTCCGCGCCGACTCAACCGAACCTCGCTCCATTATGAATATCCGTCAATGACACGGCCACGATTCGTGAGGTTCGATCCGACGCCGCCCGAGAACCGGTCGTCAGCGAGCCACGCCGCGCCGGCGTCGCGCCAGAGCCCCTGGTTGCGGGCGATTTCACAAAATCTGTACAATTGCTCGCTGCTCTCCCATGGTGTGGCCCGCCGAAGTCTCAACAGGAAGTTCGCTCATGCCGTTTGGAATCCTCTCGCGGACGTGTTCCGCACGCCTGCGCACGGCCTTCGTTCTCGGAATCGCGACCGCTCTCGTTCCGAGCCTCGGCGGGCTCGCCCGAGGGGCGACGCCGAAGGTCCCCGAGGGGTTCCAGATCCGCCTGATCGCGGCGGTGCCGGCCGTGAAGTATCCGTGCCAGCTCGCCACCGCGCCCGACGGCTCGCTGTTCGTCGGCGAGGACCCGATGGACCAGATCGGGCCGGCGGACAAGCCGATCGACAAGGTCCTGCTGTTCCGGCCCGGCAAGGAGCCGGTCGTCTTCGCCGAGAACCTGAGCGCGATCTTCGGCATGCTCTGGCACGACGGCGCCCTCTACGTCATGAACATGCCGAACCTGACCGTGCTCCGCGACACCGACGGCGACGGCAAGGCCGACCAGCGCACCGAGATCTTCAAAGACATGGGCGTGGCCGCCGGCTTCCCCAACATGCTCAACGACCACATCGTTTCGGGCATCCAGATCGGCATCGACAATTACCTGTACATCGCCGTCGGCGACAAGGGGGTCCCCAAGGCGACGGGCCCCGACGGCCGCACGGCCCAGCTCAAGGGGGGCGGCGTGCTCCGCTGCCGGCTCGACGGCACGGGCCTGGAGGTGTTCTCGTCGGGTACCCGCAACCACCTGGAGCCGAACCTCGACGCCCGCGACAACCTGTTCACATACGACAACACCGACGACGGCCTCGGCTGGTGGACCCGCGTGACCCACCACGTCGACGGCGGTTATTACGGCTATCCATACGACTACCACGACCGCACCGACCGCATGCTGCCGCGGATGGCCGAGTACGGCGGCGGCTCGCCGTGCGGCGGTCTCGTCTACAACGAAGACGCCTGGCCCGAGAAATACCGGGGCCGGGCCTTCTGGACCGAGTGGGGCAAGCGCACCGTGCGCGGCTTTCGGTTCGATCCCAAGGGGTCGAGCTTCCAGGTCGGCGACGTGATCGACTTCGTCGAGCCCGGCGAGGTCGAGGACTTCCGGCCGATCGACCTGGCCCTCTCGCACGACGGCAAGACGATGTACATCGCCGACTGGTCGATGGGGGGCTGGGGCAACAAGAAAGAGAAGCTCGGCCGCGTCTACGCCGTGACCCACAAAGACGCCGACACGACCCCCCGCCGGCTCCGGGGCGCCGACTCCGACCCGGCCGACCGCCAGATCGCCCAGCTCGACCACCCGGCCCTCACCGAGCGGAAGCGCGCCCAGGCCGCGCTGACCCGCCTGGGCAAGCCGGCGCTGGCCGCCGTGACGGCCGCCCTGGCCGACGATAAGACGCCTCCCCTCGCCAAGCGACACCTCGTCTGGGTCGTCGACGCCATCGCCGGCGGCTCGCCCGAGGCCGCCTCGCCGCTGATCGCCGCGCTCGACTCGTCCACGCCCGACGTCCGCGCCCAGGCCGCCCGCGCGCTCAGCGAGCACCCGACGCCGAAAGCGACCTCCTCGCTGGTCAGCCGGCTCAACGACGCCGAGCCCTCCGTCCGGCTCCAGGCGATCGTGGCGCTGGGGAGGATCGGCGACTCGTCGGCGATCCCGGCCCTGACGCCGATCGTCGCCGACGCCGACGTCTTCCTCGCCTACTCGGCCCGCAAGGCGCTCGAGCGGATCGGCGACTGGCCGGCGACCGCCCGGGGGCTCCAGTCGACCGACGCCAAGGTCCGCGCCGGGGTCTTGCTGACGATGGAGCGGGTCTACGACAAGGGCGCCGTCTCGGCCCTGGCCGAATTCGCGTCGTCGGCCTCGCACGATCCGGCCGAGCGGGCGAAAGGGCTGACGTTCCTGTCGTCGGCCTGCCGCAAGGCGCCGCCGTGGGACGGAAGCTGGTGGGGCACCCAGCCGGCGCGGAACAAGGTGCCGGCGAAGACGGTCGACTGGGAAGGCACTCCGCTGGTCCTCGACACGATCCACCGGCTTCTCGACGCCCCCGCGCCGGCCGTCCGCAAGGCCGCCGCCGAGGCGGTCGCCGACGTTTCCGACAAGGGCGCGGCGGTGTTGTTGCGTCCCCGGTTCGAGAAGGAGGCCGACCTCGGCGTCCGCTCGGCCTTCGCCCGGACCCTGGGAGCGCTCGGCGATAAAGAATCGCTGCCGGCGCTCGCCTCGGCCCTCCGCGACGCCCACAACCCCGATCCGGTCCGCGACGCGGCTCTGGACGCCGTCAAGGCGATCGGCGGCGACCAGGCGACGAAGGTCCTGCTCGACGTGCTCGCCGACAAGAGTTTGAGCGTCGACCGCCAGAAGGTCGTGATCGCCGCGCTCGGCAAGTTCAAGGCCGACGCCGCGGTCTCGGCCCTCGTCCAGTCGCTCGGCAACTCGACCCCAACCGTCCGCGACGCGGCCGTCGGCGCGCTCGCCTCGGTGCTCGGATCGCAGAAAGGCGGACCGTCCGCTTCGGGCGTCGAGGCGATCCGGAAACGGCTCGACGACCCGTCGGCCGAGGTCCGCAAGCGGGCCGTCGAGGCGATCGGCGCCCTCAAGGACCGCGCTTCGATCCCCGCGTTGATCGCGGCGGCCGACCGTGAAGACACCCGGTTCGAGGCCGTCGAAGCCCTCGCCGCGATGCCCGACCTCGCCGCCTTCCAGGTCTATCTGCGAGCCCTCGGCGACAAGAGCCCCGACCTCCGCCGCCACGGCGCCCGCGCCGTCGGCCAGCTCCGCGACCGGGCGATCCCGATCCTGGAACAGCTCGCGAAGCGGAACGAACTGCCGGCGGCGGCCCTGCCCGAGCTGCGCACCGTGTTCGACGGCCTCGAACCGATCCTCAAGTGGAAGGTGATCGGACCGTTCCCGATCAAGGACGCGACGCCGTTCCCGACCGATCAGCCGATCGACCTGAAAGCCTCGTTCAAGGGCGTCGACGAGAAAGACGCGTCGTGGAAGTCGGCCGCCGCCGCCGATCCGAAAGGCCAGATCGACCTGGGCCGGATTTACGGGCACGACGACGACCGGGCGGCGTTCGGTTACGTCGAGATCGACAGCCCGACCGACCGCACCGCGACGATGGCCGTGGGCTCCGACGACACCCTGACCGTCTGGGTCGACGGCAAGCAAGTTTACGACTTCTCAGACCGCCGGGGCTTCACGGCCGAGGAGTCGAAGTTCGAGGTCAAGCTGAAGCAGGGCAAGAACGCGATCCTGATTCGCTGCGGCAATCGAGGCGGCCCCTGGCAGTTCTCGGCGTCGGTCGCCGGCGCGGCGGATTACGCGTTCCTGAAGGGTCCCTCGGCCGCGGCGTTCGACCCCGAGGCCTACCGGGCCGAGGCCCTCAAGGGAAAGGGTTCGCCCGAGAGCGGCCGGGCGCTGTTCGCGGACCTGAAGGGGCTCGCGTGCATCAAGTGCCACGCCGTCGGCAAGGAAGGGGGCGCGGTCGGCCCCGAGCTGTCGAGCGTCGGCGCCAAGTACCCGCGCGACGAGATCATCGCCTCGGTCCTCTTCCCCTCGGCCAAGATCTCCAGCGGCTTCGAGTCCATCGTGCTGGCCCTGGCCGACGGCCGGGTGCTCACCGGCGTCGTCAAGAACGAGACCCCCGAGGCCGTCGAGATCCAGGACGTCGACGCCCACCTGATCCGGGTCGAGAAGGAGGAAATCGAGGACCGCAAGCGGAGCGACGTCTCGATCATGCCTCCCGGCCTGGCCGAGGGGATCAGCCCGGCCGACTTCGCCGACCTGATCGCCTACCTGGAGACGCTCAAGCAGCCGCCGGCCCCCGAGAACGCCCCCGCGCCGAAGACGTCCGACGCCAAGCCGCTCGGCCTCTTCGAAGGTCAGGCCGACGTCGGCCGCGTGCGGCTCGCGGGCGCCGCGGCCTTCGATGAAAAGAAAGGCTCTTACGCAATCTCGGGCGCCGGCGAGAACATGTGGTTCGCCGCCGATGCGTTCCAGTTCGTCTGGCGGCAGGCGAAGGGCGACCTGACGCTCGACGCCGACGTCGCCTTCGAGGGCGCGGGCAAGAACCCCCACCGCAAGGCCGTGCTGATGATCCGCCAGAGCCTCGACGCCGACTCGGCCTACGCCGACGTCGCGCTGCACGGCGACGGCCTCACGTCGCTCCAGTTCCGCGACGGTCGGGGGGCGAACACGCACGAGATCCAGGCGGGTGTCAAGGGCCCCGAACGACTGCGGATCGAGAAGCGCGGCGGGGTCGTCCGCATGTGGGTCGGGTCTCATGGTTCGGACCTCGGTTTCTCGGGCGCGGCGCAGAAGATCGCCTTCACCGAGCCGTTCTACGTCGGCCTCGGCGTCTGCTCGCACGAGAACGACGTCGTCGAGCGGGCCGTGTTCACGAACGTCGCGATCAACACCGACCCGCCCAAGACCGGGGCCAAACCGAAGCTCTACAGCGCGCTCGAAACCCAGTCGATCGCCTCGACCGACCGTCGCGTGGTGTATGTCGCGCCCGGGAGGTTCGAGGCCCCCAACTGGCTCCCCGGCGGCCGCGCGATCCTGTTCAACGGCGACGGCCGGATTCACCGGATCGACGTCGCCGGAGGCGCGCCGAGCGCCGTCGACACGGGCTTCGCGGTCCGCTGCAACAACGACCACGGCGTCTCGCCCGACGGCCGCTCGCTGGCGATCAGCGACCAGTCGCAGGGGGATCGCAAGTCGCGGATCTACATGCTGCCGCTCGCCGGCGGGACACCCAGACTCGTCACCCCCGAGGCGCCGTCGTACTGGCACGGCTGGTCGCCCGACGCCGCGACCCTCGCCTACTGCGCCGAGCGCGGCGGCGAGTTCGACGTCTACACCAGGCCCGCTGCGGGGGGTGCCGAGACCCGCCTGACGACCGCCAAGGGGCTCGACGACGGTCCCGAATACGCGCCCGACGGTAGTTGGATCTATTTCAATTCGGATCGCACCGGGCGGATGCAGATCTGGAAGATGAAGCCAGACGGGACCGATCAGAGTCAGGTCACGTCGGACGAGTTCAACAACTGGTTCCCGCACGTCTCGCCCGACGGCCGGAAGCTGGCGTTCCTCTCCTACGACAAGTCGGTGAGCGGGCATCCCGCCGACAAGGACGTCGCCGTGCGGCTGCTGGACCTCGCGACCGGGACCGTCTCGGTCCTCGCCCGCGTCTTCGGCGGCCAGGGGACGCTGAACGTCAACTCGTGGTCGCCCGACGGCCGGAACATCGCCTTCGTGACCTACCAGATGATCCCCTGAGCCGCGTCGGCTTACCCCGCCCCCGCCGTTCGCCCGGGCCGATCCCCCCTGGACGGCCCGGCGTCGCTGGCGTACGATCGGCACTGGCCGGGTCCGGCCGAACAGACCGGACGGCCGTGTCGGGAGTGCCACGTTCGTGAGTCAGTCGAGCAACGAATCGAGCGCCGGGGGGGTTCCATCGCCGGTCCCACCCTCGGGGGCTTCCCCGCTGGGCGAGCCGCGCCCGGCGCCGTGGTGGGCCTGGGGAGCGCTCGGCTTCCTGTTCCTGGCTCAAATGCTGGGCTCGTTCGACCACTGGCTGTTCACCGCCCTGATCCTGCCGATCGGCTTGGAACTCGAACTGCTGGACGAACAGGCCGCCTGGCTGTCGAGCCTCACGCTGATCGCCGCGTCCCTCTGGGCGCCGACGCTCGGCTTCTTCGCCGACCGGATGCGGCGGCCAAGGCTGGCGGCCCTGGCGATCGCGGCGGCGAGCCTGGCGACCATCGTCACGGGCATGGCCGCTTCCTACGATCAGCTTCAGGCGGCCCGCGTTCTCGTCGGAATCGGCGGCGTGAGCTTCCGCGTGATCGCCCTTACCCTGTTGATGGACCTGTTCCCCCGCGGCGTCCGGGCGCGGGTGCTCGCGGCCTATTTCCTCGCGCTTCCCGCCGGCGCCGCGCTCGGCCTGGGCCTGGGCCCGGCGCTCGACATCGGGCTCACCTGGCACACGGCGTTCCTGATCGCCGGCGCGCCGGGGCTGCTCGTGGCGATGGCGGCCCTGGTGTTGCCCGAGCCCGCGCGGGGGATCAGCGAAGGAGTCGCCGTCCCTCGGCTTCGGCTCCATGAGGCGGTCGGCCCCAGCGTCGAGGATTACGTCGACCTGATGGTCAATTCATCGTACACCTATTCGGTCTTCGGCCTGACGTTCACGACGTTCGTGATCGGCGGATTGTTCTACTGGCTGCCGTCGTTCCTGACCGGCGTCCGGATGATTCCCGCCGACCGCGTCGGGCCGATGCTGGCGGTCGTGCTGCCGACGGCCATGGCCGTGGGGATCGCCGGTGGCGGCTGGCTGGCCGATCGGTGGTCGAAGACCAACCCCCGGGCGCTCTTCCTCGTCCCCGCCGGAGCCGCCCTGACGGCGATCCCGGTCTTGCTCGTCGTGATCTTCGGCAAGAGCCAGACGGCGGTGGTCGTCGCCGTGTTCGCCGCGACGGCGCTGTTGTTCGCGAACCTTGGTCCGTGTTTCGCGATCATCGCCCGAGTGACGGCCCCCAACATGCGAGCCGTGGCGTGCGGGTCGGCCCTGGCCGTGACGCACCTGCTGGGCGACGTCTGGTCGCCCGGCCTGATGGGATGGGTCGCCGACGTCTTCGGCCAGACCGATTCGATGGCGACCCCCTTCGGCAAGGCCCTGGCGGCGTTGGGCGCGACCCCCAGGGTCATCGCCGGCCGCGATCCCGAGAACCTCGCCGCCGCGTTCCTGACGTTGCCCCCCGCGCTGGCGATCGCCGCCGTGGTGCTGCTCGCCGGCGCGTGGCATCTGCCGCGCGAGACGGCCCTGATGCTGGCCAAGCTCCGCGCCGCGCCCCCTTATTCGTTTCCACCCCAACCCCAATCCAGGGAGAATCCTTGATGACGACGCCGATTCGCGTGGCCGTGACCGGAGCCGGAGGACAGATCGGTTACGCGCTCTTGTTCCGCATCGCCTCGGGCGCGGTCTTCGGCCCCGAGCAGCCCGTGGCCCTTCAGCTTCTGGAAATCACTCCGGCCTTGCCGTCGCTGGGCGGGACGATCATGGAGCTGGAAGACTGCGCCTTCCCGCTGTTGACCGACGTCAAGGCGTCGGACAAGGCCGACGTCGCGTTCGGCGACGCCGACTGGGTGATCCTCGTCGGCGGCTTGCCGCGCAAGGACGGCATGACCCGGGCCGACCTGATCCGCGCCAACGGCCCGATCTTCACCGGCCAGGGCAAGGCGATCAACGACGCCGCCGGCCCGAACGTCCGCGTGGTGACGGTAGCCAACCCCTGCAACACCAACTGCCTGATCGCCAGGTCGCACGCCCCGAAGGTCGCCGCCGACCGCTGGTTCGCCATGACCATGCTCGACCAGAACCGGGCGAGCGCGCAGATCGCCATGAAGGCCGGCGTGCCGGTCGGGTCGGTCAAGAAGGTCACCATCTGGGGCAACCACAGCGACACCCAGTATCCCGACTACAAGAACGCCGTGATCGCCGGCGTGCCGGCCACGAGCGTGATCACCGACGCGGCGTGGTTCACCGACACCTTCATCCCGACCGTCGCCAAGCGCGGCGGGGCCGTGATCAAGGCTCGGGGCGCGTCGTCGGCCGCCTCGGCCGCGAACGCCGCCATCGACACCGTCCGCAACCTCTACCACCCGACGCCGGCCGACACCTGGTTCAGCACGGCCGTCGTCTCCGACGGCAGCTACGGCGTCCCGGCGGGCCTGATCTACAGCTTCCCGGTCCGGTCCAAGGGCGAAGGCAACTGGTCGATCGTCCCCGACGTCGCCGTCGACGACGACGCCCGCAAGCGCCTCGACGCCGGAGTCGCCGAGCTGATCTCCGAACGCGAGGCCGTCAAGGACCTCCTCGGCCCGGCGGTCTGACCCGACCGCTGCAAGACAGTCATGAAAACAGGCCGTCGCGAGCATACCTTCTCCCCTTGCGGGCGAAGGTGGCCGCAGGCCGGATGAGGGGTGAGCATCCTAGGCGTTGTTCGAACGGCCTCACCGCTCGAACTCCCCTCATCCGCCCCTTCGGGGTGCCTTCGCCCGCAAGGGGAGAAGGGAATTCGGTCTCACCCCCGTCTGCAACTCCCAGGCGATCCGCGTTACGCGGGTGGATCGTCGATCCCAAGCGGCCGTCGATCCCCATCGCCGGCTGGGAGTCGCCGCGGGCGGCTTTCGTTCCACGGCTTCCGCGTCGGAAACCACAGTCGACGACGCCGGAGCAGCCGAGGTCCTCCGCGCCGTGACGCTGCCCGCGGTCGACAGGGGGGGCGAGAAGTACGTGTTCGCCAGATTGGCCGACGTCACGCCGCCGAAGTAGTAATGCGCGCCGGCGTCGTCGTACTGATACAGCGATCCGTCCTGAAAGATGACCTCGTAAACGAGCGCGCCGCCGGCCGTGTACGCCGCGCTGGCCGACTGCACGCCGCCGGCCAGGAAGCTCACGCCGCTCGCGTCGTACTGGAACAAGTCTCCGTTCGCGAAGACGACCTCGTAGGTGGCGCCGCCCGACGGCGCATAGGCGATGGTGGCCGCCCCCACGCCGCCGGCCAGGTACGTCACGCCGCTCGCGTCGTACTGGTACAAGGCCCCGTTCGTGAAAACGACCAGGTACGTGGGAGCGCCGGACGACGTGTACGCGGTGCTCGCCGACTGCACGCCGCCGGCCAGGTAGTGCGCGCCGGTCGTGTCGTACTGGTACAAGTCTCCGTTCGCGAAGACGACCGTGTAGACCAGATCGCCGCCCGGCGCAAGGCCCCCGTTCGCCGACCGCACGCCGCCGGCCAGGTACTTCACGCCGGTCGAATCATACTGATATAAGCCGCCGGTATTGAAGGTGACGAGGAACGTCGAGTCCGCCGGAGGCGTCGGCGCGGCGCCGGCGACGTTGATGGTGATCGTCGCGGTGTTGCTGACCTGCGACCCGTCCGTCGCCTGGATCGTGAACGTGTCGCGCCCCGAGTACGACGCGTACGGCCTGTAGGTGTACGACCCGTCCCGCAGATTCCTGACCAGCGTGCCGTGAGCGGGTTTCGAGACGTTGGCGAGCGACAACGACAGCCCCTGGGGATCGACGGCGCCGGCGAGCAACTGCGCCGGGGTGAGGTTCACCGAGGAGCCCGCCGCCACGCTGAACGTCTGGTTCAGGACGGTCGGCGGCGCGGGCGACGGAGGAGGCGCCACCGGAGTCGGCGGCGCGTCGCTCGTCCTCCAGCTTTCGAGCTGATCGTACACCGACTTGGTGATCCGGATCGCGAACGAATCGGACACGGCCACGCCGTAGACGACGCCGGTCGAGGTCGTCCAGACCGGGCTGCCGCTCTGACCGCCGTAAATGGTGATGTTCGGATTATGAAAGAGGATGCCGTTGCCGCCCGTGGAGAGACCGTCGATCCGTCCCGAGGTGTACTGCATGTTGAGGCCGTCGTAACCGTTGGCGGCGGGGTAGCCCGCGGTGGCGAAAATCGCGCCGGAGCTGAACGTGCTGTTGGTGTTCGAGTAGCCGTACGACAGCCAGCCGGTCTGGTCGCCAATGGCCGTGTCGAGCGTGATCAGGCCGATGTCGAGGGCGTCGGGGGACGTCTCGCCCTGGTGGCCCTGGTCGTAATTGATCCAGGTCGTGAACGTGCGTACGTAGGTGGATTGGGCGCTGCCGTACGGCTCGGAGGTTCCATGCAGCTCGGGGATGGCCGTGATCGACGTGGCCCAGCCGCCGTGCTCGGAGCTGTAGACGACGTGACCGGCCGTCAGGACGTGGTTGGCATCGATCATCGAGCCGCTGCCGACCATCTCCTCGCCGTCGGGATAGGTCATCTCCAGCTTGACGATCGCCGAATAGGGGATTCCCGAGCCGGCCGCGACCGGGCTGAGCGAAAGCACGACCCGCGCCTCAAGCCCCTCGATCGCCGGCCGCACGCACTTCCGCGACAGTCGCGTCATGATGCGCCTTCCCGATGACATGCTCAAGAGCCCCTGGACTTGCGCTCAGGGACCGGTGCCAGGATCATGATCCGTCAAACATCAAACGCCGTGCATCAATGCACAGCACATGAAGATGGTCGCCACGGCCCCTTTTGGACCGAGCGAGCCATCTTATCATCGATCACCGCATCTCCGCACGCCGTTGCTTCGTTTCTTCACGGCCGCCGAATCCGAGGTGTTTCCTCCCTCGCGTCCAGCGTGCGGACGATCAACCCCGCCCATGCGTTCCGTTTCGTTCGCCACGCGGCTCGGCGAAAGCAATCTAACTATACTTCATGTATCCGGAGATGGAGGTGGCGGGCGAACGGATGTGGGAAGTTGATCAGCTCGCAGGTCGGCGCGTCGCGGAGGGAAACGAGCCAACCAGGGGGGTTCAGCGGACAGGTCGGGCGGAAGGGCCGTCGCCGGCGCGGGCGTTGGGGTCGAGGCCGATGATCCGGCCTCGGGGACGGCTGCGGTCGACGATGACGGGGGCGGCGTCGGTGGTCTCGGCGCCGCCGCGATTGCCGAGGGTGTCGACGGCCTCGACGCGGACGTGGAACTTGGGAGGCAGGTTGGGCGGGACGCTCCAGACGAACTGGCCGGCGTTCTCCTGGGTCTGGGCGATCGGCTCCCAGACCGCGCCCGGCTGATCGGCCCGCCAGAAGAGCGAGACCGAGCGCGGGGGGAGGTGGGCGTCGGTGGCGCGCCACGAGACGGCGATCTTGCCGGCGTGGACGCCGGTTCCGACCTTGACCGGAAAGAGCTGGACGGCCGGCGGGGTCGAGTCGACTTCCACCCAGGTCTGCGGAACCTCGCCGGGGGCCGGGGGCCGGTCGCCCAGTCCCGAGGCCGAGAGGGCGACGAGCGACAGGCCGAAGGTGCCCTCGCCGCCGAGGTCGACGTCGAAAGGACTCGTCTTATCCGCATCGAGGCCGCGGCGGCTCCAGGTCCGGCCGCCGTCGTGGGTCAGCCAGAGTTCGACGGTCGCCGGGCCGCCGGGGCCCGCGTCGTTGACTTCATACTGGAGCTTGAACTGGGGGCTCCCCACCAGAATCGTCGCGCCGCCGCCGTCGCCCGACGCCCCGGCGCTGGCCGGCGGGGCCGACGCGGCGGGGGCCGGGGCTTCGCCGCCGGGATTCGGGAACGGGTCGGGGAAAACCGAGCCAGACGCGGACGCGGCGGGCGCAGGCGCGGCGGCCCGGCTGTCGGCGACGCGGCCCGCGGGGCGATCCCAATCGGGCGGCGGTGGGAACGTGTCGGCGGCGGCCACGGCGGCGGCGGCCCCATTGTCCACGTCGACGCGGGGCCTGCGGGCGGCCGGCGCTCGCGCGGTTCGGGCGGCGGGACGCGGCGGCGCGGCGAGGTCGTCCTCCACCGGCGGGAACGCCGAACTCTCGGCGATCGGCGACTCCGTCCGCCGCGAAATCTTCTCGAGCGGCGGAGCCGTAGCGGCTTCGGGATCGAGCGCCGCAAAGTCGGGGGGCGCCGCCGAGCCTTCGGGCAGGGCGATCACGCTCTCGGCCACGTTCCCGGCCTTGTCGGACACCGACGCCCGGACCCGGAGGCTGTCGGCCGTCCCCGCGTCCCACTTCTGCACGCCCACCACCGCGGGCTTGCGAAGCGGCACCTGCTTCCACTTGAGAGCGCCCTCAACCTGGTATTCGAGGACCAGCGTCTTGAGGTCGAGGTTCTCGTCCTTCGCCACCCAGCGGACCTGCGCCACGCTCCCGCGGCGGCCGTCGGCCTCGACCACAAGCGAGGGGGGGACCGAATCGATGATCACCTTCATGCTCGGTTCGACCGTCTGGTCGAGCGGCGGCGAGTACCGATCGTCGGTCGTCACCGTCCGGACCGCGAACCAGTATTCGCCGTCGCCCGGGGCGCGGAAGGTGAACTTGCCGAGTTCGGGTCGGGTCTTGCTGGCGGCCTTCCAGGTGTATCCCGAGTCCTCCGAGACCCAGAGCTGGACTTCCTTGAGCTGGGCGCGGCCCTGCTCGTTGATGTTGAACGGGATCCGGAACGACTTATCCTTGTGGAACAGCGTCACGGGCCTCGCCCCGGCCGGCTTCCCGGCGGATTCGGCCTTCGCCTCAGAGGCGCACAGCATCCCCAGCGCAGCGAGAGCCAGCGACCAGGCCAGGGGCCTCGACGCGCTCGCTCTCCATCTGTTTGGGGGTGCCTCGGACGCCACGGATTTCGTCTCCTTCGCCCAACCGACCGCCGCGCACTGGCCCGACGACCGACAGGGCACAGGGCTTATGCCGGCTTTATCGACCCTGCGTCCGACCTGGCTTGAAACGATTCAGGCGACAAGTCGGATTGCAGCGACGAAAACCGTTTAGCCAAGCAAACCTGGAGAAGATAGAGCGGAAATACCGTCCGAGCTTCTGGCGCGGCTACCGGGCCGCGGCGCGAAATTCGCGAACGATGGCGACGTACTGGCTGGCGAGGGACCGGATGCGGTCGAAGTCGCGCGCGGCGACGGCCTTGGGCTCGACAAGCGAGCCGCCGACGCCAAGGCAGCAGGCGCCGGCCTTCAAGAAGGCCTCGGCGGTGTTCAGGTCGACCCCGCCGGTGGGCATGAGCCGGATCTGGGGCAGGGGGCCGCGGAGGGCCTTCAGGTAAGTTGGGCCGACGGCGTCGGCGGGGAAGATCTTAACCACGTCGGCCCCGGTCTCCCAGGCGGTGACGACTTCGGTGGGGGTGAGCGCGCCCGGCATGACGACCTTGTCGTAGCGGCGGCAGAGGCGGATGACGTCCGGGTTCACGTTGGGGGAGACGAGGTATTCGGCACCCGCCAGCAGGGCGATGCGCGCGGTCTCGGGGTCGAGCACGGTGCCGGCGCCGAGGACCAGCGCGTCGCCGACCTGGCGGCGGGCGTCGCGGATGACGTCGACGGCGTCGGGGACCGTGAAGGTGATCTCGGCGGCGGTCACGCCCCCTTCGGCCAGGGCTTCGACGACCTTCACCAGCGACTCGCTCGATTCGGAGCGGACGATCGCCACGACGCCGCCGTCGAGGATGCGCTTGAGGGTGGTTTCGCGCGACATGGCAGGTTCCTTTCGGATCGCAACAGGGCGGGGCAGGGGACCGACGGACTTCGTTCAGAACAGCTTGGCCGGGGCGTCGGGCGGGTTCAACAGCCGGTCGAGGATGCCGGCCAGCTCCGGGGCGCTCGGGATTTCCTTGAACCAGAGGATCGGGTTCGGGAGCTTGCTGACGGCGTCCTCATCGACCTTGAGCTTCTCGGAGATGATCAGGACGAACCGGGGCGGCCCCAGGCGGGGAAGTTGGTCGAGCAGGCGGTCGAGGGTCGCCTTCTTCCAGAAGCCGACGACCTCGATGAAGACGTCGACGCCGGTCGCCTTGTGGACGGCTCGGTAGTCGGGCACCCAGACCCCTTCGCGGCCGAGTTCGACGACCTCGGTGACCTCGCTCAACTCCCACGCCGGCGCGACCTGGCGGAACCGCTCGGCGAACGCCGGGATCTCGGGAGGAACGTAGACTCCGGTGTCGGCCTGGTGCGGCACCAGTCCCAGGCTGGGGTCGAGGTGGAAGCTCCGGGGATCGCGCTTCGGGCCCCACCGCAGCTCGGCGTCGAGCCGGAAGTCGCAGCAGCGGAGCAGCGACGGCAGGAAAAGGGCCATCTGAAGCCCGTACCGCGTGGTCGCGCTGAACAGGCTCAGGGGGCCGTCGATGTGGAAGACGTAGCCGTCGCGCATGGTTCCCGACACGCGGTACAGGAGGCGGTGGAACTTGAGCTGCCGGAAGAGCTGGCGATACCGCGCGGGGGTCTCGTTCTTGACCTCGACGACGACCCGGACCGAACGGAGCAGGACGGTCTGGGCGAGGGCGACGTTGTAGCGGTCGAGCAGCCGCTGGGCGGTCATGTCCTTGAACGAGAGCATGCGGTTCTCGTCGCGAAGGTCGGCGAACAGGCCGTCGATGAGCGTCTGCGGCGCGACCTTCAGCTCGTCGGCGACGGCCGCCAGAACCTGATCACGGCGGAACGGAGGACGAGGCCCGATTCCGGCCTCGGGCAACGGGTTCGCCTCCGGGCCGGGCTTGCCGAGCGTCTTGCGATGCGCGGCGGCGGCGGTGAACACCTTCTCGCGGATCACGTCCGGCGGCACGTCGGCCACGACCTCGAACTCGGAGCCGTCCTCCAGCACCTTCGCCAGCCCGCGATGCACGAGGGTCGCCTTGCCCCCACTCCCGAACAGCTCGTCGATCTCGGCCTCGATCTCACCCCGCGTCATCCCCACGCCCTCGCGGAAGATCAACAGCAGGCTCTCGGCCGCCTCAAGCCACTGCGCGCTCTCGCGGTTGAGATAGAGCGGCAGCACCCGCTCCTTGGAAATCTTGACTCGAACCAGGTCGCCGGTGAGCATCAGGCCGCTCCCCGCAAAGTGATGCGGTCGGTGCAGGGCTTGCCTCGCAATACAAGCCCGAAGCGCCAGCGAGTGCATGGTCCGGAATACAAGCCCGAAGCGCCAGCGATTGAATGGTTCGGGCGGCCGGTTCCGGAGGCGACGCGGTTCGCAAGGGAATTCACTCGCTGGCGCTTCGGGCTTGTATTTCGATCCATGCCGGCCTCCCCCCGTCCTTCAATCCCCGTCGTAAGCACTGTGCTGCCTCCGGCGGTTCGACGTGTATTCCTCGACCGTGCCCCGGGTGATGACCTCGTAGAGCACCGCTTTCTTGTCTCCCGACTTGCGGAGGATGCGGCCGAGCCGCTGGACGTGCTCGCGGACCGAGCCCGAGCCGCTGAGGATGATCGCCACGTTGGCCTCGGGGACGTTCACTCCCTCGTTCAAAACCTTGGAAGTCGCCACGATCGGGTAGGCCCCCGAATTGAACCGCAGGAGGATCTCCCGGCGCTCCTTGGTCTTGGTCTGGTGGGTGATGACCGGAACGAGGAACTGGCGGGCGATGGTGTAGACCGTGGCGTTGTCGTGGGTGAAGATCAGGACGCGGTCGTGGTTGTGGCGGTCGAGCAGCCGTTCGAGCAGCTTCAGCTTCGCCGGAGCGGCCAGGGCCAGGGTGCGCTGTTCGCGGTAGGCGTGGAAGGCTTCGCGGCCCTCGGGCGAGCGGAACGCCAGGAACAAGAACCGGCTCCAGCCGTCGGGCCGACGCATATCGATTCCCGAATTGGTCACGAACGCCCGGTAGCACTCGCGGGCCTCGTCGTACCGCAGCCGCTCCTCTTCGCTGAGCGAGACGTACAGCGGGACCACCTGGTAGTCGGCCAGGAACTCGCCGCGAAGCTGGGTGATCTCGCGGCGGTAGACGATCGGGCCGATGAGCTGGTCGAGGTGCGTGTGGGCGTTGTCGGCCCGCTCGGGGGTCGCGGTCAGGCCGAGCCGGAACGGCGCGATCGCGCAGATGGCCGAGAGCCCGTAGGTCGCCCCCGGCAGGTGATGGCACTCGTCGAAGACGATCAGGCCGAACCGATCGCCCAGGCGCTCCATGTTGATGTAGGCCGAGTCGTAGGTCGTGACGGTGATCGGCTGGACGTCGTTGTAGCCGCCGCCGAGCAGGCCGATCTCGACGCCGAAGCTCAGCGTCAGCTCGTCGTACCACTGGTTCATCAGGTCGATGGTCGGCGTGACGATCAGGGTCGGCCGCCCAGCCCGCTCGATCGCCATATTCGCCAGATGCGTCTTGCCTGTTCCGGTCGGCAGAACCACCACCCCGCGGCCGCCGGCCTTCCACCAGGCGTCGAGCCCCTCGGTCTGGTGCGGAAAGGCGTTCTTGGCCACCTGGATCTTCCAGGGGGTCAACGTCGGGCCATACCCGCGCGCGTCGTCGGTGTAGACGAGCTTCTGCCGGCGGATGTGCTCGACGACCGTCCGGTACCAGATCGCCTCGGCCCGGAAGGTCTTGCTCCGGGGGTCGAACTTCACCCCCGGCAATCCGGGGTCGTCCCCTTCCTTCGGCCCCTCGACGACCACCGTCCCCCGGTCGAAGACCAGCCGTAACGGCCGGGGCTCGCTCTGGTTCGAGTCACCCGTACTCATGAAACGGCCGCTCCGAGATCAATGCGCTGGGGACACTCCGGCCGATTCGCCATCAGCCTGACAACCAGTGTACCCGAGTCTAGGCCCCCCCGCGAGGTTGGGTTCGTTCGCGCCGAAAACCCACGCCGCCGACGCCCCAAACCCCTCCCCGTCCCGCCTCGTCGCCCGGGCTCGACACGCCCCGACGAGCCCCCCGTCGTCCCGGCCGAATTTGGGTTCGTTCGCTCCACGAAACCAGGCCGAACAAGAAACATAAATCCTTTATCCACAACACATTCGAGCCAACAACACGATTGGCTTCGATTGCCCGGAAAACCAACCGTCGCTCCACGCGTCGCGACCTCGAAATCCTTCGCCTCCCCGGTCGTCGACGGCCGTTCGTGGGCATCGAACGGACCCCTTCCTCCGGCCGGCCAATTGGGTCCGTTCGGCGCTTTTTCGTGGCCGGCTTTCGGGTTTGTTCCCCCAGTCCGCCACTCATTGAGTTCCCGAATTGTGAAAGAGCCGGGCGAGGCTGGACCGCCCCTACCTTTACTATTGTCCACGATCGCCAAGTCTGAAACGGTTTACGCGACGATTTGCTCTTATTCCGAGCGCCCGGAATGCAAACCACCATGGCGCCGTGGAGACAACCGGCCCCATGAAAATGGGGTTCGCGGTCGGCCGGGTCCGGTAGGGGCGCCCCTTGTGGGTGCCCGGTTCGTTTCACGTCGACCGCTCACGCTCGGCGATCGGGCGCCCACAAGGGGCGCCCCTACGGCAAACCACAGACCGGGATTTTCAGAGCGGCTCGAAGCGCCAGCGTGTGGATGGCTCATGCGGCCGGTTCCAGTTCTTATTTGCACATCCGAAACCGAGTGTTACATTTCGGACGGGGTATTGAGACCCACGCCGACGACTCCCACCTCTTGATCGTCAAGACCCCGACATTTCACACCAGCGACACACTCGCACCATCTCGTTGATTTGATGCGAGTGGGATTTTTCGCACGACGCCGAGGGGGCACGATGAAGACACGCGCCGTCGATGTTCGCCGCTCCGTCCGCAATAAGCGCCGGCCCTTCCTGGAAGCCATGGAACGGCGCGAGTTGCTCGCCAGCTTCCTCGTCACGACCACCGGCGACGCCGGCCCGGGGTCGTTCCGGCAGGCGATCATCGACGCTAACACGACGACCGGCCCCAACGTCATCCAGTTCAGCATCGGCTCGGGACCGCAGACCATCGTTCCGGTCTCGCCGTTGCCGACGATCAGCAATCCCGTCACGATCGACGCCACCACCCAGCCGGGCTACGCGGGCCAGCCGATCATTCAGATCGACGGCTCGCAGATCTACTATCCGAACTCGTCGCCTCCCCAGCAGGTGCCCGGCGTGACCGGCCTGATCGTCACGGCCCGGAGCACGGTGCGCGGGTTGGTCATCAACCGGTTCACGGGGAGCGGCATCCTGTTGCAGGGGAGCAGCGGCAGCACGATCGCCGGCAACTACATCGGCGTCGACCTCGCTGGCAGCACCCCGTTGGGCAACAGCTACAACGGCGTCGGGATCGTCGACTCGCGCAACAACATCATCGGCGGAACGACCGCCGCCGACCGCAACGTCATCTCGGGCAACGGCTCCAGCGGCGTTCAGATCACGACCAACCAGGGCCAGGTCCTCAACGGCGGCAACATCGTCGAGGGCAACCTGATCGGGACCGACGCAAGCGGCGCCGTCGACGTGGGCAACCAGTTCGACGGCGTCACGCTCAACACCAGCGGCAACACCGTCGGCGGGCTCGCGCCGGGCGCGGGCAACCTCATCGCCTACAACCGCGGCTCCGGCGTGGACGTCTACAGCTACGGGTACTACAACTCCCCGCAACTGAACACGCCGATCCTGTCGAACCTGATCTACTCCAACGGCTCGCAGTCGATCGACCTCGGCTACCTGGCGAACACTCCCGTCTCGTCGCCCGTGCTGAATTCGGCGTACGAGCAGGGTGCCGGCACGGTCGTCGAGGGGAGCTTCTCCGGGGCGCCCGACACCAACTTCAAGGTCCAGTTCTATTCCAATCCGACCAAGGCGCAACCGACCCAGGAAGAGGGCCGGACGCTGGTCGGCACGCTGAACGTCACGACGAACGACTTCGGCCTGGCCAACTTCACGCTCACGCTCCCCACGCCCGTGGCCGCGGGCCAGTACCTGAGCGCGACGGCGACCGATCCCAACTTCAACACGACGTCGGAGTTTTTCAGCTCGACGCTCGTGACCTCGACCGCCAGGGCCGACGTCGGCGTGTCGATGTACTCCAACGCCAGCGCCGTGTACGCGGGCAGCCCGTTGACTTATTACATCAACGTCGCCAACGGCGGCCCCTCGAACGCCACCAACGTGGTGCTCACCAACACGCTGCCGGGGGGCGTGGCGGTCAAGTCGGTGACGGCCCCTGGAGGGACGATCACTCAGGCCGGCGGCGTCGTCACGGTGAGCTACAGCCAGCTCTCGTCCGGCGGCTCGCAAGCCATTCAAATCACCGTGATTCCGGCGACGATCGGCACGGTGACCAACACCGCGACCGTCCGCGCCGATCAGACCGACCCCAACCCGAACGACGACACGGCGACCGTCACCACCACGATCATCGCCAACCCCTACCCGCCGACGGTCACCGACCAATCCCTGGTCGTCACGCAGAACGCGATCACGGGGCTCGTCCTGAGCTTCAACCAGCCGCTCGACCCGTCCCAGGCCGTCAATCCGATCAACTACAGCCTGACGACCGGCGACCAGCCCGGCCTGTTCAACGCCACGGTCCCGCTCAACCCGCCGGTCTACGACCCGGTCAGCTCGATCTTGACGTTGACCCCGGCGCAGCCGCTCCAGCTCGGCAAGGTGTACCAGCTCACGATCAACGGCCAGGGCTCGGCCGGCGTGTCCGACCTCGCGGGCGACCTGATCGTCGGCAACACCGGGCTCGGCCCCCAGGGTCCGTACGTCTGGCAGTTCAGCCGAGGCGCGGTGCCGCAGCCGGCGCTCGCCGTCGCGGCCCAAAACCTGGTCGTCACCCGCAACGCGATCACCGGGATCGTCCTGACGTTCAACGAGCCCCTCGACCCGTCCCAGGCCGAGAACCCCATCAACTACGCGCTCGCCGTGGCCGGGCCCAACGGCACGTTCAGCCACAAGGTGACGCTCAAGTCGCCGGGCTACGACCCCGGCTCGCGGACTGTCACGCTGATCCCCACCCGCGCGCTCCAGCTCGGCAAGCTCTATCAGCTCACGGTCAACGGCCAGGGCTCGGCGGGGGTCGTCGACCAGTCGGGCAACCTGCTGACCGGCAACACCTCGGCTGGCGCGCAAGGTCCGTGGACCTGGCAGTTCAGCCGGGGCTTCGTCCCGCACCCGGCGCCCAAGCCGCCCCACTTCGCGCGCCCGGTTCGCGTCCCCAAGGTCCGGCTCGTCGAGTCGTCGGTCAACCGCCGCGTCCTCACCGGCCCGGCCTCGGTCTCGGCCAATGGCGTCTCCAACGCCTTGCCTCCGCTTTCCGAATCCAGCAACCTCCAAAACGTCATCAACACCAACCCGGCCTGAGCCCTCGCGGACGGGTTTGGTACGATCAAATCGCCACGCCGTCGGTCGCGCAACCGGCGGCGTGGTTCATTTCGAAGCTTCCAGGTCGACCCGCTCGCCGACGCGGGGGCGGGCGTTGACGGGGTTGGGACGGGCGACCACGGAGCCGGGGAGGCGGGCTGAGTAGGGGGAGAAATCGGGCCGAGGGTTGGGGTAATCGGTGCTCAGGAACTGCGCGCCGCTGGAGAACGCGGCTTCGCGGCGCGTCGTGTCGTTGCGGCGCGATTCCTGGGTGTCGGCGTCGGCCCGGGTGCGGACGAGGTATCCCGCGCGCACCAATTCGATGATCCGATCGTGGTTCGCGACCGCGTCGTCGATCCCCATCCAGGCGGCGGCGGGATGGCCCGGCTCGGCCTGGACGAACATCACGCGGCCCCGCAGCGCCGGGTGGCCTTCGAGGTACAGGTCGCGGAGGCCGCCGCCGTTGTTGAGGGCGAACATCACCTTGCCGCGCGATGATTCCAAGGTCGGCCAACCGTGAGTTCGGATCGCCTCGGGAAGCGTCTCGGACGCCCCTCGGAGGTCGTCGGGCGTCACGAGGGTCGCGGGCGGGAAGCCCTCGCGGATCGCCGATTCGAGCGCCTCAAGGTCCGCTTTCTCGAACGGCAGCGGGTTGGTCGGCAAGAGGGGGAACGCCTCGGTCTTCAGCTCGACGAGCACAAGGATCGGCACGTGCCTCGGACTCGCGGCCGACCACGCCCGGATCTCCTTGAGCGCCTGGGCGAAGCTCGGGACGATCGAGCGGTAGTCGAGATCCTGGACGTGAAGGATCTTCGCCCCGGGCCGACGCATCGCGCCGTCGCGATCGGGATCGACGCCCGGGTCTTCGCCGATCTTCTCAAGGATCGTCCGGATCAAGGGCTTCGCGTACCGCCCTCCCTGGGGATCGGCGAAGAGGTCGAGTTCGATCTGGCGGACGCCCTGCTTCGAGAACTGGTCGGCGAGCGGAAGATGCGTGTATTCGAGCGATTCGGCCAGCCCCTTGCCGGTCTTCGCGATCATCGCCAGGACGTTCGGCGCGGGGGCGATGTGATACGAGTTGTGCGTGCCGATCACCTGGATCTGGTTGATCCGGAGGTCGTCGCCCGCCGCGACCACGCCCCCCATCCATGCCAAGGTCAGCGACAGGAAGACGGACGTTCGGGCGCGCATGGTCGGATGACTCCGGAAGAGGCTTTGGTCTGCAATCGAGGTTGATCCCGAGAATCGTATTTCTCGAAAATACCGAAAAAACCTGGATAAGTCCGGCCGGATCGCGGCTTTACTTGAGTGGAGATCAACAACTCATCGCTCTGGGGACGGATTTGTGGCAGGCGACCTGAAGGGGCTTTATCGTGGACAGGTCCGCACGCTGTTCGACGCGGGGACCGTCACCGGGTTGACGGACGGCCAGCTCCTGGAGCGGTTCGCGACCCGGCGCGGCGAGGCGTCCGAGCTGGCCTTCACCGCCCTGGTGGAGCGCCACGGCCCGATGGTCCTGCGCGCCTGCCGGGGCGTCCTCCGTGACGACCACGAGGCGATGGACGCCTTTCAGGCCACGTTCCTCGTGCTGGCCCGCAAGGGAGGCTCGCTCTGGGTCCGCGACTCGCTCGGCCCGTGGCTGCACCGGGTCGCCTGCCGCGCTGCCGGCCGCGCGAAGCGCGCGGCGGCCCGGCGGCTGGCGAGCGAGAAGAAGGCGGTCGAGATGGCGGTCCACAACAACGTCGACGCCGACCGCGACGACCTGGCGGCGGTCATCCACGAGGAGGTCGACCGGCTCCCAGAGCGGTATCGCTCGGCGGTCGTGCTCTGCGACCTCGAAGGCCGAACCTGCGAGGACGCGGCGCGGCACCTGGGCTGCCCGGTCGGGACGGTTGGCAGCCGCCTGTCCCGGGGCCGGGAACGGCTCCGCGACCGTCTGACGCGGCGCGGCCTGGCGACCGGCATGCTGGCATGGCAGGGGCCGCGCGAGCCGCTCCCTGCCGAACTCGTGGGCGCGACGGTCGCCGCCGCGACCCGTTTCGTTTCGATCCAGGCGGCCTCTCAAGGACCCGCCGCAACACTCGCTCTGGGGGTTATCAAATCCATGGCCATATCCAGTTGGTGGAAAGCCGCGTCGATCCTGCTCGTCGTGACCGCCTCGACGTCCGGCGTCGTCTCAATCGCCGGGCGGGGGGCGGGGGTTGAAAAGGGAGCGCCCGACGACACGCTCCAGGCCGCCAGCGCGGACGTCGGCCTGGCCGTTGAAGTCAAGCCCGGCAAGTTCTCCGTCGTCATCAAGGAGCGGGGCAGCCTGGAGGCGTCGCGGAACAACGACGTGTCTTCCAAGGTCGAGCAGAACACCGCGATCCGAATGATCCTGCCCGAGGGAACCCGCGTCAAGAAGGGTCAACTCGTCTGCGAGCTCGACTCCGCGGGCCTGAAGCGCATCCTCACCAGCGAGCGGACCGCCGTGGAGAAGGCCGAAAACGCCTACGGGAGCGCCAAGCTGGCCCGCGAGGTCGCCGAGATCGCGCTCAAAGAGTATGTGGACGGGATCTATCCGCAGGACCACGCTTCCGCCTTGGGCGAGGTGCGCCTGGCCCAGTCGGCCGTCAAGCGGGCCGAGGAGCGGCTGAAACGGACCCGATCCGCCCGCGAGCGGTTGAACACGATCCTCGCCGGCCGGGAGGCGGTCACGCCCTCCGACGTCGCGGCCGAGCTCGACGTCGCCGACCGCCTCGACGCCGCCGAACAGGCCGTCCCCCGCGAACAGATGGCGGTCGAAGTCGGGCAAAACAAGCTGGTCGTCCTCGAAAAATTCACCAAGGACAAGACGGCCAAGCAGCTCAGCTCCGAGATCGCAAAAGCCGGCGCCGACGAGTCGTCCAAGAAGACGGCCCTTGAGTCAGCCAAGGGCATAGTTGCGAGCCTCGAACGCCAGGTCGCCGACTGCGAGATCCACGCCCCGTCCGACGGCATCCTGGTATTGGCCGACTACCAGAACCGGCCCAGCATCAAGGAAGGCGTCGTAGTCACCTACGGCCAGAAGCTCTTCAGCATCCCCGACCTCACGAGCATTCGGGTCGCCGCCAGGATCCATGAGTCGATCGTCGACCAGCTCAAGCCGGGACAGACGGCCCGGATCAGAGTCGATGCGTTCCCCAACGAAAGCTTCTCCGGCCTCGTTGAGGCCGTCGCCCCGCGCCCCGACGCACGGAGCTCCTTCGGCAGCGGCGCCAAATCCTACACCTCGAACGTCACAATCACGAAAGGCCTCCCGGACCTCCGGCCGGGGATGACCGCGGAGGTCGAGATCCTCGTCGCCGCGCTCGACGACGTGCTCAGCGTGCCGGTCCAGGCCGTGGTCCAGTACGACGACAAGGACCACGTCGCGGTCAAGACGCCCGATGGCAAGCTCGACTGGCGCGAAGTGAAGTTGGGAATCGCCAACAGCCAGGCGGTCGAGGTCAAGGAGGGCCTCAAGGCCGGCGAGGCCGTCGTGATCGAACCGGTTCCACTGTTGAGCGAGGAACAGAAGCGGAAAGCGTCGACGCCCACAGCACCCGCCGCCGGACGTAAACGGTAGGCTCGCGGGTGTTCGGCCGGCGAATTCGGGAAGACGCGGCGGGTCGGCCGAGTGTACGATGGCTCCCTTGATCGGCGGGGCGTCGTGAAGCTGGATTCCGCCGTTTTTCTCACCCGGATCGGGATCACCCCGGTCGAATCGAAAGGGCGTCGCGAGAACATGAGGGCTGGCATCGTTGGTTTGCCGAACGTGGGCAAGAGTACGCTGTTCAACGCTCTGACCAGCTCGAAGGCGGCGCAGAGTGCGAATTATCCGTTCTGCACGATCGAGCCGAACGAGGGCGTGGTGAGCGTCCCCGACGGCCGCCTGGAGCGGATCAGCCGGTACATCGTCCCCAAGAAGCTGATCCACGCGGCGCTCCGGCTGGTGGACATCGCCGGGATCGTCAAGGGGGCGAGCGAGGGCGAGGGGCTGGGCAACAAGTTCCTCAGCCACATCCGCGAGGTCGACGCGATCCTCCAGGTCGTCCGCTGCTTCGAAGACCCGGACGTCGTCCACGTCGCCGGCGCGGTCGACCCGATCTCGGACATCGACGTGATCGAGATCGAGCTGATGCTGGCCGACATGCAGACCCTGGAGAACGCCCTGCCCAAGGCCGAGCGCACGGCCAAGAGCGGCGACAAGGAGGCTAAGCTGCGGGCCGACGCCATCCGCAAGTGCCTCGACCACCTCGGCACGGACCAGCCGCTCCGCAAGCTGACCCTCGACGAGCAGGAAGCCGCCGCCATCTCCAGCTTCGGCCTCATGACGGCCAAGCCGATCCTCTACGTCGCCAACGTCGACGAGAGCGACCTGGCCGGAAAAGGACCGCTGGCGATGAAGGTCCGCGAACGCGCCGCGATGGTCGGCGCGGGGATGGTCCCGGTGTGCGCCAAGCTCGAAGCCGAGATCGCCGAGCTGGACGAGGCCGACCGGGCCGAGATGCTCGCCGGTGCGGGCCTCGAAGAAGCCGCGCTGCCGGCCCTCGCGCACGAGGCCTACCGGGTGCTCGGCCTGCAAAGCTACTTCACGGCCGGCGAGAAGGAAGTCCGCGCCTGGACCATCCCGGTCGGCGCCACCGCCCCCCAGGCCGCCGGCGTGATCCACACCGACTTCGAGAAGGGCTTCATCCGCGTCGAAGTCTACACCCTCGACGACCTCGAAACCTACAAGAGCGAGAAAGAAATCCGAGCCGCCGGCAAGCTCCGCGTCGAAGGCAAGAACTACATCATGCAGGACGGCGACATCTGCCACTTCCTGTTCAACTGAGCCGCCGAAGCGGATGCCCCGAGTCCAAACAAAAACCAGTGCGGATTGCGTTTGGGTTGCACACGTAGGGGCGTCCCTTGTGGGCGCCCGATCGGCGTCGGCAACCGCCGCGGCGTTGGCGATTCGGGCACCCACAAGGGACGCCCCTACAGTCCCAGAAGCGAACGGCGCCGAGCCGAAGCTCATTCGTTCGATCCGTCAAAACGAAACGGCCCGAGCGATCGATTCGCCCGGGCCGTTTCAGTTGATGCGAAGTCGCGCGGCGGGCGGACGCTCAGAAGCGTTCCGCCTCGGCCGAGGTCGGGTCCACCCGCTTCTTCGAGGATCTTTTCGATCCCTTCTCCGCAGGGGTGAGGAGCATCGTCGCTTTCTCCTCGTCCGCCACCGCGGAGTCGTGCTGGGTCATCGCATCGCGCTCCTCGGCGCTGAGTTCCGGAAGCTGGCTGACGTCGTTGGGTGCGGCCTCTCCCCCTCCGCAGCCGGCGAGGGCGGCGGAGAGGACGAACAGGGCGGCGATCGCCGAGAGTCTGATCATATCGTGCAATCCTTATTCAATTCAACGGCGGTCGTCCGAGATCAGAACTCGTCGGCGCTCAGGGGTTCCAGGTCGTCGATCACCGTCAGCTTGCGGAACGTGGTGGGGTTGACGGAGAACTTGATGAAGTGGACCGAGCCGTCGCCTAGAAGGGCGTTGATGCCCCCGGGGTGAGGTCCGCCGAAATTCCGCCGCCACAGACCCGTGCCGGTCTTCGGGTCCGGCGGCGTGTTGCAGACGCCGCTGAACCAGGGGGCCTGATCGTCGGGGATGGGGACGAATTGATAGCGGATGCAGTCCTCGTCCCAGCCGCTGTTCTGCCACATCTCGTTGTCGCCGCCGTCGGAGCCGACGGTCTTCAACGGCTGGCTCTTCTCGGCGAAGACGATCGAGTTCGAGGTGCCGTCCTTGAAGTGGGCCCACAGCCGCTTGGCGCCGAGCCCGCTCCACACGATGGCCCCCTTGTAGCCGGCGGTGTCGCCGCGATTGATCCCCGACGTGATCCCCACGGCCGGGGTCAACCCGTTGGGGGGCGCGGGCGTGAACGCCGAACCCGAACAACTATACGCTTGCCCCTGCATGAATCCGGCGCAGCCGGCGTAGTCGTTGCGAGAAGTCGCCGCGATCAGCGGGCTGCCGTAGCGCTCGTTCATGCGGCGGCTCGGGCAATAGAAGGTCGACAAGGCGACGCGCGAGACGTCTTGCTCGCCGTTCAGCGTCGCCGGCCGGCTGACCTGGACCGCCGGGGCGTTGAAGTTGGCGATGTTGTAGAGCGGCTGCTGCTCCATGAAGGGCAGGATCTTGAAGAAGTGGTTCCAGCCGTTCGGATGGGCCGCGTTGCAGCACGCGCCGCCGTCGGGGGTGCTCCCTTTGGCGGTGTCGGGTGTACCGTTCAGCGAGACGGGATTCGGGTCGCCGTCGTAGGGCCCCTGCGGCAGATAGCCGTTGGCGCTCTCGAAGTTCGCCACGCCCAGGCCCATCTGCTTGAGGTTGTTGGTGCACTGGGCGCGGCGGCCGGCCTCGCGGGCCGACTGCACGGCGGGAAGCAGAAGCGCGATCAGCACCGCGATGATGGCGATCACAACCAAAAGTTCGATCAAAGTGAAACCCAGGCGCGTCGGCCGGGACCGTCGTTTCGACGTCACGATGCTATTCTCCTATCTCTCTATCTCGGCTCGCCATGCGGCCCAACAGCGGGTCCGCTCGGCGAGCGTATCAACCATCAGGTGAGACAGGTAGGATAGGCTGCTGTCGTGAAGATTAAGTGACGCCTAAATAAAGCTCGCGCTAAAATCACCTACGGAATTAAGACCCGCTCGGCGCGACGGCGCAGCCGCCGGTCGCAAGGTCGTCGATCTCCGCCGATCGAGCCCGGCCGCGCTCGGCGACGAGCGTGACGGCCAGCGAAACCGCCGCGCAGCCGGCCATCGTCAGGGCCGCCGGCCGAGGCGTCCCGTCGTGGAAGACGCCGACCAACGCGCCGGTGGCCGCGCCGACGGCGAACTGGAGCATGCCAAGCAAAGCCGACGCCACGCCCGCGTGCTCGGGGAACGGTGCCATCACCGCGGCCGTCGCGTTCGGCAGGATCAACCCCAGCATTGACAGGCAGACGAAGATCCCCGCGACGAAAGCCGGGAACCCGCCGACGCCCGTCCAGGCCAGCACCGGCAGCAGCGCCCCCGCCGCCGCGCCGACCAGCGACGCGCCGCGGAGGATGGCGTGCGTGCTGTACCGCCGGCTCAGCCAGCGGTTGACCTGGGCCGAGCCGATCAAGCCGACGGCGTTGCTTGCGAAAACCAGACTGAAGGCCGAGGGCGAGAGCCGGTAATACTGCATGAACATCGACGGCGCCGAGGCGACGTAGGCGAAGATCAACCCCAGCGACAGGCTCGCCGGCGCGGCGTAGCCGATGAACCGGCGGTCGACGATCATCTCGGCGTAACGCGGGAAGACCGAAAGAATCGGCTCGCGGTCGCGACGGTCCGGCGGGTGGGTCTCGGGGAGGTCGACCGCGACCGCCGCGCCGCAGAGGCAGGCGAACACGGCGAGCGCCCAGAAGATCGCCCCCCAGCCGCCGAACTGCATCAGCCAGCCGCCGACCGACGGCGACAGGATCGGCGCGACGCCGATCACCAGCATGAGCATCGAATACACCCGCGCCGACTCGGCCTCCTCGAACGAGTCGCGGACCACGGCTCGCGCCACGACCATGCCGGTCGCGCCGGCCAGCCCCATGACGAACCGAGCCAGGATCAGGGCCTCGATCGAGCGAGCGAACGCGCAGATCGCCGACGCGACAGCGAACGCCGCCGCGCCGTACAGCAGCGGCTTGCGCCGGCCGACGCGGTCGGAGATGGGTCCGCAGACGAGCTGGCCGATCGCCAGGCCGGCCAGGAACATCGAGAGCGTCATCTGCATCATCCCGCCCGGAACGTGCAGGTCGCGCTCGATCTCCGGGAACGCCGGCAAGTACATGTCGATGCCGAGCGGCCCGAAGGCGTCGAGCAGGCCGAGAAGGATGATGAAACGAAGTCCGGGGCGGGCCGTCCGGAGGATGGACGGCGGCGTCTGATCGTCGAGGGGCATCAAGGGGGTCTCGCGAGTCGCGAAGGCGGAAATCGCCGAGGGAGGAGGATCGGCGGGAAGTTCGACGTTGTGTACGCCGAAATCGTACGGAGGAAGGCAAGAGGTGAGCGCCGAAGCCCTGACAAGAAAGACCCTCGCAACCATGCCTTCTCCCCCGGCCAGGGGGAGAAGGGAAATTCGACCCGGGACCGCGCTAGGATTGCTCCGGCTCCGGCTCCGGCTCCGGCGTCGGGAAGGTGCCCAGGGCTTGCTGTTCCTCGGAGGTCAGATCGAGCCAGCCGCCGGGAGTCAGGCCTTCGAGGGTGATCGGGCCGACGGACCAGCGGACGAGCCGGAGCGTCGGGAAGCCCGCCGCGGCGGTCATCCGGCGCACCTGGCGGTTGCGGCCCTCGCGAAGCGTCAGCTTGATCCAGGCGGTCGGCACGTTCTTGCGAAACCGGATCGGCACCGGGCGGTCGGGCAGGGGGGGAGGTTCGGAAAGCAGCTCCACTCCGGCCGGCCGGGTCAGGCCGTCCGACAGCACAACCCCCTGGCGCAACGCTTCGAGCGCCTCGGGGCTGGGGACGCGCTCGACTTGCACCAAATAGGTGCGTGGATGCGCGAATCGAGGATTGGTCAGGCGATGCGAGAGCGGCCCGTCGTCGGTCAGGATGAGCAGCCCTTCGCTGTCACGGTCGAGCCGGCCCGCGGCGTAGACGCCGGCGACCGGCATGTAATCGGCGAGCGTGGCGCGGCCGCCGGGGTCGGTGAACTGACAGAGGACGTCGTAGGGCTTGTATAGCTTGATCGTGCGAGGCATCGCGGCTTCCTGGGAATAACGGCGAACTTGGCATCCGGCTTGCATTGAATGTATAGTCGGTCGTCGTCGACTTCCCGCCCTGTTTTCTCGAAATCGAGAAAAAAATGCTTTTGAATCACGAGGTCGCCGTTGCCGTCGCGTGTCGCGAAGCCTGAAAACGGGGTGATCGGAACCGCGGCCGGTCGCTTCGGATTGGCGTGGCTCGCCGCCGTCTGCGTCGTACTCGGCGCGTCAGGCTGCGAATATTTCACTTCCCACAGCCTGGAGAAGCTGAAGCCGTCGGCGACGAAGCCCATCGTCAGCGCCGCCGAGGCCGAAGCCGACGCCCTGTCCCATATCCAGAAGCTTCCACCGCCCGATGCGCCGGCCCTGGGGCCGAGTTTGAAGCTGACCGCCGCCGACCTCGTCACGCTGCTGGAGCGCGTCCTCCGCGGCAACCGCCAGGAGCTGGGCGAGTTGGAGCCTCAGCTCCAGGACTACGACGAGGACGATCGGGCGCGGTCGACGTTCCAGAAGCTCGACGACATGCTCCAGGACCTGGAGCGGCGGCGGAAGACCGTCGCAGCCGATGCGAAGCAGGCCGAGGACCTGGCGCAGCGGATCGCCGCGTTGCGGACGCCCTGGGAGCTGGCCCGCGAACGGCTCAACCTCGACCTGCGCGGCCGGATGCTGAGCCTCGAGCGCATCAACCTCCTGAACAGCATCCTGGCGCACGACCAGCAGCGGCTCAACGCGATCCTTGAATCGGGAGACGCCCTCAAGGCCCTGGAGGAAACCAAGGCCCCAGCGCCGACGCCGACGCCGACGCCGGTCCCCCTCGCCGCCGACGGCAAGGCCGCCGTCACGCCCCCGGCGGTCGTCGAACCGCCCAAGGCCGCCGCGGAGGAGCCCAAGCCAGCCGCCCCCGCGCCGGCCCCGGTATCGGTCCCCTCCCTCCTGCCGGGCGTCCCCAAGCCCGAGGAGAAGAAGGCCGACGCCGCCAAGACCGACGCCGCCAAGACGGCCGAGACCGTGCCGGCGAAGGACGAGGTTAAGGAGGCGAAGCTGCCTCCGAGCAAGGAGCTGATCGCCGCCAAGCGCGAGTTCGCCGCCAAGAGCACGGTCGTCCAGAAGCTCCAGGAGCGGACGATGACGCTCGACGCGCGGATGCAGAACGTCGCCCGGTCGATCGAGCTGGTCGGCGAACTCGCCGAGGTTTCGCGGCTCTGCATGGAGAACGCGACCAGGACACGCGCCTATCTCCAGGAGGAGATGCAGCGCGATCCGAAGTCGCCGGCCCTGGAAGCCTGGACCACGCCGGGCGTCGACGTGATCACCGCCCTCGATCGGCGCATCCTGGCGTGCCGCGAGGAAGCCAAGAATCGACTCGCCCGCCACGACGCGATGGTCGAGGAGCGCGACCTGATCTTCGGGGCGCTCAAGAGCGTCACCGAGCGGACTCAGTCGGCCGAAGAGGGGCTCAAGAAGGTTCAGGAACAGGTCGAGGCGCTGGAGAGCCCGTTCTCATCCTATCACATCATGGGATGGCTATGGTTCCACGGCCCGTCGATCCTGGCGACGCTCGTCGTCATGGCGCTCCTCTACTGGATCGTCAGCCGGTACGCGCACAAGATCGTCCAGATCTTCGCCACCCGCGGCCTGCGCGGGTCGAAGGCCGAGCGCGACAACCGGATGGACACGCTCGTCAGCGTGCTTCAGAACACCGGCAGCGTTGTCATCCTGGTCGGCGGCGCGATGACGATCTGCAGCCAGGCGGGCGTCCCCGTCACCCCGCTGCTCGGAGGAGCCGCCGTGGCCGGCGTCGCGGTCGCCTTCGGAGCCCAGAATCTAATCAAGGATTTCTTCTATGGCTTTATGATCCTCTTCGAGAATCAATACAAGCTCAAGGACGTCGTCAGGATCGGCGACCACACCGGGCAGGTCGAGCAGATCACCCTGCGGATGACGGCCCTGCGCGACGACGAGGGGGCGCTCCACTTCATGCCCAACGGCTCGACGACCTCGGTGGTCAACATGACGCACGGCTGGTCGCGCGCGGCGTTCGCGATCCGCATCGCCCTCGCCGAGGACGTCGACCGCGTCATCGCGGCCATCCAGGAGCTGGGCAAGGAGATCCGCCAGGACCCCGCGCTTCGGCTCATGATCGTCGACGACCTGACGATGCTGGGCGTCGACGAGATCACCGAGACGGTCGTCGTGATCAAGTTCTACATCAAGACGCTCCCACTCCAGCAGTGGAACGTCAAGCGCGAGTTCCTCCGCCGCCTCAAGAAGAAGTTCGACCAACTGAAGGTCATCCCCCCGCCACCACCGACGCCTGCGCCTGCGCCTGCGAAGAAATGAGCGAAGAAGCTTAGCTCCCCTCGGCCGTCATGACGGCGGGTGCCACGGGTTCGGTTTCCGAACCCGTGAGCGAGAGCCTCGGCCCCCCCACCTGGGTTCGGAAACCGAACCCAGGCCACCCATCCTGGAACTCGGACGTCTCAAACAGAGAGCTGTCGCCACGACCAGGGAACTCAGCTTCCTTCAGGCGTCTTGACGCGGAATTCGCGGGTGCTGAAGATCCACGCGCCCAGGGCGAGGAAGAACGCGGCGGCGCCGAGCAGGACCAGCAGGCAGACGGCGACCGATGGGACGGCGTTCAGGTCGATCGACCAGTCGTCGCCGGGCAGCCCGAGCCATCGGACGCTGAGCACCCGGTTGTAGAACATCGCCGTGGCGTACCGCAGCAGGAACGGCACGTTGGCCAGCAACCCCTCGAAGACCAGGATGTAGCCGACGCCGACCGCCAGCGACTTCCGCGTGACGAGCCCAAGGCATCCAAAAACGGCGATGTATTCGAGCAAGGCCAGGGCCGTCAGCCCCGCCACCACTCCGGCGCGCGCCAGCAGCCAGCCGGCGTCGTATTCGGGCAGACCGGCGTACACCGCCGCCAGGGCGGCCGTCGTGAACACCGAGGCGAAGACCGCCGTCACCAGCGTCGTCCCCAGCACCTTCACCAGGTAGATCGCCCAACGTGGCACGGGCCGGACCAGCAAATACGTCAGCGTCTGCTCCTCGACGTCGTCCTGCACCAGGCCCGACGCGAACAAGAGCGCCGTCAACGGGATGATCGCCTGCGGGATCAGGGCGAAGACCAGGATTTGCTCCTGGATCGCGGGATCGTACGACGGGTCGTAACGCCGGACGAGCAAGGCGAACGCCGCCGGCAGGGCGAACAACAGCACGAGCACCCAGATCCGCTTCCCGCGCACCTGCCGGGCCGCCGTGATCGCCAGCACCGTCGCCAGAGCCGAAAGCGACGGCCGGTTCGAAAGCGGAACCGGCTCGCACCAGGGGAGGGCCGGCGGCGGGATCGGGGCCGTTGCATCGCGACTCATGAATTCACCAGATATTTAAAAACGGCTTCGAGCGAATCGTCGTCGGAGTAGATCTCTTCGATGAGCGAGTCGGCCTCGCGGGCCAGCGCCGGGAGCCGGCGATAGAACTGGTCGGGCGCGTGGGTCTCGATCACGATCGAATCGCCGCCGCGCGCGATCTCGACCCCGACCACGTCGTCCCACCGCACGAGCTTGGCGGCCAGGTTGCGCGTGTTGGGGCTCTTGAGGACGATCCGGTGCGGGTGGGCGTCGATCAGGTCGCGGATGTTGCGGACGTCGCCGAACGCCACCAGCCGGCCCCGATTCATCAGCACGATCCGCGGCGTGAGCGCCTGCACTTCGTAAAGGACGTGGCTCGAAACCAGGATCGTCCGGCCCTCGTGGGCCAGGCCGGCGATCAGGTCAATCAGCTCGCGCCGGGCCACCGGATCGGTGCCGGTGAGCGGCTCGTCCAGGAACAGCACCTGGGGGTCGTGGACGAGCGCCTGGGCGAGCTTGATCCGCTGCCGCATCCCCTTCGAGTACCCTCGGACGATCCGGTCGGCGTGCGCGGTCATCTTGACGTGTTCGAGCGCGCGGTCGGCGGCCTCCCTGGCGGCGGTCCGTCCCAAGCCGGCCAGCGCCGCGCTCGCGCGGAGGAACTTCCGGCCGGTCATCCACTCGAACAGCGCGTCCTGCTCGGGGCAGAGGCCGACGTACCGATTGAGGCCCGCGTTGTTCCAGGGCCGATGCCCGAGCACCCGGACTTCCCCCTGGCTGGGGCGAAGCTGGCCGGTCGCCAGTTGCAAGAGCGTGCTCTTACCCGCGCCGTTGGGCCCCAGCAGCCCGGTCACGCCCCGGGCCACGCGGAGCGAAAGGTTGTTCACGCCGATGACCTGGCCGTACCACTTCGAGACCGATCGAAACTCGATCACCGCCGGCTCGTCCGGCCCGTCCACGTCTCCCATACTCATCCGGCGCCCCTCATTTCATGGAGCATTCGTAGGGGCGTCCCTTGTGGGCGCCCGATCCCACATCCCAGGGCGCCCACAAGGGACGCCCCTACGAATGCCACGGGTTTTCGGCCACCCGGTGCGTTTGAACCCACCATAAACCCTCATTTCAATCGATCGAGTGATCGGACCCGCGTGGACAGGACGACGATCGACGCGGCGCCCAGGCCCGCGAGCACCCCGGCCGACCACGTCCAGGGAACCGGCGCCGAGGCGAGGTTCGTGGCGTTGTTCTTCCCGCCCGGTGGACTCGGCGGGATCGGCGGAGTGATGGGGTCGCGGTCGCCTCGGCCTCGCCGCTTTCCCAGCCCCAGCGGCCCGAAGCGGGACGCCGAGTCGAGCGTGCTCTTGCCCGCCCGAAACAACTCGCCGACGCGCTCTCGCTCGCGATCGACGTCGAAGAGCGCCTCGCGGACCTGCGACAGGTTCATGGTGTAGGAGACCAGGGGCGACCATTCGCGGTAGGGCGAATGCTTGAGCACGCCCGAGGCCACGCCGCCGACCATCCAGAGCCCGATCCACATCGCCGCCACCTGCCGCGAATTCCTCGACAGCGACGAGAACGCCAGCATCAGCAGGCCGGCCGACAGCGTCGCGACCAGGCTGAAGGCGATCGATGCGGCCAGCACGCGCCAGGTGTCGCGAATCATCATCGGGTCGAGGCTGAACGCCAACCCGACGACGAAAGCCAGCAGCGCCGGTATCAGCGTGACCGTCAGCAGGAACGCGGCGATCACCCCGAACTTGCCGAGGAAATAATCGATCCGCCGCAACGGCCGCGAGAAGTAAAGCGGCAGCGCGTTGAACCGCAAGTCCTGGCTGATGAGGTCGGGACCGACCAATACAGTCAGGATCATGCAGACGAAGATCTGGACCTCGAAGAACAGCGAGAAGGCGAGCACCCAGAACGTCGACCGGTATCCCTTGGGACCGTCCTTGAGCGCGTCCGGCAGGCTTGTGAAGAGGAACAGGATCGGCGTCAAGACCGCCGACTTCTGCTCGAACAGCCCCCAGACGATCAGAAAGGCCGCCAGCACGAGCGCCGGCAGCAAGGCCGACAGCAGCATCAGCAGAACCCAGCGGTTCTTGAGCTGCGCGCGAACGCCCTGCCGGGTGATCGTCAGCCAGCGGAGCGCGTGCCCGGCGAGCTTGCCGTTCCAGTGTTGATAGCCCTGGTCCAGGATCGGCATCAGCTCGGCTCTCCAAGGGCTCGCAAGAACACTTCTTCCAGCGTGCTGCGGCGGGGACGCAGCGACCGGATCTGCTCGGCGGCCTGCTCGGCGGTCTCCCAGAGGGCCGCGACGGTCGATCCGGGAGGCAGGTCGACCAGCAGGTGGTCGTTGACCGGCTCGGCCCGCACGCCGCGCGCTCCCAACAGCCCGGCGAACCGTCGCTGATCGCCCCGGACCCGCAGCTCGAACTGGCGGTCGTGGGCCTGCTTCAACTCGGCGATCCGCCCCTGGGCGAGCACCCGGCCCTTGCCGAGCACCACCACGTACTCGCAGACCGCCTCGACGTCCGGCAGCAGGTGGCTGGAGATCAAGAGGTTCATCCCCTTGGCCCGCGACAGGTCGCGGCAGAGCGCCAGGATCTCGTCGCGGCCGACGGGGTCCATGCCGTTGGTCGGCTCGTCGAGGATCAGCAGCCGAGGGTCGTGGACGATCGCCGAGGCGATCTTGAGCCGCTGCTTCATCCCCGTCGAATACGACTCGGCGCGGCGGTATCGGGCCTCGCCCAGATCGACGTAATCGAGCACCTCGTGCGCCCGCTGGAGGGCGTCCCTCGGCCCCATGCCGACCAGCTCGCCGGCGTAGGCGACGAACTGGACGCCGGTCACGCCCGGGAACAGGCATTCGTCCTCGGGCACGAAGCCCACCGTCTGACGGATTTCGAGGGCCTCGCGGGCGATGTCCATCCCCAGCACCCGCCCCCGGCCGGCGTCGATCGCGATCAGGCCCAGCAGGCTGCGGATCATCGTCGTCTTGCCCGCCCCGTTGGGACCAAGCAACCCGACCGCCCCTTCGGGAAGGGCCGTCGACAACCCCGCAAGCGCCGTGATCGCGCCATACGTCTTCGTCAGCTCCTCAAGCTCGATCAACATCGCTCACCAAAGGTCATCGCGAAAGGCTCCTCCCCATCCCACCCACGAAGGCGAAGGATGCAAGGATGGTTCGCCGCCCGTGCCCGATTATTGTCCCGACGCGGCCGGCTCCGCACAATCGGGCTGCCGCCCAATGCGGCCCTCTCTCGAAAGCCGCATCCGGGATTCTTGAAAACATCTTGTAACCAGCGTGATCAATCGAGACTCTGTGTAAAGGGACGGATTACAGGCAAGGAGACCCACATCGATGTCCACGACTGTCGCCACGCATGACGCTCCCTCGCGTCTGACAGGTTTCGCGGGCGAAGGGAGCCCCGATCGTTCCGACGAGGCGCTACTCGATCGGTACTTGAGTGGAGGGGAGAGCGACGCCGACGAGGCGTTCCGCGAGCTGATGTTCCGCCACGGGCCGATGGTCCTCGCCGTCTGCCGGCAGGCGCTGAACGGCTCGCACGACGCCGAGGACGCGTTCCAGGCGACGTTCTTGACGCTCGCGCGCAAGGCGGCGACGATCCGCGACCGTCGGTACCTGGCGGGCTGGCTCTGCGAGGTCGCCCACCGGATCGCCGTCCGGTCGCGCGGCGCGGGGGCTCGCCGCCGCGCCCGCGAGGCCCACGTGCTGGCCATGGCCGACGTGGTCCGCACATCGGAGCAGGAAAACCAGGCCAGCCGCGAGGAGATCCGGCCCCTCATCCAGGAGGAAGTCCGCCTCCTTCCCGAGAAGTACCGGGCGCCGGTGGTCCTCAGCTACTTCGAGGGGAAGTCGAACGAGGAGGTCGCCGAGCTGCTCCAATGGCCGGTGGGGACCGTCAAGGGGCGGCTGTCGCGGGCCCGCGAGATGCTCCGCTCGCGACTGAAGCGCCGGGGTCTCGCGCCCGCGGCGGCCTTCCTGCTCTACGCCCTCGAAACCGAATCGTCCGCCGCGACGCCGATCGAAGCCTCGCTCGCGAACGACGCCCTGCGGACGAGCCTCGGCGCCCGGTCGACTCCCGACGCTTCGAACTCATCCGAACAGACCGCCCGCAAGCCGGCGTCGCACCGGCTGCTCTTCTACCTTCTCGTGCTCGCGACCGCCGCGTCGGCCTTCGGATACGAATACCGAGACTACCTCGGCTCGCTCAAGGCGGCCGACATCTACGACGGCGCGATCGACCTCGTCCCGTTCTCCATGTCATCAGCGCCAAACTGCCACTGAGGCGCGTCGCCGAGAATCGATTACTATCCATCTGGACACTACTCCTGGGAGACGCTAGAGTAGGCGCGTCGCCGATGAGAAGGGGGACGGCCTCCGGATCGCTTCGGCCGGCTCAACGTTCCAATTCAGGTGGACGCAACCTATGAACGGCGAGCGCATCTCTCCCAAAGGGCGGGGGGCGGGGTTCAACCCGCCCAATCGGTTCGACCCGGAGCACCACGAGATCGAGCTGGAGACGTTCGAGGACGACGAGGACTACCTCGAAAGCCTGCGACGACCCGAGACCGAGTTCCTCCCCGACCGCTCGCGGAGCGTGATCGCCGAGAACCAGAGCCCCGATGTCGGCTTCGAAGCCAGTCTCAATCCGTATCGCGGATGTGAACACGGCTGTATCTATTGCTATGCGAGGCCGACGCATGAGTATCTCGGCATGTCGGCGGGACTGGATTTCGAGACCAAGATCCTGGTGAAGCACGACGCGCCGGCGCTCTTGCGGCGCGAGCTGGAATCGCCCAAGTGGCGGCCTCGGGTGCTGTCGCTGAGCGGCGTCACCGACCCCTACCAGCCGATCGAGCGGAAGCTCCGGCTGACGCGGCGGTGCCTGGAGGTGATGGCCGAGTACCGCCAGGCGGTCACGATCGTGACCAAGAACCGGCTGGTCACGCGCGACGCCGACGTTTTGGCCGCGCTGGCGGCCCACCAGGCGGCCGGCGTGTTCGTCTCGATCACGACGCTCAACCCGGCGCTCGCCTCGCTGCTCGAACCAAGGACGAGCCGACCGTCGGGAAGACTGGAGGCGATCCGCGCGCTGACCGCCGCCGGAGTGCCGGCGGGCGTGATGGTCGCGCCGGTGATCCCCGGTCTCAACGACCACGAGATCCCGGCGATCCTCGAAGCCGCCGCCAAGGCGGGGGCGCAGACCGCCGGCTACGTCATGATCCGCCTGCCGTCGGCCGTCGCGCCGCTGTTCGAAGACTGGCTCCAACGCCATCGCCCGGACGCCAAGGACAAGATCCTCAATCGCATCCGGTCGATGCGCGAGGGCAAGCTGAACGACGCCCGGTTCGGCAGCCGGATGAGCGGCCAGGGCCCGATGGCCGAGCTGATCGCCCGGGTCTTCCGATCCTCCTGCAAGCGGCTCGACCTCAACGTCCGCCCGTGGCCCGTCTCGGCCGCCGCCTTCCAGCGACCCGGCGGTGACAGCGACAAGCAACTCCTCCTCTTCGACTGACAGGCAGTCCGGAAATCCAGCGAGAACGGCCCTATCCTTCAGCATTTTTCGCTCACTTGCGGAGCGTCCGATCGCGCAGAATGGTTGACGACGAGGCTGCCATTCACGAAAGAGGCCCAACGGCCAGAGACTCCCATGACTCCCGAGCCCGACTCCCCCCCGCGGACCATCACGGCCAACGTGAACCTGAACCTCTCGGGCACTCCGGTGGAGGCGAAGATCACGGTCCCCGTGGCGCCGTTTCCGCTCCCCATGCTGTTGCCGACGTTCCGGTCGTTGGCGGAGACGATCATCGAGCATGCGGTGGAGGACACGAAGTCGGAGGGGCTGACGATCTCCTGTCGGAGCGGCTGCGGGGCGTGCTGCCGGCAGCTCGTGCCGAGCAGTGAAGTCGAGGCCCGCCTGATCCATGATCTGGTGGTAGACTTCCCCGAGCCCCGGCGCGCGAGGGTCCTGTCCCGCTTCGCCGAGGCGCGTCGCCGCCTTGATGAGGCCGGACTGCTCGAGATGCTGCTCAGGCCCGAGGCCTTCTCCGACGATCAGTTGCGGCCGTTCGCTCTGGACTATTTCAAACAGGGCATCCCCTGTCCGTTCCTTGAGGACGAGTCGTGCTCGATCTACGAGGAACGACCGATCGCCTGTCGTGAATACCTCGTGACCTCGCCGGCTGAGCACTGCGCGCAACCGTCCCCCGAGACAGTGCACTGCGTGAAGCTGGCGGCGAAGGTCTCCAGGGCCGTGAACCGGATCGGTCAAGATCCTACGAGTCGGTTCGTCCGCTGGGTCCCCCTCGTCCTGGCGTTCGAGTGGGCGGAGGGCCACCCCCATGACCTTCCTCCCCGCCCCGGGCCGGAATGGCTTCGCGAGTTCTTCGAGCACCTGACCGGCAGCGAGATTCCCGCGCCCGCCGCGGCCGACCCGCCCACAGAACGCATCGAACTCGACGCGGAAGGGACGGCGAGAGCGCCCGGATAGCCTCCACTTCACCCTACGACACCAGTCAGACACGTGTTGCCCTCCGCCCCGGAGCCGCACTACGATGGTTGCGCTCGTGCCGGGGGCCGGTCAAGAAACGGCTCGCCCGGTCGAATATCCAACCGCCTGTCGCCCTGTCACGTCGCGCGGGCTTGGACGGGCGTGTTCGCAGCGGAGCGTGCGCGATCTCGATTGAGGATGAAATCATGAGCAGTGCGCGGAAGTGGATGAAGCTCGCCGTCGTGATGTCGGCCGTCGGCCTCGCGGCCCCGTTCCTTTCTGGAGCGGCCCGGGCTCAGGACAAGCCTCATGACGAGGCGGCCAAGGCGAAAGGCGCCGAGGTCAAGAAGGACGAGAAGAAGGTCGAGCCGCCCAAGGCGCGGATCGCCGTGTTCCGGCTGGCGGCGGCCGTGAAGGAGACGCCGACCGAGGAGATCTTCAACTTCGGCGGCGAGACCGGCACGCCGCTCTGGACGCTGGTCGAGCGTCTCGACAAGGCGGCGGCCGACCCGGCAGTCAAGGCGGTGGTCGTGCTGCTTGACGGGGCCACGATCGGCGCGGCCCAGGTCGGCGAGCTTCGCCAGGCGTTCGACCGCGTCAAGGCGGCGGGCAAGGAGCTGATCGGTCATACCGACACGATCTCAAGCCTGGGCCAGTACACCCTGCTGAGCGGCGCCGGCCGGGTGAGCGCCGTGCCCACGGCCGACGTCTGGGCCACCGGGCTCTACGGCGAGACGCCGTACCTCCGCGGCCTGCTCGAAAAGCTCGGCGTGAAGCCCGACTTCCTGACCTGCGGCGACTACAAGAGCGCCGCCGAGATCTTCATGCGCGAAGGGCCGAGCAAGGAAGCCGAAGCGATGCAGAACTGGCTGCTCGACAGCCTCTACGACACCCAGGTCGCCCGCATCGCCGCCAGCCGCAAGGTCAGCCCCGAGCTGGTCAAGGCCTGGATCGACAGCGGCCCCCACAGCGCCGAGAAGGCCAAGGAACTGGGCATGCTCGACGCCGTCGAGCACCGTCAGGACCTGGAGGCCCGCCTCAAGAAGTCGTACGGCGACGACGTCGTGTTCGACCGCAAGTACGGCAAGAAGGCCGAGCCCAGGCTCGACGCCTCGTCGCCGTTCGGGATTCTCAAGTTCTGGGGCGAGCTGCTCGGCGCGTCGAAGCCGGTCGACAAGAAGAAGGCGGCGATCGGCGTCGTCTACGTCGACGGCCCGATCGTCCTCAACGCCAGCAGCAGCGCCGAGCTGTTTCAGGAACAGTCGGCGGCGAGCACCGAGATCCGCAAGGCGCTGAACGAAGCGGCGGCCGACGACGCGATCAAGGCCGTCGTGCTCCGCGTCGACTCCCCCGGCGGCTCGGCCCTGGCCAGCGAGATCATCCTCGACGCCACGCGCCGCGTGAAAGCCAAAAAGCCGTTCACGGTCTCGATGGGGAACGTCGCCGGCAGCGGCGGCTACTACGTGGCCTGCGGCGCCGACACGGTGTTCGCCGACGACGCGACCATCACCGGCTCGATCGGCGTGGTCGGCGGCAAGCTCGCGACGGGCGGCATGTACGACAAGATCGGCGTCAAGTTCAAGGCCAGCCGCCGCGGCCAGAACGCCGGCATGCTCTCGTCGGGCGACGTGTTCACCCAGGCCGAACGCATCAAGATGCAATCCTGGATGGACGAGATCTACGGCGTGTTCAAGGGGCACGTCACCGCGATTCGCGGCGGCAAGCTCAAGAAGCCGATCGACGACCTGGCCGGCGGCCGCGTCTACACCGGCAAGCAGGCGCTCGCGCTCGGCCTCGTCGACCGGCTCGGCACGCTCCACGACGCCGTCAAATTCGCGGCCGACGCCGCCAAGATCACCGAGTACGACGTCCGCGTCGTCCCCCGTCCCAAGTCGGCCCTCGAACGGCTCCTCGACCAATCGGCGGGCGACGACGACCGCAAGGGCCTCGACGTCGCCGCCGCCGCCCGGCCGTTCCTGATCTCCCAGGCCCTGCCGCTGGTGCAAGCCCTCGACCCCGCGCACGCCGCCGTCGTGATTGACGCCCTCGGCCGCCTCGAACTGGTCCGCCGCGAGGGCGTCGTCCTCATGGCCCCAGAACTCGGCCTGGGACGCTGATCACGTCTCACCCTCATCCGCCGCTTCGGCCGAAGCGGCGGATGAGGGTCGACCGCTTCACCGCCGATCGGGGCGGCGCGATGAGTCCGCCCCGCGCTTCGCCCCCCAACCCCACCCGCAATTCCAGGCCCGACGCCGCCGACACATCTCCTAAGAAATTCGTTTTCAAGCTGGAGCCGCCTTGACGTTCCGCTTCTTCGACGAATAAATTAAGACTCAGAAAGTCGCGGTGTCGTTGACAGTGCATCCGTCACCGACGCGGGCCGGCGCGCCCGCGGCGCATCGCGACCTTGAAATTACGAAGATTTGATGTATTCCCGCGACTGAGAATCCACTGATCCGAGGGCGGGCCCTTCGGGTGAGCCGGCTTCGTGCGAATCAGCCGCTTGAAGAATCCCCCCTGTACGTGCCCCGGCTCATCGCGACGTTGCGCGAGCGGCCGGCTCGTTCCTTATTACTTTCGACGAGATCCAGCGCGTCTCGCCGCCGGCGCGGCCCAGGAGCGGTCGCGGCGCGCGCCGGCTATTTCCATGATGATGAGCTATCATGTTCAACCGAAATTGGGTTATTTTCGCAACCAGTTCGCTGCTGCTGTGTTCGCTCGTCGTCGTGTCGACGGGCTGCGACGGTCCGAGCGAAGGTCCGCCTTCCGAGCCGGCCAAGAAGGCCGAAGAGGGGTCGCGCAACGCGATGGTCGAGTTCATGAAAACCAAGGCGCCCCAGAAGGGCAAAGGCGCGGCGAAGCACTGAGGCCCCAACGACATCCGGCGCGGCCCTCGAAATCAAGAGCCGGCGTCGATCCGCAATTTTCGATTCCTTGATCTTTCGAGTTGAAGAGGGAGAAGCCATGTCGCAGTCACGATCGCGCGGATTCACGCTGATCGAGCTTCTGGTGGTGATCGCGATCATCGCCGTTCTGATCGCCCTGTTGCTGCCGGCGGTGCAGTCGGCCCGCGAGGCGGCCCGCCGAGCCCAGTGCGTCAACAATCTGAAGCAGATCGGCCTGGCGATGCACAACTACCACCAGTCGATCGGTTCGTTCCCGATCGGCAACTCGGTGGCGTACGGCGCGGTCGGCGCTCAGTACAACTGGGGCACCTTCGGCCACCTGCCGATGCTCCTGCCGTACATGGAGCAGACGCCGGTCTACAACGCCATCAACTTCAGTTGGACCGCCTGGGTCGTGGTCTCGGGCCAGCCCGACTACAACAGCACGGCGAACAACGCCATCATCGCCGCCTTCCTGTGCCCGTCCGACGGCAACGCCGGCCGCGACTACAAGAACAGCTACCACGGCTCGTTCGGGACCGGCACCAACCCGTGGGCGACGACGACCAACGGCGTCTTCACGCCGCAGGCCAAGGAAGTCAAGATCTCCGACCTCACCGACGGCACCTCGAACACGATCTCCCACGTCGAGGCGCTCACCACCACCTCCACCCAGCCCAAGGCTCGGTTCCGGGGAGGCGTTTCGGGTCTGGGGCTCACCTCGGACACCACCGTCCTGCCCGACGCGCGCACGAATCTTCCCGCGATTATTCAAGCCGCCCAAACGTGTCAGCAGGCGTACGTCGCGACTCCCGGCCAGTACCCCAACCGGGGCCAGCTCTGGACCTTGGGCTCGCCGGGGTTCACCCTGACGAACATCATCATCACGCCCAACTCGAACCAGTACACGTTCTCGTACTGCCGTTGGGACTGCTCCGCCGATTGCGGCTCGGACTTCGGCCACCTGTTCACCCCCAGCAGCTTCCACTCCGGCGGGGTCAACTCGCTGATGGCCGACGGCTCGGTCCGGTTCATCAAGGACTCGGTCGCGCAGCAGACCTGGATGGCGCTCGGCTCGGGCAATGGAGGCGAAGTGATCTCGGCCGACAGCTATTGACCACCGGCGCTCCGCTCTCAATGCGGCGCGCGCTGACCGAAGGGCCGAGGCGGGGCTCCAACCGCCTCGGCCTTTTTTCGTTCACGCGTTGTCGGTGAACTGGCGGATGTTGGACACGGTCGCCGAGACCGTCGACGTGACGTCGCCGATCAGACTGAAGGCGATCGTGGGAACCATCGTTCCTGCGGCGGCGGTCGAGGAGTTCAACGCGTTGAAGGGCGCCCGCAGCAGCCACGAGTTGAGGTACTGACCGACGCTCAACGTCGCGTACTGCACGCTCGACCCCACGTCCGAGCTGTCGAGGGTCAGCAAGGGAATGCTCGCGTAACCGAGCGTCGCCCCCAGCGACGTCCCCAGCACCTGGGGCGCGGCGAGCAGCCCGCGAATCCAGACCACGAGCTGGACGTCGGCGCCCGCGGGAACGCCCGAGAACTGGACCTGCATATCCATCCCGGCGCCGAGATTGGCGATCCCCTGCGCGGCGACCGGATTGAAGCCGATCGCGTCGATCGCCTGGGAATGGCCGGCGTCGACGGTCAGGGTGATCGAGCTTCCGGTGTCGGCGACCTGACCCGTCGCATACTGTTGCGAATAGCTCAACGGCGTCGGCCCGGTGGGAGTGACGCTCGGCGGCGTAGTCGGCGGCAGCAACGTGTACTGGTTGGCGACGTACGCGGGGATGTTGAACTGGAAGGTCAGGTTGTACGTGTCCGAGTATTTCGCCTTCGCCGAGAGCGTCACGCTGTTGTGGACGGGGTCGATCGAGGCGATCGTGGTCCCGCTGGGAATCGAGTGGTAGAAGAACGCGTCGTCCGACACCGGCATCCCCACGTAGAGGCCCGTCGTATCGATGTTGGGGACGATCGCGCTGCCCGCGGTCAGAGTCACCGAGTTCCGCGTGGTCGACGTCTGCTGCTGGTAGAGGTCGCCCGTGGGAACGGCGGACGGATTCACGAGCGGCGACCAGCCGACGCCGTTCGGCTGGTCCGGGGCCTTGCGGAGGCTCGCCTGGCCGTACCAGGCCGGCGGATAATCGTGCGACCCGATCAAGGTGGGATAAGCGGTCGCCGGGTTCGAGATGTTGACCCCGCCGTAGAGGATCTCGGGATGCATCTGGGCGTCGACGACGCTGGAGAGGCTGTTGTTCTTGGTGTTCGACCCGAAGGCGTTCAGGCCCGTGAAGGCCCCCAGCGCCGTGCCGAAGCCCTCGGTCGAGAAATAGTTGTCGACGAACGTCGAGTTGGTCGACCCGCGTGATCCGGTCACGGGGGTCCGGCTCAGGTTCATCTGCCTCATGTAGTACCACAAGAAGTTCTCGCCCCCTCCCAGGTTGGGGAGGTGGGTGTTGATCGCCTGGTCCAGCTCGGTCAGTTGAGGGCCGGCCTCGGGCGATTCGAGGGTGGTCAACTGGGCGACCGGAACGTTCGCCTGCTGCAAGGCGAGCGTGGCCACCGTGGCGACCTTCGAACCGTGGCTGTGGCCGAGGATGTGGATCAGGCCGCCGCCGGTGCTGTCGCCGTAGGTGAAGAAGCCGGGGGCCAACGCTTGCTGGATGGCCGCCGCCAGCCGCAGACCGTTCGTCTGGGTGTACGATTCCGACTGACCGACGTAGAGGTTCTGCTCCATGAGCAGGTTGAGGTCGGCGCCCTTGAAGATCAGGGCCTGCGCGCCGGTCGACGTCGCCGACTGCGACATCGTGACCTGCGAGGAGCTGTCGATCGACACGATCGAGCCCAGGACCGCGCCGTTCGATCCGACCACGGTCATCCCGGTCGAGAGGCCGGAGGTGTCGAGCCCCGTGATCGACAGGAACCCGTTCTTGAGCGTGCCTTGCTGCGTCTGGATCACGGTTCCGAAGCCCGTGAACGTCAGCGGAGACGTCCCGCTCGTCACGGCGTTCTGCGAGAGGGTCAACTGGCCCGACGTATCGATCGACGCGATCGAAGCGCCCGCCGGAATGCCGCCGCCGGTCGCCGTCATCCCGGCGGTGAGATAGCGAGTGGCGATCCCACTGACGACCGCGCTGCCCGCCGTGAGCGTGCCGGACACCGTGAACTGCGAGGTCAGCACGGTCAGCGTCGCGGTGGGATCGAGCGCGCTGGGGCTCGCCGAGAGCGTGATCTGGTTCTTGGCGGCGTTGATCTTGGTGATGTACGTCGAAGCCGGGATTCCGGGGCCGAGCACCGTCATGCCCGGCAAGAGCTTGCTGACGCTGGAGACCTGGACGACGTTCTGATTCTTGCGGACGTAGGCGTTCACCGCGGTCTGCGAGGGATTGAGCGAGGAAGGCGTGTCGGATTGATCGATCCAACTATAAGCGTAGACCTTGGCGTTCGGGTCGGCGTCGATGATCGACTGGGCGAGGCCCTCGGTCGAGACGTTGGTCACGCCGTTCAGGAGCCATCCCGTATCGGTGCTCGACCACCACTTTAGAGGATTCCCGGGCGTCGAGGCCAAGAGCACCGGCTGCGTCAGGCCCGGAGCCCAGCCGTGGACCAGGAAGTAGACGTTGCTGGGGTCGGCCGACGTGCTGGTGATGCTCCCGGCGGCGACGGGAAGGTCGAACTGCCTCGTCGTCCGGTTGAACTGCTCCAGCCGGTCGAGGTCGTTCACGGGCGACGCGATCTGATGGGCGTTCACGTCCCAGACCAGGGAATCGGTGAAGCCCTTGAGGTTCTTGAACTCGGCCGTAGCGGCCAGCGCGTTGGCCATGTTGGCGACGCTCACGCCGGCCTGGAGCCTGGCGACCCAGTAGGCCTGCTCCTTCGGCGTCGCCTGGCGGCCGAGGACGCCGACGAACGCCAGGCTGACGGCCGTCTGGCGGGCGTCGCCCCGCCCTCGGATCTGGTACTCGCGCGTCTGCACCAGGTTCAGCGCGACGTCCGCGCGCGGCAAGCCGGCGGCGAGCTGCGCGTCCCACGAGGTCAGCTCGGACGACTTCGGCGCGCGTCCCAGAACATTCTGATAGACCACCGTGACGTAACTCGAATTGCTGAGCTTGCTGAGATCGCCGAACGCCTGGACGAACTTCGGCGAGTAGAGGATCTGAGTGACGACGGCGTCCTGGCTGACGCCCAGCTTCTGAAGCTGCACGGCGTTGCGCAGGGCGCCGACGTCGAGCGGGCCGGGGAAGAACGATTCGATCACCTGCGCGACGGGCTCTGACGTCGCGTTGAACTCGGCCGAGTTGTAAAGGCCGCTGAACACGCCGCCGATCGTCGTCTTGCCCGACTGCAACGCCAGGACCTGCTGGTTCAATTCGTCGGCGCCGACCGACCGGTTGAGCACGAGCTGGTAGAGGTTCTGCACCACGGCCGCAGTCGTGGGCGTGACGGCGAAGTTCAGGTTGGCGTACGAGGTCTGGTCGGCCTGGACCACCAGCGTGTCGCTCAGCGATTGGCCGCTGAATCCGAGGAAACCGGACGGCGGCTGGATCGTGATCGTGTGCGAGCCGGGGGCGACGTTCGTGAACTGGTAAAGGCCGAGGCCCGAGCCGCTGGTCCCGGTCGACACCATCGTCGAACCGTCGAGCGTCACGACGACGCCGCCGACGAGGTTCAAGAACGCCGACGCCGGGATCGTCGAACTCGGGGTGACGGGCGAAGGATAAAGCCCCGACGCGTCGAACGTCTGGAACACGCTCCCCGAGATCGTCGCGCTCAGCACCAGGCGCGCTTCCAGCGGTTCCAGGACGAGTCGCCGGCGGCGATCCGTGATCCGGCGAGCGCGCCGGGGTAAATCCACTCGCCGAACAACGCTCCAGGTGATGCCCATGATGAACCGACCCCCGAGTTGAGAGCGATCGCGAGCCCTGTCCATCAGTCGCCCGGCCGCGCCTTCATGTTTGTGTGAGAGCCACGAGATCGATCCGTTGTAACCCGATCCAATCGCGCACGCCAGTAGCTTACTTCGGCCGAGATGGCCTGAACTGGCGAAACCAGCGGCGATTCAGCCTTTTGAGGGGCGTAGGAAAGCCGCGGGATTTTTGCGGGCGGGCGACAAATTGATGTTGGCTGATTCGGGGGATTCTTATAAAGTCCGGCCCAACCCGAGTCGACAGGAGGTCGGCGACGGCGTTTCCGTGAGTCCTCCCCTTTCGATCGATTGTGGTTGACGGATTCGTTCACTTGCGGCGAGGTCTTCTTCCGCCGTTTCCGTACAGGTATCTGGTGTCGAGACTGGGTCGGAGTTCGCCGGGACGGGGCCGTATCGGCTCCGTCGGCGAGACGCGTTCGACCGGGTCGCTGCACGGGAGGTTCGCCATGCGAGACGCCCGCTTGATGTTCTTACTGGGTCGCAAGGCTCTCGGCGTCGTCTTGGCTGGTGGAATATGCTGCTGCGGCTGGGGATGCCATCAGCACCACTATTACTACTACGGCGGCCAGGGCTCCGGAGCGTGCCCCCCAGGGACCGTCGTGCCCAGCACGGTCGCCGGACCGGTCTGCGAGATCCCCAGCACGGTCGACGGCGGAACCGTCGTCAGCTCGCGCGAGACCGTCATCGAGAACGGCCGCAAATCGCGCGTCGTGGTCAGCGAGCCCACCAACTCCAGCCGGTCGTCGCGGTTCGGCTGGCGCAGCGCCGACCTCGAAGACACGCCCGCCATGACGCATGTGGAAGGCGGCCTTGATAATTCCGTTGTGAAATGAATTCCCAAATGTGCTAGAATACCTGGACTGCCACCTTGACGAACGTCAATGAGCCATCCGGGTCACAACTACCATGTCCATGTCGCACCGTCGATCGTGGAATGACACCCGAGCGCTGGTAACCGGCGCATCCTCGGGCCTGGGACGGGCCATCGCCGAGCACCTCGTCCATCTGGGAGCGACGGTCGTCCTGACCGGCCGCTCCGCCGCCAAGCTCGACGCCGTGGCCCACGAGCTGCTGCAATCGGGTGCCTCTCCCGAGCGGATCATCACCGTCGCGGCCGACCTGACCGTCGACAAGGACCGCCAGCGGCTTTTCGATGAGATCGCCAACCGCCTCGGAGCACTCGACCTCGTCGTCAACAACGCCGGGGTCGGGGCGACCGGCCAGTTCGACACCCATGATCCCTGGGTCCTGCGCCGGGTCTTCGAGATCAACTTCTTCGCCATGGCCGAGGTCTGCCGCGCGGCCCAGCCGCTCTTGAGCGAGGGGACCGCCCCGGTGATGGTCGTGATGGGCTCGGTCAACGCGCGTCGCGGCCTGCCCGGCCGGGCCGAGTACAGCGCCAGCAAGTTCGCGGTGTCGGGATTCGTCGAGTCGATCCGAATCGAGTGGCGGCGGTTCGGCATCCACGTCCTCCAGGTCAATCCCGGGTTCTCGGACACCCCGTTCGACGACAACGCGGTAGCGAAGACGGCCCGCGTGTCGGTCTCCGAATGGCGGACGATGCCCGCCGACGCGGTCGCCCGCGCCACGCTCCGGGCGGTCGCACGTCGCAAACGCGAGATCACGCTGACGACCAGGGGCCGACTCCTGGTGTTCATGAACAGGCTCGCGCCCCGGTTCGTCGACTGGGGCCTGTCGCGATGGCTCCTCCGGCACTTCCCCGACGCCCCTTCGCTCCACCGCAAGAAGCCCGCGAGCCAGGCCTCCTGACGGCGGTTGAAAGCGGTTGGAGGGACGACCGTTCCGATTCTCAAGCCCCGCCGGCGACTGTCCTTCGCCCTCGGGCGGGTCTCAGGCGAGCGTCTGGACGTACTCGGCGAGTCGGTCGAAGCTCGCGTTGACGCCTTCCTTCATCCCGGTCTGAAGCGCCGCATCGCGGGCCTCCTTCGACGGGTAGAGCACGGTGCTCGTGACTGTGGTCTTGCCGTCCTCTTCGGAGAGCGTCAGCGTTTTGAGGGTCTCGGGCCAGCCGCCGCCCCACGACTCGGTGGAGACGAGCCGGTCAGGCGGCGTCACCTCCTTGTACACACCGCTCATCTCCATCTCGGCGCCGTCGAGGCCGCGCCAGACGAATCGCCACCTTCCGCCGGGACGGAGATCGATCTCGCAGACCGGCATCGTCCAGCCTCCAGGGCCGAGCATCCAGCGCGGTAGGTGCTCGGAGTTGGTCCAGGCCTCGAAGACGAGCCTGCGCGGCGCGTCGAAGACGCGCGTCATGACGATCTCCCGATCCGACGGCGTCGTGAACGTCGTGGCACCGACCTTATTCGCCGGGCTCATGATTCCTCTCCTTTTCCTTCAGGTGTTGGAGGTACTCATCCAGCCGCTCGAAATTCGCGTCCCAGAACCTTCGATAGTTCTCCGCCCACTCGGCCACCTCCTTCAGCGGCGCCGCCTCAAGCCGGCAGGGGCGCCACTGCGCCTCGCGACCTCGCGCGATCAGGCCGGCGTGTTCAAGCACCCGGAGATGCTTGGAAACCGCCGGACCACTCATCGCAAACGGCACCGACAGCTCCTTCACCGTCGCCGGCCCCGCGGCAAGGTGAGCGAGAATCGCCCGGCGCGTGGGGTCGGACAGCGCGGCGAACGTGGTGCTGAGTGAGTCAACGGCCATGCGTATCTATCCAACTGGTTACCTAACCGATTAGTTACATACACGGCGAACAATCGCCTGTCAAGCGCGCTCCGGGCGGCTTTCCTCGCTCGCGGTGCGTGGAATCGACGCCGACGGTCTGGGCGGATCGACGCTTCCGGCGATTGATCTGGAAGGGCTTGAAAAGAGAAGCCAATCGCTCGACAATGTACTCATTGGGTTCAAATAATTCGCCACCCACCTGTCGACTGGAGATCGCGCCATGTCGGAAAGCAGCATCGAAGCGTTGAGCCTTCGCATGGATCGGCTCGATAGGGAGAATCGTCGCTTGAAGCGAATCGTTCTTTCGTTGCTCCTCGCCGTCGCCGGCTTGGGCGTGGCTGGCGCGGCGACCTTCGAGGAGAGGGAAATCCTGATCCGCGACCCCAATAACAACGCCGTCAGGATCAAACTGACCACCAATCCGGAAAATGGATCGGCCGGCATCGAGATCTACGACCGCCAGGGCAGGCGTAGGATCGTGCTGGGGACCAGGGCTGACGATGATCTGCCGGGCCTGTTCTATTTCGATCAGAACGGCAATTCCAAGCGCCAGGACAACGATTGAGGCGCGTCCAAGTAATACATCGTGCAAAGCCAACAGGAAGCAACTTGCTTTGATGGACCGAGGGTGCCACGGGTCGTACTCGCCCCGCGCCGCACGGGTTCGGAGCGCCAAACCTCGTGACACCCACATGCCTGCACGGATTTGCTCAATGCGTAAGCCGAACCTCGGCGGGGCCCACGTCATGCCGAAGTTCGGAAGGCCAAGCTACGACGACGGCGGCGACACCGGAGTTCGCGAGGCGGATCGCTGGAGCGAGGCGCCGAGCAGTCGGCGCGCGTTCATGGTGGGGCGGAACATCATGACGATCGCCAGGGGAAGGTACAGGAGCACCAGCGTTCCCCCCTTTTCGAGATACCAGAACTGGCTGGCGACCAGCAGCGCGGCGGATAGGGAGATCAGCTCCGAGAGGTCTTTGCGGGCGGGAACGAAGATCGTCACGATCACCAGCGCGAGGTAGCCGATCAGTACCGGGAGCCGGAAGCTGGAGTCGAAGCCGACCCAGAAGCTGCCGTCGGAACGGGGCTCGAACCGGGGGAGCAGGCCGACCTCGGCGATGCTCCGGGCGCCAAGGGCGCTCGCCCATTGCGAGAGCCCCGGGCCGAACGAGCCCAGCAGGGCGCAGGCCAACGCCACCGAAACCGAGACCAGCAGGTACCTGAGCCGCGATTTCCCCTTGTAGAACCCCGCCCACAGGGCGATCAGACCCAGGCAGGCGGGAATCCAGCCGGCCGCCAGGCCGATCAACAGGCCCGAGATCGTGGGCCGGGTGTGCCAGAACACCGCATAGATGATCAGGGCCGAGGGGATCAACTGACCGCTGTCCACCAGCGCCACGCGACTGTACGGCAACAGCAGGTAACAGGCCGCCATCGACAGGCCCGTGATCGACCGCTCGAAATGCTTCCAGCCGATCAGCCAGAGCCCACTGACCAGTCCCAGATGAGCCAGGACCGCCAGCACCCGCGAGAGGATCACCTGCAACGGCTTGTGCTTGAGCGATTCGGGGAGCGGCGCGATCTCGAGCACCTGCTTGACCGCGACGTTCTCCTCGGTCGGCGATGGCGGTCGGCCGGCCAGCTCCTCCCTTGCCGACGGCTCGGCCGGGTTCCGCGCGGCCCCTTCCTCGACGGGCAGGCTGACGGTCTCGACCAGCAGCAGCCCGAGCACCCCGACCGACAGGCAGAACAGGCCCGAGGCGTTCAGGTTGGGTTCAAGCAACGGCCGCCGCGAGAACCCCAGGTCGACCAGGCAGCGCACCAGCCAGGCGGCCGAGCCGAGGAACAGCAGCACGTAGGCCGCGAACGGCTGCGCCGGCCGGCTGCCGACGATCATCATCATGCCGGGAACCAGCGCGAACAAGAGGATCAGGTCGAGGTTCCGGATGCTCCAGAACCGGCTGAACTTGAAGAACAGGGTGACGCACCCCAGGAACGACAGGAACAGCCAGGTCGCCGGTCCCAATCCCAGGTCGGAAACGAGTGTACCGTTCACGGCGACCTCGTCAGTCCGACTCGAAGGGGAGGGGGGAGCCCGCGAGCTGGCAGAGCGCGTTCATGGCGGCCCGCTGTTCGGCTTCTTTCTTGTTGCGTCCCCAGGCCGGGGCGTAGCAGTTGCGGCCGATCTGGGCGGCGATCTTGAAGCACTTGGAGTGGTCCGGGCCCTTCTCGTCGAGCAACAGGTAGGTCGGGGTCGCGCCGAAGTCGCGCTGGGCGGCGTGCTGGAGGTTGCTCTTGTAGTTCAGCCCGTTCTGACCGTCGACGGCCGCGTCGATCTCGGGCTCGATGTGGCCGACGATGAACCGCTGCGCCGCCTCCATGCCGCCGTCGAGGAAGATGGCCCCGATCAGGCTCTCGAACATGTCGGCGAGGACCGACGGCGGGGTCTGGTCTTGCGACCCCATCCCCTTGCCCAGGAACAGGTAGATTTCGAGCGACAGCGATTCCGAGATCTTGGCGCAGGTGCGCCGCGAGACCACGATCGACTTGATCCGCGTCAGCTCGCCTTCCTGATAGTCGGGATACTTGCGGAACAGCAGCTCGCAGACGACGGCACCGAGGATGGCGTCGCCGAGGAATTCAAGCCGCTCGTTCGAAGCCAGCCGGTGATTGGCGCCCGAGGCGTGCGTGAGCGCCTCGCGGAGCAGATCCTCGTCGCGAAACTCATAGCCGAGAACGGCCTGGCAATCGGCGAACAGCCGGGAATCGTCCCGATGAGTCGTGGGTGGTGTCGCGGCGATGGTAGAGATTCCAAGCAATGGCGAGGGGAGCCCGAACATGATCGAGCGCGAGACTAACAGATCAGGCTATCTCTCGAACCCGCCCTTGTCAATCGTCCGGTGCGTCACTCTCGCCATGCCCGCGCCCGCCGGCCGAACCGCTTCCTTCAATAGAATCCAACCGACCCAACCATCGCCGGCGAATGGGTTCGTTCGCGCCGATTTCATCGCTCGCCACGTCGAACCCCGCCCGGAAGCAACCCCGAAACCCGGGCGCGGGATTGGCTTCGATTGGCCCGAAACGCCCTTTCCGCGGGATGTCTATCGTCCAGCTCCAGGCTGTGGGAGCGGGCCAGCGATTGGGTTCGTTCGCGCCCCGGCGAATGCCTCATCCTGAGTCATAACCCCTTATAAATTCAGGCTTTCTCATAATTTCGCCACATTGGCTTCGTTCGCGCCGAAAGCTCGGTTTCAATCCCCGGCCGTCGGTCGTTTCCCGCCCGGCCGAGATCCTCCGCCGCCCAGGAATTTTGGGTTCGATCGCGCGGTTTTCGGGGGAGGATCGCCCGAAGGAGCGGCACCGGCCGGCCCTGGGGAATTGGCTTCCTTCGCGCGTGTTTTCAAAGTTCGGCCGAGGCGTCCCCCGGCCTATCACCACAACCGAATTATCAAGGAGCGCGGGACTGCCCGAGGGAAAGGCAGAGTTCCCCGCCTTAAGTGTACTACGAGTTGACCAGGGCCGTTTCCAGGGAGGAGCCAAGAGGATGGCAAAGTTAACGAGGATGGGCGAGAACTCGTCCACAGATGGACACAGATGAAGAGGGATCAGGCAAGGGCGTCTGTTTGGGACGTCTTCGTCTTCCGCCTCATGACGCCTTGCTCTTTTCCGGGTTCTGCCACCCTAGGTTTTTTCCACGTTGGCGACGATCCTCATCAGCATGCCGGCGAGGAGCTTCCTCTCGGCGTCGTCGAAACCCGCCAGGGCCTCTTCAGCGGCCTGAGTCCGTAGGGCCGCCAAAGCGGGGAGCTTTGCGATGGCCGCGGGAGTCAGGCGTATCAAGCTGCTGCGGCCGTCGGCGGGATCAGGCTCGCGTCGGATCAAACCGTCGCGTTCCATGCGCGAGAGCGTCGCCGCCATTGTCGGCTGTTCGACCCCCGCGATCCTGGCCAGGGCCGTCTGCGAGAGCGTGGAACCGTCCTGCAAAGCCGCAAAGACTGGGAGTTGAGCGCCCGTGAGGCCGAGCGACTTCAGCCGCGCGTCCCCTACGCGGGTGAGCAGCCGCGCCGTGCGGCCAATGAGATGCTCGGCGGTGTGCTTCGGAATCCATGCCATAACGCGATTATCCCCATTCTTCCCTTGCCACGCAAATCCATAGCATGCTATACATCGACCAATGCCGCTTCTCGGGCTTAAATACCGATCGGGCTCAGGAGGACCAGGATGAGAGACATGAAGGAACGTCCTCGTATCGCAATCGTGGGCGGCGGGCCGGGCGGCCTGACGCTCGCGCGGATCTTGCACGCTCGTGGGGTCGTCTCGACTGTGTTCGAACGCGAAGCCTCGGTGCTCGACAGGTCGCAGGGCGGGTCTTTGGACCTCCACGCCGACACCGGCCAGCACGCCCTGCGCCTGGCGGGGCTGGAGGATGAATTTCTGAGCGTCGCGCGATACGAAGATCAGGGTATGCGGCTCTTCGATCGGGACGGAGTCACCCACTACGAGGAGGAGGGAGGGGCGGCCGATTCCGATCGCCCCGAAGTCGATCGCCCCGCGTTGCGGCGAATCCTCCTTGATTCCCTCCCGTCGGGCGTCGTGCAGTGGGGCCGCCGGGTGTTGACGATCGAGACACGAGACGACGGGGCTTTTGAATTGATTTTCGAGGGCGGGCATACCGAGGGTTTCGACCTGGTGGTTGGGGCCGACGGCGCTCGCTCGCGCGTCCGGCCGCTCGTCTCCCGCGCGGTGCCGGCCTACACCGGCGTGACGTTCGTTTCGTTAAGCCTCGACGATGTGGACGAGCGGCATCCCGACGTCTCACGGCTGGTCGGCCACGGCATGTTGTTCGCCTTGGGGGACAACAAGGGACTGCTCGCGCATCGTGATGCGAACGCCCACGTGGGCGTCTACGTCGCGTTGCGGGCGCCCGAGGATTGGGCGTCTTCGCGCTCCCTCGACGCCGGCCTTCCCGACGAGACGAAGACCAAGCTGGCCGCGAATTTCCCAGGCTGGTCGCCCAGGCTGCTCGCCCTGATCCACGAGGCCGGCGACCGGATCGTCCCGCTTCCGCTCTACGCGTTGCCCGTGGGCCATCGCTGGGAGAATCGACCGGGCGTCACCCTGCTCGGCGACGCCGCCCACGTCATGTCACCCTTCACGGGGGAGGGGGTGAATCTGGCCATGATCGACGCGGCGGACCTGGCGCTCGCCCTCGCCGACGCGGACGATTGGCGGGCTGCGGTGCGAGACTACGAGTCGAAGATGTTCGCTCGCGCAGAGATCGCCGCCGCCGGGGCGGCGGAAGGCATCGAATCCGCGTTCTTGGACGATGGGCTGGAGCGCACATTGCGACAGATGCAAGACCGTCGAGCAAACCCCTCTGCCGCATGATCGTCTCGCCGACGGCGGCCTTGCCGACGTTCGGATTCGGCCCCCCCCGGTAGAGGGACGCGACTTCAGTCCACCTCACCGAGCAGCAGCCCGCACGAACGCGCGGACTTTGTCGAGGTCCTTCACGCCGGGCGACGATTCGACGCCGCTGGCGGCGTCGACCATCCAGGGGCGGACGCGGGCGGCGCGGGCGGCGACGTTGTCGGCGGTGAGGCCGCCGGCGAGCATCAGGCGAGGCAGGGGGGGGAGGCCGTCCATCAGGTCGTCGTCGATCAGTTCGCCGGTGCCCCCGGCGCGGCCGGGCGACCAGGCGTCGATCAGGACGGCGTCGGGCGATCGGCCCAGCCGATCAGCGCGTTCGAGATAGGCCGACATGGCCGCGACGGCCGAGGCGTCGCGGAGCCGGAACGCCCGAATGACGAAGAACTCGCTCAGCGCGACCACGTCTTCGACGGGCTCGTCGCCGTGAAGCTGGACCCGCGTCAGGCCGAGGCGGGCGCAGACCTCGCGGACCTCGTCGGCGGGGCGGTTGACGAACAGGCCGACGGCGACGGCGCGGGTCGGCAGGGCCGAGAGGATCGTCTCGGCCCGCTCGACGGTGACGAACCGGGGGGACGCGGGATGAAAATTGAGCCCGATCCAGTCGGCCCCGGCCTGCAAGCAGTCGAGGGCGTTGGCGGGCTCAGTCAGGCCGCAGACTTTGATTCCCGGACTTTGGCGGAACATCAATCGATGGGTCCCGCGGCTCAGGCGACGCCGAGCTTCCCGAGGGTGTCTTTGAACTTGTTGATCGGGTTGACGCCGACCAGCCGGTCGACTTCCTTGCCCCCCTGGAAGACCAGGACCGTCGGAATGGCGGAGATCCGCAGGCCGCCGGGCGTGTCGGAGTTTTCGTCGGTGTTCATCTTCCCGACCTTCACCTTGTCGCCGAACTCCTCGGCGATCTTCTCGATCGTGGGAGCCAGCATGCGGCAAGGGCCGCACCACGGCGCCCAGAAATCGACGATCACGGGAACCGAGGAATCGAGCACTTCCGACTTCCAGTTGGCGTCGGTAAACTCCTTCACGCTGCCGGCCATGATTTGATGCCTCGCTAGCTACGGTACGGACTTCTTGAGAGATCAAGTTCAACGTAAACTGATCGGGCTCACGGGGGCCAATCGATGGCGACGCACGATTGCATTTTGTAGGGTGGGCACTGCCCACCGTCCGACCCCGCTTCGGCGTCGGGGGTTGGAAACGGTGGGCAGTGCCCACCCTACAAAAGAAAGTCGCGCCGCCAGACGCCCTGCGATGAGCCACGGATCGTTCCCCGGGACTTTCCCAGGAAACTTGGAGGCATTATAAGTTGGACCGACAGCGAGTCAACCATCGTGAAGCCGGTGAGGACGCGGCGGGCGAGCCGTCGGCGCTGTCGGCCTTCGACCCGCGACAAGCAGGATGGTCGCGGCTCTTGCTCCTGGCCGTCCCGCTGGCGATCGTCCTGCGGTTCGCGGGCGCCGGCCCGATCTGGTTGTTCGTGGCGGCTTGCGCGGCGATCATCCCGCTGGCCGGCCTGATGGGCGAGGCGACTGAACAGCTCGCCCAACGGCTCGGTCCGGGGATCGGCGGGCTGCTCAACGCCACGTTCGGCAACGCGGCCGAGCTGATCATCGCGCTGTTCGCCCTGTTCAACGGCCTCGACGGCGTCGTCAAGGCGTCGCTGACCGGCAGTATCGTGGGCAACACGCTGCTGGTGCTGGGGGCGAGCTTCCTGGCCGGCGGGCTGAAGTACAACACGCAGCGGTTCAACAAGACCGCCGCGGGGGTCAGCTCGACGATGATGGTGCTGGCGGCGATCGCCCTCCTCGTGCCGGCGATCTTCCACTCGCTGCCGGAAGTCACGCGGGCCGACACGATCCTCGAGCACGAGCTGAGCATCGGCGTCTCGATCATCCTCATGTTGACCTACGCCGCCCACCTGGTCTTCAGCCTGGGAACGCACCGCGACCTGTTCAACCCGAAAGGCGAGGACCCGCACGCGGGGGAGGAACAGTGGGGCACGACGCGATCCGTGAGCCTCCTGGTCGTGGCGACCCTCTTGATCGCCTGGATGAGCGAGATCCTCGTGGGCGCGGTCGAGGGGGCGAGTCATACGCTGGGCATGAACGCGGTGTTCGTCGGCGTCATCGTGGTTGCGATCGTCGGCAACGCGGCCGAGCACTCGACGGCCGTCATCGTGGCGATGAAGAACCAGATGGACCTGTCGGTGGGCATCGCGATCGGCTCGTCGCTCCAGATCGCGCTCTTCGTCGCCCCGGTCCTGGTCTTCGCCAGCTACCTCCGGGCCGAACCGATGGACCTCCGCTTCAGCACACTCGAAGTCGTGGCCGTGCTCCTCTCGGTCATGCTCGCCCGCATGGTCTGCGAGGACGGCGAATCGAACTGGCTCGAAGGGCTGATGCTCCTGATGGTCTACGCCATCCTCGCCCTGGCCTTCTTCTTCCTCCCCGGTCGCGGCAGGGTCGAGCGCCACGCGAAAGCGGACGCGGCTTTGCCGGCCGTCGCGGCCGAGAGGGCCCTCCCCGCCTCGCCATGATGGATGGGGACGCCCCCCGGCTGGGCCTGCCCCGCCGTCGTCCACCTCGAGTCCGGCACGGTCGAATCCGACGACATCGAGTGGTGCTGGGGCGATCGCACACACCTCGACCGCTTCCGCTGCACGGTGCCCACCGACGCCGTTTCCGCGCTTGTTCAAACGAGAGAGGCTCCTTTCCTCCTGACAAGAAAAGGAGCCTCTCGGATGTTTGATGCTTCAGAGAGAAAGGGGTCAGGGGATGCTCACCCGCCGCTGGCGATGCTCACGCCGCCGCTCATGTAACCTGTAACGGTGTTGACCAAGGAAAGTCCAGTGGCCGTGATCGAGTAGACCATGAGCAGCCGAGTCTGCGCAGTGACCGGGATATTCAGTCCGGTCGTGAGGCCGTTGCTGATCGTCCCGAGCCCATCAACGCCCGTGAGCGCCGGAGCCAGAGTGACGACTGCGCCCGCAATCGGCGTGAAGATGTTGTCAGGCGTCGCCGACGAGTAAAGCTGGGCCGTGATGGTAACGGTCGAGCCGACGAGAACGAGCGGATTGGTCAAACTGAAATATGCCGCGAGGGACGTAATAGTGCCGTTGAGCGGTATCGAGAAGGCCTCATCGAGATCGATCCCAGGCCCGCCAGTGAGGTCAATCGTCGCTCCGAGCGGAGAAGACATCTCCACCGAGTCTCCGAAGCCGACGAGTACAGGTTGACCCGCCAAGCCGCCCGCAATCGAGGTCATGCTTGCCGGCATACCCGATGAGAACGGGATAATTACGGAGGCTCCTGCGCCGGGGGCACCCGTGGCCCCTGTCGCACCCGTCGCCCCTGTCGCGCCCGTGGCCCCGGGATCGCCCGCAGCTCCGGTGGCTCCGGTGGCGCCCGTGGCTCCGGTGGCGCCCGTGGCTCCGGTGGCCCCAGTCGCGCCCGTGGCCCCGGGATCGCCCGCGGCTCCGGTGGCTCCGGTGGCTCCGGTGGCCCCTGTCGCGCCCGTCGCACCCGTAGCCCCGGGATCGCCCGCGGCTCCGGTGGCGCCCGTGGCTCCGGTGGCCCCTGTCGCGCCCGTGGCCCCGGGATCGCCCGCGGCCCCTGTCGCGCCCGCGGCCCCTGTCGCGCCCGTGGCCCCGGGATCGCCCGCGGCTCCGGTGGCGCCCGCGGCCCCTGTCGCGCCCGTCGCGCCCGCGGCTCCGGTGGCGCCCGTGGCTCCGGTGGCACCCGGGGCCCCTGTCGCGCCCGGGGCTCCGGTGGCTCCGGTGGCTCCGGTATCGCCCGTGGCTCCCGGGGTGCCCGGGGCTCCGGTGGCTCCGGTATCGCCCGCGGCTCCGGTGGCGCCCGTGGCCCCTGTCGCGCCCGTGGCCCCTGTCGCGCCCGTGAGCGCGTTGACAGCCGCGTTAAACGTGGCGGCGGCCTGCGGCACGGTCGTACGGCCGAGGGTGACGGCGGGTCGATTCGGCCTCGAATACGTGATGTAGAGCGAGTCGCTGTTCTCGAAGACCGAAGCGGGGATCCCGCCGTTCGTCGTCATCCCGATCAACGCCGTGAAGTGATGATTCACGACCTTGACCGCCTGGACCTCGTCGAACAGGAGAGTACCGCCGTTGGCCTTGCTATAGATCCGGAATCGAAGTGCGATGGCCTGGGTGTTGGGGCACTGGAGGTTGCCCGAGTACTGGATCACCCCCGCGGTTGGCGATACCGCGAAAATCGTCGCCTGTCGGGCAGCCTGGGGGCTCTGGGCGACTCTCGTCATCTGCACCGAATGGGCGCGATTGAAAGGGGCACTAAGGGTCGCAATCTGATGCGGGGCTGCCTGGAGTTTGGGATGCGCATTCGAGCCGTGCGCGAGCGGCGCCGCAATCATCCATGCCCTAACGAGAGTGTCGGGGCCGCTCAGGACGACACGGGGCTCGAGAGCGTCCTGGATTCGGGCTCGGAACTTACGGCTTGTTCGCTTCTGCATGGGTGTGGCCTCTGTTGGGATCACCGGGGAAGGTCTGGCTTTAGCATCACCCTAGAACACGTAAGCCGCCGATGCTGGCTGATTTGTCGGCATGCGAAAATGAGGCGAACTGGAGGGGGGGCGGCCGACGCCAAGCCGGCGGGTGTCGACTCCCCGCGTCGCCATGTCGTATGGTCCCGGGTGAGTGGCGCATCGGCCGCCACCGATCCCAAGGGCTGACGCGGCCCAGAAATCCCGAGATCCGGCGGAGGAGCGACGCGATGGAAGGGCGTGGACAGACGGTCTGCCTGAACTTGATCGTGAAGGACGAGGCGCATGTGATCCGCCGCTGCCTGGCCTCGGCCCGACCGCTGATCGACGCCTGGGTCATCGCCGACACGGGTTCCACCGACGGCACGCAGGAGATCATCCGCGAGGCGATGGCGGGAATCCCCGGCGTGCTGCTGGAGCGCCCCTGGGTCGACTTCGCCCACAACCGCACCGAGGTGATCGAGGCGGCCCGCGGCCGGTGCGATTACAACCTGATGATCGACGCCGACGAGGAGTTCGCGATCGACGAGTGCTTCGTGATGCCGCCCCTCTCGGCCGATTCGTACAACATCGAGGTGCGCTATGGCGGCCTCTCCTATCACCGCAGGCAGCTCGTCCGCGGCGCCTTACCCTGGCGTTACGTGGGCGTGCTCCACGAATACATCACCTGCGACGAGGCGCGCACCGAGGCGACCCTCTCGGGTGTCCGCACCGTGGTCCACCACGAGGGGGCCCGCTCGCGCGACCCGCTGACCTATCGCCGCGACGCCCTGGTGCTCGAGCGCGCCCTGATCGAGGAGCCCGACAACACGCGATATGTCTTCTACCTCGCGCAGAGTTACCGCGACGCCGGAGAGCCCGATCTGGCGCTTCGGCAATATCGCCGACGGGCGGCGATGGGGGGCTGGCGCGACGAGGTCTGGTTTTCGCTCTATCGGATCGCCCAGCTCGAGGCGCAGCTGGGCCGCCCCTGGCCCGAGGTGATGGCCTCCTACATGACCGCGTTCCAGTCCCTGCCGGAACGCGCCGAGCCCCTGTACCAGATCGCCATGCATTACCAGTCGACGAGGGAGTTCCACGCCGCGAAGGGGTTCTTCGAGTGGGCGAGGAAGGTCCCCGCGCCGGGGCCGACCGGCCTGTTCGTCGACCGCGCAATCTACGACTATCTGCTCGATCTGGAATACGCGGTCTGCTGCTACTACACGGGCGACCATCCCCTGGCGATCGGCGTCAACAGTCGTCTCCTCGCGGGGGGGGAGCTCCCGCCCCACCTGATCGCCCGCGTGGCCGAGAACCGGCAGCTCAGCGTCAACGCCCTCGCCGGGGGCTCCGTCGCCGCGGCTTGAGCCGCGAGCCGTGGCGCTGGGCCAGTAATCGATCAGCGGGGTCAAGTCGGACGGTCTGGACGCCAGAACCGCATTCACAAACCTTCCCTGATCGCGAAACGCTCCGATGACGGCGTCGATTCCGCGAGGCGGCCCGCGGCCATCGGGATGATCAGCGCTTCGCCTTGCCCTTGGGGGCCCCCGAGGCGCGGGAGCTCTCCGCCTCGTTGTCGGCGAGGTAGAGGAGTCGGCCGCAGCTCTTGCAGAAGGTGAGGGCGTCGCGGTTGATCAGCTCGTTGAGCATCTGGGCGGTGACCGACGTGTAGCAGCCGATGCAGGCGCCCCCTTCGACGGCGGCGAGGGCGTCGGCGCCGAGCTGGCGGACGACGCGGCGGTACTGCTCGCGCTGGTCGATGGGGATCGAGTCCTCGGCGCTGATGATGGTCGTCTCGATCTCGGCGAGCTGAGCCGTCTGCGACACGGCTTGGGTTTCGAGATCCTTCTGGAGCTTGTCCACGTCCTGGGCGAACTGCTTGACCTCGGCCTCGACCTTGGCGAGTTCGGCGGCCTGGGCTTCGATCGTCTCGTAAGTCTGGAGGATCAGGTCCTCGTACTTGCCCATCGCGGCCTTGTCGTGGGCGATCTGGTTCTGAAGGGCCTTGTACTCTTCGTTCTTCTTGACCAGGTTGAGCTTCACCTTGAGGTCGTCGATCTTGGCCTGCGACGCCTGGAGGGCGTGCTCGTTTTTGCTGAGCCCGAGCTTGGCGTCCTGGAGGGCCTTGCGGGTCTTCTCCAGGTCGGCCTGGCGAGCGACGAGAGCGGCCTGGCGCACGGTCAGGGTCTTGGGACCGGACAGGAGGCGGTCGCGGACGGCCTTGGCGCGCTGGTGCAGCGTGTGGAGGTCGCGAAGAGCGTCGGCGGTCGCGGTCATAAGTCGGGGTCTCCGTTGCAGTCCGTGGGGGAGGTGAACAGGGAACGCGTCGAGTCTTCTTCTAACCGCCCGGAGTCAGGCGATCCAGACCCAAGGGGCAGAAGCGGCCCAAGGCCGGCGTCGCCCCGGCGCACAAAAAAACCGCCGGTCGTAGTGACCGGCGGTTGAAAGGTCCGCGTCAACCGGTGCTCTCAAGGAAGCCCTCGAGTTGCCGGCTGCGTACGGGATGCTGTAATTTTCGGACGGCCTTGGCCTCGATCTGCCGCACCCGCTCGCGGGTGACCTTGAAGATCCGGCCGACCTCTTCGAGAGTGTAGGTGTAGCCGTCTCCCAGACCGTACCGGAGCTTGATGATCTCGCGTTCGCGGTAGGTCAGGGTCTTCAAGACCGAGTCGATCTTGTCCTTGAGCATCTCCTGGGTGGCGGCGTTGATCGGGCTCTCGACGGCCTCGTCTTCGATGAAGTCGCCGAAGTAGCTGTCTTCGCTTTCGCCCACGGGGCGGTCGAGCGAGATCGGGTGGCGGCTGATCTTCATCACCCGGCGAGTCTCCTCGACCGAGATGTTGGCCGCCCGCGCCGTTTCCTCGATGGTCGGCTCGCGTCCCTTCTCCTGAAGCAGCTTCTTGGAGACGTTGCGAAGCTTCGACATCGTCTCGATCATGTGGACCGGGATGCGGATGGTGCGGGCCTGGTCGGCGATCGCCCGGGTGATGGCCTGTCGAATCCACCAGGTGGCGTAAGTGCTGAACTTGTAGCCGCGGCGGTACTCGTACTTGTCGACCGCCCGCATCAGGCCGGTGTTGCCTTCCTGGATCAGGTCGAGGAACGAGAGGCCGCGGTTGCGGTACTTCTTGGCGATCGAGACGACCAGCCGGAGGTTGCCGCCGGAGAGTTCGCGCTTGGCCTGCTCGTACTCCTTGAACCGGGCGTTCATCAGCTCGACCCGGCGGCGGAGGCTCTTGGGGCTTTCGAGCGTGATCCGCATCAGGTCCTTGAGCTCTTTGACCAGATTGCCGCGGTCTTCCTTGCCGACCCGGCCGGCGCGGTACTCGCGAAGCTGGAAGAGCAGCTCGTTCATGCGAACGGCGATCTGCTCCAGCCGCTTCATGAGGGGCTGCACCTTCTGGGTCCGGATCGACAGCTCCTCGACCAGGTTGACGGCCTTGAACCGCCGCCGCTTGAGGTCGCTCCGCAGGGTGTCGCGGACTTCGGAGTCGCGATCGCGGACGTAGGCCTTGAAGTCGCGGACGTTGCACTCCATCAGGTGGCCGAGGGTGGCGAGGTTGTGCGGCATCCGACCGAGGATCTGGTCCTTCTCAAGGTTCTCGGTGACCGAGACCTTGACGGTGCGGTCGAACGGCAGCTCGCCCTCGGACACCTTCTTGAGGACGTCGACCACCAGGGCGAGCGCGAAGTGGCACTCGAGGACCTTGCGGCGGAACTGCTTGCGGGTGTCTTCGATCTTCTTGGCGAGGTTGATCTCCTGCTCGCGGGTGAGCAGGGGGATCTCGCCCATCTGGGTCAGGTACATCCGCACCGGATCGTCGATCCGCCGCGAGATGTCCTCGAGTTCCTCGGGGGTGAGCTCGGCGTCGTCTTCCTCGGCCGCCTCGTCGGCGAGGTCGTCGTCGGGTTCGTCGTCGAGATCGCCCGAGGCCAGCAGGCGGGTCTCCGCCTCGTCCTCGTTGATCAGTTCGACGCCCATCTCGTCAAGCGTCTCAAGCAGACTGTGGATGCGTTCGGGGCTCGTCGCATCATCGGGCAGAACGTCGTTGACCTGGTCGAAGGTGAGGAACCCTCGCCTTTTGCCTACTTCGAGGAGCGTCTTGAGTCCCTCGTCCAGCTTGTCCATCCAGATTCCTCCCTCACGCACGAAACGTCGGATCGGGACGCGACTTCTTGGTCCCCGCCCGCTGAGTCAGTAGTCGACGGTATTCTAATTCTAAGGCGCGATACGCATCAGGATCGGCTTGTTGATCGATCTCATCGAGGGCCTGTCGCAAGTCGCCGAGCCGGACCAGCCGCTCGCGTTCGGCGAGCCGGCCGAGCACCAGCTCGAGCCTCCGTTCCCAGTCGCCTTGCGAGGCCGTGTCGTCGTCAAGCGGCTGTTCCTCATGCGTCCCCGACCCGGTGTGGTCGAGGTACGCGGCCAGGGCCCGAGGCCGGGGATCCTCGAGGCGGGTGACGAGCGATTCGTAGCACGGACGTTCCCCTTCGCTGAACAGGTCGTAGCTGGCCTTGAGGATCGCGCGGGCCGCGTCGTCGCGGAGTGCGACGAGCGGGACGCGGGAGACGATTCGGCTGACGCAGTCGGGCTGGTTGACGACGATCTCGAGCAGTTCACGGTCGACCGGGTCCATCGCCCGGAAGAGTTCGGGGGCCGCCGCGACGGCGTGGGCCGAGTCGATCCGGGGCGTCGAGCCGGGCGGGCCGTCGGGCTCCCGCCGGTTCGACTTCGGCTTGGCGGCGGCCCGCCGCAGTTCGCCGAGCCGCTTCTTGAGCGGGTCGAGCGGCACCCGAAGCCCGTGAGCCAGGGCGTCGAGCGCCTTGGCCAGCTTCAGGTCGAGGCCGACCCGCGACTGCGACGGAACCCGGCTCATGATTCCCAGAACCCACTCGGCCGCCTGTCGTGAACCCTCGATCGACTCGAATTCAAATCGGACGCGAGCCCGGTCAAGGATGAACGCCAGTGGATCAACGGCCTTGGAAGCCAGGTCTCGAAACGCGTCGGCCCCCTGATTCAAGAGGAAATCGCACGGATCGAGGCCCGAAGGCAAGGAGAGCACCCGAACGTCGAGCTCGTGGCCCAGGAAGACCTCGAGCGCCCGCTCGGCGGCCGTCTGACCGGCCGTGTCGCCGTCGAACACCAGGCAAGCCCGGTCGGCGAGCCTCCGCAACGTCTGCACGTGGTCGTCGCCGAAGGCGGTCCCCAGCGTGCCCACGACATTGCAGAGCCCCACCTGATGCGCGGCGATCACGTCGGTGTATCCTTCCACAACAGCCACCCAGCCGGCTTCGCGGCCGGCCGTCCTGGCGAGATCCGCGGCGTAGAGGACTCGTCGTTTCTGAAACAACGCGGTCTCAGGACTGTTAAGGTATTTTGCGACACGATTTCCCATTGACGAAGCGACGCGCTCGGCCTCCGGCAGAATTCGCCCTCCAAATCCGATCGTCCGGCCTCGTTCGTCATGAATAGGAAAAATCAGACGACCCCGAAATCGCTCACGCACCACCCCAGGCGAATCTTCGGGACGCACGATCAAACCGGCCTGTTCGAGCAAGTCGTGCGTGAATCCCTGCTTGCGAGCCTCGGCCGACAGCCGGCCCCGCTCCTCGGGAGCGAACCCCAGCCGGTGCCGCGTCACACTATCGGCCGACAGACCCCGCTCCTTCAAATACGCACGAGCCGCGTCGGAGGATTTCAAGCCGGTCGCAAAATATTTCTCGGCCCAGGCCAGGACGCCGGCCAGGTCCGACTTCGTCGGCCCCCCGGACCGCGCGGCGGCCGAAGCCGACGGGCTCTCCAACACGATCCCCGCCCGTTCGGCCAGCATCCGCAGCGCCTCTGGAAACTCGACCCGCTCGATCTTCTGCACGAAATCGAAGACGTCCCCCCCTCGCCGCAGCTCCAGCACTTGAACGTCTGGCGCTCCGGGTTCACTTCCATCGAGGGGTTGCGATCGTCGTGAAAGGGACAGAGCCCCTTGTAGCGCGAGCCTGCGCGGCGAAGCTGAAGATACTCGCCCACAAGCCCAACGATATCCACCGCGTTTTTTATAGCGGCTTTATTCGTATCGGAATGTCTGGGCACCAGGGTCTCCCGCAATTCCAGCACGAGCCCGGGTCCATGGTTCGCACCGGCCGGCGCGGCGGGACGACGAATCGCCCACGACACCCCACCGATGACTCACCGTGCCCACCTGTTTCGTTGGCGGTTACTTCCGAATTATAGCCCACGGGAAATTTCGGTCAAGTTTTCGACGGCTTCCGCCGACGCCCTTCCAATTTTTGTAAACCACCACGGTTTTAGCCCTTACGGACTCGCCCCCAACCCGCCGCCGGCACCACCCCCGACCCGCCGAGCCCACCGACCGAGCCCCCTGGAGCCCCCCGCGCCCCCCTACCACCCCCCGAAGGCTACCTAAACCCCCACGCGCGTGCGAATTTCTCGTGAATCATGTCCCGCGAACCAGGTGTCCAAGTCAAGCCCCTTGCGTCTTCGACTTTTTTGTTGCAAGGCGCGGGCTCGCGCCCGCCCACGACCGCCGGGCGGCGGCCGAGGGAGACGCGTTTAACACGGACGATGCGGCCGAGGCGGGGCCGATCAGGGCAGGGGGGCGGGGACCGCCTCGTCGCGGCCGGCGCCTGGGGCGGTGAGCATGACGGGGCCGAACCGACCGTCGCGGGTCATGACCACCAGCGGCAGCCCGCGCGTCAGGTCGTAATCCTTGATGATCGACAGGAATTCCAGGGCCGAGCGGACCGGCGTCTTGTCGACGGCGATGATCGCCATCCCCGGCCGGACGCCGGCCGCGAACGCCGGGCTCGCCGACACCACCCGATCGACCTCCAGGACCGTTTGCTTGCCGTCGGGCCCCGGAATCTCCCGCACCCGGAACCCCAAGCGGCCGATCTCGGGGTTCGTGGGGACCGCCGCGATCGCCACGTCGACCGTCTGTTCGCCGCCGTCGCGGTAGTAGACCAACGGCACGTGGACCCCCGCGCCGAGTTCGGCGGTCACATAGCGCAGGCTCGTGGGATCGTCCACGTTCCGGCCCGCCAGCTTGACGATCACGTCGCCGGCCTTTAGCTTCGCCTGGCCCGCCGGGCCGTCGGGGAGCACCGAGGTGATCATCGCGCCGCGGTTTTCGGGCAACTTGAGGGATTTGGCCAGCTCGTCGTCGACCGGACGGATGGCGATGCCGAGGTAACCACGGACAACCTTGCCGTCCTTGATCAGACTCTCCACGATCCGCCGGGCCAGCGACGACGGGATGGCCAGGCCGATCCCCTCATAGCCCCCCGATTGCGTGATGATCGCGGTATTGATGCCGATCACCTTGCCGGCGAGGTCGATCAGCGGTCCTCCCGAGTTGCCCGGGTTGATCGCCGCGTCGGTCTGGATGAATGACTCGTACTCGGCGATCCGCAGGTCGTTGCGCTCGGTGGCCGAGACGATGCCGGCGGTCACCGAGTGGTCGAAGCCCATCGGGCTGCCGATCGCCAGCACCCAGTCGCCGATGTCGAGCTTCTCCGAATCGCCCCACTCGGCCTGGACCTTGAGGTCGGCCTTCACCTGGAGCACCGCGAGGTCGGTCTTGGGGTCGGAGCCGACGAGCTTCGCGGGGACGTCGTACCTCGGTCCCAGGCGGACGAGGATCCGGTCGGCGTCCTGGACCACGTGGTTGTTGGTGACGATGTAGCCGTTGGCCCGATCGACGATCACCCCCGAGCCCAGCTCGCGGCCCGGCCCTTCCTCCCGGTTGCTCGACGCTCCGCCCACCGGCAGGCCGTGCGGCCCCACGCCGCCGCGATCGCGGAACGATTGGACGTTGACCACCGCCGGCGAGACCGCCGTCGTCGCCATCCGGAACAGCTTGGACGCCTGGCTGACCGCCCCTTGCTCGTCGAGCTTCGCAAGCGCCTGCGACGCCGCCCGCGACCGGCCGGCCTCCCACGCATAGCCGATCCGCTCGGCGATCATCGGCACGCCGTAAACGAAAGCGACCGCCGCGGTCAGCAGGCAGAGGATCAACACGTACCCCCGCCTCACCGGCGGAGTCGTCGGTCTCGGCGGCGGAGCCTCGAAGCCGTATCCATCATCCGAAGGGTTCAACGACGCCATGACGGATGCGACTCCACCAAATCAAAAGGAAGAGGAGGCCAAGGAGGCAAGCGGAGCAGGGGGGATGGCCTCTGCGGCAGGACAGAACATTGTGGGACGTTCGACGGTCGAAATCAACCCGTCGCGGTCGCGTCAGGACGGACGTCGTCGGTCAGAGCGAATAGACGAGCTGAACCATGCATTGAAGCCCCACGGTCTGGAGCCCGATCAACAAGACGGTGACGAAAACCGCCTGAACGCCGCCGCCGAGCCGCGTCAGCCCGACGCCGGCGGCCGTGAACAGGGGAGGCAGGAAGATCATCCAGAGCCGCGCGACCTCGCTCATGTTGCGCCCGGACAGGTCGACGATCGCCAGGACGGCCAGGGCGCACCACGCGGCGCGGGGAACGCCGCGATGGTCGACGGTCGCGCCGATAAGGCACCAGACCACGGTCGGCAGGCCCGCCGCGATCGCCAGCTCGACGGGATTGACAAGCAGCCAGGGGAGGTAGGAACGGCGGCATTCTTCGTAGAACCGCTCGTGGTTCCGCAGGTTCCACCACCAGACGACGAACGGGTCGGCACTGGTCGCCAGCCAGTCGAGCGCGACGACGGCGACGAACCCGACCCCGATCCAGGCGATCACCTCGAAGCGGCGCGGCCATGAGACCGCTCGCGTCGCCAGGACCACGAGCGCGACGATCAGGCCGACCGGAAGGAAGGCGAGCGTGAACATCATGCCGAACGCCATCACGGCTCCCGAGGCGATCGCCGGCGTCGCCCAGGCCCACCCCGCGAGTCCGGGCCCGCCCCGCAGGCGGATCGACCAGGCCGCCGTCGCAAGGGCCGTCGCCGAGAGCAGGGGATAGGCGGCGTCGGCCAGCGGCTGGAACAGGTTCAGAGCCGGGGCCAACGGCCAGAACGCCGCCCCGACCCAGGCGGACTGCGGCGGCAGCGACTCGCGCGCCAGCACGTACAGCGGCGCCACGGTCCCGGCGCAGGCGAGCAGCGTGACCAGGCTCGTCAGGTAGATCGCCGCCCGATCCGACCGGGCGATCGTCGTGGACTCCTTGACCTCGACCCAGCGGAACCCCGCGCCGACCGACGGCGGCATCGCCGCGTTGAGCAAGTCGGCCGCCGCGACCTGCCGTTCCATCAGCGCGAGGAGCCCGCAATGCATCGCGATCAGCCCCGGCGGGTGGGTGCCGATGTGGTACGCATCCTGCGACTCGATCCACTTCGGATAGTCGGCGAGGAACTTCCAGGGGTCGGCGGCGGCCTGCGTCTTGGCGATCGTGTAGTAGCCCGTAGCCCCTCGCTGGCAATGGACGCGGGCCCATTTCGTCAGGCCGTAGCCGTCGGACGCGCCCAACGGGATGACGACCTGGAGAGTCGCCGCGGAAACGGCCAGCCCGGCGACCCAACCCGCCTCGCGCAGACCGACCCGCGACGGAACGCCGAGCGCCCGATACCCGAGCGCCGCATAGCCACCGTAGGCGACCACGCCCGCGGCGGCGATCAGCAGGCTCGTGGTGGCGGGCTTCGCGCCCAGTCGAGGCCATTGCCATTCGCCTGGAACGCCCAGGGGGATCTCGCCGGAGTCGACGGCCCCGAGGAACCCCAAAACGAGGAGCGCCGCGACGCCCATCGCCAGATCGAGCTTTCGTTTCCTTTCAACCGTCATGGCGTGAAGCTCGCTGGGGCCTCATCCTCGCTCAAACACGACGTTCCCAAAAGTATGGCGACGCGGCGCGTCCCAAGCTCGTGAAATATCGCCCCAAGACCGATTACCGGACATCCAGGTCGCCTTGAGAGGCGAGTTCCGGGGACGACGGTCGGGCGGGACTGGTCAGCGGCGAAACGGTTGCGGTAGGCTGAATCCTCGCAGGCAGAGCAGGCTATCAATTAGACCGTCGCGCGAGGAGCGTGGTGATTCGATGTGTGGAATCGCCGGTTTCGTGAATGGCCAGGACCGGCCCGCCGATCGCGGCGTGATCGAGGCGATGACCGCCGTTCTGGCCCGCCGAGGCCCCGACGGATCGGGCGTCCACGTCGCCGGCCCGGTCGCCCTGGGCCATCGCCGGCTGTCGATCATCGACGTCGCCGGCGGCGCGCAGCCGCTCTCGAACGAAGACGGCACGGTCTGGGTCACGTACAACGGCGAACTCTACAACGAGCTCGACCTCCGGCCGGGTCTCGAAGCCCTAGGACACCGCTACAAGACCCGCTCCGACACCGAAACCCTCGTCCATCTCTATGAGGAGAAGGGCGTCGAGTTCGTCAACCCGCTCAACGGCATGTTCGCCCTGGCCATCTGGGACGAACCGCGCGGCCGACTGGTCCTGGCCCGCGACCGGATGGGGCAGAAGCCGCTCTATTACGCGGAACTCCCCGGCGGCGGCCTCGCCTTCGGCTCCGAGCCCAAGGCGCTGCTTGAACACCCGCAGATCGCCCGGGCGCTCGACCCGGAGAGCCTCGCCCGCTATCTCTTCTACGAGTACATCCCCGCCCCGTACTCGATCTGGCGAGGCGTTCGCAAGCTCCCGCGCGGCCACGTCCTGGTCTGGGAGCGGGGCGCGGTCCGGGTCGCCCGGTACTGGTCGCCGCCGTCGCCGACGCCCGAGTCGGAGATCGCGCCGTTCGAGCAGGCCGTCGAGCCGTTCTGGTCGGCCTTCCGCGAGGCCGTCGGCCGCCATCGCCGGTCGGACGTCCCGCTCGGCGTCTTCCTGTCGGGGGGCGTCGATTCGTCGAGCGTCGCCGCGGCCCTCTGCGAGATCGCGCCCGCCGCGAACATCCATACGTTTTCGATCGGCTTCGAAGACCCGAGCTTCGACGAGAGCCGCCACGCCCTGGAAGTGGCCCGGTTCCTGGGGACGAACCACCACGCGCGGACGTTCGCGGTCGAGCAGGTCTACGAGCTGCTGCCGGAGGTCGCCGGCTGGCTCGACGAGCCGTTCGGCGACGCCTCGATCCTGCCGACCCACCTGCTGAGCCGGTTCGCCCGCGAGTCGGTCACGGTCGCGCTGGGAGGCGACGGCGCCGACGAGCTGATGGCCGGCTACCCGACGTTCGAGGCCGAACGCGCCGCCAGGCTCTACCGAGGGCTTCCCCGCCCCGCCCGCGCGCTGGCCGAGGCCGCCGTCGGCCGGCTGCCGGTCGACCATCGCAACTTCAGCTTCGATTTCAAGCTCAAGCAGTTCCTCCGGGGCGCCGCCGAACCTCTACCGCTCGCCCACCAGCGCTGGCTGGGCTCGTTCTCCGGCCCCGAGCTGTCGCGGCTGCTGATCGACCACGATTTCGACGTCGAGGCCGAGCACGTCGCGCTCGACCGGGCGCTCCCCGCCGCCGCCGACCCGCTGGCCCGCTCGCTGGCTCTTTATCAGGAAACCTACCTGCCGGAAGACATCCTCACCAAGGTCGACCGCGCCAGCATGGCGTGCGGCCTGGAAGTCCGCGCCCCGTTCCTCGACGCCGAGCTGGTCGACCAGATCGTCCGGCTGCCGTCGTCGTACAAGTACGGCCGGGGACGGACCAAGCGGCTGCTCAAGGCGGCCGTCGCGGGCCGGATTCCGGCGGCGATCCTCGACCGCCCCAAGAAAGGGTTCGGCATCCCCGCCGCGCGCTGGCTGCGAGGGCCGCTCGGCCCCATGCTCGACCGCCTGCTCGGCCGCGACCGGCTCGAACGGCAAGGCCTGTTTCAACCCGACGAGGTCGCCCGTCGGATCGAGGAACATCGCTCCGGAGCGCGCGACCATCGCAAGCCGCTCTGGACCCTCCTGATGTTCCAGCTCTGGCATGAACAGTGGCTTGAATGAGAATCCTCCTCGTCTCGGACATCCACGCCAACTGGCCGGCCCTGGCGGCGATCGACGAACCGCACGACGTCTGCCTCTGCCTGGGCGACCTCGTCGACTACGGCCCCGACCCGGCGCGCTGCGTGCGGTGGGCGATGGAGCACGCCTCGTACGCGGTCCGCGGCAACCACGACCACGGCGTCGCCCAGGGGATCCCCGTCACCGGCGAGAACAGCTTCCGCTATCTGACCCGCGTCACCCGCCCCCACATGTGGGACGCCCTCGACGCCGGCGAACGCCGCTGGCTGCTCCAGCTTCCCGTCACCCAGCGCGTGACGCTCGGACAAAAGCGGTTCCTCCTGGTTCACGCCACCCCCCGCGACCCGCTCGACGAATATCTGCTACGGGACGAGGCCGGCTGGGCGCGTCGGCTGGAGAACGTCGAGGCCGACATCGTCTGCGTCGGCCACTCGCACATGCAGTTCAAACTGAAGATCGGCGACAAGATCGTGATCAACCCCGGCAGCGTCGGCCTCCCCCGCGACGGCGACCCCCGCGCCGCCTACGCCGTCATCGACGACGACCGGATCGAACTCAAGCGGACCGCCTATCCTGTCGAAGAAACCCTCGCAAGGATCGACGCCGCCCCCTGGCCCCAACGCGCCAAGGACATGATGAGCCATGTGCTCCGCGTCGGCCGGCTGCCCGCCGCCCCCCCGGAACGGCCGACGTCGACCACCGGCGCCGACCCCGGCGACGCCGAAATCGACCCCGAGGACGCCCCGATACCCGTCTGAGCCGGCCGCGAAAGGCCGAAACGACGGGAAATCGGCCCGCGTGGACCGATTATTCCGAGAATTCTCGTTGAAAAGCGCCAAGACCCGCGTTGACTCGCGGGAAGGCCGGCATTACACTCTTACTTTCCTGCGTGATAGGCGAGTCTGGTGAGAACGGTCTCACCTCAAGAATGAGCCGGGTATCGGGAAGGACGTAACTGCGGTGGCGGGTACTAGCAACGAACGCATTCGGATCCGGATGGAAGCCTACGACCACACCATCTTGGATCAGTCGGCCAAGGACATCGTCGACACAGCCAAGCGAACCGAAGCCATCGTCCACGGACCGATCCCGCTTCCCACGCGGATTGAACGTTACACCGTGCTCCGCAGCCCGCACATCGACAAGAAGTCGCGGGAGCAGTTTGAGATCCGGACGCACAAGCGGCTGATCGACATCGTTCAGCCGACGAACAAAACGATTGACGCCCTCAACAAGCTGAGCCTGCCGGCCGGCGTGGACATCAAGATCAAGGCGTCCCCCACGGGCTCCTGATCACGGATTGAAGCCTGGCCGTGAATTGAAACAAACCACCCTGCCATAATGCAGGGTGATGCGGGTCATTGGGTTTCCTGGACCGCGTGCGCTGGTACGTGTACGTCCGGATGCGTTGGACGCCTCAATCGGGTGAGCCCGAGAGACAGCCCCGACGCCGGGATCGCCGAAAAGCCTGGCCGCGATCCTAAGTTGAAGCCTGACCTTACGCCTTTTCCCAGGTTGATTACGCCACCCCGCGAGACCCTCGGGCCGAACGCCCGCCACGGTCTCGACCGGCGGGGCGTCGCCACCGGTTGTACACGGAGTTCGACGATGCGAGTGGGACTGCTGGGACGGAAGATCGGGATGACGCAGATCTTCCAGGAAGACGGCACCGCCGTGCCGGTCACCGTGCTGGAGTGCGGGCCGTGCACCGTGCTTCAGGTCCGCACGGAAGAACTCGACGGGTACCACGCGGTCCAGCTCGGGTTCGCCGATAAAAAGCGGAAGAGCGCCACGATGGCGGAGCGGGGCCACGCCAAGAAGGTCGAGGCCGAGCCCAAGCGGTACGTCCGCGAGATCCGTCAGGCGACCGCGGCCGAACTGACGGCCGGGACGATCCTGACGGTGGACGCGTTCGCCGAAGTAAAGCACGTCGACGTCACCGGCACCAGCAAGGGCCGGGGCTTCTCGGGCGTCATCAAGCGGCACGGCTTCCGCGGCTTGCGAGCCACCCACGGCGTCAAGCGGATGCACCGCCACCCGGGCTCGTCGGGCCCGAGCGCCGACCCGTCGCGGACCCGCAAGGGCATCCGCAAGCCGGGGCAGTTCGGCAACACCCGCACCACCGTGCGGAACCTCGAGGTCGTCCGGGTCGACCCGACCAACAATCTGCTGCTGCTCCGGGGGGCGGTCCCCGGCCCCAACGGCGGCTATCTGACCATCCGGCAGACCAACAAGGCCTGAGTCGGGTTCGCGAAACGAGATGGGCTAAGATTCATGCTGACTGAACCGCTGACCATACCAGTTTACAATCCCGCCGGCGAGCAGGTGGGTCACGAGACGATCGACCCCGCCGACTTCGGCGGCGAGATCAACAAGCAACTGCTCCACGACGTGGTGCTGATGCACTTGGCCGCCCGCCGCGTCGGCACCGTCAACACCCGGGGCCGCTCCGACGTCGCCGGCTCGGGCAAGAAGCTGTTCCGCCAGAAGGGGACCGGCAACGCCCGTGCGGGTGCCAAGCGGACGCACAAGCGGAAGGGGGGCGGCGCCGCCTTCGCCCGCCGCAACCGCGACTACCGCTACAGCCTGCCCAAGCAGGCCGTCCGGTCGGCCATCCGCATGGCGCTGCTGTCGAAGTTCGAGGACAAGCAGGTCCTGATCCTCGACGGCCTGAGCCTGGACGCCCCCAAGACCCAGCAGGTCGCCCGGGCCCTCAAGGCGATCCGCCGCCCCGACATCACCGAGACCGAGGCCGCCGAAGTCGTCGGCGAGACCAAGGCGCAGGCGGCCCGCCGCACGCTCCACGGCCGCACGGTGCTGATCGGCCTGCCCGACAACAACCCGGTCCTCTACCGCAGCGCCCGCAACATCGAGGGCGTCGAAGTGGCGCCGGTGGGCGAGTTCAACACCTACGACGTCCTCAAGCAGCGTTACCTGGTGCTCACCCGCGAGGCGCTCGCGACCCTCAAGGAACGCGTCAAGACCAAGCCGGCCCGCCGCCGCGAAAAGCCGGCCCTCGAAGCCGCCGGAACGGAGAGCTGAGAAAACCATGGTGACCCTCCGCCGTCCCCCGAGATACACGCGATCCGGCCCCGTCCTCGAACCCTACCAGGTGGTCGTCCGCCCGCTCATCACCGAGAAGGCGACCCACCTGTCGGAACGGCACAACGCCTACACGTTCGAGGTCAACCCGCTCGCCAACAAGACCGAGATCAAGCAGGCCGTCGAAATCCTGTTCAACGTCAAGGTGGTCGACGTCCGCGTCCAGAACCGCCGCGGCAAGCTCCGCCGCCACCGCCTCAAGGTGGGCCGGATGCGGAACTGGAAGAAGGCGGTCGTCGCGCTCCACGACGAGTACCGGATCGACTTCTATTGACCCAAGCGGACGTCCGCGTCCCCCGGCCGTCGTCGAGTGGTCGGAAGTTCGTCCCAGGTGAAGGAAACGAGTGAATCGCCCGCGGCGGGCCCCCAAGCCGCCGCCGACCACTCTTCAGAGGAATTCAGCGATGGGCATTCGCGTCTACAAGCCGACCAGTCCGGGCCGCCGCAACGCGTCGGTCAGCGACTTCTCGGAGCTGACCGACAAGAACAAGAAGCCGGAAAAGTCGCTCACCGAGCCGCTCAGGAGAACGGGCGGCCGGAACAACCAGGGCGTCATCACCGTGCGGCACCGCGGCGGCGGCCACAAGCGGATGTACCGGGTCATCGACTTCCGTCGCAACGACCACGACGGCGTCCCGGCCCAGGTCACGCACATCGAGTACGACCCCAACCGGTCGGCCCGGATCGCCCTGATCGTCTACCCCGACGGCCAGAAGCGGTACATCCTGGCGCCCGAGGGGTTAAAGGCCGGCATGACCGTGAACTCCGGGCCCGACGCCGAGCCCAAGGTGGGCAACTGCCTGCCGCTCAGCCGGATTCCGACCGGTCAGAGCATCCACAACATCGAAATGCAGCCGGGCGCCGGCGGCAAGATCTGCCGGTCGGCCGGAGTCGGCGCCACCCTCACCGCCCGTGAAGGGACGTGGGCCCAGCTCACCCTCCCCTCGGGCGAGGTCCGGCGGATTCCGTCGACCTGCCGGGCGACGATCGGCATGGTCGGCAACTCCGACCACATGAACGTCAAGCTCGGCAAGGCCGGCCGGTCGAGGTGGCTGGGACGTCGTCCGTCCGTCCGCGGCATGGCGATGAACCCGGTCGACCACCCGATGGGGGGTGGCGAAGGGCGTTCCAAGGGGCACACCCCGCAGTCGCCGACCGGCGTGCTGGCCAAGGGGGGCAAGACCCGCCGCCGCCGCAAGCCGTCGAACAAGGCGATCATCCGCCGCCGCGTCAGCGTCCGCTACGGGCAGCTCAAAGTCTAGTCGAACCACGCAGTCGAGTCCGAGGCCGCGGGGCCGGCGGACTTGGGGACGAGTCACCGACCACCAGGCGTCGTATTCTATCAGGAAGCCGTATTCATGGGACGTTCGCTCAAGAAGGGCCCCTACGTCGTCGACCGGCTGCTCGAAAAGGCCGTCAGGGCCGACGCGAGCGGCAGCCGCGACCCGATCAAGACCTGGGCCCGAGCCTGCACCATCGTTCCCGAGTTCATCGGGAAGAACTTCGCGATCCACAACGGTCGCAACTTCATCAAGCTGTACGTCACCGAGGACATGGTCGGGCACAAGCTCGGCGAATTCGCGCCGACGCGGACGTTCCGGTCCCATGGCGGCAAGGCCGCCAAGGGCGCGAAGAGATAAGCCGCCCCGGCGGTCCGGACCGGCGCCCTCGGTGTAAACCGAGGGGTCGCCGCGCGGCCGCCGCCGTCTAGTTGCTTTTACTGAGTCGTTCGGGAGCGAGGCGATCCTCGAAACGAACCGATCGGCCTTCCCCAAGCGGAATTCAACGAGACTCTGGTCATGAGCACCATCACCGAATACACGGCCAGTCATCGCTTCGCCCGGATCTCGGTGCGCAAGGTCCGGCCCTTGCTCGATTTGATCCGCGGCAAGTACGCCGACGACGCCATCGACATCCTCAAGTACATGCCCCACCGGGGCGCCCGGATGATCGAGCAGGTCCTCAAGAGCGCCATGGCCAACGCCGAGGACCGGGGGGTCCGCAATGCGGGCGACCTGGTCGTCACCGACGCCCGAGGCGACGGCGGCCCGATGTTCAAGCGGCTGATGCCGCGGGCCCGCGGCATGGCCTACATGATCCGCCGCCGCAGCGCCCACATCGTGATCGGCCTCGAAGACTTCGCCGCCAAGGCCGGCGACGAAGAGTGAACGCGGCCCCCGGGCGGCGTAGACCCAAAACATAAAGACGAGAGGACGAGCAAATGCGATCCCAACTTGGCGAGGGACGGTGAGTCATGGGCCAGAAGGTGCGACCGACTGGGTTCCGCGTGGGAATCATGGAAGACTGGCGGAGCCGCTGGTACGCTTCCAAGCATGAGTTCGCCGACCTCCTGGTCGAGGACTTCAAGATCCGGAAGTTCATCAAGAACAAGTACGGATTCGCCGGCATTCCCAAGATCGAGATCGAGCGGACCCGCGACGCCGTGACCGTCCTCTTGTTCACCGCACGGCCGGGCGTCGTGATCGGTCGCAAAGGGGCCGAGGTCGAGAAGCTCCAAGAGGAGCTGCAGAACCTCACCGGGCGGCGGATCGAGATCAAGATCGTGGAAGTGGCCCGCCCCGAGATCGACGCACAGCTGATCAGCGAAGACATCGCCGAACAGCTCCAGAAGCGGTCGAGCTTCCGGCGGACGATCAAGCGGGCCCTCGAACAGACGATGGACGGCGGCGCCAAGGGCGTCAAGGTTCAACTCTCCGGACGACTCGGCGGCGCTGAGATGTCCCGGACCGAGGCCGCGGCCCAGGGGTCGGTTCCCCTGAGCACGCTCCGAGCCCGGATCGATTACGGTTTCGCCGAGGCCAAGACGGCGCAGGGCCACATCGGCGTCAAGGTATGGGTCAACCAGGGCGACTATTTGAAGACGGAGGCTGTCGATGGCGCTGATGCCCAAGCGAGTAAAGTTTCGAAAAATCCAAAAAGGCCGCGTAAAAGGTAATGCGACCCGGGGCAACTTCGTGGCCTTCGGCGAGTACGGCATCCAGGCCCTCGAACCGGGTCGGATCAGCGCCCAGACCATCGAGGCCGGCCGCGTGGTCGCCAGCCAGGCGGTCAAGGGAGGGGGCAAGCTCTACATCCGGATCTTCCCCCAGAAGAGCGTGACCTCGATCCCCGCCGAAACCCGAATGGGCAAGGGCAAGGGGGAAATCGATTACTGGGCGGCCGTGGTCAAGCCGGGGACCATCCTCTACGAGATCAGCGGCCTCTCCGAAGAGGCGGCCCGCGCCGCCTTCGCCCGCGTGTCCCACAAGATGCCGGTCACCTGCCGCTTCGTCGGCCGCCGGCCCACGATCTGAGCCGAAAGACGACCCGACGAGACGAACCGGCCGGGGGCCCCGCGCGGGCCAGATGACCGCCGCAAGGAAATGGAAAGACCATGAGCAAGGCCTCCGAACTCCGCGACCACTCCGACGATCAGCTCGAACTCCAGCTCAAGGACGTCCAGAACAACCTGTTCCGGCTCCGACTCCAGAGCGAGACCGAGCGGCTCGAGGCGCCCAGCGAAATCATCAAGGCCAAGCGCGAGATCGCCCGGATCAAGACGGTCCTCCGGCTCCGGGCCATCGACCGCGAGAAGGCGGCCGCCGCCGAAGCCGAGGCCGCGGCCCCGGCCGCCGCCGTCTGATCGAGCGGCGGGCGGCGCCCCGGCCGCTCGATTCCCCCACAGACCTCCCTTTATCCGAAGTCAGCACGATGAGCCAATCCAGCGCAACGAATCCGACGACCACCCGCGGCAGCCGCAAGACGGAAATCGGCGTGGTGGCGTCCGACAAGATGAATAAGACCCGGCGAATCGTCGTCGAGCGGCTCGTGCCGCACCCGAAGTACGGCAAGATGATGCGCCGGCGGACCGTTTGCCACACCCACGACGAGGCCAACGTGTCCCACGTCGGCGACACCGTCGAAATCATGGAAACCCGCCCGCTGTCCAAGCTCAAGCGGTGGCGGCTGGTCCGGATCGTCCGCAAGGGCGCCCAGCAGGCCCTCGCCGGCGAAGGCGAAGGCGTGAAGCCGACCGTCGCCTCCTGAACCCCGGCCCGACGGCCGCTCGCGGCCCGTCCCCCCGCTCGACCCGACGCCCCGAACCAACGATCGACCGTCCCTGAAGCATCCGCCGGCCGCCCCACTGACGGGCCGCCGGCGGCGACGAACCAAAGGTCTCTTGTCCCATGATCCAGATGCAGACCCGGCTCGACGTGGCCGACAACACCGGCGCCAAGGAAGTGATGTGCATCAAGGTCCTCGGCGGCAGCGCGTCGAAGTATAAGAGGCGCACGGCCGGGATCGGCGACACCATCATCGCCAGCGTCAAGAAGGCCTCCTCGGGCGGCGACGTCAAGGCCGGCGACGTGGTCCGCTGCGTCATCGTCCGCACCCGCAACCAGGCCCGCCGCGCCGACGGCTCGTACGTCAAGTTCGACCGCAACGCCGTCGTCCTGATCGACAACGATCGGAACCCCCGCGGCACGCGGATCTTCGGCGCCATCGCCCGGGAACTGCGCGAACGCCAGTTCATGAAGATCATCAGCCTGGCCTCCGAGGTGGTCTGACGACCGCTCCGGACCGTGCCGTGCCCGAGGACCCGACGACTCCCCCGACTCCCGACGCGACGTTGAAGTGAGAGAACCATGCATATTCGTAAAGACGACCAGGTCGAAGTAATCGCCGGCGACGACAAGGGGACCAGCACCGATCGCCGGATCGCCAAGGTGCTCCGGGCGCTCCCCTCGCGGAACAAGATCGTCGTCGAGGGGGTCAACCGGGTCTACAAGCACATGAAGCCGAGCCAGAAGAACCCCCAGGGAGGTCGGCTCTCCAAGGAGATGCCGATCGACGTCTCGAACGTCCTCCTGTACTGCGCCAAGTGCACCAAGGGGGTGCGCATCGGCTCGCGGTTCACGGCCGACGGTCAGAAGGAACGCTGCTGCAAGAAGTGCGGCGCGTCGCTGGGCCCGATCGGCCCTCGCAAGCCGTCGCACGCCGGCGCCGCCGGGGCCGCCGCGAACCGTTGATCATCCACCACCGCCGCTCGAAGCTCGTCGCCCCGCAGCGCCGGAGACCGCGACTCGACGCCGATCGACACTGAAGGAAACCGGTATGGCTCGTCTGCAAGAACTGTACAAGAACGAGATCGTCAAGGCGGTCGCCGCCAAGTTCAACCTCGACAATCCGATGGCGATCCCCAAGATCGACAAGATCGTCATCAACATGGGCGTCGGCAAGGCGACCCAGGACAAAACCATCCTGGATTCGGCCATCGACGCCCTCGCCAAGATCAGCGGCCAGCGGCCCGCCACGACCAAGGCCAAGACCTCGGTCTCCGGCTTCCGGCTCCGCGAGGGCAACGACATCGGCTGCAAGGTGACGCTCCGCGGCAAGCGGATGTACGAGTTCCTCGACCGCCTGGTGTCGATCGCCCTGCCTCGTATCCGCGACTTCCGCGGCGTCAACCCCAACAGCTTCGACGGCCACGGCAACTACAGCCTGGGCCTCGCCGAGCAGGTCGTCTTCCCCGAGATCGACGCCGACAAGATGCAGCACACCCACGGCATGGACGTGACCATCGTCACGACCGCCAAGAGCGACGACCAGGCGCGGGAACTGCTCCGCCTGTTCGGCGTTCCGTTCCGCCTGGCCGGCGCCGCCGGCGGCCGCGACATGGGCGACAATTGATCCACGGCGAGCCGCTCGTCGGCTCGCCCGCACGACCTCTATTGATTCCACGCGAACTGTCCGGACGCCTCGCGGCGTTCATTTTCCATCGGTCCTGGAAGGTTGAGAATGTCGACCAAGGCCCAGAAGATCAAATCGGAGACGCCCCGCAAGTTCGCCGTGCAGCACCGTAATCGGTGCCGGCTCTGCGGACGTCCCCGCGCCTATTACCGCAAGTTCGGCGTCTGCCGGATCTGCTTCCGGAACCTGGCCAGCCGCGGCCTGATTCCGGGAGTCAAGAAGGCGAGCTGGTAGGGAGGCCCGTCGCCCCCGATCGCTGCAGGACCTCGGCGCGCCGAGGCCGACCCGAACACCCCGCATTCCGTATTCAAAAGCGCCCGACAGAGTCGCTCCGCCGCGCCGACGCGACGGCCTGCAAAGCCCCACCGGGGACGCCCCCGCGAGCAGGCCCCGCGCGTTACCCGCGACGGATTAGGAAGGCTTCACCGCCATGATGACCGACCCCATCGCTGATATGCTGACCCGGATCCGAAACGGCGTCCGGATCGAGCGCACGTCCCTCGACATGCCCGCATCGAACATGCGGCGGGGGATCGCCCAGGTCCTCAAGGACGAAGGCTACATCTGGGACTTCGAGGAGATCGAGACGGTCCCCGCCAAGACCCTCCGGCTGCACATGAAGTACGGCCCCAACGGCGAGCGGCTGATCACCAAAATCGACCGGATCAGCAAGCCGGGCCGCCGGGTCTACCGCGGCTACAAGGAGCTCAAGCCGGTTCTGGGCGGCATGGGGATCCAGATCCTCAGCACCCCCCGGGGGATCGTCAGCGACCGCCGCGCCCGCACCGAGAAGGTCGGCGGCGAGGTCCTGGCCTTGATCTACTGAGCCCTCCTCCGGCTCGTCCAGAACGCCTACTCGAATCGGGTCCACTTAATAAGCAGAGGAAGACGGAGTCATGTCGCGAATCGGTCGAAAGCCGGTCGTCGTCCCGGCCAGCGTGAAAGTCGCGATCGCCGACTCGACCATCGAGGTCGAGGGGCCCAAGGGCAAGCTCAGCTTGGCGCACCGCCCCGAGATCGCCGTGGCCTACGACGAGGCCAAGAAGGAAATCGCGGTCACCCGCCAGGACGACGAACGGCAAAGCCGGGCGCTCCACGGGTTGACCCGGAGTCTGGTCGCCAACATGGTCGAAGGCGTGTCCGTCGGCTACACCCGGAAGCTCGAGATCGTCGGCGTCGGCTACCAGGCGCAGCTCAAGAAGGCGAACACCATCGCGCTTCAGGTCGGGTTCGCCAACCAGATCGTGCTGGAGGCCCCCGCCGGGGTTTCGGTGGCGATCCCCGACCCGACCCACATCACGATCACCGGGGCCGACAAGCAGGCCGTCGGCCAGTTCGCCGCCAACGTCCGGATGGTCCGCCCCCCCGAGCCGTACAAGGGCAAGGGCATCCGCTACGAGGGCGAAGCCGTCCGCCGCAAGGCCGGCAAGGCGTTCGGCTCGAAGTAACCGTATCCCCCTCGGCCCCCGGACCCGGCTTGCGTCCGGTGGGCCTGAGTGCGAGCCGCAAGTCGCACCGATTCACTGATTTGTCGAGGATCGTTCCGTGGACACCGCCAATCACCACCTGCTGGTTCAAACGCGTCGCTTGCGCCGCCAGCGCCGGATTCGCAAGCGGCTCAACGGGACGCCCGAGCGTCCCCGGCTGGCCGTCTTCCGCAGCTCGAAGCACATCTACGCCCAGGTGATCAACGACGAAGGGGGCGCGACCCTGGTCTCGGCCAGCACCGTCGACCCCGAAGTCCGCGCCGAGGTGAAGTACGGCGGCAACAAGGTCGCCGCCGCCGCGGTCGGCAAGCTGATCGCCGAGCGCGCCAAGAAGGCGGGCATTGACAAGATTTGCTTCGACCGCCGAAGCTACAAGTATCACGGGCGAGTCGAAGCCCTCGCCCAGGCCGCCCGCGACGGCGGTCTCCTGTTCTGACGACCTCGCCCCGCCCGGGGCGGCGCGACGATCGCAACCACGGCGGGACGGGCCGAGAGCCGCGTCGCCGGTCGAACCCGCGAACCCACGCTTACACTCGAATTTGAAGTCTTCAACGGCTCTCGATGGTATTGGAAGGAGATCCTCAGTGTCATCCGACTCACGAGATCGCGACCGCGGCGAATGGGTTGAGAGCGTCGTCTCGATCCGGCGGTGCGCGGCAGTCGTCAAGGGCGGCCGCCGCTTCAGCTTCAATGCGCTCGTCGTGGTCGGCAACGGCCGCGGGCAAGTGAGCTGGGGCTACGGCAAAGCCAACGAAGTCCCCCCCGCCGTCGAGAAGGGGGTCAAGGACGCCCACAAGCAGATGAAGAAGGTCCAGCTCCGCGGCTCGACGATCCCCCACATGGTGATCGGCAAGTTCGGCGCGGCCACCGTGCTCTTGATGCCCGCCAGCCCGGGCACCGGCGTCATCGCCGGCGGCGCCGTCCGCGCGGTCGTCGAGGCCGCCGGCATCAAGGACGTCCTCACCAAGAGCTTCGGCTCCCCCAACAAACTGAACCTGGTCAAGGCCGCCATCCAGGGCCTGACTCAACTCCGGACCAAAGAAGAGATCGCCCGGCTTCGGGGAGTGCAGATCTGATGCAGTTACACGACGTCAGCAAGGGAATCCAGCGCCGCAAGAAGCGGAAGCGGATCGGCCGCGGTGTCGGCTCGGGCCACGGCAAGACTTCGAGCAAGGGCCACAAGGGCCACTCGTCGCGCCAGGGCTTCAAGCTCAGCCCGCTGTTCGAAGGCGGCCAGATGCCGCTGGCCCGCCGCGTCCCCAAGCGGGGATTCGTCAACGGCGCGTTCAAGAAGCACTACGTCATCCTCAACCTCGACGACCTCGAAGCCGTCTTCACCGAGGCCGGCCTGGTCGACGAGGACGCCTTGCGAGCCAAGGGGCTCGTCAAGGGCTACAACCACGACGGGATCAAGGTCCTGGGCGACGGCGCGCTCACCAAGGCGCTGGAAGTCCACGCGACCAAGTTCAGCGAGTCGGCCGCCGCCAAGATCCAGGCCGCCGGCGGCAAGGTCGTCGTCGTCGCCTACGTGAACCAGCGCGGCCCGGCCGCCGCCGCGGCCCGCGCCTGATCATCCGACCCAACCCGTTCCGATCCGCGGACCGTTTCGCCGGCTTGCCAGGCGATCGGCCGCCGGGCGGCGGTCCTATCGAGATAAGGCGTGACCACACGCCGTCGCAGTCCGTTCTCCGCCGCCTCGCCGCGCCCGGCTCGCCGCCGCGAACCGGGCGCCCAGGCCCGCGGACCTTTTTGATTCGATTCGATCCGACTCACGGCCCAGCGGAGGCGATCGCGCGTGGACAAGCTGCTCACCGTCTTTAAGATCCCCGAACTCCGGCGCAAGATCCTCTTCACGGCCATGCTCCTGGCCATTTACCGGATCGGCTTCTACATCCCGCTGCCGATCGTCAACCAGGCGCAGCTCCGCAACTGGGAGGAGCAGCTCAACTCCAACGCCGCCGGCAAGATCTTCGGCACCGTCGCCATGTTCGGCGGCACCCAGATCGGCATGAGCACGATCTTCGGCCTGGGGATCATGCCCTACATCTCCGCCTCGATCATCTTCCAGCTCCTCGGCAGCGTCGTGCCGTCGCTCGAAGCGATGATGAAGGAAGGAGAGAGCGGCCGGAAGCGGATCAACGAATACACGCGGTACGCCACGGTCATCCTCTGCGCCGTCCAGAGCGCGTTCTGGGTCCAGTACATGATGAGTCCCCAGATGAACGTGGTGCTCCCCCAGTATCGCGACTTCTGGCACGGGCTGATATGCGTCTCGGTCATGACGTCCGGAACCGTGTTCCTGATGTGGATCGGCGAGCAGATCGACGAGTACGGCATCGGCAACGGCATCAGCATCCTGATCATGGCGGGCATCCTGTCCCGGATGCCGGTGGCGCTCAAGGGCCTGTGGGAGAACTCGACCACCCGGCTCTCGCCCGAACCCGGCAAGTACGGGATCATCACGCTCGTGCTGCTCCTGGGGCTGTTCGTCGCCGTCGTGGTCGGAGTGATCGCGATCACCGAGAGCCAGCGGCGGATCCCCACCCAGTCGGCCAAGCACGTCCGCGGGCGGCGGGTCTTCGGCGGCACCCGGCAGTTCCTGCCGCTGAAGGTGAACCAGGCGGGCGTCATGCCGATCATCTTCGCGTCGAGCCTCTTGATCTTCCCGTCGTTCGTGCTCAACAGCCTCGCCAGAGCGACCCAGAGCCTGCGGTCGGAGACTTGGTCGTTCGGCTCGATGCTCGCCGGCGGGATCCAGGAGATGGCCGACGCGTTCCAGCGGCAGAGCTACGTCTACACCGTCTGCAACATCATCCTGATCTACTTCTTCTGCTACTTCTGGACGGCCATCACCTTCAATCCCAAGGACATGGCCGAGAACCTCAAGGACTACGGCAGCTTCATCCCGGGCTACCGGCCGGGCAAGCGGACCGCCGAGTATCTTGAGAAGGTGATGCTCCGGATCACCTACGTCGGCGCCGCGTTCCTGTCGCTGGTCGCCGTCATCCCCTTGCTCGTGCAGAACGGCCTGAACGTCGACTTCACGGTGGCCCAGTTCCTGGGGGGCACCGGCCTCTTGATCGTCGTCAGCGTCTGCCTCGACCTGGTCCAGAAGATCGACAGCCACCTGGTCATGAGGAACTACTCCGGTCTCGTGAACCGGAAGTGAGGAGTCGTCGCACCGTGTCTTCCCATCGCGGCGCGAGCCGTCGTCCATCGCTGCCGTCGTTCTTGTCCGGCCTCGGCCGCGCCCCGGGCGCGTCGGGGCCCGACGGTTCGGCCGGTCCTCGGCCCAGGCCGATGGTCCGGCTCAAGAGCCCCCGCGAAATCACCCTGATGCGCGACGCCGGCCGGGTGGTCGCCAAGGCCCTGGCCGAGGCTCGCAAGCTGGCCGTGCCGGGGGCGACCACCGCCGACATGGACGAGGCCGTCGCCGCCGTGTTCCGCGAGCACGACGCGCAACCCCTGTTCCTCGGCTACCCGTGCTCGACCAAGGGCAAGCCGCCGTTCCCGGCGGTCATCTGCTCCAGCGTCAACGAGCACGTCGTCCACGGCATCCCCAACAAGCGGCCGCTCCGCGAAGGGGACGTGGTCTCGATCGACACCGGCTGCAAGGTCGGCGGCTGGTGCGGCGACTCGGCCGTCACCCTGGCCATCGGCGCGATCCCCCCGGACGTTCAGAAGCTCCTCGACGTCACCTCCGAAACCCTCGCACTGGCGATCCGGGCCATGGGCCGCTGCCGGTACTGGTCGGAAGTCGCCAGCCTGATGGAGCAGTACGTCAAGAGCCAGGGGTTCCACGTCATCGAGAAATTCGTCGGCCACGGCATCGGCCAGGACATGCACGAGGAGCCGCAGGTCCCCAACTTCGTCAGCAAGGCCCTCCGCAAGAACGACATCCGCCTCGAACCCGGAATCGTCCTCGCCGTCGAGCCGATGGTCGCCATGGGAACCAAGGACGTCCGCACCCTCGACGACGGCTGGACCGTCGAGACCAAGGACCGCCGCCCCAGCGCCCACTTCGAGCACACCATCGCCATGACGCCCGAAGGCCCCCGCGTCCTGACGCTGCTGGAAGACTGACGACGCCGAACCGATCTTCCCGAGGGAACCGAATCCAACGACGACCGGATGCGACGCCCCGCCGACCCGCTCCGGTCGATCCCGTTGAAAACAATCTTGACAGGAGGGACGCCTTAACCCCTTGCGGAACTTGAGAAGGAACGTTACGATGATCCGATTCCCCTGAGACCCCCATGTAGTGCTGCGCCTGGACTCCCTCAAATAGTCCGGCGGCGGTCGGGTCGCCAGGCGATCGAGCATCCCCGAGACTTCGGCCCCGGTTGCGAGACGGATTGCAACCGCCGAAGCCCTGTTGTTTCCTGCTTCACCCGGTTTACGCCCATCCGTCGCTCGGTGGGTCTCGCTTGCGGTCCGGTCGCCGGATCGCTCGTCGGGGAGCCGAGCAATCGAATCGTCGTCCGACGGGAGTCGTGCGACGCGGATCGAGAGGGCGGGTGGAGCACGACGAGCCCTGTTAATCGAAGCGGCCCCGGACCACCGCGGTCCGTTCGTGTTCGCCGTGCCGCGGCGGGCTCGACGTCGCGGACCGAGATCGAGACACGAAAGTTGCGACGGCCATGAAAGTACGATCGAGCGTCAAGCGGATTTGCGAGAGTTGTAAGATCGTCCGCCGGGCGGGGAAGGTCTTCGTGATCTGCACCAACCCCCGGCACAAGCAACGGCAGGGTTGACCCGCCGGCGCGCCGCAGCCCTTGTCGGCGCGTCGCGACACCGAACACCAAGAACAGCCTTGGATCGACGGAGACTGAAGGAATGCCTCGTATTCTGGGCGTCGACATACCCAACGACAAGCGAACGGTCATCTCGTTGCGCTATATTTACGGGATCGGTCCGTTCATGGCCGACCAGCTCTGCGAGCGAGCGGGCATCGACCCGGACAAGCGCGCCCGCGACCTGACCGAGGACGACCTCGCCAAGCTCGCCGCGCTGCTCGACAACGAGTACGTCGTCGAGGGCCAGCTCCGCCGCCAGGTCCAGCAGAACATCGCCCGGCTCCGCGAAATCGGCAGCTACCGGGGCCTCCGGCACCGCAAGGGCCTGCCGGTGCGCGGTCAGCGCACCCGCACCAACGCCCGGACCCGCAAGGGGCCGCGGAAGACGGTCGCCGGCAAGAAGGGCGTCAAGGAAATGCGCTGATCGCCGCCTTGCCGCCGGCGCGACGAAACGCGACCCGACGTGGACCGTGCGGCCTCGACTCGCGAGGCCGCCTAGGGGTCCGCGGACGGCGCCTCGGTGGTCGCGACCGCCGACGGACGACCGCCGGCGACAGGCATCGGTCCCGCATCCATCATTTTGATTGAATCTGGTTGATCAGGAGCACTCGACCCGTGGCCAAGGCCAAGAAGCGAAAGACGCGACGCAACGTCAGCCGTGCGGTGGTGCACATCAAGGCGACGTTCAACAACACGACGGTCACGATCACCGACCCCAACGGCGACGCCCTCTGCTGGGCCTCGTCAGGGACCGTCGGCTTCAAGGGCAGCCGCAAGAGCACGCCGTTCGCCGCCCAGCGCGCCGCCGAAACCGCGGCCGCCGCCGCGACCAAATACGGCGTCAAGGAAGTCGAGGTCAAGGTCAAGGGACCCGGCTCCGGCCGCGAGAGCGCCATCACCGCCATCCAGGCCTCCGGGCTGTCGATCAAGGCCATCGAAGACGTCACCCCGCTGCCCCACAACGGCTGCCGGCCGCCCAAGAAGCGGCGCGTCTGACGACCGCCTCTCGCTCGCCCTGTCGGGCCGGCCCCCATGCGGGCGGCGCGGCGACGCCCGAAACCGGCGCCGACCATCGACAAAGATACGATTAGTTCGAGAACTCAACACACAATCCGATCGAGGTTCGTGGATTCATCATGGGACGACATACTGGACCAGTCTGCCGGCTTTGCCGCCGCGAGGGGATGAAGCTCTTCCTGAAGGGCTCGCGGTGCGACACCCCCAAGTGCGCTGTGGATCGCCGCGACGGGGTCCCCGGCATGCACCAATTCCGCCGGGGGAAAGCCAGCGAATACGCCATCCGGCTGCGCGAGAAGCAGAAGGTCAAGCGGTACTACGGCATCTATGAGAAGCAGTTCCGCAAGTACTTCGCCGAAGCCGCCCGCAAGGCCGGCAACACCGGCGACGCCCTGATGTCGCTGCTCGAGCGCCGGCTCGACAACGTGGTCACCCGCCTGGGATTCGCCCACAGCCGCCCCCAGGCTCGCCAGTTCATCCGCCACGGCCACATCCTGATCAACGGCCGCAAGCTCGACATCCCGAGCTACATGGTCCGCCCCGGCGACGTGATCCAGGTCAAGAACCGGGAACACTCGCAGCGCCTCGCCGTCAGCAACCTCGGCACCAACGTCATGCCGGTCCCCGAATGGCTCGATCGGATCAGCACCGACCCCCCCGAGGGTCGGGTCAGCCGCCTCCCCGCCGTTCAGGACGTCGCCCTGCCCGTGACGCCGCAGTTGATCGTCGAGTTGTTGAGCCGTTGATCGCGGCGCGTCGAGAGCACTTCTGGGGGACTTCATGATGCGTATCCGTTGGCGCGGCCTCGAATTGCCCAGCCGGGTCATCTGCAACCGCGAGAACCTCTCCGACACGTTCGGCGAGTTTCATATCGAGCCGTTCGAACGCGGCTTCGGCCACACCGTCGGCAACAGCCTTCGCCGGATCTTGCTCTCCAGCCTGGAGGGCAGCTCGATCACCAAGATCAAGATCCAGGGGATTCAGCACGAGTTTTCGTCAATCCCCGGCATGGTCGACGACATCACCGACCTGGTGCTCAATATCAAGCTCCTGGTCGTCAAGAACCACTCCGAACACCCCCGGACGATTCGCATCGACCGCGACCGCCGGGGCGTGGTCACCGCCGCCGACATCCTCCACGACGAGTCGATCGAGATCATCAATCCCGATCACATCCTTTGCACTCTGACCGACGACGTGCCGTTCCACCTGGAAATGTCCGTCGAGAACGGCCGCGGCTACAAGACCGCCGCCGAGGGACACGTCGACGACCTCGAAATCGGCGTCATCCCCATCGACTCCAGCTTCAGCCCGGTCCACCGCGTCGAGTACAACGTCGAGAACACCCGCGTCGGCCAGCGGACCAACTACGACAAGCTCATCCTCCGGATCTGGACCACCGGCGTCCTCAATCCCGAGATGGCGCTCGTGGAGGCCGCCAAGATCCTCCGCAAGCACCTCAACCCGTTCGTCCAGTACAACGAGCCCGGCCCCGGACTCCCCAGCGAGGCCAGCCCGTACGACAGCCACCAGCACGCCCCGCTCGACGCCGAGCTGGAACGCAAGCTCGACATGAGCCTCGCCGAGCTCGAACTGTCGGTCCGGGCCACCAACTGCCTCGAAAGCGAAGGGATCACCACCGTCCGACACCTGGTGAGCCGCTCCGAGGACCAGCTCCTGAACGTCCGCAACTTCGGCGAGACCACCCTCAAGGAGGTCCGCGCCAAGCTCCTCGAGATCGGCCTCGACCTGGGGATGAACGTCCCGGTCAAGAGCTAGTCAGCCGACCTCGTCACCGTCCAATTCCAAGCGAATCCGATTTCCCAAGGCCCCGGGCGACGGCCTCCCCAAGAGCACCGACGCCCCCGGCCGCTTGAATCCAGACGAAATCCGCCATGCGTCATAGAAAAGCCGGCCGCAAGTTCAAGCGAACTCCCGAACACCGCCGCATGCTCCTGCGCAATCTGGCCACCGCGCTGCTGGAACACGGCAAGATCACCACGACCCTGCCCAAAGCCAAGGAGCTTCAGCCGTACGCGGAGAAGCTGATCACCCTGGCCAAGGACGGGTTCGAGCTCAACAACTTCCGGCGCAGCCTGGCGGTCCTGACCAACAAGCAGGTCGCCTACAAGCTGTTCCACGAGGTCGGCCCCCGGTTCAAGAACCGCCCCGGCGGCTACACCCGGATCTACAAGCTCGCCAAGGTCCGTCAGGGCGACGCCGCCGCGATGGCCGTCATCTCCCTGCTGGGCGAGGACGAGCAGATCAAGGCCCCGACCCGGCCCGCCGTCGTCCCCTCGCTGGCCCCGGCTCCCGCCGCGCACTGATCTCGATCGATCGGGCCGGCCCATTGCGGCCGGCCCTCGGGCCTCGCCGGGTGCCCTCCGCGGGATAAGGAGCGCCGAACCACGATGAGCCGAGAACATCGCGACCCCGACTGCATCTTCTGCAAGATCGTCCACGGCGAGATCCCCTCGGCGCGCGTGCTCGAAACCGAGCACGCCGTGGCCTTCCTCGACGTCAACCCCGTCAACAAGGGGCACGTCCTGATCGTGCCGCGCGCCCATCACCGCCAGGTCGCCGAGCTGCCCGACGCGCTCGCCGCCCACGCCGGCTCGCTGCTCCCCCGGTTGGTCCGCGCCGTCCACGCCGCCACCGGGTCGGACGGCTCCAACGTCATCGTCAACAGCGGCCGCGCCGCCGGTCAGACGATCGACCACTGCCACTGGCACATCATCCCCCGGTTCTTCAACGACCCCGTCGACTGGCCCTGGCCCCACGCCGAGTACCTCGGCGACGAGATCGGCCAGATGGCCTTCCGGATCAGCCGGGAGCTGGTCGAGCCCCCTCTGGACGAATGACGACTCCACCCAGGCCAAGGCCCCAGGGCGGGTCTCCCCGGTAGCCGGCGCCCGACTCTGTCGGCGTGACTCCGCTTCCGGGAGACCTCACCATGATTCCGCCGCGTCGCCCCCTCGCCGCACTGGCCTTCCTCCTCATTCCCACGGCGTTCGCCCTCGCCGACGAGCCCGTCAAGCTCGCCGGCTCGGCCCGGTTCGACCTGACCGCCGACGCCAAGACCGGCGCGATCGACGACGGCCGGATCACCGTCGGCGACGGCTCGATCGACCGCCCTAACTGGCTGCCGGCCGACCGCCAGACCGGCTCGTACACGGTGAACTTCCCCGTCAGCCGGATCGGCTGGCGCGGGCTGTCGGTCCGGTTCACGCCCAGGGCGACGGGAACCGTCGCGGTCACGCTGATGGGCCCCTGGGAGCAGGCTTCGCCGGGCGTTTTGTACCGCCAGGAAGTCCTCTGGGACGACCTCAAAGCCGACGGGGCGAAGCTCGCCGACGGTGGGTTCGAGCAAGGCAAGGGCGCCGAGGTTCCGGGCTGGGAGAGCCGGGGCGGGACGGTCGTCGTCCAGACCGCCGAGGTCGCGGCCGCGTCGGGCGACCGCTACGCCAGAACGTGGCACAACGAGACGCTCTCAACGAAGCTCGAAGTCACGGCCGGTACTCCCGTGACGCTCCACTTCAAGGCCCGCGCTGCGCTGCCGAAGGGCTTCCGCGAGCCCAAGCGCATCCTCAGTCACGACACGCCGGCCCACCGCGCCGCGAAGCGGTTCCGCCACGGGGCGAACTTCGGCAACGACCTGGAAGTTCCTCCGGGCCAGACCTGGGCGGTGAACTACAACGCGGACGACATCCGCCACGTCCGGGCCGAGGGGTTCGACCACATCCGGCTCCCCGTCGGCTGGCACCACTACGCCGGCCCCGCCCCCGAATACAGGCTGTCGCCCGCGATCTTCCAGCGAGCCGACCGCCTGATCGACGCCGCCCTGGCCGAGAAGCTGGGCGTCATGGTCAACATCCACCACTTCGACGACTTCACGACCGATCCCGCCAAGAACACGGCCAAATTCCTCGCCATCTGGCGGCAGATCGCCGCGCACTACGCGAACCGGCCCGAGACCCTGGCCTTTGAGCTGCTCAACGAATCGAAGGACGCGGCGACGACCGAGGTGATCAACCCGATCTTCGCCGAGGCGATCCGTGAGATTCGCCAGACCAATCCGGACCGGACGATCGTCGTCGGGCCGGGTCGTTGGAACGCGATCTCCGAGCTGCCGCAGCTCCGCGTGCCGGACGACGACCTGAACATCCTCGTCACGGTCCACTGCTACGACCCGTTCCTCTTCACTCACCAGGGGGCGAGCTGGACCGGCGACAGCGACGACCGCAAGCAGACCGGCTTCGTCTTCCCGGGCCCGCCGAAGTCGCCCTTGAAGCCCGCCCCGGGCCTCGCGCTCAGCCCCGGGTTCCTCGCCACGATCAAGGCGTACAACAGCCTCCCGACCGAGTCGAACCCGATCAGCCCGCGGGTGATGGACCAGGCGGTCGCCCGGATCAAGGAGTGGTCCGCCTACTACGGCCGCCCCGTCTACCTCGGCGAGTTCGGCGCCTACACCGCCGCCGACCCGACCTCACGCGCCAACTACTACCGCGACTTCCGCACCCGCCTCGAAGCCGCCGACATCGGCTGGGCCCTCTGGGACTGGCGCGCCGGCTTCAACTACTGGAACCCCAAGACCAACCGCCCCGAGCCCGGCATGCACGAAGCCCTCTTCGGCGGCCGGTGACGCAGATCGAGAACACCCAGCGAGGGAATTTTCGGTCGGCCGTTGGAAGCCATTCACTCGCTGGCGCTTCGGGCTCGTATTCCGTGTCCGGGTCCGAATACAAGCCCGAAGCGCCAGCGAGTGAATCGAACGCCGATGGAACAGGGGATCGATGCCGGACATCGGATCGACCCGACGATGGAATCGTTCCCCCTCCGTGCCCTCCGCGTCCTCCGTGGTGACTCGTCCCGACGGCCAAGCTGAAGCCGGTCATTTCCCCCCGGCCGGCTTTTCCGTCTCCAGCCGATCCAGCTCGGCCACGGCGAGAGGAACCTCCACATAGCCGGGGGTGCCGTGCTCCTTGACCCAGAGGAAATTCTCCCTCGCCTCGGCGGGCCGGCCCGATAGCATTTGGTCGATCCCGAGATAACACCGAGCTTCGGTCATCTTGTCATCATCGGTCGCCAGGGCCAGGAGGGCTTTTTCGTCGATCTCGCGGCGCAGATACTTCACCACCGGGTAGGGCCAATGGGACTTATCCGCCTTGCGATCCGCCTCGTCGAGCACCTCCTTCGCCACGTCGTCCTTCTTGACCCGCCTGGCCCCAAGGTGGCCGACGATCGTCGCGTAGATGGAGTTCTCGTCCTTCCAACCGGCCGCTTCGATCGCCAATCGGGCGTCAGCGACGGCCTCCTCGCGCCCCGTCGAAAGCCCCACAAGCGCCTTGCCGAGCCGGGGCCAGACGGAGCCCGGATCGAGGCGGATCGCCTCGTTGAAGTCGCCGTTCGCCTTCTCGTACTCCTTCTTCCCGAGCCAGACGTTACCGCGATTGTTGTAGGCGGCGGGGCTGTCTGGCTCGGGAGGGGTCGATGGACCGCCGCACGCGGCGAGCGTAATGGCCAGGCCTGCCGTGAGGGGGATCGTCCAACGGGCGCGAACTTTGACGTTGATCGTGGGTTGGTTCGGCCGATCGATCCCCCGGCGCGCGGCTGTTCGTCGCATGACTATGTCTCCCCGTTCCGCCTGATGTCGTTCGCCTGCCGTTCGGCGAGCCAACCACGCTCGCCAGCAGTCGAGAGCGTCTCATGGCGGATACGGCCGAACGATAGAATCAAATCGGAAATCATCACACAGCGTCCCGAATCGGCGATCGACGGCTCACAAGCCGCCTCGCCCCATGAGTAGAGACGACATCTCCAAGGAAAGAGCACGCCCAATGAACACTCCTCAGTTCCCGGTCGGTGGATATGTCTTGGAGAGCGAGCCGAGCCGTGCGCGTCGGGCCGAATGGATCGACGAGCTTGAGAAGACGCCGGAGGAGGTGCGGAATGCGGTGGCGGCGTTGTCGGCGGACCAGCTCGATACGAAGTATCGCAACTGGACGGTCCGGCAGATCGTGCACCATATCGCCGACAGCCACATGCAGAGCTACGCCCGGTTCAAGTGGGCGCTGACCGAGGACCGGCCGACGATCAAGCCCTACGACGAGTCCCGATGGGCGGCGCTGGCGGATTCGGTCGTCGGCGAGGTCGGGGCGTCGCTCGCGCTGATCGACGGCCTGCACGCCCGCTGGGTCCTGCTGCTGCGGAGCCTCTCGGACGGCGACTTTCAGCGCACGTTTCATCACCCCGAAACGGGCCTGTCCCCCCGCCTCGACGAGGTGCTCGGCTACTACGCCTGGCACGCGCGACACCACACCGGCCAGATCGTCTGGCTGCGCCGGAATCGAGGACTCGGAGCCGTCGACAATCCCAACGGATGAATCGATCGAATCGACTTACGGAATATTGACGATTTCCGATCGATCCCGACGACGAACTCGCGGGCGGGTTTTGTCGGCGAAGCGAAACCGGTCGTAAGTTCCAGATAGGAAACCCCGTTCCAACGGGATCGGGGTCCGCGCGCTCCTTGACAATCCGGCGACGGCGAAGATGGAAGGAGCGAAAACCGCGCGATCAAAGCCAATTTCCCGGGGCGGCCAGACGGGAAGAGTGGATCGGCCTCCGGTCACGCATGAGAAAACCGCGCGATCAAAGCCAATTCCACGGAGCGGCCGGAGGGGCCGAGGGACTCGACACCCGACCTGTGGGTGTGGCGAAATCCGCGCGATCAAAGCCAATTTCCCGGGGCGCTCGGGGAAGGCGGCCGGGGGGTGGCCCTGGGTACCATGGGTTGTTTTAATCCGTTTTTGAGCCATGGCTTGCGTCGCACGGGTCGAATACCACTCGTGGCACCCGGAGGGGATTTCCCTCGACCATCTCGAGGGGAGGAATCGCGCGATCAAAGCCAATTCCCCGGGGCGGCCGGAGAGGCCGAGGGACTCGACACCCGACCTGTGGGCGTGGCGAAATCCGCGCGATCAAAGCCAATCCCGCAGGGGGTTCAAGAACTGGCGCAGACAGGATCGCGGACGGCCGTAAGATGCCCGGCGAGATCTTGTCTTGAGGCATCCCGGCGCGGATCGTCCGCGTTTGGGAGCGAGATCGACCGCCCAGGGAGAGGCCGTTCGGATGGCGCGATGGGACCGACGCGAGGCTGATCGGGCGATCCGGAACCGGGGCGGCGGCTCATCAACGATGGGGCGGCGGCTGGGGCTCATTCCGGTCGCGCTGGGGCTCTGGCTGAACGCCGGGTGCGCCTCGATCGTCGTCCACGAGAGGCCGATCCTCGATCGCGAAACCCACGAGGTCGTCGCGACGTCCGGTTCGGAAACCGCGCACGGCAAGGCCCATGGGCTGATCCAGGCGGGCATGGCGCTGGACCGGAAGCACCCGGACTGGGCGACCCTGTACTTCCGCGACGCGGCCCTGGCGGCGCTTCCCGCCGTGCTGGAGGAGGGGGTCTCGCCCAGCCGCGACATCGCGCAGTCGCTGGGGGCGCAAAGCACCTATCGGCGGGCGATCGAATACGCGTTGGTGTCGGTCGACCGCCAGGCGAAGACTCAGAAGGTCCCCTGGACCGAGATCCTGGCGCGGTCGGGGATCGGCGTCGAGGGCAAGGTCAGCCTGTACGAGGCGGCGCTCTGGCAAGAGGTGCTCCCCTCGCGGCAGTTCGAGGTCAAGGGGTTCCGGAAGGAGATGGGGCAGGGGGGATTGGGCGCGCCGGTGGTGATCCACATGGCGACGTCGGTCGAGCGGAAGCCCCTGACGCTGGAGGGGGGCGAGGCGCGGACCGACCCCTCGCAGCAGCACTTCCCGGCCGACCTGTACCGGGCGGCGTCGGTCGTGCTTCGGCCCGGCCGCGCGGGCGAGCCGCCGGCGATGCTCGAGCTGCACGACCCGGTCCGCGAGCCCGACATGCAGTGGAAGCCCGCCCCGGACGCCCCCAGCCTGCCACTGGCCTACGACCTGACCATCGGGTTGGCCCGCCAGCTTCACGAGCGCAACCTCGACCTGATCGGCCCGCTCGGCGTGTTCTTCCCCTCGGAATACAACGGCAAGACCGGGATCTTCATGCTCGACCCGTACCAGCGCGGCAAGATCCCGGTGGTCTTCGTCCACGGGCTGATGTCCAGCCCGCTCGCCTGGGCCAACGCAATGAACGAGCTGCGGGGCGACCCCGAGCTGCGCAAGCGGTATCAGTTCTGGATGTTCTTCTACTCGACGGGCAACCCCATCCTGGCCTCCGGCGCGCGGCTGCGGCTGGCCCTGAAGACGGTCCACGACGAGTTCAACCCCAACGACGAAGACCCGGCGTTCGACCACATGCTCGTGGTCGGGCACAGCATGGGGGGAGTGCTGTCGAGGCTGATGATGAGTTCGAGCGGGGCGACGCTCTGGGACGCCGCCGCGAAGGTTCCGCCCGAGTCGATCGACCTCGACCCCAAGCTCAAGAAGATGCTCACCGAATCGATGTTCTTCGAGCCCGTGCCATCGGTGAGCCGCGTCGTGTTCATCTCGACGCCGCACCACGGCAGCCCGCTGGGCGACGAGCTGATCGGCCGGATCGCCTCGCGGTTGATCCGCGTTCCCAAGGAAATCATCGACATCCGCGCGGCCCTGGCCAAGCTCAACGGCTCGGAAGAGGTCTCCCAGGCGTTCCGGGGCAACCGCTACGCGACCAGCGTCGCCCAGCTCGGCCTCGAAAACCCGGTGCTCAAGTCGATCGACCGGCTGCCGCTCAAGCCGACGGTCCCCTACCACTCGATCATCGGCCACAGCGGCACGGAGCCCCTGCCGGGCGGCGGCGACGGCATCGTCCCCTACACGAGCGCCCACCTCGAAGGCGCCCTCTCCGAGATCGTCGTCACGAGCGACCACTCGGCGCAACAGACCGAGGCCGCCATCACGGAAATGCGGCGGATCATGGCGATCCACTTCAACGAATACGCCGACGAGCGGAGGGCGATCGCCAAGGGAGTCCGTCCCGCCGAACGGATCGCCCGGCCCGACGGCGACACCCCCGTCCGCTACGTCGCCACCCCCAACACCACGGTCGAGGAGGCCGAGCGGCAACGTCGCCTGGCGCGGATCGGCATCTACCCCGAAGACTCGGTCAAACGGTGACACGACGTCTCAACTCAACTGACGAGCCTACTTAAACTCAGTATGAATCAGAACTGACGACTTCCCCCCCGGCGACGCTCCCCAGGGCTCGCCAAGCCTGCCACTGGATCGTCTCCTTGATGAACCGCACGCTGCCATCGGCGAACAGGGTGTTGACCCCACCCGGGTGATAGCTCCGCGAGGTGACCGACGAGTAGGTCGGGCCGCCGTCGTCCTCGTCTTCGGAGCAGAGGTCGACGTCCACCGGGGGGGCGCCCGAAGGGGACTTGGTGTTCGGGGTCAAGGCCGTCGTGAAGGCGTCGAGGAACGTGTTGCCGTTGCACCACTTGGCATGGCCCACCGCCGGCGCTTTGCAGGCCGATGAGGCCGAAGCCACGATCGAGAGGACGGTGGTCGGGTCGGGAACAACCGTGGGAGAGGCCCAGTTCGCGGGGATCGCCCCGGGGCAGTCGTGGTAGGCGGGCTGATAGGTTTTGACCTCGGCCGTGAGCATCGTCTGGCTCAAGCCGTCCGTCAGCCCCGCGAACGTCTTGCTCCGGTTGACCCCGAACGCCCCCCGATTGGGCGTGCCGTTCTGCCCCCCGAAGACGTACCAATCCCCCACGCACCACCCGTAATTGGAGACCGCATACGTGCTGGTCACACCCGAGGAATTCGTGCTCGTATACGGCTGCGGCTGGATTTCGCTCGGGCAGATCAGCGTCTTGATCGACGTCGACACGACCGTCGAATTGGACGGGTCGCTCGTCTTCAGGATCATATTGAGCGAGTTGTAAAGCGGCCCCAACTCCAGGAACGGCGCCAGTCGCGAGGTCACCCCCCACTGCGACTTGAAGATGATCGTCGAACCCTTGTAGCCCAGGATCTGCTGAGGAGGCAACGTCCCGTTCGTCGACTCGTAATTGTGCACCGCCAGCCCAAGCTGCTTCAGGTTGTTGATGCACTGCATCCGTCGAGCCGCCTCACGGGCCGCTTGCACCGCGGGCAACAACAGGGCGATCAGAACCGCGATGATCGCGATCACCACCAACAGCTCGATCAGCGTGAATCCGCGTCGATGAGTCGTTCCCACGGCAGTCGCCCACCTCAACTTGGTCTGAAGACCCAATCTCAACCAGCGAAACGTTCGCGACTGAGATTCAGTCTCAAATTCAACCGAAGGACCAATCGTGGGGAATCCCGGCCAGGATGTCAAGACTTTCATTAAAATCCACTAACACAGATTCCGAAAGCGGCCCGGCGGTCGATCGCCTCCGCACAAGCCGCACAACAGGCCTTCGCCTCACCGCCGACCGACGTTCTCGCTGGTGTTCGCGGTTGGGAGGCTCCGATGTGAAGACGTACGGGAGGCTCGCCGCCGTCGGGGCGAGGGGGCTTCCGGAAGGGGATGGAGCCCGTTGCGCCGGCGGTTCACCTGGTCCGCGGAGGCCGATCCGCCGGCGTTCAAGAGTTCGTGCAGGAGCCCAGAGCGATGCGTACTCGATACTCGACGAGACCACGGCTGGAGCCGCTGGAAGACCGACTCGCCCTCAGCGGCTTGACGGTCGCGACCCCGAACCTCTCCCACCAGCTTCAGGCCCAAGCCCAGGTTCAAGCCCAGGCCCAGGCCAAGCTTCAGGCCAAGCAGCAGCACGCCGCCGAAGCGGCCGCGCAACGAGCCTCGGCCCGTCAACTGAAGCAACTGCAACAGCAGCAACTGAAGGAGCAGCAGCACACGAAAGCGACGGCCGGCAAAGCCGTCCACCCCGTCTCGAACTCCGGCGCCAACAGCGGATTCAACATTTCCAAGCTCTGGAAATCGATCTTCCCCTGGTGAGGACGGGACTGCGTCTCGACGACCGGATCGCCTGTCGGCAGGAGTCGAGCTCGACTTGACGAAAAATCGGCCCCCGAGTACAAGCCGCCGGATGAACACGCGTCCGCGCGGATCGTGGGCGACGGCCGGCTCGACACTCTGAAGGGGAGATCATTGATGCGGACCTCTACTTGGCGACGGGCCGCCGCCTTTTGCGCCGTCCTTGGACTCGCCCCGCTCGGCACGGCCAGCGCCCAGAAGCCCCCGGACGTCAGCGTCTCGCGGTCGATCGACGTCCTCAGCGAGGTCACGCGCAACCCCAAGACGGGGATGCCGCGGCTGGTGATGCGGAACGCGCAGGGGATCGTCATCGTCCCGGATATGTTCAAGGCCAGCTTCGTCATCGGGGCCCGGTTCGGCCGCGGCGTGCTGCTGGTCAAGCAGCCCGACGGAACCTGGAGCAACCCGGTCTTCGTCCACCTGATGGGGGGCAGCTTCGGGTTCCAGGCCGGGGCGCAGTCGACCGACCTGGTGCTCGTCTTCCAGACCCAGCGCGGGCTCGACCGGTTCGTCAAGGGCAAGGGGAAGCTGACCCTGGGCGTGGACGTCGGCGCGGCGGCCGGGCCGGTCGGCAAGCGGTTCGAGGCCGGAACCGACGTGACGCTCAAGTCGGAGATCCTCTCCTATTCCAACACTCAGGGCATCTTCGCCGGGGTCTCCGCCGAGGGGGGCACGCTCCAGATCGATTGGAAGGCGAACATGCGGTACTACGGCCGGCCCGTCTCCGCCGGCGAGATCCTGGCGGTCAACAGCTCGCTGCCCGTCCCCGAGCCGGTGATCGCGCTTCAGCAGATGCTTGCCGAGAAGACCGCCCTGCCGGCCGGCGTCGTGGTCGGCGGCCGTCCCCCGCGAAGCCGAGGCGCCACGGTGATCGAGCCGGGCGGCACGGTGATCGAAGGCGAGGAGATCGAGATCGACGGAGCCATCCCCGCGCCCGTGATCTCCAGCAGCCGTCCCCGGTCCTCGACCCGCCGGCCCGCGACCGCCCAGCCGAAGACCCGCGTCGTCCGCCCCGACGACGACGACTTCTACGACGACCTCGAACCGATCCCCGCCCCCGCCCCCCGGCGCTCGTCCGCTCCTCAAACCAAGCCGAGGACGACCAACGACGAAGACCTCCCGACCGCGATCCCCGACCTCAAGCCGAAGGTCGAATCCAAGCCCCAAGCCAAGCCCGCCCCCGCGCTCCCGGCCGACGTGGACGACGCGATCCCCGACCTCGACGCCCCCCGCTGAGACGCCTGACGACGCCTCGCCGGCCCCATATGCCGGCCGCGACTGGCGACGCCGCCGATGCGCCGGTAAACTGCCGACTTCCGAAGGCCGGCAAACTCGACGGGAGGCGCGTGAAGACCCATGGAATCCAGGCGGAAGACCTTCGGCGCGGCTCTTTGGTTGATGGCGGTCTCGACGAGTTGGGTTGCGGCGGAGGAAGAAGTCAGGCCCCGAGACGGCCTCGCGCCGGTGACGACGAAGCTGGAGACGTTGATCCGCCAGGTGATGAAGGACCAGGACCTCCCGGCGATCTCGATCGCGCTGGTGGAGGGGCGGACCGTCACCTGGGCGAAGGGGTTTGGGCTGGCCAGGCCGAAGGAGGGGATCGCCGCGACGGCCGACACGGTCTATAGGGTCGGCTCGGTCTCCAAGCTGTTCACCGACCTGGCCCTGATGCAGCTCGTGGAGCAGGGGTTGGTCGACCTGGACGCCCCGGTCTCGCGGTATTTGCCCGACTTCACGCCCGGGAATCGATTCGGGACGCCGATCACGCTGCGGCAGATGATGACGCACCGCTCGGGCCTGGTTCGCGAGCCGCCCGTGGGCCATTATTTCGACCTGACGAGCCCCTCGATCGTCGATACGGTCAAGAGCCTGAACGCGACCGAACTGGTCTACCCGCCGACGACGCGGACGAAGTATTCGAATGCGGCGATCACGGTCGTCGGCCGGGTGGTGGAAGTGGTCCGGGGTGAGCCGTTCGCCGAGTCCCTGAAGCGGACGGTGATCGAGCCGATGGGCCTGACGTCGACGAGCTTCGGGACGTCGCCGGCGATCGAAAAGGCGACGGCTCGGGGGGTGATGTGGACCTACGATGGCCGGGTGTTCGACGCGCCGACGTTCCCGCTCGGGACCGAGCCGGCCGGGAACCTGCGGTCGTCGGTGGTCGACCTCGGCCGGATGATGTCGGTCCTCTTCGACGGCGGAAAAGGGCCGGGCGGCGCGATCGTGAAGCCGGAAACCCTCCAGACGATGTGGACCGAGCAATTTCCCGGTGCCGCCTCGACCCGAAGCTTCGGCCTGGGCTTCACCCTGGAGAGGTTCGAGGGGCACGAGCGAATCGGGCACGGCGGGGCGATCTACGGCTTCGCGACCGACCTCTCGGCCCTGCCGGACGCACAGATCGGGGTCGCGGTCGTCGTGACCAAGGACTGCGCCAACGCGACGGCCAAGCGGATCAGTGACGCCGCGCTCCGGCTGTTGCTGGCGCTCGGAAAAGGCGAGCCCTTGCCGGAGATCGACGCGGGCGAGCCGCTCGAAGCCGGGCTCGCCGGACGCGTTGCGGGACGTTACGGCGAGGGGGATTCGGCCGTCGAGCTGGTCGCCCGAGGCGATCGGCTGTTCCTGACGCAGGCGATCGGCGGCCTTCGGACCGAGATCCGCGTGGGGAAGGACGGGATGAGGGAAGACGGACCGCTCGACTTTGGGACGCGCTTGACCGTCCGGGACGACACGGTCACGTTCGAGAAGATCACGGCGAAGAAGGTCGAGGACCGCAAGCCCGCGGCCCCGCCTTCGCGGTGGGACGGCCTGATCGGCGAGTACGGCTGGGACCACAATACGCTCTATATCCACGAACGGGACGGGCGACTCCAGGCGTTGATCGAGTGGTTCTATCTTGACCCGTTGATCGAAGAGTCGCCCGACGTCTTCCGGTTTCCGAAGCGAGGGCTTTACGACGGCGAGTCGATCGTGTTCACGCGCGACGCCGCGGGCCGGGCGACTCGGGCCGTGGCGGCCGGCGTGACGTTCGAGCGGCGGAGGATCGACGGCGACGACGGGTCGACCTTTCGGATCAACCCCGTGCGTCCGGTGGCGGCGCTTCGGACGGAAGCCCTGGCCGCGACGCCCCCGGTCGAACGCGGTGAGTTCCTCGCGCCCGATCTGGTCGACCTGACGGGCCTAGACCCGGCGATCAAACTGGACGTCCGGTACGCAACGACGAACAACTTCCTCGGCACCCCGGTCTACTCCTCGGCCCGAGCGTTCATGCAGCGGCCGGCCGCCGAAGCCCTGGCGAAGGCGCACAGGTCGCTCCGGGACCGGGGTTTCGGGCTCTTGATCCACGACGCCTATCGGCCGTGGTACGTGACGCGGATTTTCTGGGACGCCACGCCCGAGTCGAACCACGGCTTCGTCGCCGACCCGACGAAAGGCTCGAAGCACAACCGAGGCTGCGCCGTGGATCTGTCGCTCTACGAGCTGGAGAGCGGAAGGCCGGTCGAGATGGTCGGCGGCTACGACGAGTTCTCGACCCGCTCGAACCCCGACTACCCGGGCGGAACGTCGCTCCAGCGGTGGCATCGCGAAGTGCTCCGCAAGGCGATGGAGGACCAGGGGTTCGCCGTCAACGAGGTCGAATGGTGGCACTTCGACTACCGCGACTGGCCGAAGTATCCCATCACGAACGTCCCCTTCGAGAAAGTCACGGCGGGGAAGCCGTCGGCCGCCCCGATTCCGGCTTCGGCAAGTTCGCATCGTTCTTCCGCTCAGACCGAAGTAGAATGACTCATGTGGCAAAACGCTGTACATCGGCGGCCCGCTGAGAGGATGTGACATGGCGTCCGGGGTGAGGGATTCACGTCTGAACTTCCGCCTTCCTTCCGAGTTGAAGGAGGTCATCGAGGAGGCGGCGGCCTCGCTGGGCCAGTCCGTCAGCGACTTCGCCGTCAGCACCTTGGTCCGACAGGCGCGCGCGGTCATGCACGAGCAAAGCGTGACCGTCCTCAGCGACAGGGACCGCGACCGCTTCGCCGCCCTCCTCGACGACGCCGAAGCCCGACCGAACTCCGCTCTCATCAAGGCAGCCCAGAGGTACAAGCAGCACCTTGGCTGATTCATCCGACGCCTGGAGCATCGAGCGGCTGGGAGCGTCCCACGATCGCTCATCGTTCGACTGCGGCCAGCCGATGCTCTCCGACTGGCTGCGGCAGAAAGCCGGTCAGTTCCAGAAGCGGGATCTCGCCCGCACCTACGTCGCCGTCAGGAAGGGCGAGGCCGTAGTGCTCGGCTACTACGCCCTCTCGAATCACGGGGTCGCCTTCGAGGCCCTGCCCGCCGACCAGGCCAAGGGATTGCCTCGGCTGGACCTGCCGGTCGTCCTGCTGGGCCGGCTGGCGGTGGACCGCTCGGCCCAGGGCCGAGGCCTCGGCTCGCTCCTGCTGATCGATGCCCTGCGGCGAGCGCAGCACCTCGCCGAACATATCGGCATCCGGGCGGTGGAGGTCGATGCGATCGATGACGCCGCCCGGAACTTTTACCTGAAGTTCGGGTTCATGCCGCTGCTCGACGACCCACGGCACCTCTTCCTTCCAATGCAGGTCATCCGCAAGCTCGGCCTGCCCTCCTTGACCAGCTGATCGGCCCGGAAGTCCGAACCACCCCGGACCGCTGGACGCTCCCGACGACGACTCATTCCTGGGCCGACGGTTTCGACTCCTCGGGGGTGATCGTGAAGGCGAGGATCTCGGGGCGTCGGAGGACGCGGAGCGGGATTTTCACGCCGACGCGGTCGTCGGTGAGCAGGCGGTGCAGGTCGTCGATGCCGCCGACGGCGTGGCCGTCGAGGCCGATGATGACGTCGCCTTCCTCCAATCCCGCTCGCTCGGCGGCGCCGCCGGGCTCGACGCTCATGATCAGCACGCCGCCGCGCTTCGACGCGCCGGCGCGGTCGCCGGGCGGCCTCGGCAAGGGCACTGTCTGGACGGCCACTCCGAGTCGTCCCCTACGCACCCGGCCGTCGCGGATCAGGCGGCCGGCGACGAACTTGGCCGTGTTGACCGCGATCGCGAAGCAGAGCCCCTGCGCCGGGAGGATCACGGCCGTGTTGACGCCGATCACAAGCCCGCGCGAGTCGACGAGCGGGCCCCCGGAGTTGCCGGGATTGAGCGCCGCGTCGGTTTGCAGGACGTCGTCGATCAATCGCCCCGACGCCGCGCGAAGCGATCGCCCCAGGGCGCTGACGACTCCCGCGGTCACCGTGCTCTGGAAGCCGTAAGGGTGGCCGATGGCGATCGCGACCTGGCCCACCCGCACCTTGCTCGAATCGCCCAGAGCGGCGGGGGGGATCGGCTCGCCGAGGACCCGGATGACGGCGAGGTCGGTCTCCGGGTCGTCGCCGATCAGGTCGGCCCGAAGCCGGTTGCCGTCGGCCAATGTGACGTCCAGGCGATCGGCCTCGTGGACGACGTGGCTGTTCGTGAGGATGTACCCGCTCGACGTGAACACGAACCCCGAGCCGGTCCCGCCACGAGGCCGCTCGCCCCGGCGACCGCCGCCGTACTTCGCCTCGATATGCACGACCGAACGCCCCACCCTGTCGACGGCGCCCGTCACGGCGTTGGAGTAGGCGTCGAGCAGATGGTCGTCGTCGGTCGCGGTCGGCCGCGCGGCCTCGACCGACGTGGCAACGCCATCCGTCGGATCGCTCACGGGTTCGATAAAAGGTTCGTTCCAATCCAACGTCGCCAAGCTCATCGTCTCCGCCTCCACTCTCGAAGGGACCGAAGATCAGTCGTTCAACTCTACCGACCGAATCAAGACCTCTACCCGTGACGCGGCGAGACGCAAGACTCTTCCTCCGTCCCAGCACGGCTTTATAATGGCCGTCGCCTTCCGTGCGAGCCTTCGTCCGACCTCTCCCGACCTTGACATGAAGTGAAAGGGCCTCGATGACTCACACCCTGTTCCGCCGCGCCCGATGCGTGGGTGCGGCGCTGGTCGTTCTGAGCTGGATCGGGATCAGCGCGAGGGCGGCCGAGCCCCAGCGCGTCGAAGCCGGGAAGGTGGCGGAAGTCGCGCTGACGTCGGCGAAGGAACGGCCGGACCCGTTCAACACGGTGACGCTCGACGTCGACTTCACCGCGCCCGACGGGTCGACGCTCCGCGTGCCGGCGTTCTGGAGCGGCGGCAAGGCCTGGAAGGTCCGCTATTCGAGCCGCCAGCAGGGGACGCATCGTTACAAGTCGATTTGCAGCGATCCCGACGACGCCGGGTTGCATGGGATCGAGGGGGTCGTCGAGACGACGCCGTACACGGGCTCGAACCCGCTCTTGATCCACGGGCCGATCCGCGTGGCCGACGACCATCGGCACTTCGCCCACGCCGACGGGACGCCCTTCTTCTGGCTCGGCGATACATGGTGGATGGGCCTTACCAAGCGGCTGGGCTGGCCGGACGACTTCCAGACGCTCGCGGCCGACCGCCGTGAGAAAGGGTTCAACGTCGTCCAGATCGTCGCGGGCCTCTATCCCGACATGCCGGCCTTCGACCCGCGCGGCGAGAACGAGGCGGGCTTCCCCTGGGAGAAGGATTATTCGCGGATTCGTCCCGAGTACTTCGACGCGGCCGACCGTCGCATCGCCTACCTCGCCGATCAGGGCTTCGTGCCGTGCATCGTCGGCGCGTGGGGCTATCATCTTCCGTATCTCGGCGAGGCGAAGATGAAGCAGCACTGGCGCAACCTCGTCGCCCGGTGGGGGGCGCAGCCGGTGGTCTGGTGCGCGGCGGGCGAGACCACGATGCCGTTCTACCTGTCGAAGTCCAAGGAGGCCGACGCCGACCGCCAGAAGCGCGAATGGACCGAGGTCATGGCCTACATCCGGGAAATCGACCCGTTCCACCGCCTCCTGACCTGCCACCCGTCGCGGACCGCGCGGACCTCTGTAACGGACCCGAAGGTCCTCGACTTCGACATGCACCAGAGCGGCCACGGCACGCCGGCGCAAGGGCAGGCCGACCAGGCGTTCGAGGGCTGGCGGACCGAGCCGACGATGCCGGTGATCAGCGGCGAATCGCGGTATGAGGCGCTCGAGATCCGCCCCACGCTCACCGCGGCCGACGCCCGCCAGGCGTTCTGGGCGCACGCGGTCGCCAGCGGCCTGGCGGGCCACACCTACGGCGTCAACGGCGTCTGGCAGGTCAACGGCCGCGAAACGCCCTACGGCGCGTCACCGGGCGGCAACAACTGGGGCACGACCCCTTGGGACGTCGCCATGAAGCTCCCCGGCTCGGGTCAGATCGCCGCCGCCCGCCGCCTGATCGAATCGATCCCCGGCTGGAACCACTTCGAGCCGCGCCCGGACCTCGTCGCCTGGACCGCCGCGCCCCCGGCGAAAACCCCCGCCCCCCTCTGCGTCGCGAACTCCGAAGGCTCCCGCCTCGTCTACCTCGCCGCCCCCCGCGACGTAGCCCTTCGCGGCCTCCCCGCCGGAGCCTCGCTGCAAGTCTTCTGGTTCGACCCCGTCGAAGGCAAGAAAGCTCCCGCGTTCGACCTCAAGGCCGACGCCCAGGGCCAGGCCGTCGCCTCCCCGCCGAACGCCGAGCACGATTGGGTGTTGGTGTTCAGCGGGAAGTAAGCCGATCCGACTCGCTCGCCCTGGCGACGGGTTGCACGTCGGCCCGGGGCGAGCGATCATCGTCGACGGGGTCCTGGTTCGGTTTCGGTTTCGCCCCGGGGAGTGGTCTGATGATCGCAGCGCGCTTATGTGTTCCGATGGTGGTTGGAGTCCTCGTCATGTCGTCGTCCCATGAAGCCGAGGCGCAGAACGCCAAGGTCAACACCAACGAGAGCGACGTCAAGCCGTACAGCCTGCCCGACGCGCTCGTGACCGAGAAGGGGCGGAGCGTCACGTCGGCCGAGTTGTGGACGACCGTGCGGCGCCCCGAGTTGCTCAAGTTGTTCGCCAGCCAGGTCTACGGCAAGACGCCGACGAAGTCGATCCTGCCGACCTACGAGGTCATATCGGAGGACCGCGAGGCGCTCGGAGGGAAGGCGGTGCGCCGGGAGGTCTCGATCCGGTTCACCGACAAGGCCGACGGCCCGCACCTGGACCTGTTGATCTATCTGCCCAAGAGCGCGGAGAGGGACAAGCCGGCCCCGGCGTTCTTGGGCCTGAATTTCGAGGGGAACCAGGCGGTCACGCACGACCCGGGCGTCCGTCTCTCGACGGCCTGGATGCGGGCCGAACACGGAACGGGAGTCGTGGACCACCGGGTGACCGAGGCTTCGCGCGGGTCGGTCGCCACGCGCTGGATGGTCGAGCGCGTCGTGGAGCGCGGCTACGCCCTTGCGACCGTCTGCTACGGAGATCTCGACCCCGATTTCGACGACGGTTTTCAGAACGGCGTCCATCCGCTCTTCTACCGACCCGGCCAGACCAAGCCCGACCCCGACGAGTGGGGCGCCATCGGCGCGTGGGCCTGGGGCCTGAGCCGGGCGCTCGACTACCTGGAGACGACGCCCGAAGTCGACGCCAAGAAGGTCGCCGTGCTGGGCCATTCGCGGCTCGGCAAGGCGGCGCTCTGGGCCGGCGCCCAGGACCAGCGGTTCGCCCTGGTGATCTCGAACAACTCCGGCGCGGGAGGCGCGGCCCTCTCGAAGCGGATCTTCGGCGAGGACGTGGCCCACCTCAACGGCAGCTTCCCGCACTGGTTCTGCACGAACTTCCACCAGTACAGCGGCCACGAGGAGAAACTCCCCGTCGACCAGCACGAGCTGATCGCGCTCATCGCCCCGCGCCCGGTCCTCGTCAGCAGCGCCGAGGAAGACAAATGGGCCGACCCCAAGGGCGAATTCCTCGCCGCCAAGGCCGCCGAGCCCGTCTACCGCCTGCTCGGCAAGGACGGCCTCGCCCTCGACGCATGGCCCAAGCCGGCCGAGAACTCGCTCGTCAAGAGCACCATCGGCTACCGCTACCGCCCCGGCCCCCACGACGTGCTCCCGTCCGACTGGGAAGCGTACCTCAATTTCGCCGACGCGCATCTGGGGAAGTGAGTGACTCTCCCAGTGGGTTGACGCCCCGACACTTGTGCCGAGCCCGCGAGGCCGGGCGTCCCCACGGCGTCATGATGGTTCGAATGGCCGACCGGAAATGCACTCGCTGGCGCTTCGGGCTTGTATTCGGCCCCTCTGGCCGACCGCGAGCCTCTTCTCATGAGGCCGGGTGTCCCCTGGAGTTCAGTCCAGCGGCCCGGCGACGGCTTCGGCCTCTTTCTCGCTCCATTCGAGCGAGGCGATGAAGGCGAGAATGGCGTCGGGGTCGACGGGTTTGACGAAATGTTCGTCGAAGCCGGCATCGCGTGAGCGATGGCGGGCTTCGTCTTCGGCATAGCCGGTGACGGCGACGAGCGGCAGGTCGGCCAGCTCGGGGCGGGCGCGGAGCTTCTGGGCGACCTCGTAGCCGTCCATGTCGGGCAGGCCGATGTCCATGAACACGACGTCGAAGCAGTCGGCGCAGATCGTCCGCAAGGCCGACGGACCGTCGTGGACGACCTGGACGTCGTGCCCCTCGAACGTGAGGATCATGGCCAGGCTCTCGGCCGACGTCACGTTGTCGTCGACCACCAGGATCCGCCGCCCGCGCGCGGGGCTCGCCAGGTCGGCCGACGGCGGCGCGACGGCGGGCTCGGGCTCGGCGAGGGCAGGGGCGCAGCGGGCGAGGCGGACGGTGAACTCACTGCCAAAGCCGAGGCCTTCGCTCTGGGCGTCGACCGTGCCGCCGTGCATCTCGACGAGGGTGCGGACCAGGGTCAGGCCGAGGCCGAGGCCCCCTTGCGAGCGGTCGAGGGTGCGGTCGGCCTGAGTGAACAGCTCGAAGACGCTCGATAGCATCGACGGCTGGATTCCGATGCCGTCGTCTCGGACGCGGAAGACGACCTGATCGCCCTCGACGGCCGCCGAGATCTCGATGCGGCCCCCTTCCTCGGTGTACTTGGCGGCGTTGTGCAGCAGGTTGGAGAGGACTTGCGCCATGCGCATCGGATCGGCCATGACGAAGGCCGGCTCGTCGGCGACCGCGATCGAGAGCCGGTGACGGTGAGCCTCGATGATCGGCCGGCTGGTCTCCACCGCGTGGTCGATGATGACGCCGGCGTCGACCGCCTCAAGCTGAAGCCGGATCTTACCGCGCTTGACGCGGGCGATCTCCAGCAGGTCGTCGACGAGGTGCGCGAGCTGGTTGACCTGGTGGTCGATCACGTCGCGCGACCAGGTGAGGGCGGGGTCGTTCGACCCGCGCTGCTTCATGATCTTGACGGCGTTGCGGATCGGCGCGAGCGGGTTGCGCAGCTCGTGGCCGAGCATCGCCAGGAACTGGTTCTTGCGGTGGTCGGCCTCGGCGAGATCACTGGCGTGCTGCCGCAGCTCGTCGTCGAGCCGCTTCCGCTCGGTGAGGTCGAGGCAGAACGCCACGACCGGCGCACCGGCGTCGAGCCGCCCCTCTTCGAGCAGGGCGAGGCCCAGGAGGATCGGCAGGATGCGGCCGTCCTTGCGGCGGATCTCCAGCTCGAATGGCGCGCAGATCCCGTGCTTGCCGAGCTGGACGCGGCAACGGTGGATCTGGCGGATCGATGAAGGCGAGATCACGTGCTCCCAGAGCAGGACGCCCCGGGCGAGTTCGGCGCGGGAGTAGCCGGCCATTTCGAGGAACGCGTCGTTGGCGTCGTGAAGCTTGCCGCTGAGGTCGCCGAAGATCACGCCGAAGATGTTGGCTTCGACCAGACGGCGGAGCCGGGCCTCGCTCTCGCGGACCTGCCGCTCCGCCCGCTGCAACGCGCTGACGTCGGCGGCGATGCCGAGGAAGCCGTTGATCCGACCCTCCGGATCACGGACGGCGGTCACGGCCAGGAGGACCGAAAGCCGGGTGCCGTCCTTGCGGACGTAGGTCCATTCGCGGGAGTCGTAGCTGTCGCGGCGGGCGCGGGCGACGACGGCCTCGAAGCCCTGGATCGACGTGCCCAGCTCGGCCGAGAGCTTGGCGGCGTAGTCGGCGACCTCGGCGGGGTCGTGCCAGGCCTCGGGCGTGGTCTTGCCGATCACCTCGTCGGCCGAGTAGCCGAGCATCCGCTGGGCGCCTGTGTTGAAGACGGTGATCACGCCGCGCGGGTCGGTGGCGATGATCGACGACTGGGTCGAGGCGTCGAGCACGGCGTTGAGCTGGGCGTTGACGTCGATCAGCTCGCGGACGGCCTTCTTCCGCTCGGCGAAGAGGCCGATCTGGCGTCCCAGCGTCGTCATCGCCTGCAATAGCGGCTCGTCGCGCGGCAGGGTCTCGCGGCTCAGGAACATCATCACGCCGACGGCCGGACACTCCTCGCCGACGGCCACCGGAATGCACACGGCGCTTCGCAGCCCGCAGCGAGCCGCGAGCCCCACGCGGCCGATCGTGCCGAATTCGGCCAGCGCAAGGTCGGGCTCCCAGACAGGCTTCCCGGTCGCCCACACCCGCTTGAGCGCCCGGCCGGACCGCAGGTTCGCCCGCCCACGCTCGGTCTCGTCGGTCCAGATCGAGCCGACGCGGCTGGACGTCCAGGGCTTGCCCGCCAGCCAGAGCGCCCCCTCGGCGTGGTCCCAGAGCCAGAACTCGGCCACGTCGAAATCGAGGGTCAGCCCGACGGTCGCCAGCAGATGGGGGATCGCTTCTTCCAGTCGCGAGCAGCCGGCCAGAATCTGCATCGCCGCGTGCTGCACCTCCATCCGCCGCTCGGCCCGTTTCCGCTCGGTGACGTCGCTCTGCACCGAGAGGAAATTGACGATCTCGCCGTCCTCGCCGAAGATCGGCTGTATCTCGATCGCCACCCAGTATTTCCGGCCCGACTTGGCGTAGTTGAGGATCTCGGTCTGGACCCCCTCGCCGGCCCGGAGCCGCTGGCGAATGAAGGCCAGGGTGCTGGGGTTGGTCTCCGGCCCCTGGAGGAACGAGCCGGCGACGCGGCGGTGGACCTCGTCGGGCTGGTAGCCGGTGATCCGCGTGAACCCCTCGTTCACCCACTCGATCCGCCATCGGGCGTCGGTGACGATCATCGCGTTGTCTGTACGGCTGGCGAACAGTTTCAGCCGCCTCGAATCGCGCTCGCTGCGGCGCAAGGCCTCCTCAAGATCGCGGAAGGCCGACGGCCGGTGCTCGCCGGCTTCGGTCGCTCTCGACCGCCGGGCGAAGAGGACGAGGCTGGCGACGATCGCCCACGAATCGGCCCCCAGGGCCAGGCCCAGCGCGACCCGGGTCGGATGCTCGGCCGGGAGCCCCGCGCCGGTGGCGAAGAACGACGCGGCGACCAGCGCCAGCAAGACCGCCAGCGCCCCGACGATCGGCCGGGGATACGCCTCGCGCCGTCTGCTCGACCGCGCCGCCTCGAAGCCAAGCACCGCCGCGGCCGCCGCGCAGGCCAGGCCAATGGAGACGTCCGACAACAGGAGAGACGTCAAGATGGGGACCTTCCGTGTCATCTCTGAGAAAAACTCGAAGACGCCCGCCAAGGTTTGCGACGTCGGGGTTCCCAACACCGACGTCGCCGACATGCCAGGTATACCGATTGCTCGCCCCAATCTCAAGCGCCGGATTGGGAGTGACAGCCGGACGGCAAGGCCCTGTCTCGCCCGCAAATCCCCCGCGCTCACCCGTTCTCGAAACGTGCCAAATCCTGATCGATACTTAATGTGTTTTTGTGTTTGACAATATCCGGCCTCTATGATCGAATCGCCTCGTCGACAAGGACACTTGTCCGTTAGATGCCGCCAGGGTCGTCTCGATCACGAAAAACGCTTCGGGTTACGGGGGTTCGTCGCATGATCGCCTTCCCCGGCCGACGCACCATCCAATTTGGCGCGATCGTACTGTTCGCGGCCTCGGGCTGCCGCGAGGAAAGCTCGGCCGCGAGGCGGCCGACTCCGAACGCGGGGTCGAAGCCCGCGCTGATCGCCGAGGCGGACCGCAGCCATGACTTCGGCGTGGTGGCCAGCCGGCCGGGGCGAAGGTCTCCCCATTCGTATCGACTCGTGAACACGACGGCGAACGTCGTCAATCTGCTAAACGTGATCAACTACAAGACGTGCTGCGGCAGCGTGCACGCCGAGAAGTTGAGGCTCGCTCCCGGCGAATCCGCCGACGTCGAAGTCACGCTTCATCTGGACGACAAGTTCGGCGACGTCGTCAACGAGACGGAGGTCGTGACCGACCTGCCGTCGAATGAGAGCATCATGCTGCGGACCTCCGCGACCGCCGTCCCGTCCCTGCGCGTCGAATCCGTGACGCTCCCGGACGGGCCCGTCCTCCCCGTGGCGAAGCAAGCCCCACGGGCCGCCTTCCGGGTCTTCGCCGCCGGTGATGCGAGCGAACCTCCGATCGACCTGGATCTCGTCGAGCTGCATTCGACGATCCGCGTCGAATGGGACGGCCCGAAGCAGGAGAGCCCCTCGGAAGACGGCGTCGAGGTCCAATCCCGCCTCTTCCATGCGGCCCTCGACACGGCCGGCAAACCGGGAGATCGACGCGCCGAGGTTCTGATGCGGAAGGGGTCGAACGTCCTCCTTCGGCAAGTCGTCGACTGGAAAGTCGTTCCTCCCATCACGGTCGCGCCGGAGATGATCATCCTGAAATCCGGCGCCCACGACTATCGCGTGGTGCTGAAGTCGCAGGATCAGCAGGCGTTCCGGGTGACGCGGGTCGACTGCGAGACGCTCGGCGTCCGTGGCCTGGCGTCGGGGGACGAATCCGCGCTCACGCAGGTCCTCGAAGTGAAGGGCGACCCGAAGCCGGGGGCGAAACGAGGCGTCGTGTCGATCTTCACCGACCATCCCACGATGAGCAAGATCGAGATCCCGTTCGTGGCGCTCGACTGACGAGGGATTCGATAGGGAACCAATCGGAGGCGTACAAAGATGTTTCACGCGACTCGACGACGCCCTGTTCCTTCCGCGCGGCCCGGCTTCACCTTGATCGAGGTCCTCGTCGTCGTCTCCATCATCGGCCTTCTCATCGCCCTGCTCCTGCCCGCCGTCCAGACGGCCCGCGAGGCGGCGCGGCGGGCGCAGTGCGTCAACAACCTGAAACAAATCGGCCTGGCCCTGCACAACTACGAGACCGCCCACGGATCGTTCCCGCTCAACTGGGGCTCAGGCCGGATAGACCCGGAGAGGGGATACCCTTGGGGCATCGGCGGTCGGCCGTTCTCCGCGCTGGCGCGGATGCTGCCGTACATCGAGCAGCAGCCCCTCTACGCCGCGATCAACTTCGACGTCGAGACCTTCCCCGACAAGGAGGCCCATCACTTCCCCTCCCCGCAGAATCTGACGGCGTTCTCGACGCCGGTCGCCGGCTACCTCTGCCCGTCCGACGCGGGCCCGATGCCGACGCCTTACGGCACGAGCTATCGGGGCAACTACGGCCTCGGCCCGGTGCCCTTCACGACCGCCGAGACCTTCGACAGCGGCGTCGGCTTCTACTCCGGTGTCGGCTCCGTACTCAGCCCGCGCGACTTCGTCGACGGCCTGTCGCACACCGCCGCGTACGGCGAGCGCCTGCGGGGCACGGGCGAGGGGGGCGGCCTGTCGCCCGCCCGCGACTTCGGCAACCTCCTCGTCATGGACTTCTGCGACATCCGGAGCGCCGATTACGCCCTTAAGTGCAGCCAACTGGCCTCGGCGCAGCCGAAGTTCCCGCTCTCGCGACTGGCGGGGATCTACTGGTTCATCGGCGACTTCCAGTGCGGCGCGTACAACCACGCCCAGGAGCCGAACGGGCGGATCCCCGACGCCGTCACCCCCGACGTCGCCTCTCTCGCCGGGGGCGTCGTCTCGGGGATCGTGACCGCCCGGAGCCTCCACCCGGGGGGCGTGAACAGCCTGATGGGGGACGGCTCGGTCCGATTCACCAAGGATTCCATCGCTCGGCAGGTCTGGCGCGGGCTCGGCACACGGAACGGCGGCGAGCTCGTCGAGTGACGTTGCCACACGCGAGGCAAGCATTCCAAGACATCCCGGCGACGTGCCGGGATTCACCAGGTGTCGGCACGAAAAGGAGAACGAATTGATGTTTTCCCGATCCACATCCCTTCGCTTAGGATCACTGGTTTTCGCGGTTTTCTGCGTTGTTTCTGTTGCTGCCGCTTTCGACGCAGGCGGCCGCGTCGGACTGAACGCATCAACGCTTGCGCGCTCGCGGGGAAGCAGTCCGCATTTAATCCTTGAACAAGACTCATGTAGCCAGGCCGCACTAACTTGCGTCGCGCCCGGAGCCCAATGCACCACCTGCTCTCAAGCGAAATACACGGGTAATTACAGCGGCACCACAACCGCGCCCGGAAGCGGCTATTCCAAAGGCGGTACGTCCGCTCCTGGTTGCGGTGCCAAGAGGAAAGGGCTCTGCACCGGTGCATTGGTCTGCGATACAGTAGTAGATCAGGGGAACTGTACGCTTCCGTTTATTATGAGCCCCCAGGCTCCCTAGTGGAGAGCCCTGGTCCGGGTGACTCAAGAGGGGAGGATCCATGAACATAGCGAGCGACGACTCTCCAGGTTCCTTGGATCCTCCCGCGGCTTGGAGACGACCTCCTCATAAGTTATATAGGCTTCTTTCTCTTCGAAGGCACAATCGACGATCGCGATCATACCACCCACGGGAGCAGCTACAGTGTCTTCCTTCCTGATTCCAATCCTCGCCGCCCTTGTCTCCGCGCCCCCGGACGACGGCATCCACGACATCCGCTCGCTCGTCGCCGCGATCGAGGCCCTCCAGCGCCCTATCGAGGACTTCCGCTGCGAGTTCGAGGGCGCCGTCGTTTACAAGGGGGCCCTCGCCGAGGAATGGAAGGCCAACCTCGATGCGAACGGCGTTTTCGAGACGTTCGGAGGCGTCTTCGTCTGGAAGCGGGAGGGGGAGATGTTCGCCGACATCCTCCACAACGTCGGCGGGGACGCCAACGCCGCGAGCGAGAAGATCATGATCCGTCCCCAGGAGCGGGTGTTCGAGCATCACAACCACCCCGGCGGCCGGTCGATCGGCAACGTGGACATCCGCAATCTCGATGGAATCCGCATCTCGGGCTACAAGACCCCGGCGAGCTTTTTCCTTATCGACGACCTCAAAGGCATCCGGGACAAGGACGATCGCGCCACGACCGTCACGGACGAGGAGGTCGACGGCCGCCCGCTGAAGGTCCTCACCGTCTTCATGGTCTTCAAGGGCACGGACCTCCCCGATCGGCTCTTCGAGCGCTACTGGATCGACCTCCACAGGAACGGGCACGCCGTGCGACATGAGACGTATCTGGTCGACCCGCTTTCGAGCCGATCCGACATCACGCTGAAGTCCTTCAAGATCGGCAAGGAGGACGTCTGGATGCCCGTCGCCTCCGTCTCCAAGACCCACATCGAGGACGACGCCAAGGGGTTGTCGGTCTATACCAGGGAGCCGACCATCCTGCAGACCATGAGCATCATCGATCGGACAATGGAGTTCAACAAGCATCCGGGGCCCGACGTGTTCACGAGCAAATACAAACCGGGGACGCCGATCTCGGATCATCTCAAAAAACTTCAGTACAAATACGGCCAGGATAAGCTCAAGCCGCAACCGACGCGGTCCGAGGTCGAGGCGATGCTCGACAGCCAGCTCGCCAAGGCCGAGACGCAGAAGAACGAGCTCGGTGCGGCACCGTTCTCCGAGGGCGTCAACTGGTGGGCCTGGTCGGTCTCGGGCCTGGGCGCGGCGGTCGTCGCGTCGCTCGCCGCTTTATGGATGCAGCGACGCGCCGGTTGAGGTCGATAGGCTGTACTTGCACCGAACCAACAGGAATCCCACCGCGATGTCCTTCCGAATGAGTTTGACGGCCGTCGTCTTGCTCGCGGGAGGTGTCAACGTTCAGGCCGATCCCGACGAGGAACAAGCCAAGCTCGATTGCGGCGTCAATGCACTCTTCCTGCTGCATCGCCTGGAAGCCCGTCACGTCACGGTCCTCCGACCGGTTGGAACCAGAGGAACGATGGTCCAGGTGATCGACCCGCCGGCCCCGCCCTGGATCACGGATTACGACCGCCTGTTCATCAACAACGTCTGGACCGATCGCATCCTCATCCCGCGTCCTCCGTGGTATTCCCCCGCCGGCGCGACCGGCAGGATGGCGATGGCTGGCATGGCGTCGGTCGTCGCGGCGTCGCTGGCCACCCTGTGGATGCAAAGGCGAGCCGGCTGACACGGTGCCGCGGTTGCGGTTGACGAGGTTCGCCGATCGCCCTAAACTCTCGCCTCGGCGACGTCGGCGGCTGGGCCGCGCTGGCGCGGGTTTGCGTCGGGAGTTCGTCCTGGCATTGATGTTGGGTATTCACGCCGGCCGTTCGATCGGACTTGATCGGGTGGGTCGTCGGCGACGAAACGAAGCGGAAAGGATTCCGCCCCATGTGCTCGGGAAACCGGTTCTCGGCGATCGCCCCGCGTCTCACATTTCTCGGCCTGATCCTGGTCGCGGGCTGCAATCCGCACAAGGATCAGCTCCGGCCCGAGGGCCTGTTCGGGCGGATCGGCAACAAGGGCGGCGAGGTCATCGAGGCCAAGAGGTGCGTGCTTCGGGTGGTGATCCTCAACCGTCCGTTCCGCGATCCGGTCATCAACGAGGTCGTCTGGAAGGCCGCCGACGAGCAGGCGATCGCCCCGGAAGAACGGCTGGCGCTGCAAGCCAACGGCCTGCGGATCGGCCGGATCACCGGCGACCTGCCGTCCGAGCTGGAGGCGGTCATCCACGCCCCGCCCCCCAACAAGGTCGATCCCGCGATCTTCCAGATCGACGAGGAACAGCCGGCCAACATCATCGTCTGCGACACCGTCGACCAGGTCAGCCTGCTCCTGAACCGCGACCACCACGCCTTCGGCAAGGACTACAAGACCGCCAGCGGCTACTTCCGCGTGACGCCTCGACACCACGAGAGTAACTCGGTCGCGATGCGGATCACCCCCGAGATCCACCACGGGCCGATCCAGCAGACGTTCCAGCCGCTTCAGGCCACGCCGTACTCGCCCCAGGACTTCAAGATCGCCAACGGCCAGCAGGAGGAGACGCTCCGCGACCTGGCGGCCAACCTCGTCCTCGAAGCCGGCCAGGTCGCCGTGCTCGGCTGCATCCCCGAGCAAGAGCGGAGCCTGGGCTCGTTCCTGTTCACGCTGTCCGACCCGCACAACGACGAGCGCAGGCAGCGGCTGGTGCTCGTCTGGGCCCTGCGCAACCAGGTCGGCGTCGTCGACGAGAAGAAGTCGCCGCTCGCCTGGGCCTTCGACCGCAAGTCGGAAACCGCCGCCAAGGCCGCGATCACCCCCGCCAACGACGAAGTGAAAAAATAACGTCCGCGAGGATCGCGGCGTCCCCGTTGATTTCGGACCCAAGGAGCGCGACCATGGAAGGCGACCACACATCGGGGGAGCGGCGGGACGAACGTTGGCAGGGGATCGAACCCGCGCCGTCCCGCGCGTGTCGAAAGCGCTGGACGAGCCACGCCGCGCACGAGCGAATCTCCACGCCCGTGCGACCGGCCCCGACCTCGACGCGTCCTCGAATCTCGACGGAATCGCACGCCGTGTCTTCCTCGAAGCCATCCGCTGAAAAACTGATCGTCCTGGACGGCTCGCGCGGCGAAGGGGGAGGCCAGATCCTCCGCTCGGCCCTCACGCTGTCGCTCTTGACCGGGCGGCCGTTCCGGATCACCAAGATCCGGGCCAACCGCGACAAGCCCGGCCTCCGCCCCCAGCACCTCAAGGCCGTCGAGGCCGCCGCGCTGCTGGGGGGCGCCGACGTCGCCGGCGCCGAGGTCGGCTCGCGCGATCTCGTGTTCCGGCCGGGCCAGGTCGACCCGCGCGACCTGACGATCGACATCGGCACCGCCGGCTCGACCAGTTTGATCCTCCAGACCTTGCACCTGCCGATCGCTCTGAAGGCCGACACCGCCGTCCGGATCATCCTGACCGGCGGCACGTTCAACCCCAAGGCGCCCCCTTATCCGTTCCTCGACCAAACCTGGCGCGGGCACCTGGCGAACCTGGGGATGCCGATCGCGCTGGCCATGCCCGCCGCCGGCTTCTATCCCCGAGGGGGCGGACGCCTCGAAGCCTGGATCGAGCCGGCCCGGCCGCGCCCGTGGGTCCGCACCACGCGCGGCGACCTGCTGCGGATTCGAGGCGTCGCCGGCACGGCCAACCTCCGCGACGACGTCGCCCGGCGGCTCCGCGACCGCGCGCTCGAGCGCATTCGCGACCAAGGCTGGAACGTCGACGTCGAGATCGAGACGGCCTCGTGGACCAGCCCCGGCCAGGGCGCCGCGATCAGCCTCACCGCCGAGCACGCCGGCTCGACCGCCGCCACCTTCGTGGGGATCGGCGAGCGCGGCAAGCCCGCCGAGCTCGTCGCCGACGAGGCCGTCGCCGAGCTGTTCGCCTTCCTGAACGTCCCCGACGGAGCCGTCGATCCCCATTCCGCCGACCAGATTTTATTGCCCCTGGCCCTCGCCGAAGGCCGGTCGGTCTACACCGTCTCGGAAGTGACCGAACACCTCCGCACCAACGCCGCCACCATCCGCTCGTTCCTCGACCGCAGCATCGTCGTCGAGGAAGCCGCCGTCCCCGGCCAGCCCGGCCGCGTGATCGTGGAATAAGTGGGACGAGGGAAAAAGAAGGACGGGCGCCTCCTGGTCGCCCGCCCGCGGGGTCTTCGATTGGCTGCTTGTTTCAGGCCCCGGTTTCGCCGAGGGCCAGGTGATAGACCAGGGCCGGCGCCCGTTTACGGGTGATCGCCTGGGCGATCTCGCCGCGGAGGTGGCCCGAGGCGCGCGAGAGATGGGCTTCGACGCGATGCAGCGCGTCGGGGCCGTCGACGGGTTCGCCGTCGTCGGGGGCCAGGATCACGAGCAGCCGCGAGACGTCGGGCGACGGCTCGACGTCCACGACGTGCAGGCCGTGCAAGAGCGGGTCGCCGCACTCGGCGAGCACCTCGTCGAGCGTGACCGCCACTTGATGACAGAGCTGCATCGTCTTGCGATCAACCGTCGCGCCGGGGCCGCCGCCCCGCCGGTCGGCCCGGCCCCGCCGCGCGCCGAGGTCCGGCGCCTCGCGGCCATCGTCCGCGATCCGGCGCAGGGAGAAATGACGCCTCATAATCGGCCTCGTCATTCATTTATGTGAGAAAAATCGAATCCAGGAGAACTCAAGGCGCTCGACGAGCGCGAACCGCCGACGCGACGTTCGGCGGACGAACAGGGGCCTCGGCCCGATCTCGGGTGGACGCTGCTTCTGGATCAGGAAGGGTCGACTGAAGGCGCGACGACGCGGCTCAGCGACAACTCGAAGCGCGAAAGGAAACCGGGCTCGACGATCCAATGGGGTGGGATGTAAAGATCATCGTCGGCCTCCATCGATGCACGGAAAGGAGGAAAGGGACGTGCGCGATTCACGAGAACCATGATCGTGCAAGTCAATTCTAGCTCCGTTTCGAACTCCGATCAACTCCCAATCGGCCCGCATCATCATCGCCGTCGCCCAGGCCTTCTCTGAGCCTCGGGTCTTACTTCGCATCCGCTCGCTTGCGGAACTCGTCCCGCGCTCTCCGAAACAGCGCCTCGACCTGCCGCCGATCCTCGACGCTGGCGAAGCGGTTGCGGGCGGCGACGACCCCCAGCATCTTCTCGGTCCAGTCGACGAAGTACTCGGCGTCCTGACGGCTCACAATTCGCTGGCCGGCCACGTCGACGTAGACGGGACTCGTGTGGGCCCAGGCGGCCCCGTCGAAGACGTCGTGATGGTTGGGGCCGCGCACGCGCAGGGCGACCCAACTGCTACGCTCGATCGGCAGCTCGAAGTCGAGGCGTCTGACTCGCAATCCCGCCTCGTCGCCCGCCGGAGTTTCATCGTGGGCCGACACCTTGCCGTTCACGATCACTTCGATCGTGCTGAAGGGCGCATAGCTCTCCACCGTCACGGAGGCGCGGACGTTGCCCGCCGCGGCGAGTTCGCACGTCTCGCCTGGCCCCTTGCCGTTGACTTCAAGCGTTGGGATGGGGCCGTTCGTGACGAAACTCCGGCCGCCTTTCAACCCGTCGAGCCAGCTCTGCATCGTCAGCGGGCCAGCGGTCTTCACATAAACCCGATCACCGCCGAGCGGCTCGGTCGAGCGATCGAGCAGCGCATCGGTGCCGACGCACGCCGAGAGCCTCAGTCCGCAATTCAGCAGCCGATACCACAGTTCGACCGATTGGCTTTCATCGCTGTTATACGACATCAGATCGACCGCATGGACCACGCCGAGCACGGCGTCGATGGGCAGTTCCCGCGCGGCACCGCTGGGTTGCGCAAGGTCCTTCTCGAACGGGAACGGCTGGTTGGCGAACAACGGATGGCCGTACGTCACGACGCCCCCCTGGCGGACAGCCTCCTCGGCCATCACGTGGTTCGCGGGAAAGTCGTTCCGGTGCGGCGTGTCGTCGAAACCTGTGTACTGCGGCTCCACCAGTTTCTTGATCCCAAAGAACTGCATGTGACCATAGATCGTGCTCCGCATCTCCTCGCCGAATACGAGGAGATGCCGATCCGTCGATGTGGCGTGCGGCTTGCCGGTGATCAACTCCGCATCTCGGATATCGTCGCCGACGTTGTTCGACACGCAGAGGTTGACGTAGTTGACGCCCTCCGCCCGGGCCGCGACCAGCGCGTCCGCAACCTTCACGTCGATCGGGCCGCCCGTATGGAGGTGAACGTGCGAATCGCCCGAGTACCAGCCGCGCGACGCCATGTCGATCCACGGTTGCATCCGCACCGTCAACTCGGTGGTCGTCTCGGCGTCCAACATCACCGTCTGTGGGATGGACTCAATGCCGCCGCTGAATTTCAACCGCGCGCGTCCCGGCGGCAATTTCACGTCGAAGGAGTCGTCCGCGTAGAAATACGACTCGTCGCGATTCGTCTTGCGGGCCGCGGCGCCGACCGGCCCGTACGGCTTGCCGTCATTTCCAATGATGCTGACGCGAGCAGCCGCCGGCGCGTTGTCGCGAAGCATCCTCACATGAGCCTTCGGCCCTGCGTCGGAATCGAAGTCGGAATCATCGAGCACAAGCCGGAAGATCGTCCCCTCGTAACCGACCAGCAGCAGTTCGCCGTCGGAGTCGACGCCGAACGAAGCGATCTTCTGCGGCGACTCGCCGATCTGCCGAACCTTGGTCAGCTTGCGGTCGGCTTGCGTCAACGCCCAGACCCGCTTCGACTCGAAGTCGCCGAAGATGTAGGCCCCGTAATACGACGGATTGCGCTTCCCCCGATAAACATAGCCCCCCGTGACGGATGGGCCGAGCATGTGTTTGTAGGCCAACACCGGCGGCGTGTATTTTTCGCCTTCCCGGCGGTAGCGATCCGAGAACTTCATGAAGCCTTCGTAGACGTTCCAGCCGTGATTCTCGCCGGCCCGGGCGATCGAGACTTCTTCGAACAGATCCTGACCGACGTCGCCGACCCACAGGTCGCCCGCGACCGGATCGAAGCTGAAGCGCCACGGCATGCGAAAACCCGACGCCCAGATCTCCGGGCGGACGGGCGGGGCGGCGTTTCGATAGGGATTCGACTCGGGAATCGCGTACGGCTCGCCCCCCTCCTGGCGGTCGACGTCGATCCGCAGGATGGCTCCGGTCAACCGGCTCAAGTCCTGGCTGTGGCCTTCGGGGTCTTCCTGCGGACCGGCGTCCCCCGCGCCGATATACAGGAACCCGTCCGGGCCGAACGCCAGCATGCCTCCCCAGTGCAGGTCGGTGTCCTGATGGATCTGCAAGAGCCGCCGGGAAGGGACGCCCGCGTCGCGCCGCAGGTCGGCGGTCGCCTGCCGCTCGACGATCACCGGAGAGAAGAAGCTGCCTTGGTTGCGGACGTGGTAGTTCACGTAATACTTGCGGTTTTCGAGAAACAGCGGATGAAAGGCGACGCACACCACGCCCTCGAAGTCGCCGGTCGAAGCCTCGTCGCTGAAGTCGGCGAACAGCTCCCTTTGATGCTCGCCTCCGTCCACTTCGAAGCGCCAGATCCTCCGCGCCTTCTGCTCGACGACGAGAAACGCGCTCTTGCTGCCCGGTATCGCGACGATCCAGACCGGATGGTCGAACCGCAGTTCGTCTTTATACAGCGGCACGAGCCGGATTGGTTTTTCGACTGCTGGAATCTCACTCGGCATGCCCGCGAGCCGCGACTCGCCTTCCGGTTGCTTCAGCGTCTCAAGATAAGCGATCAGGTCCGCGAACTGCTCGGCCTTCATCGTCTTGTTCAGTCCGGCAGGCATCAGCGACGTGCCGGTCCGTTTCTCCTGCTCGACCTCGGCGCGCGGCAGTCGCAGCAGTTTGCCCTCCGCATCGAGCAGTTGAAGCTCGTCGTCGGTTCGCTTATGCAGTACGCCCGTATGCACCTTGCCGTCCGTCGTGGTCGCGACGATCGTGCCGTAATCGGGGTGGATCCAAGCGTTCGGCTCCAGCACCGATCGGATCAGTTGCTCGCGCCCGTATTTATCGCCGACGGCCCCCAGGTCCGGCCCCGCGCCCCGCTCGTCGCCCTTGAAAACATGGCATTTCTTGCAGCCCGCGGCGTCCGACTCGAACAGGACTTTTCCCCGAGCCGGATCGCCGCCATTGAGCCCGGCTTGTCGATACGCGGCGAGTTCGTCCTTCTCGATCTGCTGGCCGCTGAGCCGATCCGTCAAGCCGCCGAACAGCAATCCGCAAAGGCCGAACGCGAGATAAATTCGAGGCATGAATCGATTCCCAAGGTGCAAAGACCCGCCCATGATTTGGAGGGGCGCAGCGAGCAAGTTGGATTCCCGTAGAGCGATAACCGGAGGTCGAGGCCCTCGCCGCCCTCCTCGGTCCTGACGATGGGGTCCACTTCAACCAGGCGCGCATCAGCGCGTGGGCGTGGGAGGAAGGCGCGGCTGCAACTCGTCCGAGCGGAGGAGGCCGTCCCGTCCTCAGGGTGAAACCCCGCTCGTCCCTTCGGTCGAGGCCGGATGCTTCTTCCGCCGCCTCGTGAGTTTGGACAGGGCCTCGTTGTTCCTGGACGCCCAGGCGTAGAGCATCTCAAGCGGCTCGATGAAAAGCTTGCCCATGGGCGTCAGCGAATACTCGACCATCGGCGGGACGACCGGGTAGATCTTCCGATCGATCAGCCCGTCCCTTTCCATCTCCCGCAGGGTCTGCGTGAGCATCTTCTTCGAGCACCCCGGAAGGCTCCGGGCCAGAACGCCCGTCCGACAGACGCCGCCGTGAAAATGCAACGAGTGGAGCACCATCGTGGTCCACTTGACGCTGAACAGTTCCAGCACGCGGCGGGGGGCGCAATCTTCGTCGAGGATGATCGGCTTCGTCGTGATCATGGGCACCTTCTGGTGACTACGTTCCATGATAGTGCCTTCTTGTCCCAAGGACGACAAGGGCCTAGATTTCGAGTACGGCCGGAAACGGCGCCGAATTCCGCGATTCGGATTTTCAAGACATGTCGACTCTTTCAGAAGAAGGGACATCATGGCGCTTCGCGCAGTCATCGCCGGAGTGAGTGGGATCGTCGGCGGCAATCTCGCCGCGCTTCTCGTCTCCAAGGGTTGGGAAGTCCACGGCCTTGCACGCAGGCCGGAGACCGGCATACTCGGCGTTCGCCCGATCGCGGCCGACTTGCTCAAGCCTGAATCGCTGCGGGCCGCGCTCGCCGGGATCGATCCCACCCACGTGTTCTTCGCGACGTGGCTCCGACAGGCGACCGAGACCGAGAACTGCGCGGTGAATGGAGCCATGGTGCGGAATCTGCTCTCCGCGTTCGATTCGTCCGACAGCCTCCGGCACGTCGCCCTGGTCACCGGCCTGAAGCACTATCTGGGACCGTTCGAAAGCTACGCGAGCCAAAGGCCGGAGACGCCGTTTCGCGAGGAAATGCCACGCACGCCGGTCGAGAACTTCTACTACACTCAGGAAGACGAGGTCTTCGAAGCCGCCAGGCGTCGGGGCTTTACATGGAGCGTGCACCGGCCCCACACGATCATCGGCTACGCCCTGGGCAACGCCATGAACATGGGCGTGACTCTCGCCGTGTACGCCGCCATTTGCCGCGAGACGGGGCGGCCTTTCGTGTTTCCGGGTTCCGTCCAGCAATGGGAGGGTCTCACGGACGTGACCGACGCGCGCATCCTCGCCCGACACCTGGAATGGGCCGCGACGTCCGACGCCGGCCGGAATCAGGCGTTCAATATCGTCAATGGGGATGTCTTTCGCTGGAAATGGCTCTGGCCGAAGCTCGCGACCGATTTTGGAATCGACGCCGCTCCCTACCCAGGTCGACCGACTCCGCTCGATCCGCAACTGGCGGGCGCGGGTCCGGTTTGGGCGGAGATCGCGGCGAAGTACGGCCTCGCTCAACCCGACCTCGACAAGCTCGCGTCGGCGTGGCATACCGACCTGGACCTTGGACGCGAGATGGAGGTCGTGACCGACATGACGCAGAGCCGTGTGGCCGGCTTCACCGATTACCAGCCCACCCTCGGTTCGTTCCTGGACTTGTTCGCCAGGCTGCGGGAGGACCGGATCATCCCCACTTTCGGACTGCCGAGAGCGAACGGCCGCTCCTCAGATCTCCACAGCGTCGATCACGCCTGAACTCGGGCGTCATCCGGGAATCCTAAGTTCACGAGGGGGACATCCACAAGGAGGAGAACCCGCCGGTCTACTGTCCGCTGCCACGCCGGGTTCGGCGCCACACGGGTTACCTCCGGCCAAGCCGAACGCGCCGCGTCCGCTTTTCCTTTCGGCCCGAGGCGGTCACTCGCCCGGCTTGCGGCCCAGGTAGGCGAACCGCGACAGCCGCCGCTCGCTAGTCAGGCGGTGGACGGTGGCGAGGAACTGCTGGAGCCCGGCGAACGTCTCCTCGCCTTCCAGCCGGATCAGCTCGGCGGCACGCTGCTGCCGCGCCGCGTGCCAGCGGCGCGAAACCTCGACCTCATTCTCCGTGACGTCCTCTGCCCGCACCAACTCGAACCCCGCCTGGCCGATCGACCGCTCGTTGACGCCAGGCGGGCAGAATTCGAAGTAGCCCGTCGAGCTACGCGTGGCCAGCTCCTCGTTGGAAACCAGGCCGGTCACCACGACCGGGTCCGTGTAGAGCAGGCGGCCGCCGGGCCGCAGGACGCGGCGCCACTCCCCGAGCAGGCGGCCCCGGTCGGGAAGGTGGCACATCGCGTCCATGCAGACGATGGCGTCGAACGCCCCGTCGGGGAACGGCAGCGGCTCGCGGACGTCGGCCCGGCGGAAGTGGGCCCTGTCGTCCAGGCCGGCCTTGCGGGCGAGGGTCGGGCCGGCCTCAATGCCCGCCTCGCTGACGTCCACCCCCGTGACCCGGCAGCCGGCTTCGCGCGCCAGGAACAGGGCCGGGCCGCCCGAGCCGCAGCCGACATCCAGGACGTGGTCGGCGGCGGCCAGTTCCAGGAGCTGGAAGAACCGTCGGTACTCGGGACCGGTCACCCAGCTGCTCTGGCCGAAGTCTTCGCCGTAGGTGTCGCGGCGGACCTGCGCCAGAACCTCCGCGGCGAAGTTACCGTAGGCCGTGCCATACAGGTCTACAGACCGGGACATGGTTTCCTCCGTACGGTAAAGTTCGGGTGCGTGAACGGCTACGTTCAGAGATACCCCAGGTCGGCCAGCCGGTCCTGGATGGCGGCGTCGTCCTGGGCGGAGTAGGCCGAGCCGACGGGCTGGGCGGAATCGTCGTGCTCGACTTCGGCCCGGGCGTTGGCGTGGGCGGCGAGGTCGGCGGTGAGCAGCTCGGAGAGGACGCGGCCGTCCATGTCGGCGGGGACGGGGACGCCGAGCAGGTGGAGGACCGTGGGCGCGATGTCGAGCAGGTTCGCGCCGCGTGGGGCGGTGTGGGGCTGGACGCCGGCGCCCGAGGCGACCAGAACGCCCTGCATGCGGTGGTCGCCGGTCGGGCCGAAGGCCGGCGAGATCAGCTTGTGGGTCGTGAAGTCGTGAAGGCCGATCGTCCGGTACGTCCAATCCTTGAGAACGATGGTCAGGTCGGGCGCCTTGTCGGCGTACGGGCCGTGGTACAGTTCGTCGCGTTCATAGACGTGCTCGACGAGCGGCTCGCCGGTCTCGGGATGCGGGATCTGCAAGAGGCCCGCCTTGATCTCGTCCAGAACCGCCCGGGCGTCGGCCGCGGCGACGCTCCCCTTGGGCTGCCGGCCTTCGAGGTTCAGAAAGATCTGGCCGAAGTTGCCCTGGGCGTAGGCCCTCGTGCGCGACCAGTCGATGTGCTCGCGCGACAGGAACACCTTCTCGCCCAGGCGGTCGAGCTTACTCTCCTGCTTGCCCCGGAACCGCGCCACCCGGTGGCCGGCCAAACCCAAACGGCTCATCAGGCCATAGATCCACTGGGGCGTCACCCCGTGACGGTAGAACCAGTGCTTCTGCTTGACGTAAAAGCTGTCCTGAAGCTGGATGTATCCCTGTTCGAGCAGCCAGACGTTGAAGTTGACGTAGTGCTCGATCGGCCCGAACCCGTGATCGCTCATCAGCAAGACCGCGGTGTCGGCCGGCGCCTTGGCGACGATCGCGCCGATGCCCCGGTCGAGGGTCTGCCAGAACTCGATCAACCTCGGCCGCAGCGCCTTCAGCTCGGCCTCGCGTCCCCGGGCCGCCGCGTGGGTGAGGTCCCAGGCGTGCCACAGCTCGTGGCCGAAACGGTCGGTGGCCATCAGGTCGAACATCAGCAGGTCCCAGTCGCATCGACCCATCAAGAATTCGATGGTCTTCAAATGCTGATCCAGGAATGCGATCAGGTCTTCGAGGACCGCCGCCTCGTTGCCGCCGTCGTGGATGGTCGTCGACCAGGCGCGGTACGGGCCGACGGCGCGTTCCAGCTCGGCGAAGAGCGCCGGGTCGCTGGAGAAGTCGGCCGCGTTCTCGGGGCTAAGGAAGTCGCCGAGGTAGAAGCCCGGGAAGTCGCGCGTGGGGCGGGGGGGGTAGCTCATCGGCACCCCGCCGGCGATCGTCTTCTTGCCGTGCCGGCCGGCGATCTCCCAGAGCAAGTCGGAGCGGATCGCCCGCGACGAGTTGACCCGGCCCGACAGCGGGTTGTGATCGTGCTCAAGGAACTCGAAGACGCCGTGCTTGCCCGAGTTCTTGCCCGTCATCACGCCGGTCCAGGCGACCGGGCTGAGCGGCGGGAACACCGAAGCCAGCTCGCCCGACGCGCCAGCCTTGCGGAGACGTTCCAGATTGGGCAACAGCCCCTCGGCGGCGAGCGGTTCAAGGATGTCCCAGGTCGCCCCGTCGAGGCCCAGCACCATTACCTTCATCGAGCGTTGATCCTTTCGAGTACGTCCGCCGCGCGACCGTCCTCCCTGAGTTGCCTATCGAGTTGCTTCCCTTCAGCTTGCGGAATCCGCAAGGCCGTCGTCAACGCGGATTTCCCCCGCCAGCCCCACGACCCCGGCCGGCGCGTTCCGGCCTCGCAATCTCCCACAAGGTTCAGGCTCTCTATTATCCCACACGATCGCCCCGAATGACGACGACGGTCACAACCTCGTAAGCGTCTCCAAACCCCGCCACACAACATCCGCCTATTCTTCCGGCAAGCCGTGCATAATTCCCAGGCACCGAGAGAATCGATCGACGTGCGAACCGGCCTCGTTCCGATCGTGAAGCGATGAGAGCGACGAACCACTGATTGCGCAACCCTTGAACACCGCAAGCATTACGGCGACATCAAGAAAATTTCCTGCCCCCCGACCGGCGACTGGCACGCGGCGTGCTTTTCTCTTATCCCATCGAGAACAGCCCGGCCCGTTCCGAACAAGCGATTCGAGCTGCTCCCGCAAAACACCCGTCGAGCCGTGCTCCAACGGCCCGCGAATCGTCCAAGAGCAAGCGTCGTTCTCCCTGGCTGTGCCCGGCTCCCTCGTGGGGAGCCGGGCTTTTTTATTGGCGTCTGATGCCACGTCCCCGCGTTTATGGCATTCCGCCACAGCCACCCATAGTTGTGAGCCATCCCAGGAAAAGGCCTCGCTAGAACGGCCAGATCATCGGAATGAGGATCACGGCGGCGACCATCATGAGCAGGTTCAGCGGGACGCCGACGCGGACGAAGTCGGCGAACCGATAGCCGCCGGGGCCGAAGACCATCATGTGCGTCTGGTAGCCGATCGGCGACGCGAAGGCGTAGGAGGCGGCCAGGGTCACGGCCATGACGAAGGGGCGCTCGTTGACGTCCATCAGCCGGGCGGATTCCAGGCAGAAGGGGAAGGCCAGGGCGGCGGCGGCGTTGTTGCTGATCAGTTCGTTTAGCACCATGGTGCAAAAGTAGATGCCGGCCAGCGTGGCCGTCGGGCCGAGGGGCTGGGTGAGCAGGACGAGTTGATGGGCGAAGAGCTTCGCCACCCCGGAGACCTCAAGGGCCCTCCCCACGCCGAAGGACGCCCCGATGGCCAGGAGCACGGGCCAGTCGATCGACTTCCGGGCGTCGGCGGGGGAGATGCAACGGCAGGCCAGCATCGCCCCGGCCGCGAGGAAGGCGGTCAACATGATGTCCGCCTTGCCGCTCACGAATGCCGAGATCATGGCGACGAAGACGATCGCGGCGGGCCAGGCCCGGTCGTAGCGGACCGGCCGCGAATCCTCGACGTCGCTGACCAGGTAGAAGTCCGGGCTGTTGCGGTACGCTCTTGCGAAATCGGCTCCGACCTGAAGCAAGAGCGTGTCCCCGGCGTGCAGCTCGATGTCGCCCACCTTGTTGGTGAGCCGGGCCCCGTTCCGGTGGACGGCTACCACGGCCGCGTCGTAGAGGGCGCGGAAATCCGCCTCGCGGACGGTCTGCCCCACGAGAGGCGACGAGGGGCTGATCACCGTCTCGCACAGCATCCGCCCGCGCTGCTTCACGGGAGAGACCTCGTATCGGGCGTCGGCGGCGGGCACCAAGCCGGGGATCTTTTCGAGATCGATGATCGTCCCCACGATCCCGGTGAAGACCAGCCGGTCGTTCGCTCGAATCGTCATCTCGGGCTCCACCGGCCCGATCACCTCGCCGTCGCGGTCGATCTCGATGAGGAACAGCCCGGGGAGATGCCGGAGGCCGGCGGCGCCGATGGACTTGTCCACCAGTCGACACCCCGGCTGGACGAGCATCTCCACCAGGTATTCCCTACGCGATTCCTCAAGCTGTTCGATCAGGTCCTTACGGTCCGGCAACAACCGCCTACCGATCGTCAGAAGATAGACGGCCCCCAGCACCGCGCACGGCAAGCCCACCCATGCGATCTCGAACATGCTCATCGGCCGGAGGCCGGACTTGATCAACAGCCCCTGGACCACGAGGTTCGTGCTGGTGCCGATCAGCGAGCACGTGCCTCCCAGGATCGAGAGGAACGACAGCGGCATGAGAAGCCGCGAGGGGGAGATCCGGCGCTTGCGGCACCAGGCGATCAACACCGGGACGAGCAGCGCGACCTTGGGCGTGTTGTTGAGCACCATGGCCGACGGGATCAGGACCACCGCCATGGTGAGGAGGGCCTTGCTTTCCGTCTCCACGTGCCCGAGGAATCGATCCCCCAAGAACTCCATGACCCCCGTCTCTCGGAGGGCGGCGGCGACGACGAACATCGCCGCGACCGTCAACATCCCCGCGTTGCCAAAGCCCCCGAAAGCCTCTTCCGGATTGATGACCCCGAACGAGGCCAGCAGGACGACGGCACTGATGAACATCACGTCCGTCGGCAGGTCGCGCATCAGGCCGTACAGGAGCGCCGCCAGGACGGCGAGGGTCACGAGCATCTCGTAGGTAAGTCCAGCAACCATCAAACGACTCTCCGGAGCGGGCGAACGGCCGGCTCACGTCGGCGCGGTTCGTCGCGGCTTCGCGAAAGCACAGCCGCACCCTTGCATCGCGCCGTGATCCTGGACGCCTCGGCCAAGGACTCGACGTGGGGCGGTATTTGCAAAGGAGTTAAGGATACTCGGCTTCTTCAACACCGGTAAGACCTACCCGGAAGGACCTGGACATCGAGACCAGCATGGACGAGGCGTCCGAAGACCGATCCGCGTCGTGGCCGTCGTCGTCGGCCCGGGTTACGATGGCACGCGTCATCGTTGCCGTCGGCGAGGGTCGACGGGCCAACCACGACGGGAGAGCCGAGCCATGTCGTTGCGCCGTCATACCCGCCCCGGGGCTTTGATCGCCCTGCTTCTTTTTTCGACCAGCGCGACGGCCGACGAGCCGCCGACGATCCCGGTCGGGCTCGACTCCTATCTCCAGTGGGAGAAATGGCCGTACCAGCGGATCGGGGCCCGGGCGTACATGCGGAGCACTTACGACCGACGCGGCGGGAACGAGGGAGCCGACGCGTCCCACTTCCTGTACCAGGAGCGGGACGACTTCAACGTCAGCCTCGACGTGGAAGGGCCCGGGGTGCTGTACTTCGCCCGGTACAACCACTGGCACGGCAGCCCCTGGCACTACGAGGTCGACGGGACCGATCATATCGTCAAGGAATCGAGCACGGCCGACCCGAACAAGCCGGCGGCGGATTCCGTGTTCCTACCCGCGTCGCTGTTCCCCAACCCGCTCGCCTGGACGTGGTCGGCGACCAAGGGGGCCGACATGTCGTGGGTTCCGATCCCGTTCGAGCGGTCGTTCCGGATGGCCTATTCCCGCACCCATTACGGGACCGGGTATTACATCTACCACCAGTTCGTCCGGGGCGCGAAGCTGTCGCGGCCGATCCGGGCGTGGGACGCCAAGACCCCGCCCGACCCCGAGGCGCTCAAGCTGATCGCCCGGTCCGGGACCGACATCGCTCCGCGACCGGGCACGCCGGACGGCGACAAGGTCGGCGTCCGCGAGCAGCACGGGACGGTCGACTTGAAGCAGGGCGAGACGGTTGCGCTGGTGAAGCTCGACAACGCGCCCGCCATGATCCGGGCGCTCGAGTTTTCCGCCCCGAGGGATTCGGCCCTCGCCCTCGGCCGGGCTCGACTGCGGGTGACCTGGGACGGCCGCCCGTCGGCCTCGATCGACGCCCCGGTCGCACTGTTTTACGGGTCCGGCGCCCTGTACAACCGCGACGGCCGCGAATACCTGGTCAAGGGGTTCCCGATCCACGTCCGGTACGACGACTCGCGCGTCCACCTGGCCTGCTACTTCCCGATGCCGTTCTTCCGGTCAGCCAAAGTCGAACTGATCGCCGCCAGCGAGCCCGTCCCGGACGTCCGATGGTCGGTGCGAACGGCCCCGTACCGCGACCCGGCGAACCACGTGGCTTACTTCCACGCGACCTACGCCGACCACGGCGCCACTCCGGAGCCCGGCAAGGACCTGGTCCTGCTCGACACCCGAAACGCCGAGGGCGGGGGTGATTGGGCCGGGCACCTGGTCGGAACGTCGTTCATCTTTTCGCATGACGCCAGGCTCGACACCCTGGAGGGAGACCCGAGGTTCTTCTTCGACGATAGCCAGACCCCGCAAGCGCAAGGCACAGGCACCGAGGAGTGGGGAGGCGGCGGCGACTACTGGGGAGGACGGAACATGACCCTGCCGTTCGCCGGTCACCCGATCGGCGCGAAGGACGCCAAGTCGGCCGTGAGCGACCTCGACAAGATCGAGTCGGCCTATCGATTCCTGCTCGCCGACCTGATGCCGTTCGCCAAGAACGCCAGGATTCAACTGGAGCACGGCGGGACGAACGAGTCGACCGAGCACTACGAGACCGTCGCGTACTGGTACGGGACGCCCGGCCATGCGCTGATCCAGACCGACGCGTTCCAGGTCGGCGACGAGGCGAGCGAGCACGCCCACCGATACGTTTCGCCCAACGCCTCCGCGCCGACGGAGATCACGTCCCGGTACGAGTGGGGGCCGGACCATGTGAAGGGCAAGGAAGTCTACCCCGCGCACACCGACAAGGGACGGACCACGACCGGTGCGTCGGAGTTCACCCTGAAGATCGACCCAAAGAACCTCGGCGTGTTGCTCCGGAGGAAGCTCGACTACGCGTACCCGAACCAGCGGGCCGAGGTCGAAGTGGCCGACGCCCGCGATGACCACGAAGGCACCGCGCTCAAGTGGAGCCCGGCCGGCGCATGGTACACGGCCGGATCAAACACATGCGTCTACTCTAATCCGAAGGACGAGCTGGGCGAAACCCAGCACGTCGCCCAGACTTCGAACCGACGGTTCCGCGACGATGAGTTCCTGATCCCCCGCGACCTGACCGCCGGCCGGTCGGCGATCCGCGTCCGGGTCCGGTTCACGCCGGTCGACCGTCCGCTGTTCCCAGGGCGTCCCGTCGCCCCCTTGGCCTGGAGCGAGATCCGCTACACCGCTTACAGCTACGTCATGCCGGATTCGCCCGTGAGCCAGGGCGACGCGCCTCGATAGCGTGACGGCCCGTCCGCACCCCTCAGTCGGACGGGTCTGAAGACAAGCCCGAAGCGCCAGTAAGTGCATTTCCGGTCGGTCGTTCAAACCACGCACTCGCTGGCGCTTCGGGCTTGTATTTCGATGACTCGGAATAAGCGTCGGGTCGTTAGCCTACTACATGCTCGCGACAGCTTATTCTGATGACGTTCCACGGCCCGCATTCGTTCAATCGAGCTGCGGCGGCAGGCTGCCGTAACCCCAGGCTTGGCCTTTGAACGGGGGCAGGGCGGGGGGCTTGGGGACCGTGCCAGGGGTGAGGGTCGCGGCGAGGCCGAGCAGGGCGTCGGTGATCTGGCGGCCGGCGGTCGGTTCCATGTTGCTGTAGCTGGTCAGGCGGGTTTCGTAGCCGCCGCCGGTCGGACTGAGGGCGTCTTCGTGCGGCACGTAGCCGATGACGTCATTGGCCAGCGAGACTGGGAACGTGAACGGAAACTTGCTGCCCGCCTTGAGATCCAGGCCGTACTGGCAGAAGTATTCGGCGGGCGACGTCAGGAAGACGGCCGGGCCGACCTGCACGGCCTGAACCTCGACGTCGACGACCGGCTCCTTGGCGATTCGCGCGTCCAGGACGACCGTCTCCTTGGCGAAGATCCACTTGACGTGGTCGACCTTCTTCGGGTCCTGCTTGACGAGTTCGAGCGCCTCGGCGACGTGCGCGGGGGAGGGCGCGCGGCGCTTGATCTTGAGCACCCGGCTGACCGACTTCACGGGCCCCAGCGGCCCCGCGTGCTGCTCCATCGCCAGCAGCGCCTTGAGCGCCTCGGCCCCGACCCGACCGCCGACGAACCGTGCGGAGACCTCGCCGAACTGCGCGATCTTGTACGGGCTGCGGTTGTCGACCTGGGTGACGTCGCCCGCCATGCCCGGAAGGAACACGACGACCGCGTCGTCCCCCATCAGGCCGCGGATCGTCTTCTCGACGTAGTTGATGTAGTCGGCCGAGATCCCCCCAGGACCGGTCGTCGCGTGGCAGGCGAAGTTGACGATGCAGCCGAGGAACTTGCCGTCGGCCGCCCATGCGCCGAGCACGCCGACTTGCGGGTCGGTCGGACCTGCCGGCTTGACGATGTCGGGGTTGCCCTGGCCGGGATGCGTCATCGCGTGGCCCTGCTTCATGAGGAAGCGGCGGTTGAACGCGGTGTTCTCCGCGAGGCCGAACCCCGCGTCGCAGCGCGCCTCGACGCGGCGAGCGTCGGCCTCGCAAACGGCGTCGATGATCCCCTGCTTGACCTTCTCAAGATACGCCGGATCGGCGACCACGGTCTGGTCGTAGACCAGGGCCCGGACCTCGGGCGAGGCGTGGTCGAACTCGCCGGGCAGGAACAGGCCGGTCGGCCCCGCCGCGTGCGAGTGCGACGCGCTGATGAGGATCGACGCAGCCGGGATGCCGCACTTCTTTTCGATCGCCTCGCGGACTTCACGAACGGTCTTGGCCCGGATGAACAGGGCGTCTAGCCCGACGATCGCCACGCGGTTCGCGCCGTCGTCGAAGACCGAGGCGCGGGCCTTGCAGGCGTCGTGAAAGCTCTTGTGGTACGCCTTGCCGTAATCGCCCGGCTGCTCGGCCCCGATGGCCGGCGAGACGTCGCGCTCGGCGAACCCCGCCTTGAACACCGCCGGGGCCGCCGCGCCCGCATCCACCGCCAGCAAGCCCAGAACCGCCCCCGCGCTCAACACGCAAGAAGCCGCCCATCCCGATCGTCGATGTTGGTTTTGAAGCTGCATCGCGTTCCTCTCGTCTCCAGGTGTGAACCGAAACCGTTCTCCTCGAAGATGCCCCAACCGTCTTGTGCGAGCAAGGACGAGCCGACACAATCCGGCAAGTCGAACCAATGCCGAACCTCGCGCCGGAGGATTATCAAACGTCCATGCGTTACACCTTGTCCGCCGCACCGTTGCTGCTCTTCCTGCTGGCGACCAGCGTTCCCGCCGACGAACCCAAGCCCCCCGGGCTGATCGCGTTCGCGGCCCGGCGGTGGGAAGGCGAATACCGCAGCCGCGACATTCCGGGAGGCGTCGAGACGACGCCGGTCGTCGGGTCGATCTACACCGTGCGGGCCGATGGAACGGGGCTCTGCAAGGTCGTCGAGCCCGGCCGCGACGCCAACGCCCCGGCGTTCTCGCCCGACGGCCGCTGGCTCTATTTCCAGTCCAACGCCGACGGATCGTACCAAATCCAGCGCTGCCGCCCCGACGGCTCCAAGCCGGCGACGGTCGTCGCGCCCCCCAGGTTCGGCCCGTCGTGCAAGAGCGTCTACGGCCTGAATATGGCCTCGAACGGCCGGATGGTCATGACGGCCTACGACGGTCGAACCGGCCGGGTCGCACTCGCCGACGCCGACGGCGCCAACCCGCGCCTCATCGCGCCCGACGCCGGCTATCTGTACATGGCCTGCCTCAGCCCCGACGGCCGCACGATCGTCTGTTCGGGCCCGGCCGCCGGCTACCGCCTGCAACGGATCGAGTTGGACGACCCGAAGCCGGTCGTCCTCACCCCCGACCACCCGGAATCGTTCGTCCCCCAGTTCACCCCGGACGGCCGGACGATCGTCTTCTTCCGCCGCGACGGCGAAATTTACCGCGTCGAGCGCGACGGCCGCAACCTCCAACGCCTCACGACCGGCGCGAAGCACGTCGAGTTCCGGCTCTCGCCCCAGGACCACCACGGATCGAGCGACGCTCCCCACGTCTCGCCCGACGGCCGCCGAATCGCATACGTCGCCGAAGCCGACGGCGCGCCCGAAGTCCACGTCATGAACCTCGACGGCTCCCAGCAACGCCGCCTGACCCTCCGGAAGTCCCCCTGCGCCCGCGTCCGATGGAGCCCCGACGGCGCCTGGATCGCCTTCGTCTCATTCGTCGGCAAATATCCCCAACTCTTCATACTCCCCGCCGAAGGAGGCGAGCCCCGACAGCTCACCAACCTTGACGAGGCCGTCTACTTCCTCGCCTGGCAGCCGAAACCTTGAAGGCGGATGCCGCATGTCCCGGTTTCGACTCCGCGACACAGAATGGCGACGACTCACCGACTATTGAATTTCGTTAACCTTGATCGATTCTGGCGCTTTTCGCTGGTTCCGCAGGATTCCATTGACAAAACCATGACAGTTGTCGTCCTAATTCACGCCGTTCATTCCTCCTCGGTCCTTCGCGATGGGAGGCATACGAGCATGTTTCGTCAGATATTTCGACGAAGCCCGGTCTTGTCCGCACGGCCCGGATTCACTCTGATCGAGATTCTCGTCGTCGTGTCGATCGTCGGGCTGTTGACGACCTTGCTCCTGCCCGCCGTGCAATCGGCCCGCGAAGCGGCGCGGAGGGCTCAGTGCGCCAACAACCTGAAGCAGATCGGCCTGGCCTTGCACAACTACCAGTCGGCCCACAGCTCGTTCCCGCTCAACTGGAGGGACCCGCGCGTGGATCCGGAGCGAAGCCGCCCCTGGTACGTAGCCGGTCGGCCCTATTCCGCGCTGACTCGGCTGCTGCCCTATATCGAGCAACAGCCGGTCTACGCCTCGATCAACTTCGGCGAGGAGACTTTTCCCAGCGACCTGACGTCGGCGTTCCCGTTCCCGCAGAACCAGACGGCGTACTCGACGAGGATCGCAACCTACCTTTGCCCGTCCGATTCGGGACCAAGCCCGACGCCTTACGGCTGCAACTACCGGGGCAATTACGGCCTGGGCCCCATGCCTAGCACCAACGGAGAAAGCTTCGACAGCGGCAACGGCTTTTATTCATTCCCCGGCGTGCTCGGCCCGTACTCGTTCCCCGACGGATTGTCGCACACCGTGGCTTACAGTGAGCGTCTTCGGGGCTCGGGCGACCACGGCGGCCTGGCGCCCGCCCGCGACTTCGGCAACATCCTGGTCATGGACGCCTGCAGCAGCCGGAATGCAGACTACGCGCTCGCTTGCTGCAGGCTGGCCGCGACCCGGGATTTCCCGGTATCCCGGCAGGCGGGCTTTACCTGGTTCTACGGAGACTTCGGATGCACCGCCTACAACCATGCCCAGGAGCCGAACGGGCGGATTCCCGATGCAGTCCAAGTCGATGCATGGATCGGAATCGTCACCGCTCGCGGCGCGCATGCGGGAGGGGTCAACAGCCTGATGGCGGACGGTTCGGTGCGGTTTGCGAGGGACTCCATCAACCGCAAGGTCTGGCGCGCTCTGGGTACCAGAAACGGCGATGAACTCGTCGAATGACGTCGGCTCCCCAAGCGCGAGCAGATCGAAAATCCTGACGACGTGTCGGGATTCACTACGAAAAGGTAAGAAAGGAGATCGATTCCATGTTCTCACGATTCCTGCCCTCATGGTCGACAGCGTCGCAGACGTGCGGGCATACTGTGCCTGGAAAATGCATTACAGATTCCATCTGTCTTCCGACGGGATTCCAGCAGCCGGGATTCTGCCAGATCCCGGGAACGGTCGTCATCCAATAGTGGGCAGCTTGAATTCCGACGTGCCCCATACCAACGCAGCCGACGCCCATCTGACTCAACGCGCCTTGCAGGACCATCGCACACTTAACTGTTGATGGACAAGGGGTTCTGGCGATCCTCCCCTGAAATCCCAGGGATTCAGAGGCTGTTGGAGGCGATCAAGAGGCGTCTAGCGAATCGCCGAATTTCACGGCTCCGCAGGCTCCTTTCATGCGGACGTCGTGGAGAAGAATCCGTTTCCTCGGGATTCAACCTATTCGCCGTAGCTTCCAACCCATCAACAACAAAGTGTGCGCCGGCCCTGGCGTACTTTGGTCTTGCGACTCACAAGTCTACATCGCCGGCGGACAGGCGAACTCACCGGGGGCGTGAACGCTCCTGGGTGAATCGCCCCCTTGCTCCACGCCTCCACCAATCGATACAGGACGACGCAATGTCGACATGCCCATTCATCATGGCATTGACCATCGTTTCCGCTGCCGCCGATGACGGAATCCACGACGTTCGCGCGCTCGTCGCCGCGATGGAGGCGCTCCAACGCCCCGTCGCGGATTTCCGGTGCGAGTTCGAGGGCACTAAGGTTGCCAAGGGGGAGGGGGCCGACGCCGACGAAGATTTCAAGCTGAAGACGGAGGCAAACGGCTTATACGACACGTTCGGCGGCGTTTTCGTATGGAAGCAAGGAGGCGAGATGAACATCGACGCGCTCCATCGAAGGGCCGTTGACAACATAGTCTCGCGCGAACTGGTCCTCGTCCGTCCGCGCGAGCGTGAAGTGGAGTCTCATACCCGCTCGAATACAACCACCATCGGCCATACGGAAATCAGGAAACTCGACCATGTTCCTGTTTGCATGTACGACAGTCCGGCGATGTACTTCCTGATCGACGAAATCAAGCGGTGCATCGATCTCGATTTCTATAAGACCTCCATCGCGAACGACCAAATCGAGGGACGTCCCGTCAAAGCGCTCACCGTGTTTTTGACCTTCAAAGGCCCCAAGGAAATCCCCGATCAACTCCTTATGCGTTACTGGATCGATCTTCATAAGAGCGGCCAGGTCGTGCGAAAGGAATACTACCAGGATGACGTCTTGGGATCGCGATGCGAGATCACCCTGCGATCCTTCAAGGTCGGAAGCGAGGACGTCTGGATGCCCGTCTCGGCGGACATCAAGTCGTATGTCAAGAACGTCAATGGGAAGCCAGCCGTCTTCAAGGATCCGGTCTTACTCCAGTCCATCTACGCAATCGACGGGATCATGCAGTTCAACAAACATCCAGGCCCCGACGTGTTTACAGCCAAATACAAGCCGGGCACACCGATTTCAGACCATGTCCGCAAGCTGAAATACCAATTCGACGAGGAGAAGATCAGCCCGCGGCCCACCATGGCCGAGACCGAGGCGATGCTCCACAGCCAACTCGCCAAGGCGGAGGCGCAGAAGAACGAACTGGTCGCCGCGCCGCTTTCCGAGGGCTTCAACTGGTGGTCCTTGTCGGTTGCGGGCATGGGAGCCGCCGTCCTGGCGTCCTTGGCCGCGCTGTGGATGCAGCGGCGAGCCGGTTGAGGTCGATACGCTGTTCTTGCACGGAGCCGACATGAATACCACCGCAACGTACTTCCGGATCGGTTTGACGGCCGTCGTCTACCTCGCGGCAGGCCTCCACGTCCAGGCTGACGACGAGCGCACCAAGCTCGATTCCGGCGTCAATGCGCTCTTCCTGTTGCATCGCCTGGAAGGCCGACCTGGGGCGGTAGAACAACTCCTTTCAAAGCTCCCGGCACACAATCCGGAAGGCTACTCAATGGCCGAGCTCGCCTCCTCCTCGGCGTCGCGGCGTCGTCCGCATGGGGGTGGATCCGTTCATCCCAGGCACGGCGGTCGTGGCGTCGCTGACCGCCCACTGGATGCAAAGACGCGCCGGGTGAATTCGACATGCCCTCGGGTCTGAATCAAGCGAATCGCAGCCTCGCCAGATTTCCGTTTACTTCCCGCCACGAATGTATTACTTTTGTTAAACACCATAAAGGGTGAGTGGTTGGGAGAAGTCGTTCCGCCGCGAGGTCGACGAGTCGAGAGGAGCCGACGCCATGTTGCAGATCGACGGCAAGCCGCACGCAGCCTGCGATGGGGTTTCGCGACGGCGCATCCTTGAGGCGGCCGGCGTGGGGTTGTTCGGGCTGAGCCTGCCGAGGTTGCTCGCGGCCGAGGAGGCGTCGGGCCGGGGACAGGGGCCGAGGCCTCGGGCGCGGGCGGTGATCTTTTTGACTCTGTTCGGCGGGCCCAGCCAGCTTGAGACGTTCGACCTCAAGCCCGACGCGCCCGACACGATCCGGGGGCCGTTCAAGCCGATCGCCTCGCGAACGCCCGGGCTGCTGATCAGCGAGCACCTGCCCAGGCTGGCCCAGATCTCCGACAAATTCTGCGTCGTGCGGTCGATGAGTCATCCGTTCAACGACCACAGCGGCGCGGCCCACTACATCCAGACCGGCAAGATCTGGCACATCCCGATCGGCGCCGGCTTCAGCCCCACGCCCAAGGACTGGCCGTCGATGGGCTCGGTCGTCGAGTACCTCGACCAGCACCGCCAGCGCGAAGGCTCGGCCGGAACGGCGGCCTTGCCCAGCTACGCGGTCGTGCCGAACACCCTGGGCCGGTTGCAAGAGACCGGGCTCTACCTCCGGCCGGGCGAGCACGCCGGCTGGCTCGGCCGCCGCTACAATCCACTGACCACGGTGGTCGACAAGAAGAACCTCCAGGACAACCCGTACTGGCGCGACTGCTCCGACGAGGAGCTGACGTTCCAGATCGAGGGCCTCGCGCCGGGCGAGGGAGTGCGGCTCGACCGGGTGAACCATCGGGTCTCGATGCTCGAAGAGTTCGACGGCCGGCGGCGGCTGCTCGACGGCGCGCGCCGGGTCGTCGAGTTCGACCGGTTCCGCGAACGGGCGCTCGGCCTGGTGACGTCGGCGGCGACCCGCGACGCACTCGACGTCCGTAACGAGCCGGCGACGGTCCGCGACCGCTACGGCCGCCACCTGTTCGGCCAGTCGACCCTGATCGCCCGCCGCTTGGTTGAAGCCGGAGTCCGGTTCGTGACCGTCCATTACGACGCCTGCGACGGCTTCGGCTGGGACTCGCACGTCCACAGCGACGACGTCAAGAACCACCTCATGCCCACCTTCGACCAGGCCCTCTCCGCCCTCTTGCTCGACCTCGACCAGCGCGGGCTGCTGGACGAGACGCTGGTCGTCGCCCTCGGCGAGATGGGCCGGACGCCGGTGCCGACCCCGCGATGGGGACGCGGCCATTGGAGCAAGCTGTTTCCCGCCGTCCTCGCCGGCGCGGGGATTCGCGGGGGGACGACCTACGGCGCCTCCGACAAGGACGCCGCGAACGTCGTCGACCATCTCGTGAACCCCGAGAGCCTCGCGGCCACGATCTACGAGGCGCTCGGCGTCTCGTACGAGCTGCGGCTGCCCGATCCCCAGGGCCGGCCGACCGCGATCGTCGAAGGGGGCGAACCGGTCCGCGACCTCTTCGGCTGAGCCCGCCTGCCGACTTCCCGGGGAGGTCGCCGGCAGGCCGCGGCTTCTTCTCAGTTGGCCGCGCGCGCCTGGGAGGCCTTGATGATCTGTTCCTTCACGGCTTCCAGGTTGAAGCTCGCGCCTTTCTGCATCGGCGGGAACTCGATGAACGTCGCGCCGACTTTCGCGACCTCTTGCTGCACGAAGGTGAACCGCCAGAATTCGTGGGAGAAGAAGTTGTAGTAGTTCAGCGACCCGGAAAGCCCGGTGCGCTCGAACGGATCGAGGCGGATGTTCGTGAGGATCGGCCAGTCGGGCTTGACCGTTCCGCCGATCCAGCCGTTCGGTTGATCAATGAATCGGTACTTGTAGTCGTCGACCCGGACCGCGCCGAGCGTTCCCTCAGCGAAGTACAGCACCTCGCGGCGCCGCGACGGCCCCTTGCCGGTGATCAGGTCCATCTGGTCGTAGCCGTCGAGGTGGACCTTGTACGTCCTGTCGCCGAGGGTCTTGCCTTGCTTCAGTTCCTCGGCGATTCCGGGGCCGCCGGCCGCGTCGACCAACGTCGGGAACCAGTCGAGCCCGGAGATGATCCCGTTCTCGACCTTCCCAGCGGGCACCTTGCCCGGCCATCGCACGATGCAGGGGACGCGCATGCCTCCTTCGAGCACGGTCCCTTTTCCGCCGGCGAACGGCGTTTGACCGCCGTCGGGCCAGGTGAAGTTCTCGGCGCCGTTGTCGGTCGTGAAGACCAGGATCGTATCGTCCGCGACGCCCAGATCGTCGAGCTTCTTCATGACCGAGCCGACGATGTCGTCGAGCTGAGCCATCCCGGCCTCGTAGGTGTACCAGCCGTTCTCCGACGTCTGCAACTTGGCGTACTTGTCCGACAAGTGAGTAATGACGTGCATACGGGTCGGGTTCAGCCACACGAAGAAGGGCTTGGCGTCCGCCTTGGCCTTGTCGATGAACTTGAAGGTGAGGTCGAGGATCTCATCGTCCACCGTCTTCATGCGGTCGGGGTAGAGGGGACCCGCGTCCTCGATCTTCTGCTTGCCGACCTTGCCCCATCGAGCCTCTTCGGTCGGGTCGTCCGTCTCGGTCGCCCAGCTATGGATCATGTTCCGCGGCCCGATCTTGGCCTTCAGCTCGGGCGGGTAGGAATGGAAGGCCGGATCCTCCATCGCGTCGAGGTGATAGAGGTAGCCGAAGAACTCGTCGAACCCGTGGGCCGTGGGGAGGTACTCGTTGAGGTCGCCCAGGTGGTTCTTGCCGAACTGTCCCGTCGCGTAGCCGTGCGACTTGAGCGCCGTGGCGATGGTGGGCGCCGCCGCGACCATCCCGACCTTGGCGCCGGCCTGGCCCACGGTGGTAAGACCGGTGCGGATCGGCAACTGCCCGGTGATGAAGTTCGCCCGGCCCGCCGTGCAGCTCGGCTCGGCGTAGTAGTCGGTGAAGAGCATCCCCTGAGCGGCCATCTTGTCGAGGTTCGGCGTCTTGCCCGCCATCATTCCCCGGTGATACGCGCCGATGTTGAACCAGCCGACGTCATCGCCCATGATGAACACGATGTTCGGCTTCTTCCCGGACGAGGCCTGCGTGGTCGTAGCTGTGGCCGTGGCCGTGATCGCGCCGGCGTCGGCGGTGGACGGCCGCGTCGCCCCGTCGTCGGCCCTCGACGCGGGGCTGACGTCTCTTGTAGCGGCGAGGACGCCGAGCATCGCGCCCAGCGCCCCGCAGGCCAACGCTTGAATCGTGCCAATCTTCATCTTCTGAAAGCTCCGCAAGAGGTGTGGGGAGAAACCCGGTCAGGGACGAGGTCCACGCGGGCAACTACGGGATCGGCCGGTGCTTCGGTCACTCGCCGGATCCGTCTTGCTTCGTTTGATCGGTCTTCCCGCGCCGTTCCAGGTATCGTGAACTCGCCGCCAGGCCTTCGATCAAGTGAGGAACTGCGCCGAGGATTCCAAAGGCGCCGAGGATGACCATCCCGTGACCGACGCGGACCTGCCCGTGGGAAACGTCTTCTCGAAACGTATGGGAGGCGTCGCTCAGGCCGATGAAGAGCAGCGCGATCCCTTTCACCAGGTTGGTGAGGGGATTCTCCACGAACGAATTGATCGCCCGCGCAATCCGATCCCGTCGATCGCTCATGATCCGTCTCGCCGAGTTTTCTGTGGGACTACGATTCGGATCGGTCCGCCGCCCGCATTCCGGCTTGCGGCGCGAAGAGACGCCACACACCAGACGGCCAGCGCCGAGTGCAAGACGACCGCCGGTCGCAGGCCGACGCCCGACATCCCCAGGCCGACGCTAGCGTAGCTCAGCAACGCAACGGCCGCGACGTTGTAGAGCAATAAGGCCGCAACCAGGCCCGAGGCCGTCCACCCCAGAGCGTCGTCGCCAGCGAACCAGCAAGCCGCCGCGATTGAACAGAGGGCCGAGCCGAGCAGCCGCCCCATGATCAAACCGGCGGGCGAATCGATCGGAGAACCCAGCAGCATCGAGGCCGCCGCGGACGGTGCGATCAAGAGCGCGACGCCGGTCCCAGCTTCGAGAACGGCGGTGGTGGTGAGCAACGATTTCATGAGTTGTTTCTGACTTGGGAAACGGTCGCACCATCGCGGCGACGGTGCGGCCGTTCCGACCTCACGCGGACGCCGTGGACTCAGCGCGCGAACGCCAGGCCCGGGTCGTTTGCGGGGGCGCCGGTCGCCCGGAAGTTGAAGTGCGTGTCGTCCAATCGGGCGACCTGACCGGTCAGCGCCCCCATCTGGGACTTCTGGTCCGCCGAGAGAGTGAGCGTGCCGTCCGCCAGGGTGGACTTGCCCGAGATCGACGTGGGGGGCTTGCCGGGGGCTGCGATCGTCCAGGTGAAGCCGCCGTCGTCTTTGATCGAGAGCGTGACCTTGGCATTCTGCGGAGCCGAGGCGTTCCAGTCGCCCGTCAGCTTGCCCACGTCGACCGGCTGGGCTTGGGAGGGCGCCGCACTCCCGGCGCTGGCCGGCTGGAGCTTGCTGAGAAGCTGGGCCGAGAGCGTGTCGTTGGGCTGGAGCGCGACCACTTCCTTCAACTGGACGGCCGCGGAGTCGCTGTGCCCTTGCGTGATGTAGTGGTACGCCAGCAGGAAGCGGGCTGGGGCCGACGTGCGGTCCGCCTTCACGAAGGCTTCCAGATTGCGAACTTGCTCGGTGTAGAGATTCGCATCGGAGTAATTCCCGATCAGCGTGGTCCAGTCCCAGCCCGGGCCGACGGAGAGGACCGCGTAGAGAGGTCCCGCGGCCTGGTCGTACTTGCCCTGGGCGAAGAAGACGAGCGCGAGGAATTCGTGCATCGTGGAGTCGTTCGGCATCTGCCCGATCGCCTGCTGATCGCGCTGAAGCGCGGTGGCGTAGTCGTTCGACTTGAACGCCTCGCGGGCCTGATCGAAGAGTGCGGTCGCCTGGTCGGTCACGGTCGGTTGGGGCGCCGCCGCGGCGGTGTTGAGCGGCTGGGTGTAGTCGGGAGCGGGAGCGGAGGCGGCACCATCCGCCGGCTGAGGTTGACCGACGGGCTGCCCAGCGACGGGCGCCGCCATACCGGTCGCATAAGGATTGCTGTAGCCGGAGTAGCCGTAACCGTACATCGGCGAACCCACTCCCCAAGCACCGACGCCAGCCGAGCTGCCCATGCCCATCGCGCCGTAGTTGCCGTTCCAGTAGCCATTGGTCATACCGGGGTGGTACTGGTCGTACTGATTGCGATTCGCGTACCCCGCTCCGACGGCGGCGGCGCCCGCGTTGGAATAGGGGCTCTGGTTGCGATTCGCGTACCCCGCTCCGACGGCGGCGGCGCCCGCGTTGGAATAGGGGCTCTGGTTGCGATTCGCGTACCCCGCTCCGGCTGCGGCGGCTCCTGCGTTGGAGTAGGGGTTCTGGTTACGATTGCTGTAATCCGCGCCGGCGGCTGCGGCGCCGGCGTTCGAGTGGGCGCCCGACTGGTTGCGATTGCTGTAATCCGCGCCGGCGGCTGCGGCGCCGGCGTTCGAGTGGGCGCCCGACTGGTTGCGATTGCTGTAATCCGCGCCGGCGGCTGCGGCGCCGGCGTTCGAGTGGGCGCCCGACTGGTTGCGATTGCTGTAACCCGCTCCGGCGGCTGCGGCACCCGCATTGGAGGGGCCCTGGTTGCGATTGTTGTAGCCCGCGCCAGCGGCGGCGGCCCCGGCATTGGAGGGGTTGCCCGACTGGTTGCGATTGCCGGACGCTCCGGCGCCTTGAGGTCGGGATTCGTTCGTGGAGGGGCGTGGCTGGCTGAACGAGGGCGAGTGGCCCATGGAACCGCCGCCACCCCCGCCGCTATATCCGCCCCCGCGAGCGCCGCCACCCCCGCCGCCATACCCGCCCCCACGGCCGCCGCCGCGACCGGCGAAGACGTCCGACGGACTGGCGAGCATCGCCAGAGAGGCGCCCAGAGCCAGATTCACGAGTGTGCGCGTCATGATGATGAGCCTTGGTGAAAAGGATGTGAATCTCGAATGCATCGGCGGATCTCACTTACCGACCTGGGGAGGCTTGCGAACGATGACGAATTCGTCGACCCCGGGGATCGCCGTGCCTCCCAGAGTCCGTTGCACCGATTGCCAACTGATCCGGTCCTTCCCCAGGCGCCGGACGACGTTCGTGGACGATGCCGGTTGACCGTCCTGGCGAACCCCTTCGACCTTGATCACCCACTCGTCGCCGATGCGTGTGAAGTACCCTTCGCCGTGGCCCCCCTCGGAGTCGAAGATCCAGGTCTTGAACTGCTGCTTCAGGGGGTCCCAGCCGATCCGCTGGGTGCCGGAGAGGACGGGTCGGCCCTCGGTCTTCATGGTGAATTCGCGATCAAGAAAGTTGCCGCCGACGGCCCAAGCGCAGGTGGTGGAGACGACCGCGTCCTGACTCTCGTTGACCCAGTCGCCCACGAGCCACTCCAGCTCCTTGAGGTGGTCGTGGGGGGTAAGGTCGCGGGCGATCTCGTCGCGCACGACGGCCTGCCGCCACTGGCCGCCCTGTTTGACGTACACCGCGACGAACCGGCTGACGTCGGGCGCGCCGGCTCCCGCCGCGGGCTTGATGGTCGTTCGGCCCTCCTCGATCGCCGTCTCCGGCCCGAGAAGGCGGAGTGAGTCGACCTTGATAGTGATCGTACTGCCGGGGTTGTCGGCGAACGACCGGGCGTACTGATCGCGGATGGCGGCGCGGCCTTCGGTCCGCTCACCTTGCTCGTCGACGACGATCCCGTTCTCCGAGTACGTGGCCGCGGCGGCCGCGGCGTCGCCAGCGTCGAACGCCTTGGTGAACGCGTCGAGAAGCACCCGGATCGCCTTCTCGTCGTCGCTCCGTGCGGCCGGATCGGTTGCGGCGGTGGCTTGCGGCGCGGACGGACGCGACTTGGTCACCGCCTGAGCGTAGAGTGAGACCCCAGTCGCGTCGAACGCGACGATGAGCATCAGAACGACCTTCTTCATCATCGTTTACCCTCATGCAAAGACGGATTTTCAGCCTTTGGGACCGAGTCGCCGGGGGCGGAGGACGGGCTTTGCCGCGGATCGGAGCGACCGGCCTCGTCGAACGCGAAGCCGACCGGAAGCGCTCGCAAAACCGAGGCAGATCGATCGGAAGTGAATCAAGGCTTGGGACGTTTCCCACGTGAAGGAAGCGACGCGAGCGACACGTCGCTCCGATGAGCTTTCCGACCTCGCCTCACCTTCTTCAAGGAGAGGGCGAGACGAGGTCGCGGCCCAGCTCTGCCCCGAGACGACTTGGCGCCAGGCCTCAGGGTTGGCCGGGAGGGGGCGGCGGAGGGGCGACGCCCGTGTGCGGATCGGGCTGCGGCCCGAAGTGGTCAAACCCCATGCCGGAGAAGTACGCGGTCACCTTCTTGGGATCCGGCTGGACGGCTTGAGAGCTGTACGGGTTCGAGGCCGGCGCCTGCACCTGGTTGCGAAGCTGAACCAGCATCGGGAAGAGGTGGTCGTACGCCGCTTCCTGCGTGGGCGTCTTGGCCGCGCCGAAGGTCAGGTTGAAGCTGTGCATGAAATTGATCACGCTCCCCAGCGTCGTCGTGGGGTACTTGTCGAGGCCCTTGAGGAACGGCCCGACGGAGGGCGTCTGGAGCATCTTGGTAAGGCCGTAAAGCGCCTTCAGGAAATTGTCGGCCTCGCCTCGGTTCTTCGTCCCCTGGGGGAGGACGCTATCAACCTTCGCCTTGAGCGCCTTGATCGCCGTCCGAGCCTTCGCGAGCGTCTCGGGCGAGACCTGGCCCTGACTCGAGGCTTCCTTCCGGGCTGTCGCGACCACCGCGCGAACCGCCTCGCGCTCAGACTTGAAGTCCGGCGACGTCAGCAGGACGTCGGGCACGCCGTTGGCACTCAGGTCTTCCAGGCTGATCGCGATCATGTTGGCGGCGTACTCGAACTCGATGTTCTTGACGAGCTGGCTGTCGACCTGCTGGGTCGCCGCCTTGATCGCCGGGCCCAGGACCATGGGGTTCGTCAAGTCGTTGAGCACCGCGTTCAGCGCATCCCCGTCGTGAACGTCGAGCGTGGAGGGGTTGTCGTGAATCCGGTTGTAGATCTCCACGCCGGTAGCGCTCTGCTCCTTCTGATTGGCCCTCGAACGCCCGTAAAACTCCTTCGCGTTCCTCTGGTTCACCTGATACATGTACTCGTTCACCTGCATGGCGGTGTTGGCGTTCATCGAGCGGGCCTCGGCCGTCTGCTCGTTGTACGCCCCGGCGCCGGCGGCGTAGACCCCCATGCCACGGCCGATACCCTCTTGAAGGGTCGATGCACCGCCCCAGCCGCCCCAACCGCCGTACCCGCCCGGATACCGATACTGGGCGTGAGCCGGTCCCGCCATGAAGGCGAACACCGCGCTCAAAAGAGTCGCCCGCGCAAGGGAACGAAGCATGCTGAAGCTCCCGGATAGGATCTGCGTGATCGGTGACTGGATGCAAAACCAAAGATGGGGCAGAGCCCGAGTCGAGGCCGGTTTTCAGCGACATGAACCGGCGACGAGCGTCCTCGCCCAGCGCCTCGCGGGGACGAGTTCACTCCTATGAATATCGCTCAATCGAAGCCGACGAACCAGCGCCGCCTCGAACAGACGGAACTTTCGATTCCAAATCTACTCGTTTATCGAGACTCTTTGCATATTCAATATCTATGTTTTTTCACTTTGTCAACTCCGTAGCAATTTGAACGTGATCGGTTTTTCATCATGCGTGGAACCTCGAAGCGCGCCCCCGCGACCCGGGACGATCGACCGACGCAACCAGGCGCGAGAACGCCCAATTCCATCGGCGCGGGCCGGGAGGTCGTCGCTTGTTCGAGGCGCAACGGGGCACCATGCGAGGGCCCCCTTGATCGTGGCGGCCGGGACGCTCCGGCGAAAGCGAGACGAGTCTAGACTAGTGCGCGGATGGGTGACGTGAGCTTACGACTCGGATTCTTTCGCGGTTTTCTCTTTGGAAACCATCATGACGTCGTCGGGACGCATCGCGTCGGCCGGGTGCGAATTCGAGCCCGAAGCGCCAGCGAGTGAATTTTCAGTCGGCCGTTCGAATCAATTCACTCGCTGGCGCTTCGGGCTCGTAATGGCGCGCGCCAGCTCGCCGACGCCGAGGTTTCTGGTGCACTCTCAGCGCAAGCGAGGTGAGGACGTCCTGTGTTTGGTCAGAGCGAGACCCGGCGGCCTTCGCGGGCGGACTGCTTCTCGGCGAGGACGAGGCGGATGGTCTCGCGCGAATCGCGGGCGGTGACGACCGGCTCGACGGGCTCGCCGTTGACGGCGCGGACGAAGTGGGCGATCTCGCGGGTGTAGCCGTCGCCGGGGGGGATCTCGGGGGTGAACGCCGGGCCGTCGGACGGGCAGACGCGGAAGCTCGGCGTCCGGGTGACGTCGAAGATGATCGCCGCCCGTTCGAGCACGATGTTGAAGCTCATCTCGAAACCGAAGCTCGGCGTCATCCGCCAGGTGCTCTCGGCCACCACGGCCGGGCCGGCGGGGTAGTGGTACTGGGTCGAGATGTACGACAGCGGCACGTCGGCCGTGCTTGACACCGATTCCGGCATGCCGAACAGGTAGTGCACGTAATCGCTGTCATGAATGTGGAGGTCGAGCGGCTGGCCGCCGCTGCGGTCCTCGTCGGCGAACCAGTTGTCGGGGCTCCAGTTGGGCTGGCTCGAAAACCGTCGGAACGTCGCCGCGATCGGCTTGCCGTACGCGCCCGACTGGATCAGGTCGCGCGCGACGACGTACTCGGGCCAGAACCGGATGCAGTGGCCGATCTGAAGGATCTTGCCCGACTCGTCGGCCGCGGCGACCATCCGGTCGCACTCGGCCGTGTTCAGGGCCATCGGCTTCTCGCAGAGGACGTGCACGCCCGCCTTGAGCGCATGGACGGTGGTGTCCGGGTGCAAGAACGTCGGCAGGGTGATCGAGAGGGCGTCGACCGTTCCCGACGCCAGCAGCTCGTTCAGGTCGCTGTACACCGCGATGCCGGTCAGGTCGATGTGGTCCGCCGCGCCCCCGACGTTCCCCTTGGGCGCCTGCGTGGCCGCTTCGAGCGCCTTGTGGTTCGCCTCGCAAATCGCCGTGATGGTCGCGTCCGGAGACGCCTTCCAGCAGCGATAATGCATCCGACCCATGAACCCCAGACCGACGATCCCAACCCGAACCATGAGGACGCCCTCTCTTCTTCAACGAGCGGCAAGACCCCCGAGTCGTCCCCGAGGTCCCTCGCCGCGCCTCTCGCGCCGTCTCCGCCACTACGATACCACCGCCGCGGGCGCGATCCAAGAGAGCGCGGCAGAGCGGGGCGTCACTTCAGCATCGACTTGAGCTTGCGGAGCTTGGGCGTGATGTAGGTTTCGACGTAGTCGTAGCCGCGATGATTGCGGGCGTAGTCCTGGTGATATTCCTCGGCGGGGTAGAAGGCCTCGAACGGGACGACCTGGGTCGCGATCGACGAGCGATTCTTTCGCTTGGCGTTCAAGTCGTGGATCGCCTTCTTGGCGGCGTCTTTCTGGGCTTCGCTGTGATAGAGGATGATCGATCGGTACTGCGGGCCGAAGTCAGGCCCCTGGGAGTCGACGGTGGTCGGGTCGTGGGCGTGCCAGAACAGCTCCAGCAGCTTGTCGAACGAGACGACGTTGGCGTCGTACTCGATCTGGATCACCTCGGCGTGACCGGTCAGGCCGGTGCTGACCATCTCATACGTCGGGTTGGCGACGTTTCCCCCCGAGTACCCTGAGACGACCGACTTGACCCCCGGCAACCGCTCGAACACCGCCTCGGTGCACCAGAAGCAGCCGCCCCCGAACGTCGCCGTCTCGATCTTCGGCTTGGCCGGCTTGGCCTTGTCCTGCTCGTCGGTCTTGTCTTTGTCCGTGTCCTTCGCCTTGGCCTCGCTCTTCGCCTTGGTGTCGGCTTTCGGAGCCGGGGCCTCGTCGGACGGCTTCGCGTCTTGGGCAAAGGCCAAGGTCGAGCCCAGCACGACGAGCAGAACGTGGAAGTGGAACGCCCGACGCAGTGTGCTCATCGCGAAAGCTCCTTAGAAGTTCGGCTGGCGTTGCCACGGACCTGCGACCAACCTTCCTTCCTCCATTGTCGCCAAGCGCCGGCGGTTTTCCACCCCCTTGCACCCCTGGACCCAATCGGTCGTCGGCAATTGAGACGGCGATCTTGAGTAAAAAGCTCCGCGGCCGCTTGTAAATTCTGGAAAACACCCAAGCTCTCACGAACCTCGCATTCGAGAATCACAACGCAATCCACTCATATTCACCATTCTCGCAAAGCTTCTCCCCCGGCTCAAATCCCACAGTCTTTCCAGTTCCTCCGCACGAACGGCCGATAAAGGTGAGGGGGAGAGTAGGGCGGCGCGAGGGGCGGTCTCACTCTACGTTGACGTTCTCGCGGGGATGAGCTATGGTTCCGGCGCTCGTTGATCCAGCTCGAGTCGACGACCGGGGTTGGTCCGCAGTCAGGGCAGGGAGGCCCACGATGGCGATGATCACGGATGCGTCTCCGGCCTCGGAGACCGAAGCCGAGGGACTGGCCTTCGCCCGCGAGGTGCTGCGGATCGAAGCCGAAGCGCTGACGCGGGTTCGGGAGCGGCTGAACGGGACGGTGGCGCGGGCGGCCGAGTTGATTCACGGCTGCGAGGGAAGCGTGATCGTCACCGGCATGGGCAAGGCGGGGCTGGTGGGCCAGAAGATGGCCGCGACGCTCGCCTCCACGGGCACCCGCGCGTTCCCGCTGCACCCGGCCGAGGCCGTCCACGGCGACCTGGGCCGGATCAGGGCCGACGACGTGGTAGTCGCCCTCTCGCAGAGCGGCGAGACCGAGGAGGTCTTGCGGCTGTTGCCGACCCTGCGACGGATCGGCGTCAACCTGGTGGCCGTGACCGAGCGGGGAGTCAGCTCGCTGGGAAGGGCCGCCGATCTGTGCATCGAGCTGGGGCCGATCGAGGAAGCTTGCCCGCTCGGCCTGGCGCCCTCGGCCAGCACGACGGTGATGATGGCGGTGGGCGACGCCCTGGCCCTGTTGGTTTCACGGATGCGGGCGTTCTCGCCCGAGGATTTCGCGCTCTATCACCCTGCGGGCAACCTCGGACGCAAGCTGATGCGGGTCGAAGACGTGATGCGGACCGGCCGGCACATCCGCCGGGCGCGGGTCGATGAGACCGTCCGCGAGGTCTTCGTCCGCCTCGCCGGTCCGCGACGGCGGTCGGGGGCGGTGCTCGTCGAAGACGCCGAAAGCCGGCTCCTGGGGATCTTCACCGACAGCGATCTCGTCCGCCTGTTCGAGAAGCGTCGCGAAGGGGATCTCGACCGGCCGATCGGCGCGGTGATGACGGCCGGCCCGTATCGCGTGGCGGTGGGCTCGCTGCTCGGCGACGCAGTCGAGCTGATGAAGGCCCATAAGATCAGCGAGCTGCCGGTGGTCGACTATTCCGACCGGCTGGCGGGCCTGATCGACGTCACCGACCTGATCGGCTTCACCGCCGCGGACTTCGAGGAATGAGCCGAATGTCGATCCCGGACCAGGAACCGGCCCCGATCTCAGCGGAACTCGCCGCGCGATGCGCGACGATCGAGCTGCTGGCGGTCGACGTCGACGGCGTTCTCACCGACGGCTGCATCGTCGTCGACGATCACGGCGTCGAATCGAAACATTTTTACGTCCGCGACGGGCTCGGGTTCGCGCTCTGGCGCCGCGCCGGCAAGCGGTCGGCGATCGTCTCGGGACGATCGGCCGAGGTCGTGAACCGCCGGGCCGCCGAGCTGAAGATCGATCACGTCGCCCAGGGAATCAACGACAAGGCGTCGGCCTTGCGCGCGCTGCTGGTGGAATTCGGGCTCAACGCCTCGCAGGTCTGCTACGTCGGAGACGACCTGATCGATCTGCCGGCGCTGGGGGTCGTCGGTCTGGCCGCGTGCCCGGCCGACGCCGTCGCCGAGGTCCGCCGCGCGTCGCACCTCACAACCCGCTCAATCGGAGGAAGAGGCGTCGTCCGCGAGGTCGTCGAGGTGGTCATGAAGGCGCAAGGGCTCTGGCACGCCGCTTGCGAGGGGTATCGCGTCCCAGCGGTGTAAGCGGGCTCGGGCTGAGCCGCCGTCCCAATGCGGAAGTTCATCCGTGCGCGATCGAGGTCGTCGCTCGATCGCCGGAACAGGAACTCGCCGACGTTACGGAATGGTTATTTCGTGTTCAAGACACTCTTCAAGCTCGTGACCGTGTTCGGCCTCTTGGTGGGGTTCTACCAGGGCTACGTCCGCGCGTTCGCGTTCGTGATCAACCGCCTCACCGCGGACCGGCACGTCGAACAGACCCCCTTCGAATACCACGAGCCACTCTCCAAGCTCCAGTCGTACGAACTCGCCCGCCTCAACCTCGGCAAGGACCACTGGGCGACCAAGCGCGACGTCCCCACCCACTTCAACGCCGGGCGCGGGATCTACCTGTTCGCCGGCAGCATCGCCCCGCCCGAGGGGGAGGAAGGCGCCCGGACCGACGGCAAACAGTTGGTCCTCAAGCCGGTCGCCATCATCCTCAAGACGCAAGGCGGCAGCAGCACCAAGGTCATCACCAGCGACGAGGCCCGGCTCGACTTCAACAAGCGGCTCGGCTTCGACGCCAAGCCCGGCGCCGAACCCCTGATCATCAAGCACGCCCGGCTCGAGGGCAACGTGGTCATCCGCGACGACCGCGGCACGCCCAACGACTCCGCGGACGACATGGTCGTCTCGATGCCGTGGATCGAGTACGACGCCGACAAGCTTCAGGTCCAGACCGATTCCGGCATCCTGCTCGTCGACCGCGACATGAGAGTGACCGCCGTCGGCCTCGACATCTTGCTCCGGCCCAAGAGCGACCCCACCCGGCCGAGCGGCCGAGCGGCCACCGGTTTCGAGGGCGCCAAGAGCGCCGTCTTGCGCAAGAACGTCAACATCGTCTTTGGCGACGTCGGCAGCACGGGCGTGCTGCCGGGCGCGGCGAAGACCAAGAAGTCGGCCGACGGCAAGGTCGCCGCCGAGGTGAACGTCGACGCTCGGCTTGCTCAGAACAAGAAGCCGGCCGCCGACGAGGCCGTGCCGCTCAACATCCAGTGCGACGGGCCGATGCAGATCGACCTGCCCAACCCGCCGTTGCCGGAGAAGGTCGGGCCGCCGCCGCCCCCCGCGCCGACGCTCGTCCGGTTCAACCGCAACGTCGTCGTCAAGCGCGGCAAGCTCACCGAGCTGCCCGACCAGCTCAACTGCGACACCCTCGACCTCACGCTGCTGCCGGGCGAGAAGCCCGCCGCGAAGCCCGAGGACGCCCAGCTCGCCAAGGCCCCGAAGCCCGAGAAGCCGGCCGCGCCGCAGGGTGCCGCCGTCGCCGGAGCCGGAGCGAACGGCGACGCCGAGGAGAAAAGCCTCTTCGGCGGCCTGGCGCTCCGGCGAGCCAAGGCCAGCGGCCACGCGGTCTGGCTCCAGATGCCGTCGCAGAACAACAAGATCCTCTGCATCGAGCTGATCCACAGCAAAGACCCGCTCACCGGCAAGAACACGACCCACTTGCTCGGCGGCAGCCGGCAGCTCATGTTCGTCAAGGAGGACGTCGCCCTGGACGGCCCCGACAAGGGCAAGGTTCAGTCGGTCACCCACGCCTGGTGCGCCGACGCGACCCTGATGGACGACGGCGACATGGACCGGGGCACCCTGGTGGCCAACGGCCCCGGCCGGGTGGAAATCCGCCCCACCCCCAAGCCGGGTGACGGTCCGCCGCGCGAGACTCCCCCCGCCCAGACGGCCGTCTGGCAGGATCAGCTCTGGCTCCAGAACGAGGTCGGCCCCGACGGCACGGTCGTCGGCAAGATCGTCGTCCTCAAGGGCATGCCGCGCGTCCAGGACCGGCTCCAGGGAGCCTCGCTCGACGCGGCCCAGAGCATCGTCGTCTGGCTCGACTCCAAGCCCTCGACGGCCCCCAAGACCGCCACGACCCTCGACTCGCGCGAGGTCGTCCCCGCCGCCTACACGGTCGCTGACGCCGCATCGAAGTCGCCCGCGCCCGGCGGGGGCATGAACATCCGCCGGCTGCTGGCCGTCAAGGACGTCCACATGGTCGCCCCGTCGCAAGACCTCCGCGCCCGCGATCGGCTCGACGTCGACTTCGAACAGGCCAAGATCACGGCCACGCCCCCGACCCCGGCCCCGGCCTCGAATCCAGCGCCCGCTCCGGCCGCCGCGCCGGGCTCCGAAGTCCCGGCCCCAGCGCCGGCTCAGTCGGCGGCCCCCGCGCCGAAGCCGCTGGAGCCGCTGATGACCGCCCTGGCCGACCGCGTGCAGGCCAAGGTGATCGTCGGCGCCAAGCCCCCCGCGACGTCGGGCAAGGCCGCGTCCGCGTCGCCGATCCCCGGCGGATCGAACTCGAGCTACGAGATCCGCGACGTCGAGATGCGCGGCGGGGTCGTGCTCCATCAAGACCCCGCGCCGGACAAGAAGAAGGGGACCGACGCCTCCGGCGAGGTGCTGGTCCTCCGCAACGAAGCCTCGGGCAAGGCGGTCTTCGACCTGTATCATCACGACCCGTATTCGCCCAAGACCCAGAACGTCAAACCCGAGACCATGCCCCCAGCCCGCGTGATCACTGAAGAGATGACCATCGAAGCCAACCTGATCGGCGTCAACCAGTCGACCAACAAGGCCTGGGCCTACGGGGCCGGCAAGCTCACCCAGCTTACCGACCGCGGCCTCATGACCGACCGATCGCCCGACGCCCCGAATCAGGCCGACGCCCAAGCCGGCGACTCCAAGACGCTCGTCGTCGAGAAGACGAAGAAGCGGGCCGGCAAGGTGAAGGCCGAGAAGACGAAGATCACCATCACCTGGGCCGACAAGATGACCTTCGAGGGGGTCGCGGTCGATCCCTTGAACCGGCCCGCCGCCAAGGCCGTCTTCTACAAGAACGCCCGGGCCGAGATGGAAGATTCGGTGCTCTACGGCGGCGAATCGATCACCACCTACACTGACCAGCCGATCCCGCTGGCGGAGTTCGGCAAGCTGACCCAGAAGCCGAAGCCCGCGCCGACCGCCGCGAACGACGAGGATCTGCCGGCCGTCGAGGACGAGAAGCCCAAGCCCGACCTCGCGCTCCTCGAATGCAAGGGCAACGCCGTGGCGATCACCCGCAAGGTCGATCCCGACCGGCCGGTGCTCCTCAGCCTCCAGAAGCTCGCCGCCAACTCGCTGACTTACGACCGTCGCAGCGGCGGCTTCGTCGCGCCGGGGCCGGGCATGGTCTACCTCTACGACCGCAACAACAACGACCCGACCAAGTCGTCCAAGCCCTCGGCGGCCGTCAACGAAACCGCGACCTCGCGCCGGACCATTCAGCAGACATCCTTCCAGTCGGACGGCGACGACAAGATCGCCGTCCGCAACGGCGGCCCCGCGGCCGCCGCGGCTGGGCGCGCCGCCGATCCGAAGTCGCTGCTGCCGCCGCTGGTCCTGACGCAGATCAAGTTCAACAAGGAGATGCGCGGACGGTTCGGGACCGGCAAGCAGGACGACGTGACCGAGCAGCGGTGGGCCGAGTTCTTCGGCGGCGTCGAGACGGCCCGTTGCGAAGTCCCGAGCGTGCTGAAAGACGGCCTCAACTACGACCACCTGCCGGCGAACGCCTATTTCTTGACGTCGGAGACCCTCCGCGTCATCACCGAGCCGCCGCCGGCCGGGTCCGAGCGGAACGCCCCGAGCCGCAACTTCCTGAAGGCGTGGGACAACGCCACCGTCGTCGCCAAGGACACCACGCTCCAGGCCGACGTCATCACCTACGACTCGCTCAACGATCTGATCTACGCCAACGCCCTGGAGGGCCGCACCGTCCAGGCCGTCCAGCAAACCGGACTCGGCCAGCCGGGCTCGCCGCTCACCGCCAAGGCCGTGAGGATGAACCCCAAGACCGGCGCGGTCGACGTGGCCGACCCCGCGAACATCCAGTTGATCGACCACCACACCGGCGAACGTCCCAAGACGGTCAACATGTCCGATCCCGAACCCGGCACCAAAGCCGGCAAGCTCGCCAAACCCAAGGAACCCCGCAAGCCACCCAAGCGTCCCACCGTTAACCAGATCGAGAAAAAGGGCTTCACCGGACGCTGACCCACGAGCCGAGGCGGCCTCGATGGCCGCCTCGCTCAGTCGACCCCGATCAGTACACCTCGCCCGGCGCGGCGGGGCCGTGGGACGAGGGGAGGGCGGGGGAGCCGCCGGCGAGTCGGGGGTAGCGGTAGTGCCAGCCTTCGACAGCGCGGACGGTGTTCAGGTCGTCGCGGGTCAGGCCGTAGCGGCCGAACCAGGGGGTGCCGAGCGACCGCACCAGGGCGTCGACCTCGGCGATCCGCTGGCGGCCGGTCGTGACGGCGAACTCGGTCCGCGACGGGCCGTCGGGCTGAAGGAAGTACTCCTTCCAGAACGCCCGGCCGCCGAGAATCCCCGCGGCGCCGGCGCGCAGGGCCATCTCGACCTGCACGAGATAGGCCGCGTAGTCGACGCCCGCCGACAGCAGCACCCAGGGCCGCTCGCTGACGGCGTCGAGGGCCTGGAGGTTGTTTTCAAGCTGGTCGTCGCTCTCACGGTCGAGCGTGCCGGGGAACTCGGCCTTGTAGACGTCGCAGAACCGGCTGAGCTGGCGGGCCGTCTCGATCACGGTCTCGGCCTTGCGCTCGAGGAACGAGGCGTCGGTCTTGGCCTCGCCGCCGAACGGGAACGCCACGGCTTCCAGCAGCAAGAGCACGTCGTGCCGCTTGCACTCCTCGTACACCTGCTCGACCAGCGCGAGATTCGCCTCGGCCGAGTGCGGCTCGGTCGGTTCGAACTGGGCGAGCAGCTTGACGGCGTCGGCCCCCATCAGCTTGATCTTCTCGACGCCCCAGCCGGGCTCGACCGCCGCCAATGGAGCGCCCAGCTTGCTCTTGTTGTAGGCTGACTTTTCGAGCCGGACGAGCAGCCCCTTGTGCGGCGGGATCGCCTCCGAGGCCACCGCCGACCACGCGCCGTAGTACGGGTCGATCAGGACGCCCGAGACGACCGGGGCGAGCGACCGCATCAGGTCGAGCTTGATCTCGACGACTTCCTCGTAGGTCGGCTGCCGATCTTCGCCGGCCGTCTTGAGGGCCTTGGCCGCCATGTCGACCACCGAGTTGTTCTGGTCGAGGGCCAGGATCGTGAGCGTGCCGTCGGGGTTGCTGATCCGCTGCAAGCCCCGCAGCTTGCCCGGCGTCAGCCCCTTGCTCAACAACGTCGTGGCGCTCAGCTTCCGCGATTGATCCCCGAACGACATGGCCGACCTTCTTCTCTGTCTGGACGCGTTCTCATTCCCACTGCACAACGCCGCGAGCGTATTCTAGACCGTTGCGCCAGCCTGGCACCAGCCCACCGGGACGCACAGGCCGGATCGGCCGGATCGATAAACCAAACCGCTCATTGCGTCGGGGGGCGTCCGACTCTATGATGGGTGGCCTGGCCCGAATGTTTCCGGTGATCCCGATTCGGGACGGCCGGATTCCGGCCAGCGTGCTCGAAACACGAGGGATTGCGAGCACACCCTTACTTTCGCACCCGGGCCCGCTCGACTGGGGCCGGAGTCCGGGGCGCGACGGCTTCCGCCCGTCGCATTCGCATCTCATTTCCATCGTACGCGGACCGGCCGTCGGCGTCCGCCCCCAGAGAGGGACCGCCACAGGCCGCCGCGGATCGGAGAGTCTCCTGACATGGCGTCCGCTATTGGCGATCTGCTTGGATCCGATGCCGACAGTCTCCTGAATCACGTCTGCAAGGCGATCCCCAAGGAAACCCTGCACCTCCCCGGCCCCGACTTCGTTGATCGCATCTTCATCCCCAGCGATCGCAACATCCGGGTGCTCAACAACCTCCAATGGCTGTTCCAGTCGGGTCGGCTCGCCGGCTCCGGCTACCTGTCGATCCTCCCGGTCGACCAGGGCATCGAACACTCCGCCGGCGCCAGCTTCGCCAAGAACCCCGCCTATTTCGATCCCGAGAACATCGTCAAGCTCGCGATCGACGGGGGCTGCAACGCCGTCGCCAGCACCTTCGGCGTGCTCGGCATGGTCGCCCGCAAGTACGCCCACAAGATCCCGTTCATGGTCAAGGTCAACCACAACGAGCTGTTGACCTACCCGAACCAGGCCAACCAGATCTTGTTCGGCAAGGTGAAGGAAGCCTATGACATGGGCGCCGCCGCCATCGGCGCGACCATCTACTTCGGCTCCGAGAACAGCGGCCGGCAGATCGTCGAGGTCGCCGAGACGTTCTACCACGCCCACGAACTCGGCATGGCCACCGTGCTGTGGTGCTACCTGCGGAACAACGCCTTCAAGTCCGACAAGGACTACCACGTCGCCGCCGACCTCACCGGCCAGGCCAACCACCTCGGCGTGACCATCGAGGCCGACATCATCAAGCAGAAGCTCCCCGAGAACAACGGCGGCTTCAAAGCCCTGAACATGGGCGGCTCCAGCTACGGCAAGCTCGACGAGCGGATGTACACCGAGCTGTGCACCGACCACCCGATCGACCTCTGCCGCTACCAGATCGCCAACTGCTACATGGGCCGCGCGGGGCTCATCAACTCGGGCGGCGCCAGCGGCAAGAACGACTTCGCCGACGCCGTCAAAACGGCCGTCGTCAACAAGCGGGCCGGCGGCATGGGCCTGATCTCCGGTCGCAAGGCCTTCCAGCGCCCCATGGCCGAAGGCGCCAAGCTGCTCCACGCCATCCAAGACGTCTACCTCGACAAGTCGATCACCATCGCCTGACGCCCGCCCGGCGATCGATTCCCGGAAAAACTCCAGGCCCCGCCCGCGAACGTCGATATCAGGTATGTCGGTTGGAAGACCGATGCGGTCAGGGAAGACCGAGCACCAGGCCCCGAAATCCTCGGTCGCGTCCAGGGACGGACACGCGACCTTTGGGCCAAGGGCCAGGGAAGGCCCCTGCTTCAGATATAGATACTTCGCGGTATCGCAAGCACCCTGCCGGTTTCACGACCCGGCAGGGTGTTTTGCGTTGCGCCGGATCAGCTCGCAACCTCAGCGAGCCCCCACGCCGATCAGCACGTGCATGCCGTCGCGCAAAGCCCGCTCGTAGAAGAAGAGCTGGTTCTCGGGGGCGTCGACCAGGGTTGAGAATCGCGGCTTATCGCCGTCGATCAGCTCGCAGCGGAGCCGGACGCGGCCGAAATCGTCGGCCGAGGGGGGCTCCAGCGTGGTCTTGGCGAGCCAGCCGCGACCCAGGTCGCACTTCAGGAACTCGCCCGGGTCGAGCCGGCCGGTCTGCACTTCGAGCAGCTCGAAACCATGATCGGGCAGCACCTTGCGAAGCTGCGCCTTGACGCTCGACAGCCGGGGGTCGATCGCCGACTCGCCCGGCACCGCCCGGATCGCGAAAACCGTCACCTGCCGCGCCGCACCGAGGGGGGGCGCGGGGGAGGGGGGCTCGACCGGGGCGGAAACGGGGGCCGAGGACGCTCTCTGGGCCCGCAGCCGTTGCGCCACGATCAGACCCGAGACCGAGACTCCGAGGACGACCAGGGCGATCTGGACCCAGAGCGTGTAGTCTCGCCGCGAGGGCGTGGGCACGAGGGGCTTACTCCGACATCGCGAGCGGGTTGGTCATCGATTCCAGGAGGTTGTAAACCAGGTACCAGGCGTCCACGCCGCCGGTGCCGAGCTGGGCCGAAAGGTCGATCGCCTGAACCGTGTCGGCGTTCGACCGGATCAGCACAAACTGACCCTCTTCGATCCGCACCTCTCCAGTCGCAACCTGTGGCTGGCTGGGCGCGGCCGGCTCGCGATCGGCCCCGTACCACGACAGGCCGACCGCCAGCAGAATCGCGGCGGCCTGGGCGAGCACGACCGCCGCGGCGGCGGCGCCCACGGCGAGCGGGCGTCGCGCGAGGATGGGCGACGGCGGATGGACGAACAGGCCCTCACGCCCGGTCGCGGCCACGACCTGGGCCGTCGACGCCGGGAGCCGATCGAGGTCGTCGGCGACCGACGCCCAGACCCGATCCCACGCCTGAGCCGAGGGTTCGACCGGACGGGTCGCTTCCCACAGGGCGTCGAGCCGGTCGGCAGGGTCGCGGATTTCAACATCGCCACGCATCGTTCCCATCCTCTCCAAACGCCTCAGTCGAGCCCCTTGAGCCGGTTCCAGTCGAGCGCCGCTTGCAACTTCTCGCGGGCCGCGTTGATCCGGCTCATGACCGTCCCGATGGGGACTTCCTGGGTCTCGGCGATCTCCTTGTAACTCATCCCTAGCTCGGCGAACAGGACGAAGGTCGTACGAATCTTGGGGGAGAGCCGCCCGAGCGCCTCGTCGAGCGCCCGTCGCAGGTCTTGCTGTTGCAGCCGCCGTCCCGGGTCGTCGTCGATCACCGGCCCCGAGGCTCGCTCGTCCAGGGGGACGGTGTGCTTGCGTTTCCGTCTTCGGCCCCAGTCGAGGGCCGTGTTGGAGACGATCCGCAAGAGCCAGAACCGGAACCCGCCCCGGCCGTCGAAATCGGCCAGCCGCGAGAACGCTTTCAACAACGAATCCTGAACCACGTCGAGGGCGTCTTGCTCGTCGCCCAGGAGTCGGTAGGCCACCCGGTACGCGTCGCCCCGATGCCGCTGAAACAGCTCCTCGCGCGCCGCCGAATCTCGCTGTCGGGCGCGCTGAACCAGGACTTCATCGGTAATCGGCGCGATCGTCGGGGCCTCGAGCATACGATCTCCTACCCATTCCAGACGCCGAACCGCCGGCCCTTATTCGCCCCACCGCCGCCGGTTTCCCCGATTGATTATCGCCCGGGGCCGATCCGCGGTCACGCCTCATCTTATAGGGGTGTTATCTCAAAGGGCGGTCGGCCCTCGACCCCTCGTCGTTTCGGGGTTGACCACTTGAGTCGATCCTTGCAAAATGCGGCCCTCAAGTAACAGGAGGTTACACACCATTGGCTTTCACTTCTTTGCGCCCGGCCCCTTGCGGCTTGAGCCCGGCTTGTCGACTGACGAGACGGGGGACGGACTGAGCCCTTGCGGCGGGCGATCGTGAAGACCGAGCGGTCTTGCGGACGGTCGCGGCGGGGGAGCGGTGCGGAACGCCCCGGAACGGTTCGCTTCTCGGACGCGAAGTCGGCTCTCGGGCCGCGTTCTCGACTGGGAGAATGGCCGGGCCAAGGCCGCGAGACTCATGCTCTTCAGGAGGAAGATCGGATCCCGACCCGCGAAACTTGCACGAAAACCTCGGAATCGCATCGAACCGGCCTGGGAACGGGACGGACGCTCGACCCGGATTTTCGACGACGGACGCGGGCAGGAAGGGGATCGATCGAGCCCTCGGTAAACGCCGAATTCATGCAGCTATCAAGGAGGATACTCGCCGTGATGCGTCGTTGTTTTGCCCCCACGGCAGTACTGGCGGCCACGTTCATCCTGGCAATCGCCGGGCGGACGGAACGCGTACAGGCCAGCACGATCAATCCGAACGCCTCGACGGCCGTCGCCAATTACCGCCTCACCGTGAGCGGCGGGCTCCCGGTCCCGGACGCCAACATCGACGGCCCGCAGGTCGTGGCGATGGTCGCTCCAGCCGGCGGCGTGGTCCCCCCGACCAACGCCGACGGCACCCAGGGGAGCCCCCTGACCGTCCTGAGCGACTCGTCGGGCTTCGACGCCAGCCAACTGGTCGTCGCCCTCAAGGACGCCACCAGCTCCGCGGGCCAGCCGGAGCAACTCCTCGGCCTGGTCTTCTTCGGCAAGGGCCTCGACGCCAGCGGCGTCCTCCATTTCAGCCTGAGCATCGACAAGGCGCTCGCCGCCACCCCCCCGACGCTCGTCTCGTCGACCCCGGGCGTCACGATCACCGCCGACCCCGTCGCGCCGCCGACCGACGGTTCCGGCGGCACGACCAACCCTCCGACCGAGAACGTGCCCGAACCGGTCGCCTTCGTCCTCTGGTCGGCCGTGGCCGCCGCCATCGCCCTCCGCGCCCGCGGCGTGCAACGCGCTCGGCTCGACGCCGCCCGAATCGCCTGACATCCGCCACGCGCCGCGGTTCCCTCCCGGACCGCGGCGGCCCCGTTTCTTTCCTCGCGAATCCCCGACGTTCCCGATCTTCGCCGCGAAAACGTTGCTTTTCCGCCGTGGGCTTGCTGATTTCCAGGGAACCTTCGCGAAAATCTGTGGCTTGCCGGAAAAGAATCAAGCATAATCACAAGACACAAGGGATGGCGCACATCCTCCTGGCTTGCATGACCGCTCTCAGAGAATCCACCCATTTGAGACAAGCCATGAACGACACGCCCGCGCACTTCATCGCCGTCTGTCCGAGCTGCTTGATCGGACTGAAGGTCAATTATGAATACAGCGGGCGGATGGTCCGCTGCCGGCACTGCGACGAGGCGTTCCGTCCGTTCTCTCCCGACTTCGGCACGGTCTCGGGGTCGGCGGAATACGCCGTGGGGCCGGTCGCCCCGGCCGACGACGAATCCGAGCTGATCGTCTCGTGCCCGAGCTGCGCAACGACCCTGAGCGTGCGCGCCCGGTACGAGGGCCGTCACGTTCGCTGCGGTGCCTGCCGACACAAGTTCCGGGTCGTCGCCGACTCGTCGGCCCCCGCGACCCCGACCGCCCCCCCCATCGCCGACTCGGACCCGGTCGACCACGACGGGCCGACCCCCGATCCCGACGTCACCCGGAGCGAACTCGCCCGCCTGAACCAGGAGGTCGCCACGCTCCGCGAATGGAACGACCTGCTCCTCGGTCGACACGACGAATTAAAACGCGAAGTCGAGAACCTGCGGGCCCAGGTCCAGCGGCTCGAAGCCGACCGCAAGGCCGCGCAGAGCCAGATCGCCGAGCTGACCGACCGCGTCGACCGCAACGCCCGCCGACTCGGTCCCGTGGGCCTCGCCCCCCTCGACGACGAAGTCCACGACGTCCGCCGCGCCACCGTCCCCTTCGTCCAGGAACGCTCGGCCGCCTCCGGCCGCTGACCCGGTCCGGCCCCCGGCGCTTCAGGCCGCGCCCTCCTCGTCGCAAACACACGCGAACGCGAACCCACCGGCCCCCTCGCGTGTTTATTTAGCCGCAATTCCTTGGCCTTTCCAGGCGCAACGCCGAAAACTCATCGCATTTCTTCGGAGATGGCTTCATGGTTCGCTGTGATTTGAAAAAAGTTGTAGCCTATTGAAAGAAAACCAAGCATAATCGCAGGACGCATGAGATGACTCCCGGCCGAACGACTTGCATGACTGCTCTCAACGACCACATCTGAGTGAGATATGAGTCAGGCCATGAACGACACCTGTTCGCATTTCACCGCAGTCTGTCCTGGTTGCCTGGTTGGATTGAAAGTCAACAATAAGTACAGCGGCCAGTGGGTCCGATGCCAGCACTGTGACAAGAAGTTCCAGGCGATGTCTACCGACTCGACCGCGCCAGCGGATTCGGCGGTGACCGAGACGCATCCGGCCCCTCCGCTCGAGAACGGATCGCGGCTGACCATCGCCTGCCCGAGCTGCGCGACGACGCTGAGCGTGCGCGCCAAGTACGCGGGGCGGCACATCCGCTGCGGCAAGTGCGGGCACAAATTCCAGGTCGGGGGCCACGCGCCGGGTCCGCGCGACGGCGCGTCGATGGCCCCGCACGATCCCCCGGCCGCCGACCTCGCCCGCTTGATCGAGGCCACCACCGCCCTCGCGGCCAGGAACAAGCGACTCCGCGAGCGGCAGCACGAGCTGCGTCACGCGTTCCTGCAACTTCACTCCGAGTTCAAGCGGATCGCGGCCCAAAGCCAGGACCGGGACGCGAACGGCGAGCACCACCTCGGCGAGCTCAAGCGGCTGCACGACGAATTGAGGACCGACCTCGACCTCCTCAAGCAACGGCTCGAAGCCGACGTCCAGCCCACGCCGCACGACCGCGAACTCGCCGAACTCAAGCAACGCCACGACGAGACGCTCCGCGTGATCGATCAGCTTCAAGCCCAGCTTCGGAGCGTCGAAGACGCCGCCCGGACCGCCGACGCCGAGCATCGCGACGCACTCAAGGCCCGCCACGACGAACTGTCCGCCGCCATCGACGACCTCAAGGCTCAAGTCGGGACGATCGAAACCGACGCTCGAACTCCGAACACCGAGCAGGACCTCGTCGGACTCAAGAGCCGTCACGACGAGCTGTCCCACGTGATCGATCAGCTTCAGGCACGGATTCAGGGGATCGAAACCGATGCACGCCCCGTGCTGCACGACCGCGAACTCGTGGAACTCAAGCAGCGGCACGAGAGCCTTCTCGGCCGGCACGACGACCTGACGGCCGCGATCGACCTCCTGAACAACCGGGTCCGGACGATCGCGGACGACGACCGAACGACCCGGCGCGATCAGGACGTCGCCGAGCTGAGGCTGCGGCACGACGAATTGAAGCGCGCGATCGACCTCCTCACGGCCCACGCCGACGCCCAGCCCGCGCAGCGCGACCGCGAACTCGCCGACGCCCAGCAACGCCACGACCTCCTCGTCAACCGCCACGACGGACTGACCGCCGCCATCGACGACCTCAAACAGCGCATCGAGACCGACGCACGCCCCGCGCGGCACGACCGCGAACTCGCCGAACTCAAGCAACGCCACGACGAGGCGGCCCACGCGATCGATCAGCTTCAAGCCCAGGTGCGGAGCGTCGAAGTCGCAGCCGCAACCCATCGCGAACACGACGTGGCCGCGCTCTCGCAGCGGCACGACGACCTGACGGCCGCGATCGAGGATTTGAAGGCCCAGGTCCGGAAGATCGAAACCAAGCCCCTCCCCGAACCAAGCGGCGAAGGCGTCGCCGAGCTGGCGCCGAGGCTCAACGACCTGAGACGCGAGATCGACTTCTTGAAGCAACAGCACGAGGCGCAAGGCCGGGCCGCGGACGGCGGTCACGACGCCGCCCTGCTTGAGCGGCTTCACGGCCGGCAGGACGATCTGTCCGCCGCGATCGACGGCTTGAAGGCCCAGGTCCAGACGGCTGGAACCGGCGGCCAGCCGTCGCCCAGCGCGAAGGAACTCGGCGTCCTCAAGGACCAGAGCGACGAGTCGCGGCGCGAGGTCGACCTCATGAAGATGCGGCTCAACAGGGTCGAAAACTTGCTGAACCGAAGCACGAAGGAAGCGACCGGGCTGAGAGAACAGAACGCCGAGTTGACCCGGCGGCACGAGGCGACGTCTCGCGCGATCGAGGATCTAAAAGCCCAGATCCAGGCCGCGCAGGAGGAACTCGCCGCATTCAAGGAGCAAACGCAAGACGCCCGCGACGACGCGCGGCGACGTCCCCCCGTCGCCGCATTCCCCGCCGCGAGCCTGGCCTCGATCGAAGGCCCCGCGGCCTTCGCCTTCCCCGGCCGAGGCCGCCCCTCCGACCGATGACGCCCCCCCGGAAGGCGGTCCGTCGAGGCAGCGGTTGAGGAAGACTCGCAAGCCATGGCGGCGGCGCCCCCGCTCTCGCCAATCTACATTTCCACATAAATTAGCGGGGACGCCCGGCCGTCGCAGGATCGACCGGGCGCCCGTTCGTGCGGAAAGGGGGCTGACGAGTCGTCGAGAGACTCAGTACGAGTCGGCCGAAACGACTTCGCCGCCGGAGGCACTACCAAGCTGCCAGATGGTCATCATGCTGGTGCTCGACTTGATGAACCGGACCGAGCCGTCGCCCATCATCGCATTGGCGCCGCCGGGGTGGTAGCTGCTGAAGTTCCACATGCCGGGCGTGTCCCAATCGCCCTGTCCCCAGGTGTTGATGTCGGCGTTGGGGTAGGGGGAGTTGGGAGGAAGCAGCGTCGTGCCGAGCGTACGGCCGCCCATGCCGGTGCACCACTGCTCGCCGATCCAACTGCGGTTGTCGCCCCACGAGCCCAGCGTCTTCGGCGCCGCCTGGGCGACCGTGTTGAGCCACTGCTGGAACGCAACCCCGCCGAAGGGCATGATGTTCAAGGGGCTGTCCCACGAGGACCCCGGAGGGAACGTGCCCTGAAGGTTGATCACGTCCTGAATCGACAGTTTGCTGGCGTTATAGTCGCCGATCCGCCATTCGCCGAAGGCGATGGTGTTGCTCGTGCCGTCGGTGATGTCGGCGATGCTACGGGTTCCGCCGTAGGCGAACACGCCGTTGGGCGGATTCTGAAGGCTGACCGACCAGTTAAGGCTCGGGCCCAAGCTCGCCCAGTAGCTGTTGCCGGGCGCGGGACTGCCGTAGAAGGTCCAATTGCCTGGCACGCTGGGGCCCGACGGACAGAGGAACGTGTTGATCCGCGCTCTGATCCCGGTCGACAGGGCGGCCGGACCGAAATCATCGCTCCCCTGCGTGGCGACTGCGAAGTTGAGTGTGTTGTAGATCGGGGTCTGTTCCATATAGCCCAGGAGCATCGCATGAACGCTCCAAGAGCCCCATGGAGACCCGGTATCGCCGCCGATGAGGTTCGCTGGATTGCTCATCTGGCGAGCCGCGATGCCTCCCGGCGGGAAGCAGTTGAATGTGGATTGATAGTTGTGCAGGCCCAACCCGATCTGCTTCATGTTGTTCGTGCACTGAGAACGCCGGGCCGCTTCACGCGCCGACTGCACGGCCGGAAGCAAGAGCGCGATCAAGACTGCGATGATCGCGATGACGACCAGCAGCTCGATGAGCGTGAAGCCTCGCATTCGCGAAGCTCGAAAGGAGGAACTCATGTAAGGCACCTCTCTGGCTGAGGGTACGTAAGAAAGAAAGATGAGGCACTCCGAAAAAACCGTCGAAAGATGAACCGGCCGAGACCGACCCGCCTCGTCCACGATCCACTGAATCTGGGACAGCCTTACTTCGAGTAGTCTTGCGGAGACTTGCCCGGCGGGCTGCCGCCCCCCTTGGGAGGCGCGTCGCCTTGCTTGGCGTTCGATGACTTGGGAGGCGGACCACTGGGCGGTTCCGCCGTCACCGCTGGGCCTTTCGTCGCGACCGGCACGTCATCGGAATCCGAGCACCCCGCCCCAAGTCCGAGGATCAACAACAGCGCCGTCGACGCCGCCGACAATCGCATTCCACGCATCATCATGTTGCATTTCTCCATCGACTGAACCTATGTCGTTTTCAATCCGAGATGAAGCCCGGAATCGACCCCTCCGACCCGCCTGGATCAGGTCGCACCGTCGTCGATGAACCAGCCTCTCGCTTCACATGGGCGACCGCTCGAATCGACTTTGCGAAGCGCACGATCACGACCCGGGCGGAGCGTGAAATTCGGCCCCGTCAAAACGACTCGTTCTCGCACAACTCCGCGAGAACGCCCCTTGGGCTCGCATTCACAAGGGCTTTATCCTCTGCCGGCGAGGCGTTGTCAAATCTCTTGCAACGTCACTGTCATTAATTATTTTTAATTCACTAATTCGCTCGGCACAACGCAAGTCAAATAGACACACCAAGATAAACCGACACCTACACAATTAAGTCGGAGGCCATGGGTATCTGAAAATCTCACAATATTCGGCGCGGACGAACGAGCATGGGAAGCTCATGGGGCGCGTCTCCCTCGCGGACGTGATAGCCCCGGTCGATTTCGATCTGTTTCAGGTTGGACTTCCGTCCCGACGGCCAGGTGATTTCGACGTCGACGGGACGTTCGTCGTCTCCGAGTCCGAAGTAGAGGCGAGAGTCGGAGGCCGAGAGGTAGCTCCCCCCTCCCACGCGGTGCGCGATGCGTCGACGGCCGTCCGCGTTGATCACGGCCACGCGCGCGCCGACGGCGTCGCGGTTCGACGGGGCGCCTTCGAGCTTCAACGTCACGAATCGGCGCGGGGGGCTCTCGTTGTGAAAGTAGGCCAGGGAGCCGTCGAGGGAGACGACGATCAGGTCGAGCCGGCCGTCGTTGTCGAGGTCGCCGACGCACAGCCCTCGGCCCACGCGGGGAGTCCGCCAGGGGGGGCCCGCGTCGCGGCCGACCTCGACCAGACGCCCCCCCTCCGCGCCGGCGAACAACTGGGCGGGCATGGCGTAGGGGACCTTGGGACGCGAGTCGTTGACGTGGCCGTTGGCGATCGCCAGATCGAGTCGGCCGTCGGAATCGAAGTCGGCGAAGGCGATCCCGAAACCGAGGCTGTAGCGGGTGGGGGCGGCCAGGCCGACGGCCTTCGATTGATCTTCGAACAGGCCTCGGCCCAGGGCGCGGAAGAAGGTCGTGGACTCGTTGTAGAAGTTCGTGACCGCCAGATCGAGTCGACCGTCGCCGTCGAGATCGCCCGTCGTAACGCCCATGCCGGCCTGAAATCCACCGTTGGCGTTGCAGGCGACACCCGACACCAGGCCGTTCTCCTCGAACCGCATCCCGCCGAGGTTGTGGTACAGATCGTTGGCCGTCGTGTCGTTGGCCACGAATAAGTCGATCCGTCCATCCTCGTCCAGGTCGGCGGCCAGGACGCCGAGCCCGCGCCCGTCCGCGTCGACGATCCCCGCTTCGGCGGTCACGTCGACGAACCGCGACCCGTCGTTGCGATACAGGCGGTCTTGCTGGCCGGGGAAGAGTCGAGGATCGCAATAGCCCGTGGGGGACGACGTCGCGTAGTTGGAGCAGGGCTTCGGATTGTGGGCGTCCCAGTCGAGGTAGTGGCAGACGTAGAGGTCGAGGTCGCCGTCGCCGTCGAGGTCGGCCCAGGCCGCCGACGTGGGCCAGCCTTTGGGACCGCCCAGGCCCAACCGGTCGGTCACGTCCTCGAAGGTTCCGTCCGCCTTGTTGCGATAGAGGGCGTAGGCGTCCAGGCGGGTGATGAACAGGTCGGAACGACCGTCGCCGTCGAAGTCGCCCACCGCGACGCCGTGCCCGTAACCGCCGGCCATATCGATGAGGCCCGTCGCACGCGTCACATCCTCGAACCGGCCTTCGCCCAGGTTGCGAAACAAGCGGTCGCCGCTGCGGGCGTCGGCCGGAGCAGGGACCGGGCCGCCCTGGACGGCGTAGACGTCGAGCCAGCCGTCGCCGTCGTAATCGATCAGCCCCGCGCCGCCGGCCATCGTTTCGGGCAACTGGAACTGGGGTGAACGGCCGCTCGCGAAGACGAACTTGAGACCGCTCGATTCGGCGGCGTCGCAGAAGGCGAAGGCCCCGACGACGGCCGGCCCGGCGGCGCGACCGGAAACCGCCGCAAGCCGGTCGAGCCGGTCGGCCGTCGCCGCCAAGGCGGTCGAGGAGGGTAGGGGGCTCGGCCGCGATCGAACCTTCTCGACGGCCTCGATCAGGCGGGAATCCCCCCGATGCTCTCGGGCGGCCAGGGTCCACCACCCCCACGCCTCGGGCCATCGCCCCAGCGTCTCGGCCAAGCGAGCCAGTTCCTCATGGTCGGCGCTCCGAAGCTCAAACTGCAAGAGGACGAGGTATCGCCGGCGCGCCTGGTCGATCACGTCCTTGCGCCGCCGGTACTCCGCCGCCGAGGCGTCGCGGCCCGCCCCCATGGCGAGGCTCGCCAGTCGATCCAGGGCGATCGCGTCGCCTGGATCGGCCTCCAACCGGCCTTCCAGCGCCCGACGCTCGGCGTCGACGTCTCCCGCCAATGCGGCGGCCCACGCGTCGATCGTCGAAATCAGGCCGATCGAAAGCCGGTCGGCGGGCAACTTCCGGAGCGCCCGCGCCGCCTCGTCGGGACGTTTCGCGGCCATCGCCCAATCCAGCCGCGCTTCCTGGACCGCCGGGTCGTCGGGACGGTGCTGCAGGCAGCGGTCGAGCAACGCGCCGGCCTCGGCGACCTCACCGGTCGCCAGCAGGAATCGCGCGCGGCCGAGCATCACGCGGTCGTCGTCCGGCGCGAGGCGGGCGGCTTCGTCGAGCCGCGCGCGGATCTGGTCGACGGGCATCGGCTCGTCGTCAAGCCGCCAGAGGAGGAGGAGGTCGTCGGGCTTGACCGCCCCGCGCGCCCACCCGTTCTCGACGAGCCGGCGGACGTCGCCGCTCCGGTTCTGCCAGCGGAGCAGGGGGACCAGCATGCCGCGCGCCTCCAACGCCTGTTCCGCGGGCCCTTGAAGCGCGTCGGTCAGCAGAGCTTCGGCCTGGGCGTATCGGCCCATCGATTCGACCAGGATTCGGGCTCGGCCGAGGATCGCGCGACCGCGCCACGGCGACCCCGCCGCGACGCGCTCCCAGGCCGCCGCCGCCGCCTCCGGGCGATTCAGCGCCTGCTCGCAAACACCAACCCAATAGCCGATCTCAGGATGGCCGTCCGCGCGATCCCGCCAGGGGGAGAGCGACCGCAAGGCCGACTCGAACTGACCGCGTTCGATCTCGGCCCGAGCGACTTGCAAGGCTCCATCAATCCTTCGCGACCGATCGAGCCGCCATGCCGCGGCGATCAAGGCGACGAGCAATAGGCCGAGCGCCAGCCTCATGGATAATCGACTCATCGCGGCGACACCCTTTCTTGGCTGAAAGCCATGACCGCGACCTCGCGATCGGTTACACTGCCCTCAGTTCGTGTCGGCTTTCGAGACGCATTCTAACGCAGGGAGCTTGGACCGTCGTGCCCGTGGAGACCTTGATCACTGAAGCCGCGATTCAGGAGCGGGTTTGCGCGCTCGGCCAGGCGATCGAGCGAGATTACACAGGCAAGCCGTTGACGATCGTCGCGGTCCTGACCGGCAGCCTGATCCTCCTGGCCGACCTCGTCCGCCAGATCGGGATTCCGCATCGGATCGCCTTGCTCCAGGCGAGCAGCTACCGGGGGGCGACGACGACGTCGACGACGCTGGTGGTCAACGAGAGCTTCGCCCCCGACGTGAGCGACCGCGACGTGCTCTTGCTCGACGACATCCTCGACACCGGCCAGACCCTTTCGGCCCTGGTCCGGCACGTCGCCGACCGCGGGGCGCGGAGCGTGCGGACCGCCGTCCTGCTCCGCAAGATCGGCCGCCAGACCGTCCCGCTTGAGCCCGACTACAGCGGCTTCACGATCCCCGACGCGTTCGTCGTCGGCTACGGTCTCGACTACAACGACGACTACCGGCACCTGCCGTACGTCGGCATCCTCAAGGACTGACCGTAGGCCGTGACCGCCCCCCTCAAGTTGGCCCTGGCCTCCCGCCGCTACCCGCCCCTGATCGGCGGCGCCGAGCGCGTGTTCGGCTACCTCGCCGAGGCTCTCGCCCGCGCGGGGGCCGACGTCTCGGTGCTGACCTCGCGGACTGGCGAAGCCGAGGCCCTACCCGAACGCGAGGAGGTCGCCGTCGCCAACGTCCGGGGTCAGGGCCGGCTGGTCGTCCACCGCCTGCCGACCTCGGGGCTGCGGTTCGTGGGCACCTGGCTCTACATGCGGAACCTCCAACGCTGGCTGACGTCTCATCCCGTCGATTTGGCTTATGTGTCGATGCTCAAGCACGACGCCTACGTCGCCGTGGGAGCCGGCCGCGACCGTGGGTTCCCGGTCGTCCTGCGGCCCGAGGGCGCCGGAGCGACGGGCGACGTCGCCTGGCAGAGGCGGGGGAACTTCGGCGGGCGGATCGCCGCGCGATGCCGCCAGGCCGACGCCTTCGTGGCGATCTCGAAGGCCGTCCACGACGAGCTGACGACCGCCGGCTACGAGCCGTCCAGGATTCACTCGCTCCCCAACGGCGTGCCGATCCCCGCCCGTGCCTGGCAGCGCCGACCTGGCTGGGCCCGAGCGCCGCACGCGATGTTCGTCGGCCGCCTGGCCGTCGAGAAGAACCTGGGCGCCCTGATCGACGCCTGGCCGATCGTCCGCCGGTCGCATCCCGAAGCGCGGCTGACGCTCGTCGGCGAAGGCCCCGAGCGAGCCGACCTCGAACGCCGAGCGCGGGCGCTCGGCCTGCCGCTGGGACCGGGTCAGGCCGTCGACCTGCCGGGCGCCTCGGACCGCGTCGACGACCTCCTGAGGACGGCCGATCTGTTCGTCCTGCCGTCGATCGAGGAGGGGATGAGCATCGCGCTGCTGGAGGCGATGGCGTTGGGAATCCCCGTCGTCGCCTCGTCGATCCCCGGCAACCGCCGGCTGGTCGCCGACTACAAGCACGGCCGGCTCGCCGCGCCCGAGCCCCAGGCGATCGCGCGGGTGATCGTTGATCAGTGGTCCGCGTTCGACCGCGCCTTCCACATGAGCCGCGCGGCCCGGAGCCGCGTCGAGCAGGAGTTCTCCATCGCCGCCGTCGCGCGCCAACATCTGGATCTGTTCCAATCCTTGATCGAAGCGAAACGGGTCCCGGCCTCTTGAAATGGAGTCGCAGAGGTGTTGAAGGTCTTGCAGCTCATCCCGACGCTCGATCGGTCGGGGGCGGAAAAGCAGATGGTCCTGCTGGCCAAGGGATTGCCCAGGGATCGGTTCCAGGTCGAGGCGGCCGCGCTGACGCGGTCGGGTCCGCTGGAGGCCGAGCTGGCCGAGGCCGGCGTGCCGGTCGCGACGATCGGCAAGCGGTTCAAGGTCGACCCGTTCGCGCTCGGGCGGCTGACCCGGTTCATGAAGGCCGGCAAGTTCGACGTCGTCCAGACCTGGATCTTCGCGGCCAACACCTACGGCCGCATCGCCGCGCGGCGGGCCAAGGTCCCGGTGGTCGTCACGACCGAGATGGCCGTCGACCTGTGGAAGGGGAAGATCGAGCGAGCCGTCGACCGCCGCCTGGCGACCTGGTGCGACCGCCTGGTGGGCAACTCGCGCGCGGTGGTCGACTTCTACCGCGGCCTGGGCGTGCCCGACGACCGCCTGGAGATGATCTATTCGGGGATCGCCGACGAGCCCGCGCCGACCGTCGACCGCGCGGCGGTGCTCGCCGAGCTGGGCTTCCCGGCCGACTCGATCCTGGTGCTGTTCGCCGGCCGGCTGGCGGCGCAGAAGCGGGTCGGCGACCTCCTCAAGACGCTCGACCTGCTCCAGCACATCCAGCCCAACCTGCGGACGGCGATCGCCGGCGACGGCCCGCTGCGAGCCGAGCTGGAGACGACCGCCGGCCACTACGACCTGGTCGACAAGGTGCGGTTCCTGGGCCATCGCAACGACGTCCCCCGGCTGATGGCCGCGGCCGATCTGGTCGCGCTGCCGAGCGAGTACGAGGGCCTTCCGAACGTCATTCTGGAAGCCATGAGCCTGGGCAAGCCGGTCGTGGCGACCGCCGCTCCGGGCACCACCGAGGTCGTGGTCGACGGCGAGACCGGAGTCTTGGTCCCGATCAACGACGCCCCCAAGATGGCCCGCGCCGTGCGCGACCTCGTCCGCAACCCCGACCAGGCCCGGGCGATGGGCCAGGCCGGCCGCGCGCGGGTGCGGGCCGAGTTCCGGGCCGACGCCATGGTCGCCCAGTTCGCCGACCTCTACGAGCGCCTCGCCGCCGCGCGCAAGTGACCCGTCCGGCCCGTTGGTTCGGGTCACTTCGGCGTCTCCGCCTTGGCCTTGGCGGCTCCGATCGCGGCCAGGACGCGGGCGGCGCCGGCGCGGACCTCGGCGTCCTGGTCGCCGAGAACGGCGATCATCACGGGCTCGGCGTCCTCGAGCGCCTCAAGCGCGCCGGGGTTCGCGCGGGCGTCCTGGGCGAGTTCGACGAGGACGTCGAAGACCTCGCCGCGAACCTCCATCGAGGCGCCCCCCCCCGGCTTCTCCAGCAGCTTGAGCAGGCTCGCGACGATGGCCTCCGGTTGCAGACGGACTTCCTTGAGCCGTTCGAGGACGTCGGTTTGCACGTCGGAGTCGTCGCCTCCCAAGGTCGCGAGCAGGGCTTCGAGGCCGGGTTCGAGGGCCTTGCGGGTCGAGGCGTCGCGTGTGATCCGCGACGCCGCGACGAGCCGGCCGAGGAAGACCGCGGCGAGCAGGCGGACGTCCGAATCGTGCGACTTGAGCGCCTTGTCGAGCGGCGGCAGCGACGCGGCGACGATCGCCCGGAAGGTCGTGTCGGCCGGCCGTTTGGCGGCCCGGTCGTCGCGCAGCGATCGCCCGTAATCGGCGGCGCCGGTCACTTCGGCGATGTGGGCGTAGAGGGCGTCGCGGACGATCGGCCTCCGCGCGTCCTCCTCGCCGCCGAGGGTCTGGAACAGGATCGGGATCACCAGGGGGCTCGCCCCGACGAGCTGGACCAGGCCGGCCGCCGCGGCCTTGCCGACCTCCAGGGTTTTGTCGCCCAGAGCCGTCGCCAGCGCCTGGACGACGGCGTCGGTCGGCGGCGGGTTCGGGAACGTCGCGCCGGCGAGCCGGACGCCGGAGTCCGCGTCGCGCAGGGCGTCGAGGTGGGCGTCGATCGTCGCCTGGTCCTGGGGGGCGATCCGGTCGAGGGCCCCGAGGGCCGCGGCCTTGACCTGGGCGACGGTCTCCGAATGGAACTGGGCCTTCAAGGGGTCGAGCGCCGAGCCGGCCTCGCCGCCGAGCTTGCCGAGCGCCGCGGCGACGGCCCGGCGGACCTTGGGGTCGGCGTCCTTGAGGGCCTCGATCAGGCTCGGCAGAGCGGGGGCGCTCCGCCAGGCGAGGTCGCCCAGGATCTCGGCCGCGGCGATCCGCACGGCGGGGTCCTTGCTTTTGAGGTCTTCGAGAGCGCCGATCCGCTTGACCGCCTGACCGGCGGCCGGGGCCAGCGGGCCGTGGTCGGCGGCGGCCAGCGCCCGGACGGCGTCGAGGGAGGCGGCGGCCTCAGGCCCCAGGTTCTGGAGGACCGAAAGGGCCGCCGCCGCCGTCTTCGGATCGTCCGATTTCAGGGCCTCGACCAGCAGCGGCACCGTCCGCTTCCACACGCCTCGAATCGACACGTCCGGTAGATTCTTGGATGATGCATCGACGAGGATCTCCCCGGCGCGGGCCCGGATCGGTTCGGCCGGGCTTTTCAGCAGCTCGGCCAGGCGGACGAGCCAGACGGCCGACGGCTGCAGCGTCTCGTTCGGTTCGGCCGCCGAGGCGCCCGCGACGATCGTGGTCCACTGGTTGATCGCCTGGAGCCGGAACGGCATGTCCTCGGTCTCGTCGGCGACCCGTTCGAGGATCGTCTCCACGCCGAGCTTGACGGGGCCGGCCAGATAAGACTTCGGAGTCTTCTTATATGTGGCGATGATCCGCGACAGCAGGTTCAACGCCGCGCCGCGCGATACGCCGCGCTTCGACTCGACGACGGCTTTCAGCTCGCGGGCGACAGCCGAGAACCGCCTGGCGAGCGTCTCGTCGTCGGGCTTGGAGTCGATCGGCTGGAGGGTGACCTGTTCGAGGTTGGCGGCCATCCCCTCGTCGGTCGCCTCGTCGGCTTTCGCCGCGGCCTGGCAGAGGGCGGGGATCGCCCGGTCGTCGTCGACGCCGATTCGCGCCAGGTGGCCGCCGGCCATCAGCCGGACCTGGGGGCTGGAATCGTCCAGTCCCTCGATGATCGCGGCGACGCGGTCCTTGTAGGTCGCGGTTCGCAGGCCCGCCATCACCTGGGCCCGGACCGCCGCGCTGGGGTCGCTGGCGAGGACGACCTCGACGAGCTGGCGATTTACCTCCTCCTTGTCGTGGGCGGCCGCTTGCAGAGCTTCGACGGCCGCGATCCGGACGGAGTCGGCCTGGCTGGAAGCGAGCAGGCCCACGAGCGCCTCGATCGCCTCGGGGGTCGCCTCCTTCGATCCGAGCAGGCCCAGGCCGCGAGCGGCTTCGGCGCGGGTCCTGGGGTCGGGATCGCCGAGGGCCGTGATCAGCAGGGGGCCGGCCTCGGCCGCCTTGAGACCGGCCAGCACGGCCAGGGCTTCGCGGCGGACCGCCGGGCTGGGGTCGCGATTCGACAGATCAAGCAGCTTGGGGATCGACGGCTTGGCGGCGGAGCCGAACGCTTGCAGCGAGGCCAACGCGTTGCGGCGCACCTCCTCGTCGCCGTCGTCCAGGGCCTTGACCAGCGCGGGGACCGCCTCGGCCTTCTTGTGGGTGAACTGGGCCAGGCCCGCGGCGGCCGTCCGTCGGGTCGAGGCCCACCAGCTCTCCATGCCCTGAATCTGCGACTCGAACGAGGGACGTTCGCCCGTGTCGCGCTGGCCCACGAGATACCATGCGAACCCGCCGAGGGCCGCCAACGCCAGGAACAGCAAGCCGAGCCGCGCAGCGGAGCCTCGCATGGACATGCCCTCGAAAAACGCCGGATTCGTGCGAATTTCATCACTTCGTAATCGTGAACCAGTCGCCCGGTTCGAGGAGCACGGGATGCGCGTCGGTCTCGTTCTCGATTCGTTTGGCCCAGGCGGCGACGTCCTGGGCGATCAACGGGAACGTGTTGTAGTGGATGGGGGCGACGTACCTGGGCTTGAGCAGCTTGACGGCGCGGATGGAGTCGTCGGGGCCCATCGTGTAGTAGTCGCCGATCGGCAGCAGGGCCAGGTCGATCCCTTCCTCGCCGATCAGGGCCATGTCGCCGAACAGGGCGGTGTCGGCCGCGTCGTACACCTTCACGCCGTCGGGGAAGGTCAGGAGGAAGCCGCAGGGGTTGCCGCCGTTGGAGCCGTCGGGCAGGGCCGAGCCGTGGAAGGCGAGCGTCAGCTTGACGCGGACCCAGTCGTCGAAGGTGAACCCGCCGCCGTGCTGAAGCCCTTCGACCCGCTTGAGCCCTCGGGCAGGCTGCTTGAGCCACTCGCTGATCTCATAGTTGGTCGCGACGGCTGCCCCGGTCCGCTTGGCGATCGCGACCGCGTCGCCAACGTGGTCGCCGTGCCCGTGCGAGATCAAGATCAGGTCGGCGGGCGCCTCGTCGGCCGTGATCGCCGCCTTCGGGTTGCCCGTCAGGAACGGGTCGATCAGGACGTTCTTGCCGTCGTTTTCCAGGAGGAGGGCGGAGTGCCCGAGCCATCGGAGCCGGGTGGACATGGCGATTCATCCCTCTCGCGGCGTCGAGCCGACGCCCGAAATCCAAGTTTTCCCGACCGGCGGACGGCCCCCGAAGATTGGTGGAGGTCGGGGAAGATCAACGTCCCGCCGCAACCCAAAATCATCCCCGACCGCCGCGCCTCTGACAACCCCCAGTCGCGGCGGATCGGCGTCGGCGAAAATGAAAATTCATAAAAGTCTGGCGACCTGTCAGCGTCGAATGCGATTGATCCGGTAATGCGGCCTATCCCGTCGTCCGGACGGCGAGAAGGTCGATCGCCGCCGGGTCGACGCCGCAGCCGCGGGCGTCGGCCCGGTTTTCCTGATTTCGCGAACCTGTCCCCCTCCAATCGTGTCACCGCGATGGTCGACGAGCATTCCCCGGAGGACTCGCCCCTTGGCCGCGCGTACGATTCTGTTGGCCGACCACGCCCTGGCGAGACGGATCGAGGCGGCCTGGGACCGGGTCGGCGTCGAGAACGCGCGGTCGGCCTTGAGGCGACGGCCGGACTGCGGGGCCGAAATCCTGGCCGTGGGCGAGGGTCATGCGGTCTACCTCGGGGCGGGGTCGCCGCTCTCGCAGGCCCAGGGGATCGGGCTGAACGGACCCGTGGCCGAGTCCGACGTCGCGCGGATGGAGGCGTTCTTTCTGGACCGCGCGACCCCCTGCCAGATCGAGGTCGCCTCGACGGCCGACCCGTCGTTCCCGACGCTCCTGAGCGCCCGGGGCTTCGCGATCCTGGAGCTGACGCACATGCTCGCCCTGCCGCTGGCCGGCTGGACGCCCCCGGACCGACCGGGGGAGGGCGCCGGGCCTGAGATCGTCGTCGAACGGGTGGAGGCCGACCGGATCGAGGCGTGGGTCGACGTGGTGCTCGGCGGCTTTTTCGACGGCGACGAGCCCCCGGCGGCGCTCCGCGAGGGGGCGATCGCGATGGCGATGGTCCAGGGCGTGACCGCCTGGCAGGCGAAGGTCGACGGCCGGCCGGCGGGGGGCGCCTCGCTGCTGGTCATCGACGGCCTGGGCCTGATGGCCGGCGACGGCACCCTCGCCGAGTTTCGCGGCCGAGGCGTCCAGACCGCCCTCCTGTCCGCCCGCCTCGCCCACGCCCGAGACGCCGGCTGCGACCTGGCCGTCACCTGCACCCAACCCGCCACCGGCTCCCAACGCAACGCCGAGCGCCTGGGTTTCCAGATCGTCTACGCCCGCGCCATGCTCACCCGCGGCTGACCGATGTGGCTTCGTTTGCCCCAATTCGCCCCGCCGCCGATCACCTTCCCGGCTCAGGTCGATGTGGCTTCGTTTGACCCATTTCGCCCCGCCGCCGATCGTCTGTTCCGTTCCCTTCGCCCCTCTCGCGAGATTCGCCGACTTCATCCTCACGACCCGCCGATTGGCTTTGTTCGCGCGTCTGAAACCAGCCGAACACCGAATGGAATTCGTTGTGAATACAAGCCTTACGACCGCCAGTCGATTTGGCTTCGTTCGCGCCGAAAACCTCGATTCCCGCCGGCTTCTCCGTTTCTCCGAGGCCACGGAAGCCGCTCCGCGCCCCGGCTACCCTCGCCAAGCCCCGCCGGTCGGATTGGCTTCGTCCGCGCGGTTTTCGCCATCTCCCACGTACCTCGGGTCGCCGCCGCCATTTGGCTTCGTCCGCGCGATTTTCGCCATCTCCCGCCAGCCTCGCAAGCCCCCCCCTCAATTGGCTTCGTCCACGCGGTTTCGCCGTCTCCCGCATGAGGCCCCACCGCCCCTTCCGAGAGTGATTCGCCGCTGCCGCCGAATTGACAATGAACGTGACGAAGCTATTGCTCCAGTATGAACTTACTACACGACGCACGCCTTCGAACGCCCCAAAATGAATTCGCGAATGGATCAGCGATCCGGCGGGCGAGCGAGGTCCGAAAGAATACGTAGTGGCAAAAACATAACTTCGATCGATTTCCTGTTGTCCTCCATCAAGTTTCTGATTTATGCTTGTGCCCGCTATTACCGTCATTCCATCGTGGGACGCAGCAGTCCTAAACGACGAACCGTGACGTCGACACGACGCGGACCGCGAGACGTCCGTCGGATGGAGCGTCCCCGTTTCGATCGGTTTGCGCGACGACCGCCGAGGAATTCAGCGCGGCTCCTGGAAAAGGGGGGGCGTGATCGCTGATCTCGATTCGGTCGGCGGGCTCGGTCTGTCGCGTCCCGATCGCGAGTACCTTCCATCCTAAACTTACTTACCTACCGTCATCCCCGATTGTTCGTCGGCAGGCCTCCCTGTGGACGAATGGAGCCTCTCATGAATTCAAGGTCCCCGTATCATCGCGCCTTCACGTTGATCGAACTCTTGGTCGTCATCGCCATTATCGCCGTGCTCATCGCGCTGTTGCTGCCCGCCGTGCAATCGGCGCGGGAGGCCGCCCGCCGCGCCCAGTGCGTCAACAACCTGAAACAGCTCGCGCTGGCGACGCACAACTACCACTCTTCCAACAACGCCCTACCGCCACTCTTCACGAATTTCGGGTTCGGGTCGGCCGGCCCGAACGCGCCCGCAGGGGCGTGGCCGCTCGGTTGGATGGTCAGCCTTTTGGGATACATTGAGCAGCAGCCCCTCTTCAACGCTGCGAACTACTCCTTCGGGGCGTCGGACAACCCGAACGCCAGCACGCTCAGCGTGGCCAAAGTGAGCTCCTTCGTATGCCCGTCGGAGAGCCTCAAGACCGGGGGCTGGATCGCCTCGTCGTTCACGAACTACCACGCCAACTTCGGCGGCCCGGCCTCGATGGCGTCGTGGAGCGGCCCGTTCGTACCGTTTCGGGCGGACAACAACGGCAATCCCGGATCTAACAATGCCGTCACCACCTCGAACATGGGCTCGTTCGGCTTCGAGTCCATCACGGACGGCACGAGCAACACCGCCTTGATCAGCGAGAAATTGATCGGCCTGGCGGGGTACGTGGGAGGTGCCACGCCCGGTACTTCCAACGCGAAGCGGGTCTCATACCAGTCGAGTGTGAGCCTCGGCTGGGACACGGCGACGGGCAGCGCGGACGCCCAGGCGTTCTACGCCGCCTGCAAGTCCGTGCCTTCGACCACGGCGCCGACCAATCCCACCCAGTGGTCGGGGTCCTGCTGGACCGGCAGCCACGCTGGCACCCTCCACTTCAACTCCTATGACCATCTGATGACTCCGAACGGCCTGTCGTGCGTCGCGGCCAACTCGTGGGGCGGGGCTCCCGGAGGGTTCAACGACGCGATCACGGCCACGAGCAACCACTCGGGGGGCGTGAACGTGGCGATGGTCGACGGCTCCGTCAAATTCATCAAGGACTCGATCTCCCCCCAGACCTGGTGGGGGCTCGGCACCCGCAACCAAGGCGAGATCATCAGCTCCGACTCGTATTGAAGTCCGGCCCGAGCGTAGTGAGTTGGAAGTTCGACACATAACCAAAAGCCTGTGTGGGCCACGGGTTCGGTTCGCCGAACCCGTGGCCCACACGATTCAAGACACTGGCTTTCCAGATCAGGGGCGTAGCCCTTTATCATTGCAATGAAAGGAAATGGGAGAATGCGACGATATCGATTCCTCCTCGTCGGCTTGGCGATCTCGTGCTTCGGCGGGGGTTGCGGCGAGGACCAACCGAACACTTCCGCGGCACCCGAAGAGGTCAACGCCGACTTCGCCAAGAAGTCCGCCGACATGATGAAGGCCGCCAACACGGGGATGGACAAGAAGAATCTGAGACCGGGCGGGCAGGCGGCCCCCAAGCCCGCCAACTGACTTTTGGATTCGGGCCGGCGTCGAGGATCGCCTCGAAGAGGAGGTCTTCGACGCCGGGGCTCGATGAGCCGACGGTCGGTCTGAGAGTCTGTCTCGAAAGGGGAGGGCGAGGCTCCCGCCGAGCCGGGGGCGGCGGTGAAAACCGGCTCGGCGGAAGCCTCGCCCTCTCGTAATACGCGCGTGTGGGACAGACTCTGAGCGCGGCCGCGGCGGCGCCCCGCGGGAGAGACAGGGGTCATGATTCGAAGTCGGCGACGCATTGCAATGCTGACCGTCGCGGTCCTGGCGGTCTCGGGGTTCGGATGGTGGGCCGTCGCGCAACGGCGGTTCGCGACCTCCTTGGAGCAGACCCGACGATTGATGGAAGCCGCCCGATTTCCGGAGGCGAGGGAGCGGCTCCTCAGCCTTCGGTCGTCCCGCCCGCGCGATCCCGAGGTCGGCTACCGATTCGGGGTCTGCGAACACGCCGCGGGGCGCATTCCAGACTCGCTGGCGGCCTGGTCGAGCGTGCCCCCCGGTACGGAGTGGTGGCTCAAGGCCGGCCTGGCGCGTGCGAAGACGCTCGTCGGAGACCTGGGACGGTTCAGCGAGGCGGAGGCGATCCTCGAGTCGCTCCTTGACGCGCCCGGCTCCGCGGCGGAACGCGACGGGGCGCGTCGCACCCTGGCGGAACTGTATTTCTGGGAGGGCCGGCGCCCGGACGTCCAGAGGCTCATCAAGGCGGCGTGGCGCAATACGACCGACCCGGTGGGCGACCTCCGCGACCATTGGAAGGCTGAGACTGCGCCGACCTTGTTCGAAGTCGTTCGGGAGGAGATCGAGCAAGCGGCGGCGAAGGCGCCGGACGACGACCGCGTCTGGCTGGCCCAGGCCGATCTGGCCGTCCAGACCGGCCGGCTCGCGGAAGCGGAAGCCAAGCTCGATCAGTGCTTGAAGGCGCGCCCGGACGATCCCGCCGTCTGGCGGGCGCGATTCGAGCTGGCGCGCGTCGGCGACGATCTCGAGGCGGCCCTCCGCTGCCTGCCGCACCTGCCGGCCGAGCGGTTCACCGACGCGGAGCAGCTCGACGTCCGAGCCTGGTTGTCGCGGCGAGGAGGCGACCTCCTTGCGGAGCGCGCGGCCCTCGAACGTCTCGTCGTGGTCGCGCCCGGCGATTCGAGGGCGATCGACCGGCTGGCCGCGCTCGCGGCGGAGTCGGGCGAAGCCGACAAGGCGCGCGAGTTGCGCCAGCGAAAGGCGGCCCGCGACGCCGCCAAGGACCGCTACCGCTTGCTGATGGACGAGCCGCTCGCGCCGGCCCGGTTCGCCGAGTTGGCCTCGCTTTCGGAGTCGATCGGCCGGACCTTCGAGGCGCGCGGGTGGTGGACCCTCCGCGCGGCCTTCGCGCCGTCCAACCCCACCGCCAAAGAGGCGCTGGCCAGGCTGCGCGAGCCGTCCCGGACCTCAAGCCCGTCGCCGGACGTCACGCTCGCCGACTTGCTCAAATCGGACGAGCCCCGATCGAGCCCGCGCCTGAGCCGCGAACCGGCGGCCCCGTCGACACCGCCGACGACGACGGCCTCCGCGCCGAGCTTCCGCGACGACGCCGAGGCCGCCGGCTTGCGGTTCGAGTTCGACAACGGACGCTCGCCGCAACGCCAGATCCCCGAGACCACCGCCGGCGGGGTCGCGCTGCTCGACTACGACGGCGACGGCTGGATGGACGTGTACGTCGTCCAGGGGGGGGCGTTCCCGGCGAATCCCGAGCGGCCCTACCAGGGGGATCGGTTGTTCCGGAATCTCGGCGACGGGCGGTTCGAGGACGCGACCGAACGCTCGGGCATTGCGCGGATGGCGAAAGGTTTCGGACACGGCGTCACCGTGGGCGACATCGACAACGACGGCCACCCGGACCTTTTCGTCACGAGATGGCGGTCGTACGCTCTGTATCGGAACCGCGGCGACGGGACGTTCGCGGACGTGACCGCCGACTTCGGCCTCGACGGCGACCGTGATTGGCCGACGTCGGCCGCCTTCGCCGACCTCGACAACGACGGCGACCTCGACCTTTACGTCTGCCATTACCTCGTCTGGGACGCCGACCACCCCACGCTCTGCCCCAGGGTGACCGTGTCAAAGGCCAGCGAGCTTTCCGAGCCGGACCAGCGCTACAACTACTGCACGCCTCGCCCCTTCGCCGCCTTGCCCGACCACCTGTTCCGCAACGACGGCGCGCGGTTCGTCGACGTCACCGCCGAGGCCGGCATCATCGACGCCGAGGGCCGAGGGCTCGGCGTCGTCGCGGCGGACGTCGACGCCGACGGTCTCGTCGATCTGTTCGTCGCCAACGACACCACGGCGAACTATCTCTGGCACAACCTCGGGGGCATGAAGTTCGAGGAACGTGGGCTCGACAGCGGCGTCGCCTGCAACGCGGGGGGGGCGTACCAGGCCGGGATGGGGACCGCGTGCGGCGACATCGACGGCGACGGCCGCCTCGACCTGTTCGTGACGAATTTCTACGGTGAGTCGACCACCTGTTTTCGGAACCTCGGGAACGGGGTGTTCGGCGATCATGGCGGCCGCCTCGGCCTGGCCGGTCCCAGCCGATACCTCCTGGGGTTCGGCGTCTGCCTCTTCGACGCCAACAACGACGGTCGACTGGATGTAGCGATCGCCAACGGTCACGTCAACGACGACCGCCCCGATTACCCGTACCAGATGCCGACCCTGTTCCTGGTCGGCGGCGCCGACGGCCGCCTCACCGACGTGACCGAGGCCGCCGGCCCGCCATGGACCGTCCCGCGCGTCTCCCGAGGGCTCGCGACGGGGGACCTCGACAACGACGGACGGGTCGACGTCGTCGTTCTCCCGCAGAAGTCGCCGCTCGGGTTCTTCCACAACCTGACCACGAAGGGCCGGTTCCTGACGCTCACGCTCGAAGGAACCTCGTCGAACCGCGACGGCGTCGGCGCGGTCGTCACCGTCACGGTCGACGGACGCCGACTCCGCCGATGGCGGACGGGCGGGGGAAGCTTCCAATCCGCGTCCGACCCACGCCTCCACTTCGGATTGGAGGCCGCGGAGCGAGTCGACTCGATCGAAGTCCGCTGGCCCTCGGGCCGCGTCGACCAGTACCCGACGACGGCCGCCGATCGGGGTTATCGACTCCGCGAAGGAGAGTCGACGCCGATCCCGCTGCCCGGCCCTCGGGGCCGTTGAGGGCCCAGAGCCAACTCTCTTCCACGACTCGAAAGCAGGTCCCAGAATGGATTCCAACAGCAGCACTGTCGACCCATCGACACCCGATCGGGAGGTCGTCGAGGCGGTCTCGATCCGTCGCCCGGCCGACCCGTGCGGACGCGGGCTCCGACTTCTGACCTTCGTCTCCTGTTTCATCGCCGGCGTCGTCGCCTGGGGGGTCGGCGAGACGAGCCTCGTCCGGGTCGAAGCGAAACGGGTGCCGCTCGTCACGATGGGGAATAAGCACGACGGAACGACCGCGGCGACCGAGCGCGCCGCGCTGATCGCGACGGCGAGCCGCAACTCCGCCGTGCTGGGGGCGGCGCTCGGGCTCGCCATGGCCGCGGCCGGAGGCTTGATCCGACGCGCGCCTACCGGCGCGCTGCTCAGGGCGGCTCTGGCCGGGGCGGCCCTGGGAGGCGTCGCGGGCGGCCTGGCCGCGCTCGGCTCGGTCACGCTCTATCTGAAAGCGAGCCCTTCCTTCGAGAACGATCTGATCCCCTCGCTGATCATGCACGGCGCGATCTCGATTGGGATCGGCGTCGTCGCCGCGTTCGCTTTCGGACTGGGGATCGGGACGGACGATACCTGGGGCCGACGTGTGCAACTGCTGGCCGGCGGGGGGGGCGGGGCTTTGCTCGGGGCGGTCGCCTTCCAGGTCGTGGGCGGCTTGCTGCTCCCGATCGACGGAACCGCGGAGCCGATTTCGACCACCTCGCAGGCTCGTTTCCTCTCGTCGGTCCTCGCCTCCACGTTCACCGCGATCGGCGCGGCCGCAGGCTTCCTCAATTCCAGATAACCGATTATTCGGGCGGGCGCGAATGAACGTCCCATTCAGCCGCCCCGGTCGCTTCATCGATGATCACGCTGCCGATCATGACGTCGCCTTGCGGGTAGAGCAGGTAGCCGACGATCCAGTATGGGCTGAGGTCAAGACTCTGCACGAACTTCCGGAATTCCGCCTCCGTCACGTCGGCCGGAAACCGGCCTTCGCGCCAATCCTCTTCGTAGGAGGACTTGAACGCCTCGGCGTCGACCCGGCTGGCGCTGAGGCGTTCGAACCGACCGTCGAACTGGGAGCGCACGACCTCGTCGGCGAGGGCGATCGCGGCGGGTTCGTCCATGCGTGGAGACCTCACTTCGAGCGGGGCGATCCCGGGTCGAGCGGGCCGGCGCCGAGGGCGGAAAGCGCCTGTTGCAGGGGCTGGCGGTCGACTCGGTAGGTGCCGGGCTCGGCGCCCGCGCTCACCCGGAACTCATAATAGCGACCCACGTGGCCGGCGAGCAGGTCGAACGCGACGGTCCAGCCGTCCTTCTTATGAAACGTCAGCCTACCGCTCGTCGAGCACTTGTGCTCCTCGACGCGCATCGCCCGACGGACGGCGGCGGCGACAGCCTCGACCTTCGAAGCGTCGGCCGACGTGGTCGCGAACGCCGACTGCCTCTCGTTGATCGCGTCCAAGGCGACGTCGACCGAGGCGACCGACCCCGAGGGGAGCGAAGCGGGTGGAAGCCTCGCCGCACCACTCTGGAACAAGCCGACGGCGAGGAGCAGGACGGCGGCGGCGAGGCTCACGACTACTGAGACGACGACCCGGCGACGCGGTTTCATGGACGGCCTCCTCACCCTGACCGACCGCTCGATTAGAGTGGAGCGCGGCGGCTTGTCGCCGCGCCTGCATGCGGGAGCAACCTCCCGCGCTCCACGAAAGAAGGCCGAACCGCTCCCAACCTCGCGCGGACCGGGGCCGCAACCCTGGCCATAAAGAGTTCGGCCTTGGCGATGCGCGGACGCTTCGCCAAGGCCGAGCAAATGCGAGTTCGGTTCGACAACGACGATCCGGGCTCGTGAGGCCTACTTGGCGGGGGCGCCGCCCTTGGAAAGGGCCTTGGGGTTGGCCGTGGCGTTCTTCATGTCTTTTTCCATGCCCTTCATCATGTTCTCAAACCCAGCGGGGCGTCCGTCCGGGGTCGGGGCCGTGTTGGGGGGCGGCGTTGAAGGGGCGCCGTCGTCACAACCGGCGAACGTGAAAACCAGAATCGCGGCGCCAAGCCATCCAGCTAGCGGCTTCATCTCGAGCAAGCTCCTTGAACTTAGGTACTGAACCGACCGGAAGTCGCGAAGTCTAAAGGGAATCGCAGGCGCCTTCTTACTGACTGAAGAGGAAGCATTCCCAAGATCCCCTGATCGATCGCAACAATGAACCCAGCTTATCAATAGGCGTCGGCGCTGATTACTTCACCGCCGTTGCGGGTGCCGATGCCCCAGAACGTCGGGAGGTTGATCGAATCCTTGAGGAACCGAACCGAGCCGTCAGCCATGCCCAAGTTCACGCCGCCCGGGTGATTGCTGGACGGCGGGGCCGAGCCCAGCGGCCCGGTGAAGCTCAGCCAGCCTCCCTGGTCCGCCGAATTCGTGCAGGACACGCTGTTCGGGGCGCCGACGTGCGTATAGGCGTTCACCGCGACATGCCACGGATAAGCCGCGAACCAAGTGTAACCATTGCCGTCGGAACGGGCGGACGGGCTCGTGGGCGGAAGGGCGTTGCAGGCGGCGATGAACTGCATGGCGCCAGTCGCACCGCTACCCGCGACGGGACCGGCCGCCGTGAAGATGGCGCGCTTGGCGTCCCTGTCGGCTTTGGTGAGCGCCGGGCTGCCAACGAGGCCGATGAGCCGTTCGCTGAACATCGCGGTGTTCGAACTCCCGTCCCGGATCGACTCGATCCCGATCGGCCCAAGATTGGAGTCGTTGTACCACCCGTTGGGGATGATCGTTCCGCTGAAGGCTCCGTTCGCGCCCACCGCGGCGAGCTGGCCCGGGCCGCCGTAGTTGCCCACGTAACTGGTCCCGCCGTTGGGGTCCGCCGGCATCTTCTTGACACCGTCGGAGGGACAGAGGAAGCCCGCGATCTTGAGCTGGCAGACCGTGTTGTTCCCCTGCTGATACGTATTTCCACCGGCGTTGCCGAAGATCCCCAGCGAAAAATTGAACGAGCTGAACGCGGGCTGCTGCTCCATGTAGGGCAGAAGACCGAGTCCCCAGCCGTAGCTCCAGCCCCAACTCTGGTCCGAGGCCGTCGGGAACATCGTCTGCAACGGCAGCACAGAGTTCGACGAGAGATAGTTGTGGACGGCCAACCCGAGCTGCTTCAGGTTGTTCGTGCACTGGGAGCGGCGGGCGGCCTCTCGGGCGGACTGCACGGCAGGCAAGAGAAGCGCAATCAAAACGGCGATAATCGCGATGACGACCAAAAGTTCGATCAGCGTGAAACCGAAACGTGGTTTCCTCATGGACGGACCTCCCCGATAAACGCGCGGAAGAAAAGGAAGTGAAAGGCGACGGATCCAATCAACAGGGCGATTGAACCAAGCCCGACCCGCCACGAAAACGGTCTGGCAGAAGGCGATTGTTCCCCTTCGAATTCGTTCGTCGAATGTCAGCAAGCGAGCCTCACTCATGCAGGATCGCCAAACGCCACGCAAGGCTGGAGCCGGACACCCACCGAAGACGTTCGCAATCACGTCTCCGATTCTCGCCGGTCGTCCCATCGCTGGAGATCGCCCCCCAGCTCGACAAGACCCGGCGGATCATCGTCGGCGTCACCATCACGGGCAAGCCCCCATGGACCGTCCCATCTTGCTTTGATGGACGATCGCGGCCACGCAGCCTAGCATTGACTTGCCTTCCCTTGACTCGATTCGACGAACGCCGCTTCCATGCCAGATAAATGAAAGGCTGGTAGCTCTTATATCGCCTGATAATCGGCACGGCAAGCATCAGCCCCTCGTAACAATATCAATTTTGTAAACCTAATAAATTAGGAGACGCCGCCGTTTCTCGCACGCCTCGAATTCGCTTATTCTTTATAGGAAATGAAGGCCATACGGTTCACGATAGCGATCCACGAACATCATCAAGGCACGAACACATGTTGCCGTCGCATCGGTCAAGGATTTGAGCCTCCATCGGGTCGAGGCTCACCGGGATCATGTTGGCGCTTCGGGCTTGTATCGGGGCATGCCATCACCCGACGGCGTTATGATGGTTTGCATCCGAGCGCTCGGAATTCGCGGTGAGCGGAAGGGATCATTGCATCCGATTTCAATGAATCATGATCATCGGCAACGGCGTCGGCCTCGAAAGAGCCCTCCTGGCAAGCGGTGACGGGAAAATGTGATCGGGATATCCCATCAGCTTGCATTACTGCACGGCGAGCGTATATTCACCAGATATTATTTCACCCATATCGCCCAATCGTCCCGTTTTTCCAATCTTAATTCTTGCGAGCGCCCCTGATTGAGTGGTAGTGTTTCTTACATCCGTCCGAACGGCTGTGCGTTTCACGTTAGGAACAGGTCACATCCACGAGGCACTGCGATGGTCAACGGCTACCTGGGTCAACGTCGGAAGGGCTTGGCGGCGAGGCGGCGGTCGTCGTCGCGGTTCAACTTGGAGGCGCTGGAACGTCGCGAGTTGCTGGCCGTCTGGACGGTCGTCAGCAACACCGACACGGGGACGGCCTCGACAACCGACCCGAGCAAGGGGGACCTGCGGTACTGCCTCACGCAGGCGAACACCGACACCAATCCGGTGATCCAGTTCTCGATCGCGGGGAACACGACGATCCAGTTGACCGGTCCGTTGCCGGCGGTCGCCAAGCCGATGTTGATCGACGCCACGACCCAGGGGACGTTCGCGGGGGTGCCGCTGGTCGAGATCGAGGGGAAGCAGATCACGGCCGCCCAGTCGGCGCTGACGATCACGGCGACGGCCGGCGGCACGACCGTCAAGGGGCTGGCGTTCGACGGCAGCGCGGGGACGGGGATCACGATCCAGGGGAACAGCGCCGGCGGCGGCGACGGCAACACGATCGTCGGCTGCTTCTTCGGCACGTCCGACGGCGTCGCGTCCAAGCCCAACCTGGTGGGTCTGAAAATCTTCGGCTCGTCGAACAACACGATCGGCGGGACCACGCAGTTCGCCAGCAACCTGATCTCGGGCAACACCACCGCCGGCCTCGTCATCGGCGACGCGGGGGTCGCCAACGGCAACCTGGTGGTCGGCAACATCATCGGCCTCGACGTGACGGGCAAGACCTCGCTGGCCCCCCAGGCGACCGGCGTCCTGGTCGACAAGTCGAGCGGCACGCAGATCCAGGGCAACCTGATCTCGGGCAACACCGGCGACGGCGTCTGGCTGAACAACGTCAACGGCGCGCCGACCGCCGTGACGATCGTCGGCAACGGCGTCGGCGTCGACACGACGCTGCTCGCGGGGGTCGCCAACGTCTTCAACGGCATCCACGTCAGCGGGGCTTCCGGGGTCACCATCGGCGGCACGGCGGGGAACTCCCCCAATTTGATCTCGGGCAATACGCTGAACGGAGTCCTCCTCGATCCCAGCGCCGGCGGCGCGGCGACCACGGGCGTCTTGATCCAGGGGAACCGGATCGGCACGGACCTGAACGGCGCGGTCGCGATCCCCAACAACAATGACGGCGTGCAGACGATCGGCACCCAGGGCGTGACGATCGGCGGCTTGACGACCGCGGCGCGGAACCTGATCTCGGGCAACAAGCAGTCGGGCGTCGAGCTGGCGAACATCACCTTCGGCGCGAACACGATCGCGACGTTGATCCAGGGCAACTGGATCGGCGTCAACGCCAGCGGCACGAACGCGCTGCCGAACGCCGTGGGGGTCAACCAGAACGGCGGCGACGCCACCACGATCGGCGGGACGGCGGCGGGGGCGGGCAACCTGATCTCGGGCAACACCGGCCAGGGGGTCAGGATGGGGACCGGCGATCACTCGCTGGTCCAGGGCAACCTCATCGGCACGAACGCGACCGGCACGGCACCGCTGGGCAACGGCACGGGCCTTCTCTTCGCCAACGCCTCGTTCGCGACGATCGGCGGCGCGGCGGCCGGCGCGGGGAACATCATCTCGGGCAACGGCGGCGCGGGGATCGACAGCTTCGTCATCGGCTCGCAGGCCGAGGTCATCCAGGGCAACTGGATCGGCGTCGTCCCCGGCGCGACCCCGACCTCGCCGGTCAACCCGCTGGGCAACGGCGGCCACGGCGTCCAGATCTGGGGCCCGATCAACGTGCTGATCGGCGGGACCGGCCCCGGCGAGGGGAACATCATCGCGGCCAACGGCGTGGGGGCGCTCGGCGGCAACGGGATCAACACGTTCGGCGAGACCACCGGCCTGGTCGTCGAGGGCAACTTCATCGGCACCGACCGCATCGGCACGCCGGGCCTGGGCAACGGCAACAACGGAGCCAACGGCGGCAACGGCGTCAGCTTGTTCAGCAACGGCAACACGATCGGCGGAACCGCCCCCGGCGCGGGCAACGTGATCGCCAACAACAGCTCCAACGGCATCGCGCTGGTCCTCGGGTCGAACAACAATTCGTTCCTCGGCAACTCGATCTACAACAACGGCCAGAAGCCGGTCGGCTTCACGCAGCTCGGGATCAACTTCGGGCAGAGCAACGAGCCGCTGGTGAACCAGGTCTGGCCCCCCGGCCCCGCGAACAGCGGCCCCAACAACTTCCAGAACTACCCGGTCCTCGACCCGTCGAGCGGGATCTACGACAACGGGTCGATCGAGATCAAGGGGACGCTGAACGCCAACGTCGGCCAGACCTACCGCGTCGAGTTCTTCGCGAGCCCGACCCAGAACGTGTCGGGCTTCGGCGAGGGCAAGATCTTCCTGGGGGCGACAGCCGTCGCCGTCACCAACACGACGACGTACACCGCGGCGTTCGACGCCACGCTCACGACCTCCGCGCCGATCCCGTCGGGCTACTACATCACGGCCACGGCGACCGACGCGCTGGGGAATACGTCGGAGTTCGCCAAGAACATCGTCTCCAAGCAGATCGTCGACGTCTCGATCGCGGGCGCCGTCGCCTCGAACTTCCCGGGCGACCCGACCAAGGTGATCGTCGGCGGCCAGTTGACTTACACGTTGACCATCACCAATTCGAGCCCGGTCGCCGCCAACACGGTGTCGCTGGTCGACACGCTCGATCCCAACGTCGTCTACCAGCCGCTGTCGTCCTCCACGAGCGTCCCGGGCGTCGTGCTCTCGTACAACTCGGCCGGCGGCACGGTCTCCGCCGTCTTCCCGACGATCGCCGCGGGCCAGACGGTGACGGTCACGATCGTCGCACTGGTGGCGCCCTCGGCCGCGTCCGGCCCCCCCGCGCCGATCACCAACGCGTTCGCGATCACGACGGCCGACGTGAATTCGAGCCTGAACACCAGCGGCGAGGTCGACACGACCAACGCCCTGCCCGCGGCGGACCTGCGGATCTCGGGTTTCGCGGCCTCGCCCGACGGCGTGATCACGCCGCTCTACGCCGGCGGCGGCTACAGCTACAGCATCGGCGTGGCGAATCAGGCGGGCCTCTCCGACGCCACCAACGTCGTCGTGACCGACTACCTGCCCGACTCGACCCTCGTCACGTTCGACCCGACCCAGAACCCGGGCTGGACGCTGCACGCCTCGGGAACCTCGCAATATGCGACCTACGACGTGGGGACCCTGGTCTCGGGCGCGTCCCAGACCTTGACTCTGATCCTGGGCACGACGGCCGCCGCCGTGGGGCCGCCGCTGAGCAGCTTCGCGACGGTGTTCTCGACGGCCGTCGGCCCGGTCGGCGCGGTCTTCGACCCGAATCTGGCCAACAACACGTCGGCGACGATCAACACGCCGGTGACGGCCGCCGCCGACGTCCAGGTGACGGTCGTCCCGGACCCGAGCACGGTCTACGCGGGCGACAACTTGTCGTACACGATCAACGTGATCAACAACGGCCCCTCGCCGTCGTCGGGGGTCATCCTGACCAACACGGTGCCCGCCGGCACGACGTTCATCTCGGCGGAGCAAGACGGCGCGCCGCTGGTCGTCACGCCGGTCGACGGCGTGCTCACCTTCAACCTCGGCGGCCTCAACGCCGGAGCGTCGATCAAGCCGATCGTGATCACGGTCGGCACCGCCGGGATCACCTCGTCCGCCGCCGTCTCGCCGACGACCACGGCGAACCTCGCGTGGACCGAGTTCCCCAACGCGTCGTCGGCCGCCGACGTCGTCGTCGGGACGGTCACGCCCAAGAGCCAGCTCTCGGTCGCCTTGCAGTCGGACCCGTCGAGCATCTACGTCGGCGGCACGGCGACCTACACCGTGACCGTCGCCAACACCGGCCCGTCCGACGACACCAACGTGACGGCCGTCCTGGTCTTCCCGGCGAACACCATCGTGACGCTCACGCCGGGGACGTACACGCTCCAGCAGACCCCGACCAGCCAGATCGTCACCTTCAACCTGGGCAGCCTCGCCGCCGGCGCCTCGGTGCAACGGACGATCGCGTTCACGGCTCTGCCGGCCGCCGCCGACTCCAGCGGCTCGGGGACCGTCAACGTCTCGGCCACGGTCACAGGCGCCAACTACCCGGCGAACACCTATCCGCCGGCGCTCGCGGGGACGACCGTCCTGGCGGCGATCAACCTCTCGATCCAGCTCTCCGCCACCCCCAACCTCGCGCAGATCGGCCAGAACCTGGTCTACACGATCCAGGCCACCAATAGCGGCCCGTCCACGGCGACGGGAGTCGTCGTCTACAACGCCCTGCCGGCGATCCCGCAATACGTGACGTTCGTCTCGGCGAAATCCAACGGCGTGCCGATCAACGTCGCCCCCAACGCCAACGGCGTCCTCACCCTGCCGGTGGGAACCCTGACGGCCGGGCAGTCGATCGTCTTCACGATCACCGTCACGACCACCAACGCCGCAATCGCCGCCTCGCCGATCTTCAACACCGCCCAGGTCGTCGGCGCCGAGCACGACACGAACCCCGACGACGATCAGAAGACCATCGGCGTGACCGTCACGCCGGCGGTCGACCTCACCACCACGCTCACCGCCGCGCCCTCGACGGTCGAGGTGGGGGACTATCTGACCTACACGACGACCGTCCTGAACTCCGGCCCCTCCAACGCCACCAACCTCACGCTCATCGCCACGATCCCCGCGAACTCGACGTTCGTCTCGGCCTCGCCGGGCGTCACGGTCTCGAACGGCCGGCTGATCCTCAATATCAGCAACTTGGCCGTGGGGGGCATGGTGGGCTTCCAGTACGTCGTCTCGCCCACCTCGTCGGCCCTCACGACCGGCACCCTCGTCAGCTTAGCCACCGCCCAGACGTCCGAGGCCATCATCAACCCGAGCACGAGCCAGACGTCGCTGACGATCCCGGTCATCGACCGTTACGGCATCATCCAGCTCGCCTCGGCGTCGTACACCGTCAATGAAGACGCGGGCTCGGTCGCGATCGTCGTGAACCGCGTCGGCGGGTCGCGCGGGACCGTGACCGTCGATTACGCGACCGTCGCCGTCAACGCCGTGCCGGGGTTCGACTTCACCCCCGTCTCGGGGACCCTGACCTTCGCCGACGGCGTCACGACCCAGACGATCGTCGTGCCGATCCTGGCGAACCCGTACGACGCCCACAACGAGCTGTTCAACGTCGTGCTCTCGAACGTGACCCCCGCCGCCGCGCTGCTGGGCTCGCCGAGCACCACCCTGGTGACGATCATCGACACCGATCCCAACACCACGCCGCTCACCGTCGGCCAGGCCACGTGGCAAGGGACTGCGACGACCATCACGGCGATCAAGGTGACCTTCAACCAGCCGCTCGCGCCGGCGACCGCCGTCAACCCCGCCAACTTCCTGGTCGTCGGCGTCGGACCGGACAATCGGTACGGCACGGCCGACGACTATTCCATCGGCCTGACGCCGACCTACGACCCGTCGACCTTCACGGTCACGCTCACCCCGTGGGAGCCGATCGTCGGCAACACGTTCTATCACCTGACCCTGGTGGGGACCTCGGGCGGCCTCGTGAACCTCGGCGGGACGTCGCTCAGCGGCGACGGCGCGACCGCCGGCACCGACAACCAATCCTCCCTGGCGCGGGGACCAGCCTCAAGTACTACACCGCGGCCGGCGACCTGGTCACCCTGGGCGTCAGCGGCGGCGGGTTCCTCGACGACCTTCTGGACGGCTCGAATTCCGGCGAGCAGCTCGTGCTCGTCGACCATGTCGCGGGGCACACCACGCTGACCGGCGCCGTGGCCAAGAGCAAGTTCGGCACCGGCCGCGCGTACCTCGGCTACACGATCTACGGGCTCGGCAATTTCGGCGAGGTGAAGGTCAAGATGTACGCCCCGCCGTTCCTCGTCGACCGCTACCCGTTCTCGCCCGGCGCCGCGATCACCCAGGTGAGCAATGGCTCCGTCGTCCGCCTGGACGGTCAGGTCGTCAAGACGGGACGCCCGGTCCGGAACCATCCGCAACTCGTCCCGACCACGCGCCGGCCCCTCCCGACCCGCGTCCCGGCCGCGCCGAAGACGGCCCGACACGTCGCGACCGTCCCCCGAACGATCGCCGCCCGGGCCGCCCTCCCGCGGCCGTTCCTCGCCTTCCATCATTGAGAGTTCCGGGACGGAAACCATGGAAGGTCGATGCCGATCGGGTGGCGCGGCTCGGCCTTCTTCCGTGGAGTGCGGAAGCTTGCTCCCGCATGGGCCGCGTGGTCAGCGCGGCGGCGAGCCGCCGCACTCCACATCGGCGTCCGCTTCCAAATCTCGCCTCAAATCTTGTGCAGAACACGATTGAGGCTGAAGGCCGGGTGGGGGTCGTCGGTTCCAGCACGGATCTCGGGCCCGCAAACGAGGGTTTCAACATACGCCTCGAAGCGCCACGCCCCTCATCCGGCCTTCGGCCAACTTCTCCCGGGGGAGAAGGATGTTTGTGTCGTCATTTTTTGATGCTTATGCGCACCGCCCACGCCCGAGACCGTGAGGCGATACAACCGATCGGTCTCTTCACGTCGTCGACGTCGCGCCAGTCCGAATCATTACGTTCTTAAAACTTATAGAACATCGATTCCGAATACTTGACAAACGGGTCGGCGAGGGTCAAATTCAACATCGTTCCATCACGTGTGGGCCCCCTCTCGACCCCGGATTTCCGCTCCGGGCGCGCCCCTTCTCGACGAGGCCCCCACGGGGACGTTCAAGTCTCCCAGGCCGACGGGCCGCCTCGACACGAGCGAGGAGAGGACATTGAGACGAGCTGATTCCGATCGATCGAAGATGGGCGACGCGCGACCGGGGCTTGCTCGACCTCGCGGCGTCCGAATTCTTACGTATTCAGGCATGAATTCGGCAGCCATCCGAATTCTTAAATCCTTAAGATCCAACAAACAAACAGGGATGTCTTGACATTCGGATCGATTCGCGATTCAATCGGCGTTGCGGTTCAAAGTCTCTTGCATCCTCTCTCACAAGCTGGACCACGACCTAAGGACGCGGCCTCAACGGCCGAGACGTCCCTGGCGGGACCTCCCGGAACAAACCGTCGAGCCGCTCGCTGCGCCCGTCGGGCGAAACGAATCGCACGCTCAAGCCCCACGAAGCCGCGGGGCGACGATCGATTCGCTTGCGCCTCGAAGTTCGGCGACCGCGACGCTTCATTAAGTCGTTACGTCTTGCTTCGTTGAACCGACGAAGGACGGGCGGAGGCCCGGCGCGGGTCGACCGCGACCTCTTCAAGGAACTGCCACGCACTTCACCAGGATCGGAGGCGTCCTCGGCCCGAGTTTTGCAGCGTCTCGAGATTGCGGTCCGAGGTTCTTCCAAATCGGCGCTCGCAGCGCGCCGATCCGGAACGGCCTCGACAGCCGGTTCATGTCTTTTTCTCCTACTCTGGAGGTTCTCGTTCGATGCGTAGAAAAGGCTTCACCCTGATCGAGCTCCTGGTCGTGATCGCCATCATCGCGGTTTTGATCGCGCTCTTACTTCCCGCCGTGCAGTCGGCTCGCGAAGCGGCCCGCCGAGCCCAGTGCACCAACAACATGAAGCAGATCGGCCTTGCGCTGCATAATTACGAGAGCAGCATGGGCTCGTTCCCCCCCGGCGGCATCGCCGACGAGACCTTGGCGGCCTCCGGCAACCCGCTGGGCGGGATCTGGGGCGGGGCCGGAACGAACAACGTGGCGTCGTGGCGGGCGTTGGTCATCCCCCAGATGGAGGGTGGGGCGATTTACAACGCGATCAACTTCTCCGTCTCGCTCAACGCCTCGACGAGCAGCTCGGCCCAGTGGACCGCGCTGATGACGATCAACGCCGCCTGGCTGTGCCCCTCGGACGACAACTACCAGGGCGTCAGCGACGGCTACCGATCGGCGTTGGGCCCGTGGGGCAACTACCCCAACGGCAACATGCCGAACAACCCGATCACCAACGCGCCGGAGACGCGGGTGCCGTACTCGAACTATGCGGGCAGCTTCGGCGACAACTACGCCATCGGCGCCCTCACCCCCTCGCAGAACCCCTGGGAAACCTACCCCTATCCGCCGGTCCTGGCGATCGGGCAGGCTCGCATCGGCTGGCCGGGCTTCTGGGGCACCAGCTTCGACGACCAGATCACCACCCGCCCCTCGGGCTCGCTCCGCGGCATGTTCTCCTACCGTATCCAGGGCGTCGGCCCGGTGCGGATCGCGTCGATCACAGACGGCACGTCCAACACCCTGCTATGCGGCGAGACGATCCCGGCGCAGGACGCCGACAGCAACTTCTGGAACAACAACGGCTGCACGTTCGGCACCACCATCCCGATCAACTGGCAGACCCTGCGGGTCCCGGTCGACGGCTCACTGCCGTGGGGCAGCGCCGACTGGCAGAACCGCTTCAGCTACGCCAGCAAGGGCGCCAAGAGCAAGCACCCCGGCGGAGCCAACTTCCTGTTCGGCGACGGCTCGGTCCACTTCCTCAAGAATTCGATCAACCTGCCCATCTACTGCGCCCTCGGCAGCAGGGCCGGCAATGAAGTGATCAGCTCGGATGCGTACTGATCCTGAAATCCCCCTCGAAGGGACGCGGCCGGCCGTTTCCAGCGGCCGGTCGCGCCTACGGAATCCGCCGACGAGACGAAACGCTGGTCCGCCCAGTCGATCCCCTTACAGGAAGTTATCACCCATGCCCGAATATTCGACGATCTCTCGAAGGTCCGCGGTCCGCGCCGCGGGCGTGCTCGCCTCCAGCCTCGCCGTGATCCTGCTCGGCGGTTGCGGTGACGATGGACTAGGCAAGCGCTATCCGGTCTCCGGCAAGGTCACCTACAAGAACGCGCCCGTCGCCAGCGCGTCGATCACGTTCTACCCCGCCACCGGCCAGACCGGCGATCAGCGGGGCGCCACCGGGATCGTCAAGGACGGTTTTTACACGCTCTCGACGATCGGCAACGACGACGGCGCGTTCCCTGGCGATTATCTCGTCACCATCACCGCGCGCAACCCCGACATGACCCAAGCGAAGGAAAACGCGAAAGCGGGGGGCTCTTTCCGCCAGGACGACGTCGCCAAGGCGTTCAAGAAGGCCGAAGCCACCATCCCCATGAAGTACGAATCCCCCGAGTCCGGCAAACTGAAAGCCAAAGTCGAGGCCAAGAGCCAGACGATCAACTTCGACCTGACGGACTGAACGGAACCGTGGCAGCTATCAAGAAAAGTCGCCACGAGCGGCCTCCGATAAAACCATCATGAGGCCGCGGCGATCACCCGGCCTCATGAAAATGGGCCCCCGAAGTACAAGCCCGAAGTGCCAGCGAGTGCATCGCCCGGACCGCTCCCGGGGAACGCACTCGCTGGCGCTTCGGGCTTGTACTCTGTCCTGGCCTCTCGGCTCATCGCTCGCCGGCCTGCAGCTTGTGGAAATTCGCGAGGCCGGCGTCGCCCCGACGCTGGTAGTAGTCGGCGAGCAGGTGGTGGGTCTTGGCGTGCGTGGGATGTTCGCGGACGTTCTTCTCCGCCCATCTCAGGCCCTCTTCCGGGTGCCCGTGCTCGATCAGCCACCGCGCGGCGGCGTATTGGATCGACGCGTCCTTGGGAGACTTGCGAAGGTCGTCGAGGATCGCATCGATCTCCGCCTTCTGCTTCTGGAGCCGGGTCGTCTCCTCGGTCTCCTTCTTCGCCTCGTCGGCGCGTCCCAGCCAGGTGAGGACCAGGCTCCGCTGATAGTGGACCTCGGGCTCGTCGGCGTCGAGCGCGACGGCGCGATCGAAGAAGCCGAGGGCCGGCCGGAACCGCCCGCGCTTCATCTCCAGCTTCCCCCGCTCGGAGAGGGGGCGGAAGTCGTTCGGGGCGACGTCCGCCGCGCGGTCGAAGCATCGGGCCGCCTCGTCGTCCTCGCCGCGCTCGACCGCGACCCGGCCCAGGCCGAGCAGCGCCTCGACGTCGTCGGGCCGGCTCGCGCGGACGACCTCGTACTGGCTCGCGGCGTCGTCGTAGCGGTGCGTCTGCAGGTACAGCTCGGCCAGGGCCAGCCGCCCCTTCTCGTGCCGAGGGTCCAGCCGGACGACCTGTTCGTAGCCGGCGATCAGAACGTCCTGGGTCGTATCGGTCTTGCGGCGATCGATATCGGCCTTCCAGTAGTAGGCCCGGGCGTCGTCCGGGGCGTCGACGATCCACTGCTTGACGACCGCCTCGGCCGCCCGAAGCTGGAACGTCTCGATGTAGCATCGCGCCAACGCCTCATCGACCTCGGCGTCCCTCTGGCCGGTCGCGCCCGCCTGTCGGAACAGCTTCTGGAGGATCGGCTCGGCGTCGGCGAGGCGGCCGGCGCGCGCCAGGACGAGCCCTTGCTCGCGATCGACGGCGGCGGCCGGATAGCCGAGCTTGCGGGCCGACTGGAGGCCGCGCAGACCGTCGTCGAACCGCTGGAGCCCGATCGCCCGCCGCGCGGCGAAGAAGCGGGCCTCGGCGTCGTCGGGCCGGGCCGCCAGCCAGCGATCGAGCGAAGCCCCCGCCTCCTGGAACGCGCCGGCCTCGATCAGCCGCTTCGCGTCACGAGCGGCGGCATGAATCGCCCGCGCCTCCCACAGCTTGAACCCAAGCCCCCCCAGCGCGACGAGGACGAACGCCCCGGCCAGCACCGCGCGCCAGCCGAGCCGCCGAGCCCGCTTCCGCGAAGCCGCCGGAATCGCGGATCGATCGTTTCCCATGGGAACGCTCGGGCGAAGGAAAAGGATTGGCCGTCGTCGACGTTCGTGAAGGCCGGACTTCGCGTCAGTATAACACGACCCGGCGCAAACCGTCGTCAGCGACCGCCGGCCGGCGACGCGCGGCGGGCGATCGAGGGCCGCCGCCAGACCAGTTCGGTCGTGTAGTCGGTCCCGGAATGCACGCCGTCGCCCGCCAGCAGGACGCCGGTCGCGCCCCGGACGCCCGCGCCCGAGACCGTCAGGCGATACATCCCGTTCGCTGGCAACCGCCGCCTCGGCATGAGCTTCGACGTCAGGGTCGTCGGATCGTACCACACCGTCAGCCCGATCCGCCGGTCGTCGCGGGTGCCGAACTTCTGGTCGCGGCCTGGGGTCACGAGCGCGAAGTTCGCCGAGGCCAGAGCCGTCGACACCGCCACCGGCCGCGCGAACCGCACGTCGATCGCCGCGCCTCGCCACTGGACCGAGGCGACCGTCGGCGGAACCGCCTCGTGGATCGTCACGACGGCCGACGCCCCGGTCCCGATGTAGAACAGGAACGAGCGGTCGCCGCTGCCGTACGGGTCGGCCGCGATCGGCACGGCGATCGTCTTGCTCGTCTCGCCGTCGGCGAATGCCAACGTCCCCCAGGTGGGCGTGAAGTCGCGCCCGGCCCACGCGCTGCCGGCGACGGTCGCGTAGTCGATGGTCAGAGGCCCGCTCACGCCGCCGACGCGGTTGATGGTGATCGCGACCGAGCCGGCGTTGGCGTCGACGGCGTACGACGTCGCGCCCAGCACCGGCGAGCCCGACGGCCCGGCGACCACCGCGACGGTCGCCGTCGCCGCGTTGGCCGCGAGGGTGACGATCGGCTGCGCGGCCTTGAGGACGCCCGCGTTGCTGGTCAGCCCCCCCGACAGGGCGTCCCAGGTCGGCGACACGACGAACTGAAAGCCGCCGGTCGCGCCGACGGGCAGGGAATCGACCGTGAACAGCAGCAAGTTCCCCTGGACGACGACGCCTGGCGACGCCGACACCAGCCTCGAATTCGCGGGGATCGCCGCCGCGATCGTCACGCCCCGGCCGGGGTACCGACCCACGTTGATCGCGAGCGCCGTGAACGTCGCGTAACCGCCGGTCACGACCTGCGATCCGTCGGTCGTGAGCCGCGCGACCACGTTAAGCGGCAGAACGCCCGGGTCCGGGCTCGGGCCTAACGACTGGTCGCCGAGGGAGAGGTTCGGCTCGATCGTCGTCACCGAGGCGCTCGACCGATCCCTCGTTGCTCCCACCATCTGGATGACCCTTGACGCGCCGGGGGCCAGAGAGCCGAGCGGGATCGTGTAGGGCGGGTAGACCGGGAGACCGCTGATTCCGCCGCCGGGATAGAACGGAATCGAGGGCCCCGTGCCCTGGAAGTAGACGGGGACGCCGTCGATCTGGCCGTAGTCCGCGAACGTCTTCGTATCGGCGTACACCTCCACGCCCGTCGCCGTGACCGGCCCGTTGTTGGTGACGATGAACAGGAAGACGCCGGGGTCCGAGGGGAGCACATGCACCACGACGTCGACCCACGGCAAGACGCTTCTATCAACCGACAGCGCCGGGTAGTCGCTCGCCGGCCGATCCGCCTCGGTGATCGTCCCGACCACGTGGACGACGCCGCCGAGGGCGGGGAGGAGGGGGACCGCCTCGACCGAGAGCGTCCGCGACGCGCCGGAGGGCAGGTCGCCCAGGTGGAACGTGACGACCTGGCCGGTCGCCGTCGCCGTGACCGTATAGTCGCCGGGCGGAACGAACATCTGCGACGAGGGCGGGAAGGCGAGCGCGACGACCACGTCGTGGGCGTCGGTCGCGGTGGTATTGGTCGCGGTGTACGAGTAGGTCAACATCTGATTCACGTAGCTGTCGGACTTGTCCGCGTCCAGTCGGATCGACAGCGTGCCGGCGGGGGTCACGGTCCCCAGCGTGTACACGCCCCCGGTGCCTTCGGGCAGCTCGTTCCAGGTCACTTTGATCGGGGCCGAGAGGGTCGTGGGGGCGTTCTGAACCCCGCTGGTGTTCAGGGTCACGACGAGCGGGCCCGCCAGATTCGGCAGCGGAATCGAGAGCACGCCGCCGACGACCGAACCCGCGATCGAGGCGCCTCCCCATGTGGCCGACACGAACGTCGTCCCGGCGGGGAGCGTCTGGCTCACCACGAAGCCGGTCGCGGCGTCCGAGCCCTGGTGCGCGACCTGAACCGTGTAGGACAGGTCGTCGCCGACCGGCGTGGTGTGCGAGTCGGCGACCACCACGACCTTGGTCTCGGCCGACACCGGCACCGGCGTCGACACGTCCACGACGTTGTTGGAAGGGTCGAGGTCGTAGGCGTAGGACATCGCGCTCGCCCGAAATGTGATCACCGGCGATGGCGACGTAGCAGGCCGCGCATCAAGCACCAGCGTCACGGTCCTCGACGCGCCGGGGGCCAGATCGCCGATTACGAATTGAAGGTCGCTCATGGCGCCGGGAGAGGCGGATTCCGCCGGCTCAGCATCGGTCCAGCCAGGATTGTTGTCGCTGTTGAAGCCGACGCCTCCTTTCAAATTATAGATGAAGATTTCCGCGAACGAGGCCTTCGTGGTGGTCGAGTTGTTGACCGCCACGAACGAGTAGACGACCTTGCCGCCCGGGTGGGGTGACCAGCCGTCGGGGGCAGAGGCCGTGACGCTCGCCAGCGCGACGTCGGCGATCGGGGTCGGGCCGCCGCTCTGCATCGAGCCGCTGGTCTTCGTGCTCGTGTTCACGTCGGCCGTCGTGATCGAGAAACTGTTGGTCCTGGGCACCCCCGGAACGTCCGCCGCCGTGAAGGTCGTTTCGGCCTCGACTTCCACGTCCACCTTCCCCCGAACAGCCGGGATCGTGATGGTCACGACGCCCGTAGCCGGGTCGTGCGTGTAAGTGAAATCAACCCCCTTGGAGAGGTGGATGCTGTTCACCGTAGTAAAGGAGACACGCGGGTCCAGGACGTCGGTCAGAACGACCGGCTCGCCGTTCACCTGGTCCGTGTTGGTGATATCCAGCTCGTAGGTGATCCACTGGCCGTTCACCACGCCGTCGCTGTTGCTGGCGGGCCACGCGACGACATGGCCCACGACCGAGACGTCGACCGTCAGCAGCTCGCGACGTTCCAGCCCCTCCAGCGAGATTACGGTCCTCGACCGACGACGACGGCCCGCGAGCCTCTCCCGTGCGCAGGAAATCAGCCAGGGTTTCGCCATCGAAGGCCTCCATTAAAAATGATTCACAATCATCTTTTCGCCATACTGGATCGCAGCAAACCGATCAGCACACCTGCGAAAAGTCTGCTTCTTCATCCAATATACTCGTTGAAATCTCGGATTCAATCCAGCGACGCCCGGCTTCGACATCCCAGCCTTGCAACCAGGGTCGATCTCGTCGATGGGGGCCGAAAGCCGCATGCACGGGTTGGTTGCGAGGCGGGAACCCGCCCGCGTCACGCCTTGGCGGTGATGTGGAGTCTTTTGCATTGCACGCCGTTCACGCCGGACCGTTGCGCGAACGGCCGGGGCTCGGGCTGGGCGAAACCGTTCCGGTCCACCGTGCGGACGCGGAATTCATAATCGCCCGGCTCCAGCCCTCCGAGCGACGCCGACCAGGGGGCGACACTGAACCGCAACGGCCACTCCTTCGGCCTGCCGTCCGGCCCGAAGCCCCAGATCCGGGCGAGGTCCACCCCGGCGGGAAGCTCCGCGGCGAGGTCGACGGGGGGCGGGTCGAGGTCGCAGGGCCGCCACGAGGCCGTCGCCCAGGCGGGATCGTCGTCGTGAAGCTCCACGACGGGCCGGCTCACGCGCCTCAGCCACGATTCGACGCGCGCCAGGCCCGGCCAGCCGACCATCGCCGTGCCCCGGATCACGAGCGTCTCGCCCGCGGGGCGCGTCGCCTCGTCGGCGTCGTCGAGGTAGGCGGCCGTCTTCAGGTACGACTCCGGGTCGTTGTTCGCGAGAGCGTAGGTGTCGTTCGCCTGGTAGTCGTTGGTGAGCACGATCTGCTGGAGCCACTTGACCGACTTGAACCCGTGCGCCCACGGCACGATCATTCGCACCGGCCCGCCGCGCTCCAGCGGAATCGGCCCGCCGTTGAGCCGGTACGCGATGAACGGAGGAAGTTCGCCCGGCGGCGCGTCGAGCACCTGATTGATCGCCAGCGACGATCGGAACATCTGTTTCGGGTCGTTGTTATGAAAACCCCAGTAATAGACGCGGCGGACCTGCTTCATCTCGCCCCCCAGGCGGAGCACGTCGCGGAGCGGCACGCCCTCCCAGAGCCCCTGGCCGAGCGGCTGGGCGATGTTGTTGCACTGCATGGCCTTGAGGAAGAGCACCCCTTTCGTCTCGCCCAGCTTGACGAGCGAGGCGAGGTCGATCGCGGAGCCGTCCGCCTGGCGGAGGGGCTTGGCGAGCTCGGCCTTCCCCTCGGCGGCGACCTCCAGTCGCCAGGTCTCGGGAGTGAGACGCGCCTTGACCAGGGCCTCGCCCTGGAGCGTGTGCGGGATCGGATCGCCCCGGCTGACGTCCGTGAAGTCGTCGCCTGGCGTGAGGAAGGGGCGGCGAGAGCCGTCGTCGTCCGTTCGCCCCGTCGGCGGCGAGGCGGCCGGCGAGCGTCGGACCAGACCGCTCAGCACAAGGCCCGTGGCGCCGAGACCAAGGGCGTCGCGGCGAGAGATCGGCTCCATCTCAAACTCCGAACTCCCGCGCCGCCGAAGCGTCGCGACGACGCCTCGGCGGCTCCTGGGTCAGCGGTTGTAGACGGTGAAAAGAGCGCTTACTTCGCGGGGGCGAGCAGACCTTGCGGGTCGTCCAGGACCATGTAGTGGCCGTGGTCGGAAGAGACCAGGAGCATCGTGTCGTCCCAGTTGCTCTGGGTCTCGACCCAGTGGATGATCCGCTTGATCGCGTCTTCGCCGCTGTAGACGGCGCCCACGGCGTTGTCGAGGTTGTTGGCGTGGAGCGCGAAATCGACGTCGCCCGATTCGACGAAGAGGATGAACTTCTGGTCGGGCTTGGCCAGGACGGCGAGCGCGGCGTCGGTCATCTGCGCGAGGGTCGGCTGCGAGTCGATCTCGGCCGGGGTGTACGATTCGGCCACCGGGGGCTTGCCGAGCCGGGCGGGGTTGGGCGACGGGTCGAACCGGCCGTCGGCGGTGCGGAACGGCAGGTGGTCGATCTTCTCGGTCCCGTACCAGCCGAACAACCGAAGGCCTTTGCTCGCGGCCTCGGCCGCCGCTTTTTGCAGAGCCTCGCCGCCGTTGGTCCCGATATTGGTCTCGGCCACGAGATACTTGCCGCCGTTCTTGGCGTCGATCGCCGCGCGGTCCGCGTCGGCGAGGAACAGGTGGTCGGCGACGGAGTTCTTACCCTGTCGCTTGACGTGCTGCGGCTCCATCTTGATGCCGTAGCCGGTGCCGATCACGACGTCGAGGCCGGGCAGGAGCGGGGCCTGGCGCGCCTCCTGGACGATCCCCGGCAGGCCGAACATGCAGCGGGCGAGGTCCTGATAGTCGTCGCGGTCGACGTTCTGGGCGTACATGCCGGCCGGCGAGGCGTGGCAGAACGGCACGCTGGTGACGGTGCCCGCCTTCCAGCCGTCGGCCTGAAGCTGGTGGAAGAGGGTCGAGATCAGGCGGCTGTCGTCGTCGACGTTGACGCCGCCGTTGTAGGCCTTGACTCCACTGGCGATCTCGGCGGCGCTCTGCGACGAGTCGGTGTAGGCGTGCCGCTTGCGGCCGACCGCGGCGATCCCCTCGCGGTCCTTGTCGTGCCCGCTCTGGCCCTTGAAATAGCCCGGCGCCTTCATTCCCAGGGGCCCGTGGGTCCACGGGTTGGGGCCGGCGATCTGGACGTCGTAGCCGCCGCCGAGGCTGCCGGCGGGGATCGTCACGCGCTGGGCGTCGACGTCGATGACGCTCTTGTCGTGGGTCGGACTGGTGACGACGTATCCGTACTGGGCGGTCCCTTCGGCCTGGTAATCCTGGAAGACCAGGCCCGAGCCCTTGCCCTCGGTGAAGACCTTGTTCGTCTTGACGATCGCGGCCGCCTGAGTGGTCGGCCAGTCGAGACCGTCGAACCAGACGATGAAGACGTGCTTGACCCCCTTGGCGACGGCGTCGTTCATCACGCGGTAGAGGTCGCTCTGATCTCCGTACTCGGCGTCCGGGTTGACGGTGTTGTCGGGTAGGAAGCCGTAGATCTTCTTGAGTTTCTCAGAGTCACGGTAGCTGCTGTTCGCTCCCGTGACGAGGCCGAGATCGGCCTTCTTTCCGAAGACGTATACGGGCACCTGGCGGTTCGAGTGGCTGCCGTGGTTCGAGAAAACGTCGCCGGGCCCTTGCGACCCGAAGTGGTAAACGCGCGACTGCTTCTCGCCGGGGGTGCTGGCGTACTCGGTTTGAAGTTCCTTGAGGCGGTCGTCGGCCCGGAGAGTGCAAGGAAAGAGGCCGAGGACCGTCGAAACCAGCGCCGGGAGGGCCCAGGAAGCTCGAAGGGGCGGGGGTGCGAATCGAGACATCGGGGTCGAAGCCTTTCGGGACAGCGAAATCAAAACAGGCGGGAGGCCCCGCTCGCCGAGAAGCGAGGACGCGTCTTAGTTTACCCGAACCGTCGCTGAGTCGGCAGCGCCTGGCCTTCGCCGGCGGTCGCCCGTTGGATTAAGCGGCGGGGCAGGGCAAAATGGTGAGGCGACTTGACGGGATCGAGCGACGAGTGGAGGCGGCGTGGTGTATCGAGACGTTCTGGCGATCGTGCTGGCGGGAGGCCGGGGGTCGCGACTCGAACCGTTGACCCGCGACCGGGCCAAGCCCGCGGTCCCGTTCGGCGGGATCTATCGAATCATCGACTTCACCCTGTCGAACTGCATCAATTCCGAGCTGCGGAAGATCCTCGTGCTGACCCAGTACAAGGCGACGAGCCTGAACCGGCACATCGACCAGGGCTGGAACTTCCTCTGCCGCGAGCTGGACGAGTATATCGAGGTGATCCCGCCGCAGCAGCGGATCGCCGAGATGTGGTACCAGGGGACCGCCGACGCGATCTACCAGAACGTCTACACGATCGAGAAGGCCGCCCCGCGCGACACGATCATCCTGGCCGGCGACCACATCTACAAGATGAACTACGCCAAGATGATCGACTTCCACCGCGAGAACAAGGCCGACCTGACCGTCGCCTGCCAGCCGGCGAAGCTCGCCGCCGCGCGCGATTTCGGCGTCATGGGGACCGACGCCGGCGGCCGGATCACCAGCTTTCTCGAAAAGCCCAAGAACCCGCCGCCGATGCCCGGCAGCCCCGACCTGGCCCTGGCCTCGATGGGCATCTACGTCTTCAACACCGACGTGATGTACGAGCTGCTGTTCCAGGACGCCGCCCGCAAGGAAGCCAGCCGCCACGACTTCGGCAAGGACGTGATCCCCGAGATGGTGGCCAAGGGGATGCGGGTCTTCGCCTACCCGTTCCGCGACGAGAACCGCAAGACCGCCGCCTACTGGCGCGACGTCGGCACGCTCGACGCCTACTTCCAGACGAGCATGGACCTGATCGCCATCGACCCGATCCTCAACCTGTACGACCGCGAGTGGCCGATCCACACGTACCAGCCGGCCTCGCCCCCGCCCAAGTTCGTCCACACCGACGGCGACCGCCGCGGCTCGGCCTTCAGCTCGATCGTCTGCCAGGGGGTGATCGTCTCCGGCGGCCAGGTCTACCGCTCGATCATCTCGCCCGGCGTCCGCATCCACAGCTACTCGCTCGTGGAAGACTCGATCCTCTTCGACGGCGTCGACATCGGCCGCCACGCCCGCGTCCGCCGCGCCATCATCGACAAACACGTCCGCGTCCCCCCCCGCTTCGACATCGGTTGGAACCGCCAGCAAGACCTCGACCGCGGCCTCACCATCACCGCCGAAGGCGTCACCGTCGTCTCCAAGGACGAAGACCTCGAACGGTTCGTGTGAGGAAGACGAGGCGAGCGGGCGAAAAGACGCCCGCCTGTGTCACGCGGACCCGTGAGTCGAGACCGGCGCGGGGCTGCGGAGTTTCTCGATCAGCGACGTGTAGGCGGAGGTCAGCGAGCGGCGGCTGAGGAGGCCGACGAGGCGGGAGTGGTCGTCGGGCTCGACGACGGGGATCTCGTCGATGTTCAGCTCGGTCATCCGCCGCAGCGCGGTGTGGAGGTCGTCGTCGGCCGTGACGGTCAAGACCGGGCGGGTGGCGAGGTCGTCGGCGACGACCAGCGGGCCCCAGCCGGCCGAGCCGACGAGGGCCAGACGGAGGTCGCGGAGGGTGAAGACGCCGGTCAACCGGCCCTCGTCGTCAACCACCGGGAACAGGCTCTCGCTCGACCGCGCCACGCGCTGCAAGACCGCCTCGAAGGGGAGGGCGGCGGGGATCGGCTCGACGCCATCGTGGCGCACGCCGGCCTCGCCGACCTTCAGCCGGGCCAGAACGTCAATGACGAAGTCGCCCTGGTGCGCCGGGCTGTCGATCGGCGTGGCGACCTGCTCCTCGTAGATCGTCCACCGCCGCGAAAGCGCCATGTTCAGGCCGCAGGCGAGCATCAACGGCACCAGCAGGCTGTAAGACCCGGTCATCTCGCTGACCATCACGATCGACGTCAACGGCGTCTTCGAAACCCCCGCGAAGAAGCCTCCCATGCCGACCAGCACGAAGGCCGAGGGGGCGATGTGGGCCTCGGGGAGCCACCACTGCATCAACTGGCCGTAGAACCCGCCGATCATGCCCCCGATGAGCATCGAAGGCCCGAACACGCCGCCGCTCCCCCCCGAGCTGATCGTCAGCCCCGTCGCCACGATCTTCACCAGCGACAGTATCAACAGCAGACTCATCGACATATTCGGGACGAACGGCGTCTCGCCGGCGCCCGCCAGCTCGGGAGGCATGCCGATCGCCCCCCACTGCACCCAGCCGTAGCCGCCGGCCATCACCTGCGGATAGGCCAACGCCACCACCCCCAGCAGCGCGCCCCCGACGGCGGGCTTGAACACCCGGGGGATCGGCAGCGGGTTGAACAGGTGATCGCGAAGGCCGTAGAAAACCCTCGTGTACAGCCAGCCGACCGCCGCGCAAAGGAGCGTCAAACCGACGTAGAGCGGCAGGTCCCGCAGCCCCTGGAAGGTCAGCGGCGGCAGGCTGAAGATCGGCTGAGGCGTGATGAACAGCGCGAACGTCGAGTAAGCGATGATCGAGCTGGACAGGCAGGGCAGGAGGGCGGCCGACTCGAAGGCCGTCGACGAGTACAAGACCTCGCCCGCGAACAGCGCCCCGCCCAACGGCGCCCGGAAGATCGCCCCGACGCCCCCCGCCGCGCCGGCGAGCATCAAGATCCGCCGCTCGCCCACCGGCAGCCGCAGCACCCGAGCCAGGAACGACCCGAACCCCGACCCGATCTGCGCGATCGGTCCTTCTTGACCGGCCGAGCCCCCCGTGCCGATCGTGATGATCGAGCTGATCGTTTTGATGAACGGCACCCGCGTCCTGATCATGCCGCTCCCTTCGTGGAAGGCGCGGATCATGGCGTCGGTCCCGTGCCCCTCGGCCTCGGGCGCCCAGGTGAAGACCAGGAACCCCGAGATCAACCCGCCGACCGTCGGCACCAAAACCACCATCCACCATGGCCACGGATACGTGATCGCGCCCCGCTCGCCTTCAAGCGTCGGCGGCATGTGGAAATGCAGCAGGCCGCCGAGCACGTGCGTGTACATCGCCTGGAGCGCCAGCAGGAATCCCACCGCCCCCAACCCCGCGATCACGCCGACCAGCGGACTGCAAAGCGCCACCCGCCCCACCCCGGGCGTCGCCCAGAACGCGGCGAGACGCTGGAAACCCGAACTCAACATGGAAAATCGCTTGCCGGTGGACGAAGGGGAGGGGTCATTCATCAAGCTTGTCTGGACCTCGAAATCCGCGGGGAGGGCGGCTCCCCGGGGACGATGGGATTGATGGAGAATGGCGGCCTGGCACGGTGTATTTTTGGGTTGAACACGAACCGAGGCCGAATTCCCTTCTCCCGCAAGGGGAGAAGGCATGCTCGTGACAGCCGATTTTGATTACCGTGTGATCATGCAACGGTATCAGGAAGACTGCGAGGATCGAACAAAGTATACCCGCCGCACACCACCTAACGCGATTATCGCCGACGACGAGGCCCGGCGAACGAAAACAACGCGGTCCCATGCACGGAATCGCGGCTGAGTGGAGAATCCGGCGAGTCCGAAGCGACTCGGCTTCACCGGAAACGCAAGGCGCATATCATCTTCATCAAGGTGCGATCCGCGCCGGAAGGAGGATGCAGACGGTGAAACGATTCTTGATCGGGGCGATCGTCGCGTACGCGCTCTCGGCGACCCTGCTCGTCGCGTGGTGGGGAGCGAAGGCTTCGTCGCTGCGTTTCTTGATCGACGCCCCCTCGATCCGCCAGGCGGAGCAGGCGCAGGAGCCGTTCGTTCCGAAGGACTTGCGGACGCTGTTTCTCGACCAGGGAGTCGAGACGTCGGGATGGCAGTATCTGAAGGTCCGGTTCGGCGACCTGAGCGGAACCGTCTTCCAGGCGGCGATCGGCGTGATCTTCGTGATCTGCCTGGTCGCGGCGATTCCGCCCAAGCCCGGGCCTTCGGGACAGGCGACGCGGGACCCAAGCAGCACGACCAAGCGGGCTCGCCGCAGCGCACTGGCGGCGTCGCTCATCGGCTTCGCGTCGATCGCCGTTGCCTGGGTCTACGGTCGATCGACGATCCTGCATCCGTACCATCAGATCGTCGTCGGGGCGCTCCTGGCGCTTCTGGCGGCCGAGGCGGTCGCCCTGTTTCTGGGGTTTCAGCAGCTTGCGCACGGCCCCCGCCGGGCACCCGTCGCGGGTTGGCTGGTCGTCGCCCTGGCGCCGCTGGCGTTCTGGGTCCTCGTGGGAGCCTACGGCGCGAAGCAATGGCAAGGCCGCAACGTCCCGCGCAGCCTGCTGATGCAACTGAGCGTCGCGGCGGGCTCGGCCCTGATGCGGCTGGAATCGTCGTACGAGTATCCCCACCGCCTGGAAACCGACCGCCTGGTCATGCTGTACGACGTGCTCGACAACCCCCATCAAGACGGCGAGGCGATGGACGCTCACATGGCCGCGATGGAGCGCACGCTGGGGACGACTTCGGGATCGAAGGTGCTCTGGGTGCGCGGCCGCCTGCCTGTGCTGGGCCTCGGCGGCCTGAGCGTCCACGAGATCGCCCTGGGCAGCGAAGAGAGCCCGAACGACTGGGCGGCCGACGGCCGGATCGACCGTCACGAGTTGGCGCACGCCGCGCTCGACTCACTGCGGTCGGCCGATGCCGACCCACCCACCTTCCTGCACGAAGGTTGGGCCGAGTCGCAGAGCGGCGCGACGCGGGACGAGCTGGCCGCCAAGGCGCTCGAACAACACACCGAGGAACCGTCGATCGGGATCGTCTCCCTCACCGAGCCCAAGTGGTACCACCACGACGCCGGCCCCGTCTACCCCCTCGGCGGCGCCTTCGTCGAGTTCCTGATCCGGAAACACGGCGCCGACAAGTTCCTCCGCCTCTACAACGAGAGTCGCGAAAGCCGCTTCAAGCATACGTTCCGCGAGATCTACGACGTCGAACTCGACGCCATGGAATCCGAGTTCTGGAACGACGCCCAGGATCGGGACGGCTGAAACAATCAAAACAGGCTGTCGCGAGCATGCCTTCTCCCCTTGCGGGAGAAGGGAATTCGGCTCCGACCCGCATGCAATTCCAACTCAAATCCAAACCGCGCTGGACCGCGACGCCCGGCCGTCGCAACCATGGAGTCAACTGAGCCCGGGAAGACGCTCCCGGCGGTTGCATCGACGTCGAAAGGCAATCTCCATGTGCGGCATCTGCGGGGCGGTCTGGAATGACGCCGGCGAGGCTCTGGGCGAAGACCGCCTGACAGCCATGATGGATCGGATCGTCCATCGCGGGCCGGACGATTCGGGGGTTTATCGCGACGACCACGCGGCCCTCGGGTTTCGACGGCTGGCGATCGTCGACCTGGCGGGGGGCCATCAGCCGCTGTCGAACGAGGACGGGACGGTCTGGACTGTCTTCAACGGCGAAATCTACAACTTCCAAGAGCTGCGCCATAGGCTCGAAGCCAAGGGGCACACGCTCCGATCCAAAGGCGATACCGAGGTTCTGGTCCACCTCTACGAAGACATGGGAACCCGGATGTTCCCCCTGCTGCGCGGGATGTTCGCGCTGGCGATATGGGACGCCCCCCGGCGCACGCTGGTGCTCGCCCGCGACCGCCTGGGGCAGAAGCCGCTCGTCTACCGCCGTCACGGCGGCCGGCTGACGTTCGCCAGCGAGCTGAAGGCGCTGCTCGCCTTGCCTGAAAGCCAGATCCCGCGCCGGATCGACGCGATCGCCCTCGACCAGTATCTCACCTACGGCTACGTGCCGCACCCGAGGACGATCCTGGAAGGGGTCGAGAAGCTCCCGCCGGCGCACTTCGCGGTCTGGCACGACGGCGAGATGCGGATCGAGCGGTACTGGAGCCCCGACTGGAACCGCGAGAATCGGCGGTCGTTCGAGGACGACGCCGACGAGCTTCGCGCGACGCTGGGCGACGCGGTGCGCGAGCAGATGATCGCCGACGTCCCCCTCGGCGCGTTCCTGTCGGGCGGGATCGATTCGACGATCATCGTCGGCCTGATGCAGCAAGCCGCGACCCGGCCGGTGAAGACGTTCGCGATCGGCTTCCCCGACGCCGCATACGACGAGACCGCCTTCGCCGAGATGGCCGCGAAACACCTCGGCACCGAGCACCACACGTTCGTCGTCGAACCCCAGGCGTGGGAGACGCTCCCGGGTCTCGCCCGGCAGTTCGACGAGCCGTTCGCCGACAGCTCGGCGCTGCCCACCTGGCACGTCGCCAAGGAGACCCGCCGCGCGGTGACGGTCGCCCTGACCGGCGACGCGGGCGACGAGTTGTTCGGCGGTTACGATCGCTACCGGGCGCTCGCCGTGACCGAGCTGTTCCATCGCCTGCCGGCCCGCCCGCGACGGTGGCTCGGCGGGACGATGACGCGCGTGCTTCCTCGTTCCGGGAAGGCGAAATCGCGGCTGCGGGCGGTCGAGCGGATCTTCGAAAGGATCAACGAGCCGGCCCGCGACCGCTACCTGGGCTGGATGACGACGTTCGACGAGACCGCCCGACTCTCGCTCTACGACAACGACCAGCTCGACCGCCTGGCCTCGCAAGCTTCCAGCCTGTCCGACCCCCGCCTCGGCGACCCCGCCGCCTTGCTCGCCCGCGCGTTCGCGTCGGCCCGGGGCCGCGACACGGTGACGCAGGCGATGGTCAGCGACGTGCTCATGTATCTGCCCGGCGATCTTTTGTTCAAGGTCGACATGGCGAGCATGGCGCACAGCCTGGAATGCCGGGGGCCGTTCCTCGACCATCGAGTCGTCGAATTGGCCTCGGCCATGCCGCTCGACCGCAAGATGAAGTTCCGGCCGGGACGGTCGAAGGTCGTGCTCAAGCGGGCGTTCGCCGACCTGATCCCCAAGCCGATCCAGACGCGCCGGAAGATGGGCTTCGGCGTCCCCGTGGGCCGCTGGTTCCAGAAGGAATTGCGGGCCGAGCTGTCCGAAATCCTCCTCGACCGCTCGACCCTGGAACGCGGCCTGTTCCGCCCCGAAGCCGTCCACGCCCTCGTCGACGACCACGTCGCCGGCCGCCGCGAGCACGGACACCGCCTCTGGGCCTTGGTGATGCTCGAACTCTGGATGCGGAACTACGCCTAGAGGTACAAGCCATCATGGCGCCACTGCTTCCGAGCCGTCTGGGCGAGAATTCGCAGAGCCGTCGCAAACAAATCCTCGTCTCGTGCGTCTAACTTCTCGTCGTCCCACTTCTGAAGCTTCCAGGACGGTCCTGACGAAAGGCTCACGACCATGCGGCGTCTTCTCCTCGTCTCGGCGTGCGGGATCGTCCCCTTGATCGGTTGCGGCTATGAATCGGCCAGGGAGTCCACGGCGACGGTTTCCATCCCGGCCGCCGCGGAGTCTCCGAGCGTGGCGGTCGCGAAACGGACCGAGATGGCGGGGCAGGGGATGGGGGGTATGGGCGGGATGATGGGCTCCAGGAAGGGGATGATGGTCGCCGACGGCGCCGTCGCGACGACCGTCGCCGTCCTCCAGCTATCCGACGCCGCCGTTCCTCCCAACGCGTCGGGGATCTCACGGAAGGTCGTCTACGACGCGACGCTCGAACTGCTGGTCGACAGCATCGAACCGGCCTCGAAGCGGGTCCCCGAGCTAGTCGAGGATGCTCAAGGCTACATCTCCGAGCAGACCATGACGGGCTCGCCGGGAGCCCAGCGGACGGAGCGGTGGAAACTCCGCATCCCCGTCGAGCGGTTCGATTCGTTCGTCGAGGCGGTCAAGCCGATGGGCGAGCTGGCGCAGTTCAACCGCACCTCGCAGGACGTCACCGCCGAGTTCTACGACGTCGAGGCGCGGATCAAGAACAAGAAGGTCGAGGAGCAGACGCTCAACAAGATCCTCCAGGAACGCTCGGGCAAGCTCGAAGACGTGCTGAAGATCGAGATCGAGCTGAGCCGGGTACGCGGCGAGATCGAACAGATGCAGGGCCGAATTCGGGTGCTCGAAAACCTGTCGTCGCTCGCCACGCTGACGCTGAACGTCCGCGAGCGCGACAAGTTCGCGCCGGCCGCCCCGGTGGTCGCCGACTTCCCAACCCAGATCGCCCGCACCTGGCACGCCTCGGTCCTGAGCCTCACGGACCTGGGCAAGGGCCTCGTGCTGTTAGCCGTGAGCTGGGCGATCTGGATTCCGCTCCTGGCGCTGCTGGCGGTCTTCGCCTGGATCGTTCTGCGACGGATCGGCCCGATCATTCGGAAGCTTCCTCAAATCCTCGCCACGCCGCGCGGCGAATAAAAGGAGGAGGCGCCGCGATCGACGCCTGACCTCCACGTGTTGATTGCTGTGGAGTCGCGGCCGGGATGAGTTCGCTTCCCTTCTCCCCTTGCGGGAGAAGGCAGCCCGCAGGGACGGATGAGGGGTCCTCGATCGCCGACGCGGTTGAAGAGAAGACTGTTATGATCAACCCCTCATCCGGCCTTCGGCAGCCTTCTCCCGCAAGGGGAGAAGGCGTGCTCGCGAAGGCCTCGTTGGATCGCTGTTCGCGGCCGTGAGTCAACCACGCTACACCGCTGGCGGGCCGGACCGGCCGAAGATCAGCGAGACGATGAACAGGATGAGGAAGACAAACACCAGGATCTTGGCGATGTAGGCCAGGTCTCCTTGAAGTCCGCCAAATCCCAGTAGCCCCGCGATGATCGCGAGAACGAAGAAGGCGATAGCCCAGCGCAACATGGCGATTGACCCTTTCATGGAAGGAAATGCGTACCGGAGGCGGACACGCCGCGGCGCGAACGGTCCCTGGCACCATCAAATACGGCAAGCGAAAAGCAAGACGCTCCGACGAAAACATGTTGATTCGGAACTCAGACGCGCCGCCGGCCGCCGAACATCCCGGTCCCGACGCGCATCGGCTCGTCCTGTTGAATCCGTCGTTCACATCTCGACGTACACGCCACAGTTAAGCAAACGCGATGCCGTTCGCCGCTCGCCGCCGCAACTCGCGCCCGCCGGGCTTCCCCGGCCTCCGTCGCGCAGGCCGGTGCGCATCCCCGCGCGACGCTGCACCCACGCGGCGTTCGCAGAGAAGCATGAAGGCTTACTCAATCGTTCGGGCTCGGCTCGGGAGGAAAACCGGCGGATGGGGTGAATCGGGCGCATGCCGATGGTCGATAACGGATCGCATGGACGCACATCACGATCGGTCCGCGACGAGAGGATGATGCTGTGCACCTGGGAACCGAGCGAACGCCTATCCCCCGATCGGCGGCTTTGTGGTATGGTTCGACCACGACCACGTCGTCAAGATCGTCCGCCGGGGCTCCGGCTGAGGACGAAGGATCGGCTACTTTCCCGTTCAGAGCCAGTATCACGATGGGAACGCGTGTGCTGCGACCTACGCGAGTGGACGCCTTGAAGCGGATTCGTCTCGCCCCGACGGCGGTGCACGCCCCCCGGCCGCTCGTCCGTCCCGCGCCGCGGTCGGCGATCTTCTTCCCGCTGGTCGTCCTGCTCGCGGTCTTGCCCGGCATGGCGGCCCTGCGGTCGTGGGATCTGACGCTTCCAGGACCGCTCTGGGGACTGCGGGCGATGGCCGTGGTCGACGGCCTGAAGCTCGACCAGACGGCGGCGGCGGACGACATCAAACCGGTGCGCGAGTCGGCCGGCTTCCGGAGCGTGGCGCTCCAGCCGCCGTTGTACGCGTGGCTCGCGGCGGTCGGTCTGACCCTTAGCGGCGATTGCGACCCGCTCGCGTGCGTGCTCCCGAGCTATATGGCGGGCGTGATCGTCGTCATCCTGATGTACTTCCACGGCCGACTCTGGCGCGGGGGCGGGGTGGGGTTCACCGCGGCCCTCCTGATGAGTTTCAACCCCCACCTGCTGCTGCGGATGCAGGAAGTCACCCCCAGCACCCTGGCCCTGGCGGGGGCGCTCGCTTGCCTGTTCTGTTACGGCCGGCGGACCCAGTGCGTCATCGAATCGGCCGGGGCGGGGGGGGCGGCGGCCTTCTGGACGATGGTCGGAGGCCTGGCGCTGGGGCTGTCGCTGCTGGCGGTCGAGGGGCTGGGGCTGCTCGTCATCCCCGTGGTGCTGCTCCATCAGGTCTACCTGCGAGCCGGCGCCGACGCCGACCCGAGCTTCCGCCCCCGGACTCGAAACGCCCGGTTGGCGTCGTGGTGCAAGGTCGGCGGCGGGCTCGGCGACGTCCTCCTGGCGCTGGGCGTCGCCCTGGCGACGGCCGCGCCCTGGCGGCTGTATATGATCTATAATCACGGATGGGACGCCGTGGCCGCCCTCAACGCGCCTCCGGTGGGCTGGGAGACCGGCTCGGCGAACCTGCTGGCAACGCTGCTCGCCCTGTCGCCGGTGACGCTCCCCCTGGGCCTCTACGGCGCGGTCCGGATGATCCGCCTGGCGCTCACCGCCGAGACCGAGGACCGCGAGACCATCGGCGGCTCGCTCTGGGTGGTCTGGCTGGCGGTGTCGGCCCTGGCGCTGTCGCTGTGGCCGAACGGCCCGCGTCCGTCGCTCGAATTGTTCCTGCTCGTCCCGCTCAATCTGCTGGCGGCGTCGACGGTCGCCGACCTGGTCAACCGCCGGGTTTCGGTGCGGGCGTTGGTCGGCCTGGCGCCGGCCACCGCGCTGGCGATCGCATGGTGGGCCGGCGAGGAGCTGCGGGGGGGCGTCGAAGACCTGTTCAACGGCCGGGCGGGCGCCGCGACGATCCTGGGCCTGCACGTGACCTTCGACCTGATCGTGATCTCGGTGCTGCTGACGCGCGGTCTCGACCGCTGGGCGCGCGGCCGCGACGACCGCCAGCGCCGGGTGCTGACCGCGTTCTTGCTCGCGACGCTGGCCGTGGCCGTCGGCGCGGGGGTCCGTGAAGTCGTTTTCCGCCACAGCGAGACGAACGACCTGCTGATGTTGCGGACGATGATCCTGCGGCGGAACCGCGAGCAGCCGTTCCACGTCGTCGCCGTGGTCAGCCCGCACTCGGTCCTCGCCCTGCCGTCCGACGAGGCCGCCGCCGCGTCGATGCTCGACGCGCCCTACCCGGGCGGTCGGCTCCGGTTCATCCTCCGCACCGCACTGCCGAACCTGCCCCAGCTCGACCTCACCGACATCGACGAGCTGCTCTCGTTGCCGGACGAGCCGCGACTCGTCATCCTCTACGGTGCCGGCCAGCGGCTTTCTTACGCCGTCCAGTCGCGGCTCGGCCTGGAAGCGATCCACCCCGGCCGCACCGGCATCCTCGACGCCTACGCCACAGCCTCGAACCGCGGCGCGCGGCGCTGAGGAGCCATCGGGACCGTGCGTCAGTGCGCGACTGTCACCGCGTTGACGACGTTCTCGGCGATCTCGGTGAGCAGGTCGTCGGTCCGTTTCTCTTCCGCGAGCGAATCGCCGAGGAGCTTCTTGATCCTGATCTCGCCGAGGAGGCCGGCCCAGGTGCAGAGGCAGCCATAGCTGGCGATCTCGTAGTGCTCGACCTTCTGCGCGGCGGCGATCATGGCGGCGTCCTTCACGTCCGGCGGCGCATCGAGTTCGAGGATCTCCTTGCCCTCGTCGAGCAGGCCCTGCATCGCGCGGCACTTCTTGGCGCGGATCGGCTGGCCGAGCAGTTCGAGAACCTCTTCGAGACGATGGACGTGGAGCTTGGTCTCTTCCAGATGCTTCTCGAACGCCTTGCGAAGGTGCGGGCTCGACGCCGTCCTGGCCATCTTGGGAAGCGCCTTGAGGAGTTGCTTCTCCGCGTCGAACGTGTCGCGGACAACGTCGATCATCAGATCGGACAAGGTTTGAATCTTCATCGAGCAACTCCGTAAATCGAGTCGAGTCGGTCTTCGCGTCGCGGACTCTTGCCGTCGGGACACATGCCAGTAAACAAATCGAGGCAAATCCGGCGCCGCGCCCGCCGGGAAACGCCCCGCGACACGAGTTCCCAACTGGAGAACGCAGCTCCCTCGACGCTTGAACGCATCGACGCATCGCTGGGTTGCTATCACGATGCTAGGAAGTGTCCTTGGGATGTATCGGTCTTCCTTATCGCGGTTTTCCTTGGAGATTCACACGAGCCGAGGCAGAAATCCCTTCTCCCCTTGCAGGCGCAAGAGGAGAAAGTATGCTCGTGGCAGCCTGTTTTGATGGCTGTTCGCAACCCGGGACGATGCCGCGCCCGTTCACTTGGGCTCGGCGAAGGTCTCGGCGGGGAGGTTTTCCTCGACTTTGAAGTCGACGACGGTCTGCTCGATGAACGGCTCGCCGTCGCGCGTGCTGACGACCTTCGTGGGCCGCTTGACGCCGCCGAAGTCCTTGTAGTCGGAGAACAGGCTCGCCTGCTCGAACTCCTCGCCGTTCCAGCCGGCGACACGGGCCACGGCCTTGACGGGCAGGCCGCTCTCCTTGTCGAAGAAGAGGCGGAAGTCCTTGCCGTCGGGGCCGACGATTTTGAGGACGTCGGCCGGCTTGTCGCCCACCTTCTCCTCGCCGTCGGCCGACACCTTGAACCCCTTGCCCTTGAGGCGGGTCGGCAGGGCCGGCGAGACGATCAGGTACAGCGTCCGCTTCTCGCGGGCGATGTCGTCGGCGCCGAGGTCTTGCTGGTTGTCGTTGAACTTCCTCCAGCCCTTGTCGCCGTTGACGATCGTCGAGCCCTTGATCGGGTTGCCGCCGAACTCGGCGTCGAAATCAATATGTATGCGATCGTCGCCCTGGAACGTCACGCTGGTGTTGAACTTGCCCTCGCCGCCGTTCACGGTCAGTTTCCCCTCGGCTTTCCAGGACGCGGCCTGGATCTTCGCCAGCTTCTCCTCGCCCCCCAACGCCTTGACGGCCTTGTCGAGAATCTCGACGGCCTTCGCGTCGTCGGCCTTCGACGGGCCCGTCATGCCGAACAAAAGCAAGGCGGAAGCCGCCGGCGCCGCAATCCAAGATCGTCTCATGTGTGGTCCTTGCGCTGATGCCAAGATGACGAAATTCCCGAGGCGAGCTTATCAGATCGGCGGACGATTTGAACGGGGGAGCGTACCTCGCCGCGCCGAGATTCCCAGACGCGGCCGGTCCGCTCTCGCGATGGTCAGTCGGCGTGTTTCTTGAGGACGAACAGCAACTGCTTGTCCTTCGTCTTGAACTCGCGGGGGATCTCGCCGCCGGGCAGCGCGTAGATGAGCCGGACCTTGTCGCCCTTCTTCTCGATCAGGCCCTGGGCTATCTGGTTCTCGTCGGCGGCGAGCTTGCTGGTCAGGGTGATCTTGCCGACGCCGTGCTCGCCGGCTTTCAGCTCGTAAGTCGCGCCGTAGACCTCTTTTTCTTCCTTGTCCATGACGACCACCCGGTCCTTGGTGAACTGGACGGTCGAGCCCTTGATCCGCTCGTCGGGCTCCTTGACGCCGAATTTCTCGCCCGAAACGATCTCGTAGCCGCCGACCAGATCCTCGGCCTTGAGGGCGTCGTCGGCCCTGGAAACCGGGGCGGGAAAAGCGGCGAGCACGAGGGAAATCACATTCAGACCGATCGTCGCGCACAGCATGGGTCGCGTCTCCCAGAGAGGGCGTTCGAGAGGCCGGCGAAAGGCGTCGACCATCAACGCTTAACGATCCGGCAATTCCGGCGCCGCGCGGTCGGGTCGGACGGTCTTCGTGAGGAGGTTCAGGTCGTCTCGCGCTGGGGGGCGTAGGTCAGGCCCCCCCGAGGGAAGACGCGGACGGTCGGTTCACGGCTCGACGCGCCGAGCGACCGCCGCGCGACGCGCCAGAGTTCGGCCTGGTCGCCGAACAGGCGGACGGGTCCGAGCCGGCCGCCGATTCGGTCGTACAGCGGGGGCGAGTAGACCAGTACGGTGCGGTCGACGACCAGCTCGCGGGCCCAGCGGAGCATGAAGGCCGCCGGCGAGCCGGTGGTCGAGAGGATGCGTTCGGTCAGTGGGACCAGTCGGCGGATGGCCCAGCCGCCGGGAGCCCCCGAGCCCGCGATCAGCCGCATCGCCGATCGCGGCATCGAGCGGTCGATCTCGTCGGGATCGGTCCAGAACAGGCCGACCAGGACCCCGCCCGGCCGGCTCGCGGCCCGGTGGTGGAGCAACACCTTGAAGCTCTGCATCGGGTCGCCGGGCCAGGGGTGGTTGCCCACCACCACGACGTCGGCGGGGAGGGCGGGGGGGGCCTCGAACCGGCCCTTGGCCGCCGCCGCCAGCCGGTCCTGAACCGATTCGGGACGGCCCGTGACCACCCCGAAGATCATGCCGGGCGAGCCGATCAGGTGGCTGATCGAGACGCACGGCCCGAGCCGCCCCGCCGCTTCGTGGATCGCCCGCCGCATCGGGTTTCCCGACGCGCAGCCGCCGAGCAGCCGGCCGGCGTCGCTGTCGGCCGACAACCCCTGGCGGTGCAGGGCGCCCAGCGTCGTCCGATGGCTCGTCCCCGGGAAGATCAGCTTGTAGCCGCCGCCGAACCCCGCCTGCAAATGCGGCAAAACCGACCCGATCAAGATCCGCGCGTCGGCCTGGGCGACCGGTCGGAAGACGCGGATCGGAACCCCCTGCGAGGTCGTCCCCAGGTCTTCGTAAGCGGAAAGGTCGTCGACCGGTGGGCTGAAACAGGCGTAACGGGCCGCCACGTCGTCGCCCAGCCGCCGCCGCATCGCCTGGTCGTCGACCGCGTGATGGCGGCCGACCCCCACGCTGATCGTCACGTCCCGCTCAACCACCCCCGCGTCGTGCAGCCGCCGCAAGACGATCGGCAAGGCCTCGCGCACCGGCGTCCACCGCGACGGATCGTCCACCACCAGGGCGACCTTCGACCCGCCTCGCACCAACTCTTCCAGCCGGGGCGAGTCCAAAGGCGCGTCAAGCGCCGCTTCCAGGGCCGACGGATAATCGGCGACCGCCCCGGCCAGATCAGGCTCGACGACCGATTCACGGCCCACCCGCCAGTCGTCGGGGAACTCCAGCCGCAAAACCCCGTCCGCGCCCCACGGCGCCTCGATCGGCCCCATTCCCATCCCCTCCCTCCCTCGAATCCCCCAAGCCGGCCGCCACGCGACCGCCCCCGTTACGCTATCGCCCCGCCCGACCGACACCAACCCCTTTGCTCTCGCCCGACATTGCGCCTGAAGGAAGATTAATGATAATTCAGGATAGCTACAGAATTTGCGGTAGTTGGTCGATATAGGGTGTTATCAGTCCGTTCCCTCTGGATATTGGGTGCGCTGCGCCTTTCAGGGATGGTGAGACATATGAGTCGATCGAGAGACGGCCGCCGCCGTTCGATGAGTCTTCGGCCGGCCGGCGACAACCTGGAAACCCGCCAGTTGCTCAACGGCACTTGGCCCACGTACATCTCGAAGGCCGAGCTGCGATCGTTGTTGAACGACCCGCCGGGGCAGCCGGCGGTGCGGCCCAACACGCCGGTCCTTCCCTACGGGACGCCGGCCAAGTCGGCGACGTTCATCGACCCCTCGGTATGCGTCACCAACGGTTACGCGGTCATCATCAGCCAGAACAGCTTCATCGGCCCGTACGCCAAGCTGAACGCGCAGGCGGGTATCGTCAAGATCGGCAGCTACACGGCGATCCTCGACAACGCATCGATCACCGCCAATCCGTCGAACCTCCACGGCGGTCCCGCGCCCGAGGTCCTGATCGGCAGCCAGGTCGAGATCAGCTACGGGGCGACGGTCACGGGCCCCGCGGTGATCGGCGGCTACAACGCGGCGACCAAGCCGACGTACGTCGGCCCCGGCGCGGTGATCGACGGCGCGACGATCGCCCCCGGCGCGTTCGTCTCGGCCCTGGCCCGGGTGGGTCCCGGCGTGACCGTCCCCGCGGGGATGAAGGTCTTGCCTGGCGCGAACGTCACGACCGACGCCGAAGCTTCGGACCCGGCGCTTGGCAAGGTGACGCCCGTCACGGCGGCCGACCAGGCCGACCTGGTCAAGACCCTGAACGCCAACTACTCGCTGGGCATCGGCTACGCCACGCTTTACCAGGGCCAGTCGGCCACCGGAGCGAGCCCCGGGGTGCCGAGCACGGTGAGTGGGGTGAACAACGGCAACCTCTGGACCGTCACCGGCGCGAACTCGCAACCGGGGTCGCCGACGGCCTCCACCGCCTACCTGCCGCCGGGAGCGGGGCCAAAGTTCCCGACGCCCCACCGGCCGCTCCTGGCCCAGGGGCTCTTGGGCAGCTTCACGTCCCGCGTCACCGGCGGCGCCCGGTTCACCCAGCGGGCCGCGAGCGTGCAGGCCGCCCTCGGCCGCCGGAACTCGATCCGGGCCGACCAGGGCCAGCCGATCTCGGTCGGGTCGATCGCCCAGACCGGCTCCAGCGTCACGATCAACTCGCCCGAAGGGGGCTCGCTCGCGATCGGCCAGCAATTCAGCGCGGGCCGAGGCGCGGTGATCCTGGGCGGCACGAGCGCCAAGCCGGCGGTGATCGGCGACGACGTCACGATCGGCGCGGGGGCGGTCGTCGACCGCAGCTCGCTGGGGAGCGGCTCGACGGTCGGCACCCTCGCCTACGTGCTCAACTCGACCTTCCCCGCCGGAACCAACATCCCGGACGGGGCCATCTACATCAACAACGTGCTCGTCGGCCACGTCAGCCGCTGAGCCGTTCCTCCCAGATTCGTTCCGCCCGCGGGGCCGGCCGACTTCACCGTCGAGCTGGCCCCGCTCGCTTCCCGCCTCGGGCAATTTGGCTTCGTTCGCGCCGAAAACGCCCCGCCGGGACGCTCCCCCGCGTCTCCCCGGCCCCTTCGTCCCAAATGGCTTCGTTCGCGCCGGCCGACGTGGAACCGACCGCCGAACCCACGCCGCAACCCGTTTATCCTGAACGCGTTAACGTCGACCGAGCGTCCCGAGAAAATGGGTTCGTTCGCGCGGTTTTCGCCCGCTCGGCCTCGTTCGCACCGCCTCGCGACCCACCCGGGCCGCATTGGGTCCGTTCGCGCGGTTTTCGACCAGGCCGAACGCCGCAGAATCGCCTTAACTGATTTTGCACAAATTTCTTAGCGACACGCCCCCAGCCCCGAAATTGGCTTCGATTGCTCAGAAACTCGCGACGTTCGGCACTGCCGCCGACGTCGCGACGGTCTGAAGGCCCGATTGGGTCCGTTCGCGCGGTTTTGATCTGAGAATAGCCCCGCGCGGGCATGCTCCGATACAAGCTCGAAGCGCCAGCGAGTGGATGGATTCGACCCGCCGATCGGAGATTCCCTCGGCCGGGGGGCCGAGTCAGCGAACGCAAGACAATGCACTCGCTTGCGCTTCGGGCTTGTATTCGGAGGCCGTCCGCGTGACTCCTCGACACTCCCATTTTCATGAGGTCGGGCACCCCAAACTGGGATATGACGATTCGGCTGCCGCCCGTCCCTGAACCACCTGACACCGCATTGTTAAAGAGCCCACTTCCGCTGATCCACCAGTTTAAGTATGCGCCAAGCGGCCTCTCGCCGAAAAACGCGAGCGTCGAATCAACACGCCGGACGCCGGCCGGCACGATGGGCGCGGACAACCGGCCGTGCCACGTCTCCGCTCATGGGTCACGGGATCGCGATCCAGAAGAAGAGGAGGATCGCCGCGATCCCGACCAGCCAGGCCAGTCCTCGGATCGTCGTCAGGCTGCTTCGGGTCCCGGTCGCCGCGACCAGCGCCGCCCCCATGCCCAGGAACGAGCCGACCAGCGCCCCCTTGACCACGATCCAGACTGCGTCGAAGTCGGCCGCTCCTCGGATCGCCGACCACGCCACGCCGACGATCAATCCGCCGAGGAGGCCCGCGATCGGGATGATGACCGTCCTCGCCGCACTCGCCCCAAGACGCGATCCGGTTTGATCCATGGCAGGCTCCTAACCTCTGTCAAGGCTTCGAGTCCGAGCCTACCACCGGCCCCGCCCCAGGACAACTGTCTGGGAGAGAAACGGAATACAAACCATCATGACGCCGGCGGGACACCCGGCCTCATGAAAATGGGGGGCTTTTCGCATGGCGTCACGACCAGGTCCGGTAGGGGCACCCCTTGTGGGTGCCCGGCTCGTTTCACGCCGACCGCTCCCGCTCGGCGATCGGGCGCCCACAAGGGGCGCCCCTACGGCAGACCACGGACCGGAATTTTCATGGCAGCTCGAAGCGCCAGCGAGTGAATTTCCGGTCGGCGGGTCGAATTCATTCACTCGCTGGCGCTGCGGGCTTGTATCGGCGCATGCCCTCGCCGCGCTATCGGCCCGATCCCGCGTGGTCGTCCCCCTCGATCCGCAGGCCGCGCACCGTGCCCCAGCCGTTCGGGGTCAGCGCGACCTCGGCCCACAACTGGTTCTGCTTCACCGCCTCCTCGTAGGCTTTCCCCTGGCCTTCCTGGACGTAGAACGACTCGATTCCGAAGTCGATCCGAGACGCGCTTTGAAGCGTCCCCTGGATGTAGACGGTCCCCGACGGCGGGGGGGACGCGCTGACGAGCTCGCCGCGATAGTGCGAGCCGTCGGCTTCGGGGACGAGCGTCACGAAGACCGGGCGGCCGTGCCACGCCTGCTGGTTGTCCGACGTGTACGGGCCCGGCAAGCCCTCGACCTCGCCGGAAGGCAGCCGGCTGAACGGGTAGCTCAGGATCACGTAGTCGCCCCGCATCAGGTCGCGCGGATCGACCGGCACGACTTGCAGGAGAACGACGCGGCTGTCGCGAAACATGAGCATCATGCCGCCGATCATCCAGCCGAGGATCGCGAGCTGGAAGACCGCCGCTGCGACCACCAGCGCCGGCTCACGGGCGGCCAGCCGCCGCCAGAGGCCGGGCTCGGGTCGTTTCGGATTCGCGTCAACGTCAAGCATGGTCGCTCCCCTTTCGACTTCGCCGTTGCCAGAACCGGGCCACGCCGAAGAGCGCCGCGCCGCAGAGGAAGAACATCAGGGCCGCGCCCACCATGCCGCCGAAGTCGCCGAACATGTCGACGTAGCGGCAGACCGCCCAGGTCAGGAAGTAGAGCACGCCCGCCGTGAACGGTCGGCCCCGTTCTTCGCGGAGGCCGACCATCATCAGCCAGAGCGAGAGCGCCAGCATCGCGACGTTGGCCGCGATCGTCGGCGCGAGCGGGGTGCCGACCAGCGCGTTCCAGAAGCCCATGGCCGCCATCAGCAAGACGAGCCCCAGCGGAATCCGCCGGCGCTCGTCGAGGAAGGCGTTGCCCACGCGCGGCGCGGAACCGTAACCGGAACCGGAAAGCGTCGCGCGTCGGCGTTCGAGTTCGGCCGCCAGCACGACCAGGCCCACGGCCACGACCGCCGCCACGGCCGTCTCGATCACCAGCGGCGTCGGCATGACGCGGCCGAGGGCGTCGCTGTTGAAGGTGTAGACGCCCAGCAAGAGCAAGACGCCGCCGGTCAGCAGCACGCCGAAGGTGCGATAGGGAATGGCCAGGGGGCTCCGGGCCGGGTGGCACTCGGCGATCAGCAAGAGCAGGGCGCCCACCGAGCCGACCCAGAAGATCGGCGCGTCGTCGAGCCGCCAGGCCGTCGGCTGCACGAGCACCCACCAGGTCAGCAGCATGACGTACATCCCAACGCCCCCGGCCGACTTGCGCCCGTACGCCCAGATCAACCCGGGCAGCGCGAGCAAGGGGATGCTGAAGGCCGGGTCGCTCAACCGCTCCGACGAGCCACCGCTGCTGAAGAACCAGCCGACAGTCGAAAGCCCCGTATAAGTCGCCAGGATCGCCGCGACCAGGCCGTGCAGCGCCAGGCTCCGCGACGCCAGGGCGAACGGCAGCGAGCCCACCGCCCACCACCAGAAGCCGGTGTTGCTGGCGACGGTGATATTGAAGACCTGCGCGGTCTGCCAGATCGCCCCGCCGTAGAAGAGGCAGCCCAGGAAGAACAGCGCGTCCGAGGCCGCTCGGCGTCCCATCCGGAACCGGAGGAACCATCCTCCCGCATGCGAGGCGAGCATCGCCGCGACGACGAGCACGATCTTCAACGCCGCCGGCAGCACCATCCAGTTGAAGGCGACCAGCAACAGCACGCCCAGGCCGACGAGCAACGTCGCCAGGCTCGTGATCGCCGAGACCGCCTGGCCCCCCCGGCGCGCCGAACGCTCTTCGGGGCTCCCGTAGAGCCCGAGTATCCGCGCCGCCTGGTCGCCGGTCAGCAGCCCTTGCGCGGTCCAGGATTCCATCTCGCCGGCCAGCCACTCATGCCGACCGTCGCTGATCTCTCGGGTGTTCATTCTCGGCCCGCCCTCACCGCCCTGATGCTCGGCGATCGTCGACGCACGACGACACGCACCAACACTCTACGACACGCCCGTGATGGACATGGCCGAAAGTCGGTTCCGCGTGACATCGCGTCGGCAAATTCGCCACGAATCGGCGCGATCGGCGACGTCCGGCCTAGCGCCGGCGGAGGTCGTCTGGGTGGCTGTGACGGAGCGGAGCGACGCCACAGGGCGGACGCCGCGGCCCTCGCATCTGTGGCATTTTGCCAGAGCCACCCATTGCCGTCTGCATCCCCAAAATAGCCCGCGCTAGCGCCGGCGGAGGTCGCGAGGTTGAGATGGCTGGGACGATTCGCGGGCGGTGAAATTGTCGCTCTCGAAGACGTAGCCGCAGACCAGGATCGAGAGGCTGCCCGCGAACAGGAGGGCGATGGTGTTGACGAGTTGAAGTTGAGGCTCGGGGAGGTTGGCGGGGAAGATCGCCGGGGCGACGTCCTCGACGTCGCGCATCATGTCGCTGACGGCGTTGTTCACGGACGTCGCGGCGAGCACGACCTGGCCTAGCACCCGCGGAATCGCACGCTTGGCAAGGGCCATCGGACGCCTCCTTCTCAACGGGCCGCCGGCGCGGCTCCGAGGTCAGGCTGGATCGGTCGAAACTTCGGCGGACGCCTCCCGGCCGCCGTCTCCGTTCTCGCCGTTGCCGAGCGGCGAGGAGGGGAACGCGACGTTCGGGACGGGCCCGTCGGCGTGCGGCGGCTCGCTCGGCGACGGCCGTTCGCCGCCGTTGGCCAGGCTCCGCTCGCGCGCCCGGCGCTGAGTTTCCATCGCCTGCACAAGCTGCTCCTGAGCTTCAGCGACGTACGCGGCCCAGTCGGTCGAATAATCCTGACGGAACGCTTCGATGTACCCCGGCTCGTATTGCCGCGACAGCCACTTGAGCTGGTGGAAGATCCGGTGCCCCAGGGCTTGCAGCTCCTCGGTGATCTCGGCGTCGCGTTCGTGCGCGGCCTGGAAGTGGCGGAACCGGCCGATCCAGACCTTCAGCCGCGCGTACTGCTCAAGTTTGACGAGGTTGGCGAACGCATTGAGCCCGGCGTCGACCTCGTGGCCCAAAAGCTGGAGCTGGCCGCCGGGAAAGTGGCTCTCGGCGTCCCACAGCAGCCGGTCCTCGGCGGCGAACTGCTCGACCAGCCCCGGCTGAAGCCGCTCCAGCTCGCGGCGCAGTTGGCGGTACTGGTCGAGGGCCGTCCGCAGCTCGCGGCGCGCCTCCTCAAGTTCGCGCCCGGCCTTCTCCAGGTTCGCCTTGGCCTCTTGCCGGGTGCGCTCGATCTCCGCCTGCGACGTGGCGATCAGCTCCTCGGCGTCGGCGTCGGAGGCCAGCGACGACTTGTACTGGGCCAGCTTCCGCACCAGATCCTTCAACAGATGCTCGTCGGTGTCAGCCTGTTCGACCGCCCGGAGACTCGCCGGCCGCACCGCGCGCATCCGTTCCAGCGCCTGGCGCGACCTCAGCTCGGCGGCCCGAAAATGGTCGGCCGCGTGCTGGGTCTCGGCCTCGATCTTCTTCGCGCGCGTCTTGGCTTCCGCCTGGCGAACGAGTTCGGCGAGCCGCTCCAACGATGGGGTCATGTTCGATTCTCTTCCACGATTTCTTTAGTCGCCGCCGTCGCGCCGAGGTCGGGGAACGAATCCACGCAGCCCGGCGAGCCGGCCCGGAGGCCCTGATTCAACCAGCTATGCCGCCACATTATCAAATCGCGAAATTCTATTCTTTCTTATGTCTCGTCGATTCGAGATCGACGATCCGTTCTTCGGGCGGGCGCGCCGGCTCCCCCCTTTTGCCTTCGACTTTGAAAGGAACTTGCGGGAGACGGCGGTCGTGTTGAACGGTCCGTCGTCGCGGCGTCGCCGCTCTACCGCACCATCATACACACGAATTCCTGAAAGATGAATAATCCGCTTCCCGCGCGCCCTCTAGAAGCGGTAGCGGAGTAGCCGGCCGATGCGCCGCAGGGCGGGGAAGCAGGACCAGACGCGGATCAGGAGTCGACTGGTCCACGACATGCGGGCGACGACCGATGGGTTGTAGTACGCCGTCTCCTCAACCAGCTTCAAGCGCGGGATCATCGCCTCAAGCTCACAGGGGTCGTCGATCCCCCAGCGGAAGGTCGCGCCGGTCGCCTGGATGCAGGGGAGGTTCTTCATGAACCGGAGCCCCAGGCGGCTGTATCCGTCGAACGCGAGGACGCCCGTCGGGAAGTGCGTGGTGAGCCGTTCCAGCAGTCGCCTGAGGTCGTCTTCTTCCAGATAGGGCATGAGCCCCTCGGCGACGATGAGCGCCGGGCCGTCCGACGGCAGCGCGCCGATCCAGTTAGGGTCGGTCACCGACGTACCGATCAGGCGCCCCCCCGCGCGGTCGGGATAGAGACGGCGGCGAAGTTCGACGACCTCCGGGAAGTCGACGTCGAACCAGCGGACGGCCGCCGGGGGATCAAGCCGGTAGACCCGGCTGTCGAGGCCGCAGCCCAGATTGAGGACGATCCCCCTCGGGTTCTCGACGAGGAACTCCGAGGTCCAGCGATCGAGGTGCTTCGCCCGCATGGCGATCCCGATCGTCTCGTCGCGCTTGATCTTCAGCTTCGCGAAATCGTAATCGAGCCGGCCGACCGCCTCGTCGGCCCACCGATCGCCCAGGATCGAATCGGCCGCGCGACTATCCATCGCCTTCGCAAAGAGCGTGATCAGGAGGGTCTCCTTCTCCTTCGTCAGCTCGACCTTCAACGTTCCCATCGTGCGCTCCGTGCGAGGGTCAGATCAGGCGTCGGACAGCCACGACTCGCGCCCGGCGCGGGCTTCCTGAGCCTTGAGTGCGGTGTAGGCGAGGCGGAGCAGCGAATGGTCGGGCGCGGGAGCCTCCGGGCGGCGGCGGAGGAGGTCGCCGAGGACGTGGTCGGCTTCGGTCCGGCCGCCGCGTTCGAGGTCGGTCAGCATCGACGCGGTGAGGTGCGAGCCCGGCGCGGTGAGCCGGGCGCGGGCCGATTCGAAGGCCGAGGGGCGGGGGGGGCGGCCGTTGGCGTCAGCGACGGCCCGGCATTCTTCCAGCATCGCCGCGGCCAGGTCGGCCCCTTCCGCGGCGACGACGTCGCCGATCGACGCCCGCATCAGGCAGGTGACGCCGGCCAGCGTGGCCAGGAAGACCCATTTCTCCCACATTTCAAGCAAAATGTCGTCGCTCGCCCGCGATTCGAACGTCGCGCCGGCGAAGGCTTCGGCGATCGCCTCGACCTGTTTCGCCTGGGACGGGACGCGGGCCCCGAACGCCAGCCGGTGAACGTCGCTGAGGTGGGCGATCCGGCCGGCGTCGTCGAGCTTCGTCGAGATCAGGCAGAGCCCCCCCAGCACGCGGTCCGCGCCGAACCGAGCGTCGAGGACGTCGAGATGTCGCAGGCCGTTAAGGAGCGGCACGACGGCGGTCTCCGGCCCGACCGCCGGCGCGAAGTCGGCGATCGCCCCGTCCAGGTCGTACGATTTGCAACTGACGAGCACGAGGTCGAACGGCTCGTCGATCGCGCCCGCCGTGATCGTCGGCGGCGCGGGCCAGTCGACGTCGCCGAACGCGCTGCGGATCGACAACCCCGACTCCGCCAGCCGCGCCGCCCTGGCCGACCGAACGAGGAACGTCACGTCCCGCCCCGCCTCCAGCAGCCGCCCCCCGAAATACCCGCCGATCGCACCGGCGCCGACGACCAGGATTCGCATCGTTCCGTCCCCCTCGACGACATGAAGCCCTCACGAGTTCAAGACGTCGCGCGAGTCCGATGGCGTCTTGCAAACTCACTTCAGCGGCAGGTAGGTAACGCGGTTCGCCAATTCCTGAGGGTCGCAACAGGTCAGGAGCAATTCCAAATCCGCCGCCAATCCCCCGAGGCTGACGCCTCGCTGGGGCGCGAAGACGATACCGAGAAACCAGCGTCCCGCCGCCTGCCATTCCGCGGCGATACTCAAGAAATCTTGATCTTGCGAGAACAGGACTCGGCCCAAATCCGTCGCTCTCGCAAGAAGCGTCTGGTCGTCCACGGCGGCGGTGTCGTCTTCCTGGCTCGTGAGCACGTCCAGCCCTCGCCTCCGCAGCGACTGCGTCACCGACATAGGCACATGGACATCCATATAGACAGCCAGCGGCAACGTCAGGGCTCCCGATTCATCCGGCGCTTCATCAGGTCGGCGCGGGAGATCGGTTGCTTCGCCGCCTCGCGCCGCGCGACGTCCGCCGCCTCGCTCATGGCCCCGACCATCGATTCGTGGTGGTCGTAGAAGTAGGTCAACGCGGCGTAGACCTGCTCAGGCCGGAGATCGGGGTGCTGACGCAGGATCTCCTCCGCAGACCAGCCGTAATGATAATGCTCGCCGGCCAGGTGGATCACCTTGTATCGCGTGCCATCAATCCGCGCCGTTCCATCCGCGTCGATGCTCAGATGAGGGTACTTGACGATCGTGCTCATGCCGGCCCGTCCGACGATCCAAATTCGACTCAAGAATTGACGACGGATATGGCTCCAGCTTACCGCGAGGCGGTCCGGAAGGACAGGCCGTGCGCGTAACGCTCAGGCCCGTTGCGAAGTCCGCAAGCCGATCGCGGAGACAATCCTCTTGCGGACCCGCGTCGGCGCGATTCCAATTTCTAACGTACCGAAGGGCCGCCCGCCCGGGAAAGCGACAACCGCTCGTCCAACGGAGATTCTCGGGCCGTCCCGTTTCACAAGGATACCGATTGATGTCGATTCATGGAATTCTCGCCTGCGCCGCGATCGTCCTCGCCTACCCCGCCGACAAGGACCGTGAGCCGGTCGCGGCGGAGCCCGGTTTCTCGTACCTGTACCACCACGGCGATCCGCTGGCCCAGGGCTGGAAGATGGTCGGCCCCGGCGCGATCAAGGAGGAGTCGGAAGGGGTGCTCCTGACCTCGGGCGGCATGGGAATGCTCTGGTTCGCCGACTCCAAGTTCAAGGACTACACGCTCCGGGTCGACTACAAGCTAACCAAGCCGGGCGACAACTCGGGCGTCTTCGTCCGCTTCCCCGAAGCGCCCGCCGACCCGTGGGACGCGGTGAAGACCGGCTACGAGATCCAGATCTGCGAAGGCGCCGACCCCGAACATCGCACCGGCGCGGTCTACAGCTTCAAGGCCGCCGAGAAGACCCCGAAGGCCAACCCGGCCGGCGAGTGGAATTCCTACGAAATCGCCGTCAAAGGCCAGGACTACACGATTTCGCTCAACGGCGAGGTGATCAACCACTACAAGGGCTCGCGCGGCGCCGACGGCTATATCGGCCTCCAGAACCACGACGACGGCTCGATCGTCCGGTTCCGGAACGTCCGGATCAAGACGGAATAAGGGATCGCGTTCGGCATGCCCGAAGACGAGCCCGAAGCGCCAGCGAGTGAATTTCCCCAACACACCATGATGCACTCGCTGGCGCGTCGGGCTCGTATCCGGCCCCGGACCGCCCCGAACCCTCATTTTCATGACGCCGGGGAAGATCGTCCTCGCCGTCAGAATTGATCGGCCGAAACCACTTCGCCGCCCGCCCGCGTGGACAGGAAGCTGAAGATCCGTGGATTCACCGATTCCTTGATGAACCGGACCGAGGCGTCGCAAAAGAGGAAGTTGCAGCCGCCCGGATGCAGGCTCCAGAAATCATCCGCCCCGGCCCCTTTGTAATTCGGCACGTCCACCCACTTCTGGTCTGGCGACGGGCCGGTATGCCCGAGCACCATGACGTTGGCCGTCTCGCACGACCGGATCGGCCATTTCGGGTTGGTGCAGACCCGGGAATAGGGAATCACCCCCACCCAGGTCGCGTCCGCGACGTTGCGCGACCGCTCGCCGGCCATCAGCGTCGTGCTCGACCCGTCGGTGACGTCGCGAAGGCCGTTGCGGCTGTTGCGATAGAGGAGGCCGTTGTTGCTGGCCGGAAACTCCTCGACTTCGAGCTGCCCGGCCGAGGCGACGTATTGCCCGGGCGACAGATCGGTGACGAGCGTGGAGCCCGTCGCATCCTTCAGGAGCACCGGCCCGGCGTCGGTGGTGGAACTCGGGCAGAGGAACACGGACAGGCTCACCGTCCGCACGGTCATCGACGCCGCGACGGTGATCGGCAGGCTGAAATTCGCCGCGTTGTAGGCGGTGGATTGCTCCAGATTGTTGAGGAGCATCGCGCCCCAGCCCCAGCCGGGACCGGTCTCCGGGCTGTTCGGATTCGGACTCTCCGTCCCGGTGATGTAGCCGGGCGGGAACACGTCATGCGTTGCGTGGTAGCTGTGCATCGCCAGCCCGATCTGCTTCAGGTTGTTCGAGCACTGCATCCGGCGGGCGGCCTCGCGGGCCGACTGCACCGCCGGCAGCAGCAGGGCGATCAGCACGGCGATGACGGCGATCACCACCAGCAGCTCGATCAGGGTGAACGCGCGCGAAGTCGGGACGGTGAACGCGCGCGAAGTCGGGACGGTGCGGACATATCGCATGGGAAATCTCCTGTTCTGAGTCGGTGTCTCGGGACGTGGATCGACCTGACCGACACGGACCGCGAGCGGGTGCGTCGGCGATGAACCGGTTCCGAGGCGACTTCAAAACAGGAAGATTTGCAGCCAGGCGTGGCGCACGTTCGGCGGGTGCGGCGGCCACCAAACCCGCTCCCGCAACGCTTCGGCTTCGCCCACGGTAATAGACCGAGCAGCCGAAGCGGGCGTTGGGATGAACGGGGCGGCCGAGGAGAAGGGATCGGCGATGACGCTGGCGTGCGTCCCGGCAAGGGTTCCGACGCCGGAATCGTCGCCCACCCCGCCGTCCGGCGTTTCGAGGTTGGCCGGTTCAAACTGTTCGATCATCGAGCGGCAAAGGTCGTCGGCGGCTTCCGCCTGCCGAAGCGGCGTGCCGGCGAGAGCCGCGATCAGGATGATCCAGTTTGCCGTCCGCAACATGCCGTCATCTTACCGGCGCGCCAGCCCGGCGTCACCCCGAGTCCACCAGGGGAATGGAGTCACCTGGCCGGGACCGGCGCGAGCAGGTCCCGGCTGCGCAGCCAGCGGACGCAGAGCCCCGTCCAGCTCGACGGCAGCTTGTCGTTCTGGCGGACGCCGAAATCGTGGTCGCCGGTCGCATAGACGTGAAGTTCGGTCGGCACGCCGGCGCGCTTCAATGCCAGGTACATGATCACGCTGTTTTCCGAGACCGAGCCGCCGTAGCCCACGTTGTCGTCGGAGGTGTGGGCGAGAAACACCGGCGGCATGTCCGTCGGAATCTTGAGGTCCGGCCGGATCTCGTCCTTGTCGGTGACCTTCAGGTAGCCCGAATAGCACGCGACGGCGAAATCGGGCCGGCTGCTGACCTGATCGACGGCGTCGATCGGCTCGTACAGCCGGGTGGCGAAGCCGGCGGCGGTCGCCAGGGCGAGATGGCCGCCGGCCGAGAAGCCGACGACGCCGATCCGGTTCGGGTCGACGCCCCACTCGCGGGCGCGACTCCGGACCAGCCGGACGGCCCGCTGGGCGTCGAGCCGCGGGCCCAGCGGAGGCTCCCCCTTGACGTCGCCGGGGCGGCGTGGGCAACGGTACTTGAGGATGACGCCGGTGATCCCCTGGGCGTTCAGCCACGCCGCCACCTCCTCGCCTTCAAGCTCCCAGTAAAGATCCCAGTAGCCGCCTCCCGGACAGATCACCATCGCCGTGCCGGTGTTTTTGTCGGCGGGGGGCCGGTAAATCGTGAGGGTCGGCCTGGTGACGTTGGTGATCAGCTTCGTCGGCCCCACCAGAGGCGATGGATGAATCCGGCTGGTTTCCTCCCCCTTGATCCCGACGTCGCCCGGCGCCTTCCCCGGCCAGAGGTCGACGACCAGCGGCTCGTCCGCGGACGCTGGACCGACCGCGACGAATCCGGCGAGCAACACGACGGCGAGAGTGATACGGTACACGGTGGTCGTCTCCGTCAAAGCCTCGTCGAACTGAACCATCCACTCGCTGGCGCTTCGAGCTTGTCGTCGAGGGCTCGAAAAACTTGTCGGCCGCTCAGCCCCTCAGATCCCCGCGCCGGCTTGCCAGGCTTCGTTGAGGGCGCGGTTGACGTCGACGGGCTGGAAGGCGCCGTGGGTGCGGTCGTAGATGTTGAGATGGCGGGGGGTGACGTAGACCTCGTCGCCGCGGGCGAAGCCGACCTCGACCGACTGGTCGCAGGGAAGCTCGATCTGGAGCGGGTGGTCCGCGTCGATCTGGAGGTCGAGCCTCAAGATGCCGCCGAGCGGGGTGATCCGGTCGACGCGGGCGGTCCAGTAGGGCTTGCCGTTGCGCTCGGAGTGAACGTCGAGATCGTGGGGGCGGACGTAGGCTTCGGCCTGCTCGCTGGGCGGAACTTCCAGCAAGGCCGCGAGCCCCACGCCCCCCTTGCCGGGCTTCAGCAGGCGGAGCGGCAGGATGTTGACGGTCCCCAGGAACTTGGCGACGAACGGGTTCGACGGCCGCTCGTAGAGCACCTGCGGCGGGCCGATCTGCTGCACGCGGCCCTCGGCCAGGACGACGATCTGGTCGGACACCTCGAACGCCTCGCGCTGGTCGTGCGTGACGAACAGGCTGGTGACGTGGACCTCGTCATGAAGCTTCCGCAGCCACGTCCGCAGCTCGTCGCGAACCTTGGCGTCGAGCGCGCCGAAGGGCTCGTCGAGCAGCAGCACCTTGGGCCGCGGCGCGAGCGCCCGGGCGAGCGCCACGCGCTGGCGCTGGCCGCCGGAAAGCTGCGACGGGTACCGCCCGGCGTAGCCCGCGAGCTGGATCAGGTCGAGCAGCTCGTCGACCCGCGACTTGATCTCGGCCCGGGGCACCTTGCGGATCTTCAGGCCGAAGCCGATGTTGTCGCGCACCGTCATATGGCGGAACAACGCGTAGTGCTGGAACACGAACCCGACCCCGCGCTGCTGCACCGGAAGCTGCGTCGCGTCCTCGCCGGTGAGCATCACGCTCCCCGAGTCGGCCGATTCCAGCCCGGCGATCGTCCGCAGGATGGTGCTCTTGCCCGATCCCGACGGGCCCAAGAGCGCGACGAGCTGACCGCCGGCCACCTCGAACGAGACGTCGTTCACGGCCTGGAACGAGCCGTACTTCTTGGAAAGATTCCGCACCTCGATGCCCACGGCGTTCTCCTTGCTGAGCGACAGCCGCGCGGCCTGCGGCTGCGACGTCGCCTTTCCATTCGCGCTGAACTGGCCGACGGACCTCGGCGGAAACCACGCTGGCGTTCCAACTCCGGCGCTCACGATTCGTCCTCCCTACCTTTTTCGAGGAATACGCGAAAAAGTTCCATCCCCACGAGCAAGAAAAACGAGACCGCGGCGAGGACCAGGCTGGCGGCGTAGGCCCCCTGCGGGTGGAAGCTCTCGATTCCTTCCGAGATGTAGAGCGTGGCCGTCTGGGTGCGGCCGATGACGTTGCCCGAGACGACCAGGACCGCGCCGAACTCGCCCAGCGACCGCGCCACGGTCAGCGTGACGCCGTAGGCGACGCCCCAGCGGATCGACGGCAGCGTCACGCTCCAGAACGTCCGCCAGCGGCCCGCCCCCAGCGTGTGCGCCGCCTGCTCATACTCCTCGCCCAGTTCGCGCAAGACCGGAACCAGCTCGCGGACCACGAACGGCACCGTGACGAACATGGTCGCCAGGATCATCCCCGGCAGCGCGTAGATCACCTTCACTCCGTGGCCTTCGAGCCAGCGGCCCGCCAGGCTGTCGGGACCGTAGAGCACGACCAGCATCAGCCCGGCGACGATCGGCGAGATCGCGAACGGCATGTCGACCATGCCGTCGACCAGCGCCCGGCCCCAGAACTTCTGGCGGACCAAGACCAGCGCCAGGGCGACGCCGAAAATCGTGTTGATGATCGTGGCGATCGCCGTGATCCCCAGAGACATCGCGAACGCCCGGTGCACCTCGGGCTGGGAGAGCGCGTCGATCATCGGGCGCAGCCCACCGTCCAGGGCCTTCCTCACCAGCGCCAGGCCGGGGATCAGGATCAACATCGCGAACCAGATCAGGACGGCCGCGATCAGGAGCCGGCGGCCCCAGGGCGACCCCGCGTCGCGGTCGCGCGCGGGATGGGGAAGATTCGCGGCCGACGGGGTCGCCGTCCATTCGACGTCAGTTGCCATCGTGGACGCCTCCCCGACGCTGAAGCGCGTTGAGACCGACGAGGATCAAGAGCGAGGAAGCCAGAAGCACCGCCGAGACGGCCAGCGCGCCGGAGCGGTTGCCGCTCTCGATCTCGCCGAAGACGTAGATCGGGGCCGTCTTGGTCAAGAGCGGCTGGTTGCCGGCGACCATGACCACGCTGCCGAACTCGCCGAGCGCCCGGCTGAACGACAGCCCCGCGCCGGTGAGGATCGACGGCCAGAGCGTCGGCAACGTGACGCGGACGAAGGTCGTCCACGGCCGCGCGCCGAGTGTGGCGGCGGCCTCCTCCTCGGCCCGGTCCAGCTCGATCAAGACCGGCTGGACGCTGCGGATCACGAACGGATAGGTCACGAACAAGAGGGCCAGGATGATCCCCGGCTGGTCGTAAATGATCTTCCAGCCGGCCTTGCCGATGACCGCGCCGACCACGCTCGACGGCCCGTAAAACGCCACGAGCATCACGCCGGTGACGACCGTGGGCACGGCGAACGGCAGGTCGATCAAGGCGTTGACCAGGCTCCGCCCCGGGAATTGGTAGCGGACGAGCACCCAGGCCGTGGCCGTGCCGGTCACCACGTTCACCGCCACCATGATGAGCGCGGTGACGAACGTAAGCTTCAGCGCGTGCCAGGCGTAGGGCTCGGAGATCGCCTCCCAGAACGCCCGAGGCCCCGGCTGCACGGCCTGGATGGTCATCGCCAGCATCGGCAGGACGACCATCACGCCGAGGTAGAACAGGCTCGTCGCGCGGAGGGTCAGGCCCTGCGACGGCCGGTGTCGTTGGAGAGTTCTCGCACCGATCGCCATGTCGTCATTTCCCCCGATTCTGGGCGCGTTCGGCCGCGATCGTCGTCCACAGGCCCTTGGTCGAGTACAGCTCCTCTTCGAGCTTCGCCCAGCCGCCGAGGTCGGCCGTCGTGAACAGCCGGGCCGGCGCGGGACGCGCGGAGATCGCTGCGGCGGCCTCCTTGTTCACCGGCCGGAAGCCATACTCGGCGAAGATCGTCTGCCCCTCGGTCGAGTACAAGAATTCGATGAACGCCGCCACCAGCTCCTTGTTGCCGTGCTTGGCCGTCGACTCGTCGACGACCGCCACGGGGCTCTCGATCAAGAGGGTCGCGGGGGGCACGACGTAGGGGATCGCGTCCCCTTCCTTGGCCCGCAGGAGCAGCTCGTTCTCGTAGGTGACCACCGCGTCGCCCGTCTTCCGCTCGGAGAAGTTGGCCATGCTCTGACGGCCCGACTGGTCCATGTTCACGACGTTGGCCTGGATGGCGGCCATGATCTCGCGGACCGGGGCGAGGTTTGGAGCCTCCTTGTTCTTGTCGCGGGCTTCGAGCAGCGCCGCGCCGTAGATGGCGTTGATGTTCCACCGAGCGCCGCCGGAGGTCTTGGGGTCGGGGTAGAGGACGCCGACGCCCGACTTGGCCAGGTCGCTCCAGTCGTGGATCGACTTGGGGTTGCCCTCGCGATGCCCGATCACGACCAGGCTGTTGGTGAGGATTCCCTTATATTCTCCGGCGTTCCAGTCGGGCTTGACCTTGCCGGCCTTGACCAGCAGCTCCATGTCGCCCGAGTGCGAGAGGACCGCGACGTCGGCGTCGAAGCCCGAGGAGATCGACCGCGCCTGGGCGCCCGAGGCGTTGTACGACTCCTCGAACGCGACGTCGCGGCCCGTCTTGGCCTTCCACTTCGCCTTGAACGCCGGCAGGACGCCGTCGTGGAGGACCTCGCGGACCACCGAGTACGCGCCGATCTTCAGCCCGTCGGTGTTCGGCGCGGTCGAGGACTGACAGCCGGTGATCGCAAGCGAGACCGGGAGCGACAGAAACAAAGAGAAGCGGAACGGCCAGGCGCGGCTCATGGAAAAAATCCTCGGAATCAGTCGAAGCGTTGAAACGGGAAAGGCCAGGCCCGAATACGTCGCGCGACGCTCGGGACCTGGCTGGCGGTTTCGCCGGGTTGTCGGTCTCGTCGACTCAAGTCAGCACGACCCGGTCGACTCGACCTCGATTTCAGTACTGGTCGGCGGAGATCACCTCGCCGCCGGAGCGGGTCACCAGGGCGGCGAAGGTCTGCAGAGCCACGCTCTCCTTGACGAACCGGACCGAGCCGTCGCCGAGGAGGACGTTCGCCCCGCCGGGATGGAAGGCGAAGATGCCGCCGGTCCCCTCGGTGCCGTAGTACGGGTGCGGGAACGGCTGGCCGTAGACGTCTTCGCCGTTGGCCGCGTTGATCACCACGGGGCCGGGGAAGTACGAGCCGTCGGCCGTCGAACCGTTGAGGGTGACGTCGCTGGCGGGCCGGCTCCAGCCGCCCGAGTTCAGCCGATGGTCGGGGACGGCCCCGAACTGCTTGCCCCCCTTGCGGTAGACGAACGGCCGGCCGGCCGACTCGACGAAGACGATCGTGTTCGAGAGGCCGTCGGTGGCGGTGGCCAGCGTCGTCTTCACGTTCTTGACGATCAACGTCAGCGGCGGGGTGGTCCCCACCGGAAACACGCCGAAGGCGCTCAGCCGCGAATCAATGCCGACGATCGGCGAGTAATCGGTGATCGCCGCGACGTTCGGGGCCCACGTCGGCGAGTAAGGCTCAACCTCGGGGATGCCGTCGAGCCGGCTCGGGTCGGCCGGGCTCGACGGGCAGATGAGCGTGGCGATCCGCGTCTGGACGGCCGTGGTGTTGGCCGGGTCGCCCCAGGTGATGCCGATGTTCACCGCGTTATAGATCTGCGCCTGCTCCATGTAGTTGAGCATGGTCAGAAGCCCGGCGATACGGGGCAGGGTCGTCAGGCCGGCGGGACGGACGCTGCTGGGCATCTGGCCGTTGACGTCGTGGAAATTATGGACCGCGATGCCGAGCTGCTTGATGTTGTTGACGCACTGGACGCGGCGGGCCGCCTCGCGGGCCGACTGCACCGCCGGCAGCAACAGGGCGATCAATACCGCGATGATCGCGATCACAACCAACAACTCGATCAGCGTGAAACCCGCCGGACGGCGACGCAAACGAATCATTCCGGAACTCCTCGTCGAATACGAATAAAGAAAGTCTGTGTCTGGGAGCAGTCGTCGAAACGAACCATGTCTGGGGAAAGAGAAGGGGCCGACCTCGTCGGCGGTCACTTACTTCTTGGTGATCGTGTACGGATCGAGCTGGTTGGGAGCGTCCTTGACCGTGACCTTCCAGGGGGTGGTCTCGGGCTTGTCGTAGATCGGCGGAATCACGTTAGGGCCGGCAGCCGTGTCGTTGCCTTGCTTGATCAGCTTGGTCCACCGGATCGTGACCGCGTAGTCGCCGGCCGGGGCACCGTCGGCCTGGCTGAACGTCGTCAGCTCGAACGTGCCGTCGGGCTGGACCTGGGCCGTGGACCGCGGCGTCTCCTCACCCGATTTGGCCGGCGCCGTGGGATGGAAGACCACGAACGCGCCGGCGGCCGGCTCGCCCTCGAACTTGACGCTCCCCTTCACGGGGAAGACCGGAACCTTCGACCCCGAGCCCTCGGAACATCCCGCGAACGCGGCGACCACCGCCAGCACGGCCATCCGGCCGACCCACTCGGCCGCTCGACGGCCTCGACCCGTCACGGCCCTCGATCCCGAAACCTTCATGCTTTCGATCGCCTTGTTCATCTCTATGTGATCCTGCCCATCAATCCGAGAAATCCGTGCTCGTCGTCCACCGCTCGCGACGCCGTTCCCATCCCCGTTCCGCCGCGGCGCCCCATCGACCGCGCCAAGACCTCGTCCCCAATCGTCGGGACGGTCTCGGCTCACCAGCGCCCCGTCCAGGTCTCGCCCCCGACCGAAGCCGCAACCGTAACGGTCGCGATCGATGCTCGGCCGAAAACCTCTCGCCTCACGGCCTCGTGGCAAGTACAACGAGCGGGAAAGCGGGGCGAAACGGTGACGTCGCGGCTTCGTACCGTCAGGCTGCTCCGTGCATCGACTCGGTCGCGACGCCCGGACCAAACCTTTCAGGTAGGAAAACTCATGAACGAACCTGGGGTATTGCAAGCGGTATGCCAACAGCCTCCGGAGCGGCTCAACTTTTTGGAAACCTGACTATTGAAGGTAGAAAAGTAAGAATTCAGGGGTGATGGAGAGGGCGGGTGGACGCCCCGACTTCGCAGGCCGTGAAATATCACGGACGAGACCGTGATATTTCCTGGTTTCCCAGGATATATCCTGGTAGAGTGGGACGCCATGACGAGCTTCGACCCTTTGCTTCTGGACGTCTGGCGCGAGGTCTCGCGGCATACGGCGCTCGACGAGTCGTTGGCCCGGATGATGTCGCTCCTGGTCGAGCGGCTCCCCCTGGGCGAGCTGATGATCCGGGCGATCGACGCGGCCGGCGGCTTTCTGGAGACGACGGTCGTGGAGTCGGCCCGTGGAGGCCGTCCCGCGCCCCTCGGCGACGCCAAGACGGTCGTCGCGGCGAGCGACCTGGAGCGGCTGCTGGAGTGGGGGCGACTCGGCGAGCCGGCCATGGGCGACGATCGGGCCTTCCGCAAGCGGTTCCCGGGGTTGGCGCCCGAGAAGGCCACGGGCCATCTCCTGGCCGCCCCCTTGAATGCGGCGGAAGGGGAGCCGGCGGTCCTGATCCTCGCGGCCGACCCGCCCAGGGTCTTCGAGCCCAGGCATGAGGCGCTGGTGCGCGCCCTGATCGACCCCTTGACCGTCGCGGTCGAGAACGACAACCGCCTCCGCGAGCTGGTCATGCTCCGCGAGGCGGTCGAGGCCGAGAACCGCTCGCTGCGGTCGCGGCTGGACCGGAACGACATCAGCGGCTCGATCATCGGCGCCGAGACCGGCCTGAAGGAGGTCATGGAGCAGATCGACATGGTCAGCCTCTCCGACGCCCCGGTGCTGATCCTGGGAGAGACCGGCTCGGGCAAGGAGGTCGTCGCCCGGGCGATCCACACCCGGTCGCGGCGGTCGACCGGCCCGTTCCTCCGCGTCAACTGCGGCGCGATCCCGTCGGAGCTGGTCGATTCCGAGCTGTTCGGCCACGAGCGCGGCAGCTTCACCGGGGCGGTCGGCGAGCGCAAGGGGTGGTTCGAGCGGGCCGACGGCGGCACGTTGTTCCTCGACGAGTGCGGCGAACTGCCGCCGGCGGCCCAGGTGCGGCTCCTCCGGATTCTTCAGGACGGCCAGTTCGAGCGCGTGGGGGGGGAGAAGGCGCGACACGTCGACGTCCGGATCATCGCCGCGACCCACCGCGACCTCCAGGCAATGACCGTCGACGGCCGGTTCCGGCAAGACCTCTGGTATCGCCTGGCGGTCTTCCCGATCCATCTGCCGCCGTTGCGCGAGCGGCTGTCGGACATTTCGGCGCTGGCGGCCCACTTCGCGATCCGCGCCGCCGGGCGGCTGGGCGTTCCGCAGCTCCTGCCGACGGCCGACGACGTCGGGCTCCTAGTCCAGTACTCCTGGCCGGGCAACGTCCGCGAGCTGGCCGCCGTGATCGAGCGGGCGGCCATCCTGGGGAGCGGCACGGGCCTCGACGTCGCCCGGGCGCTCGGCCTGCCCGCGCGTGGGCTCGCGCAGTCGTCCGCCCCGCCGAAGCTCGACGCCGCGTCCCCGGTCTCCGACGGCCCGTTGCCGACGCTCGACCAGGCCGCGGCCCGCCACATCGAGCTGGCCCTCAGCCAGTGCGGCGGCCGCATCGAAGGCCCCGCCGGCGCCGCCGCCCGCCTCGGCGTCAACCCTCACACCCTCCGCTCCCGCATGCGCAAGCTCGGCGTCGACTGGAACAAGTTCCGCGCCTCCCTCGTCCCAACCCCGTCCCGCGGCCTCTAACCGCGTCGCCCACGGAATTCCTCCGTCTTATCGCCCTGATTCTCTTGACGTTCATGCTCCAAGTTTTCATAGTAGAAGCATGCAGCCGAAGTGGCGGAATTGGCAGACGCGCTAGGTTCAGGTCCTAGTCCGCTTAACGGCGGGTGGAGGTTCAAGTCCTCTCTTCGGCACTGCTGCAAAAGGACTTACGTCGAGAGGCGTGAGTCCTTTTTTCATTTCCCCTTCCGCTCGGAAACAGACTGAGCTTCGTGTTGATCTCGGGTCGGGGTGCGCGGTCAAACACCACCGGACGAAGTCGCGCGAGGACGTCCTACGGCGACAATTCGAAGAAAAAGACGGCCCGGTTCTACTTCCGCCACGGCGGCCGGCCGTGCAACCGCTTCATGAAGGTCGACGACCGGCGGCAGGAGCGAGGGCCAAGGCGTCCCTCTTGTCGCCCAATCGCCCTCGCAAATCACCCGTCTATTGCGATCTCAATCGGTCGCCTCGGTCCGGGTCGCCGCTTCAGTCGGCCCGAGTGCTTGAGTCCCCGATTGAGGGGCTCGCCGGCCGCCGCTACAAGTCGGCCGACCATTAGGATACGATCTCCGGAGTGCTTTTCGGACCGGCTTCGCAACTTCGGAAACACGTGACGGAAATGGCCGATCGATCCCTCGCCCCTTCTGCTTCTCCGCAGTCCCCACGGAGTTCGATCATGGCGAACCAACCCTTGTGTTTCATTCTGATGCCGTTCGGCAAGAAGCCGGACGCCACCGGCCGGATCGTCGACTTCGACGCGGTTTATCGCGAACTGATCGTCCCAGCGGTGACGGAAGCCGGCCTCGACGTCCTGCGGGCGGACGCGGAGATGACCGGCGGGATCATCCACAAGCCCATGTTCGAGCGGCTGGTCCTGTGCGAATACGCGGTCGCCGACCTGACCACGGCCAACGCCAACGTGTTCTACGAGTTGGGAGTCCGGCACGCCGCGCGGCCGTGGAGCACCGTCCTGCTGTTCGCCGAGGGGGGCCGACTTCCGTTCGACGTCGCCCCCTTGCGGGCCATCCCGTATCGGTTGTCCGCCGAGGGCAAGGTCGAAGCCGACGACCTGCCGACGGCGCGCGCTGCCCTGGTCGACCGGCTGGCGGCCGCGCGCCGGGCCGCGGCCGACGTGCCGCTCAAGGACAGCCCGCTGTACGAGCTGCTCGACGACTACCCTGGCCTCGCCCACACCAAGACCGACGTCTTCCGGGAGCAGGTCCGATCCTCCGAGGAGCGGAAGGCCGGGATCGCCGCCGCCCGTGGGCAGGGGCTGGACGCGCTCCGGAGCGTGGAAGCATCCCTCGGTCCGCTCGCCGACACGGGCTCCGCCGTGGTGATCGACCTCTTCCTCTCCTACCGGGCGGTCAGCGCCTGGCAGCCCATGGTGGATCTGGCCGGTCGGATGCCCCGGCCGCTCGCCGAGACCGTCATGGTTCAAGAACAGCTCGGGCTGGCGCTCAACCGCCTGGGCCGGGGAGCCGAGGCCGAGGTCGTACTAAAGAACCTTATCGAGAAACGCGGCCCGAGCAGCGAGACCTACGGCATCCTGGGTCGGGTGTACAAGGATCGATGGAAGGCGGCCGTCGAGTCGGGCAATAGGATCAAAGCCGTCGGCCTGCTGAATCAGGCCGTCGAGACTTACCTCCAGGGCTTCGAGGCCGACTGGCGAGACGCGTATCCCGGAATCAACGCGGTCACGCTGATGGAGTTGAAGGAGCCCCCGGACCCGCGGCGGCAAAAGCTGGTCCCGATCGTCGTCTATGCGGTCGAGCGACGGATCGCCGTCGGCAAGCCGGACTACTGGGATTACGCCACCCTCCTCGAACTCGCGGTGCTCGCCAAGGACCAGACCGCCGCCGAGGAAGCGGCCAGCAACGCCCTGGCCCGGATGAGGGAGCTTTGGGAGGGGGAGACGACCGCCGGAAACCTCCGCCTGATCCGCAAGACCCGCGAGAAGCGCGGTGAATCACTGGAGTGGGCGGTGCCGCTCGAACAGGCGCTGGACCTGGCCGCCGACGTGACCTGACGTGAGATAAGAACGAGCCTTGCAGCGCGGAGACAAGCATATTATGCCCCCCGATCGGACCCTGGAAAAGATCGTCGCCGAGGCGAGGCGAGAGAAAGCATCAAGGAGGTACGGCCGGGCGGCGGTCCTCTTCGCGGAAGCCGCGGAGACCCCGGAAGCGAAAGCCGACGCCGATACGCGGAGGTCGCTGTTGCGCCAGGAGGCGGCGTGCACGTATCTGGACGACGAGACCCCCAAGGCGACGCGGGTGCCCGAGGCCATTGGGCTCCTCGTCGAGCCGGGCCCCGCGTCCCAGGTCGCCGCCCGGATCGAGCTGGCGATGGCGCTCAAGGGCGAGACCGCCTTCGGCCAGGCCCGGGTGCTGCTGGCCGAAGCCCGCGAGCTGATCAAACAGGGGGGGAATCCCGCCCTGCAGTCCCTCGAACTCAAGGCGAGGCAGCAGCACGCGCTCTGCACATATAAGGACGTCGACCTGCCGCCGGGCGAGCGGTTTGACGAGGCGTTGAGCATCCTCGGAGTCGAGGGCCTGAAGACGACCGTGGACCCGGAGACGCTCGGCATCGCGGGCGCCGTGCACAAGGCGATGTGGAAGCTCGACGCCCAGCGCGCCCACCTGGAACGATCGCTCCACTATTACGAGCGCGGCTGCCGCGCGGGGGTCGCCACGGCCAACGGCTACCCGGCCATCAACGCCGCCTACATCCTCGACCTGCTCGCCTCGCTCGAGGAGGACGACCTCGGGCCGGACGATCCATCCATCGTGAAGCGACGGACACGCGCCCGGGAGATCCGCGAGCAGATCCTCGCGACCGTGCCCCCGATCGCCGCCGAGAAGACCAAGAAGCAATGGTGGTACGCCGCGACGCTCGCCGAGGCGGAGTTCGGGCTGGGCCAATTCGACCAGGCGGCCAAGCGGCTTGAGGAAGCCCGCGAGGCGAGTCACGTGGAGGACTGGGAGTTCGAAGCCTCGGCCCGACAACTGGCGTCCTTGCTCCATCTGCTCCCCGAGGACGGCCCGTCCAGCGAGGCGGCTCGGAAGGCTTTCTCCCAGGCCTTCGGCGTCGATCCCAAAGCCGCCGCCATCCTCCTCGCCGGCAAGTTCGGCCTGGCGCTTTCCGGGGGCGGGTTCCGCGCGTCGCTGTTCCACATCGGCGTCCTCGCCCGCCTGGCCGAACTGGACGTGCTCCGTCACATCGAGGTCCTCTCGTGCGTCTCGGGCGGGTCGATCATCGGGGCTTACTACTACCTGGAAGTCCGACAGCTCTTCAAGAAGAAGGCCCCCAAGGACGTCACCCGTCAGGATTACATCGACATCGTCGAGCGGATCGCGCGGGAGTTCCTCGCGGGCGTTCAGACCAACGTCCGGATGCGCATGGCGGGGAGCCTCGTCGAAAACCTGCGGATGATCTGGCGCAACCTCTCGCGCACTGAGCGGACGGGAGAACTCTTCAAAGAGAATCTTTACTCACGTATCGATGACGACAAGGTGCGCGTTCTGAAGGATCTGACGATCACGCCCCCAGATTGGAAGCAGGAATGCCGGGGGCCGTTCCAGCCGAAGTACCACAACTGGCGCCTTGAGGCGAAGGTCCCGATCCTGATCCTCAACGCGACGACGCTCAACACGGGGCACAACTGGCAGTTCACGACCTCGTTCATGGGCGAATCCCCGCTGGCCGTCGATCCCGAGGTGGATGGCAACAACAGGCTGCGACGGCTTTACTACAACGCCGCCCCGACCGAGGAGCTGAAGCAGTTTCAGCTCGGCAGGGCGGTGGCGGCGTCGGCCTGCGTGCCGGTCCTCTTCGAGCCGATCGCCTTGAGCGGGCTCTACCCGGGCAAGACGGTGAGGCTCGCCGACGGCGGCGTCCACGACAACCAGGGGATCGTGGGCCTGCTGGAGCAGGACTGCACCGTCATGCTGGTCAGCGACGCCAGCGGACACGTCGGGATCGAGAACGACCCGAAATCGTCGTCGCTGGGGGTCGCCGGCCGGTCCAACGACCTCCTGATGGCCCGGGTGCGCGGGGCCCAGTACCGTGACCTGAAGTCGCGGCTCCGCTCACGCGTGGTCCGAGGCTTGATGTTCCTCCACCTGCGCAAGGATCTCGACGTCGATCCCGTCGACTGGGCGCGATGCAACGATCCCTCGACGCTCCCGCCGCGACGGATCTCGACGAGCTACGAGATCCGCAAGGACGTCCAGGAGAAACTGGCGGCGATCCGCACCGACCTCGATTCCTTCGGCGAAGCAGAGGCGTTCGCCCTGATGACGAGCGGCTACTGCATGACCAACCAGGTGTTCCCCGAATGCGTCGGGAAGCTGGTGAAGACGAACTTGAATCAGGAGTCCTGGGAATTCCTCCAGATCCGCGGCCTGCTGACGGCCCCCGGCTCAGGTTCCCAGGCCGACCGCGACGACCTGTCGCGGGTCCTCGACGTCGGCCGGCACCAGTTCTTCAAGTATTTCTACTTGCATCCGAAGTTGATGAAAGCAGCGGGTGTCGCGCGCTGGCTCGTGCCGGCTTCGGCCTTGATCGCGCTGATCGCGCTGTTCTACGTCCTTCGGGCTCATCCCTCCTATCAGTCGATCATCGCCGGCGGGATGATCCTGGCGCTGATTTGTCTCGGCGTCCTGAGGTGGCTCACGAAGCAGCCCCTCCTCAAGCTGGTGCAAAACATCGGCATCGCCGTCGTCGGCTCGCCGGCGGCCTTCGTGCATCTGCGCTACTTCGACCCGCGGTATCTCAGGCGGAGCACCGACTATCGGAAGTCGATCAAGCCCGCGGCCTCGCCGCCGACCGGGACGACGCCGACGCCGATTGGACCGGCCCCGACCGCCCGGGTTTCGAGGTAGTTGCGTAAAATGGCTTGGCTCTTGCCGGCGGCGGGGCGGCGGTCGAGGGGGGGCAAGTGACTGGCATGGTCTACCTCGGCTATAATTCGGATCGTTGGACGCCCGGCCCGTAGGGGCGAAAACCGTGCGCCGCACGACATGCCGTAGTCATTTGCACCCGGAGTTCGTGGTCCCATGATGCAACCTACGTTCCGCGCGTCCGGCCTCTTGAAGTCCGTGCCGGCCTTGTTGCTCGCGACGCTCTTCCTTCCCTGCGCCGACGCCGCCCGGGGCTCCGAGGAACCGAAGAAGCCGGCTCGGCCGGCGGGCCGGAAGCTCACCCACGAGGAGACCCTCCGCTGGATCGCCGAGCACAAGGCCTGGCGGCTGGCCCGCAAGACCAAGCCGATCTGGGCCCGCCCGGTTGCGCCGGAAGAGGTTGGCAAGGAATTCGAGACCGCCGATCACGTCAAGGAAGTTGCACGCGAAGGCGCGTGGCTCTGCGTCGGCGTCGCTGGCGAGCCCTGGTTCCAGAGCCTTGAGAAGATCGAGGCGAAGTACGAGCACTCCGGCGAAAAGGCCAAGAAATTCGACTTCGACAAGGAACCTCGCGAATACCAGAGCTATAAACCGAAGGCCGCGACACGAAACTGGGTGGCGCAGGTGAAGGGTGATGGGATCGAGGGCTTCACCATCCGTCCCGGCTACGATCCCGACCTCCCGCTCTACTCTCCAGCCGGCGGCTACGTCGTCCGGGATGACGTGACCGACCCGTACAAGACGCCGGCCGAGGACGCCTGGCTCGTGCAGCAACCCCTGTTCGAAAGCACATACGAACTGGTCCCCGAGCCGAGCGAACAGTCGCCCGCCCCCGCGCCGAAATAGTCGCGGTTTGCATTTGAGTTGCATACGGGGTCGCTAGTTCTGGGTGGCTGTGACGGAGCGAAGCGACGCCACAGAGCGGACGCCGCGGCCCTCGCATCTGTGGCATTCTGCCGCAACCACCCATTGCCGTCTGCATCCCAAAAGTAAACCACGCTAGTCGCGCGGCCGGTCGGGCTTGTATTTCGGAGCCAAGCATCGCGAATTGTCGGCGCCCGGAATAAGTGTCGGGTCGTCGGCCCGGGGAAAAAGGATGTTTACATCGAGCTTTCGTGATGTCTGTCCGTGTGCATTGCACGAGCAAACCGGGTTCAGTGCCGCCGTCGACACGGCTTTCCGCCCCTCCTGGTTCACGCTACTCTGACGGTCGGCTTTTCGGTCCCACGTCCGCGAACGACCGACCCAGGAGGAGCATGGATGAGCATCGAAAACCCGAAGCCGATGGAGCCGTCCGTCGTTCGATTCGATCTCTGCTCGCAAGCGTTCAAGCAAGATCCGTTTCCGACGCTCGCGAAGATGCGCGCGCAGGGGCCGTTGATCCGCATTCGGCTGCCGATAATCGGCGCGGTCTGGATGGCGACGACCTATGATGCGGTGAACGACCTCTTGCGCGATCACCATCGGTTCATCCAGAATCCCGCCGCGGCCGGCAACCGTTTCGCGGCCGGCCTTATGCGATGGCTGCCGCGGTCGTTGCGACCCATCACCACGCACATGCTCATCCGCGACGAGCCGGATCACCGCCGGCTCCGCGGCCTCGTCGAGCGGGCGTTCCTGCGGCAGAACGTCGACGCCCTCCGCCCCCGGCTCGAAGCGCTCGCCGACGAGGCGCTCGATCGGCTCGCCGAGCAAGCCGCCCGCTCGCCCGGCGGCGTTGATCTCCTTACGGAGTTCGCACGTCCCTTCCCGCTCGCGGTGATCTGCGAGTTGCTCGGCCTTCCCGCCGAAGACCGGCCGAAGTTCACCCAATGGGCCTCGGGCATCAGCAAAGCCGGCTCGTTGGTGGGGATTCTCTTCGCACTTCCAGGCATAAGCAAACTGATGCGCTACCTTCGCGAGGAGATCCAGCGGCAGACCGAGCACCCGCGCGACGGCCTGCTCTCGGCCCTGATGCAGGCGGAAGAGGCCGGCGACCGCCTCACCGAAGACGAGTTGCTGGCGATGGTCTTTCTGCTCCTGCTGGCGGGACACGAGACGACGCTCCACCAGATCGCCGGCAGTGTGCTGATCCTCCTCGACCACCCGGAGCAACTCCGCGAGCTGACCGCCGACTGGTCCCTTGCCGAGACCGCCGTGCAAGAGTTGCTCCGATACCTCTCGTTCGCCCAGGTCACGAAACCGCGATACGCCCGCGAGGACCTCGAATTCCAGGGCCAGGCGATCCGCCGCGGCCAGATGCTCATCGCCTGCCTCGCCTCCGCCAACAGCGATCCCAGCCGCTTCGAAAACCCCGACCAGCTCGACCTCCACCGCGAGCCCAACCGCCACGTCGCCTTCGGCGCGGGCATCCATGCCTGCCTCGGCGCAAAGCTCGCGCGAGCCGAGACCGAGATCGCCCTCCAGCGCCTGTTCACCCGCTTCCCGAACCTCCAGCTCGCCGTCCCCCGCTCCCAGATCCGGTTCACCAAACGCATCGGAGCGCGAGGCCTCGTCCAACTGCCAGTCAGGTGGTAGCGACGGCGACACGAACGTAAGTCCATGCACATCAATCGGTTGAAAAATCTCCCCGAAATCGCCGGGGAGGCTGTCGATTTCGCCGCTCCTCGTTCGACGTGATGGTAGAGCAGCCGGTCGAACCGGGCGAAAACGAGAAGGAGCCACGACGATGCGATTCATGATGCTGATGATTCCCAAGGGGTACGAGTCGGCCGCGCCGGGCGCGATGCCGCCCGCCGAGAAGGTCGCGACGATGATGAAGTACAACGAGTCGCTCCAGAAGGCCGGCGTTCTGCTGGCGCTCAACGGCCTCCATCCGCCGTCGATGGGGACGCGGGTCTCGTTCGCCGGGGGCAAGCCCAAGGCGACCGACGGACCGTTCAGCGAGGCGAAGGAGGTCGTCGGCGGCTACTGGATGATCCAGGTGAAGTCGAAGGAGGAAGCCGTCGAATGGGCCTCGCGCTGCCCCGCCTCGGACAACGAAGTGATCGAGGTTCGCCAGGTCCGGGAGTTCTCGGACTTCCCCGCCGAATTCCAAGACGCCGTGGCCGGACTCCCCGAGATGCAGGCGCGGGCGGGTCAGGGCGGGGGGGCGTAACAGGATCAGGCGCGGGCGATTCCATCAGCATTTTCTGACATCCCGAAACGGAGACGATACGATGCGATTCATGGTGATCATCAAGGCCAACAAGGACACGGAAGCGGGCGTCATGCCGAGCGAGCAGCTCCTGACCGAGATGGGCAAGTTCAACGAAGAGCTGGTGAACGCCGGCGTGATGCTCGCGGGCGATGGGCTCCACCCGAGTTCGAAAGGCGCCCGCGTCAAGTTCTCGGGCGACAAGACGACCGTGATCGACGGCCCGTTCACCGAGACCAAGGAGCTGATCGCCGGCTTCTGGATGTGGAACGTGAAGTCGAAGGAAGAGGCGATCGAGTGGGTCAGGCGCTGTCCGAACCCCACCGGCGAGGAGTCCGAGATCGAGATCCGCCAGGTGTTCGAGGCGTCGGACTTCGGCGACGAGTTCACCCCCGAGCTGCGCGAGCAAGAGGACCGCATTCGCGCCAAGGCGGCCCAGCAGAACTCGTAGCGAGATCGACTCGGAATCCTCGTGGCTCACAACCAACATCCAATCATTAATAGGTAATGCGACGATGCGAATCATGGGACTGCTCAAGGCCGACAAACACTCCGAAGCGGGCGCTCCTCCGAGCATGGAGATGATGCAGCGGATGGGGACGTTCGTCGAGGAGATCACCAAGGCCGGCGTGATGCTCTCGACAGACGGGCTCACGCCGACCTCGAAGGGGAAGCGCGTCCGGCTTTCGGACGGCAAGGTCACCGTGACCGACGGGCCGTTCACCGAGTCGAAGGAGCTGATCGCCTCCTACGCGCTGTTCCAGGTCAAGACGATGGACGAAGCGGTCAAGTGGACCACGCGGTTCCTCGAAGTGCTGGGCGAAGGCGAATGCGAGCTGCGCCCGCTGTTCGAGGCGTCGGACTTCTCGCCCGAGGAGACGAAGCGGTGATTGCGGTGAGCCTCGGGTCGAGCGAGGGGGCGGAAGCCGGTAGAATGGTCCGCCATGACGGCTTCCGACATCCATCGCACGATCGACGCGGTCTGGAGGATCGAATCGGCCCGGCTCATCGCCGGCCTGGCGCGGATCGTCCGCGACGTCGGCGTCGCCGAGGACCTGGCGCACGACGCCCTCGTCGCCGCGCTCCAGCAATGGCCCGAGTCGGGCGTCCCGAACAACCCGGGCGCCTGGCTCATGGCCGCGGCGAAGCACCGGGCGATCGACCATGTGCGGCGGAACAAGCTGCTCGAACGCAAACATGAAGAAATCGGCCGAAGTCTGACGTCCCAACCCGATGACGCCGTCGCGGATCTCGACGCGGCCCTCGACGACGACGTCGGCGACGACCTGCTGCGGCTGATCTTCACGGCCTGCCACCCGGTCCTCTCGACCGAGGCGCGGCTGGCCCTCACGCTCCGCCTGCTCGGGGGTCTGACGACCGACGAGATCGCGCGGGCGTTCCTCGTCTCGGAGCCGACGATCGCCCAGCGGATCGTCCGGGCCAAGCGGACCCTCGCCGACAAGGGGGTCCCCTTCGAGGTCCCCCGGGGCGCCGAGCTGGCCGACCGCCTGGCGTCGGTTCTCGAGGCCGTCTACCTCGTCTTCAACGAGGGCTACACGGCGACGGCCGGCGACGACTGGATGCGGCCGGCGCTCTGCGAGGAGGCCCTGCGGCTCGGTCGCATCCTCGCCGGGCTGGTCCCAGACGAGCCCGAGGTCCACGGCCTGGTCGCGCTCATGGAGATCCAGGCGTCGCGGTCGAGGGCCCGGGTGGGACCGTCGGGCGAGCCGATCCTGCTGCTCGACCAGAACCGCGCCCGCTGGGATCAGCTCCTGATCCGTCGCGGCCTCGACGCCCTCGCGCGGGCCGAGGGGCTCGGCGATCTCGGCCCCTACGCGCTCCAGGCGTCGATCGCCGCCTGCCACGCCCGGGCCCTCGTCGCCGAGGACACCGACTGGGCCAGGATCGCGGGCCTCTACGCGGATCTGGCCCGACTGACGCCGTCGCCCGTCGTCGAGCTGAACCGGGCCGTGGCGGTCGCGATGGCCTTCGGGCCGCGGGCCGGCCTCGATCTCGTCGACGCCCTGGCCTCGGAGCCGTCGCTCCGGGACTACCACCTGCTGCCGACCGTCCGCGGCGACTTCCTCGCCAAGCTCGGCCGCTTCGCCGAAGCCCGCCCGGAGTTCGAGCGAGCGGCCGGGCTCACCCGCAACGCCCGCGAGCGGGCGCTGCTGCTTGACCGAGCCAGGGCCTGCGAGGACGGCTAACCGCCGGCCATGGCGCCGACGACCAGGAACGGCTCGGCCCCGGACGCAACGGCCTGGGGCAGGGGGGCGTCGGGCGGCTCGTGGGACAGGTCCTCCTCGCATGCGAAGAACCTCACGAATGGACGACGCCGATGCGTAACGTGATCGCGGATCGTCCCGCGCAGGACCGGGTGGACGGCTTCGAGCGCGTCGAGGACCGAGCCTTGCGTGGCCGGCCCCTCGACGTCCAGCACCACCTCGCCGGCGACTCGCGCAAGCGTCCGCAGATGGGTCGGCAGCACCACGCGGATCATGACAGCGCCTGGACCTCCACGGAGAGGACGGCCGGGAGGTCGCGGACGATCGGCGCCCAGCCGTCGCCGGAATCGGCCGACGCGTAGACCTGCCCGCCGGTGGTGCCGAAGTAGACGCCGCACGGGTCGAGCGAGTCGACGGCCATGGCGTTCCGCAGGACGTTCACGTAGCAGTCGCTCTGCGGCAGGCCCTTCGTGAGCGGCTCCCATTCGTTCCCGCCGGTCCGGCTCCGGTAGACGCGGAGCTTGCCGTCGAGCGGGAAGTGCTCGGAGTCGCTCTTGATCGGCACGACGTAGATCGTCTCGGGCTCATGTGCGTGGACGTCGATCGGAAACCCGAAGTCGGTCGGCAGGTTGCCGCTGACCTCGCGCCACGAGTCGCCGGCGTCGTCGCTGCGCATCACGTCCCAGTGCTTCTGCATGAACAACACGTCTGGACGCGACGGATGCATCGCAATCCGGTGGACGCAGTGGCCGACCTCGGCGTTCGGATTCGGGATGCCCTGCGACTTGAGGCCGCGGTTGATCGGCCGCCACGACTTGCCGCCGTCGTCGGTCCGGAACGCCCCGGCGGCCGAGATGGCGATGAAGATCCGATCGGGGTTGGTCGGGTCCAGGAGGATCGTGTGCAGGCACATCCCCCCCGCGCCCGGCTGCCACGACGGGCCCGACTCATGCTCGCGCAGGCCGGGGAGTTCGTGCCAGCTCGCCCCGCCGTCCGTCGACCGGAACAGGGCGGCGTCCTCCGCGCCGGCGTAGACGAGGTCGGGGTCGGTCCGCGACGGTTCGAGATGCCAGATCCGCTTGAATTCCCAGGGGTGCTGCGTGCCGTCGTACCACTGGTGCGTGCCGGGGACGCCGTCGTAGGCGAACCCATTGCCCACCGGCTCCCACGACGCGCCGCCGTCGTCCGAGCGCTGGATCATCTGACCGAACCAACCGCTCGACTGCGACGCGTACAGCCGGTTCGGATCGAGAGGCGAGCCCTTGAGGTGGTAAACCTCCCAGCCCGCAAAATGAGGACCGCTGACATCCCACTTCTCGCGCTTGCCGTCCGACGTCAAAACGAACGCGCCCTTGCGCGTGCCGACCAGTACTCGCACCCCGCTCATTCCGCGCTCCTTCTCGTCAAGGCTTGGACCTGGCTGTCGTCGTGGTCCGTTTGGGCGACCGCCCTCCTCGGCAAAGGTATCAGGCGTACACCATACAATCGGATCAAAGCAGGTCAAGCGCAAACTGTCCCGGCCGTCGCCCCAGCGCGCGAAATTGGGTTCGTTTGGATCCCTCAGGCCCCCGGTCGTGCGTCGCAACATGTTGATCTGAAGCGTTTTGCACGCCCCATCGCAATTGGCTCCGTTCGCGCGGAAAACCGCCTCACCTTCCGCTCTCACACGACCGCCGACGTGGGTTCCGGGTCCGGGCCCCAATTGGGTCCGTTCGCGCGGAAAACGCCCCGACGCCTCGCTCTCGGCTCCCGATCCTCTCCCCGCGCGGATTGGGTCCGTTCGCGCGGAGAACGGCCCTCTCTCGTCCCGCCGCCCTTCCCGAGCCCCCCACATCGGGAGTGAAACCGCCCCGCGGCGATTTCGGTTCGTTCGCGCCGGACTCCTCGAGAACCACCCAGAACATGAGACACAACATGATTCAAATCAATGCCTTGCATCGAACCAACGAGCCTAGGAATTGGCTTCGTTCGCCCACAATCCCGGTGGTCGAGGCCCCGCGTCCGCTCCCGACTTCACCCGCGCCGTCCTCGCCATTCGCCGACCGGAGGATTGGGTCCGTTCGCGCGCTTTTCGACGATTCCCAAGGCGACCAAGGAATCTCTCCGCCCGGCTTGCGCACCTGCCGCCAAATTGCCAAAGACCCTACAACCCGCTAGTTCTCCATTCTAAATATACGACATGCGACGCCTGGTCTGAAAAGCGGCCGTGCGGGCCTCGGACGTTCGACGGAATCACCCATAGGGGTCCGTCCACGAACGCAATTCACCTATGAGTTGCGCACACCCAGCGTGGCCGGAAAACCGTATCGCCGTAGGGGCGCCCCTTGTGGGCGCCCGAATCGCGGAGATCGCCGTGGCTGCCGATCCGGATCGGGCACCCACAAGGGGCGCCCCTACGTGAGCATCGCGAACGAATCGCGCGCCAACTCGCAGTATGGAGTCGAAACGCGGGGTCGAAGAAATTCATGAACTCACCACGGAGGACGCGGAGCGGAAGGGGAGAGGATTCGAGCGCAGATCCATGGAATTGAGTTCCCCCCCTCGTTTTCTCCGTGTCCCCCGTGGTGAATTTCTTCGATCCGACTTGTCACCACGGAGGACGCGGAGCGGAAGGGGAGAGGATTCGAGCGCAGATCCATGGAATTGAGTTCCCCCCCTCGTTTTCTCCGTGTCCCCCGTGGTGAATTTCTTCGATCCGACTTGTCACCACGGAGGACGCGGAGCGGAAGGGGAGAGGATTCGAGCGCAGATCCATGGAATTGAGTTCCCCCCCTCGTTTTCTCCGTGTCCCCCGTGGTGAATTTCCTCGATCCGACTTGTCACCACGGAGGACGCGGAGCGGAAGGGGAGAGGATTCGAGCGCAGATCCATGGAATTGAGTTCTCCCCCTCGTTTTCTCCGTGTCCCCCGTGGTGAATTTCTTCGATCCAATACAGAGGTGGGCCGGAATTCCGAAGTATAGCCGGGGTCTGAGACGGAGCGCCGTCGCCCTCGCCCGGCGAACTTGAGCGACGCTGCGGGCGAGGGCGTTCAGGTGGTCGGGCGATCGTCAACGCACCGGCGGATTGAGGTTCAGCTTGATCGTCAGCGTCCCGCCAATCGCGCTGTTGGCACCGGTCGACTTGGCCTGGACGGTGTCCGGGCCGAAGATCACCGTCGCGGTTCCGATGCGGCGAAAGTTCTTATAGGCGCCGGTGCCGCTCACGACGGAGGCCGACAGGTTGAGGGTTGCGCCGGGCACCTGGCCGTTCCCGCCCAGACCGTTCAACTGTAAAGTGACCGTCCCTCTCGCGTTGGACAATTTCACCGTGCCGGTGACGTCGTTGCCGGGCATCCGGAACCCGCCGAGCTGGAGCGAGCCCGACAACTGGGTGCGGCCCAGGTCCTTGACCTGGCCCGTGCCGGTCAGTTTGACATCCAGGGGGGCGTCCGCCGCGCGCATGTCCTGCCCCGCGGAATACCGTCCCTGGAGGGTGTTCGTCTGCTGATGCTGGCCCTTCGCGGCAAGGAGGGTGGAGACCTCCGCCGGATTGCCCACGCCGACGCCCGGCGTCGCCGTAAGGCTCAGCAAGAGCTTCGATTCGAGAAGGCTTGCATCAGGGCGGAAGGCGTATCGTTTTCGGTGCATGAGAAAGGTTCCATCGGCCTTTGATCGGTGAACGGCTTCGGTCTTGCTGCTCGTCGGCGCGGCACGGCTTCCTTTCAATCGAAACAGCCCGCCACATCGCGACACGCGTCCCGCTTCCTCTGAAAATAGCCCGTGGAACCGATCGGGGAGCGAAATGGAAGGAAGCCCGAAGCGCCAGCGAGTGAATCGATTCCAACGGTCGTTCGGACATTCACTCGCTGGCGCTTCGGGCTTCCCTGAAAATTCCGGTCCGTGGTTTGCCGTAGGGCGCCCCTTGTGGGTGCCCGATCGCCGAGCGTGAGCCGTCGACGTAGAACGAACCGGGCGCCCACAAGGGGCGCCCCTACCGGCCCCGGTCGTGACGCCATGCGAAAAGCCCCCATTTTCATGAGGCTGGGGGTCCCCACGGCGTCATGATGGTTTCCGCTGATCACTCTTGCTCGGCCCGGCCTCGACGACGATCCGGAAGATCGGGGAGCCTCCTTCCCAGATCGTCCCGTTCTGGGTCGCGGCGCCGTGGATGTTCGGCCGCCTGTGGTCGTAATGCGGCCCGCCTCGGGTCTTGTGCAAAAGCCCGGTGGCGTCTCGATGGACTTGCGGGTCGTTCGCGGCCGGCCCTTTCGGGTCCACTTGCTTCGTCCGGACGTTGTCGGACTTGTAGTCGCCGGTGACGTGCCAGCCGCCGCAAAGCATGTCGTACAGGCCCCAGGCGTTGGGCTGCTTGCTCCGGACCGGCGTGGAGTCGGGCTTGCTCCCCGTCTCGCTGAGCTGGTCCTTGTACTTCTCGGTCAGGCAGGGGTTGGACGTGCCGACCCGGGCCGCGTATTCCCACTCGGCGTCGGTCGGCAGCCGGACCGACACGCCGTTCTCCCGCGACAGGAGACGGCAGAATTCGAGGATGTCCGCGAAGGCCGCGCCCTCGACCGGGAGCCGCGCGCCCTTGCTGAGCGACGGGTTCTTGCCCATCACGGCCTCGAAGATCTCCTGGGTGACGGGAATCTCCGACATGTAGAAGGGCCGGGTCAAGACCACCTCGTGGGGGTATTCGTCCTGATAGCGCCGTTGATAGAACGGGGAGCCCTGGAGGAACCGGCCGGCGGGCAGGAGGAAGCAGTTCAACGTCAGGCCGCCGCGCGTCTTGAGGACGAGCGGTTCACCGCCACGCGGGGCGAAGGGGCGATCGGCGGCGCGCATCTTCGCCGGGAAGGCGACCTCGGCCGGCTCATACCGGGTGAGGGTGATCCACTTCTTCCCGCCTGACTCATGGATCGACCCGGTGAGGGCCAGCAGTTGCGAGCCGGCCTCGACGTCCTTGTGGATCTTCTCCGCGAGCCGGCCGGGCGAGATGTAGTACTTCAGGTGCTTTCCGAATTCATCCTGAATCTTCAGCGCGTCCTCGACGCCCAGGCCTCGGTCCGGATATTCCTTCATGATCTCTTGGAGCCGCTCGGCGATCGCGGGAGTGCCCTCCAGGGCGTAGACGATGGGCGTGTGATCGCCGTCTCCGGGGTCCCAGGCCCACGGCTTGAGGTCCGTGGCCCGATTACAAAGCACGTTGCCCTTGATGGTCACGTCGCCTCGCGGCCCCGGCGGCTCGTCTCCGCCCGAGGAGCGGGCAACCGCCGGCGCCAGCGCCACGATCATCACCGTCAGGATGCCGATTCGTCGTCGCCGTAACATATCGAGCCCTCTTCGGTCGGGGTCGGAGGTCTGCAAGGCAAGCGACCGCAGGATCAGCTCCATTGTGGATGCAATGGTTTCGGAACGCTATACGGCGAGTCGTTCGAACGTCGGCCGAGCGGATCACCCCCGCCTGATCGATCTCAGACGTGCATGCGAAGGCGGTCGTCAGTCGGTCGTCGTGAAGGTGTGAGCCTTGAAGATCCGGAACAGGTAGACGAGCGAGGGGATGAGGACGAAGGCGCCGGCGGCCAGGGCGGAGAGCAGCAAGATGAGGGTCCGCCGCGAGGCGGCGGCGTTGTAGATCGTCAGCTCGGGCGGGACGAGGTAGGGGTAAAGAGCCAGCCCGCATCCCCAGAGGATCAGGGCCGTCTGAACCATCGCGGCCCCGCGCGCGACGTGGTACCGGCGCGTCGTCAGAGCCAGCAGGGCGAGGATCGCGCAGGCCCCGGTGGCGATGCGGACGGGACGGCCCCACGGGGAGGCGTCGAGCTGGCTGAAGACGAGCGGGGCCTGCGTCCGGGCCAGCAGGTAGACCAGCCAGGCCAGGGCGCCCACGACGACCGCCGAGGCCAGCGCCCGGCGGCGGAAGTCGTCGCGAAGCTCGGGGTCGTCCGTCTCCAGGATCAGGTAGACGGCCGCCAAGTAGGCGAAGATCGCCAAGGCGAACAGGCCCACGGTCAGCGGGAAAGTCCCCAGCCAACGGGGCGCGAGCAGGTCGACGACCTCGCCGGGGCGGGGTGCCGCCTCGCCCGCCGCCAGGGCGCCGATCACGATCCCGAGCAGCACCGGGGTCGCCACGCTGGGGGCTGCGAACGCCCGGCCCCAGCGCCGGCGGCGCGGCGCGGAGGCGTCGTAGTGGCGGAACGTGAACGCCGAGCCCCGCAGGACGATCCCGATCAGCATCAACGAGAGGGGTAGGTGCATCGTGGACGTCACGGCGGCGTACGCGGCGGGGAAGGCCGAGAACAGGAGCACGACGACCAGGATCAGCCAGACGTGGTTGGCCTCCCAGACCGGGCCGATCGCCCGGTCGATCAGCTCGCGCTGGGCTTCTTTCCGCCGGCCGGTGGCGAGCAGATACCAGACCCCCGCGCCGTAGTCGGCCCCGCCAAGCAGCGCGTAGACGATCAGCGAGACCAGCATCGCCACGGCGACGATCGTCGCGAGGGCCGCGTCGCTCATTTCCCACCCCCGACCTTTCCGCCGGCCTCGCGCACTTCCGGACTCGCCCGGAAAAGCTGAAGCATGAGCATCACCACGATCCCGCCGAGCATGATGTACAGGGCCGAATAGGTCAGCAGCGAGACCCAGAGCCCGCGAACGTCGGTGACGGAGTCGGCCGTGCGCATCACCCCCTGGATGACCCAGGGCTGGCGGCCGACCTCGGTGACGACCCAGCCGGCCTCGACGGCGAGCATGCCCAGCGGGCTCGCCGCGACCACGACCCGGAGGAAGCCGTCGCTGTCAGGGACCGCCCGCCGCCGCCAGGCCGACCAACCGGCCCAGAGGGCGACCGCCATCATCGCCATGCCGCAGCCGACCATGACCTGGAACGCGACGTGGACGACCCGGACGTTCGGGCGATCCTCGGGCGCGAAGTCGTTGAGGCCCAAGACCTCGGCGTCGGGACGGCCGTAGGCCAGGATGCTCAGGCCCGCGGGGATCTCCAGGGCGTACCGCGTCTCGCCGGCCGCCGGGTCGGGAAACCCGCCGATCCGCAGCGGCGCCCGCCGCTCGGTGCGGAACTGCCCCTCCATCGCCGCCAGCTTCACCGGCTGGGTCCGCGCCACGACTTCGGCCGCGTAATGGCCGGTCGCGGGTTGAATGATCGCCGCCACGCCCCCGACGGCCAGGGCGATCGCCAGCGCGCGGCGATGGAACAGGTTCGAACGGTCGCGCCGCAGCAGGAAGGCGTGGACACCGGCGACCGCGAACCCGGCGGCCGCGTACGCCGCGATCGTCATGTGGAGCGTCTCCGCCAGGGCGGCGGGGCTCATCATCGCGGCGATCGGGTCGACGTCCACAGGACGGCCGTCCACGACCCGGAAGCCCACGGGCGTGTTCATCCAGGCGTTGGTCATCACCACGAAAATCGCCGAAGCCGCCCCGCTCGCCGCCACCATCACCCCCGCGAACCAATGCGCGAGCGGCGGGATGCGGTCCCAGCCGTAGAGGTAAATCCCCAGGAAGATCGCCTCGGTGAAGAACGCGAACCCCTCGAGTGCGAACGGCAGCCCGATGATCGATCCGGCGAAGGCCATGAACCGGGGCCAGAGCAGGCCCAGCTCGAACGACAGGACCGTGCCCGAGACGGCGCCCACCGCGAACAGGATCGCCGAGCCCTTCGCCCACCGCCTCGCCAGCAGCCGATAAACCGGCTCGCCCGTGCGGAGCCAGAGCGCCTCGGCGATCACCATCATGAAGGGCAGGGCGATCCCGATGACGGCGAAGACGATATGGAACGCCAGCGACGTCTCCATCTGAATGCGCGCGGCCATGAGTTCTGACATCGGAGGCGTCTCGTTTCGCGTTTATTCGCTCGGCCGCGACTCCGCGGCCTTGCCGACCCCACGCCAGCCGGCGGCGACGGCCGCGACCAGGGGGCCCATCTTGGGATGCTCGGGCTCGACGTCGACCGGCAAACCGTGGGCTCGAAGGCATTCCGACGTGGTCGGGCCGATCGAGCCGACCACGGCGCGCGAAGCCAGCGCCGAGCGGAGGTCGGCTTCGCGCCCGTCGTCGGCCGCGACCTGGAGCACGTGCACGACCTGCTGGGCCGACGTGAACAGCACGGCCCCGATCGCGCCGTCGCAGATCTCGGCGATCGCCCGACGAACCGGTCCGAGATCTTCCGGCAGGGCCCAACGATAGACCGGCAGCGACGTGACGATCGCCCCGCGCTGTTGGAGCCCGTCCATCAGCTCGACGCTCGGCTGGCCGTATTCCTGGACAACCACCCGCTTGCCCTCGACCGGCAGGTGGGCGTCGAGGACGGCGAGGGTCTCGCGCCAGGTGTTGGGCTCGGGAACTTGGAGGTCGATGCGGACCTTCAGCTCGCGCAACGCCGAGGCCGGCTTGGGCCCTCGGGCGACCACCTGCACGCCGGCCAGGGCGGCCAGCCAGGCGTCGCGGCTGATCCGCGACTCGATCGCCCCGGCGAGATAGCGGACGCCGACGCCGGTCTCGAACACGACCACGTCGAAGCCGCCGGCGAGCAGGCGGTCGGTGAAATCATCGATCACCGGGTTGCCCCCCAGCGGGACTTCACGGAGCGCCGGCGCCTCGACCGGCTGGCCTCCCTGCTTGCGGATCAGGCCCGCCAACGGCCCCGCCATCCGCGCCTCGAAGGCGGCCACGCGGAGGCCGGCGAACGTGTTGGAGTCGTTTGCATTGACTTTCGACATATAATGATCAGCCTCAAGCGGACGAAACGTCGGTCGCGAACGCGCGGAGCCGCTTGATCATCTCGGCCAGGCCGTTCCGCCGGCCGGTCGTCAGGTTCGAGGCGAGGCCGGCCTTGTCGAGGAAGCCCGCGAGGTCGAACGCGAGGACGTCGGCCGCGCGATGGCCGGAGAACAGCTCTTGCAGCAGGGCGAGCAGGCCGGCGACCAATTCGCTGTCGCTGTCGGCCAGGAACTCGACCGTGTCGCGCGTGTCCGGCCTGACGCGGGCGGCGAGGTGCACGATGCTCTGGCAGCCGCGCACCCGGTTGGCCTCGGTCCGCAACACGTCGGGGAGCGCCGGCGCCTTGCGGCCCAGCTCGATCAGGAACTCGTACCGCTCGGCCCAGTCGCCCAGGCCGTTGAACTCGTCGAGCAGCGACGCGGCGGCGGTCTCAATGGTGGGTGCCGACGGCCCCGGGTAATCGGCGGCGGTCTCGTCGTTGTGATCCGTGCTTCGACGCCCGGCTTCGGCCTCACCCACGATCGACCGGACGGCGGCGGCGAGCCGCTCGACGTCGGCGGCGTCGTTGTAGATCGCGAACGAGGCGCGGACGGTCCCCGAGACGCCGAGCCGGCCCATCAGCGGCTGGCAGCAGTGGTTCCCGGCGCGGACGGCGATCCCTTCCGCATCGAGCCGAGCCGACACGTCGAGGGGCGACATCGGCGGGTCGTCGACGGCGAACGAGACCACCCCGGCCCGGTGCCCCGGCTCGCCCACGAGCCGCACGCCGGGGATCTCCGAGAGCCGGCGGACGGCCAGATCCAGCAGCGTCGCCTCGTGGTCGGCGGCGGCGCGACGGCCGACGCCTTCGAGGAACTCCAAAGCCGCCGCCAGCCCGACCGCGCCGGAGACGTTCGGGGTCCCCGCCTCGAACCGGTAGGGGGGGCCGCTGAACGTCGTCGCGTCGAAGCCGACGGTGTCGACCATGTCGCCGCCGTGCTGCCAGGGAGGCATCGACTCCAGCACGTCGAGCCGGCCGTAAAGCACGCCGATGCCCATCGGCCCGTACACCTTGTGGCCGGAGAAGACGTAGAAGTCGCAGCCCAGCTCCTGGACGTCGATCGGCACGTGCGGCGCGGCCTGCGCGCCATCGATCAGCACCGGGACGCCTCGCCGGTGGGCCGCCTCGATCACCCGCTTGATCGGGTTCACCGTCCCCAGCGCGTTCGAGACGTGAGACACGGCGACGAACTTCGTGCGCGGGGTGATCAGGCTTTCCAGGACGTCGAGCTTCAGTTCGCCCTTATCGGTGATCGGCGCGACGACGAGCCGGGCGCCCTGCTCGCGACAAAGCTGCTGCCAGGGGACGAGGTTGGCGTGATGCTCCATCTCGGTGACGAGCACTTCATCGCCGGGGCCGACGTGCTGACGGCCGAACGTCTGGGCCACGAGGTTGATCGCCTCGGTCGCGCCTCGGACGAAGACGATCTCCTCGGTCCGCCGGGCGTTGAGGAACCGCCGGGCCGTCTCGCGCGCCTTCTCATAAGCCGCCGTGGCCCGGTCGCTGAGGGCGTGCGCGCCGCGGTGGACGTTGGCGTTGTCGGCCTCGTAGTAGCGGACCAGGGCGTCGATCACCGCGCGCGGCTTCTGCGTGCTCGCGGCGTTGTCCAGATAGACCAGCGGCTTGCCGTTGACGTTCTGACGGAGGGCCGGGAAAAGAGCCCGGACCGGGGCGGGGGTCGTCGTCGGTCCTCCCGGGTCGAGGTGGGAACCGCTCAACACCGGGGCCGCCTGCCCGACGGCGGCGCTGACGATGGTCATCTCTTGCTCCTGCAATCCAATGGGACGCCGGTCGAGTTACTGGATTCTGTGCCTTCCATCCTCGCTCAGATCGGTCGAAATATCGAGAGAGGATCGCCCGACGCCGGCCGTCGGCGTCCCCGGACGGGCCGGCCGCAGCTCGCTGAACCCCCGGCCGCGAAGCCACCAGACGACGAGGAAGGTCATCAAGAAGAAGCAGCCCAACAAGAAAACCTGGATGACGAATCCCACGATCTCCATCCTTCCTGAGACGCGAAAGGCTTATGTCGCCTTGATGAAACCTGGAACAAGACAAGCAATCACGCCCGCGCGTCCCGCTCAATCCCCCGCGCCCTCGGGGTCGAAATAGCGGTCGAAGTGGATGAACAGGACTCGCGAGTAGCGGAACACGGCCGGGACGAGCGGCAGGGTGACGATCCACACAGCCGCCAGGATCCAGTGGAGCGGCCACGAGCGGACGACCAGAAGCTTCCCGAGCAGCACCCCGGCCGCGATCAGTGGGATGCCCAGAGCGTAGCTGAAGTACATCGCCCCGGTGAAGTAGCCGGGACCGCGCTCGAACTTCACGCCGCAGACCGGGCAGCGCTCGTTCATCCGGAACCCGCCCTCGAAGACGCGGCCCTCGCCGCACTCCGAGCATTGCTGCCGGAAGATCGCCCCGGGCCGGAAGCAGTGACTCCGCGCCATGCTCATCGCGTGTTCCACCTCTCGAATCGAAAAAGGCCGTCGTTCGTTGCGATGAACCTACAAACGCACGTCCCGGGCCACGCCGAGCCAAAGCGGCAATATCATGCCGCCACACGGTTTACGTTCAACCCTACTACGACCGACGCTCACGAAAGTTCGCGACCATCACGAAACCCCGTGAATCAGCGACGAAATCTCGTAGAATGGGCATGGAGATACGTGACGAACCATACGCCCGCCACGGATTCCGAGCCCTCGAAATACAAGCCCGAAGCGCCAGCGAGTGCATGAATTTGCGTTTGCTGATTCAGCACGCTGGCTGGGAATGCACTCGCTGGCGCTTCGGGCTTGTATTCGGCCCCTCCGGCCGACCGTGAGCCCCATTTTCAGCCGCTCAGCGTGACGAGAGGGGAAACGCCATGCAACCGCTTCGACGGCTCTTGCTCGACATGGCGCAGGAGCGTTCGGTGGACGCCTTGCTGGGTCTGATCGTCGATCGGCTGGCGGCGGTCGCCGACGCGGCGTTGGCCCGGATCTGGCTGCTGGAGCCGGGCGACATCTGCCGCGTCTGCCCGATGGCCGACGTCTGTCCCGACCACGCGGCCTGCCTGCACCTGGTCGCGAGCGCGGGGCGGTCGCACCAGCAGGGGAAGGATTGGTCGGGGCTCGGCGGTCGGTTCCGGCGGTTCCCGTTGGGCGTGCACAAGGTCGGGTTGATCGCGTCGCGGGCCGAGGCGATCGAGGTGCCCGACCTCCAGGCCGACGCGACCTGGCTGGCCGATCCCGACTGGGCGCGTCGCGAGCGGATACGGGGGTTCGCCGGTCAGCCGCTGTTGCACCGGGGGCGGGTGCTGGGGGTCCTCGGGGTGTTCTTGCGGACCCGGCTGGACGGCGAGATGCTCGTCTGGCTGCGGATGATCGCCGACCACGCCGCGGCGGCCATCGCCAACGCTCGCGCCTTCGAGGAGATCGAGCGGCTGCGCGCCCGGTTCGAGCTGGAGAACGTCTATCTGCGCGACGAGGTCAAGGCGGCCTACGCGTTCGGCGACGTCGTCGGCGCCAGCCCCGCGCTGGGGGCCGTTCTCGAACAGGTGGATCTGGTCGGCCCGACCGAGGCCAACGTGCTGATCCTGGGCGAGTCGGGCGTGGGCAAGGAGCTGATCGCCCGGGCCGTCCACGACCGGAGCCGGCGCCGCGACGGGCCGATGATCAAGGTAAACTGCGCCTCGGTGCCGCGCGACCTGTTCGAGAGCGAGTTCTTCGGCCACGCCAAGGGCGCCTTCACCGGGGCGGTGCGCGACCGGGTCGGCCGGTTCGAGCTGGCCGGCGGCGGCACGCTGTTCCTCGACGAGGTCGCCGAGATCCCGATGGACCAGCAAGGCAAGCTGCTGCGGGTGATCCAGGAACGGACGTTCGAGCGGGTCGGCGAGGACCGCTCGCGCGCGGCCGACGTCCGGGTCGTCGCCGCGACCAATCGCGACCTGAAGGCGGAAGTAGACGCGGGGAGGTTCCGGCCGGACCTCTATTATCGGCTGGGCGTGTTCCCGATCGTCGTCCCTCCGCTCCGCGACCGCCCGGAAGACGTGCCGCTTCTAGCCGCGCACTTCCTGCGACAGAGCGGCCGGCGGCTGGGCGTCCCCGAGCGTCGATTGGGCGAGCGCGACGTCGTGAAACTGACGACCTATCCGTGGCCGGGGAACGTCCGGGAGCTTCAGAACGTGATCGAGCGGGCGGTCATCACGTCGCGTTCGGGGACGCTGCAAATCGATCTTCCCGCGCCTCCGGCCCGCGTCCCGTCGCGGCCCGAGGCTTCCGCCCGGCGCGACTTGCTCACCCAGGCCGAGTTTCAGGAGCTGGAGCGCGCGAACCTTCGCGAAGCCCTGCGCCGGGCCGGCGGTAAGATCTCGGGCGCCGGCGGGGCCGCCGCGCTGCTCGGCGTCAAACCGACGACGCTGACGTCGCGACTCAAGGCGATGGGAATCGAGCGCCCCGACTGAAGCCCCTCGACACGACGCGGCCGAAGGGGGACACTCAACGCAACGGCGAGGTATTGCGAGGGCTCGGAATACGTCTCGGACGCTCCCTGGAGCGCAATACAAGCCCGAAGCGCCAGCGAGTGCATTCCCAGTCCGCGTGCTGAATCAGCAAATGCAAAATCATGCACTCGCTGGCGCTTCGGGCTTGTATTGCGAGGGCGTCGACCGCGTCGACTGCGTCAACAACATCGACACTTACAACTAATCCACACAATTTATTCATCATGAATCGTTCAACCGCGACCGACTGGGAAAACGAGGGAGGCGCGTCGGGCGAACGGCCGCTGGATGCGATCTTCGCGCCGAGGACGGTGGCGGTGATCGGGGCGACCGAGAAGGCGGGGAGCGTCGGCCGGTCGGTGCTCTGGAATCTGATCAGCAGCCCGTTCGGCGGCACGGTCCATCCGGTGAACCCCAACCGTCGCAACGTGCTGGGGATCAAGGCGTACAAGGACGTCGCCGCCGTGCCCGACGCGGTCGACCTTGCGGTGATCGCGGTCCCGGCGGCGACGGTCCCGGGCGTGATCCGCGAATGCGTCGACGCCGGGGTGAAAGGGGCGATCATCCTCTCGGCCGGGTTTCGCGAGACCGGGCCGGAAGGGGCGAAGCTGGAACAGCAGGTGGTCGAACAGGCGGCCCGGGGGCGGATGCGGATCGTCGGCCCCAACTGCATGGGCGTGATGCGGCCGCACAGCGGCTTGAACGCGACGTTCGCCCCGCGAGCGGCCCGGCCCGGCAACGTCGGCTACATCAGCCAGAGCGGCGCGCTCGACATGGCGGTCCTCGACTGGAGCCGCAAGGAGAACGTCGGCTTCAGCGCCTTCATCTCCGTCGGCTCGATGCTCGACGTCGGCTGGGGCGACCTGATCGACTACCTCGGCGACGATCCGCACACCAAGTCGATCGTGATCTACATGGAGTCGATCGGCGACGCGCGGGCGTTCCTGTCGGCCTCCCGCGAGGTGGCGTTGACCAAGCCGATCATCGTCCTGAAGGCGGGCCGGGCCGAGGCGTCGGCCCGCGCGGCGGCGTCGCACACGGGGACCCTGACCGGCAGCGACGAGGTTCTGGACGCGGCGTTCCGGCGCGTGGGGGTGCTCCGGGTCGACTCGATCGCCGAGGTCTTCGACATGGCCGACGTGCTCTCGAAGCAGCCCCGCCCGCGCGGGCCCCGGCTGGCGATCGTCACCAACGCCGGCGGCCCGGGCGTGCTCGCGGCCGACGCCCTGCTCGAACACCGCGGCGAACTCGCCGAGTTGTCGCCCGAATCGACGGCCGCCCTGAACGCCCTGCTGCCCGAAGCCTGGAGCCGCGCCAACCCGGTCGACGTCCTGGGCGACGCCGACGCCCAGCGGTTCGGCCGGACGATTGAAGTCCTCGCCGAAGACCCCGGCGTCGACGGCCTGCTGGCGATCCTGACGCCGCAGGCGACGACCGACCCGACGGCCACGGCCCATGAGGTGAGGCGGCACGCCAAGATCCTCGGCAAGCCGCTGCTGGCCGTCTGGATGGGTGGCGAGTCGATCGAGGAGGGGACGAAGATCCTCACCGAGGCGGGCGTTCCGACCTATCTCAACCCCGGCACGGCCGCTCATGTGTTCACGCTAATGTGGAAGTCGTCGTACAACCTTCAGGGCCTTTACGAGACGCCCCGGACGCCGGTCGACGACGCGACGGGGGGCTTCGCGGCCGCCCGCGAGCAGGCCGAGGCGGTCGTCGCCGAGGCCCGCCGCGAGGGGCGGACGATCCTCACCGAGGCCGAGTCGAAGCGGCTGCTGGCGTTCTACGAGATTCCGACCGTGCCGACCACGGTGGTCCAGACCGCCGACGAGGCGGCGGCCCTGGCCGAGTCGATCGGCTTCCCCGTCGCGGTGAAGCTCAATTCGACGACCGTCACCCACAAGAGCGACGTCGGCGGCGTCCGGCTCAACCTGTTCGACGCCGACGCCGTCCGGGGCGCGTTCCGGGCGATCGAAAAGTCGGTCGCCGAGCACGTCGGGCCCGAGGCCTTCCAGGGGGTCGGCGTCCAGCCGATGATCCAGCCCGAGGGCTGCGAGATCCTCCTGGGAAGCAGCCTCGACCCCGAGTTCGGCCCGGTGATCCTCTTCGGCGCCGGCGGTCGGCACGTCGAGGTCGTCGCCGACCGCGCGCTCGCCCTGCCGCCGCTCAACACCACGCTGGCGCGGCGGATGATGGAGCAGACCCGGATCTACACCGCCCTCAAGGGGATTCGCGGCCAGCGACCCGTCGACCTCGCCGCGCTCGAACGGCTGCTCGTACGGTTCAGCAACCTCGTCGTCGAACAGCGCTGGATCAAGGAGATCGACGTCAACCCGCTGTTCGCCTCGCCCGATCGGATGATCGTGCTCGACGCCCGGGTGATCGTCCACGGCCCCGAGGTCCTGGCCGACGACCTCCCCCGGACGGCCATCCGCCCCTATCCGTCGCAATACGCGTCGCCCTGGACGTCGACGCGAGGCGAGCACGTCATGATCCGCCCGATCCGTCCTGAGGACGAGCCGCTCATGGTCGCGTTCCACGCCACGCTCTCGGAGCGGTCGGTCTCGTTCCGCTATTTCCATGCGATGAAGTACAGCGCGCGCGTCGCCCACGAGCGGCTGACGCGGATCTGCTTCAACGATTACGACCGCGAGACGGCGCTCGTCGCCGACTACAGAGACCCGGAGACGGGCGAGCGGAAGATCCTCGGCGTGGGCCGGCTGAGCAAGGTCCGAGGGGGGAGCGAGGCCGAGTTCGCCCTTCTGGTCAGCGACCAGTTCCAGGGCCGCGGCCTCGGCACCGAGCTGCTTCACCGCGTGATCCAGGTCGGCCGCGACGAGCATCTCGCCCGGATCGTCGGCGACGTCCTGCCCGAGAACGTCGAGATGCTCCGCGTCTGCGAGAAGCTCGGCTTCCGCCTCACCCGCCAGCTCGACGAACCCGTGGTCCGGGCCGAACTGGCGCTGTGAATGGGGGGCCGGCGAGGCCCCCTCGAACCATTACCGCGTGCGGCGGGAACGCGCGGCGGCCAGGATCGTCGCAACGCCGACGCCCAGCATGGCGAACGAGGCGGGTTCGGGCACGGCGGAGGCGGCGGGGCCGAACTGCGTCACGAACATCCGCGGGCCGGCGTCCGATGAGAACGAGCCGAGCGAGTTCAGGTCCTTGTCGAGGAAGATCGGCGTCTGGGTCCGGCTGCCGACCAGCAGGCGGCCGTCGGCGCCCAGGAACAAGTCGTCGGCGTAGGTGAAGGTCTTGGCCCCCAGCAGCGCCCCGGTGGCGTAGTCGATCTTCATGACCTGAAAGTAATGGCTGGAATCGCTCAGCATCGACGCGTAGAGGACGCCGGTGCTCGCGTCGTATTCGAGGCCTCGCAGGTCGACGAACCGGTAGGGGTTCGCCCCGTTTTCGGCCTGAGTGAGATCGCGCACCACGTGGCCCGAGCCGTCGAGCTCGTAGATGTCGTACGCCGAGGCCACCAGCATATGCCCGTTGGCCAGGGTCTTGACGTCGAAAACCCCGTAATTCGACGTGGGGAAGACGAGGTTTCCCGACCCAGGGCTCCCCTCGGTAAATTCCAGCAGGCCGCCGCCGGCGCCGACGAAAAAGTGTCCGGAGGAATCGAAGGAGATCTTGCCGTAGGAGATATTGTTCATATTCGAACCCGGGCCGTCGTACGTGTAGCTTTCCTTGAGGGCTCCGGTGCTGTCGAAGGCCAGGACGCCCACCTGGTTCACGAGGTTGAAGTTGGCGTCCTGGTGCAACTGGTCCTGGACCACGTAGAGGAGGCCGTCGGGTCCGAAGCCGAGGCCGCGCGTGCTGCCGTAGATCGACGTCGCGGGCATCGCGATCGAACCGAGGTACGCGCCGGTCGAATCATAACGGGCGACGGCGTTCTCGTCGTGCAGCTCGTTGTACGTCGCGTAGATGTCGCCGATCGTGAAGCCCGCGCGCGTGTCCGCCGATGCGACGCAGCAGCAGGCGGCCGCCACGGCGCAGATCAGAAATCGCTTCATGGGTGTTGTTTCCCGCCGAACCGAGAAGTGTTGATTGTTAATTCAACCGCGAGCCGTCACGAATGCCTCGCCTCACGGTTCCTCGCAACATAGCGACCCGTCGCGATTCCTACAAGAATCAGATCCTAATGTTCTTTAAGATTTCACACGGAAGTTTTCATAATGGCGACGATGTTGATCAAAGGCATCAGCCGGCGAGAACCTCGGCGGTCGCAGCATGGGTGGACTCGGGGTTCGTCTGGTCGAAGCGGCCGGAGGGTGATACAACGCCGCAGCGGCGACGGCGGTTCGTCCCTTCCCCTCCAACGGCGGACTCAGCGGACATGGCGCATCGATTCTGTCGACTCGTGGTGGTCTTCGCGATCGCGGCGGTTCCCTGCAAGGCGAAGGCCGCGACCGAGATCCGGCTCGAAAAGGACTTCCTCGCCGGCGTGGTCGAGAAGCTGCCGCCAAGCCCGTTCGAGAAGGCGGGGCAGTATCGCGGGTCGGTGCATTCATACCGGCTGGCGGGGTTCGACCCCAAGCGCCGCAGCCTGCTGGCGGCGTTCACGGCTGAGGGGGAGTTCCAGCCCCCGGCGTCGGGACCGATCTCCGAGCGTGTCAGTCGGTCGAAGGATCACACCGACGGCTGGCGGAAGTTCCGGTTCGAGATCAAGGCGAGCGTGAACGTCGAGGCCGGCATGGACGGCTCGCCGAGGTTCAAGGTCGACGTCGACGAGGTCAAGCGGACCGAGCTGGAAGGGGTCGCCGGCCTGCTCGCGAAGCTGCTGGGCAAGCGGTTCGACGAGATCGCCACGCAGGTCGTCGACGGCAAGGCGGCGGCGGTCAACCAGCAGCTCAACGCCGAGATCATGAAGCGAGCCGCCGCGTTCAAGGACTACGGCGTGTTTTGCGGCATCGACTACGCCGTCGACTCCGTCGTCCTCCGCTTCGACCTGACGCGGCTGAAGCGCGAGGGCTTCGTCGGCTACGTCTTCCCCGAGCCCCGGCCGGGCGCCTCGGCCTTGCACCGGTGGGTCGACATGCGGACCGGCGCCCATCGCTACACGCTGTCGCCGAGTCTGGAAAGCCCCGGCCGCTACATCAGCGACGGGATCGCCGGCTACGTGCCCGACGCCTCCGACCCCGCCGCGAAACCGCTCTACGCCTTTCGCGGCCGCATTGACAACTTCTACACCCCCGACCCCCAGCACGAAATGATCCGCCCCCGACTCTTCCGGGCCGAAGGCGTCGCCTTCAACGTCCTCGCCGAACCCAAGGACGGCGCCGTCCCGTTCTACCGGTTCTTCGACGAGCGCCGGGGCCTCCACTTCTACACCGTCCACCCCCACGCCGAGTTCGCGAAGTAATCGAGGAAGCCCCATCGGCGATCGGTCTGGAGAGCAAAGGCCCCCGCCTGACGCCCCGAAGTCAATTCAATTTCGACGCCCACTCCCGCACGACGCGAGCCATCTCGACGAACACGTCCTCGTCGCTCGCGCGGGAGCGCTTCAGCACCTTGTAGCCGTGGTCGGCGGTATCCACCGCGTGCAGCGTCGCCAGTTTTCCGAGCTTCTTGCAGACGGGTTTCAAGAGGTCCAGATCGGCCAGCTCGTCGCGCGTGCCGCTGAGGAACAGCATGGGGACGGCGACCGACGCGAGATGGTCGGCCCGCTTCGTCTCCGGCTTGCCGGGTTGATGCAAGGGGAACGAGAAGAAGACCAGACCGCGCACGCCCTCGAGCGGGGATTCCGACGCAGCCGTCGAGGTCATGCGCCCGCCGAACGAATGGCCGCCCGCCAGCAGTGGTAAGTCGGGCGCAGCCTCGCGGGCCGCCGCGACCGCCGCGCGCACGGTCGCCGTGCACACCGCCTGTGAGTCGCGACCCTTGCCATTTTCCGAATAGGGGAAGTTGTACCGCAAGCTCGCGACGCCCGCCTCGGCCAGCCGATCGGCGATCGACTGCATCGTGGCGTGCCACATGTTCGTGCTCGCCCCGTGGCCGAGGACGAGCAAGTGACTCGCACTTTCGGGCCGGACCAGCAACGCGGAGACTTCGCCCTTCTCCGGCGTGGCGAGGAATTTGAACTCACGGGCTTCGCGAGACACGGCGGAATGCTCCTTGATCGAACAGGCTGATCGGAGTCGCCCAGGCGAGAGTCGATCGATCACCCTCCGGCCTTGAGCGCCGCCTTGAGTCCCTCGGTGAGGACGGCCTCGGCGGTGGGGTCGACCCAGCACCAGTCGCGGAGGTTGCCGTCGTGCTCGGCGAGCTGAGAGGCGGTGGGGATGTAGCCGGTGGCGGCGTCGCCGTAGCCGAGGGTCATGACGAAGCGGTCGGGGCGAAGCTTCTCGGCGAGGAGCTGGTATTCGACGTAGGTCTCGCCGGGGGCGACCGAGAGCAACGCGTGGCCCAGGTCGAGCGTCGGCAACGCGATCGGCTGATCGCTCGCGAGTCGCTTCCGCCAGCTCAGGCCCATGGCGGCGAGGCACTGGCCGAACGGATGCTCGTGATCGGCGAGCCGCTTTTTGAGGTCGGCCTCGGTGAATCCGTCGTCCTCGCGGGCCTTGAACCGCAGGGGCTGGAGCCGCAGCGAGGCGTGTTCGAGGGGCTCGCGGCGGGTGGTTCGCCAGGCCTCGGCCATCGCCGCTTCGAGCCGGCCGGCAAGCTCGGCGCGGTTGGCGGGGGCGCCGTCGTTGTACTTGCCGGCGGTCACGTTGCCGCTGCACCCCGAGGCGTAGATCTGGACGACGCCGGGCAGGCTCTTTTGCCGGGCGCGACGAGCCATGCCCACGAAGTCGGCCGAGACCTCGCCCTGGCCGTAATGCGCCATCGGGTGAATCGCGTAGCTGCTCAGCGCGAGCAACGGCTCGTCGCCGTTCCAGAAGCTGAGGACCTTCACCCAGGGGTCGATCGTCCCCTCGTCGGCCTTGTGCGCCTGCGGATCTTTCGAGGCGCTCGTGCGGTTGTACGAGATCGATCCATCCGCCAGAACGTAACGACGATTCGATGCAACCCGGTCGGCCTTCGCCCGGCCCATGCCGATGTGCGTCACGCGCTTCGGGGTCTTCTTTACCGCCGTCGCCGCCGCGCGGGCCACGCGCTTGACCACCAGGTCGTGGAACGCGAGATTGCAGATCCGTCCGGTGCAATTGTTCTCTTCGAGCAGTCGTTCGGCGGTGAGGTCGGCGATCGGCGTATCGTGCTGGTGGACGGCCGTCACGATGACGTTCAGCGGGTCGGTGCCGACCGCCTTGGCGATCGCCTCGCGCCAGGCGTCGTAGGCGTCGTTGCGGATCTCGCACCAGTCGACGACGACCACGGCCACGGGCTTGGCCAGCGAGCCGCCGCGAAGCACGAAGCCGATCGCCTCCAGCGGATCGAGGATCAACTTCACCGGCGCAATCCCGCCTCCCATGCAAGGGTGCCCGACGAGCGGCGTGACGTCGGCCGAGAACGTGAACAGCTCCCAGGGCCGGCCCGGCGCGGCGGCCGTCTGGCCCTGGCCCTCAGAACGGGCGGCCCCCGGCCAGAGCGCGCCGGCCGCCAGCCCGCCCAGAAGGTTTCGCCGTGTGATCCGCGATTCGAAGGGCATGAATTCGCTCCTGGCAGCAATTGTTGGATCGAGCAATCTCACCACGGAGGACTCGGAGAATTCGGGGGGGGGGAACAACTCAATTCCATGGAGAATCTGTTCTCAACTCCTCTCCCTCTCTGCTCCGCGTCCTCCGTGGTGAAATCTGGTTCGAGCAATCTCACCACGGAGGACTCGGAGAATTCGGGGGGGGAACAACTCAATTCCATGGAGAATCTGTTCTCAAGTCCTCTCCCTCTCTGCTCCGCGTCCTCCGTGGTGAAAGGATGAATTTCTTCGACTCTCCAGGCGAGGGATCAACCGGGGTTCGCCGGGGGATCGTCCTGGCCCTCGGGCGCGGGCCGATCGAGATCCAGAATGGTTCGCAGCGATTCGAGGCTGGTCAAGGGCCTGGTCCGCTTCCGCCACGAATCGAACGCGGGATCGGCCTCCCGGCGCGCGCGAAAGCTCGCGAACGCGGCCATCGTCCGCCAGTCGGAGTCTTCGACCGTCAGTCGCCGGCCGCCATTGTGGACGAAGGTTTCAAGGATGCGGAAGACGCCGGTCCTGGGGTTGGCGGGGAAGGCCGTCGACCGCAAGGCAACGGCGACGGCCCCTCGGTCGCCGGCTCGGGCCGTCAGCTCGTTGATCTGGCGGGCGAGCGCGCCTCCCTGGGCCGACTTGTTGCAGACGCCCGCGAGTCGCTTGACTCCGGCGTCGTCGATCGTTACGAACCGGCCTTCGGCCTGGCAGGCGATCGCGCGGGGCGGCGACAGCTCGCGCGCGGCGTCGGCGATCGCCTCGGCGAGCACGGCCGCCAGTTCGGCCTCTTCGACCGTAGGCCCGGCCGCGTGGTCCGACCGGAAGGCGTTCCATTCGCCCTCGATCGCGTTGGCCGACCGCTCGGCGTCGACCTCGTCCCGGCGACCGCCCGAGCCCGAATCCGAGCCCGGCCCTTCAAGAGGGTAGGGGGCCATCTTCCCTTCCTCGACGCAGCGCTCGCGGTACGCCTGGCATTCGAGCAGGACGTCGCGGGCGCGAAGGCCGGCCAGCCGCGACACGAGTGCCTCGGGGATCGGGAACGTCGGCTCGTCGGCCCGGTACGAGGCCCCGCCGACTTCGAATAGATGGTGCAGCCGACGGCCGATCAGGGCTCGGACTTCGGCCAGGTCGCACGGGGTTTGCAGGCTCACGGGGCGCGGGTCGTTCTCGACGCGGTCCTTGATCGAGCGAGTCAGCAGCGACTTCAACTCGTCGTAGAAATTCTCCAGGCACGAGATCACGACGACGGCCGAGGGGAGCCGGCTGACGATGTCGCAGAGCACGGCCATCGCCTTGCGGAACTTCAGCGCCGCCTCGTCGAGATCGAAGACGTCTTCAAGCTGATCGACGCAGATCACCAGCGGAACCCGTTCGAGCGCCCAGATCAGCTTGCCGATCCGCTCGATCATCCAGTGCGGGGCGTCGGCGTAGGTACACGGGACGATCCCGCCCAGCAAGCGGCGGTCGTGGTCGTTGAGGTCCTCGCAACGGAGGTACTTGAGCACGCGGGCCTTGACGGCCGGGTCGCCACTCTGGAGGTAGAGCAGGGCTTGCAGCAGGTAGACGTCGACCTCGCCGAACTTCGGGTCGCGGATCAAGACGTCGGCCGCGGCGCTCACGGCGGCGTCGAGGGCCGACTGGTCGAGTTCCCCTTCGCCCAGCCGCTCGAGCGCGTCGCGGCCGGCGTCGTCGAGCGAATCGGCGAGCTTCGACGCGATCCGGGCCAGCGCCGAAGCCGTCGACCGCGGTTCGAAGTACGGCCGGTCGAGCGACTCGACGACGTTGTTGAGCACGTAGCGGCCGTACGCGCCGGTGAACGCCGTCATCTGCATATAAGCACAATATCCGCGCCCCGCGCCGTGGACCCGGCCGCGGAACGCGCGCATCAGGTGCGTCTTGCCGCTGCCCGACTCGCCCAGCAGCAGGAGCATCCGGCCGGTCGCCAGGCCCGAGGGTTCGAGCACCCGGTCGAGCGTGCGGTCGAACCAGCGCCGGACGTTCGCGTGGATCGACTCGACGTCGAACGGGTCGGCCTTCCAGACGTCGTTGCTGTAGGCGAACGCGTGGAACAGGTCCGCCAAAAGCGGCGACCGGAAGACCCGCGCCCGGGGGTCGTCCGCGGCTTCGGCGTCGGGCGTCATGACGGCTCGATCCGGATGAAGTGGAAGCTGGCGGTCATATAGACGACCTCCGAGAGCAGGACGTCTTCGGGGTCCATCGCCTGGACGAGATCGGCGCGGGCGAGGTTCAGGAGCCGGGCGTTGTTGGCCTCGGCCAGCCGCGCCTTAAAGGCCGGGAAGTCGCCGCCGTGGAACGCCGGGTCGGCCTGGAGGGCGCGCCAGACGTGGACGATGAACACCTTGCCTTCGCCGTAGCGGCCCGTCTTGCAGCCCCGGGCCGCCGCTTGCACCCGGCGGGCGAAGTCGTCGAGATCAAGCGCCGCGGAGGGAGCCGGCGTGGGTTGCGGCGCCGCGCCGCCGAGGCTGTCGTCGACCCAGCGGCGGACGACCTCGTCGCGGAGTTCCTTCACGGTCAGGCCGGCTCCGTCCGCCCCGGCGTTCTTGCTCAAGAGTCGGTCGAGGGCGAGCTTGGGGGCGGGCGGCCTCGGATCGTCCCCCAGGGCGCGGCGGAAGAGGGCGGCCTGGACGGTTTCGAGCGTCACCTTCTCCTTGTCGCCCATTCCCAGTTGCTTGCGCGTCCAGGCTTCCTTGGCTTGCTTCAAGGTGGGGTAGGCGCCCAGCCCGAGGGCCGACTGGCGGTTGAGCAGGACGGCGCGGAGGCCGTCGTCCTTGGCGAAGCTCGACGCCGGCGCGGGGAGGTTGAGGGCGCGGGCGGCGACCAGCGACTTCTTGACCGCCGCCCAGGTCGGCTTGGGCTTGGCGGGAAGCTCGGAGACGTTCAGAAACGCCAAGGCCGCGGGGCGGCCGGAGTCAGTCAGGGCGATCGTCGGGGCCGCCCGCTTGGTCTTCCCGGGCGATTGGACGATCAGGCCGCTTGCGCCGAGCTTGACGACGGCGCGGTCGACGACGGAGGTCAGCGCGCTCCCCGACCAGCGGCGGCCGAGCAACGGGGCCAGGTCCTTGCGGAGATCGGCCGACTTCGCCCCTTTGTCTCCGGCGACGAGGAGGCGAGCCAGGATCAACGAATCGACCGGCGCGAGCGAAGGGGGTTCAGGCGTGGACATGAGGCGGCTTCCGGGGCGAACGGCACGAGGCCCACCCCCGCCATGATCGCCCCCGCGCCCCAGCAATTCAAGCGCCCACCGCTCGAAAATCGGGGTGAAAAGGCTCGGGGTTTGCGGGGCATTGGAGGTTGCCGGCCCCTTGAGACGCGAGCGGGTTGAGGCTAACCTGCATGCGGAAGTGTTTAAGTCGAAAGCTCGGCGAACGAACTACCAAACCAAGGAGAGAGCGACATGTCGATTTCCAAAGCCGCGACCGTACTGGCCGTTTGCGGGGCGGTCGTCACCGGCCTGCTCGGATTCCGCAATGCGACGGCCCAGCACGCCGAGACCAAGGAAGCGAAGATCGAGAAGGCCGTGGCGATCCTGATCCCGACCAAGGACAGCAAGGTCAGCGGGCGGGTCACGTTCAGCCATGAAGGAGGCAAGAACACGGTCCACGCCGTGCTCCACGGCCTGACGCCCGGCGAGCACGGCTTCCACATCCACGAATACGGCGTCTGGTCGGAAGACGGCATGGCCTCGGGCGGCCACTACAACCCGACCAGCCACAAGCACGCCGGCCTCGACGTCAAGGAGCGGCACGTCGGCGACCTCGGCAACATCACGGCCGACGCCAAGGGCAACGCCGAGCTGGACCTCAAGGACGCCGGCTTCCTGTTCCACGGGCCGACCTCGATCATCGGCCGCGGCGTGGTCGTCCATGCGAAGGCCGACGACCTCAAGACCCAGCCCTCGGGCGACGCTGGCGGCCGGCTCGCCGTCGGCGTCATCGGCGTCGCCAAGCCCTGATCAAGCGGGCATTCATCCGGAACAGAACGAGCCGAGGCGAGTGCGCCTCGGCTCGCTTCGTTTGCGATCAATCCCCCACAGTCGTCCCGTCAGTCCAGGATGAACTTCGGCGGATCGGCTTCTTCGTGGCGGATCTCGTCGACCGGGTCTTTCTTGCCCCATCCGGCGTAGAGCTGGTTGGGGGCGTTGAGCACGAGTCCCGGGACGTCGCCGACGTTGCGATAGGCGTGAACGACCCCGGGCGGAATCCAGACGGCCGCCGGCTTCGATTCGCCCAGCACCTGGACGATCTTGTTGCCGTAGGTCTTGCTGTCGGGACGCGTGTCCCACAGATAGAGCTTGAAGTCGGACGGCCCGATGAACGCGAAACCGTCGGTCTGGTCGACGTGCTCGTGCGGCCCGCGCGCCACGCCCGGCAGGGTCGAGGAGATGTACGTCATCACCGGCCAGCGATCCTTGGCGAGATCGTCGTGGCGGAAGACCTCGATCAACCAACCGCGATTGTCGCGGAAGGTCTTCAAATAGCGGATCTCGACGCCCTCGATGTCGCCGTCGACGTACGTGATCGTGTCAGACATACTTCATGCTCGGGCCGTCGTTCCCGACCGCCCCTCCTCGTGCCTCCCCATCTCGGCGACCCGCCCCAGCGGCGGATTCCCCCGCTTCCAATTCAGCCTCGTATTCTTTCCCCGATCCGGCTTAACCGTCAACACCGGGACATGATTTTGCTCGCGCGGTCTGGAAATCACTTCATCATGATGACAGCAAACCACTATGATGAATAATTAGAGGGTGACGACGGTCAAATCGAGATCGGAAAGCGCGAGGAGTCTTCGATCCCCCGAGTGATGGAACGACCTCGGAGGCTCGATCCGCGCGCACATCGCCCGAAACAACACATTTCGTATTTTTTCGCCTCTCGCCTCGCGATTCCCACGTCTTCGGCACATTTTCGAATCTCCAGAATCGCGTGGCCTCCATCAAATCTCGGCGTTGAAGAGTGGGAAGGGCCGTTCTGAGTCGAAGGCAGGTGCCAAATGACAGCGGAACACGTCCGGCTCGAAGAGGCTCGCGAGGGGAAGGCCCTCTGGAAGCGGTGGGGGCCGTACCTCAGCGAGCGGCAGTGGGGGACCGTGCGCGAGGACTACAGCGAGGGGGGGGACGCCTGGGGCTATTTCACCCACGAGCAGGCGCGCTCGCGCGCCTATCGCTGGGGAGAGGACGGGCTGGCCGGCGTCTCCGACGACCAGCAGCGGCTCTGCTTCGCGCTGGCCCTCTGGAACGGGAAGGACCCCATTCTCAAGGAACGCCTGTTCGGCCTGACCAACAGCGAGAGCAACCACGGGGAAGACGTCAAGGAGTACTACTTCTACCTCGACAGCACCCCGACCCATTCGTACATGAAGTACCTCTACAAGTACCCGCAGGAGCGGTTCCCCTACGCCGACCTCGTCGAAACCAGCCGCCGCCGGGACCGGAGCCAGTTCGAGTACGAGCTGCTCGATACGGGCGTGTTCGATCAGGACCGCTACTGGGACGTTTTCGTGGAGTACGCCAAGGCGTCTCCCGAAGACCTCCTGATGTTGATCAGCGTGCACAACCGAGGCCCCGACCCGGCCGTTCTGGACGTCCTGCCGACCCTCTGGTTCCGGAACGAGTGGTCCTGGCAGAGCGCCCCCGACAAGCCGAACCTCCGCCAGGTCGCCGGGAACGTCGTCCAGGCGGTCGACCGCAAGCTCGGCGAACGCCACCTCTACTGCGAAGGGGAAGCCGCACTCCTTTTCACGGAGAACGAGACGAACACCCAGCGCGTCTTCGGCGTCCCGAACCGAAGCCCCTTCGTCAAGGACGGCATCAACGACTCCATCGTCCACGGCGCGGAAGGGGCGGTGAACCCCGAGAAGACGGGGACGAAGGCGGCGGCCCACTACCGACTGACGGTGAGCCCCGGCGAGTGCCGGGTGATCCGGCTCCGGCTGTCCGACCGAGCCCCCGCGGCCATCGCCCACGGCAACGGCGAGCCCGCGGGACCGTTCGGCGGTCGCTTCGACGAGATCGTCCAGGAGCGTCGCGACGAGGCCGACGCGTTCTACGTCGAGGTCATTCCTCGCTCCCTGGACGCCGACGCGGCGAACGTGATGCGTCAGGCCCTCGCGGGGATGCTCTGGTCCAAGCAGTACTACTTCTACGACGTCGACAAATGGCTGGAGGAGCGGGGCTCCGACCCCTTCAAGCCGACGCGCAAGCTGGCGCCTCGCAACGACCAGTGGCACCACATGTACAACGGCGACGTGATCTCCATGCCGGACAAGTGGGAGTACCCCTGGTACGCCGCCTGGGATCTCGCCTTCCACGTCCTCGCCCTGACGCTCGTCGATTCGGACTTCGGCAAGCAGCAACTGAAACTGATGCTGCGCGAGCGGTACATGCACCCGAACGGCCAGATCCCGGCCTACGAGTGGAATTTCGGCGACGTCAACCCGCCGGTGCACGCCTGGTCCACCATCTTCACCTACCGCCTCGAGGCGGCGGCCAAGGGGGAGGGGGACAAGGAGTGGCTCAAGAGCTGCTTCCAGAAACTGCTGCTGAACTTCACCTGGTGGGTCAACCGCAAGGACCGTACGGGGCGGAACGTATTCGAGGGGGGCTTCCTGGGCCTCGACAACATCGGGGTCTTCGACCGCAACGCCCCCTTGCCGACCGGCGGGTGCCTGGAACAGGCCGACGGCACCGCATGGATGGCCCTGTACTGCCAGAACATGCTCGAAATCGCCGAGGAACTGGCGATGACCGATCCGGACTATGGAGAAATGGCGATCAAGTTCGTCGAGCATTTCCTGTGGATCGCGTCGTCGATGGCGCATCTGGGCCAGGACACGGGGATGTGGGATGAGGAGGACGGCTTCTTCTACGACGTCCTCCGACTCCCCGACGGCACGGCGCAGCGACTCAAGGTCCGATCCATGGTCGGCTTGCTCCCCCTTTGCGCGACCACGGTGTTTGAAGGGGAGTTCGTGGCGAAGTATCCGGAACTTGTGGAGCGGTTTCAACGGTTCCTCGACGCCCGTCCCGAACTCTACGCCGCGATCCACAACCCGCTCACGCTCGGCGTCGCGGGCCGCCGGCTCGGCTCGATCCTGGACGAGACCAAGCTGCGGCGCGTTCTGTCGAAGATGCTCGACGAGAACGAGTTCCTCAGCCCGTACGGCCTCCGCTCCCTGTCGCGCTACCACGCCGACCACCCCTACGTCATCCAGGCGGAAGGCCAGGAATACCGGGTGGCCTACCTTCCCGCGGAGTCCGACACCGGCATGTTCGGCGGCAACTCGAATTGGCGAGGGCCGATCTGGATGCCGGTCAACGCCCTGATCATCCGGGCGCTGCTGCACTATTACCTCTACTACGGCGACGAATTCACCGTGGAATGCCCCACCGGGTCCGGTCGCCAGATGACTCTCTATCAGGTGGCCGAGGAGATCGCGCGCCGACTGTCCGGACTCTTCTTGAGAGGCCCGGACGGCCGGCGTCCAGTCTACGGCGGCGCCCGGAAGTTCCAGGAGGACCCGCACTGGCGCGATTACCTCCAGTTCTACGAGTACTTCCACGGCGACGACGGGGCCGGGCTCGGCGCCAGCCACCAGACGGGCTGGACGGGGGTGATCGCGCGCATCATGCACGTGTTCGCGACCCTCACGCCCGAGCGGGTCCTGGAAGCCGGCAAGAAGTCGTATTTCGAGACGGCCGACCGAATGGTTGCCTATCCTTCTCCCGTCGGTCGATAACGTTCACTCCTTCGAGTCAGCGACCCGGACGCAAGGCGGCGCGGCCATGAACGCTCCGACTCTGATCGCCCTGCTCAACGTGTCGGCCCTCGTGACGATCATGTTGTCGATGGGGTTGCGGGTGGACTTCAAGGACGTACTGGCCTCGGCCCGGCCGGCGCGATTGCTCGCGTCGGGCCTGCTCGCCAACTACGTGCTGGCGCCGGCGGTCACGCTCGGGTTGCTGTACGTCTTCCGGCCCGCCCCGATGGTCTCGGCGGGGTTCCTCATCCTCGCCGTCTGCCCCGGGGCCCCGGTCGGACCACCGATCACCGCCGTCGCCAAGGGGGACGTTCCCCGGGCGGTCGGGATGATGTTGATCCTGGCGGGGCTCTCGACGATCGCCTCGCCGGCCCTGCTCAGCGTGCTACTGCCTCGCGTGGCGCCAGGGAGCGCCTTGCGCATCGACTATCCGGCGATCGTCCGGATCTTGCTGGTCACTCAATTGCTTCCCCTGACGGTGGGTCTGGGCGTTCGCCGCGCGGCGCCGGCGTTGGTCCGTCGCATCGACAAACCGGTCGGCCTGCTCGCGAACGCCTTGCTCCTCGCCCTGGTCGTCGTGATCGTGGCCGCGCAGTACGAAACCCTGGCGGCGATCCGGCTCAGGGGGTGGATGGGGATGGGCCTCCTCCTGCTGGCCAGTCTCGGCGTCGGCTGGCTCTGCGGGGGACGCGACCTCGCGACCCGGAAGGCCCTAGCCGTGACCACGGCGACGCGCAACGCCGCCGTGGGTCTGGTGATCGCCACGACCAATTTCGGGGGGACGCCAGCCGTCACCGCCGTGGTCGCTTACGGCCTTGTTTCCATCGTCGGCGCGCTGGGCTGCGCTCTGCTGCTAGGCAAGTTCGCCGCCGTCGAACCGAAAAACGCCCACGCTCAGTCGTAGCGAGACAGCTGGCCCGCCACACTCCAGCTCAACTACGGCGAGCCGGCCACGCAGGACGCGATGATCGGCGAACTCTTGAGGATCGCGGAGCGATGCGACGGCGTGCGCTGCGACATGGCCATGCTGGTCTTGCCCGACGTCTTCGAGCGGACCTGGGGCGTCGCGTCTCAGCCGTTCTGGCCGAAGGCGACCCAGCGCGTGCGGGAGCAAGCCCCCGACTTCCGGTTCATGGCCGAGGTGTACTGGGACCTCGAATCGACATTGCAGCAACAGGGATTCGATTACACCTACGACAAGCGACTGTACGACCGGTTGCGCGACCGCCACGCCAGGCCGGTCCGCGAGCATTTCTGGGCGGGCCTGGATTACCAGGACAAGCTGGCGCGGTTTCTGGAGAACCACGACGAACCGCGAGCCGCCGCGACGTTCCCACCCGAAGTTCACAAGCCCTCCGTCGTCACGTATCTCTCTCCGGGGCTCCGCTTCTTTCAACACGGCCAGTTTCAGGGCCGGAAGGCGCGCGTTTCTCCTCATCTCGTTCGAGAACCGGATGAACCGGTCGACCAGGACCTGAAGCGGTTCTACGACCAACTCCTGACCGTTCTGCGCGTCCCCGTCGTCCGGAACGGGCAGTGGCGGTTGCTGGAATGCGCAGCCGCCTGGGAAGGGAACTGGACCAACGATTGCTTCATCGCGTTCGCCTGGCAAGGCCCGGACGGTGAGCGGAGGCTGGTCGTGGTCAATTACGCCGACAACCAAAGCCAGTGCTACGTCCGGCACCCCTTCGCGGACCTCGGCGGTCGAACGTGGCGGTTGCAGGACCGTCTCGGCGAGGCGGTCTTCGACCGGAACGGCGACGGCCTGCAAGCCCAGGGGCTATTTCTGGATCTCGATCGATGGGGTTATCATGTCTTTGACATCACGTCGACACACTGAAGTGGGGCGGGACCAGTATGCACTCCGGTGGACCGTTCGATCTTCTCCCGATCTGGGGCGTCTTCTCGGCCACCGTCGCCGTCGTCGTTCTCTCGATCGAGGGGGGATTCCGGCTGGGGCGGTATCGGCGTCGGTATTCCGAGTCGGAGGATCGGCCCCCCGTCGGCGAGATGGTGGCGGCCACGCTCGGCTTGCTCGCGTTCTTCCTCGCGTTCACGTTCGGGCTGGCCTCCTCGCGGTTCGACGTCCGAAGGGACCTGGTCATCGACGAGGCCAACGCGATCGGCACGACCTATCTGCGCGCGGCGCTGCTTCCCGAGCCCCATCGGACGGAGGTCCGGTCCCTTCTCCGTGAATACGCGGACGTTCGCCTGGCGGCCGTCCAGCCGGGGAAGCTCAGCCAGAGCATCGGCCGATCCGTGGAGTTGCACGCCCGGCTCTGGGCTCATGCGATCGACGTCGGCGAGAAAAACCCCAATTCGATCGTCGTGGGCCTCTTCATCGGGTCGCTGAATGAAGTCATCGACCTTCATACCAAACGGCTCTCCCTCGGGGTGCGGAACCGCATTCCCGGAGCCATCTGGGCGACGCTGTATCTCGTGACGATCCTCGGCACGTCCGTGCTCGGTTACCATACCGGTCTGACCGGCTCAGGCAGGTCGCTGGCGATGCTCGCGCTCGTCCTCGCGTTCTCGGCGGTCATGACGCTCGTCGTCGATCTCGACCGTCCCCAAGAAGGCCTGCTTCAAGTGAGTCATCAAGCCCTGATCGAGCTCCGCGATTCGTTCAAGGCGACAGATCCATGAACCGAGGTTGGCCCTCATGGAAGCCGACTCGCGAGCGAACTCCAGGGGCATCATCTCGATCCAAGCCTCGCACGGGGTGGACTCCGAAGGCGCCCGGGGCTTGACCGCGCCGGCGGGGGCTTGTCCAATGTGGGCCGTGCTCCCCAAATAAGGGGGAGGGCTGCGACGCGTCCCCTCATGGGAGTTGCGTTCATCCGGGAACCACGCGAGGCGTACATCAGAGCCATGAAATCACGAGCACGTTTCGGCCTCGCGGCGATTCTCATCGCATCGGTCTTCGCCCCCCTCGACAACGCCCGGGCGGCGGACGGTTACACGCCCTTCGAGGGCGAGAAGTCATCCTGGCGCGACGGGTTCGATCGTTACGACTTCGTGATGGACGAGGCCAGCCTGACCGTCGCGCCCTTCAAGAGGCCCGAGGGTGAGGGTTTCGGCGTCGGCGGCCCGGCCAAGGGCCAGCGCCGTTGCGTCGTGATCGTCCCGAAGCAGCCCGCGCCCGGCCTGCCGTGGTCGTGGCGGGGCCAGTACTGGGACCATGAGCCCCAGACCGAGGTCGAGCTGCTCCGGCGCGGGTTCCACGTCGTCTACGTCACGCCCGACCCGGGGAAGCACTGGGAGGCCTGGTACGCCTATCTCACCGAGAAGCACGGCCTGGCGAAGAAGCCGGCGTTCGTCGGCATGAGCAAGGGGGGCGTCAACGCCTACGATTGGGCCGCGAGCCACCCGGACAAGGTCTCCTGCATCTACGCCGACAACCCCGCGATCCACCCGGAGGCGTTCGCCAGGCTCGGCGAGTTGGCGAAGCACGACGTCGCGCTGCTCAACATCTGCGGCAGCCAGGATTTCCTGCTGGAACGGCACACTCTAGCCATCGAGGCCCGTTACCACCAGCTTGGCGGCCTGATCACCGTGATGATCAAGGAGGGGCCGGCCCACCACCCCCACAGCCTGCGCGACGCCAAGCCGATCGCCAATTGGATCGTCGAGCACGTCGGACCGGCCGGCGAGCGGCCCGACTTCGCCGACGCGGACTTCGTGAAATCGTACTACTACAGCCTGGATGGCACCTACCGCCGGCTTGACGCCGAGAACACCTACGCGGTCTGCCGCGGCCCCGGGTTCGTGCCGTGCCACGACCGCTACGACGCCAGGGCCGAGGGGGCGTGGGGTCTGACCGGCATGGCGGTGATCGCGCCCAAGGCCGCCGCGCCGGGCAAGCCCTGGGTGTTCCGGGCCGATGCGATCGCCCGCGACGCCGCGGTCGACCAGGCCCTGCTGGCCGAGGGCTTCCACATCGTCGCCGCGCCGATCGTCGCACAGGCCGGGCCGGTGCGGGAGCAGTGGGACGCGCTTTACAAGCGGCTCGTCGACCACGGCTTCTCGACAAGGCCCGTGATGGAAGGCGCCGGGACGGCGGCCGGCGAGGCCTACGCCTGGGCCGTCGACAACCCGGAGAAAGTCTCCTGCGTCTACGGCGAGAACCCGGCCCTCCGCAGCCTCATGGCGAAGCAGCCGCCGCTCGACCACCTGAACGCCCTCGCCAAGGCCGGCGTGCCCCTCATCCACGCCTGCGGCAGCCTCGACCCCTGGCTCGAAGGCGAGACCCGCGTCGCCGAGAAACGCTACAAGGAACTCGGCGGCAAGATGACCGTGTTCGTCGACGAGGGCAGAGGCCACCTCCCGACCGCCCCGAAAGACCCGAATCCCGTCGTCGAACTCATCCTCGCCGCTCAGAAACCCACGCGTTGAACGCGAAGGCGCCCACGCCGAATCCCATTTTTCTGATCGCCTCCCCTTGAAATATTCCCATTACGGAATATACTCCCCGCATGGCACGAGCACCGACCACCACGGACGCCTTCAACGCGGTCGCCGAGCCGCGTCGTCGACAGATCATCGACCTGCTCGCCGGGGGCGAGAGGCCGGTGAACGACGTGGTCGCGGCGCTCGGCCTGGCGCAGCCGCAGGTCTCCAAGCACCTGAAGGTGCTGAGGGAGGTGGGGCTCGTCAGCGTGCGAGGCGCCGGGCAGCAGAGGCTCTACAAATTGGAAGCCGATCGCCTCAAGGCCATTTACGACTGGGTCCGGACCTTCGAGCCGTTCTGGGATCACCAGCTCGACCGTATCAAGGAGCGCGCCGAGCGCCTGGCGAGAGAGCGATCCGCGGGGCGGGACAATTCGATTAAGGAGGATTGAGCATGTCGATGACGGGCGTCGAGCAAGAAATCCAGGTCATCAGCATCACCCGGGAGATCGAGATCGCCGCGCCGATCGAGATCGCGTTCGAGGCGATGCTCGAAGAGATCGGCCCGGGGGGCGAGATGCCCGGCGGCAAGCCGTTCCCCATGGTGGTCGAGCCGTGGCCGGGGGGGCGATGGTACCGCGACCTCGGCGACAACGCCGGCCATCTCTGGGGGCACGTGCAGGTCATCAAGCCGCCCACGCTCCTTGAGCTGTACGGGCCGATGTTCATGTCGTTCCCGGGCGTCAACCACATTCAGTACCGGCTGACGGCCGACGCCGACTCGGGAGGCACGCGGCTCAAGTTCACGCACAAGGCGATGGGGCCGATCCCCGACGAGATCCGCGAGGGCGTCGGGCACGGGTGGGATTACGGCCTCAATCGGATCGCCGGGATCGCCGCGCGACTCAAGGCCGAGCGGGGGGCGAAGTGATGAAAGCGATCGACACGATCCGCTGGGCGCTCAGGATGACCGACGAATCGACGACCCGGCTCGTCGAGGACATGCGCGACCATCCCACGACCCAGCCGACCTCGAAGGGGGGCAACCACGCCCTCTGGGTGCTCGGCCATCTCGCCGTGATCGAGGGGATGATCCCGCACACCGTGTTCGGCGAGCCGAACCCGGTCCAGCACTGGTGGCCGCTGTTCGGCACCGGCTCGAAGCCGACGGACGACGCGGGCGCGTACCCGCCGTTCGAGGAGGTCCTCGCGACCTATCGCGAGCTCCGGGCGAAGAACCTCGCGCGGCTTGAAGAGATCGGCGAGGCGGGCCTGGAACGGGCCCCGAAGGTCATCCCGCCCGGCTTCGAGGAGGGGATGAAGACGGTCGGGAGGACCTTCCACCTGATCGCCTTACACCAGATGTTCCATCTCGGCCAGGTCGCCGACGCCCGCCGCGCCGCCGGCAAGGAACCGTTCATGTGAACCGGCGCGTTCGCCGTCGAGTCGCGGGCGAGCCGAGGCCGGATTCCCTTCTCCCCTTGCGGGAGAAGGTGCCGCGCAGCGGCGGATGAGGGGTGTTCGAGTGCTGCGGCGTTGAGCCAATCCCTACGACGACCACCCCTCATCCGGCCTTCGGCTGACTTCTCCCGCAAGGGGAGAAGGCATACTCGCAACAGCTCGTTTTGATGGTTCACCACCAGCAGCACGTCTCTTGACTTCCAGTCCAAGATCGAAGGAGGATCGCATGGCCGATCATGCCGTCGTCTCGCGCGAGGAATGGGTTCCTGCGCGGAAGGAGCTGCTTGAGAAGGAGAAGCACCTGACCCGGCTCCGCGACGAACTGAGCCGTCGTCGCCGCGAGTTGCCCTGGGTCAAGGTCGAGACGCCTTACGTCTTCGACGGGCCCAAGGGCAAGGAGACGCTCGCCGACCTGTTCGCGGGCCGCAGTCAGCTGATCGTGCATCATTTCATGTTCAGCCCCGATTGGGAGGAAGGGTGCATCGGCTGCTCGTTCCATTCCGACCACGTCGACGGCGCACTCGTCCATCTTGAGAACCGCGACGTCAGCTTCGTCCGGGTCTCGCGGGCGCCGCTCGCCAAGATCCAGGCGTTCAACACGCGGATGGGCTGGCGGGCGAAATGGGTGTCGTCGTTCGGGACGAGCTTCAACCACGACTACCACGTGTCGTTCACCAAGGACGAGGTGGCGAACGGCGAGCCGTCGTACAACTTCGGGACGGGTAAGGCCGCGATCGAGGAGCTGTCCGGCGTCAGCGTCTTCGCCAAGGACGAGGCCGGCGACGTCTTCCACACCTATTCGAGCTTCGCCCGCGGCGACGAAGGAGCGCTCGGTACGTACTTCTATCTCGATCTCACGCCCAAGGGGCGCAACGAGACGGGCCCCTATCACAACCTGATGGACTGGGCCCGGCACCACGACAGGTACGGCGAGGACCTCGTCGACGTGATGGGTCTTTATCGGACCGGCAAGCTTTCCTACGAGGCCCGCACGTGAGCACCGGCCCTTGCTGCAAGTCGACCAGCCGCCGATCCTACCTCGGGATCGGCGGCTGGCTGATCCCGGGCGCCGTCCTGGCGCTGTTGCCGAAGTGCCCCGCGTGCGTGGCCGCCTACGTCGCGGTCGGGACCGGCCTCGCGCTCTCGACCTCGACCGCCGCACACCTGCGGACGACGCTCATCGTCCTGTGCGTCGCATCGCTGATCTACGCGTCGGCCCGACGGTTCGGCCCCTGGTTTCACGCCGGCTCGGCTTGATCCTCGACGTGGACGGGCCGCCGCAAGACGAGGCTGAGGAGCACGGCGGCGACGAGCAAAACGCCGGAGAGGTAGAAGGCGGCGTCGAGGCTGCCGGTGGCGTCTTTGATGTAGCCGGCGAGCTGGGGGACGAAGAAGGCGATCCCCCAGCCGAGGAAGACGAAGCCGTAGTTGAAGCCCATGTTCTTGGGGCCGAAGAAGTCGGCGGTGAACGCGGGCATCAGCGCGAGCGCGCCGCCGTACTGCCAGTAAGCCACGCCGACGGCCAGGAACAAGAGCGGCACGCTCCCCAAGGCGATGATCGTCGGCATCAGGAACAGGCAGATCGCCGAGATCACGCCGTTGACGAGGTACGCGTTGGACCGGCCGATCCGGTCCGAGTAGAAGCCGGTGCCGACCCGTCCGGTCGCGTTCACGAGCCCGCCGAACGAGGCCAGAATCCAGGCGTTGGCGGCGAAGAAGGCGATGCTGCCCGCCGTCGTGTTGAGCAGCGGCGCGGCGTTCGCGATCACCAGCAGACCCGACTGCGCCGAGCCGATGAACAGGAAGACCAGGCCGTAGAACTGCCAGGTCCTCAACATCTCGGGCGCCGACCAGTCGACCGCCGTCAGCTTGGTCGAGGCCGCCACGTCCGAGGCGGGAGGGACGTAGTCGGCGGGCGGGAAGACGAGCAGCCGCGCGGCCGCCACGACCACCACGGCGAACAGGATTCCCAGCCCGATGAAGCTCCCCGAAAGCCCGTACGAGGCGATCAGGCTCTTGGCCAACGGCGCGATGTAGATCGCCGCCGCTCCATAGCCGCCGACGACCAGGCCCACGACCAGCCCGCGCCGGTGCGGGCCGAACCACTTCACCGCCGCCGGGGTCGTCGCGGCGTAGCCGAACCCCATGCCGATCCCCCCCAGCACGCCGAACCCGAGCAGCAGCCCGACGTACGACTTCATCAGCCCCGCCAGGATGCAGCCGGAGGCCAGGAACAGGCCGCCGAGCGTCGCGCCGAACCTCGGCCCATAGCGGTCCTGAATCCGGCCGCCGGGGATCATCATCAGGGCGAAGATCATCCCGCACGCCGCGTAAGCCCAGGTCGCCTGCGCGTCGGTCAGGTACGTCCACCCCGCGTTCACCCCCGACATCGCCGAGCCCGGCGGATGCTCGGCGTTCCCGACCAGATTCGCCTTCCACACGCTCCACGCATAAAGGATGCCCAGGCAAAGGTTGACCGCCGTCCCGGCGAACGTCACCTCCCAAGCCCGCGCCTTCAAATCGCGCCCCATGCCACGCCCCCCGCGTTGACGACCGAAAAGAGGCGCAGCATAGCCGGGCCGGGGAGGTCAATGCAAAGGATCGGCCCGCGATTACGAAAACATCGGCGCGTACTCGCGAGCGAACGCTTCGAAGCGGCGGGGAGCCCGCCCAAGCACGTCCTGAACGCCGGATTCGACAACTGCGGCCTCGCCGCGTCGGTACATCGCGTACTCTTCGAGGAGGCCGTCGGCCTGCCAGGCGGGGAAGCCGACGTGAATCAAGGTGTTGCGAAGCGCCTCGGGCGGGACATCGACGTAGGCGATCGGCCGCCCCAGCGCCGCGGAAAGCCCCAAAGCCATCTCGTTGTGCGTGATCGCCTCGGGGCCGGTGAGGTCGTAGATCTTTCCCTCATGCCCGGAGGCCGTCAGGGCCGCCACGGCGACGTCGGCGAGGTCGCGAATGTCGATCAAGCTCACCCGGGCGTCGCCGGCCGCCGCGAAAAAGGCGCCCTTGGCCTTGATGGTCGGCGTGAAGTTCAACAGCCCTTGCATGAACAGGTTGGGGCGAAGGAACGTGAACGCGAGCCCCAACGCCTGGATCGCCTCCTCGACCACCGCGTGATAGCGCTGGAACCGGCCTTCGGACTGCGCGTCGGCTCCCAGTTGCGACAGTTTCACGACGTGCGCGACGCCGCGCTTCCGCGCCGCCTCGGCGAAGGCGATCTGCTGCGCCTCGGTTCGCTCCGACGAGCTGGTCGCCAGGAACGCACGCTGCACGCCGTCGAAGGCGGCCTCCATCGTCTCGGGACGGTCGAAGTCGCCTTCGACCACCTCGACGTGGGGCAGGGCGAGGCTCGCGGCCTTCTCCGGATCGCGGACCACCGCACGCACGGCCTCGCCCTTTGCGGAAAGCCGCCGAACGACCTCGCCGCCCACGGTCCCCGTCGCACCGGTCACGAGTATCATGTTTTGAAACTCTCGACTGGGTCGCATGCTGAACATTGGGGGCATGAAGAGCCAAGCCGGTCGACAATGGGTCCGGCTTCCTCCTCAGCGAAGGATCAATCTGGAAATCACGAGAGCCGTTACGGCGCACGCAAACTCCAACAGCCAGTTTGAACGCCTCAAGGCGGGCGGCCGCTGCGGCCAGAACCTCCGCCTCAATGCAACGGCAACGCGAACCGCCAGCGTCGTTCCGGCTGCCGCGCCCATGGCTATCCAAGCCTCATCATCATACGGAGACCAATGGCTGCTGCGCGAGGAGAGCGCCATGTACCCGGAATAGCCGACCAGGAAGGCGAGATCCGAAAGGCCGATCACCATGACCGCGACACAGACCGCATTCAATGCGGCCCAAACCTTCCGGGGCCGGCTCGTCGTCAAACCTTCCGACCGCCGCAGCGCCAGGGCTTCGGAGAATCGCTTGTACGCCAGAACGAGCACGCAGGTTCCGACGATCACGGCCCCCGCGATTGGCGATCCCTCTTTGCGTGCCACTGCGCAGAGCACGGCCGCGACCGCCACGGCGGCCATCAACCACCAGAGTTTCAATCGCACGCCGAGACGCTGCACGGCAGGCCTCCTGCCGCCCTGGCTCATGCCTCACCGCCTTCCTCCGGCTTGTTCTCGATGACGGCTTCCGACGAGGAGGCGATGGCTTGCCTTGGGTCACGCGGTCCGATCATGAGCCTGAAGAGCGTTGCTTGGATCATCAGCCTGAGAAACGTCGCGACGCACACGGCCGCGACTGTTCCGAGGATCACCCCCTCCGTGACATCACGGAGATTCCTGAAACGCGACATGGGGTCTACATGCCACAGAAAGAAAACCTCCTGAAACGCGAAGAGAGAAGCCCCGATGATCGTCGTCGCGAGAGGGACGCATCCCAGGAAAATACACACCTTCTGCAACTCGGACGCCTCGAAGCCCCGTCCCCGGACTCGGGTCACGGCTTCGGAACCCGTCGCGTACGCAAGGGCCAGGACGCTGCCGCCGACGATTACCGCCGCAAACCGGTCCCCCTGCAACTCGTCGTCGGGGGCTGCGGCCAACACGACCGCCACGGCCGCGGTCGCCCCTATCATCCACCGCGACGTTACCCGCCACGCCACGACTTCGGAATAGTACGCGCAGGCCGCCAGGAGAACGCCGGAGGCGATCAGGGCGATCACGAAGCCGGGAGAGCCGCCGTCCCGAAACACCGCGCAGAGCATGGCCACGACCGCCACGCCGGCCATCAGCCACCTGACTCTCAACCGACCGCCGAGACGTGGCATGGACGGCTCCTAGCTACTTTCAAGGATGCCCGCAACCGAACAGGACGTCCATGCTGTGACGCATCGACGACCACGGAATGAACCTTCCTTAGTTGAGGGTGATCTATCCCTTCTGAAGTCTCAATCCTGACCGAGAACCGCGCAATCTGTCGCTTCGGCAAGCCTTCGTGGCGGTGCCGGCCGGATTTTGGGAGGAATCGGACTTCAGGAAGGGTAGGGGATGACTCGGCTGATTGACTCGGCTGGGAACGACTGCCTATACTTGCGCTTTGGCTGCTGAAATGGCGCGCATTTGCAGCGATCCGATAACGAAGTGCTTCGTGGCAGGGGAGACGACCTGTGGCCAGTAAGCCCTGGGGCGGGCGGTTTGACGCCGGGACGGATCGGCGGGTGGAGGAGTTCACAGAGTCGATCTCCTTCGACCAGCGGCTGTTCCGTCACGACATCCTGGGCTCGCAGGCGCACGCGCGGATGCTCGCGCACGTCGGGTTGTTGACGGACGACGAGCGCGACCAGATCGTGCGAGGGCTGTCGGAGATCCAGACCGAGATCGAGGAAGGGCGGTTCCCGTTCGTTCTGGAGCGGGAAGACGTCCACATGCACATCGAGTCGGCCTTGACCGAGAAGCTCGGCGACGTCGGCCGCAAGCTGCACACGGGCCGGAGCCGGAATGATCAAGTGTCGACCGACGTAAAACTCTGGACCCGCGACGCCATCGACCGGCTCGTCATCGGCCTCGTCCACCTTCAGCGGTCGTTCGTCCAGGCGGCCGAGCGGCATCGCGACGTGATCCTGCCGGGCTACACGCACATGCAGCGCGCCCAGCCGATCCTCGCCCCTCATTACTTCCTGGCGTACGTCGAGAAGCTCGAACGCGATCGAACCCGGCTGCTCGACGCGCGCAAGCGACTCAACGTCCTGCCGTTGGGCGCGGCGGCCTTGGCCGGGACGAGCATCCCCATCGACCGCGCGTTCACGGCCCGCGAGCTGGGCTTCGACGGCGTGGCGGCCAACAGCCTGGACGTCTCCAGCGACCGCGATTTCGCCATCGAGTCGGTCTTCACCCTCACCCTGATCGCCGAGCACCTGGCGGGCTGGGCCGAGGAGTGGATCCTCTGGAGCACCCAGGAGTTCGGCTTTCTGGCGCTGCCGGACGCCATCTGCACCGGCAGCAGCATCATGCCGCAGAAGAAGAATCCCGACGTCCTCGAACTGATCCGGGGCCGGTCCGCCCGGGTCGTCGGGGCGCTGACGACGCTCCTCGTTCTGATCAAGGGCCTGCCGCTCGCCTACAACCGCGACCTGCAAGAAGACAAACAGCCGCTGTTCGACGCCTTCGACACGGTCGAAGCCTGCGTGGCGCTGGCGGCGGTCGTCGTCGACGGCGCCCGGCTGAGGGCCGACCGGATCGCCGAACGGATCGACGAAGGCTTCCTCGACGCCACCACGTTCATGGAATACCTGATCCTCAAGGGCATCCCCCAGCGCACCGCCCACGAGGTCATTGGCCGGCTGGTCGGCCTCTGCGAGCGCCGAGGGTTGAAACGCCTGGCCGACCTGACCGACGCCGAACTCGCCGAGGCCCACCCGAAACTCGACGCCGAAGCGCGGGGCGTGCTGGGCGTCGAACAGTCGATCAAGGCGTTCAAGTCGTACGGTTCGACCGCCCCGGACGAGGTCGCCAAGCAACTCGAAGGCTGGAAGGCCAGGCTGGAAGTCTGACGAGGGCGGCGGCCGCCCCAAAATATCGACACCGCAGGTTTTATGTAGGGTGGGCGCCGCCCACCGTCTTCTCCCTCCAACGCGAGCCCCACATACTCCCATGGAAGCCTTTCAATACCGCGGCAATGAGCTTTACTGTGAAGGCGTTTCGGTGGCCGAACTGGCCAAGCAGTACGGGACGCCGCTGTACGTGTACAGCCAGGCGGCTCTGGTGGGCTCGCTGAAGGCGCTGCAAGACGCCTACGCCGAGGTCGACCCGCTGATCTGCTACTCGGTGAAGGCGAACTCGAACCTGGGCGTGCTGAAAGTGCTGGGCGCGCACGGCAGCGGGTTCGACGTGGTTTCCGGCGGCGAGCTGTTCCGGGTTCAGAAGGCCGGCGGCGACCCGGGCATGACGGTGTTCGCCGGGGTGGGCAAGAGCGACCCCGAGATCGCCCAGGCGATCGAGGCCGGGGTCTTGATGTTCAACGTCGAGAGCGAGGCCGAACTCGCGTCGATCGCCCGGGTGGCGGCGGGGATGAACCGGGTCGCGCCGATCGCGCTGCGGGTCAATCCCGACGTCGATCCGAAAACGCACCGGTACACCTCGACCGGCCAGAAGGAGTCGAAGTTCGGGCTCGACATCGAGCGCGCGTTGCGGATCGCCGAGACGGTCAAGGATCTGCCGAGCCTGACGATGATCGGCATGCACATGCACATCGGCTCGCAGATCACGACCGTCGAGCCGTACGCCAAGGCGGTGGCCAAGGGGGTCGAGCTGATCGCCAAGCTGCGGGCGATGGGCCATCCGATCGCCTGGTACAACATGGGAGGCGGCTACGGCATCGCCTATCGAGGCCCCGAGGCCAAGCCGGTGAGTGAATTCGCCGAGGCGATCCTGCCGGGGCTGAAGGCCACCGGCTGCCGGCTGGCGATCGAGCCCGGGCGGGTGATCGCGGGCAACGCCGGCATCCTGGTCAGTCGTGTGTTATATACCAAGCAGTCGGGCGATAAGCGATTTTTGATTCAGGACGCGGCGATGAACGACCTGATCCGCCCCGCGCTCTACGAATCGTTCCACCGGATCTGGCCGGTGACGGTCCCGCAAGGTCTGCCGGCGCCCCCGGCCGACTACGAGGCCGCCATCGAAGGGGCCGAGCCGTGGGACGTCGTCGGGCCGATCTGCGAGAGCGGCGACTTCTTCGCCAAGGACCGCGCCTTGCCCCCACTGGGCCCGGGCGCGCTTCTGGCCACGTTCTCCGCCGGCGCCTACGGGATGGTGATGGCCTCGAACTACAACACGCGCCCCCGCGCCGCCGAGATTCTCGTTAACGGCGACGGCGCCAGCCTCGTCCGCCGCCGCGAGACCCTCGACGACCTCGTGGCCCAGGAAGTCGGATTGTAACAGCCGGGGCGGGCGAACTCACTCGTTCGCTCGCCCCTTTGACGAACAAACGCCGGGACCCAGTCACGAACACATCGGACCAGAATCATGCGTGAAATCATCGTTCGCTCGATGGCGGGGATTCTCGCCCTGGTCGTGGTCGCGTCGACCCCGCCGGGGTCGTGGGGGCAAGTCCCCGGTCCCGAGTCGTTCGCGAAGGAGCCGGAGACGCCGGTCGAGCTCTGGGGGGCGATCGACTACCTCGTCCGCACCGGGCAGAGCAAGCAGGCCGTGCCGTACCTCGAGAAGTTCACCAAGAGCAACCCCGACGACGCCACCCTGATCACGATCCGCGACAAGTACGGCCCCGGCTCGTTCCTGCGGCTCAGCGATTATCCGGAAACCAAGTCCTACGCCCACCCGCTCGTCGAGAAGCTCACCGCCGCCTCACGCAAGGTCGCCGCCGACCCTCAGCGCGTACGGCGGTTCGTCGAGGCGCTCGGGCTTTCGGGCGCGGAGCAGGATTACGCGGTTTCCCGGCTCCGCGAATCGGGTGCGTACGCCGTGCCTCCGCTGGTCGAGGAGATCGCCAAACAGGGGTACTCGACGCCCGAGCGGTCGCGGCTGGTCCATAACGCGGGCCGACTCGATCGGTCGTCGGTCCCGGCCTGGATCGCGGCCCTCGACAGCCCCGACCCCCACCTGGCCGCCAACGCGGCGACGATCCTGGGGGCGATCGGCGATCCTCGGGCCGTGCCGTTCCTGACCTACCCGGCCGCCGCGGCCGATTCGTCGCCGGCCCTCAAAACGGCCGCTCAGCGGGCGATCGCGAGCCTGACCGGCAAGCCGTTCGAATCCCAGCCGACGCCCCCCGCGCAGGTGCTCGTCGACGCCGCCGTCGCGTTCGCCCGCCACCGGTTCGAGATGCCCAGCGACGCGGTCCTGGTCTGGAAGTGGGACGAGGCCCAAAGCGCGCCGGCGCCGTCCAAGGCCGTCGTGACCGAGGTCGAGGAGTATTTCGGAATCAAGCTGGCGCGGCAGGCGTTGAAGCTCGACCCGACCAATCGCAAGGCGCAGACGGTGCTGCTGGGGCTGTCGCTGGAGAAGGCCGTCGAACGGGTCGGCTTCGTGAACTTCCCGGCCAAGGACCAGGCGACGTTCGCGACGGCCCTGGCGGCCGGCCCGGCGGTCCTCGCCGACATCTTGCGGGCCGCGATCGCCGACGGCAAGTCCGACCTGGCGGCCGTCACGGCCGACGCGCTCGGCAAGGTCACCGACGCCAAGCGGCTCGCCGCCGACGGCCGTCCCCACCCGCTGGTCGACGCCCTGTCGAGGCCCGGCCGCCGGCTCCAGCTCGCCGCGGCGAAGGCGCTGGTGGACATGGCGCCGTCCGACCCGTTCCCGGGCTCCAGCCGGGTGGTCCCGGCCCTCGGGCGGTTCGTGATGAATCAGGGCCAGCCGCGCGCCGTGGTGATCGACGGCAACCCGACTCGGGGGAGCGCCACGGCCGGCTTGCTCAAGCAGCTCGGCTACGACGCGTCGCTGCAACTGACCGGCGAGCAAGGTTTCCAGGACGCGACCGAGTCGGCCGACGTCGAGCTGATCCTGGTCAGCCACCACCTCACGCAAGGCCGCTGGAACCTGCTCGACGTCCTCACCAACCTGCGGAACGACTCCCGGACTTCGAACCTGCCGCTGTACATCTACGGCCCGCAATCGCTCGAAATCACCCGGCCGAACCTGCCGGTCGACTACCCGGGCGTGAAGTACATGGTTTACACGACCGACCGCGGCTCGCTCGAACGGCAGCTTGGCGGAAGGCCGGCGAAACTGAGCGACGCCGAACGGCTCGACTACGCCAAGCAAGCCGCGGCGCTGCTGGCCCGGATCGCCTCGCAGCCCAACAGCCCGTTCGCCCCCGACCTCGCCGCCGCCGAGCCCGCGCTGACGGCGGCGATCGGCACGCCGGACGTCGCGCTGTCGGCCTCGACGGCGCTGGGCGACGTTCCCAACGCCGACGCCCAGCGCGCCCTGGCCGACGTCGTGCTCGACCCGTCGCGCGACGCCGAACTTCGCCGTTCGAGCGCGCAGCAGCTCGCCCGCAGCATCCAGCGGTTCGGCCCGCTCGTGGCGGCCGACCAGGAAGTCAAGCTGGTCGAGGCCTTCCGAGGCGACGACGATCCCGAACTGCACTCGGCCCTCGGCATGGTCGTCGGCACTCTTCGCCGCGACCCCCGACCCGGCGTGAAGGCCAAGGCGGACGCGAATTGAAAACCCAACGCCAGCGGGGCGGGGCCCCCGGTCCCGAGGACGGCGCGATCCATGCCCATTGAGACCCGGTCGAGCTACGGCCCGCACGTGAAAGCCTCGCTCGCGGGGTCGGCGTCCAACGCCGACCCGGACGCGGCGTTGCCCGGCGTCATCGGCGACAGCCCCGTGATGCGCGAGGTCTACCGCACCACCCGCCAGGTCGCCCCGTCGCGCGCCTGCGTCCTGATCGTCGGCGAGACCGGCACCGGCAAGGAGCTGATCGCCCGCGCCATCCACGACCTCAGCCCACGGTCGACCGGCCCTTACATCCGGGTCAACTGCGGGGCCCTGACCGAGAGTCTGCTGGAAAGCGAGCTGTTCGGCCACGTCAAGGGGTCGTTCACCGGCGCGGTCGACAACCGCACCGGCCGGTTCGAAGCCGCGCACGCCGGCAGCATCTTCCTCGACGAGATCAACAGCACCTCGCCCAAGCTCCAGGTCAAGCTCCTCCGCGTCCTTCAGGAAGGGGAGTTCGAGCGGGTCGGCGACAACAACACCAAGAAAGTCGACACCCGGATCGTCGCGGCCACCAACCGCGACCTGCTCGACGAGATCGACACCGGCCGGTTCCGCGAAGACCTTTATTACCGGCTCAACGTCGTGCCGATCCTGCTTCCCGCCCTTCGCGACCGCCGCGACGACGTCGAGCTTCTGGTCCTCTCGTTCCTCAAGCGGTACGCCGAGCAAAACCGCCGCGAGATGCGCAAGGTGCACCCCGAGGCGATGCGGAAACTTCGCGAGCACGACTGGCCGGGGAACGTCCGCGAGCTGCAAAACTACGTCGAACGGGCGGTGATCCTCGGGTCGGGCCAGGAGATGCTGGTCGAGCACTTGCCCCCGCAGCTTCGCGGCGAGACCTCGCCCCGGCCGATCCGCCACCGAGGCGCGGCGTCCGCCGACTTCGGCTCGCTGACGTCCGAGCTGGTCCGGCAGGGGATACGGACCGCCGGCCCCAACGCCACCGACCTGCACGATCGCGTCGTCGGCCAGGTCGAGCGCGAGCTGATCCAGCAAGTGCTCCAGTCCTGCGACCGCGTCCAGATCAAGGCCGCCGCCCGGCTCGGCATCAACCGCAACACGCTCCACAAGAAGCTCTCGGAATACCGGATCGACGAGAACCTCCCCGCATCGGCCCCCAACGGCGACGGCGACGACGCCCGGTCCGGCGAACCCTCCCCCCCTGACGACGAATCGTGAGCACCCCCATGTTCGAGCCGGCTTCCTCGCCCATTGAGCCCGTCGAAGTCGACGCCGAACCGGCGACGCGGATCCGCGCGCGAAAGTCCAGTCGAACTTCGACCGCCGCGCTCGAACTCGACCGTTTGCACCCGGGCGACTGCCTGGACCTATTGCCCCGGATCGACACGGGGTCGATCGACCTGATTTTCGCCGACCCGCCCTTCAACATAGGCTATGATTACGACATCTACGACGACAGCCGCGACACCGGCAGTTACCTGGACTGGACCAGGCGATGGGGTCGTGAAGTCGTTCGTGCGCTCAAGCCCGACGGGACGTTCTGGCTCGCGATCGGCGACGAATACGCCGCCGAGATGAAGGTGATCTTTCATCGCGAACTGGGCCTGTCCTTGCGGAGCTGGGTGATTTGGTACTATACGTTTGGGGTCCACTGCAGCCGCAAGTTCAGCCGCAGCCATGCCCACTTGTTTTACTTCGTGAAGGACCCCAAACGTTTCACCTTCAACGATCTGGACGTCCGAGTTCCCTCGGCTCGCCAGCTCGTCTATAACGACGCCCGCGCCAATCCCCTGGGCCGACTCCCCGACGACACCTGGATCCTCCGCCCCCAGGACATGCAGCAGGGCTTCGAGCCCACGGAAGACACCTGGTACGTCCCCCGCGTCTGCGGCACGTTCAAGGAGCGCGCGGGCTGGCACGGCTGCCAGATGCCCGAACAGCTCCTCGGCCGGATCGTCCGCGCCTGCTCGAGCCCGGGCGAAACCGTCCTCGACCCGTTCGGCGGCAGCGGCACGACGCTGACCGTCGCCAAGAAGCTCGAACGCCGATTCCTCGGCTTCGAACTCTCCGACGAATACGCCCGGGCCATCCAGGCCCGCCTCGACCGCGCCCAGCCCGGCCAACCCCTCGAAGGCGGCCCCGAACCCCTCGCCGGCGGCAAGAAGACGCCGACCGAACCCGGCAACGGCAAGAGCCGATCCAAGACATAGTTCAATCCAGCTATGTTACCGCCCGACCTCGTAAGGCGGTCAGACCGCTGCGTTAATTTCGGGCATTACCTGCGCGAAGCGACCCCAGAAGCTCACACCATGAGCCGGTGTCGGCTCATTCGATCTCTGGATTTCTGCGAGAGAAGAGCAATGAAGCTCAGTGAAGTCTGCGTCAAGAATTACAAAGGACTCCGCGACGTCACGGTGCCGCTCTCGCAGTTTGCCTGTGTAATCGGCCATAATAACGCTGGCAAATCTACACTTCTTCAATCTTTAATTCTCTTCATCGAAGGCAAGAAGCTGACGCCTTCTCATTACTACGACACTAATCAGGAAATCATCGTCGCCGTCACTATCACGGACGTGTCCGAGGACGATTTGCAGTTGGTCGTTAACGAAGACCACCGTGAGCGACTTCGAGCGGGTCTGACTGATTCCTCCCTGAAACTTGTCCGCCGGTATGGCATCGACGGCTCTTCCAAACTCCGTTGGAAGGTCGCCGTGCCGAAGGATGAACGATTCCAGACAGCGAGTATCGACGCTCTACTCAAGGGGAAGAAGCCGAGTACTTCGTTTGCCGAGGAAGTCGAAGGCGTATACCCCGAGCTGAGCGGCAAGCTCGGAGCTCGCCCAAACCAGTCGCATGTGAGGGAGCTGATATCGGAATTGGTCCGTTCGCTGCCCGCTGAAGACATGCTCGTAGATGAGACGGAGCTTCCGACCGGCTACGACGCAAGCGTTCGAGCACTGCTGCCCGAACCGATTTACATCCCGGCCGTCAAAGACTTCAGCGACGACATCAAGACCAAGGAAAGTACTTCGTTTGGAAAAATCATCGGTATTCTTCTGAATGCCATCGCCCCCGAGCTGTCCGAGGCCGACGAGGCATTCAAATTACTTAACAAGAAATTAAATATACTTCTACTCCCTAATGGAACAACATCAGACGACAGACTTGATGCGGTACAACGCATCGAGTCGATGGTCCGGTCGCTCGTGCGAGAACACTTCCCCGCGGTTGACATCGAACTCCAAATCCCGCCGCCGGAAATTAAGACGATTCTCTCGAGTGCCCGAATCTTGGTCGACGACGGAGTCAAAGGAGAGTTGGAAGCGAAGGGCGACGGCCTGAGGCGTTCGGTAGCATTCGCGATTCTGAGAGGCATCGCCCAACTCAAGCGAGACCCATCGTTCAACCCCCAAGTCAAGAAGACAAATGCCGGGTTCCTGCTACTTTTCGAGGAGCCCGAACTCTACCTTCATCCAAAGGCTCAAAGAGTTCTCTTCGACGCCCTTCGAGTCATCTCAGAAACCGACCAAGTCCTCGTTAGCACACACTCGCCTTTATTCTTTTCGCATCGTTGCACCGAGACCTTCATCAAGATGGTCAAGACTCAGGGCGAGGTTGGGCAAAAGCCTTTCGGACAGGCCTTGCAGGTCGATCTCAGCAAGCTCGATGACAAGGCCAGCTTCCAACTACTCAGCTTTGAGCTGAATGATTACGCGTTTTTCAGTAGGACCATCGTCCTTGTCGAGGGCGACACGGACCATCTCGTCTTCCCCCACATGGCGAAAGTTTTGAATCCTACTTGGTGCGTTGACCGTGAAGACATTTCGATTTGCCGAGTTCATGGGAAAGGTAACATCCCCCGCTACACAAAGTTTCTCAAGAGCCTCCAGGTTCGTGTCGTTGTGCTAGCCGACTTGGATTGCCTGCTAGAGGGCTTCGACCGCCTGGGCGGCTCTGAGGCATGCTCCAAACTGAGAAACCAGCTTCTCGCCCGAATCGACAAAGTTCTTGCGAAGGAGATTGAGGAGGGGGACTTCGGCGAGGACGCCGAGGAACTTCGTCAGCAACTCATCGAACGCGGCACGGCAGACCTCGCCATCTCGAACCTGTCTCAGCTTGCGCAAAGAAAAATAATCAGCATGTCTACGTCTCCAATTAAGAAGGGCCAATGGGATGACCTCATCGACAAATTCAATCGCGTCCTATCTGGCGAGGGGACTTTTGAGGACCTTAAGCGGTCGGGTGACGCGTTCTTCGACAAGCAAATCGCCAAGAATCGCCAGCTCGTTCTCGAACGCGGCGACGACCCTGAGACTGAACGGCTAAAGCATTCCGTACTCATTAGCCTTCGTGAATCGGACATCTTCCTACTGAGCCGTGGCTCGATTGAGAAGTATCTTCCGTCTCACATCTCTGGTCGTGACAAGACCTCAAAGGCCCTCACTTTCTGCGAGACCGTATGCGAACGCGATGACATTCTATCTTTATGCGACGAGGTTCCCACTAATGCCGAAGGGGGCGTTCAAAATGAGCTTGAATGCTTATTTTCACGCATTTTCACTAATGCCCAACAATCGACCGTCGCATGAGCCGGATTAGCTGTCCGTAATTCCTTAACGATTCACGAGCGAGGGCACTCTGTCTGAACGAGGAAGCCGCTCGTAAGAAGTCCCATTCCCAGCCGAGCACGAAGTTGGCGCCGGCGGCAGCCTTGGCATCGTCCGCTGGGATCTCGAACCGGCCATGAGTCCCGACGCCGCCCAGCGCGGCCAGCCCCTCGAAGGCGGTGCCGAACCCCTCGCCGGCGGCAAGCAGACGCCGACCAACGGCAAGCGCCGAAGCAAGGCATAGTTCAATCCCGCTATGTTACTGCCCGACCTCGTAAGGCGGTCAAAGCCCTGCGTCGTTCTTGGATGGCGGCGGACTCGTTTGAAGGGGGGCTGGTCACCGGACGTTTGCTCAATCGGCGTCCTTCGGCCGGGACGGGCCGTCGGATCGGCGCTCCAGCCACATGGCGCGCAGCACGCACTGCACGGCCACGAAGACGCCCACGCCGCAGTAAGCGGCGATGTCTTGATAGCCCATGCCGGACCGCCACAGCCGCAAGGACTCGGCGTCCCGCGCCGTGGAATTCATCGGCCTCGCCATGGTCGGCGCCTCCTCCACCATCCCATCGTCGCCGCCGCGTTCAGCCGGCGGATCGGCGCGCGGACAGGCCGCCGCCGCCGGCTCCATGCCGACGGCGACGGCTCGTTCCCATACCATGCGCGAGGGCTTCAAAAGCCCTCGTCTCAATCCTAGAACGGGTTTCCGGCCGCGTCCCGCCGACGCAGAAGATTCGTCTTCTTTCCCGATGCTCGGATCGCCGTCACGGTCGTCTTGAAACCGGGCTCGCCGGTGCGTTCGAACCGCGGCGTCGGGACGCATCGAAGCACTAGTTGCATAAAACTCTGAGTTTGTTTGTGTGGGTGATTGACGACCAATTCCGATTCTGGTTAATTAAGCCTTGCACGGCGGCAATGAAACCGACACATCAATAGCCACGACGAGGCGGCTCACGGACCCGCACGACCGGCGTACTCGCCCGATCACGCGGGACAGTGGCGAATCCAACCTTTTCCCCTACTTGCGTGAAGCCGACGCCGGGAGTCCCCCGTATTCGGCCTAAGTAGGGGCAAGGACGGCGTGAGGATACGCTCCAGGACATCACCTAGCCCGACCAAGCCAATCCGAATACACAGGAAATCCCATGAGCCACGCCTTGGCTGATCCGGACCTTTCACTTCCCCCCGCCGGCCCGTCCGGAGCCCGCGCCCGGCGTGCGGTCAAGGCCGCACAAGCCAGCGGCCGCCGCCGCCTGGTCGACCCGGCGACCTGCGAGCGCGACTACTCGCGGGCCGAGATGGAGTTCATGCTCGCCATGGACGCCTACAAGCAGCGCAGCGGCCGGATGTTCCCCACCTGGAGCGAGGTACTCGAAGTGCTCCGCACGCTCGGCTATGAGAAGCCCGCCTGAGTGAACAGCCTCAAGCCGAGAGGAATACCCGGCTTTGAGATCATTGGGGGTGGAACAGCCGCCGCAGGGGCACCGCGAAGCTGTGGTAGACTCGCGAGCCCAGGAAGTAGCTCCGCGCCTTCTTTCGGCATTTGCCCGGATTCGTCGAGCTCTCGCAGGCCGCGTACATGTCGCACAAAAACTGGCGGTCGCAGTCCCGGGGCGATGTCTCGCAGGTATCGTGCGCCTGGCACGCCGGTCGGAAGTCGGCGCCGAAGAATCCTTGCTTCACCAGTCGGTTGCCGCCCCATGTCTCGCCCGCCCCGCACGGCCGGTAGGGCAGCCAGACGGCGAGTGCGCCGGCCAGGAGGATTGTCGAGAGTGTGACTCGCAGGATGATTCCCGTATAGACGCGATCCGGCGCATCAGTCGTGATCCAGGGGAAGCCTCGACTGCGTTCGACGAGGGCGCATGCCGAAGCTTATCACATCGTACGCGTCAACGACGGTCGGCCGAGCGGCCGCCGCGTCCCCCGATCGCCCCGCGATCGGAATGGCGGGCGTGATCGCTGCCCGCCGATTCGCGAGATAAGATCCCAAGAGGCCCCGGCAAGCCCAAGATTCAGGCCGGCGGAGGACCGCTGCCGGGTCCTCCAGGGCCGCCGGGCGGTCCCATTGTCCGGTGCGCCTGGTGGCATTCCTTGCACGAGTTCTTGAGCGCGTCGTGGGCGACCTTGGCGGCGGCCTGGTCCTTGGCCTGGGCGGCGGCGTCGAGTTCGCCGGCCGACACGAGCCACGCGGCGGTCAGCTTCTCCCAGGATTCCTTCGAGCCCTTCTTCGGCTCCTGTTTGACGAGTTCGCCGGACTCGTGGACGTAGTCTTTCGACTGGGTCTGGATCGTCTCCCAGGGGGGAGGGGTCTCGTTCAGCTCCTTGCCGATCGTCTCGGTCAGCGACTGCGGCCCCTTGGCGAGCTTGACCATGATTTTCTTGATGGCCGGGTTGCCCGGCGGGCCGCCGGGGCCGGGGGGCGGACCGTCCATCGCTTCACCGCCGCCGCAACCGACGAGGCCGGTCAGCAGCAAGGCCAGGGCCGTCTCTTTGCGCAACAACGCAATCATAATTTACGCCTTTCTTCCGCGACCACGGATCGAGACGATCCACGATACCGGTCCCATCGCTGAGTAAGCGACGGGGCGCCGGCGAACGTCTCGCGGAAATTCGCAAATCATGAAATGGCGGTCACTCGGTCGGCTCGCGGCGGGGGACGCCGTTCAGCTCGTGGCGCTGCTTGGAGATGGCCTGGTAGATCTTCCTGCGCGAGCGGTTGATGCCTCCGAGGGGGCGATGGTCCGGGAGCGCGTGCCAGGGGGTGAACGAGAGGTTCTCGCCGAACGTCCGCCGCTCGGGGGTGTCGAACTCCTGAGGCGGGATGCGGATCGTCGCGACCTTCTGGAACGGGGCGGTCCACTCGACGGTCGGGTCCTCGACGGGCATCGCGACGGGGTCGGTCTGGACCTGGACGAAGAAGTCGAACCGGGCCTCGTGGTCCCTCAGGTGGTCGACGGCCGCGAGCCGGAGCTTGTCGGGCGAATCGACGATGCGGACCGGAGGCGCGCCGGCGAGGTAGGGCGTGGCGCGGTACTTCACGGCGGCGTCGCCGAGCTTGTAAGGGGTCGTGCTCCAGTACGCGATCCGCAGCGGGCTGTCGGGCTTCTTGCTGCCAGCTTCCCGAAGCATCTTCCATATATAATTTTGCGAGAAAAGGAACTTGAGGCCGGAGGCGACCTTGCCCAGGCCGAACCCGGGCGATTTCAGGTTGCGGAAATCCTCCATGAACGGGACGTAGTCGGCGACGTTCTTGATGAAAAACACGGGGTTGTCGAAGAGGATGAAGTCCTGGGTCGTCGCGTCCTTCTCATCCTCCAACAGCTTCGCGCCGGGGACGCCGACGAGCTTGATCGCCATGCCGTGCGCGTCCGCCTGGCGATCGTCCGCCCCCTTGCCGTTCGAGAACCGGATGTAGGCGTCGAAACTCCGGGGCTCGGCGAACACCCCGCGCCGCAGCTCGGCCGGCAGGTCGGCCGCGACCTCGAACTTCGCCTTCACGCAGCCGTGCCCCTTCATGTGCTGCCCGCGCGGGACGATCGGCTTCTCGTTGGGGTCGGTCACGCTCAGGTGGATCGCCACGATCTTGTCGATTTCGGCGGCCTCGCCCGGCGGGACCGACTCTTGACCAAGGCCCAACGGCTTTGCGTTCCCGGACACCATGGAAAACCGCCTCGTCTCACCAGGGATCGGGCTCCGACTACACGACAGCGGGAGACTCCCGCTTAATTGAACTATCGGTCGATGGAGGGTCTTGGGATCATGCAAGTCTCTCCTGCCCCGCCTACAAGACTCGCTGGTTCTGGGGTCAAGATTTCATCAAGTATCTCAAACCCTAGCTGTTTCATACGATTGCATACAGCCTCATTCACTTCGTCGCTCTCAATGAGCATTAGCACGCTGTTCAACTTATTAAACACACAATACCCTCCCCTTAGGTCGGGTGATTTGAGAAGCACCCAGCCCGCAGCCTTTCCAGACTTCAGCAGGCGCTCGTACTCAGCCAAGGCATCACGCATTTTCTGTCACTGTGTCACAATTTAGATTAATCGAAAGAGGAACCCGATTTCTGAAACGAGGAGCGCGACGGCCGGCACGAGGAGCACGACGCCCGCAAATAATAAGCAGACGGTCCCCCCGCTCGCCAATGATCGACCACCGTCGACGACGCCGCCCGGCGAAAGCCCGCTGGATTGAAATATCGATTAATAGAGGGTCTTAGACTTGGTATCATGCAAGTCCCGCCAGATCCTTCTATTGACCAGCCAGAGGAACGCGACGATTGGCACGAGGAGTTCGACGGCCGCAAAAAAACAGACGGTCCACTTGTTCGTGGTAGCCGCCATAAGTTGGAACGAGGCGCGACAGGCGATGAGGTAGCACACGAATCCCGCAAAGGCTCGCGATCCGCGGCGCTTCATGGCCTGTCTCCCTTTCGTCGAATCGGCCGCCCTATCGGCTCAGGCTTCCGGCGTGACGCCGATAACGAGGTCGCCTCGGGCGGAGAGTTCGCCGATCTTGGAGCCTTCGACGGGGGTGAAGGCGAGGGTCAGGGCGTCGCGGTCCTTGGGATCGCGGAGGCTCTTGTAGATGCCGTCGCGTTCGTTTTCGGGGGAGCCCTTGATGTAGAACTGCGTCGTCAGCAGCTCCTTGCGCCCCTTGCGGACCTTGACGTGGATGTGAGGCGCGCGGCCGGTGTAGGCGACGGGCTTGATCGTCCGGAAGTAGTATTCGCCGGTCGAGCCGGTGAGGAACCGGCCGAAGCCCTGGAAGTTGGCGTTGAACTTGCCGTGCGCGGGGTCTTTGGTGTGGAGGTACGCGCCGTTGGCGTCGACCTGCCAGATCTCGATCAGGGCATTGCGGATCGGCTCGCCCTTGCTGTCGAGCAGGCGGCCCGTGAGGTGGGTGATCTCGCCGACGGCCGAGGTCAGATTGTCGTTGACGACGATCAGGTCGTTGTCGGTGTCGAGCGGCAGCTTGTCGGGGTAGAAAGGCCCCTCGGTCTGGCTGGGCGTCCGCATCAGCTCGTCGGCGAACGCGCCCCGGGCCGCGAAGGCCGACGCCCCCAGCGCCAGCGATCCCAGAAACGCACGCCGATGGGTCGGCCGGTCGATCGATTCGAAGCGGTGCATCACGAGACCTCCGGGAGGACGAGGCGAATTCACCCGACGACACGACTTCCTTGTACCACATTCCCGGCGACGCCCGCCACGGGCCGGAAGCGGTCCACGCCCCAACGGCACGGGATGATCAATTCCCCGCCGCGCGGGGACGATAAACCGCCGTTCCGATCGCGTCAGCTCCCGATCGGCAAGACGGAAGTCGAGTGAAAACCCATAGTTGCCCCGCGCCCTCATTCAGGCGCGTGATTTGCGTTCCGAGGTGGCGCTCGCTACGGATCATCCCGAGACGTCTCGCCTTCGAGTCCACATCCCATGAAAATTCCCGCATTCTTGCCGACCCGTCCCCCTGGCGCCTCTCGGCTCCGACGACGGGCCGGATTCACCCTGATCGAGCTGCTGGTGGTGATCGCGATCATCGCCGTGCTGATCGCGTTGTTGCTGCCGGCCGTACAATCGGCCCGCGAGGCGGCCCGCCGCGCCCAGTGCGTCAACAACCTCAAGCAGATGGGGCTGGCGATGCACAATTACGAGAGTACGAACGGCGGCTTCCCGCCTGGGGCGTTGTACTACGGCTTCGGCGCCGGAAACGCCTCCAGCTTCAAGAACGGCTGGTCAGTCCGCATCCTGAATTATCTCGAGCAGCGGCAGGTCTACGACTCTTACAACTTCTACTTTACGTTCACCAACTGGGCCAACCAGACGGCCGTGAAGACGAGCATCTCAAGCTTCATCTGCCCGTCGTCGCCGCGCGGCGGCGAGGTGATCCAGGGCATCCCCAACCTTGACGTCGGCTACTTCATCGGCCCCGACCGCGCCGCGGCGCGGTCAGACTATTTCACCGCGCGGTCGGTCGTGCCGGCTTGGTATTCCGACGACCCCGAACTCGCCGCGGCGCTCCAGTGGACCAAGCACACGCCGTTCTCCGCAATCACCGACGGGACGTCGAACACGATGCTGGTCTACGAGGTCGCGGGGAAGCCTGATTTTTACAGCCGCCGCTCGCTTGTGCGGACCTGGGCGTCGGACGTCGCCAATAACGTCTACTTCGAGACCGGCGCCTGGGGCGGCTACATGAGCATGCGGCTCGTGACGTTCAAGGGGGCTGCATTCGGCGCTCCTTGCGCGATCGACTGCCACAACGGCTGGGACTACGACGGCCCTTGCGTCGTCAACTGCCACAACGGCTGGAACAGCGCCTATTCCTTCCACCCGGGCGGCATCAACACGCTCGCCTGCGACGGCTCAGTGCGATTCGTCAAGGAATCAGTCAGCCCCTCCGTCTTCCTCGCGTTCGGCACACGGGCCCAGGGTGAGATCCTGAGCGCCGACGCCTTCTGATCGAACGTCTCACGAAACCATCGAGAAAGCCTAGCATCATGATTCATTCAATCGTACTGGCGGCGGTCGCCGCGACGATCGGGGCCGCCGAGCCGACGCTGGTCCGCTCGGCTGACAGCGGTCCGTGGTCGGCGGCGTCGACCTGGGAAGGGGGCCGCGCGCCGGGCGCGGGCGACCGGGTCCTGGTTCGCGAAGGTCATCACGTGCTCTACGACGTCGACTCGGCGACGGTGATCCGCGCGGTGCACGTCTCGGGCGTGCTCCGATTCGCGACCGACCGCGACACCCGGCTCGACGTCGGCCTGCTCCGCGTCCAGCCGGGCGACGACGTCTCCGAGGAAGGCTTCGAGTGCGCCCCGCACGCCGCCAAGCCCGCTGACTCGGGCCAGGCCGCGTCGACCCCGACCGCCGCGCTCGAGGTCGGCACGGCCGACGAGCCGATCGTCGCGGGCCGCAGGGCGCTGATCCGGCTCACGTACATCGAGGGGATGGACAAGGAGTCGTTCCCGGCGATCGTCGCGTGCGGCGGCCGGATGGAGTTCCACGGCGCCCCGATGGCGCGGACGTGGGTCAAGCTCCAGCGGACGGCGGACGTCAATCAAACGCTCGTGTTTCTGAACGAGCCGGTCGAGGGCTGGAAGCCGGGCGACCGGGTCATCCTCACCGGGACGACCCGCCACCTGGGCTACGGCGGAACCTACACCGACAGCGTCCGCGACCAGCCGTCGACCGAGGAGCGGACGATCACGAAGCTGGCGATCTCGCAGTTCAACGGCATCCCGTCGCTCACCGTCGACGCCCCGTTGAAGTTCGATCATCGGGTTATCGAAGACTACCGGGGCGAGGTCGCGAACCTGAGCCGCAACGTGGTCATCGAATCGGCCGACCCGAAGGGTGTGCGCGGGCACGTGATGTACCACAAGCGGTCGGCCGGCTCGATCAGCTACGGCGAGTTCCGACATCTGGGCAAGGAGGGGGTGCTCGGCCGCTACAGCCTGCACTTCCACCTCGCCGGCAACTCGATGCGCGGGACGTCGGTCGTCGGCGCCTCGTTCTGGGACAGCGCCAACCGCTGGATCACGATCCACGGCACGAACTACCTGGTCGTCCGCGACTGCGTCGGCTACCGGAGCGTCGGCCACGGGTTCTTCCTCGAAGACGGCACTGAGGTCTACAACGTCTTCGACCGCTGCCTGGCCGTTCAGGCGTGCCTGGGCCGCCCGCTGCCCAAGCAGGTCTTGCCGTTCGACCACAACGACGGAGCGGGATTCTGGTGGGCCAACAGTCTGAACACGTTCACCCGCAACGTCGCCGCCGAGTGCGACCAGTACGGCTACCGGTTCGAGGCCCGCAAAACGGCCGACTTCGACCCGGAACTCAACGTCATGCAGCCCGACGGCTCGTACAAGGTCGTCGACATCCGCACCTTGCCGTTCGTCCGGTTCGAGGGGAACGAGGCCCATTGCCATCGGCGGTTCGGTGTCAACCTCGGCGGCTTCAAGGGGGTCGCCCGCGATGAAGACAAATATGAGGACGTGAAGTCGGGCGACGTCCAGGGCGTCGGGCCCGACCCCGGCCACCCGTTCATGATCCGCGACACCAAGCTCTGGAACTGCCACTGGCCGTTCCACGCCGGCTCGCCGACCGTCAAGGTCGACGACATGTCCATCTACGACTGCGAGTACGGGCTATGGCGCTCGAACACGCGACGGCACGTCTACAACAATCTCGAAATGCGGGTGATCCGGTCGCACTCGATCTTCCACCCCTGGGGCGGATTCCCGACCGCCGGCGAGGGCTACGAGCAGAACCTGAAACCCGTCGACGATCTGCCCCCGGCCACCGCAATCACCGGCGTCTCCGCTTCCGGCCCGAGTCGGGTCGTCGTGCGGGGAACCGCCTCGGAGAACGGCGCGGTCGCAAAGGTCTTAGTCAACGGCCGCCCGGCGCGTTCGGTTCGCGGCCGGTTCGACGAGTGGGAAGTCGAGATCGACGGCGTCGGCGGCGACGGCATCGACCTCAGCGCCCACGCCGAGGACGTCGCGGGAAACGTCGAGAAGCTCCCCCACGTCGTCCATTTCCCGATCGACCCGAACGATGCAATCGCCAATCCGAAAGGACGCGCGGCAAGCCGATGAACTTTCGACCTTCACAATCGCTGCGAGCGCCGAGGCTGGCGCTCGCCTCCGCCCTCTTGCTGCTCGCGCTCCCCTCCTGCGGCAACGACGACGGCCGGCCGAAACGGCATCCGGCGACCGGCAAGGTCCTGGTCGACGGCAAGGGTACGGGTGGGATTCAAATCCGCCTCGTCCCGGTCGACCGTCTCCGCGACGTCGACGCCCTCCGCCCCAGCGGCGTAACTGACGACGGCGGCGCCTACCGCCTGGGAACGTACGACGAGGACGATGGCGCGCCGGTGGGCCGCTACAAGGTCATCCTCTTCTGGCCCGACGCACCACCGGGCCAGAGTCGCCCCAAAGACCTGTTCGGCGGCAGATACGCCAAGCCGGAATCGAGCGTCTTCGAACTCACAATCGCCGACGGAGAGAACCAACTCGCTGACATCGAAACGGCGAAGGCCGCCGCCCCCGCGAAGCCCCGGCCGACAACCCGCCGAAATGCCGCGCTCGGCCCCGATCCCGATGGGCCGTCGGCGAAATAGCAGCTGATGTGGTAAGCTGACTCCTAGATGTTTCAGATCAAACAGAACGAAGGCGAGCGGGGGCCGAGGCCATGCCACACGAGGACCATCCCACGTCCACCGTCAATGCGGTCGAAGAGCATGAGGCGAAAGACCGGGTCGCCGAGATTTTCGCCGACATCAAAGCGACCAAGAACCTCGACTTCGTGCCCCGGTTCTGGCGCGTGATCGCGACCAACCCGGTGCAGCTCGACCTGGTCTGGACGACGCTGAAGACCCTGATGCACCCCGAAGCCGTCGGCCGAACGGCGAAGCTCGACGCCGCCACCCGCGAGATGGTCGCGCTGGCCGTCTCGGCGACCAACGCCTGCCCCTACTGCATCAACTCGCACACCGCCGCCCTCCGCAAGCTGGGGATCGACGAAGAGGCGCTCGGCGAGGTCATGGCCATCGCCGGCCTCTTCAACATGACCAACGCACTGGCGAGCGGATACCAGATCGAGCCCGACGTCCGCCCGCCGCATTGAATCGAGCGGGAGTGAGCGCCCCCGCGCCGCTCAATTGTGCGAGGTCGTCGAGTCTTGGTGCCTCTTCAACTCGGCGGCCAGATCGTCGACTCTGGCCTGGAGGCCGGCGATCTCGTCTTTGTGGACCAGGTTCAGCCCTTCGATCGTCTTCTTGACGACCGCGTTGATGCGGGTCTCGAACTCGTTGCGGGCGGTGTCCGACTGCTTGACCAGGTTGTCGACGAACTCGCGGCCCTCGCTCTCGGAGAGCTTGGCCTGCGAGACGAGATCGCGGCCCAGCTCCTCGACTTTGTCCTTGGTCATGACGGCGAGGCCGACGCCGGTCAGCAAAGTCTTCTTGATCAGGTCGATCATCGCGGGCTCCTTCGAGAAGAGGACGGTTGTCACCTGATCTCGATTATACCCGAGCGCCACGCCCGGCCGCCCCTCGGCTCAAGGGCCGGGCCCCCGACATAGGGGGCTGAACCCGCGAATCCGCGCGACAGGGGTTTTCAAAGGGGGGCGGCTTGGTCAGGATGGGATTCTGGAACGAAGCTTCCCGGGCGGCCGGCGAAAGCCGCCTTTCTCCTCTCTCGGAACCCGTCGCCGCATGGCTCGCCGACGATCGTCGCCCACGCCTTCTCAACCGTCGCCGCAGCGCGGGCGTTCGGAACGGAAACGGATGCGCCGGGAACCCCGGGGCTGGCGCTGGCGAGGCCGCGACGTCACGATCGCGGTCGTCGGGCTGGTCGCGATCGTGTCGGCGTTGGGCTTCTTGCTGGCTCGCGGCGACCGCCGGAGCTTGAAGGTCCGAGCCGAGGCCGCCGTCGAGGCGAAGGATTGGGAATCCGCCCTGGCGCTCTGGCGGCGGGTCAACGCCTCGCCCGAGGCCACGGGAGCGACCTTGCTCCAGGAGGGGAGGGCCTGCCTGGCGATCGGGAAGGCGGCCCAGGCCGAGGATGCGCTGCGGAAGGCCGTGGCGGCGCAGCCGGAAAACCTTCAGGGGTGGCTCTTTCTGGCCGGGATCTACCGCGTCGAGGACCGCCAGCTCGACGTGATGAACCTCGGCTGGAAGGCGATCGAATACATCGCGCCCGCCGATCGCTCGGCCTTGCTCCGCGAGGTCACGCTGACGATCCTGACCGAGCTGCCCGACGACCTGGCGCGATCCACGCTGGCGCGCTGGCTGGCGGCCGACCCGTCGGACGTCGAGGCCGAGGCGGCGCTGTTGCGGCGGATCGGCTCCGACCCTCGGTCGGACGACCCGGACCGTCAGACGCGGCGGGATCGGCTCGAAGACCTGTCCGTCCGACACCCGGACCACCCCAACGTGCGCGAGGCCTTGGCGATCTTGCTGGCCGACGGCCGCGACGACGACGACTTCCGCGCGGTGCTCGACTCGTGGCCCGCCGACAGCCGCGACGCGCGGTACTGGCGGCTCAAGGGGCGACTGTACCTTGACGTCGACCGCCGGCCCGAGCCGGCCGCCGACGCGTTCCGCCGCGCCCTGGTCGAGCTTCCCCACGACTGGCGGTCGCACTACGGCCTGGCGCGCGCCCTGACGAAATTGAACAAGCCGGAGGAAGCCGCGAGCGAGGCCAAGACGGTCAGCCGGATTCGCGAGACGATCGACCCGCTGACGCTCGGGCCGAGCCTCGAAGCGACGGTCACCCGTCTCGACCAGGCGTCGGCCCGCGGCGCGGTCGCCGACCTCTGCGCGCGGGTCGGCCTGGAACGGCTGGCTCAGGCCTGGCGGTCGGCCTCGGCGCCCGAACCCGGCGCCACCCGGCCGATGCCGTAATAGGTGAACCCCAGCTCGGCCATCCGCTCGGGGTCGAAGACGTTGCGGCCGTCGAAGACCACCGGACTGCGAAGCAGCCGGATCATGACGTCGAAGTCCGGGTTGCGGAACTCGTTCCACTCGGTCGCGATCACCAGGGCGTCGGCCTCCTCGAGCGCGCCGTAGGGGCGGTCGCAGTAGGTCAGCTTGTCGCCGTAGAGGTCGCGGACGTTGGCGATCGCCTCGGGGTCGTGGACGCGGATGTGCGCCCCGTCGCGGAGCAGGGCGTCGATCAACACCAGCGCCGGAGCCTCGCGGACGTCGTCGGTGCGGGGCTTGAAGGCCAGCCCCCAGACGGCGATGGTCTTGCCGCGCAGGCCGTCCTTGAAGTGGCTGGCGAGCTTGGAGTGGAGGACTTCCTTCTGCGCCTCGTTGACCTCGTCGACCGCCTCCATCATCCGGGCCGGCAGGCCCCGCGATTGGGCCATGTGAATGACCGCGCGGATGTCCTTGGGGAAGCAGCTTCCGCCGTAGCCGACCCCCGGATGGAGGAAGTGGAAGCCGATCCGCTGGTCGTGGCCGATGCCGCGGCGGACGTCGTTGACGTCGGCCTTGTACGCCTCGCAGAGGTTGGCCATCTCGTTGATGAAGCTGATCTTGGTCGCCAGCAGGCAGTTGGCGACGTACTTGGTCATCTCGGCGCTCTCGGGCGACATCACCAAAAACGGCCGGTCGGTCCGCAAGAACGGCGCGTAAAGCTCGTGCAGGGTCTCGGCGACTTCCGGCCGGCGGACGCCGACGACCACGCGGTCGGGCTTGTTGAAATCCTCGATCGCCGCCCCTTCCTTGAGGAACTCGGGGTTGTTGGCGACGTCGAACGGGATCGTCGTGGACTCGGCCATCCGCCGGGCCAGCTCGGCGTTGGTGCCGACCGGGACCGTGCTCTTGATGACGATCACCTTGGGCTCGGTCAGGCTCTCGGCGATCTGCTTGCCGACCGCCCAGACGCCGCTCAGGTCGGCGCCGCCGTGGTCGGCCTGGGGGGTGCCCACCGCCACGAAGATGATCTCGGCGTCGGCGATCCCCGCGGCCAGGTCGGTCGAGAACGTCAGCCGGCCGTCGCGCGTGTTGCGATGCACCAGCTCGGCCAGGCCCGGCTCGTAGATCGGGATCTTGCCCTGCTTCAGGCCCTCGATCTTGGCGGCGATCTTGTCGATGCAGACGACGTCGTTGCCGCTCTCCGCCAGGCAGGTCCCCTGGACCAAGCCGACGTACCCCGTTCCGATGACTGCGATTTTCACGATGGTCTTCCTTGGGCCAAGAGGCGCGTCTCCGGACCGATCGAGGCGTTCTCGGCGAGCCTCGGCGCGGCCGCGCCCAACAACGTCAAGGCCGCATTATGGTGAAAGTCGGCGAGAATCGACAAGATCGGCGGCCCGGAAACAGCGCCGGACTTCTCGCCAGCCCGCGCGCGCTTCGTTACAATAGGACCCCTGATGTTGCGCCCATGCTCAGACTCGCGGCCGGTGGCCGGCGGTCGGCGGCGAGGCGCGTCACGGGGCGTCGACGGGAGTAGCACGTTGTCATTGCTCGTACAGAAGTTCGGCGGCACCAGCGTCGCCGATTCCGACAAGATCCTGGCCGCGGCGCGGCGGGCGATCCAGGCGCATCAGCGGGGCGATCAGGTGCTGGTCGTCGTCTCCGCGCGGGGGCACACCACCGACGAACTGGTCGCCCTGGCCCGCGAGATCACCGACCGGCCGCCGGCGCGCGAGATGGACATGCTCCTCTCGACCGGCGAGCAGGTGAGCGTGGCGCTCATGGCCATGGCGATCGAGAGGCTGGGGGTGCCGGCGATCAGCTTCACCGGCGCTCAGATCGGCCTCACGACCGACAGTTACCACACCAAGGCCCGGATCAGGAACATCTCGACCGACCGCATGAAGTCGGCCCTCGACGACGGCAAGATCGTCATCGTCGCCGGCTTCCAGGGGGTGGACGAGAACTACAACATCACGACCCTGGGGCGTGGAGGGTCCGACACCACGGCCGTCGCCCTGGCCGCCGTGCTCGGCGCCGCCGCCTGCGAGATCTATACGGACGTCGACGGCGTCTACACCACCGACCCCAGGATCGTCCCCGAAGCCCGCAAGATCGACCGGATCAGCTACGACGAGATGCTTGAACTGGCGAGCCTGGGCGCGGGGGTGATGCACTCGCGGTCGATCGAGTTCGCCAAGAAGTACGGCGTGCCGATCCACGTCCGCAGCAGCTTCTCCGACGCGCCGGGCACCTGGATCGTCGCCGCCGACGACGCCCGCCGCCTGGGCGTCGCCGTCACCGGCGCGGCGCTCGCCAAGGACGAGGCGCGGATCACCATGGTCGCCGTGCCCGACCGGCCGGGCGTCGTCCACACGATCTTCCACACGATCGCCAAGGCGAACATCGTCGTCGACATGATCGTCCAGAACGTCTCCGTCAAGGGCGCCGCCGAGATCAGCTTCACCGTCGCCAAGGCCGACCTGCCCGACGTCCTGACCGCCGCCGAGGCCGCCGCCAAGGCCGTCGGCGCGTCGACCGTGATGCACGACTCGGACGTCGCCAAGGTCTCGGTCGTCGGCCTCGGGATGCGGACCCACACCGGCGTCGCCACGACCATGTTCGAGGCGCTCGCGAAGGAGGGGATCAACATCCAGATGATCACCACCAGCGAGATCAAGATCAGCGTCCTGGTCGATCGCGCCAAGGCCGCCGCCGCCCTCCGGGCCGTTCACAAGGCGTACTTGCTCGACGAGGTCCACGCGGAGGTCCACGCGCCGTTCGTCCCGTCGTCGGCCGCCAACCGGGCCATGAAGCTCGTCCCGCTGGCCGACGACGGCGCGACCGACACCCGCCCCCGGGGGATGGAAGACCTGGTGATCGCCGGCGTCGACCTCGACGAGACCCAGGCCGGCGTCTCGTTGTTCGGCGTCCCCGACGAGCCCGGCTACGCGGCGAAGGTCTTCCGGGCCATCGCCGACGCCGGCGTGTTCGTCGACATGATCGTCCAGAACGTCAGCCTCGAAGGGAACACCGACCTGTCGTTCACCGTCCCCCGCGAGTCGGCCGACCGCGCCGCCGCCGCCGTCGAACCCCTCGCCCGGGGCCGGATCGCCATCGAGCCCGCCCTGGCCAAGCTCGCCGTCTCCGGCGTCGGCATGCGGACCCACACGGGCGTCGCCACCGCGATGTTCGGCGCCCTCGCCGAGCGCTCCATCAACATCAAGCTGATCAACACCAGCGAGGTCCGGATCAACGTCGGCGCCGACATCGCCAGCGGCCAGATCGCCCTCGAATGCCTGCGGCGGGTCTTCGCCGTCAATGGAGACTGACGACGCGTCCCAGGAACGGGATGATGCGCTCGTCGACCGTAAATCTTCTTGAACCCCGTCCCCTCGTCCCAGCCCAAAGAAAGAGCTATCAGCCGTGGCGCGTGAGAAGATCGTACTGGCCTACAGCGGCGGCCTCGACACCTCGGTGGCCGTCAAGTGGATCAATGAAACGTATGACATGGACGTCATCGCCTACACCTGCGACCTCGGGCAGGGGCAGGACATTCAGGCGATCCGCGAGAAGGCGCTGCGCACCGGCGCGGTCGACGCGATCGCCGAGGACGCCCGCAACCTGTTCGTCGACTACTTCGTCTGGCCGTCGCTGATGGCCGGGGCGTTGTATGAGGGCAAGTACCCGCTGGCCACGGCGCTCGGGCGGCCGCTGATCGCGCAGCTCATGGTGCGCGTGGCCCGCGAGCACGGCGCGACGGCCGTGGCGCACGGCTGCACCGGCAAGGGGAACGACCAGGTCCGGTTCGACGTCACGTTCCAGACCCTCGCGCCCGACCTCAAGATCGTCGCCCCGGTCCGCGAGTGGAAGTGGACCCGGACGCAGGAACTCGAATACGCCGCCCAGCACGGCATCGAGGTCGAGGCGACCAAGAAGTCGATCTTCAGCACCGACCAGAACCTCTGGGGACGGTCGATCGAGGCCGGCATCCTCGAAGACCCCTGGGTCGAGCCGCCGCCGGAGACCTTCCAGTGGACCGTCGACCCCCGCAATGCGCCCGACGAGCCCGAAGAGGTCGAGATCACCTTCGAGCAGGGCCGGCCGACCGCGATCAACGGCCGCGAACTTGACGGCGCCGAGCTGATCATCGAGCTGAACGCGCTCGCCGGCAAGCACGGCGTCGGCCGGATCGACCACATCGAGAACCGGCTCGTCGGCATCAAGAGCCGCGAGATCTACGAGGCCCCCGGCGCGGTCCTCTTGTACGAGGCCCATCGCGAGCTGGAGTTCCTCACGCTCTCGAAGGAGTCGCTGCGGTTCAAGACCCAGGTCAGCCAGGCGTACGCCGACCTGATCTACAACGGCCTCTGGTTCAGCCAGCTCCACCAGGACCTGATGGCGTTCACGGTCAGCAACCAGCAGTACGTCTCGGGCGTGGTCCGAATGAAGCTGTACAGGGGCCACCTGATGGTCGTCGGCCGCAAGAGCCCCCACAGCCTCTACCGCCACGAGCTGGCCACCTACGAGGAAGGCGACCAGTACGACGTCTCCGCCGCCATGGGCTTCATCAAGATCCACGGCCTCGGCCAGACCACCCAGGCCAAGTACCAGCTCCTCAACGCCAAAGCCGGCGGCCCCCGCCTCGAACTCCCCAGCATCATCCCGCCCGACACGCGGAAGTGAGCGGAGAGAAACCACATCACCACTTCGGCAATCGTCCCCCTCTCCCCCCGGGAGAGGGGGGCCGAAGGCCGGGTGAGGGTCGTCGGATTCACCACGGATTGCGGCCGGCGAAAGACGGTCTCCGCGTACGCTTTCCTCAAAGCGCCGGGACCCTCATCCGGCCTTCGGCCACCTTCTCCCGAGGGGAGAAGGATAATTGCAACGGCATTTTTTGATATTCGCGAGCGACGCACGAGCCGACCGTGTTGATGGATCGGCAGTCGGCGCTCACCTTGCGTCGCCCATCATTCCGACGATCTTCGCCCCAGGCGGACCGCTTCCGCCTTGGCCTGGAGTTTGAGGGAGATGGAGTTGGCGAGCAGATCGACGTCGGCGACGGCTCGCAAGACCGTGTCTCCGCTCGCTCCCCGCGCGTAGAGCGGCGCGAGGTTGCCGATGACGGCGAGCATCTCGGTGCAGAAGAGCAGGTATGTGTGATCGAGCTTCCTGCCGCCGAGGGGAGGTCCGGTCTCGGGCCGGTACAGGTCCGGGGTGAAATAGAGCTGCGTCACGTCGATGACGTGGATGAATTCGCGAAGCTCCTCGATGTACCCGAGCACCCGCCTGCGCTTGATCCGGGCCTCGAACGAGGCGAGGAACCAGAGCGCCCCGGCGAGGATCGCCACGAGGTTGAAGCCGGCGTCAGTGGCCTCGAACACCTCGGTGATCGTGCCGAAGACCCAACGCGCGTGGACGTGGAAGCCGATGAACCCCAGGAGCGACGCCGCCGCGACGATCGCCAGCACCGACGCCGCCCGGACCGCGTAGATCGGCCGCCGCGCCCGGCTCGCCCGCTCGTCGGTGCAATGCGCGATCTGCACCAGCTCGGCGGCGAGCCCCGACAGAGTGCTGCCCGGCAGCCGCTGGTCGATCTCGCGCGCCAGGTTCTCGGCGGTCTCGACGATCCGGGGAGGGTCGAGCCGGTGCTTCACCCCGTCTTTCGGGGCCGTCGAGAATCGGATGCCCAAGGTCGAACTCCCATCAGTCGATCGCGGATCGGCCTCATTCCGTCCTTCCACGCGCATGTTACAATTTCGGGACGTCGCCAGACAGCCTCTCGTCCACCCCCGTTCGACTTCTTTCCGTCTCGCATCGCCCTCGCCGAAAGGACTCATCTTTTAATGAAGGCATCTTACCGTATCGCGGCGACCCTGCTGGCCGTGTTCGCCTTGCATCCCGGCCGCGCGTCGGCCGAGGACGTACGGTGGCGCGACGCCGCGTCGCTCGAGATCGAGGGCAGGGGGTGGGCCAAGACCGCGGGCCCCTACGACCGGCTTCCGGATTCCGCCAAAAGCAAGGTCAACTCGACGGCCTGGAACCTGAGCAAGGAGACCTCCGGCGTCTGCATCCGGTTCGTCACCGACGCGGCGGTCGTCAGCGTGCGGTGGTCGGTCACCAGCGGGTCGCTCGCCATGCCTCACATGGCCGCGACCGGGGTCAGCGGCGTGGACCTCTACGCCCGATCGGCCGGCGGTTCGTGGCGGTTCGTCGGCAACGGCCGGCCGCACAAGCAGGACGGCAATCTCGGCAGGTTTGAATTCCCCGAAGGCGCGAAGCCCGGGCGCGAGTGCCTGCTGTACCTCCCCGCATACAACGGCACGAAGTCGCTGGAGATCGGCGTGCCGGCGAGCGCGCATCTGGAAGTGCCGAAGCCGCGTCCCGAAGCCCTGCGCAAGCCGATCGTCGTCTACGGCACGTCGATCGTCCAGGGGGGCTGCGCATCGCGGCCGGGGATGGTCTGGACGGCCATCCTGGGCCGGATGCTCGACCGGCCGGTGGTCAACCTGGGGTTCTCGGGCTCGGGCTCGATGGAGCCCCCCATTGGAGAACCGCTCGCCGAGATCGACGCCGCGGCCTACGTGATCGACTGCATCTGGAACATGAGCGAAGACCCGAATGTGTACAAGGATCACGTATCCAATCTCGTGCATACGATCCGCAAGGCGCGCCCCGACGCCCCCATCATCTTCGTGGGCCAGTCGCTGATGCGCCCGGAGGCCCACCCCACGAAGTCCACGATCGGCCAGGAGGCGGCGGTGCGGGCCTTGCAGGAAGAAGGCGTCAAGGGCCTCGTCGCGGTTCCGGGCGGGAACCTCATCGGCGACGACGGCGAGGGGACCGTGGACGGCGTCCACCTCACCGACGTCGGCATGCTCCGGCAGGCGCGCGCCTTGCTTCCCATCGTCCGCGAGGCCGTGAGCGGGTTGATCGAGTGACGCGTCCACGCTAAGAAGGAAGGACTCCCGGGCCGACACGAGAAAGCGACGATACCATATGCAGACTCGTTCCGCCGATTCAGGTCCGCCCGAACGGCCCGCAAGGCCGCTGAGTGGGCGGCTGCAATGGAGTTTGCGAGGGATGCTCGCCCTTGTGGCATGCGTCGCGTGCTTCCTGGCGGCTTGCAGGTGGGTCTGGACGCTGATCGACCCGGTGTGGGATTTCCTTGTCGCTCACGCCGTCGTCGTCGCCGGCGCGTTGCCCCACTCTCCCGTCGCTTTGGGCCGCCTGGAACTCCCGTTGCTGCTCGCCTTCTCGGCGATTGGGGGCGTCCTCGTCGGGACGTTCGTCGGCGTGGCCGTCGACTTCGCCGCCGGTCTCGTCCGGAAGTCGATCGCGTTCGTGAAGGCTCTCGCACACGCCTTGCGACCGGAGCGGTGACGTTGGTGCGACCGCCCGGCACGCACGGTCAAGGGCTCGGCGTCGCCTGCGGCTCGCGCGCCGCGACGACTTTCCAGCCGGCCTCGAGAGGGTTCTTGAACTCGCCGGGGTCGCCTTCCTCCGCCCGACACGAGTGTTCGTCCACGGCGACGACCCTCAGCTTCCGGCTTCTGTAACGATCGCCGCGCCCCTGGACCGTCAGAACGCTGCCGATGCGAAGACCGTCGGCCGATCCCACGTCGCCCCTGACGCGGCCTCCCTCAGTCGCCTCGACGATCGCGCCGAACACGGCGCTTTCACGCAAGTACGCCGCCCACGGCTCCGGCAGCTCGGGGACGCCGTCGACCCGGACGTTGAGGCCGAGGGCATAGAAGCGCGAGGCCTCCGTCTCGTGCCTCGGCTCGTCGCCGTTGATGATCGCGTCGCAGAATTCCTGGAGGCTCTCGGGCGGGATCAGATACGACCGAGAGCCCCACCGGATCGGGAGGAAGATTCGCTTGATGCGCGGCTCGATTTGCTTGACCGGCGAGAGCACAAGGTATCCAGTAACGGGTATCACAGAGCCCGATTCCCGGTGATACACCCCGAGACAGCCCGACCAGACGAACGAATACCTGCCGTCGGGCAGGATGCTCAGACGCCAGTTCCGTCCTCGGCTTGCGCCCTGATCGTACTCACCCGCGACGCCCGCGAAGTCGTTCCCAACGCCCGCGACGGGCGCCGGGTAGCGGTGGGCGAGGTCGTAATCCGCGCCGGTTGGAAGCATGAGGCAGAACAGGACCCAGACGATCGCCGCAATCACGACGCCTTCAGTCAAGCTCAGCTTCCGTCGCGGCAGCCACCACCGCCGAGTCGCGGGCGGGGCGCCCCAATCGTCCCACGACGCGACGGCTTTCTTCCCGGGCGCGATTCGATCGTCGCTCACGTCGTCCTCCCCCCGGCCAGCGACCCGCGCGAGGTGACGGTCCGCGTCTCCTCCTATACTTTATGTCGAAACCATCCCGGCGGTCGATGAGGCTCGGGGGTTTTCGACGTCGCGTCCGACGGACGGACGAGCCTTATCGATTCCCGCCAAGGCTCCCCACGTGCTAGACTCCAATCGATCGGGTTTCTTACGCGAGAAGAGGCCGAGTCATGAGCACGACCACGAGCCCCGAGAACGAAGTGACGATCCTCGCCCGAGTCCTCGGCGACGAACGCGGGGAGCTCTCTCCCGAAATCGCCCGCCACATCCTGGGCGTCGGTTTCAGCGACCGCGACAAGGCCCGCATGAACGACCTTGCGACTCGCAATCAGGAGGGCGCGCTCTCGACCGCAGAGCAGGAAGAGATGGCCGCCTTCTCCAAGGCCGGCACAATGCTCTCCATTCTTAAATCCAAGGCTCGCCGCGCGCTCGGAGTCAAACTCGAACTTCCCACTTACTGACGTGGGCATGGATGCGGCGCTCACACGCTTGGTCTGGCAGCGGGCCAAGGGTTGTTGCGAGTACTGCCAGACGCCCCAGGCGGCCGATGAAATCGCATTTCAGATCGACCACGTCATGGCCCGCAAGCATGGCGGTCCGACCACCGTCGACAACCTTTGCTTGAGCTGCTTCCACTGCAACTCTTCCAAGGGTTCGGACATCGCGACCCTGGCCCCGCGCACGCGGAGACTCGTGCCGCTCTTCAATCCGCGTCGACAAGAATGGCCCCGCCATTTCCGCTGGGAGGGCGCGTATCAGGTCGGCCGTACGCAAATCGGCGACGCCACCATCGTCTTACTCAAGATCAACGACCCGTTCCGCGTCGATCTCCGCGAAACGCTGATCGAGGAAGGCGTCTTTCCGCCGGTGTAAGTAGCGAGTGGAGAGCCGCCCACCCGCCGGCTACTCCGCCTGCATCGCCGGGTCCTCGACGATCAGTCCGTCGAACCGGGCGGCCCTTTTGAGTTCGCCGTCCGCTCCGGCGGCGGTCACCATCGGCAAAGGGCCGGCCTGACCACTCACGCCGTCAACCATCACGGCGTGCGCTGCTTGCAAGGGGCGGGCCGGACTTTGACAAACGGTGACGATTTGTTAGGATATGGGATTCATCCCGTCGTCGCCGCGGCAGATGTATTGATACGGGCGAAGGATTCGCTGGCGGCGCGACGTGGTCCGATCAACTTCGATGGACGCTGTTGATACGATGATAATGATCCTGCCAAGGCGTCCTCGACGCTCGCGAGCGGCACAGGGAGATTTTCTGGTATGACCGAGATGATGACCACGGACGTCCGTGCGATCATGGATCGCACCCCCTTCGACGTGTCGGCCGTCGCCGACCTCCGCGAGGTGCTGAACCGCGATCCGTCCCGCTATCGAACCCTCCGCGACGCCGTGGCGACGATCCGCGACCGCGAGCAGAAAGACAAGGACGTCCCCCCCGAGGCTCATCTCCGCCTCGGCGTCGGCGAAGTCCTCCTCGGTCGCTACGGCGTGGGCCTCAACAACCTCAAGCGCGCCGGCGACGGCGGCATGGCCAATTATTTCCAGGGCCTGGCCCTCGAAAACCTCCAGCGCTACGCCGAGGCCGCCGAGTCGTTCGCCCGGTCGGCCCAGGCCGGCTACGACCCCAAGAACTCCGAGCTGCACCGCGCCGGGGCCTTGAGGCGGATCGGCAGGGTCGACGAGGCCAGGACGATCCTCCAGGGACTGGAGAAGCACAGCGGCTCGTCGGCCGAGTACCACTTCCAGCAGGGTGCCGTGCTCGCCGCCGACGGCGAGCTCGAGCTGGCCTCGGCCGAGCTGGAAAAGGCCCTCAGCCTCGACAAGGACCACAACGGCGCGCTCTTCGAGCTGGCGTACATCAACGACCTGTTCGGCAACGACGACGCGGCCGTCGACTTCTACAAGCGTTGCACCGAGCGTCCGCCGGTGCCGCTGGCCGCCTGGATCAACCTCGGGGTCCTCTATGAGGACGAGATGCGGTTCCGCGAGGCCGAGCAGTGCTACCGCCAGGTGCTCAACCACGAGCCGAACCACCCCCGCGCCCGGCTGTTCGTCAAGGACTGCCAGGCCAGCAAGGGGATGTACTACGACGAGGAAGCCGAGAAGGGCTACACCGTCCTCAAGCAGCTTCTCGAAATCCCCGTCACCGACTTCGAGCTCTCGGTCCGCAGCCGCAACTGCCTCCGCAAGATGAACATCCGGACCCTCGGCGACTTGACCCGGACCACCGAGATCGCGCTGCTCGCCAGCAAGAACTTCGGCGAGACGTCGCTGGCCGAGATCAAGGAGATGATGCAGTCGAAGGGGGTCCGCCTGGGCATGGCCCTCGAAGGCTCCGAGCGCGGCCCCACCACCCACGACCACCGCGCCGAGCCGCCGCAAGAGATCCCGCCCGAGGTCCAGGCGCTCCTGAGCAAGCCGATCAGCGAGCTGAGCCTGTCGGTCCGGGCCCGCAAGTGCATGAGCAAGCTCAACCTCCAGTCGGTCGGCGACCTCACTCGGCGGTCGGGCGACGAGCTTTTGGAGTGCAAGAACTTCGGCGTCACCTCGCTCAACGAGGTCCGCGACAAGCTCTCGACCCTCGGCCTGAAGCTCAAGAACGACTGAGCCCCTCTTGATGCCGGACACCGAAACCGCACCGGAACGAATCCCGCACGGGCCGACGACCGACCGTCCCGTGCGGTTCTCGACCCTTGCGCGCGACGCCGGCTCGGCGGCCCGCGCGGGGAGGCTGGAGACGCCCCACGGGGCGGTCGAGACCCCGGCGTTCATGCCGGTCGGCACCCAGGGGACCGTCAAGGGGCTGACGCCCGACCAGCTCTGGGCCGGCGGCTCGCGGATGATCCTGGCCAACACCTATCACCTCGCGCTTCGGCCCGGCGAGGAGACCGTCGCGGCGCTCGGCGGCCTGCACCGGTTCACGGGCTGGGACGGGCCGATCCTCACCGATTCGGGGGGGTTCCAGGTCTTCAGCCTGGCCCAGCGCGCCAAGATCACCGACCACGGCGCGTCGTTCCGGTCGCACCTCGACGGCCGGCTGCTGGAGCTGACTCCCGAACGCGCGGTGGCGATCCAAGAGGCCCTCGGCGCCGACGTCGCCATGTGCCTCGACCACTGCCCGGCCTTGCCCGCCGGCAAGGACGCGATCGCCCGGGCCGTCGACCGCACCATCGCCTGGGCCGGACGCTGCAAGGCCGCCCACGCCCGGGCCGACCAGGCGCTGTTCGGGATCGTCCAGGGGGGCGCGCACGAAGACCTCCGCGCCCGATGCGCCGAGGCCCTCGTCGCGCTCGACTTCGACGGCTACGCCGTGGGGGGCGTCAGCGTGGGCGAGAGTCGCGAGGAAGTCCGCCGGGCGCTCGCCGTCTCGACCCACCGGCTCCCCGAGGACCGCCCCCGGTATTTGATGGGGGTGGGCCGGCCGCAAGACCTGCTCGACGCCGTCGCCACCGGGATCGACCTCTTCGACTGCGTCATGCCGACGCGCAACGGCCGCAACGCAACGTGTTTCACCGACCAGGGTTTGGTCAAGCTCCGCAACGCCGCCCACACCCGCGACGCGAGTCCGCTGGAAGCCGGCTGCGACTGCCTGACGTGCGCCAAGTTCAGCCGGGGCTACCTCCGCCACCTGTTCATGGCCAAGGAGATGCTGGGTCCGATCCTGGCGTCGATCCACAACCTCGCGTACCTCCATCGACTGACGAGCCGGATGCGCGAAGCGATCCGCGCCGGGCGGTTTGTCCAGTTGCGGATGGAAGTGCTTGAAGCATTAGGACCCTAGGCGTTAGAGTGCAGGACGATACGGCGGCCGGATCGGGCGTGCGACCGACCGATCGCCCCGCCGTCCGCCGCGATCCACCGGCCGACCGGCCTTCCGACGACCTTCTTTGCGAACCGAGCCTTTACGGACCCCCATGATGCCTGGACTGTTCGACGTGATCGGGCCGATCTTCGCCCAAGCCGCGGGGAACGACAACAGTTGGACCGGCTTCCTGATCCTGCTGCCGATCCCCGTCCTCTTCTATTTCATGATCTGGCTCCCCCAGCAGCAGCAAGAGAAGAAGCGGCGGGCGATGATCGACGCCCTCAAGAAGAACGACAAGGTGGTCACCATCGCGGGGATCTTCGGCACGGTGACCTCGGTCGACCCCGACCAGGACAAGATCGTCCTGCGGATCGACGACGACAAGGGGGTCAAGATCGGCGTCACCCGGGCGAGCGTGGCGCGCGTGCTCGAACCGTCGTCCGATTGATCGAGCGAAGATCGAGAACGGTGGGCACGCCATCCGAAATCGTTACAGCGTTATGAGTTGGAATCGGAGCAGGGCGGTGCGAGCATGCCTTCTCCCGTTACGGGAGAAGGTGCCCCGCAGGGGCGGTTGAGGGGTGGACGCGAAGGCTCTCGCCCCCTCATCCGGCCTTCGGCCACCTTCTCCTTCAAGGAAGAAGGGACGCTTGCCCGATCGTCCGCGACTCAACAGCAAGCTGCTCTAACATTCTTACATCTGATTGATCCCATGCCGACCAAGGAAATCGGTCGGCCGTCGCCTGCGGGGCCCGAGGAACGCCGATGAAGAAACTCGTGAACTGGAAGACACTCCTGATCGTGGGATCGACCCTCGCGGGCCTGATCGCCATGTATCCCCCCGACAAGAAGCTGAAGCTGGGGATCGACCTCTCGGGCGGCACGATCCTCGTCTACGAGGTCATGCCGGAGAGCCAGTCCTCGAACTTCGACATGGACGAGCTGATCGCGGCCCTGAAGCAGCGGGCCGACCCTCAGGGGGTGAAGGAGACGCCGATCCGCAAGATCGGCAGCAACCGGCTCGAAATCATCCTTCCCAAGGCGAGCCCGGAGGAGGTCGAGGAAGTCAAGAAGATGCTGACCGACGTCGGCTCGCTTGAGTTCCGAATCCTCGCCAACCGCAAGCACGACGCCGAGGCGATCTCCCGCGCCATGGGCCCCGGCGGGCTGGCGAAGCCTCCGACGCGGTACAAGTGGGCGCGGCTGGGCGAGATCTCGACCGGCGTCGACCCCACGTTCACCGCCGAGAGCCTCAGCGACCCCAGCCAGACCTGGAAGCGCGACCTGTACGCCGGGACCGAGGTGTTCCTCACCGGCAAGGACGCCGACGGCGTGGAGAAGACGATCGACGTGCCGATCGTCCGCAACACGCCCGACACCCTGTTCCTCGCCCGGCCCCACGACCTCAAGTCGATCACGTCGTACCGGGTCGAGTTCAACCCCAGCGGCATCCGCGGCGGCGACCCCGCCAACCCCCGGATCACCGACCCGATCATTCGCGAGGAGAAGGTCGGCGGCAACCGCACCGAGATCTACATCCTTTGCGCCGTCGACCGCCAGAACGTGACCGGCGCCTACCTCTCGCGCACCTACCAGACGCCCGACGAGCGGCTCCAGCCGGCCGTCGGCTTCCAGTTCAACCGCCAGGGCGCCCGGCGGTTCGGCCAGCTCACCCGCGAGCACCTGCCCGAAGAAGGCGACGCCTTCAAGTACCAGCTCGCGATCCTGCTCGACAACCTGGTGATGTCGGCCCCGTCGATCAACTCCGAGATCCGCGATTCGGGGATCATCGAGGGAGGCGGCCAGGGCTTCAAGGCCAAGGAAGTCCAGCACCTGGTCAACATCCTCCAGGCCGGCAGCCTGCCGGCGAGCCTCAACCCGGTCCCGCTCCAGGAGGAGAACGTCGGCCCGACCTTGGGTGAAGACTCGATCACCAAGGGCTGGCAGGCGATCTGGGTGTCGATGCTGGTGGTGCCGATCTTCATGATCTTCTACTACCGGTTCGCCGGCGTGGTGGCGGTCGTCGCCCTGGTGGTGAACATGATCCTGCTGGTGGGCTCGATGGCCTTCATGCAGGCCACGTTCTCGCTGCCGGGCCTCGCCGGGCTGGCGCTGACGATCGGCATGGCCGTCGACGCCAACGTGCTGGTGTTCGAGCGGATGCGGGAAGAGAAAGAGCGCGGGGCGGGCCTCGCCCAGCAGATCCGCAACGGGTTCAACCGGGCGTGGGTCACCATCTTCGACTCCCACGTCACCAACCTGCTGGCCGCCATCGTGCTTTACGCCGTGGGGACCCAGGAGGTCAAGGGCTTCGCCCTGACCATGATCATCGGCATGCTCTGGAACCTGTACACGGCCGTGTTCATGTCGCGGGTGATCTTCGAGACCGCCTACGCCCGCGGCTGGCTCAAGGAGCTGCACTTCCTCAAGATGTGGGACAAGACCAGCATCGACTTCGTCGGCCCGCGGTACTACTGCATGGCGGTGTCGCTGGTCGTCATCCTGTTGGGCCTGGGCGCGTTCTTCGCCCGCGGCAAGTCGATGTACAACATCGACTTCACCGGCGGCACCCTGGTCACCATCCGGCTCAACGAGGCCGACCCGACCGTCCAGAACAAGACCGAGTCGCAGCGGGTCGAGTTCGTCCGCGAGCGCGCCGGCATCCTGCCCGACGTCACCGTCGAGAGCCTCCGCATCGGCCAGTCGGCGAAGGCCGCCCGGTTCAACATCCGGACGACCGACCAGGATATGGTGCAGGTCAAGAACAAGATCATCGAGTCGTTCGGTTCGACGCTCGCCAAGATCGAGATGACCGTCGGCGACGAGAAGGCCATCCCCGGCGCCCCGGCGGCCGACGCCGCCAAGGCCGCGACCCCCAGCCTCGTGAACCGGTTCGCCGGCGGCCGGCAGTACGACCTGAACTTCAACACCACGTCGTTCAACAGCACCCAGCCCCCCGCGCAGGTCGTCAGCGCCGAGTTCGCCAAGATCCTCCAGGCCGGCGGAATCGTGAACCCGAACTCGCGGTTCGAGATCGTCGCCGGCCTCGCCCCGAAGGCCGGCGCGGGGACCAACCTGATCCTCAAGACCGACCTCGAGCCCGACGCCGCCAAGGCTCAGCTCGCCACGCTCAAGGACTCGCTGGCCAACAACCGCGACCTCCTCTTCGAGCGCGTCAACAACTTCGGCAGCACCGTGGCCGGCGAGACCCGGACCCTCGCCCTGATCGCCACCGTGGCGAGCTGGATCATCATCATCGTCTACCTCTGGTGGCGGTTCCACTCGTTCACCTACGGCCTCGCGGCGGTCCTCGCCGTCGTCCACGACGTGCTCATCACCCTGGGCGCGCTGGCCGTCAGCTACTGGCTCGCCCTGGTGCCGGGGCTCAACTCCCTGCTGATGATCGACCAGTTCAAGATCGACTTGCCGATCGTCGCGGCGTTCCTCACCCTGATCGGGTTCTCGGTCAACGACACGATCGTGATCTTCGACCGAATCCGCGAGATCAAGGGGAAGACGCCCCACCTGACCAGCAAGCTGGTCAACGACGCCATCAACCAGACGTTGAGTCGGACGATTTTGACGTCGCTCACCGCCTGGCTCGTCGTCGTCGTCCTCTACGTCCTCGGCGGCGAGGGCCTGCACGGCTTCGCCTTCGCCCTGGTCGTCGGCTTCCTGAGCGGAACCTACAGCACCATCTACATCGCCACCCCGATCCTCATCGACTGGATGGGCTCCGACGAGCCCCCCGTCAAGCCCGGCGAGGTGAAGAAGGCGGTGACCTCGCGCTGACCCGATCGGCCGAGCCTTCTCTCCTCGCGGGAGAAGGCTCGGCCGAAGGCTGGATGAGGTCCGAATCCAAAACCCACATCGATCGCCCGGCCCATCCAGAACGGCCTCATGTCAACCGATGAACAGCAGCTCATGCTCCGGACGATCTTCGAACGCGGCGCCGAGAGCGCCTCGCAGGCGCTTTCGAAGTGGCTGGGGGCGGAGGTCCGGCTGACCGTCAGCGCGGTCGACCGCGTCGAGCTGGCGGCGGCGGCCGAGGTGCTCGGGCCCCCGGAGACGCTGGTCGCGGCCTGCGCGATGGGCCTCAGCGGCCCGCTCGGCGGCCGGATGATCCTGGTCTTCGAGGATCGGTCGGGCCTGGCCCTGATCGACCTGCTCCTCAATCAGCCGATCGGGACGACCACCGGCTGGGGCGATCTCGAACGCTCGGCCGCGATGGAGACCACCAACATCGTCGGCTGCGCCTACCTCAACGCCCTGGCCGCCCACCTGCCGACGGCCGGCTCGGACTCGGCCGAACTGGCTCCGACGCCGCCGGTCTTCTTCCACGAGTTCGCCGGCAGCCTGCTGGAGTTCGCGCTCATGGACCAGGCGCTCGAACTCGACGAGGTCTTGCTCGTCCGCTCGGCCTTCAGCGCCAGCCGCGCCGACCTGAAGCTCGACTGGACGCTGCTGGTCGTCCCCGATCGCCCGACGCTCCAGGCCTTGGCGGCGTCCCTCTCCTCCTGACGCGATCGGAAGGTGATCGATGACGATCGCGCCTGACGCCGCCGCAACCGTCTCGGTGGCCATCGGTCAATGGGCCGTAGCCGGCTCGCCGTCGAAGATCCGGACGTTGCTGGGCTCGTGCGTGGGGGTCGTCCTCTACGACCGCGGCGCGCGGGTGGGGGGGCTCGCCCACGTCGTCCTGCCCCGCTCGCGAGGCGCGGTCGACCATCCCGGCAAATACGCCGACACGGCCATCCCCGCGTTGATCGCCGACCTCGACCGCGCGCTCCGCGGCAAGTCCGCCGGCCGGCTGGTCGCCAAGCTCGCCGGCGGCGCCAGCATGTTCACCCTCGGCCCGTCCGCGAACCCGACCATGAACATCGGCCGATCGAACCAGGAAGCCGTCGAGCAGATCCTCGCCGACCTCCGCATCCCCATCATCGCCCGCGACCTCGGCGGCGAAACCGGTCGCCACGTCACCCTCGACACCGCCACCGGCCTCGTCGTCGTCCGCACCCCGGGGGCCGACGAGAAGGAACTCTGAGCCGCGGCCCGGCCGTCGGGGCCGGTCCGCCCGCGTGGCCGCCAATTCCGCCCTCGACACTCGGGCCCGGGCCCGCGGGAGATCCGCCCCGAGAAGAGCGGTCCGACGACGCGTTGCGCCGGGTGTAGGGGTTGAAGCGGACCAATAGAGACTGCCCAGGATGCTGGAACTGGGGGCGGCTCGGCGAAATACCCGCCGCATGCACGCCCGAAAAAGTGCGTAGGCGAATCGAATCCTCCGAATCGATATGTGTCAGATCGCCAAGGGTCGACGGTCGTAATGAAGGGACCGTCGCCGACACCGGAGGTTCGTTCGCTATGAGATACCGCCTCGCCGCCGCGTTCGCCTTGGTCGCCTGCTCCGGATGCTCCCTGATCAATCGGGTCGACACGGCGCTGGAAAGACTGGGAATCGCCAACGCGCAGCTCGCGGAGGCCAATCAACGGATCGCCGAAGCGAACCAACGGATCGCCGCCGCCGACCAGACCATCATCAAGTCGAACGAGATGATCGGCGCGGCCAACCAGACCATCGATCGCTCGAATGCGACCATCGTGCAGTCGAACGCCACCATCGAGAAGTCGAACGATACGATCGTCAACTCGAACAGGATGATCGAGAACTCCAACAAGATGATTGGCGCGGCCAACCAGGGGATCGAGCGCTCGAACGGCCTGATCGGCGAAGCCAACAAGAAGCTGGACGTCATCGACAAGACGATCCAGAAAATCCCCGGGCTGCGACCGTGACCACGGCGGTCCGCGAAGGGAACGGTCGGCGCCGCGATCAGGCTCCGATGCGCTCGAGCAGGTCCAGCGCGGGGCCCGGGAATCTTTCCCGAGGCTGATGCTCGATCCAGTGGGCGAAGTCGGAGGCCCACCACGCCGATCGGGGCTCCACGCCCCGAGCTCGAAGAAGGGCTTGCACCCAACGTTCGGCGGTTAGCCTCCCGGTCCGCAGGGGACTCGTGGCCGAACACGAACACTAAATCATGCATGGACACACACCCAGATCCGGCCCACCGTCGTTGCCCAGGGGAAACCCTCGCGCCAATCGACTGAGTCTGTCGCACGCACGCCGAATCTAACGCCGCAAGACGATCACGGCCCGATAAGATGTTACACTTGGGACGAGAGGGCGGCTCGGTCCGGTCGTGGGTCGGGCGCCTCGTGGGCGGAGCACGGCATGAAGCGACTGCTGGTTGTGGACGACGCCTTGTTCATGCGCAGGTTGATCGGCGGGGTGGCCGCCGAGGCCGGTTGGGAGGTCGTCGGCGAGGCGGGCGACGGCGTCGAGGGGGTCGCGCTCTACGACCAGCTCCGGCCCGACCTGGTGACGATGGACCTCGTCATGCCCAACATGGGGGGCATCGAGGCCCTCCAGAAGATTCGCGAACTCGATCCATCGGCCCGGGTGGTCGTGATCACGGCCGTCGACCAGAAGCAATCGCTGATGGATTCGATCCGCCACGGCGCCGTCGACTTCATCGTCAAGCCGTTCGACCGCGACCGCGTGATCAGCCTGCTCAACAAGCTCGCCGCCTCCCCGTCCTGACCCCTTCCGTCCCGACTTCTCTGAAGCCGACCACGAGGCCCGCCTTGTCCGACCGTGAACCCGAGCCGGATTCCCCTCCGAAGCGCCCCGACGGGTCGGGGCCGGTGCGCGTCCTGGTGGTCGACGATTCGGCCTTGATGCGGCGGCTGCTCACCGACCTGCTGAGCGCGGCGCCGGGGATCGAGGTGGTCGGCACGGCCCGCGACGGCCGCGAGGCGGTCTTGAAGACGGCCCAGCTCAAGCCCGACGTGGTCACGCTCGACGTCGAGATGCCCGAGATCTCGGGGCTCGACGCCTTGCCGGCGATCCTGGCCGTCCACCCGGTCCCCGTCGTCATGGTCAGCGCTCTGACCCAGGAAGGCGCCGAGGTCACCCTCCGGGCGCTCGAACTCGGTGCCGTCGACTTCCTGCCCAAGCCCACCAAGAACCAACTCGCCGAGATGCGGGCCGCCAGCGACCTGCTCGTCGCCAAGGTCCTCGACGCCGCCCAGAGCCGCGTGCTCGGCAACCGCCGCGCCGCGTCGTCGTCGCGGCCGGCTCGCTCGGCGGCTTCTCCTTCATCTCCATCGACATCGACGCCCACGGTCGACGGCGTGGTAGTGATCGGGATCTCGACGGGGGGGCCGCAGGCGCTCGCGCGGGTGATCCCGCTGCTCCAGCCGCCGTCGCCGCCGATCGTGATCGTCCAGCACATGCCCGCGCAGTTCACCCGGGTCTTCGCCGACCGGCTCGGCCGGGGTTCGGCCGTGACGGTCAAGGAGGCGGCCGAGGGGGACCTCCTCATCGCCAACCGCGTCCTGGTCGCCCCCGGAGGACGGCAGTTGACCCTCACCGGCGTTCCCCCGCGCGTCCGGATCGCGCTCTCCGACCCGAGCGAGCCCCCCGTCAGCGGGCACAGGCCGTCGGTCGACGTGCTATTCAAGTCGGCCGCGAAAGTCTACCAGGGGGCGACGGTCGGCGTGATCATGACCGGCATGGGCCGCGACGGCGTCGACGGCTGCAAGGCGATCCTCGCCGCCGGCGGCCTCACCCTCGGCCAGGACGAGGAGACCTCCGTCATCTACGGCATGAACAAAGCCGCCTTCCTCGAATCCGCCGTCGCCGCCCAGTTCCCTCTCGACGACCTCGCCGCCATCCTCCAGAACCTCGCCGCATTCCGCGAAGACCACGCCCGAACCCGGTAGCGCCCAAGCCGAACCGTCCCATACAAGCCCGAAGCGCCAGCGAGTGAATTCCCCGTCACCACTCGCACTCGCAACCGCGCGCCCGGAACAGAAGCCCGAAGCGCCAGCGAGTGAATTTCCGGTCGGCCGCTCGAATCCATTCACTCGCTGGCGCTTCGGGCTTGTATTCCGATCTTTTTCGTTTCCACGTTCGCTTTCGTCCTGGTATCGTCGAATCATTGATTCCCGACGGCTCGACGTACGAGGGGCGAACTCATGGCGCGAACGTGCGGATTCCGCGTGTCCCGGTCGATTCTCGTCGCGGCCTGCCTCCTGGCGACGCACGGCGCCGCCGCCCGCGCCCAGCAGCCCGCCGCGCCCGACCCCTTGGTCGGCAAGCAGGTCGTCATTCGACACGGAGCCGCTCTCCAGGTCGACGGCAAGAAGCCGGTTCGGGGGGGCGAACCGAACGAGTTCCGCATCTACCGGGTCGAGCGAGCCGACGGCCCTCGGCTCCGGCTTGTCGACGAGGGCGCCGGCGTCAAGGGTTCGATCCCGGCCGCCGACGCCATCCCCCTGGATCAGGCCGTCGAGTACATCTCCGGCCTGATCCGCGCCAAACCGGACGCCTCGGCGCTTCACCTCTGGCGCGGCCGCGTCTGCGACGCCCGCAACGAGTACGACAAGGCCGTCGCAGACTTCAGCGAGGCGATCCGAATCGATCCGCGCAGCTCCTCCGCCTACGTGGGCCGCGGAAACGTCGAGAACAAGAAAAAGGAATACGACAAGGCCGTCGCAGACTACGGCGAGGCGATCAAGCTCGATCCTGACGACGCGGCCGCCTACTACAACCGCGGACACGTCCGCGCCTTTGTCAACATGGACTATGACAAGGCCGTAGCCGACTTCAGCGAGGTCATTCGTCTCGAACCCGCGTACACGGCTGCCTATGTGGGCCGCGGCATCGCCTGGAGCGAGAAGAAAGAGTACGACAAGGCCATCGCCGACTACGACCAGGCCATAAGGATCGATCCCGGTGATGCGACCGCGTACGTCGCACGAGGCGACGCCTGGTACGTCAAGGATGACTATGATAGAGCCATTGCCGACTACGACGGGGCGCTGCGGCTCGACGCGGGCTGTGCGGCCGCCTTCGAGGGCCGCGGCAACGCCTGGCTCGCCAAGGAGGATAGCGACAAGGCCATCGCCGAGTACAACCAGGCCATAAGGATCGATCCCGGTGATGCGACCGCGTACGTCGCACGAGGCAACGCGTGGCATGGCAAGGATCAATACGACAAGGCCGTCGCCGACTACGGCGAAGCGATCAAGCTCGATCCGACCTACGCGATCGCTTATTACGACCGCGCCCTCGCCTGGCAGGCCGGCAAGGAAGACGACAAAGTCATCGCCGACTGCACCGAGTCGATCAAGCTCGATCCGGGATTCGCGGACGCCTACAACCTCCGGGGCGACGCCTGGTACGTCAAGAAGGACTACGACAAGGCGATCGCCGACTACGACGAGGCGATCAAGCTCGATCCGGGTGAAGCTCGCCGCCACGAAGCCCGCGCCGCCGCCTGGTTTTTCAAGAAGGACTATGACAAGTCGGCCGCCGACTACACCGAGGCCGTACGCATCGATCCGGCGCACCCACAAGCTTATGCCAGCCGCGGCACCGTCTGGCAAGTTAAGAAGGAGTACGACAAGGCCATCGACGACTACGACGACGCCGTCCGACTCGACCCGAAGTACGCACAAGCTTATGCCGGCCGCGGCGCCGTCTGGCAAGTTAAGAAGGAGTACGACAAGGCCATCGCCGACTACGACGACGCCGTCCGACTCGACCCGAAGTACGCAGTCGCATACGCTCGCCGCGGCGATTCCTGGTACGCCAAGAGGGAGTACGACAAAGCCATCGCCGACTACGACGAAGTCCTCCGGATCAATCCCACCTACGCAATCGCCCACTACGGCCGCGGCCGCGCCTGGTTCGAGAAGAAGGAATACGACAAGGCCGTCGACGACTACGGCGAATCCATCCGGCTCGTCCCGAACGATGCAAAGGCCTATCTGGCCCGAGGCAACGCCTGGCAAGTTAAGAAGGAGTACGACAAGGCCATCGACGATTACACCGACGCCGTCCGACTCGACCCGGCCAACGCGGTCGCCTACAGCAATCGCGCTATCGCCAGACGCGCCAAGAATCAGGACGACGAGGCCCTCGACGACGCTAACGAGGCCGTACGGGTCGGCCCGGCATGCGCACTCGCCTTATACAACCGCGGCACGGCATGGAGCGAAAAGCAGGAATACGACAAAGCCATCTCCGATCTCGACGAGGCGATACGACTCGATCCGGGGTATGCGGATGCTTACCACAACCGCGGCAGCGCCTGGTATGCCAAGGAGGAGCACGACAAGGCCATCGCCGACTACGACGAATCGATACGGCTTGCTCCTGGCGAGTCGCTCGCCTACTTCAACCGGGGCAACGCCTGGAGCGCCAAGGAGGATTGCGAAAAGGCCGCAGCCGACTATACCGAGGCCGTCAAGCTCGATCCGGGATTCTCGGCCGCCTACCTCGCTCGCGGCAACGCCTGGTGCGTTATGAAGGATTATGGCAAGTCCGTCGACGACTACAACGAGGTCGTGAAGCTCGATCCGGCGTCCTCGTACGGCTACGCGGCGCGTGCCTGGATCTGGGCCACCGCGGCCGACGCCGACCTCCGCGACGGCAAGCGCGCCGTCGAATCCGCCACGCGCGGTTGCGAACTCGACAACTGGAAAATCCCCGGCCACATCTGCATCCTCGCCGCCGCCCTCGCCGAGGCGGGCGATTTCGCCGAAGCGGTGAAGCGGCAGGAACAAGCCATCAGCGCACTGCCGGCCGACGACCCGGAGCAGGAGTCGTACCGGACCTACCTCGATCTCTTCCGCGCGGGCAAGCCGTACCACCAGTGACGGGATCGGGGGCCTTCCGCCGCCAGACCCTCGGCTTCGTCGACGCCTACGTGATGTTTCGCTCGATCGACTGAACATCGTCCGACGGCGGCGACGGGTCGGGGCGGACCATCAAGCGTGCGGCCAGGCTCCCGACCAGGGCGATCACCAACTGCGGCGCGAACGCCATGAGGCTCATGATCGTGATGTATCCGATCCCCGGCTCGTCGAGCGAGCGGGGAGCGAACGACCAGACGTTGACGCCGAGGGCTCTCAAGCCATCCCCCGCGAAGCCGAAGTAGGCATTCCAGATCCACCACGCCGTCGACCCGTGCAGGATCACGTTCGGCCCCCCGGTCGAGGAACGAGCCGAACCGGCCGGGGTCAGGGCCGCCCAGGCCGCGGACGCCATCATGATCGTCCCGCAGACGAGGAACCCCACCCAGAACGCGCGGGTCCGGCCTCGCGTGTGAAAGAGGCGGAGCAGGGCGAAGTTCAGGGAGAGCGCGATCGGGACCGTCTGGATCATGGCTTGAAGCCCGAGCCCGAACGTCATCGCCTTGCCGAAGATCGCACGGATCGCGGTGAAGTCGACGGCCGCGATCGCCACCACGAACATCGCCGTCCGGACGGGCAGGCGGGGCGGGCGCATGGCATTGACCCTCGATCGACGGCAGGTGCGGTATGACTTTCCTAGATAGACAGGTTACACGCCGAAATCGTCGTAAGTCGAGACGTCGCGCCACGGAGAGCGACATCGTCCGCCGAGCTCGACGGGACGCCCAGTGGATCGCCGACGGAAAAAGATGGAACTAACCGGCGTAATTCACCCTCATTATGGGCGAGATTCGTGGGGATGGGACGGAGGACTGAATCCGATGGCGGCTCGAATGAACGGCGAAACGCTTCGCTGGCTCGACGCCCTCAACCGCGAGGGGTCGATGACCGGGATGAGCGACGGCCAGTTGCTGGAACGATTCCTGGCATCGCCCGGCCCGACGGGCGAGGCGGCGTTCGAGGCGATCGTCAGGCGGCACGGGCCGCTGGTCTTGGGACTCTGCCGGGGGGTGCTGCGAGACGACCACGACGCCGACGACGCCTTCCAGGCGACGTTCCTCGTCCTGGCCCGCCGCGCGGCGACCGTCCACGACCGCGACCGCCTCGCCACATGGCTGGGCCGCGTGGCCCGCCGCATCGCCCTGCGGGCGCGCGAGGAAGCCGCGCGCCGCAACGCCCTCGAAGGGCGACGGGGCGACCTCGACGCGGAGACGACAGATGCCCCCACCGCCGCCCTCGTCGCCGTCGAGACCGCGGCGCTCGTCCGCGCCGAGGTCGACCGCCTCCCCGAGCCCGATCGCCTGCTGATGCGGCTGACCTACTGGCAGGGCAGGAGCTACGAGGAAGCGGCCGACATGGTCTCACGACCGATCGGGACGGTTCGCAGCCGCCTCGCCCGCGCCCGGGAGCGTCTGCGGGACAGGCTGTCGCGCCTCGGCCTGGCGTCGACCGCGCCGGCGGCGATGACCTCGCCGTCCGATGCGCTGATCGTGCAGACCGTCCGCGCCGCGTCGCGGTACGCGGGCGCGACCAAAGCGGCGGCCCCGGCCGGGGCGGTCCCGGCGGCGGTGGCCGCGCTCGTTGAAGGAGAGTTCACGATGACGACGACGTTCTTCTGGAAGTCGATCACCGCCGCCCTGCTTGCCGGCGGGGCCATGACCGCGGGCGCCATGTCGCTCGCCCGGCGCCCCCCCGAACCGACGCCGGCCGCCCCGGTCGCCCGGCCCGCGTCCGAAGCGAAGAAGGCCGAGGCCAAGCCGCTGCTCGCGAACGGCGGCTTCGAAGAAGGCGAGAAGGACGCCCCCAAGGGTTGGTCGCAAGGGGCCAAGATCCCCGGCGTCGAGTACATCTGGAGCCGCGACGCGGCCCACGGCGGTAAGGCGAGCCTCGGCCTGAAGAAGACCGCCCAGCGCTACTTCCCCATCGCCGAGTGGTCCCAGAAGATCAAACGCGAAGGCGATGCGCCCCGGCTGAAGGTCTCGGCCTGGATCAAGGCCGAGAAGGCCGGCAAGGCGATCCTCGACGCCCGGTTCATCGACGGCGACGGCAAGGCGACCCACGCCTGGGTCTCGTATATCGGTGCCAAAGAGGCCGGCGATCCGCCGGTCACCCACGACTGGAAGCGGTACGAGGGGGTCGTCGCCATCCCGCCCGGGACCAAGCAGATCGTCGTCGCCCCGCAAATCTACGGCCCCGGAACCGTCTGGTTCGACGACCTCAAGGCCGAGTATACCAACGACCCCGCCATCGACCCGACCGGGCCGTAAGCCCTGCAATCGTGGCAATCGCCCGAGCCTCCACGGTCTCTTCTACCAAACCCGCCCCGGTCCGTTCAGGCGGGGTGTGACGGTTGTATACTTCCATCCAGAGAGCGCGGGGGATTCCCCGCGCGCCTCGGGCTCGTTGGCAATTCGGCGGCGGTGACGACGAAGTCCAGCCCGCTCGATCGTCATCGGGGAAAATGGCGCGAACAAACCCAATCGCCACCCGCGAGACGGTTCGAGAGCGAAATGACCGCTCGGGGGGGCGGGCGGCACGGATTCGACGAAAAACGCGGCGAACGAACCCAATCGCCGCCGGGGTCGGAAACGCGGCCGGCGGGCCGGGGCAGGGGCTGATCGGGGTCGAAACGGGGCGGTTTCCGCGCGATCGAAGCCAATCCTTCTGACAGCTCCAATTCGTTCACCCCAAACGACTTAGCGATCTCAAGCCGGGCGTCGCCTCGGCGCGAACGAACCCAATTTCGGGGAGCGGCCGGACCGGAGACGAGCCCGGCGGGACGAGGTCGCGGGAAGCAGATCCCCGTGGGTTTTGGGTCAAACGAACCCAATCACGCCCGGCGGCGGGTTGGCGGTCTTTCCGGGGGCGAGGGGGGCGGGCCCCCTGGGCTTTCGGGGGCGGGTCCTCTAGAATGGGGGACGCGCGACGAGGCGGGCGGAAAACAGCGGAGCGGGTGGACGGAGGTCGTGGGAGGGCGTCGACGGGATGGACCGGCTCAAGATCCTGTGTTTCGCCGGGACGTACGGACTGGCGCTGGCGGCCGAGCTGGCGCGGGTGGTGGTTCGCAATCCGCTCCGATGGCACCTGACGGTGGGCCTGACGTTCCTCGGCTGGTGCGTGCAGACGGCCTTCCTGGCGAACCTGGCGGCGACCAGCCCGACCGGCCTGCCGGTGAACTCGGCCTTCGAGTCGGCGATCACGCTGTCGTGGGTCGTCGCCCTGATCGGGCTCTACCTGATGGTGCAGTGGCCGCGCAAGGTGGCGGTGGGGGTGTTCGTGCTCCCGCTGGTCCTCGGCCTGATCGTGGCGGCCGGCTGGTTCGCCCCCCGGTCGTCGGAATGGCTCGACTGGGCCGGCGGCGGAATGATCGCCTTCTGGGGCGCGGTGCACGGGATCTTCTTGCTCGCCGGCGCGGTCTGCACCTGCCTGGCGTTCGCGTCGGGCCTCATGTACCTGGCTCAGATGAATCGCCTCAAGTCCAAGAAATCGTGGCAGTTCGGGTTCTCGCTGCCGAGCCTTGAGCAGTCCGAGCGGGTGAACCGAGGCGCGATCGTGGCGGCGTTCCCGCTGCTGACGTTCGGGCTCTTGATCGGCGTCTTGCTGAGCGTGGTGGAGGCGCGGACGTCGGCCGTCGCGGCAGCCCACGCGATCTCGTGGAGCGATCCCAAGGTCTTGAGCGCCTTGGGGATGTGGCTGGTATTCGCGGCTCTGTTGCACGCGCGGTTTCGACCGTCGATGAGGGGACGGACGGTGATGGTGCTGACGATCGTAGCCTTCGGTTTCTTGGTGTTCACCTGGTTCGGAGCCGAGATTCTGCGACTCCCCACGGCCCACGGCGCCTCGCGGACGGCGGGGAGGGTTCCGTGAGGCTGGTGGCCCTTGGGGTCGATCATCGCTCGGCGCCGACGACGGTGCGCGAGGCGCTCGCGTTCAACGACGACCGCGCCGGCGGCGGCCTCGACGCGCTGGCGCGGACGTTCCCCGGCAACGAGTTCGTGATCCTCTCGACCTGCAACCGGGTCGAGTTGTACGCCGGCGGGCCCGACGACGCCGCGCCCGAGGTCGACGCCCTCACCGAGTTCCTGGTCGACTTCCACAACATCAAGCCCGACCTGTTCGCCGGCCACCTGGTCAGCTACCACGACGAAGGAGCCGTCGGCCACCTGTTCCGGGTCGCCGCCAGCCTCGAAAGCCTGGTGCTCGGCGAAGGCCAGATCCTCGGCCAGGTCCGCGAAGCCTACCGCGCGGCCGTCGACCGCAAAACCGCCGGGCCGATCTTCCACTCGGTCTTCCAGTCGGCCCTCCGCGTCGGCAAGCTCGTCCGCGAGAAGACCGGCATGGACCAGGGCAAGCTCTCCGTCGCCAGCGTCGCCGTCGACCTGGCCCGCGAAGTTTTCGACACGTTCACGGATAAAACCGTCCTGGTGGTCGGCGCGGGCAAGATGGCCGACCTGACGCTCCAGCACCTGAAGGGGCTGAAGCCCGGCCGGATCGTGATCACGAACCGGAGCCCGGAGCGGGCCCAGGCCGCCGCCGAGCGGTGGGGGGGCGGGTCGCCCCGTTCGAGCAGCTCGGCCAGTCGTTGGTCGAGGCCGACCTGGTGATCAGCACGACGGCGGCGGCCGAGCCGATCGTCACGCTCGACCAGTACCAGCGGGTGCAGCGGGCCCGCCGCAACCGGCTGTCGCTGATCCTGGACATCGCGATCCCCCGCGACTTCGACCCCCGGATCGCCGACCTGGACCAGGTGACGCTCTACAACGTCGACGACCTCCGGGCGCAGGCCGAGCAGAACCTCCGCCGCCGCCAGAAGGGGGTCGACCCGGCGCTCCTGATCATCGAGCGGGAGACGGCCGCCTGCTACGCGCAGCTCCGCCACCAGCAGGCCGCCGGCATGCTCCTCCAGCAGCTCGGCAGCCACGCCGACGCGATCCGCCAGCGCGAGCTGGACCGCCTGTTCGCCGCCCACCCGGAGCTGGCCGGGCTCGCCGAGGCCGACCGCGACGCGATCGCCCACATGGCGTCGAGGCTCCAGAACCAGTTCCTCCACCACCCCCGCGCCGCCGTCCGCTCGGCCGTCGCCGACCCCGGCCCCCACCACGACCACACCCAACCTCACCCGGTCTTAAGCGCCGTCCGCCACCTGTTCGGCCTCGGCGCCCCCCCCCCCAAGAACACGCTCAAGAAGCTCCTCTGAGACGGCGGAACCGCCCCGCCGGCCGCCCCGCAAAAATTCCCCGAATTTCCCGATCGCCGAAGAATCCGGAATCGATTCGAGTGATACAATCTCCTCAGACGATCCACCCACGAACATCGAGCCACCATGTTTTCGGAACCTCGACCACCTCAGGGCCCTGATCGCGGCGAGACTCCGGTGCTCCAGTTCGTGGGGTTCCGGCTCGCCGACGAAGACTACGCGATCGCGATCACGAAGATCCAGGAGATCATCCTGATGAAGCCGATCACCCGGCTTCCGCAATCGCCGCCGTTCATCGAGGGACTCATCAACCTGCGCGGGTCGGTGATCCCGATCGTCAACCTGCGGAAGCGGTTCGGTCTGGTCGCGCGTGAGCTGGACGAGGAGACCCGGACGATCGTGGTGAACGTCCACGACAAGACGGTCGGGTGCATCGTCGACGCCGTGACCCAGGTGATGCGGATCAACCGCGACCAGATCCAGCCGCCGCCGCTGGGGGTGGCCGCCGGCGCGTACCAGTACCTCGCCGGCCTAGCCCGGCTCGACGATCGGCTGCTCATCCTGCTCGACATCGAGAAGGTGTTCCAGCCCGAGGAGACGGCCGCCGCAGTCCCCTAATCGCCGCCCCGGGTCAACCCGCTCGCCTCGCCGAGTTCCACACCACGTCGCATCCAACCGAGGTTTTCTGAAGGTCGATGACGCCCATGAAACCCGAATCGAACCGACCGGACGACGCCGCGAATCGCCCCGAGGAGGTCCAGGCGCCGGACGTCGCGGCGAAAAAACCGACGAGGCGGAAGGCCGCGCCCTCCGCGCCGGCGGCCTCTCGGACGAGGCGGTCGATGTCGCAGGCGACGGCGGCCTTGGCCGTGGACCTGGAATCCGAGGCGTTGCGCGAGGCCCGCGCCAACGCCCGGGCCTTGATCGAGACCACGTCGGCCATCGTCAAGGCCGACACAGTCGACGACGTCGTCCGCGCGGCTCTCGACGTCGCCCGCGCCGAGTTCGGCTGGGCCTACGGCTCGTACTGGAAGGTCGACCCCGAGAAGCACGCGCTGGCGTTCCTGGTCGAGTCGGGGAAGATCGACGACGAGTTCGGGCGGTTCTCGCGCACCGCCCGATTCCGCGAGGGGGAGGGGCTCAACGGTCAGGCCTGGCGGCAGCGCGACCTGGTGTTCGCCGACGACCTCTCCATGATGCGCGATTGCAGCCGGGCGCCGCTGGCCAGCCGCGCGGGCGTCCGTTCCGGCGTCGCCCTGCCGGTCCTGATCGACGGCCGGGTCGTGGGGACGATCGACTTCCTGTCGAGCCGGACCGAGGTCCTCAGCCCGGACCGCCGCGACGCGCTGCGGATCATCGGCCAGGTCGTCTCGGACAAGATCTCGAAGCTCGACCGTCAGCTCGAGCTGACGCGGATCATGCAGATGGTCGAGAACGCGCCGGTGAACATGATGTACGCCGACATGGACATGTTGATCCAGTACATCAACCCGTGCGCCCGCCGCACGCTGCAGAAGATGGAATCGCATCTGCCGATGAAGGTCGATCAGATGATCGGCCACTCGATCGACATGTTCCACAAGAACCCCGATCATCAACGGCGGCTGGTGGCCGACCCGCGCAACCTGCCGCGGACGGCGATGATCCAGGTCGGGCCCGAGCAGTTCGAGCTGACCATCTGCGCGATGAACGACCGCGACGGCCGCTACATCGGGCCGATGGTGACCTGGGTGGTGGTGACCGAGCAACTGGAGGCCAAGGCGCGCGAGGAGGAGCAGCTCGCCAACGCCTCGGCGATCAATCAATTGCTGATGGCTCTGGGACGCGCGGCCAGCACCGGCGAGGTGGTCTCCTCGGCCCTGAACTCGGTCCGCGAGGCGTTCGGCTGGTCGTACGGCTCGTTCTGGGAAGTCAACCCGTCGGACCAGACGCTCCGCTGGAGCGCCGACTCGGGATCGGTGGCCGACGACTTCCGCCGGGTGTCGGCCGACTCGCGGTTCCGCGAGGGGGAGGGGCTCAACGGCCAGGCCTGGCAGGCGCGCGACCTGATCTTCGTGCCCGACATCGGCGAGATGAAGGGCTGCTCGCGCGCCCCGGTCGCCAAGCGCGGCGGCCTGAAGTCGGGCGTCTGCTTCCCGGTGTTGCTCGGCGGCCGCGTGATCGGCACGATGGACTTCTTCACCGAGGAGCGGATCACTCCCTCGGCCAGCCGTCTCGACGCCCTGCGGAACGTGGGCCGTATGGTCTCCGGCGCGCTCGAGCGGGTGGACCAGCAGACCCGGATCGACCAGGCCAAGCGCGAGCTCGAGGCGCGGGTCAAGGAGCTGATGAACGTGGCGCGGGCCGCCGCCGAGGGGGACCTGACCATCGCGGTCGCCCACCAGGGCGACGACGACATGGGCCGGCTGGGCCAGGCGCTGACCCGGATGATCGCCGACCTGAAGAACGTGATCGGCGAGGTCGTCGAGTCGGCCAGCCAGTTCGCCGAGGGGTCGCGGGTGGTCGCCGAGAGTTCCAGCTACCTGAGCGAGTCGGCCCAGAACCAGGCGGCGACGGTCGAGCAGATGTCGGCGTCGATCCAGCAGCTCTCGCGGTCGATCCTCGACATCAACCAGAACGCCGGCGCGGCCACGGGTCTGGCCGAGAAGACCTCGCACCTGGCGAAGCAGGGGGGCGAGTCGGTCGAGCAGGCGATCGAGGCGATGGTGCTCATCAAGAAGTCGAGCGAGCAGGTCAGCGACATCATCCAGGTCATCAGCGAGATCGCCAGCCAGACCAACCTGCTGGCCCTGAACGCGGCCATCGAGGCGGCCCGCGCCGGCGAGCACGGGCTGGGCTTCGCGGTGGTCGCCGACGAGGTCCGCAAGCTCGCCGAACGGTCGAGCGCCGCCGCCAAGGAGATCACCGCGCTGATCAAGGAGTCGACCCGCCGCGTCGCCGACGGCGCCCAGCTCTCCGAGAAGGCCGGCGAGTCGCTGGCGCGGATCGTCCAGGGGGTCGAGGAGACGGCCGGCAGCATCGCCAAGATCGCCCAGGCCACCCGCGAGCAATCCATCGCCTCCAACGAGGTCGACAAGGCCATCCAGAACGTCTCCAGCCTCACCGAGACCAACGCCTCCAGCTCCGAGGAACTCTCCGCCTCCGCCGAGGAACTCGGCGCCCAGGCCGCCAGCCTCAAACACGTGATCTCCGGGTTCAAGGTCTGACGCCGAAACCGGACGGAGGGAGCGGATGTTCAATCAAGACAGGCCGGGGCGAGCATGCCTTCTCCCCTTGCGGGAGAAGGTGGCCGAAGGCCGGATGAGGGGTGGGCGTCATGGGGTTTCGTCGAACGCTTCAGCGATCGGATACCCCTCATCCGCCGCTGCGCGGCACCTTCTCCCGCAAGGGGAGAAGGGAATTCGGCTCCGCGCCGTCTGCAACGCAACCTTGCTTCGCCCCGAGGATCTGCCGCATCTCGGCCAGCATATCTTCAGCGGGGGAGACCCTGCCGGCTTTCATGTCGGCGATCGACGCCCGCAAGGCGTCTCGCTGGAAATCGGACAGCGGATTGGCGTCGTTGAGAAGGTCCAGCATGGCGATCGGCCCCATTCATGAAATATCGCGTCGAATTGAATACTACTACGTCGAACGGGGGGCGGCGAGACCGATTCGCTCGCATGGAACGATGCGATGCGGCGCGCCCCGATATTTGTAGGGTGGGCACCGCCCACCGTCCGAATTCCTTGACACGTCGATGGTGAAAAGACGGTGGGCGGTGCCCACCCTACAAAACTACAAAGCAACGAAACCGCACCACGGATCTCGAAACGCCAAGACCCTCATCCGCCCCTGTGGGGCACCTTCTCCCGGGGGGAGAAGGCATGATCGCAACGGCCTGTTTATGACCCTCACTGAACTGACCGACGACGAGTTCGCCAGGTTTCTCGCCCTGATCTACCGGGCCTCGGGAATCCGGATCGCCGAGACCAAGCGGGTGCTGGTCTCGAACCGGGTTCGGCGTCGGCTGCGGGCGACGGGGATCGAGACGTTCGCCGCGTATTACGCCTTTTTGACCTCTCCCGCGGGGGCCGGCGAGATGCCCGCGTTCCTGGACGCCGTCACCACCAACGAGACGTATTTCTTCCGCGACCAGCCGCATTACGACTGGCTCGGCGACGAGCTGATCCCCGGCCTGTTGAGCGAGGCCGCCGCCCACCGCCGCCCGCGCAGCCTGCGGATCTGGTCGGCGGCGTGCAGCACCGGCGAGGAGCCGTATTCGATCGCGCTCAAGCTGGCCGACCACCGCGCCGCGCTCCTGGGATGGCGGCTGAGCGTGCTCGGCACCGACCTCAGCGGCGCGGCCCTGATCGCGGCCAGGGGGGCCGTCTACGAGGAGCGGGCCCTCCAGCGGGTCGACGCCGAGACCCGCAAGAAGCGGTTCGACGAAGACGCCGACGGCAAGCGATGGACCCTCAAGCCCGACGTCCGATCGCTCGTCGCGTTCCGATCGCACAACCTGCTGAAGCCGGTCGACGCCGAGCCGTTCGACTGCGTCTTTCTTAAAAACGTCCTCATCTATTTTGATGCGAATTCGAAGCGGACCGTCGTCGACAACGTGCTCGGCTCGATGGCCAAGGGGGGGTTCCTCGTGACCGGGCCCACCGAGGGGATTCACGGGATGCTGGGCTCGCTCGCCCGGATCAAGCCCTGGCTCTACCAGCGGACCGCCTGAGAGGAAATCGGCGATGTCGGGTTTCAACCTGTCCGAACTCCTGCCGTTCTACCTGGACGAGACCGACGAGAACATCGCGGCGCTCAACGACTCGCTGCTGCGCCTTGAGCAAGACCCGGCCGACGCCAAGGCGTTGGCGGAAGCGTTCCGGATGTTCCACAGCATCAAGGGGGCGTCGGTGGTCATGGGGTTCGCCCCGGTCAACCGCCTGACGCACCATCTTGAGAGCCTGTTCGACCAGCTCCGCAACAAGAAGCGGACGCTCGACCGCCCGGTTCTCGACCTGACGTTCCGCTGCCTCGACGAGCTGCGCGACTACCACCGCGAGCTGCGATCCGGCGGCCAGAGCGAGCGCGACCTGTCCGGCCTGGTCGTCGACGTCGAAGCCGCCGTCAAGACCCCGTCGACCGCCCCGGCGGCGCCCCCGGTCGCGCCTCCGCCGGCCCCGGCCGTCGTCCCGGACGTCCTCCCCTCGATCCCCCCCGCCGACGGCCAGGAAGTCGTCTGCGTCACGGTGGAGTTCGAGCCCAACCTGCCGCTGGTCGACATGAAGGCCCGGCTGGTCGCCAGCCGACTGGCCACCCGGGCGCACGTCGTGGCGTCGCAGCCGCCGATCGAGCAGCTTGAGGAGGTCGAGTCGCTCACGAAGTTCGTCGTCTGGGTGACCGGCGGCGGCGACTTCGACGAGCTGCGCGCCCTGGCCGACGTCGGCGGCGTCGCCCGCGTCCACGTCGAGACCGCGCGCCAGCCCGAACCCGAACCGACGCCGGCGGCCGTCGTCACGCCGACGGTCGAGCCCCCCGAACCCGTGACTGAGCCCGAGCCCGAAGCCCCCGCGTCGGCTCCGCCGCCCGTCGCCGCGGTTGCGGCGGGCGAGCCGGCCGTCGGCCCGAAGAAGGCGAAGGTCGCCGAGACGATTCGGGTCGACAGCGACCGGCTCGACTACCTGATGAACCTGGCCGGCGAGCTGGTGATCAACAAGGCCCGATTCGTCGATATCGCCAGGAGCCTCGACGAGGTGTTCCGCGGGCCGAACGTCAAGACGCTGGCGAACGAGACCGAGGAGCGGCTCGACGCGATCCTCCGGGGGCTCGACCAGGTGGTCGGCGCGGCCGGCGGCGGTCGTGGGGCGACCACGGCGGCGGGGACGACCGTGGCGTCGGACGGCTCGATCGACCGCTGGGCGGGGCAGGTCCGTCGGCTCCGCGACGACTTCCGCGAGATCGGCGGCCAGCTTGACCGGCTCCGTCAGGGGCGCGACCATCTCAAGACGCTCTCCGAGGCGATCCACAACCTGGGGCGCGTCACCGACGGCTTGCAGAAAGGGGTGCTCGACACCCGGATGGTCCCCATCGGCCCGTTGTTCGAGCGGTTCCGCCGCGTCATCCGCGATCTCAGCCACGCCTCGGGCAAGGAGGTCGTGCTGCGAATCAGCGGCGAGAAGACCGAGCTGGACAAGCGGATGATCGACGAGCTGAGCGACCCCTTGATCCACATGGTCCGAAACTCGGTCGACCACGGCCTCGAACCGCCCGACGTCCGCGAGGCCGCCGGCAAGGCCCGGGCCGGCGCCGTCACCCTCCAGGCCGCCCAGCGCGGCAACAGCGTGGTGATCACCGTGACCGACGACGGCCGGGGGATCGACTGCGAGCGCATCCGCCGCAAGATCGCCGCCAAGGGGCTCGTCTCCCAGGCCGTCGCCGACGCGATGACCGAACGCGAGCTGGTCCACTACATCTGGCACCCCGGCCTGAGCACCGCCGAGACGATCACCGAGATCTCCGGACGCGGCGTGGGCATGGACATCGTCAAGAACCGGATCGACAACCTCAGCGGCGGCGTCGACGTCCGCACCACGATCGGCCAGGGGACCGTCTTCACGATCCGGCTGCCGCTGACCCTCGCCATCATGTCGAGCCTGCTGGTGCGGATCGAGGGCGAGGTCTACGCCCTGCCGCTCGACCACATCGACGAGATCGTCGAGATCTCCGGCCGCCAGGTCTTCCCGGTGCAGGGCCGGCCGACCATCGAGATCCGCAAAAAGATCATCGCTCTGGTCTCACTCGCCGACCTGTTCCACTGGGGAGGCGAGCGCCGGCCGTCGACCTGCGACTTCCGCGACCTCGACGCTTCGTCCAAGCTCCGGGTCGTGGTCGTCCAGAACGGCGAGACGACCATCGGCCTGGTGGTCGATCAAATGATCGGCATGCAAGAAGTCGTGCTCAAGTCGCTGGAGAAGAACTACCGGACCGTCTCGGGGCTCTCCGGCGCCAGCATCCTCGGCGACGGCCGCGTCTCCCTGATTCTCGACGTCGACGCCGTCATCGACCTCGCCGCCGCCCGCTGACGCCGAGGCGGCCCTACTCGGAATCGTTCGATTGTTCCGCCTCGACGTGCTTCCACCAGGCTGGGTCGCGCAATCGCCGGATGGCGTTGGTCCCGCAATGTAATTCGCCGGCGCGGATGTGATACGCGTCCCAGACGTCGATGAACGCCACCTTGACGTCGCAAGCGTCCAGCGCCGAAACGATCGCCTCGGCGAACAGGTCCTTGCCTTCGTGCATCGGGCCATGCGGGTCCGGAACCAAGAAATGGCCGTTCGCGACCAGGCCGTTCACCCCGTTAGGAATGACGGCCACGCCGTGGTCGAAGAGAACGGGAAGGTGGACGAAGTCGGCTTGATCAAGGTTCAATTCCAGGGCCAGGTGCTTCTCGACGGCCTCGATGTTCGCATCGACCCGCCGGTTCTCATCCGACGCGGCGACCGAGCGTCGTAGCTCGCCGACGGTCGTCGCGTCGCGCGTGCCCGCGAAGACGGCGACGTCGCCGAGACCTCGTCCGACCGCGGCGTCGAGCACCTTCCGGGCGGCCCTCGGGCTGGGGAGGAGCACCCGAAAGCCGGCTTCGTTCTTCGCCGGGACGAATTGCACCACCTCGTCCACATGCCCGATCATGAGCCACGACGTGTCGATGACGATGGGCGGCCATTGCAGGCCCTGGGCTTCGAGGAACTTCAAGACATCGGGGTGCATGGCCATTCCGCCCTGCCGCCCCGTCAAGATCCGGCCGTAAGGAAAGCGCCGACGCCGCCCATCCACATGGGGAGGCGTGGCTTCCAGGTTCCCGTATCGATCCGTCCAGGCCGTGCTCTTCCCGGAGACGCCGGGCTGGACGGTGAGGAAGCCGCACTTCTGGAGCGTCTCCCGCACCCGCGCGTCCAGCTCATTTGAGCCATGCCTCCAATGCCTTCGGCCGCCGATGAGGGCCGCATTCATCATCCGAGGGCTTTCCGGCGTCGGGTAGGCGAACAGGCCCGGCTGGATCGTGTCTTGCATCCACATATCAGACTCGCGCCTTCCTTGATAAGGAACGAGCCTGAATCCCACCGTGGCGGCCTGGACCTTCATCGCTTCGACGGTCGCCTCCGTCGCCTTGTGGTCGACGATGAGGACGTCGGCCACGGGGTCGAGCGGCGACGGGATCAGGAATGGGGCGACTCGACAAGGGATTCGCACGACCGTCGAGCCGGCCCCTTGAAGGCCGATCTCCAAGGTGAAGGACGACGCCCAGGGCTGCCTCCCGAGCGGCCTATCGGACTTGGGATAGACCACGGCGACGGCGATCTCGATCACACGGTCCCCGTCCGCCGGGAGGGAGAAGACGTGGTCCGGCCCGAGCTTGATCCTCAACCAGCCGTGGGCGTCCCGTCGATACAGGCGGATCCGATTTTCACCGATGTCCTTGCAGGCGATCCGCAGGACGCCGGCGCCGGGCGGAGTCTCGACGCGGACGCGGGCGAGCCGTTCTCCGAGTCCCTCGAATCGCGGATCTTCCGCCTGGATTTCATCGAGGTCGGCCACGGAGGTCGGGATCGGAACCGTGATGCAAAATCCCCGCTCGACCGGCTTATCCGTCGCCACGGGCCCGACGAGCGAACCTTCGTGCAGGAGGTCGGCATAGACGCGGATGTTGGTCGAGGGCTCGCTTCCAGCCGACGCCGTCCCCCAGCAGCAGCCGGCGATGAGCAGCAACCATCGTGAGAGGCGACGCATCGACTGACACCCCCGCAATCCATGCGTGACTCGTCGGCTCCACACACGACGTATGCGAAAATCCGCAGCGTATCCTCGACCTCATGGATCGCGCGATATTTCCCGGCCTACCTCTCACCGCTGAACATGCCTCGAATCATACGGGCGACGGCAAGCCGGGGACGTCGCAGAGGGGGATGATCGGGTCGGTCGAGCGGTGCAGCTCGGCGATCGTCACTCGCGACAGGGCCCGCTCGGTGGCGGCGTAGACCTTGTCCAGCTCGCGGTGGAGCGGGCACAGCTTGGTGTGCGACGGCAGGCCCAGCGGGCAATGGCGGATGCGCTCCAGCTCGCCCACCGCGTTTACCACGTCGAGGATCGTCACTTCCTCCGGCGACTTCGCCAGCGAGTAACCGCCCCCAGGCCCCGACTGCGACCGCACAAGCTCCGCGCGCACCAGGTCTTGCAGCACCTTGTTCAAATACCGCCTCGGAACCTTCGTCCGCTCGGCCAGGCGATCGGCCGACTCGGCGCGGTCGGGGTCGCGTCCCAGCCAGACCACGGCCCGCAACGCGTACTCGGCGGTTTTCGGCAACATCGGCGATCCCCTCTGCTTGCAGACGACTGGCTGAAATCCTACACCTCTTGGTATAGTAATCGTGACGACCCGCCGACGGCCGCGACCGCGAAGCCGTCGCAACCAATCCCTCCTGGTTTTGTCGGAGATTCGAGATGCTCAGCGATCGCACCATCCAGATCGTCAAGGCGACCGCGCCAGCCGTGGCCGCGAACGCCGAGGCGATCACCACTCGATTTTACACTTTGATGTTCGCGGGGAACCCGGAAGTTCGGGTTTTCTTCAACCAGGCGCACCAGCATTCAGGCGGGCAGCAGCGGGCGCTCGCGGGGGCGATCTGCGCGTATGCGGTCAACATCGACAACCTCGGGGCGCTTGGCCCGGCGGTCGAGCTGATCGCGCAGAAGCACTGCTCGCTGGGCATCCGTCCCGAGCATTATCCGATCGTCGGCAAGCACCTGCTGGTCGCCGTGAAGGATGTGCTGGGCGACGCGGTGACCGAGGAGGTGACCGCCGCGTGGGCCGAGGCGTACGGCTTCCTCGCCGAGATCTTCATCGCCCGCGAGGCGGAGATCTACCGCGAGCAGGCGGCGGCCGACGGCGGCTGGAACGGGTATCGCCGGTTCGTGGTCGATCGCGTGGTTCCCGAAAGCGAGATCATCACGTCGTTCTATCTCAAGCCCGCCGACGGTGGCGCCTTGCCTCCGTTCAAGCCGGGCCAGTACATCACGGTGAAGATCGACCACCCGGTCACGCCGACCTCGCCCCGCAACTACAGCCTGTCCGACCGCCCGGGCGTCGGCCACTACCGGATCAGCGTCAAGCGCGAGCCGGCCCTGACTCCCGACGCCCCGGACGGCCTGATCTCGAACTACCTCCACGACCACGTCAAGAAAGGCGACGTGCTGAACGTCGGCCCCCCCTGCGGCGAGTTCACGCTCGACCCCACGGCTTGCATCAAGCGCCCGGTGGCGCTGCTCTCCGGCGGCGTCGGCGTCACCCCGATCCTGTCGATGCTCAAGACCCTGGCCCATTCCCAGGTGGACACGCCGATCCACTTCCTCCACGCCGCCCGCAACAGCCGGTTCCACGCGTTCGCCGACGAGGTCCGCGCGCTGGCCGACGCCACCCCGAACATCCAGGTCCACTTCCGTTACGACGAACCGCTCGCCGACGACGTCGTGCTCCGCCGTTGCGACAGCACGGGCCTCATCGACCTGGCCTTGCTCGACGAGTTCCTGCCCGGCAAGGACGCCGACTTCTACTTCTGCGGCCCCAAGCCGTTCATGGAAGGCCTCCACCGCCAGCTCCGCGAATGGGGCGTCGACGACTCCCAGGTCCACTACGAATTCTTCGGCCCCAAGAGCGACCTCGCCTGACGCGGGAAGATCCGAAAGCCGCCGACCTACGGTTTCGGCGGCAACAACCGTGGGCGCGCACGGGTTCCGGCTCGGGACGCGTGGCACCCAACGGTTGAACCGTCGGTTCGAATCCCATCGCCCCGACTTTAAGGATCAACGGCTCTTCGCTGAACTTCATCTGCAGAGTGGTTAAGGAGTTCAAATCCAGTCGGCACTCTCGAAGGTTCCAGCCTGCGCAATTGCCAAATTCTTGAGCACGAAGCAACGTAACCACGTACACAGAGCGGTTTGCATTTGGGCTGCGCACGTAGGGGCGTCCCTTGTGGGCGCCCGATCGGCGTCGGCGACTGCGGCACCCCCAGGGAATTCGGGCGCCCACAAGGGACGCCCCTACAGTAATGCGGTCTTCCGACCACCCCGGATGTGCGCATCCCAAAGGCAAACCGCGCACAGGCCATCAAAATCGAAATCCGATCAGGTTCCAGTAGAACATGTACGGGACAAAAAGGACCAAGCAAAGTACATCGAGTGAGAAACGGATTCTTCTCGCTGCCGTCCAGCCCTGATCGTGACGAGTGCTGACAAGCACGATCAGCAGAGCGACGGTCGCCAGGGTGGAAACGGTCCCCAATAGTGGAACGAACAGCAGGACGGTAGGACAGCTCGGGTGCAGTTGGTCAAGCACCAACAATGCGGCGATCGAAAACGTGACAAGAATCAGAAAGTTGAGGGCGCCGATCGCGCGTTTCAAGTTCACAACCCTGTTGGATGCTGGCAAAGCCACACTTTGCCGACGGCGGAATAAGCGGGTTGAACAGCACCAGGCACCTCCGATCGTGTTGGCAATAAAGCTGACGAGGAAGAGAATCCACAGGGCTGCCTGGACTGTTCCGTTGCCATACCATCGCAGGCTTTCGTAGCTGGACAACCTGGGAAGAATCCCTGATTCCGGGGCGACGCCCTCCTGTTTCAGTTTGCCGATCTCCGAAGGGCGATCGATCGCGCTCCAGGCCCCGTCGGTCATCGTTTGCAATGCCCCCGGCGGATAGCCGCGCGACTTGCTCTGAAGCGCGCCCGTTTCGGAGATTTTCAGATCGTGATTTGTCTGCGGCAGGATGATGATCGTCCAGTTCTCATTGTTCGCCTGAGCCAGCGAATTCTTCAAACCCGCAACGCTTTCGCCGACCGGAACATGTTGATCCAGTTGTCCCCACATTGCCAGGACCGGCTGGTTCACATGGCCCCACGCGGGATGCACGTATTCGTCCGGTGGAGGATATGATCGGGGCGCAAACGAAGAGAGACGGAAGCCATCTTGAAATGTTCGCTGCAAATCCTGGTCTACGAGATACAATTTCTCGGCCACGTCACGCAATGTGTCCGAAAGCCCATACCTTCGGAACAGGTTGTCACGATAGTAGAACATCATGCCGTCGGCGACGTCTGCCCCCACGACAATGATGAATTTAATGTCTTTCGATCGAGACGCCGCGGCGGCGCTGATGTAGGCGCCTTGACTGAGCCCCCAGATGCCGACCTGTGATGGCGCGATCTCGCGGAGCTGCTTCAGGAAGGCGACAGCGGAAAGAGCGTCATTGACCAGGTTCTCGTAGGGCTCATAACTCTCGTAGGCGCCGCCGGACTGGCCCGTTCCGCGCTTGTCGTAGATCAATGCGGCAATACCCTGGCTCGCAAAATACGCACCAACCTCACGGTACGGCTCGCGAGTCTGTGGGCCCGCGCCATGGACAAAGACAACGGCCGGAACAGGTCCTTCGCTTCTTGGTAAAAGCAGACTTCCGGCTAGCTTGACGCCCTGATTGTGAAACTCGACGCGGTGCTCGTCGAACCCGGATTCCGCCCCGGTTTCATCGGCTCTGGCCGCCGGTCCCGCCATCCCCAACACAAACGCGGCGACAGGTATCGCGGCAGCCAACGTCGGTAGGTGGCGGCGCCAGGATGAACCGATCCGGGACACTAAGTCCGCCATAGACGCCTCGGTAGCTCGAACAGATACGGTTGGCGGGGTGGAAAAAGGGACGACCTGTCCCATCAGTTTCCCCCCGATCTCTTGAGAGATTGGCTCCGTTCCGGAGTCAATACGAGAGAAAGATCCAACGAATATTACACCATCAGTCACCGCCGCAGCTCGGCTTCCCAGCCTCGGACGCCGACGAGAAAAAGTTCCACCGGCGTCCTGTCGCCCCGACTGGTTCGTAACAGCAAATCCCGCCAACGGTTGCGAGAGCCACTCTTGGCGGGACATGTGAGCCGAACCGGCGGTTCGCATTCCAGCACCTGGCGGCGCACCACGATCCCGCCGAAGCCGGCCTTGGGGTTCGGCGGCGCGCGAAACGTGCGGCGCGGGGGCGAAGACCGATCCTCGGGATGGTCGGCTAAGGAACCCAGCCGGGCAACACCGCGGCCTGCTTCACCCACGTCGCCATTTGCTCCTCGTCGAGCTGGTCGCCTTCGCGGATGTCGATCCAGCGCGCGTCCTTGCTGCGCACCGTGCCGCCGGACGGGACCGGTCGCAGCGACATGCCGCGGAAGAAGGTCACCTTGACGTAGTGGGTGAGGACGTGGAACGACAGGAACCAGCCCTGGCCCTCGATGCCGTAAAACGGCGAGTTCCACCTCACGGCCTTGCGCACGTCGGGCACGCTCCGCGCGATGAGCGCGTCGAGGCGCTTCCCGAGGTCGCGCTTCCAGCCCGGCATCGCGGCGATGTACGCCTGCACCGGAGCGTCGCCGTCCGCCTTCGCGATTTGCGGGTTGCCGCCCGAGAGTAGGACGACGGCGACCTTCTCGCCTTCTCGCACCTCGATCGGCTTGACCCCCTTCGCACCTGGCTTGGCCTTCTTCACCGGCGGGCCATTCCGGGCCGCCGCGGCCTTCACGAGCGCCTTGAACGCGCCGGCGTCGACCTTCTCCCCTTCGTGGATGTCGATAGCCCTTCGCGTGTTGCCTTCCAAGCTGGAATTGAAGAGGCGCGATGGGTCTGGAATCTTGGCCCCCCGGGCGAACGTGAGCTTCACGACCTTCGTGTACGACTCCCCGGTGCAGACGATCCCGTGGTGCGACCAGACCGGAGTGCCCATCCACTTCCACTCCTCGGTCATCTCGGGGTCGGCTTCCAGGATCAGCGCCCGCATGCGGGCCAGGGTCTCCCCGCGCCATCCCCCCAGGTCGCGAATCCGCTGGTCGATGAGCCGGGAAGCGGGTTCCCCGGTCGCTTGCTCACGGCTCCTTATACCCGCTGGGACGGGCGCGTCGCCGTCGGCTTTGGCGATTTGCGGATCGCCGCCTGCAAGGAGTTCCAACGGCTTGGCCTCACTTGCACCGGACTTGGACTTGGTGGCCGATTTGCGTGGCTTGCTTGCGCGCGACGCGCCCTTGGCCTTGGGCTTCGCCTTGCTCTCGGTCATCATTCGTCCCTTGTTGTTAGATGCTTCCCAAGTCGCTCTGCAGCGGCTTGCGTTTGGGTTGCACACCCCTGGCATGCGCCGGAAGCCCTTATCGTTGTCGGGGCGTCCCAGAAAGTAAACCGCGCTAACAGCGTCCTGTCATCCCGAGTTGCGGGAGAAGGCATTCCCGAAGAAGATATCAGAGTGAGAGTGGCTCGCGACCCGCTCCCGCAACGGCGATTGCGCGGCTTCCAATGAGGAACAGGGTGATTCGCCTGACATGCGCTCGAACCGTCCGACATTACCGGAGCGCATTCTGGTCGTCCTGGCGTGCGCCATGATCCTCAAGACGATCGCAAGCACGGCATCGAACTATCCAGACTACTTCCCTCCCAATTTCGCCTCCGACTTCCTGTGGGGCCGAGAGGGTCATTTCCGGGGCGCCTATCGGTGGGCGTTCTACACGCACATCCTGTCCGGGCCCGTCGCGCTGCTCCTGGGATTGATCCTGATCGTTGAGCGATCTCGGCCCCGTTTTCCGACATGGCATCGCCATCTCGGCCGACTCCAGGTCGCGTGCGTCTTGTTGCTGGTGACGCCCAGCGGACTGTGGATGGCCTATTATGCCGCGGCAGGCCCCGTCGCGGCGGTCGGGTTGGCGACGTTGGCGATCGCCACCGCGACCACCGTGTCATTCGGCGCTTGGTCGGCGACGACGCGACGGTTTGCGGATCATCGCCGATGGATGTGGCGATGTTATCTCCTGCTCTGCTCGGCCGTCGTGCTCAGACTGATCGGCGGGTTGGCGACGGTCACGGGAACGGCCGCCCCGTGGGTCGATCCCCTGGCCACCTGGATGAGTTGGCTCGCGCCGCTCTCGGCCTTCGAGTTCTACGAGCGGACGAGGCGAAGATTCGGGATTCCTTGAGGTCGATCGCCCCTATCACCAGTCTCCAGGAATCTCTTCCCCGCCGGCGATCGATATCAACCCTCGAAGCAGCTTGGCCGGCGTGCTGGCTTTCAGAAACTGCACGTGGCCATCGACGAAGCATGCGTTCACGCCTCCCGTGTGAGGCAGTTTCGCGTCCGAACCGAGACTCAGCACCAGCGACTCGTCCGCATCGACCGGGGCCATCCAGGGGACGGCGTGCTCCTCGCCGGCCTCGATCACCATGAGCGTCGACGTGGTGCCGTCGGTGATCTCCGCCAGATTTCGAGGTTGGCCGGGAATCAAGCAGCCGTTCGGAGCGGTGTTCGCCAGGTAGGTCGTCGTGTTCCCCGGCCCGACCACCGGACATCGAAAGATAGGGAGAGATGTCGCGAGCGCCTTGGCGTTCGCCGGGTCGTTCCAGGGTTTCGTGAGGTCGATCGTCTGGTAGAGGGACTTCTGTTCGAGATAGGGGAGTATCAGCGTCCGCCAACTGTGCAGCGGATTCCCTTGCGCGTCCACCGTGTACGCGGGCGGTAAGGCCTTGTGCTCTTGTTCATAGTTGTGAAGCGCCAGCGCGATGCCTTTCAGGTTGTTGACGCATTGAGCGCGGCGCGCGGCATGCCGCGCGCCGCCACGATTAAGCGGCAGCAGCAGTGCGATCAGGAGCGCGATGATGCCCACGAGCACGAGGATCTCGGCGAGCGTGAATCCTCGCCCCGAGATCGGCATTGGGACGGCGTCGTTGAACTCCGGGTCGTTCTTGAAGTGAGCGGACATGGGCGTGACTCCTGATTCGCCTTGCCGGAGCCTGGTTCACCTCGTCACTGGCTTCATTCTACTCGTGAGAATAGCCCGAGGGACGGTTGGGGAGCGAAATACGAACCATGACGACGCCGTGGGACGCCCGGCCTCATGAAAATGAGCTGACGGGTAGTCACGCGGGCAGCCTCCGAATGAAAGCCCGAAGCGCCAGCGAGTGAATTCCCAATCAGCCCCAGCGTTCAGATGCCCCCCCGAGGCTCAGCTCGCGATTCCGGATTCCAGATAGAAAATCATGTTCCAAAGCCGATCGATCTCCCCGCGCTCGATCACTTCGAGCGGCTTCAACCCGTCGAACGCCGCGTTCGGCGTATCGAGCCAGACCGGGATGGCCTCGGCCGCCACGACCTCGGCCAGCCGCTCACGGAACCGCTCGAGTTCCTTGATGCGCCGAACGGCGGGCTCACTCAACGGCTTACCGCTCTCCCAATCCGCGACGGCTCGCTCCGAAAATCCGGCGAGCCGCGAGAACAGCTTCCGGCTTAGCCCCAGCCGGCTTCGAACCGCGCCTACCAACGGCGAAGGCTGGAGCGTTGGCCTCGCCGCTTCGCCACGGCGGACAGTCGCCGATGCGACAGCCGATACATGCCCTGACTTCACCGTCCCCAGATTCTTCTCGGATTTCTTGCTAACGGTCATGGCAAACTCCTTGTCGATAAACCATTCTACCGGCCGCAAAGAATCTCAACAAGAATTTCTGCCTGCAAATCTGCACGCCGATTCAGAGCCTGGGTGGAAGTTCCTCGGCTCCGAGAACTTCAAGGAGACTGGATCGATCGATGTTCGCGGGGAAGACGATGAGGTTGACGCCATGCGCCCTCGCCGCCGATGGAACCAACAGGCCCTCTACTCCCGCATGGAAGGCGACGCGCCCCACGGCCTGGGTGACAGCTTCTTCACCTGCCGCTTGCATCTCTCGCCAGGGTTCGGTTAGGAGCCTTCGTCGTGACAGTCGGAGCGACGAGCAAACCTCTGCGTCCGTGAGATCGAGGAGGCGCTGAAGTGATGCGGATACAGCGACCGTCACACGCGGCATCGCCGACGGGATCGACAAGGCGTAGTGATGGAAGTGAGCCAAGACTTCATCAAGCGCCGTGTGCGGATCAAGGCTCAAATAGACGGATGGAAAACTCCCCGGTGGATTCCATCTCGCCCCGGATAGTCTCGCCCCAGCACCTGTCAGCAGATCGTGAAGGTTCGCATAGCGGGGCGACGCTGAGCGATAAGCGACTCCCTGAAACGGCACGGCGGCCGGAAGCAGGCGAGTGACAGCGCGCTCCAGACGCGGGCTGTCCGGGTGATGGGACACTGCGGATTCTCCGTTGACTCGTCGCGGCCCGGCCCGGCTTCACACGCGGGGCGTCTCGTCGTCCAACTTATTCCGCACCGCCTCCAGAAGCACTCGGACTCGTTCGACCGACGCGTCGAGGTTCTTTTCGACGTCGTGGCCCCAGAGGCGGAGGACGGTCCAGCCTTGGCGGCGGAGGCGCTGGAAGTTGCGGCGGTCGCGGGCGCGGTTGCGCTCGATCTTGGCTCGCCAGTAGTCGGAGAGCTTGTGCTTCCACTGGGGGTAGCGCCAGCCGTGCCAGAAGTCGCCGTCGACGAAGACGACGACGCGGGCTTTCGTGAACACGAAGTCCGGTTTGCCGGGCAAGAGTGCGTAGTTGCGTCGATACCGCCAGCCTCGGCGGTGGAAGGCCGACGACAGAGTCCGCTCAAGCGACGTGTTCTTGCCCTTCACCGCCTGCATGGTCTTGCGGCGCTGTTCGGGCGTCAGGTTGTCGGCCACGTTCCGCCCTCGGCGATTCCGCGTCTCCGTCCTCGTGCGCCCCGGCGAAGACCGGCGACAGGACGTGCTCGTCGATCCATTGTATGACCGGCACGCAGACGGCGTCGCCGAATCCGAACAGGTTCTGGATCGTGTTGGCGGCCAACGGGAACGTCGGCGCCCCTTGCAGCCGGGCGTACTCGCGGGCCGACATCCAGCGCATCCGCAGCACGCCCCGGTCGACGGCCACCACGATCTGCTTGCCGCTGCCGCCGCGAGGCGTCCGCAGGCAGCCGGCGACGCCGTCGAACCGGACCTCGGCCCGGGTCGCGCCGGCGCGCTTGCGGCGGTAGATCGTCCCCACGAACGTCTCGCCCGACTCCACCATGGCGTCGACCCGCTCGCGGTGGCGGTCGCTCATCATATCGTGATGCTTCGTGACGGCCGCCGCGTCCCACCACGAAGGGTCGTCGCCCAGGTCGATCAGCTCGGCGACGTGCGGCGGCTTGCGGCGGGGGACCGGGACGTCGAAGGCCGTCCAGCCGGTCGCCAGGTCGATCGCTTTCATCCGGTCGACCAGCTTCGGCGGCCGGACGCGACGGTCGGCGGCCTCGATGCGCCGGGTCCAGTCGTCGGCGATCCAGTCGGACGGCGACCGCCGCGCGGCGAGCGGCCGGTCGAGGCCGTCGCGGACGCCGACGACGAACACGCGCGGACGGCTCTGCGGCAGGAACCAGCCGGCGTCGAGCATGAAGGCGTCGAGCCAGTAGCCGAGGTCCGCGAGCGACCGCGCGGCGGCCTCGAAATCCTTGCCGCCCGACGATGTGACGAAGCCCGACACGTTTTCGAGCAACACCACGCGCGGCCGACGGTCGGCCAACGCCTCAAGCAACTGGACGAATCCGAAGAACGTCGACGAGTGGGAGCCTTCAAACCCGCGCCCGTGGCCGGCGAGGGAGAGGTCAACGCAGGGAAAAGAGGCCGTCGCCAGGAACGGCCGGCCGGTGATCCGCGCCAGGACTTCTGGGGTGTTCCAGACGTCGCCCAGGTGGAAATGGCCCTCGGCCCCGAACCGCCCCTCGTAAAGCTGCTGCTTCTTGGGGTCGACGTCGTTCGCGTACGCGCACGACCAGCCCGACCCGGCGAGCCCCTCGCGCACCAGCCCGATGCCGGCGAAGAACTCGCAGAACGTCTTGTTCGATCTCGCGATGCCCGCCATGCCGCGCCCCAAAGTGAATCCGCCGCGTCGCGGGAATCCTACCACACGGACGGCGGCGGGGCCGGATCAACCCAGTCCGTGCCGCCAGTACCAGTTCCCCAACCACAACGCCAGCACGCACATGTTTCCAAGCGAGTGCAGCGCGACAGGCACGAGGATCGAGCCGCTCTTGAAGAAGGCCCAGCCCAGGAAGAAGCCCGCCACCAGGTTGTCGGGCGCGGGGTTGCCATACAGGATGTGCAGCAGCCCGAAGACGACGCCGCTCAGTGCGATCGTCCCCCAGGGTTTCAAGACCGGGACGGCCCCGGCGCAAAAGCCCAGCCGATAGGTCGCCTCCTCGACGACCGGAGCCATGACGCACATGCTGATCAGCCGCTCCGGTGCGTCCTCGGGACGGATGGAGGGGCTGGGAACTTCCAGGCCCAGCAGCCATACGCTCGCACCCGCGAGGAGGATGATCGCGCCGATCGCCGCCCCGATGACCAGAGTCGCTACCGACCAGTAGCGGAGCCCCTGGATCGGACGAAGCGTCAGGCCGACCGAGGCGCGGTCGCCGCGAGCCAGGATCAGGTAGGCCGCCAGCGCGAGGAGGGGCGGGGCGGCTCGCATCCCCCAAAGGTTGGCTTCGCCACGATGGACGAGCCAGAAGTCGGCGAGGACGACCGCTCCCGCCACAAGACCGGCGACGACCGACCGCAGTCGAGAATCATTCAGCCGCCCGCCGATGGTCGTCTTCATCGTGCGGGTCGTCGGGAGGCGCGGCATTTCGTCATCGACGTCGACTCCGTTGGCGTCTCTGTCTGGCTCTAAAGGCGGGCTGAGATCGCTCGGGCCAGACGGTCGACCGATCCCGGCGCAAGCGAGGTGAACAAGACCGGCTCGATCAGTTCGAGTTCCTGCAGCCGGGCGACGCCGGCGTTGTCGGTAGCGACGTCCACTCTCGCGTACAGCGGCCGTTCTTCGAGAGTCCCCATCGCGCGCTCGGCCAGGCGAACCTCGCCAGCGTCGTATTCGCTGCTTGCGTGGGGCTCGGTGAATCCTCGGACCGCCGACGCGAGAGTCGGGGGACGGTGGACGACGTGGCTGAGGTCGCCGTCGATGAAGACGTACGACCGCTCGCCTTCGGTCTCGAACGCCGTCAGGTACGGCTGCACCATGATCTCATGATCGGCGGCCAACCGCGCGATCCGAGACTCGACGTCGCGGATCGCCTCCAGATCAACAATGTAGGTCTCATTCGCCCCGGCGGAAACGGCGGGCTTGACGACGGCGCGTCGCCAGCTCCGTTCGCGAAGGACGTTCCCCAACCTGAAATCGTCGGTGGGGCCGATCCACTCCGTCGGCGTCACGGCGACGCCTTTTCGTTCCAGATCGCGCAAATACCGTTTATGGACGTTCCCTGTCAGGAGCCGAGGCGGATTGAAAAGCGAGGCGACTGAGGCGACGCCTTCCGCCCAAGCGAGGAACTTCTCCGGCGCAAGATGGTAATCCCAGGTCGACTGGATGACGACGGCCCTCGCTTCGCCCCAATCCGCCCGTTCATCGGTCCAGACTTGCGGCCGCGCCTTCAGGCCGAGGCGCCCCAGCGCGTCCAGTATCCCTCGATCATAAGGCCCCAGCTCGGGGTACTCGCCGCTGGTGGCGATGAGAATATCCATGAGTCCGTCTCTCGCCGTCGAGGGGCGTTCCGTCGTCGTATCAAACCGGCCGACCCGGCCCCTCGTCGCCGAACGTCCAGATTCTCGTGACCGGAACGCCGAGGTCGTCGACCTTGACCTTCACATTCCGCGACGTCCGGCCCCGTTGCATCACATAGACGATCAGGCGGCGATCGTAACCGAGCTTGTGGAGGATGAACGCGACGGCCAAACCCGTGAAGGCCACGACCATGAAGAAAACGGCCGCCAGGATCGCGGCGATCAGGCAGACGACGCCCATCACGATGAGGATCGGGATCAAGAGGAAGAACGGCACGACTTTGCCCCCGGTCGGTGAAAGGTTTCGCAACCGTGGCGCTCATCGTATCAGACGACCCGAAATCCGGCCATCCCGGCCGTTCGTCGTGGGTGCAACTCCCGATCCTTTCGTACTCAGTCCCGGATGATTTTGTTTCAAAACCAGCGCAACGCGCCGCCGGGCGAGGTATCCTCGATTGCGGCGGAGACGTCCATGAAGAACCTCCTTCGCGGTACAAAAAGGCGGCTGGCGATGGTCATCCGGCTCCTCTTGCTCGCGGTCGTCGTCGGTCTTCCGGGGGCGGCCGACGAACTCCTGCCCGTCACCGTGGAGGTCGTCGATGAGGGGACGGGCAAGCCCGTCGCCGCGTTCTCCTACCGCGCCCGCTACAGGGCGCCGGGCCAGGTCAGCCCCGAAGTCGAAACCTGGACGAAGGTCGAATCGGCTTCCGGCTCCTTCATCGTCCAGGCTCCGCGCGCCTGCCGACTGAGCGTCGAATTCCGGTGGATCGACGCCAAAGCCGGGACGGAACTCCGGGACGAATTCATCATTCGTTCGAGCGACGACCCCCGCCGCGTCGTCATGAAACTGAAGCGCGGGGCGACCGTCCACGGGACCGTCCTCGATGCCGGCACCGGCAAAGCCGTCGCCGGTGCGACCGTGGTCCCTGTCGTTGTGAGCCTGAAGCGCGACGAGGCCCAGCAGGCCACCACAGACAAGGATGGCCATTACGAACTGCGCGGGGTTGATCTCGAGCAGGGCGTCTGGGTCTCCCACCCGGACTATGCGCCGCACGAAAGTAAGTTGGATGTGGATAAGCCCGAGGAATCGCGCTTCGACCGTTTCCTGACGCCGTTGCCGGCGAACACCAATCTGCAAGGCACGGTGCGCGATCCAGACGGGAACCCGTTGGAGGATGTGACGATCCAGGGCAGCGACGGCCATAGCGCCCAGACGGCTCGCGACGGAACCTACGCCGTTCGCGATGCGGGCCGCCACCTGACTTACAAGAAGGAGGGCTACATCGAGAAGGAAGTCCACGGCGACGCGCTCAAGGCCGGACAAGTGGTGGTACTGGAGCGTAGATATCCGTTGGCGGGACAGGTGTCGCGGCCCGACGGTCGGCCGGTCGAGTCGTTCAGCTTCGAGGTTTCGCCGAACCCGAGCGCGAATCCCTGGAACTGGACACATATGCCGATCACGGTGAAGGATCGCCAGGGCCGGTTCTCGATCGGAAATGATCGATCGGGCAGAGCCTGGGTCGGCGTGCGCGCCGAGGGCTTCGCCGCATGGGAAGGATGGGCCGACGTCGCCGGGGAGAGCAAGCCGCTGATCGTCCGCCTCGACCCCGGCGTCGCGGCCTCGGGGAAGGTCGTCCTGCCGGTCGGAGCACGCGGGGAGGTCCAGGGCACGCTAGTCCCTCGGCGGATCACGCTGAGTGAGTGGGAATCCGGGAGCGGCTCGTCCGCAAAGGAGTTCGGAACCCTGACCTCGACCGTCGGCGTCGACGGAGGCTTGCGGTTCGATCACGTCCGCCCCGATCGCTACATCCTCAAGCTCGCCGGCCCCGACGTCACGACCAAGGAGCTGGCCTTCGACGTCCCCGCCGAGGGCTTCGATCTCGGCACGATCCGCCTCGCGATCGCGGGGCGGGGCCGCATCGAGGGGTGCGTCTTCCGGTCGGCGGAGCACGGCGGAGGCGCCTGGGCCTTCGCCAACGGCTACGCGCGCGGCCCCGATTTTCGAAAAGACGACATGGTCGAATTCCTATCCGACGAAGATGGCCGGTTCTCAGCCGACGGCGTGCCCGAGGGGCTCGTCAAGGTCGGGTTTCCCTACCACGTCTTCGATGTGATTAACGCCGACGAATGGGTGGTCCAGGTGCTCGCGGGCCAGACGACCCAGGTGCATCTGCTCGACCCGTCGGAGAGCCGCCCGCTGGCGATCGAATTCCGCATCGGCGACGGCTCGAAGGAGCAGTACGGTTCGGGGACCGGCCTCGGCGCCAGACGCGGGGTGGAGAACGTCACGACGCGCGAGCCCATGCTCCGCGTGGAGCTAACCCCTCGGTCTCAGAAGCCGCTCTCCTTCGTCGATCCCGACTGGGAGGAACTCGACGCCCAGCGGCGCATCGTGCACTCCGACGTGACCCCGGGCGAGTACCGGCTGCGGGTAATCGACTGGCTCGGTTCAAGCGACTTCGAGGAGGGGCTCCTCGCCGAGCAGGACATCGCCGTGCCGACTGGCGAGCGCATGCCCGTCAGGTTCTCACTCGGCGCCGGATGCATCACGGGACGAGTTCTCGGCTCTGACGATCTCCTGGACCGGATCGAGGTCATCGCCCAACCTCGCGCAGGAAAGGGCCCGGCTCGCCGCGCCCGTGCGGACACCGACGGGAATTTCTGCGTCCGCTACCTGGACCCGGGCGACTACACGGTCTTCGCTCACGACCCCAAGGCGGGCTGGCTGCGCGTCGAGAACGTCGCGGTGGCGTCGAACGCGGTCGACGTCGGCGGACATCGCCTCGCGCCCGGCGGGACGATTCTCGGTTCGATAGCATTCCCCCGTCCGTGCGCGGTCCCGGACGAGGTCGTCGCGATCGGGCCTGGGGGAGTCGTGCTGAGGCTCCCCTTCGAGGTCTTCTCCAGCTTCGACCGCTTCGAACTCGACGGCCTGTGGCCGGGCGTCTGGGCGATCACGGTCCGAAGCCTCGGAGACGTCCTCGCGACGACCACGGCCGAAGTCGTCGGCACGGAGAAGGTCCGCGTCGACCTGGCGACAAGCATCAAACAAGGCCCATAAAACGGACTCGGCGAAGTCGGGGTCCAAGACCGCGCCTTGATCAAACGACCGCCGCCGACTACGATCACCGCCCGGAGGATGCATGCGACCGACCGCAAAGGAGCGAGTAATGCGACGGATGTTGTGGCCGATCGGGTGCGCCCTTCTTCTGGCGACGCCGCCCTTGCGAGCGGCCGAGGACAAGCCGACGCCGCCCCTGGTCGTTCCCGTCTGGCCCGGCGACGCGCCCGGGTCGGAGAGCTGGACCCGGAAGGAAGTCGAGTACCGCAACGACTGGGACCACAAGACGATGGTCCGGAACGTCGTCCGGCCCACCTTGACGGCGTTTCTGCCTGATCGCTCGAAGGCGACCGGGACGGCCGTGATCATCTGCCCGGGGGGGGCGTTCCGGTTCCTGTCGTGGGAGAGCGAGGGGACGGAAGTCGCGGAATGGCTGCGGGCGCGCGGCGTCGCGGCCTTCGTGCTCAAGTATCGGCTCACTGATACGGGGGCCACGGCGGAAGAGTTCCGCGAGGCGATGAAGGAACTCGCCAGCGTCATGGCCAACCGCGACCGCCCGGACGAAGCGCGCAAGGCCGTCGAGGAACTCGCCAGCGCCGACGGCCGGCAGGCGGTGAAGGTGGTGCGCCGGAACGCGGCCGAGTGGGGGATCGCGCCCGACCGCATCGGCGTCATGGGCTTTTCGGCGGGAGGCATGGTCACGATGGGGGTCGTGATGAACCACGACGCCGACAGCCGCCCGAACTTCGCCGCCCCCATCTACGGAGGACGGACGGGAGACGCCAAGATCCCCGCCGACGCCCCGCCGCTGTTCATCCTCTGCGCCAGCGACGACGACTTCGCCGCGAAGTCGAGCGTCGACCTCTACTCCGCGTGGAAGAACGCCGGCCGTCCCGCCGAGCTGCACCTCTATTCCAAGGGGGGCCACGGCTTCGGCATGAACAAACGAGGCCTCCCGGTCGACTCGTGGATCGAGCGGTTCGGCGACTGGCTCGGGGCGCAGGGCTTGCTCAAGCCGGCGGAGGCGAAGGCGAAGAAGACGGCGGATTCAAGCCCGGTGACGTTCAACAAGCAGATCGCGCCGCTGCTGTTCAAGCACTGCGTCGAGTGCCACCGGCCGGGCGAGGTCGCTCCGTTCTCGCTGCTGACGTACGCCGACGCCAAGAAGCGCGCGAAGTTGCTTCAGACGGTCGTCTCCGAGCGCGAGATGCCGCCGTGGAAGATCGTCGAGGGCCACGGCGCGTTCGTCGGCGAGCGGCGGCTGACGGTCGAGGAGATCGACCGGATCGGCCGATGGGCGGAGCAGGGCGCGCCCGAGGGCGACCCGGGCGACTTGCCGGCGGCTCCGAAGTTCGCCGAGGGCTGGCGACTCGGCAAGCCCGACATCGTGATCACGATGCCCAGGCCCTTCGAGGTCCCGGCCGACGGCCCCGACGTCTATCGCAACTTCGTCTTCAAGCTCGACGTGCCGAAGGGAAAATACATCAAGGCCGCCGAATACCGGCCCGCCAACCGCCGCGTGGTGCACCACGGGCTCATGGCCGTGGACACGACCGGCCGCGCCCGCAAGGAAGACGACGCCGACCCCGCGCCGGGCTACAAGGGATCGGGGAACATCCCCGGCGAACTCTTCCCCGGCGGCATGGCCACCTGGACCCCCGGCCGCGACCCGATCCCCCTGGCCGACGGTATGTCGATGCCGTGGAAGCCGAACGCCGACCTGGTCTTGCAGCTCCACCTCCACCCCAGCGGCAAGCCCGAGGTCGAGCAGTCGAGCGTCGGCTTCTACCTGACCGACCAGCCGCCGCAGAGGTCGTCGACGGACCTGCTCCTGATCAACCAGAAGATCGACATAGCGCCCGGCGACAAGTCGTACCGCACGCGCGACGAGCTGACCCTACCGATCGACATGGAGGTCGTGGGCGTCTTCCCCCACATGCACCTGATCGGCCGCGACATCAAGGTCACCGCCCATCCGCCGCAAGGCAAGCCGTTCTCGCTGTTGTGGATCGACGACTGGAACTTCGACTGGCAGAATTTCTACCAGTACGTCGCGCCCGTGAAGCTCGCCGCCGGCACGCGGGTCGTGGTCGAGGCCGTTCACGACAACTCGGCCGACAACCCGCGCAACCCCAGCCAGCCGCCGAAGCGCGTCACCTGGGGCGAGGAGACCACCAACGAGATGACCATCGTCTTCCTCCAGGTCGCCCCCGCCCGCGAACCCGAATTCCGCAAGCTCGCCGAAGCGCTCCGCTCGCGCATGCTCGGCGCGATCGTCGCCAAGCCATCAGACGTCATCAAATAGTGGGGCACGCGTTCACGGACCGAGAGTGACAGTCGCCCAGAAGCAAGCAAGGGCGGCTGCATGAAGGCCGCTCCAGCCGGCCTGGACTCAGAGGCAACCTCGGAGGGCGCGTCGAAGTTTTTATCCCGCGCCCGTGTCCGAACGGTTGCCCCCTGTTCGTTGTACTCACGCAAGGCGGGGGAGAGGCCTCCGCCCGCGTATGCGAAACCGTCTGGAGAACCGTCATGGCGAAGTTTCTGTTCATCTATCGCGAACCCACCGAGAGCCGCGCCCAGCCGTCACCTGAGGAAATGCAGGCTTTGGGGGCGGCCTGGGGCGCATGGATGCAAAAGTTCAGCTCGGCGATCGTGCCCGGAGGCGACGGATTGAAGCCAACCGGCCGAGTCGTCAAGGCTGGACTCGTGACCGACGGTCCCTATGTCGAAGCCAAGGAACTCATCGTCAGCTTCACGATCATCCAGGCCGACGACTTCGACGCGGCGCTGGCGATCGCCCGCGCGTGTCCGCCCGGACACACGATCGAGATCCGCGAGATGGCCGGCTACGCGTGAGCGAACCGCGCGCACTGGTGGAGCACTTTTTTCGCCACGAGTTCGGCCGGCTCAGCGCCGTGCTGACCCGGTCGCTCGGCGTGCGCCATCTCGCTCTCGTCGAAGACGTCGTTCAAGCCGCGCTCGTGCAGGCTCTGGAAACCTGGTCGCGGCGCGGCGTGCCGGAAGACCCGGCCGGCTGGCTCTACCGCACCGCCCGCAACCTGGCGATCGACGCGCTGCGGCGGGAGCGAACCCACGCCCAGGCGTTGCCGCGCCTGGCCGAAGACGCCGAGTGGGAATCGTCGCCGCTCGAAGCGCATTTCGCCGACGAGATCGGCGACGAACCGCTTCGCCTGCTCTTCGTCTGCTGCCACGAAGCGGTGCCGGCCGAATCCCGCGTCGCCATCGCGCTGCGGACGTTATGCGGTTTCAGCACCGCGGAGATCGCCCGCGCGTTGCTCACCACCGACGCCAACGTCCAGAAGCGGATCGAGCGGGCGCGGGATCGGCTGCGCGAGCTGGACGTGGATTTCGACACGCCGGATGCGGCCCAGCTTCGCGCTCGGCTGGACGCGGTCCTCGCGGTCGTCTATCTCCTTTTCAGTCAAGGCTGCCACGTCACCCATGGCGACCTGCCGATCCGCCGCGACCTGTGCGACGAGGCCCGCCGGCTGGCGCGGATGCTCGCCGCCCATCCCGTCGGCGACGTCCCGGCGGTCCATGCCTTACTCGCGCTGATGTGCTTCCACGGGGCCCGCTTCGACGCGCGCATCGCTCTCGACGGCGCCATCGTTCTGCTTGAGGAACAGGATCGTTCCGCCTGGAACTGGAGCGACGTGCGTGAAGGCATGGCGTGGCTCGCCAGGTCCGCCGACGGCGACGAGCTGACGCGCTATCACGTGGAAGCCGGCATCGCCTGGGAGCACTGCCGCGCGCCGACCTTCGCCGACACCGATTGGGGACGGATCGCCGAATTGTACGACACGCTCGATCGCATCGCGCCGTCGCCACTGCACTCCCTCAACCGCGCGGTCGCCGAAGCTTACCTGCACGGCCCGCAAGCCGGCCTCGATCGCCTGGCCGCCGTTCTTCCGGAAAGCGTTCCCGCCCGTTATCCCGGTTGGCACACGGTGATCGGCGAGCTCCATTTCCGCCTCGGCCGACACTCCGCCGCCGAGCGCGCCTGGCGGGAAGCCCTACGCTTCACCACCGCCCGCGCCGATCAAGATTTCTTGCGTCGCCGCCTCGCCGTCTGCCGGCTCGATGGAGACGAGCCCGCCACGGAGTAACGCCAGTCCAAGGAAAGAGACGCGGACGAAAGCGGATGCGGACCAACATACAAATAAGAACCCCTCATCCGCCCTTGTGAGGCCCGTGCTCCCGCGGGGAGAGCAGGGGGGAGAGGTCGGATGAGGGGTGGTCGCGCGTGAATCGAGCAGGTCCGGTCAGTCAGAGGTCGAGGCCGGTGCCCATGGACTGGTCGACGTCCCAGAGGCGGACGGCGCCGTCGAGGCTGCCGGAAGCGAGGAGGCGGCCGTCGGGGGAGAAGGCGACGGAGTAGACGTTGCCGGTGTGGCCTCGGAGGATCGCCCGGGGGCGGCCGTCGACGGCGTCCCAGAGACGCACCGTCTGGTCGTGGCTGCCGGTCGCCAGGAGCGAGCCGTCGGGGGAGAAGGCGAGGGCGGCGACCCAGCCTTTGTGACCTTCGGGCTCGGCGCGAGGGACGCCGCGGGCGACGTCCCACAGCTTCACGCCGCGGTCGAATCCGCCCGAGGCGACGGTCGCGCCGTCGGGCGAGAACGTCACGGCGGCGGTGCCGTATTCATGGCCGATGAGTCGGACGCGGGGCGTCGGCTCGGCGCCGGTCAGGTCCCAGATCTTGACCTCGCCGATCCGGTCTTCGATCGCCGGATCGACCATCGCCGGCACCACGCCCGAGCCGGCCGCCAACATCGTGCCGTCGCGCGAGAATTCCACCGACCAGACCGGGGCCGAGTGTTCGGGCAGGCGCATCCGCTCGGCGCCGGTGACGGCGTTCCAGAGCGTCACGGTGCGGCCCTCGCCGCCGGCCGTCGCCAGGGTCAGGCCGTCGGGCGAGAAGGCCATCGCGTCGACCTTGCCGGGCGTGCGCAGCAGGCGGCGGCCGCGGCCGCCCTCGCGATTCCACAAGGTCACCGCGCCGAACGGCTCGCCGTCCCAGCCGGTGCCCAGGCCCGCGACGAGCGAGCCGTCCGGCGAGAAGGCGACCGCCTCGACCTCGTCCCACACGCCCCGGAGCACGCGCTCCAGCTTCATTCCGGCCGGGCCGGTCCGCAGGTCCCAAAGCTTGATCTGTCCGTCCCAGCCGCCGCTCACGAGCGTGCCGCCGTCGGGTGAAAACGCCACCGAGGTCACAACGTCGCTGTGCCGCGCCAGTCCGCCGCGCAGCGGCTTGGCTTCCATGGTGAGAGCCATGATTCATCTTCTCCAGGTTGATTCGTCCGCGCCCCCACGCGACTGCGTGAAGCGGCATGAACATCCATGAAATTATGGACGCAAAAGAGGTGGGCTCACGCCCCCGCTGGCCGGGTGACGCTCGCTCGCCCATGACGTAGACATCCACACGAACCTAATACAACTACCGTGCCAAACCCGAGACGAGCGAGCCACGAAACCCGCAACCAAGACGCATCACATTACCTGAACATGCTTTACAACAACGCAACAGACCGCCGAATCGCGTCGTCCGGCGACGGCCGCCGGCGGGGGGAGTGGTCGCTTACGGGCCTGGCTGATCGTCGTGCGACCAGACCGAGCGTTCGATGCGAAGGCCCAGGGCACGGATCTTGGTGCGGAGGCTGCCCCGGGTGATGCCCAGGATGCGCGCGGCTTGCACCTGGTTGCCGTCGGTGTGGCGGAGCACGCGGGTCAGGAGCGACCGCTCCATCAGGGCCAGCGACTCGGCGTAGAGGTTCTCGGAGTCGGAGAGCAGACGGTTCTCGATGAACGCGTCCCAGTCCAGGCCCGCCTCGGTCTTGGTCGACGAAAGCAGCGGCGGCGACTCGTCGCGGGGCTCGCCCGAACGGACCGACGCGGGCAGGAAGTCGGCCAGCAGCACCGGCCCTTGAGCCTTCAAGAGCGCCCATTTGAGCACGCTTTGAAGTTCTCGGATGTTCCCGGGCCAGGGGTATCGGCTCATGACCTCGAGCGCCTCGGGCGACGCCTGGTAGACGTCCTTGCCCAGCTCGGGGCTGAACCGGCGGAGGAAGTGCTCGACCAGGAGCGGGACGTCCTCGGGCCGCGACCGCAGCGCGGGCAAGGAGATGGTGAAGACGCCGAGGCGGTAGTAAAGGTCTTCGCGGAACTCGCCCGAGGCGGCCATCCGCGGCAGGTCGCGGTTGGTCGCGGCGATCACCCGCACGTTCGACCGGATCGTGGTGTTGCCGCCGACGCGCTCGAAGGCGCCGTCTTGCAGCACGCGGAGCACCTTCGCCTGGGTCAGCGCGGTCATGTCGCCGATCTCGTCGAGGAACAGCGTGCCGCCGTTGCACTGCTCGAACTTGCCGATCCGCGTCCGGTCGGCGCCGGTGAACGCCCCTTTCTCGTGGCCGAACAACTCGCTCTCCAGCAGCGCCTCGGGGATCGCCGCGCAGTTGACGGCCAGGAACGCCCCCTGGGAGCGGTGGCTGTGCTGGTAGATGGCGCGGGCGATCAGCTCCTTGCCGGTCCCGCTCTCGCCGAGGATGAGGACGGCGATGTCCTGCGGCGCGACCCGGCCGATGGCCTTGTACACTTCTTGCATGGCCGGCGACCGGCCGACGAGGACGTCGGTGCGGCCTTGCGGCGGGCTCTCGTCGGCGACCAGCGCGGGCTCGCGGCTGAGCCGGCAGATCTCGGCGGCGCGCTCGACCAGCTCGCGGACGTGGGCGACCTTCAGGGGCTTCAGCAGGTAATCGAACGCCCCTTCCTTCATCGCCTCGATGGCCGTCTCGGTGGTGCCGTGGCCGGTGACGAAGATCACCGGAATCCGCGCGTCGATCCGCCGGATGTTGCGGAAGACTTCCATGCCGTGCATGTCGGGCAGGTTGAGGTCGAGGACCACGGCCTCGGGCCGCTGGCTCTCGACCAGCGCCAGCCCCTCGGCGCCGTCGGCGGCGGTCAGCACCTCGTCGTCGTCGTTGCCGAACGCCCTGCGAAATGCGTGCAGGATGGACGGCTCGTCGTCGATCACCAGAAGTTTGGCCATGTCCGACTCCTCATCGTGTCACGCTGTTCGAGTAATGGACGGCAGACGGAGGATGAACGCCGCGCCCCCTTCGGGTCGATTGGTCGCCTGGAGGCTGCCGCCGTGGTCGCGCGCGATCCGCTGCGAGATCGGCAGGCCCAGGCCCAGGCCCGCCTCCTTGCTCGTGAAGAACGGCTCGAACAACCTCGACAGATGCTTGGGATCGACGCCCGGCCCGGTGTCGCCGACGGTCAGATCGACCGACCCGTCGGCCTCCTGTTCGAGCGCGACGTCCAGCCGACCGCCGCGCGGCATGGCGTCGAGCGCGTTGAGGCCCAGGTTGATCAGCACCCGGCCGATCTGCTCGGCGTCGGCCTCGATCACGATCGGCGTGGCGGGCGCGTGGAAATTCAGTTGCACGCGCTGCTTGCTCGCCCGGCCCTGCATCAGCGAGAGCGTCTGCGCCGTCACCTCGGCCAGATCGATCCGCCGCCATCGCGGCCGGGCCGGGCGGGCGAAGTCGATGAACGCGTTGAGCCGCTCCTCCATCCGGCCGATCTCTTGTTCGATGACGTGCAGGTCTTCCGCCGGCAGGCCTTCCTCCTGGGCCTTCTCGCGCTGAAGCTGCACCAGCATCGAGATCGCCGTCAGCGGATTGCGCAGCTCGTGGGCCATGCCGGCGGCGATCTGCCCGACGCCGGCCATCTGCTCGGCCTGGATCACCATCCGTTCGAGCCCCCGCACCACGCCGTAGCCGATCAACAGGCCGGCCGCCGTCGCCACCACGCTCACCCCCACCAGGCCCCAGGCCATCCACGACGCCGTCCGGTGCATCGCCGCCTGCGACCGCGCGGTCTCCATCGCGTTGTGCAAATCGAGGTCGCGCGCCGCGACGCGGATGTCGGTCTCAAGGATCTCCAGCCCCGCGCGCCCGGGCGTCGTCGCCGTCTCCAGGTAACGATGGAAGCCGGCCTCCAGCCGGTCGACGATCCGGGCCTCCTCCAGCCCGTGCCCCGCTCGTTTCGACTCCTTCAGCAAGTCGCGGACGTGGTCGTGCAGGCCCGACGCCCGGTCGCCGCGTTCGCCGTGCAGCGAGATCACCACCAGCTCGTTGAGGTCCCGCAGCAGGTCGTCGACGATCCGCCGACTCCGCAAGTTGTCGTCGAGCGCCCGCACCGTCGCGGCCTGCCGACGGTTCAGGTACACCGCCGCAACCGTGCAAGAGACCAGAAACACCAGGCTCATCAAAAGCGACGGACCCGCGATCCGAAGCAGCAGAGTGCGCGTTAGCACAAGTCGTTCCCAAAGTGATTCGTCATCGAAGTTCCGCCGGCCCACCACATCAATCGCGTGTGCATAGCTTGGGCACATCTGCCCAGGAAGCTGGCTTCGCGGGCGGAGCCCGATCCGGCCCGCCTTTCGATGCTACGCCCTAACTCGTGTTCTCAACAATCTTTATGCTATTTTTATTCGACCATTCCGGATCGCGGCATAAGAATGGCTATTGAGGGTTTCTCAACAACTTCTCCCTTGCTTCAAAAGTTGGTCGGAGACATCGATGAGCGAGCCAATCAACCACGGGATCGTCGAGCGCCTTGAGAGGCTGGAAGCCGCCAACGGGATCTTGCAGCAGGAATGCCGGCGCTGGCGGCGTGGGAGTCTGGCGGCGGCGGCGGCCGTCGTGATTCTGGGGATCACCGGCGCGGGCGTGGCCGCGCGGATCGCCCCGATGCTTGAGGCCAACGAGTTCGTGCTCCGCGACAAGGACGGCAAAGCCCGCGCGGCGCTGGCGATCCGCGACAAGGACGGCTCGCCCGGACTCGCGTTCCTCGACCACAAGGGGCAGGTCCGGCTGTCGTTCGACCTGGGCTCGCGCGACGTCGAGGGCTCGGACGACGCCAAGGCCAAGGACCGGCCCCCGTTGCGCGAGACGCCGGGGGTGAACATCTATGACGAGGACGGCGGCCTCCGCGCCGCGCTGACGATCCGCCCCGACGGCACGCCGGGCCTCGGCCTGTTCGACAAGGACGGCCAACCCCGACTGTCGCTCGACCTGTGCACCGACGGCTCGGCGGGCCTGAACCTCTACGGCGAAGCCGCCGCGCTCCGCGCCGCCCTGGCCGTCCGCCCCGACGGCTCACCCGGCCTCGGCCTGTTCAACAAACAAGGACAGGTCGTCCAGTCGATCGACCTCGCCCCGGACGATCGCTCGGCGGTGCATTGAACGAAAGCGCCGGGCCAGGCTCCAGTACAAGCCCGAAGCGCCAGCGAGTGAATGGTTCCAGCGGCCTGCCGCCGATTCACTCGCTGGCGCTTCGGGCTTGTATCCGGACCATCCCGACCCCCCATTTTCATGAGGGTTTGTATCGGGGGGAAATCACCGGGGGCTGTTGGGCAGCCAGGGCTTGTGCATGTGGACGTTGCGGCCGGTGCCGAACTCGCGGTTCGATGAGCTGATCGGCCTGCCGGCGTTGCTCGCCCGGACGATGGGGCGGGCCGGGGCGGCGGCGACGGCCGAGGGGGCGGCGGCGGTTCCCGGGGTGTAATCGCGCCAGCCGGCGGCCGGATCGTAGTACCGCCAGGCGGTCGCCGGAGCGTAACCCTGCCAGCCGCTGGGGTTCGTGGGATAGTAGTAGACCGGCGGCTGCACTGCGGCCGCGGGCGCGGCTGCGGCCGGCTGGGCCGCGTAGGTTGGGCCGTAACCGTTCCACTGGGTCTGGGCGCTCGCCTCGGAAGGCATGGCCGCGAAAGCCAGGGCCGCCGCGATCAGGGCCGCAGACGATGGGAGAAATCGCGTGCGCGTCATATCCGTCTCGCTTTCTTCGATAGGAACCGCGTCGCCCCGCTTGAGCCGAGTTGACCCGGGGATGCTGATTTGCATCGGCTCACGTCGACGAATCGATGAGCCGTGGCTTCGCCGACAGGAATGAGCAGCCGAAGCGCATAGTAGGTCGTATAAGAACAACACAAATCCGGCGCCAGGCCGCCGGGAGCCTCGTCCACGACCCGAGCGGACTACTCCTAAATCATTATAGGCGTTGCGCTTGCTCGTCCCTGAAAAAACTTCCTCGCGGGATTGGGACGATTCTTCAGAATCGCCGACCCCTGGTCGCCAAACGACCAGACTGATCGTCCAGCGACCACCCGATTGACGGGCTCGGAATCAGCGGTCGCGGAGGACCTGGCCGCCGAAGAGCTGATGAACTTCCCGGCCGTCGTCGACGAGCAGGGCGCCCTGGGGGTCGATCCCTCGGGCGGTGCCCAGCAGGGTGCGAGGGCCGAGGGCCACCCGGATCGGTCGGCCGAGCAGGAGGTCGAGGCGGGCCCATTCGGCGGCGAGGCCGGGGTCGTCGGCGGCCAGCCGGGAAAGGTCGATCGGAAACCGTCTCAGGAACGCGGCGAGGAAGACCGGGACGGCCTCGGGCGACAGCGGTTCGGGCTGGAGCGCGCTCAGCGAGGTCGCCATCCGCTCGACGGCGGGGGGGGCGAGGTCGGTCCTGGTCGCCACGTTGAACCCGACGCCGATCAAGATCCGGTCCCCCTTTTCGGTCTCGACCCGCTCCGGGAGGATGCCGCCGATCTTCCGCGCGCCGATCTCAACGTCGTTCGGCCAGCGGACGCCGACGCCGGGGTCGACCAGGCCCAGAGCGGCGACGGCTTCAATCAGGCTGACGGCCGTCGCCAGCGCGAGCCGGGGCTCCTGGTCGAGCCGCAGGTCGTAGGCGGCGGGGTCGAGGGCCAGGGTGAACGTCAGCGAGCCCTCGTCGGACCACCACGCGTTCTGCCGCTGCCCGCGCCCCCGCGTCTGCCGCCGCGCCCAGACCGCGAACGGCAGCTCGCCCGCCCCGCCCGCGACCATCGACCGCGCGACCGTGCTGGTCGACCCCAGCTCGTCGAAGCTCCAGATTTCCTTGACGAACGGCCATTCGCTCATCGTCGGGCGGCCTTGTGTTGCAATCCAATTATCGCGGCGTCTAATGCGGCGGGGCCACACCGCGGTCGCGGGAGGCCATCAAAACCAGCCGTCGCGAGCATGCCTTCTCCCCTCGCGGGAGAAGGTGGCCGCAGGCCGGATGAGGGGGGCGCGACAGCCTGCGGATTCACCCCTCATCCGCCCCTTCGGGGCACCTTCTCCCGCAAGGGGAGAAGGGAATTCGGATCCAGCCCGTCTATAACCCGGCTGCAAACAGCCTCAGCTCTCCGCGAGCTTCAGCAGCAGGTCGCCGGCTTTGACCTGGAGGCCGACGGTGGCGGGGAGTTCGACGACGCGGCCGGCGCGGTCGGCGGTGACGGTGGTCTCCATCTTCATGGCTTCGATCGAGAACAGCTTCTGCCCCTTGCGGACCGGGTCGCCGACGGCGACCGACACGCGGACGATCAGGCCGGGCAGGGGGGCGCCGATCTGGAGCGGGTCGTTGGGGTCGGCCTTGGGGGTCTCGATCACCGACGAGGCGAGCGAGCGGTCGGTCGTCTCGACCTCGCGCGGCTGGCCGTTCAGCTCGAAGAAGACGGTCCGCTTGCCGTCGGCGTGGGGCTCGCCCACGGCCAGCAGCTTGACGATCAGCGTCTTGCCCGGCTCGATCTCGAACGCGTTCTCCTCGCCGGCCTCGGCGCCGTAGAAGAACAGCGGCGTGGGCAGGACCGACGTGTCGGAATACGTCTGCTCGTGGGTGACGAGGTCGGGGTAGACGCGGGGATAGATCAGGTAGCTGAGGACGTCGCGGTTCGAGACGTCGGCGGCCTCGACGTCCCCCTTCAGCTCGGCGACCTTGGCGCGGGTGGCTTCGAAGTCGGCCGGCGGCAGGTTCGCGCCGGGGCGGTCGGTGAGCGGGGGACGGCCCTTGAGGATGCGTTCCTGGAGCGCCGGCGGGAAGCCGCCGGGGGGCTGGCCGAGGCGGCCTTCCATGAACTCGACGACGCTGTCGGGGAAGGCGAGTTCGCGGTCGGGGTCGACGACGTCGTCGGGCGTCAGGTTGTTGGCCACGAGGAACAACGCCATGTCGCCGACGACCTTCGACGACGGCGTCACCTTGACGATGTCGCCGAACATCTGGTTGACCTCGGTGTAGGCGTTGCAGACCTCGATCCAGCGCGGGGCCAGGCCCAGGCCGGCGGCCTGCTGGTAGAGGTTCGTGTACTGGCCGCCGGGCATTTCCAGATCGTAGAGGTCGGCGGCGGACGACTTCGGGCCGGACTCGAACGGGGCGTAGAGCTTGCGGACCTCTTCCCAGTACCGGCTGACGTCGATCAAGGTCTGGTGGTCGACGCCGGTGTCGCGGTCGGTGAACCGGAGCGATTCGACGATCGCGTTGAGGCTCGGCTGCGAGGTCAGGCCCGACATCGAGGCGACGGCGCCGTCGGCGACGTCAAGACCCACCGCGGCCGACATCAACACGCTGGCGGCTTGCGCGCCGCCGATGTCGTGGGTGTGGAAGTGGATCGGCAGGCCGACCTCCTGGCGGAGCGTCTCGACCAGCTTGACGGCCGCGTACGGCTTGCAAAGCCCGGCCATGTCCTTGACGGCGATCAGGTTCGCCCCGCGCTTCTCCAGGTCCTTGGCCATCGACACGTAGTACTTCAGATCGTACTTGGGACGCCTGGCGTCGAGGAGGTCGCCGGTGTAGCAGATGGCCGCCTCGCAAAGGCCGCCGGCCTGGCGGATCGCCTCGATGGCGTGCGCCATGTTCGGCACCCAGTTCAGCGAGTCGAAGACGCGGAACAGGTCGATGCCGGAGGCCGTCGACTCCTTGACGAACTCGGTCACTACGTTGTCGGGATAGCTCGTGTAGCCGACGGCGTTCGAGCCCCGGAACAGCATCTGGAAGAGGATGTTGGGAATCCGCTCGCGGAGGGCGGCCAGCCGCTCCCACGGGTCTTCCTTGAGGAACCGCATCGAGGTGTCGAACGTCGCGCCGCCCCACATCTCGATCGAGAACAACTGGGGCAGCCGGTGCGCGTAGACCTCGGCGATCCGGAGCATGTCGCGGGTCCGCAGCCGGGTGGCCAGCAGCGACTGGTGGGCGTCGCGGAACGAGGTGTCGGTGACCAAAAGCGGCTTCTGGTCGCGAATCCACTTCGAGAACCCCTCGGGCCCCATCGCCTTGAACCGCTGCCGCGAGCCGTCGGGGATCGTCTCGCCGTGGTTGTAGGCCGGGATCGCCGGCTCGGTCGGGAGGACCCGCGACGCGTCGCGCTTCACGCCCGGAAAGCCGTTGACCACGACGTCGGCCGCGTAGCTCAAAAGCTTGGTCGCCCGGTCGCGACGCGCCTCGAACTGGAACAGTTCGGGCGTCGAATCGATGAACCGCGTCGTGCACCGGCCGGCGAGGAACTCGGGGTTCGTGATCACGTTCAGGAGGAACGGGATGTTGGTTTTGACCCCGCGAATCCGGTACTCCTGGAGCGCCCGTTCCATCTTAGAGGCCGCGTCCTCGAACCGCCGGGCGTAGGCCGAGACCTTCACCAGCAGCGAGTCGTAGAACGGCGTGATGATCGCGCCCGAGGTCGCCGAGCCGCCGTCGAGCCGCAGCCCCGGGCCGCCGGACGACCGGTAGTGGGTGATCCGCCCGTAGTCGGGCATGAAGTTGTTGGTCGGGTCCTCGGTCGTGATCCGACACTGGATCGCGTAGCCCGAGGTGTGGACCGAGTCCTGGCCGTCGATGCCGATGGCCGGGTTCGACAGCGGCTCGCCCTGCGCGATCAGGATCTGGCTCTTGACCAGGTCGACGCCGGTGACGATCTCGGTGACGGTGTGCTCGACCTGGAGCCGGGGGTTGACCTCGATGAAGTAGAACGTCCCGGTCTCGTCGTCGACCAGGAACTCGACGGTGCCGGCGTTCTCGTAGCCGACGGCCCGACCGATCTTGATTGCGGCGTCGCAGATCGCCTGGCGGAGACTCTCGTCGAGGTTGAACGACGGGGCGATCTCGATGACCTTCTGGTGCCGCCTTTGGATCGAGCAATCGCGCTCGAACAGGTGGACGAGGCCGCCGTGCTTGTCGCCGAGGAGCTGGACCTCGATGTGCTTGGCCTTGCGGATGAACTTCTCAATGAAGGCGTCGGCGCAACCGAACGCCGCCAGGGCCTCTCGGCGGGCCTGTTCGAGCGCGTCGTCGAAGTTCTCGGCCTTCTCGACGACCCGCATCCCGCGGCCGCCGCCCCCCATCGACGCCTTGACGATCACCGGGAAGCCCATCGCGGCGGCGGTCTTGCGGGCGTCGTCGCCGGGGACGAGCGGTTCGCTCCCCTCCAGCACCGGCACGCCGGCCTGCTTCGCGAGCGCCCGCGCCGCCACCTTGTCGCCGAGCTTGTCGAGGATCTCGGGCGTCGGCCCGACGAAGACGATGCCCGCATCCGCGCAGGCGCGGGCGAACTCGGCGTTCTCCGACAGGAACCCGTAGCCGGGGTGGATCGCCTCGACCCCCTTCTCGCTCGCCAGATTGACGATCGACGCGATATCGAGGTAGCTGCGGATCGGCTCGCCCGCCTTGCCCACCTGGTACGCCTCGTCGGCCTTCAGCCGGTGCAGGGCGAAGCGGTCCTCGTGCGAGTAAACGGCGATCGTCCGAATTCCCAGCTCATGGGCCGAGCGGAAGATGCGGATGGCGATCTCGCCCCGATTGGCGACCATCAACGTGCGAAACGGAGTCATCAAATCTTCCCGACGGCCTGAGGACTGGAACAGTACAAGTGGACGAGCGCGATGCGCAGGCCGACGATTATCCCAGATTCCCCAGCCAGTGGCTATCCGGAAGACGCGCCGCCGCCCCCTGTCATCTACCACGCGTGGGGAAAACGGCGGCAGATGGCCCGCGTCCATCCGCGGTCGAGCCCGAGCGGGCCTCCCGTCTTGAAAGACTCGTGCCCGCGACCGAACTCGCGGCTGCCTACAATGTGAGGAGCAGGCGCTCGATCGGATCGGCCTCCAACCCGAAACCGAGCATTCCCCCCCTGACGGCGGTCGGGGAGCGAGCCGCTTTCGTCGAGTAGAGATGTGATACCGTCGAGAATCACCGAGACGAGATCGACATGAACCACGAAACCATGCTTCCTCGCACTCATCGCCGGCTGATCTTGGCGTCATGCCTCCCCCTGATTACGGCCTGCGCCCTCTGCGTTGTAGCGTCGCAGGTCGTCGGCGAGGACAAACCGGCACCCGGCCCCTCGCCGGCGGAGTGCCTGAAACTCCTGAAGGACGGCAACGCCCGTTACGTCGCCGATCAACGGCGATTCGCCAACCTCGATCGCAAGCGGATCGCCGAGACGGCGGCGGCCCAGTTCCCGTTCGCCACGGTGCTGGGATGTTCCGACTCGCGAGTCCCGATCGAACACCTCTTCGACGCCGGGATCGGCGACCTCTTCGTCGTGAGGGTCGCCGGCAACGTCTGCTCGGACCACGAGGGTGGTTCGATCGAGTACGCTGTCAGCCACCTCAAGACGCCGCTGGTCGTCGTGATGGGGCACACAGCCTGCGGGGCGGTCACGGCGGTCGTCGAGAACGCCACCACGGGGAGGAGCTTCCGTCACCTCTCCGAGCACATCATCCCGGCCTACCGGGAGGCCTGGAGCGAACACCCCGACCTGGGACACGACGACCTGATCACCGAGACGGTCCGGCATAACGTCCGGCGGGCGATAGCCGACCTGATCAAGGGCAGCCCGCTCGTCCGGTCACGGGTCGCATCGGGCGAGTTGAAGGTCGTCGGTGCGGTCTACAACCTGAAGACCGGGGGGGTCGACTGGCTCGACGAGAAGGGGGTGCCGCCGTCGCCTTGAACGAAAGCGGCGGATGGTCCGGGTTCGTACTCGGCCCCGGGCGGACGGACCGAGACTCCTCCCCCGGCTTCGAGACGACCCGGGGCCGCCCGCCGTGGACCGGAAATCCCCCTAGTTGCGCCGGGCGCGGTGCTCGGGGAAGTCGGACTCGTACCGCTTCACCAAGGACTCGACGTCGGCCCCGGTCAGGTAAAGCCTGCCCCGGATCGTCTTGGTCTCGCCCGGCTTCAGGCCGCCGATCCGGAAATCGGAATGCAGACAGACGATAACGCCCTGGAAGAGCTCCTGGTACGGCTCCCACGCCGTCGCCAGGATCTGCTTGCCGTCCGCCGAGAAGCAGCCGATCAGGCCGTTGGAGGGGACCAGGGAGCTCAAGGGACGTGGGTTGACGTCGGCCCGATCGACGTGTTCTGGACGCCAGACCTGGCCGGGCGTGTACCGCGCCTTGGTCGCCCAGGGGCGCGTCGGCATCCGGGACAGCCGGTCCTCGACGAAGAGGAAGCACTTCGGCAGGTAGGTTTCGGAGTCGCGCTCCGGTTTGACCCCGGTGGAGGCGGCGACCCGCACGCAGGGCTGGGCCCAATGGGCCCGAGACGCTTGAGCGGTCGGGTTGGCGGAGGTCAGGCGGAAGTCGACCTCGTCGCGGCCGGCCCGAATGTCGTGGTCGACGACCACCCCGTCCTCCAGGGTGGTGCGGAGCCGAATCCGGCGGCCGTCCGAGCTGGCCTCGACCTGCCTGGTCTCGTGCGGGATCACCGTCTCCTTCCAGTCGCGGTCCGTCGAGCCGGGGCGGCAGAACGCCTCCGGATACCAGATCCTCACCTCACCTCCGGGAAGGTCCCGGCCCCGAACGGTCAGCATATTGTCGGCCCACGACAGGACGAGCCCTTCGTCGGCCGTGCCCGGGCCGGCCGGGGCGCGGGCCGTGGTCGCTGTGAAGGCGAGAAGCAGCGTCAGAAGACAGCCGCGCCGGACGTTCCGGCGCGGACCGAGTCGAGAGACGGAATCGTCACGAAGGCGTCGGCGATCGGGCCTCGGAGTCTCCGGTCTTCGTCGCGGCCGTGAAGGCTCCCGCGTGAGCGGCGGCGGCCCCCATGGCGACCGACAGCCCGCACAAGGCGTCGGCCAGCGGCATGTCGGTCTTCGCACGCGGGAACGCGAACACGCCCGCGAGCTGGAATACGGCCGCCCCGAGCGCCGCGCCGATCAGCCCCCCCAGGGCCGTCCGGACCACGAGGCCAGCCCTCGCGCGCAGCCCAAGGCCGAACGCCAGGCCGCCCGCCGCGCCCAGGGCCGCCCAGACGGCGGCGTGGCTGATCAGGGGGAGGAGGAGGTCGCCCGAGATGGGGTCCGGGTATCGGAAGTACGGGATGAAGACGCCGAAAGCGGCCCCGGCGCCCGCCGCACCTCCGAAGACGAGCCCGACGACCCCCGCGACGACGGCCCTGCGCCGCGCGAGCCCGCCCGCCCGCCCGCCCGCCCGCCAGGCCCAGGGCCATCGCCGCGCCGCGAACCCCATAGGCCATCACCGCCCGCTTCACATCGGAACGGTCCGCCGACGCGGCCGTCACGATCCCCTTGGCTTCGCCGTTGACATTCACATCCTCAATCTCGGTGGGGACGCGATGGACGACCGCTTCGGTCGCCAGCCAGCTCAGCGCGGAGGCGATCGCGCACGCCGCAAGGGCGGCGACCCATGCATCGGCGCCGCGCCGGTCCGCGCCCCGCCTGCATCTCGGCGGACCCGGCCGGATTCGGACCCGCTTCGGGCAAGGTCATCGGCGCCCCCTCCTGATCTATGCCTGCTCACATCTTGCTACGGAGCATCAACCCATATGAAATCCGATCGAGTCGGCCTGCCGCTTCGCAGCGCGCGCCGAGCGACCGTGATGAACGCGCGCAGCCGTGCGCGCTCGAATTGCACCTGCTCCATTAACCATATCGTCGTGCTAGCCGAAGACCGGCCGCGAAGGGTTCACCATGACGCGGGCGATGGGATCCCCGGCCCAAGGTCCTACGGATGGACGAACATGTCCTCGGTAATACACGATCCCATTCCGTCCCGAAAGATAATGTCGCTGGTCGACCAGCGGTCTTGCGGAATTCTCGCGGGAGACGGGTAAAGACCGATCCACTCAATAGTCTGCTTGCCAATGACTTGAGAGCTGAATCTCATGCCATCCACAAGCGACCATTTTTCGTTTTAATGAAAGATATTTCACGATCGCGCATCTTTGTGGATCTGCAAGGTGCGAAGCAATCCCTGAATCTGGCGGTGATTCGGATCGATTCCACGCTCGTCTTTCATCGTGGGGATTCCTCCGAGCCGGAGATTAGCCGGGAACCCCGAGATATTGGGCGGGAGAAAGGGGGGCGCTTCTCAACTTTCGACGGGGGGTTCTTTGGCCTGCTCCCCATTTCCTGCGCCCTACCCGACGACCTCGGCGTGAGTTCCTTGAGAGGCGGGCTTTCGGGCGGACACGAACAGACTGCCGAGTTCGCGGTGTTTCGAGTCGAGCGATGGATCGAAGGCGCGCGGGCGGACGTCGATGAATCCGGCCGCTTTCAGCACTTTCTCAGCCGTCTCCAGGTCGTACGCAAATCGATGTTCCGTCCCCTGGCGAAAATGGTAGTTGATGTGCTCCAGTCGAGTCGTACAAGTCTCGGGGTGCCACCCATGCTCGCGGCACGCCTTGAAGTAAGGGGCTTCAGCCCCTTCGCGGTAGTCGGTCAGCGGCCACTCCGTGCCGGGCACGCTGAACCGGAATTCGCCACCGGGCTTGAGCACCCGCAGGCACTCTCGGAACAGTAAAGAGATCGGTTCGGGGTAGTCGATATGCTCGAAGCAGTGCTCCGAAAAGATGAGCTCACAGCAGTCGGATTCGAACGGCAGCCCCAGCCTGAGGTCGAGTGTGACATCCCCACCAGGGAAAAGATCGACGTTCAGAAATCCCTCCTTGCGGTGACGTCCGGAACCCAGGTTGAGCCTTGCCGGTCGCAGCAAGGACTGCTTACGGATTCGACGAAGCCCAGACCGGTGATAGGAAGCGATGGCCCGTTCCGTCTGAAGAGTCCGCAGCGCGGCGATTTCTCCCGGAGACAACAGCCGTCGCACGATAGGCTTGATAAGGTTCATACCACTGCACCTCTGAAATTCGGCGGCCGAGGAACCGAAGATGAGCAGCGAGGCGTCGGATGGTTGGTTCAAGGATGGGGGCGACTCCTCCTGGACTGTAACGGCGCCCCCAGGAATCGTCAGAAGCCGACGCCTAGGCGGCTTCGTTCAGTCCAGAATACTTCACCACGTAACAGATCCAACCGCACCATACAAGAGTACGGTTTCTCTTCTTCTCAGCGAGGGGGAAGATAAGATGATGGGGAGCAGGCCAAGTAGCCTTCCCCACGTACAAGAGTTGGTGGCGATTCCTGCACGGCCCCTAACTGAACAACCGACTGTTCGCCACCTCGTGGAGGAACATCATCAGGAAAACCCTGGCCTTCGCTCCAATCCCGGGGAAGAGGCTTTCCCTGGGGCCGGCGATGGTGAGAACGATCTCATCGCTCGGAAAACAAGCCAGTTGTTCCACCATGATCCCTGCTTGCTCGACGGCGGAGAGCGCCGAGAGGTCGCTGGTCGGATAGAACGGCCTCCCATACTGCCACCAGTACGGCTTGTCTCGGAGATGGCCCGATGAGACCGCCGGGCCGATCCACTGCGTCATCACGGCGTCGCGCGCGTTCCGAAACGTGCGAGCCGGGTAGCCTGGCGTCGGAGCCTCGACCATCCCGTACATCGCGGCGAACTCGGGGCGGGGGCCGTCCTCGGTCAACCAGCCCTGGGGCATCGCCCCGCCGGTCGCCAGGCCCAGCCGCTTCGCCGCGCGAAGCGCCGCCTGGTCCACGCCGCTCTGCCCGCCCGATAGGATCTTGAGTTTCACGACGCGAGTCCTTGCTTGGGTCTCCCCCGAGAGGTTTCCGGATCGACGCTTAATAATCCTCTTCGGTCTCGGCCTCGACCGGGTTTTCGAGGGTTCCGATCGGGGCGATGGTCGCGCGGACGAGGTCGCCGGGCTTGAGGTAGGTGCCGGTGGCCGAGCCGACGCCGGAGGGGGTGCCGGTGGCGATCACGTCGCCGGGCTCCAGGGTCACGAACTGGGAGAGGAACGCGATCACGGCGGCGACGGGGAAGACCATCTCGGCGGTCGTCGCTTCCTGCTTGATCTGGCCGTTGACCGTCAGCTTGATCGGCAGGTCCTGGGGGTCGTCGACGGCGTCGGCCGAGAGGATGCAGGGGCCCATGGGGCAGAACGTGTCGTGCCACTTGCCGTGCTGCCAGTCGAAGAACTTGTCGCGATCGCGGGTCTTCCGCCCCGGGTTGGGCCGGAACCCGCGGTCGCTGATATCGTTGACCACCGTGTAGCCCGCCACGTAATCGAGCGCCTCGGCCTCCGTCACGTCGCGGCAGCGGCGGCCGATCACGACGCCCAACTCGCACTCCCAGTCGATCTGGTCGGGCGAGGCGGTGGGGATCTCGATCGGGTCGCCCGGATGGGTCAGCGTGGTGCTCGGCGGCTTCATGAAGACGTAAGGGAACGTCTCCTCGCGCTCGGCGGCGGTCCCCCCGCGCTCGGCGACGTGCTTGGCGTAATTGCCGGCCAGAAACAGGAGCTTCGACGGGTTCGGCAGCGGCACGAGCAGCCGCACCTCGTCGCAAGGGATCGTCAGCTCGTCCCGATCCATCACGTCGAGCCCCTCGATCCAGGCGTCCAGCTCGCGGGCCAAGGCGTACGACTCGCCCGCCGGCGGCAGCAGGTCGAGCAGATCCTCCGTCGACGGCAACAACAGCTCACACCCGGTCTCGCGGCTGTACATCTCGGCCGCCTGGTCGAGCGGGATCACCACGTCGTCGCCGTAAAACCCCGTCAAGATCAAGTCGTCGAACCGGAACCGACAAACGCGCATCCGATGGCTCCTCGCCCCTCAAAACAACGTGCCCCCCCAACGAATCCACCCGACCCCTACAGTGTAGCCGAACCGCCGCCGCGCCATCAGCCTCCCGCCCGCCCACCCCCGAGCGCAATCTCCGAACGGCTCGCCGAGCAACCGCCAAACGATCCCATTGGCTTGACCAAGCGACACCGCCTATCGTATCGCACAAAAAACGTCAGTTTGAACAAAGACGCTTCCAGGCAACGTGACTTCCAGCGATTTTGAAATGAGTTTTGACACGAACGGATTGCGGGGCGATGATACTCGGGTGATCACCAACGCGGGAACGCGGACGAGGGGCACCGAGAACCGGCGCCGCCCCGAGCTTGATCTTTCAGAAGTACGTGGCTCTCGGCGCAAACGTCCCGCGAACAGGAGAGGTCGAATGGCGAGCGATTTGAGCAGCGTCGAACCGGAGCCCGGATCGCCGGAAGCGCGGCTTGATCGCTGGGTCCGCAAGCTCAAGGAGGACGGGCTCCGTCGAATCCTTTCCCGGCGTTTTGCGTACCAGCGGTACAAAATCAGGGTCGGTTCCGAGCGGCTGTACATGCGGGCCTTCGCCCGCTACATCAAGGCGACCGGTAATCGGGTGAAGGCCTACGGGCTCGAGTTCGCCGTCGAGTCCCCGGCCGTTTCGTACGAGCAGAAGTACCGGCTCTACACCTTGGAATACGAGTTCGACGAGATCCGGCTCCTCAAGGAACACTTGGACCCGTCGCTGCCGACGGTCGAGTTCGGCGGGTCGATCGGGATCGTGGCCTGCATCACCAACCGCAGCCTCCAGCGGCCGGCCGAGCACGTCGTCGTCGAGGCCAACCCTCGGGTCGTCCCGGTGCTCGAGGAGAATCGCAAGATCAACGACTGCCGGTTCGAGATCATCCAAGCGGCGGTCGGCTACGGCGGTCCCACGGTCGACTTCTATTTCGGCGACAACTGCATGACCGGCTCAACCTGCCACCCCGACCGCGAGAAGAGCACCGTCCCCACGGTCAACCTGAAATCGATCCTCGACGACCGCGGCTTCGAGCGGATCAACCTGATCGTCGACATCGAGGGCGCCGAAATCGCGATGGTCGCCAACGAACTCGAGACCATCAAGCAACGGGTCCAGCTCCTCATCGTCGAGACCCACGAGCGCTTCCTCCGGAAAGGCGAGACCGCCCTGATGATCCAAGCCCTGGAGAACGCGGGCCTGGCGATCGTCGCCGGCGACCGCGCCGAGCCGTTCGTGCTCGCGTTCCGTAATCGCAACCTCGACGGCGGGTCCGCGTCGTAAGTCCCCTCGCGAGCGATCGAGCGAAACCCAGCCGTCGTCCTCGCCACCAGCCCCGTCCGACCCGACCCTTGCCCAATTCGCTATTAATCCGATAGGATTATCGCAGATTCAGCCGGCCGCGATCAAGGCGCGTCGCGCGGCCTGGAATTTGGAGGCGGATTCGGGCGCGCGCGATGGTTTCAGGAATGCGAGACGAGCATGGCGAGGTTGCGACGGTTCGCGGTGGGCTTTGGGTTGGCGGTGTTGGGACTCGGGTGCGCGACGGCCTCGGCGGCGGAAGCTCCGGGGCGGAGGCCGAACATCGTGGTGGTCCTGTGCGACGACATGGGGTATTCGGACATCGGCTGCTACGGCGGCGAGCACGCGACGCCAAACCTCGACGCCCTGGCCTCGAAGGGGGTCCGGTTCACGCAGTTCTACAACACCGCCCGCTGCTGCCCGACGCGCGCCTCGCTGCTGACGGGCCTGTATCCGCACCAGGCCGGGATCGGCCACATGACGAACGACCGGGGCCGCGACGGCTACCGGGGGGTGTTGAACCGGAACTCGGTGACGATCGCCGAGGCGCTCAAGCCGGCGGGCTATCGGACGTACATGACCGGCAAGTGGCACGTCACGCCAGGGCTCGGCCCCGACGCCGACCGCCGCACCTGGCCCTTGGGCCGGGGTTTTGAGAAGTTCTACGGCACGATCGCCGGCGCGGGGAGCTTTTACGACCCGGCCGCCCTGGTCCGCCAGAACGCGCTGATCACGCCCGAGAACGACCCCGAGTACAAGCCCGAGTCGTACTACTACACCGACGCGATCACCGACAACGCCGTCCGCTACCTCAAGGACCATCAGACCGAGTCGCCCGACAAGCCGTTCTTCCTGTACGTCGCCTACACGGCGGCCCACTGGCCGATGCACGCCCCCGAGGCGGCCGTCGCCAAGTACAAGGGCAAGTTCGACGCCGGCTACGGGCCGCTCCGCGCGGCTCGGTTCGAGCGCATGAAGGCGAGCGGCCTGCTCTCCGCCGACGCCGATTTCGCCCCCGGCTCCGACGACTGGGACGCCGTGCCCGACAAGGCCTGGGAAGCCCGCGCGAAGGAAGTGTACGCGGCGATGATCGAGATCATGGACGCCGGCGTCGGCCGGATCGTCGGCCAGTTGAAGCAGGCGAACCAGCTCGACGACACGCTCATCCTCTTCCTCCAGGACAACGGCGCCTGCGCCGAGAACCAGGGACGGACCGAGAACAAGGCGCCCGCCCCCGACGACCTGAGACCGCTCGGCCCCGACGGCCTCCAGACCCGAGTGACGCCGCCGATGCAGACCCGCGACGGCCGCTGGGTGCGGACCGGCCCCGGCGTGCTGGCCGGTCCGGCCGACACCTACATCGCCTACGGCCGGGGCTGGGCGAACGTCAGCAACACCCCGTTCCGCGAGTACAAGCACTGGACCCACGAAGGGGGGATCTCGACCCCGTTGATCGCCCACTGGCCCACCGGGATCAAGCCCGGGCGCGCGGGGGCGTTCGAGCGTCAGCCGGGGCACCTGATCGACGTGATGGCCACCTGCGTCGACCTCGCCGGCGCGTCGTACCCGACCGAGAAGGACGGCAAGCCGATCAAGCCGCGCGAGGGGGTGAGCCTCCGCCCGGCGTTCAACGGCGAGCCGCTGGCGCGCACGCAGCCCCTCTTCTGGGAGCACGAAGGCAACCGCGCCGTCCGCGACGGCGACTGGAAGCTGGTGGCCAAGGAGAACGAGTCGTGGGAACTGTACAACATCGCCGCCGACCGCGCCGAGCAGCATAACCTGGCGTCATCGCAGCCCGAACGCGTCAAGGACCTCGCCGCCCAGTGGGACGCCTACGCCGCCCGCGCCGACGTCCTCCCCCTTGGCGCCTGGCGGGCCGAAGGGGGCGCGCAGGGGCCGTTGAGCACCAAGAAGCGGTTCGCTCTCGAACCCAACGCCCAGCTGGCCCGAGCCCAGGCCCCGGCCGTCGCGAACAAGGGATTCACGATCACGGCAAAGATCGAGGCCGACGACGATCATCCCAAGGGCGTGATCGTCGCCCAGGGGGGCACGGCCCTCGGCTACGCGCTGTTCCTGGCTGAAAGCCGCCCTCGGTTCCTGGTCCGCACCCCCGAGGCCGCCTCCCGGATCGTCGGCCCCAAGCTCTCGCCCGGCGCGCACACCGTCGTCGCCAAACTCGACCACTCGGGCGCGCTGACCCTGACCATCGACGGCGCCCCCGCCGCCGACCCCGTCCCCGGCAAGCTCATCCCCCGCCAACCCGGCGACGGCCTCCAGGTCGGCCGCGACGACAACGCCGCCGTCGGCCCGTACGCAACGCCCAACGCCTACGACGGGACGATCCACTCCGTCGTCGTCGATTTGGACGACAAGTGAGCCTGGGTGTCGCGTGACGGTTTCCGAACCCGTGAGAGCGAGCCTCGGCTTGTTCCCCCGGGTTCGGAACCCGAACCCGGGCCACCCGACCGGATCAGCGAGAAGCACTTGCGGGCGAACGTCGTTAGGTTGAACTGCCTCAGCGTCTCGCTCTCAAAGCGGCAGCCCGGCTGGCGAACACTCGCCCGGAAACGCTGGAGCTGCGCATGAAGCCACGAGGTTTTACGAGAACGGCTCGTCGGATCGGCGGGTTGAGCGCCGTAAGCCCCAACCTCGCCGCGAGCCCGCCCGTGATGACGACGTTGTCGATCAAGGCCGAGTTCTTGCTCCCCGCCGCACTGACGCCGACGATGGCAAGCCTATGCGAGCCGGAGAGCTTGACCGTGAACGCGTTGCTCGTGAACAGGACGTAGCGGCCGTCGCTGGTGGGGCTGGCCGTGAAGTCGCCGACGATCTGCTTGTCGATCTTGACCTGGAGCGACTGCATGTTGACGCTCCCGTCGTCGAGCCTACGCTGGGCCACCAGGAAGCTGACGGCGTACGCTCCGCCCGCCGTCAGATTCACCATCTGGCTGATGCCGCCCTGGTCTTCGATGAAGGCGACCTGCGACCCGACGGGCGCCGGATTGTTTCTCGTGTAAACACTGCCTGTCCCGGCGACGCCGGCGGAGCCGTTGAACGACCAGGAGACGTTCGGACCGCTCGGGTCGACCGTGTAGTACGGGGCGTTGGTCTGTGGCGGGTTGGTGAAACTCGGGTTGTTGACGAGGACCCTGGGGATGGTCATCTGCGCGGCGTCGATCGTTATGGTGATGGGGGTCGTGGTTGAGATCGCGTTCTGACTCAGGATGATCGTCGGGTTCTTCGCATCGTCAACCCCATTCGGGAAGTAGATGAGCGTCGTTCCCGGGACGATGAAACCCGGCGCCGAGATATACGCTCCCACTTGTCCGGGGCCTGGCGTGAGGATTTGGTTGAGGGTCCTGAGTGGATTCGGACCCGTCAGCGTGATGACCGAATACCCCTTGTAAGCGCCGTCCTGCTGAATGCCGATGGTCGCCGTGGTCTGGATGCTGCCCCACTTCGTGGTCGGGAACCATTCTTCCTGGTTGGTAAGCGGAGTCGCATGGCTTAGCTTGCCCGTCCCCTTGGTCCCCGCGAATCCGATTTGAAGATTACTGGGGAAATGATTGGAGTCATCTCCCCTGGGTCCGGTCGCGGAAGGATTGGCCAGGTCGTCGTCGATGGAGAAGCCGTACCCCGTCAATCCCGCCACCTTGTGGACGAACCACACATAGGGATCAAGATTGTAGACGTTGAATTTCTGGCCGCCCGTGTACGTTTTGGGGTCGGGATACCAGAGCGACTGATCGGGGACCTGATAGTAATCATAAACCCCGCGCAGGATCGACTTCGCGATGTCGCGAGCCTCACCCACGAGAATGGTGCCCCAGGCACTCTTGTCATGGGTCGGAAGGTTCGCCCAGAACTTGACCACATGGGCGACCAGATTCATCGAAGTGGGCAGATAGGGGGACGGCGGAAGGCCGACGGCCTGAATCGCCATCGACTCATAAACGGATGCCGCGAACAGTTTGGCGTTCTGCTGGTCGGCAGGGGCGAACGACAGATCGTACGGATGTGTATATTGGGCCGACACCGCATCAAGGGCGAGCGTCTGCGGCTTGCCGAAGGTGTATGTCTGGGTCGGCGGCGTATTGGCATCAGGGAGCTGACTGAGGTAGATCGTGTTCCCATCGATCTTGAGGATCGTGGTCCCCGCGGGGATGCCCTGGGCGGCCGTCACCGTCATTCCCACGGCCAGCGGCACGGCGGGAGGGGAAGTCAGTGTGATCTGGTTCGTCAAGAGCTGAGGTCCGCCGCCGATACTGCTGTAGACGACGGCGCCCTGAGCGGTCTCGGTCGTGAAATTCGCGAACTGTTTGACATAATAGTTCGCCCAGGAATACCAGAGATTGGTGATGGCGGCGGCCGCGTAATCGGTGCCCGTACGCTGGAAGACGTAGGACATGCCGACGCCCGTGGGCAAGGTGCGGCCGTCCGCGAGCTTCACGACGGCGGTGCCCCCCGTGATATCCGCCGTGGCTTTCGCCCCTTTGCCCCGGCCGCTGGGGTCGAAGAAGGTGATCGTCGGCGGCGAGGTGTAGCCGCTGCCCGGATTCACCAGGCCCACGCTTTCGATCTCGCCGTTCTTGCCGATGTTGACCTGGCCCACGGCGTCTACACCGTTGCCGTTGGCGCCGCTGATGATGACCTTGGTGTTCGGCCCGTAACCCGAGCCCCCCGCGCCCGGCGTGATGTTGATGGCGCGCACCTGGGAAGAGGGATTGTAGCTCACCAGCGTTCCCAGCACCCCCTGATACTTGGGGTCGCTCGTCGAGATCGTGAAGCTGATCGCCTGCTTGCTCGCCACCATCGAAGCGATGTTCTGAATAAAGACCGCGCGCTGGCCCGGGCCGAATTCCAGAGGAAGCATCGTCGCATTGGGATCGTTTAAAACATCCCCGCCCGCGCTGGCCTGGATCGCTCCGCCGCCGCTGCTCGAAAGCAGCCATCGGTTATTGTCGTAATGGGACCGATTCACCGCGGGGTCGCCCACGTGGACGTTCAGCGGACTGTTGTCGAATATGTTGGATCCCGAGGGGATGATGTACTCGTTCGGGTTGGGATTGTAATATTGCGGCCAGCCCGCTCCGCCGAAATAGTAGTCTCCGACCGACGCCGGACCTTGGTTCGTGACGAAGCTCTTGATCAAGGACGTAAGCGTCGCGGCGTCCTTGTTTGAACCGTGCCAGCCGAAGTCTTTGTTGGGAAGGTAGTATTGCAGGTTGTTCGATTGAACCGACCCCGATGTAATCGGGACGTTGCTCGCTTCCATGGACGCAGGCGCGGAGAGTTTGTTGACGTTCGTTACGTCATAGTTCAGGAGGGCGAACGTCTGAAAGGAATCATCAATGAAATTCTTCAGGTAAGGATCACGGAACGTCACTTCCGCCGGCTGGGACGGGGCGTCGTCCGACGTGGTGAGGGGCGGCGACGTGGAGTAATAGAACATGACGAGAGGGCTTTGGCCGACCGGGTAGTTGGAGCCTCCTTGCACCCAGGTGGAGTTGCTGACGATCTGCCCATTTCCAGCAGTACTGATTTGGGCGCTCGGATCGTAGCCGAACAGCGTGCCCGCCGGGGCGTTCATGGGCGTGGTCAAGTTCGTGCCGTCGGTCACCAGGCTGATATTGTCTCCATCCCACAGTGCCAGCGGCACCTGAAAGGTGATGGTCGCCCCCGAGGGTAGACCCAGGTATTTCGACCCGTCGGACTTGGCGTAGCCCACGTACTCGCGAAACTCCCCGGAATGCAGATCCTGGGGGTCGTAGTAACGGTTCAGGGAATCATTCGGATCCTTTCCGTCATTCGCGGTCCTGAGATACGGATAGAGGGTGTCCGTTCCGTAGTTCGTGATCGTGATCGTTTTGGCCGCGCCGGACGCTTCCGGCGAAGGGATGTTCGCCTTGCCGTTGCCATCCTTGTTCAGAGGCGCTGCTTCACCGTTCCAGAAGATCGTCGACAGCGGTACGACGGGATTGGTGATCGGGATCGGAATATCAGCGCTCATCAAGCAGCGATCCTCCAGTTGCAGGAGCTGGAGCCTGAGCGAAGGATCGTGCCGGACGCGCCGTCGCTTGCCGCCGACGATTCCACCAATCCGCAAGGCAAGACTCTTTGGCATCTGGATTCGATCCTCAGCTTCAGGTGTGAGTCGCGGTTTTCGCCTGCGCGACGCCGGGTGACGGATCAGCGACTGAACCCACCATTCTAGTGAAGAAAAAACCAGCAATTCAACACACAGCCCCCCTCGTTCGCCCAGATCTCCAGAGCCGGGCAATCGAAAACGGCGCGGCCGAAGCCATGCCTTGCTCAGATTGTTCAGGCGGCGAGGGCTCGAGGTCGATGAACTTGACCGTGTTCTTCGAGCCGGACGGCTCGATGCACGTGATGCGATGAATCAACGCCCGATTCTCGCGCACTGCCAGGTCTTGCATCTTTGTGCCTGCTCGTATGTGCCCGCTCGACCGTTGACGTCGTTGCGAGCATCGGTTTGAGCGTGTCGACGACTTCGTCCGATTTCATGCCGAACCTGCACGACTCGCAACGCGAAACCTTGGGATGCCACACGGTGATCCCGCTAGTGTTCGGCACGAGATTTGAGGCGAGAGTTGGAAGCAAGCCGATTTGTAGCCGGCCTCTGTGAGGCCGGTCCCAGGCCGATGTGGAGTGCGGCGGCTTGCCGCCGCGCTGAACACGCGGCCCAGGCGGGAGCAAGCTCCCGCACTCCAAAAGAGGAGGCCGGTCCGGTCCCAAGGCGCGCGTCCCGAGGTCACAGGCCCGGCCACAACCATGCGGGCCGTCTCACGCCGCCCGATCGGTATCGCGCGGCCGTGAGCAATCATCGCGCCGAACTCTGATGCCTCCCCGGGTTTGAATTCCGAACCCGGACCGCTCGCCCGACGCCTTGGCGAACGCGCGTTCGAGCCGCGTTTCCATGATCTTGATCTCCTCGTTTAGCAGAAACCGCTGTGTCACGGCATGGCCACCGGGCAGAAACTCGCGGACAATCGAGTATCCCCATGAAGGGCAAGGTTCGCATCGCTACGATCAAGTGGAATTGGTTCCTGCGGCGCTCGGCCTCCTTTGAAGTCGAGCTGGGCGGCGGAGAGCATATGCAACTACTCGAATGCAAACCGCAGCTCCGGGCCGTCGCGGCCCTTGTCGGTTGTATTGTTGGGGCCGGCCTCATGGGCGGCGTCGGTTACACCCACCGCACCAGCGTGGCTACAGGCGCTTTCGCCGGTGCGGTGTTGCTCGGTATGCTCTGCCACGGCGTCGCAGCGGGCACGATGAGCGCGGCGACGCTCTGCGCCGTGCTCTTCGGGCTGTTCTTCGCCATGGTCGGTCCAGGTTACGATGACTATTCAGGCATCATGGTGATCCCCATGGCGCTGTTCGGAGCTATCATCGGCTGGCTATTCTTCGGGCGTCGGCGATCCCAAGGGCCTCTGGGTTCTTTGGATCGAAGACCTGCGGATTGAGGCCTCGCGATCAGGGGCATTTTACCCCGACGCCCCCGGCGCAGGCATGGGCGCGGAACGGCCTCGACAACGGGCAAGTCGAGCGTCCGAGTTCTACGCGCGGACCGCGAACCGCAGCTTCGCCGACGACGACCGGGGGTTGTCCCGCTTCTCCTCGGCGGAGGCGCGTGGCACCACGGGTTCGGAGGCCGAACCCGGGCCACCCGCCCGCCCACTAAAGCTGCGTCAGCAAGTGGTCGTACTCGGCATGTGACCCGATCCAGAACCAGACCACCGTGTCTCCGTCCCGCGTGCACAAGGCGCGATAGCTGATGCCAACGCGGGCCGAGTACATGAGCGGGGCGGCGTTGACCTGCTTGAAATGCAGGCCGGGATGCGTCGGGTCGGCCTGAAACAGGCGATAGGCCGCACGCGCCTGGCGTTGGACGTGCGCGGGAAGCTCGGAGAACAACTCGCGAAACCTTCGGGTGAGGTGCGAGTTCATAACCGATCCGGGTCCAGCTTCTCCGTCATCCCGCCCCGGAATTCCGCGAGCGCCTGTTCGGCGAGGCGGCTGAGCTTATGGGCCGATCCGGCGATCGCTCGGTCGAAGTCGTCCTCGACCGCCAGCTCGGCCAGCAATCGAGTCGCCAGGACGTCTTGCTCGGCTTTCGGCAGCTTCGACGCCTCGGCGAACGCGCGTTCGAGCAGCGTTTCCATGATCTTGATCTCCCGCGTTGGAACCCGTCACAACCAGGGTCATTCTATACCGACGGCCTCGACGACGAGCAAGTCGAGCGCCCGAGTCTTACGCGCGGACCGCGAACCGCAGCTTCGCCGACGACGACCGGGGGTTGTCCCGCTTCTCCTCGGCGGAGGCGCGGACGACGTCTTCGGCGATCGAGGCGTAGGAGCCGTCGCGCAGGCCTTCCTTGAACGCCGATTTCACCCGGCGGTCTTCGCCGGAGTGGAACGACAGGATGGCGACCCGGCCGCCCGGTTTCAGGCACGCCGGCAGGGTCCGGAGGAACTCCGCCAAGACCCCGAACTCGTCGTTCACCGCGATCCGGAGCGCCTGGAAGACGCGGCGGGCGACGTCCTCCGGAACGACGGGCAGTCGGGCGCACGCCTCGTACACGACCGCGGCGAGCGCCTGGGTGGTCGCGAAAGGTTCGCGGGCGTGGGCGCGAAGGATGGCGCGGGCGATGTCGCGGGCGTGGGGCTCGTCGGCGTTCTCGGAAAGGAGCTGAGCCAGGGCCGATTCGCCCAGCTCCGACAGCAGGGCGGACGCGGGGCGGCCTCGGTTCGGGTTCATCCGCATGTCGAGCGGGCCGGCCGTCTTGAAGCTGAAGCCGCGCGCGGGGTCGTCGATCTGCATGGAGGAAAGCCCGAGATCCGCGAGCAGCAGGTCCGCCCCCTCGGGCGCCTCGGCGGCGAGGAAACCCCGCAGCCCCGCGAAATTCAACCGTCGCGCGACGATCGATTCGGGAGGAAAGCCGAGGCCCCGGAGCCTGGCCTCGGTCTTGGGCAATTCGATCGGATCGGCGTCCAGGCCGAGCAGCCGCCCGCCCGGCTGGACGGCGGCGAGGAGGGCGCGGGCGTGACCGCCGTACCCCAGCGTGCAATCGACGGCGACCTCCCCCGGCCGAGGCGCCAGCACGCGGAGGATCTCGGCCGTCATGATCGGCCGATGCGTCCCGGCGGGCGTCTTCCCCCCGGAGATCACCTTCGCCACGTCGTCGGGGTAGCGGTCGGGTTGGAGTTCCTTGTATTTCTCGTGGAAATGACGAGGATTCCTGCCGCTGTACCGCGCCCGACGCTTCGGCTTTTCGGGAGTGGGTTCGGTCATGTGCGGGTGAAGTTCCGAGGACGATCCTGATCCAACTTCGCCGTCTTCCCCAATGCCCAAAGTGGCCTGATGAACCACGAGGTATCGGGGTACCAACCCCGCAGTGGGATGGTTTCACTGCAGCGCGAGGTTAGGCGTCGCCGCGTTCACGACGGGCATTGACTGTATTACGGGCCTTCTTATCCTTCGCGAGCCGCTCGACAGCCTGCTCGGGAGTTGGGATAGTTCGATCGGTTCTGATTGTGTGCCAGCACCCGCAATTTGGGTCTGGGCAGCCACACGATGTGATGGTTACGGGGTGCTGGGTCAGCCCCTCCCGCTTTTGGACGGCGTTCGTGCGTTGTTCGCTCTTGATCGTGTCGATGATCGCGCCACGTCGGAGAAATTTGCCCGCCATCACCTTTCGCCTCCGCCTCCTTTGTACGCACAAAGGATCTATTGAACCCACATAATCCTCGGACGCACCCATGGAAATCGGGCGGTTCGGGCCCCAGGGCGTAGCCCGAGACATTCTAACCGATCACCTCGGCGCAGGCCACGGCGGGGCGGCTGTGGCGGAATGCCCAATGCCACAGCCGCCCGTCTCGGTCAACGGCGTCTGGGAGGAGTCTGCTTGCGGTCGCCGGGTTCTTGGGTCGGGGGTTCCTGGTCGGCGCCGGGGAGTTGGGGCTTGGGCAGGTGGTCGCCTTCGTAGAGGGCGCGGGTGAGGGTGTGGACGGTGTCGGGGAATTGCGGGGGGGTCGCCCGCTCGGAGCCGAACCGGAAGGCGGCGGTCAGGTCGCCGAAGGTCCGGCGGCGCCAGTCGCTGATGTTGGGCTCGGCGACGCCGGTGAACTTCTCCAGGAACTGGAGCACCGACGTGTGGTCGAACGGCTGGCTGCACACCCAGCCGCCGGCGGTCCACGGCGAAATCACGATGCAAGGGACGCGGAACCCGCCGCCGATCGGCAGGCCGTCCACGAACTCCCGCGGCGTGCCGGGGGGCGGGACCGGCGGCGCGACGTGGTCGAAGAGGCCGTCGTTCTCGTCGTAGTTGAGGATGAACGCCGTCTTCGCCCAGACCTCGGGGTTGGCCGCGATCGCGTTCAGCTTGCCGGCGATGAACGCCGCTCCGGCCGCCGGGGTGAAGTCGGGGTGCTCGGACTGGCGGCTCGTCGGGATGATCCACGACACCGCCGGCAGCTTGTCGTTGATCGCGTCGTGCTCGAACTTCCCCTCGGGCTCGCGCACCATCCCGCGTTTGTACAGCTCGGAATCCTTGGGCGCCTCCTTGAACGCCTTGAAGTGCTCGAGCACGTTGCAGCCGTAGTTGTCGGTCTGCTGGTAGACCTTCCAGCTCACGCCGGCCTTCTGGAGCCGCTCGGCGTAGGTGGTCCAGCGAAAGCCGCCGGGGGCCGCGTGGTTGTCGGTCAACGGCCCGCCCGCCTCGCCGTCGGGGTCGATCGTGCCGGTCATCCAGTACATCCGGTTGGGCCACGTCGGGCCCATGACCGAGCAATAGTAGTCGTCGCAGATCGTGAACGCCTCGGCCAGGGCGAAGTGGAACGGGATGTCGGCCCGCGTGTGGTAGCCCATCACGTAGGGGGCGACGGCGCCCTCGGCCTTGCGGTGGGCCGGCAGCCAGTTGTCCATCTTGCCGCCGTTCCACGAGGCGTGCTGAACCGCCCAGGCGTGGCTGGTCGACGGGATCTTCTGCGCGCTGGTGGCGCGGGTGTCGAGATGGAACGGCAGCAGGCGGCCGCTGGGGTTCTCGGGGTCGGGCTGGTGGAAAACCGACCGGCCGTCCGACAAGGTCAGGGCCGACGGGTCGCCGAAGCCGCGAACCCCCGCCATCGTCCCGAAGTAGTGATCGAACGAGCGGTTCTCCTGCATCAGCAGAACCACGTGCTTGACGTCGCTCCACGACCCCTGGGCGGGGGGAGTCCGCGCCAGGGCGCGCTGCACGTTCGGCGGCATCAACGACGTCGCGGCGGCCATCGCCGCGGCGGATCGCAGCAGACGGCGACGGTTCATTCTAAGCGCGCTGAGGACGTCCGCGTCCTGATTCATGGGGGCCTCTCTTCACCATGATGGATGGGTCGTTCCCGGGTCGACGTCGTCCAGGACCACCCGTTCTCCCTGGGCTTGAGTGCCATACTGCGCCCTCGAACAGCCGCCCGCAACCACCCGCTTCCCCCGCCAACCCGCGACTTCCCGAACCTCGACGGACTGCTCGGTGAGCGTGTTGGGGACCCACGAGGTCGTCATCGCCACGTCGGCGGCGTCGCGGCCCATGGCGATCGGGATCAGCGCCGGGCGGATGCCTTCGAACGTCGCGTCGACGTTGTGCCAGGTCCCGCCCAGATAAACCTGGACGAAGCCGTGGAAGTCGGGCGGATCGAGCCCCAGGGCGTAGCCCGAGACGTAGCGGGCCGGGATGTTGAGCGCCCGGCAGAAGGCGATCACCAGGTGGGCGAAATCGCGGCAGACGCCGACGCGCTCGGTGGCGGTGTCGAAGGCCGAGGTCATGGCGTCGGTCGTGCCGTAGCGATACTCGACGTGCCGACGGACCCAATCGGCGACGGCCAGCACCTTCTCGCCCCCCGTCCCGAACCGGCCGAACTCGTCGTAGGCCATCCGGGTGAGGAGGTCCGACTGGCAGTACCGGGAAGGCAGGGCGAAGTTCATCGCCTCGGCGGGCAGCTCTTGGGGCGGGTGCTCGAAGGCGTCGGAGGGCAGGGGGGCGTTCGGAGCGACCTCGATGGTCGCGTTGAACTCGTACGAGAACCACCCCGAGGGCGCGGTCAGGTGGCGCTGGGGATTGCCGTAGACGTCCCGACGCAGCTCGCAGAACGGCGTTGGACTGGTGGCGAGCCGCTCGTCCTTGACCCGATGGCCGGCCCCCTCAAGCGGCGGCTCGATCATCAAAATCATGAACGTCTCGGCCGTCAATTCGTAAGTGGCGACGGCGCGCACGGCCAGCAGCATGGAAGACCCCTCCCCGAACATGATCTCTTTTCCGCGGACGCAAAGAGCGGAGAGACGCCCTACCCCTTAGGATCGGCCGCCGGGAGACCGAATCATCACGTCTTCCCGGCGGACGCTCCAACCCGATCGGCAATGTGAACATCAGACGACCGTAGTACGATCGCGTCCGATCGCTTATCCTGATGAAGAGTGGATCGGAACAAACCCGACGGATTCGCGAACCTGCCATGCCCCCATTCTCATCAGGATGAGCGCCGCCTCGGCGGCATGAACGATTGCCCTGAAAATTCCGGTCCGTGGTTTGCCGGTAGGGGCGCCCCTTGTGGGCGCCCGCGCCGAGCGGAAACGGTCGGTGTGAAACGAACCGGGCGCCCACAAGGGGCGCCCCTACCAGACTTGGTCGCGACGCCATGCGAAAAGCCCCCACGGCCTCGCGCCGCGTGCCATTCCGCGCCGGGAATCCGGGCGTCGTCGGGGGTTGTTTCGGATTGCGGCGAACCTTCGAGGCGCTTCCCGGCTCTTGGAATACGGAGGGTGGTGCAGGTAAGGGTTCCTTAGAATCTGTCAGCATCGGTTCGAATCCGGTCGCCAGCTTCGGCTGGTGTAGTTCAACGGTAGAACAACAGAAAACACCTTTATCGATCTTCCCCCCTCCGCTTGAACCATCGTGCGGTGGTGTAGGTAAGGGTTACTTCGACTTCCAATCGCGAGGTCGCGGGTTCGAGTCCCGCCCGGCAGATCGACCTGCCGGTAGCTCAGTTGGTTAGAGCGCGTACGTTCCTTTATCGCCTCTTCCCCGCACGATTTTCCGCAACAGGGCGGTGGTGCAGGACAGGGATACTTATGGCAAGAGCGCCGGTTCGCCGGAGGTGTGGGTTCAAATCCCACCTGGGCCGCAGGGTTCAGAAGCTCATCCTTGTTCGCCTCTACCCCGCCCGCTTTGAGTGACAGGGGTCGCCATGGCCACGTTGAACCGAATCCAGAAGATCTTCACGCACGAAGGGGCTCCGGCCGCTCGCATCGACCCGCTGGCCCAGCTCGAACGCTCGGTCATGTCCTGCCTGCTCTGGGAGGACGAGTTCTATGAGGACGGCCAGACCATCGGCGAGCGCATCGCCGGCCTGGTGAAGCAGGTCCCGGCCGAGGACGTCGCCCGCGTGGCGATCCAGGCCAAGGAGGACATGAAGCTGCGGCACGTCCCGCTCTTGCTCGCCCGCGAGCTGATGCGGACGAAGGAAGGGCGCGCCCTGGCGAAGGACCTGTTCCCCAAGGTCGTCCTGCGACCGGACGACGTCACCGAGTTCCTGTCGATCTACTGGAAGGGCAAGCCGGACGAGCCGCTGGCCAAGCAGGTCAAGCGCCACGTCGGCGAGTCGTTACGCAAGTTCGACGAGTACCAGCTTGCGAAGTACAACGGCGGCCAGAAGGCCGTCAAGCTGCGCGACGCCATCCGGATCACCCGCCCCAAGCCCCACGGCGACGAGCAGGCGGCGCTCTGGAAGCGGCTGGTCAAGGGCGAGCTGGCGACGCCGGACACCTGGGAAGTCGAACTGTCGAAGGGGGGCGACAAGAAGGAGTCGTGGACGCGGCTGCTGGCCGAGAACAGGCTCGGCGGCCTGGCCTTGCTCCGCAACCTCCGCAACATGACGAAGGCCGGCGTCGAAACCGAGTCGATCCGCCAGGGCCTCCGCGCCTTGAAGACCGGCAGGCTGCTGCCGATCAACTTCATCGCCGCGGCCCGGCACAACCCGGCCTTCGAGTCGGACCTGGAGGCCAAGTTCTTCGAGTGCTTCGCCGGCCGCGAGAAGCTGAAGGGCCAGACGATCATCCTCGTCGACGTGTCGGGGTCGATGGACGTCGCGCTCTCCGCCAGGTCGGAGATGAAGCGGATGGACGCGGCCTGCTCGCTGGCGATGATCGGGCGGCAGATGTTCGAGGACCTGCGCGTGTTCACGTTCTCCAACAGCTTGATCGAAGTCCCGGGCCGACGCGGTTTCGCCCTGCGCGACGCCATCGTCGGCTCCCAGCCTCACGGCGGGACGGAGCTGGGAAAGGCGGTGACGTCCTTGCCCAAACGCGACCGACTGATCGTGATCACCGACGAGCAGAGCCACGACCCCGTGCCTCAGCTCAAGGGCTATCTGATCAACGTCGCCAGCAACAAGAACGGCGTGGGTTACGGCTCCTGGCTGCACATCGACGGATGGTCGGACAAGGTGCTCGACTACATCGCCAAATACGAAGCGAACGACGCCCCGCGCGCTTCGTGAAATCAAGGCTCGCCCGCGTGCCGAGACGGTCGGGGGCGCGGTGTCGGACCGAACCCGTGCCACCCGCCGAATACAAGCTCGAAGCGCCAGCGAGTGAGTTTCCGATCGGCCGTTGGAAGCATCCACTCGCTGGCGCTTCGAGCTTGTATCGGGGCAGGTTTTCGCGAGGCCATTTTCAGATCAAACCATCATGACGCCGTCGGGACACCCGGCCTCATGAAAATGAGCTGACGAGAAGTCATGCGGGCGGCCTACGAATGGAAGCCCGAAGCGCCAGCGAGTGAATTCCCCGCTGGCCAACCGGAAATTCACTCGCTGGGGCTTCGGGCTTTCATTTCGCTCCCCGATCGTCCCACGGGCTGTTTTCAGGGCAGCCCGAAGCGCCAGCGAGTGCATTGTCTTGCGTTCGCTGACTCGGCCCCCGGCCGAGGGAATTCACTCGCTGGCGCTTCGGGCTTGTATTTCACTCCTCGATCGTCCCGCAGTCGGGCGGGTGGCACGGGTTCGGACTCGAACCCGTGGGCGCTGACTGCGGCTTGCACCACGGGTTCGGACGGACCGCCCCCGCGCCACCCGCCGCTCAAAGAGCTTTCTTCGCGGCGATCCCATGGTCCGCCGGGTTCAGCATACGGGTCAAACCCCGCGTCATCAGCCCCAGCACAGCGGCGAGGGCGATCAGGATGCCGCCGGTGACGAGGGTCGCCAGGAATCCGCCGAGAACGGTGTTGATTGGGCCGAGGTCACCGCTGGCCGCCTGACCCGTCGCCTCAGCCACAGCGACGCCTATCAAACCAGCCATGACCTGGAGGAAGGGAACGAACTGGAAAGCGGCGACGATCCACCCGCCATACGCCACCGTGAGTATCGCCTCGCGGTAGACGAAGCATGACCGATACCCGGTCAAAAACACGGCGAGGATGCCGAGCACCATTCCCATCCTGCCGCTGTCGGTGGTCAGTATCACCCCGCAAAAGAGCGGGTAGGGTAGGTTGGCGACGTAAACGCAGGCCCAGGCCAGCACGGGCGCGGGTCCTTTGCCGCGATTGTCCAGGAAGGCGAAATCCGGGTAGTCGAGCATGGCCTCGTCTCCTCTGGGTCCGACAGCGGCTCCATCCTATGGGGCCGTCCAAAGAATCGCTTCCAACTCTGTCACAAGACGTTGGATATCGGGACGATTCACCACGGAGGACTCGGAGGAAATGCGGGGGGGGGGCTTACTTCTGAGCTTCAACATCGCCCGTTCGTGAGACGGTATTGCATCCGTGATCGATTGAATCGTTCGCCCTCCGTGTACTCCGAGTCCTCCGTGGTGGATTCCCTCGAACCAACCCGACACCTGGACGTTGGTCGCGGACAGCCGCCTGGTGGGCTTTCTGAGCTTTGGGCGGGGAGGATGCGCACCGTCGCCCCCTGCCGCTACACGTCGGCGGGTGGTACGGGTTCGGACTCGAACCCGTGGGCGCTGACTGCGGCTTTCACCACGGGGTCAGGACGGACCGAACCCGTGCGACCCGCCGCTCAACGTCCTCGCGATCGACCCCAAGCTTGGCGGGGCCGAACTCGCGGAACTCGGCGTGCGGCGGATCAGCATCGGCGGCACCCTGGCGCGCATCGCCTGGCCCGCCATGCTGGCGGCCGCCGAATAGATCAAGATCGGCTTCTTCAACGGATTGGCCGGCGAGACCTCCGGCAACCATCTGAACGGCGACTTAGATTAGAGCGGTGGGCCACTCTCCCGCAATTTATCTCTCCACTGCGCCAACAGTGAAACCAAAGGTCGGAACGAGGCGGGGCTAGGATCGGCTAGCTTAGTGAGCATGCAACTCAGAGGGTAGCCTTGGTCCACCGGACACCCAATGGCCTCAAACAAATTGCGTACTGTTTTCTGTCGCTCCACTCCGTTGTCCAAGATCCACTCGTCGCGGTGCTTCCAGAAGTTCGCGGCGTGGTTAATGATCGCGACGATGGTTTGCCCTTCTCGATGACGCGGTCCCACGGACAATGCCGCCGTCTTCTTGATCCCCAAGGATCCGTAGGTCGAGGTCAGGTACGCCTGGGAAGCTACGAAGCCGAGGCCAACCGCATGCTCAACGCGGTCGAAGTAACCGAGCTGGTCGGCCTCCTCAAAATCGTCACAGCCGCTCAGCACAACCTCAAGCTGGCGGTCGATGACCTCTAGAAGCTCCGACAAGAGATTAAGATCGAAATCGAACACGCTTCCTTCACTCAGGAGGAACATCTAGTACGTCGTCCAAATCGAGGTCGTAGTCGGCGTCACCCCGGACCCTACCTGGGCGGAGGGCTCACGTCAAGCTCCCAGGCATTCATGGACATAAGCAATCCTGGGCAAATCGGGCGGCGTCTCCCCCCGGTCTAGCTTCGGCATCGGTCGGGGGCGAGGCACGCCGCGGCTGGCGGCCCGGCGACAATCCGCCGGTCTTTCTTCGATCTCCCTATCCCGTCGTACATTAGGGTAGGGGCCTTCTCGACTCCGCTCGACTCTTTCTCAATCCGGCGATCGGACGAGGTCTCACCACGAAGTCGTCAGGCTTCGAAGACCCAAGAAATCGGCGCGAACGAACCCAATCGCCCAGGCCGGCGGCAGCGAGGGGAAGGGACGAGCGAGGGGCCGAAGCGGCTCCGGAAATCTCGTTATTCGGCGCGAACGAAGCCAACGCCCCAAAACGACGCAACATCCTTGATCCATCCGCTTTTAAGCCGTCCCGAGGCGTCGCCCTCCGGCGACGAACGAACCCAATTTCCGGCGGCGCGGGCGAGAGACGCTGAGGGGAGGGCAGGCATCGCCATCGAAGCTCACTCCATCCCAGCGGGTCGATTTTCGGCGCGAACGAAGCCAATCACCCCGGCCGGCGATTCAGACGCCTGAGGAACAGGGCATCGGCCCCGGAACGCTGACGACGATCGAAGAATCGGCGCGAACAAAGCCAATCGGCCGTGCTGGCGGTTCAGGCCGACGGGGGACGACGATCGGCCCCGGAACGGGCTCGAAGCCCCATGGTTTCAGCGAGAGCGAAGCCAATTTCCCGGATCGACGCAACCCCCTTATTCCATTATCCTTTAAGACGCCAGAACGGGAGATTCCCCGGCGACGAACGAAGCCAATTTCCGGAGCCCGCGGGCGGGGGGCTTGAAGCTCGCACGAGGCTCCCTCACGGCGTCCTGACGGGCCGAAATTCGGCGCGAACGAACCCAAATCGGCCGGGCCTCCTGGGGGAGTTCGCCTGTCCTCAATCGGCGGGACGATTTACGATTCCGGGCGAGGGGGCCGAGGGGCCCAATGGAGTGGATCATGCTTCGCCCTCGTCCGGGGGCGCGGCTCGCAACGGTTTTAAGGATGATCCCATGTCGCAAGAACCCGCTTCCAGTTCCCGCACGTTGGACCGGCTCCTGGAATCGGTCGTGTCCCGGTTCACGCCCGAGATGGCCCGGATGATCGCCGAGCACCAGCCGCCGGCCGACGTCCAGGCCCGGCTCGACGAGCTGGCCGTGAAGAACTTTCAGGACGAGATGACGCCCGAGGAGAAGGACGAGTACGAGGGGATCGTGCAGATCGTCCATGCCCTCGCCATGCTCCGGGCCAAGATCCTCACCCGGCCCCAGGGCGCCGTCCTCCTCAAGGAGGCCACCCGCCACGCCCCCCGGATCGAGAAGGCCGTGACCCTCAACCCCGAAGCCCCCCGGCTCGACGGCCTCGAAGCCATGCTCGACGACATGGACATTTGATCAGATCAATCGATTTTGCCGATTATCCGGACGGCCTCGATGAGAGGGGGTTCGTCGGTGACGGCGAGGGTGCGGGGGTCGAAGAGGACGGCCCCGGCCTGGATGCGGGCGACGACGGGGGGACCGCCGAGGCGGAGGGCGCGGGCCCAGGCGCGTTCGGTTTCGTGGGGGGGCGGGAACGGCGGGTCGACCCGGACGGCCCGGGTGGGGATCGGCCGGACCGGGGCGCTGCCGCCGCCGATCTGGGATTCGGCGGCGACCACCGAGGCGTTCAGGCCGAGGTCGCGGAACGCCCGGGCCAGCCCTTCGGCCCGGGCGGCCAGCTCCTCCAGCGGGGCGGCGATCATCCGCCAGACGGGGAGGCGGTCGGGCCCTCGACCGTCTCGGACGAGCTGGAGCGTGGCTTCGAGGGCGGCGAGGGTCGTCTTGTCGACCCGCAAAGCCCGCATCATCGGATCGGCCTCGATCCGCCGGATCGCCGGCGCGGCCCCGGCCAGGACGCCGCACTGGGGACCTCCCAGCAGCTTGTCGCCGGAGAACAGGACGACGTCGGCCCCGGCGGCGATCCCCTCGGCGGCGGTCGGCTCGCCGTCGACGCCCGAGGGCAGCCCGGGGGCGAGGGTGCCCGAGCCGATGTCGTCGATCATCCAGAGGCCGTGGTCGTGGGCCAGGCGGGCCAGGTCGGGCAGGGGGGCCTGCTCGGTGAAGCCGACGATCCGGTAGTTGCTGGGATGAACGCGCAAGAGCGCGGCGGTGTTGGGGCCGAGGGCCCGGCGGTAGTCGTCGAGCCGGGTCTTGTTGGTCGTGCCGACCTCGCGGAGCCGGGCGCCGGAGACCTCGAAAACTTCCGGCAGCCGGAACCCGCCGCCGATCTCGATCAGCTCGCCACGCGAGACGACGACCTCGCGGCCGGCGGCCAGGGCGCGAAGGGCCAGCACGGTGGCCGCCGCGTTGTTGTTGACCACCGTCGCCGCCTCGGCCCCGGTCAGCTCGCGGATCAAGGGGACGACGCCCGACGTCCTCCTCCCGCGCTCGCCTTCCTCCAGCTCGAACTCCAGGTTGCAGAACCCCCGGGCGACGGCCGACGCCCGCTCGACGGCCTCCTCGGCCCACGGCGCCCGACCCAGCCCAGTGTGGAGGACGATTCCAGTGGCGTTGAGCACCGGCCGGAGCCGGCCGGGGTCAGACTCGCGACGGTCGATGAGAACGAGGGCGCGGCGGGCCAGGGCGTCAGGGTCGGTCGCGGCGCCCCGGCCCTCCAGCAAGGCCGCGCGAGCCTCGGCCAGGGCCGCCCGCACGGCGTCCAGCACGGCGTTGACGGGGGGAAGAGATCGCGGACCTTTTATCAATCTGGATTCATCACATAACGCATCATTCATTTGCATATGCCCGAATTCTTGAGTCGGCGGACGTCGCCCTCGCGGACGGTCAGGCCGATGCGGTCGAGGTGCTCGCCCAGGGGGACGGCGTACTTCCGGGTCGTGCCGACGAGGTCGCGGAGGTCGCCCATGGCGAGGGCGGAGCCGTCGGCCAGGCGGTCGGCGACCTTCCGCCGCAGGTCGGCCTCGACGTCGGCGTCGAGGTACAGCCCCGGACCGACCTCGACCACCCGCTGCTCGTCGCGGAGCAGGGCCAGCAGCTCGGGGACGACGGCCGCCCGGGTGCCCCCCATCGCCGCAAGCTCGGCCGCGTCGGGAGGGCTCGCGCCGCCGTCGCGGATCGCATCAGCCAATTCCGATTTCAGCCGACGTTCCCCCTGGCTGAGCCGGGGCTCGAAGCCCGCGAGGGCCGCCGCGCGGGCGTCGGCGACGACGGCTCCGCGAGCCTTGAGGCGGTCGACCAGGCCGGCCGCGAGGGCCTCGCCCGGCAGGTCGGGCAGCTCGGCCGCGATCCGGGCGCGGGGGATCGCCGACTGCCTGGGCCGGGCCTCGTGCAGCCGCTTCAGGGCCCGGAGCACGCGGTCCTCCAGGTCGGCGGCCAGCTCGGCCGGGATGCGGATCGATCGCCTCGGGCCGACGGGGACCTCCACCAGCTCGCCCGCCGCCGCCAGCCGATCGAGGATCGGCCCGACCTCCCCAACGGCCACGCCGGTCCGGGCGCAAAGGGCCCGGTCGGTCGCCGGTTCGAGCCCCTGGAACGCCAGCGCGACCCGCATCCGCTCGACCGGGTCGGGCGACCGCAGCCGGCCCAGCCGGGCGACCGTCGCGAGGTCGCGGCGGCGGATGCGGCGGGCCACGGGCTGGAGCACCCGGCCGCCGCCGAGGGTCGCCGGCGGGCTCTCCTCGCGGACCACGAACGGCTGGCCGTAGACCGCGACCACCGGCTCGGCCAGCACGAGCTGGGCCAGCCGGGGCGAGCCGTCCGCCGGGCGATCCTCCAGCAGGGCCAGGGTCGCCGCGACCTCGGCCGTCCCCAGGTGGACCCGATACCGCCCCCGGTGCCGCAGCGGCCGGGGCGCCAGGCCCGATTCGCGAACCTCGACCGACAGCACCCGGGTCGCCTGGAGGTACCCCGGAGCGGCCAATTCCTGACCCCGAGAGACCTCCTCATGATGGACCCCCGCCAGGTTGACCGCCGCCCGCGAGCCCCGGCCGACGTGCTCGACCGCCCGGCCGTGCCGGTGCAGGCCGCGGACCCGGACGGCCCGGCCCTCGGGGTGCCAGACCAGCTCGTCCCCCACGGCCGCCGAGCCCGAGGCCACCGTGCCCGTCGCCACCGCGCCATGCCCCGCCAACGTGAACGACCGGTCGACGGCCATCCGGAACAGGCCGGGGTCGCGGCGGTCGGGGGCCGTCGCGCAGAGCCGCGCCAGGGCGGCCTTCAGCTCGTCGATCCCCAGGCCGGACGTCGCCGAGGTCCGGACGACCTCGGCCGATTCGAGGAACGTGCCGCGAACCAGCTCGCGGACCTCGTCCTCGACCAGGGCCAGCCACGATGGGTCGGCGAGGTCGCACTTGGTCAGCACGACGACGCCCCCGGACAGGTCGAGCAGCGAAAGGATCTCCAGGTGTTCACGCGTCTGCGGCATCACCGAGTCGTCGGCGGCGGCGACCAGCAGCGCCAGGTCGAGGCCCGAAGCGCCCGCGAGCATGTTGCGGATGAACCGCTCGTGGCCGGGGACGTCGACCAGGGCCAGGCGGTGGGGCCCCAGGTCGAGCGCCGCGAAGCCGAGGTCGATGGTGATCCCCCGGGCCTTCTCCTCGGGCAGACGGTCGGCGTCGACGCCGGTCAGGGCGCGGACGAGGGCGGTCTTGCCGTGGTCGATGTGGCCGGCCGTGCCGAGGACCAGGTCGCGCTCGTCGCCCGCCATCGCCGCCCCCCTGGGTCATTTCCCGCCGTCGTGGTCGCGGCGGGCGAGGATCAGGGCGCCCTCGGCGGGCTCGTTGACGCGGGTCGGCAGGGGGTTGTAGCCGCGTTCGCGAAGGCCGCCCAAGAGGGCCTCGGCGACGACCGGCGACGACAGCAGGAAACCTCCGGAGAGGCCCAGCGGCAGATCGCCGCCGGTCCAGCCAAGCGACCGGGCGGCGGCGGCGGCGGACTCGGCCAGCTCGCGGCCGGCGGGGCGGACGAGCAGGTCGTCGAGCGTCGAATCCTCGGCCGCCGCGGCGAGAATCGCCGGCGCGAGCGCGGCGATCCGGGTGCGGTCGCAGCCCGGCGCGTAGACCGCCGAGACCAGGCCGACGGGGCCGGAAACGCCCAGGGCGTCGCACAGCGATCGGGTCAACGGATCAGGACACAAGGGCGCGTTCTCGCGTCCGTCGGCCCGGCGGGCGACCAGCCGGAGGGCGGCGACGGCCAGCACGTAGGCGCTCCCCTCGTCGCCGAAGACGTGCCCCCAGCCCCCCGCGCGGGACTTGCGGCCGTCGGCCGCGCGGCCCACGGCGATCGAGCCGGTGCCGGCGATCACGCCGACGCCCCAGCCCTCGGGCGTGCCGGCCGCCACCACGAGGTCGCCGTCGTTGACCAGCACCAGGCGGTCGGCCCATTGCCCGGCCTCGGACCACTCGCCGAGCAGCCGACGGTCCTCGGGACGGTCGAAGCCGGCCAGGCCCAGGCAAGCCACGGCGACCGACCGCGGCCACTCGCCGGCCTCGACGAACGCCCCGGCGATCGCCTGCTCGAGCGCGGCCTTGGCCGCCTCGGTCCCCACGGCCTTGGCGTTCGACGGCCCCGATTCGCCCCGGCCGATCACCCGGCCGTCGGCCAGGCCGAGCAGGGCGGTCGTCGAGGTCCCGCCGCCGTCGACCCCCAGAAAGAGCGTCTCTTCAATCGTCATGGACGACCGACTCCTTTCCCCTGGTTCTTGTGCGCGTCGACCGCCTGTCGGACCCGGCCTCCGTGGACCGCCAAGAGGGCGTCGGCCGCTTCGGCCTCGACCCCCGCGAGGGCCGCGACCAGCGCGACCTTGAGCCGGCCGCCGCAGGCCGAAAGCAGCTCGACGGCCTGGTCGTCGTCGATCCCGGCCAGCTCGCGGAGCATCCGCCGCGCCCGTATCCGCAGCTTCTCGTTGACCGGCGTGAAGTCGATCATCCGGTTCCCCAGCGTCTTGCCGATCAGGACCATGGCCCCCGTCGTGATCATATTCAGAACCATTTTCGTGGCGGTTCCGGCCTTCAGGCGAGTCGATCCGGCGATCACCTCGGGACCGACGAGCGGGGCGATTTCGAGGTCGACCTCGACGCCCAGCAGGCTCGGCCGGTTGCAGGCCAGGCCGACGGTCGCCGCGCCTCGAAGCCGGGCCTCGCGGACCGCCCCGAGCACGTACGGCGTGCGGCCGGAGGTCGCGACGCCGACCACCAGGTCGCGGTCGCCGACGTCGAGCGCGGCGAGGTCGGCGGCGCCCTGGTCGGGATCGTCCTCGGCGTTCTCGATCGATCGGGTCAGCGCCCGGGGGCCGCCGGCGATCAGGCCGACGACCATCTCGGGGGGGGTGCTGAACGTGGGGGGGCATTCCGATGCGTCGAGCACGCCGAGCCGGCCCGAGGTCCCCGCGCCCACGTAGATCAGCCGGCCGCCGCGGCGGAACCGCTCGGCGGTCCACTCGACGGCCTTGGCGATCGCGTGGGTCTCGGCCCGCACCGCCTCGATCACGCCCGCGTCCTCGGCGTTCATCAGCTCGACCAGCTCCAGGGCGGTCGCCGAGTCGATCCCCGACGATCGCGGGTTGCGGGCCTCGGTCAGCAAGTGGTCTTCGAGAACCATGGCTCGGCTCAACTCGTCGGTTGGAGGGACTCGGAAACGGGGGCGGACGCGAGGTCCGGCGCGGGGAGCAACAGGCTGGCGAACAGGCCGACGACGAAGACCGTCGACGAGCCGGTCAGGGCGAACCAGGGCCAGGCCAGGGGGGTGCCGAACTTGGCGAAGCTCACCGCCGCGACCCCCGCCGCCATGCCGACCAACGCCGCCGGCTGGCCGACCCGACGCGTCAAGATCCCCAGGAGGAACAGACCCAGGAGGATGCCCGTCGCGAACGAGGCGATCGCCAGGGCGTTGCTCACCACGCTCTGCGTCAGGCCCGTCGCCCACCAGGCGACGCTCGCCTGAACGCATCCAAATACAATCGTCACCAGCTTCGACAGCCGGACCAGCCGGCGCTCGTCGGCGTCGCCCGAGATCGGCCGGTAGAGGTCATTGACGAGGGTCGAGGCCGACGCGTTCAGCGAGCCCGACAGCACCCCCATCGCCGATGCGAAGATCGCCGCCACCACCAGCCCCTTCACCCCGACCGGCAGGAAGTCGACCACGAACCGGGCGAAGGCGTCGTCGGGCTTCAAGATCGGCTCCGACGGCGGGTGGACCTGGAAGAAGACGAATAAGGAAGCGCCGATAAACAGAAAGAGGGCGAATTGAGCGAGGACCACGAAGCCGCTGGCGATCAGGGCCCCGGCCGCCTGCCGCTGCGACCGGGCCGCGAGGTAGCGCTGGACCATCATCTGGTCGGCGCCGTGGGTGGCCGTGTTGAGGATCATGCCGCCGAACATCCCGGCCCAGAACGTATAAGGCTTCGTGAGATCGAGCGAGAAGTCGAACACTCGGAACTTGCCGGCGGCCGAGGCCGTCTCGATCAGTTGGTCCCAGCCGCCGGGCAGGCCGCCGACCAGGACGTAGAGGGCGACGAGCGCGCCCAGGATGTAGACGGTGAACTGGATCACGTCGGCCCAGATCACGGCTTTCAGCCCGCCGAGATACGTATAAACGATCGTCGCCGCCTCGACCGCGATGATGGCGTAGAGGATCGGCCAGCCGGAGACGAACTGGAGCACCTTGGCGGCGAGGAACAACCGCAGGCCGTCGGCCAGCGACCGAGTGAACAGGAACAGGACCGACGCCGTCCGCCGCGTCTCCTGGCCGAACCGGTTGCCGAGCACCTGATAGGCGGTCTCGATCCGCCCCCGGAAGTACGACGGCAGCAGCAAGACCGAGACGATCACCCGGCCGACCAGATACCCCATCGGCAGTTGGAGGAACAGAAAGTCCCCCTTGTACGCCTCGCCGGGAACGCTCAAAAACGTCACCGTGCTGGTCTCGGTCGCCACGATCGAGATCATGACGGCCCAGGCGGGCATGTTCCGCTCGCCCAGGAAGTACCCCTTGAGCCCCTGCTCCCCCTTGCCGATCCACCCCCCCAGCGCCGTGCAGCCGAGGATGTAGACCACGATCACCGCAACGTCGATCGGACTCATCGGCCTCCCCAAGTGATCTGGAACGCGACGAAGCACTACGCCCTACAAGGCGATCGGGAGAGAGGATTTCATCCTAGCACAAGTCGCCGCGACGTTGCAGATGAAGCCGCGCCGGACCTCAGGGGAGCAGGTCGGCCGCGTCGATCCGGCCGGGTTCGCGGCCGTCGACGACGACCGGAGTCGAGTCGCCGGGTCGATAGAATGTAATCGGCCTACGGCTCGCCAGCCTTGACCGTTGTCGGCGTCGACTCAGTAGATGAGGCTCCACTCGATCGCTTTGACTCCGGAAATGCTTGGCTTAATCGACCAGCCGCTCGGGTCATCGCGAACGTCGCCGCTGAGGATCCACTCATGGCCCACTCGCTGTCCCAACTCGATCACTTCCACCACGCAGTCGTTCCAAGCCTCGCTTCCGAGTTCCACCTCGAAGGACACAAGGAAGCCCGACGTCTTCGGGTAAGGCTCGATCCTCTGATCCACCGCCTCCCCACCGAGGGCATCGCGGACCCGCTCGGAGACTCGCAGTGCGTTCCTTTCTGCTTTCGCCTCGATCCATGTTTTCCAGAGAGAACGCATAGGGCTGAGTTGATAGTTCGGCCTGAATCGGAGTATGATGAACGTTTATGGAGCATACCACGAAACACAGCCACATGACATCGCCGGGCGCCTCGCACGCGCCGGCCGTCGAACACCCGGCCGATCGTATCCGCATCGTGAGCACGCCGGGGGTCTGCGGCGGTCGTCCGCGCATCGACGGCCATCGGATCCAGGTCGAAGACGTCGCGGTCTGGCACGAGCGGCAGGGCATGAGCCCCGATCAGATCCTCTCGGAACACCCGTCCCTCACGCTCGCCGAGGTCCATGCGGCGCTCGCCTACTACTACGAGAATCGCGATCGCATCGACGCCGACCTCGACGAAGCCAAGCGCTACGCGGCGGAGATGAAAGCGAAAGCGGGACCGTCGCTGCTCGAACTGAGGATTCGCTCAAGGACGAACGATGCCCAGGACGATCCGCTTTCACCTCGATGAGAACTGCTCCAAGTCCATCTGCGAGGGTTTGCGACGGCGCGGCGTCGACGTCTCCACGACGCCCGAGGCGGGTCTCGCGGGTTCCGGCGACGAACAACAACTCGCTCATTGCCTTGCCAACGGCCGGGTCCTGTTCACTCAGGATCGCGACTTCCTACGCCTCGACGCGCAAGGCGTCCCGCATGCAGGGGTCGTCTACTGCGTGAAAGACACGAAGTCCGTGGGCGAACTCATCCAGTGTCTCGTCCTCATCTGGGAGATCTATGAGCCGGCGGACTTGGCGGGCCGGGTCGAGTACCCCTAGCACCGTGTCCGTCTTCCAGTCCGCATTGCGGAGAACGGGCGAATGCGTTAGGATTCGCTCCCGACTTGCAGAATGCGCCGACTCCTATGGATGGGGATCATGAGTATGCAACGGCACGGACGTCGACCGTCGGGCTTCGCGCTTGCGCTCGCCCTGAGCCTCTTCTTGATTCCGGCCACGGCCTCGCTGGCGGTGCTCGCCGTGCGATTCGCCACCGTCTGGGGGCCTTCGGGCCCGCTCCACATGACGACGGGGGGCGAGTCGGTCTCGCTGCTCAACGTCATGAAGATCCAGCACGGGCTGCCTCTTTATGAGGAGCCGATCGAGCCCCCGTTCTACCCGACGACGCTGTACAACGCGGGGTTCTATCACCTGTACGCGGCGGCGACCTCGGGCCTCGCGCCCGACGGGCCGGGGGTTGCGCGCGGGGGGCGCGTGCTGACGCTCGGGCTGGCGTGCCTGGGCCTGGCGGCGACGCTGGCTTATGGTTTTATGGGTCTCTTTCGCCGCGAGTCGGGAGCGGCGTCGCGGTCGCGATGGGTCGGACCGGCGATGGCGGTCGCGGCGGTCGCGGTGGTGCTGGGCGGCTTGCCGGGCTGGTGGCTCCTGTCGATCCGGCCGGACGTCGGCGGGGCGGCTTGCGGCGCGGTCGCCCTGGCGATCGCTCTGGGGATGGGGACGAAGCGGGAGTTCGCGGCCGGCGCATCGGCGGGCCTCGTCCTGGCGGCGGCCTGGTCGTTCAAGCAGTCGTGCGTCTTGATCCTCGGCGGCCTGATCCTCTCGGCCCTGATTCAGCGGCGATGGCGGTTCCTGGCCGCGCTGATCGCGCCGGTGGCGGCGACGGTCGCGGCGTTCACGCTCTTGCTCGGCCCCGAGTACCGCTACAACACGGTCTTCGCCACGTCGCTGGCCGGGTTCGACTTCAAGAACGTCGTGGTGCTCGCGGCCCACTTCGCGATCAAGGGGATCTTTCCGCTGGCGGTCTCGATCCTCGGCCTCGTGGTCTTGCCACGCGCGGGCTGGCTGCGCCGCGACGAGCGCGTCGCGCTGGCCGCGTGCTGGGCGACGACCCTGTTCGGCGGCTGGGCCGCGTGCTACCGCAACGGCAGCGCGATGAACTACTTCTTCGAGTTCAGCGCCGTCGCGGGGTTCCTGGCGCTGATCCTGGCGAGGCGCCTGATCGAGGCGGTCGAGGCGCGGGAGGGGCTCGCGGCGCCGCTGCTCGGCGGCCTCGCGGTCGCGGCCTTGGCATGCTCACTTCAGGACGTCGGCCGGCTGGCGAGCCCGGGCCGATTCGACCTGGTCCAGCATCGGTTCACCGCCGCCCGCAACCCCGAGATGGAGCGCGCCAGGGATCTCGTCCGGGCGGCCGACGGTCCGGTCTACTGCCAGCCGGGGCTGTCCGGCCTGGCCTGGAACCTGCCGTTCCCGGTCTACACGTTCGACGACGAGCCGTTCTTCCACCGGCCGGCGAAGCGCCGGGGGCTCTTGCGCGGCCCGGGCATGATGGGCCAGATCGCCGAACGTCACTTCCGCCTGGTCGTCCTCGAATCGGAAGCCGTCGATTTGGTGGAACCCATGAAGCGGGCCGGCTACATTCAGCAGCCGGACTGGCCGACGCTCCTGGTCTTCACCGCCCCGAGCGAGGACGCCCAACGGCTGACGGTGAACCGATGACCGAGACGACCTCCCTCATCCACGAGCCAAGCCCGCCGGACGTCATCATCCAGCGGGCTTCAACACCCGGCCAAGGCGGGGACTCGACATCGTCAGGCGGCCCGGCGGCGACGACGCGCGCCGTAGCCGAGGCCGGCGGCGACCGCCGCCGCGGCGGAGATCAGGCTCGACGGCTCGGGCACGGCGCCGACGGTGCCAGGCGTGAACGTGAAGTCGTCCATGACGAAGTGGTAGCCAGCGCCGGCGAAGCCGTTGTGATGCGACCCGCCGGACGAAGTGAACGTCAGCGAGTCGATGCCCGCGAAGTTGAAGATGGTCGGGGCGGTCGGGTGGCTGGTGTCCACGATCACGGTCTGCGAATAGAGCAGGGTCGTCCCCAGATAGCCGTCGACCACGACGCTGAGGCCGTCATTCCAGGCCGCCGTCAGGTAGACCGAGTTGAACGTGAACACGCCGGGGCTGGAGACCGACAGGGATGCGCCGTCGCCCCCCGCGTTGTAGGCCACGTTCTTGCCCGACACGAGCCCGTTGCCATAGCCGGAAGGGTTCCCGATGTAGGCCGACGCATCCAGGTAGTAGAAATTGTTCCAATTGAGGCCGCCGTAGCCGTTCGGAATCGAGGCTCCGTTGGTGTTGCCGGGATCGGGAAGGCCGACTTGGTTCTCGAACGTCAGGGTCTGACTCGCCGCCTGAGCCGGGACCGATGCGCCGAGAGCGACGCCGACCACAAGAGCCATAACGCCGAACCATGTTTTCAAGCGAAGCATAACTTATCCTTTCACGAGTGAGTAACACCGAGCGCAGCCGCCCCCGCGCCGCCTCGCGGACCACGGCGGCCCAGCGGCATCAATGAATTAAACGGTCGCAGGCATGCAGCACTCATCACACGAAGACATCGTTGTCGGCCACCAATGTGGCGGGATGAGCCGTCGCATTCAACGCGACTTCGACGGCTTGCGGCGTCGGCTCAACACCTAAACGACTCGTGGTGCGGACGGGCATCATCATGATGTGCAAAGCAATGCGAACGACGATTTTCGACGCGTCCTCGCCACACTTAGCAGCGGACCTTTGTGAGGTCAGTCCCACGGCGAGCGTACCGGGGTCACTGACCCCGGCCACAATAAAGAGAAGGCGGTCCCGCACCGCCGTCGATCACGAGCCGGCGGATGGCTTTTCGACCCAGTCGCGACACCCTTTTGATTTTTGAGGAGCAACGGAATGCGACCAACGACTTCTGAAGGGTCGGTGGACCTGAGCGTCACGTTTCCGTCCATCGCGGGCGCGCGGGGCGGGGCGGTGGGGCGATTGCGGTTCGACGTGATCTGCCTGGTCGGGTTGTCGGCGTGGGTGGTCGCCAGCCGCGCGCCGTATTTGAACACGTTCGACCTGATGGGCAAGGACGGGCCGTTGTACGTCAACGCGCTGAAGCTCGACGCCTCGTACGACGTGCCGATGCCGGGGAACATCGGCTACGTGGTGCTGGGCAAGCTGGCGAATCTGGTGCTCCCCAATCCGGTGACGGCCTTCCTGGCGGTGAACATCGGTTTGACGGCGGTCGGGACGATGTTCGCCTACCTGTTCGCGGCGCTGATCGTGTCGCGTCCGCTGGCGGCGGCGGCGGCCTTCGCGATGAGCTGCAACGCGATGATCTGGTGGCACGGCGGGGTGATCGCCAGCTATCCGGTCTGGCTGGCGGTCTTGCCGGCGATCGGCTGGTTCGGCCTGCGGTATCAGCGCGACCGACGCCTCGGCGACATGATCGGCGCGAGCGTCGCGCTCGGCCTGGGGATGATGCTCCGGCCCGATCTGCTCGCCTTCGGCACGCCGCTGTGGCTGGGCTCGATGCTCCTCGGCCGCGCGCCGGTCAAGCACTGGCTGATCGGCGGGGCGATCCTGGCGGCGGCCTGCGTCTGCTGGTTCTTCGGCACGGCCTGGGTGCTGGGGGGGATCGACGTCTATCTCGAACGGGTGCGGCTCAAGCACGAGGGGGACAAGGCGGGGTTCTCGGTCTCGGCCCGGGGGCTTTTCGAGGGCCTGCTGCGCAACGGCGTGAAGTACGTCCTGTTCCTCGCCTGGGGGTCGCTGCTGGTGATCCCGCCGTTCGTCTGGGGGTTCGCGAAATCGTTCCGGCTGGCGAACTGGCGCGAGCTGGCGCTGGCGGCGTTGTGGGTCGGGCCATCGTGGTACTTCTCGTTCCTGATCTTCGCCGGCAACGCGGGACTGATCTTCCCGTTCCTGCCGCTCTTGTATCTCGGCGCGGCGATCGGCCTGCAACAGCTCGCCGGCGAACGGCGGGCGGTCGTCGGCCTGGCCGTCCTGGCGCTCCTGGGCGCGCTCCAGTTCACGCTCACGCCGCTGTTGCCCCAGCGCGACCAGCGCGACGTGATCCTGAACGTGACCTTCCTGCGGTACAGCGGCGCGGGCCTGACCGAGCGGTACAACCACAACCTCGACGACTTCGGCGTGTCGCCGGCCCTCGCCGACGTCCGCCGGCAGATGGAGCGTCCCGAGCCGATCCCCGTCAACCCGCACTGACCGGCTCAACGCCCATCTCGAGCCGTTCGATACAAGCCGTCGTGACGCCCAGCGTCATGGAAATGGGGCGAGGAGGAGTCACGCGGGCCATTTTCATGGCAGCCCGAAGCGCCAGCGAGTGCATCTCTCGATGGCGTACGGGACGGGATGCACTCGCTGGCGCTTCGGGCTTGTAACGCGCCTCGCCCTCTCTTCCGCTTCTTCGATTGGAGAAGACGGGCGCGATCGAACCCTCAGCGTATCTCGACCTGGGCCTCCGGTCAGACCGGGAACGGGTTGCGTTCGGCGAAGCCTTGCTGGTGCCAGTAGGGGTAGGCGAACGGCCGGGCGCTGGCGGCGTCGAGCTTGGCGACCTGCTCGGTGGTGAGGTTCCAGCCGACGGCGCCGAGGTTCTGGCGGAGCTGCTCCTCGTTGCGGGCCCCCACGACGACCGTGGCGACGGTCGGCCGCTGGATCAGCCAGTTGAGCGCGATCTGCGGCACGGTCTTGCCGGTCTCCTTGGCGACCTCGTCGACGGCGTCGACGACCTTGTAGAGGTACTCGTCGTCGACCTGCGGGCCGATGTCCTTGACCTTCTGGTTCTGGAGCCGGCTGGTCTCGGGCAACGGCTGGCCGCGACGAATCTTGCCGGTGAGCCGTCCCCAGCCGAGCGGGCTCCAGACCACCGCGCCGACCCCTTGGTCGAGGCCCAGCGGCATCAGCTCCCACTCGTAGTCGCGGCCGATCAGCGAGTAATACGCCTGGTTGGCGACGTACCGGGGCCAGCCGTACTTCTCCGAGACGGCCAGCGACTTCATCAGGTGCCATCCCGAGAAGTTCGAGCAGCCGATGTAACGGATCTTGCCGGCGCGGACGAGCTGGTCGAGCGTGCTCAGCGTCTCCTCGGGGGGCGTCTGGGCGTCGAAGCCGTGGAGCTGAAAGAGGTCGATGTAATCAGTCCCCAGCCGCTTGAGCGAGCCCTCGACCGACCGGATCAGGTGAAACCGCGACGAGCCGACGTCGTTGGTCCCCTTGCCGGCGCGGAAGGTGGCCTTGGTCGAGATCAACACCTGGTCGCGCCGGCCCTTGATCGCCGCGCCGAGGATCGACTCGGCCGCGCCGTCGGAGTAGATGTCGGCCGAATCGAACAGGTTGACGCCCGCTTCGAGACAGACGTCGATGAGCCGCGACGCCTCGGCGACGTCGCTCGTCCCCCACGCCTTGAAGAACTCGTTCGTGCCGCCGAACGTGCCAGTGCCCAAACTCAAGACCGGCACCTTCAGCCCCGAGCCGCCGAGTCGTCGGTATTCCATGTGATGCGATGTCCTGTGAAGTCGAAAAACGGGCCCCGATCCCTGCGCCGCGGCCCTCTCGAACCATCATACGGGCGGGTGGAAGCGGGGGACCGTCGAGCGAGCCTCGAAAGTAGCCGTGATCTGTTGAATTCACAGAGATTTAGAGCGCACTCATCCCGAGGTCGGATCGCCGTCGATCCGACCTCCGATCGTCTTCTTCACGCCCGAGCGAAACCACGCGACGCAGGTCTCGAAATCATCCGTCCAGTCGTCGTCGGGGACGATCGCCACGGGCTGAAATTTAAGCAACTGGCCTGGGCTCTCCGTCCTCGGAATCAGCCAGTCGGCGACCGTGTACATGAACGAGTCCCATCGCCGCGTCGAGGGCTCGGTCGCCACGGCCAGGATGTCGAACTCGCCGAACCGATACGGTCGGGTGTCGCCGCCACTCGAATCCTTCCCGCCTCGCGTCCGTTGGGTCTCGACCACGAGCCGGTCTGGAGAAAAGCGGCGATACCCCTCCCACGCGGTCATCGGACGCCCCGCCTTCATCCTCTGCAATTTCACCTGGACCTTGACGGGCCCTGTTACGTCTTCAAGCAGATAATCGTAAGGCGGGTCGCCCAATGCAGCGTGGCTGCTCCAGCCCTCCAGCTCCTTGACGATGTAGACTTCGAACGCTGATTCCGCCAGGACCCCTCGAATCCCCCGCAAGGTCAGCGGCCCCGCCCTGGCGATCGCCTCCAGGACGACTTCGGCGGGCGTCCCGAGCTGGGCTTCCAGCGGATGGATCGGAAACTCACTCCGGAGCCTCTGGAAGACCTGGAGCCGCGTCTCGGGAGGGCTGGCATCCAGCAGCCGAACAATCCGCTCCAGCGCCCGGTCCTCGCCCAGTTCGGGCCTTCCGGCCGCGCCTCCGCGAAAGTCGAGAATCTCGGATCTGCTGACCAACACATGCCCGCCAATCTCGAAAGTCCGCAGACGCCCCTGCCGAATCAACTTGGAGATGGCCTGGCGAGTGACCCCTCGCAACTTCGCGGCCTCGGACTGCGAAATCCAATCCGTAGACTCGGGAGACCCTTCAGGAAAATTGGTTGACAATGTAAACCGCCCTGCGTATCGTCAATTTGGCCGACTTGCGTGATCACTGGAACCGAGATACTCTGAATGAGTCGACATCCGTCCACAAACCGGGGCCTTTCATGAGCACGCCCGCGATCAACGGGGTCTTGCAGAACCAGTTGTCGTTCGACGGTCGGGAAAAGCTGGTCGCGCCGGGTTTCGAGCCATTGTACAGCACCGGTCTGGGCGATGCGTACGTCGCGGATTCGCTTTCGCTGCTCCAGGCGTTGCCCGACGATTCGGTGAACGTCGTCCTGACGTCGCCGCCGTACGCGCTTCATTTCAAGAAGGAGTACGGCAACGCGGACAAGGCTGATTACGTCGAGTGGTTCCTGAACTTCGGCCGCGAGATGTTCCGGGTGCTGAAGCCCGACGGCAGCCTCGTGTTGAATATCGGCGGCAGCTACAACCCGGGTTCGCCCACGCGCTCGCTCTATCATTTCAAGCTGCTGATCGAGCTGGTCGAATCGGTGGGCTTTCATCTGGCCCAGGAGTGTTTCTGGTTCAACCCCGCCAAGATGCCGATGCCGGCGGAATGGGTGACGGTGAGGCGGATTCGCGTGCGCGACTCCGTGGAGTACGTCTGGTGGCTTTCCAAGACGCCCTGGCCCAAGGCGAACAACCGCCGGGTCTTGAAGCCGTACAGCAAGGACATGGAGAGGCTCAACAAGAAGGGGCTGACGAAGACGGTCCGACCGTCCGGCCACAACATCAAGTCGAGCTTCAGCGACGTGGGGGCGGGGGGCTCGATCCCGGCCAACGTCATCGAGGACGAGCTACCGCTCGACCTCCTCAAGTTCGGCAACAACGCGGCGAACGACCCGTACACGAGGCGCTGCAAGGAAGCCGGCCTGAAGATTCATCCCGCCCGGTTCCCCGCCGCCCTGCCTGAGTTCTTCCTCAAGCTGCTGGGAGAGGACGGCGACGTCGTCGTCGATCCGTTCGCGGGCTCCAACACGACGGGCGCCGTGGCCGAATCGCTCGGCATGCGGTGGATCGCCGTCGATAGGGTCGCCGACTATTTGGAAGCCAGTCGGTTTCGGTTCTATTCGTGACCTTTTACGGCATGAGGCGGACGCCGACGGCGGTGTTGATGTCGAGCATGCTTCGGCGGTAGCGGAAGACGGCGTCGCGGTAAAGGCGGGCGGAGTCGGCGTCGTCCTCCAGCTCATCGAGGTAGTCGCCGACTTCGAGATCGCCGGCCAGGAACCGCGACACCGCCTGGTCGAGGGCGAACCGGGCGCGGGGGAGGACCGAGCGCTCGACGAGGATCAATGACTCGCGCGCGGCGACGAACTCGCGATAAGCCTGGCGGACCTCGGACGCCAGCCGGCGCTCGAGCGCGGTCACCTCGGCGTGGGACTGACCGAGATTGCTCTGGGCCTTGGAGATGTTCCCCTGGTTGCGGTTGAACAGCGGCACGGGGAACGTCACGCCGAGCGCCCACGACCGGGCGCTGGCGGCCTGGAACGGATGGTTGTCCTGGTACGTGAACGGGTCGTAGAACAAATAGACGTCGTCGAGCCGGTTGGCCCGCGCCAGGCGGACTTCCGAATCCGCGCGGCGAATCCCGAGCCGGGCGGCGGCGAGGTCGGGGCGGTTCGCCTGGGCCGCGCGGATCATGTCGTCCCGCGACGGCAAGGGGGGATGGAGCGCGCGGAGGCGTCCGCGCGGTTCGAGCCGCTCGGTCTCGTCGGGAGGCAGGGCCAGCAGCAGGCCGAGGGCCTCCTGGGCGTCGGCCAGGCTGTCGCGCGCGTCGTTCAGGCCGGCCCGGCTCTTGGCGAGTTCGATCTCCAGCTTCTCGGCCTCGAGCGCCGACTTCTTCTTGGGCCCGGCCCCGCGGCGCACCTGCTTGAGAACGTCCTCCTGCTGCTGGATCAACGTCTCCAGCGCCCGCAGGCCGATCCGAGCCGATTGGAGGTCGACGAACGACCGGTAGACGTTGGCGATCTGCCGCCGCGCGACATCCGCGAACTGGGCCTCGAGCACGCGCTTGGCCGCGCAGGCGACGGCGACGCGCGCCTGCCGCTTGTGCGAGACGTCGAGCGGATAGGTGATGTTCACGTCGTACTGCGTGGGGCCGCCGGGCAGGCGGGTGTTGAACGTGCCGTAGGGGATGAACTGGGTGTCGAAATAGAGCAGGGGGTTGGCGCGAAGGCCGGCGGTGAGGATGTCGGCCTGGGCCTGGGGAAGCTCGTACTTCAGGGCCAGCACGTCGAGGTTCGCGGTCTTGAGCCGATCGAGGGCCGCGTCGAGGGTGAGGCCGTCGGCCGGGCCGTCCTGGTTCACCAGGTCGCTGATGTCGCCGACCGGAGGGCCGTCGCTCGGCTCGGGCGGCGCGACGCCGGGCAGCGGGTCGGGCAGCGCGGGGGGACCTCCCACGTTCGACTCGGAAAACCCCCGGGCGCCCGGACGGGGAATCCGGCCCGAGCGGCGCCGACCGCCGATGATCCCCGGGTCGATCGAGAACGGATTCGGCTGGAGCGACCCCGACGGCGGCAGGTTCGAATCGAGCGAGCCGGGCGCGATCGGCCCGAGGTTGGGACGCTCGATCAGCTTGCCCGAGCCCGACGACGCATCCTGCGCCGAGGCCGTCGCGACGATCGACCAGGCGACCAGCGGCCCCAACACGCGGAACCAGGTCGATCGAAGGTCCGGAATCCGTCGTTTCACGCCGCCCTCGCCATCCTCGTCGTCTGCATGAGAGGGGACGAAAGGCCGCCGCCTCGCCGTTCGCGCAACGCCGCTTGAACGAAGATCGGCTCATGCCCCCCCGCATATCCAATGCAATCGCCATCAGCCGACCGCCGACCGCCGACCGCCGACCGCCGACCGGGGCGTCCTACGGCGTCTCGGACTCGGAGACCAGGCCGCCCTCGATGCCGTAGGGGGGGCGACGTCATTCAGACGCCGCCGTTCCCGTCATCACATTTTTTCAGGTCCCACGCATACGGCGGCGCGGCAACGGGTTCCTCAAGGGCACCCGAGGCATAGTCGTCTGGCAACGGTGGCACCATGGAATTCGGAGCGGGGACGGTTGGTCAAAATGCGTGCTATGCTCCACTTGTTTGGTCTCAAAACCTCCGCTCCATTCCATGCGGTATTTTTCGTGGGAAGGTTTGACGATGACGAACCGACAGAAGGGCGTCGGTCGCCGATGCCCGCAGCTCGAGTCGCTGGAGCGTCGCCAACTGTTGAGCACGACCCGTTTCGCCATGACCGCGTCGGCTCCGGCTCATCGGAGTCGCCTCGCCGCCGAGGTTGACGCCCTTTCGAGACCGCATCCGTCGGTCACGGCCAGCCATCCGGTCACGAAGGCCGCCGACAGCCCATCCACGGCCACGTTCATCGACCCGACCGCCGTCATCCACAATGCCCGAGCGACGACCATTGGAGGCCAGGTCTACATCGGTCCGTTCGCGACTGTAAGCGCCCGGCGCGGGGCGCCGATCTCGATCGGCAACTCGAGCAATGTCCAGGACAACGTGGAGATCCGGTCCACCGGCCGTCATGGAGGTGTGGTGATCGGCGACAACGTGATCCTGGCGCATAACGCGAGCGTCATCGGCCCCGCAACGATCGGGGCGCCAGGCGGCGCTGCGGCGTTCGTCGGGTTCAACGCCGTCGTCGATGGAGCGACAGTCCAGCCTGGCGCGATGGTGAGCGGTCTCGCCAAGGTCGCGCCGGGGATCGTGATACCTACCGGGATGAAGGTCAAGCCGGGCATGTATATCACGACTCAGGCAGAGGCGGAGCAAGAGAGCCTGGGCAAGGTCGAGAAGGTTACAAGCAATGACATTCAATTCATGAACGATGTGATTCACGTCAACGAGACTCTTGCCGCGGGTTACTCGACGCAGGCGATCGAATCACCCAGCTCAGTGCGGGGCATTGGCGCCAATCCGCCCGCCCCTCCATTCAACCCGATTTCGTACACGCCGACCCTCGCCGGAACGCCGACGACGGCACCGAGGTTCCGCAACCGGATCATCGGCGACGTGCGGATGACCAACTCGCTCGCGCAACTTCACAAGGTCATGGGCCGTGGCGATTCGATCCGCGCCGACGAGGCCAGCCCGTTCCTCATCGGATCGCTCGACCATGTGTCCAATCGAGTCACCGTTCACGGCCTCGAGCACAGCAGCCTCGTCTTGGGCCGTGGCGACGCCTTCGGTTTCCATAGCGTGATCCACGGCGGTTCGGACTCGGGCCAGAGCCCGGAAGAGACGACCGTCGTCGGCGACCGCGTGGTGATCAAAGCCTGGGCCGTCGTGTTCAAGTCGACGATCGGCGACGGGAGCACGATCGGCAATCACGCCTATATCGAAGGTTCCACGCTCGCCCCGGGCACCGTCGTGCCGCCACGCTCGATCATCGTCAATAATCAATATCTGGGCAGGGTTCAGTGGGTTTGACAATCCCCGCATCGGCCCCGGGCGCCACGGGTTCCGTCGTCGAACCCCGTGGACGAGAGCCGCGGCTTGCGCCACGGGTTCGGCCGATCCGAACCCGTGGCGCCCGACTCGTATCGCGATGGGCCCGAGGCGTTGATTCGCGGCGAATAGGCCCTGCCTCGGCCGGGAATCGCGCTTGACTCGGGTTGAGGGAAAGGGGATACTCCGGCCTCCCAAGAGTATCGGCCCCAGGACGGAAGCTTGGGGCTGAGTTGCACCCGCACGAGTCAAGGACGACGAGACACCCCGTGCTTTGCTACACCCTGTCCGTCTATCGCCGCTTCAATAGCTGCGTGGGATCGCTCGATCCCGGGCGGCTCCGCTCCATCCCGCCGCGGGTGGCGAATTGGGCGAGGGCTTTCAAGACCGCCCTGAGTTCGCTTGCCCCCCGCCTTGACGCCGGACGTCTCGAATCGATGCGCCGGCCGATTTTGCTCCTCGCATCTTGGCGGGGAGATCGACCGGGTTTCGACTTCCTGCCACAGCCACGGAACGGCCGACGGCCCGGACTCGCGGCACGAGCGGCGACGCTCGGCTCGATCCAACCACGACGCGCGGAGGAGCCCGGTTCATGGTGATCTCCAACGGCTACCTGATGATCTTCGCGTTTGCGATGATGGGGTGCGTGCTGACCACGCCCCTGGTCACGCATTTCGCGGGCTGGGTCGGCGCCATCGACAAGCCGGACCAGTTCCGGCGGATCCACCTCGGCGCCATCCCCCGGCTGGGCGGACTCGGGCTGGCGATGGGGATCGGGGCAGGGGTGCTGCTGCCCCACATCTCGGGCTGGTCGACCCGGATCAACCTGAACCTTCCCGACCTGACGCACGAGTGGTCGATCCTGATCGCCGCGCTGATCGTCCTGACGGTCGGGTTCATCGACGACACCCGATCGCTCGGCCCCCGCGTCAAACTGCTCGGCCAGGCGGCGGCCGTCATGGCCCTGTACGTGGGGGGCATCCGGATTGATCGGATCGACGTGCTGGGCCTGGCCCTGGACCTCGGCCACCCGAGCTTCCAGTTCACGGCGCTCGGCCTGCCGATCGACCTGGCGCCGGCGAGCCTGGCGGTCACGATGTTCTGGTTCCTCGGCTGCATGAACGTATGGAATCTGATCGACGGCATGGACGGCCTGGCGTCGGGCGTCGGCCTCCTGGTCAGCGGCACGCTGACCCTCGTCGCGATCCACAACGAAAACGTCGAGGTCGCCATCCTGGCGGTCTCGCTGGCCGGCAGCCTGGCCGGCTTCTTGCTCTACAACTGGCACCCCGCCTGCATCTTCCTGGGCGACAGCGGCGCGCTGTTGATCGGACTCTTGATCGGCGTCGTCGGGGTGCAAGGGTCGCTCAAGGGGCCGTCGGCGATTTCGATCCTGTTCCCGATCCTGGCGATGGGGCTGCCGATCTCCGACACCGCCATGGCCATCTTCCGGCGCTGGGTGCGGAACCTGCCGATGAGCGCCGCCGACCGCCGCCACGTGCATCACCTGCTGATCGGCCTGGGGCTCAACCCCCGGCAGGCGGCGCTTTTGCTCTACTGCTTCTCAAGCTTCCTGTGCGGGGCCGTGCTCCTGGGCGTCGCCCTGCGGAGCGAGTTCCTGGCGCTGGCGATGGGGCTCTCGGGATGCCTGGCGTTTCTGGTCGTCGTGACCAGCCGGCGCGACGAGCTGGCCAACCTGCGGGGCGACTTCAACGAGCGGATCGCCCGCGGCCGACAAGAGCGGCAGGCGGCCAAGCTGACGTGGGAAGCGATCCAGCGGATGGAACTTTGCGATTCGCCCACGGCCGCGTTCGCGATCATGGAGCGGACGGCCGAGGATCTGGGCTGCGACCGGATCCGGATCGAATGCGCCGACGCGGCCTGGGGCGAGACCCGCGTGCTGAACGACGCGGCCGACGGCGACCTCTCGGGCTGCGGCGCCGTCTTCCGGCTGTCCTGCGCCAAGGGGTTGTCGATCACCGTCGGCGTCGACCTCGGCCACGACATGGTCCTCGCGACCGACATCGTCTTCCGCTATCTGCAACGCCTGGGCCAGAGCCTCGGCGAGCGTCTGGACGAGCTGGCGGCCGACGACGAGCCCGAGCCAGAAGAAACCGCCGAGCCCTGGCGGGCCGACGCCGCGACCGCCCTGGCCGAAATAGAGACCGCGTCCGCCAACCGGCCGCGCGTCGCTTTCCCGTTGACGTTCGCCCGCAACCTGGGCCGGCGACTGCGATTCGTGAAGCGGGTCGCCCCGCCGATCGCCGGTCCCGCCGGCCTGGCTCGTAGATGACCATCCCAGGATTGGATACGGAGTCGACCATGGATGGAATCGCGCCTTATCGCGGACAATCGGCATCGATCAACCCGGCCCTGAACGCACAGGCGAACGGCGGCGGAGCAATCGCGCCCCCGCACCGCCCCGCGCCCTCCGGCTTCGCCGCGCCCCACGCGCCGGACCCCTCGGCGGTGAAGACGCCGGCCCATTACCTGGGCGCGGCGCGGCGGCGGATCTGGCTGATCCTGGCCGTCGCGGTGCCGCTGTCGATCGTCTCGTCGATCTTCGCGTTGCGCCAGCCGAAAATCTACCAGGCCCGCGCCGAGCTCATGATCGAGCCTCCCCAGCTCGACCCGATCCTCTCAACGCTGGTCTCGCAGGACGTGGGCCGCATCGACGCGGCGGCGCATGATAAGTACGCGCCCAACATGGTGGCGCGGCTCACGGGCAAGGCGCTCGCCGACCGCGTCGTCTCCAGCTCGCGACTCGCCCCCGAGTTGGCGGCGCTCGACGACCCGGCGCAAGAGCTGATCGTCAACAACATCCGAGTCGTGCCGATCGGCAAGACGAACATGTATTACTACGTGACGCTTGAAGGCAAAGACCCCGCGCTCACCAAGCGGCTGCTCGAAGGACTGCTCGAAGAGCTGAAGTCCGTGGCCCACACCGAGAGCCACGACAAGCTCGAAGGCACCGTCGAGTACGCCGAGCAGAACCTCGATCAGCTCAAGAAGGATGCGGCCGAGCTGCACGCGGCGATGCTCGCCAAGCTCAAGAGCGTGGGGACGATCGGTCCCGGCGGCAAGAACATCCTCGAAATGCGGTACGACAGCTTCGGCCAATCGCTGGCCCTCAAGCAGGCGCGGCTCGCCGAGATGAACCAGAAGATGATGTTCGCCCAGATCTGGCCCGGTGCCGAGGGGGGGGGCCCGGCCGCAAGCCCCCGCGACGAACGCATGGCCATGCTCCAGGCCGAGAAACATCGGCTGATGAAAAACCTCGCTCATCTCAAGTCCACGACGCGGAGGTTCAACGACGACCCGGCCGCCAGGGAGACCTCGGAGCAACTCGACGACGTGATGAACGAGATCGAGGAGATCGGCCGGATGGGGTCGTTCAAGACCCGGATGGCCAAGAACCCCGCCGAGATGATCTTCGAAAAGCAGATGCGCGAGATCGAGGACGATCAGGCCGAGCAACAGGCGATGCTCTCCGAGATCCATGAGGTAATGCCCAAGCACCAGGAGTTCATGAGCCTGATGGAGGACCGCCAGCAGGCGCGGTTGAAGATCGCCGCGGCGGAGAGCGAGATCAAATCGTTCAAGACCCTGATGAAGTCGCAGAAGGAGCCGGTTCGGGTCCCCGACAACGTGGTCGAGCCGACCGTGCCGATCAAGCCCAACCGGCTGCTGACGATCGCCATGGGCCTGATCGTCAGCTTCGGCCTGGGGTTCGCGCTGGTGTTCGTGCTGGAACACTTCGACCACTCGGTTCGGGTGCCCGAGCACGTCAGCCACGGTCTGGCGACGCCGCTTCTGGGCGTGGTGCCGCGGATCACCCGATCGGCGCTGACGCACCGCGGCGGCCACTTGTGGACCTCGGCCGCGCCCGACTCATTGGCGGCCGACGCCTTCCGCAACGTCCGGGCCAGCCTGCTGGGGGTCGCCGACCGCCACGGGCCGATCGTCAGCCTGCTGGTGACGAGCGCCAAGGCTGGCGACGGCAAGAGCACCGCCGCGCTCAATCTGGCCGCCACCTGCGCCCGGGCCGGCGAACGGACCTTGCTGCTGGACGTCGACCTCCGCCGCCCCAGCCTCAACGACGTCTTCCCGGCCGACGACGATGACGACGACGCGCGGCTGGGCCTGGTCGACGTCCTCCGCGGCGCGGTCCCCTGGCAGCAGACGCTCCGCCGCACAGACCTCCACAACCTCGACTTCATCCCCACCGGCGACCCCCGCGACGTGCCGATCGAGATCCTCGGCACGCTCGAACTTCGCCAGTTGCTCTCGGCCTTGTCGCACCATTACGACCGGGTGATCCTCGACGGCCCGGCGGTGCTCGGCATGGCCGACTGCCGCGTGCTCGGCCGGATGGTCGACGCCTCGGTCCTGGTCGTCCGCGCCGGAGTCCACCAGATCGTGACGTTGCAGCGGGCCAAGGCCGTGCTCGAACAGTCGCAGGTCGAGATCGCCGGGGTGATCGTCAACAGCCTGAGCGAAGGCGTGCAGAACTGGTCGAGCTACGGATATCCCTCGACGCCCGTCGGCTTCCCTCCGCGCCGTGATCGGGCGCTGCCGGCCGCGTCGACGACGAACCAACCTGACGACGAGGCGCTGCTTGTGGCCGCGTCGGCCGGACGCTGAGACGAGTCGGAGCAACCACCTTGAACGCGCGACAAAAAATACTGGCGGTGTGCGACCGGCTCCTCGGCTGGCTGCTCGCGGCCGTGATCCTGGGCGCCACGCTCGGCTTCGGCGGAACCGCCTGGTGGTTCCGCCCCTGGCTCGTGGCCGGGGTCACGGTCCTGGTGCTGCTGAAGCTGTTGCAAGACCTGCTCGTGGGCCGGACGCCGATCCTCAAGACGCCGCTGGGCCTGCTCGGCCTCGCGGCGCTGGCCCTCGCCGTGGTGCAACTGGCGCCGCTGCCCGGCCGGCTGGCCGAGCGGCTGTCGCCGACGGCCCGCGCCGCGTACGCCCAGGGCGCCTTGCCCGACCTGGTCCACGCCGACGACGCCGAGGCCGCGCCGGCCGAGGCCCTGCCGATCCGGTCGCCGGCCAGCCTCGACCGCTCGGCGACCTTGCACTGGCTGGTGCTGGCCACGGCCTGCCTGGGGGTCTTCTGGTGCACGTCGCACTTCACCGACCGGCTGGGGAAGCTCTACCTGGTCTGGGGCGCGGTGATCGCGGGGTTCATGCTCAACTCGGCCCTGGCGCTGGTGCAGGTCAGCACCCGAACCGAAGGGCTGTACGGCTTCTGCACTCCCGGCGCGGGCGCCCCGTGGTGGGCGCCGAACGACAACGACCTGATCGACGCCCCGGCGACCACCGCCTTGCGGAACCTTCCCGATCCGATCTCCGGCAAGGCGATCGCGCCGGCCGCCGGAGCGCACCTCGCGGTCTCCCATCCGTTCGTCTTCGGGACGCTTCCCGGCGGCGTCGGCGGCTTCCTCGCGATGGGCGCCTTGGCTCTCCCCTTGGCCCTGGCGATCGTCGTGCATCTGGGCGCGCCGCGCGGCAGTCGCGAGAGCTGGGCCGATCGGCTCGGTCATTCCAGCCAGGGAGCGCTCGTGGTCTTGCTGTCGGTCCTGCTGGTGCTGAGTTGCGGGCTGGTCGGGCTGGCTTCGGGCCCGTGGTTCTGCCTGCCGTTCGCCTTCGGGCTGACGATGGTCGGGCTGCCGGCGACGATCGTTCCGGGCGCCCGCCGGCTGGCCTTCGGCCTGACCATGCTGTCGCTGCTCGCGCTGGGGACGGGCGTCGGCCTCGAAGTCTACTGGGCGGACCTGCTGGGGACCTCGGCCCCGCTTCAGGCCCCCGACTTGCGGACCAGCCGCGAGGTCTGGACCGAGGCCGCGCGGATCTTCAAGGCGTTCCCGATCGTCGGCGTCGGCCTGGGCGGCTTCGGCGCCGCCCACCCGTACTTCAAGGGGCACGACCTCGCCTCGACCACCGCGATGAGCAGCCTGCTCCAGTGGGGCGTCGAGGCCGGCGCGGTGGGCCTGGGACTTCTCGCCCTCGCGGGCTTGTGGTGCCTGGCCCGACTGCCGGGAGGGGTGATGCGGCTTGGATCAATGGACCGATTTCTCGCCTTTGGGTTGATCGGCGCGGTCGCGGGCTTTAGTCTATTAGCCGTCATCCACTGGACGGTCGAGCTGACCGCCGTGGCCGTATCCGCCAGCGCACTGGGTGGGACCTGGAATCGCTGGCTGGCTGGCGGCACGGATTTGTTCGTCGAGCGCGGCTGATCGCATCTTTGCAACGTCCGGGGTGTCGCTCAAGGAGGAGTCGATTCCACGATGGCCGAATCCACCTGTCTCCATATTCAGGACCGAGAGTCCGGGCCGATCCGAATCGTGGAGATTCCGTGGATTTCGGTCCGGATCGGCCGCGCGGCGTTCTGCGAGGTCCGGCTGACCGACCCCGGACTCGCCGACGAGGCCTGCCGGCTGCATCGTCGCGGTCGGACCTGGTATCTGACGCCGGTCGCCGCCGGCGCGGCGGTCGTCGACGGTCAACTGATCGACGCGGCCCGGCCGCTGCCGTACGACACGCCGTTCCGCGTCGGGCCGTACTGCCTGGCCCTCAAGCGCAACAAGTTCGCCGAGCCCGACTGGCGGCCCCCCCGCGCCGCGCCGAGCGTCGAGGCCAAGTCCCCGACCCGCAAGGTCCATCGGCCCGAACCCCAGCCTCGCAAGCGGACCGAGGATTTCACGCCCCGGCCGCGTCCCGAGCACCCGGTGGCCGAGCCGGCCGCGAGCAACCCGTGGGAAGCGCGCTGGAAGGCCGCCGGCGATCGGCTCAAGGCCGGCAAGACCGCCGGCGCGCCGACCTCGGCCGTCCCCCCCAGGGTTGAGAGCTACGCCCAGCCGCGCCCCGCGCCGGCGGCCGCCCCCAGCTACCCGCCGGCCTCGGGGCCGGCGTCGCGGTTCGAGCCCACCGGCTTCACGCCCCGGCCCGTCCCCTCGCCGACGCCCGCCGCCGCGTTCCTCCGGACGACCCCCGTCGCGCCCCCCGAGTCCCGGGCCGTCCCCGAATCGCCCGCGATCGACCACGACGAGCCGATCGCGAACGTCGAGATCCCGGAAGCCCCGGTCGCGAACGAGATCGAAGATCGGGCCGAAGTCCTCATCGAAGCCCCGGCTGAAGTGGAAAGCGAAGCCGAGGCCGCGCCGTCGTTCTTCGACTCGATGAGCGATCCGGTCGCCTGGGCGGCCGAAGCCCCGGCCGAGGCGGCGACCGTCGCCGCGGACGTCGAAGCCGCCTCGTTCGACGACGAAGAGATCGACGACGCGGTCGAGATCGCGCCGTTCGACGACGAGGACGAAGACGAAGAGCAAGTGAAAGAGGTCGAGATCGTCCTGTGCGACGACGCGGCCTCGATGTACGAAATCGCCCCGTGCGACGACGACCCGTCGCTGTACGAGGCGTCGCCGATCCTGGGCGATCCGGCCCCGACTGAGTGGACGTTCTCGCCGGTCGTCGCACACGACCGCGAGGCGGACGACGGCTCGTCGCGGTTCATGGCCGACACGAGCCCTCCTCGCGACGAGACCGACCGGGTCCGGAACTGGGCCAAGGACGAGGCCGAACGCCAGGAACGCCAGGAACGCCAGGAACGCGAGCAACGCCAGCAACCGCAAGAACGCCAGTCGGCGCCGACCGCGGCCACAACCGCGACCGACGGGCCGAGCGAGGCGGCGAGGGGCTCGGCCTTGCGGATCGACCGGGCGCATCGGGACGACGACGATTATCGCGAGCGGTTCGACCCCACGCGGTCGTCTCGATCGCGCGACGACCGGCCCGCCGAGCCGACGCTCCCCTCGGTTCAAGACGTGTTGACGGCGAGCCAATGGACCCGTCGAGCGCCGACCACGATCGCCTCGACCACGCCCCGCCCGAGGCCGAAGGCGGCGCCCGCGCCGACGACGGCCGTGGCGCCGGCACAGTGGACGCTGCCGTCGTGGCTGACCTGGCCGCCGACGATGTTCTTGACGCTGACGATCGGCGCGGTGTTCACGCTGTGCTCGTGGTGGTGGGCCGTCGATTCCAAGAACGCCGCGATCGCCGATCAAACGGCCGTCGCGCTGCGGCAGGGGACGATCAAGGACCGGCCGCTCCCCACGGGCGTGGTTCCTCCGCCGACCTCGTGGTGGCGGACCACGTCGCTCCACCTCGCGCAGTGGGGCATTTACCTGAGCGCCACCAAGACCGATCAGGGCTGGACCGAGACCCCCGCCGACCTGATCGCCGACGCCGCGGCGATGGCGCCGTTGAACCCCGTCGCCCGGCTCACGAAAGCGCGGATGGACCAGGCTGAAGGCAAGTCTGAGAACCTGGGCTTCAGCCGCGACGCCGTCAGCCTGGCCTGGAGCGCGCAACGGCTCCACAAGGCGGGCAAGAACGAAGCCGCGATCCGGGCCTATCGCCGGGCGATCGAGATCGCCGAGCGAGCGGGCTCCGAACACGACGAGCCGCTGGTCTTCAGCACCGATCCCAACACGCCGCGCTACCTCTTGCCCGGCGAGGAGCTGGTCGGCGTGATCGTCGGCGAGCTGATAGCCGACCCGTCGTGGACCTACCGCGAATGGTCGACGGCGATCCCCAAGGGGACCGTCGCGGCGCTCGTCGCGGCGAAGGGATTGAAAGAGCAGGGCCGCTCCGAAGCCGACCTCGCGCTGTCGAATCTCGTCGAGGCCCTCCGGCTCGAAGGGGATGGCGACGGCGACGGCGATCGGACCGCGTCGGCCCGGGCCGTCGACCACGCGGTGGCCGCCGAGGCGCTGACGATGCGGGCGGCCTGGAAAGACGCGCAGCAGCAGTACAAGGCGGCCATCGGCCTGATGGCCGACGCCAAGGTCAAACGGTCGTGGTGGTTCAACCTGGCCGACGTGGCGACCCATCTCAACGACGAGAAACAGCGCCGCGACGCGCTCGACGCCGTGCTCGCCGCGGTCGACAGCGACGACGTCAGCCGCCGAGCCCTGAAGGTCCAGCGGGCGGACCGGCCGCGCGGACCGCTGCGTTCGAGTGGCCCCAAGGCGAATTAAGGAACAACCGGGCGTGAACTCTCCCACAACCCTGCCGAAGGGACGACAGCCATGGCGGTGAATCACGACGTGTTGGGCTCTCACTCCGCGGCCCCGCCTCACGCGGATCGCTCGGACGCGAAAATCAGCGACCTCGTCACGGCGAGCCTGACCGACCCGGCCAATCGCCCGCTGCTGATCGGCGGCGCGGTCTGCCTGGCGCTCTTCGGCCTGCTCTTTCGCGAGAGCCTGTGGCACTTTTATTACGCCTGGACGACCGACGACAACTACAGCCACGGCTTCCTCGTGCCGTTCATCAGCCTGTACTTCGCGGCCCAGATCTTCAAGCGCGGGCCCGTCGCGGCGCGATCGGGCGTCGCCCTCGGCAGCCTGCTGCTGACCCTGGCCCTGCTCGTGCATCTGGTCACCATCCCACTGCCGATCCCGTTCCTCGGCGACCTCGCGCTGCTGGTCGCGCTCGCCGGCGCGTTCACGCTGCTGGCCGGTTCCGCGGCCCTCAAGCGGTACTGGTTCGTGTTCTTCTTCCTGATCTTCATGGTGCCGCTGCCGGTCGCGCTGTACGCGCGGATCGCGTCGCCGCTCCAGCTTCTGGCGAGCCGGGTGGCTTCGGCGTTCATGAACGCGACGGGCGTGCCGGTGCTCTGCGAGGGGAACCGGATGACCCTCCCCGGGGGCGTCCAGATGTTCGTGGCCGAGGCGTGCAGCGGGATGCGGCAGCTCACCGGCTTTCTCGCCCTGTCGGCGGCGGTGGCTTATCTGTGCATGCGTCCCGTGTGGTACCGCGTGATCCTGGTCGCCGCGGCGCTGCCGATCGCCCTGTTCGCGAACATCGCCCGCGTGGTCGTGACCGGCTACATCATGCACTTCGTCAATCCGGCGTATGCGTCGGGCGCCTACCACACGTTGGAGGGCGTCTTGCTCATGGGCTTCGGCCTGTTCCTGCTCAACTCGGTCTGCATGCTGATGGACCTCTTCTGCGTGACGCCCCCCGAGACCGGCGCGGAAGCGGAAGCCGATCCTGACGCCGACGCCGACGCCGGATCGTCCCGGGGCGGGCGGTCGATCCTTCAGGGCGCCGACGGCTGGGCGGGCGGGCGGATCACCGGCAAACTCTCCCTGAGCACTCCCGAGGAGCTACCATGACGCCGATCAAGCGTTGCGTCCTGTGCGCCGGGTTCTTGACCTTCGGGCTCGCCGCGCAGGCGGGACTCGAACATATGAACGGCACCGAGCGGCCGCTGCTGCGGCAGTCGCTCGCCACGATCCCGATGGAGCTGAACGGCTGGATCGGGCGCGACGAGACGATGGACCCCGAGATCGTCAAACGCGCCCAGACCACCGAATACGTCAACCGAGTGTACGAGAGCCGAGCACATCCCGGCGTCAAGTTCTGGCTCTGGATCAACTACTCGACCGAGGGCACCAACCTCCGCCACACGCCCGAGATCTGCCTCCCCTCGGGCGGCTGGGAGAAGATCGAGTCGCAGACCCGCGAGCTGTCGCTGCCGACCGGCGGCGGCAAGGAGCTGACGTGCACGCGGCTGGGCTATGCGCAAGGCGATCTGGTGAAACACGTCGGATTCTGGTATTACATTTTCGGCGAGGGAAGGCTGGAGAACATGGTCCGCCGCCTCCCCATCACCAGCCGCAGCAGTCACGGACGGACCACGCGCGGGTCGTCGATGACCGTCGAAGTCTTCTACCCCGGCGAGTCCGACCCCGACGCCTTGGCCCTCGGCGCGTTCTCCCGCGAGCTGCTCGTCGCGCTCGAGCCGATCCTGCCGACCGACCGCGCGGAATACTACGTCCCCTGATCGAATCATAAGATCAACTCCACATACGAACACCAGGATGGCTCGGCGCAGGCGACCGACGCTCGGAGGCGACCGCGAGATGAAGCGTGCACTGATCACCGGGATCACCGGTCAAGACGGCTCGTACCTGGCCGAATTCCTGCTGGGCAAGCCGAACTACGAGGTCCACGGCCTGGTGCGGCGGTCGAGCAGCCTGAACCGCCAGCGGATCGACCACCTGTTCGGCCCCGACGCGCCGGGCCGCGACCGCCTGTTCCTCCACTACGCCGACCTCGCCGACGCATCGAGCCTGGCGGCGATCATGGAACTGATCCGGCCCGACGAAGTCTACAACCTCGGCGCGCAGAGCCACGTCCGGGTGTCGTTCGACCAGCCGCTCTACACGGCCGACGTCGTCGGCCTGGGGACGCTCCGCCTGCTTGAAGCGGTCCGCCACCTCAACCGCAACCACCCCGTGCGGTTCTACCAGGCGTCCAGCTCCGAGATGTACGGTTCCGCCCCCGCGCCGCAAGGGCCGAACACGCCGTTCCACCCTCGCAGCCCGTACGCCTGCGCCAAGCTCTACGCCCACTGGCAGACGATCAACTACCGCGAGGCGTACAACCTGTTCGCCTGCTCGGGCATCCTGTTCAACCACGAGAGCCCCCGCCGCGGCGAGTCGTTCGTCACCCGCAAGGTGACCCTGGGCGCGACCCGGATCAAAGAGGGGCTCCAGAAGCGCCTGGTGATGGGCAACCTGGAATCGAAGCGCGACTGGGGCTTCGCCGGCGACTACGTCCGCGCCATGTGGCTGATGCTCCAGCAAGACAAGCCCGACGACTACGTGGTGGCGACCGGCGAGACCTACTCGATCCACGATCTACTCGATAAAGCCTTCGGCCTCGTCGACCTCGACTACCGCGATTACGTCGACTTCGACGAGCGTTACATGAGGCCCTCCGAGGTAGACGTCCTCCTGGGCGACGCCACCAAGGCCCGCGAGGTCCTCGGCTGGAAGCCCGAGGTCGACTTCCACGGCCTCATCAAGATGATGGTCGACAACGACCTCGAACTCGCCCGCCGCGAGAAGCACGCCCGCACCTTCCCGGGAAGCTGACGTGATCGGGGACGGGACGACCGCGCTCACCCTGGCGGTTCTGTTCCTGGCGACGTTCATCCGATCGGCGTTCGGCTTCGGCGAGGCCCTCGTGGCGGTGCCGTTGCTCGCGCTCTTGATGCCCGTGGAAGTGGCGGCGCCGGTGGCGGTGCTGGTCTCGATCACGGTCGCGGGGGTGATCGTCGCGCAGGACTGGCGTCACGTCCACGTGCGCAGCGCATGGTGGCTGGTCGTCTCGACGATGTTCGGCATTCCCCTGGGCCTCTGGCTGCTGATCGCGGTCGCGGAATCGGTCGTCAAGGCGATCCTCGCGGTCGTCATCATCGCCTTCTCGACGTACTGCCTGGCCCGACGCCGGCCGTTCGAACTCAGGGACGACCGGCTGGCGTGGCTGTTCGGCTTCGGCGCGGGGATTCTGGGCGGCGCGTACGGCATGAACGGGCCGCCGCTGGTCGTCTATGGAGCGCTACGCGGTTGGTCTCCCCAGCACTTCCGGGCGACCTTGCAAGGCTACTTCCTGCCGGCCAGCCTGGTGGGCATGATCGGCTACTGGCTGGCGGGCCTGTGGGTCCCGGCCGTGACCCGCTACTACCTCCTGTCGCTGCCCGTGGTCGCCGGGGCGATCGTCCTGGGCCGAATGGCCAACCACCGCATGAGCGGGCGGCGTTTCCTGATTTACGTCCACATCGGCCTGTTGGCGATCGGGGCGCTGCTGCTGGCTCAGTCCGCACGATAGGCCGCCGACGCCGTTCCTCGGAGCGCGACGCAGGTTCAGCCGCCGGCTCGCTGCTTGGCCATCGCGACCTGGACCGCTCGACGGAAGGTGGGTGAGGGGGCGTCGTCTTTGGGGCCGCTCAATCCCACGAGGCCGGTGAAGTTCCGCGTCAACTGGACCGGAGTGAGGAGGAAGCCGAACGGGAACCCCCACCAGCCGAGGGCCAGCGAGAACGCGCCGTGCTTCAACTGCTTCCACCGCCCGCACGACCGGCAGCAGATCTCGGGGTGGCTGCTCCACGCCGTGAACGCCAGCGCCGAATAGACGCGGTGCGAGGTGTGGACGTCGACCGGACCGGGCCCGGCGCACCTGGGACACTGGCCCTGATGAAGGCTGCGGAGCCGCTCCTGGACCTCGCCCTCCGGGATCGCATCCCCCCTCTGGATCCAGTAGCCTTGCTCCGCGCATTTCGCGTTGCAAAAGCGGAGGTCGTCCAGCTTCACGCCTCCGAAAAGGATTCGTGTACCGCAGCAGTCGCACGACGCCATGATCGACGCTCCCATGCCTCCAACCGATTTCTCGCCCCGAAAAGAGTAGTACACGGACTGTAGCGCCGCAAGAACTCGGAACGTCGATGAGTTCGCGGCCGGTGGGAACGCGACGGAATCCCCGACCAGGCTTGCCGTCGGGGGCGACTTCTGGTTTACTTCGATGAGACCTCAATGAGAATTCACCAGGGAAGGGCGATGCTGCAATGGACATGCAAGCGCGAACGAGCCGGGAATCGGTGGTCGTGGCCTGCCCGGACGCCCGCCCGCCCGCTTATCAGGCGGCCATCGGACTGGGCCGCGCGGGGATGCTCAAGCGGTTCGTGACCTCGTACTATCACGACCCGGAGAGCCTGGCGTCGAGCCTCGCCCGCCGCATCAGCCCGCGCGCGTTCGCTCGGTGGCAGCGAGTGCTGGTCCGCCGCCACGACGTCGAGATCCCCGCCGCCCGCGTGTCGTCGGTGCCGAGCGTCGACGTCGCCTTGAAGCTCGAATCGCGGCTCGCCGGCAAGCGGCCCCGGCTCAAGCGCGCGGTGGCGAAGGCGCGGACGCACTGGTTCGACCGCCATCTGGCGCGCCGACTGGCCGCCGACCCGCCCGAGACCTTGCTCGTGTTCAGCGACGTCGGCGCGGGGGTCTCGCTGCCGCTCTGCCGCCGCCTGGGGATCGGCACGGTCCTCAGCATGGTCCACGGCGACGTTCGCGAGGAGGCCGAGGTTCTTGAAACCGAGGCGGCCCTCGCGCCCGACTTCTTCCCGATGTACCTGGGCGACGGCGCGCTCGACCAGGTGGAGCTGTCGTGGCTGCACGAGCGCCGGCTCCGCGATCTGGCGCTGGCCGATCTCGTGCTGGTCCCCTCGGATCACATCGCCGACGAGCTGGCGTCGCACGGCCTGCCGCGCGAGCGAGTCCGGGTGATCCCCTACGCGGCCGACTGCCGGCGGTTCCGGCCGCTGTCGGGCAAGCGGCACGAGGCGTCGTGTACGTTCCTGTTCGCCGGCGGGATCAGCCAGCGCAAGGGGATCAAGTACCTGCTCGAAGCCTGGGCGCAGGTCCGCCGGCCGGGCTGGAAGCTCCAGCTCCTCGGCGCCGCGCCCAAGAACCTCGGGCCGATGGCGGGCCTGCTCGACGGGGTCGAACTCCTGGGCCGGGTGGGCCATCCCGAAGTCCCGGCGCACATGGCGGCGGCCGACGTCTTCGTCTTCCCGTCGCTGTTCGAGGGCTCGGCGGTCGTCACCTACGAGGCGCTCGCCTGCGGGCTCCCCAGCATCGTGACGGCCGCGGCCGGTTCGGTGGTGCGCCACGGCGCCGAAGGCTTCCACGTGCCGGCGCGGAACGTCGCGGCCCTGGCGGCCGAGATGGAACGGCTGGGCGACGACCCTCGGCTCCGAGCCCGGATGTCGGCCGCCGCGCGGAGCCGGGCGCTCGACTTCGACTGGCCGCGGTACCACGTCGCCGTGGCCGACGCCGTCTCCGACTTGAGCCGGAGCCAAAGCCTGATCCGAACCGAAGCCGACCGCCGGGCCCCCTCGCATCGGCGAGCGGAGGCCGCCGCGAAACCCAACACTCGCATACGTTGATCTTGCAGCCCCGGACGGCGGGCGGCGCCCGCCTCACCAGACGAGACTTTGCACCACGGTTGGTACAAGGATCGAGCGACGTCATGGACGACCGACAGTACGTGCACGCGACGGCCGCGCTGATCGCGGCCTACTTCCTGGCAAGCGTCGTCTCGCGGCGGTTCGACCCGTTCGCGCCGGTCTGGCTGTTCCTGGTCGGCTACATCCAGGTTTACGTGCTTCAGGCGTACTCGTACCGCGAGTGGGCGATCTCGGTGCGCGGGGTCGACCTGGTGACGACGGCCAACCAGCGGGCACTCTGGGCGCTCGCCTGGTTCCTCGCGGTCTACCACCTGGGGGGGGGCCGACTCGTCGCACGACGGCTGCCGACTCCGCCGCGGAAGTGGTCGAACCTGGCGGTGGGGCTGCTCAGCCCCGTGCTGATCGTCTGGGGGCTTTATTGCACGGGGATTCTCGGCGGGGGGAGCGCCTCGGGGGAGCTGGGCTCGCCCGAGGACGCCTTGCTGCGGTCGTTCCCCTACGTCCTGATGGTCGGCGCGGTGATGTTGATCGTCACCGGCCGGCGGATCTCGGCGCCGCAGCCGATCTACCTGGCCGCCGGCCTGTTCTTCGCGTTCTCCTACATGGCGATCTGGATGTTCAACGGCAAGCGGTCGCCCGCCCTGATCGGCGTGCTGGCGACGGTCTGCGCGTACTATTCGACCCACATGAAGCGGCCCTCCTGGGGGGTGCTGACCGCCACGGCGTTCGTGGGCGCGCTCGTCGTCGCGGTGGCGATCGGCTGGCGCATCGACGTCACGCACGACCGGTCGTTCATCGGCTTCATCGAGTTCATGGGCGATTTCGACGTCTCGAAGATCCTCGACAGCCTGGACATCACTGACACCGCCGAGCAGACGTCTTACGAAATCATTTCGTACGAGACCAAGGAGTACGGCGGCTACCTCTTGATGCTCGACACCGTGCCGATGAAGTCCGACTACGACGGCGGCGCCAACTACCTCCGGATGTTCTCCACGTTCATCCCCCGGATACTTTGGCCCACCAAGCCGCTGTACGGCCGCAAGCAGTGGGTCGACGCCTGGATCGCCGGCTCGGAACTCGAGCGCGATGAGGATTTCACCAGTCCGGCGATCGGCATCCTGGGGGCGACGCAGCTTAACGGAGGGGCCCCCGCGACGGTGCTCGTGCTGGCGGTCCTCGCACTCTTGCTGCGGTCGTCGTACGAGTATTTCCGGCTCCACGCCGACTCGCCCTGGGTCCAATTCTTCTGGTCGATCACGTTCTTCAACGCCTGGTTCATGATCGTCGGCGACGATCCGATGACTTGGTTCTACTTCAACTGGAGCTTCGCGTCGTTGCCGGCCATCGTCATCCTCTGGTTCGTCAACAAAGGGCCGGACGTCGCCTGGAGCCCGTCGGCCGCAACAACCGCGGCAGCCGGATGAGCCCCCACACGACCCGCCGGCCGATCGACGGAACGTCGGCCGGGCCTCGATGCAACCGAACCGGGGACCGCCCCGGCCTTGATCCCGGAAGGAGCCTCACGGACATGAGCAAAAGCGCGACGCCCCTGACCTCGCACGAGAAGATCGACGTCTGTCGCGGCCTCTTCGCCTTCCTGGTGGTGATCGCCCACGGCGTCGACATCGCCTGGACCATCCATCCCCACGCGCCGACGGTGATGCCGATCTGGGTCCACGACCTCTGGCTTTACGTCGTCGCCGCGGGCGCCTACTGGGTGATCGGCTTCTTCGTCATCAGCGGCTACTGCATCCAGCTCTCTGTCGAGCGTCAGGTCCGCGACGGCCGGTTCCCGCTCAAGACCTATCTCGCCGCTCGACTGACCCGCATCCTGCCGCTGTATTACGTCGCGCTGGCGTCGGCAGTGGTCTTCGAGTTCCTGATGGCGCCGGCGCGGCCGGGCTGCTGGCCCAACGGGCTCGACCTCAACACGCTGACGGCCCAGCTCATCGTGGTCCAGAACCTGTCGCAGACGTACGGCTCGTTCGCGCCGTCGTGGAGCATCACCAATGAGATGTTCTACTACCTGTTCTACGGCGTCGTCGTGGTCGTCGCGCTCAAGCGGGGCGTCCGGCCCACGACCCTGGGGATGCTTATCTGCCTGACGGCGGCGCTGAGCCTGGAGTGGGCCTATTTCCTCCACTTCCGCTCCAACGCCTACATCCGCGTCCCCGGGCTCCTGTTCGGGCTGGGGGTCGTCTGGTTCCAAGGGGCGATGGTCGCCGAGAACCGCGACCGGCTCCGGGACAGCAAGATCGCCCGCATCGCGTCGAGCCTCTGGCCGATGGTCCTCGTGCTGGCCATGGTGCTCTGGTATTTCCATACGATCCACATCCAGATCCTCTACTTGATCCTGGGCGCGGCGTTTACGCTGATGTTGATGCGGTTCGCGGTCGTCGACCGGCCGGGGGCCGTCGCGCCCGACCGGGGCGCCCTGGGGACGCTGATCCGCGCGATCGGCATGGCGAGCTATCCGACGTACCTGTTCCACGGCCCGTTCGTGATGTGGCTCGGCTCGATGATGATCCGCCTGAATCTGGTCGGCGACGATTGGCGGGTGACGTGGGTGGTGCTGAGCGCCGCCGGGATCGGCTCAGGCTTGATCCTCGGCTACGTCGCCGAGCGCCCGCTGATGGCCTGGCGCGCCGGCTTCTTGAAGCGTCTGAAGTCCGAACCGCCCGCCCCCCTCGCGGCCGGTTCGCCCTCGCCGATCCTCGGAATCCAACAGTAACCACGACGGAATGGAAGCCGTCCACGACGCCCGGGAAGGAGCCCGCCATGAACTCACGAATCCTCCTCGACCGATCCGCCGCGGGCCGTGCGACCGCGTCGAACGCCCCGTACAGCCTGACCGAAAAGATCGACGTGTGCCGGGGCGTCCTCGCATTCCTCGTCGTCGCGTCGCACGCGTGGCTGATGGCCGAGGTCTTCGACCCCCATTGGGGCGACGGGCTGCCGGCTCCGATCCGCAACGTCGTCGGCTCGGTCGCGGGCGCGGGGCAGCACTACGTGATGGGCTTCTTCGTGCTGAGCGGCTACTGCATCCAGGGGTCGGTCCAACGGCTCGCGGCCCGGGACGGCCGGTTCCCGCTCAAGGCGTATCTCGTCGCCCGGCTCACGCGGGTCCTGCCGCTGTACTACCTGGCGCTGGCGTTCGCCGTGGCGGTCGAGATCGCCATCGCGCCGCATCGGCCGAACTACTGGAGGTTCGGCCTCGACTCGGGGACCTTCCTCCATCAACTGTTCCTGACCCAGGGCTTCACACAAACGCTGGGCGCGTTTTCGGCGTCGTGGAGCATCACCAATGAAGTCGTGTACTACCTGGTCTTCGGGCTCGTCGCGGCCGCCTTCGGCCCGGCTGGCAGCCGCCCGGCGACCATCGGCCTGGCGCTCACGGTCGGCATCGGCCTGGCGTTCCAGGCGCTCGACCGGGCGGGCCTCCACCATCCCGTCGTCCCCAGATCGGCGATACTGTTCGGGCTCGGCTCGGTCTGGTTCCTCGGCGCCCTGACGGCCGTCCACGCCGACCGCCTGCCGACCGTCCCCGGCCTCCCGACCGTCGCCCGGCTCTGGCCGCTGGCGGTCGCGGCGAGCATGGCCATGCGGTGCGACGGGCGCATTCCACAGCGGAACATCTACCTGGCGGCAGGCGTTGCGTTTACATTGATGCTCATTCATTTCATGATCCAGGACCAGGCCGCCGGCCGCCCCGCGTCGCGCGCGCCACGGCCGTACACGGCGTTCCTCGCCCTGGTCAGCTACCCCGTCTATCTGTTCCACGGGCCGGTCCTTCTGGCCTTCGGCGCGGCGGTCGAGTGGACCGACGCGGCGGCGCCGTTGTGGCTGCTCTATCCGGCGGGGACCGTGATCGGCGTCGGCTGCTGCCTGCCCCTGGGCCGCCTGGCCGAGCGGCCTCTCCTCGCCTGGCGAGCTGGCGTCCTGAAGCGGCTGAATTCGGCGCCCGCGCGGGAACCGGCCCCGATCGCCGTCCCCGCCCTGGGCGTCCCGAACTAATCGAGTTCGACCGGAGAAACACCCTATGCTCTTCGCCGTTTGCTTCACCAACTTCGGGCCGTACCATCTGGCCCGCCTGCGCGCGCTCGCCGCCCTCCTGGCCGGGCGCGGCGACCGGCTCATCGCCTACGAGACGGCGGGCGACGAGCGGACTTACCCGTGGGAGCGGCGGACCGAGGCCGAGGCCTTCGACCGCGTCGTCCTCTTCCCCAACCGGACCCTCGAAGAGATCCCCGCCGGCGCCTGCGCCGAGGCGATGACCGAGGCGCTCGACCGCGACCGGCCCGACGCGTTGGGCGTGGTCGGCTACGCCCGGCCCGAGTCGATGGCCATGGCCCGATGGACCCGCCGCAACAGCCGGTCGTCGATCCTCATGTCCGAGAGCCAGTCCGTCGACCGCCCCCGCGTCTGGTACAAGGAAATGATCAAGAGTCGACGGATGAACCTGTTCGACGCCGCCCTCGTCGGCGGCCCGTACCACCGCGACTACCTCGTCGACCTGGGGATGCCGGCCGACCGCGTCGCGTTCGGGTACAACGCCGTCGACAACGCCTTCTACGAGGCCCGCGCCGACCAGTGGCGGAATCAGCCCGAGGCCCGCGCCGGCCTGCCCGCCGCGCCCTATTTCTTGACGGTCTGCCGGTTCGCGCCCGAGAAGAATCTGATCCGTCTGATCGAGGCGTTCGCCCTCTACCGGGGCCAGGCCGAACCGGGCAAGGCGTGGGACCTCGTCGTCTGCGGCGGCGGTCCCCAGGCCGACGAGGTCGAGAAGGCCGTCGAGCGGTCGGGCTGCGGCTCGGCGATCCACCGGCCGGGGTTCCTCCAGGCCGACGCGCTGTCGCGGTGGTACGCGTTCGCCGGCGGGTTCGTGCTGGCGAGCGTGTCCGAGCCGTGGGGCCTGGTGGCCAACGAGGCCGCCGCCGCCGGCTTGCCGCTGTTGCTCTCGTCGCGAGCCGGCTGCGCCCGGACGCTCGTCCCCGATCCCGAAGGAATCACCGGCGCGCGGTTCGACCCGTTCGACGCGAGCCGGATGGCTGCCAAGCTGAGCTGGCTGGCCGAGCGGCCGGAAGCCGAACGGCTCGCCATCGGCCGAAGCGCCCGCGAGGTCGTCTCGGCCTGGGGGCCGGAGCGGTTCGCCCAGGGAGCCGTCGAAGCCTGGGAGATCGCCCGCCGATCGCCCCGCCGCCGCGCCTCGCTCTTGCGGAAAGGAAGCTGAACTGATGACCGCGACGACTGTGACGGCGACGGCGAACACCCGGCCGACCCAGACCGCCCGCTCGGGCTGGCTGCACCTGTGCAACGGCCTCGACCCGGTCCGCGACGGCGGCATGGTTCCGAGCATCCTGGGCATGACCGGCGCCCTCCAGAGGGCAGGAGGGGACGTGCGGATCGTCACGTCGACCCCCTCGCGGCTCGACGCGGCGACCATCGCCGGAGGGGTCGCGATCGCCGGCCCCGAGACCAACGTCGCCGAGGCCGTCGGCTCGGCCGAGGTCGTCCACATGCACGGGCTCTGGCAGACCCACACTCGCCGGGGCGGCCGGTTCGCCCGCGAGGCGCGCGTGCCTTACGTCATGGCCACGCACGGCATGACCGACCCGTGGGCCTTGCGACACAAAGCCTGGAAGAAGAAGCTCTACCTGACCCTCGTCGAATCGCGCAACCTGCGGCGGGCGTCGTGCCTGCACGCGCTGTCGCGGCCCGAGATCGGCCACCTGCGCGGCCTTGCGCCCTGGGCGCCCGTCTGCTTCGTGCCCAACGGCGTCGACCTCGCCGCGTTCGACGACCTGCCGCCGAGGTCGGTGATCGAGGCCGAACATCCCGAGCTGAAGGGCAAGTTCGTGCTTCTGTTCTTCGGCCGGCTGCACGCCAAGAAGGGGATCAACCTGCTGGCCGAGGCGATGAGGACGCTCTGCCCGGCGTTCCCGGAGCTGCACGTCCTGATCGCCGGCAAGGACGACGGCGAGTGGCCGGCCTTCGCCGACCGGGTGGCGGACGCCGGCCTGACCGACCGCATGACCTACGTCGGGCACGTCGGCGGCGAGCGGGCGCGCCAGGTCTGGGCCGCGGCCGACGCCTTCACCCTGCCCAGCTACAGCGAAGGCTTCAGCATGGCGATCCTCGAAGCGCTCGCCTGCTCGCTCCCCTGCATGTTCACCACCGCATGCCACTTTTCCGAAGCCGCGCAGGCCGACGCGGCGCTCGTCGTCGAGCCTCGGGCCGACGCCGTGACTCAGGCCCTCCGCAACCTACTCGAACGCTCGCCCGCCGAACGAGCGAAGCTGGGCGCGAACGGCCGCCGGCTCGTCGAAAGCGACTACACCTGGGACCAGCAGGCCGACCGCCTCGCCTCAGTCTACCGCTGGCTCTCCGGCGGCGGACCGTCGCCCGATTGCGTGGTTTCCTGAAGTTGAAGACGCGGGCAATCGTTATTTGAACCGAAATACAAGCCCGAAGCGCAAGCGAGTGCATCTCCTCGACCCTCGTTGCGCAGCGTGTTGAGCAAGCAAATGCAAAACAACTCACTCGCTGGCGCTTCGGGCTTGTATTCGGAACCATGCACTCGCTGATCACGCACCGGAGACTAACCATGAACACGCCTTGCCTTGACGAAACGACCGATCAGGACCGCGCCGCCCGACCGCGCACGGCCAGGGCCCCGGTGAGCGTGATCGTGCCGGTGAAGAATGAGGCCGAGAACCTGCGGCGGTGCCTGCCGGCGCTCGATTGGGCCGACGAGGTGATCGTCGTCGACAGCCAGAGCACCGACGACACCTGCGACGTCGCGGTCGAGCTGGGCGCGCAGGTCGTCCAGTTCCAGTTCAACGGCGTTTACCCGAAGAAGAAGAACTGGGCGCTCGAGAACCTGCCGTTCCGCAATGAGTGGGTCTTGATCGTCGACGCCGACGAGGTGGTCGTCCCCGAGCTGGCCGAGGAGATCGCCACGCGGATCGAGTCGGGCGAGGCCGAGGGCTATTACCTCAACTCGAAGTACTTCTTCCTGGGCCGTCGGATCAAGCACTGCGGCTATTCCGAGTGCTGGAACCTGCGGCTGTTCCGCCACCGCCTGGGGCGTTACGAGCGGATGCCCGACCACACCGGGGGACGGTCCGGCGACAACGAGGCGCACGAGCACGTCGAGCTGGACGGCCGCGTCGCCCGGCTGACGCACGAGCTCGACCACCACGCCTACCCGACGATCGCCGCCTGGGTCGAGAAGCACAACCGCTACGCCGTCTGGGAAGCCGCCATGTACGAGCGGTTCCTGAACGAGCCCGTCCCCGCGACCATCGGCCGCGGCAAGGCCCTCAAGCGCCGGCTCAAGAAGCTCTATCTCCGCCTCCCCATGCGGCCGTTCATCCGATTCGTCTATGCCTACATCTTCCGACTCGGATTCCTCGACGCCAAGCCGGGCCTGGTCTTCTGCACCCTGCTGTCGTTCTACGACTTCCTCGCCTGGGCCAACGTCTACGAGCAGAAGATCGCCCGGGCGAACGAGCTGAAGTCCTCCGGACGCTGACTCGTTCGCCGATTCAGACCTTCAAGCCGGGCGGCTTGGGCGTCGGATCGGTCGGCGGCGCGGGGGTCGGGGCCGGTTCGGGGTGCGCGGGGTAGGGCGACTGGGGCCGATCCGGCTTGGGAATCTCCGGGAAGTCGGTCGGCGGCGGCGAGGGCATCTCCGGCTTTCCGGGGACCGGAATCGAATCGGGCGTTGGGCTGTCCGGCATCGGGGCGTCCTCCTGAAATGACGAGGGCCGGAGGGGCGGTGCGCGCCTCCCCGGCTCACTCGCACGGGATGCGTCGGCTGCTCGACGGTGCGACTACGCGGGCCGCCACTCGCTCTCGACTTCCTGCGAATTCTTGTTCAGGTGGATATGGTCGTGGACCTTCGCCACCCAGCTCGTCGGGATCAAATGGTGCTGACCGTCGGGGCTGTCGTTCTTGGTCAGCTTGATCAGGTTCCCCATGACATGGTCGACCTTGCCCATGAACTTGCCGCACGACGCATAAACGCTCATATGGTCCTTGATATCGGCGACCGACCCGACCGGACCGGTGCTCTCCGACAGCCGCGCGTGATCGGTGCTACAGGCGCCTCCGACGGCCTCCTCGATCCTGTGGCCGGCTTGATGGGCCTTCTCCTTCACCCAGTCGGTGGCTTCTTCCGCCTTCTCGCTCACCTTGTGGCCGATCTCCGTGGCTTTGTTCGCGATCTTCTGGGCGACGTCCTCAGCCTGCTCTTTGTATGTTTCCGCCATGATCTTCTCCCTTGCTGATTCGAATCGAATGCGTCGCATGGAGCGATTTCCACTTTCGAAACAACCTTGCAAGGCCCGTGCCGCTCGCCGTAGTTCCGGTTGAGCGACGAATGGCCGGTCCGCCCTCCCGCAATCGAACGCGAAACGACCGCCCCAGGCTGGGGGCGGTCGTTCGTGGTTTCATGAGCCGGAGGCCGAAGCCCGTCAGGCGGTCGCAGCCGGGTCGGGGGCCGTGGCTGACGGCGGGGGCGGGGTGTAGTCGCCGCCGCGGGGGATGTTGTTGAACTGGTCGGCGCCGATCGTGGTGATCTGGGCCTGGGTCAGGTTGATCGAGGTCGCCACGGGGGACGACACCCAGTGCCGCTGGCCGCCGCTGTACTGGTCGATCTCGCCGCTCTGGTTGTTCTGGAGGAACATCCCCTCGACGAAATAGTCGGGCCCCTTGTCGATCGCGTTGTACTGGGCGGACGACACCGAGATCAACTGCGGCGCGGTCAGGCCGATCTTCGATGCGACGGGGGCCGAGACCAGGTGGTTCTTGCCGCCGCTGTACTGGGCAATCTCGCCGGTCTCCTGATTCTGGAGATAGACGTTGTCCGGGAAGTAGTCCTTGCCCTGCGGGATGGCGTTGAACTGCGTCGGGCTGATCGGCGTCAGCACGTCGACCGTCAGGCTGATCCGAGCGGCCACGGCGACCGAGATCCAGTGCCGCTGGCCGCCTTGATAGATGTCGACCTCGCCGGTCTGCTGGTTCTGGAGCAGGATGCCCTCGGGGAAGTAGTCGGGCCCCTTGCCGACCCCCGCGTACTGCGCCGCGCTGATGGTCGCCAGGCCGTTGACGTCGAGACCGAGTTTCGCGGCGATCGGCGGCGAGACGACGTGGAAGACGCCCCCCGAGTACTGGCTGATCTCGCCCGACTGCTGGTTGCGGACGAACATGCCGTCAGGGAAATAGTCGTTCCCCTTGGGCACGGCCTTGAAGACGGTCGCCGTGACCGACGTCGTCTGCGCCTGCGTGATCCCCATCTTGGCCGCGACCGGCGGCGAGATCAGATGCCGGGCCGCGCCGCTGTACCATCCCAACTCGCCCGTCTGCTCGTTGCGGAGGATCGTGCCGTCCGGGAACGTCGGCGCGGGGGGCGGCGTGACCGGCGGAGGATTCGTCGGCGGCGGCGTCGTCGTGGTCGGCGGCGTGCTCGTGGCAGGCGGCGTGGTCGTCGGCGGCGTGGTCGTCGGCGGCGGTGTCGTCGTGGTCGGCGGCGTGCTCGTCGACGGCGGGGTGACGACGGGTGGGTTGTTGATTGAGGTCCACGTGCCGGAACCCTGCTGGCCTGACGGATTCGCGGGAGTCTTCGCCGGCGGTGTGGTCGGCGGCGTCGTGGTGGTCGAGGTCGCCGGCGGCGTCGTGGTCGGCGGCGGCGTCGTGGTGGTCGCGGCTCCGGCCGTCCCCGGTGTGGTCGGGGGTGTGACGCCGGCCGTCGCCAGGGCGTCATGGTACGACGTGGTGTTGGTGGGGTTGGAAGTCGAGTTCGACGTCGAGTTCGCCGTCGCCGGCGCGACGTTGACCGTCGGATTGACGTTGACCGACTGCTGGATGTTGATCGTCGGATTGCGCATCCGCAAGGCGTTCATGGCCTGAAGCCGGCGCGGGATCTGAACCTGCGCGTGGGCCTTGACCTGGACCTTCGGCTTGGGCCGGCTCACCTGCCGGACCACGGCGTGGTTCGGCCTCACGTGGCGGACCGCCGACAAGAGGACGCGGCCCTCCAGGTCTTCGAGCGTCGTGACGAAGCTCACCTTGCGCCGTGCAACGCCACGGGCCTTACCGGCCGCCAGATCATCGTGCGACATGAGATTTTTAGCCCTCCCGGCTAAACAGCTCCCTGGCCGAACCACGCCGAGCGTTCTCACGCCCCTACAATCATTCCCCTCGGCGCAATCCAACCCGAGCACTTCCAACCTCAATCGACGTTGCCGGACGGAATCTTGAGCCGAAATAAAATTCGCGCCCGCCGATTACGCCGAAAGCGCAGGCCTCCATGCGAGGTGGGAACCGCCCCCTCACACCGGCTCGCCGACTCGGATCTTGACGTCGCGCGGACGGGCGCGGAGGCGGGCGCGGGAGGCGGCGGCTTTGGCGAGGAGGGTCGGTTCGTCGAGTGGGTTTCGGGGATGGCGTGAGAGGCAGAACGGGGCGACGATCTTCGTCGGGCGGGCGATGTCGGCGTCGGCGTTGTGGACGTAGAACTGGCCGCTGGGGAGCGTTGAGAGGTCGGCGGCGGAGCCTCCCTTGGATTGGATCAGGGCTTTGACCGTCTCGATCGCGGCGGGGGAATTCACCTTGCCGTAAACATGCGTCGAGCAATTCGCCACGATTCGGTTGTCGATATCCTTGGGATTCTGGGTGGCGAACACCACGCCCAGGTGGTACTTCCGCGCCTGGGCGACCAGCCGGTTCAGGCTGTCGCGGCAGACGGTCGCCTGCTGCGAGGGGACGAAGTCCCGGGCCTCGTCGATCACCAGCAGCCCGCGCAACGGGCGGTCGCCGGGGTGCGGGTTCTTCTTGACCCACGAGAACAGCGTCATCGCGAGCTGGTTCAAGAAGTACCGCTGCGCCTCGCGGCCGGGGAGGCCGACGAAGCTGACGACCGAGATCCGCGCGGGGTCCGACGCGCGCTCCGAACCGAACAACACGGCCGGATCGAACGCGGTCCCACGCGATCGGAGCAGCGGGTTCATCTCCATCTCGGCCCGTAACGCGTCGGCCATCTGCTCGGCGAGCTTCGGCTCGTTGGCGACGTCCAGGCCGGCCTCGGGCGGCAGCTCCTTCAGCAAGTCGATCAGCGCGTCGAGCCGGCCGCCGCCGTGCCGGGCGAGGTAGCGCAGCGACGCCTTGAGCACGGCGCGCTTCTGATTCGCCGTGTGGCTCTGGCCGGAGGCCAGCACCGGCGACAGCGTCTCCACCACCATCGACGCCGCGGTGTCCAGCTCCTCGTCGTCGCCGACCAGCGGCGCGAGATCGGGCAGGGGCTCGAACGAGAGCGGATTGCCCGACTCCTTGCCCGGCGTCCAGACGACCACGTCGGCGTTGCGATGATAGCGCTCGGCCCTGTCGCGGTCGTCGTCGGTCCAGACCGGAGGAGGCTCGTCCCAGCGCTCGTCGAGGGCCGCCATGTCGTTCGCCACGTCGATCACGATCGACGGCACGCCCAAAAGCGCCGATTCCTCGATCAGCCGCTTGAGGAACACCGTCTTGCCCGACCCCGCCCCCGCGAGCACCAGCGCGTGCTTCTCCAGCAGACCGACCGGCATCCCGATCGACTCGCCCGGCCTGCCGCCGATCAAACGACGCCCCAGCGGCAGCCGCCCGGCTTCGGTCGCGCCGGACTTCGGTTCAATCATCGATTCGATGATAGGTTCGTCGATCGTCTCGGGCTTCGTCTCGATCTCCCTCGCGTCGTTGATGAACAGGTCGCTCGCCACGATCTTCTGAACGAGTTCGAGGTTCGAGGCGGGCCGGCGGGCCTTCAGCCAGAGTTCGAATCCGGGGTCGTTCTTGGCCTTCAGTTCGTGGAGGGCGTGGAGCGTCCGGAGTTCATCGTCGGTCGGGTGGAGAAAGAGGCCGCCGAGCCGGGTGAACTCGTCGGTCAGCTTGCTCGTCAACGTTCCGCCGGGAATCGCCGTCGACCGCACCACGGCCAGGTGGCGGAACGGGAGGTTCCTATCGACGCCTGATTGCGTGAGCGCGCCTTTGAGCCGATTCTGGTACGCCCGGGCGTTGGTCTGCTGCAAGGCCCGGACGCAGTAATGCTCCTCGCGTTCGTTCTCCTTGTGGAAGATCAGGCTCAATCGCGCGTGCAGGGGGATCGTCGTCGCCGCGCCCGTCGCCTCGACATCGACGATCGCGTGGACGTCGGCGGGAAGGTCGACCTCGTGGATCAGGCATTTCAGGCCGGTTCGGAGCAGCGGGGCGAGCCGCTCGTCGTCGAACTTCTCCTCCAAGATCCAGCTCGGCTTCGCCGCCGCGCGGAGGGCGTCGAATTCCTGATCGAGCCGGTCCGTCCCGGTCGAGCGGGGAGCGACGGCCGGGGCCTCGGCCCTGGGCGCGACGGTCGCGAACGAGGCCAGCTCGACGACCCGCTGATCCTCCAGGCACCGCCGCCGGTGGGCGTCGCACTTCTTGAGGATCTCACGCGGGCTATCGAGCGCCAGTGCGTCGAACGCCTCGGGGCGGAACGGGTAGACGGGGTAGGGGGGCGCGAAGTTCGTCGCTTTATAGGCCGCTCCGAGCCGGTCGGCGACGATCGCGCGGGCGACGTCGGCGTCTCCCGGGGCCTTCAGCGTCTTGACCTCCTCGAACCGATCGAGGAACGTCCGGAGCACCGTCGAGCCGAGGATTCCCCAGGTGCTCTCGACGCACGAGACGAGGGTCAGCGTGTTCCGCGTGAGGTCGCGGAGCGCGCCCAGGCCGCCGCCGATCTCGACGATGATCGACTCGGCGGTCGCCTGTTCGGCGAGCGACGGCTGCTCCCCCTGCTTGCGATAATGGAGCTGGGTGACGATCGGGTCGAGCTGGTCGAAGGCGAGGACCGTCGGCCCGCTGAGGCTCATGAACCACGACAGCGCCTCGACGATCTTGCTCGCCGGCTCCTGGTGGACCGTGAAACCCAGACGCAGCTTGTCGTCGTCCTCGAGGCGCTGGCCCTGAAGCCAGACGTGGCCGACGTTCAACGTCGTGAAGTCATCCGAATTCAAGCAGATGAGCGCCCGCACGACGTTCTGATACTTGATCGTCTCCCTCGGATACGACTTTCCGAGCGCGGTGAGCATGGCGTCGACGTCGGTCCGCAGGTCGCGGCTCCGGCGGCCGATCAGGGTCGCGAGCATCGAGGCGAACGACTTGCTCGGGCCGTACTTCTCGATGATGTGATCGAGGATCCATTTATGCTGGGCGACGTCGCCGTCGAACCGCTGCTGGAGCGAGTCCATGTAGCCCTGGAGGACCGATTCCCAGAAGTTCCGCACGTCGGTCAGATCGACCAGGATGAACGCGCACTTGCGGCGCGCGGCCTCGCGGCGGAACGCCCCGAGCAGATGCGTCTTGCCGGTCCCCCCGCCCCCCACGACGACCCAGCCCAACGGCGAGCCGGCGCCGGAGGTTTGCTCCATCGCGCCGAGCTTGCGCGCGAACTCGGCGCGATGGTTCGCGTGCAGGCGGGCGACGTCCGAAGGAGGCTGGTCCCAGACGTCGTTCAGCCGCACCGCCCAGTCGAAGTCGGCCGCTCGGATCGCGTCGAGCTCGGTCATGATCCCCGCCCTCCCAGATAAACGATGTGCCGCTCCTCGCCGGAAGGGGTCCGCAGAACCGCGTCGCGATCCTCGGCCCGGATCTCGGCCGGATTGTCGAGCCGGTACAGCGACGCCTCGCCGCTCGTCGCCAGGTCGAGCAGCGCCCCGTCGAGCACCGGCCGGGGGATCGCCGCCAGCTCGCGGCGGAGATCGGCGAGCCGCACCCGCGCGTTCGCCCGGCCGTCCGAAAGCGCGTAATAGGCGGTCGTCACGCAGGCCTTGGGGTCGTCGATCGCGGGCGGCCCGGCCGCCGACTCGCCAGGCGCCATGAAATCGCCGAGCGAGAGATTCTTGCGGTCGAGGAACGTCTTGAGCCGGGCGAGCAGGAGACGGAGGACGTCGGCGCCGGCGGTCGACTTGGTGTTCAGATCGGCGTCGAGATGCCCCCCCAGCCAGGCCCAGCCCTCGTCGGCGAGCGAAACATGAAGCGCCTGCGCGCGGCCGCCGGGAGGCTTCTGCTTGACCTGCGCGATCAGGCCCGAGGCTTCGAGCCGCTTGCGGGCAGGCGCGCCGGGGTCGGGCTTGACGTCCTTGAGCCAGTCACCGCCGCCGGCCGCCGCCAGCCGCCACAGGAAGAGCAGTTCGAGAGGCTTGATCTCATGTTGCATCGTTGATCCCCGTGCGACGGGCGGAGCGGTCCGACACCCGCCGAAACTCGACCAGGTCGCGAACCTTCTCGACGGCCAGCTCGACGTCGCCGACGACTTCGTCCTCGGGCATCCGGAGCACGAGGTAGCCGCTGGTCGTCAGCTCGTAATCACGGCGGCGGTCGCGCGAAAACGCCGACGCGTCCGAGTGATAATAGAACCCGTCCACCTCGACGACGATTTTTCCCGATTCCCAGACCAGGTCGACCAGCGGCGACGTCCCCCGGCGGGTTTCGACGTGGACGTTGTACCGGAACAGGCCGGCGAGATTCTCGTCGCGCTCAAGCCGCCGCGCGAGCAGCAATTCGCCGCGGCTCGCGGGGTTCGGACGGCCGATCAACGGCGAGACCGAGAGCCGGGGTGCGGCGGTCGCGAACGCCGGCGCAATGACGTCGATCGACGTTTCTTCCGCCTCCCGCTCGCGGACGCGGACGGCCTCGAAGCTGACGCCGTCGAGTGCCGTCGACGCCTCGAGCGCGTCGGGGACGATCAGGACGACCCGGGCCCCGGCCTCGCGGGCGAGCCATTCCGAGGCCCTCGACAGGCCGTGGAGCGCCTCGACGGCCGGGCGGTCGTCGTCGAGCAGAAGCGCGATCAGCAGCGGCGACGGGTCGACGGCCCGGGCGAGCTGGGCCGCGTGGACCGAGGCCGGAAACCCGCGCGGGCGGGGAAGCCCGCCGCGCCGGCAGAGCCGCCGGGCGGCCTTCAGCCAGGGGACCGAAACGCCCCGCCTCAAGAGGTCGAGTCGGTCCAGGCGGTCGGCCAGGATCGCGTCGAAATCGGCGGTCTGGGCGTCGACCGCCGCGAACCGGGCGTCGTCGCCGTACCAGTCCGGGAACAACCCGAGGGCCACGGCCGCAAGCTGATCGACCATGTCGTCGATCAGCGCTTTCAAGGGGGGAGGCCGGTCGAACCGGATCGCGACCAGCCGAATCCCGCCCCCCGACGCGACCGCCCGCGCCTCCAGCCCGACGCCCACCGCGCCGACCAGCCCCCGCGCCGCGAACACCACTCGCGTCCGCGAAGCCGGCGGCAAGAGAAGACGATCGAGCTCGTCCGCATAGACGGTCGTCATCCAGCTATCTCAAGTCGATGCGAAGGTCCTTTAAACGGCCAAATGGCCTTATGTTACCAGTCCCCAGGCACCGACGCCATTCACTCATTCGTCCAGCCACGGAATGATCAGCCGCCGAGGACGATGGCGAAGATCAGCGGGGCGACGATGGTGGCGTCGGAGTTGATGGCGAACTTCGGCGTGGTCTCGTCGAGCTTGCCCCAGGTGATCTTCTCGGTGGGGTTCGCGCCGGAGTACGAGCCGTACGATTCGTTGGTGTCGGTGATCTGGCAGAAGTACGACCAGAACGGCACGTCGATCTCCATGTCTTGCTGGAGCATCGGCACGACGCAGATCGGGAAGTCGCCCGCGATCCCGCCGCCGATCTGGAAGAAGCCGACGCCGCGATCGGTGCAATGCTTCCGGTACCATTCGGTGACGTGCATCATCAGCTCGACGCCGCTCTTCATCGTGGAGGGCTTGAGTTCGCCCTTCAGGCAGTAGCTCGTGAAGATGTTGCCGAGCGTCGAGTCTTCCCAGCCGGGGGTGAAGATCGGGATGTTCTTGTCGGCGGCGGCGAGGACCCACGAATCCTTCGGGTCGATCTGGTATTCGCTCTTGAGCACGCCCGATCGGACCAATTCATAGAAATATTCGTACGGGAGCTTGCGATCGCCCCGCTTCTCGGTCTCGCTCCAGATCTTGAAGATGTGCTTCTCGATCTTGCGGATCGCCTCGTGCTCGGGGATGCACGTGTCGGTCACGCGGTTGAGGTGCTGGTCGAGCAGCTTGCGCTCGTCCGCGGGGGTGAGGTCGCGGTAGTGGGGGATGCGGACGTAATGGTCGTGCGCGACGAGGTTGAAGATGTCTTCTTCGAGGTTGTTGGCCGAGCAGGAGACGGCGTGGACCTTGTCCTGACGGATCATCTCGGCGAGCGAGAGGCCGATCTCGGCGGTGCTCATCGCCCCCCCCATGGCCAGGAGCATCGGCATGCCCGACTCCAGATGCGCCCGGTAGGCTTCCGCGGCGTCGACCAGGGTGGCGGCGTTGAAGTGCCGGAAGTGGTGCTTGAGGAAGCCGGAGACGATGCCGTTGGTTTTCATGGCGTTTGTGTGTTCCTTCAATAAAGAAAAGAATAGGAGGAGGGCTTGACCATTCGATTCGACCCAGACGTTCCGACATTCATCAATGCGTCGTGAACTTGAGACCGACGATCGCGATCAAGAGCAGCGCGAGGAAGAACAGCCGTCCCGCGTTGGCGGGTTCGCCGAAGAGCACGATGCCGAGGATGACGGCGCCCGCCGCCCCGATCCCGACCCAGACCGCGTAAGCCGTCCCGATCGGCAGGCTGCGGGCCGCGACGGAGAGCATGACCATGCTCACGACGATCCCGGCGATGGTCAGCACGCTCGGCCAGAATTTCGAGAACCCGTCGGTGTACTTCAACCCGACGGCCCAGCCGGTCTCCACCAGGCCCGCGACGATGAGAATCAACCATGACCACGACATGACGAGATACCCCCTGTAGGGCGTCGTCTTGTCATGACCGGGTACGGCGCGTCTCGTCCGGGGCCTGATCGGCCGATTCAGATTGTCTTAACAGCATGCCAGATGGCTATTGTACTCGATTTCCCCCGCACGGTAAGGCCTCTTTCGTCTCCGTACGAGCCCGAAGCGCCAGCGAGTGAATGTTCCCCGGCGCCGCCATGAAAATCGCCCCGCGAGCGCATGCCCCGATACAAGCCCGAAGCGCCAGCGAGTGAATTTCCGGTCGGCCAGCGGGGAATTCACTCGCTGGCGCTTCGGGCTGCTGCTCGGAAAATTCCGGTCCATGGTTTGCCGTAGGGGCGCCCCTTGTGGGCGCCCGATCGCCGAGCGTGGTCGGTGGGCGTGAAACGAACCGGGCGCCCACAAGGGGCGCCCCTACCGGATCTGGTCGTGACGCCTGGCGAAAAGCCCCCATTTTCATGAGGCCGGCTGTCCCGAGGCGTCATGAGGGTTTGTATTCGGACCTGGCCGACGCCAGGCCCCCATTTTCATTCGGCTTCTACTTCCCGAGGTCGCGCATCCGGAGCGTCCCCAGGTCGAGCGGGCCGGGGGCTTTTGGAGCGGCGACGCCGAGCTTGACGGCGTCGTTGCCCCGCGTCGTGAAGACCTCATAGGTCCAGCCGACGAGCAGCGACGGCAGGGTGAACCGGCCTTCGTCGTCGATCCACGCGGTAATCTCGCCGGTCTCATTGATGACCACAGCCACCGCCCTCTTGACCGGCTTGCCGCCGGGTCCGAGCACCATGCCGGCGAACGTCCTCATTTGCGGAAATCATGGACAAATTCGGCCTCGTTCGCGACGACGATCGACTCTCGTCGGCCCTGCATGGATCGAAGTCTTATCGAGTAAGTTCCGGGACCAACACGGACCGAATAACGCCCCTGGTCGTCGGTCCACGCAGTTGTCTGCGCACGGACCTTTCCTACGATGTCGTTCCCCTCCAGCAGGTCAACGGGGACGTCCATGCCGAACTCGTCGAGGAAGACGGTCTCCAGGACCGCAGGGCTTCCGACTCGATCCGTCACGGTGCCGCGAATGATCGTCCCTCGACCGAGGCGGAAATCGACGCCTTCGACCGGCTTGCCGTGGCGGACGACGACGTTGAGACGCGACGCCGCCGTCCAGGTCTTGTCCCGAATCAAGATGGCGTAGGCTTCGTCCGGGGGAACTCCCAACTCGTACGAGCCGTCGGCCTCCGTGCGGGTCCTTTCTTGGCCACGGTCGATCCCTCGGCCGGCCCCCTCGGCAACGACCTCCACGTCGCTCGCGGGTGAGCCGTCGGGCAAGTACACGCGGCCTCGGATCGTCTCGATTCGAGCCAACCTCGCCACGACGGTCTCTTGGTCCGGATGGACGACCGCGCGCCGGATGGCGTAACCGGCGGTCGTCGGGAAGAAGCCGAGATCCTCACGCGACTGCGGCAGCCAGTCGAACGTGGCGACGCCCTCGGCGTCGGTCGTCGCGTGGTGCTGCCGGCTTGTGTAGTTAACCTCCCCGATTCGGTCGTCCCTGCGGAGTAGCCAGTCGTGGAAGTCAACGCCGGCAGCGGGCTTGTCGTCGGGGCCTAGCGCCTTGATCCGCACTGTGCGCGGGGCGTCGAGGATCAGGGCGACCACCGCAGGGACCTTCCCTGCGGGCGTGCCATGACGCGTGCCGTGCTCGTCGAGGCGGCCGAACTCGGCGTAATCGTAGCCCGTCGCCTTCTTCTGGGCGACGATCCAGCTCACCTCGGCGTCGGGCGGAACGAGCAGGCGAGCGGTGCCGTGAGCGTCGGTCGTCGCGTTGTCGAGGACCCCGAGATCGCCCGCGGCTTCGACCTCCGCACCGGCGATCGGCTCCAGGCTCGGCCTGGTCACGCGGACGTCGACCGGCCGGCCCGGCTTGACGACGATCCGGACCGGCGCGACGGCCTCGGCCCGGCTCAGGTTGTAGCCGTACTCGGTCGCCCCGAGCTTGCGGCCGTCGGACGTGCGGGCGAGCAGCGGACGGCCGTCGACGCGGCCCCCGGGGATCGGCAGGGCGAAGCCGCCATCCGGGCCGGTCACGCCGCGAACCTCAAGGATCGAATAGGCGGCGAACCGTACCTCGGCCCCCGCGACGGCCGCGCCCGACTCGTCGACCACCAGACCGCGAGCCGCGATCGGCTCGGGCTTCGTTTCGGCCTCGGCGATCGCGGGGGCCGGCGGCGGATCGGGCGGCTGCGAGGCCAGGCCCGCCGACAGGCAGGCGGCGAGGCCCAGGGCGAGCGCAGCGGCGAGGACCGTCTTGAGCTTGAACGTGGCGACCATCGGCAGGACTCCTTCCGCCAGCGAGGCGAGGGCCGTCGGGACCGTCCCGGCGGCGGCGCCTCGGGCCGCGAAATTCAACGCGAGGCGGACCGTGGCGGCGACCGTCGGGCCGGCCGTCGCGGGTCCGTCGAGGCTCATCGCCAGCACCCCGGCGCCGAGGGCGACCCCGCGCCGGGCGAGGCGGTCGCGGAGCAGCGAGCGGCCGCGAGCGAGCCGGCTGGAGAGGGTCCCCTCGGGCAGGCCGAGCCGTCGGGCGGCGTCCTGGCGCGAGGCCCCTTCCAGCTCGCAGAGCAGCAGCGGCTCGCGGAACCGGCCGGGGAGCCGGTCGAGTTCCTCGTCGAGCAGGGCCCGCAGCTCGAACAGGTCAGGGTCGAGAGCCGGGCAGGGGGGCTCGTGATCCAGGCCGCCACCTTCGCGGACGCGGAGCCTGGCCGACCGCCGGCGCGACTCCCTGGCCGTCCGGACGGCCGCGCCGTAGAGCCAGGGCTTCAGGCGGTCGACCCGCCGGAGGCTGCCAGCCTTGCGGGCCAGGACGAGGAAGACCGCCTGGAAGGCGTCGTCGGCGTCGGCCGGACTCGCGAGCATCCGGCGGCAGACGGCCAGAACCATCGGCCCGTGACGGTGGACCAGGGCCGAGAACGCGTCTTCCCGGTCGAGGCCGTCGCGGTCGAGGAACCGCTCGACGAGCTGGCCGTCGCTCAGCCCCCCGGCCGCCCCCGTCGCGTACAGCGTGCGGATCTGGCGGAGCGTCTCCCCCGCGGCGTCCCTCGGCATCCGATCGCCCCCCGAACCACGTCGACCCCTCGTTTCACCAGTCTACTGGTCGCAAGCGGCCCGGCGCGTTCGGGAAAATCGAACATAAAGGGAGATTCATGCGTAAGCTGGGCTCAAGAGCCTATCAGGCCGTTGCGGACGCGGAGCAGGAGGCGTTCGAGCGGGTCGAGGTCGCGGATCTCGGTCAATCGGGCGCGGATGGCGGCGACGTCGTCGGTGATGATGTTGGCTACGCCATGGTCGATCAGAGGGGCGAGATGGTCGGGGTTGTTGATGGTCCAGGCGTGGATCTTGACGTCGCGCTGGCTGGCCCGATCGACCAGGGCGCGGGTGGCGAGCCGCCGGTCGACCATCAGGAAATCGACGTCGAGCCGGGTCGGGTCGCCGATCACCGCGCCGGTGATGAAGCCGACCTCCAGGCCGGTCTCGGCGCGTCTCGCCGTCTGGATCGCGCGGAAGGACTGAGAGCAGACGCGGTCGCGATCGAGCATGCCGGCCTTGCGGACCGCTTCCAGCACGCGGTCGGTCAATTCGACGGCCTCGGCTTCGTTCTTGGGCTTGAGCTCGATGTTGAGGCGGATGGCGGTTCCCGCCGCGTCGAGGAACTCTTCGAGCGTGGCGATTCGCTCACCGGCGAACGCCGGGCTGAACGGCGAGCCGAGATCGACCGCGCGGAGCTGGTCGAGAGTCGAGGTCGCCACCCGCAGCGGCGAACCGGCGACGCGGAGCAGGTCGGTGTCGTGGATGACGACCAGGCGCTTGTCGGCGGAGAACTGAACGTCGATCTCCGCCCAATCGGCGCCGGCCTCGATCGCGTGGCGGAGCGCCGCGAGGGTGTTCTCGGGCCCGTCGAAGGCGCCCGCGCGATGGGCGGTGACCTCGATCGTCTCCGACACGCGGGCGTCGGCGATCAGCTCCGTCGCCGAGACGACGGCGAGGGCCGCCGCGAGCCCGGACAGCACCAGCGCCGTCCCCGACCACAACCGCCCGTTCCAATCGCCGTGTTCGGACGCCTTGATCGTTCCGCCCCCCTTCTGGTAGCAGTCGAGGATGATCACGGCGAAGGCGACGCCGGCCAGGGCCGACAGCGAGGCGACCACCAGGCCGTCGATGAGGAGAAGCGCGGCGGTAACGGAGATCGCCAGCCCGGAGGCGTGGCCGATCCGGCTCAGAACCCAGCCGTTGATCCAGCCGAGCGACCACGTCACGGCCGCGTACGCCCCGAGCAAGACCGCCAGGAAGCCCAGCACCAGCACGGCCCGCGAGACGAGCCGCCCCTGAAGCCGCTCGGCGCTCGACCGCAGGGCGGCCTTCGGGTTGGTCACGTCCTCGAACAGCACGGCGGGCGGGGCCAGGAGCCATCGCAGGTACAGCCAGCCGGCCGCCGTCAGGTACAGCAGCGCCAGGACCCCGAAGGCCGCCGCGCCGCGCCAGAACTCCGGCGGGCGGACCACGACCAGTCGATTGACGTCGTGCGAGCCCCAGAACGCGAAGTACGCCGCGGCGCCCGCGATCGCGAACGGGACGGCCAGGAGCAGGTACGCGACCGATTCGAGCAGGCCGAGCCGGATCAGAGCCGGCAGCCGCCGCAACACGTCGAGGGCGTGCCACACCCCGGGGCCGTCGCCGGAGAGCACCGCCATCAGACCGGCGAGCCTCAGGTGCAGCGTGGCGAATTGCACGCCGACGATCAGCGCCAGCCCCGCGAGCCCCACCGGAGAGAGCAAGAACGAGAGGATCTCGAAATTGCCGACCGAACACCGTCCCCACGTCCCCAGCGCCAGCCGAAGAATCCCGGCGACGAGGGGAGTCAGGATCGCCCACTCCAGCAGCGAGAAGGCGACCGAGAACGAGACGAGCGGCCCCGCCCGACGCCTCGCCCGATCGCAAACGTTCATCATGATATTTCCAAACGTCATTAATGCGATCCGGGCGAGCGGGGGAACGCCCCCGCTCGTCCGGGCCGAACGCTCGCCGTCAGACTTTCTTCTTCAACAGGTCCTGAAGTGCGTAGACTTCGATCTTGCCGTTGCGGAGGCGGTCGATGGCGGCGACGGCGGCGCGGGCGCCGGCGAGGGTGGTGATGCAGGGGACGCCGTGGCTGACGGCGCTGGCGCGGATGCGGCCCTCGTCGGTCCTCGCGCCCTTGCCGCTGGGGGTGTTGACGACCAGGTCGATCGTGCCGTTGGCCAGGTAATCGAGCAGGTTGGGGCGGCCTTCCTGGATCTTGCGGACGGTCTCCACCTCGATGCCCTGCTCGGCCAGGGCGGCCCCGGTGCCGCCGGTGCAGACGAGCTTGAAGCCCATCTCGGACAGCCGCCGGGCGATCGGGACGACTCCCTGGCGATCGCGGGCGGCGACGCTCACGAAGACGGTCCCCTTGACGGGGAGGCGGCAGCCGGCGCCGAGCTGGCTCTTGGCGAAGGCCGTCGGGAAGTCGACGTCCACCCCCATCACCTCGCCGGTCGACCGCATCTCGGGGCCGAGCACGATGTCGACGCCCGGGAACTTGGCGAACGGGAACACGGCCTCCTTGACCGACGTGTAGGCCGGTTTCGGCTCCTCGGTCACGCCCTGCTCGGCCAGGGTCTTGCCGACCATCACCCGGGCCGCGACCTGGGCCAGGTTCAGGCCCGTCGCCTTCGACACGAACGGCACCGTCCGCGACGCCCGGGGGTTGACCTCAAGCACGTACACCTCGCCATCCTTGACGGCGAACTGGATGTTCATGAGTCCCCGGACTCCCAGCGCCTCGGCCAGGGCGTAGGTCTGGGCCTTGAGGACGTCGACGATCGAGTCGGGGAGCGAGTACGGCGGGATGGCGCAGGCGCTGTCGCCGGAGTGGATGCCGGCCTCTTCGATGTGCTGCATCACGCCGCCGACGATCGTCCGGTCGCCGTCGGAGACCGCGTCGACGTCGACCTCGATGGCGTCTTCGAGGAACTTGTCGATCAGGATCGGGTGCTCGGGGCTGGCCTCGACCGCCTCGGTCATGTACCGGTTCAGGCTCGATTCGTCGTAGACGATCTCCATGGCCCGCCCGCCCAGCACGAAGCTCGGCCGCACGACCACCGGGTAGCCGATCCGCTCGGCGATCCGCCGCGCCTCCTCCAGCCGGGTGGCCGAGGCGTTTGGGGGCTGCCGCAGGCCCAGCCGCTCGATCACCTGGCTGAACCGCTCGCGGTCCTCGGCCAGGTCGATGTTGTCGGGGCTGGTGCCGATGATCGGCACGCCGGCCGCCTCAAGGGCCTTGGCCAGGTTCAGCGGGGTCTGGCCGCCGAACTGGACGATCACTCCGATCGGATTCACGCGCTCCCATATATTCAGGACGTCCTCGACCGTCAGGGGCTCGAAGAACAGCCGGTCCGAGGTGTCGTAGTCGGTGCTCACGGTCTCGGGGTTCGAGTTGACCATGACGACCTCGTAGCCGTCGGCCTTGAGGGCGAACGCCGCCTGGCAGCAGCAGTAGTCGAACTCGATCCCCTGGCCGATCCGGTTCGGGCCGCCGCCCAGGATCATCACCCGGGGCTTGTCGCCCACGCGAGCCTCGTCTTCTTGCTCATATGTCGAGTAATAATAGGGCGTCACGGCTTCAAACTCGGCGGCGCAGGTGTCGACCAGCTTGAACACCGGCCGGATGCCCCGGCGGTCGCGGTCGCGGCGGACCTCGGCCTCGGTCGTCAGCCACAGGTGGGCGAGCTGATGGTCGGAGAACCCCGCCTGCTTGGCCTCGCGGATCAGGGCGTCCGACGCCTCGTCCAGGTTGTCCACCGCGCGGAGCTTGTCCTCGATCTTCGACAGGTCCTCGATGTTCGCCAGGAACCAGGGGTCGATGGCCGTCAGCTCGTGGATCCGCTCGACGCTCATCCCGGCGCGGATGGCGAGGCGGACGTACCACATGCGGTCGATGTTGGGCGACGCCAGCTTCGAGACGATCTCGTCCTCGGTCGGCTGGGCGGGGGTCCCCCACGGGTCCTTCTTGTCGCACCCCAAGCCGAACCGGCCGACCTCGAGGCCGCGAAGCGCCTTCTGGAGCGACTCCTTGAACGTCCGGCCGATCGCCATGACCTCGCCGACCGACTTCATCTGGGTGGTGAGGACCGGGTCGGCTTCGGGGAACTTCTCGAACGCCCAGCGGGGGATCTTGGTGACCACGTAGTCGATGGTCGGCTCGAAGCAGGCGGGGGTCTCGCGGGTGATGTCGTTGCGGATCTCGTCGAGCCGGTAGCCCACGGCCAGCTTGGCGGCGATCTTGGCGATCGGGAACCCCGTCGCCTTGCTCGCCAACGCGCTCGACCGGCTGACGCGGGGGTTCATCTCGATGACGATCATCCGGCCGTCGCGGGGGTTGACGGCGAACTGGACGTTCGACCCGCCGGTGTCGACGCCGATCTTGCGGAGCACGGCCAGCGAGGCGTCGCGCATCCGCTGGTATTCCTTGTCGGTCAGCGTCTGCGCCGGGGCCACCGTGATGCTGTCGCCGGTGTGCACCCCCATCGGGTCGAAGTTCTCGATGGAGCAGACGATCACGGCGTTGTCGGCCGAATCGCGCATCACCTCCATCTCGTACTCTTTCCAGCCGATGAGACTCTCCTCGATCAAGACCGAGTGCGTGGGGCTGATCTCCAGGGCGTAGTTGACCATGCGGTCGAACTCTTCGCGGTTGTAGGCGATCCCCCCCCCGACCCGCCGAGCGTGAAGCTGGGACGGAGCACGCAGGGGAGGCCGACCTCGTCGCGGATCTTGCGGGCCTGGTCCAGGCTCTCGGCCAGCCCGCTGCGGGCGCTTTCCAGGCCGATCTCATCCATGCACTGCTTGAACAGGTTGCGGTCCTCGGCCTTGCGGATCGACTCGGCGCTCGCGCCGATGAGGATGCAGCCGTGGCGGGCCAGGGCCCCCGATTCGTACAACGCCATGCCCACGTTCAGGCCGGTCTGCCCCCCCAGGGTCGGCAGGACGGCGTCGGGCTTCTCGACGGCCAAAATCTGCTCGACGACGTCGGGCAAGACCGGCTCGATGTAGGTGCGATCCGCCATCTCGGGATCGGTCATGATCGTGGCGGGGTTCGAGTTGACCAGGACGACCTCGTAGCCGTCCTCGCGGAGGGCCTTGCAGGCCTGGGTGCCCGAATAGTCGAACTCGCAGGCCTGGCCGATCACGATCGGCCCCGCGCCGAGGATCAGGATCTTCTTGATGTCGGTACGCTTAGGCACGGCAGATCATTCTCGCGACGTTAAGAGGAAACCAAGTGCGAAACCGCGGCGCTGGCAAAGCAAGCAGGCCGCGCAAGCGCGCGTCGAGCCGCGCTCGCCCTCGCATTCCGACCGAGGCGGCGCGGCCCGGAAAATTTCCCGATCATAGCAATTCTTAAGAACCCACAGCAAGGGGACCGAACGTCGCCGGCTGCTGTTCGGGTCGCGGGCGACGCGGCCGGGGCGAAATCGTCAGACCGATCCGGCCGTCATTTTCTCAGCTTCCGATACGCGAGGCCGACCCCGGCCAGACCGAAGACGACGAGCGTCGACGGCTCGGGCACCGGCATCTCGGGAAAGACCAGGTCGGGGGGAGTGGGCTGCCCGTCGGGGGTGAGCAATAGGGTGCTCACGCTGCCGCCGTCCTGGGTCGCGTACGCCAGAATCTGGCCGCGGTTGTTGAGCGCAAACGCTTCCCTGAGCAACCAGCCGCTGCCGGAGTCGATCAGGTCGTTGAGGTTGGTCATGACGCCGTTCTGATAGAGGAACGCGCGATTCTGGAGCAGCCCGTCGAAGGAGACCCCGACGATCTCCCCTTTGTCGTTGATCGCGTTCGCCCGGCTGTAGGCGTCTCCCGCCAGCGTGCCGAGATCGATCGCCTGGCCGCCGTTCGGGACAAGCACCGCATGAGAAGGATCGGGTCCCAGGGGGGCGGACGCCCCAACGACGTCGCCCTGCGCATTCATGGCCTGGGCGCCACTCGCGGAGGCATTCGGGACCAGACTCCCCAGGTCGGTCCACCGGCCGTTGGCGAGTAGGAACGAGTGGTTGAAGGTCCAAGACCCGCCGGTGGTGGCCGCCGCCGAAACCAGGACCTGTCCCGCATCGTTGGCCGCGACCAGCCGCGCGGAGACCATGCCGGGCGGCAAGCCGAGGTCCTGAAACCGGCCGTCCCGATAGACGAACGGTTGATAGTCGGAGTACTGGCCCGCCCGGTCCATCTCGCGCGAGCCGTAGATCGTGCCGCCGTTGGTGATCCGGAGCGCCCCCCCGTAGCCGGATGGGAAAGACAGCGGCGTGGTCCCTCCCGTCCCCGTGTCGAAGAGCAAGGCCTCGTTCTTGTCGTTGTTGTAACCAACGCCCTGGCCGCGGTCGTTGAGGCTCGTGGCGGCGCTCCGGAAGTCGTAGCTCCCGGGGTTCGACCCGCTCGGCGGCGTGACCCCCGAGACCACGACCCGGCCTCCGGGATTGGAATCGTAGACGGCACCGTAACCCTGGTGGTTCTCAGACGAATAGAGGCCCGCAACCAGGCCGTTGTTATTGATCTGGCCCCAGGAATCGCCGCTCAAGACCGTGATCTTGTAAGGCGAAGCCGTGCTCCGCGCCGGAACGGCCAGAAATACGAGGGAAGCGCCCAGAGCACAAATCCATGCTCGTTCGATCGCGAATCGCTCCGTCATCTCATCCTCCCTGACTGCACATCAAACCACCGCCACCCAGACCTTCCATCAGGCCGAGCATCTTGGTTCGACTGCTTGCAATCGTCAAGATAGATCGAATTAAAACGCTTTAACCGATTTAGCACCGATCGCGCGGACCGTCGACGTCTTCTCGACCTCCCTTCGCCGCGCGTCCGCCCCAAGCCCAATAGCCCGGCCGAACGCCGGCTCTCCGAAATTGGCTTCGTTCGTCGCGAAACCGTGGGCTTCTCACCATGTCGGGTCCTTGCCCCCCTACGTAACCTCGGCCTGAAATCCGTATTGGCTTCGTTCGCGCGGGAAATCGTCGTTTTCCTGACCGCCGCCCCTCATCCCAAGCCCGCCGGCCCGCTCCCCGAAATTGGCTTCGTTCGTCGCGAAACCATGGGCGTCTCCAGGTGTCGAGTTGCTGCCGGCCGGCCGCATCCGAACGCCTCAACCCCTAGCACTGCAATACTTTCGGCCACCCTCACGAAACCTCGACCTGAAACCTGGATTGGCTTCGTTCGCCCGGAAACAACTTGCTTCTCGACCTCGACCATCCCAAGTCCGCCACTCCCCTCGGCCCCTGGCGGATTGGGTTCGTTCGCGCGGATTTGGGATCGATCGACGCCGGTTCCGCCTGCACCGATTCCGAATTGACAACGAGCCGGGACGCTCCGGACGGAGTTTCCCTTATCTCAAATGTACGACACGATCGCCCTTTTGATCGTCCCCTCCGGCAAGACGTCCGACGACCGTTAGCGTCGAAAACCAGGCACTCTCGTTTTCCGCTCTCCGTCAAACATGTTTTGGCTGCCCAAAAACACCTATTGCCGACACCAAAACCTTCCGGTAAATTGCCACGATGCGGTTCGTGAACCACCAGACAGGCCCAACACCAAGGAGCCATGCCTTTGAAGTGCCGAATGATTGGTCCAGGGCGCGGCTTCACCTTGATTGAGTTGCTCGTCGTCATTGCGATCATCGCCGTTTTGATCGCGCTTTTGCTGCCGGCCGTGCAGTCGGCCCGCGAGGCCGCGCGGCGGATCCAGTGCACCAATAATCTGAAGCAGATCGGCCTGGCCGTCGCCAACTACGAGTCGGCCATCGGCTGCATCGTGCCGGGTTACATCAGTTCGACCGCGCCGCTGGCGCAGAACGGGGTGTCGGGCTACAACCCCGACCCGTTCACCCTGGACAACGGCCCCGGCTGGGGGTGGCTGGCGATGCTTCTGCCCTTTGCCGAGCAGACCCCGCTGTACAACGCGACGAATTTCAACCTTCCCACGTGGGTCGCGGCGAACGGCACGATCGTCACGACCCAGATCAGCGCCTTCCTCTGCCCGGCCGCGAACAATCCGACCCCGACCTGCATGATGGTCGACGCCGGCTTGAACCTCCTGCCGGTGGCGAATCCGTACTTCGCCCGCGCCAACTACCAGTACAACATGGGCTGGAACGACACGAGCATCCAGCCGCCGAACACGAATTACGACGACCAGTCCAGGGGATGCAACGGGCCGATCTACCGGAACAGCCGCGTCTCCTACGCCGGGGTGACCGACGGGCTGAGCAACACGGTCTTCGCGAGCGAGAAGACCCCCTACCTGGCGGACGCGACCTGGGTGGGGATCATCCCGGGTTACCGGCACTTCGCCTACAACGCCTTCGCCAGCGCCGGGACGGGCGGGGACGGGGTCAACTACGACTATCCGGGCGCCATCCTGGCCTCGCACAGCGGACCGTCGCTCTACGAGGTCCCCCAGGTGATCCATCCGCCCAACAGCCCGCTGGGCCATACCGACGAGTTCTATGCGCTCCACCCGGGCGGGGCGAACGTCCTGATGGGGGACGGCTCGGTCCGGTTCGTCAAACAATCGATCAACCTGCTGGCGTGGCAGGCCCTGAGCAGCCGATCGAACGGGGAGGTGATCAGTGCCGACGCCTACTAATCGACCGCCCCTCCCGGGGACGCGCCGCCCCTTCCTCTCTTCTCTGCTCGTCGGCCTGGCGACGACGCTCGCCGGCTGCGGCGGGGAACCGACGCAGCGCGAAGTCCAGAACGCTCGGGCCTTCGAGGCGCTGCTGACGGCCGTGTCCTTGAAGAACGAGAAGGAGCTGGAGAGGGACGCCAAGCTGATCGAAAAACGGCACGCCTCGGGAGAACTCTCCGACGAAAACCATCGAGAGATCGAGAAGATCATCGAGAAGGCCCGGGCGAAAGACTGGGCCGGCGCCGAGAAGCAGGCGTACGAGTTCCGCGCCCAGTTCGGCGATCAAGGCTCCTACTTCAAGTGATGCATACTCCTGAAACGGACCCGCTGGGGATGCCCCAACTTCTCCGCTTCCTGCCCCTTTTCCACTCTCCCAGCCTACGATAAGAATGAAGAAGGGGCCTTTTCCGCTCCCCGTCCGCCATGAGCCGGCCGCATCCAGGAGTGTCGAGCCTTGCCTAATTCCCTCGTGCATAAGGGCCGGCGCGTCCGGGTCGCCGTCGCGATCGCCGTCGCGATCGGGGCTGTGTACGGACTCGTCGTCCTTGAGGGATGGTGGGCGCGGACCACGCGTCAGGATGCGTTTCGAAGACTGGCGCGGCGCGATTTCGCGGGGGCCCAGCCGGGGCTGGCTCGCTTGCTGGCGTTGCACCGGGGCGATGGCGAGGCGTGGTTCCAGCTCGGGCTTTGCGAATCGGCGCTGGGGCGCGAGCCGGCGGCCAGGGCGGCCTGGGATTCGGTGCCGATCGATTCACCGTTCGCGGGCCGGGCGGCGGTCCGTCGGGCTCGCCAGGAACTCGCCTCGCATCGTCTGGCCGCCGCCGAGACCTATCTCCTGCGCGCCGTCGACGAGCGCGGCGCACACGCCGTCGAGGCGTTCGAGACGCTGGTGCATCTGTTCAAGATCGAGGGTCGATTCCGCGAGGCGCGGCGGCTCGTGAACGGCTGGTGGGAGGACTATCCCAACCGGATCAGCATGGTCACGGAGCTGACCCAGCTCGACACGCCCAGCGCGTACGCGCCGGCCAAGGCGCGCGAGGCGCTGGATCGAGCCGGCGCGGCCGCGCCCGACGACGACCGCGTCTGGCTGGGCAAGGCGAACCTGGCGATGCGGACCGGCGACCTCGATCAAGCCGGGCGATGGCTCGAAGCGTGCGAGCGGGAGCGGCCCGACGACGCGGCGGTCGGCCGCGCGCGCCTCGCCTTGTCCGAGGCGAATCGCGACGCGACCGCGGTCCGTCGCGCGGCCGCCCGCGTGGCCCCCGGCGCCCTCGACCCCGACGAGCTGATTCGGCTGCGCGCCTGGTTGGCCGCCAAGGCGAACGACCAGGCGGCCGAGGGCGAAGCATTGCGCGCCTTGCTCGCGATCCGGGCCGACGACGCGCCGGCCCTCGAACGCCTGGCCGAACTGGAAATCCTCGCCGGTCGGTCGGCCGAATCGGCGCGGCTGCGGGCCCACAAGGCGGAGCTTGATCGCGCCCGCTGGCGATTCGACAACTTGATCTTCCTGACCCGGGCCCAGGATCACGGCCGCGAGCTGGCGCGACTCGCGGAGATCCTCGGCCGGTCCGTCGAGGCCCGCATCTGCTGGAAACTCGTGCTCGACCGCGAGCCGGGCGACGCCGAGGCGTTCCAAGCCATCGCCCAGCTCGACGCGCGGGCGCGCTCGGCGACCGCCCCGGACGACCAGCTCGCGGCGCTGCGGGCCGAGCTTGCCTGTACGCCGGTCGAAGTCGAGGTGAAACCAAGTCTCGTCGCCGGGGCGAAGCACGATTCGCGCGCGACGCTATGGTTCGACGACGACGCGGAATCGAGCGGGCTGCGGTTCCAGTTCGATAGCGGGATGACTGCGGAGCGACAGATTCCCGAGACGATGAGCGGCGGCGTGGGGCTACTGGACTACGACGGCGACGGCTGGCTCGACGTTTACTGCGTTCAAGGGGGGCCGTTCCCGCCGCCCGCCGGGGCGGGGGGGGGCGACCGGCTGTTCCGCAACCGGGGCGACGGCACGTTCGAGGACGCGACGGCCCGATCGGGGGTCGGCCGGCTGGCGCGGGGATACGGGCACGGGGTGACGGTGGGCGACTACGACAACGACGGCGACGCCGACCTGTTCCTGACCCGTTGGCGGTCGTACGTGCTGCTCAAGAACCGGGGCGACGGGACGTTCGAGGATGCGACCGAGGCCGCGGGCCTGGCGGGCGATCGGGGCTGGCCGACCTCGGCGGCCCTGGCCGACCTCGACGGCGACGGCGATCTCGACCTCTACGTCGCGCACTACCTGGAGTGGAACGCCGAGCATCCCGAACTCTCCGCGCATCGCAGCCGGCCGGGGGCTTTCGAGTACGGCTATCCCCAGAAATTCCCCGCCGAGCCGGACCACCTGTTCCGCAACGACGGAGGCCGGTTCCACGACGTGACCGCCGAGGCGGGGATCGTCGATCGCGACGGCAGGGGCATGGGCGTGGTGGCGGCCGACCTCGACGACGACGGCAAGATCGACCTTTTCGTCTCCAACGACACCACGGCTAACTTCCTGTTTCGCAACCTCGGGGGAATGCGGTTCGAGGAAGTGGGCGACGCGGCCGGCCTCGCCAGCAACGCCGAGGGGGGATACCAGGCCAGCATGGGGATCGCCTGCGGCGACCTCGACGGCGACGGCCGCCTCGACCTCGCCGTCACCAACTTCTACAACGAGTCGATGACCTACTACCGCAACCTGGGGGGCGGCCTGTTCGCCGATCACACGGCGACGGTCGGGCTGCTGGCCGCGACGCGCGACATGCTCGGCTTCGGGACCTCGTTCCTCGACGTCGACAACGACGGCCGCCTCGACCTCGCCGTCACCAACGGGCACGTCAACGACCTGCGCCCGGAGACCCCTTACGCGATGCCCAGCCAGCTTTTCCTCGGAGCCGCGAACGGCCGGCTCGTCGACGTCTCGACGCAATCCGGAGCGGCCTGGGCGGTCCCTCGCGTGGGGCGGGGCCTGGCCGTCGGCGATCTCGACAACGACGGCCGCCAGGACATGCTCGTCCTCGCCCAGAACCAGCCGCTGGCGTACTTCCACAACAAATCCGCGACCGGCGCCGCGCTCGTCATCGAGCTGGAAGGCGTGAAGTCGCCCCGCGACGCGGTCGGCGCCCGGGTGACCGTCGAGGCCGGGGGCCGTCGCCTGGTGCGTTACCTGCACGGCGGCGGCAGCTACCAGTCGGCGTCCGACCATCGCCTGTATTTTGGACTCGGCGAAGCCCGGGCCGCCGACCGCGTCGAAATCCAATGGCCGTCCGGCCAGCGCGACCGCCACGAGAACCTCGCCGCCGGCGCCCGCTATCGCCTCCGCGAAGGCGCCGCCAAGCCCGAACGCGTCACCGCATTCAGGCGCTGAATTCCCAGCCGGCGTGCTGAATCAGGAGCTGCCCACGAACCAGGTCTAAATCGTCGGTTCGAAGAATCTCACCACGGAGGAGTCGGAGAATACGGAGGGGGACGATTCAATGAATCCATCTCCGAATATGCCTGGATGCCTCTCCTCTTCCGCTCCGCGTCCTCCGTGGTGAGTACCTGGGTTTCTTCGACCCCACGTTTCGAGCTGGATGTTGTTCGTGGACGACCTCTAACGCGATTTACCTTTGGGCTGCGCGCAATCATCAAGACAAGCTGTTGCGAGCATGCCTTCTCCCCTTGCGGGAGAAGGTGGCCGGCACGGCCGGATGAGGGGTGAGCATCATGGCCTGGGCATCATCAAACGCCTCGGCGGTCGAGTACCCCTCATCCGCCCCTGCGGGGCACCTTCTCCCGCAAGGGGAGAAGGGATTTCAGCCTCAAGCGACGACCGCCGGCTCGCCAGCGCGCGTCGGCCGCTCGCGCGGGCCGTTCAGGAAGCGGCCCAGCCAGGTGTAGCGGACGAAGGTCTGGTACGTCCAGAGCAGGAACAAGGTCACGACCGCGACGATGATCAGGAATTTCAACGGGGCCGGCAACGGCCAGTCTCGCACCGCGTACTGGGCCGCGATGACGAGCGGCGTGTGGGCGAGGTAAAGCCAGTAGGCCGAGTCCGACATGTACCGCGTCGTCGGGCTCTCGACCGCGCAGATCCGCCGGAACAGCCCCATGAGGCCGAACGTCATGAGCCAGGGATAGGCCGCCTGCAACGTGATCGAGAGAATCCGGCGGGTCGGCGGGTCGAGCGCGACGCCCAAGGGTCCGGCCCATCCCCCGAGGAGGGCGAGTTCCAGGGGGAGGACGATGAGGAACGCGATCGAAAGCGGCAGCAGCCAGCGTTCGCCGACGCGGCCGGATCGATCGTCGTACCCGAAATAGAGCGCGCCGAAGCCGAAGAAGATCGCGTAATACGCCAGGACGTGGGGGATCGGCAGGAGGCCGGTCGAGGTGTCCGGCCCGAACAGCGGCGAGTCGCCGCCGCCCCCCATGTACGACTGGGGGATCATCGTCAGGGGGATCAGCCAGAGGTAACGGGCGGGCGAAAGGACCAGCCACGCGGGCAGGCGGATCGACGGGAGCCGGGCGCCGAGGGCGGAGAGAGCCGCCATCCCGAGCACCAGCCACCAGAGGAACCAGAGGAACCAGAGGTGGCTAAACAGCGGCATCTGCATGAGCAGGTCGGCCAGGCCCGCCTTCTTCATCCCCTCGGTCGCGCCCCGCTCGCGCAGGTACGCCGCGACGGCCGCCTTGCGGCTTCCCAACCCATCCTCGTTCACCTTGAGCTGGAGGAGCGACGCGAAGAAAAGCGTCGTCGGCTCGTCGACGACCGCGTTATCCAGCGGCGTCTCGCCGCGCTTGTTCTCCGCGTTGACGTTCGCGCCATTTTGAACGAGCGTGGCGACGGCCTTCTCGTGGCCCAGGAAGGCCGCCGCGTGCAGGGGCGTCCCGCCGTCGCTCGCGGCGGCGTTCACGTCCGCGCCGCGGCGGATGAGCAGTTCGGCGGCCTCCGCGCGATCGGCGAGCGCCGCCCAGAGCAGCGGCGTCATGCCGCGCTCGCCGTCCCGGCCGTCGACCGCCGCCCCGGCCGCCAGGTGACGCTCGATCGCGCCGAGGTCTCCGGCGTCCGCCGCCGCCCAGATGTCCGACTTCCCTTCGGTCGACGACGCGCCGGCGGGCTTCCGCGAGGCGGACGACATCGCCACGCCGGAGATCCAGTTCGTGAGCGGGATGATCGTGACCAGCCCCAGCAGCAACGGCAGGAACACCCGGCGGAACCGGTGCTTGACCAGCGCCCCACGGCCTCGCCGGCTCATCAGCATCGCGCTGAAGAAGCCGCTCATGACGAAGAAGAGCGGCATCCGGAAGCCGTGGACCGCCGAGAAGAAGACGCCGAAGCCGGGCGCTTGCCGACGATCCGAGACGACCCAGAACGCCGGGAAGAACGAGAGGGCGGAGTGCAGCGCGATGCCCAACAGCATGGCGACGGCCCGCAGGGCGTCGAGGTCCGATCGTCGGGCGAAGGGGGGGGTGTTGGTGCTCATGGTAGAGATTCGCCCGACCTGTTTCGATATTGAGCCGGCCCGCGACCCGTCCATGGCCATTGACTCGTCTGACAACTGTGCGACAATAGAGCGGTTTGCGTTTGGGTTGCACTCGTAGGGGCGTCCCTTGTGGGCGCCCGATCGGCGTCGGCAACCGTGGCGGCCTTGGCGATTCGGGCACCCACAAGGGGTGCCCCTACAGCGATATGGGCTTCCCGCGCACACCGGATGCGTGCAAGCCAAAAGTAAACCGCGAGGGATTCGCGACGAAGTCGGTTCCTCTCCTGGAGCTCTCCGATGAAGCGTTTATCCAGCTTGCTCGTTTGCTTCGTCCTGGTCGAGATGGGCGGTCCGGCGGCGGCTTGCATGAACGACAATGAGTCGCCGACCCATGAACGGGAGTTCCGCTCGCAGTACGGGGGACTCGCATGGATCCCCTCCGGCGACGAAGTCGCCTACCACTACCGAAACCGCCACAACCTCCTGATCGCGGGCGGGGCGGCCCTGCTGGGCGGGGGATTCGTCCTCGCCGCGAGGCAGGTTCGAGTGAGGGCCTGAACCGTGAGCGCGACTCGGCGCGTCGTTGAAACGGCCATGGCGGCCGTGGTGGGCTGGTGCGTCGGCTGGGTGGCCGGGGCGGTCGGCCACGTCATCCCGCAATCGGCGAGATACCCGTTCCTGGCCGAGTACGTGCCGTTGCCGCACCACGTCCCGAAATACGCGGACGGCGTGTCGTTTCGGTTCGCCATGGCCCAGGACGTGATCCACGAGCGGTTCGCCAGGCACGGCGCCTCCCACTATCGCGAGCGGGATCGGATCACCCGCGAGAAGCTCAAGGGCCTGGCGCCCGACGACCCGGCGGCCTTCGCGGCGGCGGACGATCTGGGAGTCGGCCTCGACCGGCTCGGTCGGTCGGACGAGGCGATCGCGGCGCTGCGGGACAAGCTGGCTCGCCAGCAGGCCAAGGGGATCAAGGGCCGCGGCCTCTACACGTCGTACGCCAACCTCGGGACGTTCCTGATCCACGGCAACGTCAAGAAGGCCGGGGCCGGCGACGCGTCGGCCAGGGAACGGTTTCGAGAAGGGGTCGCCCTGATCCGCGAGTCGGTGATGGTGAACCCCGAGGCGCATTTCGGCCGCGAGCAGTGGCAGGCCGCGATCGCCGAATTCCTCCTCGCCGCGATGGACGCCCCGGCGCTCTTGAAGACGTACGACTGCGTCGGCGACCGGCTCGACCTCGGGATCGACGAGATCCTCGACCGCGAGGCGAACTGGACCAGCACGGGTTACGGCCGCCCCTACGACCCGGCGTTCGGCCAGGGGAAGGCGGACCACGAGGTTCCCGCGTTCTTCCTTCCGGGCGCTCCGGTCGACGATCCCGCCCGGTGGCCGGAAGTCAGCCCGATCCGCAAGCACGTCACGAAGATCGGGGCCGAGGCCGGCTGGGAAAACGTCGCGGCGCCGTCGCACCGCGCGCCGGTCCCGTTCGACGAGCCCGTGCTGGGGATCATCGGCATGTGGCGCCAGGGGGGCGGAGCCAACCCTCACTTCGCCCTGGCCCTGGGCGAGATCATGCTCCGCGTCGGCCAGAGGCGCATCGCCTGGACGGCCTACGAGCGCGCCGGTCGGCTCGCCGACCGCTACTCGGCCGACCCGGAAACCCAGGCGTTCCTCCGCGAGCACTGCCGCAAGCGGCAGGCCGAGATCGAACGGACGCTGGCGTCTCAGCCAGGCGGGGCGGCGGTGGACCGGCTGCGTCCCCAGTTCGAGGCTGAACTGGCCTACGGCGAAGGCTTCCAGAAAGATTACCAGGACTTCGAAGCGGCCCAGATCGCGGCCGGCGCCTCGATCGCCGACGAACACTTCTTCGACGACTTCCCACGTCGGAACCAGGCAATCGCCTCCCAAAGCGGCCCGGAAGAATGGTTCGCCAGGGTGACGCATGCAAGAATTTCCAAATACCAATCCGAGAACAGCCAAGCCTGGGGCGTGTTCGGCGCCGGCCTCGCGGCGATCGCGGCGGCCGCGCTCATGCGATGGAGAGGTTGTAACGCTGAGGGTTAGGGACCGTCCATCGGCATGGGACCGACCTCACAGAGGCCGGCTACAAATTTGGAGTGCGGGACCTTGCTCCCGCATGGGCCGCGTATTCAGCGCGGCGGCAAGCCGCCGCACACCACATCCGACTCGAACGCTCGGGCGACCTTTCTACTTGCGAATCCCCACGAACAACACCCAACTCGAAACGCGGGAGTCGAAGAAATTCAGGCACTCACCACGGAGGACGCGGAGCGGAAGGGGACAGGCATCAATAAAGATTCAGATATCGCTCCACTGAATCGTTCCCCCTCCGTATTCTCCGACTCCTCCGTGGTGAGATTCTTCGAACCAACAATGGGACCTTGTTCGTGGACGGTCCCTTAAAGAAGAGACGGCGAATGTGGCGCAGCCGTGGCTTGCGTCGCACGGATTGAGTACCACCCGTGGCACTCAGGGACGGTTCGCCTCGCCCCTCGCGGGCGACGAGCGAACCTTGGTTTATTTCCCTGAGCGCTTGATCGTCCAGATAGTAACGGCGTTGCTGACGTCGTTGACGGCGGCGAAGTATCGGCCGTCGGGGGAGGTGGCGACTCCGAACGCGCCGCCTTGGGCGTCGCTGATCGAGAACTGGCCGACGAACTGGCCGCGACGGGTGAACTCGACGAGTTCACTAGGGAAGGCCGGGTCGCCGTTGACGGCGTCGCCGTTGGCGACGATCAGGTTCCCATCGGAGGCCGTGGTCATGCCGAGCGGCCCGCGGAGGTGGGCGTCGTCCTTGTAGATCACCCGCCCGGTCCCGTGGTCGGACCGCGCATGGGCGGCGTTGTGGATCGCGTAGACGGCGTTGTCGCCCGTCGAGGCGACGTACAGGCTGTCGGTCGCGTGGTCGTAGACCAGGCCGGTCGGGCCGATCTCGAAGGCCGCCGGATCGCCGTGATGCGTGTATCCCGAGGCGATCTGGGTCAGTGAGGCCACCTGGACCCCGCCCCCCGACGGCAGCCGGAGGTCGATCCGGGTCACGGTCCCGCTGAGCGCGTTCGAGACGAACACCAAGGCGCGGTTGCCGCCGTCCAGGACGGTCAGATCCCAGGGGCCGTTCAGCAGCGCGGAGTCGGTCAAGTTCGCGACGAGCTTGCCGTTCTTGTCGACGATCATCAGCGAGCCCTGCATGGCCGTCGCCGACGTGCCGTCCGTGCTCGGCAGGTTGCCGACCAGCACGTAACCGCGCTTGAGCACCCCCAGCGCGGTCGTCAGGCCCGACCCCGCCGGGGCCTGGAAGAAGACCGAGGTCTGGTTGTCCGGCGTGACCCGCACGATCGTCGTTCCGGTCCCCTGGAGATTGGAGCTGTTGTTGAAGTTCGAGACCAGCACGTCGCCGGCCTGAAGCAGTCCGCCCGAGGCGAAGCCGCTGGGGACGAACGCGACGCCGTACGGGTTCACGTCGCCGTTGGCGGGAATCGTCGTCGCCGTGCGGCTCGGCGCGGTCGCAAGCTGATCGATGACCGGGATCTGATGCTGATGCCCGTGCGACGCGTGAAAGGAGGCGATCTCCGCGGCTGTCGCGTGCATGGCGCTCAAGACCTCGCGGGCCTCAAGACTCTCCAAGGACGGACGAACGGCTCGTGATCGTGACGGGCGAGGACGAAGAAACATCGCTGACCCTCCTTCTTGAGAAGAACCGACCAGGCGTTTCAGTCACAGCACGATGTTCGCGCCACCCCCTCCGCGATTCAAGAAGAAAATGAAAAATCCATAAGATTTCACTAGGCAAATCCACTCGTATCCTGAGCTTCCATTGATATTTGATCGTCCGTCAATCCGAGTTCCCCGGGACGGGCGACGTGCTCGCGACAGCCGCACTCGACGACTGTCACACGACGGCGGCCAGAGGAGAGCCGGGACGGGTTCGGACGCGTCTCGCAAACGCCAGCACGCCCCAGGCCGCCGCCCAGATCCAGGCCGCCGCGAGCACCCAGAACGGTCGGTCCATTCGGTGGTCGAACCGGATCTGCTCGCGACCCGTGGCGGCGTCCCAAACTCGCGCCGCGCCGTCGCCGTCGCACGAGGCGGCGAGCCGCCCGTCGGGGGAGAACGCCACCGACCAGACCCTGTTAGCGAAGTCGGTCGCCAGGTAGTTGCGTTTCGTCTGCCCGGCCAGCTTCCTGGTGAGATTGTCGATCTCCTTCCTGCCCCCCCTGATGTACTGGATCGCCCGCGGTCGGACGTGCCCTTCGAACCGAGAAATCGGCCTCAGCGAACCCAGGTCCCAGACGATCACTTGCTGCTTGTCCGCCACGGCCAGGCGACGGGCGTCGGGAGAGAACGCGACCGCATCGGCCTGGACGTAGTTGAACGCAGCCCGGAGGCGGCCGTCGGCGGGATCGAGCAGGTTGAGCTTGCCCCCGATCGCCTGGACGGCCAGGGCCGAGCCGTCGGGCGCGAACGCCAGCGGTGCCACGCACTGAGCAGCGGACTTCGACCAGCCGAGCACGCCGCCGGAGCCGACGTCCCAGGCGGCCAGCCGCCTCCCGAGCGCGCCGGCGAGGAGAATGCGGCCGTCGGGGGAGAAGGCCAGCGTGTACACGAACTCGCAGTCGTCCAGCGCCTTGATGAATCGACCGTCGGCCACGTTCCAGAGACGGACGCGAAAGTCGTCGTCCAGATCGACCCGGTGGCGGGCGGTGGCCAGAACGCAGCCGTCGAGACTCAGCGCGGCGAGGCAACCAATCCCGTTCACTGGGCTGTCGAGCAAGAGCCGCTCGGGCCAGCGCGCCAGGTCGGACAGAGGCCGCGCGCCGCCGTCCGCCGCGCGGGCGACCAGGCGCTCACCGCCGTCGGCGACGGTCAGCAGCGGGTCGGGCGACACGCGCCGGTCGGACCGCCGCTCGCGCCTCGTCGCCAGGTCCCAGATGCGCAGCTCCGCGTGTGGTCTGGGAGACCGCAAGTAGCAGACCGTGGCGAGCGCGCGGCCGTCGGGCGAGAACGCCGCCGCGCCGACCATCGCGACATCGGGGGCGTCGCCGATCGCAACCCACACCGGAGGAGCCAGCGCAACGACCAGAATCAGCAAGCGGCGCGACCGGCTCATGAGGATCAACTCCGCTGGAGTGAGGGAAACGAGGACGTCTGGAGACGGGTCTTGCCCCGTCTTCGTCCGTCCAGCCGCACCGCGCGCCCTCGCCCGGCACGATCCGATGCTCGGCCGCCCGTATTTTACAACTGTAACACGACGGCTCCCAAGGGAAATCCGGGACGGGCTCGACCCTCGGTAAACCCATCGCCGACGCCGAATTCGTTAGGCGGGGGAGACGAGGGGAACGTCGGCAACCCGAAAAGCTCAGATTCCGCACCGGTTCCCTCCTCTCTCGGAGATCTTCCGAGCTTCCCAATCGACGTTAAAATTTCGCAATGCTCCTTTTCATTCCTCAATATCCACCAACAATCGCTTTAACTCCTACAGCCGACGTTATAATCTAGCAATGCCCCCTTTCCCTGCTCGATGAGATCCGAGATAAAATTTACATGAGGCCGGAAGAAGGATCTTCATCGATACGGCGGCGGGGAACGTGGGCATTTCCATGGGGGAGACCTCGAAGGGGCGCGGCCTCGGGCGTGACGTGCCGACGATCGGGACGGTCGGAAGTCTTGCTCGAACGCGCTGTTGCACCTAGACGCTTTCAGCGGACGAATGGCACTCGAATAAGGCCATTGCACAGTAGGTTTTCGGCCGAACCCAGTGGACACCCACTCTGAACCGAGTGCTATTCGGGCCAAGACGATCTGGCTTACTTTCAAAAAACCGCCGTTTTGCGTCTCCTTTTAAAACCTGCGATATGGCAAAATACCTGGGGGCGTTGATACCTGGACCGGTGTCGGGAATCGTTGGGAAGGCAGAGTGAGTCGGCGTGATCGGCGGGCCGTAGGCGGCGTCAAGATGCAACGGGGAGGGGGACGGCCGTGACCAGGTTGATCGAAGTCGAGCCGGCGAGCGCCGGCCTCCAGACGTTCCGCGTGGCGCTGATCTTTCTGATCCACGATCCGGCGCTGCTCAAATCGATCGCGCCCGACGAGGGTGACTTCTGCGATCGGAGCCCGGTCGAAGACCACGGGGAGATCTTCCGATTCCCGGCCGAGTCGGTGGGCGACGAGGAGGACCTCCGCAAGCGGCTGGCGGTTTTCCGCGCGCAGGAACGGCCGGGGCAGTTCCTGTTGATCTCCGATCTCCTGGCCGTGCGCGATCCCAAACTCGGGATGGTGGAGAGCGATCTGACGCGGTGGGTCCGGGACATGTTCCGCACGAGCCACCACCTCTGCGGGCTGGTCTCGCTCACGGAGCCGCCGGGCGCGCGGGTGAGCGACGTCGACGCGAGCATCCCCCGCGACGCCGACCGCGCCGCCTTGTGCCGGGCGATCGTGAGGGTCGCCACCGGTCTGCGGCTCAAGGCCAAGCCGCCGGTTCGAGCCGACGCGGCGTCGGCCGCCGCCGCCGTCCACGTCGAGGCCGTGCAGTCGTTGGAGCAGTTGCGCGATTGCTTCGCGCTCCGGAAGAAAGTCTACGGGCTGCTGGGCTACCTGCCCGACAAGATCACGAACGACAAGAGCGGCTTGGAGATGGACTGCTACGACATCGGCGCCGTCCACTTCGCGGCGATGCGGGGCCGCGAGGTCGTGGGCACGGCGCGGTTGGTCACCCAGTTGCCGGCCGACCTCGGCAGGTCCGACGAGTACTCCATCGACGCGATCACCACCTGCATGAAGCACCGCGATTGGGCGGAGCGGATCGCCCTGAAGGCGGGAGGGGCGGTGCGCGACCGGGCGACCAGCCCTTGCTTCATGCAACTGCCGATCCTCCAGTCGAGCGACTTCAGCGACCGCTGGCCCGAGATGCTGCAACTCACCTCGAGCGGGGCCGAGCTGAGCCGCGTCGTCGTGGCGCCGGCCTGCCGGGGGCTGCGGGTCTCGAAGAGCCTGGTCAAGATCGTCGAGGCCAAGGCGTGCCAACTGAACATCCAGATCGTCTTGCTGGAATGCATCCCCTCTCACGTCGATATGTATAGTTCCTATGGATTCAGGCCCATCGGGGGCGGGACCCACGTCCGGTCGAGCGACCTCGACCAGTTCGCCGTCGGGATGTGGTTCCGGTTCGACGCGGCGAATCGGTCGGCGACGGCCGCCGAAGACCTGCTGGGTAAGATCAAGATGCAACTGGCGCCCGGTTTCGGGCCGATCGACGTACGCGACGGGCGGATTTCAGGATAACGACGGAACCGCGATCGACCCGGGAGCGCCGCCATGCCGACTCGAACGAAAGTCTTCATCAGCTATTCGAGCAAGGACCGCGCCTGGCTTGAGCGTCTCCAGGTGCACCTCAAGCCGCTGGAGCGCGACGGCCTGATCGATCGCTGGGACGACACGCGGATCCAGACCGGCGACGCGTGGCGGGAGGAGATCCAGCGGGCCGTCGCCGCGGCCAAGGTGGTGATCCTGCTGGTCAGCGCCGATTTCCTGGCGTCCGATTTCATCGAGCGGGAAGAGCTGCCCCCGTTGCTGGCCGCCGCCGCAGAGCGAGGGGCGCGGATTCTGCCGGTGATCGTCGGCTCGTGCATGCTCGAGGGGCCCAATTCCAACGTCGGGAAATACCAGGCGGTCAACTCGCCGAACGAGCCGCTGGAGATGCTCAACGAGGCGGCCCGGAACCGCGTCTGGGCGGACCTGGCGCGGCAGATCTTCGACCTGCTGGCGCCGTCGCCCGATGCGTCGCCCCCGGCCCCCCCGAGCGCGGAGCCGACGCCGCCGGCCGCCGCCCCGCCGCGACCGGCCCCGCTGCCGACGGCGACCTCGACCCCGGCCGCGACGCCCCCGCCCGCCTCGGTCGCCGAGCCGGGAGCGGGTCGGTACGCGCTTCTGGTGATCAACGACAAGCATGTCGATCCGGTCTACGCGAGCCTGGCCGCCCCGCTGGACGAGGCCTTCAGCCTGGAGGGGGTGCTCGCCAGCGAGGACGTCGGCGGGTTCAAGGTGACGACCCTGCGGAACCAGGCGTGCGAGTCGGTCAAGAACGCGATCGACCAATTCTTCGCCAAGCGTCAGCCCGACGACCTCGTCCTGCTCTATTACTACGGCGTCGCGGTGAAGGATTCGGAGTGGGGGCTTCAGTTCATCACCCAGGACAGCCAGCGCGACGACCCGGAGCTCTCCATCAAGGCGTACGACATCCAGGGGGCGATGCGCCGGAGCGACTCGCGTCGGCAACTGATCGTGATCGACTGCGCGTTCGCCTGCGCGTACACCGGCGATGTTCCGCTCGCCGTCCTCTGCAAGCAGCGCGGCTTCCTGGCGAGGTTTCAGGGGGAGGGCCGATTCGTGCTCTCGGCCCCGGAGACGCCCCGGCTGAGCTGGGAGAAGGGGACGGCCCCCGAGCCGCCGGCCGAGGGCGCCGCCGTCGCGACCGGCCCGGTGCTGGCCGCCGCGATGGTCCACGGGCTCAAGTCGGGGAAGGCCGACAAGGATCGCGATCGCCGGGTGAGCGTCGACGAGCTGTTCGCCTACATCGAGGCGACCGTTTCGAGTGCGAGCGACGCCCCGAACAACGCCCCGGTCCGCTGGGCGTTCGACCAGTCGAAATCCGACCTCGTCATCGCCAACGCCGCCCTCCCGGGCGAGGACCAGATACCGACCCCGATCGTCCGACGCGATTCGGTCTCGCAGGACATCCGCCAGCCGTTCCTCGAATTGACCGTGCCGACCTACATCCTCGATCATCACTTCTTCCTGCTCGACTGGAACCCCGCCTTCGACGAGGTCGTCGCCAAGCAGTTGAAGCTGGTGCGCGGGCAGGACCACGCCAAGGCGTTCGTGCAAGCCCTGGTCAACGTCGAGGAGGTGGTCAAGCACGCCAAGGAGGTCTTCGGCGGCGAACGCCATCCCCTGGTCGACACCGAGATCCTCATCTTCAAATCCGACGTCTACGGCGAGGTTCGGTTCCGCAAGGTGGCGGCGCAGATCACCAACGCCGAGGGGCGCACCATGGGATGGATGGTCTGCCTGAACGTGCTCGACGCCGACGGCGGCGACAAGATCTGGGAAGATGTACTGTCGAGAATGGAGCAGCATGTGAGCTGGTCGCGGTACGCAGTCGTTTACGACGCCTTACTTCTCAAATTTCCCGCGTACCTCAAGCTCGTCGAGCAGGTCACCCGGCTGGTCGACGGCAAGAGGCGCTGCATCGTCCTGGGCGCGGGCACCGGCAACGACACGCTCCAGTTGCTGCAGGACCCCGACAGGGACGTCTGGGCGGTCGAGGTCAACGAGACGATGCTCGGGCAGTTCCGGGCCAAGCTGGTCGACTACCCGCCCGACTTCTCCGACCGGCTGACGATCGTGAAGGACAACATCCTCCGGCTCGACGCCATGCCCCGCGCCTCGTTCGACGCGGCCGTGATGACCAACGTGCTGTACGCCGTGCAAGACCGCGACGGCTGCCTGAATCAAGTCAACCGGATCTTGAAGCCGGGGGGAATCCTGGCCCTGTCCACCCCCCACCGCGAGACCGACGTCGACGCCCTCTTCGCGGGGCTCTCGGCGGCCCTGGAGCAGCAGGATTTGCTGGACCGCTACCAGGAGCACTTCGACGCCGCCCGCGCCCGTCACGACGCGATGCTCGACCTGATCCACCGCGACACGATCGACGAGACCCTGCAGATGCTCGACCGGGCGGGGTTCCAGGTCGAGGGGGCTCCGGTCCCCTCCTACCTCGGGGCCGTGGTCGTGATCAAGGCCGTGAAGGTCCGCGAGCCGGCCGTCCAGGTCGCGGTCGCGGTGGAAAAGAAGACCGCTCCGGAGACGCAGACCGAGCTCCGCGACGTGTTCGTGAGCTACTCGTCCGAGGACAAGCCGATCGCCGATCAAATCCGGGCCTGCCTGGAAGATCAGGCGATCTCGTGCTGGGTCGCTCCCCTCGACATCCACGCGGGCCTGGATTTCGCCGCCGAGATCGTCCACGCGATCAAGAGCAGTCGCGTGATGGTACTGGTCCTCTCGCCGTCCGCGAACAAGTCTCAACACACTCCGCGCGAGGTGGCCCTGGCCGCCAAGCGGGGCATCCCCATCATACCCTTCCGAGCCGAGAATGTGGACCCTTCCGAGGCGCTGGCCTATTACCTGAGCAACGTCCACTGGCTCGACGCCTTCCCCCCGCCGATCTCCCAGCACTTCCCCCGGCTGGGCGAGACGGTCAAGTCGCTGCTGTCCACCATCGCGGGTGAAGCCGTCGAGGCCGAGGACGCAAAATAACCCCCAACTTGGATCAGAATACAAACCATCGTGTTTTCAAAACCCGTTGTGGCGTTGTTCACGGAATAGTAGTAGAACCTTCTTGCAGATGCCAAGGGTGGGTTGTACTGTCTTTGGGATCAGACTCGCGAGCTGACAGTCCCTTCGGTCCCAACACCCAGTCGATATCCGGTGATAATGCAAACGGCGACCCCGATGCGATCGGCATGGTTTGGGACGACGGCGCTCCTCGCGCTGGCCGCCCTCGCCGTGATTGCGCCGACGGCGGCGCAAGCCGGTTGCAAAGGGCACGCGGTCGCCCGAACGCATGAATTCGGATTCGCCGGCCTGGACGCATTGCGGGACGTCGGGGCGCTGGCCGATCTCGCGCAGCCGGGCCCCGCGAAGCCCATCCCGGTCGACGCGCCGGTCCCGTGCTCGGGGGCCTTTTGCTCGGGCAGTCCGGCCGTCCCCGCGACGCCGCTGATCGTGCCGATCGAAGACCTGGGCGTGTGGGCGACCTTGATCGACCAGCCCGAAGCGCCCGAGCTGAGTTCCCAACCCCTCCCGTTCGACGAATCCCGGATTCTCCCCTCGTTCTGCGGGCTCTCCGTCTTCCACCCTCCCCGCCCGACCGCCTCGGCGTCCGCCTGACGCTCTTTACGCTCGCGCGCTCATGGGGTGATTCCATGCCCCGCGCGTGCTCGACACCGCTCTCCGTGGTGCGTCTTTCGTCCGTCGGTGGAGAAGCTCCATCGATCGAGGAGATCGCGCCTGGGGCGTTGGGCGCCTGACGCCGACCGTCGACAATCAATCGGCACGCCGTCCTTGTCTGGACGACCGTGGCGATGCGTTCGTCGATCGGTCGTCGCCCCATGTCGCGACGACCGGGCGCCGATCGACGTCACCCTACGAAATCCGCCGCCACATCGCCGCGGACGAAGCCGCGACCAGCCGCTTCCGCGCGTCGCGCGGGCGTCCCTCCAAGAGAGGACGCCCGCGGGGCGGATGATCGCCGTGCGCGCATTCCGAACTCCACAATCGTCTCGTTGCATCAATTTGCAAAAGGAAAGAAGAGGCTCCCAATGAAGCGTCGTTCCGGTTTCACACTGATCGAATTGTTGGTGGTGATCGCGATCATCGCGGTCCTCATCGCACTCCTCTTACCCGCGGTTCAGTCGGCGCGCGAGGCCGCCCGCCGGTCGCAGTGCATCAACAACCTCAAGCAGTTGGGGTTGGGGGTCCACAACTACCATTCGCAGCAGAACGTGTTCCCGCCTCTGGACCAGAACTACTCGGCGGCGGCGATCGCTTCGAACCGTTTCCCCAACGACCCCTGGCCGATCGACTGGATGGCGTCGATCCTCCCTCAGATCGAACAGCAGCCGCTCTACAACTCCATCAACTTCATGCTCATGTCGGGCGCCTGGGGCGAGGGAACCCCGCCGAACACCACGGCGATTCGCTCCCGGGTCTCGACGGTGATGTGTCCTTCCGAGAACACGAAGGTTCCGACGATCGCGCAAGGCTGGAAGAATTACGTCGCCAACGTCGGCGGTCCTCCGGTCACCAGCGGCTGGACGGGGCTTCTCGTGGTCATGCGGAGCGATCCCAACAACTACCCCGGCTTTTCATCCTGCCAGACCAATTCCAACTGCGGCAGCTTCGGGGTCGAATCGGTCACCGACGGCACCTCCAACACCGCGCTCTTCAGCGAGACCCTGCTCGGCACCGGCCCGGCGATGAATTCGGTCACGATCGCGACGGCGCAGCGGAAATCGACCTACCAGTTCCCGAGCGGGCTGAACATCCCCATGGACGTCGGGGCGGCGCAGCCCCAGGCGGCGCAGAACTTCGTCGCCACGTGCAAGGGGCTTCCGGGAACCACGGCCGGCTACGGCGGCCTCCCGCCGGCGAGCGGCAACGCCTGGCTCGCCGGTCACGCCGGTTCGACCTTGGTCTGGAACGCCTACAACCACTGGATGACGCCCAACGCGATCGGCTGCTACAACATGAACGACGGAAACACCGGCGGTTGGGGCAACGTCGTCGACGCCATCCCCCCCAGCAGCAACCACCCGGGCGGCGTGAATATGGCCATGGGCGACGGATCGGTCCGATTCATCAAGGACTCCATCAATCTCCAGGCCTGGTGGGGCCTCGGCACCCGCAACGGCAATGAAGTCGTCAGCAGCGACGCGTTCTGACGGATTGGGCGCCGGCTCCGTTTCGAATGTAGGGACTTCGAAACCCGCCGGCAGCCGATCCACTCCCGCTCTTTTTCCGAACTTCCAGAGATTCCTAATCCGTTGGAGACTCGTTCTTATGTCACTGTATCGACTTCGGGCGGCCCTGGCGGGCCTGGTGTTGACGATCTTCGCGTCGGGCTGCGGCGACGATATGGCGGCGCCGGTCGAGAAATCCCCTCACGCGCCAACCAAGGCCCAGATCGACGAGATGACGAACAGCGTGCTCCGCAAGGGCAAGACCGCCAAGGCGCCAACCGAAGCCCCCGCCAAGGCGCCGGCCGAAGTGCCGGCTGAAGCGCCGAAGAGCTAACGCGGTTTGCTCTTGGGTTGCTCACAACAATCAACATCAGCTGTTGCGAACATACCTTCTCCCCTTGCGGGAGAAGGTGGCCGAAGGCCGGATGAGGGGTGGACGTCATAGGGATTCGTCGAAAGGCCGAAGCGATCGAACACCCCTCATCCGCCGCTGCGCGGCACCTTCTCCCGCAAGGGGAGAAGGGAATTCGGATCCGCACCATCTGCAACTCAACTGCAAACCGCGCTGGTTGACGTCCAATCCGGCTTATCTCGACGATGCGCGTTCAAACACCGGCGGAGACGACCGACCCGGCCATCGGGCGATTGTTGGCGAGGGTGGTCTGCTCCAGCCGACGACGGAACCGCAAGTGCCGTTGCCGCGTCAGTTCCACCAGTGGGCGCCAGGCCGGGCCGGTCAGTCGGTGGCGGATCAGTTGATGCCAGATCCGATTCGACTTCTTGTAGAGGTACGACATCGCCAGGTACGGCGGCACGGCCCGCCAGTCCTGCGGCCTGCGCCGCCAGATCGAGCCGTGCGAGAACAGGCGGTCGTAGCACCAGGCGTAGCCCTCTTCCAACTCCTCCGGCGTCATGTGCCGGGGCCGGAAGACGGCGTGCGACGTGTCGTAAAGGCTCCAATCCTGGTGCAGCAGCCGCCCCTCCGACTCCATCGATCGGAACAGCGGCGTGCCCGGATAGGGGGTCAAAATGTGGAACGTGGCGCACTCCAGACGCGCGTCCTCGATCCACGCGACCGTCCGCTCAAACACGTCCTTGCGGTCGTGGTCGAAGCCCAGAACGAAGCTGCCGTTGACCTGGATTCCATGGTCGTGAAGCACCGCCACGCGCCTCGCGTAGTCCGCCGGGCTCGGGGTCTTCTTGTTCGCCTCGACGAGGTTCGCGCCAGCGAGCGACTCGAAGCCGACGAAGACCCCCGTGCAGCCCGCGAGCGCCATCTCGCGGACCAGCGACGGGTCGTCGGTCACGTCGATGGTCACGGCGGCGCTCCAGATCACCCCCAGCGGCCGGAGGGCCAGGCAGAGGCTCCTCAGGTACTCGGGCCGCGATCCGAGGTTGTTGTCGATGAACACCGCGTAAGGCTGGCCGTCCGCCCGGAACTCGTCCACGACCTGCTGTACGTCGCGAACCTGATACGGCATCGTCAGGCCGTTCGTCGCCAGGTAGCAGAAGCCGCAGCGGTTGTGGCAGCCCCGCGTGGCGATCAGGCTCGTGGTGGTCAAGAAGCTGCGCCGGGGGATCAGGTCGCGGCGCGGCGGCGGGTCGTCGCGGTAGGGACGGCGGTAGCTCCCCCGGTACACGTCGCGGAGCGCCCCCGCCTCGACGTCGCGGAGGATCTCCGGCCAGACCTGCACCCCCTCGCCGATCGCCAGCGCGTCGGCGTGGGGCGCGGCCTCCTCGGGGCATGACAGGACGTGAAGCCCGCCCAGGACCACCTTCGCCCCCCGCTCGCGATACCAGGCGGCCAACGCGTAGGCGCGGTCGGCGAACGTCAGATGTACGGAGATCCCGACGACCTCCGGGAACGGCTCCCACGGCGGCGGCCCCTGCAACAGGTTCTCGTCCCAGTACGATACGTCCCAGTCGGCCGGCGTCGCCCCGGCGATGCTCGTGAGCGCCAGCGAGGGCGTCAGGACGTGCTTGCCGTAACTCGCGTGCGGGTCCTTGGGATAGAACGGATTGATCAAAAGCGCCGACTTCGTCCGGACCGGACCCGGCCGAACCGACGCGTCGAGCTCAGGGGCGATCCGCAACGCTCGGGGAATCCACGGGGACTTCATGAGCGAGTCCTGTTCAAGGGGTCGAGGAGTACGCCACCCATCCTGCTTTGCAACACAAAGCGACATGGGCGACTCGAGCTTTGCGACGCAAAGAATGATTGTCAAGAGGTGAGCGGGCGGAAGGCGTCGCGAGAAGCAAACGGAACTGGGCCTCGGCGCGTTCGCGGCCGCCGATCATGATGAGCATCTCCAGGTCGAGCAGCTTGCCAGCGAACCGCGCCTCTGGAAAAAGATGGAACGATCGGCTCTGCTCCCGACGTTATGAAGAGGTTGGACGGAAGACCATCGGAACCTCGTGGAGTCATGCTCGTGACCACCCGTCGCAAGAACTCAGTCCCCGGGCCGCTGCGCACGCTCTTCAACGTCGGCGCGATCGGGGACATGACCGACGGCCAGCTCCTGGAGCGATTCGCGATCGGCGGAGAGGCGGCCGAACTCGCCTTCGCCGCCCTGGTCGAGCGCCACGGGCCGGTGGTGCTCCACGCCTGCCAGTCGATCCTGCGCGACGAGCACGACGCCGAGGACGCGTTCCAGGCGACGTTCCTGGTGCTCGTCCGAAAAGCCGGATCGCTCTGGGTGCGGGACTCGTTGGGTCCCTGGCTCCACCAGGTGGCTTATCGCGCCGCCCGGTGCTCCCTGTCCGCCAGGACCCGGCGAACGGCCCATGCACAGAGGGCGGCCGAGATGATCGCGGCGCGGCGCGACCAGGGAAAGACCGACGACGGCGAGGAGATCGGGGCGGCGCTGCACGAGGAGATCGAGCGGATGCCGGAGCGTTACCGCATCCCGGTCCTGCTCTGCGACCTCGAAGGACGCACCCACGAGCAGGCCGCGCGGCATCTGGGATGCCCGGTCGGCACGATCAAGAGTCGACTGGCCCGGGGCCGGCAGCGGCTTCGAGACCGGTTGACGCGCCGCGGCCTCGTCGTCCCGACGGGAGCCCTCGCGGCCGGCCTGCTTCCGCCGACCGCTCGGGCCGCGCCGCCGGCGTCGTGGGTCGAGTCGACGACCCGGGCGGCCATGCACATCGCGGCCGGTCAGCCGCCCGCCGCGGTTGTCTCCGCGACGGTGTTCGCGTTGTTGAAAGGTATCTCGAAGGGGCTCTTCATGAACAGTCTGAAGGGGACGTTGGCTGCCGTCGCGACGCTCGGAATCCTCGCCGCTGGGGCCGCCGGGCTGGCATGGGCTGGACTTCAGCAACCGTCGGGCTCCGACGCGCCGCGCCCGGCGGCCGTCGAGGAGAAAGCGCAAGTCGAAGCCCCGAAAATCCAGGACACCGAGCCCATTGACGGCTCGTGGCGCGTGCTCTACCTGGCCGGCACGGTAGCCGGCAAACGCGAGGGCTACTTGATGCCGAACCTGGAGGCTCCCATCACGGGCAAGACGATCGACTTACCCACGCTGACCGACGACCCGAAAAACCCGATCAACTACCTGGGCAAGACTTCCTACACGCTGAAACCGGGTCGGATGGAGGCCGACGAGTGGGTCAAGGCGGACGAGGAACGGCTTGAGGAGTTCCGCGGCGAGTTGTCCTGGATCGAGCTGTCCGCGCGCAGGCTCGCGCACAATAACCAGCCAGTTCCCAGCGACTCGTTGATCATGGCCAGGAAGAAGGTCGACTTTGGTGAGGCGCGGCTGCGGAACACACAGAAGAGGCGCGACCAGCGGTGGGCGGAAACGACCGCCCAGATATCCCAGATCGACATCGCAGCCTCCCCCAAGAATGGGAAGGTAAGGCTGGGCATCTACCGGATCAAGGACGACGTCCTGACGATCTGCTACGACGAGTCCGACCACGGCCGGCCCGAGACCTTCGCCGACGTCAAACCGTCCCAGCGCCTCATCATCCTGCATCTACGCGGAATGAAACTGGAAAGCGTCCCTCCGTTGCAACCAGAGTAGTTCCCGTCGGCGAACGTTGAGGACTGAAGGCGGCTAGCAACGCCCCGAGGCGGCGTCGCAGTCCCGGATCATGGGGGTGAATCTCGGCCCCGGGACCAGGCCGGTCGATTGCGGGCTGTCGGACTGTGAATCATCGCTCGGCGACCGGGCCGTTTTCCCCGCCGGCGGTCGAGTCTATACTGATCAACCTGGCCCCGCCGTCACTCAACGCCATCGAGGTGTCCCGCCATGTCGAGCCCCAAGGAATCGTCGTTCCCGCGCCGGGATTTTCTGCAAGCCGCGATCGCGGCGGGGGCGTTGAGTTCGGGGGCCGCGGCCGCCGGCTCCGGCGAGGCAGGCGTCGGGGGCCGGGATGGGAACCGGATCGTCGCCGAGAACAAGCGGGAAGGGGCGCTCGACTGGCAGTTGACGCGGGTGCGCGTCGACGGCAAGGGGTTCCGGTCGCCCTGGGTCGAGGGGTACTGCTCCAGGCAGAGCGTGAAGGCGGGGGAGGAGATCGAGATCTTCGTCTCCACCGACCCGGCGCGCAAGGTCCGCCTCGAAATCTTCCGGATGGGGTATTACGGCGGTCGCGGGGCGCGGCTGATGAAGACGATCGATGGGTTGCAGGGCGTCGCGCAGCCCACGCCGCAGCCCGGGAAGAAGAACTTGCACGAATGCCGATGGGAGTCGAGCGCCCGGCTCACGATCCCCAGCGACTGGTTGAGCGGCGTCTATCTCGGCCGGCTGACCACGGTCCCCGAGGGCAAGGAGTCGTACTGGCAGAGCTACGTCGTGTTCATCGTGCGCGACGATCGGCCCGCCGACATCCTGTTCCAGTGCTCCGACAACACCTGGCAAGCCTACAACCGATGGCCGAACGACTACTCGGTCTACACCGATCCCAAGGGGGGGCAGGGGCCCTGGGCCGACGTCAGCTTCGACCGCCCGTACGGCCGCGAAGCCCAGCACGACGGCGTCGTCAACGATCCGCTGACCGTCGGGTCGGGCGAGTTCCTCCCGTTCGAGTTCCCGCTGGCCTACTGGCTGGAGGAGCAGGGTTACGACGTCTCGTACTGCTCCAACAGCGACATGCTGAGCCCCGACCGCGGGCTCAAGTGCAAGGCGTTCATCAGCGTCGGGCATGACGAGTACTGGGACATCCGCCAGTTCCGCAGCGTCGAGGCGATGCGCGACGCGGGGGTGAACCTGATGTTCCTCTCGGGCAACGCCATCTGCTGGGTGACGCCGTTCCGCGACGGGGCGTCCGGTCGGCCCAACCGGATCATCTTCCGGGGCGGCCCCTACGGCGCCGAGAATGAGTACGCGGTGAACCGCGAGCGCGACCACGGGCCGTTCCCGCATCGCGGCCCCGACGAAGGGTTGCTGATGGGCGGCCGCAACGTCGAGCCCGTGAACGGGGGAGGGGACTGGATCATCGCCAAGCCCGACCACTGGATGTTCGAGGGGACCGGCGTCAAGCAAGGCGACGCCGTCCCCGGCCTGATCGGCTGGGAATACCACGGGCAGCCCGCCGACATCCCCGGCCTGGAGGTCGTGGCCGGCGGCACGGCCTGGCAAGGCGGCGTGAATCCGCAGCAGTGGACGGCGACCATCCATCCCGGCCCGAAGGGCAACTTCATCTTCAACGCGGCCACCATCTTCTGGGCGCAAGGCCTGAGCACGCCGCCGGGCCACGTCCTGCCGTGGTCGCACTGGAGCCGGCCGCACGGCCCCGACCCGCGCGTCCAGCGGATCACCCGCAACCTGCTCCAACGCGCCTTGTCGTAGCCCCGCCGCGCCGGCGGACGACCTAGTCGACCACCGCTTCGATCACGCAAGTGGGCGAGGCGGTGGGGACGATCCGGGTCAGACGGAGGCCGGCTCCGGCGAGCAGGTCGCGGAACTGGACCTCGGTGCGTTCGTGGCCGCCGACCATGATGAGCATCTCCAGGTCGAGCAGCTTGGCGACGTGGGGGTCGTTGCCGGGGGGGACGACCATCTCGGCGAGCAGAACGCGCCCGCCGGGGCCCACGGCCTGACGGCAGTTCCGCAGAATGGTCGTGGCGTGAGAGTCGTCCCAGTCGTGGATCACGCTCTTGAGGATGCAGGCGTCTGCGCCGGCGGGGACCGCCGCGAAGAAGTCGCCCGAGGCGACCTGGCAGCGGTCGGCGAGCCCCTCGGCGGCGAACCGGGCCTTCGCGCCCTCGCTGACTTCCGCCGTCTCGAAGAGGACGCCGCGGAGCGCCGGGTTGGCCTTGAGGATGGTGGCCAGCAGGTAGCCGTGGCCGCCGCCGACGTCCATCAGCGCGCCGATCCCCGAGAAGTCGTAGGCCGCCGCGACGGCCAATGAGTTCTGCACCGACCAGCCGGTCATGGCTTCATCGAAGACGGCCGCCGCGCCCGGGTTGGCGGCCAGATAGGCGAACGGGGGCATGCCGAAGATGCCGTCGAACGCCCGCTCGCCGGTCTTCACGCTCCGGTGCAGCTCGCCCCACGGCCGCCAGGTCCACTCTTCGCCCGTCATCGTCGCCACCGCCCGGAGCGAGCCCCGGACGTCCGACCGCAGAAGTTCGGCCATCGGCGTCAGGGCGAACCGGCGGTCGGCCTCCTCGGTGAACACCCCCACGCTGGCCAGGGCGCGGAGCAGGCGGTACAGGGCGGTCGCGTCGACCTCGGCCGCGCGGGCCAGCTCGTCGCAGGGGCGAGAACCGTCCTTCAGCAAGTCGGCGATCCCCAGCTTCGCCGCGACGCTCACCGCCTGGGACACCCATTTGCCCAGGATCAGGTTCTGCAAGGCCAGCAAAGAAGCAAGCGGTGCGGGCTCCGGCATATTCGTTTCTCCACTCGGTCGTGACAGGATCGTTCCGCGAGCGGGAGATCATACCAAGGGACGCGGAATCGGGGAGCCCAGCCCCCAAGAAGTTCACCCCGCCACGGCCGCCGCGAGGGGAGAGGACACGATCGCGACACGCGATCCTCACAAAAATCATACATTCATGTTTCAATACATATAATCTAATACTCCGGCTCCGACTCCACCTCCAGGCCGCGAGCGGCCTCCCAATACAAACCACCATGACGCCGCGGGGACACCCGGCCTCATGAAAATGGGGGGCTTTTCGCATGGCGTCACGACCGGGTCCGGTAGGGGCGCCCCTTGTGGGCGCCCGGTTCGTTTCACGTCGACCGCTCACGCTCGGCGATCGGGCGCCCACAAGGGGCGCCCCCATGGCAAACAACAGACCGGAATTCTTAGAGCAGCCCGAAGCGCCAGCGAGGGAGTGTTTTCGAGTCGCCGAGGCGATCCCCTCGCTGGCGCGTCGGACTTGTATTTCACTCCTCGATCGTCCCGCAGTCGGCCCAACGAGTTCTTTTCAGATCAACCAGTTGGACGTCGTTCGTGGACCACCCCCAACCCCGCCGGGAAGGCATCGCGGGCGACCTGGAGAATCCGATGCAATTCAGTTCTCTACTCGTCTTAACATCTCACACCATTATACAACATGAAATAAATTTCATTAAGACCGAAGAAATTTCCACAAAGCAGGAAATAGGGACGAAAGAGGCTGTTCGAGGGAATGTCCGTCGGCATAAACTACGTGACCGTGTCGGTCACCCTTGCCGGCGTCAGGCCCGACCCCTCGAGCTCAGCCGGCCCCTTCACCTCTGGGGATTCCCACATGGACGCGCGACGCATCGGTCGGCCCCTCGCGGCCATCGCCGCCCTGGCGATACTTGTCCCGCCGCTCCAGTTCGGCTGCGGAGACGACAGCAGGACGTCCGGCACCCAGGTCCAGATCAGCCCTGAGGCGAAAGCGCAAATCAAGGATATGAAAGACATGTACAAGGACATGAACAAAGGCGCCGCGAAGAAGAAGCGGTGACGGAGGGACGTCCCTACTCTCCCTTGGTCTCTCGTCGTCGGCCGGCCGACCGGCCCGACGGCCGTCCCGTCAGGCTTCATCGATTTTCATTATTCGATTGACCTTAGGTGACGAAGGAGCGACGGATGAGGAACACGAAGCGAGGTTTCACGCTGATCGAACTTCTCGTGGTGATTGCGATCATCGCGGTGCTGATCGCGCTGCTGCTGCCGGCGGTCCAATCGGCGCGCGAGGCGGCCAGGCGGGCGCAATGCGTCAACAACCTGAAGCAGTTGGGCCTGTCGCTGCACAATTACCTGTCCTCGACGGGGGCGTTCCCGCCGGGAATCGTCACGACCGCCGACGGCGACGCGCCGGGGGAGCTAGGCACCTGGACGGTCTGGAGTCCGCAGGCGATGCTGCTCCCCTACGTGGAGCAGGGCCCGCTGTACAACGCGGCCAACTTCAGTTGGGCCTGCTGTTTCGACGGGCCGTACGCCGACGCGGTCAACTCGACGGTCTACCTGACCCGCATCGCGGGATTCCTCTGCCCGTCGGACGGCAACGCCGGCGTCGAGCAGATCAACAGCTACCTGGGCAGCCTCGGCTCCTCGACCCGCTCGACGCCGGCCGACGGGCTGACTAACGGCGTCTTCCAGGTGTACGACGCCAACCTGCGCACCGTGTCGGTCAGGATCGCGCAGTTGACCGACGGCACGTCGAACACCATCGCGTTCAGCGAGGCGCTCGTGGGCGACTTCGGCAAGAAGAACAACTACGCGGGCAACGGGATGACGGGGGTCGCCCACTGGGACGGCAAGGCCGACTTCCTCGACCCGGCGACCAACGTCCCCGCCGTGATGCAGGCTCTCCAGGACTGCAACACCTTCTGGAACGGGACCGCGATCATCGCCTGCCCCGGCGGCAACTGCAACAAGAGCGGCCTGAAGCAGTACGGCGGCCAGCTCTGGGCGCTGGGCGAACGGGGCTACACCCTGTTCAACACGGTGGTCCCCCCCAGCTCGACCCAGTACCCCTGGCGAATCTGCGGCCGGACCTGCTTGAACTGCTCCCCGGAAGAGTCCAACTTCCTGAACGCCAACAGCAACCATCCCGGAGGGGCGAACTTCGCCTTCGCCGACGGCAGCGTGAAGTTCCTCAAATCCAGCATCAGCATGCAGACGTACTGGGCGCTGGGCAGCCGCAACGGCGGCGAGGTGATCAGCTCCGATCAGTACTGATCACGGCCGCATCCCGCCGCCGGCTCAGACCTGGGCCGGCGGCTTCTTCTTCGCCTCGTCGGCCGCCACGATCGCTCCGATCGCCGCGCCGAGCCCGACGAGGACCTGGGCCATCGCCCGCGTTTCCGGCGACCCGGCCACCGGCAGGTGGGTGCGGTGGGTGGGAAACAGCAGGGCCCCGGCCAGCTCGTAGACGACCGTCGCGAGCGCCGCGCCGACCAGTCCCCCCACGGCGGTTCTCAGCCAGACGCCCTTGCGTCCGGTCCCGATCCCGAACGCCAGGCCGCCGGCGAACCCCGCCGTCGACCAGAGCGCAATATGCCCCAGCAGCGGGACCGCCAGGTCGGTGGACTGAGGGTCGAGCTTGGCGTACAGCAACGGCATCAAGACGCTCGCGACGCCGGCCGCCGCGAGCCCTCCCGCCAGCACCCCCACGACGCCCGCCTTGATCGTCGCCCCGACCGATCGCCGCGCCGCGCCGCCGGCCGCGCCCAGCGCCATCCCGACCAACGCGCCGGCCGCCGTGACGGCCGCGATGCCGCTGGACACCCGCGCCCGCGTGATTTTGAGGCTGTCTTCCAGCGTCGGCACCGGCTTCATCGTCGGCGTCAGCGTGGGCCGGTAAGCCCGCTGCACTTCCTCGCCGGCTCCCCAGGCGGCCAGCCCCGCGAGGGCCCCGGCCGCCACCGCCAGCACCCAGCCCCGGCGGGTCGCGATCCGCCCGGCCTCCAGGCCCGAGCCCCCCCCGCCGTGTTCCACGCCGATGTCCAGCCCCGAAGTCGGTTCACCAGGCATTGTTGATTCGTCTCCCTCGCGTGACAGCAAGCGACGGCCATTTCCACAACTTGGCTTCAGACTACTTGACGCAATACTCCTTCGATACAAAATATGCTATTCGTCGAAGCAGATAGGGAAAACGCATCGCCCGCGCTCCTTCGTCACCCCTGAACACCATAGCCTATGCACGCATTTGCAATACTCGCAGGGTTGGTCGACCACATCGGCGAGCCGGCCAGGATCGGAAGGACCCGCGCGGCGCGGAACGCGTTGCGGCGGCGCTTCGACGGCTTTCGCGCCCGTTGCGATCTCCGGGCCTGCACTCGGGGACGCCTCTCTCGATCAGAGTGAAGGATGGCCGCGATGAATGTGACGACCTGCGACTTGTGTTCGGCTCAAGTGGTCATCGAGAACGACGGGACGTGTCCAGCTTGCGGCGGCTCACCGCTCGCGACCAGCTCGGGGGCGGCGCGCGGCACGCTGAAGGCCCGGATCGACGCCTGGCTGGACCAGCCCGCATGGCCGAACAAGGCGCGCGGCGCAAGCGGCGCGGTGAACGCCCCGACGATCGCATGGCCGAACGGAGTCTTTCGGCCGAAAGGCAAATCGGCGGCGAGTGTTCGGGGGATGGGCTTCTTCACGTCGTTGATCATCGGATTCCTTGCCGCGAAGGGGGCCGGTTTCGCGGTCTATCTTCTGACGTCGGACTTGACCCGCGATCCCCTTGGGACGGGCCTCCTGCTGGGCCAGGTTCTTTTCCTGGCGGTCCGAGCGGTGGGCGGTTACGTGGGAGGCTTGGCGCGACAGAAGGATGAGCTTGCGCTCGCCGTGTGGCTGGGCGCGATCGACGTCGGATCGATGGCGGCCCTCAGCGCCGTGGTCAGGTGGCTGGGCTTGGGTCCCGTCGAACTCCAGGAGATCGTCCGCTCGACCTCGATGACAGACTATCTTCTCGAGGCTTTCATCGCCGTCCCCGGCTATATCGTCGGCGGTGGGTTGGCCCGGATCCAGCGCCGATACGCCTCGACTCGCGCATCACGCTCCGCCACGGCGAGCCTGGGGCGCCGCGTGATCTTTCTCTTCTCGGGCGGCATGCTCTGCATCATCGGCGTGCTGCTCTGCCTCGGGGCCTTCATCGTTTGTTACAAGAGCACGCAGCCGGGCAGCCCACCCCTATTTTCTCTGGACATGCTGATCCTGACGTTCACCTGGACCGTGGGAGGCTTCCTGGGCACAGGTGCGTATGCGATCGGCAAGCGACTCTGGGCCGCTGGGGCGCCCCCACTGACGGCGACGCCCGAGTTCGTGGTGTTGCGGGCGTTCCAGGATGATGCGATCGCCTTCCAGGGCGGCAACTTCCTCAGCGAACGCTTCCTCCCGTCGGCCGCCAAGTCGCTGGAAGAGATCCTGGTGATCGCTGCGCGTCGCTATGGACGCGCAGCGGCGATCGGCGACCCCAGGGAGAGCCTCCCCAGACCGGGAGCCTTGCGGACCTATTTCGAGGCGACCGACGACACCCACTGGCGCGATCAGGCCCTGGCCTATATCGACGGATGCAAGCATATCCTGGTCGTGCTCGGCTCAGGGGAGGGGGTGCGGTGGGAGTACGGCCAGCTCGCCGACCGCAACGCCCTGAACCGGACGATTCTCGTCGTCTCGCCCCGTGGGGCCGGCTCCTGGGCCGAATTCCGCAACACCGTCGCGGAACACGGCGTCCACAATCTGCCCGACGCTCTGCCGCCCAATACGATCCTCGTCCGCTTCGACGACGAGGGGCGGCCCAGGTTCTACAAATCCACCAAGATGAGCGCCGATGCGTACTTCGAGCGATTGCACCAGGCGCTCAGCGATAAAAAGGCCGGACGCAATTCGCCGGGCGAAGTCAAGGCACGGCCCGCGCGCCGAGCCGTCACATTCATCGGCGTACTGCTCATGGCGCCGCTCTGCGCCCTGCAGGGAGGTGCCCTCGGCTGGCTCGCTGTCATGGCGCTATCGCGATGGGCGGGCGAACCTGGCCAGGCCGTCGGGGCGGTCGTGATCGGTCTCGGCGCCGTCGCCGGGCTCATCTTCGGCGTCGTCAAGGGGGCGACGATCAAGCGGTTCTCTTAACGCCGGAAGCCCCAATGCCGACTCCGACGACGAACGCCGACTCTCTTCGGCGTCCGTCACATCGCCGTCGGTGGAACTCGGTCCTCGTCACTTGCCCGCGTTCACGATGGGCTGGGTGCCGCGATCGGAGCAGAGGACGACCAGGAGGTTGCCGACCAGGGCGGCTTTCTTGTCGTTGTCGAGATCGACGATCTTCTGGTGGGAGAGCCGCTCGAGGGCCATTTCGACCATGCCGACGGCGCCCTCGACGATCTTCTGGCGGGCGGCGATCACGGCGCTGGCTTGCTGGCGCTGGAGCATCGCGTGGGCGATCTCCGGGGCGTAGGCCAGGTGGCTGATCCGGGCTTCCATGACCTGGACCCCCGCCTGTTCGAGGCGGTCCTGGATCTCGGTTTTGAGGTGCTCGGCGATCTCGGGCGTGTGGCTCCGCAGCGCGATCTCGCCCTCGACGTGGGGGTCGTAGGGGTAGCTGGTCGCCATGTTCCGCAGGGCCGACTCGCTCTGGACGTGGACGAAGTTGTTGTAGTCGTCGACGTGGAAAAGCGCCTCGGCGGTGTCGACGACCCGCCAGACCACCACGGCGGCGATCTCGATCGGGTTGCCCGCGAGGTCGTTGACCTTCAGCCGCTCGCTCTCGAAGTTCCGCACCCGCAGCGAGATCCCCCGCTTGGTGAAGAACGGGTTGACCCACCGCAACCCCGGCTCGCGGACCGTCCCCTGATAGTTGCCGAAAAGCTGAAGCACCTTCGCCTCGTTCGGGCTGACCGTGAACAGGCCGATCAGTAAGAAGAAGCAGATGACGGACAGCGGAATGCCCAGCAAGATCAGGATCGGGCTCGCCGCGCCGGCGCCGGTCAGAACCAACAACCCGCCAAACGCTATCCCGCCCAGCAGCCCGGCCAGCATCCCCAGCCCCGGCTTCGGGATGATGGGGATCTCCCGCATCTTCAGAGACGGCTTCGTCGTGTTTTCCCACTCCGCGTCCATCGTCGCAACCCCCGATTGTTCAGTTCGTTGGGTGAATCGTCGTCAGCAGTGCGTTCGTCGCCGAGGCCCGAGTATTGACACGGGCCTCGCAATTGACAAACGTAGGAGCGCGCAGCCATCCCATTATCGAGCGGATCGCATCCTGCTTCGGCGATGATTCAAGGCGGCGAGAGGTCTCAGGAGCCTGTCATAACGCTTCGGTCTTTGCGGTTCGTCTGGGGATCGCTCGCTCTAGCGGCGCTCATGGTGTGCGCGGCCGCTCTGGCCGCGTGGAATCCCGCATGGCTCTATCGCGTGACGGGTAGTCAACGGTACTTCAACATCGCGGTGAGCCGGGCCGTCCCCAAGGGGGCGACTCTCGACCAGCTCGAAAGCGTCGTAGGTCCCGGACAGCGAGTCGCCGATCCGTCCTGGTCGAAGAAGTGTATCGAGCGTATGCCGAGCGACAACCCGGACGGCTGGCGCGAGGGGGACGTCTTCGTGTCTTATTCGTTCCCAGGCAAGGTGACCTGGTATTTCCAGGCGAGGGGTGGTCGGCTGATCAACTACGAGCCCTCCGTCCTCGCGGGCCAGCCGCAAGAGCATATCGCGCTCATCGGTCGGTAGAGAGACGCACGCATGGAGAACCCCTGATGGTCAACATCCGACCCATGACGGCCGACGACGTCGCGGACGCCATGCGATTGAAGGCCGAGGCGGGGTGGAACCAGGTCGCCGCCGATTGGGAGCGGTTCCTGGCCCTTGATCGCGACGGCTGTTTCGTCGCCGAGAGCCAGGGGCGGGTCGTCGGGTCGGTCACGTCGTGCCGCTTCGGCCCGGTCGCCTGGATCGCGATGGTGCTGGTGGAGAAGGCCCGGCGCGGGGCGGGGATCGGCCGGAGCCTGCTGGTCCACGCCCTGGAGCACCTCGAAGCCGCCGGCGCGCGGTCGATCCGGCTCGATGCGACGTCAATGGGACGGCCGCTGTATGAGTCGCTCGGCTTTCGCGTCGATTTCCATCTCGATCGCTACTCAGGAATCGTTGAGACCGTCGAGGCCGAGGGGACGTCGCGCCCCGCGCGGCCGGCGGACCTGGACGGGATCGCGGCCCTCGATCGGATCGCGACCGGGACCGACCGGCGGATTCTGGTCGATCGACTGTTGCGCGACAATCCCTTAGAATCCCTCGTAGCGGTGCCGATTCGCGGCTTCGCGCTGTGGAGGCCGGGCTCGTCGGCCGATCAGATCGGGCCTTGCATCGCCGAGCCCGACGCCGGCCAGGCGCTGCTGAACGACGTGGGCCGGCGACTGGCCGGGCGTCGCGTGATCGTCGATATCCCGACCAGCAACGTCGACGCCGTCGCCTGGGCCGAGCGGGCGGGCCTCAAGCCGAGCCGGGAGTTCTGGCGGATGACGCGCGGCGAGCCGGTCGTTGAAGACCTGTCCCGCCTCTGGGCGAGCTCGGGTCCGGAGATGGGTTGAAGGGCGTACAAGATCGGCGGGGGAGGGCGGATGAATCAGGACGTGATTCGCGACGTCGAGGACCTCGAAAACCGATTGAGCACGCCGACGGAAGGGGTGCTGGAGACGATGGCCCGCCTCGAAGGGGACCTGATCGTCCTGGGCGTGGCGGGCAAGATGGGGCCGACCCTCGCCCGCATGGCCCGCCGAGCCGCGGACGTGGTCGGCGGCGGCCGTCGCGTGATCGGCGTCGCGCGGTTCACCGACGCGGCCTCGGAAGAACGCTTGCAAGCGCACGGCGTCGAGACCATTCGATGCGACTTGCTCGATGAGGACGGGCTGTCGCGGCTGCCCGACGCCCCCAACGTCGTCTACATGGCGGGCCGGAAGTTCGGCACCACGGGCCAGGAAGCGGTCACCTGGGCGCTGAACGCCTACTTGCCCGGACCGGTCTGCCGGCGGTTTCGAGACAGCCGGATCGCGGCCTTCTCGACCGGCAACGTCTACGGACTCGTCCCCGTCGCGAGCCCTTCGCGCGAGTCCGACGCCCCGGCGCCGGCCGGCGAGTACGCGATGAGCTGCCTGGGACGCGAGCGGATGTTCGAGCACTTCAGCCGGACGCTGTCGATCCCCTCGGCCCTGATCCGCCTGAATTACGCGACGGAGATGCGGTACGGCGTGCTCGTCGACATCGCGCAGAAGGTCCGCGACGGCCTGCCGATCGACCTGTCCGTCGGCTCGTTCAACGTCATCTGGCAGGGTGACGCGAACGCGAACGCCTTGCAGACGTTCGACCACCTCGCGACGCCCCCCTGGTTGATCAACGTCACCGGCCCTGAAATCCTGAACGTCCGCGAGACCGCCGAGACGTTCGGCCGACTGTTCGGCCGATCGGTGGCGTTCACGGGCGCGGAAACAGAGCAGGCGCTGTTGAGCGACTCCGGCCAGGCGTTCCGACTCTTCGGCCGACCGCAGATCAGCGCCGACCAGATGATTCGATGGATCGCCGACTGGCTCGCGCGCGGCGGCCCGACGCTCGGCAAGCCGACCCACTTCGAGGCGAGCGACGGGAAGTTCTGACGAGACGCAACGAGGAGTCGTCGACGTGTTGAATTTGCCGATGCTGATCCGTGCCGCTCTCGATCGCGGCGTCGCGATTCCCGCAATGCCGCTGGCGCTGACGCCCGCGCGTCGACTCGACGAGCGCGGCCAGCGCGGCTTGATCCGTTACTACGCGGCGGCCGGCGTCGGGGGGCTCGCGGTCGGGGTCCACACGACGCAGTTCGCGATCCGCGAGCCCCGGCACGGCCTGTTCGAGCCCGTGCTCGCCCTGGCCGCCGAGGAGCTGACGCGCGCCGATCGCGATCGCGCGCCGGCCGACGCGCTCATCCGGGTCGCCGGGCTTTGCGGCGACACGAGGCAGGCCGTCGCCGAGGCCGAGCTGGCCCGCGACCTCGGCTATCACGTCGGCCTGCTCAACACGTCGGCGCTGGGCGCCGCGGCCGAGGACGCCGTGATCGCGCACTGTCGGGCCGTCGCGGAGGTGATCCCTCTGTTCGGCTTCTACCTCCAACCGAGCGTCGGCGGGCGGGTTCTGCCTTACGGCTTCTGGAGGAAATTCGCCGAGATCGAGGGGGTGGTCGCGATCAAGATGGCCCCGTTCAATCGCTACCAGACGCTCGACGTCGTCCGCGCCGTCGCCGAGGCGGGCCGCGCCGACGTCGCGCTTTACACCGGGAACGACGACGCCATCGTGCATGATCTGCTGACTTCCTACCGCATCGAAACGCCGCGCGGCCGCGTCGAGCGGCGGATCGTCGGCGGGCTGCTCGGCCACTGGTCGGTCTGGACGCGCCGGGCCGTCGAGCTGCTCGACGAATGCCAGGCCGCGACGCGCTCCGGCGCCGTTTCGACCGAGCTGCTTGCGAAGGCCGTGCACGTCACCGACGCCAACGCGGCCTTCTTCGACGCGGCGAACCGGTTCCAGGGCTGCATCGCCGGCCTGCATGAAGTCCTCCGCCGGCAGCGCTTGCTCGCGGGCGTCTGGTGCCTCGACCCGGACGAAACCCTGAGCCCCGGACAGATCGAAGAGATCGACCGCGTTTATCGTTCCTACCCCGAGCTGAACGACGACGCCTTCGTCGCCGCCCACCGCGACGCCTGGCTGTCCGGCTGATCGAGTTCGCTCAGGCGCCCGCCGGCACTGCGGCGAAGAGCGGGCCGAGCCCCTCGGCGATCGTCGGGTGCGTCAGGATCGCGTCGCGGAGGGCGGTGTACGGCAGGCCCGCGATCATGGCGACCTGGACGACGGCCATCAGTTCGCCGGCCTCGGCGCCGAACGCGGTGAAGCCGAGGATGCGGTCGCCGTCGGGCTCGACGAGCGCCTTCAGGAAGCCGCGCGGCTCGGAGAGCGTCCAGGTTCGGAGCACCGCCGTCATGGGGATCTTCGCGAGCCGGTAGGCAATCCCCTTGGCCTTCGCCTCGGTCTCGCTCAGGCCGATGCGGGCGAGCTCGGGGTCGGTGAACAGGCAGTACGGCACCTGGCGACCGGTCGTCGTCCGGCTCCCACCCGCGAGGTCGCTCAGGACGACGCGGAAATCGTCCTCCGCGATGTGCGTGAACTGCGGGCTGCCGGCGCAGTCGCCCGCGGCCCAGACGCCGGCCGCCGTCGTCCGGAGTCGCTCGTCGACCTTCACGAAGCCCCGACCGTCCACCTCGACCCCCGCGTGCTCCAGGCCGACGCCGTCGGTGTTCGGCGTCCGACCGCTTGCGGCCAGCAGGTGGGTCCCCTCGACCACGATCTCCGACCCATCACGCGTCGCGTGCATCTTCACCGACGCGCCGGACGTCCCCTCGACGCGCGTGATCTTCGCGCGGGTGCAGACCTCGATCCCCTCGTCCTCGCAGAGTTGTCGCAGGCCGTCCGAGACGTCCGGATCTTCCCGGTGCGCGAGAGCGCCGTTCCGCTCGACGATGGTCACGCGGCTGCCGAAGCGGCGAAACGCCTGAGCCAGTTCGAGGCCGACGTAGCCGCCGCCGAGGACGAGCAGATGATCCGGGGCCACGTCGAGTTCGAGGGCCTCGACGTGCGTCAGCGGTCGCGCTTCAGCGAGGCCCGGCGTCCGGTCGATCCGCGCGCGGGTGCCCGTGTTGATCACGACGATCGCGCCGCGCAGCGTTCGCGTGCCGCCGTCGGCCAGGTCCACCTCGATCGTCTTCGGCGCGACGAAGCGGCCTTGCCCCATCACCAGCTCGGCGCCGCTCGCCTTGTACTTCTCAAGGTGCATTGCGATTAGCCCGTCGACCATCGCGCGCTTGCGGTCGCGCACCACGCCCATGTCGACTTTCCAGCCCCCCGCGTCGATCCCGAACTCGGCGCCCCTGCGGAAATACGAGGCGACCTTGGCGCTCTGGATGACGTTCTTGCTCGGCAGGCAAGCGATGTTCGGGCACGAGCCCCCGACATACCGCCGTTCGACGACCGCCGCCCGTTTGCCCTTCGAGGCGAGCGTCCAGGCGATGAGCTTGCCCGACGCGCCGCTGCCCAGAACCACCACGTCGTACTCTTCAGGGTTCGACACGTTCGCCTCCGTAGATCGGACCGTCGGATGCATCATCCCCATGATCGCCGCGCCGAGGCGTCGTCGGAAGACAGCTGTCGGAACAGACGCGCGTTTCTTTGCACATCTTAAACCGTCTTAATTCTCATTTTCCGGTTCGCTCCACGTAATGAGCCTGCTCGTTCCACGTAACGTGTGTGAACGCTCCTCAATTGCTCACTCGACGCCGAAGGCGTACAGCTCGCCGCAAGGGCCGCCGTCATGAACACCTGGATTCAGATCGCCGTTGGATTGACGACTTCGTACCTGATCGCGACCCTGTCGGAATCATACATGCACCGCGCGATCGGCCATGCGGGCGCGCGAACGCGCCGAAACTGGGCGCGGCATCCCAGGCTCTGCGGGTTTTTGACGAGGGCGCACTACCGGCACGCCGTGGTTCACCACGGGCTCACATACGCGCGGGATCATGTGACGCAATTCCTTGATGAGTCGGACAAGGCCAGGGTGGACGCGATTCTCAAGCCGCGAGGTGATTGGCTGATCGAGAAGGAGCGTTACGGATTGACCATCCACTTGCGCGGCGTGTTGACCTTCAACGCGATCGCCCTGCCGATGCCGCCCGTCCTTTTCTGGCTCTGCGGGCCGATCGCCTGTCTGAGCGCGTTGCCGGTGCCGATCGCGGTGCCGCTGCTGTCGATGTTCATTCATCCGTATCTCCACCTGCCTCACGAGGATGCCGTTCGACTGGCCCCCCGCCCACTGGCGGTCTTGCTCAGGACGCGTTATTGTCGCGCCCTGGCTCGGCATCACTACGTGCACCACGTTTACCAGCGGTTCAACTTCAACCTCCTGATGGGCGGCGATTGGCTGCTGGGCACCTACCGCCAAGCCAGCCCGGACGACCTGCTGGCCATGGAGGCGATCGGCATCCCGACCCACGAATCCCGTCAAGCCCCGCCAGCGTGCTAACAGCTGCTGCTCGGAAAAGAGCCCCGCGAGGGCATGCCCCGATACAAGCCCGAAGCGCCAGCGAGTGAATGAATTCCAACGGCCGACCGCCGATTCACTCGCTGGCGCTTCGAGCTGGTATTCGGACCCGGTCGACCGGACTGTCGGCTACCAGGATTTCGAGAACGACCGACCAGGGCCGACGCGCCGCCGCACGATTCCCGCAGGCGCCCCAGCTTTCGGAACGAATCGCGTGGATGGCGGAAGTTCGGAGGGAAATAGCGGGATCTCGCGTTTTTTTAGTAAGGGCGGGGGGCGGGACCGCGTATACAATGCCGATTCCGGGGCGGAGCGTCGTCGGCGTCGGGCGGTCCGGGGCGAGCCTGTCCGATCCACACCCTTGCATTCGTCGGATTGGTCGAGGCCGCGCGTCACCCGCGTCGCCTTGAAGTGAAGGAGCCGCCTGATGAGAACCCGAACCGTCGCCGGGCTGCTAGTCCCGTCGCTCTTGCTCCTCGCGTCATGGGCCGTGCAAGGGCGATCCTCCGCTTCCGGGAAGCCCGCGCGCGAGGAGCCCGCCAACGCCGGCAAGACCACGCAAATCAAGGTCCGGGTCCTCGAAGGCATACCCTCCCAGTTCCAGGCGCGGATCGAGCAGCAGAAGCGGGCGCTCAGCAAGGTCGTCCCGCCGTCGGTGGGCCTCGCCCCCCGCGCCATGCTGAACCTGACCAAGCGCTGGACCAACGGCCAGACGCTCAAGATCGCCTTCAAGGGGGGCGATGCGAACCTGCACAAGCGGATCGCCGACGTCGTCTCGGAATGGACCCGGTACGCCAACCTCAAGTTCGACTTCGGCGTCGACCCGGCGACCGGTCAGTACCGGCGGTGGACGCCCACCGACGCCGAGTTCGCCGCCGAGATCCGGGTGTCGTTCAACCAACCGGGCTACTTTTCGCTGGTCGCGCGCGACAGCGTCGACCCGCAGATCGCCCGGCCCGGCGAGGCGTCGCTCAATCTCGAAGGCTTCGACAAAAAACTGCCCTCCGACTGGAAGGGAGTCGCCCTTCACGAATTCGGCCACGCCATCGGCTTCGAGCACGAACACCAGGGGCCGGGCTCGATGTGCGACTTCCGGTTCGACGACGACCCCGGGTACGTCGCCGCGACCGACGACTTCGGCCAGTTCGTCCCCGACCCCGCCGGCAGGCGCCCCGGCCTCTACACGCTGCTCGGCGGCCCGCCCAACAACTGGCCGCAGGCCGTCGTCGACCACAACCTCAAAGACCTGCCGGCGACGAGCGCTTACAGCGGGGGGGCGTTCGACAAGCTCTCGATTATGAAATACTTTTTTGAGGACTACATGTTCATTTCGGGAACCGCCAGCCCGTGCTATACGGATTCCGAGAACGTCGTGATCTCCACGCTCGACAAGATCGGCGCCGCCCGGGTCTACCCCCGCGCCCTGGACGCCATCGCGGCCGACGACCAGATCCGCGCCAAGATCTTCGACGTGCTGTCCAAGGCCGAGACCCTGCCGGCGACGACGAAGAAGCATTTCAACCACCTCCTCGACGGGCTCAAGCACTAGAGACGGCCGGCCTCTGGCCGCGCCGCAACGCGACAGAAATCCGCGCTCGTTCGAGGGGATCGAATCGAGCCGAATCGATGTGACGCGACAGCGAGGGGAGGGGGTCGCGCGGGACCTCGGGCGTTTCCGGGGAGCGTCAAGGCCGCACTCCCCGAGCCTCACTTTGAAGCGAAGGAACCGCCTGATGAGAAGCTCGTCGTCCCGAACCGCCGCCGTGCTGCTGGCGCCGTTGCTCTTGGGCCTCGCGTCGTGGGCCGCCCAGGGGCGTCCCCCTGGCCAGCAGGCCGCGCCCGAGGCGCCCCCCGCCGCCGAGACGAAGACCGAGGCCGTCAAGGTCCGCGTGCTCGAGAACGTCCCCTCCCAGTTCCAGGCGCGGATCGAACAGCGGAAGCGGGCGCTCAGCAAGGTCCCGGCGCCGTCGGCGGGCTTCTCCCCCCACGCCTTGGTGAGTTTGAGCAAGCGCTGGGCCAACGGCCAGACGCTCAAGATCGCCTTCAAGGGGGGCGATGCGAACCTGCACAAGCAGATCGCCGACGTCGTCTCGGAATGGACCCGGTACGCCAACCTCAAGTTCGACTTCGGCGTCGACCCGACGACCGGTCAGTACCGGCAGTGGCAGCCCACCGACGCCGAGTTCGCCGCCGACGTCCGGGTGGCGTTCGACAAGTCCGGCTATTATTCGCTCGTCGGCAAGGACAGCACCGACCCGGAGATCGCCCGGCCCGGCGAGGAATCGCTCAACCTCGAAGGCTTCGACAAGAACCTGCCCGCCGACTGGATGGGGGTCGCCCGTCACGAATTCGGTCACGCCATCGCCTTGGAGCACGAGCACCAAACCGAAGGCGCCTGCGACTTCCGGTTCGAGGACGACCCCGGATACGTCGCCACCAGAGACGGCGACGGTCAATACATACCCGACTCCGCCCGCAGGCGCCCCGGCCTTTACACGCTGCTCGGCGGCCCCCCCAACAACTGGCCGCAGGCCGTCGTCGACCACAACCTCAAGGATATGCCGCCGTCGCGGGCCTACCCCACCGGGCCGTTCGATAAATCATCCATCATGCAATACCATTTTGACGCGTTCATGTTCACGTCGGGCGATCTCAGCCAGTGCTACACGAGCGGCGAGAACCTGGTCCTCTCCGATCTCGACAAGTCCGGCGTCGCCAGCGTCTACCCCCGCGCCAAGGAGGCCATCGCGGCCGACGACCTGATCCGCGCCAAGGCCTATGAAGTGATGTCCAAGGCCGAGGCCCTGTCGGCGACGACGAAGAAGCATTTCAACCACCTCCTCGAAGCGCTCAAAAAATGAGGGCGGCTCGCCCGTACCGCACACACCAATCCAACCATGCTGTCGCGAGCATTCCTAATCACCTTGCGGGAGAAGATGGCCGGAACGGCCGGATGAGGGGAGTTTAAGGGCCAAAGCGATCGAAGCCCCCTCATCCGCCCCTGCGGGGCACCTTCTCCCCGCATGCGGGGAGAAGGGGATACGCCTCGGCCCGTGTGCAAGCCAACTTCAATCGGAGTCGCTCATGATCCACATTCTGACGTCGGCGCTCGTCCTGACGACGCTCCTCGCGCCGGCGTCGTTCGCGGGGCAGGGCGATAAGAAGGAGAAGGGGAAGAAGCCCGACCGCACGATCGAGATCGTTCGCGAGGACGGCAAGATCGTGTTTCGCGAGAAGGACAAGCCGAAGGGGCAGGGCAAACCCAGGGCCGTCGCCGTCGTCGTCGGCGAGACGGTCCGCTGGGTGAACCGCGACACCGAATCGCACACCTTGAAAAGCGTCTCCAAGGTCGGCGACAAGCCCGTGTTCGACACCCAGGCCATCAAGCCCGGCGAGCACAAGGACGTCGTCTTCAACATCGACATGTACCGCGGCGTCGGCGGTCTCCCGGCGCAGTACGTCACGCTCAAGTACCGCGGCGGCGACAAGGCCGACCAGGAAGGCGAACTCACCTTCCTGTCGGCCGCCCGCCGTTGAACCCAACGAAAGGCTTCCATTTATGCGATTGGCTCTCGGATTCGTCTTCGCCGCATTCGTCTGCGGCTGCGTCCCGTCCGGGGACGACAAGAAGCCGGACGTCGGCCCCACGAACAACGTCGACCCCGCACGCGGCGCCGATCCCTTGCGCAACGCCCAGGCGGCGGCCGACGACCCGCTGGGCGAGTCGGTCGCGAAGGTCGTCTATCTCGATCAGGGCTGGTCGGCCTCCGACAGTCTACGGTTCTACTTCACGGCCCAGGGGTCGCAGATCATCCCCTACGACTGGTTCCTCGCGCTCGAGCAGGCCGATTCGTCGACCCCGTTCCGCGACGCCAAGAACATGCTCCGGTTCCGATACCTGCCGCAGTCGCCCGGTCCGCAGAATCTGGACGGCCTGCCGGTGGGGTTCGTCGCCGACAAGGGGGTCGACCGCTCCTGGCTGGGCCTGACCTGCGCCGCGTGCCATACGACCGAGATCCATCACGAGGGCACGGCCTACCGGATCGACGGCGGGCCGACCATGGGCGACGTCGGCGGCATGCTCTCGGCCCTGATCGAGTCGATGCAGAAAACCCACGACGACGCCCCGAAGTTCGACCGATTCGCCGCCAAGGTGCTCGGGACGCGCGACACGCCGTCCGCCCGCGCGCTCCTGAAACTCCAGGTTGAAGAGTCGCTCAAGACCCGGATCGGCTACAACACCCGCAACTTCCCCGGCTACGACCCGGCCCAGCCCGCCCCCCCGCCGACCCATTACGGCCGCCTCGACGCCTTGGGCGCGATCGTCAACGAGGTCTACCACCACGCGGCCAAGGAAGGCGCTCCGCCGACCTCGAAGCCGGCCAACGCCCCGGTCAGCTACCCGTTCCTCTGGGACACGCCGACGCAAAACCTGGTGCAGTGGGTCGGCCTCGAAAACGGCGGCCCGTTCGGGATTCTGAGCCTGGCGCGGAACGTCGGCGAGGTGATCGGCGTCTTCGGCGGCCTGGAGATCCCCCCGTCGCCGACCAAGTTCGGCTACAGCTCGACCGTGCGGATCAGCGCGCTGCGCGACATCGAAGACTGGGTCAAGACGCTCAAGCCCCCCAAGTGGCCGGCCGCCTTCCCGCCGATCGACACCGCGGCCGCGGCCCTCGGCAAGACGATCTATCAGAACCGGTGCGCCAGTTGCCACCCGTTGATCGAGACCGGCAACGTCGCGAAGCTGGACGACGCCAAGACCGACCGCGCGACGTGGGACAACTTCTTCGTGCCCCGTCGACCGTCGGGCAAGCTCGAAGGGGCGTTCGAGAACGTCGTCAACGTGACCTCCTTCGCCAAGATCGGACCGCAGGCCGACGCGCCGACGATGGTCCGCAACGCCGTGATCGGCGCGATCGTCGGCGGCTGGAAAGAGCCGCCCCCCGACGAACTCTCGCTGATCGCCTTCCAGCCGCGGCTGTTCAAGGCGGCGGCACCGGGAGGCGGCCCGCCTCCCGCGACGTACAAAGCGCGCCCGCTCGACGGCATCTGGGCGACGGCCCCTTACCTGCACAACGGGTCGGTCGCCAACCTCGACGACCTGCTCAAGCCGGCGGGGCAGCGGCTCAAGTCGTTCAGCGTCGGCACGCGGACCTTCGACCCGGTCCGCGTCGGCTTCCGGACCGACGCGCCCGGCTTCCCGAAGCTCGACGTCACGGCCCCCGGCAGCTCGAACGTCGGCCATGACGGAGCGACCTACGGCGCCGACCTGACCGACGACGACCGCCACCGCCTCCTCGAATACCTCAAAACGCTCTGACCCCGCCCAGCGACCCACGACCGCCGGCGCCCTCGGCCGGCGGTCGCACCTCCGCCCGCCCGCCCCGCCACGTTGCCGCCAATCAACAACACACCGAAGCATTCTTGCAATTCACATCCCGTCACGGTTATGATCACACGGCGACCGGGATTCCTCGTATTTAAATGATTTCTCCACGCACTGCGGCGTCGAGTTGATCGCGAAAGTCCCGACTCCAGCGACCAAACGTCGTCCGGTGTTTCAGAAAATACACCGCGCAATAAATCCACCGTTCCAAAACGTACCCATGTCGGCAGTCTTGCTTCAGGGAGAACTCTTCATGTCTGGCCCGAGTCGTTCGACGGGACGAGCGATCGCGGCGGTGCTTTGCGCCGCCCTCGCGAGCTGTTTTACGGCCCCGGCTCACGCCGGCGCGGCCAAGTCGGTGATCCTGATCCAGCCCCCCGCCGGAGGCATCACGCCGAAGGGCGATCCGTTCTACGACTTCACGACGAACGCCTTCCTGGGCTCGGGCTACCAACTGCTGATCGGCGACTATTTCACGATTGAAAACGTGATCGGCGTCAACAGCACGTCCCTGACGAGCCAGCCGCTCCCCGCCAGCGGCCTCCTGCCTCCGGGCGACCACTGGACGCCTGACGTCGTCGACCTGCCCGCCAAGGCGGTCTGGCCGGGAGCGGCCCACGAGACGGTGGACACGGCGGACGCGACCTGGTATCTCACCACGACCTCGCCTCCGGGAACGGCGATCGCGAACCTCACGAACCCCAATCCTCTCAATCTCGGTCTGTTCACGTTCCAGACCTACGCGGATTTTTCCGCCCTGGCCGCCAACTTCAGCATCACGTTCAACTATTTCGTCCACGCTCACGACGACCTGGGCAACCTGGTTGAGGAGACGGGAACCGTCACCTACAGCATGGCCCCCGTCCCCGAGCCGGCCTCGCTCGCCCTCCTGGGTCTCGGCGTCGCCCTGCCGGTCGTCGCCGCCCGCCGCCGCCGCGCCGCGGCCGTCTGAGCCGCCGGGATTTCGAGGGCTCGGAAAAGGTGTCGGGTCGTCAGGGTCGATGTTCCACCAGGGGCTCGATGATCACGTCGAGAGAATCGACGTCGATCCGGCCTTGGTCTGGGCCGTCGACCGGGGCCAGCTCGATCCGGTTCGCGCCCGCTTTGAGCGCGGCTCGGGCGAAGGCGTTCGACCAGTTGTTCGCCCCCGAGGACGGAGAGTCGATCACGGCCGTCTCGCGACCGTTGACGATCAGGCGATGGCGGGGCGTCGGCTCGTCGCGGTTCGAGGAGTCGGTGCGGTAGCGGACGGAGAGCAGATAGTCCCCCGCGCGTTCGACGTCGGCGTCGAACCGCCGCCGCGCGCCGACGGTTTCGGCCTGGAGCCGCAGCCGGCGCGGCTCGCCGGACGGGACCGCGATCGGCCGGGCCGGCGACGTCGGCGCGCCGAAGACCGGGCGGCCGTCGGCGGCCCAGTGGAACGGCTGGGCGCGGATCGACCGGGTCCAGCCCGCGCCCGGGAATCGGGCGGCGTGGTAGACGATCCAGTCTTCCTTGCCGTCGGGCGAGGTCGTGAACGAGGCGTGGCCGGGCGCGAGCACGCCGTCGCCGCTTTCGAAGACCGGCGCGGGCTCCTTCCGCCACGTCGAGGGCTCAAGCAGATCGCCGTCGACCGGGGCCGACAGCAGCCCCAGGCAATAGTGATCGGACCAGCTCCCGGCCGCCGAGTAGACCAGGAACACCCGGCCGCCGCGAACGATCGCCTCCGGCCCCTCGTTGACCGTCGGCGGCCCCGCCGCGACCTCCCAGGGGAACGTCGGCGTCGAGATCCGCACGCGTGGGCCGCTCAGCGTCCAGGGGTTCGCCATCGGCGCGATGTAGAGATCCTGGCGGACGTCCTTGTCCCCTTCCCAGCCGGACCAGACGAAGTAGAGCTTCGGGCTCACGCGGAGCACGGTGCCGTCGATCGCCCAGCGATCCGAGGCGGGGTCGAAGACCTTCGCCTTGAGCGTGAACCGGCCCTCGAATGGGTCCTTCGACGGGTTCTCAAGCGCGTACATCCGGTGGTTGGCGTTGTGGCCGTCGTCGGCCGCGACGTAGACGTACCACTTGCCTTCGAGGAAGTGGATCTCCGGCGCCCACAGCTCCTTGCTGTAAGCCCGCCCCGGGGGAGGTTCCCAGACTACCCGGCTCTCCGCGCCGCCGAGTCCCGAGATCGTCTTCGACCGCCGCAAAACGACGTTGGCGCCAGTCGAATACGTGCAGTAGTACCAGCCGTCGTCGTGCCGGATCACCCACGGGTCGGCCCCCTCGGGCGCCACGACGTTGTAGAAGTCCCCCGTCTCGCCGGCCGTCGCCGCCGACGCCATCAGCAACCAGACCGCCGCGGCGGCGCGCGCCGACCGGCGGATTGTAGGGGTCGTCCTGGACGTGGGATCGTCGATCGACTCGTTCATGGTTGAGCACCGGGGGAAGAGGCTTGCGACGGGACGGCCGGGTCGGCGCGCCAGATCCGGACCGCGCCCGAATGATCGGCCGAGGCCAGGGCGGAACCGTCGGGCGAGAAATCCAGGTCGTTGATCTGCGCTTCGAGGCCTTCGAGGCTGAGGAGTTCGTGGCCGGTCTCGGGGTCCCAGAATCGGATCGACTTTCCGAGGCCGCCGCTGGCCAGGGTGCGGCCGTCGGGGCTGAAGGCGAGGCCTCGGACCTCGCGGTCGTCGCTCCGGATCACGCGGACGAGCTGGGCGGTCGCGGGATCGAGCAGGTGGATGGCGCCCTCGCGGCTGGCCGCGGCGAGTCGACGGCCGTCGGCGTCGAACTTGACGGCCAGGATCTCGGCCGAGGCGCGGAACGCGCCGAGCGGCCGGCCCGAGGCGGCGTCCCAGATCCGCACGAAGCCGTCGTCGCCCCCGGTGGCGAGGCGGGCGGAGTCGGGCGAGAAGGCGACGGTGTGGATCCGGTCGACGTGGGCGGAGACCGTCCAGATCGTCGCCAGGTCCGCCGCGTTCCAGACCCGGAGCGTCCCCATGCTGCCGCCGGCCGCGAGCCGCGCGCCTCGGCCGTCGAACGCGACCGAGCGCGCCGGCTCGGCCGGCCACTCGGGCGTCGCAAGCAATCGGCCGGTCGCGGGGTCCCAGACCCGTACGCCTTGATCGACGGAGAGGCTCGACGAAGCCAGCCGCCCGCCGTCGGCGTCGAACGACAGCGCCGTCGTCGTGGCGTCGTGGCCCTTCCAGGCGCGGAGCAACGCGTGGGAGCGGGCGTCCCAGATCTTGATGGTCTGGTCCTCGCGCGTGTCGTTGCTCGCCGTGGCCAGCAGCGAGCCGGCGCGGTTGTAGGTCGCGGCCCAGGCCTCGTCGGCATGGCGGAGCGCCGCCGCCGCGCCCTGCTTCTCCGCCTGGTCCCACCTCCAGCACCAGACGTATCGCCCCTGGCTGTACACCAGCCCGGAGCCGCCGACCGACGGCCCGAGGATCGTCCAGTCGCCCATATTCCCCATCTGCCGGCCGGGCGACTCGGCCCGAAGCTTGCCGTCGGCCGTCGACCTCAGCTCGATCCGGTCGGCCTCCATGTAAGGTTCCCGACTGACCAGGAAGTCGTCCCCGTCCGGCGTGAACGCCAGTTGGACCCGCCTGCCTCCCTTGGGCTCCGGGTTGGGCGGAAGTATCGGGATGTCGAGGCCGCGCGACGGGTCGATCAGCCGGACTTCTTCGCGCAAGTCGGCCGTCAAGACCCCCTCGCCTCCCGGCTGGAGCGCGATCCGGGTAAGCGGCGACGTCAGCGAGCCGAGCTGTTGCAGCAGCTTCCCGGAAGCCGCATCCCAGATCATCAGTCGCCGAATCTTATCGTCATGGACGGCCACGCGTCGACCGTCGGGGGAGAACCGGGCGAGGTTCAACGTCAGGCCCGGCGGGGCGTCCGTGAAGCCGACCCGCAGCGTCTTCGAGTGCAAATCATAGACGCCGGGCTTGTCGTCTGCGGTCGTCGCCGCATAGCTCAGGCCGTCCGGAGCGATCCCGAATTCGACGTAGGCCGCCAGGGGCAGCGAAGCCTCCGAGCGGCGACGCGGAGTCCGCCGCGACGCGTCTCCCAGCTCCCAGGTCGTCACCTTGTAGTCCGCGCTTCCGGAGGGACCCGTCCGATGGTCGATGACGGTCAAGTTCCGCCCTTGAGCGGTCAAGACGAGCCGATCGATCACGCGGTTTTCCACGGCGGGGGGCGCGAGGGCGAGTTTGCCGCCGGGCAGTTCGCGAATCTCGGGTTTCGAGGTTCGAACTCCATCGGGACGGTCTTCCGCGAACGCCGAGGCGAGCGTGCGGCCGTCGGACGACACGGCCACCTGCTCGCCGTGGCCGTTCTGGTTGCGGCGTAAATACCAGATTCTTTCGCCTCGATGGACGTCGAACAGCCCGAGGCCCCCCTCGCGATCGGTGAGGGCGAGCAAGCCGCCGTCGCCGCTGAGGGCGTGGTTGGCGAAGACGTCGGCCTCCATCTCGCCGAGCAGCCGGGCCTCGCGGCGGCTGAGTCGCCAGAGGTAGCGCCAGGCGAACTCGCGGTGATCCGGATCGCCGGAGGCCGGCGCGAGGTCGCGGAGCAAGAGCTGCGAGCGGCCGAGCTGGCCCTGGTCGTAGGCGCGCTGGGCGAGCTGGAGCTGGAGGGTGTAGTTCAGGCGGTCGGTCAGCCGTCGATGGCCGGTGATCTGCTCGTTGAGGCGTCGCAGCGAGAGGTTCCAGCCGACGCCGGCGCCGATCACGAGCACCGTCGCGAGGCCGCCCGCCGCCAGCGACCGGGCCAGCTTCGGCCGCCGCCGGGCCCATCGGGCGATCCGCCGCCGCATCGACCCGGTCCGCGAATCGATGGGCCGGCCGTCGAGGAACCGCCGCAGGTCGTCGGCGAGGGCCGAGACCGTCGCGTAGCGGTCGGCCGGCGCTTTCTCCAGGCATCGCAGGGCGATCCGGTCGAGGTCGCGCGACAGGCCGGGCCGCAGCTCGCGGGGCGGCACCGGATCGGCCTCGCGCACCAGCCGGAGCGTCTCGGCGACCGTCTCGCCGCGAAACGGCGGCCGGCCCGTCAAGAGCCCGTAAAGGATGGTCCCCAGACCGTAGACGTCAGTGCATCGGCCGACCGCCGCCGCCTTGCCCGTCGCCTGCTCGGGAGCCATGTAGGCGGGCGAGCCGATCAGGTCGCCGGTCTGCGTCAGCAAGAGCCGCGTCGCCTGGTCGTCGCCCCCCCCGCCGTCCTCCTCCAGCTTCGCCAGGCCGAAGTCGGTGATCCGGGGCGTCAGCTTCTCGACGTCGGTCTCGAAAGCGGCCCCGGGCAGCATCACGTTGGAAGGCTTCAAATCCCGATGCAGGACGCCCCGATCGTGCGCGTGGGCCACGGCGTCGGCCAGCAGCGCGGCGAGCCGCGCGGCACCCCGGGCCGTCGCCGGCTCGGCCTGCGCGCGGATCCACGCCGCCAGGTTCGGGCCGTCGCAAAAGTCGCTGACGATGTACGGGAACGGCCCGTCCTCGCCCAGCTCGCGAAACCGGACGATCCCCGGATGATCGAGCAGGCTGGCCGCGTCGGCCTCGCGGAGGAACCGCCCGTGGAGTGATTCGTCGGCCATGAGCCGGGAGGCCGGGATCTTGACGGCGACGACCTCGTTCGTCCGGGAGTCGACCGCGCGGTACACCGCCCCCATGCCGCCGCGACCGACCCGCTCCAGATCCCGGTACGGCCCGATCCGGTCGAGCCGCGTCGGCGGATCGTCGCCGCCGGAGGGGCGCCACGCCTGGTCGAGAGCCTTGATCAGCCCGTGAAGATCCCCGATCGTCCGCGAGCCGTATTCCAGCGCGTCCGATCCGGGCGACCCGTCGGAACCTCCCCCGTCGTTGAAGCCCTCGTCAGCCTGCCTCATCGGCCGGCCCCAGGATCAGCCGCAGGCGGTTCACGGCGCGCATATGCCGCTTCCGCGCCGACTCGGACGACGGCAGGCCCATCCACCTTGCGATCGATTCGAAGTCCAGGCGGTCTTCGTGCCGGAGCTGCAACAGCTCGCGATCCTTCGGATTCAGCCAGCGCAGGGCGTCCCGAAGCGCGGCGGCGCTTTCCCGGCCGAGCGCCGCGGCGCTCGGCGAGACCGCCGAATCGATCGGCGTCATGCCCGGATGGTCGTCGATCGGGACCGTCCCCCTCCCGGCCTTCCGGTTGGTCCGCGAGATCCGCGTCCGGAGCACCATCAAGAGCCAGGCCCGCCACTCGGCCCGGGTGCGGCCTCGAAAGCTCGACGCCCACCGCTTCGCCTCCAGCAGCGCGTCGTGGACGACGTCGGACGCCCCGACGCTTGCGTCGGCCTTCCCCGGCAAGCCCCGAAGAGCGGCCCGTCTGAGAAACGACCGCTCGGCCTCCAGCCGCCTCCAGGTGTCGCTCCGCGCCGGCGTCCCGGCCGCGTCGCGCGGGGCGCCGCCTCGTTCTCGGACGCTCATGGCTATGCTCCGCCGCTCCGTCGTCTGGATTCACCTTCTTTAACATTACTGGCGCCACGCCGCGATTTCAACTCGACCAACCGCACAAACGCACACCGCATGGGCCGAAAGTTGGAAAAAAACCCGTCCGGTCGAGGGGGCGAACCGGCTCTCCTATGCGACAGGGCATCTACATTCGAACCACCTTAGATTAACTGTCTTTCAGAAATCAGCCGTCGCGCGGGACATCTCCCGGATCTTCACCGTGTTTTCCGCCTTGCTGATCCCCGCCGAAGCGACCAAATCCGGCTCCATCCTGTTCCCGCACCGAAGACGACCTGTTTAGAACCAAGGAGATTCAAGATCATGACGATTCATCGGCCGCATCTCATCCTAACGGCGATCCTGACCATGACGTTGTTCATGGCGTCGACGTCCAACGCGGGCTCCATCACCTATACGATCACCACGAGCGGCTCGGGCTCACTTGGGGGGCAAGCATTCGACGGCGAAGTCGTCTTGCGGTTCGTCGGCGACACGGCGAACGTCGTCGAGCCTGCGCCCGGCGTCTTCTACAACAGCCTGGGCACGGCGACGGTCACGATCGCGGGGCTGGGCACGGCCGTCTTCACGCAGCCGATCGCCGTGTACGCCGACCACACGTATAATTCGGTCGGGTTTATTGATGGAAGCGACTACACTTCGGGCAAGGCGACCTTGGGCATCTTGAATCTGCTCTCGCCTGACTACGCGACCTACGCTCTCTCGAGCGCCTTCGGCCCCGTCTCCGGCAACGGCTGGACGAGCTTCACCGTGGCGGGATTCGCGACGGATCGCGGCGCCTTCATCCTTCCCCCGCCCGGATCCGGCGTCTTCGAGGCGGTCACGTCAGCCGGCGCCGTCCCCGAGCCCGCCAGCCTCGTGATGCTCGGCCTCGGCGCGGGCGTGCTCGGCTGCGTCGTCCGTCGCAAGGCGCGGGCCGCGGCCTGAACCGTTTGAAAGGCGGGGCGGCGACGGGTCGAGGCCGGACGCGCCCCGCTTGCCTTGCCTTGTGGTCAGGCGCGGCGGAGGCGTCGGTAACCGACGCAGCCGGCGGCGGCGAGGAACACGAGGACCGACGACGGCTCGGGGACTGGCGCGGCAGGGCCGGGGGTGATCGTCAACGTCGTGTAGTAGCCGTTGATGCGGCCGTCCGAGACGAAGGTGTCGGCCGTCGCGGTCATCCCCGTGAACCACGACGGAATCAGGCTGGGGTCGACCCCCGACTCGATGTGCAGCTCGCCGACCGCCGATCCGTGGGCCTCGGCGCCGAACCGGCCGGTCCCTCCCGCATAGTAGAGCGTACCCGTGATCGGGGCCGAGAACATCACCCAGGCCAGGATGCGGTCGGCGTCGTAGAGGGTCGCCCCTATGTGGATGGAGTCGTTGATCGGCTTCTGCCAGCTCTCGGCTTCCCACTGATGCTGGAGGGGCATGCCTCCCCCCGTCTGGGTGTATCCCGAAAAGCCGTTGGAGACGTCGATGGTCTTGGTCGTGCCGCTGGGGATGTAGAAGTTCTGGGCGCTCCCCCAGAGTTCCAGCTTCAAGGGCGAAGCATGGACCCGGTCGACGCCACCGAGCACGGCCAACGACGCCAGACCAACCAGCCAAGCAATGCGACGCATGACGACCCTCCTGGTCTTGAATCCTCGGTGCGCGCCCGACGTTCCCTTCAGGCGAGTCGACTATGCAAGGGACCGAGGCGGCGGTCAAGGCCAAGGCGATGCACGCCCGCAAGCCTACGTCCTCATCCCATTCAGACGGTCGGCGGCGGCGCGACGGACGCGTCGGTAACCGACGCAGCCGGCGGCGGCGAGGAAGACGAGCACCGACGACGGCTCAGGGACCGGGGCGGCGTCGGTGGTGAGCGTCAGCGTTGACTCGAAGTTGTTGAGGTAACCCCCCGTCACCTGGCTCTGAACCGTCGCGGTCAATCCCGTGAACCACGACGGGATCAGGCTGGGGTCGACGCCTTGACCGATGCTCACCACGCCGGCCGCCGATCCTTGGGCGCTGCCGCTGTATCGGCCGAACATCCCAACATAGGACAGCGAGCCCTCGACTGGGGCCGAGAACTGCGCCCAGGCCAGGGTGCGGTCGCCGTCGGAGAGGCTCGCCCAGATCTGCATGGCGGAGTCGACCGGCTTCTGCCAGTTCTCGGAATCCGACCCGTGCTGGAGGATCTGTCCTCCGCTTCGAGTGAATCCCGAGAAGCCGTCGGTGACGTCGATCGTCACCGGGTCGTTGGGAAGAATCTGGAGGTTGTGGGCGTTTCCCCAGATCTGGAGCTTCAGCGGCGATGCATGAGCCCGGCCGATCCCCCCAAGCACGACGGACGACGCCAGACAAACCAGCCAAGCGACCTGACGCATGACGACCCTCCTGGTCTTGATTTCTCGGTGCGATCCTGAAGTTTTCTTTAGGCGGCAGCGAATATGCAATCGACCGAGGCGTCCGTCAAGGCGAACGCGACGCACGCGTGCAAGCCCACTCTATTACCCAATCAACCGCTCGACGGCGGCCACGGTGCGGAGGACGGCTTCATCGACGTCCGATTCGGTGGTGGACGCGCCCAGGCTGAACCGGACGGAGGAGCGGAGGCGGTCGGGGGGAACGCGCATGGCGACCAGGGTCGGCGACGGCTGGGTCGAGCCGCTGGCGCAGGCCGAGCCCAGCGAGACCGCCACGCCCGCGAGGTCGAGCTGGATCATGAGCGCCTCCCCCTCGATCCCCACGAACCCGAGGTTGACCGTTTGGGGGAGCCGTCGGGCGCGATCGAGAGGCCCGTTGGGGACGACGCGGTCGGGCCCGAGCGCGGCGATCAGGCCGGCTTCGAGGCGATGGGAGAGCCGCGCCCAGGTGGCGATCCGGGTTTCGGACTCGGCCCGCCAGAGTTCGAGGGCCGTCGCCAGCCCCACGACCAAGGGCACCGGCGCGGTTCCCGGCCGCCGCCCTTGCTGCTGGCCGCCGCCGAACAGGCGAGGGGCGAGCTTCACCCCGCGTCGGATCAGCAGCAGCCCGACCCCCACCGGCCCGTGGAACTTGTGCGCGCTCGCGGCCAGGGTCGCGACGCCCAGCGCGTGGAAGTCGACCGGAATCCGCCCCACGGCCTGCACGGCGTCGGTGTGGACCGGCACGCCGCGCGTCGCCGCCAGTTCGGCCAGGCGGGCGACCGGCTGAAGGGCCCCGGTCTCGTTGTTCGCGAGCATCAAGGCCGCCAGCCGCGTCCGGTCGTCGAAGTAGGACGCCATCAAGTCGGCGTCGGCCAGCCCCTCGGCGTCGACGTCCGGCCGATCGACCGCGAACCCTCGGCTTTCAAGGAAGGCGATCGGCTCGGCGACCGCCGGATGCTCGATCGGGCTCGACACGATCCGCCCCGGCCCGTCGTCGCCCCTCGCCAGCCCCAGCACGGCGAGGTTGTTCGCCTCGGTCCCCCCCGACGTGAACACGACCTCGTCGGCGAACGCCCCTAGCACCCCGGCCGTCGCCTCCCGCGCCTCATCCCAGGCCCGCCGCGCCCGACGCCCCGCCGAGTGCCGGCTCTCGGCGTTCCCCGCGCTCAAAAAATAAGGACGCATCGCCTCCAGCACCCGAGGATCGAGCGGCGTCGTCGCATTGTGGTCGAGGTAGATCGATGGAGCGGGCATGGGTTGGAGTGATCGAGAAATCGCGACGGCAGTTTTTGTTCAACGCACGAGCAAATCGCGCCCACTCTATCCCAAGCATCGGAGCGTCAGCAGCAGGCCGATCAGGAACATGGGGACGCCGATGAGGAAGAACGGGCCGGCGCAGAAGGCCATGCCGACGGCCATGAGCGTGAAGCCGACGGCGATCCCCGTCAGCCGGCCCAGCAGGCTGATCGCGCCGATCACCAGCCGGAACGGGAGGGTCACAACGAACCAGACGATCGAGAAGGTCGCGGCGATCACGGTGATCACGGGGTTCGTCACCTCGAAACGCGCGTCGCGAGACCCCTCCGGCCATGTATGACGCCATGCCGGACGGCTAGCGACGTTGGCGAACCGCGGCGGGGGGGAATGGGCTTGCCTCATGCGAACGTCTCGGGTAAATACTGCGCGATTTCGGTATTTCGGACTGTGACGGCGCGGCGCGTTTCGACATCATGGGGATCGGCTTTTGATCCAACGTCGGTTCGCCCAAACTGCACAGCCCACGCGTTCTTGACTCTCGGCGCGACGCGTCTGAGAGGGATTCGCGGGAAACGGACGTCCCTTTCGTCTATCAGGGATTATTGCGGCGAACCGAGCTTTGACAAGGCTCTGCAAGCTTGATTGAGCGAGCCCATCAAAAGGAACGGATGGGCGGGAAAAGCAACGGCAGGAGGCCGGGTCGTGCGTCAATTTTTCTTCGCGATCGTACTCGTGGCGGCGGCCGTCGTCGGCGGCGCGATAGTCAACGGCCCCGGATTTCGGTGGGCCCAGGACCACGTCTTCGACTATATGGGCCTGAAAGACGGCGGCGAGATCGCCCTGGTCGACCTCCCGCCCGCCCCGGGCGACGCGAACGCCGACCCCGCCCCCTCACAACCCCCGACCGGCTCGTCCGACCGCAAAGGTGGGCCGACCGCCGCCGACCGAGCCTCTCGGAAGCCCGATCCGAAGCCGAAGTCGCTGCCCCAGGTCTTCGGCGGGGAGAAACCCGCGCCGACGCCCGAACCCAAGTCACCCGAGCCGGTTGCGTCCGCCGCCCCCCCGACGCCCACGCCCTCGCCGACGCCGGATTCGATCCCGATCCCGCCGGCCCTGGCGGGTCCGGCCGGCGCGCCGGGCCCCGAGCCGAGCGCCCCGCCGGCGCCCCTCGATCCCGGCGTCGCGCCGGCGATCCTCGCCTCGCTCTCGCCGGCCCCCGCCGTCGCCCTGGCTTCGGCGGCCGCGCCAGCCGCTCCGATTCCGGACGCCCCCGCATCGGGTGGGGGCGACTGGGCCGAGCTGCGCCGCAAACTCAAGGCGCAAGGCGTGACCCGGTATACAATTGAGGGTGAGACGGGGGGGCGCGTCGTGTTCTCGTGTCTGATCCCGCTGGCCGGCAAGCAGGCGGTGTCGCAGCGGTTCGAGGCCGAGGGGGACGACGAGTTCGCGGCCGCGCAGGCGGCGTTGCGACGAATCAACCTCTGGCGGGCGACCCGAACCGCCGCGCCGGCCTCGTCTTGAGTCGATGTCCCCTGGGGCCCGGCGCGGTCGGGCCGTCTCGCGAAGCCGCCCAAATCGAGAGGGAGGTGAACGCCGGCGGAAGTCGCCCCCTATAATCGTTATTGAAGTTCATTCGACCTGATCGACGCTACGGGGAACCACCCCGACCGGTCGATCTTCAGAAAGGGCCGGGCCGTCCAATGGCCGAGGGATTGCCGTTGCGTCTTCTCCTGATCGTGACAGGCAGTACGCTGCGGGCCGAGCAAATGGACCGCCCGCTCGCCTACTACCTGAAACAGCGCATCGAGCAGGCGCTGGCCTCCGGCCCGTACGACGACGTCTCGGATTACCACGTCCAGGTCGTCGCCGACTTCCGCTGGATTCAAGACGAGGGCCTGCACGAGATGGCGACGATCTCGCTCGGCGGCCCCGGCGTCAACGAGCTGGCCCATCGCTGGCTGGAGGAAGTGCCCGTCTCGCTCGCGTACAACGAGCGCTACTTCATCCAGATGGACCCCGACTTGAACGAGCCCCGGGTGAGCATCTGGGGCATGGACAACCCGACGACCCAAATTGCGGTCTCCGTGTTCCTCGACCGGTTCCTCCCACGGTTCCTGGAACGTTGCGCCTCGCTCCCCCCGAGCGTCCTCGATTCGGACGACGAGGGCGAGCCCGAGATCGAAGCCGACGACGACTGACCGGACCGGCCAGGCCAGGCCAAGGCCAGACACCCCTCCCGACGCGCACCACGCGACCTCTCCCTCCCTGTCCCGGACCGCCGCGCCGCCGCTCCCGTCGCCCGCCCGTTTCGATCGCAAATCCATCTCGAACCGACGGCCTCCCTGGGTGATGGGATAGAGGCCCTGGCTGCAAGTGATTTTGTAGCCGGCCTCTGTGAGGCCGGTCTCACGGCCAGCGTCCCCGGGGTCACAGACCCCGGCTACCATCGGTCGCCGTCCGTCGGTTCGTTTCGTTTCGTTGTCATTTCGCCTCAATGCGTCATGACGATGTCGACCATGTCGTAAATTCCCGATAGAGGCCCGCCAGGCGGTCGAGAGGACCGAGTCCCTTCGATTTCCCGCGCGGCCTGCCGGCCCGAATAATGTGATGAACAGGGGCTTGCGCCCCTCGCTCGCCGACGTTTTGATCCCAAGGAAGGACTGGGTGATCATGCGGATTCCAGGCCGATCGAGCGGATGGGGGAAACGGGCGTGGACCGAGGTTCGGGGAAACGTCCCCCGGGCCGTCGCGCTCGCAACGACGTTGGCGTGGGCCGGCGGCGCCGCGGCCCCGGCGCGAGGGCAAGGGCGGGGGGAGGCGGGGTCGATCGGCCAGCCGACGCGCGTGACGGTCGTCCGCCGCTCGCTGGCGCAAGACCAGGGGGCGTGGGTGATCGAGTTCGAAATCCGCAACGAGACGGCGGCCGGGATCGTCGTCACGCCCGCCGAACTTGAGGCGCGCGTCGAGGGCTGGGTGTCGAACTCGCGGGTCGCCAGCCACGCCCGGCCCCGGCCGGCGCGGGTGACGCTGAAGGGGTGCGCGGGGCCGACGGCCGCGGGGGAGGTGATCGCCTCGAAGGACGAGTCGGCCCACTGCCGCGAGCGCCTGGTGCTGTCCATCTGGAGCGACGACGCGCAGCCCCCCGCGCGGCCCGCCGACGGCCTTTCGCCGATCTGCCTGGCCCCCGGGGCGAGCGGCCGGCTGCGGCTGCGGATCGAGCACCAGCACGCGATCCACGGCGATTACGACCCGCTCCTGGGCGTACGGACGATCGACCTGCGGGTGGGCGAGGAGACGTTCCGCGACGTCGCCGCGCTCGACCGCGAGCACTACCTGGCCCAGCCGCGATCGACCTGGGCCGAGCCTCCCGAAGACCGCCGCGACCCTCGCCAGTTCGTGTCGGCCCCCGACAGCCTCCACCTCGAAGCGCACGCGCCGGGCCGCCAGTACTACCGGTTCCCCGACCAGCCGGTCCGCTACGGCGCCCGGATGCGGCTGAGCTTCTGGTACCTGATCGCCGTCGGCACGTCCGGCGAATGCCGCGTCCGATTCTCGCAGTACAAGGATACGCCGTCGTCGAACCGGATGCTCTCCAGCGGCGGCTTCGATCAAGAGCTGACGAAGGTCGGCCGCTGGACGAAGGTCGAGAAGATCCTCCACATGGAACCCGAAGCCACCACCGCCGCCCTCGACTTCCGCGTCACCAGCGACGCCAACCTCGGCGAGATGTGGATCGACGACGTCGCCCTCGCCCCCGTCGCCCCCGACGCCCTCGCCGCCGGGCCGTGACGGGAGGATGATCGGCCGGTCCCGGGACGCGCGCCGTGCAGGGGTCAGGCCGTGATCACGTCGACGCCCAGGTCCCGGAACGGCTGGAGGATGTTTTCACTGGCGGCCGTGTCGGTGATGAGATGGGTCAGGCGGCCGGCGGGCGTGATAAGGTGAGGGGCGACGGTGCCGAGCTTCTCGCTGGCCGCCAGGACGACGACCCGCGTCGCATGGGCGGCCATCGCGCGCTTGACCTCGGCCTCCTCGCCGTCGAAGCCGGTCACGCCCGCCTCGGGGTGGACGCCGGCCGCGCCCAGGATGCAGATGTCGGGGCGGAGCAGTCGATAGGCGTCGACCGTCGCGACCCCCACCGCGGCTCTCGCCGACTTGAAGAGCCGGCCGCCGACGATCACGCCCTCGACTTTCGGCATCTCGGCCAGGGCGGCCGCGGCCGTCAGGCTGTGGGTGACGATTGTGAGCGGCAGGTCGGGGTCGATCCGATCCAGGACCGCAAAAGGGGTCGTGCCGGCGTCGAGCACCACCAGATCGCCGTGCCTGAGGAGCCGGGCGGCCGCCGCCCCGATCCGGCGCTTCGCGTCCGTCGACTCCTTCTGCCGGACGTCGTGCTCGATCGACGTCGGCGTCCGGGGAAGCGCCCCGCCGTGGACGCGCTGGAGGAACCCGGCCCGGTCGAGTTCGCGGAGGTCGCGACGGACCGTGTCTTCCGAAACCCCGAAGCGACGGCTCAGCTCCGACGCCAGGATCTTCCCTTCGTGGCGAAGGACCTCCAGCATCAGGCGTTTGCGTTCGGCGGTGAGCATGGGATCGTCCGAAATTCGTCCTCGACTCTCCAACTTGCCCCGGCAAACCTTGCATCTGCCGACTTCTTCGTCAATTCTGCACGAAATTGCGGCACTCCGCACGAAGATTTTGTGAATTCGAGCAAGATCGCCTTGAGCCGAAGGCTTCACCGCGTAAAATCGATATGAATCAAGAAATTTCATGCAAAAGGACGCACCTTCAAGCAGGCCGAGCTTCCCCATCTCATGGACGCCTCAAAAATCCCGCCGTCCCCCGCCTCTTTTCCAATCGACCTCTCCGCGGGACGTAAGGCGCGGATCGCCGTTTTCTCCCTGTTCGCGTTGGATGGGATCGCGTTCGGCTCCTGGGCGGCTTATCTGCCCGTGTGCAAGGCGCGGCTCGGGCTGAGCGACGGCCAGCTCGGCGTCGTCCTCTTCGCGTTGGTCGTCGGCAGCCTGGTGTTGATGCCCGCGACGGGCCGGGCGCTGGCCCGTTGGAGCAGCCGGACGATCGTCCTCCTCGGCGCGGCGGCATGCTGCGTCACGATCCCGCTCGTCACCGTCGCGGCCATCGCGTCGGTCTCGACCGTCGGCTGCCTCGGCTTCCTCATCGGGCCTCCGCTCATCGGCGCGGCCAGCCAGTCCGTGGGGCTGGCCTCGGCCCTTCTCCTCGTCGTCCTGTTCGGCCTGACGATCGCCGCCAGCGCGCGGCTCGTCGAAGATCGCCCGGATCCGGAAAGCCCTTCCTCAAAAGAAAAGAACCTCGAAGAAAGAATCCCTCATGTCCATCCCGAACCCATCGTCTGAATACGCCCTCGCCGCCATCGACATCGACGAAACCCTCCTCGGCCCCGACCACAAGATCGGGCGCGAGAACCGCCGGGCCATCGAGCGTCTCCAGTCGCTGGGCTGCCGCGTGGTCCTGGCCTCCGGCCGCCGCCACGACAACATGCTGCCTTACTACAGCGAGCTCGGCCTGGACGATTTCGTCGTCTCGTCGCAGGGCGCCCGGGTCCAGCACTCCAGCACCGGCGAGGTCCTCCACCGGGCCGAGATCGATCCGGCGTCCGCCGCCGAGCTGACGGCGGAGGGCCTCGCCCGAGGGTTCGCCGTCATGCACTGGTCGGGCGACCGCGTCTTCGCCCAGAGCCCCTCGAAGTGGATCGACGCGTACGAAGAACTGACCGACGACCCGGTGGCCTTCGTCGACCTGCGCACGCTCGCCGACCGACCGGCCGAGAAGGTCGTCTGGCTCGGCGACCCGACCCTCGTCGCCGCGACCCGTCCTGAGATGCACGACCGCCTCACCGGGCGCTTCCTCGTGACGATCACCGAGCACTGGTCGCTGGAGTTCAACGACCCGAAGGCCAACAAGCGCGACGGCGTCGCGGCGCTCGCTCGACGGTTGGGGATTTGTCGCGAGGCCGTCCTGGCCTTCGGCGACGGCAACAACGACGCCGACCTCCTGAAATGGGCCGGGATGGGCGTCGCGATGCCGCACGGCCGGCCCTCGGCCCACGCCGCCGCCCGGCTCATCGCTCCTTCCGGCGACCCCGAATCGGCGATGGCCCGAGGCGTCGCGACGGTCCTCCGCCGACTGGAAGGCGTCATGGTCCCCTGATGATCGAATTCCGGCGGCCTCGAAGCGCACGCTCCGGGCCGCCAGTACTATCGATTCCCCGACCAGCCGCTCCGCGATGACGCCCGGATGCGGCCGATCACGAGTCCGGCGCGGCGATGTAGAAGTAATTCATCGGGTCGTGCGGCAGGCGCTCGACGCGAGCCGGTCCGAAGCCGGCCTCGCGCAACATCTGCAGCGCCTTCTCCTTGCCCCACATCGCGCCGAGGCCCGGGCCGCCGCACGCGAGCGAGACCGACATGCAGTGCATGCAGGAGATGGTATAGAGGAACGGCCCCAAGGGGTGGGCCAAGTCGGTGTGGACGTGGCTCGACCCCGAGATGTCCTGCATGAGGAACGTGCCGCCCGGCCGCAGCGCCTCGGCGATGTTCCGCAGGACCGCGTCCGGCCGGGCCTGGTCGTGGATGGCGTCGAAGGCGGTGATCAAGTCATACGCCGCCGACTCCCCCATCTCCGCGACGTCCCTCACCTCGAACCGGGCGTTCGACAGCCCGCGCCGCTCCGCCTCGCGCCTGGCCGCGACGATGGCTTCCTCCGCGAAGTCGTAGCCCGCGAACCGGCTTTTGGGGAAGTTCGCCGCCAGTTCATTGACCGCCCGGCCGCTGCCGCAGCCCACGTCCAGGACGTCGATCCCCCCGGCCAGCCGATCGACGAGGCCGGGGACCAGCGGCAGGATCTGCTCGGCCAGGGCCGCCACGACCGTCTGGGCGCTCTCCTCGGCCATCACCTCGTGGAACCGGTGGTACGCGGAATACGGCACGCCCCGGCCGTGTCGGAACGCCTCGACCACCTGGTCCTCGACGTAGCCGAGCACGGCGACGAACTGCATCGCCGCCGCCACGTTGTTCGGGCTCGACTCCCGCGTCAGCCACGCGGCGTGCTCCGGCGGCAGTCGGTACGTCCCGTCCCCCTCGCGGTACTCGACGACGCCCCCCGTCGCCATCGCGCCCAGCCACTCGCGCACGTAGCGCTCGCTCAGGACCGCCTCCGACGCGATCCGCTCGCTGGTCGCCGCAGGCAGCCGGGACATGACGTCGAACAACCCGGTGCGATGACCCATCGAGGCCATCAGGGCGAGCCCCGCGTGGTTGAGGGCCTCGACCATTTTCCGGCCGAATGCGTCCACGCGTTCTTGCTCCAGCGAAACGCCCATATGCTCACTCCTGAGTGGTCGTTCGACCTCCCCCGGATATCCATGGCGAGGGCCCCCACGAATCGCCCGCGCATTCGACCATGCATATCATCCACACGTTAACGATTCATTCTTCTCGTTTCAACTCATTTGCCATTTTCACCATCGGAACAATCGGAACGCGAAATCCAAACCATCATGACGCCGGGGGCCCCTCGGCGTCATGATGGTTTGGATCAGATCCATGATCGCGTTCCCGCTCGATCGACGTCCTGACCAGGCTCACTTCGGCGCCGGCGATTGCGCCACGGCGGGGCGGCGGTCGTCCAGGTCGGTGTCGGCCTCGATGTGGTTCTTCTCGATCGTGACCGGGCCGACGCGGGGCTCGACCTGGATGCCGACGGTCTGCGTCCGCTCCGCGCCGGCGCGGGTGTCGCGGATCTGGTTGCCTTCGAAGACGAGGCTGGCGGCCTCGCCGCGCACGCGGATGCCGGCGGTGCCCGGCTTCCGGCCGTTGTCCTCGATGACGTTGTCTTCGAGACGGTTACGGTGGGGGGCCATGCCGCTCGTCTCGTCGCGGAAGAAGACGCCGTTCTGGCCGTTGCGGGCGACGTGATTGCGGCGCAGCAGGTTGTCCGAATCCTTGTGGCCGATCGAGATCCCGAACCGGCCGTTGCCCTCCAGGCGGTTACCCTCGAACAGACCGTGCCGGACGCGCCAGCAGAGGAACAGGCCGTCGGTCCCGTTGTTCCGCGCGACGTTGTCGCGCACGACGGGGCGCTGCGAGCCGCTGCCGGGGTGGAAGCCGAGGTCGGCGTTGTCCTCGCTCACGCAATCGGCGACCGTCACGTCGTTCGACTGCTGGAAGCTGATCCCGTCGCCGTTGTACCCGCGCACGACGCAGCCCCGGATGACGGCGCCGAAGCCACGATAGAAATAGATCCCGGCCCCTCGACAGCCGTTGAGCGGCGGGTTGGTCGCCTTCGATCCCTCGACGACGAGGTTTTCGACGACCGCCCCCTCGACGTGCGACCCGCTGACGACCGGGAACACCGTGGCGGCCTTCGCATGGTCGGCGACCATGCAGTCGGCCCCGAGCGGCGCGTCGATCGAGAACGTGTTCCCCCGGGAGCCCGTGATCCGGGCGACGGTGGTGTGGAAGCCGCCGGCGTTGTCGTCCCAGACCGCGACGCCGCCGCCCACGGCGAAGCCCTTCGGGTCGGCGACCGTGATCTGCTGCTCGCCGTAGTCGCCGTCGATCGCCAGCGCGGAGGTCGTTCCGTCGGCCTTGCGGAGGATCGTCTTCCCCTTGCGCCCGCGTACCATGACGTGCGACCTCAGGTGGAGCGAGTCGCGCATCAGAAATTCCCCCTCGCCGATCTCGACGATCCCGCCGCCGAGGCCCGCGACGTAATCCACCGCCGCCTGGAGCGCCCGGTCGTCGGCGCCGTTGAGATCGCAACCGGCGCGGCCGACCGTCACTGTGGGACGGTTGCTCATATCCGAATGCATCGCGGTCGGCAGTTGCCGCTCGTCGGGCCTGGGGGCGTGGTCGTCGGCGATCGCCGCTTGACCGAGCCACGACAGCACCAGGGCCAGAGCGGACGCGACGCAACGCCGCCCGCGTGTCAACGTCGAAAACCTCGACATGGGTGGGCTCCCTCAGCTTGCTCGTTCGGTGTCAATTATGGCTCGAACCGATCCGTCTCGACTCCGGCGGCCTCAGTCTACTCCCGTGGCGGTCGCACCGCAAAGACTCCGCGCGGGAAAGAACTTCCGACGTCGCCGGCTCGTTCGGGCCCGCCTCATGGCCGTTTCGGCGCGAGTCGCGCCAGGCCGAGCGCGGCCCACGAGCTGGCGGCGCAGGTGATCGGCGTCAGGAGTTTCGAACTCCCGGGCGAGCCGTCGGGGGTCGACCGGGAAATCATCGGCCAACTGCCGTCCGACGCTTGCGAGGCGACCAGGAAGTCGATCCCTCGCTTGATTTCGGGCCGTTCGGCCGTGTAACCGGCGAGCGACAAGACGTACAAGGTCTGGCCGGTGGCGAAGGCGTCGCTCTTGAATTCGGGGACGGTCTGGCTCCAGCCGCCGTCGGCGCGTTGCAGGGCGAGCAGCTCGTCGATCGTGGTTTGCATCGCCGCTCGCGGCTTTCCGGAGCGAGCCCCCATCAGCACCTTCATGACCTTGTCTTGATGGAGGTCGGAGGGCTTTGCGGCGTCGAGCCAGGCGATCGCCCTCGACAGCGCCTCGCGCCGCGATTCCGGCGCGTCGGGTCCCGCCTCCCCCTCGAGCGCCATGATGATCCAGGCGGCGTCGGTGGTCTGGCTCTCGTTGATCGGCGGTCGCCTGAGGGTGGCGAAGAACTCCCACGAACCGTCCGGTTGCTGCTTCTTGACGATCTCGTCCGCGATCAGCTTCAGGCTTTGTTTTTGTCCCTCGCTCAGCGAGGGCGACGCCTGCGCGGCGACGGCCAGGAACGGCAGCCCCATGTTCAGCCCTCGCCCCTGCGGACGCGGGTCGGGCGGATCGGCCGGGTTGGAGAAGATCTTCGAGGCCATCAACTTGTCCTTACTGCCCAGCAACGACTCGGTCGTATCCGCCAGGAATTTCTTATCGATCGCGTACCCCTGCTGTTCGGCCTCGCTCAGCGCCCAGAGCGGCATCGGCGCGTGATGGCAGGCGGCGCATTTGCGCGTGTTCAACCAGGCGGCGCTTTCGGTCTGCAAATATCCGATGGCGCGCTCGACCGCCTGCTCGACCTGTTTCGGCTTTGCCGGGGGAATCGAGGCCGGCTCGTCGGCGAGGGTCGGTTGTGAAAGCCAAAGCCCCAGTGAGAACGCCGCCATCCAGGATGCGCGAGCCATGGATCGATCCTCCCGCAAGGAACAATGATCGGCGGCGAAACACGTGTCGATTTTACAGCGACGGCGGCGGGATCGCCATCGATTCGATGAGCGTGCCCACGAAGCGCCCGGCCTTCGGATCGAATCGTCATGCCGCGAGCACCCTCCGAATGGAAGCCCGAAGCGCCAGCGAGTGAATCGGCGTTGGGCCGTCGGAACCATTCACTCGCTGGCGCTTCGGGCTTCCATGCTCGCCGGCCAGGGCAGGCCAGGCGCCAATGACGACGTCGGCGCCGATTGACACGCCGTCGGCTGGTGGAATTGAGACTGTTTTGAGAAACTCTGATGGTTTTCCGGAGCATTCGCTCCATACCGGGATCGCCTGGTGCGCCCTCGCGCCGCTACCGCCCGAGGCCGAGAAATCGGGGATAGGCCATGAGTACGAACAGCGACGGCTCGTTGAATCCCGCGATCGGCGGGCCGAAGGGGGTTCGCCGGGGCCTGACGGGGGTGCGGGCGCTGATGGTCCTCGTCGCGTGCTGCGGGGCGATCCTCTGGGCCTGGCGGCATCTGGCGGAGAACTCCGATCCGGGGCTCCTCGAAGCCCGATCATTTCAGGAACGGTCGATCGGCATGATCCGGTCCGGCAAACCGGCCGAACGTGTGACCGGGATTCAGCAGTTGGAGCGTCTCCATGCAGGCGTCGCCTCGGTCTCAGTCCCTCCGCTTGTCACGGCGCTTGAGGATTCGAACGCCGAAGTCCGGATCGCGGCGGCCGGGGCCCTGAGCTGGATTTGCTTCGGCGAGTCGGGGTCGTGCTCGGGCGGCGAGGTCTGGCAAGCGGCGGCGGCGGCGTTGATCCGGTGCTTGAAGGACCGCGATCCGGCGGTTCGCGTCGCGGCGACCAAGGCCCTGGCTTCGATCGGCACCAGCTTGGCGAACTCGGACTCCGGCGGAGAAACCGAGACCATCCGCGCCTCGGCGGCGGCCCTGATCCAGTGCTTGAACGACCCGGCGCCAGGTGTACGGTCGGCGGCGGCGATCGGCCTGGTGGACCTCGCGTCGCCGGGAATCGCGGCTCCGCCGATCGATCGCGCGACCGTCATGGACGCGCTGGTCGAGTTGCTCGGCGATCGCGACGCCGGGGTCCGTCTCTCGGCGATCAAATCCATGATTTCGCACCCTTGGGGAAGCGTGCCGCCCTCGGCCTTGGCCGAGGCTTTGGAGGATGAATCGGCCGAGAATCGCGCGGCGGTCGTCTCCGGCTTGTCCAAATTCCGCATTGGGCTGGACCCCTGGGTCCCCATCTTGCTGCGACTCGCCGCGCACGACCCCGATTCCAACGTGCGCGTCGAGTGCTTGAGGACCTTGAGTTTTACCTTCAAGCCGCCCGCCGTCACGTTGGCCGTCGTCCCGGTTTTGATCGCGAGTCTGAGAAGCACGGACGCGACCGTCCGGAGCCAGGCTGCCTCGATCCTGAGCGCATTCTCGACCGACGCCGTTGCGGCCGTCCCGGACTTGCTCCGCGTCTTGAACGAGCCGCACGACGCCAAGGTGGCTTTGTTCGGGGGCGGCCCCTGGGCCGCCGAGCCGGCTTGCGAGGCCGCTCGGGCGCTGGGCCGGATCGCGCCCGGGACGGCGGAGGCGAAGGAGGTCGTCGCGGGCTTGATCGCGTTCACGCGTTCCGGCCCTCCAAGCAGACACGGCTGGGCGGCCTATGCCCTGAGCGATTTCGGAACGGCCGCCGAGGAGGCCGTCCCCGCCCTCGTCAAGCTCGTCAACGACCACCCCCTGGACGACAGGTTCGATCACGAGGCGTCGGTCGTCCTCGCGCTCACCAAGATCGCGCCGGGGACGCCGTCGGCGGGCCAGGCCGTCGCGGCCCTGCTGCCCGGCCTCCAGTCCAAGGTCTGGGTTTCCCAGATCCGGGCCCTCGACGCGCTCGGCCGTTTCGGCCCCAGCGCCGCGGAGGCCGTCCCCCGCATCCGCGCCCTGAAAGACGATCCCAGAGCCGAAGTCAGAAGGGCCGCGGCAAGGGCGCTGAGCGACATCGAGAACGAGCAGGCGCCGTGAATCACCCCCAGGGCCTGATCGAGCTTCGGGGCGGCGTGTAATACTCCGGAGTCGTCGCCCGTAATCCCAAGAGGCCGGCATTCACGCCCTGTCGAATTCCCCGAAATGATGCTTCCCCGGCTGCATGGATTTGGTTTAGAATGGGTCGCTCACATATTGTTTCGGCCGATTCCGGGCAGGGCGGTTCGGGTTCAACGACGAGGTGATCGATCATGGACGCAGAGCGCGATCTCTTGCTCGGGCTGCTCGCGTTTCAAGCCGGGGCCATCGACGCCGATCAGCTCGCCGAGACCTGCGCGGGGCTTGAAGCGAGCCGCGCGGCGGGCGTCGGCGACCGGCTCGTGGATCAGGGGCTGGTGACGATCGAGCAGCGGACCGAGCTGGAGCGGCTCGCCGACGACCGGGTCGAAGAGCACAAGGGGGACGTCCAGGCGACGATCGCCGCGACGATCGACGGCCGGTCGCTCGACGCCCTCCGCGGGGCCGTCCCGGCGCTCGACGACGGCGCGACCGAGGCGTTCCAGGCGCCGGCCGGCCACGTCCTGATCTCGTCCATCGGCAAGCTCGACGACGAGTACGACAATCGCGACCGCTACACGCTCACCCACTTGCACGCCAAGGGGGGCATGGGCCAGGTCTGGAAGGCGCGCGACGCCGCGCTCGGGCGCGAGATCGCGCTCAAGGAGCTGCGGCCGGAGCAGGCGGACAACTCGGTCGTCTGGTCGCGGTTCCTCTACGAGGCGAAGATCACGGCGCAGCTCGAACACCCGGGGATCGTCCCGGTCTACGAGATGGGCGAGGGGAACGCGCCCTATTACACGATGCGGTTCGTCAAGGGCCGGACCCTCAGCGAGGCGACCCGCAACTACCACAAGGAGCGCGCCAAGGGGACCGCCGACCACCTCGGCCTGGTCAACCTGCTGACGTCGTTCACGGCGGTCTGCAACGCCGTGGCCTACGCCCATTCCCGGGGGATCATCCACCGCGACCTCAAGGGCCAGAACGTCGTCCTGGGCGACTTCGGCGAGGTGATCGTCCTCGACTGGGGCCTGGCCAAGCGGGTCGTCGGCGCGGCGGACGAACCCGCCGAAACCGACCTCGAACCGGGCCTCGCCGGCCGGATCGCCGAGCATCTGGCCGCGGCGGTCGGGCCGACCATCGCGGACGACGCGGACGACGATCGCCGCCACCTTGCCGGCGACGCGACGGTCGCGGCCACCATCGCCCCCGGCGGCGGCCTCTCCGACGACGAGACGACGCTTCCTCCCGAGGACGACTCGAATCACAAGCCGAAGCCGAAGCCGGGTTCGACGTCGAAGGACAAGCCGTCGAAGCGCGAATCGGGGGCGGGGCCGGAGGGGACGATCCAGGGGCAGCTCCTCGGCACCCCGGCCTACATGGCCCCTGAACAGGCCGAGGGGCGACACGACCTGGTCGACTTCCGTACCGACGTCTACGGTCTGGGGGCGATCCTTTACGAGGTCCTCACCGGCCAGCCGCCGTTCACGGCCAAGAAGACCAACGAAGTCCTCCGGATGGTCCGCCAGGACGCCCCCACGCCCCCGCGCCGGATCAACACCCGGATCACCGCCGACCTCGAAGCCGTCTGCCTGAAGGCCCTCTCCAAGTCGCGGGCCGACCGCTACGAATCGGCCGGCGAGCTCGCCCGCGAAGTCCAGCGGCACCTGGCCGACGAGCCCGTCACCGCCTACGAAGACCCCTGGACCGTGAAAGCCGCGCGGTGGGCGCGGCGGCATCGCACGGCGGTCGCCGCCGCCTCGGCGCTGCTCGTCACCGCGACCCTCGCGCTCGGCCTGAGCACGGCCGTCGTCACGCAGGAGCGGAACAACACCCGGACCCAGGAAGTCGTCGCCCGCCAGACGATCGACGATATGTACACGAAAGTCGGCGAGAGCTGGCTCGAAGACCGGCTCGACCCGATCCAGGAAGAGTTCCTCAAGAAGACCCTGGCCTACTTCGAGAAATTCACCCAGCGCGCCGCGAACGACCCGGCGGCCCAGCTCGAACACGGCCGGACCTACCAGCGAATGGGCGACATCGAGTTCAAATTCGGCCGGCTCGCCGAGGCCGAGAAGGCCTATCGCAACGGCCTCGCGCGGCTCGCCCCGCTCGCCGCCCCCCCGAACGCCCCCGCCGAAGCCCGACGCGCCCTCGCCGCGAACCAGACCAAACTCGCCCAGCTCTTGTTCCGGACCGACCGGTTCGACGGCGCCAGGCCGTTGTACAAGGAAGCCCAGAACCTGCTGCGGCCCCTGGCCGACGGCGCCGCCACGACGGTCGAGGACCGGTTCCTGTTCGCCCGCGCCCTCCGCAACGAGGGCCAGCTCCTCCGCCGCCTGGGCGACCTCCCCGCCGCCAAGCGCGACTACCTCGAAGCCGTCGCCGAGCTGGACGCGGCCTTGAAGGTCGACCCCAAATCGGCCGAGGTCCGCAACGACCTGGCCCAGGCCGAGGACTATCGCGGCCGGCTCCACCGCGAGCTGGGCGAGCGCGGCGAGGCCGAGGCCGCCTTGCGACGGTCGCACGAGCTGATCAGCGCGCTGGTCGTCGAGTTCCCGACGATCCCGCGCTATCGCGAGGCGCTTTACCACGCCTGCAACGACCTCGGCCGGCTCGCGTATGAAGACGGCCGGCTCGACGAGGCCGCCGCGCTCTGGGGCAGGGCGTACAAGGAGACCGACCGGCTGGCGCAGGACTTCCCGGACCGTCCCGAGTACAAGGTCTACCTCGCCGGCGCCTGCACCAATTACGGCGGCGTGCTGGCCGACCTGGGCAAGACCCGCGAGGCCGAGCCGATCCTCAAGAGCGGCGTCGAGATCAACGCGAGCCTCGCCAAGCAGTCGCCCGACGACCGCCAGGTCCGGTTCGACCTGGCCAAGTGCCACTTCAACCTCGGCTACCTGTACGTCGGCCAGGCGCGATTCGACAAGGCCGTCCCGTTGATCGAGAAGGCCCGCGACCTTAACCAGACGCTCGTCGACGAGCTTCCCGACGTCCCCCGCCACCGCGAGCTGCAGGCGATCTACCTCCGCCGCCTCGGCGCCGCGCTCGAAGCCTCGGGACGCCCCGGCGGGGAGGACGCCTACCGCAAGTCGCTCGACCTGATCCAGCGGCTCGCCGCGCGGTATCCCGACAACGCCGTCTACCAGCTCGAACTCGCCCGCTGCCTCGACGGCCTCGGCGGCCTGATGGTCCAGGCCGAGAAGTACGAACCGGCCGAAGGGCTGTTCCAGCAGGGGCTCGCCGCCCTCGACGTCAAGCAGACGCCCGCGCTCTCGACCGAGGCGCTCCGCGAGAAGTCGATCCTGCTGAGCAACCTCGGCAGCGTCCGCCGGGCCGCCGACAAGCCGACCGCCGAGGCGCCGATCCGCCAGGCGATCGCCATCTCCCAGGCGCTCGCCGACCGCAAGCCGCCGGCCCGCGACGACGTCCGATCGCTCGCCATCGCCCAGGAGACCCTCGCCGAGACGCTCGAAGCCAAGGGCGCCCGCGACGAGGCCGCGGCCTCCTTCCAGACAGCCGTCGACCGCATGACCCAGCTCGCGACCGACGCTCCCGGCGAGTACCTGGAGCAGTTCTACCTCGGCTATTTCCTCGAACAACAAGGCAAGCTGCTGGCGAAGCTCGGCAAACCGGCCGACGCCAAAAGAGCCCTCGAATCGGCCGCCGCCCACCAGCGCGAGGCGGTCAAGCTCACCGACGGCAAGGTCCCCACCTATCGCGAGATGATGTTGAGCCACCTCGAAGCGCTCGCCGACGTCGACCTGACCCTCGCCGCCTACGACGACGTCCGCAAGGCCGCGCTCGAAATGCCCCGAACCGCCGTCGCGCCCGGCGTCGGCTACTTCGCCGCCGCCAAGACCCTCGCCCGCGCCGCGACCCGGATGCACAAAGACGCCAAGCTCGACCCGTCCCGCCGCGACGACCTGGAGCGCAAGTGCCTCGGCAGCGTCGTTCTGATGCTCCGCGAAGCCATCGACGCCGACCCCAAGCTCAACGACCAGCTCAAAACCGAGCCCGCCTTCAAGGAACTCCTCGACCGCTCCGAATTCCAGACCCTCCTCGGCGACCTGGTCGACCTGCGGAAGTGAAGTCGCAATACGACCCCGAAGCGCCGGCGAGTGAATCAGCGCGGTTTGCCATTGGGTTGCATGTAGCGATCAAAACAGACTGTCACGAGCATGCCTTCTCCCCTCGCGAGGGGAGAAGGGAATTCGGCCCTGGCCCGCCTGCATTCCAAGGGCCATCGTTCCGACGGCTCGCCGGCCCCGCGACGGCGAGGCCGGCGGTCGGAACTCCCACCGAGCGGGTGGCTACTGTTTGACGTTCCCTTGCATGCCCTGGAAGACCGGGATCAGCCCGTTCTCGAAGACGGGCCCCACGGAGCTGGGGAGGGACAAGTGGAACTCGTACCCGCTCGGCGCCGTGGGGGTCGAGGAGAAGCCGAGGAAGGCCGGCTCCTTGGGGAGATTGAGAAGGTCTTTCAGCTCGGGCTTGTTCAACGTCGCGGCCAGTTGCGCCGCGATCATCCGAACGAAGCCCTGGGCGCTCAGAATCATCATGAAGCTGGCCCGATCGGCCAGCGCCGATCGCACCACCTGGAAGGAGGGCAGGGTGCCGACGGGCGCGTCCGCTTTCAGGAACTGATCAATCTGGACCTTGGCTTCGTCCCACGTCGGCGCCGTGATCTGGAGCACGCGCTTGCCGTCGGCGCCGATCCAGTAGCTGAACGAATCGCCGCCGAATATCGCCTTGAGGCTTGCAGCGCCGCCGCCGCCGCCCGCCGCCCCGAACTTGGCGAGCTTCTCGTCGTCGAAAACCGCGACGACGTGGGTGTAGCTCACGCCCTGGTAATTCTGGGCGTCGCGCTCGATCTTGACTTCCTTGTAGAAGTTCAGCGGACTGTCCGAGTTCTTCATGGCCGAGAGCATCGCCTCGGTCGCCGCGACGTACACCTTGGGATCGGTCGCGTTGATGACGTTGAACGCGCGCATGCCGTGCTCGAACGACACGGAAGAGAGCGTCTCGATCCGCCCCAGCGCATGGAACTGCTCCAAGGCGCGAGTCATCTCGGGGCCGAACTTCCCCCCCGGACTGATCATCCGCAGGCTCATGTTCTGCATTTTCTCGACCGTCGACGCCTGCATGTTCATGTACATGTAAAACGCAGCGCCTGGAGCGAGCTTCCCCAGGTCCACCGGGCCGACCTGAGCCGCGGCGTTCCCCTTCGCGGAGTCGGCCCCCGGCTTCAGTTCGAGCTGGCCGGAGAGCTTCAGGCCGGCGGGGGCGAAGTCGAGGCTCAAGGTCAGGGCGTCGGCGTCCTTGATCGCGTCGAAGAGGCCGCCGTACAGGTCTTTGATCGCGTCCATCGACGGTCCGTTCGGCGACTTCTGACCGGCCTGATCGAGGGCTCCCATGAACGCCTGCCGCCCCTGCGCGATCTGATCGGCGTAGCGGGTCGAGAGCTGCGAGGCGTTGACGAAGACGCCGACGTCCCCGGCGAAGAACGGCTTGGCCAGCGCGGGGGTCAGGACCGCGTCGAGCGTCTTCCCCTTCGGCTTGGCGATCGCAGCGATCAGCTCCTTGTCCTGGCCGATCGCCACGAAGCCGGCCCCCTTGAAGGCGTACCACGGTCCGCGGCCCTGGGGGCTGTCGAACTCGTCGAAACCGCCCTCCTGGGGCCTGAGGGCGGGCGCCGCGCCGTTGTTCGTCGCCTTGACCACGCCGTCGTAGTCGTCGTTCAGCACCAGGGCCGCGAACGGGGGGCCGCTGGGGCCGACGGCCGGGACCAAGCGGCTCAGACCGACCCAGGGGACGTCGCCGATAACCCCGCCCCCCAGCTTCCGAAACCGGTCGAGAGACTGCGAGATCGCGGGGACCGCCGCCTGGGCCGCTCGGGGGCTCATGGCCTTGATCATGTCGACCAGTTCGCGGGAGACCGGCTCGACGCCTCGGCCGCGAATCACCAGGTCGACGTCGCCCGGAACGGCCTTCAACCAGGCCGCCGAGGCCTCCGCCGGGGCCTGCCCCAACGCCGAGACGAGAAAACACATCGCCAACTGTGCAAGCATTGAAGATCACTCCGTTACGGGGAGGGGAGGCGGCCGGCTTCACCCCGGGACTCTCGTCCGCGCGAGCCGCCGTTCCCGAAGCGTCCGTCACTCTATCGGAGGCCATCAATGGCTGCAAGCACCCGACGACCGCTGGAGTCGGTCTCCTGAAAATGAGCTGACGAGAACTCACGCGGGCGGCCTCCGAATACAAGCCCGAAGCGCCAGCGAGTGCATTTCCGGTCGGCCAGCGGGGAATTCACTCGCTGGCGCTTCGGGCTGCCATGAAAATAGCCCGTGGGACGATCGGGGGGCGAAATACAAGCCCGAAGCGCCAGCGAGTGCATTTCCGGTCGGCCGTTCGGGTCCATGCACTCGCTGGCGCTTCGGGCTTGTATTCGGACCCGCCGACCACGAGTTCTTTTTCATGAGGCCGGGTGTCTCCACCGCGTCATGACGGTTTGTATTCGGCCCCGGCCGACCGCTCACGCTCGGCGATCGGGCACCCACAAGGGGCGCCCCTACGGCAAACCACAGACCGGAATTTTAGGCAGCCCGAAGCGCCGGCGAGTGAATCGATTCGATTCGAATGGCCGACCGGAAATGCACTCGCTGGCGCTTCGGGCTTGTATCCGGACCTGGACCCCCGAACCCCTATGTTCACGACGGCGTCACGGGCGGTTTCTCCGGCTTCGGAAACCGACCTCGGGGAAACGGCCCGCCGGGCTTCTTCGACGGGGCGTCGCATGTCGTATCCTTATTGTGGTGGATCAGCGGCCGGGGGTTCTTTGGCAAGACGGCTTCAGGGATCGAGCGACACGCGAAAACCGCGCGAACGGACCCAATTTCGGCCCGGCGGGTCGAGAGGTCGAGATCGAGCGACACGCGAAAACCGCGCGAACGGACCCAATTTCGGCCCGGCGGGTCGGGCAGGCGAGAAAGGGGTCGAGCGGGTGAGAAGAACCGCGCGAACGAACCCAATTCCAGGAAGCGGCCAACCAGCGCCAACCTATTACCGAAATTCGGCTTGCGTCGTTTCCTCAGCGATCGTCCCAGGGACGTTCGGCGCGAACGGACCCAATCGTCCGGAAGGCCGCGCGGGGGTGGATAGGAGGCTCCGGTGGAGGCGGCGCGGGCGAATTCCGCGCGAACGGACCCAATTCCGGGGAACGGTCGGGACCTCGTGGACGATCGCGGCAGGGGCGAATTCCGCGCGAACGGACCCAATTTCGGGGGAGGGTTCGGCGGACGATCGGGGAGGGCGGGGAGGGGGGCCGCTTGAGGGGATCGGCCGGTGTTCCTACAATCGAGGGTGGCGTAAACGGCGCGGAGCACGCGCGGCGGGTTCCTAAGGTTGGATGGGAGGTGGGTTTTGAGCTCAAGCCCTTGGACGGCCACGGACCCGGCGCTGGCGGGCATTCGGGATTCGTTGATCCAGACGCTCCGGGGCTACGGCCGGGTGGCGGTCGCGTATTCGGGGGGGATCGACAGCACGGTCGTCGCCCGCGCGGCGTTCGAGGCGCTCGGCGACGCGGCCGTGGCGGTGACGGCGGTTTCGGAGAGTCTCGCGCAGGGTGAGCTGGAAGAGGCCGAGAGCCTGGCCAAGCAGATCGGCATCCGCCATCGGCTGATCCGGACCGAGGAGTTCGCCGACCCGAACTATCTCCGCAACAACGCCGACCGCTGCTACTTCTGCAAGTCCGAGCTGTACGGCCGGCTGAGCGGTCTGCTGGGCGAGCTGGGGGTCGACGTGATCGCCTCGGGGGCCAACACCGACGACCGGGGCGAGCACCGGCCGGGGATGCGGGCCGCCGGCGAGAACGGCGTGCGGCACCCACTCCAGGAATGCGAGCTGGGCAAGGACGCCGTCCGGGCCCTGGCCAAGGCCTGGGGCCTGCCCACCTGGGACAAGCCGGCGACCCCCTGCCTGTCGAGCCGGATCGCCTATGGCGAGGCGGTCACCCCCGAACGCGTCCGGATGATCGACGAGGCCGAGGCCTGGCTCCGCCGCCAGGGGCTGCGGCTGCTCCGGGTCCGCTACCACAAGAACGACATGGCCCGGATCGAGGTCCCGCTCGACGAGCTGGCCAAACTCGCCGCCGAGCCCGTCCGCTCCGAGCTGGTCAAGGTCTTCCGCGACCTCGGGTTCAAGTTCGTTGCCCTCGATCTGGAAGGGTTCCGCTCGGGAAGCCTCAACGGCCTGATCCCGCTCGAAAGCCTCCTGGTCGCCCCCACGGCCCGGCGCTGACCGGATCGAACGCGGGCGACGACGATTCGATTCTCTTTCACAACGTGTGATGGGACCTTCCGATGGCTCGCGTGACGTGCCGATGCGGTGAGACGATCGAGGTGGCCAGCGGAGGTCCGGAGCGGATCGTCTGCCCGCGCTGCCAGACGCGGATCCGCATCCGCCGTCCCAAGGACCAGACGGCGGCCGCCGCCGCGGACGACGGCTACATCCGGTTCCCTTGCCCGTGCGGCAGGCGGCTGAAGCTGCGGGCGACGAGCCAGGTCGAGGCCGGCAAGTGCCCCGACTGCGGGCGCGTGGTGCCGATCCCCGAATCCGCCCGGACGGCCGGCGCGGGCGTCGGCGGCTCGTACGGGGCGAGGGCCGACGATCCGGAGGCCCGCACCGACGAGCTGGACAAGCTCGACGTGGCGCGGCTCGACCGCTGGGCCGCGCGGCACGGGGTCTCGCCCGACGCCGCCGGCCGGCAGGCCGCGACGAAGCCCCCCCGGGCCCCCCAGCCACCGACGGAAGTCCCTATCCGGACGGGAGATACGCCGCCGATCTCGCCCCCCCCGGCCTTCAAGCGCGAGGCGGGCCTCCGCGTCTGCCCGAAGTGCCGTAAACCCCTGCACATGAGCGCCACCGTCTGCCGGTCGTGCGGCGAATCGACCCCCAAGACCTGACGCGGGCCGAAGACCGCTACTCGTCGGGAGGCCGACGCCTGAGGGCCGGGTCCCAGGCCCCCGTCCCGACGTCGTCCGGCCCTCCGTCCAGCCACCGCTTCGCCTCGAACGCCCCGTGTTCGTCCTTGAGATTAGGGCCGACCGAATGCACGAGGAACCGCCCGTCGCGCCGCTCGACCCGGTACGCCTCGCCCGAAAACGGGTCGACCGGCGGATCGGCCAGGAACTCGGGACCGATCGCCGCAACCGACTCCGGCCACGAGCCGGTCTTCCGGCGGTGCCGCTCGGCGGCGCACAGGATGACCGCCGCCCCCAGGCTGGCCTGGTAGCGAGTCAGGGCCTTCTCAGCGGCGGTCGCGCCCGGCGTCATCAGCAAGGGCAGCGTCGCAACGAACATCCCGAGCCGGGACTCCTTCACCCGGCCGACCTCGACTCGCCACGCCTTCCAGGCCGCCTGCCGTTCGAGGGGAGGGCGGCTCGCGGCCGACACCAGCTCGTTCATCCATTCGAGCCCCACAGCCCGCTGGTTGTCGAACATGAGCGTCCCCCAGGGGGCGATCGCGTGGGCGGGGTCGCCCGGCGACCACTGGCCGCTGAGCGCGGCGATGGAGAGTTCGGCGTCCCGGACCTTCCGGATGACCTCGTCGAGCATCGCCCGCTCGCCCCGCATGGCCTCGATCAGGAGCGTCTGGGGCGACTCGTGGAGGAGGTCGGCCTGGAGCGCGGCCAGGGCGGCGTCGGACGGCTCACCCTGGGCCAGGACGCGACGAGCGGAGTGCATCGCGATTTCCCCCAGCGCGATCCGGACGAGCTTGGAGATCACCATGGGCTCGTCGCCGATCGAGCGGCCGACGCCGAGGATCGCCCGGCAGGATTCGAGGGCGCCGTCGATGTCTCCGTCCTGGGCCTGGATCGCCGCGTCGGCCGCGAGCAGCCGGGCGACGAGCCGGGCCTCCTGGGTCTCGGGCAAGCGGATGTCGATCGGATTGGGGGTGAGTTCCAGGACGTGCCCTCCGCCCTCGTAGTCGGCGACGGTTCGGGCCAGTCCGACGGCGTCGGCGTGATCGGCCAGTTCGGCCCGCACCAGGTCGGCCGTCTCGTCGTCCATCCGGACGTTGCTCTCCAGACGCGCGAGCCGCTCGAAGGCCCGGGCCGCCTCGCTCGGCGTCGGCGTCGGCGTCGGCCCGCCGGGATGCACCGGCGCGTCCGAGGGCCAGCCCTCCGGCATCATCGCGACCACGTCGGCCACGACGATCGCGGAATTGTCCTCATCGGGCGGCATGACGCGGGCGGCCATCAGCTCGTCGAACCGCCAGCCCGGGTCGTCCCGGTCGGTCGCGGCGAGCGCCGCGGCCAGCCGACGGTCGACGAACCGCCCAGCGTAGATCCCCACGCCGAAAGCCGTTGCGAGGATCAAGAGCACCGAGACGCCGACCAGCCAGGGCCACCGCCGACGCCGGGGCCGAGGAAGATCGCCCGGCGCGGCCTGGGCTCGTCGCCAGGGGAAGAAACGGATCGGCCGGTCGGCGATCGACCGCCGGGTTCCCGAGCGGGACGACCCTCGGGCTCGGTCGATCAGGAACCCGATCAACCCGGCCGCCGCGCCGACGACGATCCCGAGGAGGACGGCGGCGAGATAGACCAGGACGACCTTGAAGACCAGCTGATGCAGGCCGAAGCCGCGTCCGGCTCCCAGGCCGAACGCGGTCGGGACAAGTCCTACTGTCAGATAGAGGAGCGCGAACGGCCCGAAGACGAGGGAGAAGGCGCGGAACCCGGTCTTCGCCCCGCGCCCGACTGCCTTCAGGAAGGACGGCCGGGGAAGGGGGGTGACTTCGGTGACGTCGAGCGGTGGCGCGAGGGGTTCGGCGGGATCGGCTTCGGGGGCGTCCATCGTCAAAGGAATACTCCGCAAGGCAGCCCGGGGCGAGCCCGTCGGGGATGCTCAGTCCTTGACCAGTTGCTCGAACCGGCCGGCGGCGTCGTCCCAGGCGCGGGTGTTGCGGGGCTCGTAGACGGTGACGGGGAACGACCGGGCGACGACGGCGCGCAGCTCCTGGAGCGAGCCCAGGCGGCCACGGCCGAGGGCCTGCATCAGGATGTTGCCGATCGCGGTGGCCTCGACGGGGCCGCCGTGGACCGGTCGGCCGCAGGCGTCGGCGGCGAACTGGCAGAGCAGCGTGTTCTTCGACCCGCCGCCGACGATGTGGATCGTCTTGATCTTGGTGCCGACGATGCCTTCCAGCCGCTCGATGGTCCAGCGGTACTTGAGGGCCAGGCTTTCCAGGCAGGTGCGGACGAGCGGCCCCTCGGCGTCGGGGGGCGTCTGGCCGGTCCGCTTGCAGAACGCCGCGATGCGCGAGGGCATGTCGCCGTGCGACAGGAACGACGGGTCGTCGGGGTCGATCAGGGCGGTGAACGGCCGCGACGACATGGCCATCGCCATGAGCTGCTCGTAGCTCATCTCGTTGCCGGCGCGGGCCCAGGTGCGGCGGCTCTCCTGGACGAGCCAGAGCCCCATGATGTTCTTGAGCAGCCGGGTCGTCCCGGCGACGCCCCCCTCGTTGGTGAAGTTGTACCGCTGGGTCTCCGGGGTGATGACGGGCTGGCCGACCTCGACGCCCAGCAGCGACCAGGTCCCCGAGCTGAGGTAGCACCAGTCCGGAGGGGCGCCGGGCGCGGCCGGGGGGCCGACGGCCGGCACGGCGGCGACGGCGCTGGCGGTGTCGTGGGTCGGCGGGGCGATCACGGTGAGCGGCTGGCTGACGCCGACCTCGGCGGCCACCGACTTCCGCAGCATCCCCAGCTCGCTCCCCGGATCGATCAGCCTCGGCAGGATGTTCCGGGGGAGGTCGAGCGCCCGGCAGATCTCGTCGGACCACTCGCCGGTGCGGGGGTCGAGGAGCTGCGTGGTCGACGAGTCGGTCCGCTCGCCGGCCCGCTCGCCGGTCAAGAGCCAGCCCAGGAGGTCGGGCATCATCAGCAGGGTCTCGGCCGAGTCCAGCAGCGGCGAGCCCGACAGCTTGAGAGCCAGAAGCTGGTAGACCGTGTTGAACGGCAGGAACTGGAGCCCGGTGATCTCGTACAGCCGGTCGCGCGAGATCCGCTTGAAGGCGGCGTCGAACATCCCCTCGGTGCGGGCGTCGCGGTAGTGGACCGGGTTGCCCAGGAGAGTGTCGTTGCGGCCGACGAGCCCGAAGTCGACTCCCCAGGTGTCGACGCCGATGCCGTCGAGCGACCCCTTGACCGCCGCCGTCTTGCCGATCGCCGTCTTCATCTCGTCGAAGAGGCGGGGGAGGTCCCAGTACAGGGTGTCGAGCATCTGCACCGGGCCGTTGGGGAACCGATGCATCTCCTCCAGCCCCAGCCGCTCGCCGTCGAAGCGCCCAAGCATCCCGCGCCCGCTCTCCGCTCCCAGATCGAGCGCCAGGTAGTCCGTCGTCGTCGCCATGTCGCCTCGATCCTCCGCGCGCAGTATAACCCGGACCGTTCCCCGATCCCTCGCCCGACTCGACCCAAAACGTCCCCTGTCCAGGACGCACGCACGCACGATGGAAGCCGAGCCGAATCCCGTTATCAAAGGGCCGATCATAAAGGCTGCGCCCGCCGTTCGGCAAGCGGGCGACGGGCCGGGCCTCGACCTCCTACGCAGCACGAGTGGACGGACGGCCACGGCGACGCGAGAAGGGCGGCACGGATTTTGCGTCGGGATTATCCGGATCGTGGCGACATCGAGGGTTCCCATCGGCTCGCGGTCGAGTCGGGGCGAGGGTGGCCGAGCCGGCGGCTTCGTTCGCGGAAGCACGGGCGTTCGTGAACGGCGCGCGGTCGTTCGAGGCGGGTTCAATCATGGGTCTCTCGTCCTGGCTGGCTGATCTGGAGCACTTCCACACTTCGTATTTGCTGTTGGGCATGCTCGCGGCGGGGGCGTTGGCCGCCGGGGTGCTGTTCCGGATCGGCTTGATCGGTCTGGTGCTTCGGAGTTTCGGCCATGTCGTGAAGGCGAGCATCGAGGGGGGCTTCCGGACCTGGGAGTATCTGCTCGGATGGGCTTCGTGGGTGCAGTTCCTCGCGATCGTCGTCGGATTCCTGCTCGTGGGCGTACTCGTCGGCGGCTGGTTCCCCGTCCTCAGGATCGTCTGCAGCGCGGCGCTGTTGACGATGGGCTCGTCCGCCTGCTTTGCGTACATGTTCATTGATCTGGAGCGAAATGAGGTCGAACGGGGCTACAAGTCCATCCACAACCCTCTCAAGGGGCAACTGCTGGCCGAGAGCTTGAAGCAGTACGGGAAGCAGGTCGGCATTCCGCTGCTGATCTCCGCCGCGGCGGCCGCGATCGGCGGCTTCGCCCTGCTCAACCAAGGGCTCTACGAGACGGTCGGAGGGAACTGGTATGAAGTGGCGGAGAAGCCCCGCGAGCCGATCTACGTCGACTTCCTGGCGTTCTCGATCACGCGGGTCCTGAACTTGATGGACGTCCTCGACCTGGCCAAGTCGCATCACATCCTCGGAGCCGAATCCGTCCGCCCGGCGGCCTGGCCCGCCGCGACCCTGGCCGCCGTCTTCAAGATGTTCTTCACGGTCGTGCTGCTCCACCAGGTCTTCGCCTCCTTGCGACAGGGGAAGTTGCTGGCGGAGACGATCGCCGACTTCTGGAGCCCCCACGAGCCGATCCACGAAAGGGCCAAGAACGCGCTTCCGGTTTATGGGATCGTCGCCATCGGCCCGCTGCTTCGCTCGCTGAACTCCGTCACCTCGCTGACCAAGGAGCAACGGGACCAGCTTCCGTTGATCCTGGAGACGATGGGGCCGTCGATCATCCCGGCCCTCGCCCACCACCTTCACGACCCCCACGAGCACGTGAAAGCGGTCTCCGCGTCCGCGCTCGGGCGGCTCCACGCCGTGGATTCCACGCACGCGCTGGTCGCACTCTTCGAGGACCCCAGCCCCATCGTCCGGCAAAGCGTGGTCGAAGCCCTCGGACGCCTCTGGAGGCGGCCGACGGGCGGCGCCCGCCATCCGGGCTTCCCCCGAGCGAGGCGACGCGGACCGAGGTGGGGCTGGATCGAAGGTTGGATCGTGCGCAACAAGGGCGTTTCGTCGCAGGCCGCGGAGGATGCGAGCCCCGCCGAACTCGCCTTGTCGACGCTGGAAGCGGCCCTCGAAGACGACTCGAACGTGGTGCGGGCCGAGGCCGTCGAGGCGCTGGGGGGGATCGGGCTGGGGGCGACGGCCGTAGCCCCGAAGCTGATCGCGATGTCGAAGGAGGGGGACGAGAGCCTCCGCTGCCAGGTGGCGCGCGCCCTGGGCGAGGTCGGAGGCGACGTGGAAACCACCCTGGCCGCGCTCATCGAGCTGCTCGAAGACGCGAGCCCGGAGGTCAAGGCCGCGGCGGCGCGGGCGCTCGGCGCGCTCGGGAAGCCGGCCGGCCCGGCGGTCCAGTCGCTGGCGGAGTTGTTGCAAGATCGAGACGAGTCGGTGCGCGCGGCGGCGGCCGAGGCCATCGGCCTGGTCGGGTCGATCGACCAGGCCGCGGCGGAAACCCTGATCGAAGGACTGGCCAGTCTGGACAACGTCGTAAGGGCCCACACGGCCCAGGCCCTGGGGACCATCGGCGCGGCGGCCGAAGAGGCCGCGCCGGCCCTGGTCGAGGCGATGGAAGACGACAACGACCGGGTTCGCGCCGAGGCCGTCCATGCGCTCGGCAAGCTCGGCGAGGCGGTCGGTGAGGCCGCCGTCCCGGGCCTCGTGCGGGCCCTCCAGGACGAAGACAATACGGTCAGCGCGCTAGCCGCCGAGGCCCTGGGCCAGATGGGCGATTCCGCCGCCGAGGCCATGTCGGCCCTTGTCGACTCGCTGGGCCATCTCAATCCGCAAGTGCGCATCAACGCCTGCGAGGCGCTCGGGAACCTCGGCTCGGACGCAGCGAGCGTCCGCGAGGCCCTCGAAGCCGCGGCGCGGGATGAGGACGGAGGGGTTCGCAGCCAGGCCATGCTCGCGCTGGGTGAGATCGGCGCGCCGACGCCGAGATCGATGGAGCTGGCCCTCTCGGGATTCGTCGACGCCGATCCTTTGATGCGAGCCGCCGCCGTGACGGCCGCGGGCCGATGGGGCGAGGCGAGTGCGGCGGTCCTGGACGGCCTGGAGTCCCTCCTGGCCGATTCCAACGACCAGGTCAAGGTCGAGGTGATCCGGGTGCTGCCCAAGCTGGCCGGCGCCACTCCGGAGTTGATCGCAGGCTTGTGCCGCCGTTTGGTCGAAGACGACAGCGCATCGGTCCAGGCCCACGCCGCGCTCGCGCTGGGCAAGCTCGGAGCCGCCGCGATCGAGGCCGGCGAGCCGCTGCTCCGCGCGGTGCAGACCGGCGAGGTCGGCGTCAGGGAGCAGGCCATGCGGGCGATCGTCATGATCCAGCCCCCCGAAACGATGGAAGCCCTGGCCGTCGGCCTCAGGGACGCCTCGGTCGACGTTCGCGTGCTGGCGTCCGCGAGCTGGGTGAACGCCGAGGCCGTCCCGGAAGGGGCGACCCCCGCGTTGCTCGAGGCCCTGCGCGATCCAGAGGTTCGGGTGCGGGCCAACGCCGCGGCCGCGATGGCGAGGCTCGACGCCATCCCGGCCGAGGCCGTCTCCCTCCTCATCGATTGCACTTCCGACCCCAACGGCGCACTCCGGCTGAACGCGGCGACGGCCCTTAAACGGGCCCCGACCGAGGCCGTCGCCGAGGTCATGGCGCACTTGACCGGAGACCCGAACGCGCGCGTGCGGCTGGCCGCCGCGAGCTCCCTCCTGGCCGTCGAGCCGAGCAACGCCGACGCCGGCGCCGTCTTGATGGAATCGCTCGCCGACCAGACGCCCCGAGTCCGGGAGGAGGCGCTCGATGTCTTCGAGTCGCTCGGCGAGGAGGGCGCCGTCGTCCTCGACGCACTCCAGAACAACGTCGCGACGGAAGCAGCGCTTCAAGGGCGAGAGGGCGCCTGACCGCCGATCAAGAGGGCGCCGGCCCACTCACTCGGCCTTCGGCGACGGCGCGTCGAGGAACGGCGGAATGATCGCGAGCAGCAGATCGGCGCGATTCACGATCGCCCTGTCCCCGGCCCGTCGACGGCTCCGAACGGGGCGCCCGATTGCACGAGCCAGCTGGATCGGCGAAGATTCGACCACCTTTCACGGCCTAACTGAGGAGCCCTCGACATGCTGAGATTCGCCCTGACGATCGCCCTGCTGACAGTCCTGGCCGCCGCCGACCTGCATGCACAGCAAACTCCGCAAACCATCTCCGCGATCAACGAGGCGGTGCGGTCGTCCGTGGAGAGTCGGGAGATCGCGGGTGCCGTGACGATCGTGGCGACGCCCGATCGGATCGCGCACCTGGATGCGATCGGCAAGGCGGACATCGGTCATGACAAGCCGATGCGTCCCGACACCCTCTTCTGGATCGCCTCGATGACCAAGCCCATCACGGCCGCCGCCGTCATGATGATGCAGGACGAGGGCAAGCTCTCGGTTGATGATCCGGTCGAGAAGCACCTGCCCGAATTCAAGGGCCTGAAGACGGCCGACGGCAAGCCGGCGCGGGTCACGATCCGCCACCTGCTCACGCACACCTCGGGGATGGGCGAGGCCTCGCCCAACGAATCACGCGGCGTCGCGAAGCTCGCCGGCCTCGTCCCGATCTACGTCGGCAAGCCCGTCCGCTACGAGCCGGGCTCGAAGTGGACGTACTGCCAGTCGGGGATCAACACCGCCGCCCGGATCGTCGAGGTCGCCTCGGGCGAACCGTTCGACCGATTCGTCGAGCGCAGGCTCTTCACCCCGCTGGGCATGAAGGATACGACCTTCTATCTCACCGAGGAGCAGCTCCCAAGGCTCGCCGCGTCGTACCGCCGGAACGATCGAGGCGAACTCGAAGCGACGCCCCTGCGCATTCTAGGCGACAAGTCCCCGACGAGCCGCGACCGCTTCCCGGCGGCCAACGGCGGCCTCTTCTCCACGGCGCCGGACTACGCGCGGTTCTGCCAGATGATCCTGAACGGCGGCGAGTTCGAGGGCAAGCGCTACTTGAAACCGGAATCGGTGCAGCGGATGACCTCGGTCCAGACGGGCGGGCTGAAGACCGGATTCACCGACGGCAACGGCTGGGGCCTGGGCTGGTGCGTCGTCCGCGAGCCTCAGGGGGTCACCGCCATGCTCTCGCCCGGCTCGTTCGGCCACGGCGGGGCGTACGGCACCCAGGCCTGGATCGACCCCGTGAAGAAGCGGGCCTACATCCTGATGGTCCAGCGGGCGGATTTCCCCAACTCCGACGCCAGCGACGTCCGGCGGGCGTTCCAGCAGGCGGCGAACACGGCGCTCGACGAGGCGCGGTAGCGTCCTGCGTCGGACTCCCGACGGCGTCGGCCCTCGGGGGCGTTCGCTCGCTGGCGCTTCGAGCCTGTAGCCGAGTCATGGCGCCGGCGTGCTCTCGATCATCCCTCGGATGACGTCGCGGGCCTGGGCGGCGATGTTCGGGTCGCCCGACGAGGCCGAGACGACCATCCAGGTGCCGTTGGGCTGCGGGACGCAGACGATGGTCAAGGTCACGGCGTCGTTGCCGCCGACCACCAGGTAATCGACGCCGTCCGCCGCCTTGACGATGACCATGCCCTGGGCGCGGAGGGCCTGATCGGCGAGGGCCAGACAACCGCCGGGGGAGGAGGGTTTCACGAACGTTCCGTAGACCACGTACATCGAGGGATCTCCTGAAAGGGAAGGGCCGGATCGATCATACCCTCCCCCCCGGGTAGACTTGAACCAGGACCCGACCTATCCGGGGGCCTGGATAGAGAACTCACCTCGAACGGAGATCGAAATTGGCTCACATCACGCTCCCCGAAGGCGCGCCCGGGATCATCGGGCCGATGATCGCCTATCCGGAGACCCAGAAGCACCTGAGCGGTCTGGCCGAAGTCCTGCTCCGAGGACCGTCGTCGCTGACGTCGGGCGAGCGCGAGACGATCGCGGCCTACGTCTCCAGGGGCAACGAATGCCGCTTCTGCTGCGAGTCGCACGCGGCGGCGGCGCGGGCTCACCTTGGAGAGAATCGGAGCCTGGTCGACCAGGTGCTCGCCGACGCGGCCGGCTCCCCGTCCTCGCCGAAGATGAAGGCCCTGCTGGCCATCGCCGACAAGGTCCGGCGCGACGGCCGACTCGTCCACGCCGTCGACGTCGAGCGGGCGCGGGCCGAGGGCGCGGACGACCAGGCGATCCACGACACGGTCCTGATCGCCGCGGCCTTCTGCATGTTCAACCGGTACGTGGACGGGCTCGGGACCTGGGCCCCCGAGGACCCGGCCGCCTACGTCGAGTCGGGGGTGCGACTGGCTGAACAGGGTTACGTGAATTACGACTTCGACAAGGGGTGAGCGACCGCCCCGTGGTACCGGGAGGGGCGCTCGCTCCGATGTGCGGACGGAGGAAGATCAACCCCTCCAGATCGCCCAGCCCACGCCGCAGGCGATCGCGAGGGCGATGCCGGACAAGAAGAGCGTGCTGTTCAGGATTTTCCCTATGAAGTCGAACGGATTCTCGGCTTGTTTCACGGGGGAGTCTCGTCTGCGGCGATGCCGCGTTAGAAATGTCGTCTCCCTGATTCTAGCAACAAGCGATGTGATCGAAGCATTGAAAACTCTTTATTTTCCAATATTCTTTATACCTTAGATCGTTCTCGTCAGTCGGCGAAGGGTCGATGCTCGATCGGCTCGCGCGATCAATCGAGTCGGGTCCATGTCGGGTCGACGTCCTTGATGGTCGCGGATCGTCGACGGCGGTCGAGGACGCCCGACTTCCGGAGGCTGATGGCGGCGGCGGCGAAGAAGAAAGCCAGGCCCCAGGAGATCCAGTCGAGCCCGACGATCGACCGTCGTAGCTCGATGTACGTCCGCCAGCCCGCCCCGCCGATCCAGCTCGCGAGACCCGCCATCCCGACCGCCGGATAGAGCCGGTCGCGGGTCAGGACGCCGTAAACCACGAGCACGACGACCACGACGAACGGATAGAGCGCGATCCAGCCGGCCGGAGCGTGGAATCGGGCGAAGGCGGCGGGGTCGCTCCAGCTCGCGACGATGCACGCCAGCCCGAGCCCGAGCCCGCCGACCTGTCGCAAGTGCCGGGCGAGTTCGTCGTCGTCGAACAGGACCCCGATCGCCATGAAGCTCGCGATCACGAGATGGAAGACGACCACGCCTTGCACGAAGCTCCCCCAGCCGGCTCGATCGAGGCCGATCGCGACCACGGCGATAAGCCCGGCCGCGCCGATCAAGGCCCGCAGCGATTCGCGGCGACGCCAAGCCAGGACGAACTCCAGCGCCGAGGCCGCGAGCAACGGGATCGGCCGGACCGCCTCCAATCTTCCCGACGCCCACGCGCCGGGGTCGGCGACCGCCAGGGCGAACAGCGAGGCCGTCAGGCCCCCGAGGGCGAGCGGAACGCGGCGCCTGGCCGCGTAACCGCAGAACGCCATCGCCCCGACGAGCGCGAGGTCGACCGGAGTCCCGTGCATTCCCTGCTCGAACATCGCGAGGAATCCCCGATAGATCGGGTCGGGGCGTCCTCCGATCGCCGCCAGGGCCACAATGCCGGGCAAGGCGAAGATCGCCGCCCGCTGCGTCTTGCCGTTGCGGGAGACGAGCCCGGCTTCGAGGACGAGGACGTCCAGGACCAGCAGGAAGGGGACCAGGAAATAGGGGCCGAAGATGTTGTCGGAGTTGCCGACGTTGTAGGACCTGTCCACGAAGTGGAGCGAGATGCAAAGGTAGTACGCGCGACCGCAGACGGCCAGGGCGAGCAGGCCGAACAGGACCCAGGGATAGAGCGGATAGCGCCACGGGCTGCCGTTGTCTGCGACGTACTCGGGGCCGCGTCGGATCGCCGGGATCAGGCTCGCGAAGGCCACGGCCGCGGCGGTCGAGAAGCCGAAGAGCATCCACTGAAGCCGCGGATCATCGGCGTCGGCGAGCAACGGGGTCAGGGCGACCGGATAGAGGAAAAACACGGCGAGGATCAGGTAATACGGGACCCGGAAGCCGGCGGGGAGCCGGAGCCGAACGCCCCGGAGCATCCCCTCGCTCACCGCGACCGCGAACGACAGCCCGCCGACGTAGAACAGCACCCCGAGCCTCGGATTGCGCGCCAAGGTCTCGTCGAACGTCACCGAGATCGCCAGGAACATCGCCACGACCAGCAACAGAATCGTCCGCACGTCGTCCCAGACCTCGCCCAGCCGCATCAGCACGCAAGCCGTCGTCGCCAGCAACAGCGTGTAGCCCAGCAGCGCGATCATGAACGCGCCGGTCTCGAACGTCCGCCCGCTCGTGTCGAACGACATCCGCAGCCCGATGAAAACCAGGTCGGCGCTGATGACGTAAAACGGATTGCTCGTGTACAGCCGACGGAGCAGACTTCGACGGGCGCGTTGAGGACGAGCGGGCGCGTGCATTTGCGGTCCCATGGCACGAACCTCGTGTTGAGATGATGTGAGCCGGAAGCTCGGAACGCGAGACGTGTGGCGTAATCCTTCTACGTCAGCGTGAGGCCGTCTGTGACACTTGTCAATGGACCGCCGGCCGAATTTGTTCGTTCGGACGGAGAGAGGCTCGTATTCGGTCGGGTGGCCTCAAACCGGGATCGCGTATGCCGCCAGCGCGACGAGGGCGGCGGCGAGGAGCGAGAGGGCGATGATCTGGACGGCGGTGCGGCGATCCTGGCGGCGGAATTCGGCTTGCTCGACGGTGTCGGTCCGGCCGACCTCAGGGCCGACGTTGAAGACGCCGCCGAGGCCGTACTTCACGCAGAAGCCACGCCGGGCCTGGAGGAAGCCGATCGCCGCCATCAGGGCCGGGCCGAAGACCCAGAGCCGGGCCAGGGGGGTCGCCTTCGCGTAGATGAAGAACCCCCAGAGGCCCACCGTGCACACGAGCCCGAGCCAGCCCATGACCTTCCGCCAGCGGACTTCCGCCCGGCCGATGTTGCACGCGCCGGGAATGTAACCGTCGGATGATGTCGCCATGAGTCGTGATGCTCCGTGATCGATAGGACCGTCCTCAGCGTCGGGCGGCGGTCGAGGGGTCGAGGCTTGGGTTGAGTTCGAGTTTGACGTCCTTGAACCGGACCTCGGTCGCGCCTCCGGAGTGGAGCTGGAAGCCGAAGATGCCGCGACGCGCCCCGACCGGGTCGTCGAAGACGACGGCCGGCTTGCCGTTGATGAACGTCCGGATCGACGGTCCCACGGCCGACACCTGGTAGGTGTTCCACTCGCCCGGCTTGACGTGCTTCTCGGTCGACTCCGGCCAGAGAAGGCCGCGGCCGTTCTCCTCGTAGAGCTTGCCCCACCAGTCGGCGCCGACGTCGGCCTGATAGCCTTTCATCTCGCCGTCCGGGAGGCTCTCGCTGCGGAACTGCAAGCCGCTGTTGCCCGCGTTGCCGACCAGCTTGACCTGGAACGTCAGCCGGAAGTCGCCGGCGCTCAGGTCGCTCTTGAGGAACTCGTTGCGCTTCAGGCCCGAGGTCTTGCCGACGATCTCCCCGTTCTCCACCGACCAGAGCGTCGGGTCGCCGGTCCATCCCGTGAGATCCTTGCCGTTGAAGAAGCCCGAGACGTTCTCGGCCGTCGCCAGCATCGGCGTCTGCGCGGGGGACGCGAGGTAGGCGACCAGCGAGCGGACCTCGAATTCGGAGAGCGGCGTCCAGACGTCTTCCGGCATCATCGACAGCTCGCTCGGCTTGCGTTCCTCGATATCGCCTTGGGGGACGACGACGACCTCGTTGGCGGTCTGCAAGGTCACCGCGTCCTTGTCCTCCGACTTGATCAGGCCCGTCAAGGTCCGGCCGTCGGTCGTCAACAGGACGTGGGCGACGTAGTCCTTGCCGATCAACGCCGAGGGGTCGAGCACGTTGGCGAGGACGTATTCCAGGTCGGCCCGGTTCGACCCCGTCAGCTCCGGCCCGATCTGGGCGCCGGTCCCGAACAACGTATGGCACTGCTGGCAGGCGCGGGCGAAGACCGCCCGGCCGAGTTCGAGGTCGGGCCGGCGGGGGCCTTTGGTCGTCAGCAGCTTCCGGTACTTCGCGATCAGGCGCGACTTGTCGGCGTTGGTCTCGCGGGCGGTCCCCCAGACCTTGCCGATAAGGGCGTCGACCTCGGCGTTCTTGTGGTTCCGAAGCTGCCGGACGACGTCGGCCGACAGATCCTTCGAGGCGATCGTCTGGGCGCCCACGGCCGCCAGCAAGGCCTTCGACGATTCGACCCGGGCCGCGAGCGTGTTGAGCGCATCACGACGTTCTTCGGGCGTCAGTCCCGCGTAGGCCTTGACGATGATCGGAGCGCTCTCGGGATCGTCGTACGCGGCCAGCCCTCGGAGAGCCTGAGAGCGGAGGCTCGACTCGGAGAGCAACGCCCGGAGCACCGGGGCCAGGCCGGGATCGTGGGCCTTGAGGAGGGCGACCAGGGCGTCTTGCCGGCTGCGAAGGTCCTTCGATGCGTCGCTCAACGAGGCGCGGAGCGAGCCGAGGGCCGCCGGGTCGCCGAACGTGACCGCCAGCGAAGTCGCCTGCGACCGGATCTTGGCGTCGGGACTCGCGCCGAGCTTCTCGAAAACCGACGGCCACAATTTGGGCATTTCCACCTGACGACGCCCCTGGAGCGACTGGTTGACGGCTTCCAGGATCGTCAGCCGGACCGGGTCGGTCCCGGCCTTGCCGAGCGCCTCGACGAGCAGCTCGAAGGCCTCGGGCGTGCCGAGCGCGGCGACGCGACGGACGGAGTAGGGGAGCAGGCCGGGGAGCTTCGAGTTCAGCGCCAGGTCGAGCGCCCATCGCGGCTCGGCGGCGGACGCGGGTTCGAGGGCGAACCAGACCATCAGCGGCAGGTTGTGGTCGTTGGCGTCCTCGGCGTGCGCGGCCAGCCCTTCAAGCGTCGGCCGCCGCGCGGCGACCGGCAGCCGTTGCAGGGCCGACGCCAGGTAGAGCCGGACGACCGGCGAGGGATCGGCCTTGGCCAGCCTGGCGAACTCGTCGAGGACCTTGGCGGAAGGCTTCCCATCCTCGGTCGTCAGTTGGACGGCCCAGCCCCGGACGTTGGGGTCGGCGTCGTTCAAGGCCCGTAGCGCGACCAGCTCGTCGAGGCCCGTCGCGGCGTGGAGCGTCCACAGGGCGTTCAATCGCGTCTTCACATCCGCGCCTTCGAATGCCTTCTCAGTCAGGGTCGCGGCGAGGCTCCGCTTGCCGGCGTCGTCCAGTACGGCCGCGCGCTCCTGGATCAACCGGCGGGCGTGTCGGACGTGCCAATCGTTGGGGTGGGACAGGAGATCGACGAGGTCGCCGGTGGAGGCGGTCTTGGAGTCGATCCCGCGCGACGGCTGGTTCGCCTCGCCGAAGCTGACGCGGAAGATCCGGCCGTTGGTACGGTCGTGGACCGTGGGGTCGGTCATGTGGCACTGATTCTTGTCGTACCAGTCGATCATGTACATCTGGCCGTCCGGCCCGGTGCGGAGGCTGACGATCTGCGACCAGAGGTCGTTGGCCAGCAGGAAGTCGGGGCCGTGACGGCCGACGAAGCCCGAGCCCTTGGGTTCGAGGATGTCGCGGTTCAGCCGCGCGCCGTGGATGTTGTTCATCAGGATCGAGTCGCGATACTCCTTGGGCCAGGAGTCCCCCTGGTAGATCAGGGCGCCGGCGTGGGCGTGTCCGCCTCCGGCGAGGTCCGACCGGCCGTTGCCGCCGTGGGGGTTTCCGCCCAGGAAGTGGCGATGGTCGGCGATCGTCTTGATGTCGTCATACGTGTACGGGTTGAAGTGCTGGCCCGCCTGCCGCTCGTAGCGGGCGCCCTGGATCACCTGGTAGAGGTGCGGGATCACGCACGAGGTCAAAAAGGCCCGGCCGTTGGGGTCGAAGTCGACGCCCCAGGGGTTGCTCGTGCCGTGCGCGAAGACCTCGAACTGGTGCTTCGTCGGGTGATACCGCCAGATCGCTCCGTTGAGGGGTTGGCGGTCGGCGTCGGGAGTGCCGGGCTTGCCGACGCGCGAGTGGGTGAAGACGCCGTGGCAGCCGTACAGCCAGCCGTCGGGGCCCCAGTTGAACGAGTTCAGGGTCTCGTGGGTGTCCTGATATCCCCAGCCGTCGAGCAGGACGACGGGGGCCGAGTCGGGCTTGTCGTCGCCGTCGCGGTCGGGGATGAACAGGAACTCGGGCGCCGCGCCGATCCAGACGCCGCCGAACCCGACCTCGATGCCGCTGACGAGGTTGAGCTTGTCGTGGAACACCTTCCGCGTGTCGAACTTGCCGTCGCCGTCGGCGTCCTCGAAGATCAGGATGCGGTCCTTGGCCTGATCGTCGGGGAGGCGGATCGGGTAGGAGTACGATTCGACGACCCAGAGCCGGCCCCGGTCGTCGATCGTGAACGCGATCGGCTGAATGACGTCGGGCTCGCCGGCGAACAGCGTCGCCTTGAAGCCCGGCTGCGTGGTCATGGCCGCCGCGGCGTCGGCGGGGGCGAGCCCCTGGTGGACGAACTTGTCGGCCGACGCCAGGCTCGCCCGCGACTCGCCCGGAGGACGCTTCTCCCAGAGGGTGAAGTCGTCGAAATTGAGATGCCCCCAGCCCGCGCCGTCGTCGTCGACGAGCCGCAGGAAGACCGCCTTGCCCAGATTCGCCGAGAGATCGACCACGACGGGCTTCAGCTCCTCGGAGTCGTCGCCGGAGGCCCGATGAATGACCTGCTGGTCGGCCGCCCGGACGATTTCGAGCCGGGTCGTCTCACGCGATCCGCCGCCGATCAGGAACCGGGCGAACGGCCGCGACAGCTTGAAGGTCGCGGAGGTCAGCGTCCCCTTCGGCGCGTCGCCCCCTCGCTCGTACGAGCCGACCCAGAACTTGCCGGCGTGCCGGCTCTTCATGTCGCCCCGACGGGCGGCCACCGCGTCCCCCTCGACGGGCGGCCCCTGAAACGCCTCGCCCGCGACCGTCCAATCGCGAAGGTCGCCCGACTCGAAGTCCAGGTTCAACGCCCTCCCGCTCGAATCGGTCGGCCGCGCCCCCTCGTCGGCGCGGGCCTGGCTTCTTGGAATCGCCATCATGACGACGAGGGCGAGAGGCAACACGATCAGGGTTCGCATCGGGCGCATGGACATCCTCGGCCTGGACGGGTGAACGCTCTCTCCGCACGCTGCTCGACCCGATTCAGCGTGACGCATCTTACTCTTACAGCCGGATTCGTACCTAAAAGATGAACGCAATCGACTCGCAACGCAAGAGCCAGGACATCCCAGCCGGCTGCCCGGGAATTTCAACGTATCTCGGCGTCGGTCCGCGACATGGATCCGAACGACTTCGATGATGCCACGTTCGCATCGTTCGGATAGGATTGTGGCGTCCCCCATGTCGCCTCGGGGCGACGGGTTGCTTGTCTTGTCGACTTTCGCTCCCTGCTTTCAGGAGATCCGAGAGATGAACGAACCGCATTCGAATGCCATCGATCGCCGGCTGTTCCTCCAGACGGGCATGGCGGTGACGGCGGCGTCCGCGGGCTTGGCCGCCGGCGACGCGGCGGCGCAAGAGGCCAAGGCGGGGCTGAGCAAGCCGGTCCTGCCGACGCGGAAGTTGGGCAAGACGGGCGTCGAGGTCACTCTGCTCAACCACGGGACCGTCGGCGAGCCGGCGGGGCTCGGCCGTCTGCTCCGCGCCGCCTATCTCGAAGGCGTCCGCTACTTCGACACCGCCGAGGGGTACAAGAATTCCGAGAAGGTCATCGGCGACTGGCTGACGGCCATGCCGGAGGTCCGCAAGTCGATCTTCCTGGCGACCAAGAGCCACGTGAAGACCCAGGCCGACATGCTCAAGAAGCTCGACCAGCGGCTCGCCGCGCTCAAGACCGACTACATCGACCTCCTGTTCTTCCACGGGCTCGACACCGCCCAGACCGACTGGCCCAAGAGCAAGGAGCTGAAGGAAGCGGCCGAGGCCCTCAAGAAGACCGGCAAGGTCAAGTTCGTCGGCTTCTCGACCCACGACACGATGATCGCCGAGCAGATCCAGAACGCCGCCGAGGGCGGGTTCATCGACGTCATCATGCTCAAGTACTCCCCCTGGCTCGACAAGAACGCCCCGCTCAACAAGGCCCTCGACGCCTGCCACGCGAAGAACATCGGCCTGGTCTCGATGAAGCAGCTCGGCGGCCAGACCCAGTTCACCGCCGACCACGTCCCCTCGATCAAGGCCAAGGGGCTGACCCCCGCCCAGGGCTTGCTCCAGGCGATCTGGACCGACGAGCGGTTCTCGGCCTCGTGCGTGACGCTGCGGAACACCGAGCAGATCCGCGAGAACGCCGACGCGGCCCGGCGGTTCGAGCCGCTCAAGAAGGCGGAGATCGACGAGCTTCGCGACGCCGTCCTGGCCTCCAACCCGACCATGTGCCCCGGCTGCGACGGCCGCTGCTCCCTCGCCGGCGGCACCAAGGCCAAGCTCGGCGACCTCGCCCGGTTCTACACCTATTATGAGTCGCACGGCATGCGCGGCGTCGCCCGCGAATCCTACGCCGAACTGGCCGCCGAAGCGCGCGACTGGAAAGACGCCGACCTCGTCGCCGCCCGCGAAGCCTGCCACCACAAGATCGACTTCTCCGCGCTGCTCCCCGAAGTCGACCGCCTGCTGAGCTGACCTCGACCCGCGGGCGACCCGGGATCGGTTTTCGACTCCGGGCCACCCGCCGGGCTTTGGAAAGTCATCAAAAAAAGACCGTCGCGAGCATGCCTTCTCCCGTTGCGGGAGAAGGTGGCCGAAGGCCGGATGAGGGGTTCATCATACGGCTTGATCTGAAAATGGCCTCGCGAAGGCCTGCCCCGATACAAGCTCGAAGCGCCAGCGAGTGGATGCTTCCAATGGCCCGACGGAGATTCACTCGCTGGCGCTTCGAGCTTGTATTCGGACCCGGGCCACCCCGAACCTCCATTTTCATGGGGTCGGGCGCCCCAAGAAATGGTGGCATGACGATTTGATTCGAATCGCCGCGCCGATCGAACGCCCCTCATCCGCCCCATTGGGGCGCCTTCTCCCGCAAGGGGAGAAGGGAATCCCGCCCCGGCCCGCCTGCAACACGCCGTCCAATCCGGTATCCTCGGAGGGCGATGCGTGGAAAGGGGAACGATCCCCGGTATCGAGGCCGACAGGAGCGAGCGACCGTGAGCCGACACGAACACGAAGCAGACGCGGCGGCGAAGGACGGCGGGCTGGATCGTCGCGGGTTCTTGCGAATCGCGGCGGGCGTCGCGGTCGGGGGGGCGGCGACCGCTTCGGCCACGGCGGGGCAGGCCGATCCAGGGTTGTCGCAGGAGGTCGACGCGTTCCTCGCGCGGTACGTCGAGCGCTGGCTGCCGCTGGATACGAAGGCGTCGGAGGCGGCCTGGGCGGCGGCGACGGACGTGACCGAGGCGCACACGGCGGCTCAGGTCGTGGCGAACCAGGCGGTCAACGAGGTCGTCGGTGCGCCCGAGGTGATCGCCGACGTCACCCGGTTCCTCGCCCAGAAGGACAAGCTCGGCGAGCTTCAAGCGCGGCAGCTTGAGAAGATCCGGCTCCGCGCGGCCGAGGCGCCCGGGACCTTGCCCGAGGTCGTGAAGGCGCGGACCGAGGCCGAGGCCAGGCAGTCGGCGACGCAGGACGGGTTCGTGTTCACGGTCAAGAAGGCCGACGGGAAGATCGAGAACCCGTCGGCCAACAAGATCGACCAGGTCCTGATCAACTCGAAGGATCTGGACGAGCGGAAGCTCTACTGGACCGCCTCGAAGGAGATCGGCGGGCCGCTCCGCGAGGGGGTGCTGAAGCTCCGCGACCTCCGCAACCAGGTCGCCCGCAAGCTCGGCTTCGACGACTTCTTCGCGCTCCAGGTCGCCGACTACGGGATGACCGTCTCCCAGATGGTCGGCCTCTGCGACGGCATCGTCGCCGACGTCAAGCCTTTATATCTCCACCTGCACACGTGGGCCAAGCACCTGCTGGCGAAGCGGTACGGCGCCGACGTCCCCAAGGGGGCGATCCCCGCGCACTGGCTGCCCAACCGCTGGGGGCAGAACTGGCCGAGCCTGGTCGAAGGGGTCGACATGGACGCCCCGTTCAAGGGCCGCCCGCGCGAGTTCATCACCGAGCAGGCCGAGCGGTTCTACACGTCGATCGGCTTCCCCAAGCTGCCGCCGAGCTTTTGGTCCAAGTCGGACCTCTACCCGGCCGACCCCAAAACCGGCCGCAAGAAGAACAGCCACGCGAGCGCCTGGCACATCGACCTCCGCGACGACGTCCGCAGCCTGATGTCGATCGAGCCCGACAACCAGTGGTTCGGCACGGCCCACCACGAGCTTGGGCATATTTATTACTACATGAGCTATTCGACCCCCAAGGTGCCGTATCTGCTCCGCGCCGGGGCCAACCGGGCGTTCCACGAGGGGATCGGCGACCTCATCGGCCTGGCGTCCGGCCAGCGTCCGTATCTGAAGCAGGTCGGCCTCCTGACCCCCGAGGCCGAGAAGGCGCCGGCGGTCACGTTCCTGCTCGACACCGCGCTCGACGGCGCTTCGGTCGTGTTCCTGCCGTGGTCGGCCGGCGTGATGACCCACTTCGAGCGCGACTTCTACGCCGGGACGATCGCCGACGACGCGCTCAACGCCGGCTGGTGGCGGCACGTCCGGGGGTTCCAGGGGATCGAGCCTCCCGCCGCCCGCCCCGAAACCCTCTGCGACGCCGCCACGAAGACGCATATCAACGACGACCCCGCGCAATATTATGATTACGCGATCGGCACCGTCCTCAAGTTCCAGCTCCACGACCACATCGCCCGGGAGATCCTCAAGCAAGACCCGCGCGAGTGCAATTACTTCGGCAACAAGAAGGTCGGCGACTTCCTCCGGGGCATCCTCGAACTCGGCGCGACCCGCGACTGGAACGCCGTGCTCCGCGAGGCCACGGGCGAAGGTTTGACGGCTCGACCCCTCGTCGCGTACTTTGAACCTTTGCTCAAGTGGCTCGAAACCGAGAACAAGGGGCGGGCGCTGGGCTGGCCCGAACCCACTGAGAAATCATGACCAAACCACTCAAGTATTCATGGACCCGACCGCTGCTTCTGAGCGGATTGGCCGCGGCGGCGTTCGGCTTCTCATACGTCGCCACGCGGCAATCCCAGAGCGAATCGACCGCCGTGGCGCCGGCCGAACCGAGCCCGACGGCCGTCGCCAAGCCCGCGCCGGCATCGCTTCCGGTGCCGACCGAAGACGTCAAGCCCGCCGAACCGAAGCCCGCTGATGCGCCGGCGGGCATGGTCTGGGTTCCGGGGGGCGAGTTCACGATGGGGACGAACGACCCCAAGGCCGAGTCGCCCGAGAAGCCGGCGCACCCGGTGAAGGTCGACGGCTTCTGGATCGACGCGACGGAGGTGACCAACGCCGAGTTCCGCAAGTTCGTCGACGCGACGCACTACGTCACGATGGCCGAGCGGCCGGTCGACTGGGAGGTGATGAAGACGCAGGTCCCCCCCGGCACGCCCAAGCCGGCCGAAGACCAGCTTGCGCCCGGCTCGCTGGTGTTCACGCCCCCCGCCGGCCCGGTCCCGCTCGACAACCTCGCCAACTGGTGGAGCTGGACGAAGGGGGCCGACTGGCGGCATCCCGACGGACCCGGCAGCTCGATCGACGGCAAGGACGGCTTCCCGGTCGTCCACGTCGCGTTCGACGACGCCGTCGCCTACGCGAAGTGGGCCGGCAAGCGGCTGCCGACCGAGGCCGAGTGGGAGCGCGCCGCGCGCGGCGGCCTGGATGGCAAGAAATACGCCTGGGGCGACGTCTTCCAGCCCGACGGCAAACGCCAGGCGAACACCTGGCAGGGGAGCTTCCCCGAGGTCGCCGCCGAGGACGAGGACGGCTACCCTCGGATCGCCCCCGTGAAGTCGTTCCCGGCCAACGGCTACGGCCTGTACGACACGATCGGCAACGTCTGGGAGTGGTGCTCCGACTGGTATCGGAACGACGCCTACCGGCTCAACGCCGACTCCGGCCTGGCCGTCAATCCCAAGGGCCCCGACAAGAGCTACGACCCCGCCGAACCGTTCCAGCCCAAGCGCGTGACCCGAGGCGGCTCGTTCCTGTGCAGCTCCAACTACTGCACCAACTACCGCCCCAGCTCGCGCCACGGCACCGCCACCGACTCCGGCATGTCGCACCTCGGCTTCCGCTGCGCCAAGGACCCCGAAGGGTCGAAACCGAAGCCGTGAATTCCTTCGGCCTGGCGGAACGGCGCCGTATAATGGGGCCGCGAGGCGTCGTTCCACCATCCGCCGTCACGGCGAGGTTTCGAGGCTTGATCGACATGACGAACGATTCGACGCGGAGAGCGTTCATGCGCAAGACGTCCCTGGCCGCCGCCGCGATCGGCTCGCTGGCGTCCGCGACTTCGGCCGAGGCCGCGCGGGAAGGGACCGCCTTCCTCTGCGTGACCTGCGGCATGCAGTACCCCGAGTCGGCGAAGCCGCCGGAGAGCTGCCCGGTCTGCGAGGACGAGCGTCAGTACGTCCCTCCCGAAGGCCAGCAGTGGACCACGCTGGAGCAACTCCACAAGACGCACAAGAACACGATCAAGCAGGAGGAGGAGAACCTCTACTCGATCAACGTCTCGCCGAAGATCGGCATCGGCCAGCGCGCGTTCTTGATCCGGACACCCAAGGGGAACGTGCTCTGGGACTGCCAGCCGCTGATCGACGACGCGACGGTCTCGCGGATCAACGAGCTGGGGGGGATCGCCGAGATCGCGATCTCGCATCCGCATTACTACACCACGATGATCGAGTGGAGCAGGGCCTTCGGCGGCGCTCCGATCCACATCCACGAGGCCGAGCGCAAGTGGGTGATGCGGCCCGACCCGTGCGTCAAGTTCTGGGAAGGCGAGAAGAAGACGATCTTCGGCGACTTGCCGCTGATCCGCACCGGGGGCCATTTCGAGGGCTACCAGGTGCTCCACTGGCCCGCCGGCGCCGGCGGCAAGGGGGCGCTCATGGCGGGCGACCAGCCGCAGATCTGCATGGACCCGAAGCAGGTCAGCTTCATGTGGAGCTACCCCAACTTCATCCCCCTGAACGCCCCCACGATCCGCCACGTCATGGAATGCCTCGATCCGCTGGCCTACGATCGCATCTACGGCGCGTTCGTCGTCCGGGGCAAGGGGGTCGTCCCCACCGGCGGCAAGCAGGTCGTCCAACGATCCGCCGACCGCTATTTGAAGGCGATCCAGGGCTAGCACGATTTATTGTATTTGCATGTGTTCCCATCTCCCCCCGGGAGAGGGTGGCCGAAGGACGGGTGAGGGTTATCGCCTTCACCACGGATTTCGGCCGGCGATCGATGGTTTCCATACACATCTCGAAGCGCCGCGACCCTCATCCGGCCTTCGGCCACCTTCTCCCGAGGGGAGAAGGATATTTGCATCGCATTTTGTGATGAGGATTTCATGTACGACCCGACGATGGTTCCCCTCGCCTGCCGGATTCCCGAAACGATCCGGCGGGCGCTTGACGAGCGACGGCGGACGTCGGGGGAGACGATCGACGCGATCGTCGAGGCGGCCCTGGTCGAGCACCTCCAGGCCGGCTGGAGCACGCTGTTCCAGGTCTCGACGGCCGGGGCGCTGGTGGAAGGGGTCCATGAGGGCGCGGTCAGCGTGCATTTCTTGAAGCAGCACGGGGACCTGGGGCTGGGGACGTTCACGAACCTCGACGGCGAGATGGTCGTGGTCGACGGCCGTTGCTACCAGGTGCGGTCCGACGGCTCGGTCCGCGAGGTCGACGACGCGGAGCGGAGCCCTTACGCCGTCCTCACCCGGTTCAACCCGGAACCCCCGGTCGAGCTGGGCGCGTTCGCGGGGGTCGCCGAGTTGCACAACCGGCTCAACGCGCTGAGGACGACCGACAACCTGTTTTACGCCTACCAGATCGACGGCCTGTTCGAGTTCGTCCGCACCCGGGCCGTCCCCAAGGTCGAGGAAGGGACCCGGCTGCTCGCGGCGGCGGCCAGGCAACCGGAGTTCGACTTCCACAACGTCCGGGGCACGCTCGTCGGCTTCTGGTCGCCCGGCTACGTCAAGATCCTCACGGTCCCCGGCTACCACTTCCACTTCCTGACCGAAGATCGCAAGGCCGGCGGCCACCTGCTCGACTGCCGCGCCCGCTCGCTCACCGCCCGCGTCGAGCGCGAGGCCAACCTCCGGGTCGCCCTCCCCGAGACCCCCTCGTTCCTCAAGGCCGACCTCTCCCACGACGGCTCCGCCGAACTCGACCAGGCCGAGAAGCAGAAGGGCGATCGGAAGAACGAGCCCGCCAGGCCCTGAATTCGTCGGATTCGGCCCGGGATTTGCTGCTGGGGTCGAGCAAGAAAGAGCCGGGCGGGCGTTCGACCCATCGGTCCGCGCGCGGCGCCGGCGAACTTATGAGGGGATCACCATGAGCACGGGCGTCATCGTCGACAAGGCAGCGTTTCGGAGGAATTTGCGGCACGAGCTGGAGGCGATCCGGGGCCGCTGGATCTGGCTCGTGATCCTGGGGATCGCGATGGTGGTGTTCGGCACGCTGGCGATAGGCGCGCCGTTGATCGCCTCGGTGGCGACGGCCTTCACGCTCGGCGTGCTCCTGTTGATGGGGGGCGCCGCGCAGCTCGTGGGGGCGTTCTGGACCCGCGACTGGAGCGGGTTCTTCCTGGTGCTGATGATGGGCGTGCTCTACATCGTCGTGGGCCTGCTGATGCTCAACCGGCCGATCGAGGCGCTCGAGGCGATGACGCTGCTGGTGGCCTGCGGGCTGATGGTCGGCGGCCTGTTCCGCGCCATCGGCTCGATCTCGTACCAGTTCCCGCAGTGGGGATGGGTCTTCGTCGGCGGCCTGATCGAGCTGGCCCTGGGCATCATGATCTGGATGCAGTGGCCGGCCGCATCCTTGTGGGTGATCGGCCTGTTCGTCGGCATCGACATGATCTTCAGCGGCTGGACCTGGATCATGCTCGGCCTGCGTCTCAGGCACCTGGGGAGCCACCTCCACCACCGCCACGACGCGACCATGGTCCCGCCGGCCCACGCCTGAGGGTGTACCGGCCGATCAGAGCAGGTCTTGCTCCAGAGGGACTTTCTGGTACTGCGAAAGCTTGCGCCTGGTCTCGGCGTCGCCGTGCTTCTCGATGAAAGCTCGGAGGTCTTCCGGTCGAAGGTAAGTCCAGACGTGGCCGCATGCGAGGCACGCCCGGAAATCCGAGGAGCAGGCGGGCGCCTGCCCCCACAAGCGGAACGTTGGGAAGCGCGTCGGCTCGAAGCGGTGGGCACCGGCCTTGTGCAGGGGGATGTGCCCGGCCACGACCGTCGCCTTGTCGCACATCGGACAGCGTTCGGAGTCCATAGCGCCGGCCTCGCGTGATGAACGAGCGAGACGATCTCGTAGGATGGGCATCGCCCACCGTCTTGAATCTTCGCAGCTTTACATCTTCATAAGGTGGGCGATGCCCACCCTACGAAGACTCGCGCGGGAGGAGCGATTCCTTGGGTCGTCACTTGTAGACGGCGACGCCGGGGAGGGCCTTCTTGAGCTTGTCGACGCCTTCGGGGGTGACCTTGGTGCCGATCAGGTAGACGGACTTGAGGCTCTTGACGTCCTTGAGGGCGTCGAGGCCAGCGTCAGTGACTTCGGTCCGGCTGAGGGCGAGGACTTGCAGGCCCTTCAGGTCCTTGAGCTGGGCCAGGCCCTTGTCGCCGACCTTGCTGGTCGTCAGGAAGAGCATGGTCAGGCCGGTGAGGCCCTTGAGGTGCTCGAGCGAGGCGTCGGTGACCAGCGGGCTCATCAGGGTGATCGCGGTGAGGCCCGGCAGCTCCTTCAAGGGGGCGATCGCGGCGTCGGCGACCTGGCCGTTGTCGATGTAGACGACCTGAAGGTTCGGCACGTTCTTGAGGAGCTGCAACCCGTCCTTGTCGCCCGACCACTTCTTGAGGATGTTGACCGTCGCGACCTCCTTGCCGTCCTTGCCCTTGTCGACGCTCACCGACGCGCCCAGCTTCTCCAGCTCAAGCGTTGCCACCTTGAGCTTCAACGCCGCGACTTCCTTCTGAAGCGCGCCGACCTGCTCCTTGAGCTTCGCCGGATCGTCGGCCGCCGGGGCAGGGGCCGGAGCCGGAGCAGGGGCGGGAGCCGGGGCCGGCTTCTTGGGCTCCTCTTTCTTCGGCTCTTCCTTCTTCGCCTCGGGCTTCTTGGGCTCTTCCTTCTTCGGCTCTTCCTTCTTCGGTTCTTCCTTCTTCGCCTCGGGCTTTTTCTCTTCGGGCTTCTTCGGCTCTTCCTTCTTCGCCTCGGGCTTCTTGTCGTCGGGCCTGGGGCGGGCGAAGGCCGAGCCGGCGAGGGCGGGGGCGAGCACGAGGCCGAGGGCCGTCGTCAGGAGGAGGGTCGTCCGAGTGCGGGGGCTGTGATCGTGGCTGAGCGTCATGGCGTGAACTCCCTGTTGCGGCTTCGGCTTGCCTCGCACGGGTTTGGGTACAACCCGTGGCGCCCGGGGTTGAGCTTCTTCAGGCGGTCCTTTCACCTTAACTGAGCGCGCAGGGGATCGCAACGCACCCTTGCACGTCGGGACGGCGGCGACTCGGGGTCGTTCAGCCGGAGTCGTTCTGGAACAAGGCGACCTGGCCGGCGCGCGGGGGCTGGGCCGTTTGCTGAAGTCGTCGGCCCGATATATCGCCCGCTTCGCGCAATCTTCATCTCGCGTTCCTGAATTCCGCCGCAACGAATGGGGAGAATCGACCTCAGCGTAGACTTGTCTTGATTTGCAAGCATGTATCAGGATGCCTCCATGTCCGTACGACGTCGTTCTGGCTTCACGCTCATCGAGCTTCTGGTGGTGATCGCGATCATCGCGGTTCTGATCTCCTTGCTCTTGCCGGCGGTGCAGTCGGCCCGCGAGGCGGCCCGCCGGGCCCAGTGCACCAACAATCTCAAGCAGATCGGCCTGGCGGTCCACAACTTCGAATCGACCAACACCAAGTTCCCCGACGGCTATGCGCAAGTGCCGCTGATCCCCAACGGCGGCGGCGGAAGCGGATCGAGCCGCGCCAACGTCCTGGCGCAGATCCTGCCGTTTCTGGAACAGGCCAACCTTTACTCGGCGTTCAACTTCGAGGTCGACGTCAACGGCTGCTGCAACCCCAACGCCAATGACAACTTGACGGCCCGCACCCAGCTCGTCAGCGCTTTCGTCTGCCCGTCGGACCCGGCGACCACGCGGATGTACGGCACCCTCGGCTATTCCAATTATTTCGCCAGCGTCGGCAACACGGCCTCGGTCCGGTTCAACACCGGAGGCGACAGCGAGACCAACGGCGGCAAGGTTGGCATCTTCAACGTGACGATCGACACGACCACTCCCGCCCCCAGCCCGAACTGGCAGAAGTTGACGTCGAAAGTCACCATCGCCAGCGTGACCGACGGTACGTCGAACACGGGCTTGTTCTCGGAGACCACCCGGTCGGACATCGTCTCAGGCGATTTCTACGCCAAGGAGAACGTCTACACCATCCCCCCCGAGTACTTCAACAACGACGCGCCGACGCTGCCCGCCTGCAACGATTGGGACACCAGCTATGTCGGACGGATCAACTACCGCGGTCAGCAGTGGTATCGCAATCTGCCGATGACGGGGTACTACTCGCACACCGTGCCGCCGAACTACAAGGGATACGACTGCGGCTCCACCAACTACTACGCCTCGCACACCGCGGCCCGGAGCAGGCACCCCGGCGGCGCCAACGCCGCCTTCGCCGACGGTTCGGTCCGATTCGTCAAGGACTCGGTGAACCTGACCACCTGGCGCGGCCTGGGCTCGCGGGCCGGCGGCGAGGTCCTCTCAGCCGACGCGTACTGACATCGACCCCCACGGGCGGCGCGAGCCTTCATCGCGCCGCCGCAACGAAGGAAACGACGACACGCTATGAGTTCACGATTCATCATCACCCTGTTTCTTTGCGCGATCGCGACGCTTTCCGGCTGCGACGGCGGAACGTCATCGTCAACCGACGTCGACGCCTCGAAGACCGAGGTCATCGCGTTGAAGGAACTCGGTGAAATGTACGCGCTCCTCGTCAAGCAGACTCAAAAGCCCCCCGAGGCCGGCAAGGAGCTGATGAAGTTCGCCGAGGGCTTCTCGCACGGCTCGATGGCGATCCAGAACAAGACGGTGGGCGTCTACTGGGGCGCGCCGATCGAGAAAACGGGCGAGGCGGTCCTCGCTTACGAGGCCAAAGCCCCCGAGGCCGGCGGCCTGGTCTTGCTCTCGGACGGCGAGACCGTCAAGCCGATGACCGCCGAGGAGTTCCAGGCCGCGCCCAAGGCGCACGGCAAGCTCGAAGAGCCGGGCAAACCCAACGCCAAGAAGGGCAAGGCCCGCTGAGTTGAGCCGAGTCGAGCCGACGAAAGCGGAGAGGCCTGCCTCTCCGCTTTCGTCGTTTATGGATTTACAAGCCTGAAGCGCCCGCGAATGCATTTCCCCATCACACCGAAATGCACTCGCTGGCGCTTCGGGCTTACTCCAATCCGAGCGATCCCTCGCGGGTCACGACAGCAGGAATTCGAGATCGTCGCGGGTAAGGGTCGAGATCATCCGGTTGTCGGCGTTGAGGATGGCGTCGGCCAGGTCGCGCTTCTTCTGCTGGAGTTCGAGGATCTTCTCCTCGACGGTGTTCCGGCAGATCAGGCGGTAGGCGAACACGTGCTGGGTCTGGCCGATCCGGTGCGACCGGTCGATGGCCTGGGCCTCGACGGCGGGGTTCCACCAGGGGTCGAGCAGGTAGACGTACTCGGCGGCGGTCAGGTTGAGGCCGAGGCCGCCGGCCTTCAGGCTGATCAGGAAGATCGGGCAGTCGGGATCGCTCTGGAACCGATCGACCTTCGCGGCGCGGTTGCGGGTGCGGCCGTCGAGGTACTCGTACGTCAGCTTCGCCTGGTCGAGCCGCTCGCGGACGATCGCCAGGAAGCTCGTGAACTGCGAGAAGACCAGCACCTTGTGGCCTTCCTCGACGACCTCGGCCAGCGACGGGAGCAGCATGTCGAGCTTGGCGCTGGGGGTCGAGGCCAGCTCGTCGTTGATGAGGCCCGGGTGACAGGCAGCCTGGCGGAGCCGCAAGAGGGCTTCGAGGACCTCGATCTTCGACCGGTTCAGCTCGGCCGTGTCCTTCTTGAGCAGGGCGTCGCGGTAGTGGATGCGCAGCTCTTCATAGGTCCGCCGCTGTTCGGTCTCCATGTCGCAGTAGAGGGTCTGCTCGGTCTTGTCGGGCAGGTCCTTGACGACCTCGGACTTGGTGCGGCGGAGGATGAACGGCTTCAGCGCCTTGGACAGCAGCACGCGGTCCTCGGCCTCGACGTTCGACGAGGCGCTCGCGCTGGCGTAGCGTTTGAAGATGGTGTCGGTGCCGAGCATGCCGGGGTTGAGGAATTCGAGGATCGACCAGAGCTCGCCGATGTGGTTCTCGATCGGCGTACCGCTGATCGCCAGCTTGTGGCGGCTGTTCAAGAGCCGGGCGGCCTTGGCCGACTGGCTCTCGGAGTTCTTGATCGCCTGGGCCTCGTCAAGCATGACGTAGTCGAACTCGATGTTGGCCAGCTCGGCGATGTCGGTGCGCAGCGTGCCGTAGGTGGTGACGATCAGGTCGTACTCGGGGAACTTCTCGCGGAGCGGGTGCCGGCCGGGCCCGGTGTAGTCGAGGACCTTGAGCCGGGGCGTGAACTTCTCGGCTTCCGAGAGCCAGTTGAAGACCAGCGAACGGGGCACGACGGCGAGGCTCGGCCCCTTGGCCTGGCGGCGGAACCGCCGGCGCTGGAGCAGGGCGAGGACCTGGATCGTCTTGCCCAGACCCATGTCGTCGGCGAGGATGCCGCCGAAGCCGAACCGCTGGAGGTAGTCGAGCCAGCCGAGGCCCTCGCGCTGGTACGGCCGCAGCTCGCCGTGGAAGCCCGGCGGCGAATCGAGCGCGATCACCCCCTCGAACTGGCGGAGTTGCTGGCGGACCTTCTCGAACGCCGCGTCGATCTGGATCTCGGGCTGGTTGGCCAGCAGCGCGTCGAGCACGCCGGCCTGCGACGCGTTGAACCGCAAGGCGCCGTTCTCGGCCGAGCCCAGGTCGGCGAGCATCCCGTACCGCTTGAGCCACTCTTCCGGGAGCATCCCCATCGAGCCGTCGCCCAGCTCGATCATCGACTCGCCCCGACGCGCCGCGGAGAGCAGCTCGGGGAGGCTGACGCTCTGGCCGCCGTAGTCGACGCCGCCGTCGAGGTCGAACCAGTCGATGCCGGTCGACAGCGCGAGCTTGAACTCGCCGGCCGGGCGGATCAGCTTGCCCTCGGCCTCGATCCGCCAGCCGAGCTGGACCAGCTCCTTGGTGACGATCCCCATCCGCTTGGCCGGCAGCTCCAGCGTGTTGGGATCGAGGCGGGGGTCCTTGGCCTCGCGGAACCCCAGCTCGAACAGTTTGACGTCGGCGGCCGACTCGGTGCGGGGGTCGCGGCGGATCACCAGGCCCAGCTCGGTCGAGACCGCCAGCGGGGTCGTCCGGCCGGCGGGGATCACCGCGCCGTCGTAGTCGAACTCCAGCTCGCCCAGCAGCTTGTCGGCGGCCAGCCCCCAGTTCTGCCGGGGCGTGCGCAGGGTCAGGCAGGGCCGGGGTTTGGCGACGATCTCCTCAAGCTGGATCGACTCGACCAGCTCGGTCGAGGGGACCCGGGTCTCGGCCAGGATGCGGCCGAGCATCAGATCCTGCTGGGGTTCGACGAAGGTGATCTCCTTCTCGTACCGCAGCCGCTGGATCCAGGTCATCACCCCCAGGTCGTCGAACCGCGCGGCGCGGCCGACGCCGAGGACCAGCAGGCCGGGGACCAGGACCAGGGGCTCGGCCAGGTCCATGCGGTTGTCGCCGCGGCGCAATCCGCCGCGCCAGGCCCATCGCTTGCCTCCCGCCTCGGTGCGGATGTCGAGGCTGAACCGCCAGGGCTGGCCGTCGTCCCACCGCATCGTCGGCGGGTCGTCTTCGCCGTCGGTGCGGCGGAGCCTCAGCCGGCCGGACCGCGCCAGGCGTTCGACGAGCGCGGCCTGATCCTTGCGGAGGACGAACCGCCGCGTGCCCCGCATGTCGCTGACGCTCGACCGCGCCGGGACGTGAGGCGCGCCGTTGCCGGGAATCGCGGTCGCGCCGGCGGTTGCGGCAGCCGTCGCCGTCGCGCTGGTTCCCGCTCCGACGCTGGCTCCGGTTCCGGTCGCGGTTTCGGCGCCGGCGGCCGGGGTGGTGGAGACGCCGTGGTGGGCCTCGTCGAGCAGCGCGAGCAGCAGGCGGTCTTCGGGGTCGTATTTGACGTGCGCGGCGCGGGGGGCGTACCACCAGGGGCGGAGCGGTCCCCACTCGCCGGTGGGCTTGCGCTGGCGGCGGGCGAGGTCGATGACGATCTGGTTGTGCGACTGGGTGGCGCCGACGTCGAGGACGTAGACGAGCAGCCGCTTGGCGTTGCGGTTGACGGCCTTGGCGCGGGGCGAGGCGCCGACGGGCGTGGCCGAGCCGGCCGCCGACCGCGCCTTGCCGCGAGGGGTCGCCGCCCGGGCCTCGCGGGCCTCACGGGCCGCGCCGGGGGTCCAGGCGCCGCCGTTGGGCGCGACGCCCGGGAGGGCCGGCGCGGCGTCTCGCGATCGACCGCGCGGATAGCGCTCCTTGGCGGCGACGTTGCGGCCGCGCGGCGGACGGCCCGGCAACTGCGGGGCGGGGGGCTTGGGCGCGCCGATGATCACGTCACGGCCGTAGTCGCCCCCCCGCGAGGGCTCGGAGCCGGGGCCGGGGCGAGAACCGGGGCCGGGGCGTGGGCCGGGGCCGGGGCGAGCGTCGGCGCCGTCTTCGACGCCGGGCGCGGCGCCCGGTGCGGCCGGCCGCCGGGGCGGCTCGGGGATCAGCCGGAGCGCCATGTTCGGCGCCGACTGCAAGAACCCGCGCGAGTCCGCCAGCAGCAGGGTCGCCCACAGGTGCTTGCAGGGCTCGCCCTGGGGGCTGAAATACGGGCACGAGCACGACGCCAGCAGCTTGGCGCCCCGGAGCCGCGCGCGGACCCGGTACTTGGTCGTACCTCGAACCCGCGCCACAACCTCGTTCGGCTTCGCCGACATCAGGCTGACGCGCCCCTTCGAGAAGTATGACTGGCCTCGCGAGCGGACCGCGTCGCTGAAGTTGCGCGCGACTTTCTGGGCTATACCCATCATCGGTTCCCACGTGGTCCGCGCCGGTCGGTCGACCGGCCCGTCCCTGAAGGGATGCTCCTCTTCCACAAGTGATCCTCGTCCTCGTACCGTCTTCCGAACGAACCTGGCGTCGCTGTCAACCATCTAGATCCGATGGCCGTCGAACGGTGGGCGATGCTCAACGTCACGAGACTCGCATTGGTCGTTCGCCTCAAACATCGAGGTTCTTGACCTCGAGGGCGTGCTTCTCGATGAAATCGCGGCGGGGCTCGACGTCGTCGCCCATCAGGGTGGTGAACAGGTCGTTGGCGGAGGCGACGTCGTCGAGGCGGACCTGCATCAGGGTGCGCCGCGAGGGGTCCATGGTGGTCTCCCAGAGCTGCTCGGCGTCCATCTCGCCGAGTCCCTTGAAGCGGGTGATCTTGATCCCCTTCTCGCCGATCTTGCGGACGGTCGGAACCAGGGCGCGAAGGTCGAGCAGCGGGTACTCCTCGCCGTCGCGGTGGAGGATGAACCGCGGCGGGGGCTCGTCGCCGGTGACCTCGCGGGCGAGCAGCGCGTCGGCCCGCAGCCCGTACTCGTCGCGGAGCCGCGTCAGGTGCTTGTTGAGCGTCTTGACCTCGTGGAACTCGTGGGCCCGGGGGCTCGCCAGCTCGCCGGGCTCGGCTTCCTCCTCGCTCCAGTAGGCCTTCTCATGGCCGTGCTCGTCCTCGACGAGATAGAGCGGCAAGAGCCCGGCGCGGGGGTCGACCTTGGGATCGGTCGCCTTGTTGGCGAGCTTGAGGAACTCGCGGAGCGGGCGGTTGCGGCGGCCGAAGGCGCGGAGGCCGTGCTCGATCGCGGCGCCGAGTTCGACCAGATGCTTGAGCCGGTCGCCGGTCACGTCGCCGGGCTGGGCCGTGCGGTCGCCGTCGGCCTCGCCGTTGGCGGGCGCGGCGTCGGCGGCGGCGAGGCTCGCGCCGGAGAGGCCGGTGTCCATCATGATCGCCTGCATCTGCTCCTCGGTCTGGACGTACCGGCGCTCTTTCTTGCCGCTGGCGATCAGGTAGAGCGGCGGCTGGGCGACGTACAGGTGCCCCTCGGCCACGAGGCGGGGCATCTGGCGGTAGAAGAAGGTCATCAGCAGCGTGCGGATGTGCGAGCCGTCGACGTCGGCGTCGCTCATCATCACGACCTTGCCGTACCGCCGCTTGGACGGGTCTTCCTCCTCGCCGATGCCGTTGCCGACCGCCGTGATGATGTTCCGCACCTCTTCGTTGCCGAGCACGCGGTCGAGCCGGGCGCGCTCGACGTTGAGAATCTTGCCTCGGAGCGGGAGGATCGCCTGGTAGAGCCGGTCGCGACCCCCCTCGGCCGTGCCGCCGGCCGAATCACCCTCGACGAGGAACAGTTCGCTGGAGTTCTGGTCGTGGGTGGTGCAGTCCATCAGCTTGCCGGGCAGGCCGCCGCCGGAGAGCACCCCCTTGCGGTTGCGGACCAGGTCGCGGGCCTTGCGGGCGGCCTCGCGGGCCTCGGCGGCGAGCTGCGCCTTGGCGATGATCTTCTTGGCCGCCGCCGGGTTGTTCTCCAGGTATTCGGCCAGCTTGTCGTTGACGACCTTGGTGACGATCCCCTCGACGTCGCTGTTGCCGAGCTTGGTCTTGGTCTGGCCCTCGAACTGGGGGTCGGGCACGCGGACGCTGACGATCGCCGTGAGGCCTTCCTTGAAGTCCTCGCCGGTGATGTTCAGGTCCTTGCTCTTGGCCGGCGCGGCGCTCTTGGCGTACTGGTTGAGCGTCCGCGTCAGCGCGGCCCGGAAGCCGGTGAGGTGCGTGCCCCCCTCGATCGTGTTGATGTTGTTGCAGTACGACACCACCATCTCACTAATCGAATCGTTGTATTGCAAGGCGACTTCGACTTCGACGGCTTTCTCGTCGTCGCGGCCCATGAACACCACCGGCTGGTGGAACGCCGACTGGGCGCGGTTCAGATAGGCCACGAACTCGCTGAGCCCTTCCGACGAGTAGAACTCGGCCTCCTTGGGCTCGTCGCCGCGCTCGTCGACCAGCTTGATCCGCACCCCCTTGTTCAAGAAGGCCAGCTCGCGGAGCCGCTTCTCGAGGATGTCGTACTCGAAGGCGATCTTGGGGAAGATGGTGATGTCGGGCAGGAACCGGATGGTCGTGCCGGTGAGCTCGGTCTTCCCCTTGGCCTTCACCGGGCCCAGGGCGGCCCCTTGCTCGTACTGCTGGTGCCAGACCTGGCCGTCGCGGCGGACCTCGGCCTCCAGCCACTCGGAGAGGGCGTTGACGACCGTGACGCCGACCCCGTGCAGACCGCCGGAGACCTTGTACGTGTCGTGGTCGAACTTGCCGCCGGCGTGGACCTTGGTGAGCACGATCTCGAGCGAGCTCTTGCCCGAGTCGCCGTGGGCGTCGACCGGGATGCCCCGGCCGTCGTCGACCACCGACGCCGAGCCGTCGGCGTGGATCGTCACCAGGATGTTCTTGCAGTGCCCGGCCATCGCCTCGTCGATCGAGTTGTCCACGACCTCGTAGACCAGGTGGTGCAGACCCCGCGTCGAGGTGTCGCCGATGTACATGCCCGGGCGCTTGCGGACCGCCTCGATCCCTTCAAGCACCCGGATGTTCGCCCCGGTGTACGTTTCGAGCGCAGCGCCTCCGAGCGAGACTTCACCCGCTCCCACGATTGTTTCTGTCGCGTCGTTCTTGGTCAAATCCATCGCGGCGGTTCCTCGGTCGATCAATGGAAGAGTGTGGAGGAGGCCCCGGAATACAAGCCCGAAGCGCAAGCGAGGGTGTGGTTTACGCGGCCCACGCCAAAGAAGCGCAAGCGAATGCATGGCTTTCGGCCGCTGGCTCCGGACCCGACGAGGTTCGCGACGGAATCCACTCGCTGGCGCTTCGGGCTTGTATTCGGATCATCCAGGCGTTGCGGATTGCGGGCTCCTAGATAACGAGCAGCGGGGCGCGAATCACGACTCCACAGGGCCGATCCGGAACCGCAGCGAGCTGATGGTCGAGCCGCGAACGGTGGCGCGGAGGGCCTGGAGCAGTTCCGCCTTGCGGTAGGCCGAGAGTTCTTCGAGCAAGGCGGGATGGTCCACGGTGACGGTCAAAACGCCGCGTCGCACGTCGCCCAGCCGGGTCCGCCCCGCGTAGCCTTCGCCGAGGGCGGCGTTCCAGGCGAGTTCCAGCTCTCCCGAGGCGTGCAGCCGGGCGTAGCCGCGTACGGCGAACAGCTCGCCGAGTACGTCGGACAGGGCCCTGGGTCCGCGCGCGTTGGGGTTCGACATGGCTGCCACGATCCGTTCCCGAGAGGAACTCGACTCGCCCGGCTCAGCGTTCGCGCGTGAGCGGCATCACGACGTAGGTGTACTGGTCCTTGGTCCGGAAGACGGCCGCGTTCTTGGCGTCGATCAGTTCGGCGGTCAGTTCGGCCCCGTCGTCCAGGGTCTTGAGCGCGTCGAGCAGGTAGCGGGGGTCGAACGTGATCTCGACCGGCTTGCCGTCGTAGTCGATCGGCAGGTCCACCTGCGAGCTCCCCACGTCGGCCGCCTGGCTCGACAGCGTCAGCGAACCGGCGCCGAACTGGAAGTCGACCCCCCGGCTCTCGTCGCTGGTGACGATCGACGCTTGCTCGACGGCCAGCCGGAGCGGACCGGCGACTAGCGGAATCTTGATCTCGACGGTCGCCGGAAAGACGTCCTGGTAACGAGGGAACCGGCCTTCCACCAGCCGGCTGTAAATCACGGCGCTCTCGGTGCGGACCAGCACGGCGGTCCCCGACTGGATCGTCAGATGGACGAGCAGATCGTCGTCGACCAGGTTCCGCTCGATCAGCTTGAGGGCCTTGACCGGGATCACCGGGGTCCCGCTCGGGGCCGGGGGATCGTTCTCGGCCTCGGCCGTCGTGATCATCTTGGCCAGCCGCCGGCCGTCGGTCCCGACCATCGAGAGGTTCTCGGCCGTCAGCTCCACGAGCACGCCGCCGAGCGCGTACCGGGCGCTGTCGAGGTCGGTGGCGAAAACCGTGCGGCGGATCAGCTTCTTGAGATTGCCCGCGGAGATCACATGATAGCTGGTCGCCGCGAAATCGGGAACCTCGGGATAAAGGCTCGGATCTTCCAGGGGGAGTTTGAACGACGCGTGCCGGCCCTTGACGAGCAGGTGTTCGTCGGTCGTTTCGAGCATCAGCTCCTCGTCCCCGGCCGTCCGCAAGATCGACCCGATCCGCGTCGTCGGCAGGATGACCGAGCCGGGCTCCTCGATCTTGACGCCGAGCACCCGGTGGCGGATGCCGACCTCAAGGTCGGTCCCCATCAGCACCGAGCCCTCGTCGGCGTCGACCACGAGCTTCACGTTCTGCAGGATCGGCTTGGGACTCCGTGCGGGAACCACGCCACTGACCATGGTGAACGCGGTGAGCAGTCCTTCGCGGTTGCACAAAGCCCTCATGCGCTTTCCTCACGTCTTGTCTTGACGATGTTCCCCGGGAATCCCGGGGAGGGGGCCTCGCCCTGCCTCGAATACGCCGGGCCTGGAGGCCGCTCAGACGGCCTGGGAGAGCGAACCGTCTCCCGCACACGACACGACCCGAAGATCAAGGCTCGACGCCAGTGGTGGGCTCTGGTGGGACGGCGACGCTCTCTCGTCCACCCGGTTCGCGGCTGGCGAAGCGAGGGAGAAGCCCTTGAGCCGGGAGCCCGGTCGAGCTTGTTCCCGGTTTTCTGCTTGTTTCGTCCCTCTGAGAGGAACGAATAGATAACTCTACCGCCGTAATAATCATAGAGTGGCGGCCGCGCTGTGGATAACTTCGGCAGTGCCTGACCAAACCAAGGATACCAAAGAACTTACTCGAATACAACCGCGCCTCGACCTGTCGACCAAGTTGTGGATAACTCGGTGCACGGCCCGGGCGCAACTGTCGACGACGGCGCATGAAACGCCCTTCGGCCTCGGCCCGTTGTGGACGAAATCCGTCCCTGCGCAGCCTGTCGACGACTTATCAACAGGTTGTCCACGGCCCCCAAACGGGGGACTTTGCGAGTCAGGAAAATCGGGTGCTCTGGGAGCCAGAACCCCAAGTGTGCCGATCCGGCTGTTTGCGCTTCCGAGCGGTGTTTGTTTCGGTCAGAGAAGGGCGTCGGGTTGAGAACAATAGCCAGACTTTACCGCAAGACTTTTCTTCTGGGGGCGGGAATTCGGCTGTAAGTCTTGCATTATTATTGTGTTACGGAATTCATAACGCCCCCGTCGAATGGCTGGGCCAGAATGCCACGGATGGGCCGCGGCTTGACAGGGGGTGGGCGATCTTCGAAGATCCCGGCTAGGTGGGCCGGGCCGCGTGGGTCGACGCAGGGGACTTGGGGCTGGGGAGACGACCGACGATGGACCTCGGATATACGCCACGCCAGGGGCAGTATCTCGCGTTCATCTACTACTACACGAAGCTCCAAGGCGTTCCGCCCGCCGAGGCCGACATGGCGCGGTACTTCCGGGTCAGCCCCCCGACGGTCCACGAGATGGTCAAGACGCTGGATCGGCAGGGCTTCATCGCCCGACAGCCGGGCGCGCCCCGCTCGATCCGCCTGCTCGTGACCCGGGCGGATCTCCCGGACCTGGAATGAGACGGTCCCCACAAGATGCCACCTGGTCGACTCGATCCCCGAGGACTTCGAGGTCTACAAGAACCCCGGCAACGACTGGATCGACCTCTTCCAACTCTGTCACAAGACGTTGGATATCGGGACGATTCACCACGGAGGACAGGAGGAAATGCAGGGGGGAAGGAAGGATCGGCTTGCTCTTGAGTTTTACCTGATCGATTGAATCGTTCGCCTCCGTGTCCTCCTGTCCTCCGTGGTGAATTCCCTGGATTCAACTGTTGGACGTTGTTCGTGGACGGCCCCATTCCCCCGGCTTGACAGGATCGCGCCGATCTTCGATGATCCCGGCCGTTTGACGCCAACGATGCGGTTGGGGGTTCTTGGCGATGTCGACGACCGGCGGACGACGGCGAGGGCTGGGGCTCGCCTGGCTGCTCGCCTTGTGCTTCTTGACGCTGGGGCCGGCCCTCGGGACGGCGTCGCGGCTGACGTACCATGAGGCGTTCGTCGCGCAGGGGGCGCGGGAGATTCTGGCCTCGGGAAGCTGGGAGCATCCGACGATCGGCGGCCGGCCGTGGCTCGAAAAGCCGCCGCTGCCGTTCTGGATGGTCGCCGCGGCCGGCTCGATCGCCGGTCGGGTCACTCCGCTGGCCGCCCGACTCCCCTCGGCCCTGGCGGCGACCTTCCTCGTCCTGGGCGTCGCCCACCTGGCCCGCCGCCATTACGGAACGTCGATCGCCCTGCTGGCCGGAGCCATGCAGGCCACCACATCCTGGACGGTCCTCCGCGGCCGGCTCGCCGAGGCCGACGTCTCTCTCGCCTGCCTTATCGTCTGGACGCTCGTGGCCTTCGACCACCTGCGGACGACGACCGAAATCAACCCCCGGCGCTGGCGCTGGGCTTTCTTTGTCCTATTAGGCTTAACTTCGCTGGCCAAGGGGACCGGCTTCGGCGCGGTGCTGGTCGGCTCGGTCGTGCTCGTGGTTCTGTTCTGGGATCGCCGCCCCGAAGCCGTTCGGCGGTTGATTTTTCCGGCCGGCTGGTTGGTCTCAGGTTTGATCGCGGTGGTCTGGCCGTTGGCGATGGTTGCGAAGTACGGCCCGGGGGTCGGCTCGTTGTGGCTGATGCACGTCGCCGACCGCGTGGGCGATCGCTCGGGGCACGGCTTCTTCGCGGGCGAATCGTGGGGAGAGTACATTTTAGGCGTGCTGGGGCAGGGGCTTCCCTGGACGCCGCTGGCGCTGATCGGGATCGTTCACGCCTTCCGCGCCCTCCGTCGCGGCGAATTATCGGCCGGCGACCGCCTGATGCTGGCCTGGACCGTCGCGCCGATGGTCCTGGTCTCGCTGCCGGGAGGACGCAACACCCATTACGCGATCTACGCGATCGTTCCGTGGTCGATCTGGGCGGCCTTGACCCTGGCCCGCTTCGGCTCCCGCCTCGAAGCCCGGGGCCGGTCGGCTTTGCGGGTGCGGCGCACCGCGGTCGTCGGGCTGACGGCCGTCGCGGCGGCTTACGGGTTGGTCTTCGGCCTGTTCGGCGCCCGATTCGACCGCCGGGGCCAGGAGTGGGCGTTCTACGAGCAGGCCGGCGCGCTGGTTCGCAGCGACGAACCTCTGGTCTTACTCTACGACGACTGGGACCGCGACCCCTATCCAACCCCTTTCGGCCCGATCCCTCACGATCTGGCCGTCCGCCTCTACTACCTCGACCGCCCCGCGTCATGGCATCTCGACGGCGACCCGATTTCGACCGAAGCCGATTCGCCCCCCTCCTCCCTGGCCGTCGTCGCCCGCGACCGCGACCTCCCCGCCCTCGCCGAGCTGGGCGACGTCCAGACCCTCGCCCGAGGCCCCCACCTCCGCTGGGACCGCGTCTTCTCCCTCTTCCGCGTCGTCCCGATCCGCCCGACGGTGAATTCCGCCTCCTCGACGCCCGTCCCCCGTACAATGAAGACGGGGAGCTAACGAGTAGCCGACGAGGAGCCGTCGCATGACGATCAGCTTTGAATTGCCGAGCGAGATCGAGGAGCGGATTCGAAACGAAAGCATCGACGTCAACGACAAGGCGAAGGAGGCGTTCCTTGTCGAACTCTATCGCGAACAGAAGATCACCCAGTATCAGCTTGGTCAGACGTTGGGACTCGACGACTACGAGACCGACGGACTCTTGAAGCGCTACGGCGTCGGGTACGAACTGTCGCTCGACGAGTTTGAAGAGCAACGGGCGTACTTGCGGGAGCGACGCTCGCAATGATCGTCGTCGCCGACACGTCGCCGTTGCGATATCTCGTGCTGATCGAGAGCATCGAGATCCTTCCTCGTCTTTTCGGTCGGATCGTTGTTCCGCCGGCGGTCGTCTTCGAAATGACTCGCCCCCGATCGCCGGAACGAGTCGGGGCATGGGCGACCAGTCCGCCCGATTGGATCGAAATCACGACCCCGACCGAAGTCCCTGAGATCCCGGGGCTCGGGGCGGGCGAGCGAGAAGCCATCTCCCTCGCCCAGGAGATCCAGGCGGAAGCCTTGCTCATCGACGATCGCGACGCTGTCAAGGAGGCCAGGGGGCGGGGCTTCACCGTGCTGGGCACGCTCGTCCTCCTGAACGAGGCCGCCGACCGCGGCCTGATTCTCGATCTGCCTCGAACGCTTGACCGACTGGTGAAGGAAACGAATTTTCGGATGAACAAGACGACCGAGGCGATCATCGAGAAGATGCTGCGACGCGATTCTGATCGAAAGTAGAACTCCGAGCCGAGACGCCGCGAGCGGCTCATGACATGGACCCTCTATTCATGGCCTTCATCAGCACGTTCGACATGTTCAAGATCGGCCTGGGGCCGTCGAGTTCGCACACGATGGGGCCCTGGCGGGCGGCGCAGCGGTTCTTGGAACGGTGCCGGACGCTGGGGGTTCTGGATCGGGTGACGCGGGTGCGGACGGAGTTGTTCGGGTCGCTGGCCAAGACGGGCCGGGGGCACGGGACGGATATCGCGGTGATCATGGGGCTCTGCAACGAAGACCCCGTCGTCTGCGACCCGGCGCGGATTCATCCCAAGGTCGCCGAGGTCCGGGCGTCGCGTCGACTGCCGCTCGCGGGGGGGCGGGAGATCGAATTCGATTACGCACATGATCTCGTGTTCAACTCCAAGACGTCGTTGCCGTTTCATCCCAACGCGCTGACGTTCACGGCGACGCTCGACGACGGCGCGACGGTCGCGGAGACGTACTACTCGATCGGCGGCGGGTTCGTCGTGCAGGAAGGGGACGACGCGCGGGCGTCGACTTCGGCGGAAGGTCCCGATTCAGCGCCGTTCCCGATCGAGACGGCGGCCGACCTGCTGCGGCACTGCAAGGAGAACGGCCTCTCGATCCCCGAGGTCGTCTGGCGCAACGAGCTGTCGGTCCGGGGCAAGGTCGAGATCCACGAGAAGCTCGCGCGGATCTGGGGCGTGATGCGCGACTCCGCGTTTCGAGGCGCGCATACGCCGGGGGTCTTGCCCGGTGGCCTGGGCGTCGAGCGTCGCGCCGCGCGGATCAATCGGTCGTTGCTGGGTGAAGCGGGAGACCGGGCGACGTCGGCCGGCGCGGACGAATGGGTCGCGGCGATCCGGGGGTCGGCCCGCGATTTCGAGAAGATCCTCAAGTGGATCAGTTGCTTCGCGTTGGCCGTCAACGAGGAGAACGCGGCGTTCGGCCGGGTGGTCACCGCGCCGACCAACGGCGCGGCGGGGGTGATCCCGGCGGTCTTGCTTTATCGGATCTGCTTCTTCGACGACGGCGACCGGGCGGTCGAGCCTTTTTTGTTGACGGCCGGCGAGATTGGCGCGGTGTTCAAGAAGCGGGCGACGATCTCCGCGGCGCTCGGCGGCTGCCAGGCCGAGATCGGCGTGTCGAGCGCCATGGCGGCGGCGGGCCTGGCCCAGACGTTGGGCGGATCGACCGAACAGGCGCTCATGGCGGCGGAGGTCGCGATGGAGCACCACCTGGGGATGACCTGCGACCCCGTCGGCGGCCTGGTGCAGATCCCCTGCATCGAGCGCAACACCATGGGCGCCGTGAAGGCCGTCACCGCCGCCCACCTGGCCCTCGAAAGCGACCCCGCCAAGGCCAAGGTGAGCCTCGACGCCGTCATCCGCACCATGTGGCAGACGGCCCTCGATATGAACACGAAATACAAAGAGACCTCCGAAGGGGGACTCGCCGTCCAGATCCCGGTGAACGTGTCGGAGTGCTGAGCGAAGGGGCGAAGATCACGATATCGCTTCTGGCCGGGCGATGTGTTCTCGAGGGCGGACTGCTCTCAAAACACCCCCTGGGGCATGCCCGAATACAAGCTCGAAGCGCCAGCGAGTGAATGGATTCCAACGGCCGACCGGAAACTCACTCGCTGGCGCTTCGAGCTTGTATTCGGACCTGGCCGACCCCAGGCCCCCATTTTCATGAGGCCGGGTGTTCCGACCGCGTCATGGTGGTTCTCAATATCCGGCCGATCCAACCGAATGCATCGTCGTGGGTTTCGACGGATCGCACGCCCTGGCGTGTGGTATCTTGTCTACGAGTCAATCGCGATGGTGCGGGATCGCTTCGTCAACGCCTCGGGGCCGCCATGAAATTCGACGTCTCCGGCAATCCCGACTACGGCCACGTGACCGTCGAGCTGAAGCCGGGCGAGACGATTCTGGCCGAGTCGGGGGCGATGAGCTGGATGAGCAGCCATCTTCAGACCCGCAGCCACCTGATGGGCGGGCTGATGCAGGCGGCTGTCCGGAAGGTCGTCGGGGGCGAGTCGCTGTTCGTGGCTGAATATACGGCGGACGGTTCCCCTGGTTCGGTCGCGCTTTCGCCGACGGAGCCCGGCTCAGTGCTCCACCGTCGGCTCGACGGGGACGGCTTCATCCTCACGGCGGGTTCGTTCCTCGCCTGCACGCCGGGGATCGCGCTGCACACCCGCTTCGGCGGCCTCAAAGCCTTGTTTTCGGGCGAGGGGGCGTTCTTCCTCGAATGCAGCGGCCACGGCGACCTGTTCTTCAACGCCTACGGCGGGGTGATCGAGCGCGACCTGGACGGCGTGCTCGTGGTGGACACCGGGCACCTCGTCGCCTGGGAGCCCGGCCTGACTTACACGATCGGCGGCATGGGGGGGCTGAAGCAGACGCTGCTCTCGGGCGAGGGCCTGGTCCTCCGCCTGGAGGGGCGCGGCAAGGTCTATCTCCAGACCCGGCACCTGCCCAGCCTGGCCCGTTGGATCTTGCCGTTCCTCCCTTCCTGATCACGCTCCCCCAACCTCGGAGGCCCGATGCAGATCGAGATCCCCGATCGGGGCGGCTTCGCCTCGGCCCTGGTCCATCTGAAACCCGGCGAGGAGTTCGTCTCGGAAGCGGGGGCGATGTACGTCGCGTCGGACAACATCGACATCGACGTGACGACCCGCGCCAAGCATTCGGGGGGCGTGCTGGGGGGCCTGCGGCGGATGCTCGCGTCCGAGGGGTTCTTCCTCTCGACGTACCGTACGACCGACGGGCGGCCCGGTCACGTCGGCCTGGCCCCCGTCCACATGGGCGACGTGTCGCGGGTCGACATGGACGGCTCCGTCGCCTGGCTCTGCGCCGGCGGGAGCTACCTGGGCTCGGCCCGCACGATCGACGTCGACACCAAGTTCCAGGGGTTCAAGGGGTTCTTCTCCGGCGAGTCGCTTTCGTTCGTCCGGCTCAGCGGGACCGGGCCGTTCCTGGTCAGCGCCTTCGGCCAGATCGTCGAGCTCGAAGTGCGCGGCGGGCTCACGGTGGACACCGGGCACGTGGTCGCCTACGAGGAGACGCTCGAATACAGCCTGGGCAAGATCGGCGGCTCGTGGCTCCAGTCGTTCCTGGCCGGCGAGGGGATCGTCTTCCATTTCTCCGGCCACGGCAAACTCCTGGTCCAGTCGCACAACCCCGACGAGTTCGGCCGGCGGATCGGCTCGGCGCTCCCGCCGCGCGAGCGCTAGTCTCCTGATTTGGAAGTTCGTGAATTTGAATCGGGGTGGCACGGGTTCGAGTCGAACCCGTGGACGCGAGCCGCGGCCTTTCGAACACGGGTTCGGTTGAGCCGAACCCGTGGCACCCACCGGCCCTTGGTTATGTAACGAACTTCCAATTCACCACACCAGGCCGACGCCCGTTTCCCAACGAGGGCTTCCGATGGACTTCGAGATCGCCTGCGAACCGACCTACAGCGTCGTCGAGATCGACCTGGACGAGGGCGAGGCCGTCGTCGCCGAGTCGGGCGCGATGGCCTGGATGACGCCGAACCTCCGCGTGGAGACCTCGACCCGCGGCGGCCTGATGGCGGGCCTGAAGCGATCGGTCCTGGGCGGCGAGAGCGTCTTCCAGAACACGTACACCGCCCAGGGCGGCCCGGGCCGCGTCGCGTTCGTCCCCGGCTCGTCCGGCGACATCGTGGCGCACGAGATGCGCGGCGATCTGCTCCTGGAACGGGGCGCCTACCTGGCGTCGTCGCCGACGGTGACGCTCGACTCGCGCTGGCAGGGTATGAAGGGGCTGTTCAGCGAGGGGCTGTTCACCTTGCACGTCGCGGGCTCGGGGATGCTCTTCTTCGGCGCGTACGGGGCCGTCTACGAGGTCGACGTCGACGGCGAATACACCGTCGACAGCGGCTTCGCGGTGGCCTGGGAGCCGTCGCTCCAGTACCGCGTGACCCGCGCCCGCCGCGTCCGCTCGTTCCTCTTCTCCGACCAACTTCTCGTCCGCTTCTCGGGCCGAGGCCGCCTGTGGGTCCAATCCCGCAGTCCCCAGGCCTTCGCCAACTGGCTGCAACCGTTCCGCCCCGTCAAGCAGAAGGGCGACAACTGAGACGCCCGCCCGTCGCGGCCTCGATGGTCGTCGATCAAGGGGTGGTTCGGCATGCGGATTGCGGATGATCCTCGGCGAGTGGCGCGGTTTTGTTCGACCGCGCCGAGGTGGATCTCAGGAGAGTCCGATGAAGAATCGTCTGATCTGGAGTGTGGCCGTCCTGTTCGTGACCCTCGCCCCGCTGGCGGGTTGCCAGAGCGAAGGCCCCGCCGAGAACGCCGGCAAGCAGCTCGATAAGGCCGGCCGCGACCTGAAGGACGCGGTGAATCCCCCCGGTCCGGGCGAGAAGGCGGGGCGCGCGGTCGACGACGCGATTAACAAGTAACTGCTAGGGCGCGCGAGGCCGAGGCGCGGGGATCGCGCCTCGGCTTCCGCTCTTACTCTTATTTTATTTGCTCAACCGCTCGACGACGGTCTTGCGGTCGGCGTCCTTGATTTCGGGCGCCTTCTCGATGAGTTCGACGGCCTTCTTGACCGCATCGGCCTTGCTGACGCCGTCGAGCTCGCCGAGTCGCTGTTCGAGGGTCGCGATCAGGCTATCGAGCGTTTGGGCCTGCGGGGCCATCTTGCTTTTGACCTCGGCCTCTTTTTGGGCCGACTTGCCCGACGGGGCGTCGGGGTCGGGCAGGCTGGCGCGGACCTTCTCGGCCTTCGCGGCGCTGGCCTTGGCCTTGGCGCTCGTCTGTTCCGGCAGGCCCTTGTAGCGCTGGATGAACTCCTGGACCAGAGTTTCGGGCGTGTGCATGGCGGCCTTGTCGAACACGGGGGTGTCGCCCCCGCACCCGGGGGCCGCCATCGACGAGACGATCGTGACGACCGCCGAGAGGGCGACGAAAATCCACTTGAGGCGTTGCGAGGCGAAAATCTGTCGGGTCATGTGCTCGTCTCGAATCGAGGCAGAGGCGGAAAAGGAAGGTCGTCGGGTTCTCAATACGCGTCGGCCGAGATCACCTCGCCGCCGTTGCGGGTGCCGAGCGCCCACCACGTCGGCAGGTCGACCGAGTTCTTGACGAACCGGACCGAGCCGTCCATGAAGGCGACGTTGACGCCGCCGGGATGGTTGCTGCTGGGGTTGGCGCCGGAGTCGCCTTCGAAGCAGCGGAGCGTGTTCGAGTAGTAGACGTGGATCGTCGGGGCGTTGGGGGGGAACAGGTGAGCGTACAGGTGCCCTTCCCAGGCGTCGGTGAACGCCCAGCTCGCCCCCTTGTACATCGTCCAATCGGTCCAGTTGACCGCCGGGCCCTTGAGGCCGTCGCGAACCACCGCCCAGATGTCGACGTCGGGCTGCTCGATCAGCGCCGAGTCGGTGTAGTTGAACCGGCGTCGCGGGTCGCTCGAATTGCCCGAGCCGTCGTTCATCAGGAACTCGCTCGCAGCGGCCGTGTTGGAGAGCCCGTCGGTGATCGACGCGACCGAGACGTTCACGTTGGTGTTATTGGCCTTGCCCGCGTCGCCGCAGGGGCCGACCGTGTTGTACATCCGGGACGTCGAGATCACACCCAGGTGGCCGGGAAGGTTGCCGTTGTTGGGCGCCTGGCCGGGCATCAGGATGTTCCGCGGCCGCGCCGTGTTGCCGGCGTAGTTGTTGTTGCCCAGCTTGCCGGTCCCGGTGTTGACCACCCCGTCCTGCGGCAGGCAGGTGATCCCGTCGGACGGGCAGAGGAACGTCGCGATCGACGACCGCTGGACGGTGGCGTTGACGCCGTTGACGATGTTGTTGTTGCCGTAGAAGCCGTCCGAGTAGGCGAAATTGAACGCGTCGTACATCGGCTTCTCTTCGATGAACGGCAGGATCTGGCAGTGCCACGCCCGGTTCCCGGCCGTGCCCAGCGTGCCGCCGTTCTCATCGGCCCGGCGGTACTCGTGCACCGGCGTCGTGTTGAACGTCGACATGTAGTTATGAATACCCAGGCCGATCTGCTTCAGGTTGTTCGTGCATTGCATACGGCGGGCCGCCTCACGCGCCGACTGCACGGCCGGAAGCAAAAGCGCGATCAAGACGGCGATGATCGCAATCACCACCAGCAACTCGATCAAGGTGAAACCACGTCGCGGACCGGGGGCGCTCATCAAGGGGGCTCCTTCGTTGCATTCAAAGGACGTCGGCGAGGATTGTCCTTCGCCTTCCGGAATGGAAGATGTTCCGGTTCGGCGGATACGAATTAGGAATGATTACGTCGTTGCGCGCAGGCCGCAAATGTGTTCGCTCGTGGTCCCTGATTTTCCATCAAGCCGACCAAGATCAATCGATGCCAGGCTCTCGAAATCAAGGCGAGGAACATCTCCATGCGGCCCGTCGAACACCCAGAGTATCCAGAAAGTTGTGTGGATTCGACCAAGATTCTGTAAAGAATCCCGCCGTGTAGAGGATTTGCACGGCATTCTTTTGCGGAATTAATTAAGATGTTTTAATTATTCGGCCGACGACGACCCGAATTCCTTTCAAACGAGCCGGCGGGAGGTTGATGGAGCGGCGTCGCCGATATCATCGCAGCCGATTGGATCTGTTGGAATGTTCAGTGTCGAGCGATTGGGAGAGACGGATGAACGATGATATCACGTCGTTGCTGGATTTCAATCAGTGGGCAGACCGGAGGATGTTCGAGGCCTGCCGGGGGCTGACCGCCGAGCAGTACTCCGCCGAGCCGGTTCCGGGGTAGAGTTCGGTGCGGTCGACCGTCGCGCACCTGGTGATTGCGACGGAAGGTTGGCTGCGTGGATTGACGGGAGAGGGCGTCGTGAGGGTCCCGACCGAGGCCGAGCTTGCCACGGTCGACGACGCCGGGCGCTGGCTCGACCAGGCGCGGCGGACGGTCGAGACGCTGGTGCCGAAGTTTACCCCCGAGTGGCTGAACGCCCCGATGGCCCTGAGGCGCGGCCCGCAATCGGCCGTCCTGCCCCCCTGGGTGGTGATCCGCCACGTCGTCAACCACGCCACCTACCATCGCGGCCAGATCGCCTCGAAGCTCAAGCGTCTGGGGATCGAACCCCCCGCCACCGACCTCGTCTTCTGGGCCTTCGAACGCCTCGCTCCGAAGGCCTAGTCGACTGTTCAGGTCAGCGGCCGGTCGCGCTCGCGCCGACGACCATCGCGTCGTCGATCCCGGCCGGGGCGGCGAGGATCATGCGGTCGTCGATTCCGGTCGGCGCGGTGACGATCATCGCGGCGTCGATCGAGGGCGTGAGCATGAGCGGGGGGACGGCGATCGGGACCGGGACGCCGGTGCCGAGCGCAAAGCCGCCGCTGGGGCCGCGTTCGCTTTCGGCCCGGGCCAGCATCAGGACCGCCAGCACGAGGCAGGCGACGGCCGTGAGCGCCGGGAACCGCCGTGGCGATCGGGGTTTGGGGGGCCAGTCGGGATCGAGAGCGGGCGAGGGTTTCATCGTAAGGTCCTCCACGAAGTGGATCGATGCACCTCCAGCTTCAACGTATCAGGCGACGGATTCTTAGACATAGCTCAAAAGGCCGGTTTTCCCCAGGTCGTTTTGGGACGAGCGGCGCCAATCTGAAAAAAACGTAACCCGAAAGGAGGTTCCCCACTCTAGATCGATGGATTCGCTCGCGCCGTCCCGTTGCGGGGCCTTCCGTCCGTCCATCGAGGAAAACCGGATCTTCTCGATACTCATCACGCGCAGGGAGATAGCAACTCATGTCCAAGCTCCATCGTCGTCTCGTTTTGACTGCGTGCTTGGCGTCGTTTCTGGCGGCGCCGCTCTCGGCGCGGGCCGGCTTCTACCAGCAGACCAACCTCGTCTCCGACGTCCAGGGGCTGGCCAAGTTCACCGACCCCAACCTGAAGAACCCCTGGGGCATCTCCTCGAGCGCGACGAGCCCGTTCTGGGTTTCGAACCAGGGCTCGGGCAACTCGACGTTGTTCAACACCGCCGGCAAGCCGCAGGCGCTGGTCGTCACCATTCCGGGCGGCGGCGGGCCGACGGGGCAGGTCTTCAACACCTCGACCGACTTCGCGCTGGCGACCGGCGGTAAGGCCTTGTTCATGTTCGCCAATCTCAACGGCACGATCTCGGGGTGGAACGGGGCCCAGGGGACGACCGCCGTGGTCGAGGCGACGACCGCCGGCGCTTCCTTCACGGGGCTGGCGATCGGCAACAACGGCGCGGGGAACTTCCTGTACGCGGCCGACTCCGCCAACAACAAGATCGACGTCTTCAACGGCACGTTCGGCGCCACCACCCTGGCCGGCTCGTTCGTCGACCCGAATCTCGCCGCCGGCTTCTCGGTCTACAACATCCAGTCGCTTGGGGGCGTGCTCTACGTCACGTATGAGCACGGGGCCTTTGGCGGCGGGGTGGTCGACGCCTACGACCTCAACGGCAACTTCCTCCATCGCGTGGCGGCGAACGACTCCTCCGGCCCGCTCCAGTCGCCGTGGGGTCTGGCCCTGGCCCCTTCGTCGTTCGGCCCGTTCGGCGGCGCGCTTCTGGTCGGCAACGAGGACGACGGCCACATCAGTGCGTTCGACCCGACGACCGGCGCCTTCCTGGGGCAGCTCCTGGGCAAGGACGGCGACCCGATCGCCAACACGGGCCTCTGGGGCCTGAAGTTCGGCAACGACGGCAACGGCGGACACTCGAACACTCTCTATTTCAACGCCGGGATCAACGGTGAAGTCGATGGCCTGTTCGGCTCGATCACCTTCGTTCCCGAGCCGTCGTCGATCGTGATGGGGGGCCTCGCCTTCTCGCTCGTCGCCGGGACCGGCTGGGTCCGCCGGCGCCGGGCCGCCTAGCTCCGTCGTCCCTGGCACGAAGTCATGCGACGCATTCAGAACGTCTGGTCGTCCATGAACAACATCCACGCGAAGTGTGGAGTCGAAGAAATTCAGGATTTCACCACGGAGGATACGGAGCGGAAAGGGAGAGGATTCGGGAAGAGATCCATTGATGAATCGTTTCCACCCCATCCGGATTCTCCGAGTCCTCCGTGGTGAATCTCCTCGAACCAACTTGAGAGTCTGTCCTACAAGCGCGTATTACGGGAGGGCGAGGCTCTCAGCCGCGGCGACGGAGTTTGACGGCGCCGAGGCCGACCAGGCCGAGGGCCATGAGCGACAGGGCCGTCGGCTCCGGCACGCTGGCGACGACCGACACGCCGTCGAGCAGGACGAACGGGGGGACGCCGTCCGGGGTGCCGACCGCCAGGAACGAGAGCAATTCGCTGGTATTCTGCGCCGTGAAGGTGAACGTCTCGTGCATCCAGCCGCTGAAGCCGTGGTCGGGGTTGTGCCAGACGCTGGTCGACTGGGTCTCGCTGCCGAAGCTGACCTGCCACTGCTCGGTCGTGGCTCCGTCGAAGCCCTGCTGCTGGGCGCCCGCCCAATAGAAGCTGACGTCGTAGGAGGCGCCGACGGTCAGGCCGTTGATGGTCTGCTCGATCGGAGCCACATGGCCTTCGAAGGCGCCGTCGGCGGCCACGAAGTTGCCGCCGTCCGGGCTGGCGGTGGGCAGGCCGTTGGCCGAGCCGTTGTTCGGGCCCCAAAGCTGGAGGTTGCCGTACTGGCCGGTCACGCCGGTCGTGTCCGCGGTCCCCTCAGGGAAGATGAAGTTGTAGCCGGTCGTCGTCCAACCCGTGGCGTTCGTGTTGAAGCCCATCTGGCCGCCGCCGTGGGTCGTCGACTCGAAGCTGCCGTTGACCACCAGCTCCGCCGCTCGGACGGCTCCGGACGCTCCCAGAGCCACGGCGACGGCGGGGATGCCGACGAAAGCCCATTTCTTCAGAAACATGTGCGGTCCTTGTAAGAGTCGAGGATGTCGATTCCAGGTCATGATCGAAGTCGTGAGGACGCATGCGGCCCGAAAAGCGGGACCGGCGCAAGAAGCGAACGGGTGATCGTCAATCTCGGGGCGTTCTCCGGTGCGTCGCGCACCCATCGCTGTTCATCGCGATGCGGATCGAGGACGGAGCGGCGTTCACCGCGGCTCGCCAGGTCAAGGTAGGAGCGATTGACGATGCTTTCAAGTGTTTCCGGCCGATCCAGCGCCCGACCTCGCGAATTGATCGAGAACGGTAAACAAAACACCCCGGCGCGTTGCGTGAACACAACGGCTGGTGTTTCAGATCTTCATCAATCGGGTGTGACGTCCGCGAGGAGGCGGCCCACCGTACGAGCCCGGCCGACCGCGAGTCACTCGCGTTTTCATGAGGCCGGGCGTCCCGACGGCGTCATGATGGCGCGTATCCGCTTCTGGTAGAATCGATGGTCGGGCCGTCTTCTTCTTCATCATCGGCCCTATGAGCGTCATTCTGCTTCCATCGTGAGGATCATGCCATGCTCGCACATGCACTGACGCCGATCCTGAACGTGTCGGACATCCAGCAAAGTTTCGCCTGGTTCGAGAAGCTTGGGTGGAGGAAGGGCTGGGACTGGGGCTCGCCTCCCACGTTCGGGGGCGTCCGCTCGGGCAAGTGCGAGATCTTCCTCTGCCAGGGCGCCCAGGGCGGGCGCGGCAAGAGCGACCTCGCGACCACGTGGGGGAGCGGCGAGGCGGGCGACAAAGGGGTCTGGATGTCGATCTGGGTCGACGACGTCGACGCCGTCTACGAGCACTGTCTTGAACAAGGCGTCGAGGTCACCCACCCGCCGACCGACGAGCCCTGGGGCGTCCGCGAAATGCACGTCCGCCATCCCGACGGCCACGTCTTCCGCATCAGCCGGGGGATCGAGAACGCGAAGTAATAGGCGACGAAGGCGGGTGACGTCCACCCTGCAAGAGCTTGACCTCGCTCCTTCGTGCAACGAGCGCGGTTTGCATGGGAATTGCACACGGGACGTCGGCCGCCGCCTCTCTCTCCGGCGTAAACGAATTCTCGGATTAGCGAATGGTTTTCCCCTCTCCCCCCGGAGACGGTGGCCGGAACGACCGGATGAGGGGGGATTTCCAGGGTTCGAGGCCATCGAAGACCCCTCATCCGCCCCTTCGGGGCACCTTCTCCCCGCATGCGGGGAGAAGGGCATTCGGCCTCGGTTCGTGTGCATCCCAAATACAAACCGCGCTCGATTCGGACGGCACGATCAGAGTAACCGGGAGGCCGCGCGTTCGCCTCAGGGGAGTTGGCGGATCGTCGACGACTTCTCCTTCTTGCCAGTCAGATCCGTGGGAGCCCCGGCGTAGTCGAGCCGCGAGGCGGCCGAGAGATCATAAGTGAGTCGCTTCTGTGCGTCGACGGTCGCGTGCGACGAGCCGGTCAGCTTGACGGCGGCTTCGCCGAAGGCCAGTTTCGCCAGTTCGAGACGACTCGCGCCCGACGCGTCCAACCTGGCCGAGGCCGCTTTCCCCTGGAGCTTCGCGACGCTGGAGCCGTCGAGCTTGATCATGACGTCGGCCGCGTCCACCGACCCTTCCAGGTGGCTCGCGCCCGAGGCGCTCGCCTTGAAGGGCCGGCCGGATAGGACCGCCAGCACGATGTGCGAAGACCCCGAGAGCTTGACCTCGCATTCTTTGATGGGGAACTCGTCAAGCTCAAGCCGGCTCGCTCCGCTGACGTTGAGCCGGGCGGCCCCGGCCGAGCCGGCGAGGGTCAACTGGCTCGAACCGCTGACGTCCAGCACCGCGTTCCCAACTACCATCGAGCCCTCGACCTTGCTCGCGCCGCTGAGGTGGAGCTTGAAGTCCGAATCGGAACGAAATCCTTTGAGCGCGACCCTCGACGAGCCGCTCGCGTCGAGTCCTTCGAGCAGGGGAAGCACGATCTGGGCCTTCAAGGGCTCCTTGAACTGGAAGCTCAGGTTCGGCTCCAGGCCGATCTTCAGCGTCTTGCCCTCCTTGACGATCCGGAGGTGCTCGACCACGTTGTCGTCCGACGACGTCGTCACCTTGAACGCGTCGCCCCTCGTAATCTCGGCGCGAAACGTCGACCCGATTTGAACCGACGTGAAGTCGGCGACGTCCCAGACCTTCGTCGCCGCCACGCCCGAGCCGATGATCCGGTCGTTCGAGGATCGGAACCCGTTGAACAGGGTCGCCAGTCTTCCGCCGTCGGCGGGGGACGACGCCAGGGCGAGGGGCCGGTTCGGGGCGCAGGCGACCGCCAGGCCGAAGAGGACGACCGAGGCCGCCACGATCCCGGCGAGCGTCGTCATCCGTGGGCGTTTGCGGACGGGAGGCGGGACGCTCGACGCGAGGGGCGCCGAGGTTCCCGTGCGCTGCAAATCGGCCAGGTGGTGCTTCAGGACGTCGGCGACCTCGGAGGCCGTCGCGAATCGACCGTCGGCGTTCTTGGCGAGGAGCCGATCGACGATCGCGGCCAGCCAGTCGGGGACGTCGGGGTTGACGTCGCGCAGCGGTCGCGGCCGGTCGTCGCAGACCCGCCGGAGCACGGCGGGCGTAGAGTCGGCTCGGAACGGCGGACGCCCCGCGCACATGAAATACATGACCCCCCCGAGGCTGAACAGATCGGAGCGGTGGTCGACCGGCTCGCCGCGCGCTTGCTCGGGCGACATATATTGAGGCGTGCCGGCGATGACGCCGCTCTGCGTCTGGCTGGCGTCGTCGACGGCGCGGGCGAGGCCGAAATCGGACAGCTTCACGCGCTCGACGCCGTTCTCAAGCAGGATGTTCGAGGGCTTGACGTCGCGATGGACGAGCCCCTGGTCGTGGGCCGCGGCCAACCCGAGCGCCGCCTGCATGCCGACCCGCAAAACCTCCTTGACCGCCAACGGCCCGTCTCGGTCGACGCGCTCCTGGAGCGACCGGCCGGCGATGCAGGGCATGACGAGGTAGGGCAGGCCGTTCCATGAGTCGACCGCGTGGATGGCGACGACGTTCTCGTGAACGACCGCCGCGGCCGCCCTGGCTTCCCGGGCGAACCGACCTCGCGCCGCCGCGCTGACGGCGAATGGCGCGGCGAGGACCTTGATCGCCACGAACCGGCTCAGCTCGGGGTCGAACGCCTTCAGCACGACGCCGAACGCTCCCCGGCCCAGGACCTCCTTCACGTCGTACGGACCGAGGCGGCCGAGCGATCCCGGCTTCGTCGAGGGCCCGAGGAAGTCGAGGGCGATCAGCTCGTCGATCTTCGGCGACCGCCGAACGTGAGCGTCCACCGTCTCGGGCGCCGACCCGCGCAGCTCGGCGCAGATTCGGCTCCCCGCCGCCAGTTGCTCCAGCGTCTTCCGGCACGGCTCGCAATGGTCGAGATGGTCGGCCAACCGGCTGGTCTCCGGCTCGGACAAGCGGTCGTTCAGGAACGACCTCAGCCGTGTCTCGCTGCATTCGCCCCGCATGATTCGCGACTCCATCGTGGGATCTCCTAAGAATTCTCCGCCGATTCCCAGCCGAACTGCTCGATCTCGCGCCGGATTCGGACGACGGCCCGGCTCTTGTATTGATAGACAGTGCCCAGGCTCATCCCCAGGGCTTCGGCGACCTCTTTGGGCGGCCGTCCTTCGACCCCGGCCTGCCAGAACGCCTGCCAGGCCGCGTCGGAAAGCTCGCCTCGGATTCGGTCGGCCGCCCACATGATCAAAGTTCGTCGGTACTCGGCGTCGAAGACGGCCGAGTCCTCGCCGGTCGGGTCGGGCTGATCCTCAAGGAGGCGCTGGACGTCCGTGTCGCCGGACCCTTGCGGATGACGTCGCCGGGCGGCGAGGAGGTTGATGATCAGGTTCCGGGCGATCCGCGACAGCCACGCCCGGAACGAGCCCTTCTCGGGGTCCGGGTCGTACCGCTCGATCGCTCGGGCCACGGCGCGGAAGACCTCCTGCGCGAGATCCTCGGCGTCGGCGTCCTGAAGCCGCCGGTGCCGCGCGATCCGCCGCACCAGCGGGCCGTAAATCTCCATGAACTCCGACCAGGCCCCTTCGTCGGCCGGGTCTCGAAGCCGGATCAAGAAACTCGGGTGCGTGCTCGGCGCGTCGTCCATTTCGTTGAGCCTTTCGCGGAGTACACATACGCCGAGCTGATTGCTTGGAACTCAGACCGACTCACCACGGAGGAGAGATGATTCAACGAATGGATTCATGAAGCATTTCCTCCTCTTTCCTCTCCGCGTCCTCCGTGGTGGGTTAATCCTTAGAGTGGTTTGCGCTTGGGTTGCACACACCCGGTGTACGCAGGAAACCCGTATCGTTGTAGGGGCGCCCCTTGTGGGCGCCCGAGTCGCCAAGGCCGCCGCAGTCGCCGACGCCGACGCCGATCGGGCGCCCACAAGGGACGCCCCTACGTGTGCAACCCAAGCGCAAACCGCTCTAATTCTTAAAGGTCAAGACGACTCACCACGGAGGACTCGGAGGAGAAACAATTCGATTGATGAGTTCATGAAATCTCCTCTCTTCTTCTCCGCGTCCTCCGCGTCCTCCGTGGTGAGTTTCTTCGAGGACCGGCGCGCCTACTTGCCCCCGCCGGCCTTGGGTTCGTCGTCGAGCCGCTTCGCCTGGGTGTCGTGATCCTCCTCGTGCAAGACGATGTGAGTGACCTTGCCGTCGCCGTCCTTGACGAACGTGATCGTGGCGTCCTGCGTCGGCTTCATGAAGAAGACGGTCTCCGACTCCGGGAAGACCTCGGACGCCCCTTCCCCGGTGGCCTGGGCCTTGAGGTGTTCGCCCTCGCGGGTGAACGTCAGGACGACGGCGGGAGTAAGCTGGTACCGGCCGACGTAGGATTCGTAGATCTTGGGGTCGACCTGGGCCGTCTTGTGGGCGACGACCTTGGTTTTCTTGAGGCCCGACTTGCCGGCGATCAGATAGGCGTTCAAGACGTTGTCGATTTTCGAGGCGTCGTCGTTGTTGACGAGGAAGACGTATCCGATCCCCTGGTCCTTGTACATCAACGACTGGCTCGTGAACCCCGTGTTTCGGCCCCCGTGCCCGTAGTTGACGCCGGTCGGGGTTTCCTGGATCGCGATGCCGAGGCCCCACGAGGCTCCCTTCTGATCCGGGATCTTCACCTGGGAGCGGAGCATCTCCTGGGCGGTGGGCTCGGAGAGGCCTCTCCCCTGGACGACGGCCGTCAGGAACTTCGCGTACTCGCCGGCGGCGATATGAAGGCTGGCGGCCGTGTTGGGCTCGCTGGGCTTCCCCTTCTCCATCGGCGAGCTGCCGCCGTGTCCCGTGGCGGTGAGGCGCGCGATGTCGTCGTTCCAGACGAGCGAGGCGTGCTCGACGCCGAAGGGGGTGAAGACCTCCTCGCGGATCAGGTCGACCAGCTTCTTGCCGGTGAGCTTCTCGACGACCTTGCCGAGATACACGAAGCCCTCGCCGGAGTACGAGACCTCGGTGCCGGGGGTGAACTTGATGTCGAGCTTCCCCGTCCGCCAGTTCGGGAACCCGGTCCGGTGGGTCATCACCATCCGGGCCGTGATCAGCTTGTAGCGGTCGTCGTGGGCGATGTCTTCATAAGGTAGATACGTGTAGAGCGGCGTGTCGAGCTTCAAGACCCCGCGATCGACGAGGCGGAGCACGGTGTACGCGAACACCGGCTTGGTCATCGAGGCGGCTTCGAACACCGTGTCGTCGCCGACCGGCTCGTGGGTCGCCGTGTTCTTGACGCCGAACCCCTTGCGATAGACGACCTGGGAATCCTTGATGACGGCGACCGAGACGCCGGGAATCTGGTAGTAATCCAGATAGGCCTTCACGAACCGGTCGAGCGCGTCGGCGTTCAAGGGGCCCGCGCTTCGGAGCACTCCTTCGTCGCCGATCAAGCCGGGCCAGGGGATGGCACTGACGCGGAGCAGGTCGGCCGTCGCCGGACGGTCGGCCTCGATCCGGACGTCGACGCGCCGCTTCGAATCGACGCGCAGGTCCACCGAATCCACGGCGTGGACCGCGTAATCGCCCACGGGGAGACCCGTGACCTTGTAGCCGCCCGACCCGTCGACGGCCGCCTCGCGCCAGAGCTGCGGCGTGCGCGTCGACTGGACCCGGACCCGGGCGGGGAGGGGGGCCGACGACGGGCCGTCCCAGGCGACCTTGCCCGACGCCTCGCCGAACTTCGTTTCCGGCGTGACGAGGAAGAATTCACCGCAGCGGTCGGGCGAAGAGGCCTTCTGCGTCCCGCTCCCCCAGGCGGCCCACGAGAACGAGCCGTCCTTATCTCGATCGGCGACCGAGACGTCGAATCCGATCGACCGCTCGGGGTCGAGATCGGCGGCGACCTCGATCCGCCACTCGTAGACGATCCGGGAATCCTTCCGGACCACGGCCACCTTCATCGTCTTCTCGGCCGACTCCAGCGGCCCGACGAACTGGTTCCGGTTCCCGTACCGGGCGTACTGGAAGACGGGAGACCCGCTCCCGGCGTGGGCCGAGTCGATGTAAAGCTCGCAGCCGTCCTGGGCGTCCCACGCGACGTCGCCCACTCCGGGCTTGTCGAGGACGGCCGAATCGTCTTCGACCTCGACGGCGACGTACAGGGCGTGCTCGCCCGGGTTGTAGGCGAACCGGAAGTGGGCCTTGAGGTCGTCCTCGCCCTTGAGCTTGTCACCGAATTCGATGCGTTCGATCGGGTAGGTCTTCAGGCCGACGGGCCAGTCGCCCAGGTCGCCGTCGATGGTGATCCCTTGCGCCGGATAGGCGATTCCGACCGCGCCGTTCTGACCCAAGGTCGATTTCGCCCCGATCAGCATCAACGCGGCGAAGCAGGCGGCGAGCCTCCAACGAATGGTCGACGAGGTGCGATTGGCCTTCATGAACGATGGCTCCTGATGACATGGGGCGGTCGACTGGATCAAACGTCCTATCCGACTACACAAGCCAAGGCGGAAAGTTTGAACGGGGATTCGCGGATTATGACGTCTCCCCGCCCGCCAAGCGACTTTGTGATTCTTCGGCCAGAACGACGAAACCTTGTCCGGAAACCAACATGACGCCGCCGGGACGCCCGGCCTCATGAAAATGAGGTATCGCGGCCGGGTGGCTGTGGCAGAATGCCACAGATGAGCGGGCCTGGGCTTTCCCCCTGTGGCGTTCCGCCACAGCCACCCAGACGGGTCCGATACGAGCCCGAAGCGCCAGCGAGGGAATCGGGTCGTGCGTCCGGCGAGTCGAACGCGACGCTCAGAGTTCTTCCAGCGGGCTCGTTTCTTTCGACGATGAGGCCGGCCTTCGCCGGTCGACCACACGAATGCAGCCGACGCCCACGGCCCACAGAGTCACGCCCGCCAACCAGACGTAGTAGCCGGAACGTAGCTCGAAACTGCCCGGCCTCTCCATCAATATCCAGAAGCTCGCCGGCAGCAAGTTGAGGCAACCCATGATGAACGCCCGCCGGTGGCGGCCTTGCCAGAGCCACATGGCCGAGAAATACATGGCGACGATCGAGAGACCAGACTGGCACATGCAGGGGAAACCCAGCACGACGGCCCACCCTGAAACTCAGTACCGCCTTCGAAGAAGCCGCCTCGCCCCCAGGCGCCCGGCAGTAGGCATGCGGTCAGGTAAAAGCCGGCTACAGCCGCGGAGAGCGCGAACTTCGCAACTCGAAGCCCTTCGCCATCGGGTGGTGATGACCATGTGACCGGAGTTTTCAACCTGTTCAACCTATGAAACCGGATCGGGGCTCAAGATGGGTCTTGGGGCACCGGGTGGCTGTGGCAGAATGCCACAGATGCGCGGGCCTGGGCTTTCCCCCTGTGGCGTTCCGCCACAGCCACCCAGACGCACACCAACAGAATTTTCAGAGCAGCGTACGGCCGGCGTACATGCCGAACGGGTTGAGGAAGAACAGGGCAGTGATGACATCCTCGCATCCGCTTCCAGCCCTATGCCAGTGGCTCATCCGCCGCACTTCGTTTGTCCACTCTCCGCGACAACCCGGACGGCGTCGAGATTCTTAGCCGTCGAGGGAGAAATCCTGTTCGAAATCGGTCGGCGTGATACACACTTATCATGGACGACTCCGTTCATCGGATCTTTGATAATTCGGATGAAGCGGTGATCGCGATTTCTCGCATGGATTGGAATGCGCGGGCTGTGTGGCGTGGGCTGGCGTGGCGAACGGTGGCCGGATCGTCGGGGGTCGCGAAAAGTGAGCGAGCGAAGCCAATTTCGGCGGGTGGGGGTCGCGACGGGCGGAGCCGAACTCGGGGCGAAAAGTGAGCGAGCGAAGCCAATTTCGGCGGAAGGCGGACGGCGGTCGTGGGGGGCGCATCGAAGCGCGCGGACCCTCATCCGGCCGTTCCGGCCACCTTCTCCAGGGGGGAGAAGGGAAGATTGTGGGCGATCGAAGCCAATCGGAGCGTTGCGTTGAAGTGGCTGTGAAATCATGAGTTATGGCGAGTGGGCGGCTCGCGGGCACGGCGCGAACGAAGCCAATTGGCCGCAGGGCCGGCGTGCGGTGCAACTGCGGCCCGTCGGGTGATTTCGGCGCGAACGAAGCCAATCGCGCGGGAGCTGGGACGGTGCCGCGCGGGGCGGTTTTCGGCGCGAACGAAGCCAATCGCGCGGGAGCTGGGACGGTGCCGCGCGGGGCGGTTTTCGGCGCGAACGAACCCAAACGCGGGGAGGGGCTTTCCCAACCGGCGGAAGTCGTCGTTAAGATGAAGGGCGGGGACCGACGGTTGAAACCACTCAGGTCGGGCCTCGCGCCGGTCGTTCGATCGGGAGGGCGAGGTCCAGGAAGAAGCGCATCGTCCATGATTCACAAGCTAGGCTGCATCGCGACGGCGATGGCGACGCTCCTGGTCGCGGCCGCCGCCGGGGCTCAGGATAAACCGCGCGTCGCGGAAGGCAAGGACGCGCAGGTCGGGCGGTCGTTCCGGGTGCCGTACCGGCTGACCGATACGAACCATTTCCTGGTCCGAGTGCGGATCAACGGCAAGGGGCCGTTCAACTTCCTGGTCGATTCGGGCGCCCCGGCGCTGTACGTCGCGACCGAGACGGCCGCCAAGATCGGCCTGAAGCCGCCGGCCAACGGGTTCTGGACGCCTCTCGACCGCCTGGAGATCGAGGGCGGGGCGCGGTTGGAGGGGGTCAAGGCGCGGGTGGAAGACCCGTTTCAGCTCGTGGGCATGAACGCGCTGGGCCTGCCAGGTGCGTCGATCGACGGCATCCTCGGGTTCACGATCCTGGCCAAGTTCAAGCTTGAGATCGACCCGACCCAGGACCGGATGACCTGGACCCGGCTCGACTTCAATCCGGCCGATCCCCCCGTCCCGCACAAGGACGACGGTGAGCAGGCGCCGATCGAGTTCCAACTGATGAACGCGCTCGGGCCGGTCGCCAAGGGGCTGGCCTTCCTGATGGGCAAGCAGCCCGAGGAAGTTCGCGTGGCCCGGGGCTTTCTGGGCCTCACCTGGACCGAGGCCGAGCCTGGCGTTGTGCGGGTTGTGTGGATTTTGGCGGATTCGCCGGCCGCGGCCGCCGGGGTCAAGCCGGGCGACCGGCTGTTGAAGATCGGCGGCAAGTCGGTCGACGGCCTCAAATCGGCTCGCGCCCTGCTGGCGGACGTCCGCCCGGCCGACGCGGTCGCAATCGTCGTCCGGCGGGCCGGCGGCGACGAGTCGACGCTCACACTGACCGCCGGGGAGGGGCTCTGAACCATGGACACCGATCAAAAGCTTTCGGCGGCCTCAATCTGGCGCCCGCTCCTCGTCTGCGTCGTCACGGCCCTGGCGGTGGCCCTGGCGCTGCTCGGCCCCGCGCCGGCTGATGAGCAGGCGGTGAAGGAGAAGGGGAAGCCGGCCAAGGTGCCGTTCTCGATGCTGCCCTCGAACCACATGCTGGTCCGGGCGATGATCAACGACAAGGGGCCGTACCGGCTGATCTTCGACCTCGGGGCGCCGATCACGCTCTTGAGCAACAGCGCGAGCGAGACGTCGGGGGTGGTGAAGGACGACGCGCCGAAGTCGTTCCTGTTCTCGATGCGGGGCGAGGCCGAGGTGGCCAAGCTGCGGGTGGGGGACCTGACGGCCGAGAAGCTGCCGGTCGTGGTCTTCGACCACCCCGCGCTCAAGATTCTGGGCGACGTTCTGGGCCGGCCGATCGACGGGATCATCGGCTTCACGTTCTTCGCGAGGTACAAGACGACCATCGACTACCAGATCAACCAGATGACGTTCGAGCCGGTCGACTTCGAGGTCCGCGACCTGATGAAAGACCTCCCCGCCCGGCTCTCCGGACCCAAGACCGCACGGAGGAAGGTGCTGGCGCCGGGGGCCTTGTGGGGCCTCCGCCTGGGGCCGGCGGCGAAGAGCGCGGACGGCGTGCCGGTGTCCGAGGTGCTGGCCGACTCGCCGGCCCTGGCGGCGGGCCTCAAGCCGGGCGACGTGCTGACCTCGATCGACGACCGCTGGACCAGCTCGATCCACGACGTCTTCGCCGCCGCCGCCGACGTCGCGCCCGGCCAGGCCGTCGCCGTCGTCGTCCGCCGCGACGGCAAGGAACTCGTCCTCACGCTCCGACCCGAAGACGGCGCCTGAACCGAGACGTCCATAAAGAAAGAGCATCGCAAACATCCCTTCTCCCCTTGCGGGAGAAGGTGGCCGGAACGGCCGGATGAGGGATTGACCTAATAGTCTGCTCGAAACGCCACGGCGATCGAACACCCCTCAACCGCCCCTGCGGGGCACCTTCTCCCGCAAGGGGAGAAGGGAAGCAGCCTCCGATCCGTCCGCAACACAACCGCAAGCCTTGACACCCCGGAGAATCCTCATGCGATCGCGAACGACCAAGAGCCCCGCGGCGATCCTGTTGACGACGGCGACCGTGCTGCTGGCGGCCGCCGGCTGCGAGGAGGAGCGGCACGCGACCGCGCCCGCCGGCGCCAAGTCGAAGAACGCGGTCGCCCATGGACCGGCGGCCCCTCCGAAGCCCGAGTTCATCGTCGGCAAGCGGACCCAGGAGATCGTCAAGGTGGCCCCCGAGCTGGCCAAGGGGGCGAAGGCCTCGGAGAACAAGATCACGGCCAAGGACTACATCACGCTGCAAGGCAACGCCTACGTCACCATCATCGGCAAGACCTCGGTCATGATGATCGACCAGGCCATGAACCTCTACAAGGCCGAGCACGACCGGTTCCCGAAGGACTACGACGAGTTCATGGCCGACATCATCAAGGCCAACAACATCGCCCTGCCCAAGCTTCCTTATTATCAGAAATATGGATACGACGAGAATGAGCACAAGTTGAAGGTCCTCGAATACGAAGACCTCAAGAACCAGCCGCTCGGCCAGTGACGCGACCCCGCCTGGGCCTGGTCACCGCGCCGGCTCGGGCGGGTTGAAGGGGATCATGCGGCGGCCGCGCCCGGCCTTTTCGGGGGCGTCCGTCCGGGGGTGGCGCCTTCCGAAGAACGGGCGTTGGGTCTCGCTGGGCTCGACGCGGGGGGCGTTGATCGTCGCCGCCACGTTGTAGGGGAGCGAGACCGGGGTGATCCGGTTCACCAGCCAGACCTTCGGCTTCGCCTCCTCGAAGCCCAGCGACCACGAGGTGTTGGCCGCGCCCGCGCCCCCCATCCCCAGCGGCCCCTGGACGTTCCCCTGGACGAAGACCTTGAACTCCGCCTTGCCCCGCCGGGTCTGTCGACCCACACTGGTCTGGAGGTTGTGGATGCGGAGCGTCTCGAACCGCGAGCCCGCCATGCTGGTTCGGATCAGCAACCGGGTCGCCGCGCCGGAGAGCGTCTGCCCCTCCTGGACGTACTGCACCTCGGGCGTCATCCGGGCCAGCACGCCGTCGACGTCGCCCGCCAGGAGCGCCTTCCGGAGGTCGTACACCACGTACTCGATCCGCTCGTCGTCCGTCACCCAGACCCATTCCACCGCCACCACCAGCCCCGCCCCCGCCAGGGCGGCCACGCCCCAGATCAGGTACTTGCCCTCCTGCGTCGTCTTGAGCGCCAGAAAGCAAGCGACCGCCGCCAGCGCCAACCCCCCCGCCAACCACGTCGGATCGTCGGATATCAGATACATGACGGCCCGCTCCTTCTAAGCTCCGACGCTTGTAAGACACAGTCCATTATTCGGCCGCGGCGGACCCGGCGGCAAGGGGGCGGTCACTTGGATTTCTTGGGTTGGTCGGTCTTGGGAGCGTCGTCGGCCTTGGGCTTGGCGTCGTCGGCCTTGGGCTTGGCTTTGTCCTCGTCGCGCTGGGATTCGGACGGCTTGAGGGGCGCCTTGTGGCGGGTGGTCTGGATGTCGGAGTAAGCCACGGGGATCTGGTTGTAGCGGGGCTCCCACTCGCTGGGGCGGAGCTTGAGGTTGGTCTCCAGGAACCGCGACAGGGCGGCGGTGACCTTGGGTTCGAGGCGGAGGAGCTTGTAGCCGTGGAGCGACGAGGGGAAGAGTTCGATCTTGTTGAGCCGGGCGCGTTCGACGCTCTTGCGGGCCGACTCGACGGCGTCCTTCGATGCGTTGTCCTTGGCGCCGGCGAGGACGAAGAGGGGGATGCGGAGGGCGAGGGGGGCGAGCACGTGGTCGAGCACGTAGCCGGCGCCGTCGGGCATGGGGGAGACCAGGATGAGGGCGTTGACGTCGCTGGGGCGTCCCTCGGTGGAGACGGCGGCGCCCGGCTGGTAGGCCCAGGCGGCGGCGAGGTTGGCCCCCGCGCCGACGCCCAGCACGCCGAGCTTGCCGACGTTGAGGTCGCCCCGGTTGTGGCGGTCGAGGAGGAACTGGTAGGCGGCCTGCAAGTCCTCGGCCATCGCCTCGCGGTCCTCGGCGTTGCGCGCCCGACGCGGGTTGAGCCCCTGGCCGCGCAGGTCCATGGTGAGGACCGCGTAGCTCTGGTCCTGGAGGTGCTCGGCCAGCCCCTGGCCCTTCAGCTCGGTCACCGGGTCCTCGAAATCCTTGCTCGACCGGCTGGCCTCGTGGATCAGCATCACCACCGGCGCGCTCGAGCCGAGCTTCGAGGGGTAGTACGACGCGGCCAGTTGCGTGCCGTCGAACGATCGGAGCTTGAACGTATAGTGGTACGTCCCCTTGGTCAGCCCCTCTTTCTCCTTGGCCGGCGCGTCGGCGGCCTTCGGGGCGAGCGGGTCGGCGGCCTCGGGGCGGGCCGCCTTCTTGAGCGGGACGCCCCCCTGGTTGCGGAGCCGGCCGCGGTTGGCGCGCGGCCGGGGCTGCGGCTCCTGGGCCGCAACGGCCAGCGTGGCCGACAGCGCGATCAGCAAGGCCCCGAACTTCCCGATCCGCTTGAGACTCGGCATGGCGCGACGTCCTCGGTGAAAGGAGGGAAAGGCACGTTCCGAAGTGGTTTCGCGGCCTTCCAGCCCTCTCCCTCATCCATCGTAGGACGGCCGACGGAGATCAACAAGCGGGAGCAGCCGATCGAGCCGTCAGGACGAGGCCGCCGCCAGCGCCCGAAACGTCGCGAGCATGTCCTGGAGCGTCTGGTCGATCGAGTAGATCGGTGCCCAGCCGACCTCGGCCCGGAGCTTGGAGGCGTCGGCCACGAGCAGCGGCAGGTCGACCGGCCGGACCCGCGCGGGGTCGATCCGGACCTCGACCGGCCGGCTCGCCAGCTCGGTCAGCCGGCGGAGGGCGTCGGTCAGCTTCAGCCCCGTTCCCGAGCCGAGATTGTAGATTTCGCCGGCCCGGCCGCGCTCGGCGAGCAGGCGGTAGCCCCGGACGACGTCGCGGACGTCGGTGTAGTCGCGGACGACTTCCAGGTTGCCGACCTCGACGCAGTCTTGCCGGCCCTGTTCGACCTCGACGACCTGCTTCGCCAGCGTCGCCAGCACGTACCGGGGCGACTGCCTCGGCCCGGCGTGGTTGAACGGCCGGACGATCACGACGTCGAGCTTGTCGGTCAGGTGGGTTTGAATCCCCAGCAGGTCGGCCGCCGCCTTGCTGGCCGCGTACGGGTTGTTGGGCCGCAGCGGGCACGACTCGGTGACCGGCACGTGCTCGGGCGCGGGGTCGCCGTAGCAGACGCCCGTGCTGACCAGCACGATCCGCGGCGACTTCGCCAGCCCGGCGGCCTTCACGGCCTCCAGCAGGTTGAGCGTGCCGCCGAGGTTCAGCGCCCAGGTCCCCCGAGGGTCGGCCAGGCTCGCCTGGGGATTCGACTGCGCCGCGAGGTGGTAGATCGCCTCGGGCTGCTTCCGCTTGATCAGGTCGGCCAGCTCAGCCTGGTCGCTTTCCAGCAAGTCGCAGCGCTCGAGGCGGACCGATCGGCCGACCTCGGCGAGTTCCGCCGGCCAACGGCCCGACGCCGACACCCCCACGACCTGATCGCCGCTGGCGAGCAGGTGCTCCGACAGATGCCCGCCCACGAATCCCGTAACGCCGGTCACCAAAACACGCACGCGGCAAGCCTCCCGATCCTTGGAGCGATCCGATCACGCTTCCTGGTTACGATACGCGCCCGACTTCACTCGATCGACCCAGGCCGCGTTCGCTTTGTACCAGGCGACGGTGTCGGCCAGGCCCTTCTCGAACGTCACGGTCTGGGTCCAGCCCAGCTCCGACTCGGCCTTGGCGCAGTCGACGGCGTAGCGGCGGTCGTGGCCGGGGCGGTCGGTGACGTACCGGATCAGGGTGTCGGGCTTGCCGGTGAGCTGGAGCACGGCCTTGGTCACGTCCATGTTGTACCGTTCGCTGCGGCCGCCGAAGTTGTAGACCTCGCCGCTGATCCCCTTGCGGAGGGCCGCGTCGACCCCCCGGCAGTGGTCGAGGACGTGGATCCAGTCGCGGACCTGCTTGCCGTCGCCGTAGACCGGCAGGGGGATGTCGGCCAGGGCGTTGGTGACGAACAGCGGGATCAGCTTCTCGGGGAACTGGTACGGCCCGTAGTTGTTCGAGCACCGGGTGGTGACGACGTTCATGCCGTGGGTGTGGAACGCGGCGCGGACGAGCAGGTCGGCGCCCGCCTTGCTGGCCGAGTACGGGCTGTTGGGCGTGAGCGGGGTGTCCTCGGTGAACGCCGGGTCGTCGGGGCCGAGCGTGCCGTAGACCTCGTCGGTCGAGACCTGGACGTACCGCGGGACCTTCGCCGCGCGGGCGGCGTCGAGCAGGTTCTGAGTGCCGATGACGTTGGTCCGCAAGAACGGCGTGGCGTCCTCGATCGACCGGTCGACGTGGCTCTCGGCTGCGAAGTGGACCAGGGCGTCGAAGCCCCCCTCGGCCACCAGCTTCATGATGAACGGCCGGTCGGCGACGTCCCCCTTGACGAACCGGTAGCGCGGCTCGGCGGCGAGGTCGGCGAGGTTGTCGGGATTGCCGGCGTAGGTCAGGGCGTCGAGGTTCGTGATCGATAGGCCGGGGTCCTGCTCCAGCTCCATCCTCACGAAGTTGGCCCCGATGAACCCGCAACCCCCGGTCACCAGAATCCGCTTGATCGAGGAACTCATGTCGATCCCTAATTCACGAGCTGTCCCAGTATTCGGTCGTAACGCCTGGACAGCCAGGGTAATCGGGCCGGCTCTTGACAACAAGGCGGATCGAGAATCCTCACCCCAGGTCGACGACGAACGCCCCGGGCGCGGCCGCCTCGACGAGGGCGCGGGCGAGGTTGAACCAGGAGTCGCAGCGATCAAGAATGGCGGCGTCGGCGGTCGCGATGGGGTCGCCGGGGAGGGCGAGGAGGGCGTCGGGGTCGGGGACGACCTCGGCGCGCCAGGTTGGGGACTTCGCCCGGATGATCGCGGCGAGCTGGCCGCTGTTGGAGACCGGGGCGTCGAGCAGCCAGGTGCACGGGCCGACGCCCCATTCCGCCAGCCATCGGGCCGCGAGATCGAGCGCCGGGCGGGTCTCCTCGACCCGTCGATAGGTCCCGTGGACGCTGGCAAGGTCGCGGTAGCAGCCGTCGCGGCCCCCCAGCACGACCCCGCCGCCGAGCGCCGACTCCAGTGTCAGCACCAGGTTGAACCCGTCGATCCGCAACGGCCGCCCCCGCATCGCCCCCAGATCGACCCGCTTCGCCCGGCGGCCCGCGAGCGCCTCGTCGGAGCAGCTCGATCGGCGGACGGCCGTCCGCTGCCGATCCACCAGCCGCCAGCGGTCGCCGACCAGCTTCAACGACGACGCCTCGGCGTACCCCCGCGACAGCAGCCACGACAGGTCGACCACGGCCGCTGCCAACCCCGGCCGCTCCTCGGCCCCGAACCACTCCCGATCCCTCGGCCCCGGACCGCGATGCGTGCGGGTGTCAGGCATGATTCCCCTCCTCGCCGGCCCCCGAGCGGATTTCAGTCTCTATGTGCGTTCATGAAGTAGAGTTAATAGTGATGGTGTGAGCGTTATTAATTGCGACATTTCTTGACGGGGCCTAGCCGTCCACTTAGCATCGTCCTCCGGCCGCCTGCAATTGAACCAAGCATAACCGGTTCGGAGTCGCACATGATGATAAGGATTTCGTTCCTGGTCGGTCTGTTGGTCTTCGCGATCGCCCCCGCCCGGGCAGGGGTCATCGTCTACACGCCGGACGTCGATTTCGGCGGCGCGAGTTTCGGAGGAGGCGAGGCCACGGGGGTGGCGGAGTACGTGCCCAACTATGGCGCGACGGCCGCCGATTTCACCGGGTTCACGGCCGGCCACATCGCGGTGATCGATCGCGGCGTGGTCCTCTTCGCCGAGAAAGTTCAGAACGCTCAGGACGCCGGCGCCATCGGCGTGATCGTCCTGGACGCCCCGCCTCTCAACCCGTCCTTGGGCATGGGCGGATCGAGCGCGACGATCATCATCCCCTCGGTGCGAATCGCAGAGTCGCTCGGCGACGCGTTGAGGGCCGAGCTGCTGGCGAACCTGTCGACGCCGATCGTCTTCCACCTCTCGCTGTCGCCGCTGACTTTGGAGCGATTCGAAGCGGTCCCCGAACCCTCCGCCCTGATCCTCTCGTCGATCATGCTGGGCGTGGCCGGCGCGGGCTGGAGCGTCCGGACCTTGAGGCGGCGATCTCTCGTCTGATCGATCGCCTCCGTTCCGCTGACTTTCGAGCCGGTCAGCGGCTGACTTGCTTCCCGCCGTCGTAGTGGATCGCCTTCTGACGCTCGATGACGAAATCCCAGTCGAGGCGGTGGGGCGGTTCGAGGTAGTGGCGATAGGCCGCGGGCATCTGCCTCGCGGCCTCGCTGAAGGGCACGCCGCCGAACCCCGTTCCCATCGCGGAGAAGGCGGCGATCTCGATCGGCCGGTCGGCGATGCGGTTGAACGAATGGATCGCCAGCAGGGCCGCCCAGGTGGCGTTGTAGACCTTGTCGGTCCCGTCGATGCCGCTCGGCACGCGCATCGTCGGGGCGTGGCAGAGGAACGGCACCGCCGGGTGACCGGTGGGATCCACGAAGGCCGTCCCGACCGGCTGTCCGCCGAAGTACTCGTCCAAGATCCGGTGCTGGATCTGCTGCATGATCGACTCGCCGAGGAACCGGTCGACGGCGGCGTCGATCCCGGCCGTCATGATGCCGAACGAGTTGCCGGCCGTGACGAAGCAGTCGTGCGGCTCCAACTCCTCGAAGCGCTTCTGGACGACGCGAACGCCCGGAAGCCCGTCGAAGCGGACGCGAAAGGCGTCGCACATGGCCGCGTCGGGGTGGACTAACCAGAGACGGTCCAGAATCAGCGTCACCCCCGTTGCTTGCGCTGGCCGGTGCCGAGGGCCGATCGCCGAGCCGCCTCGGCGATCGGCCCTCGGATGGCGATCGGGTTGAACCGAAGGCCCCTTACTCCGCGCGTCCCTTACGTCCACGCCAGGCCAGGGCGGAGAGCAGGCCGACGCTGAGCAGCACGGCTGAGCCGGGCTCGGGGACCACCGCCGACGCGATGCCGCCGGCTACATAATCGACGATCGTGTTCGTCCGGTCGATGACGGCGACGCCGTAATCGAGCGGCGGCCCGCCCGGCCACGTGCCGTTGCTCCACAGATTCACGAGGTAGCCGTTGCTCAGCTTGAACACCATTCCATAGACGTCCAAGTACCCCCCGAAACCCGGGTAATCCTCGCACACCCACGGCGACCCGCCGGGATAGAGCAGGTTGTCGTAGGAGGTTCCTCCGCCCGGGTGGGACGGGTTCGTGACGGCGATCGAGCTGAAGCTCACAGGGAAGAGCCCGCCCTTCGGCGGGTTGACGGGGTCGATCGGCAACAGCCCGACGATCGTCACGTTGGAGAGCCCCAGGTTCGAGTCCGAGAAGGTCCCGCTGACGTCGGTGATCGCGTACGAGCCGGCGGGATCGCCCACGACCGTGTTCGGTCCGTAGGTCAGGAGGCCGGAGCCGCTGACGCCCGCCCCGTTGAAATTGAAAGCGACCACGCCCGCCTGAACCCTGGGCCCGGAAATGAGCGCCGCGGCCACGGCGACGATGGCCAGAAGCTGATGTCTCATGCGTCTCCCTCGACTTTGGTGTGCATCCGACTGTTTGATGCGGATGAGTCGCGGAATTTCACCATATTTATTAAGGACGATCAAGGCAAAAGTGTCGAAAGGCCGAGAAGCGTTTGTAAAAAACCGAGGCGAAATTCGGCGTGCGAGCAAATATGTAAGACGTTAGCATGGGTTGTCGATATAATTGTGTTGAATTTAAAGTGAAATCGATTGATTTGGCGCGGGCGCGATCCGGGGAGGGGCCCCCGCCTCCTCGCGATTCGGGCGTGGGCCGCATCCGTCCTGGATGCGCCGGGACGGCCGCATCGATGGGAATGATCGCCGAAAGCTGAAGAATTCTCGATTCAATGGGACGCCGGGCCGCCGCGGCGGGCCCGGCCCCCGGCCTGGGCCTCACGCCTCCGGTTCGTCGTCGGCTTCGGGCTGGTCGTCGATGTGGTCGCTGGCTTCGGCTTCGGCGACGCCGTCGTCGATGATGTGGCCGTCGACGTCGCCGTTCTCGGCCCTCAGCGAGTCGGCTTCGAGGGCGTCGAGCGCTTCGAGGGCGGCGGCGGCGGCGAGTTCTTCCTCGGGGAGCTTGGCCAGGCTGCTGACGGAGTGGCCGTCGTCGAGGCGGATCAGGCGGACGCCCTGGGTGTTGCGGCCGATCGGGCGGGTGTCGCCGACCCGGGTCCGGATCAGGATGCCGCCGGTGGTCGTGATCATGACCTCGTCGGCCTCGGTGACCTTGGTCACGGCGACCACGCGGCCGTTGCGGTCGCTGGTCTTGATGTCGATCAGCCCCTTGCCGCCCCGGTTCTGGGACCGGTACTCGGTGAGCATGGTCCGCTTGCCGTAGCCGTTCTCGCAGACGGTCAAGAGGCTCGCGGGGTCCTCGCCGCCGTTGGCCACGACCATGCCGACGACCTCGTCGCCCTCTTCCAGGTTGATCCCCCGGACGCCGTGCGCGGGGCGGCCCATCGAGCGGACGTCGGACTCGTCGAACCGGATGGCCATGCCCTGGCTGGTGCTCAAGACCACCTGGTCGCCGGCCTTGGTGCGGGCGACGCCGATGAGCTGGTCGCCTTCGTCGAGGCCCAGCGCGATGATCCCCCGGCCCAGCGGGCGGCGGAACGCGGTCAGCTCGGTCTTCTTGACGGTCCCCCGGCGGGTGACCATCATCAGGCACTCGTCCTCGCCGAAATGGCGGACCGGGATCAGGCCGGTCACCTTCTCGCCGTCGGAGAGCTGGAGCAGGTTGACGATCGCCCGGCCGCCGGAGGTCCGGGTCGCCATCGGCAGGTCGTACACCTTCAGCCAGTAGACCTTGCCCTTGTCGGTGAAGAACAGCAGGTAGTCGTGGGTCAGGGCGACGAACATGTGTTCAAGGAAGTCGCCCTCGCGGGTGTTGGTGGCCGCGATTCCGCGCCCGCCGCGGCCCTGGGCCCGGTAGGTCGAGGGCGCCTGGCGCTTGATGTAGCCGTCGTGGGTGACGGTCACCACCATGTACTCCTCGCGGATCAGGGCTTCCTTGTCGTAGTCGCCCAGCTCCTCGTCGGAGATCTCGCTGCGGCGCGGGTTGTCGTATTTGGCCTTCATCTCCTGGAGGTCGGCGCGGATCATGTCGAGGATCAACTGCTCGTCGGCGAGGATGGCCTCGTAGCGGTCGATGTCGGCCTTGAGCCCGACGTATTCCAGGGCGAGCTTGTCGGCTTCCAGGCCGGTGAGCCGCTGGAGCTGCATCGCGAGGATGGCGTCGGCCTGCATCCGGGTCAGGCTGGCCGACTGCTTGGCCTCAGGGTCGTTGAGCGCCCGCTGGAGGATTTGGGCCGAGACCTCCATCGCCATCAACCGGACGCGGGCCTCGGCCGGGTTGGCCGACGTCCGGATCACCCGGATGATCTCGTCGATGTGGTGCAGGGCGATCAGCAACCCCTCGACGATGTGCGCCCGCTGCCGCGCCTGACGGAGCAAGAACCGCGTCCGGCGGCGGATCACGTTGATCCGGTGCTCGACGAACAGCCGCAGAAACTCCCGGATCGGGAGCGTCTTGGGGCGGCCGTCGACGAGCGCCAGCATGATGACGCTGAACGTGTCCTGAAGCGGCGAGAACTCGTAAAGCTGGTTGAGGACGACGTTGGGGTCCTCGGCCTTCTTGAGCTTGACGACGATCCGGACCGGCTGTTTGCGGTCGCTCTCGTCGACGATGTCGGAGACGCCGGTGATCCGGCCGTTGTTGACCAGGTCGGCGAGCTTCTTGAGCAGCGGCTCCTTGGTGAGCTGGTAGGGCATGTCGGAGAAGACGATCTGGGAGCGGCCGTCCTTGAGTTCTTCGACGGTGGAGCGGGCGCGGAGGATGACGCGGCCCCGGCCGCTGCGGTAGGCTTCCTTGATGCCCATCCGGCCGCAGATGGTGCCGCCGGTGGGGAAGTCGGGCCCGGGGATGTGCTCCATGATCTCGTCGAGTTCGATCGCCGGGTTGTCGATGTACGCCATCAAGGCGTCGCAGACCTCGCCCAGGTTGTGGGGCGGGATCGAGGTCGCCATGCCGACGGCGATGCCTCCCGAGCCGTTGACCAGCAGGTTGGGGAACTTGCCGGGCAGGACGCGTGGTTCCTGGTACTTCTCGTCGTAGTTGGGCTGGAAGTCGACGGTGTCGTAGAGGATGTCTTCGAGCATCTCGGCGGCGACCGGGCTCAATTTGGCCTCGGTGTACCGCATGGCGGCGGGGGGGAGGCCGTGGATGCTGCCGAAGTTGCCCTGGCCGGTGATCAGCGGGTGCCGCATGTTCCACCACTGCGCCATGCGGGCCAGGGTGGGGTAGATCGAGTTGTCGCCGTGGGGGTGGTAGCGTTTCATCGTCTCGCCGACGATGCCCGCGCACTTGCTGGTGGACGCGCCCGGGGTCAGCCCGAGGTCGCGCATGGCGACCAGGATGCGCCGCTGCGACGGCTTCAGGCCGTCGCGGACGTCGGGCAGGGCCCGGCTGATGATGACCGACATCGCGTAGTTGAGGTAGCTCTCCTTCAGCTCCTCCTCGATGTCCAGCGGGAAGGGGGCGAGCGGGGCGTTGGCAGGTAGTTCGGCGGTACTCACTGTGGTTCCGATCCCTCGACAAACCTCGACCGCCGCGACTGCTGGACGGTCCCATTCGCAAAACGTCGATTTTACCCGATTCGGCCCCCTTCACGCAACCTTGGCGGCTTCCTCTCGGTGCGTCTTTAAGTTCAAGGCCGCCAAGACGTTTTGAGCTGCGGCGCCTGGGGCGTCGCCCGCGCTTCACCCCGCCGTCGGCTGGTGGCCGAATCTCGTCGATGGGTCGTGCGTCGAGATCACCGAGAAACGCATCCGGAGCGGGGCGTTCCGGGGGGCGGCGGCCATCTGAGAGCGTCTGGAACATCACGACGACGCCCTCAAGCTGTTCGAGCGGCGGCGGCGAGATTCGTTGCATATTCGTCCAACAGCCTGGCGGCCCTCCCCGAGTGGGCTTATTCTCGACGTGATCTCCAATCGCCCCCAGTCGGTGCACCGTCGCCTCCCGCGCCGCGTGCTCGGGCCGCCTGCGAGGCGGCTCGACCGGCGATTTCGATTTGATGATTGAGGGTGGCGCCATGGGACTCCTCGGGATATTGCTCGCGCTCGCACTGTTGATGTGGCTGGCCTTTCGAGGGTGGAGCGTGCTGCTGGTGGCCCCGGCGGCCGCGCTGCTGGCCGCGGCGATGTCAGGCGAGCCACTGCTCGCCCATTGGACGCAGACTTTCATGGGGGGGGCGTCTCGCTTCGTCGCGCAATGGTTTCCCTTGTTCTTGCTTGGCGGGTTGTTCGGCAAGCTTATGGACGACAGCGGCTCGATCACCTCGATCGCGCGTTATTTGACCGAACGGTTGGGGACGCACCGCACGATGCTCTCGGTCGTGATCGCCTCGGCTGTGGTCACCTATGGCGGCGTCAGCGTCTTCGTCGCCTTTTTCGTGCTGGTACCCATGGCGCAGGAGATGTTCCGGGCCGCGGACATCCCGCGCCGGTTGATGCCGGCCACCATCTGCCTTGGCGCATTTACGTTCACCATGTCGGCGCTCCCGGGATCGCCATCGATCAATAATGCCATTCCGATGCCTTACTTCGGCACCACGCCCTTCGCCGCCCCCGGCCTCGGTATCATCGCGTCGATCATCACTCTGGCTTTCGGGATGTGGTGGCTCGGCCGCGCCGAAGCCGCCGCGCGCCAGGCCGGCGAGGGCTATGGCGGCGGTTTGTATGTCGCTCCCGCCATCGACGAGAAGATTCGCGAGCATGCGACGGCGGCAGGCGAATTCGATCCGGCCGAGATACTCCACGGCAAGCGCTGCGACGGCGGGCCATCCTTCGCCCTCGCCGTGCTGCCTCTCGTTCTGGTCATCGTCACGAACTTCCTGATGTCACTGGTCGTGCTCCGGCGTCTCGACTATTCATTCCTGGCCGAGAAGGCGTGGGGCGGGATCACGATCGGAGCGGTGGCCGGCACATGGTCGGTCGCCGTGGCGCTCGCGGTCGGCGCCCTGACCGTCGTCGTCGTCAACTACCGGCGTCTGCCCGCCCTGCGCGAAAGCATGGACGCCGGCGCCAATTCTTCGGTCTTGCCGGTCCTGACGATCGGCAGTCTCGTAGGCTTCGGCGCCGTGGTGGCGGCCATGCCTGCGTTCGCGGTGGTCCGCGACGCGGTGCTGTCGATCCAGGGAGGGCCGCTGGTCTCGCTCACCGCCGCCATGAACGTGCTCGCCGGGCTGACCGGTTCCGCCTCCGGCGGGATGGTGATCGCGCTCGACGCACTCGGCGACACCTATATGCGCCTCGCCGCCGAGCAGGGCATCGATCCGGCGCTGCTGCATCGCGTGGCCACGATCAGCTCAGGGACACTCGACGCCCTCCCTCACAACGGCACGGTCCTGACGGTGCTCCAGGTCAGCGGACTGACGCACCGCGAAAGCTATTTCGATATGGTGATGACTGTGATCGTCAGCGTGATCATCTCATCCCTCGCCGTCATTGTATTGGGCTCGGTGTTTGGGTCGTTTTGACGACGGGGGGGGGCGCCTGCGGGGCTGCAACCGGAACCCTGTGGGTGGCGGCTTGATCGGGGGGGGTCCCCTTTTGATGGATCGCGAGGCCGCAAGCCGGCCGGCTCCTTACTCGGCATTCGTAGCCTGTTCGTGGGTGCTGACGCCCTGTCTCAATCCCGCCCGCCGATCTGGAATCCGCCCCGTCGCGTCGGGCGGCGGCGTGCGACGTCTTTACGGCGTGCGAGTCGGGACCTCTTCGTCGCCTCGATGTTCTGCAGGCACAAGGCGATAAAAGGACGTGGGTTACGCCTATTGAAGCGGTGTTGGGGTTGGGGGACGAACCCGGGGGATGGAGCCTCGGCTCGCGCCTTCGCCCCGCCCCCGGCGGTTGACGCTGATCGACCGGGGCCGTTACGATCGGCGTTGAAGTCGGGACGCCCTGGCGCGGACGCGACGAGACGACGGGCGGGGCGGGAATCGATCGGGCTCACACTTCGGCCTTGGCGGGATCGTCGCGATCCCCGCTTCCTCTTCGGGACGCAAAGTTTTCCCATGCATATTCTTCTGACCAACGACGACGGCGTGTTCGCGCCCGGCCTCCGCGCCCTCCGCAAGGAGCTGATGAAGCTGGGCGACGTCACCGTCGCCGCGCCGGCCCTGGAGCAGAGCGGCGTGGCGCACACGATCACGCTCTTGACCCCCCTGGTGGTCAAGCAGGTGGACGACGACGACGGCACGACCCTGGGCTGGTCGATCGAGGGCTCGCCGGCCGACAGCGTCAAGCTCGCCATCTGCGAGCTGATGGCGCGTCCCCCCGACCTGATCGTCTCGGGGATCAACTCCGGGGCCAACGCCGGCATCAACGTGCTGTACTCCGGCACGGTGGCCGCCGCCATCGAAGGGTCGTTCTTCAAGATCACCAGCATCGCCGTCTCGCTCGAACTCGCCGAGCACTTCGACTTCCCCCACGCGGCCAAGCAGGCCCGCAAGGTGATCGAGCAGATCCTGGCCAACAAGCCGGCCAACGGCTCGCTGTTCAACGTCAACCTCCCCGCCCACTCGCGCGGCGAGCCCAAGGGCGTCCGCGTCGTGCCGATGGGCCTGGGCCGCTACGGCGAAGGCTTCGAACGCCGGCAAGACCCGCGCGGACGCACCTACTACTGGATGACTTACACCCCCCCTTACGACCTCAAGGGGCCCGAGACCGACGTCACCGCCCTCTGCGACCGCTACATCACCGTCACCCCGCTCCACTTCGACATGACCCGCCACGACGTCATCCCCGAAGTCGCCAAGTGGGATTGGAAAGACTGACCGTCTCGCCGAAAGCCGAGGCGCGCGAGCCTTCTCCCCGAGCACGGGGAGAAGGTGGCCGAAGGCCGGATGAGGGGCGATGCGACGGCTTGCGCGCCCCCTCTCCGCCGCTGCGCGGCACCTTCTCCCCCGGGAGGGGAGAAGGGCGAAAGGGACCGTGCGGCGGCTTGCTCGCCCACTTATGCCCGCTTCCCCTACACCTCGACCGCGACTTCGGGCTTGGCGGCGGCGCGGGCGGCTTGGCGACCGATGCCGAGGCGGAAGATGATGCAGGCGGAGATGACCATCGAGGTCGAGAGGATCCAGATGCCCAGTTGGTACGAGTTGGTGCTCTGCTTGAGGACGCCGAGGATCGTCGGGCCGGCCAGGCCGCCGAGGTTGCCGAACGAGTTGATCAGGCCGATGCTCGCCGCCGCGGCCGACTGCGTCATCAGCATGCTGGGAAGCGTCCAGAACGCCGGCAGATAGGCTTTCAACCCCGTCATCGCCACCAGGAACAGCGTCACGGTCAGCCACGCCGGGTTGCCCCGAATCGCGGCGAAGGCCAGGGCGGCGGCGCCGATCACGATCGGCAGCGACGCGTGCCACCGGCGCTCGTTCATCCGGTCCGAACTCCAGCCGACCGCAAGCTGGCCGAGCAGCGACCCCACCGGCGGGATGATGACGAGCCAGGCGATCTTCGAAACCTCGAACCCGTACCAGTCCTTGAGGATCGACGGCATGTAGAACTCGATGCCGTAGTTCCCGGTCACCACGAAGAAGTAGGCCGCGGCCAGGATCAGCACCTTGGGGTGCCGGAGCGCCTGCATGACCGTCATGTGGCCCTTCTCGCCGGCCTCGTCCCGCTCTCGGTCGAGTTCGGATTGCAGGGCCTCGCGTTCTTCTGTGCTGAGCCAGAGCGCCTGGTGCGGCCAATCGGTGAGCCTCACCAGCACGATGAGGCCCAGGACCACCGCGGGAATTCCCCAGAAGATGAAGATCCACTGCCAGCCGACCAGCCCTAGGATCGGCGGCTTGTCGCCGACGCCGATGTTGATCAGCCACGCGGAGACCGGCGGCCCGAGGATCGTGGCGATCGGCGACCCCACGAAGAACCAGGCCAGCGCCCGGGATCGGTCGCGGTGCGGGAACCAGTGGGTCAGGTAGACGATCACCCCCGGGTAGAACCCGGCCTCGGCCACCCCGAGCAAGAACCGCACGGCCCAGAACTGGAAGACGTAGACCGAGCCGTCCTGCTTCAGGCTCGACGCGTCGCCCCCGAACGATTCGACCAGGCCCGACAGCCCCCGGAGCATCGCCTCGGCCGGCCCCGTCACGCCGGGGATCCGGCAATGCACGAACGCCGTCATCGCCGCGACGATTCCCCACGAGACCAGGATCCGGCTGATCCACTTCCGCGCGCTCCAACGCTCGACCAGGAGCGTCCCGGGGATCTCCAGGATCAGGTAGCCGATGAAGAAGATCCCCATGCCGAAGCCGAGGACCGACTCGGTGAACCCGAGTGAGTGCAGGTCCTCTTGCATCTGGAGCTTCGCGAAGCCGACGTTGACCCGGTCGATATAGGCGATCACGTAGCCGATGAACAGGAGCGGCAGGAGCCGCCAGTACGCCTTGGACACCGCTCGATCCAGGGCGCTGGGAGAGGAGGGGGACGACATGGAGCAACCTCGAAAAAAGCGTGCGCGGCGGGAGAGAACTTGGGCGCCGCGGCTCCCGTCTTGGAGCCCGCGGCGCCATGGTGGGAATTACGGTTCGAGCGTCGCCAGGCCGAGGTCGATGTACTGGCCTCCCGCGGTCTGGCGGCAGTGGACGGCGATCACATTGGCGCCCGGCTTCAGGGCCTTGAGCGCCTCGGGGCTGATCCGCTTGAGTTGGTAGTCGGACGAGTAGCCGCCGAGCTTGGCGGCGGCGACGCCGTTGATGGAGACCTCGGCGTCTTCGTCGTGATGGATGAGCAGTCGCAGGGCGTCGCCGGCGTCGATCGCGGCCTGGGGGACGTCGACGACGCGACGGAGCCAGATCTCGGGGCCGCTCCAGACGGTGCGGACTTCGGCGCCGGGCGTTCCCTTGGTGCCGAATCCCCCTTCGCCTTGCTTCCAGGCCTTGTCGTCGAAGTCGGCCGCGGTCCAGCTCGCCGCTGGGGCCTGGACGACGTACTTCCAGACCGACGCCGCGTCTTGGGCCGTCGGCACCAGCGTCGTGACTTTCTTGCGAACGGGCAGGGGCGCCCAGTCGGCGTCGAGCCCCTTGGCGTTCTCCCGGGCCAGCGCGAGGTTGGCGTCCCAGTAGGGCCTGGCGTCGGTGAGCGCGCGGATGAAGATCCCGCCGATCACCGGCCGGGCGTGGAAGCCGGCTTGCTTGGCGGTGTCGGTCCAGTACCAGTCGGAGAACGGCACCCGGTCGGGCGTCTCGTCGGCGAACTTGTACAAGGGGTCGACCAGCCGTTCGAAGCCCGCACGGTCGGGCGCCAGCGTCGCCGTCCAGACCAGCCAGTCGCTCTTGGTGAACGCCTTCCGCGAGTCGAGCGGCAGGCCGTACTTGTTGACCACGCCGGCGTAGAACGCCAGCTCCTTGGCGGCGACCTCGGGCGGGAACACGCCCAGGTCGAGGATCTTGTCCCAGACCAGGTTGTACTTCTGGCTCCAGCTCGGCGCGGGGTCGAACGTCAGGCGGTAGTGGTCGCCGGCGGCGGCCATCTCCATCCACTTGCGGGCGAGGCCCTTGGTCAGCTCGTCGTAGTGCTTGGCGACGTCGTCCTCGCCGCGCATCGCCGCGAGCTTGCCGTAGCAGGCCATGCCGATGATCGCCTTGATCGACAGGTTCGCGTTCCGCGCCAGGTGGCCGGAGAAGTCGTCGGTGCAAAGCTGGTTGGCGGGGTCGAAGCCGTGCTCCTCGCAATACTTGGCCCACTGGGTGAGCTGCGGCCAGTACTTGCTCGCGAAGTCGGCGTTCTTCTCGGTCATCGCGAGCGCGGCGATCATGATCAGCATGTTGCCGCTTTCCTCGACCGGCATCTGATCGACCTCGGTCCGCTCGCCGCCGCCGTAAACCTGACCCGTGGCCGCCGGGTACGTCCCCACGTCGTGGGGCGCGAACGGGAACTTCCACCGCGGCGACGCCGCGTAGTCGAGCACCGGCACGAGCGACGCCTTCGCCAGGATCGGGCTGAACAGGAGCAAGTGGGGGAACTGCGGGTAGATCACGTCGACGGTGCCGAGGCAGCCGTTGGACGAGTTCTCTTTCGAGAACCAGAGCGGCATTCCCTTGGAGTCGGCCGCCAGCGACGCGCCCGCCAGCGACTGCCGATGCGCGAGCGCCCCGAGCTTGGCGTAACGCGGTCCGCCCAGCTCTTCGAGCACTTGGTTGAGCCGGGAGTCGAAGTACGCGCAATATTCGTCGTAGGCCGCGCGTCGCAGGTGGTGCCGCAGCAAGAGGGCGACGAACGGGGTGTCTTTCTCCTTCGCCCGCCAGTAGCTCGTCAGCCATTCGTCCATGTAGTCAATGGCGTATTGGTCGTCGTAGGCGAGCATGGCGAAGGTGGTGACGGGCGTTCCGGGTTGGACCTGGCCCAGCGCGGTGACCAGGGCGAGCGTCGACGCCTGGTCGTCGGCGCGTCGCGGCTTGCGGTCGTCGTCGCGGGCGGGGAGGCCGCCGTCCTTGGCGAAGGCGTCGACCAGCGCCTTGTCGGCGCCGGCGGCGAGGATCGTCCGCTCCTGGCCCGAGCCGAGGTAGATCGACCCCCAGTCGATCCGGGTGTTGTCGCCTCGGCGTTCGAGGATCGGCTGATCCTTGGTGCCAAGCTTGAGGGCCTTCACCGCGCCGAAGCTCTCGCGCGACCAGACGACCTCTTGATCGGCCGAGTTGACCGCCAGCCGGCCCGACGCGCCCAGGAACACCGAAACCTCGTGCGGCTTGCCGTCGCGGCTCTCGACCTTCCAGACCACGTATGTGACGGGGCTCGCGAGCATTTCAAGGTTGTACGGGACCGCCAGGCCGAGGAACGTCAGCTCGACGCCGACGGAATCGGACTCGAACTTGTAGATCGTCCGCGTCGCCCGGACCTCGACCGACGTCTGCTTGAGCGCCGGAATCCCCTTCGGCTCGGCGCCCATGATCCGGTGGGTCTGGCCGTCGATGCGGATCAGGCCCGTGAGCGGCTGGGGCGTGAGCGTCCAGTGCCGGGTGTCGTCGTCGGTCAGGCGGTCGGCGTTCGACCAGACGCTGAAGTAGGGATCGTGGGCGATTAACGGAACCGACGGCGGACGGAACGGCTTCGGTTCCTCGGCCTGGGCCGTCGCCGCGCCCAGGCAAACCAGATAAGCGCCGACCACGGCGCAGAGCGTGCGTAAGGGAGGGTTCATGGCGTTCTCGCAGGAGGGCTCGTCAAAACGATGTGACTCGATGATAGTTCGACCCTCGCGACGGAACCACCCCTTCGCCGGGCCGAAGCGCGGGTTTCGTAAATCCCCGAGGTGAGCGGTGCGTCGTCCATCAGACTCACGTTGAGCCTTCATCCGTCGCGTCTTGCAAACATGCCTTGCCGTCCCGGCGGTCTTCTGGAGAATGAACGTGACGTCCGGCCCGGGGGATTCTTCCACCACGCGAAGGGGTGCAAGGGCATGACCGACGAGTCGAAAGAGGTCGAGCGAATCGATCGGCGGAAGCTGCTCAAGCGGGTCGGACTCGGGGTTTTGGGAATGCTCGGCGTCGGGACGGCGTATCCGATGCTGGAAGCGCGGATGTGCCAGCTCTCGCGCCGGGTCGTCGCGTTGCCCAAGCTGCCGCCGAGCTTCCGAGGGCTGACGGTGGCGTTGCTCACCGACCTCCACCACGGCCCGTTCGTCCCGCTCGCCTACATCCGCCACGTCGTCGACCTGACCAACAGCTTGAAGCCCGACCTGATCCTCCTGGCGGGCGACTACGTCTCCGTCAACCCCCGCTACATCGCCCCGGTCTGTGGCGAGGTGCGGCGGCTCGAAGCGCCCCTGGGGCGGTTCTCAGTGCTTGGCAACCACGACCACTGGGAAAGCACGTTCGAGTCGAAGGCCCAGCTCGACCGCGCGGGCGTCGAACAGGTCGATAACCGAGGGACGTGGCTAAGGCGTGGCTCCGACCGCTTGCGGATCTGCGGCGTCGGCGACCTCTGGACCGATCATCAAGATCTCCCATCGGCCCTGGGCGACGCCGACGAGGACGATGCGGTGATCCTGCTCTCGCACAACCCCGACTTCGCCGAGAGCGTCCGCGACCCGCGCATCAGCCTGATGCTCAGCGGCCACACCCACGGCGGCCAGGTGGTCGTCCCCGGCTTCGGCGCGCCGTTCTCCTCCTCGAAGTTCGGCGCCAAGTACCTCGGCGGCCTCGTCCAGGGCCCCGCATGCCCCGTCTTCGTCAGCCGAGGCGTCGGCACCACCGGCCCCCCCGTCCGCCTCCTCTGTCGCCCGGAAGTCGTGCTGCTGACGCTGACGTGAGCACGTCACGTCGGGGGGCGATTGATTGGAAACGTGGTAATGTCTCGGGTCGAGGCTTTGGTTGTCGGCCCCCTCGGTATCGACTAAAATCGGAGTGTCGCGAGTCGTCGTAAACCCGTAGCGCGAGTGTACGTCATGGCCACCGAAACCAGATCCCTTCCTGGAAGTGACGCGGCCATCATGTCCCGCCTCATCAAGCCAGACGACGACGATCTATCGGCCGAGGCGGCGAAGTCGCTGCTGAGGCTTCGCTTTGATCCGCGCGACCTGGATCGAATGCACGCGCTGGCGACGAAGAACCAGGACGGCCGACTCACCGTCGATGAGCAAACCGAGATGGAGAGTTACCGCCGGGTCGGATTCCTGCTCGACCTGATGCACTCGAAGGCCCGGCGGTCACTGAAGAGGCGTCAGGCGGGGGAGATGGCGGAAGCGCGGTCTTGACCGCGCTCACAGCCACGACTTCCCCAACGCCGCGTGAATCGCCGCGCGGCTGCGGAGGAGGGCGGGGGTGTCGCCGGCGCCGATGTTGAGACGGCGGAGGGCGAGGGGGGCGAAGTCGGGGGCGTCGAGGTGGTTGACGCCTTCCAGGGCGGTGAAGCCGACCGTGTAACCGGCGTCGGCGGCGAGTTCGATCGTCCGAGGGGTGAACGCGCCGGGCCAGCCGTAAGGGTAGGCGACGGTCTTCACCGGGCGGCCCACGGCGGCTTCGAGGATCGTCCGCGAGAGGGCGAATTCCCGGCGCTGAAGGGTGTCGGGGAGCGTCGCCAGCGCGACGTGGCCGTGGCCGTGCGAGCCGATCGTGTGGCCCCGCGCTACAAGCCGCTTCAGATGCTCCCAGGTCATGAACAGATCGCGGCCGAGGGTGGGGGAATCGACGGCGACCTTGGCCTGTGCTTCGAGCCGGGCCAGGAACGCGGCCTGGTCGGGAACCTCGCCGGCCAGGACCGCGCGGATCACGCGCATGATCGCCTCGGTCCGCGCGTCGGGCGTCGGGTCGGGGCCGAGTTCGATCGTCAGCGGCGAGGCGTCATCATCCGTCCGCTTGAGGACCAGGCGCGGAGCGGGCGTCGTCTTGAGGCAGTAGGCGACGTGGTCCCACCATGGCAGCCTCGGGCGTTCGAAGAAGTCGGTGGGGATGAAGAACGTCGCGGGGATTTCCAGCTCCTGAAGGATCGGCAGGGCGGCGTCGTGGTTGTCGCGGTAGCCGTCGTCGAACGTCACCATCGCGAGCGGCTTGCGGCCGTTCGCGACCGACGCGCCCCCCGCCAGATCCTCGGGCCGGACGATCTGGAATCGGTCGCGGACCATCCGCATCTGGTCGCGGAACCCTTCGGGCGTCGCCGAGATCACGGGATCGTAGTACGGATCGGCCCCGACCCCGCGCGGGGCGATCCGATGGTACGTCAGGACGACGAGCGTCCGCCGCGCCTCGGCGAGCCGCTCCAGCAGCCGGAGGCCGCCCGTCGCGCCCAGAGATCGGGCCAGGAAGTCGCGCTTGTTGGGAATGCTCTGGAACAGCCGCGCTGGCAAGGGAAGGTCGCTCCGGATCAAGAATATCAGCGCTTTTTGATGGTAATCCCCAGCCCCGGCCCGTCCATGAGGACGAACGAGGTGTCGAGGTCGGGGTTGGTGGTGACGGCTTCGAGGTAGCGGGGGTTGGGGGGCGGGTAGTGCATGTTGTGGGCGAGGATCAGGCCGCCGGGGCGGACGAGCGGGAGCAGTTCTTTGAGATAGCGGTCGTAGCCGTCTTTCTCGGCGTCGATGAACAGGACGTCGATCGGCTCGGTGTTCTTGACGGCAGTCTCGTGGGCGTCTCCCTCGACGACGACGATGAGGTCTTCGACGCCGGCCTTCTTGAAGTTCGCGCGGGCGACGGCCAGCCGGCCGGGGTCGATGTCGTGGGTGTAAAGCTTGCCGCCGGTCTTCCGCAACGCGAGCGAGAACCACAGGCCCGACTCGCCGGTTGACGTCCCCAGCTCGACGACCCGCCTGGCCCCGACCGCCTCAACGAGTTGCCGCATCAGCCGGCCGTCGGCCTCGGAGACGTTGGCGTAGTGCTCGCCTTCCCGCGCCGCGACGATGGCTTCGAGAATCCGCTTCTCGCCGTCGTCCTTGGCGACGGCCGGCTTCTGGTAGTTCGGCGCCGGTTCGTGTCGTTGGGCGAGGCTCATGGCGGGCGCTCCGAAGAAAAGGGCTCCGGTCAAGCAGACGGCAGCCGTCGCGCGGCGGGTCGTTCTCATTCTCATCGTGTCGGCTCCCTCGGTGATTCGTCGCTCGTGAACGTGAACGTCGGGATTCGCCCCTTTAGTATGGCGACGGCCCCTGCGCGGGGCCACCCCTGGCCATGGATCGTCGCCTCAGCCGTGGCCGCTGTTGGTTGCCTTGAGGCGTCGATTGACTCTGAGGGGCGAAGTGTGAATGGAACGAGTCGGACTCTCAGAGTCGCCACTTCTTGGACTCGGCAGCCTCGATCAAGTCCCGAACCGTGATGGGAGTCAATCCCCGCGCTTCGTTCGGCTCCTGCTTTCGGAGAATCCCGAGTCCCTCCAAGGTCGCTCGAATGAGGGCGGAAAAGGGAAAGAACAGGTTGGCGCTGGCTTCCGGGCCGAAATGCTTGGCGGCGGCGAAGCCGGATAGATCGACCTCGAGTTCCTTGCCGAACGATTCGATCAACTCCCAGCCATCGGCGCCGTCCACGCCCAGAGCATCAAGGCCGGTATCCAGGTCCAGTCGCTGCGGATCAACAGAACACTCTCTGCCGAGGAACTCTCTGACTCGGGATCCCATGTCGTGATTCAATGGGCCGCTCCGAAGCCGTTTGCAGGTGACGAGCGCATCGAGCACAGAAATTCTCACGTGTACGCATAATCCCCTTCGATCGGCGTGAACTGGAACGGCCGGTCGCGGGGGATCAAGCGGTTGGGATCGCGGAGGTGGAAGTCGAGAGGGTGTCGGGCGACGTAGCCGGCGCGGCGGAGACCCTCGGTCGTCCAGGGGGTGCCGGTGTAGGCTTCGGCGACGTCGGCGCCCTGGCGCGCCAGCTCGCGCGAGAGCAGCTGCGCGGCGGTGTGTCGGAGGTCGGGGTCGGCGTCGTCGAGCAGGCAGTCGACCACCTTGCCCACGACGATCTGCGTCCGAGGCTGCGGCAGCAGATTCAGCAACGCGAACCCGCGCGTCCGGCCGCTCGGGTCGCGGAAGACGAAGCCCGACATCGCCTGGCGCGGGAACCGGAGGAAGTAGTTCAGCCGCTCGGGCGTGCGCTCGGTCAAGACCGCGTGCGCGGCGGCCCGGCTCGCGATATCGGCGACCTCGGCGCCGAACGTCGAGGCTGGAACCAGTTCGAGCTGGCTGCGGATCGGTGCCGGCCGGTTCAAGTAGTGCTTGGCGAGGTCGCGGGCGATGCGGGCGGCCTGCCGAGGCGAGCCCAGGCCGCTCAGCCGCGCCCACCGCGCGGGGCGGAGCATCCGCTGATAGACCCAGATCGGCGGCAGAAGCTCGTACCCGCTGCGCTCGGCGACGTCGCGGCCCGCGCGGCTTCCTCCCAGCCCGAACTGAACCGAGGCGATCTCGTTCACCTTCCGCATCAGGCTGACGCCGACGCCCCGCCGGGTCGGCGAGCCCAGCCAGTCGATCATGTGCAGGGCCGGCACGCGGCCCCCGGGCGCTTCGATGGCCGAAGACGTGAAGGCCGTCGGACAGATTCCCAGATGGCCGACGATCGCACCGGACTCATCGCGCGCGACGTAGCTGCGCGGCTCGGGCTCCTGGCTGTCGCCCATCGATTCGAGGTACTTCCAGCGGAGCACGTCGGGCGCGGCGAAATCGGCGTCCGCCGCCGCGCCGAAGCCCGACGTCAAGAACCGACTCAGGGCGTCGAGGTCGTCCGACTGCAACGGCCGGATGTCGCGGGTCATGAGAAGCTCCGGCGCTTTGCCGATGAGTTGTATCCGTAGGGCGGGCGCCGCCCACCATCTTCTTAAGATGCGCCAGAGCCGCCCGAAGGTGGGCGATGCCCACTCTACGAGGGATTGGGAGAACATCGCTGCTTGGGCTGGAGACCGCTGCAGCGCGAGGTTAGCCTGTGGGCTTCGGCTTGCTGCACGCCAGATAGAGGCCCGCGAGGATGAGCAGGATGCCGAAACCTGGCATACCGATGATAGAGGAATCGCCAGCGGAAAGCCGCTGGCCGTCCGGCCAGGTTATCGAGATGAGGAGGAACCACAAGAGCATCAAGACGACACCGCAGGTAGAGGAAAGAATGCCGGCGATCTTGAAAACCCATTCCATCGAAGCCACCTAACAAGTGATTAAGTGGAAAGAAAAGGAGCGATTTCAACGACCTCCGGCAACAAAACGAGGGATACAGATAACGCAACGTACATCCCTCAAGTTTCGGAAGACTGCCGCCTCGAACTCGCCTCGGGACGGGAAGGCAGAGTGGTCGTCGAAGTTCCAGGGTATCTCGTCGAGCAGGAACTTCGGGAAGGCCAGGTTCATGTGGCCTCCTCCGCCGCCACGGCGAATTGTGATCTCCCATAGTCCAACAGGCGGCTGTCGTGCATTGCAGCGCCTGGTTCGGCCGCTCACCCCGTTGAATAGATCACATGTGCCACCTTGGCGTCCGGACCGATCCGCTCTTGCTCCGCCTCCTGTTGGGCCTGGAGACAGCTCCGGTACTCGGTGCTGATCTCCCGTAGGCGAGCCATGTCGTGGTCCCATTTCAGATCGTCGCTGGCGTACTCACCAGTGCGGGGGATCATGGGCTGGCCCAAGACAAACATGTGCGGGATATTTGTCTTGTGAAGCTCCTGCCGATGCCACCGGTTCAGCGCCAGCAGCGGCACCACGAACCCGCCGTCCTGCAACGCCTGCTCCAACTGATCCCGTCGCTCCCCCTGAACGTTCATGGTGTCGAAATAGGCGTACCGGCCCTTGAGGAGTGCCTCCGCTTGGACGCCAGCGATCCGCACCATGTCCTCCACCGGGAACGCCTGGAACGCCTTGACGTTGATAATGAGGTCGAACGCCTCCGGGCGGAACTCGGTGCGGAAGTCGTGCAGTTCGGCAGCGAAAGAACCGGCGGGATCGGCCGGGCCGAGTCGCCCCATCAAATCGGCGAATTCGCCCGCCTTGCTACGCTGGAACTGGATCGCCACCGGCGACACATCGGTCGCGACCGCCTGCAACCCGAAGTGGGCGAGGAGGCGGGCGAGCGGTGACAACCCGCACCCCGGAACCCAGACGGCCCTCCACCCGCGCGACTTGAGATCTTCGGCGAGTTGGGGCAACTGCTCGGCCCCGATCGTGCCGGTTTCAAGGTCCCACGGGTCGCGCTTAGGGCGTTTCAGCTTCGACTCGTAATAAGCATTCCAGCCCGCGTGGTCGTTCCAGTTTTCGGGCATCCGCACTTCGCGCTTCTTCGCCACCCGAAGCCCCCTTCGGCCGAAATCGCGCCCTCAAAAAAAAGAGTCAAATCATTCTACACCAATCGACCTCTTCCTCGCGGCCTGGGGCATCGTTTACGAAGCTGAAATGCCGGCGCGAGTAAGGGAGGGCAATTTCCGTTAACCGTACAAAGAGTACATAATCCCCACGCTCACCGAGGAGCGATGGGGAATAGATTCTTAAAGCGTCTCGTGCCCGGTGTCGTAGATTCCGCCTCCACCGCACCGAAAACAATCATCGAGGGAGCCGTACGACGGCTCGACTTCCTCAAACCTTCTTCCCGACGCCCGTGACGGATCGGATGTAATCGACTTCCTTGGCGTCGTAGGGCGTTCCGTCGGTCCGGAAGACGTCGTGGAACCAGACGGGGGGCTCGGCGAGGTAGCGCTTCTGCCACGAGTCCCAGGGATAAATGGTCTGGGACTTGCCGTCGACGAAGCCCCAGTTGTAGGCGCCGACGCCTTCGCTCTTGAGGTAGGCCAACAGCGGGTCGAATCGGCTGCCGGCGGGGCGCGCCATGTACTCGGTGCAGAGGATCGGCCGGCGGTAGCGCTTGAGGGTCTCGACGTCGCGCTTCAAAGCGTCGAGCTCGTGGTAGTTGTGGAAGCTGATCACGTCGGATTGCTCAAGCATGAACTTGTTGATCGGGCTCAAGGCGTCGGCCTTGGTGAGGTCGCCCGACCAGACGCCGGCGGTCAAGGGCTGATCGGGGTTCGCCGCGCGCGCCCAGGCGAACGCCTTGCGCAAGAGGGCAAGCGCCATCTCGGCCTTGTTCGGGAGTTCGAGGCGGCCGTAGCTCGACTTGTTGGGGTTGTCGGGCTCGTTGAACAGGTCCCAGGCGTGGACCCGGCGGTCGTTGCGGAATCGACTGACCACGCCGGTCACGTAGCCCTTCAGCTCGTCGTGGCGGCTGGGGGCGGCGAGGATCACCCGGCCGGGGCTCTGGACCCACCCCGAGTTGTGCAGCCCCCGGCGCGGGGCGGGCTGCTTGCCGGCGTGGGGGTAGGGGTCCCAGACGCCGTCGAACAGCACGAGCATCACGCCGATGTGGTGGCGGTCGGCGACCTCCAGGAACTGGTCGATCCGCTTCAAGAAGCCGTCCGAATCCTGCTCCCAGGGGATGTGGTGCAGGAACACCCGCAGGCTGTTGAACCCGAGCGACTCGGCCCAGCCCAGTTCGCGGTCGATCGTGGCGAGGTCGAAGGTGTCGGCCTGCCACATCTCAAGCTGGTTGATCGCCGTGCTCGGCGCGTAGTTGCAGCCGACTAGCCAGGGATGCTCCTTGGCCCATGCCGCGGCCTTCTCGACCGGCCAGGGGCCGTCAGCGGCCCGAGTCGACGAAGCCAAGCCGAGGGTGAACGCGAGGGTTGCGATGATTTTTGGGAAGAGGGCGCGTTTCATGGCGGGTGCTTCATTCCAACCGTTGAATGACAGGGTGGGCGTTGCCGACATCGCCGCAGTTTACGGGCTGCTACGGCGGCGAATCAATCACCCGCCGCCGCTCGACCGAATCCCCGACGAACCGCCCGCGTCGATTTGCGTTTCAAAAGACCCGTGGCATAATACAGCCGACCGAGGAACGCAGCGTCGCCCGGCCGGCCCGACCCTTCCTCCACGAGACACATCGACACACTCCCCAGGTGGGCGGGGCGCCAAGGACCAGGTGCGCCACGCCCGCCTTTATTCTATTGCGACTTCCGCCCCGCGATTGCAGCGGGATCGCTATTCCGCGGCGAGGTGCGCGCCTTTCTCGGCCACGGCTCGCTTCATCAGGAAGACCAGGGGGACGAGCGTCAGGGCGAGGACGGCGAACGCCCAGAAGCAGTCGAAGTAGGCCAGCGAGAGCGCCTCGCGATTGCGGACGTCGGAGACGCGCTGCCAGGCCATCACCGTGGCCCCGGCCGGGTCGCCTGTCATGCCGTAGAACGTGGTTCGCAGCTCGCCGAAGGCGTCGGCGAGGTTGGGGTTGAGCGGGTCGAGCCACTCGCCCAGGCGCTCGACGTGGAACTGCTCGCGACGGTCGCGGAGGGTCTTGGCGATCGACGTGCCGACGCTCCCCCCTTCATTCCGGAGCAGGGCGAACAGGCCCACCGCCGCGCCCCGGAGTCGAGGATCGAGCGACGCGTAGGCGGCCACGTTGAGCGGCGTGAACAAGATCGACAGTCCGACGATCTGGACGACCCGGGGCCAGACGACCTGCCAAGGGCTGATGAAGAGGTTGAGCTGCGACATCCAGTAGCAGCCCGTCGCCATGACCAGCGCGCCGACCAAAATCAAGGCGCGCGCGTCGACCCCCCGGCTGAGCAGGCCGACGACGACCGGCAGCATCATCAGCGAGAAGAAGCCCGCCGGCGAGAGCACCAGCCCCGCGTGGACGGCGTCGTAGCCGAACAGGGTCTGGAGCATCCCGGGGAGGGTCGTGGTCGACCCGAAAAGGACGCCGTAGGCGCAGAAGATGATCACGGCGCACGCCGCGAAGTTGCGGTCGGCCAGCGGCCGGAAGTCGACCACCGGCGATTCGACCCGTAGCTCCCACCAGACCGCCAGCGACAGCCCGCCGACGACCCCCGCGACGAGCAGGTGGACGCGGTGGAACGGGTCGCCGAACCAATCCCATTCCTGGCCCTTGCTGAGCACGATCTCCAGGCTGGCGAGGCCGATGATGATGAGCCCCAGCCCGATGGTGTCGAACCGGATCGGCTTGCGGAGGAACTCGGCGCGCTGCGCCTTGAGGTAGGGAGGATCTTCGAGCACCGCGGCGCACATCGCGAGCGCGAGGAGGCCGGTGGGGACGTTGATGAAGAAGATCCAGCGCCACGTATAGTTGTCGGTGATCCAGCCCCCGAGGGTCGGACCGAGGATCGGGGCGATCAGCGTGGCGATCGCGAAGACGGTCATCGCCGCCCCTTGCTTCTCCTTCGGGAACGAGTCGAGCAGCACTCCCTGCGTGCAAGGCTGGAGGCCGCCGCCGGCCAGCCCCTGGAGGATCCGGAAGAGGATCAGCGATTCCAGGTTCGTGGCCAGGCCGCAGAGCAACGAGCTGATCGTGAACCCGGCCACCGAGAGCAGGAAGTAGCGGCGGCGTCCGAAGAAGGTCGAAAGCCAGCCGGAGAGCGGCAGGACGATCGCGTTGGCCGCGAGGTAGCTCGTGATCACCCACTCGCTGTCATTCGAAGCGGCCGAGAGCCCGCCGGCGATGTAGCGGAGGGCGACGTTGGCGATCGAGGTGTCGAGCACCTCCATGAACGTCGGCACCGTCACCGCGACGGCGATGAGCCACGGGTTCACGGCGCGGAGCGTCGGAGTCGGGCGTCCCGGTTCGTCCATATCGCGGCCTCCCCTCACTTCGAAGGCGTGGGGGCGGACCGTCGGACGTCCTGCAGCCTCTTGCCGGCGTCCGGCCCTTGAGGCGGCTCCTTCACGAACACGTAGGGGGTCGCCGAGAGCCCCGCGAAGAGAGGGTTCTGGTCGGGGTCGTAATCTTCCAGCTCGATGCGGACCGGCAGCCGCTGGACGACCTTGACGAAGTTCCCCGTAGCGTTCTGCGCGGGCAGGACGGCCAGGGTCTGGCCGGTCCCCATTGTGAAGCCGGTCACTCGGCCCCGGAACAACCGCTCCGACCCGTACATGTCGACCTCCACCTCGGCCCGCTGGCCGATCCTCAGGTCGGCGAGCTGAGTCTCCTTGAAGTTGGCGTCGATCCAGATCTCGGTGAGCGATCGGACGGCGAGGACCGCCTGACCGGCCTGTACGTTGTTGCCGGGATTGACGTTCCTGCGGGTGACCACGCCGTCGATCTCGGCGCGGACCTCGCAGTAGCGGAGGTTCAGCTCCGCCTCGGCGGCGTCGCGCTGGGCCTGGGCCAGCTTGGCGTGGGCCTGTCGGACGGGCGGGGAGTCCGGGACGATCTTCGCCAGCAGGCGATCGATGTTCCCCTCCTTGTCGCGGCCGATGAACTCCTCGATCGCCCCTTTCGGCGTCTGGGTCGAGGAGACCAGGGGAAGGCCGACCTGCGCGACGCTCTGCACCAACTGGGCGAGCGCCTCGCGGACGCCCGAGAAGGTCTGGTTGAGGTCGGCGGGGACGCTCGCCAGGTCCCCGTTTTCGGGGAGGGGAGGGAGGCCGAGCGAGACCCGGGTCTCCGAGACTTCCTCTCTGGCCTGGTTGGCCAGGGCGTCGGCGACCCGCTCGGCCTCGCGGCGCTGGTCGAACTCCTCGCGGGAGATCGCCGTGCGGTTCAAGAGCCCCTGGGCGCGGCTGAGGTCGGCCTTCGCGCGGTCGTGGGTCGCCTCCTTGCTCCGGAGGGCCGCGACCCGGGCTCGGAGCAGCGCCACGTCGTTGTCGACGTGCTCCATCGCCGTCTGGAGCTTCCAACGCTGCCCGCGGAGCACGCCCAACGTGGCCCGCACCTGCGCCTCGGCGGCCCTCACGTCGGCCTCGGCGTTGGCCACCGCCGCCTTCTTGATGTCGAGCAGCACCTGGTACGGCTCGCGGTCGAGTTCCACGAGCAGGTCCCCCTTCGAGACCCGCATGTTGTCGTCCACCAGCACCCGCGCGACCTGGCCCGGAACGCGAGGCGCGACGAAAGTAACGTGGCCGTTGACGTAGGCATCGTCGGTGGACGCCGTGTTCAGCATCCTCCAAACGATCGGCGTCAGCCACCATCCGACCGCGACCAGCGCCGCGAGCCCCGCGACGCCCTGCGCGATCCGTCGCCGCGACGGTTTGTGAATCGGCGGGAGCGGCGCCTCCGTGGGCGGCGAGACCGCCGCCGTCTCGGTCGCGGTCTCGGAAGACGCTCCTTCAACGGGACTCATAATCGTCCTCCCCCGCCGGAATGGCTCACCCATTCGACGCTCCGCCACCGATCGCCTTCCAGGGCGCATCGCCGGCCGCTTTTCAAATATTGATGCGGGGAGGTCCTAGGCCGACGCGATGTCGTCCCAAGGCGCATCCTTAAAACTCTCTCAAAGTCCGACGCTCCGCACCATCCGAAACCGAGCTTGGCTGCGAAATCTTGTCGCGTTACGCCTCGGCTCGGGTGGGCGAAGCTGTCGCCGATGGAGCGGGCGCTCAAGACGGCGGCCAACTTCCGCGACATGCGAGGGATGGACGGCTCGATGGAGTACGACGTCCGACTCGAACAACTTGGCAGTCGCGCGCTGGCCGTTGTGCGCCGTCAGGCGAGCACTCGCGAACTGCCCCGGATCGTTCCAGACGCCTGCGGCACAGTCTGGAACGTCGTCCGCCCCCAACAGGTCACAGGGGCAGGGCGGCATGTCGCGGTTTACTGGGACGATCAGATCAACCTTGAAGTCGGTGTGGAACTCGCCGCTCCATTCGCCGGGCATGGCGAAGTCGTCGGCTCGGCCACCCCAGCCGGTCCCGTGGCCACAACGACCCATTACGGGCCGTACGGCCAGCTCCACCGGGCGCACGAGGCGATTCGCCGATGGTGCGGGAGCAAGGGGTACGCGTTGGCAGGTCCCAACTGGGAGATCTACTGGTCACTGGAACGACGAATGGAACTGCGATCCTACCAAGATCCGCACCGACGTCTTCCACCCGCTTGTTGCGGACGGGAGTTCAGCCGCCGGACCCGGCGCGGCGGCAGACGGCGGGGCTTGATTCGTTTATGGGACTTGAAGCTCTCCGGCGCCCCGCCGGCTTGCACGGCCGATGGATTCACCGCGCGCCGCGGCCCGAACGCATACGACGATACCATCCGCAACCGCCAGCCGAGATCAGGCCGCCGAGCGAAGCCATGACCAGGGCGCTAGGCTCGGGGATGGTCGCCGACACGACCGTGACCACGGCGTCGGCCGCGCTAGTGGGATCCAGGACGTCGCCTTGCGCCGTGATAAAGCTTGACCCAGGCTCCAGCGTGGCCACGCTGACGTCCGTGCCGCCGAGCGACTGGCCCGTAAAAACAAAGGTTCCCAGAAGCAAGGGACTGGACAGGTCGCTGATCCCCAGCAGGGAGACCAATCCGAGGTCGACCAACGTGTTCGAGCCGTTCGTGGAGATGTTCACGGAACTGGCGTCCCACACGGGGGCGGGGGTGACGTCGGTCGCCACGCCGACCGTCGCCGCGCCTGTGGTTGCGAACGTCAGCTCGATGCCCGCGGACAGCAGTTCATTGCCCGCACCGACTTGAGGCCCGTCCGGCGTCTGAGAGAGGAAGACCTGGACCGCCGTCGTATTGCCGACGCCATCGATGGTGTAATAACTCTTGTCGAGCGAGAGAATCAGAGCCGCCGAGGCGGATTGTGCAAGAACCAGGGGCAGTGTAACGATAAGAAAGGCGATTTGAATTCGGTTCATCTTGGGTGCTCACTAACAGACGAGTGGTTGGGGATTGCCAGGGGGGACGGACGTTCGTCGATGCGATCGGCCTGGCGGCCGTCTCGAAGCGAATCGAGACGGCCGCTCAGTCAAGCGACGGCCCTCGGTCAGGTCAGCTTCCGCTTGGTGAAGTTCACCGTGAACATATTGAGGTCCAGAGCCGAGAACGTGCCGTCGCCGTCGTAGTCGAAGTACGAGTTCGCGGCTGTTACCGTGTGGCTGTTGTACGCGGCTCGGAACGCCAGATAGTCGGTGGCGTCGACGACGCCGTCGCCGTTGGAATCACCGAAGAACCGGAAGAACGAGATGGTCCCCGCGCTGCCGGCGACGCCGTTGTTCGCCGCATCGACCGGATTGCCGAGATTGTCGAGGATCTGACTGCCGGCGACGGTCAGAACGTAACGGCCGTCGGGGAGCGAGGAGCCGTTGAGGTTGGCGCCGCCGAAGGTCAGCACGACCGTCGTCACCCCGCCGGAGTAAACCGGAGCGCCGACGACCACCGGGAAGGTCTGGCCGTCCTCCGTGCGTTTGAGGCCGAACGCCGACGTCGGAAGCGTCGTGACCTGGCCCTGGAACTTGAGGGTCAGCGAACGCACCGCCGATCGCTGGGCCGTGCCGATGTCGATCGCGTCTTGAGTCAGGACCGAGTGGGCGGAGACCACCACGTTGTCGAGGGCGAGCCCGAGATCCGGCGCGAAGCCCGTGTCCGCGTTGTAATCCTGGAACTTGATCTGCGTGTCGGCGCCGAGCGTGACGCCGTACGAGGCGGCGATCGCGCTCAGGTTGAACGAGAGCGTGGAATACGGAGTCGAGGAGGAGCTTCCCAGGTTCGTGATCCGATACCAGTGCGTGCCGTCGACGCTGAAAGCCACCCCCGAGGAGTTGTTGTGACCCGTGAACGTCGAGGGCATCGCCGTGGGCGGCGAGCCGAAGTTGTTCACGTACTTCTGGTCGAACGTCAGGTTCGCGCCGGTCCGCCCCGCCAGATTGACGTGCATGACCGCCTCGTCAAGGTGGGGGAAGACGTAGCCGTCAAGGTTTCCACTCAGGACGAGCTGGTACGCGCCGCTGGCGGGCCCGCCGTCGGAGGTGACCTGGACCCGGCCCGCGGAGCCGGTGTAGACCTGCCACTGGGTGCCCAGCGCGCCGCTCTCGAAATTGTCGGTCGTGCTGGCGTATACGGGGACCGGGCCCCCGAAGATGGCCTTGTAGACGTCGATCAGGCCCGAGCCGACCTGGTTGGGGTTGCCGGCGCCGATGTTCGGGTCGGCGGTCGACTTGAGAAGGCTGTAGACCTGTGCGGGCGTGTAGCTGGGTTTGGCCTGAAGGATCAACGCCGCGGCGCCCGCAGCGTGGGGCGCCGCCGCCGACGTGCCGAAGAAGTTGGGGTAGCCATTGATGAAGCTGCCGCCGAAGAACGTGGTGCTGACGCCGTCCGGCGCCGAGAAGTCGGGCTTGGCGACCGTCTCGGGCGTGGTGAGACGATTGCCGGCGGCGTCGAAAAGGAACGTGACGGGACCGAACGAGGTGAAGCTTTCGGGGGTGCGCTGGTCGTAGAACGGCACCGCGCCGACCCCCATGGCGCTGGCGACGGCCGCGTGGGAGTTGACAGTGGCGCTGTTCGTGGCGAACGTCCCGAAGTTCACGTCTCCATAGGAATTGGCGCCGTAGTTGACGAATTTCAGCTCCCCGGGCGTCGCCCCGGCGTACAGGTTGATCATGAGATCGTACTGCTGCGTGGAGCCGGTGGTGTTCTGATAACCGAAGATCTCCAGGGGCGTCTGGTTGAGGAGGTTGTTGCTGTTGCTGCCAGCCACGATGGTGGTGCTGTTGTGCTGGACCAGGTAGATGTCCAGGTCGGAGGTGACGCCGTTCGTGGTGTAGAACGGCTGGTCCCACTGGAAGCCCAGCGTCAGCGCCTGGCCGGCCGCAAGCGTAAGCGTCATCCGGTCGTTCGTCCCGGCGCCCGGGTTGAAATCGAACCACGATCCGCCGAAGCTCGCGTCCGTGGTGAAATGGAGCGGGCTGGAGCCATAGGATTGCGGGCTCGCCGTATCGTACCCCTGAGTGTCGAGATTGCCGGCCGAGGAGAAGTAGGAGACCCCCTTGTTGGCCACCACGTCGTTCACGGCCTGCGCGATGATGCTGGGCTGGAAGAACGGCTCGTCGAAATAGAAGACGTCGTCCGTGATGACTTTGGCCCCGGCGTTCGCCAGGTTTCGGATGTTGGCCGCGAAATTACCCTCGCCGCCGTTGGCCGTCGCAAAGGCCAGACTGGCCCCCGGTGCGACGTCGTGGACGATCTGGAGCATGGCCCGGCCTTCGTCCTCGCCGGACGAATCTTGCAACACCTGCACCCCCGACGCGGGCAGGTCTCCGGAGGCGACGTCCGCGGCCGCGCCCCCCAGGGAGTTGTAACTGTCGCTGAGCACGCCCACCTTGACGCCGGCGCCGGTGTAGCCGGGAGTGGACGCCTGCACGCGGTCGGCCTCCATCACGTTCACGCCTTCGCTCGTCACCAAACCCGCGCTCGTCATCGGCTTGGGGATGCCGATGATCCCCATCACGCCCTTGCTCCCCAGGTTCGAGATCGTCGGCAGCTTCGACCACGGAATGTAGGCCTCAAGCCTATTATAGAGCGGCAGCACCGAGATCACGTTGACGCCCAACGACGTCAGGATCGGCGCCAGAGTGGTTGCGGTCGCGGTGGTGATCGCTACTCCCACCCGCCCCTGCGCGTCCGTCATGAGGGGCATGACGTTCGTCGAGGCGGTGTTCTGAGCCTTCGCGTTCGTCGACGTCCCCACCGCCTGGGCGTACCCCTGGAGGAGGTCCGTCGAAACGCGATTCGCGTCCCCCCCCGGCAGCGAGAGCGTCTGGAGCTTGGTGACCGCCGCCGACGACGTGACGGCGGTCACCGAAACCGAGAGAACCAGACGCTGCTCGAGTCCGTCGACCCGAAGCGTGACAGCACGCCTTCGACGCTGACGCGCACGGCTTGACGCGATCATCTTGCTCGACCTTGCAGTTTGCAGATCCGTTCGACTTCTCAGGAACATCGAGACTCCTCCCTCTCCGGAGAGCACTGCGCGCCGCGCCCGAATCCTCCGGACGCATCGCAGCAACGAATTCGTTCTCGTCGAACGGCTCGATCCATCGAAACCGCCGATAGTTCATGTCAGGTTGTGGACGCGCTGCTGCGGTTGGGCGATCCCGGTTCGTAGGCCTAGGTTCTCGACTTCGAGACCAGAGAATCGGCTTCGAGCGACTTCGATATTGGCCCACTCGTTCTGTGAAGTTCGCATAGTTTTAGATCGCAAAGATCTTAAATTCAACAGGGTGCTTGGTTTTTTTTTAGAATTCAAATCCGATGTTTCGCGAAAGCCTCGGTTCCTGTTAGACTCGGCTGTATTTGTGGAGCGGGCTGCCGCGCGACGCCGGGGCAAGGGTTGCTTAAGTTCTCTCTCTTGAAGGGTTTGCGGATCAATACGCGAGTGGGCGGTCGTCTCGTTTCCGTCGCCGCAGGCGGGGGCGGGCCAGGGTCGCTCGGCATTGCGCTGGTCTTCGAGAATCTTCCCGCCCGACCCTACCGGCGGAATACGAGGTGCCCGCCGGCCGGGCGCGTTCATCGGCTCAAGCCGATTTCCGACCCGAATCGCGATTTATCGGAGCCGAAGGATGATGCTCGACCGCAGGCGATTTCTCGGCCACTGTCTCGGTTCGGCGGCGGTCGCAGGCAGCTCGCGAATCGCCGACGCCGGCGCGAACGTCCCGGACCGCCTGACGCTTCCGTTTCATCTGAAGGAAACCGCGGGCCTGCGGCGGTTCGGCTACCCGGTCCACGCCGTGCTCCCCAACCACACCCGAGAGCAGGGGACCCACTATCGCCTGCTCCACCAGGGGAAGGTGGTCCCCGCGCAGTTTCGCTTGCTCGAACCGGATCAGCGGGAAGTGATCCTCGCCTTCAACGCGAGCCCCGGGCCGCTCGAAACCACCGACTACACGGTGGAATTCGGCCCGTCGGCGACGCCCGGCGCTGAACCCAGGGGGGGACTCAGCTCACAACACGACGCGGGATTGTTTCAGATCCGGAACGACCCCTACCTGACCTCTTCCATCCCCGAGGATCTGTCGGGCCTGATCTCGTCGATCCGGACCAAGGACCTGGAATACTTCACCCCTCACTCGCGGGGGCTGTTTCTGACCGATCGCGAAAGCCGCAAACGAACGACGCTGAAACTCCCCCGGCAGGGCGGCGACGGCTCCGCCGTCTGGCGGTGGCAAGGACCGATTTCCGTGGGTCTGCGATTCACCGGAACGGTCGCCATGCCGGGGGGCAAACCGCTCCGGACCATCGTCGACCTCTCCTTCGTCAATTCGAAAAGCTGGATCGAGACGACCTGGACGATCGACGACCCAGACGACCGCGTCGGATCAATGGGCTTCGACCTGAGCCTCTTGATTCAAGGGGAACCCGCACTCGTCGATTGTGGCGCGGGCTCGACGGTCTATAGCCATCTCCGGAGCGGAGAAGTCCTCTCCTTCGAGAGCCGTCCCGCTCCAAAGCTCGGAGAGTCCGGCCCTCGGTGGCTCATGGAGCAGGGGGGAGCGTCGGGGCTCAAGCCATTCGCCGTGGCGACGCCCACCGACCGGGCGGCCGAAGGCTGGGTCCATGTCATGGATTCAACCCGATGTTCGGCGATCGCCGTGGCCGACTTCGCCCGGAGCGGCCCGGACCGCTTCACGATCGAAGCCGGCGGACGGGTCGAGCTCGAGCGACGCTTCACCCTCCCGGCGACTCCCGATCGTCCGAAGATCCTGAAATTCTGGATCCACGTCGTCCCGACGCCGGTCCAGGTCGGCGCCGTCACCTCGCCGCAAGCGATGCTCGCCCCGCTGGTCGTCGACTGGGCCGGTTGACCGATCGCCGAGGCTTGCACCACGGGGTCGGATGAGCCGAACCCGTGCCACTCGCCGTCGGGCCAAGTGGACCGACGAGATCCACTGTGCCATCTGATTTCTGGACTAGTTTTCTTTTTCAAAGCCGCTATTCTAAGCGGTTCGTTTGGTCCGCATGATTCAGGTGATATGCTTGAATGAGTTGCCAATGATCTCGAAATAAATCGCATAACAAATTACTGACAGGTTCTGAAGGGGGCGTAATGGAGATTCGTGAGGAGATCCAGCGGAATAGGATCGCAGACGAGGTGGCGGCGCTCACTGCCGTCGTCCGGCCAATCCTTGAAGGAACTCTGTATGCCTTGAGAAAGGAAGTGGTGGAAGAAGCAGGTGGTTATAGCGAAGTGAAACTGATGATGCTGCCTCGTCTCTACCGCCAAGGTGATGGAGATTGTGGCATCTGCTTTGAATGGGCTGTTCATGCTGGAATTACAAATAACGACAATCAGATTTTGGAACGAATAGATGACTCATTAAAGCTATGTAAGGTTCCTGGGTCAAAAAGGGCGTCCATTTTGTTTGGGGCCGAGAAGACTGGTGCGGTGCAGTTAATCGATACAGCAGATCAAAAGCTCACAGATGACTCAAGATTGCTTGTAGGAACGCGGGGGCAGCCAATCAAATTAAAACAACATATTAATTCGGTCGCCGCTGCGTTTCGGCGACCGAATGCCAGATTAGCACTTCCACACAGCATCAGTGGATTGTGGAAGGCCGACTTATTCATGGGATGCACAGATTCTGATAGGTGGGTCGGTACGACTGTGAAAATCAACGAAAAAGATCTTGAGGCCGCGAAAGGCCTTCGTGTGGGTATAGTTCCGTCTAGGCAGGGAGCAAGCGATGCAGTTCGGAAGGATGATAGGCGAAATCTAGTAATTTGTCCTCTCCCGCACGACGCTTCGTTTATGGAGATATTTTATCGGGGCTGGGGGATTGTTCAGCAGTTTATCTCTGCGGATGCTTTTTTACCCAAAGAGGTTGCATTGCCGTCGCCGGCAGACCGTCAGGTCGCAAAATACTTAGTCGACCGAAGAAAATTCTCTGTCGTCGATGTCATTGAAGCCCTTGGTCCGATCAGCCAGCCGGAACTGTTGGAGCCTCGACAATTGAGTGCGGAGGTGATTTTGAAACGCGCTGTAAAATCCAAGATTGGTGCGATTGTTGTGCCAGTCGGGGCCACCAATTCATAGAGTCCACTAGGTGCCACGAGGCCACTCGAATCGGTGGCACCCGCCTTGGCCCATCACCTCGACGAAATGCTGCGATTACTTCGCCGAGCTGGAGACTTCTTGTGGGGAAAGAGAAAAAGGTCTCAATACGCAAGACCAGGACAGTGATCACGTATGCGGAACTGTGGCATGCATCTTGGTCGCTACTCAAGAACGGGAAGGATCGTGAGGAGGGATCGCATTATCAATTCATGGGCAGCCTTGTATTTTCAGCCTTCACGTTCGAGGCCTACTTGAATGACATCGGCCCCAAATCCTTCTCAGAGCAGAATTGGAATGCGTTGGAGCGATTGAGCCCGAAGAAAAAGTTGGAAGTGATCGCCGAGCAGTTGGGATGCCCCGTCGACTATGGACGGCGGCCCTGGAGTATCATGAAGAAGCTCTTCGAGTTCAGAAACGATATCGCACACGGGAAGTCGGATCCGATAACGGAAACGCAGGTCGTCTCACTTGATGACCACGAAAAGCATCTATGGGAATTCGCTAAGCCCGAGTGGGAGAAGTTTGTCACAGGAGGGAACGCCGAGCGAGCGAGGGAGGACGTTGAACAGATGGTCAAAGCCTTACACGAGAAGCGAGGCGTGAAAGGCGAGACACCCTTCATAGGAGGGTTCCAAGATTCGGACATCTCGCTCTTGGACTGACACCGGGGGCCACGGGTTCGCTCGACCCGTGGACGCGGACCGAGGCTTGCAGCACGGGGGCTGACGAGTCGAACCCGTTTCATCCATCAGCCAGTCGTAATGGATCAGTCTTATGGCCCGCTTCAGCCGCCTCACGCCCGGATGACGCCGGCTTCTTCCATCTGGAGCCAGCTCGCTTCGAGGGAGCCGTCGAGGTCGATGCCGCGGCAGGCGGATTCGATGACGGTGACTTCGAAGCCGAGGCGGCGGGCGTCGAGGGCCGAGTAGGCGACGCAGAAGTCGGTGGCCAGGCCGGTGAGGAACAGGCGGTTGAGCCCGCGCTCGCGGAGGTAGCCGGCCAGGCCCGTCGGTGTCGTCCGGTCGTTCTCGAAGAAGGCCGAGTACGAGTCGATGTCGCGGTGATACCCCTTGCGGATGATCATCTCGCAGTGCTCGACCTTGAGCTTCGGGTGGAACTCGGCGCCCTCCTCGTTCTGGACGCAGTGGTCGGGCCAGAGGATCTGCGGGCCGTACGAAAGCTCGACGCTCGTGAACGGCTTCGCGCCGGGGTGCGACGAGGCGAACGACAGGTGGTCCTCGGGGTGCCAGTCCTGGGTCAAGATCACATGCGCGAACCGCCGCGAGAGCTTGTTGATGATCGTCGGCAGCTCGTCGCCGCCGGGGACCGCCAGCGCGCCGCCGGGGCAGAAGTCGTTCTGCACGTCGACCACCAGGAGCACCCGGTTCTCGCTCGGCGAGGCCGAGGGGATCGTGCGCCCGGCCGTCTTCGCGGCGGGGATGATCACCGAGCCCGAGAACTTCGAGCCCGACCGCATCGACGCGCCCGCCGCCGGCTCGCTCGACCGCTGCGCGGCGCGGAGGTCTTCGATCAGCTCGGCGTAGGTCGCGTACCGGTCGTCGGGCGACTTGGCCATCATCCGCGATACGATCCGCTCGACCGCCAGAGGGACGTGCGCCGGCAGCGGAGGGGGATCGTCGCGCTCGATCTTCCGCATCAGGCCGAAGACGGAATCCGCCTTGAACGGCACGGTCCCCGCCAGCATGTGGTAGAGGGTCGCGCCCAGCGAGTAGATGTCGGCCCGGTGGTCGACTTGAGCAGCGTCGATGAACTGCTCGGGGGGCATGTAGCTCGGGGTCCCGAGGGCCGCGCCTCCTTCGGTCCGACCGGAAGAATAGTCGACAGTCTCGCCGGCCGCGACGAGGGTTTTCGCCAGCCCGAGGTCGGCGAGCTTCACCTGGCCGCTCGACGTCAGAAGGATGTTCGCCGGCTTGACGTCGCGGTGGATCACGCCGACCTGGCTGAGCGCCTCGCCGAGCGCCCGGGCGACCTCCTCGGCGATCTGCAACGAGCGGTCGACGCCGACCGCCTGGCGCTCGTGGATGTGGTCTTCCAGGCTCTGGCCGTCGATGAACTCCATGACGATGAACAGGTGGCCGTCCTTCTCGCCGCAGTCGAAGACGCGGACGATCCCCGGGTGGTTGAGCCGGGCGGCCAGCCTCGCCTCGCGGAGGAATCGCTCGGCCCCGTGCGCCTGGGCCGAGTGGCTCGGGTTGAGGAACTTGACCGCCACCGGAATGTCGAGGTCGTTGTGGAAGCCCTTGTAGACGACTCCCATGCCCCCTTCGCCGATCCGTGAAATCAGCCGGCAGCGGCCGACGCCTTCGAGGCGCAGATAGGGGTCGTCGGACATGGCAAACCTCGGTCGACGAGGAACGGGGAAGGGGACGAGGCCGCCGCCCCGCGCGATGCGTCGGGCGGCCTTTCGGATCGTACCAGCTTACCCGGTCCCCGCCCCCGGCGGCAACTCGTTGTACACCGGGTTGCGCCCCAGCTTGAAGCGGTTATGCATCCCACCGTCTTCGCTCCGTCCCGAGCAACTCCTCCATGCCGATCGGCGCGAGGTGGCCGCTCTTCCCCGGCCTCTCGACAGTGCGTACATTAGGGCGCATGCCGCCGAGTCCGACCCAGTCGCTACACGTTCCACCAGCGTTGCGAGGGGCGCAGGAGCCTGGCGCGGACGTTTCTCGGGCTGTGACTCGATAATTGAGTTGCAATGATAAGAATGCACGTGATGTTATTGATGAATTTCATGACGTTGATTCTTGGTTGCTCGATTCCGTCCGCCGCGGAGGTCTCAGGGACGGCCGCGCCGGAGTCCCGCGCGCTCGCCTACCTCGCCCGCGAAGTCCCGCGCTGGCCGGTCGAGAACAAGTGTTTCTCCTGCCACAACAACGGCGACGCCGCCCGCGCGCTTTACCAGGCCGCCAAGCTCGGCGATCCGGTCCCCGACGCGGCCCTCGCCGAAACGACCCGCTGGCTGGAGCACCCCGAGCGTTGGGAGCGCAACGGCGGCGAAGGCCCGTTCAGTGATAAGGCGCTCGCGCGGGTCCAGTTCGCGGCGGCGCTGGCCGATGCGGTCGACGCGGGACGATCGAAGGACCGGAAGGCGCTCGTGCGGGCGGCCGACCTGGTCGCGGGCGATCAGAGCGGCGACGGGTCATGGCGGGTGGACGCCGAGGGGAACGTCGGCTCGCCGGCCACGTACGGGCCGTGCCTGGCGACGGTCATGGCCCGCCGATCCCTCCGCGCGGCCGACCCAAAACGGTTCGCCGCCGCCATCGACCGGGCCGACCGTTGGCTCCGACGGGTTTCGGCGGAGAGCGTCCTCGACGCGGCCGCCGTACTCCAAGGGTTGGGGAACGCCGACGACCCCGAGGCGGTCGCCCAGCGCCGGCGTTGCCTCGACCAGATCCGCAAGAGTGAAGCGTCCCGCGGCGGCTGGGGCCCGTTCGTCAACGCGCCGGCCGAGCCGTTCGACGCCGCCGTCGTCCTACTCGCCCTCGCCCGCTGTGACGACTTCCCGGATCGCTCGAAGATGATCCGCCGCGGCCGCGCCTACCTCATCGCCGTCCAGCGCCCCGACGGGAGTTGGCCTGAGACGACCCGGCCGCCCGACGGCGAGAGCTACGCCCAGCGCCTTTCGACCACCGGATGGGCGCTTCAGGCCCTCCTTATCACGAGGGACAAGCCGGAAGCGAAGCCGACTCCCGAAGAGGGCCGGGGCCGGGTCAAGACCCCGCCGGCCGGACCTCGAACGGGCGGTTGACGACGCGGGCCTCGATGCGACGGCCGACGGGCTCGAACACGTCGAGTTCGAAGGGGTGCCGGAGGTTGTTGCCGGCGAGGTCTTCGAGGGTCGTGTCGACGGCGAGCTGATAAGTGCCGCCTTGCCAGGGGCGGTCGGGAGTAAAGGACCAGCGGGTCTCCTCGTCGGCGACGTTCACACGGCCGGGCACGTCGCGGCCGTCAGGGCCCTGCACGCGGACGAGGCGGCTGAAGAGGGCGTGGTCGAGCGGCTCGGGCGCCTCGACGATCAGAGGCGCGACGGAGCCGGCGACGGGCGGGCGGACTCGCCACGTCTTGATGTCGGGGCAGGTGGCGTCGGCGCTGGTCGTGCGGAAGGTCTTGCGGTACGGCCCCTTGAGCGGTCGGCCTTCGGCGTCGGGCCATCGGGCGTCGATCAGGAGCGTGTAGGTCTTGCCCGCCTCCAGCACGGGCCCGAACCCCTCGCGGGGCCCAACGTCGCGCTTGATGCGGCCGGGATCGATGAGCAGGGTCAGCCGGAGCCCGTCACGGTCCCAGAGTTCCTGGTCGAGCTTCAGGAACGCCCCGTCGATCTCCTTGCCGTCGGCGTCAAGGAGGTGGATGAAGTCGTAGACGTCTCCCTGGCTCATCGGGGCGTTGAAGTGGAGGTAGAACTTGAGTTGGTTCTCGGGCAGCGTCGATCGGCTCGGGTAGACCTGCCGGACGACCGTCGGGACGACGGATACGGGTTTCGGCAGCGCGAACTCGACCGCGACGGGCTCGGCCGCGGGCCCAGTCCCCTCGTGGCCTGGCAGCAGGTCGGGCTGGAACACGGCGCGGTACCGCAGGCCGGGGACGAACGGGAAGCGGGGCTCGAACCGCAATACGCCGGCCTCGACCCGGTACGAGCCGAGGACCGGCGGCTGGCCGGGCCCCTGGCCCTCGACGGAGACCGCGAAGAGCTTCGCCCAGCGGCGGCCGTCCCAGTCAACCGCCGCGAGGCGGGAAAGGTCCGCCGGGTCCAGGCCCTTGACGTCGACGGTGGCCTGGTCCCCCTGCCGGCGGAGCGCCACCGACGGCCCAACCTCGAACGCCGGCGGCGCGGCCAAGGCCAGCGCCGTCGGCACGGTCCACAACAAGAAGGTTCTGGCTAGGTTCATCGTTTCAATCAGGAATACCCAGGGCCAGGGACGAGTTACGGCAGCGACACCGTCTTGAGATCGAGGCGGCCCCCCTCGCCTCGGGTGAGGACGACGGCGCTCTCGCGGCCGAGCTTGTCGAGTTGCTCGACCCCCTTCAGGGCGTCGATGGTCTCATACGAGAGCCCGGCCTTGTCGCTGACGCGCTTGACGATCCCCTCCTGTGTGCCAGCGCGGTCGGTGGAGATCTTCATGACGCCTCGGCTGCTGTTGGCCAGCAGGAAGTAGTCGCGCCCGTCCTTCTGGTAGACGATCATATCCAAGGGCTTGTTGCGGTTGCCCAGCTCGGCGATGGTCGTCCCCTTGACCCGGGCGCCGGGCCGCAGATCGGAGACGGGGAACTTGACGAGCGGGGTGCAGGTGTAGGCCGCGAGGATGTAGGGATCGCCGTTGATCTCGTAGGGGACGAACGTCCGGACCGGCGACGTCGTCTCGAACCGGCCGTGCGCGCCGTGGTAGATCTCGATGTGCGCGCCCTGCTGACTCGCCCCGGCGAACGGGAAGGGGATGGCGCGGAGGCTTGAGGAGAACTCCTCGTTCGACAGGCCCGCGATGAAAACGCGACCATCGACGTAGGCGAGGTCCGTGATCGCGTCCTGCTGCCCACGGCCCGAGGCGATGCCGGAGAGCTCGGCCCGCGCGAACTTCACGTTCTTGAGCGGGAGTTCCTGAGGCTCGCCCTTCGCGTTCACGCGGACGATCGCCGCGGGGGCGTCCGGGCCTCGGCCACGCGCGACGGACAGATAAACCTCTCCCGAGGACGGGTTGACGGCCAGGTCCCGGATCAAGATTTGATCCGGCGTGGTCCCGAGCATCCCGGCGATCTTGGCGTCGACCCCCTCGACGTTGACCGGGGCAGGCGTCTGTGACCGGGACTGGCCACGGTCGCCGGTGTCGAGGGCGAACAGCGCCCCACCGGCCTGGTCCGCCACGAACAGGACGCCGTCGGGCCCGAACGCCAGCGCGCCGGCCGACTTCACCTCGGGCGTGCCCGCCTTGAGGCTCTCGGTCAGGTCGCCGGCCAGGGCGGTCCCGGCACCCAGCGCGAGCGCACAAGCCAGCGACGCCGTAGCAGAGCGGATTGCTCTCACCATCTTCGTCTCCTCTCCCCAGGATCAAGGTAGTCCATGCCGAGCCTCCAGATCCGATCCTCCCAAAGGCTATCGCGGCCGGAGGGCGTTGTCGACACCCTGAGCATCGGATCGGTAGGGAGGGCGCGGCGGCTCTCCACTTGCTTCTTTAGCGACAAATCCGGAGACCCCGGTCCCAACATCGGGCTGAACGCCGAAACGCCTGGATCTCTTGCCGTTGGAGCGCGCGGTCTGGCTGCTTCGCCTTCGCCGAAGGCTCAGCCAAGGAAACCGTTCCAGGCGTCTCGGGATGACGACCGTCGCCGGCTCCTTGGCGTCCTCGTCGATGTTTGGAGAGAAGAGGATCTCGGCCGCGGCGCCGGTGGTCGCTCGACGTCGTTACGGCTTCGTCGCGACGATGATCGGCGACGGGCATCGGAGGTCATCGATCAGCTTCGCGTCGACGAAGCCGGCGGCGGCGAGCCACCCGGCGATCTCGGGGAAGCTGAAGGTGTCGCCCTCGGTCGTATTGACCAGCATGTTCACGGCGAAGATCAGCGAGGGGAGCGGGCCGGTCCGGCCTTCGTCGACGAGCCACTCGGTGATTACCACCTTGCCGCCGGGTGCAAGGGCGTCGAAGACCTTCTTGAGCAGCGCCTGGCTGCGGGTCGGGCCCTCGCTGTGGAGGATGTGTCCGATGGTCGCGTACTGGTGACCCGTCCCGAAGTCGGCGACCGAGAAGTCGCCGGGCGAGAACGTGAAACGGTCGGCCACGCCATGCCGCTCGGCGATCCGGCGGGTGACCTTCAGCACGGCCGGCCAGTCGACGGCCGTCGCCCGCACGCGCGGGGATTTCTCGGCCAGGGAGACGCTCCACACCCCGGAGCCGGCCCCGACGTCGAGGACCGAGATCGGGCCGCCGGCCGCCGCCAGGCCCTCACGGTCCGCGAACGCCATCGCGGCGGGGCGGGACAACGGGAAGATGTCCTCGACGAACTGTTCGAAGAACGCCGCCCCGTCGGACTCCAGGTTCACCTCCTCGGGCGTCCGGCCGTCGCGCACCACGTCGGTCAGCCGCAGCCACTTGGGCATCAGCTGGGTGCTGGTATGGCGGAAGAACCCGCCCAGGAATGCGGGCCGCGAACTCACGAGGAAGGCGTCGGCCTCGGGCGTCAGGCCGTAGGAGTCGGCGGCCGGCTTGGTGACCAGTTCGAGCCCAGCCAGCCCGTTCAGCAAGATCCGCAGGCCTCGACGATCGGCGCCGACGGTCTTGGCGAGGTCGTCGAGGTTTCGAGGCCCGTCGGCCAGGGCGTCGAAGACGTTCAGCCGCACCGCCGCCTCGATCATCAGCGGAGGCGCGTAGGCGAACGAGTAGCGGAGGATCTTCTCGGGGTCTGGGCCAAGCTTGTCGGACAAGGCGACGTCTCCGTAACAGGGGATGCGAGGGCTCCGGCCGTCTCTCCACGAGCCCGCGACGAATCGAAAAAGGGCGGAACGCTCACGGCCGACGGCGCATCGACGCCGCCCGGGACACGGACTATGGCATTCCTCCACTCCGATAGTCAATACGGCGAAACCCGTCCATTCGCGACGCAATTCGCTCGCGGCGGTCTCTTCCGAGCCGACGGCGCCGATTGCCTTACGATTGCGAAACGATCCTCACCAAGCCTCCGCCGCCGGATGAGTGAATGCCAAGGCCGTCTGGGAGACGCGGGTCATGCCAGATCGAGGTGCCAGGTTGGGACCGTGAATCGCTGTCGGCCGAAATGGTCGTTGGTACGTCGTTTGCCAATAACAACCGATGAACCTGATTTCGGAATCACGCCTTCCTCGATACCTCTAAACCAGGGAAGAACCATGGCCGCCAAGAAGACCGACGACGACCATCACCTCAAGCCATCGACCCACGGCGACGCCGCGGTGAAGACCGGCGCCGCCGGCGAGACGCACCAGACGGCCGGCGGCGACCGGCCCGTGCTGACCACCCAGCAGGGCATCCCAGTCGCCGACGACCAGAACTCGCTCAAGGTCGGCGCCCGCGGGCCGACGCTGCTGGAGGACTTCCACCTCCGCGAGAAGATCTTCCACTTCGACCACGAGCGCATCCCCGAGCGCGTCGTGCACGCCCGAGGCTTCGGGGCCCACGGTTACTTCGAGAACTATGGGTCGCTCGCCGACGTCACACGCGCCGACCTGTTCCAGCGGGCCGGCGAGAAGACGCCCGTGTTCGTCCGCTTCTCGACCGTCGCCGGCAGCAAGGGGTCGGCCGACCTCGCCCGCGACGTCCGGGGCTTCGCCGTGAAGTTCTACACTCAGCAGGGGAACTGGGACCTGGTCGGCAACAACATCCCCGTCTTCTTCATCCAGGACGCGATCAAGTTCCCCGACGTGATCCACGCCGTCAAGCCGGAGCCGGACCGAGGGTTCCCGCAGGCGCAGTCCGCTCACGACAACTTCTGGGACTTCATCTCGCTTACGCCCGAGAGCATGCACATGATCATGTGGGTCATGTCGGACCGGGCGATCCCGCGGTCGTTCCGGTTCATGGAGGGGTTCGGCGTCCACACCTTCCGGCTCGTGAACGCCGACGGGAAGTCGACCTTCGTCAAGTTCCACTGGAAGCCGAAGCAGGGCCTGCAATCGGTCGTCTGGAACGAGGCGGTCAAGATCAACGGGGCCGACCCCGACTTCCACCGTCGCGACCTGTGGGACGCCATCGGCGCCGGCGACTTCCCCGAGTGGGAGTTGGGCCTGCAACTTTTCGACGAGGCCTTCGCCGAGAAGTTCGACTTCGACGTCCTCGACGCCACCAAGCTGATTCCCGAGGAACTCGTGCCGGTGAAGCCCGTCGGCCGGATGGTCCTCGACCGCCGCGTCGACAACTTCTTCGCCGAGACCGAGCAGGTCGCCTTCTGCACGCAGAACATCGTGCCGGGCGTCGATTTCAGCAACGACCCGCTCCTGCAAGGGCGGAACTTCTCGTACCTCGACACCCAGATCAAGCGGCTCGGCGGCCCGAACTTCACGCACATCCCGATCAACGCCCCCAAGTGCCCGTTCGCCCACTTCCAGCAGGACGGCCACATGGCCATGCACAATCCGAAGGGTCGGGCCAACTACGAGCCGAACTCGTGGACCGCCGACCCTGGGCCGCGCGAGTCGCCCGAGAAGGGTTTCCAGTCCTACCCGGTCCAGGAGGATGGCCCAAAGCAACGCATCCGCTCCGAGACGTTCGCCGACCACTACAGCCAGGCCCGGCAGTTCTACATCAGCCAGACCGAGGTCGAGCAGGGGCATATCGCCTCGGCCCTGACGTTCGAGCTGAGCAAGGTCGAGACGCCGGCGATCCGGGCGCGGGTCGTCTCGCACCTCTTGAACATCGACGACGGCCTGGCCACGAAGGTGGCCGAGGGGCTGCGGCTGAAAGCGACGCCCAAGCCGGCCGACGCCGCGAAGCCGACGCGCCAGGACCTGAAGCCCTCGCCGGCTTTGAGCATCATCAAGAACGGCCCCAAGAGCTTCGCCGGCCGCAAGGTCGGGGCGCTCGTGACCGACGGCGTCGACGCCAAGATCCTCGCGGCCCTGGAAAAAGCCCTCAAGGCCGAGGGGGCGATCCTGAAGCTGGTCGCGCCGGAAGTCGGGGGCGTCGAGGCCAGCGACGGCGCATGGCACGAGGCGGCCGAGAAGATCGATGGTGGCCCGTCGGTCCTCTTCGACGCTGTCGCAATCTTGCCGTCCACGGAAGGGGCGTCGCGGTTGGCGACGCTGCCGGCGGCCCGGGATTTCATCGCCGACGCGATCGCGCATCAAAAGTTCATCGCCTACGTCGAGTCGGCCGGGCCCTTGCTCGAAAAAGCTGGGGTGGCCAGCCTCGACGACGGCTTCGTCGCGCTGAAATCCGCCAAGGACTGCAATGAGTTCGTCGTCCGCTGCCGGAAACTGCGATTCTGGGACCGTCTCACGGGCTAGCGACGAAGCCCGAACCCGCAATCAGAAGCCACGGCCCGCCCCTGGGTTAGGATACCGAACCCAGGGACGTTGCCGTAGGGCCGGATGTGCCCTATGATTGGGATGATGGCTCCATTCGCGTGAAAAAGCACGATTGCCCGTCACAAACGGGCGGCTCGCGCCGAATTGACTCATTGAGGCTTCTCAACTTCTCGCGCGCCTCGCGAAAAGGGACCACGAAGGGGCGTCGGTCCCGGTCCAAGCCGCCGCCGGGATGAAAGGCGATGCGTGCATGGAGCGTGTGGGCATGGTCGACCGGATCTTGCGAAAGCTTGAGGCTCTATCGACGTGGAGCGGCTTCGGGGCGACGGCCCGGGGTGGCGCGAGCGCCCCCGCGTTCATGGTCAGCCTCAGCCTGCACGCGGTGCTGCTGGTGGGGTTGGCGTTCGCCGGGCACCACGTCAACGAGGCCGTTCAGCGCGAGTTCAGCAGCCGGGTCGGGGGGCTGGATGGGGCGCTCAGCGTCGATTCGACGCTTCAGGACCTCGATCAAAACGACGCGACGCCGGTGCTGGAAGCCGGCGGCTCGTTTGCGCCGACGTTGGCGACGACGGTGACCTCGGCGCCCAGCGCGTCGGGCCGTCCCACGGTGTCGGCGGCCGACGTCGAGGCGGGGGCGCCGGTCGAGTTCGCCAAGCTCGACGTCCAGCGCGTGACTCAGATGGTGGTCCCCACGGCGTCGATGCTGGGCCGCACGGTCTCGATCGAGGGGAACGGCGCCGAGCACGTGCAGGGGGTCGAGGGGGCCGTCGACCGGATCGCCGTCGAGATCGTCCGCCGCCTCGAACAGGGCCGGACGCTGGTCGTCTGGGCGTTCGACGCCTCGTTGAGCCTGGAAGCGGAGCGGCAACGGCTGGTCAAGCATATCGAGACGGTCTACTCCCACATCGACCAGCTCGACGAGAGTCGGCTGTCGACCGCCGGCGGCCTGCTGACGATGGTCGTCTCGTTCGGCCAGGACCGGAAGGCCGAGACCCCCAAGCCGACGGCCGACCTCTCGGCCGTGCGCGAGGCGATCAACGGGATCAAGGCCGACGAGTCGGGGGTCGAGACCACGTTCACGACCGTCGGCGATATCGTCGGCCGCTGGGGGCTGTACAAGAACGAGGCGGGAGAGGCCTACCACCCGATGATCATCGTCGTCACCGACGAGGTGGGCGACGACGAGCCCAAGCTCGAAGAGACCATCGCCCTGGCCCGGAAGCGGAAGGTCCCGGTCTACGTGCTGGGCTCGCAGGCCGTCTTCGGCCGGGTCGAGGGGTTCATGGACTTCTACGACCCCAAGACCAAGTACATGCACCGCAACCAGCCGGTGCGGCAGGGGCCGGAAAGCGCGATGCTCGAGCAGATCCACCTGCCGTTCTGGTACGACGGCCCACAGTACGACCTGCTGGAGGCGGGCTTCGGTCCGTACGCGCTGAGCCGGCTGTCGAGCGCCACCGGGGGGATTTACTTCGTCACCCGGTTCAGCGGGCGGCGGATGGGCTTCGACCCTTCGCGGATGAAGGAGTACAAGCCCGACTGGGAGTCGCGCGACCGCTACGAGGCGGGCGTCGTCGGATCGCCGTTGCGGAAGGCGGTCGTCAACGCGGCGATGCTCACCAACGAGCAAAAGATCCCCAACGCGCCCACGTTGCAGTTCCCGTCGCTGGAGGCGCCCCAGTTCAAGGAGGTCTTGCAGACCAACCAGGCGCTGGCCGCCCAGATCGCCCAGACCGTCGAGGAGGCGCTGGGGCCGATCACCGCCGCGGCCCGATATCGCGATCGGGAGGTCTCACGGCGCTGGCAGGCGCACTATGATCTCATCCGGGGGCGGTTGCTGGCGATGAAGGTGCGGGCCTACGAGTACAACTCGGCCGGCGCCCGGCTGGTCAAAGATCCCCCGAAATTCCAAAACTCCCGGTCGAATGCCTGGAGACTCGTACCCGACAAGGCGATCCTGTACAGTGAGAAGGCGGCGGCGGCAGGCCGGGAGGCGGAGGAATTGCTCCGAAAAGTCGTCGAGGAGCATCCCGACACCCCCTGGGCGCTGCTCGCGGGTCGCGAGTTGAAGGACCCGCTCGGTTTCAAATGGGTCGAAACCTACGTGCCCCCGCCTCCTCGTAGAGACGATGCGGCGGCGGCTCAGAAGAAAAATCGCAATACCCCCGCGGCCAAGCCTCCAACTCCTCCCAAGCTCTAAAGGATGTTCTAAACTCCAGAGCCGAGTGAGCGAGCGGACCAGGCCGGCGGATTGACGAAGAAGGTCGAGAACGCGGGCGAAGATCGAGATTCACGACGTCGGCCCTCGGCGGTTTGCTCCGGCCGCGCGGCGGCGAGTGGAATCGGTCGGCGGCCCTGGGTCGGAAGAGGGGACCTCGCATCATGGAACTGCGTTTGACCCCGACATCGTCCGACGACGCGATTCCGCCCGCCCCGCCGGCCGGCGCGGGAGGCGGCGGAAGCGCGGGCGCGCCCGCCACCGGCGACCGCCGCAAGCCGGCGCCCCTCGAGCCGCCGCCGCCGGAGCGGGTCGTCGTCGTCAACAGCCAGACGACGACCGCCACCGTGCCGGCCTACGCGCTGCCCCCGTCCGACTCGGCGATCGGCCTCTCTTTGGGGCAACCGTTCGCGCCGTTCCCCTCCGACCTGCAAAAGACCCAGGTCGTGAACGCCCACAACCCGCTCGCGCCCCCGGCACCGTCCGCCGCGGGCCCCGCCCCCTCGGCGGCGGCTCCCGCACCGGCTCCCACGCCCCCGGCTCCAGCTCCCGTTCCACCCCCCGCGCCCCCGGCCGCCGTCGCGCCGTCGTCGCCCGCGACTCCGGGGCAGGCGCAGGTTCCGGCCCCGGCCCCGGTCGAGGCCAAGGTCGGCGAAGCCCCGTCTCCCCGGGTGCGCAAGTTGGGGACTCGGCGGCGGCGACGGACCCGGCTCAAGCACCTGCTGCCGGCCTGGAGCGTGTCGCTGATCGTCCACCTCGTGATCTTCTCGGCGCTCGCGGCGGCGACGTTCAACGCCACGGACGCGGAGAAGAAGCCGATCAACTTCGACACCGCGCTGGCCGGCCACCGGCAGGGCGAGCAAGAGCCGTTGCCGATCTACGCCGACCCCAAGAACATCCCCCGCGATCAGGCGGCCGGCGACGAGCGGACTGACGCCGCGAGCGCGCCGATGGAGGTCCTCGCCAGCGACGACGGCGGCGGCTCCGACGACGGCGGCGGCGGGATCGTGGCCGGCGCGGTCGCCACGTCGGCCACGCCGAGGGTCCGCGGCAAGGGTAAGAAGGGGGTCGAGGCTTCGGCCGTCGGCAAGCTTGAGGGGATGGAGAAGTCGTCGTTCAACATCATCCCCGCCGCCCCCGCGCTCGACCTGTTCGCCGGCGGCCGGATCGCCGGCGACCCGCTGTTCGACGTCAAGGAGCCCGGCGCGGCGCTCGACCAGATCGCCCGCGAGATCCTCCGTCACCTGATCGACCACAAGGTCACCGTGGTCTGGCTGTTCGACGAATCGGAAAGCATGCTGGACGACCACCGCGCGATCCTCGACAAGTTCAACCGCGTGTCGATCGAGTTGAACAAGAACATCGATCCCTCCAAGAAGGCCGCCGGGGCGCTCACGCACTCGATCGTCGGTTTCGGCGAGGGCATCAATTTCGTGACCAAGAAGCCGACCACCAACGCCGACGACGTCAAGGCCGCCGTCAAGAAGCTGCCGATCGACAAGTCCGGCGCCGAGAACACCATGCACGCGATCCGCGAAGCCGTCGAGCAGCACGCCGGGCTGATCAACAAGGACCGCAAGGTGCTCTTGATCCTGGTCACCGACGAGTCGGGCGACGACGGCGTCGACGTCGAGGAGGCCCGCCAGTCGCTCAAGAAGCACAACGTGCCGCTCTACGTGATCGGCCGCCAGTCGATGTTCGGCTACCCCTACGCCCACCACGAGTACACCGACCCCGTCACCAAGGACAAGTACCACCCGCTGATCCGCCGCGGTCCCGAGACCGCCGACGTCGAAATCTACCAGTGGGACGGCCTCTACGACCGCTGGGACGAACAGCCCTCGGGCTTCGCCCCCTGGGAGCTGGCGCGGCTCACCCGCGACTCGGGCGGCATCTACTTCCTCCTCCCCAGCGAGGAGTTCATGCGGGTCCGCCAGCGCGAGCAGGCGTACTCGATCGTCCAGCTCCGCGAGTACCTGCCCGAGTACGACAACCGCATCGCCTACGTCCAGAAGCGGACCCAGTCGGACCTGAGGCGCAACCTCTACCAGGTGATCACCGACACCCGCGACTTCCGCTACCGCCGCGACTTCCCCATCGCGTCCAACGAGCTCGCCGAGGCGGCCGCGGCCGAGATCCCCAAGGCTTCCGAAAAACTCACCTACATGCTCGACGTCCAGAAGCGCCTGGAGTCGCTCAAGAAGCACCGCGAGCGCGAGCCCGAGAAGCGCTGGCGGGCCCACTTCGACCTGATCCTCGCCCAGACCGTGGCGTTCCAGGTCAAGGCCTACGAATACCGCGCGCTCATGATGAAGCTTTCCCAGTACCCCCAGGCGCCGACCAAGCAGCCCACGCCCGACATGGCGATCACGTTCGTCGTCGACCACTCCGGCAAGCCCCTGGCCCCGACCGCCGAGACCGCCAAGAAGTACGCCGAAGCCAAGCGCCTGCTCGACGACGTCATCGCCAACCACCCCAACACCCCCTGGGCCGACCTCGCCAAGGACACCCTCGCCCGCGGCTTCAGCGTCGTCCTCAACCAGTGGGAGCATAACCCCAAGTACGCCGAACGCGCCCAGTTCGTGCCGAAGTATTGAGCGGAGGAGGGGCGTCGATCGCGGTCTGAGCGGTGGGCCGCGGGGGTGGACGCAAAGCCCGTGGGACCGCCGCTTTGAATCGGAACCCACCGGGTCGCACGCCCCCGCCGGGAACGCCGGCTCCTCAGGGAAGCCGTCTCGACTTCCGAACCGGATCGGCCATAATTGGGAATCATGGCAACCTCCGAAGAACGTCGATTGACTGACCGCCAATTCGAGCGAATCGCCCGCGCCCTGGCCGAGCCCCGCCGCTTCCAGATCCTCGAGCAGCTCGGGGCCGCCGACGAACCGGTTCCCTGCTGCGCCCTGCACCAGACCCACCACATCAGCGCCGCGACCCTCTCCCACCACGTCAAGGAGCTGGAGACCGCCGGCCTCATCGAAATCGTCCGCGAAGGCAAGTTCGCCAGCCTCATCCTCCAGCGCGACGTCCTTCGCGCCTACCTCGACCGCCTCTCGAAAATCTGACCCCGATCCGCCGCCCCCCGTTGACTTGTCGGACTTCAGTTCGATAATCATCAAAGCGTCGAACCAAGATCTCCGGTCCAGGCGTCTGGATTTCAGCGAGTCGAGGGGGAGGCGTTTGGTGAAGGGGCTTACGACCATGCCGAAGCTTGAAGACAAGGTCGCGGTGATCACGGGGGGGACCTCGGGGATGGCGCTGGCCACGGCCAAGCTGTTCGTCGAGGAGGGGGCGTACGTTTTCATCACCGGCCGTCGTCAGAAGCAGCTCGACGACGCGGTGAAAGCGATCGGCCGGAACGTCACCGGCGTCCAAGGAGACGTCGCGAACCTCGGCGACCTCGATCGCCTGTACGAGACGGTTCGGCGCGAGAAGGGCAAGATCGACGTCCTCTTCGCCAGCGCGGGGACCGGGGATTTCGCCCCCATCGGCGAGGTGACGGAGGAGCAATTCGACAGGACCTTCGGGGTCAACGTCCGGGGGACGCTGTTCACCGTGCAGAAGGCCCTGCCGCTGTTCAACGACGGCGGATCGATCATCATGAACGGGTCGATCGCCGGCTCGAAGGGCTTTCCGGCCTTCGGCGTCTACAGCGCGAGCAAGGCGGCCGTCCGCTCGTTCGCGAGGACGTGGACGCTCGACCTGAAGCACCGCGGCATCCGCGTCAACGTGCTCAGCCCGGGGACCATCGACACCCCCATCCTCGAAGGCGTGCCGAAGGAGGCCATCGACCAGTTCGTCGCGCTCATCCCGCGCGGCACGATGGGCCGGCCCGAGGAGATCGCGACCGCCGCCCTCTTCCTCGCGTCGAGCGACTCCAGCTTCGTCACCGGCAGCGAGCTGTTCGTCGACGGCGGCGTCGCCCAGATCTGAACGCAACTCAAATCAAGGAGTATTCTCATGGGCAAGTTGACGGGCAAGGTGGCGGTGGTGACGGGCGCCTCGAAGGGGATCGGCGCGGGGATCGCCAAGGGCCTCGCGGCCGAGGGCGCGGCGGTCGTGGTGAACTACGCGTCGAGCAAGGAGGGGGCCGACCGGGTGGTCTCGGAGATCGTCGGCAGTGGCGGCAAGGCGATCGCCGTGCAGGGCGACGTATCGAAGGCGGCCGACGTCCAGCGGCTGTTCGAGGCGACGAAGAAGGCGTTCCGGCGGCTGGACGTGTTGGTGAACAACGCGGGGGTCTACCAGTTCGCTCCGCTGGAGGAGGTGACGGAGGACGAGTTCCACCGCGAGTTCAACACCAACGTCCTCGGCCTGATCCTGGCGACGCGGGAGGCGGTGAAGCACTTCGGCCCCGAGGGGGGCAGCATCATCAACATCGGCTCGGTCGCGACGGTGACGACGCCCCCGACCTCGGTCGTCTACACCGCGACCAAGGGCGCCGTGGACATGGTCACGCGCGTCCTCGCGAAGGAGCTGGGCGCCAGGAAGATCCGGGTCAACTCGATCAATCCCGGCGGTGTGGAGACCGAGGGCGTCCATGCGGCCGGGATCATCGGCAGCGACTTCGAGAAACAGATGGTCGCCGCGACCCCGCTGGGCCGCCTCGGCCAACCCGACGACGTCGCGCCGGTCGCGGTGTTCCTGGCCTCCGAAGACTCCGCATGGATGACCGGCGAGTTCCTGCTGGTCTCCGGCGGCATGCGGTGAGACCCGGCCCCGGGTTCACCGCCGAGTCGTTTTCATGAGGATGCGCGTGGTCTTGCCGGACGCCGCGTCGATTCGATTGGTCGTCACGGCGCCTGGAACTCGCGCAGCAGCTTGCCGGGCAGGCCGATGTCGATGACGAAGACCGCGCCGGTGTAGGCGTCGGCGCCGGGGGCGTCGAAGCCGGTCTTGCGGGCGACGAACGTGGCGGTGGCGCGGGCGACGACGGCCAGGCCGAGGGGGCGGCCGGAGTCGGCGTCGAGGCCCGAGGGGAGGTCGAGGGCCAGGATCGGCCTGGCCGAACGGTTCATCGCCGCGACCACCTCGTGGAACATCCCCGCGACGGGCCGGGTCAGCCCGGTGCCGAGCAGGCCGTTGACGATCCAGTCGGCGTCGGCGAACAGGGCGTCGAGATCGGCCGGGGCAGGGGGCTCGGCGTGGGCTTCGAACCAGACCGTCTGGGGGATCTCCGACCGCTCGACGATCCCGCGCTGGGTCTCGGCGTCCCCCTTGATCTGGTCTCGACGCGCGAACCAGACCACGCGGACCGGAACGCTCCAGGCGTCGAGATGCCGCGCGACCACGCCGCCGTCGCCGCCGTTGTTCCCCGGCCCGCAGACGACCACCACGCGGGGGCGATCCACGTCCGCCAGTTCGACCAGCCGGGCGGCGGCCCCTCGGCCGGCGTTCTCCATCAGGATCAGGGTCGGAAGCCCCAACTCGTCGGCCGCCCGCGCGTCGAGCGCGCGGACCTCGTCGCGAGAGAGCGGGCGTAGGTCGCTGGTCATCGGCGTTTCCTCCCAAGGTTGACAAGAATCGCGTCGGCCTCGAAAATACATGCATCACTCCCGATCTTGGAAGCCCAAGCCGCCCACGGAGCCCCGCGCGATCATGCCGATCTACGAATACCATTGCGAACCCTGCGCCCACACGTTCGAGACCCTGATTCGAAGCTCCAGCGACGTCACCCGCTGCCCGCGCTGCGGGAATGTCGAGGTCGCCAAGCAGTTCAGCGTCCCGGCCTCCGCCCAGACCGGCCAGGCCGGCTCGTCCCTCCCCATCTCGGCCCCCTCCGGCGGCGGCTGCGGACTCCCCCAGTGCGGATCGGGCGGCTGCGCGTTTTAAAGGGCTTGGATGCGGGATTCAGTATCAAAATTTGCCTGTGCAAATATCCTTCTCCCCTCGGGAGAAGCGGCTGTGTTTCCGCCCGGGGTTCTGCCGCGATCGATTTCAGCGGAAATCCCGGGCTTCAACACTTCCGCTCTGAGTCCTTCGGACATACAAGGTGGCCGGCACGGCCGGATGAGGGGCGCGCCGCTTCGAGGCGCGTGGGGAAATCATTGTTCGCCGGCCGAAATCCGTGGCGGGCGCGACGACCCTCACCCGGCCTTCGGCCACCCTCTCCCGGGGGGAGAGGGGAACATTATTAATTATGATCCGATGAGAGCGGATTGATGAGTTGGTCGACCTCGTCGGAAGAGATCTTCCGGACGGTCCCTTCGAGCATCCGCCGGAAGTGGCGGACCTCCTCCACGGATGAGGGGAAGCCGATGTTGCCGACCGGGCCTCGGCTGTGGGCCAGGACGGCGCCGTCGGGTTCGGTGATCGCGAACCAGGGGATTCCGTCGCCGGTCTCGATCGGGAGCCCGGCGAGCGCCTCGGTTACGCGGTCGTCGACGCCTTCCATCAGCTTGACGACGACGTAGTCCTTGTCGAGCGTCGCGTGGTGGTCCTCGATCCAGCGGGCCAGTTGAAAGCACGGGCCGCACCGAGGGCCTCCCTGGATGACCCAGACGCGCCGGCCGCTCCGTTTCGCTTCGGCGCGGGCCTCGGCCAGCAGGGCCGGCGCGTTGCGCGGGGGCGGTCTGTGTTGCTTCAGGAAGTCCGCGCCGGCGCGGATCGCGGCGTCCACGTCCTTCACGGCGATCCGCTCGGCCGCGATCGTCTTCTGGTCGCCGTCGAGCGCCACGAGCACGATTTCGCCCGCCGCCGGCTTCGGCCAGCCGCGCTCGGCGATGGCCGCGGCCTCCTTCGCGAGCTGTGCCGGGTCGACGCGCAACGTCAGGTAGCTCAATACGGCCTTCGTGCGCTCGTCGTCGTAGTTGAACAACGCATCGGTCACTCGGCCCGCATCCCCGGAGTCGTCGCTCATCAGTGCCACCAGGGCGCGCATGCCGCACGGCCCGACCTTCCGGCAAAGGCTCTCGACGCTCTTCGACAGCGGAATGGCGGGGGGCGGGGGCGTTGTTGCGGGGCGCGGGTTCCTTGATGAGAATGACGACCGTTGCAGCTTCAATTGAGCATTCTCTCTGACCTCGCCGGGGTTGAACATGCGGTCGCGGTCAAAGATGTAGTCCTCCGGATCGCCGGGATCGTGCCGGTTGCTGAACTGGAGCGGCGCGTTGGAAGGCACGACCGTGAATCGAAACCGCCCCGCCTCGTCGGTCTGCTGGCTTGCGATCGGTTTGCCGTCCGATCCCTTGACGTACATTTGAAGAGTCTGGCCGGCCGCGGGCTGACCGTCGACGCCGAGCAGCGTCCCGCTGTACGTCGCCGTCGGCGTCATGGACACGTCGACGTTTGCGTCGCCCTTGACCCCCTCGGCAAAGCCGCCGCGGCCTCGATCGCGATCGAGGAAGAACAGCGTCGCCGACTCGGCGTCGAACGCGATCTCAAACGTCCCGTCGGGGTGAGTCTTGAGCTCAAGGGCCTCGGGGATTCGATGCGGCTCCGGCGGGGGCGCCCAGGCGTGGGTTGCAAGCGTCGGAGAGGGCTTATAGGGCGAGCCGTCGAGCATCAGTCGGCCGGTGATGCGTCGCTCGCCGTTCCAAGGCCGGTGGAACGTGAATTCCAACGGTTTCTCCGTGGTCACGTCGATGGGCCGCGTTTCCTCCCAACCCCCCGAGCTCAACCGCAGCTCGTGCTTCCCCCTCCCTGCGCCAGCCTGGGCCACGCCGTTGGCGTCGGTCTTCAGCCAGGCATGAACACCACCGTTTCCCGAATGTTTCCTGCCAGCGCCGTCCGTCCAGTTCACCTGCCCCTTGCTGGAGAGATCCACCCAGGCGTTGCGGACTGGTTCGTGCTCTGCCCCGCGCGTCACCTGGACTGTCACGGGGGTCGCGGGGTAGACCTTCATCGTGATCTCCGCGGGCTTGGCCGATTCCTTGCTCAGGATCAAACCCGTCCAGCGGTCGCTGGCCCACTTGAGATCCATGATTCCCAGAACGAAGCCGTGTTCCGAAGGAACGCGCAGGCTGAACGTACCATCGCGGCGAGCGCGGGCGTACGGCCCGGCTCCGTTGCTCCCCGGGCCGAAGCCGGAGCCGATGACCAGAATTCCCTCGGCGTCGGCCCCTTCGGGCATGATCAGGCGGCCCTGCACGGTTTGCTCGCGTCGGGCGTGGATCGTGGTCAGGCCGTCCCTGGTTTGCTTCAAGTCGGTCTCGTCGACCTTCCAGTCGGAGCCGGGAAAGTCCACCTCGACGTATTGTAATTTCGGGCGGGGCGCCCAAGACACGACCGCCGTCCCGTCGGCATCGGTGCGCACATGAGATGCTCTGATGTATCGGGCGACGATCCAATCCGAATCTTCCGGATGGAAGCTGACGGCCAGCTCCAGCCCGCCGACGGGCTTACCGTCGACGTCGATCACGCGAATCCTGTGGGGAGCGGGCGGGAGGAGTGACAGCTCGGTCTTGTCCTCACGCGGGCGGTCATCGAGATCGCGCTTGCCGCCCGCGCCCAGCGTGGGGTGCCAGGCCACCAGCTCGCGGAGCCGCTCTTCGGCGGGGAGCCGAAGCCGCGCCTTGCCGTCCTGGCCCGTGACGCCTTGAACCTGGAAGCTCGTCCCCGAGGCGACGACCTGCGCCCCGGCCACGGGTCTCCCTTCCGACACCACGACGACTTCATGGTCGAGCGCCGGGAGGAGCGTCAACTCCACGGGGGACGCAAGCACGGCGCGGGCGGCGATCGATGGTATCTTCCGCACCATCTGATGGCGGCCGTCGGCCGAACTCGCATGCAGATCGCAGCCGTTGCCGAACACCCCCGGAAGTTGGAACCGACCGGCCTCGTCCGTGCGGGCGATGGGCGGTGCGTCGAGCTGAAAACTGAATGACTGCACGGTCGCCCCCGCCGCCGGGGAGCCGTCGGCCATGCGGACGACGCCCGTGACGGTCAGGAGGCCGTCTTGAGAGTCATCGGCCTTCGTCGCCGCTTCGGTTGGCGCCTCGGCCGGGGGCGACTTCGCGGTCTGGTAAGCGTAGGCGCCGGTTGCGATCGCCCCGGCCGTCAGCAGGGCGGCCACGCCCGTCGTCAGCACCTTGTTCACGAACATGGTCCTCACCCCCTTCCTCACGAGTTGCATGACGGCGACGGGGACGGTCCCGATCGCCATCGCCCGCGCCCCGCTGATCGTCACGGCGAGCCGCACCGTGGAATCCGCAAGCGCGGCCGGCACCGCCGCTTCCGAGGCGAGCGACGACGCCAGAACCGCCGCCGACGGGGCCAGGCCGCGACGGGCCAGGCGTGCGCCCAACCGCTCCCGACCGCGCGCCAGCCGGCTTTGCACCGTGCCGACGGGCCAGCCCAGTCGCTCGGCCGCCTGATGCTGCGTCAGCCCTTCAAGGAAGCAGAGCACCAGGACGGTCCGAAACCGCTCGGGGATGCGGTCGAGCTCTTCATGGATCACCGGGCCGAGGTCGTCGCGGGGGTCGTCGGTGAAGGCGAGCGGTCTTGCCTGGCCCGCGTTCCGTTCGTGCGACCGACGCCGCGCGGCGGACGTCCGGGCCGTCGCCGCGACGTTGTACGCCACGCTGTAGAGCCATGATGTCAGCGAATCCCGCCCCCGGATCGACCCGGCCTTGATCGCCAGGATGAGGAACGTCGCCTGAAAGGCGTCCTCGGCTTCGTGGGCGTCGTGGAGCACGCTCCGGCAGACGCGCAGGACCATCGGGCCGTGCCGCTCGACCAGGGCGGCGAAAGCCAGATCGGCACCCTCGCCGTCGCGGGCGGTGAATCGCTCCAGGAGTCGTCCATCGGTCAGCCCGCCGACCGTCCCCGCGTTGAACAACACGCGGATCGATCGGAGAGCCTCCCCGCTCGGTTTGCCAGCCACGGGCCTTGCCTCCGCATGCCGATTGATCTCAATGTCCAGGTAGACTAACGGGCCCGGTCGACTATTCCGACTTTCTCCCGAAATCGCCGAATGCTAATGGCGGTTTGGTCGAGAAGCCCACGGCTGGGGGCGAGCCTGAGCGAGGGGTGTTACAAGCCCGAAGCGCAAGCGAGTGCATCCCTCTATGGCCCATCGGATGGGATGCACTCGCTTGCGCTTCGGGCTTGTAGCGGCCGGCCTGTGTGTAAGTTCTCGGCTTGAGTCATTCTGGGAAATCCGTAGGTCGTTGTACGTCTAATCGCTTTCTCCGCGCGGCTTTGCGCAAAGCGCCGCCGGCTCGCCGGACGATTTTGCTTGCTCGTTACAGCTTCTGGCGGCGCAATCCGCATAGCTCTCCCTATGGTTCGTTCCTTCGCCAATTTGCCCCGTCTATGTCTTTGACAGGGTCCCATGCAGGGCGCATATCTTCCTGGCTGATCGACGGAGCGTGTCGGCGGCCGAGGGATTGGGCTTCGGTCCGGAAGTCGGGTCGAGGTTGTCGGGAACGTCTTGCGGCAGGGGTGAGATCGATGTTGGGGCAAGCCGAGAAATCCAGGACGCGAGATCGAAAGTCGGCCCTCCCCGAGCGAGCGGTTTCTGACGCGTTGGAATCGGAGATCCGCGACGCTCTGATCGAGCGGGTCGGCGAGACGAAGTTCGGCCTCTGGTTCGGCGAGGGGGTTCGGCTGGGGGTCAGCGGCGACGGCGGGTCGGTGGATGTGCAGGTGCCCAACGCTTATTTCCGCGACTGGATCAAGGGGAACTTCGCCCGCAGCCTGGCCGAGTCCGTCAAGGCGGTCACTGGTCGGTCGCTGCCGCTGAACTTCTCGATCCAGGACGAGGCCCCGCCGTTCCGCGACGTCGAGATCGTCCCCGAGCGGTCGGAGCCGGGCGAGCCTCGGCCGGGCAACACGGTCGTCGTGCCGATCCCCGGCAAGCCCCGGCCTCGGGTCGGCTCGACCTCCCCGTCGTCGTCCCGGTTGCCCGTGCAAGGCTTCCCCAACCGGCTCGCGGCGATCGCCGCTCCCGGCTCCGCCCCGGCCGCTCCCGCCGCTCCGGCGCCCGGCCCCGGGACCGCTCGGGTGATGCGCCGGCTCGACGATTTCGTGGTCGGGCCGTCGACGCAGATGGCCTTCGCGGCGGCCCGCGAGATGGTCAAGACCGCCGGCCGGGCGTTCAACCCGCTGGTGATCCACGGCGGCGTCGGCCTGGGCAAGACCCACCTGCTGGAGGCCATCACCCAGGGACTGCGGCACGCTCATCCGGGTCTGAATATCATCCATGTGACGGCCGAGAGCTTCACCAACGGGTTCCTTGAAGCGATGCGGACGTCGTCGCTGGCGGGCTTCCGCAGCCGGCACCGTGGGGCGAGCGCCCTGGTCGTCGACGACGTCCACTTCCTGGCCGCCAAGCGGGCGACCCAGGACGAGTTCCTGCACACGTTCAACGCCCTGATCGAGCGTGGGGTTCCGATCGTCCTTTCGTCCGACCAGCATCCGCGGAAGATCGCCAAGCTGACCGACGAGCTGGCGACGCGGTTCCTCGGCGGCATGGTCATCAAGCTCGACGCCCCCGACCTCGAAACCCGCCGCGCCATCCTCAAGTCCAAGGCCGCGAGCCGGGGCGTGAACGTCCCGGCAGCGGTGATCGACTACATCGCCGAGCACGTCCGGACGAGCGTCCGCGAGCTGGAAGGGGCGCTCCACTGCGTGTTGGCCCAGGCGTCGCTGACGGGCAAGGCGGTCACGATGACCATCGCCCACGCCGCCCTCCGCGAGACCATCCGCAACACCTCCCAGGTCGTGGCCCTCCGCGATGTCGAGAAGGCCGTTTGCTCGTTCTTCCAGGTCGAGGGGGACGGCCTCAAGTCGGACAGCCGGGTCCGGACCCTCGCCTACCCCCGGATGGTCGCCATGTACCTGGCCCGCAAGCATACGGGCGTCTCCTACAGCGAGATCGGCCGCTTCTTCGGCGGTCGCAACCACTCCACCGTCATGTCGGCCGAGAAGAAGGTCGTCGGCTGGCTCAAGGACGACGCCAAGAACCCGCTCCTCCCCGGCTTCGAGAACGTCGTCGACATCCTCGCCGACCTCGAATCGACGCTCGGCAAGTGAACGGAAAAATAAGCTGTTGATGATGCGTTGTCGCGGCCGTCTCATTCGGGCGGCTCGGCGATCTCGACGGCGACTTTTTCCACGGCTCTCTCGACTGCCTCGGCGATCGGTTTTTCGATCTCGTTCTCGATCTGCTCGATGATCCGATCGTGCCGGGTCTCCTCCTCGAAACACGCTCCGCCGCTCCCGTTGACGTCCATGCCCGACCGCTCGCAGAGCCGCCGCAGCAGGTGAAGGATCTCGGTCGTCTCCTGTTCGGCCAGCATGTTGATTTGCAGGTCGAGGTGGTTGCGGCGCTCGCTGAGCTTCGCCTGGCGGTTCTGGCTGATCATCAGGATCGGCGCCGCGTAGGCCGACTGGAACGACAGCGCCAGGTTCAGGAGAATGAACGGATACGGATCCCAGTGCCTGGCCCAGGCCAGAATGTTGAGCACCACCCAGAGCCCGAGCAAGGCCGTCTGGATCAGGATGAAGGTCCAGCTCCCCACGGCCGCCGCGATCATGTCGGCCAGCCGCTCGCCCCGCGTCCGCACCTCGTGCGAAGCCCTTTCCATCTGAGCGACGACGGCCACGTTCTTCTGCGTCAGTTCCTCGATCGTGCGCGTCGGAATCATCAAACATCCTCAATATCAAAAACGGCCGAAGGATTCGGCTCGACTGGCGTTGGGGTTTCAAGATGAAGCACCTTTAATGCAGCAACTCCGGCGCCGAGCCGTCCGTTCGATCCTCGGCCGCCTGGCCCGGGCCGTCGCGGCCGAGTACAATCCGCGGGTCGGCAGGCCCCCGCTCGCCTGACGCCGGGGGCCGCCCCGACGGACCGAGGATTCACGACGCACCTTTGAGAGGCGACCCCATGACGATGCGCCCACGACGGCTCTCCGTCCCCTTGCTCCTCGCGCTGACGATGCTTGCGGCCTCGGGCGCGGGGACGGCCCTGGGCGACGACGTCCCCTGGTTCCGCCGGGCGCTGGTAGGGATGGAGGTCGGGCCGACGGGGGCTCAGTCCGGTTCCGACCCGTCGGACGTCGGCTACGCGGCCGACTTCCACGGCCGCGAGGTGGTCCGTCGCTGCGCCGAGGCCGGGTCCGAATACGTCGTGATCTGGGCTCGCGACGGCGAGTACGCCTACTACGACTCGAAGGTCGCGGCCAAGTGCCCCGGCCTCGGCGCCCGCGACGTCCTCCGCGAGGCGGTCGAGGAAGGGGCCGCGCGGAAGCTGCCGATCATCGCCTACTGCGTCGTCCAGCAGGGGGGCCAGTACCTGTCGAGCCATCCCGAGTTCGCCATGCGCGGGGCGGACGGCGCGATTATACCCGGCCGGTTCTGCCTGAACTCGGGCTACCTTGAGACCCTCAAGGCGCTGACCGACGAGATGATCGCCTATGGAGTCGACGGCTTTCATGTTGATATGATCGACCAGGGCTTCGGCGCTCCCTACGGCTGCTGGTGCGAAACCTGTCGGAAGCTGTTCAAGGCCCAGTACGGGACCGAGCCCCCCGCCGGGGCGACCTGGGACGAGGGCTGGGGACGCATGCTGGAATTTCGATATGAATCGAGCCGTCGGTTCGAGCGGGCGCTTTACGACCACGTCAAGAAGGTCAAGCCGGGCGTGACGGTCGACTTCAACTACCACGGCAATCCTCCCTTCTCGTTCGAGGTCGGCCAACGGCCGGTGCGGCACGGCGAGAACGGCGACTTCCTCACGGGCGAGACCGGGGTCTGGGGCTTCAGCGCCCTGGGCGTCGGCCTGAACGCCGAGTTCTACCGGGCCGCCACGCCCGGCCTGCCGTTCCAGGTCGCCATCCAGCGCGGGGTGCGGATGTACCACGACCAGACGACCCGGCCGCTCAACGACATCCGCTGGGAACTCGCGACGCTCCTGGCCCACGGGGCGTTCGTGACGATGGTCGACAAGACCGGCTACGACGGCCGGCTCGACCCGGTCGCCTACAAACGCATCGGCGAGGCCTTCCGCGACGCCAAGGCCGGCCGCGAGCACTTCGGCCACCGACCCGTCCAGGAGGTCGCCGTCTACTTCTCGTCGCGGAGCCGCGACTGGTACGGCCGCGAGCATCCCGACCGCTACTTCCGGGCCTTCCAGGGGGCTCACCGGGCGCTCGTGCTGGAGCACGTCCCCTGGGGCGTCGCCCTCGACGAGAACGCCACCGACGCCTCGCTCGCCGCCTTCCCCGTCGTGATCCTGCCCGACGCCCCGGTGATCTCCGCCGAGGAAGTCGCGCGGTTCCGGAAGTACGTGGAGCAGGGGGGCTCGCTGATCGTCACCGGCTGGTCCGGCCTGTTCGGCGATCGCGGCGCGCCGGCCGACCGATCGACCCTCGAAGACCTCATCGGCGCGAAGCTCGTCCGCCGGCTCGACAGCCGCGACAACCACGTCCGCCTGCCGGCCGCCATGGCCAGGTTCCCCTTCGAACCTCTGCTCGCCGGCATCGAGCACGACTGGTCGTTCCTGGTCGAAGGGCCCGCCGCGATCTACCTACCGACCACCGCGACCCCGCTCGGCGAGCTGCTCGAACCCCACCGGACGGTCCGCCAGAAGCAGGGGAAGGAAGGGACCGGCTGGCCGTTGAGCGCGGGGAAGGCCGTCGGGCCGGCGATCCTCGTCAACGCCGTGGGCAAGGGCCGCGTCCTGACCTTCGCCGCGTCGCCCGACGCCGCGACCGCGAGCGAGCACCCGATCGTCGAGGCCCGCAAGCTGCTGGTCAACGCCGTCCGGTTCCTGCACCCGTCCCCCCATTTCCGGGTCGAAGCCCCGGCGTTTGTCGAATCGGTGTTGACCGACGACCCCGAGACCCGGACCCTCCGGGTCCACCTGATCGCCGGCGTATCCACCCCCACCACGACGCCCCCCACGAACCGCCCGTACGTCATCCCCGGATTGATCGAAGACGCCCCGACGTTCCGTGTTCGCGTTGTCTTGAGCATAATTCCGACAAGCGTGACCACCGCTGGTCCGAATACGACCGTAACCCTCGACGACAAGACGATCTCGGCCGTCGTGAACGACGTCCACGGCGTGATCGTCATCCGCTACTGACCCCGGCGATTGGGTTCGTTCGCGCCAAAATCCGACCGCCGAGCCGGGCCGGCGATTGGGTTCGTTCGCGCCGAAATCCAGTCTCCGACGCTCGATCTTCGGGCTTCCGCGCCTCGCCTGCGATTGGGTTCGTTCGCGCCGGCCCGGCGAGCGGCGTGTGCGTTCTAACTCGCGATGAAGTAAGTCTTTAGGATCGCCTCGGGAATTGGCTTCGCTCGCTCGTTTTCGGCGTCGATCCTCCCTTCTCCCCCGGGACAAAGTGTCCGGAGCGGCCGGATGAGGGTCCGCGCGCTTTGATGTGCAGGCGGAAACGTCACTCCCGAAATTGGCTTCGCTCGTCCGCCTTTCGTCCTGCTTTCGGCTTCGATCCCGCACTCGTCGGTCGCCGAAATTGGCTTCGTTCGGTCACTTTTCACCGACCTTCGCCGAAGCCCTCCGCGCTCGCCTCCCCGCCCGCGCGGCGCATCGCGCGCATTCCGATGAACGCGCGAAATCGTGTTGATCACCACGACCGACATGCCAAAGAGCCTCGTGCGCATCGCTCCAACTTAAGTGTTGATCACGCCGCCCGTTTTGTTCGACGCTTCGCCGATTTCGGCGAGGATTTCCGACGTCCGCCGTCGACTCGCGTCGCCCCATCGGCGACCACGGGGACGACCGAGGGAACCATCCGGAAGACCCTTACCACGGAGGACAGGAGGGTCACGGAGGTAAGAGGACGAAGAAGGTTCGGGCTGCTTCTCACTTGCAGTGCGGAGGGTCACGGAGCAGAAGACGAACTCGCCGGCCGCTTGACCGCGACGTCGTCCATTGCATCCGCTTGATTCCGAGATTGGCTCCCCCTCCGTGGTGAATCTTTCCGGATACCGGCGGGTGGGACGGGTACGGCCTCGAACCCGTGGGCGCTGGCCGCAACGGGTTGACGATCGGCTTCGGCAGGCCCGTCAGCTTTCGTCGAGGCCGTTCCGCTCCGCCTGGATCTCCGCGAGTCGTTCGGCGGCCTTCGCATGAGAGGGGGCGATCTTCAACGCTTGTTCCAATTGGGCGACGGCCCGCTCCTCCTCGCCGTCGACGCAGAGCAAGACGTCGCCGAGGCGATAATGGGACTCCGCATCATCAGGATCGATGGCCACGGCGCGGGCGAAGAGTTCGACGGCTCGTCCGATGTTCGCCTCGCCCTCGGGGTCGGGGCGCCTCACCAGGCAGCGCGCGTAGTCTCGGATGGTCATGACGCATCGGTCGTTCTTTTTGAGGGCTTTCAGGAAGAGGGCTTCCGCCTCGTCGAAACAGCCCCAGTCCGCCAGGGAGTCCGCATACACCGCCATCGACAGCGGATGATACGAGTCGATGAGCATCGCCCGCTCGAAGCAGCGGCGGGCCTCGGCCTCGCGGCCTTCTCTCGCAAGGGCCATCGCGAGGAACAGGTTCGCGTCCTCCAGCGTCGGGTCGAGGCGGACCGCCTCGCTCAGGATCTCGATCGATCCGACCGTGGATTGAGCCGTCCCCTTGCCGGCGTAGGTGAGCGCGCCGAGGCGCTCAAGGGCCGGCGCGTGGCCCGGGTATCGTTCAACGGCCCGAGTAAAGAGCAGGGCGGCCTCCTCGTACTGCTCCGACTCCTCGCACAGCAGCCCCTTCTTGTAGTCGCCGTGCGAGGTCTTCCAGCCGTGATTCAGGGCTTCCAGCTCTTCGGGCGTGGGGGGACCGTGGACCGGGTCGGGATGGTCGAACGGCTGGGACCAGAGCGTCCGACACCAGTACTCGGCGAAATCCTGGGCGCGGGTTTCGTCGGCGAACTTCCGGCGAATGCTCTTCGCCTTCTCGTCGACGATCTGGAGGTGGCCTAGCTCGTGGAGGAAGACGTCGTAGAGCATGAACCGGCGCACGGCGAGGCTGGGCCACTGACAACCGCGGACCGCGCCGAACTGGGCGGGCGACTGGCTCCGCCGCAAGAAGGCCGCGAGACTGATTCGTTGAGGAAGCGAGCAGAGCGCGATCTCGTCTCTTCCCTGTCTCACGTAACCGAGGCAACGCCTGCCCCTGGCCCGGTCGTTGAAGTGAACCCCCTTGACTCGCTCCCACAACCGACCTGGAAGGCGGTCGAGGACGACCCGGACGTCGGCCTCCGTGACGAAGTGCCGCCGACGTCCTCGTAAGAATTGATGACGTGGCGACGGACGGCAAGTGAAGGTGAGCTGTCTCATGGGGTTGGTCTCGGCCCTTTCGATTGAGAGTGAGACAGTTCGATCGTCGCCGAGGTTCGGAGCCTCGGATGAATGACCAACCTCGGTGATGGTGAGCCCCCAGGAGCATCACCGGCCCCTACCTCCTCGACTTGCCCTTCTTTCGGGACACGGTGGACGTGTTCTTACCCAGGATCATCCGTTCGGCTTTCTCCAGGGACTTCACCACGCTCGTGAACTCGGTTGAAGGGCCGAGCTTGAGGGTGCCCAGCTTGTCTTTCTCCAACGTCTGGAGCGCGGCTTTCACCGACGCGTCGGAGCCCAGCTCGGCGTACCGCTTCGAGACCGCGTCGACGGACTTCCTCAGTTCCGTCAGAACCGCCTTCGCCGCCTCAAGACTCTGTTTGCCCTGAGCATCCAGGGTCTTCTTGTCCGTTCCCGCGTCGGCTTTGAAGGCTTTTTGCGTCGAGGTGATCTCGGCCAGGTTCATGCGGATCATGTTGCGCTGCGAGATCAACTGAGAGACGAACGCCCCCTGGCCGAAGCCGCCTTGTCGATTGCCCCCCTGGCCGAAGCCGGCCGCGCCGCCGCCTTGCCGGATTCCTTGTTCGTTGATCTGCTGGTTCATCTCGTCGAGCTTTGCTTGCAACTCGACGCGGCGCTCCTCCAGTTGCGCCAGATCCCGCGTGGACAGCTCGGCTTCCTTCATGCGGTCGGCGGTCGCGAGGTGATCGGTCAGCACGGCTCGGGCCTCCTTCCACTTCTCCAGGACGGGCTTCTCCGCGTCGATCACGAAGAAGCGTCCCGACCTGGCGAGACCCTTTTCCTTCAGGCCGGCGATGGCCGGCGAATCGGCTGCCTGGGACGGCGCCGGCGAGAAGACGACGAGCGGCAGAGTCAACACGACGTGGCAAATGCGATGCACCGCTGCCTCCTTGTCCGGGACGTGTGAGTAGGGCGAAGTGGTCGATCTACTCTAGGCAACGTAAGAATTCAGAGATTGCGCGCCCGATTTTTCGAGATTCCTCCGCCGACATCCCCACATTCGCTCGGGTCAGATGGCGATGTGCCGCACCTTGATCCGATGCCTTGCGACGTGCGGCTTTCCACCGCGGCGCCCGGCCCGGATCGCAATCTGTTCGCCGATGATGGGGATGGTCGTCGTTTCCATGGTCGGTTCTCAATGTTCGCGTCGTACAATTGTCGGTATGATTCCCTTCAAGGCGAATGGGATCAAGAGAACCGCCTGCACGCGGCACCGGACTTCGGTCCTCGCGTTGACCCAATCCGGAGAGGGGCAGGGGAGCAACCGAGATGACGCGTACCGCGGACCTTCGGCGCAGTTTTCCGACGTTCTGGTTGATGACCGCGCCCTTCCGTTGGTTCTTGGGGAGCAAGTGGCGGGTTTTGGGCGCGGTCGTGGCGGTGCTGGCCATGGCGGCGGCCCCGCCGCTGTGGTGGGCGACGCAGCTCGTGGGTCTGCCCGACGTCGGCGACCCGTTCGACGTCGAGGCGTTCCAGACGGAGACGATCCCCGACGATCAGAACGCCTTCGTGCTCTACCGGCAGGCGGAGGCCCTGTTCAAGCTGCGGAAGTCGTCGCCCGACACGTCGACGAAGGTGCTGCTCGATCCTCTGTCGCGGTGGTCGACGACCGTCCCCGAGAACCGCCGGTGGGCCGAAGTGAATCGTGACGCCCTGGCGCTGTATCGCCGGGGGGCCGATCGACCCGACGCGCTCGACTCGTCGCTCATGACCTCGGGCGGGGGCCCGGAACTCGACGCCTTCCGGGCGTTCCAACTTCTGGCCTTTCTGGAGGCGTCGCGGCTGGAAGAGCAGGGCGACATGGCCGGCGCCTGGGGCTGGTATCGCGCGAACCTCCGCATGGTCCACCACGTCGGTTCGCGCGGCACGCTTCTCCGGCGGAGCTACGCCCAGTCGTGGCACGTTAGTCTTCGCAAGCGGGCGGCCGCCTGGGCCGCTGACGCGCGCACGACCCCCGCGCAACTGCGCCAGGCGCTCGACGACGTGCGCGCATGCGAGGCGATCACCCCGTCGGAGTCGTATACGCTCAAGGCGGAATATCTTAACGTCATCAAGGATCAGCCCGCATGGAGGCGACGGAGCTTTTGGAAGCCGCCCTGGTGGGAGAAAGCGTTCCCGATGCTCGCGTCCCACCTGATCCCGGAACAGAGAACGGCGATCGCCGACGCCTGGAGCCTCTGGCGGCGCGACTCCGAGCGGTGCCGGCGATTGGTCGGGCTGGTTACGGCGAACCGGTTGGCGTTCTACGACCTGCCGCCGGATCGACGGCCGATCCCCGATCCCGGCGTCTCGTTCTGCGATCTTTATGCGTTCGGGCCCGAGGCCCCCGCCAAGGCGCGCGCCCTTGCGCCCGAGGCGATCGGCCATTGGCTCGATTCGACCGACCGTTCCCTTGGGGCGATCGACTTCTTGGACTGGTCGCCCCAGCGAATCAAAGAGGTCGCGAGCCACCGCGAGTTGGTGCTCCTGCTGGCGACGCAGCTCTACCGTCGCGACCATGGGGCCGATCCGCCGAAGCCCGAGGCGCTCGTCGGTCCCTACCTCAATAGCCTGCCGCCGGCATACCCGGATGAGGGGAGGAACGAGTCGCTCCCCCTGGACGCGCCGGTGATCGATTGAGCGCCGCGCGAGGTCTCTGGTGGAGCGCGCTGGGCGAGGCCTGAAACCTTCGCTTTCCTGCATTTCTTCGCGCTTTTTCATTCACGTCCTATGCTCTATGTGAGAGTCGTGCCGCCAGGCGCGTCCCGGTCGGCCGGACGAGGCGATCCCAGGGTGATCGCTTGGGAGATTCCGGTGCGCGCAGAGTTTCGAAAACGAAGGAAAGGCGATCCATGAAGGCACTCCGTTGTGCGATTCGGTTCCAGTCGGCGTTCGCGAAGAAGGTTGCGGGTTCCCGGCGTCGGGGTTCGGCTGGTTCGAGGCCCCGAATCGTGGAAGTCCTGGAAGACCGGCAGCTTATGGCGACCTTCACGGTGACGAACCTCGGCGACTCCGGAACGGGCTCGCTGAGGCAGGCGATCATCGCCGCCAATGCGCAGCCGGGCCCCGACACGATCGACTTCGGCGTCGCCGGCGTGATCCGGGTCGGTCGGACGTCCCTGCCTTCGATCACCGACAGCGTGGCGATCAACGGCGGCTCGGCCCCGACGTTCGCGGGGGCGCCGGTCGTGACCGTCGATTTCCACGGCACGAAGGGCTTCAACTTCGCGAACGGCGCCGACGGATCGAGCCTCAGCTCGCTCTCGTTGGTGAGCGCCGGGAACGCGGGCGTCACGCTGAACGCCTCGCACGTCACGGTGCAAGGGAACTATATCGGCCTTCGCGCCGACGGGTCGTCGGTGGCCGGCAACCGCGGCGACGGCATTCAGATCAACGCGTCGTCGCACGACAACCTGATCGGCCGCTCCGACCCGGTGTCGAGCATCAGCTATTACAACGCGAGCGCCGTGAGCATGCAGCCGGTCTCGGGCTGGCAGGGGCTCCGCGGTACCAGCGTGAGCGGCCAGTACCTCATCGCCGGCACGTCGTCCGCCAACGGCTTGCTGTACGTGGGGCCGATCACGGGCGTCGGGGGGGCGAGCTTCTCCGTCAACTACCCCGGCGCCACCTCCACGAGCGTCTACGGCCCCGACGACCTCGGCAACGGCGTCGTCCGGCTGGTCGGCAGCTACAAGACCGGCGACGACATGGTCAACGGCTTCCTCTACGAAGGGACGACCGCCGGCCTCTCGAACGCCGCCAATTACCGGACGATCGACTACCCCGGCGCGAAATTCAATTACGTCCACAGCACCATGGGCGGCCTCGCGGTCGGCAACGCCGACGGTCCCGAGGGGAACCTGCCCATCGGCACGGGCCACGCGTTCATGTACGACGTCGTTCATAACACCTTCCTGCCGGACATCGTTTATCCGGGATCGACGAGCACAACGGCTTACGGCATCTGGTACAACGGCGGCACGAGCTACACCATCGTCGGCGGCTACACCACACTCGCCCCGGGCGGCGGCGTTGGGCACGGCTACATCGTCGATTACGACTCCGCGACCGGTCAGTACACCAACTGGACGTCGCTCGACTACCCGAACGGGGCGGCTGGGAAAACTTACGAGACCCACTTCGAGGGGATCAGCAGCGTCGAGAAGGGCGTTTACACGCTCGCCGCCGACTCGATCCAGACCGGATCGAGCAACACGACTCAAGGCTCGCTGGTGACGATCCGGCGCAACACCGACGGCAGCTTCGGCCCCAATTCCTGGGTCGACCTGAACTTCCCCGGCGTCAACGGGTGGACCAGCAACGACGCGGTGATGGGCAACCAGGCGGTCGGGATCGTGATCGGCGACACCGGCGAATTCTCGTACCAGGCGACGGTGAACACGGAATTCCAGCTCTCCAACGTGATCAGCGGCAACTGCGGCAACGGCATCGGGATCTACGGGTCCAACGACAACCGGATCGCAATGAACAACATCGGGACCAACGCCGCCGGCACGCTCGCTCGGGCCAACGCGAAGAACGGGATCCTCGTCACCAACGGCGCGGCCCGTAATCTCATCGGGGGTCAGGCGACGAACGGCAACGATCCCACGGCGGGCGTGTTCTCCCGACCTCCCCAGGGGAACCTGATCTCGGGCAATCGCGGCAACGGCGTGCTCATCAACAAGGGCGCCACGCAGAATACGCTGAGCGGGAATTTCGTCGGCACCACGGCGTCGGGCAATTTGGCGCTGGGCAACGGTCAGGACGGCGTGGCGATCGACGGCGCCAACGGCAATCAACTGATCGGCTGCACGTTCCAGCAAGATCCGTTTGTGTTTTACAACGTGATCAGCGGAAATCGCGGCAACGGACTGCGGATCAACAACTCCAACGATACGACGGTGCAGGCCAATTTCCTGGGCGTGGGCGCGAACAACGCCTCGGTCGTGGCCAACGGCGGCGACGGTTTGCTGATTTCGGGGTCTTCCAGGAACACGCAGGTCGGCGGGGTGATCCCGCTGGGCAATGTGATTTCGGGGAACAACCGCAACGGCATCGAGGTGCGCGACAAGGCCAGCGGGTTCGTCTCGTTCAACACCTTCGCCGGCGTCTTCGCCTTCGGCTCGGCGGCGCCGAACCGGCAGGACGGCATCCTGATCACCTCGACCGGCGGGAACAACGTGATCCGCACCTGCATCGTCTCGGGCAACCTCGGCGACGGCATCGAGATCGGCGGCAACGCCACCGGCGTGCAGGTGACCGAGACCGCGGTCGGCACCAACACCAAGATCCAGTACGCCATTCCGAACGGCGGAAGCGGGATCAAGATCTCCGGCCGCGCCCACGGCAACTCGATCGGCGGCTTCCAGCCCTCCATCGAACCGCAGGTGACGATCTCGTCGAATCGCCGGTACGGCGTCGAGATCGTCGGCTCGGCCTACGACAACGCCATCTTCCACACGTACATCGGAACGAATTCCAACGGCACGGCCGCCCTGGGCAACGACCTCGGCGGCATCCTGCTCGGCGCCGGCACGCGGTCTACGACCGTCGGCGGCTTTTCGGCCCCGTATCAGAACAAGATCCTCAACAGCGGCGGCAACGGCGTGACGATCCAGTCGTCCAAGAGCAACCTCGTCCAGGGGAACCAGATCTCCGGCAGCCAGGGTTGGGGCCTCTTCGCCCAAGGTGTGTGCACCGCAACCGTGGTGAACGGAAACGTGATCCAGACCAACGCCCTGGGGAACGTCAACCTGACGAACTCCAAGGGCGTCGTGTACACGTCGTAGTTTAGCGAGTCCGAACTTCGCGACGAAATTACCGGGCGGCGCGGGTTCGGCCTGAATCCGCGCCGCCTTTTCGTTTGTCATGCGGCCTCGCGGCGGGCGATGGTCACGATCGCGGACGCCGCCTCATGTAGCCTGCGATCCCGGCGACCCCGAGGGCGAGCATCGAGAGACTGGCCGGTTCGGGTACGACGTTCAGCGTCGTCACGACGCGGTTCGAACTCGTGCCGACCGGCGAGCCGACCGGGATGCCGAGCGACGCCAGCACGCCGTTCGGGTCCTCCTTGACGAAGATCGTGACCCCGTCGTTCGGACGGGCCGGATCGCCGAATACGGTGTTGCTCGGGAACGGGAGGCTCGCGACGGTCGTCTCGAAGATGGAGTTGGTTTTCGTCTCGAAGATGACGCCGTCCAGCGGGCCGCTGGTGATCTTCAGCTCGAACAGCAGCGAGAAATGGATCGTGTAGCTTCCGCCGTTGTCCGTGATCGTGCCGGTGGTCGCCGTGTTGTAGAGGTCGTAGGTCGCGGTCCCGAGCGGCGTCACGAAGTCGGAACCGTGGAAGGCGGAAACGACGTTCGCGAACCCGGTCGTCAGGTCGAGCGTGAACTGCTGGGGGCCCGCGGCGTTCAGGGTGATCGACCCGTTGGGCACCAGGTCGGAGGTGATCGTCTGGACCGCCGTGCTCTGCGTTTCGAAGACGACGATGCTCGCGTCCGCGGCGGGCGCGAGCAAGAACAAGCCGAGCAGCGTGAAGCATAACCGGTGTGGGCGCATCGCATACTCCTCGATTCAGAAATGATCGATATCGTCTCACTAAGTCCTTGAGAGAGAATGACGCATCCGGTCGGACGGCGCTCGTCGGGCACCGGAATGCGGACAAGCATAGAGGTTTGTGAGGAGTGAGTCAACAAACCATTCAAAACCGATGCAGGGGCGTCGGGTCGACATTGAAACCGTCATGACGCCCGGCCTCAAGTGGAAGCTGATGCGCATCGTCCCGCTCCCCACGTTCCGATCGACCGGAAGGCCGGCTTCGCGCCCCGATTTCGGATCAACGCGATGACGTCCTTGACCGCCCCGCGCGGGACGGTCAGAGTGAACGAAACGGCTGGCTCGAAGGGATCGGGAGGGCGATTCGATGGGCGTCGACGTCGCGATTCGGATTCGATTCAATGTGAATGGGCGGGAGCGAACGGCGACGACCGACCCGGAGCGGTCGTTGCTGGAGGTCCTGCGCGAAGACCTCGGGCTGCTGGGCACGAAATACGGCTGCGGCGAGGGGCAGTGCGGCGCGTGCTCGGTGCTGCTCGAAGGCAAGCGGGTCTTCTCCTGCCGCTTGCCGGCGGAGCGGGTCGAGGGGAAGTCGGTCGTCACGATCGAGGGGCTCGCGCAGGGCGATGCGCTCCATCCCGTTCAGCAGGCGTTCCTCGACGAAGGGGCGTTCCAGTGCGGGTTCTGCACGGCCGGCATGATCATCGCCGCCGTGGCGCTGCTGGCCGAGAAGCCGAAGCCGACGGACGCCCAGATCGTCGCGGGGATGAATCGGAATATCTGCCGATGTTGCAGCTATCCCAAGATCATTCAGGCCGTCCGCCGGGCCGACGACCGGAAGGGGGGATGAGCCATGATCCCGCGCCATGACTGGCAGGCCGAATCCCTCAAAGCCGTCGGGCTGAGCGACGATTATGAGGAACTCGTCGATCGCGTCGACTACCATTTCGTTGACGTCCCGACCGCCGACCCGAATCGCCGCGAGGTCCTGAAAACGCTCGGCGCCGGGCTGTTGATCGCGGTCGCCGCCGACTCCGCCCACGGGCAGCAGCCGGGCCGGGGGCTGCGGCCCGGAGGAGGCCGCCGAGGCGGCGGGGGGAGCGGGGCGACGTCCGTGGCCGCCCGGGTCCACATCGGCAAGGACGGCGGGTTGACGGTGATGACGGGCAAGGTCGAGTGCGGCCAGGGCGCCCGCGCCGAGCTGTCGCAGGCCGCCGCCGAGGAGCTGCGCGTGCCGATCGAGCGAGTCGACCTGGTGATGGCCGACACCGCGCTCGTCCCCGACGACGGCGGCACCTACGGCAGCCGGTCGACCCCTTCGACCATCCCCGCCATCCGCGCGGGATGCGCCTCGGCTCGGTCGCTGCTCGTCGCTCTCGCGGCCAAACGCTGGGGCGTCGAGGCCGCCGCGATCGACGTTCGCGAAGGGCAAGCCCGTGAGGCGAAGGGAGATCGGACGCTGACCTACGCCGACCTGGCGACCGACGCCGAGGCTGCGCAAGGGCTCGCGCGGAGCGTCTCGCCCGAGGTCGCGCTCACGCCCGTCGCGTCGTGGCGGACGATGGGAACCTCGGTCCCTCGACCGAACGGCCGCGATATCGTCACCGGCTCGCATCACTATCCGTCCGACGTCGTCCGCCCCGGCATGCTGTACGGCAAGGTGCTCCGCGCGCCGAGCTTCGGGGCGACGCTGGAATCGGTCGACCTGGCTCCGGCGCGCGCGATGGAAGGGGTGGTCGCGGTTCGCGACGGCGGGTTCGTCGGCGTGGCGGCGCCGACGACGGCCCGGGCGCAGAAGGCGCTCGACGCGATCGCCGCGACGGCGAAGTGGAAGACGGCCCCGCACCCGTCGAGCGCCGAGCTTCCGGCTTACCTCCGCGCGCACGCCGAGGGGGGGATTCCGGCGAACCCATTCGCCGACGAGGTCGCCAAGGGGGCGAAGTCGCTCAAGCGGTCGTACGACGTCGCGTACATCCAGCACGCCCCGATGGAGCCGCGCGCGGCGGTCGCGGAATGGGAGGACGGCCGGGTGACGGCCTGGGTCGGCACGCAAGTCCCGTTCGGCGTCCGGAGCGAGCTGGCCCGGGCTTTCGGGTTGCCGGAAGACCGCGCCCGGGTGGTCGTCCCCGACTTCGGCGGCGGGTTCGGCGGCAAGCACTCGGGCGAGTACGCCGTCGAGGCGGCGCGGCTCGCGAAAGAGGCCGGCAAGCCCGTCCGGATCGTCTGGACCCGGCCCGAGGAGTTCACCTGGGCGCAGTTCCGACCCGCCGCGGCGATCGAGGCCGAGGCGTCGCTCGACGCGCAAGGCAAGATCACGACCTGGCGGTTCCTCAACATCAACTCCGGCGCCGGGCAGGTTCAGACGCCGTACCGCGTGGGGCGGAGCGACGCCCGGTTCATCCCGTCGGCCGCGCCCTTGCGGCATGGGTCGTACCGGGCGCTCGCCTCGACGGCGAACAACTTCGCCCGCGAGAGCTTCATGGATGAACTGGCCGTGTTGGCCGGGCAAGACCCGCTCGCGTTCCGGCTCGCCCACCTCGACGAGTCCCGTCTCCGCGCGGTCCTCGTCGAAGCCGCGTCGAGGTTCGACTGGCCGGGCCGGTCGAAATCGAAGACGCCGGGGCAGGGCGTCGGCCTCGCCTGCGGCATGGACAAAGGTGGATTCGTCGCCGCGTGCGCGTCGGTCTCGGTCGATCGCGACAAGGGGACGATCCGCGTCGACCACGTCTGCCAGGTCTACGAGTGCGGCAAGATCATCAACCCCGCCAACCTGCTCAACCAGGTCAAGGGGGCGGTCGTCATGGGCCTCGGCCCGGCGCTTCGCGAGGCGTCGGAGTTCTCCGAGGGGGTAATCCGAAATGCTTCGTTCGGCGCCTACCGCGTCCCCCGGTTCGCCGACCTCCCCACGCTCGACGTCCATCTCCTGGACCGTCCCGACCTCGCCTCCGCCGGCGCGGGTGAGACCCCGATCATCGCCGTCGCCCCGGCCGTCGCCAACGCCGTCTTCAATGCGATCGGCCTTCGCATCCGTCGCATGCCGATCCGCCTTCCAAACGCCAAGGACGAACCGATCGCCGAGGCGTGAGCGAGACAGGCTCGGCGACCCCTCGGAGACCGTCGAATCGACGACGATTCACGGCTCGCGGCCTCATTTCGCACGCCGTCGACAATTGTTGAATCAGCGAAGAGGAATTCTGTTGATATCGTATCCGATGCGGATATACTGCCGGTTCAACGCGAATCAATGGCATCCGCGACGTTGATGTCAAGCCGAACAGCTCGCGGTTGCACCCCTCATCTTCATCGCCGAATGAATTTCGATTAACAATCTCATCTATGAATTCTTTCATAGATGGTTCTTGATCGCCTTGCGTCGTTCTGGATGGTCGAGTCGGACGGGCTCCGTCCGGGCGGCGCCGCGCGCCTCCCGTTGCGGCGATCGTCCGACGGGTCCGCCTTCATCGTTTTCATTCGTGACATCGGAGGTTCGCTATGAGAGGACGTCTCCGGCGGGGATTCACGCTGATCGAGCTCTTGGTCGTCATTGCGATCATCGCCGTGTTGATCGCGCTGTTGTTGCCGGCGGTGCAGTCGGCGCGTGAGGCGGCGCGGCGGTCGCAGTGCGTCAACAACCTCAAGCAGATCGGGCTGGCGGTCCACAACTACGTTTCGCAGCAGAACGTGTTGCCGCCGTTCGCGCAGAATTACACGAACGTCGGGCCCTGGCAGGCGTGGCCGATGGGCTGGTCGGCCTCGCTGCTTCCCGGTCTCGAGCAGACGAACATGTACAACGCCACGAACTGGGTCTGGGGCGCGTGGGAGCAGATGAATTACACGGTCACCAAGTCGCAGCTCAACGTGCTCGTCTGCCCGTCGGAGAACATGCCCCCGCCCGCCTGGCCGAACACGAAGCTCAACTACATGGCCAATCTCGGGGGGCCGGCGTCGCTCGGGGTCTGGAGCGGCCCGATCGCACCGATGAAGCACGACCCCAACGGCAGCGACAGCGGCGGCCCGACGAACAGCAATTGCGCGTCGTTCGGGTTCGAGTCGGTCATCGACGGCACCTCGAACACGGTGATGTTCTCCGAGAAGCTCGTCGGCGGCGGCCTCCGGACGGCGCCCGTCACTTCGGGGTCCAACTTGGCCAAGCGGTACTTCTTCAATACGTCCTTCACGGTCAACGGCGACTCGGGCAACGCGGCGCAGGCTCTGCAATTCGTGCAGACGTGCAAGTCCATCCCGGCGACGCTGACGGCGAACCTGAACAGTGGACAGTATTTCGGCTTCCTCTGGAATTCGGCCGCTTGCAACACCAACGAGAATAACAGCGGCTACAACCATACCAATACGCCCAACGGGCTTTCCTGCACGGCGGCGAACACCCAGAACGCCGATCTCGGCGGCTATATGGACGCCCTCACCGCCACCAGCAACCACCCGGGCGGGGTCAACGCCTGCATGACCGACGGTTCGGTCCGGTTCATCAAGGACACGATCAGCATTCCCACCTGGTGGGCGATCGGCACGAGGAATCAGGGCGAGGTCGTGAGCGCGGACAGCTACTAAGCGGCCGCGAAGTCGTATCGAATCGTTTCGAGGCGCTGACGGCGCCCTTACCTTATCCATGTTGATTGTTCGATGGTTCGTCCGGTCGCGCCGGGCGAGCCATCGACGTGGGAGCGAGGCTTTAATGAGACGTCTGGGAACTCTGCTGATGACCGCTTCCGTCCTCTTGGCCCTCTCGGGCTGCGACGATGCGGTCGCCCCCCCCTCGAACGCGACCGCCCCTCCCAAGCCGCCGGAGGAGCTTGAAAAACTGTTCAAGAAGCCGGAGAAAGGCGCGGCCTCCAAAAAGGCGTCTCTTGAGGATCGGACGCCGCACGCCTTTGTGCTAACATGATTGACTGCCCTCGGCGGTTGTCGAGTCGGCGTGTGGAGCGGGCGATGAAGCACGACCCATGGCGAAGAACACCCAAGGCGGTCAGGCCGCTCTGGCTCGTCGCCTCCATCCTGCTGATGTGCGGGCTGGGGGCGGCCTGGGCCGGGTTCGCCCGTTTCCGTCCATCCGCCGAGCGGATCCGCGCGACGCTTTACGACGACGTCGATCACGGTCGGCTCGATCGCTGCGAACACTCGCTCGCGTGGCTTGCGAAGCACGACCGTTTGAAGTCGCAAGATCTCCTGGCGCGCGCCCGGATGTGCCATGCGCAAGGGCGGCTCGACGAGGCGCTCGGATCGCTGAAGGCGATCCAGGACGGCGACGGCCTCGCCGCGCCCGCGCGTCTTCAAGCCGCGCGGATCGAGCTGTCCGAGTATCGAATCCGCGACGCCGAAGCCTCGCTGATCGCCGGGCTGGCGCGCGACCCTCGGCTGGCGTCCGCGCGACTTGAGTTGATCCGCCTCTACGCCAGGCAGCAGCGGCTTGAGGAACTCGATTCGCAGTTTCAAGCGCTGGCGTCGCAGGGGGTGCTGGACCTCACCTATCTCAGTTTCTGGGGGATGACGCGCAACCTTCACTGGGAGCCCGAATCCGACGTCGAGGCGCTTCGTCGAGCGGTGGAGGCCGATCCCGAAGATCGCGCGTCGCGGCTCGCCCTGGCGGAAGGGCTCAGGCGGCTGGGGAGGGGGGCCGAGGCGGCTCCGCTGCTCGTCCCGCTACCGGCCGACGACGCCGACGCCCGCGCGATCCGCGCGGCGCTGGCACTGGATCGCTCCGATCTCGACGAGGCGTCCGCCCTCATCGCCGAGGGGCCCGAGATGCACGCCGAGACGGCCCGGCTGCGCGGCCTGCTCGCGCTCTCGCGTCACGACCACGCGACGGCGGCCGCCCATTTTCGGACCGCGCTCGCCATCAAGCCGGACGATCGCCGGACGCTGAGCAGCCTGGGCACGGCCTTGAAGCTGACCGGTCAGGACGCCGAAGCGGCCCGCTACTTTGCGGAGGTCCGCCGGTTCGACCTGCTTTCGGCCTTGACGGCGCGGCTGACCGAAACGGCGGCCTTGTCCGACGCCAACCTCCTCCGCTGCCTGGGGACCGCGAACGAGGAGGTCGGCCGCCTCATCGAGGCCCGCGAGTGGTATCGGCTGGCCATCGCCCAGAACCCGCTCGACTCCGAATCGCAACGCGCCTTGTTCCGGCTCGAAGCCCGCGCCCCTCGCGCGGGGCCGGGCGGGACCGGCCAGGAGCCCTGACATGTCGCCGTCGTCGCCGCCTCGCCGAGTCGGTCGCTGGGTGCTGGCCGCGGGCCTCGTCGCGGGGCTCGCGAGCTGGCTCGTGGGAGAGACGCCCCTGGTGCGCCCCCCCGCGCCCGAGATGGAGATGACCGTGATGGGCCGCACGTTCCAGTCGTCCACGCCGCAGGGCCGGATGGACGCCGCTGACGCCGACGCCGCCCGGTTCCAAGGCGTCTTCGGCGCGACGCTCGGCCTCATGCTCGGCCTGGCCGGCGGCCTCTCCCGCCGTTCCCCGCGCGCGGCGGCGGTTTCGGCCCTTGTGGGAGCGGCGGTCGGCGCGTCGTGCGGGCTCGCGGCCGCGCGGGGGTCGCTGCCACTCTATCGCCGACTCCAGTACACGGTCTCCAACGACCTGATCGCCTCGCTGGCGATGCACGGCCCCCCCTTCGCCCTGGCCGGCGCGGCGGGAGGGCTCGCCCTCGGGATCGCCCTGGGAGGGCGGTCGCTGCTCGTTCGCTCGACCCTCGGCGGCGCGCTGGGCGCCCTGATCGGCGCCGTCGTCTTCGAGTTCCTCGGCGCGCTCGTGTTCCCCACGTCCGAGACCGGCCAGCCCCTCGCCGCCTCCGCCCCGGCGCGGCTCCTCGCCCCGTTGATCGTCGCGGCCTTCGCATCCCTGGGCGCGCTAGGGGCCGTCACGCCTCCGCAATCGCGGCAGCCGATCGCGGAGACGTGAGAGCATCGAACGCCGTTCCTCGACTTGCGGCTCGATCCATCCCACGCCCCTGCAGGAGCAGCCGACGCCATCGGCGATGTTCTCGGGGACGCCGTGGATGCGGCCGGTTCCGTGACAATCGGGACACGTGTGGGCGGTCGGGGGGCGAGGCGGAATCAACGCAGTCAGGGCCGGCCACTTCTTCGATCCTTGAACCAGGGCGGAGATGACCCAGCTCGGGTCTGCGGGACGGAGGCCTTCGTAGTCGCCCTCGGTGCTCCACTCGACGATCTTGCCCTTCGGCGTGATGCCGATGGTCGCGCCCCAGCTGACGTAAAGTGGCAGCGCGCCGTGCTGGGCCACATACGCCGAGTGCGGCGATTCGCTCGGGAAGGCCGCGATCAGGTCCCGGATAGTTCGCATCTGGGATTTCGAAACGGCGACGCGGCTCATCGACGGCTTGCCTCTCAGGGCTTGGGTGATCCGGCCTCTGAGTTGTATTCGCCGAGTTTCGAGGAGGGGGGCAGATGGTCTTCCAGTTTGAACGCGGGGCGGTTGTGACTGTTGACGAAGGCGGCGACGTCGAGCGCGTCGTGGTCGGTCAGGTCGGGTTCGTCGAGCGGCATCGCGACCTTCAGCCAGGCGCCGAGCTGGGGCGTCTGCGCCAGGCCGGCGCCCTGGTTGTACGATCGAGGGCCCCAGACGGGCGGGTTCTCCTTCCGCCCCGCGCCGTTCTTGGCGTGGCATGACGCGCACTTCTCGGCGTAGATCACCTCACCGCGCGACGGGTCGGCCTGGTCGGTCGAGATCTCCAGAGTAGGGACCGCGTTCGGGCCGTTCGGTTTGGACGGATTCATGCGCAAGGGCATGTCGGCGGACAGCCAGGTGATGTAGGCCGTGACGGCCACCGACGCCCGGCTCCCGAGCGGCGGTCGGACGCCGTTGCAGCTTCGCATGAAGCAGTTCAGCACGCGATCTTCCAGCGTGACGACCCGGCCCTCGCGCGGCGACCACGCCGGGTAGGCCGACGCGACCCCGATGAACGTCGCGGCGTTCAGGTTCTTGCCGTTGTCCAGGTGGCACGAGGTGCAATTCAGCGCGTTGCCGACGTACGGCTTCGTCAGCGGATGGGTCGTCGTCTGCTCCACCAGCATCTCCCCCAACCGGATCGCGTCGCCCAGCGGACCGTCCGGAATCGCCCGCGCCGGCGCGGCCGGCTTCTCACCGCCCGACGCCGCGACCAGGCCCAGCGCCGCGATCACAACCACCGCCGTCGCCCATCTGTAAACCTTCATCCGTTCGCTCTCCTGGTCGATCGTCGCTCGCCCGCCCGGCGACGCCGGGGACTCTCCATTCTAGGGCGATCTCGCGTTCCGACAACCGCGGGACCGCCAGGGGTTGCGAAAGCGGCCGCCGTCGGCGTTTGATCGTTGATGAGAATTCCTCCGGCATGCGCGCTCATTTTCGGCGAATCGGGGGCACTAACATGTCGGCGTCGGTGACATCGTCCCACCCTCTGGAGAGAGGCTTTGCCTTGGATCGTTCCGACGCGGAGCTTGTGACGGCGGCTTGTCAGGGCGACCTGTCGAGCTTCGGCCGGTTGTACGAGCGGCATTATCGGATGGCGGTGGGGATCGCCCGCGGCCGGTTGGCGGATCGCCACCTGGCGGAAGACGCGGCACAGGAGGCGTTCGCGATCGCCTGCCGCACACTGCGCACCTTGCGCGACCGCGACCGGTTCCCCGAGTGGCTGGGGACGATCTGTCGCCGGACGGCCTCGCGGCTGGACGCCGACCGGCCGGCGCACGAGCCGTTGCCCGAAGACCGCGAGCGCGCCGGCGATTCCGAGCGCCGGGCGCTCCGCGACCAGGTCCAGGACGCCCTCGGCCTCCTGGACGAGAACTCGCGCGAGATCGTCGTGCTCCATTACTTCAGCGGGCTGTCGTACGACGAGATCTCCCGGGCGCTCGGCCTGTCGGTCGCGAGCATCCACGGCCGCCTGCAACGAGCTCGCGGCAAGCTGGCCAAGGCCCTCGACTCATCAGGAGCCAAGACATGAACACGGCGTTGAATGAAAATGCCTGGGAAGACCGGCTCCGGGCCGGCCTGGGCGAGGCCCCCGCGCCCGACTTCGAGGCCTGGCGCATCCGCCGCGCCGAAGCCCTCGACGCGCTCAAGCCCGCGATCGTCCCGCAAACACATCGATACAGGAGAATTCTCGTGACCAGTTCCAAATGGGTCGCCGCGGCGGCGATCATCCTCGCGTCAGGCCTGTTCCTGCTCCGCCCCGGGAATTCGATCGGCCGCACCGCCTTCGCGGCGGCCATCCCCGGGGTCGACGACCCCCTGACGATGACCTGGACCACCACGTATTACGCCCGCGCCACGAGCGTCGACGGCAAGCGGACCTGGCTCCAGGAGGAACGCCGCCTCCACGCCTACCGACACCCGGGCCGGTACCGCGAGACCTTCCTGGACAAGGAGGGGCAGCCGAGGATGATCGAGATCACCGACGCCCGGACGGGCCGGATGCTCGTGCTGGACCTGAAGGGCAAGAAGGCCGTCCTGAAGGCGGCCATCGGCCAACCGGACGTCCGGGGGCCGTTCGCCTGGGTCGGCGAGGCGCTCCGCGATCGCATGGTCGCCAAGGTCTTGCCCGTGAAGTCGGTCTCGCTCCAGGGGACCCGGGAGATCGATGGGCTTCAGGCCAACGTCGTCCGGGCCATGATCGTGGAGAACGAAGACCAGGGGCCGGCCCGTCGCGACTTCCTCTTCGACCGGAAGTCGAAACGGTTGGCCGCGATCTATGTCACCAATGAGAACGACTTCGATCCCGAGACCGCGCCGGAACGGAAGCAGACCGTCGAGGAGAAGTCCTCGATGTGGATGCCCGTCGCGCGCTGGGAGCATGAGATCGTCGTCGACCCCAAGCTCGACGCGGCGGATTTCCGCCTCGATCCCCCGGCCGGCTATGCCTACGAGGCCCAGGCCAAGCCCACGATCACCGAGGACGAGATGGCCGGCTTCCTCGGCGCCGCCGCCCGGTTCAACGGCGACGTCTTCCCCGATTCCCCGTTCGCGGCCTTTGACCAGGTGAAGTTCAACGCGGCCAGCCTGAAACAACCCGCCGCTCAGACGGCCGCCGAGAAGGAGCTGATCCAGCTCCACGACAAGTACCTGACGAGGGAAGTCTACCAGCCCCCGGCGCGTCGGTTCGTCGACGACCAGACCGAGCCCGACACCTTCCACTACGTCGGCGCCGGCGCCAAGGTCGGCCAGGCCGATCGGATCGTCGCCTGGTACACGCTCAAAAACGGCTTGAAGCTCCGCGCCCTCTACGCCGACCTCTCCGTCAAGGACGTCAGCCCCGCCGATCTCCCCCTCAGCCTCCCCGAATGAGCCGAGCGGATTCGAGGGGAGTCATTCCACAATCGCCGACGCCGACCGAGACCGCCTCGGCCGGCGTCTTGCTGTTCAGAGATCGAACCGCCCCGACATGCATCATGGCTGGATGAGTCGAGCCAAAACCCAACGGACGCATTGACGCGCATGATGGATTTCGTTCAACTCTTGCTCGCCCAGCCCGTCCGCTTCTGGATCCAGGGCCGAGAGACGAGTGATCCAGGGAGGGAATCACCATGTTCATGACATCGTTGCAGGAAACCCGCGGACATCATCTCGGACGATGCGGATCGCTCGCTGCGCGGCTGGTACTGGTCGGCGCGATCGGCCTCTTCGCGGCGGTGCGAGCGGGGGCGTCGCCCTACATCGCGATGGATCTCGGCCGCGTTTCCGATATGCAGCAGAATGGGCAGAGCTACGACAACACGAAGACAGGCGTCTCCTACGCCTTCCCCAATACGCTGAGGAACTTGACCGACGCGGAGATGGCGAATCTGCCGACGTATACGGCGGCCATGCAACAGCCTCCCCCTCCCAATCGGAATGACTCCCCAAGTACAAAGATCGTCACGATGAACGCGATGAGGATCAACGACTCGGGGACGGTTATCGGCACCCTCGATAGGATAGTTGATCGCTTCGGCCACACGGTCTATACCGACGTCGGGTATACCGTGAGGTCGCCTGACGGCACCTATTCGCCGTTCGTGACGCTGTCCGCCTACCCCACTTCCGCGTCCGCCCACTACTACCTGAGCCAGGCGAATCAGATCCTCATCACCGACCCAACAGCGACTCGCCTTGTGGACCTGAACACCGGCAAATCGACTTCGATCGATCAACTGATTCCACAACAGCTCCTCCAGAACTATCCAGGCATTCCTTTCGTCCAGGGCATTGACGACCGGGGAGACATCGTTATTTATGCCGACAACCAATTTACTGGGTCGGAAGCTTTCATGCTGACGCCGCCGGGCCTGGACCCGCCCGCGGTGCCCGAGCCGTCGACCCTGCTGATCTTCGCCGCGGCGGGCGCGCTGGCCGTCCGGACCGTAGGCCGTCGCAAGAAAGGCTGAGAGCGGGTCGATCCGAGTACGAGCCGGAAGCGCCAGCGAGTGAATTTCCGGTCGGCCGTTCGAATCGATTCACTCGCTGGCGCTTCGGGCTCGTAACGGGACCGTCGGCCGGGCCTCGTCATCAACCGACGGTGCCGCGCCCGGCGCGGCTTCCTTGCGGTGCGGGCGGCCGACCCATTCGTCGAACCGCGCGAAGCTGCGGCGGATGAGCCAATGGGCGATCGTCAGGCTTGCGGCGATCGTGAGCAGCACGGCGGCGATCACGACGATCGCCGCTCTGGGGTGCCAGGGCGACCAGGTCCAGAGCATGGCGACGTGGTGCGCGGAGCAGAGCGGGGCGAGGATCGTCATCGCGCCGAGGCCCATCAGGGCGACCATCCAGAGCGCGGCCTGGCTGTTGACGGTCTGCGACGTCGCGCCCGGCTTGAGGGCCGCCGCGCCTCCCAGCGCCAGGCCCAGAGCGGCGACGGCGCAGAGGCCGGCCGCGGCGGTGAGGAAGCCGAGCGGATGGAGCGCGTCGCAGACGACTCCCAGCAGCCACAGAGGGACCAGCCAGCGCATCGCCTGCCAGAGGCTCCGCGTGATCCCCCGCATCTTCGACCCCAGGATCTCGGGCCCGGTCAGCGGCGTGGCCAGGAGCGAATCCCAGGTCTTCTTGTCGCGCTCGGCCACAATCTGCGCCGCCAGCGTCGCGGCGGTCGCCGCCGCCGGCGACAGGCCCACGAAGAACGTCACGCAACGGATGAAGAAGTTGAAGGCGTCGCGCGCCTCATACGGGCCGGACGGGAACGCGCGGCCCCACCACGCCTCTTGAAAAGCGCGGTAGCCGAAATATCCCGCGCCGATCATCGTGCCGATCATCGCCGTCAGCAACAGCCCGATGACGACGGCCTGGAGCGCCATGAGCAGGATCGCGCGGAACAGGATGAAGAGCTGGCGGAGATAGATCCAGATCACCAGCCGCCGGGCGCCGCGCAAGGGAAGCAGGTATTCGCGCCAGTAGATGGGATCGTCGTCGACGGGGGGGCGGTAGCCGCCGAAGGCGTCCCACGCCTTGGGATGCGGCTCGCGGAGCCGGAGGCTGGCGACGACGCCGGCCAGGATCACCCCGATCACGACCAGTTGCAAGGCCGCCATCAGGTGCAGCCGGCCGGCGAGGGCGTCGGCCATCCCCGGCCCGCGCGTGAGCCACCCGATGTCGGTCACGAGCGACAGCGGGCTCGACGGCGCCAGCCACGAGCAGAACCGCCTGACTTCGACCAGGAGATCGCCCCAGAGGCTCCCCGCGACGACCGGCAGGCGCGAAACCACGGGTAAGCCGACCAGCCACATCGTCGTCCAGGCGGAGGACTCCACGATCGCGATGGTGGAGCGGTCCCGCCGCGCCGACGCCAGAATCCCGAAGCTCCCCGCGACGGCCACGGTGCTGATCAGCACCGCGAACGCCTCGATCGCCAGCAAGGGGGGCAGCCCCGCCCAACGGCCGCCGACGATGAGGAATGGCAAGCCGACGAGCGTCAGCAAGAGCGACGGCAGCACCCGGCCCGCCAGCTTCGTCACGGCCAGCTCAAGCCGCGTCAGCCGCGTCAGCAGCAACAGCGAGAGCGTGTCCTTCTCTCGCTCCTCGGCGATGCTGACGGCGGCCGACATCGCGGCATGCATGCCGAGGACCAGAATCTCGAACCCGATCGCCACGGCGAAGACATAGGCCGCATAAGCATGCACGGCTCCGGAGTTGTAAGCGTCGTCCTCGTCCGCCGGATCGAAGCCCAGCGCGGGCGCGACGACGCATGCGCCGATCAGCAGCCCCAGCAGGGCGCGGACGACGAACCAGCCCCGGCCGCGGGTCGCGGCCTTCATCTCGCGGCGGACGATCGGACCTGGAAGCACGTGCCGCCTTCCATTCGAGTTGCATTTCCATGCCAGTCGAGCCTCGACCGATCAGCAAGATTAACCGCTCGTCGAAGGGGGTTCCATAACGCTGTCGACGCTGCTCGTACTTGACCCGTCCGCCGCGACGGACGATGATGCGCGCCGATCATCTCAACTCAAGGAGATCGGCGATGACGACGGGCATGCGCAAGACGGGCGAATTCTGCTGGTTCAACATGCTGACCCCGCGGCCGGCGGAGGCGCGGGCGTTCTTCGACGCGCTGCTCGGATGGACGTACGAGGAGATCCCCGGCGTCGGCCACATCGTGCAGGTCGGCGGTCGCAACGCGGGGGGGCTGTTCGACCTCGAAGGCCCCCAGACGCCCGAGGGGACGCCGCCGCTGATCGGCGTGATGGTCAAGGTCGAGAGCGCCGACGCGACGGGCGACAAGGTGACGTCGCTCGGGGGCAAGGCGAGGCCGGCGTTCGACGTGATGGACCAGGGGCGCATGGCCGTCTGCACCGACCCCAACGGCGCCGAGTTCGACGTGTGGGAGCCGAAGAAGTCGCAAGGGACCGACGTCGACCCCCGCCGCCACGGCGCGCCGAGCTGGTTCGAGAACATGACGACCGACGTCGACCGCGCCTCGACGTTCTACTCCGCGCTGTTCGGCTGGACCCCCGAAGTCACGAAGATGCCGCACGGCCCGGATTACACGACCTTCAAGCTCGACGGCGCGGAGGTCGCGGGCATGCGGGCGATCACGCCTCAGATGGAAGGATCGCGGCCGCGCTGGGCGACGTACTTCGCGGTGGACGACGCCGACGCGACCGCGCGCGAGGCGGTCGAGCTGGGCGCGATGATCGTCTTCGCGCTGCGCGAGGTGCCGGGCGTCGGCCGGTTCTGCGGCATCGCCTCGCCCCAGGGCGTGCCGTTCTTCGTGATCGAATACGCGCGCTGACCCCGCGCCTGGCGGCCCGCCGGGGCGAGGGCATAAGATGGACCCGACGCCGAGTTTCGCCCGGCCGACGAGGTCGCCTCGGCCCTTTCCCGCGTACCGACGGAGGAGCCGATGAGAAACGCGATGATCGTCCTGCTGGCCCTGGCGATGCTCGGCGGCGCGGCGAGGGCCGACGAACCGAGGTTCACACGGGGGCTGCCGACGTCGGCCGACTTTTTCCCGGTCGCCGTCTGGCTCCAGAGTCCGTCAAACGCGCGGAAATATAAGGATGTCGGGATTAATGTCTACGTCGGCCTGTATCGAGGTCCGACGGCCGAGCAGCTCGACGCGCTCGACGCGGCGGGGATTCGGGTGTTCGCCGGGCAGAACCGGGCGGCGCTCGGGTTCAAGGATCGGCCGACGATCGTCGGCTGGCTGCAAGACGACGAGCCCGACAACGCCCAGGAGCTGCGCGGAGGCAAGGGCTACGGCCCGCCCGTCACCCCCGAGGCCGTCGTCAAGCGGTATCACGAAATCCAGAAGGCCGACCCGACGCGCCCGGTGATGCTCAACCTGGGGCAGGGGGTGGCGTGGGACGGCTGGTACGGCCGAGGGGTGCGGACGAACCATCCCGAGGACTACCCGGAATACATCAAGGGTTGCGATATCGCCTCGTTCGACATCTACCCCGCCTGCTCGACCGACAAGGCGATCGCCGGCAAGCTCGAGTACGTCCCCCAGGGCGTCGACCGGCTCAAGAAGTGGACCGCCGGCCGCAAGCCCGTCTGGTGCTGCATCGAAACCACCGGCATCAACAACGTGAACCGCAAGCCGACCCCCGCCGAGGTACGCTCCGAAGTCTGGATGGCGCTCATCCACGGCGCGAACGGCATCCTCTACTTCGCCCACCAGTTCAAGCCCAAGTTCATCGAAGCCGGCCTGCTCGCCGACGAATCGATCGCGCGCGAGGTCGCCGCCGTGAACCGACGCATCAAGAGCCTCGCCCCGGTCCTGAACTCTCCCGACGTCCCCGACGCCGCGACCATCGCCTCCTCGAACAAGGACGTCCCGATCGCGTTCTCCGTCAAGCGCCACGACGGCGCCACGTACCTGTTCGCGGTCTCGATGCGCGACGGCGAGACGACCGCGACCATCCAGCTTTCCGACAAGCCCGACGCCAAGGTCGAAGTCCTCGACGAAGACCGCGCCCTCGACGCCAGGTCCGGCGCCTGGGCCGACAAATTCATCGGCTACCAGGCGCACCTGTATCGGATCAAGTGACGGATCGTCACGCTCGCCAGGAGTGAGCCAGCGGCCCGCGGTGAACGGCCGCCCGACGCGCCGGCGCCTGGAGAGAGAGACGCTTCGCCGGGCCGTGGGCCGAGGTCGTCGGTCGGACGGGAGCCGGACGGACGGCGGGCCGCTTCGCGACGAACGGACGACGCGCGGCGAGGCGTTGAACGATTGCGCGGCCTCGGATCGGCGGCGCCTGGTTGGTGACGACCTCCGCGACGCTGGAAGCCGGAACGCTCTCCGCCGGAATCGCGGCCGTGAGAGCGGGAACGGAAACCGTGGCGGCGCTCGGAGGAGCGGCTTCGACGGCCAGGGGCGTCGGCGCGACGGCCGAAGCGATCGGCAAGATCAGCGGCAGGCTCTCGACGAGGGGGAGGGGCCTGACCACCTGGCCGCCGGGCAAGAGGACCGATGGGGACGTCTTGTTGGCGAAGGTGATCGCGGCGGACGGACTGCCGCCGGCCGTCAGATGCAACAGTCCCGCCGTCAGGTCGGCGGCCGAGGCCCCGGCGATCGGGGCCGCTTCCGACGCGCCCAGGACGTTGAGCTTGTCGGCCGTGATGGAATCGAAGATCGCCGCCAGGCCGGTGTACCGGATGAACTGCGAGATCGTCAGGCCCGTGGGATTGTTGTTGCTGCTGGTGACGATCGCCCCCTGACCGGGCGCCGGGCCGATCAGGTAGGTTTGATTGTAGGACGGTCCACCGCCGCCGACGAGGATCAGCGTGTCGCCGGCCTGGCCGCCGCCGTCGATGGTGATGCCGCCGACCGGGGCGGTCACGGCGCCCGTCGGATTGGTGATGATGAAGGTGTCGTCGCCGTCGCCGCCGATCAAGGTCGCGGTGCCGTTCAGGCCGACATGGAAGGTGTTTCGGCCTGTCCCCCCGCCGCGAAGCACGTTGGTCCCGCCCCCCCCCAGCACGACGTGGTTCTGGCTTCCCAGGCCGGGCGTGGCGAACAGATCGCCTCCGGCGTAGAGGTCGTTGTCGCCGTCGCCGCCGTCCAGCTCGTTGTCGCCCCATCCGCCGATCAGCGTGTCGTTCCCGCCCATGCCCTCGAGCACGAGATTCCCCGAGAATCCCGAGCCGTCCATGCGGTTCGCGGATGCGCCGCCGATCAAGTGGGCGGATTCGATGCTGATCAGGCGGATGTCGGGCACGACGATCCCCCGGTTCCCCGCGAGAGTCACCGAGAGCACGGCCTCCGAGGCCGTCCGGTCGGGCGTCGGCGAGCCGTCGGCGAGCCTGTTCAGCGTGTCGGACAAGGTGAAGTCCGCATCCCCTTCGACGATGATCGTGTCGCGCGAATACAGGCCCCGGAGGTTGGACTCGGCCGTCCCGTCAAGGTAGTGGCCGTAGCCGCCGTCGATCGTCAAAACACCCTGGATTCCGGCGAGATCGCCGGATTGTCCGGGGGCGTTGGAAGAGATGTAGAAGACGTCGTCGCCGCCGAGTCCCAGGATCAGCGTTCGGGATCCGGCGAGCGTGGACCGGATGTTGAACTGATCCGCCCAGGCGAACGAGCCGACCAGGACGATCCCGTCGACGTCGTTGGCGAAAGACCCGCCGGTGGCGCGGTACGTGATGGTCCCTGGGGCGAGCCCTGTAATCGTCGAATCGGTCACGACGACGTTCGGGTTCCCGGCGGCCGAGCTGTAGTCGACGACGTACAGGAGGTTCGCGTTGCCGGTCCCCGCGTCGATCGTCACATTGCCGCGAATCCCGTCCAGGTTTCCTCGGTCGTTGATCCCCGCCGTCGAGGAGATGTTGAAGACGTCGTCGCCGCCGCCGCCGAGGGCTTCGACGTCCACCCCGATCGCACGGATGTAGAAGACGTCGGCGGCCCCGTCGTCGGGCAGGTCGTTCCCCTGGGCGTCCTGCGCGGGGACCCCATAGCCGTCGAGCACCAGCTTGGTCAACCCGGCGGCGGGATTCGGGTTGTCGACGATGAACGTGTCGGCCCCCGCGCCGCCGGCGACGATCACCAGGGGCTTGTTCGCGAAGGTGAGGCTGCCTCGTTCGCCGGCCGGCCCGTCGAGGATCTCGGTGGTCGCGGTGGTCCCGACCGTGACGCCGTCCCGGATGGTGAACTGGTCGGCGTCGGGGTTGCCGGCCAGCAGCAGTTGTTTGGCCCCGCTCAGCTCGTAGATGGACTGGACGTGGAGGAAGTTCACCAGTATCCCCGGCGAGTCGGGCGTCGGCAGGTAGTTGACGAAACCGTTCTGGTACATGCCGTTGGCGTCGGGCAGGAACGCCGCCTCGACGGAGTCGAAGTCGCCGCCGATCGCCTGGTATCGGTTGTTGCCGGCCCCGCCGTCGATGATCGCCCCGCCCGAGTCGATGTAGGTGATCGTCGTGAACGTGACGCCGTCGCTTCCCAGTTGCTGGTCGGTCCGCTCATAAGGGCCGGGAACGAAGTTGCCGTTCGAGAAGTCGAAGAGGATGACGTCGTCGCCCCCCTGGCCGTTGACGTAGATGTGGGCGACGTTCGTGGGATCGAACTCGCCGCTGAAGTCCGGCATGGAGACGGTGATCTTCTTCGTGACCGGGTTGTAACCCAGGATGATCGTCTCCGACTGGTTGCTTCCGCCCACGTAGAGCGCGAGCTTGCTCGCGTCGGCCTGGTCGGGCAGCACGGCCGCCGCCACGATGCTGATCGTCGAGGTCGCGAGCGTCGTCCCCCTCGTCTTCGAGATCGAATTCTCCGTGAAGCCGTCGCGAACGGTGAGGCCGACGGTGTACGTTCCGGAGTTCGAGAACTGATGGATCGCCCCGACGTTGCCGGGACGGATGCCGTTCGGACCGCCGCCGGTAGGCAAGCCGATCACGTTGTTGACGCCGGTGGGATCGCCGAAATTCCAGGTGGCGTCAAACCGCTCTTGAGTGCCGGGATCAGTGAAGTTGGAGCCGAACCCCAGGTCGAAGCCCCGAACCCCGACCCCAATTGTGGAGACTCCATTGATCTGGGTCTTGGGGGCGGCCACGGTGGGACTCACGTCCTGGGCGACCACGTAGACGATCCTCTTGGACGACAGCCCGGTGTCCTGGTCGGTCACCGTGACCTCGAAAATGTAACGGTCATCCCAGCCGACCAAGCTGAAGCCCGGATCCTGAACGACGTCGGGGTTGTCCTTGAGGCTGTACTTGTTGGGTTTGAAGGTGGGGGACTGCGCCTGGGCGTCGGAGAGCTTGACCGACGGAGTCGAGAAGACGATCCCCCCCATGTCGGCGGCCGTGAGCTGCTTCCAATTGTAGGTGAAGCGGCTGTCATTGGTCGGGGTCGACGCGGTCGCGTTGAGCGAGGCGGTCGCTCCTTCGTTGATGATCCAGGCGTCGGGCGCGCCCAGCTTCGCCGCTCCTCCGACCGTGATCGCGACGACCGGCGGCGTTGGCGCCGCATCCTTGAGATTCGACAGGTTCGACGTCGTGGGGAAGATCTGCGTCGCCAGGTGGATCGACGGGTTGATCAAGGGGATCGATCCGCCGACGTTGAAGGAAGCTCCGCCGACGACCTTGCCGAGCCCCAACTTGTTGAAGACCTTTCGGCCCGGCAGCTCCGCGTGGATGCCGTAGTTGAAGTCGGCGCTCGCATCGAGAGTCAGCGTGCCCGTGGTGGTCAGGGCGGAGGCCACGTTCCCGCCGGGGAACTGGTCGACGTGGACGACGCTGTTCGGCCCCGAGGCCCCGGCCACCGCGAACGTGACGTCGACCCCGACTTTCACCCGGCCAGCCACGGTGAGTTCGGGCTTGAAGCCCGAGAGGTCCACAACCCAACCCGGAACGCTCACCCCCGTGTACGAGCGGATGAGTCCGAGGATCGTGCTGTCGTCGAACCCCCCCTTGATCTCGAAGGTCACGCTGGGGGTGAAGCTGAGATGGGTGTCCGCGCCGACGTACAGGCCCTTCACCAGATCGGCGCCGTTCTTCGACTTGGCGTACTTGACCAACCCGGTGGCGTCGTAACCGAGATCAAAGAATGCGGAGACGTCGAGCCGGCCCGTCAAATTGAATTGAACGGGCACGATCCCGACGAGGGTCGTGAACGAGTATCCCCCGCTCAAGCCGGCCGACACGCCGAGATCGAAGCTGACGAGCTTGGCCGTGGGGTCTCCCAGCAGCAGCTTGGCCACGTTGGACGTGTCTTCGAGGAGATTCACGTGGACGGCGGCCTGGAACGTCCCCTTGCTCACGCTGAACTGGTTGAGGGTGGTTTGAATGCCCTTGAAGGCCTGGGCGCTCGACGCGTTCTTCGGCAGGGAGTTCGCCAGGTCCGACGGCAGGGAGAACGCCGACTGGCGAACGTCGACGTCCGCCTTGAAGCTCCCGATCGGGAACAGGATTCCGTTGGAGTTCTGGAGCTGGGTGAGAAGGGCGCCGACCGCCTTGGCTTTTTCGAGGAACAGCCGCAGATCGCTGGGCGAGCTTTGGAAGGCGTTGAGCAGGCCGGTGAGCGTCGTGTCGCTCGTGTCGCTCGTGTCGAGCCGGGTGACGAACTCGATCATGTCGAGGTAGTCGATCGGAATCTGAGGGATCGGCCGATCGAGGAGGACGTCGGACAGCTTCTGGATCGGCTGGAGCACCTTCTCGACTTCGTTGAGGTAGGGGGCGATCAAGCTCCGGGCGACCGAGCCGGCGTCCACGTTGATGTTGGCGAACTCAACGGTCGGCACGCCGCCGAGCAGCGTGCCGTTGACGTTCGAGTCGGCGAGGGACCAGTCGACGTTGAGCTGGGTCGTGATCCTCGGGGCGAGCGCCGTCCCGCCCCCCGCCGTGATCGCGAGGCGGAGGTGGAATGCAGCGTCCGCCGGCAGCGAGGCGGTGGCGTTGATCGAGCTGAAATCGGTCCCGAGTCTGGTCCCGGCGATGTCCACATTGAACGGGGCGGTCAGGCTGCTGCCGGCGTTCGTGGCGGTGATCCCCAGCGCCCCCAGGGTCCCGGTCAGGCTCAGGCTGCCGAAGCCCACGGTGGGCGTCACCGTGAGGTCGCTGGTCCCGGACACGTCGACGAAGAAGTTGGACCCGGTCATTCCGCCGTCGATCCCGAATCGGAGCGGGAGCGTGTAGTCCAGTCCGACGTTCACCGCTCCGCTGGTCGCTCCGAGGTTGAGGTTCTTGAGCGAGGTCCCGAGGTCGAACGGGACCGCAACGGGGCCGAGGCTCCCGGTTTTCGTGACGAAAAACTCAACCTTCGACGCCGCCGCGACCTGGGCGTCGGTGGTGATGTCGTCGTCATCCGGATTTCCCGTGTCATTGACGTGGATGGCCGACTTGGGCACGCCGAACGCCGTCGCCAATCCGACCTTCACTTGATCCAGCGTGCCGGCGGCCGCCAGATTGTTCTGCACGCTCGTCGCGAACGCCCCGGCGAACTGGAACGCCGGCCTTGAGCTGAGCGCCGTCCCGATCGCCGGCAAGCTCACCGCGTACACTTCCGACTTGAGAATCTGGTTCTGGTAGGCGTTGAGCAACGCCGTCAGATTATCTCGGATTGGACCAAGACCGACGACCGGAGTAATCCGGGTCTCCAGGGTCTCGACACAGACCGAAAACCGTAGTCGGTGGTCGCGTCCAAACTTAGTCGTCACGCCTCGGCGAGCGGTGCGAACCCGGTTATGTCGAAAGCGACTCATGGTGCTGCTCCTGGTGAGGCATCAATGTGGACTTAGGTCGGACTTCGGATTACCGGATCGCGAGGAGGGCGAGATTGCGTGACGATAGCAAGCGTGCGTGGCTGCCTGGGTGCGGCTCGGCAAAAGCGAAAGCCAGATGGCAAGCGTGATAGTTTAGGAAAGCTTGCAAGCGAGTCGGCGGATTGTCAAGAAGGCGTCCTTGCGAATCTATCAACTGTTTTTTAATCAGGACGCGCAGATTCAAGAGACTTAATGTGATTTACTTAATGTAAAATAATTAATGTTGTGATTTGTCAAGAACGTCGGGCGTCGACGACGATGACTTGGCTTGAACGCCGATCGACGGCGGGGCCGCGGGATGAGTATCGAGGCGGTCGGCCGGGTCCGTTCAGGATTAACCCCAAGGATGGGAAGCGAAAGCGAGATGATGCGAAAGATCCTTAGCCATGCTCAAGACGGACCGCTCTGCTAAGCGTCGTAATCTGCTCCGCCTCGAGTCGCTTGAGGACCGGAGCCTCATGAGCGTCTTGATCAACGCCAAGCCGACGCTTGAGGTGCTTCCTCAAGGAAACCGGGTCCGCGAGGTTCAGGGGGCGATCTACATCACGCAGCCGACCGCCATCACGGTGACCGGCACGGCCCAGCCGCCGGCCTCGAATGTGCAGGTGGTGGTTCAGATCTTCGCCAAGGACGCCAACGGCAACCTGGTCAACGGCGGCGCGCCCCTGGCGAGCGCCACGCCGGACTTCTCGGGCCAGTATCGGGCCACCTTCAGCCTGCCCAGCCTGCTCCGCAAGGACGTCAACGTCCTGTTCGCCCGCGAAGTCGCGGTCGGCTCGATCGGCTCGACCGTGCAGATCAATCCGACGACCCTGTCCGGGCTCAACGGCAACCTGGCGATCAACGAGACGACGCTTCGGAACCTTGCCGCCACGATCAACAACCCGGCGACGACCAGCGCGCTGAACGGCGGCGTTGTAACGCCCTCGACTCCGATCACCGGCATCAGCGGCACGATCACCACGCCCGTCTTCCCGATCACGACTCCGGGCGGCCCCGGCGCGGCCGGCCCGGCGGTGAGCACGCTGCTCGGCGGCACGGGGACGCTCGATCCTCAGGTCGGCACGATCGTCGGCGGCTCGGTGTCGAACCCGGCCTCGACCAGCACCTTGACCGACGGAACCGGCACCATCGACCCGACCACAGGGACGCTGACGCAGAACGGAACCGCCGCCATCGCCGGCACGACCGGGACCGCGACCCTCCTGGTCAATGAGGTCGCCGTTTCCGAGCCCATCACGGTGGTCATCCACCAGTCCCAAGGCATCCCCGGCGCGACTCTCAACACGAAGTCCAAGCTTCTCACCGCCCGCGACGCCGGAACGCGGGTTCACGGCGTCGCCCACGCGGGGCCTCGCGCCCTCGCCGCCCGAGCCCTGAGCGGCCGTCGGGGCGGACGTTGACGCCGACCGTCGCCGTTCCCTGAAGCGGTGATGATTGCGACGCCATGTTTTGATGAATCAGCAAGCCGCGCCAGAGTCGAGGGACTCCGGCGCGGCTTGTCGTCGTCTCGCCGCTCTGAGTCCGTCTCGTAAGGGGAGGGCGAGGATCCCATAATACGCGTTTGTGGGACAGACTCCAACAGGCGCACCAGTATCGGGTCAAGTGACGGACGTTCGAGGCGGCGCACTGAATCTTAATATGTACATGTGTATGGTTCATGTGTCGCCGGCTTGTCTGGTCAGGGCCGCTCGCTTATAACGATGGTTCTGGCGCGGTTTGATCCTTTCCTGGAGCATCCTGATGAGTTGGCATAGTCGACATTGGACGGTTCGATCGAGCGCCCTCGCGCTCTTGATCTCGACGTTGCTGCTCCCCGCCGCGCAGGCCGACGAGCCGGGCTTCAAGCCCCTTTTCAACGGGAAGGATCTGAGCGGCTGGCGATTGGGCAAGACCGACCTGGCCGGCAAGACGGCTTCCGAGGACGGCCGATTCGCGGTCAAGGACGGGATTCTCGTGATCACCGGCTCGAAGGACGCGCCGCCCAAGATGACCGAGATCGACACGTTGGAATCGTATGACGGCGACTTCACCCTCCGCCTGGAATTCCGCGCCTCCCGGAACGCCAACAGCGGCCTGCACCTGCGCGACAAGGCGTTCGCGCATCAGTTCCAGATCCGCGACTACCCTCGGGTCGGCCCGTACAAGGAAGTGAAGAATTTCAAGGACGACGACTGGAACGCGATCGAAGTGGTCGTCACCGGCGCCAAGGCCCGCTGCGCCTGCAACGGCGAGATCCTCGAAGCCGCCCTTGCGATCCCCGACAAGGGCCCCCTCGCCTTGCAGTCCGAGACCAACGTGATCGAATATCGGAATATTCGCATCAAAACGGCGGATTAGCGGCGGGTTGCCCGGCACTCAGCCGATCAGTGCGAACGCCTGCTTCATGGACCTCGCCGCCGTCGCGACCGCCACGTCGGCGGGGAGGGTCCGCAGCGTGGCGTTGAACGGCTCGGCGCGCGCCGGGCCGTCGTAGCCCATCGCCGCGAGCGCCTTCAGGAACGCCCGCAGGTCGATCACCCCGGTCGCGCACGGCAGCTCGCGCACCCCATCCCGCTGCTGATCGACCGGGACGGACGCGGGGGCGTCGTTCAAGTCGCAGGCGACCACGTCGCGGTTGGTCAGGCCGCGGAGGTCGTCGGCGGTCTCGCCCGCGGTGTACCAGTGCCAGGAGTCGAGCACCAGGCCCACGTCGTCGCGGCCGATCTCGGCGATCAGGTCGCGGGTCTCCGCCAGCGTGTGGATGAACGGATGCCGCATCGACGACCAGGCCGTCTTCGGCCCGACGTATTCCAGCCCCAGCCGGACGCCGTGTCCGCCCAGCACGGCGGCGACTTCGCGCAGGCGTCGCGCATGCTGTCGGAAGTTGGCGACGTACGTCAGCCGCTCGTCCCCTGGTCGGATCCACGTCCCGACCCGGGTCGCCCCGGCGCGCTGCAACGCGGAGGCGAACGCGGGCAGATCGGCCATCCCCGCCCGGAAGGCCGCGTCGTCGCCGCGGAAGTCGACGAGGAGCGCGGCGGCGCCCCAGGCCAGGCCCTTCGTCTTCTTGTCGCCGAGCAATTCGCCGAGCTGGCCGTCCGAAAGCCGTCCGAGTTCTCCGGCGTCGGGGGCCAACGACGTGAAGCCGTGCTTGTGCGCCAGGGCGACGGCCGTCGGTAGATCGGCCTTCACGCCGAGGTTCCCGCAGACGAGGTCCATCGTCATCGCCGGGCCGCCCGCCGCGCCGCGCGCGACGCCTGCAACGCTCGCAAGTCCGGCCGCGCCGGCGATCCTCAAGAAGTCACGTCGCGTCGTCATCTCCACCTCCCCTGAGCAAGGCGTCCCCGGTCGTCCCGTCGTCACTGACGACGCCCATGGTAATCCACCCGTCGTGTGCGCCGGAAGGACGGCCCGACGCCCGACGCGGGTGTGTGAGAGCGGCGACCGGTCGGCGATCACTTGCGAGTTCGAGGGTCGCCCTGAAACCGAAAGCTCGCTTCCCCCGTGATATCCGAGCTGGTGAACGTCGGGCACCAGTACCGTTCGACGTGCTCGACCACCAGGTCCGTGCCGGCGAAATGATTGACGCCCGGCGGCCGATCGGGGTTGTACATCGTATCGGTCATGTCGCGCATCAGGGCGACCTTCTTGCCGAGGACGGTCATCTGGCGGATGGCGAAGGGGCGTCCCAGAACGCACATGTTCAGATGAACGCCGCAGAGGATGACGTTGTCGATTCCCCTGCTGGCGAGCAGGTTCCAGGTCTCCTGGCCGTCGTCCGTGATCGCGTCGGCCTCGGCGATCTCGATCGCGGCGGTCTGCCTCGTCCAGGGGGCGACGATCTCGCACTTCTTGATGCAATCGCATCCCATGTCGGAGTCGTCGATCGGGAGGACGCCCTCGCGTTTCGCGTCGGGCCAGTTCCAGGCGGTCCCCCACCGCGGCGACGTGACGAGCGGAACCGGCGTGGGGGAGTAAGGAGCCTGTTGAGCCCGCTTCCGCTGCGGGGAGCCCTTGTAGAAGGCGGTCGTGGTGCTTGGCGCGTGGATGATGAAGGCCCCGCGGTCCCGGGCCTTCTTGACGGTCTCGTTCAACGGACCCGCCATCTCCGCCACGCGGCGAGCGGCCGACTTGCACCAGTGGTCGTCCCACATGTCGCAGATGATGACCGCCGTCTTCCGCGGCTCCCAGGAGGTCGGCTGTTCCACCACCGAGAGCTTGCCTTCGCTCTTGCTCCGCGACCGGAGGTTCAGCTTGAAAACCGCATCGTCAGCCGCCGCGCCTGGCAGGAAGGCGAGGACGACGAACGCCGCGAGATAGTTCGATGCGTGTCGGTCCACTGGATGGTCCTGATTAGGAATTGAGGGAAGGCGCCGCCGCTTTCAGAGCAGCCCGCCAAGAAGAATATGGGCTCGCGGTCGGCGCGGTCCGAGTACAAGCCCGAAGCGCCAGCGAGTGAGTTTCCGATCCGCAGTTCGAAGCCATGCGCTGAAAACGGGCTCGGGGTCGGCGCGGTCCGAATACAAGCCCGAAGCGCCAGCGAGTGAGTTTCCGATCGGCCGTTGGAATCGATTCACTCGCTGGCGCTTCGGGCTTGTACCTGGGCATGCACTAAAAACGGGCTCGCGTTCGGCGCGGTCCGAGTACAAGCCCGAAGCGCCAGCGAGTGCATATCCGGTCGGCCGTTGGAATCGATTCACTCGCTTGCGCTTCGGGCTTGTATCGGGGCATGCACGGGCTCGTCTCAAGGCTATTCTCAAGATCGGCTTTCGCGTCGGTGGTCACTCCAGGCAGTGGGTTCCGTGGGTGATCGCGCCGCCGGCTCGCAACGCGGCGGCCACCATCGTCGTCTCGGCGAGTTCGGCCTCGGTGCAGCCGGCCGCTTTGGCTTTCTTGGTGTGGATCTCGATGCAGTAGGGGCACTGGGTCGTCAGCGCCACGGCGACGGCCATCAGCTCTTTCGTCCGGGCGGGGATCGCTCCGTCCGCCATCGCCGCCTTGTCGAAAGCGATGAAGCCTTCCCACGCGGCGGGGGCCAGCTCGCCGAACTTCTTGAGCTTCTTGATGTTGCTCATGTCGTACATGGGTGATTCTCCGGGGAGGTGGACGCGATACGAACCAGCACGAAGCCATCAGCTTAGCACGCCTGCCCGGTCTACACAGCGCGTGGGGCGGGCCGTCCGTTCCTCTCCTCCGACAGACCCTTGATCGGCCCGGCCGGGCAGCGTTCAATGGGCGGAGCGAAGCGATGGGTCCGGTCGAACACTTGTCCTCGGTGGAGTGAAATCATGAAGCTGCTTCACGGCGTTGTCGTGGCGGTCGTCGTTGGGTCGGGGGCGCTGGCGACGGGCCAGGAGCCGGGGGGCGCCGGGCTGTCGCGGAGCGTTCCGGAGGAGCAGGGGGTGTCGTCGTCGGCGGTCCTCGGGTTCGTCGAGAAGGCGGACGCGACGATCGAGGGGATGCACAGCTTCATCCTGGTGCGGCACGGGCGGGTGGTGGCCGAGGGCTGGTGGTCGCCTTACGACGCCGAGACGCGGCACCAGATGTTCTCACTGAGCAAGAGCTTCACGTCGACGGCCGTGGGGCTGGCGGTCGCGGAAGGGAAGCTGAGCGTCGACGACCCGGTGCTCAAGTTCTTCCCCGACGACGTCCCCGAGAACCCCAGCGACAACCTCAAGGCGATGCGCGTGAGCGACCTGCTGCGGATGTCGACCGGCCACCAGATCGAGCCGAACCGGCCCGACGACAAGGTCTGGACGAAGCTCTTTCTGAGCCAGAAGGTGCCGTTCAAGCCGGGGACGCACTTCCTCTACAACACGTCGGCGACTTACATGCTCTCGGCGATCGTCCAGAAGACCGTCGGCAAGACGGTCCTCGACTACCTCGGGCCGAAGCTGTTCGAGCCGCTGGGGATCGACGACCCGACCTGGGGGACGAGCCCGCAAGGGGTCTCGCTCGGCGGCTACGGGCTGAGCGTCCGCACCGAGGACATCGCCAAGTTCGGTCAGCTCTACTTGCAGAAGGGGAAGTGGAACGGCCAGCAGCTCGTGCCCGAAAGCTGGGTCGCCGCCGCCACCGCCCGCCAGACCTCCAACGGCAGCAACCCCAAGAGCGATTGGGACCAGGGCTACGGCTACCAGTTCTGGCGATCCCGCCACGGCGCGTATCGCGGCGACGGGGCTTTCGGCCAGTACTGCATCGTCCTCCCCGAGCAAGACGCCGTGATCGCGATCACCAGCGGCGTGAAGAACATGCAGGCCGTGCTCGACCTCGTCTGGGACGAACTCCTCCCGGCCCTCAAATCGGAGACCCTCCCGGCCGACGCCGCCGCCAGCCAGAAGCTCGAACAGAGGCTCAAAAGCCTGACCCTCAAACCCCAGGCCGGCGCGCCGGCCCCCGGCTCGACCGTCAAAGTCCTGGGCAAGATCTACAAGTTCCCCGCCAACGACCGGAAGCTTGAATCGATCACCCTGGAACGAGCCGGCGACGGCCCGACCACGCTGGTGATCCGTAACAACGGCGTCGACCGGCACGTCGCCTGCGCGCCCGGCGGCTGGACGAAGGGCCGACTCGTCCTCGACGGCTTGAGCGGCCCCGCCGAGCACGCCGCCGCCGTGAGCGCCGCCTGGTCGGCCGACGACGTCTACACCGCCAAGATCGCCTTCGTCGAGACCCCGTTCCTCGTCACCCTTCAACTCAAGTTCGACGGCGACCAGGTCCACCTGACCACCGAATCGAACGTCGGCTTCGGCCCGACCAAGCGGCCGGAACTGGTCGGCAAGGCGGAGTGAGGCACTGGCAACGAAGAACGTCCAATTCGGGAAATTCACCACGGAGGACTCGGGGGGACTCGGAGGGTATGTGGTTGGTAGCAGAGCATGCTTATTTTCCCCTCCGTGTTCTCCGAGCCCTCCGTGGTGAGTTGTTTGAGCGGCGCGGTCGCGCAAGTGGAGCATTCTGATGACGCCGGATCTGTTTCTTCGCGGCCGGATCGTGTTCCCTGACCGGATCGAGCGCGGCGCGCTCGTCGTCCGGGACGGGTGGATCGTCGACGTACGGGAGGAGGGGGCGACGGCCCCGGCGGGGGCGGTCGTGGTCGACGCGGGCGACGGTCTGATCGCGCCGGGGTTCATCGATTTACATGTTCACGGAGGAGCGGGCGGCGACTTCATGGACGGGACGGTCGACGCGTTCCAGAAGGCGCTTCGGTGTCACGCGAGGCATGGCACGACGCGGCTCGCCGCGACGACGACGGTCGCCCGCCACGAGCCGATCATCGAGACGTTGAAGCTGACGCGCCGGTTCCGGCTGTCGCCCGAGCCGAACGGCTCGCGCGTGCTGGGGGCGCATTTCTACGGGCCCTATTTCCGCTATGAAGCTCGGGGGGCTCATCCCGGGGGCCCGGTCCGGCCTCCGGTCGAGGCCGAGTTCGCGCAGTATCTCGACTTCGCCGACGACCTCGTGACGGCGACGATCGCCCCCGAGATCGAAGGCGCGAAGGAGTTCGCGCTCGCCTGTCGGGCGAAGGGGGTTCGCACCAACGTCGGGCACTCGTGGGCGACGTTCGACCAGATGACCGAGGCCGTGGAATGGGGAGTGCGGCACGTCGACCACCTGTTCTGCGCGATGTCCGACAAGGCCAGGCTGCGGCAATCGCAGTCGTATCCGATGCGCGGTGGCGTCCTGGAGGCGACGCTTTACTACGACGAGCTGACGACCGAGGTGATCGCCGACGGCATGCACCTCGACGCCGGCCTGCTGTTGCTGGCGTGGAAGCTGAAAGGCCCGGACCGGCTCGCGCTCGTGACCGATTCCAGCCGTGCGCTCGACATGCCGGACGGCGTCTACCTGATCGGCCCGCTCGACGGCGGCGAGCCGCTCCTCAAGCGCGGCGGGGCCGGCCTCACGCCCGACGGCGCCGGCCTGGCGTCGAGCGTGATGGGCATGGATCACATGGTCCGCACGTTCGCGAACCTCACCGGCCGCCCCCTCTGGGAGACGATCCGGATGGCGTCGCTCACCCCCGCCCGGATCGCCGGCCGCGACCACGACCTCGGCAGCCTCGAACAAGGCAAACGCGCCGACGTCCTCGTGCTGAACCGCGACCTCGCGGTACAGCGCGTTTTTATCGACGGGATCGAGATCCAACCAAGCGAGTGAGGTTTGATGCGAGACCCCGCCCTCCGTTCGGCGGGTTATTTCGCCCGCCGCTTGACGGCGTAGCCGTACTGGGTCGGCCAGGTCGGCTCCTTGCCGAGATCGTGCTGGGCCTTGATCGCCCAGTAGGGGTCGCGGAGGAGTTCGCGGCCGATGAAGGCGAGATCGCCGTCGCCGCCGGTGATGACCTCGTCGGCCTGGCGCGGGTCGGTGATCAGGCCGACGGCGCCGGTTAGGATTCCCGTCTCGTCGCGGATGCGGCGGGCCAGCGGAATCTGGTAGCCGCGTCCCACGGGGATCTGCGCCTTGGGGACCAGGGCGCCCGAGGAGACGTCGATCAGGTCGACGCCCAGGGCTTTGAGCCGCCCCGCCAGGACGACCGATTGGTCGAGGTCCCAGCCCCCTTCGGCCCAGTCGGTCGCCGAGATCCGCACGAACAGCGGCAGTGAATCGGGCACGATCGCCCGCATCCGTTCGGCCACGCGCAGCACCAGCCGCATCCGGTTCTCCAGGCTGCCGCCGTACTGGTCGGTCCGGTGGTTGCTCAGGGGCGAGAGGAACTCGTGCAGCAGGTAACCGTGGGCCGCGTGGATCTCGATCACCCGGAACCCGGCCTTCAGCGCCCGACGCGTGGCGGCATCGAACGCGGCGACGACCTCCTCGATGCCGGCCTCGTCGAGGGCTTTCGGGGTCGGATCGCTTTCGTGGAACGGGATCGGGCTGGGGGCGACGACGGTCCAGGCGCCGTCCTCGGGCGTCCTGAGGCGGGCGCCCCCCTTCCAGGGCAAGTCGCAACTGGCCTTGCGGCCGGCGTGCGCGAGCTGGATGCCAGGGACCGCGCCTTGCGATTCGACGAACCGGGCGATCCGGGCCAAGGGCTCGACGTGGTCGTCGGTCCAGATTCCCATGTCACCGGGCGAGATCCGGCCGTCGCGCGTCACGGCGGTCGCCTCGACGATCACCAGCGCGACCCCGCCCGCCGCCCGGCTCCCCAGGTGGACCAGGTGCCAGTCGTTCGCCATCCCCTCGACGGCGCTATACTGGCACATCGGCGACATCACGATGCGGTTGCGCAAGGTGACGCCCCGGATCGTCAACGGACTGAGCAAGTCGATCTCGGGCACCTCCTGGTCGTGCTCGGTCCCGGACGTGCATCCGTGCTGCTGGTGAGCGGCGATCTGTTCGGACGATTCGGACATGGCGGCCTCCTGGTGGATTGCGACGGCTTGGTATTGGCGCGACGTGGATTCAGAAATCAAAATAGGGTGGCGCGAGCATGCTTTCTCCCGTCGGGAGAAGGTGGCCGAAGGCCGGATGAGGGGGAGACGTCATCGGACTGCCTCGAAGGCCGAGGCGATCGAACACCCCTCATCCGCCCCTGCAGGGCACCTTCTCCCGCAAGGGGAGAAGGGACTTCGGCTCCGACTCGTCTGCAACTCAAATGAAATGCAGATCACGCTCATGGCGGGATTTTACGGCCCCGGCCCCGAACTTCAAGTCGATGGGGGCTTGACCGCGATCCCGACCTCGAATAGCCTTCCTGGTTAGTTAGTAAGCATTCCTAAGTAATGGGCGGCGTGATTCCGTGGGAGGGCGGCCATGAGGCGGACGGACGGGGGAATCGGCCACGGGCCGGGCTGCTGGCGAGCGCTGGGACGGGCCGTCGTCGCGTTGCTGGCGTTTGCGGTTTCGCCCCTGGCCGTGGGCGGCGACGAGGTCGATTTCGATCGGCGGGTGTCGCCGGTCCTGGCGATGCGGTGCCTGGAATGTCACGGCGTCAACACGGCGTCGGGCGGCCTCGTGCTGACGAGTGGCGAGTCGCTGGCGAAAGGCGGGGACTCAGGCGAGGTCGTCATCGCGGGGAAGCCGGAGGAGAGCGCGCTCCTGGAACGGGTGATCGCCGACGAGATGCCGCCGAAGCGCCAGGGGCAGTCGCAGAAGCTCTCCGAGCCGGAGATCCAGGCGTTGCGAGCGTGGATCGCCGCCGGCGCGAAGTGGCCCAAGGGGCGGGTGATCGACCGCGACGAGCGGACGACCTCGGTGCGCGGCGGTCGCGATTGGTGGTCGCTCCAGCCCATCGCCCGGCCGACGCCGCCGACGCCGCGACGGACCGACTGGGTCAAAAATCCGATCGACGCCTTCGTCCTCGCGAAGCTGGAATCGGCGGGGATCGACCCCGCGCCGCAATCCGATCGTCGCGTTTTGATCCGTCGCGCCTACTTCGATCTCGTCGGCCTGCCTCCCACCATCGAGGAGGTGGATGCGTTCGTGAAAGACTCTCGGCCCGACGCATATGAGCGATTGATCGCGCGGCTGCTCGAATCGCCGCACTACGGCGAGCGCTGGGGGCGGTTCTGGCTCGACCTGGCCCGGTTCGCCGAGACCAGCGGCTACGAGCGCGATCAGGAGAAGCCCGGCGCGTGGAAGTATCGCGACTGGGTGGTGAAGTCGCTCAACGACGACAAGCCGTACGACCGCTTCGTGCTCGAACAGCTCGCCGGCGACGAGCTTCCCGACCGCGATGAGCAGACCGTGGTCGCCACCGGATTCTTGCGGCTGGGGACCTGGAACGACGAGCCGAACGACCCGCAGGACTACAAGTACGAGCGGCTCGAAGACATGGTCCACGCGACCACGACGGCGTTCCTGGGCATGACCGTGAAGTGCGCCCGCTGTCATGATCATAAGTTCGACCCGATCCCGCAGACCGATTACTACCGGATCGCCGCGACGTTCTGGTCCGGTCCGATCGAGCCGCGCGAGCGCGAACTGCTGGGGGGACCGTCGAGCAAGGAACTGGGCTATGACGTGCTCGGGTGGACCGACGTGACGCGCGCCCCCAGCGACCTGCACCTGTTGAAGAAGGGCGAACACACGCGTCCCGGGCAGGTCGTGGCGCCGGGCGTGCTGTCGATGATCCCCGACCTCGATCGGCCGATCCCGCCGCCGCCGGCCGACGCCAAGACGACGCGTCGCCGGCTCACGCTGGCCGAGTGGATCAACGACCCGCGCCATCCGCTGGCCGCTCGCGTCTACGTGAATCGGATCTGGCAGCACCACTTCGGCCGAGGGCTCGTGAGCACGTCCGACAACTTCGGGTTCACCGGCCAGAAGCCGTCGCATCCCGAGCTGCTCGACTGGCTGGCCGCCGAGTTCCTGCAAGGCGGTCGGAAAAGCAAACGTATGCACTATCTGATGATGACGTCGTCCGCATATCAGCAGGCGTCGTCGCATCCCGAACAGGAGTCGAACGCGCAGAAGGACGCCGACAATCGGCTGATCTGGCACGGGACGAGGCAGAGGCAAGACGCCGAGGCGCTCCGGGACGCCATCCTCGCCGTCAGCGGCCGTCTCGACCTCCGCGTCGGCGGACCGAGCTTCAAGCCGGTGGTCAGCGCCGAAGCCCTCGAAGGCCTGTCGATGAAAGGGGGGGGCATCGTCCCGTCGCCCCCGGAGGAGCAAAACCGGCGCAGCCTCTACATGTACTCGCGGCGCGGTCTGCTTGCTCCCTTGATGACGACGTTCGACTTCTGCGACACGACCCTCCCGTGCGGTCAGCGCGACGTCAGCGTGGTCGCGCCCCAGGCGCTCGCCCTGCTGAACGGCGACTTCGCCCACGAGCAGAGCGACGCGACGGCGCGCCGCGTGGGCGCGATCGCCGGCCGCGACGCCTCCGCCCGGGTCCGAACGGCCTGGCGGATCGTCCTGGCGCGCGATCCCAGCGCTGCCGAGGCGACGGCGGCGCTCCGGCATCTCGATCAACAAAAACGTCAGTTCCCCGACGCATCCAAGGCGGACGACCTCGCCCTGGCGTCGCTCTGCCACGTTCTGATCAACAGCAACGAGTTCGTGTTCGTGGATTAGTAGGTGGGGAGTGCGCGCGGCCGTGGCGTGAGGGTGAGACGAGTCTACAAGCCCGAAGCGCCAGCGAGTGAATTGCGTCGTGTAGTGAAGCGGTGTTGAGTATTCACTCGCTGGCGCTTCGGGCTTGTATTCCAAGGATTCTGCCGGGAGCACGATCATGAGCGAGAAGCGGCTTTTCCCCTGCGGCAATTCGCGCCGGGAGTTTTTGTGGGAGATGGGGGGCGGCTTCGCGGGGACGGCTCTCGCGGGCATGCTGGGGCTCGACGGCTTTTTCAACCGCCCGGCCTCGGCGGCCGAACCGGTCGCGAACGCGATGGCGGCGCGTCCGGGGCATTTTCCGAGCAAGGCGAAGAACGTCATCTTCTTGATGATGAACGGCGGCCCGAGCCAGGTCGACACGTTCGACCACAAGCCGGCGCTGGAGAAGTACGCCGGCAAGCCGCTCCCCGCCGACAAGAAGTTCATCAACTCGGGCGGTCGGAAGATGGGCTTCCTGACGCCCGCGTTCCGCAAGTTCCGACCCGGCGGCCAGAGCGGGCTGCTGGTGTCGGACTATTTCCCCCGGGTCCGCGAGCACGCCGACGAGCTGGCCGTCATCCGGTCGTGCCATACCGACAGCCATGCGCACGGCTCGGCGCTCGTGGCGATGAACACCGGCAAGACGTTCATCGGCCGGCCGTCGCTGGGGAGCTGGGCCGTCTACGGGCTGGGGAATGAAAATCAAAACCTGCCTGGATACGTCGTGATCCTCGACAAGCGCGGAGGGCCGATCAGCGGCCAGCCGAACTGGTCGAGCGGCTTCATGCCCGCCGGCTTCCAGGGGACGCTGTTCCGCCCCACGGGAACCCCGATCCTCGACCTGCAAGGCCCGAGCCACCTCGGCGGCAAGCCGCAGCGCGAGCAGCTCGACCTGCTCGCCCAGTTGAACCAAGAGCACCTGGACGCGCGCCCCGGCTGGCACGACCTGGCGGCGCGCGCCGCCTCGTACGAGCTGGCGTATCGGATGCAGGCCGAAGCGCCGGAAGCCGTCGATCTGTCGAAGGAGACCGAGGAGACCAAGACGCTTTACGGCGTGGGCCGGCAGCCGACCGACGAGTTCGGGCGCAACTGCCTCGTCGCCCGGCGGCTCGTCGAGCGCGGGGTCCGGTTCGTCCAGCTCTATTCCGGCGGCGGCCACCTCGACGACACCTGGGACGCTCACAACAATATCGAAGACAATCATTCCCGCCACGCCGCGGAGATCGATCAGCCGATCTCCGCCTTGCTCACCGACCTCAAGCGCCGGGGCCTGCTCGACTCGACCCTCGTCGTCTGGGGGGGGAGTTCGGCCGGATGCCGTTCAGCGAGGGGCAGGGGGAGAAGGGGCGGAACCACAACCCCTACGGCTTCTCGATGTGGATGGCCGGCGGCGGCGTCAAGGGGGGGATCGCGTACGGCGAGACCGACGACTTCGGCTTCGAAGCCGTGGTCGACAAGGTCCACCTCGCCGACATCCACGCCACCATCCTCCATCTCCTGGGCATGAATCATGAAATGCTGACGTACTTTCATCAAGGTCGCAACGAACGATTGACCGATGTGAGCGGTCGCGTCGTCAAAGAGATCATCGCCTGATTTCGGTCCCCGATCTTCTTGGATGGCCTTCTTCATGTCGTCGATGATCCAGCCTCAACTCCTGCGGCGAATGACCATGCGAAAGGTTCTGGAGGCGCTCCAGGACCGCGGTCCTTGCACGAGGGCGAGCCTGACCCGGATCTCGGGGATCAGCGCCCCGACGGTCTCGAAGGCCGTCGGCTCGCTGCTGGAATTCGGGCTGCTCGAAGAGGGGGATTCGATTCAGGGGGCGCCGGGGCGGCCCGGCACGCTGATCCGCCTGGCGCGGGACAGCGCGCAGGTGATCGGGGTGATCCTCGACGCCACCCGCTGCCACGTGATTTCGGCGGGTCTTGATGGGACGATTCGCCAGGACCGCCAGATCGATTTCCCAACGCCCGACAGTTATGAATCGCTGCTCGACCGGATCGAAGCCTCGGCGCGGACGTTCATGGAGAAGAAGGGGGTGAAGACCCTGGGCCTGGGGATCAGCACGCCGGGCCTGATCAACAGCCGGACGGGCCGGGCGATGCTCTCGCCCAACCTGCACGTCACCGACGGCCGCTCGCCCGATCAGGACCTGGCGCGGCGGCTGGGGGTCGATTGCGTGATGCATCAAGAAACGCAGGCGCTTTGCCTTGGCGAGCGGATGTACCGGGCGCCCGAGTCGTTCGACGACTTCGTCATGCTGGAGATCAGCACGGGGCTCGGCGTCGGCGTCGTGATGGACGGCCGTTTGATCGGGGGCCACAGCGGCCTGGCGGGCGAGCTCGGGCACGTCACGGTCGCCCTCGACGGGCCTCTTTGCGGCTGCGGCAATCGCGGCTGCCTGGAGACGCTCGCGACCGACTCGACCCTAACCCGCGCGATCTCCAAACACCTCGGTCGCGATGTCGGCATGGACGACGTCAAGGCCTTGATCCGCGCCGGCGATCCGGTCGCCGAGCGCGCGCTGCAATCGGTCTGCGAATACCTGGCGATCGCCATCGCGGCGGCCGTCAACCTCTGGAACCCCGCCACCCTGTTCGTCCACGGCCGCCTGTTCGACGTCCGCGACGGCCTGTTCGAGACCATCTGCGACCTCGCCCGCAAGCGGACGCTCCCCCCCTCGCTCGCCGATTGCCAGATCCTCCGGGCGCGCTGGACCAAGCGGCACGGCGCCGTCGCCTGCGCCATCCACCACCTGTTCGACGCCCACGGCCCCGACCGATCGTGACCCCCCGACCTCCAGACGCCCCGTCGCCCAACGTCGGAGCCGAACTCGCGCGTCCTCGTCCGGCACGTATTGACGTGCGGCTTATTCTTGAGATAGGCTTCGTAGAGGCGAAGTCCTAATTGCTTAGGATGTCGCCGACGCCCTCCCGCCCGCGCCGATCCACTCTTCCCGGCCGCGCTTTGTCTCGGGGCTGAGATCGTTTTTTTTATTGATTCGATGGATGTATCGACCGCGTCGTCGCGGTCATGAGCCTGGGGCGGCCCGCGCCGAGGACGGCGGGGTTGAGGTAGGAAGCTGTTTGCGCTCTGGGCGGCGACGCGATCCATGGGGAGTTCGCATGAAGAAGCAGCGTGGATTCACACTGATTGAGTTATTGGTGGTGATCGCCATCATCGCGGTGCTGATCGCACTCTTGCTGCCGGCGGTGCAGGCGGCGCGCGAGGCGGCCCGCCGGGCGCAGTGCATCAACAATCTGAAGCAGCTCGGGCTCGGCCTGCACAATTACATTTCGACCAATGAGGCGACGCCGTCCCAGAACATGCCGACGCTCGCCGCCGGCCTGGACAACTGGGGATTCAACTGGTACACGGCCATGCTGCCGCAGGTTGAGCAGCAGGCGCTGTTCAACGCCGCGAATTTCTCGACGGACCCCTGGTCGGCCGACAACACGACGGCCGCCTACACGCAGTTGGCCCTCTGGATGTGCCCGTCCGAGAGCCGGACCGAGCGGCTCTACTACAGTTATGCGATCGCGAACTACGTCGCCAACTACGGCGGGCCGGGCTGTATCTCGCCTTACTCGGGCGTGATCGTTCCGGCGGTGAATCTCACCACGGAAGTCGGCCCGTACCTCGGCCCGGTCGGGCCGATCCGGATGGCGTCGATCACCGACGGCACGTCGAACACCGCCGCGTTCAGCGAACGGCTGATCGGCATGCCCGGCAACGTGACGATCGCCCCCGGCTCGGTCGACTCCAAGCGGGGCGTCTACGTCCTCACCAGCTCGGGCGCCGCTCAGAACACCGGAGCGGCCGGGGCGATGAACTTCGTCACCCAGTGCCGCGCGATGTCCGGCGCCGCGCTGCCCGTCAACGGCAACGTGCTCGGCGAATACCAGTTCGTCGGCTACCCGGGGCACCAGGGACTCTCCAGCTACACCCACTATCTGCCCCCCAACACGGCGTCTTGCAAGAACCCCTCGAACATCGAGCCCGCCTTCTTGCTCGTCGGGCCGTTGAGCGCCGCTTCGGCGACCAGCAACCACCCGGGAGGGGTCAACACCGCCTTCTCCGACGGCTCGGTCCGGTTCATCAAGGACTCGGTCTCCCTTCAGGCCTGGTGGGCGCTCGGCAGCCGCAACGGCGGCGAAGTCATCAGCAGCGACGCTTATTGATTTGATCAGTCGAATTTGATCCGGTCGGGGCTCGCGCGCGTCGCCGGCCCCGGCCGTTCCCCGATCATCACGGCGACACGCCGAGGAGTTTCTTTACGTGAAGCGCTTGATCTTGTCCGGTTGCATCGTCGTCCTCTCGATCAACCTCGTCGGCTGCGGCGGTGGCGTCGTGGAGGGCATGCCCGCGAACGCCGCGGCCGCGCCGGGCCCTCCCGCCGACCGCCAGAAGCAGATGGACGAGCACCGCAACGGTATGAAGTCGCAAAGCAAGCACGCCCGCCCCAGGCCCGCTCGCTGACGAGGCCGGCCGCGCCGCGTTGCGACGTGGTTGTTGCGGCGCGGCGCCGGAAACCTTAAGATATCGAACGCGATCCGTCGTCCACCCACCGCGGAGAAAGTTCGTGCGAATCACGTTTCGAGCCGTCCGAGGAGTCTTTCAGGAGGATGAAGAACTCCTCTCCGCCGGGTTCGACTCCGGAGCGGACTGGGAGGAGAAGGGCGGCCACTTCCTCAGCTTGCAGCGCAGCGCCGAGGGGCTTCGAGGCGACCTCGAAGACTGGGAGGCGGACGGCCTCTACGTCGAGCTCGACGACCAGGTCTACAGCGGCTACGGGGTGGTCCGCGAGTGCCGGCTGAGCCGGGGCATGCTCTCGGTCGACCTCGAAACGCCGATCGAGGACGCCGAAGAGATCGAGGGATTCGACGTCGAGCTGGCGATCGACGACAAGAGCTTCGACGCATTGAAGGCCGGACTCCCTCGGATCATCGAGGGGAGCCTGGCCCAGTTGGTGGTCGTCGAGTGACGGCGGGCTCGGGCCCTCATTCCTCCCTCGGGGGCCCGGAGTCGATCTCGCCGTCGGCCCCGGAGCGGTCGGACGTCTCCTCGATCTGCTGACGGAGGATCTCGGACAGGGGCGTAAGCCCGGGGAAAGTCGCTCGCGGCTTCGATTCGGCGAGCTGATCCGGCGTCTCCCGCCGCGGAACCATGGCGGCCCGGCTCGACTCCCGCGATTCGGCGACGCGCGCGGCCGGGCCCAGGACGGCCGACCGGAGGGCTTCGAGCCGTCCTCGATCGGCCGACTCGAACGCGACGTAGATCGGCGCGCCATGGGTCACCGAATTCTTCCAACCCGACTCGCCGACCTTCGAGGAGGCGAGGTAGACGATCCCGTCGAACTCCTCGGATTGCAGGTGGAGGGCGAACGTCGCGTCCGGGGGCGGGCGGTACGAATGGATGGTCGCCAGGGGGGCGACGATCGGCCCGGGCAGGGTGGTCTTCGAGAGGATTTCCGACTCCGAATCGCGCTGTCGGGTGTAGAGGATCAAACCGACGTCGCGTCGGATCAGGACCTGTTCGAGGGACGACTGTTCGCCGTCCCAGGTCGAGGTTTCGACGACCTCGCGGCCGAGGACGTCCGGGGCGTCGACCGTCTCGTCCCAATCGACGACGGGGGCGTCGTCGGTCTCGATCTGCGCCGCGATGAACTCGTCGAGAGAGTCCGCCACGTGGTCGACCTCAAGGTCGCCGAGGGTGTACGAAGCGACGCTCGGCTCCCCCTCGGGTCCGTTGGCGTTGTAGTCCAGCAAGAGGCCCAGCTCGCCCTCGGTGTGCCGGCCGAACTCGAAGACCAGGCCGCGGTTCTCGACCTCGTGTTCGACGGAGGCGTGTTCCCAGAAATCCGGACCGACCTGCTTGATCGCGCCGAGCGGCGAGATGTCGATGGGAGCGTCGCGGAGCGCGCCGCCGTCCCGAATCGCGAGGGCCTCGCGCAGCAGCCTGGGGAGGACGACGGCGTGATTCCGCTCCCAGTCCGCCAGCTCGTCCGGAGTCGCCCCGGCGCCGTCGTCGTCCTTCCAGAAACCCTCGAGATCGATCATCGGCTTCTTGCTCCTTCCGGAACCCCGCCGACCGGGCGCGACGCGCGAGGAGAGGCGGGGCAGGAGTGTACGATAGTTTCCCGCCCGCGAAGGTTTCAAGGACTCACCTCGGCGACGATGCGGACGCTTCGCCCGGATCGACGTCGTTCCGCTTGGCCTGGCCCGGGCCGGAGACGGTAACATGGGGCGGCGGATCGTGCTTCTGGCATTGACGATCGATGAGACGCGGAGTGCCGCCATGTCGTGCGTTGGCGCGGTTCTCTCTTGGGTTGCAGACGGCGATCAAAATCGGCTGTCGCGAGCATGCCTTCTCTTCTTGCGAGAGAAGGGAATTCGGCCCCGGCCCGCATCCCAAAAGCAAACCGCGCTAAACCCTTCGATAGCAGTCGTCTTTGGTTTTCGCGTTCCGGCACGACCAGTCTCCCGCCAGGGGAGCGACGAGGAATCCGCCCTCGTTGCCGGCGAAGACGGATGTGGACAGTATTTTGAAGAGGTTGTCGAGCGGTTCGTCGGTCTCGATCACCCAGGTCCTCGCCATCACGTGGCAAGGCTTCCCGATCTTCGTCAAGGCGCGCTCGACGGCCCTGGAATCGCGATCGGATTCGGGATCCTCCGTCGTGATGAGGAACAACCGACGGGGCGCTTCGCTCGCTCCCTTTGAAGCCGACATTTGAGAATATCCTTGTGTCTTGGGCGTTCTGGGCGACACGAGCCGGGCAGGGGTCGGCGGTCGCCCCGGTGCGGATCCGATCGGACGACTACTTCTTCGCTTCGCGGTCGACGTCGCCCTTGGGTTTCCGGGGCGTCGTTTTCACGGTGTGGCCGCAATTGTCGACGATATCGCATCCATAACGAACGAAATCCGTAATCGTCGCCGCCGGCGTGAAATCGACGTCCGCGGGGGTCAGCAGGAGGTGGGCTTCGATGACGTCACCCTTCTTGAATTGGATCGCGGGGCCGAGCTCGACCGCGAGCTCGAAGTCTTCGCGATCGGTGTCTGAGCAGCGACGCGGTCTTCCGATGGAAATCCGGTCGTCATCCTCGAACGGACGGTTGCCGTCCTTGACCTTGGCTACCAGGGCGAGGTGGCAGCGCTCGCACTTCGTCCAGTTCTCCCGAAGGGCGATGCCGGAGATCGTCACCTCGTATGTCCGCGTCGGAGCGTCGAATCCCCAACTCTTGATCAGATTGATTTTCCGCTTTCTCCTGCCCAATCTCCGGACCACGTCGAGGAACGGCTTGAGCGCCGACGCGATCGAACTCCGCAAATCGTCGGGGTTCTTTGAATCCCTGAATCGAGTGATCGTGATCCCTTCGAGGTCCGCTGGAATCCTGGCTTCCACGTCGGCCGTCGGCGTCTGCATGATCGCCGCGACCCGATCCGCGCCTAATTGACCCAGGAAGAGCCCGAATTCGAAGAGCACGTTGTCCCGCACGCTGACCGTCTTGCGAGCTCGAATCGTGAGGCGGTCGTCGAGGCTGAGGATGAAGAACGCGTAATCGTAGCGTTCTATGGCGCTGAGCAGCCCGTCGAGCGTACTCTGGGTCTGTTTGAATTCCGGACTGACGTTCCAAACCTCGGCCGTCGCCGTCGCGTCGATGAGGTGCTGGGCGACCTCGGCGACATGCAGGTATTCGGAAGAGGAACCGATGAAAACCCTGGACCGAGCCGCCGGGGGAGTCGCCAGTGCTTTTTTTCTCGCCATAAGCATCCCCGGGAGCGGAATCGAGGCCGATCGGCATGTGTCGTTACGCAATGATGGGTGGCTCGCGATGGACTCATTCGACACGATTCATGGAACAGTTTCAACAGGCGCCTCGCCCAACGGGTCAGGAAGGCGGGCTCGCGCTCGAGCCACGACGTGACGGTCGCGATCAGCTCACGGATCGGTCGCGAGCAAGGTCGGAGATCGAGCGTGAATCCAAGCCGTACGCCGCCCAGGTCGGTTGCTTCGCGAGTCGACCTGCTGGGCTTTCTTCTGATAGGGCGTCCCAGGTCGTATACTTAAATTGGAGAATTAGCGGTTGATACGATCTTTGGCAATTCGGCGGTAGTTGCGTAATCCAGGCAGGAAGACCTCGTGGTCGGCGGTCGAAAATGTCAGAAACGGGGACGATCGAAGCCAAATCGGCCGGCGGGCGGAGCGAGGGGAGACGGAGGCGGTTGGAGGGGAAAACCGCGCGAACGGACCCAATCGGCCCGTCGTGGAGAACCGAGAGCGGTCTGAGTAAGCCGGGGGAGGAAGCAGGGGCGCCGGTTCGGAAAATCGGAGCGAACGAACCCAATTCCGGGAGCCGCCGGGACGACGTAAAGCCTTTTGCAAAAGAGCGATGAGCCGCGCAGCCTGAAGTCATGTCGACAGATCCGGCGCGAACGAACCCAAACTCGCCAGGGCGGGAGGGCGGGGGCCGACGCGCGGAATCGGGGGTGTTTTCGAGCCGAACGAACCCAAACTCGCCGGGGCGGTCTCGTGGGAGCGGCGGGGAGGGCCGGCCGGTCGCCGGGGGGAGGAATGGGGCGTTTTCGGCGCGAACGAACCCAAGCTCGCCGGGGCGGGAAGGCGGGGGACCGACGCGCGAAATCGGGGGGGCTTTCGAGCCGAACGAACCCAAACTCGCCGGAAATTCAAGATGCTTCCGGGAAACAGGTTGCGACGGATGAGCGAGGCGGCTCGGGGCTGCGAACGAACCCAATTCCGGGAGCCGGGACGATGGTCGGGGCGGGGGGCGGATCGCGGTCGTCGGTCGAGGGACTCGCGGCGGTTGGTCTTGTCGTTTTTGCCGGCTGAGGGTTTAATGTCGAAGGAAAGGCACCCGAACCCACCGACCGCGATTGACGCCGCAAGCCTGACCAGAATTCCCACGTCTCGTCCGTCTTGTTTCGTCAATCTTCAGATCGCGTCGCATCGTGCGGCGTCGTTCGGCCTATTGGTCGGGCCTGAAGAGGAGCTTTTCCCGATGCACGACCGCATCGCCTATCAAGGCATCACCTTCGACGACATCCTGCTCGAGCCGGGATACTCCGAATACCTCCCTCGCGAAGTCGACGTCCGCACCCAGCTCACGGCCAAGATCGCGCTGAATCTGCCGATCTTGTCGTCGCCGATGGACACGGTGACCGAGTCGGAACTGGCGATCGCGCTGGCCCAGGAGGGGGGGCTCGGCGTGATCCACAAGAACATGTCGGTCGAGGAGCAGACCCGCGAGGTCGACATCGTCAAGCGGTCGGAGAACGGCATCATCGTCGATCCGATCACCCTGCCCCCCGACGCCACGGTGGCCGAGGCGCGGCACATCATGAACGGGCACAACATCTCGGGCGTGCCGATCACCGTCAACGGCAAGCTCCGGGGGATCTTGACCCGCCGCGACCTGCGGTTCCTCGAATCGAACGAGCTGCGGATCGAGGAGGTCATGACCAAGACCAACCTCGTCACCGCGCCGGCCGACACCAGCCTGGAAGAGGCGGATCGGATTTTAACGAAGAATAAGGTCGAGAAACTTCTCCTGGTTGACGATGAATACCGACTGAAGGGACTCATCACGATCAAGGACATCGACAAGCTGCACCGCTATCCCAACGCTTGCAAGGACGCCCGAGGGCGGTTGCGGGTGGGGGCTGCGGTGGGGGTTTACGACTACGAGCGGATCGCATCGCTGCTCGAAGCCGACGTCGACGTTCTGATCGTGGACTCGGCGCACGGCCACAGCAAGAACGTGGTGGAGACCGTGCAGCGGATCAAGCGTGAATTCGACATCCAGGTGGTGGCGGGCAACGTGGCGACCGCGGAGGGTGCCAAGGCGCTCGCCGACGCCGGGGCCGACGCGGTGAAGGTGGGGATCGGGCCGGGCTCGATCTGCACGACGCGGGTGGTCTCGGGCGTGGGCGTTCCCCAGATGACGGCCGTCGCCAACGCGGCCAAGGCCCTCGGAGGCAAGATCCCAGTCATCGCCGACGGCGGAATCCGCTACTCGGGCGACATCAGCAAGGCGATCGCCGGCGGGGCCCACTGCGTCATGATCGGCGGCCTGTTCGCCGGCCTGGCCGAGAGCCCGGGCGACACGATCATCTACCGGGGGAGAAGCTTCAAGACCTATCGCGGCATGGGCTCGATCGGCGCCATGGCCAAGGGGTCGCACGAGCGATACCGCCAGGAGGCCACGGTCAAGACCGTCGAGGGCAAGCCCAGCCCCACGCAGAAACTGGTTCCCGAGGGGGTCGAGGGCCGGGTCCCCTACAAGGGCCCGCTCGCCGAATTCGTCTTTCAGCTCGTCGGCGGCCTGCGGGCCGGGATGGGCTACTGCGGCACGCGGACGATCGAGGAGCTTCGCACTCAGAGCCGGTTCATCCAGGTGACCGCGGCCTCAGTGCAGGAAGGTCACCCGCATGACATCGCCATCACCCAGGAAGCCCCCAATTATTCCAGCTACTCCGGCGAGAACGACGGCGGTCGAACCTCGGTCTAAGCCGCCGTCGCATCATAAAATCAGAGCGACCGTCCCGGATCGTCGGGAAGGTCTCAAGTCGAGCTGTCAGATTAGGAGGCGGAGCGCCGGGCGGATCGTTCGCCGGGCGCTTCGAGTCGAGGTTACTCACGAAGGATTCGTGAGAATCGATGGGTTCGGCGACGGGCCGGAGCCGACGCGACGCGTCGGCGAAGGTCTGCTCGCGAGCCGAGGCCGCGTGGGGGTCGACCCCGCGTCGCCGCGGCGAGTTCAAGGAAAGCAAGGAGGCGTGGCTTGCGTCGCACAACTTCGGCATTGACCACGACGATCCTTGGGGCCGTCCTGTCGGCCTCAACGGTCTCGGCTCAGCAGTCCCTGCCGTCGGCGAGCGCCCGGCGCGCCGGAAACGCGGCGACGGCGGCCGCGCCCGGGTCCGCGACCGGGTCGAATACGGCCGTCGACGATCCCAGTTTCGGAATGGCCGCCGCGCGGGGGCCTCGCTACCTCCTCCGCAACGGCCTCGACTACATCGATTACCAGGAATTCGACCGGGCCCTCAAGTACCTCCGCGAGGCCGAGAAGCGGCAGGTGGAACTTGGACCCGCCGAGAAGCTCAAGCTCAAGCAGGCGATCGAACGAGCCCAGCGCGGGCTTCGTGAATCGATCGGCTCGGAGGCGCCGTACGCCCTGAGCAGCCGAAGCCGGCGGCCGGGAGGCGTCGTCGCCGCCGCGTCCGACACGAGGATCGCCGCCGCCGCCCCCGTCCCCGCGCGGACGTCGTCGGCGAGGGCGAACCGTCGCGAGGGCGACGACCGCGGCGAGCCGATCCGCCTGGCGGCCGTCGAGGTGCCGGCCGAGAGCGAGGCCGCGGCCCTGGCCCCCGCCGAGCCCTCGCCGCTGCCGGAAATCCCCCAGCAGCCCGAGATGCCCCGGCTCGACGTCGTCAACGACCGCGCCGAACCGGCGATCATGAGGCCGGCCGATGCGCCGACCGCCCCGGTCGTGTCCCGGATCAGCCCGGGCGACGCGAGGACGATCCCGGCCTCCACCTCCAAGCCGGCCGCCGACGCCGTGGCGGCCCAGGCCGATCTCACGACGCCGTTCCCCGACCTCGACGCCGCCGGACCGGCCTCCACGCCCGCGCTGAAGTCGCCGGCGCCGGCGACGGCGACGACGCTCGTCGACGAGGGCGTGACGCTCTCGACGGCCGCGCCGGAGCCCACCGCCCCGACGGCCCCGGCCCCGGCCATGATCACCCTGGAGACGCCCGCCGAGGCCGCCGCGCCGTCGCGGCCCGCGCCCGTCTCCGCTCCGGCTCCGGCCTCGGCCCCGCAGCCGCTGGAGGTCGAGCCGATGGCCCTGCCTCCGCTGGGGGCCGCGACGGCTCTGGAGGCCGACAAGCCGGCCGCCGAGCCCGAGGCGCCCCGGGTGGCCGTCGCGCCCGCTCCCGCTCCCGCCGCCGCCGATCTGGACCTTCCCTCGCTGCCGACCGACATCCAGGAGCGAGGACGCGATTCGGCCGCCCCGACCCAGCCCAAGGAAGCCGACGCGACCGCGCAGCCGCTGCCGGACGCCGCCGACGACCTTCCCACGCTCCCCGGCGGCCCCTCCGGCGGCCCGGCGGAGGAGGCCCCGGCCGTCGCTCCCCCGGCCGGCTCGCTGAATCGTCGGGCTGAGGCGGTTCCGGCCGAAGCCGAACCGGTTCCGGTCCCGGTCGAAGTCCCCGCGCAAGAGCCGGCCGCCGAGCCCGTTCCGGCCCCGGCCCAGGACGCCCCCGTCGCGGCCCCGGTAGCCGATCCCGTCGCGGCCCCGGTAGCCGATCCCGTTGCGGCTCCGGTAGCCGATCCCGTTGCGGCCCCGGTACAAGAGCCGGCCGCCCCGGTCGCGGCTCCGGTGCAAGAGACGCCCGCCCCGGTCGCGGCCCCGGCGTTTGATCCGGCTCAGGAGGCCGTCGCTCCCCGGGCGCCGGCTGTGGCGACTCGCAACCGCGGGGTGGTTGAGCGGTCGGAATCGCTGCTGCCTCCTCGCGCCAACCCGGTTTCCACCCTGACCCCCGAGCTTCAGAACCGGGTCGACGAGGTGGCGAGGAAGATGGAGGACGAGTACCGGATCAGCCAGGCCCAGCCTCAGCCGGCCGCGCCGCCGGCCGAGAAGGGGCCCAACGACCTGGCGTCGGACCTGCGGAGCCAGACCCAGATCGACATCAGCCGAGCCCCCAGCCCGGCCGAGGCCCGTCCCATCCGCGCCATCCCCGTCCCCGAAGACTGGGTGCCCGTCGGCGCCCGCGAGTGGAGCGCCCAGCGCAAGTACTGGGCCGCCGCCGCGACCTGCCACCTGCCCCTGTACTTCCAGGACCCCATGCTCGAACGCTACGGGCACAGCGTCGAGAACTTCCTCGGTCCCAAGGGTCGGTTCCTCGCCTACCCGGTCGACAAGCATACCCAGACCACCCAGCGGAACCAGATCGCCCAGCCGTTCTTCTCGATGGGTCTGTTCGCCGGCCAGATCCTGGCGTTGCCGTACAACCTGATCATGGACCCCCCATGGGAAGCCCAGTACGACCTCGGCTACTGGCGCCCGGGCGACAAGATCCCGACCGACATGTACTACCTGCCGCTGCACGGCACCGGCCCCCCGCTCAGAGGCCGCCAGTATTGATTTGATCTGCCTTGAGCCGATTTGAGCGAAAACACGAGGGCGGGCGCGGGGCGAGTCGAATCAACCCCGCGCCCGCCCTCGGTCTCGTTCCCGTGTTCGCAGGTGACGCGTGTTGCTTCGATCAATTGTGAATTTACCGTTAGTTTTGCGGCTTGCTGGTTGTGGGGGGGCGTTGGATCTCGTACTCTGAAAGGTAAGGAAGGGAGACGACGCTCGACTCCCGCTTTTACGGGGCGTCGCCGCCCCGCGCGTCCAGCCAAGCGAGGAGCCGGCAAATGTCAGACGATACCACGGCCGCGACTTCCGCCTGGAGCTGGGACGAGGAACGGGTCACGATCGGCCGCCATTTCCTTCGCGACCTGGAAGGGCTCTGGTCCGAGGTCCTCAAGCTGGCGGCGGTGGTCGAGGAGGCGCTCGATCAGAGCCTCAGCGCCCTTTGCGAGGGCCGGGTCGACCTGGCTGACGAGATCCGCCGCCAGAAGCCGGCCGTCGACCGCTGGGAGGTCGCGATCGAGCGGGAATGCGTCCGGGTGCTGGCCCTCCACCAGCCGGTCGCCTCCGACCTCCGCCGGGTGGCCGCCGTGCTCAAGATCAACGGCGACCTCGAACGCCTGGCCGAGCTCGCCCGCCACATCGCCAAGCGGGTCAAGAAGCTCGCGGCCGATCCCCACGCCTTCCCGATCCCCCAGCCCCTGGAAGACCTCGCCCTCGCGGCGCTCGCCCAGGTCCACCACAGCCTCGACGCCCTCGCCCGCGCCGACGTCCACAACGCCCAGGCCGTCATCAAGGCCGACCAGACGGTCGACCGCTGCTACCGCGCCGTGATCCGGGGCCTGAAGCAGGACATCATCGACAACCCCGATCGTATCGACACCTGGTTGCGCTTCGTCAACACCGCGCGGAACCTGGAACGGATCGCCGACCACGGCGCCCGGATCGCCGAGGCCGTCGTCTACCTCAAGGAAGGCGAGATCCTCCCCAACCCCGGCGGCGCTCTCAAGCCCGGCGGCGTCAGCCCTCGCTCGTGACGCAAGGCGGTCGCTCGTCCCGGTTCGGGAACACCGCCAGATGGACCGCGCGGCGGTCGTGGGGGACGAAGCCGGTGCGGCCGTAGAGCTTGACGGCCGGGCGGTTGCGGACGTCGACGGCCAGTTCGAGCGAGCCGGCGTGCGGCCGCGCCAGGTCGAGGGCGTGGGCGATCGCCTGGGTGCCCAGGCCGTGGCCTCGGGCTTCGGGGGTCAGGCCGAGGTAGACGACCTCCCAGGCTTCGCGGTCGATCGCGGCGGCGAGCATCAGGACGGCGGCCTCGTCGGGACGGCCCGGCACGCGGCCCAGCAGCCATTGCTCGGGGACGAACCGGCCCGCGCCCCGGTGCCCGTCCAGGGTGTCGTCGAGCGTCCGCGCGCCCTCCAGTTCGGGCATATCCAGGCTCCCCGCGTAGGTCGCCTCCACGACCCGCCGAAAGTCGTCGTCGTCGACCTCGCCCAGCCCCTGCCACGCGAGCCGGCGGTCGGTCTCGGCGGGGATCAGGGGCGTCGCCGTGTCGCGGTGCAGGTAGAGCAGGTCGGTGATCCGGGGCATGCCGCCGCGCGCCAGGTCGGCGGCGTTGCGGGGGCTGGACGACTCGTCGAGCACCGCCTGGGCGATCGCGAACCCCCGGGCCTTGTAGGCCTCGAGCGCCTCGTGGACCAGTTGGGCGGCGATCTCGGCCCGGCGCCACGACGGCCGGACCTCCGGCGCCCAGATCGCGGCGGCCCGACCGTTGAGCCCCTGCGTCATGAGCGCCGCCACGATCCGCCCCGGCCCGTTCGCGGTCAACCCCCAGCCTCGACGCCTGGCGATCCAGAGGCCGGAGAGGTCGACGAGGCCGCGGTCGCCGTCGTTGAGGATCTCGGCGATCAGCGAGCCGCGGAGCGCCCGCGGCAGGTTCTGATACAAGACCTCGAGCGCCGGCCGGCGGTCTTCGAGAGGGCAGGGGAGGACCTGAAGACCGGGGACAACCACGCCGAAATCCCCCCGCCCGCCCTTGAGAGCTTCATTTCGATCACGTTCCGGCGTCAGGCCTTGAGGAACGCGATGGCGTCGGTGGTGCGCTTGAGGATGTCGTCGACCTGATCGGTGTTCTCGAAGCCGATGATGAAGGAGTCGACCGAGCCCAGGCCCAGGACGAAGCGGAGCGATTCGTCCTTGCCTTCGGGGGTGGTGATCCGGCCTTCGCCGAGGATCTTCATGCCGATGACCCCCTTGCCGGCGTTGTGCATCTCTTCGAGAACCGAGGCGACCTCGTCGGGCTTCTTGTCGTCCATGATCAGCCCCTGGGGGTTGATCCGGGCCAGGTTGACCTCGACGAACGGGGTCTTGGACGAGTGCCGCAGCGGGTCCATGCCGTGGTTGCTGGTGCCGTGGGCGCGGATCAGCTTCTCCTGCTTGGCCTGCATCAGGTATTCCATCGCCCCCTGGTGCTCGGCGGTCCAGCCGTCCTTGGTCATGCAGTGCAGCAGGACGATGTCGATGTAGTCGACGCCCAACTCCATGCGGTAGCGGTCCAGGTGGTCGCGGGTGGTGATCGCGTCGGTGGCGTGGGTCTTGGTCTGGATCACGTACTGGTCGCGGGGGACGCCCTTGAGGGCCTCGCGGAGATACACGTGCGAGCCGTACTGGTCGGCCACGTCGAAGAAGTTGACGCCGTGGTCGAGCGCGTGGCGGACGACCTTGGTGAAGCCCTTGACCCCCAGCTTGGTCTGCTTGCTCGATTGGCCCGAACCGACGCTGCCGGTCCCCATCCCCACCAGCGAGACCTGGACGCCGCTCTTGCCGAGCGCCACCTTGGCCGTCGGCCCGGCGGGCAGCTCGCGCTTGGCGCGGACCGCGCCGGCCGCGAAGGCCGAACCGGACGCCGTCAGGACCGCGCTCGCGGCCGTCGCCTGAGCCAGAAAATCACGACGATTCAGAGGAGGCGTCATGAGCGGAATCTCCCGATGTCTCGGTTGGAGTTGGGATGCGCGATCCCGAACGGACCACGACCCGTCGAGCGACGGTCGCGAACGGCTTTCGATTCTATCGGAACACCAGCCCTGCTACTATAGATTCCCACTCGGGGATGTTGAAGCAGTCGCGCCGGGCGCTGGAACGTGCTGGGGGCCGTCCACGAGCAACATCCGGACGGAGTCGTGATCGCCGATCGAGGACGACGCCTGGCTCGACGAACGATCGATCGCCGGCCTTATGGCGACCCCGGAAGGCCGAGGCATGAGCTTACGCCGGCCCTCAAAGGCCCATGGGATTGGTCCGCCGAGGGCGAGCATTGTATGAGAATCAGCTGCCGTGGCGGGCCGTGTACGCTGCGGCGCGAGGTTAGGCGGCTCACCCACTCGCTGTGCCAACGTCATTCACGAACATACGGAGAATGTCACCCGTCTTGAATCCCTGATTCTTGTGACCCAGATCCCTGCGCATCGCCAGAATGAGTTGTTCAAGATCGACCAAAATTTTACTCGACTCAGACTGTTGCTCCGCGTTCATTGAGGAATAGCGAAACTTCACCCATGCGGCGATTACTTCATCCGATCCCCAAACCATCATGCGCTGTGTATACTCTGAAAGGAACCGGATGACCTCCTCGTCAGAGAGGGGCGTGTCGCCTGCCTTACCGGAAAACAAGTACTTCAGCCAGAATTTGATAAAGTCCTCGTATACAGGGATTTTCCTCTCGCGATGTTCCTTTGTGATCAGTGTAAGAGCCTCAAGCCGCTTTCCAACAACCACGGTGAGAACTGAGACCGTTACAGTTGCGAATGCCGCCACGATAGCTGCTGCGATGTTCGGATTCAGCCCGGCAAACGTGGAGATCAGATAGTGGCCGAGCCAGATTAACCCCGAAACGATCAGACTGAGGAGCACAAGGCCAAGAAGGGCATTCCAAATCGTCGATCTTTCGTTGGGCAATGATTCTCTCCTCCTCCGACTAACGCCAAGGATCAGCGGATCGACCCGCCGAGATACACCTTGATGTTATCAAAAAACGTCACGGCGAGGAAGTGACCCGGCGTCAAGAAGCCCGGTCTCAGTTCGGCTATCCTTGAGAGAAAGAATACCGACACATGAACTGCTCAAAAAATACGCCTCGACAACCACTCAATCCTCGCCAAATCTCCCATTTTCATGGGTTCGGGTGCCGCCAGAATGGCGGCATGACGGCTGACACCGGGATTTGTCCGGCGGGGCCGAGAAGGTCGCCCGGGGCTATGGCTTTGAGTTCGGCTCGGAGTTGATGGAATGAGGAAGTGGGGGTGGATTGGCTCACGTCAGAACCTCGACGGTAATGGCGGCGCACCCGGCTAGCGGGCCGTCGTTGGTCAGGAACAGGCCGCAGCCGTGTTCGAGGGCGGCGGCAAGGTGCAAGGCGTCGGGGAGCTTGATTTTCAGGGCCGAAGCGACTCGGATTTCGGCGGCGCGCTCGCAGACGGCGGCGGTCATCGGCAGCATCTCCACGGCCGAACTCGAAAAGAACCGTTGATAATCCGCCAGCACGGCGGCGTCTCCGTCGTTGAGCGGGCCAATCGAGTCACGATCTTCGGGGGCCAGAGCGGATTCTTCTCGACCAGATAGATGACGCAGTTCGTATCGAGACAGATCTTCATGGGTGCTGCTCGCGCAGGCGACGGGATTCCTCCCGAAGCCGCTCGATAGCCTGGAGGCGCTCCTCCCAGTGTTCCCTCGTCTCTCGGCGTTCCGCTTCGACTTGCTCGGCGGAGCGTGGTACGAAGCCCCTCGCCTTCTGACCCGCCCAGATCGACTGCATCATGTCCCAGAACGGATCGCCCTGCGGCAGGCTGGACAGGGGTTGCACGATGATCTGGACTCGACCGGCGGGCAGCCTTGCCGGTTCGTCGAGCACCAACGTCCCGTCGGCTTGAACCGTCCCCTCGATCACGATCTCGTGTGGATTCACGGGAGATCTCCTTTGGATGAGCATGCCCATGATTCTAGCCGAAGAGCCGCCCCTCGGTCCAAGTTTCGAGTCCGTCTTGCGGTGTGGGATGTTCCCTCGCTTGCGCTTCGGGCTTGTATTCGAAGAGGGTGGGGCGGAAGCTGGAGTGGAGGCCATTTGAACGGGAATCTCCCTTGGAGCGACGGTGTGTTCACGGGATTGGTTGAGGCGATGGGTCGGATCGAGCGGACGGCCGATGAAGACGCGGGCAAGCGGTTGACGATCACCTGGCCGGGGCTCGACGGGGTGCTCGCCCTGGGCGAGAGTGTGGCGATCAACGGTTGCTGCCTGTCGGTGGTCGCGGCCGGGCCCGACGTGTTCGAGGTCCAGGCGGGGCCCGAGACCCTCTTGCGGACGAACCTGGGGGCGAAGAAGCCGGGCGACGCCGTGAACCTGGAGCGCGCGGTGCGCGTCGGCGACCGGCTCGGCGGCCACTTCGTCCAGGGGCACGTCGACGCCACGGCCGTCGTACGCGACCGCCGCCGCGAGGGGGAGTGGGAGTTCTTCGCGTTCAACATCGACCCGGCCTGGACCGTGCTGATGGTCCCCAAGGGCTCGATCGCCGTCGACGGCGTCAGCCTGACGCTGGTGGACGTCGAGACCGACGGCTTCTCGATCATGCTCATCCCCCACACCCTGGCCGCCACCACCTTCGGGCTCCTCGAACCCGGCGCCCGCGTCAACGTCGAAACCGACGTCCTCGCCAAACACGTGCAAAAACTGCTCGGACAATCTCGCTAATCCCTCTTCACGATTCGATATATTGATGTCCACGCCTCCGACCCGTCAGACCCAGTCGTACCTTCGCGGCCTGTTCGCCCAGCGCGGGCTGTCGCCACGGCACCGGCTCGGTCAAAACTTCCTGATCGACCTGAATCTGCACGACGTGATCGCCGAAACGGCGGTGGTCGGGCCGGGCGACCTGGTGCTCGAAGTGGGCACCGGCGCGGGGGCTCTCACCAGCCTGATGGCCGAACGCGGCGCGGAGGTGCTGGCCGTCGAGCTTGATCCGGGCATGTTCGAGCTGGCGCGCGAGGCGACCGCCGGGGCGAAGGTGCGGATCTTGAACGTCGACGCCCTGGCGGGCAAGCACGCGATCGAGCCCCAGGTGCTCGACGCCCTCCGCGAGGCGCGCGGGGCCGAGAACCGGCCGTACAAGCTGGTGGCGAACCTGCCGTACAACATCGCCACCCCCTTGATCATGAACCTGCTGGTCGACGACGCGATCCGGCCCGAGCTGATGGTGGTGACGATCCAGAAGGAGCTGGCCGAGCGGATGACGGCCGCCGCGGCGACCTCCGACCACGGGGCGCTCTCGGTCTTGATCCAGGCCCTCGCCGACGTCGAGATCGCGCGGATTTTGCCTCCGTCGGTCTTCTGGCCGCGTCCCAAGGTGGAGTCGGCCGTCGTATCGATCCGGCCCGTCCCCGAGCGTCGCGAGGCGATCGGCGACCTCGCCTGGTTCCACCGGATCGTCCGCGAAGTCTTCCTCTACCGCCGCAAGAACCTCCGCCACGTCCTCAGCGGCGTCGAACGCGACCGCTGGACCAAGGCCGACGTCGACGTCCTCCTCGCCTCCCTCGGCCTCGACGGCCGCCTCCGCGCCGAAGCCCTTCAAGTCGACGAATGGATCACCCTGACCAAAGCCCTCAAAGCCCAATGGCCGGACGCCCCGCCGCCCGAGATCGAGGCCGTGGACGAGGACGACGAGTAACCGGGCCTCCGCCGTCGAATCGCGACGCCTCCGGCAACCGCCGCTAGAGGATTGTTTGACGGCGCGGAGTCCGCCTCAGGCCGGCCTTCCCGTTTATGGCCGGCCTTCATCCTTGAAGGCTTGGAGCGTCCGCAGCAGTTCGGGGATCTTCGTCTCGATGGCGTTCCAGACGATGTCGTCGTCGACCCGGTAGTACACGTGCGAGATCCAGTCGCGCATCCCGGCGATCTTCTTCCACTCGACGCCCGGCATCGCGGCTCGCACGTCGTCGGGCAGGTGTTTCGTCGCTTCCCCGATCACCTCGAGGTTGCGCAAGACCGCGTCCATGACGAGTTCCAGCTCGACCAACTGCTCCTGATTCATCCCCGAGGTGAATCGGAGGATCTTCTCGCAGCATTCGATGATGTCGTCGATCCGCTGCTCGTGGTTACGGGACAAGGATGGCCTCCTTGTGGATTTTCGCTTCCATCGCGGGGCGCAGGCATTTCGGCGTGAGCAGGTCCACCCGCCTCCCGAACAGATCCTCCAGGTCGAGCTTCAGGCCCATGAAGTCGTCGAAAGTGGCCTTGCCCTCGAACGTGACGAGGATGTCCACGTCGCTGTCCTCCCGCTCGTCGCCCCGCGCCATCGAACCGAAGACGGCAAGCGACTTGACCCCGTAACGCCGACGCAGGGCGGGGGCTTCGGCTTTCAGGCGTTCGAGTAAGGTTTGGCGGTCCATGTCGTCAGACCTCGGGTAGTGCTTCCGGCGTGTGGGCTTCTGGCTCGCCCGCCGCGCCGAGGAGCCCCTGGGCGTCGGGGCCGTCGAGGACCAGCTTGGGCTTGGCGCGTTTCAGTCGCTTCTCGACTGCCTTGATGGGCTCGGCGGGCGGGATGTTCTCAGGCGGCGTGCCGCCGATCCGCTGGATGGCGGCGCGGACCTCCTTGCCTACATTTTCATGGGTCTGGATGGCCCGCTGCTCGGTCTTGACCCCGTCCCTCGCCAGCTTCTCACGGGTCTGGGTCATGCGGAACTGGTTCGCGGCCAGCTCGGTCGCGTCCATCCGGTCCATCAGTTGGTCTTTGGCGGGAACGCCCTTCCGCTTCTTGATCGCCTCGTTGCCGAGCCCGCCGTACATCCCCTTGTATCCGGCGTCGTGGAAAATGCCGAACATCGGGTTGCTCACGCCCGCCCGTCGAGCCGCGCCGGAGAGGTTCTTGAATTGCTCGGCCGCCTGTCGTCGCAACTCCAGCCGCTCGACGTCGGCGGCGTGGGCGTCGGAAAGCTCCTGGCGGCGGGCCTGGATCGCGAAATACCGCTGGGCCTGGGCGATCTCGGGTTTCCGGGGGTCGCCGTTTTGCGCGATCAGGTAGCAGGCGAACCGGGACAGGTGGTAATCGGTAACGACCTGGACGGCCCCCTTGCCGCCCGTGATCGGTTTGCCGGCGCTGGCAAAGTGATGGTCGCAGTCGTTACCCGATTGCTCGCACGAGGTTTGCGCCTTCTTGACGGCGTTCTCGAACCGCCGCCACTGGTCGTACCCCAGAAGCGGCTGGATGTCGCGGGCGCTCCAGTATTCGGCCCCGTGCTCGTTGGCCTGCTTCATGTCTTCAAACGACTTGCCGCCGATGGCGGGAACCTGCTCATCGCTCATGACCGTCTCCTTTGACGGAGTTAGACCCATCGCCGCCTCATTGTGAACAAAAGATTCGTCATTTGCCACGCGACCTTGGAACTAGACAAGCTGGAAGTTCGCTGAGGGCGGTTCGCGACATTTCCATCGACACGTCGCACAGGGCAGCGCCGTGTTGTACCTTTAAGTATGGCGAAGAAGCGAGCGAAGCGTGAGGCCCTGCCGGGTGGGACGAGACCCAAGGATTCGACCCCGGCCAAGCTGATTGCGGACCTCCGTGCGCTGATCGAGTCTACGCGGGCGGGGTGGCCCAGGCCGTCAACTCGGCTCTAGTCGCCCTCTATTGGCAGGTTGGGACCCGAATACGGACGGACGTGCTTCACAACCGGCGCGCCGGTTACGGGGAAAAGATTTTGCCGACACTGTCGGCAAAATTGGTTCCCGAGTACGGCCAGGGGTTCAGCGAGCGAAATCTGGCCCGCATGGTTCGTTTTGTCGAGTGCTTGCTGCCGGCTCCCAGACCATCGCCGTGTTTTCACGACGACCCGCATGAACCATGATTGGCCCCTAAATCGCGATCGAATACTCCAGTCGTGTCGATCTAGCGGGAATTTGGTTAGCCGATCCACCATCGTTTCTGAATACACTTCCTTGCGAGCTTCTAGTCATAAGCAAATTTGCATTCATTGGCTGCGAATCAAGCTCGACGGGAACTTCAGGGCTCTCATGGGTCGAGATCATGGGAGCATTCGCGCCCGTTGATTGTCCCAACTCCGTGATCTGGTTTAGATCAAATCGAAAGACTCCATCGACACACAGCGTGAGCAGCCATCTATCATGAACAATAACACATTCAATAGCTTCTTTTGACATCACACGAACTCTCGATTGTTCAAGAGGATTCACTTCATTAAGGAATGTCCTGGCCAAATTCACGTAAACGTAAATTCCCAAACTAGTAACCACTACAATATGATCGCCCGAGCGCATTACGGAATATGCAACACCTTTAATCCCTTCGACCTGAACGACCAAGGGATTCATGTCTTTCGTCAAGTCTTGGATGAGGTGGAGCTTAAGGTCACTGGTTAACATCGCAGCAGCGTAAGGCCGGAGACTATCACCGACACCGCATAACGACACAAAATCTGAGGCAAATCCATCGCTGTATTGATAGAATCCCAATACATGAACCTCGTGACTCTGGTCGACGGAAATGACTTGGAAACCACTTGAACGCCCGGCGCACGCCCAAAGTTCGGTGCCATCGGCAATCCCGACATAGGTCATTCTGTAGAAAACCTTGCCTAGTGTCCGAACATGTAATTTATCTTTGGATTGACGCGACCACCCCCCGATCTCTGGTCGATATGAGACTATCCCATCTAGGCCCATCGGCACCATAAACCCGCCCCACCGTGTCGAATAGATGCCATGGCCTCCAGACTCATCACAGATCGTATCCTTACGCGTATAATCGAGTGACCAGCGGTGAATTACGGTCCTGTCCGGAGTAGTGATGCCCATGCTTCGGGATGAGGCATCGTGGGCAAATGCCATTCCGTTTACACCGTAGCCGGATCTGTCGCTCGGGAAATATGAGCTGAAGGGCGGCGATGGCTCGCCCAATTCTACGTTGATCTGGCCGTCCTCATCGGCATAAGCAAATGCTCTGCCTCTGAACCAAGGGATTTCGCTAAGATGGGTGACGGTGCCCCCCGGAAGATTGAGTTTCCACTGGGATATAGGTCGTCCGTTGGAGCCTCTTGTTGTCATATGTTGTCTCCTTTTTGAAGTCTAATGCTATCTCGATTGCTGAGGACCTTCCCGTCGACCATTTTACGGAATACAGCCTTTTCGGGCCTATAATCCTGTCTGGCTCTGTTAGTCGGCTCTTCCGTAATGACAGGCCAGAGAGGATGGCCATGCCACGTGTTACCTGCTGTGGGTCGCCAAAAGCGAGCGAGTTGCTCATGACATGCGCCGAGTTCTAGAATTCTTTCATTGACTTCGTCCTTCCGGACGTTGTAGAGATTTCCTTCTGTGTCACTAATATCCAGCTGTGCCGCTCTTTCAAAAATCGAGAATTCTTCTTGCTGCCAAACGTCGGCCCGCCATTTTGAATCGGTCTTGTTGCCCGCTCCATGATGTTTGGGAGAAAAAAATAAATATAACCATGTTTCTCTGTTGGATCAGGCCAGCAATCGTGAGAGGAATCTCTTGGCGTCGACGCCTCGTTCGCTCGCAGGCTACTTCGGCTCATATCATTGCCCTCTGGATGTGTTAAGAGGTCGGTAAGCCATCGTGAATTCCGAACGATTGTTGGAATACGCGATCCCGCGCATCCATGTTAACGCTAATCAACTTAAACGCACAAGTTGTCATCGCCATGGCCTCACTACGTGCTTGAAGCCCTCCCGCGCTACGGCTGCTTCGTCTGCGTCGGGAAGATGGCCGGGCGGATGTGGCGGCGGCCGTCGGCGGCGCGGGTGTCGCGGAGGACGAAGGCGGCGCGGTCGGTGAGCGAGTCCCATACCTTCGCCAGCTCGGCGAGGGCGGTGTCGGGGTGCGCGAGCGCCCGGTCGACGTCCTGGAGCAGCTCGGCTCGCAGGTCCTTCATCTGGTCGACCGAGAGCAGGTTGGAGTCGGTGACGGTGACGATCAAGGCGTGGGTGCGCTTCACGGCGTCTTCCCAGTCGTCGCGGGCGATTCCGGGGGGATCGAGGGTCGCCATCGCGTCGATCACCGGGGCGACTTGTCGGGTGCCGAACGCGGCGCGCACCAGGTATTGCGACCGCCACTGGTGGAACATCACGTACAGGCCGCCCCAGAGCACGGCGACGCCCAACGCGGTCAGCAGCACGAACCGACGGCCCGATCGCTCGCGGCCGCCGGGCGCGGGCGGCCTGCGGAACGCCAGGTCCGCCAGGTCGTCGAACCGGTGCGAAGGGTGGGAAACGTAGCCGTTTTGACGCCCGTTCGGTGTGGTCGCCATGGGTGGGTCGAGTCGTGTAAGGAGTTACGGAGGGCGGAATCAACGATTCATGACGGTCTCATCATAATTGAGCAACGCCTGGGCGACGATCGTCAGCGCGGCGGCCTCGGCGGGGTCGACGCCGGGGGCGCGGGGGGCGTCGCCGACGGCCAGCAGCTTGTCGGCGTCGGCCCGGCCGGATCGGAACTCGTCGTATTGCTCGCGGTAGAGCGATTCCAGGGTCGCCAGCTCGCGGTCGTCGGGCCGGCGGCCGGTCAGGACGCGGACGAGGAAGACGAGGCGGTCGGACAGGTTCGGGCCCCCCTCGCGGGTCGCGCGCTCGGCCAGCACCCGGGCGGCCTCGACGTACTGGGTGTCGTTGAGCAGCACGAGCGCCTGGAGCGGCGTGGCGGTGGGCAGGCGCTTGACGGCGCAGACCTCGCGGTTGGCGGCGTCGAACGTGAGCATCGCGGGGGGGGGCGAGGTCCGCTTCCAGTACGTGTACATGCTGCGGCGGTGGCTGCCGGCGCCGACGTCGCGGACGTAGGGGATGTTCGACTTCTCCTCCCACAAGCCGGCCGGCTGGAACGGCTTGACCGACGGCCCGCCGATCACGTCGACGAGCTGGCCGGAGGCCGCCAGCGCGGCGTCGCGGACCATCTCGGCCGGCAGCCGGTACCGAGGGCCGTGGGCGAGCAGCACGTTGTCGGGATCGCGGGCGTACAGCTCGGGCGAGGCGTCGGAGCTTTGCCGGTAGGTCGCCGAGGTGACCATCAGCCGCCAGACCCGCTTGACGTCCCACCCCGAATCGACCAGCTCGCGCGCCAGCCAGTCGAGCAACGCCGGGTGCGAGGGGAGCATCCCCTGGCTGCCGAAGTCCTCGGGAGTCGCCACCAGCCCTCGGCCGAAGACCGACTGCCACCAGCGGTTGACCGTCACCCGGGCGGTGAGCGGGTGCCGCGGGTCGGTCAGCCAGCGCGCCAGGCCGAGGCGGTTCCTGGGGGCGTCGGCCGGGAACGCCAGCAGGCTGGCCGGCGTGCGCGGCGAGACTTGCTCGCCGGGCGCGTCGTACGCGCCTCGACGGAGCACGAACGTCGGCCGGGGCGTCGGCAGCTCCTTCATCACCATGATCTCGGCCATCGAATCGACCAGCCCGCTTCGTTCCTTGCGGAGCCCTTCGAGAGCGGCCAGCCGGCCCTTGTAGTCGGCGTCGAAGTTCGCCAGGTAGTAGGCGAAGAGGGAATCGCGATCGGCGTCGGTGAGGGTCTTGGGATCAACGGTCAAATGCTTTTCGATCGACGACGGGTCGGAAAGCTGGGCGGCCTCGACGGCCGTGAGCGCGCGGTTGAAGACCTGGACCTCGTCGACCTCGCCGTTCTTGAAACCTCGGTCGCGGAACCGCTGGCCGATGACCAGGTCGTCGCCGCCGCCGCCGGTGATGTTCTTCGTCAGCTTGTCGCGGACGACCTCGCGGGGGGCCGGCTTACCATCGACGTAGAGGATCAGGCCGTCGGCCCGACTCGACCCGTCGTACGTCAGCGCGACGTGGACCCATTTGTTGATCGGTAGGGGATCGCGGGCGGCAATCCCGATCGCGTTGCCGGGCCAGAAGTGGACGAGGGCGGCGGTGAGCTTGCCGTCCTCGATCAGGATCTGATAACCCCGGCTGCCGGCGTCGGTCCAGGCCATCGACCGCCGCAGCACCACGGCGCGGTCCTTGACGTCGGGCGTTTTGATCCAGAGCCCGAGCGAGAACGGCTGATAGCGGTCGAAATTGCCGAGCGGCAGCGTGACGCTGTTCTCGCCGTCGAACTTCAGCGCGCGGCCGACGCGACCCTCGACCGGCGCGGGGGCCTCGGCGACCGTCGCGGGCTTCGCGGCGTCGGCCCGGTTGACGGTCTTGCCGCCGTCGACCGCGTCGAGCGGGAAGTCGCCGATCCGGCCGGCGAGGGCGGGCGCGGGGGCCTTGCGATCGACCGACTTCAACCACGCTTCGAAGGCGGGACGGCGGGCCTCGGCCTGGTCGTGGAGGTCGGCCTCGGCGGATTGAAGCCGCTTCTCGACGTCGGCGACGGCCCGCTCGCGGTCGGCCTCGGTCAGCCGGAGCGTGGGGGTGGGGACGGCGTCGGTGAAGTGCGAATACAGGCCCGATTCGTCGATGTTGTTGAAGAAGCTGAACAGCGAGTAGAACTCGTTCTGCGTGATCGGGTCGTACTTGTGCGTATGGCACCGGGCGCATTCGAGCGTGAGGCCGAGGAACGCCGAACCGAACGTGATGGTGCGGTCGGCGACGTACTCGGTGCGCCACTCCTCCTCGATCGAGCCCCCTTCGTTGGTCTGGCGGTGGTGGCGGTTGAAGGCCGTGGCCAGCACCTGCTCGCGCGAGGGCCGTGGCGCGAGGTCGCCGGCGAGCTGCCAGGAGATGAACTTGTCATAAGGTAAGTTGGTGTTGAAGGCGTTGACGACCCAGTCGCGCCAGGGCCACATGGCGCGGTAGACGTCGGCCTGGTAGCCGAAGGTGTCGGCGTATCGGGCGACGTCGAGCCAGTCGACGGCCATCCGCTCGCCGAACCGGGGCGAGGCCAGCAGCCGGTCGACGAGCCGCTCGTAGGCGTCGGGCCGGGCGTCGGCGACGAACGCGTCGATCGCGTCGAGCGACGGCGGCAGGCCGGTCAGATCGAAGCTCAGCCGCCGGATCAGCCGCTCGCGCGTGGCCTCGGGGGCGAGGCCCAGCCCTTCGGCTTCAAGCCGGGCGATCACGAACCGGTCGATCGGGTTGACGATCCGGCCGGCCGCGGCGACTTCCGGGGGGGCGATCCGGGCCGGCGTGATGAACGCCCAGTGGTCTTTCCACTCGGCCCCTTCCTCGATCCACCGCTTGAGCAGCTCGACCTCGCTCGGGGAGAGGCTCCGCCCGAGCGACTTCGGCGGCATCCGCTCGTCCTCGTCGTCGCTGGTGATCCGCGCGATCAGCTCGCTGTCGTCGAGGTTCCCCGGCACGACGGCCCGGATTCCGCTCTTGGTCTCGCTGGTCGCGCCCGCCAGCTCGTCGAGTCGCAGCCCGGCCTTCTGGTTCTTGGGGTCGGGGCCGTGGCAGTGGAAACACTTGTCCGAGAGGATCGGCCGGATCTCGTAGTTGAAATCGACCTTCGGCCGGGGCTTGGGTTCGTCGGCGATCGTCGGCGCGCCGGCGAGCGCTCCGAGCCACAGGATTCCCAGGATCGCCCCACGGAGGAACCGGCGTGATCGTGGATTCATTCCCAATCGCCTCGGGCGTGACGCCTCAAGCCGCCGCCGTCGCCCTGGACCGTTCCGAGACGCCGGGCGCGCCGGGGTGTTTAACACTGTTCCATCATTGTGACGCCTTGCGCCGGTCCAAGGCCAGAGCATTCTCGTTCGCTGCGTCTTCCTCGACTCGGGAGCCATGGCGTCGCGGTCGAAAAAATTCGACGGAGATGGACCCAAACGGGGCTCCGGCAGCGGTATTCTGAGGAGACGCGAACCGAGCGACGGGGGGCCGACGATGGCAAAGAGCGGTAAGGGGCTCGTGCTTCAGGATTTGGATCGTCTCTTCCGCCGCGGGACCGTTCCGTCCGGGGACGGCGCCCTGCTCGACAGCTTCTTGACCCGGGGGGACGAATCGGCCTTCGAGGCGCTGGTGGGTCGTCACGGGCCAATGGTCCGGGGCGTCTGCCGGCGGCTGCTGGCCAGCCCCCACGACGCGGACGACGTGTTCCAGGCGACGTTCCTCGTCCTGGTGCGGAAGGGGAGGCGGCTGCGCGACCCCGACCGCCTGGGGCCTTGGCTGCACGGGGTGGCGACGCGCGAGGCTCTCAAGGCCCGCGCCGCTCGCCGCGCGGATCGGACGATCCCCGACGTTCCTTCCCGCGAGGGAGGGAACGCCGAATGGTCCGACGTGATGCCGATCATCGACGCCGAACTGGCCCGGCTGCCGGCGAAGCACCGCGAGGTGCTCGTCACGTGCCTGCTCGACGGCGCGACGGCCGAAGAGGCGTCGCATCGGCTCGCCTGCCCGGTCGGGACCGTCAAGAGCCGCCTGGCCCGCGCCCGCGAGGCCCTGCGCGTCCGCCTGACGAGCCGAGGCGTCGCCCCGGCCGTCGCCGTCGCGGCCCTGACGTCCGCCGACGCGTTCGCGTCTCCCGTCTCGTCCACCCTGATCCGCGCGACCCTGAAGGCGGCGGCGTCCCACGCCGCCGAATCGGGCGTCGTCTCACTCATCACGGGAGTCGCACCAACCATGATCTCGAAATCGACCCTATCGGCTCTGGTTCTCATCGGCGTCAGCGTCGTCGGGCTCGGCGCCGCGGCCTGGATCAAGCCGTCGCTGGCCCAGATCCAACAGCCGTCGTCCGGAGCCCGGCCGCAAGGGGCGGCCACGGCTCCCGGCGAAACGGAAGCATCGCGCGTCCAGGCGCGGAACCTCAAAGAGATCCTCCTCGCCTCGCACGGTTACGCCGCGGCGAACAATTGCTTCCCACAGCCGGCGATCTACGGCGACGGCAACCAACCGCTTCTGAGCTGGCGCGTCGCGATCCTGCCCTACCTCGGTCAGAACGAGTTGTATCAGCAATTTCATCTGAATGAGACGTGGGACAGCCCGCACAACAAGGCGCTGATCAACCGCATGCCCGCCGTCTTCGAGACCCCCGCCGCCCCCGCGCCCAAGGGACAAACCCGGTTCCGAGGCTTCGCCGGCAAGGGCTCCGTCTTCGACCCGGAATTCACTTCCGACGCCGGCCAGAATGCGGGCGCGATGGGCGGCGGCATGGGCAGCATGATGGGCGGAGGCGGCCAGAGCGAAATGATGAGCAGCATGATGGGCGGGATGATGAGGGGGCGGATGGGCGGCGGCACGGCAGCCGTGAAGCAGGGCGTCGATCAGCGAAACGTCGACCGCGCCAAGCAGCAGGAGGAAGCCCGCAGTCGCGAGACGGACGCACCGGCCGATGACTCGAATCGACAGCAACAGCCTCCCAGGGGAACCGATCAGCGCGTCCCTCAGCCTGGAGCAAGCTCGGTCGAGCCCGAAGCCGGCGGCGGGGCGGCCGCGATGGGAAGCGGGATGATGGGTGGCATGATGGGAATGGAAATGGGATCGGCTTCGTCGGCCGTCGTCCGCAGAGGCGTCCGCATCGCGGACATCACCGATGGCACGTCGAACACGGTGTTCATCGCCGTGGCCCGCGACGCGACCCCCTGGACGAAGCCGAACGAGCTGCCGTTCGTCCCCGACCAGGACCTTCCGGCGCTGGACGACGGCGACCCGAGAGGGTACGTCCTGGGCATGTGCGATGGAACGGTCCGTCTGCTCAAGAAGGACGGCCCAAGCCTGCACCGCGTCTTGACCGCCCTGATCACCCGGTCCAGCGGCGAGGTCGTCTCCTCGGACGTCTATCACCACGTGGGCGGTCCGTCCGGCGCCGCTTCCCCGCTCGCTGCGCGTGCGAACCCGCCGGCCGCCGAGGCGCCCGGATCGGCGTCGATGGAAGAGCGGATGCGGACGGTCGAGGAGAAGCTCGACCGACTCCTGGAAAAGCTCGACGCGAAATAGCGCGGTGAATTTCGTCCTTCCGAGTTCCCACGAGAACTTCGCGGCGAACTTCGGCGTGGAAATCAGGCCCATTCGACAAGATCACCAGCGCCTCACTTTTCGAGGGCTGTGCAGTCACTATGATGGGTGCTGGTGATCGGTCGTGGGCTGCTTCGACGCTCATCCGGGAAATCACGGTCGAAGATCCCGGAGAGTCGAAGCCGAAAGGACGTCGTCCATGCAGCGCGAACCCGAGGTCGATCCCCGGATGGCGACGGTCGACATGACCCTCGACGGCGAGGGCTGGCGGTTTCGGGCCCGGATGACGGTCCCGACGGGCCCTTCCCGTCCCGATGACCTCCTGCCGTTGGCCCGAGCCCTCTCGGACGCCATGGTCGGCGAGACGGTCCGGGCCGTCGAGCGGTCGGGGGAGTGCATCTCCTGCAAAGCGGGCTGCGGCGCCTGCTGCCGGCAGCTCGTGGCCATCTCGGAGGTCGAGGCCCGTCGCATCGCGGGGGTTGTGGAGCGGCTCCCCGAGCCGCGGCGGTCCGCGATCCGCGCCCGCTTCGCCGAGGCGCGTCGCCGGCTGGACGAAGCCGGGCTGTTGCACGACCTCCAGGACACGGAGACGGTCACCGACGCCGGCTACGGGGCCCTGACCACCGCCTATTTCGCGGAGCGGATCGCGTGCCCGTTCCTGGAGGAGGAGTCCTGCTCCATCTATGAGGAGCGCCCCATCACCTGCCGGGAATACTTGGTGGCCTCGCCCGCGGAGAATTGCTCCCGGCCGACCCCGGAGAATATCCGACGCGTCAAGATCCTGATGCCGGTCTTCAACGCGGTCGCCCGCTGGCAGGTCCCTCCCTCGGAGCACTTCCTCGAAAGATGGGTCCCCCTGATCCTGGCGCCGGAGTGGGCCGAGGATCACCCCGACGACGCGCCGCCCCGGCCGGGGCTGGACCTGCTGCGCGCGTTGCTCGACAACCTGGCGGGGAGTGGGGATCCCCCCGGCGAGGTTGAAGGAGGGGCTGACGACCCCTCGGACGGCCCCGAACACCGAGATGAGCCCGGAGAAGAGGCGAGCGAGGCCCCGTGATCCCGGCCGACTCCCGACCGGGCCTCAAGGCGTGCCTTCGGACCTCCGGAGCCCGGGCGGATGGAACGCTGGATCGGCGACGGGTAGGATCGGTTCGACTATTCCGATTCCCTGCCAACCATTCGAGGCGGCGTCATGGATCGCGACGAGGCGTTGAGGCTGCTCACTGGCGGCGAGGAGGGCGTCCGCAAGTGGAATGAGCATCGTCAGGTCGGCGGTGAGATTCCAAGTCTCGTTGGCGCCGACCTCCGCGAGGCCGACCTCCGCAGGGCCAACCTCTTCAGGGCCGACCTCAGCAGGGCCGACCTCGTCGGGGCCAACCTCCGCGTGGCCAGCCTCATGGGGGCCAACCTCCGCAGGACCGACCTCCGCGAAGCCTACCTCACCGGGGCCGACCTCCGCGGGGCCGACCTCCGCTGGGCCAGCCTCAGCAGGGCCAACCTCGTCGAGGCGCACCTCGTCGGGGCCAACCTCAGCAGGGCGCACCTCGTCGGGGCCGACCTCAACAGGGCTTTTTTTCAAGGCTCCATATGCCGTAGCACCAATTTCGCCAACTTAGACCTCTCCGAAGCCCAAGGCCTGGACGAGACTGTTCATCACGGCCCCAGCTCCGTCGGCGTGGACACCCTCTTTGCATCAAAGGGTCGGATTCCCGAAGCGTTCCTCAAGGGATGTGGTGTTCCCGAAGCCCTCATCGTCCAGTTGCCCTCGCTGATCGGGTCCATGAATCCAATCCAGTTCTACTCGTGCTTCATCAGCCATAGTTCGGCCGACAAGGAATTCGCTCGCAGGCTGCACTCTCGGATGGTCCAGGAGAACTTGAGGGTCTGGTTCGACGAGGTCGATATGCGGTCGGGCAAGAAGATCCACGAGCAGATCGACGAGGCGATCCGGCTCTACGATCGACTCCTGCTCGTCCTGTCGCCGAACAGCATGAACAGCGAGTGGGTCAAGACCGAGCTTCGCAAGGCGTTCAAGATCGAGAAGCGGGAAGGTAAGAGGAAGTTGTTCCCCGTCGGGCTGGCGCCGTATTCCGCTATGCGGGATTGGGAGTGTTTCGACGCGGACCATGGCAAAGACCTGGCCGTCGAGGTCCGGGAGTACTTCATCCCCGATTTTTCCAACTGGAAGGACCACGACGCATTCGAGGCCCAGTTCGGCAGGCTCTTGCGGGATCTGAAGTCTGAGGCGACCTAGCCGAGAGCGCCAGGCCGCCTCGTCGCGTACCTCCGCTCGGCGATCCGCGCTATTCGATTTTGACAGCCAGGCGGCAAGCCTTCTCGCCGTTCTCATCCCGGGGCTTCCATCGCGGAATGTCGCGAGCAACGCCCGCGTCGACTACCGCCCCCGGTCGATCCTTGGTTCGCGGCTCTGGTCTCAAGAGCTTCGGGGAGTTAGCCTGGATTCCGGCGCTGCGAGGTCTCGGCGTGGGGAGCGGAGCGTCGGGGACGTCAGCGAGGACCAGGAGGCGGACGATGCGGCGCGGAGCGTTCGGAAGGTTGTCGTGGATCGTGGGCGTGCTCGCGGTCCTGGTCTCATCAGCGTCTGTGGTCGGGGCCGTCGATCCCGGCGACGCGCGGCTGCTGTCTTCGCCGGCGATCACGGCGGGCAAGATCGCGTTCGTGTACGCCGACGACGTCTGGACGGCCGACGCCGACGGCTCGCGGCCGCGCCGGCTGACGTCGCACCCGGGCGAGGAGAGCCGGCCGAAGTTCTCGCCCGACGGCAAGACGGTCGCGTTCACGGCGTCGTACGACGGCAATCTCGACGTCTATTCGATCCCCGTCGACGGCGGCGAGCCGACCCGTTTGACCTGGCACCCCGGCGACGACGTCGTCCGCGGCTTCACGCCCGAGGGGGACGTCCTGTTCACCTCGCAGCGCTCGGTCTTCTCGCGCCGGCATTCGCAGTTCTTCACCGTGCCGGCGAAGGGGGGCGTCCCCAAGCAACTGCCGATCCCCAGCGGCGACATGGGGGCGATCTCGCCCGACGGCGCGTTCCTCGCCTACACGCCGCTGGGGGAGCGGTTCCGCCAGTGGAAGAACTACCGGGGGGGGACGGCGTCGCGGATCTGGGTCCTCAAGCTCGCCGACCTGTCGCACGTCGAGATCCCCAAGCCGGACGGCGGCGCGAACGACACGATGCCGTCGTGGATCGGCTCGACCATCTACTTCCTGTCCGACCGCGACGGCGAGTTCAACGTCTACTCGTACGATCCCAAGACCAAAGAGGTCGCCCGGCGGACCAACCATAAGGACTTCCCGGTCGAGACCGCCTCGACCGGCGCGGGCAAGGTGATCTACGACCAGTCGGGCTACCTGTACGTCTACGACCCCGAGACCGGCCAGGCGACGCGGCTCAAGATCGCCGCCGCCGCCGACCTCGCCGAGACCCGCCCGCGCCGCGTCAGCGACCCCAAGCTCGTCCGCTCGGTCGACGTCTCGCCGACCGGCAAGCGCGCGGTGCTGGAGTATCGCGGTGAAGTCGTCACCGTCCCCGCCAAGAAGGGGGACCCGCGCAACCTGTCGCAGACCCAGGGCGCGCACGAGCGGTCGCCGGTGTGGTCGCCCGACGGCAAATCGATCGCGTACTTCAGCGACGCCTCGGGCGAGTACGCCCTGCACGTCCGGCCGCAGGACGGCAAGGGCGAGGCCAAGGCGTTCGCGCTCAAGGGGGCGGGCTTCTACGAGCAGCCGGTGTGGTCGCCCGATTCCAGGAAGATCGCCTTCGTCGACAACGCGCGGACGCTGTCGTGGATCGACCTCGATTCGGGAGCGGTCAAGCGGGTCGCCGCCGAACCGGTCTACAGCCCGATCAAGACCATGAGCGCGAGCTGGTCGCCCGACTCGAAGTGGCTGGCCTACACGGTCAGCACCAAGGTCGGCATCACGACGGTCTGGCTCTACTCGCTCGACCAGGACAAGGCCGTTCCCCTCACCGACGGTCTCGCCGAGGCCGGCGAGCCGGTCTTCGACGCCGGCGGCAAGTACCTCTATTTCCTCGCCTCGACCGACGCCGGACCCGTCAAAAATTGGTTCGATCAGTCGATCACCGACATGCCCGTCACCTCCTCGCTCTACCTGGCCACGCTCCAGAAAGCCACGCCCAACCCATTGCTCAAAGAGAGCGACGAGGAGGGCGTCGACCCGGCCAAGGATAAAGACAAGGAGACTGAGAAGGACGAGGCCAAGCCCGACGCCTCGAAGGAGAAGGAGGCCGTCAAGCCGGCCGAAGTCGCCAAGCCGGCCGAGGCCGCCAAGGCCGCCAAGCCCGAAGAGGTCGCGAAGGCCAAGGAGCCCGAGAAGGACAAGGACAAGAAGGACGCGGCGGCGGCTCCGAAGCCGGTGAAGCCGACGGTGATCGAGCTGGAGAACATCGCCGATCGGATCATCGCGCTGCCGGTCGAATCGGGCATGCTCTCGGACCTGGCGGCCGGGGCCGAGGGGCAGATCTATTACATCCGGCGGCCCGAGGCGCGGCCGGCGCGCGACGACGGCGGGCTCGGCAAGCCGACGCTCCGCCGGTTCGACTTCAAGACCCGCGAAGACCAGGCGCTCGCCGAGGGGATCGGCGGCTACCGGGTGTCGGCCGACCGTAAGAAGATCCTTTATCGGGCCGACGACGTGATCGGGATCGTCGACGCCGGCAAGTTCACCAAGGGGGACGGCGCGATCGCGGCGGTCGGCGCCGTGTCGATCGCCATCGACCCCCGGGCCGAGTGGGCGCAGATCTTCCGCGAGGCCTGGCGGATCAACCGCGATTACTTCTACGCCCCCAACATGCACGGGGCCGACTGGAACGCCGTCCGCGCCAAGTACGAGGCGTTCCTGCCCCACCTCGCGACCCGGGGCGACCTCAACCGCGTGATCCGGTCGATGCTCAGCGAGCTGTCGGTCGGCCACAGCTACCTGTTCGGCGGCGACCGGCTGTACGAGCCCAAGAACGTCCCCGTCGGCCTGCTCGGGGCCGATTACGAGGTCGCCGACGGCCGGTTCAAGTTCAAGACGATCTACGGCGGCGCCTACTGGGACCCCTCCCTCCGCGCTCCGCTGAACGCGCCCGGGGTCGACGTCAAGGTCGGCGATTACCTGCTGGCGGTCGACGGCAAGGACGTGAAGGCCGACGCCGAGGTCTACAAGCACTTCGAGCAGACCGTGGGACGGCGGATCGAGCTGAAGGTCGGACCCAAGCCCGACGGCGTGGGCGCCCGCACGGTCGTCGTCGAGCCGATCGCCGACGAGGGCCCGCTCCGCAACCGCGCGTGGGTCGAGGGGAACCTCCGCAAGGTCCACGAGCGGACGAAGGGGCGCGTGGCGTACATCTACGTCCCCAACACGGCGGGCCAGGGGTACTCGTACTTCAAGCGTTACTTCTTTCCCCAGGCTGACAAGGACGCCGCGATCATCGACGAGCGGTTCAACGGCGGCGGCCAGGTCGCCGACTACTACATCGACCTCCTCCGCCGCCCGGTGGTGAGCTACTGGGCGACCCGCCACGGCGAGCCCCTGCGCACGCCCAACGCGGCGATCCCCGGACCCAAGGTGATGATCATCGACGAGACCGCCGGCTCCGGCGGCGACATGCTCCCCTGGATGTTCCGCAAGTTCAACCTCGGCCCGCTCGTCGGCAAACGGACCTGGGGGGGCCTGGTCGGCATCCTCGGGTTCCCGGTCCTCATGGACGGCGGCGGCGTCACCGCGCCCGACCTGGCGATCTTCACCGAGGACGGCTGGATCGTCGAGAACGAAGGCGTCGCCCCCGACGTCGACGTCGAACAAGACCCCGCCGCTGTCGCCGCCGGCGCCGACCCGCAGCTCGACAAGGCCATCGACATGGCCCTCGAAGCCCTCAAGAAATCCCCGCCCCCCGCGCGCCCCAACCGCCCCGACGACCCCGTCCGCGTCCGCCGCGCGCCGGCCGCCGTCGCGCCCGCGCCTGCCGCTCCGGCCACGGCTCCTGCGGCGAAATGAGGGATCTCCGGGTGGCCCGGGTTCGAGCCCGAACCCGTTCCATCCGCCGATCGGCGACCTTCAGGCCGCGCGGCTGGCGAGCCTCGAAGAAAGCCTGAATTAGACGGCTTTCGGCTTGGCCCGCCGCGACAGGCAATAGCCGAGCGTCACCGCTACTCCCGCCAGGACCGCGCCGCTCCCGACCGTCGCGGCCACCGGGATCGGCGCGAACGCCCACAGGCCGGCATAGACGAGCCCGCTCAGCACCATGGACCAACTCGCGACCCGCCTGGCCTGGCCGGCGCTGGCGGGGACCCGGACCAGGACCATGGCCTTGGGCATCCGGTTGCCGTACCAGACCATCCAGAGCCCGATAACGCCGGTGACCAACCGTGTGACCGTGTCGCGGTCGATATAGCCCAGCTTGTGCGCGAAGATCGCGCCAAGCGCCAGGGCCATCATGCCGCCGGCCCAGACGAGACATGCCGTCAGTTCCTTCATCGTGTGATCTCCTTCTTGGGCTCCGGCGCCTCCGCGCCCAGGCCGAACGAATGGACGAAGCCCAGCAGCGCCTCTTCGAGCACCGAGAGCTTCAGGTGATAGATGATGGACTTGCCGACCTTCTCGGCGTGCACCAGGTCGGCCTCCTTCAACACCGCGAAGTGCGCCGACATCGTCGGCTTGGAGAAGTCGAACTGGTCGCTGAGCTCGCCCGCGCTCATCGGCCCCTTGCGGAGCAGCAGCAGCACGCGGCGGCGTGTCGGATCGGAAAGGGCTTTGAATACCTTGCTCATGATTCGACAGTAAGCTAATCGACGAAATGTGTCAAGGGCGGGCATTCGCGCCGCGCGCCGGCAGCCGTCGCGCCCGCTGCGAAAGAGCGAGGTGGATGCGAGCCTCGGCCTTCCACACGGGTTCGGACGAACCGAGTCCGTGCCACCCATGACCTTGCCATTATGGATTGGACGGGGAGGGCCGCCCGTCAGGCCAGAACGTCCTTGACGACGTTGCCGGAGACGTCGGTGAGGCGGTAGTAGCGGCCCTGGTGCTTGAAGGTCAGGCGCTCGTGGTCGATGCCGAGCAGCGCGAGGATCGTGGCGTGGAAGTCGTGGACGTGGACGGGGTTCTCGGCGACGTTGTAGCCGAAGTCGTCGGTCGCGCCGAAGGTGAAGCCCGGCTTGATCCCGCCGCCGGCCGCCCAGATGGTGAAGCAGCGGGGGTGGTGGTCGCGGCCGTAGTCGGTCGGGGTCAGCTTGCCCTGGCTGTAGTTCGTCCGGCCGAACTCGCCCCCCCAGAGGACCAGGGTGTCGTCGAGCATCCCGCGCTGCTTCAGGTCGCGGATGAGCGCGGCACAGCCGTGGTCGGTCTCCTTGGTCAACTGGCGGATGCCGCCCGGCAGGCCGCCGTGGTGGTCCCAGCCGGGATGGTAAAGCTGGATGAACCGCACCCCGCGTTCGGCCAGCCGCCGGGCCAGGAGGCAGTTGGCGGCGAAGCTGCCGGGGTTGCGCGCGTCGGGTCCGTAAAGGTCGTAGATATGTTCCGGCTCGCTGGCGATCCCGGCGACCTCGGGGACCGAGCTTTGCATCCGGTACGCCATCTCGTACTGGGCGATCCGCGCGTTGACGGCCGGGTCGAGCGCGGCGTCATACTCGATCTGGTGCAGCTCGCGGAGCCGGTCGAGCATCTTCCGGCGCGAGGCCGACGACACGCCCGGCGGGTTCTCCAGATACAGCACCGGCTCGGCCCCCGCGCGGAACTGCACCCCCTGGTGGATCGAGGGCAAAAAGCCGTTGCCCCAGAGCCGCGAGTACAACGGCTGGTCGACCGGCCGCTTGCTGATCAGGACGCAGAACGTCGGCAGGTTCTGGTTGGCCGAGCCCAGCCCGTAGCTCAGCCACGAGCCCATCGACGGCCGGCCGGCGATCTGCGAGCCGGTCTGGAAGAACGTGATCGCCGGGTCGTGGTTGATCGCCTCGGTGTAGAGCGACCGGATGAAGCACAGCTCGTCGGCGACCTTCGCCGTCTGCGGCAGCAGGTCGCTGACCCACGCGCCCGAAGCGCCGTGGCGGGCGAACGGGAAGATCGACCCGGCCAGCGGCAAGGTCGCCTGGTTGGACGACATCCCAGTCAGCCGCTGGCCGTTGCGGATCGAGTCCGGCAGGTCCTTGCCGTTCATCTGGTTCAGCAGCGGCTTGTGGTCGAACAGGTCGAGCTGCGACGGGCCGCCGCTCATGAACAGGTAGATCACCCGCTTGGCCTTGGGCGCGAAATGCGGCTGGGCCAGCACCCCGCGATACGCCGGATCGATCGCGTCGACCGGCTTCGAACGATCGGCCCCCCGCGCCGGCGTCGTTAGCGACTCGCCCATCAGGCTCGCCAGCGCCGCGCCTCCCAGCCCGAGGCTGGTCCTCGAAAAGAAGTGCCGCCGATTCCCGCGCAGTCCGGGGTCGTTCAGGAAGTCCATGAGCGCTCGCCTCGCTGTTGGGGGAGGGCGAAAAGGGGTCGAGGCCGGACTTCCAGCTTAACCACTAGCTGCGCTCGGAGGAAGACGAGGCGTCAACGCGACCCGGTCGATCGCCAGGGGAAGTCGGCGGCCTGGTGAACCACGCCCGTCTTCTTGTCCTGGACGAACACGGCGAGCCGAAGCTTCTCGCGCTTCCATGAAGGCTCGATGATCAACGGGAACCGTTGCGTCGCCGGCGACTTGCCGTCGAGCTCGATGAACTCGTATTTCGTCAGCCGAGCCGGGTAGCGCGCGACGAGCGATTTGCCCGCGTTCTCGCCCGAGGGGACGTTGGTGGTCACGCCGTCCTCGCGGAGCACGGCGCAGACCAGGAGCGGCGTCTTCTCGACCCGCGTCGACCGGCTCGACACCGTGATCGCGGCCATTCCCGTGAGCCCGTCCGGCTTGACGTCGAGTGCGACGTCGAGCCCCACGCCGGGCTTCTTCGCCAGCGCCTTGCGGATCGCCGCCTCGGCCCCGGTGGGGTCCCGGCCGTTGACCGACTGCTCGCCGTCGATCATCAACATCGGCGTGTAGTAAAGGCCGTACTCGGCGTTCTTGGGCTTCTTGTAGAGTTCGTTGTACGTCGCCTGCCGCTGGCTGTAGAGCGGGTCGGAGAACACGTCCTTCCACGGGTCGTTAAAGTAGTCGACGTGGAAGGCGATCGGCACGATGCGCTCGTTCTTCTCGCCGAGTGCCCCGAGGATCTTCTCGGCCGTCGGGCACATGTCGCACCCCTGCGAGGTGTACAGCTCGACGAGCACCATCCGCTTCGAGCCGTCCGGCTCATCGGCCCCCTCGGCCCGACCCAGGCCGAACGCGATCAACAACGGCGCCGCCAGCGCAAGGAACTTCGTCCGACGACGCATGAAGAAGACTCCCTTCCCAATCGCCACGCACGCACGATTCGCGACGGCGAGGATTTTGAGGATTACGACGGCCGCTCATAAGACGACCCTCGCCGCCCGCATATTCGCTCGTCGCCGCTCACGGCGCCGTCAACCGCCGACCGATCCGGCCAAACGGCGGAGGCCGGCGGTGGGGCCGTCGGGGGCGCCGTAGATGGACGAGCCGGCGACGAAGACGCGCGCGCCGGCGGCGATCAGGCGGGGGGCGGAGTCCTGGTCGACGCCGCCGTCGACTTCCAGCTCGCAGTCGGGATTCACCGAGTCGATCATCCGGCGGATCGCGGCGATCTTGGCGAGGGTGCCGGGCAGGAACGACTGGCCGCCGAAGCCCGGGTTCACGGTCATCGCCAGGACGAGGTCGAGTTCGGGGAGAATCTCCTCGAGCATGACCGCCGGGGTCGCCGGGTTGATCGCCACGCCGGCCTTGCGCCCGAGCTTTTGGATATGCTGAATCGTCCGGTTGAGGTGCGTCGCCCCCTCGACGTGGACGATCAGCGAATCGGCGCCGGCCTCGGCGAAGGCGTCGAGGAAGTCGTCGGGCTTGGCGATCATCAGGTGGACTTCCAGCGGCAGCCTCGTGACGGGTCTCAGCCACTTCACCAGCACCGGGCCGAACGTGATGTTGGGGACGAAACAGCCGTCCATCACGTCGACGTGAATCCGATCCGCGCCGGCCGCCTCGACCTCCTTCACCTGCTCGGCCAGCCTCGACAGGTCGGCCGAGAGGATGGACGGGGCGATCTTGATGGCGCTGTCGGCGTTTCGAGGGATCATCGCGGGTGAGGCTCCAGGTTCCGTCGTCGAGGTTAAAAGCGTGAAGGATGCTCGCGCGTCAGGAGATCTTGGCGACGAGCAGGGTCTGGTCGTCGTGCGGGTCGAGGTTATCGGTGAACCGGCTGATGCCCGCGACGATGGCGTCGACGATCTGCGAGGCCGACATGTTGCAGCCGGCGAGGATGCCGTCGAGCCGATCGGAGGTGAACTGCTCGCTCTTGCCGTTCATGGCTTCGGTGATGCCGTCGGTGTAGAGCACCAGGATGTCGCCGGGGCTGAAGGTCACCTTCGACTCGGCGTATTCGAGGTCCTCGAACAGCCCGAGCGGCGGCCCGCCGACGTCTTCGATCGAGAGCACGACGCCCTGCGAGCACTTGCGGAGCCGGGGCGGGTTGTGCCCGGCGCAACTGTAGGTGAACTCGCGCTTCGCCGGGTCGTAAATGCCGTAGAACGCGGTGACGAATACCTCGTTCTCGGCGGTGTACTGCGACGCGAGCCGCTGGTTGACGTGCTTGAGCAGGGCGGACGGCGGGTCGGGGCTGCCGGGGTGTCCGTGGGTGAGGCTGTGGAGGATCGCCATCATGACGGCGGCGGGGGTGCCGTGGCCGCTGACGTCGGCGATCAGGAAGCCCCAACGGCCGCCGGGAAGCTCAAAGAAGTCGTAGTAGTCGCCGCCGGCCCACTGCGAGGTCCGGTAGTACGTCGCCAGCTCGACGCCGGGGATCTTGGGGAGCGTCTTGGGCAGCAGCGAGCGCTGGATGTCGGCGACGACCCGCAGCTCGCGGTCGACGATCTCGTAGGCGCGCTTCAACTCCTCGCTGAGGACGAGGTTCTGGGTGGCGCGGCCGAACAGGCTGCTGAGCCAGACGCGCTCGGGGAACTTGTCGCGCTCCCACGCGCCGGGCTCTTTCCGCAACGTCACGACCATGTTGAGCCCGACGCCGCGGTCGAAATGGGGGACCGCCATGAGCGATCGGAAGCCGTTGAGGTATTCGAACGCCGGGTCGTCGGGCGAGAGCAGCGGGGTGATGTCGTCGATGATCCGGGGTTCGTCGCCGTAGAGCAGGTCGCCGAGCAGGCCCCCTTCAAGGAGCGGGAGCAGTTCCTTCTGCTTCCACGGGTCGATGGTCTCGGTCCAGGTGCTCGACCGGGTGATCCGGTACTTGGGGAACTCCAGCCCCCGGCGGCTGAGCGAGATCCAGCGATCCGACGGCATCATCTGGCGGACCCGCCGGCCGTAGCCGGCGACCATGGCCTGCGGATCGGTGTGCGTGCTCATCTCACGCATCGTCTCGGTGATCGCCGCCAGCCGCTCCAGCCAGTCTTCCGGGGCCGTGGCGGCGATCGCCGGCCCGGCCTCAATCGCTTGGGCCGACACGGCCGGGCTTTCGGTGGGAGTCATGGGGTGTTCTCGCATCGGGCGATCAAGCTCGTGATTCAAACGGTCCACATCGCACCATTCTACACGCTGAGTCGAGAAGGAAAGAATCCCGACGGTCGTCGGCGTCGTCCGACTGGGGAGGTTTCGAGGCGGTTGGGCCGCGAATGGACAATAAGACAGACCGTCGCGAGCATGCCTTCTCCCACAAGGGGAGAAGGGAATTCGGCTTCAGCCTGTCCGCCACCCATCAACAAACATCGCTAATCCGCGCGCCGCTTATACAGGTCCTCGGCGACGGCCCGGAGGGCGGCCTCGGCGCGCGGACCGCCGATGTTGGTGAGCACCACAAGGGCGAAATCGCGTTGGGGATTGATCCAGATGTGCGCGAGGTTCTTGGTGTTGGAGCCGCCGTGGTAGAGCAGGGGCTCCTTCGACCAGGGGACGGTCATCTCGCCCATGCCCAGGCCGTAGCGGCCCAGGGCCGGGGTGCCGGGAGGGGCGTCTTTCTTGGCCGGAATCGTGACGGCCATCGCGTGCAGTTTGGCGAGCGTGTCGGGCTTCACCAGGGCCGGCCCGCGCTTGCCGCCGCCGGCGTGCCATCCGGCCCATCGGGCGAAGTCGAGCGCCGACATGTGCGCGGTCCCGGCCGGGCCGATGACGAGCGGGTTGTCGCCGTTCGGGCCGGCGAGGAACGCCTTCACCTTGCCGTCGACCTCGACGTGGCCGAGCGGCGCGTCGACCCGGCCGACCGTGCTCTGCGGGCCGAGGCCCGCCGTCTTCAGGCCGAGCGGTTCGAAGACGCGCTCCGTCACCAACTCCTCCCACGTCTTGCCCGCGATCCGTTCGACGGCCGAACCCGCGAACAGGTAATTCATGTTCGCATAGGCGAATTTCTCGCCGGGCTTCGCCGCGAGCGGTCGCTTCGCGTACTCGCGGACGATCCCGTAGCGCAGCTCGTCGAGATTGCCGTCTTGAGTCAGCGATCCGCCGAGCAGCTTATCGAACGCCTCGTCGTCGCCCGGGACGCCGCTGGTGTGCGACAAGAGCTGCGTCAGCGTCACCGTCCTCAGGCGGGCGTCCATCGTACCGGCCAGCTCCGGGAAGAGTTCGGCGACGGTCGAATCCCATCGCAGCTTCCCCTCGTCGACGAGCATCCCGGCCAGGAGCGCGGTCATCGCCTTGGTGTCGGACCCCAGGTGGAACCGATCGTCGCGCGTCACCGGAATGTCGGCCCCGACCCGCCGCGTGCCGACCGCCCCCGACGCGACGATCACGCCGTCTTTGATCACGGCGGCCGCCAGCGCGGGGACCTTGTGCCGCTCAAGATGCGGCGTCAGGATCGCGTCGAGCGATTCCCCCTCGCCGCCGCGCGACGGCGTCCCCGACACGAGACTCAATGCCAGAATCAACGCGGCGTGTGGCTTCATGACGTGGCCCTTGGGAAACGAGAGCGGTTCGCGTTTGGATTGCACACACCCGGTGTGCGCCGGAGGCCCGTATTACCGTAGGGGCGCCCCTTGTGGGTGCCCGAATCGCGAGGGCGATCCTGTTTTCCAACGTGGATCGGGCACCCACAAGGGGCACCCCTACGTGCGCATCCCCAAAAGTAAACGCGCTAGGTGGTCGGTTCCTCGAACCATGATACGACTCGCCGAGGGTCTTCGGGGAGTGTTATGCTATCATGAAATCGGGTCGGACCGGCTTCCCCGCCCGCCGAATGCTGAGGAGCGAGCGCTCATGACTTTTCGCGGTATGTGGACCTTCGGGCTGGCCGTCTGCGTGATGGTCCCGACCTTGACGTTCGGCGCAGAGGCCCGGCTCCGGAAGCCGGAGGCGTTGATCCTCGTCGACGGCGGGACCCGCTTGCTGACGGCCAATCGAGGCGCCGGAACGATCTCGATCGTCGACGTCGAGTCGAGACGCGTCGCGGCCGAGGTGAACGTCGGGCGCGGGCTTGCCGACCTCAAGGAGCTTCCGGGAGGGCGGTGGCTGCTGGCCGTCGATCAGGCGGCCGGCGAGCTGGTGCTGGTCGAGCGCCAGGGCGATGTGATCCGCCGCGCGTCGGCGACGCCCGTCGCATCGGACCCGGCGCGGGTGGTGGTCGGGGCCGACGGCCTGCGCGCGGTGGTCGTCTCGCGATGGTCGCGGACGCTGACGTTTCTGGCGTGGGACCGGCCCGCCTCGCCTGAGGTTCCGCCGGCCGTCCGCGTGGTTTCGACGCTCGCGCTCCCTTTCAGTCCGCTCGACGCGGCGGCCGTCCCGGGGGGCTCGCCCTCGCTGCTGGTGGTCGCCGACGCGTTCGGCGGCCGGCTCGCCCTGATCGATCAGGACGCGCCGGCGATCGTCTCGGACTGGAACTTGCCGGGGCACAACCTCCGATCGCTGAGGTTCTCGCCCGACGGCCGGACCCTGGCCTTGCTCGGCCAGTTCGTCAACCCCGTGAACCGGACGACGTTCGACGACATCCACTGGGGCTTTCTGGCCCACAGCGAGATGCAGACGTTCCGCCTGGACGACCTGCTCACGCCCGGCGTCGACGTCGAGACCCTCCTGGAGAACGGCCGGGCCGCGACCATCGGCAACGTCGGCAGCGGGTCGGCCGACCCGTCGAGCTTCGCGTTCGGGCCGGGCGGCGTGCTCGTCGTCGCGCTGGCCGGCACGGACGAGGTCGCGACGGCCCTCGGCCTCGGCCGGCCGTACAAGCGGCAGAGCGTCGGCCGGCGGCCCTCGGCCCTGGCCCTCAGCCTCGACGGACGGACGGCGTACACGGCCGATGCGCTCGACGACGCGATCTCGATCGTCGATCTGGCCGACCGCAAGGTCGCCGCGCCGATCGTGCTGGGGACGCGCCCGGAGCCGACGCTTGTCGAGGAGGGCGAGCGGCTGTTCACGAGCGCCCGGATCGGCCGGGAAGGCTGGATGAGCTGCCATACCTGCCACACCGACGGCCACACGGCGGGGGTGCTCGTCGACACGATGACCGACGGCTCGTACGGCGCGGCCAAGCAGACGCCGACCCTGCTCGGCGTCGACCGGACCGGCCCCTGGACCTGGCTCGGCCGCATCGACCGTCTCGAAGACCAGGTCCGCAAGTCGATCACGACCACCCTGCGCGGGGCCGACCCGACCGACCGCCAGGTCGACGCCCTCACCGCCTACCTCCGCACCCTCGAACCGCCCAAGCCCGTCGTCGCGACCGCGCCCGCCGAAGCCGTCGCGCGCGGCCGCGCCGTGTTCGCGTCCCACGACTGCGCCTCCTGCCACGCCGCGCCCGAATACACCACCCCGAAAACCTACGACGTCGGCTTGACCGACGCCGTCGGCTCCCGCGCCTTCAACCCCCCCTCGCTCCGCGGCGCCTCCCGCCGCGCGACGTTCCTCCACGACGCCTCCGCCCGCTCCCTCCCCGACGTCTTCCAGAGCATCCAGCACCCCGCCGGAACCGTCCTCACCCCCGCCGAGATCGCCGATCTGGTCGCGTTCCTGGAGAGCTTGTGAGCTTCGAAGGTTTGAAGTTCCAAAAAAGTTGGGGCGATCGGAGGCTCGGGCGGACACTATTCATCGCGGGACGAGGTCGTGAGACTCGCGCCCAGCGCTGTGACGACCGGACGAGGAGGCCGGGCTCTGGTGAACCCATCATCTTCGACCGTCTTGAAGCACCTGACCACCTTGTTCCAGGTTGGGACGACGGCGGGGCAGACCGACGGTTTCTTGCTGGATCGATTTCGTAGCGGGCCGGCCGACGAGGCCGAGGCGGCGTTCGCCGTGCTGGTGGAGCGGCACGGGCCGATGGTGTTCCAGGTCTGCCGGCGAATCCTTGGGGATCGTCACGACGCCGAGGACGCCGCGCAGGCGGTGTTCCTGGTGCTGGCCAGGCAGGCGCGTTCGATACGGCGGACGGATTCGGTCGCGAGTTGGCTCTACGGCGTCGCCGCGCGGGTCGCGGCCCGGGCGCGACTCGACGCCGCGCGGCGCCGGTTGCTTGAGCGTCGGGGCGCGGAGACGGCGACGGCGATCCGGGACGCCGTACAACGCGATGGGGATGGCTTAGAGACCTGGCCGGAGCTTTGTCAGGAACTGGATCGGCTCCCCGAGCGATTCCGGCTGCCGATTCTCCTCTGCCACCTGGAAGGCCTGACTTACGAGCAGGCCGCCCAGCAAATCGGCTGCCCGGTCCGTACGGTCCAATCCCGGCTGGCCCGGGCCCGCGAGCGACTGCGCGATCGGCTGACCCGTCGCGGCCTGGGCGCGGGCCCGGCGGTCGCGTCCCTCGCCGCCGTCTTGAACCCGGACGCCGCATCTGCGGTCGTCTCCGAGAGCTGGAAGCACCTCACGGTGCAGGCGGCGACCCGCTACGCAGCGAGCGGAGTCTCGGCCGCCATGGTCCCCGCCACGGTCGCTGCACTGGCCGAAGGAGCTTCGAGAGCCATGCACTTGCATCGTCTGATGAGATGGACGGCGGCCCTGTTGTTGATCGGCGTCGCCGTGAGTGGCGCGGGGGTGGGGATGCTGGCGAGGTCGGCGCCGCCGGAGCCCGGGCGTCGCATCGATCCGGCCCCGAACGACGATCGATACCGCGCATCGTTCAAGAACGGCGCGACGATCGAGGTGGTCGGGGTTTCCACGGTTCCCACCGGCCCGAACACCTGGTGGAAGCCCGACGGCTCCCCGCTCGCCGAGGCGCCTATCGACGCGATCGAGCGCCTGGCCGGCGGCCGCCACCAGAACGGCGAGGCGCGAGTGGTCTTGCTGCGCGTGTCCGGGGTGAAGAAAGTGGACATGTTCCGCTGGCATCCGACCCCTACCGCCTCCTACTGGGGCGGTCGCCCCAGGAAGAACGGCCAGGACATACCGGATTTGCAGTATTACGAGGCCGTGTTCCGCGATCGGACGGATTGCGAGGTCGAGGCGAGGCTCGCCGACGGTGCTTGGAAGACCGAAGTCGCGAACGACGGCAAGGGGGGCGTCGGCACATTCGTCAACGGCCACAAGTTCAGCTTCGGCAGGGCTCGCCCCTATGAGGCCCATGGCCGATCGATGACGGTCTTTTCGGTCGCTCACAACTTCTTCGAGCAGGACAGGCGCATCGTCGCGGTCGATCGAGATGGCAAGCAACACGCCGCCGTCTCTTATTCGTCAGGGTCCGACGGCGACAAAAAATGGGTGATCGACCTGATCGACGCCGAATTCCCCCTGCCGCCGGACCAGATCCGGGAATACCAGGTCCAGTTCCGCCCCTTAGAAGAAGTCGAGATCAAGGACGTCGCTCTCAACCCGCGCTCGGCCGACCCCGGCGCCGCCCGGTAACATCCCACAAGGCGATCGTTCCGGATGACTGCGACAAAGTCGAGTCCGGCGGGGGAGCGCTCACCCCGCCGGCCCGCGGTAGGCGCGAGCGCCGTTGGGTTTGAAACGCCACCTGATCGGAATGGACCCGGACCGGCGCTGAGAATCGCCTGGCTCACGAGCAGAATCGAGCCGCGCATCACAGGCCGCCCTTCCTCTCGGCGTCGATCGGGTCGAGCGATCTCGCCTCCGATCTCTTGGAGATTCGCCTGGTTCCGACCCCGGTCCACCCACTCGGGACGCCGGGTTTCCAGAATCGTGAGCTAGGCTTGCGGCGGAGAGGCGAACCCGGGGGGGGCGAATGGGAACGGCATGAAGTTTGCGGGGAATCCGCTGTCCGGCAATCAAGCCTCCAGAATCCGATCCTGCGCTGTTTGGTTGTAGGGAATGCGCCGGGTTTGTCGTGTTGTGTGCGAGCTTCCGTCACGATTCGCGCTCGGAAGTCGTCATGTTGGAGACACATTCTAAGTAGAGGACGGCGCGTCGAAGAGCCGTTGCGTGAAGGTAGGTTGCGGGAATATTGAAGAAAGCGTAAAGAATTAGGACGATCGGGCGGCGGCACGTCGCTTCTATCGAGGAGGGGGAGAAGTCGAGGGGGGGGGCCGACGCGGCATTGGCTGGCGGCTCGGACGCGTTGAAGGCGGCGACGGAACGGTCTGCGCGATCGATTGGGATCGGCGAGCGACCCATTGAGACGAGAACAGGAGGGTTTCCGACATGCGTCAGCTTGGAGATTTCGCGGCCTGGCTGGGATTGATCCTGGTCGTGCTGGGCGTGGTCTACTACACGCCGAAGCTGGTGGAATACGTGAGCGACGATTCGGCCTCGCGGCCCAGAGTCTCGGTCGCCGCGCGACCGCCGGGCCCCCTGTCGGCGAAGCGCAACATGGCGATGCATCATACGAGGTTCGATCGCTCCACACGCTCGGACTGACACGACCCGACACGACGTGGAATGAACCCCGCCGGCTCTTTTGAACTTCCTTGCATCATCTCGGAGTCTTCATAAAGTCTGAATGCGTGACGGGTAGCCTGACTCATCGAATATTGGCGACAGACGTTTCCAAGACGAGTTGAGTCCACTCATATGAGCGTTTCCCGTACGCGTTCGCTTCGTTCCGCGTTCACGCTGATCGAGCTGCTGGTGGTGATCGCGATCATCGCCGTCTTGATCTCGTTGCTCTTGCCCGCGGTGCAGTCGGCGCGCGAGGCGGCGCGCCGGGCTCAGTGCGTCAACAACCTCAAGCAGATCGGCCTCGCGTTCCACAACTACGAGAGCAGCGTGGGGGCGTTCCCTCCGACGACGATCCTGGTCCCGGCGCCGACCGGCGCTCCGGGAAGCTGGGCGTTCGAGTCGTCGTGGAGCGCCTTCGCGCGGTCGGCTCCGTTCTGGGAGCAGGGGAACTTCTACAACTCGATCAATTTCAGCCTCACCTACAGCAAGCCCCCCAACACGACGGTGGCCAACACGCCGCTCTCGATGCTGTTCTGCCCAAGCGATCCGGGCCAGCACATCGACGACGCGACGATGGGGAGCACGGGGTACGGGACGACCAGCTACGGCACCTGCGACGGCGACTGGTACGTCTGGTCGGTGAACTGGGGGGCGACCAACTCGGTCGGCCCGATGAACCGCTCGCTGTTCGGGCCGAACTTCGCCCGCAAGATCGCGTCGGTGACCGACGGCCTGAGCAACACGCTGATGGCCTCGGAAGGGACGATCGGCCACGCCCAGATGCGGGGCTGCCTCAGCACCCCGACCGTGCCGTCGGACTCGACCGCCGGGACCTGGAGCCCGACGAACGTCCCCGCGCCGGGCGCCGCCTCGATCCAGGCGCTCAACGAGCTGATCGGGTCGTGCGGCGCAACCAAGATCAAGGCGGGCGGTCCGATCGGCCACACCCGATGGTGCAATGGCGGCGTCTACTACTCGGGCTTCACCACCGCCATGACCCCCAACCCCGGGGTCAAGGCGCTCAGCAAGGCGATCGGGTTCACCGGCGGCGGCCAGATGCTCGAGATGGATTGGGACTCGACCGACGAGAACGACGGCGGTCCCACCTACATGTCGCTCGCCGCGACCAGCAAGCACTCCGGCGGCGTTACCGCGCTGATGGCCGACGGCAGCGTCCGGTTCGTCAAGAGCACGATCAACGCCGCCACCTGGCGGGCCCTCGGCTCCATCGCCGGCGGCGAAGTCGTCTCAGCCGACGCGTACTGAGCGAGCGATCGTCGTCTTCCTGAAACCGGGCCATCCTCATGATTCTCGATCGTCGCGCGGCGATGCTCGCCGCTCTGCTCTTGCCGTTCGCCGGTTCCGGCTGCGGCGGCGTTCCGGAAGCCGCCGCGAAGCTCTCGACGACCGTGCCGGTCCAAGGCAAGGTGACTTACAAAGGTAAGCCTTTGACCCACGGGACGGTCGTCTTCGAGCCCGACGCCGGCCGCGAGGCCCACGGCGAGATCGGGCCCGACGGCGGCTACACGCTTTCCACCTTCAAGGCAGGCGATGGCGCCGTCGCCGGCAAGCACCGGATCTCGATCTCGGGTCTGAACAAGAAAGACCTTCCGCTCAAATACCACGCGCCCAGCTCCTCGGCGATCGAGTTCGAGGTCGGCGCCGACAAGTCCGATTACCCCATCGACCTCAAGTGAGGCGCCCCGCGCCAGGGATGAACACCGTGACGACGACTCCTTCGCATTGGCTTTTGGGTCTGGGGCTCGCGATCTGTCCCTGGCTCGCCGGCGCAGCCCCGGCCGGCGAGGTCCTGGTCAAGCCGATCACGTTCCCGGCCGCCTTTCACGATCGGGCCGAAGCGTCGGGCGCTCTGGAACCGCTCGACCGCGTCCTCGAAGCGTCGGCCGTCGAGCCGATCGGCGACGGCCGGCTCGTTCTGATCGCCCATGACAAGAAGGTTCCGCTCCGCGTGATCGAGACCGCCACAGGCCGGCCGGTCGGCGCCCCGCTGGTCAGCCCGAGGTTTCCCGAGGAGACCCCGAAATCCTCGAAGTGGGAGGCCATGGCGAAGGATTCCGACGGGACCTTCTACGTGGTGGGTTCACACTCGGGGAAGACCGACGACGAGCGGAGTCAGCACGCGAAGCTGTTCCGCTTCCGGCTGGCCGAGGCCGGCGCCCCGACGATCGACGACGGCTCGGTCGCCTCGTGGCGGCTCGACGCCGCCTTGATCCAGTCCCTGCGATCTCTGGGCCTTTCGCAAACCGCCGTCGACCAGCGCAAGATCGAAGGGCTGGCGATCCGCGAGACCGTGTCCGAGGCCGCCGGCAAGCCGCGTCGCGAGCTGGTGATCGGCCTTCGGCAACCGGACGACCTGGTGCGGGCGTTCGCGGCCGATCTTTCCGCCAACCCGGCCGAGGCCGTCGAGTTGTCGCTGGCTCCGCTGTTCGCCTTCGAGCCGGGAACGCGCGAAGGCGTGCGGTCGCAGCTCACCTCGCTGGAATACCTGCCCGCGTGGAAGGGATTCCTGGTGGTCACGACGACCGAGGACGAGCTGAACGCCTTCCACGGCAACACGCTCTGGTTCGTCGCCGACGATCGGATCGCCGAGGCCAAGGGCGCGCCGGTGCAGGCCGAAAAGCTCTGGGTCTTCGAGGCGGCCATGAAGGCGGAAGGGCTCTGCATCCTGCCGACGGCCGCCGCTGATTCGAGCACGGTCCGGCTCTTGATCGTGTACGACAACGACGCCCACGCGACCCACATCCCCAGCCGCTTTCAGGTCGTCGAGCTGACGCGGACCTCGCGCTCCGCGTTCTGAAGCCGGGTCGGGGCGTCGGTGTTGATCTTAAGATACGGCTGGTCCTGCCCGCGCTGATCAATCGCATCAGCGCGATCCATCGCCCGTCCGGGCCGTAGGACTGCGTGCGACTCGCCGGCTCTCCGCATCCTTCGGAGGCTGGAGAGTTGCACGCTCTCCGTCGTGATCTATGCTTTTGGCGGGGAGGGCTGCGCGATGAAGCCGCCGGCTCCCGGCGTTTGACCGTTTCCTATCGTATGGAGCGGGGCGGGCGCCGTCCTATCCTGCCAAGAGGCGAGGTGCTGGATGATGCGCTCCGTCGTTCAACGGGTGCAAGGTCGGCGGGCTCTCGGGAACTCATCGAGTGCGGCGCGGCGACGCTCGGGTGGTCGTTGCCGACCCCAGTCCGAATCGCTCGAATCGCGTTTCATGATGGCCTCCGACCTGGCGTCGGGCGTGCTCGGCGCGCTGACGGCGACCGTCCCGGAGAACGCGCGGTCGGTGTCGATTCCGTTCACCATCGCGCCGTCGGATTTCACGTTCCCGGCCGGTGGGTCGCGGGTGACGCTCAAGATCGAGGTGACGGACCTCGACGGCGGGCGAATCAGCGTCGCGGGCCTCGCCTCGACCGCGCGTGGGGCGTCGCGGCCGACCTCCCTGCGCGCCGGTTCGAACGGCCTGCTCGTTACGGTTCCCGCCGGGGATTTCGCCGTGCGGGTCAACGCGCGCGCCGGCGATTCGCTCCAGGCCGTCGTCCGGCTGGCGGGGGACGTCAACGGTGATTACGCCGTCGACTCCCAGGACCTTCAGCTCATCGCGTCCGCCCGCGGCAGTCGGGCCGGTCAACCGGGCTACATCGCGGCCGCCGACTTACAGAACAACGGCCGGATCGACTCGACGGACCTCCTCCTGGCCCGTCGCAATCTGGGGGCCGCATCCAGCGCCCGGGCCGTGTCCCTGTCTCTTGCGATCAATGCCGAGCAAGATCCGGAGCAGGACCGCGAGGTCGTCGACTCGGCCGTGACCCTCGTCGGCAGGGCCGAGCCGGGCGCCGTGGTCACGCTTGTGAATGAGACGAGCGGCGCCGCCGGCGGGAAGACGGTCGCTGGAGCCGACGGCGGCTACGCGTTCGCGAACGTTCCGCTGGCTCTCGGGACGAATACGTATCAGGTCGCCAGCGTATCCGACCTGGGGCAAAAGGCCGCCCTGACGCAGACCTTCACGCGGGTGGCCAGCCAGGGGGCGGCCATGACTTCCACCGAGCGCATGGCCCATTTCAACCTGACCAACATCAAGGGCATGGCCTACACGCCCGAACCCTCCGACTTCGCCCCCGGAACGCCCAACCCGCCGAACCCCTACTTCGACTCCGACTTCTTCAATTCCTATTACACCCCGATGTGGAGTTCGGCGCAGGGCATCCAGGGGTTCACGTCGAACGGCAGGGCCGTCAACGGCCGCGGCGATCTCAAGTCGATGGAATCGCTGGGCGTCGATTTCCTGCATATCTACAATTGGAACTCTCAGCGCGATCATACGACGTTCCTTCAGACCCTCGTCGCCGACGGAATGACGGTGAACGTGCCGATCTCCAACTACGTCTTCAGCCTGCCGATGAACGGCGCGCTGGGGAATCCTCCGTACCGCCACCAGTTGAGCTACGTCCAGGAGATCTTCAACCAGGTCTATCCCAACTGGCGAAGCGGCGACACCAAGCCCGTGGCCGGGATCTCGATGTGGTCGATCGGCAACGAGCCGGACAACACCGGCGGCGACATCATGCCCGACGCGGTGGCGAAAGTCGCGCAGATGATCGTCTACCTCGAAGACCAGGCGAACATCCCCGACGGCCAGCGACTGCCGATCACCGTCCCCCTCTCGTGGGCGACCAGCTACGGCGGGACGAGCTACTCCAACCCGACCCCCTCGGTGGGAGCGGTCGAGGCGCTCTACGCGGCCTTCAACGCGACGACCGACTTCACCGCCTCGGCGATGAACCTGCGGAACCCGGTCTCCGAACCGTACACGGCGGTGCAGATGACCGTCCCCAAGCTCCCCTCCGACTTCTTCGCGACGCGGTTCGTCTGGGCCAACAACCCCGTCGGCAACGACGTGGCCGGCTTCCTGGGCCTGCAGCAGGTCGGCTACGCCCCGTACAACCACCCGGTCGGCGCCAATGCGCAGATCCCGTGGAGCACGATCCCGATGATTTTCTACGAGGTCGGCGCCACGTCCATCGAAACCGACCCCAAGAACCCGCCGAAGTCGCCCGAAACCCAGGCGGCGACCGACAAGAAGCAACTCGCCGACATGGCGACGGCCCGGGGCAACGGCCAGAACCTCAACTTCTACGGCGGCGCCGTCTTCCAGTCGCTCGACCAGACGACCCACAAGGTCGGCTCCGAGTCGGGCTTCGGCGTCCAGGCCTTCAAGCGGGTCAACAGCCGATTCTCCTATCAGACGATCACGGATGCATCGCAATATGTGCTGAGCTTCATCAGCAACACCTGGAGGCTCGACGATATCACGCCGAAGCCGGCGCTCAAGGTGGTTCGAGACGCGTTCAAGGGGTGAGCGAAGCGCGGCGCCTCCGCCCTGGCTCATCCCAGGGCGAGGCGGCCGAAGACGAAGATCCAGGCGGAGGCGAGCATCGAGCAGGGGAAGGTGAGCAGCCAGGCCAGGATGATGTTGCGGGCCGTGGCGCGCTGGACGCCCGACTTGTTGGCCCACATGGTTCCGGCCACGCCGGAGGAGAGCACCTGGGTGGTGCTGACCGGCAGGCTGACGAAGTTCGCCAGGCCGATCGTCGCCATCGCCACGATCTCGGCGCTGGCGCCCTGGGCGTAGGTCAGGTGGGATTTGCCGATCTTCTCGGCGACGGTCGTGACGATCCGCTGGTAGCCGACGGTCGTCCCCACCCCCAGACAGAGCGCCACGCCGACGACCACCCAGTAGGGGACGTACTCGGTCGCGCGGCGAAGCTGGCGGCGGGGGGCGTCGAGGCTTTCGGCCTGATTCGGCTTCTCCAGGCGTTTGAACTCGGCGAGGCGGCGGTCGAGGTGGAAGAGGGCCGAGCGGAGCTGGATGCGGTCGTCGGGGGCGACCTCGCGGAGCGACGATTTGCCTTCGAGCTTCGCCAGGATCGCGTCCAGTTCATCGATTTCCGGCTGATACGCCGACGAGCCCCGGGTCTGGAGCGCGGTTTTGAGCCGCTCGGCGGCGGCGCGGGCGTCGTCGGCCCCGTGCTTGGTGTTCAGGTCGAGGGCGAAGCCCGTCGGCAAGAGGCCGATCAGGACGAGCATGATCAGGCCCATCCCCTTCTGGCCGTCGTTCGAACCGTGCGCCAAGCTGACGCCGCCGCAGGTGGTCATCAGGGACGCGCGAATCCACCACGGGGGGCGGTCGTCGGGGTCTTCGGGGGGAGGCGCGTAGAGCTTGGGATCCGGTATCCACCGCTTGGCGACCAGCAGCAAAGCCGCCGCCGCCGCGAAGCCGATCACGGGCGAGATCAGCAGGGCCACGGCGACCTCGCCGGCCTTCTCCCAGTTCACGCCCGTCCCCAGCCCCTCGCCGCTCATCACGCCGTTGGCCAGGCCGACGCCTAAAATGGCGCCGATGAGAGTGTGCGAGCTGGAGACGGGAATCCCGAACCACCAGGTCAGCAGGTTCCAGGTGATGCCGGCGGTCAAGAGCGCCAGCACCATGAGGACCGCCGATTTCGAGGCGGCGTCGATCAGGAGGTCGACCGGCAAGAGGTGGACGATGCTGAACGCGATCGTCGTCCCCCCCAGCAGCACGCCCAGGAAGTTGCAGACGCCCGAGAACAGCACGGCCGGCGTCGCCCTGAGCGTGCGGGTGTATATGACCGTCGTCACGGCGTTAGCCGTGTCATGAAAGCCGTTGACGACTTCGAAGCCGAAGGCGATCGCCAGGGCGACCGCCAGAACGGCCGCGCGAGACGGGTCGAGCCCGCGAACCGCCTCGTAGAGATCGGTCATAATCACCCTTCAATGCGGACGCCGGCCGCCTTGAGGGCCTCCAGTTGTGCGGCCCGGCTCGAATCGGACAGCGGATTGCCGTCCAGGTAGAGCCGTAAATAGGGAGCGAACAGCTTGGGGCCCGAAGCGTCGGCCTTGGCGGCGTCGACCAGGGGCGCCAGATCCTTGATCTTGTTGCGTTCGATCAGGAGCAGCTTGATCTCGGTCTGCTTGGCCAGCGGCCCGACGTTCTCGATCTGGTTCTCGCGGAGGTCGAGCGTCGACAGCTTGGTCAGCTTCTCCAGCACGCTCACATCCTTGATCTGATTCTTGCCCAGCGACAGCGAGGCGAGCTTCACCAGAGGCGCGAGCGGGCCGACTTCCTTGATCTGATTGCCGCCCAAGTATAACGCGCTCAGGCTCGTAAGACCCCCGAGCGGCGCGAGATCGACGATTTTGTTGTTCGACAGCTCAAGGTACTGGAGCCCCTTGAATTCCTTCAGCGGGGCGAGGTCGACGACCTCGTTGTCGGCCAGATCGAGCGATTCGAGGTTCTTCAGGTCCTTGAGCGCTTTGAGGTCGGCGACCTTGTTCTTCGACAGCCGCAAGAGAGCCAGGTTCTTGCACTTTTCGAGGCCGGTCAGGTCCTTGATCTCCTTGCCGACCGCTTCGAGGATGTAGACGTTCTGAAGCTTCTCGTCGGTCAGCGCGACGTTGGGCTCGTGCTTCAAAACCGCGCGGACCGCGGCTTCGAGATTCTTGTCCGGGAACGGCGACGCGGCCGGGGCCGGTGCGGGAGCAGGGGCTGGCTTGGGCTCCTCGGCCCGAGTCGAGCCGAGTTGCGCGGCGGTCGCCAGGGCGGCCACGCCGATCATCCTGCGAATCGGATATCCGATCATCATCGATTGCTCCGTCGGTTGAACGGGATTCTCCCGGGCGGGAGAGGCGGGAAATTACCAGGGCGGTTCACTCGCGGGTTGCGGACGGTCGTTGAAACAGGGTTATTCCGACGCCCTCGGAATACAAGCCCGAAGCGCCAGCGAGTGCATGGTTCTGGGGGCTGGTTCCGGACTCGCCAAAGTTCGCGAGGCGATTCACTCGCGGGCGCTTCGGGCTCGTATTCGGATCCAAGTATCGCGGGAGGACCCTTGTCCAGCCTTCGGCCACCTTCTCCTCGGGGGGAGATGGGAATCGGCCTTTGCCTCGTCCGCACCCTTCCGAGGATACGCGAGCGGCGGCGGCGAGGCCAGACCGACGGGCCGCCGGCACTCTCGGTGAGTGAAAGCTCCAAAGATGGCGGGCAGTGTCTTAAAAAAATAAGATTGACAAGCCGGAGATGACCCGACAAGGATTTTTAAACTCGACAGACCGAGCACCATGCCGGCTTTCCCTATGACGAGGCAACCCATGCGCAACCGCCCCTCCCGTGGCCGCCGCACGTTTCGCCCCCTGGCGGATCTTCTCGAAAGCTTGGTGCCGGTCTCCTCATTGGCACCAGGACTCGCAACGGTTGTGGGGGGGGCGTTGGGCTCACTCGCGTGTCGATGGGGACGATTCGGCAAGACCCTCGACCAAGCCCGCCGCGCCTGCTCGTCTGGCGGTGAGAGCCCTCTCATCCCAGGCTCGGGAGCCCCAACGTCTTCCACGCGGCCAGGGCTCCGCACTATTACCGACCGTTATGAATTCGGTGTCACCGACTGTCGCGAATCGGCATGCCTTCTCTCCGGCGCCCGAAGTCAACATGGTCATCTTCGTGAATGCCTCGGCACGGTCGGCCGCGTTCACGCCGGCCATGAGGCTCCATAACAAGGCGTCGATCTCCACGGCGCCGCAAGCGGGAGCGACGGTTACCCATCCGTCATCGCCGTCTCGGTCGAAGACGATAGCGGGCCGATCGCCTAACACGACAGCGCCGCCCGCGCCGGTCGCGACAGCCCCAGTCGTTGGCACTCTCAGCGGCGGCATTCGCCCGATGTCGCTGGCACCGTCACTCGCACTCGGTTCGGAACCGAATTCCGCTCTCATGACGCCGTCTGGTGGCAGCGGCGGCGGCAGCGGGGGCCCGCCTGTCCCCAACGTGATGCTCAGCGGCGGGTCGTCCGACGGACACGGGCATTACTACGCGGCCGTCGGTGGCGCGGCGGCCATCAATATCTGGACTCCAATTGATGAGAAGATTCGGTCGGTCACGTATACCGTCCAAGGCGCGGTCCAGACTCAAGCCTGGGGCCTCTCGGCGGGCCAGTCGCCTCGCTTGCCCAGCCCCCTGACGCATCCGGCGGATCCAGCCACGCAACAATTGAATAGCACGGTCGACCAATTGACCTTCTTTTGGGACGAGACGACGGGGAATCATTGCTCTGTAGAAAACCCGTAGTCGCACAATCATGACGTTATGGGTAATGGCCCGAAGGACGATCTCGCGGCACTGGGTCGGATGCTTCCGCGCGCGGAGGGCCGAGCCCAAGCGCCGCTTGAGCATCGAGTTCACCGTCTCCACCTGCCACCGTTGACCGTACTTGCGTTTGAGCCCGGCGAAACGCTGTTTCATCACCCGCCGCCACCAGCCCGTGGGGGGCTTGTCGGTCGGCCGGCCCCGCTTCGGCGGGATGATCGTCCGCACGCCGTGCGACCGGACGGCCCGGTGGACCCGTTCGGCGTCGAAGTCGGCGTCGGCCAGCAGCGTGTCGATCCGGGCGCGGCGCACGGCCTGGGTCCAGGCCCGGCCGAACTGCACCAGATCCGACGCCGGGCCACGCCCCGGGACCGCCGAGAGGATCATATGGCTCCGGCAGTCGACCACGAAGACGACCTTGGGATAGTGCGCGTAAGTCCTGGCGGGGTCGGAGTCTCCGGCGGAGCGACGCTTGGCGTAGTAGCGGCTGACGTGCCGCGACTCCATCCCCGTGCCGTCGACGGCCGCCAACGGGACGCGGCGCTTCAGCGTGCCGTCCTCCCTCGCACGATCGAGCACGGCGTCGAACATCCGGCGGCCGGGGACCGAGGCCAGCAACCGCTGTGCGGCCTTCTGAAACGTGGTGAAGTGCGGGACGACCGTCAGCCCGATCCGGTCCCGGAGGTCGGCCTGGTCCGCCAGATGCGCCGCCAACCCGCGGTAGTCGAGGCGGAGGAACTCCTTGAGCACCAGGCAGGCCAGAAGTTGAGGCTGGGTGAACTTCTTGGGGCTGAACTGGTGGCGGTGCGCCGGAAGGGCGCGACAAGCCGCCTCGTAGGCGACCTGGAACACCCGCAGTGGTGATTTGCTCGTAGTCACATGTCATTCTACGACCGCCAGTGGACGACGGTTCACGGGTTTTCTACAGAGCAGGGAATCATCATATTGACGTCCAGGTGTACTACGCGCAAGGCGCGGCGTCGGTGGCTTTCGACGTCTCGGTCGAGAAGCCCGACGTCTCGTCCCTGAGCATGACGTACAATCCCCTGAAATTCGGACAATTTGTCGGCGGCAATAACCAACAACTGATCGGCTTCAACCAGACCAACCCCGGGGTCTACTTCAACGCCTCCGTCACGACCCATCAGTTCGAGGGGGGATTCGCCTTTATTCAGACTGTTTCGATGGATTTGATGCAGAAATACTTGGGCACGCCCACCATCACCGAGACATCGCCCACGGTCCTGGACTGGAATGGGCTGAACCAAAACGACCCGCTTGCTATTATGATCAGAGATAGATCCTTCAATTTGTTCGCCAATGAAACGCAGAACCTACCCTTCGCTCGGCCGCCCTATGCCTCCCTGCCTGTAGACTATATTAACGACACCCCGATGCTCGCGTTCTCCGGTCTCGGCAATGCTTTGAATTACCCGACCATGTTCCGTGAAAATGTGACCTTCACCACGAGACTGGTCTTCCGCCCGGAAGGGGGCATTTGGATCTCGCTGGGCTAGATGATCTGGAACCTACACGGCGAGAGGACCTACGTAGGTAACGGTCAAGACCCTACCAACCCGGCGAATTGGACAGGGGCCGAGACTCTAACTCCGGGTTCGGTGGGGGCCGGGACAGCAGAGATCGTCACCGAGCTTCTTCCCACGTGGACCGGCAACAGTCAGACGTATCTCCAAGATTGGAACAACAAGAAGCCGTTGTAGCGACATGCTGGAGGATTTCGGGATTTTGATATGAAGCTGCGCATCAAGCTGCGGACGTGCCTCGTGATGGTCGCGGCCTCGGGCCTGCTCTGCTGGGCTGCCGCGAGGGTCTGGCTCTGGCACGTCCGAAGTCCGACCTACGGAGCCCTGGCTGATTATCACCGCGGCGAAGCCGAATACCTTAAGTCCGCAGTCTCGAACGAAGCGTTCCTCTACAAACAAGCAGCGCATTACTTGCCCGGCTTTCTCGCCCATCCCGAGATCGACATGCGGCGGATCCTACCCGATGAACTCCGATCGGACACGTTCCACCCGTTCTCCGGCCCGCATTCCGAGTGGACGGCGGCGGTCGACGCCCAGGGCGAGCGCGTCCGGCGGCTCGAGGAGAGGGTCGCGTTCCACGCCCGGATGTCGGAGGAATTCCGTCGCGCGTCCGAATCCTTCCTGGCGCCGGTGCCGTCCGAGGGGTTCATGTACCCCCTCCCGTGGTGGGTCGATCCTGAAGTCTTGCGGACACTCAAGACAAACGCGGCTGGGGGAGCCAAGTCAAACGCGGCCGGGAAAGCCGTGTCGCCTTCGCCTTCGGGGGCACCGGGCCGCTCCACCATCTATGGCCCGTCATCGCCTGATTGATCGTGATCGTCAGTACCGTCGAGCAAGGGCGAGAACACGCGGATTCCAGGAGTGTCATCCATCAGACGGATTCTATTCGCCTCACGGGCTTGTTATCTCGACAACTCCAACGGCGCGGCCGTGGCCAGCCGCGCGATGATGGAGGCGTTGGCCCGGTCGGGGTTTGCGGTCGAGGTCGTCACCGGCGCTGGGACCGAACTTCACTCGGGCGTGCAACCCGCCGACTGGCTCGCCGAGCGCGGGATCGCCTTCCAGGTGCCCGACCGCACTTCCTTTTCGGTGGACGCTCGTGGATTGCGGGCGAACGCGCCTCTCTCTTTTCGGGGTGCCGTTCGCGATGTTCCGGTCAACCTCCATCGAAGCGCGGCCGCCCAGTCCCAGATTGCGGACGACATCGAGTGCGAGGAGTTCCTTGCGCTGTATGAGGCCGTGCTGGAGCGGTTCCGCCCCGACGTCGTGGTCAACTACGGCGGGGATTTCCTGGCGCACCGGCTGCGGGCCACCGCCCGCGCGGGGCGTCGCCGTCGTCTTCGCCCTGCACAATCTGAGCTATCCCGACGCCTACCCGTTCACGACCGCGGACGCCGTGATCGTCCCTTCGCGGTTCGCGGCGGATCACTACCGGACGTCCCTCGGGTTGGACTGTACGGTCTTACCGTGCCTCGTCGATTTCGACCGCGTCCGCGCGACGGCCCCCGAGCCGAGGTATGTCACTTTCGTCAACCCGTCGTATGAAAAGGGGGTCTATGTCTTCGCACGGATCGCCGACGAACTCGGCCGGCGGAGGCCGGACATTCCGCTTCTGGTCGTGGAGGGGCGGGGCTCGGAGCGCACTCTTGCCGACTGCGGGATCGATCTGCGGGTTCACGGCAACGTCAACCTGATGGACAACACCCGCGACCCGCGTGAGTTCTGGGGCGTGACGCGACTGTGCCTGGTCCCATCGCTCTGCCGGGAGAGCCAGGGGCTGGTCGCTGTGGAGGCGATGATCAACGGCGTTCCCGTCGTCGCCGGCGACCGGGGCGCCCTCCCCGAAACCCTCGGCGCGGCCGGCGTCGTCCTGCCGCTCCCGGAACGGCTCACGCCGTTCACGCGCGAACTACCTTCCGCCGAGGAGGTCGACCCCTGGGTCGATGCGATCATCCGCCTCTGGGACGACGCCGGCGCGTGCGACGACCTCGCGCGCCGGGGACTCGCCGAGGCCGATCGTTGGGCCCCCGCCGTGCTTGAGCCTCGTTACGCGAGGTTCTTCAACGAGGTCCGAGCCGGCGGGAGACCTTTGAATTGAATCCGCCGCGATGATCCGGGTCGTCTCCGCCTCCGCCCAAGACACCCCGATTCTTCACCGGCCGTTGCGTTGAACTCGCCCAGGGGATCGAGTCCAATGGAGTTCCGGCCGCCCCCTCGCAGCCGGAACGCGCGACGTCGATGAGTCGCGCGTCACACCCGAATGATTCACTCCTCGATTCACTGGAAAATACTGATGCACATGCTTCGTTGGATGATCGCGGCTGTGGCGATTGCTGGGCCGGCGGCTCGGGCGTGGAGCGACGAGCCCGAGGCCGCGCGGGCGAAGGCGCCGACAAAGACGAAGAACGTGATCTTGGTGATCAGCGACGGCCTGCGGTGGCAGGAAGTCTTCGGCGGCGCCGAGCTTTCGCTGATCAGCAAGAAGGACGGCGGCGTGTCGGACGTCGACGGCCTGAACCGCACGTTCGGCCAGGCGACCCCCGCCGAGCGCCGCGAGGCGCTCTTGCCGTTCATCACCAACGTGGTCGCCAAGCAGGGCCGGCTGTTCGGCGACGTCGGCAGCGAGAGCAAGGTCACCAACGGGATGAATTTCTCGTACCCGGGCTACAACGAGGTTTTCGCCGGCTACGGCGACCCCCGGATCGACAGCAACGACGATTTCCCCAACCCCAACGTCACGGTCTTCGAGTGGCTCAACAACAAGGACGCGTTCCGCGACAAGGTTGCCGCGTTCGGCTCGTGGAACCGCTTCACGGCCATCCTCAACCGCGAGCGCAGCAAGCTCAAAATCGTCGCCTGCTGGGAGCCCCCCACCGGCCCGAACCTCACGCCCCAGGAAAAACTGCTCGGCGACGTGATCGCCAACACGCACCGGCTCTGGAGTGACTGCGCTTACGACTCGTTCACCTTCTTCGCGGCGCACGAGCACCTCAAGCGGGAGCGTCCCCGCGTGATGTTCGTGGGCTTCGGCGAGACCGACGAGTTCGCCCACGCCGGCCAGTACGACCACTACTTGCGGTCGGCGAACAAGTTCGACCAGTACGTCAAGACGCTCTGGGAGACCGTGCAGTCGCTGCCTGAATACCGCGACCAGACCACGATCATCCTCACCGCCGACCACGGCCGCGGCGACGCGCCCGTCGATTGGAAAAGCCACGGCGCGAAGGTCAAGGGCGCCGAGCGGATCTGGATCGGCGTCCTCGGCCCCGACACCCCGCCGAGCGACGGCAAGCCGCTTCCGAAGGCCGACCAGAACCAGATCGCCGCGACCATCGCCGCCCTCGTTGGCGAGGACTACAACGCCTTTCAGCCCAAGGCCGGCCCCGTCATCCCCACCGTCATCGCCCCCGTCGCCGTCGCCGAGTGACGCGAATCCAACGTGAACGCGCGGGGCGGCCGTGGGGCGAATCGCTCCTCCACGACCGCCCTTCGTCATTTCGAAGCCCAGGGACGGACGGCCCGGGAGAAAAGTTGTATGAAATCGGCCTCGATCGGGGAATAGTCAGTGTAGACCGAGAGTCGTCGGCCGCCAGGGAGGGGCAACACCATGTCGATAGCGAGTCGGAACGGGTTGATCGTCAGGGACTTCCAGTCGCTGTTCTCCTCCGGAGCGCTCGGCGGCCTCTCGGACGGGCAACTGGTGGAACGCTACGTGGCCCGGCGCGAAGAGGCCGTCTTCGAGGCGATCGTCGAGCGCCACGGGGCGATGGTCTGGGGTGTCTGCCGGCGGGTCTTGCGGGATCATCACGACGCCGAGGACGCCTTCCAGGCGACCTTCCTCGTCCTCGCCCGCAAGGCGTCCTCGATCATGCCAAGGGAGATGGTCGGCAACTGGCTCCACGGAGTCGCCTACCAGACCGCCGCAAGGGCGCGGGGGGCGACGTTCAAGCGGCGCGGCAGGGAGAGGCAGGTTCCGGAGATGCCCGAGATCGAAGCGGACCCCCGTGAAGCCTGGGACGATCTTCTGCCGTTGCTCGACCAGGAGTTGAGCCGACTGCCCGAGAAGTACCGGATTCCCATCGTCCTCTGCGACCTCGAAGGGAAGACCCACCGGGAAGCGGCCGAGCAACTCAAATGGCCCATCGGGACGGTCTCGGGACGGCTGTCGAGAGGCAGGGCGATGCTCGCGGGGCGAATGGCCCGCCACGGCCTGACGCTCTCGGGCCCCGCACTGGCGATGCATTTGTCTCAGAATTCGGCGTCGGCCGGAGTGCCGGCGTCGTTGATCGCATCCACAACGAAAGCGGCTGCCGGCGTCGTCGTCTCGGCCAAGGTCGCCGCACTGACGGAAGGAGTGCTGAAAGCGATGTTGATATCCAAGCTCAAAATTGCAACCGCGACACTGGCGACGCTGATGGTCCTCGGGGCCGCCGGCGCGGGGGCGATCGGCCAGGGCCCGCTGACCGAAGCGCCACGCCCGCCGCAGGGCGTCAGGGAGGCCGGGTCGACGTTCGGCGGGATGGCGATTCAAGGCGGCGCCGACCGCCGACAGGGCCTCGATCCCAAGGAGGAGATGAAGAAGCTCGAAGGGACCTGGGCGATCACGGATATGGCCGACGCCACCGCCGAGCAGAAGGGCAAGGGCTTAGGCAGGGTCGTCATCAAGGGCGACAAGATGATCGTGAAGATGCTTGGCTCGGACCCTGGGACCAACTTCTCCATCTCCGTCGACCCGAGCAAGAGCCCTAAGGTCATCAGCATGTTCTTGCTGAACGAGAAGATGGAGGAAAACGAACTCGAGCCGATCCGACTCGGGATTTATGAGCTCAAGGGCGACACCCTGAAGTTCTGCGTCGGGATGGATCGCCCCGAGAATTTCGAGCTGAGACCCGACTCGCAGCGAGAGATGCTCGTCCTCAAGTGGGCGAAATGGTAGCCGCCCCACCGAACAGACAACGGCGGGTTTACGCGAGGTTCAGTTGCCAGGAAGGGCCGAAGCGGTCCTTGACCCAGCCGAACCGCTTGCTGAACCCGTAGTTGTCGAGCGGCATGAGGACCTGCCCGCCTTCCGAGAGCCGCCGGAAGGCTTCTTCGAGCTCGGCCTCGCTCTCGCAATCGACGAACAGCGAGATCGACGGCGTGAACGTGAAGCCGTGTTTCACCGGGCTGTCCATGCACTGGAAATCCCGCCCGGCCAGCGTGAAGGCCGCGATCTTGATCGAGCCCTCCGCTCCATGCTCGCCGGGGCCGTATTTCACGACGTGCTGGACCGCCGAGTTCGCGAACAGCGAAACGTAGAAGTTCATCGCCTCCTCGGCGACGCCTTCGAACATCAGATGCGTTTTGATCTTGCTGGCCATACTCTCAGATCTCCTTGTGTAGCCATTCTGAAACATATTTAGCAATAAGAACTTCTCCCGCGGGGAGAAGGATTTTTCGCACCGCCCGGTCCGCCATTCAGCGGCTCTCGTCCACGAACTCGGCGAGGACGCGGCCGGTGGGGTTGTCGAGTTTGACGCCCAGCAGGTGGGCGGCGGTCGGGGCGACGTCGACGTTCTCGACGCTCGGCAGTTTCGCCCCGCGCTTGATCCCGGCGCCCGAGGCCACGAACAGGGCGTTCATCTTGGGCTCGGTCGACAGGTAGCCGTGCGAGCCGTTCTGCTTGTGCTCGGCGATCAGCGTATCGCCGTTGGTCGTGCCGCCGACCGAGTAGCCTTCCTTGGCCGCGATGATCATGTCGGCCATCCCCGGGTGGTCTTCAGGGCTCGGCAGGTGATAGCGGGCGAAATCGGCGGGATCGAGGACCGCGGCGACCCCTTCGGCGCCGTCGAACAGCCGGTGGACGGTCGCGCGGTCCTGGTCGACGGTGGCCGGGTCGATCAGGTAGACCATGCCGATCCCCCCTTCCGGAACAATATGAACGCGTGCCGAAGTGATGTTGCCGTCCTTCACCTCGATCAGCCCTTCCTTGCGGAGCATGGCGTTCGGTCGGAGCGTCTTGGTCACCGCGATGAACCCGTGATCGGCCGTGACGAAGATTGCCGTCTTGTCGCGCAAGCCCGCGTCCTCGACCGCCTTGACCACTTGGCCGACCAGGCCGTCGAGGGTCGACGCCACGGCGCGGCCCTGGAGGGTGTTCGGGCCGTGCTGGTGGTGGGTCGAATCGAGTTCGAGCAGGTGGAGGACCAGCAGCCGGGGCTGCCGCTCGCGGATCAGCCGGCACGCGGTCTCGGTCCAGACCTGGTCATGGCCCGAGCCGCCGCCGCGCTCGAATTTCTCCATCAGCCCGGCCTGCTCGATCTCGGCCTTGAGTCGGGGCGTCGTGTGGGTGAACGCGCGGGGGACGTCCGGGAAGTTGTCGTCGATGCTCTCCGAGCCCGACGTGCACGGCCAGTTGATCGCCGCCGAGGTCATCCCCGCCTTCTTCACGACGTCGAACAGGAGCGGGACGCGGACCAGCTCGGCCTGGGTCTTCTCCGGCGTGACGCTCGTCGGCTTGTTCGGCGCGTGCCGTTTGGGGACGCCGTTGTAGAGGACGCCGTGCTTCTCAGGATGCACGCCGGTCATCAGCGTCGTGTGGTTCGGCCAGGTCACCGACGGGTTCGAGACGTGCATCCCCTCGACCGTCGACGCGCCGGCGTCGCGGAGCCCACGGATCACCGGCAGCGAGACCTGCGGATCGTCCAGATAATACGCCGGGAAGCCGTCGAGCGTGATCACCACCACGTGCCGGTCCGACGCGGCCGACGCCTGGCCGACAGCCGCGAACAGCAACATTCCTGCACTCATCAATCGAAACATCGAGAACTCTCCGAGTCGAATTCGTCTGCGTGGACAACGGCCGAGGCCGCACGGTCGTCCGCAAGCCTACAGCGCATCGAATCACCGAGAAAGCCCCGGGCTGATCCTCTCCGAATCCTCTCGGATTCTTCTTGCGACGTCCCGGTTCGACCATTACAGTTTTCCTTACAACTGTCCGAGTCTTCGCGGGTGCAGCCCGCTGGGGAATTTCGGGATTTCGTGGCGGCGAGGGGAGGCGGTTCGATGCGCGTCCGGAACATGTTCGGCGGGGGCTTGTGCGCGGCGGCGCTGGTGGTGATGTTGGGAGCGGCGGCGGCTCCCGCCGGGGATTGGGACTTCGAGTCCGATGCGGTCGGCAAGCCGGCCAAGGGGTTCGCCACCGAGGTCGGCCGCTGGGAGGTCGCCCTGGACGGTGACAACCACGTCTTGGCCCAACTCGCCGAGAACGAGAATCGCGTGTTCAACGTGGCGCTCGTCGAGGGGACGAGCTTGAAGGACCTCGGCGTCTCGGTACGGGTGAAGCCGAAAGCCGGCAAGCTCGACCAGGGGGGCGGCGTGGTCTGGCGGGCGAAGGACAAGGACAACTACTACGTCGCGCGGTTCAACCCACTGGAAGACAACCTCCGGCTCTACAAGGTCGAGAACGGCAAGCGCACCCAGCTCGACCACGCCGACGCCCCCGGCGACCGCGACTGGCACACCCTGAAAATCACGATGCAAGGCCGCGAGATCACCGGCTGGCTCGACGGAAAGAAACTGCTCGTCGCTGAAGACTCGACCTTCCCCGACGCCGGCCGCATCGGCGTCTGGTCCAAGGCCGACGCGCAGTCGTACTTCGACGACCTTAAGGCCGAGGCCGTAAACTCGGCGAAATAGCAATAAGGCCATGGCGTTCTGCGACGCATGGATCGAGATACAAGCCCGACGCGCAAGCGAGTGCATCTCCTTGGAGCTAAATACAAGCCCGAAGCGCAAGCGAGTGCATCTCATTGGATCGAAATACAAACCCGATGCGTAAGCCAGGCGATCGCCTCGGGAATCTCGTCGGGGCCGGCGTCGACCGGCTGAATCATGCACTCGCTTGCGCTTCGGGCTTGTATCGGGGGCTCGAATCAAGCAATGCCTAAACGACTATTCCGCAAGGAACCGGAGTCGCCGATATGAAGAAACACCCGTCCGGATTCACTCTGATCGAGCTGTTGGTGGTGATCGCGATCATCGCCGTTCTGATCGCCTTGCTGCTTCCCGCGGTGCAATCGGCCCGCGAGGCGGCGCGGCGGATGCAGTGCATCAACAACCTCAAGCAGATGGGCTTGGGGCTGTCGAACTACGAGAGTTCCGTCGGCACGCTGCCGCCGTCGATGACGATGGCCGGCAAGGGGAACGTCGTCTCCTGGATCAGCGGCTGGAGCGCCCAGGCCCGGATTCTGCCGCACATGGAGGGGGGCAACCTGTTCAACGCGGCGAATCTCAGCATCTGGAAAGAGGAGCCCCCGAACACGACGGTCGTCGCGTCGACGGTGGGGTTCTTCATCTGCCCGAGCGAAATCCACCCCGAGCCCGCGCTCAAGGATTACGGTTACACGGGCGTGATCAACTACGGCTTCTGCATGGGCGACTGGTACGTCTTCGGCGGGATCGGCGCGCAGGACAACCGGACCGCGTTCAGCCACAACCGAGGGCGGCGGCTGGCGGCGATCACCGACGGCCTCAGCAATACGATCATGGCGGCCGAGGTCAAGGCATATCAGACCGCCTCGCACTGCAAGTTCTTCGGACTCTCGCAGATCAACGACCCCAACAACGTCCCGCCCTCCACCGCCTCCCCGAGCGTCGTGGCGCCCGAATACAACAACGGCGCATGCCCGTTTTTCAACCTGTTCCACGTCGAATGGTCCGACGGCAACGTCCACGCCACCGGCTTCTCATCCGCCTGGCCCCCCAACTTCCGGATCGTCGGGACCAGGGCGGACAACCTCGGTGCCGAGCTTGACCTCAACGGCGTCAATGACGAAAACGGTGGCCCGACCTTCGCCGCCATCACCTCCCGGAGCTACCACCCCGGCGGCGTCAACGTCCTGTTCGGCGACGGCAGCGCCCGGTTCATCAAGAGCACCATCGCCGGCCCCGTCTGGCGCGCCCTCGGCTCCATCGCCGGCGGCGAGGTCGTCTCCAGCGACTCGTACTGACCACGTACAAACGCCGCCATGGACAATCCTCCGTCGTGCGTGGACAACGTCCAGCCGCGGCGCAAGCTTAATTAATTTTCAGAATAGGCATAAGTTCATGTCACGAACCTGATTGCTCGTCGGTCGGGACGACGGCACCGTGTTTGCACTGACGCCCTGATGCTCACAACGCCGTGATCTCCTTTCGGGGCCGACCGATATGAAACGTTCGCGCGGGTTCACTCTGATCGAGTTGTTGGTGGTGATCGCGATCATCGCCGTATTGATCGCACTGTTGCTGCCGGCGGTGCAGTCGGCGCGTGAGGCGGCGCGGCGGATCCAGTGCACGAACAACCTCAAGCAGCTCGGGCTGGCGCTGCACAATTACTTGAGCGTCAACAGCGCCCTGCCGATGGCGCTGACGATTCAGGGCAAGGGCCAGGTGGTCCAGTGGACCAACTCGTGGGGGCCGTACGCGCGGGTGTTGCCGTACTCGGAGCAGGGGAACCTGTTCAACAACATCAATTTCGCCGTCGACATGCAGACGCCGCCGAACACGACGGCGACGGCGAACGTGATCTCGTTCATCATCTGCCCGAGCGAGGTCAAGCCGCCGGTCCGAATCGTCACTGGAGGCGGCTACGGGATCGCTACGTATGGATTCGTTGAGGGCGATTGGTTCGTATGGGGAGGGTTCGACAACCCGATGCGCAACCGGAGCGCGTTCGGCGTGAACCAGAGCCGCAGCCTGGCGGAGTTCACCGACGGCACGAGCAACACGCTGTTCATGTCGGAGGGCAAGGCGTACCTGACGTACTACCGCGACTGCCCGACGTTCAGCCAGGTCAACGACCCGAACAACGTCCCGCCCCCCACCGCCGATCCGAAGTCGATCGTCCCAGAATACCAGAGCGGCTGCGTGATCCGCCTGGACGAGGGGCGGACACAGTGGTTCGAGTCGGGCGTCCATCACAACGGCCTCACCACGGCCTGGCCCCCCAACAAGAAGACTCCGGGCGGGCCCGGCAACATTTACGCCGATATCGACATCAATTGCAGCCGCGAGAAGCTAGGCCGGCCGTCGTTCGCCGCCGTCACGGCCCGAAGCTACCACCCCGGCGGCGTCAACGCGATGCTCGGCGACGGCTCGGTTCGGTTCGTCAAGGATTCGATCAACGGCTTCACCTGGCGGGCGCTCGGCAGCGTCGCCGGCGGGGAAGTCATCAGCGCCGACAGCTTCTGACGAACAAGGATCGACCGATGCATCGCTTCCATTTCCTCGCGTCGTCGATCGCGCTCGTCGCGCTGCTCCTGACGGCCGCCGGCTGCGGCGGGGCAGGGGCTTCCGCCTCGGCCCCGTCGCACGACGACGCTCTTCAGCACGTCCGCTCGGCCCTCGACGCTTGGAAGGGGGGCAAGGTCAAAGACCTGGCGACGGCCCAGCCGCCGATCCGGTTCGTCGACCCCGACCAGGCTGCCGGCGCAAAGCTCGACGACTACAAGATCGGCGACGCCCCCGCCACCGTGGCTCACGTCGTCGACGTCCCCGTCGAGCTGACTCTCACCGACAAGAAACGTAAGACGCGCACCCTCTCGACCGCTTTCCAGGTCGTCGCCGAACCCGGCGTGTCGGTCCTGCGCAACGACCCGTGATCCGGGGGCCGGGACGGCGGATCCGACGCCGCCGAGACGTGCAATCCGACGATTCGGCCGTCGTCAGTCTTGCCCTGTCCCTTCGGCGGTCGCATTGTCAAGAAACGTGGCGGACGGTACGAAGAAAAGGCTGCCTGTTACGGCTCGGCTGAAATCCAACAGCCGGTCGTAGTTGCCGGGAGGATTTCCCACGAACATGTTTTCAAGCATTTGCTCGATGGTTTCCGGGGACCGGCTGTAGCCGATGAAGTAGGTGCCGCGCTCGCCCCCCGCGTTGCCGAAGGGCATGTTGTCGCGGAGGATCTTGATCTCCTTGCCGTCCTTCACGATGGTCGTGAGGACATTGTGCGCCGAGGACGGTTTGCTGGCGTCGTCCAGTTCGATGTCCGAAAGCTTGGCGCGGCCGACGATGCGCTCCTGCGTTTCCGTGGGCAATGCGTTCCACCCCGTCAGATCGTGGAGGTATTTCTGCACGATGACGTAGCTTCCGCCGGCGAACCCCGGGTCCTCCTCGCCGATGCGCGTGGCGTCGATCGCGGCCTGGGCCGAAGGATTCTCGGTCCCGTCGACGAATCCCAGGAGATCGCGCGCGTCGAAGTAGCGAAAACCATGCACCTCGTCTACCACGGCAACCGCGGTTCCGAGGCGCGTCATGATTTGAGTCGCGAGTTCGAAGCAGAGATCAAAATGCTGGGCGCGAATGTGGAACAGGAGATCGCCGGGGGTGGCGACGGCATGGCGTCCGGAAGCGCGGATCTCGCGGAACGGGTGCAATTGCGCCGGGCGCGGCTGACCAAACAGCCGGTCCCACGCATCTGACCCGATTCCCAAGACGCACGATAGACTGGGAGCCGCGGCCCGAAACCCCACGGCTCGCACAAGCGAGGCCAGGTCGCCGCAGAGGGAGCGCACCTCCCCGGGAGGATCGACGCCCGGGTTGATGGTCGCGACCAGAAACAGCGCTGCTCGCGTCAGCGGTGCGTCCACCGGCTGCGGAAGGGGAACGGCTTCCATACTTCACTCCGAAAAGGTCAATGGGACGCGATGACGGCAGCCTCACTCGCCAAGCCAGGCCTTGCGGCGGGCTTTCTGGGCGGCGGTGGCGGCGGGGGCGACTTCGAGGGCCCAGCCTCTCGGGGGCTCCTGGCCGAAGACGGCTTCGAGACGCTGGAAGCGGTCACGGCGGGCGATCAGGACCGAGACCTTCTCGCCGGGGCGGAAGTAATCCATCCGCTTGGCCCACTGGCCGGCGGTGATGCGGTCTTCGCCGACTCCAAGGATCTCGTCGCCGACGTTGAAGCCGGCCTCGTAGCCGGGCGTTCCGCGCTTGACCTGGCTGACCACAAGGCGGCCGTCCTCGGTCTTCGTGGCCAGGCCGAGCCAGGCTTTCGGCGGCTTGGCGCCGTTGGGCTTCTTCTCTTCCTTCTCCTTGATGAACCGGATTCCGAACCAGTCGCAGACCTCGTCGTAGTCGAGTTCGTCGGTCGTCTTGAGCGCCTTCTGGAAGAACGCCGAGAGATCGACTCCGGCGACCTCGGCGGCCGTGGCCTGGAACTGCTCGTGGGTGTAGCCCTTCGGGCCGGAATAGCGCGTGTAGGCCAGCCGCATGACGTCGTCGAGGCTCTTGGCGCCGTTGGTCGCCTTGCGGATCTTGGCGTCGAGCAAGAAGGCGACGACCGCCCCCTTCACGTAGTAGCTCACGTTCGTGTTCGGGGTGTTCTCGTCGCGGCGGTAGAATTTGATCCAGGCGTCGTACGACGAATCTTCGAGAGGCTGCACGAGCCGGCCGGGCGTGGTCTGGAGCCGCTCGACGTCGTTGATCGTCTTGTCCTCGGCGGCCGAGGGCGGGTCGCCGGCCAGGTACTCGTCGAGGCTGCAAAGGCCGGCGCGACGGACCAGGAGGCGGTCGTAGTAGCTGGTGATCCCCTCGGCGACCCATAGGCTCGGCGTGTGGACCTCGTTCTCGTAGTCGAACGGACCCAGCTCGACCGGCCGCAGCCGCTTGACGTTCCACGTGTGAAAATATTCGTGACTGACCAGGTTGAGCCAGCCCAGGTAGCTCGCCCGCGCGCGGGTGGCCCACCGGCTGGCCATCAGGACCGTCGAGTTCTTGTGCTCGAGCCCGCCGCCGGCCTCGCAGAGGAGGTTGAAGAAGACGTACTTCTTGTAAGGCAGCGAGCCCCAGAACGCCTTCTGGGCGCGGACGATCGTCTCGACGTCGCGGGCCGACCGAGGGCCGTCCCACAGCCCGCCTTCGGCCTCGTTGAGCAACACGTGGGGGATGCCGTCGACCTCGAACTCGTACAGCGACGGGTTGCCGGCGTAGATCGGGCTGTCGACCAGTTCATCGAAATCGGCGGCGGCGTAATGGTGAGGCGTCCCGCCGGCCGCGGCGGGCAGGCTGGTGACGCTCGACTTCCACCCCGAGGCCGGCTCGACCGTCACTTCGTGGGGGCGCGGATCCGAGTCGGCGAGGGTCAAAAACGTCGCCGCGCCGTTGAGGATCGCGAACGAGGCGTCGATCCAGTTCGACTGCACCGACATCGTCCGGCCGTAAACCCGGTACGTCAGCTTGACCTCGGCGGCGCCCTGGGTCGCGACCTTCCAGCGGTTCTTGCGGACCTTCGCCGCCGCCAGGCTCCGGCCGTCGGGGGTCGTCGCGGCGAGCTGGTCGATGTTCTTGGCGAACTCGCGCACCAGGTACGAGCCCGGCGTCCAGACCGGCATCATCAGCTCGACTTCGGCCCGGCCGGCCGACGGCACGCGGGCTTCGACCTCGACGTAATGCGTCTGGGGCGCGGGAAATCGCAGAACGTAGCGGATCGGCTCGGCGGACCGGCCCTCCGTGGTCGTGAGAATCGTCATGAGGAATCCGAAGAGAAGAGTTGAAACTGGTGAATCGAAACGAGTCATTCCGCCCTCGCTGTTCAGGAGCCGCTCCCCCGACCGTCGTGATCTTCGTGAAGGAGAAGGCCCGGCTATTCTAAAGAGTTCCCACTCCGACTGGGAACCGACCGGCGGCGATCACGCGCCGAGATTCCAGAGCCGGGCAGCACGCGGGCGAGAACAAGATGTTAGTAATATTGAAATATGGGGAAGTTTAATGAATAAGTGTGCGTTGCGAACTCCGAGCCCTGCCGATGAAAATGCGAGGCAGGTCCGGGGCCGACTACGAGCCCGAAGAGCCAGCGAGTGAATGGTTCGAACGGCCCAACGCCGATTCACTCGCTGGCGCTTCGGGCTGCCATGAAAATCCCAGTCTGTGGTTTGCCGTAGGGGCGCCCCTTGTGGGCGCCCGATCGCCGAGCGTGAGCGGTCGACGTGAAACGAACCGGGCACCCACAAGGGGCGCCTCTACAGGACCTGGTCGTGACGCCAGGAGAAAAGTCCCCATTTTCATGACGCCGGGCGTCTGCCAAAGGCTCGGCGCGTGAGCCGACGGGGCTGCTTTATGAAGAAGCTTTCATGAGCAAAGGAAGTTAAAATAAATCCGCTCGTTTTCATTGACCCGTTTGGGGCGGCTGGCGAATATAGTTTGGCGATCCGTCAATTAGACAAATAAGACATCGTCGCCTCGAGTGCGGGCGGAGGCGATCGTGCGCGCCGCCGCCGCCAGTCTCTATGTTTCTTCATGCGCAGCTCCTGCAACGAATTACGGCGGGACGGCGGCTTCAGGTCGACCACAGGTTCTGGGAGTTCCCATCGGGGCCGATGCGGGCCGCCGCGGGGTCGTCGGTTTGCGACGAGACGAACGGGAGACTCGCCTCGTTTCATGGGCGACGACCGCAAAGATTCACAACAGCGGCCGAGCCGTGAGTCGGGTTTTGCACGTCGCGTCCGTCGCGGCGTCGTCCTCATTGAATCTCATCAACGTTTGCAAGGGGGAGTCTCATGCGTCATGTGCGTCATGGGTTCACACTGATTGAACTCCTGGTGGTGATCGCGATCATCGCGGTCTTGATCGCGCTGTTGCTGCCGGCGGTGCAGTCGGCGCGTGAGGCGGCCCGGCGGTCGCAGTGCACCAACAACCTCAAGCAGATCGGGCTGGCGCTGCACAATTACCACACCGCCACCAATACGTTTCCGCCGGGGGCGTCGAAGAACCCCAAGGACTGGCCTGGCGACAGCGACCTGATCTGGAGTTCCTGGAGCGCCCACGGTCTGCTCTTGCCGTACCTGGAGCAGCAGACGCTGTACAGCGCCGCCAACTTCTCGTGGGGCGTGAATCCCTACGGCGATCCCTGCTACTACATCAACAGCACGGTGGTCAACACGGTCGTCAGCGGGTTCAACTGTCCTTCCGACGCGAACTCGCTGAAGCCCAACCTGAACAACTACTTCGCGTCGGTGGGGACCACGACCGATTTCATGGCCGCCGACTGCTGGGGAGGGATCAACCCGAACTGCCGGCCCACGGGCAGCACCGGCATGTTCGCCTACTTCCTGAGCTACGGGCTCAGGGACGCCACCGACGGCTCGTCGAATACGATCGCCTTCTCCGAGTCGCTCACCGGCAAGGCGAACGTCGGCAACGGTTTTCGCGGCAACAGCACGCGCGGGATCAGCGACCCCGGCGCCGTCATGTACGACGCCTCGACCAACCCCAAGATCATCCTCCAGGGCTTGCAGAATTGCGCCGACGGGTTCAAGAACAACATGAACATCGCCTCCAACAAGGGCCAGCTCTGGGCGTTCGGGGCGCGGGCCTACGCGCTGTTCCAGACGATTCAGGTCCCCAACGACAGTCAGTACCCGTTCGGCTCGTGCCAGTTCGGCTGCGACGGCTGCGGGCTCGACCAGTCGTGGTCGGTCGGCGCCAGCAGCTTCCACCCGGGGGGCGCCAACACCCTGATGTCCGACGGCAGCGTCCGGTTCGTCAAGGACTCGGTCGCCCGGATGACCTGGTGGGCTCTCGGCACCCGCGAGAACGGCGAGGTCATCAGCTCCGACGCCTATTGATCTTTCGGTTCGAACCGATTTTCCACCGAGGCTCCGATGCGAACGCTCCGAATTCTCGCGATCTCCGCGCCGCTGCTGGTCCTGTCGACGTCCGGTCTGTTTGTGCTCGCCGGCTGCGACAGCGCGCCTGCGCCCGGCACCGTGGCCTCGCCCATCGATAAGGCCGAGGCCGCCAAGCAGAACCAGGCGATGGAAGACTTCATGAAGGGCAAGAAGGGGAAGACCCCCGCCAAGTACGCCACGAAAACGCCGTGATGCCGAATCGCCTGGATCGCTGACCCTTGGCGGTCGGAAGTCCCGACGATACAAAATCGAAGCGCCAGCGAGTGAACCCGCCCACGCCTCGGGAGATTCACTCGCTGGCGCTTCGAGCTTGTATCGGCCGTCCCCGGCCGGGAGACGGCCCGCGAAAGGTGACGGATTCACGAGATTCGGTATGAGTCCATCCCGACTCCCCGGCCCGAGAACGCACGACTCGCGCGGCGATCGCGTCTCTTTCCGCGCCGTTTCGTGAGAGGCGGCAAGCTGTTGCGATCACTCGTGAACCTGGATTCAAGGCGCGGCGTTCGCGTCGATCGGCGGGGCGTCGAGTAGTCGATAGCCGAACAAATGGCGTTCCTTGATGAGGCTCGCGACGGTCGGGGGCACCATCGTTTCCCAGGACGGATCGCCGTTGCAGATCTTCGTCAGGACGTCGCGTGAGAAGATCCCCAAGTAGTCCCGATTGTAGAAATCGATGCTCTCGATGTAGCCGTTCTCCGCGAGGTGGTCGTAGAGCCCCTGGAGACTCGGGGAGACCTTGAGCTTCTGCACGGTGACGAGATGCCGCGTCGCTCCGTCCAGCAACGGATAAACGTAGAGCTTGAGATCGTTCCGGAACAGTCTCCCGAACGATTCGAGGATGCCCCCTTCGAGGTGCTCGTAGTACCGCTCGTCGAACAGGTCGATCAGGCTCGGTATGCCCATCGTGATGCCGATCGGCAGCTTGGTGCAGCGTCGCAGGTAGGTGGCCAGTCGGTAGTATTCGAAGTAATCCGAGATCAGCACGGTCGCGCCCGTCGCGGCCAGCACGTCGGCGCGGGCGAGGAAATCGTCGTAGTCGATCTCGCCGTTCTCCCCGCAGGTCGACCGCAGGTTGCGCATCGTCAGTTCCATCAGGGTCACGATCTCCGGCTCGGCTGCCCCTTCCTGGCGCAGGCCGACGTGATTGAGGAACTGCTGGCGCGCGGAGTAGAGCATGTCCATGTTGACATGCGTGACCGGTCGAAAGGAGCCGCGCTCCACCAGGATCGGCTTCTTGTGGAGAACCTCGGAAGGCTGTAAGACCTCGCCGGTGGCCGAGAACATCGCGGCGTCGCTGAGTTCGAGCTGGACGAGTTTCAGGCTCATCAGCCGATGGTCGATCCCCCGGAACTCGGGCCCGGAGAACTTGATCATGTCCACCTCGATCCGCTCGGCGGTGAGGTCGTCGATCAAGGAATGCATCAGGTCGTCGGACGCCGCGAAATGGTAGAGCGCGCCGTAGATCAGGTTGACGCCGATGATGCCCAACGCCTGCTGCTGGGCCACGTTGTCCTTGTCGAGCATCCGCACGTGCGCCACGATCTGGCTTGGCTCGGCGCCTGGCGTCGCCTGATACTTGATGCCCATCCAGCCGTGGCACTCGTTCGTCCCTTGGAAGTTGCGAGCGGCCACGGTGTCGGCGAAGACGAAGAAGTCGGTGTCCGCCCCGCGCTTGTCTTGGAGTCGCTCCTGGAGCAGGGCGTACTCGTAGTCGAGCATCGTCTGGAGCCGGTCCCGCGACACGTAGCGGGGCGAGGGGCCGTAGATGGCGTCGCTGACGGTCATGTCATAGGCCGAGATGCTTTTCGCGATCGTCCCAGCCGCTCCGCCCACCTGAAAGAACCATCGCACGACCTCCTGGCCGGCGCCGATCTCGGCGAACGTCCCGTACTTGCGCGGGTCCAGGTTGATGGCCAACGCCTTCTGCTGAGTCACCAGATTCTTGCGGTCGGTCTTCGGATCCAAGCTCGCCTCCATCCTTCGCGTCGTCCTCCATCCGGCCCCGTTCGGGCGGAGCGAGCATTATATCAAGACCGACCGGTCGGCGGTTCCTGAGCCTTCCGCCAGAGGTGAGCGAGTGAATCGAAGCGAGCCTTCAGGAGTCAACTCAATGAGCCCGAAGCGCCAGCCAGTGAATCGTCCGAGACCGGCTCGGGTTCACTTGCTGGCGCTTCGGGCTCGTATCGGCCCCTCGGGCGATGGATGCTTGGCGACTCGGTGTCAGGCCAAAAGCGCCTTGATGACGTGGGCTTGCTCGACTCCGGTCAGTTTCTGGTCGAGGCCCTGGTAGCGGTAGGTGAACCGCTGGTGGTCGTAGCCCAGAAGTTGGAGGATGCTGGCGTGGAAGTCGCGGATGTGGACGGGGTCCTTGACGATGTTGTACGAGAACTCGTCGGTCTCGCCGTACACGGTCCCCGGGCGCGAGCCGCCGCCGGCCATCCACATGGTGAAGCACCGCGGGTGGTGGTCGCGGCCGTAGTTGTCGTGCGACAGGCCCCCTTGCGAGTAGATCGTCCGGCCGAACTCGCCGCCCCAGATCACCAGGGTTTCGTCGAGCAGCCCGCGCGCCTTGAGGTCCTGGACGAGGCCGTAGCAGGGCTGGTCGACGTCCTTGCACTGGCTGGGCATGCGGCCGGCGACGTTGCCGTGGTGGTCCCAGTTGTTGTGGTAGATCTGGACGAACCGGACCCCGCGCTCGACCATCCGCCGGGCCAAAAGCGCCGAGTTGGCGAACGAGCCGGGCTTCTTGGCGTCCTCGCCGTAGAGCTTGTAAGTCGACTCGGGCTCGCCGGCCGTGTTGGTCAGGTCGGGGACGCTCGCCTGCATCCGGAACGCCAGCTCGTACTGCTCGATCCGCGTGTGGGTCTCGGGATCGCCCACCTGGCGGTAATTCATCTCGTTGAGCGCCCGTAGGCCGTCGAGAGTGTCGCGGCGGACTTCGGACGAGACGCCGGGGGGGTTGTTGATGAACAGGATCGGGTCGCCGCTGGTGCGGAACGAGACCCCGGCGTGCTGGCCCGGCAGGTAGCCGGACGACCAGATCCGGGCCGAGATCGCCTGAAGCTGCTCGGTGTTGCTCGGCCTGGCCACCAGCACCACGAACGTCGGCAAGTTGTCGTTCAGCGAGCCCAGACCGTAGCTGACCCACGACCCCAGGCACGGCTTGCCGGTGATCTGGTTGCCGGTCTGGATGTACGAGATCGCCGGCTCGTGGTTGATCGCCTCGGTGTGCATGCTCCGGATGAAGCACATGTCGTCGACCATCTTGGCCGTGTGCGGCAGCATCTCGCTGACCCACATCCCCGACTTGCCGTGCTGGGCGAACTTATACTTGGAGGGCGCGATCGGGAACCGCGACTGGCCGCTCGTCATCGTCGTCAGCCGCTGACCCTGGCGGACCGACTCGGGGAGGTCCTTGTCGTACCACTCGGCCATCTTCGGCTTGTAGTCGTACAGGTCCATCTGCGACGGGCCGCCGACCATGTGCAGGTAGATGACGTGCTTGGCCTTGGGGGCGAAATGCGTCTTGATCGCGTTGACGTCGTGCTCGAGCTTGCCGGCCCGGGCCGCCGGCGCGAGCCCCTCGCGACCCAGCAGCGAAGCCAGGCCCGCCCAGCCCACCGCGTTGCCGCCCCGACGGAAGAACTGCCGGCGGGTCTCGTATCGAGCGTAATCGTCGAAGAGGCTCATAGTTCGTCCTCGCTAATGCGTTGATCCGTGGTTCCGTTCCGACCCACCGGCATTGTTTACTTGTTGATCGCCTCGTCGAGGTTGAGCAGCTCGTTGGCGAGCATGGTCCAGCCGGCGACGACGGCGGGGTCGCGGCCGGCGTCGAGCGGCAGTTCGCCGACCTTCATCAGCTTGGCGGCGTCGTCGGGGTGCGACTGGTAGTAGGCGATCAGGCGGTCGAGCGAGGCCCGGACGATCTTGGTCTCGTCGTCGCGCAGAGGACGGGCCAGCAGCCGTCGGGCGAGGAAGTCGATCCGGGCGTCGCCGGCCTCGGGGGCCTCGGCCAGGACGCGCTGGGCGAGCGCCCGGGCGGCCTCGACGAACTGGGGGTCGTTGAGGGTGACGAGCGCCTGGAGCGGGGTGTTGGTCCGTTCGCGGCGGACGGTGCAGACCTCGCGGCTGGGGGCGTTGAAGACGTCGAGCGAGGCGGGCGGCGCGCTCCGCTTCCAGAACGTGTAAAGGCTGCGGCGGTAGAGGCTCTCGCCCGCGTCGCGCTTGTAAAAGTGGGTGTTGCTCTCGGGCATGGCGACCGCTTCCCAGACCCCTTCGGGCTGATACGGTCGGACGCTCGGCCCGCCGAGCTTGGCGACCAGCAGCCCGCTGGCGGCCAGGGCGTAATCGCGGACGACTTCGGCGTCCATGCGGAACCGGGGGCCGCGGGCCAGGAGCCGGTTCGACGGGTCCTTCTCGACCTTTTCGGGCGTGGCCGCGGCCGACTGTCGGTAGCTCGCCGACGTCACCATGAGCTTGTAGAACCGCTTCACGTCCCAGCCCGACTCGCGAAACTCGACTGCCAGCCAGTCGAGCAGTTCGGGGTGCGACGGCTGCTCGCCGCTGACGCCGAGGTCGCCGGTCGTCCGCACGATCCCCTGGCCGAAAACCTCCTGCCAGAACCGATTGACCGACACCCGCGCCGTCAGGGGATGCTCGGGCCGCAGCAGCCACTTCGCCAGGCCCAGGCGGTCGTGGGGAAGGTCGGGGGGCATCGGCGGCAGGACCTCGGGCGTCTTGGGCTTCACCGGGTCGCGGCGCTGGTCGTACTCGCCGCGGTTGAGGACGAAGGCCATCGCCCCCGCCGGCTTCTCCTGCATCACGTGCGCGATCGTCCCCCGGGCTTGCAGCGCGGCCTTCTCCTGTTCGAGGCCGACGAGCTTCGTCCGCAGGTCGCGGCTGGCCGGATCGCGGGTTTTGAGCCACCAGGCGAAGGCCGCGTCGACCTCGGCCGGCGGTCGCTTGTCGGCGGGCTGGGCGATCAGCGGCAAGTAGCGGCCGACGCCCGCGAGGTCGGCGACCTCGGCGTCGGTGAGCGCCTGGCGGTGGAGCCGCACGTCGCTGATCCCGACCTTGTCGACCCGGTCCGACGAGTGCCGCTGGCCGATCTTGAACGGGACCGTCGCGCGGATCGAACCTTTCAGCGAGTCGGCCGCCGAGGTGGTCTGCTGGGGCTCGCCGTTGACGTAGATCTTGACGCCCGTCGGCTTGCCCGAGCCGTCGTACGTCATGAACAGATGGGTCCAGACCTCGGTCGGCAGCTCGTTCTTGGTGACGGCCTTGAAGGCGTCCTTGGGCCACGAGTGGACCATGTGGGTCGCGGCGCGCTTGCCTTCGAGCCAGAGGTCCCAGCCGCGGTGTTCGTGCTGATCGTCCATCCGGGCCATGACCGAGCCGGTCGCGCCTTCCTTGGGGAGCTTCACCCAGGCGCCGAACGAGAACGGCTGATCCTTCTCGAAGTCGCCGGCGTCGAGGCTCTCGAACGGCTGCCGGGCCGCGTCCCCCTCGCGCGGGGCCACGCCGACGTTCAGACGCAGCTCGCGCGTCGGGGTCATCGCGGCGAGGGCCTCGGGCTTGAGGCCGGCGAGCCAGGCGTCGAACTCGCCCCGAGCGGCCTTCGCGCGGGCGTCGACGGCGGTCTTGGCCTGGGCGATCGCGGCGGGGAGCGCGGCCCAGCGGTCGGCGTCTTCCGGCTGGGGGACGACGACGACGGGGGGCGTGTCCTTGATGTTGCCGTCGTAGGCGTCTTGCGTGGTGTTGTTGAAGAAGGCCGACAGCTCGTAGAACTCCTTCTGGCTGAAGGCGTCGAACTTGTGGTCGTGGCAGACCGCGCAGCCGGTGGTCAGCCCCAGCCAGACCTGCGAGACGGTCTCGGTGCGGTCTCGGGTGTAGTTGACCAGGTTCTCCTCGGCGATCGTCCCCCCTTCGTTGGTCGACATCGCGCAGCGGTTGAAGCCCGAGGCGATCTGCTGGTCGAGCGTGCGGTTGGGCAGCAGATCGCCGGCGATCTGCTCGATGGTGAAGCGGTCGAACGGCATGTTGCCGTTGTAGGCTGCGATGACCCAGTCGCGGTACGTCCACATCTCGCGGAAGTTGTCGAAGTGGAAGCCGTGGGTGTCGGCGTACCGCGCGGCGTCGAGCCAGTAGCGGGCGCGGTGCTCGCCCCAAGCGGGCGACCGGAGCAGGTCGTCGACGTATTTTTCATAAGCGTCGGCCGATTTGTCGTCGACGAACGCCTCGACGTCGGCGGGCTTGGGGGGGAGGCCGACGAGGTCGAGGCTGAGCCGGCGGGCGATCGTGCGGCGGTCGGCCTCGGGCGCGGGCTTCAGGCCCTCCGAATCGAGCCGGGCGAGGACGAAGGCGTCGATCGGGTTGCGAACCCAGGCCGGATCGCTCGTCTTGGGGGTCGCGGGCCGCGTCGGGGCGATCATCGACCAGTGGAGCTGGTACGCGGCGCCCTGGGCGATCCACCGCGTGAGGACGTCCTTCTGCGCGGCGGTGAGCGTCTTGTGGATCGCCTTCGGCGGCATGACCTCGTGCGGATCGGTCGAGTTGATCCGCTCGATGAGCCCGCTCTCCTCGGGCTTGCCGGGCTCGATCGCGCCCATCGCGACGGCGTCGTCGCGGCGGTCGATCCGCAGGTCGGCCTTCCGCGCCGCGCTGTCGGGGCCGTGGCAGGCGAAGCAGTTTTCCGCCAGGATCGGCCGGACGTCGCGGTTGTACTCGACGGGGCCGTCGGCCCGCGCCTCGGCGATCGGCCAGGCCGCGAGCCCGAGCGCAGTCGCGATCGCGGAAGCGAGGATACGGTTTCGACGGCTCATCTCAGCTCCTCCTCGAATTCGGCCGGCGGCGACGCCCCTTCGGGCAGCGCGCGGCTCCAGTAGTCGACCCCCGCGGCGATGTGCCGCGCCATGGCTGCGACGGCCGCCTGACGGTCGCCGGCCAGAAGCGCCTCGACGACCGCCAGGTGCTCGCGGGCCTCGGCGTCCAGGCGATGGTAATCGTTGCGGCTCTCGGAGTGGCTCCACGCCACGTCGCGGAACGTGCGGAACAAGATGCTGAACCGCCCCAGCTCGTTGACCAAAAACGAATTCCCCGAGCCCGACGCGATCAGGTCGTGCAGCCGGCTGTCGAGCGCCCGGGCCTCGGTCACGCCGCCGACCCAATGGTCTTCCTCGACGCCGATCAAGGCGAGCAGGGCCTCGCGGAGCGCGACGAGGTCCGAGGTCGGAATCCGCCCGCAGGCCAGCCGGACCGCCTCGCATTCCAGAGCCCGGCGGACCTGACAGATCTCGCGGACCTCGCGCGTGGTGACCCGCCGGACGATCGAGCCCCGGTTGGGCGCGGCGTCGACCAGCCCCATCCCCGCCAGCATGATGAGCGCCTCGCGCACCGGCGTGTGACTCACGCCGAACCGCCGCGCCAATGCCTGCGTGACCAGATGCTCGCCCGGCCGGATCGACCCGTTGACGATCTCGCGCAGCAGCGATTCCACCAGAACCTGCCGCCGCCGGCCGTGGTCCCACGTCGTGGACGATCCCGTCGTCGTTGATCTCAACACAGAGGAAGACTCCCGACAGCCGGGTGGACTTCTCAGCAGGAAAAGCGGGGAAACCGGACGCGCTGTTTGGAGCCAGACGACCCGACGGCGCCACCCCGGCCCCTTCGCCGTTTGGGCTCTCTATCCTACCCTGAACATCAACCCTCTCGCCACCCAAGTTCTGTAGAATCGCCGAGGCGACCGGCGTCCGGAGCGAGAGGAGTAAGCATCTCGCTGCTTAGTCAGGCTGGTCTGAATGAAAACATGCGTGTCGGCCCGTTTGCGGCGAAAAGAGGGTTATATTGTTTGCGGGCGGGCCGCTGAATCTTCTTTTTCTGCTTCTTCTGCTTCTTCGGGGATGGCGATTGCTCTGGAAATAGCTCGTCAGAGCCGAGGGCGCGCCCCATTACGAGCCCGAAGCGCCAGCGAGTGAATGGTTCCGACGGCCCAACGCCGATTCACTCGCTGGCGCTTCGGGCTTGTATTCGGACCTGGTCGACCGCAAGCCCCCATTTCCATGAGGCCGGGCGTTCCAAAACTGGGGCATGACGATTCGTTCGGCTCATCTTCGGAAGACACGTCCTACTCCTTTACCAAGAGAACAATCCGGCGAAGTGACGAGAGGGGCGATTCGATCGACGTGAACTAGGATTAGAGCGTTACGCCGTCGAGTTGTGGACGGCCGTCGAAACAGGCGGTCGCCCGGAGGCTTTCTCAACGGTCGGCTCAATGTCCCGTCAGATGGATCTGCGTGAAAGGGACGGTCAGTAGTCGCTGATAGTTCACCTGTCACAAGGGTTCCCCGCATCATGAGAAAGCACGCGAAGAGGCGAGCGTTCACGCCGAGGCTGGCGGTTTTGGAGCAGCGTCGTTTGCTGGCCCTGACCGCGACGTGGATCGGGCAGGATGGAAGCGACTTCGTGGGCACCGAGGGGCTGATCAACCCGCAGCGCCCCAACGACTACCAGGACATCCACATCCATTTGACGGGCCTGTCCAGTGTCGCCGTGGCCAGCGTCACGGTCACCAAGCCCGTGAGCGGCGGTTGGGTCTGGAACCCACTCGGCAACTGGTCGAACGCCGTTTATAAGCCCGCCGCCGCCCCCGGCGCGGGCGACCTCTACATGGAGCCCGAAGCCGCCGACCCCGCGGGCACGTTGTACGACGCTATTCGCGTCGTCTACGCCGACGGGACGTTCGAGACGACCTCGATGACCACCGGCTCGGCGGTCGACCCCAACCTCCGGACGCCCGGCGAGCAGGTCACGGCCGTCTTCGTGGGGCAGGTCGCCCAGGATTGGACCGGACCGAACATCGGCGTCGGCCCGGATGGGATCGAGGACGTTCAGATCGCCCTGTCCAACCTCTCGGCGGGCGCGGCGGTCCACGTCACGCTCACCGCCGCCACCAATCCGCCCCGGGTGTGGGAATCCGGAACCAACCCCGACGGCCACTGGAACGCCGAGCTGTTGAACCGGCCGGGGCAGAACGGGACCCTGGGAACGACCGCCGATTTGTTCATCTCCCCCGACGTCAATCTCGCCGGCGTCCCGATGACCCTGGTGGTCACCTACGAGCATCAGAACCCCGACGGGACGTACACCAACCGGAGCGGCAAGACCGACACGGTCGTCTTCACGGCGGGCGCGACGAACCCCAACCTGGCCATGCCCGCCGTCGCCCTGTCGAATCTGCCCCAAGCGAGGGCGGCGAGCCTGCCGCAAGACGCGTCGAGCCCCGGTTACTCGCACGCGGCCCTCGACGCCGGAAGCCTGGCGGCCCTTCCGTCCGGCCAGTCGTTCGCCACCGTGCGCACGGCGGTGCTCAGCAATCTCTATGGTTCGAGCTGGGCTTACACGGGGCCGGGGGCGGCGGCTCCGTATACGGGCGGATCGAGCCCGATGGCCCTGCGGTACAACGCGACGACCGGCGTCTTCGACTTCCCGCCCGTCCGCGACGAGGCCGGTTCGACCCTCACCCTGCTGCTGACGTTCAACGACGGCTCCCAGGCCGTCGCCCGGTTCGCCGGTGCGCCGAGCGACATCGGCCGTCTCGTCGCCGACACCCGCGTCGGGGCGAGCGTTCTCGACGTCGCCAGCGCCGCCGACCTGCTCGCCAAGCTCCAGGCCCACGCGCCGAACATCCATCTCACGGCCGGCTCGTACACGCTGAACGCCCCCTTGAATCTGAACTATCCGGTTCAGATCACGGCCGATCCGGGGATCACGCTGAACTTCGCCCTGTCGAGCGCCCCGGGCTCGCCGTGGAACTCGTCGTCGGGGGCGATTCTCGTCTCGTCCAGCCACGTCGCCCTCGACGGCTTTGCGATTCGGTTCCAGGGCGATTCCAGCATGTGGACGGCCGCCGATCGGGCCATCGTCCAGGCGGGGCTGGGCGATTCGAACGTCGACCTCTCGTTCACTCATCTCGACGTCCAGGCTCCGTCGGCCGCGATCGCCACGGGCTACGAGGACGCGTTCGCCCTCATGAACTTCGACCCGGGCGATTCGGGCCTGATCGCGAATAACATTCTCAAGGGAGGCTGGATCCAGCTCGGGGTCGGACCCTGGCAGGTGCTCGACAACGATTATCAAGGCGCGGTCGCCAACACGATCACGCCGACCTTTCTGAACGTGCACACGAGCCACGACCTGACGATCACCGGCAACCACGTCCACGCCCTCGCCCCCGCCGGGATCACGCTGCGGTTCCTGGTCTACGGCGGCGGCGATTCCGGTCAAGGGATCGGCAACCTGATCGAGAACAACACGATCGACGGCGGAATCGGCACGCCCGTGAACGCGGTGCTCCCACCCGGGTACGACAACAGCCCCGAGATCATCTTGCTGGAAACCTACCAGCCTCGGTTCGAGGGGAAGCCGTCGGCCGTCTCGCCCGACGGTTCGATCGTACAGATCCCCGCGCTGCGCGGCCCGTCGGCCCGGACCGGCGACGTCGTCTCGATCGTGACCGGACCGTACGCCGGCCAGTGGCGGATGATCGCCCAGGCGCTCAGCCCGACGCGGTACCTGCTCGCCGATCCGCTGCCGCAAGGCGACTATGTGATCACGATCGGCCGCGGCTTCGTCGACCAGACCTATCGCGGCAACACGATCGACGTGCGTGGGATGTCCCCGGACAACGTCGGCCTCGTCATCAGCGGCAACGATTGGGGCACGCGCATCGTCGACAACACGTTCCTCGGCGGCGACGGCCTCCGCATCGGCGCCGGCTCCAGCGAGAGCGCCTTCGAAGGTCAATACGGCGCGCCCTGGGGCTGGTCGCGGCTGCCGGTCTTCGACCTCGCGATCAACGGCAACATGTTCGACGACGCCTATATCTCGCTCAGCGTCGCGCACGACCGGCAATACAACAAGTCGAGCAGTGGGCGGACGTATCTCACGGGCGACTTCTCGAACAACGAGATCCTCTGGACGGACCCCTCCCGATCCCCCGTGACGATCGGCGTCGGCCCCGATCCCAGCACCGGCGCGCCCGCCTACACTCAGGTGAATTACCCCTGGCTCACCCTCGACGAGATCCGCCTGACCATGCGGAACAACTGGAGGAGCGACCCCTCGACCGGCGCGGTGGCGGCGACGATCCGGGTCTACGCCGCGACGCTCAACGGCGTCGGGGCCAACGATCAGACCTACCTTCTGCCGACCGCCTCGATCATCACGGCCGCGTCGCTCGGGCAGGACGGGAGCGACTTCGTCGGCGGCTCGGGGACGCCGACCAGCCCCGACGACTTCCAGGACGTCCACCTCGTCCTGACCGGCCTCTCCGCCGAGAAGCCGATCACCCAGATCATCGTCACCGGCTACGGCGGTGGCGATTGGCGGCTGGTCGGCGCCCCCGCCGCTTACGCGTTGGCCCTCGTCCGCCACGGGACTACCGCCGACCTTTACCTCCAGCCCTACCAGAACGAGACCGGACGCTATATCACGGTCGAGATCCATTTCGCCGACGGAACCACGGTTTATCCGATCGTCGACGCCCTTTATGCGACGGCCCGCCTGCCGATGCCGATCGATCCGGCGCCGGCGACGAGCGTCGTCTCGGCCCGAGGCGGCAACGCGGCCGGCGGCGAGGGCCCGGCGCAGGCGTTCGACGGCGACGTCCACACCAAATGGCTCGACTTCTCGGCGACCAGTTGGATCCAGTATCAATTCGCCGGCGGCGCCGCCCCGGTGATCTCGCAATACACGATCACCAGCGCCAACGACACGGCCTTGTACCCCGGCCGCGCGCCGAACAGTTGGACGCTCAAGGGCTCCAACGACGGCGTGACCTGGACGACCCTCGACGTCCGGACCAACGAGGCGGTCACGTCCAACTTCACCGCGACCACGTATACATTCGCGAATTCGACGCCGTTCAAGATCTACAAGCTCGACGACATCGTCAGCAACGGCGACCCGATCATCCAGATCGCCGAGATTCAATTCCAGACGACGCCGACGGCCGCCGCGGTCGTCGACCTGGCGCGAGGCAAGGCCGCGACCTCCTCCTCCAACGAAGGCGCCGCTTACGCGCCCGGCAATACGGTCGACGGCGACGCCTCGACGCGATGGTCAAGCGGCCAGTGGCTGCAAAACAACAACATCGGCTGGATCACCATCGACCTGGGCGCCGTCTTCGACGTCGACCGCGTGACGCTCGACTGGGAGGCCGCCTTCGCGGTCGACTACCAGATCCAGGTCAGCGACGACGCCAGCAACTGGACGACCGTCCAATCCGTCGTCGGCAACACGACCAGCGGCGTGATCGATTACACGAACCTCTCGGCGCGCGGCCGCTACGTGCGGATCTACTGCACCCAGGTCAACGCCACCAAGAACTACTCGCTGTACGATGTGAACGTCTACGGCGCGTGAGTTCATTCAAGCGAGCCGCGAGGGCGCGCCCCATTACGAGCCCGAAGCGCCAGCGAGTGAATTCCCCGCTGGCCGACCGGACCATTCACTCGCTGGCGCTTCGGGCTGCTCTGAAGATACCTCGGCCAGGGCTGCCCCATTACAAGCTCGAAGCGCCAGCGAGTGGATGGATTCGACCCGCCGATGGGAAATTCACTCGCTGGCGCTTCGGGCTGCTCTGAAGATACCTCGGCCAGGGCTGCCCCATTACAAGCTCGAAGCGCCAGCGAGTGGATGGATTCGACCCGCCGATGGGAAATTCACTCGCTGGCGCTTCGAGCTTGTATTCGGACCCGGCCGACGCGATCCCCATTTTCATGAGGCCGGGTGTCCCGGCCGCGTCATGATGGTTTGCATTCGGACCCGGCCGACGCGTCCCCTCATTTTCATGAGGTCGGGTGTCCCGACCGCGTCGCGGTTGACAAGATGTGCGGTTTGGACCGATGATCGGCGCTGGACGAGCGGTGCGTCGGCGACGGATTGGCGGCGCGTCGAGAAATTCGTCCAACGCGGTCGGGGTGCGGGAACGTATCATACTGTACGTGGGGAGGTAACGCGATGCGGAAGCCGACCGACAGCGTCCCCTCCCCATCCCCCGAGGACGCGGATCGTGCGAATCAGGCGAAAACGGCCGGAAACGACGGTTCATTGATCGGGGGCCCCGTGAACCCGCCTGACCGAAACCGAGACCGACTTAAGGTTGGACCGACGACGGTGACCCCCTCCTTGGATACCACGGCCGTTACGGCGACTTCGGGCTCCGAGGACGAGGCCAGTCTCAACGACGCCTGGCTGGTCGAGCGGGCGCGGCATGGTGATCATGCCGCATTCGCCGTGCTCGTCAGACGTTACGAACGCAAGCTGATCCGCGTGCTGGCTCGACTGGTGCGCGATCCCGAACACGCTCGCGACCTGGCTCAAGAGACGTTCTGGCGGGTTTACAGCCGCCTCGACCGTTTCGATTCAGGCCGGCGGTTCGGCCCCTGGCTGTTCCGGGTGGGCGTCAACCTCGGGCTCGACCAGCTTCGGCGCAACAAGAGCGAGCCCCCGCCGCCGGCCTCGATCGACCGCAGTTACGACGATGGGCGAGCCCCGTTCGACCCACCCGATCCGGACCCGAGAATTCAGGCGGAGCTGGCCCAGGAGGTTCAGTTCATCCTCGCACAGATGCCCGTTTCGTACCGTACGATCCTCGTCCTCCGCGATTTAGAAGGATTCTCGTCGTCGGAGGTTGCGGCGATCGTGGGCCGTCGAGAGGCGACGGTGCGATGGCGTCTTTCCAAGGCACGCGAAAAATTCCGCTTAATCTGGGAGCGCCGCCAGGATGCGGCGCAGGAGGCAGCCACGGACGGCTGACGACCCTTATGAAAACAAAACCAGACCAAACAGCGTGCGCCTGGACGCGACGTCGGCTCCCCCTCTTCGTGGGAATGGCCGCCGACGCCGGATCGACGACCGAGCGGGACGGCGATCTGAGCCGCGACGATCGGCTGTCGATCGAGGACCATCTCGACGTCTGCGGCGATTGCCGGCGGCGGCGGTCGGCCCTCGTCCGGTCGATGTCCCTCCTGTCGGCGGCGGCGGCCGAGTCGCCCGTCGAGCCCCACGCCCCGTCGCTCTGGCAAGGGGTCGCGGCCCGGATCGAGGCGGCCGAGGCGTCGCAACCGTCGATCTGGTCGCGGGTCTCTCGGGCGCTCTTGCCCGCCTCGGCTCGTACCGTCGCCGACCGCGCGACCGGCCGGCTCGACCGCATCCGGGGCGGCCTGCCGCTCCAGCTCGCCTGGATGCGCGACTCGATCGGCCACGACCTGCCCGACCGCCTCCGAACCGCCCTCGACCGCGACGCGCGGTCGTCGGTCCGCCTCGGCGACCGGATTTTCGGGTCGCTGACCTCCCCCGCCGGCCTGGGCGCGGTCGCCGCTGCGACGGTCTTCGTCGTCGCCGCCTCGCTCGTGCACCGATCGGCGACCGAAGCCGAGGCGCGGATCGCCGCCGAATCGAGGCCGATCCCGATCGAGCTTCAGGCGGTCCCCCTGGTCATCGCGCCGGCGCGGGCCGAAGCCTCCTCGGCCGACGAGTCGCGGTCGCAGGAGTCCGAGTCGTCGACCGAACCCGAGGCCCTGGCCCAGGTTTCGACTCCGTCCTCCCCCGCCTCGGGCTCGGTCCCGGCGAGCAACGCCAGCAAGCCGGCGGCCGTCCGCCGCTACGACCACGATCTTGAATACGGCATCCCCATGCCTCCCGACGCTCGGATCGCCAAGCCCGCCTACTGACAGGACGATCAGGGAGCGGAATACGAGCCCGAAGCGCAAGCGAGGGGATCGCTTCGGCGACCCCGAAAATCATCCCTCGCTTGCGCTTCGGGCTCGTATTCGGACCCGGTGGGCGGCCCTCGACCATCACCTTGAAGCCATCTTGAGCTTGAGCCTTGGTTTTTTGAGAGTCCCCCCATGGCGCCCCGCGAGACCCACGTCCGGAACCGCCTGCTCCTCTGGCTCGCCAGCGGCCTGGGGTTCGCGGTCCTGGCCTGGGCGGTCTCGAACGGCTCGCTCAACCGGCTGAGTTGGGGACCGTCGGCCCGAGCGCCGGAACCCTCCTTCCCGACGCGGGCGCAGGTGGCGAAGGACGCCAAGGCCGGCCCGTCGCGAGCCTTCGCCCGCTGGCTGGCGACGTCGGGCGCGATGGGCGTCGACGGCGACGGCGACCTCGATTCCGACCCGAACGCGTTCCCGATCCCGGCCGCCCCCCCCACGCTCGCGCACCGCGAGCACGAAGAGTCCGACGACGACGAGGTCTTGTTCGCGGCGATGGAGCGGCTCGAACGGCGGATGGCGGCCGGCATGATCCGCGCCCGCGACTCGGTGGTGACGCTCGAATACAAGGCGGCCGACGGACCCGACGGCACCCGCCGCGTGGCCACGGGGGTCGTCATCAATCCGCAAGGCGACGTCCTCTCGGTCCGGATCGATCGGCCCGTCCGGGCCCCGGGCGAGAGCGAGGCCGACGACGAGACGGGCCCGGCGCGGATCACCGCGCGCGACGCCTTCGGCCGCCAGCACCTGGCGCGCTGGATCGCCGCCGATCCCGACACCGGCCTGACGCTTTTGAGGATCGCCCCGCGCGCCGTCCGGCCGATCCGCCAGGCCGCCGAAGGCCCGGCGCTCGGCAGCCAGGTGTTTGTGATCGGCAACCCGTTCGGCCTCGGGCACTCGGTCAGCCGGGGCCAGATCGCCGGCCTCGACCGGACGCTGGAGCTGCGGTCGCGGCAGATCAACGGCCTGATCCAGGTGCAGACCCCGCTCTTTCCGGGCGACAGCGGCGCGGTGGTGGTGAACTTCCGGGGCCAGTGGCTGGGCCTGATCCGCAGCGGCCTGGCGATCCCGTCGACGGAGAACGCTCCGACCGGCGAGCGCGGCAACGACCTCGGTTTCGCCGTCCCCGCCGACCACGCCTTGTGGATCGCCGCCCAGCTCCGCGACCTCGGCCAGGTCGACCGCGCGTATCTGGGCGTCCGCCTTGAATCGGACTCGGCCCTCGCGACCTCTCCCGAAGGCGCCGCGCTCCGCGACGTCTTGCCCGACACCCCCGCGGCGCGGGGAGGGCTTCGGATCGGCGACCTGATCGTCTCGTTCGACGACCAGCCGACGCGCACCGCCCTCGACCTGACCGAGCGGCTCGACCGCACGCCCGCCAGGAAGGCCGTCCGGCTCGAAATCGTTCGGGGAGGCGGGGCCAAGCCCGAGCGCAAGGTCGTCTGGGTCGAGACGGCCAACCGGCCCGACGTCCCTCGTCCCGCCCCGCCGACCGCCGTCGTCGTCACCCCGACCGCCGCCGCGACCCCCGCCGCGCCGACTTCGCCCAAACATCTCCGCGCCCCGGTCGGCCCGACCCGCGCCGAGGAGCTTCCGCTCACGCTCCCCCCGGCCGTCGCCGACCGCCTCGACCGCCTCGAACGCCGGCTCAACCTGCTCGAACATCCCGAGCCGAGCCGTCCCGAGAAGCAGGCGAGCACCGCCCAGATCGCTCCCTGACGTGGGCCGACCGAGCGCTCAGTAGGGGCCGCCCCTTGTGGGCGCCCAATCCACCTCGGCAGCCACGAGCACTCACAAGGGGCGCCCCTACGAGCGCCCGGTCGGCGCAGGGGCCGAATTGGGGTTCCGGCCTTCCCACGTGGCCGGTAAGATACGGGCCTAGCACCATTTTCGCGGAGCGCAACTGGAGTGTCCCCGCCGCCGTCGAGGAAGGATCCTGTGAGTACGGCTACCACCGCCATACCCGCCGCCCGGGCGCTGCCGCCCGTATTGGGGCGTTTGCTCAGCGGAACCTTCTGGCTGGCGCTGCGCGTCCCGCTTCAGGTCGTCTTCTCGCTGTGGACGACCCGGTTGATCCTGGACACGATCCACGCCGACGCGATGGGGGCGTACGGGTTCGCCACGGGGTTCGGCTTCTTCCAGATGCTGTTCGAATTCGGGGTCAGCTCGGCGCTCCAGCGGCAGATTTCCGATTCGTGGACGCGGGGCGATCGCGAGGGGGTCGACCGGGCCGTGGCCTGCGGCCTGAATTTCTACACCGCGATGGCCTTCGTACAGATGGTGGCGCTCCTGGGGCTCGCTTACTGGGCGTTGCCACACACGGGGTTCCAGGGCGAGTCATACAATCTGATCGTCAAGCTGCTCTGGCTCCAGATCGTGACGGCGCCGTGCTACGGGTTCTCGGTGGTGGTGTCGAGCGTGCTGCAAGCGGCGCGACGATACGACTTCATCCCCCGGCTCGAGCTGGCGATCACGATCCTCCGCAACCTGGTCCTGATCGCCGGGCTCAAGAGCGGCGTCGACTTCTTCTACCTGGTCGTGGCCCAGACGGCGATCCAGGTGTTCTTGTCGCTGGGGCCGGCAGTCTGGGTGATGATCCACGACCTCGGCCAGAAACCTCGGTTTCGCGGCGCCCGCTGGGCCGACTACAAGATCCTCGGCCACATCAGCTTCTACATGGCGCTCATCCAGATCAGCGTGGTGCTGGGCGACAAGGTCGACACGACGATTCTCGGGTTCGCGATCCACGAGCCCGGTCCGGCGAACGCCATGTACAGCGTGGTGAGCAAGCCATTCTTGCAGCTTCGCCAGACCGGCTGGATGCTCGCCTACATGGTCATGCCGGCCGTCGCCAGCCTGGCCGCGGCGCGCGACAGCCTCGGGCTGGAGCGGATCAAGTACGACGGCACCCGGATGCACCTGACCGCCGTCCTGCCGATCGGCCTGCTCGGCTGGATCTACGCCGGGCCGTTCCTGACCCTCTGGATCGGCCAGGGCCTGGACTGCGACCCCGAGAAGATCGCCCCGCTGATGCGGCTGTTTTTGACCGCCGCGATCCCGTTGATCCTCTCGGTCCCCGTGCAGATGGCCATCGGCGTCAACAAGATCGAGGTCATCGCCCTGTCGGCCCTGGGCGGGGCGCTGATCAACGTGCCGATCAGCTACTATTTGACCACGCGACTGGGCGTCGCCGGCGTGATCTGGGGCACCGTGCTGACCACGTTCGTCTCAAACTTGATCGTGCCCGGAGTGTACGTCTTCCGCGTCCTGGAGATCGACCCGCGCACCTTCCTGAAGCGGACGCTGAGCGCTCCCCTGACCGGCGCGGTCGCCTTGATCGCGGCGACCTGGCTGGTCCGCCAGGCGATGCCGATCACCTACCCGGGCGAATCGCTGCGGACCCGCGCCGTGCCGCTGTTGATCCACCTGACGCTCGGCACCGTCGCGTTCATCGGCGGCTATCTGCTCGTCCCCACCGGCCGCGGCGACCTCGCCAGCGTCTGGGCCAAGCTCCGACGCCGCTGATTCAGCCTCGCCCCGCATCTTTTCCGGGGGCGAGCCGGGTCGTAGAATGGCGTCGACGGTTGCGAACCGACCTCACTCCTCGACCAGGCCCCGCGGGATTTTCGACTCATGAGCGACGCCGCTTCGACTCCGACCTCGTCCGCGCCGACTTCTTCGCCCCTTTGCCCGCACATCCTCGACGCCACGTCCGAATCGTTCACGGTCGACGTGATCGAGCGGTCGCGGACCGCGCCGGTCGTCATCGATTTCTGGGCGCCGTGGTGCGGCCCTTGCAAGATGTTGGGGCCGGTGCTGGAGAAGCTGGCGCGCGAGTACGACGGCAAGTTCACGCTGGTGAAGATCGACGTCGACCAGGCGAGCGACATTGCGGGGAGCTTCGGCGTGCGGTCGATCCCGGCCGTCTTCGGCGTCCGCGACGGCCAGGTGTTCGACGCCTTCACCGGGGTCCTGCCCGAAAACTCGATCCGTCAGTGGATCGACCGCCTGCTGCCGAGCCCCGCCGAGACCCTGATCAAACAGGCCCAGGCGCTTGAGGCGACCGATCCGCAGACCGCCGAGGCGAAGTACGCCGAGGCCCTGGCGATCATCCCCGACCTCCCCGAAGCGCAGCTCGGCCTGGCCCGGCTGGCGCTCGCCGCCGGCCGCACCGAAGAGGCCGCCGGCGTGATCTTCGCGCTCGAGCGCCGGGGGTTCCTGGAGCCCGAGGGCGAGAAGCTCAAGGCCGAGCTGATCCTGCGGACGCAAGCCGCGAACTCCGGCGGCGTCGACGCCGCCCGCGCCGCCCTCGCCGCCGAGCCGAAAGATCTGGCCCGCAAGTTCGCCCTGGCCGAAGCCCTCGCCGCCTCCGGCGGCTACGAAGAAGCCCTTTCAATCTGCCTCGACCTCGTCGAGCGCGACCGCAAGGGGGTCGGCGAGAAAGCCCGCCAGACCATGCTCGCCGTCTTCCAGCTCCTCCCCTCCGACTCGCCTCTCGTCACCGAATTCCGCCGCCAACTGTCCCTGGCGCTCTAGTTCGTGCTATTAATATCAAATAGAAGAAGAGAGACTGCGACTGGTCGCTTGACGAACCTGCCAGGTCTTGACGAGTCGGCTTGTCAATCGATCAAGCCCCATCGACTCATGTCAGGTTTCTAGTGCGTTCGGCTCCTTACATGCGGCAGGCGGGGGGCTGACCGATGGGGAGGTCGCTCATGACGATCGTCACCCTCCAGATCGACGGCAAGATCGTCGGGGCGCGCGAGGGCGACACCGTCCTCCACGCGGCTCGCTCGGCCGGCGTCGACATTCCAGCTCTCTGCCACCTCGAGGGCCTGACCGACGTCGGCTCCTGCCGGCTCTGCCTGGTCGAGGTCGGCGACGGCAAGCCCATGACGCCCGCATGTGTGACCGCGGTCGCCGAGGGATTGGACGTCCGGACCGACACGGAGAGATTGCGATTCCATCGGCGCACGGTCGTGGAACTGATGTTCGCCGCGGGCAACCACGCCTGCGCCGTGTGCGTCGCCAACGGTGATTGCGAGTTGCAGGACGCGGCCGTCGCCGTCGGCATGGATCACGTCGGGTTCGAGTATCAGCACAAGCCGCTGACGGTAGACGTCAGCCACGAGCTGTTCGGCGTCGACCACAACCGCTGTATCCTCTGCACCCGTTGCGTGCGGGTCTGCGATGAGATCGAGGGGGCGCGCACCTGGGGCGTTTCGGGCCGCGGCGCGGACGCCAGGGTGGCGACCGACCTGGACCAGCCCTGGGGCGACTCGCCGACCTGCACATCATGCGGCAAGTGCGTGATGGCCTGCCCGACCGGCGCCCTCTTCCATCGCGGAGACACCGTCTCGGGAATCGACCACCGTCGCGACCGGCTCGCTTCTTTGATCGCAGCGCGGGAGCACAAGCCATGGCCCGTTTGAGGCTCGCCACCGCCTGGCTCGGGGGATGCTCGGGTTGCCATATGTCGTTCTTGGACATGGACGAGTTCCTGATCGACCTGGCCGGTACGGTCGACGTCGTCTTCTCGCCGTTCGTCGACGTCAAGGAGTACCCCGAGGGAGTCGACGTGGCGCTGGTGGAAGGGGCCGTCTGCAACGAAGACCACCTGAGGCTGCTGCCGTTGCTGCGCGCCAGGACCAGGACGGTCGTCTCGTTCGGCGATTGCGCCGTGACGGGCAACGTCACGGCCCTGCGCAACCCGTTCGGCGGCGCCGAGAGCATCCTCGATCAGGTCTATCTTGGAAGCGGCGGCCGGGTCCCTTGCGAGCCGGGGATCGTGCCGGCGTTGCTTGACAAGGTCGTCCCCGTCCACGCGGTCATCCCGGTGGAGCTCTACCTGCCCGGCTGCCCCCCGTCCGCCCCCCGTATTCGCGCCGTGCTGGAAGCCTTGATCGAGGGCAGGACGCCGCGTCTGGAGGGCGAGGACATCCGATTCGGATGAAAGCGACCGTTCACGATTCGAGGAGCGCGTCTCATGGGCCAGCGGATCGTCATCGACCCGGTCACTCGGATCGAGGGGCACGCCAAGATCACGGTGCTTCTCGACGACGACGGGCGGGTGTCCGACGCCCGGTTCCACGTCACAGACTTCCGGGGGTTCGAGAAGTTCTGCGAGGGGCGTCCGTTTTGGGAGATGCCGGGGATCACCGCGCGGGTCTGCGGGATCTGCCCGGTCAGCCACCTGCTGGCGTCGTCCAAGGCCGGCGACGCGATCCTGGCCGTCTCGATCCCGCCGGCGGCCGTGAAGTTGCGGCGGTTGATGAACCTCGCCCAGATCGTCCAGTCGCATGCGCTGAGCGTCTTTCATCTGAGCGGCCCCGACTTGCTCCTCGGGATGGACTCCGACCCGGCTCAGCGGAACGTCTTCGGCCTGATCGCGAAACACCCGGAGGTCGCCCGCGCGGGCATCCGGCTGCGGCAGTTCGGCCAGGAGATCATCGAGGCCCTCGGCGGCCGCAAGATTCACCCGGCCTGGTCCGTCCCCGGCGGGGTCCGCGCGGCGCTCACGGTCGACGGCCGCGAGGCGATCCGCGGACGGCTCGCCGAGGCGAAGCAGACCGCCCTGATGGCGCTCGGGCTGATCAAAGGATTGCTCGACGGCTTCCGCGAGGAAGTCGCGAGCTTCGGCGATTTCCCCAGCCTGTTCCTGGCCATGGTCGGCCCTGATGGGGTCTGGGAACACCACGACGGCCGGCTACGGGTGACCGACTCGACGGGCCGAATCGTGGCCGACGACCTCGACCCTGCCGACTACCGAGATTTCCTCGGCGAGTCGGTCGAGCCTGACTCGTACCTGAAATCACCGTACTACGCTCCGATGGGCTGCCCCGACGGGATCTATCGAGTCGGCCCGCTTGCGCGATTGAACGTGTGCTCCAGGGCGGGCTCGCCGCTCGCCGATGTCGAGCTTGAAGAATACCGCCAGCGGGGCGGTCGCACGGTCACCGCGTCGTTCTACTATCATTACGCCCGCCTGGTCGAGATCCTGACCGCCGTCGAGCACGTCGAGCGACTCCTCGACGACCCCGATCTTCTCTCCGATCAGATCCGCGCCCACGGCGGCGTCAACCGCATGGAGGGCGTGGGGGCCAGCGAGGCGCCCCGGGGCACGTTGTTCCACCACTACCGGGTGGACGAGAACGGGCTGCTCACGTGGGTCAACCTCATCATCGCCACGGGCCACAACAACCTCGCGATGAACAAGTCCTTGGCCCAGATCGCCCGCCATTTCATCAAGGGCTCGCCGATCCCCGAGGGGGTGCTGAATCGTCTGGAGGCGGGGATCAGGGCGTTCGACCCCTGCCTGAGCTGCTCGACTCACGCCTTCGGCCTGATGCCGCTCCACGTCCAAGTCGTGGGCCCCGACGGGGCTGTCCGGGACGAGATCTGGAGGCACTGATCTGATGGACGACGCGCGGCCCGCCCTGGTGATCGGATACGGCAACACCCTGCGCACCGACGACGCGTTCGGCCCTCGCGCGGCCGCCGTCGTGCAAAGTTGGGAACTGCCGGGCGTGGCGGCCCTGGCGGTGACGCAGCTCGCCCCCGAGCTGGCTGAACGGCTGTCGGCCGTCCGCCTCGCAATCTTCGTCGACGCCCGCATTCCGCCGAACGAAGGGCCGTCGGGCGTCGAAGTCCGGCCGCTCGAGCTGTCGAGCATCGCGTCAGCGTTCGGACATGTGAGCGAGCCCGGCCGCCTCCTGGCCCTGGCTCAAGCGGTCTACGGGAGCTGTCCCCGGGCATGGCTCGTGACGGCGCCGGCGGCCGATCTGGGGCTGGGCGACGGGCTGACCCCCCAGGCGGCTTGCAGTCTCGAAGTGGCGTTGAGGCGTATCGCCGATCTGCTCGGCCTTGATGGAGGCCCGGACGCAGAAGCCGCCTGCGCCGAGGGCGGGAGGATCTGCGGAGGTGAGCCCCACGAATGACGACTCGGCGCTGGATGGGGGACGGTGGTCGAGATCCGGCGGCTCGCTCATCTCAAGGAAGAGTACGAGTCCCGCGCTCGCCGTTTCTGGATGGCGAATCTGAGCTACGACGACTTCCTCGATCCCGATGCCGTCCTGACTCCTCGCCAAGTCCGCCATTTTGAAGGTCAGCGGAACAGGACGAACCGCCGGAATAGCAGGCCGTCGACTCAGCCGCGAAGCCGCCAGCCGTTGCCGGTTTCATGACCGTTGCCGTTCCGGCGGGCGAGGCCCAGCAGGCCGGCGGCGAACGTGCCGGCGACGGCGCCTAACGCGGCGACCTTCAGGGCGGGGTGGTGTTCGAACACCTTGGTGTACCAGCTCGACGTCCGGCCGGGGTAGTCGCCGCGCTCGGCGCCATGGCCGGTCCAGGGTTCGAAGAGGGTGTCGCGGCCGTTGTCGGGCTCGTGCGACTTCTGCTTCTCGATGCTCGCGCCCGCCATCAGCGACATCTGGTCGGCCATCGCCGGGCTGAGCCGCTGGAGCCAGTCGTAGCTCTTGGCCGAGACCCCGACGAAGATGTCGCGGCGGGGGTGCTCGGCGGCGAACACGATCGCCTCGGCCACGGCCTCGGGCTCGTAGACGATCCCCGGCGGCGACGCCTTCGCGCCGAGCTTGCTGCGCGAGTGCGCGAAGAACGGCGTGTTGGTCGCGCCCGGCAGGATCAGCGTCGTGCGGACGCCTGAATTCTCGTGGTCCAGCTCCAATCGAAGCGCCTCGGTGAACCCCTTCACGCCGTGCTTGGCCGCGCAGTAGATCGACTGCAACGGCGCGCCGCGGACGCCCAGCTCGGACGCCACGTTGATGATCGTCCCCTCGCCTTGCTTCCTCATGTAGGGCAGGGCGGCCTTGGCGCCGTAGATTTGGCCGAGCAGGTCGACGCGGATGATCCGGTCGATCTCTTCGACCAGCAGGTCTTCGAAGTGGGCGTAGACGCTGACCCCGGCGTTGTTGACCCAGGTGTCGATCCGCCCGTAATGGGCGGCGGCGGCCTCGGCGAGCCGCTCGACCTGCGGCCACTCGGCGACGTCGGTGACCACGACGTGCGCCTTGCCGCCGTCGCGTCGGATCTCGGAGGCTACTTCTTTAAGCGCCGAATCGTTGCGCGCGGCGAGCGTGACCTGCGCTCCTCGCTTGGCGAACTCGATCGCCGTCCGCCGGCCGATCCCCGATGAGGCCCCGGTGATCACCACCGACTGTTCATGCAATGGTCGCATCGTCTTCACCCTTTGCGTCTCGTCTCTGATGAAGCCGCCCGCGACCGGCGACAACGCCAGGACGACCAGGAACCAGCGGGCGACCGGACACCGAACTTCAATGCAAGTCCGGCGCCGCGTCGCCCTCCGGATTCTGGTTCTCGAGATCAGGGCAAGATCTGGTAGTAGTACCTGGCCAGCGAGTTGTTGCCGGTCGACATCGCGCTCCACGACCAGCGGTCGCCGGCGTGGCCGTACGGCTGGCCCCGGAACGGGAACCCGTCGTTCGAGCCGTAGCCGACGTACACCCGAGCGGGCTCCGGGAAATTGGCGTAATAGCTGTACGGCATGATCGGCCCCGACCGCGACGCCGCGAACGGCGAGCCGACGATCGGGCCGCCGACGACCGTTCCCCCGACGATCGGGCTGCCGAGAACGACCCCGGGGCCGACGACGATCCCCGGCGCCGACGCGGCGACAGGCTGCGGAAGAATGGACCCGTCAACGGCCTGTTGGGCCCTCGCGGTCGCGCCGAACGTGGTGAAACCGACTGCGACGACCAACACCATCCACGGCGATCTTGTCATGGGGGCTCCTCATCTCGTCAGGGTGATCGCTCAAAAGCGGAACGGAGAAACTTTACCTACTCACTATAGTCTGCGCAACCAGCCAAGCGAACCCCTGGCGTCCGAAACGCGGCCGTCGTCAAGACTCCCCTTCGCACGGCCGGCTGGGGGCGGTTGCGCCTGCTGTGTTTACAATATGCATCCATGTTGATTGTTTGCGTCGAGTGATTCCATTCGTTTCGGTCTTTCAGGCATGATCGACGTCTGATCAATTAACCCTCTTTAAGGTGAGGATCTGCACATGCGACAAGTGACTCTTCTGGCCGCGTTGGTCTTGGTCTTCGTCGCGCCGTCGGCGCAGGCCGGGCTCGACGGCGCCAACATGAACGCCGTCTATTACTATCCGAATCTGGCGACGCCCTATGGAGGCGCGATCTTCAGCCCCTCCAGCTTCACCGTCGGCGCGGGGCCTGAGACCTCGGGCGTCATCGATGGCATCACCACGCTGTCGGTCGATTTCACCGACACGACGCTGACCATCCTGCTGAGCACGATTGCGACGAATCCGACGTGGAGCGGCGGCGACTTCAACGGGCCGCTGTTCACTCTGCTGTCGCCGGGCACGCTGGGGATCACCGGGGCCACGATCGACCCCGGCACGAACCTGGCCGGCTTCGACGCCAGCCGGGTCACGATCACCGACACGCAGATCGGGATCAACTGGAAAGGGCTGCCCTATACGACCGGCGACAAGGTCGTCATCGACTTCAGCTTCGCGTCCGCGCCCGTCCCCGAGCCTTCGAGCCTCATCGCGATGGCCTCGGGCTGCGCCGCCTTGCCTCTGCTTGCGTTGCGTCGTCGTCGACGCGCCGCCGCCTGATCCGCCGGCCCCGACGGCCGGAAACTCTCGATGCGATCGCTACCGGACTTGGACCCGGCGGGGCGGGTACGTCTCCAACTCCGGCAGCGACGTCTGACGCGTCACGTTGGTCGTTCCGATGAAGCGGCGGTCGAGGCGGCCGACTTCCATCACGGTGTCGGATTCCCAGGCGAGCTGGCGGGTTGCGGCGTCGTAGCCGAACAGCGCCAGCTTGACCACCGAGTCCTGCCGGTTCTTGCGGATCAGGCCCGACGCGTCCGAGCCGCCGATCGGGATCGGCACCAGACTCGACGCGAACGAGGTGGGGAGGGAGACGCGGCTGTCGATCTCATCCGTGCCGTAGGCGCCGACGGCCGCCTCGACGACCGTCTGCGCGTCCTTCTTGTCGGCGACCAGCAGCAGCCCTTGCCGGGCCATCTCGCGCCTCAGACCGAAGACGAGCCACCCCGAGTCGGCGGCGCTCACCTGACCGGTTTCGAGGAACACCTTCCGACCCGCCAGCGGGCGGAAATCGATCGAGGCGATCGCCCGATCGGCCGTTCCGGTCAGCAAGAGCTGCTCGGCGCCCGACCTCGCCGACCCGGTGAGCTTCGTCGTCACGCTCACGCAGCCGCTCAAAGCCATGGCCAGAGCGAGCGTCGCCAGGCTCGCAATTCGGGACATGGCCGCCGTCTCCCCGCCGCTGAATCCATTCCGCACCCTCGCTCTTATCGGCGCAATCGGCGCGCCGAGCTTAGCTCCGTCCCAGAATCGCTTCCAATCTCCGTCGCCGGCCCGTCCGCGGGATCTGGGCAAGATCCCGACTCCGGTAGGACGTTGCGACGACTCGGATGGGAAACGAATCACACGTACGACGGAATGATTCACCACGGAGGATGCGGAGAGGGGACGACTCAATGCATTAGTGGTCGAGGCATGGTCTTCACATCCCCTCCGCGTCCCCCCTTGGTGAATTTCTTTGGATCTCACGGTTCGCCTCGGATCATGCAGCGTCCGCCTCGTCGCCTCGCTCCGGCCTCATTAGCTTTTTCAAAGAATCATGTAACCGACAGATAGAATCTCCGCACTTCATCATACCACCATCGCCAAGGGGATCGGTTTCCCTGAACGGCGAGCTGAGTCGGTTTCCAGGCGCCGGAGCTTCGCGCATCGCCTCGCTCCGGATTCGGTCGCCTCTTGGCAAAGAGGGAGGATGAAAATGCGCCTTCAATTGACATTCGAGCCCCGCGTGAAGGTTCTCTCGGATGAGCAAATTCAGGACATGTTGAAAAGCGATTCCGGCCGCGCGGAGCCGCGGAATCCGGGGCGGAGGACGTTCTTCCGCAGGACGGCGGCGGCCGTGCCGGCGCTGCTGTTGGGGGCGAGCGCGGCTCGCGCGAACCCGCATATGCACAGGCTTCCCGAATTGTACCCCGGTGAGAACACGACCCTCTTTCAGGAGATCTTGGCCGATGAGTCGGCTCACGTCGAGATCCTTCAGGCCTTGCTCATCGACGAGGACAACACGTTGCCGACCCGCCCGGTCCCGCACCTTCGCAACCTCGCGCAGCCCGACGTCTTCGCGTTCGTCCGGGCGGCGAGCGCGTTCGAGAACACGGGTGCCGGGACGTACGCCGGCGCCCTGTTCGCCATCCAGCAGACTCAGGAGTATTTCCCGGTCGCCGCGGGCCTGACCACCGTCGAGGCGCGGCACGCCGGGTTCCTCAACGCCCTTTTGAACGAGCCGCTGGTACCCGATTTCTTCCCGGTCGACACGCCGATCCCTCAGTCGGTCGCCTTGTCGCACGTTGATCCGTTCATCCACGACCTCAACGGCGGGACCGTGCCGTCGTTCGACCCCGTCGTCGCCTCCGACCCCAATAATTTCCGGATCATCGACTTCCTGCTCCTGCTCGAAATGGTCGAAACCGCCTTCTACCAGGTCAACGTCGCCAAGTTCTTCGGCGGTTGACCCCGCGCGGACCGTCCACCATTCCGGCCGACCCTGGACGAAGCGCCCGGGTCGGCCGGCGCTGCGCTCCACCCACCGCGCGGAGGATCGCCGTCGACGTTTCACGATCGAGAATCTGAGTTTCTAATTGACAGCCGTCGGATGTTTTCGGATAGTTTTGATCATCACATTTCGTTCCTGGATGGCTGACGACGAAGGTGCCGCTCGTCGGGGCAATCTCGGATCACGACTTTCTCGTTCTCCGGCGCCGGTCCTTCCCAAATCGTGGGTCGGCCATGCTCGCGGCGGGCCCGTGCCGTCGGGACGCGTTGGAGAGGAGGTGCGACTCGTGTTCCTCATCGCTCGCGTTGGGACATGGAAGGATTCGGGCAAGGCGGCGATGAGCGTCGCCTCGACCCCCGTCGCCCGCCGGATCATCCTGGCCGCCGGCGTCGCCGCGGGAGTGTACGCGTGTCGCGGCGACATTGAGAGTGGGACGGCCGCTCTTGGGCGGGCTTTCGCCTCGACAGGCAGCATCCCATCCAGCCTCTATGAGAATGCCGCCGCGGACTGGGCGGATGGGAATCCGCATGCGGCGGTGAGAAGCATGTTCCGCTATCCGCCCAAGCTCGCGCTGGCGATCCAGCGCATCATGGACGACGGCTCCTTTGATTTCAGCGTCGAGGCCGTGGCGAGGAACGACAAGGAGGCCGAGAAGGTGCTGAACGAGGCCTGGCGGCGCGTGGCGAATCCCGGCGAACGGTTGACGGTCGAATGGGAAACCACCGCTCGCGACGGCGGAAAATCGGTCAAGCTCATCGGCATGGAAACGACGCAATATGCGAACAGCATCATGGCATTGTGCTGTCACATTCAGGATCGTCTGGATGTGAATGTTCGAGCCGGCGTCTTGCTGAACGTCGCGCGCGGCGATTCGCTGCCGCGGGGGGACTATGACCAGGTGGGCGCCGCCAGCTTCGCCCCGATCGGCGGCGAGGGCGAGTGAGCCGGGTCAGTCGGGGCCGAGGATCTCCAGGCCGTAGCGCGGGGCGGCGGCGAGCAGCCTGGCGACGTCTTCGGGAGTCGGAGGGACCGGGGCTTCGTCGCGGCTTGAGAGCTTCGTCCCGATCTCGGCGAAGAAGTCCTCCAGCCCGGCTGGTGTGACCGTGATGATCAGCTTCCCTGGTTCGGCCCCGACGTTCCGGAAGTTGTGGGGGACGTCGCGGCGGGCGAACAGGAATTCCCCCCTCGACAGCCGGATCGGCGCGCCGTCGACGATGACTTCGAACTCCCCCTCGACGACGTAGAACGTCTCGTCCTCGCGGTGATGGACGTGCGGCGGCGAGCCGTTGCCCGGCGGCACGTAAGCCTCGAACATGAAGCAACCCCCGGCCGTCTGCGCGCCGGTCACGAGATACGTATAACGATCGCCGACCACCGAGTAAACTGTTGCGTCGCCTGAAGCAATCGAGGAATCCATGGGTTCCCATTCTCCGAATCGAAAAGCGTGATCCGTCCGTGCGGTCGTTCATCAGGATAGACCCGCGGCACGCGGCTGGGTAGCATGCTCCGGCGATGATCCCATCTTGTGGCACGGAGGCGGAACCATGCGACACCCCCGGTGGACGATGCGACGGCCCGTCATCCTCATGGCCTCGGCGGCGCTGCTGCTGGGGGCCGAAGATTGGGCGCGCGGGCAGGACGCTCTGCCCGGCAGCCGCTTGAGCATCGGGCGGGCGAAGGAAGAGGCCAGCTTCATCGTGGTAGCCGAAGTCGCCGAGACCGGCGGCGTCGTCGACGCCGGCAAGGCCGACGACGTCTCGGGACCTATCATGATGTGGACCGAACTGAAGCCTTCGGCCGTGCTCAAGGGGAAAGTGAGTGCGGAGGAACTGAACAGGCGCCCGCTACAGATCTGTCTCCGGGGGAAGGAGAGGTTCCCGAAGACCGGGGAGGAGTTCATCGTCTTCATCGGCGATGCGTCGAGCACAGCCCCCATCACCAAGATTCTGTCGAAAACGAAGGAGAACCTTGCGGCGATCGAGGCGGCGAAACCTGAACTCCAAACCGGAGCGGCCGACCTGCGTTCGGAAGGCGGAGGCCTCGGCGGCGGAGGTTTGGGAGGCGGATTGGGCCGAGCTGGATCGCCTCTGAAGCCGGCGACTCCTCCCTCGTATCAGGGTACGAGCATCGTCCCCGACAAAGATGCCACGGGAGACGGGCTCGAGGTCCAGAAAACGTTCGCCGTCGCGATGGCGCGCGATGATCCGAGGTCGGAGGAGCGCGAGGCGCACTTCACCTGGCTCGATCGAAACGCGTACGTGCGCCACTACGACGTGCGACGGGTCGGCTGGCGCGGCCACGTCCTGGGCTGCGACTCCCGCCCCGGCGGCGGCTGGCTCGTGAAGGTGGCCGTCACCCCTGAACTCCGCCCGCAGTTCTCGATGAGGTTTTGCTTCGTGCTCGACACCGTCGAGGAGACGTACGAGTTCGTCGGCGACCGGGTACGAATGGTCGAATCGAACGCGGCGATCGCAAAACCGGACCGGCATTTCTTCCCGATCGCCTGGTGAACCAATCGTCGCCTGGACGACGCCGGCTCTGCCTCGCCTGACGAAGAGTCTGCGGCGAAATGAAAATGGGGGTTCGGAGCGGTCCAGGTCCGGATACGAGCCCGAAGCGCCAGCGAGTGAATTTCCGGTCGACTGTTGGAATCAATTCACTCGCTGGCGCTTCGAGCTTGTATCGTCGGGCCTCTCGACCACAATCACGACCGCTAACGCAGAAAGCCCCTCGACTTCATAAGTTCGACGATCCGGCTGACGCTCTCGTCCACGCCGATCTGGTCGGTCTGGAGCACGAGGTCGGACCCTGTCGGCTCCTCGAACGCCGCCGTCACGCCCGGCATCTGCGCGATCTTGCCTTCGTCGGCCAGCCGGTATGCGCCGCTCTGGTCGCGCGCCCGCAGCACCTCCATCGGCGCCACGCAATACACCTCCAGCACGCGGTCCCTGCCGATCAACTGCTTCGCCTTCTCGCGGACGGCCTCGTGCGGCGCCACAAACGCCGCGACGGTGATCACCCCCGCGTCGTTCATCAGCTTCGCCACCTCGGCCGACCGCCGCAGGTTCTCCGAGCGGTCGTCGGCGGTGAAACCCAGGTCGCGGTTCAGCCCCTGTCGCATGTTCTGGCCGTACAGAACCGTCACCACCCGGCCCTCATCCCACAGGCGGCGTTCCAGCCCGTACGCGATCCGGCTCTTGCCACTGCCGGTCAGGCCGACCAGCAGCACCGTCACCGGCACCTGGCCGTAACGCTGCTCGCGCTCGGCCGGCGCGACCAGGCTCTCGCGCAGCTTGAGGCGCACTGCCGGCTCCGCCGCCCAGACTTCGCCCGCCGCCCGGCCGCTGCCGGCTTCCAGGATCATGCCGGCGCCGACGGTGTTGTTCGTCAGCCGGTCGATCAGGATGAACGCCCCGGTCGCGGCGTTGGTGCGGTAAGGGTCGCACGCGAGCGCCTGCGTCAGGCTGAGTTGCACGTGCCCGACTTCGTTCAGCTCCAGCCGTGCGATGGCCCGGTGCTCCAGCGTGTTGACGTCGACGCCGTAGCGGAACGACGCGACCTCCGCCGACACCTGCCTCGTGGTGTGCTTCAGCGTGTAGGTCCGGCCGGGCACGAACGGCTGCTCGGCCATCCACACCACCATGGCTTCGATCTGGCTGCTGACGTGCGGCGGGCTGTCCGGCCGCACGAGCATGTCGCCGCGGCTGACGTCCACCTCGTCGGCCAGCGTGACCGTCACCGCCTGGGGCGCGAACGCTTCTTCCAGCTCGCCGTCGTAGGTCACGATCGACTTCACCCGGCTCCGTTTGCCCGACGGCAGCACCATCACCTCGTCGCCCTGGCGGAGGATGCCGGACGCCACCGTGCCGGCGAAGCCGCGGAAGTCGAGGTTGGGGCGGATGACGTACTGCACGGGGAACCGCAGGTCGGTCAGGTTGCGGTCGCTGGCGATGTGGACCGTCTCCAGGTGATCCAGCAGCGGCGGGCCGGGGTACCAGGGCATCGTGTCGCTCTTGGACACGACGTTGTCGCCCCTCAGCGCCGACATCGGGATGAAGGTGATGTCGGGCAGCCCGAGCTTGGCGACGAAGCCGGTGTAGTCGTCCTTGATCCGCTCGAAGACGTCTCGCGAGTAGCCGACGAGATCCATCTTGTTGACGGCGACGACGACGTGCCGGATGCCCAGGAGCGACACGATGAACGAGTGCCGGCGGGTCTGGGTCATGACGCCGTGGCGGGCGTCGATGAGGATGACGGCCAGCTGGCACGTCGAGGCGCCGGTGGCCATGTTGCGCGTGTACTGCTCGTGGCCGGGCGTATCGGCGATGATGAACTTGCGGCGGTCGGTCGAGAAATAGCGGTACGCGACGTCGATGGTGATGCCCTGCTCGCGCTCGGCCTTCAGGCCGTCGGTCAGCAGGGCGAGGTCGATCTCGCCGGCGCCGGTGGTGCCGACCTTCTCGCTGTCGCGCTTCACCGCGGCGAGCTGGTCCTCATAGATCATCTTGGTGTCGTGCAGCAGCCGGCCGATGAGCGTGCTCTTGCCGTCGTCGACGCTGCCACAGGTGAGGAAACGCAGCAGTTCCTTCTTCTGGTGGCGGGCGAGGTAGGCGTGGATGTCTTCCTGACTCAGATCAACGGCTTGCATTTCAGAAATACCCCTCGCGCTTCTTCTGCTCCATCGACCCCGTCTCGTCGTGGTCGATCACCCGGCCCTGCCGCTCGGAGTTCGTCGCGAGCAGCATCTCCTCGATGATTTCCGGCAGCGTCGTCGCGTCGCTCTCGATCGCCCCCGTGAGCGGGTAGCAGCCCAGCGTGCGGAACCGCACCCGCTTCATCATCGGCTCCTCGCCGGGCCGCAACCGCATCCGCTCGTCGTCCACCATAATGAGCGCGCCGTCGCGCTCGACGACCGGGCGGACGTCGGCGAAGTAGAGCGGCACGATGGGGATGCTCTCCAGGTGGATGTACTGCCAGACGTCCAGTTCGGTCCAGTTGCTCAGCGGGAAGGCGCGGATGCTCTCGCCCTTGTTCACCTTGCAGTTGTACAGGTTCCAGAGCTCCGGCCGCTGGTTCTTCGGGTCCCACTGGTGCAGGCGGTCGCGGAAGCTGTAGACGCGTTCCTTGGCCCGGCTCTTCTCTTCGTCGCGCCGGGCGCCGCCGAACGCCGCGTCGAACTGGTAGTGGTTCAACGCCTGCTTCAGCCCGGCCGTCTTCATGACGTCGGTGTGCTTCTTCGAGCCGTGGTCGAACGGGTTGATGTTCTGGGCCCGCCCCTCCGGGTTGACCCAGACCTTCAGGTCGAGGCCCTGTTCGCGACAGTACCGATCGCGGAACTCGATCATCGCCCGGAACTTCCAGGTCGTATCGACGTGCAGCAGCGGGAAGGGGAGCCGGCCGGGGTGGAACGCCTTCTGCGCCAGCCGCAGCATGACGGCGGAGTCCTTGCCGATCGAGTAAAGCATCACCGGCCGCTCGAACTCGGCGGCGACCTCGCGGATGATGTGGATGCTCTCCGCCTCAAGTACCTTCAAATGGGTCAGGTTATAACTGCCGGTGATCATCCGTCCTCCTGTTCGGCCTCTTAACTCACTCGATTATAGGAGATCCGCTCCCCACTCGGGTAGGGGAACATCTGCTTGGCCCACATGAGCCTTGAGAGCTACGCCTCCGCAGGATCCAGCAGACTCCACGATCAAGATGGCGATCCCGTCGTAAACTTAAAACTGGACGACTTCCGTCGTCGCCCGGGCCTCCTTGGTCATTCGGTCGGGTTGAAGCTTCCATCGAAACCGGGACGGCATGGCATGTGGGGAGCATGGAAAAGCGCGCGAACGATCCCAATTTTCAGGGCAGTCGGCAAACGGTCGGAGAGCGGGCGCCGCGAGGTCGATCGAAGCCGATCTCGCCTCGAAACGGCGGCTCTCCGCGCGAGCGAACCCAATTGTGCGCCGTGGTAAGGCATTGTAGGGCAAAGGCTTATGTGCGATATCCTTGATGAAGTCGGCCGCAAACGAACCCAATCGCCGCAGGGCGAGCGGGAGGTCGGGAACGTCGCGGCGCGGGCTGCATGGAACGGGGAAAAGCGCGCGAACGATCCCAATTCTCGGGGCGGTTAGCGCGAGCGTGCCCAGGCGGGCTCGCCTGTGAAGGAGTGGCCGAAAAGGCCTCGAAACGGCGGTTTTCCGCGCGAGCGAACCCAAATTCGCGATCGCGATGAAAGCCTTTACAGGCAAGGGCTTACATGATGAGACGCCAGAAAGGGCGGCGGCAAACGAACCCAATCGCCGCGGCGAGTCGGGCGAGCGTGCAACGCGGAAACGCCCCACGCCCGTGCGGGGGGCAAGGGGCGAATCGAGGGTGTTTTCGGCGCGAACGAACCCAAAGTCGGGGGCCGGGTCTCGGTTACCGGAGGGCGTCCTTGATGCCTCGGAGGACGAACCGGTTCTCGGAGCGGGTTCGCGAGGCGACGCGGATGAACTTGCCGGGTTCGAGGCCCTTCTTGTCGTCGCAGGCGCGGGCGTAGATGCCGCGGCGGACCAGGAGGCGGCAGACGAGGTCTTCGGCGGTCATGCCGTTCTTGAGTTCGATCAGCATGAAGTTGGCGTGGGTCGGGTAGGCGTGGATGCCCGGCATGCCCGACAGAGTCTTGAAGAACCGCCGCGAGTGGCGGATGTAGTGCACCCGCTTCCGCTCGTACTCGACCAGGAAATCGGGCCGCGAGTAGAGGTCGAAGAAGTATTCGGCCAGGCCCGACGAGTTCCAGAGGAAACCGTTGTCCAGCAACGACTTGACCCGCTCGGGGGCCATCACCGCGTAGCCGGCCCGGATTCCGGCGACGCCGAAGTCCTTGGACATGCTCTTGACGACCATCAGGTTCGGGAACCGGTCGATCTCATGGGTCAAACTGCGGTAAGCGTAGTCGTCCCCCTCGCAGGCGAAGTGGATGAAGCTCTCGTCCACAATGATGTTGCGGACCTCGCGCATCTCCTCAAGCATCGCCACCAGGGTCGCGTACGGAATGTACCCGCCGTCGGGGTTGTTCGGGTTGATCAGGACCACCGTGTCGGGCCGTTCGCGACGCACCTTCTCCAGGTACTCGCCCGCGTCGAACCGGAAATCCTCGTCCTTCGGAAGCAGGTTGTAAACCACCTGCGTGTCAGGCCTTACGAACTCATGATAAGGAGAGAACGTCGGCAGGTTGACGAGGATCTTGTCGCCCGTGAACCGGTGCAGGATCGCCTGGATGATTTCGACGGCGCCGTTGCCCACGAACAGGTGGTCGGTCGCGATCCCGATCGCCGCGCTCAGCTTGCCGGCGATCACCCGATTCTGCGACGGGTAGAATTCCAGCAGTTTGCGCAGTTTACCCGGTCGGATGACTTCGCGGTGGAGGTAGTCGAGGAACAGGTCGGTGGCGTAGGGGTTGGAGAGGAAGCAGGCGTCGACCCGCATCCGCAGCTCGGGGATGAGCTTGATCAGGGTCGGGGCGCTCGGGGAGTGGGAGCCGGCTTCCTTTTTAAGGAGCTTGATCCGCTCGACGATGGCGTTCTCGCGGGGGCTGAGGCCTCCCCGGCGGATCACCGGCCGGACGCGGGCCTCCAGCCAACGCGCCGAGACGCCCAGGTCGAACGGCCCGGGCTTCCGTCTTTGCTGCCGATCCCTTTGCTGCCCGATCACATCCACCTCGGTGTTGTTCCCAAGTGAGGCTCGCCGTGGAGGCCGAACCGCGCGGCCGTTGGCGAGCGTCGATCGTCGAGCGGTCGCACGAATCAGAAGGGCGACGACCCGATCGCGAGGAGATTCCGCAAAGCACTACCGCAGGGGGGATTCCGCGAGCGCGGCCGCAGCCTCGCATCGCGGCCTTCTTCCCGAGCTTCCCAGCTCATCCTAGGCGCACCCCCGCTTCTCATCAAGCACCTAGATTCTACACGACCCACTCATAAAGGCGAACAGGTCGGCGGCCGGCCGGGCCGGTTTTCACCAGGCGGGCCGTCGGCTATCCTGGGGCGTCGAGCGGGCTCGGGGACGTCGGGCCGATGGAAATCAATGAAATTAACCCCAGGGAGATTGAAACGATGAGCGGACGAATTGTGTTGCGGACGGGCGAGGCGTTGGTCGAGGGGGCCGAGGACCACCTGTGCGCCGAGCCCGAGATCGTGATCGGCGAGCTGGACGGCCCGGTCGGCCAGGCGCTCGCGAACCTGATCGGCGACCAGGTGAAGGGGCATTCGCGGGTGTTCGCGATCCTGGCCAGCGACGTCCAGGTCCGCCCGGCGACGATCATGGTCAGCAAGGTGACGGTCAAGAGCAAGAAATACACCAATATCTTGATGGGAACCGTCCAGGCCGCGATCGCCCACGGCGTGCTCGACGCCGTCCGCGAGGGGGTGATCCCCAAGGAGAAGGTGAACGACCTGGGGATCATCTACTCCGTCTGGCTCGACCCCGCCGTCACGGACGTCGACGACCTCGACCACAAGGCCCTCTTCGCCGTCCACCGCGAAGCCACCCTCAAGGTCATCCGCAAGGCCCTCAACAACGCCCCCTCGATCGACTGGCTCCTCGAAAACCAGGACAAGGTCGAGCACTACTTCCACAAACTGGGAGTCGATGGAGAGCTGTGATCGATGCGGAAGCCGCCGTGCGTCGGACGGTCGTGGGCCTGAGGAATTAACCGTGCCGCGGAACGAAATTGACAAGCGCCGGTCGTGTCCTAGGTTGCCCGGGGGTGGTCCCTGTTCCCAACGTGATGCGGGCGGGACGAGAGCGAAGAGGCCATTCGGGGCGCGAACAGATGCGAACGCTCGCGGTCGGCGGGATCCAGGTTCTGAGAGTTCGGGGCGCGGCGAGCTTGCGGGGCCGAAGGACCCGGCGGTCGTTCGTTCCACTGGACGTCGGTCGTCCATTGGAAGAGCGGCTGATGCTGAGCGCGACGCCTTATAAGATCCCCCTGGAAGTGGTTGACATTAAACAAAAGAGCACGGGCCAGACCGCGAAGAAGGACGCGAAGCCGGAGTACAAGCTCGGCATCTACGTCGGGCTCGGTGGGAACGCGAACCCCAGGCTCTACGAGTTCGACACCGGCGGCGAGGGCTTCTGGGCCGCCGCCGACTCGAAGTCTCCCAAGGACCTGCGCTGGTGGGGGGCGAAGAAGATCGTGAGTCGCGGGAGCCTGGGCATCACCTACTCGTCGGGCAATCGGTACGTGGCGAACAAGGTGCGGACGAGCGTGGAGCTTTACCAGCCGGACGCCGACGGCGGCTTCAGCAAGGTCGTCGGCACCGGACAGCCGGTCGACATGGGCCAGATCGTCCGCTACTCGGACGCGAAGTCCAAGAGCGCGGTGGTGAACTGGAACAACGCCCTCAAGAGGGGCTCGCCGCCGCTCCAGAACTGGTTCTACGGCGATTTCGGGGCCTCGCTCTCGCCCAACGGCACGAGCGAGAAGAACAGCATCCTTTCAATCGTGCCGCAGATCCCGATCCCCGCCGGGCTGACGATCGGCTTCATCGTGCACGTGGGGGACTTGGAGGAGGGCGGAAACCAGCCGTATCTGCAGATCGGCCTCACGCCCGAGGACCTCAAGTCGTTCGATACGACGCTCCCGATGAACCCCTACACGGGGACCGCCCAGCGGTTCTTCCCGATCACCGGCGTCGACACCTACAGCGAGCGGATCGCCAACGCCGACTTTTCATGGACCGACCCGAAGACGAATCGGACCCAGAGCTTCAAGGACCTCGGCTGGACGATCGACACCGGCGCGTCGTCGGTCACGGTCTGGCAGGGCGACAGCGTGGCCGTCAACCGGGGCTTCCTGAACAAGCCGACTCGGTCGGGCGGATTGTTCACCGGCCGCTTCAAGAAGGGCGTCGATCTCAACGTCACGGCGACCGCGTCCAATCCGCACGAGACGAACATCAACATGACGATCGACGGCGGGTCGAAGAAGTCGGCCGATGATAAGATCGCGGCGAACTACCACACCACGACCGCCATGGGCCAGAACTACGTCAACACCGGCCTCTATACCTTCACCCAGTACGACGTCATGTACAACCTCGAAGACGGGACCATCCACTTCCGCAGTTCTCAGCCCCCGACGCAGAACTGACCCGATCCATACTCGACTCGAAGTCAGCACATCCGGAGAACGTTCACGGTTTCTGAAAGGCCAGGACGATCGTGCTCAGCTCTTCTTCTCAATGATGCGAATGAGTTGATAGACGCCCGTCGACGGGTTCCGCCCGGGTTCGTTCGCCTTCTCGGCGGCTTGTTCCAGGCGTTCGGCTCGCTTGTCGGCGTGCGGATGGCCGGTCGCATAGCTCGCGTAATCGACCGCCTTGTCGTAGTGAGGAACGTGTTTGCGGAGCATCGCCTTGACCCGCCTCCGATCTTGCATTCCGGGGTGCTCTTGAAAATGAAGCAGCAGCCAGAGTTCGAAGCACGGATTCGAGATCGCCAGTTCGATGCGGCCGGCGCGGGCCTGGTCCTTGGCCCGGGGGAGGCTCGGGTGGTCGTCGACGTCGAAAACGCACCAGACCGAGTCGTAGGCGTCGTGTCCCGCTCGATCGCGAAGCTCGACAGCCAGTTGCACAAGGCCTTCGGGAGACACTGTCTTGGAGACGGTCTTGATGTTCACCCTGGGGTTTCGGCAGGCTCGTTTGTATCCCTCGAGATACTGAGGCTCGGTCTTCTCGCCCTCGCAGACGATCAGGACGACCGGCATGGGATCGCGAAACGAGTTCCTACGACCAGGCCGGCGCTCCCTGTTGCGGCGATCCGACATCGTGGCTCACTCCCCAGCCGCGACGAAATCGCCAAGGAACGGGACGGCGCCGTACCGACCCTGAAGATAGCCCCGCTCGATGTTCTCGGCCTTGCGAGGCTTGAAGTCGGTCAACGGATAAAGCACCGTCGCCCCTTCGTCGTCCTTCTCCGTCAACCACACCTGATCCCGCCGCAACACCGGCTCGCCGAGCGTCGTGCCCAGCAGGTTGGTGTCGTGCGTCGTGAAGATCAACTGAGCGTTTCGCGGATTCGTCTTCGGGTCGTTGAACAAGCGGATAATATGTTGACCGATCGCTGGATGCAGGCTGGCCTCCAACTCATCGACGAGGAGCACGCCGCCCCGTTCAATCTTCAGTAAAGTGGGAATGCCCATGCTGAACAGGATTTGGGTTCCCTTCGACTCTTGTTCGAAGGCCAACCAGGCGTCCTTGGCTTTCGACTTGTGTTTGAATTCTACTCGTGCCTGATTGCGATCTCCACGCATGGAGCCCGTTTCTGGCTGGACGAAGCGGATATCGGTGACGCCTGTGTCCGATTCTCGCAACAGATTCTTGATTCCACGCAGAAGCGCAGACATGGATTTGTCTCGATTAAACCCTAGATGGGCTGAATTCATGGGGATGGACTTGGACGACTGTTGTTCAGCAACGAGGTATGTAGACGCTACAGCCGATGAGTACACAGAAGAATCCAAGGGGGCGGCACCTCGTGGTACGCTGAGAGTCTGGAGAAAATTAAACCACAGTGAGATCTTTTCAAGTTGTGGATGTTGATGTTGCGCCGCCGCCGAAAGGAAGAGAGCATTGGGGCGAGTCACGCTCTCAATCAACTTGTTCTCGCCCTTGAGACTTGCTGAGAAGCTGAATTTGTCGTCGACCCGCTCGAACCAGGTTTGCTTTCGTTTGCTGGGCCAGGCGTGAAGCCATTCCTCCAGGAACCGCTCATCATTCGCGGTAAATCCATATTGATACCGAACACCGTCCAGGACCATCGATACCTCGAACAACGACGGCTCTCGTCGCTTGGGCCCCCACGCGAAGGGCGCTCGTGCGACGCCTCCATTCGGCGGCCAAGTTCGATGCGACGACGCGACGGCTTCGCGCATGGTCGCCAGAGCTTCCAGAACATTGCTCTTGCCGCTGGCGTTCGCCCCGTAGATCGCCGCGACGGGAAGCAGTCGCTGCGCGTATCCTGGAACAAGCCGGGGACGGTCGTCGTCCGGGTCGCCGACCTGGCCCGCCTGCATGGTCAAGACTTGCTCGTCGCGCAGAGAACGGTGGTTCTCGACGCGGAATTCGATCAGCATGGTTGCGTTCTCCTTGCCCAAGGCTACCAGTTAAGTGGCGGTTTCCGCAAGAATCCCGCGCGGAACGCCGCGAAAATCGTTTTTGGAAGGCGTTTCGGCTCCCAGAGGGCGATTCGCGGAGTCGCGACTTCGCATCGACAAGAATGAGAGGTCATGCTAGAACCGGCCGATTCACTTCGGCGGTCTTCACGTCTCGTTGCGACGAACACATCGGAGGCGGTGATGCGTATCAGGCATGTCGGGTTCTCGGCGGCGGCTTGGGCGGTGTTGGTGGGAGCGGCTTGGGGAGGCGATTCCAAGGGGGCGGATCGGCCGATCACGATCATCGCGAGCCCGGCGACTCTGAAGGTCGGGGCGCGGTGCCGGGTCGAGCTGAACGCGGTGGCGAGCGGTCGAAATGAGACGGTTACGGCGTACGAAGGCGTGATCGCCAAGGCGACCGAGCAGGGCGTCGGCCTGACCGTGACCGAGGAGAAGAAGACCATCGTCCGGAAGACGGCGGTCCATGTGCCTTTCAAGGACCGGCTCTTCCGGAACGTCGGCATCGGCCGTCCGGCGCCGGGCTCGAAGAAAGAGGTCTGGCTGCCGAGCGGGACGATCCACTCGGTCGAACTCGTGGGGAAAGAAGCGCCGGGGGAATGACCCCGGCCGGCCGACTTCAAACGTCCGTCATCTTGATCAACCGTCGCTCACGGCTGGATTGGTAGATCGCCTGAACGAGCGCCACGACGCGGCGGCCGGCCTCGCCCGTGACGGCGGGGGGGCGATCGGACAGGATGGCATCCAGGAAATCGTGGATCTGAAGTTGGTGGTAATGCGTGACGGCGTCGAGCGAGGCGAACCGGGCGCGGTCCTCGGCCTGGAACGCGGCGAGGCGGTCCTCCTCGCCGGGGACGGTCCAGAGGTCGTTGAGGGGCGGCTCGGCGATCGGGGTGACGCCGGCGATGAAGGTTGCGCCGCGGTCGGTCTCGACGCCGATCGACGCGCCGGAGTCGCCGTGGAGGTGGATCTTGGCGTGGATTCCGGGCTTCTGCGCCAGGCTTGAGACGATCGACCCCAGGCCCCCGCGGCGGAACATGAGGACGGCGACGGCCGTGTCCTCGACCTCGACATAGGGGTGGTTGACGTTGGCGGCGAACCCGCAGACCTCCTCGACCTCGTCGTCCATCAGCCAGGTGAGCAGGTCGAGCATGTGGGGCGACTGGTTCATGAGCACGCCGCCCCCCTCGGCGTCCCACCGGCCGCGCCAGGGGTCGGACTGGTAGTACGCCTGATCGCGCCAGCTATACATGGTGAAGACGCCGATCGCCGGGCGGCCGATCTTGCCCTCGGCCACGGCCTGCTTCATGCGGCGGACCGGCTCATACCACCGTCGCTGGCTGATGACCCCGAGCTTGACGCCCCCCTCGCGGGCCGCGGCGAGCATGGCGTCGCAGTCTTCCAGGCTCGCGGCCAGGGGCTTCTCGACCAGGACGTGGACCCCCGCGCGGGCCGCGACGACAGCCGGCGCGGCGTGCAGCGGGTGCGGCGTACCGATCAAAATCGCCTGCGGTCTGGATTCCTCGATCATCGCCGCGACGTCCGTGAACGGCGCGACGCCGTACCGCGCGGCGAACGCCTCGGCCCGACCTCGGTCCGAGTCGCATACCGCCACGAACTCCGATTCGGACAGATTCGCAAGCGCCTGCGCGTGTATGCCGCCGACCTTCCCGCAGCCGACCAGGGCCGTACGGACGCGTGCCATCAGACGGGCCTCCCGAGCCGACCCGCGCGCGGCGTCCGGCGGATTTGCCACGAAGCCCGACCGATGCGGCCGCGCCCTCGTCCCAGAGAGGCTACCAGCATCCGGCCCGCTCCCGCAAGAATCCTCCGTGTTCCCCGGGACGCCCCACCCTCGACGCTGCGACGCCCGGCCTCGCCGGCGTTTTCGGCGTGCGACACCCCGCCCCGGCGACCTCGAGGCACCGGGCCTTGCGCCGCGCGCCCAGCCCTCTCCGTCGGCACTGCGACGCCCCGGGCGGCCCGCGTCCTTACTTAGGTGGGGGGCAGCCGGCCGGTTCGGCATGAGAAATGCATTGTGAATGCCCGGGAATGACTCGACAGTCCCCGGGCAGGCGGACCGAACTCTACGAAAACGAGCGGAACCGGAGGAAGGGGCGAGCGAGTGACTAAGTACACGATCAAGCTGTACGTGACGGGCCGGACTCCGCGCGCCGAGCACGCGATCGCGAATCTTCGGCGGATCTGCGAGGAGGAGCTTTCCGGACGTTACGACCTGCTCGTCATCGACGTGCTGGAGCTTCCCCAGTTGGCGGAGGACGAGAAGATCCTCGCCACGCCGACCGTCGTCAAGGAGCTTCCCGTACCGATCCGCCGGATCATTGGCGACCTTTCCGACAAGGAACGCGTCCTGCTCGGGCTGGACCTTCGTCCCGCCTCGGACGCCGACGGTCGCGGAGAGGAAGAGGTATGACTCGACAAACCGAATTGAATCCGCCAGCCTTCCCCAAGCTGGCGACCCACATCGAAGGGTTCGACCTCATCGCGCTGGGGGGCCTTCCCGAGGGGAGGTCGACGCTGCTGTCAGGGACGTCGGGCAGCTCGAAGACGGTCTTCGCCGCCCAGTTCCTGGCCGCCGGCATCATGCGCTGCGGCGAGTCCGGCGTCTTCATCACGTTCGAGGAGGATCCCGAAGACATCCGCCACAACATGATCGGCTTCGGGTGGGACATCGCGACCTGGGAGAACGAGGGGCGCTGGGCGTTCGTCGACGCCTCGCCGCAGCCCGGCGACCCGCACATCACGGCCGGGGGATACGACCTGGGCGCGCTGCTCGCCCGGATCGAGCACGGCGTCAAGAAGGTCGGCGCCCGCCGCGTCGTGCTCGATTCGCTGGGCGGGGTCTTCGCGCAGCTCGACGACGACGCGACGATCCGCCGCGAGCTGTTCCGCATCTCGAAGGCGCTTCGCAAGCTGGGCGTCACCTCGGTGATCACGGCGGAGCGCGTCGAGGAGCACGGGCCGATCTCGCGGTACGGGGTCGAGGAATTCGTCTCCGACAACGTCGTCGTCCTCCGCAACATGCTCCAGGAGGAAGTCCGGAGGCGGACCGTGGAGATCCTCAAGTTCCGGGGCGCCAACCACCAGAAGGGCGAGTGGCCGTTCACGATCGTGCCCGGCCACGGCGTGGTCGTGATCCCGCTCTCCGCCCTGGAGTTGAAGCAGAAATCGTCCGACGCGCGGATCAGCTCCGGCAGCCCCGAGCTGGACCTCATGTGCGGCGGCGGCTTCTTCCGCGACTCGATCGTCCTGATCTCGGGGCCGACCGGCACGGGTAAGACGCTGATCACCACCGAGTTCCTCGCCGGGGGCGACAAGGCGGGCGAGCGCTGCCTGCTGTTCGCCTTCGAGGAGAGCCGCGAGCAGCTGGTGCGGAACGCGAGCGGCTGGGGGGTCGACTTCGCCAGGATGGAGGCCGAGGGCCGTCTCAAGGTCGTCTGCACCTATCCCGAGGCCGCGGCCCTGGAGGACCACCTGATCCACCTGAAGCGGGAGATCGAGCAGTTCAAGCCCAGCCGCCTGGCGGTCGACAGCCTCTCGGCGCTGGAGCGGGTCGCGCCGGTCAAGAGCTTCCGCGAGTTCGTCATCGGCCTGGTCTCGTTCGTGAAGCACCAGGAGATCCCCGGCCTTTTCACCGCCACGACGTCGTCGCTGCTCGGGGGCGACTCGATCACCGAGACGCACCTGTCGACCATCACCGATTCGATCATCCTGCTGCGGTATGTCGAGATGCACGGAGACATGCGCCGGGGGCTGACCGTGCTGAAGATGCGGGGCTCGAGGCACGACAAGCAGATCCGCGAGTTCACGATCGACAGCCAGGGCATGCACATCGGCCAGCCGTTCCGCGAGCTGTCGGGCATCCTCTCGGGGAACTTCCGGCGGTTCCCGATCAACGTCGGCTCCGGGCAAGGCGACGGCGCCCAGGCCTCGGATCCCGACTGATGGCCCGGTTAAGGATGTTCCCATGAAGAATCGACCCGACGACGGGCGCGGACCGTTTTCGCGGTCCGCGCCCGCCCCGCCCGATCGGGAGCGGGACGACGAGGAGTGCTTCCGCGCGCTGGTCGAGGCCGGTGCCGACGCGGTCCTCGTCGTGCACCGCGACGGGGTCATCGGCTTCGCCAACCCCGCCGCGGGCGCCTTGCTGGGCCACGCCCCGGAGCGCCTGGAGGGGCAGCCCTTCGGCGTCCCGGTCGTGCCGGGCGAGACCACCGAGATCGACGTGCCGCGGGCCGACGGGACGGTGCGCGTCGCCGAGATGCGGACGGCCTCGACGTCCTGGCGCGGCGAGCCGGCCTTCGTGGCGGCCCTCCGCGACGTCACCGAGAGGAGGCAGGCCGAGGAGGCCGCGCGCGAGGCGAACGCCACCCTGCGGAGCTTCTATGAGGCCTCGTCGATGATGATGGGCGTCGTCGAGCTGATCGGCGACGAGGTGATCCACGTCTCGTCGAACGCCGCCGCCGTCCATTTCTTCGGCGACCCCGACGAGGTCGTCGACGGCCTGGGCCGCGGGCAGGGCGTCCTCCTCGAGGTCCTCGCCGGCTGGATCGCCCACTACCGCGAGGCGAGGCGGTCCGGCTCGCCGGCCCGCTTCGAGTACGCCCACGACGCGCCCGGGGGGCGGACTTGGCTGTCGGTCACAGTCGGCTACATCGGCCTCACGCCCTCGGGACGCCTCCAGTTCTCGCTCGTGGCCGACGACGTCACGGAGCGCCGTCAGGCCGAGGAGGCGCTGCGCGAGGCCGACCGTCGCAAGGACGAATTCCTCGCGATGCTGGCCCACGAGCTGCGCAACCCGCTGGCCGCCGTCAGCAACGCCGTGCAGCTCGCGCTGCGGGCCTCGGACGCCGACAGCCGCGCGTGGAGCCACGAGGTCATCCGGCGGCAGTGCACGCACCTCGCCGGCCTGATCGACGACCTGCTCGACGTCTCGCGGATCAGCCAGGGTAAGATCCGCCTCCGCACCAGCTCCCTCGACGCCTCGGACGTCCTCCGCAACGCCGTCGAGGCCGTCCGCCCCCTCATGCAGGAGCGCGGCCACTCGCTCGAGACGTCGATCGGCCCCGGGCTCCTGCTCGACGCCGACCCCACCCGGCTCGAGCAGATCGTCGTGAACCTGCTCGCCAACGCCGCCAAGTACACCGAGCCCGGCGGCCTCATCCGGCTGACCGCCCTGCGCGACGGGGATGAGGCGACGATCGCGGTGCGCGACACCGGCATCGGCATCGACGCCGCCATGCTGCCCCGCGTCTTCGAGCCCTTTACGCAGGCCGAGGTCTCCATCGATCGCAGCCGGGGCGGCCTGGGGATCGGCCTGACCCTCGTCCAGACGCTGACCGAGATGCACGGCGGCCGCGTGTCGGCTACTAGCGACGGGCCGGGGCGCGGCAGCGAGTTCGTCGTCCGCCTGCCGGCCCTGCTCACGACCGACGACCGGCCGTCCCCCTCGAAGGCCCCCGAGCCGCCGCCAGGGCGCCTCGTCCGCGTCCTCGTCGTCGACGACAACCGCGACGCCGCCGAGCTGACTGCGGCGCTGCTCGCCGCCGAGCGGCACGAGGTCCGTTGCGTCTACGACGGGAATTCGGCCCTGGAGGCGTTCCGCGCGTTCCGCCCCGACGTCGTCCTCCTGGACATCGGGCTGCCCGGCATGGACGGCTACCAGGTGGCCGAGGCCATCCGCGGGTCTTCCCCGGGGGCGCCGCTCCTCGTAGCGGTCTCGGGGTACGGCGAGGACGAGGCCCGCCACCGCTCCCGGGCCGCCGGCTGCGCCCACCACCTGGTCAAGCCCGTCGACATCGACGCCCTGCTCGCGATCGTCCGGGCCGCGAACCCGGACCCCTGAGCCGCGCGGCTTATCGGTCGCCTCCCGGGAAGTACTTGGCGGTGATCGCGCGGAGGAAGGCGAGCGACTCGGCCATCTCGTCCAGGCCGTTCATGCCGTCCTCGATGCTGACCCAGCCTCGGTATTCGTTGTCGGCGAGGATGCCGAAGATCGCGTCGTAGTCGTTCAACCCCTTGCCGGTCACGCCGTGCCGCAGGTCGGCCGAATAGCCGAGTGTGCCGTCGGTCTGGCGGAGCCCTTCGAGCGTCGCCCCCTCGGCCAGATACCGGTCGCTGGCGTGCATGCTCACGACCCGGTCGGCCACCTCGCGGAGCAGCTCGATCGGGTCGTCGCCGGCCACGATCGCGTTCGACGGGTCGTACTGCACGCCGAAGTGGTCGCGGTCGGCCACGGCGGCCAGCAGCTCCAGGAAGACGTCCTTCTTCTGGGCGAACTCGGGGTACTTCCAGAAGCCGTCCTTGTAGTGGTTTTCGATGCCCAGGACGATGTCGTGCTCGCGGGCGACGGGGAGGACCGCTTCGATGCACTCGACGACCCAGGCGATCCCTTGCTCGCGGCCGACCTCGGGATAGCGCTGGCCGGAGAGGACCCGGCAGACGGCCCGCGCCCCCCCGAGCCGGCGCGTGACCGCGATCCGCTCGACCTGGCGGTCGACGGCCCGCTTCCGGCCGTCGGCGTCGGGGTTGGTGAAGTCGGGCGAGCAGCAGAGCATCGGCATCGCGAAGCCCGCCCCGGCGATCGCCTCGCCCACGCGGTCGATGTAGGAGTCGTCCAGGCTTGTGAAGAACCCGTCGTACATCTCCAGCCCGTCGGCGTCGAGCGACTTGGCCATCTCGATCCAGTCGAACACCGACATCGACCGGTCGCCCGCAATCTGATCGATGTAACACTTCGGAAACGCGGCGAGCTTCAGGGACATAGCGGAGATCTCGCTTACTTGCAGGCCTTGAGGAACGCGACCAGATCGACGAGTTCCTGGGTCGTTAACTGTTGATCCAATCCGGCGGGCATGATGGAGACGGTGCTGGGGCGGATTTCCTCGACGTCGGCGCGGGCGACGCGGGTTTGCTGGTTGGCGCCGGTGATCAGGACCAGCTCGTCGGACGTTTCGTTGCGCAAGAGGCCGTTGATCACTTTGCCGTCGGTGGTGGCGAGGACGACCGGCTCGAAGCTGCGGATCAGGCTGGCGCTCGGGTAGACGATGGCTTCGAGGAGGTCGCGTTCGGAGCGGACGCCGCCGACCTTGGTGAGGTCGGGGCCGACGTCGCCGCCTCGATAGCCGATGGCGTGGCAGGTGAAGCAGGCGGCCTTCTCGCCGTGGAACACGAGCTGGCCCCGCCGGACGTCCCCCTCGGCGACCTTGGCGAGCAAGGCGTCGACGCGGGCGTTCTGCTTGGCGGCGTCGGCGTTGAGCCGGGCGTAAAGCCCCTCGGCGGCCTTCCTGGTCTCGGGGCCGAACTTGGCGAGGTGCAGCTTGAGCGCGTCGATCCGCAGGCTGCCGATCGCCGACGACTCGCCCAGCGTCTTCACCAGCCGGACCCCCAGGGCGTCGTCGGTCGCGGCGTCGAAGGCCGCGAGCAGGCGGTCGACTTCGAGCGGCCCGGCCTTCCGGAGCGACTCGGCCAGCGCGCCGAGTTGGGACGCATCAAGCTTTGCCATCGTGATGACTTCGGCCGCGAGCACCCGGGTCGCGACCGAATTCGCCGGGTCGAGCCGGCCGAGCAGGAAGGCGAAGGCCGGGGGATCGATCTTAGGCAGGCCGCCGGGGACGGCTGCGAGGGCTTCGAGCCGGGCGTCGGCGGGGGCCGACTCGCGGCCGGCGATCGCCAGGAGCGGGGCCGTCAGCGCGGCGCCCTTGTCGGCGGGGACGGCCAGGGCCCGGGCGGTCGAAACCGCCTGACGGGCGAGGTCGGCGTCGGGGCCGGCCAGGATCGCGGCCAGGGCCGAAATCCAAGCAGCCGGCGCGTCCTTCAAGCCGGACTGGGCGACGGCCTTCAGGGCGATGCGCTTCCCCCCGTTGCCGACCTCGGTCCCGTGGGCGAGCAGCGTCTCGGTCAACAGCTTCTGGACGGCCGGCGTCCCGCCGAACCGGGCGAGCTGGCGCTCCAGGGCGGCCCGGTCGGCCTCGCTTAGATCGCCGCTCTTCAACTGGCCCTGGAAGAAGCCGGCGACGGTCTCGGCCCACTCGGGATGGCGGCCGACGATCCACGAGGCCGTCTCCTTCAGATCCGGGTTCGCGTCGGTCAAGAGCGCGACGGCCAGCTTGGGGTCGAGGCCGCCGCCGTCCATCTGATCGATCGCCGTCAGGGCCGCCTTCTTGACGGCGACGTTCGGCGACTTCAGCCCCTCGGCCGTCCCTTTCGGATCGGCGATATCGATCAACGCATAGGTGAGCGAGTGCGTCAAGATAGGATCACTCGACTCATGAATCGCGTCGAGCAGGATCGGTACGACCGTCCTGTCGCCGATCCGCCCCAGGGCCTCGGCCGCGACCCGGCGGTTGGCGGTCGAGTCGCCTTTGAGCAAGGCCGTCAGTGCGGAAACCGCGCCCGCGTCGCGGGTCAGGCTGGCGACGTGGGCGGCGGCCTGGCGGACGGTCTCTTCGGGGTCGACCAGAGCGAGCCGGCCTAGCACGCGGGCGCCTTCGTCGTCGATCCGAGCGAGCGTCCAGACGACGTTGAGGCGGGCTTGAATCGAGCGGTTCTGCATGGCGATCACGAGCGCGGGGCGGGCGTCGTCGCCGGCGCGGGCCAGGGCGGCGACGGCGCGGCGGGCGACGGCGGGGCGGGGGTCGCCGAGCAGGGCGACAAGGTCGGCGGGCGTCCGGGTCTTCCAGTCGATCGCCAGGCCACGCGGGTCGGCGACGGGTTTTGCGTCCTTGCGGCGGACGCGGTAGACGCCGCCGAGGACATCGGGCTTGGAGAGCTGCGACGACGGGCAGCAGAGCTTGTACCAGCCGCCGGTGTCGACCACGATCAGGCTGCCGTCGGCGTCCTCGATCACGTCGGTCGGGTGGAAGTCGAGGTCGGGACTGGTGATGAAGTCTTCATCCTTGGTCTCGAACGTCGCCCCCTTGGGCTTGAGGACGTGGCGGCCGACCTTGTGGAGGTTGAAGTAGCAGGCGAAAAGGTTGTCGCGGTACTCGGCGCCGAGGGCGTCCGACTCGTACCGGGTCAGGCCGCAGGGGGCGGCGGGGCCCATGTGCAACAGGACGGGCATCAGGTTCGGGCTGGTCCACTTGTGCGAGGGGGCGTCGAGCACGCGGTTGGTCTTGCCGTAGAGGCCGCCGTAGATCGCGTGGGCGAGGCCGTCGCGAAGGCCGCCGCCGGGCTGGTGGAAGAACGTGGTGCTGAAGATCCGCTCGCCGCCGGGGGTGAACGCGACGTCGACCGGGTTGTCCATGCCGCCGGTCATCACCGGCTCGATCCCCGAGCCGTCGGGCCGCGACCGGAAGATGTGCGCCGCCTTGGTGACGAACGGGCTCTTGCCGGGCCGCTCGTAGGTCTGCTCGGCGAACGCCCCCTTGCACCAGTAGACCCAGCCGTCGGGGCCGGCGTAGGGGCCGTGCAGGTCGTTGGCGCAGCCGGTGAGGGTCTTGCCCTGGAACCACTCGACCCGGTCGTCGGCCACGCCGTCGCCGTTGGTGTCGGTCAGCTTCCAGATGCTCGGCGGGGCCGCGACGTACAGCGAGCCGTCGAGCCACATCGTCCCCTCGGGGAACATCATCTTGTCGGCGAAAACCGTCTGGCTCTCGTACCGGCCGTCGCCGTCCTTGTCCTCAAGCCGGACGATCCGGTGGGGCTTCTCGGCCAGTTGCTTCTCGACCTTGTCGTTCGAGCCCGACGAGTCGGCGACGTACAGCCGGCCCTCCTCATCGAAGGCCGCCGTGATCGGCCGGTCGACCAGCGGCGGGCCGGCGATCCGCTCGATCGTGAACCCCTCCGGCACCTTGAGGTTCCGCGCCTTGACAGGACCGTCCGCCCCCCAAGTCGACTGCCAGCCGATCAAAATCGTCATGATTCCGACAACGAGCCCATCCGGAATTCGAGCCGACCGTGATCGTTTCATGGGGAAGCGTCCTGGTGTGACAGGTCGATTGACCGCAAGCGCCAGTTAACCTTGTATGCGACCCGCGCCCCGCAAGTCAACCATCGCCGACCGCCCCCGCCGCCGTTGGGTTCGTTCGCGCCGAAAGCCTGGCGGTCTCCCCGCCCCGCAACGCCTACCGACGGCCCCCAGGCCTCATCGCGGCCCTTCCGATCGAGTCGCCGCGATTGGGTTCGTTCGCCGCGCTCCGATCGCCGGGGGCGTGTTCTAAACCCTGTGTTCTATGAGACTTAGTCGCAAGATCGAAATTGGCTTCGATCGCGCGGAAATCGCGCGATTTGGGTCCGTCCGCCGCCTTGTCCCGGCCGTCGACCGACCGACCGACCAGCCCGTCGACGGCCCCGCGAATTGGGTTCGTTCGCGCGTTTCTTGCGACGCGGCTGCGCATCGCCGAAGGGCCACTCTCGCTTCTCATCGAACAGGCGGATTGCCAAAGACGCTGGACGATTGCGAGAGTCCCGCAGGATAAGTTTACGACGAGATCGCGGTCGTGATTGTTAAAACGAGACTTGATCGAGAGATCGAAGTTCGAGAACGGCTTTTCTTTCCGCTCACCGCTGGCCCGGCATCTCAGCGACGGTGGTGCGGTCGCTGGAGAAAGAGGCGCTGCGGAGTCGAGAGTTCTTATCCGGTTCCCAATTCGTCTGCCCCTTCGTGTCGAAGCTCAGATGGATCAGCGCCTTGGACATGGAGAAGCCCGTGGGCTGAGGAGGGGCTCCCCCCCTCGCTGGCCATTTCCATGACGATCCTCGGCGATCGCACATTGTAGGTCTGGTACATGTAATGCCCGTTCCCTTCGGAATCTCTGAGCGAGGCGTTTGTGCCCCCTCTGAGCCAGGACCGCTCCAGACCGAGGATGTCACGAGTCTGTTCCCAGGTCATGCCCCGCCGAAGTCGGTTGATGCGCGCCGGAATGCCCCGTACGACGAATCGAGGGGGAATCCCGTCCCAGAACTCCTCCACAACGAAGAGGCCGAGCGCGAAGATCGCAGTAATGAGCAGCATCGTGCGCATACTGAACCGGGATCTTGGATGTCGCATGGCCGGGAATCTCGCGAGGAACGGTGTGTTGCGTCGCTGAGTCCAATCATCACCGATAGGGTCGGGACGAACGATCGAGGGGTCGGAACGGGCCCAGGCGAACCCTCAAAACAAAAAGCCGCCTCGCCGGGAGATGCCCAACGAGGCGGCCATTGCATTATTGGATGATCTTGAATTCGCGTCGAACTCACGGCTTCCAGGTGCCGGCGTTCTTCTGCTTGCGGATATGACAACTGCGATCGTAGGCGTCCTTGACCGCCCCGCGAGCGCGTTCCCATTCCAGTTCGCCGCGGTCCTTCACGTTCGCCCAATCGCGCTTCAGGTCCGTTTCGACGTCGTCGAATTTGGTTTCGCCGTACCTGTGCTCGGCTTCCGCCCCATAACGGTAGGCGGGAAGATGCGTCTCGAACGTGTCGCCCTGGCGGACGTACGGGCGAGTCTTGTAGTTGTCGCGCAGCCAGTTGTCCTCGGTCGTGGGGTCGATGAGTTCGCCGACGCCCTTGCCGGCGTATCCGCCCGCGACCGCACCGACCGCGGCTCCGATCGCAGCGCCGACCGGCCCGGTGACGGCGCCGACGGCCATGCCGCTGGCCGCTCCCGCGATGGCCGCGCCGATGCCGGTTTCCACGGGGTGGGAACCAGGCGCATTCGTGATCGGATCGGGATTCCGATCGCCACGGGGAGGGACGTCGACGCTTTTTTGCGGATTGCGTGTATCAGCCATGGTATTCCTCGATTCGATTCAGGGATGTTTATCGAACTATCCCCGCTGGAACTGATTTCCGGCGGGGTCTGGCTGATGAATTAGCAATTCCGACGCCGACGAGATCGCTTTCCGTCGAAAATCTCGACAAGCTCAAGATGGGTTTCGGGGTGATGGGATGGTTATTGTAGCCCGCCTCTGTTAGCCCGGTCTCACGCCCAGCGACAGGCCCCGTCTACAATCCGGAGTCGGTCCCACGGCCAGCGAACGCATGCTCGCAACTGTCTGCCGCGGGGCCGGATCCGCTCGTTTCGCCGCCGGGCTCGGGCGGTTATCATGGCGGCGTCCGGGGGACCCGTTCCATGGTCGGCGGCCGATTCGGAGGTGTGCGGATGACGGCGGAAGCGTTGAGGGCGAAGGTCTTCGCGGAACTTGAAGCGGTCGGCTTCCGACCGGCGAAATCGTTGCCCGATCCCGACCTGGGACAGGCGATCCGCCCGCCGGACGAGATCGCCGCGCGGCTCCTGACGCTCGACTCGGTGTTCACCTGGGCGGCCTTCTCCGGGGTAGACGTCGTTCACGGCGGCGCGATTCACGAGAGGAGTTCACTTCCCGAGTCGGCTTTGCAAATGGTCTAATGTGTCGCCGTAAAGCCGCGACTGCGACTGCGACTGCGACCGAGGCCGGGATGGGCCGGTTATTCACGAGTCGGACGATTGCTCATGTCTCTTCACCGTTTGCTCGATCGTGAGCGCACGATCGCCCCGCCCGGTTTCAACCGCTGGCTGATCCCTCCCGCCGCGCTGGCCGTCCACCTTTGCATCGGCGAGATTTACGGCTTCAGCGTCTTCAACGGGCCGCTGACCCGGATCGTGGGCGTCGACCACTCGATCGAGGGGCGGGACTGGACCATCCCCCAGGTCGGTTGGATTTATTCAATCGCCCTGATCATGCTCGGGCTCTCCGCCGCGATCTTCGGTCGGTGGGTCGAGCGCGTCGGCCCGAGGAAGGCGATCTACGCCAGCGCCTGTTGCTTCTGTTCGGGCCTGTGGCTGTCCGGCCTGGGCGTCGCCCACCACGACATCCGGCTCCTCTATCTCGGCTACGGCGTCGTCGGCGGGATCGGGCTGGGGCTCGGCTACATCGCGCCGGTGTCGAGCCTCGTCAAGTGGTTCCCCGACCGGCCGGGCATGGCGACGGGCCTGGCGATCATGGGGTTCGGCGGCGGCGCCCTGATCGGCGCTCCGCTCGGCGTCGAGCTGATGGGCTACTTCAAGTCGTCCTCCTCGGTCGGGGTGGAGGAGGCGTTCGTGGTGATGGGAGGCGTCTACTTCGTCTTCATGATGTTCGGGGCGTACACCTTCCGCGTGCCCGCGCCGGGGTGGCGGCCGGAGGGGTTCGTCCCCGCCGTGAAGCCGAAGAAGCTGGTCACGCACGCGGACGTCTCCGTCGATCTCGCCTGGAAGACGCCGCAGTTCTGGCTGCTTTGGGGGGTGCTCTGCCTGAATGTGACGGCCGGTATCGGCGTGCTCGGCCAGGCGTCGCTGATGTGTCAGGACATGTTCGGCGTCCCCGCGGCGGTCGGCGGCGGTTTCGCGGGGTTGCTCAGCCTGTTCAACATGGCCGGCCGGTTCCTCTGGTCGACGACCTCCGACCTGACGGGCCGCAAGGCCGTCTACGGCGTCTTCTTCCTGCTCGGGGCCGTCCTCTATGCGCTCGTCCCCATGGCCCAGAAGTATCACAGCGTGGGCCTGTTCGTCGTGCTCACGACCCTGATCATCTCGATGTACGGCGGCGGCTTCGCCACGATCCCCGCCTACCTCCGCGACCTGTTCGGCGCCATGCACCTCGGCGCGATCCACGGCCGCCTGATCACCGCGTGGTCGATGGCCGCGGTCCTCGGCCCGCAGTTGGTCAACTACGTCTCGACCTACCGGATCGCGCACGGCGTCCCCAGGGCCGAAGCGTACAACGCGACGATGTACCTGATGTCCGGCCTCCTGTTGCTCGGGTTGGTCTGCAACCTCCTCGTCCGCCCCGTGGACGAGCGGTTCCATCACCGAGTCGAGACTTGATCGTCCTCCCAGACCCGAGCCGGAAAGAATCCATGGATCGCCCCCGGATGAAGTCCTCGGCGCTGTTGATCGCGGCTTCCTGGCTCCTCGTGCTGATCCCGCTGGGATGGGGCGTCTACCAGAGCGTGGTCAAATCGCTGCCGCTGTTCCAGGCGCCTGATGCTTCGAAAGCGATATCATCACCCAAGGAATGAACAAAGACATGAGCCGACATGAACTGAAGAACAAAGTGGCCGTCGTCGGCGGCGGAGCGAAGAACCTGGGCGGGCTGCTGAGCGTCCGGCTCGCGGAGCGGGGCGCGAAGGTGGTGGTCCACTACCACGGCGACGCGACGAAGGGGGACGCCGAGAAGACCCTGGCGACCATCAAGAACGCGGGGGGCGAGGCGGCCGCCGTCCAGGGGGACCTCACGAAGCCGGCCAACGTCGCAGGGCTGTTCGAAGAGGCGGTCGAAGCGTTCGGCGGCGTCGACTTCGCCGTCAACACGACGGGTCTGGTGATCAAGAAGCCGATCGTCGACGTCACCGAGGACGAGTTCGACCGTAGCTTCGCCGTCAACGCGAAGGCCGCCTTCTTCTTCATCCAGGAGGCGGGCAAACGGCTCAACGACGGTGGCGCCATCTGCACGATCGTCACGTCGCTGCTCGCGGCCTACACCGATTCGTATTCGATCTATCCCGGCAGCAAGGCGCCGATCGAGCATTTCACCCGAGCCGCGTCGAAGGAGTTCGGCGGTCGCGGGATCTCGGTGACGGCGCTCGGTCCGGGGCCGATGGAAACTCCGTTCTTCTACGGCCAGGAGACCAAGGAGTCGGCGGCCTACAATCAGACGGCCGCCGCACTCAGCAAGTTCACCAAGACCGGCCTAACCGATATTGAGGACATCGTACCGATCGTCCTCTTCCTGATCACCGAAGGTTGGTGGATCACCGGCCAAACGATCTTCGCCAACGGCGGCTACACCACGCGGTGAGCCGCCCCGGATGCCTCGCGCGGTTTGCTATTGGGTTGCACACAGGCCGAGGCCGAATTCCCTTCTCCCCGCCAGCGGGGAGAAGGTGCCCCGAAGGGGCGGATGAGGGGTCTTCAATCGCCCTGGCGTTCGACGAATCCCGATGACGCCCACCCCTTCTCCGGCCTTCGGCCGCCTTCTCTCGCAAGGGGAGAAGGTATGCTCGCGACAGCGTGTCTTGATGGATTTCTGCAACGCAAATGCAGGCCTCGCCGACTTCAAGGCTTGACGGCCGCGTCGTCCCGCCGTCGTTCGATTGATTTGAGATTCTGTTCCTTGAGGGTCTGGGCTTGCGCGAGGGCTCGCTCGAAGCTCGAGATCTCCGCGTCGAGCTGGGATTTCGAGACGTATCCTTTCTCGAACATCATCTGCGCCCACGCGACCCGCTTCTTGGCGCGGAGGATCTCCGCGGGAGCGAACATCGGGTCGACGGAGTTGGCCGGTTTCCTCGCGCCGACCTCGGCATCACCTTCCGCTCGGTCGATGATGCCCTGCATCTCGGCGAAACCTCGATCGGCGGCGTCACTGAGCGGCGCGGCGGAGAAGTCGAACAGGGTCTGGTGGGTCTCGATCACGTCGAAGAGAATCCGGTCGATCTTGTCGAGCTGAGTCTGGAGGTCGAGGAACTCCTTCCTCGCCTGATTCACGACCGGTCCTTCGTTCGTCGAGTCCTTTCGAGCCGCGTGAGCCTTGCTGGTGGTGCGTTTGAACCTAGACAAGGCTTCGTCGGCTTCCTCTTCGAGCCGTTTGAGGATCATCGCGCGCGACTTCGAGACGAAATCCGGCGTGTCGGACGTACGGGAAGCAGGCGCGGTCGCCCGGGGCGGCTGATTCGCCTCCAGGCTGGGGCCGCGTTTTTCGTCGCCGCCCGACTGGGCGACCGCGCCGGCGACTCCGGCGGCGGTGACGGCGGTGAGCACGATGGCCGAGGCGATTTTGAGCTTGGTGAGGAACATGGCGTAGAGCACCTCCTTGAACAGAGCGGCGACGGGCGCCGAGATCACTTTGAGCGCGACCGCCTCGCCCGTCGCGACGGCGGTTGCGGCCCGAACCGTGGATTCGACCAGGAGCGCGGCGGGCGCGTTCGGCTCGTTCCGGAAGGCCGAGGCGAGCCGGGGGGCGGCGATCAGCAGGCCGGAGGGGAGTCCGTTGCGGCGCGCGAGCCGGCCGCGGAGCAGCTCGCGGGCCCGGGCGAGCCGGGTCTTGACCGTGCCGAGCGGCCAGCCGAGCCGCCGGGCGGCGTCCTGGTGGGTCAGGCCCTGGACGTCGCAGAGGATCAACGGCTCGCGGCACCGCGCGGGGAGGCGTTCGATCTCGTCGTGGAGCATCGCCGCGAGGTCGTCGTCGCCGTGATCGTCCGAAGTCGCGGCCGGCCGGGCCTCGGCCGTTTTCCGCTCGTGTTCGAGCCGCCGGGCCGCGTCGCGGCGGGCCCGCGCGGCGACGCGGTGCGCCACGCGATGGAGCCAGGGGCCGAGCGAGTCGCGGACCCAGAGCGACCGCGCTTTTTGAACCAGCACGAGGAACGCCGCCTGAAAGGCGTCCTGGGCGTCGTTCGGATCGCGGAGGGTCGACCGGCAGACGCGCCAGACCATCGGCCCGTGGCGTTCGACCAGAGCCGCGAAGGCCAGCTCGCCCTCCTCGCCGCCTCGGGTCGCGAACCGCTCCAGAAGCTGGCCGTCGGTTTGCTCGCCGATCGCCCCCAGATTGAAAAGCGTCCCGAGCTGCCGCAACATCGCCCCGTTCGATCGGCTCGCCACGCCTCCGCCCTCCATCCGGCCCGCGCTCGTCCCCTTCCCTCTATAGAGAGTAATGCCGTGGGCGAGGCCGATGGATTGAACTTTCCGCCGGAACCTCGCGTTTCAGGCCCGCGCCCGGACGGGAGGAGACGCCGGCATAAGATTAAGGACGTTAAATGATGTGAAAAAGAGACTGTGAAGAAGAGGTCTCGCTTGTGTGATGAACGTAATCAAACCATGATGTTCCCGCGGCAGATCGAGTGGGTGTGCCTCTTGCGATAAAAAACTGCGTAAATCGCCGGGTTGTGTCGCGATGAGGTTGAGTAAAGCGGTTGAATCTGAAATTTTCAGGAGAGTGAATTGGGCGGATTTCGTCTTCGGCTTCGGGTCGCTTCCGTGGCGGCGTTTATGGGGCTTGCGGTCACGACCGGCGCTTCGGCGGACGTCGTGCTCGGCTCGTTCGACTTTAACTCGTTGCAGTTCGGCGACAGCCTTATCCAGTCCGACGGAGGGACGTTCGCCGGCTCCAACTGGCTGAACACGACGAACGTCGATCCCGGGGCGTCGGGTTATCTGACGGGCGCCAACTTCGAGACCGGCATCGGGAACATCGGGAACTTGAGTAATCCGGTCTATACGATCCTCTATAACACGGCGATCCAGAACGGCGCGGGGTACGACCTCGGCGTCGTCACGTCGCAGTTCAGCGTCGGCGACACGATCACGCTGGCGGTCTCGACCGACGGCGGCGCGACGTTCAGCGCGGATCAAGATTTCGGGCCGGGGCTCGCCGTCGACACGGGGGTGGCGAGCTCGTATTTCTACAACGGCGGCATTGGCGGCAGCGCCAACTTGTTCGTGACGTCGATCGACCTGAGCAGCTTCGGGATCGCCGCGAATGCGTCGATCAACGCCGTCCGGATCACCGGCGTGCCGGAGCTGGATCTGAACCGGGTCGCGGGGTTCGCCGTCGGCGCGGTCCCCGAGCCGTCCTCGCTGGCGCTGGCCGGCGTGGCTACCGCCTTCGGCCTGATCTTCGCCCGTCGCCGCCGGGCCGCGGTCTGACGAGCGTTTGCATCGCGAAGGACGGACGCCGGCCGACCGGCTCGGGTTTCGTCCTTCGCTTCGCTCATGGCTTGCTCAAGAAATGGCGCTTGGTGCGGAAGGCGTCGGGGCTGTTCACGCTTCCCAGGCCGGCGGCGGGGCAGGTCAGGCAGGCGGCGCGGAGCCGGCCGTCGCGGTGCTCCGACCGCAGTTCCTCGTAGCGTTCGGAATTCCAGATTTCCTCGAACGTTTGCGATCGGATGTTGCCCATCGGCTGCTCGCCGTACCACCAGCCGCAGGGGCGCACGTCGCCGTTGGGGAGGACGCCGACCCAGTGCCAGGGGAACTGGCACCGCGACACGCGATTCTCGCCCTCACCCACGCCCACCGGCAGCGCCGGCAGGCTGTCGTTCCGGGTTGGCGCGCGGTCGGTCGATTCCAGGTCGAAATTCGCGGGGAAGTACGTGTTGATCCCGTATTCCTTGCCGATCGCCCGGGCCTCGTCGAGCATCCGGTTGCAGAGTTCCTTGTGCCCTTCGAGCGATTCCAGACGCGTGTCGGTCCCCTCGAACGGGACCAGGTGCACGCCTCCCACCGATTTGACCTGGAGATCGTTCGCCAGCCGGACGAAGTCGGGAAGCTCCGTGATGTTCGACCGCATCAGCACGAAGTTCAGGTGGAGGTGGGGGTAGGTCGATCCGACCTGGTCGCGGACGCCCTGGATCGCCCGGATGTTGGCGAGCAGCGTTTCAAACCGTCCACCCGCCCGGATGCGCTCGTACGTTTCTTTGACGGCCGCGTCGACGGAGACGCACAGGCTCACCTTGTTCCGCGACAGCCGTTCGACGACCGCCGGCTTCAACAGCATCGCATTGGTGATCATGTAAAGGCCCGGGACGTTATACGAGCCGGCGATGTCGAGGACTTCGCCGAGCCTGCGGTGGAGCAGCGGCTCGGTGTTGAACGAGAGCGAAACGTGCTTGCACAGAGGGAAGAGTTCCTCGGCGATCTTGGTGAAGTCCTCGATCGAGAGGTCCACCCGCTTCTGCTTGTACACCGATTCCAGGCTGAAATGACACATGACGCAACGGAGGTTGCACTGGTTGATGACGTCCATTTCCAGGTGGAGCGGACGAATCCCCAGGCGCTTGCGAATCGAGCCGGCGCGGATGATCGAGAGGACGTCGTCGTCGGCCGGAAGTTCAGCGCGGAACCGTCCCAGGTGCGAGGCGACCTCGTGTCGGGTCGGCTCGCGGAGGTAATACCGGGAATAGATCGTCTTGATCTCCGCGACGACCGGTCCGACGAGGCGCTCGTACTCCAGACCGCCGCGCAGCGAATCGCCGAGCGCGTCGAGCGCCTGAGTCTGATCCCGGTCGTGGAACTGAACCGCCCAGGCGCCGATCTCCCCGGCGCGCGGTTCGCGACCCATCATCTCGCGATACAGCGCGGCGGCCTGCTCCATGCGCTCGAGATTCGCGGCGGGACCCGGGCCGACGACGACGACGGCCTCGTGGCGACGACCGGCTGCCCGACGGCCCGTCACCAGCGCCGAGAGTCGCCTCCCGCCACGGCGACACCTTCGAAGCACCCCACCCCCGCGATGGCGCAGCCAGGCGATCGTCATCATGCAACTCCCTATGGGAAGAGGTTCCGGCGCAGGCGCACTGGATTGTGCGGGCGCGTCGTGGAGCTGCTGAACGCAGGGAAGGAAGTCGTCACGAGCCAGTCGACGCCGACACGAGAAGAGATGTTTCGATGCAGCCTAGATGACTTCGGACAATCGTGCAACCCCGTCTTGTTCTTTCGTTCGTGCGATCTCGCCCGGCCGCGCCGTCGCCCGCTCATCTCGCGTCGAGTTTTTGGTAAGATCGTCCGTGTGGCGTTGCGCATCGAGCGGAACGGTTGCGAAGCAATCCCGAGCGCGCGCCGGGCTGGTGAGACGAGGCAGCATGAGTTCATCGTTTATTGAGGCGCCCTCGGAGTCGGCCGACGACACGGAGCGGGCGCTCGTCGAGCGGCTGGACCCGAACCGCGAGGGACCGATCCGGGGCGAGCTGCTCGGGCTCGATCGGCTCGAACGGCAGGCGCGGAGGCTGGCGACGGCTTGCACGCTGGCGCCGGCGAAGCGCGCGGCCAGCCCGCTCTTGAAGCGGTTCGCCGACAACGCCAAGGTTCTCCGACGCGTCCACGGCTTGATCACGGCCGGCGGCGAGCACATCCGTGGGATCGACGTCGAGTGGCTGCTCGACAACTTCCACATCGTCGACGACGTTCTCAAGGAAGTCCGTCAGGACATGCCGCACGGCTATGACGTCGTCCTGCCCAAGCTCGACGGGCCGGCGCTCAAGGGCTACCCGCGCGTTTATGCGATCTCGGTCGCCCTGGCCGCCCACACCGACAGCGAACTCGACGAGGCGCGGATCAATCGGTTCGTGGCCGCGTTCCAGGACAAGGCCGCGCTGACGATCGGCGAACTCTGGGCGTTGCCGACGATGCTCCGGCTGGTACTGCTCGAAAACCTCCGGCGGCTGGCCGACCAGATGGTCTGGTCGTGGGAGGAGCGGCATCGGGCCGACGCCTGGCTGGCCCACGCCGCGCCCCTCGACGCCTCGCACCGAACCGGCGGCAAGACCGCCCCGCCGTCGTTCGGCAGGCTCAGCGGCCCGTTCGTCGCGCGGCTGATCCAGGTGCTGCGCGACCACGGCCCTGCCGCGGCCGGCGTGCTGCAAAAGCTGAAGGCCGCGATCGAGGCGAACGGGGACGAGGCCGACAACATCGTCGACCGCGAGCACCACCGCCAGGCCGCGAACCAGGTGACGGTCGGCAACTGCGTCATCAGCCTGCGGCTGCTCTCGGCCGTCGATTGGAACGCGTATTTCGAGGAGCACAGCCTCGTCCAGGCGATCCTCCGCGACGACCCATCGGGCATTTATCCGCATCAAGACTTTCCCACGTCCGACCGCTGCCGCAAGGCCGTCGAGCGGATCGCGCGCGGGTCCCACGCCGACGAGCTGGCCGTCGCCCGCCGCGCCGTGGCGATGGCCGCCGAGGCCGGCGAACACAACCCCCGGCGCGGCAACGTCGCCTACTACCTCGTCGACAAGGGCGCCCACGACCTCGGCACCGCCTTCCACTACAAGACGCCGGTCCGCGATCGCGTGCTGAACTGGGTCCACGCGCACCCTCGATTCGTCTACTTCGGCGCGATCTTTTTGGTGATGGCCGCGATCTCGACCGCCGTCTTCATCCTTGCGGGGAGTCCCTCGCGCTTTGACTTCCTACTCGGTCTGCTCGGCCTGGCCGTCCTGATCGTCGTCAGTGAGTTGGCCGTCGGCCTGATCAACCATTTTCTGACGATCCTCTTGCCCCCCAAGGTGCTGGCCAAGCTGGAGTTCAAGGACGGCGTTCCCGACGAGTTTCGGACGTTCGTGGTCATCCCGACGATGCTCGCGAAGCTGAACAACGCGCCGGCGCTTTTGGAACGGCTCGAAATCCACTACCTGTCGAACCCCGACCCGAACCTCCGGTTCGCACTGCTGACCGACTTCGCCGACGCTCCCCAGGAGCACATGCCCGACGATCAGAAGTTGATCGACGACGCGCTCGCCCGCGTTCGGACGCTCAATGCGCGGTACGCGGCGGCCGGCGAGCCCGACGTCTTCTACCTGTTCCATCGGCGGCGGCTCTGGAACCCGTCGCAAGGGGTCTGGATGGGCTGGGAGCGGAAGCGCGGCAAGCTTTCGGAATTCAACAAGCTGTTGCGCGGAGATGTGAGCGGTAGTTACAACGTCTTCAGCGTTGATCCGTCGACCTTGCCTCGATTCCGGTTCGTGATCACGCTCGATTCCGACACCCAGATGCCGCGCGACACGGCGGGAAGGCTCGTCGGCACGATTGCGCACCCGCTCAACCAGCCGCGATTCGACCGCGCCAGCGGCCGGGTGGTCGAGGGCTACGGCGTACTCCAGCCCCGGGTCAGCTTCCACCTGACGGCGGCCACGCACTCGCGGTTCGCGGCGCTCCTGGCCTCGTCGGGCGGTATCGACCCGTACTCGACGGCGGCGTCCGACGCCTACATGGACCTGTTCGACGTCGGCAGTTTCACGGGCAAGGGGGTCTACGACGTCGACGCCTTCGAGGAGGCGACGGGGTCGATCTTCCCGGAAAACCGGATCTTGAGCCACGATCTGATCGAGGGCAACTACGTCCGCTGCGGCTTGCTCAGCGACACCGAGGTGTTCGACGACTTCCCCGCGCGATACCACGCCTACGCCCGGCGCGAGCATCGCTGGATTCGGGGCGACTGGCAACTGCTGCCGTGGTTGGCTCCGCGTGTGCCGATGCCGACAGGGAGCCGGCCGAACCCGCTGCCGACGCTCGAAAGATGGAAGTTGTTCGACAACCTCCGTCGCAGCCTGGTCCCACTCGCGCTCGTGACGATGTTGGCGTTGGGCTGGATGATCGCGCCGGGCCCGGCGTGGCTCTGGACGGTCCTCGCCCTGGCGGTGGTGGGTCTGCCGCTGGTCAAGTGGTCGACGGCCGTGACGATGGGGGCGATCCGGAGCGGATCGCTGGCGCCGTTCAAGGCGTGGCGTGACAGCCTGCCGTCGCTGGGAGGCCAGGCGCTCCTGTCGCTCGTCCTCCTGCCCGATCAGGCCCGGCTGGCGGGCGACGCGATCGCGCGGACGCTGTACCGGCAGTTCGTGAGCGGCAAACGGATGCTCGAATGGGAGACGGCGGCGTCGGCCGAGCAGCGGCTCGGCGGCGAGCTTCGCGACTTCGCGAAGACGATGTGGCAGTCGTCGGTCATCGCGGCGTTGATCCTGGTCGCGGTTGGATGGGTTCGTCCGTCGTCCCTCTGGGTCGCCGGCCCGATCCTCGCGGCCTGGTTGCTGTCGCCGGTCGTCGCGTGGTGGATCAGCCGGCCGCTGCCGACGACCCAATCGCTGCTGACCGAGGCCGACCGCTTGGCGCTTCGACGGCTGACCCGGAAGACGTGGGGGTACTTCGAGACGTTCGTCGGCGACGACGACAACTGGCTTCCGCCCGACAACTTCCAGGAATACCCCGACGGCCGGATCGCCCACCGAACCTCGCCGACCAACATGGGGCTGCTGTTGGCCTCGACCCTCACCGCGCACGACCTCGGCTATCTCTCCCTCGGGGCGATGGTCGGGCGCCTGGAGAGGACTTTCGACACGCTCGACCGGCTCGAAACCCACTGGGGACACTTCTACAACTGGTACGACACCCAGACGTTGGAACCGTTGCCTCCTGCCTATATCTCGACCGTCGACAGCGGCAACATGCTCGGCTGCCTCGTGGCGCTGCGGCAAGGGCTGCTTGAGAAGCTCAACGCGCCGACGTTTTCGCCGGCCGTCACGGCGGGCCTGGCCGATGCACTGAGACTGGCGATCGAGGGGGGCGTTGCCGGAACACGGTTCAAGCTGATCCTTGTCGAGCCCGGCGACGACCTTCCCGCGTGGCGAAGCCGGCTCGAACGGCTGGAGAACGAGGCGGCGCGGCTCGTCGAATCGGTCGCGTCGAAGGCTGATTCCGCGCAGCTTTGGTCGCGCCGGTTGCTGGCGCAGATCCAGACGCACCGGGCCGATCTGGACGCGGGCGACCTGTCGCCACGCCTCAAGAGCCTGGCTGACCGGGCCGACGCGATGGGCCGGGCGATGGAGTTCGGGCCGCTGTACAAGACCGAGCGGAACCTTTATGCGATCGGCTGCAACCTGGCGCAGGGGAGGCTCGACGGCGCGTGCTACGACCTGCTGGCGTCGGAGTCGGCGTTGACGAGCTACCTGACGGTCGCGCGCGGCGACGCCCCGCGCAAGCACTGGTTCCAGCTCGGCCGGCCGTACATCAAGGCGGCGGGCAAAATCGGCCTGATCTCCTGGGGCGGGACGATGTTCGAGTACCTGATGCCCCGGCTCTTGCTCAAGAGCCTGCCGACCACGCTGCTGGCCGAGGCCGCCCGCACGGCCGTCGCCCGCCAGATCGAGTACGGCCGCCAGCTCGGCCTGCCGTGGGGGATTTCCGAATCGGCGTTCGCCTCGCAGTACCTGGAAGGCGACTACCGCTATCAGGCGTTCGGCGCGCCGGGATTGGGCCTCAAGCAGGGGCTCGACCGCGACCGGGTGATCGCCCCCTACGCCACCGCGATGGCCACGATGGTCGCGCCGCGCGAGGCCGTCGACAACCTCAAGCGGCTGACGGCCGAGGGCGGCGAGGGGATCTACGGCTATTACGAGGCGATCGACTACACGGCCGACCGCCTCACGCCCGGCCAGCGGTCGGTTGTGGTGAAATCTTATATGAGCCACCACCAGGGGATGAGCCTCGTGGCGGTCGCGAACGTGTTGCTCGGCGACGCCATGCCGCGTCGGTTCCATGCCGAGCCCATGGTCCGCGCGGCCGAGCTGCTGCTGCAAGAGCGCGTCCCCCGCGATACGCCGCTGATCGACGTCGACGCCGAGACCGCCGCCGAGTCGGAGGATTCCAGCGCGACCCCGGCGGAACGGCCGGTGTCGGCGAGCCTCTTGAGCCGCCGGTTGACCACGCCGGCGACGCTCGCGCCCCGGACGCATCTGCTGTCGAACTCGCAGTATCATGTGATGGTCACGAACGCCGGCTCGGGGTCGAGCGCGTGTCGCGGCGTCGACGTGACCCGATGGCGCGAAGACCCCACCCGCGAGGCCTGGGGCCAGTTCGTCTACGTCCGCGACGCGTCGAGCGGGCTGTTCTGGTCGGCCGGGTTTCAGCCCGTCTGCCGGCCGGCGGACGACGACGAGATCGTCTTCGCCGTCGACAAGGCGTCGTTCCGCCGTCGTGACGGCGAGATCGAGACGCGGATGGAAGTGACCGTCTCGCCCGAGCAGCTCGCCGAGGTCCGCCGCCTGACCCTCACCAACCACGGCACCCGCCCGCGCACGCTCGAAGTCACCAGCTACGCCGAGGCCGTGCTGGCCTCGCACGACGCCGACCTGGCGCACCCGGCGTTCCACAAGCTGTTCCTGGAGACGGAGTGGATCGCCGAATCGTCGGCCTTGCTCTGCCGCCGCCGTCCCAGGTCGCCGCGCGACCAGCCGCTCTGGGCCGTCCACGTGATCGCCGCCGACGGCTCGGCGCCGGGGGGCGCGGTCGAGGGGGAAGTCGGCTACGAGACCGACCGCGCCCGGTTTTTGGGCCGGGGCCGGACCCCCGCCGATCCCGCCGCCCTCGATCCGGGCTCGGCCCTTTCGGGGACGACCGGGGCGGTGCTCGATCCGATCTTCAGCCTGCGACGTCGCGTGACGCTCGCGCCGGGCGGCTCGGCCGTGTTGGCCTTCACGACGGCGGTCGCCGACAACCGCGCCGGGGCGCTCGCGCTGGCCGACCAGTACCACGGCTTCAGCGCCGCGGCGAGGGCGTTCGAGCTGGCCTGGGCGCACCGCCAGGCCGAGCACGGGCACCGCCAGTGGTCGCCCGAGGAAGGCCATCTGTTCCAGCGGCTGGCCTCGCATCTGCTGTTCGCCGGCCCGACCCTGCGCGGTCGCCCGGACCTGCTCGAACCGGCCGAGCCGGCGCCGGTGGTTTTCAGCCGCCTCGGGCTCAACCTCCACCGGCCGATCGTCGTCGCCCGGCTGGGCGAGGCGTCCGAATTGACCACGGTCCGACAGCTCGCCGCCGCCCAGGACTTCCTGCGGATCAAGGGGCTGGAATTCGATCTCGTCCTGCTCTACGACGGCCGCGACGGCGCGCTCGACGAGCCGTTGCAAGCCCTGGCCCGCGAGGCCGGGATCTTCCTGATCCGGACGGCGGCCCTCGACGACTCGGCGCGCGGGCTGCTGCGGGCGGCGGCCCGGGTCGTCCTCGACGCCGCGCGCGGGCCGCTTTCGGCCCAGCTCGATCACCTCGAATGGTCCCCGGCGCTCCCCGATCCGCTCACGGCCTCGCCCCCGGACGGCCCCTGGCGCGACACGCCCATCGCCTTGCCCGATGGCCTCCTGTTCGCCAATGGACTGGGCGGCTTCAGCGCCGACGGTCGCGAATATCTGATTCTGATCGACACTCCGGAACGGGCCGGCGGCGATCCATCAAGCCATGCGGGACGTCAGCCGTTGCCCCGCCCGGCGCTCGCGCCGGCACCCTGGAGCAACGTCGTCGCCAACCCGACGTTCGGGTTCCTGACGACCGAGAGCGGCGCGCAGACCACCTGGGCCGGCAACAGCCAGACCAACCGCCTGACCTCCTGGAGCAACGATCCGGTCTCCGACCCGTCGGCCGAGGTCGTCTACCTCCGCGACGAGGACGCCGGACAGGTCTGGTGCCCGACGCCGTTGCCCGTCCCCTCGACCGGTCCGGTTCTCGTCCGCCATGGCCAGGGGTATACGACCTTCGAGCGCAACAGCCACGGAATCGCGCACGAGCTGACGCTGTTCGTGGCACCCGACGCGTCGGTCAAGTTCTTCCGGCTGCGGGTCACGAACGCGAGCGGACGGCCGCGACGGCTCTCGGCCACGCTGTACGCCGAGTGGGTTCTCGGCACCAATCGCGACCGTTCGGCCATGCACGTCGTCACCGAACTGGACGCCGACACCGGCGCGATCCTGGCCCGCAACGCGTTTCGCGACGAGTTCGGCGACGGGGTCGCGTTCCTCGACGTCGACCGCCGGCCCCGGACCGTCACCGGCGACCGAGGCGAGTTCCTCGGCCGCCACGGGTCGATCGCCAACCCCTCGGCCCTCGGCCAGGTCGAGCTTTCCGGCCGCGTCGGCCCCGCCCTCGACCCCTGCGGCGCGATCCAGACGAAGTTCGACCTCGCGCCCGGCGCGGTTCAAGAGGTCGTCTTCCTGCTCGGCTGGGCCGATGGTCCGGCCGAGGCCCGCGACCTGATTACCCGCCACAAAGCGGCCGGCGCGGGGGCGGTGCTCGACCGCGTGAAAGCCCACTGGGACGCGATCCTCGGGACCGTCCAGGTCCAGACGCCCGACCCGGCCTTCGACCTGCTTTTGAACCGCTGGCTGCTGTACCAGACGACGAGTTGCCGCCTCTGGGGCCGGACGTCGTTCTACCAGTCGGGCGGGGCGTTCGGCTTCCGCGACCAGCTTCAGGACGTCATGGCCCTTTGCCACGCCGCTCCCGACGCCGCCCGCGCGCACATCGTGCTGTCGGCCTCGCGTCAGTTCGTCGAGGGGGACGTCCAGCACTGGTGGCATCCGCCGTCGGGCCGAGGGGTTCGCACGCGGTGCTCCGACGACTACCTGTGGTTGCCGTTCGCCGTCGCGCACTACATCGCGACGACCGGCGACCGGGCGATTCTCCAGGCCGTTGCGCCGTACCTCGAAGCCCCCACGCTGGCCGCCGGTCAGGACGACGACTACCGGCTGCCGGCGGTTTCCGCCCAGTCGGCGACGCTCCACGACCACTGCGTCCGGGCGCTCGACCGCTCGGGCGAGCGCGGGCCGCACGGGCTGCCGTTGATCGGCGGCGGCGACTGGAACGACGGGTTGAGCCGGGTCGGGATCGAAGGCCGCGGCGAGAGCGTCTGGCTGGCCTGGTTCCTGATCGTCGTCCTCCGACGATTCGCCGAAGTCTGCGACGCCGACCGGGCCGAATCTTATCGCCGCCAGGCCGTCGACCTGATGGAGACCGTCGAGCGCGAGGGCTGGGACGGCGGCTGGTATCGTCGCGCTTACTTCGACGACGGCGCGCCTCTGGGGTCGGCCGCGAACGACGAGTGCCGGATCGACTCGATCGCCCAATCATGGGCCGTGATCGCCGGCGCCGACGCCGCGCGATGCGACGTCGCGACGGCCGCCGTGCTGGAGCATCTCGTCCGCGACGCCGACAAGCTGATCTTGCTCCTCGCCCCGCCGTTCGACTGCTCGTCGCCCGATCCCGGCTACATCCAGGGCTATGTCCCCGGCACGCGTGAGAACGGGGCCCAATACACGCACGCCGCCGCCTGGGTCGTCGAGGCCGCCGCGCTCCTGGGGCGAGGCGATCTGGCTGTGAAGCTATTCGCGTATCTCAATCCGATCAACCACGCACTTTGTAAAGACGACGTCGCGCGTTACAAAAACGAGCCCTACGTCCTGGCCGGCGACGTGTTCAGCAAGCCCCCGCACGTGGGTCGGGGGGGCTGGAGCTGGTACACAGGATCGGCAAGCTGGCTGTACCGGATCGGCCTGGAAACGATCCTCGGCTTCCACCGTCGCGGTGATCGCCTGATCATCGCCCCGCGAATTCCGGCGAGCTGGGAACGGTTCCAGATCGTCTATCGATATGGGGCGACGACCTACCGGATCGAAGTCGTCAGGTCGGACGAACGCGACGAGGAAACTCCCGAGATCATGCTCGTCGACGACGGCCGGACGCATCAGGTGCGGGTCGTGGTGACCGGCTGAGGATCGTCAACCCTCTGATACAAGCCCGAAGCGCCAGCGAGTGCATCGGCTCGCGGGCGTTGGGTTGAGCGGAGGCCGTCGGAATTATGCACTCGGGCGCTTCGGGCTTGTATATCAGGGGCCTGGCCAACCGGCGTTTCATTCGCCGGCGCCTCGGCCCCACCGCGAAGCGTAATTCCGTGTCGATTCGATCACGAGGTGATGTCGAACGCGTTGTCATGAATGAATGCGCTCAGCGCGTTCGGAGCAGGCCTCGCATTTGGAGGTGGCTGGCCGGGAGGGAGCCTTCTTTGAGCATCCGCGTGAGTTTGGTTTCGACGACGTGGGCGGGCCGGAGGCCGGAGCGCTCGTCGACGACGAGGGCCTCTTCACGCGGGGCCGGAGTCCGGCGGTCGGTCGCGACGAGCCGCGACGGCGACGGCCTGCGGACGCTGGGCGCGTCGACGGGCTGCGGGGCGATGGTCGATTCCGCGGCGATCAACAAGGAACTCAAGTAACCCTCTCTTTGAGTCATAAAACAGATCCTTCCTGCAAAGCCTGACGAAACGTCCTGCGATAGGGCGTAGCAATCAGTGCGCCGAATGGCGGTTTTTTCAGGCGATCCCGCGATGTGACGAGAAGAAATCGCCCGGCACCATCCGTAAACAAGTGTTTAACATGAATTGTGTAAACCTCGAACATCCGGTCGCCGGTCCGGTCTCCACCGGGTGATCGTCGCCGTCTCCTAATCAGTACGAATTTCAGGCCGAACTCGTGGGATAATCCGCCGCAAGTTTTTTTAATTCGGCGAATGCCTCCTCGCATGGTCCGGTCGTCGTCCGGGAGGACGGGTCGACGAATCTTGCGGTCGCGGCGTACGATTCTTCGATGGTCGGCCTCCGGGAGACGTACCATCTCCTGGGAACGGTGACGGGCTCGGATCGAGTCTAGCTTGCGGACGTGTTCGAAGGATGAAGCTGCGATGTCGCGACAGAGTAAATGGAAGGGATTGCGGGACGTCGGCCGCGAGCTGGGGCAGATCCGCCGGCGCGGGCGGCAGGTCTGGCGGCTGGTGCCGTGGCGGCACCGTTGCGCCCTGGGATTCGCACTCGTCGTCATGTGCCTCGCCAGCGCGGCGGGCACGGCGATCCCGATCTACCTGGGCAAGCTGTTCGAGTCGGTCAACCCGTCGAACGTCCAGTCGACCGCGCGCGATCAGATCGCCCGCACCGCCGGGCTCTACCTCGGGCTGATCGGCGTGGCCTACATCGTCCGCGAGACGATGAACGTGTTCCGCCGCTATCTGGTCGAAAACACCTGCACCCGGATCGATAAGGATATGTGTGTGCGCCTGGTCGCGCACTTGATGAAGGTCGACCTCGCCTCGCTGGCCGAGGACCAGGTGGGGGCGCTCTACGGCCGGGTGACGCGCAGCGCCGATGGGTTCGTGCGGTTCTTGCGGATCAGCTTCCTCGACTTCGTCCCGGCCTTGTTCACCGGCGGGTTCGCGGTCGCCGCGACGTTGGCCAAGCAGCCGTGGATTGCACTGGCGATGGTCGGCGTCGTGCCGATCTCGCTCGGCCTGACGGTCGCCCAGCTTGTCACTCAGAAGGGCATCCGGCTCGACCTGCTGCGGACCCGCGAGAAGATGGACGGCACGGTGGTCGAGCAGCTCACCGGCATCGACTACGTCCGCGCCGCGAACACCCACCGCCGCGAGACCCGCCGCGTGGCCAAGGCCGCCGAGACCCGCCGCGGCAAGGAGCTGCGGCACCATTTCGAGATGTCGCTGTTCGGCTGTGGCAAGGCGCTCAACGAGGGCTTCTTCCACATCCTCGTTCTCGCCTTCGCCGTCTACCTGTACCTTCAGGGGCAGATCACCCACGGCGACATCCTGACGTTCTCGGTTCTTTACTTGAACGTCATGGCTCCTTTGAACGAGGTTCACCGGTTCATCGACGAGGCGCACGAGAGCAGCATCCGCGTGGGCGACCTGATCGAGCTGTTGCGCGAGCCTGTCGACCCGTCGTTCAAGCCTGTCGACCCCCGTACGCCGGTTCTGACCCTGGGCGAGCCGTTGTTCGTCGCCGAGGACGTCGAGGTCAAGTATCGCCACGCCTCCGAGACCGGCCGCCCGGCGCTCAACGGGGCGTCGCTGGTGATCCGCCACGGCGAGACGATCGGCATGGCGGGGCGGTCGGGGTGCGGCAAGACGACCTGGCTGCGCGTCTTGATGCGGCTGATCCACCCAACCGGCGGCAAGGTCGAGTTCGGCGGCGTGCCGCTCGCGAGCGTCTCGCGCGAGTCGATCGGCGACCTCGTCGGCTACGTCGGCCAGAACCCGTTCGTATTCGCCGGCACGATCGCGCAGAACATCGCCTACGGATGCACCGGCGCTTCGCCCGAGGCGATCCGCCAGGCCGCCGAATCGGCCTGCATCCATCAAGAGATCCTGATGATGCCCGGCGGCTACAAGGCCCGCGTCGCCGAGCGCGGGCAGAACCTTTCGGGAGGCCAGCGGCAGCGGCTGGCGCTCGCGCGGATCTTCCTCAAGAACCCGCCGATCCTGATCCTCGACGAGGGGACCTCGGCCCTCGACAACATCAGCGAGCGGCTCGTCCAGAAGGCCATCAACGTCGCGCGGGCCGACCGCACGGTGATCCTCGTGGCCCACCGGCTGACGACCCTGCTGGAGACCGATCGGATCATCGTCTTCGAGGACGGCAAGGTCGTCGAGACCGGCTCGTACGGCGACCTCGTCCAGGCCGACGGCGCCTTCGCCGACCTCGTCCGCTCCGCCGTCTCCGGCATCCTCGACCCCGACGAGGAAGCCGTCGAGGCCGCCGGCGAACGCGAGACGAATTAGAGCGGTTCACCTTTGAGTTGCGCACAGCCGGGTTATCCGGAAGACCGCATTACTGTAGGGGCGTCCCTTGTGGGCGCCCGAATTGCGGGGGCCGCCGCAGTCGCCGACGCCGATCGGGCGCCCACAAGGGACGCCCCTACGTGCGCAACCCAGACGCAAACCGCTCTAGCGATGCGAATTCCCTTCTCCTCTCGGGAGAAGGCGTGCTCGCACCGGCTTCCGCGCGTCACTTCCGGTCTTCGAGGGCCTTGCGGAGGCCGTCGATCGCCTGGCGCAGCTCCTTGATCTCAGAGGCCATCTCGTCGATTCGCCTGGCTGAGGCGTCGACTCCAGCGACGGACTTGGGATTGTGCTTGGACAGCTCGTCCCGGTAGTGGCCGACCGCCTGGCGCCATGCGAATGACGCTGACGCGTCGTTCTGGACGACGCCCGGGCGCATGACCGTTGCGCCGAGGAACGGCTCGCGCACTCTCGTCACCCTGAATTTGGTCGCCTTCTTCTCCGGGGTGATCTGCGTCGTGTGTCGCATTCTCTCTCGCAGGTATTCGATGGCGAGCGGCTTGTCGCCGTTCTTCTGCACCACCTCGGAGAGCCCCCCCTGGTCCATCTGGAGCTTCCCGGCGACGGTCAGGATCACGTCGTTGACCTTGAGATCGCTCTTGGCCGCCGGGCTGCCATCGGCGACGGCCGTGACGACCAACCCCTGATGATCCGGGATGTCGAGCTGGGCGCGCAACGCCGGCTCGAGCGCCGCGACGTTCACGCCGATCCAGAATGTCGTGGTTTCCGACGGTACCGGCCCCAGGGTGATCCGCACCTCGGGCTGAACATTCAGGTCGACCGTCATCCCCTTGCGGAGCAGGCTCAGGGTCAACCGTTTGTCGCCCGCTTGCTTGAGTTTCTGTTCGAGGTCCTCCGGCTTGTCCAGATAGACGTCGTCCAGCGTCATGAGGATGTCGTTCTCGCGGACGCCGGCCTCCCAGGCGGGACCGTGGACGCGCACCGAAGTCGCGACCAGGCCGCGACCCCTGGGCAGCTTGAGCTGGGCGCGAAGTGCGTCGTCGGGCGCGACCAGCTTGAGATCCGAATCCGGGTTCAAGTCGATTGTGAAGGCTTGCCCGGCGCCTGTGAAGACGGTGCCGGCGGGGGCGTAGTTTGTCGTGGCATAGTTCTGGGGGTAGTAGATGAAGGATGAGGCCGTGGGAGGGCCTTTGACGTCCTCCTTGACCTCCACTCCGTTCTGGTTCAACAAGACCTCCACGGTCGCCGGCTTCGGTTCGTCGTCAACCGGCAGCGGGGCTAGGATGGACGCGACGAGCGGGAACAGCAGCAGGCGCAGCATCAGATTCTCCTCGGTAAAGGGAGCGAAGGGGATCGTCGAAGCCGTCACGGAGGCGTCCGCGAGGGGCGATCGACTACAGCGGTTCAGACCCGACGTAACGCAGGCGGACCTGGTCGACGGGCACGACGACTTGACGGCCGTCGGCGAGGGGCATGGCGACGAGTTCGCGCTCCTGGTCGAGCGCATAGCCTTGGCGTTCCAGGGCGGCGCGCTCGCGGTCGGAGACGGGCATCGGCTGATTCATCAGCCATTGGGAATCGAGCCCCGGGCCGGCGAGGATCGGAACGTCGGCGGTCGGCGCATCGGCCGATCCGGTCGCGAACCGAAGCCGGGCGACCTCCCGGATCGCGGGGGGCGGATCCGGTCGAGCCGCTTCGGGCTCGTCAGCCTTCGCAACGGTCTCGACCGGCTCGTCGTGAGCCACGAGCGTCGGCGCTGGCACAATCGGCCGTTCGTCGCGTCCGCCGGTCAGCCAGCCCATGCCGAACGCGACGAGGGCGGCGGCCGCCGCGAGGGTCGTCCGGACGCGCTTCGAGCGCGCTGTCGGAGCGGGGCCGATCTTTAGGCTCGTTTGAGGCCGGCTCGGTTCGCGGAGGACGTCGCCCCAGGTCTGGGCTTCAAGGAAGGCGAGCGCGCAGCGCTTCCAGCCGTCGGGCTCGGCGTCGAGCCGGTGCAGGGCGTCGCGAAGCTGGGCGGGGGAGAGGCCGCCGTCGACGATGCGGTCGATGGTCAGGTCGAGGTCGGCGTCAATCATGGCTTGGGTCCTTGAAGTCGGTCGCGAGGGATTCGAGCTGCGCCCGCAGCCGTCGACGCGCCCGCATCAGCCGGGTCTCGATCGCGGGGATGCCGACGCCCAGCAGTTCGGCCAGCTCGCGAGCGCTCCAGCCTTCGCCATACTTGAGGGCGAGCAGGTCGGCGTCACGCGGGGGCAAGCTCCGCAGGGCGTTCTGGACGATCTCCCGGCGTTCGTCGTGCAACAGCCAGACCAGCGGCGAGGGGCCGGGGGCCTCGTCCGGCGCGGGCCGAAGTGTCGCGCAGCGGTCGACCAGCGACCTCCTCCGGCCCGCCTTGCGGCGGTAGAGGAGCGTCTGGCGGACGGCGAGCCGGTAGAGCCAGCCGACGACCCGCCCGGGGTCGAGCAGGGGGGACCGCTGGGCCACGACGGCCAGGGCCACCTCTTGCATCACCTCGTCGACCCCCTGCGGCTCGCGCAGCCGGGTGGCGACCACGCGCCGCAGCCAACCGTCGTGGGCCGATAGTACGTCCCCCCAGTCGGGCATGGTCGAGCCCTCGGTTCCAATCCGTTGTTTGGGGTCCAACTCGCTCATGGTGCAAAGAAAGTTGCCGCCACCGGCGAGATCCTTGCAGGGAGCGGAGGTATTTTCGGAGATCGCCGCCCGAGATCTTATCGGCGCGGCTTGATCGGGGCGGGCAAGATGGTCTGCGTCGGCGCGAGCTTGAGCCAGTCGAGGCCGACGAGGTAGCTGGTGCTTTTGGGGTTTTTGCCGGCGATGGTGAGGCTGAGGACGTGCGTGCCGGCTTCGAGCGAGAGGACGCCGAGCGCGGCGGCCCCGGAGTGGACGACTCCCGGTGCGTAAAGATCGATCGGCCGGCCGAGGTCTTTGCCGTCGAGGGCGAGCTGGACCATCGCGTAGTCGGGAGCCTTGGTGAACCCGCCCCAGAGGGCGTAAGTGCCGTCCTGCTCGACGCGAACCTCCAGGTCGAGCCGCGCGCCGGGCTCGCGGACGATCCAGAAGAGCTGCTGCGCACCCGACCAGGCGTCACCGAACTGGGTCATGTCCTGGTTGTGGACGTCGCCGGCCGTCTTGCCGCGCACCTTAAGGCTCTCGGCCTCGATCGCGCCCGGCTCGCGGTTCACCGGCGGCCGGGGGCGGACCGTCCGGCTCGACAGGTTGGGTACGTCGGGGGCGATCGTCGCCCCGGGCGCGGCGTAGAAGTAGGCGAGGGTCCCGTACTGGATCGTCACGGCCTCCCAGTGCCAGACTTCGATATCGAAGTCGAGCGACTTCTGGAACGGCACGGAGTCGAGGATCTGGTGCCGGACGTTGCTGGTGTTCCCCTTGCTCCCCGGCCCGTCGCTCCGCGTCTGGCTGTGGAATGGGTTCATGTAAGGATGCGTATCGCCCCAGGCGTAGCCGAAATAGTCTTCGGTGCCGGTGCCGAACGTGCTGGGAAACTTCTCGCCGTCGACGTAGATCTTCTCGTCCCCCTCGCCCCACCAGGCCGGAGTCGGGTTGTAGATGTTGCACAACAGGCCGACGAACCGCCCAGCCCCGCCCTTGACCCGAAGCGCCGGCCAGTCGAGCGTGCCTTCGGCCTTCTTGGTTCGCAGGACCTCGTCGCTCCGCCATCGGGCGTGGAACGTGAGCTTGCCGGCGTTCGAGGGATCTTCGTGGATGTTCGCGCGGATCACGACGTCCGCCGCGTGATCCGATTGATTTTTCAGGCCGATCCGTGCTGAGTGTTGGTAAGGCATGTGCCACCGCGCGATCATCGCGGCGCTGTCGCCGACCTCGTTGACGGCCATCTGGAAATGATTGAGCCCCGGCCCGCTGCCGAAGAAGTCGCCGAGCGGCGTGGCGACCTGCGGCGTCACCGCGTCGTCGAACGTGATGGTCAATAACGTGCGGGCCAGGACGTCGGCGAGGGCGTCGTCGTCGAGATTCGACCGCGAGATTTGGCAGAGCAGAGCGGTGATCGCGCCGGGGCGGTCGCCGGGGTTGCGGGTGGGGATGATCTCGGTGGAGTGGCCCGGCCGCAGTCTGAACGGCTGCGATGCCGCCAGGTCGCCCGAGAACCGCGCCAAGGGCGATTCCAGCAGCGCGCGGCGTGTGTTCGCGATCGTCCCACCCGCCCGCGCGAGGACCTCGGGCGAGTAGCTTTCCACCTGGGTGTTCTTGGGGAGCGTCGTCACGTTCACCTGGTAATACTGGTCGCCCTTGGTGGTCGTGATCTTGATCGCCCGGGCGAACGGGAACGGAAAATACAGGTTGCGCCCGCGCGAGGCGTCGTGGCCGAACGGGGCCGAGAACGGCTCGATTTCGCCGTTGGTGATGCTCGCAAACGGCCCGGCGAGCGCCGGTTTGTCGGACCCGTCGATGTAGATCCGCAATTCGCCGTCGGGGTTGGCCGACCAGATCCGCGAGACGTAGCCGGGGCCCTTCGATTCGGCAAGCACCCATTCGCGATGGCCGCTCTCGCCTTCGACCCGCAGGTAGTGGCCGCGATCGCCGTTGGCGAACGGGTTGACGATCGTGTCGCCTTCGAGCTTGCTGGCGCGGTCGTAGCTGGAGAACATGACCGAGCGCTCGCCGGCGGCGGGAGGCTGGGCGAGCCACGAGAGGTCGACCATCCTCCGCAGCAGGCTCTCCACCGTGACCGTCGGCCCGTCGTCGGCCCGGGCGGGCGCCGCGAGCGCGCCCGCGACGGCGAAACACAGCAAGCAGCGTCGAGCTACGTTGGACATGGATGGAACTCCTCGCGAATCGATCGGGCGCGTTCCTTGTCTTCCCTCGCACTCCCACCATCGAATCAAACACGGGGGCGGCTGGCAAGGACCAGGCCCGAGCTTGAGGTTCTTGCCGGTGGATGGAGCCTGTGATACCGTCGATTCGCGGATCTTTGAGACACGCTCGGCGCGCGGGAGGTTGATCGATGACGGTTGCACGATGGTTGATGGTTGCTCGCCGGGCGGTCCTGGCGTCGATGGCGGTCCTGGCGTCGGTCGGTGGAACCGTGGCGACGGCGGCCGACGGCGCCGAGCCGAAGTCGTACTGGGTCTATGCGGGCTCGTACACCAACAGCAAGACGCCCAGCGAGGGGATTTACAAGTTCGAGCTTGACGCGGCGACGGGCAAGCTGACGCCCCACGGGCCGGCGGCGAAGCTCGCGAACCCTTCGTTTCTGGCCGTGCATCCGAACGGTAAGTTCCTGTACGCGGTCAACGAGGTCGAGACGCTGAACGGCGAGAAGGGGGGCGGCGTGACCGCCCTGGCTCTCGATCCCGAAACCGGCGCGCTGCGGGTTCTCAATCATCAGTCGACGAAGGGCGGAGCGCCTTGCCACCTGACGGTCGACGCCAAGGGGCGGAACGTCCTGGCGGCGAACTACGGCGGCGGCAGCGTCGCCTGCCTGCCGATCGCCGAAGATGGAACCCTGAAGCCGGCGTCGACGTTCATCCAGCACGAGGGCAAGAGCGTCGACCGTTCGCGCCAGGAAGCGCCGCACGCGCACTCGATCAACCTCGACCGCGCCAACCGGTTCGCGCTCGCGGCCGACCTCGGGCTCGACAAGGTGCTCGTCTACAAGTTCGACGGCGACCACGGCAAGCTGACGCCCAACGACCCGCCGTTCGCCAAGATCAAGCCGGGGACGGGCCCTCGTCACCTCGCCTGGCATCCTTCGGGCGGCTTCGCGTACGTCATCGGCGAGATGGGCAACACCGTGACCGTCCTCAAGTACGACGCCGCGAAGGGCGTGCTCGACGCGATCCAGACGATCGGCACGCTCCCCGCCGATTTCCACGGCAAGAGCTGGACCAGCGAGATCGTCGCGCACCCGACCGGCAACTTCGTCTACGGCTCGAATCGCGGCCACGACAGCATCGCGATCTTCACTGTCGAGGCGTCGACCGGCAAGCTCAAGGCGACCGGCCATCAGCTCACCGGCGGCAAGACCCCGCGCAACTTCGTCGTCGACCCGACCGGCCGCTGGCTGCTGGCCGAGAACCAGGACTCCAACACGATCGTCGTCTTCAGCATCGACCCCCAGACCGGGGCGCTCGCGCAGGTCGGCGAGCCGGTGGCGTCGCCGATGCCCGTCTGCATCCGGATGATCCCGAAGCCGGCCGCCGGCAAGTAACCCGGAGCCGGACGCGGACATGAGCGACGACGGATGGCTGGACGGGCCGGGCCCGGGACGCGCGCGCCAGGCGCGGCTGGTGTCGCTGTTGTACGCGCCCGACGACGTCGCCGCTCGATCGCGGCGGATCTACAACGCCGTGATCGAGCAGTCGGCCCAGATCCACGCCGGCGACTTCAAGGTCGTCGGCGTCGACGATTTGCAGTTGCTGTTCCGGCTGTACGACCGCGAATTCTTCCGCGAGCGGCTTGCGGAGATGCTCGCGGAGGACCGCGCGTATCCGATGGGCTTCCGGCTCTCGAAGCGGCTGACCCGGGCCGCCGGTCAGACGATCCGCCAGATCCGCCGGGTGAAGGCCGGGGGCAAGGTCGTCGACGACGTCGAATACGAGATCTCGGTCTCGACCACGCTGTTGTACAGCACGTTCCAGCACGTCGAGCGCGAGGTGATCGTCGGCGGGCTCGTCTGCCGCGACCGGCTCGAAGCCCTCCAGCGGATCATGGAGCACGAGCTGCTGCACCTCGCCGAGTTCCTCGGCTGGGGCCGGTCGAACTGCTCGGCCGATAATTTTCATATGCTCTCGCGTCGCATCTTCGCGCACGAAGGCGTGACGCACGACCTCGTCACCCCGCGCGAGCAAGCCGCGGCGGCCTACAACGTCCGCGTCGGCGACGTCGTCGCCTTCGAGATCGACGGCGCGCGCCGCCACGGCCGCGTCAACCGCATCACCCGCCGCGCCACCGTCCTCGTCGAAAGCCCCCAAGGCGAGCCCTTCACCGACGGCCGCCGCTACCTCACGTTTTACGTCCCGCTGCCGCTGCTGCGGAAAGTGGGCGGGTGATCAAGTCATCAAGAAGACGAATGTGGCAATCATCCCTTCTCCCCCGGGAGAAGGTGCCCCGCAGGGACGGATGAGGATCGTGGGATTTCGAGATCCGTGATGCAAGCGACGACCCTCATCCGGCCGTTCAACGCCCCGCCGCCGGCGCCTCGACCTGGCCCTTGGCGGCAAGGTAGGCGAAGAGGTCGCGGATCTCCTGGTCGGTGAGGCGTTCGAGCTGGCCTTCGGGCATCATCGAGACGTTCGACGGCTTGAAGTCCTCGATGTCTTCGCGGGCGAGGATGATGCGTTCGTTGGCGGTCTGGATGGTCAGGGTGCGGTCGTTCTGCTCGCGGATGATCCCCGAGATCAGGCGGCCGTCGGCAGTCCCGATGGTCGACACGGTGTAATCGCGCGCGACGGTCGCGCTGGGGTCGAGGACGTTCTCGAGGATGTAGTCGGCGTTCGCCCGGTCCGAACCCGTCAGCTCGGGGCCGACGTCGCCGCCGCCGTCGAACAGCTTGTGGCACTGGAAGCAGGTCCGCTGGAACAACGCGCGGCCGCGAGACGGATCGGCGGGCTCCTTCGAGGCCAGAACCGACTTGTATTTAGCGATCAGCGACGTCTTGTCGGCCGACGTCGGCCGGATCGTCCCCCAGACCGTTTCGAGCCGCTTAGCCACGTTCGCGTCCTTCAGAGCCAACAATTGACGGGCCGCCGTGACGCTCACGTCCCGGCGCGGGACGACGCCCTTCTCGACCGCGTCGAGCAGCGCGAGCGCCCAGGAGGGCCGGGCCGAGAGCGTGGCGACCGCGTCGTCGCGCTCGGCCTCGGTCAGCCCCGCATAGGCGTCGAGCACGACTTTCGGCGTGTCGGCGTCGGTGTACGCGGCCATCGAGCGGAGGGCTAGCCCCCGCATCGCGGCGTCGCTCAGCAGGCTGCGCAGCTCGACGCCGAGGCCGGGCACGCGACGCTCGACCAGCGTGCTCAAGGCGCGGGCGCGGCGGTCGGCCGGCGTCTTGGCGTCGAGGGTCGTCGCGCGGAGGGTGGCGATGGCCTTGGGTTCGTCGAGGATCACGGCTAAACGGAGCGCCTTTTCGAGCACGCTCGTGTCCTTGGTCGCGGCCAGCCCGGCGTAGATCTCGGCCCAGCCCTCGGGACGGGGGACCTGCTTGCGGCCTCGAAGCGCGTCGAGCACGCCGTCGAGCACGTCGCCCCGGACGTCGTCGCGGTCGAGCTTGAGGACCGGCCCGAGGGCCGCGAGCCCCTTGGCGGCGTCGGCCGTCACCACGCGACGCGCCAAGAAGTTGCGAAGCATCGGCAGTTGCACCCGCGTCGTCCATTCGGCCGCGCGATCGAAATCGGCCGCGGCGAGGGGCTCGACGCCGTACCAGGTCATCAGCGGCAGCATCGGGTCGGCGGGGTCGATCTTGGCCGAGGCGAGGACCTCGGCGAGCGGCCAGCGATCGGCGACCGGAATCCGTTGCAGGGCCGACGCCAGCGCGAGCCGGACGCGCGGCGAGGCTTCGTCCTTCGCCAGAGTGGTGAGCCGGGCCGCGACGGGCGCCGAGATCGAGCCGGCGTCGCCGAGCAGCCGGACCGCCCAGCCGCGCACCGATTCGTCGCGGTCGGTCAGGATTCCGAGGAGCGCCTTCTCGTCGAGCGCGCCGACGGCGTACAGCGTCCAGAGCGCCCGCAGGCGGCGGGTGGTCTCGGGGTTGTCGCGGAGGATCGTATTGAGGACGTCGCGCGCCTTGGACACATCGCCGCCGGCGATTGCCCGCTCTTGCAGCAGCCGCCGCGCGGTGCGGACGTACCACTCGTTCTTGTGGAGCTGGAGCTTGGCGAGCTCCTCGTCGGACTGCTTGGCGAGGTCGACCTTCACGGGCTTGGGATCGCCGTAGCTAAGCTTGTAGATGCGTCCATTTTCGCGGTGGGCGTTGTCGGCGTCGTTCTCATGGCATTCGCCGATGTCCGCCCAGTCGGTGAAGTAGACGGCGCCGTCGGGGCCGTACTTGAGTTCCAGGCCGCGGAACCAGACGTCGTTGCCGTTCAGGAGGTCGGGCTCGTGGTGGGCGACGTAGCCCGATCCCTTGCGTTCGAGGCGGTCGTGGTTGACGCGGTGGCCGTGGATGTTGAAGGTGTACGCGCCGTTGCGGTAGCTGTCGGGCCAGTTGTCGCCGAGGTAGACCATCGCGCCGACGTGCGCGTGGCCGCCGCCGACCTCGCTGTGCTTGGCGTGGTCCTTCCCCTCGCGCGACTCGGTCCAGTGGCCGCCGGCCCAGTGCAGGTGGTCGGCGCAGGTGGGGATCAGGCCGTACGAATTGACGACGAAGTCCTCGCCGAACATCCGCTGAAACCGCGCGCCGGGGACGACGTGGAACAGGTGCGGGATCACGCAGTTGGTGATGAACGCCTCGCCGTAATCGTCGAAGTCGAGGCCCCAGGGGTTGGTCGTGCCGTGGGCGACGGCCTCGAAGACCTGGCGCGTCGGGTGGTATCGCCAGACGCCGGTGTTGATCGGCGTGCGATCGCCGTCGGGCGTCCCCGGCCGGCCGACGCGCGAGTTCGAGAGGATGCCGTTGCACCCCCAGAGCCAGCCGTCGGGACCCCATTTCAGGGCGTTGAACATATTATGCTGAGCCTTCACGTCCCAGCCGTCGAGCGCGACGACCGGCGCCGAGTCGGGCTTGTCGTCGCCGTCGCGGTCGGGGATGAACAGCAGGTTGGGCGTGGCGCAGAGCCAGACGCCGCCGTGCCCCAGCTCGATCCCGGTGAAGCTCGTGCCGCCTTCGTAGAAGACGGTGCGGCGGTCGAACTTGCCGTCGCCGTCGGAGTCTTCGAAGATGACGACGCGGTCCTTGCCGTGCGGTCCGCCCAGCCAGATCGGATACGAGAAATTCTCGACGACCCAGAGCCGTCCCCGGGGGTCGATCGTGAAGGCGATCGGCTGGACGACGTCGGGCTCGGCGGCGAACGGCGTGACCTTGAAGCCGGGCGGAATGATCATCCGCGCGGGGGCTTGATCAACGGGGACCGGCAGCGACGTCGCCGGCGGCTCGGCCGCGTTCGAGAGCGTTGCAACCGCCAGGGCGAGCCCGGCCGCGAAGGTCGACAAGGTGAGGGAGGAACCGTGTCGCACGGTCATCATGGAGTGCTCCGAGTGTGGCTGGTGAACGACTACGTTCGAGGCGACGCAAGGCGTCGCGGCGGGGAGGCCGATTCTCGTCTTCTATCATAATCTCGGATGCATGGGAACCGACAGGGGCCGGCTTCCTCGCCGAGACTCGGCGACCGGCGGAAGCCCGCATTACCGTAGGGGCGTCCCTTGTGGGCGCCCGAATCGCGGGAGCGCCGCAGTCGCCGACGCCGCTTGGGCGCCCACAAGGGACGCCCCTACGTGTGCAGCCCAAACGCAATCTGAGCTAATTCTCATTCGGTTCCGAATTCGACCGGGAATCGAGCAGCGGCTTGAGCGCCGACCAGAGCTGTTCCTTGAGGTCGATGATCGGCGGGTTGTCGAGTTCCTCGGGGGACGTCGTCGCGGAGTCGGCGGCCAGGACGCCGACGGTCAGTTCGCCGTCGGTGTAGTACAGGTCGCCGCCGCCGTTGCGGCCCAGCAGGGTCGCGCCGACGCCGGTGACCTGGTACAGAACTTTCAGCCGCCCCGCGCGGCGGAGGTCGGCGATCAGGCCGTCGCGCTCGGCGTCGACGTCGGGGGCGATGTGGTGGGTGATCTGCCCGGTGCGGTGGCTGAGGCCGACGCTGCGGTCGAACGTGACCGCGCCGATCCAGAGCGGCAGGCCGTCCTTGCCCAGGTCGGTCGACTTCCAGAACCGGACGTGATGCCTGTGCCGCGCGCTGTCGCCGGCGGGCTTCTCGAACGCGAGGTCCTGCTTCCGCCCGAACACGAACAACGGGCTGACCGGGGCCTCGGGATACGGCCGATCGCGGATCACGCTGCTGGCGATGGCGATGCTTGTCCGCAGCGTCACCGGGTCGGCCGGGTCCCAGCCCGACTGGACGATCGCGTCGACCAGCTCCTTCTCACCGCCGATCAACCCCACGTTGAGCGGATCGCCGGGAATCCCCTGCGCCGTCACGGTCGTCTTGGGCGCGTTCTCCATCGCCGGCTGATGCTCGTAGTGCTTCCACAAGAACGGCAAGATCAAATAAGCCGCCGCCAACCAGACCACGACCACCACGCCGAGGATTTTAAGTCCTCTGACCGTCCAGCGCCGCTTCCTCGACCGGACGACCGTCGCGGTCGTCGTCGTGGTCGCAGCCGTCGCGTCCTCGCCGCCTTGATCGTCGGTCATGCCGGCCTCAATCCGCTGTCAAATCTCGGGAATGTCGTCGTTTCCGAGTGTACCCGACGCCCGGCGCAGACGGCCAGAAGGGCGTTGCTGCTGAAGGCCCTCAACCCGTCGATCGACGTCCGCATGTTTTAGCTCTGGGTCAAGGGGCTGGTTGTCGGACGCGCGGTCGATAGGGGTTGGGGTCGGGAGGACCCTTCCGCAGCTCGAACCGCAGCCGGGTCGGCTTGCCGGGGGCGAGCTCGACGGGCTCGCTTTGCGCGGGGGACGCTTCGTAGCCGTACGTTCGGGCGGCGAAGGGGTCGAACCAGCTCGTGACCGGCTCGCGCATGCCGCCGAAGTGGAAGCGATAACGCCGACCGGGGGCGGGGGCGACCGTAGCGTGCAACTCGCCCTTCTCGTCCGTCCAGGCCGTCCGCAGCACGGTCGAGACGTCTTCGGCGGACCTGGACTTCTCGTCGGGCGGGCCCTCGGCGGTCCACCAGAAGAAGACGTCGGGCATCGGCTTGCCCGTGCCGGTCTCGACGGCTTCGATGATCAATTCGGCGCCGACCTTCTGGCGGATTTCGAGGGGCGAGGGGGTCTCGCCGGGCTTGACGTCGATGGGATCTTGGTAGGTCGGGAGATAGCGGGAGCGAGCCGGCGGGTTGGAGATGAGATAGACGTGCTCCCCCGGCGGCGAGTGGAGTCGGATCTTGCCCGCGTCGTCGGTATCGCCTGACTCGGAGGCCCCGAGTTCCGCACGCATCTGAATGTGGGCTCCGGCGACGGGCTTGCCGTCGTCGTCGGCGAGGACGAGCACGTCGATCGGCCGGAGCTTCGGGACGGTGATCGTGACCGGACTCGTCCGCGCCTGGTGCGTTCCAAGAAAGATGCTCCCGACGGAGGTCGGTTTGTGGTCCTGATCCGGCCCGTCGACGGTCGCGGCGAAGAGGCTGAACTCGGTGCGGGTCGACTCGGGACGCGTGACGACGAGCGAGTAGCAGAACCGCTCGGTGAGCCCTTCGATCCGGAAGCCGCCGTCGGCGCCGGTCTGGGAACGACCGAGGCCGTCGGGCAAGACGTTCCATTCCAAGTCGTCGATATTGCCCGCCTCGCGGCCGTCGGCGTCGATCTCCGCATGGTTGACGACCCGAACCTTCGCGCCCGGGATCGGCTCGCCTCGTTCGTCGACGATCCGGCCGTGCAGGGCGGCCGCCTTGCCGAACTTCAGGTCGAGCGTGACGTTGGACTGTAAGAAGAGATGGCCCTGACCGCCGTTCTCATCCAGGTTCTCGGGGTTGAACTGCCACATCGACAACCCTCGGCCCCAGGCGATCCCCTTGCCGGGCGCCTCGCCCGAGACGAGGAACCGGATATGGGGGGGCATTGCCTGGTTCGGGAGCAACTTGCTCGAGGTCAGGACCGGCAGATGGATGCCCCGGAAGTCGTATCCTCCCTCGGCGTCGGTCGTGGTCGTGGCGGCCGGTTTCACACCTTCGCGCGTGACGGCGTAGAGCGTGACTTTGGCCTTCGCGATCGGCTCGCTCCGCTCGTCGCGCGCCGCGCCCGAGACGCGCGCGGCGATGGTTTCGGGGATCGGCGTGAACAGGTAAGGCTCGGGGCTGCCCGGCGCGATCGCCATCTTCGTGAACGCCCTCCCGACCTTGGGCGCCTGTCGGCCGCGCTCCGGAGCGGCCGGAGCGTGCTTCGCCTCGGGCTGCTGGGGATGCGGTGGGACGAACGTGTTCTGAAGCTCGACCACGGCTTGCTTGCGGAGCCCGGGGTATCGCTCGGTCCAGAGGGCGTTGTATTTCGCCGACAGCTCGGCCTTGCGCCGCTCCAGGGCCTTGCGGGCCGGGCCGTCCTGGACCTTGGCGGTTTCAAGGTCCGTCGCGGACATCTCCTCCATCAAGGGGGCGACGTCGGGGGCGTTCGCGAAATCCTGGCCGATGCGGGCGTCAACGCGCCACGGCGCGAACTCGTCCGCACCGGTGAGGATGCGCCGACGGAACTCGTCGTAGTGCTCGCTCCAGGCGGCGTGATACTTCGTCCACAACTCGTCCTGGCGTTTCTCAGCGGCCGCGAGAGCCGGGTCGAGACGTCCTCGGCCCGCTCTCCTGGCTTCCACCACATCGCGATCGGCCGCCTGGACATCCCATATCAGCCGTCCCAGGGCGGGGTCGCGTTGGAACTCACTGGTGATCTTGCCTTCGAGATCGTCCGGCGCGCCTTCCTTGATATTGGCGAGCACCCGCCGACGAAGCTCGGCATAGCGCTCGTTCCAAAGCGTGTTGTACTTCGCAGTAAGATCGGACTTCAGCTCCGCGGCGGCCTTGAAAGCCGCATCCGCATGGCCGCGCCCCTCATTGGCGAGCCGGTCGATATCCTGATCCACGGCGACGATGGATTGGACCAAGGCGGAGACGATGGAGTCGGCCTTGAACAGGCTTTGGATTCGGGCTTCGAGTTCCAGGTCGCGCGGAGCTTCCGCGATCACCTCGGCGGGCGCCCGCCGACGGATCTCGTCGTAACGCTCGGTCCAGAGGGCGAAGTATTTCGCCATCAACTGATCCTTGCGCGTTGCGATCGCCTTGACGGCCGGCTCGGCGTCCGCCCGGCCCGCGCTCCGAGCGTCGTAGTATTCTCCGTCCGTCGCGATGACGTCGCGGATCAAGGCGGCGACGTCGGGGGTGCGTTGGAATTCGCCCTGAATCCAGGCGTGGAGCTGTTCCGGCGACCATCGAGGGGATGCGGGGCTTTTCCCCTGCTCCTGACAGTATGCGGCGAACACGATCGCCGGGACGGCCAGGGTCGAAGCGACGAGGGCGATGGCGGAGCGCGAGGCCTTCATGGCGGGTTCCTCCAGGTTGAGGATGCGACCGACGCGATCGTGGCAGTGCTCGCGCTCGTCACCTCTGACTGGGCTCATTGTCGCCGGAGCGATGCGTGGGGTCAAATCGCTCTGCATCGTCGAGAGACGAATCCGGCTCGCCGCCCGGCCGGCCAGGTCCGAATACAAGCTCGAAGCGCCAGCGAGTGAATTCCCGAGCCGAGCACCGGGGAACATTCACTCGCTGGCGCTTCGAGCTTGTATCGGTGCATGCCCTCGCGGGAGTATTTTCAGAGCAATCGGTCATGCCGCCCACGGACCGGAGTTTTCATGGCAGCCCGAAGCGCAAGCGAGTGAATGGTTTTGCGTTTGCTGATGTGGTGATTAAGACGCCTTCCCCTTCCGCAGCTCGAACCGCAGCCGGATCGGCTTGCCGGGGACGAGTTCGACGGGCTCGCTCTGGGCGGGGGTGGCTTCGTAGCCGTGCTTCTCGGGGGCCGCCGGCGAGAACCAGTCTCGGTTCGGCGCGCCCATGCCGCCGAAGAAGAAGCGATGGCGACGGCCGGGCCTGGGAGTGAGCAGGCCGCGGAGTTCGCCTTTTTCGTTCGTCGAGGTCCGCTCCAGAACCTCCACGAGATCGTCGCCGGGTTCGATCTTTTGGTCGGGCTGGTCGTCGTCGGTCCACCAGAAGAAGACGCCGGGGATCGGCTTGCCCGTGCCGGCCTCGACGGCTTCGATGATCAATTCGGCGCCGGGCTTCTGGCGGATTTCGAGCGGCAGGGGGGCGTCGCCGGCCTCGACGACCAGGGGGCCTCGGTTGGTACGAAGATAGCGTGAGTTCTTCGGCGGGCTCGAGCCCGTAACCGCGTATTCGCCCGGCGGCAGGCCGAGGCGGGCCTTGCCCGAGGCGTCTGTGATTCCCTCCGCGACGAAACCGGTCGACCACCACGGGCTGCCCAGACGGACGTCGGCGCCGGCGACCGGCTTGCCGTCGTCGTCGCCCACGACCGACACGTCGATCTGACGTACGTTCGGAAATTTGATGATAAGTGGATTCGTCCGCGCCTGGTGGGATCGGGGCGCGAAGTCGGGCCCTATGGGCGGCTCCTCGTGCGTCGCGTCCGGGCCGTCGATGGTCGCGGCGCGGAGGCTGAGCATCGTGTTCGGCGACTCGGGGCGATTCACGTTGAGGTAGTAGCAGAATCGCTCGGAGAGCCCTTCGAGCCGGAAACCGCCGTCGGCGCTGGTGGTCGTCCTGCCGACGCCGTCGGGCGGGAGGCGCCAATCGTATCCTTGGAAGACGCCCGTCTCGCGCCCCTCCGCGTCGAGCGAAATGGCGGTGCCTACTTGAACCTTCGCGCCGGCGACCGGCTCGCCGCGCTCGTTGACCACCTTGCCCTGGAGGACGGCCGCCTTGGCGAACGTCAGATCGAGCGAGACGGGCTCGCCCAACGGCAATCGCCCCTGGATGTCATTCGGATGAGGATTCTTGACCGCGTAAATCGACGGCTGCTTGCTCCAGGCGATCCCCATGCCGGGCGCCTGGCCGAGAATGAAGCACGGGGCGTGGGGCGTCTGTTCCTTGGGGAACGGGTGGCCGTTGAACGAGGTCCAGACAGACAGGCGGGCGTCGCGGAATTCGTAGCGACCGGAGGCGTCGGCCACAGTCGTGGCGACCGGCCTCATTTTCAGGCCTTCGCTCGTGATGGTGTAAAGCGTGAGGCTCGCCCCCGCCACCGGCTCGCCCTGTTCGTCGCGGGCGACCCCCGACACGTTGACGGGTATCGATTCGGGAATTGGTCCTGGCTCCCAAGATCCGGCGTCGGGCTTGATCGCCGCCTTCTTCACGTACCGCTCCCCACTCGATTGTCTCGGTTGGCGGAAATCGGGGACGAACGGCTTCGCCTCCGCGTTCGTCTCGGGCGGCTGGGACGACGGCTGCTGCCCGTAAGCGACGAGCAACAGCGCGGGGACGGCCAAGGTGGATGCGGCGAGGGCGACGGCGGATCGCGAGAGCTGCATGGCGGGTTCCTCCGGGTTGAGGATGCGACGGATGCGGTCGACGAGGTGGTTCTGGGCCATGAACGCCCCGTGGGGGAACGGAGCGCCGGGGGACGGGGCGTCGGCGAGGACGAACAGGGCGCCGGCGTAGTCGAGCGCGCGGCCGGTGTGGTCGACGACGATGCGGTCGCAGCAGTGCTCGCGCTCGCGGCGGACCCAGCCCGACACGATCCAGACGGCCGGATGGAAGAACAGGGCCGATTCGATCACGCGCTGAAGCAGGTTCACGAGGTTATCCCACCGCCGGACGTGGGCCAGCTCGTGGAGCAGGGCCATCTCGACCTGCTCGGGACTCCAGCCCGAAACGGCCGACGCCGGCAGCAGGATCAACGGCCGCGCGATTCCCAGGAGCATCGGCCCGGCGATCCGGTCGCAGACGCCGACGGCCACCCGCCGGCCGATCCCCAACGACCCGGCCAGGCGCGCCGAGAGCGCTGACAAATCGGGATCGCCCACGACCCGACTGCGCTGCTTCAGTCGCTCGGCGCCGAGCAATCCGGCGGCGAGATACGCGAACGTCCAGGGCGCGCCCAGAAGCCACACGCCGGGCAACGTCCGCGCGGCGAGGTTCATATAAATAATGACGTGCGAATTAAGCGATGCATCTCGCGACGGTACGACGATGGACTCGCCGCGCTTCGGGGCCGGGAGGGCCGGGGCGAACGCGATCGGAGGGGCGGTCAACGCCTTGGATTCCCTCGGAATCGCGACGGCCGATCGCGGTCCGTCGGCGATCGTCCAGGCGATGGCGGCGGGGGCGAGGGCCAGGGCGGCGAGCGTCGCCAGCGCGAAGGCGTGGCGGACGTCGGGATGGGCCCTCCGCATCGCCCGGCGGCCGATCGCGGCGAGGGCGGTCAGCGCGGCGCCGACCCAGAGGAAATGGAGCATGGTCCAGCCGGCGGCGGTCCAGGCCGGCGAGTTCGCCCAGGTCGAGACGTTCATGCGTCGGCCTCCCGCTTCTTGGATCGCGGCTTTTCACTCTTCTCGTCGAGCAGGCGACGGATCTCGTCGCGGTCGCGCGGGCTGAGCTTGCCGGCTTCGAGCATGTGGGCCACCAACCCCTGGGCCGAGCCGTCGAAGGCCAGGTCCAGCAGCTTGCCCACCAGGCCCGACCGGGCCGATTTGCGGCTCACCCTGGCCGACCAAAGATAGCCTTTCGGGCCGTCGGCGCGCTCGACCAGCCCCTTGTCGAGCATCAGCTTCAGCATCGTCGCCACCGTGGTCGACGCCACCGCCCGCTTGCTCTGCAAGGCCGCGCGCACCGTCCCCAGGTCGACCGGCCCCGCGTCCCACAACACGTTCAAGATCTCCAGCTCACCGTCCGTCGGCTGCATGCTCGGCGTTCTGGCCATGCGGTTCCCTCCCTCCAGTCCATTGCACGATCTCGGTGATTCGGATTCTAGCGAATTAGAATCGACGTGCAAGAGGCGAGGCAGGATAATTCTCCGGTGATTCCGGACTCAGGGGGGGGCCGAGTTCGATTTCCGAACCCGTGGCGCCCACTGTCGGTCGGAGCGGCGTGAATCTTTAAATCTGCACGTTTTCAGGCGGTCGGGGTGGGGGCGGGGGGCGACGGGTCCTTGATCTGCTTGCAGGCGGCTTCGGCTTGTTTGCGGATCTCGGCGTTGGGGTCTTCGGCGAGGCGTTCGAGGGAGGGGAGGGCGTCCTTGGCGTTGCGGCCGGCGAGGCGGAGGAACTTGATGGCGAGGAGCCGGACGGCGTCTTGTTTGTGGTCGAGCATCGCGACGAGTTCGGGGATCGAGCGGGGGTCGGGGCCTCGGCGTTCGAACCGCCGGAGGCTGCGCTCGGCCGACGCGGCGTTCTCCTTCTTCTCGGCGGTCAGGATGAGGTCCGGGATGAAAATGGCGCCGCGAGGGCCGAACCGCTGGACGGCGCGCCCCGCGGCGCGGCGGACGTCGGGCGACTCGTCGCGGAGGGCCTTGACGAGATGCGGCCGGGCCGCTTCGGGGTCGAGGCCCATGCCGCCGATGGCCGTCGCGGCGGCCTCGCGCGCCGGGGCGTCGTGCGCGGCGAGAAGGGCCGACAGCGGATCGAGCGCGGGCTTGGCGGCGGGACCGAGCCGGCCGAGCGTCTGGGCGGCGAGCGCCTGGATCTTCGGCTCGGGGTCGCCCAGCATCGCGACGAGCGCGGGGACGGCCTCGGCGGCGGCCGGACCGTGGCTGCCGACGAATTCGGCGGCGGCGATCCGGACTTCGGCGTCGGGGCTCTTGAGCTTGCCGATCATGGCGGCCAGCGACTTGCGACCGAGCGGACCGAGCGAGCGGAGGACGTCGATCACCTGGCGCTGCACGCGCGGGTCGGCGTCGTCGAGGCGCCCGGCCAGGTCGTCGGCGAGTTGGGCGTCGCGCGGGGCGGTCCGGGCGAGAACGTCGACGGCCTGCCGGCGGGTCTCGGCCGAGTCGCTTGAAAGCAGTGAGCGGACCGCCGGCAGCGCCTCGCCGGCCTGCCTGCCGAGGCCGCCGACGGCCAACAGCGACGCGGCCCGGACCGAAGCGTCGGAGTCGCGCAAGACGAGCGTCAGCTTCGCGGCGGCGCCGGGAGCCAGCGGGCGAATTCGCCCCAGCGCCAGGACCGCGCCGCGGCGGACGCGCGGCGACGGGTCTTCGACCGCCTGCAACAGCGGCTTGACGACCGGCCGGCCGATCGCCGCGAGCGCCTCGGCGATCGGCTCGATGCGGGTCTTGTCCCGGGCGAGAGCCTGAAGCAGCGCGGGGGCGGCGTCGGGGCCGTTCGCCCCGAGCAAGAACGCCGCGTGCCGCGCGACGCCGTCGTGGTCGGCGGTCAAAAGCGTTTGCAGCTCGGGGGACAGCTTCGCGAGCAGCGGCCGACGCTCGACCAGCAGGTCGACGACCGCCAGCCGGACCGGTTCGTCGGTGCTCCGGAGGCTCTCCTTGACGACGGCCAGCAGGGCGTCGTCGTCGGCCGGCTTCAGCCGCGCCAGGGCCCGAACCGCCTCGGCCCGGACCTCCGGGGCGTCGTCGCGGGCGCGGTCGAACACGGCCCGGCGGACGCGGTCGTCGGGGGTCGACGACCAGCCGAGGGCCTCGACCGCCCGCGAGCGAGTGATGATGTTCTTGTCCGAGCATGCGGCGATTAACGGATCGGTCGCGGCCGCGCCGACGGTTCCGAGCGAGTGCGCGGCTTCGAGGCGGATGCGCTCGCTCTTGTCGCCGAGCAAGGGGATGAGGTCGGGGACGGCGGGGGCGGCGTCGGCGCCGATCCGGCCCAGAGCCATCACGACCTCGGCTTGCACGCCTTCCTTCGTCTCCTTGTCCTTGAGCAGTCCACGAAGCGGCTCGACGGCCGGCTTGCCGATCGCGGCGAGGGCCAGGGCCGATCGGTAGTCCTGGTGGGTCTCCTCGCTTCGCTGGCCGCCGTAATTCGTCTTCAGCGTGTGGACGAGCGCGGGGACGGCCGGCGCTGCGTCGGGGCCTAGGGACGTGACGGCGTCGAGGACGAGCAGGCGCACCTGGCCGTCTTTGTCGACCATCAGTCGGTCGATCAGCGCGGGCAACGCGGCGACTCGGGCGTCGCGGCCGGCGGCGTGGATGTCGGCCGCCGCCTTCCGGCGCGTCTCGACGTCATCGGCCTTCAGGTTCGCGGCCAGGTCGGCCCCTCGGGCGGAAAGACCGCAGGCGACGACGGCCAAAGCCGACCAGCTCAGCATGCGAATGGTCACGGTCGTGCTCCGGTCAGACCGCCAGGCCGGGGAGGGGTTCGGTGCTGTCGCCGAAGTGGTCGACGGCGACGCCCGCCTGCTGGAGCAGGCTCAAGAGCAGGTTCGACATCGGGGTCTCGGGCCGGCAGGTGAAGTTCCGGCCGGTCCGCAGCGCGCCGCCCCCCTTGCCGACGGTGACGACCGGCAGGTTGACGTGGTTGTGGAGGTCGCCGTCGCTGATGCCGCTGCCGTAGAGGACCACCGAGTTGTCGAGCAGGGTCGAGCCGTCGGCTTCCTCGACCATCGTCATCTTCTCGATCATGTACGCGAGGATCGAGATATGATATTGGTCGATCGCGCGGAGCTTGCGGTTTTTCTCGGCGTCCTTGGCGTGGTGGGATAGCTCGTGGTGGCCGTCGGTGAAGCCGAGCCACGGGTAGTTGCGGTCCGACGCTTCCTTGGTGAGCATGAAGGTGGAGGCGCGCGTGCTGTCGGTCTGGAAGGCGAGGACCATCAGGTCGCACATGAGGCGCAGGTGCTCGTCGAAGTCGTCGGGCACGCCTGATGGGCGGGCGAAGCCCTCGCCGGGGAGCTTGACCGAGGCCCCGGCGCTCTGGATGCGCTGTTCGACCTCGCGGACGCCGGTCAGATACTGATCGAGCTTGCGGCGGTCGGTCGACGAGACCCGGCGGCGGATGCGGTCGGCGTCGTCGAGGACGTAGTCGAGCATGCTCTTGCGGTAGAAGTCGCGGTCGGCCACGGTCGACTGCGTGAGGCTGTTCGTCCCCTCGGTGAACAGGCGGTCGAAGACGGCCTTGGGATTCATCTCGTAGGGGGCGGGAGAGGTCGGCGTCCGCCACGAGATATGCGTCTTGTAAGCCCCGCTGTAGCCGAACGCGTTGCCCGACCGGGCCGATTCGCAGCCGAGTTCAAGGCTGGGGAACCGGGTCTGGCGGCCGACGTGCCGGGCGTAGACCTGGTCGACCGAGACGTCGACCCGGACGGCGTCTTGCGACTTGTACGCCTGGGCGCCGGTCAAGAAGCTGGCGGCCCCCTGGCCGTGGCCGCAGCCCTCGGTGTCGCCGTTGGTGAGCGCGGTGTTGTGGGTCAGGCCGTGGTAGCAGTTCAGGTATTCGCGGGCGAACGCCAGCGGTTCGAGCGTGGCGGGCAGGTCGACGAGCGCGCCTTCCCGGCTCGGGAACCACGTCGGCAGGTGGACGCCGTTGGGGACGTACCAGAAGCACATCCGGACCGGCGGCTTGACCGCCGCCGCGCCCGCCGGCGAGGCCGCCCGAGCCACCGTCGCGAGGCTCTCCATCCACGGCAGCGCAAGCGCGGCGCCCAGGCCTCGGAGCAAGGTTCGACGGGTCGGTTGCATCGTCACGTTCATCCCTCCCGGTTATGAAGGAACTTTCAGGCGTGCTGGACGAGAGGTAGAGGAGCGGAACGGATCAAGGGGCGACGCCGCGATACTGGAAGGCGCGGCTTTCGACGATCCCGAAGACGATCCCGCGAATCTTGTAGCCGTCGCCTGCGAGCCGACCGCGAATCTCTTCGACCGCGCAGTAGTCGGCGGGTTCCAGGCCGCGTCCAAGACCATAGGTTAGCATATTCTTCACGAGACACTGCGTGAATTTCTTGGTCGACGTCGAGCCGAGAATGTTCTTCAGCTCGCCGACGCCGGAGAATTTGCGACCCCCCGTCAGCTCGCCGGAGGGGTCGATCGGAAAGGTGCCGTCGGTCGACCGCCAGCGGCCGACGGCGTCGTAGTTCTCGAACGCGAAGCCGAGCGCGTCCATCTGCTGATGGCACGAGGCGCACTGGGGGTCGGCCCGGTGTTGCTCCATCCGGTCGCGGAGCGAGGCGGCGTCGACGGCGTGCTTGTCGTCGGCCAGCTCGGGGACGTTGGGGGGCTGCGGCGGCGGGGGCGTGCCGAGGATCTGCTGCAAGATCCACTTCCCGCGCTTCACCGGCGACGTCCGGTTCGGGTTCGAGGTCAGCGTCAGCACGCTGGCCTGCGTGAGCACCCCGCCCCGGCGGCGGTCGGTCAGCGGCGTCTTCCGGAACGCCTCGCCTTCCACCCCGTCGATCCCGTAATGGCGGGCCAGGGGCTCGTTCAGGAACGTGTAGTCGGAATCGAGCAATTCCAGCACGCTGCGATCGTTGCGGAGGACGTGGGCGAAGTAAAGCTCGGTCTCCTTCCGCATCGCGCCGCGGAGCGCGGCGTCGAAGCCGGGGAACAGGCTGGGGTCGGGGGTCGAGCCCTCCAGGCCGCGAAGCTGGAGCCACTGGCCGATGAAGTTCGCGACCAGGGCGCTCGACTTCGGATCGTCGAGCATCCGGTTCACCTCGCGGCGGAGGTTCGCTCGCAGCGTCCCCGCGCGGGCCTCCTTGAAGAGGGCCTCGTCGGGCATGCTGCTCCAGAGGAAGTACGACAGCCGGCTGGCCAGCTCGAACTCCGAGAGCGGCCGGTCGACGCTGGCCTGGGCCTCGTCGGGCTCGATCAGGAACAGGAACCGGGGCGAGGCCAGGATCGTCGTGAGCGCGATCTGCACCGAGCGCTCGAAGCTCTCGCCCCGGTCGTCGGCCAGCCGGAAGATCTTCAACAGGCGATCGATCTCCTCGGTCGTCGCCGGTCGGCGGAAGGCCCGGTCGGCGAACCGGGCGATCACCTCGCGCCCGCAGTCGAGCCGCGACGCGTCGCCGTATTCGGGCGTGCGGAAGAGGATGCGGCGGTGCGACTCGGGGAGGTCGGCGTCGTTGACGACGAGCGGGCCGTGGACGACCATCGAATCGACATGAAGGCCCCGGTCGCCGCCGTACCGCTGGTCGCCGCTGACGTTGTCGGCGACGGTCTTCGGCTTGGCGACGTTCTCGCTGTCCGACTGGCCGGGCGCGAGCGCGACGTGGACCATGCCGTCCCCCTCGGCGACCTTCAGCCAGTAGCGGTAGACGACCGTCTCGTCCTGCACCCGAGCGGCCTCGACGGTGCGGCGGTCCTTGCCAAAGCCGATGATGAGTCGGGGGGGCGCGACCGATTCGTCGACCCCCACCCGCACCAGGCTGAAGTTCGCCAGATAACGCCCGGGCTTGAGCTTGTGCGCGAACTCGACCGGCTTGTCGGGGGGGAGCGGGTAGGTCTGCAACCCGATCAGCTCGATCGGCGGGAACCCGGCGACGTCCGGCGGCTTGATCGCTTCGCGGAGGGCGGCCTCGGCGGCGTCGAGGTATTTCTCGACGTGCACGGGCGAGACGTTCAAGGCCGAGCCGACGTTGTCGTAGCCGAAACTGATGTCGTCGGCCGGGAAGGCCGCGGCCAGGTGGAGGTCGAGGCCCAGCAGGTCGCGGATCGTGTTGTCATACTCTTGCCGGTTCAGCCGGCGGATCACCACCGGAGCCGACTTATCCTTGTCGCCGCACTGGGCGGCCAGGTAGTCGCTCTCGATCCACGACGTGACCGATTCCAGCTCCGCCAGCGTCGGCCGGGGCTTGTTCGGCGGCGGCATCACGCCGGCCTCGAGCGCGTCGAGCACGCGGAGCCACGTCTTGCCGTCCTTGAGGGCCTCGGCCTGATCGGCGAACTGATCGAGGGCGATATCCCCCTTGGCGTCGCCCTCCATGTGGCAATCGATGCAGTACCGCTCGATCATCGGCAGCGCCTTGCGCTGGAACGAATCGAGCGGCTTCGCGTCTTCCGCCCTTCCTTCCGTCGGCGCGAACGCGAACGCCAGCGCCAGGGCGAGGAGTCCTAGTCGGTCGCGGACGTGTTCCGTGGAAACCAAGCCGTGCCTCCATCCTTCGTCGTCGGTCGCGTCGGGCTTCGCGTACCTCTTGATAAGCGTATCAGCGACGAAACGAGCCTCCAAGTCCAGGAATTTCCTCAAATGCTACGACTTGCCATCCGCCCGGACTCCGAATAAGATCGTTTACAGCCGCCTATTACAAACGTCATTGAGATTTTCTTGATCGACGACCGGAGCCTACGCGTGTCCATCTCCGTAACGTGCGAATGCGGGCGGCGGTTCGAGATGCTGGACGAGTACGCGGGCCTTCGCGTCCGATGTCCGGGTTGTGGGGGAGAACTGACCCTGCCCGAGCCCGCGTCTCCTGGAGCGTGGCTCCTCCCGGAGGAGCCGGAGCCGACGGCGACGAGCGGCAAGGCGATCGCGAGCCTTGCGCTGGGGGCGCTTTTCTTCTTCGCTTGTCTTAGCGGCCTGCCTGCCATCCTCATCGGCCGCGATGCTCTGAAGGACATCAACCGGAGCAAAGGGCGGCTTCGCGGCAGGGGGATGGCGATCTCCGGGATCGTCCTCGGGGTGATCGGCTGCCTGTTCACGCTCGCGATCCTGATGCCTGCGAGGCAATCGGCCCGTGATGCCGCCCGGCGCGCCCAGTGCGTCAATAATCTCAAACAGCTCGGTCTCGCGATGCACAACTATCATGACGTCAACGACCGACTCCCTGCCGCCGCGATCGTCGACAAGGACGGCAGGCCGCTGTTGAGCTGGCGGGTCGCCATCCTGCCCTACCTGGATTCGGGGTCTGTGTACACGAAGTTTCATCTCGACGAGCCGTGGGACAGCTCTCACAATATCGCCCTGCTCGAATCGATGCCGAGCGTCTACGCATGCCCGAGCGACAGAGAATTGAAACCGGGGATGACCGGTTATCAGGTCGTCGTCGGTCCCAAAACGGCCTTCACGCCGGACTTCAAGCTGTTGCGGATCGCGGACTTCACCGACGGTACGACCAACACCCTCCTCATCGGTGAGTCCCGCCGCGCCGTCCCCTGGACCAAGCCCGAGGATCTCCCCTTCGACGGCGCGCTCCCACTCCACGGCCTGGGCAGCCAGCACGGCTACCACAACAACTGCTTCAATGGCCTGTTCGTTAACGACTCGGTCCGGTTCCTCAAGAACAGGATCGCCCCAGGCGTTCTCGACGCGCTTCTCACTCGCAACGGGGGCGAGGTGCTCGCGCCGGACAGTTACTAGAGGGGACGCAGCGATGGACCCTATGATGACATTCCCTCTCGATCGCAGTTCGCCACGGCAGTCAAATAAGGGTCGGGAGGCTGCCGTGGTCCAGCTTTCCACCGCCGTAACGTTTGCACCCAGTCGAGCGTCGTAAATCGTCTTCCAATTACAAATGCAGTTTTGATTCTCTTTGACGACCGGAGCCCGCTCGTGTCCATCTTCGTCACATGCGAATGCGGGCGGCGGTTCGAGATGCCGGACGAGTTCGCGGGCCTTTGCGTACGATGTCCGGGTTGCGGGGATGGGGTGGCAGCGCCGGAGCCCGAGCTCGCGACCTCGCCGGAGGTGCTGTTCATAGGGGACGAGCCCGAGCCGACGGCGACGAGCCTCAAGGCGGTCGTGAGCCTTGTGCTCGGTTCGCTGTTCTTCTTCGCGTGCCTCAGCGGCCTTCCGGCCATCCTCCTCGGCAGCTACGCCCTGCTTGAGATCGGCCGAAGTCAAGGGCGGCTTCGCGGACGGGTGATGGCGATCGCCGGGATCGTCCTCGGGATGATAGGCTGTCTCTACACGTTCTCGATAGGGGATGCAGCACGCCCGCTCGCCCGGCGCGCTCAGTGTCTCAACAACCTCAAGTACATTGCCCTCGCCGTTTACAACTACAACGGGGACAACGGCCACCTGCCCGCCGCCGCGATCACAGACAAGGACGGAAATCCGCTGTTGAGCTGGCGGGTCGCCATCCTCCCATTCCTCGAAGAAGGCGATCTCTACGCGAAGTTCCATCTCGATGAGCCGTGGGACAGCCCCCACAATTTCGCGCTGCTCGACTCGATGCCGTCCGTCTACGCCTGCCCGAGCGACGAATCCCTGAAACCCAGGACGACTGGCTATCTGGCCGTCGTCGGCCCCGGCGCGGCGTTCGAGCCGGACTTCAAGCCGGTGCGGTTCGAGGACTTCTCCGACGGCGCCGACAAGACGATTCTCGTCAGCGAATCTCCTCACGCCGTCCCTTGGACCAAGCCCGAAGACCTCCCATTCGATGGCGTGCTCCCCCTGGCCGTCCTCGGCAGTCACCACGGCTCCCAGAACAACGGCTTCAACGCCTCGTTCGCCGACGGCTCTGTCCGGTTCCTCAAGTGCGCGATTCGTCCGAGCGTCCTTCACGCGCTCCTCACTCGCAACGGCGGCGAGACGTTCTCGACCGACAGCTATTAGCGCGGCTTGCTCCTGGGACGGATCTGCGCTCAGGTCGAGGCTCGGCCTCCGAGGGATTGACCTCCGATGTTATGATCTACCAGCAGAGGAGTATGCACGGGACGCTCGGCCTCCAGGTCCGAATACCAGCCCGAAGCGCCAGCGAGTGAATTTCCGTTCGTCCGTTGGAATCCATTCACTCGCTGGCGCTTCGGGCTTGTATTTCGTTCAGGCGTCGGGCTTCAGGGGTTGAGGAGAGGGCCATGGCTCATCCGGCGGGTTTGGTGGCTTCGATCCAGGTGGGGCGTCCGCAGCTACGCGGGAGTGAAGACGCCGACAATCCGTGGGACAGCCAGTGGTTCAGCGGGTTTTGCAAGGACGCCGTGGCCGGGCCGGTCGCCCTCCGCTGGACGAACCTCGACGGCGACGAGCAGGCCGACCTCGTTTATCACGGCGGCGTCGACAAAGCGGTCTGCTGCTATGCGGCAGTCCACTACGACGCCTGGCGGCGCGAGCTGGAGAAGCCCGATCTGGCCTTCGGCGCGTTCGGCGAGAACTTCACGATCGACGGCCTCGCCGAGCCCGACGTCTGCATCGGCGACGTCTGGCGCGTCGGCTCGGCGGTCGTGCAGGTCTCCCAGCCCCGGCAACCCTGCTGGAAGCTCGCCCGCCGCTGGAAGATCAAGACCCTGACCCTCCAGGTCCAGCAGACCGGCCGCACCGGCTGGTACTTCCGCGTGCTCTACGAAGGCGTCGTCGCCCCGAACACGCCCCTCACCCTCGACGACCGCCCCCACCCCGACTGGACCATCGCCCGCGCCAACCGGATCATGCACATCGATAAATCCGACCTACCCTCCGCCGCCGCCCTCGCCGCGCTTCCCCCCCTCTCGGCAAGCTGGAAAGCCACGCTTGCCGATCGGATTGAGAAAGGCGTCGAACCTAACGCAAGACGCCGGCTGGAAGGCCGGGATTGAGGCCGACCGGCCGGAGGGCCCTCCGCTTGTCGCGAACCGGGTCACGTCCCCGGATGCTTGACGCCCGCCGCCTTGGAGGCTTTGCTGATCCAGTCCATCATGGGACGCAACGCGGCGACGTCCATTCCGCGGATCGTGTCTTCGTTCTGGTACATGCGGCCGAGCGATTTGAAGATCCCGGGGTCGCCGCCGGTGAAGGCGGTGATGAGCGCGAACCAGCGACGGGCCAGCTCGGCCGCTTGCGGGGCGGTCGGGTCGAGGCCGGCGTCCATCGCGGTTTTCACTTCGACTTGAAGCTCGGCCCACGGATTGGGCGCCTGCTGGATGACCTCCTCGCCGACCTCTTGCCGGCGCTGGTTCAGGTACTCCATCTGCTCCGGCGTGTAGTATTTCTCGATCATCGTCATCCCCTCGATCGTGGTCAGAAACGCGTCGGCGGAGACGACTTCCGCCTTGTCCAGGGCGTCGGCGAGGGCCGTCAGCCGGCCTTCGAGGCGCTTCAGTTCGGCCACCTGGCCGCGAATCCGGTCCAGGTGCAGGCGGACCACCTGGCGCGGGTCGTAGTCGGACCGGTCCAGGTGGTCGCGGATCTGTTCCAGGCCGAAGCCCAGCAGCTTGAGCGACGTGATCTGCTGCAACCGCGCGACGTCGGAAGCGCTGTACAGCCGATGCCCCGCGCCATGGGCCGAGTCGGTCCGGCCCGACGGGCTCAGCAGGCCCATCGCGCCGTAATGGTGGAGCGTGCGGACCGTCAGGCCGGTCCGTTCGGCCAGCTCTCCCACCTTCCAGAAACGCGCCGACGCAACCGGTTCGCCTGGTCTTCGCGGCATGAGCCGATCTCCTCTCCTCGCGCCGCCTCGTTAGTCAACGCCCGTCGCAGGCATGGTAAGACCTGACGCGACGTCAGGTTCAAGTGAGTCGTGGAAGAAAAATCTTCTCGCCACTCCCGAACCCTTCAGCTTCCCTCGAAAGAGCTCCCAACCACCCCTGATATGGAGGCGCGTAGCGCCACTTTGAAGGGCGAAGCCTTCCGAATGCCGCCCGCGCGGCGGGATCGCCCATTTTTGGTTTTTACTGTACGTCTGTTGACTTCCTGCCGATAGCTGATTCTAATCCCCGAATCCGACGACGCCCTCACCAACTGCAAGCAAGGAGACCGGACATGACCAAGATGATGACCTGCCTGTGGTTCGACCGTGGCAAGGCCCGCGAGGCGGCCGAGTTCTATGCGAGCGTGTTCCCCGACAGTCACGTCGGGAAAGCTCACCCCTCCGCCGTGCACCTCCCGTCCGCGAAAGTGGGCGAGGATCTCACCGTCGAGTTCACCGTCCTTGGCCAGGCTTACATCGGCCTGAATGGCGGACCGAATTTCAAGCCGAACGAAGCTGTGAGCTTCATGATCCTGACCGAGAACCAGGAAGAGACCGACCGGTACTGGGACGCGATCGTGGGCAACGGCGGACAGGAGAGCGCTTGCGGCTGGTGCAAGGACCGCTGGGGCTTCTCCTGGCAGATCACGCCGCGCGTGCTGCTCGAGGCGACGACCGACCCGGATCGCGCCGCCGCCAAGCGAGCGATGGAGGCCATGATGACGATGACGAAGATCGACATCGCCGCGATCGAGGCCGCACGCGAAGGCCGGTGAGCTTGACGCGCCGGCTTCCCTGGAGAAACCTAGGGTGAACGGCCGCCGCATGAAGTCCAAGAGTCAACGTCAGGGAGTCGTTTCGATGAATTCGTATCGGCTTGCGCGCTCGTTCTTTATCGTCGGTCTGGCTCTGGCCGGCTTGATCGCCTCCGGTCCGTCGTCCATCCAGGGGGTGCCGGCGACGGACGACGAGGCGGTTCGCGAGGTGGTGCGAAAGTACGTCGACGCCCGCGAGGCCGCGGACCCCAAGGCCATCGAGGGCCTGTTCACGGCCGACGCCGACCAGCTCGTCTCCGACGGGACCTGGCGGCGCGGCCGCGACGCGCTGGTTCGCGGCATGCTCGAATCCTCGCGCAAGAATCCGGCCAAGCGAACGATCGCCGTCGAGTCGGTCCGCTTCCTCGCCCCCGACGTCGCCTTGGCCGACGGCCGCTACCTGCAAGCAGGCCGCACCGAGGCCGAGACTCGCGCCATGTGGACGACGATCACCCTCAAGCGCACGGCCGACGGCTGGAAGATCGCCGCCATCCGCAACATGCTCCCGGCCATGGCGACGCCGGCGAAGAAGTGAGGTCTCATCGCTGGAACCGGAAGACGGTCTTCCAGTCGTTCTTCATGTCGACCACGAGCCAGCCGCGCGCGGGGGCTTCGTCGAGCGCCTTGGCGAGGCGGCCGGAGTGCGAGTCGCGGTCGTAGGCCCATTCGCGGTCGGCGTCGGTGTGGTGGACGATCAGGCCGAGGCGAGAGCCGGGGCCGGCGGTGGTCCAGCGGAGCAGCTCGTAGTCGCCGTCGGAGTTGCCGAACGCCGCGATCGGGCGACGTCCGGCGGCTCGATAAATGCCATCGGGCTTGCCGGCGCGGTCGTCGATGAACGCGACCTCGGGCAGACGGATCAGGACCGGCTTGCCCTCGCGCTCCTCGTAGCGGACCTTGACGGAGCTGCCGACCACCTGCTCGGGAGGCACGCCGTAGACTCACTCGGCCCAAGGGCGCATGAACTCGACGCCCCCGCCGGAGACGATGTACGTCGTGAAGCCGTTGGCCCGCAAGTAGGCCAGCAGCTCCAGCATCGGCTGATAGACCAGCTCGGTGTACGGCTTCTTGAACCGAGGATGCTCGGCGGTCGCCAGCCAATCCTCGACGATCCGCTGGAATGCGTCGACGTCCATCCCGGTGTGCGTGGCGGCGACGATCTCGACGACCTGGTGGGTGGAAAGCGTCAAAGTCCCTTCGAGGCCGTTTTCGATCACCGACTTGAACGGTTGCTTATCCTTCCAGTCGGGGTGCTCGGCGGCCAGGGCCTTGACGCGGTCGATCAGGAACGCGGCCTGGACGTAAGTGGGCTGCTCGCTCCAGAGCGTGCCGTCGTTGTCGAACGCCGCGACGCGGTCGGCGACCGGCACGAAGTCGGGGCCTCCTTGCTTCACGACCCGCTCCACGAAGGAGACGACGGCCCGCTTGGTCGGCGACTCATTCCACGAGGCGAGCGGATCGTCGGCGAACGCCGGGGCGGACAGCACCGACGTGAGCAGTACGGCTGCGGTCGCCGACGCGGAGCGAGACGTCATGCCCATGGCGGTCGTCATCTGGGCGAGCCTCAGTTCATGAGAGATTGGGAACCAATCGATCAAACCCGAATTCTATCGCGGCGTTTCGTCGGGTTGCACGCGTCTTTTCATAATCCCTCCTGATGAGAAGCGTGAGCGCGAAGCCCTGTCCCTCCAGGCGGCCGAGGCTTGGCTCTCTCTTGGTTTGATATTAAATCTATTGATATAGTGGGAATTGGGGCTGATAATCCGCTCCTCTCTCCAAATGGTTTTCAACGCATTTCGCCTGGAGTGCGTTGTTTCAACGCGTAACGCCCGTGGCATGTCGTCGCGAGGAAGGTTCTCCGATCTCCTTCCGCGGCCCGTCCACGGCCTTTCCACGGCGCAACTGGATTGTTCTCGGGAGTTTTTGATGAGAGCGCATGTGCAAGTGAAGATGGGGCGCTCTCGGCGCGCGTTCACGCTGATCGAGTTGTTGGTGGTGATCGCGATCATCGCCGTTTTGATCGGCCTGCTGCTGCCGGCGGTGCAGGCCGCCCGCGAGGCGGCTCGGAGAGCCCAGTGCGTCAACCACTTGAAGCAGTTGGGGCTGGCGATGAGCAATTACCACGACGCGCTCGGGTCGTTCCCCATCGGACGGCAAGGGATCAACCGACCTCCGGGAGATCCGGGTTATCGTGGCGACCCGTCCGGCTCGAAGAGTCGTCGGACGTGGGCGTGGCTGGTCCTGCCTTACATCGAGCAGGCCAACATTTCCAATGCGATCAATTTCAACCTCGCCTACTCCGACGCGACCCACGCCCAAGACACGGCGCTGATTCCGAGAATCTCGATCTACTCTTGCCCGTCCGATCCGAATGCGGGGATCGTCAACGCGGGGGCGTTCAAATTCCCGCTCGGCAACTATATGGTGAACTGGGGCAACACACATTACTTCCAGGGCGCCACGGAGAATCCCTACGCGGGCCCGGCCGGCGGCGACGTGGTTCCGTTTCTGGGCGCTCCGTTCTCGCTCGACCGATCGTTCGGTATTTCGAGCCTGACGGACGGGGCGAGCAATACGCTGTTGATGAGCGAGGTCATCATCGGGGTCCCCAACGGCTCGAACCTCGACCACCGCGGCTTGCATTTCAACGACGACATGAGTTGCTCCATGTTCACGACGTACACGACCCCCAACACCAAGACGCCGGACCAGTTGAAGAGCCCATACTGCCAGTATCCATTCTCGTCGAATCCGCCGTGCATCGTGGGGCTGCCATCGTTCGCCGCCGCTCGGAGTTATCACGCCGGCGGAGTCTCAGGCTTGTTCGGCGACGGCAGTGTGCGATTCTTCAAGGATTCGATCTCCCCGCCGACCTGGCGCGCGCTCGGCACCTCGAGAGGGGGAGAGATCGTCTCCTCCGATTCGTACTGACTCTCCAATGCTGGTACCACAACAGGGAAACGAGCGAATGAAGATCCGTCCTCTTCTTGTCATGCTCATCGCGGCGTCGGCTCAATCCGCCGCCGCCGCCGCCGAGAAACCGCCGAACGTCGTCTTGATCATCTCCGACGACCACGCCTGGACCGACTATTCGTTCAATGGACACCCGCACATCCGGACGCCTCACATCGACGGCCTCGCCGCTCAGGGGTTGACGTACCGCCGCGGCTACGTCCCATCGAGCCTCTGTTCGCCGAGCCTGGCGTCGATTCTGACCGGCAGATACGCGCATCAGCACAAGGTCACGAGCAACGACCCCCCGTTGCCGCCGGGGAAGACCGGGAAGGCCGCCTACGACGATGCGGCCTTTCGCGGGCAGCGCAAGGAGATGGTCGGGTTCATCGAGTCGATCCCGACGATCCCCAGGCAGTTGGCTCAGCGTGGGTACGTCAGTTTCGAGTCGGGCAAGTGGTGGGGCGGGAACTACAAGAGCGGCGGCTTCACGTCGGGGATGACGCACGGCGACCCGGATCACGGCGGTCGACACGGCGACGTCGGCCTGACGATCGGGCGCGAGACCATGAAGCCGGTGTTCGACTTCATCGACGAGTCGACCGAATCGGGGAAACCGTTCTTCCTCTGGTACGCTCCGATGATGCCGCATCAGCCGCACAACCCGCCCGCGCGGCTGCTCGACAAGCACCAGAACAAAGCGCCGAGTCTTGATGTGGCGAAGTACTGGGCGATGGTCGAATGGTTCGACGAAACGTGCGGCCAGTTGCTCGACCATCTCGACGCGAAGGGGGTCGCGAAGGACACGCTCGTCGTCTACCTGTCCGACAACGGCTGGATCCAGGACCCGGCCGCCCCTCGCTACGCCCCCCGGTCGAAGCAGTCCCAGTACGACGGCGGCTTGCGGACCCCGATCATCCTCCGCTGGCCCGGGAAGATTCAGCCGGGCGAATCAGATCGACTCGCCTCGTCGATCGACCTGGCGCCCACGATCCTGGCTGCGGCCGACCTGAAGCCCGCGCCCGAGATGCAAGGCGTCAACCTCCTGGACGCGTCGGCCGTGAAAGCCCGCGAGGCGATCTTCGGCGAGATCTTCACCCATAACGCCGTCGACATCCACCGCCCCTCCACCAGTCTCCGCTATCGCTGGACCATCGCCGGCGACTGGAAACTGATCCTCCCGGCTCGTCAGAACGAGCCCGACGCCCCCATCGAACTCTACAACCTCGCCGCCGACCCGGCGGAATCGAAAAACCTGGCCGAGCAAAACTCCTCGAAAGTCGCCGAGCTGCGCCGACTCATCACGAACTGGTGGACTCCCGGCTGACGGTCCGGGACGCCTGGGTCAGATTACAAGCCCGAAGCGCTAGCGAGTGAATCGATTCGAACGGCCGACCGGAAATTCACTCGCTGGCGCTTCGGGCTTCCATTTCGCTCCCCGATCGTCCCACGGGCCATTTTCATGGCAACCATCATGACGCCTCTGGGTGGCTGTGGCGGAACGCCACAGATGCGGAGGCCTCGGCCACCCTCCTGTGGCGTCGCTTCGCTCCTCCACAGCCACCCATCGCTCCCAGACTGACGCAATTCCAGGACGGTCGGTGCTTTATGCGAACGAGAAGAATGATTTGACGAACGCGGCGGGTGAACTATGTTGGCACGACTGATGAGGGCGAACCGCGTTGCGCAACATTCGAGAGGGAGGTCGAGATGTCCGACGCCCGGGCGGCTGACGACTGGGAGGTGTGGTGGGACGCCAGGACGGCCGCCTTGGAGGACGTTCTCGGGGAGTCCGACGACGTCGTCGGGCATGCCGTGATCCCCTTCCCGTTGGGCGTCGAAGCGGGGGGCGCGGCGGACGTCCTGTATTTTCGCAAGCACGTTCCCGGCGTCGTGACCGTGACCGCCGATTTGATCGGCAACGACGACCAGATTCCCAACGACCTCGGCAACTACGAGCTGATGATCTGCGAGCGCGACGATGCCGAGTGGGGTGCCGCGTTCATCGCCCGCCTCGCCTACTTCACGTTGCAAGCCAGGCTCAACCCCGGCGAGACGATGGACGTCCGCCCCGCGCTGCCGGAAAGCTCGACGCTCTCGGCGATCCTCCTCCTCGACTACGCTCGGTTCACGGTTCGAGGCCGGAGCGCCGGGCTGCTTTTGTGCCTCGGCATCACCGCCGATGAATTGACTGCCTGCCGTCAGGGGAGGACGGCGGACGTCGAATCGGCGCTGAAATCGTCCGGCGTCTTTCCATTCACCGATCTGAACCGGAATTCCGTCGTCGATCCGGACCGACCCTGGTGACAGGCCGCGGAGTTCGATCCTCCCGGCGATTCCACCCGAATTTCCCCTCGTCCGCGCGCGCAATCACGGCAGTCGGGTCCATACTCTCTATAGAGGATGGATGCGCTCCTCGCGGGTCTTTGGCAACCGGGTTGCGGAAGAGGCCGAACGTCGCAAAAAACGCGACGAACGAACCCAAATACCGATGCCCCTGGCGCGGTCGACGCACGGTATTGCGAGGCGGCGAGTGGGCCGTTCGTTCGTATAACTGGCCGATCGAACCCAATCGCCCGCTCGGCCCGTCCGGCGGCCGAGGGAACTGATTCAGCGGGTGCGAGAGACGAAGCCGAGTGGGGAGATCGGCGCGAACGAACCCAAATCGGCGGGGCCGGTGGGCTGGGCTGGCTTGACGGTGATCCAGCCCGCGTCGTTGGAGACGCCGACGCGGGCTGGATCGAGACCGGCGTCAGGCGGCCGGGCGGCGGCGGCTGGCGGCGACCGCGCCGAGGCTGGCGACGCCCAGGCTCAGGAGGACGCCGCCGCTCGGTTCGGGCACCGCGGAGGATGTGGAGGTCATCAGGCTGACGTTGTCGACGCCGAAATTGAAGAAGAGGGTACGGTCTACCTCGGCGAACCGCAGACGCAGGGTCTCGCCGCCGTGGCTCGACAGGAAGGCGGTCAGGTCGGTCGACTGCGTCGTGTACCCGGAGACCAGCGGGTCGCCGGGGTTGGTCTGGAACAGGTTGAGCAGGACGTCGCCGGCCGCCACGCTGAAGGGGGCGGCCGCCGTCGTGATGATGTCGACTCGGGCCTGCTGGTTCGGGGCCACCGTGAAGTCGAGCGAGTCCGGCGACGCGAAGGAGGCGCTCCAATTGTGGATGAACAGGTCGAAGCTGAGCGTCGCCGCGGTGACCCCGATCGGCACGACGAAGTCTTGATACAGGACGTGCGAACCGTTGCCGCCCTGGTCGGTCATCGCCGCAAAGTTCCCCTCCGGGGGGGCGGCGACGGGGAGGCCGTTGAGCGGGCTGCCCGTCCCCGTCTGGACGTACCAATTCCCAAAACTGTCCGGTTGATTCACGACCGTCCAACCGGTCAGGCTGCCGCCGGCTTCGAAACCCCCGTTGCTGATCAGATCGATCGAACTGGCCGACGCGGTCTGGGCGGCGCCCAGGCCGGCCGCCAAAGCCAGGAACGCGATTTTCCGGCAGAACCTGCGAGTCATCATCGGATGGTGATCCTTTACTAAGGGCGCAAATCAGTGTGATCCATTCGACCCTGCTCCACATCCGGGTTCGGAAAGCGGGACGACGACCGTCCGGGAGCGTCGGCAGTTATGGAAATCGTTTCGAGAAACCCATCAGCGGCCTTTCCAAGTCACGTCGCACAAGCAATCGGCCACGCGGCGATTGTAGCGCCCCACGTCGATTTGATAAAGAATCTGAATATATGCTAAGCCGATGTGATGCAATTTGTTTGCGTGTGATGCATTCGGGCCACTCGGTCGGGCGTTTCGTCAACGCGGAGGTCGAGAAGGGGGGCGATCCCTCGGCCGCCGCCCGGCCGACGCGGGCCGCCTGGGGCGGGCCCCCTTCGCGTATAATGGCCGAGTCGGCTCCTTCCGGGCCGGCGCGGGACGGGATCAGTCAGGGCGCGTTGTAGAGTAAAATCGAGGATCGCAGATATGTGGGAGACCGAGTTGAAAGTGGCCGAGGCCGCAGCGAAGGTCGGCGGGGCCGTTGCGACCCGTCATTTTCGAGGGGGGATCGAGGCGGTCGTCAAGAACGTCGGGGAGGGGGAGGGGACCTACAACATGGTCACCCAGGCCGACCTCGACGGCGAGCGCGCGATCGTCGAGGTGATCCGCGCCACGTTCCCCGACCACGCGGTGCTCGGCGAGGAGCTGCACGGCGGCGGCGACGAGACGGCGAAGACGCTCGCCAGCGAGCACCTCTGGATCATCGACCCGATCGACGGCACCAGCAATTTCGTCCACGGAATCCCCCACTTCGGGGTTTCGGTGGCCTACTACCACCAGGGCGTCGCCGCCTGCGGCGTGGTGGGCAACCCGGTGACGAACGACTGGTTCGCGGCGGCTCGCGGGCAGGGGGCTTTCCACAACGGCCGGCGGGCGTCGGTGGCGCCGAACCGGCGGATCGACGAGGTGCTGGTCGGGTTCGGCTACTATTACGACCGGGGCGCCATGATGGAGGCCACCCTGGCCGCCGCCCGCGAGCTGCTCCAGCGCAACAGCCACGGAATCCGCCGGATGGGTGCCGCCACGCTCGACCTCGCCTACGTGGGCATCGGCTCGTTCGGCGCCTTCTTCGAGTACGAGCTGGCCCCCTGGGACTTCGCCGCCGGCCGGCTGTTCGTCGAGGAGGCCGGAGGCAAGGTCACCACCTGCCACGGCGAGCCCCTGCCCCTGGCCAAAACCAGCCTCCTGGCCACCAACGGCCCGCTCCACGACGATATGGTCGCGATCATGGACCACTGGTTCAAGCGTTGAGTCGACATCCGTTCAGGATTTCTCGGCCGCCTTCTCGACGACGAAATGGAACGGTCGGGGGGCCAGGATCTCGCGCTGGAGGGTTTCGATGCGTTCGTCGACCGCGCGGGTCTGGACGTCGATCGCGGCGAGCCGGGGGTGGTTGGGGAGGTGGTGGGCGAGGGCGATCCGGCTCATGGCCAGGCGGCTCCGGGCTTCGGTCAGGTCCGACAAGCTCCAGGCCTGGGCCTCCCAGGGGCTGCCGGGCTGCCAGCCGTCGGCGGTGGCCGACGCCAGGTTCACCCCCCTGGCCAGCCGGTCGGCGGCGAACTTGCCCAGCGGGCGGCCGTCGGCCTGGATCGTGTAATCGCCGGGTGGGAGGGTTTGAATCGTGAGCATGTACCGATTGATCTCGTCGGGGATCGGGATGTAGCGGTACTGAAGGGCGCCGAAGAGGCCGAGATTGAGCGGAAGGCCGTCGTCGAGACGGTCGAACTCCAGGCGGTTCGCGTCGCCCGTCAGGTTCGTCGGCCGGCAGCCTTCGGCGGCGGTCACGCGGGGGCCGGCGGGGTCGACGGCCAGCGAGACGGACGAGACCTCGGCGGGGGCGCCCAGCCCCTTGATGATCGCGAGGGCCATCGCGAGCTGGCCCAGGTCGTTCAGATGGACGCCGTCGGCGACGTGGAGGGTGTGGCCGTCCTTGTCCTTGGGGTCGGCCTTGGCCTTGCCTTCGGCCATCCGCCGCTGGACGGCCCGCATCGACCGCTGGACGTCGATGGAGCGCCCGCCGAGCGACCGGGCGAGGGCCATCCCTTCGTCGCACATGGTCTGCAAATAGCCGTGCTCGGCGGTCTCGGGGGCTTCGGCGGTGGCGGCGGCCGAGCAGACGTAGGCGCGGGCGCCGTGGGCCTTGCAGGCCTCGACGATGCCACGAATCCCATCAAGGTAGGCTTTCTTGTGCTCGTCGTCGGCCTTCATCCCCCAGCCGATGTCGTTGACGCCGTAGGCGACGATCACGACGGTCGGCTTGAGCGGGAAGACGTCGCGGTCGAGCCGCTTGAGGCCCCCCGAGGCGGTGTCGCCCCCCCAGCCGGCGTTGTGGAAATGGACCTTGCGGGTCGGGTAGCGGAGTAGGGTGTAGTTCTCGACGATCCGGCCGTAGGTCCGGGCCGCGGTGATGCTGTCGCCCAGGAAGACCACCGTGTCGCCGTCGCGGATCGCGTAGTCGCCGGCCGTTGCGGGGCTCGGCCCGGCGAGGCCCAGGGCGGCCGTCGCGGCCAGGATCGCGGCGGTCCAGGAGTGTCGTTCCGAAAGCCTCGCCATGATGCAGCCCTTTCGGTCGTGTTGCGACGCGCCGGGCGGCGACCGGCTTTTCATCCCGGGCTCGGCGGTCTATCCTCGTTGGGTCGAAACGAACCGCGACGCGGCGGTCGAGCCGCGTTGGGAAGCCATCCCTGGAGTCTGGATCTCATGCTCGCAACGTTCGCCCTGATCGGCCTGCTGACCGCCTCGCCGGCCGCGACGGCCGAGGATTCGACCCGGCCGGACGTCGTGATCGCCGACTTCGAGGGCGACGACTACGGCGGCTGGAAGGCCGACGGCCACGCGTTCGGCGACCGCCCCGCCCGGGGGACCCTCCCCGGCCAGATGGAGGTCTCAGGATATCTCGGCCGGGGGCTCGTGAACAGCTTCAACGGGGGGGACGACGCGACCGGGACCCTGACCAGCCCGCCGTTCCGGATCGACCGCCCGTACGTCAACTTCCTGATCGGCGGCGGCGGGTTCGACGGCGAGACCTGCCTCAACCTGAGCGTCGACGGCAGGACCGTCCGCACCGCCACGGGCAAGAACCGCGAGGGGGGCGGCACCGAGGCCCTCCGCTGGGACGGCTGGGATGTGAAGGACCTCGCCGGCAAGGAGGCGACCTTCCAGGTCGTCGACTGCCGCAAGGGGGGCTGGGGACACATCAACGTCGACCAGATCGTCCTGGCCGACGCCTCGCGGAAGCCCGCCGAGGCCGTCCGCGCGATCGTCCTGAACCACCGCTACCTGCATCTCCCCGTCCACACCGGCGGCCCCAAGACCCGCATGAAGTTCACGATCGACGGCCAGACCGTCCGCGAGTTCGACATCGAGCTGGCCGAAGGCAAGCCCGACTTCTGGGTCTTCAGCGACCTGAAGTCGTACGAGGGCCGGACCCTCAAGATCCACGCGGGCGAGCTGGCCGACCCCAAGGCGCTCGACGCCATCACCCCGTCCGACGAGGTCCCCGACGCCGCCGGGATGTACAAGGAAAAGCACCGCCCGCAGTTTCACTTCACGTCGCGCCGGGGGTGGCTCAACGACCCCAACGGGCTGGTTTTCGATCTGGGCGCCGCCCAAGGGCAGGGTTTCGATCGGGGCGTCATTCACCTGTTCTACCAGCACAACCCGTACGGCTGGAACTGGGGCAACATGCACTGGGGCCACGCGACGACCCTCGACCTCGTCCACTGGTCCGAGTTTCCGATCGCGATCTATCCGCACGCTTACGGCGACTGGGCTTTCTCCGGCAGCGCGGTGGCCGACGTCGACAACACCGGTGGCTTCCAGAAGAGAGGGACGCCGGCTCCGCCGCTGGTCGCGGCGTACACGAGTACCGGGCGAGGCGAGTGCATCGTCTTCAGCAGCGATCGCGGCCAGACGTGGACCGAGTATAAGGGCAACCCGGTCGTCAAGCACAACGGCCGCGACCCTCGGCTGCTCTGGCACGCGGCCAGCAAGCAATGGGTGATGGCGGTCTATGACGAAGGGGAGAAGCGCCAGAGTATCGACTTCCACACGTCGCCCGACCTCAAGACCTGGACCTTCGCCAGCCGGCTCGACGGCTTCTTCGAGTGCCCCGACCTCTTCGAGCTGCCGGTCGACGGCGACCCGAACAAGACCCTCTGGGTGATCTACGCGGCCGACGCCAAGTACAAGCTCGGCCGGTTCGACGGCAAGACGTTCCACGTCGAGTCGGGCCCGGACAAGCACACGCTCTGGCACGGCAACTTCTACGCGGCGCAGACCTTCAGCGAGGCTCCGAATAGCCGTCGCATCCAGATCGGCTGGGGGCAGGGGATCACGTTCCCCGGCATGCCGTTCAACCAGCAGATGGCGCTTCCCGTCGATCTGACCCTGCGGACGACCCCGGACGGCGTCCGGATGTTCGCCGCGCCGGTGGCCGAGCTGCAATCGCTGCGTGACGCCAAGCACGACTTCTCGAACACGACCCTCGAACCGGGTAAGAACCCGCTGAGCGGCCTCTCGGGCGACCTGTTCGAAGTCAAGCTGGCCGCGAAGCCGGGCGCGGCCGAGGAGATCGAGCTGAACCTGCGGGGGACGCCGGTGATCTACGACGTCCGCAGGCAGGACCTGGTCTGCAAGCAAATTCGGACGTTCCTGCCGCTCGTCGACGGCGAGCTGCGCTTGCATGTGTTTCTGGACAAGGGCTCGATCGAGGTGTTCGGCGGCGACGGCCGGGTGGCGGTTTCGGTGGGCGTGATCCCCGACGACGCGAACCACGCGCTGGGGGTCGCCAGCCGGGGGGGCGCGGCGAGCTTGAGGACGCTCGAAGTCTATCCGTTGCGTTCGGCCTGGATCAAACCTTGATCGAAACGGGTGCCGGCAGGCTATGGAACGCCCGTCGCGACCGTGCGAGAATCCCCAAAACGGACGAATCCGTCGTCCGCGTCTCTCCTTAAGGATGGCGTTCATGACCGTTGCGACCAAGAACGTGGATCAGGCCTTCGCGCTGGCGAAGGAGCGTTACGCCGAGCTGGGCGTCGACGTCGACAAGGCTCTCAGCCGCCTGGCCCGGATACCGATCTCGCTGCATTGCTGGCAGGGCGACGACGTCGGCGGGTTCGAGAACGCCGGCGAAGAGCTGGGCGCCGGCCTGGCGGTCACGGGCAACTACCCGGGCAAGGCGCGGACGGCCGACGAGCTGCGGTCCGACCTCGACAAGGCGCTTTCGCTGATCCCCGGCACGCACCGGCTGAACCTCCACGCCAGCTACGCCGAGACCGGCGGCAAGGCCGTCGACCGCGACGCGCTCGAGCCGGCGCACTTCCAGGGCTGGATCGACTGGGCGAAGTCGAACCGGATGGGGATGGACTTCAACCCCACCTATTTCTCGCACCCGAAGGCTTCCGACGGTTGGACGCTGGCCCATCCGGACAAGGCGATCCGCCAGTTCTGGATCGACCACGGCATCGCCTGCCGGAAGATCGGCGCGGCGTTCGGCAAGGCGCTCGGCACCCCCTGCGTCACCAACGTCTGGATTCCCGACGGCATGAAGGACCTGACCGTCGACCGCAAGGGCCCGCGCGAGCGGCTGGCCCAGGCGCTCGACGCCATGTTCGTCGATCCGATCGACCCCAAGCTGAACCTCGACGCCGTCGAGGGCAAGCTGTTCGGCCTCGGCTCGGAGAACTACGTCGTCGGTTCGCACGAGTTCTACCTCGGCTACGCCCTGTCGCGGAAGAAGCTGCTCTGCATCGACGCCGGCCACTACCACCCGACCGAGGTGATCTCCGACAAGCTGTCGTCGGCGCTGACGTTCTTGGACGAGGTGCTGATGCACGTGAGCCGTGGCGTGCGGTGGGACAGCGACCACGTCGTGCTGCTGACCGACGAGATCGAGGGCATCGCCCAGGAGATCGTCCGGGGCGACTACCTCGATCGCGTCCACATCGGGCTCGACTTCTTCGACGCCAGCATCAACCGCGTCGCGGCCTGGGTCATCGGCACCCGGTCGATGATCAAGGCCCTCATGCTCGCCCTGCTCGAACCGATCGACGCGCTCCGGAAGTTCGAGGCCGAGGGCGACTACACGTCGCGGCTCGCCCTTCTGGAAGACCTGAAGTCGCTCCCCTCGGGCGCGGTGTGGGACAAGTACTGTCAGAGCCGCGAGATCCCCGTCGGCCCGGCCTGGATCGCCGACGTCAAGAAGTACGAGGCCGACGTGCTGAGCAAGCGCTCGTAAAGCAGGCCGACGCAATCATCCTTCTCCCCCCGGGAGAAGGTGCCCCGCAGGGGCGGATGAGGGTCGTGGGATTTCGAGATCCGTGATGGAAGCGACGACCCTCACCCGGCCTTCGGCCACCCTCTCCCGGGGGGAGAGGGGAACCATCCTCATCCCGCCCGCGACTCCATGGTAAATCCCGACAGGTCATCACCACAGGCAAGAGCGATCGACATCCTCTCATGACACCCAACCCATTCCTCGGCCTCATCTACCACTGGCTCGGCGGCCTGGCCTCGGGCAGTTTCTACCTTCCCTACCGGTTCGTCCGGAAGTGGTCGTGGGAGACCTACTGGCTGACCGGCGGCTTCTTCAGTTGGATCATCGCCCCGTGGGCGCTCGGGCTGGCGCTGACCAACGACCTGCCGGCGGTCCTTCGCGAGACGCCGACTTCGACCCTCTCGTGGGTCTACTTCTTCGGCGTCCTCTGGGGGCTCGGCGGCCTGACGTTCGGCCTGACGATGCGCTACCTGGGGATGTCGCTGGGGATGGCCGTGGCGCTCGGGTACACGGCGGCGTTCGGCACGCTGGTGCCGCCGCTGGTGAAGGGGGAGTTCTTCACGAAGATCCTGCCGACCCTCTCGGGCCAGGTCGTCCTCTTCGGCGTGCTCGTCTGCATGGCGGGCATCGCCGTGGCCGGCATGGCGGGGATCTCGAAGGAGCGCGAGCTGTCGGACGAGGCCAAGAAGGCGTCGATCAAGGAGTTCGACTTCAAGAAGGGCATCCTGGTCGCCACCTTCTCGGGCATCATGAGCGCCTGCTTCTCGTTCGGCCTGGACCGGGGCGACCCGATCAAGGCGCTGACGCTCCAGCATGGCACGGGCGTCCTCTGGCAGGGGCTGCCGGTGCTCGTCGTCCTGCTCCTGGGCGGCTTCACCACCAACTTCATCTGGTGCGTGCTGCTCCACTTCAAGAATCAGACCGGCTACCAGTACCTCAGCCCCGTCGCCCGGCCGCTCAAGCGTCCGGCGCGCGATCCGGAACTGATCCTCGAATCGGCGACCGACGCCCCCGGCGAGGAGATGGCCGCGCAGGCGCACGTGCTCGACGACCCCGACGGCTCGGGCTCCGTCCCCTTGTTCTGGAACTACGTCTTCTGCGCCGCGGCGGGCGTCACGTGGTACTTCCAGTTCTTCTTCTACACGATGGGCGAGACCCAGATGGGGCGGTTCAAGTTCTCGAGCTGGACCCTGCACATGGCCAGCATCATGATCTTCAGCACCCTCTGGGGCATCGCGCTCAAGGAATGGAACGGCACCAGCCGCCGCACCAAGAACCTCGTCGCCCTGACCCTCGCCGTCTTGATCGCCTCGACCGTGATCATCGGCTACGGCAACTCGCTCGCGCCCGACGCGTCGGCGGGACACTGACCCGACCCGCTCGGTCCTCGGCGCCCACCCTCCCGATCAACGTTCAAAAAGGATAGTGTATATGTTAAGGCCTTTGTGTTTAGGAGCGCCGTTCTCCCGCTGGAGGCGCGGCGTGGGACTGCTCGCCGTTCTGGCCGCCGGCGTGGTTCAGGGCCAGGCCGGCGCGCAACAGCTCGCTCAGGTCCAGGTGCTGGGCCTGTCGCCGCTCGAACCCCGTACCGAGCACCGAACCAATCCGCTGGGGATCGACGCGACCGCGCCGCGGCTGAGCTGGACCCTCGGCTCGTCCCAGCGCGGGCAGAAGCAGACGGCCTACCAGATCCTGGTCGCGTCCGACGACGCCAGGCTGGCGAAGGACGAGGGCGATCTCTGGGACACCGGCAAGGTCGCCGGCGACGATACGTCGGGCGTCGCCTACGCGGGCAAGCCCCTCAAGAGCCAGGGCCGCTACGCCTGGAAGGTGAAGGTCTGGGACCGGGACGACAAGCCGTCGACCTGGAGCGCCCCGGCGTTCTGGACGCTCGGCCTGCTGGCGCCCGAGGACTGGAAGGCCGACTGGATCGGCTTCGACAAGAACCGGGGCCAGGTCGCCTCGTCCGACGCCGACTTCGGCGGGGCGAAGTGGATCTGGCACGCCGCCGACCAGGGCGCCGACAAGCCCAAGGGGCACCGCCTGTTCGTCGCCGAGCTGGAGATCCCGGCCGACGCGGCGATCGACGAGGCCAAGCTGATCTCCGTGGCCGACGACAGTCACAAGTTCACGATCAACGGCACGTTGGCGGCGACCGGGACCAGCTTCAAGGTCCCCGTCGAGACCGACGCCGCCCGGCTCTTGAAGCCCGGCGTCAACACGCTCCGCGCCGAGGTCGAGAACGGCGGCCCGAGCCCCGCCGGCCTGCTCGCCCGACTCACGATCAAGCTCAAGGACGGCCGCGTAATCGAGCGCGTGACCGACGCCTCGTGGAAGACCCTCGGCGACCCCGGCGCGAACTGGCATAATCGTCCGATCGACGTCGCCCCGCTGCCGGCGGCCGAAGTCGTCGCCGAATACGGCGGCGGCCCCTGGGGCAAGCTCAAGATCACCGGGCTGGCGTTGCCCAAGCCGTCGTATCTGCGGACGACGTTCGACGTGGCCAAGCCGGTCCGCCGCGCCACGGTCTACACCACCGCGCTGGGCATCCACGACGTCCACCTCAACGGCGCCCGCGTCAGCGACGACTATTTCAACCCCGGCTGGACGGACTACACCAAGCGGGTTTACTACCGGACGTACGACGTCACCAAGCTGGTGCAGCCCGGCAAGAACGCGATCGGCGCGATCCTGGCCGACGGCTGGTACAGCGGCTACGTCGGCTTCGGCAAGCTCCGCGACCACTACGGCAAGCAGCCTCGGATCAAGACCCAGCTCGTCGTCGATTACGAGGACGGCACGTCGGCGACGGTCGCCACCGGACCGGGCTGGAAGGCCTCGACCGGCCCGATCCTGGAGGCCGACTTCCTGATGGGCGAGACGTTCGATGCCCGGCTCGACAAGTCCGACTGGTCGCTGCCGACGTTCCAGGACGACGGCTGGGAGCCGGTCGTCGCCGGCGCGGAGATGCAGCCCGTCGTCCAGGCCCATCCGGGGCCGCCGGTGACGCCGTTCGTCGAGCTTCAGCCGCGGACGTTCTCGGAGCCGAAGCCCGGCGTCTACGTGCTCGACTACGGCCAGAACTTCGCGGGCGTCCCTCGGCTGCGGCTTCGGGGCGAGCCCGGCCAGAAGATCGTCCTCCGGTTCGCCGAGCGGCTCAACCCCGACGGCACCATCTACACGACCAACCTCCGCGAAGCCCGCTGCGTCGACACCTACATTTGCAGCGGCGCCGACGATGAAGACTGGTCGCCCCGGTTCACCTTCCACGGGTATCAGTACCTGGAGATCACCGGGCTGAAGACCCCGCCCTTGAACAACACGGTCGTCGGCCTGGCCCTGTCGAGCGCCACGCCGGTGGTGGGCCGGTTCCAGTGCTCCGACCCGATGCTCAATCAGTTGCACAGCAACGCCTACTGGACCCAGCGCGCCAACTTCATCGACATCCCGACCGACTGCCCCCAGCGCGACGAGCGGCTGGGCTGGACGGGCGACGCGCAGGTCTACATCCGGACGGCGACGCTCAACTGCGACGTCCAGTCGTTCTTCAACAAGTGGCTCGTCGACCTGACCGACGGCCAGCGCGCCGACGGCCAGTTTCCGATGGTCGCGCCGGTGAAGGTCGCCGGCGACGACGGCGGCCCCGCCTGGGCCGAGGCCGGCGTCGTCTGCCCGTGGACCATTTACGAGGTCTACGGCGACCGCCGCGTGCTCGAACGCCAGTACCCGTCGATGGTCAAGTACGTCGACTTCCTCGTGAAGCGGAGCAAGCCCGACCTGCTCCCGCCCGACAAGTACCACTGCTTCGGCGACTGGCTGAGCATCAACGCCGACACGCCCAAGGACGTCATCTACTCGGCCTATTTCGCGCTCGCCGCCCGGCTCACGGCGCAGGCCGCCGAGGTGCTCGGCAAGCCCGACGACGCCGCCCGGTTCAAGGAGATCTATCAAAAGATCAAGGAATCGTTCAACAAGGCGTACGTCGCCGACGACGGCCGGATCAAGGGGGACACGCAGGCCGTCTATGTGCTCGCCCTGGCCAACGACCTCGTCGACGGCCCGAAGGCCAAGCTGGCCGCCGCCTACCTCGTCGAAGACATCGAGAAGAAGGGCGGGCACCTCTCGACCGGCTTCATCGGCACCAAGGATTTGATGCTCGTGCTGTCGAGGATCGGCCGTCGCGACGTCGCCTACCGGTTGCTGTTCAACGACACGTTCCCGTCGTGGGGCTTCTCGATCAAGCAGGGCGCCACCAGCATTTGGGAGCGCTGGGACGGCTGGACGCCCGAGAAGGGCTTCCAGGACCCCGGCATGAACTCGTTCGCCCACTACTCGTTCGGCGCGGTTTACCAGTGGATGGTCGAGAACATCGGCGGCATCAAGAGCGACGGGCCCGCCTACAAGCGGATCGTCGTCGCGCCGCACCCCGGCGATCGACTGACCCACGCCACCGTGTCCTATCGCAGCATCCAGGGTGAAATCACGAGCGCCTGGACCAAGGCCGACGGCCGGCTGACGCTCGACGTGACCATCCCGACCAACACCACGGCCACCATCGTCCTTCCGTCGGCCGACCTCGCCGCGATCACCGAGGGGGGCCGCCCCCTCGATCAGGCCGAGGGCGTCAAGGTCGAGAAGACCGAAGCCGGCCAGACGTTCGTCGTCGTCGGCTCGGGCCAGTACTCCTTCAACACTCCGACCCCCTGACCGGACCGAACCCCCGACGGTGGAGCCCGGAAAGCCGGGCTTCGCCGTCGCCAACCCCGCCTCTCATCCAATCCGCAACGACCCTTGAGGAAGCTTCGCGATGCAGAAGTCCCACCTGACCACCCCCACCCTTGCGCTCTCGATCGCCCTGCTGTCCCTGTCGGCCTTGACCGCCAGGCCGGCCGTCGCCGACGAGCCGGGGTTCACCACCCTGTTCAACGGCAAGGATTTCACCAACTGGCACGGCGAGCGGACGATGGACCCTCGCAAGTTCGACGCGCTGAGCGCCGAGGAGAAGGCCAAGACGCTCGCCGAAGACGCCGAAGACGCCAAGAAGCACTGGAAGGTCGTCGACGGCGAGATGGTCAACGACGGTCACGGCGTCTTCATGACCACCGACAAGGACTACGGCGACGTCGAGCTGTTCGTCGATTTCAAGCTGCTCCCCAAGGGCGACAGCGGCGTCTACCTGCGCGGCACCCCCCAGATCCAGATCTGGGACACCACCGAGGCCGCCGGCTACTGGAAGATGGGCGCCGACAAGGGCTCGGGAGGACTCTGGAACAACGCCGCCGGCTCGAAAGGCAAGGACCCGCTCGTCCACGCTGACAACCCGATCGGCCAGTGGAACACGTTCCGGATCATCCAGCTCGGCGCGCGGACCACGATCTACTTGAACGGCAAGCTCGTCGTCCAGGACGCCATCCTCGAAAACTACTGGGATCACGCCTTGCCGATCGTCGCCAAGGGGCCGATCCAGCTTCAGACCCACGGCAACGAGGTCCGCTGGCGGAACATCAAGGTCCGCGAGATCCCGGCCGACGAGGCCAACGCGTACCTCTCGAAGATGGACGGCGGCGTCGGCAGCTTCACCGCGCTGTTCAACGGCAAGGACCTGACCGGCTGGGCCGGAGCGGTCGCCAACTACGAGGTCAAGGACGGCGCGATCCGCTGCAAGCCCAAGTCGGGCGGCGTGCTCTACTTCGACAAGGAGTACAAGGACTTCATCGCTCGGGTCGAGTTCAAGCTCCCCCCCGGCGGCAACAACGGCCTGGCCATCCGCTACCCCGGCCACGGCGACGCCGCCTATGACGGCATGACCGAGCTTCAGGTGCTCGACACCGAGCACGAGATGTACAAGACCATCGACAAGCGCCAGGCGCACGGCTCGGCCTACGGCATGGTCGCCGCCCATCGCGGCTACCTCCGCCCGACCGGCGAGTGGAACTACCAGGAAGTGACCGTCAAGGGCCCCAAGATCACGGTCGAGCTGAACGGCACGCCGATCCTCAACGCCGACCTCAGCACCGTCAAGGAGGTCATGGCCAACTCCCCCCACCCCGGCAAGGACCGCACCGCGGGCTTCTTCGGCTTCGCCGGCCACGGCGACGCCGTCGAGTTCCGCGACATCTTCATCAAGCCCCTCGACTGACCCCGGGCGGGTGATATCTGCAAAAGATTCCGGCGAGCGGGGACGCGCGTCTCCCGCTCGCCGCTTTTCGAATACGAGCCCGAAACGACAGCGAGTGCATCCTTCCGGCCGGCGTGCTGATTCGGCGAACGCAAAACAATACACTCGCTGGCGCTTCGGGCTCATATTCAGATCCAGGCATCAACGCCCTACCCCGCGTTTGGAGCCGAGCCCATGGACACGCCCAGCCGTCGTCCGTTACGGCGTTTCCTCCGCTTCAGCACCCGAGGGCTGATGGCCCTGGTGCTCGCCATCGGCGCGCCGCTGGGCTGGGTCGTCCATCGCGCCCACGTCCAGCGCGACGCCGTGGCCGCGATCCAGCGGGCCGGCGGCGACGTCCGCTACGGCCTGACGTACCGCCCGAAGACCAAGCTCCGGACTCCCGACTGGCTGGCGTCTCTGGTGGGCGTCGATTACCTCGACACGGTCGTCGAGGCTTTCTGCGGTAAGGCCACCGTCGACGCCGATCTCGTCGCCGTCGGCAGGCTGAGCCGTCTGGAAAGCCTGGCCCTTGACACGACCTCCGTCAGCGACGCCGGCCTCGAACATCTGGAGGGGCTCCGTCGCCTTAAGACCCTCCACCTGAATCGGACCGGGACGACGAGTCGAGGGCTCGTCCACCTCAAGGGCATGACGAGCCTCCGGGTCCTGGGTCTTAGCGGCACGAAGGTCGACGGGGCCGGAATGGAACATCTCCGTGGGTTGACCAACCTTGAGACCCTGAGCCTCGACGATACGAGAGTCGACGACGCCGGCCTGGCGCATCTGAAGGGGTTGACCGGTCTCCTTACATTGGACCTCTCGGGCACCGCCGTGACCGACGCCGGCCTGGAGAACCTCCAAGGGATGAGCGGCCTCGCCAAATTGTATCTCTCGAAGACCGCCGTGACCGACGCCGGCCTGGTGAACCTCCGAGGGATGAGCGGCCTCGCCTTGCTGTGGCTCTGGAAGACCGCCGTGACCGACGCCGGCCTGGTGAACCTTCGAGGAATGAACAAGCTCAAGGAACTGGTCCTGTCGGGGACGGCCATCGCCGGCCCCGGCCTGGTCCATCTCCAGCAGCTTCCCGCCCTGTGGATCCTGAGTCTCAGCTCGACGCCCGTCACGGACGCCGGGCTGGTGAACCTCAAGGGAATGGACAAGCTCAAGGACCTGAACCTGTCGGGGACGCCCGTCACGGACGCCGGCATGGTGCATCTGGCGGGCCTGCCGTCGCTGGGGCAACTTGAGTTGAAAGGGACGCAGATCGGCGACGCCGGGCTTGCGCACCTGGACCGCCTGCGCGCCTTAAGGTGGCTGAACCTCTCCAACACAAGGGTCACGACCGCCGGCCTGGCGGCCTTCGAAGGGTTGTCGCGCCTCATCTTCCTGGACCTCTCCGGTACGAAGATCGACGATGCATCGCTGGCGCGACTGGCCGGGGGGGCGATCTTGGGCCCGCGCACACTCTGGCTCAGGGACACGCCGATCACCGACGCCGGCCTGGTCCACTTGACCGGGCTTTCACGACTGGCCGTCCTGGACCTCATAAACACCCATGTGACCGACGCCGGCGTCGCACGACTCGCAAAAGCCATGCCGCAACTACTGGTACGCCGGGCCCTTCCACCCCGAGGCTGATTTTGCGGGTTCGACGCCCGTTCTTCTCCTTGCCTGTTATTGTGTTCACTGCGAGCGTGTCGATATTATGGTCAGGTTTAACATTTGCGTGATGAAATCGGCCGGCGGGATGTTACAATGCGGCCCTGGATTTGATCCTGCCGATCGAGATTCTATAGAGTCTCCGCCCCTTGCAGGTTTGCGTCGACTGGTGAGAGTTCTCGCCGGGCCGACGATCCCACCGGAACCGAAGCTTAGGAAATACCTCGCGCGACCGAAGCGCACTCCCGATACGGCTGAGGAGCACAACCTGATGAGCCTGTCGAAGAGAAGGATAGACGAGTGTCGTCGCGGGGCCGCCGCGTTGCTGGCCCTGGGGCTGACGACCGCCGCGGTCGTGGCCGACGACAAGGCGAAGGCCGAGCCGGCGGCGCCGGCGAAGGTCAGCTATGACAAGCAGGTCAGGCCCATCTTCCAGGCTCACTGCCAGGGGTGCCACCAGCCGGCCAAGGCGGGGGGCGACTATGTGATGACCAGCTTCGACCGGCTGATCAAGGGAGGCGAATCGGGTGAGAAGGCGGTTGCGTCCGGCAAGCCCGGCGAGAGCCATCTCATCGAGGCGATCACGCCCCACGACGGCAAGGCGGAGATGCCGCGGAATCAGCCGCCGCTGAACCCGGCGGAGATCGAGCTGATCGCCAAGTGGATCGGCCAGGGGGCGGTCGACGACACGCCGCAGGGGGCGAAGTCGAAGTACGACGCCGAGCATCCTCCCGTGTACACGAGGCCCTCGGTAGTGCCGTCGCTGGCGTTCTCGCCCGACGGAAAGCTGCTGGCCGTGGCCGGGTTCCACGAGGTCCTGCTGTGGAAGGCCGACGGTTCTGAGCTGGTCGGCCGCCTCGTCGGGCTCTCCGAGCGGATCAACTCGCTGGCGTTCGCGCCCGACGGCAAGAAGCTGGCGGTGGCCGGCGGCAATCCGTCGCGGCTCGGCGAGGTCCAGATCTGGGACGTCGCCACGCGGAAGCTCGCCCTCTCGGCGCCGACCACGTTCGACACCGTCTTCGGCGTGAGCTGGTCGCCCGACGGGACCAAGATCGCCTACGGATGCACCGACAACTCGGTCCGGGCGATCGACGCCAAGACCGGGGCGCAGATCCTGTTCATGGGCTCGCACAGCGACTGGGCGCTCGACACGGTCTTCTCGCCCAGCGGCACGCATCTGGTCTCGGTCGGCCGCGACATGTCGGCCAAGTTGACCGAGGTCGCGACCCAGCGGTTCGTCGACAACATGACCTCGATCACCCCCGGAGCGCTCAAGGGGGGCCTGGCGGCCGTCGCCCGGCATCCGAGCCGCGACGAGGTCGTGATCGGCGGCGCCGACGGCCGTCCCAAGGTGTATCGAATGATCCGCCAGACGGTGCGGGTGATCGGCGACGACTCGAACCTGATGCGCGAGCTGCCGGCGTTGCCCGGCCGCGTCTACGGCGTGGCGGTGAGCGCCGACGGCAAGCGGATCGCCGCCGCCAGCAGCCTTGAGTCCGCCTCGGGCGAGGTCGCCGTCTACTCGTACGAGTTCGACCCGGCCTATCCCGACGACATCAAGGCGATCCAGCAGAAGGTGGTGACGACCCGGTCGGCGGAGGAGAACAAGAAGCTGGACGCCTACCACGCGGCGGGCGTCAAGGAGATCTCCCGGTTCAAGACGACGACCGGCGGCCTCTACGCGACGGCCTTCCGGCCCGACCGCGCGGTGCTCGCGACGGCGGGCGGCGACGGCCTCGTCCGCCTGCTCGACCCCGAGACCGGCAAGCTGATCAAGGAGTTCGTCCCGGTGCCGATCGCCGGTTCGGCCGACGGCAATCTCGCCGCCTCGGGCCGGTCGGGCCCGCTGGCGATGCCCGAGGAGCCGGCGCCGACCGACAAGCTCGCGTCCGACGCCGTCGTGACCGGTCTCGAGGTCGAGCCCAAGGCGATCGACCTCCATTCGCCGGTCGAATACGCGCAGCTCGTGGCGACGGCCAAGCTCGCCTCGGGAGAGCGGGTCGACGTGACCCGGCAGGTCGCGTTCAAGCCCTCGGGCGCCGACGTCGAGGTGTCGCGCGGCGGGCTCGTCAAGCCTCGGACCGACGGCAAGGGCAAGCTGGTCCTGACCTTCGCCGACAAGAGCGTCGAGGTCCCCGTGACGGTCCAGGGCGTGTCGGCCCCGATGCGTCCCGACTTCGTCCGCGACGTCGCCCCGGTCATGTCGCGGCTCGGCTGCAACGCCGGGACCTGCCACGGCTCGGCCCAGGGCAAGAACGGCTTCAAGCTCTCGCTTCGCGGCTACGACCCGCTGTTCGACGTCACGGCCCTGGTCGACGACAACGCGGCCCGGCACGTCAACCTCGCCTCGCCCGAAGACAGCATGATGCTCGACAAGCCGACGGGCTCCGTGCCCCACGGCGGCGGCCAGCTTTTCAAGCCAGGCGACGCGTACTATGAGATCCTCCGGTCGTGGATCGCCCAGGGAGCGAAGCTCGACCGCAACGCCCCCAAGGTGGCCCGCCTCGACGTCTTCCCCAAGGACCCCATCGTCCAGCTCCCCGGCGCGCTCCAGCAGCTTCGGGTCGTGGCGACCTACCACGACGGCCTGGTCCGCGACGTCACCCGCGAGGCGTTCCTGGAGAGCGGCAACGGCGAAGTCGCCACCACCAGCCGCTCCGGCCTCGTCACCGCCGTCCGCCGCGGCGAAGCGCCGATCCTCGTCCGGTACGAAGGGGGTTACGCCTCGACCACGCTCACGGTCATGGGCGACCGCAAGGGGTTCGTCTGGAGCCAGCCGCCGAGCTACGGCAAGATCGACGACCTCGTCGCCGCCAAGTGGAATCGGCTCAAGATTCAGCCGTCGGGCCTTTGCACCGACGCCGAGTTCCTCCGCCGCGCCTCGCTCGACCTCACCGGGCTCCCCCCGACGAGCGACGAGGTCCGCGCGTTCCTCGCCGACGCCCGCGACTCCAAGGTCAAGCGCGAGGCCCTTGTCGACCGCCTGATCGGCTCGCCGGCCTACGTCGACTACTGGACGAACAAGTGGGCCGACCTGCTCCAGGTCAACCGTAAGTTCCTGGGGGTCGAGGGCGCGGCCGCCTTCCGCACCTGGATTCGTGGCCAGGTGGCCGCCGACGTGCCGTACGACGCGTTCGTCAAGGCGGTCATGACGGCCTCGGGCTCGAACCACGACAACCCGCCGGCCGCCTACTACAAGATTCTTCGCGATCCCGAGTCGACGATGGAGAACACCACCCAGCTCTTCCTGGGAGTGCGGTTCAACTGCAACAAGTGCCACGACCACCCGTTCGAGAAGTGGACCCAGGACCAGTACTACCAGACCGCCGCCTTCTTCGCGCAGGTCGACCTCCAGGCCGACCCGGCCAGCGCCGGCAAGATGATCGGCGGGACCGACGTCGAGTCTCCCAAGCCGCTTTATGAGAAGGTGTCCGACGCCGGCAAGACCGAGGTCGTCCACGACCGGACCAAGCAGCCGACGCCTCCCAAGTTCCCCTACCCGGTCAATTATGAGAAGCCCCCGGCCGGCTCGCCGCGGCGGGTCGAGCTGGCCTCGTGGCTGACCTCGAAGGAGAACCCGTACTTCGCCCGGGGCTACGTCAACCGCCTCTGGGGTTACCTGTTCGGAGTGGGGATCATCGAGCCTCTCGACGACGTCCGCGCCGGCAACCCGGCGTCGAACCCCGAGCTGCTCGACTACCTGACCGGCGAGTTCGTGAAGGGGGGCCTGAGCGCTCGCAAGATCATCAAGGAGATCTGCACCTCGCGGACGTATCAGCTCTCGGTCGAGACCAACGAGTGGAACGCCGACGACAAGGTGAACTACGCCCACGCCATCGCCCGCCGGCTGCCGGCCGAGGTCTTGCTCGACGCGGTGAACCAGGCGACCGGCTCGACCTCGGCGTTCCCCGGCGTCGCCGCCGGCACCCGCGCCGCCGCCTTGCCCGACTCGGGCGTCGAACTGCCCAGCGGCTTCTTGACCACGTTCGGCCGTCCCGCCCGCGAGAGCGCCTGCGAGTGCGAGCGGAGCAGCGGGCTTCAGCTCGGGCCGATCATGGCGCTGGTGAGCGGCCCCACCCTGGCCGACGCCATCGCCGATCCGGCGAACGAGGTGACCAAACTCGTCGCCCGCGAGGCGGACGACTCGAAGCTGATCGACGAGCTGTTCGTTCGCATCCTCAATCGGTCGGCCAGTCCCGGCGAGATCGCCGCCTGCCGCGCCGACCTCCAGTTGATCGACGACGACCACAAGAAGCTCGCCGAGACGCTCGGCCGCAAGGAGACCGAGTTCGCCCTCAAGCGCCCGCAGCTTGAACGCGAGCGGTCGGCGGCGATCGCCGCCGCCGTGGCGGCCCTGGCCGCGCATGAGAAGGAGCTGGCGCCGAAGCTCGCCCAGCAAGAGAAAGAGAAGGCCGAGAAGACGGCCAAGCTCGAAGCCGACCTGAAGACCTATGAGGCGGGCTTCACGGCCAAGGTCCAGGCGTGGGAGAAGGCCAACGCCGCCGCGGTCGTCAACCGCTGGGCGGTGGTCGAGCCCAAGTCGATGACGGCCTCCAACGGCTCGAAACTGACCAAGGAAGCGGACGGCTCGATCACGGTCGCCGGCGACAACAAGAACGGCGAGGTCGTGATCGTCGCCGACGTCGATCTGGCCGGGATCACCGGCGTCCGGCTCGAAGCCCTCACCGACCCGAAGCTTCCCGCCAAGGGCCCCGGCCGCGCGACCGACGGCAACTTCGTGCTCGCCGAGATCCAGGTTTCGGCCGCTCCCAAGGCGACTCCCGACAAGGCCAAGCCGGTCGTGTTGCAAACCCCCCTCGCCGACTTCAGCCAGGACAATTTCGAGGTCGCCAAGGTGATCGACGGCAAGATCGACCAGGGGGGCTGGGCCGTCTCGCCCCGGGCCGGCATGCTCCACTGGGCGACCTTCGAAACCAAGGAGCCCATCGGCGGGCCGGGAGGGACGACGTTGACCTTCAAGCTCCACCACCAGTTCAACGACGTCTGGACCCTCGGCCGGTTCCGAATTTCGGTCACCCGCCAGGCCAAGCCCGGCCTGAGCCTTCCCGAAGACCTTCGCGCCGTACTGGCCGTGGCCCCCGAAGTCCGGTCGGCCGCCCAGAACGAGGTCTTGCTGTCGTACCACCGGGGGATGGACGCCGATCTTCGCGCGAAGACCGACGCTGTCAACGCGAGCAAGGCCCCGCTGCCGGTCGACGGCAAGCTCACGGCCCTTCGCGCCCAGATCGAACTGCTCAAGAAGCCCGTTCCGGTCGACCCCAAGCTCGTCCAGCTTCGCCACGACCTGGAGATGAGCATCCAGCAAGCCTCGACGCGCCGCCTCACCGCCGCGCAAGACATCGCCTGGGCGCTCATCAACAGCCCGGCGTTTCTGTTCAACCATTAAGGAACTGACAGAGAAGAACGCGATCCAGTCCGCATATGTAAGGATTGAATTGCGTAGGAGGACGTCGCCCGCCATCCGTGGATCGGTGGACGGCGCCCGCCAGCAGGATTTTTGAAACCAGCACAAGTCCCACGCGCCCTACTCGTCGAGAAGGAGTTGAATGATGATCATCGTTCCCGGACAGGCAGGGAAAGACCTCTGCGATCCGCATCTTGGGATGACCCGTCGCGACCTCCTCCGCGTGGGGGGCTCGGGGCTCTTGGGGCTCAGCCTCGGCTCGATGCTCCACCTCCAGGCGGCGTCGGCGAAGGCCGCCGACCAGACCGGCGGCGGCGCGTTGGGCGCGCCCGGCTGGGGCAAGGCCAAGAGCATCATCATGGTCTACCTTCAGGGCGGCCCCAGCCATCTCGACCTCTGGGACCCCAAGGAAGGCGTGCCCGACAACGTCAAGAGCGTCTTCAAGAAGATCTCCACCAAGGTCCCCGGGATCGACGTCACCGAGAACCTCCCCAAGCTGGCGCAGATCACCGATAAGTTCACGTTCATTCGGTCGATGAGCTACACGCCCAACGGCCTGTTCAACCACACGGCCGCCATCTACCAGATGATGACCGGCTACACGACCGACAAGGTCAGCCCGTCCGGCCAGCTTGAGCCGCCGAACCCGAAGGACTTCCCCAACTTCGGCTCGCAGATCATTCGCCTGCGGCCGCAGAACGTGCCGATGCTGCCGTTCGTGATGCTCCCTCGCCCGCTCCAGGAGAGCGGCGTCGTGGGCAAGGGGGGGACCGCCGGCTTCCTCGGCAAGGCGTACGACCCGTATACGCTCTACCCCGACGGCGACGACATGGACCAGACCAAGATGGAGCGGATCAAGGTCGAAGACCTCCAGCTCCGCCCCGAGGTCTTCGCCCTTCGCCTCCAGCGCCGGGCCAAGCTCCGCGACGCCTTGAACGCCGGCATGAAGGCGGTCGACGAGGCCGTTTCCGACTACAAGCTCAACGAGTACTACGATCGGGCGCTCAGCCTGGTTGCCTCGGGCCGGGCGCGCGACGCCTTCAACATCCAGGCCGAGGACGACAAGACCCGCGACCTCTACGGCCGCAACACGTTCGGCCAGAGCTGCCTGCTGGCCCGCCGGCTGGTCGAGGCCGGCACCAAGGTCGTCGAGGTCATCTGGCCCAAGGTCGCCAACTCCGACAACCACTCGTGGGACCACCACACCGACCTGACCTCACGGATGCGCGACCGCTCTGGCCCGATGCTCGACCAGGGCCTCTCCGGCCTTCTGATCGACCTCGACCAGCGCGGCATGCTCGACGACACGCTGGTCGTCGCCGTGGGCGAGTTCGGCCGCAGTCCGCAGAAGGGCGTGAGCACCTCCGGCAACGGCAACAGCGCCGACGGCCGCGACCACTGGCCGTACTGCTACACGGCGGTCGTCGCCGGCGCCGGGATCAAGCGTGGCCACATCCACGGCCAGTCCGACAAGACCGGCTCCGCTCCGCTCTCCGACCCGGTCCACCCCGGCGAGCTGCTGGCGACCATCTACCACACCTTCGGCATCGACCCGGCCACCATGGTCATGAACCACCTGAACCAGCCCCGCGAGCTGGTCAAGGCCGACGCCCTCACCCGGCTGTTCGGCTGACCCCGGGCCGCTGAACCCGACGACCACAAGGCGGCGCGAGGATGGTTGAAGAACCGCCCCGCGCCGCCTTTCGAGTTTCATATCCCCTTCGTTTCTCAACCCAACGGGCGGCCGTCATGCTTCGCATCGCACTTCTCTTGTTGATCGTCTCGCAGGCCCCGGCCGAGTCCCCCGAGGTCAAGAAAGAGCTGGCGAAGCACCAGGGGGTCTGGGCGACGGAGTCGTTCCACCGCGACGGCAAGGACACGCCCGACGCGATCGCGCGGTCGATCACCCGGACCGTCGACGGCGACCACGTCGTCTGGAAGCGGAACGGCAAGAGCTTCTCCGGCTCGACCATCGTCCTCGACCCGACCGCCGATCCCAAGACCATCGACATCCTCGCCGACGGCGGCCCCGCCCGCGACAAGCGCGTGCTCGGCATCTACAAGCTCGAAGACGACCGCCTCACCATCTGCACGTCCGACGCCGACCAACCCCGCCCCAAAGACTTCAAGGCCGAGAAAGACAGCAAGCGGACCCTTATGGTCTTCACCCGCGAGAAGACCGAGGCCAAGCTGTGACCAAGTACTCATCGGTCTTCGTCTGGGTCGGAGGCGGACTTGGAACTTACCGATGAACGCCTTGATTTCTAGGTGCGACACTTGTAAGATCGGAGCGAGGATCGGGGAGGCGGCGAGGTCGAACGAGTGAGGCTTCGATGAAGATAAAACGACGACGCATTGCGATATGTTCTATCCTGCTCGTAACTTGCTCGGCCGCGATTCCAGCTCGCACAGACGGCATGCACGAGGTTCGGGGCCGAGTGGTCGGCCAAGACGGCAAGGCCGTGGCGGGTGCCGCCGTCGGCTGTTTCTGGAGGGCGAACGGGACGGGCAACGGGCCGGACGGCAAGCAGCTCGACCTCGAGGACCCGGTGAAGCTCAAGGAGTTCTGGGGCAACCTGGGCCGGATGGAGCCGGTCGGCCGGGATTCCGCGACGACCGACGCCGAGGGCCGATTCGCCGTCACGATCAAGGCGTCGAGACACGCCCTAATGGCGATGGACTCCCCGCGCGAACGGGGGGGACTGGTCGTGCTGCCGAAAGGGAAGGACGACGAGCCCGTCGAGATCCGCGTCGGCCCCATGGTCAAGGTCCGAGGCGCCTTGAAGGACCCGTCGGCCAAGGGCGAAACGGGCTGGACTCACGTTTATGTGAATATGCCGGATGATCCCGAGCGTCCGCTCGATGCCACGAGGCTCGTCAGTTGCGGTTCGTTCGACTCCAGGTTCGAGATGTCGTTGCCCCCCGGCCCCTACGTCCTCGACGGGTACACCGAGGCGAGGGACGCGGACCTCGGCCCAGCTAAGACGATCGTGCTCGCCGCCGGCGACGCCGAAGTGGATCTCGGCGTCCTCCTACTGTCGAAGGTCAAGGACGACATCGCCGCCAGGTCCGAACGAGGCAAGTCCGATGGGACGTGGATCGACGTGGCGCAGCGCTTCGGAAGGCCCGCGCCGGAGTGGCGTCTCACCGACGCGCGGGGCGTTCCCAAGGGCGCCCGGGTTCAAGACTTCCGCGGCAAATGGCTGCTGATCTACTTCTGGGGTTTCGGATGCGCCCCGTGCCTCGGGACCGAGCTGCCCGCGCTGGCCCGGTTTTACGAGGACCACCAGGCGGATCGCAACCGGTTCGAAGTCGTGGCGGTCTGTATTGACGACGATGAGGCTTCGACCTCGATGGCCGCCGTCGATCGCAAGCTCGAGAACGTCGTCAAACACGTGTGGGGCGGAAAGGCGCTCCCATTCCCTGTCGTCCTCGACGCTTCCTATCAGTCGATGGAGAACTTCGGAGTCACGAGGTTCGGCCCCTTGCTGGTCGATCCCGACGGCGACCTCATCCTCGGCGATCTGACCACTCTGACGGAGAAACTCAAGCGGGTCGAGCCGCCGACCAGGCCGTGATTGGGCGAGACGACGAAACACATCATCCCTGTCTAATATCATATCAAAAAAAACACGAGCGACTCCACGTCGCCTTTCCCGCCGCCCATCGATCGCGGATCCATTCCGATCCGTCGACTCGCGTTAATTTTCTAACGAATAGCCTTGCCGTCGGCTTGTCTCGACGTTAGCCTTGAGTGAAGTTAACGAATTCACGGGAGGACGAGGCCATGGCGAGGGGGCGTTCCGAGACGCTGACGGCGCGCGAGGCGCAGATCATGGACGTGGTCTGGCGGCTGGGCGAGGCGACGGCCGAGCAGATCCGCGAGGGACTTGAGGATCGTCCGCACGATTCGACGATCCGGACGCTGCTGCGGATCTTGGAGACGAAGGGGTTCCTCGCGCATGAGGCGCGGGGCAAGGCGTACCTGTACCGCGCCGCGGTCGAGCGGGAGCGGGCGCAGGGGCTGGCGCTGCGGAGCATGCTGGCGCAGTTTTTTCGAGGGTCGGCCGAGGACCTGGTCCTCCGGCTGATCGAGGACGAGCAGATCACGCCCGAGCAGCTTGACGAGCTGCGCCGGGCGTCGCCCGCTCCGTCCCCGAAGGTCAAGCGGGCGAGTCGTCGCGGGGGAGAGGGGAAAGACGCGAAATCGGGAGGATGACCATGGACCACGTCTTCGGCTGGGTTTCCTCGGGGGCGGTCGGGCCCCTCGTCGTTGCATTCGATGCGATCTTCAGGGCGACCGTCTTGCTCGTCCTCGCCTTCGGGGCGCACGCCGCCCTCGGGCGGTCGCGGGCGCTGGTGCGCTCGGCGCTCTGGAACGCCTGCCTGATCGGCCTGCTGCTGATCCCGGCGTCCATCCTGGCGCTGCCGAGGCTCGTCATTTCGGCCCCCCGGCTGGCGGCGACCCCTCCGGCCGCCGCTCCGGTTCAAGAGGCGCTGTTCACGCCGGCTCCCATGCCGATGCGGGTCGAGGGGCCGGCGCCGTTCCCGCCATCCGGATTGGATGAAGGGCGAACGTCTGTTCGACCATCCCACGAGCCCACCGCCGAGCCGCCGGCGCGCGCTCGGTTCGACGTCGCGATCCTGGCGCTGGGCGTGTATCTCGCCGTTGCGATGCTCCTCGCGGCGCGGTTAGCCGTAGCGTTGGCGCTGGTTCATAGCATGAAACGCCGATGCGAGCCGTCGACGGGCCGGGAATGGATCGAGGCGCTGGAGCGATGGCGGAAGACGCTAGGGATCGGCCGTCCCGTCGTATTGCTGGAGTCGGAACGCGTGTCGGTCCCGGTCGTCGTGGGCTGGCTGCGGCCATCGATCATACTGCCGACGCGGTTGAGCGGGGCGGAGAATCGCCCCATGATCGACGCGGTTTTGTTGCACGAGCTGAGCCACGTCCGGCGCGGGGATTTCGGCTGGAATCTGGTGCGTAAGCTCGTCCAGATCGCCTACTGGCCGCACCCCCTGGTCTGGCCGCTCGGTCGGGTCGTCGGGGCCGTCCGCGAACAGGCCTGCGACGACCTTTGCATCCACGTTTTGGGCGCGGCATCGACTTACCGGGCGTCGCTTCTCGAAGTCGCCTCGGGCCTGGTCCGACGCCCCGACCCGGCGCTCGGCCTCGCCATGGCGCGTTCCACGAACCTCGGCAAGCGGCTGGCCTGGATCGACCGCAGCCGAGGCGCGTCGCGTTGCGTGATGCCCGCGCCGACGCGACTCGCGCTCGCCGGAGCGGTGCTGGCCGTCGCCGGCACGATCGGCTCGATCGAGCTGAGTCGGGCGACGGCGGCCGAAGAACCGAAACCCGTCGCGCCGAAGCCAGCCGAAGCCGTCCCGGCCGCGCAGCCGCCGGCGATCGAGATCGTGGTTACGGCCAAGGACACTGGCAAGCCGCTGGCGGGGGTGACGGTCCGGTCGTTGATCGACTTCACCCACATCGAGCAGAAGACCGACCGCGAAGGCAGGGTCGTGGTTGACCTCTCCAGGCGTCTGTTTCAGGACACATTCGGCTTCGACGTCTGGGTCGACGGCTATATCCAGCAACGGTTCTTCTTCGCCCAGAATGATGCCAGGAATCCAAGAATACCGTCGCGTTTCGTCGTCGAGCTGCTGCCCGCCGAAGAGACGCTCGGCGGCGCGGTGACGGACGAAGCGGGCCACCCGATTGCCGGGGTGAAGGTCCGGATCTGGGGCCATCTGGGCGAGAAGAAGAAAAAAAGCGAGCTGGCCTACAAGGTGGACGCGGTCACCGACGCGCAAGGCCGGTGGCGCTCTCGGTGTTTCCGAGGGTTGAAGTTCGCCTACCTCTACCTCTCGCATCCCGACTACCTGACCGACGACGACGCGCCGGAGCGCCGCCACGGCCGTCCTGATCCGTCCGATCCCGTCGAGCCGGGCGCTCGCACCATGGAGGTCGTGCGCGATTTCTCCGACGTTCAGATCCTCAAGAAAGGCGTCGCGATTTCCGGGACGGTGGTCGACGACCAGGGTCGGCCGATTTCTAACGCCGATATTGCATGGTTCCCCACAACCGACGAAACGAACCTGCAAGAAGAGATGCCGACGGCGGCGACCGACGCCCGGGGCGACTTCCGATTCCCTCACGCCCGGCCCGGCCGCCTGACCTTGCAAATCAAGGCCTCGGGGCATGCGCCGGAGCTGAAGCGAATTGAGGCCAAGGCAGGCGCGCAGCCCGTCGCGATCCAGCTCAGGGCGGCCCACACTCTCGCCGGCCGCGTCGTCGATTCGAAGGGAAAGCCGATCCCGGACGTTTTCGTCAACATCGACACCTGGCGCGGCACCCGGGCGCTCCGCGTCTTTTTGAAGTCCGACGCCGACGGCCGGTTCCGCTGGAACGACGCCCCGGCCGACTCCGTCTCCATCAACGCCAGCCGCTCCGGTTTCAAATCCGTAAGTAGAAGGTCCGCATCCCCGGAGGAAGGGGATATCCTCCTGGAGCTGAAGCGCGCACTCTCCGTCAGCGGCTGGATTCGCGACGCCGAGACGAACGCAACAGTCGACCAGACCCGGCTTGAAGTCGGCGTCCCGGACCCGAAGACCGGCGCGTACACCTGGTCCGAGGATATGCAGGTCTTCGCATTCCAGGGCCGCATTCAAGCCGATATCGACGCCGACAAGGCGAGCGAGTTCCGCCTGCGATTCATCGCGAACGGCTACGCGCCGACCGAGTCGCGCACCTTCCGGAATGACGAGGGACAGGTCGAGTACGACGTCAAGCTCGCCAAGGCGAAGCCCGGCGCGGAGGACGTGCTCTCGGGCGTCGTGCTTCGCCCCGACGGCAAGCCGCTCGAAGGTGCGGACGTGACCGTGACTTATCCGGCCGGCGGGAAGGATCGCTTTCCGGTCGCCCTCGTCGAGGACGGCAAACTCCCGCCGAGCAAGGATCAGACGATCGCGAAGACCGACGCCCAGGGGCGGTTCCGGGTGGCCCACTCGCCCGATCCCGAGGCAAGTCGCTACGCCCTGGTCGTCGTGCATCCTGAATGCTACGCTGAGGTCCCCCGCGCCGCGTTCGAGGCGGATTCGACGATCAAGGCGCTCCCTTGGGGCCGCATCGAAGGAACAGCGCGGATCGGAAGCAAGCCGGCCTCGGGCGCCGCGATCCGTTACGGTGCCGAGCGGATGGCCCCGGGAGAGCCCGTTGCGTTCTACACTGGGACGGCGATGGCCGACGAGCAGGGCCGGTTCGTCGCGCCTTTCGCCGTGGCCGGCGACGCTCGCGTCTCCCTGCAACGCGACGGGGACTGGTGCACCGGCGTTCTCGTGGAGGTCAAGGCTGGCGCGACTACGCGGGCCGATGTCGGCGGCGTGGGGCGGCCCGTGATCGCCCGGATCGCCGCGCCCGAAGGAGGGGGCCCGGACGCGGACCACGTCTTGAACTCGGAGTTCTCAATTAACAACGAGCTACTGCCCGTTCCCTATCCGAAAGACGTCTTGAGCGGTCCCGACAAGGCGAACGCGTGGCTCAAGCAGTGGTGGGGTTCCCCCGAGGGGCGCGCCCATCGCCGCGACAACTGGTTCAACATCCTTAAGCGGAAGCTCCAGCCGGACGGCACGATCCGGGTCGATGACGTCCCCCCCGGCTCGTACCGCCTTCGCCTCACCTACAGCGCCGATCCGATCTTCGGCTTTCGCTTGCCGGAGGGGATGCTGGTCGCGACGAAGCAGTTCACGATCCCCGCGATCCCCGGCGGGCGGAGCGACGAGCCGCTCGACCTGGGCGAGCTGCGGCCGGCGCCGAAGGCCGCGCTCAAGGTCGGCGAGGCCGCGCCGGCGTTCGACGTCGAGTCGCTGAGTGGCGGTCGGATCAAGCTGGAGGACTTCCGCGGCAAGTACGTCCTGCTCGACTTCTGGGCGACATGGTGCGGCCCCTGCGTCGCCGAGATCCCGGAGCTGAAGAAGGTCCACGACCGCTTCGGCAAGGACGAGAGGTTCGCGATGATCAGTCTCAGCCTTGACGCCGGCAAGGACGCGCCCCGCAAATTCGTGGCCGAGAAAGGCGTCGCCTGGCCCCAGGGATTCGTCGGAGATTGGCCCGACGGCGGCCCCCAGGCCGCCTACCACGTCGAGGCCATCCCGGCGATGTTCCTGATCGCCCCTGACGGCACGCTGAAAGCCCAGGGCCTGCGCGGCGACGCGGTCGAGGCAGCCGTCTCGCAGGTGTTGAAATCGAAATAGGCTGTCGCGAGCATGCCTTCTCCCCGAATGTGGGGAGAAGGCGGCCGAGGGCCGGATGAGGTGGGGCGCGACGGCCTTTGGAAAACCCCTCATCCGCCGCTGCGCGGCACCTTCTCCCGCAAGGGGAGAAGGGAATTCAGATCCGGCTCGTGCGTAACGCAACAAGCGAGCCGCGCTACTCGGCGGCTGGCAGCAGGTCGTCGACGGTTACGCGGCCGAGGTCGCGGCCGTCGACGGCGACCGGGATCGAATCGCCGCGTCGGAAATCGAGGCGGGATCGATAGCCGTGGGCCGGGTCGGGATCGCTGTAAACTTCGACGAGGCCGTCGATGAGGTTGACGATCCAGTAGACCGGAATGCCGCCCGAAGCGTAGAGGCGTCCCATGACGTCGCGGTCGACGGCGAGGCTTGACGCGGCGATCTCGATGACCAGGCCGACGTCGCTCGCCGTCACGTCGCGGGTCGCATAATCGACGACTCGCCCACGCACCAGCGCCAGGTCGGGCTCAGGCTTGCTCCAGTCCGACGCGACGATCGGATCTTCCTTGGCGACGTGCCAGCCCGGCGGAACGATCCGCATGAGGGCCGCAAGCCCAAGCTTGCCCGCCTGAACGTGGGGACGATTTCGACTCATCTTGGTGACCAGCAGGCCGTCGATCAGTTCCAAGTCTTCGGATTGGCTAATCGTCCCGTTCTCGATCATTCGGTCGTACTGCGACACGGTGAGTCGGGAGAGACGCGACGTCAGAAGCGGGCTGATCGCGACAGGCAAGGGCGTTGCGGGCGTCGTCGTTGACATCGGGCTTGCTCCATGGGGCTCTCACCCCATGTTAACGATTCGATGATCGATCGAGAACCGCCGGCCCTTGGGCGACTTGAAGTCGAAGATGCCGAGGCCCAGGCGGGCGGCCAGCGCGATGTGCTGGGGCTGGCGGACGTCGAAGCCTTCGGTCCCCAGCGGGTCGAGGACGAGCTTGCCGGAGGCGCCGACGGGAGGCAGGCCCTTCTCCTTGCGCTTGGCGTCGATCGCGCGCCAGAGGACGTGGTCCATGGCGACGGGGTCGGTCGCGAACAACAGCGCGTTGTTCTCCCACGTCCACTCCGGGCGCGAGGCCGCGGGGCCCCCCTGGTAGACGCCCTTGATGCCGTCCATGATGTGCAGGACGCACTTCTTGCGGATGATCGGGTGGGCGACGACCTGGGGGATGAACTGGTTGCAGACGTTGGTGTCGGGCGTGCCGTGCGACCGGCAGACGTTGTTGACCAGGCCGTGGCTCATGTTCTTGAGCGCTCCGGTCACGCCGGCCGAGCCGTGGTCCTTGAGCACCGGCAAAAGCACGATCTTGTTCACCCGCCGCGTGACGAGTAAGCCGAGGTGCGACCGTCGGTTGCGGTCGTCCTTGGGGTCTTCGCCCTGGCCGATGATCTCCATCACCACGAACTCGTCGGGGTCGTAGCCCGTGACGTTGTCGAGGTTCGGCGTCCGGAGGTCGTCGACCCCTTTCAGGTCGGTCTGATGGGCGTTGTACTCGACCCCCAGGCCGGTCCAGGCGATGCCGTCGGGCAGCGCTTCGTGCATCTTGGCGCCGACGAACTCGTCGCGGTAGCGCTCGAAGGCGACGATGTCCTTCGTCTTGACGCCCGCCGCTTTCAGCCCCTCGATCACTTCGAGCATCAGCTCGCTTGACGAGTTGGCCAGCGGGTTGCCGACCGGGTTCATCTTGATGCCGACCACGTCGCCGGGCTCGAAGAAACTCCGCCACGCGCCAACGGCGTCGTCCGCGCCGGTCAGCTCCTTCATGCCTCGGCCGACGGCCTGCGCGATCGCCTCGCGGTTCTTGACGTCGTTGCGGATCATGTCCGGCTTGCGGACCTCGACGACCCGACCGGGGTAGGGGCCGGGGACGCCCCACTTCTCGTCGGCCGCCGGCTTGCCGGCCGCCGCGCGCGACTCTTGCGCGGAAACCAAGACCGACGGCAGGCTCGCCTGCGCCGCGACCGCCGCCGCCGTCGCGCTCAAGAATCCCCGCCGCTTCAGACCACCGCAAGGATACGTCGACGCCATGGGACGGGCCTCCGAATTGTTTGGGACAAGATCGACCGCGCCAGCGCTGCGCGCTTGAGATTACGACAACTCGATCGGGCGATCAACCGGGGGCAAAGGTTGCGCCTCGCCTCGGTGGATAGGTCGATCAGCGAGACCTGGGTCCAGCGGCAGGGCTCCGCCTTCAACGGCCACATCGGCTGCGTCTGCGGTGATCCCCTATTCGTATTCAGCAGCTTCGGCGACCCGGAGTAGTAGAACCGGAGGGGACGAGGTTGGATTCGAGGCCCCATGCGTCCGGATGAGGCGATAGAATGGAGTTCGGCGGAGGGAGGAGCGTGTCATCGGTCTTCATCCGCCGGAAGGTCGGGTCCTGGATGCTTTTCGGGAGGACTTGATCATGGACGGGATGAGGAAAAGGCCATGGCTGCGGGGCGCGTTGCTGCTCTTGACGGGGGTCGTGCTCTGCCTGTTCGCCGCACTGGCTTCGGCCGGTTTCCAGTTTGTCGAGTCGGACGAGACCTATGGCGCTCGTCGGCGTGAGATGGTCGCGCGCCAGATCGAGGCGCGGGGCGTCAGCAATCCCGCCGTCCTCGAAGCCATGCGTCGGATTCCCCGGCATCGGTTCGTGCCTCGGTTGATGCGCGGTCGCGCATACCATAACAGCCCCCTGCCGATCGGTCATGAGCAAACGATTTCGCAACCCTATATCGTCGGGCTGATGACCAGCCTCGTCCGCCCCTCGAAATCGAAGCGCGTGCTCGAGATCGGTACGGGTTCGGGTTATCAGGCGGCGGTCTTGTCTGAGTGCTTCGGCGAGGTCGACACGATCGAGGTCATCCCGGAACTGGGTCTCCAGGCCAAGGCGATTCTCACTGAGCTCGGCTGCCGCAATGTGAACCTCAAGGTCGGGGACGGCTACGCAGGCTGGCCCGAGAAGGCGCCCTTCGACGCCGTCTTGCTGACGGCTGCGCCGCCGAAGCGGATCCCCCAGCCGCTGCTCGATCAACTCAAGGTCGGCGGGATCCTGGTGGCGCCGGTAGGCCGCTGGTATCAGGAACTCGTCAAGATCACCCGGACTCCGTCGGGCTTCGAGCGCGCCGTGGTGGCGCCGGTGCAGTTCGTTCGGATGACCGGGAAGGCTGAGGCGGACCGCTAGTGTCCTGAGTCCGAAGTCCGTGTCCTTCAGTCGGGGTGGCACGGGTTCGAGTCGAACCCGTGGACGCGAGCTGTAGCCTGTCAAACACGGGTTCGGCGAACCGAACCCGTGGAACCCATCATCTATTGATTATGGAATGAACTTTCGACTCACCACACTAGGTAAGCATTGCCTTGCGGGGCGGTCGATGTAGAGGCCGTCGCCGCATGATTTCGCGGCGGCCGACGGCTCACTCGCCCACTCGACCCCGATCGAATAAACGGGTCGTGAGGTCCGTCCAGTTGTGAGGAGTAGTATCCGGACCCAGCGCCGCGGGCTTCGTCCGATTCCGATCAACCTTTCGTTGAGGATGAAGCATGACCGCCTCTCTCTGGCTGGCCGCCGCCCTGGCCTGCGCCCAGCTCAACCCGCCCGTTGAATCAACCCCGACCAACCCTGAGCGGGAGGTCCCCAAGACGGCCGAAGAGGCTCCTCCGCCCCGGCCCGCGACGAGCAAGATCGTGGCCGTGACGGTGTATCGGGGCCAGGCGCTCGTGACTCGCGAGGTGAGCGTTCCCGAAGGGAAGGGGACCGTCGAGCTGGTCGTCACCCCGTTGCCGTTTCGGACCATCGACGACTCGCTGTTCGCCGAGGGGGCCGACGGCGTGCGCGTGCTCGCGACCCGGCTCCAGACCCGCTTCGTCAAGGAAGACGCGCGTGAGGACGTCCGCGCCAAGCAAGAAGCTCTCGCGAAGCTTGAGGACGACGCGGACAGGCTCCAGAAGGAGGCCGCGGCCAAGGGGCAGGATCTCGAATTCCTCAAGAAGCTTGAGGGCTTCACCAGCTCGGCCCTCACGGGCCTGACGGAGAAGGGGCGGCTGGCCAGTGAGGAGGTCGTCGGCCTGAGCAAGTTCGTCATGGAGACGCGCGGCGAGAAGACGAAGGCCGAGATCGACTTTCAACAGAAGCTGAAGGTCATCGCCCAGGCGATCGCCCTCCGCAAGCGACAGCTCGCCGAGACGCCCCTGGGCATGACCCGGACCGTGCGCGACGCCGTGATCGTGGCCCAGAAGACCCGTGCGGGGGCCGGCGTCGTTCGACTCGGCTACCTCGTCGGCTCGGCCGACTGGAAGCCGCAGTACCGCCTCCGAGGCGCGGCCGACAACGCCCCCGTCCGGCTCGAGTACCTCGCCGCCGTGGTCCAGCAGACTGGCGAGGATTGGCCGAACGTGGCCGTCACGCTCTCAACCGCCCAGCCCTCGCTCGACGCCGCGCCGCCCGATCTCCTGCCGCTGAAGATGGCCGACTCCGCGGCGACCGACCCCGGGCCGAGCGAGGCGAACGACGAGCGGTCGCGGAAGATCGTCGCCGAGCTGGCGAAGCCGCTCGACATGCGGTTCCCCAAAGAGACGCCCCTGGAGGACGTCCTGAAGTACATCAAGACCGCCACAACGGGCCCCGCGTTCCCCGAAGGCGTCCCGATCTACCTCGATCCGATCGGGCTGTCCGAGGCGGAGAAGACCACGACTTCGCCCGTGAGCATCGACCTGGCCCAGGTGCCGCTGAGGACGTCGCTCAATCTGCTCCTGGGGCAGATCGGGATGGCCTATCAGATCAGGGACGGTGTGTTGAAGATCACTTCGCAGGAGTCGGCGGACCAGCCTCCCGACGGTTACGCCGTCGGCCGGGGCGACTTCATGGCCGGGATGGCCGGCATGGGGAGGGCCGATTCGGAGACGGCGCCCGAGGCGGACCCGGCGCTCGGAGGCGCGAAGCTCAACCAGGTCGCCGCGGGCGAGCAGGCCGAGGAACTGCGCGTCGCGGACGAGCCAGTGAAGGACTCGGCCCCGGCCCCGGCCGAGAAAGGGGGACCCGGCGTCAGCTTCTCCATCGCGGGCCGTCTCGATGTCCCGTCGCGACGCGACCCGCAGTTGCTCGAAGTCGCCCGCGCCGAGCTGCCGGCCGAATATTACGCCAAGGCCGTCCCCGTGCTGACGCCGAGCGTCTACCGCCTCGCCAAGCTGACCAACAAGGCCGATTTCGTGCTCTTGCCGGGCGAGGCCACGGTGTACGTCGGCAGCGATTTCGTCGGCCGGATGCGGCTGCCGCTCGTGGCCGCCGGCGAGCCGTTCATCGCCGGGTTCGGCGTCGATCCCCAGCTCCAGGTCAGCCGGCGGCTGCTCCAGAAGTCGCGCGCGGTCCAGGGCGGCAACCAGATCCTCACATATGAGTTCCGGATCGGACTGCGGAATTATCGACCCGGCCCGGTCAAGGTCCAGGTCTGGGACCGGTTGCCGAGGCCGCAGGGAGAAGCGGTGGCCGTGAACCTGGTCAAGACCTCGACCGATCTGAGCACCGACGGCCTCTACCAGCGCACCGCCCGGATGGACAACCTCCTGCGGTGGGACGTCGACGTGCCCGCAGGAACGGTCGGCGACAAGACGATGTATCTGAACTACGACTTCCGCCTCGAATACGCCCGTGACCTTCCCCAGCCTCGGTTCGACTCCGGAGGCCTCAAGGAAGCCCCCATCGGCGGAGGCGCGATGGGTGGCATGGGCGGCGGATTGCGATCCGTGCGACCTCTTGGCGATTAGGCTCAATCGATCGACTCACCGCGGCTTTCCTTTACCGGTTCGCTTCCGTATCATCGGGGGCGATTCGGTTTCAGCTCGACGGGGAAAGGAAAGAGCCGCATGCGTCGGACGCTCGTGTTCTGTGGTTGGTTCGTCGCGGTCTGCGTCGGAGCGTTGCACGCGGAGGAAGGGACTTCGCCCGTCGACGTCGCGTTCAAGGCGGCGTGCGACGGGTCGGAACAGCGCTATGTTTTGATTCTCCCGCCGAAATTCGTCGCCGATCGTCCGCACGACGTGCTCGTCGCCCTGCACGGCCACGGCTCGGATCGTTGGCAGTTCGCTCGCGACGCGCGCGACGAGTGCCGGGCCTCGCGGGAATTCGCCGCCCGCCATGCCATGCTTTTTGTGTCTCCCGATTACAGGGCCAAGACTTCGTGGATGGGCCCGAAGGCCGAGGCCGACGTCGTGCAGATCATCGGCGACCTCAAGCGGACGTATCGGGTCGGGCGCGTCTTCGTCTGCGGCGGCTCGATGGGGGGTTCGTCCGCGTTGACCTTCGCCGCGATCCATCCCGAACTGGTCGACGGTGTGGCCGCCATGAACGGCACGGCGAACCATCTGGAGTACGATCAGTTTCAGGACGCGATCGCCGAATCGTTCGGCGGCTCTAAGCCGAGCCTTGCCGACGAATACAAGAAGCGAAGCGCCGAGTACTGGCCCGAGCGCCTCACGATGCCCGTCTCCCTGACGACCGGCGGCCAGGACGCGACCGTCCCGCCTCACAGCGTTCAGCGCCTCGCAGGCGTCCTCAAGACCCTCAACCGGTCCGTTCTCCTGATCCATCGCGAAGCCGGCGGCCATTCGACCAATTACGACGACGCCACGGCGATCCTGGAATTCATGATCCAAAACGCGAAGCCATCGTCCGATTGAATCATGGTTTCGCAATCGGCTTCAAATCGCGATCCAACGTGTGCGTTGATCCGGGTTGAGTCGCGAGGGACGCCTGCTTCAAGCCGTTGCGAATCACGACGGGACGGCCGAGCCTGGAGCGAATGGTCGCCGAGGTCAGGAGGCCGTCTTTCCAGGCGATGTCGACCTCGAAGCCGCCTCGGGCGCGAAGGCCCTTCACCTGGCCGGCGGGCCAGGCGCGGGGGAGGGCGGGGAGGAGGTGGATTTCGCCCCCGGCCTCGTGGCTCTGGATGAGCATCTCGGCGATCCCGGCGGTGAAGCCGAAGTTGCCGTCGATCTGGAACGGCGGGTGGCTGCCGAACAGGTTCGGGTAGACCCCCTGCGGATCGAGCCGGAGCGTGCGCTTGATCAGGGCGTAGGCGTGGTCGCCGTCGCCGAGGCGGGCCCGCACGTTGATCTTCCAGGCGGTCGACCAGCCGCTTCCCTCGTCGCCGCGGGCGTCCAGCGACTTCTTCGCGGCGGCCAGCAGGTCGGGCGTGTCGCGGTTGATCTGATCGCCGGGATAGAGGCCCCAGAGATGCGAGAGGTGGCGGTGGTGGACCTCTGTCTCCTCGAAGGGGCGAAACCATTCCTGCAACCGTCCGTCGGGGGCGATCTGCAACGGGACGAGCCTCGCGAGCGCGGCTTCGAGCCGGGCGCGGAACGGGTCGTCGATCTTAAGGATCTTGGCTGCGGCGATGCAATGGGTGAACAGGTCGTGGATCAGCTCCAGATCCATCGAGCAGCCCATGCTCACGGCGGAACGTTTGCCGTCGGGGGTGATGAAGAAATTCTCGGGCGACGTCGAGGGGGACGTCGTCAGCCGGCCGTGGCCGTCGTCGCTGAGGTAGTCGAGGCAGAACTCGGCCGAGCCCTTCATCAGCGGATAGGCGGCGTCGCGGAGGAACGCCGTGTCGCCGTTGAACGCGTAGTGCTGCCAGAGGTGTTGGCAGAGCCAGGGGCCGGACATCGGCCAGAGCGCCCAACTCGCGTCGCCGTGGCCGAAGTCGCCCACCGGGGCGGTGTGCCGCCAGAGGTCGATGTTGTGGTGCGACACCCAGCCGCCGCAGCCGTAGTTCACCCGCGCCGTCTTGCGGCCGCGCACGGCCACTTCGCGGATCAAGCCGAACAGCGGCTCCTGGCACTCGGCCAGGTTCGTCACCTCGGCCGGCCACATGTTCATCTCGGTGTTGATGTTGACCGTGTAATTGCTGCTCCAGGGCGCGCGGATGACGTCGTTCCAGATCCCTTGAAGCGTCGGCGGCTGGCTGCCGGGCCGCGACGAGGCGATCAGCAGGTAACGCCCGTACTGGAAATGGAGCGTGACGAGTCCGGGATCGCTCGCCCCGAAGGCCTTCACACGGCGGTCGGTCGGCGTCGCCTTCGCCTCGGCCGGCGACGGGCCGAGGTCGATCGTCGCGCGGCGGAACAGCGATTGATGATCCTGAACATGATCGCGCAAGAGTGCGTCGTAGCTTTTGCCGATCGCGGCGGCCAGCCGTTCGGCGGCGATCGGCGAGGGGTCGACGCCCGCCTTGCCGGGCGACTTGTCGAAGCCGTTGAAGCTCGTCGCGGCCGAAAGGATCAAGGTCACGGCCGTCGCGTTCTCGACGCTCAGGGCCTCGTCGTCGACCCGGACCGCCCCGGCTTCGGCGATCGCCTTGAGGCGGCATTCGAAGTTCATCCCTTCGCCGTTCTCGTCTGCGTCGTAGATGATCGGATTGGCGCGTTGGTAGTCGATCGGGTCGACGTGCGCGGGGGCCTTGCCGCGGAGGACGAGCGAGCCCGCGTCGGCCCGCGTCCGGAAGTGCAGCCGGCTCCCCAGCCTGGCCTTAAACGCGAGGGCGCCCGGCCGGCTGGCGGTCAGGCGGACGACGAGGACGTTGGCGGGATGCGAGATGAACACCTCACGCGTGTAGGCGACGCCTCCCACGGTGTACTGCACGCTGGCGACGCCGCGGTCGAGGTCGAGCGCGCGGCGATATCCGTGGACCTCGGTCGCGTCGCCGTGCTTGAAATCGAGCGTGAGGTCGCCCATCGGCAGATACGTCTGGGTGTACGGCCCCATCATCTTACCGAGCTGGTGGGCCTCGGCGAACTTGCCGTCGAGGATCAACCGGCGCATCTCGGGAAGGACCTTGAGCGCCTCGGGGTTGTCGCCGTCCTTGGGGCCGCCCGACCAGAGGGTGTCGTCGTTAAGCTGGATGCGGTCGGCGGGAAGGCCGCCGTAGACCATCGCGCCGAGCCGGCCGTTGCCGAGCGGGAGCGCTTCGAGCCACGCGCCGGCCGGGTGGTCGTACCAGAGGGCCAGCGACTGATCGGGAGCCGGCGCCGGGTCGCGGAACGTCGAGACCTGGGTCTGCGCGTCGGACGTCGGGATCGTCGCGATCGCCACGACGACCGCGAGCCAGATCAGCCGGTTGCAAATCGGTGTGGTCGGGTTCCTGGGCGTCATGGGCGGTCTTTCACTCGGTTTGAAGATTTGGGTGCCGCATGGGCGAAAATTGCTCAAGCTGGACGCTGAACTGCCAAAATTTCAAGCGTAGCACGGCGGCAGTACAACCGCCACACCCACGCTTGCTGATGGGGAAGCCGGCCAATTTCGTCAGTCACACCTCGCAAAACGCGACTATAATAGAGTGGATCCGCGTCGTTCGCCGCGATGTGGCGGGATCGACGACGACTTTTTTCTTCATCTCGTCGGCGCGGTACGCGGATTGCTTTCTAGTTCTCTCAGTTCCTGTCTTTTGTCTTTCTGCTCGCTCATCTGACCTTCCTTCTGCGGAGGCGACCATGAGTCCGAAGAAGCGCCGTAAGATCTACGGAGTCCGCCGAGAATCCCGTCGCACGCGTGGCTGGACGCGGTGGTTTCAGGAAGGGTTGCTCGAGGCCGAATCGGCCGGCGGTATCCGACTGCGCTCAGTCTTGTGGGGTCAAAAATAAGCACGAGATTTAAAGGGGAGTGCAATTTTCGCAGACCTGGGTTCCTTCCCGTTCTGGATATCCTTTAAAAAACGCGGCTGTTCGGGGCTCGTTCGTTCGTGAACCCCGGACAGCCGCGTTCCCGTTCTAGACTTCTCGTCGTCGCTCAGGCTGTCGATCGCGACGCCCTCGCCTATCCACCGCATTCGTCCTGAACGAGGGGGCGTCCTTCGATTCGAATAATCCGTAGGCTCTCTCGAACTGTCTGGTGGATCGGCTCGACCGCGCGGGGACCGGGGGCCGCCGGATCGTTCATCGTTTCAGGGATTTCTTATGTCTTTCGGGACGCAGCCGCCGGCCTCGGAGTTCGATCCCACGGTGCTGGACGATGAGAGCTTGGGCGCGGAGGTCGGTGGAGGGCAACCGCGTCCCGCGCCGGTGGGGGCGAGCGACCGGCTGTTCTCGGTCGACGCGCTCCGTGGATTCGCCTTGCTCGGCATTCTGGCGATGAACATCGTCGGGTTCGGCTGGCCGGGCGCGGCGTACTCCGATCCGACGCGCGCCGGAGGCGGGACCGTCGATCTGGCCGTCTGGTTCGTCAATCATCTGCTCTTCGACGGCAAGATGATGACGCTCTTCTCGATGCTCTTCGGCGCGGGGCTGGTCATGATGAACGACCGAGCCGAGGCGCGGGGGGCGTCGCTGCGCGGAGTCTACTTTCGCCGGATCTTCTGGCTGCTCGTGATCGGCGCGATTCACGGCTACCTGATCTGGGACGGGGACGTTTTGTTCCTGTACGCTGAGTGCGGGCTTGTGCTCTACTTCTTCCGAAATCTGAGGCCCCGAACGCTGATCGCCATCGGCCTGGCCCTTACCCTGGGCCTCGTGCCGGTCGTCCTGGGCCTGGGCGCGGCGGCCGACGCGCTGAAGCGGGTCTCGGTCCGCGTCGACGCCCAGATCGCCGCCGGCGAGACGCCGAGCAAGCTCGACAAGCGGCTTCGCGATCTGTGGGTCGACGATCTTCAGGAGGAGTTCACGCCCAGCCCCGAGCAGCAGACGAAGCAGTGGAACGAGGAGCTGGAGGTCTACCGCGGTGGATATCTCGGGATCGTCAAGCACCGCGCCTGGGACGTCCTCATCGTCCAGACCATCGGCTTCCTGCTCGGCGGCTTTCTCTTCGCCGGCGGCCGGATGTTCCTGGGGATGGGCTTGATGAAGCTCGGCGTTTTCGGCGGCGAGCGATCGCCGCGCTTCTACGCCTGGGCGGCCGCGCTGGGGTACGGGATCGGCCTGCCGCTGATGGTCGTCGACGCCGTGGAGCAGTTCCGCCATGGGTTCAAAGACGAGTATTTCTTGCACGGAGGCGAGTTCTACAACGCCTTCGGCAGCCTCGTCGTGGCGATGGGCCACGTCGGTCTGGTCGTGCTGATCATCAAGTCCGGCGCTCTCGTCGGTTTGACCCGTCGACTGGCGGCCGTCGGTCGCATGGCGCTCTCGAACTATCTGACGCACTCGATCGTCTGCACGACGCTCTTTTACGGCTACGGGTTCGGCCTCTACGGACAGGTCGACCGCCTGGGACTGGCTGCGATCGTGCTGGTGATCTGGATCTTCCAGCTCGTCGTCAGCCCGCTCTGGCTCGACCGCTTCCGATTCGGTCCCGCCGAATGGCTCTGGCGGTCGCTCACCTACGGCAAGCTCCAGCCAATGCGCATCGAGACGTCCCCGGCGACGGCCGTCGTGACGGACTGAATCGCCGGGGCGCCCGCGTCCAGGCGTGAGTTACGCCAGGATCGCCTTGACCGGGTTCTGCTCCTCGACGCCAGTGAGCCGCATGTCGAGGCCCTGGAACTTGTAGGTCAGGCGCCGGTGGTCGATCCCCATGACGTGGAGGATCGTGGCGTTGAGGTCGTGGATGTGGACGGGGTCCTTGACGACGTTGTAGCTGAACTCGTCGGTCTCGCCGTGGACCACGCCCTTCTTGACGCCGCCGCCGGCGAACCAGACGGGGAAGCACTTGGGATGGTGGTCGCGGCCGTAGTTCTCGCGTGAGAGCGCGCCCTGGCAATACACGGTGCGGCCGAACTCGCCTCCCCAGACGACCAGGGTGTCGTCGAGCATCCCGCGCTGCTTGAGGTCGGTGACCAGCGCGTGGGTCGCCTGGTCGACGTCCTTGCACTGGCCGGGCAGGTCGCCGGCCATGTTGCCGTGCTGGTCCCAGCCCCGGTGGAAGATCTGGACGAACCGGACGTCGCGCTCGGCCAGACGACGGGCCAAAAGCGCACACCGGGCGAAGCTCCCCGGTCGGTGGACGTCGGGGCCGTACAGGTCGAGAATGTGCTTGGGCTCGTTGGAGATGTCGGCCAGCTCGGGGACCGACATCTGCATCCGGAACGCCATCTCGTACTGCGCGATCCGGGCCTGGGTCTCCGGGTCGGCGAACGACTCGTATTCCTTGTGGTTGAGTCGGTTGATCGCGTCGAGCGTGCGGCGGCGGACCGACTTGTCGACGCCCGAGGGGTTCGACAGGAAGAGGACCGGGTCGCCCGTCGACCGCAACGCGACCCCCTGGTACTTGCTGGGGAGGAACCCCGCGCTCCAGAGCCGGTTGTAAAGCGCCTGGGCGTCGGTCTTGCTCGACCACGACGCGGTCATCACCACGAACGCCGGCAGGTTCTCGTTCATGGCGCCCAGGCCGTAGCTGAGCCACGAGCCGAGACTGGCGCGGCCGGGGAGCTGGTTGCCGGTGCAGATGTAGGTGACGGCCGGGTCGTGGTTGATCGCCTCGGTCCAGGTCGTCTTGATCAGGGCGATCTCGTCGACGATCTTCGCCGTGTGGGGGAGCAGCTCGCTGACCCACATGCCCGACTTGCCGTGCTGGGCGAACTTATACTTGGAGGGGGCGATCGGGAACCGCGACTGGCCGCTGGTCATCGTGGTCAGCCGCTGGCCCTGGCGGATCGACTCGGGCAAGTCCTTGTCGTACCAGTCGGCCATCTTCGGCTTGTAGTCGAGCAGGTCCATCTGCGACGGACCGCCGTTCATGTGCAGATAAATCGCCCGCTTGGCCTTGGGGGCGAAGTGGGGCAGGCCCGGCAGGCCGCCGGTCGAGCCGCCGCCGAGGCCCGCGGGCTTCGCGGCGTCGGCGCCGACGCCCGCCTTGGCGAGCATGTCGACCAGGGCGGCCGAGCCCAGGCTGAGGCCGCCGACGCGGCCGAAAAAGTGGCGACGAGTCGATACGTCGATATGTTCGCGGATCGGGTCCATGTCAAGACGCTCCCCAGGTCGGTCGACCGAGATCAACCCTTGGTCACCACTTCGTCCAGGTTCAGGAGGATGTTGCCGATCATCGTCCAGGCGGCCAGCTCGCTCGGGTCGAACTTGGCGTCGGGCTTGAACTCGCCCCCCTCGATCAGCGCCTTGGCGGCCTCGGGCTGCTTGGCGTAGTGGGCCGAGAGGTCCTGCAGCGCGGCCGACAGCTCGGCGAGGTCGCGGGCGTCGGGCTGGCGGGCGGTCGCCAGGCGGAACATGTAGCGAAGCCGTTCCTCGGGCGCCGGCTTGGCCTCGCGGAGCGTCCGCTCGGCCAGGACGCGCGACGCCTCGACGTACTGCGGCTCGTTGAGCAGCAAGAGCGCCTGGAGCGGCGTGTTGGTGCGCTCGCGGCGGACCTGGCACGACTCGCGCGAGGGGGCGTCGAGCGTGGTCATCTGCGGCGGCGGCGAGGTCCGCTTCCAGAACGTGTACATGCTGCGGCGGTGGACCTTCTCGGCGCCGGTGTCGGCCGTGAACCGGGCCGTGTTGCTCCCCGTGTAGGCGACGGCTTCCCACAGGCCCGCCGGCTGCGGCGGCTTGACGCTCGGCCCGCCGACGCGCTCGACGAGCATGCCGGAGACGAAGAACGCCTGGTCGCGCAGAGTCTCGGCGTCGAGCCGGAACCGCGGCCCCCGCGAGAGCAGGCGATTGTCGGGGTCTTTGGCCAGGCTCTCAGCGCTTGTCTGCGAGGTCTGGCGGTACGCGGCCGACATCACCATCCGTTTGACGAACCGCTTCACGTCCCAGCCCTCGTCGCGGAATTGGACCGCGAGCCAGTCGAGCAGCTCGGGGTGGCTGGGGGGCTCGCCCTGCGAGCCGAAGTCCTCGGCCGTTTTGACGATCCCCGTCCCGAAGACGTGGAGCCAGAACCGGTTGACCGCCACGCGGGCCGTCAGCGGGTGGTTCGGGGCGACGAGCCAGCGGGCCAGGCCCAGACGGTCGACCGACGATCCCGGGGGCAGCGGCGGCAGGAACGCGGGCGTCGCCCGGCCGACCTTGTCGCGGCGCTGGTCGTATTCGCCGCGGTTCAGGAGGAAGGCCGGCTTGGGCTCGCCCACCCGCTCGCGGAACACCAGCGTCGTCGAGATCGCGTCGTCGACGGCCTTCCGTTCGGCGTCCGTCTTGGCGATCTGCTGAAGCAGCGGCTCGAAGATCGACCGGCCCGTGGTCCAGCCGTTCTCGACGACGAACGCGGCGAGCAGTTGCTTGCGCTCGTCGTCGGTGCGTCCGGCGCGGGGCTTCTTGACGATCGCCTTGATCGGATCGGCGAGTCCCATTCCGCCGTCGGCCGATCGGGCGCGGACCCAGGCGGTCAAGCTGCCGTACGTCTGCCCTTCCTGCGGAGTCCAGGTCGACAGGCCCGCCTTGTCCCAGTAGGCGGCGCCGTCGTGCTGGGTGAACGCCCAGCCGTCGATGACCGTCCCCGGCGCGAGTCCGAGGGTCTTGGCCGCGACCTCGATCCGAACCCACGAGCCCGAGGCCGGCAGGTCGCCGATCCGGGTGCGCTCGGTCGTGCCGTCCTTGCCCCAGGGGATGACGTTCTCGCCCCAGAACGCGCGGTGCGACCATGCGCCGGCGACCCGCCACTGGAGCATGATCTCCTTGGGGGGCTTGAGCGGGTCGATGAAGACGTAGGTGAAGAACGAATCGCCCTCGCCGACCTTGAGCTTCGGCCCGGCGATCTCGAAGATCTTCTGCTTGAGGCCCGCCGCCTCGATCCGCAGCGCGGCCTTGCCGGTCAGGACGGGATGATCGGGCTTGGAGACGAACTCGCCGTCCCCCTGGGGCGTCGAGCCGGCCGGCGGCGCGTCGTCGAGCCAGACGAAATCGCCGCGCTGGACGACTTCCGACTGACCTTCGTCGACTTTCGGGTCATAGGCGGCGACGGCCTTGGCCGCTTCGGCCGCGAGCTTCCCGCGCAGGTCGGCGAGCTTCGCGTCGGCGGCCTTGAGGGCGGCCGTCTGCTCGGCGGAGGGAACCTTGACGATCGGCGCCCACTTCGAGATGTTGCCGTCGAGCGCGGGGCCGTCGATGTTGTTGAAGAAGGCGAAGAGCTGGTAATAGTCCTTCTGGCGGACCGGGTCGTACTTGTGGTCGTGGCACCGGGCGCAGCCGACGGTGAGGCCGAGGAAGACGGTGCTGTTGGTGTCGACCTGGTCGACGACGTTGCGGACGTAGACCTCTTCCTCGATCGAGCCCCCTTCGCTCGTCGAGACATGGCAGCGGTTGAAGCCGGTGGCGATCACCTGGTCGTGGGTCGGGTTGGGCAGCAGGTCGCCGGCGAGCTGCTCGACGATGAACTGGTCGAACGGCTTGTTGGCGTTGAAGGCGTTGACGACCCAGTCGCGGTAGGGCCACATCTCTCGGAAGTTGTCGAGGTGGAGTCCGTGGGTGTCGCCGTAGCGGGCGGCGTCGAGCCAGAACCGGGCCATGTGCTCGCCGTACCGGGGCGAGTCGAGCAGGCGGTCGACGACCTTTTCATAAGCGGCGTCGAGCCCCTTCGCGGCGTCGGCCAGGAAGGCGTCGGAGTCGGCCGGCGTGGGAGGCAGGCCGGTGAGGTCGAGATAGGCGCGCCGCAGCAGCGTCGTCGGCTCGGCCTCGCGCGAGGGCTTCAGCCCCTCGGCCTCGATCCGGGCGAGCAGGAACCGATCGATCGGGGTCCGCGCCCATCCCTTGTTCGCGGCGTCGGGGGCCGGGGGGGCGGCCTGGACCGGGGGCTCGAACGCCCAGTGCTCGCCCCAGTGCGCCCCCTCGGCGATCCACCGCTTGAGGACGTCGATCTGCTGGGGGGTGAGGGTCTTGCCCGAGCTTTTGGGGGGCATGAGCATCTCGGCGTCGTCGGTCTCGATCCGGAACGCCAGCGAGCTGTCGTCGACCTTGCCCGGCACGACGGCCGCGTCGCCCGATTCGAGCTTGGCCAGCACCCCCTCGTGGACGTCGAGCCGCAGCTTCGCCTTCCGCTGCTTGTCGTCGGGGCCGTGGCAGGCGAAGCAACTGTCCGAGAGGATCGGCCTGACCTCGCGGGCGAAGTTCACGGGGCGCGGCTTGGCCGGCGCCGGCGTCGGCGCCGGTTTCGGAGCCGCGTCCGGGGCGACGTCGCCCCCTCGTGCGGCACCGGAAACGGCCGCCGCCGCGATCAACCCTGCAAACAGGCTGGCGAAGCGTCGCAAACCAGAGGCCATGTCGTTCCTCCTGGGGGGGACGGCCGTGGATTGGGCCGGGCGTCGTCGGGTCGTCCTCGGCGTGGGGCTCAGTCGGGGGCCGGGCACGCCGGTCAAGTCAAGGGCGGGAGGGTCCGCTTGGAACCCGGTCGCGGGGGCTTTTAGGGCGGCCTGATCCGGATCGCTCGTCGTCCGACCTCCCTACTCTATATAATAGAGGCCTCCGCCGTGGTTTGAAAGCGCATTCTCGGCGGTTCGCTCCGGACGACGGATGCCGGCGCCGCCTCGTCGGGCCGCCCGTCGAAGGTCCATGACGCGCCCCGATCCAACAATCCGCGCGCGCATGTCGTTCGCGTTTGCGTTGAGAGGATGAGTGGAGAACCTGGATCGCGAGCTGCACGGCTTGATCGATTGATGCATTCTCTTGGGCCAGGATCGGAGCCGTCGGCCAGGGCCACGCCGAAACCGCCAGGACGAATCGTACGGATCGAGCTTGCATGGCCGCTCTCCTATCCATTGTAAGAGAGACGTCGGGCGATCGAGGCCGGTCATCGAAGGCGCCTCCTCCGCGCGGCCGTCTCACAGAGAAAGAACACGGGGGCCAGCGTGGTTGGGAAATCGGCCTCGATATCCGGCGAAAAAAACCAAGAAACCGAGGCCGGACCGCGCGGCGACGACGCTTTGACCTTGGGCGTCGGCCCGTTCCAAGCCCAGCGACGTTCCCAAAGATTTTTATGAGTTGACAGGAACGGGGTCTCCTCGTATAAGAACCTGAAGTTGTTCGTCGCCGGCGCGTTCCGACGCCCCGCGAATGCTATCGACGCGGCCGCATCTTGAGGACGATCTCGATCGTCCCGAACCCGCGGCCCCCGGCCCCGTCTCAACGGACCGGGATCGACGCCACCGTGATTCGGACGACCGCGAAAGGACCGCGGCGCCCGACGGCTCCGTCTCTTGAATCAAGCCGTTCTTGTGTCGACGGAATCAAGAGATTTAGACGTCCGAAAATATTCACGTCGCGATCAGGATGGAATGCGGCATGAGAGACATCAACGCATCGGCTTCGGCCGAATCGCTCGACGCACGACTTCGAACGCCCGATCGCGCCGCCTCGCCGCCGCGTCCGGAGCGGATCACCTGGATCGAGTCGGCGCGCGGGCTCGGCATCGTGCTGGTGGTGACCAAGCACATTTTGCACGGGCTCGCCGCCCACGGCCTGCTGACCGAATCGCCGGTCGCCCGCCTCTGGGACAGCCGATACTACAACCCTCAGATGGCCTTGTTCTTCGCGCTCTCGGGGCTGTTCGCCGAGCGGCTGGCGAGCCGGGGGGGCCGCGTCTTCCTGGCCGACAAGGCGGCGACGCTCCTTTACCCGTATTTCGTCTGGGCGAGCCTGCTCGGGCTCGTCCGGATCGCCGTGGCGGTTTCCGCCGGGCGCCCGGCGCCGGTCGAGTACCTGTTGCAACTGCCGGTGTACCCGCTCATGCAGTTCTGGTTCATCTACGTCCTGTTCTTCGTCTCACTCCTGTATTTCGCCTTGCGGCGGGCGGGGTTTGGGCCGGCGGTCTGCGTGGCCGTCACGCTGGCGCTCCATCTGTTCCGGCCATGGGGCGAAGAGAACATCCAGGCCTCGACGATGCCGATGTTGAAGATCTTCTACTACGCGCCGTTCTACGCCGTCGGCGCGCTCGCGGGGCTTCATCTCCCCAGGCTCCGCATCGAGGGGGCTTGGCGGCTGGCGGCCGTCGCGGCGACGGGCGTCGGCGTCAGCCTCGCCTGCGCCTTGAGGGGAGGGCTCGAAGACCCGCCCCTTCCCGTGCAGACGGCCGTGACCCTGATTGGGATCGCCGGGCTGATGGCGCTGGCGGCCCTCTTGAGCCGGCTGCCGGCGCTGAATTTCCTCCGCCCGTTGGGCCGCCGCTCGCTGGAGATCTACGCGCTCCACATGTTCGCCGTCGAGGGGCTGCGCCCGCTCTTGGCGGACGTCCTGCACATCCGCAACCCGGCGGTCCACTTCATTGTGGCCCTGACGGTGAGCATCCTCGGCTCGATGGCGTTCGTTCGGCTGTGCGAGCGATTCGGCGTCAAGTACGCCTTCCGCCTGCCCCGGCCCGGGAAGTCCGGGCCGCGCCCCGCTCCGCGCCGCGAGCCAGGCGTCGCGATGGCCTGACCCGGCTGCGTTCCGGCCTTCGGGCGTCCAGACTATCGATTCCTTCCTCTCGGTCGTATGGTGGATGTCCGCCCGCCGCGGGACTGATCCGCCTTGATCGAGAGGGAAGGAATCGAGATGTTTGCACGATTAACGACCGTGGCCGCCGCCGTGTTCCTGGTCCTTTCGCCGGGGGACGTTCAGAGTCAGCCGTCGGGCGTCGTGATCGAGGGCTGCTCGGTGTTCGACCCCGAGTCGGGGACGATGCTCGAAGGTCGGACGATCGTGGTGCGCGGGGAACGGATCGTCGCGGTGGCCTCGGCGGGGGAGAAGCTCGACGTCCCGCCGGACGCGACGCGGATCGACGGCCGCGGGCGGTTCGCCTTGCCGGGGCTGATCGACGCGCACGTTCATCTCGTGCACGTGCTCGACTTCGCCCACGTGACGGGGGACGAGGCCTTGCCGCTGTACCTTGCGGCCGGCGTCACCTCGGTTCGGAGCACGGGGGACGAGATCGTGGCCGCGACGCTGGTCGCCCGGTTCGCGGCGGCCCGTCCCGAATCGTCGCCGCGCGTCTTCACGTGCAGCCCGCTGCTCGACGCCGATCCCCCCATCCATCGCGACGTCGGCCGCGCCGTGACCGATCCGGCCCAGGTTCCCGCCATGCTCGACGAGATCAAGAGGTGGGGCGCGACCACGTTGAAGATTTACGCCGGCACGGGACGCGCAGTCGGGCGCGCGATCATCGAGGAGGGGCATCGTCGCGGCCTGTTCGTCACGGCCCATCTCGGCGCCTATTCAGCCCAGGACGCGGCGGCCGACGGCGTCGACGGGCTCGAACACATCTGGTCGGTGTTCAATTACGTGATCCCGCCCGAGGCGGCCGCGCAGCCGGGCTCGCGCGGGCGGCTCGACCTGACCAATCCGCTTTGCGAGTCGCTCGTCGCCGAGCTGGCTCGACGCAAGATTCACGTCGACCCGACGCTCGTCGTGTTCCGCAACATGATCATCCTGCCGGACGTCCCCGAGGTGCGCGACCATCCCGACAACGCGCTCGCCCCGCGTCGGCTCCGCGATTTCTGGCCGGTCTACCTGAAGCGCAGCGGTTGCCCGCAAGGTGGTCCGCTGGAAGACCGCCGCCGCGAGTTCGCCAAGTACCAGGAGCTGACCGCCAAGCTGTATCGGGCCGGCGTGCCGCTGCTGGTCGGGACCGACTCGCCCGAGCCGCAGGTGACGCCCGGCTTTTCGCTGCATCAAGAGCTGGAGCTGCTCGTCGAGTCCGGCCTGCCTCCCGCCGCCGCCCTGCGCGCCGCGACCCTGCACAATGCGAAGGTGCTGAACCAGCAGGATCACCTCGGCGCAATCGCCGCCGGCAAGCTAGCCGACATCGTGCTGTTGACCGCCAATCCGCTGGAAGACGTCCGCAACACTCGCCGCATCGAGCTGGTCGTCCGGGGAGGCCGCGTCTGTCGGCCGTCGGAGATCTTGAAGCACGCGCCCGCGGAGTGAGCTACTTGGCCTTCAGCGCGTCGATCGTCTTACGCAGCTCCTGGGCCTGGCGTTCGAGGTCGTCGGCCTGCTTGCCGAGGGCTTCCAGCGGGTTCGTGCCGGCGGCGCTGGAAAGCTGCTTGGTGAGCGCGTCGACGGCGGCCTTGAGGACCTCGCGGGCGTGGGCGTTGAATCCGAAGCTTTCGAGCCCCAGCCGAGCAGTGAGGACGGGAAGCGCCTTCTGGATTTTGAGCGTGTGCGCCAGTCGCCAGGCGCGGAGGCGGACGTGTTGGTCGGGGTCGTCGACCATGCCGACGATCAGGTCTTGAAGCGCGTCGTCGTCCTTCGCAAGTCGATCGAACGCGCCCAGCGCGCTGGTGCGCAGCGCGGCCGGCTGGCCTTGCTTGGAATAGAGCGCGGCGAGTTCGCGGGGCTTCGCGTCGGGCTGTTCGAGCAGCAGTTCGAGCGCCGTCGCGGCCAGCGTGTGCTTGCCGTCGGGCAGCTTCAGACCGGCCGCCAGCAGGTCGTCGGCGTCTTTCACCTTCCAGCCGACCAGCCCCTTGAGGGCCGCCCGACGCGCGTTGTACGCTTCCTTGGCGTCGGCCCAAACGGCCCGCAAGACGGCCTCGGCCGCGTCGTCGCGCGGCAGCTTCGACAGGCCGCGCACGGCCTGCACGCGCACCCGCGCGGCGGGGTCCTTGACGGCTTCCGTCAGCGCCGGCCGGTAGGCTTCGTCGGCCGTCGCGAGCAGCTCGACCAGCTCGGCCCGCGCCGGGATCGCCTTCTCTTTCTTCCAGGCCTCGGCCAGCAGCGGCTTGACGTCGGAGTGCTGTTTGGCGAGCCGGCCGAGGTCGTGGGCGGCGTCGAGGCGGTCGAGGACGCTCCGCGCGTGTTCGAGCTGGAACCGCAGCTCGTCGGCGGGCTTCTCGAAATCAACCTCCTTGATGAGCCAGCCGTGCGGGTCCATCAGCACCATTTGCGGCTTGGTCTCGGCGGGGATCACGAACTCGTGGGTCGCGCCGTCGATCACGATCGGAACCGACCGCGCGCGGCCGGGGGCGTCGGTGATTTCAATCGTGGTCGGCAGGCGAAACATGGGCGTCTGGTCGTCGAGTTTCTGGGTTTGCTCGACCTTGACGCGGACCGTCTTGTCCTCGGGCTCGTAATGCCAACGCACCTTCAGCTCGGGGTGGCCGGCCTTGGAGAGCCACTGGTCGAAGAACCACTTGAGATCCTTCCCCGTGGCCTTCTCGACGGCCTTGCGGAAGTCGTCGGTGTCGACGACCTGGAACTTGCGGTCGGCGACGTAGGCTTGGATTCCCTTCCACCAGGCGTCGTCGCCGAGATAGCCGCGGAGCATGTGGAGCGTCGCGCCCCCCTTGGCGTAGGTCATGCCGTCGAACATCTGGGTCGGGGCGCCGTACCGCGATTCGACGATCGGCCGGCGATACTGACGGTCGCTCCCCAGGTACGTCCGCAGCTCGTCGCGCATCCGGAGCCGGAACTCGTCCTCGCCCCGGGCGTGCTCTGTGAACAGCGGGTCGAAGTACGACGCGAACCCCTCGTTGAGCCAGATGTGCGACCAGTCCTTGCACGTCATCAAGTCGCCGAACCACTGGTGCGCCAGCTCGTGGGCGACGAGGCCGTCGTGGTCGCGTTCGAGGCCCTCGATCGCGTCGAGCAGCGCGTCGTCGGTCATCGACGTGGCCGACGTGTTCTCCATGCCGCCGTTGAATTCAGGGAGGCAAACCTGAGCATATTTGGGATACGGATAAGGCTGGCCGGTGACCTTGCCGAAGAACTCGATCATCCGGGGCGTGCGCCCCATGAACCGGCGGGCGGTCGCCTCGTCGACGTTCTTCGTCACGTAATAGTCGACGGGGAGGTCGCCGACCTTGTCGTGGAACGTGGCGAACTCCGACGCCGCCACGGTGATCAAGTAGCTGGAATGCGGCTGGTCCATCTTCCAGTGGAACGTCCGCGTGCCGTCGGCGTTCTCCGTGGTCTCGACGAGCCGTCCGTTGGAGACGACTGAGAGCGGCCTGGCGACGGTGATGATCATCTCGCTCGTCGCCTGATCGTTGGGAAAGTCGTAGCAGGGGAGCCAGTACCGCGTCTCTTCGGCCTCGCCCTGGGTCCAGATCGCCAGCGGACGGCCGGGATGGGTCGGGGCTGGCTCGACGAATTGCAGGCCCTGCTTGGGGGACGCCGAATAGGCGATGATCAGGTCGAAGGTCTCGCCTTGCCGCCGGGCCTCTTTGAGCGTGACGACCAGCTTCTTGTCGTCGGTATTCTTGACCTCGCACGGCGTCTTGTCCGTCCCGATCGTCGCCGAGGCGATCTTGATGTCGGGGCCGCAGTCGAGCACGACCTTCGACAGGTTCGGGTCGATCGCGGTCAGGGTGTGAGTCACCTTGCCTCGAACTTGCTTCTCAGCCGCGTCGAGCGTCAGCTCGGCCTTGATGTGCTTGACGTCGAACGTGCGGATTCGCTCGGTCCGCTTCGCCGCGCCCGGCTTGGCGAACGGCCGTCGGCCCTCGGATCGACCGGTCGGCTGTTGAGCCGACGATTCGACCGCGCCGCAGACCAGGATCATCCCGACCATCCAGCAGCGAATCCCGGTCCTCATGCGTTGGTCCGATCGGTGAAGGGCAAAGGGCGGAAGGCCGTCGTGCATTGAAGCAATGGACAACCTTTTTTACTCTCGAATGAGAGGATCGGTCAATCGGCTCGTCGGGGGACCGGCCTCACAGAGGCCGGCTACAATTCAAGCATGAGGCGGTTGCTTTCATGAATCCTTTCGGTTTTGTACGAATCGCCTGCGCCTCGATCCGGACCGCGGTGGCGAACCCCGAGGCCAACGCGCGTGAGATCGTCGGCGTGCTCGAACAGACGGCCGACTGCGACGTCGTCCTCTTTCCCGAGCTGTGCCTCGCCGGCTACACGTGCGCCGATCTGTTCGGCCAGCCGACGCTGACCGACGCCGCCCTGCGCGGTCTGGTGCACGTCGCGAGGGCGACCGAGGGGAGCCACCGGCTGGTGGTCGTCGGCCTGCCGCTGGAGGTCGGGCCGTACCTGTACAACGCCGCGGCGGTCGTCTCCAACGGCCGGGTGCTGGGCGTCGTCCCCAAGCAGCATTTGCCGAATTACAAGGAGTTTTACGAGCGCCGATGGTTCCGCGCGGCGACCGGCGACGAGCCCGCCGAAATCGAGCTGCTGGGTGGTCGCACGCCATTCGGGATCGACCTGCTGTTCGAGGCCGGCTCGGGCGTGACGGTCGGCGTCGAGATCTGCGAGGACCTCTGGCTGCCGATCCCGCCGAGTTCGTTCCAGGCGCTGGCGGGGGCGTCGATCCTCCTGAACCTGTCGGCCAGCAACGAATTGATCGGCAAGAGCGGTTACCGGACCGACCTGGTGGTGGGGCAGTCGGGCCGTTGCGTCGCGGCCTACGCTTACGCGGGGAGTGGGCCGACGGAGTCGACGACCGACCTGGTCTTCGGCGGCCACTGTCTGATCGCCGAGAACGGCCGGCTGCTCGCGGAGTCGCCGCGCGTGGGGGACGGCCGTCCCCCACGCCGCGACTCGTACTGGATCGTTCAGGACGTCGACGTCGCCAAGCTCCAGACCGATCGCCGCACCACGACCTCGTTCGAGCCGCCGCCGGGCCTCGCCCTTCGCTCGTTCCGGCGGATTCCGTTCCACCTCCCCGCGACGACGTTCGACCTCAAGCGGTTCGTCCCCGCCGCGCCGTTCGTGCCGGCGGAAGGACCTGAGCTGAACCGCCGCTGCTCCGAGATCTTCGAAATCCAGTGTGCCGGCCTGGCCAAGCGGATCGAGCAGCTTCCGGCCGGCTCGACGCTGAACCTGGGGGTCTCCGGCGGCCTCGACTCGACCCTCGCGTTGCTGGTCGCGGTCAAGACGCTCGACTTGCTGGGCATCGAGCGGTCGAAGCTGCGCGGGCTGACGATGCCCGGGTTCGGGACGACCAGCCGGACTCGCACGAATGCGATCGACCTGATGCAGCACCTGAACGTCGAGGCCGAGACGATCGACGTCTCCGAGCTGGCGCTGCGGTCGTTCCAGGAACTCAACCACGCGCCGTTCGGGATCGACTGTCGGTCGATGGACCTGGAGGCGTTTCGCAAGGCGCTCCACGACGTGCCGCCCGAGAAGCGGCACGACCTGGTGTTCGAGAACGTTCAGGCGCGGCTGCGGACGTTCCTCTTGATGTCGCGCGGGTTCGTGGTCGGCACCGGCGACCTCTCCGAATCGGCCCTCGGCTGGTCGACGTACAACGCCGATCACATGAGCATGTACAACCCGAATTGCTCGATCCCGAAAACGCTCGTGCGGTTCCTGGTCCGCCACGTGGCGATGACGGAGTTCCCGGCCGGGCCGGTGCGCGACACCTTGATCTCGATCGCCGACACGACGATCTCGCCCGAGCTGCTGCCGGCCTCGGCGAAGGGCGAGATCACGCAGTCGACCGAGGACGCGCTCGGCCCCTATGAGTTGCACGACTTCATCCTCTACCACGCCGTGCGGTGCGCGTATCCGCCCGAGAAGATCCTTTTCATCAGCAAGTTTGCCGCGTTCTCGAAGCCATACACGTCGGACCAGATCGAGAAGACGATGAAGACGTTCTACCGCCGCTTCTTCCAGCAGCAATACAAACGCTCATGCGTCCCCGACGGCCCCAAGGTCGGCTCCGTCAGCCTCTCCCCCCGCGGCGACTGGCGCATGCCCTCCGACGCCGATTCGTTCGAATGGCTGCGGTGGGCGGAGGGGTGAGGATCGGATAATGTGCTCGCATCAGCGGGTTACGTCGAGGCCGACATGGATCTTCCCACGCGACCCGAAGTCGCAACCGTACTGCGAAGGTTGAATAATGGCGAACAAACGCGACAGTCCGCGTCGGCGTGGGCCTGCGGCTGGTTGGTCGGCGACTCTCGCATCAGCGATCTCGTAGTATGGGAGGCTCTGGAACTGCTCGGAGCGGCCGACTTGGTCAATACAGACAGGCCATTCCTGTACGATGTCGAAGACTTCCAGGACTGCCTGAGCACTCTTTCAACGCCGGTTTGAAGGCAAAATGCGAGTCGAAGCGCCGGGACCCTCATCCGGCCGTCCCGGCCACGTTCTCCCGGAGGGAGAAGGGGAAAATTTCGACGATCCGTCCTGCGCCCCATGCCTCGTTTTCAAAGCGGCAGCGTCCGGTCTTCATCGGCGGCGCGGCGGATGGCGTTGACGTACTCGTGGGCGAGGCGGGCCGGGACGGGGAGCCGGTACTTGAGGGACGTCGCCAACGTCACGGCGACGGCGCTCTCCAGGTCGCAGCGGTGGCCGGGGGAAACGTAGACGGGGCTGACGCGTGAGCGGGTCCGGACGACCGAGCCGACGACCTCGCCCCGGTGGACCAGCGGGCTGCGGTCTCCTCGGTCGGGGCCAGGCTCGTCGTACTTGCCGCAGAGGAGCGACTTGGCGCAGCCGATCGTGGGCAGCTCGAGCCAGAGCCCAAGATGGCAGGCCAGGCCGAGCCGGCGCGGGTGCGCGGTCCCCTGGCCGTCGCAGAGGACGACGTCGGGGCGAGCCTGCAACTTCCGGAAGGCTTCCAGCACGACGGGCGCCTCGCGGAACGAGAGCAGGCCCGGGATATACGGGAACGTCGCCTTGCCGACCACCCCGACCCGCTCGACCAGCTCGAACGTCCCCGCCCGCACGACGATTACGGCCGCGTAGAGCCAATCGCTGTACTTGTTGTACGACACGTCGGCCGCCGCAATCGTCTCCCACGGCCCGAGCGGGGGCGAGACGTCGACGTTCGCCGCCAGCGACTTCTGAATCGCCCTCGCCTCGGCGGGGTCCACGTCCCAGGAGTGGAGGGGCGCGAATTCCATCACGATGCCCTGGAGCGGTGGCCGATGCCCATCCAACGAAGATCTACGCCAGCCAGTACAAACGCTCGTGCGTCCCCGACGGCCCCAAGGTCGGCTCCGTCAGCCTCTCCCCCCGAGGCGACTGGCGCATGCCCTCCGACGCCGATTCGTTCGAATGGCTGCGGTGGGCGGGAATTTGATCTCGATTGCCGCGGCCCTTCGACGGGCCGTTTGCAAAGCTTTGAGTTAATTAAACTGACTCAGCAATGCGGAGTGCGGATGGTCCCCTGAACACATTGATCACCACTACGGCAATCTGTTATAACCCAGAATGAAAAAATATGGTGCGATTATTTGTTCGGGGAAGAGCTGACGCTAGCTATTGGTATGCCTATTTTGGGAGTCAAGCATGAATTCTGCAAGCATTAGGGGCGCGATACAGTTTGAATTTATCATCAATAATGCAAGCTCTTGGCCCCCTGCAGAAACGTCGCTGGTGTCTCGAAATCAAGTTGGTGAAGGCATAATACTGCTTTCCGCTCACAGCGATGGCCATTTCAGCGTTGGGATTGAGACGACAACGGGCGAGTCCATTGGAAGTGCGGATTTCGGACGTGTCTTGCTGAGGGGGACGGGAAAGTGCGTCCTCTTCTATACTTGGGATTTGAATGACATACATCTCTACGCGGGCGGTATTGCTCTTCAGCCTTATGAACCTGATGTCGCGCCACGGGAAATTGAGCTAATACCCCTGGCAAACGGTCCAAGTTCGCTCGTGCATCCAGGTGCCTCACAAGCATGCCAAACGTGGATAACGAATCGCGCCGCGAAGTTCGGGCCGATCAAGCCACGAGATGGCAGGAGAATGAAGAGTGTCGATGAGCAAGCGAAAGATTTGCGCACATCTATAGCTAACTTGAGAATCATCACAGCCTCGATCAGCAACAACCAAGGTTTGTCATCGCTTGTCGGTTACCTTGCTACCGAGTTGAGAGCATTAACTCATTGGGAGAATGACGCAAGAAAGGATGGGGGTTACAATCCATTGCTCCTCAGGATGGCGAGTAAGCGTAGTCTGCCACTACCTGTTTATGGCTGGAGAGATCTCATTGCTAAAAAAGTACCGATTGCCAGGCAGCCCGACTTCTTTATTCATAATAGTGGTGCTACGCTCAACCAGATTTCGCCTGGTCAGCACCTAATGGATCTTCAAGAGTGGTTAAAAGAAGATATCGTCGTAGTTCGCCTCCCTCAGAATCCGCCCGCCACGGTTGAAAGACGCCTTTCCACAAAGACATTGATTTCCGAAGCTTCCAACTCGCTGGGGGTTTCCCACTATGACGAGGACGTATCGCACGCGCTCAGCATGATGAGAGAAATGGTGTTTCATAACATGGATCTACTTGCCATGTATCTATGCTGTGCCGCGATGCTCGTTGCGGATCTAGGAGAGTGGGTTCTCAACGACCTTGCGAGACACAGTATTATCGCGCTTTAGCGCAGTGGTGCTATGTTCGCATTAAACAAGATGACATGTACTTCTCGGCTATAGCAAGGGCTTCGAATGGCTCGAAGAATTCGTATCGGTCCCTCCCTAAAACCAAAGCCTTCGCGTCGTCGTCTCCATCTCCAGAGACGTACCAATCGGAATGCCCGTGATGCCGCCTCTGGTTAAGCACTTGTACGGCCATCCCCAGCGTCATCATGGTAAGGCCCTCCCAGAAAGTATGCAGTTTTAAACTCGCCCGCTCCTCCTACTTTGACTCGCTCAGCTGCGTTTTGGCTTTCACAAACGCAAGTGGCTTCTGTCCTTTGGAGGTCGACTGTTCTTCTTCGGCACCACGCACGACCGTATTTTCTTGGTTTGTAGGCAGAGAAGTTCCGCACCACGTCCCCATCGGTCGCGCATCGTGGAAAACGCCCCGCTCGAGTGGGCCTAGGCCTTATCGAAACTGTCGATAGTCAAAGCAACGGCTAGCTTATTATGACATGGGTTGTGCGGTCTGAGACTACAGACTCGTTTGTGCGATGGTTTTGTAAAAATTTCAGCCTTGTGGGATGGGCGCTGCCCATCTCAATCGAGCCTTGGCGTAAGACGGTACGCAATACCCAACCCGCAAGAAATGGAGCTTGGTTGCCACGTCGGAATCGTTATGCCGTAACGATTTGGGACGTTTGGCATCTGCGGAACTACGCCAGCAACTCCTTCCGGATCTTGGCGTCGTCCTCGACGCCGATGAGGCGTTGGGGGAGGCCCTGGTAGAGGAACCGGTAGTTGAAGGGGTCGAGGCCGAGGAGGTGGAGGATGGTGGCCTGGAGGTCGTGGACGGTGACCGGGTTCTCGGCGATGCTGTAGCCGAGGTCGTCGGTCGAACCCAGGGAGACGCCGGGCTTGATGCCGCCACCGGCCGCCCACAGGGTGAAGCAGTGCGGGTGGTGGTCGCGTCCCAAAAACGTCGAGCCGCCGCGCGCCTCGTTCATGGAAGTCCGGCCGAACTCGCCCCCCCAGACGACGATCGTGTCGTCGAGCAGACCGCGCCGTTTGAGGTCGGTTAAGAGGGCCGCGACGGGGCGGTCGACGTCCTTGCACTTCTTGGGGAGTTGGTTGACGATGTCGTCGCCGGGGCCAGTGCCGTGGCAATCCCATCCCCAGTCGAAGAGCTGAACGAACCGCACCCCGCGCTCGACCAGGCGGCGGGCGAGCAGGCAGTTGTTGGCGAACGACGACGTCCCCGGCTCGGCGCCGTACATCTCATGGATGCTCGCGGGCTCCTGGCGGATGTCCATGACGTCGGGGACCGACATCTGCATCCGAAACGCCAGCTCGTACTGGCTGATTCGGGTCAGCGTCTCGGGGTCGCCGAACTCTTGCAGCTCGTGCTCGTTGAGCTGGCGGAGGGCGTCGAGGGTACGGCGGCGGTCGTTGCGGTCCATCCCCTTGGGGTTGCCGACGTACAGCACCGGGTCGCCCACGGTCCGACATTGCACCCCCTGAAACACGCTGGGCAAAAACCCGGTGCTCCAGAGCGCCTTGCCGCCGGTCGGGTCGGTGCCGCCGCTGATCATCACGACGAAGCCGGGGAGGTCCTGGTTCTCGGACCCGAGCCCGTACGTGATCCACGAGCCCATCGCCGCGCCGCCGTTGCGGGGCGAACCCGTGAACATGAAAAGCTCGGCCGGCGCGTGGTTGAACTCGCTCGTGACCATCGACCGGATCACCGCCGCGTCGTCGATCACCCCCGCCGTGTGGGGGAGCAGCTCGCTCATCCACTGCCCGCTCTGGCCGCGCTGGGCGAACTTGTAGGGCGTCCCCAGCATCTTGGGGTGCCCCTTGATGAACGCGAACCGCTGCTTCTTGAGCAGCTCGTCGGGGCAGGGCTGCATGTGGTACTTGTTCAAGAGCGGCTTGTAGTCGAACAGCTCTTGCTGGGGAGGCCCCCCCGACATGTGAAGATAGATGACGCGCTTGGCTTTGGCCGGCAGCTTCGGCGGCTTGGGCGCGAGCGGGTTCGCGGCGGCGGCCGCCCCGACGGCGTCGCCGGCCCGGCCGTCGCGGCCCATGAGGGCCGCCAGGGCGATCGCCCCGAGCCCGGTCTGCGACCGCTTGAGGAACTGGCGGCGAGTCGAGAGCCGGGCGTGCTCGAGGTGCAGCTCTTGGTCGAGATTGAGTCGGACGTCGAAGCTCATGGCGTTCAACCCCTGGTCAGTACGGCGTCGAGGTTCAGGAGCACGTTGGCGACGGCGGTCCAACCCGCCAGTTCGGCCGGGTCCGCGCCGTCGGGAAGCGGCCCGAGCGGTTCGGTGGCGAGGCTCAGGGCGGCGGCCTTGTCATCGGCGTACCGCGCCCGCTCGCCGTTGTACAGCGCGACCACCTGCGCGACCTGCTCGGGCCGGGCGGGGCGGCCAGTGCAAAGTTCCAGGGCGTAGCGGACGCGGTCGTCGACGCCGGCCCCTCCCTCGCGGACGATCCGCCGGGCCAAAGCCTGCGCGGCCTCGATGTAGACCGGATCGTTCAAGGTGACGAGCGCCTGGAGCGGCGTGTTGGTGCGAACCCGCTTGATGGCGCAGATCTCGCGGCTGGGGGCGTCGAACGCGGCCATCGACGGGTACGGAATGGTCCGCCGCCAGAAAGTGTAAAGGGCGCGGCGGTGCTTGTCGCCGCCGGGGCTCGTCGCCCAGGTCCGCTGGCCGTTGAACGCGGCCTGCCAGAGGCCGTCGGGCTGCGGCGGGAAGACGCTCGGTCCGCCGATCTTGCGGTCCAACAGCCCGCTGAGGGCGAGCGCCTGGTCGCGGACCATCTCGGCTTCGAGGCGGATGCGCGGGGCGCGGGCGAGCAGGCGGTTCTTGGGATCGCGGGCGAGGTGCTCGGCCGTCACTTTCGACGACTGGCGGTACGTCGCCGAGACGACCATGCGGCGGATCATCGCCTTGACGTTCCAGCCCGAATCCATGAATTCGACCGCCAGCCAGTCGAGCAGTTCGGGATGGCTGGGAAGCTCGCCCTGGGTGCCGAAGTCTTCCTCGGTCTCGACGATCCCCGCGCCGAACAACTGCGCCCAGTAGCGGTTGACCGCCACGCGGGCCGTCAGCGGGTTGTTGCGGTCGACGAGCCACTTCGCCACCGCCAGCCGATCGACCGGCGCGTTCGAGGGCATCGGGTGCAGCGCCTTGGGCACGGCCGCCTCGACCACGTTTCCGGGATCGAGGAAGTTACCTTTCAAGAGCACCTTCGTGATCCGTCGCTTCTCCTTGGGAAGCTCGACCATGACCGGCAGCGTGGGGATCTCGGGCTTCGATTTTTCGAGCTTGGCGATCTCGTCGCGGACCGGCTTCAGTTCGGGGGCGATCGACAGATAATGCTTCACAAGCGCCTGGATCTGTTCGGGCGACCGCTTCGACGCGGGGAGGTCGACGATCGCGAGCACGTCCTTGGGGACGTCCTTCCGCGCGGGCTCGTGGTCGGGCGAGGCGGTCAGGCCGGCTTCCCACTTCGCCCGCGCCTCGGCCTCGTTGGGAATCGGCGCGTCGAGCTTGGGCCTGAGCGCGGCGATCTGGGCGTCGATCTCCTTGATCCGGGCGTGGGCCTCGGGCGAGGGCAGGGGGAGGACCGGCGACTCGTCGGGTTGATCGTTGTCGGCGGTCTGGTTGAAGATCGCGAAGAACGAGTAATAATCGTCGTGCGTGATCGGGTCGTACTTGTGGGTGTGGCACTTGGCGCACCCCATCGTCAAGCCCATCCAGACCTGCATCGTGGTGTCGACGCGGTCCTTGATCGCCGCGATCCGGAACTCCTCGTCGTCGGTGCCCCCTTCGGTGTTGGTCATCGTGTTGCGATGGAAGGCGGTGGCGAGCTTCTGCTCGACGTCGGAATTCGGCAGCAGGTCGCCGGCGATCTGTTCGACGGTGAACTGGTCGTAGGGCTTGTTGGTATTGAAGGCGTTGACGACCCAGTCGCGGTATCCCCAGATCGTCCGGAGCGGGTCCGAGCCGTAGCCGGCCGAGTCGGCGTAGCGGGCCAGGTCGAGCCACATCCGCGCCCAACGCTCGCCGAACGACGGATCGTCGAGGAACCGATCGACGGCCCGCTCGTACGCGCCGGGGGCGTCGTCGTCGAGGAACCGCTTCAGCTCCTGGGGCGTCGGCGGCAGGCCGCGAAGGTCGAGGCTCACGCGCCGCAAGAGCGTGGCGCGGTCGGCCTCGGGCGACGGCTTCAGGCCCGCGCGCTCGATCCGGGCGAGGATGAACCGGTCAAGGCCGCCGCGCGGCCACGAGGCGTCGGCGACCTTCGGCGGCTCGACGGCCTTCGGCGCGATCAGCGCCCAGTGCTCGGCGTACTTCGCCCCCTTCTCGATCCACTTTCGCAAGATCGCGATCTCGTCCGGGCTGAGCCGGGGGCCGGTCTTCTTGGGAGGCATCCGCAGCGTCTCGTCTTCCTCGATGAGCCGGTCGAGCAGGGCGCTGGAGTCGGGGTCGCCGGGGGTGATCGCCGTCTCGCCGCTCTTGAGCGTCTTGACCGCCTCGTCGTGGAGGTCGAGCCGCAGGCCGCGCGCCCGCTTGCTCTCGTCGGTGCCGTGGCAGGGGAAGCAGTTCTTCGAAAGGATCGGCCGGACGTCGCGGTTGTACTCGACGTCGTCGGGCGGCGGCGGACCGTCGGCGGCGGCCGTCCGTCCCCACGAAGCGACGAGGCACAGCGCCGCGAAGCAAACCACCTGTCGTCGCGACAGCGCATGACACGATGGGAACGATCGGTTCATCTGGATTCGACTCCCGTATCCACCGAGGCGAGAACTCGGGCGGGTTGGATCGATCGAGCGTCAAGGCGGGCCGTACAAAGGGGGGACGCGACCGACCCGTCGCGCCATCTTCCTTCTATTGTGGCGTTGTCGATCGTCGGCGCTCAAGCCCGGAGCGATCCAACCGCGACGGCCTTCCTTCGGAAATCCATCGGATTCCGCCCTTGCACCCAATGATCATCTTGAATCAATTTCGAGAAATCGCGGATGCATGGCGGTCCGCAAGCCTTGATTTTCGATCCAGGCGTCGCTCACGATTGCCGGCATGATTCGGAACGAAGCGGCGTGTCGCCGTCTGGGAACGCCCGATCCGATGAGAAATGAAACGGAGTAGTCGGCCGCGACGCCCCATTTTCATAGGGATTATCGCGTTGGTATGCGTATTCGACTCTATTCGGCCTGGGCGTCTTCGATTTCGACGCGGTCGCGGCCGAGGGATTTGGCGCGGTAGAGGGCGGCGTCGGCGCGGCGGATGAGTTGCTGGGGGGTCTCGCCGGGGACGGCCTGGGCGACGCCGAAGCTGGCGTAGAGCTGGCGGTCGCCGAGTTCGCGGGGGGTGGCGGTCGGGGTGTTCGCCCGCAGCCGTTCGGCGATCCGGGCGGCCGTTTCGAGCGTATGGTCCGGGAACAGGACCATGAACTCCTCGCCGCCGAAGCGGGCCACCAGGTCCTCGGCCCGGCACTGCCGCTGGAGCAGGTTGGCGAACTCCACCAGGGCGCGGTCGCCCGTGGTGTGGCCCCAGGCGTCGTTGATCTGCTTGAAGTGGTCGAGGTCGGCGATCATCAGGCAGAACGGGCGGTGGTCGCGGTCCAGGACCTGAAGATGCAGGTCGAGCATGCGGTCGAGGTGTCGGCGGTTGGCCAGGCCCGTCAGCGGGTCGCGCTCGGCCGCCTCGCGGACCTGCCGGAACGCGTGCTCCACGGCGATCGACGACGTCGCGTCGCGAAACGTCGAGAGACCGCCGACGAGCACGCCCCGATCGTTGCGCACCGGCGTGCTGCGGACTTCAACCCAGATCCTCCGGCCGTCCTTGCGCTTCAGGAACAGATGGGCTGCGGCGGGCCGTTCCCGGGCCGTACACTGCAAGAATGGTAGTTCCTCGCGCTCGAGCGCGGCGCCCGAATGGTCGGTCCACTTGAGCGCGTCGAGCAAGCCGAGCTGGTGCAGCGCCTCGTCGCGGCTATAGCCGGAAAGCCGCTCCGCCGCCTCGTTCCAGTAGACGACGCGGTGGTCGGCGTCGAGGAAGCAAACCGCGTCGGGAAGTCGGTCGAGCAGCGCCTTGTAGAGGTCGAACCCGGCCGCCTCGGGCTCGGGCAGGGGGACGGCCGCCGGGGCGTCGTCGGAGGTCGCGGTCCGTGGGTCGTCGGCTCCAGGTTCGGCTTCGATTTCGAGCCGTTCCGGGTCGCTCCAGGTCCGCGGCAGCACGCTCCAGTCGTCGGCGGGGCAGGGCGCGGCGTGCGCGGAGGAACGATCGTCGGGCGGCCGCCGCTTGATCATCGTGACTTCGTTGCCGGCGGCGTTGAAGCTCACTTCGTCCATGAACGACCGCATCAGCAGCAGCCCGCGGCCGGAGGGGCGGAGCAGCTCATCGGGCTCGATGGGCCGCTCCGCCAGTGACACGTCGAACCCCTGGCCCTGGTCGCGGATCACGAAACCCGAGATCTTGGGGTCGTGGAAGATGTTCAGGACGACGCGGCGGTCACGATAGGGGGCGATGCCGGCGCGCTCGCGGACCAGGGCGTCGAACCGCCGCTCGTCCCCCTGGCGAAGCTCGGAGGAGACGCCGAGGTTGCCGTGGAAGACGGCGTTGCGCAGGGCCTCGTCGAGCGCGATCGTGATCCGCAGGACGTCGGCCTTGTCCCAGCGGTTGAGGGCTTCGATCTGCTGCTTGACGAACTCAAGCGTCGAGGCGATCTCCTCGGGCTCGTTGTCGAGGATGAACTGCGACTCCTTGCGGATCAGCCCCTGAAGCCCGCGCCGCCACCGCGAGACGCTCGACGCAGCCTGGATCACGCGCTCGAGGATCGGTTGCAGCTCGACGGCCAGGCGGCTCTTGGGGACGTAGTCGGTGGCGCCGACGCGGAGGGCCTCGATCGCCACCTCTTCGCTGCCGTGCGCGGTCATCAGGACGACGGGGATGCCCGGGTGCTCGCGACGGATCGTCCGCACGAGGTCGAGGCCGGACATCCCCTCCATCATGAGGTCGGTGACGATGGCCGACACCGCGCCCTGGGCGAGCCGTTCCAGCGCCTCGGCGGCGTTCTGAGCGTAGCAGACCTTGCAGGAGGCGTTGCGCTCGATCAGGGCGCCCGCGTGCAGGCGGTCGATCGGGTTGTCGTCGACGACCAGCACCATCGTCTGGTCGACGGCCGTCGCGGCTCCGTCGCCGACCCTCATATCGGCGTGCGCGCCGTGGGCGATGGTCATGGCGGTTCCTCGTTTCTCCTTCACGGTGATCCTCCGATCGACGTGCCTACATCTTCACCCTGACGCGCTGGCGACGAGTTCGCAACCGCTCATCTGGTCGAGCGCCGCGGTCAGGTCGGCGATCAGGGCTTCTACAACCGGCAGGCGGGCCAGCGCGTCGGCCAGCCGCCCCTGTTTTCCCAACCGCTCGACGTCGTGCAGCGCGTCGAGCCTGTCTCGAATCAAGAACACGCTCGTCGAGCCCTTCAAGGTATGGGCCGCGCGGGCGACGGCCGTCGCATCGCCGGCCCGCACAGCGTCGCGGACGGCGCCAAGCTGCGTCGGCGCGTGAATCCGGAACAGGTCGGCGAGCTGGGCGAGCACCGAGGCGTCGCCCCCGGCCTGCGCCAGCGCGAACCCGAGGTCGAAGGCGGGCTTCGGAGCGGCGGCGGGTCGGCCCCCTTTCATGCCCCCGAGCGAGGTTACGAGCACTTCCAGCTCGTCGCGGCGGATCGGCTTGGAGAGGTAGCCGTCGAAGCCGGCCTCTAGGCAACGCTCCTGATCGCGCGGCATCGAGTGGGCCGTGAGGGCGACGACCGGCGTCCGGCCCCCTCGTCCGTCGTCCGCGTCGCGGATCGAGGCCAGCGCCTCGAACCCGTCCATCTCGGGCATCTGGATGTCCATGAGGATCAGGTCGAACGACCCGGCCAGGTACGCCGCGACGCCGGCCCGGCCGTCGTCGGCGATCGTCACCCGATGGCCGAGCTGTTCGAGCATCGCCGAGGCCACCTTCTGGTTGACCGGGTTGTCCTCGACCAGCAAGACCCGCAGCCGATCGCGCGCGCCGGTGGGTTCGTCGGCCCGCCGCTCCCCGTCGCCCGAACCATCGTCGGCGGGGGCGAGCAGGGCCAGAAGGCTCCGGCAAAGGTCTACTCGTCGGAGCGGCTTGTGGAGAATCCGGCTGATCCCGAGGGCCTCCGCGCGGCTTTCGAGGCCGCCGTCGCCGCTGGACGTGGTCATCAAGAGCGGCGTCGACCGCAGTCGGGCGTCGGCCCGGATCGCCGCCGCCAGCTCCAGACCGTCCGTTCCGGGCATCATGTGGTCGAGCAGCGCCAGGTCGAACGGAGCGCCGGCCCGCGCGGCCCGCCGCATGGCTTCGAGGGCGGACTGGGCGTCGGCCGCGGCGGTCGCCTCGATGCGCCAGCCGGCCAGCAGCTCGACGACGATCCGGCGGTTGGTCTCGTGGTCGTCGACGACCAGCACCGACCGGCCGGCCAGCCGCTTGACCCGCTCGCGCGGGATCGGCTCGGAGACGGCCGACGAGCCGACCAGCGGGATCGTGAAGCGGAACGTGCTGCCCAAGCCGGGCCGGCTGTCGATCTCGATCCGTCCCCCCATGAGCTGCACCAGACGATCGGCGATGGGGAGGCCCAGCCCGGTCCCGCCGTAGCGGCGGGTCGTGGAGCTGTCGGCCTGCTCGAACGGCTCGAAGACGGCCTTGTGCTTGTCAAGCGGGATGCCGACGCCGGTGTCGCGGACCGTGAATCGAAGATTGTCGGGCCCGCCCGGCTCCTCCTCCGACGCGCGATCGACGGTCACCACGACTTCCCCCTCGGAGGTGAACTTGATCGCGTTGCCGACCAAATTCACAAGCACCTGACGGAGCCGCTTGGAGTCGCCGACGACGCCGTCGGGGACGTCTGGACCGAGCCGGCAGGCCAGCTCCAGGCCCCGGGCGTGGGCGCGCACGGCCAGGGCCCGCATCGTCCCCTCGACCAGGTCGCGGAGGGCGAACGGGATCGGGTCGAGCGTCAGCTTGCCCGCTTCGACCTTCGAGAAGTCGAGGATGTCGTTGATGACCGCCAACAACGATTCGGCCGAGTCGTCGACGGTCTCCACGAAGTCGCGCTGGCGAGGGGTCAGCTCGGTGTCGAGCAGCAGCTCGGTCATGCCGATGACTCCGTTCATCGGCGTCCGGATCTCGTGGCTCATGTTCGCCAGGAACTCGCTCTTGGCCTGGTTGGCCCGCTCGGCGGCGGCCCGCGCGGCGTCGAGGGTGTCGATCAGCCGCAGCCGCTCGATCGCCATGCCGACCTCCGAGGCGACCAGGTGGAGCACTGTGAGCACGGTCGCCGCCGCGGGCTTCCGCCGCGCGATGGTCATCGCCGCCGCCGGCTCGCCGCCGCATTCGAGGGCGAAGCCGATCGTCTCGATCGGCGATTCGCCGTCGTCGGTCGTCCCCGTCCGGACCACCGTCGTCCGCGTCGCCTTCACTCGATCGAGGAGCCGACGCTCGTCGGCCCCGGCGGCGAGTCGGTCGTCCCCCGCCTCGGCGCACAGGACGTCGCGGTCGGTCGCCGGGTCGGTCGTCCAGAACCGGACCGAGGCGTCGAGCCGATCGGCCAGGACCGTCGCGATGCTCTGGAGCATCGTCGGCAGCGACGACGACCTCGTAAGCACCGCGCCCGCCTCGGCTTGCATCTCGGAGAGCCACACCCGCTCCTGAAGCTGGCCCTCGAACCACTTGCGGGCGCTCAGGTCGCTCATCACGCCGACGGTGTGCCAGCGGCGGCCGAGCCGGAACGTCGAGACGCACAGCTCGATCGGCACCCGCTCGCCCCCCTTGCGGAGGGCGGCCAGCTCGATCGTGTCGCCGCGAACCCCGCCGTCGTCGCTCCGTTCCGACGCGGGCAGCCCCCGGCGGTAGTCGTCGAACAGTTCCGGCGGGCTCAGCAGCCGCCGCAACTCGACCCCCGTGACCTCCTGGCGGCTGTAGCCCAGCGTCCGCTCGGCCGCGTCGTTCCAGTAGGTGATCTCGCCCCGGTCGTCGATCACCACGATCGGATTGAGCGCCGCCTGCGAGATACCCCGGAACCATTCTTCCGAGACGCGGATCGCCTCGGCGACGCGGGCCTCGCGGTGAAGCTGGCGCCAGACCAGGACGATCCCCAGCAGGCCCAGGCCGACGGCCAGACCGGCCAGCCGCTGCGCCCGCGACAGGCCGTCGAACCCCCCCGCGCCGATCATCTCGACGGCGATCATCGGGCCCGGCTTGCCGTCGGCCCGCTTGAGCGGGGCGAACGCCCGCGAGACCACCAGGCCGCCGCTCTCGACCTCCGGGTCGAGCACGATGCTCGTGTTGGTGTCGAAAAACGGCTCCGCGGCCCGCTCGTCGTGATCGACCGCTGGACCACCTTCGTCGTCCGAGCTTGCGAGCCGGCGGATCTGGTTGCCCTGGCGCTCGAGGATTTCGATCCGGCGGCAGTCGCCGTAGACCTTCCGCACGACGTCGAGCTCCGCCTGGACGCTCGTCCGACCTGGGTCGTCGACCGATCGCGGGGTCAGGAACGGCTCGGGGTCGATCAGCGCCGCGAGCGTTTCCGCCAGGGCTTTCAGTTCCCATCTCAACTGCCGGTCTTCCAGTTCGCCGACCTGGAGCACGAACAGGAATCCTCCAAGCAGTGCCGCGGTGAGGAGGAACGTCATCCGCAGGGCGAGTCGCTTGTCCATGTTCACCCGAGAGATGAGGGTGCGGAACTCCGGCGTCGCCCCGTCGATGGGGGCGAACGTCGTTGCGGACGCGCTCGTCCGTCGAGCCTTCCGTCCGTCGTTCCTATCAGAGTGTAGGACATCTATCGCGGTCACGCCCGATCGAATTGAGAGGCGCGAAGCGACGCGTCCTTCCCGATGAACGAGGGGCGAAAAGGCCGCGCAAGCCAGGCGCGAGTTCCGGAGACGGAAGTCGCGCCGCCCCGTTGTTTTCCATCGAGTCGGTCGAGGGCGGCGAGAAGAAGGTGGATCGACGACTCAGGACGCTAGCTCGACGGCTTGTCGACCGGGGCGTCGAGCCGCTTGATGAGCGTGACCTCGTTGCCCGGGGTGTTGTACCAGAAGTCGTCGACGAGGCCGCGAGCGAGCATGATGCCGAACCCCCCCTCGCGAATCCCCAGCTCATTGCGCAGGTCGATGTGGCCGATGGGGTCTTCGTCGGAGGCGGCGTGCGGCAGGTTGCCGGGGTTGAACCCGGGCCCCTGGTCCTTGATGATCAGCGTGATGCAGTTGGGGTCGATGCGGTAGGTGATCCGCAGCACCAGGTCGGCGTTCTTGCGGTGGCCCCACTCGATGGCGTTGCCCCCCATCTCCATCACGGCCTGCTTCAGATCCTTGATCTGGCGGTCGGTGAGCGGGGTGTGGGCGAACAGGTCGGCCAGCATGTCGTTGGCTTGCTGGAGATAGGTCAGTTCGCTGCGGATGTCGAAATTGATCTCGCCGTGGGTGCCGCGCTTCTGGTGCTCCTCATGCCAGGCGAGCGCCTTGTCCATCGCCTCGTAAAGCTGCGTGGGCGTGAACGGCTTGGACAGGTAGCCGTTGGCCCCGACCCGCACCCCGGCGGCCCGGTGCTGCGACGATTCGAGAGCCGTGACCATCACGATCGGGATCAGGTTCGTTTCCCGATCCCGCTTCAAGCTGTCGCAGAGGGCGAAACCGTCGTATCCCGGCAGCATGATGTCGAGCAGGATCAACGCGGGCTTATGCTCGGCGACGGCGGCCTTGACCTGCCCACCGGCGTAGAGCTGGATCGGTTCGAAGCCGCGGGACCGAACGAAGCTGGCCAGGATGTCGTTGGTGTCGCGCTCATCGTCGACGATCAGAACCGTGCGCGGCATGGGCATAACTCAACGTGCAAACGGAATATCGACTCTTTCCAACCTCGCCGATGAAATCTCGGCAGGGTGGGAAATATTGTCACGCGCCGCCTCGATCGTGGCAAGGGATTGATCCGACCGAGTCCCTCGCTGAGAACCCGCCGAAGCGGTCGCGCCCGACGTGCGTCGTCTGGGATCGGCGCATCCGGCGGCCCACTCTCTTTCCCTGCATCCAACAAACCCGAACTCTCGCGGCGCCCGGCGCCGTCTCAGGACGGCCTCGGCCTCGGCCCTGCATCATCAGAAGAGATCACGCCGGGCCGGCGCTCCTCTCTCCTTGAGATAGCAAGATCCGCGGCGATTGTGACCCCGCCGCCGAGCGGACGAGCCGCCCTCTTAATCTAAGGGCCCGGGGACCCCACTGTCCAGCCCCCTTGTCCCGGCTCCCCTCCGTCCCCGGACGCCCCCCCTCGCGACGGCCGCCGAACGCCCCCGCTCGCGGCGGGCCGAAGCGACGAATCCGGCCTGAAGGCGAAAAGAGTAATTAAAATTTCTTAATGATAAGTTTTTAGTCTTTGTGGTTGATACAGAAGAACAGGAGTCCTCCTCCTCTCGGGGGCCGTCCCGCCGCCGTCGCCGGCCCGGATCCGGCGTGCCGCCCGCGTGAGAGAGAAGTCGCGCTATGTGAATCATGAAATGAAAACATTTGGGAAATGAAGATAGGAATTACATGGGCCGGCCTTCGGGGGACGGCAAGTCCTAAAGTATTAGGAGATAGTGTGCCGAAAACCGGACGAATTACGAGAAAACCGGTTGCATGGGTTGGTTCGCGGAATTATAGTCTGCTCAATTGATTCTAGCAGTCGCGCGCCGAATGCGCCCCCCAATGGACCGTGCAATGCGGGGCGGTTGAATCGCAGGTGAGCAGTCGTTCCAGCGCGCGGAGGACGTTGTTCGCTCGAGGCTTGGAAGCCTTGGCCGGGATGGTCCGCGCGTGCCTCGGGAGGGACCGACGCCGAGAGGATCGCGGCGCGGCGGCGTGCTGTTTTGTTGTAAAGCCTTGCGTTTTGTGATGGATTCGGAACGCGATCAATAGGTTTGGACATTTCGGAGTTTGTCATGCCTCTTCCAGGTACCGTCCGCGGGTGGTTGGTTTTCGGCGTCGGTCTCGGTCTGGCCGTTCTCCTCAGTGGATGCGGCGACAGTGAGGGGGGCGGCTCGGGCCGGTTCGTCCCGAACGAGAACAAGATCGAGAAGATCAACGGGATGTCCCCGTCCGAGGCGTACCACAAGGGCGACGCGCGACGGAAGTGACGCCGCGCCTTGAGCTTTCGTTTCAAGTCGACGAGGACGGTCCCACGGGGCTGGTTCTCCTCGCACGTTCCTTCGTCGTTTTTCAATCCGTATTCGGATCCAGGGGGGGAGTCATGAGTCTTCGAGTTCGACGCGGCTTCACGCTCATCGAATTGCTGGTGGTGATCGCGATCATCGCCGTCTTGATCGCATTGCTTCTGCCGGCGGTGCAGTCGGCTCGCGAGGCGGCCCGCCGCGCCCAGTGCACGAACAACCTCAAGCAGATCGGCTTGGCGTTGCACAATTACCACACGTCGTCGAACGTCTTCGCGATGGGCGGCTCGCGGTCGAACCGGGTGTACCAGGCGTCGCCGACGACCTACGACGACTGGACGACCTGGAGCGCCCACGCCATGATGCTCCCGTACATCGAGCAGGCGCCGCTCTACAACGCGATCAACTTCAACTTCTCGCCCGAGGAGAGCGACGGAACGCCCAATGCCGCGCAGGGCACGGTGGTGCTCGCCATCGTCAACGGCTTCCTCTGCCCCTCCGACTCCAACGCCGGCCGTCGCAACACCAACAGCTACCACGGTTCGTACGGCACGACGACCAACAGCAACGTGTTCTACCCCAACGACAACAACAACGCGGGTTGCAACGGCCTGTTCACGGTCATGCAGAGCTACGGCGTCAAGGACTGCACCGACGGCTCCTCGAACACCATCGCGTTCGCCGAGGCGCTGACCGGCAACGGCCAGGGCAACGGCCGGATCGGCGGCGGTGGGAACGCGCCCAGTCTGTATCGCGGCAACGTCGTCATGCCCGCCTCGGGCGAGCCGGCGAACGCCCGCGTCTACAACGGATCGAGCCAGATGGCTGCGGTCATGGCGGGCCTCCAGGCCTGCGCCACGTCGTTCGTGGCGGGCAACATCGCCGACCACCGCGGCTGGCGGTGGGCTGACGGCACCTCGGGCTTCACGATGTTCAACACGATCCAGACCCCCAACGACAGCCAGTTCCGCTTCGGCGGCTGCCGGTTCGGCTGCGGCGCAGGCTGCAACATGGACTCTGGATTCAGCTACAGCGCCAGCAGCAACCATTCCGGCGGCGTCAACACCTTGCTGGCCGACGGCAGCGTCCGCTTCGTCAAGGACTCCATCAGCCGGCCCATCTGGTGGGGCCTCGGCACCCGCGACGGCGGCGAAGTCATCAGCTCCGACAGCTATTGATCGGACCGATCGCTCTGTACCCTTCCAAAAGGGGCCGGGCCGGAGTTCCAAGCGACTCCGACCCGGCCTCGCCGCGCGCCGATGGGCTCGCCGGTCGTTCCGTTGATCCTCTGAAGAGCTGCGCCGCGAGCCCGACCAGTGGTTCTGGGCCCTGGAAGCGATCATCGAGGAAAACCCCGTCCCGCCCGAAAACATGGGCAAGGTGCGTCGCATGGCCGACGCGTGGATCCGGTGGGGAGAACGAGAAGGCGTCTCGAAGCATGGAGGCTGACTGGAATTTCCCTCGCCTACCCAGGGGCTAGAATCGTGCCGAAGACGATTGGCCGGAACGGCCGGACGAGGGGTGAACCCCAGGCCGTCGCGCCCCCTCATCCGGCCTTCGGCCACCTTCTCCCGCGAGGGGAGAAGGTATGCTGGCGACAGCCTATTTTGATTACTGTCTGCAATTCACGCGTGGATCTCGCTAGTGGCAGCAGCTCTTGGCCGGGTCTTTCTTCGCCGACGGCGGGACGTCGAGGGCGGGGTTGGCGGTGAAGAATCCGGCCGGCTTGAGGGTGAAGCCGATATAGGCCGTCGGCATCACGGGGTAATCCTCCGGGCGGGGGATGTGGGTGTGGCCGAAGGTGTACCAGAGGACGACGTCGGTCGCCTCGATCGGTCGGTCCTGGTCGGTCCAGCGGAGCAGGCCGTCGCCGCCTCGGCTCTGGTTCGGGTAGTCGCCCGCCCCGTAGCGCTCGTCGGGGCTGAACGGCGTGACCCAGACGTGGTGGTCGACGAACCGCGCCCGCTTGCGCCACCAGGCGTTGGGCGAGGCGAGCGGGAACGCGTTGTCGCCGGGCAGCAGCTTGTAGCCGACGGGCTCGCCGACGTGGTTCTTGGCTTGCGGATTGACGATCTTCCAGGTCCGCGCGGTCTCCAGTTTCAGATGCCCGCGCGCGGCTTTCTCGGTCGTCAGCGGCGTGGCTTCGGCGTGGAAGGCGTTCTCGAACGGGTTGCTCTCGTCGATGGCGTCGGCGACGACGTCGACGCGGTGGACGGTGTTCGCGACGCCGTCGAGGTCGAAGTCGAGCCGCATGTTGAAGAAGTGCTGATGATTGGGCGCGTAGAGCTGCGGAGCGACGAGGCAGCCGTGCTTCGGCGACTCGCCCGGCCGGGCCGCGCCCAGCGACAGGATGCCCGTCAGCTTGATCTCGAACTGGATCGTCCCGTCCTGATACAGATACCAGAAGAAGCCGTACTCGTAGTTCTCGACCGTCGAGATCGACGAGACGACCAGACGCCTCGAACGGCGGACTTCGGGCGCGTCGGGGAGGCGCCGGTCGGTGTGCTTCCAGAGGATGCCGTAGTCTTCCTCGTGCATGCAGACGGCGTTCTTGATCGTCAGCGGCTCGCCCCGGCTGTCGCACAGGTGGGCGTCGAAGTAGCGGATCAGGCCGAGGCAGTCGCAGCCCAGCTCCAGGCTGTTGGCGCACATGCCCATGCCGTACTCGCCGACGTCGAAGGCGTTCTTGCGCCTCTGGGTCTCGCCAGGGTCGCCGTACGGGACGACCATCTCCGTGAGCGAGCCCCGGTAAAGCACCGACCGCTCGCGGCCGTCGTCGTCGTAGCGGAGATGGTTGAGCGTCAGGCCCTCGCGGGCGTTGAACCCGATGACGAACCGCCACTTCTGCCAGGCGACCTGATACCCCTCGACCTCGAAGCTCGGACCCTCGGGCTGGACGATCTCCAGCGGCCGGATGTCGTCGCGGAACCGCTCCTGGCGGCTCGCTCCGTAGTTTGATCCGCCCGGGGGAATCGGCCAGCGCCCGTATTCCTCGATGCGGACGACCTCCATCGTGTTGAGGTCGACGATGGGCCTCAGGCCTTCGATCGGTCGGACGTAGCCGTTGTCGGTCGGGTCGGAGCGGAGGAAGCAGAGCGGCCGGGCCAGGCGTCGGTTGCCGTCCTCCTCCGTGCCGTAGTTCCCGGCGCTCCAGATGTCGACCATGACCAGGCTCGTGTCGTCGACCCCGGTGTGCGCCTTGAGCGCTTTGCGGAACGCGGGACTGGCCAGGACGGCCTGTTCGCACTCGACCTGCTCGTCGATCGTCATCGTCGGCTGGACGCCGGGGACGTGCTCCCAGCTCAGGACGACGTCGTCGGCCAGCGAGACCGACGTCTCGTAGCACGCGTTGGCGGCGTTGTCGAAGAGGACCGCGAAGGCCTCGCGCGGAGGCGCTAGCCCGCCGTCCCAGCCATGGACCGAATCCTTCGCCGGCTCGCGCAGCGCGACCGAGACGAACCGCGTCGTCGGCGTGACCTTGCCCGCATCCCGGAGCAGCGTCACCGTTCGACGCACCTCGTCGGCGCTCAGCGGTTCAAGCGGATGAACGGAACGCGCCCGGGTCGCGGACGTGGCGCGCGAGATCTGGATCGGTTCGAGCATGGGACCTCCGAGGTGCGCAAAGGATTGTGCAGCGTGCTCCCGATTCGCGAAGAGGGCGGACACTCCGGGAGAGACGGAGGAGCCGGCATCGTACCAGATGCCCGGAGTCATGGGCGAGCGAATCCCCAGACCTCCCGCAACGGCCAGGAACATCTCCAAGACGCTGCCTGGATTGCTCCGGACTTTTCGCGGGGGCCCCGCCGTTGGGCCGGCAATTCTCCCTTAAAGAAGGTCTGGATCCGAAATTCGTCCGCTCACATCAAAACCTGGCCTAGGTTGGAGTGTGGACGCTATCACGCAAGCCAGCACGACGACTTGCGGCGTGCGATGCACATCGAAGTGCACAGAAACCTATCATGCGAACATGTGAGACGTGACAAGGAGTCAGGACATGCGGCGACGACGATTCATGCCGGCGGTGAACGCCCTGGAAGTGCGCGAGATGCCCTCGGCGGCCGTCATGCGGCTCGTCGCCTCCGACCCGACCGTGCCGCGCCCGCCGACGAACCCGCCGGTCGAGCCCGCGCCACTGCCCGAGCCGAGCCCTGGGCCGTTCCCGGGATCGAACCCGCCGATCGTGTACCCGCCGGTGCCTCTGGGCGGACCCGTGGGGCCGGCGTAAGGGAATCAATGAGCCTGAAAACGGATACGGACTGTCCCAACGGCGTCATGCTGGTTTGTATCTGTACCCGGATCATCACGGATTGTGGGGGTCTCGGAATAAGTGTCGGGTCGTCCGCGCGCAAGGATTAGGGAGAAGGGGATTCGGCTCCGATCCTCCTGCAACTCAAATGCAAGCCGCGCTATAATTGGGTGCGGCCCGCGCCGGAGTCGACGCCGTTCCCCGCGACGAACACGCGCCTCGGGTCATGCGTTCGTGGTTCGTCGGGAAGTTCGCCCGAGGCTCATAAGACCATGCTCGACAATCCCGTCTGGAATGCTCTTGCGACCCGCCACGCGCATTTCGCCCTGGGAGCCGGGCGGGTGAAGCGTTATCCCGCCGACGTGGCGCCGTTCCTCGCGACCGCTGGCGGCGAGGCCGTCGACAGCGACGAGTCGGCGGACCTGGCGACGCCCGGCGAGGCGCTTTATTTGATGGAAGTGAATCCGTCGCCGCCTGCCGGCTGGGAGGTCGAACGCCGCTCCGCGCTGTTGCAGATGGTGCACGAGCGCCGCGTCGAGGCGACGCCGATCGGCGACGATTACTCCGTCCTCGGGCCGGGCGACGTACCGGACATGCTGGAACTGACGGCGCTGGCGTTCCCCGGATACTTCCGGTCGCGGACCATCGAGATGGGGACCTATTTCGGCGTCCGTCGAGACGGCCGGCTGGTCGCGATGGCGGGCCAGCGGATGTTCCTGGACGGCTGTCGCGAGGTCAGCGGCGTCTGCACGCATCCCGACCACCGAGGCCGGGGCCACGCGAGTCGGCTCATCACCTTGGTCGTCGACGAAATCCTCCAAGACGGCCTGACGCCGTTCCTGCACGTGGCCGGCGACAACGCCGGTGCGAGGACCGCGTACGAAAAGCTCGGCTTCGTCGTGCGCCGCGAGCTGTCGCTGCTTCGCGTCCGTCGATTCTGAACCGTCCGTGAAAGCGAAGGGGCAAGAGAACGGCCTTATCTCTTCCTCCGCTCGCGGCGAAGCGCCAACTTGCACGTCAAGCACTTGCACGCCACCATCTAGAGCGGTTTGCGTCTGGGTTGCGCACGTAGGGGCGTCCCTTGTGGGCGCCCGATCGGCGTCGGCGACTGCGGCGACCCCCGCAATTCGGGCGCCCACAAGGGACGCCCCTACAGTAATGCGGTCTTCCGGATAACCCGGCTGTGCGCAACTCAAAGGTGAACCGCTCTAGGTGAAGTCCGTTAGCCAGTCCGCGCCCCGCCACAACGAAGAGAGAGTTTGCACGATGCACGCACGATCCGCGTTCCACCTTGGGCTTGTTCTCTCCGTTCTGGGCTGGACCGCGACCGCGGACGCCCAGGGGCCCGCGTCGCGTCGTGTTCTGGGCGCGGATCGAGGGCGCCTGGCGATCATCGACGCCAGGGGGGACGTGGAATGGGAGATGCCGCTGAAGTCGCAAGTGCATGATCTGCAATTGCTGCCCAACGGCAACATCCTCACCCACACGGGCGCGGCGACCGTCGTCGAGATCAACCCCGCGAAGGAGATCGTCTGGTCCTACACCTCCGCACCCCGGTCCGGCTACAACGGCCCGATCGAAGTCCACGCGGTTCAGCGACTCGACGACGGCCTGACGATGATCGCCGAGACCGGCAACCGGCGGATCATCGAAGTGAACCGCGAGGGCAAGATCGTCCACTCCGTCGACCTGAAGGTGGAAAAACCGGATTCGCACCGAGACACCCGGCTCGTTCGCAAGCTGGCGAACGGCCACTATCTCGTCTGCCAGGAACTCGACGGAGCCGTTCACGAATACGCCCCCGACGGCGCCATCGTCTGGTCGTACCGGCTCGACCTGGACGGCCGCCCGGCGACCCCCGGCCACGACGGCCACGGAACCGAGGTTTTTGGCGCTCTGAGACTCGCCAGCGGCAACACCCTGATCGCGACCGGCAACGGCAATCGCGTGATCGAGGTCGACCCCGCCGGCCAAGTCGTCTGGAGCATCGGCCACGACGAGCTGCCGGGCATCCACCTGAAGTGGGTCACCTCGCTCGCCGTGCTTCCCAACGGCCACATCGTCTTCGGCAACACCCACGCCGGCCCCAACAACCCCCAACTGATTGAAGTCACCCGAGATAAAAAGGTCGTCTGGACCCTCAAAGATTTCCACACGTTCGGCAACGACCTCGCCGCGGCGGTCGTTTTGGACGAGGCTGGCTCGGCGAAGTAAGGGCTTGTCCACGAACAAGGTCCAATTGTTGGGTCGAAGAAATTCACCACGGAGGAGTCGGAGAATACGGAGGGGGAACGACTCAATGGATTGACCTTCCCGAATCCTTCTCGATTCCTCTCCTCTTCCGCTCCGTATCCTCCGTGTGAATACCTGATTTTCTTCGGCCCCACGTTTCGACTCCACACTTCGAGCTGGACGTTGTTCGTGGACAGCTCCATAGGCCGGGTTTCCTTCAGAAGCGGGTGCGACATGGACTCAGGATCGACGATTCGCGTGGCGGCGGTGCAGATGGAGCCGATGCTTGGGCAGGTGGGCCGCAACCTCGGGCGGATCGTCGCCGGGTTGGAGCATGCGGCGAGCGAAGGGGCGAGGCTGGCGGTTTTCCCCGAATGCGCGCTGTCGGGCTACGGGTTCGAGAGTCGGGAAGACGGGTACGCCCACGCGGTCGCGGTCGACGGGCCGGAGGTGGCGGCGATCGCCGAGGTCGCCGGAAGGACCGGCTGCGGCTGCGTGTTTGGGTTCCTGGAGAAGGACGGCGAGAAGCTTTACAACGCCTGCGCCCTCGTCGGGCCCGTCGGGGTCGTGGGGACGTATCGGAAGATCCACCTGCCGTATCTGGGGATCGACATGCACGTCGACCCCGGCGACCGTCCGCTGGCCGTCCACGAGATCAACGGCCTCCGGATCGGCGTCCAGATCTGCTACGACGGCTCGTTCCCCGAGGCTTCGCGCGTGCTCGCGCTGCTGGGCGCCGACCTGATCGCGTTGCCGACTAACTGGCCCACGTCGGCCGAGTGCGCGGCGGAGCACATGATCCCGACCCGCGCCATGGAGAACACGGTCTACGCCATGGCCGTGAACCGCGTCGGCGTCGAGAGCGGGTTCCGGTTCATCGGCGCCAGCTCGATCGCCGATCCGCCGGGGAACGTCATGGCCAGGGCCGGCGATTCCTCCGAGACGACCCTCTTCGCGGATATCGACCCCGAGAAGGCGCGGACCAAGCGCCTCGTCCGCGTCCCCGGCCGCCACGAGATCAATCGAATCGCCGACCGCCGCCCCGCCTTCTACGGCCCGCTGGTCGAGCCCAACGACCGTTGAACCCCGTTCCCCACATCATGGGGCGGACCGGCTGGCCTGGGGCGGAAGCCAGGGATCGGGAGCCCCGCGGGAATTCCACGGCTCCCGCGTGCATCCTGTCGTAAATTCATAGATAGGCGATGGTGCGCCGCGCTCATTCTCATTTCAGCGGCAGGACATGGAAACCATTATAACGCCGTGGGGACCCCCGGCCTCATGAGAATGGGGATCGCGGTCGGCCGGGTCCGAATACAAGCCCGAAGCGCCAGCGAGTGAATCTCCGTCGGGCCATTGGAACCATCCACTCGCTGGCGCTTCGAGCTTGTAATGGGGCAGGCCTTCGCGAGGCCATTTTCAGATCAAACAGGAGGGGACATCGATCGCCCATCGGCTGCGACGAGTCGAGAAAAACGCGCGATCAAACCCAATCCTGGCGACGCGAAGCGTTTTAGGGCTGGGCGTTGTCAGCCGTCTGAACTCATTACGGCGTTATGGATTGGGACAGTGGACGATGCCCACCCCACGAGGACGATTCCCTTATCTGGATGAGACAATCCGCGCGAACAAAGCCAATCGCGGCGGTGGAGCCCGGCCGGTCGAACCCAGGTCGGGGGCGAGTCGAGCACGGTCCGGCGTTGAGGAAAAACCGCGCGATCAAAGCCAATTCGCGTGCCTCGGGAATCGCGACGAGCGAACCCAAATCGAGGGCGCCCGGCGAGCGGGCGGACGAGGCGGATCGAGGGGCTTGCGGGAGTCGGTTGCGATAGTTCCGCGCGATCGAAGCCAAATTCTGCGTTTGACGTAAGATTCGACGCATAGAGTGGGTTGCGTTCGATGGGCCGGTTCGTGGGCGCGACGGACGAACCCAATCGAAGCCAACGGCCGCGGGAAGGAGCGAGGGGGGCGGCAAGGGAGTCCGCCGGCTGGGGCTCCCTCGTTTTGGGGTCGATCGAAGCCAATCGGCGGGCGTCGGTTCGGGGACGATCGAAGCCAATCGGGGATGGTGGGTCGACTTGCTTGCCGAGGGTGGTCGGCGTAGGTCACAATGAAGGATACAGGACAACGGCGTCGCGCGCTTTCCTCTCCAACCACCAAGAGATGGGACCGACTGCGGATGAGCGTCACCAGGATCATCGATTCGTTCGGCTACGTCATCTATGGGGCCCTCGCGTTCCTGGCGGTCTGGGGCGGGTACAACGCGATCTTGCTGTACCGCTCGCTGGGCAAGAAAACGCTCAAGGACCCCAAGCCCCTGATCCTTCAGATCCAGGAGCTTTGCCAGGCCCGCAAGTTCGACGCCGCGATCAGCGTCTGCCAGAGCCCGGCCTACTGGCACACGGCGCTCGGCCAGTTGATCGCCGTCGCGCTCAAGAACCGGAGCAAGCCGCTGGCGAAGACTAAGCAGCTCCTGGTCACCGAGTTTCACACCGAGGTGATCGCCGAGATGGAGAACCGGCTTGGGTCGGTTTCAACGATTGTGCGGATGGGGCCGCTTCTCGGGCTGGTCGGCACGGTCGCCAGTATGATCGCGGCGTTCGGACGGATCGGCAGCTCGGCGAAGGTGAACCCCAACGCGCTGGCGTCCGACATCAGCCTGGCGCTCTGGGCCACCGGGGCGGGGCTCTTGATCGCCAACCCGATGATGCTGATCGGCAACGACGTCCACGCCAAGCTGCGGCGGCTCCGCGACCGGACCGAGCGGCAGTTGCAGGACGTCCTCGACATCCTCGAACCCATCGAAGCCCAGGACGCCGCCGCCGCGGCCCGAGCCTCGCGTCCCGGCGAGCCCGCCCCGGCCCCGGCCCGAGCGACGTCCCCGCGCTAGTTTTTGATCCCCATCGAGCCCGAGCACGAGACGAGTTGGCCCCATGCTGCTTCGCCGCGAATCGACCGAGGAGCGTGACGAGCACATCGACATGACGCCGATGGTCGACGTCGTGTTCCAGCTCATGACGTTCATGCTGTTCTCGTCCCAGATGTCCGGCGGCGAGCTGGTCGACGTCCCCCCGGCGCGGCACGGGGTCGGGGTCGAGGAGTCGGCGGCGACGTTCCTCACCCTGCTCAAGCCGGGGCCGGGCGAGGCCGAAGCCCAGCTCCTTCTGGGGCACGGCAAGGGGCCGAGGGCCACGCTCGACCAGGCCCGCGACGCGGTGGCCGAGGCCGCCCGCAACGGCATCCACAAGGTGATCCTTCAGGCCGACGGCGACGTCCCCCACGGCAAGGTGCTCGAAGCCGCCGCCGCCGTCTCGCAGGTCGAGGGCGTCACCGTCCACGTCGGCGTTCAGGAAGCCGCGAACGCGACCGGGGCCCCGGAACCCTGACCCGACCCGATCCGACCCGATCCCAGCACCCCCAACCGAGAGACGGCGCCTGTGGCCTTGTGGGACGTATTTCACTCCGATCGACTGGAGCTGGTTCGCGGCCAGTCGCCCGAGCAGATCAGCGCGGGGCTGGCCTCGGGCGAAATCCGCGACGACGACCTGGTCCGCCCGTCGGGAACCACCGTCGCTTGGGTCCGGATCGCCGAGGTCCCCGAACTTCTGCAACCGCCGGCCGAGGCTCCGCCCCCGACCCCGGTCCCGCCCCCGATCCCGCCCCCGCCGTCGGCCGAAGACCTGGTCTCGTTCCCCGTCCTGGTCGACGAAGCCCCGGCCGCCGCGCCGGCTCTCGCCTGGCCTGTTGACGACGATTATGAGGATGACGACGAGGAGCCCAAGGACGACGATTATGAGGAGATTGGCAGCGACCCGGCGGCACCGGTCCCGGCCGAGAAGATCATCCCCTCGTGGGAGCTGACCGCCGACGACCTGAGGTTCGACCGCACGCCTCCCCCGAGTTCCTCCAGCCACGTGGCGCTGCCGGTGGTTCGCTCGCGCGACGCCGTGCCGGCCGTCGAGGTGGACGACGAGGACGAGGATGACGAACCGGTCATCTCGCTGACCCGCTCGGGCCCGCCGAAGGTCGAGGAGCTGGACCTGGCGGCGATGGTCGACGTGGCGTTCCAGCTCGTGCTGTTCTTCCTGGTCACCGCGACGACGATCCTGTACAAGACCCTGGAGATCCCCAAGCCGTCGGCCGAGGCCCCGCCGAGCGCCGTCGCCCAGGGCCGCTCGCAGACGCTCGACGACCTGAAGGACGACTATATCCTGGTGGAGATCGACGCCGAGGGGAACATCAAGCTCGACCGCGAACCGGTCGCCGCCCAGATGGAGAGCCTCGCCGAGCAGCTCCGCGTCGCCCGCGAGAAGACCGGCCGCAAGACTATGCTCCTCTCCGCCGAATTCACCACCCCCCACCGCAGCGCCGTGCTCGCCTACGACGCCGCCAACGAGATCGGACTGGGAATCGCCATCGCCAAGCCCGCCCCGCCCCAGGGCCCCGCGCCCGCCCTCAAGCCGCCCGCCCCGGCCGCCAAGCCGGCAGCGCCCCCCTCCTGAAGCCTCCCACCCCCCGCGAAAGGAGAGCCGACGTGCACTATGCGATGCTCGCCCTACTTGCCGCCGCCTCGCTCATCCCGGCTTCCGTCGACGAGGCCCCCAAGGCGCCGGTGAAGGTGCTGCTGGTGACTGGCGTCGATCATCCGGCCCACGAGTGGAAGAAGTCGGCGCCGGCGCTGCGCGACGTGCTAGAGGACGGCGGGCGGTGCGCGGTTCGGATCGTCGAAGACCCGGAAGTGCTGGGGACGGACGTGGTCTTCGACTACGACGTGGTGGTGATCCACTTTCGCAACGACAAGCCGCTGGCGCGCGACCGGCAGGCGCGGGCCAACCTGACGAAGCTGGCGGACCAGGGGAGGGGGCTTGTGTTGATCCACTTCGCCTGCGGCGCGTTCGGCGGATCGGCCGATTACGAGGAGCTGGCGGGCATGGTCTGGGACGGCAAGAATACGCACGATCCGCGTGGGGCGTTCACGGTCCACGTCGTCGACGCCGGCCATCCGATCACGGCGGGCCTGGGCGACTTCACGACCGACGACGAGCTGTACATCGGGCTTGAAGAGCGCCGGCCGGTCCACGTGCTGGCTTCGGCCCAGTCGAAGGTGACGGGCCGCGACCACCCGATGGCGTTCACCGTCGAGCAGGGCCCCGGCCGCGTCTTCCACTCGGCCCTCGGCCATGACGCCCGGGCGCTCCAGGTCCCAGCCGCCGCCGAGCTGATCCGCCGCGGCACGCTCTGGACGGCGGGACGCACGCCCTGAGCGTCGCGTGTCGTCGGGATCGAGATCAGTCGCCGTAGCCGTTGGGGTGCTTCTGATGCCATCGCCAGGCGGATTCGACGATCGGCGCGATGCTGGTGAACCGGGGGGTCCAGCCCAGTTCGCGGCGGGCGAGGCTGGCGTCGGCGACGAGGGCCGGCGGGTCGCCGGCGCGGGGGCCGGCGATCACGGCCGGGATCGCGTGGCCGGTGATCCGGCGGCAGGCGTCGACGACCTCCTTGACGCTCGTCCCCTGGCCGGTGCCGAGGTTGCACTTGAACTCGGTCCCCGGCTCCAGGCGTTCGAGGGCCGAGATGTGGGCCGAGGCCAGGTCGTCGACGTGGATATAGTCGCGGATGCAGGTGCCGTCGGGCGTGGGGAGCTTGTCGCCGAAGATCGTGATGTGCTCGCGCTGGCCGAGCGCGACCTGGAGCACCAGCGGGATCAGGTGGGTCTCGGGGTCGTGGTCCTCGCCGAGGTCGCCGTCGGCCGAGGCGCCCGACGCGTTGAAGTACCGCAGCGCGGCGTAACCCCACTTGTACGCCTTGGCGTAGTCGGCCAGGGCGCGCTCGATCACCAGCTTGGTGTATCCATACGGATTGATGGGGTTCTGGGCCTGGGACTCGCGAATGGGGACGCTCTCGGGCTCGCCGTAGGTCGCGCAGGTGCTCGAAAAGACAATCCGCCGCACCCCCACGGCCCGCATGGCGTCCATCAGCGAAAGCGTGCCGACGACGTTGTTATGATAATACTTCCCCGGATCGGTCACCGACTCGCCCACGTAGGCGAAAGCCGCGAAGTGCATCACGGCGTCGATCTTATGGGCTTTCAGGGCCGCTTCCAGCTTCGGCCGGTCGAGCAGGTCCCCCTCGATCAGCCGCCCCGGCGCGACGGCGCCGCGATGGCCGAAGACGAGGTTGTCATAGGCCCAGACCTCGTGGCCGGCATTCGCCAGCATCCGCGCCGCGTGCGAGCCGACGTAGCCCGCGCCTCCCGAAACAAGCACATTCATCGTCGACCTCTCCCGTCCCTTGCTGTCCGTTTCCGATTCCGATTCGCGGAAGATCCGATTGTAACCGAGATCGGCTTCGGCGTCCGGATCGTCGGCGATTTCGAGGTCGGCGGCTCAGCGCGGGACGCGGCGGACGCCGAAGGCTTCGGCCCCGGCCGAGGAGCCCGAGAAGACGTGCGCAGGGCGACCCGTGCGCTCCTCGTAGGTCCGGGCGATCCGCGCGACCTCGTCTCCGGCGTCGGCTCGGCCCAGGACGGCGACGGTCCCGCCGCTGCCGCCGCCGGTGATCTTGGCGCCGAACAGGCCCGCGTCGGAACCCGCCGCGCGGACCAAGTCGACCAGCAGATCGGTGCCGTCGGAGCCCAGTCCGCAGATCGAATAACTCTCGTGCGAGGTGGCCATCATCTCGCCCAGCTCGCCGAGGAGGTCGTCGTCGGGCTCGTACGCCAGCAGCGCGGCGAACCGGACGACCCGATTGTGCTCGTGGACCGCGTGGGTCGCCGGCCAGCGCACGGCGTAGGTTCGGCTGGGATCGACCCGCGTGGCCGGGTCGGTCGTGCCGCCGTACTGCGCGAGGAAGGCGTCGCCCCGCATGGTCCTCGGCAGCAGTTCGGCGAACCGGCTGACGAACTCGGCGGGGTCGACGTTCGCCAGCCGGCCCGACCACCGTTCGTCGTCGACCCACATGAGACCGGCGCGGTTCGGCCCGGCGGTCGGCAAGCCTTGCAGCTCGGCGAGGATGCGATATCCCATGAACGCCCCGATGCGCACCGACGTGTAGTCGCCCCCCGTGACCGCGTGCCGGATGCCCGAGTCGATCCCCCAGAAGCCGATCGATTCGTGGGGACGGATGAAGCCCTGGACCTCGGCCGGCTGGCAGAGCAGGGCCAGCAGCGAGCCGGAACGGCCGACGGCCGCGGTCATCTGGTCCATGATCCCGCAGGCCGCGCCGACGACCTGGTTCTCGGCCTTCTGGCAGAGCAGGGCGGTCTGTTCGCCGGAGAGGGGAACCTCCAACAACCCGGCGATGGCGGACATCGCCGCGACTTCGAGCGCGGCCGACGAGCTGACCCCCTTGGCCTCCGGCACCTGCGAATCGATCACGACCCGCAGCCCGCCGCCGGGGGGCGCGCCGCCGTCCCGGGCCAGCACGACGACGACCCCGGCGATGTACGATCCCCAGTGGTCGTCGGGCCGCGCGGCGAACCAGTCGCGGGCGGCGCCGCACCCCTCGTTGAAGAACCGATCGAGCGTGCCGCCGTCGATCGCCAGCGTGCGAGCCGGGCCGCCGTCGGCCGCGAGGCTGACGATCCGCAAGCCCGGCGCCGGGTCGTGCTGGGCCGCGGCCAGGGCGGCTTCGCGGATCGGTCGCTGGAGGACGAGCGATCCCGAGTAATCGGCGATCCCCCCCATCACGTCGAGCCGCCCCGGCGCGCGGGCGACGACGAACGGCTCGGCTGGATCGAACCATGGAAGCGACGCGCCCGGCTCGCCGCCGACCTTCAGCCGGGCGATGAATGCATCGACTTCCGCCTCTTCGTCGGGGAACGTCCCGGGCTCAACCATGCGTCGTTCTCTCCGCTTCGTGCTTGTAGAGGATCGGGGAGACGGCGCGAAGCTCGGCGGCCTTCTCCTCGGGCGCGGTGTCGCTGAGGAACGAGCCGCCGCCGATCTCGGGGCCGGCGAGGTACTTGAGGAGGTTCGGCTTGCGAAGCGGAGGATGGAACTCGATATGAAAATGAAAGCCGTCGTGAGTCCGCCCGTCGGTCGGCGCCTGGTGCAGGGCCATGACGTACGGGAACGGCGCGCGCCAGAGGTTGTCGAACCGGATCACGACCTCGTGGAGCACGGCGGCGAAGTCGTCGACCTCGGCGGCCGACAGGTCGGCGAGGCTGGCGCACGGCCTTCGCGGCGTGACGAACGTCTCGTAGGCGTAACGGGCGAAGTAGGGGACGAACGCCAGCGCCGAGCCGCGCCGGGCGATGATCCGCCGGCCGTCGCTCTCCTCGGCGGCGACGATCTCCTCCATCATCGTCCGGCGGTGGTCGTCCCAGAACCTCCGCGCGACGGCCGCCTCGTTGGCGATGGTCTTGAACACGAAGTTGGTCGCGTAGATCTGGCAGTGCGGGTGCGGGTTGGAGACCCCCACGACCTCGCCCTTGTTCTCAAACATCAAGACGTGCTCGACCTCGGGCCGGCCGCCCAACTCGCGGTACTGCGCCTGCCAGGTTTCGAGCAGCGCGACGACCTGGTCGCGCCGAAGCTCGGCGAGCGTCAGGTCGTGCCGAGGGGCGTAGCAGACGACCCGCGCGATCCCCTCCGCCGCCGCGTTGCGGTAGAAGCCCGCCGGCCGCTCCAGCTCGCGAGGCGCGTCGGGGCCCACGCAGGGCATGTCGTTGTCGAACACGTAAACGCCCCGGTAGTCCGGGTTCCGCGCGCCGCTCACCCGGACGTTGCCGGGGCAGAGCGGACAGCTCGCGACGTAGTCGGGGACCGCCTTCGCGCCCCCTTCCACGGTCTCGCCCGCCCAGGGCCGGCTGTTCCGGTGGGCCGCGACGATCACCCACTCCTCCCGCAACGGATGCCAGCGCTGCTCCCACGTCATGGTCGGACGACGGCCTCGTACGGGGTGATGATCGATGGTGCCTCATCCAAGGTAATACGGGCGGAGCTGGAAGACCAGATCATGGAGAAGCGGGCGGGGGCGAAGCCTCTTCTCTTCCCCTGGGAGAAGGCGGCCGAAGGTCGGATGAGGGTCGTCACGGATCTCGAAATCCCGCGACCCTCATCCGCCGCTGCGCGGCACCTTCTCGCGGCGGCCTATCCTCATCGGTCAAGCCTGGGGGCGGTCGTGGGGCTGGGAGAGGGGGCCGACTTCCTGAAGGCCGGGGACGACGGTGACGCCGTTGCGGCTGCCGACGGTTCGGGCGGTCGAGAGGATCGATACGTTCGTGCGTTTCTGGATGTTGATGTGGGTGACGGGTTCGCCGATGATCGTCGAGTTCGACATGCGTCGGAACGAGACCAGGTTGAGGTTGCCGGCGTTGTTGAGGACCAGGCCGTTGGCGTCGGTTCCGCGGACCGACTGGATGTTGCCCTGGACGTCGATCAGGACCGTGCCGGCGAGGTCGGGGCGGAAGCTCTCGCTCAGGTCTGTGAGCTGGTTCGGGTAGTTGATCACGATCGGCCCCCGGCTGGTGAGCGACACCTGGCCGTAGAGCTGCACGGTGTTGGGGACCGCGGCGCCGGAACTGTTCTTGCCCACGGTGTTGACGGCCAGGCTGCGGTCGACGCTCCCCACCGAGACGGCCGTCTGGTTGGGGTTGCCGGCGGGGATCGCCACATAGTTCCCCCCCTGGGTGAACGCCTTCTGCTGGACCGTGCTGAAGCTGTAGAGCAGGCTCAGGCTGCCGTTCTCGAGGGGGACCGACGTGGTCGTCGAGACGTTCAGGTAGCCGAGCTGGTTCTCGAGCGGTTGCAGCGAGTTGAACGGGGCGGCGACCGACGTATAAACCTGGTTCGATCCGGGAAGGCCGGTCACGCCCCCCAGCAGCGAGAGGCCCGACGGCGGTGTGTAGGGGGCGGGATTCCCCACCGGCTGGACGACCGTGCCGGCGGCGAGGCTGGCGGCCACGTCGAGCATCTGGAGCTGGTTCGCGGTCGTGTTGCCGATCACCGTCACCGAGTCGGTCGAGCCGACGTCGCTGAAGCCCGCCGGCACGCTGAACGAGCCCAGAGCGGTCCCGTAAGTCGCGTCGTAGACCGAGACGGTCGTCCCCGAGTCGACCAGAAGGACCTGCCGCTGGTTGTCGCGGCCGAGGGCGACCCCCACGTCGGCCGGCGCCCCGGCGACCTTGATCGGCGCGAACGACGTATCCACCACCCCGGTGTTCGCCTGGAGGTCGAGCTGGAACCGGACGACCTGGCCGGCGACCGGGTCGTAACCGAAGATCCGCACGTCGTTCAGGAGGTTGGGCGCGGGGGCGTCGCCGTTGACGTGGTCGATGGCCACGACCACGCCCGGCGGCGCGGGGGGCGGGCCCGGATTGCCGTTCGTCGATTGGAGCAGGAGGTTGCCGGCCGAGACGAACTCGCCGTCGGACCCCGCGAGCGTCTGCACGAGGAAGACGTTGCTGACCACGCTGTTGTTGATGTTGTTGCTTGTGGTCGAGATCGAGCCCGTCGTGGTGGTCGTGGTCGTGGTGCTGCCCGAGGTGGTCGTGGTGGTCGTCGTCTGCACGGGCAGGTCGCGGAGCTGGATCTGCGAGTTCGGCCCGGCCGACCGGAGGCCCAGCGTGCCGATGCCGGCGGTGACGTTCACCGTGCCGTTGGGGATGAGGTCGAACTTGCGGAGGTTGATCATGCCGATCAACGGCGAGCCGATCCCGCTGAGGCTGTTGGTCGTGCCGCTCACGGCCTGGTCGTGACTGTAGATGGTCGCCAGCAGCGCCCGGCCGGTCCCGCCGTGGACGTCGCTGGTGATCTTCGAATAGGAGTTCGTCCGGCCGTACCGCAGATTGAGGGCGCCGGCGGAGTCTACGAACGTCCCTTCCAGAGTGCCCCGACCCTTGATCGTGAGCGCGACTCGAGTCCCCTCGGGAGTCGAATACGCGAACTTTTGGCCGTTATTGGAGAACACGCCGTTCGATGCGGTCGCGGAGACGACCTGGGCGAGCGGTTCCGCGACGGACGTCGCGCTCATGACGCATCGTTGCTCCAGCCCGTCCATCATGGGCTGGACCCGACGCATCAGGCTCCTCCTGGTGTCCGACGGTGTTCGCCCCATCGCTCATCCTCCCTGCTCGCCGACCTCTTCCCAAAGAGCGATCCTTCGCCCTTCGGCCCGTCCACTGGTTATGATTTCGGCAATCCGGTCATTCGCCATAACCCGGTCTTGCGGCGAATTCCCTTCTGGTGGCAAAACAGTCGGCCAAGGCCAGCCTGTCGCAATCCCGCTATGCGGAATCTGGGAAGTCCAGGTAGGATGAGGCGGGCGGTGGGCGGTTCTTGATGCAGCGATTGGGCCGAATCTGCAATTCGTGCCGCATGCTTCGCCGATGTCCCTAGCAAGAGCGCATCCAGGCCGGTAAATTGGCGGGGATGGTTCACGCCGGAACGTCCGGAGTCACGGACGGTTTCGATCGGAACGAGGTAATTCGGGAAGGCCCGCGCCGGCTTCGTTCGGAGGGCCCCCCGCGATGCAGACAAAAGGAGAACGCTGGTGGTGCGTCGAAATCTCTTGCTTGCGTGGTCGTTCGGTCTCGTCGCGTCGTTGAGCTTTGCCGGGACGGGTCGCGCGTTCGCCCAGGACGCGGTCAAAGCCCCGGCTCCGGCCGCGAAGGTCGAAGTCAAAGAAGCGGCCAAGCCGGAAGAACCGAAGAAGGACGAGGCCAAGAAAGAGGAGCCGAAGAAGGAAGAGGCCAAGGCCCCGGAAGTGCCGGCCGAGCTTCCGCCGCCGACGGTTCCCCCCGAGGTCGAGGCCAAGCTTGAGGCCGCCCGTCACGCCGTGGCCGAGGCGATCGTCGCCGCCCAGGACGCCGGGCTCGTCGACAGCTCGATCGACCCGCCGCCGATCCTCGACATCCTCATCAAGGGCTACGCGGTCGACGCCCGGACCCTCAAGAACGCGGCTGGCAAGAAGCCCTACCCGGTCAGCCCCGAAGTCTTCGGCGCCTGGTTCACCGGCTACGGCAAGACCGAGGGAATCAATTACCAGACCGACGTCCGGATCGTGAACCCCAGCGCCGGCCTTAAGGCCTGGTACGACCAGCGGGCCAGCATCCTGAACCGCCACATCGAAGCCGTCCGCAAGGCCAAGGGGCCGGCCCCCGCGCCCAAGGCCGAAGAGCCGAAGAAGGAAGAGGCCAAGAAAGAGGAGCCGAAGAAGGAAGAGCCCAAGGCCGAGGTCAAGAAGGAAGAGCCCAAGGCGGAAGCGCCCAAGGCTGAGGTCAAGGCCGAAGCGCCCAAGGCGGAAGCCGTGAAGGAAGCGCCGAAGTCCGAGTGACCCGACCAGAGCTGAGCCGGTTCTGGAACCGTCAGCCTACGCCCGGCCCGTCGCGTGTCATCGCGGGGCCGGGCAGGCGTCCACCGCCCGGGCGATCCCCGGGCGTTTCTACTGTTCTTTTTCATGAGGCCGCATCTTGTGACGCCCACCAACGTCTCGAAGGGGACGGCTCCGCTGCCGATCTTGTCGATCGCCGCGGAAGCCGCCCAGCGGTTGGGCGCGGCGGGCGTGCTGGTAATGCCCGAGGGGCCGCTGGAGTGGGACCTCGTGCGCTCCGTCACCAACGGCGACGTCGATTTCCTCCTGGCCAGCTCGTCCGATCGGCAGGTCGAGGCGATCAAGAAGGCCGGCCTGACGGCGATCGAGCTGGAGCCGACCGAGGCGGGCATCGCCGAGCGGATCACCCTGGCCCTGATCGAGGCCGTCGCCAACGACCTGCTCAAGGCGGGCGCCCGCGTGGTCGTCGTCTACTCGGGCTTCGAGGCCGAGGCGCTCGACTCGATCACCGTGATCCGCCTGGGCGAGCACCTCGAACGGCTCTCCGCCCGCGATCTCCGGGCGCTCGAAACCTCGGTCCCGTTCGAGACCCTCAAGGCCGTGGTCGACACGGCGGTCGAGATCGGTCGTGAAGGTCGCGAAGGCAAGGCGGTCGGCTCGCTGATCGTCGTCGGCGACGTTCGCAACGTCCTGGCACGCACCCGGCCGCTCGGCTTCGACCCCTTCAAGGGCTACCGTCGCAAGGAACGCAACGTCCGCGACCTCCGCGTTCGCGAGGCGATCAAGGAGATCGCCCAGATGGACGGCGCGTTCATCGTCGCCCGCGACGGCACCGTCGAGGCCGCTTGCCGGCTGATCGACGCCCCCGTCGCCGGCCTGACCCTGCCCAAGGGGCTGGGGACCCGGCACTGGGCCGCCGCCGCCATCACCGCCGTAACCAAGGCCGTGGCGGTCGTCGTCAGCCAGTCGAACGGCACCGTCCGCCTCTTCCAGGACGGCGAGGTCATCCTCCGCATCGCCCCCATGCGCCACGCCCGGGCGATGAAGTGGCAGGACGCCGAGAGCGAACCCGCCCCCCCTCGCGAACGCGACCGCGAGCGGGAACGGGACCGCGACAAGGAGAAGGAGAAAGAGAAGGACAAGGACAAGTCCCCGCCCGCCAAGTCCTCCGAAAACGGTCCCGTCGCGGCTCCTCGATCGAGCTGAGGCTCGCCATGTCCTGGATCACCAATCTTCTGATCGGACTGTTCGCCTGGTCGCCGAAACCGCCGCCCACTCCCGCCCCGGTGCCAGCGCCGGCCGAAATCCGGAGCGAGGCGCTGGTGGTGGTGGCCGACGGCATCGGCGGATTCGACCTGTGCGGCAGGGCCCTGGCTCGGGTGATCAAGGCGTCCGGCCTTGCGTACACCACCCGCGTGGTCCGCTGGGGGCACGGGGTGGGCCGGTGGTACGCCGACCTGTCCAACGCCGCCAACTGCGACGCCCGGGCCGACGAGGTCGCCGAGACGTTGCGGCTCCACCACGACGCGCACCCGGGCGAGCCGATCTTCCTCGTCGGCAAGTCGGGCGGCTGCGCCGTGATCGTCAAGGTGCTCGAGCGGCTGTCGGGCTCGGGGGTGGTGGTCGAGCGGGTGGTCTTGCTGGCACCGGCCCTCTCGCCGGGGTACGACCTGACGAAGGCGCTCGGGAGCGTCCGGCGCGACGTCTCGGTCTTCTGGTCGCCGCTCGACGTGGTATTCCTGGGCGCCGGCACGCGGATCTTCGGCACGTCGGACCGCGTCTGGTGTTCGGGGGCGGGCCGGGTCGGCTTCCTCCGTCCCAAGGCCGGGACCGACGACCCCGCGCGGGTGGCGGCGTACAAGAAGCTCCGCCAGATCCGCTGGTCGCCCCGGATGAGCTCGACCGGCTACCTGGGAGGACACTTGGGGCCGGATTCTCCGCGTTTTCTCAAGAAGTACGTCGTACCCCTGTTGCGGGTCGAGCCGCCTCCCGAATGTTGATTTCGCGACCAGGGTCAAGCCTTTGCGTCGGGGCCGCCGATACCCATAGAGCCGCCGAAAGGGTCGCTGGACCGGGGCGGCCGCTTCTCCGAGACGGGCCAGACGAGCGCCCGGAACGAAGCCCCTCGGCGCATCGCCGACGGACCCCGCTCCGGGCGCTCCTTGCTTCGAGGATTCAATCGGCCGACGACCCAACCCGGCCGATCCTCCCGAAGGCCCTCAAGAACGAGCACCGTGAAGCCGCACCGCGTGGCGGTCTCCGCCTTTTCAACAAGGAGACCCCTACCCCCTGATGCCGCATGCACCGGAGGGGCGGGGCCGCCCGCACTTGAGTTCCCCCGCGTCGACTCGACGATCCACTCGCGGAACCCGTCGCCGATTCCGCCGCAATCGATTAAAATCCAGTCACCAAAGATGACGGCGGTCGACCCCGTTCGGGTCGCGATCGCCGGCTGGAGACGCCACTCGCTCGAAACCGTCGAACGAACCGGATACGTAAAGTCTCTTCTCTTTCTGGATCGTATTGCATTAAGGAATTTGAGGACCAACATGAGTCAATCGACCTCAGCCATCGCCAAGGTGCACGGACGCGAGATCCTGGACAGCCGCGGCAACCCGACCGTGGAAGTCGACGTCGTCCTGGCTGACGGCACGCTCGGCCGCGCGGCCGTCCCCTCGGGCGCCAGCACGGGCATCCACGAGGCCGTCGAGCTTCGCGACGGCGACAAGAAGCGGTACGCCGGCAAGGGCGTCACCAAGGCCGTCGCCAACGTCAACGGCGCGCTCGCCAAGGCCGTCGTCGGCCGCGACCCCAGCGACCAGATCGGCCTCGACCGCGCCCTGATCGCCGCCGACGGCACGCCCAACAAGGGCAAGCTCGGCGCCAACGCGATCCTCGGCGTCAGCCTCGCCGCCGCCAAGGCGGCCGCCAAGGCCCACGGCCTGCCCCTCTACCGCTACATCGGCGGGGCCGGCGCCCACGTCCTACCGGTGCCGATGGCCAACATCATCAACGGCGGCAAGCACGCCGACAACAAGATCGACTTCCAGGAATTCATGGTCATGCCCATCGGCGCGAAGAGCTTCGCCGAGGGCATCCGCACCGTCGCCGAGATCTTCCACCAGCTCAAGGCGGTCCTTAAGAAGGCCGGCCACAACACCAACGTCGGCGACGAGGGGGGCTTCGCGCCGAACCTCGACAACGAGGAAGCCGTCAAGTTCATCCTCGACGCCGTCGACAAGGCGGGCTACACCGCCGGCCGCGACAAGGACATCGCCATCGCGCTCGACTGCGCCAGCTCCGAGCTGTTCGACGAAGGCGACAAGAAGGGCTACAAGTTCTGGAAGTCGGCTCCCGACAAGTTGTTCTCCAGCCAGCAGATGATCGACCTGTTCGGCTCGTGGGTCGACAAGTACCCGATCATCTCGATTGAAGACCCGCTCGACCAGGACGACTGGGCCGGCTACACCGCGATCACCAAGGCGCTGGGTGACAAGGTGCAGATCGTCGGCGACGACTTCTTCGTCACCAACACCGAGCGCCTGGCCAGGGGCATCGCCCAGGGCGCGACCAACAGCATCCTCATCAAGGTGAACCAGATCGGCACCCTGACCGAGACGCTGGAAGCGATCGAGATGGCCCATCGCGCCGGCTACACGTCGGTGATCAGCCACCGCTCGGGCGAGACCGAAGACGCGACCATCGCCGACATCGCCGTCGCCACCAACGCCGGCCAGATCAAGACCGGCAGCGCCAGCCGCTCCGACCGCGTCGCCAAGTACAACCAGCTCCTTCGCATCGAAGAGCAACTCGGCGCCGACGCCGTCTACGGCCCCGGCCCCAAGGTCCGCGGCTGAGCCTCCCGTCCTCCTGCACTTCCTCTCCGGCGCGGAGCCTCTCGCTCCGCGCCGGTGACCGGACGACGCCTCCCCCACCTCCTCGATCGCGCCGCCTCGAACGTAGACGAGGGGTGAGACTGCGATCAAAACGCGGCCGCGACGCCTCCGTTCCACCGATGCGGCAGCAGTTCCATGACCACCGCGACGGTCGAGGAAGCCCAGGGCCGTCTCAAAGACCTCTTCGTTCGGGGTCATCATCTGCGAAGAAGAGCTGCTCAGGCAGGACGGCGAATCCATCGCCGAGTCGGCCCGCACGCCTCGGAAATCCTGGCCGTACGGAGGCCGGGGACGCGAGAAGCGAGGTTTTCCGGATGGCCCCGCATGGGATGCGGTGCCGGAGGATTTCGAGGATTACATGGAATGGGGCTGTCGTTCTGAAGCGAATCGCCCGCCATGTTCAAGACGGCGAATGCGGGTGTCGGATAATTGTTGGAGAAATTCGACGCGTCGATTATAATCCGGCGTCCGACCAGACCGCGTTGCAAGTGGATTGGGGCGATTATAATGCGTGCTGTCATCTTCAGCCTCATGGCTGTCATCGGGGCGAGTCACCTGTCAGGGACTCTGGCTTCGGGAGCCGATCCATCCGCCAACGTCACCTTCGAGCGAGACATTGAACCGATCTTGACCCGGGCGGGGTGCAACGCCGGAGCCTGTCACGGCAAGGCGAGCGGCCAGAATGGCTTCAAGCTGTCGCTCCTGGGCTTCGACCCCGAATTCGACCATATGGCGATCGCTCGCGAGGCCGGTGGACGTCGCGTCCTCCAAGCCGTGCCCGAGCAAAGCCTCATACTCCAGAAAGCCACGGCCGAGCTGCCTCACGGTGGCGGACGTCGAATCGACCCCTCAGGGCCTTTCTACGATACGCTCCGCCGCTGGATCGTCGCCGGACTTCCTCGGACCGCCACCGACGCGCCGAAGCTGGAGCGCGTGGTCGTCGAGCCGGGCGAACGAAGGCTAGGGCTCGATGAATCATTCGGTCTGCGCGTCACCGCCCGTTTCTCCGATGGGTCGACGGAAGACGTGACTCGCCTGGCCGCGTTTGGTTCCAGTGAATCGACCCTGGTCGCGGTCGACGCCGACGGTCGCGTCAAAGCAGGCAAGTTTGCGGGTGAGGCGACGATCTCGGCGCGCTACGAAGGGATGTTCGCCAACTGCGACGTATCCATTCCCTTGCCTGGCGAAGTATCCGCCGGTTTGTACGACTCGCTTCCCCGATCCAACTTCATCGATGATCACGTCTGGGCCAAGCTCAAGAAGCTCGGCCTGACCCCTTCCGGTCCCGCGGGCGATTCCACGTTCCTGAGACGCGCCTACCTCGACGTCATCGGCCGCTTGCCGACGCCGGATGAGGCCCGCGCCTTCCTCGCGGATTCATCGCCCGACAAGCGCGCCCGCCTCGTGGATCGACTCCTCGACCGGCCTGAATACGCCGACCACTGGGCGAACAAGTGGATGGATCTCCTGCGGCCGAATCCCTACCGTGTGGGGATCAAGGCGGTCTTCAATCTGGATGGCTGGATTCGAGACGCGTTTCGGAAGAATCTGCCGTACGACCAGTTCGTGCGCGAGATCGTCACGGCCCGAGGAAGCACATTCGAGCAGGGGGCTTCGGCGATCTTCCGGGACCGTCGCGAGCCGATCGAGATCGCGCCGGTCGTCAGCCAACTGTTTCTGGGCATCCGGCTCGATTGCGCCAAATGCCATCACCACCCGTTCGAGTCGTGGGGGCAGGAACAGTTCTACGAGTTCGCGGCCTTCTTCGCCCGCGTGGGACGCAAGGGCACCGGCCTCTCGCCGCCGATCTCCGGGAGCGAGGAAATCGTCTTCACCGCCAAATCCGGGTCGGTCAAGCACCCGTTGACCGGCAAGGTCCTGCCGCCCAAGCCGCTCTTCGGTTCCGCGCCCCTGGACGAGGACCCCGAGGCGGATCCACGCGAGGCGCTCGCTCGCTGGATGACTTCGCCCGAGAATCGCTACTTCTCCCAGGTGATGGCCAACCGCGTATGGGCCGACCTGATGGGCCGAGGCGTCGTCGATCCCGTGGACGATATTCGTGCGACCAACCCGCCCAGCAACGGCCCACTGCTCGACGCCCTCGCCGATGATTTCCGGACTCACGGATACGACCTGAAGCATTTGATCCGAACCATCATGGCCTCGTCGGTCTACGGGCTCAGCTCCGAGCCCAACGATCGGAACATCGCCGATACGCGCAGCTTCTCCCGTTATTACCGCCAGCGGCTTCGGGCGGAAATCCTCCTGGACGCGATCAGCGACGTGACCGACGTCCCCGACGTTTTCGACGCCGCCCCCCCGCGCAGCCGCGCCTCGACGATCTGGACCAATCGGGTCCCCTCGCTGTTCCTCGATACGTTCGGTCGACCCGATCCGAACCAGGACCCCCCTTGCGAACGAACCAGCGACACGGCGGTCGTCCAGGCTCTCCACCTCATGAATTCTCCCGGCGTTCACAAGAAGCTCTCGTCCCAGGACGGGCGAGTCGCGGCGCTGGCCAAGGGAGAAAAAACTCCCCAGGCGATCGTCGACGAACTCTATCTTCTGGCATACAGCCGACATCCCACCGATGAAGAGAAGAGTGTTTGCGAGGCGCTCCTCCTGGACACCAAGAGCGATCGGCGCCGTGCGGTGGAGGACATCCTCTGGGCCCTGCTGAACTCCGCCGAGTTCGTGTTCAAGGACTGACCCGCAGGCCGGCCGACCACGCCCCTCCTGACAAAGGCGAGACCGATGGCAATCTCCAAGAACTGCGAATCCACGACCCGACGCGACTGTCTCCGTCTCGGCCTGGGCGCCCTGATCGGCGGCGGGTTGATCGACGCATTGCGGGTCCGAGGCCAGGCGGCGATCCCCAGCGCAAGGCCGATGAGTTGCATTCTGATCTGGATGGACGGCGGCCCGAGCCACTACGAGACCTTCGACCCCAAGCCAGGGGCGCCCGCCGAAATCCGAGGGAAATTCAAACCGATCGACACCGCGGTCCCGGGGATCCAATTCTCCGAACCGATGAAAAGACTCGCGTCGATCGCCGACAAGTTCTCGATCGTCCGGTCCATCAGGCACGATCAGGGGAATCACGGAGCAGGCAATCACTACATGATCACCGGCGCGCCGCCCCGGATTCCCGTCGGCTGCGGAGCGTTCGTGAGTTTCCACCCGAGCATGGGCGCGGTCGCCGCCCATGAGCGCGGGGCCGCCGGCGGGCTGCCGCCTTATTTCTCCATCCCGAGCATGTTGCGTTCAGGCGGGCCGAACTTCCTGGGGGCGAAGTACGCCCCGTTCGTCGTACCCGACGATCCGAACTCGTCGAGTTTTCGCGTCCGGGACGTCGCTCCGCCCCGCGACCTCGCCGAGCCCCGAGTCGGCGACCGACGCGGTCTCCGCGATCGACTCGACCACTTCAAGCGATTCGCCGAGAAGTCGGCGGGCGACCCGGCCCTGGCTCTCGACGAATACTATGACCAGGGGTATGAACTGATGTCGTCGAATCAGGCCCAGCGGGCCTTCGACATCACGCTTGAAGACCCTCGCATACGCGATCGTTACGGCCGAAACTCGTTCGGCCAGCGTTGCCTGCTCGCCCGACGGCTCGTCGAGGCCGGGGTTCCCTTCGTCACGCTGAATGAAGGGGGGTGGGATCACCACGTTTCCCTCTTCGACGGCTTCGAGAAGCGAATGCCTGCCTTCGAATCTTCGGTCGCCGCCCTCATTGAAGATCTCAACCAGCGCGGGATGCTCGAATCCACGTTGGTCCTCGCGCTCGGGGAGTTCGGCCGAACGCCGAAGATCAACAAGGACGCGGGACGCGACCACTGGTCGAACGCCATGTCGGTTCTGGTCGCGGGTTGCGGCACTCCGGGAGGCCAGGTCGTCGGTGCAACGGACGCCCGAGGATACGCCGCCAGCGAACGCGTGCTCTCTCCGGAGAACTTCGCGGCCACGGTTTATGCGAAGCTAGGAATCGACCCCGGGAAGATGCTGTACACTCCCAGCGGCCGACCCACATTCCTGGTCAGCGATCCGACCCCGATCCGGGAGTTGATGGGATGAGACGGCGATCGCTCACCGCCTCGCTGTTCTCGATCGCGTTGTTGGTCGCGAGCGTGCCGAACACATGGGCCAAGGCGCCGGCGCTGACCGGCTTCTTCCCGGCCGGAGCCGCGCGGGGCCAGTCCCTGACGGTGACGATGTCGGGGAAGTTCGATCATTGGCCGGTGAAGTGTTGGGTCGAGGGGGCCGGACTTTCGGTCAAGCCCGGGGAAGTGAAGGGGAAATTGTCGGTCGAAGTCGCCGCCGACGCACAGCCGGGAGTGCGCTGGGTGCGTGTTTATGACGAAGAGGGAGCGACGAGCCTTCGTCCTTTCATCGTCGGCGCACTTCCTGAAGCGATGGAGTCGGAGCCGAACGATGATCCGCGTCGTCCCCAGGCGATCGAACACGTACGCACGACCGTAAACGGCCGTCTCTCCAGGTCAGGCGACGTCGACGGATACTCCGTCAAACTCGAGCGAGGACAGAGGCTCGCAGCCGATCTGGAAGCCAACCGTCACCTCGGCTCGCCGATGGACGCCGTGCTGCAGATCGTCTCGGCCGAGGGTTTCGTCCTCGCGCAAAACAACGATACGGTGGGTCTCGACCCCCGCATCATTTTCGAGGCGCCCGCAACCGGGACTTATCTCGTTCGCGTCTTCGCCTTCCCGTCGGCTCCAGACAGCAGCATCCATTTCGCCGGGGGAGACGCGTTCGTCTATCGCCTTACGCTCACGACCGGCGGCTTCATCGAGCACGCCTTCCCACTCGCCGTCTCCCGCGAAAGCCCGACCGCGATCACCGCCATCGGCTCGAATATCGCTGGATCCGACTCCGTTCTGGTCGTTCCCTCCGACGATCGGCGTGACCTGCTCTCCCTTACGCACCCGTCATTGGCGGGAACCGCCGAGATCCGTCGCGTCACCGGCGCTATGGAGGTCGAGGTCGAACCGAACGAACCGGCCAAGCCTCAAGTGCTTTCTGACCATGGCTCGGTCAGCGGAAGGATCGATCCTCCGGGCGATCGCGACGCCTATCTCGTCGCCATGAAGAAGGGGGAAAAGCGCCTCTTACGTCTGGAATCGCGAACCTTTGGATTGCCTCTCGACGCGGTCCTCCAGGTCCTCGGCGGCGACGGCAAGACCCTGGCCGAGACCGACGACGTCGGCGACTCAAGCGATCCCGAACTGGCCTTCACGCCCTCTGCGGACGGCGATTTTCGCGTCGTGGTCCGTGACCTCAATCGTCGAGGGGGGCCGCATCATGCGTATCTTCTCAGCGTGATCGCCCCGGAGCCCGATCTCGTCCTCACACTCGCGGCCGACATGTTCGAAGTGACGCCGGGCAAGGAGACCAAGATCGTTGTTGCGATCGCCCGCAAGGATGGCTTCGGCGACACGATCGCGGTGACGGCCGAGGATCTCCCGGATGGCGTTCAGGCGACGACGGCCCTATCACGACCGTCCGACGCCTCGGCGAAATCGGTGACGCTCGAATTCCGATCCGGTGCATCCCCCCAACCCGGTCCGTTCCGGATCGTCGCGCGGTCCGCCGACGGCAGAGGCCGCCAGCGGACCGCCCTGGCGAAGATTACTGGATTCGAGGTCGAAACCGATCGTCCCTGGCTTACGATTCTTCCCGCCCCCAAGCCGAAGTCGCCATGACGCGGCGGGACGCATCCCATTCGCGACGGTCGCCGCGCCCGTCTCGAAGACCATCAGCCCAACCGGAACCGTTCTGACGTCACTCCGGGTCGCGGAGCGTCGGGTAGAACTGGACCCAGACGTTGTCGACGCTGGCGTGCTTGAGGTGGCACTGGTAGCACGAGGCGTCGGGCTTGGCAGCCGTGGGGGTGGACGGTTTGGATTTGTCGTCGAGGCGGAAGTCGTAGTAGGCCCACGGGACGCCGCCGCCGGGACGGTTCTTGTCCTTGACGGCGACCTCGACGCCGACCCGCTTGCCCTCGAACCAGCCACGCTCCAGAACGCCCTTGGCGTCGCGGGTCTCGCCTCGGAAGACCTCCAGGACGAGCATCGTCGGGTCGGGGAATTCGCCCGTCTCGCGATAGGCTCGGTACGACTCGGGGTTGATGTAGACGTTGTGGAAATTGCCCCCGACCGTCGCGTCGTGCTCGGGCTTCCCCTGCTTCGCCGGTTCGTCCGGGTTCGACCGATACGACGGACCGAGATCGGCGCCGACGAAAACCCACGATCGGAAGCCCTCGGGCGCGACCAGTTCCCCGTTCGCGTTGTACGTGGGCTTCGTCGCGGCCGACGACGGCGGCTCCGCCCGCAATGCTCCCAGTGCGATTACGGCCGCCGCCGAGACCATAGCCGTTGCGATGCACGACCTCCTGATAGTCCTCATCGCCGATCCTCTCCCATTCTGATCGCGCCGGTCGTCTCGTGATCCACGTAAGGATGTGATATCCCAAAAGTCGGACCGATGCGATCAGAAAAGAGGAGGTCGATTCGATCTTCGACCCGATGACGATCAAATCGATCGTTTCGGAGCACGATCGCTGTTCACGGCTTGATCTTTGTGAATAGGCTCCCACCGCCGTCGCCGATGGTCAGCTTGACCCCGGTGACGTGGCCCTGGGCGTCCTTCTGGAAGACGAACCGGCCGTCGGTCTGGGGAAATTCGAAGTGGGTCGCGGAGACCGGGACGATCTCCAGCGGCGTGGGCCGGAACGGAAGCTTGAACCGCAGGTGGTCGCCCTGGCGGGTCATGACGATCCGCATTGCGTGGGGGTCGGTCCCGGCGGCGTAAACGCCGGCCAGGGCGTCGAGTTCGGCCGGCTGGAGGGCGATGGTCTTGGGAGTCTGGCGGTTCTCCGGCGACGGCCCGGGGCGGTCGGGAAGCTTGCGGAGCCAGATGTTGCGGAACCGGACGGGGTGGCCGTGGTCCTGAAGCTGGATCGGGCCGTGGTCGACCCCCTTCTCGTACGGGAGCGCCTCCAGCCATGACGTGTGGCCGGTCAGCTCCTCGTTGTTCTGGACCAGGACGCCGTTGAAGAACACCGTCATCCGCGCGGGCTCGCGGACCGCGCCCGACTTGTCGAACCGGGGGGCGCGGAACGCGACGTCGTAGGTCTGCCATTCGCCGGGGGGCCGCGAGGCGTTGAACAGCGGCGGGTACTGGCCGTAAAGGGCGCCGGCCTGGCCGTCGGCGTAGGTGTCGGCCTTGTAGGAATCGAGGACCTGAAGCTCGAACTGGCCCATCAGGAAGATGCCGCTGTTGCCTCGGTCCTGGCCCTTGCCGTTCGGCGGGTTGGGCGACGCCCATTCGACGTGAAGCTGAACGTCGCCGAACGACTCCCTGGTCTGGATCGCCCCGGTTCCCGGCGCGACCTCGAAACCGCCGTCGGCCACCTTCCAGGCCGCCTTGCCGCCGTCGGCCGACGACCAGGCGTCGAGGCTCTTGCCGTCGAACAGGACGACCGCGTCGGCGGGCGCGGGGGTCGCCGCCGGGGCCTCGCCCGGCGCGACGACCGGCGGCTTGGGACGGCGGACGTCGTGCTGCCGCCAGCCGCTGGGAGTCGGGACGTGGACGATCGGGTCCTGGTCGCCCGCCAGGCCGAGCGAGGCTCCGGCCGCGACGAACAACCCCATGCGACCGAGCCAAGTGGATCGAGTGAACATTGTGGGAGAGGCCCTCGGAAAAGTTGCGACGCCGCGATGCGAGACGAACCCCCACTATAAACCCCGACGGCCCTCGAAAACAGGAAACGGCGAACCACTCACCGACGCCAACCGTGTGCTGCCGCGAACTTACGCACTGGTGCCGCCTCCCCGGGCGGTTGGGGCCGGGGCGCGGGCGGTGACCCTCGCGAGGCTGATCGGTGCGGCGGCCTCGTGTTGAAATATACCAGCCCTAAGCGCCATTGAGTGCATCGTGCCGACGGCCCGCGCCGAGGCCGAGGATGTTCGGGGAAGAATGCACTCGCTGGTGCTTCGGGCTGGTACTTTGGAGGGTTCGGCATAAGGGGCGGGCGCTCAGCCCGCGACGGGAGAAGCGAGGATTGCCCCGCTCGTGACGTCGGTGGCACGTTTGTTGCGACTGAATAATGGTCCTCGGTCGTGTGGGTTGATTTCGTGGGATCGCGCTTCGTGAATCGCGGGGGGAATGAACATTATCACTGCTGTCGTCCCAACGCATGAAAGCTCGTTGCTGCTGACGCTTGAGGAGATCAGCCAGCTCGTTTCGCATTCCCACGACCCGCAGGAGACGCTGGCGAACATCGTGGGGTTGATCCACGACCGGTATGGGACGGACGTCTCGTCGGTGTATCTGGTCGATCCGGTTCGCGGCGACCTGGTGCTGGCGGCGACGGTGGGCCTCGATCCCTCGGGGGTGGGCCGGGTGCGAATGCGGTTCGACGAGGGGCTGACGGGGCTGGTCGCCGAGCGGGTGGCGCCGGTAATGGAGGCCGACGCCGCGGTCCATCCCCGCTTCAAGTATTTTCCGGAGGCGGGTGAAGACCCGTTCCACTCGTTTTTAGGCGTGCCGATCATCGAGTCGGGCGCGGTGCAGGGCGTGATGGTGGTGCAGACGACCGAGCGGCGGCCGTTCTCGCCCAACGAGATCCGGATGCTGGTGACGGCCGCCTCGCAGCTTGCGCCGCTGGTCACCGGCGCGCGGCTGCTGGAGCAGGTGGCCGCCGCCGCGCGGGCCGCGACGGTCGAGCCGCCGAGCCTCCCGCCGCGCGGGGTGGTCGCGCGGATCCTCAAGGGCTGCTCGCTTTCGCCGGGGCGCGGGGCGGGGCTGGCGTACGTCATCGACGGCCACGCCACGCTGGGGCCGCTTCCTCCACGCGGGGCCGTCGATCCGGCCGTCGAGAAAGGGCGGCTGGACGAGGCGGTCGAGGCCACCCGAGCCGAGATTTCCCGGCTCAGCCGGCGGATCTCGGCGCTCGTGGGAGAGGACCACGGCGCGATCCTTCAGGCCCAGCTCATGATCCTTCAAGACCGGACGGTCGAGCGCGACCTCGACGCTCGGCTCGCGTCCGGCGACTCGGCCGAGGAGGCCGTCTCGCGCACCCTCGACGTCTACGTCGCCACGTTCGCCAAGCTTAGCAATCCGCTGTTCCAGGAGCGGATCTTCGACATCAAGGACGTGTTCCGGCGCGTGTTCTGGCACCTCCGCCCGCGCGGCGGGACGGCCGTCGCCCAGGGGGGGCCGCTGGTGCTCGTGGCCCGCGAGGCGTCGGTGCTCGACCTGTTCTCGGTCGATCTCGACCGTCTGGTCGGCGTCGCCGTCGAGCACGGCGGCCCGCAGTGCCACGCCGGCATCATGGCGCGCAGCCTCGGCCTGCCGATGGTCGGCCAGGTCCACGGCCTGATCGATCAGGTCCAGGCCGGACGCCGGATCGAAATCGACGGCCGCGCCGGGACGGTCGACCTCGACCCGGCGCCCGAAGCCGTCGCTCTCGCGACCCGCCGGCCGGCGAACCGAACCTCCGCCAAAGGCCGCCGCGCCTCGGCGACTCCCGCGCCCCAGGTGTTCAGCGACCGGCCGGGGATTCCTCGGGTCGAGGCCAACGTCAACCTGTTGAGCGAGGCCGATCAGGTCGTCGCCCATAACGCCGGCGCCGTGGGGCTGTATCGGTCGGAGATGATCTTCCTGGCCCGTCGCACGCTGCCGACCGAGGAGGAGCAGGTCGAGATCTATCGCAAGCTGATCGAAGCCGTGCGCGGGCGTCGGGTGACGATCCGCACCTTCGACCTGCGACCCGACAAGCTGGCGCAGGGCTCGTCGGCCGCGTCGTGTTCGGCGCACGCGCTCGACTGGCGGCTGGTGCTCGAAGTTCCAAGCCTTCAGCGGCTGTTCAAGGAGCAGGTGCGGGCGATCCTGCGGGCGGCGTCGGTCGGTCCGGTCCGCCTGCTGGTCCCGCTGGTGAACCGCTCGGCGTTACTCGATTTCGCCCTCGCGACGGTCCGCGAGGCTCGCGGCGAATTGATCGCCGAAGGCCTGGCGTTCGGCGCGGACGTGCCGTTCGGCGCGATGATCGAGGCGACGGCCGCGATCCCCCTGGCGGGGTCGTGGGCCGGACGGGTCGATTTCTTCGCGCTGGGGACCAACGACCTGATCGCCTCGGCCCTCGGGCTGAACCGGGAAGACCCGGTGGGCGCGCAGTGCGACGACGTCTTGCACCCCGGCCTGATCCGGATGATCGCCGCCCTGATCGACGCGGCCCACAAGGGGGGGCGGCCGGTCTCGACCTGCGGCGAGATGGCGAGCGACCCGGCGGGGACCGTCGTCCTCGCCGCCCTGGGCGCCGATTCGCTGAGCGTGGCCGTTGACCGGCTGGCCGACGTCCGCCGGACCCTCGCGGGCCTCAACCCCGCCGACCTCCCGTCCTTGCGGTCGCGGCTCCTCGAAGCCGAGTCCGTCGAAGACGTCGCCCGTCTCGTCAGCCAGCGGGGGGCGTGAACGCCCCTCCCGGGACGTCGCTCCGCTTCGCTCAGCTCAACTGCCGTCGAAGGGCGAGGCGGACGGCACCATCGGGATGCCCTTGTTGGGTGACGGCGTGCCAACGGTCCCGGTCTCGGTCGGGCTGGGGTCGAGCGTAGGCGCGGTGGGCAGTTTGAGGGCCCCCGCCTTGCGATCTCGATGAATCAGCCCCCCGTTCGTGCATCCCGCAACCATGCTGACCGCCGTGAGCAGCGCGGCGACTCGGATCGTGGTCTTCATCTCCAGGCTCCTCCATGAGTGGATCTTAAGCCTTGATCGGCTCGAAGCGGACAGCATAGCGGAGTCGGCGATTCTGGAAAGCCGAAATTCGCCGACGTGGATGGATGAGCGGCGATCCGGTGGACGCCGAACTGGAATGACGCGCCGGGTCGTGTAAATTGAATGCTGGTCACGTCCGCCGCGTTCGTCCGCAGTTCTCGATTGGAGGGGCTCATGGATTCGCCGCAGTGGCCGTTCGCCGATCCCGAGGAGACCGAGGTCGTCACGCTCGATCGGATCGTCCGGCGCGAGTCGCCGATCTTACTCGTCTCGCACGACGCCGACGACGGCGGTTGGCAGTTCGTCGACGGCGATCAAGTCTTCGAGGAGAACGGCGAGGTCGTGCTCCTCGGCGAGATCGTCCAGCTCGATCCGACCGTGCTGGAACTCGCCGAACTGCCCATCGGCTGGCACGCCTGGCGGCCGAGCCTCGACCATCCCTGGCGGATCGCCGAAGGCGAGCCGCCGGCCAACGCCGCCGACGAGCCTGATACGGAGGCCGAAATCCGGGATTGATCGCCGGCAGCGCTCGATCAGGCCGACCGCCGAGACGCGGGGATCAGCGACCGGATCAGCGCGCAGACTTCGTCGGGCTCGGGGACGTTGGGGAAGGGGACCCAGAGCCTTCCCTTCGGTCCCGACCGGCCCGGGGGTTGGTCGGCGACGACCGTGATCGTCGCCAGGCCGACCGGGCGCAACAACGGCCCCGCGGTCGAATGGACGTCGACGACCCGATCGAGCGGGACCGTCAAGCTCGGCCGGGCCGAGCCGTCCCGCGCCGCTTCGATCCGGTCGGCGAAGATCGTGTACGTCGTCGCGCCCCGATCCCGAACGAACGCCTTGTAGTGGAAGGCCCAGAGCGCCAGGAACGCCACGCCGGAGGCCGTCGCGGCCCAGACGAGGGCGAACGGCAAGTTCGTATCGCCCGACGAGCCCGTGACGGCGTCGGCCCCGAACTTGAGGACCACCAGCGCGAGGAAGCCGACGAACAGCGCGATCCCCGCGCTGTGGATTCCTCCCACCAGCCAGAACTGCCGGAGCACCGGCACCGGCCTGACCACGAGCAAGGGACCTTCCGACACGGCGAGGACTCCAATCAAAATAGCCTGTCGCGAGCATGCCTTGAAATACAAGCCCGAAGCGCCAGCGAGTGAATGGATTCGAGCGGCCGACCGGAAATACACTCGCTGGCGCTTCGGGTTGCCCTGAAAGTAGTCTCGCGAGGGCCTGCCCGGATACAAGCCCGAAGCGTCAGTGAGTGCATGGATCCGAACGGCCGGCCGGAAATACACTCGCTGGCGCTTCGGGCTTGTAATCGGACCCGGTCGACCGAGGGAGCGAAAGAAGGCCGCGCCGGAACTCACGGATCGCGCCGGGCCGGGATGATCCAGCATGAGTCGTGCGGGGCCATCCCGATGTGAGGATAATACGACCGCGCCAAGGGGGCGGCGAGTAGGATCAAGGTCGTGTGCAGGCCGGCGGCCTCGTGGGTCTTCTGGATCAGCTCCTTGCCGATCCCCTGGCGCTGCAATGCCTGGTCGACGGCTAGATCGGAGAGATACGTGCAGAAGTTATAGTCGGTCATCGCCCGCGAGACGCCGACGAGCTTGCCGTCGAGTCGGGCGGTGATGATGAGGTCGGCGTGTTCGAGCATCCCCCGGATCGTCTCGGGGCGGTCGACCGGCCGGCGCTCGGCGAGCGTCGACCGCACCAGCAGGTCGACAAACTCGTCGGGGCCGAACGCCGGGTACGACTCGCGCTGGTACGCGATCGCCATCTCAATTATCCCCCTTCTTGTCGATGAATTGAGCCGGCGCCATGTCCCACGCCTCGATCGACCGGACGACGACCGGGCCGCCTCGGGCGAGGATCTTGACGCCGAGCGCCTCCTTGCTCGCGGGGAAGACCTGCTCGGTGATGCACTGGCGGTCGTTGGCGAAGACTTCGAGCATCGGCTTGTCGAGGAAGACGCGGAGCTTGAGCGGTTCGCCGGCCTTCAGCTCGAACGGGGCGTCGACGGTGGTCCGGGGGGTCTTGTAGTCGGACCCTCGCAGAATCCCCCCGGTGTCGAGCGGGTTCTGCGTGTAGACGACGTCCTGGCGGCGGGTCGAGCGCGAAACGTCGAGTGACAGCGTGCGCGACTCGGGCCGGAACCAGACGGTCGTCTGCTCCTTGCCGTCGGGCGTGCAGCGGACCGCGAGGCCGATCTCCTTGGCGTGGCCGGGGTCGATCTCGATCGCCAGTTCGAGCGTGTCGCCGCGAACGCCGTCGAGCGTCGTCTCGGAGTCGGCGGCGACGGTCAAGCCGGCGAGCTTGCGCGGGTTGCGCCTCAGGGTTTGCAGCTCCTCGGCCGGGGTGATCCTCAGCGTTCCGTCGGTGGCGAGGGCCAGCACGCGGGGGAGGCTCTGGACGCCCGAGCCGGTCGCGCGTTGGGTGAGAATGGTTCGTGGGTCGGTCACCCACGCCCAGATGATCCGCCGGCCGTTCGGGTCGACGAGGCTTTCGGGGGCGAAGAACTGGCCGCCGGGCCAGTTCATCCGGACGTGCTGCTCGGGATGGAACCGCTCGTTCTCGAACCGGCCGATGTAGATCCGTCCGCCGACCTTGTGGCTGATGCAGAGCAGGGCGTACTTGTCGCCGATCTTGAAGAAGTCGGGGCACGAGCAATCTTCGCCGGGGGTCGTCCAGGTCAGGTCGGGCTGCTCGTAGAACGGATGCAACGGCGTCCACTTGACGAGGTCGGGCGACCGCATCGTGTAGAGCGTGTCCTTGCCGTTGGGCAGAGCGTTGCCGCCGAGCAGGCAGTAGTAGTTGTCCCCTTCGAGCCAGAGGTACGGGTCCCAGACGGTGTAGACGCCGTGCCCGGGCTGTCCGGCCTTGGGCATGGGGACGATCGGGTTGGCGGGATGCTTCTTCCAGACGAGCAGGTCGTCGTCCTGGGCCGTGGCGACGCAGACGCCGGCGTCGACGCCGAACCAGCAGAGCATGGGGACGCCGTCCTTGTTCAGGAAGGCGTTGCCGCTGAAGATCCCCACGTCCGGGTCGCCGGGCTCGGGGACGAGGGCCGGCGGGAGGAACGTCCAGTTCACCAGGTCTGTGCTGACGGCGTGTCCCCAGCAGTGGCCGCCGTGCGGGCGCTTGGGGTCCTGGTAAATGTACATCAAATGATACTTGCCCTTCCAGTAGATGCAGCCGTTGGCGTCGTAGGGCCGGGCGAGCCCTTCACGCGGGAGGGCCGAGACGTGGTACGTCGGCCAGTCTTCGTCGGCCCGGGCGCGGTGGGCGTCGAGGCCGTCGCCCACCAGCACGAAGCCGCCGGCGAGGTGCAGCCGGCCGCCCCGGATCTTCGCTTCGCCGATCAGCCGGCCGGGGGGGAACGTGTTCATGCGGTCGGCCGCCGTGTCGCCCTCGAACGTCCACCAGGCGAGCGGCGGCTTGGCCGACGGCTGGTCGGGCTTCAGCGTCGACAGCGTCTCGGCGTCGAGCGCCTCCGGATAGATCCGCACGTCGTCGATCTCGCCCCGGAAGGTCGGACCGCCGAGGATTTCGAGATGTCGCAGGCCCAACAGGACGACGCTCGCGCTCGTGAACTCGGCGGGTTCGGAGGGCATCGTGTAGCGGGCGTAGGGCTTGCCTTCGCGGTAGATCGCGACTTCCTTGCCATGGTAGGCGACGGCGATTTGCACGACCGTGCGCGGGTCGGCGGTCTCGGCCGGCCAGGCGGCCTGGTCGTGGGACGAGCGGCGGAAGCCCTCGCTGCCGGCCATCCAGCGGCCGGATTGCAGCTCGCCGAACACCAGCGCGTCGAACGATTTGCCGGGAGTCTGGACTGTGATCACGCTTCCCCCGCGCTGGAACGTGTTCGCGGGGGCGACCCAGGCGACGAACGTCTTGTCGCGCAGCGTCCACGGTTTGCGCGCCGCCGGCTCGTCACCGAACGCGGCCGTGGAGACGAGCATTGCGGCAAGGATCGAACGGATCGACCAGTTAAGGCCGTGCCAAATGTTCATCGCGAGAGGTTCCTCAAGAGCGGAGGGGGCAGGATCAGCGCCGACGCAATCGATGACAGAAAATGTCCCCTTGTGAGCGTTCCGCGTCAACCCTTGAGCGAACTTCGCTACGCCGACGGCGACAGCCCCAGCAGCGGCCGCTGGCGGCTCTTGGCGGGGCGTGCGGGCTTGGGCTCTTCGGCGTCGTCGGCCGGCTCGGCGTCCGCGGTGGGAATCGCCAGCGGGCGGAGGCTCGGGAAGACCTCGCGGCCGAGGACCGTCAAGTGGGGATGGCATGTGAACAAGATCACCTGAACGCGCTTGGAAACGTCGCCGAGCGCCCGCAGAGTGTGCCGCGCGCGGTCGTCGTCGAAGTTCGCCAGGACGTCGTCCATGACGATCGGCAGGGCTTCAGTCCGGCCGCAGTAGTGCAGCACGTAGGCGAGCCGGACGGCCAGGTAGAGCTGTTCGCGGGTGCCGGTCGAGAGCTGATGCGGCTCGAGCATTTCCTCGTCGACGCGGTGGACCAGCAGCGGGCCGTCGTCTTCCTTCGGGCGTTCGACGCGCGTGAAGCGACCGGCGGTCATGGTCTGGAAGATCCGCGACGTCTCCCGCAGCATCTCGGGCTGCGAGTCCTGTTCGAACCGCTGGATCGCCTGTTTCAAGAGATGCTGGGCGAAGACCAAGGGGACGTAGCGATCGACGGCCGCGGCCAGCTCGGCGCGCTTGGCGGAGGCCGCTTCCTGAAGCTCGGCGGCCTCGCCGCTCCCCTTCTGGTACTCGGAAAGCGCCTGCCGCCGCGACCCCACGTTCTCGTCGGCGGTCGTCTTCCGCTTCTGGACCTGATCGCGGAGGGCCTCGGCCTGGTCGCGGTCGGCGTTCAGGAGGTCGCCGTCGGCCCCGTCAAGCCGTGCGAGGAAGGCGTCGAGCGGCTCTTGCTCGCGGACGATCTCGACCTTACTCTCCTTGGCGGCGACATCCTGATCCAGCTCGGCGATCCGCGCGACGCGGTCGGCGATCGCGCGGAACGCCTCGGCGGTCTCGACGCCGGCGGCGGCGAACAAGGCGGTCCGGTCGTCGAGAACGGCGGCCCGCTTCGCGTCGTGCTCGACCTCCAGTCTTCGCGCCTCGGCGAGGTTTTTTTCGAGGCTCGCTTTGCGTTCCTGGGCCTGGACGCTGTCCGTCAGTCGCGCTTGCAGCGTTGCGGCGGCGTGCTCGGGAAGCTCGTCGACGAGGTCGGCGGCCAGATCGGCCGCGATCGCCTGGACCTTCGGTTCGAACTCGGCCAGGCGCGCTTGATGGGCGGCGATGCGGTCGACGTGGCCGTCGGCCGTCTCCAGGTCGGCGAACGTCGCGTTCAAGTCCCGGAGCACCCGGCCGGCCAGACCGGCGTCCCAATCGGCCGGCAGTCGAAGCTCTTGCAAGAGGGCTCGCCAGCGATCACGCCAGGCGGCCTCTTCGCCCTGACGCTCGATTCGCTGCGCCTCGGCCCGGTCGGCCTTGTCTTGAAGCTGGCGGCTGTCGCGCTGAAGGTCGCGGCGCGATTGCTCGCTGCTCCGGATGTGCTTCTCCCGCTCGCGGGCGGCGGCCAGGAGCGCGGGGCCGTCGCTGTCGGGATCGCCCAGCAGGGTGCGAAGCCGGCTCTCGAACGTCGCGACCTGCTCGCGGAGGGCTCGTCCCTCCTGCTCGTGTTCGACGGTCCGGGCTCGCAGCGCCCGCAGCTCGTCGAGTCGGTCGAGCCAGCCTTCCATCGCGTCGGGGTCGAGCGGAATCAGCCCGCAATCGGCCCAGAGCGCCCGCCAGTCTTCGAGCAGCGAGTCCTGGACCGACCTCAAGCCGTCGAGCGTCCGGCGATCCTGTTCGATCCGCTCGCGGGAGAGTTTGATCTGGTCTTGCTTGGCCACGGCGCTCGACTGATCGAACAGGTCGTCGGCGTAACGATCGGTCGCATGGACGACGTGTTGATAGGCGTCGAGAAGGTCGTGGACGGCGTCCGGCGCGTTGTCGGCGAGCCAGGCGCGAACGTCGGCCTCGACGTCCTCATGCTCGACGTGCTTGCGGCGGACCAGGTCCCAGCCGGCGTCGCGGCGGCGTCGAAGGTCATCGAGGCCGTCGGGGGTCGGCAGGTCGTCGCCGCGCGCGGTCAGGCCGGCGAGCTCCCGTTCCAGGCCGCCAAGAGCCGCTTCGTCCTTGGCGAGACTGGATGCTGATGAGTCGATCTGTTGCTCGATCCGCTGGAAATCCCGCTTGAATCGGCCGATGGTCTCGCGGGGGGGCGCGGGAAGTTCGACGGCCTCGCTCGACGGGCGGTCGAGCGGCGGATTGAGCCGGGGAAGGAGATCGTCGATGGCGCGCCGGGTCTTGCGGTACTCGCCCTCCAGACGCTTCAGCTCGCGGGCGTTGTTCTTGTACTCGGCTTCGTCCTCAAGCAGCGCCGCCAAGGGCGCAACATCGACCGGCTCGCCCAGGGCGAACAGCTCCGACTGCTTGTCGTGAAGCGTTTCAAGATGGCCGTCGCGGGTCTTGGCCAGGTCGTTGAGAGCCGCGGCGCGGTCGTCGTGCTCTTTCGTCAGCAGGTCGACCTTCGCCTTCAGCGGGGCGGTCAGGCGGAAGCCGCGAAGGTCTTCGAGCGACCAGTCGGGGACGAGCGAGCCGAGGCGGGCGGTCACCTTGCGGAGGGCCTCGTCGCGCTTCTGCTGATCGACGGGCAGGCTCTGGCGCGCGTCCTTCACCGCCTGGATCGTCCGGTTCAGCCCTTCGATTTCGGCCCGGCGCTCGATCAGGCGCGGGTCGAAGCGGACGTCGGCCAGCTCGCGCGCGTTCTTCTCGGTCGCCTTGCGGGCCTTGTCGAGCGCGTCGCTGAGTCGGGCGATGTCGGCCTCGACGGCGTCGAACCGCGCGCGGCCGTCGGGAGGGAAGCTTGCGGGCGCCGTCAGGCCGGCTCGCTCGCGTCGCAGGCGGCCGAGTTCGAGCCAGAGCGGGAACGCCTGGGCGAGCCTGCGTTTGAGCCCCAGGTCGCGAGTCGCCGCGACCAGTTCGTCGGCAAGAGCGGCGGCCTCCGCCTCGGCCTGTTCCAGCTCGATCCGGCGCTGCTCGTAGGCGTCGCAGCGGATGCTCTTGTCCTTGACCCGCTTCGACAAGTCCGCGAGCCCGGCGCACAGGTTGTCGATGACGAGGGTCCGCGACTTCTCCTTGTAGAGTTTGTCGGCCTCGGCTTGCAGGGCTTCAAGGATCTTCTTCGGGTTGGCGGCGCTGGCGGTCCCGCCGCTGTAGAGGGCCGACTTGACGCTCTGATCGCCGAGCGACTTCTCGCCGGCGGCCAGCTCGTCCAGGCCGAAGGCGAAGATCGACCGAAACAGGTTCGCCGAGGCGTGGCCGAGCAGGCCGTTGAAGCCCTCGTCGTCGAGGTCTGATTCGCGGCCGTCGACCTGGAGCGAGACCGTCTTCTTCCGGCCCTTGCGACGGTTCAGCTCGACGATCGAACCCGAATCGAGGACGAGCGTGGCCGAGCCCTCGGGCTTGTTCTTCTCGCCGAACATGTAGGGCGTGCGCTCGGCGAAGCCGAACAGCAGCTCGCGGACGAACTCCAGAAGAGTCGTCTTGCCCGCCTCGTTGGGCCCGATGATCATCTGCACGCCCTCGCCGTCGAGGGGCAGGGCGAGGTCGCGGAAGTGGCCGTACGACTTGACCCGCAGGTTCTGGAGTCTCATACACCTTGCTCCGTCAGACGGCTGAGCAGGTCGTCCTCGGCCGTGCGGAGCCAGGCGGCGAGCTGTCGGCGGCTGGAGAAATCGATCTCGTCGTCGGCGAGGTCGGTTCGCACCTTCGTGGCGAGCTTCTGGACGTGGGCGCCCAGCGCGTCGAGGGCGGCGTCGTCGGCCGCGGTCGCGTCGAACGCGCGGAGCAGGTCGCCCAGCAGATCCTGACCTTGCCGTAGTTGGTCGCGGTCGAGGGGCGGGCGGGTGTCGAGCTTGATCTTCTCGACCCAGAGGTCGTCGGTGAACTCGCCGGGCAGCGACCGCAAGCGGGCGACGGTCTCTTGCCGCCTCGTCTCGTCGACCAATCGCTGGTGGGCGCGGCAGCGTCCCTGAACTTCCAGCCGGACGGCGGTGAGGCGGCCGTCGACCTCGCCGGCGATCGCCTTCAATCGGACTTCCGCCAGGTCGTGAAGCTCGTCGATCCCGTCTTCCGGCTGGAGCGCGATCGTCTCGCGGCGCCAGCGGAGGACGTCAGTCGAGCGGAACCGGAGCGACGTGATTTCCTGGTGCTCGACCGTCACGACCACGCAGCCTTTTTCACCCTGTTCTCGGATGTGCCGCCCCTGGGTGTTGCCCGCGTAGACGACGCGCGGGCCGTCGTCGTGGAGCACGTCGTACTGGTGGACGTGGCCCAGCGCCCAGTAGTCGTACCCCTTGGCCACCAGCTCGTTCACGCTGCAAGGCGCGTACGAGTCGTGGTCGAGGGTGCCGGTGGCGTTGGTGTGCAGCAGGCCGATGTTGAGCAGGTCCTTGAACGGCTTCGGATACCTCGGGACGAGGTTCTCGTGCAGCTCGCGCTTGGGGAAGCTCATGCCGTGGACGGCCACGCCGAGGTCTTCGATCAGCACGGTCTCGGGATTGCGGTGGTCGAGGAGCTTGAGGTTGTCGGGCCAGGGGACGCGGTAGCTCATCTCGTCGCGCGAGTCGTGGTTGCCCCGGATCACGTAGACGGCGATATCGTGCCGCTTGAGGAGCTGGATCTGCTTGACCACGAACAGGGCCGTGTTGAAGTCGCGCCAGTCGTAATCGAACAGGTCGCCCGCGACGACCAGGAACGACGCCTCCTCCTCGATGCAGACCTTCACCAGGTTTTCGAGGGCCGACCGGGTCGCGAGCCGGACGCGCTCGACCGGCGCGCCCTCATAGTGCTCGAGCCCGCGCAACGGGCTGTCGATATGCAGGTCGGCGGCGTGGACGAACTTCATGACGCGGGTCGCCCCTGGATCGGAGATGCGTACGGACGGTCAGCCGTATTGTACTTTTGTTCTCTACGCAGGGAAAATCCGACCGGCGGATTTCGTCGATCGACGTTCGTTGAAATCGGCAAAACCGTCGCCGTCGCGCCGCATACAAGCCCGAAGCGCCAGCGAGTGAATCTCCGGCCAGTGAGCTGAATCAGCAAACGCAAAACCATGCACTCGCTGGCGCTTCGGGCTTGTATCGGGAGCCATCAACCCACCGCGCTGTCACGGCGCCGGATCGCGCAAGGGTTGGCGCTTGCGGTAGAGTTCGAGGCGGGTCTGGGCCTTGGTCCGGCCTTCGGCGGTGTTTGCGAGGGGGAGGGCCTTGGACTGCCAGGCGACGGCCTCGTCGAACCGTTCGTTCTCGGCGAAGGCCGCGGCGAGCGCCTGGAGGGCGTGGAGGCTGTCGCCGTGCACGAGTTCGCATGCGAGGTCGGCGAGTTCGATCGCGCGGGGGCCGTCGCGGAGGGCGTCGTCGGGGCAGGCGGCGAGCAGCCGCGCGCGGTGGATCGCGGCGACGGCGTTCCGGGAATCGATCTCCAGCGCCTTGTCGAGATCGGCGTCGGCCTCGGCGAAGCGCCCCTGGGCGACCCGGACGGCGCCTCGGGCGGCGAGGGCGTCGGCGTACCCGGGGGTAAGCTCGATCGCCTTCGAGTAGTCGGCGGCGGCCTTGTCGTTGTCGCCCGCCTGGGCCCGGGCCCGGCCGCGACCGTAACAAGCGCAGGCGTCCTTGGGATCGAGCGCCAGGGCCTTGTCGTAGTCGGCGACCGCCTTGTCGTATTCGGAAAGCTCGAACCAGGTCGTGCCGCGCGCGCGATAAGCCTGGGCGAACTGGGGGTCGATGCCGACGGCCTCGGTGAAGTCGTCGACGGCCTCGGGGTACCGCGCGAGGGCGAAGTAGGCCGAGCCCCGCGCCTGGAAGGCGTCGGCGAGCCGGGGGTTGAGCCGTACGGCGTGGTTGAAGTCGGCGACGGCCTTGTCGTAGTCCTTCTTCTCGCGCCAGGCGTCGCCGCGGCTGAGGTACGGCAGGGCCCGCGAGGGGTCGAGCCGGATCGCCTCGTCGTAGTCGGCGATCGCCGCGTCGAGGTCGCCCTTGGCGGCCTTCGCCTGCGCCCGGGCGAACCGCGCGAGCGCGTCGTTGGGATCGACGCCGACCGCCTTGTCGTAGTCGGCGATCGCCTTGTCGAAGTCGCCGCGCGCGGCCCAGACCCGGCCTCGGCCGAAGTAGGCCAGCGCCAGGCGGTCGTCGAGCTTGATCGCGGCGTTGTAATCTTCGATCGCCCGGTCGAGGTCGTGGGTCTCGGCGTACGAGGTCGCGCGGTCGTAGTAGGCGAGCGCGTCCTTGGGATCGAGCCGGATCGCCTCGGCGAACGCGGCGATCGCCTGGGTGTAGTCGCGTTTCTGATGCAAGGCGACCCCGCGCGCCCTGGCGTCCGTTCCTGAACGGGAAGGGGCGTCCTGGGGGGCGGCTCCGAGCAGCATCGCGGCCGTCGTCACGACCGCCGGTCGCAGCAGCAGACGAGGAAGGCTGTGCATGGAAGGAATTCCCTTTCCGGTTCCAGGAGGATGACGGGCAACCTCATCGCATCGATTTGATCTTAACGAGTCGCGACCGCCAGCCCAAGCCGAACCCGCCGGGCGCGCCGCTCGCCTTCGAGGCGGGTTCGAGCTATGCTGGACGGTCTGCATTAAGCCAAACAGGCGCTTCGGCTTCGAGGCACGGGAGCGATCGCATGGGCCGACTGGTCTTCCTCTTGCCGCTGTGGCTCCTGCCGTTCGCGACCCGCGCCGACGAACCGCCGCCGGCGCTCGCCCGCCGCATCGACTTCAACGGCGAGGTCCGGCCGATCCTGACCGCCCACTGCCTGGCCTGTCACGGCCCCGACAAGCAAAAGGGGAGCCTGCGACTCGACCGCAAGGCCGACGCCTTCAAGGGGGGCGACGAGGGCGCGGCGATCGTCGCGGGCAAGGGCGCCGAGAGCCTGATCGTGCGCCTGACCTCCGGCGCGGACGAAGACCGCGTCATGCCTCCCAAGGGCGGACGGCTGACCGCCGAGCAGATCGCGATTTTGCGAACCTGGATCGATCAGGGGGCCGAATGGCCCGGCGGCGACGCCGACGACGACCCGCGCCACTGGTGGTCGCTCCGTCCGCTCGTCCGGCCCGACGTCCCCGCGACGACGGCTTTCGTCGACCGCCCTCCGGCCCGGAACCCGATCGATGCTTTCGTGCGCGCCAAGCTCCGCGACCGCGGCCTGAAGCCCTCGCCCGAGGCCGACCGGCGGACTCTCGCCCGCCGGCTCTGGTTTGACTTGATCGGTTTGCCGCCGTCGCCCGAAGAAATCGACGCATTCGTCGCCGACGATGATCCGGTCGCGTACGAGAAGTTGGTCGATCGGCTGCTCGCCAGCCCGCGATACGGCGAGCGTTGGGCGCGGCACTGGCTCGATGTGGTGCATTACGGCGACACGCACGGTTACGACAAGGACCAGCCCCGGCCCAACGCCTGGCGGTATCGCGATTACGTGATCCGGGCGTTCAACGCCGACAAGCCGTACGGCCGGTTCGTCGCCGAGCAGGTCGCGGGCGATGTGCTGTTTCCCGACACGGTCGACGGCGCGACGGCCCTGGGCTTCCTCGCGGCGGGGCCCTGGGATTTCATCGGCCACGTCGAGCTGCCCGAGACCAAGATCGACGGCAAGGTGGCCCGCCACCTCGACCGCGACGACATGATCGCCAACACGATCAACACATTCGTCGGCCTGACCGTCCAGTGCGCCCAGTGCCACAACCACAAGTTCGACCCGATCGCCCAGGAAGATTACTACCGCCTGCAAGCCGTCTTCGCAGCCATCGACCGCGCCGATCGGCCGTTCTACGACGACCCCGCCGTTTCCCACAAGGCCCGCGAGCTGCTCGCCCGACGCGATCAGGCCGAGGCCGAGCGTCATCGGCTGCGCGAGGCCGTCGACAAGGCCGCGGGCCCCGCGCTTGCCGAACTCGACCGCCGGATCGCCGAGGCCGGCAAGCCCGCCGTTGAGCGTCCCGAGTACGGCTACCACAGCGCCCTCGCGAACGAGGCCGACTCGCTCCGCTGGATTCAGGTCGATCTCGGCCGGACGGCGGCCGTCGAACGCGTCGCGCTCTGGGGCTGTCGCGACGATTTCAACGGCATCGGCGCGGGGTTCGGCTTCCCCGTTCGCTACAAGGTCGAGATCTCCGATGACCCCACCTTCCAACTGCACGCGACGACCGTCGCCGATCGCACCGAGGCCGACGCGCCCAACCCTGGCACGGCCTCGCAGACGTTCGCCGCTCGGGGCGCACGCGGGCGGTACGTCCGCGTCACCGCGACGAAGCTGGCCGAGCGGCTGAACGACTACAATTTCGCGCTCGCCGAGCTGGAAGTCTTCGACGGAACCGGCGCGAATCTCGCCGCCGGCGCGAAGGTTTCGGCTCTTGATTCGATCGAGGCGCCGCCGCGATGGCGCGCGGCCAACCTCGTCGACGGCTATGCACCCGGACGCGAGCGGGCCGGCGATCTGGCGACGCTCAACGCCGAGCGCGACGACCTGCTCGCGAAGGCCGTCGACCCGGCCGTTCGTCGGGCGCTCGCCGACGCCGAGGACGCCCTGCGGCGCGTCGAGGCCGACCGCGCCAAGCTGCCGAAGCCGGCCGTCGTCTACGCCGGCACGGTCTACAACGGCGGCTCCGCGTCGTTTCGCGGCACCGGGCCCGACGGCGGCAAGCCGAGGCCGATCCACCTCCTCAATCGCGGCGACGTGCGGACCCCGGGCAAGGAGGTCGGCCCGGCGGCCCTGAACGTCTTCACCGAGCTTCCCGGCGCGTTCGACTTGCCCTCCGACCACCGCGAGAGCGACCGCCGTGCGGCACTCGCCCGGTGGTTGATCGACGACCACAACCCGCTCGCCTGGCGGACGATCGTCAATCGGGTCTGGCAGTACCACTTCGGCCGGGGGATCGTCGCCACGCCCAGCGATTTCGGCCGGATGGGTCAGGCTCCGACGCATCCCGAGCTGCTCGACTGGCTGGCCGTGGAGTTCCGCGACGGCGGCCAGTCGATCAAGGCGCTGCACCGGCTGATCGTCACGTCGGCCGCCTACCGCCAGGTCTCGACCGGCGACTCCGCCGCCGAGGCCGTCGACGTCGACAACGCGTACCTCTGGCGGATGTCCCGGCGCAAACTCGAAGCCGAGGCCGTCCGCGACTCGGTCCTGTCCGTCGCCGGCCGGCTCGATCCGACTATGTACGGCCCGGCCTTCCAGGACTTCGTCGTCGAGCATCCCGAGCACTCGCCGCACTACGAGTACGACCTCCAGAACCCCGACGACCCCAAGATCGACCGCCGATCGATCTACCGGTTCCTGGCTCGGTCGAAGCCCCAGCCGTTCATGACGGTCCTCGACTGCGCCGATCCGTCGATGCAGGTCGAGAAGCGGAACGAGACGGTCTCGCCGCTGCAAGCGCTGGCCCTGTACAACAACGGGCTGATGCTGACGATGGCCAGGCATCTGGCCGAGCGCGTCGAGCCGGCGGGCGGGCCGGCCGAGCAGGTCGACCGGGCCTTCGCGCTGGCCGTCGGCCGGTCGCCGACGCCCGACGAGCGGTCGGCCCTCGAAGCCTATGCCCGCGAGCACGGCCTGCCCGCCGCCTGTCGGGTGATCTTCAATTTGAATGAATTTATGTTCGTCGACTGACGAGGGGCGGCGACGAGCCCGCGTCGCGATTCCATCGGGCGCGGGCCGACGGGCTGGCGGTTCTATGCGCGACGACGCAAGAATATCAATACTTGAGCGGAATGCGTCGGGGCTCGCCGCGAGTTTCATCTCGTCTTAACCGATCGCGCCCCATTTCTATCACATTCGACTCCTATGATGCCCACCGAGGCGCCGAGGGCGTTGGTCGCTTCCTTGCGACCGCATGCGAATCACCGTCGATTCGCGAGTCGTCTTTTGGGTCGATCATCGATGATCGACAGACCCTCGCCGCATGAGTCCCAGGAGGTACGCCGATTCGATGATTGCCGCCGATCGCACCGTTTCGCCCCGCGCCGTCCTATTCCCCCTGCTTTTCGTCCTCACGATCCCCACGCCGTTTCTCGCGGTGGGTTGCGGGCCCTCCGCCGAGTCCACGCCGGGGGCGGTCGACGCCTCCGCCTCCGCGCCCAAGATCGAGTACACCAAGCAGGAACGCGCGAAGATGCACGAGATGGACTACAAGGAAATGTTGGCCTACAAGAAGAAAATCCGTGAAGAGCGCGGTCAACTTCCCAAGGGCGAATGAGCCGCCAGGCTGATCCTCCGCGTTCGATCCCGGCCGCTTCCTTCCCGCCGGTCCCTGCGCGGGTCGCCGGGAATCGAAGGCGGCCGGACGCGCCCCTCCCGCCGCCCGAAACTTTCCAATTTTGTGAGACGAGCGCCGCCGCTCGTCTCTCGTCCTCGCCCGGATCTCGGTCGCGATTCGACGTTCCGTCGCAAGTCGGACGATTCGCGGCTGTTTCGCTTTTCGGGCGTCTAGGCCACGAACTCTGTTTCGGAGACTCGACGTGATTTCGCAGGCTCGACGCATTCGACGTGACATCCGCGCGTTCACATTGATCGAATTGTTGGTGGTGATCGCGATCATCGCGGTCTTGATCGCGCTTCTGCTGCCGGCCGTGCAGTCCGCTCGTGAAGCCGCCCGGCGGATCCAGTGCACGAACAACCTCAAGCAGCTTGCCTTGGCCACGCACAATTACATGGACGCCAACGGCACCTTCCCGATGGGCGACCACCGCGGCCGCGACTACGACGGCAGCACCATTCGGCAGAACTTCGGCCCGTTCGTGGGGATCTCCCAGTTCATGGAGGCTGGCAACGCGTACAACTCGTTCAATTCGAGCCTCATGATCATGCTTTCGCCGAACGCCACGGTGAACGGCATCGGGCTCGCGACGCTCTGGTGCCCGAGCGACGGCAAGATCGTCGGCTACCGCTCCAATGATCAGACCGGCTGGGACGACACGGTCATCCCCGTCTGCTACAGCAGCTATGCGGGCAACCTCGGCCCGTTGATCTACTACGCGAAGAACGCCGGCGATCCCAACCGCATGGCGCAGATGCAAGGGATTTTCTCCTACATCGGCGGCGTCGCCGGCGACGGTCGGCCGAGCGTGCCGCCGGTCAGCATTTCCGGCGTCACCGACGGCACGAGCAACACGATCCTTTACATGGAGCATTCGTTCACGAAGGCCTCCGAGACGACCCCCGACAACAACCCCAACGGCCCCAACTGGTGGACGTCCGGCGACTACGGCGATACGACGATCGCCACCCTCTTCCCGCCGAACTACTTCAAGAACTACAACGAGTCCGAGCCGACCTCCAAGGGAGGTCTCTGGCCGGGGACCTACATGTTCCCCCGGCCCAACGACCGAAACTTCACCCCCGTCGCCACCAGCCTCCACCCCGGCGGCATCAACGCCGCGTTCTGCGACGGCTCGGTCCGCTTCATCAAAGACACCGTGAACTCCTGGAACCCCCGGGCGATCACGTACTCGAATCCGAACTACAGCCTCAACGGTCAGAATTATGGCGTCTTCCAGGCGCTCTCGACCCGCAACGGCGGCGAAGTCATCAGCGCTGACCAGTATTGACGTTCGGCCCCCTTCTTCAGTCGACTCTTGCGAGGATGGAGGACTCTTGAAGCTCCTCCATCCTCGTTTTTCGTCTTGCTCCCATCCCGCCGGCGTCGCGCCGTAAGAGTCTCAACGCCAGATCCCTCGCGCCGCCGCGACGTCCCGCGGCGGAATTCAGACGCTGCGCTGCTGCGTCACCGAGGGAGATCTCTTAGTATCGGAGAAGAGTTCAACGGCCAGCATTTCGCGCGGGCGATCATGCGTCTTGAATGAGTTCATGTTCGCCGGATGAGGGTTTCCATCATGAACCGTCGCGATTTCCTCTGGGGGAGCGGGGGAGGACTGGGGGGGATCGCCCTGGCGACCCTGCTCGGCGCCGACGGCCTGCTGGCGGCCGAGGGCGGAACCGCCGCTCGGGTTCGGCCCGACGGCGGCCTGCATCATGCGCCCAAGGCGAAGCGGGTGGTCCAGCTGTTCATGGCCGGCGGCGCCAGTCACATCGATCTGTTCGACTATAAGCCCGAGTTGATCAAGCAGCACGGCAAGCCGTCGAGCTTCGGCGAGCACGTCGAGGCGTTCCAGAACGGCCTCGGCCCGTGGCTCCGGCCGGTCTGGGACTTCAAAGCCTACGGCGCGTCCGGCAAGATGCTCAGCGACGTCGCCGCGCCGCTGGGCGCGGTCGTCGACGACATCGCGTTCATCCACGACATGGTCGGCAAGACGGGGGTCCACAGCCAGGGGACGCTGTTGCAGACGACCGGCTTCAACCGCCCCGGGTTCCCGTCGATGGGAAGCTGGGTGTCGTACGGGCTGGGACGGATGAGCGACGACCTGCCGGCGTTCGTCGTGCTCCCCGACCATCGCGGCCTGGCCTCGAACGGCACCAAGAACTGGGACTCGGCGTTTTTGCCGTCGCAGCATCAGGGGACCGTGATCTACCCCGGGTCGAAGACGCCGATCGCCGACCTGTTCCCCGACGAACGCGTGGCCTTCGCCAGCCGCGCGGGGGACGACGCGGGCGTGGCATTGCTCAACCGGCTCAATCGCGGCCACGCCGCCGGACGGCCGGGCGACGACCGGCTTGAAGGCCGCATCCAGAGCTACGAGCTGGCCGCCAAGATGCAGCTCGCCGCGCCCGAGGCGCTCGACTTCTCGCGCGAGCCTCGCGAGGTGTTGAAGCTTTACGGCCTCGACCACGGCAAGACGACGTTCGACAAGAAGATCAACGACCTCGAAGAGACCGACGTGTTCGCCCGCAAGTGCCTGGCCGCCCGCCGGTTGCTCGAGCGCGGGGTGCGGTTCGTCCAGATCTGGAGCGGCAACGACAACGGCTTCCCCCGCCGCAACTGGGACTCGCACGAGAACGTCGAGCAAGACCACGGCCCGCTCGCGCTGGGCATGGCGCGGGGGGCGTCGGCGTTGATCCAGGACCTCAAGCGCACTGGGCTGCTCGACGACACGATCGTCCTCTGGACCACCGAGTTCGGCCGGATGCCGTCGAGCCAGGGGGGCAAGGGGCGCGACCACAACCCGTACTGCTTCACGAGCTGGATGGCCGGCGGCGGGGTCAAGGGGGGCGTCTGCCACGGCCCGAGCGACGATTTCGGCTACAAACCCGCCGACCGCGCGAATCCGACCGAAGTCTACGACCTCCACGCCACGATCCTCCATTTGCTGGGCGTCGACCACACGCGGCTGACCGTCCGCAACAACGGTATCGACCGCCGCCTCACCGACGTCCACGGCCGGGTGATCCGCGATCTGCTGGCATGAAATAAGAGCAATACGACGCCCTTACCCTTCCATCAGGAACCGTCCCATGTCGATCGCGAACGATCCCGAAGCGGTTCAAAAGGTGACCCGGACCTCGCAGATCATCGTCGGTGCGATGACCATGGGCGTGATCGTGTTCCTGGCGCTCGTCTTCTTCATCGGAGAGATCGCGAAGCCGCCGGGGGGGAACCAGGAGCTTTTGGGCGTCCCCATCATGACGCTCATGGCGACGGTCATGGGCGCCGTCTGTCTGGCCGCGTCGTTCTTCGTGCCGAAGCTGGTGGTCGACGGCGGTCTTCGTGGGCTCGCCAAGTCGGGCGCGTCGCCGACGACCAAGCCGGGATCGAAACAGGTCGATCCCGCTGTCGAGGCCGCGCAACTCATGCCGCTGTTTCAGACTCAACTCATCATCGGGTCCGCTCTGGCCGAAGGCCCCGCTTTCTTCGCAAGCCTGGCCTTCATGATGGAACACCATTATCTGGCCCTGGGCGTGGCGGGGGTCATGTTGGCCGCCCTGATCGCCCGGTTCCCCACCACCGACAGCGTCAACGGCTGGCTTGACGAGAATCTAGGTCGTCTCGAACAAAAACGCCGTGACGAGATCTAAAGCGTCATAATGAATCGTGGTCGCGTTGGAAAAGTGCATCAACGGCGAGAATGCGTTGCTTTCGCTTGATGGGATGCCGTATCGTTCGATTGCGAGCACGCGAGCTGATGGTTTTGAGAAGACGACGCGACTCATGTTGAGCCGCCGGCCGATCCTCGCCGCCCCGACCGGAGACGATGCGTGGTCATCAAGCGAACCGGCGCCTCTCTGACGCAGATGTTCAAGGAATTCGTCCGTCATCCTCGCACCACTCTGGCGAGCCAGAACCGCGTGCCCGCGTTCCTCAGGGGCATCTTCTTCGCGCACGAGCGGTCGACGGCCGGCGATGGGGACGCCAACGAAAAGCCCGCGCCCGGCGAGGAGGTCTATCCGTCGAACCCGTTGATGGATTACTTCAACGCGCACGAGAAGGGGCCTGGCGTCTTCAAGTGGCTCCACTACTTCGAGATGTACCACCGTCACCTGGCCAAGTTCGTCGGCAAGGACGTTCACGTCATGGAGATCGGGGTTTACAGCGGCGGCAGCCTGGGGATGTGGCGGTCGTACTTCGGTGCCGGAGCGCGGATCACTGGGGTGGACATCGAGCCGGTTTGCAAGGCGTATGAAAACGAGCACACCAAGATCGTCATCGGCGACCAGGGCGACCCGTCGTTCTGGAGGCGCATCCTGGCCGACTCGCCCCCTATCGACGTCCTGATCGACGACGGCGGCCATACGCCTGAGCAGCAGATGGTGACGCTTGAGCAGGTTCTGCCCCGAATGAAACCCGGCGGGGTCTTCATTTGCGAAGACGTCCACCATCTCTACAACGACTTCTCGTCGTTCGTCTCCGGCCTCGACGACGCCCTCAACGCCTTTCGGAACACCCCCGTCCCGCCGAAGAAGGGCGATATCCGCTCGGTGGCGACGCCGTTCCAATCGTGGATCCACTCGATCCACCATTACCCTTACGCCGTCGTCATCGAGAAACACGAGAAACCGATCACGAGCTTCGACGCCGTCCGCCATGGGACCGAATGGCAGCCGTTCATGGGAGGGCGAGATTCGTGATCCCCCCAGTCGATAAAGACGGTCGATGATCGTTTCCGGCGTCGCGCTGCTGCATTTCCGAGCCCGACTCTCTAGGATTAGAGAATTGTTCAACGTCTCGGACGTCGCTTGATCGCGGATCGTCGTCGGCTGTCGGAGGTTTTCGTCATGCGAACATGGATCGTTCTGGCGATCGTGGGGCTGTTCGGTTCGTCGTCGGCCGAGGCGGGCGAAGCGCCGGCGTCTGGCGAGAGCCTGTTCACTGGGCAGGTCGAGGCGATCCTCGCGAACTCGTGTGTCCGTTGCCACGGCGGCGACCACAAGAAGGGCGAACTCGACCTGAGCCGTCGCGCCCCGGCCCTGAAGGGGGGCGAGAACGGGCCGGCGATCGTGCCGGGGAACCTCGACGAGAGCCTGCTGATCGAGAAAGTGGCGGCGGGCGAGATGCCCCCCAAGAGCCCGCTCAAGCCCGAGCAGGTCGAAGCCCTGCGCGCCTGGGTGAAGGCCGGTGCGCCGTACCCGCGCGAGCCGGTCTCGCCGCCCCGGGCGGGGGCCGACTGGTGGTCGCTGCGGCCGATCAAGGACGCCTCGCCCCCGGCGCTCGACGCCGAGGCGACGCGCTGGGTCCGCACGCCGGTCGACGCCTTCATCCTGGCGAAGCTCCGCGAGAACAAGCTGACGCCGGCGCCCGAGGCCGATCGTTCGGCCCTCATCCGTCGCCTGTCGTTCGACCTGATCGGCCTGCCGCCTTCGCCCGAGGAGGTCGCGCGGTTCGTCGCCGACGCCGATCCGCTGGCTTATGAGACGCTGGTCGACCGGCTGCTCGCCAGTCCGCAATACGGCGAGCGGTGGGGGCGGCACTGGCTGGACGTCGTCCGGTTCGGCGAGAGCGAGGGCTACGAGACCAACATGCCTCGGTTCAACGCCTGGCCCTACCGCGATTACGTGATCCGGGCGTTCAACCGCGACACGCCGTTCCCGCAGTTCGTCGTCGAGCAACTCGCGGCCGACGTGGCGTCGGGCGGCGCGAGCAAGGACTGGCTGTCGCAGGCGGCCACGGGGTTCCTGGTCGGCGGCACGCACGACATCGTGGGCAACGCGACGATCGAAGGCATGCGTCAACAGCGCGTCGACGATCTCGACGACGTGGTCACGGCGACCGGCACGGCGTTCCTCGGCCTGACGATCAACTGCGCCCGCTGCCACGACCACAAGTTCGACCCGATCTTGCAGAAGGACTATTACGGCTTTCAGGCGGTTTTCGCCGGTGTCAACCACGCGTCGCGGGCCGTCGAGGCGGCCGATGCCGAGGCGCGCCGCGAGAAGGCGACGTCCGTTGCGGCCGAGCTGGCGCGGGTCGATCAGGGGCTCGATGAGTTCGAGCCCGTCGCCCGGCTCGACGCTGACTCCCCCGCCCGGCCGATGGTCAACCCGCGCCGCAACGTCGAGCGGTTCGCCCCGATCAAGGCCCGGATGGTCCGGATGACGATCCTGGCGACCGCCGACCCGATCGAGCCCTGCATCGACGAGTTCGAGGTCTACACCGCCGAGTCTTCGCCCCGGAACGTGGCTCTGGCCTCGGCTGGCGGTAAGGCGACGGCCTCGTCGGAATACCCCGGCTCGGCGATCCACAAGATCGAGCACCTGAACGACGGCAAGCTTGGCAACGGCCGGAGCTGGATCTCGCACGCTCCGGGCAAGGGGGTCGTGACGATCGCCTGGCCCGAGCCTGCGTTGATCGACCGCGTGGTCTGGGGCCGCGATCGCGAGGAAGCCTACCGCGACCGCCTGGCGAGCCAGTACGTGATCGAGGCCGCCGACGAGCCCGGCGCGTGGCGGGTGGTCGCCTCGTCGCTCGATCGCGCGGCGTACAAGGCCGACGCTCCGCCCGCCGCCGCGGCCGATTCGGGCCTCACGTCCGAGGCGGCGGCCCGCCGCGCCGAACTGCAAAAGCGGCGGGCCGAGTTGAAGGCCAAGCTCGACCAGCTTGGGCCGACCGTCTCGATGTACGTTGGGACGTTCACGCAGCCGGCGACGACCCACCTGCTGCGCCGCGGCGACCCGATGCAGCCGGGGGCGCAGGTTTCGCCGTCGGCGGTCGCCGCCGTGGAGCCCGCGCTCAACCTCTCTCCCGACGCCCCCGAGGGCGAACGACGGCTGGCCCTGGCCCGCTGGATCGGCGACCCGGCGAATCCCCTGCCGGCGCGGGTGATGGTCAACCGGGTCTGGCATTACCACTTCGGCCGGGGAATCGTCGCCACGCCCAGCGACTTCGGGTTCAACGGCGCCGCGCCCTCGCATCCCGAGCTGCTCGACTGGCTGGCCGCCCGGTACATCGCCGGAGGCTGGCGGCTCAAGCCGCTGCACCGGCTGATCGTGCTCTCGGCCGCCTACCGCCAGTCGAGCCGGGGCGACGCCGGCGCGCAGGCCGTCGATCGCGAGAACCGGCTGGTGTGGCGGATGTCGCCGCGACGGCTCGAAGCCGAGGCCGTCCGCGATTCGATCCTCGCCGTCGCCGGCAAGCTCGACCCGGAGATGGGGGGCCCCGGCTACAACATCTGGGAGAAGAACACCAACTACGTGGCGATCTACAAGCCGCGCGGCGAGCTGGGCCCCGACGCCTTCCGGCGGATGATCTACCAGTTCAAGCCGAGGAGCCAGCAAGATCCCACGTTCGGCTCGTTCGACTGCCCCGACGCGGCCCTGGTCGCCCCTCGCCGCAACATCTCGACCACCGCCCTGCAGGCGCTCGACCTGCTCAACAGCGGCTTCATCATCCAGCAGTCTGGGCTGTTCGCCCAGCGGCTCGCCGACGAGGTCGGCGCCGACCCCGAACGCCAGGTCGACCGCGGCTTCGCGCTCGCCCTGGGACGGCCGCCTGCCCCCGCCGAGCGCGCGGCCGCCGCGGCCCTGATCCGCGCCCGGGGGACGCCCAGCTTCTGCCGGGCCCTGTATAACGCGAACGAATTCGTTTACGCTCCTTGAACGATCGACCCATTACGTCGCATTCGTTCCGGGAGCCTTCGTCCATGCGTCGCACGCTCTTTTGCCTGAGCCTGGCCGTCCTCCAGTTCGTTTCGGACCCCGCTTCGGGGCAGACGACCGCCGTCCCCGACAGCATTCGAGCCGAGGGCGCGCCGGCGATCCCCGCATCGCTCTCCGCCGCGCTCAATCGGTATCAGAACATCCGCTCGGCGAGTTTCCAGGGGTGGGACGACACCAAGCCCCGGGCCGTTTACGTCGCCACCCGGTTCGCCGACACGCCGCAGATCCACCACGTCGCCCGCCCTGGCGCGACGCGGCGGCAGCTCACCTTCTCGGCCGAGCGCGTGCTGGAGGCGAAGCCCCGGCCCAAGCACGACCAGTTCCTGTTCATGGCCGACGAGGGGGGGGCCGAGAACTACCAGCTCTTCCTCCAGGATCGGACCGGCGGCGAGCCGCGACGGCTGACCGACGGCAAGAGCCGGAACACGTCGCCGAGCTGGTCGCCGTCGGGCGAGCTGCTGGCCTGGAGCAGCAACGCCCGCAACGGCCGCGACATGGACCTTCACCTCGCCGCGCCGGCCGACCCGAACTTCCACCGGATTTTCAAGGAGGTCGCCGGCCAGTGGAACGTGGCCGATTGGTCGCCAGACGGTCGCGGCCTGGTCGCCGAGGAATACCTCTCGATCGCCGAATCGTATCTGCATGTCATCGACGTGGCGACCAGCCAGGTCCGGACGATCACGCCCCGGAGGACCGATCCCAAGGAGCCCCCGGTCGCCGCCGGCGACGCCCGGTGGTCCAAGGACGGCCGGTCGATCTACTACACGTCCGACAAGGGGAGCGAGTTCCGTCGGTTGGCCCGGTACGACCTGTCGACCGCCGCCGAGACCTGGCTGACGGCCGACGTCCCCTGGGACGTCGAGGGTTACGACCTCTCCGACGACGGCACGCTGGTCGCCGTCGTCTTCAACGAGGACGGCCTGAGCGGCCTCCGCGTCTACCTCGCCGCCACCGGCCAGCAGCGGGACGTCCACAAGCCGCCGGCGGGTCAGATCTCGGGCGTCGAGTTCCGCGCCGATTCGCATGAGATCGGCTTCACGCTCAGCTCGGCGCAGGCCTCGTCGGACGTCTTCTCGATGGACCTCGACAAGTCGGACCCCTTGATGAACGTCAGCCCGCTCGAACGCTGGACCGAGAGCGAGACCGGCGGCCTCGACGTCTCGGCGTTCGTCGAGCCCGAGCTGATCCGCTACCCGACGTTCGACGGCAAGAAGATCCCGGCGTTCGTCTATCGCCCCGCCGGCCGGTCCGACGCCCCCCGCCCGGTCTTGATCCAGATCCACGGCGGCCCCGAGGCGCAGTACCGGCCGGGCTTCCTGGGACGGCTCAACTACCTGGTCAACGAGCTGGGCATCGTGGTGATCATGCCCAACGTCCGAGGGTCGGCCGGCTATGGCAAGAGCTACCTGAAGCTCGACGACGGGGTGCTGCGCGAGGACGCCGTCAAGGATATCGGCGCGCTGCTCGACTGGATCGCCGCCCAGCCCTACCTCGACAAGAACCGCGTGGCGGTCTCCGGCGGCTCGTACGGCGGCTTCATGTCGCTGGCCGTCCAGACGACTTACAACGACCGGATCAAGGCGGGGATCGACGTGGTTGGGATCTCGAACTTCGTCACGTTCCTCAAGAACACCCAGGACTACCGCCGCGACCTCCGCCGCGCCGAGTACGGCGACGAGCGCGACCCGAAGATCCGCGAATTCCTCGAACACATCTCGCCGCTGGCGCACGTCGCCAAGATCCGGACGCCGATCCTGGTCGTCCAGGGCCGCAACGACCCTCGCGTTCCGCTCTCCGAATCCGAGCAAGTCGTCGCGGCGGTCAAGAAGAACGAGGTCCCCGTCTGGTACGTCGTCGGCCGGAACGAAGGCCACGGCTTCGCCAAGAAGGTCAACCAGGACTACCTCCAGGCCGTCGAGGTCCTGTTCCTCCGCAAGTTCCTCCTCGGCGAAGGAGGCTGAGGCGGGGTTCTCCTCTCCCCTCGGAATACAAACCATCGTGATGTCATGGGAACACCCGACCACATGACAATGGGGCTCCGGGTCGTCCCGCGGTCGGCCTCCCAATGCGACCTTGCGAATCGAGGCTTCTTCTGTTAGCCTGCGCCCGACGAATCCGTGCATCGCCTACTGATGGCAATCTTGTTAATGGTCTCAAGGATTCGCCTTCCGCCTACCGCCTTGTGTTGACTCGGTGATCCTGTCGCCGCATCCGGTCTCCGTTGCTTCGAGCCGGAATATCAGCACCACCGAGTCGTTGCTGGCTCACTCGCCTCGTTACACGTCTTGCCCGGTGGAAAACGGCATGGATGCGCAAAAGAAGTTTGATCCGACGCGGCTTGCGGTGATCAGCTTGGTCGCCGTTGTCGCCGCGATGGTCCTATCAATCGCTGTTTTGGTCGTCCGATTGCTGTCGCTTTTTGAACCGGCCGCTTGCCTTCTCTCGACGACTGGAGGCGAGCCGATATCGATTTACAATATTTCAAAAATACATCGCGGCTTGATGCTTTATGGGAATCCATTAATTGGCCCGCACTATACGAGCACTCTTTATAACGCTGGGTTTTATTATGTGTACGCGGCGATAAGTTGGGTTTTCAGCGCGAATTTTTGCGACGCCGCAATCGCGATGCGCCTGATTACGCTGGGGTTTGCGGTTATCGGGTTTTGCAGCACCGTCAGGTATGGTTTTTCCAGCTTCGCCAGATGCTCTCCCGACGCCGTCGCCGACGCGCGTTTCGTGAAATTGGCCATGGTGGCGGCGGCCGCCTGCGTCTGGTTTGGTACGCTGCCCGGATGGTGGATCCTGAGCGTCCGGCCGGACGTCGGCGCGGTTGCGCTTTGCGCCTCGGCGGTGTCGCTGATGCTCTTGCGCGGATCGGGTCGCGAGCTGCGGCCGGTCCTCCTGGCGGGCGTGTGTTTCGCCGCGGCCTGGTCGTTCAAGCAGTCCGCCGTCTTCCTTTTTCTTGCGATCGAGCTTTCTCTGGTTCTCAGGAAGCGCTACCTTCAGGCTTTCGTTTTGCCGATCCCGGTCGCCCTTACCGTGATCGCGTTCGTGATCGGTTTAGGGCCTTGGTATCGCTACAACGCCTTCGTCGCGACCTCGTTTTCCCCCTTCCATATTCAAAATCTGTCGAGTTTCCTTGTTCGAATCCCTCTCAAGGGAGCCTTTCCTCTCGCCGCCGCCGTCATGGCGCTGCCGATGCTGTCGAGAATCCCCTGGTTGCGAACCGACGAGGCGACCACCCTCAGAACATGCTGGTGGGTGACGTTGGTTGGCAGCTTGATTACGTGCTGCCGCGGCGGCAGTGAGGTCAACTACTACTTTGAGTTTTGGACCGTCGTCGGGTTCTTGGCGGTGATTCAGGCGAGTTTCATCGCCAGGGGGGCCTTCATCCCTCGTCCTCGCTTCGTCCTGTTCGGGGTCGCGTTTGTCGGCCTCGCCGCGTTGTTCTCGTCGCTGGTCGATGCCGGAAGACTCATCCAGCCCGATCGGTTCGGCGTGGTCCGCCTGGAAATCGGCCCCGAAAAAACGGCCGAATTGGAGCGAGCGCGTGATCGGATCAGGCGCGAGAGTCGACCGACGTTCTGTCAACCGGGGCTCTGGGGCCTGGCGTGGGGGTTGCCGTTTCCGGCGTACGTCTACGACGATTATCCGTACTTCCAGGAACCGGCGACTCAACGAGGCGTGTTGAGCGACGGCGGCCTGGCGGGGGTGTTCGAAAGACGTCACTTCGGCCTGGTAGTTTTAGAGTTGAACAGCGACGTGTTTCTGAATCAGGCGCTTGCTTCCGGGTACGTTCGTGAGCCCGGGTGGTCGCACATCGTGGTATTGACGTCTCCAGCGACAGGAACGGATTAGCATTCCCCTTGCGCGATCTCGCGAGCATCTCTCGTCATGAGCGTTCGCAATGTCGAACAAACTGTTAAGATGACGGCGGGTGGTGCGTAGGATGTGGGGGTGAGGTTGCGCGCGAGCGGCCGGCGCGTGGTCGAGGGTCGGGGAGCCGGCATCATGGTCTTTTCGGAGAGCGTCGGCGCGACGCTGGAGATGATCCGGCACGGCCGGACCGAGCGGGTGATCGAGCTTCGCGGGACCGACCTGCACATCGGCCGGCATCCCCGGGTGGGGGTCACGCTCGACCATCCCAAGGTCTCGCTGTACCACGCCCGGATCGAGCGGCGGTTCGACGGCAGTTACCGGGTCGTCGACCTGATGAGCAAGAACGCGACGCTCGTCGACGGCGTCAAACTCAAGCCGTTCGAGCCGGCCTGCGTTCGCGAGGGGACGTGCATCCGGATCGTCGACTACGATTTCGTCTTCCATGAGCCGACCGCGCGGGTCGGCGGGCCGGGCGAGCCGAGCCGGTCGACGGTCCTGGGGTCGCTCGACGACCTCAGCTCCGAACAGTTGGTCCAGCGTTCGGCGCAGCCGGCCGAGGCGCTTCGGGCGGTGCTCGACGTCGTCCGCGCGCTGGGCGGCGCGTCGGATCTCGACGAGCGGCTGGCGCGCGCGCTCGACGGCTTGATGCTGGTCTTCCCGCTCGCGGATCGCGGGTTCGTGGCGACGGCCGAGCCCGACGGTTCGCTGCCGTTGCGCGCGTTCCGCTGCGCCAAGGGGCCGGCCAACCCGCCGGTCCTGAGCCGGACGATCGTTCACGAGGTCCTCCGAGGCGGCAAGGCCTTGTTGATCAAGGACGTCCTGTTCGACGAGCGGTTCAAGGACCAGGAGAGCGTGGCCGCGTCGATCCGCACCGCGTTGTGCGCGCCGCTGCGGGGGCGCGACGGCCAGCCGATCGGCATGATCCAGATCGACAGCGTCACCCTTCGCTCGGGCTTCCGCGACGAAGACCTCGACCTGCTCGCGGCCCTGGCGGTGCCGATCGGCGCGGCGATCGAGAACGACCGGCTCGTCATGGAGCAGGCCTCGTGGGCGGCCGCGCGGGAGATCCAGCTCGCCCTCCTGCCCAGGAGTCGTCCCACGATCCCGGGCTACACGTTCTGGGAGTGCTACCGCCCGGCGCAGGAGGTCGGCGGCGACCTCTACGACTATATCGCCGTCGAGGATTTCGAACCGGGCGACTCGGACCCCGGCCGCGTCCACGTCACCGACCCCGATCGCGATGCGGACGGCGTCCGCTGGTGCGTGACGCTGGGCGACGTCGCCGGGCACGGCATGCCCGCGGCGATCCTCATGGCCCGGATCTGCCCGGAGGCGCGGCTGCTCGTCCGGGCCGGCTACGCGCCGACCGACGTCCTGGCTCAGGTCAACCGGCACTACTATGAATCGGGCCTTCAGAATCGGTTCGTGACGATGGTGCTCGCCGAGATCGACCCCCGCGCGCACCGGCTGAAGGTCGCCAACTCCGGCCATCCCAGCCCACTGGTCCGACGCGCCGCCGGCCGCGTGGAGGAACTCGAATGCCCCGGCGCGGGACCCCCGCTGGGCGTGGTCCGCGACGCCTCCTACGAGTCGGCCGGCTTCGACCTCGCGCCCGGCGACGTCGTCGTCCTGTTCTCCGACGGCGTCAGCGACGCGGTGAACCTCCGCAACCAGTCGTTCGGCGTGGCTCGACTCAAGGCGCTGGTCGGCCAGACCACCGGGGGCGCCGCGGAAGTCGGCGAGGCGATCCTCGCGATCGTCCGCGATCATATGATTGGGCGTTCCCAGCTCGACGACCTCACCATCGTCTGCTTCGGCCGCGACGCGCTGGAGCCGGCCCCGGGGGCGTGAGTCTTCGTCGCGGTCACGGCCTTTCCTCGAAGAGACGGTGCGCATGGCTGGCGCGACGGTTGTACCAGGACGATTTGCGATACGGCCGAAGCTGGACGCCGCAGGGGATCGGCCGGCCGTCGTCGTCGTTCACGCCGCCGCCGTGGCTGTCGATCACCAGCGGAACGCCCGACGGCGATCGGCCGATCGGTCCGACCCAGATCACGACGTGGCTGACGTGCGGGTCGCGCTCGTGGCGGATGTATACGAGATCCCCGGTCCGCAAGGTCTTGATCCGCTCGTCGTAGCTCTCGGGAAGTTCGACGCGATGGACGCGGATCTCCCTGCCGTGATTCCCTTCCAGCGCGTGTTCGAGCGTCGCCTGGCGACCGACGTCGCTGTTCAGGTGGATGCCGAAGCCCTGGTTGTAGACGAAGCTCGTGAAGTTGCTGCAATCGAAGCCCTTGCCATTGCCGCCGGCGCAGGTGTGAGTCCAGGGCCAGCTCGCGGGTGGGTTCCAGTCGGGCAGGTGATGGTGCTGATAAGCGTAGCCGAGGAACCGGATCGCCTCGGCGATCACGCGCTCGCGCTTCCAGTCGACCGACCGGCGGTCGAGGCCGGGAAGGGGAGGATACGTCCTCGGCTCCGGACCCCAGCCGTGAAACCGCCTCTCCACGCCCTTCGAATACCACTCGGAATGCGGGATCGACGCCTCCAGCCGCGGGTCGCCGCGCTCGGTCGACAGCAGGTCGTCGATCAGGTCCGGGATCGGATGGCGGAACTCGACGCCGTAACTTCCACTCGAGGCGGCCGGCTGAGCTTGCGCTCTGGCCTGCCAGTCGACGCCGGGTATCGACACGCCGCAGAAAACCCCAGCCGTCGCCAGCAGCGTCGCCGCGAGCGGGAACGCTCCGGTCGAGAACCGGGGGTGGGAGGGGGAGGGCATGGTCATCGAGGTCGGCCCTGTTCGCGAGAAGGATCGTTGAGGCGTTGATCTCAACGATCCTAGTACGCGAATTCGACCTGGGCCCTCGTCACGGCGTCTTTTCAGGCTTCGTGGCTTCCTCTTCTTCTTTTTCGAAGACGCCGGCGATTTGACCGGCGTCGTTGATGGCGGTGGCGGAGACGAAGTACGGTCCGCCTTCGTCCAGGATGCGGAGCCGGCCCGCTTCGTAGACGAACGCGTTGGGGCCGACCTTCGAGCCGTGTGGGCCGTCGATCTGGCCGACGACGACGCCCGCGTTGTTCACGGCGTTGGCCATCGAGTGCTCATAGCCCTGGGGTTTGTGGAGCTGCTTCACGCCCTCCTCGGGGGTCCAGACGACGGCGTGGGTGCGGCCCTGGGGGTCTTCGCGACGGCCGACGACCATGCCCGCGTTGTTGACGCCGCGAGGGATCAGCCCATTGGGCTCGTCCGAGAGCGTCTCGTGCCTCCAGACGCCCGGGGCGGTCTCGGTCCAGAGGGTCGGAAGCCCCTTCTGGACGGCCGCGAGCCGCTTGCCGTCGTCGCTGATCGCCAGGACGTTCGAGCCCAGAGCGTCGGCGTCGGGGACGATCACGGTCTTCCAGCTCTCGCCTTCGCCCTCGCCGACGCGCTCCCACAGGCAGCCGCGGAGGCGGTAGTTGCCGACCGAAAGGCCGCTGATCCGGCGGCCGTCGCGGCTGATCCCGGTCGCGAACGAGGCGGTGTCGCCCTCGGGCGCGCCAAGGCCCCGGATTCCCCTTTGCCGGTCCCAGACGTACGCCTGGTTGCGGAGGTTGACGAACACGTTGGGCGGCGCGGGCTTGCTGACGCGGCCGACGACCACGCCGTCGTCGCTGAGCGCGGCCGGGAAGTTCGCCGTATAGCCTTTCAGGAGCGGCAGGGGGGTGATCTCCGTCCCCCTGGCGTAGATCGGCGCTTCGTAAAGGATGTCGGGGTTGCCGTTCTCGGGCATCCACTGGAAGCCGACGATCTGACCATGGGTGTTGATCCCGGTCGCCTCGATCGCCTCGCGCTTGGGGGTGACGATCGAGTAGGGCTTGACCTTGGCCGGCTCTTCGGCGGCTACGGTCCCCAGCAGGCTCAGGCCGACGACGATCGCGTAACGGATCGGGTGCATCATCATTCGAGGTTCCTCCTGTTTGAGAGGGTACTACGATACCGCGTCGGTCGTGAAGGGAAAGCGGCCGACCGCCGCGATTCGGGGCGGAATTCCGCCGTCAATCGCGGTTGCGACGGTCGCCCAGCCGCGGGAGCTGGGGGCCGGGGGCGAGCTTGACGCTGGGCTGGGGCTGGGTGAGGGTCCCCTTGATGTGGACGCTCATGAGCTGGCCGGTGGCTCCGCGGAGCAAATCGGTGAAGATGGGGACTTCGAACCGGCCGCGGCCGTAGACCGGTTCGAGCCGGAGGTCGAGGTTGTCGAGCGGGTCGCGGGTCCCCTTGCCCTGGAGGCTGAACGCGGGGCCGGTGAGCTTGATCGAGTTAAAGGTCGTGAACCCGTTGACGATCTGGAATTCCAGGTCGGCCGAATCGAACAGGGCCGTCTTGTCGCCGCCTCGCGGCGAGGCGCCGGGGGAGAGCGTCTCGTTGATCCCCCTGAAAAACCGGAGCATGACGGGAAGCTTGCCGATGTCCCCCTCCCTGATGCTCCCTTTGCCATTGCCCTGCATGCTGCGGATGTCGGAGCCCAGGCCGTTGAATTCGACCGCCGCGTTGACGACGCCGCTGAACGACTGGCGGCCCGGGAGGCTGCGCGCGTACTCCTGGAGGTCGGCTGCGGTGAGGCTGAGCGACGTCTTGTAGCGGGGGGTGTCGTCGAGCGTGATCTCGCCACTGCCGAACAGCTCGCCGCCGAGCAGCTTGCCGCGGAGGCTCTTGAGCCGCGCCACGCCCCCCTGCACGTCGATCGGGCCTTCGAGCTGGGTGATCTGGAGGCCGGCGAAGCTGACGCTCCCAAGGTCCATGATCCCGTGGACTTCGAGCTTCTCGCCGTTGGACTTGCCCGAGACGTCCTTGAGCGAGCCCTGGATGTGCTTGAGCGGGATTCCCGCCTCGATCGAGTTGTTGATGAAGAAGACGTGCGTGTGGTCCCAACTGCAGAAGGCCAGGTCGTCGGGGCGGCCCGACCAGCCGATCTGGAGGTTGCCCCGGGCGGTGAACGGATGGCCGTCGTCGAGTCGGTGGGCGAACTGGGCCATCAGAGAGGGCATGATCCGCCGGAGGTCGGAATCGAGCCGTATCCCCTGGACCCAAAGGTCGCTGACGGCCAGGTCGAACTGGCCGCTGTCCTTGACTTCGACCTGGCCCTCGGCGAACTGGACCGGGGTGCCGTGGAAGCGGAAGTTGACGTCCCGCATCGCCACCTTGCCGTTGACGAACTCGAACTGGCCCATCGCGTTGTCCATCCGCAGCTCGATTTTCTGGCCGGGTTCGACGCCTGGCTCGGCGGTTTTGGGCACGACCAGCCGGATGCCCGACTCGGGCCGGGGCGAGATGGTGATCCGGGTGTTGTCGGGGGTGTGAGGCTGGATGTGGACCTCGGCCGTCACGTCGCTGGAGCCCGACGGGTTGATGATCGCCCACGACTTCTGCCAGGCCGCTTGCAGCGACTTGCGGAGGTCGTCGTTGAACGGCAGGTTGGCGGCGGCGATATCGAGGTCGATCTTGAGCGGCGGATCGCCGTTGGGCAGGTCGGGGCCGGGCAGCTTCTCGATCCTCCCCGCGCCGGTGATGAGCGCCTGGCCGTTCCGCCCCACCATCTTCGAGAACACCCAGAGGTCGGGGTGGATTTCGAGCCGGCCCGAGAGGTTTCGCACGGTGTACGGCAGCTCGTCCCAGGTGATCTCGCACCGCCCGTTGAGGTCGAGCACGGCGTCGACGGCGATCTGACCCTCGGGGTTGACGTTGGGGCCGACCAGCGGCTTGCGGAAGATGTGGGCCTTCCCCTTGACCGCGCCGGCGGGATTGAACCGGTCGACCCAGGGGCGAACCTCCGGGGGCAAGGCGCCGAGGAAGGCCTTGTCGATGGGGACCGACTCGGCCTCGATGTCGAGCTTCACCACGGCGTCGGGACCCGGGTCGTCGATCGTCCCGGTCATCCGCGCCGGCTTGTCGCCGACGGGGCCCTGGAGGTCGACCGTGAGCTGTCGCTTCTCGAGCTTCAGGGTTCCGTTGAGGTTCTTGAGCGGGTAGGGAAAGTGACGGTAGACCGCCGCGACGTCCCGGCAGTGGAAAGTCGCCCCCACGCCGATCGGCCCCCCCGGCGTCCTTCGAAGCAGGGCGACCAGGGCGTCGACCCGCCCTTCGGGTTTGAAGACGTCCCACAGCTCCAGGTACTCCGGCGGGGTCCGGTCCTTGACGCGCTGGTCCAGCTCCAAGCCGAGGACGTCGACCTGGAGGTCGAGCGGGGCCGTCTCGGGGTCGCCGACGCCCATCGTCCCCTTGGCGCGAACCGTCGTTGAGCCGTTGCCCCCCTCGGCGTAGTCGATGGTCAAGACGCCGTTCTTGACGCCGACCTTGGCCGACAGGCGGTTGATCGGGAACGGCAGCTTGGGGCATTCGCAGACCCCGTTGTGCAGCAGCGCCTGGACGTCGTAGTCGAGCTTGGGCTTGGTCGTCTCGCCGGGTCGGTACGCCAGCTTCTTCAGCTCGAAGTCGATCTCGCCGCTCTTGAGGGCCATCGCGTCGAACGACGGGCCGAACTCGGCGGGAAGCCGTCGCCGCACGGTGTCGGAGAGCGTCAGGCCGTACAGCCCTCCCTTCACGTCGGCGTCGCCGGCGACCGCGTCGATGGTTCCTTCGAGCGAGAGCCGGCTGAACATATCGCCTTTCGCCGATCCGTCGAGCCGCAGTTGCGTGGCGTTGACAGCCTTCACGTTCAGCGTGACGTCGCGGAGGATCGCCGAGGCGACGTCGCGCGGGGCTTTCGGCTGGGCGTCGCCGACGGCGGCCGGCGGACCCGAGCCCTCTTCCTCATCGCCGACGAGTTCGATCTTGCCGTTGAGGATGACGACCGGCGGCGGGTTCTCGATGACCGTGACCGGCCAGGGGTTCGCCAGCAGGTCCTGGACGTTCCACACCCCGCTCTTGCGGCGGCGGAGCCGCAGCGTCGGGTGGCTGACGGAGACCTCGGTGACTTCGTGCCGCCCATTGAGGAGCTGGGTGGCGTCGAAGCGGACCTGGAGCCAGGGGATCTCAAGCGTCGTGAACGACTGGCCGTCGATCATCTGTCGGACGTGGACGTTGCGGACGACCATCTTACCGTGGAGCAGCCGGGACTCGACCTTGCCGATGTCGACGATCGCGTTGGGCAGGAACGGGATCAGCTTTTGCTTGATGATCCGGGACACGGTGTCGCTGTCGGTGACGAACGCGTAGGCGATCCAGGTCGCGGCGGCCGTGAGCGAAGCGCCCAGGATCACGCTCCAGATCAGGAATTTCAACACGCGCCGACCGAATCGCATGCCGCGCCTCCCCCTTCTCGTCCGCCTTCACGCCCCGGAAATCGTTCGTAAAGAATCTTATGATTATGCGACTGCCGTCAAGCGCGGCGGCCGGACCATCCCGACGCACCGGACCAGGCCGACCGCCGCCAGGCCCATCGCCGGGACCTCGCCGGGCGTCCGGTACCGCATCGAGCTGGCGAAGATCATGTGCAGTCCGCTGAAATAAAGGATCGGCCCGGCCAGCAAGATCCAGGCCCGCGGATCGGCCCTCAGGGTCCACAGACCGAAGGCGATCAGCCCGAGCAGCGGGATCATCACGACCGCGCTCGCGACCGTCGCCAGCGGCGAGCGGGCCCCCTCGGCGTTGGGCCAGGGGCTCCAGTACCGCGCCAGCTTCACCAGGGCCAGCTCCACCGCCCGCCGGGGCTCGGCCCGGACGAACGCCTTCGCCCGCCGCGTCAGCTCGGCGTCCTGGTCGCGCTCGTCCATCGGCCAGACGTCGGGATCGGCCAGGAATCGCATGTCGCTTGCCCCGTTGGCTTTAGGGTTGAGGCCGTCGTAGAGGCTCGCCCCCATCCAGAGGGCCGTGGGGACGAACTGCCCGTAGATCGTCGCGTTGCGATACCACCAGGGACCCATCATCGCCGCGAAGCCGGCCGCCGCGATCACGACGCCCCGGACCGCCGGGCCGATCGACCGTCCCGCGAACCACCGCCAGACCAGCCACGCGCCGAGCATCGCCGGGACGAACAGGACCCACGACGGCCGCGTCAGCACCGCCGCCCCACTGGCGCACCCGACCGCCAGGGCCGCCCCGATCGCCGTCCGGCCGCCCGACTCCCGATCCCAGAGCACCGCCATCCCCCACAGCGAGACCAGCATCAAGGGGACGAAGACCGCCTCGGAGAGCAGCACCGCCGACATCAAGATCATGTACGGATGGACCGCCGTCAGCCCCGCGGCGATCGCCGGGCCCTTCGATTCCGTCCCCAGCACCGACCGGGTCAGCCGATGCACCAGCCAGACGGTCAGGGCGCCTAGCACCGCCTGCGCCAGCCGGGCGGCGATGGGACGGTCGCCGGCGATGAATTGGCAGCTGGCCAAAAAAAGCGGGTAGCCGGGGGTCCGGAGGGCGAAGTGGGGGATGTCGCCCCATTCGACGATCTGGTAAAGCTCGCCCTGGCGAATCGTCTGGGCCAGCTTCCAGTAGTAGTCGGCGTCCGGGAAGACGCAGACCCCGGGCCGGCCGGTCCGCTGGACGTACCACTCGACCGCGTCGGCCGCCACGATCCGCAAAAATAAGCCGACCTCGACCGCCAGCAGCAGCCACCCCGGCCGCGATGAACCGGCGTGGGCGGATTGCGGTGGTTGTGGGGATTGGGGGGGTGGTTTAGACATGCGGCCGCTCACTCACGAGACGTGGAAGGACCCCATCCGTCGGGCCTGGCCGTGTTCAAGGCCGGGATCGTAAGCCAATCCGCCCCGACCGTCAACCGGAACGCCCGAGCCCGGAAATTGGGTTCGATCGCGCGCCGCAATCGAAGCTGATTTCGCGCTTAAGGCCTGAATTTGCAAAATGTTGCGGGGTTGATCGCGATTGGCTTCGATCGGCCGAAAAGAGCCCGTGCGAGCGAGCCTCGGCCCGCCCTCTCGGGACCCGAAACCGAAGCCGCGCCACCCATGCCGGACCTCGGACCTCCCGGATCGAGCGCGGCTCTGACAATTGGGTTCGATCGCGCGCCGCGAAGGAATCCGGTGCTGTTCGTAAGTCTCGATACTGCAGAAGGTTGCAGGTTTGAGTTCGGTTGGCTTCGATCGCGCGGTTTTCCATCGCCCCGTCGGTGCGGGCGTCTCCAGGTGGCTGGGGAGGTGCAAAGCGACGCCCCAGGCGCGGACGCCACAACCCGTCTCCAGGGCGTTCAGCCCCAGCCCCTCAGCCGGTTCGCTGGCGGATTGGGTCCGTTCGCGCGCGAAGACCGACCGGAGGTCGGCTGTTACGCCGTTCACCTAGCGGGTTGATCGACGCTGGCCGATTGGCTTCGATCGCGCGGAAAAGCGCTCTCTGTCGCTCAACTAACGTCCGAATTGACAAAGACCGAAGGGCGTCGAGAGACTCCCCCAACTTAATGTACTCCGGGCTGGCACGATTGTTTGAGGTGGAGAGGCTACTTCGGCGATTCGTGCCGTTCGATCGGCCCAAAGCCGAAATCGGTTTTGCCGTCCAGCGTGCCGCCGTCGTCCAGGCCGTCGCTGCCGACGGAATAGACCTTCCAGCCGTCCGGCGGTTTCTTGACGTGCAAGGGCTCACCGTTGAACGGATCGATCGTCGCTTCCGCCGGCAGGTCGAGGTTGTTGATGTCCGGTGCATGATCGTCTCCGCCCTCGCGGGCTTGAATGGCGTTGAGGACGAGGAGCGAGCGGAACAACGCGCGGCTGCGTTCGGCCGCCTGCCTGGTGCTGACCAGTGACGGGTCGAGGAGCGTGACGAGAGGGCGCAAAGGATTCGGCAGGCACCCGCGAGATGAGTCCGAATACTTCCGGGAAACCGCCTCTGAGTAGGGCCTCGACGTGCTCTGCACGTGGTGATCGAAGAGATCCAGAAAGCGGATCATGACGTCGTTCGTGAAGACCTGCGGTGGCCAGAAGCCGGATCCGAACAAGTCTCCTGCAACACGTCGTCGGCGTCGGCCCGCGTCCCCAGCCGGACGACCAGAAAATGGTGGACCCGATCGGCGCAGGCGTCGTACAGCTCGGCGAACGCCTCCTGGTCACCGCGAGCCAACCGTTCCGCTCGTTCGTCCATCGCCGCTCCGCATCGATTCACCCGCCTTGGCCGTCGCGTCTGCAGTAAAGACCTTCCAGGATGGCGGATTTATTGGAGGTCCATTCGGCGGTTACGGGATTTGCTTCGCTTCGCCTCGGTTTACGCCGTAGCGAGCTTTGCCCGTCAATCCTTAACAGCGGTGCGCCTAATTGCTTAAGGCGTTGGCGCGGCCGTTCCGCTCGACGACTGTTCAGGCTTTCTGTTCCCACCTCAACCCCAGCCGGCGGGTGGTTCGCTCCGTCGTCTTGACGCGGTCGGCGATGCGGTGGGGGACGACCCAGAGGATGCCGGATTGGTCGCAAAGCAGGGGGACCGCGCGGCGGTGCGATGGCGGCACGCGGCAGGCACGGAGCAGGTTGCGGAGGGGGACGCGGCGGCCCGACATGCCGAGCGGGGCGAACAGGTCGCCGGGGGCGGGGGGGCGGACGATCAGGGGGAAGACGACGCGGTCGAAGTCGATCGTCTCGTCGTATGACGATGCGTTATTGACGATTTCGGCCGTGAGCCGGCCGCCGGCCCAGGCGACGTCGACGGCGCCGGGGGCTTCGAGGGCGACGGGAGAGATCGAGTCGAGGGGGGCGGGCTCGCGATCGCGTTCCAGGAGGATCACGTCGGCGTCGACCCGCAGCGCGACACCTTCGCCGATGTGGATGACGCTCGGGCGGCCTTCCTTGATGCGTTCGGCGATGCGCTGCCAGCGGCCGGCGGTCATGGCCATCTCGGGCCATCCGACGGCGAGCCAGGCGCGGCGGACGATTTCGGCGATCACGAAGGGCGAGTGCGCGACGAGGGCGCGGCGGTCGAGGACGATCCGGTCCGGATCGATCGAGCGGACGGCGGCGGATTCGATCGGGCGAATGAGCGAGTCGAGGGCCTCGCGTTCGGCGGCGGCGAGGGTGCCGAGGCGTCCCAGGGCCGCGACGATTTGCGGGTTGTACTCGGCGGCAAGCCGGGGAAGCAGCTCGTGGCGGATTCGGGCGCGGGTGTGGGAGACGTCGTCGTTGGTGGGGTCTTCGCGACAGGTCTGGTTCAGGCGGACCAGCTCGTCGCGGATCTCTCGGCGGGTGACGTCGAGCAGCGGGCGGACGAGGGCGACGGCCGGCCCCAGCGCGCGGCGGGGGGGGATTCCGGCCAGGCCGCGCGGGCCCGAGCCCCGGAGGATGCGGTGAATGATCGTCTCGGCCTGGTCGTCGCGCGTGTGGCCGACCGCCACGAAGGATGCGCCCCGGGCCTTGGCGATCTCTCGAAGCCACGCGTACCGCGCGGTCCGGGCGTCGACTTCGAAGTGCCCGGCGCGGGTCGGCCGCCAGTTGCCGAGGTCGAACGGCAGGCCGAGCGATCCGGCCAGATCCTCGACGAACCGGGCGTCGTCGCGGGCCTGTTCGCCGCGCACGCCGTGGTCGAGGTGGGCGACGGAGAGCCGCAGGTTCAGCTCGGGCGCGAGCCGATGGAGTACACGGAGCAGGCAGACGCTGTCGCCGCCGCCGGAGACCGCGACGACCCAATCGGCCCCGGCGCTCGATTCGAGCCAGCCCGCGATCCGTCGCCGCACGGGTTCCAGCCACGCCGGACGCCCGGTATCATCAAACGCTCGATCCTCCGGCATGCACACCCCTCCCGCAGAATACCAGAATCGGCGACGAACCGTTGAGAGCGCGATGCCTGAACCCGCTTTGAACCCGGAGTTGATCGGCCTGCTGCGATGCCCGCGATCGGGGGCGAGCCTGCGCGTCGAATCCGACGAGTTGGTCTCGGCCGACGGGAGTTGCCGCTATCCCATCCGCCAGGGCGTCCCCCGGCTGGCCGGCGAGGCGTACGCGGAGAGCTTCGGCCGGCAGTGGAACCGCTACGACGTGGCCCGGACCGAGGAAGACGAGGCGACCTTCGAAGCCAAGACGGGCGTCCATCCCCGCGACCTCGCTGGCCGCCTGGTCCTCGACGCCGGTTGCGGCGGAGGCCGGTACGCGCGGCTGGTCGGAAGCCACGGCGCGAAGGTGCTCGGCGTCGATCTGAGCACGGCCGTCGACAAGGCTTCCGCGCTCTGCGCTGAGCTTCCCAACGTCCAGATCGCTCAGGCCGATCTACTCGATCTGCCGGTGGCCGAGGCGGCCTTCGACCTCGTTTTCTCGATCGGCGTCCTTCACCATACGCCCGACCCGCGCCGGGCGTTCGCTCAGATCGCCAAGCGGGTCAAGCCCGGCGGCCGGCTATCGGTCTGGCTCTACCGCAAGAACACGCCGCCTCAGGAATGGCTCAACTCGAGCATCCGCGCCGTAACGACCCGGACGCCGGCGCGCGTCCTCGAACCGCTCTGCGCGGGCCTGGGCGTGCTCGGAAGCGTGCCGGTCGTGAACCGGACCCTGAACAAGCTCGCCAACTTCTCCGCCCATCCCGACTGGACCCTGCGCGTCTGCGACAACTTCGACTGGTGGGCGCCGAAATACCAGTCGCATCACACGGTCGCCGAGCTGTCCTCATGGTTCGCCGCCGAGGGCTTCGAGGAGATCGCCGAGTTGCCGCCGGAGAAGTCGGGCGGCCTCTACCGATGGGTTTATGAGCACGACCTGATCATCGGCAGCGGCGTGAACGTGACGGGCGTGAGGCGCGGGTGAGGCGCCCTGGAGGAAGGGCGTGGGTCGGTTTCATGACGCCAAGGCGAGCACGAAGCTCAGGCCGACGGCGAGGAGATAGGCGACGGGGTAGAGCACCCGCAGGGGCCTCTGGATCTTGAGGGCCGATGGGACCGAGCCCGCCGCGACGGACCGATGGACCACGGCCACGCCAATCGTCGCGGCCGTCGCGGACAGGAAGCCGATCATCGCGTGCCGGTCGATCATGGTGAGGTAAGCGACTTTGGGCACGGCGAAGTCGACCGAATAGCCGAACGCCAGCATTGCGATCAGGGTGGCCATGCACGTGCTGATCTGGGGCTGGAGGTTCGTCGGTTCGAACCAGAAGACGAGCGTGGGAAAGAGGGCGAGCAGGGTCAGCGGCAGCAACACCCTCCAGACGTAGAACGTCGACCGGCGTTTCACGCGCACCAGGTATTCCATGACGGAATACTCGTCGCCGCCTGGGCGGTACCGGCGCGACTTGATCTGGTAGTTCTGCTTCAGGAGCGACCAGTCGGTGACGAACACGTCGTCGTGCAGGTGCATTGATTCGGGCAGCGGCGTGAACTGGACTTGCGACTGGTCGCTGGAGAGCGAGAGCCGGACGACCAGGTCCTGGGCGTCGAACGGGAATCTCCGGAGGTCGAGCGGCGTCGAGAACTTGACGCTGACGATCGATCGGCTCGTGACCCAGCCGTCGGGGGCGACCTCGATCCTGGGATCGCCGTGCGGCTTGGGCGCCTCGGCGGCGTTGTCGAAGTTGAGTCTGGGGGTCCAGATTTTGCCGTCTCCGGCCCCGTGCGCCAGGCGGGGGTCGCGCCAGCGCAGCTCCAGGTGGGCCGTAACGTCAAAGCTTTCCTCGCGAGCCGTGATCCGGCCGAAGTCGACGATGTGGAACCCGATGCCGACCTCCACCGGTCGCTCATCCTCGACGGGAGGCGGGTTCGGACCGCCGACGATCCAGGCCGAGTCCGCCGCCGCCGAGAGGGAAACCACCCCGGCCGTTATCCACAAGCTCCACATCATTCCGGACCTCGCTGGTCACGACAACTTGCTCACTCATGTTTCTTTAGAACACGAACGAGCCCGCGTCACGTGGGACGACGTCCTCAAGGTCGGCCTCCCCGCGGTTGACCAGGAAATCCAGGACTTCTGCTCTGAAGGTAGCTCCGCGAGGGCATGCCCGCGAGAGGCCCCGACTCCCATTTTCATGAGGTCGGTTGTCGCCACGGCGTCGTGATGGTTTGTATTCGGGGCCGCGCGACGGCTGGCGATCGCCCCTCGTTCCACCTTGAATTCGACGGCCTTCGAGGTGAGTGTGAGCGGCGTGGGCTCCTGGCGGTCGTCGTAAACGACTTCCAGCGCGTATTGCTTGCCCGATTCAAGCTGATAGTGGATGGCGACGTCGACCTCCGCTGTCGCGCGATGGGACTTTCCAGGTGCGATGACGATCGGCCTGTTCCTGTCTCGGCCTCCAGCCGGCGCGAAGGCGTTCCGACACCCCATCCCTTTCGCCGTCAAGGGGGGCGAATTCCCCGCCTCGTCCTTGACGATGATTTTGTGATTCAAACAGAAACTGCTGTCCCAGATCGTCAGATCCCGTCCGCCCTGATTCTTGTACACGATCTCCGGGATGATCTTCTCGCCGCGCTTGCAGGTCGTCTTCGGGAGACCGACGAGCAGCAGGCATTCGGCCTTCTTCGGCTTCGCGTCGGTGCCCGACGAGTCAGCCGCCTTCGGTGCATCGTCCGATCCGAAGGCCGGGAAGGCGTAGAATGCAACGGCGATCGCCAGGCATACGAGGGGACGATGCATCACGGTTAGCCCTTCGTTCGCAGTCTTACGTGGACCTCGAGAGCTTAACGTTCGCCGCGCCCTCTTCTTGGGAGGTCGTCCGGTTTCGACGGCTTACCCGCGTGGCTTGGAAGGGTGCTGGCCCGTCATCGTCGTCGGGATTCGGTAAAGGCTTTTGCCGGCCATGATGTAGAGGGTCTTGGAATCGGGGCCGCCGAATTCGACGTTGGCGGGCGGTTCGGGGGTGGGGATGACGCCCTGGACCTTGCCGTCGGGGGTGAAGACCCAGACGGCCGCCTTGTCGCGGGTCCCGGCGGTGGCGACGATTCGGCCGTCGGTCGTGACGGTCATGCCGTCGATGCCCCGGCCGTCGCCGAAGTCGTAAAGCACGCGCGGGTTCGAGGTCGCGCCGGCGGCGTCGAGGTCGACGGCCAGCAGCACCCGGCGCGCGGAACCGTTGTCGGCGATGTACAGCGTCTTGTCGTCGGGGCTGACAACCAGGCCGTTGGGCTTCTTGGCCGAGGTTTCGAGCCGGGTGACGGCGCCGTCCGGGTCGACCCGGAAGACGGCCTCGAAGTCCAGCTCGCGGGGCTCGTCGCCGACGTACCGGGGATCGGAGAAGTAGACCCGGCCCTTCGAATCGACGGCGACGTCATTTGGGCTGTTGAACCGCTTGCCTTGCCAGCGGTCGGCGAGCGTGCGGACCGTGCCGTCGGATTCGGTGATCGAGATCCGCCGATTGCCGCCGGTGTTGGCCCCCTCGGCGACGATCAGCCGGCCCTTGGGGTCGAAGATCAGGCCGTTGGCCCGCCCGCTCGGCTCGCGGAAGACCGTCGTCTTGCCGGACGACGGGTCGAACCGCATGATCCGGTCGCCGATGTCGGAGAACAAAATCGCCCCGTCCGCCGCCAGCGCGCCCCCCTCGGTGAACTCTCCCTCGCCCCAGAGCTTTTCCAACCTGGCCGACGGCTCGACGACCGGGGTGGCGGCGTCATCGGCGGGGAACGCGGCGAGGATCGCGAGCAGGAACGACGAGACGGTCATGTCGGGGAACTCCGATGGATGGATCAGGAAAGGACGTCCTTGACGACGTGGCCGTGGACGTCGGTCAGCCGGCGCTGGGCGCCGTTGTTGTAGAAGGTGAGGGCTTCGTGGTCGAGGCCCAGCAGGTGGAGGATCGTGGCGTGGAAGTCGTGGACGTCGACGACGTTCTCGACGGCCTGGTAGCCGAAATCGTCGGTCGCGCCGAAGCTGAACCCGCGTTTGACCCCCGCGCCGGCGAGCCAGGCGGTGAAGCCCTTGGGGTTGTGGTCGCGGCCCTGCGCGCCCTTCTGGAAGGTCGGCATGCGACCGAACTCGGTCGACCAGACGACTAGGGTGTCGTCGAGCAGGCCCCGGTTCTTGAGGTCGATCAACAGCGCGGCGGCGGGCTTGTCGAGGATCGGGCCGTGGCGGTCGTAGTCCGATTTGATCCGCCTGTGGCCGTCCCAGTTCAGGATGCCCTCGCCCATCGCGAACGCGCCGTTGAACACCGTGACGAACCGAACCCCGCGCTCGACGAGGCGGCGGGCGAGCAGGCAGTTGCGGCCGAAGCCGGCGAGGATCGGGTTGGCGTCGTCGAGCCCGTACAGCGACTTGACCGCCGCGCTCTCGCGCGAGAGGTCGCCGACCTCGGGGGCGCTGAGCTGCATCCGCGCGGCCAGCTCGTAGGCGGCGATTCGGGCCGACAGCTCGGTGTCGCCGGGGTTGCGCGCGAGGTGCTCGTCGTTGATCAGCCGGATCAAATCGCGGGTCGCGCGGTCGTCGTCGGGGTTGATCTTCTCGGGCCGGGCGAGGTGGCGGATCGGCCGGTCGGCGTTGAACGACGTCCCCTGGTAGACGGCGGGCAAGAAGCCGTTGGTCCAGTTCGCCGGCCCCTGCTGCGGGTCGCCGCGCGGGTCGGGGATCGCCACGTAGGCCGGCAGGTCCTGGTTGTCGGTCCCGAGCGCGTAGCTGACCCACGCGCCGATGCTCGGAAAGCCTTCGAGCGTGAACCCGGTCGACATGAACATCTCGCCGGGACCGTGGGTGTTGGTCTTCGAGGTCAGCGAGTGGAAGAAGCACATCTCGTCGGCCAGCTCGGCCAGGTTCGGCAGCAGGTCGGAGACGTACTTGCCCGACTGCCCGCGCGGCTTGAACTCCCAGGGACTCTTGGCGAGCGCGCCGTTCTCGCCCTGGAAGGTGATCAGCTTGTCCGAGCCCGGCATCGGCTGGCCGTGCCGCTTGATCAGCTCGGGCTTGTAGTCCCAGGTGTCGAGATGGCTGACGGCCCCGGTGCAGTAGATGTGGATCACCCGCTTGGCCTTGCCCGGAAAGTGCGGCTTCTTGGGCGCGAGCGGGTTTTTCGATGCGTCCGTCGGCTCGCCGGCCAGCAAGCCTTGCTCGGCTAAAAGCGCGCTCAACGCGATGCCGCCGACTCCCGTCGCCATGTGCGACAAGAACCCGCGACGATCGAGCAAGTGACGGCCCAGCGGCGCGTTGTGAGGGAAGCTCATGGCGTGGCGTCCTCGGTGTGGGGCAGCGGGAGAGGCTTGGGGCCACCGGCGTCCAGATCGCGATCCCAGAGCGGGTGGGCCCGCGCGGCAACCTCGGCTAGCTCGGCGATCGCCTGGATCAGGTCGCCGAATGTGGCGATCGGGCGAGTGTTTAACATTCGCTCAATTTCATTTTCGTCGACGCCCAGGTTTTTCGCCAGCCTATAGGAAAAGTCCTCGGCGATCCACGGCTCCAGGTCGGAGAAGTGGAGATCCTCTTCCAGCCGATCGGTCGGCCGCACCCAGTTTCCGCCGAACCTCCCCAGGCTCTCGGAGGCCAGGGAGCGCGTAGTGTGTACGGTGTTTTTCAACGCCTTCTCGTCGACCTCGCCGGCGCAAGGCAGCAGCTCGATGAACGCGTCGTCCGACAGGGCGGGGCGCCGCTGCAACCTCCAGAGATCGACTCGGTATCGGGCCGCAGTCGCCGCGACGAGCATGAAGAGAAGGCTCATCGCGGCGAAGCATCCGAGGAACAATCCCATCGTGACACGATCCCAGACGTTGCCCGTGTGCGACCAGAACGAGGCCGCGCAGGAGCCCAGGAAGAAGACGATCGCGGCGACGATCAGCCGGCCGGCGACGCGGGATCGTGCGGGGCTCATGATCGGTCTCCTCGATCCGCGTGTCCTTACGACCTCGGCCCGCGGTCGCCGGCGGGGTAGGCGCCCCAGCCGAGCTTGTCGCGGAGGGTGCGATAGAAGCTGTGGCCGGGGAGGCGGACCATGGGGAAGGGGGGATTGCCGCGGCGGATGGTGACCCGGTCGTCGGCCTGGAGCGGGATCTGGACCTGGCCGTCGATCACGAGGAGCATCGCGACCCCCTCGCCCTGGGGGACCAGCTCGTAGGTCTTATGGCCGCCGTCGACCAGCGGGCGCTGGGTCAGCGTGTGCGAGCAGAGGGGGGTGATGACGAACATGTGCGCGTTGGGGGGCAGGATCGGCCCGCCGGCCGAGAGGCTGTGCGCGGTCGAGCCGACGGGCGTGGCCACGATCAGGCCGTCGCCCCGGTAGCTCATCACGCTCTCGCCGTCGATCGACAGGCCGATCTCGACGATCCGGAAGTACGGCGCGGCGCGGATCACGGCGTCGTTCAAGGCGCGGAACTCGCGGGTCGGGCCGCGCGTCGAGGTCACGGTGCAGGCCATCGTCATCAGGTTTTCGATGGTGAACCGGCGCTCGGACAGGTCGGCCAGATGCAGGCAGAAGGTGGCGGGCGTGAGGTCGGCGAGGAAGCCGAGGCGGCCGGCGTTGACGCCGACCACGGGGATCGGAGAGACCCCCATCCGCCGGACCGTGTGCAGCACGGTGCCGTCGCCGCCGACCACCACCGCGAGGTCGGCCGGCAGGCTGGAGAGGTCGGAGTCGGCCGAGAGGTCGACGCCGGCCAGCGCGACGCCGCCGCAGGCCTCGATCTCACGGGTCAGCACCTCGACCTGCGTCCGCACCTCGTCGCGCGTGCCGTTGCCCAGGATCATGAGCCGCAGCGGCAAGGCCAACGAATGCGAGACGAACTCGGCGAGGGCCTTCTCCATCGGAATCTCCAGCCCGGGGCCGACTTCGTCGGCGACGTCGCTCATGGCTTCATCCGCGACCCGCCGGGGCGGGCGCGACGCCGTTCTGGCGCGCGGTCGTGGGATCGGGTTCGGGCCCCAGGTCGGTGAAGTCGAGGCCGACGGCGCGAGCCAGTTCGAGCGCGGCGCGGGTGACGCCGTCGACGTCGAGGCCGACCTCGGCGAGCTGCTCGTCGCGTTCGGCGTGGAGGATGAACCGGTCGGGCAGGCCGAGCCGGCGGACGTGGGCGGTGGGGAGCCCGGCGTCGTTGGCGGCTTCGAGCACGGCCGAGCCGAAGCCGCCGGGCAGGCAGCCCTCCTCGACCGTCAGCACGAACGCGGCCTCCTCGATCGCCTTGCAGATCGTCCGGCTGTCCAGCGGCTTGATGAACCGGGCGTTGATCACGCCGACTTGCAGGCCGTACCGCTTATGGAGCCGTTCGGCGGCTTGCAGGCAGGCGCCGAGCTGGGCGCCGCAGGCCACGATCATGCCGTCGGTCTCCCAGTCGATGATCTCGGCCTGGCCCAGCTCGATCGGCTGGACCTCGCGCTCGACGGCGTGGAGGTTGGCCCGGGGGTAGCGGATCGCCGTCGGCGAAGTGTGCGCGAGCGCGAAGTCGAGCATCGGGCCGACGTCGCGCTGATCGCCGGGGGCCATCACGACCATGTTCGGGAAGATCCGCAGCGAGGCGATGTCGTAGCTGCCGTGATGGGTCGGACCGTCGGCGCCGACGAGCCCCGCGCGGTCGAGGCAGAAGACGACCGGCAGGTTCTGGAGCGCGACCTCCTGGAAGATCTGGTCGTACGCCCGCTGGAGGAACGTGCTGTAGATGTCGACGACCGGCCGGGCGCCGGCCTTGGCCATCCCCGCCGCCAGGGCGACGGCGTGGCTCTCGCAGATGCCGACGTCGAAGAACTGCTTCGGGAACGACGTGCGGAGCTTCTGGAGCTTGTTGCCCTCGCACATGGCGGCGGTCAAAACCACCACCCGCGAGTCGTCTCGGCAGACGTCGAACAAGGCCGCGCTGACGGCGTCGGTGTAGGTCTGGCTGGTCGAGATCTTGAGCGGGACGATCCCGTCCTCGGCCTTCATGAACGGCGCGGGGGCGTGGAACTTGACCGGGTCTTTGACGGCCGGCTCGAAGCCGTGGCCCTTGTTGGTCAGGACGTGGAGCAGGATCGGCCCTTCCATCGCCTTGACCTTCTCAAGGTACGTGCGGACCGACTTGAGGTCGTGGCCGTCGATCGGGCCGAGGTAGGTGAACCCCAGCTCCTCGAAGAGCATCCCGTGGTGGAGCGAGGCCTTGACGGCGTCCTTGAACTGCTGGAGCCAGCGATCGGCCGTCTCGCCGACCAGGGGGATCGTCGGCAGGACCGATCGGACCCGCTTGTTCCAGTCGTTGTAGGTCGTCGACATCCGCGCCCGGTCGAGCGCGTTGGCGATGCCGCCGACGGGGGGGCAGATCGACATCTTGTTGTCGTTGAGGATCACCAGCAGCTTGGATTGCGAGCCGCCGGCGTGGTTGAACGCCTCGAAGACGATGCCCGACGGCAGCGCGCCGTCGCCGATCACCGCGACCGAGTGGCGGTCGGGCCGACCCATGATCTCGTCGCCGAGCTTCAGGCCCAACGCCGTCGAAGGCGCGCAGCCGGCGTGGCCGGTCATGAACAGGTCGAAGGGGCTCTCGGCCGGGTTGGGGTAGCCCATCAGGCCCCCCTTGGTCCGGATCGTGTGCAGCTCCTCGGCCCGCCCGGTGATCAGTTTGTGAGGGTAGATCTGGTGGCCCGTGTCCCAGATCAGGCGGTCCTCGGTGAAGTCGAAGGTCAGGTGGAGCGCCAGGCACAGCTCGACCACGCCGAGGTTGCTGGCGAAGTGCGCGGCCCGTCGTCCCACCACGCCGATCAGTTCGCCGCGCATCTCGTCGGCGAGCTGGTCGAGCTCCTTGTCGGACAGCTTCTTGAGGTCTTCCGGAGCGCCGATCCGGGCCAGAAGCGAATCGGGGCTGAGCATTAAGAATCCCTTTCCAAAAGTGCCAGCGCCAGGTCGCGGAGGCGTTCGCCCCGCGCTTCGAGTGGAGCCAGCGCGGCGACCGCCTCGTGGGCGAGCTGCCGGGCCCTCGTCCGACTTCCCTCGACCCCCAGGAACCGGGGGTACGTCCATTTCCCGTGTCCGGAGTCTTTCCCAACCCGCTTGCCGAGCTTGGTTTCGTCGCCTTCCACATCGAGCAGGTCGTCGATGATCTGGAACGCCAGGCCGACCGCCTTGCCGTATCGCTCCAACGCCTCGCGATGCGAATCCGAGGCCCGCGCGATCGCGGCGCCCATCTGCAACGGGGCCTTCAAAAGCGCGCCGGTCTTGCGGCGGTGGATCGCCTCGAGTTCGGCCAGCGAGCCCTCCTCGTGCTGATCGAGCGCCCGATGCTCGGCCTGGAGGTCGGCCATCTGGCCGCCGACCATGCCGTCGGGGCCCGACGCCTCGGCCAAGATCCGGACGCAGGCCAGGGCCGACGAGTCCGGCGAGACCCCCTTGGCGATCAACTCGAAGGCCAACGTCAAAAGACCGTCGCCCGCCAGGATCGCCGTGGCCTCGTCGTACGCCTTGTGGCAGGTCGGCCGACCACGTCTCAGGTCGTCGTCGTCCATCGCCGGCAGGTCGTCGTGGATCAACGAGTACGTATGCACCAGCTCCAGCGCGCAGGCCGCGGGAATCGCCGCTTCCCAGCTCCCCCCGCATGCCTCGGCCGCCATCAGGCAAAGGACCGGCCGCAGCCGCTTGCCTCCGCCTAGCACACTGTAGCGCATCGCCGAGGCCAGGCGCTCGGGACGCCCCGCCGACGGGTCGGCCTCGGGACGCGGCAAGTACGCCGCCAGCGCGTCCTCCACCCGGCGACGTTGCAAGTCGAGGTGCTCGCCGAGAGTCGACGCGGTCAGGGGTTCTGAACAGCTCGTCATAGGAGAAGTTGTTACACCGCTAGGCAAGAACACTCGGGCTTGGACGATCCGCCAAGCATGACGACCACCCCGGAGGCTTCCATCCCCCAACACCCGGTGCTCGTTGCTATTGTTGACATTCCCCCCCAGAATGTCCACATGACTGCCCCCAAAACTTTGTCACGCAAAGCTGCGGCGGCCGCCCGGCCTTAACCGTTTGCCGTGAAGCACGATAGAATGGAGAGGATGCGCAAAGGTTGCGGCGATTCCGAGCTTTCTAGGGGACGTGACCAGGGGCGTTTTCGGTCCGACGCCTCATGCATCCCGCGATGTGACGGACTTGGGTTGGGGCTGATTTCGGCCGTCTTTTCCGTGGATAATCCATGACTCAGGTCTTATGCCTTGACGACTTGCCGCTGATTTTGCGAACGCCCGACGCCTGGGCGGAGGCGGCGCTCCGGGAGCCGTTGGCCCTTCTGAACGACCACGCGTACCTCGAAAAGAAGGCCGCGGCCAACGCGCTCGAGCTGTTGAACCGATGGCCCGAGCCCGCGTATCCGGACGCCTGGACGAGCACGCTGGCGGCCATCGCCAACGATGAGACCGCGCACCTGAATTCGGTGGTCCGCCTGCTGGCGAGGCGCGGAGGGCGGCTTGAACGGACGCATCGCAACCCGTACGCCAACGCGCTGCGGAACCTCGTCCGCAAGGGCGAGGGCTCTTACGAGCTGGTCGACCGTTTATTGATCTCGGCCCTGATCGAAGCCCGCTCGTGCGAGCGGTTCGTGCTTCTCGCCCGTTGCAGCCGCGACCGCGAACTGGCGCGGTTCTATCAGCGTCTGGGCTCGTCGGAGCTGGGCCATTACCACGTCTTCCTGGTCCTGGCCGGCCACGTCCTCCCTCAAGCCGAAGTCGAAGCCCGCTGGCGCGACCTGCTCGCAGCCGAATCAACGATCCTCGCCGCCCAGTCGCCAGGGCCGAGGATGCACAGCGGGTTTTAGAGCGGTTCACCTTTGAGTTGCGCACAGCCGGGTTATCCGGAAGACCGCATTACTTTAGGGGCGTCCCTTGTGGGCGCCCGAATTGCGGGGGTCGCCGCAGTCGCCGACGCCGATCGGGCGCCCACAAGGGACGCCCCTACGTGCGCAACCCAGACGCAAACCGCTCTAGCTGGGCGGGAGGAGAATAATGAATAATCACGGCTGGAGAGCCGTCTTGATCGTGGCCTATGGATAAGGCAGGGGGGCGTGTCCGGATGCGCACCTGCCTCTCGACGTGTGATTTCGATCCGAATGGAGGGGTCGATATGCCTCCTCAAGTGCCACAGCAAAAGATCCCGTTCCGGATTCTTCGCGAGGCGATGCTCAAGGCTCGAAGAATCACTAGCATGCTCCAGCTCAAGTGCCACAGCAAAAGATCCCGTTCCGGATTCTTCGCGAGGCGATGCTCAAGGCTCGAAGAATCACTAGCATGCTCCAGGGCACGATGAGCCTGGAAGGCCAACGGCTCGATAAGCAGACTCTTCGCGAGATGACCAAGCGGTCCGCTCGCGACTTCCTCGCGCTTCGTCGTTGACAGAGTGAGCGGCCGATCATGGCAAAGGTGATTTTTGAAGATCTGCTTCCCGGCGAAACTCCAATCGACGACATCTCCGGGCTCAAGGTGGAAGGTATTTCCACCCGAGCCCAGTTGAGTGTCTTGGAGAGCGAGAACATACGGAAGGCCCTGTTCCAATACTTCGAGGCGACTCGCGCCATCGCCGGATTCGACCTGGAATGGGCGAAGACATTGCATCAAGAAATGTTTGGCGATGTGTGGAGTTGGGCCGGCCGCTTTCGCCGGTGCGATCTCAATCTGGGATGTGCGTGGTCTCAAATTCAGGAAAGAACATATAACCTGTTCGACGACCTGCGATTGTGGGAAGAACAGGGGCGGGATTTGATTGAACAGGCTTCAGACCTTCACCACCGGTCCGTGCAGATTCTCCTTTCATCAATGGGAACGGCCGTTGGGCTCGCATGTTGACCAACATCTGGCTCATGGTGCATGGCAGCCCGGACGTCGCTTGGCCGGAGCAATCGATTGGTTCAACCAGCCCCGCGCGCAAGGATTACCTCGACGCCTGGAAAGCCGCCGACCTTGGGGATCTTGATCCGCTCGTCCACATGCATCGAGCGAATCTTCGGAAGATCCAGTCCAGGTGAACCGGCCATGACTCTTCCGCACGAGTCCGGAATTCGATCCCGGATCTCCCCCTGAATCCATTCCACGCAGTGCCGACGGAATCGGTTCCGTCGCCTTGACGGCCGGTGGACGCGATTCGTCATCCTTTCCGAATCCGCATGAGTCCATGCGAAAAATGCGGTTCCTTCCTCCGGAATTACTGTACAGGCGTTGACAAAAAGTCGATTCCTGGTTTACTCACGGAGTCGGCGTGAATCCTGTTCATGTGGACAGGGTGAGCCGGCGTCGTTTCGACGGGAGGAATACCATGGTGAAGGCGATTCCGGACGGGTATCACGCGATCACTCCGCACCTGGTGATCAAGGGGGCTTCCGAGGCGATCGAGTTCTACAAGAAGGCGTTCGGCGCGGAGGAAATCAGCCGGATGCCGTTCCCGAGCCCGGACGGGCAGGTGAAGATCGGGCACGCCGAACTCCAGATCGGCGACTCGAAGTTGTTCCTTGCGGACGAGTTTCCCGACTACGGCGCGACGGGCCCGAACGGGCATTCGCCCGTGACGATCCACCTGTACGTGACCGACGCCGACGCCACGTATAACAAGGCCGTCGAGGCGGGCGCAACCGCGACCATGCCGCCGGTCGACGCGTTCTGGGGCGACCGCTACGGCAAGCTGGTCGACCCGTTCGGGCACCACTGGTCGATCTCCACCCACAAGGAAGACCCGACGCCCGAGCAGATGCAGGAGCGGATGGCCGCCATGATGAAAGAGCAGCCCTGCGGGTAAAGCTCGCGTTGCCGACGAACGATCTCGCCGATCATGGACCGACGCCCGGGAGAAGCCACATCTCCCTCGCGTCGGTCCTGGCGTTTTCCGGCTCAGAAGGGCGGATCGAAGCGATCGTATTCCGGCTCGGCCTGGACATCGGGCTTGGCCTGGATTTCCGGTTCGGGCGCCGGCTCGGGTTTGGCGACGCGACGGCGACGGGCCGGCTTGGGGACCTCCTCGCTGTCGGCTTTTGGCTTGGGTTTGGACGCGACGGCGGTGTCGACGAGGGTCGCGGCGGCGTCGAACGGGATCGTGACGGCCTCGCCGTCGTCGTTGACGCCGGTCAGGATCGTCACCGATCGCTCGGCGCGTTCGAGCAGGCCGTAGCAGCGGCCCAGCAGCGCGACGCCTTGTTCGTACTTGGCCAGGGCCGACGACAGCTCGGGCTCGCCGCGCTGGAGGGCGTCGACGATCTGTTCGAGCTGTTCGAGGGCGGCTTCGAAGCGGATTTCCGGTTCGTCGTCGGGCATGGGCGGGGCGTCGCAGAAGTAGAGGGAGGGACGGGCCGAAGCGGCCTTCGGGGCCGCCCGTCCCCCACCTTATCCGCTTCCGGCCGTCGGGCCAAGAGTAGCCGTCCGGCCGGTTTGACGGTCTTCGTCAGCGGGCCGCCCTCGCCGGCGGCGCGTGGACGACCTTGACCGGCACCTTCCGGACGGGAGGCGTGCGAACGGGCGGCGTCTTGACGACCTTGACCGGCTTCTTGACGGGGGTCTTGGCGGGCTTGCCGGGACCGACGACGGTCTGGGGGGCGAAGACGGTGTTGTGGATCGAGTCGAGCCGCGCGATGAAGTCGCCGCCGCCCGCGTTGTTGCCGGACGGGAACGTGCCGTAGAACTCGCCGTCGAGCGCGTTGCCGGCCAGGTCTTGCACGCCTCCGAGAGCGGTGGGGCTCGCCGAGGTGATCTTGAGCTGGTAGATGCCGCCGCGGATCGGCGTGCCGCCGTTGATCAGGACGGTCGCCTCCTGGGGGCCCGTGGTCGTGCCGGGGGTCGTGGCGATCGGTCCCAGAAGCCAACGCGCCGGGGGCTTGTAGCCTCGGACGATCGACGAGACGAACGCGAAGTTGTAGTTGCTCGGGTCTTGCACGGTCGTCAGGTTCAGGCCCGATCCCGCGTTGGCCGCGCCGCCGTAATCCTGGTAGGTCACCGTCACGTAACCGCTCTTGGGCGTGAAGACCGTGTTGACCACCTTGGGGCCGACGGTGTCGATCAACAGCGTCTGCGGCAGGACGTTCGTGACGACGTTCGAGGCGTCGAAGTGGTCGGAGGCGTAGATTGTGATGGTGTAGGCGCCGTTGGCGAGCGCGGCGGTGGAGGTGACGCTCCAGGCGCCGGAGTTGTCAGACTGCGTGGCGCCCAGCAGGATCGGCGTTCCGGACGTGGGCGTGGCGACGACCGCGATGGAGGCGCCCGGCGAGTCGGTGAGGCCGAAGTAGTTGGGCTGGGTGACGTTGGTGATCCCGTCGGTGCTCGACGCGCCGGAGTCGCTGGCCGGGTTGAGCTGGCCGGTGACGGTGCGGAGCGGGACGTCGAGGATCGTCGCGGTCGACACGGCGATCGCCTGGGCGCCGGGAGGGCTCTGGGCCACGACCGGGGCTGTGACGGCGGTCGGCGGCTTGGTGACGAGCACGGTCACGGGGTACGAGCCGAGGTTGGCGTACGTGTGGTCGCCGAAGACGTTGTAGACGACGCCGCCGGCGGTCCCGGTGGCGGTGATCTGGGTCGCGACCGTGGGGGCCGAGCCGTCTCCCCAGTAGATCAAGGCGGTGTAGCCCGAGGGGGGCAGATTGGTGCCCGAGTCGGTGAACGCGGCGATCTGGACGCCGCCGGGAGTCGAGGCGAGCGGGGCCGTCGCCCGGCCGACGAGCGGGATGCCCAGCGCGCTCAAGGGGGCCGCCGCGACCACGGCCGTCGAGGGGATCGGGTTGGGGACCGAATTGGCCGCGCCGCCCGTACTGATGTTGATCGTCACGCCGCCGACGGTGGTCGTCGTGCTCGTTCCCCCCTGGCGGGTGAGCGTGACGTTGACGGGGTACGAGGTGGCCGCCGCGGCGTAGGAGTGGCCGCCGAGGATTTCATAAGTCCCTGTGACGCCCGTGGGCACGATCACCCCGCCCGTGGCCGGCGTGCCGTCGCCCCAATCGATCGAAGCGTAGTAGTTGACCGGCCCGCCAGGCGCGGCGTCGGTGAACCGGGCAACGGTCCGCTGGATGAACGCTTGAGCCTCAGTCGCGTAGACGACGACCGGGATGCCGACCGGCGGCGCGGATGCCTGGCCGAGGTTGATCTCTTCAATGCGGGCGTAGTTGATGGTCGGCTGGCCCGCGCCGAAGGTGAGAATTCCCGGTGTGGAGTAGTTCACGGTCGGCAGCGTGGAATTGACGGTGAGCGTGTCGACGCCCGGCCCGCCGTCGATGACGTAGGCCGTGGCCGTGGTGGGCGAGCCGAAGTTGCTGAAGGTGAAGAGATCGTTCCCGGAGCCGCCCCGAACCTGAACGCTCGAGATCCCGCCTCCCGAATAGTCGACGGGCGAGCCGAGCGGGCCGCCGGTCACCTGGCCGGGGGTGATGACGAAGTTTTGACCCGTGGCGTCGGCCGTGTCGTCGAGCTGGAGCGTGGCGGTTCCGCCGGTCGACCGGACGGTCACCGGGCCCTGGATGCCGGCGAGACTGCCGCTGCTGCTGAGGGCGATGTCGTTCGACGTTCCGGCCCCGGTGTCGACGCTGAGCGCGACGCTCGCCGGCAAGGAGACGACCGCCACGGCGTCGTCGCCGCCGGCGGTGGAGATCGACATGGAGGAGAGGCCCGCGGCCGGCACGGTCAGGTTCACGGCCACGAGGTCGCCGCCCGATCCGGTGTTGATCGCCACGGACGTCTTGTTGGCGAAGTTGATCAGCTCGAAGTGGCTCGTTCCGCCGTCGTTGATCTGGGTGGTCTGGACCCCCGAGACGACCGGGCCGTCGGTGACGTGCACCGTCTGGGCGCCGAGCGGCGCGGTGAAGGTGAACCCGGCGACGGTCAGGGTGTCGGTGATCGGCGTGAGGTTCTCGAAGTCGATCTGGTTGCCGATGGTCACGCCGTTGACCTGTCGGTTGGGGAAGACGAGGCTCCCTTTCCCGGCACCCGAGGCGAGGTACGCTTCCTGGGTGAAGGTGCCGTTCTGAAGCACGAGCGCATTCTCGGCCCCCCCCGAAGCAGCGGGGGGCGAGAACGTGACCCCGGCGCCGTATGGGATGCCGCCGGTGTAGTCCAGGGTCAGCGAATTACCGCCACTCGTGCCCTGAATAGCGAGACCCGCGATCGAGCCGTTGGGGAACAGCCGCGTGGGAACGTCGGTCACGCCGACCTGGACGTTCGAGCCGACGACCGACAACGTGGTCGCGAGGGCCGTGGGCGCGGTGTAAAGGCTGTTGAGGTTGATGCTCAGGGTGCTCGTCGAGATCGAGAGCCCCGCGAACGAGTCGGCGAAGTTCGGCTTCACCGACGTGATGTTGATCAGGCCGCCGCCGGCCGCCTGGTACGATTCGCGCCCCTTCTGCCCGGTGGCGAGCGTCCCCGCGACGCCCTCGGTGAGGAAGTGGACGACGTCGCCGTCTGCGCCGCCGCTCAAGGGGTTGGTGAGGGTCACCGCAGCCTTGATCGCCGGCGCGTCGAAGGTGAAGACGTCGTCGCCGGCGCCCGTGCTGATGGTCGTCGGCGCGTTGGTCGAATGGATCGTCACGGCGTCGTTGAAGGCCGAGCCGTCGCCGATGACGGCGATCTGGCTGAACGAGGCCGCCGGCCCGGTCGCCGTGTGGCCGTCGCCCGAGAGCGTCCAGCCGCTGGCGCCGGCGCCCAGAGTGATCGTCTGCGAGGGATCTTGGAACGTGTAGACGTCGCTCGCGTCCACCGAGACCGAGAGGTCCATCGGACCCCCGATCAAGGCGTACGAGAGCGTCCCTGCCGCGATGTCGAGTGTTGCGGAGGCCGTCAGCAGTGTGCGGTCCTCAAGGATTTCCAGTCGCGTCGCCCGTCGCCGCCTCGCCCGCAAGGATTGCTGGCGATCGAGGCCGAACCGATTCCGAAAGATCGTACGAATATCCCGATGCATGAAACTCTCCGAACTCGGTGCCGTATTCCACGGGACGAGGACGCGACCGGAAGCGAAATCAGCGCGAAGGACGCTGTCAGCGAACGCGGAGAAGCGCTCGCGGAGCGAGCGTCGACGTCCGCGCGGCCGTCAGCCTCGCGGTTGACAGTCTGACTGCGGCGGCGGCCGTCGGCAACGGTTTGGGATTGCGGGCGATGAATCGATCAACGCCGCGAACGCCCGGAGGAGTGACCGGGCTGGCCGTTCCCACGGTGGTTTTCGGGGCGTAGATCCGGTGATGCACCGCGTCGAGTTCGGCGACGAAATCGCCGCCCACGTGGTTGTTGCCCGACGGGAAGAAGCTGTAGAACTCGCCGTCGAGGGCGTTGCCGGCGAGGTCCTGCACGCCGGTCAGGTTGGCCGGATCGACCGACCGGACCGTGAACAGGTAGCGGCCGCCCCGGATGCCCCGGCCGTCGTTGATCTTGATCGCGGCGGTCTGGGGGCCGACGGTCGTGCCCGGCTGGACCGCGATCCCGCCGACGATCCATTGGACCGGCGGCTTGTAGCCTCGCACCGCCGACTTGATCAACGCGAACCGGTAGTTGTTGGCGTCGACGATCGTGGCGAAGTTGAGCCCGACGCCGGCGCCGTTCACGCCGCCGAAGTCCTGGAAGGTGGCGATCACCTGGCCGCCGAGGTTGTCGAACACGAGGTCGGTGATCTTGGGCCCGACCGTGTCGATGACGAGGCTGGGCGTCACGGTCGTCAGCGCGCTGACGGTGTGGCCGGTGGCGTCGTAGGCCTGGGCCTGGATCACGTAGCCGCCGTCGGCGAGGGCCGAGGTCGACGTGACGCTCCACGCGCCGTTGGCGTCGGCCGTGGTCCGGCCGATCAACATCGGCGCGCCGCCGGTCGGCGTGGCGTAGACGTAGACGAGCGCCCCGCCCTCACTCGTCGAGCCCTGGAAGTTGGGCTGGGCGACGTTGGTGATTCCGTCGGAGTTCGACGCGCCCGAGTCGGACAGCGGGTTGAGCTTGCCGCCGAGCGTCAGCGGGTTGTCGTTGACGGTGATCGTGGTGGCCAGGTTCACGGCCGAGCCGTAGGTGTCCTGCACGAAGATGCGGATCGGGTACGTCCCGACCGCGGTGAGGGGGCCGGCGATCGGGCCGGGGCCCCATGCGACCGGCGGAGCGCCCGCCCGAAGGGCGTCCGTGTACGTGTGCGTGCCGACGACGAAGTACGTCCCGCCGATGCCGCCAGGCTGGATGAGCGAGCCGTATGACATCGGCGAGCCGTCGCCCCAGTCGATCGTGACCGTGAAGTCGCCGACGTGCGACTTCGGGTTGGCGTCGAAGAACTCGACGAGCCGCTGGCCGGTGATCTGGACCCCTTCGGTGGCCGGGGGGATCGGCAGGATGAGATCCGAGGGGCTCAGGGGGGCGTCGGCGATGGTGGCGACGCCGGTGGCCGTGGTGATCACCGGGATCGGGTTGTCGTCGGAGACGGTGACCGTCACCACGTAGCTGCCCGGGGTGGAGTAGACGTGCTGCGGGACCGTGACGGTGTAGCTGTTCGACGTCCCGTTCTGGACGATCGACGAAGCTGGGGCGGGCAGCGGGGCCGAGCCGTCGCCCCAGTTGATGACGACCGAGTAGTGTCCGGCGGGGTTGGCGTCGGCGGGGTTGACGCCGCCGTGGTCGGTGAACGAGGCCGTGAAGACGTCGAGCGGGTTGGGCGTGATGTTCTCAAACCCGCTGAACGAGCCCACCGTCAGGCTGATCGACGCGTTGTCGATCACGGCGATGCCGTTCGCCGTGACCGGATCGCTCCCCGGGGTGTAGAACGTGACGGGCACGCCGTTGATCATCGTTGTGGTCTGGCTGCCGGCGGAGACCACGGTGACGGAGGTTTGCGTCGTCAGCGCGAAGGAGTCCCCGTAATAGGTGTGCGTTCCCATCACGTAGAAGATCGAGGGATTGGAGGCGTCCTGAACGATCACGCCGGCGCTCGCGGAGCCGTCGCCCCAGTGGATCGTCGACGCGAAATCGCCGGCCTTGGCCCCCGGCGCGGCGCTCGTGAAGGTGCCCGCGACGACGTCGACGAGCCGCTGGCCCTGGACGGCGTGGATGGTCGAGGCCGTGACCACCGGCTGAACGGCGGCCAGGTTGGAGACGTAGAGACGCTCATAATTGACGTAGGTGATCGGTCCGCCCGGCAACGGGGCGCCGGAGATCACCGTGGAACCGCCCAGGCCGGGCGCGAAGTTGCCGGGGGTGATCGGCAGGCCGCCGGCGTCGATGATCAGATTGTCGTAGCCGAGGCCGCCGTCGAGGTTCGTCGCGGGGGTGTTGGCGGTCCCCTGGAGGGTGAGATACGCGCGGTCGTTGCCGTTGAGCTGCTTGAGGTTGGTCGTGACGCCCGGCGGCAGCGCGACGAGCTTGGCCGCGTCCGCACCCTGGTTGGTGGCGACGGTCAGGGTCGAGAGTCCCGCGACGGGCGCGGCGATGCCGTAGTTGACCGTCGTCTCGGTCTCGCTCGCGCCGTTGCTGACGTTCGCGGTGATGTTCGTCTTGTTCGCCAGGTAGGTGTCGGCGAACGACGAGGGCGTGCCCAGCGACGTGATCAAGAGCGACTGGACGTTGCCAGTCAGAGCCGAATTCACGCCTTCCTTGATCAGCACGCGACCGTCGGCGTCGGCCGTGTCGTTGAAGATGTAATTGGTCACCGGCACAGTGTCGTAGATGCTGTGCGATGACAGGCCGTCGTAGAAGATGGGAGAGGCGGCGTTGGAGAACGTGACGGCACCCGTGCCTGCGCCGGTCACCAGGTGAAGCTCGGAAGTGACCGGGCCGGTCGGCAGGGCGCCGATGAGGACCAGGTCGCTCGTCGAAACGCCCGCCTCGGCGCCGCCGTGATAGGTGAAGGTCGGCGCGCCTCCGGCCGACGGCAAGGGATAGCCGTTGCCGACGTTGATCGTGAGGCGGTTGGTCTTGCCCGAGGCGGTAGAGATTGTGAGCGCTTTGACCTGGGTGGGATCGTAGAGGAGCGAGCCGCCGGCGCTGAGGCCCGTCAATTGGGCGAGCGTCGACGGCGTGGCCTGGGCGGCCAGGACCCACGAGTCGTCGGTCGTGCCGTCGTTGTCGTCGACGTCGATGTCGAAGGGATTGGCGGTGTTGGTCGAGAGTGTGACCGCAGAGGCGACGCCTGTCGTGCCGACGAACGTGGTCCCCACGTCGACGCGGTTCTGTCCGGCGCCGCCGTGGACGTTCACCGGCACCGAGGCCTGAATCACGACGAAGCTGCTGTCGCCCGAGCCGCCCCAAAGGGCCAGAGAGCCCGTGGCGCCTGTCTGGTAGACGTTGAACTGGTTCCCGGCCTTGTTCAGGGTCCCGTCGAGAGCCGTCGCGACCCCGTCCGCGGTGCCCCGCACCGAGAAGATGTTCGAGCCTCCCGGCGTGCCTTGCGCCTCGACCACGTACAGATTGGAGACCCCCGCGTACGTCAGGCCGCCGAACCCGTTGTCGGCGACCACCGTCGTGGGTTTGATCGTATACGAGGTGTTCGCGGTCGATCCGGAGTCGACCAGCGACAACGAGTTGAGCGTCGTGACAGCGGGACCGGTCACCGTGATGGGCGCCGAGATCGCTCCCAGGCCGGCGCTGTTGCCGAGGTCGCCCACGATCACCGTCGCGTCGCTCGCAGTCAGGTTGATCGCCGTCGGCACGTTCGAGCTGAGGACGCTCACCGAGTCCGCCGTGAAGCCGGCGTCGACCGTCAGGCCGGTGATCCCGGTCACCGTCACCGTGGGGGTGCCGGGGTTGGTGATGATCAGACCGGGTACGTTCGACGCGATGTCGATGTTCTGATCCGACGCGAACGTGTAGACGTTCCCCGAGACCGAAACGTTGAGGTGCTCGGCGACCGCGGCGTCCGTGTTGTAAGTCAGCAGCGACGCCGCGTCGATGTTGATCGACGCGTTCAGCATCGTCCGGTCTTCCAGACTCTCCAGCCGCCGGAGGCAATCGCGACGAAGACGAGTCTTCCGTCGTTCGACGCGTTGCTTCGTGGTCACGAGACCCCATTCGATCCAGGGGCGGCTAGGCCGCGTCGTCGCCGAATTCATGACCGCTTCTCCCAGGGTGTTGAATCTTCGATGGTGTGGAGAGTCCGCTCGTTCAACCGTGGCGATCGCACGCGCTGCGGCCGAGTCGACCGAACAAGTCGCTAATCAAGGCGGCATTTGAGAGAGCTTGATCACCGCCTGCTTGCGCCTGGGCAAACCAGGAATCTTGATTGCGACTACCCAAAATACCTAGACTAGCCAGAGGTGTGCAAGCCGGGAGTCAACGCAGACTGCTTAGCTTCGCTGTTTTTAAGATTTGGGTTTGTAGCGGATGTGCGACGGCGAACGCTCTTCTGCTGGCCGCGGCCTTGGGTGACTGCCTGCCGTTGCGACCGATGAATCGGTCGATGCCGCGAGCGCCGGGAGGAGTGACCGGGCTGGCCGTTCCCACGGTGGTTTTCGGGGCGTAGACCCGGTGATGCACCGCGTCGAGTTCGGCGACGAAATTGCCGCCGACGTGGTTGTTGCCCGACGGGAAGAAGCTGTAGAACTCGCCGTCGAGCGCGTTGCCGGCGAGGTCCTGCACGCCGGTCAGGTTGGCCGGATCGACCGACTTGACCGTGAACAGGTAGCGGCCGCCTCGCATGCCTCGGCCGCCGTTGATCAGGATCGTGGCGGTTTGGGGGCCGACGGCGGTCCCCGGCGCGGCCGAGATCCCGGTCGCGAGCCACGGAGCCCCGGGCTTGAAGCCCTTTACTGGCGACTTGATGAACGCGAACCGGTAGTTGTTGGCGTCGACGATCGTGGCGAAGTTGAGCCCGACGCCGGTGCCGTTCACGCCCCTGGAGTCCTGGAAGGTGACGAGCACCCGGCCGCCGCGGTTGTCGAACACGAGGTTCGTCACCTTGGGGCCGACGGTGTCGATGACGAGGTTCGCGACCACGGTGATGACCGCGCTGGTCGTGTGACCGAGGTGGTCGAAGGCCTGGGCGTAAACCGTATAGGAGCCGTCGGGCAAGGCCGTGTCGGAGGTGAAGCTCCAGGCGCCCGCACTGTCAGTGGTGGTCTGGCCGCCTCCGAAGGGGAGCAGCAAGCCAGCCTCGTTCCTCGACCAGATGTACAGGGAGACTTTCGCTCCTCCTTCACTGACGAAACCCTGAAAGGTCGGCTGAGACACGTTGGTGATCGCATCGCTGTTGGAGACGCCCGAGTCGCTGGCGGGGTCGAGACGGCCCGAAACGGTGATCGGCCGGTCATTGACGGTGATCGTGTTGGCCAGGTTCGCCGCCGACCCGTAGGCGTCCCGAACGGAGATGCGGAGTGGATAAGTCCCCGTGAAGGTGTTCTCGAAGGGTGGGAATATTGCCGGTACGAGGACGGTGGCTCCCGGTGCAAGAGAGTCGGCATAGGTATGCGTGCCCAAGATCTGTAGGACGGTTCCCGGTCCGCCCGGCTGGATGACCCTTCCGGCCGATTGCGGCGAGCCGTCGCCCCAGTCGATCGTGACCGTGTAGCTCGCGAGGTCGGGAATGGGATTGAGGTCGGTGAACGAGCCGATCACCTGGTCCGAGAACAGGACGCCCTCGCTGGCGGCCGGAATCACGGGCTGGACCGGCGAGGCCGTCAGGGGGGCGTCGGCGATGTGCGCGACGCCCGTCGCGGTCGCGGTGACCGCCGTGGAGCCGACGACGACCGGGCCGTCACTGACGGAGACCGTCACCACGTAGCTGCCCGGTGTGGCATAGACGTGCTGCGGCAAAGTGATGGTGAAGCTGTTCGAGGTCCCGTTGCGCGCGATCTCCGAGAACGGGATCGGGAAGACGCCCGAGCCGTCTCCCCAGTTGATGCTCGCGGCGTAAAGGCCCGTGGGATTGACGAAGGCGGGGTTCATTCCCGGGTCGGTGAACGTGGCCGCCACGTATTTCAGCTGGTCCGGCGCAACGTTCTCGAAGCCGCTGAACGAGTTGACGACCAGGCTGATCGCCGCGCTGGCCACGACAGCCGTTCCGGACGCCGTGGCTGGCAAGGGCGTGAATGCAACGGGCACGCCGTTGATGAATTGAGTCGTGGCGGAAGCAGGCGCGAAGACGGTTATCGAGGTGGTCAGCCACGCGGGGGCCTCGTAATAGGTATGCGTGCCCATCACGTAGAAGACAGGAGGATTCGAGGCGTCCTGGACGATGGCTCCGGCGGAACTAGAACCGTCGCCCCAGTTGATCGTGGAGACGAAGTCGCTCGCCCTGGCCCCTGGCGCGGCGGTATTGAAAGTGCCGACGATTGTGTCGACCAGGCGCTGGCCCTGCACCGCGTTAATCTTCGCACTCGTCACGCTCGGCGAGAGGGAAGGAAGTCCGTCGATGATCACGGTCACGCTTTCGTAGCCAGCGTACGATATGCCGGCCCCCGGTACGGTCGCACCCGAGATGATTGTCCATCCGTCCGCGCCGACGGAGAAGTTGCCCGCCGTCAATCCCACCCCCCGGGCGTCGATCGTCAGAGAGTCGTTCCCTCCGCCGCCGTCGAGCGCCGTCGAGGCCGCTGCGGCGGAACCGGGCAAGTTGACGTACGCCAGATCGTCGCCGTCTCCCTGATCGACACGGACAGCCACTCCTGGCAGCGACTGAATCAGCCGGGCCTGATCGCCGCCGTTCCCGCCGGCGAGGATCAGCGTGGTGATTCCAGCGGCCGCCGCCGAGACTTTGTAGTTGACCGTCGTGATGTAACCCTTCGAGTCGTCGTCGGACTTGACCCTGACGGTTGACTTGTTCGCGATGTCCGTGGCGAAGAACGCAGGCGACGCACCCAGGGAGGAGATCTGGAGGGTCTGGATGTTCCCCGGTGCGGCTGCGCCGTCGCCCGCCCCGACGACGATGGGGATGTCGGGCGCGCCCAGATAGTTGAACGTATAATTGTGCGTTGGGGGCAAGTCGGTGAGGCCGTCCGGCGCGAGTCCAGAGTAATTCACCGTGGTGTTGAGATTGTTATTGAAATTCGGGAATGCGATCGAGCCCGAGCCGCCACCTGACACAGCATGCGATTCGCTCGGAAAGACACCGGTGGGGGGCGATCCCACGAGGATCAGGTCACTCCTGGAATTCGGAGTTCCGCCTCCATCGTAGTTGAAGACCGACGTGCCGCCGACCGGCAACGGGATGCCATGGTCGAAATCCAGGGTCAGCGAATTGTCCCTCCCCCTCGCGCTCCAGTAGGTGAGCGTGCGGACCGAGGTCGTACTGAAGGTCAAGAAGCCTCCCTCGCCGCCGAAATGGCTTAGGGTGGCGACCTCGGATGTCTGGCTTGAGCCGGTCAACAGCGAATTCGTTCCGTCGGCTCCGGCCGAGTTGTCGACGAATACGTTGTAGGCGCCTAATGAGCTGATATTCACGAGGCTACGAATGCCGGACGTCGTCGAATCGGCAGTGAGATTGACGATCGCGCTTTCTTGGCCTCCACCGAGGAAAATGGGACTGGAGGCGCTCCGGATGTCGTATGTGCACCAGCCCAATTCGCCGGTCAGATAAAGCGAAGTATCGCCGCCTGTCGTCGCCGTCGTCTCGACGTTGAAGTGACTGGATCCGCCTTGAGCATAGGAGACGATCGTCGTGACGGCGTCTTCCGGCGTGCTGAGGACGTCGTAACTCGAATTCTCCTCGTATGTGATGGCTGCGCCGTACAGGTTGAGGCGGTCAATGCCGGAGAAGGTCACTCCCCCAAAACCTCGAGTCGACTCGATGGATTGCGATGTGACGGTGTAGTGCGCACCGAGGCTCGAACTGCTGTCATAGAGATCGAGACGTGTGTCGACAGCTCCGGTGCCAGCGACGACGGAGAGGGGCGCAGTTAGCTTGGAGAGGCCGTCTCCCGCGACGTAGCTGCCGAGGTAGAATGCGCCGTTGTTCGCAAACGATGTTAAATGTGTGGCGACATTCGTGCTTTCGATGAAGCACGCACCGTGCTGACGAATGTTCACTGTCAAGGTGTTGATTCCCGTCACCTTGACTGTATGCTCTCCATCGCCGGTTGCGGGGAGCCCCGCGGAATTGCCAAGGATGTCGATGTTTAAGTCGGATGTAAACGTGTAGACGTTGCCCGAGACCGAGACCTTGAGAGTCTCGATGTTCACAGGATCTGTGTTGTAGGTCAGCAACCCTGCGGCGTCGATGTCGATCGACGCGTTCAGCATTGTGCGATCTTCCAGGCGCTCCAGTCGCAGGCGACATTCGTCGCGGAGACGGCGCTTGCGGCGCTCGATCGGCTTCGTCGCGTTCAGAAATCCCCGCTTGAACCAAGGGCCGGTCGGCTGCGTCGTCGCCTTGCTCATGGGCTGCTGCCTCTGGGTTGTCGGAAAGACCAAGGGTGGAGAGTCGGCTCGCCGGGCACGCGTCGCCGGGCGCTTTCGAGCGCATCCGCCGATGGATGCGATGAACGGAGATTTGGAAAACAACGGCCCAGGATGGCCAGATTGACACCTTGCCTGCAAGGCTGGATTCAATCCGCCTTTTACGCAGGTTATCACACCGACAATCCCGAGAAGGCCTTGGCAGACCCCATGAAGTGGCAGGTTGGCGATTTTTAATAGTGGCGGCGAGATAGGAAGGCTGGCGGACTGCGATCAGGAGGCTTCGACGCGGCTGGTGAGGCGGCCGGAGGCGAGCTGGGTGTGGATGAGGGTGCCGGCGGGGGCCTGGGAGGGGTCGCGGACCAGGGTGCGGCCGTCTTCGGCGAGGGTGAGGCTGTAGCCTCGGGCCAGAACGGCGAGGGGGTTGAGGGCTTCGAGCGAGGCTTTGAGGCGGTCGAGGCGGTGGCGGCGGCCGTCGAGGTCGTGGCCGATCGCGGTCTTGATGCCCTGGCTGAGGCGGTCGAGGCGGGCGCGGGCGTCGCGGAGCCGGACTTCGCTGGCGCGATGAAGCGCCTGGGCGAGGCGGTCGAGGTGCATGGCGACCTCGGCGGCGTCGGGGACGACGAGTTCGCCGGCCTCGCTGGGAGTGAGCGCGCGGCGGTCGGCGGCGAGGTCGGCCAGGGTCACGTCGATCTCGTGGCCGACGGCCGAGACGACCGGCACGCGCGACCCGGCGATCGCCCGCACCACGGCCTCGTCGTTGAACGCGCCCAGGTCTTCGGAGCTGCCGCCCCCTCGCGCGACGATCACGACCTCGACCCCCGGCGCGAGGCCCGCCAGCTCGATCGCGGCGGCGATCTGTTTGCCCGCCCCGACCCCTTGGACGAGCGTGGGCACGATCAATACGTCGGTCCCGTTCCAGCGCCGGCCGGTGACCTGGAGGAGGTCGCGGACGGCCGCCCCGGTGGGGCTGGTGACGATCGCGATTCGTCGCGGATAGCGGGGCAACGGCCGCTTGCGGTCGGGGTCGAACAGCCCCTCGGCCGAGAGCCGGGCGACCAGTTGCCGGAACGCCAGCTCCTGGGCGCCGACCCCTTCCGGCTCGATCGCGTCGACGATGATCTGGTACTCCCCGCGCGGGGAATACACGGTCAATCGGCCGAGCAGCCGCACGGCCAGGCCGTCGGAGAGGTCGAAAACCAGGCGCTGGGCGGCGCCCTTCCACATCACCGCGCGGATGCAGGCGGCGTTGTCCTTGAGGCTGAAATAGATGTGCCCCGACCGGGGCCGCGCGAGGTTCGAGATCTCGCCGCGGACCGCCGTTTGCCCGAAGTCGGATTCGAGCGTCGCCTTGATCCGCTCGGTCAGCTCGCCGACCGATTCGAACACCGAGTTGTACGGACTCTGGAAGAACTCGAACCCGGAGCTGCTCGCCATGACTTTCCCATCATCGGACGTCGTCGAAGCTCGGCCGTCGTCGATCGCGTCGCGAATCCGGCCGAGTTCGCCACTCTACGTTCTGAAGCCCTCGCCGTACAGCGCGAGTACGCGCCGCCGCCGCGACCGCGAGTGCGTGATTGCCGCCGGGGTCGCTGGGTGTTAGGGTCGACGGGTGCGGGCGGGCCGATGAGGGGAGCCGAAATGCGCGGGAGGCTGCGGTTGCATTCCCAAGAACAGACGAGAGCGGCCGAGGTCGGCGGCCTTCGGGCGCGGGTCGCGCGGCTGGCGTTGATGGTGCTGGCGGGCGTTTCGGCGTTCCTGGCCTGGCAGCTTGGGCCGACCTCGTTGCGGGTGGCGGCGGGCTGGTTGACCGTCCTGGGCGCGCCGATCTTCTTCCTGTCGGTCCTCGAAAAAACGTACCTGATCGCGGCGCCGGGGACGGTCGTCGCGACGTCGGCGTTGGCGTGGCGGGTGGTCGTCCGGAGGAAGCGGCGGCAGCGCGTCGCGCCGGCGACGGCCCTCGCGCTGCTGGCGGTCGGGGCGACGCTCCTCAGCCTCCTCGCGGCCGAGGCGTCCGCGGGCCTCTGGCTGGCCTGGGTCCACCGCTCGCCGACGTTGCCGACGACGTTCGCCGCGCCCGAGCCGTCGCCGATCCTGCCCACGCGGTTCGACTCCGAGCCGGGCGGCGGGGGCGAGATCAAAGTCGTCGTGATCGGCGAATCGAGCGCTATCGGGTTCCCTTTTGAGAAGTGGCTGTCGATCGGAGCCATCGTCGGTTGGCGGCTTCGCGAGGTCTTCCCGGGGCGCGCGGTTCGGGTCGACGTGCTGGCGCAACCCGGGTCGCGGCTCGTGGCGATGCACCTGAGGCTTGAGACGCTCAGCCGCCGGCCCGACATCCTGATCATCTACGCCGGGCATAACGAGTTCTACGCGCGGCACTCCTGGGGGCACGAGGTTACGCCCTATTATCTGGACGAGCCGACAGTCGCGCAGATCCAGACCGTCGGCGCGATCTTCGCCCGCGTCTCGCCGCTCGTCCGGCTGATCGAGGAGACGCTGGAGGAGCGAAAGGTCGCCGCGCCTCCCCCGCTCAAGGGGCGCCTGCTGATCGACGCGCTATCGCACTCGGTCGAGGAGTCCGCCGATCTGCTGGCCGATTTCCACAGTCGACTGGAGGCGATCGTCGCGTACTGCGAGCAGATCGGCGCGACGCCCGTGCTGGTCGCCCCTCCCGGCAACGACGCCGGCTATGAGCCCGATCGTTCCGTCCTGCCCCCGGAAACCCCGCGGGCCCATCGCGAGGCCTTCGCCCAGGATTTCGAGGCGGCCCGTCGGCTCGAAGCGTCCGACCCGGCGTCGAGCACCGATGCTTACCGGGCCCTGGTCGCCCGCCATCCGGGCTTCGCCGAATCGCACTTCCGCCTGGCGAAGCGGCTCGAAGCCGAGGGCCGCGACGCCGAAGCCTACGAGCACTATGTCGCCGCTCGCGACCTCGACGGCCACCCGATGCGCTGCCTGACCTCGTTCCAGGACGCTTACCGCGAGATCGCCGCGCGGCGGAAGACGATCCTGGTCGACGGCCAGGCGCTGTTTCACGCTCGCAACCCGCGCGGCCTGCTCGACGACCACCTGTTCAACGACGCTCAGCATCCGGCCTTCGAGGGACACGTCGCGCTGGCCGAGGCGGTCCTCGCCGGCCTGAAAGAGCGCAAGGCGCTGGGATGGCCCGAATCGGTCCCTGCGCCGACGATCGATCTGACCGAGTGCGCCTCCCATTTCGGCGTGGCCGCCGAAGCCTGGAAGGCCGCATGCGGGAGCGCTGCGGGCTTCTATGGTGCGACGGCCTCGCTGCGGTTCGACCCGACCGAGCGCATGGCCAAGCGCGACCGCTATAACAAGGCGCTCGGCGATTTGATCGAGGGAAAGAAGGCCGAGGATCTGGGCGTCTCCGGACTCGGCCTTCGATCGGTTCGCAAGCCGATGCCGAAACCGACGCCGATCAAGCCATGATCGATCCGGCGATGATCGATCCCGCGATGCCGGACCCCTTGCCGACGCGGCGGGCGACCGCCGAGGCGAGGCGGTGATGGGCGGCCGGGATCTTCTTCGGCGGCGTAGGCGTCGGAGTTCCGGTCGTGTAGCAGGGCCAGGTCAGGTAGGCGACGGCTTCGGCGGGGGCCGCCGCGACCTGGGCTTCAAGCTGGCTCAGATACGCCCCGAGCGCCCGGGCTTGTTCGCCGGAGCGGGTCTGGCCGAAGCGCTGGAACTCCAGGGCGAATCGGCCTCCCGGTCGATGGGTGCAGAAGACGAAGTAAACCGGGCTTCGCGTGAGGGCGGCCAGCTCGGTCCAGATCGCGAGGAACTGGTGGTCGCGGCCGAGGAGTCGGCAGTTGCGGGTGTTTGAGCCTTCCCAGACGATGTCGCCGTTGAGGTAGACGATCATGCCGTCGCGGAGGGCCGATCGCGCCTGCAACGTCCGCTCGACGGCGACCGCCGGGGTCAGGTCCTTGCGGAGGAAGAAGTCGCGCTGGGGATACGGCTCGTCGGTCGCGTCGAACTTGCGTTCGAGGATCGTCGAGACGTGCTTCGGCCGCTGCACCAGGGCGCGGATCGGCAGATCGTTGCGGAACAGCCAGTGAATCCCCGCGATGTGCGCGCCCAGGTGGCTGCCGACCAGGAGGACCCCCTTGCCTCGCGTCTGCTCCTCGCGGAAGGCGTCGTAGCCTTCGACGTCGAACCGCCCCAGGACCTCGCGGTCGTCGGGGAGGTCCAGCGCGTAGTCGCGGGCCGTGAACCGCGCCGCGTTGGCGGCGAGCCCGGTCCAGTCGAGGCGGCGCCGGCCGTTGAGGTCGGCGTCGAGATCGAGCGCGGCGTCGGCGGCGGCGACCGCCGCTCTCAGCCGGGCGCGACGCCCCGGGCGGACGTACGTCGAGGCTGTCCCCAAGGCGCAGACGATGGCGTCGAAACGGGCCGGCCCCAGGCCGCGCAGCGCGGGCAGGAGCAGCTCGTAGAAGTGAAACTTCCAGGTGAAGAAGCGGCGCCACAGACTGGTCACGGGGTCGAGCCCTCCTCGGCGGCCATCGCCTTGAGCTTCTGGTAATCGATCTTGTCGGTCGAGGTCGCCGGCAGGCTGTTCAGGAACGTGATCGTGTCGGGGATCATGTAGTTGGGCAGGTAGACCGAGCAATGCCGCTTCATGGCGATCAGCGACTTCTTGGCGTCGGCCTTGAGCGCCACGAACGCCGAGATCGAGACGCCCGAGTCATCGCTCTGGGCGACGACTGCCGCCCGGTCGACGCCCTCGTTGCGGTAGAGCGCCGATTCGATCTCGCCCAGCTCGATGCGATACCCGCGCTTCTTGACCATGCGGTCGCGGCGGCCGTGGAACTGATGGCAGCCGGCGCCGTCGTCGATCACGAGGTCGCCGGTGCGATACCAGCGGCGGCCGTCGTCGGCGACGAAGAACGCGGCGTCGGTCAGCTCGGGCTGTCCGAAATAGCCGCGCATCACGCCGGCACCGGCGATCACCAGCTCGCCGAGCGTCCCCGGGGGGAGCGTCCGCCCCTCCTCGTCGACCACCCGGCCTTCCAGAGGCGGGCAGACCGTCCCGATCGGGAACGGTTCCGTCCGGTCGTCGGCGATCGTGTCGGGGATCGGGTGCGCGGTGCAGACGTTGGTCTCGGTCGGCCCGTAGAGGTTCCAGAACCGCGCCTCGGGCCAGAGCCGTCTCAACCGCCGCAACGGCGCGATCGGGAAGACCTCGCCGGCGAAGAGGACGATCCGAGGCGCCGGAAAGCCATCGCGGTCGAGCCGGCCGTGCTCGGTCATCATCGCCAGGATCGACGGGGCCGAGTACCAGACGCGAATCCGGCGGGCCTCGATGTAATCGGCCAGGGCGGCCGGCTCCTTGGCCAGCGATTCGCCGATCAAAACCAGGGTCGCGGCGTTCCGGCACGCGACGTAGAGGTCGAAGATCGAGAGGTCGAAGTGGAGCGGGGCGTGCGACGAGAACCGGTCGTCGTCGCGCCAGGGCCCCAGCGCGTCCTGGCACCAATCGATAAATGTGAACGCGTTGGCGTGCGTGAGCATCACGCCCTTGGGTTTGCCGGTCGAGCCCGACGTGAAGAGGATGTACGCCAGGTCGTCGGCGTCGCGGGGAGGCGGCAGCGGCGAAAGGGCGTCGTCGGCCATGATCTCGGACCAGAGCGCGTCGCCCGGCGCGAGCGAGTCGATTCCGGCGCCGTCGTCGACGAGGATCAGGCGAGGGGCAGGGCCGTGGAATTCCTGGGCGTCCCACGCCTGATGGAGCGCGGGGGCGAGCTTGGCGGTGGTCGCCACGGCCTTGACGCCGGCGGCGGCGAAGATGCCGGCGGCGCGGGTCGCGGGGCCGGTGGGGTCGGCGGGCACGTACGCCGCGCCGGCCTTGAGGATTCCGTGGATCGCGGTCACGGCCTCCAGGCTCTTGGGGAGCCAGAGGCCGATGCGGTCGCCCCGCTCGGCGCCCCACCGCGACAGCCGGGCCGCGAGCCGGTCGGCTCCGCGATGGAGTTCGGCGAACGTGAGGACGCGGCCGTGCTCGTCCTCGACGGCCGGGTGGTCGGGCCGCCGATCGGCGGCCGCGTCCAGCAACTGGCTGAGATGGCGTCCATCCATGGGCATGGCGTCCATTCCGCTCGGGAAGGAAAAGGTGGGGGCGACGAGATCAGATCAGGGCAGGTCGGGGGGGAGCGAGGCTTCGGCGGCGGCCTTGCGGCCGGGGAACAGCAGCTCATACCGCCCCTGGTCGGTGACCAGGTGGTGGGTGAGCGCCAGGAACAGCCGATGATGGCCCAGCGCGTTGGGGTGATCGTCCCAGGCGGCGATCTCCAGGGTGGCCGGGTCGAGCTCGTCGAACGTGTCCGAAAGGTCGAAGATCGGCAGGCCGTAACGACCGGCGATGGCCTTCAGCCGGGCCACGGGCTCGGCGCGGACAGTCGCGTCGTCGTCCTTGCCGACTCTCGGGATCACGATCATCAAGAGCGGAATCCCGGCGGTGCGGCAGTCGCCGGCCAGCGCGCCTACCGTGGAGTCGTACAACTCCCAGTAGTAGGGCGAAAGCTTGGCCTTGATCCGCTCCTTGTTGACGAGATCGCCCTTCGGGTCGACGTAACGGTCCTGATCGTTGATCCCCGCGCGGGCGATCAGGTCGTGAAGGAAGCCGTACGTCGGGTCGGACTTGGTGCGGAACATGTCGCAGAGGTGGATTTCCATGAGCCGGACGTCGAGCAACGTCGACGAGAAGATCACCAGGTCGGGCTTGAACTCGCGCACCTTGCGACGGAACGATTCCAGCCGTTGCAGCGGGCTGTACGCCGCGACCGCGAAGTTGAGCACCTCGAACTTGCGGTCCGAGGTGAACGCCTGGTGGGCGGCGTGCGCATTCAGCCACGATTCAAGCAGATGGCTGTAGGTGTCTTGAAACTGGACGCCCCAACCCATGTCCATCGAGGCACCCAGGACGGCGATCCGAAAGGTCTTCGCCGGCTTCTCGACCGTGACCTCCGGGCTGTGCATGCCGTGCGTGTTGGTCAAGAACCGCTGGCCGAAGAGGATGCTGTCCATCTCGGGGACCAGCTCGAACTGGAGGAAGTCGCTGGTCAGGTGGCGGGCGACGCCGGCGTCGTTGAACCGCATCCAGCCGTTGGGCTTGCCCATCAGCTTGAGCGTCAGCTCGCCGCGACCGCCCTGGGCCTCGCCGCCGATCAGCCCCTCGTAATAACCGGTGGCGTGGTGGTCGCCGTCGGCCCGATTGGGCTGGCTCGAACTCGCCGAGGCCAGCAGCCGCTGGGTGCGAGTCCAGCCCGCGGGCACGGGGATGAAAGTGATCGCCACGAGGATCGCGGCCTGCGCCATGCCGACGCGGGCCGCGGCGACGGAAGTGGATTGGAAGAGCGCCATCGCGAATCGGCTCCTTGTCACGATGCGTGGAGGCCGCGGTTCAACAGGTCGAACCAGGCCGCGAGGCTGGGACTGTTCCAGAGCGACCAGAGCAAAACGATCGTGGCGAACGTCGCCGCGGTCTTGAGCGTCCGCACCGCCAGGGCGCGGAGGACGACCGACCGCGACTCGGGCTCGGCGTCGCGCCGCCGGGCGACGCGGGCCTTGGACGCGCTTCGCCGGGCGTCGAGCTGGACGTTGACCAGCACCAACACTCCCAGCACCGTCCAGAAGACGGCGTCGGGGATCGAGAAGCCCCACGTCCCTCGAAGCCAGAACGACTGGTAGGCGTGCAGAAACCAGGTGGCGACGAACACCACCGTCGTCGCCGCCGCCAGCGCCGCCGGCTGAGGCCACCGCTTGAGACGGAACACCACCGGATTGAAGACCATGCGGACCATGAAGTCTTTCCAGTAGATGTTGATCCGTCGCCAGTAGTCGGTGAAGCCCGTCGCCAGCAAGTACCGGTGATGCGTGTCGGGAAGCTGATAGCCGAACAGATGAAGCATCCCGCAGGCGACGTGGAACTGGCCCGACACCTGGAGATAAACCAGGTAGTTGAACGTCAGGAAGCTCAACAGGCTGAGCGGCCCGTGGACCTGCGACGCCGAGATCAAAAGCTCTTGGTCGATCAGCCGGTAGAGGATGAGCTGGACCACGCCTCGGAACATCATCTCCAGGCCCCGACGCTGGATCGCGTGCACGTCGTCGGCGAAGTACCCCCGCTGCATCGTCCGGTAGTCGACCACCGGGAACAGCATGAAGCAGAAGTTCGGCAGCAGGAAGAAGTAGCCGATCTCGTCGATCAGCTTCTCCGGCTTCTTCGCGTGTTTCAATTCGTACATGTAGATGATCATGCGGAACATGAACATCGAGCCGAGCACCGGCCAGACGGTCGAGGGGACCATGCGGAAGAGGGGCTCGGGTCGGCCGCACGACAGGAAGACCGTCAGCGCGGCGAGCAGCCCGGCTCGAAGGTTCCACGAGACCGGCAGCCGGCAGACCCCGATCAGGACCGCCGACAGGACCATCACGACCGCCAGGACGTCGGGACCGAAGACCCACCCCAGGCCGGCGATCGAGGCCGCCAGGAAGATCGGCTTCTTCCACCGGAACGGCGCCAGGTAATGGATCGGCAGCGCGGCCGTCGCCAGGATCAGCAGGCACTGGAAGGCGCGGCCTTCCGTCTGGTAGCGCCGGCAGACCGCGAAGATGAGGCCCAGGTAGGCGAGGTTCCGCAAGAACGGCACGAGCCGTCGCCGGCAGTTTTCAGGCTCCCCCGCGTACAGGCCTCGCGGCCGACCGGACTCAGTCGCCGGCGAGGGTTGGACCCCCTCGGGCGCGAGATAGCGGCGGTGCAGCGAGAGCCTCGATTTGACCGGGTCTCCGACGTTCGGCCCCATGGACGGTCCCTTCCTCGCGGCTCGGCTTCGGGACGCTCTCGCCCTTCGTGGACGAGGAGGAACCCGAAACCGTTCATCCTTGATTGTCGAGCCAACGACCACGCGGTCGAAACCACGCGACGCTCACGGACGGACTTTGCGGGATCGATCGTCCGATGCGAGGCCGTCGAAGAGGACGGGGGGCCGGTTCATCCTTGAACCGGCAGGTTCCCCGCGACGGACGCCGTCCCTGGAACGCTTGCAATTTCCTTGGGAATCTCTCTTGGAGAAACCTTAAACTTGATTCATAATTCCGGCGAGCAGCCGGGTCGCCGCGTCGGTTCGTCGCCGACGATCTGGGCTTTTCGCGATGGATCGCGGGCCACGTCGTCAGTCGTTCGCCGTTCGGTTGAGGGATTTAACCGCGAGAGGCGAGGCCTGTCAACGCCGACTGGCTTCGGGGATCGGCTTATTAGAATCTTCTCATCTCAGGAAGTCCCGGCGCGTTCGCGGTTCGCGGCTTGCAACGCCTCGACGGCCGTTCGCGGCCGTGCTAGGCTTGAGCCTTGCGTCGGCCGTCGAGGCCGATCAGGGGGCGTCTTGGCAGACTGGGGGGACTGGATCATGCGGAAATCGCCGATCGTCGTCGTCCTGTTGATCGCGGGCGCGGCTCTGGGGGCGTCGAGCTTCGCCGACGAGCCCAAGGTCGAGGGGGACCTCAAGTCGCTCCAGGGCGAGTGGGTCTCGAAGGACAGCCAGGGCGAGAGCTTCTGGACCTTCAAGGGCAACCACCTCTCCATCAAAACTCCGGACCGGGCGTATGAGATCACCATCACGCTCGACCCGAAGCAGACCCCCGAGAAGCACATCGATTTCGAGGTCCTCGACGATTCGCCGAACGCCAAGGGGACCAAGGCGGCGGGCATCTACAAGCTCGACGGCGAAGAGGTCAAGATCGCCTTCGCCGGTCCCGACGCCGAACGGCCGACCGAGTACAAGACCGACCCCGTCAACTCGTTCGCGTTCGAACTCAAGAAAAAGAAGAAGTGACCGCCGCGAGCGTCTCGGGAGATCCGCTCAAGGCTCGGTCCGTCTCGGGCCGATGATGGTCGATACGAGGAACGCTTTTCTCGTGTCGCACCCTCATCGCCTTTGCGAGCGTCTTCCATGCACACGCCTCGTCGATCGTCTCGCGCAGCGCTTCCGGCCGGGGGCTTGCTCTGGCTTGCGGCGTCGGCCTTGTTCCTGATCGCGACCGCAAGCGCGCCGGCGACGGCCTCGGAGCCGTCGATCAGCGTCCCGAGCCTCATCCAGATGAGCGGTCCCGAGCTGGACGCGCTGTATCGCCAGGGGACGTCCGTCGGCCTGCCTCCTGGTCGGGTCCGGGGGACGGCTTTGCTGGCCCCGGGGGCGCGTCGCAACGGTGCGATGGCGGCCGGCACGCGGCTGGTCTGGCAGGGGAAGAACATCGACCCGGCCAACGCCGTCGCGACCAACCGCTTCTTCGGCCTGCCCGTCGTCCGGGGCCAACTCTACGAAGCCCCGAGCTGGCTCGACGGCGCGCCGGCGCTCATTCTCGACTACAGCAAGACCTCGCGCGTCTACGCCCGCAATCGCGACGAGATCCGCCAGATCGGCCCAGGCCTGTTCCTCGGCCTGATGTACGGCCGCGCGACGCCGCGGCCGAACCTCAAGATGTACTTCGTACTTCAGGTCGAGCCCTGAGCCGAAGACGTTCGTAAGGGAATGCACTCGCTGGCGCTTCGGGCTCGTATATGTGAGTTCGCAAATACAAGCCCGAAGCGCCCGCGAGTGCAGGTTTCGACTGTCACATCAGGAACAGGGTTGAGAGGCCGAAGTAGAGGAATAGGGTCGTCAGGTCGGCGAACACGAGGGCGACGGGGCCGGCGGCGACCCGGGGGTCGCGCTTGAACAGGTGGAGGATGAGCGGAAGCGCCATGCCGATCATGGCCGAGGCCGTCATCGTCAGGCTGATCGACAGCAGGATCGTCCAGGCGATGTTCGGCTGTTGCTTCCAGATCCAGGCGACGAGCCCCACGATCGGGCCGGTGGCGAAGCCCAGCAGCAGACCCGTCCAGAGTTCGCGCCTGAGCGTCCCGAGGATCTGCCGCCAGCCGACGTTCGGTTCGTGGAGCGTCTGGAGGGCCAGCGAGACCGACTGGATGCCGACGGCCTCGGCGAGCGTCAGCACCACGGGGATGAACAGCGCCAGGACCACGAGATGGTCGAGCGTCTCCTGGAACGCCCCGGTGAGGAACGCGGCGAGGATGCCGCCGACGATGTTGCAGATGAGCCAGGGGAACCGCTGTCCGAAGGCCTTCAGCGGCGTCGCCCCGTGCGACCGCAACGCCCGGACGCCGATGAGCTGGAACAGGTCTTCATAGCTGGTGCGCTGGGCGAGGTCGGTGATCTCGTCGGTGTAAAGCTCGATGTCGACCACGCCCAGCAGCCGCTTTTGCTCGTCGACGACCGGGAGTGCCAGGAACTTGTGGAAGACGAAGATCTCGCACGCGTCCATCACGGTCGCGGTCCGGGGGAGCGTCATCACCTTGCGGATCATCACGTCCGCGAGCTTCTGATCGAGCGGGCTCAAGAGCAGCAGGCGCGTGGGGACCACGCCCTGGAGGCGGCCGTCGTCGTCGACGACGTAAAAGTAGATGATCCGCCCCCCCTGCTGACGGCTTCGGATCTGTTCGAGGGCCTGGCCGATCGTCTGATCAACCTTGAGCGGCGTGACGTCGGTTCGGAGGTGGCGTTCCACCGCGTCGTCGAGGCGCGGCAATCGATGCTTTACGGACGCTGGCATATCACCTCCTGGCCCGCACTCCGCCGTGGTCGACGCAGCCTTGCGCCGTTCACGCCCGGACGCGCGTCGATGATATCGCCGACCCGCGGCTTTGGGCAGGCGAGATCACGGGGAGGCTTGGGAGAGGAGGATGCGCCGGCGCGAGGCGAAACTCCCCGCCGGCGCGTCGCCCTTGAGGGTCGTCAGGACGGCGAGCGGACCACGACCCGCCTGGGAGACGTGCTCACGACGTAGTAGACTTCTTCGCGGACTGCTTCGCCAGTGGGCGAGCTCATCCAGAGTTCGACCGGGCACGACACGTCGAGGTCGGCCGCCTTGAGATTCGAGCCGATCTCGAATCGCTCCAGTCGATAGCCCTCCTTCCACCTGGGCTCGGCGACGTAGTCCGCGCCGGAAGGGTCGTCGACCTTTCGGCCCTGCTTCCAGGCGTCGAGGACCGATCGAAGGATCTCGCCGGCCGGCGACGAGCCGTCGAATCCGGAGTCATTCGAAGTCGCGGCGAGCACGGCGAGCCGGACCGCGACGAATGAAACGAGCTGTTGCATGGGCTTGATCCTAGTATGACGAAATAGAAATGCGAATCGGAGCCGACGACTTGCCGCCGCTTCTTGAAACGTGAATGGTCAGCCATCAAAACTGGCTGTCGCGAACACCCCTTCTCCCTTGAGGGAGAAGGGGATCCGGCGCTGGCCCGTCCGCAACCCGGCGGCAAACCTCAATCCCGAGCGCGCACACTGGCGGCCCTGGGATCATGGGTTCGATCCAAAGCGTCAGACCGTGACCGTCGCCGCCGGGCGTCGAGGAGGATGGAAGATGGGATCGGCCTGGTGGACGGCCTGGAATTCGGCTTCACCGTGGGGTCGGATCATGGTTCCCGAATCGAGCAGCAAGACCAGTGAAGTCGCGATCGCCCACTGATCGAAGCCTGGCGAGACTTCGGGGACGGCCGAGAACGGCGTGGCGGGAAGGCCCGAGCAGAAGGCCCCGGTGCAGGGCCGCGGCCGATCGCCGGGAGCGGGGCCTTGCGGTTCGGGCAGGGCGCCGCCGGCGTCGAGCATCTCCAGGAGGGCGCGGTATGTCGCGGGCGATCGCCGGGGAGCGTGGCCCGTGGCGCATCCCGCCGCCCGGACATTCGACGAGGAAACGACGCCCACCGTCGCCAGCGCCAACAGCGCCGCGAGCCAACGACCGGCCAGTCGTTTGGACGTGGATCGTCTCATCGAACTCCGTCACGGGGACGACAGGATTTTGCCGTATCTCGAACCGGACGCGGGATGGAGCAGCCGCTTGCCGGCACGACCTTGCGAAAGGCATGTGGAATACAGTATCACCAGCGCGTATGACGATCAAGCGCGTGATCGAGAACGAAGGTTCTAAGGCTCAAAGAGGATGGCCGTTTCGTGTATACTCAGGCGCGTCCCGTTCGTTGGGAACGCGACGCCGCCTCGAAGCCAGGAGCCAGGACAGGCCATGACTAAGCCGCCCGACGGATTCGCGCAGACTTACGGCGTTGAATTGCTTTACGAACAGCCGCCGACCATCGTGCGGAGCGAGCTGCTGCAAAGCGTCCGGAAATACTGCCCGAACGCCGAGACGATGGGCGACGCCGAGCCGGGCTTGAGCATCTCGTTCTTCCATCCCGATCATCCCGTCGGCCTGGCAGGCGCGGCGATGCCCGCTCAGACGCACGTCTTCGTCACGGAGGAGCCGTACTCGGTCACGCCCGAGCTTGCGGACGATTTGCGGCAGTCGTGGGGGTTCCCCGACGTGGCCGAGGTGCTGGGGCGTTGCCGGCGAAGCGTGCTCGTGACCGACATGATGTCCAGCTCGCTCGCTCCCAAGGAGCGGCTCGGGCTGTTTCAGGCCGTCCTGGCCGGCGTGCTCGACGTCGTGCCGGCTCTGGCGATCCACTGGCGGCCGTCGGCCCACTTCATCAAGGCGGATCAGTACCGCCAGGCGTTCCGCGAGGGGGGCGCGTCGCGGTTCTTCGCCGGCGGGCTCAACGTCCGGTTCTTCATGGTCGACGACGCGCCGGGCGAGATGATCATGGACACGCTCGGCCTGGCGGCCCTGGGACTGCCCGACCTTCAGTGCCATTTCCGCGATCTCGACCCCAACGACGTCGGCACGGTGCTGATGAACTCCGGCTGCTACATCTATGAGGCCGGCGACGTGATCCAGGACGACCACACGATCGAGGGGGCGACCGTAGGCAGCCGCTGGCGGTGCCAGCACGAGGAATCTCTGGTGTCTCCCCATCGCATGGTCCTCAACCTCGACCCCGGCCCGCCGCACGCGGGCGATCGCGGGGACTGAGCCCAGGGCCGGCTCGGATTGCCCGCGCGGGTGTTTTGGGTTAGCCTCCCCCGGCGGTTCCCTTGCCGGGAACGCTCAAGGAGGAGCGGAACGGATGCCGATCGCGGGCGATACAATAGTCGCGTCGGATGGTGCGCGACGGTGGCTGCCCGAGGCGGCCGTGACGCTGCTGGCCGGCGTCCTGTTCCTGGGATGCCTGGGCTCGGTCGAGCTTTGGGGCAAGCGCGAGCAGCGGCTGGCCGCCGAGGTGCTCGACACGGTCGTCGACGGCCGCTGGCTGGTCGCGCGGATCCAGGGGCGGCCGCGCCTGGAGAAGCCTCCTCTCCCGAGGTGGACCGCCGCCGCGCTGGCCGTCGTCTCGGGGCGTTGCGACGAGTGGACCGTCCGCCTGCCGGGCGCGCTCGCGGCTCTGGGGACCGTCGGCCTGACCTACCTTCTGGGGTGCCGGATCGGCGGTCGATCGCTCGGTCTCTGCGCGGCGATGGTTCTGTGCACCACCCCCCTGTTCATCAGCGAGTCGCGACAGGCCGGACAGGATGGTCCCCTCGCCCTTTACACGACGCTGGCCCTCTATGCGGCGTACCGCATCCTCGAACCCGCGTCGGAAGGCGGCCGGCGCTGGGCGATCGTGTTCCACGTCGCGCTCGGGCTCGGGTTCCTTTGCAAGGGGCCGATGATCCTGATGATCGTGGGCGCGACGATTATCCCGTACGCGATGCTGGGCCGTCGGCTCGGGCGGGTCGTTCGCCTGCTGGCCAACCCCTGGGGCGCGTCGGCGTTCCTGGCCCTGGCGCTTTGCTGGCCCGTTCCGGTGTGGCTCGCCGATCCCAACGCGGTGGGCGTCTGGATCACCGAGATGGGACAGAAGACCGGCGCGTTGCCGATCGCGCATCGCGAGCGGTCGCACTTCCTGCTGGAGTGGCCGGTCCTGGTTCTGCCCTGGCTGGTCGCCGGACTGTCGGGCGTCATCCTGCCGTTTCGCCGCGACCGCGACGACGCGACCGACGAAACGGCGGTCGCCGCCGTGTGGTTTCCCTGGTTCTGGTCGATCGGGACGCTGCTGCTGCTGAGCACCTGGGCGGTGGCGAAGCCCAACTACTATACGCCCTGCTTGCCGGGCTGGTCGCTGCTGGCGGGCATGGCCTGGCTCCGCCTCGATCGGCTGGCCCTTGATCCCGAGGCGAAAGGACGGCGTCGAGCGCGTGTGGCGATGCTCCTTCAATGGGGCGTCTGGCTGGCGATCGGCGCGTTGATCCCGGCGATCCCCGGTCGCTGGTTCGCCGACGTCGCTCCGGGATGGTTCGCGACGGCGGCGGTCGCCCTGACCGCCGCCGCGGTCGCGGGCGCCTGGATCGGCCGCCGAGGCGGCGGCGGCGGCGCGCTCGCGCTCTTGCCGGTCACGGCCGCGACGGCCCTCGGCGTCGTGATCGGCTACGGCGTCATCGCGCCCGAAGAGAACGCGACGCGCGGGCATCGCGACGTCGCCGGGCGGATCGATCGGCTGATCCCCGCCGAGATCGACACGCTGTCGTTCTTTCACGAGCTGGACGAAGGGCTCTGGTTCTACCTTCGCGGCCGACGGCTCGCGCCCGTGCCGGGCAGCCAACCCCGCTACAGCGACAGCTACGACCGACTGGCGACCGCCGACTCGCGGATTCCGCTCGACGGACCGGGCCGGCGGATACCCGAGTCGCGGAAGATCCTCGCCGACTGGCTCGACCGCCGTTCCGGCGCCGCCGAGTACCTTCTCCTCCGCGACAAGGTCTACAAGCCGCTCGCACCCGATCTCGACCGGGTCGCCGACCTCGTGTTCCGGGAATCGGGCTCGAAGCGCAATGGACTGATCCTCCTGCGGATCAATCACGCCCCCGACCCGGCCGTCGACCCCGTGATTCGCTAGCCTGACCCCCGGTTTGTGCAACTCCTACACGCTCGCCGCGGGTGTCTTTGCGGTTTCGCGAAGAGAATCCGCCACGGGATGCCGTGCGTATTCAGTGGAGTTTGGGGGTCGGCGAAGATGGATCGCGCGGAAAAGTCGGATTATGCGGAGTGCGCCGTCGCTTCTTTTTGTGCATCTTATCTGTTTTGCCCGACCCCGACGACCGTCATGATTGTCGACGTAACCTGTTGGTACAAAAGGTGAAGCGGATTCAAGGCCGGTGGCCGGGGCGTCGATACAATAGGTGACTCGCTGAGGGAAGCCTCAACCGAGAAGTCGGGAGCACCAAACTTTGGTGGTATCGATCCGAGGGGAGACCGAAAGGTCTCGGGTCCCGGGAAGACCTCGACCGAGGGTTCGATGCCATGGACGACCGAACGTAACAGGGACGAGCGAAACGGCCGGCCGGAATCGCCGCCCTCGATCATTAGTCACTCTAGGAGAGTATTCTCCCATGTTGAAGCCCTTGACGTTGAGCCTCAGCCTTGCCGTCGCTCTTGGGTTCTGCAGCGTGAGCATGGCGGGCGGTTTTGATAGTGGCTGTGCGACGTGCGGCCTGGCTTCCAGCCAGGGCGGACCGATCGCCAGCGCTCAGGGCCCGATCATCGGCACGAGCTGCGACGGCGGCGACGCCTGTGGCGGCGGCCGCAAGAAGTGCAATCTGTTCAGCGGCCTCGGCGGCAAGCTGGACGGCCTCCACTGCAAGCTCAAGGGGATTCTTCATCCCCCGGTGACCTACGAGTGGGTCCTGAAGAAGAAGCACCTGTGGGGCCACAAGAACAGCGGCTGCGACACCTGCGGCCCGGTTGAGTCGGTCTACCCGACCAGCCAGGTTGTTCCTTCGGGCCAGGGCTATGCGGCTCCTTCCGGCCAGGGCTACGTTGCTCCGACCGGCCAGGGCTACGCCGCTCCGGCCTACGGTGCTGGCCAGCACGCCTACCAGGCGAGCAAGCCCGCCCCGACGATCGCCTCGGTTCCGGCCGAGATGAGCCCGGCCTTCCCGGGTGAAGAAGCTCCTCCGGCCCCGGAAGTCAAGACCTCCGGCGGACTGCTTCTGCCCACCCCCGCCGGCAACTGAGCTAAGCTGATCGACTCTTCCGGTTTCTGAACCGGATCGACTAGCCGACTCGATACGACGGACCTCGCAACGCACCCGCGCTGCGAGGTCCGTCGTCGTTTTGCGCCCCTCTCGACGAGACGACCCTTGCATCGGCCGCGATTGACAAACCGGGCGGAATGTGGATAACACGTTCGCCGCGGGATGCGTCCGGCTCCGTGCGCCCAAGGATGGGCCGCCGGCGCCGCGTTTCGGGCCGCATCAGGGTTGTTCCAGGGAGGGTGGATGTCGACCTTCGGACTCGATTTTCCCGGTCTGACGCCGGGACGCCTGCTCTCCTGGCTGCGCGCCCGCCGCAAGGCGCTGGCCGGCCGATCGGCGACGCTTCGGTGGAGCCTGGTCGCTCTCGCCGTCGGCGGACTCTCGCTGGCCGCCTACCTCGCCGCCTCGGCCGTCGCGCCGGGCGAGCGGTCCTACCTCGGAGCGGGCCGCCGCTACTCGTCCGACGACGTCCACAAGATCAAGAAGACGCTCGACAAGCTGCGGATCGAGTATCAGATCATCGACGACCGCCGCGTCGCGGTGGCCGCGAACAATCTCGACGCCGCCGGAGCCGCTGTCGCCAAGCTCGAACTCGGCCCGCGCACGCTTACCGAGATTCGGGACGAGGCCGCCAAGGATCGATCTTGGTTGGATTCGCCCCGCGACAGGGAAGTTCGCGAGGAGCGCGAGCAGGCTCAGGTTCTCGAATCGCTGATCAACGGCCTGCCCGGCATCGAAGGCTCGTTCGTCAAGATCACGCGTCCCAAGCAGCGTATCGGGCTTCGGTCGGTCGTTCGCCCCATGGCGTTCGTCCAGTTGGAGACCGAGGGAGGCCGCGAACTGCCGGCCGGCGTCATCGAGTCGATCACCTCGATCCTCACCGTCGCCGAGCAGGGCCTGACGCCGCACGCGATCACGGTCATGGACCGATCGGGCCGCCCCTACCTCGACGCCGGCAATCCGGCCCTCAACGCGCAGTCGTCCACCCGCGCCCGTCAGGAAGACCTGCGCCGGCAGATCCTCGAAAAGCTCGACTGGATCACCGGAATCCGGGTCGACGTGAAGCTCGCGGCCGTCGAGCCCGTCGACCAATCGGAGCCGAAGCCGGTCGAGACCAAGACGAGCCCGAACTCCGGTTCGCCTCAACCCGCGCCGAACATCGCGGTCTCGCTCAACCGGGCGCTCTCGATCGATCCCGACCCGGCCGACGCCGCGTCTCCGGCCGCGAGTCCGACCTCGCCTGTCCCGGCCGCGCCGAAACTTCGCGGTCGTGTCCTGGTCAACGTGCCGCGGAGCTACTATTACAACGCCAGCTACATGCCGGGCGGTCGCGAACCGTCGCAGGACGACCTCCGTGCCCTGATGGGGCGCACCGAGACGCACATTCGCAACGCGGTGGAGCTGGTCGTCCTTGAGAGCCCGGCGGTCGCCTGGGAGCCACCCTCGATCGAGATGATCCAGGACGAGATGCCCGACCGGATGCCGGCGACGGCCGCCGGCGGCAAGTCGCGCCGGCTGGTCAACGACTGGGCGACGGCCGGAGCCGCGGGCGCCGCCGCCGCCGCGCTGGTGGCGGTTGGAACCTGGGTCTTCGGCAGCCGACAACCGGTCCGCCGTTCCGAGACGTCTCGGGGCTCGCTGCGCTATCACCGGGGCTCGCCCGCGACGCCGCCGCCCACCGAACGGGTTCTCGAATTCGTCCGCCGCAACCCCGAGGCCGCCTTCAGCGTGCTCAACCGATGGACGAGCCAGGGAGGAGGACGATCATGAACCAGACGACCCCGCCGCGAACCCGACATACCGCCGAAACGTCGCACGCCGAGGAACGATCGACCGACGACGACCGCGACGCCGGCGCTTCGCCCGCGTCGATCTCGCCGCTCCGCAAGGCGGCGATCGTGCTCGTCAGCCTCGAACAGTCGCTCTCCTCGCAGCTCTTGACGCACCTCGACCGCGAGGCCGTCGAGGCCGTGACCTGGGAGATCGCCCGAATGGACCGCGTCGATCCCGACGAGCAGGCGGTCGTGCTCGAAGAGTTCCTCGGAATGGGTCTGCGGCGGCTTTGCTTCGTCTTCGACGACCTGCTGCGGATGGACGACCGCGAGGTTCGCGCGGGCTTTCACGCCGACGACTCCGAAGCCTGGGCGCTCGCCCTGGCCGGCGCCGCCGCTCCCGTGCGGGCCAAGGTCCTCGGCGCGCTGAACGCGTCGGCCTCCCAGGCGCTTCAGCGCCACCTCGAAAACCTCGGGCCGTTCCGCCTCTCCGACACCGAGGTCGCGCAGGCCGAGATCACCGAACGGTTTCGCGGCCTCTACGATCAGGGGACGCTGGACCTCCCCGACCCCAGCGGTCGTGAAGAAGTGCTCGTCTGACGACGCCCCGATGAAACCGGCTTCGCGATCCAGGAAGGAACCCCGCATGTCCCACGCCAAGCTTTTGCCCATGCTCGCCGCGGGACTGCTGGCGGCGTTCGCCCTCGTCGCGTCCCCCGCGCCGGTCGCGGGTCAGGAGCCCTCGGCCGCGGCCGACGAGGCGCCCCGGACGGCTCGGCCCACTCTCGCGCGTCCGCGACGCGAGGCGTCGACCGTCGCCAAGGGGTCTCAGGGTTGGTGGACGGGAACCGCCGCGATGGTCGTGATCCTGGGCGCTGCGGGCGTCCTCTGCATCGCCGTGAGACGGCAGGCCGAAGGGGCGACCGGCGGACGGCTGAAGGTCCTGGGACGCGTTAACCTGCCCCCAAAACACGCGGTCTTCCTCGTCAAAGCCGGCGGGCGAACCCTGCTGATCGGCACCGGACCGCAAGGCGCGCCGTCGCTGCTGGGCGAACTCGACGACGATGACGACGAAGCTTCCGCGCTCGCTTCGTCCCCCGTCGTCGCTAGGAGCGATTCCGGGATGCGATCGGCGCGGCCGGTTCACGCCGCGCCGCGTATCGACGTGCGGCTGGGAGACGAATCGTGAGAAACCTTGCGTCGCTTCGCTCGCCGAGAATCGCCGTCCTCGCGCTCCTGCCGGCGCTGCTTCTGATCGTCCTCGCCGCACCATGCCAGGCACAGGAAAAGGCGACTGCGACCGCGCCCGGGGGGGCGAACGCGACGCTCATCGAGCCAGGCGACGCGATGCGGACCGTGCAGTCGGTCGTGCTCTTCGGGTTGGTCTCGCTGGCGCCGGTCGCGCTCTTGATGATCACTCCGTTCGTGCGGATCAACATCGTTCTGGTGTTGCTTCGCCAGGCGCTGGGGAGCCCGCAGGTACCGGGCAACCAGGTGTTGATGGCGCTGTCGTTGTTGCTGAGCGCGCTGGTGATGCGGCCCGTCGGCGAGCGGGTCTACCACGACGCGGTCGAGCCCTACATGGCGGGCAAGGCCAACGCGATGGACTCGTGGAACGTGGGCGCGAAACCGATCAAGACGTTCATGGTCGAGCAGATCCTGAGGACGAACCACCAGGACTATCTCTGGTCGATCTACCAGCACTCGGCCGAGTCGAAAGCCGGGCTGGCCGACCCGGAAGAACCCGATCAGTTCCCGCTCGGCGTGGTCGCGCCAGCGTTCATCCTGAGTGAGCTGACGACGGCCTTGATGATCGGCTTTTACTTGTATTTGCCGTTCCTGATCATCGACCTGGTGGTGTCGTCGGTGCTGGCGGCGATGGGGCTTTTCATGCTGCCGCCGACCCTGGTGGCGATGCCCGTGAAGCTGATCGTCTTCGTGCTGATCGACGGCTGGCTGCTGGTGGCCGAGATGCTGCTTTCCGGCTTCTCGGTCTCGGGCGCTTGAATTCGAGAAAGGGGTTCGAGCGTGGATATCAGTCATGTGACGGATTGGACCCGCGAGGCGCTCCGGATGACGCTCTTGCTGGGAGGGCCGCTGCTGGCCTCGGCCCTGCTGGTCGGGCTGATCGTGAACATCCTTCAGACCCTCACGCAGTTGAACGAGCCGGTCGTCGGTCTGGTGCCCCGGCTGGTGACGGTGATCGCCGTCTTGCTCCTGCTCGTCCCCTGGCTCCTGAGCCGTTGGATGAGCTTCACGGTCGACCTGATCGGCTCGATTCCCGACCTGCTTTGACTCACAGGTGAGCGGGAGGCGAGAGTCTTCTGTCTTCGATGCAAGGTTCGCCGTTCGACGCCTGGTTCACCGCAAATACGGCGGTCTGGCTGCTGGTGACGGCCCGGGCGGCCGGCGTCTGCTTCACCGCGCCGGTGCTGGCCGCGCCGGGGCTCGACATGCGGTTTCGGGTCGTCCTGGCGGTTCTGCTCGGCGCGTGGCTGGCCCCCGTGGTGACGCCCCTGGTCGTGTCGCCCGAATCGGGGCGCGCGATCGTCTGGCTGGTTCTCAACGAACTGTTGATCGGCGCTTTGATCGGCTGGTCGGCGTCGCTGATCGTGGCGGCAGCGCGGCAGGCCGGGGACCTTGTGGCCGCGCAGTCGGGGATGTCGACCTCGGCTTTGTTCGATCCCGATACGGGCGAGGAATTGACCGCGCTCGGTCACTTGTACGGCCTGATCGCGCTGGCGACGTTCCTGGCCGTCGACGGTCCGCTGGTGATGGCCGAGGCGATGATCGAGAGCTTCAAGACGATCCCGGCGGGTCGGCTCGTCTTCGAGCGGGCCACGGCGGACTTGGTCTTCGGCCAGGCGGCCGACGCCCTGGCCCTGGCGGTTCGCGCCGCGGCGCCGCCGGCCGTGGCGTTGGCGGCGGCGGGCGTGGCGCTGGGCTGGCTGGGCCGGCTGGCGCCGAGCGTGCCGTTGATGACGCTCTCGCTGCCGATCCGCGCGGCGCTCGGCGTCTTGCTCGTATCGGCCAGTCTCGCCACGTTGATCGTCTGCCTGACGAACGCCTGGAGCGGCTGGGGCGTCTGACGGTCGAAGCCGTTCTCTTCGCAGGATCGTGAGCATGTCGGAAGATCGCACTCAGCCCGCCTCCAAACGCCGTCGCCTGCTCGCCCGCGAGGAGGGGCAGGTCGTTCACAGCCCCGAGCTGACGGCGGCGGTCGGCTGGCTGACGGCCGTCGTGGTGCTGGGCGTCTGGGGGCAGGACCTCGCGGGCGTCTTGATCGAGCTGGCGCGGGCCCCGCTGGTGCAGCCCCTGGCGTCGTCGAGTGATCCCGTCGAGCTGGCGGGACGGATTCGCGGCGACGTTCTGCGCGTGGCGGCGCCGTTGGGGATGATCCTCGGCGGCTTTCTCGTGGGCGCGGCGGGTGCTCATCAGGCGCAGGTTCGGGGGCTGTGGGCGCCGGCCTTGATCGCGCCCGACGTCTCGCGGCTCTGGCGGATCGGCCGGGGAGGGGGGCTTTCGGGCCGGTTCGAGCGGAGCGTCTGGTCGATCGTCAAGGTGGTGATCCTGGCGTCCGTCGCCTGGTGGGGGATTCGGTCGCAGTGGAGCGCCTTGCAGGGGCTCAGCCTGCTCGATTTCCCGACGGCCGCGCAATCGGCGATGAGCGTGCTGCTGGGCCCCATACGGGTGCTGGCGGTCTTGATGGTCGTCGTCGGGCTGGTCGATTACGGGCTCCGCTTCGCGCGGTTCGAGTCGATGCTCCGGACGACGCCCGACGAACAACGCGAGGATCAGAAGGCGGTCGAGGGGGACCCGAGGGTCCGCGCGTCGCGGCGTCGGCTGGTGCAGTCGTGGCGCGACGCGACCCCGGAGCTGCTCACCGGCGCGACCCTGATTTTGCACGGCGACGCGGGCCTGACGGTCGTGCTGAGCGGCGGTCCGCCGCCGCGGCGGATCGGCGTTCGCGCGGCGGCCCAGGGGAAGGCGGGGAACTCGCTGCGCCGGGCCGCGAGCCAGGCGCGGATTCCGTCGTGCGAGGCGCCGCAGCTCGCCCTCCGGCTGGCCTCGCAGCCGAATACGGCGTCGGCCCGGTCGGCGATCGTCGACCCGTTGCTCCTGTCCCAGCTTCGGAGCGTCTGGCCGGCGTCGTGAGCGAACCTCGGAACCCCCCGGCCGGACGGCTTTCGGACTGGACAGTTTTCGGCGTCGGAAGTAAGGTTCCCGCACACATCACACGGGCCGGCTCCGGCTCGTTTCGAGCAAGCCGGTCGTGGGGTCTCGCGAGTTCGGGGGGCCCGGTAAGTCAGCGAAGTAGAGGAACTCCCTCGGGAGGTCCGGACGCCCGCGCCTGTCCGAATCAGGACGCCGGCCGGACCGACGGCGCGGGGGATCGGGTTTTCGCGTCGTCATCGGGTCCATCGTCATTTTTGGGATTGCTGGAGAGCCACGGATGCCTCCTTCGACGTCGAATTCCTTCGCCTCGCTCTCGGGGCGAGCCACGGGCCTGATCCTGCCGATCACGATCGTCGGGGCGGTGCTCGTCTTCGTCGTGCCGATCCCGCCGGCGATCCTCGACGTCTTGCTCGCGGGCAACCTGACGCTCGCCGTGCTCGTCCTGCTGACGACCCTGGCGATCCGCACGCCGCAGGAATTCAGCGCCTTTCCGACGATCCTTTTGACCACCACGCTGACGCGGTTGGTGCTGAACGTCGCCACCACGCGTCTCGTGCTGACGCGGGGCGGCGAGCATCGGCTGGAGGCGGCCGGGCAGGTCATTCGATCGTTCGGCGAGTTCGTGGCCGGCGACCAGGTGCTCGTCGGCGTGATCCTGTTCTCGATCCTGGTCGTGATCCAGTTCGTCGTCATCACCCGGGGCGCCACCCGCATCAGCGAGGTCGCCGCCCGGTTCATGCTCGACGGTCTGCCGGGACGGCAGATGGCCATCGACGCCGACCTTCACGCCGGCCTGATCGACCAGCGCCAGGCCCACGCTCGGCGCGAGCAGGTCTACCGTCAGGCCGACTTCTTCGGTGCGATGGACGGCGCCGGCAAGTTCGTCCGCGGCGACGCCGTCGCGGGCGTCGTCATCCTGATGGTCAACATCTGCGGCGGCCTGTTCCTGGGCGTCGTGAACTACGGCATGAGCCTGGGGGAAGCGGTCGACGTCTTCACGAAGCTGACCATCGGCGACGGCCTGGTCAGCCAGGTGCCGGCGTTCTTGATCTCGCTGGCCGCCGGCCTGATCGTCACGCGGTCGTCGTCCGAGACCGACATCGGCCGCGACGTGGTCGGCCAGCTCACGAGCAAACCCGGCGTGCTCGGCACGTCGGCCGTTTTTCTGGGCCTGCTGGCGTTCACGCCGCTCCCCAAGCTGCCGCTCTTGACGCTCGCCGCCGCGCTCGGCGGCCGGGCGATCTACCTGAGCACCGGCGGCCGCGGCGAACAGACCGAACATGAGGCCGACTCCGAACCGGTCGCCTCGTCGAGCAATCGACGGACCGATCGCGGGTCGTCGAGTCGGGGCGACGAGCCGTCGCATCGGCGATCGACCGAGCACGCGGCCTCGCGGCCGACCGAATCGACGCCGACCGAGACGCTGCGGGTCACGGCCGACGCTCCTTCCGAAGATATGCAAGACCTGCTGCACGTCGATCTGCTTGAGCTTGAGATCGGCTACCGGCTGATCAGCCTCGCCGATCCGACCCGGGGCGGGAATCTCCTCGAACGGCTGCGGACCGTGCGCCAGAACGTGGCCCGCGAGCTGGGCCTGATCGTCCCGCAGGTGCGGATTCACGACGAGATCGGGCTGGCCCCGCATGACTATCGCGTTAAGATCCGGGGCACGATCGTGGGGCAGGGGGTCGCCTACGCCGGTCGGCTGCTGGCGATCCCGCCGGCGGGGATGACCGAGCCTCCGGAGGGCCGCGAGGCCGTCGACCCGACGACCGGCCAGGCGGCGGTCTGGATTCACGCCGAGGGGCGCGAAGTGGCCGAGCTGGCGGGCTGCAAGATTCTCGACGCGGCGGCGGTGGTCGCCGCGCACTTCGGCGAGATCGTCCGCAACCACGCCGACGAGCTGCTGACCCGCGACCAGATCGAACGCCTCCTCGACCGCGTCCGAACCTCGGCGCCCACGCTGGCCGGCGAGGTCGTGCCGGGGTTGTTGCGGCCGGGCGAGCTTCAGCGGCTGTTGCAGAATTTACTCCGCGAACAGGTGAGCATCCGCGACCTGGAGACGATCCTCGAAACCCTGGCCGTCCACGCCGGCAAGACCAAGGACATCGCCGCGCTGACAGAGCAGGTGCGCCAGAGCCTGGCGCGACAGATCACCGAAAGCCATCGCTCGGCCGACGGCCGGCTGCGGGTCGTGACGCTCTCGCAGGCGCTCAACACGCGGCTCTCGGTCGTGGCGGGGCAGGACGATACGCATCCGGCCGAGGCGCTGGGCGACGAGACGGTTCGAAACATCCTCCGCGCGGCGGCCTCGGCCGTCGGCGCGCTCGTCGACGCGGGCCTGCCGCCGATCGTCTTGACGTCGGCCACGGCCCGCGCGGTGCTCAAGGATCTGACCCGGGTCGACCTGCCCGGGCTGGTCATCCTGAGCCAGCGGGAAATCCCCCGCGATACACCGGTCGAGGTGCTCGGCACGGTGGTCGAAGAGGCTCCCGAGGAAATCGGCGCGTTCACCACGACCGAAGCGTTCGCGTGAACATCACGGGCTGAAGACAAAGACGACGAGGGCGAAAGAGGCGGATGGAGATGTCGATGAACGCGAGGACGTACCGAGGCAAGACGATGAAGGAGGCGCTGGCGCGGGTGCGGCGGGACCTCGGCGGCGACGCCGTGATCCTCGCGGCCCGCGAGGTTCGCCGCCGCCGTCTCTTCGGCCTCGGTCCGCGCGGCGGCATCGAGGTCGAGGCGTCGTTGACGATGCCCGCCGACCCGCTCGCCGCGGCCGTCCGAGCGCCGGCGTCGGCCGTGAGCCGCGCTTCGGCTTCCGCTTCGTCGCCGCCGACCGGCCTGGGTTCGGAGCTGGGGCGGATTCATACGATGGTCGAGACGCTCAGCCGCCAGGGGAGGCTCGACCACTGGATGCTCGACCTGCCGAGCGAGCTGACGCCGATCTACGGCCGCCTGCTGGAAGCCGACGTGCCGGAGCTGCTGGCCCGCCAACTCGTCCGCATGGTCGCCGATGCGGCCACGCCCGAAGACCTGGCGACTCCCGGCGACGCGCTTCGAGCCGTCCGCGAGGCGCTCGAAGACGCGCTGGCGATCGCCCCGCCGATCCGGGCGGTGTCGGGGGCGCGGCGGGTCGTCGCGCTCGTTGGACCGACGGGGGTCGGCAAGACGACGACGGCCGCCAAGCTGGCGGCGCGGTTCAAGTTGCGGCAAGGGCTGCGCGTCGGCCTGCTGACGGTCGACACCTACCGGATCGCGGCCATCGAACAATTGAAGACCTACGCCGACATCATCGACCTGCCGCTCGCCGTGGGGAGAGACCCCGAGTCGGCCCGGCAGGCGATCGACGAGCTGGGCGACGTCGACCTCGTGCTGGTCGACACCGCGGGCCGGAGTCCCAGGGACGAGCCCAAGATCCAAGAGCTGGGCGAGCTGCTGGCCCGGATTCGGCCCGACGAGGTCCATCTGGTGCTGAGCGCGGCGACGTCGCAGCGGAGCCTTCGAGCCGCCGCCGACCAGTTCGCGCCGGCGCGTCCCGACCGCTTGCTCTTGACCAAGCTCGACGAAGCCGAGAGTCTGGGCGCGCTCGCCGCGATCCTCGGGCGGGCGGATCGTCCCGTCAGCTATCTGACGACCGGTCAATCCGTCCCCGACGACATCGAGGAGGCCGACCGAAGCCGGTTGGCCAGGCTGATTCTGGGGGAAGAGTCGATCGCGTGAACCGCGAGCGATCGCGACGCGCGGCGGGTTTCCAGAGGAGGAGGGGCGATGGCGGACCAGGCGGAGAACCTGAGACGGCTGGTGCAGGCCCAACGCGACTGGAAGGAGCTGGCGGACGAACCGCCGGCCCCACGCCCGGTCGAGGGGGGCGGCGGCCGTCGAGCTGCCGGCGAAGTCGCCGACTCGTGGAAACCGTTGCGGAACGCGGGCTCGCTGCTGGGCCTTGGAACACGACGGAAGACCGGCCGGATCGCGAGCTAGGCGGCCGGCGAGGCACGGACTTGAATGGTGTGGAAACAAAGCAAGGAGGCGCGGTTATGCTCGGCGGATTATTCGGATTCTTCTGACGACGAGGTTCAAGCTGGTTGGTCGGGTCGTCCGATAAAGATTACGGTTCGAGTTCCTTGATAGGTGAGAGGCAAGGGGCGGGGCGCACCGCTCGCGGCGGTCCTGGAAATATCGATTTCAGACCGGGCGACGGTGAAGTCGGACACATCGCTCGCAGCCGCCGGTAGAGTCATCGTCCGTCCCGGAAGCACATGGATGTGCGTCCTCTCGCGCAGCCGACACGGAGGTCAGGATGTCAACCAAGGTGGATGTGGATGTAACCGAACTCTGGCGGGAGTTCAAGGAACACCCCACCACGGAAATGCGGAATCAGTTGGTCGAGCGTTACTTGGCCCTGGTCAAGTACAACGCCGAGCGCATCTGGCAGCGATTGCCCGAGGGGGTGGATCTCGACGATCTCATCTCCGCGGGAGTCTTCGGCCTGATGGACGCGATCGACGCCTTCGACTTGACGCGCGGCGTCAAGTTCGAGACCTACTGCGTTCCGCGAATCCGAGGGGCGATGCTCGACGAACTTCGGACCATGGACTGGGTACCCCGCCTGGTCCGCTCCAAGGCCACCAAGATGGAAGAGGCCCGCAAGGAGCTCGAAGCCCGGCACGGCCGACCGCCGACCGGACACGAACTCGCCGAGCGGCTCGGCCTGCCGATGGAAGAGTTCGAGAAGATGGCGTCGGACGCCAACGCCGTGGGGCTCATCAGCCTCAACAAGAAGTGGTACGAGACCGACAGTTACAAGGACGTCCGCGAGATCGACATTCTCGAGGACAAGAAGGGCGAAGACCCCACCCACAGGCTGCAGCGCAAAGACCTGATGCGGATGGTGACCAAGGGGCTCAACCGCAACGAACGTCTTATTATTATTCTGTATTATTATGAAGAGCTGACGATGAAAGAGATCGGCGCCACGCTCGACCTGAGCGAGTCGCGCGTGTCTCAAATGCACTCGTCGATCATCCAGCGGCTTCAGTCCCAGCTCTCCCAGCGCCGACCCGAATTCGGCACCTGATCGAGTCGCTTTCCACCACGACCGGCCCGCCGGCCCCGCCCGCCGGCGGCGACCCGCCCGCCCAAGGAATCCGTCCTCTCCGCCTTCGAGACCCACTCGACGGCGGAGAGGACGGATTTCGTGTTTTTGGCGAGTCATGGAACAACCCAGACGCCGAGATCGACCGAATCCGCCCGTCTGTGCTCTTCATTTCGCGTGTCGACCGCTTAGAATGAGAGCATGGACCGGGGGCCTCGTCGCCCTGAACGGGCCGATCGCGCCGTCTCCGAGCGTCGGCTCGGCGCCACTCACGAACTTACAGCTCCGAGGAACGTTCGATGACGAGCATCACAAGAGCGCGCCGAATCCTGCTGACGCTCACCGCCTGCGCGGCCGCATCGCTCGGGGGATCGACACCCGCGAGGGCCCAGTTCGGTGGGATGGGATGGGGGATCGGAGGGTTCAACTATGTACCGTCGCCGACGAACTTCCTGAACGATCACGCGCTGCTCAACGCCGCGCGGGCCGGCCGGCCGGCCTCGAACAACGTGTACGCCGGCAATCCCAACTCTTACGTGAATCGCATCCGCGACAACGGGTTCACGCCGAGCTACGACGTCCAGCGGCGGCGAAGCCCGGCGAGCTCGCCCGTCAACCTGGGGCCGTCGCTCGGCAATCGGACGCCCGCGGCCCCGCCCGTCGAGCGAACCACGGCCGCGGCGCCGGCGACCAAGACCGCGCCGTCGCTGGCGAGCTTCTTCGACCAGAGCCAGACGCTCGTCTGGCCGGCCGACTCGCCGATCTCCGGTGATCTGAAGCCCAAGCGCGACGCCTCCGACCAGTCCGCTCTGGCCGTGCTCACCCAGGTCGCGAACCAGGGCCGGGCGACGATCGGCTCGGCGACCGACGCCCGCCAGAAACTGCTTGAGTACGGACGTCCCGCGCTCCAGGAAATCCGCGAGACGGCCACGCCGGTCGTCGCCGACTCGTTCCACTCGTTCCTGCTCTCGCTCTACGATTCGCTGCGGCAGGCGGCGACGGCGCCCTGATCGGTGCCGTCGGATCGCCCGGGGGCTCGGCCGCGATCAGCGGCCGACGACCTTGGAGACGGTCGATTCGAAGTTTTTCCTGGTCAGGTCGATCGCGGCGACCTTGCCGTCGCGGCCGATCAGGACGTTGGCGGGGATCTCGGTGACGCCGTACGTCTTGGCGACGTCGCCGTCGGCGGGACGGTTGACCAGGGTCGGCCAGCGGACGTTGTAGTCGAACACGAACCGGCGGATGTTCGGCAGCAGGCTTTCGAGCTTCGGCGCGCCCTCTTGCATGAGATCGAGGTTCACGCCCACGATCTCGAGCCCCTGCGGGTGGAACGTTTCATAGGCCTGCTGGAGCCACTCGGTTTCGGCCGCGTTGGGCAGGCACCAGGTCGCCCAGAAGACCACGAGGACGGCTTTGCCCTTGACGTCGGCCAGGCTGAACGGCTTGCCGTCGAGGTCGACCCCCTGGATCGGCGCGGCGGGCTCGCCGACCAGCTTCAGGCGGGTCAGCCGGCTGCTCAGAAAGGCTTTGACCGTGGGCTGATCGGCGTGCTCGACGGCGAGCTCGAACGCCTTGCGGGCGATGTCGAACCGTCCGCCCTGGACCAGCCGTTGATAGTAGGCGTCGCAGATCGAGACCACTTCCTCCGACGTCAGGGCGACCGCCGGCTCGCCCTCGGCGGCGGCTTTGTCGACTTTCGCCATGATCGAGCGGAGGTCGATCAGCGACTGGTCGTAGTCGCCCCGGTCGCACTCCGCGACCAGCTTGACCAGGTGGGCCAGCGCGCTGGTCGTCGGCGACGGGCTGCCCCCCTTGATCACGGAGTCGGCCGCCGGCTCGGCTTCCACGAACAGGTTGCCCGCGATCGCCAGGCGGAAAAGCTGCTGGTAGACGGCGGCGGCCTCCTTGGGCTGGCGCTCGGCGGCCAATTTTTGCAGGCGGTTCAGCCGGTCGCGCTCCAGCTCGTGAAGCTTGCGGCTGTAGTCTTCGTCGATCGCGCGCAGCGCGCCGTCGGCCTCGCGAGCCTGCGGGGCCTGGGCCAGAGCCGAGACCGGGACCGAGGCTGAGGCGCCGAGAGCAAGCAGCCCGAGCACGGTCGCGCCGGCGGCTCGCAAGATCGGGGTGGAAGGCGTCGTCATGATGGTCAACTCTCCTGGTTCGGCGAAGACGAAAAGCATGCGGGGCGTCTCGATCGCGGCGACGTCGCGGCGATCGGACCGGGTCGAGGGCCTGGGGTCGACGAAACGCTCGGCCGTGGGGTTTTCGGGGCTCGCGCGTGCGTCTTGTGGATCGACCGCCAGAGCGCGGCCGCGAACAGCAGGGCGACCATCGCGGCCAGGCCCCAGAGGAGGGCCTTGACCCAGGCCGGCAGCGGGGCCGAAGGCGTGTCGCGCAGGTAGTCGGCGAACGGCCTCGCCGGCCCCGCCGAGGAATCGTCGGCGTGGCTGCGAAACAGCTCGTGCTCGCGCTGCCTGATCGAGATTTCCTGCTCCGGCTCGTCACGTCGCGCCGCGGACATCCGACCGTTCTCCACGGGGACCCTTGAGTTCGCCGTTGATGCTCAGCTCCAGACTAGTGAGAGCTGGGCCCTCGCACAATGGGAAGGGCGCGCGGGCGGTCCGGCCGCCTCGATTCAGGGCTCGGCCCGGAAGAACCAATCCCAGCTCGGCGGGCAGTCGGCCAGCTCGGCGCCGCCGGCGAAATTGTCGTCCCACGGGTACAGCACCTTGCTCACCGTGATCGAACGGAAGCCGGCCCTGGCGAGCCGGTGCTCGAGCTCGAACCCGTGCCAGAACTTCTGTCGGAGCCCTCGAAATTTGAACCGGCCGAACGCGAAATCATAGTACCGATGCTCGGCGTGGAAGGCCGCGAACCGCTCGGCGTCGGCCGGCTCCATCCCATGGTCGAGGGCCTGGTCGTGGAGCAGCAGGGTGTGGTACTGGATGGCGTCGATCGACGGCGCGATCCCCAGGAACACGCCGCCCGGTCGCAGGCACGCCCGCACGGCTTCGAGCGTGCGCTGGATGCACCGGACGTCGGGCATGACCAGCGAGTTGATCGCCACCGCCGCGTCGATCGTCCCCACGCGGTCGGCAAGGTCGTCCATCGGCCGCTGGAGGAATTCGACCCGCGCCCGATCGGCCTCCGCAACCTGCTCCCGCGCCCGCTCGATCATCCCCGGCGCGAAGTCGAGGGCGACGACCCGCCGGAACCGCCCCAGCAGCGGGCCCAGGAGCGGCCCGGTGCCGCAGCCGAGGTCGGCCGCCGTCTTGGCGCCGGCGTCGCCAACTGCGTCGAGCGCCTGCCAGAGCGGGTTCACGACGTCCGTTGCGTACGGATCGAGAAAGACGTCGTTGTACCGGGCCGCGTGGCGGCTCCAGCTACGCTCCTGATTTGGGGTGTGGCCGTTGAAATTCATCACGATCCGGATCAACCTCGGGACGACCGGAGCTTCGATCTCGGCGCGCGATCAACCGCGCGAACGCCCTTCGGGGCGTCCGAAACGACGACGGCCGGCTCCTCTCCTGGAAGTATAGTCCACCTCGTCCCGTGGTTACGGAACTTTCGGACGAGATGAAAGGAGTTTCAGGTTTTCGGCGAACCGTCCGGGTTGACTGGGATAATGGTGGGGATCAGGTGGATCACGTCGATGGCGAGCCCCTGGGTGGTGCCCAGCACGTCGCGGTGGTACGAGACCGGATAGCCGAGCTTGGGGTCGAAGCGGGCGCGCATCACCACCTTGGCCTCGGGGGGCTGGCCGAACGGGCGCTCGGTCTTGAGCTGCGCCAGCTCGTCGGCGATCGTCGTGAACAGACCGTCGACGCTGTAGAACTTCGTCTCGGCGGGATGCACCGGGACCTCGTCGCCCTTTGGGGTCAGCGACACGATCAGGGTCACCGCGCCGTCGCGCACGGTGACGACGTAGTGGGCGGAATTCGTTCCCGACGCTTTCCATTCGAGCTGGTAATTGCGAACTCCGGCGCGCGCCCAGACCGCCTTGGCGGCGGCCAGCGAGTCGGCCGTGACCGTCTCGCCTCGCGAGCAGCCCGCAACGGCCGCCGCGACGACCGCCGGCAAGACGATGCACCCGATCCAACGAACGACGAGACCCGGTCGATGCTCTGCCATGCGCGGTTTCAACGGATTCGATCTCCTCTCTCTACGGCCGGGGCTGCGGGGAATCGAGGGGGAGGACCAGCTCGGAGCCGTCGAGCGTCAGGCCGCCGATCCGAGGCGTCGCCAGGAGGTCGAACCGGTTGGCGTCGCCGAACGCCCAGGTGGCGACCGAGGTCTTGCGGCGCGTCCTGCCGGAAAGCCGTCGCCAGACCGATCGGATCAGGGCGTCGGCCGGCGTCGGCGACTGGATGATCGCCCGGCGTCCTCGAACGAGGGCCGAGACGATGGGCTCGACGCGCGGATCGAGGGCCGCCGCCGGATCTTCGCGGCTCGCAACCACCTTCAACGCGCCTTGCGGCAGGGGGCGTTCCTGGTCGTCGAGGGTCCAGTCGGCGCGGAAGGCCGGGACGAAGACCAGGGGGTCGGCGTTCGCCCGGCGATAGGTCCACGAGGTGACGAATACGGCATGGAACGCCGTCGCGCCGGGCCTTCCCTGGTCGTCGCACCCCAGCGAATCGGCCTGGACGATCATCCACTGCGCGCGTCCCACCGGCGTCGCGAAGTGGCTTCGGAACGACTCGACGCCCGACGGCCGCTCGCCGAACCCCTGGCAGGCGTTCCGCATCGCTTCCAGCCATTCGGGGAGGCAACCTTCCGAGCGGGCCAGCACGGCGTAGCCGCGGTTCCAGAACGGAAAGCTCCCGTACACCGCCTGCTCGTATCGAATCGTCCCGAACATGATCGCCGGCGCTCGCGCGCCTTGAGACTCCCCCGCCGCGTCGCGTTCTTGCCATGCCTCTGAGAATAGCGGGCCGACGACGGTGAAAGAAGCCAGACGCGCCAAGAACGAAGCGAGCGAGCGGTCGACGCGCGACCGCTCGCTCGCCCGATTTCGGCCTTTGAGTCTTGGTTACTGGGGGATGATGACGACGTAGACGGCGGTTTTCTTGGTCTGGATGGGGGCGTCGAGCGAGTCGGCGGCCCGGACCTCGGCGACGACGCGCTCGCCAGGGACGCCGGCCCCGATCAGGGCGTCGCGGACCGCATCGGCTTGTTTCTGGGCGGTGGCCAGGCGTTCCTTCTGGTCGTCGGCCCCGCCGGGCGACTCGCGGGCCTCGATTTTGAGTTTCGCCTTCGGATACGCCTTGGCGATCGTGGCGAGGTGTTCGGCCGAGTGAACCGAGTCGGGCGTGAGCTTGGAATTCTGGTCGAATGCGAGACCTTCGGCCTCAAAGGTCTGGGCCGTTTTCGCCGTCTCGTCCCGGAGCATCTTGACGGCGGCTTCAAGGTACGAGCCCTCGGGGACTTCGACGGTGGCGTCGCCGGGGAGGGCCAGGGAGATCCGTTGGGCGCCGGTCTCGACGACGCGTCGGCCGTCGGCCGTCGTCGCGGGCGACGTCACGTCGTCTCGCAACGCCGCCGGCGCGTCGGCGTGCACCGTCTTGTCGGGCGCGGGGGGCGCGCTTCGAGCAAGGTCGGCCGTATTGATTGGTTTGTTCTCCGGCCTGGGAGGGTTGGCCTTCGGGAGGAAATAGTAGCCAGCCGCCACCGCCAAGATCCCCAGAGCCAGCGGGATCGCCCACCGCGTGGCTGAGGGGCCTCTGGAGACGGGCATGGTGCGGTGGATCGTCGTCGAGTGGACGGATGCGGGTGTTCCTTTCGCAAAGCCGGGAGAAGCGGCACCGGGGGAAGGGGAGGGAGTGCGCGTGGGATCGGTCCACGTGCCGAGATCGGCGAGGCTGCGCACGCCCAGCGTCTCCGCGAGCTTGCCGGGCGCGAGGGCGGCGATGGAGTCGCGCTGGGTCAGGAGGAAGTTGCGGAGGCTGTCGCCGGTAAGCCCGCGCGTGGCGGTCTCCTCGCGGATCATACCCATCAGCGTGGGGGCGAGAAGGCTCATCAGGGTGGCGGCCGTCGCCGGCTTGGCGCCGCTGTCGGTCGCGATGAGGTTCAGCACGGCGTCCAGCTTGTCGCCGAAGATCGACCGGAGCGCCGACCGTCCGTACTTCACGAGTGGGTCGAGTCCGACGACGTCGCCGAGACCCGCCAGATGATTCAACAGGCCCGAGAGCCCGCCGAACCGCGCCATCTCTTCGGGCTCGCGGCTCACGAGATCGACTAGACGGTGAGCGTCCGTCGTCCCGGTCGCGGCCTTGAGCAGCCCGGCGAGGATCGTGGGAGCGCCTAGGCTCAGAACCTGTTCCACGCGATCGGGCTGCGCGTTGAGCATTACGCTCAACTGATGAATCGCCTCGCTGGTCCAGAAAACCTTCATCTTGCTGAGTAAATCAACGGCCATGGTGCGTCCTCCACCCAACCGGCGACATTCGCGAATGCTCGCTCGCTTGGTGTTGCGAAACCGGGTGACTCTCCGACGTCCCGAGACGTCGGACCTCGCCGACTTCTCCTCCCCACTGCCAGCAACCGCCGTGCCGCCGAAGCCCGCTCGGACCGATCCCGATACCGGTTCCCTTATTTAATAGCCTTGAAAAGTGCGTGACGTCTTGTGTGATTTGTGATGAATGTTATGCAATTGTTGTCGACGTGCTCTGGAAGTAACTCGTGGGACCGACCGCGGGACGATCGGGAGAGTGAATTACAAACCATCATGACGCCGTCGGGACACCCGGCCTCATGAAAATGCGAGGGAGGTCCGGGTCCGGATACGAGCCCGATGCGCCAGCGAGTGAATTTCTGGTCGGCCGCTCGAATCGATTCACTCGCTGGCGGAAAAAGCGTCGAGTCATCGGGGACGAAAGTGAAAGCCGGATTCTGGGATTCTTACGATTCCCTCGGCGGTTTGTTAGGTTAAGAGACGAGGTCGGCGAGCGAGGTCCGTACGTATACGTACCGCGCGCGAGGGAGCCTCGTCGTTCCGCCTCTACGGACAAGCCGAAGCCTTTGGGGTCGAATCGCGATGCGGGATCCGATTTCTCGATATGTCGGGCGGTTGAGTCTGATCCTCGTTCTGCCGATCCTGGTCGGCGCGGGGAAGGAGGAGCCCAGGACGGTGCGATTGCTGACCGTGGGCAACAGTTTCTCGGGGAACGCCACGCACTATCTGTCCGACGTCGTCACGGCGGCGGGCGACGTCCTTGTGCACCATCAGGCGGCGATCCCGGGCGGAACTCTCGAACAGCACTGGGAGAAATTCCAGCGTCATGAAGCCGATCCGAACGATCCGCGCGGCCTCTATTCCACCAAGATGAGCCTGAAGCAAGAGCTGGCCGCCGAGCCGTGGGACTACGTCACGATCCAGCAGGCGAGCATCAAGAGCCACGACGTCTCGACCTACCGGCCGTTCGCCCGCCGGCTTGTCGACTTGATCCGGGTCCAATCGCCCCGCGCGAAGGTGCTGGTCCACGAGACGTGGGCCTACCGTCGCGACGATCCCCGGTTCGCCGTCAAGTCGCCCGGCCCCGGCGAGCCGGCCGACCAGGAGGCGATGTATCGGGGCCTCTCCCACGCCTACCGGACGATCGCCGGCGAGCTGGGCGCGGCGATCATCCCGGTCGGCGACGCCTTCCACCTGGCCGACGCCGATCCCGAATGGGGCTATCGGCCCGATCCGAAATTCGACTTCGCGAAGGCGACGTTCCCCGCGCTGCCCAAGCAGACGCACTCGCTGCACTTAGGCTGGAAGTGGTCGAAACGAGGCGGCGGTCGGTACGCGCTGGACATCGACGGCCACCACGCGAACGTCGCCGGCGAGTACCTCGGCGGCTGTGTGTTCTACGAGGTGCTTTACGGAAAGTCGGTCGTGGGCAATGCGTTCCGCCCCCGAGGAATCAATGCTGACTACGCCCGCTTCCTTCAGGAAACGGCCCATCGAGCCGTCGCCGGATCGCGGGTGATCGGTGCCCGGACGAAAACGCTGGCCGAGGCGACGCGCTGAATTTGGCCTGCGCCGCCTCGGCCGGGAGGATCTTGAGGATGGATTACTCGCCGGCTCGCGCGGCGGTTTTCGCCGCCGCGCCCGGGCGGCCGGTGGGGTTGATGTCGGGATGGTTCGAGGTCGGCAGCCATTTGGCCAGCTCGACCTTTTTCGAGGCGTACTTGGGGTCGTTGGCGAGGTTGACCCATTCGTACGGGTCGGCTTTCTCGTCGTAGAGTTCCTCGTCGCCGTTCTCATAACGGATGTAGCGCCAGTCCTCGGAGCGGACGGCGTGGTTCTTGAACCGGTGGGTGGTCACGGCGGGCTGATCCCACGGGGCTTTCGGGTCGACGAGCAGCGACCGGATGCTCTTGCCCTCGACGTGCTTGGGCGTGGGGACGCCGCAGAGGTCGGTGAGCGTCGGGAAGATGGTCATGAAGTCGACGGTCCGCTCGCAGACCGTCCCCGGCTTGGTCACGCCGGGGGCGACCCAGATCAAGGGGGCGCGGGTGGCCTCTTCCCAGAGGGCGAACTTGCGCCAGTGGCTCTTCTCGCCGAGGTGCCAGCCGTGGTCGCCCCAGAAGACGATCACGGTGTCGTCGCGGTAGGCCGAGCGGTCGAGGCCGTCGAGCAGGCGGCCGATCATGGCGTCGCAATACGAGATCGCCGCGAGGTAGCCCTGGACGGCCTCCTTCCAGCGCCCGGATTCGAGCATCGCCTTGTGGTCGCCCTCGGGCTTCGCCATCTGCACGCCGGCCGGGGGGACGTCGTTAAGGTCGTCGGGGCGGTGCGGCGGCAGCTCGATCGATTCGAGCGGGTGCTGGTCGTAATACTTGCGGGGGACGTTCCACGGCATGTGCGGCTTGTGCAGGCCGACCGTCAGCAGGAACGGCTTGTCGTGCTTCTGGCCGAGCTGGTCGATCGCGTAGTCGACGATCTTCCACTCGCGAAGGTCTTCGTCCTTGCAGTCGAGCGGCGCGAACTTGATGCCGCCGACTCCGGTGTCGCCGGTCGGCTTGGGGTCCTGGCCGGCGGTCGGCAAGTATTCGTTCCACTCGGTCCGGCGGCCGTAGCTCTCGTGGTAGATCTTGCCCGCGCCGTGGATGGTGTAGCCCGCTTTGCGGAAGGCGGTCGGCAGGGTGAGTTCGGGCGCGATCGCCGTCCGCCAGTCGTCGTCGTTCTCGTAGACGCCCGAGGTCGACGGCCGCAGGCCGGACATCAGCGCGGCTCGCGACGGATTGCAGACCGGCGCGGCGCAGTAGCTCCGGGTGAACCGGACGCCTCGGGCGGCGAGGCGGTCGATGTTGGGCGTGGCCGTCTGGCGGTTGCCGCCGAGGTAGCCGACCCAGTCGTTGAGGTCGTCGACGGCGATGAACAGCACGTTCGGCCGGTCGTCGGCCCGCGCTTCGGCGGCCGTCGCGAGCGCGAGGCCCGCGACGAACGCCCAGTTGAAAGACTTCATCAAGATTCGCTCCGTTGGATAATCGGGCTTTGAGTCAGTTCTTGGCCTGGGCCGCCGGGCCGCCTTGCCCCCACAGCGGGGTGGCGAGCTGGCGGCTCCAGTCTTCCCAGGAGGCGAGCAGCTCCTTGGCCTTGTCGGGATAGTCGGCGCTGCGGTCGCGGGTCTCGCCCTGGTCTTCGGCGAGGTTGTAGAGGCGGAAGGGGGTCGCGTGGGCGGTGCGGGGGTTGGACGTCGCGCCGGGGGTGTCGAGCGTCGCGTCGTACCGCACGAGTTTCCAGTCGCCGCGACGGATCGCCGCCTGGTCGCCAAGCCGCCAAAAGAGCGTGTCGTGCGGCGCCTTCGTCTCGGCTCCGGTCAGGTACGGCAGGAGGTTGACGCCGTCGAGGTTCCAGTCGGGCTGGGGGGGGACGCCCGCGGCGGCCAGCGCGGTCGGCAGCACGTCGAGCTGGATCACCGGCTGATCGTAGACCTTGCCGGCCGGCAGCTTGCCCTTCCAGCTCGCGACGAACGGGACGTGGATTCCGCCTTCGAGCGTCGTCCGCTTCGAGCCCCGGAACGGGGCGTTGCTTGAGCCGTTGATCGTCGTGCCCAGCATGGTCGGGCCGCCGTTGTCGCTGAAGAAGACGATCAGCGTGTTCTCTTCAAGGCCCGACGCCCGAAGCTTGTCGAGCACCGCGCCGACCGCGTCGTCGAGGGCTGAGAGCATGGCCGCGTAGGTCCGCCGGGTCGGGTCGGCGATGCTCGCGAACCGGGCGACTCGCTCGCTGGTCGCGTCCATCGGCGTATGCACGGCGTTGAAGGCGAGTTCGAGGAAGAACGGCGCTTCCTTGTGGCGGTCGATGAACGACACCGCCTCGCGGGCGAAGGCGTCGGTCAGGTACGTCGGCTCCTCGATGAGCTTGGTCCCGCGATAAATGTCGGTGCTCTTACCGGCGAAATACGTGTGGGCGCCGCCGAGGAACCCGAAGAACTCGTCGAAACCCCGCTTCTGCGGGTGGAACTGCGGAGCCCCGCCGAGATGCCACTTGCCGACCAGGCCCGTCACGTAGCCGGCGGCTTTGAGCCGGTCGGCGATCGTCGTCTGCGACGTCGGCAAACCGAACGGAACCCCGCCGGCCGCGCCCGGCCCGCCGCCGTTGAACTCGTGCCCGAACCGCTGCTGATAACGACCCGTCAACAGCCCCGCGCGGGTCGGACTGCAATACGGGCCGGAAACATAGCCGTTCGTGAACTTCACCCCGCTCGCCGCCAACGCGTCAAGGTGCGGCGTCGGAATGTCGCGGGCCCCCTGGAAACCCAGGTCGGCGTGCCCCAGGTCGTCAGCCACCAAAAGTACGATGTTCGGCTTCCCGGCCTCGGAAGCCGAACCCACTCCCGAACTTGCGACGATCACCATCGCGGCCAGCATCACGGCGGACAAATCACGGCGCACGGCACGTCCCTCCATTCAAGGTCTAGCAGAACAAGAATCGCCTCTCCGCCGATCGTCGCCGGTCAGCGGCAAGGAGCCAACCTTACCGATATCATTCTACTTTGGTCAAGATAGTCTAGATTGATGTTGACAAAGTCGATAGACAATGCGAGGTTTGTGGGCGTGGCCTGTCGGATACGGCGGGCGGTAAGGATTTGGGAGTAATGGCGAAGGCGCCGTCTGATTTGGGGAGAGTTGTGATGGGAATCAGGAAAAAGACCCTTGCCGGATCGTTGCGGATCGGGCGGGCGGGATTCACGTTGATCGAGTTGTTGGTGGTGATCGCGATCATCGCCGTGTTGATCGCGCTGTTGTTGCCGGCGGTGCAGTCGGCGCGTGAGGCGGCGCGGCGGATTCAGTGCACGAACAATCTGAAGCAGCTTGGCCTGGCGCTGCACAATTATCACGACGTCCACGGGCGGTTCGCGCCGGGGTCGATCCAGGTGACGGTCAATAACATCGCGTATCGCCAGCCGTTCATCACGTCGCTCATGCCGTTCCTGGAGCAGGGCAATCTGACCAACAGCTTCAACTTCACCCTCTCGTTCCAGGCCGACGGCAACCAGACGACCCGCGCGGCGCGGGTGAACGCCTTCGACTGCCCTTCGGATCAGCAGGTCGTGTTCGTGAACAACGGCGGCAACGTGACCGACGTCAAGGGGAGCTATGGCGTCAATTGGGGGCAGAACACGTACAGCGACCAGGTGTCGCCGGCGCCGTTCTTTCTCAACTACGGCGCGTCGTTCGCCGAGATCGTCGACGGCACGAGCAACACCTATTTGATGTCCGAGTTGATCCAGTTGCCGCACCCGCCGGGCCAGGACGTTTCGGTCATCGACCGTCGCGGCCGGGTCTGGAGCGATCAGCCGTCATCGCACCAGATCACGTCCCGAAACGCGCCCAACACCCAGGTGCCCGACTATGGCGCGTGCTGGAACGGGACCGATCCCAAGGCCCCCTGCCAGCGCAACACCAACGACGGCCCCAACCACTACCTGTCGGCGCGCGGCAAGCACCCCGGCGGCGTCAACACGCTGATCGGCGACGGCTCGGTCCGGTTCATCAAGGATTCGATCTCCCTGCCGACCTGGCGCGCGATCAGCAGCCGGGCCGGCGGCGAGGTCATCAGCGCGGACTCCCTCTAAGGATGACGACCATGCAAACCGATCGCCTCCTTGCACGCCGACGCCGGGGCTTCGTCCTCGGTGCCGGCCTCGCTCTCGCGACCTCGATCGCCGCCGCGGGTTGCAGCGACGAAAGCCCGGTCCGGCAGGCGGTCTCCGGGACCGTCGCGCTTGACGGCAAGCCGCTGGCGGCGGGCTCGATCACGTTCGTCCCGGTGGAAGGCGTGACCGCCGCGACCGCCGAGGTCGTCGACGGCGCCTTCCAGACCGGCCGATCGACGGGGCCGGCGCCCGGCCGCTACCAGGTCGAGATCGTCGCCGTTCAGTCGACCGGCAAAACGATCCCCCACCCCGACTTCCCCGAGACGACGATCGAGGAGGTTCGCAACCTCGTCCCGCCTCGCTACAACGTCAAAACCGAGCTGAAGGCCGAGGTCAAGCCCGATGCCAACGAGCCGTTCACCTTCAACCTCTCCAGCCAGACGGCGACCTCGCCACGTACCCGCCGACGGTGACGTTGAGGTTCACGCGAGGGTCGCGGCCAGGGCGTCGAGGAGCTTACCCCAGCCGACTCTGGACCGCTCCTTGTACTCGGCCATCTCCGCGCTGAATTCCTGGGTCAGCGTCAGCTCGCAGCCGGCGGGAAGCGGGACGATGTCGACGCTCACCCGACTGGGGTGATCCGGGAGCTTGTCGACCCAGAAGTCGAAGACGAGCCGGCGCGGGCGGTCGATCTCCAGGTACGCGCCGGTGTGGGCGACGTCTTCGCCGTCACGCCGGTCGACGATGACGAACGACCCGCCGACGCGCGGATCGACCTCTACCCGCACGACTTCCCCCGTCTTCGTCGCAAACAGCCAAAGGCCCACCGTCGCCGGGTCGAGCCAGGCGTCGAAGACCCGCTCGGGCGAGGCGTCGAAGCGGCGGACGACGGTCACGGCGATCTGCGGTTCCCTGCTCATCGGGTTATCCTTCCTCGGACGATCCGCCGGCCGTCGCCCGATCCTCGGCCCTCAACACCGCGTCGAGGGCGTCGAGCCGGGCGGTCCAGGCCGCGCGCTGAGCGTTGATCCAGGCGGCGGCCTCGTCGAGCGAACTGGGATCGAGCGACAACACGTGCTCACGCCCCGCCCGCCGCCGATGCACCAGCCCCGCCCGTTCCAAAATCTGAATGTGCTTCGACACCGCGTTGAGCGACATCGCGAACGGCCGCGCCAGCTCGGTGACCCGCGCCTCGCCCTCCGACAGCCGACGCAAAATCGCCCGCCTCGTCGGATCGGCCAGAGCCGACAACGTCTGATCCAGCTCGGTCGGATTGCTCTCAGTGATCATTGCTCAACCTTTTGGTTGAATGTAGGGGCCGTCGGCGTGGCAGTCAAGGCGTCGGTTTCACGAATTGTTTAAACTGGAGTCGGAGATGGGGCTGTCGGGTTTTCGTGCCGAATTAAGATATGAGAGAAACGCGATGAAGAAGACGGTGGCTCTCGGGTGGTTGGTCGCGATGGTCGGTCTGGGGTCGTCGCCCGCGACGTCGTCGGCGGCGTCGTCGGCGGCAGACGCCCGGCCGAACGTGGTGGTGATCCTGGCCGACGACATGGGGTTCTCGGATCTGGGCTCTTACGGCGGCGAGATCGAGACGCCGATTCTTGACGGCCTGGCGGCGAACGGGCTGCGGTTCACGCAGTTCTACAACACGGGCCGGTGCTGGCCGTCGCGCGCGGCGTTCTTGACGGGCTATTACGCTCAGCAGGTCAACCGCGATCCCGCGAAGCGTCGGCCCGAGTGGGCGACGCTGCTGCCGGAACTGCTCCGGACCTCGGGCTATCGGACGTACCATTCGGGCAAGTGGCACGTCGATGGGCCGGTGCTCGCGGGTGGATTCGAGCGGTCGTATCTCGTCACCGACCATGACCGCAATTTCAATCCCCGCGAGCATTTCGTCGACGACCGCCCGGTGCCATTGCCGAAAGCCGAGGATCACTATTACTCGACCAAGGCCATCGCCGAGCATGGCGTCTCGTGGCTGGCCGAGCACGAGAAGGCCCACAAGGACGAGCCGTTCTTCCTCTACATCGCGTTCACGGCGCCGCATTTCCCGCTCCAGGCGCCGGCGGAGGACGTCGCGCGCTACCGCGACCGCTACCAGGTCGGCTGGGACGTGATCCGCGACCGGCGGTGGAACCGGATCAAGCAGTTGGGGATCGTCGACGGGGCCTTGCCCGCTTACGACCCCAAGACGCTCCCCGGCTGGAACCTCTCGGAGGAGGAGCTGCACGCGCGGATCGGGCCGGGCGAGACGGGGGTCGTCGGCCCCTGGGACGCCCTGACCGACGAGCAGAAGCGGTTCCAGACCGCGAAGATGGCGGTCCACGCGGCGATGGTCGACCGGATGGACCGGGGGATCGGTCTCGTCGTCGATCGGCTCAAGGCGATGGGCGCATTCGAGAACACGCTGATCCTCTTCATGTCCGACAACGGCGCGAGCGCCGAACAGATGATTCGGGGCGACGGCCACGACCCCAAGGCCGAGCCGGGGGCGGCGCGGTCGTTCCTCGGCCTCGGGCCGGGTTGGGCCACGGTGTCGAACACGCCGTTTCGGCTGTACAAGGTCTGGAACCACGAGGGCGGGATTTCCACTCCGTTGATCGCCCACTGGCCCAAGGGGATCGCCGCGCGTGGTGAACTCCGGCGCACGCCGGGCCACCTCGTCGATCTCGCGCCGACAATCTTCGAGTTGGCCCGGATCACGCCCCCCGACTCGTACCACGGCGAGCCCCGCCCCCCGCTCCCCGGCCGCAGCCTCGTCCCCGCGTTCGCGCACGACGTGACCGTCCCGCACGACTTCCTCTTCTTCAAGCACGAAGGCAACCGCGCCCTCCGCGCCGGCGACTGGAAGATCGTCTCCAACGGCCCAGCAGGCGCCTGGGAACTCTACAACCTCGCCGTCGACCGCACCGAGACCCACAACCTCGCCGCCGACCAGCCCGACCGCCTCAAGGCCCTCGTCGCGATCTGGGAACGCCAGGATCGGGAATACCAAACCCAGGGCGCGACGGGGAAGCGCTAGAGATAGCGCGGCCAGCGTGCAGCTCAAATGCAAACTGCGGTAGGAATGGCCGAATACCAACCATCACGATGGTTGGTATTCCGGGGCCGCGGAACCCGTCGGGCGTTCGGCGGCGTCGTTCAGCTCAGGTACAGCAGCATCGCGTCGCCGGCCTGGGCGGCGGATCGGAAAAACGCGACAAGCTCCGTGTAGTGGCTCGAAACGAGGTCGCGCTCTTGATCGTCGCCCCGCCAGTCGTGCGGATAGATCTCCGCCTCGTTCAACGCCTCGTGGTCGAAGCTTTCGAGGAGCACGAACACCGGGACGTCTTCAAGGGCGTCGGCGACTTCCTGGACTTCATCGGCGGTCAGGAACCGGACTGGGCCGTAGCCGAGATCGTCGTCGCCGATCGGCTCGCCGCCCAGGACGGCGTTGAGCCGGGGCGGCTCGCCCTCCCAGGGGACGCCGTTCAACAGATAATGGATCGCGTGCCAGGATTTGTCGACGCTGAGCCGCCGCTCGCGCGGATGCTCGTGCTCATCCTCGGGGTAGAGGTAGTCGACGATCGAAGCCGTGCTCGCCCGGAGCCTCGCCAGCTCGTCCGGGCTGACCCGAAGATATTCGCCGCTCATCGACATGGAACCGACAACCTCCGGCGCAGGACGTTCGAAACGGCCGAGCTTCGTCGATTCTACGCGAAATCGACTCCCGATGCGACGGACACGCTGCCTCGCCCGAGCCGCGGCGCGGGCCGCGAGTTGCTGGTGCGATCTGCCATGAAAATACTCCCGCGAGGCCAGGTCCGAGTACAAGCCCGAAGCGCCAGCGAGTGGATCGACGTTCGGCCGTTGGACCCATTCACTCGCTGGCGCTTCGGGCTTGTACTCGGACCTGGCCGACCGCGATCCTCCATCCCTAACGGGTGGGAAGGTGAAATCTAAGAACTCCACGGCGGGCTTTCCTCGGCGAGGCGTTGCCTGTCGTATGTTTATAATGGCGGATTAGCGGCCGGGGTTCTTTGGCAACCTGATTTGCAGAGGCGAACGATCCCGCGCGGGTTGAAAAAGAAGACGGTCGAACCCAATCAGGCCGGACGGCGGCGCGAGGGCGTTCGCGGCGGACGACCGGGAAAAGCGCGCGAACGGACCCAATCGGCGTCCCGGCCACGTCGCGACGCCGGTTCCGCGGAAACGCGAGCGAACGAACCCAAAATCTGAGCCGGTGCGTTTGGCGCAAGTTCAATCAAAGAAAGTCGTTTGCGGCGTTCGTGCCGAGTGCGGATCGGAGCTTTTGGCGCGATCGAAGCCAAACCGCCGGGCACCGCCCCCACCTCGCCGCTCGGGGGCCGTCGAGGCGAGCGATCGGCCGGTTTCGGCGCGATCGAAGCCAAATCGGTTTGCGAAGGTAAAGGACTTGCGTGGCAAGGGGTTACGGCGAAAGAAAGGCCGGATCGGGGCGCGCGATCGAAGCCAATCGCCGCCGCGCGCGGGATGAGGAGGCCGGGCGCGGTTCGGTCGGGAACGGGCCGAGGGGGATGGGCGGAATCCGGCGCGAAGGAACCCAATTTGGGTGCGTCCGATCGCGGTCAGTCGGGCCTGGTGAGCGTGGGGACGGCGAAGTCGGATGAGAAGGTCAGGGAGGTTGCGCCGCCGCTGGCGAGTTTGATGGTTCCAGCGAGGATGCGCATGGCGAGGGGGTCGCCCTGGCGGCTGTGGAAGACGGCGAGTTCGCTGGCCGACCAGTCGTAGTCGATGACCCGGACCGTGATCGGGTCGCCGAACTTCCAGACGATGGGGCGGGGGAAGGTGGAGTCCCAGATCGGCCGGTACGAGTTGTGGATGATCGGCGAGGGGCCGTGGACCACGCCGCCGACCTCGATCGTCACGCCGAGGTCGGGGCCGCCGCCGCTGAGGTACTTGCCGACTCCCTCGCCGACCTCGCCGCGACGGAGGGTGACGCGGTACTCGCCGGGGACGGAGATCTTGTCCCACCAGTCGAGGTACGTTTTGGCGTCGTCGGCGAACCGGCCACCGGCGTGGTCGCGGAGGTAGTCGCGGAGCCGGCGGGCGACCTCGGCCACGTCGTCGGGGTGGGCGAGGGCGTGGTCGTACGCCTGGCGGTACGAGTAGGCGTCCCACTCGCGGAGGACCCGGTCGCGGGCCTCGACGGCCTCGCTGATGAACAGGCCGCCCGCCTGGTGGGCCTTCAGGTACTCCTGATACCGCTCGATCCGGGTCGCGAAGTTGGTCGGCTGGCGGGCCGAGTACTCGCGGGCGCGGCCGATGTCGCTCTCGTCCTGCTTGCGGACGTAGTCGTCGAGCCGGTTCTGGACCTCGGACCGATACGGGCTCTCGGCGTGCTCGTCCAGGAACCGCCGCGAGCGGTCGATCAGCTCGGCCAGCGAGGCGTTGGGGAGCGACTCGGAGCGGGCCAGGTCGTCGACCACCCGGCGCTCGGCGGCCGTCCGCCGCGTGGTCAACGTTTCCTTGAGGCTCTGCGCCAGCTTCAGCACGTCGGGCCGGCGGGTGGTGTCCGGGAACTCGCGGAGGAAGGCGTCGAGGGCCGCCAGCGCCGTCTCGGGCTGGTCGACGGCCTCAAGCGAGTTGGCTTGGGCGTAGACGTCCTTCCAGCGGTCGTCGTGGCGGACCAGCTCGCGAGCCTGCTCGACCTTGCGGATCGCCGGCGCGAGCTGCGGGACCTGGTCGCGAATCCCCGCAAGCCGGGCGTCGAGGTCCGGCGCGATCGTCCCGGCGGCCACCTGAACGTCGCTGGCCTTCACCGTCCATTCGGCCTTCTTGTTCGCGGCCTCGCGGGCGTAGGAAGGCATAAGGAATGGCAGAGCATGATGATGCGTCAGCCAGCCCGACCAGCGATCGGCGACGGCGGCGGCCGAGTTGCCGGGGTCGCGCTCGAAGGCCGAAGCGGTCTGGTATCCCCAGAAGTCGTAGCCGACGGCCAGGCTCACGACCGCCGCCCCGGCCGCCGCCAGCTTGCCCAGCCGCCTGAGCTTGCGACGACGTTCGAGCTGCTTCAGGCGGTCGCGGAACTCGTAGGTCCGGTTCGACCGGGGGTAGCGTTTCTCGTACGCGGTGAGGCAGCGATGGAGCCGGGGGAGGTCGTTGGGCGCGAGGTCCCAGAGCCACTCCATCTGGGAGCGGTCGCGGGCTTCGAGCTGCTCGGCGACCCAGCCGAGAGGGCCTTCGAGGCCCAGCGGGTGGATCTCGGACGGGGGCCGGTTGCCCGTCGAGCCGGCGCCGAACGAGCTGACGGCGAAGATCACGCCGTCGGGCGCGTGCTGGCGGAGGGCGTGGCGGGTCATCCCGTACTGCTGGTCGACCAGCTTCTCGACGAACGCCTCGGAGAACGGCGAACCGCCGTCGACGGTCGGCTCGGCCGTCGCCCCCTCGCGGGCGAGCACGCGGTCGAACTTGGTGAGCAGCAGGGCGACGGGCCGGTCGGTGCTGAGGTCTTCGGAACGCTCGATGTAGCGTTCGAGGAGCCCTTCGATCTCCTGCTGTCGACGGCGGCGCTCGGCCGGATCAGTCGAGCCCTCGGGGTCGAGGCAGAGCAGGACGGCGTCGCAGCCGGCGAAGAACTCCTGGATCGGCTCGTCGGTCCCCAGGGTGACGTGCTCGCCCTGGTAGTCCTTGACGATCAGCTCGAACCGGGCGGGGCCGTGGTAGAGCCGGAGGTTCAGCTCGGTCTCGGCGAGGGTGCCGGTCGTCGCCTGCCCCGACTCGATCTGGGCGATCTTCTCGGCCAGGTACTCGGCGCTTGGGGCGTCGGCCGCGGCCAGCCGGACCCCGGGCACCCGCCCGCCGGCCGCCTGGCGATAGAACATGGCCAGCAACGTCGTCTTGCCGACGTTGCGATGACCGAACAGGGCGATGCGCTTGGGCCCCGTCAGCCGGGCTTCGAGGGCGTCCAGTCGCGTGGTGCGGCGGTTTGACACGCTCGTGCTCAGTCCTTTTGCGTCCGAAGAAGGGCGTCCTGACCCACGGCGACGGCGGCCGACGACGTGTACTCGCCGCCCCTTAGGAATCGACAGGTTGACCAGCCGGAACCACCACGCCTTGGTAAATGGTTCGCTCGCCGTGCGGAATGATCAACCCCCGGCGAGTTTGCCGATCGACGCGACGGCTCCCGTTAAAGAGAGAGTACGAAGGAGGCGGCCTTTGGGTGCGGGAATTCGATCCGAAATCCGATCAGACCGAGTGCTTCAGCCGCCTCGCCGTGAACAGCCGGGCGACGCGGGTGAACGGCCAGAACATGATACGCAGGGGCATCCCGAAGATGACCAGCAGGGCGGCGACGATCACCGCGACGGCGGCGGTCATGCCGAGGTAGCGGAAGACGGGGAGGTCGAGGCCGTGGCGGGCGAGGGCCTGGCCGATCGACGCTTCGAGTCCCCGCGCCGCGCCGCCGCCGACGGCGGTCGCCAGGGTGATTCCCGCCTTGGCGAACTCGCGGGCGGCGTACTCGGTCGCCTGACCGGCGTAGTCGACGAACTTGTCGGGGTCCGCCATGAAGGCCGCCAGCACGCCCGCGGCGGCCAGCTTCTTCTTGTGCGGCAAGACCTGCGTCGTGAAGAACTCCCACCCCCCCTTGCCGGTCTTGCGCAGCACGCCGAGGCTTTCAGGGCCCTCCTTGACGAGCACCTCGGCCACGTCGTCGCCGAACGCCCGGACGGCGGTCAGCCCTTCGGGGCCGAGCTTGCGGACCATGGTCTCGGCCTCTTGCGGGTAGCGCTGGGCGATCCGGCGGGCCGATTCGCCCATCTCGACGACCACCCGCTTCTCGGCCGGCTTGAGGGCCGAGAACGACCGCAAGGCGTCGGCGTCGGTCGCCATGAGCTGGCTGAACCGGCTCTGGAGCAGCGTCTCGCTGGGGTGCTCGACCCGCCGCGCGGCCAGGGCCAGTTCGTCGGACCGCTTGACCAGCCGTTCCAGCCCCTCCTCGGACCCGTGGGCGAACAGCCGACCGGCCCCTCGGGCTTCGAGCCGCGCCGCCTCGCCGCCGTGCAGGACCGCTTTGCCCCCGCCGCGCGCCTCGACGATGATCTGCTGGACGACCTCGTCGAGCCACGAGAACGTCCCCGCCCGCGCCGGGGTCGAGCCCGAAACGACCGTCAGGCCGAGTCCGAGAATCAGCAAACCCAAGGTCGACTTGCGGTCGGTGGTGGAGAGCAGGCGCATGATTCCGATCCTTCTGAGGGTTTCGCGAGACCGAGCCGCCGCGAGGTATTCGCCCGAACCGCTTACTCTATTGTATCGTTCGATCGCCATTCGGACGTGAAGATCGATTGCTTGGGGAGCTTCGGCGCAGGGGCGAGGAGGCGGGAATCCAAGAGACGCGGCTGTGGAACAGCCGTCTCCACCATCCAGTATGCGCCGCGAATCAATGCCCCGACCGGTTTTCGAGGATTGGTTGCGTGCGAGCGTAGGAATCTCAACGGGTGCGCCCGTCGATTCGGAAACTTGGTGAACAGCCCTTCGAGCCGGGGCGATCCAGGTATAGAATGAATGATCAGTAACGCGCGGAGTCGCGATCGCATGCGGCGGGAGAGTGCTTATGTCCAGTAAAAAGCGGTTGGAGGTCGATCGACGCGTGGGGATCGCCCTGAGCGCCCTTTCGAGCTCGCAGCGCGAGGCGGTCGATCGCGTGCTCCATTCGCCGCAACGGTTCGCCACGCACGTCGCCTCTTCGGCCGACGTGCGGCTCGTCAAGGATGGCGAACCTCGACTCTACTGCCTTCGGGTCACTCCCAACCTTCGTTTGTTCTATGAAGAGGGCGACGAGGGATTCCGCGTGGTCGACCTGGTGGATCGCGCGACCTTGAAGCGGTTCTCGCCGACGTGGGCCGAGAAGGCGCCCGCGGGCGGGGCCGCCGGCCGATCGAAGGCGGTCAAGAAGAAGGTCGGCGAACTCGCGAACCATGAAGACTCTTGAGAAGATCGATCTCGACATCGCACAATGCAAGAGTGACTTGGTCGAGTTCAAGAACCTGCTCGACGGGAAATCCGCGCTCAGCGAACGGAAAGACATCCTCCCGTTCTTCAAGAGCCACAAACATCTTGCGGCCTTGATCGGCTCGTATAACGCGAAGATCAACCAGTTCGACCGGATCGGCAACGAGTTCATCCTGTTCGGCGATTATTCCTGCGACCTCGTCGTCGGCGACTCCGCGAGCCGCCACTTCTGCTTCGTCGAATTCGAGGACGCCTCGCCGACCAGCGTGTTCACCCGAAAGAAGGGTAAGAGCACCCCGGAATGGTCGTCGCGCTTCGATCACGGCTTCAGCCAGATCATCGACTGGTTCCTCATTCTCGACGATCAGAGGCGAACCGGCCTCCACAAATCGAAGTTCGAGGTCGACGTCATCCAGTACATCGGCCTGCTCGTCGTCGGACGTCGAAAGGACCTCGACGACGCTCAGCACGAGCGCATGGTCTGGCGCAGCGAGCGCGTCTCAGTCGCGGGCCGGCAGGTCAATTGCATCACTTTCGACGAGCTTTACGAAACCCTGGCCTTGAAGATCAAGATATTCGGATAGATACCGAGCCGTCGGCGCCAACCTGATGTCGCCTCACGATCCCGACGGGCTCTTGGGTCGGCGGGAGGCGAGGTGCTCTTCCATCTTCTGGAAGCCGAAGACGCCGACGCCGGCCTGGGCGAACTGGGCGGCGACGTATTTGAGGCCGCGGTCGGCGGGGATCTTGAGGGTCAGGTCGACCCCTTCGCGGAGTAGATGGACGGGGTTCCAGAGGCTCAGCCGCAGGCCGGCCTTGGCGCAGAGCGGGCGGGCCGTCGCGGCGAGCTGGGCCAGAGTCATCCGGGGGAGGGCCTCGGGGGTCCGGCGCATCAACTGGTAGACGCCCCCGGCGGAGCGGACGGTCCACCATCGCGACAGCCGACGCGCGGCGAGGTCGCCGGCTTCCGTGCGCGCCAGGCCCTTGGCGGTCGTCGGGGCGGCGGCCTCGATCAGCTCGCGACCGGCCGACCGGGCCGACTCGCGGACGGCCGCCTTGACCTCGGTGCGCGCCGCCTCGACCGCCACGGCCGCCTCGGGCTGGATCGCCGCCAGGCTGAGGACGTCGGCCACGACGAAGCAGCCGTCGAGCAAGGCCCAGGCCGCTTCGCCGGTCGTCGGCGACTGGCCGTGGCGGAGCACGTTGCCCAGGTGCAGCATGTCGTACAGCGGCAGGAACTGGTAGTACCGAAGCTCCTGGTCGCTCAGGCTCGCCACCCGCTCCAGGCCGTCGGCCTGGATCATCCGGATGACCGTCTGGCCGTCGTCGCCCGAGAGGGAAAGCGCGGTCTTGGCCAGCGATTCGGTGAACGACCGCTGGGGCTTCGATTGGAGCAGGGCGAGGGTCTCGGGCCCGGCGTCGGCCTGGGCGATCGGCGGGATGATCGCGCCGCCGTGAAGCCGGAGGATCTCCCGGAAATCCGGGTCGGTCGCGTACTTGTCGAGCATCGCCAGGGCCATCGCGCCGTGGTCGCCGAGGGCCGCGACGGCCTGATTGCGGAGGGTCGGGTCGGCGAAGTCGCCGAACACCACGTCCGCGGCGTCGGGCCCGGCCTTGGCGAGCGCCTTCTCGCCGCTCGCCCCGAACTCCACCGCCAGCCGCAGCGCGTTGGGGCTGCCGCCGACCTCCCGCACCAGCCCGACCGCCTTGACGTGCCGCAGGTGGCGGGCCACGGTCTCGGGCCGATGGGTCTGGAGCAGCTCGTCGACGTAGTCCGTGTTCACCCGCAGCAGGATCAGGCTCTCGTCGAGCGTCGTCGCCGCGCCCAGGGCCTCAAGCACCGGCCCGTACAGGCTCACCAGCGCGAAGCCTTCGAGGCCGTACCGTCGGAAGGCGTCGACCGCCAGCGTCGGGTGGTCGTCGATGGTCCGCAACGCCGAGCGGACGTCGGCGGCGCCGTTCTCCAGACTGATGAGGCTGAGGATCACCAGGTGATCGACCAGGGCCGATTCGTCGGTCTGGTGAGCGGCCATCAACTCGGCGACGCCGGCCGGCTCGGCCAGGATCAGGGGGAGGGCGCTGGGATACTTCGCCGCCATCCGGCGTTGCAGCGGGGTCAGACCTTGCAGCTCGGCGATCAGGAGCTTGCGGTCGGTCTCGTCGGCCCGCTTCATTCCGAAATACTCGCGCCAGTGCAAGAGCAGGTCGGCCGCCGCGTCATCGCTCAGCATGTCGCGGAGCCGGCGGAACTCGGTCGGGTGCTTCTCGAACAGGAAGACGGCCTCAAGGTCGAGCCGGTCGAGCAGCTTCAGGCCGCGAAGTCCGTCCGATCGCTCGATCGCCACGGCGTTCCGCCGGTACCGCTCGACCGTTCGGGCCACCAGCTCGCGATCCTCGGCCGGCGCTTCGCGATACCGGGCTAGCAAGTCGTCCTCGGGCGAAGGGCTGGACGCGGCTTCGCCGCCGACCGGCGCGCGGGCCGAGACGTCGACGCCGGCCGTCCCGGAGCGGTCGGTGACGGCGACGGGCCGGACCGCCAGTTTGGCCAGCACACCGAGAGCCGCGAGCAGGGCGACCACCGCGAACGTTCGTTTCATCGAAGGAGGCGTCCCCGTGGTGAAACCCGCCAAGGATCGGCGGGGGCGACCGGGTCGATTCACGTTGCGGAAGATTCAAAGGGATCGTCACGCACGACGCTTCGTGACGGTCGGTCGATCGGACGAAGGCTGCGGTGCTTATCGGATGGATGAAGAATCGCGGCGGGTCAGCCCTCGCTGTGCATACCCCTTTAATTGTCCGTGACGTTCCTTGATTCGTCAATTCCGACCGCCCAATTCATCGGCCCTGCGACCGTCTCAACCCGCTCGCGAATCCCCCGCTGAAAGCGACCTCCGCCCCTCCCCGTTCCTATTGTACGAACCCCTCAAGGGGGCCGAACGCGACGATTGAGCCGGTTGCGGCAAGGATTCGGAACGGGTGCGTGGGTGAATCGAAAGGGCGGAAAGCCTGTCACGATGTGGCCGATGCCACTAGAATCAGGATTCAAGGTACGATGTGAGGAATTTAATTAAAAGCGTGCATTGGTGGGTTGAAGTTGGATCTGGGGGTCTTCATGGTCGGGAATCAGGTCGAGCCGATGGGCAAGGTGCGGACGAAGATCGTGGCGACGGTGGGGCCGGCCTCGCGTGATCCGGCGATGTTGCGGAGGTTGGCCGAGGCGGGGGTGGACGTCTTCAGGCTCAACTTCTCGCACGGCACGCACGACGAGCACACCGCGACGTACGAGGCGATCCGCGAGGTGAACCGGGTTTTGGGGCGGCGGATCGCGGTGTTGCAAGATCTGTGCGGCCCCAAGATCCGCCTGGGGCCGATCGCCGGCGACGTCGTCGAGTGCGAGCTTGACGCCGAGTTCACGCTTTCGAAGCGGCCGGGCGCGACCGACGACCCGCACCAGCTGACCTGCACTTATGAGTCGCTGGCCGACGACCTGGAGGTCGGCCAGAGCATCCTGTTCGCCGACGGCGCCGTGGCGATGGACGTGGTCGAGCACCGGACCGGCTGGGTGCGGCTGAAGGTGACGCTGCCGGGGCGGATTCGATCGCATCAAGGGATCAACGTCCCGGGCGCTTCGCTGAGCGTCTCGGCGTTGACCGATAAGGACCTGGCCGACCTCGAATGGACGGTCGGTCGCGAGGTGTCGTACGTCGGGCTCTCGTTCGTCCGCCAGGCCGCCGACGTCACGAGGCTGCGGGCCGAGCTGGACAGCCGGGGCAGCCGCGCCCGGATCGTCGCCAAGATCGAGAAGCCGCAGGCCGTGGCCAACCTCGAATCGATCGTCGCCGAGGCCGACGCCGTGATGGTGGCGCGGGGCGACCTGGGAGTCGAGATCGACGTCGCCAAGGTCCCCGCCGTCCAGAAGCAGATCATCGACGCCTGCCACCGGTCGGGGATTCCGGTGATCACGGCGACCCAGATGCTCAACAGCATGGAGTCGTCGAGCCGGCCGACGCGGGCCGAGGCGACCGACGTCTTCAACGCGGTGCTCGACGGCACCGACGCGGTGATGCTCTCGGGCGAGACGGCCATCGGCGCCTATCCGATCGAGGCGGTCTCGACCATGAGCCAGATCGCCCACGAGGCCGAGAACCTGATGTTCACCCAGTTCCGGTCGGGCGCCCCCTGGACCTGGTCGGTGGCGAACTGGCCCGGGCTCTACGCCGACGACGAGCCGCGCCGGACCGTCTCCCGCGCCGGACAGGTGCTGCCGATCACCGAGGCGGTCGTCGCGGCGGCCAGCCAGGTCAGCCAGCGGCTCCGCGCGGCGTTGCTCGTCGTCGCGACCCACTCGGGAAGGACCGCCCTGGCCCTCTCCAAGCAGCGCGGCTCCACCCCGATCCTGGCCCTCACCGACGACGTCGAGGTCGCCCACGCCATGTCGCTCTACTGGGGCGTCACCCCGTTGCACAACCCCGATCTGTTCGACACCGGCCAGGTGCTCGCCTTCGCCGACGAGTGGTGTCGCGAGCGCGACCTCATCGACACCGGCGACCGCGTCGTCGTCGTCCGCGGCGTCCTTCCCGCCAACCCCAGCCACAACGCCATCCTCGTCCACGAGGTCGAATGACCGCGTCGGGCCGCCGTCCGTCCCCACCGCCTCCTTGAGCCGAGGCGGCGGCTGGAGTATGGTGCGGAATGTTCAACGCCTTCGCGGCCGGGCGGCGTCCAGCCCCGGCGAGGCCGTTTTCCTCAACCTCTCGGGAGACGCGGACATGTTCGTTCGGACTGGCGGCAAGCGGCGTGATTTCCTCCGGGTCGCGGCGTCGAGCGCGCTCTTGGCCCCCTTGAGCGCGCCGGCGGGCAAGGCTCTGGGCGCGGAGTTTCGATCGAAGAACGAACGGCCCGGGCTGGCCCTGATCGGCGCGGGGGGGCAGGGCAAGGGAGACGCCATGGGCGCCTCGCACTTCGGCGACTTCGTCGCCGTCTGCGACGTCGACAAGAACCACGCCGAGGCGGCCAAGGAGCATCATCGCATCGGCAAGGGGAAGGCCGAGTCCTACGGCGACTACCGCAAGGTCCTCGACCGCAAGGACGTCGACGCCGTGATCGTCGGCACGCCCGACCACTGGCACTCGAAGATCACCATCGACGCCATGAAGGCCGGCAAGGACGTCTACTGCGAGAAGCCGCTCACCCTGACCATCGACGAGGGCAAGAAGCTCTGCAAGGTCGCCAAGGAGACCGGCCGCGTCCTCCAGGTCGGCACCCAGCAGCGCAGCGACCATAATAAGGTGTTCCTCCTGGCCGTCGCCCTGGTCCGCTCCGGACGCATCGGCAAGATCAAGAAGGTCACCGCCGCGATCGGCGACGGCCCCACCGGCGGCCCGTTCGCCAAGGAGAGCGTCCCCCCCGAGCTGAACTGGGACATGTGGCTCGGCCAGGCGCCCAAGGTCGATTACATCAAGCAGCGCTGCCATTCCGAGTTCCGATGGTGGTACGAGTATTCCGGCGGCAAGCTCACCGACTGGGGCGCGCACCACGTCGACATCGGCACGTGGGCGCTGGGCATGGAGAACACCGGCCCCAGGACGATCGAGGTCGTCAAGGGGGAGTTGCCCGTCGAATTCAAGAACGGCTACCCGACCGTCGCCGACCGGTTCAACACCACCACCCACTTCCTCGTCCGCGCGACGTTCGCCAACGGAATCCCCCTGGAGATCCGCGACGACACCGAGAACGGCGTGACCTTCGTGGGCGAGGGGGGCCGGATCTTCGTCACCCGCGACCGGATCGACCTCGACGGCGGCGCCGTCGGCGCGCTGTATAAAGACCCCGTCTCCGACTCGCTCCTCCGCGAGCTTCGCAAGGGCAAGCCGCTCGACGGCCACATGGAGAACTTCATCAAATGCTGCGGCGACCGGGGCACGCCGGTTTCCGACGTCTGGACCCATCACCGGGCCCTCACCACCTGCCACCTGGCGAACATCGCCATCCGCCTCGGCGGCCGTAAGCTGACCTGGGACGCCGAGAAGGAACAGATCGTCGGCGACGCCGAGGCCGACGCCATGCAGACCCGCCCCCAGCGCGCCGGCTACGAAGTGACCGCCTGACCTGAGCCCGGCCCTTCCAGTACGCCAACGAAAACGGGCGGCCTCGACCTGGAGACAAGGTCGAGACCGCCCGTGGCGAATCGTGCCGAGGTTTTGCGGGGGTGACGCCGATCAGGCGACGGCCTTGCGGCGGCGTCGCAGACCGACCAAGCCCATCCCGGCGAGTCCGACGACCGCCGACACGATGCTGGCCGGCTCGGGGACCGAGCCATACGAGGTCAGGGCGATCAGGTTCTGGTAGTGGTCGTTGGCGTTGACGACGAAGAGCGTTGCGTTGGTGCCGCCGTAAGCCGTGTGAGAATTGTAGTTGCTGAACGAGGTGTACTGGTTGTACAGGTTGTCGATGCTCGTCGTGGCGTACCGGTACATGAACTTGGAGTCAATCGTGTCCCAGATGGCGAGGGCCATCGCGGATTTCTGGTCGGCGGTGGTGGCGGAGAATTGGGTCAGGAGATACGCCAACCGATTGCCGACGTCGCTGTAGCCTGAGTTCGCGAAGTAGGGACTGGCATTGGTGACGCTGCTCAGCGGCGAAGTGGTGGTCGCGTGGATGGTGTCGGGGCCATTACCCACTGAGATGTTGAGCGAGACGCAGTACGCGTTGAAAGCCGAGCCTCCAGGACTGATCGGCGTCTCGGTGAACGCGCCGGCGGTGGTGCTCTGCCACGAATTCTGCCCGGTGTACTTCACCTGGACGCTCTCGCCCCCCTGAAACGTGCTCGAGAGGGTCACTGATCCGGCCTGCGCCTCAAGCGCCCCGGAGAGGCCGAAAAGAACCATACCAAGGAGGGTCTTCTGCAACAGTGATTTGATCATGCGATTCCCATGTGTAGACAAGAGTGTGTGAACCAAGTTGCTTGCGTCGTTTGCTTCCCCCTTGTAACGAGGCCGACAAGCAGGTTGGGACATGCATGTGGTTGAGACGCCACACGGCCCGGGTTGGCGTGCGTTGAGGGCAGCAACCGCCCACTGCGAGGTGCTGGATCGACGCGCGGCGCGGATTTTCAACCGGCGCAGCGCGGGGACGCCTGATCGGCGCGGTTGGTGCGAAGGGACGTGATCGCGGAGCGGCGGGGACGTGGTCAGTCGGCGAGGTCGAGCCGTCGCAGCTCGCTGCCGAAGGTTTCGAGGTTCCAGACCTCGGCGAGCGGTTCGGTTCCGCCGCTGCCGGCGAGTCGCCGGCCGGTCGCGTCGAAGACCAGGCTGGAGATGTGTCCGCACTGGCTGGGGAGCCGGTACTGGTACGCGTAATGGAACGAGGAAGGCGCGGACGACCAGAGGTGGATCGACCCGTGCTGGGTGCCGGCGGCGAGCTGGCGGCCGTCGGGCGAGAAGGTCAGGACGGTGATCCATCCTTCGGGCTCGGCCGGATCGACGACCTTGGCGCGGAGCCAGCCGACGACCGCGAGCCGTTCGGTGTCGATGAGCGTGATCTCGCCGGTGCGGTCGCCCAGCGCCAGCAGCCGGCCGTCGGGCCGAAGCGCGATGCTGACCACCTGCTCCGGGAGCGCGCCGTTCCAAGGCAGACGCTCGGCCTCGATCGGCTCGGACGTCGCCGGCTGGAGCTTCCAGGCCTGGACGCGCCGCGTCTCGTCGATCAGGTAGAGCCGGTCGCCGGCCGATGCGATCTGCAAGGCCTGGAACCGAGGCGAGTGGGGCCCTCCCGGACCCGACCCCGCGCCGGGGCTCGGCGGTCCGCCTCCCGGAATCGTCGTGAGAGCACGGGGCGCGCCGGGGCCAGAGCTAGAGCGCGCCCCTCTCCCTCTTGGAAAGCTCGACGGTGGGAAATCCCAGGGGTTGGCGGGTTCGACGGCGGGTTCGTCAGTGCGGACCACGGGGACGACCCGGCCGGGATGCTCGGAATCCCAGACGAAGACCGAGCGGCCGTGGGCCAGGGCCAGCGCGCGGCCGTCGCCGGAGCGGGCCAGGGGAGGGGGCCAGAACCGGTTCTCGCCTTGGAGACGGGATAGATCGAGTCGCGACGGTTCGCAGGCGGCCTTCGGTCGCGCGGGCCAGATTTTCAGACCCCGCGCGTCGTGGGCGACGAGGTCGCCCCGGGCGTCGAAGGCCAGCGTGGCGGCGCGGTTGCGGCCGCGCGGCGCGGCGGGGTCGGAATCCGGATCGTGATCGGCCCGGCGGTCGGACCGCGCGGTCACGTTCCGTAGCGAGGCCGTCTCGTGTTCCGGAATGCGGGAGTCGCACCAGAGCCAGGTCTCGCCGAGGCCGTCGCTGATCGCGAGCAGGCCGTCGTCGCGAAACGCCAGTGAGGTCGGCCCGGAGTCGAACCCGCTGATCTGGACCCGCGCCGAGGGCTCGTCGATCTTCCAGAACGACGTCGTCACGCCGCGGCCGCCGACCACCAGGGTCTTGCCGTCGGCCGAGAAGCCGAAGTCAAGGACCATTTCAAGGTTCGGCAGCACGGCGGCCAGCTTGCGCGCGACCAGGTCCCACAGCTCCACCTGGGTTCCGAAGCCGCCCGAGGTCGCCAGCATGGTGCCCCGAGGGTTGAACTGGAGCCGCGTCACGAGGCTTTGGGTGGACGAGAAGCTTGACAGGAATTCGCCGGTGGCGACGTTCCAGAGCTGGATGGTCCCCCCCGATGCGGTCGCCAGCCGGCCGCCGGCCCCCACCGCCAGCGCCTTGACCTCGGCCTGCGATTCGACGGGCTTCAAGGCCCGGCCGTCGTCGGCCGAGAACATCTTGACGGTCGTCGAGCCGTGGATGGCGAAGGCCACGGTCTTGCCGTCGGCGCCGAGCGCGACAAGGGGGATCGGAAAGCTCATCGGCCGAAGCTCGGGCCGGGCGTGGTCGAGGACCGTGGGCGTCGAATCGGCGTGTTCCAGGTTCCAGAGCACGATCTGAAACCCGGCTCGTCCGAACGGAGGGCCGTCCGCGAAGGGGCCGGCTCGGAAGCCCGGACCGGGCATGGCGTCGTCCTCGACGTCGATCGTGACCAGGCGCTTGCCGGTCGGCTCGCCGAAGACGCTCAGCACGCGGCGGTCGGGGCGGATCAATTCGCGGACGGTCGCGCCGGTCGCGCCGTTGATGAGCAAGGCCGACTGGCCGTCGGGAGGGACGACCGCCAGGTAGGCTCCGGCCGGGGCGAGTTGGTCTCCCCATGACCGTCGCGAGCCCCCCGGGCCTCGATTCGTCGGGCCGGCTCGCGAGGCGGTCGAAGACGCCTGCGAGCCGGGCTCGGCGGCCGTCGGAGTTGGACCCGGACTCGGCGACGCCGCGGCGGGGGGAGGGGCGGGGGCGGCGGCCTGGGTGCCCACACGCGGCTTCGCGCCGTGGAGAAGCGTGATCTTCTCGAGCGGCCGCTCCTGGTTGACGTCCCAGAGCGAGAGTTCCTCGCCATCCGTCGAGAGCACCGACAGCCTCGCGTTCTCGGCGTCGAACACCAAGTCGCGGATTGGACCGGTCGGCAGCTTGGCGCGGCGCTCGATGTCGCGGAGGACGAGGAACTCGGCGGCTTCGTCGCGGAGCTGCGCTTTCAGATCGGGCTCGGGTTCGAGGGCCGACGCCTGCTTGAGCAGATCCAGGCCCTTGGCCCGACGATCGGGCTCGCTGGTGTGGCGGACGAGGGCGGCGTGCCGCCAGAGCATCGTCCGCATCGCCGCCCGCGTCTCTCGCTCGGCCGCTTCGGTCTTCTCGCGCTCGGCGACGGCCGTGTTCCTGGAGTTCCGCGCCTGGTCGCGCTCGTTGCGGACCCGGTTGTAGGCGTACGCGGCGATCGACAGCACCAAGACGCTGGCGACCGCCGAAACGGTGGTGATCCCGGGGTGCCGGCGCGCCACCCGCCACATCCGCCCCACGGGGCTGATCCGCCGCGCCCGCACCGGCTCGCGGTTCAAGAACCGGGCCAGGTCTTCGCCGAGGGCCGCCGCCGACGCATAGCGGTCGACCGGCCGCTTGGCCAGGGTCTTCAGGACGATCGTTTCGAGGTCGCGGGGAATCCGCCGGTCGATCGCGCGAGGCGGCACGGGCTCGCGGCCGGCGATCTGGTCGAGCAACTCCGCGGCGCTCGAACCATCGAACGGCGGGCGGAGCGTGAGCAATTCGTACAGCGTCGCGCCCAGGCTGTAGACGTCGGTCCGGCCGTCGATGACGCCGGTGCGCCCTTGCTCGGGGCTCATGTAGCGCGGGGTGCCCAGCAGGCTGTCGTGATGGGTTAGGCCGGGGTCGGCGAGCCGGCGCGCCAGGCCGAAGTCGGCGACCCAGATCGTCCCGTCGGCGTCGATCAGCAGGTTCGAAGGCTTGACGTCGCGATGGATGACGCCGTGATGGTGGGCGTGCGCCAGGGCCTCGGCCGCTTGCAGGCCGACCTCGGCCACCCATCGGTGGTAGGCCGAGCCGCGCGGCGGATCGAACGAGGGCGCGTCGTCGTCGTCGCGTCGTCGCGGCCCTGGGAGGCTCGACCGGGGGGCCGACGCTGACAGCAACCCGCCCAGGCTGCGCGAAGTCGCCAGGCCGCCGCTCTTGGTCCACGAGGTCGTCGAGTCGCTCAGCCGCTCTTGGTATTTCTGCGGCAGCGCCAGCTCGCGGGCGCCATCGGTTGGAATGGGGCGGGAGCGTCCCCAGGCGAGGCTCCCGGAGACCCGGATCCACATCCGGTTCAGTCGCGAGCTGACCTGCGAGCCGACGTCGCCGGAATCGGAGTTCCGTCCGCCGGCCCCGCCCAGGCCTCGAAGCTGGCGGCGGCGGCGGATCACCCGGTCGAGGCCGCTCCCCTCGATCCGTTGCATAGCGTAATAGCAGAGGCCGCCGACCTGGCCGACGTCGAAGACCGGCACGATGTGCGTGTGGTGGAGCGCCGCGGCCGTGCGGGCTTCGTTGAGGAACCGGCGACGGGCCGATGAGTCGGGCGCCGCGTGGGTCCCCAGAACCTTGAGCGCGACGGGGCGGTCGAGGCCCACGTGGACGGCCTCGTAGACGGTCCCCATGCCGCCGCGGCCCAGCTCGCGGACGACGCGGTAGCCGGCGATCCGCCGGCCCGACTCGATGTTCCGGCCCGGTCCCTGACCGTACGACGAGCCGGAGCCCGAGCCGTGGCCGACCAGGCCGTTGACCAGTTCGAGACCTTCGAGGGCGGCCTGGATGTCTTCCTGGAGGTCGGGGTAGCGGGCGGCGTAGATCTCGGGCGCGGGCGCGTCGCCTTGTTCGACCATCGCCAGGTAGTGCTCGATGGCTTCGCCCAGCCGTTCATCGTCGCCGCCTTGAGTGAGATCGGCCGTCTCGTCAACCCGCTGGCCCATCGTCGTACCTCAAAGATCCTCCCGGCGGCCCTTCGAGCGATCGTTTCAGTCGCTTGAGACCGCGGGCCCAAATTCCGCGCACCGATTTCCGGCTCAGCCCCATTCGCTCGCCGATGACCTCGAACGAGAGGTTGTCGGCGTGGTAGAGCCAGAGGACGTCCGCCTCGCCGTCGGGCAAGGCCGCCAGCGCGTCGGCCAGGAGGACGATCAGCTCGCGGCGGCTGACGATCTCGCTAGGGCTGGTCTGGCTGAGGGCCAGCATGTCCAGGAGCCGGCCGCCGTAGTCCCCCTGGTTTTCGCCGCCCCCCCCTTCCCACGGGGCGTCGAGCGGCAGCGCGGTCGCGCCCCCGGCTCGTTTGGTCCGGCTGTGGTAGCGTCCCAGGTCGGCGAGCTTCTGTCCGACCAGTCGCCGCAACCATCCCACCAGGGCCGCTTCGTTCTGCCCGGTGAACTGGGGGAACTGCCGGACCACCTCGACGAGAGCCTCCTGAACCACGTCGGAAAGCTCCAGCCGCTCGCGCAGCCGGGGCCCCAAACCGGTCCGGACGACCATCCTCAGATAGTTCCGGTACAGCGCGCACAACTCGCCCAGCGCCTCGGTCTCGCCGGCGCGCGCCTTCGACAGCAGCTCGATCGGCCCATCGGCCATCCGTATCGCCTCTACCTAATACATATAGGCGTCGGCCCCTCGTGGTTGGGGCCGTCTCGCCCGCCGAAAATCTCAAGGTTCGCCCCCGCCGCAACGCGCGCGGGCGACGAATTCATCATGGAGCCGAACTGCCCAAACGGCAAGCGGGGCGTCGAGAATCCGGTTCGCCCTCGCGCGGGCCGCGAGGTCCATGAAAAAACCCCTCGACGCAGGGCGGCGAGGGGTCGGGCGAGAGAGTCGTGTGGGGTCGATCGCGGCGTGGCGAGGAGCGAGGCCGGCTCGGCTCAGTTCAGGTCATCAGACCTGGGCGCGGGAGCGGCGGCCCGAGACGCGGCGCCGCAGGGCGAGGCCGCCGAGGGTCGTCAGGACCAGGGCGATCGTGCTCGGTTCGGGCACGGCCGGGGGCAGCGTCGAGGTGAGAAGGGCTTCGGCCGTGGTCACGCCGCCGTTCGACTGCGAGGGGACCAGCAGCTTGGCGTTGTCCGGGAAGGTGAAGGTGATCTTCTGGTCGCCCAGGTCGAGGGTCTGGGTCGGCTTGTCGAAGGTCGCCGTCACCGTCGAGTGGTACGGGCTGTCGACCACGCCGTTCAGAACGCCGGTGAAAACCATCGAGACGTTCGTCAGCGGGGTGCCGTTGAGGTCCTGCGGCAGGAAGGTGATCGAGAACGGGGTGTTGGTGTACGTGGTGGCCGAACCGGCCGCCGGCGGGGCGACGACGAACGTGCCGAGGCCGGTGTTGACCGTGCCCGAGCTGAGGTCCACGCCGGCCGCGGTGGCGGGCGTGAAGCTGATCACGTTCGGGCCGCTGATGCCGTGACTCAGGTCGACGGCCGTCGCGGTCTGGTACTTGAGGATCGCTGCGGCATCGGCGCCCGTCGCGGTGCAGGCGGCCAATCCCAGGGCGATGACCGCGGATCGCAGTCCGTTCAACCCTTTAGTCATGCTCATCTCTTCCTCCTGAACAGATTAGGATTGTCACGACGCAATCCTGATTTCACGGTGTCTTCATCCGAATCACGCCGCGGCGGCTTCACTCGATCCGACGGAATCCTTCTCGTCGGCGAGCGGGACGAACGGCGCGAGACACGAGAATCACAACCCGGGGCAGTTTTCCGTGACGGATCTCTGCGAGACCCGAGATGAGCGAGAAGCCCGGCGCAGCGGCGAAGGGAAAAGCAGGTGAGAAAGGAGTACTCTCGCATCCATGCCCGCCCCCTCGAAACTCCACCATGAGTCTCGTCGTCTAGGAGTCCGAGATGTGAACCAACGGCGGGAGAATACTCCTGACCGCCGAAACTGTAAACCTGAGTTTTGCCCGCTCTGAAGTTTTTTCATGGATTTCCCCGGCCGCTCTGCCGATCGCGCCAGCGAGCCGACGCCATGCGTCCTCGGGGCGGCTCACACATGCCGCCCAGACTCCAAGGCGGAACGACGCCCCCGCTACAGCATGCTGATCGGGTCGACGTCGACGGCCAGGTCGACCTTGTTCGGCGGCGGGTGGAGGGGGAGGTCGCGGAGCATCGTCCGCAACGGGGCGGCCGAGGCGCATCGGATCTGGAGATGGAACCGGAACTCCTCGCGGATCTTGAGGATCGGCGTGGGGGACGGCCCCCAGAAGCGGACGCCGGGGGGGGCCTTGGCCCGGAGCGTCTTCGCCAGCTCGTTCAGGTATTTCTCGACCCGGGCCTCGTCCTTGCCGCGCGCGACGAGGCGGACGATCCGACCGTACGGCGAGGCCAGCGGGGCCTCGCGAGTCGGCAGTTCGTAGCGGACGAAGCCTTCGTAGTCGTGGCGAGCGGCGTTGGCGATCGCCGGATGCTCGGGGCAGAAGCTCTGGACCAGCACCCGACCGGGACGGTTGCCGCGACCGGTCCGGCCGGCGACCTGGGCGACGAGCTGGAACGTCCGCTCGGCGGCGCGGAAGTCGGGCAGGTGCAGGGCGACGTCGGCGTCGACCACGCCGACCAGCGTCACGTTGGGGAAGTCGAGCCCCTTGGCGATCATCTGAGTGCCCAGCAGAATCTTCACGTCACCCGACTTGAAGGCCGCCAGCGTCACCTCGTGGCTGCCGTGCCGGCGCATCGTGTCGGAGTCCATCCGCCTCGACTCATGGAACGGGAACTCCATCCGGATCTCGCGCTCGAGCCGCTCGGTGCCGATCCCGCCGTAGTGGAGCACCGGCGCTTGGCACGACGGGCAGGCCGGCGGGCACGCACGCTCGGCGTCGCACGTGTGGCAGATCAGCATGTGCCGGTTTTTGTGGTACGTGGCGGCCACGTCGCAGTGCCGGCACTTGACCACCTGGCCGCACTTGGGGCAGATGACGAACGTGTTGTAGCCCCGGCGGTTGAGCAGCAGGATCACCTGGCCGTCGTCGTCGAGCGCCTGGTGCATGGCGAGGCGGAGCGTCTCGCTCAGACCGCCGGTGAGGTGCTTCTCGTTCCGCAGGTCGATGATCTCGACGGCCGGCATCGGCCGGCCCTCGACCCGGCTGGGCATCGAGATCCGCGCGTAACGCCCCAGCTCGGCGTTCCGCCAGGTCTCCAGCGACGGCGTCGCCGAGCCCAGGAGCACCGGCGTGTTTTCGAGCTGAGCGCGCTTCACGGCGACGTCGCGCGCGTGGTAGCGGGGGACGGTCTCTTGTTTAAACGTGCTTTCATGTTCCTCGTCGACGACGATCAGCCCCAGCCGCCTCGTGGGGGCGAAGATGGCCGACCGGGCGCCGACGACGACGTCGATTTCACCCTGGGCGATGCTCTGCCAGTGGCGGTGCCGCTCGACGTCGCTGAGATGGCTGTGGAGCACGGCCACGCGGCGGAACCGGCGGCGGAACCGGCGGATCGTCTGCGGCGTCAGGCTGATCTCGGGGACCAGGACGATCGCCTCGCGGCCCCGCGCCACGGTCCGCTCGATGGCCGTCAGGTAGACCTCGGTCTTGCCGCTGCCGGTCACGCCGAAGATCACGAACGGCGCGAAGGCGTCGCCGTCGAGCGCGGGCGTGAGCGCCGCCATCGCCGCCGCCTGCTCGGGCGTCATGGCCGGCGGCGGCTTGGGCGCGGCGGTCGGCTCGCCGGCCGCGGGCTCGTCGTTCCGGGAGGCGGCGAGCGACAGCCGGCGCTTGACCGTGTGGATCAGGCCGTCGTCGCGAAGCGTCTTGATCACTCCGGCGCCGCACTTGGCGCGCCGGCAGACGTCGGAAACGGTCAGCAGCTCGTCCGACCGGCACAGGGCCTCGATCGCGGCGGTCTGCTTGGCGGTGAGCGTCTTCTGGAGCGTCTCGTCATCGAACGCCTGGCGGGCCTCGGGGCGGACCACCAGAAACGTCCCCACCCGCGTCCCCGCCTGGTTTCGCACCCCGGCCGGCACCACGGCGTCGAGCGCCTGGCCCCAGGAGCACATATAATAGCCGGCCATCCACCGCGTCAGTTCGAGCATCCGGGCGTCGATCAGCGGAACGGCGTCGAGGATCTCGACGACGTCCTTGATCTTCGACGGCGGCAGATCCTCGGGGGGCAGCAGGTCGACCGAGACGCAGTACCCCGTAACCACGCCGTTGCGTCCCAGGGGGACCCGCACCCGCTGGCCGAGCTGGATGCTCGCGACCAGACGCTGAGGGGCGCGGTAGGTCAGCACCGCGTCGAGCGCGCGGTCGACGACTACCCCGACGAACAAGCCTCCCCGCTCGGCCTGGGCCTCGTCCTCGCCCTCGAACCACGAAGCCTGGCGGCCCAGGCGGGGCTGAGGACGTGGTTGGTCGCTCTCTTGATCTTGATCACGATTGACAACGCTCATCGCTCGGGCCTATCGTCGAATTTCGTCGCGCCGACCACCAACGACCGGCCAGCGATCGAGTATACCGCAATCGGTCGGATTTCTGCACGTATGTCCACGGCGGCCTCGGGGCTGACGATCGGGAAAGGGTTGACTCGTCCATGCGACTAGGGCTTTTCGGCGGCACGTTCGACCCGATCCATCTCGGGCACCTGATTCTCGCGGAGCAATGCCGGGAGGCGTGCGGCCTGGAGCGAGTCTGGTTCGTCGTCGCCGGCGAGCCGCCGCACAAGCGAGGACCGGCGCGGACGCCGGTCGCGCATCGGCTCGAAATGGCCCGACTCGCGGTCGCGGGCCACTCCGCGTTCGAGGTCTCCGACATCGAGGCCGTCCGCCCCGGTCCCCACTACAGCGTCGAAACCCTGGCTGAAGTCCAGCGGCTGCGGCCGGCCGACGACCTGTTCTTCCTCATCGGCGCCGACAGCCTCGTCGACCTGCCGACCTGGCGCGAGCCCGACCGGATCACCCAGCTCGCGACCATCGTGGTCGTCAACCGCCCCGGCGTCGAGGAACTCGGCGACCGCCCCCTCCCCGAGTTCGGCCCCGATTCCAAACCCCTCCAGCACGTCACCATTCCCCCATCGGCATCGCCTCCCACGACCTGCGCGGCCGTCTCGCCGAAGGCCGGAGCGTCCGCTATATGGTCCCCCGCGCGGTTCAAGCCTATATTGACGCGCATCAACTCTATAGGGCAGTATTTTGAACGTCGGATGTTTGTTCTTTGGAACATTTTGTTGATTGTTTGAGTCCATGCGACGATTGCTATTGGTTTGGATCGCCGAGTCCCTAAGATGAAGAGCTGTTAACATGGTTGCGGCGGCTCGAGGGGATTCGACGATCGCGATGGCAGCGATTCTGCGTGTCCGCCGAACAGGAATGTTCGTCTCAGGGTTGCCGTAAGAAGATGACGCTCGAAGCCGAGGAAAGTCGTCTGACTCCAAGGGAATGGGGGTCGCGACGGCTGAGGCGTTGATCGGAGGCCGCCGATGAGTGCTTTCCAGCCCGAAACGGAGAGCGGTTCGCGGACTTGCGTGGTCGTCTCGTACTGGGCCGGGCTCCCCGTCGATTCCCTGTACAAGCTCTTGTATCGCATGCGGAAGGTCGAATCCGGCTGTCCCTTCGATTTGCTCATCGTCTGCAACGGCGGGGATCAGCGCCCGCTGACTCTCCCCCGGCGGTTTGACGCTCTCAAGCCCCGCATCCTGAATCGCGAGAACACCAACTACAACCTGGGAGCCTGGGATCACGGTTGGCGGAATGCGCCTGGATACGACTATTATCTGTTCATCCAGGACGACTGCCTTATCAAGGAGCCCGACTGGGTTTACGGCTTTGAAAGGCGGATGGATCTCGACCCGGGGTTAGGCCTCCTCGGCGAAATCGAGAGAAGCTCCGGGATGACGTGGGACTACGTCGGCCGGATGACGACGAAGCCGTGCGCGCACGTCGGCGACGAATGGCTGGACATCAATCAGTATATTTTGGCGAAGTTCAGGAGTCATGGGATTCCCCGAGGGGAGCTTGCCAATCACATTCCCTCGATCATCTTGTTCACCAGTCGCAACGTCCTGGAAGAGGTTGGGGGGTTTCGCTACTTCGGGCCGTCCAAGGAGGACGCCATCGCGGCTGAAGTCGCCTTCTCGCGCGAGATCGAGGCGCTCGGCCACCGGATCTCCAAGGTCTCCGACATCCCCTTCCATCTCATCGGACACGCCGAATGGAGACCCAACGGGGCGGTGTTCGGCCGGGGGCCCGCCTGGCGGATCGCGCTGCGGGAGGCGTACTGGAAGTTCAAGGGGGAGTTGAAGCTTCTTCTCGGAATGCGACGGAAGTCCCGCAGGCTCATGCGCTGCAGCCCCGCCCCTCAGGCCGACGAGCTTCCGTGTTGAGCCGATCGTCCCCGCCGTCGGCTCGATTTCGGAACCCGGTGAGCCGTCCCGTAGCGAACGCCCGGCCGCTCTCTTAGAATGTTCAACATTCGTGCGGCCTGGTCGGGGGGCGGCGCCGTCGCCGTCCGCTCGCGGGCTGGTTGTTGCCGCGTTGTTGCCGGGGAGACTCGTCCGATGAGCCAGGCGATTGATCGTCGAGGGTTCCTGTTTGGAGCCTCGATTGCGGGGTTCGGCGTCTTGTGCCAGGGCCGGAACGGCTGGGCGGGGGGCGTCGGGCCCAACGAGGTGATCCAGGTCGCCTGCGTCGGCGTCGGCGGCAAGGGCCGCAGCGACACCGACCACGCGGCGAACCACGGCCGGATCATCGCGCTTTGCGACGTCGACGAGCGGCGGCTCGACGAGAAGGCGGCCAAGTACAAGGACGCCAAGCGGTTCTTCGACTTCCGCGAACTGTACGACGAGCTGGGCGCGACGGTCGACGCCGTGGTGGTCTCGACCCCCGACCACACCCACGCGCCGGCGGCCGTCACGGCCATGCGGCTGGGCAAGCACGTCTACTGCCAGAAGCCCCTGACCCACTCGGTCTGGGAGGCTCGCCTGATGCGCGAGACCGCCCGCAAGCACGGCGTCTGCACCCAGATGGGCAACCAGGGGACCGCCCATCCGGGCCTCCGTCGCGGCGTCGAAGTCGTCCAGTCGGGCGCGATCGGCGAGGTCCGCGAGGTCCACGCCTGGACCAACCGCCCGTTCAAGTACTGGAAGCAGGCCCCGGACATCGTCGCCCGGTCCAAGGAGGTCCAGGAAGTCCCCTCGTACCTCCATTGGAAGCTGTTCCTCGGGCCCGCCGCCGACCGCCCGTACAACAAGGTTTACCATCCCCACGACTGGCGCGGGTGGTGGGACTTCGGCACCGGCTCGCTGGGGGACATGGCCTGCCATACGACGAACCTCGTCTTCAAGTCGCTGAAGCTCGGGCTGCCGACCCGGATCTCGGCCCACAGCGGCGAGATCAACTCCGAGACCTACCCGGCCTGGGCGACGATCACCTACGAGTTCCCCGCCCGCGAAGGCCTGCCGCCGGTGAAGCTCACCTGGTACGAAGGGGCGAAGGACGGCAAGCGGAACCTCCCCGATTCGAGCCTCTTCCCGGCCGGCTTCAACCCGTCCGACAGCGGCTCGCTGATGGTCGGCTCGAAGGGCCAGATGTACTCTCCCAGCGACTACGGCGCGGAGCAGAAGCTCTGGCCCGAGGACCGCTACCACGACTACAAGGACCCCAAGCCGACGCTCCCAAGGATCACCGGCGGCAAGGGGGAGGACGACAACCACAAGCTCGAATGGTTCCAGGCCATCCGCGCCGGCAAGCCCGCGATCGCCCAGTCGAACTTCGACTATTCCTCGGTCCTGACCGAATCGATGCTCCTCGGCAACGTCGCCGTCCGCTCCGGCGAGACCGTCGAATACAACCCCCAGACCGGCGAAGTCACCAACAGCTCGACCGCCGCCGGCTACCTCAAGTCCCACTTCCGCAAGGGCTGGGAACTCTGATCGAATCGTCCCGAGTTCCCGGTGGCGCGGCGATCCTTTACAAGCCCGAAGCGCCAGCGAGTGAATCCAACCGACGGCCGATGCCGGATGCGCCGCGATTCACTCGCTGGCGCTTCGGGCTTGTAGGGCCGACGAGCACTCGCCCGCCCCCGGGAAGACGGGGCGAACGCCATCAGAAGATCTTGCTGAGCGTCCCGCCGTCGACCACCAGGGTCGTGCCGGTGATGTAGCTGCCGGCTTCGCTGGCGAGCAGGAGGATCGGGCCGACGAGTTCCTCGGGGCGTCCCCAGCGGTTCATCGCGGTGCGGCGGGCGAACTCGGCTTGCTTGGCCTCGCTCAGCAGGCCGAGCGGCAGGTCGGTCAGGAACGGCCCCGGCGCGATGCAGTTGACGGTGATCCCGAACTCGCCCAGGTCGTTGGCGCTGGCGCGGGCCAGGCCCTTGAGGGCGCTCTTGGTGGCCGAGTAGGCGTTGCGGCCTCCCGCCGACGAGAAGCCCATGATCGACGAGATGTGGATGATCCGCCCCCACTTCCGCTCTTTCATGCCGGGCGCGAGCGCCCGCGAGAGCGCCATGCACGAGCTGAGGTTCAGCTCGATCAGGCCGTCCCAGACGTCGTCCTGGATCTGGTCGATGGGCTGGGGCTTGTTGTCGCCGGCGTTGTTGACCAAGATGTCGATCCGGCCGAAGGCCGCGACGGCCGCCTCGGCCAGCCGGGCGACGTCTTCGCGGCTGGTCATGTCGGCCACGACGTACTGAACCTTGCCGGTCACGCCGTCGCCGATCTCGCGGGCGGCGACCTTCAGGGCGTCTTCGCGGCGGCTGGAGATCACGACGTTCGCGCCGGCCTCCGCCAAGCCCCGGGCCATCGCCTTGCCGAGCCCCTTGCTGCCGCCGGTCACGAGGGCCGCCCGCCCGGTCAGATCGAATAAAGACTTGGTCATGATTGCGTCCTTGAGGTTTGATCTGAAAATGGCCTCGCGAAGGCCTGCCCCGATACAAGCTCGAAGCGCCAGCGAGTGAATGCTTCCAATGGCCGATCGGAAACTCACTCGCTGGCGCTTCGAGCTTGTATTCGGACCCCCGCCGACCGTGCACCCCATTTTCAATGAGGTCGGGTGTCCCAAGCTGGCGACACCTGACGTTTCGGATCAGAGCTTCCGGCCGTACCGGGTGAGCAGGAAGAGGACCACGACCGCGCCGAGGGTCGCGGTGATGAGGCTGCCGATGGTGTTGGTGGCCGAGAGGCCGATAATCGAGAACAGGAAACCGCCGAAAATCGCGCCCAGGACGCCGACGATCATGTTGTTGGTCGTCCCCAGGCTCCTCCCCTTGGTGATCTGGCCGGCGAGCCAGCCGGCGACCAGGCCGATCAGCAGGAACCAAATCAAACTGAACAGGAAACCCATCGTCGCGCTCCGTTCGGGTCGAAGGAAGAGGTCGTGCTTCGGGAGGAATCGAGGGCGAAACGGCTCGGTTCAGCTCATCCCACGCCGCAGGCCGCTCGGGCTTTTTCGAGGATTGTGCGGGCCGTGGCGCGGGCCTTCTCGGCTCCCGCCGCCCGGACCTTGGCGACGCGGTCGGGGTGGGCGACCCACTCGGCCCGGCGTTCGCGGGGTTCGGCGAACCGCTCGACCAGCGCTTCGCCCAGTCGGGTCTTGACCTCGCCGTAGCCGATCCCTCCCTCGCGGTACCGGCGCTCGACTTCGGCGAGGTCGTCGGGCTTGGCGAACAACTTGAACAGGCCGAACAGCGGGCACGTGTCGGGGTTTTTGGGCGCCTCGACGGGCGTGCTGTCGGTGACGAACCGCTTGACTTTCTTCCGGATCACGGCCGGCTCGTCGAAGATCTCGATCGTGTTGTTGTAGCTCTTGGACATCTTCCGCCCGTCGAGCCCCGGGATGACGGCCACGTTGTCGAGGATGTACGGCTTGGGGAGCCGGAACACCCCCTTCTTGCCGCCGTAGACGTTGTTGAACCGCTCGGCGACGTCGCGGGTGATCTCCAGGTGCTGCTTCTGGTCCTGGCCGACGGGCACGAGGTCGGCGTCGTACAGCAGGATGTCGGCCGCCTGAAGCACGGGATAGGCGAACAGCCCGTGCTCGGCGGGTAAACCCTGCTGGACCTTGTCTTTATAGCTGACGCACTTCTCCAGCCAGCCCATCGGCGTCACCGTCGACAGCAGCCAGGCCAGCTCGACCGTCTCCGGCACGTCCGACTGCACGAACAGCACGGCCTTCTCCGGGTCGAGCCCCAGCGAAAGCATGTCGACCATCACGTCGAACACGTACTGGCGCAATTTGCCGGCGTCGCGCACGCTCGTCAACGCGTGGTAATCGGCCACGAAGTAGAACGCCTCGTTCCCGTCCTGAAGCGCGATGTACTGCTGGATCGCCCCCAGGTAGTTGCCGATGTGCAAGGCGCCCGAAGGCTGAATCCCCGACAAGATCCTCATCCATCCCTCCCCAAAACCGACGCCCCCATTCGTCGGGCGTCCGAGATCAGCCAATCTACCAGGATCGACCAGAGCCGTCCAAGGTCGCCGAACCCCGGGGCGCGATTGGCTTCGTTTGACCAGAAACCCGCGCGTTCCCGTCGATCTCGACGCACCGCCCGCCCCCGAAGTTCGCCCGCCCCGACCTTCCTGCACCGGCTCCCCGACGCTCCTCGGCTGCCATGTGGATTGGCTTCGTTTGCTCCGCCCAGGAATCGCGTTTTGCGTCGGTAAGGCCCGGATGCAAAACGAGTTAGAGTTGGTTCTGGATTTGGCTTCGATCGCGCGGAAACACGGCCGGACGTCGTACGCTCGGGCTCCCATCGCCCTGATCGCCCAGGACATTCTAGGACTCGGGGCTCATGTTGCAACCGGTGCAACCCGCCGAGGCTGGCTCGGTCTCGCGGCGGGGCGGATTGGCTTCGATCGCGCGGTTTTCGCTCGATCGAGGCCGTCCCGGCTGGGGCTTGCCACTCGCCGAATTGCCAAAGAGGCCCGCGGAATAGGTGGTTCCGCCCAGGATAATGTACTGCGAAAAGCCGGTCCCGGACGTAGATTTCTAGAGAGTATGTTCTGAAGAAGCCGATCGCTCGCGACGCCCGCAAGCCGATTCGAGGGTGGGTGTGAGATCATGAAGCAAGAGGGTCGATCGGGGTGCGTGCGGTCCCTCGCGGGGTGCGTGCTGGGCGGCGTCCTGGGAGGGGCGGCGGCGCTCGTGATCGGGGTGATCGACGCCCCCGTCGTCGATCCGGCGGATCCCCTGGAGTACGAGTGGTACACACCGGTCGCCTTGATCGTGCTGCCGTTCTGCGCCTCGATCATCGGGGCGATTCTCGGCGTGCTTGTGGGAGCGGTCTGGCGGGACGTCGGCCATAAGGGGGCGAGTCGAGGAGCCGCCGGCCTCTTCCTGGGCCTGGCGATCGGGGAGCTTCTTCCCTCGCACGGCGAAGAGATTCAACTGCTGCGTCATTTCTTCCTGACCGTCGCATTCACCTGTGGCGGCCTCTTTTTCACCCCTGGAAGCGCCAAGGGACGCCTCCTGCAATGCGACGAGATGGGGGACGAAACCGCCTCGACGACGCTGTGACCGAGAGCGTCTTCAGCTCGCCGACTTACGAGAGCGTCCTTCACGCCGCCTCTGGCGAAAAACGAGGTCGCGACGTCGGAGTCCTTTCTGATCGAACGACGCCCGATCCCGCTCCCATCCGTCCGAGGGCTCCGTCATCTTGGGCTTTCGCCTAATTAGTTAAGACATTCATCTGGGCCTGCAAGAGATGAGAAGTCTTTGACTCCATCCCCTTGACGTGTTATTTTTGGCCTGCTACACCTGAGACATCTCCAATAAGGGCGTCTCCCTTCGCCCTTCGATCCCGGCCGGCGTTCCCTCTCGCAACGCCGGCGTGTTCGTACGACCTTGCTGCCTAATTACAACTGCCGAAGACTCGCGCGGAGTGAATCCGTCGATGCAATGCTGCGCGGGTCGGTCGACCGACTTCCAACGAGAGGTGGGTGCATGATCCGATCGTTTACGTTGCGCTGTGGGCTTCTTGGACTGACGTTCGCCGTCGCGAACGGCTGCGACGGCGGGGGGGCCGACGGTCGTCATCGCGTCTACGGCAAGGTCACGCTGGACGGCGTCCCCCTGGCGAAAGGGGTGATCGCGTTCGATCCCGCGCCAGGCGGCGGCGCGACCGTGACGACGGGGGGCGTGGTCGTCGATGGCGCGTACTTGATCGCCGGCGAGGACGGGCCGACGGCCGGCAAGTACCGGGTGTCGATCCGATCGGGGGGCGGGGAGACGGCCGACGCCAAGTCCGCTCCGGGCATGCCGCCGTCGCTGAAGGCGGCGAAGGGGGATCCGATCCCCAAGAAATACAACGCGGAATCGATACTGACCGCCGACGTCGGCGCGAGCGGTTCGACCGAGGCCAACTACGAATTGACCAGCCAGTGAATCGTCGCGGCGGTCCGTCGCGGCTCGTCCTCTCGCTCCGTAACGATCCACTTCCAGTCGGAGGATTATTTGCATGAAGGCCTGTAATCGTAAGCCTGGCTTCACCTTGATCGAGCTTCTGGTGGTGATCGCGATCATCGCGGTCTTGATTGCGCTGTTGCTGCCGGCGGTGCAGTCGGCGCGCGAGGCGGCCCGCCGGGCGCAGTGCATCAACAACCTGAAGCAGATCGGCCTGGGGATGCACAATTACGAGTCGAGCAGCGGCGTCTTGCCGCAGGGGATGCGGGGCTGTTGCTGGGGCTCTTGGCTGATCCCGCTGCTTCCGTTCGTCGAGCAGCAGTCGTTGTTCAACGCCTGGAACAGCTCGGGGAACAATTCGGGCCTCGCGGGTTACGGCGATGAGGGACTGTTCCGTTACGCCGGCGTCTGCAACATCACGGTCACCTCGACGCGGGTCAACGCGTACAACTGCCCGAGCGACGGCAACAACACCCAGACCGTCGGCATCAGCGCGCTCGGCAAGAACGTGACGTCGCAGAACTACGTCGTCAACTTCGGCAACATCACGATGCAGCAGGGGAGCGTCAACGGCGGCGCGTTCGTGCCGTACTTCGTCGACAACGGCGTCCAGTACAATTTCCTGGGCGCTCCGTTCGGCGACGTGGGGGCGCCGTACGCCGACATCAGCGCGGGGGGTGGCCAGGGGGCGACCAACGGGACCGTCCGATTCGCGGCGATCCCCGACGGGTTGAGCAACACGATGATGACCTCGGAGGTCATCGTCGGCGTCAGCGGCGCCAGTTGGGACCTTCGCGGCTTCTCGCACTGGGCCTACGCCGCCAACTTCTCAGGATATCTGACCCCGAACAGCTCGAAGCCCGACTGGATGCAAAGCTCCGGGTACTGCAACTATCCGGCCATGAACAACCCTCCGTGCGTCGGCGGCACCAACAACCTGGTGATCATCGCGGCGCGCAGCCGGCACAGCGGCGGCGTGAACGTCGGGTTCTGCGATGGCAGCGTGAAGTTCATCAAGAACTCGGTCAGCCCTCCCACGTATCAGGCCATTTCTAGCACGCGAGGCGGCGAGGTCGTCAGCTCCGACGCCTACTGATCGCCGCCGCCCGACGCTGCATTGAAACCTTCGCTCCGCTCCGCGCCTCGACGATCGAGGCGCGGAGCGGAGCGTTTCGATTTCGAATGGCGTCGAATCGAGTCCCGTCGCCCTGGGACGGTCGCTCCGCGCCGTTGGCGGTCCGGGCGCCGCGTGTTAGAATGGACGGCCGATTTTCGGGAGATGTGATGCGACACGGACGACCAGGCTGGGAAGGCAGGCGCGAAGTGAGCGGCCAAACCTACGACGAAGACGGGCTTCGCTTCGAGTATCCCCATGAGTGGGAGCTGGAGGTGACCGACCAGGGCGAGGTCCGCACCGTGGCCGTGCAAGATCCCGACGGCCTGGGGTTCGCCCTGATCACGACCGACGAATCATGCCCCGACCCGGCCGAGGTGGCCGACTCGGCGCTCGACGCGATGCGCGAAGAGTACGCCGACCTGGAGTCGACGGCGACCCTCGAAACCATCAACGACCACGCCGCGACCGGCCACGACCTCGAATTCTACGCGATGGACATGACCAACGCGGCCATGATCCGCTGCTTCCGCACGCCTCGGCGGACCGTCCTGGCGTTCGGCCAGTGGTCGGACCTCGGCCCCGACGAACTGGCCGACCTCGTCCGCGACGTCATCCGGTCGATCGTCGAGACCGAATAACACGAACCGGCCCGACACGCGGATTCCTCGCGATTTCAGGCAAGTCCGCTAGAACCCGTCCGCCGCCGTCCCCGACGCGCCGACTCGCGCGACGCCTCGCCCTTGTTCCGACCGAAACAATGGGAGGGTCGAACCGAAGCGAGGCGACGAACGACAAGGACGGTCGTGCGCAATGAGGGCGACGGGAACCACGCTGGCCATTCTCCTGGTCTTGCTCACGTCCGCCGGATCTCCGGCCTGGGCGGATTCGACGAATCGCGAGCGGCAGGAGGGCTTCGCTCTTTATGACGCCGGTCGTTACGCCGAGGCCGTGTCGCGGCTCGACGTCGTGCTCGAACGTCATCCGAACGACGTCGAGGCGCTGGTCCGGCGCGGCAACAGTTACCTGCGGCTCGACCGGCCGACGAAGGCGATGGGCGATTTCGACCGGCTGGTCCACCGCGACCCGCTCAATCCATCGGGCCACAGCGATCGCGGCATCGCCCTGACGATGCTCAGCCGGTACGACGAGGCCGAGGCCGAATTCGCGCGTTCGATCCGTCTCTGGGCGAACCCGCTCAACGGGTCCAGCCGCCTGACTCCCCGGATTCACTCCCAGGTCCAGGAGGCGAAGTCCGTCGCCTATGCGGGGCTGGCGCAGGTCCACCATCGCACCGGCCGCGACCAGGAGGCGCTCGCGGAGTACGATCAGGCGATCGCCATTTTCGGGACCGACCCCAACACCTACATCGGCCGGGGCGACGTCCACCGCAAACTCGGCGACTTTGCGGAAGCGCTCGCCGATCTCGACGAAGCCGTCCGGCTCGGCCCCGGCTATGCGCGGGCCTTCGCCAGTCGGGGCCGATTGCTCGAAGACATGCAACAGGACGGCCGGGCGCTCGCCGATTACGATCAGGCGATCGCGGTCGACCCCCGGTACGCGTTCGCCTACAGCCTACGCGGCGGCCTGAAATCGCGGCTGGGCCGCAACGAGGAGGCGCTCGCTGACTTCGAGACCGTCGGTCGGCTCCTCCCCGGCGACGCGGTGGCGCACAAGGACCTCGGCGGCGTATTGGTCCGCCTGGGGCGGTATCCCCAGGCCGTCGTCGAGCTGGACAAGTCGATCGCGATCGATCCCAAGCAGTCCAAGGCTTACCAGAATCGAGGCGCGGCGTACAACAGCCTGGCCCGCTACGACGAGGCGGTCGCCGACCTGGACCGGGCGATCAAGCTCGACCCCAAGAACGCCGGCGCGCACTCGAACGCCGGGCTGGCCTACTTCATGATCGGTCAGTACGACCGCGCGATCGAAGACCTCAGCGAGGCGGTGAAGCTCGCCCCCAAGAACGCCGTCGTCCACTTCAATCGCGGCAACGTGTTCGCGAAGCTCGGCCTGAAAGACCAGGCGCTCGCCGACTACCAGGCCGCCGGCGACCTCAATCCCAAGCTCGTCGCCGCGTACGGCGGCAGCCAGCGGCTGTACGAAGAGATGGCCCGCAACGCGATGGCGATCCGCGACCAGACGCCGATCCGCGACGCCTCGCACGACGTCGACGCCTATCTGGAACGGGGCCGCAAGAGGCAGGCCGAGAGCGACTGGACCGGCGCGATCGCCGAGTACGACCGGGCCGTCGCCGCCGACCCGCGCCGCGCCGAGGTCTACATCGCCCGAGGCTGGTCGCGGCTCTGCGCCGACGTCGACGGCGCCGAGATCGACGCGCACGCGTATCTGAACCTGAAGGGCTGGGGCGACCCCGCGTCGTCGTACATGGCCCTGCTCGGCGCCCTCGGCGCGCGCCGCGCCGGTCGCGAGCCGGAAGCGTACAAGTTTCTCGAAGAGGCGCTGGCGAAGCTCCCGCGCCAGGACGCCTGGCCCAAGGCGGCGTTGCTTTACCTCAACGGCGACCTCTCCGACCGCGACTTCCTCGCCAAGGCCGGCAACGACGTCCAGAAGGCCGAGGTGCACACGATCCTGGCCCTCGACCTGATCCGCAAGGACAAGCCGGACGACGCCCGCGTCCACCTCGAATGGGTCGCCGACCACTCCGTCGACCGCTCCATCGCCGCCGACCTCGCCCGCGCCACCCTCTCCCGCCTCCCCCGGCCGAACCAGCTCGCGCGGAAGCCGTGATCGCGAGTTACGCCGTCCTGGACGCCTCGACGTGCCGGTCGACGAACGCGAGGATCTCGGCGAGCAGGTCGGGGCCGCCGACGCGGACGACGTCGGCGTGGCGGGCGGCGGGGACTTCGATGAAGGCGGCGGGGGTGGGGAAGGCGTCGGCCAGGATGCGGGCCTTCGAGGAAGGGATCAATGGGTCGTTCGCGCCGTGGACGACGACGACCGGCTGGGCGCATCGCGCGGCCAGGTCGAGCGGGCGCGGCCGGTGGAGCGACACTTTGGCGAGCCGGCCGGCGCGGGAGACGATCAGGCGGGAGAGCAGGGGGGCCATCGGCACCTTGCGGTTGCGGGTCAAGGTCGTCACGGCCGCCTCAAGATCGACCATCGGCGCTTCGAGGACCAGGGCGCGGACGCGGTCGTCCTCGACGGCCGCGCGGAGCGCGATCGCCGCGCCCATCGAGCGTCCCCAGATCACCGGGGCGAACGGCTCGCCGGGGGCGCAGCGGGCGGCCAGCACGTCGAGCCAGGCGCGGAGGTCGCCGGCCTCGCGACCGCCGAAGCTGGAAAAGGCGCCCTGGCTCTCGCCGTAGCCGCGGAGGTCGACGGCCGCGATGTTCCAGCCGTGGTCGAGGATCGCCCGGCCCCGATCGACGACCATCGCCTCGGGGCCGTCGACGAACCCGTGGACCAGGATCATCGTCCGACCCGTCGGCGAGCCCGGCGCGGCGATCCAGCGGCCCGCCAGCTCGACGCCGTCGGCCGCCCGCGCGCGGATCGATTCGGTCGAGGTCGCCCAGATATCGGTTGCCGTCTCGTCCTCGTTCGCGTCGGGCGTGGGGGAAGCGACCCGTCGCGGCGTCACCAGGGCCCACGCGCCGAATTCCACGACCACGAGGATGAGGCCGCCGATCAGTCCCGCGCCCAGTCCCAGAAGGACGATCAGCCACTTCATTCCGGTCGCTCTCCCGCATCCTGTCGCGTCTCGCGGGAGCGGGCGGGCTCGCCCTCGTCGACGAATCCCCGCGCGACGATCCCCTCGGCCGTCCATCTCAAGAGGATCGCGCCGGTCTTCCAGGTCCTTAAGAGGACGATAGCCTTCTGCCCCAGAGGCGTCAACGCGTCCGAGGCGGCGGGGAACGGCGGCTTCTGACTGACCGCGACGACGCGAGGGACCGCCCACTCGTACAGCCAGGCGGGATTGGCCGACCGGCCGCCGTGGTGGGGCGAGAGCATCACGTCGATCGGCGGCTCGGGCTTCGGCCCCGCGGTCAGCTCGACCAGGCCGAGCTGATCGAGGTCGCCGGTCAACAGCAGCCGGTGCCCGAGCGAGCGGATGTCGAGCACCAGGCTGCGCGCGTTGTCTGAGGTTTCGGGATGCCAGTCGACGGGCGGATGAAGCACCTCGAACCGGGTTGCGCCGACGTTCCAGACCGCCGGCGCGGCGACCTCGCGGACCGGAATCCGGCGCTCGCTCAAGGTCTCGATCAAGAGATCGGCCGCCGGATTGTCCTCGCCCGCGAACCCCGGCGGCACGATCACCTCGCCGATCGCGAACCGCTCGATCAGGTCGGGCAGGGCGTTGAAGTGATCCTGATCGGCGTGGCTCAGAAAGACCGCGTCGAGCCGCGTGACGCCCCGCGACCAGAGCGCCTGCGCGATGATCCGACGCCCCACGCGCGGGTCGTCCATCCGTCCGCAATCGTAAAGGAACGCCTTCCCCTCGGGCGTCCGCAAGACCACCGCCAGGCCGTGCCCGACCGTCAGGATCTCGCCTTCGAGCGTCTTCGGCCGTCGCCCCAAACCCTCGAACGCCCAGCCGGGCAGACACCAGGCGAAGACCAGGACCCACGACCCCAGCGAAACGACCCGGAACGTCCGGCCCACCTTGGCTTTCGACGGCCTGGGGGCGGCGCTCCAGACGTACGCGGCGATCGCCAGCAGGACGTGGAAGATCGCGACCGACGCCCACGACGGCCCGGCGACGAAGACGTGTCCCCACGGGCGGTCGGCGCCCCAGAAGACGCACGATTCGGTGAGCCGCAGCAGCCAGCCGACCGGAAGGGCGATGAGAGCGGCCAGTTGCGCGGAGACCAGCGAAACGCCAAGCTGCAACGCCCCGAGCAAGAGCGCGCACGACGTGATCGGGATCAGCGGGATGTTCAGCAAGACGCCGATCGGCGAGACCATGTGGAACCGAAGCGCCACCAGCGGCAGGCCGGCGGCCGAGACGACCGCCGAGACCAGGATCGCGTTCGTGACCCACCGAACGGCCTCACGAGGCAGTTTCGCCCAGCGCGGCCGGAACAACTCTTCGACGTCGTCGAGCGGGGTGATCGGGCCGATGGTGCATGCGCGGAAGGAATCGGCGAGGCGGGCGACGGCCGCGCGGGCCGGCGGCAAGAGCCAGAACAGGGCGGCGATGGCCAGGAACGAGAGCTGGCAGCCGACGTCGAAGAGGAACGCCGGGTTGAGCCCGAGCGTGACGATTCCGGCCGTCGCCAGCGTGTTCGCGGGCCGCGTCGAGCGGTCGAAGATCGCCGCCAGGCAGAATGTCAGCGTCATCGCGGCCGACCGCGTCACCGAGGGCGAAAACCCCACCAGCACCGCGTAGCCGAACGTCGCCACGGCGACGATCGCGTACAGCGGGCGTCGCGGCGTCCCCAGCGACCGCAAGACGATTCCGATCGCCACCGCGAGCACCTGAAGCTGCAAGCCCGAGATGGCCAGTAGGTGCATCGTGCCGGTCCGAAAGAAGGCGTCGTTCAGCTCGTCGTCGATCTCCTCGCGTTGGCCCAGGATCAGGGCCGAGGCCAGCGGGGCGGCGCGGTCGTCGAGCCTGGCGATGAGCCGGTCTCGGCTCCCCTCGCGGAGTGAGCCGAGGGCGCCGATCCACCACGCGGGCCGGCTTTCGAGATCGGGCATGACGCCCGACGGCTCGTCGACGCTGAGCCGAAGCCGAATCCCCCGGGCGCGGAGCAAGGCGCGGTAGTCGAACTCGCCGGGGTTGAGCGGGCCGGCGATGAGCGCGAGCTGGCCCGCAGCCTGGATCGGCTGACCGGCGTAGAGGTCGGTCCGATCGCCCAGCACGGTGACGCCGGCTCGGCCCGAGGCGGGTTGAAAGGCTCGGCCGTCGCTGACGCCGGTGATCTGGAGCGTCAGCCGGGTCCGCACGCGGCCCTCGTCGCCCGGCCGTCGGCCTTCGTACGGGCGAGCGCTCAGGACTTCCTCGATGTAGCCGCGAACCCACGCCGGGCGCGGGGCCTCGGTGACGCCGGCCGCGAGATCGTCGGGGGCCAGGTCGGTCCAGTTGGCGTGGTGCCAGCCGCCGCCGACCGCGGCGATCGCCGCCAGCAGCGCGAGGCTGGAAATCAGGCCCCGGCGGAGCGCCAGGAAGGCCAGAGCCGTCAGTGCGAGGCTCGCTCCGATCCAGCCCGCCGTGCCGCAAGGCTCGGCGTGGCGGTCGATCGCGATCCCCGTCGCCAGGGCGCAGAGCGCCGGGACGAGGGGCGCGATCGACCAGCGAGCCGAGATGCGTCGTTCACCCGCGCGCGGGCGACGGGGAGGTTCCTGGTCAGGCAGGGGAATACCTCGTTACGTTACTTCGCTGGGACGTAGAAGACTTCCATGCTCAGGATCTGCCACTTGTCGCCCTTCTTGACGCGAACCTGGTGAAACGGAATCTTGGGCGAGTCGGGCTTGAGCGTGTTCAGGTCGAAGGTGCCGTCGATCGTCAGCACGTCGGGCGCGAGCAGCCGGGCGGCTTTCACGTCGTTGTGCGACTTGATCGTTTCAGGCTTCTCGAAAATCTTGGCGTAGGCCTTCTCGATCTCACCCCGGCCGTTGTGGAACTCGGTCTTGAGGCCTTCGTTGCTGCGAATGACGAGGCTGAGCCGGGCGTCTTCCTCGTAATAGGCGGCCATCGCCGACGCGCTCAAGGTGTCGAACGTCGCGGCCCCCTCGGTCGTGACCTTGACGGCGATCTTCATCGCCTCGTCGTCGCCGCGAGCCAGGCCCGGCGCGAGTGAGACGACGGCCAGTGCGACGACGCAGGAAATCCGGCGGTTCATGGCGAGGCTCCTATTGGGAGAGAACGAAGGGACGCGATCCGTCTTGGACCAACACCCCATTTCACAGCGGCCGTCGACCCGCCGCAAGCCATGAGCGTCGGCGCCCTGGCGACGTCCAAGGCAAGGCGCCGAGAATACAAGCCCGAAGCGCAAGCGAGTGCGTTAATTCAGGGGTATGCACTCGCTTGTGCTTCGGGCTTGTATTTTCCTGCATCGTCAGCCCGACGACGGTCGTCCGGCGGGGTCTTTGGGGAGCAGGACGCGGAACCGGGTGCCGTCGCCGGGTCGGCTCTCGACTTCGATCCGGCCGCCGTGGCCGGTGATGATGCCGTGGCTGATGGCGAGCCCCAGGCCCGTCCCCTCGCCCACCGGCTTGGTGGTGAAGAACGGGTCGAAGAGGCGGCCGAGGTCTTCGGGGGCGATCCCGGCGCCGTTGTCGGCGACCGAAATCTGGACCCAAGGGCCCAGGGGTCGGACGTCGACCTCGATTCGCCCCCCCTCGGTCCGTCCGTTGGACTCGACCGCCTGGAGAGCGTTGATCAGCAGGTTGAGCAAGACCTGCGAGAGGTCGGTCGGCACGCAGTGGATGAGCTGGACGCCGTGGTTCTCGACGACCACCTCGACGCCGTCTCGCTTGAGCCGGCCGCTCATCATCTCCAGGGCGCTGTCGAGCAGCTCGGCGAACGGCACCGCCTCCCATCGCGGCCGCGACGTCCGCGCCAGGCCGCGCATCTTTTGCACGATGTTGGCCACGCGGCGGACGCCTTCGAGCGTGCGGTCGATCATGGGCAAGAGGTTTTCGCGGATGTACGGCCAGTCGATCTCCTCGACGATCTCGTTGAACCGCGCGGCCTTCTCGGGCTCGACCGCGCCGATCGCCTGGAACGCGGTCTCGGCCTCGCCGAGCATCTCCATCAGCCCCTTGACGTCGCGCTGGAGCACGGCGAGGTTGTTGCCGACGTAGGAGAGCGGGTTGTTGATCTCGTGGGCGACCCCGGCGCTGAGGAGGCCGATCGAGGCGAGCTTGTCGGTGTGCGCGAGCATCGCGCGCATCCGCTGGCGTTCGGTCTGGTCGCGGATCGAGGCGACGTACTCGACGCGGCCGTTGGCCTCCACCGCGCTGAACGAGATCTCGATCGGGAATCCGCCGCCGTCGCGCTTCCGGCCCGTCAACTCGACGGTCTTGCCCAGGATCGGCGAAACGTCGAGCGGCAGATCCTGTCGCGGCGGCTCCGCGGCGGCCGGCGCTGGCGAAGGGGGGGCCTTCTGCTCGAAGATCGAGGGGATCAGCAGGTCGAGGGGCTCGCCGATGACCTCCTTCGACTCGTGGCCGAAGATCGTCTCGGCGGCGGGGTTGAACAGCAAGATCCGGCCCTGGCCGTCGGTCACGACGATGGCGTCGAGGCTTCCCTCGGTGAGCCGTCGGTAGCGTTCCTCCGACTGCGACAGCGCCCGGTTCTTGGCCTCAAGGGCCTGGGCCGACTGCATCTGGACCCGGGCGAACTCGCGGCGGGTGCGCTCGAGCGCCTTGCGCTCGGTGATGTCGCGGATCACGGCCAGGATGGCGAGCTGCTCGTCGAACTGGATGGTCGAGGTGGTGATCTCGACGGGGATGGTCCGCCCGTCCTTGGTGAGGAAGGTTCCCTCGCAGCTCAGCCGGCCGTCCTCGAGCTGCCGCTTCAAGCGGTCCTCGAAGCCGGCGGCGAAATCGGGGGCGTCGATCCGCGCGGTGTTCATGCCGACCAGCTCGGCACGCGTGTATCCCAGCAGCCGCGAGGCCGCCGGGTTCGCGTCGAGGATGCTCCGCTTCTGGTCGTGGACGAGGACGGCGTCATGGATGCCGTCGAAGATCGTCCGGGCGCGGCGCTCCGAGTCGAGCAGCGCCTCCTCGGCCTGAATCCGCTGGCTGATCTCGGTGATGAAGGCGAACAGGCCGATGGGACGGCCTTCGTCGTCGCGGGCGACGTCCAGCAGCAGCTCGACGGGGACGAGGCGGCCGTCCTTGTGGCGATACCGCTTGACGACCCGCTCGGTCTTGCCGGTCGCCAGCGTCTGCTCGTGCGACCGGCGGGTGATCTCGTGCGACTGCGGCGCCGTCAGGTCCATGATCGACATGCCCAACAGCTCGTCGGGGGTGTAACCCACCAGCGTTGAGAACGCCTGATTGACGTGGACGATCCGATCGGCCAGGTCGATCGTCGCGAACGGCTGCGGCCCGGTCTCCAGCAGGCGATGGAGCAAACGGTCCCGCTTGGCGGTGGTCCATTCCGGGTCGTTCCACATGGCGACGGGACGACCGTCGGCCGACGTCTGGGAGACCGGATCGTGAGGACTGGAGGTCGGAGCCACTCTGAGAGCCTCGCACGGTTCGAGGTCGTCGTCGCCTTGCTTACAGGGTATTATATCCAGGCGCCGACGGTTGTTCGATCGACGACGGCGGTCGAGTCTCGCGCGGCGGGACGGCCGGCCGGCGGCCCTTGTTGCTATTCTGGCGGCCGGCTCGGTCCGGCGAAAGCCCGAGCCGCTCACTTTCGACCTCCCGCGTCCTCGGAACCGAACAACCCATGTCCGTCTTCACGCATCACGTCTTCGTCTGCGGCAACGTCCGCGAGCCCGGCCACAAGCGAGGATGCTGCGATCCGGAAGGGGGGCAAGCCCTCAAGGACGCGTTCAAGGTCGAACTCAAGAAGGTCGGCCTCGGTCCCCTGGCCCGGGCCAACCACGCGGGATGCCTCGACCAGTGCGAGCACGGGCCGGTCGTGGTGATCTATCCGCTGGGCGTCTGGTACGGCGGCGTCACGCTCCAGGACGTGCCCCGGATCGTCTCGCGAACGATCCTGGGGGGCGAGATCCTCGTCGATCTCCAGATTCCTGACGGCTGTCTGAATAATCCCAGGTGTCCACATCGGGCCGGAGAGCCGAGGAGTACGCCCGGTGCTTGAAACCGCGACGTCCGTACCAGCCGTCCGCGCGGCGGTCGCCGCCGCCAAGGCCGACGGCCGCAAGGTCGGCTTCGTTCCCACCATGGGGGCGCTGCACGAGGGACACCTTCGGCTGATCGACCACTGCCGCGACCGCTCGGGCTTCACGGTGGTGTCGATCTTCGTCAACCCCACCCAGTTCGGCCCGTCGGAAGACTTCAGCCGCTACCCGCGAACCCTCGACGACGACCTCCGCAAGTGCCGCGAGGCGGGCGCCGACCTCGTGTTCACGCCGACCCCGGCCGAGGTCTACCCGCGCGGCGCGTCGGCGACGACCTTCGTCGAGGTCCCCGGGCTCTCGCAGGTGCTGGAGGGGGAGATCCGGCCCACCCACTTCCGGGGCGTGACAACGGTCGTGATGGCCTTATTCAACATCGTCCGTCCCGACCTGGCGGTCTTCGGCCAAAAAGATTATCAACAACAACTCCTGATCCGAAGAATGGTGGAAGACCTGCACGTCGGCGTCGAGATCGCGACCGCCCCCACGGTTCGCGAACCCGACGGCCTGGCGATGAGCAGCCGCAACCGCTACCTCGACCCGCGCCAGCGACAGGGCGCCGCGGTGCTTCATCGGGCGCTGGAAGCGGCCCGGCGGCTGGTCGACGGCGGCGAACGCGACGCGGACCGGGTTCGACAGATCTTGCGATCGACGATAGAATCGGAAGCGACGGCCAGGCTTGAGTACGCCGTGGTGGCCGACGCGGAAACCCTTGCGGAACTTGGCGATATCGCGCCAGGGCGGGCCGCCGTCGCACTTCTGGCCGCCCGGTTCGGGACGACCCGGCTGATCGACAACGCCCGTCTGACGGAGTAAGGCGACCACGCATGCAGCTCAAGGTGCTCAAGAGTAAGCTCCATCTGGCGACGATCACCCGGAGCGATCTGTATTACCACGGCAGCCTGACGATCGACCCCGATCTGATGGACGCCGTTGGCCTCTTGCCGTACGAGTCGATCCTCGTCAGCAACGTCGCAACCGGCATGCGGGCCGAGACCTACACGCTGCCCGGCCAGCGCGGATCGGGGTCGGTCGAGCTCAACGGCGCAATGGCCAGACTGGGCGCGGTGGGCGACCGCGTCATCGTCATGGCGTTCGCCCAGATCGAGGCCGCCGAGGTCGACGGCCACAGCCCGCGCGTCGTCGCGCTCGACGCCAAGAACCGGATCGTCGAACGGATCGACTACCCGCCGGTCGCCCGCGCGTGCGAGGCCGCGGTTCACGCCGGCCCCGATTGCTGGGCCGGCACCGAGTGAGAGCGACCGCCGATCGCCGCGAAGGACCGGCCGACCCCAATTAAGGACGATGCTGGCATGCGACAGGTCTTGTTCACGATCCCCGTCTTCGGCGGCGTCAGCGTCTTCGGCTATGGCGCGATGCTGGTCCTGGCCTTCGTCACCTCGACCTGGCTGGCCTGCTGGCGGGCGCGTCGCGAGAAGCTCGACCCCGAGGCCGTCCTCGACATGGCGTTCTGGCTGTTCGCCGGCGGACTGATCGGCGCGCGGCTGTTTTACTGCGTCCAGTACTGGGGCCGAGGCATCGACAACCTGCTCGACGTCTTCCAGTACTGGAAGGGGGGGATCGTCTATTACGGCGGCATCTTCGGCGGCGTCCTGGCGTTCTTGATCTACCAAAGACGTCGGAACTTGCCGCTGCGCCCCTATCTTGACGCGCTGGCGCCGTCGATCGCCGTCGGCACGTTGTTCGGCCGGCTCGGCTGCTTCCTCAACGGCTGCTGCTACGGCGACGTCTGCCATCTCCCCTGGGCGGTCGCCTTCCCCAAAGAATCTCCTCCGTGGCAGAGCGAGGTCCGGCTCGGCATGATCCCGACCAACGCGCTCCAGTCGCTTCCGTTGCATCCGACGCAGATCTACTCGGCGCTCGACGCCTTCGTCCTTTTGATTCTGCTGACCGCCTATTACCCGCTCCGCCGCCGCGACGGCGAGGTGCTGGGTGTGCTGATGCTGACCTACCCGATCACCCGGTTCTTGATCGAGTTCCTCCGCAACGACGAGCCGATCTTCCGGTTCGGCCTGACCATCTCGCAGAACATCAGCCTCGCGCTGCTGCTCGCGAGCGCCGCGTACTGGTTCTGGCTGTCGCAGTTTCCCAAGGGCCGCTACGCTGACACCGCGACCCTCGGCGAGCACGCCGTGCCGCGCGCGCTTTCGCCGGCCGCCTCCTGAAGTCGGTTCACGGATGGTCGAGGATGACCGCTCGGAGGTCGAACAGGGCTCCCTTCAAAGGGGGGATGCAGCGGATCTCCAGCCGGTGGACGCCCTCCGGCAGGGTCAGCTCGCCGACGGGGAACTTCTGATAGCTCGCCCAGTTCTGGGTCGCGAGCGCCTGGCCCTTGAAGACGGCGTCGCCGACGCGGACCTCGTACGAGTTGCCCGCGGCGCCGTTCTCGTTGGCGTATTCGAGGACCAGGCGGAACCGCGTTTCCTCGTGGACGCGGAACGTCCAGGCCGCGCGGTTGTCGCTGGTGTGCCAGAATCCGAGGTTGCCGAACGAGTGCTCGAAGGCGAGCGAACTGCCCGAGAGCGACGCGGCGGCCGCGCCCAGGCGGATCGACCCGTCGCTCTGGATGATTGGCAGGAGAACCGAGGGACCGACCTCCTTGGGTACGAGGTCGCTCGGGTGGGGTAAGGGTTGATGTCGCGGGACCTGGAGGTTGAAGGCGACCAGCGACAGGCCCGCCAGGATGGGCGCGGCGAGCAGGGCGGGGCGGCGTTTCGCCCAGTGGTAGGCCCTCTCGACCGACCCGACGGGGCGGCCGTGGATCGGCTCTCCGCCGAGGAAGCGGCCCAGGTCGTCGGCCAGTGCCTTGGCGTCGGAATAACGCTGCGACGGGGCTTTCCGCAGACACTTCAAGGCGATGACGTCCAGGTCGCGCGGGACTCCCGGCCGCCATCGACTGGGAGGATCGGGCTCTTGCTCGCGAACGAGCTTGAGCGTCTCGGCGGCCGTCTTCGCGAGATGGGGGACGCGGCCCGCGACCATCTCATAAAGGATGACGCCCAGGCTGTAGACGTCCGTCGCCGGTCCGAGTTCGCCCACCGCTCCGTCGGCTTGTTCCGGAGCCATGTAGCGCGGGGTTCCCCGCATCTCGACTCCCTCGCCCCAGTAGGCGTCCGACTCGATCCACTTGGCGATGCCGAAGTCGGTGATCTTGGGAACGCCCTCATGGGTCACGAGGATGTTGGACGGCTTCAGGTCGCAATGGATGATTCCCTGGCGATGGGCGTAGTCGACGGCCCAGGCCAGAGTCCGGACCAGGTCGGCGGCCAGCCGGGGCGGGCGCGGCCCTCCCTCGATTCTTTGGTCCAGCGAGCCCCCCTCGACGAGTTCGAGCGCCAGAAACGGGTGGCCGCCGTGCTCGCCGATCTCGAAGATCTGGACGATGTTGGGATGCTGAAGATGGGCGACGGCCTTGGCTTCGATCTGGAGCAGTTTCGAGACGTCTCCCGCCCGTCCGGCGATCATCTTGAGCGCGACCACTCGGCCCAGCTTGCGATGGCGCGCCTTGTAAACGACCCCCGTGCTTCCGACCCCCACCGGCTTTTCGTCGACGTCATAGTCGGGCAAGACGGGAGGGCTCTCGCCGATCGCGGGAATCGCGTCTCCCGATCTCGGCGGGGGAACATGCGACTGGCCGGGCGAGTCGGACCTCGTCATCGGCGTCGAGGGGAATGAGGCGAGGGCGGCGCGACGAAGCTCGTCGACGACGAAGTCGGTCTGGTCGTCCAGCAACCGCGCCCGCGACTCGCAGAGCGAGCACGCTTCTTGATGTTCGCGGACGGCGTCGATCTCGGAGTCGGGAAGGTCTCCCAGCAGAAAGGCCGTCAGGATCTCGTCGGTGGGACATGCATCGATACGCACTTGCCGACCCCCTGTTGGCTCCTGTACGATGGGCCGGCTCTCGAGAGGAGGACTCGACGTCCGCCTCGCGCTGTCGATCCCAAGCCTCTCCCGCCATGATAGCTCGACGTTATTTCGACGAATAGCGCTCTTCTTCTTCGACCTCCCTTGCACGTGGTCGAGGAAAACCGCCCTGGGCGAGCGGAGGACGTCCGACATGGATCGCCTGTCCCCGGCCAAAGCTCGATCGCGATCCGCAAGCGTCGATTCAGGCGCCACGTCGCTGACCCTGATCGAGCAGGTCCAGGCGCGCGACGGCGAGGCCTGGAAGCGGTTGGTCGATCTCTACGCGCCGCTGCTCCGCCATTGGTGCCGTCGCTGGGGAGTGCGGAGCGAAGACGTCGACGACGTGTTGCAGGAAGTCTTTCGGGCGGTGGTCGTCGGCTTGCGGGGCTTTCGACGCGATCGCGAGAGCGCCTCGTTTCGAGGTTGGCTGCACGGCGTGGCTCGTCACAAGGTCCTCTCGCTGATTCGCCGCGGCGGGTCGCAAGCGCCGGGGGGGACCAACTTTTACGAGCGGACCTTGCTCTTGCCCGATCCGGCGACGGACGACTCCGACGACGAGGAAGGAACGCTCGTCGGAGACCTCTATCAGAACGCCCTGAGGCTCGTCCGCCTGGAATTCGAAGATCGGACCTGGCAGGCCTTCTGGCGGGCCACGGTCGAGGGCGAGGCCCCCGCCGCGATCGCGGCCGACCTGGGCGTGACGCCGGCCGCCGTCCGGCAAGCCAAGTCGCGCGTGCTCCGGCGTCTCAAGGACGTCCTCGGCGAATCGCCGCGATCCTGATCCGGCCCGATTCGCCTTCGCCTCGCTTTTCCTGGTGGAACCGTCGCGGAAGACGGGCTCGCGCGCCTTTCGAAAAAAGTCCCGTCACACTCCGCGCGAAGAACTCTTGTGGAAGCTGACGGGCGTCTCCTCTTCCCGCGGAGCGCCGTCGATCCCCTTGCGCCTCGCCTCGCCTCTCTCGACCGCGTCAGCCGTTCCAGGACCTTCATTCCGTCCCAGGATCGTTTTTGAGGAGTCGCCATGCTGCGTCGACGCCCCGCATTCACGCTGATCGAGCTCTTGGTCGTCATCGCGATCATCGCCGTCCTGATCGCCCTGCTGCTTCCGGCGGTGCAGTCGGCCCGCGAGGCCGCGCGCCGCGCCCAATGCACCAACAATCTCAAGCAGATCGGGCTGGCGATCCACAACTATCAGTCCTCCAACAACACCCTTCCTCCAGGCAAGAAGGGTGACGCGTGGGGGACCTGGATGGTCGCCGTCCTGCCGTTCATCGAGCAGATGAACTCGTTCAACGGCTGGAATTACCAGGGCAACAACTCCGGTCAGCCGGGGGCCGTGGACTGGCCGCTCCGCTACAACGGCGAGTGCAACATCACCGTCACGTCGTCGCGGATCTCGGGCTGGATGTGTCCGAGCGACGGCAACAACTCGCTGCTGAGCGGGATCGGCATCACGGTCAACGGCAACACGATGCTCGTGACCTCGCAGAACTACGTGGCGAATTTCGGCAACACCATCATGCAGCAGAGGACGTTCAACAACACCCCCTTCCTCGGCGCGCCGTTCACGTGCATCGGCTCGCCGCTCGTCGACATCGCAGGGTACGAGGCGCGCGAGCAGTCCGGCGTGCCGAACACGACGTACTCGTTCGCGTCGATCACCGACGGGCTGAGCAACACGATGATGATGTCCGAGCTGCTCGTCGGCCAGAGTGGGGCCTCGTTCGACCTGCGCGGCTTCACCTGGTGCGGGCCGTTGGGGACCTTCACCGCGTACACCGGCCCGAACAGCCGCTCGCCGGACGTCCTTTGGCCGGGGCTCTGCAACCCGATCTCCACGAACCCGCCCTGCACCACCGACGACATGACGTGGTATCTCGCGGCGCGGAGCAAGCATCCCGGCGGGGTCAATGTCGGCATGGTCGACGGCAGCGTCCGGTTCATGAAGGACTCGATCAACCTCGTCACCTGGGGCGCTCTCAGCACGACCCGGGGAGGCGAGGTCATCAGCGCCGATTCGTATTGAGCGTCGTACTTCACCACGATCTGACATCGCGGCGCCCGTCGGCTCGGCGGGCGCTGTTCAGGGGCTATTGCATATGGATGTGATCCGGATCGTCACGGGGCGGCGCGCCGCCCTGGCGTCGGCGCTGGCGCTCGCGCTGACTGGTTGCAGCGAGGCCAGGGACGACTTGCCCCGGGAGGCCGTATCGGGGAAGGTGAAGATCGAGGGGGCTCCCGTCCCGAAGGGCTCGATTCAGTTTCGGTCGGCCGACGGAAGCATGGAAGTCGGGGGCGTTGTCAAGGACGGGGCTTTCGCGATTCCAAAGGCCGACGGCCCGGTTCCTGGAAAGTACAAGGTCTCGGTCACCGAGGCGGTGGAGGGGGCGGTCGATCCGTCGCAAGGAACGGCCGCGCACTTCAGCATCGCGCCCGCGTCGAAGCCCTCGACGAAGGTGATCAGCGGCCCGATCGACGCCGAGGTCAAGGCCGGCGGGGCCGACGCCTTCGACTTCGAGTTCCAAAGGCTCGACGCCGCCCATTCGAAAGGTCGCCGCCGATGAAACAGGGGTGGATGATGAGATTTCGCATCGCGGTCCTCGTGGGTCTGATCGCCGTCGCCAGCTCGCGCGCCGACGGCGCGGAGGTCGCGGTCGGCGTCGCCCGCGTGGACATCTCGCCCGACGGACCGGTTCGGCTGCACGGGTATCTCGCTCGGAAAGCCGAGTCGAAGGGGACGGCGCACAAGATCTGGGCCAAGGCCCTGGCGATCGGCTCGGACGAGCAGAAGCCGGTCGTGCTCGTCTCGGTCGACAACCTGGGCGTCTCCGACGCGATCGTCACCGAGGTCGCCGCCCGGCTGGCGAAAAAGACCGGCCTGCCGCGCGAGCGGCTGGCCGTCGGCTCGTCGCACGCCCACACCGCGCCGATGCTGTCGGGCGTCGCGCCCAACATCTTCGGCAAGCCGATCGTCGCCGACGAGCAGGCGCGCATCGACCAGTACACGCGCGGGTTCATCGACAAGCTGGAGCGCGTCTGCCTCGACGCCCTGGCCGCCCGCCGGCCCGCGACGCTCTCGTGGGCGCAGGGCAAGGTTGGTTTCGCGGCCAACCGTCGGACTCCTGGCGGCCCGGTCGACCACAGCCTGCCCGTCCTTAAAGTCACCGCACCGGACGGCTCGATCCGGGCGATCGTCACCAATTACGCCTGCCATTGCACGAGCATCGAGCCCGACGTGAACCTCGTCGACGGCGACTGGGCGGGCTCGGCCCAGGCGGCGATCGAGGCCGACAACCCCGGCTGCATCGCCCTGACCGTGGTCGGCTGCGGGGCCGACTCGAACCCGAGCCCGCGGGGCAAGCCCGAGCAGGCCGTCGCCCATGGCCGAGCGTTGGCCGACGAGGTCGCCCGGCTGTTGCGCGGTTCGTGGAAGCCGCTGTCGGGGCCTCCCCGGGTCGCCTTCGAGCGGTTCAATCTGCCGTACGACGTCCTGCCGACCCGCGAGCAACTCCAGGCGCTCGTCAAGGCGGGCGGCCCTCCCGGCTACAACGCCTCGGTCCAGCTCGCCCGCCTCGACCGGGGCGAGCCGCTGCCGGAGTCGCTGCCGTATTCGGCCCAGGCGTGGGAGTTCGGCGACGGCCTGCTGATGGTCTTCCTGCCGGGCGAGGTCGTCGTCGATTTCGTCCTCCGGCTGAAGAAGGAGTTCGACGCCTCGCGGCTCTGGGTCACCGCCTACGCCAACGACGTCCCCTGCTACATCCCCTCCGAACGCATCCTCCGCGAAGGAGGCTACGAAGGGGGCGGCGCGATGGTCTACTACGCGCGGCCGACCCGCCTGAAGCCGGGCGTCGAAAAGCTGATCATCGACGCCGTCCACCGGGTCGCCGGGCCTGAGTTTCAGGCTCCGACCAAGAAGGCCGAAGCCGACGAGGAACATCCGCCGGCGCTCACACCCGAGGAGTCGCGCAAGGCGTTCCGAACCAAGCCGGGCTTGAAGGTCGAGCTGGTCGCGTCGGAGCCGCTGATCGAGAGCCCCATCGCGATCGACTTCGGGGCCGACGGCCGGCTCTGGGTCTGCGAGATGCGCGACTATCCGGCCGGCATGGACGGACGCTACAAGCCCGGCGGCGCGATCAAGGTGCTGGAAGACCGCGACCATGACGGTCGCTACGACACGGCCGTCACGTTCCTCGACGGCCTGCCGTTCCCCACCGGCGTGATGTGCTGGCGCAAGGGGGCGTTGATCTGCGCCGCGCCCGAGATCATCTACGCCGAGGACACCGACGGCGACGGCAAGGCCGACGTTCGGCGCACCCTCTACAAGGGGTTCTCGACCGAGAACTACCAGGCGCGGGTGAACGGTCTGAGCTACGGCATCGACAACTGGGTGTATGGAGCGAACGGCCTGATCGGCGGCACGATCCACGGTCAGGCCGACGGACGCGAGGTCGACATCGGTGGTCGCGACTTCCGGTTCCGGCCCGACTCCGGCGTGTTCGAGCCGGCCTCGGGCCTGACCCAGCAAGGCCGCATCCACGACGACTGGGGGAACCAGTTCGGCGGCGACAGCGGCTCGCTGATCCGCCATTACCCGCTTTCCGACCACGACGTGAGCCGCAACCTGCGGGTCGTCGCGCCAGCGCCAGGGGCCTTCCACAGCCTCGACGCCGACCCCGGCCGGCTCTTTCCCGCCAGCCGCACGCTGGCGCGGTTCAACGACCCCAATCAGGCCAACCGCGTCACCAGCGCGTGCGGGCCGGGCATCTACCGCGACTCGCTGCTCGGCCCCGAATACGCCGGCGACGCATTTACATGCGAGTCGGTCCACAACGTCGTGCGGCGGAACGTCATGCGGCCCGACGGAGTCACCTTCACCGGCCGCCGCGCCGACGACGAGCAGGAGTCGGAGTTCCTGGCCTCGACCGACTCGTGGCATCGCCCCGTTCAGGTTCGCACCGGCCCCGACGGGGCCCTCTGGGTCGTCGACATGTATCGATTCGTGATCGAGCACCCCCGCTGGATCAGCCCCGAGCGGCTGGCGACCCTCGACGTCCGCGCCGGGGCCGACAAGGGGCGGATCTACCGCGTCGTCCCCGAAGGCCGGCCGCTTCGCCCGGTCCCCAACCTCGACGCGCTGGCGACTCCCGATCTGGCCCTTGCGATCGAGAGTCCCAACGGGACGCTCCGCGACAACGTCCAGCGCGTGCTCGTCCACCGCGGCGACCGCGCCGCCGCGCCGACGCTCGCCCGTCTCGTTCGCGAGAGCAAGCTTCCCGAGTGCCGGGTCCAGGCCCTCGCCGCGCTCGACGGCCTGGAAGCCCTCGACGACGCCACGATCGCCAAAGCCCTCGCCGACGCGCACTCCGGCGTTCGCCGTCAGGCCGTGCGGCTCTCGGAACCCCGGCTGGCGAAGAACGCCGACCTGGGCCGCGCGGTCCTCGCCCTGGCCGCCGATCCCGAGATCACGGTCCGGTTCCAGGTCGCGCTCAGCCTGGGCGAATGGCCCGCGCCGGAAGCCGGCCGCGCGCTGGCGTCGATCGCCGTTCGAGACGCGAGCGATCCGTGGGTCCGCGCGGCGGTCCTCAGCTCGGCCGTTCCGCACGCTCAGACGGTGCTGGAGCGGGTCGTCGCCTCGGCCGGTCCGGACGGACCGTCGACCGATCTCGTCGAGCCCCTGATCGCGACGATCGCCGGGGCGCACGACCGCGAGTCGGTCGCCTCGGCCTTGAAGGTCGTCGCCGGCGAGCCCCGCCCCTGGCGGCTTGGCGCGATCGCCGAGTTGCTCGACGCCTCGCGCGACGAGTCGCTGGCCGCCGATCCCGCCGTCCGGCCGACGATCCTCGCGGCCCGCGCGCTGGCCGCCGATCCGAACAGCCCGCCCGCCGACCGGATCGCCGCTCTGCGTCTCCTCGGCCGATCCGCGCCGACGCGCGACGCCGACCGCGCGGTGATCGCCGAACGGGTCGACCCCGCCGAGCCGACCGAGATCCAGGTCGCGGCCCTGCGCGCCCTGGCGAGACTCGGCGATCGCGCGTCGGCCTCGGCCGTCGTCGACCGCTGGAACCAGCTCGGGCCGACCCTCCGCGCCACGGCCCTCGACTCCTTGATCGCCCGCGACGAGTCGGCCGAAGTCTTGCTCTCGGCCATCGAAGCCGGCCGCGTCGCTCCTTCGCAGATCGGCGCCGAGCAGCGTCAGCGATTGATGACGACCGGGCCGCCGGCGCTCCGAAACCGCGCCGAGGCCGCCTTCGGCGCGCTCAAGATCGGCCCTCGCAAGCCAGTGCTTGACGCTTATGCGTCGGTCAAGACGTCCCACGGCGACCCCGCGCGCGGCAAGGCGGTTTTCGAGCGTGCGTGCGCGATCTGCCACAAGTTCGACGGCGTCGGCCACGAGGTCGGGCCCGATCTCGCCGCGCTCACCGACCTCTCGCCCGAGCCGCTCCTGATCGCGATCCTCGACCCCAACCGCGAGGTCGACGCACGCTACGTCAGCTACAACGCGGCGTTGAAGGACGGTCGCGTCGTCGCCGGCCTGATCGCCGCCGAGACCGCGAGCGCCGTGTCGCTGAAGCGGCAGGAAGGGGCGACCGACGTCATCCTCCGGGCCGATCTCGACGAGCTGACGTCGTCGGGCCGCTCGCTCATGCCCGAGGGCCTGGAGAACGACCTCAAGCCGGCCGACGTCGCCGACGTCGTCGCCTTCCTGTCGAAAGGGTCGTCGCGCCCCAAGGCGTTCGAGGGCAACCATCCCATCGTCGTGAAGCAGGGCAAGGAAGGCGTGGTGCGACTCGACGGGGCGTCGGCCGCGATCTACGGGCCGAGCCTGACCTTCGAGTCCGAGTTCGGCAACCTCGGCTACTGGCACTCGCCCGACGACCACGCCGCCTGGACCTTCCAGGTCGATCGCGGGTCGACGTTCACCGTCGCGCTCGATTGGGCGTGCGATGATGAGGCGGCCGGCAACGCCTACACGCTCGAACTCGACGGCCGTCCGGTTCGTGGCGTCGTCGCCGGCACCGGCGGTTGGGCGAACTACGAGGTCAAATCCGTCGCGGACCAGGTCTTTCACAACGGCCTTCATCGCGTCGCCCTCCGATCCGACGGCCCGATCCGGAACGCGCTGGCCGACGTCCGCGCGATCGTCCTGACCCCAGGGGAGGCCCCCTCGGGGCAGGCGCCGGCTGATCCTCCGGTCACGGCGGAAGCCGAGCCGGTCGAGGCGATCGCCCGCGCGATCCTCGATCCGAAGACGACCGACGCCGACCGCGAGGCGCTCGTCGCCCGTCGCCCCGAGAAATCGGCCGAGCTGATCGCCGCTCTGGCCGACGGGCTGGGGGGCGACCTCAAGGAGGAGTACCGGCGCATCCCCTGGATCTGGCGGGTCGCGATCGCCGCCGGCCGCCGCAACGACGCGGCCGAGATCCGGCGCATCCTCGACGTCGCGCTGCCGGCCGCCGACGCCGCGAAGCTCGACGACTGGCGGGCCGTCGTCCTGGGGGGCGGTCTCATCAACGGCGTCAGCCAGACGGGCCCGTACCCCGGCCCTCGGTTCGAGGAAATCGTCCGCGACGCCCCACCCCTCGCCGCGCGCTGGCGGCGGTCGCTCGACCTCGCCGCGACGATGGCCGACGCCGAAACCGTCTCGACCGGTACCCGCTACGACGCCCTACGGATGCTCGGCGTCGAGCCCTGGAGCAAGCGCGGTGGACAGATCGCCGGATACTTGTCCGACAAGGTCGATCCCGAGCTTCAACAAGGGGCCGTGAGCGCGTTGAACGACGTGGATTCGTCCCAGGCCGCCTCCGCGCTCGCCTCGACCCTGGACCGGCTCACCCCTTCCAACCGCAAACTCGCCATCGTCGCCCTCACCCGCGACGACGCCCGACGGTTGAAACTCCTCGACGCGATCGAAGCCGGCCGCGCCCGATCCGATGAGCTGACCAGCGAGGCTCGCCGGATTCTCCTCGATCCCGCCCGCGGCCACGCGGCCGAGCGAGCCCGGAGAATCCTCACGCCGTGACGGAAATTCTTGGAAAATCTTAATGATTGTGTCGCGATCAATTCAAGTAAATCGAATCGAAAGAAAGGGCGATAACCAACATGAGCCACTGACCCATGAACGAACCGCTGGTTTCGTAGAATGAAGGCGAGGCAAGGATGCCGTCGAAGGACGTCGCGCGCCGGGCCGACACCAGCCGTGATCGGCTCTCGGTTCGGTATATTCCGGTCGTTGAGCCGAGGCGGCGGCCGGTTGCATCCTTCCTTGATTGGCTCAGCGTCGTGGTCGCGGCGGTGGGTCTGGCCCTTTGCCTCCGCACCCGTTCGAACGCCCGGTTCGGTCCGTTGCTGGGGCTGGCGATTCCCGCCGGGCGGCTGATCTTGAACGCCGCCTACCGTCGCCGCGTGGGCGCGTGGGTCGCGGAGAGCTGGCGCCGGGCGGAAGCGTACGCTCGCGGCGAGGGGCCGATCCCCTGGCGGTCGGCGCTGGCGTTCGTGGCGATCCCGTTCTTCCTGCTCGACGTGGCGCATCACGGCGTTCTGGGGACGTTCGACACCCGCCCGGTGGTTCCGACGGCCGTCAGCCTGGTCCGCGACGGCGACTTCGACCTTCGCGAGTTCGAGGGCCTGAACCCCCCGTTGCTCCGCAAGCGCGACGGCTCGTTCTGCTACTGTTTCCAGGAGGTCGACGGTCGGATCGTCTCGACCTTCCAGGCGGGCATGGTCCCGTTCGCGCTCGTGACGGTCGCTCCGGCGTGGCTGCTGGGGGCCGACCTCGACTCGCGCAAGAACCTGCAATATCTTGAGAAGGTCTCCGCCGCGATGGTCGCGGCGCTCGCGCTGAGCCTCTTCTTCCTGACGGCGGCCCGGCTGGGCTCGGCGTCGGCCGCCGCCGTCGCGACGCTGTTCCTGGCGACGGGCAGCGGTCTGTTCACGACGGTCGGCCTGGGCCTCTGGCAGCACGGGGGCGTGGTGACCTGGCTTCTAGCCGCTCTGTTGGTCGAGTTCGCCAGTCGGGGCGAGCCCGGCTGGCGCGGGTCGCTGCTCCAGGGCTTCGCCCTCGCGCAGATGCTCGCTTGCCGCCCGACGGCCGGGCTCCTCGTCGGGCTGTTCGGCCTCTGGGTGATCGTCCGATCCCCGCGCCGGGGGCTGATCGTCGGGATCGCCGGGGCGGCCGCGCTGGTCCCCTGGGTCGTCTACTATGAGCTGATCTACCGGAGCCATCTCGGCCCGGCGACGGTCAACACGAACGTCTCGGCGGAACTCTGGTCGTTCTTCAGGCTCTGGCCGACCTTGGGAATCCTGTTCAGTCCCGGTCGCGGGATTTTCGTGTACCAGCCCTGGGCCGTGCTGGCCGTGGCCGCCGCGCTCGTCTGGCCGAGGCTTCGCCGCGCGCCGGAACTCGTCGCCGGGCCTAAGGGGTGGGCGGCCTTCTGCCTGATCGCGGTCACACTGCATGTGGTCCTGATTTCGGCCTGGTGGGACTGGCCCGGCGGTTACAGTTACGGTTCGAGATTGGCGACCGACGTCGTGCCGCTGCTCGGTCTGCTGGCGACGCCCGCCGTCGCCGTACTGCTGAAGCGTCGGGCCGGCGTCGGCTTGCTCGCGGGCCTGGTCGCGGTCGGCTTCCTGGTGCATCTCCCTTGCGTCGCGAACGAGGCCCATCGCTGGAACCATGACAAGCCGCGAAACCACTGGAGCTGGTCGCGCGCTCCGTTCTTCTATCGCCCGCCGAGTTGAACTTTCGAGGCCGCCGCCGCGCGGACTGGCGGTCGAGGCGGGCGGCGCGCGATACTCCTATCTGGTAGTTTACGACGCGAATCGCCTCCCGGAAAAAGGCCGCCTCGCATGGAGCCCTCCCGCTCCGACCGACCTGCCGCCGATCTCGAGCTTTCCGACGACGACGCGCGGGCCGTCCAGCGGGTCGTGCAGCGGCTCGGCCGCGCGCGAAGGGTGCTGGCGGTGACGGGCGCGGGGATGTCGGCCGATTCGGGACTGCCGACGTACCGAGGGGCGGACGGGCTCTACAGCGCCGATCGGACCACCAGCCACGGCCACTCGATCGAGGCGGCCCTCTCCGGCTCGATGCTCGCCGCCAGGCCCGAGGTCGCGTGGCATCACCTGCTGGAGATCGAGCGGGCGAGCCGGGGTGCCGAGCCGAATCGCGGGCACCGGGTCCTCGCCGAGATGGAGGGGTACTTCGACGCGGTCTGGGTGCTGACCCAGAACGTCGACGGCCTGCACCAGGCCGCCGGCTCGCGCCATGTGATCGATGTCCACGGCGACCTTCACGAGCTGCGGTGTACGCGGTGCCGGTTCCACGAGCGGGTGGCCGACTACTCCGGTCTGGGGCTGCCGCCCCTTTGCCCCGACTGCGGGGGCGTGCTTCGGCCCGACGTCGTCCTCTTCGGCGAGCATCTGCCCGAGGCCAAGCTGCGGCGGCTGGAAGCCGAGACGGCCCGGGGGTTCGACGTGGTCTTCAGCATCGGGACCAGCAGCGTCTTCGACTACATCGTCGCCCCGCTGCGGACGGCCCAGGCCGCCGGCAAGACCACGGTCGAGATCAACCCCGACGTCACCGCCGCGTCGGGCCTGGTCGACGTCAAGATCCACGCCCGGGCGGCCGTCGCCCTCGACCGGATCTGGGAAGGCTACCTCGCCTGGTGGCCCTGGAAGTGAACGCGCGCCGCACGGCTCGGGGCCGTGTTTGGAGGGCGCGGAATATGCTCGGCATCAAGGTACGGGGATGTGGTCAAGTATGCGTATGAGGACGTCGTCGACCGACAGGCCCTCGGCGTCGGCCTCGTAGCTGATCATGATCCGGTGGCGGAGGACGTCGCGGGCGAGCGACTTGACGTCGTGCGGCGTCACGTAGTCGCGGCGGGCGAGAAGGGCGTGCGCGCGGGCCGCGCGGATCAGGGCGATGGTCGCCCGGGGGCTCGCGCCCAGCTCGATCAGCGGGGCGAGGCCGAGGCCGTACGCCTCGGGATCGCGGGTCGCCCGCACGAGGTCGACCACGTATTCCTTGATCGCCGGCGCCGTCTGGACCGAGGCCGCCAGCCGACGGAACCGGAGCACGTCGTCGGGGGTGAACAGAGGGGGCTCGTCGCTCGGCCACGACTCGGCGAGCGACGTCTCGGCCACGCTCGGCAGGTCGAGCATCGCCAGCTCGGCGTCCCGTGCCGGGTAATCAACAAGCACTTTCATGAGAAAGCGATCGAGCTGAGCCTCGGGCAGGGGGTAGGTCCCCTCGTGCTCGATCGGGTTCTGGGTGGCGAGGACCCAGAAGGTCTCGGGCAGGATGATCGTCTCGTCGCCGACAGTGATCTGCCCCTCCTGCATGGCTTCCAGGAGCGCGCTCTGGACCTTCGCAGGCGCACGGTTGATCTCGTCGGCCAGCAGGACGCTGGTGACGACCGGGCCGGGGCGGACGTCGAACTCGCCGGTCGCCGGCCGATAGATCTGGGTGCCCGTCAGGTCGGCCGGCAACAGGTCGGGCGTGAACTGGATCCGCCGGAACGGCAGGTCGAGCGCCCGCGCCAGCGCCCGGACGGCCCGGGTCTTGGCCAGGCCCGGAACGCCCTCGACCAGTACGTGCCCGCCGGCCAGGAGCGCGACGATCAGCTTTTCGAGCAGCGGCCGTTGGCCGACGACCACGCTCTCAAGCCGATCAATCAGCGCGCTGAGCCCCTCGTGGGCCTCTTCAAACAGATCATCCCAAGCTACGGTTTCTTGGCTGGACATACGGAGACGAATACGACCCGGGGACCAATCGAGGACGAAACGGGACGCGGACGCGGATCTCGATTATTTTGAAGCCCTTCGCTTCTCCATCAGCTTCCGCAAGATCTCGCTGGCGGCGTCGCTGGTGTCCTTGAATTGCTGGTTGGCCCCTGCCACCGGCTTTCCGCCCGGCTGAGTTTGCTGCTTCTGGGCCTTCTTGGCGACGTAGAACGGGTTCGACTCGTCGACGAACTCCTCCTCGGCCGCAGCCTCTTCCTCATCTTCCTCGTCCTCATTCTCTTCGTCGAGGTTTTCTTCTTCCTCTTCTTCCTCCTCCTCTTCCGCTTCTTCTTCCTCCTGTCGCTCATACTCGTCGTCGCTGGCGACGGAAGGGGGCTTCGCCGGGGTGCTGGGCGTGGCGGCGACGGGGGCGGCGGCGGGCTCGGCGGCGTCTTTGAAGGCGGTGATGGTGATCGTGTCACCGCCGTAGACGCTCGTCGGCTGGTCGGGCGAGGTACCCGTCCCCTCGCCGAACAGCCACGAATCGATCTCGTCGTTCGAGACGTCTTCCGGCGCCGCCTTGCCCTTGGCCTGCGGCGCGAGGGCGGGCGCCACGGGGGGCGAAGGCGCCGCGGGCTTGGCGGCCGGGCTCGGAGCGCTGGCCGCAGCCGGGGCGGGCTTGGCCGGGGCGGCCGCCACGGCCGCGGGGGATCTCTGAATCGAGACGGCGAAGGTCAGCGGTCCGACCTGCACAAGGTCGCGGTCCTTGAGCTGACACGTCTCGGTGGTCAGCGCCTTGCCGTTGACGAGCGTGCCGTTGCGGCTGCCGAGGTCGCCGACCGTGACGACGTCGCCGTTGATCGTGAATTCGGCATGTTCACGACTGACCTGCTCGCTGTTGGGCCGGAGATGGCAGGTCTCGCCGCGGCCGATCTTGAATTTCGGGCCTACGAGGGGGATCACTTTCCCCTCGGGCTTGCCCCGGACGACGATGAGCTGAACCTTCATGGAAACCGTCCCGACCTTCTCGGTCAACAACGATGGGAGCCAGCGTTCACGCACCACGGTCGAAAACAGCCAATACCGAGAGATTATGACCGAATCCGCAATTGAAAAGAATGCGCGAGCTGGATTCAGCCGGCGATTTCTTCTCGAAAGCCACGTTCGGCGCCTCCCCGCTGCCCGAAATCACCAATCCGCCTCGATCGCGATCGACCAAGCCGGAAGTCATTGCCTGGTATATCGGCTGTCGATGGGCCCCGCCCTTCGCCCGGGCCCGCACGTCGCATCGATTTCTAGAAGTCGTCGAGTCGCAAAGGATGTGAGGAGGACCCCTTTCGAGAACGCCCATAGGCCGTTTGTCGACATGAGTCTCGGTTCATTGTAACGCATTCTTTCGGAAGTCCAAGAGCCCACGTCGCCTCGTTTTGGCCGGATTTGCCGAACGCGCGGATTTCGCGGAAGGGCTCGGTCTGTCCGCCGCCGTCACCGCCGATTGGGTCCGTTCGCGCGGTTTTCGATGCTCCGCGACCCTCCGCCGACCCGTCTTCGCCCGATCCAGGACGTTCCCCGAAATTGGGTCCGTTCGCGCGCCCGAATCGCCGTATGGGTGGGTTAAATCTTTGATTGTCAAAGACTTTACGCTCATTCAGCGATTGGCTTCGATCGCGCGGAATCACGTCGATTTCCACTCCCTCCCTCGGTCCTGATCGGTTGCCCGCCGACCATTTCCGTCGCCCGGCGGATTGGCTTTGTTCGCGCGGGTTTTGGCGATCTCGTCGCGGTTCTGGATCGGGGCGGGCCGCCGGGCGCACCGGTCGGCTTCCTCTAACTTACTACCAACCGTGCAATAGCGACGGGGTTTTTCGAGATTCGTCAGGCCGAGGTCGGCGTGGTGGATTCGAGCTGGGCGATCAGGTTCCGGCGGTCGTTGAGCGAAGGCAACGGACGGGGAGGCCGTGGGGGGATCTGGTCGTGGGTCGCGCCGTCGAGTTCGCGGCCGGTGCGGTTCTTGCGGACGCCTCCCCATTGCTTGAAGAAGAAGGCGACGTCGGCGGCCCGGCACTGGTCGCGGATCGAACGGACCCAATCGGGGTCGAGCGGCCGGGCGCCGTGGCCGCTCTCGCCGCCGACGATCACCCAGGAGATCCCTTCGAGGTCCAGGCGGCCGAGGTCTTCGAGCAGCGGTTCGACGGACAGGAAGCGGACCGCCGCCGGCGCGTCCTGGAGGTGTCGAATCCGGCTCGCGCCGTGGCGGTGGTTCTCGACGCTGACGCCCCACCAGATGTGCGGCAGTCGCGCCGCGTCTCGAAGTTTCGTCGTCAACAGGGTTTGCAGCCGTTCCGACCTTTTGGTCAAGACCTGGTAGGTGTGCCAGTCGGCCAGCCGCATCACGCGGACTACGGCCTCGATCGACGCGTCGTCGAGGGCTTCGTGGAACAGGTCGCTCATCGAGTTGACGAAGACCGACCGGGGCCGGGGCCAGCGGAGCGGATCGGCCAGCTTCTCCGGGACGGTCCGGAGGTCGAACCCGCGCTCGTACGGGTGGCCCGGCACGCCTCGAAACCGCTCGGCGAAGGTCTCGGCGTAGCAATGCGCGCAGCCGGGGCTGATCTTGGTACAACCCCGGATCGGGTTCCAGGTCGCGTCGGTCCATTCGATTTTCGAATGCTCACTCATCGTCGTGTCGTGCCCTCCGCCCGATTCTGTAGGCGGTCCGCAGCCCCGGTCCGTCCCCGAGAATCGGTCGCTCGGCGTGGGCCGGGTCCGGATACGAACGAGCCCGAAGCGTCAGCGAGTGGAATTCCGATTCGGCCGTTGGAACCAGTCACTCGCTGGCGCTTCGGGCTCGTAATTTCCAGATGGAGCTTCCCCGATTTTAACAGATCATCCGGATCGTTTCGGGTTTTCAGCGTCCGAGGGCGGAATCGGGGTTCGGGGTGGTCTCCGCGATCGGATGCGTTAGAGTCTGTAGACTGACGTTCGCGCTGATCGACGGGCGAAGTCCGGCCCGCGATCGAGATGGCACGAGACCAAAGACAATGAGCCCCATCACGTCCAACTGGCCGTCGCAGCGACGACTCTCGGTCTGGTACGCGCTCGCCCTGGGGCTGCTGTCCTTGAACGCCGTCGTCACGTACTGGAACTTGCGGACGATCAGTCAGCGCAGGGATCAGACGTCGCGGACCTACGACGTGATCAAGAGCCTTGGCGACGTGCTCTCCAACCTGCGTGACGCCGAGACCGGCCAGCGTGGGTTTCTACTCACCGGGGAGGAAGCGTACCTCGAGCCTTACAACCGGGCGGTGTCGACCATCGACGGCTCGATGGAGCGGCTCAAGGAGCTGGCGGGCGGCGACCCGATCAGGAGGTCGAACGCCGAGAAAATCGAGCGGATCGCCAAGGTCAAGCTGGCCGAACTCGCCGGGACGCTCCGCTTGCAGCGCGAGCAGGGGTTCGAGGCCGCCCTGGCCGTCGTCAAGTCAGGTCGAGGCAAGGCGCTGATGGGGGCGATCGTCGACCAGATCGTGGGCCAGGAGAGCGAAGAGGTCGCGGCCCGGAGTCGGCTCAGGGAGGAGCAGTCCGCGGCGATCGCTCAGACCATATTGACGTTCGCCGTGGCGTCGGGGCTGGCCCTCGCGCTGGTCGTCGTCATCCATCACCTGAGCCAGCTGAGCCGTCGCGAGCTGGCGCTGCGGGCCGAGTGGTTGTCGACGACCCTCCAGAGCATCGGCGACGCCGTGATCGCCACCGACCCCAAGGGCCGCGTCACCTTCCTGAACGTGATCGCCGAGGAGCTGACGGGGTGGACCGCGGCCGACGCGATCGGCAAGGCCTTGGACGACGTCTTCCCCATCTGCAACGAGGCGACCCGCGAGCCCAGCCCCAACCCGGTGCAAAAGGTGCTTGAGACGGGGCGCATCCAGGGGCTCGCCAACCACACGATCCTGCTCGCCAAGGACGGGGTCGAGCGGCCCATCGACGACAGCGCCGCGCCGATTCGCGACGACCAGGGCGAAATCCGCGGCGTCGTCATGGTCTTCCGCGACATCACCCAGCGGAAGATCGACGAGAGCGAGCGCGAACGGCTGAATCAAGAGCTGCGCGAGAACGACACGCGGAAGGATGAGTTTCTGGCCATGCTCGCCCACGAACTGCGCAATCCGCTGGCGGCGATCGGCGGCGCCGTGATGGTCTCGAAGAAAGCCGGCGTCGCGCCGGGGCGGATCGACTGGGCGATGGAGGTCGTCAACCGCCAGGTCAGACACCTGACGCGGCTGATCGAGGATCTTCTCGACGTCGCGCGGATCAACCGCGGCAAGATCGACCTGCGGGTCGGGCTGGTGGAGGCGACTCCGTTGCTCGAAAGCGCGGTGGAGAGCGTCCGACCGCTCATCGAGCAGCGGCGGCACACGCTTGCGATCGCGATCGACCGGGGCGCGCTGTGGGTCGAAGCCGACCCGACGCGGCTCGAACAGGTGGTGGTGAACCTGCTGAACAACGCCGCGAAGTACAGCGACGACGGCGGTCGGATCGAATTCTCCGGCGTCCGCGAGGGCGACGACGTAGTGATCGCCGTGAAGGACGTCGGTTTCGGCATCTCGGCCGACATGCTGCCCAGGGTGTTCGAGATGTTCATCCAGGGCGACCGCTCGCTATCGCGCTCGGAAGGGGGTCTCGGGATCGGCCTGACCGTCGTCAAGAAGCTGGTCGACCTTCATGGAGGGACCATCACGGCCGAGAGCGACGGCCCAGGCCGGGGGAGCATGTTCCTGGTCCGGCTCCCCGCCGCGAGCCGCCCGCCGACGCCCGAGGCGTCCCTGTCCAGGCCGCCCGGCGCGCTCCGGTCGTCCCGCATCCTCGTGGTCGACGACGCCGCCGACCACGCCCAGGCGCTCTCCATGCTCCTTAAATGCATCGGCCACGAGGTTCGGACGGCGAGCCACGGCGAGGAGGCCCTGGCGATCGCCTGCGATCAGCGTCCGGAGTTCATTCTCCTCGACATCGGCCTGCCGGGCATGGACGGGTACGAGGTGGCGTCGCGGCTGCGGCGGCAAGAGGGCTCGCGCGACGCCGTCATCATCGCGGTCTCGGGATACGGCCAGGACGAAGACAAACGCCGGTCGCGCGAGGCGGGCTTCGACCATCATCTCGTCAAGCCCGTCGACCACGACGCCCTGCTCGCCCTGCTGTCGCGGTCCTGATTCTCGGCGTCGTTCGGCGAACGTCGTCCGAGATCGAACGCGGAAGGCTGTCCACGGAGATCGGAAATGATACAGTAAGAGAGGTTCGACGGGGCGTGCCGAGCCGCGCTGGTGCGCCAGGCCGCGTGCATGCGTTCCGGGAGTCGATTGGCGAGAATTCTGGAGGGCTCGGTCGGTCATGGCCAAGAACAAGCATTGCCTGCTGATCGTGGACGATGAGCCCAACGTCTGCGACTCGGTGCACGACCTGCTGCGACGGGAGTTCCACGTCCTCAAGGCGCACAGCGCCGAGGAGGGCTACCAACTGATGCAGCAGGAAGAGGTCCACATCGTGATGTCGGACCAGCGGATGCCGCAGATCACGGGCGTCGAGTTGCTCTGCCGGCTCAAGTCGCGTTATCCGCAGGCGGTCCGGATGCTCTTCACCGGGTTCGCGGATCTGGAGTCGGTGATTGCGGCGATCAACCAGGGGCATGTGTTCCAGTTCATCCGCAAGCCCTGGCAGCCCGAGGAATTGCTGGCCGCGGTGCGGCAAGCCGCTCTCGAGTACGACCGGCTCGAACTCGTCGCCCGCGAGCGGGAAGTGCTGCTGGGGGAGATCGAGGGCCTCAAGAACCGGGTGACCAGCCTGGAGTCGGAGGTCCATCGGCTGCGGGCCGACGACCACGCCGATCCCGTCGCCCCGAGTTCTCCCGTCTTATGAACGCGGCCGCAACGACGTCCCGACCCTTCGATTCGATCAGCGACCACGAACCGGTGTTGGAACTGTATGATGGACGGAATCTTACGGCCCGAGGCGAGAGCCAAAAGGACCCACGCGACGGACGACTCGCACGCGTCCCGACCGAGGGTGGAGCGAACCGGATGAAGCGGCGGCATACCCTCTTGATCGTCGACGACGAAGTGGATGTGCTGGAGAGCCTGCGGCACCAGTTCCACCGCGCGTACCGGGTGCTTACCGCCACCACCGGGAAAGCCGCGATCGAGCTGCTGCACGAGAACGAGGTCCACCTGATCCTCTCGGACCAGCGGATGCCCGGGATGTCGGGGGACGTCTTCCTCAGCCAGGCCCGGCAGATCCAGCCCGACGCCATCCGCATGCTCTTCACCGGCTACGCCGACATCCAGGCGGTGATCAACGCCGTCAACGAAGGCCACATCTTCCGGTACATCCTCAAGCCCTGGGACACCAACGAACTCGAAGGGATCATCCGCGAGGCCGCCGAGAAGCACAACCTGCTCGCCGATCGCAAGGAGCTGATCGCCGAGCTTCAGGAGGCCAACGCCCGACTCACCCATGCCAACGAAGAGCTGGCCCGCGCCGGGCAGTTGAAGACGGCGTTCATCGAGGTCGCCAGTCATGAATTCAACACGCCCATCACGCTGGTGCTGGGCCTGACCGAACTTCTGCGACTGTCGCAGGCCAACCGCCCCGACGAGGAATGCGAGATCCTCCGCCAGATCACCGCCAGCGGGCGGCAGCTCTCGCGGCTGGTGACGAGCATGCTGACCCTGCTTCGGGCCGAAGACTTCCGGCGGACCCTCCAGCGCCGGCCAGTCGAGCTGGCCGCCCTGATTCAGGGAGTTCTCGATCAGGTGCGGCCGTTCATTCACGCGCGGCATCTTCAGATGGACATCGATCTGGCCCCGAACCTCGGCTCGTTCGAGATCGACCCCGACAAGATCAACGCGGTGCTGGTCAACCTGATGACCAACGCCATCAAGTTCACGCCCGACCGCGGCCTGATCACGCTCCGGGCCCGACTCGGCGATCAGGACGAGGCCGTCGTCGAGATCGAGGACCGCGGCGTCGGCCTTGAGCCCGGCGCTCTCGAACACCTGTTCCAGCCGTTTTTCACTCAGTTCGACCCCAGCCGCCACTCTTCGGGCGACTTCGGGTTTCAAAAGCGAGGGCTCGGTCTGGGCCTGCCCATCGCCAAGCAATTCGTCGAGATGCACGGCGGACGCGTGTCGGCCGAGAGCCTGGAAGGGGGAGGGACCCGGCTGACCGTCCACCTCCCCCGGGTCGCGGCCGCCGACCGCCCTGAGCCGCCGCCGCCGCCGGCCGGTACGCCTCGGCCCGAGGCCGAGACGCGCCAGGAGCCCTCGACGCACCCCTGAGGCCGGACCCGCCCGGGCACGCGAACACGAACATATCCTGGCTTGATTATGGTTTTCCGTGAGAACGAGATGCCCACAGCGCTCATCGTCGAAGACGAACCCGAAGCCAACAAGCTCCTGGGAATGCTGCTCAAGCTCCGAGGCTATCGGTCGACCGCCGCCTTGAACGGCGGCGATGCGCTGCGGTATCTCAAGGATCACGCGCCCGACATCGTCTTCCTCGATCTGATGCTGCCCGACGTCAACGGCTACGAGATCTGCCGCATGCTCAAGTCGTCGCGCACCGCCTGCCTGATCCCGCTGGTGATCGTCACGGCCCGGCTCGCCCCCGAGAACCGGATCGAGAGCTTCCGCGCCGGCGCCGACGACTTCGTCTCTAAGCCGTACACGCCCGACCAGATCTTCCAGGCCCTCCAGCACGCCGAGGACTTTCGGGGGCGGGCGGGCTGCGAGGTGATCGAGGATTCGGCCCCGCTGACCGAGCCCGACGACGACGAGACCCTCCGCAAGCTGGCGCAGCTTCACAACCTGATCCTCGGCCGCACCCCGCTGGGCGACGAGTCGGTCGAGCGCGTGAACCGGGCGATCGAGGGCGTTCGCGGTGCGATCAGCCGATGGACGGCGGCCCATCCGGGCTGCGACGCGTCGTTGCTGCGGTACGAGCTGACGCCCGAGCAACTGGTCGTGGCCTTCCAGGGACGGCTCGACTGGCTCGACGGGCCCGCCGGCGCGGCGGGCGACGCGATGGACGCGGCTCTCCACGGCTTTGACGAGGTCGCCGTCGACCGCGACCGGCCCTGTCTGACCTTGATCAAGAAGTGGGCGTAGGCAGGGCCCGACATGACGACCGACACCATGAACCCGGGCGATAATCCTGATCACGCTTCGGCCGCCGCCGGGCTCGCCTTCGCGGCGGCGGTCCAGGCCTGGGGGCCTCCGGGCGAAGCGCCGGGCCGGGCCGTCGGCGAACCGGGGGCGGCCGACGAGTGGCTTCGCCGGATGCATCGGGATGAGGCGACCGTCGATTTCGACTGGATTCATCCCACATGGCTGCTCCGGGCGCTTCAGGACGAGTCGCCGGCCGTCCGCGCGGTCGTCGCCGCTCACGGGCCGTCGGTCGTCCGCCGGGCCTTGCTCGCGTCGGGGGGCGTTCCCACGCCCGACCGCGCGCCGCATCCCGAGGTGCTCGACTGGATCTCGGCGCTCTGGACCGAGCGGCTCGTCGGCGGCGCGGCCGAGCGCGCCGACGACCCGCCGGCGATCGTCGCTCTGGCGCGGCCTTCGCCCCTGGAAGGCTATCGCCTCTGGTGGACCGTCGGCCTGGTCAAGTCGCTCCTCGCCCGGGGACCGGACGACGCGGCGGCCGAGCGCGCCGGTTGGGTTTTCGATCGGCTGGGCCCTCCGCCGCCCGAGACCCGCGATTGGGCGCGCCGCGACCTGGAGACGGTCGCAAAAGCGCGCGTCTCCGGCCGCCGTCGCACCGCGCTGCTGGGCCTCGTCACGCTGGCCCGGCTGCTCGCCGATTGCGAGCCGTTCCGGGTGCGTTGGGCGCTTCAGCATCTGCCGTATCCGATCGTCAAGCGGGTCCGCACGCTCATGCCCTCGGCCCCCAAGCGCGCGGCGGCGGTCTCGCGGCTGGAATCGCTGATCCTGCGGACCGCGTGGGACCACCTCATCCTGGAAAACCGGATCGCGACGCCGTTCCCCTTGGCGCCGGAGAGGATCGACGATGAGCACTGAGGCCGCGGAGCCCGAAGCCGACGTCTGGAACGGCCTTCCGCGCGTGACGCGGCGACAGGTCGAGCTCGAGCGCCGGTTCGCGGCCTGGCAGGGCGGTGGGCCGCTCAGCCCGGTGTTCGCCTGGCTCGGCGAGGCGGTCCGGACGTCCGTCGTCTTCGATCGTCCCGAGGTCGATTGGCGAGCCGCCGGCCTGGGACGGCCGGGGTTGTCGGCCCAGCTCCGCTGGCCGCGCAAGCGAACGCGGCTTGGCCTGGGCGTGGAAGTCCCGATCGCCCACGCCGTCGTCGACCGGCTGCTCGGCTTCGACCGTCCGTTCGCCGAAACCCGGCTCCAGCTCACGCCGGTCGAGTGGGGCGTCTGGACCTACCTGATCGTCCGCTGCCTCGAAGAGATCAACGGCTCGCTCGACCTGTCGATCGACCGCGTGAGTCCCGATCCGTTCGACGTCGACGGCCTGGGTGACGTCGTCACCGTGCGGTGGGCGGTTCGGGTGGGAGACGTCGCCGGGGCCGTGCGGGTCTGGCTTCCCGAGTCGCTGGCCGACGCCTGGATCGACGCGGGAACGAGCGGCCGACAGGCTCCGAAGGCCGCATCGCCGTCGCCCAAGATCCGCGCGCTGTCGGCCGACTGGCGGGTCGTCGCGGGGAAGGTCCGCATGCCGGGCGGCCTGCGACGGCTCCGGGTCGGCGGCGTCTTGCCCCTGGCCGATCCGCCGTTGACCGGCACGCCGAGCGACCCCGTCGGGCCGATCGAGATGGTCTGCGACCTGGGCGCGTCGGCAGGCGGCTGGCGGATCGCCGTCGAGCCGTTGGCCGGCAGTTCGGCACGAAGTTATCGGGTCGCCGGTCCGCTCGTCCAACAACCGGGAACTAGAACGCCCCTCAACCTCGGGAACGACCTCGCCATGAGCCCCCACGACCAAGACGCCCCCTCGCCGCTCGACGCGCCGGTGACCCTGACGGTCGAGCTGGGCCGGATCAACCTCCCCATGGGCCGGCTGGCCGATCTCAAGCCGGGCGACGTCCTCGAAGCCGGCCGGCACAGCCGCGAGCCCGTCGAGATCACCTCCAACGGCCGGCTCGTCGCGCGCGGCGACCTGATCCTGATCGACACCGAGCTGGGCGTCCGCGTGACCAGCGTCTTTCTCTGATCAGACCGGATTACGTTTGGGTTGCACGCGTAGGGGCGTCCCTTGTGGGCGCCCGATCGGCGTCGGCAACCCCGGCGTCCTTGGCGGCTCGGGCACCTACAAGGGGCGCCCCTACAACGATACGGGCTTCCCGCGCCCACCGGGGGTATGCAACCCCAACGCAAACCGCTCTATCTAGACCGGGTAGACGACCTGTATCATGGTCTGAAGCGCCAGGGTGGCGATCGCGACGAGCAGCGCGGTGGCGAAGACGGTCTTGGGGCCGCCCCCCAGCCGGGTGAGCCCGACGCCGGCGGCGGTGAGCAGCGGCGGCAGGAAGAGCATCCAGAGCCGCGCCACCTCGCCCATGTTGCGGCCCGAGAGGTGGACCAAGGCCAGGACCACGAGCGCGCACCAGCCGGCGCGCGGGACGTAGCGACGGTCGCCGATGAACCCGACGAGGCACCACACGGCCGACGGCAAGCCGACCGCGACGGCCAGCTCGATTGGGTTGACGAGCAGCCACAGCAGATAGGTTCGGGGATACTCCAGGTAGAACTGCGCGTGGTGCAGCAGGTTCCACCGCCAGACGACGACCGGATTCGCGGACGTCGACAGCCAGCCCACCGCCGCCAGGCCAAGGAAGCCGACCCCGATCCAGACGACGACCTGGATCTTTCTCGACCAGGTGAGCCGCGGCGTCGAGAGCGCCACCAGGGCGGCGATCAGGCCGATCGGCAGGAACGCCAGCGTGAACGCCATGCCGAACGCCATGATCATCCCCGAGGCGACGGCCATGATGATGCTTGCGAACGTCGGCCCGCCCGAGGTTCCTCGCAGCCGCGCGGCCCAGGACGCCAGGGCGAGGGCCGAGGCCGAGAGCAGCGGGTAGGCGGCGTCGGCGTCGGGCTGGAACAGGTTCGCCGCCGGCGCCAGCGGCCAGAGGACCGAGGCCGCCCACGCGACCTGCGGCGAGACCGACTCGCGCGCCAGCAGGTACAGCGGAACCACGGTCCCCGCGCACGCCAGCAACGTGATCAGGCTGGCCAGGTAGATCGCCGCGCGGTCGGCCCGGGGGATCGGCTTGCGGTCGAGCGCCTCAAGCTGCCGGAAGCCGGCGGCGACTTGCGGCGGCATCAGGCCGTTCAGGAGGTCGGCGGTCCGGGGGCTTCGCTCCATCGCGCGGATCAGGCAGCAGTGCAGGGCGATCAAGCCGGGCGGATGGGTGCCGATGTGAAGCGAGTCCTGCGACGCGATCCAGACCGGGTAGTCGGCCAAAAATTTCCAGGGGTCGCCCATCGCCTGCCGCTTGGCGACGTCGTAATAGCCCGTCGAACTTGGGAAGTAATGGACATAGGCCCATTTGGTCAGGTCGTATTCGTCGGCCGCGCCGATCGGTATGGCGATTTGCACGGCGACGGCCGAGGCCGCCAGCCCGGCGAGCCAGACCGACTCGCGAAACCCGACCGCCGAGGGGACGCCCAGCGACCGGAACCCCAGCGCGGCGTACAGGGCGTAGCCCGCGACCGCCGCGGCGGCCAGGAGCAGCCCCGGCGCGGAGGGAGCGACCTTCACGCGCAGCCATTCCCATTCACCGGGCACGCCCAGCGGGACTCTGCCCGAGAACACGACCGCGATGGAGAGCCCGACCAGAACCGCCGACGTCGACAAAATCAGACCGATCTTCCCGTTCATCTTCACGATCTTAGCGGCCGCGATTTCGCCTGGCGAGAGGCTTTCGGTCGCAAAAGACGCCGAACGGTTGCCGCGCGCCCTCCGACGTGTTCTGATCGTGTGGCGGCGCGATGCGACACGAGACCGCACGCGCCCCCCCGCGCCGATTCCGGAACGTCCAACAGCCCGCCTCCCCAACCGCTCCGCCAGGCCGTCCGGCGTCAATCGGCTTCACGACTCACCGGAGATCGATTTCCTATGAACCCGCACAACGACTCCGCCGTGAAGTCCTCGCCGGACGGCTCCCAAGTCGCCTGGTGGCGTGAGCTGACGGGCTACCAGTGGTTCGTCTTCCTCGTCGCCTCGCTCGGCTGGCTGTTCGACACGATGGATCAACAGCTTTTCAACCTGGCGCGCAATCCCGCCGTGACCGAGCTGCTGAAGATCACGCCCGGCGACCCCGCCCAGGCCGGCCGGATCGGCGAATACGCCGGCTACACCACCTCGATCTTCATCCTCGGCTGGGCGACGGGGGGCATCTTCTTCGGCATCCTCGGCGACAAGATCGGCCGGGCGAAGACGATGATGCTCACGATCCTGTCCTACTCGGCGTTCACCGGGCTCAGCGCGCTGTCGGTGGGGGTCTGGGACTTCGCCGCGTACCGCTTCTTGACGGGCCTGGGGGTCGGCGGCCAGTTCGCCGTCGGCGTCTCGCTGGTGGCCGAAGTCATGTCGGACCGCGCCCGGCCCTACGCCCTGGGCTGGCTCCAGGCGCTGTCGGCGGTGGGCAACATGCTGGCGGCGGTCATCAGCATCGGCCTGGGGATGCTCGAAACCTCGGGGGCGATCCGCAGCTCATGGCGCGCCATGTTCCTGGTCGGCCTGATTCCGTCGCTGCTGGCGATCCCCGTCTTCCTGAAGCTCAAGGAGCCCGAGCGCTGGAAGTCGGCCGTCCGCGAGGAAGACGCGAACGCGCAGGAGGGCGCGCCGCCGGCGCACAAGCTCGGGTCGCTCTCCGAGCTGTTCGGCGACCCGCGATGGCGGCGGAACACGATCGTCGGCATGATCCTGGCGTTCTCGGGCGTCGTCGGCCTGTGGGGCATCGGCGTCTTCAGCGTCGACCTGAATCGGATGGTCCTCCGCAAGCACTTCGAAGGGATCGGCCTGACCCCCCAGGAGATCGGCGGCAAGCTGACGTTCTGGGCCGGCATGACGCTGCTCATGTTCAACGCCGGCGCCTTCTTCGGCATCCAGGCGTTCGCCTACGTCTCCCAGCGGCTCGGCCGCAGGCCGGCGTTCGCGATCTCCTTCATCCTGGCGGCGGCCTCGACCTCGTTCACGTTCTTGTACCTCAACGAATTCTGGCAGATCTTCGTGTTCATTCCGATCATGGGCTTCTGCCAGCTCGCGCTCTTCGGCGGCTACGCGATCTACTTCCCCGAACTGTTCCCGACCCGGCTGCGGAGCACGGGGACCTCGTTCTGCTACAACGTGGCGCGTTACGTCGCGGCGGCCGGGCCGTCGGTCCTCGGGCTGCTCACCAGCCAGGTCTTCTACGGCTACGCCGAGCCCATGCGGTACGCCGGCGTGGCGATGTGCAGCGTCTTCGTCGTCGGTTTGTTGGCGCTTCCGTTCGCTCCCGAGACGCGAGGCAAGCCGCTGCCCGAATGAGGCCGGCGCCATTGCGTCAGGCGCCGGCGGTCAGGGCCATGCACTCGCTTGCGCTTCGGGCTTGTACGGAGGGGCGCGTCTGGTCCGATTACGAGCCCGAAGCGCCAGCGAGTGAATCGTGATTCGGCCGTTGGAACCATTCACTCGCTTGCGCTTCGGGCTTGTACGGAGGGGCTCGCCTGGGCCGGGATACAAGCCCGAAGCGCCAGCGAGTGCATCGCCAAGCGCCGGCGGTCAGGTCGTAAGGGCGTCGGCGTTTACTGAGCGTCGGCGCTGGAGCCGTTCCCAGCGGCGGCGGCGGACCCAGTAGAAGAGGACGGGCAGGAGCAGGTCGATGACCTCGTCGGCCACGAGGACGCCTCCCAGCACCGGCGCGGCCATCGGCCGGATGATCTCCGACGCTGGGCCCGACGCCCAGAGCATCGGCGCCAGGCCGATGACGACGGTCCCCTCGGTGAGCAGCTTCGGCCGCAGCCGGTGGACGGCGCCGTCGATCACCGCTTTTCGCAGGCCGTCGAGGTCGAGCCGCTCCAATCCCCCCGCCCGCTCGACGGCCTCACGGAGATAGACGAGCATGATGATCCCCGTCGAGGTCGCCATGCCGAAACAAGCGATGTAGCCGATCCAGACCGTCACCGACAGCTTCAGCCCTAGCAGCCACTGGAAGAACAGGCCGCCCGCCGCCGCGCCGGGGATCGCCGTCAGCATCAGCGCGGCGTCGGCAAGGTCGAGATAGGTCAAATACAGGACGACGAAGATCAGCACGATCACCAGCGGCACGACCACGGCCAGCGTCCGCCGCGACCGGACCTCGTGCTCGAACTGGCCCGTCCACTCGACGAACACGCCGGCGGGCAGGGGGACGTGGGCCGAGACGACTTCACGCGCCCGGGCGACGAATGCCACCGGGTCCTGATCGGTCGCGTTGAGCCGGACGTAGTTCCGCAACAGGCCGTTCTCGCCCTTGATGCTCGCCGGCCCCTCGACCAGCCCGACCTCGGCGAAGTCCGAGAGCGGAACCTGCCGCACGCGCGGGCCGTCGGCCGGCCCGCCGCGCGCCGGGACCAGCAGCCGGCGGATCGCCTCGTCGTCTTCGCGGCGGGCGCGGGCG